>NZ_AP018290.1:2741613-7541613 GCF_002368415.1 Calothrix sp. NIES-4105
GAGGTATCTTGCGTTTCTGTACAAGTTTGTGGGTTTAACCCGCCCCTACATTCTTTCTTTGCGTCCTTTGCGGTTCGTTCCTCGACATTTCCTAATTCCATTGATAATTCATCTGGCTTGGAATTTGCTTTATTTGGAGAAAAAACGGGTATATCATCCTCCTCAATAGAAATAACAATATCTGACTTTGCATCATCTACCTGATGTTGATGCTCAACCGTTTTTGCTGAGGCACTAGCTGCAGCTATAACAGGGATGCTACTGCAAATAGTTAATAAACCACTATTAATTTTTTTATTCATCTTATTGCCGTTCCTCCCCGAACGCTGGAGTTACAGCAAAATTCATTCGTCCCATACTAAAAGGCGCCAACTTTACTAAACGTGATTGACTGTTCTTGTCAATCCTGTAAAGATTCGGCGCCTGAATATAACCGGGTAAACTTGTCAAATCTAAAGTACCAGTTCTATTTCCAGCAATCACATTTGCTACCGAAAACATTCCATTTGTATCAGTAATAATACGGTTGCCATCATCCATATAAATTACAGCATTAGGAATACCAGGTTCACCCGGTTGTTGCTCACCATCAAAATTTTTGTCTACAAATACACGTCCTATCAACGTTCCACAATTTGATAGAAGACCAGGACGAATTTTTAATTGATGGCTCGCAGTGTTGCTTCTAGCACTACCAGCAGTTGCAACCGCTAAGTTTCTACCATTACCACGCATACCATCTGGTGTAATGGTAGCAGCGTAAACAATATTTAATGTACCTTGAGGCGCCAGACTTCCCGCATAAGTAACATTAAAACTGCCGTTGCTTGATTGAGTTGCAGACACAGAAACTTGAGAATTATTACTATTATTAGACAAAGATGCTTGCAGAGATTTTGAGTCAAACACTAAACCTAACGGTAACGTATCAGTTAGCGTCAAGTTCGATGCATTTACATTGCCAACATTGCGAATAGTAATACGGTAAAGCACCGTATCTCCAGGTTGGACAACGACTTTATTAGCAGTTTTGGCAATCTGCAATGCTGCTACTTCTGCGCTAAATACCGCGCGGTTAGTAGCTTGATTTGTCAGATTGTCACCTCCAAAAAAAGCCCTATTCTCAATTTCATTAGCAGCAACAGGCAAAACCGATGTTGCAATCCCAGGAAACATCAAAAATAGTACAAAAAAACTTGATTTAAATAGCTTATTAGTCAATCTCATAACCATACAGACATTAGTTGCGATCAGAAGCGTTGTTGCTTTCGTACAGCGTTTAAACGCTTTTTGCGACGGTGACAACGCGCATACCCATAGCAATGCAACTACAGCAGTCAAAAGTTTGTTATTGCACTTGGGAAGCAGTTATGATTACTGGAAACCTTGATACAATAAGTAACAATCAACAAGTATAGTTAAATTGCTCTTGTATTGGGATATTTATGCTAATTATTCTTATTCTTTTTTAACGGTAAATGCTGCGCGCGTTGCCGTGGTAGATAAGTAGATGCGAAGCGCTATTAATAACTTACGCTTGATAGATGAGATCAACCTGTATACTTATGCACAAATATAACTAGCAAAATATACGTCGAGAACAGGTGTTTTACGGAATTTGAAAATGAAGCTACTTTATACTGGTAAGTATACTATGGTACAAATACTTAAGTATGTATAATTATTGTAAGTGTTAATATTGTTTTTCAATATTTTTAATAAATATATATTTTGTCAATAATATAAAAAATAGTATTTTCAGCCTGCTCCCGGCAGGCTTAATTCGTATAGCCCCACCCACGTGCGGGTATAGGTGCAAAATATTAAGTTAATGTATTGTCAATAGAATAGTAAGAACGCTTTAAGTAGCCTGCACAATAACCCGATTACGAAGATGTCCATTTTGAGCGAATTTTTCTGCTAAGATTTTTCGATAAACTTCTTCGTAACCATCTGCCATTTTTGATGCGCTAAACTGTTGTGAAACATATTCTCTCACAGCGTGGCGGTCGAGTTGAGCGGCTTTATCGATAGCATTAATGCACTCTGATATACTATTACAAAGGAAACCACTTATACCTGGGCTAATTACTTCAGGCGCCGAACCTAGACTCATTGCAATAACTGGCGTACCTGCTGCCATTGATTCTACCATTACTAGTCCAAAAGGTTCGCGCCAAGTTATCGGAAATAAAGTAGCTACAGCACCACCCATCAATTCATTTTTTTCAGTATGAGTTGCTTCGCCTAAGTATTCAATTTGTTTACCGTCAATACGAGGTTTTATTTCGGTTTCAAAAAATTGTTTGTCTACAACATCAACTTTGCCAGCCATTTTTAGGCGCCAACCAGATTTTTTGGCAATTTCTATTGCTAAATGAGGACCTTTCTCTGGTGACATTCTACCTAGAAAAGCCAAATAAGGCTGTTCCGATGGTTGAGCATGATATTTATGGCTATTAATATCAATACCGTTATATACCGTAGCAACGCAGTTCAAATCTAATCTTGGTTCACGTTGAGCATTAGAAATACTTACATAAGGTTGATGCTTGGCATGTACAAAAATCTTTTCATTATCAGATGTAAATATACCATGCAAAGTATGAACAGTAGGCGTTTTGACCATTTTGGCATAAGGTAACGCTGCACATCCCATATGAGAGTGAATGATATCAAATTCTTCTGCTCGTTCGTATACTTGACTCAATTGCAGCATTTCATAAATACTATATTCTTTCACTGCTGGGTCAAGTCGAATAGCGCGCGGGTGAACTGCTTCAAGTTTGGCTAGGGTATTCGAGTCTCCAGATGCAAATAAAGTTACATCATGTCCACGTCGCACTAGTTCATCAGTTAATAGTCCTACTACTAATTCTGTACCACCGTAAGCAGGTGGGGGTACCCTTTCCCAAAGTGGTGCAATTTGAGCAATCTTCATTTATTACCTCCCTGAAAATTTGTTAGTTATGAGTGCTGAGTGCTGAGTGCTGAGTGCTGAGTTATGAGTTTTAAATTGTAACTCCTAACTTCTAACTCCGCGCCTCGTAACTTTTAACCCTACTCAGCACGAGCGCACTTTCTACTCAGTACTTTTTAGTAACCGAAATCACCAGCACCGGCACCAGCAGGAACTGCAGCAGGCGCCTTTGGTTCAGGTTTATCAACTACAATACACTCGGTAGTTAATACCATGCTGGCAATTGATGCAGCGTTTTGCAGTGCGGAACGAGTTACTTTGGCAGGGTCAACTATACCAGCCTCGAACATATCTACAAAGTTGTTGTTGGCTGCATCGTAACCGATGTTGAAGTCTTGTTCTTTGACTCTTTCGGCAATGACTGCACCATTTTGACCTGCGTTTTCAGCAATTCTACGTAGAGGTGCATATAGAGCGCGCGCAACAATCATTCCACCTAGTAATTCATCTGAGCTAAGGTTATCAGATGTCCATTTTTCTAATTGAGGTGCAAGGTGCGCTAAGGTTGTACCGCCACCAGGAACGATACCTTCTTCGACAGCAGCTTTGGTTGCGTTGATGGCATCTTCGAGACGCAACTTTTTGTCTTTCATTTCGGTTTCGGTTGCGGCGCCGACTTTAACGACAGCCACACCACCAGATAATTTAGCTAAACGCTCTTGCAATTTTTCTTTGTCGTAAGAAGATTCAGTTTCATCCATTTGACGACGAATTTGTTCGCAGCGCGCTTTTACAGCTTTTTCATTACCATCTGCCACAATAGTGGTGTTTTCTTTGGTAATGGTGATGCGTCTTGCTTTACCTAACTGGTCGAGGTGTGCATTATCTAGCTTGTAACCAGTATCTTCGCTAATTACTTGACCAGCGGTGAGAACTGCAATATCCTCTAACATTGCTTTGCGACGGTCGCCGAAACCAGGCGCCTTAACTGCAGCTACATTCAACACACCGCGTAAACGGTTAACAACTAAAGTAGCTAAAGCTTCTTTTTCGATATCTTCGGCAATAATTACTAAAGGCTTACCAGCGCGCGCAACTTGCTCTAAGATTGGTACAAGGTCTTGCACTAAAGTGATTTTTTTATCAGTAATCAAGATGAAGGGGTCTTCAAAAACCGCTTCCATCCGTTCGTTATCAGTAGCGAAGTAAGGTGAGATGTAGCCTTTGTCAAAGCGCATACCCTCAGTAATTTCAATTTCAGTGCTGGTAGATTTGCCTTCTTCAAGAGAAATAACACCTTCCTTACCAACTTTATCCATTGCTTCGGCAATCATTTCACCAACTGTCATGTCGTTACCAGCACTGATTGCAGCAACTTGAGCAATAGATTTGGAATCGCTAACTTTGCGCGCGTGTTCTGCAACTTTATCTACTAAGAATTGAGTCGCTTTATCAATACCACGCTTAAGAGCAATTGGATTAGAACCTGCTGCAACATTCCGCAAACCTTCTTTCATCATTGCGTGAGCGAGAACAGTAGCAGTAGTTGTACCATCACCCGCAGCATCATTAGTTTTAGCTGCTGCTTGGCGAATTAAAGATACACCAGTGTTTTCAATGTGGTCTTCTAGTTCAATTTCCTTAGCGATAGTAACACCGTCATTGATGATTTGTGGGGTGCCGTATTTCTTTTCCAAAACTACATTACGACCTTTTGGCCCAAGAGTTACAGCTACTGCTTCTGCAAGAGCATCAATACCACGTTCTAATGCACGACGCGCGTCTTCGTTGTAAAGAATGTACTTAGCCATAAGATGATTTTGGATTTTAGATTTGTCTTCGGAATGGATTTTGGATTGTTGTGGGAGGCGGGGGGCGGGTTTACAGATATCTTAAAAGGGTATTAATTGTTTCGTTAACCCGCCCTTACATACTCATCATGAGCTTACGAGCGCACTGATCATGAGCTTACGAGCGTACTCAGCACTCAGCACTCAACACTCAGCACTCAGCACTCAATACTCAGCACTAACTTACGACTGCAAGGATGTCTTGTTCGCGTAGCAAGACGTAATCTTCATTTCCAAGTTTAATATCGGTACCACCATACTTGGAATAAAGTACTTTATCTCCGACTTTTACTTCCAACTGTTGGTAAGAACCATCATCGTTACGCTTACCAGAACCTACTTGGACAACCTCACCAATTTGTTGCTTTTCTTTAGCTGTGTCGGGAAGGAAAATTCCACCTGCGGTTTTTTCTTCAGCTTCGCTGATTTTAACGAATACTCTGTCTCCCAATGGTTTGAGAGTGGAAACTGCTAAACTAAGGGTTGCCATGACAATCCTCCTTTCGGTTTTATTACTTTTGTTGTGTCAGTTATAAATTGTATAGTTGTAAAAATTGAGCTTTACTCACTTGATTAAAGATGCGTAGAAATACCCAGAGTGATTCCCTAAGAATTACCCGCTTCTTTACTTGATACTAGATAGCAAATACTATGACTGTAAAGAGTGCTTGCGGTGATTTCACCCTTCACTTTTAGCACTTGCCCTTATCTGAGTGCTAATTTAGCAAACCTAGGAAAGAGGTGACAATTATGTTTTTTGTACGGCTTACCGAACTTATAATGGTCGTGTAATGTACGGGTGAAAGCTAATTGTAGTTTCATGAGTATTAATATTGCAGCCGCGCGCTATTTTCCTTTAGATAACGGACGCTATGAAGTCAAACCAGGAATGGCGCCGTTAGGTAAATGTTTTGGCAATGGTGCAGCAGATAATCATGTATTTCAGATTGATAATACTTTTACTGACTACCGAAATACAAAATTGGCTGCACGTCAAGAGTGTTTAAGCAAATATTTTCAAACTAGCAATTACTCAGATATTATCGCTACTGCTGTTGCAAAGTTTATTATTAGGCGCCTAACTTACGAACACCCTAATTATTTCCATGTTGAAAGCTGTACTTCGGGAATTGCTCTAAATTGCCAACTTACTCAAGAAACATTATATTTCAATAATAATTATAATTTCCAAAAAGTAGATATCCAAGGTGACACTATATCACCACCCTACATTTGTAGTCTTGATGCATTAGCCGCACAAGTACAAGAAGATATTACTGTTATTTGCCGTGCCGATAATATAAACTGGGTAGGCGCCATTCATTTATGTTTTCCTAACCATTGGTCAGCCGAAGATAAAATAGGTAGGGACTTTGCAACAGTTCATGCACCTGTGGCTGGAATGGAAAGAATTAACCAGCGCGCGCAAGCAATTATGAATACAATGATTATGCATCAACCAATGGTGCGCTTTGCTTGGGGTTTAAGTACAGATACTCGTCTCAACCATCACCCCCAACCACCGTTAAATATAGCTGGAGAAGTTTGGTCTGGTAGAAAATTTGATATTAATAACCCTCGTTTATATTTGCGAATTGAACGTCAGGTCATTTGGGGTTTACCTGAGTGCGATGCATCAGTATTTACAATTAGAACATATTTTAGAGATGTCGCTCAAATTAAGCAAGATGCTCATCAGCGACAAAAATTAGTCTCTGCGATTAAATCTATGACAGCAGACTCATTAATTTATAAGGGTCTAGTCGAGAGCCGCGATGCTATTTTAGCTTGGCTTGAAAAATCTTAAGCCTAAAAGTTATTTACAATATTTACTAATATCAGGCATAGTATTTATTAGACATGTAGTATTTAAGAACCACTCAAGATTACGAAGACCCATTACGGTTGCAGGTAAAAATACCATAACTACCCACAGAAAAGTCCAATAATTTTCATGACGCATAACAAGATAGCTTAAATATATTTATTCTCAATTATATCTGGATGTTGTATAAGCCAACTATCAATATCATTTAATACAATGGCAGGTATTTCCCACGGAAAAAGGTGTGCAGTGTCTAAATAACGTTTAAACTCAGCATTTTTAAGATGTTTCGCAGTTTCAAGGCTTGACTCAACAGTAATATGACGGTCTTCAGTTCCAGCAAGTACTAAACAAGGACATTCAATTTTAGATAAATCTGCTAATTTATTGTACCCCCTACCAATCGCATTCGACAGCGCGCGGGTTGCGCTCAGGGATGTTTGTAGGTAAGCAGGGACTGCATTTGATGCAATATAACGATAAGTACTAGGTGTATGCTGTCCTACTAAGTAACGAAACAAAGATTTTTTGCCAAATGTCTCAATATTCCACCGCCAACCTGGTTTTATCATGTTCAACAATGCAGCGATACCAGTATAGATATTATCTTGTAAACTAATTGGTGGGTGATTACCTTGTGGTCGAGCTGCGGTTGCAATTAGTATTAAGCCACTAACACGCTCAGGAAACCTTTGCGCTAACTCCATTGCTAAAATTCCACCCAATGACCATCCTAAAAGCAAACATTTTTGAATTTGATGCTGTTCTAATAAATTTTCTAAGTCGGTTAAATGGTCATACATGTCAAAGTCCCCATTAAAACGACTTTTTCCATAACCGCGTAAATCTGGTGCTATTGTTTGAAAACGTGCGCTTAAGTGGTTTGTAAATACTGACATGCTGGCGCCAGACCCTGGATGACCATGTAAGCACAGTATAGGGAAACCTTGACCTTGAACGTAAGTTTTTAAGCGAATCGATTGATAAGGCATAAATTAAGTAGGGTGCGTGACGCAACAACAATTTTTAAACGAAGCTAATAATCTGGTGGTGTCACGCACCAGACTAAATGTAATTTAACATTGTTATTATCTGCTTATCGCTCACAAAACCGCGCCTCATCGTTTAAGCCGCCTAGTCAACAACGCGCAAGTTCTTGATATTGGCGCCCCAACAACGACTCAACATCTAGTTGATATTCTGCTGCCAACATTTTCAACTGAGCTAAAACTCCTGTTCTTTCTTCACGATGCATTCGTCGAGCTATTGGATTACTGTAACGCACAATACTTTCGTCTAAATCGCGTAGCTTATTTAAACAATCAACTATTTGAGAAGGTAAGACTTGCACCAAATCGTCGATTTCTAGTTCAACATCAACAAATTTATTGTCAGATAGTTGAGTCTGGCTCTTGCCAATCAATATATTCAATTCAGACAGTTCCGATACATCAGCAATCTTACGACCCAATACAACTTGTGCAATTTCCTGAATCTTGTGTGTTGATGCCGACATGAATTGCATCCACTTGTCAGCACTGCAACCTGATTCTTTCCATTCTGTGTCAAGCTGGTTTGCTAGCTCATGATTTTTCACTTCCAAGCGGAATATACCTGTACCACCTGGCTGATTGCCAACCATTTTTATTATCGAGTCATTTTCATTGGGAGCATGTTGTTTCTTAGGAGCACGCGGTTTCGGTTGTGGAGAATGCAATTTGCGTATATCTTCGACGGATTGCGATGTCACTACTTCTCCTGTTTGCTGGTTCTGTTGCACGGTGTTAAACAATGCATTTCTTGCTGTTTCACCTGACGGCGCCAGTAATCGCATCAACGATAAAGGATTGACGGTAGTTAAATCATCAAACGCATCACCAAAATACTCGAACAGCTTAATCAACTTGTTAACATCAGCAGACACAAAACCGTTCTCATTCAGCCAATCACCGAAACGCGCGCGACTTAAATTGTCTTTTGCTTGCTTTAATGCTTCTCCGGCTGCCATCAAGGCGCCAGATGCCAACCCTAACAATGAGCGTATATCGTCCGCAATCGTTGCCATGCTTTGGTTTGAAGGTTGGGCAGAAAAATGTTGGAAAAGTTGAGTTGTTAGCGCAATATCCATGTTAAGATAGCTCCATATTAATTTTATTTTTTTGTTGAAAAGCGTACCCGTACCTCGTTGTAAAAGTTTGGGTGCGCTTTTACATTTCCTAATTATCTTACCACCAACAGAATATACAAAAGTATTAAATTTTGTAACAAAATCGAGCTTTTTTCCTGAAAGAGCTGTATGCAACATTTAATACACAAACAGATAAAGCGTCGATAGTGAAAATGTATGTATGGTAGGATTGTGAGATATTAAGTAACTTTATCTACGTATCCTCCAGCATAATCAATTACGCACATTTGCCTATACGTAGAGTGAATACCAAAAGCAACTCCTGCTAATTTGAATTTGGGGTTAAATATATTAGTTCTATGACCTCGGTCGGGCACACCGTCATCGATAATCAGTTGCATTACTATATCTTGTGCAGTGTGAGAGCCGTAACTAATATTTTCTCCTGCTATGGTTTGCCAGTTTCCGTAGCGTTGCATCCGGTCAAAGGGGTTGCTACCGTCACTACCTGAATGACCTGTTATACCTTTGGCGCCTTGGTCTTTAACGTGGTCGCGCGCGGCAAGTGACAAACCTTTGGATACGTTTAAAGCCTTTACAGGGGTTACTTTTTTGAGGTATTGAATAGCTTCATCAACAGCAGGAACACCTTCTTGGGTTTGTAAGTAGAGATGGGGTGATAGTTTAACTCGTTTACCTTCAAAGCGCTTTTTATAGTTTTCTAACACTGCGACATAAGCTGCTGGGTTAGTTCGTGCTTTGTTCATTTCTACAACAACTTGTTGTTCTAAACGCGATAAGTCACTTTCGTTCGCTGGAACACCAGAATCACTTTGCTGTATAGGTATGGGAAAATCAGGCTGTAGCACAAGTTGACATGAAGAAAAGAGTAAGCTGATAGGGGTAAATACCCAAGGAAGCATCCGACGCATTTGTACTGTTATATAAGTAAACACATGTATTGTAGATAAATTCACTTCCTAACAGCAGCTTTTCGGATATCTGTGAAATTTCCTTTAAAAATAAACTAGTTGGCAACGGATACAACGGATGTAACGGATGAATTATCGGTTACAAACTACACCTGGTTATTTAAAATAACTTATCCGTTACATCCGTTCATAATCTGTTGCCAATATTTCCATTTATCAAAACTTACTTATCTTTAAATCCACCCGCATAAGTAATTACGCACATTTTTCGGTATTTAGCATGATTCCCAAAACTTACACCAGTAACTTTGAAATTAGGGTTAAAGATATTTTTGCGGTGTCCTCGGTCGGGTACGCCATCATCGATAATTAACTGCATGACAATATCTTGGGCAGTCGCAGGACCGTAGCTTATGTTCTCACCTGCGGTAGTTTGCCACTTTCCATATTTACTGATGCGAGAAAATGGACTACTACCGTTGCTACCGTTATGACCTATTGAACCTTTTGGTCCTTGGTCTTTCACGTGGTCTTTGGCGCCTAATGACATTCCCCTTGATGCTGACAAAGCACCCATTGGACGCTGTAACTTTAGAAATGCAAGCGCTTCGTCAACTGCCTTTGTTCCTTCTTGAGTAACTAAAAATGTATTGTTACCGATTCTAACTTTATTTCCTTGGAAGCGTTTGCGGTAATTTTCAATAATTGGAATGTAAGATTTAGGGTTTGTCCGCACCTTATTCGTTTCCGCAATGACTTGTTGTTCTAAGGTTGACAGATAACTTGCACTCTTCTGCATTGTTAAGCTGGCAGTGGAATTTACTTTGACTGTTGAAGGCGCCTGGTTGGATATAGACTTAGCGAAGGATAAATCGGATTGTAAAAGCGCAGTAGATATTAAAGCAATGGGAAAAAATGTCCAAAACTTTGAACGATGCATCGTATAACCTCTCAAAAATAACACTGACTTATTTAGATACAAGGTTATGACGGTATATATAAGGAAATTGTTTCTATAAAATTACTATTAATTGGCTTATAAGTTAGCTTCATTACTAAACGCGACTCAGGTAGTTTTAATTTATGAATAAATAATTAAAAGAGGAGATTATTATATTATAATCAAAACGAGTCAATGTACACAGTAGCACTACTGACTTAAATGATGGCATAGAAAGTATCTAAATAATATTTTTTATAAATTATTTGTATACACCGGAAATATACTGATGAATTTTAAGGTGATATTACAAAATAAAAATAATTTTTTTAAATTTAAAATTTTTGCTTCATCCTGATATGTTGAATATAGCAGTAATGATATGGGAGAGAATATATGCTTGCTTCAACTTCAGACTTGCTCGAAACCGCGCGCAGGAATGTTTATGCAATCGGCGCCTTCAATGTATATAATTTAGAAGGAGTAAGGGCAGTAGTGCAAGCAGCGGAAACCTTGTCCAGTCCTGCGATGCTGCAAATTCATCCAAGTTCCCTCAAATTTGGTGGGACTCCATTAATTGCATTATGTATGGAAGCAGCGCACGCAGCAAAAGTACCTATATCAGTTCATCTTGACCACAGTACTTCAACAGGCGCCATTCAACAAGCTTTAAATGCGGGGATGACATCGGTGATGGCAGACGGTTCACCTTTGCCATATAGTGAAAACCTCGCTTTTACTAAACAAATGACTCAGTTGGCACATCAGAATGGCGCCGCAGTCGAAGCGGAGATTGGTAGAATTAGCGGTAGCGAAGATGGACTTACAGTCGAAGAGAAAGAAGCTTTAATGACCGACCCCGACCAAGCAGTTGAATTTGTCGCAGCTACAAAAGTTGACTTTTTAGCAGTAACTATTGGGAATGTACATGGAGAGTATAAAAGCGAACCAAGACTTGATTTTCCAAGACTAATTCGTATCCGCAAAAATATTGATATTCCATTAGTATTGCATGGCGCATCAGGTTTACCACCAGAAATGATAAGCAAGTCGATAGAATTG
Organism: Calothrix sp. NIES-4105; assembly: GCF_002368415.1. Taxonomy (GTDB): domain Bacteria; phylum Cyanobacteriota; class Cyanobacteriia; order Cyanobacteriales; family Nostocaceae; genus Dulcicalothrix. Next base: position 2,753,271 of record NZ_AP018290.1, read on the forward strand.
GGTGTGTGTAAATTTAATGTTAATACTGAAGTACGTCAAGCATATGTAAAAGTCTTGAAAAAGGATTTGAGTACAGCAAAAAGTCCTGATTTAGTAGACTTAATGCAAAATGCAATTAGCGCAATGCAATCGGTAATTAGTGAAAAATTACAGCTTTTTGGTTCCGCAGGAAAATCTCACTTGCACGAATCACCCTACGCAAGCATGTTAGCCGCAAACGGTAAATTTAGTAAGTAATACGCAACTGATAACAATTTATAGCACAGTAGCGCAAATAATGTATTACGTGATGAGAGGTAAAAAAATTACTTTCTCCTGTGGCATTGGGAGGTGCCAGTTCCTTTAGTAAACAATTAATTTACCTTTTGGATACTGAGCGTCCCAACCGCAAGGCCAATGTCCGTCTCGATACCACTCCATTAAGTTAGTAAAAAAAGTATCAAAGCTACCTGTTGCAATTTCTACAGCAGCAGCAGCAACATCATAAGCTACGGCATCAGCTACACTTATTCCTTCTTCAAGCTCGTGACAGTAAATTGATTTGGATACAGCTTGCAATGCTTTATCATAAGCAATATCCCAAATTGGATTCATACTATCTACATGATTATGGAATGAAGCATTTATCCAATTTTCACTTTGTAGATGTGACCAAGCATCATCCCAAGAAAATAATTGCTTAACTTTCTCGCTATGTAAAGGTTGCCCGACATTCTTAAACCAAGGGATTGTATCTAACTCTTCTAGAAAAATGCTGACTTTTGGATTCAATTGATTAATAACGGTACTAGATATAGTCATATGATTTATCCTCATAATTAAATTTTAATCTTTATGGAGAAACTATTGTCAGTTTTACACCATACTGTTTTGTAATACTATATACTACTTTTTGACAGTAGTTACACAGTGGTTTATCTACATATAAAGTTGCCTCTCCCCCAATTATATTTCTAATTTTCATCTCGTTTGCTAGTTTAGCAAGAGCGCGCCCCTCTGCATGAGTCAAAGATACAGCACCAAGTTTTAAGTCACTGACAACATTCGCTTCAAATCTTCCACTTACTCCTTGGTACTCACCCTCAATCCCAGGTATATTGGCTATGATTAGTGCAACAGTTGGGCTACCCTCTATATTAAGCCCAAGCCCCAATTCTTTCCGAATTTCCTCTATACGAGGATTGACCATTGCGCTTCGTGCTGCTTCAGATTGGAATTGTTCTAAAGCCTTTAATGCTCCGATTTTTCTCACCGTGTCTTTAAAATATTCTTTGGACTGTGCTAAAATGAGCGCTGCTTCTATTTCGTCTAATTGGCGCCGGACATTCTCTGAGATTTCTTCATCATTGGTAGACATTTGAAATTATGACCGTTTTTACTCGTTGCTATTATTCATAATTCTTAACTGATGTTGTCGTCGTTAGCAACATTACATCGGTTTTGGTTACTGTTTCCATAACCTGAACTCCAAAATTATTTAAATGTGCGACTTTCTTTGTGTAATGCTTCTTTTTCCTATGACTGCGCTTGAAAAAAGCGCGATTTTAACTTGCTGTGTCTGCTTTTCTTTGCCTACTTGTAATACATGGTTGACTTTTGACTTACAATCTCAATACGAGATGCAACGACAACCGTCTATAAGCTTGTATTTCACCAAATAATACAATTTCCACATTGAAGCTAGGTAAAATATTGATTCTTGTAAGTAATATTATACTATACAAACCACGATAAATTAAGATTTTCAGCTAATATCTTCTCCTCATTCAGAATACGCTTAAACGGAATGTGTCCCGCTTTTTTCTCACATTCCGAAAACTCAGTCGCATATCGATGAGCAAACGCTTCCTTATCTTTTTTAGGTTTAGCCCAATACAAATTGTTTAATCTTTCCTTTTCATCTATATCCTGTCCTGCTTTTTCTATGACGCTTTCTAGATAATCAACGTAATGTCCTACTTCGTGAGGCAGCGTGCCATCATTAAGCCTCAAGGGTACTGCACCCTTGGCGTAAGCCAGGGTGTAGAGGAATTGAGAGAAATTATGAGACATCCCCCTTGCCTGATTTCATTCATTTGAATGAACAGGGCGAGGGAGATAGTCGAATAATTTCTATTTGTATAAAGGTGTATCCTGGGTCTGAATATACCGCTTTACCGTTTCGAGGTTTGCGCCACCTGTGGATGAAACAAAATATCCAATCTTCCAGAAAACTGGTTTTTTATAAAATTGATTGCAGTGTTCAGGAAATTCGTATGCGTTTCAACCGACTAGTTACTGTTTTGATATTATTTGCGCTCTTCACAAAGAGCGAACTTTCGGATTGATGTCAATTAACAAGTGACAATTGACTTGTTTAATAGCTTTGACGGGGATGCTGAGAGGTCAGTACGCAAAACCTCGCGCGAATCCGTGTCCATACCCCTGCATGGGTTGGTCACGGTAGTTCAAATAACTGTGTTGTACGAAGTGGCTCTAAACTAGTGTGAATTACATGATAACGACGCTCAGAAACAAGCTGATGCCCATCCTGTATAAGACGCTCTAGTTCTTGAACATCATCCAGAGACAATGACTTAGGCCAAAGTTGAAAACCGTTAATTAAAAAAATGAGAAGAGGAAAAGTTAAAAGTTAAAAATAGTTACGTTTTCATCGTAAACCTGAAGTCCAAAATTCATCCTGGGAACACTATATATAGTTATTGAGGATGGGAAGTTGTCTATTGAACGCGCGTATTGGCTAGCATGGTCGCAAATATCAGGTGTTGGCCCGGTATTATTACAACGGTTACACCAACATTTTGGTTCGTTGAAAGCTGCATGGGAAGCTTCTGCAAGTGAATTAGGCGCCGTTGAAGGTTTTGGTTTTAGCACGGTACAAAAAGTCGGTAAGGAACGAGCTAGTTTTAATAAAACTATTCATCCAAAAGAGTTTCTTGCACAGCACCTCGAAGAAAACCCTAATTTCTGGACACCTGTTGATAATGAGTACCCGCGTTTATTGTTGGAAACTGCGAGTCCTCCACCTGTGTTGTATTATCGCGGCGCCGTTGAACTTGAAGAGAATTTAGGGCAAAAAGGACTTATCGCAATTGTGGGAACACGTCAACCGAGTGAGTATGGTATTCGCTGGACAAGACAAATTAGTACTGCACTTGCAAAAAATGGGTTTACAGTTGTTTCGGGTATGGCAGAGGGAATTGATAGCGAAAGTCATATTGCTGCACTAAAAGCAGAAGGACGTACTATTGCGGTTCTTGGTACAGGTATTGATGTTGTCTACCCTGCTAAAAATCAAAAACTTTATCAGCAAATTTTAAAGCAAGGAATAGTCGTTAGTGAATTCAAAAGCAAAACTCCACCCGACCGTACACATTTCCCTTGTCGCAACCGCATCATTGCTGGGTTGTGTCGTGCGGTTTTGGTAATAGAAGCACCTATTAAATCAGGCGCCTTAATTACAGCAGACTACGCGAATGAATTTGGACGCGATGTTTATGCAATGCCAGGTAGACTTGATGACCATAAATCTCAAGGTTGTTTGAAACTTATTACTCAAGGTGCCATCCCTATTCCTTTGGAACTTGATGAGTTAATTAAAATGCTAGGAGCGATACCACAGTTTGATTCTATTCCTGCCACTGTAAAAAATACTTTACCTAAGTTGGAACCTGAACTTCAAAAAGTTATCGAAACTGTTTCGATGGACTCTACTGCTTTTGATGCAATTATCCAACAAACAGGTATGGCGCCGGGTTTAGTTTCTAGTGCGCTATTACAACTTGAACTAATGGGTTTAATTACACAGTTACCGGGGATGCGCTATCAACGCTGTTAATCTACATGTTCAAGATTTTCGTTTTCTTTAACTGCAGATACTGGGGTTATCAGCTATCTATAAATATCGGGATAAACTCAGGCTAAATCCGGGCAATACATTTTCACCAGATAATTGTGTAGGCAAATTTTGTACTTGAACATCTTGCCCTTGACGATAAATTTCTACTTGTTGCTGTTGGGGATTAATCAACCATCCTAATTGTACGCCTGCATCCATATATTCCTGCATTTTGTTACGCAGTGTTTCTAAATCATCTGTTGCTGACCTTAACTCAACAATAAAGTCTGGTGCGATGGGGGGAAATTTGCGTCTTTGTTCGGGGGTTAGTGCTTCCCAACGTTCCTTTTGAATCCAAGCAGCATCTGGAGAACGGTTTGCACCATTGGGTAACTTAAATACAGTGGAGGAACTAAAGGTATAACCGGAACCAGTTTGCCGATTCCAAATTCCTAAATCGATAATAAAGTCAGCTTCTCTATTGCCGCTCTCCCCTCCAACGGGTGGCATAATAATTAAGTCTCCCGATTTCGTTCGTTCAAACTGCAACTCACGATTATTTTGACATAGCTGATAGAATTGTTCGTCACTTAGATAAACGGTGTCTAAACTTAATCTCAAAGGAGTCATAATCCTATACCTAGCCGCAATAGCGCGCTTATATCAAATAACTCATAAATTATACTGGTGTTTGTTAATTACAAAAGCTAATTTTTGTTATAAATCATTTCTTTTTGCGGAAATTATGTTTGTGAGTTGGTCAGATAGGGTAAATGGGTCATAAGGTTTAGTAATTAATGCTGCCAATTTTAACTGACTAAATTGACGCTGTTCAGAAGGTTGAGCTTTTGCCGTCAAGAAAACTACGGGGATATGCTGAATTTCGGAGTCTGATTGTATTCTTTTTAATGTAGTTAGCCCATCCATATCTGGCATCATTACATCTAAAAGAATTATATCTGGTTGTTGGGATGCAGCTAACGCCAAACCTTCCTTACCTGAACTAGCTGTAAAAACTTCCCAGTCTCCAGTTATTTCCAAGCAAACTTGAGTTGTTTCTCGAATACCTTGCTCATCATCTATTATTAATACGCGCTTAGTCATAATTATGTACCTCGCAATAAAGGTAAAGTAAAGTAAAATGTACTACCTCGTTCTAATACACTTTCTGCCCAAATGGCGCCTCCATGTTGCTGTATTATACTCCGACATATAGCTAGTCCTAAACCGGTTCCACCTTGGTTACGCGAATTAGAAGCATCCACTTGCTGAAAGCGGTCAAAAATAGTTTCTAATTTATCTTCAGGAATTCCCCAACCTTGATCTTTAACTTGGAAAAGTATATGAGGAGTCATTTTAGTCTCTGCGCTTAACCAAACGGTGCTACCAGAGGGTGAAAATTTAATCGCGTTACTAATTAAATTAGTCAGTGTTTGAACTACTCTGTCAGGGTCTGCCCAAAGTTGAGCATGAAGTGGTATGACGCAAAGAGTAATTTCGGCTTTTTCTGCCATCGCGCGCATCTCATCAACAGCTTGAGTCATTAAATCAGCCGAATTACAAATTTGAAAATGCATTGTAACTTTGCCTGAGTTGATGCGCTCGATATCAAGGATATCATTGATAAGACGCACCAAGCGGTTAGTATTTTCAAACGCAATTTCTAACATTCGCTGTCTTTTAACTGGTTGACTATCAAGCGAACCATGTGATAGTAAACCTAAAGCGCTGCATATTGAAGTCAAAGGAGTTCGCAGTTCGTGACTAACAACAGAAACAAACTCATCTTTCATTCGCTCGATTATTTGCCGTTCAGTTATATCTTTAAAAATAACAACGGCGCCTATAATTTGACCTTGTTCTTCGATTGGTGTTGAAATATACTCAACAGGAAATTTTGTCCCATCTCGACGATAGTAAATATCATCACTAATATTTTGGACTTTGCCATATTCTAAAGTCGAGCGAATTGGGTTATCTGACCATTTGTAAGAAGTACCGTCAGATTTAGAGTGTTTTAAAACAAAGTGTAGAAAATGCTTACCGAGAGTAATTAGTTCTTCGACTCGATAACCCAACATCCTCGCACCCGCAGAATTAATAAAAGTAAGTTTGGCCGACTCATCTAAACCGTAAATACCCTCGCCCGCTGAGTTTAAAATTAACTCATTATACCGACTTAAACGCTCAACAGACGCTTGTGCTTGTTGACGTTCCTTGATTTCGTGTTTCAACTCGGAATTAGTTTGCTCTAACTGGGCTGTACGTTCAGTAACTCGTGTTTCCAACTCCGTATTTAACGCAGAAATTTTAGCTTCAAATTGCTTTCTTTGTTCAATATCTTTGTGTAAATTAAAATTTACAGCATGTACTTTTTGATATAATTGGTACTGGTGAATAGCCATTGCAAAGTGACTAGCCAAAGAATTTGCTAAATCAATGGATGGCGCCGTCCAAGGGTTGACTTGAGCTTTCTTTAACTCTCGCCATGCTTCAAACGATTGTACAGGACGTAAATGACGCGCGTCCGAAGAGTCTTGGCGCCGTGCCCATAAAGTTTCTACATCAACAGAGCGACGAAAAATACTCAAATAACCCAGAACTGAAGTGCGGTACTCCAAGCGAATAATTAATAAGCTGCGAATTTCAGCTTTACTAAACTCCAGAGCTAGATATTCTGGTAATGCTGATAACAGTAAATCATTAATTACCCAAATATGGCTTAATTCAAGCGATGTTGGTTGAGTACTTAACCAATTCAAGAATTCTGGTTGTTGTTCATAGTCTTGATTCAATATACAGCTACCACAACTATATATTTGTGTTGAAGGGTTTTGTGGTGAGGCAATATAAACTCTACCACCACTCGCTTGTAAACCCGATACAGTTAATTCTAAAGCTTGTTGCAACTGCATTTCGGTCATCGAATGTAACAGTTTTGCAACGCGGTTAATTGTAGCTTCTTGTTGTGCCAAAATTCGGGTTTGCTCAAGTAAAGTTGACTGTCCGACCGCAATTGATAATTGGTCTGCAACAAGTTGCACTACTTGTAATTCTCTTTCGGTGACATATCGCGGTTTACTATGATGAGAAACTAATAACCCCCATAACTGCTGACGGTGCAAAATTGGCACAACTACAGAAGACTGTACCCCCATTGATATCAAATATTCAGCATGACAGGGGTCTACGTGACGAAACCAAATATCATTATTATCACTGTCAGGATATAAAAATCGACTTAACCCAATAGTTTGATTAGCTACATCTACAATTGAACGCTGACGAACTTTTTGAAACATTTCGCGTGCTTCGAGTGGAATATCCTCCGCTGGAAAATGTTGTCCTAACAGTGATGGTAAACGCTCATTAACTGATTCAGCAACAACTTCACCGCTACCATCTGTATCAAATTTATAAATCTTAACACGGTCAGTCTCTAAAAAAACCCGTACTTCGTGAACTGTTACAGACAGAATATCAGATAATTCTGCATATTGACGAACACGATTCATTAACTTATGTAGCAAAACTTCGAGCGAGTCAACAGGGTTTATTGACTCCGAAGCTTGGCTTTCATTATTTTCATAAATATCATTTAACACTATCTTCCTCCTATACAAAATTCAAAACTGCTTTTTGTCAAGAAGATGTGCTGTATTACCCTTAGTACCCTGACACGCGCTCTGTTGGGGGATTTGGCTAGTTGCAGCTTCATATTAAATTGGTATCACACATATTTTGTTAAAAAAATATTATCGTCAAATTTGCGATTGAATAGTAACTTATTTTAAATATATTTAATTTTTCTTATTATTTCATCATTAAATTTAAAGCAATTACTATAGATTTATGTAAATAAATCTTTACAATTAGATGACTCTATTACTTTTGATGCGATTATCCTACAAAAAGGTATGGCGCCGGGTAAGGTATCCAGCGCGCTATTACAGTTATCGGCAATGTGATATCAACAATGATTTAGAAGTTCAAAATCCTATAAAGTCTGCTTATTAAAGGAGTTTAGGCATACATATTTGCTAATTGAGCAATATTAAAATCTACACTTAAATAATAAGTATAAATGTCAAAAATTGAATCAATTATATTTTTCACTTAGACGATTATTCTGATATTCTTAGATTGGAATACATCAAACTTAACTACCTGACTCTTTAAGAGTAGGTAGTTTTTTTAAAATATTAACATTTATACTATAATATTATATCATACAACACAAAAACTTTAACTATTTTTCAGGAAAGTTATAAATGTAATAGAATGTTAGCATAAAATTACTACATTTAAGAGCATTTATTACTGTTGGTAAGGATAGTAATATTGAGGATTTACGACAGGCGCCTGATAAGAGGCAGGAGGAATATTAGTTCCCATATTCGGTAATGGAGTCATATATGTATTAGGCATCGGATTCATGATTGGAGCAGTATAACCACTTGGGGGAATTGGATTAATATTAGTACTTGGAAGTGGTTGAGTAATAACAGGAGTTTGAATCGGATTTATGGGAGCTACTCCACCTACACCTGTAGGGTTAGCAGGAATATTGTTGGGGATGGCAGGATTAACAGGATTATTCTGATTAATAGGGTTACTAGACCCCATACCAGTAGCAAACTGTTGATAAACAACGCGCGAAATTCCATTTATCAGCTTTTCTGCACTGACATCGTTTCTAGGACGCTGTACCATTACCGCAACAATATAGCGCTTTCCTGATGGTAAATCGACTAAACCCGCATCGGCTAGAAGGCTACCAATTTCACCAGTTTTATGAGCAATTGTTGCACCTTGCCCTAAACCAACAGGTAACAAAGTATCTTTAAAAGTACCCCGCATAATTTCAAGAATGCGCCCGCGCGACTCTTGGCTAACGATATTACCTTTAGTTATCATTGCCATCAAACTACCCAACTCTTTCGGAGACGTTGTATTCGTTCCTGGAATATCAGGTAAAGTGTTACGAAGCGAAGTTGTATTAAGTCCCCAATTACGGAAGCGCTGGTTTAATTTTTCAACACCACCTAAACGTTCAATCAGCATGTTCGTTGCTGTATTGTCGCTAATAATCATCATTTTAGTAGCGACTTCAAGTATATTATATTTAGTACCAACGGGTCTGTTTTGCATATCACCCGACCCACCAACAATAGTAGACTTGCTAGTACTGAGAGTTTCTGAGAGGTCAATTTTACCTTCATCAACGTCTTGGAAAAAAGCAATAAGAATTGGAAGCTTGATTGTACTAGCGGAAGAGAACATTGCACCGCCATTAAAATCAACGTAACTTCCATTCTCTAAATCCGCAGCAAATACTCCTGGAGTCAAATTAGGGTTGTTTGCTGCCAGACTTTGTATAGCTGATTTTAAACCTGGTATTTCTTGCGATAGCTGTAATATATTAGCAACTGTTGGAGCTTGAGTTGCTTGTGCAGTCGGTTGTGCAGTTGTTGGTGTTTGACCGGAAGTGCTATTTAACTTCGTAGCTGGGTCTAATACAGAAAGTGCAGTCCCAACAATGGCGCCGATACCGACTCCAACTATTAATAATCTCAAAGCATATAAAATATTTCGTGCCATCGGCTTCAATCGTGTCCGACGGGCAACAACTGTTTTTCTCGCGTGAGGCTGTTTGCGAACTCGTACTGATTTTCCCTTTACATTATTGGGGTTATTGGGGTTATAAGGAGGTATTTGGCTTTTAACGCCAGATGTAGTGACGGGTCTAACAGTACTTTTAACTATATTCTTACGTACTACAGGTACCGCAGTATCAGATACTGTAGTTTTGACAGTTTTGGCAATAGGTTTAACTGTCTTGGATCCTGGCTGAGATTTTTTAGCAACTTTTGGTTGATGTCGTGACTTTTGAACTGGACGCGACGACACGCGACGACCAGCATTTTGGCGCCGCGACGATGGTGTTAATCTAAAACTCGAATCAGACACCGCTACTCCTTACAACCACTGAACTTTTTTTTAACCAACACCGAACCAAACACACTCAGTAAGGAAGCACTTAGCACTCATCACTCAGCACTCAGCACTCAGCACTCACTACTAGCACTCTAATTTTTTAGTTTAAGCCATATTATCTAATTTGGGGTGAGAGGTGCTTACACATCATAGGTAATATTTACAAATCATCCGGTTTTATTTTTCGATCAAGTGCCCATTCTACCTGATGTAAAATTCCTCTCAACATAGCTAATTCCCTATTTTGTAACTGCGTGCGATTGTACAGTTGTCGAAACTTTTCCATACGGCTCGACGCGGTATGAGGAAAAAGATAACCAATACGAAGCAGTAGTAATTCTAACTGCTGATAGTACGATTCGACAAGCTCTACAGGCGCCAGTTGATTTGCCGTCTTGATGTTTTTTGTTACATCTGTGCTGGGTAATGATACATCAGCTTGTTGTGCAAGTTCGTAACAACAAATACCAACAGCCATAGCTAAATTAAGTGATGAATATTCTTCGCCGGAAGGAATACGAACAAATCGCTGGGCATAATTTAATTCTTCCTTACTTAATCCTCTATCTTCACGACCAAAAATCAAAGCGCTAGGTTGTGCGGTTTGTTCGAGTAACCAGGGTAAGCATGTGCGCGGTGTTTCTAAAGGTGGATTCCAGTCATGCTCAACACCTGTCGTCGCTATCGAGCGCTTGCATCCAACTAAAGCTTCGGGCAAAGAGTCTACAACCATTGCCGATTCTAAAATATCCGAAGCGCGAACCGCCATTAGTTTTGCTTCGGCGCCTAAATAATCACACTGTGGGTTGACCAAAACAAGTTGAGTAAAACCAAAATTTTTCATGACGCGCGCTATCGAACCCACATTTAATGGACCTGCGGGTTCGACTAATATTATTTTTATCCCGGTTATGATCATTTAACTAGCTAACGGTTGCTCCACTTGAAGCATACACAAACACAGGTACTCTTTTAAAAGCAGGTGTTCCAGCTCGTCTCTCTACTGGTGCATTGAAAATTACATTTACCTCTGGGTAAAACATTAATGCAGCTCCTGGACGCACTGCTCCACAAATGATTTCCACATTTTCTAATTTACCAGCGTTTCCCTGTACCGTAACTCGCTGATGTTCATGTAACCCTGCTTGTTCTAAATCGATTCGATTCATTAATATACAGTTACGATGAGGTATTCCTCTATACTTATCTTCAATTTGATAAACTACAGTATTATGTTGAGCATAACTACGCCCTGTGATTAAGGCTACTACAATCCCTTCAGCTTTATCATCGGCGCCAAAAGCGTTTCGGTCTGGCAGTGTTAACTGCGGTAGTGGTGTTACAAACATAGACGCTTTGCCGTTAGCAGTAGGAAAATGAGGGGTATTAATAATGCGTCCACCAATAGTAAATTCCTCTTGAGTTTCATCAATCGTCGCCATTTTCTCAAATCCAGGAACAGTTTGCGCGATGAGTTTACGAATAAATTTTGTATCTTTAAGCTGGCGCCAATCAACCGGATATTCCCCGTGAATACGATGAGCTAATTCTGTTAAAAATTCCACTTCGGGAATCAAATCAGCTTCTTTAAGATGAGTTTCACCCTCATCATTCAAGCGTACAAAATTATTACCAGACTCAACAGTTGTTTTATGAGGATTTTCAAACCGATTTAGTACAGGAATAACAATTGTATTTTGTTTAGCTAACCCATGAAAATGTCCTAAGTTAGGTTTTGTGGCAAGGTAGATAATAGTTTCAATATTACCTAACGCGCGTTTTGCCTGAGTTGAATCTGGGTTAGCTCCATATAAATTTCCACCCAAACAAATAAGTGTGTCCACCTTTTGGTCATCAGCAGCTTCAATCAGCGAACGAGTATCATACCCTTTAACAGCACTCAGAGAACGACCTAAAAGTCTTTCTAATGCATCTTGAAGACCTTTTTTAATTTTGTGCGTCGTTACACCCATTGATCCAAAACCTTGAACATTTGAGTGTCCTCGTACAGGCATTACACCAGACCCTTCCCTACCAATATTCCCACTAATTAATGCAGTATTGCCAATACTATAAACATTATCCACACCATTTTCATGTTGAGTAATGCCCATTGCCCAGCCAAACACAACATTTTTGGCATCAGCGATTATAGTAGCAGCAGTATTAATTTCAGCTTGTGAAACTCCGCATATTTCAGTAATAGTATCCCAGGAAATAGAGCGAGCATTCTCAACTACTGCCTCCCATCCCTCAGTATAAGCTTGAAGAAACTCTATTTTGATATATCCTTTCTCAATAAGTGCTTTTTGAATTCCAGTAAATAATACAGAATCACTACCAGGAATGGGTTGAAGATATAAAGAAGCAATATCAGAACCCGGTATTAAAGACTTAATGGGGAAAGCAGGAGAACCAAACTTAACTAATCCAATTTCCATAATTGGATTAATCACAATTATCTTTCCACCACGTTCTCGCAATTTGATCAACTCATTCATCAAGCGTGGATGGTTATAAGAAGAATTTGCACCTGCCAATACTACACAATCAGCTGACTTCAAAGTTTCCAAACTTACAATTGAGGTTTTCGTGCCAAACATCTGCTGAAGTCCATAAGTCGAAGGAGCGTGACACAAATCGGAACAATCAGCTAAATTATTAGAGCCAAGCGAGCGCATCATCAACTGTAGCAAAAAAGCCGCTTCATTAGAAGACCGCCCCGAACTATAAGAAGCTACTCTTTTTGGGGTTTTACGAAAACCAGCTTCAGCTATTTGATAAATTTCTGACCAAGAAATTCGTTCATAGTGAGACTTACCCGCGCGTAAAATCATCGGAAAACTCAATCGTCCCAACCTATCCGCTTCCCTTGAAGTCAGTTGTTGCAACTCACTAATACTATGTTGCTCAAAAAATAAATGTTTAATACCTGGTTTAATTTCAGCCGAAATAGCCTCAACACTCTTCATACAGCGCTGAAGCTTTTCCCCTTCTTCATTGGTAAAACCTCCTTTTTGTCCTCCCGTACCCCAAGAGCAAGATAAACAAGCACTATGGTGAAGTAAAGTTTTCCAAAGTTTCGGTCCTTCTGGTGAAATTGTATGCTCTGCCCAGTATTCAATGACAGGTAAACCACCCCCGATGTCTGGTGTCTCTTCATTTTTCTCGTTAAACGGGGGAAATTGTTGAATATTTTGCTTCTTTTCCTGACTCATATAACTTACGTACATATAAAATAACATTACATTTTTTAATTTTAAGCTTACTCACAAGGCGCCATTAAATTTTTTGTCCAGCTTAGAGTGTAAAAGTTTTATGATAAAGAGGCGCCTAATAGGATTTTACCTATATTGAGCTTCAGTACTTTTGTACGTAAAGGTAAAGACTATAAAAAACCATAAATTTAATAACTCAATTTATATCCGGTTTCGGATAATAAAGTTATAATTCACCCATAAAGTTTTGATTCAGTAAGGTTTATTATTTATATAGCATTCCTACATGAGTTGTAAAAAATTATATCCGTAGAAACAAGGGTTCAATAGCGTCTCTACAAAACGTAAATTTTACGAATGATTTAGGACTGCTATATGTATTTACTGGTTAAATAAGAAGATATTCTAAAAAGTAAAACGTAGGGACAAGGGTTGAAACCTTGCCTCTACAACGACGAAAACACTTTTCGGTTCCTTCTTAAGCTTTAGCATCTGCAGCTATAGTTGATAAAAACTTAGAAAGCGATTGTGGTTGCATGAAAGCAAGATATTGCTCCGCTAAGTTTGGAGATAAAAACTCCACCAACTGTCTATTTTCAATCCAAACCTCAATGACGCTAAAATATCCTTTGCGGTCACATGTCATAACATGCCAACCCTCACGCTTTGCAATTTCATGAATTTCCGCTTCAGAAGTAGGAACTGAGATTGCTGCGTGGAATGCATTGTACTTAGAAGGATTGGGGTTTTGGCGCCAGCTATTCTCCCCATCAACCGAGAGCGGTGTAAATTCAGAACCTGGTGTTAGCACTTCAATCATGGTTCCATGTGAGTCCATAGGTACAACTATGTAGCATCCAGGATGATAAGGAAACTCTGCGACTTGACCTTGGCACAACTCTGCAAGGACTTGGGCAACATGTTGTGGCTGATTTGCCGCAATTGAAATATGATGAATCATGGTAATCCTTTTGGTTAAAATATTGTAAATGCACATAAGAGCGCGTCTTTAGCAGCCAGCATCATTTGTAGATTGACGTTTATTATCAGATGAGTCGTTTTCTTGTTCCGTATCTGTATTTTGCTGCTGCTCAGATTTAAACTTATCGCTATCAGCAACTTGTTCCGTATTACTTGAGTCTTTTTGCTGTGTAGATTGAGACATAGTTTTAGCGTAAGTAGCAACGCTGCTCAATAACAAAAATGCAACTACAGAACTGAGAATAGTTAACTTCTTCATGGTACTCACCTTGGAGGACGTGTTTAATAGACTTGTAAGCTTTTATCCTTACCCATCTAAACGTTTACATGTTTGGCTTTTTAAGTTTATGCAGCGTATGATAAACCTGACTTTTCACGCTTGGGTTGAAAACCTCTCCTCATTTTGAGTAGTCTTTCTTCAGAAAAATTAAACGACACGCACAAATGTACCAAAAAAATATCAAATTTCCTTTCACTTGATGCCAAGATACAAATTTGGTATATGTTACGGCGCCATCTTAAAAACGTTTTGTGCCGTTTTTAAGATGGCGCCAGTGATTCCTAAAATGATAAAAATAAGATTAGCCCTTTTAGTAGTGGCGCCTTCTACTTGGTAAAACTTGGTTTAACGCACCTACGAACGTTCCTTTGCTTACTGCTGTGTCTTTTATGTCTTTAGGACTTGTATACAGTTGATGTGATAAAGTACCGTAGCTAAAAATCATATCATCAGTTCGCTGCCACAGTTCCTCAAGGTTTATCATTAACTCTGCTTCGTCCCCTTCTGTGCATACTGAAATAATATGATTTTTATTTTCATCAGAGAAGCTAATTGCAACTAAAAACTCTGTTTCTCCCTCGCGTGCCCATATTTCAGTTAAACTTGCTATAGTTTGCGGAATTTTTGCAATTCCTGTACAAGGGCTAGGGATTAACTGCTCGTTCGGTTCTAGTTCAAAGCTTGCAAATAAATCATTAGTTGAGGATAGTTCCTCAAACTTGACAGTATCCTGCTCAACTAGCAATTCAAATGTTCTATTATTGTTACAGATAAATAAAAGGGTATCCATCATCTGTGACAGGTTGTCGTTTTGTGCTAACGCAACTCTAGCAAGGGAGGTAACTGTTTGCCCCAGCAATGCTTGAAATTGCCCTTTTAATCTACCCATGAGGTTGCGGCTCCTTTACCTGCTTCTAAAAATGTAACAAATTCCCCATTAGATTGTCGAATCACAATAGCATTACCTTTTCGACTCCATAGCGCGTTAGGAATTGCCATATAACGTAGTTGTCGAGTTTCTCCGGTCGTGACAATTTCTTCAATTAGTGTTTTGATTTGTTCCTGTCCTTGAGGAGAAGAGACTTTGGCAATCTCTTTTTTACCTGTAGTTCGACGAATTTGTTCGGCATGTTTACGAAATTTGTCCAAATAGTTATTGCCGTAACTTACAGTTTGAGGAAACGATTTAGGACTACTAAGCGCATCCGCACGAACCTGTAAATCCGCTATTGCCAGTTCTAGCTTTTCTAGTTTTTGGCGAATACCCACTTCACCAACGGCTTGTTCTGGGTAAGATAAATTCAATAATTGGCGGTATTGTTGTTCTAGTTCCTTTGCGCGTTTACTTATAGCAGCAGCAGAGGAACGCAGATGACTATTAAGAGGAAGTACTCTACGAATTTTAACTGACTGTTCGCGAATATTACGAATAGTTTCAAGGTACAAGTCACTCTTCACTTGGGTGGCGCCATCCTCACAATTTTTTGATTATGTCTCTCTCAAATAACCAACGTAAAAGGGGTTATTTTTAGAGACTGACTAAAATTGTAAAATAATTTATGTAGTTTAAAAAGCATTCATTACAATAGAGTTACATGACAGATGTTTAAAAATATTAAGGCGCCCCTCGTTACTTGGTGCTTGTCGGCAATTAGTACTTACTTAAACTATTTAGCTGTTAAGGCGCCTGTGCTAGTAATCGAAAGTTGAAGTATGATAGGCGCCATCACTAAGGAGTTTCGCATTGGGTAGTCAGTGTGATTAAAATGACCTGAAGAATTATCTTTACTGCTGTGTCTTTAGTCGGGTTTAGCCTTAATTAGCGTTGTTATTATTTATTAACTCTTCTACCTCTATCGCTTTTTCTT
Organism: Calothrix sp. NIES-4105; assembly: GCF_002368415.1. GTDB lineage: Bacteria > Cyanobacteriota > Cyanobacteriia > Cyanobacteriales > Nostocaceae > Dulcicalothrix. Next base: position 2,769,453 of record NZ_AP018290.1, read on the forward strand.
GTAAATCTAAATTATGGTAAATTTGTAAGCTTTCGGCTAAAAACTGGATAGCAATTGCTTTGGCGCCTGGTTGGTTTTGCTGGCTACGTTTAAGGTAAATTTCGCCTAATAATTTGCGCGCGGATGCTTCGAGATTTTGGCGATTATATTCTTGAAATATTTGCAGACATTCTTGAGCAATTTCTTCGCTACGGCTAAGATTTTCGAGAGGTTCTATTTCTAGATACGCGCGGGCTATATCGAGAGATTCATCAGCTTTATCTACTGTTTGCCCTAATTCATCAAAATAGGTTAAACCTTTATGATAATATTCTTCAAATAGAGCTTTTTGTTCTGGAATTGATGTATTATCGTTTGGTAGTAACCGCAAGCGTTCTGAGTAGAGTAAGCCGAAACTAGTATAGTCGTAGGCAAGATTTTGTTGATATTGACCTGCGGTATTTATTTCTATAGCTTGACGGATATTTTCTTCAGCTTGCACGAGTAAATTAGATGTTTCTGTTGAATTTTGAGATTTTTTGGATAATAAGCTTTGACAGTAAGCAAGTTGGCGATAACGTCTAGCTACATTCTTATTTTGACCTAATTGTTGGTAAAGTTCCCGGCTTTGTTGATAGTGATTAATTGTTGATTCGTATCTACGCCAATCTTGATAAATTCTTCCTAGTTGATAGTAAGCTAGTGCAATATTAACTTGGTCATCCAACTGCTGACGGATGGCTAAATCTTGATTATGACATTCAATAGCTTGCTCGTATTTACCCCATTCACGGTAGCAATCACCCAGCCAGTACCACAGGTTAGCTACATTATTATCTTTACCTAATTGTTGGTAAAGGTCACGGCTTTGCCGATAGTTATTAATTGCTGGTTCATATTTACCCCAATCTTTATAAATTCTTCCTAATTGATAGTAAGCTAGTGCAACACTAACTTGATCATCCAAAGAGTAACGAATTGCTAAACATTGGTTTTCACATTCAACAGCTAGCTCGTATTTACCCCATTCCCGGTAGCAATCACCCAGCCAGTACCACTGATTAGCTACATCTTTATCTTTACCTAATTGTTGGTAAAGGTCACGACTTTGCTGATAGTAATCAATTGCTTGTTCATATTTGCCCCAATCTTTATAAATTCTTCCTAGTTGAAAGTAAGCTAATGCAACACTAACTTGGTCATCCAAAGAGTAATGAATAGCTAAACATTGATTTTCACATTCAATAGCTTGCTCGTATTTACCCCATTCCCGATAGCAATCACCTACATTAGACCACAGAGTAGCTAAATTTTTATCTTTACCTAATTGTTGGTAAAGGTCACGGCTTTGCTGATAGTTATTAATTGCTTGTTCATATTTGCCCCAATCTTTATAAATTCTTCCTAATTGATTATAAGCTAGTGCAACACTAACTTGGTCATCCAAAGAGTAACGAATTGCTAAACATTGGTTTTCACATTCAACAGCTAGCTCGTATTTACCCGATTCCCGGTAGCAATCAGCCAGCCAGTACCACTGATTAGCTACATCTTTATCTTTACCTAATTGTTGGTAAAGGTCACGACTTTGCTGATAGTAATCAATTGCTTGTTCATATTTGCCCCAATCTTTATAAATCCTTCCTAATTGATAGTAAGCACTAGCAATACTAACTTGGTCATCCAACTGCTGACGGATGGCTAAATCTTGATTATGACATTCAATAGCTTGCTCGTATTTACCCCATTCACGGTAGCAATCACTTAGCCAGTACCACAGGTTAGCTACATCTTTATCTTTACCTAATTGTTGGTAAAGGTCGCGGCTTTGCTGATAGTGATTAATCGCTGGTTCATATTTGCCCCAATCTTTATAAATTCTTCCTAGTTGAAAGTAAGCTAATGCAACACTAACTTGGTCATCCAAAGAGTAACGAATAGCTAAATATTGATTTTCACATTCAACAGCTAGCTCGTATTTACCCCATTCCCGGTAGCAATCACCCAGATTATACCATTGGTTAGCTACATTTTTATCTTTACCTAATTGTTGGTAAAGGTCGCGACTTTGCTGATAGTGATTAATCGCTGGTTCATATTTACCCCAATCTTTATAAATTTTTCCGAGTTGAAAGTAAGCGAGTGCAACACTAACTTGGTCATCCAAAGAGTAACGAATAGCTAAACATTGGTTTTGACATTCAACAGCTAGCTCATATTTACCCCATTCCCGGTAGCAATCAGCTAGATTATACCATCGGTTCGCTACATTTTTATCTTTACCTAATTGTTGATAAAGGTCGCGACTTTGCTGATAGTTATTAATTGCTTGTTCATATTTACCCCAATCTTGATAAATTCTTCCTAGTTGATAGTAAGCTAGTGCAATATTAACTTGGTCATCCAAAGAGTAACGAATAGCTAAACATTGATTTTCACATTCAGTAGCTTGCTCGTATTTACCCGATTCTCGGTAGCAATCACCTAGCCAAGACCACTGAATAGCTACATTATTATCTTTACCTAATTGTTGGCAAAGGTCACGGCTTTGCTGATAGTTATTAATTGCTATTTCATATTTGCCCCAATTTTGATAAATTCTTCCTAGTTGATAGTAAGCTAGTGCAATATTAACTTGGTCATCCAAAGAGTAACGAATAGCTAAACATTGGTTTTGACATTCAACAGCTAGCTCATATTTACCCCATTCCCGGTAGCAATCACCCAGATTATACCATCGGTTCGCTACATCTTTATCTTTACCTAATTGTTGATAAAGGTCGCAACTTTGCTGATAGTTATTAATTGCTATTTCATATTTGCCCCAATTTTGATAAATTCTTCCTAATTGATTATAAGCGAGTGCAACACTAACTTGGTCATCCAAAGAGTAACGAATTGCTAAACATTGGTTTTCACATTCAATAGCTTGCTCGTATTTACCCCATTCACGGTAGCAATCACCCAACCAGTACCATAGATTAGCTACGTTTTTATTTTTACCTAGCTGTTGGTAAAGGTCGTGACTTTGCTGATAGTAATTAATTGCTGGTTCATATTTACCCCAATTCTGGTAAGTTCTACCTATATGATACAAGGATAATGATTCATCTTGAGGTTTATTAATTTCTCTGCTAATAGTCAGCATTTGTTGAAAACAATCTAAAGCTTGTTCATGCTTGCCGTGCAATCTGTGACAGATGCCTCGGTTTCTCCAAAAAATCAACAATGCTGATGGGTCAATGTATTGAGTGAGTTTTTCAAAACATTCTTGGTAATATTCAATTGCTTGCTCAAATGATTCTTTTTCTTGATAAGATGTAGCTAATGACCAAGCAATATAAGCGCTGAGACTACTATCTAATTTTTCAGTTATTAATTCAAACTTTTCAATAGCTTGGTCATACTTATCTTTACGAAGATAAGACATTGCTGTGATAAAATTTAATTTTTTTTGACAATCTTCATCAGTATTATACCGACAGGTATTTTCAAGAGCGGGGGTCATTTCATCACCTAGTTCTTGAACTAAATCTTTAATACTGCCAAACAGTGAAGGTTCTAATTGATTGACAATTTCTGTTACATAATCAACTAATCCTCTTGGTTCACTACAAGCTACATATAAAATAGCAGTTTTTGCTTTAATGCTAATTTCTTCAGATAGTTTTGAATCGTTAGTTGCTTGTGTTAATAAATCTTTAACTTCACCTTTTTGATAAAACTGTTCAATTTTACGTAACAGTCTTATTATTTTTTTAGTTACATCATCTTCAAAATTAGTATCCATCCCAAGATAGGTAGTAACTAGCTTTTGGATTGGTTTTTTGCGAAGAGTAATACTATTTATTTCAATTTCAGAAATTACTTGTCCTGCAAATATTAAGTTTCTTAGCTTAAATTCGGCTTCTTTCAAGTTGTTTGTTGATTCATCTTCTTTTAAATAGAGAATAACTGCGTGATCGGATGCAGGGTTTTTAATTTTGATTTCGCCATATTGTAGTGTGGGTTGGTAATCTTCTAGATTAATAAACAGTTTTTCTGCTAGCTTTTTAAATTGCGCTGAGAAATGACTGCCATAATACCCTAATGCTAGTAATAGTGGCTCGTTCCAGCGTGCTTCGTCGAGGTGTTTTTGGATTAGTTGTAATATCTCGCTTTGGTCGTTGTCTGCTATGTACCGCGCGGCGAAATATTCTTCAAATGTCAGGTGCATGAAACTGTAAACCCCCGGCATTTTTTCTACAAATAAACCTGTGGTTTCTCGCACTTTTCGCAAAAACTCCTCTACTGATTGTCGCACGGAGTCTGATTCTGGTTCGGTATCGTTTATTTCTGCGAGTTTTTCTGCGAGTTTTTGTTCTACTTCGGCTTGTGTTACTACTCCAGAGGGTTTTTCTTCGTGCATCCAGTATGCTAAAGGCGCCAACAATTCAACTACCTCTGTTTCTTTTAATACAACTTTTGGCGCGTCGGGTAGTTTTTTACTGAGTTGCCAGTCTTCTGTTAAGGTTTGCACTGCTAGTTCGTACAATTTTACTCGACGGTTGGGTAGTCGGTCGCCGTTGCGGTGGATTAATGCCAAAATGGTTAATAGTAAGGGGTTGGCTGTTAATCGCTGTACACCGGGGTTGTCTTTGACTGCTTGCAAAATGTCTTGTGCTTGCTCGTTGCCTTTTTTTAGCCATTGCTCATCGTTGGCATCTGGTTGTTGTGCTTTTTCTACTGTTCGACACCAGCGATATAGGAAACGCTCTACTTGCTCTGTATCCATGTCTTCGATGGTGAACTCAGCAAATCTACTGCTAAGTTGTACGTCGCGGTATCCTGCTATACGGCTGGTGATGACGAATTTGTTACGAGAAAATTCATCGACAAATTGGTTGATGCTCGCGACTATTTGTTTACGACTTTCTTGGTCGAATACTTCGTCTAATCCATCAAGGAGCATTAAGCACTGTCCTTGATGCATTGCGTACAACAGTAATTCTACTACTTCGCCGCCCGTTTCTCTGTGTGCTTGCAGTGTCTCCCATTGACGGTAAAATTGGCGTAGGTATTCTAGTAAAGTTAACTCAGGTTGTTGCTTTAATTTTTCTGCATAATCGGCGATGCGAAAGAAGATGGGTAAAAATGTTTTACCTAGCTCTTTCTGCTTTTCATCATCATTAACAATAACTGTTTCTATATTGTCTCTTTTGGATGTTGCGAAATGTAATGCTAGATAACGTAATAAGGTGGTTTTACCTGCACCTGGGGCGCCTAAAATTACACTATAGCAGTTCTGCTGTACAGCTTCGGATATATCGACTTTTTGCGTAACAGTTTTAGTGCTGGTAGCTGATGTTGGTTCTTCGAGCAGTGGTTCGTAATAGCAGGGTTCATCCCAGTTATCGTGACTGGAACCCATCTCTTTGAATGTGCGTGTAGTTGCTACCTCAAGTTGGCGTTGACTGCGTTCATTTGTATCAGTAATTTCCTGGCGCCATTGTGCTTGTAGAGAAACATAAATTTGGTCGAGGAAAATATCAACTTGGCGATTTACCTGCATGACTCCACTTATTTTGAGATAGGAGTTTTCAGCAATCAGCCAATCTAAGTAAGGATACATTAAGTCATTGCCTGTCTGGAATTCTACTACTTTTTCTCGCCAATCCCAAAAATCCGGCGCCCGATTACGAAATTCATCTAAGAAAGCAGTTTTATTCAGCCAAAATATTAATACTAAATTTTTACCAAATAACTCTTCCCTTCCCAAATTTAACTGTCTCATCTCTCTGACTACGCGCGGAGTTGGTAATTGGTCGATTCCAAATGCCATTACCAATCGGCGCCCAATTTCAGGATTTTGCAGTTTGCTATCATTTAAGCTATATAAAAAGTTATGGAAGGAATTTTCACTATAGTAAAAGTTGTTAAATTCAAATTTTTCATCGCTAGTTGCTAAAGTTTCTTGTAGCTGTCTCACAACGGGATGCTGGGGACTGCTTTCTGGTGCGATGGCGAAGATAATTGTTGTACCGCTAGAAATTTCTAATACACCAATTAATTTGTTTAGCTCTGCTTTGTCGGCGCCGTTTAAGTCGTAGGTATTGTAAGAGAGCATATATAATAATTTTATAATAAATTTATTGAACCTAAGCCCCCAGCCCCCTTCCCTCATAGGGAAGGGTGAGTGTATTTCTCCCCTCTCCTCATAGGAGAGGGGTTGGGGGAGAGGTTTATATATTGTCATGAGTAGCTAAAGAGCGCTCTAAATCTTCTATTAAGATAGGATTTATATCAAACCAAGCCTCTTGTCTTGAATTATAATAGCCTAAGACGAGTTTATTCTGTAAAAGTTCGTCACAAATAATAAACTCACCTTTACCAGGTAAGCTATGTGCTTTAGTCGTCAGTTTTCCAGTATGGTGTATTAAATCAAGCTCAGGATAATGATAATCGCTTAAATTGTATTCCCTGCGAACTTCTTGTACTGCTTCGCGCGCGGTTTCTATATCTATCAAATTTAATTTATTTCGTAAGCCAATTTCACAGGCAGTACGTGCTAATCTGACTAAATCTCGCATTACACCACCGCTTTTTTCACAAATTAATTCCAATGCATCAGGGTTAAATAATCCTTTGTAGCTATCACCTAAACTATCAAGACGCTTGTTAAGAACATTAATAAGGATATCTCTGCCATTACAGTTAGGTTTACTTGTTGGGCATAAATTATCATCAGCTTCAAAAACTGGAGGATTATTTAAATCTAAACATTTTTGAAAACTTTCCATTGGCTGACGGAAACTTGGAGAGTAGCGCAATGAAATAGGAATTGAATAGATGGTATGACAATTTAACTCGATTAAAAGCGGACTAGAAAACATTTCCAAAGCAGTAACTTGGTCATGTCTATCCAAACCATCAACAATAATTAGTAATTTTTTTTTTTGTTCTTTTTCCGCAGCTTCAATAATATCATTAACTTTGGTAATAATCTCACTCAGCAAAGGACGAACATTAAGAGTTTTTGTGACTTCTCTAGTTAAACCGCGTTTGAGTATTACCCCTGCTTTCTCAATAAACTCTGGCATCCCCAAACCTTCGTTTTGAGTGCCTTTGTCCTGATAAACTACTGTTTGTAAACTATCTTGCAGAGCTTGTAATAATTTGTCTTTTTGGAATAACCAATTAGATTGAATAGCTTGACGCACGATTTCTAAACCAATTAAAACTACAACTTCAGCATAGCCAATATTATATCTATCTAAAGCGGTTTGTGTGTCAATCCAAATAACAGTATATGCAGTAGCTAACTTTTGTTCCAGTCGTCGTAGTTCAGTTGTTTTACCACCACCCCGATGACCAGCTAGTAAAAACTTTGCTGAGTCATCCTCCATTTCCAGCAAACTGACTAGCTTATCCACTGGGCTATTATCCCGCTGCACGTAAAAACTTGTCAAATCTTTGGGTGTTGCCAGGGGATGCTCTTGTTTGAATAGCTGGTAAGCAGTTCGCCAAAAGGTGGTGCTGGTCATGCTAGGCTAATGTCCTAAATTACACTGGTATTATACATAAAACATAGGTTATGAGTAGCACTGCGTAGAATTTTTTAATGTCAAAGGCGCCTGTTATGATAAAAAATAACAAAATTAACGATATATCAGATTCAGACACCTCAGTTGTAATGCCAGTTTACTATCAAGTCGCTCGGCGCCTTTTGGTTACAGTGGGCATTGACCAAGTTGCTTAGTTAAATGGCGCTGACTTACAGGTAATGTAAACAAGATTATTATCAGAGGGCGCCTGTTTTAACCTTTTGGCTTGCTCTGCGGGAGTGTTGAAGGTATTTACTCTCTATTCCCTAATAAAAGGTTTGCTGAAAATGTATATTAAACAATGATGGAGGGGTTTTTGAGTGCTGACAGAAAATGAAATATCGAGGTTGAGAAAAGCTATTATTGCAACAATTGCATCTCCTGTTATTGGCTCAATAGAAGACTATGCTTGGGAAGCAATTTTTCATTATGTAAAAGATATTTCTCTTTCTGACCCAGCTTTAGGACGTAGCAAACTTCTTTACGATGCTGTTGATATGGCAACTCAAACAGGATGGTCATTAAAGTCACTTCAACTTAATAATATTAATTCTGGTAGCACATTTTTCTTTGTTATTCAAAGAGCAGACGTAATTAAAAAAGCTGTTCAGCTTGGTTTTCCTGATTTAACAGAACGCTCTTCCCCGCAAGAGTTAGGAGCAGCTATTATTAAACATTGGAATGATAAAATTATTACCAGTAAGTCAGCACAGAATGTAACTAATAGTTACGAAGGTATACTTTTAAAAACAATAAAAGGTACTATTTATGCTTACTGCGAATATTTACTTGAACCACTTGACCCTAATGATTTTTCTTGGGCTTGGACTGTAGATAGAATTACAGGAAAAGATGGAGCAGGTCTACAAGGAAGTATTGGAGGTAAAGCGGAACTTGTTTGGTATAAAAATCAAAAACAGCTTTTTCGAGCGCGCGTGATTCCTCTAGATGTAGTAATTATAAATATTGAGCGAGTTCGTCTTGAACAGGATAGGTATGTAGAAACTATGATTGCTGCTTTACGCGAACAATATAATAATACACCTAATGACAATCTTGAATTAGACACTTAGCTATAGCTTTAGCAAGAAGGGGAGGTACAGATTCTCCTATTTGAGATGACATTTCTATATATGTACCTAAAAAGTGGAATTTATCGGGAAATGAATGTAACCTTGCTGCTTCGCGTATTGTTATAGTTCTATCTTGTGTAGGATGGAAAAATCTACCCGAACCTGGATGAAACACCCATCTTGTAATTGTTCTCGCTGGTTTATCCCAATATAATCTACCGTAGGCGCCGCTATAATGTTTTTTAGGCGCAAGTTCTTTTGGTAAATTTTTTGCATCTTGTCCTTCTTTTAAAACACGAACTCTTGCTATTTGAACAGGACTTAAAGCACGAGCAACGTGATTTACGAGTTTTGTACTTTCAGAGCGCATTATAGCTTGATATATACTATTTACCTGTGATGGATAACTATCTTTGCTATATTCTTGTCCTGCATCTAATGGTGGTAAATCTCCAATTGCATCTCTAACTGTAACAATTGAAGAAATGCTATTGTCGAATAAATTAAGTTGCTTTGTTGCAGATTTTTCTTCTGAATGTGTAGGTTTTGGAAAACAAGGTGTTTTATTTAAGCTGGCAATAAAAAAAGCTCTTGTTCTTGTTTGCGGTATTCCGTAATGCGCTGCATTCAGTGAAGCAGAAGCAACTATATAACCAAATGACTCTAATTGCTTAGTAATTTCATACCTGACTATACCTTTGTAAGCATTTAATATTTCAGGTACATTTTCCATTACTACATAAACAGGTCGAAACTCTTCTACAAACTCTAAAAAAGTTTTATAAAGTTGATTACGAGACTCATCAAGACTACGATAACCCGCAGGAATATTTCTAGAGAAACCTTGACAAGGTGGACCACCAATAACTGCCGTCAATTCTTCCGGTTGTAAACCAAGCCATTGACGTAATTCTCTCGGATTTACTTTACATATATCCTCATTAACAATTTTAGCATTTGGGTAATTATGCTTATACGTTGCCAAAGCTTTTTTATCAATCTCAATGGCACATAAAGATTCAAAACCTGCCAGATGAAACCCTGTAGTTAATCCGCCGGCGCCTGCAAATAAGTCAATCAACTTGTACTTCATGTACAGAATGTTATAGTAATTAATTAGTACTGTCAAGAAGTATAACAGTTTAATTACTAATGATGTGTCAAGCGCATTGTCATTGAAAATATCGGTAAAAGTGCCCTGACTGCTGTATTTACTTGTATCCTTAAATGCTTCTATCGTGTGCGACTTTGGAAAATGTAATTATTGCTCGTTGAAATGAAATGATGATGCCAATTTCTAGTTATGAGTGGAAATTGCTACGTTGGGTGAAGGAAACTAAAACAATTAGCGATGACCAAGAATATCAACAACTTATTCGTGGTAGATTTGTATTTGAATATCAGGATAATCGAGAAGTTTGGTTTGACGTTAATCCGATTTTGGCTGAAGCAAGAGAGTTATAATAATATAATTTTTAGTGACATATAGTAAAGATTTATACTTGCTCGCTTCATTTATTTATTTAACCAAGATGCCATATTACTATAATCATCAGCGAATGTATACGAAAGTAGAGTTAACCCGTTAAAATGAGTGTATAAAAATTAGATACAGGAATATCGCTATGACTATTGCCAAAGAGTTAGAAATTTCTCAAAATACTGTCCAAAGTATCGAGGAAAATGTTATTCTTCCTCCAAGTAATTTATACAGCGATGAGCCTCCCTTGGAAACCGAACTGCATCTAGAGGAAATAATCCTCCTACTTAAATGCCTAAAATGGTTATGGCGAGATAGAACCGATTTCTATGCTGCTGGTAACTTGACCATTTATTTTAGCTCAAAGAAACTTAAAACAGAAGATTTTAGAGGTCCTGATTTCTTTGTTGTATTAGATGTCGAAAGAAAAGTTCGTAAAAGTTGGACAATTTGGGAAGAAGAGGGCAAATACCCAAATTTCATCTTGGAAATTTTATCTCCAACAACAGCGAATACGGATAAAGAGTTTAAGAAAACACTTTACCAAAATACTTTCCGTACACCAGATTATTTTTGGTTTGACCCAGAAACTTTAGAGTTTGCTGGTTTCCATTTAGTAGACGGAAAATATGAACCTTTACAACCTAATGCTCAAGGGCATTTATGGAGTCAACAGTTAGGATTGTATTTGGGAATTTATGAACGACTAGTCCGATTTTTTACACCAGATGGACAGCTAGTTCCAACCCCCGAAGAAAGTGCCGACCAAGAGCGAGAGCGAGCCGAACAAGAAACTCAACGAGCTGAACAAGAGCGAGAGCGAGCAGAACGATTGGCTGCTAAATTGCGAGAATTAAATATTGACCCAGATACGATTTAACAAAATATATCGCCGACACCCTTCTAGGGTGTCGGCGGGTTAGGCTTGTGTTATTAAAATTACCTGAAGAATTATCTTTACTGCTGTATCCTTAATTCATAAGGATATGAGTAATTACGGACAGTAGCATAATGGCTATAAATTTACGTAAATTTTATGAAGCGACTGACCCTAGTAAAACTCTAGTTGTCAATCATCCAGAAGATAGAAAATATTATATTGATTTTTCTTCGGTGCGGGGTGGAGATATTATCTCGAAGCTGAAACAGAAAATTACTTTTTTCAAGCCAGATGACCCCACTTGTACCCTATTGACTGGACATATTGGTTGTGGAAAATCAACGGAATTGTTACGGTTACAGGGAGAATTGGAAGCTGATGGTTTTCATGTGGTTTATTTTGAGTCTAGCGAGGACTTGGAAATGACCGATGTGGATATTGGTGATGTGATGCTTTCTATCGCGCGTCGTGTTAGTCAAAATTTAGAGCAGATGAATATTGCTGAACCCCGCAGGTTTAAGGAGTTGCTACAAGGCGCCTGGAATGTTTTAAACTCGGAAGTTACGGGGGTGAAGGTGAAGGTTCCCAAGTAGGGGATGTTGGGTTTTCGGCTGAAAAGGAGAAATATTCGCTGTCGTTGGGAATTGGGGAGATTACTAGCAAAGCTAAAAGCGATGCAACGTTACGGGAAAGACTAAATCAATATTTGGGACCACAAAAAATTAAACTTTTGGCAACGATTAATCAGGAGCTTTTGGAACCCGCGCTACTTTCATTACATTTCTAGATGATATATCTATATTACCTTTTGACCCAATACACAAATTTAAGCTTTGGTCAATATATATTACTAGTGCAACAAGGCAAAAGTAAAAAGGCACTCATTAAAAAGAAAGAAATCGTTGCATATCAAGCTTTTTACCGTACACTTACTGGCTAGTTATTTCTGCCAGCTTGCATTAGACTGGTGCAAAGCGTGCTGAAGTGAGCTTCCGTAATCGTTGGTTGAATGCGTGTAGGCGTTTTCCCTGTTTATAATTAAATTTCAATATTTCCCAAACGAAATAACCGTTTATTTACGGAATCTGCAGGAAATATTGTGTATCAATCATTATATATTGATTTTAATTTGGCGCCTCTTAAACTTGTAGCATTAAGATAAGCCCCGCACATACTACAATCTTGAATAATAGCTTTATCCAGCGTTGATAACGAGAATATTGCACCTTCCAAATTGCACTCTACTAGCTCAATACTAGTTAAATCACTCCGAGTGGAAGTTGGCGCCACTCAAGTTACACTTAACAAATTGTGCTTTAATTAAATTGGCGCTCCTGATGCTAGCTCCCGATAAATTGCGCTCCTGAACTATTAAGCGTCCATCATCAACACATCCATTATTAACCCACTGTTCGCTTCTCTGAGAGTTTTAAATCTGAGAGGTATATAAGCCACCGCGATTGATTTAATATAGTACTTATGTTCGTAAAGAAGTACATATTTAAAGTCTACGAGCTATCTCAAAATTTGGAAATTATAATAAGAGAACAAGGTGGTTGAAAATTTATGGAAGAGTTAAAAACCCAAATTCAACACGAATCGTCATTGGCAGCAAACTACGCGCGGAGAGCTTCGGCAGCATTTGCCGAAAATAATCAAAACGAGTGGTGGAGAATTAATGCGACTGTTTCCCATGCAGCTGGTAGAAGATGTCAACAATTAATACAACAATATCAAGCTTTGTCTAGCACTATAGCAAGTAGCTAATCACTGCAAAAAATATGCGTCCAAATGTTGACCAAGAGAAGATAGAAAGACTTATGCAGGCTTTGGGTAGAGAAGCGAAGGGTTCAGGTTACATTTATTTTACAGGTGGCGCCAGTGCCCTACTAATTGGATGGCGTAATTCCACGGTTGATGTTGATATTCGTTTAGACCCCGAACCCCCAGGTATTTTTCAAGCAATTGCCAAACTTAAACAAGAATTAAACATTAATATCGAACTGGCTTCCCCACAGGATTTTTTACCTCCTCTTCCCGGTTGGCGCGACAGAAGTGTTTTTATTGGCAAACAAGGTAAAATATCATTTTATCATTACGACTTCACAGCCCAAGCACTTTCTAAGCTATCCAGAGGTTATGAGCGTGACCGAAACGATGTTCAAGCTATGTACGAGCAGAGATTATTTTCTTTAAAAGAGTTACGTGATTGCTTTGAAGCTATTGCACCCGAATTAGTTAGGTTCCCTTCTCTTGACTCTGATGTGTTTAGAAGCAGGGTTGAGAAATTTCTAGAGCTTTGGGAAAGTGAATTAGAGGAGGGTTAATCATGAATTTAGAGGAGTTGCCAGGAGCAGAGTTTATTTTACCAGGAATAGACGACCTTTACAATGGCAAGACAAATACAGTTGGAGCGCTGTTAATTGCAATTGCAGCAACGCGCTTAACCGAAGCTGGCTTAAATTTTCCTTCATGGGGTTTAGAAAAAGAGCCTGAATTAACGTTGTATGCTCGTCTTCAAAACGAGCAGGATGATGCTTACTCTTATTACAATGCTTTGCTAAAAAGCCTCAATAGCTTTTGCAATGCACTTGAACTTATTAATAAATATAAGGCGCCTAACTGATTATCTTGCACCTGCATTATTTAGTGGACAAAAGGATTTATAGGCTCTCATTAAGCGTGCATATCAATACCTTCGCATGTATTTCTGAAGAGTACCCCATAGGGTAATGCTAAAAGCCTTCATACCTACGATAGTAAAGACGGTGACTGAACAATTTGCAATTTCCAATTCGCAAATTAATAACTGTATTGCGACTTGCAACTTGCGCTCATGTGTGTTCATGTAATGTTCTGTAGGAAAGCAAATTGGTTTGTAGGGCATTAATTGCGACGTGCGACTTGCTACTTGCTACTTGCTAATTGCAAATGACTCATCAATGATTACTGAAATGTGTATTTTTATCTCAAATGCATCAGGAAAGAATAATGATAAAAATTTTCATTGTTGATTCGGAGAGTCAAGAAAGCAATGTTTTCTTAAAATATTTAGGAGTAAGAGCTTTCAAGAACCCCAACACAGAAATTAATGTTGGAACAGAAGAGGTATTGTCTGTATTACCTAATGATGGTATAATCTGCGAGATTGAAATGCCTGAATTAAATACTTGTGGTTTGATCAGAGTCCTTAATCAGGGTTCTGTTATAGCTACAATCCCTTTCAGTTTTGCCAATGTCGAGACAAACAAGCCCGAACAGCACCAAGATATAAATTTGACAGCATTTGCTTCGGATGCTCTGCTGAATCAAGTTTTTGAGTTCATTAATAATAACTACCATCAAGCAATTACCCTTTGTGATGTAGCTCTGGCGGTTGGCTATTCCGGAGCGTATTTAACAGATTTAGTGCGACGACAGACAGGAAAAACAGTCAACCATTGGATTCTTGAGCGTCGAATGATCGCTGCGCGCGCCTTACTGCTAGAAACTAACCAAAGTGCAAATCAGATTGCTTTGGCGGTTGGTTATCAGCATGAGGGTCATTTCTTTCGCCAGTTTCGCCAGCATCACGGAACTACTCCCCAAGCATGGAGAAAAACGCAACGTTCTGGAGTCAGCATGGATATAGAAGCGAAAAATTTGCGAGTCTCCTAAAAAAATTGTGCATTGTCCTCTTCGTTGGCTTTTCCTAAACTGCTAAGTACCAGATGCATGATTGACGGCAGTCAGGTGACAATTTTTTATTTAACATTTGAAATGAAGAGTTTACATCGGTTAATTTATCCACCTGCATGGCCTATTGCTGCCAAACTTTCGGCAGCATTGTTTGCCGTTGCAATTATACCGATGAGCTTTACTGCCTGTTACAATCTGCAACAAAGCTTAGAAAGTCTGAAAGCCGGGGAATATCGCAAGTTAGAATTGTTAGCCACTAGCACCGCAAGCCGACTTGACCAACTAATTATTGATACTCAACGGTTGATAGTTCAAGTTAGTAGCGAGCGCGCTGTTGTAGATTTTATAACTGCAACCACTACGTTTGAGGGAGAAGCTTTGGGTTCTGACTTGCAACGCTATTTAAAAAACGTTGTTCTATCGAATCCAGATTTTGATGCAGTGTTTTTGATAGATGCACAAGGTAAATGTATTGCTTCCACTGATACCAAATTTATTGGTAAAAATTATGCCTTTCGGGAATATTTCCGCGCGGGCATCCAGGGAAAAGCTTACGTATCTAGTATTTTGGTGGGTCAAACGACTAAACGACCTGGGCTTTTTCTCTCTCACCCGGTTCGTTCTGACAAGGGTAAAGTTGTTGGAGTATCAGTACTAAAAATCCAAGGGGAAGATATTTGGAGGATTGTTAATGCGTTACAAGTGACGAATCATAGCATTGCTTTCCTTATTGATCAACAAGGAATAATTATTAGCCATCCTAACGAGTCTCTTTTATACCACAGCCTTGTTCCTTTACCACCAAAAACTAAGAAGCAAGTTATCACCGACAGAAATTATGATTTGGATGATAAGAAAAGCTTGAATCTTCCAGAACTCGCAGTCATGGTGGGAGCAAAAGAAGCGGGTCATACTAGCTATCGGTTTCCAGATGAACAAACTGAAAGCATCGTTGGCTTTGCACCTTTGGAGGTACAACCTTGGGTATTGGGGGTGAGTAAACCCAAAGCGGAATTTGCTGCTCCTTTGGTGAGGCTAATTTGGCTATATGGTAGTAGCGTACTAGTTGTAAGTGGAATTACAGCAATCGTAGCTTTTTTATTAGCACAGAGTATTTCCCGACCAATTCGCAAACTGACGGATGCTGCCCAAGCACTGGAACAAGGTAACTTCAATCCAGATACATTGACATTGGAGTCTCGCGTTCAAGATGACATTGGAAAGTTAGTACTAGTTTTTCTGCACATGGCTGTTGAAGTCAAAATCAGAGAGCAAAAATTAAAACAGCAGGTAATTAGTTTAAAGGTTGAAATTGATGAAACAAAAAGAGTAGCTGAAGTCGCGGAAATTACTGAAAATGAACACTTTAGACATTTACAACAAAAAATTCAGAAGCTTAGACAGCAAACACTAAGTATTCAACAAGAGACAGAAACAGAGTATTTTGAGCGGTTGCACACAAAAGTAAAATCCCTCAAACAGCGAACCAGTTGCAGAGATATTGAGGAATGACAAATGACATTTGAAGATGAATTAATATCGCGCGAGGAAGTACTGGCTGGTTTGCCTGCCCGAAGAGCTTCAACATTGCTCTTTTTGATTGAGAGTCGAACGGCACAGATGGTGGCACGCTCTTGTGTAGAATTTTCTCTGACAGGGCAAACTGCAAGCTCGCTAGATATGGCTTTTTTAGAAGCTTTTGCTTTAGGAAATTCACCACCGCTTCACCCTACAATCCAACATTTAGAACGCTATGCTCCATCTTGGGCTTGTCTTGTCCCCTCGAATCCGAGATTGAAGGCAGCAATTGTCCGCGCGCTCAAAGAAAAATATACCTTCACTTACGGGGTAATACCAAATATCCGCGCGGCTTTAAGTTTAGATGATAAGGGTGTTCAAACAGCTTACTCTCGCCTTTATAGAACACAATTAACTAAAATATTTGTATCTAAATTATCCTTTATTGAACAATTACGCTGGATTGTTGAAGCTGTTGCCCAAAAACTAGAGTCTTTGCCGCCATTCTGGCTTGCTTCTATAATTACAGTCGCTTTGGGTCTTCCCCAAGCCTTTTTAGCTTTGCCTATTGCAGTCGCTAATATCGGGGCATTACCTACTGTAGGTTTTTTAATCATTATTGGTACTATTAATATCTTGACAATGGTTTGCATGGCTGAGGCTGTTGGACGTAGTGGTGATTTTCGTTATGGTAATGGTTTTATTAAACAATTAGCGTCCAATTATTTAGGTAATATAGGTTCTTTTATACTTTCAGTAGCTGTCAGTATCCGTGTTTTTTTAATTGCTTTGGCTTGTTACATCGGTTTGTCAGCGACTATGGCAAACTTTACCCACATCAATGCAGCACTATGGGCAGGGTTGCTTTTTTGTGGAGGATTATACTTACTAACAAGAAAATCGCTCAATTTCACTATTGCTTTAATGGTATTTTTGGCAGCAGTTAACGTGAGTTTGTTATTGATGCTTTCCCTGCTGGCATTTTGTCACCTACGGTTGGAGAATCTTTTATATATAAACTTACCTTTCTTTCAAGGTAATACTTTTCAACCTCAGATACTCCAACAAGTTCTGGGTGTAAGTCTTATGCTGTATTTTGGACATATATATGTAGGGGAATGTGCAAAACTTATACTTCCTCGCGACCCTACTGCCTCATCGCTAATTTGGGGTAGTATTGCAGGAACTGCTTTTTTAACTGTTCTTTTTTGTATTTGGGTGTTAGCTGTTAATGGGGCTGTTCCACCGCATTTGCTCGCTGGACAGTCAGGTACTGTTCTTGAACCATTAGCCGTGCAAGTTGGTTCCGCTGTTTCTGTGTTGGGGACAGTATTAGTTATTCTACTATTGGGAATGGCTTGGCTGCGTAGTTCCAGCTTGCTGCTCAACTTGGCGCGAGAGTGGGCGCCAATTCAACCTCAACCTTTGTTGATATTACCGCGCGAACAGGGGACATTGATATTGCAACCTCGCGGGAATCCCAATTGTATTCCCCGTATTGGTTTAACTTATTTAGGATTAAAGGAAACTAATAAAGCGTTTGAGTCAAAGTTTCGTCTAGATATCCAATTGGAGAGCAAAATCCATCATGTAGAAATAATAGTTAATCAACGTTGGGAAATTAAAGAACTAATTGAGGAAATTCCACAACTGCGGGACAAAAGTTTACTACTAGAAATTAGGTCAGCAAAGCATGATAGCGTGTGTTTGCAAGTTACATCATCAATGGTTCTTACTTATGAGGGAGAGTTAAAGGTAAATACAGGTCTTAATAAGAATCTGAGTTTGAATCAAGGGTTAGGGATGAAATTACGGACAATCCTGTTACAAAAACGTCATTTTCTCGCTTTCAGTCCCTTAGTTTTAGTCTTTTTACTCACTGAATGGCTTTTTCTTATGGGTACACAATCTTTTAGTGGCATTCTTGCATTTGCTGGCGTTATTGGTAACAGTGTTGTTGGGGGAATTTTCCCGATTGTTTTGTTAATTTCCAGTCGGCGTAAGGGCGAAATCGTTCCGGGAGTAGTTTTCTCGTTGCTTAATCACCCTATTGTGCTTGCAAGTATATATACCTTATTTTTAGGTATTTTATTTATCCACGGTTTGTTCATTTGGTCTAATCCAGTCGCGCGTTGCAGTGCTTTATCTATTGCTGTACTCTCACTATTTGCAACCTTAGTAATGAAACGCTATGGCGCCTTTGCTTCGCGCGTGGTGGTAGAACTGGGAGCTTCCCAAGCGCAAGACAGAAATTCCGTTTTCAAAATAACAGCTAGCGGGCGCCCGCAAACAGCAGGAGTATATTTAGGATATGCCGAAGGCGAACAGTATCACCAAGCTTCTAGTATCGAGATTCCATCACTAGAGTCATTGCATTATGCTATTTTTCACCTACCAAGCAAGCGAGAAAAAGAACTAAGAATCTGGGCGCATGGTAACAACAGCAAATTTGATGCCAAAGTAATGCCCGTGCTTGTAGAAGTCGAGAATGGAAACAAAAAAATGCAATTTGATTTAAAACTATCCAACGGAAAAATTTTATTACCCATTGAAAGCAATAACTGTTTTTTAAAGTGTACGTTTCCGAAGGGTGGATTGCCTAAATAACCCCCTATTAACAAACCAATAAATAAGAGGTAATTTATGACACAAGTAATAGCCGTTCACTCCTTCCGAGGAGGCACTGGAAAATCAAACTTAACAGCTAACATAGCCGCTACAATGGCACGTCAAGGAAAACGGGTAGGAATAATTGATACTGATATCCAGTCTCCCGGAATTCACGTGCTGTTTGGTCTTAACGAAGCAAAAATAAACTATTCTCTCAATGATTACTTATGGGAGCGGTGTAATATCAAAGATGCTGTCCATGACGTTAGCTACATTCTGACGACGGGAGATACGGATGTTATCAATGGAAAACTTTACTTAATTCCCTCTAGTATCAAAGCTGGTGATATTGCTAGGGTATTACGTGAAGGATATGATGTAGTGCGACTAAATGATGGTTTTCAAGAACTTAGTCGCTGTTTGAATCTAGACTATTTGTTAATTGACACCCACCCTGGTTTAAATGAAGAAACTTTACTTTCCATTGGTATCTCTAATATTTTAGTTGTCATCCTGCGTCCAGACAGTCAAGACTTTCAAGGAACTGCCGTCACAATAGATGTAGCTCGTAAATTGAAGGTACCGAAAATGCTGTTAGTAGTAAATAAAGTATTATCAGCCTTTGATTTTGCCGACTTGCAGAAACAGATAGAAACGACCTATCAAGCATCGGTAGCGGGAATTTTACCCCTTTCTGAAGAAATGGTACAACTAGGTAGCAAAGAAATTTTCTGTCTACGCTATCCAGAACATCCTATAAATCAAACAATCATAGGAATTGTAGAGCAAATTGCTGATGCTGCTTAATAATTCAGAACCACTTCTCAACAAATTATAAAATGGCAATTATGACAGAAGTTCTCCTAAAAGAATTAAGCAATAATGATATCAATTGGATAAATTCTATAGGTCGGCGCCGAGAAATCAATCCAGGTACAGTACTTATCCAAGAAGGTAAAATAGATGATTATCTACATATCCTTCTGGATGGAACGTTAAAAGTTAGTATATCTCAAGTTGATACAAGCCTTTTGGCTCGTGCTTTTGCTGCAATAGAACAAAGTGAAAATACCAGCTTAGAAATTGGCAGATTATCAAGTGGTGAGATAGTGGGAGAAGTCCCCTTTGTTAGTTATCTCCCGAAGACTACAAATGTTAGTGCTGTAGAAAAATCGTTGATTATATCGATACCCAAACAAAAATTAGCTCAAAAATTACAGCACGATGTAACCTTTGCCGCGCGTTTTTATCGAGCCGTTGCGATCCTGTTTTCCGACAGACTGCAAAGTAGCATTAATCAGCTTGGACGAAAAAACTTTGCTCGCAGTCAACCAATTAGAGATGTTCTTTGTGTTTTAGGAGAATTACATGATAGTGACATAGATTGGATGATGGCTGCGGGAACTCCTCAAAAAATTGCTGCTAATACAGTACTTATATATGAGGGAGGAGCGATAGATGCATTATATATCCTTTTGGGTGGCACAATGTCAGTTTCTATTTCTGAGAATGAGCGCAATCCTCTAGCTCGTGCTTTTGCAGCTATCGAGGGTAGTGAAATATTAGGTAGGGAAATAGGAAGAGTGTCAAAAGGCGAGATTATTGGAGAAACACCGTTTATTGATGGGCGCCTGCCTTTAACAACTGTGAGGGCGATGGAAGATTCTTTAGTATTGGCTATTCCCCGACAGCATTTAGCTACAAAACTACAGCAAGATGTGGGTTTTGCTTCGCGATTTTATCGGGTAATTGTGGCTTTACTTTCTTATCGGTTGCAGGAAACTTATAGTCAGCTTGGTTATGGTAGGAAGATTTATAGTAGGAGTCAATCTTTAGATGAAAATGTTGAGTATGAGGATGAACTAGATTTTGGTATGTTGGATAAAATAGGATTGGCTGGAAAAAGATTTGATTGGATGCAAAGAAGGTTGACTAATTTTTTAGTATAACAAGCAAGTATCCTCATATATTGCACCTTGCATTATCTAGAGATGTGTTTCTCTAGATATTTATGCTGAAGATAATTTGAAAATATGACTAATTATTCAAAACTTTATTATCTAAAAAAAAGAGAGTCTTTAACTAAAAATATTGGATTGTAATTAGATTTTTAATTGACTAAAGTATATCTATGAAGCTTGGGAACTTTGATGTCAGATACTTACAGTGACAAACGTCAAAATACCCATATTTTCGAGTCAAACCAAGTTGTGTCGCAAATTTATTTGGAGAAGTTATGTCTAACCAAAACGAAAACTTAGAATTGAAACAGAAAAACGATTTTATCGCAATTAATGAAGATGGAGAGCTAGTGGTTAAAGATGATAAATTAAAAGAAGCACTTCAAGAATTAACTTCTGAAGAACTTGAGGGAATAGCAGGAGGAATTAAGGGTGACAACGGTAACTGTCGTTGTAAACCCAAAGAAAAAGCCTAACATGTAATCCAATTGGATTTTAAGGATGTCTGAAAAGTCAGCGGCGCCTAAATCAAGAAGTAATTTTCATTCCTCTTGACCTGGATGTGCTGAAATATGGCTTTGAACAGCTACTTTAAAATACTGTTCAGGCATCCTTTCATCTCGACTTCATCCATTTTCTGGAATTGTAAAGGCAATAAATTTAGATGAAGTCGAGTTTATCAAGAATTCTAAATGTAAATCTACTAACAAAATTAACAAGGCTAGTTGTCAGCCTAAAGGTTTGTCATGACTGTAGAAATTCTAAAACAATCTGATGCTAATTTTGCTAACTCAAAACGCGCCCGATTAATATCAGATAAAATGTTTCAATTAATTATTTTACCAACAGAGCAGTGTAATTTTAGGTGCATCTATTGCTATGAAGATTTTTCAATAGGGCAAATGAAACCAGAAACGATATTAGGTATCAAAGCCTTAATTCAAAAGCGATGCCAAAATTTGAATTACTTGTCTATTTCATGGTTTGGTGGTGAACCGCTTGTAGCTAAAAATATAGTGACAGATATTTCTGAATATGCAATGTCTCTAACTAATAAATATCCCGATTTGCATTACCAGAGTAATATGACAACAAATGCTTACTTATTGGATTTTAATACTGCGAGCATTTTAGCAAATGTGGGAGTAAGAGAATATCAAATTTCTCTTGACGGACCTCGCGAAATTCATGATAAAAGTCGCCTTCGTGCTGATGGCAAAAGTACATTTGATAGAATCTGGACTAATTTACTAGCAATACGGGATAGTTCATTACCAGTTGATATAAAGCTACGTCTTCACTTTACCGCAGATACATTCAAACTTATTGACCCACTAATAGAAGATATCAAAAGAGAATTTTTGCCAGATTCAAGGTTCTCTGTTTTCTTTAAATCTATTGAACATCTGGGTAGTCCTAATGATACTTCAATAAATGTTTTTTCAGAGGCTGAGAAAGAAGCAGCTGTCAAAATTTTGGAAGCTAAATTATTTGGTGAGAATTTGCAATCACCACAGAATGGTGCTATCCCAGACGACTACGTTTGCTATGCAGCACGTCCCAACTCTTTAGTAATTCGTGCTAACGGTACTGTTGGTAAGTGTACGGTAGCTCTCTCTGACGAACGTAATAATATTGGTACTTTACAATCAGATGGTCGGCTTCAGCTTATACCCGGTCGCTTTGCTCCTTGGGTTCGTGGAATTGAAAGCCTTGATGCTCTGGAGTTAGGTTGTCCTTTGGTTTCTCTGCCAACAAGTGATGAAATAACAGCTAATTTGCTTTCTAAAGCGCTTGCTGTATAGCCAAGTTGATAAAAATGTTCCACCAGAAACGCAATCTATTTCGTAAAGAATCTCTAGAACGTCTGTCATCGCCAGAGAGACTTGACCAACTAATGCAGGTAGTCAGTCCTAAAAGCTGGCTACCTCTAGCTGCTTTAGGCTCGTTAGTAGGAGTGGGTATCGTTTGGAGTATTTATGGACGTATACCCATTACAATCGAAGGCAAAGGAGTACTAATTTACCCTGGTCATGTTAATGCTGGAACCAGTTTAGGCGGTATTCATGAGGTAAATTCATCGAACAAACTAGTAGGCGCCACTTATTTTAAAATCGCTGATGGCAAGAAGATTCAAAAGGGTATGAAGATTCAAATTACTCCTCAAACTGTGGAACGAGAGCGCTTTGGTGGTATCGTCGGCACTGTTAGGGAGGTTTCACTATTTCCTATTACAAAAGAAGCGGCTGCTAATGTAGTGGGTAATTCAGCACTTGTAGAAGTTTTGCTATCTCAAAAACAGGAGGCATATCTACAAGTATTGGTAGACCTGAACCCAGCTAATAATTTTAGTGGTTACAAATGGTCTTCCTCCTCTGACCCCCACCTGAAAATTTCTGCTGGAACTACTGCTACCGCGCGCGTACTAGTTGAGGAACGCGCTCCTATAACTTATATATTCCCGATGTTGAGGTCTTTTAGTGGTATCTACTAATTCTTCCCTAGCGCCACGAATTAATCTTTGGCAGCATCTCCAAAAAAAATTGTCTAGAAAAACAATGCTCGTCAAAACCCCTACATTACTGCAAATGGAAGCAGTCGAATGTGGTGCTGCTGCTTTGGGGATTATTTTGGGTTACTACGGTCGAATTATACCCTTACCAGAATTACGTCGAGAGTGTGGAGTCTCGCGCGATGGTAGCAAAGCTTCTAATTTGGTAAAAGCTGCCAGAAGCTATGGATTACAAGCTAAGGGTTTTAAAAAGGAACTAAAGCAACTGCTTGAATTATCACCTCCTTATATAGTCTTCTGGAACTTTGACCACTTCCTAGTTGTTGATGGAGTTCGTGGCAAACGGGTATACCTCAATGACCCTGCGACAGGACCGCGAACTGTTTCTTTAGAGGAATTTGATGAGGGCTATACTGGTGTCGTGTTGGTAATGGAACCGACTGCGGAGTTTGCAAAAGGTGGTCGCAAACCCAGCATGATTCTATCTTTATGGGAAAGATTACGTGGGGCAACTGGTGCTTTAATTTACTGTGTAATTGCAGGATTTTTTTTAACTCTTGTCGAACTAGCGTTACCAATATTCCAGCAAGTATTTATAGATGATATTCTTATTGGTCAAAGACAAGATTGGCTGCGTCCCCTACTTTTGGGCATGGCTCTGACCGCGTTGATTCAAGTGTGTCTTGTACAACTGCGCTTGCGGTATTTACGCAGATTGAAAATCAAGCTGGCTATAGGTATGTCTAGTCGCTTTCTTTGGCATATTATACGTCTACCCGTAAGTTTTTACGCACAACGCTTTGCTGGAGAAATCAGTAACCGTACAAGTCTTAACGACGAAGTAGCTAATGTCCTTTCTGGGAAGTTAGCTACTACTGTTATTGATACAGTTATGATAATTTTTTATGCCTTAGTCATGTTTCAATATGACTGGCGCCTAACTTTAATTACGATTGCTTTTGCTATTATAAATGTTCTAACCTTACAATGGATTTCTCGAAAACGGGTTGACACTAACCAGCGATTGATGCAAGAAAAGGGCAAAGCGAGTGGTCTTTCTATAGCTGCTCTTCAAAGTATAGAAACAATTAAAGCTTCGGGCTTAGAGTCAGATTTCTTTTCTCGGTGGTCGGGTTACTACACTAAAGCAATAAATTCCCAGCAGGAGCTAGAGGTAACGAATCAAATATTTTCTGTGCTACCCACACTCCTATCTGTCCTTTCTTCTATGCTTTTATTAGTTGTAGGAGGTTTACGGGTAATGGATGGGTATCTCAGTATTGGGATGCTTATCGCTTTTCAAAGTTTAACGCAAAGCTTTCAACTACCTGTTAATAATCTTGTGAAATTTGGTAGCACTTTGCAAGAACTAGAAGGTGATTTGATACGCCTTGATGATGTGCTAAGTAACCCGATTGGAGAAATACAGCAAAATAATTCAAAATTATTCTCCTCCCTTCCCAAATTACAGGGATATGTTGAATTACAAAACGTTACATTTGGCTATAGTCCTCTAGAACCACCTTTAATTGAAAATTTTAATCTCTCTATTAAACCCGGACAACGAGTAGCGTTGGTAGGGGGGAGTGGTTCTGGCAAATCTACTATCGCTAAACTGGTCAGCGGACTCTATCAACCTTGGAAAGGGGAAATTTTATTTGATGGTAAACCCAAACAGCAAATTCCTCAGCAACTAATTACTAATATCTCAATGGTAGAGCAAGATATCCTCATGTTTGGCGGAACTGTGAGAGATAATTTAACTTTATGGGATACTACCGTCCCAGACAAATATCTAATACGAGCTTGTGAAGATGCAGCTATTGCTGATGTTATTCTTTCAATGCCTGGGGGATTTGATGCAGAACTTACAGAAGGTGCAGCTAATTTAAGTGGAGGACAGCGACAGCGATTAGAAATTGCCCGCGCGTTGGTGAACAACCCATCTATTCTTGTGATGGATGAAGCTACCAGCGCTCTTGACGCAGAAACAGAAAAAATTATTGACCAAAATCTGCGGCGCCGAGGATGCACCTGCATTATCGTGGCACACCGTTTGAGTACCATCCGCGACTGTGATGAAATTATTGTTCTAGAACATGGCTTGGTTGTACAAAGAGGCGCCCATCAAGAATTATGGCACTCAGAAGGCGCATATTCGCGATTAATTCGCACAGAAGGAGTTTAATAATGCGAGGACAACTATACACATTTAAAGGTAATCAACCAATACTATTAGATAACTCTGTTTGGATAGTTCAGTCTGGTTCTTTTGCATTGTTTGCTGTTACAGTTAAAAATGGTGTTATAGAAGGTACTCGCCGTTACTTATGTAGTATTAATCAAGGAGAAGCACTATTTGGAACAGCTTTTAAAGGCGCCTCTACAGATTGTCATCGCCATATTTTAGCGGCGCCAATGGAAGAGACAAAATTACTACAATTAAATCAGGAATTTTTCTGTGAGTTAATTGCTCACGCAGATGTCAGAGCAGTCGCTTTGGTAGAATCTTGGTTGCAACGTCTTAGTACAGCACTTTCATTTGAAGTAATGCCAGCAATTCAGGTGAAAGCATCAGGACAAGCAAGATTTTCTCTTAATAAAGGTGAGACTTTCCAACCAGAATCTGGTGTTGTCTCTTGGATAAGGGTAACTCAAGGAATAGTTCGATTTTTGGATGTTGAAGAAATTACTTTTACAACACAAACAGCAATTCCCCTCACCGATAAAATCTGGCTAGAAGCTTTAGAAGAAGTTCAGCTAGCCAATGAGACAACCGAAGAAATACGCAATTGGGATACTATTCTAACTGGATTATCTCTGTTTCATACTCAGTTCCTACACTACATAGACTATTTAGACCGACAGGAAGCAGAAGAAGAAATTGTTCGATTGCGTGGGCGCCAACGTCTGAATCGCCAAGTTACAGTAGAAGCTCTTGGAGAACTAGCATCGACGCTACAGAATTATCAAGATGGGGATTTTTTCAACGAAGGTACGCCCTTATTAGTTGCGGCTGGTGCAGTGGGAAGAGCTTTGGGAATAAAAATTCTTCCTCCATCTCGTTCTCTTGACCCCAAGCGGGTAAAAGAACCTCTAGAAGCCATTGCTCGGTCTTCACGGATAAGGATGAGGCAGGTGCTATTACGAGATAACTGGTGGGAAAAGGATTGCGGACCGCTATTGGCTTACACCAAAGAGAATCAACCAGTAGCACTGCTGCCAGTTTCTGCTACCAGCTATGAAATATTTAACCCAATAGAACAAACCCGAACTAGAGTGGATAAGCGCATAGCCTCAACACTTGCTGCTGTTGCTTATATGTTTTATCGGTCTTTACCTGATAAAACAATTTCCGCTTTTGCTCTACTCAAGTTTGCTTTAAAAGGACGTACTAGAGATATACTGAGCATTTTTGGTACTGGCATTGGAGTTACATTATTAGGAATGCTTACCCCCCAAGCCACAGCAGTTATTATGGACAATGCCATACCAGACAGCGACAAAGGGCTATTACTGCAAATAGGATTAGGGCTGCTAGTTGCTGCTTTAAGCACAACCCTATTTCAACTATCTCAAGGATTTGCGATTTTACGAATCGAAACAATAAGTGATGCTTCCACTCAAGTTGCTGTATGGGACAGACTGCTAAAGCAACCAGTATCCTTTTTTCGTCAATACACTACAGGTGACCTCACATCGCGCGTATCCTCAGTAAGTACAATCCGTCGTCAACTAGGTAGCACAACCCTAATAAATCTTTTGGGTAGCTTTTTTGGATTATTTTACCTAGCTCAATTATTTCACTACAACTCCAAATTGGCCTTTGTTGCTCTAGCAATTGCCTTCATTTTGATTGCAGTTACAACAATCTCTGGTTTGTTACTTCTGCGTAAAGTACGTCCTCTACTGGAATGTAAAGGAAAAATCTTTGGGCAAACCGTGCAGCTAATCAACGGCATTTCTAAAGTGCATATTGCTGGCGCCCAGGAACGAGCATTTGCTTCTTGGAGTAAAAACTACAGCCAACAAATTAAGCTTGAACTTAGCACCCAACAAATAGAAGATACTATTGTGCTTTTCAATACAGTAATGCCCATACTTACAAATGGAGTATTGTTTTGGTTTACCATTCAATTACTTGACGAAGTTAATAATTCTGGAGTTATTGGTCTATCCCTTGGGACTTTTCTTGCTTTCAACGCTGCCTATAGCAACTTTATCAAATGTTGCACAGACCTAAGCAATACAGTTGCTGAAGTGTTACGAGTTATTCCCCAGTGGAAACGCACCCAGCCCATTTTGGCAAGCATTCCAGAAGTAAATCGACGGCATACCGACCCTGGTAAACTTATTGGCAGAATAGTTGTAGATAATCTTAGCTTCCGCTATCGCCAAGATGGACAGCTAATACTGAATAATATCAATATTTCTGCCGAACCAGGAGAATTTATTGCCCTAGTTGGTAGTTCTGGAAGTGGTAAATCAACCATGTTACGATTGCTGCTAGGCTTTGAAACTCCAGATAATGGTAGCATTTTTTACGATGGTCAAGACTTATCTGGTTTAGATGTAGATGCAGTGCGCCGACAATTGGGCGTAGTTCTGCAAAATGGGCGCCTAATGTCAGCATCCATCTACGAAAATATTGCTGGTGGCGCCCAAATTACCCTAGAAGAAGCCTGGGAAGCTGCTCGGATGTCCGGTTTTGCTGACGATATTATCAATATGCCAATGCAAATGCATACCGTAGTCAGTGAAGGTGGGGGAAACATTTCTGGGGGACAACGCCAGCGTTTGCTGATTGCTCGCGCGCTGGCACTCAAACCCCGCATTTTACTCTTCGATGAGGCTACTAGCGCTTTAGATAACAGAACTCAAGCAATTGTCAGCGAAAGCTTGGACAAACTTCAAGTCACCCGGATTGCGATCGCCCATAGACTTAGCACCATTCGCAACGCTCATCGTATTTATGTACTCCAAGCAGGTCGAGTTGTACAGCAAGGTAATTTTGAAGAACTTGCTTCCGTAGAGGGGCTATTTGCTCAGTTAATGGCTCGGCAAATGACAACTTAAACTGAAAGACTTGAGGGTAAAAGCGGGGATTTGGGATTGCTATTGACGTAATTTATACAATTAAACTGTTACGAATATTAAACTGCCCTAACTACTTTTATGGTCAAGCGATATTTTTTATTAAAACGCTCTTACTTAGATATTTAAACACTCAGTAAATAAATTTAGAATTAATTGGCGCCATATAGTTACAGCAGTTCTACATATATATAAAGTATTTCCGGAATAGAGAAGCTGTGAGTTGTAAGTATTTACACGTAAAGGTACATAGTCATTAATATTAAAATATTTTAGATGTTCTCTAAAACGCTATTAAACCCATTTGTGGCAGCAGGGATAATTCAAGAACCTTGGCTGTTTGTAGGTCGCAATTTGGAACTACAAGCTTTAATTTCGCGTATGAGTGGCGCCCAACCTACAAGTGTTAACGTTGTAGGTGCAAAGCGAATAGGCAAATCATCATTGCTATATCACTTTTATCTGACTTGGGAACAAAGAGTTGCAGAGCCAAACTTCTACGCTGTAATTTATTTGTCATTACAAAGTGTTAAATGTCAGTGTGAAAATGATTTTTATCAAACGATTGCTCAAGAATTACTAAGTTGTCCAAGCACACGTGCTAAAAAATCTATTTGCAATATCTTAAACAAACAAACAATAGACCGAATGACGTTCACGCTCTTAATAACAGAGTGTAAAAAGCAGGATATTTTACCCGTAATTTGCTTAGACGATTTCAAAGAGTTATTTGACCATAAGAACGAGTTTGATGATGGATTTTACGATAACCTACGCTCTTTAATGGACAACAACGCTTTAATGTTGATAATTGCAACGCATAAAGAATTAGATTATTATCGTACAAAACATCACTTAACTTCTTCTTTCTTTAATTTAGGTCATATACTAAGATTACAAGAATTTAGTGATGAAGAAGTTAAGGATTTATTATCCTTACCAGCTAATACGATGCCTGGTTATTTGCCAGCTTTAGGTATACGTGACCAGCAATTAGTTCGAGAATTAGGTGGAAATCATCCCTTCTTGCTTCAAATAGCAGGGAGTTTAGTTTGTGAAGCGCGTCAACATCAATATGATGAGACTTGGGTAAGAAAACAGTTTAACAAAGAGTATAATCGATTACCCAGCCCATCAATTTTACTCCGAAAGTTAAAGCATCCACTACGTTCCATTAAAAACTTTTTTTCAGCAATAGGCGCCTCTGGTTTATGGCTAGCCGAGTTTTGGAATAATAGCAAAAATCTTGTGCTAGGAGTAATCGCAGTAACTTTAACTATCTACTGCCTGCGTAATCCTAGCAAAGTACAAGGATTTTTAGAACACCTTTTAAATTTATCAAAATAACAATGTTTAAACGTTCAAAATTTGTTGGCTTACAAATTGCCGCTATCACCAGCTTGGCAATTACATCGTTGATAGTAGGAGTTAGGCACTTAGGGTTGTTACAATCCTTGGAATTAGGCGCCTATGACCAAATGTTAAGAAGTCGCCCAATAAAACCAATGGATGAGCGCTTATTAATAGTGAAGGTAACAGAAGAAGATATTATAAGATTTGGTAATTCACTGTCAGATGCAAGGTTAAATAAACTATTGACTAAGTTAGAGTTATATCAAGCAAGA
Source organism: Calothrix sp. NIES-4105 (assembly GCF_002368415.1). Lineage (GTDB taxonomy): Bacteria > Cyanobacteriota > Cyanobacteriia > Cyanobacteriales > Nostocaceae > Dulcicalothrix. The sequence continues at coordinate 2,799,446 of NZ_AP018290.1, forward strand.
GTTATTGGTTTGAATGTTTATCGTCCTAGACAAAAAAATTTAGGTGCTAATCTTATAGATAGAAATAGTATTGTTAGTGTTTGTAAGTTTAGTAGTTATAAAGTTTCTGAGATTCCACCACCTAGTAATCTACCAAAAGATAATATTGGGTTTAATGACTTAATTGCTGATAGCAGTGACCGTACTGTTCGTCGTGCCTTGTTATCTGGCGAGACAGATGATAAAGAGTGTAATACTAAATATTCTTTTGCAGCACTAGCTTCATTAATTTACTTAGAAAAGCAAGGTATTAAAACTAGTTTCAATAATGGTAATTGGGTTTTCGGTAATCAAGTTATACCTTTCTTGCAAGGCAAACCCGGAAGTTACGAAGATTTAGACTTAAGCGGGTATCAAATCTTGCTTAACTACCGTCATCCCAACTCTCTAGCTCGTACAGTCACGTTAACGGAGGTTTTAAACAATCAAATTAATCCTAATTGGGTAAAAGACAAGTTAGTTATTATAGGTAACACTGCTTCTAGTCTTGATAGAGGAATTTCAACACCATACGGCTCACCAAATCAACCAAGTGGAACGCCAGGAGTTTTTATTCAAGCACAAGTAGTTAGTCAAATTCTCAGCACTGTTTTAGACGGACAGCGACAAATTTGGTATTTACCTGATTTGGCTGAAATAATTTGCATTTTTAGCTTTTCAATGATGGGAGCTATAATTGCTTGGAATTTACGACCCTCATTTTTAAATATAGCTTTACTCACTGGAGGCAGTATTGCAAGCTTATATTTGATTTGTCTTCTTGCCTTTGTACAGTTAAGTTGTTGGTTACCTATTATTCCTTTTATTCTTACTCTGCTTGCTACTGGAGCAAATGTTCTAATTTATTCAAAATTATACTTATATCCTATTTCATCTCGACGACTTTTTGAAGATTACTTACAAAATCCAGAAACTGCTCAAGATGAAATAGAAGCTCTGATTCGCTCAAGCAACCATAATCTTCAAACAGTAGCAGCTATTGCATTAGGTGATATTGCTGTAGATATTCTTATGCACTGCCAAACACTAAGTGATATAGCTGATATTTCTTTCCAATTATCTTGGATTCCTTCTCCACCACCAAAACAAATAGGTACTGCGTTACCTCAGCTACTAAGTGTTAGTGAAGATGTATGGGCATCTACACAATATACTACATTTCAATCGCGTTATGAGTTACTCAACCGTCCAATCAAAGCATTACAAAATTTGTTAAAGAGTCTAGCTTTTGAGAAAAACTTACTCTCAGCAGGCGCCCTTCACGAAGTATGTAGTAAATGGTTGAAAATTTTGGAAACAGCGCAGCGTACTTTACAATCTTCAGCTTTGCAAGAGCAGGAAATACGTCAAGTTTATGTGGCGGGTAATGCTTTAGACCCAGAAACCGCAATGGGTCGTTTCAAAGGACGGGTTGATATCTTCCGCGAAATTGAAACTTTGACGTTAATAGAATCTCCACCAGTGTTATTAATGTATGGTGGAAGACGCACAGGTAAAACTTCAACACTAAAATATTTATCTCATAGAGTCGGTTCTACAATCGTACCGCTATTAGTTGATTTGCAGGGTGCAGCATCCGCAACTACGCTCGAAGGCTTGGCAAAAAATTTAGTAACGCAAATTATAGAAGCAGGGCGCCGCTTACCACGACGGTTAGACTTACCTTACCCAAATTTTACAAACTCACACTCAGGTGTTCAACCAGATGCATTTATAGACTTACAAAACTGGTTTGCCGAAATTGAACGTGTATATCCTGAAAAACGCTTTTTACTTTGTCTTGATGAATTTGAACGTTTAAGTGAAGTCGTAACTGCTACAAATAGTCGTGTTCCCCTCAACTTTATCCGTAATATTTTGCAACATCGTAGACAGTGGATTGTACTTTTTAGTGGTTCGCACACATTTAGTGAGCTTCCTACCTATTGGAGCGACTATTTAATCAACACTCGTACTGTGCGCGTTAGCTTTCTAGATGAAGAATCTGCTCGCAATTTGATTATAGAACCAGTCAAAGATTTCCCTAAAATATACGATTCTTTAGCTGTAGATAAAATAATTGAGCTTACTAATTGTCAACCCTATCTCATTCAATTAATCTGTTATGAAGTTGTAGAGTTAATCAACCGTGAAATCCGCTCAGGTAAACGGGAAAGTAGTAATATCATAGCAGATATTGACAACATTAACTCGATTATTCCTTTGGTTTTAGAAAGGGGTAATCAATACTTTCAGGAATTATGGAATAGTTTAAAAGATAACGAAAAAGATTTTCTTTTTAATCTAACTCTTGGCAAAAAAACAATAGACAATAATAAGGGTGTAATACGAGAATTGATACAAAAGGAGATATTAACTATAGAAGGAAACAATTTTCAAGTACCTTTAGTACAAAAATTTATCGAACAAATAATTTCTGAGATAACATAATGCCGGACACAAAAATATTGGCTAGTTAAATTATATACTTTTAGCCATAAAGCATATAACTATTTAGCTTATGTGCGCTTCGGCGCCATATATAAGGTTGTTAAATAGCTTTTAGTAACGCGACCATTAAATTTTGTATCAATTTAAAACCCAACAAAATAAGGGAAATGTTGGGTGGAGGCTTTGCGGAACCCAACCTACAAATTCCTTAACTTTAGCTTTAGAAAATCCTTCCAACCAGAGTTAACAAGGGGGGATTAAAACCAGGATTATGTGTTAAATATTACTTTTCAAACAGCCTCTAACAGTCCGTTCAGAATTTATAAAAATAATATTCACTTTAGACGCGATTTATCGACCAATATGTGCCAAAGACAATGAAGTATCTTTGTACTTTAAGCCAGCTAATGCCCACTGGACTCAAAAATTTAACAATTCAACTTAATCCGCTTTCGGATAAATATGTTAGAATTTAACCATGCAGAAGAAAAATTACTAGGTGTGAATATGGTGACAGTGATTCAGGCTGAAAAAGTCAAATTATATGATTTAGAAAAAAAGTTTAATCTTAAGCTTTCAAATTCTTCAGAGAGCTTTTTAGAATGGCAACAGGACTTACCAGAACTTACAAACTACGAAAAACAGGAATTAGACAGAGTAAAAGCAAGTTATTTAAACTTGGTCAAACGTCCCATGCTTGAAAACATGGTTAAGATGGCAGTATTATCACCATTATTAAATTATGCAGGCTTTTACTTGGAACCTTTTTATACAGATAGCGAAGAATCAGTTGAAATTACCGCAGAAGATGGAGAAGTAATAATTCGAGGAAAAATTGATGTATTAGTATTACAAGACCAACTATGGGTTCTCGTTATCGAATCCAAACAAGCAGGATTTTCCTTAGAAGTAGGTATCCCGCAAGCATTATCATATATGCTAGCTAATTTAAGACCAGATAAAAATTTACTTGGTTTAGTCACAAACGGTGGTAATTTTATTTTTATTAAATTGATTCAGCTTTCCCAACCAATTTATGCTTTATCCGACGAATTTACAATTAGACGTGGTGATGACTTATACACAGTCTTAAGAATATTAAAGCGCATGAGTCAATTATTTACAGCGTCGGGGGTGTAACATTAATATATAACGGCGCCTATTAGTTGAAATTGTACATGTGCATGGCTATATTTATTGTGAGGGGTTTAATAATTTAATTTAACATATAGCAAACAATAAGAATTGTAAAAAATTATATCCTAGACATAGTACTACAGGCACCGAAATATCTTACTTATTGTTGCTTATGACACCTATGAGCGCGTCAGTGTAACTATAAATATAGAACCACCTTGAGAATGCTCCCGCTCGTTCTTTATCTCTTGAGCGCGTTCATCACTACCTGAAGAAGCAAGTTCGATTAACGCTTGTAGCAGTTGATGGAATAAACTGTTACGACGCAATGCCTTACTGTCGAGATACTTATCCACCGCACGCTACATCGCCAGCTTTCCACAAATGCATCAAACGGTGTGCCTGGTCAATTAAAGGAACCGGGCGCCCGCCAGCAGCTTCGTAACCCATTGTTTTAAGCTTACGCTGCTGCCAAGGTTTGAGACTAACTTTACTACCCGTGCCTTCTTCCACTTCTGTCTCGGCTTCTTCGCTAGTTTCTTCGTCATCATCTTCAATTTTAGATTTACCACCCGTCCGCATCAAAATATCTGGACTTCTTGAGACATTCCCAATCGCGCGCGGCTACAACAGTTCTACAGATATATAAAGTATTTCCGGAATTGATCAGCCAGAAATTGTAAGTATTTACACGTAAAGTTCAATAGTCACTAATATTAAAATATTTTAGATGTTCCCTAAAACGCTATTAAACCCATTTGTGGCAGCAGGGATGATTAAGAACCTTGCTCCCATGTCACCAGCAGTCATCACGGCGATAAATCTTTTATACTTAGCTATTAAGTGGCGCCAAATCGCTACAATATAAACTTACAACAAATTAACGTTTATAAATGTTTATTAATAAAAGTTTAATGAACTACAAATATAAAATCTAGCGATTAGCTATTATGAAATTAGACATCCAGAACTTTTTTCAAGCTTGCGACCCAAGTAAAACCTTAGTTGTAGAACAGCCTCAAGATAGGCAGTACTATATAGATTTTTCTAGAGTACGTGGTGGTACAATTATTCAAGAATTGCAAAGAACTATCACTTACCTACTACCAGGAAAAGCAACTTGTCAATTATTTACAGGACATATTGGCTGTGGAAAGTCTACTGAGCTACAGCGTCTTAAAGCTGAATTAGAACACAGTGGGTTTCATGTAGTGTATTTTGAATCTAGCCAAAGTCTTGATATGGCAGATGTGGATGTTACTGATATTTTACTTGCTATTGCTCGTGAAGTTAGTCAAAGTTTAGAAGCAATAAAAATCAGTCTCAAACCGAGCTATTTCCAAAAGTTGTTTTCTGAAGTAGGAGATTTTTTACTTACACCTGTTGAATTCAAAGAAATCGAACTATCAGCAGGTATTGCTAAAATTACTACTAAAGCTAAGGACAGTCCAAAGCTCAGAAGCCAGCTTAGACAATACTTAGAGCCACGTACAAGCAATCTTTTAGAAGCAATTAATAAAGAATTACTGGAGCCAGCACGCGCAAAGCTGTTGAACAATGGTAAAAAAGGTTTAGTAGTTATAGTTGATAACCTTGACCGAGTTGATAATTCTTTAAAACCAACTGGATATTATCAGCCAGAGTATTTGTTTGTCGAACGTGGCGACCAGCTAAATAAGCTTAATTGTCATGTTGTATATACAGTACCCCTAATATTAATATTCTCGAACACTTTGGGGCGCCTAACAAATCGTTTTGGAGTAGAACCGAAAGTGTTACCGATGGTTCCTGTATTACTGCGCGATAATACAGAATGTACTGAAGGAATTATGCTTTTACAAAAAATGGTAATGGCAAGAGCTTTTCCTGGTGTTAGTTGGGAACAAAGCTCTAAATTAGTTACTCAAGTATTTGACAATTATAGTACACTAGAACGATTGTGCAGAGCAAGCGGAGGTCATTTGCGTAACTTATTAGGACTATTGTTCCGTTGTTTGCAAAAAGAAAACCCACCAATTTCCCGTCAATGCTTAGAAAGTGTAATTCGTCAGCGACGCAATGAACTTACGCTTACAATTACAGAAGATGAATGGGAGTTGCTACGCGCGCTTAACCAACAAAAAACCTTTAGAGGTCACGAAAAATATGAACTTCTCATTCGTAGTATGTTTGTATTTGAGTACAGAGATGATGATGGTTCTTGGTTTGATATAAATCCTATACTGCGAGAATCAAAAGAATTTACATTATGACTGACCAACACGACTCAGAAGATATAGTTATAACTAACCAAGAATCCTTACAAGCAATTGTACGTACTATAACTCTTTTTCAGGGTCGTTTTGTATTGGTTTTACTGCGATGCAATTATGCTGCTTTGCGTAACTCAACAGTCAAGACAATACATGAATTATCTCCAGTTACAATCAGTGAGATTACCCTACCTGTATCCGTTAAAACTCTTTATACTGCTATCAATGAACAAATTGGAGAAAAAAGACCAGCAGCCTTGATGGTTTTTGGTTTAGAATCAGTTCAAGATTTAGAAGCTGTCTTAATATCAGCGAATCAGGTTAGGGAGGAATTTAGAAAGCAGTTCTCTTTCCCAATCATGTTATGGGTTAATGACCAAGTTTTTAAAAAAATCGTTAGATTAGCGACTGATTTAGAAAACTGGTCAACAACAATTGAGTTTATTGCTGCTAATAACTGTTTGGAATATGAGTATTATGAACTAATTTATACACAATGCCAACAGGCAAATTTAGCTATATCTTCATTTTTTTTAGAATTAAGTGCTGAAAAGTTCTTGCAGGATTTAAGTATTCCTTTAGGCAATCGATTGCAAATAGATACTGCTTGCCAATATTTAGAAAAAATTAACCAGCGCCCAGATGCTGAAATAATAGCCAAGTTAAACTTAATTTTAGGTAGAGATGATTATACTAGTGATAGAATAAATACTGCTTTAGATAAATTTCAACAATGCCTTGATTACTGGCGCCTGTCTAACGATTGGGAATGGCAAATATTTATATTACTACATATAGCTGCGTGCTATGGTAAAAGCAATATTCAAAATTTTGAAAATTTTCTAGCACAAACATCTGACATTTTTAATCAATTTCCAAATTTTACAATATTTAGGCAAAGTATTTACTCATCTAACAATCAACTCGAATTAGCAAATTTATCATTAATTAAAATTTCAGAAATATTGGAAATACTCAACTGTTGGGAAGGATTAGAAATTTTTGCTAGTAAATCATTGGAATTTCATCAACTGTATAATAGTACCCATGTTATAATCGCTTATGATTACGGTTTTATGGCTGAAGCAGCTATACAAAAATCGCAATGGTCTAAAGCTAGCCAATATGCTTATTCAGCATTATTACAATTTAATAAAGTAAAAGAATATAAACAATTGAATTGTCCTTTATTTCCTTTAGTCTTGGAACAAATTTATCGATTATTGTTAGTAAAAGTACAAATTAACTTAGGTGATATAGAAGCTGGCAAGCAAGAATTAAACTTAGCAATATCAAACTTAAAAACTAGTTTAGATAATAACTATAATTCGGGCATTGATAATTTGATTCGACTTTTAAGAAAACTAAGAAAGCTTTATTTTGAACAGGAACAGTATTTAGAAGCTTTTAATGTAAAACAAAAACAGTACTCAATAGAGCAACAATATGGTCTTAGAGCTTTTGTTGGAGCAGGACGTTTACATGCTCAGAAGAAAAGTAACAAGTTAGATGCGGTTGCTCAAGAGATTCTAGCTTCATCTCGAAAAGCAGATTTAGAGAAGTTGTTAGAAAAAGTCAGCAGCACACAGCATAAACTTACTATAATATATGGTTCTCCTGGTGTAGGAAAAAGTTCGCTTTTGGGAGCTGGTTTAGTACCAGTATTAAAACAAAGACCTATAGAAGCGCGCGCTGTGCTACCAATCCTCGTTCAAGTATATACACCTTGGATAGAACAACTAATAATTGCTTATAAAAAAGCTTATATAGAAGAAGTCAGTAATGAACTACACATTTACCCTAAAGTAGAAGAAATTATAATAAGTTTACAGAAACATGTCGAAGATAATTTTTTTATTGTATTAATATTCGACCAGTTTGAAGAATTTTTTACTAATCAGTCTCCAGAGACTAGATGGATATTTTACAACTTTTTACAAACATGTTTAAACATTCCATTTGTAAAAATTGTTTTGAGTTTGCGCGAAGACTACTTACACAATCTTCTAGAAATAGAGCGTCAGCCAGACTTCAAGTCAATTATACCTAACATTCTAGATGACAAAATTCGCTATTATCTAGGTAATTTTTCAACTCAAGATACTAAAATATTCATCGAGCAAATCACAACAAATTCTAAACGAAATCTAGAGCCAGCCTTAGTTACAACTATAGTAGAAAATTTATCAAATCAATCAGGAGAAGTAAGTCCAATTGAACTACAAATTGTAGGAACACAACTACAAAATAAACAAATTACTACAATCAAAAAATATCTTGCTCATGGACCAAAAGAACGATTAATCGAAGGTTATATTAAAGAAATAATAGATGATTGCGGTTATCAGAATGAAACAGCAGTTCTATTAACTTTATATTTTTTAACAGATGAACACAGGCAACGTCCCTTAAAAACTCGTGCAGAATTAATTACTGAACTTGCCGAATTAGAAAATGTTGAAAAGTTAGAACTAATTTTAGAAATTTTAGTGCGCTCAGGTTTAGTCATGGTTTTTCCAGGTAAACCAGAAAGGTATCAATTGATTCATGATTATCTCACCAATATTATCCGTACATTACAACAAACTCAACAAAGTTTACAAGAACAACTCAAACAACTCCGCGCGCATGTTATTAACAACGAGCTTGAAATTTCTCGTTTGCAAAGTGCGCTTTCCCACAATAAACCACAAAAACAAACCCAACTACAACATCAAACGGCCAGTACTGATTTATTAACTGAATTAAAAGAACTGCGAAAACGCGATGAATTAAGTCGTCTTGAACGGGAACGTTTACTTTCAAAAATCGAACAGCAAGAACTGCAAGCAGAACTTCTGGAAAACGAAAAGCTGCGAACTACTCAAGTAAAAACGAATCGTTTGCTCAAAAACGCGCTTCTTGCTTCAGCCTTGGGTATTTTTATACTCATAGGTTCTATCTGGACTGCTTTTTATCAAGGAAATAAAGCTGTTATTAGCGCTAGTATTGCAGCAGCTGCATCAAGTGAAGCTTTATTCTCTTTAGGTAAAGATATTGATGCTTTACGCGAAGGATTGCGCGCGGGTAAAAGAATTGAAACTGCATTTTTACCAGATGCTCAAACGCAGCAACTTGTAAGAACAGCGCTTTATCAAGCGACTTATGGAATGCGAGTACGTGAAATCAATCGCTTGGAAGGACATCTTGCGGATGTTAATAGTGTTGTATTTAGTCCTTCGGGCAGCTTAATTGCTTCTGCGAGTAGGGATGGCACAGTTCGACTCTGGCAAGCAAATGGTAAAAAATTACATATTCTAAAAGGACATACTAAGCGTGTTAATACTATAGCGTTTAGCGCTGATGGTACGATGCTAGCTTCTGGAAGTTCAGATAAAACCGTCAAATTATGGAGTATTGACGGCAAGCTTTTAAGAACGTTTGCACATAATACAGCAGTAAACGGTGTTGCATTTAGTCCTGATGGAAAAACTATTGCATCAGGAGGCGCCGATAATATAGTGAGATTATGGAACAAAGAAGGAAAAGTGCTTGCTTCTATGAGAGGACACACTTTACCCGTTACAAGTTTAGCGATTGCGCCTGATGGTAGTATGATTGCTTCGGCTTCGAGCGATAGAACAATCAAGCTGTGGAGTCGTGATGGTAAACAATTGCAAACTCTTAAAGGACATGACGATACAGTAAGTGCCGTAGCGTGGGCGCCAAATAGTAATATGTTGGCATCAACAGGTTGGGATAGAACTGTTAAGTTGTGGAGTCGTGATGGAAAGCTACTTCATTCCATACCCGCACATAAACAAGTAATAATGAGTGTTGCTTTTAGTCCAGATGGAAAAACTCTTGCTTCAGCTTCTTGGGATAAAACGGTAAAACTTTGGAATATTGACGTTGCGAGTGAAAAACCTATAGAGCAACCGATAGAAACATTGAAAGGTCATAATGACTGGGTAACTAGCGTCAATTTTAGCAGTGATGGACAAACGTTAGCTTCTGCGAGTCGTGATACAAATATTAAACTTTGGCGTTGGAAGTACTTACCGTTAAAAAGTATCCAAGCGCACAGTAAGGATGTCACGATGTTAAGTTATTCTCACCAAGGTGATATTTTTGCCTCATCGAGTAAAGACGGCAGTGTGAAAATATGGAGTCTTGACGGGAAATTACAGCATACTTTACCTGGACACAAAGATGCATGGGATATAAGCTTTAACTCTGATGGTCAGACTATTGCTTCGGCTTCTAGCGATAATACGGTAAAGTTATGGAGTCGTAATGGAAAATTGCTTAAAACTTTAGAAGGACATCTTGATTCAGTATTGAGTGTTGATTGGGCACCGTCGGGAAACATGTTAGTATCAGCAGGCAGCGATAAAACAATTAGATTATGGAGTCAAGACGGTAAGCTTATAGCCAAATTAATAGGACATCGTGATGCTGTGAACTGGATAAGATTTAGACCAGACGGTAAATATATAGCTTCGGCAAGCGATGATAATACCGTAAAAATATGGAGTACTGATGGAAAATTAATTAGGACTATTACGGCACACAACCGTCCAGTTTATGCTGTAGTATGGTCAAAAGATAATATATTAGCGACAGCAAGTCTCGACAGTACAGTCAAATTGTGGAACAATAATTGGAATTTAATCCAAACTCTAAATGGTGACGGTGAAGGTTTCACGACTGTTAGCTTCAGTCCTGACGGTCAAACTATCGCGACAATGAGCGAGGGTAAAATAAAGCTGTGGACTCATAAAGGTTATTTAGAGTTAGTCCTAAATGCACAAGATGATATTTTTACAAGTTTAAGCTTTACTCCTGACAGTAAAACTTTAGTAACAGGTAACAGCAAAGGCAAGATTGTGTTCCGTAACTTAGCGGATACAAAAACTAAGAAGCTGATGGAAAAAGGATGCGAATTACTGCGAGACTACTTGCAGAATAATGCTAAAGTCCCCGAAAGTGACCGTAATTTATGCCCCTAAGAAAAAAGGGTGCCCGACACGATGAAATTAACTGGTTAAATTATATACTCATAACTAAGATAAAAACAGGTTTTTTCATCAATATAAATACGATTTATTTATTTTATAGTTAAATAATATACCGTCCTAGTTCAACTAAAAGTTATTTTGGCACCAAAATGTCCACCATTGGTGGACAAGCCAAAATTACTAATATTTTAGCAGTTTGCGGCGCCTTAAAATGTTCCAAGTACATGTTGCACCTTGGTTTTGAGCAAATTAATCAAATCAGCATCCATATAATCGTATTCATCAGGTATATCTAAGCAGATAACGCGCTTACCTTTTAAATATGGCTTGAATTTTTTTGAGAGCTTGCTTCGATGTGCTTTTTCCATTACAAATATAACGTCCGCACGTTCGATAGCTTCAACTGACACAGGAACTTCGGCGCCATTATTTAAGCCAGCAGATTCTACTTCTAGTCCTTCGTATTCAGAAAATATTGCTTCTGCAGTTGGACTTCGTAATTTATTCTGGCTGCATATAAATAAAAGTTTTTTCAAGACTCTTCCCTCTTTCTTTGTGCCCTACCCTGCGGGAAATCCTTCGGATTATGTGCCCTTTGTGGTTTATTCCTCTTATTCTTCTCTCTGTGCCCTAGAAGTCTCTGTGGTAAAAAAATATATTGACTGCACAGACTAGAAACCTATGCCACAACAAATTAACAAATAAGGGTACAACATACTTGTTGCACCCCTATATATTTTTAATTTATTTTTGCTAAAAATCCCGATTGTATGGTGGCTTAAGCCACCGTACCAGCCTTATACCATTTCAGATTGCATAGCAGGTTGAGGTTGAGGTTGGAACATGAACAGCGAGTATACAACGTCTCTACGGATATTAGTCATCATATCCAAGAATAATTCGTAACCTTCGCTCTTATATTCAATCAATGGGTCTTTTTGCCCATAACCACGCAAACCTACCGACTCACGCAAAGCATCCATACCTTGTAAATGCTCACGCCATAAGGTATCAATACGCTGCAAAATAAAGAAGCGTTCGGCTTGACGCATTAAACCAGCTTGAATTTGGTCGATTTGTGCTTCCTTCATATCATAAGCAATACGAACTTGCTCATGAAGGAAAGCCTTTATTTCTCCTATCGACATATCTACTAACTGTTCAGATTTTAAATCAGATAGCAAGTAAACAAACTCTTTGACTTTTTCAACTAATTTATCGAGTTCCCACTCTTCCGAAGGTAAGTCTATATTAATGTAGTAGTCAACGATGTCATCCATCGTTTTCTCAGCGTACTTAATAACTTGCTCTTTCAAATCTTGCCCCTCTAATACCCGGCGCCGTTCGGCATAAATTGCACGACGTTGGTTGTTCATAACTTCGTCGTACTCAAATACCTGTTTCCGAATATCGTAATAATATGTTTCGACTTTCTTTTGGGCGCCTTCCAAACTACGAGTTAACATTCCCGACTCGATAGGCATGTCTTCTTCAACGTTGAAAGCGTTCATCAAAGAAGCGACTCTCTCACCTCCAAAAATCCGCATCAAGTTATCCTCTAAGCTGAGGAAAAATCTTGCGCTTCCTGGGTCACCTTGCCGTCCCGCGCGTCCCCGTAACTGATTATCGATACGACGCGATTCGTGACGCTCAGTACCAATTACATGCAACCCACCTAATTCAACAACTTTGTTATGCTCAGTTTTAGTAAACTCTTCATACTCATGCCGAATACGATTATAAGCATCGCGCAATTTTTGAATCACTGGGTCATCCGTTGGCGCCTTTTCTGCAGCAACAGCAATTCGTTCTTCTGCCTCAAGTTCGGGTAAAGAGCGCTCACCATACTCGCGTGCGGCAGACTCTACTGCTTGTTTTAATAAATTTTCAGTTTCTTTTGTAATTTGAGTAGGGAAAATTTCCGGGGAAGCACGCCATGTTTTAACCTTTTTACCAGGAGTGAATCCCTGACCACCACCACCATGACCACCTGGCAAACCGGAAGCACGCTGAATACCAAAAGTATCTTCATCTTCAGGCTGAACAAGACGAGGCATAAAGTATTCGCGTACTTTCAAACGCGCCATATACTCAGCATTACCACCCAAGATAATGTCAGTCCCACGTCCCGCCATGTTGGTCGCAATAGTTACAGCACCACTTCGTCCTGCTTGTGCAACGATTTCCGCTTCCCGCTCTACGTTTTCTGGACGCGCGTTGAGCAACTCGTGGGGTATCTCCATTTGCCGCAGCAGTTGACTAAGATACTCAGATTTTTCAACGCTAGTGGTACCTACTAATACAGGTCTACCAAGTTGGTGCATTTCTGCACATTCTTTTGCAATTGCAGTCCATTTACCGTTTTCAGTCTTAAAGACCATATCCGATAAATCTTTCCGCATCCGAACCCGGTTTGTGGGTATTATTGTAACTTCTAGCTTGTAGATTTTTCCAAACTCAGCTTCTTCTGTTTTCGCCGTACCTGTCATCCCACCTAATTTAGGGTATAAAAGGAACAAGTTTTGATATGTAATTGTTGCAAGAGTTTGGGTTTCTGGCTGAATTTCTAAACGTTCTTTTGCCTCAATTGCTTGGTGTAAACCATCACTCCAACGGCGCCCAGGCATAACCCGACCAGTAAATTCATCAACGATAACAACTTCACCCCCACGGGTAATATAGTTAACGTCCTTTAAAAATAACTCTTTAGCCTTAATAGCATTAAAAACGAAATGTGCCCAAGGGTCTTCTGGGTCAAACAAATCAGTAACTTCAAGTAAGTTTTCAGACTCAGCAAACCCTTCATCAGTTAGCAAAACGTTACGTGCTTTCTCATCGACCTCATAATGGTCATCTTTTCTGAGTGCATTTGCAATTTCTGCGGCTCTTAAATACTTTTCGGTCGGTCGTTCAACTTGTCCCGATATAATCAGCGGTGTACGCGCTTCATCAACTAAAATCGAGTCAACTTCGTCAATAACACAGTAATTAAAGGGACGCTGCACAACATCTTTAATATCTGTCGCCATATTATCGCGCAGATAGTCAAAACCAATTTCACTGTTTGTTACATAAGTAATATCGCAGTCATAATTCTTCTTACGCTCCTGCGGAGTCATACTTTGTTGAATTAGTCCCACACTCAAACCCAAGAAGCGATGTACCTGACCCATCCACTCAGCATCTCGACGAGCTAGGTAGTCATTGACTGTAATAACGTGTACACCTTTACCAGTCAGAGCATTTAAGTAACTCGGCAAAGTTGCCACAAGGGTTTTACCTTCACCAGTCTTCATCTCGGCAATTTGCCCTGTATGTAGAATAATACCACCCAACATTTGCACATCGAAGTGGCGCAACCCCAACACACGCCGTCCAGCTTCTCGAACAGTTGCAAAAGCTTCTGGCAAAATATCATCAAGGGTTTCACCCTTTGCCAAACGCTGTTTGAACTCTACTGTCTTCCCCCTCAACTGCTCATCCGAAAGCGACTTGATTTCTTCCTCGAAGAGATTAATATCGGTGATGTAAGGTTGGTATTTTTTAAGTTTACGAGCGTTGGGGTCGCCCAACAAGGTTTTTAGCATGGCAGTTATCTAACTAAACAAGGAATGGGAATAATTAATGAAAGGCTTATTGATTATAGACATTTCAGATAACCGACTATAATAATTATCATCGGTTATACTCTAACAGACTGATTATATAGAGGGTTATAACAGATCAATATATATTGAACATTTCTTCTATAGTATCATTTCGTCCTTAAAGCTTGTCACAAACCCGACCCTACGGAAGTAGCAATATCCCTCCCTACTGCCATTCCTTGCTTAAAGAACGAAAATCGTAATTATTTGCTCCTGGATGACATGTTATACAGCCACTAGCTTGTACAGGGTTTGGAAGTTTAACTTGAGGATGCAAAGCTTTAAACAAACGCGAGCTATTTAAACGGTAGGGTATTTGCTCATCTTCAAGTAGAGGACGCGAGAAAGCAGAAATATATCGCCACACTAACATACGAGGTGGGTCAACCAGCGGTTGAAGTTGTGAACCGTAATGTTGACTGTCTTGAAGAAGATTTTTCCAGGTTTGGGTTGGAAAAACTGACGGAGGCAGACCAATATGACAAGTCGAGCAATTTTCCAGGTAAAGTTCTTGCCCAAGTTTAAACTGCGCTGGCACTACATCCACCGTACCAATCGACGAAGTTGAAGCATCTCTTGGAGTGGCGCCGTTCACATTTGTAGCAAAAGCAAGCAAACATCCCATAGCCAGACTCCAAGCCAAGATAATCAACAATAACCCCACAGGGTTACGTTTCAGCCTTTTTTCCTTATTTTTACGTTTGACTAAATTAGACATCTCTCATACCAAGTTGGATTTTACTTCCTATATGAATGGATTTTAGATTTAGGATTTTGAATTATCAATATAATACACGTGCTTTATGCTCGATTTGGGTGGGTTGTTAGCAACGGATGTAACGGATGAGTGAGTTATTGGTTAAAAATTAAATATAGTCGAAGCTTGGTTATTTTATTTAAAAAGAGTACTACTGGTTTACGATTAACCAGTAGTACCAATTTCGGTCGGTTTGAAGCAATTGCAAGATAAACAACTATTTCATTAAACAGAACAAGTAGTACGAGCGTGGCGCCTGTTGATATTGAAATTTTCAGGTGAGTACTACTGGTTTACAATTAACCAGTAGTACCAATTTCGGTCGGTTTAAAGCAATTGCAAGATAAACAACGATTTCATCAAATAGAACAAGGAGTGCTTTATGTCATTAATTCTGGGGGGTAGAAATATTAGCAACGGATGAAGAGCGGTGAGGCACTTGCGGTGGACGGGTTTCCCGGCATAAGCAAAGTGCCGAACCCGAAGGGATGTAACGGATAAGTAATTTTAAATAACAAAATTTATATGTTTGACGAATAACTCATCCGTTAAATCCGTTGTATCCGTTGCCAGCCAACCAGCCAAAACTTATGACATGAACAAGTAGTACGAGCGTGGCGCCTGCTGATATTGAAATTTTCAGGTGAGTACTACTGGTTTACAGCTAACCAGTAGTACCAATTTCGGTCGGTTTGAAGCAATTGCAAGATAAACAACCATTTCATCAAACAGAACAAGTGGTGAAGCGTTGTTGGATTTTTCGGTTCTATCGGATTTAGAGGCTTGGTTGGCACAATATGAGTAAGCATCGCACTACACCTGTTAGATCGGGAGCAATACTTCGCGCGCTCCGGTGGCGCCAATGTTCGCAAGAGCGCTTTATCGGGTGAGCTAAAATAGCAGTAATTAATATCTGCTTGCGCTCCATAGTTTTATGGTCTACTCTCTGCCAGACCGCTACATCAGCTTGCTCACTGATTTTGGCTTCAAGCGCGTCTTTGGTACGGAGCCAAATAAGCGCCTGCTGATCGATTTTCTTAATACCCTGCTGCCCAGTTATCACCGAATTCGGGATCTCACCTTCAAGAATACGGAAAATCTGGGCAATACGCTAATTGATCGCAAAGCCATTTTTGATATCTATTGCGAAGCTCAGAATGGTGAGCGCTTCATCGTAGAACTCCAAAAAGCCAAACAAAACTTCTTCAAAGACCGCAGTGTATACTATGCCAGCTTTCCGATTCAGGAACAGGCACTCAAAGGCGAGTGGGACTATAAACTGGCTCCGGTGTACACGGTGGGGATGTTGGATTTTATTTTTGATGATCATAAGCAAGATGAAACCCTGCTGCACATTGTTGAGCTAAAAGATCAAGATTGCCGAGTGTTTTATGAAAAGCTCAAGTTTATCTATATTGAGTTGCCCAAGTTCAAAAAGACCCTAGACCAGTTAGAAACTCATTTTGACAAGTGGTTATTTCTTTTCCGGCATCTGGCTCAACTTGATGCGCCGCCGCCAACCTTGCAAGAGGGGATATTTGAGGAGTTGTTTGAGGTGACGAAGATTGCTAACTTTTCGCCCTCTGAGCAGCAGAGCTACCAGAATAGCCTGAAATACTACCGGGATTGGAATAATGTGACGGATACCTTGCGGCAGGAAGGTCGAGCAGAAGAAGCGATCGCCCTCATCACCCGCCAATTAACCCGCCGACTCAGACAAGACTTATCGAGTGAGACAAAATCGCGCCTTTCTACCCTACCGCTCTCTGTTCTCGAAGACCTCAGCGAAGCGCTGTTAGATTTTTCGGTGCTATCAAATTTAGAAGCTTGGTTAGCACAAAATGAGTAAGCGCCATCCGTTACATCCGTTACATCCGTTACATCCGTTACATCCGTTGCAAATCAAGGTATAGGTACAGCTCTCAATATACGTTCCATAACACTCTTAGCACGGCGCCCACCTACTGGTATCAAACGGTGACATAAAACATAAGGCGCCAAAAATTTAATATCATCAGGAATCGCATAATCACGTCCCGATAAAAAAGCAAAAGCCTGAGTCGCGCGTTGTAAAGCCACCGTACCACGAGGACTTACGCCCAAAGTCACTTCTTCATCAGTACGTGTAGCCCGCACCAAGTCGAGCATATACTGTTGCAAAGAAGTATCGACTTTAACACTTGCACAACTTAGACGCAGTTGTGCAACCTCTTCTAAAGTAATACAAGGCTCTAACGTGTCAAGTTTTACACCGTTTGATGAGCGTTGCAACATCTCCAGTTCTTCGTTTTCTGATGGATAACCCAAGCTTAATGACAGCATAAATCTATCCATTTGAGCTTCTGGAAGTGGAAAAGTACCTTGGTATTCAATAGGGTTTTGGGTGGCAATAACAAAAAATGGTGAGGGAACCGGACGCGATACACCATCAACAGTTACTTGCTGTTCTTCCATTACTTCAAGCAATGCTGACTGAGTTCGGGGTGTTGCTCGGTTTATTTCGTCTGCTAGCACAACATTCGCAAAAACAGGCCCAGATAAAAAACTAAATTCGCCACTTTTGGGGTTCCAAATATTTGTACCTGTTATATCAGTTGGTAAAAGGTCAGGAGTACATTGTAATCTCTGAAACCTGCCGTCAATAGAACGAGCTAGGGATTTTGCTAATAAAGTTTTCCCAACACCTGGAACATCTTCTAGTAGTGCATGACCACCAGAGAACAAAGCAACTAATACCAAACGGATGGATGTAGTTTTGCCTACTATTGTTTTTGCTAAGTTTTGTGTTAATACGTCAATTTTTTCTCTCATTCCCCACCCTTACCGCTTAAAAATAAAGGTACGGATAAATATCCGCACCCTGACTTTACTTCTTGAGTCCTATATAGAGTGTTCCCCCAAATCGAACAAATTAACACATCAACCAAAAAAAACTTTCGCAGCAGAGCAATCAAGCTGAATTTGGCTCTTTAATGCTTCAAGAGAGGCAAATTTAGTTTCTCTTCGTAAAAATTTCGCTAGCTCAACTACCAGTTTTCTACCATATAAATCACCTGAACAGTCGAACAAATGTACCTCAACAGTGATATTTTCACCATTAACCGTAGGACGATTACCAATATTCATGACACCAGGGGCCAGAAATTCAACTTGTTCATTTGTACCCGATATTTCACTAAATACACGAACTGCGTAAACACCGTTGCTCGGTAAAAATTTATCTTTTGGTAGCTGAAGGTTCGCAGTCGGAAAACCAATAGTTCTACCAAGTTGTTGACCTTTTATAACAGTTCCATGTAAACTGTAGGGTCTTCCAAGAAGCTGCTGCGCGCGCTCAACATCGCCCTCTCCGAGGATGGAGCGAATTAACGAGGTTGAAATGCGAGTCATTTCTATAGGTTGATTTTGTGCCGATTCTTCTTGAATAGTATCAATTTCTAAAGAAGTAATCGTCACAGGAATATTGTAAGAAGCAGCGATAATTTGTAAATCATATGCGGTTCCACTGCGTCTTGAGCCAAAACGAAAATCTTGCCCAACACTAATTTGGGTTGCTTGAAGTTGTTGCACCAAGATTTTCTCGACAAACTCAAGAGGGGTCAAGGAGCATAGTTCACGGTCAAAGGGTAGCAGTACTAACTGTTCGACACCAAGAAGTCGTAATTGCTGAACTTTTTCATCAAGGGGTGTTAGCAATGTACGCGGTTCTCCGCTAAAAAATTCTTGCGGATGTGGGTTGAAGGTGACTACAGTTGAGTGGATATGCTCTTCTCTTCCCATCTCCGAGCTTTCTGAGATGGGTTTAATAACCCGCTGATGTCCGCGATGTACACCGTCAAACTTGCCAAGTGCGACAGCAGTAGGCGTTAGAGCTAATTCAGTTGAAGAAGTAACCCACACAGAACACCCATTTGGAGACAGATTTAGCACTTTTCGGTACTGGGATTTAGTGTTTATGAGCGATTCGCATCAAAAGTAGTCTTGGTCGAACGACCATTAACTTTTAAAGCATCTCAATCACCAATCTAATCTAAAATCTTCAATGAAGGACGGTTATGGATATGTATTTTAAATGTGGCTAACAGGAAAAGTTTCTGACAATGGCACTGTTACGGGCACATCAAGCACCATTCCTTCTTTTGCCATAACGGCGCCAGGAAACTTCTGTACAGCTTGTTTGCCAACCAAATCCAAAAAATCATCATCATGTGCAGGGTCATGGTGAAAAATGACCAAAGTTTTGACGTTAGCTGCTTGGGCAATTTTTACAGCTTCTTGCCATGTCGAGTGACCCCAGCCAATTTTAGGAGATTTTGGAGAATGGTATTCTTCGTCTGTATAAGTTGAATCATAAATAAGAATATCAGCATTGCGTGCTAACCAAAGAACATTTTCATCGAGATGGTCAGCATAATGCTCAGTATCTGTTATATAAGCTGCAGCGGCGCCACGCCACGAGACGCGATAGCCAACAGCTTCACCAGGGTGGTTAAGCGGCGCCGTCTCAACGAGAATATCATCAATTTTGATTGGCTCTCCTGGCGATACATCATAAAAATCCAAATTAGCCTGCATAATTTGTAAAGGAACAGGGAAATTAGGATGCAGCATTTGGTCGTTGAGACGCTGCTCGACAGTTGAACCATCAGGTGCAATGGCGCCGTATATACAAAAATGGTTTCCTCTCACAAATCCTGGAGTAAAAAATGGAAACCCTTGCATATGATCCCAATGCGAGTGAGTAAAAAAGATATGCGCTTCGCTGGGCATTTGGCACAATAGCGACTGCCCCAAAACATGAAGCCCCGTACCACCATCGAAAACCAAACGTTTACCGCCCACTTGCATCTCGACGCAAGGGGTATTACCGCCATAACGCACGGTGTTTGGTCCCGGACAGGGGATACTGCCGCGAACGCCCCAAAAATTGACTTTAAAATGTTTTTCTATCCTAGACATGAGTTGTCGAAACTTGATAACTGAGTGGGCGATTTCAAACGTGAATGGTTTTGTTAAGTTTATACGCTATATAAAAGCAAATGGCAGTAAGCGTGAATTTACTGATAATGTACTTGTTGATTTCAGTTTAAATAAACGGTGTATTCCCGCCTTTACTTTTTCACAGTTGTAGGTAATCACGATATAGCACGTGATTAAAGTAACTGCTTCTACTTTATAGCCTATATTTTCTCCTTGTTGTATTGACATAGGTCACTATAGGGTATGTCCCTTAGTTTGCCTGTCACCTCTAATTCCCCACTCTCGCCCAGATAACTGCGTCAAAGCATTTGCGTAAGTAAGGTTGTATTGCAAAGGAGTAATACTAATATAGTTATCACGTATAACATGCACATCTATCGGTATATTTTGAGGCAAATTTAAACCAATTGGTGGTTCAATATCTTCTTGAACTTCGCCTGTTAACCAGTAATAAGTCTTACCGCGCGGGTCAGTGCGCTTGTCAAAAACATCAACGTAACGTCGCACTCCTTGGCGTGTAATTACGGCGCCAGCAATTTCCGGAAACGGAACAGCAGGAACATTCACATTGAGAAGCATCAAGTCAGGCAAAGGATTTTTGGCGAGTGTACCTATTAAAATGCACGCAAAATCAGCAGCAGGTTGAAATTCTCGATTTGTGTGGCTTGTCAAGCTAATTGCAATACTAGGAATACCTTCGATTAAACCTTCCATAGCAGCTGAAACCGTCCCAGAATAAAGAATTTCTGTACCAACATTGGCACCTTGATTAATACCAGAAACAACCAAATCAGGCGCCGAATCAAGTAAAGCCCACAGCGCTAACTTCACACAATCCGAAGGAGTTCCATCACAAGCCCAAGCTTTAACATTGGGATGAAATAAAGACTCAACGATTTCGGCACGAATCGGTTGGTGTAAAGTTAGTCCATGTCCGGTTGCCGAACGCTCCCTGTCTGGACACACCACAGTCACCTCATGACCAGATAAAGCTAAAGTGTTAGCCAAAGTACGGATACCTAGAGCAGAAACACCATCGTCATTGCTAATCAGCAGTTTCATTTAATTAATAGTGAGGAACATTGACAATCGATAAATAATATCATTAAGGATATGTTATTGAACTTTTTTTGCCAAGCTAGGGACGAATATAACTATTATTTAATTTAATTCAATTAAAAAATTATAGTTTCTTTTTGCTAATCTATTTTGTTACAAAAATTTCGTAAGTATATAAAAAAGTTTATAAATAATCAAGAAAATACATACAGTTATTCAACCACTATAGTAACATCCCTAGTTCTTTCTTTGTCTGGTGATTGCTTCAGAGTCCTTCACATAAAGCTTTTATTATGTTGTAAACTCAGTATTGCTAAGAGTTAGCAGCCTATATTAAGTAAAAATGTATCACAACTAACAGCATGAGCAACGGACAAAGTGAATTAGAAGCTCAACTATTAACACTGCGTACTGATGGAGAAAGCGCAATCGCACAAGCTGATAGTCTTGAGCGGCTAGAAGAATTGCGCGTTAACTATCTAGGCAAAAAGGGTCAATTGTCAGTGCTTTTAGGCAGTATGGGCAAACTTAGCGCAGAAGAACGCCCCAAAATTGGCGCCGCAGCCAACACAGTCAAAGAAGCATTACAATCCAGCCTAGACAAACAACGTACAGTATTAGAAACAGCCAAAATACAGGCACAACTTCAAGCGGAAACGTTAGATGTAACAATGCCAGGTATTTACCAACGTCCTCAAGGACGTATTCATCCTCTCAACGGCATAATTGACCGCGCGTTAGATATATTTGTAGGTATGGGGTATACCGTTGCCCAAGGTCCAGAAATGGAAACAGACTATTATAACTTTGAAGCACTAAATACCCCAGCCGACCATCCCGCGCGCGACATGCAAGACACATTTTACTTGCCAGATGGAAACTTACTAAGAACCCAAACATCATGCGTACAAATACGTTACATGGAAGCCGAAGAACCACCAATACGCATCGTAGCTCCAGGGCGAGTGTATCGTAAAGACGACGTAGACGCCACCCACTCAGCAGTCTTCCATCAAATCGAACTTTTAGCAATTGACGAAGGGTTAACATTTACCGACCTCAAAGGCACAATAAAAGAATTTTTAACCTCAATATTTGGTGACTTACCAATACGCTTCCGCGCGTCCTACTTTCCATTCACCGAACCAAGCGCAGAAGTAGACTTACAATGGAACGGACGCTGGTTAGAAGTAATGGGTTGCGGAATGGTAGACCCAAACGTCCTAACAGCAGTTGGTTACGACCCAGAAGTATATTCCGGCTTCGCAGCAGGTTTCGGAGTTGAGCGCTTCGCAATGGTACTACATCAAATGGACGACATTCGGCGCCTATACACCAGTGACCTCAGATTCCTAAAACAATTTTAATTCCTGTACGGGCGGGTTAACCGAAAATTCCGATATTTATCACGATATAGTAAACCAGCCCCGACTGCAATTATCACTGTACGGGCGGGTTAACCGAAAATTCCGATATTTATCACGATATAGTAAACCCGCCCCGACTGCAATTATCACTGCACGGGCGGGTTAACCGAAAATTCCGATATTTATCACGATATAGTAAACCCGCCCCGACTACAATTATCACTGTACGGGCGGGTTAACCGAAAATTCCGATATTTATCACGATATAGTAAACCCGCCCCGACTACAATTATCACAATGACCACAACGCCAACTTTCAAATCCTTCACCAAACCCAAATCCTTCCAATAAAAATTTCCATCGACACCCCCCACTATACAAATACCTATACATTTGTTTAGAAGCATCTAGATGCGTACTTGCTTGACGCTTTCCTCCTGAGACAATTCTGTAATTAAAAGGGTCAAGCCATTCTAACTGACCATTGCTATGAAGAAGCGAAAGAGTAACCGCACTATTAGGAAACTTTCTCATTACATCAGATATTTCACCTTGTCGCGGTAGCTTTTTTACAAGCTGCTGCGCTTCAAGTTGCTGTTCACATATCCTTTTCTCAAAAAAATTTTGTCTTTGTTTATCTTCAGGGTCTAACCATCCAGTTGGTTCGCTAACAAGTGTTAGTGCTTCAGATGGTTTTCCATCTCTTCCCGCGCGTCCAATTTCTTGTACATATTCTGACAGCATTAATGGTGCGTGAAAATGAGCTACCCATCGGACATTTGGTTTATTGACACCCATCCCAAACGCTGAAGTACAAATTACAAATGGTATTTTATCGTTTAACCAACTCGCTTCAATTGTGCGACGCTCTTCTGCATTTAACCCTGCATGATAAGCTGCTGTAGAATAACCCAATTCTTGCAACCAAGCTGCTAACTCTTCACAAGAGCTACGTTGACGAACATAAATTAATCCTGTCTGTAGAGGTCGAGCTTTAATAAATCTTAATAATTGTTGCTTACGACCATTTGGTGTCCATGCAATCCGAACAGTCGGATTAAGATTAGGGCGATATGGATTTAATTTAAATATTTCAGGCTTCTGTAATCCTAAAGCGAGTTGTATTGTCTGTTGAGCTAAAGGATTAGCAGTAGCAGTAAACGCGGCTATACTTATTTGAGTTCCAACTGGTTTATATTTGAGTAAAGCTTGACGTACTGCCCCCAATCTTCTATACGCGGGACGAAAGGTGTCTCCCCATTGTGTCAAACAATGAGCTTCGTCCAGTATGATTGCCGTAATATCAACTTCTGGTTTAATTAACCTTTCCCATACAGGTGGACTAAATAAAGTTTCCGGTGATAAATATAATAATCTTAACTTCTGCTGTTCCAATGCTTTTAACGTTAGGCGCCGCTCATAAGAAGCCAACTCACCATGTAACAGTGCAGCAGGTAACTTTTTAGATTGTAATTCCTGTACCTGATTTTCCATCAGCGCTACCAATGGAGAAACAACCAGCGTTAAACCAGATTGAAGTAACGCTGGTAATTGGAAACAAATCGACTTTCCGCCACCAGTAGGCATAATGACTAAAGCATCATTCCGCGCGAGTAAACAACGAATTATTTCTCCTTGAGGTGAACGAAAATCTTCATAACCCCAGATATTGCGGAATGCTGCACGAACCTCATGCCAAGATAAAGAAGAAAGTCGATTCATATTTGGGAGTAGATGCTCCCATCTCCTTGCACACTTATTTTCAACGTAACACCAAATATACATGTGTTTATGTAATCGTTGCTTCAGTATTATTACTAATTAAATGTATAAATTATGGTATTGATTATATTATTCAAAATTCGTTAAATCATTGAAAACCAGTCATTAGTAAGCGTTAAGCATAATTTATTGATTTACTTTCACGTATAACTTACTACTTTGGAAGGAAGACACGTTTACAACATGAATAACTTTTTCAAGGTATACACGTTAATTTTGTCAGAATTTGCGGGAACTCTATAAGCAGAGTGTAATTATTCACAACTACATATGAACACATCTGCGAACATAAACGTATCTTCCGTAAATGGTGCATTGACTCAGAACAAAATTGAAAGTCGAGAGAAAGCCAATAACTCGGATACTGACTCAGACACCCTAAAAGAACTGTCAACTCATGAAGACTTTTATGTGCGTCGTGCAGTTGCAACACATTACAACACCCCGACAACAGCTTTATCTTCTTTAGCTAGCGACGCAGAAGAACAGATACGCTTTTATCTAGCAGCAAATCCAAATACCCCAGCCGAAACCCTGACTCAACTTGCTTTTGATGAGTCTGGTGATGTACGCTCGCAAGTTGCAGGTAACTCTAATACACCAATAGATATCCTGCAAGAACTAGCGAAAGATATATATATAGAGACACAACGTCAATTAGTAGAAAATCCGAATACGGTCGCTAGTGTTCTAGAAAAAATTGGTGTGTCATTTATTGAACTAGCCGAATTAAAAGCTTTATCAAGTCAAGAAGCAGCAGTCATTCGGGGAATTTCGATGAACTCTAATACACCATCTTGTGTACTAGAAAGAATCTGTGCTATTAAAAATCAAGACAATCACTACTGGCTATTTGAGCTTGGAATAGCAAAAAATTGCAACGCTTCACATACTTTATTACAAAAACTAGCTACTCACGCTGATTACGATGTCCGTTTTGCTGTAGCCAATAATTTCAATACCCCCGATTTTGTATTAAACACATTAACCCAGTAGGTTGGGTTACGGAACGGAACCCAACATCAAAAATATCAATTATTTGTTGGGTTCCGCAAAGCCTCCACCCAACCTACTAATCTAAATAAAATCCCTCTATACTCTCTCCTAATATATGATGACAAAACCAAATTAAATTTTGTTTCCATATCGCGCGCGCGACACCTGGTTTATTGACTCCATGTCCCATACCCTTAAAAATCACCAATTCAGCTTCCACACCAACATCACATAAACCCCGATATAATTCATACGCATTAGATACTGGTACACGTTTATCAGCATCACCGTGTTGAATTAAAGTTGGCGTGCATGAATTTTTTATATAAGTCATTGGGGAAGCTTTTCGATAAACTTCCATATCATTCCAAGGAGTATCACCAAGATAATAATGTGTAAAAGGGTGAATATCTGTACTAACATAGTAAGTAACCCAATTACTAATTCCGGCGCCTACCGAAGTAGCTTTAAACCGCTGACTGTAGGTAGCACAAAAAGCAGAAATATATCCACCTTGACTCCAACCCATAACTCCTGTTTTGTCACCATCAACAAAACCTTGACCAATTAAAAAATCAACACCAGATATTACATCAGCATAATCACCAATGCCCAAATCTTGATAATTCAAGCTTCGGAAATTTTCACCATATCCATTACTACCTCGATAATTTGGTAGCAACACAAGAAAACCTTTCTCAACAAAACTCTCAATAGGATAAGTATTATCATCTAACGCAACTGGCAGCGATGTAGATTTTGGACCTCCATGCACTCTAACCAATAAAGGATACTTTTTGCTAGAATCAAAATCAACAGGTTTACATAGAACTCCCTCTACTTTAGTTCCATCTAAACTAGACCACTCAATAATTTCTTTTTGAGTAAAAGCCTTATTAATTAATATATCCGACTGACTTGTAACGCGCGTATCATTATAATAAAGCTCATAGCACTCTTTGGAATCACCCTTTATATAAGCAAAATTTTCACCATCTAAACTACTTGACGCAATTTGAATATATGACTTATTATCTGCAACAAGTGGAGTCACTTCTCCATTCAGTTTTAATAAAGCAAGATTACTGCTAGTTTTATATTGCCACCAAATTAAAATACCTTTAGTCGTCCAGCATAGCGGAAAAACACACTCATTAATACCAGTAACATCTGCCGTCAGTTCAGTAATTTGATTAGTTTCTAGATTATAAACAGCTATATACTTATCATCAAACCACTTACCAGTACGAAAATAGGTAAAGCAAACACAAGTACTATCTGGAGAAAATAAAATATTACGCTTGACACCAATAAAAGGAACATCAAGTTTCTTAACTTCGTTAGCATCAACATTTAAAATATAAACTTCGATTTTATCTTGCTCTGATAAACTTGGGGAAGGAGCAGCAAGTAAAGCAACTTTATTACCACTGCTAGCAACATCAAAATCATGAATATGGAGATTTTTCAAACATGTAAACTGTACAGATAACTCATCTTTTTCTTCTTTATTTCCATTACTCTCTTTACCTTCACTACCCTCACGCAAATCTTTTGGTAATTTGTGAGCTTGCAAATTTTTCTCCAATCCCTTTTGTAAATCCAAGTAATATAAAGTATTATTGCGATACTCACGATTTACATATTCAATATCACCATACACTTCTCGACGTTTTTTGACAGGTTTAGCTTCAACCTCACGTGAAACGAAGAAAAACCCAGAACCAGAAGGCGCCCATTGAAATGCAGTAATATCTTCAGTAGCATAAGAAACTTGAATCCCCGTAATATCAGCATCGGGTTTAATAAAAATTTGCTTTTTCCTATCCCTTTCATTCGGTCTTGCTAAATATGCCAAACTGTTAGAATATAAACCTTCATCAGGCGCCCATTTAGGTTGATAACTTTCATTTTTAGCGCGCGTTAACGGATAATTATTACCATTTTTATAAATCCAAACATGCCATTGAAAAGCATTGCTATCCCAATCAACTTGACGTTTCACATAAGCAACCTTTGTACCATCAGAGCTAATAGAGGGATTTGATAACCTTGGCAGCGCAATTAATTCTTCGATTTTAAGATATTCTGGCATTTTGTTATTGATAACTAGTGGTCTTCTTGTTCTCCCCGCGATTTCGGGGGGCTAGGGGGGATCATAACAATTAAGAGCATCTTTTTTCCCACTCTTCCCGACTAATACCATAAATAACAGTTTCCCTACCCAAAACTTCAGCAGTACCCTCCAACTTCTCCCCTAATTTCTCCGCAACATGTCGCGAAGCAACATTATCTGGTTGAATAATACTAATAACGCGCGGTTGCTGCAACTCATCAAAAGCATACTCCATAGCAACCAAACCAGCCTCAGTTGCAAAGCCTTTTCCCCAAAACGCCCGTCTAATCATCCAACCAATCTCAAATCCTATCCAACCTTCCGGGCGCCAACAACCAACTCTACCAATCATGGCGCCGCTTGTACGTTCCTCAACAGCCCATAACCCATAACCGCGTAAATGCCAATGTCCCAACATCGTTGCCATACTACGCCAAGACTCAGAACGATTCAAAATTTGACCTGAACCAATGTAGCGCATAACTTCAGGGTTGCCACACATATCAGCATAAGCATCTAAATCATCTTCCTCAAATCCTCGTAGAATTAAGCGTTTCGTTACGATTTTAGGAATTTGCATAATTTTGTTGCAAACTGAACTAGAAAAAACTCAATTAAAGAATTTATGTTCGCATGAAATTTATTATACCTACGCTTGTGGCAATTTTTTCACCTTCCATACTGCCACTGACATCCAAAAGAACAATTACTGGTAGTGGGCGTCTCTGTGGGAAAAGGTCATTAGAGTTGATTTGCATAAGTTTTTCACTCCTGAAAAGGATAGCCTGTGCTAGCTAATTTTTCTTATTCCCATCTTTGCTGACACAATTAATACTTGTGTGATTTTTTTGTTTAACCTCTTTGACTTGCCGAAGATATAATGTAAATTGGTAAGTATGACCAGCCGACAAAATTTATTGACTTAGGAACGAGTAGTGCCATAGTAAAATGCAGAAAATGATCATCAAGGTACTAGTTGCCAAGCTATTATTAACTTATTGATGAATAGCATGTACTTGAAAATAATGTGTATAGTTAGTCACAAAAGCTAACTTAACGAAGCCTATTTTAACTCTGACTGTACTATTATATTTATTTATATTACGAAATTATGAAGATAACTAAGCGAATGAGACGAAATCAGGTATTATCAATCATTGAAGCACATAGAGAAGAATTGCGTGAAATGGGAGTAAAATCGTTAGATTTGTTTGGTTCGGTAGCACGTGATGAAGCAACAGAGAATAGTGATGTTGATTTTTTTGTAGAGTTCGATCGCGAAGTCGGGTTATTTGAATTTATTGGAGTGCGGCTTTATTTAGAAGATATATTAGGTTGTTCTGTCGATATGGGAACAGTGGATACTTTACGAGAACATATGAGAATACCAGCGACAAAGGATATAATTCGTGCCTTATAGAGATTGGCGATTTCGTATACAGGACATAATGCAAGCAGTCGTCGCTATCCAGATGCGAATTGCTGGAATGACTTATGCTGATTTTATAAGTAATGAGACAATTGTAAAAGCTGTTTTCTACGACTTTTTAATTATTGGTGAAGCTGCAATAAATATTCCCGCCGAAATTCAACAGCGCTATCCTAATATTCCTTGGCGTATCATGGGCGATATGAGAAACGTAATGGCTCATGAGTATTTTCAGATCAATCTTAGAGTAGTATGGGGCACTATAGAAAATAGTATTCCTCAATTAATACCGCAATTGCAAGATTTAATTGAACGTGAAGCAATCGAAGAGTAATTTTCAAACTAAAAATAAGTGAATGTGTTATGTATAGGCTTTGGCGAGTATTGTCATGACTCCTTGTGGAACGGGCATCCTTAGAGTCTCTACTCATAACTCAAAACACCAACACTTCATTAAACTCCATAATCAAGGCGCCAATTGCCAAACTTTAACAGATTTATCACCGCTACCACTAACAAGACTTTTCCCATCACGACTAAAAGCCAAACCATAAATTCCACCTGCGTGACCTTTTTGTGTAATAATTGGTTTCGATGTCTTAATATCACGCAATACAACATCATAACCTAAACCACCAGCAACAAAAGTTTTTCCATCTGGACTTATAGCCAAAGCATCAACACCCGCTCCTCCAATCGAAACATTATAAATAAGTTTCCCAGTTTTAAGATTCCAAGCTTTGAGATTATTACCATCCGTTTGTTGCAAGGCGCGTCTATTGAAAGCTATCATCATAACCACCGCTAATTAAAGTTTGTCCATCTGGACTAACAGCAAGCGATATAGCAGCAGACGCGCGCTGAGTCGGGGAAAATGCATCCAGAGGACGTGGTGGAGTCAAAGTTCGCAGTTGTTTACCTGTTGCAAAATTCCATATCCGAATTTTTCCACCATCCTCACCACCGCTAAATAAGGTTTTACCATCAGAACTCATAGCTAGAACGCGCGCTTCAGTTTTGATAGTGCGTTGAAGTTTCCCAGACTTAATATCCCAAAGCTTAATGACATTATCTGCACCCGCACTAACCAGCATTTGCCCATTAGGAGTAATAATAGCTGAGAACATACCGTTTTTGTGTGGCGCCAAACTTCTAATTAACTGACCAGTTTTAGTATTCCACAACTTAACACTCTCACTATCAGAGCTTACAAGCATCGTTCCATCAGGTGTAAACTCAACTGATTTAATATTTTGCCCATGTCCACTTAAATCAAAAAGCAGCTTTCCTGTTAAAGCGTCCCATATTTTCACAGTCTTATCATCGCTACCACTAGCAATAAATTGCCCCGACGCAGAAATTGCCACTGTGCGTACAGGCGCCTGATGTCTTGATAAAGTCAACCTAACAGGCTTTGCAGATGGTGTTGGTGTAATAGCAACTGTATTAGCTGTAGCAGGATATAAAGGAGTAATACAGATTGAACTAGATAGGCTCAACGCAAATAATATAAGGCTTTTAAAAAAGACAGATAATTTCATTTATGTTAGAACAAATACTTATAATAAATTTTTGCTTATACCGATTTCATATGAAGCTGCAACTAATTAAATCCCCCCAACCCCCTTAATAAGGCTACAGTGTATACACAAGTTTCTAAAACAAAATTTTCTTTTCTTTCTTCTCTTCCTTTGTGTCCTTTGTGCCCTTTGTGGTTCCTTAAAGAGATAAACCACTTTGACACACTCGTACACGAAGAGGTGAAAAGAAGAGGGTTATGAAAGATGTGTGTATACCGTAGCTTAATAAGGGGGGCTAAGAATAATAATGTGCATCTTCATATCAAAATGGTATTATACTTATTTAACGTCATAAATGCTGTTGTAGTTCCCAATAAAAATATAGCGTCTCTACCGTTGCCTAATTCTTGGGCAATAAATATAGCTTCTTCAGCAAGCAAACGCTTTAAAATCCCTAAAGACCGTGTTTATATCTTAAGTGCAGAACAAACATTTGACCCAAATCGGGGAACATACTTCTGGAACGTAGCTGTTGATGTTAAACAAAACACTTTAGTAACATACGAGCTAGATATATCAGGTAAAATCACCAAACAACCATAAATTGCAATACTGCTTGGTTAAGATTTTTTGCTTTTATAGGAGGATTATGCTAAAACCGGAAAATCATACGCAACGTGATAAAAATTAACTAAAATAATCGTATAGGATTGTTGATTATCTTTGTACAAGTTGTGTTAAGGTTGCCAACAATTGGAGCGGGTCAACAGGTTTAGAAATATATGCTCCAAAGCCAGCTCTTAAAGCTTCCTCTTGGTCTTCGCTATAAGCAAAAGCAGTAAGCGCAAGGGCAGGAATATTTTTACCCTGCGGTAATGCTCTAACACGACGCATAAATTCGTAACCGTCGTACAAAACGTAAATTGCAATCGAGAATAGCAAGACCGATAGGCGCCGTTTGATAAATTGCCTCAATTTCTGCTAATTGGCGCCTTCTGATTTCTTGATTTTGATAACGCTCAGTGGTGTCGATGTAATGTTACTTTATCTTCTCTTTTACCAAATTAATAATTGTTGCAACCAAGTCAGCAGCTTCTACGGGTTTAGTCAGATGGCACGCAAACCCCGCTTGCAACGAGCGCTCTTCATAAGTGGCACTAGCATAGGCAGTCAATGCAATTGCCGGAATTTGCCCTTCTGGATGCGACCTCATTTTTTGTATTAATTCATACCCATCACCCTCTGGCATAGCAATATCACTTACCACAATATCAGGTTTAAACTGGGACAAGCGTTCTAATGCCAATAAACTAGATGTTGCCAATTCCACTTCGGCGCCGCTTTCCTTTAAAACAAAGGTAATTAAATTGAGCATATCCGGCTCATCATCAACTACAAGAATACGAATTCCAACCAAACAAACTCCATCAGAAACTATAGGAATAACTGGAGACTCTTTTATAGAATCAAAAAGCAGTGGCAATCGCACCGTAAAAGTTGCCCCCAGCCCAACCCCTTGGCTAAGAGCCGTTATTGTGCCTTCATGAAGCTCAACTAAATGCTTGACAATTGCAAGCCCTAAACCCAACCCATCTTTTGACCCCGTATTCCTTTGACCTTGCTGAAATCGCTCAAAAATCGACGGCAAGAACTCAGGTGCAATGCCTTTCCCGTTGTCGCTGATGCAGATTTGCACCTGGGATTTTACTTGAAGAAGTTCAATATCAACCCGTCCAAAGTTGGGGGTAAACTTAATAGCATTGGTAAGTAGATTAATCAAGATTTGCTGGAGACGATTGAAGTCACCGTAAGTATGTGGTCTAAAAGTAAGTTGAGTTTCTAGCTGAATTTGTTTAGCTGTTGCCATTGGACGAACGCTATCCAACGCACCTTCAATCACCTCAACCAAGTTCACAACCGCTTTGTTGATATGCAAATTGCCTCTCACCATGCGGGAAATGTCGAGCAAATCCTCTACCAATTGTACCTGTGCTTGGGTATTGCGCTCAATAGTTGAGAGTGCTTTTGCCGTGGCGGCAGCATCAAACTTGCGGCTACGCAACAGTTTCGCCCAACCAAGTACCGAATTCAGGGGTGAGCGCAACTCGTGAGCAACAATTGCCACAAACTCATCTTTACTACGGTTAGCAGCTTCCGCCTCTTTTAAAAGCTGTTCACGTTCCTTTTCCGCCTGTTTGCGCTCAGTAATTTCCTGCACCATCACATTTACCCCCAACACACGATGATTTACATCCTTTTGGGGGTAGTAACATACCAGCCAGTAACGCTCTACTCCTGGTTGCGCGCGGTTAGTTCCCTGCACTTCCAAATTTAAAATCGGTTCACCTGATGCAATAACTTGCTGATAAAGCGGCTCCAACTCGTCTGCCATTTCTGGCAAAACCTCCCGCAAAGTGCGCCCAAGATGCTCAGATACAGGCAAACCATTAATTTTAGCTAGCTGCTCATTAATGCGAACAAATCGCAAGTCAGTATCGATAAAACACAGCCCAATAGGCGCCCCCGTATAAATAGCTTCAATTTCTCCCAATTGGCGCCGAACCGTTTCTTCAGTCCGTTTACGTGTACTAATATCCCGAAAATAAATACCCAAGCCTTCAATAGAAGGATAAGCATGAGCTTCAAACCAATTTCCAGTTGGCTCATACAAAACTTCAAGATGCACCGCAACCTGTTGCCGAAAAGCGCGCCGATATTCTTGCTCTATAGGTTTACCAACTAACGAAGGAAAAATTTCCCAGTGCGACTTGCCCAAAAATGCTTCTGGTTCTAGACCAGTTAATTGTAAAAATGCTTGGGTTGCTGCTTTATTTGTGTAGGTAATTCGCCACTCACGATCAAGGTTAACAAACGCATCCGTCATGCTTTCCCAAATCGTCGTAATCCGCTGATTCGTCTCATATAGACCTAGTTCAGCTTGTTTGCGAGCCGTTACATCTCGCCATGAAACAACAAACCCATCCCCTAATTTGCTGGCGCGAAGATCGAAGGCACGGGTGAGACGTTGAATACCAAAGACATCAGAGTATATCAAATCTTCTTTAATTAGAGGTTCTCCCGTCTCCACAACTCGACAGTATTCTTCAAACAAACCCGTTTCATAATGGGCAGGAAATGCCTCACATAACCTTCTACCAATATCAGCGTGCGTCATTTGGTTACTTTCCAGCGCTGTGGTATTCAAATAATCAATGCGAAAATCGACGATTTGCCCCAATTTATCTCGGATTGCTGAACAAATACCAAAACAGTCGAGCATATTTTCTACCGACACCCGAAATAGCTCATCACTTTGCCGGTTCTTCCGCCTGGAGCTAGCATTCTCAATAGCGCTTCGTATTGAAGAGAGCAAAATTTCAGGTGTAATATCGCCCTTAATCAGATAATCCTCAGCCCCTAACTTAATAGCTCGAACAGCATTTTGCACTTCCCGAAGCGCTCTTGCCTTTTCGGCGCCATTATCACCGACCATAACAACAGGGGGACAATCACCCTGACATTGAGCCTGCAAAGCCAAGAGAAACTCAAACCCCAAAGCATCCCTAAGCACACAACCAAGAATAATCGCGTCAATCTCCTGCGTTTGGCACAACTCCAACCCAGCAAGCGCGCTATCGGCCTCCAAAAAGCGATACACACAGCTTGAATTAGCTTCAAGACAGTAGCGATATAGCTCTCGGTCTGCCGATAAGTTTTCCACGATGAGTATTGTCAGCATTGGGGCAGTCATAGAAACCAAAACGTCAGTTTCACCGTTGAAGGGCATTATTAGAAGTTTAAACCATTTGCCCACATCGGTACATGGTTACGAGTGCGTGCTTTAATCCTTTGAAGTCATTATTCGGCTTAGTAAAATGTCAGCCCTTATTTACGTAATTAACTAGGTGGCAAATTATTAGGGTCAATGCCTAAAGAGCGCAAATATTGAATTAGCTGTTCCTTTTGTTGACGTTCTTCGTCCGCACGTCTTTCTTCTCGGTCAGCACGTTGTTTTTCTCGGTCAGCGCGTTGACGTTCAATTATTGCAGTTTCGTCTCCTGTTAAATAACGGGTTTTTTCTTCGTCGTACCAAAATAAATACTCTTCTGGAACACCATTTTCTATAATTTGGTGTCTTCCAATTCCTAATCCTACTTCTGGCATCCAATAAGGTTCGCCACTTTGTAATTGATACGCATTATCTACTAATTTGTAAACTTCAAAAGGCTGATGCTTGTCACGTTTCCAATACTCTGGATTATATATTAAGTAGTAAAGAACGCCTAATTTAGCATAGATATCAAGCTTCTTATCGTATTCACTACCCGCTTTATGCGATACCATCTCAAGTGCAAAAATAGGCGCCACTCCATTTTCTTCCCAAGTGGCGTAACTTCTACGGGATTTGCCACCTTTTTTACGTTCTACTCCCAAGGATAAAAACCCATCTGGTACTACAGGCACGTTCGGGTCAGTTCCTGTTGTATGGTAAACTGCCATATCTACACCAAAGAACCAATCCTCTCGTTCCCCCCATATAGACTTCAATAAAAATAATAGAACGTTTGGCAGAAAATTTTGGTCTTCGTTATCCACAGGTGTATCGTCAGAACAAGGTAACTCTTCTGTGCTTGGTAACGCAAAGGCTTTGAGATTCTCTGACAGCATAGTCTTTATCTCGATTGGCGTTCGGTTTTTTGATTATATACTACGAGGGCGGCGCCACTAGTAGAGACGTTACATGTAACGTCTCTACAACTGTGTTCATTACCAACATGTCATATTAATTGGCGCCCTTTACGCGATAAATTCAAAAATAGCTTGTTGTAATACAATTTACTTTTTAGGCATCATGACACAAACGCTATCTATCAAAACTAGTCAAAAATTAAACCTTAGCCCTTTATCGATGCCTAACCGCTTGTTGTTGGGTCCAGGTCCTTCTAACGCACATCCTGATGTTATTCAGGCGATGAATAAACAACCTGTTGGGCACCTTGACCCTACGTTTTTACACTTAATGGATGAAATTCAATCGCTACTGCGGTATGTATGGCAAACTGATAATGCGATGACTATTGCTGTTAGTGGTACTGGTACTGCTGCAATGGAAGCTACTATTGCAAACTCAGTTGAACCTGGTGATGTAGTCTTAATTGGTGTAATGGGTTACTTCGGTAATCGCCTTGTTGACATGGCAGGACGTTATGGCGCCGATGTCCGCAGTATAACAAAACCTTGGGGTCAAGTTTTCAGCTTAGACGAAATCAAAGCAGCGATGGAAACCCATCGTCCCCGTATTTTAGCATTGGTTCACGCTGAAACCTCGACAGGCGCCCGTCAACCAATGGAAGGGGTAGCAGAACTATGTGAAAAATATGGCACGTTGCTATTAATCGATACTGTCACAAGTTTAGGTGGAACCCCAATATACTTAGATGATTGGGGTGTTGATTTAGCTTATAGCTGTAGCCAAAAAGGTTTAGGTTGCCCTCCCGGCGCCTCACCATTTACAATGAGCCAAAAGGCAATGGAGAAACTACAAAACCGTCCCACCAAGGTTGAAAACTGGTATCTCGATATGAACCTACTTGGTAAATATTGGGGAAGTGAGCGCGTATATCACCATACGGCGCCTATCAATATGTATTATGCTCTGCGGGAATCACTGAGATTAATCGCCGAAGAAGGTATTGAAAACTGTTGGCAGCGTCACCAAAAGAACGTTGAGTATTTGTGGGAAAGTTTAGAAAGCATAGGTTTAAAAATGCACGTCGAAAAGCAATATCGTCTACCCACACTTACTACAGTATGTATCCCTGAAGGAGTCGATGGTAAAATAATCGCGCGTAAATTACTCGATGAGCATAACGTCGAAGTTGGTGGAGGACTCGGTGAGCTTGCTGGTAAAGTTTGGCGAGTTGGTTTAATGGGTTACAATAGTCGTCCAGAAAGCGTTGACAGACTTGTAAGCGTACTAAAAGAAGTCTTGTAGGATAGGTGTCGATGCGTCCTACGTATGGTGGGCAATGCCCACCTTACCACGGAGACACAGAGTACACAGAGAATAAATATTAACTTGCTAACATATATCAGACACCTTTCCCGTTTCTGCTATGAGTCTCTGTATCAACCCCACTTGCCCCAAACCAAACCACCCAGAAAATGACGAGAACCGCTTTTGTCAAAGTTGCGGTTCCCAGCTAGAATTACTCGGACGTTATCGGGTAATGCGTTTACTGAGTGACAAAACAGGTTTTGGAAAAGTATACGATGCTTACGAGCGGGATAAACCCAAAATTCTTAAAGTTTTAAAAGAAGACCTTAACTATGATGCCAAAGCAGTTGAGCTATTCAAACAAGAAGCATCAGTACTAGGAGAACTACACCATCCAGGTATTCCCGAAGTAGAAGATTATTTCCTGTATCAAACTAGAGACGGTTTGGGGTTGCACTGTTTAGCAATGGAAAAAATCGATGGTCCAGACTTAGAGGGATGGTTACAGCAACAACAAAACCGACCCATTTCTGAAGAACAAGCAGTAGCTTGGTTAAAACAATTAGCTAGTATCCTAGTATTAGTACATGGCAAGCAATATCTACACCGTGATATAAAGCCATCTAATATAATGATTCGCGCGAATGGGCAATTAGTATTAATCGACTTTGGCACAGCAAGAGCATTAACAAACAGCTACATCGCAAAAGTTAGTAATGGTTCTGGTAGTCAGACATCTATATCCTCTTCCGGTTACAGCGCACCTGAACAGTTGTATGGTAAAGCAGTACCACAGTCTGATTTTTATGCTTTAGGACGCACCTTTGTGTTTTTACTCACAGGTAAGCATCCTGACCAGATGTACGATGCTTATAATAACGAGTTACAATGGCGCCCACATACAAAGAATATCTCACCTGCGTTACTCAATCTCATCGATTGGTTAATGGCACATGAAATTAACAACCGTCCTAAAACTGCTGAAGAGATTTTACTTAGGCTAGCTCAGTTCGCAAATACGAGTAATGTAGCAACCGTTAATGTTGTAGGTCAACACAAAACTGAAATTTTATCATCACCCACCACTACAACGACATCACCACCCCCCGTATGTATTCCACCCGAAGAAGAAAAGCGTGATAAAGTACCTTTACTTGCTTTATTTAGTGCCCTATTAGTAGTTTTAGGTTTATTAGGATTTGTCGCACTCGCAACTCGTTCCGATAGATATGCTATTGGTGGCAGCTATGGACAGGCGCCCGAACGAAAGAAAGGTGATAAAGTGACAGTAGACTACTTTCCTTATCAAGAAGGTAAAGATAGTCAAGGAAGAGTAGCAGAATTTAACGTTGCAGTATTATCAGTTGAATATAAATGGTTATTAGGTAGTAGTTTCCAAATTAAGTATAACGACCAAACAATTAGTCTTGATACATTAAAATCAAACCTCCAAGAAGAAGGTATCCAGCGCATCATGGAAAACCCCAGCGAAATTATCTCTGTGGGTACCGCTTCATGTGAAGGTAATATCGCAACCGAAGAAGCGCGCGCTTTTGAAAGAGCAAAACAAATTCAATTATTATCTAAAAAACTATTTAGTAATAACCGTAGTGTACAAGGATATAGATTATTAAATTTAGGACAATTCAACCGTACTGACTGTAAAAGCAATCAAGATGCAACAGCTTACCAACGCAGTATCATTATTATTGGAGTAAGGAAAAAATCAGACGGTGTACTCTTAGACGAAGCATTACACAACCGTTTAGTAGAAAAACCCTTTGCAGATTTTAAACTAGAAGACTACTCATTAGGCGCCAAAGATAAATTTAAAACCATACCCAGCAACCTAAACTAATCTGGCAACGGATACAACGGATGTAACGGATAAGTTATTGGTTTCAAACAAAATTTGTAATTTGTAAGCTGTATAATTTGTAAGGTGGGCATTGCCCACCAAATTTAATGATACAAATAACTATGATTATGCTTATTAACCACAGAGTGCTAGTGCAATAATCTAATGTATTAAAATTTTTAAAGTATCTCTTGCAGTCCCAACTACATCTAACCATGCGGAAGAACTAATATAATCAGCATCTGATGCATTTGTTCCCAATAATTCAAACAAATTTTCCAAAGCTTTTATAACCTTCATAATACTTGTTAATTCTCGTTCATCTTTGACAAACTTATTCACTGTACAAAATCTGAAGATTATACTATATGTATCGATGAACCCGAAAATTTCTTAGCTTTATCAGAAATTCAGCCTTGGCTAGTTCAACTTTATGACCTTTGCAGCGAAAGAGAACTCCAAGCTTTAATAATAT
Organism: Calothrix sp. NIES-4105; assembly: GCF_002368415.1. GTDB lineage: Bacteria > Cyanobacteriota > Cyanobacteriia > Cyanobacteriales > Nostocaceae > Dulcicalothrix. The sequence goes on from NZ_AP018290.1 coordinate 2,838,288, forward strand.
CTCACCATCCAGAATTAATTAATTACCTTCTAGCATCACCCGTAGGTTATTGGTTTGAGCGTCAAAGTAATGCTCCGGTTCGAGTTAAGCACATCGGTAACGAAGTATCAAATAATTCTGCACTGCCCGTTTCGGAATTAATTGCACGGGGATGGTTGAATGAGTCAGCGTAGGGTTCAAATTGTCATTCTTTGTGAAGATAGACAGCAGGAAGTTTTTGCCCGTTACTTTCTCAAAAAACGTGGCTTTAATGGTTTATTTAGGACTAAAATTTGCCCTCCAAGTAAGCCAATCAGGAGAGCAGTATGTGCGTACACAATATAAGCGTAGAAGTAAAAGCGTACCGTCAAAATCGAAACCGCGTATCGGTTGGATTAGTTGTAATAATTGATGCAGATACAAGCACACCGCAGGAAAGACTAGATTGGCTAGCCCGTACCCTTGCCCTTGACTCTCAAGAAAGCCGCCAACCGGATGAGGTAATAGCAATATTTATCCCTAAGCGCAATATTGAAACTTGGATACATTGGTTACAGGGAGAAACTGTAAATGAAGAAGATGCCTACTCAAAATTTCCTAACGCCGAAGGGGATTGTAAACCCTACGTTGAAAATTTAGTAGAACAATGCCGTTCTCAAAATTTGTCAGAACAGGCGCCTCCTTCACTTCAACTAGCTTGCAGCGAGTTGCAGCGGTTATTACAACTTCTAAAACTTTAATTTATATTTTGCAGCGCAACTAAACTTAAGAAAAAAGCGCAATCGATGTTAGAGTTGGAGGCGAATACGGGAATAATACAGTAAGAGAGGGCATGGGAGATGGTTAAGGAACACTTTGTAAATCCAGCAAATCAAAAGCGGTATACTAAAGTTTCGGCGCCAACAATTGTTGTGCAGGGCGCCGTAATTAAATTCATGATTATTTAAATTCCAAATATTTGTAACAGCTTGAATCGAAGGAAACTGTTAAAATATTAAAGTTCTAATTTTAACTTCGCACATCGACGGTTCTTGCCATCACTGTTTTTAGTAAGGCGCCAATGCAGACGCCAACCAGTTAAACCAAGACTTGCATGGCGAGTAGCTAGGTGTAAATCATCAAGACGAATTTGTACAACTCCATCCAGTAATACCAAATTAGCAATTATATCTGTACTATCAGATTTTAAACGTGGTAAATACATTAATTTGGTTGATTTAAATCTTAATAGCTCACTAATTGTAGATGCAGCAGTCTTGTCATTATCAGTGATTGGTTGTATACGAAACAACACTGCGTTTTCTCTACGATTTTCTACCAAGTCACAAGTAGAACTAGCTATAATAAATTTCATCCCCAAAAGACGCTCGCCAAAAAAATAAGCAGCATCTGTACTAACAATATCACCTTGCAATAAAGAAAAAGGGTCTTCATCGTGACTTACAAGACCCTTCTCGATTACTTCTTGATAAGTAATTGGTGGTTCACGTAAAAGAACACCATCTGAACCAAAAACTACCTGCTTATTTCTTGTCTTACCAAGACTTTTGGCAAAATCTTGAACAATTTCTATGGCTGTTTGGTCATGTGAATGATGTTTAAGCTTTTCCTCAAGTTCTATTAGTTTTTCCCGCATCGAGTCCAAATTTATGCTTTTTACTGTTATTTTTCTTGAGTAAGAGATTCAGATTTAATCAATCTTTCTAACTCTTTAGAGTCCAATATTACTTCATCATCTTCATCTAACTCGCTAGTCTCAACCGATAAAGATTCAAACTTTTCGCGTGTTGGAAGTTCGGGTAAACTGCCTAAAAAAGTAATACTTTGAAGTAATACATCCATAGTGTCTGGGTTATCTGGGTCTTTTTTTAAAGCACGAGCTGCACTAACAACTATTCTTAACCCACCTTGCAAACGGTCTACATCACGAGCAAGACCATAAAGTTTTTGAAAATCTCTCTCTTCTAAAATACGGTATTGTCCTGTTTTTGTATGCAGAATACCTACAATACCGTCTTTGATAGATTCTAAAGCTTTAGCTCCCTCTTGACGAAATTTTTCAAACGACCGCCAAGTTGCTCCAACTCTAAATCCAAGCTCTTTGTGTTCTTTTTTTGTCAGTGAGTTCATAAAATATTTAGCACGCGTGTAAGTTTTATCATTTATAAACACTTTTGTAGACACCTTTATACATACATTATATAACAACCGACGTTAAAACAACGAAAAAACAACGAAAAGGTTTAAAACTAAATGTTAAAAGCTCCACCAATGGTGGAACTTTCTGCACTGCCAGGGAATAAACAGGCAAATGTTGGCGCCTTTTTAACACGCACCCGCATATGAGTAATGAAAAATTATGGTGACGAATGACATTATAGTTCCAGCGCGGAGCGTTTTAGTTTTCGTTGTATCAAAAGCCTCAAAAGCATTTATTAGGTTAAGGCGCCGAGCCAGAAGGCTTTATCATTTACGAACAAGAGAAGTATCCTGACGTTGAGATTCAGAAACAGACTTATGATATTGTCCCCAAGCAAAAATAGGTAAAGCACTAGATGCAATTAAAATAGCAGTAGCAAGAATTACCGCAACTGGTTTACCACCAGCTTTGATTAAAATACTAAATATATTTTCTGCCGTTTGACCACCGACTTTGACTAGTTCAACCGTATCTGATTGGTTTAGAGGTGCGGTGACATTTTCGACGATATCTAAAATTTGCTGCGTGGCGCCTAATCTGGTTTCATTATCAGAAATTTCGAGGGAATTTTGGTTAGTAGGTAGCATCTGAGACATAATGTGTACTCCGGGATAAGCGTGTTGGTAAAGTTTGTCTCCTAACCTTTGATACGGAGAAACTTTTACTTGTGTACCACAACACTAAACTGAACAATGAAAGCAGACCAGACCTGAATTGGACAAATACTAAAATTCCCTTTTTTAACCACTTATATGATAATTAGATAAATAAGTTACCTTTTTTGTACTTGACTGTGTGAGTATAAAGGAACTTGTTGTTAAAATAAAAACACTACCCACACTGACTAACCAGCCATGAGCAAACCACGTAAAAGTCGGGGCGTATGCGCTAGTCCTGAAGGAAAGAGACTACTTGAGGAAGCTAAGGATAATCAACGTCTAAGTTTTGAAAGGCGTATGTCGTAGCTATACTACGTCTAGAAAATTGGTTAATATTGCTATGTTTCAATTTGCAATCGCTTCAAAATAACTACTTACTTCCACGTGTTAGTGTGTTGCCATTGCCTAATTTATCTTATCGTTTGCAAAATTGGCTATTGAATGATTGGGAGGAAGGGTTATATAATTTAAATCAATTGTTAGCATATACATTGCAATTTAGACCTGTAATTACAGCTGTTAATAAAGTTCTTGAGAAAACTTAAAGTGACCAAATTATTTGGCGTGTTTCTCGTTTAGCAGCAAACCCTTTTGATTGGAAGCTAATATTTTTCACCTCTGCAAAAACAAATTTTTTATTAGATTTAGAACAAAATCTTCGCATAGACACTTCTTCTCGCGCGACTGCTGCCGGTTTTTGTTATTTATATGAAGAAGAACCCAATAAAGCTATGAAAGCTTTTGCAGTAGTGCGTTCTCTCCTCTATGGTGAGGAGATGTATACCCTGGCTTCAACTCTAACTCTTTTCAAAGAAGCAAAAGATATACAAACTATCGCATCCATCCAACTCCCTGTTTTCCCCCAAGAAAATTTATTACGTCCTACTACTTGGGAAACTCTCACATCCTTAAGCCAAGTTGTAGAAAACGTCCGCGTATTAAAACAAAGTTATTCTAAATACCAGCGTTCATTAGCCCTCAACCGTGCTTTAGGGTTACTCACCAACATCCTCAACAGTCCCGACATCTTACCAGAAGCGGAACGTGGCTTAATTTTAGATATCGCCCAAACTTGGAAAGAAGCTCTCCTACAAATAGCCAGCGAGGTAGGAGAAATTACCATCACCTCAGAAGTATGCAATCCTTATGTTGTTGGGCCTCCGGTAGAGGGTCATCTTTTCGTCGGGCGCCAAGATATTATTAGACAATTAAAGGAACTATGGGTTAAGGCAAACCAGTTACAATCTGTAGTCATATATGGTCACAGGCGGATGGGTAAAAGTTCTATTCTCCGCAATGCTGCTAACTGTATAGGAGAAAAAGTACGGCTTGCTTATATTAACTTACAAGAGTTAGCTGATGCTGATAATTTAGGTGATGTGTTGATTGGTATTAGCGATGCTGTTTCCCAAGAGGTAAAAATACAGGCGCCATCAGATAATGAATATATAAACTCTCCGCAGCGCACTTTTAAACGTTACCTGCAACAGGTGGCAAATAACCTTGGTGACTTTGGCTTAATTATAGGTTTAGATGAGTTTGAAAAAATTGAAGACTTAATAGAAGCAGGTAAGATTCCTGAAAACTTTATGGAGTACCTGCGAACTTTGGTACAAATGAGTCCCAAAATAGCCTTTGCTTTGGCAGGTTTGCATACATTAGAAGAAATGACCGCAGATTACTTTCAACCTTTCTTTGCTAGCGTTGTTCCTCCAATTAAAGTATCTTTTATGACAGAGGAGGCGACAGCAGAGATTCTCGAAAACCCAGGTTTTGAAGATTTTCCGCTAGGTTACACACCAGAAGCTCTCAGCCAAATTTATACATTAACTTATGGTCAGCCTTATTTAGTTCAGTTACTAGGGTTTCAACTAGTTCGGCTTTATAACGACTCAGTATTTGAAATGAAACTTCTTCGGGCGCCTATCTTTACAGTATCAGATGTAGAAGCAGTAGTTAATAACCCTGCTTTCTTCCAAGGAGGACGCGGTTACTTTGAGGGAGTGTGGGGTCAAGCATCAGATGGCGCCGTATTTCAACAAGATATATTAAAAGTAATCGCACCCTACCCAGAAGGATTAACTTTAAGAGAGATAGCGCAACTCGGCAACGCAACAGAAGAAGCAATAGAAACTTTAAAACGACATGATGTAATTGAAGTTAAAGAAGGAGAAGTGCGAATAGTTGTAGAATTATTTCGCCGTTGGGTAAACCAAGTCGCAAGCAGTTCCTCTTGAATTTCTGATATATATGGTTTCATGTTGCTTTCTAAAAAACAATAGCAGATTATCAATTACAGCATCCTTACAGCAGATTACGTGTTCATGCAATACATGTAGAGACGTTACATGTAACGTTTCTACGGGGTTTTGGGTATTATGCATGTACTTCATCTACCTGAAATCTGCTGTATTTGGTAGCTGTTACAGGCGCCTCGATAGAAAGCTACGTAGTTTTATATGGGATAAAAGGCGCCGACCATTCAACTTTATTATTTACGAATAAGGGAAAATTAGCAACTGAGTCTGGAGCAGATATAACGGTAATTGTTATTTTAAATAACCAGGCTTTGTTTGCAACAAATCACTCATCCGTTACATCCGCTCTCATCCGTTGCAAGCCATCAACTCATAAAAAAACTCTTTTTCTCCAAACCCCGGCTTTAAATCACTCAACCAAGTCGCATTCTCATCAAACTTAGCAAAAAACGGGCGCCGACACCAATCAGGATTTCTACCTTGCAAAAACGACAACACAAAAACCTTCTCATCCCCAACTTTTGCAACCCCATCAACAACTATCTTACCAGGTAAAGCTGACATCACAGGCCCGCGCGCGGTTCGTGCCAACCCAGACACTTTTTGTATAGCAGCTTGATATATCTCCCACGCGCGCACTAAAGGAATTTCAAAATGCCGACTGGCGCCCGTATCACGTTGCACAAACATATAATAAGGAATACAACCCAGTCTTACCTGAGAATTCCACATCCTTTGCCATACTTCAGGATTATCATTTATAGTACGCAGTAATGGAGCTTGCGTCCGAATTTCCGCTCCAGTGTTACGTATTCTCTTTATTGCTTGCTGGGCAATTTCTGGTTCTATTTCCTTCCAATGGTCATAATGTGCCATGATGGCAAGATGCTTTCCTTGGGCAATTACTTTTTCAAACAGTCGCAATATATCATCGCTGTCCTGTTCGTCCACAAAGCGGTTTGGGTAATATGCAACGGATTTTGTACCGATGCGAATAGTTTGTATATGTTCAAATTCTTTATTTAACAAAGGTTCAATATATAATGCAAGATGACGTGCTTGCATTACCATCGGGTCACCTCCGGTTATCAAAACATCCGTGACTTGTTTATGATTTTGTAAATATGCTTGGAATGTTCCAGACTCGCGCGTGGCAAACTTAAAGCTATCACTACCGACGAACTGCGACCAGCGAAAGCAGAATGTACAGTAAGCATGGCAAGTTTGTCCAGCAGTTGGAAATATTAAAACGGTTTCGGGGTATTTATGTTGTATACCTGGGACTCGTTGACCATCCAGTGTAGGAATATTATATTCAACTTGTCCAGCAGGATGAGGGTTTAGGGTGGAGCGTATGTGAGAAGCTATTTCTTGGATATGTGCTTTCGGAGAATTATTTTCTAGTAACCAAATTATTTTACTCAATAATTGGGGCGCGAGCATTTCGGGTTGAGGAAAGGTCAAACGAAAAATAGGGTCTTCTGGAATATTATCCCAGTCGATTAGATTTTCGATAACATAGCTGTTAGTACGGAATGGTAATACTTGTGCGACTGCTTTCATCGCTACACGGTAACTTTCTGAAAGCACTTTTAATTGAGGCAGCTTTTCGAGGTCTTCGACTCCATAGAATCGTAGTGTCACGTTACAATTGCTCCCAATGCTTTTAAGTTTTGCGTTTGTGCATCTGTCAGTCCCTTAACATCACGAATATCCATTGCTTCATACAAATTCGGCAATCGAATCGTTTTCACTTCGTTACTTTCTAAATGCAATAATCTAATTGTTCCATCTTGACTTGCGCTAGCTAAGTAACCAGTTGTACTAAATGCAACCGAACGAATCCAATCATTTTGCTCTTGGGGTTGGCAAATTTCTTGTCCAGTCTGAATATCCCAAAGTCTAAGCATTCGGTCTACTCCACCACTGGCAATAATTTTACCATCATGACTAAAAGCAACTGTACGAACAGATTTAGTATGTCCATACAAAGTTTGGCTATTTTCCCAAATGTGATTCGAGTTTGGGCGCCATATTCTTACCGTCCCATCTCCACCAGCACTTACAAGAATACCATCTGGACTAAAGCTAACCCACCATACCCAATCATTATGTCCTTCAAGTGTTTGAATACAATCAAAGTTGAGATTATTTAGATTATCAACATGACGGCGCCAAAGTTTAATCGTACCATCTCCACCAGCCGAAGCAAGTAAACTACCAGATGAATTAAAAGCAATAGAGCGTACCCATCCCGAATGACCTACTAAAGTTTGAACGCACTTCTTTAATTCAATATTCCAAATCTTAATAGTACAGTCATCGCTACAACTTGCCAAAAAGCGGTTATCAGGACTAAACCTAACTTGACGTATCCAACTTGTATGACCTCCAAAAACCTGAGATTTACCAGTTTCAACATCCCAGACTCGAACTGTACCATCACCACTAGTCGTTGCGAGTGATTTCCCGTCTCCAGAAAAAATCACCGAACGTACCCAATCAGTATGTCCCCGTAACGTCGTATAATTCAAGGTTTGTGAATGCAAGTTTTTTAAATCCCACAAACGAATCGTCCTATCTTCATATCCACTTGCAAGTGTATTACCATCCGGACTAAATGCAATTGAGAACAAACAATTTGTATATCCTTCAATCGTATTTAAACATCCCTGGTTAATATCCCATAGTTTAACTGTACGGTCAGCACTACCACTTGCGAACCTTTGTCCATCAGCACTAAACCGCACTGACTGTACCCAACTTGTATGTGTACGGAAAGTTTTAATACATTTACATAAATCTACATCCCACAACTTAACTGTTTGGTCTTCACTACCACTAAGCAATAACTTTCCATCAGCACTAAAGTCAACAGACCTAACCCAGTGTGAATGCTCAGTCAAAATTTTGCACTTTAGAGTTTCTAAATCCCATAGTCGCACAGTTTTATCGCTTCCTGCACTCGCAACGAGTTTCCCATTAGGACTAAAACAAACGCTCCGAATACTACCACTGTGTCCACGTAAAACTTGCAACGGTGTTTTAGTGTTTATGTCCCAAATTATAATCGTTTCATCATCACTCGCAGAAGCAAGCTGATTATTGACTTGATTAAAACTAACCGAACGAACGCTCGCTTTATGTTCTGTTAGCGTACATACACATTCACCTGTAGTAATATTCCATAGTTTTACAGTTTTATCATCGCTAGCACTAGCTAAAATACCATCACGGTTAAAACTGAGCGAACGAATCCAATCTGTGTGTCCTTCTAATAATTTAACAACGGTTTGTGTTTCTAGGCGCCAAATCCGAATATTATACTCATCACCCGCACTTACCAAGAATTTGTCATCATTGCTAAACCGTACACTCCAAACCCAACCGTCATGTCCTTCCAAAAGAGCATAGGGAATTAATTTATCTTGAACAACTTCCCAAATATGAACATTACCGCTAACATCACCTCCAGCAAGTAAGTTACCACTGTTGCTAAATACAACCCAGATAACACCGCCTAATTGTGTAGAAAACAAACAAGACTTTAGGATAGAATGATTAAAACGCGCGTTTTTAAGCTTTAAACTTCTAAAATCAGCTTGTCTAATCGTCAACATCGAAAAATCATACCCAGTTAAATCAGTTCCAAGATAACGGAACAAATTGAGTAAATTACCTCCAGCATACCCATTTTGTGGTTGTATGGACGCTCTTGATAATTTAGATTTAATCGCTGTGCATATTTTCTGTAAATGTTGTTCTAAATTGCTTTGACTACCAAAATGTCGCAGCAACCGTTGTAAAATCGGTTGTACAAACAAATTAACTTGAATATTGCGAAGATAATCGCAATTAGTAGCTTTGATTAAACTATAATTATCTAATAAACTAATTTCTTCATTTTTAAGTTCGTTAGTGATTTGCAAAAGTAAGCTCTCTGTAGCATACTTCATTAACACAGGTTGCAGCGTGAAACCATTTCCACTTTCTTCAATAAACGAACGGCGCCGTAACGAGCTTATACTATCTATAAGGTTTTGCTGTGCTTCTATAGTACTCACATCTTGCTGTAATTGTTGACGAGTTACAGGTTCATGATAAATAGACAACCAATAAACGACTTCTTGTTCAAACTCAGATAAACGATTGAACTGAGCATTGAATAAATCACGAATTTGACTCAAATACCCAAATCTTAAAAATTCCTTAATAAACTGTGAAATATCACCTTGAAACGTTTCTTTAATTTCAGTAGCAACAATACGTAATTCGAGCGGATTTCCACCATAATACTCTGTTAACTCGCTCCATTCACTCTCTGACGCATTAAAAGTTCCTAATTTAGTATAAAGTTGTTGTATATCATTGACTTGTAAACCACCTAGCTTTAAAATACAACACTGTTGATTCTCAGGATAATGATGAAAATAAGTAAAATCGCTAGGAATTTCACGACTAGTTATAATTAAACAACTTTGATGCGTTGCTTCGCGAATGCGTCGTAATAATTCCCCATATTCTTCATATTCTCGATAAAAGCTACCAACACGACCATCTTGCATAATAGACTCGACGTTATCAAGAACAAGTAAACATCGCCGAGTTTTTAAATACTCAATAATTTTTGAGATGCTGCTATTATCGGATAAATGACTGGAATTATAATCTAAGCCCAAATATATTAACCATTGTCTTAACATTTCTATTAACTTGATTGGCGCCTTTAAATCTTGCCATATAATGCATTCAAAAGCAGCTTGATGTTCTCGAATAAACTGTGCAACTAACGTAGTTTTACCAATACCACCCATCCCAACAACAGCAAGACATCGCAAATTGTTTTCAATAATACTTACTTTAATTTCATTCAGTTCTTTTGTTCTACCATAAAAACAACTAATATTTGGGATTTCACCATATATTGTAGTAATATTATTTTGTTGAAGTATATTTATAGGTGGTATTGTTTCGTTCGTATTTAAGTATTGTATACACAGTTGCATTAATTTGATTCGTTTATTGCCTTCTTTATCTTTAAAGAAAGTCAGGCAAATGTCACTCATGTGTTTTCTGACAGTATTAGTTTCAATTGTTAGAATACTGCTGATTTCGCTATCGCTTTTACCAGTAGCAAAATAATTTAATATTTCTTTCTGCTTTGGTGTCAGATGCAAGTAGTTAACATTAAAATCATCTTGATTCATATCTTAACCTTCCGACTAAAATTCACAAATGTGAATGAACTCACAAATGTTTAATGTAAAAGCTTCACTTTTGTACCGTACATAATAATTATTTTTCTGGCACAATCAAATTGTAGGTTGTAGGGAACTTAACTTACTCTAACTTATTATGATATTTACACCTAACATATTTATACATTTTTTGCGAATCAGTTGAATTTATTGAATTTATTGAATTTGTTGAATTTATTGAATTACTACATTATTATTTATGAGCGGTTCAAAAGTATTTACATTCGATCCAACAATTGCATTGACAGGAATGGCGTTACATGCATATAAAGAACGACAACAGCATATGCATGACACGAAAATCAAAACGGAGTTAGCGACACAAGCAAGAATTGACGGAATTAACATCGAACACCAAGAACGGGCAGTAATTGTACCATCTCAAGCGAAGCAGCTATCAATTCCTATTAATACAGATTCGCAATTCAAAATCAAAGCATTGCAATCGAAAATCGAGCAAATCAAACGTGAGTATCGAGAATTGGTAGAATATCAGCTTCTAGATTCTCAAACCGTCGAAAAAGCACTTTGTAAAGTCGAAACAGCATTATCATCGAATGAATTGGCAGTTGCAGAAACGCAATTACAACTGTTGGATGACGCGCGTATTCTTGGAGTACAATTGCGACACGCCAAAATCCGCGCGCATGTAGAGTATTTACAAGCACGTATCAGAAACTTACAACCAAATATTCCGAAACAAATTGTTTTAGATTTAGAAAAGCGAGTAAGCAGTTACCGTAATGACTGGATGCAGTGCGACACAGCACAAGAAATTCATATTCATGCATATATTAACGAATTAGAAGCACAAGTTGAACAAATTCAAATTGCTGCGGATAACTTGGTTGATTCATGGTTAGAAGTTGGTTACGACGCGCGAATCATAGGAATTGACGACGGAGATATAGTAATTCAAGTTGCAACACATGACTGTGCAAATACAGAGATACGAATACAATTTACTGGAGAAAAAATAGATTTATTGGCGCCATCTGAAGAACCAGAGTTATGTACAGATAGAACGTTTGCAGCTTTACGTCTTTTTCAACAACAAGGATATCAACTTCAATGGACATACTGGGATGGTAACGTCATTCCAGGAAGATGGCGAAATTTATACTCAAATACTGACTCAGCATCAGTGCGTCTTCAAATGCATCAAGCTCAACAAGGAACGTGAAAATACAGGAATATTAAAAATGAAATCAGAATTATTACTATTAAATATAGCATCATGGCTACCTCGTTCGCGCGCGAATGGACCCGGTACAAGAATGGTAATATGGCTGCAGGGATGTCCATTTCGCTGTCCGAGTTGTCAAAACCCCGATTATCTGCAATATCAAGCTAAACACATCAAGACTGTAGATTGGGTTTGGGAAGTATATCAACAAATACCCAACTTAACAGGGATTTCTTTTTCTGGTGGTGAACCCTTCGCACAAGCAGTAGCACTCGCAGAATTAGCATATCGAGTCCGCGTGCATGGAGGTAATGTTGTGTGCTGGAGTGGATACCAACTATCCCAGCTACAACAAAACAATATACCAGGCGCCGCTCACTTACTAGACGAAATAGACTTGTTAGTAGATGGACTATTTATCAAAGAAAAAGCAGCGAACTTACCATTGCGTGGTTCATCCAATCAGCGCTTACATTTTTTGAGTGAAAGAATTACACCCGATGACCTAATAACTATCCCCCGTCAAGAGTGGACATTAACACCATCCAAATATATGTACACAGGATTTCCTTCGTAGGGTGCGTGAAAGCTATTACAATCTACAATAAAATGAAATATTAAACAGCTTTCACGCACCGTACAGTCACGCTCCCAGCAAGCGTTTAGTTAGATTCTAATTCAGTTCTAGGATTTTTGTTAACCCGCCCTTACGCTCCCATTCCCGAATAGCGCTTTAAACCCCGGCGCCATAATATCCTATTTAAACCCAAAAACAACAGCGTCCAACCAATAGTCATAGAAAACCCCTTACCAACATCAGTAGGTAAACCGATTAAAAGACTTACAGGAAAATCTATTAAATAAGGAAACGGAGTACACAAAACGAACGTGCGTACTGCTGGGGGAAAAACTTCCAACGGAGCAATCATCCCAGATAAAAACAAATAAAACAAATACCAAAAACTTTCCACAGAACTCGCGCGTTCAGTCCAAAACGCAAGCATTGCAAAAGTGTACTGAATAATAAACCGCAACGTAAACGTTAGCAACATAGACAGTGTAAATAGTAAAAGCTGCGACCAGCTAGGTATCCAAAAAGCCTGCGGATACAATACAAAAAATAACAATAGCAAAAAAACTGCAAAAGGCATACGAGCCGCGCGTTCAGAAACATGCGAAGTTACATGATGCCATACAGGGTCTATAGGTTGTAGTAACCGAGGTGAAAGTTTACCTTCTACAACTTCACGCTCAAACTCCCACACCACCCAAACAACCGTAAACTGCCGTACAATAAACACAGCAATAAAATAACGAGCAAAATCAACAGGAGACAAACCAAATTGTCCACCTTGTGCAGCTTGCGTCCACACCCCCATCAATATAATAGGCAGTGAACCAGCTAACACCCACAATATCAACTCCGCGCGGTATTCCACCATATAAGCGTAATACACCCAAAGGAAAGTCCTTGCTTTTTTCCAAATCCAATTCATAAATTATTAAAATAAAAGACCTGTACGGGCGGGTTCAGCTTAATTTTCTTTATTTACCAAGATATATATAAACCGCCCCTCCTAACTTTACACAACTCCTGCCTGAAACACCCTACCTATAACTTCTTCCACAGGTGGCTCATTAACGGTTAAATCAATTACTTCCAAATCTGATAAAATTCGCGATACAGTGCGCGTCAGCTTTTCTTGCTCAACAATAAAACAAGCTGAACGACCTTCGACTTTTTTTACATCACCATAAAATTTCAGCTTTTCCTTTGAAATAGCGTGTGCTAACTCCACATTTACCTCACGGTATGGTGCAAACCGTTCGAGTAATCCATCTAAGCGACCATCGTACATTAAAGAACCTTGGTGAATCATAATTACTCGTTCGCACAAAGCAGTAATATCTGCCATATAGTGACTGGTTAAAAGCACAGTCGCTTGGTAACGCTGATTATACTCCCGTAAAAATTCCCGCACTCCTACTTGTGCATTTACATCAAGCCCTAAAGTCGGTTCATCAAGAAATAATACTTGAGGACGATGTAATAACGCAGCTAGTAACTCAGCTTTCATCCGCTCACCCAGAGACAACTTCCGCACGGGTTGATTTAGCTTGCTATTTAATGAGAGCATCTCCGTTAACTCCCCTACCCTTGCTCTAAACTCAAAGTCGGAGATACCGTAAACAGCAGCATTAATTTTTAGCGAGTCCATAGCGGGTAAGTCCCACAATAACTGCTGTTTTTGCCCCATTACAAGCGTGACTTTCTGCAAAAATTCTTCTTGGCGCCGAAACGGGACATATCCAGCGACTCTCACATTGCCGCTTGTTGGGTGAACCAGTCCAGTGAGCATTTTCAGTGTCGTAGTTTTTCCCGCACCATTAGGTCCCAAAAATCCCACTATCTCACCAGGGTTAATTTCAAACGAAACATCCTGGACAGCTTTAATTTGACGGTAAGTACGTCGGAAAAAGTGAGATAATGTCCCTTTAATACCTGGTTCTTTAACTGCGACGGGGTAAAATTTGCTCAGATTTTGAGCAATGATGATAGACATATGTTTATAGAGCGTGGTAAAGCACAAGCACCAAGGTCGTGTATAGGAAATACTAATATATTATTGGCGATTATTGATACAATTAGCTGAAATTATTTCTATTTATGTATTCTGGCTCAATATTTCTTCTACTTTCGGATAGAAGCGCATATTACACGCAACATGCTAACGCTAAATTTTAACAAATTTTAACATTCGGTAATACAAATGAAAGCTCACACCGTTTGAGTTCAAACAAATTTTATATACTGCAAACTATAAAATCTTAACTCTTGTCATGAGTCGCGAACAAAGCATCTTTATCCAAGAGTTAGCTATTAAATATGGTACACAAACCATAAATTTTTGGTACATCATAATTTTACTTATGATTAATAGTTTAATAATATCATTTTAATTAAATATAAAACTAACTTAAACTCATCACGGTACCATTGTTTTTATGGTACCGTACCAATAATTAGGCTCATTTTGTACCAAAAAACAGTGTGATAAATGGTAGCATGGAAACATGATTTTTTATCTCACTCAGTCTTAGCACTTCAACTTCGTACCGTGGTACAGTCGCAAAAAACAACGAAAAAACGTACTTTTTTACTGTACAATGCCCAAAATCGTACTAAAATAGTATGATTTTGCTTTGTTTATTGGTACGATTTTTGTGGCTCATACCTTAAGAATTGGTACAATACTGTATTGAAGATGGTGTTGGTAGTTCTTTTGTATTGCTAATTGTACCATTGAAAGTATGAGGCTGTACCAATAATTTTTGGATTGCCAGTTTCTAAGTTTATTAAATATAAATTAAACTTCAATAATAAATATTTTATACAAAGAAAACACTTGCCGTCGCATTGTGCTAATAAGTATTTTTGATTCGGTGGAAAATTTAGTAAATAAGAATTATAAATGCGGTTTTTGCGATGTTTGTAATCCTAGTTTGAGGTTTGAGGTAGAAAGTGCGAATATTTTACTAGAAGAAGCTGAAATTGATGATATCAATAGGCAAACTAATAGGATTTTGGAAGAATTTGATCGACGAACTATTATTGATGTCTTGAATAAAACTATCGAACGTGGCGCCGTTGCTGGACTATTCGCGCGCGTGACTAATGTACTAGAACGCTCTCCCACTAACTTGTCAGCGCTTTATCTAGCTGGAGGATTATCTAGACAACGTAAAGATAGAGAAAAAATTGCTTTTGACTATTTAGAATATGGTTTTAACGAAGGAATAAAACAAGGGTTATCAAACGATAATCTTCTAATATTTTATGAGGAAGCTGCCTTAATAAATCTAGAAGCAGCTTATGAATGGCTAATACGACCTGGTGGACGCTGGGACAACAAAGAAGGATTCAACTTTTTATTCCAAGAGGCAAAAAATAAATTTGGCAATAGACTCAGTACAATACCATATATTGATGCTATTATGGCAAATTAGAAAGTTGAATGAAATTAGTGATGAAGTTGCCTTATTAAAGCCAACATTGAGCAGCATCCGGCAAGGATTTGCATAAATAGTTTAATTTTAGTGGAGGATAAAGACATGACGGATTTTTTAAAGAATTTAGAACAAGAGTTAGCTAGCTATCGTGCGAAATTTAAAGAATCATCAGAGACATTAGGCGATTTAGCCAAAATTCAAAGCGATTTTGAAGGATTATCACAAAAATATAAGCAAATACAAGTAGAGCATCAAAAACTAAGTGAATTTGTCCAAGAATCACGCGCGGTTGCAACAGACTTGCAAAAGCAATCAAAAGATGCAATTAAGCAGATAGAGTTAGTGGGTGAGCATTTTCAGGAAGAATTTACTAACTCACAGCAAGAAATTGTCGAAAACTTCACTCAGTTCCAGAAAGAATTAAATCAGCAGTTCAAAAAGTCTGAGTATGAATTACGTCAATTGTCAATAGAAATAAAAGAAGAATCAAAAAATGCACTTGAACAAGTAACTCACAGCAACGAAGCATCTCAACAAGAAATTACTGCCTTAAAGCATGAAATTCTCGAAAATTTTACTCAATTCCAAAAAGAATTGAATTATAACTTTGAAAATTTAAATAATGAATCACATCAAAAGATAGTAGATATTCAAAGCGATATTAGAACTGAATCAAAGCGCTATCAAGAAGAACTTGGAGCAAAAGTTGAGGAGCATGTAGCAAATTTGGCTAGTAGTCAGCAAAAATTACAGCAATCTTTAAGCCGTCTAGAATCAGAGCTTAATAATACAAATGCTTCAATAAATGGAGTCAAACAAAGTGTAGCACAGCAACTAGAACACATCCCAAACCGTTTTGCTATAGTAGAAGAGAATCAGGCACGAATAAATCAAAAGATACTTTTTATTGGTGTAGGAAGCTTACTAGCAATTTTACTAGCCTTTGTATCCTTATTTATGCCACAAAGAAATAATACACCATCTCCTCAATCACAATCTTCACAACTCATAAATCCTAACAGTTAATCTTCAATTCCTCTTCTCTGTTTCTCTGTGCCTCTGTGGTAAAAAAGAGTATGTATTTTATTACCACAGAGACTTATAATAGCCTCTGTGGTAATAAAATTTCTGTTGGGTCTTGTTCCTCGACCCAACCTACGATTACTACGTTACTTCCTTCTTCCAGAGCGTAATGCACTGAAAATAAGCCATAAACCTAATAAGCTAGCAGCAGCAAATAGAATGTTGGTGATTAGTGATAGCTGTAAAGTTTGCGCTTTTGTGGAAATAATTGCGGCGCCCATTATTAGTGAACCTACGAGGATACTTAATGACAGGCGATTGGCTGCATCGTCTAGAGTGCGGCGTATGCCGTCTAAACCGCGTAATGATATATTCCACTGTAAGGTTTCTGATGTTACCCGGTCTAATAGTAGTTCTATTTGACGTGGAGATTGAAGAGACAAACTTTTAAGGTCTAACGCAGTACGTAATAATGAACGTAATGGACTATCTCCTAATAATTGGCGCCTAAATAAGTCTGTAAGTAAAGGTTTAATTTCATCGAAGAAGTTGAGTTCAGGGTTAAAGCCACGTGCGACACCTTCTAAGTTCGCGAGGGTTTTGGCGTATAAACCCATGTTCGTTGGTAGGCGAATTTTATTGTTGCGTGCGACTTGGAGAATTTCGTAAATGATTTGCGAGAAGTTTATTTGGGCAACGTTTAGGTTGTGATACTTCCGCAGCATTCGGTCATAGTCGCTTTCTAGTCGCGACATGATTACTGGCTGAGTTGAGTCTGCTAGTTGTAATGTTAACTGAGCGCATCTTTGTGCATCTAAGTCAACTGTCGCAAGTAACATTTCTGTGAGAATTTGCTGAGTACGAGGATCAAGGCGCCCAACCATGCCACAATCTAAAATTGCAACGCGACCATCTCGCAAATAAAATAAATTTCCAGGATGGGGATCAGCGTGGAAAAAGCCATCTATATATAGCTGCTGGAAAAAGGCACGGAATAATAAAGTTGTTATTTCCTTACGTACAGTAACAGGGTCTTTGCCTTCATACTCAGTGCCAATTTGTGCTGATAGTAATGGAACTCCATCGAGCCATTCCATTACCATTATTTTGGGTGTGGTTACATCCCAATGAATTTGAGCAACGACAAGTTTTGTAGTGTCGAACCACTTACTTTTTGATAAATTACGACGCAGTTCGTCAGTAAAGCTAGCTTCGCGCGTAAAGTCGAGTTCAGCTTCAAGGGCTTTACAAAATTCATCAGCGATAGATTTTATCTCGTAGTTTTGCCCAAATTCAGTGCGCGCGACTAAATCGGCGACACCTTGGATTAAAGTGATATCTTGAGCGATTGTGATATCAATACCCGGACGCTGAACTTTTATCGCTACTTCGCGACCATCTGCAAGAGTCGCACGGTGCGTTTGTGCTATAGAACCAGCTGCAACCGGAACGGGATTTATATATTTAAATGTTTCTTCTAGGGGACGTTTTAATTGTTTGCGGATAAGTATTTCTACTTCTGACCAGGCGACTGCTGGTACTTCGTCTTGTAAAGTTGAGAGTTCTTCTATGTATGAAGCGCTCAAAATATCAGGACGAGTTGACATTAGTTGACCCAGTTTAACGTAAACGGGCCCTAGGTCTACAAGAATTTTTTTTAATACGGCTGGTGTCGGAAGTTGCGGGTCTTCTGGTTTTCCACCTGTAAGCAGGCGCCGCATGTAGTCCCAACCATTACGGAGGAGAACTTCGACTATTTCGCGCTGACGTGGGACTGTTTGCGTTATAAACATAAATTTTAAAGTTAGGAATAAGAGTTAGTCGGGGCGGGTTCACCTAAATTTTCCATTATTTACCAGGATATAGGTAAACCCGCCCGTACAGGAGTTAGTCGGGGCGGGTTCACCTAAATTTTCCATTATTTACCAGGATATAGGTAAACCCGCCCGTACAGGAGTTAGTCGGGGCGGGTTCACCTAAATTTTCCATTATTTACCAGGATATAGGTAAACCCGCCCGTACAGGAGTTGGAGTTGGCGTGCTGAGTGTGACTTATAGCTCCGCGCGTCTCAACTTTTAACTTCTCAAGATAGTTAAGTTATACTAAAAAAAGGTATATTCTGCCTCTGCCAAGGGTTTTAAATATTAAGTGCTGAGTAGAAAGTGCTGAGTGCTGAGTAAGTTAGCAGTTACAACTCAGCACTCAGCACTCAGCACTCATAACTTAATTAAAGTAAATCTTTAAATTTAGAGTCGCTTTTCAGGGTGTTGAGGACTTGTTTGATTTCTTGTGTACGGTCTTTTTTGACGATAAGGGTAGCATTGCCATCACGTACTATAACTACATCCTCAAGTCCAATTGTAACAATTACATCATCTTGATTTGATGCGTAGACGACGGCGCCTTTTGTGTCTAAGCCTACATGGGTGGCAAGTTCAACATTTGGTGTATTTTCTTTTTTAAGAAGTCGTTCGATTGCATTCCAGTCACCGAGGTCATCCCAACCAAATTCTACTGGTAATACATATGCTAGGCCTGTCTTTTCCATCAAGGCGTAGTCTATACTCTTTTTAGGAAGTTTGGGGTAGATATCAGAACCATTTTTTTCTAAGGGTTCGATAATTTCGGGAGCATACGCGCGTAGTTCTTTAAGGACAATACCAGCCCTAAAAATGAACATGCCGCTATTCCAGCTAAAGCGACCCGTAGATAAAAATGTTTCAGCGGTTTCGCGATCTGGCTTTTCAGTAAAGCGGTTAACGTGATAAGCTGGCAAGTCATTAAAGATACCGCTTTTTTCGCCTTGTTCAATGTAACCGTAACCAGTTGAGGGGAACGTAGGCTTGATCCCCAACGTCACAATCGCATCTGTGGTTGCTGCTAGTTGGGAAGCTGTATTTATAGTGTGTACAAACACCTCTTGGTCAGCTATCCAGTGGTCTGCTGGAAAAAAGCCAATTATCGCGTCAAGACCGTAACGACGAGCTATTTCTAAACTAGTCCATGCAACTGCTGCTGCTGTGTCTCTTCCCTCTGGTTCAATGAGTAAATTATTGGATGGCAGTTCTGTTAATTGGTCGCGAACACCCTGCGCGATCAAACTAGAAGTAATAACCCACAAGTTCTCCCAACCTGAAGCTAAACCTAGCAGTCGGTCGGCTGTAGCTTGTAAAAGACTTCGGTCAGTACCGTCGAGACACAAAAATTGCTTTGGTCGGTTGAGGCGACTCAGGGGCCAAAAACGCTCTCCTTTACCACCAGCAAGGATTACGGGAAAAAATGTGTTAGTCATATTGTCAGAAAACCTAAATTTAAAACATTACAAGTGTGTACTGTGAGCTTTTCTACTGGCAAGTTTAAAAGCTTGCATTAACATAGCCTTAAGGGAGTGGCCACAGAGTTAAGCTGGGGTTTCCCCAGTTGAACGTAAATGGCGTTGGTTGAGTGGGGAGATATTTGTGGTTAAACAAGTTGAACGTAAAGAAAATCAAGATACTGATTGGCTAGAGAATCAAGAAGCACCTTCTGACTCAGAACAATCCCATAGCTATGAGACGGTAACTTATTCTGATGATGTTACAGCAAATCCGGGTGGAACGCACACTTCTATCCCTAGCCAGCTTTATCAACGGCTCGGTCTATCGATACCGCGCTGGTTATTCTGGATACTATCTATTGCTGTTGGGATGACGTTATCTGGGTTAATGGTGTCGGCATTAGCGCTATGGACTCCGTTGTGGAGTAGCGTTGACCATACCGATGATGAGTTACAACTGTCTGGCAAAGAAGCGGAAAAAACGCAGTTACCAGCAGATTTGTGGAGCAATATTTCACAATACAAGCTTATTCGTCCGATGAACATCCTTGTTATGGGGATTGAGCCAGTACCAGGGACTGTAGATGGTTCACCAGAAAGCTTTGCTGGTAAAAGTGACACGATGCTTCTAATTCGGCTTAACCCCGAAGATAAAAGTATACGTGTACTGTCAATACCTAGGGATACAATGATTTCCATTCCTGAAAAAGGTTTGAACAAGGTATCGCAGGCAAACGCTCAAGGTGGCCCTGTACTATCTAACCGGGTGATTAGTCGGACTTTAAATAATGCTCCTATTGACCGTTATATTCGTATTTCTACAAGCGGTTTGCGTCAGCTAGTTGACCAGTTGGGTGGAGTCGAAGTCTTTGTACCTCAAGCGATGAATTACAAAGATACGAACGCGCGCTTCTCAATTAATTTGGTTGAAGGTTGGCAAAACCTTAATGGTGAACAAGCTGAAGAGTTCGTGCGCTTCCGTGAAACCAATAGCGGAGACTTACCGCGCGTTCAACGTCAGCAAGCGCTGTTGGTGGCAATGCGCGAAAAATTATCGAGTCCTACTGTTGTACCTCGCTTACCGCAACTTATCCGCGTGATGCGAAAGTATTTCGATACCAACTTAAAGTTGGAAGAAATGATGGCGCTTGTCAACTTCTCTTCTAATTTGGAGCGCGATAATTTTCAGATGACTATCTTGCCGGGTATTTTTAGCCGTCTAAGTGCTGACCCTAACAGCTACTGGATTGATTTAACCGGACAAGTTAAGCTGTTAAATGATTATACAGGTGTAGGTATTGCTGGAATGCGTCCCTTGGTAAGACCTTTACCGAATCTAAAAATTGCTATTCAAAATGCTTCAAAGGTGCCAGGTAAAACCGAAAAAGTTATTAATAGTCTTAAGCAAAAAGGTTTTGCTAAAGCTTACGCATCTACCGACTGGTTAGATACTCAACGCGAAACACAGATTATTGTCCAAAAAGGTGACCGCGAACTTGGCGAACAAGTTCAAAAAGCTCTCGGTCTAGGTCATGTTGAGGTAGCTGCAACAGGTGACCTTGAATCTGATGTCACTATTCGCGTTGGTAAAGATTGGAAGTAATTTATATAGAATTCCTATTTGATTTTTGAATACCAGGTAAGGTGGGCACTGCCCACCATATCCCAAATATATCAAGGTCTTGGTGGGCACTGCCCACCTTACGGTTACCTAGATTTTTTCAAAAATAATTTAGGATTCCTATAGTTGATTAACTTTTTCATATTCATAAAAATTTTCCCTCCGAAGAAAAATCGGAGGGATTTTTATAGGTTAAAAGTTTTATTTCTAAAGGCTATTTTTCCTGAAATTTAATCAAATTAGTCAAAATATAATCTTTTCACGGCAAATCAATTCTATATTAATATATGTAAATTTTTTTATTGTGTTAGATAAATTAAAATTATGGGCACAATATTTTTGAAAGAATCTTTTAATTTTATGTTTTATGCTCACTGATTTTGTAAAGTTTAAGAATGTACATACTATCGGCGCCAAACTATTTCTCTATGTACTAAGCGGCGCCTTGGTTGGACTCGGTGGAATGTCTTATTTTTTCTACCAAACTTTAGAAAACCGGGCTAAAGATGAAATTCGCGGTAGCTTAAATACACAAGTTGCAGATATTGAAGCACAACTGAGGGAAGCTGAACGAGGTTTGCGAATGTCAAATGCAGCAATTGAAACTAAGTATGAAAGTGGAGTTCGCGATATTAATAGATACAGACAACTCGCTTTCCATTTCTTCCGAAATCGCCCTTCGATAGCAATGGGTTATGGTATAAGCCAAGAACCTTTCGTGTTAGTACCAGACCGTAAATTATTTCTTCCTTACTATTTTGTTGACCAAAAAACCCCTGGACAAGTTGGGGAAGCTTTATCGGCGCCTAATCTTGACATTCGCTATGTGGATGTTGCTACCCTTGAAGATTATACTCAACTGGATTATGTGAGACTACCTGTAACTTTAAGAAAAGCAGTTTTAACAGAACCGTTTCCTTGGCATGGAATTACAATGTCAACTTTTGTAATTCCAATTATTGATGACCAAAATCAAGTACTTGGTACAACTGCATTTGATATTAGCGTTACAGCTTTAAGTCAAAATGTTAAAACTTCTGTTATCAAAGATAGTGGCTACTTCGTAATTCTAAGTGAAAAAGGAAAATTACTCGCTTATCCCCCCAATCCTCAAAAAGCCACAGATTTAAAGAGTTATACAGATATTCCCCAAATTAAAACAGTATGGCAACTAGCTCAACGCTCTCAAGCTGGATTAGTACTTCGAGATGGTAATTACTGGGTATACCAACGTGTTAAAGGTGTAAATTGGTTGATGCTGGCTATTGTTCCTCAATCCGTTGTATTACTTCCTGTACTATTTATTACAGTTGGAAGCGCCGTTGGTGCTGGCATCGTGTTAGGCTTCGTAGTTGCTTTATTTATTCGACAACTTAACCATCGCTTACATCCAATTCTTGAAGAGTGTAAAAAATTAGCACAAGCTGATGCCGAGCGATTACAACGATTGAATCAAAGTACACAAGTAATTGAACACCATTACAAAGACTCAAGCTTTCTGATCGGAGATGAAATTTCTATTTTAGAACAATCTTTTCGCCAAATGACTGCTCAGTTACAGCTATCCTTTGAAGAATTAGAGCAACGAGTTGAACAACGCACACAGCAACTACAAGTCGCAAAAGAAGCTGCTGACTCAGCCAACCAAGCAAAAAGCGAGTTTTTAGCTAACATGAGCCATGAACTTCGCACTCCCCTAAATGGTATCCTTGGCTATGCTCAAATCCTTAATCGTTCCAATACTTGGGGTGATAAAGAAAAAAAAGGCGTAGAAATTATTTACCAGTGTGGTTCGCACTTACTAACGTTAATTAATGATGTATTAGATTTATCTAAAATTGAAGCCCGTAAGTTAGAACTATATCCTAGAGCATTACATCTCCCTTCTTTTTTACAAGGAGTCGTTGAAATTTGCCGCATTCGCGCGGAACAAAAAGATTTAGAGTTTATTTATACTACTAATGCTTATTTACCTGAAGGTATCGAAGCTGATGAAAAGCGTTTACGTCAAGTTTTGATAAACTTATTAGGTAATGCAATTAAATTTACCGACACAGGCTCAGTAACCTTTACAGTTGAAACTTTAACCAACTCAGCACTCAGCACTCATCACTCATCACTAATTAAACTGCGTTTCCAAATCGAAGACACAGGTGTTGGAATTGCTACAGAACAAATAGAAACGATTTTTAAACCTTTTGAACAAGTCGGTTCGAGCGCGCGAACTTCTGAAGGTACAGGACTAGGTTTATCCATCAGCAGCAAAATAGTAAACCTTATGGATAGCCAAATACAAGTTCAAAGCCAATTAGGAGTTGGGAGTAAATTTTTCTTTGATGTTAATTTACCTATTTTAACTAACTGGGTAAAAGATGCAATGAGCTATTCTGAGCAAAACATCATCGGTTATGAAGGACAACCACGCAAAATTTTAGTGATAGATGACCGTTGGGAAAATCGGGCTGTTTTAGTAAATTTGCTCGAACCTATCGGTTTTGAACTTTATGAAGCAGAAAATGGAAAAGAGGGTATAGAAAAAGCCAGATTATTAAAACCTGATATTATTATTACCGATTTGGTAATGCCTGTAATGGACGGATTTGAAATGCTTCGTCAAATTAGAAATACAGCAGATTTAAAACATCTAAAAGTCATTGTTTCTTCTGCCTCTGTCTCTGATATTGATAAACACAGAAGCATTAATGCTGGAGGTGATGATTTTTTAGCAAAACCTGTACAGGTATATGATTTATTTAAAATACTTCAAAATCATTTAAACATAAATTGGAAGTATCAAAAAAACGAAAGCTTAGATTTGAGTCTTCAAAGTCAAATTAGTACAGATGATTATAGTCAGACTTCGGTATCTAATATTATTGAGAAAGCTCACCTCCAGTACTTATTAGATTTAGTGCAGCGAGGATTAGTAAAGAAGTTTATTAATGAAATTAAACAAATGGAAATTACAAATCCTCAATTTAAACCTTTCTTAATGAAATTGATTCAATTAGCCGAAAGTTTTGAATTTGACAAATTAGAAAGTGTGTTAGAAGAAACTTTACATTTATCTTAAATTATCCTGGTATTAAATAAATATGCAACATCAACAAGTTACTTTAATTCTCATTATTGATGATACACCTGCTAATTTAGATGTTATTTATGATACTTTAAACGATGCAGGTTATGAAGTGGCAATAGCGAATAGTGGAGAGCGTGCGTTTAAGCAAATGCAGTTTCAATTGCCTGATTTAATTTTACTTGACGTAATGATGCCAGTTATGGATGGGTTTGAAGTTTGTCGAAGGTTGAAAACAGAACCATCAACCAAAGAAATTCCTGTTATATTTATGACAGCATTATCTGATACAGAAAGTAAAACCAAAGGTTTTGATTTAGGAGCGGTAGACTATATTACCAAACCCTTTCAAGAAGCAGAAGTTGTTGCACGTATTAAAACGCATTTACAACTACGATACTTAACTAAAAACTTAGAGCAACAGGTTACGCAGCGAACTGGAGAACTAGTAGAAACATTGCAAGAATTACAATCTTCTCATATGCAGCTTATACAAAATGAAAAAATGTCAGCTTTAGGAAATTTGGTTGCTGGTATTGCTCATGAAATTAATAACCCAATTGGCTTTGTACATGGGAATGTGAATCATGTTGAAGGATATACTAAAGATTTATTAAATTTAATGAAATTGTATCAACAGCGTTTTCCCCAACCAGGAGAAGATATTGAAGCAGAAATTGAAGCAATCGATTTAGAGTATTTGCAGGAAGATTTACCCAAATTAATTAATTCGACTCAAGAAGGAATTAAACGTATCCGTAATATTAGTACTAGTCTTCGCACTTTTTCGCGCGCGGATAGCGAGTATCCAACTGAGTTTAATATTCACGAAGGTTTGGACAGCACAATTTTAATTCTCAAACATCGACTGAAAGCAGACGAAAATCGTCCTGCTATTGAAGTAGTTTATAATTATGGAAACATTCCACAAGTCGAGTGTTACGCAGGACAGCTTAACCAAGTTTTTATGAATTTGTTGGCAAATGCTATTGATGCATTAGAGGAATCAAATCGCGGAAAGAGTTTTGAACAAGTTCAAGCAAATCCAAATT
Source organism: Calothrix sp. NIES-4105 (assembly GCF_002368415.1). Lineage (GTDB taxonomy): Bacteria > Cyanobacteriota > Cyanobacteriia > Cyanobacteriales > Nostocaceae > Dulcicalothrix. The sequence goes on from NZ_AP018290.1 coordinate 2,863,931, forward strand.
TAATTACAATTACAACCGAACTGAGTCAAGATAATCAGTCAGTTCTTATCCGAATCAAGGATAATGGTATTGGGATGTCAGATGAAGTAAAGGATAAAGCTTTTGAGCATTTATTTACCACTAAAGGAGTTGGAAAAGGTACTGGATTAGGCTTGGCTATCGCGCGTCAAATCATTGTTGATAAACATCATGGTAGCATTGATATAAATTCCAGCTATGGAGAAGGAACAGAATTTGTAATTACTATCCCCATTCGAGCTAAATTATAGTAGGTGGGCACTGCCCACCTGACAAATTAGGCGCCTAAGTTTTCAACTACCCCACCCTACGGAGGGCGGGGATTGTAGGGGATAAGCCTTACAAGCCAACTGTTGAATAGCCCACTGAGACACGGTTTTGTAAAAACTACCGGATACTTCCCTAGTTCGGATTAAATTTCAGCCATCTTATTAATGGCGTTGGGTAAAGCCAAGACATCATAATCGTGTTGGGCGAAGGGACTATCAACTTTACTCGGAGGATTATCTCTTTATGCGAGTAGCAGTATTATCACAGTCAGGCGAAGTGCTAATGCCAACAAAGCCAAGCAGAGCGCGCAGATGGCTAAAACTTGGAATTGCCAAAGTGATAAATAATGACCTTGGTATTTTTCAAATTCAGTTACTTAAATGCACAAAAACTACTGACACACAACCAATTGCAGTCGGTATCGACCCAGGAAAGTTGTATACAGGTATTGGTGTACAGTCTGCCAAATTTACTTTGTGGCTAGCTCATCTACAATTACCATTCCGAACGGTAAAAGACCGAATGAAGCAACGACGTGAGGCACGTTCTGGCCGCAGAGGTAGACGCATTAATCGCAAACTGCCTTTCAAGAAACGCGCTCACCGTGAGAAACGATTTGACAATCGCAAACGACGCAAAATAGCACCAAGTATTCGTGCTAACCGCGAACTTGAATTGCGCGTAATTAAAGAATTGTCATCAATTTACCTAATCACCACGGTTGTTTATGAAATAGTAAAAGCGCGTGGTGATAAAGGCTTTAGCCCTGTCATGGTTGGTCAAAAGTGGCAAGTGGAAAACCTGAAAAAGTATGCTCTGGTTAAACAACTTGAAGGTTGGGAAACCGCCAATATTCGACAACAATTAGGTTTACACAAACAAAAACATTCTAAGTGTGATGCAATTCCCGCAACGCACGCAGTAGATGGAGTTGCCCTAGCTTGTATTGCCTTCATTAAGTACGGCATGGTTAATAGCCAATCAATGCGATGGAAAGGTGAAGTAAACATAACACCTGCACCATTTACCATAATTCGTCGTCCACCTGTATCACGGCGCCAACTTCACCTGATGCTGCCTTCAATTGGTGGAAAACGCCGTAAATATGGTGGAACTACTACTCGTCACGGTTTTAGAAAAGGCGATTATGTCAAAGCGACTCAAGGATCAAAAACCTTTTTTGGTTGGGTAAGTGGTGACACCAAAACTCAAGTTTCGGTATCTGACGTTAACTGGGAACGGTTAGGTCAGTGTACTAAAAGCAAAGTCCGCTTGGTAAGGCGAAACACAGGATTGATTGTGTTGCCAAATCGGAAATTATCAAATTTAATGGCATCGAACCATTAAATTTGATTTGCTATCCCTCCCCAGGTTGCTTTGCCGAACCTGGGGTATCTCGCAAAAAGAACGATGAAAAAAATTTTACGTAGTATTCTCACCCTCATCACTATACTGAGTTTGGCTTGTTTACTAGTAATGTTCAATGCCAAGCCAGGATATGCACAAATTAATACAATTAACTACAATAACGCCAGTTTAGAAAACCGCGATTTCTCGAATACCGATTTAGTAGGTGTAAACTTTGTAGCAGCGGAGATGCGAGGCACTAATTTCAAAGGCGCCAACTTAACGAATGCGATGTTTACTAAAGGTGTAATGCTAAAAGCAAATTTAGAAGGAGCAAATCTGACAGGCGCCTTGGTAGACCGTGCAACGCTCGATAACGCAAACCTCAAAAATGCCATATTTACCGATGCAACTTTGACTCGTAGTCGATTCTATGACGCTGATATTACAGGCGCCGACTTTAGTAATGCTCTCATCGACCGCTATCAAATTAGTTTGCTGTGCGAACGCGCGGACGGTGTAAACCCAGTTACAGGTGTTGCAACAAGGGATAGTTTGGGATGTAGGTAAAGTTATAGATAAATTTAATATGATTATTTTGTCAAAATTTACCTGACAGATTCACCCATTTCGTGTTAAATGTTCTGGTGTTAAGCGCTATGTCCTGGTTGGTTGGTATCATTCGTGACAAAACAACAAGAAAATAAGTCTCGTTCGTTAGCGGGAATTGCGGGAATCATTGCCGCAGCTACATTTATCAGTAAGATATTTGGATTAGTACGGCAGCAAGTGATTACAGCAGCTTTTGGTTTGGGGCCAGCTGCTGATGCTTTTAGTTATGCTTATACAATTCCTGGTTTCCTGTTAATTTTACTAGGTGGAATCAACGGCCCCTTTTATAGCGCTGTTGTAAGTGTCCTTTCCAAACGTAAAAAAGAAGAAGCGGCGCCATTGGTGGAGACAATTACAACACTAGTTGGAGGAGTACTACTTTTTGTCACGATTGGTATAGTCCTTTTGGCGCCGATGCTAGTTGATATTTTTTCACCAGGTTTAAAAGCACCAGGTAAAGAAGTAGTACGTTTGATTACTATAGACCAACTCCAAATCATGGCGCCGATGGCACTCCTAGCAGGGTTAATTGGTATTGGGTTTGGAGTTCTGAATGCTGCAAATCAATATTGGCTACCTTCAGTTAGCCCTTTACTTTCTAGCGTTACTGTTATTGTTGGTATAAGTGCTTTATACTTGGTAGTAGGCAATAATATCGGCAGCACAGAACCTGGATACGCAAAATTAGGTGGGATGGTTTTGGCTGGAAGCGTGCTAGCTGGAGCTATTTTACAATGGTTATTACAAGTTATCGCGCAAGCAAAATCGGGTATGGGCAGATTTCGTCTGCGATTCGATTTTAAATCTGAAGGTGTGCGCGAAACTCTTAAAATCATGCTCCCAGCAACTTTTTCTTCTGGGATGTTACAAATCAACCTCTACACAGATTTGTATTTTGCTTCTCAAATTCCAGTCATAGGTGTTGCAGCAGCTTTATCGAATGCAGGATTACTTGTACAAACTCCTTTAGGAATTATTTCCAATGTAATTCTGGTTCCCTTGCTACCAATGTTTTCTCGTCTTGCTGCTCCAGAAAATTGGTCAGAACTCAAATTACGTATTCGCCAAGGATTAATATTATCTGCCTTTACAATGTTGCCATTAGGCGCCTTGATGATAGCCTTATCAACACCAATTGTCCGAATAGTTTATGAGCGCGGCGCTTTTAAATCTACTGATTCAGCCTTAGTAGCATCGCTGTTAATTGCTAATGGTGTTGGGATGTTCGCTTATTTGGGACGCGATGTTTTAGTTAGAGTATTTTATGCGTTGGGTGATGGCGCCACACCTTTCCGTATTAGTATGATAAATATAGTACTAAATGCTGTATTAGATTATTTATTAATTAAACCGTTTGGCGCTCCTGGCTTGGTTTTGGCAACAGTAGGTGTAAATTGTAGTTCAGTATTAATGTTGTTATTTTTACTGAATGGCAGATTAAATGGATTACCGATATTAGAGTGGAGCTTGCCAATTTTAGGATTAACTGCGGCAAGCTTTGCAGGTGGAATTTCAAGCTTTGCCACATTACAGCTAATGGAACGGTTTTCAGTTGGTAAAGAAAATCTACTGCTTTTACTAATTGAACTTTCAATTGCTGGATTAGTAGGGTTAACTGTGTTTGGCACCATTGCTGCTGTAATGAGAATACCTGAAATCAATAGCTTCGTCGTAAAAATGCGACAACGAATATTAAAAAGATAGTTAGAGCTAATTTCTTATAGATAAACTTAATTTCCTGCCTTGTGGAACTTGTGGAACGGGCATCTTCGCCCGTCCTACTATTCCATGTCATTAATTTTAGTAGTAATAATTTTTACCTGATTAGACGCACAGAACACAGAGATAAGAGTAAGAGATTTCAAATTGGCGCCAGTTAAAAAGGTTATCGAAGATTCGCTATATGGATAAAGTAATATTTTAGGGCGCCTTGAAAAGGAGCATAATTCCAAACAAGTGAAATCGTATTACCATATTTTCCAATCTCTCCACTACAATAAGGCTTATTAGAGTATTTAAAAAAACCTATAGTATTGCGTTCAATTTTATAAATTCCTTTACCAATATATCCATGATGTTTATTAAACCATGTTGCAACATGCTCAATATCTGGTTTCCGATATAAAGTTATACTTAAAATTGTTCCATCTTCATAAAACCTTACAAACTCGTAATCACCAGGTTCCTTATAATTACAGTAAAAACCATCAAAACGAATACAACAATGTTTGATGTATTCAGATAATGCAACTTGAACTTTTGTCTCTTTTCTATCTTTTAATAAATCATAAGCCGATTGATAAACTACCTCTTCTAGGTCATTTAATGCTTGTATAACGAGCGACAAACCTTCTTCACCATAATTTAATGCTTCTGATAAAGCAGATACTCTATTCTCAACAACCTGACTTAATAATCGGTATTCAAGTTGTTTAATTCCTTCTATTCGTCCTAATACCACAGCATTTATAGGAGGAGGATTATTACCCCCCAAAACAGCATCATAATTACCAGGATTATTTATATCGTTTGGCATGAGATTATAACAATTTATATAGCTTTACATATCTTTATATCTCAGCCGCCTTCATGTTATGCATTTATATGTTAATAATTGTAACGATTTGATATTATTTTACTTTTATAGTTTACAAAAGCGGGCACTGGATTGCAGTATTATATTTGGTGCCGAGTAACTCGATTCTTGCAAGTGCTATATAATGACTTCTCTAAAACGGCGCCGAATCTGAAGTTGCTAAAAACACCGTTGTTTACGGTGATGCGAAGTGGGGTATTGATGCGTACAACAATAGTTCTGCTGATGCAGTCAGCTTACAAGCTGGTGTTGGTTATCGCTTCAAAATAGTCTTTAATAATGCCTTGAATTAATATTTTGAAAGAGAGTAGATATAAATATCTGCTCTTTTTTATTTCTTGTTTAATTTATTTTCACTATTTTAGCATCTTATTGATGAAAGCTATATAGCGACTTATGCTTGAGTGGCGCCACTTTATCATGCCTCAAACTAACTAAAGATATTATGTTTTAATAAGTTAGCAGCAACGGTTGCAACTTCTTCTCTTGCAGGCGCCTGTTTACTGATTTTTTCCCAGTTATATTGCCAGTGTGCTAAAGTACGACCCAACTCAACTAACTCGGTGGCTTGGTTTACATCAACTTGAACTAAAGATGGCGCCGTCCATTCGATGAAAAATAAACTTTCTCTAATTATCTTGCTTGCACAGTCAGGGTTGCTTACAACAACCTGATTAATGGTGCGAAGGTTTTTAGCTATATTGCTTAAACGAGTAGCAATATCATCCTGTGTAAAAATTTCTTGTCTCTGTATTAAATCTGTCATATTCCACCTAATAGTTCTATAATGATTTCTGCAACTCTTTGTTTTATGATAGGGTCTGTTATTTCCATCGAACGATTTTGAGGAGCGCGAATATTTATCAAAGAGTCATAAGTAACTTTCTGTATATAAGGCTCAAAACCTGCTCCCCAAATATTTTTTTGCTTGCTACCGTCTGCAAGTAGGTCTTGCTCACAATAATAATGCATCTCTCCTCCACCTGCCAGTATACGACGCTCGATATCAACTGCTAACTTGATAAACATTCCAAACTCTAAAAGCATTTCTTCCAGTTCGGATGCAGTCGCGCGGAGAGCGTATTATCAAAATCAAGTTTCACACCCCTACAATTTATCCTATTCTTTATCAGTGTGACTATAAAATACTATATATAACATGCTTACTACTCGGCTAGATATGACAGATATTTAACTGGTACGCAAAATATGTATTAATTTACACTAGTATGTTTCAACTTGATTTTAGTATTACTTCAGTATAGTTAGACCTATACAATAATTTACATTTGCTCAAACAGTATTTATGTTCTAATACGTAATGGAAGTGGATTATATAGATATAATTTTACATCATGTTTATGAGAAGTAGACCATGACAGATATTAAGCAGCAAATAGCTACATAGCTTGAAGCTTATAATTCTTTAAATGCTCTAAAAACCGCTGTTCGAGAATGGGTTGACATATTAGATATGCGACTGACCATAAAACAAAGGTTCCGATAATAATCCTGTTGTCACCCTTGACGCCGAATCTGAAGTTGCTAAAAACACCGTTGTTTACGGTGATGCCAAGTGGGGTATTGATGCGTACAAGAATAAGTCTGCTGATGCAGTAAGCTTACAAGCTGGTGTTGGTTATCGCTTCTAAATAGTCAATAATAATGCCTTGAATTAATATTTTGAAAGAGGGTAGATATTTATATCTGCTCTTTTTTATAGCAGTCCTAAATCATTCGTAAAATTTTAAACATGTATCTTCCTTTTCTTCCTTTGTGTCCTTTGTGTCTTTGTGGTTCGTCATAGAGATTTAATTTTTCACTTTGCAGTTAGGAATGCTATATTTCTTGTTTAATGTATTTTCATTATTTTAGCGAAAAGGCTTTATAGGCGCCACACCCAGTTGGGTGAATCTATTTTAACCTGCTTGAATGACCTAGGTGTGCGAGGTTAAGTTTCGTAAAAAAAGAGATTCTATATATATAAAGCATTAAGTGAATTCAAGCGTGAGGAAAATTTATATGAGACTTGCAAAATTAACTGCTACTGCTGCTCTTGCAATTTCTTCTATTTTAGTTTCAGCAGGTATTGCATCTGCTCAACCAGTTCAAGTTGAACAAAAAGGAATGACTGGTAGTTATCTAGGTGTCGGTGTTTCAGCTGGTGTTACCAATGGTGGTCAACAAGAGGACGCAGCTACGTTTGGTGGAAACGTACAAGGACGTTACGCGATTCCATCTTCACAAGTTTCAGTTCGTGGTGCAGCATTATTTGGCGGTAATTCAACAGCACTTATCCCGATGGTAACTCTTGATGCACCCGTTGCTAAAAATACTAACGTTTATCTCGGCGGTGGTTACTCCTTCCAAACCAACGAAGGTTATGCCAGCCAATTAGGTAACAAAAATGCTCCTGTTGTAACCCTTGGCGCCGAATCTGAAGTTGCTAAAAACACCGTTGTTTATGGTGATGCCAAGTGGGGTATTGATGCGTACAAGAATAGCTCTGCTGATGCAGTAAGCTTGCAAGCTGGTGTAGGTTATCGCTTCTAATGTACTGAATGTACGGTGGGCACTGCCCACCCTACTCTCAAACGCTACAATTTGTAGTGGAATATTAATTTTTGAATTAACTGTGAACTTTCTTTTAGGGTGCGCTGTTTGGGCATATAAGGGGTGGGTAGGGGAACTATTTCCTGAAGGTAGTCGTAATGCTGATTTTCTCAACTTATACAGCCAGCGTTTTACTACGGTAGAGGGTAACACGACTTTTTACGCAGTTCCAAGTGCAGAAACTGTTTCTCGCTGGGCAACACAAACACCACCTAGTTTTAAATTTTGCCCGAAGTTACCGCGCGATGTTACTCATAATGGATTATTACAACCTTATATAAATAAAGCTTTAGAGTTTGCAGAACGGATGCAACCGCTCTTGCCCCGTTTGGGGCCGATGTTTGCCCAGCTACCACCAAGCTATACACCAAAGTCAATTAATGATTTAGAAGTTTTCTTAGAAGCTTGGCAAGAAACAAAATTACCTTTAGCCGTCGAAGTTCGTCATCGCGACTGGTTTAAAGAAGTTTATCAGATAGAATTAAATACGCTTTTAGAAAGATTTGGTGTTGGTAGAGTATTATTAGATACTCGCCCAATTTATACTGGGGATGATGACCCGCAGTTAGAGTCAGAACGACGTAAACCTCAATTACCAGTTCAGTTTTGCGTTACGGCGCCTTTTAGTTTAGTTCGGTTTATTTCACACCCTAAGCTGGAAAACAATCAGCAATTTATGGAAGAATGGGTGACGCAAGTCCAAGAATGGTTACAGCAGGGAAAACAAATTTACTTTTTTGTTCACTGTCCTGTTGAAGAACACTCTCCAAGTAACGTGCGGTATTTTCAGAAATTGTTGGAAGAAAGTGGAGTGACAGTTCCAGCTTTGCCTTGGAATGAACTTGATAAGCAGCCTGGTCAATTAAATATGTGGTGAAGTTTGCAACGGATACAACGGATGTAACGGATATATGATGCGCTCATCCGTTACATCCGTTACATCTGTTGCCAATGTTTCGCGCGTTCGACAGCTTTTTGCCATATTGCAAAGTTGTTATGTGTATCTGTACCTGGTTCAAATACACGGTCAATTTGACGTTGGGCTAACACTTCATTGCTATCCCACAAACCTACAACGAACCCAGCAGCGATAGCAACACCTTGGACTGTTGTATCGCGAACAACCGGACGTTCTATTGGAATTCCTAATATATCCGCTTGAAATTGCATTAAGAAATTATTTTCACAGGCGCCGCCATCTACTGCTAATTTTTGTACAGGTGTAGTACATGATGCGTTGATTGCTTCTACAACTTCTTTAACTTGGTAAGCTATTGCTTCAAGAACAGCACGCACCATATGTTCGGGTTTTGTAGCACCTGTTATTCCGAAGAATGCTCCCCGTGCGCTCATATCCCAGTGAGGCGCCCCTAACCCGCTTAATGCTGGGACAAAATATACACCAGAACTGTCTGTAACACTCATTGCCATTGTTTCTGTTTGGGCAGCATTATTAATGAGTTTGAGACTATCGCGTAGCCATTGAATACAGGCGCCGCTGGTAAACATGCTACCTTCCAATGCATATCCGATTGTGTTTGAATTAGTTTGTGTCCAAGCTATTGTTGAGATAAGTTGCTGTGATGTGCGAATGATTTGTGAGCCTGTATGTGCTACTAAAAAGCTACCTGTTCCATAAGTACATTTAACTAAACCTGGTTTTGAACAGCCATGACCAAATAATGACGCTTGTTGGTCGCCTAATATTGCTGTGATGGGAATTGAGACTCCTAATATATTAGTATCGGTAACACCAAAGTGGCTTAAGCTAGGTTGGATGTTGGGTAATATATCTATAGGAATTTGAAATAAGTTCAATAACGTTTCATCCCAGGCGCCTGTCTCTAAGTTCATTAACATGGTTCTACTGGCGTTACTGTGGTCTGTGGCGTGAATTCTATTAGTTAATTTCCATAGTATCCATGTATCTATTGTGCCAGCTAAAGTATTATTGATATCAAGATTTTGAATATTATCTAGTAACCATTTGAGCTTGGTTGCAGAAAAATAGGCATCGATAACTAAACCTGTACGGTCATAGATTTCTTGAGTATATCCCTGTGTTTGCAATTCGTAACAAAATGGCGCCGTGCGTCGGTCTTGCCAGACTATGGCGTTATGAAGCGGTTCTCCAGTAGTTTTATTCCACAGTAAGCAGGTTTCACGCTGGACGGTAAGTCCGATGGCAGCAATTTGTGCAGGAGTTATTTGAGAATTTGCAATAGCTGTTTGCATTACCCAGCAGGTATCATTCCAAATTTCTAAGGGGTTATGTTCTAACCATCCGGGTTGGGGGTAGTATTGCGTAAGTTCTTTATATGCACTACCAACTATATTACCGTCAGCGTTGAATATGAACGCGCGGTTCCCTGTTGTACCTAAGTCTAATGCTAGTATGTATTTCGGCACCTGCATATCCCTGTTTCCTCACAGCCATCTGTAATTTAATTATCCAGTAATTGGCGCCTAAATTAAACTTGGAAATCGAATCTATCTATAACAATTGAGATTAAACATAACTCACTTCAAATTTTGACCCCATTGAAGAATAATCAAGTGATGTTATATTAACATGCAAATGCTTGCGTACCATATCCATAACTTGATCAGCTGCTACAGGTTTAGGAATAAAATCATTTGAACCAGCCACTTGAGCGCGCATTCGGTTAAAAAGACCATTACTATCAGTTAAAATCACAACAGGTGTTTTGGCTAAACTAGAAATACGTTGGATTTGAGAGCAAACTTGATAGCCATCAATAACTGGCATCGCTAAGTCTAAAAAAATTAAGTCTGGTTTACGCTCAGTTAGAGTGGGTAAAATTTTCAAAGGGTTGTGAATACCAACAAACTTCATGCCATAATGCGTGATAATATCTTCCAAAAGCCAACAATCTCGGAGACTATCATCGATGCAAGCAATTAATGGTGTTTTTAATGATTGTGTTCGGATACAAATATTTTTAGTTTCTTTTGTAAATAAACGAAAATCTTCTACTTTAACTAATTCAACAAATCCTCGCAAAATATAAGGAAGTAAAGAACGACCTATAGATAATACATCCTGCTTCGCTTTTGCTGCTATGTCACGCAGCGTATAGTTACCTTTCATTAACTTGACAAATTTATCATATACTGCTGGATTAACTACGTGTTGAAGTTGTTCAGGTAATCGCAGCACAGGTGCTAAATTGGGGGAAAAGTTTGCTAAACCAGCTTCTGACCAACAATGCCACGATTGAAATATATGTTCAAGTGACACCGCTGTGCTAGAAAGACTCATTGGCGCCTCTAAAATTACCTCTTTGTCGCGTTGACAGGCACTAATATTACAGCTTGTCTGTTGCGTTAAATCAAATAGAAGTTCACCGATTGTGCTATAAATAATTTGAATTACTTGCTCGCGTTTAATTTTCTGGTTTTTATACAAAGCTTCTAGAACTTGATAATCCCAATATTCTATATCTTGACTGTCCGCTTGCAATTTAATTGTATCAAGATTAATCTGCGGGCAATATTGCGCGATGTTTCTCTTCCAGCGTCGAAGTGGATGGGCGCCTCCGCTTGCCCACACAATGCGTCCTAAACGGTAATAAAAAGAAAACTTATAGCCTGTGCATAATTCAATGTCAAGCTTGCCATTGTAATACAACCGAGTGCAAGTTTTAAATTCATTAAGTAAAGTATCCGGAATAATTGATTCAGAAAGAAGCGCCATTGATACGTTTCCTTGTCGGTTATACTATGCAGCATAACTATTAAATTGTGACAAAGTTGTGACAAAACCCTCGTAAATTCATAAAAAATTTACTTTGACTTGATAAAAACTTAGAAAAGCTATAGCAATCCTATATGAGTTGTAAAAAATTATATCCACGTAGAGACGCGATTAATCGCGTCTCTACTAATTGTAAAAAAATGTTACGGATAGATGGTTTTAAATAATTATAATTTATTTGTAACTAATAACTTATCCGTTACATCCGCTCCTAAGTTATTAATTTATGTAGTGAATTTTTGGTGTAACAGCAGTCATAGGTAAAAATAAGTAAGCTTTAACAGGACGCATGAGATGACTGCTACTATTTCATCCCCTCTCCCCAGACTTGATGATGTTCGCTTTGGCTTACCTAATATCAGCGGTTGGGAATCGGATATTTATTTAGTTACAAACCACAATGACCCAGTATCTTTAAATACAACAAATCTACGGCTAGAAAATATAAATGCTGGGTTTGCCTGCGCGCTTCATATGCACCAACCCACTATTCCCGCAGGTTTTAATGGTGAATTAATCAGTAACCTTCAGCATATGTTTGAACACCCTCATGATGGGGACAACCATAACGCCGGTGTTTTTGCTTGGTGTTATAAACGCATGGCTGAGTTTATTCCGGAATTAGTTTCTCAAGGATGTAACCCGCGTATCATGCTCGACTATTCGGGTAATTTACTTTGGGGTTTGCAACAGCAGCACACTGATATTATCGATAATCTTAAGCGTATTACTTGCGATGTGCAGTATCAACCTCATGTAGAATGGTTGGGCACGATGTGGAGTCATGCAGTAATTCCTTCTACTCCTATTCCTGACATTAAGTTACATATTCAGGCTTGGCAACATTATTTTGCTGCTTTATTTGGTTACGATGCTTTAAAGCGGGTAAAAGGATTTTCTCCTCCTGAAATGCATTTACCTAATCATCCAGATACTTTATATGAGTATGTCAAAGCTTTGAAGGAATGCGGTTATAAATGGGTAATGGTGCAAGAGCATTCAGTCGAACGTCTTGATGGCGCCTCACTATATCACGACCAAAAGTATATTCCTAATAAATTAATCGCGCGTAATTCTCAGGGTGAAACAGTTAGTATTATTGCACTAATCAAAACTCAAGGTTCAGATACAAAGTTAGTTGCTCAAATGCAACCTTACTTTGAAGCAAAAGGACGTGGTAAGCAGCAAATTGGTAATATTAGTATTCCTTCAAATGTGACGCAAATTGCTGATGGGGAAAATGGGGGTGTAATGATGAATGAATATCCCCGTGATTTATTCAGAATTTATCACGAAATCCGCGACGGCGGTAATAATCATGCAGGAACTGTGGCGATGAATGGTACTGAGTATCTAGAATTAATTGAAAGAGCAGGCGCCGACCCTAATAATTATCCAGAGATTCAAGCTGTACAGCAACATAAAATATGGAGAAGCGTAAGTAATGTAACACCGGAAACGGTAGCAAATGCAATTCAAGAATTAAAAGCAAATGACCATCAGTTTCATATTGACGGCGCCTCGTGGACAAATGATTTAAGTTGGGTTAAGGGGTATGAGAATGTACTCGAACCGATGAATAGACTTAGCGCGTTGTTTCATCAAAAGTATGACAAGTTGGTTGAACAAGATGCATTGGTGACACAAAGGGAAGATTATCAAAAAGCGTTACTTTATAACTTGCTTGTGCAAACTAGCTGTTTTCGATATTGGGGGCAGGGTACTTGGACAGACTACGCGCGGGAGCTTTATCGACGCGGTGAGGAGTTATTAAAATAGAGCTTTTATTGATAGTAGGGTGGGCACTGCCCACCTTACTTACTTACTTACTTACTTACCTACTTACTTAATTGTATTATGCCCTAATACAAGGTATCTGAGAAACTAACTGATCTGTATAAGCATCAATTACATAATCTACTATTTCTTGCACAAATTCAGACTTAGGGAGAAAATTTATCTTTTGTGAGTGGCTCTCAACTAAGTATACAAGGCGCCAAAGCTTTTTATTCTCATCAGAATAGTAGTAAAGAGTTGCTTTAATATCGGTGTCTCTCAAGTCATGTTTTGTTTGCTTGTGAATTAAATCTAAGTACAAACTAATTTTAGTAAGCTTTAGCAAATATAACACGTTGAGATGTTTCTTTACCTGTGTAGAAGCATTTACCGATAGTATCTTCTTGCAAACTAAAAGCTATTACACGACTAGTCGCTTTGGTTTCCTCTTTAATTTTTTCCTCATCTTCAGGTGTGCCAGCAAAATAGGCTACGTAAAAACCAGGCTTTTGCTCAATAGAATTTTTAAATGATTCATACGTATCGACAAAGTAAGTATGCTGCCGCTGAAATTCTTGAGCTTTTCTAAACAAACTTTTTTGAATCGAATCTAAAATTTCAGGAATCTCTTCTTCTAATTTGTCAAGTGGTACATTTATCTTTTCTCCTGTATCACGTCTCGCGAGGATACAGCTTCCATTTGCCAAATCCTTTGGTCCAATTTCTAGACGAAGCGGAATGCCTTTTAATTCCCAGTCATTAAACTTGAAGCCAGGGCTTAAATTTTCGCGCGCATCAACTCGGAATGAAAATTTATCAATTAATCTAAATCTCTGTTGCAAATCCTGAAATGCAGATAAAACAGTTTGTTTATCATCATCTGTTTTATAAATTGGGACACCAACAACTTGCAATGGAGCAACACGAGGAGGACAAACAAATCCTTTGTCATCAGAGTGAGCCATTATCATGGCGCCAATAAGACGGGTTGTTATACCCCAACTGGTAGCAAATGGATATTCCAAAGTACCTTGTGCTGATAAATACTTGACGTCAAAAGCTTGTGAGAAAGTTGTTCCAAGGTGATGGCTAGTACCTACTTGAATCGCACGACGATCTTGTGTCATTGTCTCAATTGTATAAGTATGGTCGGCGCCTGGAAACTTCTCATTTTCAGTTTTCAACCCATCAAATACAGGAACAGCTAAATAGTCTTCGACAAAAGTTTTATAGATTTGTAATATTTGACGTGTTTCACTTTCAGCTTCCTCATATGTTATATGAGCGGTATGTCCTTCTTGCCATAAAAATTCAGCAGTACGTAAAAAGGGACGAGTTCTAAGTTCCCATCGACAGATATTTGCCCACTGATTTACGAGTATAGGGAGATCTCTATAGCTTTGAATCCAATTTTTATATGCAGACCAAATAATGGTTTCGCTGGTCGGTCTTACTACTAATGGCTCTGCCAATTCGGCTTCTGTATCTACACCAATCGTTCCATCTTCTGTCAATTTTAAACGGTGGTGAGTAACCACAGCACACTCTTTAGCAAAACCAGAAACATGTTCAGCTTCTTTGGAGAAATAGCTCACAGGAATAAATATTGGAAAATATGCATTGACATGACCAGTTTCCTTAAACATCTTATCTAAGGTTTGCTGTATCTTTTCCCAGATGGCATAACCTTCTGGTCGAATAATCATGCATCCTCTAACTCCTGAATCTTCTGCAAGCTTTGCTCTATCGATGATGTCAAGATACCAGCGTGAGTAATCTTCATCACGCTTGGTAATTTTTAGGGAATTAGCTTTTTCTGTCTTTTGACCAGCCATATCTTATTCTTCGATTCTCTGTAAATCAGTAAAACTGTAATCCTTCCAGCTTTAAATAGTCAACCTCCAATCCTCTCATTCATTACAGGGAGTTGGCGCCGGTTAAAAACTTCTCGTATTCTTTCCTCTGTGTCCTAATAGCCTCTGTGGTAAAAATATCTTAATAATTCTTTCTTTGTGTCCTTTGTGACGAGCGTGGTTTATTTTATCAGCTCACAGAATTTATAGCACAGAAAAAAATATATTTATTTCACAAATTATGAGGGGTAGGTCAGGCGAGACGCCGTGAGCCTACAGGTTATTGATATGACAAGTTTGATGTTTTACCTGACGCTACGTACTAAGAAATCTGGTTGACCGCAACTTCTTTGTGAGCGTCTTATAACTTCTGCGCTGCATGAGGCTGGTTTACCGTCTTTGGTAAAGCATACAAAGATTTCTTGTAGGAAGCGTCCGGAACCTGAGCAGTAAGGAGCTATACTTTGACTTGTGAATGCTGGGTTGGCGCCTACAAAGTCGTATTGTAGTTTATTTATGGTGGTGCGGAAGGGTTTATTTGGTTTGATGTAGTTTGTAGGAATTGTTACGGAGTCTTTTTTTTGTTTTGATAATGTTAAGTACTGTGTGGGGGTTAAGCCGGTGCAAGTACCGTGTTTTTCCCATTCGTGGTTGTAGAGTTTGTCACTAGGGAATAGATTTGGAAATTGCTGTTTGACTGTGGAGGGTAATTTCTCAGTGGTGCAGTTTGCGGGATATCCTTTTTCGTATTGAGGCCATAGTCCGTGTAAAACAAAATCTAGTTTTTTACCTTTACATTGAGATGGGTCACTGTCTCCTTTGGCTGCACAGTAGTCGGGGGACCATGATAAGGCTAATACATAAAAGTCAAATTTACCTGGGGCGCCTTTGCTTTGAGCAGAAGCGATGTTTGATACTGAGGCTGTAGTTAGTAGCACCGAGGCTGTTATTATAAGTCGTTTGAGAGACATTTGTCCGCGCATTTGTTTAACATGCGCTAGTTTAATCTATGTTTATGAAATACTGTAAAATTTTCTTGTGGGTTGTATGGAACGGGCAAGGATGCCCATTCCACAAGACATTCCACAAGACATTCCACAAGACAAATGGTGTTTACATTGGGCGCCCTATTGTGGTTATGTATAACACTGCTTCATCTTGGGGAATACCTAATACTTCGTTGACTTTATCGTCGAAGAATCCACCAATACCGCTAACTCCTATGCTGAGACGGACTGCTGCAAGATTTAGTTTTTGTCCTAAGTGTCCTGCGTCCATGTGTAGGTAACGGTAGACTCTATCACCATATTGGGAGACGGAAGCTTTTAAGTCGGCTGTATGGAAAATGACAGCCGATGCGTCGCGACCGAGGTCTTGTCCAAGGCAAAGAAAGTGTAATTCTCTACGGAAGTTTTTAAAGCGAATTTGTCGTAATTCTTGCGAGGCTGGTGCGTAATAGTAACACCCAGCTTCGAGTCCTTCTACTCCAGATGTCGCAATAAAGGTTTGTATTAAATTCAGGTCGAAGTAATCTGGTGAGATATCTAATTCTTGATCTATATAGTGTTGGGGCTGGTATGTAAAGTCTAGTAATGATTTTAGTTCATCTAATGTTAAATCTTCTCCGCTGTATGCTCTGGTGGAACGACGTTTGAGGATTGTTGATTCGAGTTTATCTAGTTTATCCCCCCAGTCGATTTGAGTTGTGAGGGTTGATATTTTTTGACAAAAGGGAAAGTTATATTTATCTTCGATTGATTTATTTTGCTTGATTTCAGGCAAGTTTAGTTTACCTGTTGTACCTGGTAAAATTTGCGTTACTGTATGTACATACTTGAGAAGTTCACCGTCAGGAATTTTTGGATAGTCGGTTTCGGTGGCTGAGGGTAAGGCTGTACGTCCAATAGGCAAATTTTGCTTTATATCTAGTAGGTCAGCGATGGGAAGGACTGCGGTGGCGCCTTCTTGTTCTGGGTCGATATAAAGCATTTCGTTGACGGTTTGGTCGATGAAACCACCGATAAGATGGGGTCGAAAGTCTGTCAACGCTCCAGATAGTTCGATATTTCCCAATAAATGCCCGGTGTCTAGGAAAATTCGACGGTATGCTCTGTCTTCATAACGCCAAGCTGAACGGTAAAATACTGCTGTGATGACGATGGCAAGTTGAGTACTTTCTAAGGCTGGATGCCAAAAACATGCTTCTTGCAATGTTTGCCAAACATTATTTTCCCAAAATTGCAGCAGCGAATGAGTTTGTGATTGGTAGTTATATAAACCAGGTGGTAATAGTGGTGTTCCTCGTGAAACTATATATATTTCCGCTGGGTATAAACCACCTGCACTTGGCGCCGACCGTAAGAAAACAGCACTGCCCATTGATGGCATTCTGGCTGTTAAACCATAGCTGCAAAACAGCAACCGCGATAATCGGTGCCACCATTTTGCGTCAGGGTTGTCGCTATGATCTGGGGAGGGTTCCTGGATATATGGCTTGAGGTCAAAAACCGTACCAATTTTATATTCTTTAAACGGTACGGGTTGTTTCGACCAATCCAAAGCATGGTTTTTGGACGCTATAGTATCGGGGTCGTACTTAGTTCGTTCGTGGTAGTGATGAGCAATCGAATGGCGTAGTTCTGGCATGTCTCGGTTAAATACGCTTCTCATCATATCTTGGCATCCCTCTGCACCAAGATTTCGTCACCCCCAGTACAAAATTTGGAATCTACATAATTGAAGTGCCTAAAAGTTCATGGCTTTACGGTTTTATCAAGCGTTTTTCTGACTTTAGATACTTGGCAACGAGTCGGCGCCTTCTAATTGGCAGATAAATCAAAATACCGTACAGTCCAGAACTAGTTAACGCAATTGTCAATACTCCCCAGAAGTTCATAACTCCGGTTTTTAATACTAAAGCAGCAGAAGAAGCTAATAGAGTGGTAAGTAAAACAATTACAAAGCCAGTTGCTTGATTAAATCCTTTATTAAGATTTGTTGTTAAAGTCATTTGATTGACATTATTGGCGTTACTGACACCAGCTTTAATTACACACCAAATCTCAATTGCTACCATTACAGATATAACAGCACCGAAAACTGGGCCAAGTATAGCTCCTAGAAATGATGCTACCAAAGCTGCAACTGCTGACCCAAATACGATATCATCAACTACAACAACACCTGCACCAATCACCGTCATTAACACAGCCGCTATAACTGCTGCAACTGCAGCACCAGTCCCGGTTCCGGTCATAGTGACTGAGGTCACTAACAACAATAATACCGATGCGTATGGTTGTTTTTCTATAGCAATTGGTAAAGGCGCCGTTTTAATTTTAATTTCAATAGTTTGAATTTCAACTGCTGAATTTGTGTGTAATAATAATTGACGGTGATAAGTTTTGTCTGCAATTAAATAACTTGTATCTATATGTACTTTACATATTATTTTATCTCCATAAAAGTGTTTGATTGAAAAATCAATCCAGTCATGCTTATGGGGAGTGTGGGGAGCATCATTTATATTCGGCGCCACTTCACACCAAGCAATTAACGTAGTTTTTGGATTATCATTAAGTATAGTAATTGTTTGCGTAAGTTTTTCACCAATTTGCCGAGCCGTAAATTCGAGCTTATTTTTATCAATTTTTGCTATACATAAAGGGACAATATCAAGTGGCTGTAATGTGAAAAGAGCGGTAGAAGCGTCTTTATAGCGATTTTTAGGTTTTTGTTCAACCATCGTTGAAAGCCATTCGAGAAAGCCTAAACTTAACTGAGGTTCTAGGTCTTTAAAAGTAATACACCCGTCTTCATTAATTAAAGTATGTATTGCCGTTGATTTTGTGCCCGTTAATAAACAAACTAATGTTACCCCCAAGCTATATAAATCTGTTGATTTTGTTAATTGATGGTTGTATATTTGCTCCGGTGCCATAAAACCTAGCGTTCCCGAAGCAACACTACTCATTGCGACATCATTATTGCCAATTCGAGCAAAGCCAAAATCAACTAGATAAACATTGATTGACTCATCAATTAAAATATTTTCTGGCTTAATATCGCGATGAAAAATAGGTGGTATACGGTTTTGTAAATATACAAGAATTGATAGTATAGAAACAGCTATTTGCTTAATTTCATTAAAAGCAAAACTGCGCGGCACAGACAAAGACTGAGCGTGTTTGTATTCTTGCACCATACAAAAGCCTGATGGAGTCTCGAAAGAGTCTAGGTAACGTGGGATACCTGGATGGTTTAACCCTTGTAAAACCTCTATCTCGCGTTCATATGCTTTAAAACCAGACCAGCTTTGAAGCAGCGAACGTGCGAATTGAAACTCCTTAATTACGACTTTTTCATCAGTATTTATACGCTGCGCTAAGTATGTTACACGACCTCCATTGAAGTTACAACCGAGTTCGTGTATGACCCGATATCCTTGGTTAGCAAATGGTATCGTACTCATGGAGGGGAAATGGCAAAAATTATATATATACTACGTCTAATCTAACCTAGCGCCAGTTTTTGCTGACCGCCACCGATTAAACCCGTAAATACCAAAAGCAAGAATAAATACATATGGACTATAAGCCATTAGCCAAATAGCTAGTTTTAACAGTCCCATGCTAAATTTGCCGACAGAGTTAGTTGATTTATTCCAAGTATCTTGAACTTGTAGCCCAAAACCACGCTGAGGATTCTTAGTTGAGACTGCTGCTTCTAAATTTAAGGAAATAGTTGAATAATTAACTTGATTCTGTAAATTCTTAAGCTGGGCATCTATACGCTCGATAGAATCACGGACATTGCTTAATTCCCGCGACACACTCAATGTATCGCGCACCGAACCAGCTTTATCCATGATTTTTTGAAGATTTGTTTCAGTTCTTCTTAGGTTGACTAACTGTGCTTGAAAATCAACAATTCGATCTCCAACGTCTTCTGCGGTGATACTGCGATTTTTTACTATCCCTAGTTTTGCCAGTTGGTTAAGCGTATTATCTAACGAATTTTGCGGGACTCTCAACTGTATTGATGCACTTGAACGCACGAACTCATCTAAGGGCTGATTTTGAGCTAGTTTGATTAAATCACCTTGCTGTTTGTCAATGATTTGCGTCACTTCACTGATGCTTTTGTCTATTGACTCTACAACCAAGCTCATGGTTGCTTTTTTAATTAGTTGGGATTTTGCCTTTACAGGCGCCTTGGTTGATGCAATCGTATTAGCTGTATCATTTGTTTCTGCTGGTATTGTAGCTGCCAATTGTTTAAGTGCCGCTGATTGTGGCATTGACACTGACCGACCAGCCGCATCACCACCTGTCGCAGCACAACTGCTCAAAACGATTCCACTCAAGACAGTGGTTAAAACTAGATTACTCTTCATGCTCAAACCTCACATAAATAAGCTTAATGCTAGTATGTATGTTTATCTGTCTTTAGATAGTTGTCGTTACGGTTTGGGTAACAAAGAAGCTTGATATTAACCACTTCAAGAATTGTCACAACACTCCATAATTAACTTGAAAGTCAGTAGGTATAATAATTAGACTAAAAAATTCAAATAAAGCTAAAAATAAATCAAATATGTCATCATCTTATCCGTCTCCTGTAAACAAATTGCTGACTTACGGAGATTGCAGCCAAATCAAGGGTATGCCTGATTATGTAGGGGAACTAGGTTTTACTTCATCGCATATTCCCGACTTGATACGCATGGCTAGTGATGAGGAGTTATTAATTGGTGCTTCGGATACAGACCTGCAAGCTTGGGCGCCAGTTCATGCAATGCGAGTTTTAGGTCAACTGCGCGCGGTTGAAGCTATTGAACCATTAATTAATTTATTTGGTGCATTTGAAGAAGATGACCGGATGAGTTCAGAGTTACCTAGTGCTATAGCTGCGATTGGCACTACTGCAATTGAGC
This sequence comes from Calothrix sp. NIES-4105, assembly GCF_002368415.1. GTDB lineage: Bacteria > Cyanobacteriota > Cyanobacteriia > Cyanobacteriales > Nostocaceae > Dulcicalothrix. The sequence continues at coordinate 2,884,729 of NZ_AP018290.1, forward strand.
CACTTCAAGCATATATGTTAGACTCGTCACACGATACTTACCAGCGCGCGGATGCAGCCTGTGCGTTGACTCGTATTGCTCAAATTCATCCTGATGCTCGTTCTAGATGTGTTGAAATTATAACTAATTTATTAAATAACTTTGCTGATAATGACCCAGACGTTAATGCTTTTTTAGTTGGCGAACTAATTGATTTAAAAGCAGTAGAAGCGGCACCTGTTATTGAGAAAGCTTTTGCAGATGATTGTGTACCAACTTTCTTGGTTGGAGATTGGGAGGAGGTGCAAATTGCGCTGGGGATCAAAGCGCGCTCAGACTCATCTAATCGTTTTCCACTAGAACAAGTAATAGATCACTATACAAGTACACTACCAGAATTTATAGATTCTGATCACGTGCCAAATCAAAGCTCAGAAGATTTCGATACGAACAAACCATAATATTTTAATCAGTTGTAGCATGGGCTTATAGCCTGTGCAGTACAGTTTATTATTTTTACCACAGAGACTTCTAGGGCACAGAGGGGAGAGAAATGAATCACTAGTAGTTTGTGTCATTAATTTTGGGAAGTTGGAGGAATGAACCACAAAGACACAAAGGACACAAAGAAAGAATTTTTAAGAAGTCAACATCCCAAGACTTATGACATGGAGTACTAGTAGTTCATGTCATTAATTTTGATAGGTTGGTAGGGTGTGGAGGGCGCCATTACAATCTTCGTTTGAAACGAAAAATTAAAAAGCTTTGACGCACCATCGAAAATGCCGGTGCTATCAGGCTACAAGTCTTTTCATGAAGAGTGGAGTTTTTTTGTAGCGTCACACACCCTACCATACCGTAACGACAGGCACCAACTCACCAAATTTTATGACACAGACTACTAGTAGTTCATGTCATTAATTTTGGTAGGTTAATCTCTTAAAAATTCTTCCTTTGTGCCCTTTGTGTCTTTGTGGTTCATTCCTCCTACCTTCCAAAACTTATGACATGGAGTACTAGTTTTGCTTACCTGTGTCTGTAGTCAAAAAAATGTTTACTATCAGCAAAAAATAAAGGCGCCACAAATTTATCTTTTCTTTATATAAATCGACAAAATCTCTTGCATAAAAACTGAACTACAAACATATAGCTTACTAGTCATAGTCAAGTTGACTTATTGACTTTAGCTTGAATTGTAGATTTACTTTTGTAAGAAAATTAATCAAGATGAAAATTAAGCTTTATAATCAAGTTTCAAGTTTACTAATCGCAGGATTGGTATTATCGAATTTTGGAACTGTGTCCGCCTCTATCAAGAATCAAACATTACAGCAACTTAACGGTTCCAGCGAACTATTACTCACACAAAAACAAGCATCAAAAGAAGACTGTATTGCCTTCAACCCCAATAATATCGCCGTCAAGCAAGTTAACGGTAGCTGGAAAATAGTTGAGAATGGAAATCACTGGATGTTTGACTTTGGCGCCAATAAAGACGAAGCAACACGCGCGTTCCAAGTTATCAAACAATACAGCATGAGCAAATCCTGCTTCGTTGGGCGCCCACAACCATCGTTCAAATATCTACTTACAAATAATAATGCCCCATCTGGCGCCATTCCAGGGGAAGATTGCGTAGCATTTAACCCAGCAACAACAGCTTTAAGTAAAATCAACAACCGTTGGAAAATTGTAGACGGTAATCATTGGATGTTTGACTTTAATACTAATAAAGCAGAAGCGGAACAATCCTTAGAGATTATCAAAAAATATAACTTCACCCGTTCCTGCTTCGTTGGTAGACCTGACCCCAGTTTTACCTACTTACGTAAATAACGCAGCATAAATCAATTATAAATAAAGTAACCGCTACTCGCGCCAGGGATTGCAGTAAGTTGGTCAATAAAATCAACAAAATTTTCTAACATAAAGCATCACTTACTACGTATAAAAATTAGGTAGCTATATTTACATTGTTACCATCGCATATAAGTAATGCTCAAGCTTGAACCAAAAATATCTTTGTGATAAAGTGTAGGTATATATTTACAATAACCAACGTTTTGTCAATAAGATGCAAATTCAACCAGGTAGTGAGGCACGAATATGTCTAAGATGCAGCAAGTGCTGGAACTCGCCCATGATATGGGAGTAATCCGCGCCAAAGACGCGGAAGCAAAAGGAATTCATCGCTCATATCTGAAACGTCTTGAGCAGCAAGGACTGCTTATTCGTTCAGCCCGTGGGATTTATACCTTCACAGAAGCAGAAATTACAGAAAGTCATAGCTTGGTGGAAGCTGTTAAAAGGGTTCCTCATGGAATAATCTGCTTGCTCTCTGCCCTTAGCTTTTATGAACTTACAACCCAGGCTCCTTTTGAAGTATGGCTATCTATAGCTCAGAAAGCACGGGCGCCTAAAGAAGATATGCTTCCACTACGGATTGTTTATATGTCTGGTCAAGCTTTGGAATCTGGGATTGAGGAGCATGAAATTGAAGGAGTGCGCGTAAGAGTTTATTCTGTCGCCAAAACAGTTGTAGATTGTTTCAAATTCCGTAACAAAATTGGTCTTGATGTCGCGTTAGAAGCACTACGTTCTGGCGTGCGCTCTAGAAGCTGCACCATTGACGAGATTTGGCATTATGCAAAAATTTGCCGAATGCAAAATGTAATGCGTCCTTATCTGGAGTCGCTTAAATGACTAAAAAACCACTTCGTAACATCCCAGCTTCGGTTAAAGGACGGTTGCTGCAACTCTCACGCACAGCGACGCGAGGATTTTAATTACCTGCTAACTCGTTATGCCGCTGACCGTCTTTTGTACAGGTTAAGCCAATCTCCATACAAGCAGCAGTTTATCCTGAAAGGAGCAAGTCTTTTTAGGGTATGGCATGGTGAGCCGCATAGAGCCACTAAAGATTTGGACTTGTTAGGTTATGGAGAAAATGAAATTTCATATCTGGAAAAAGTTTTTGCAGAAATTTGCTGCATAGCCTTTAACGATGATGGCATTGTCTTTGAGCAAGAAAGTGTGAAGGGTGAAAAAATCAAAGAAGAACAAGAATATGAAGGCGTGCGAATTAAGCTAACGGCTAAACTGGATTCGATTAGTATCCAGGTTCAAGTAGATGTTGGATTTGGTGATGCAGTTACACCCAAAGCAGAAGAAGCAGAATTTCCTGCTATCTTGGATATGCCTGCTCCCTGTTTACTTGTCTATCCTCGTGAAACAGTCGTTGCTGAAAAATTTCAGGCAATGGTTGACCTTGGCATCACAAACAGCCGATTAAAAGATTTTTATGATATCTGGTTTCTCTGTCAAAAATTTCAATTCCAGGGAGAAATACTTTGCGAAGCGTTTAAGAATACCTTTAGCCGACGCAAAACAGCATTGCCTATAACCTTACCCTTCGCTTTAACTTCAGAATTTGCTCTTGATAATGCTAAACAGAAACAATGGAAATCTTTTGTTAATAAGGGACAACTTAAGACAGAAGAGGTTTCCTTAACTGAAGTTATTACTGTTCTTGGAGAATTTTTAATGCCACCAAGCATTGCAGTAGCGCAAGAACAGAATTTTAGCAAAATATGGATTCCTTCAACATACTGGTCTGATAGTTGAAGCTCCTAAATGACGAATGCAATGGTGGCAGCAAAAAAAACATAGCAGGCATGAAAGTATAGTTTTGATAAGTTTTTGTAGCGCAGGTGCCGTACTTGTGCTGTATTCTCACTCCTAGGCGCCATCAACCATCAACTAACATATCTTATAAACAGCCAAAAGCTTATATTTACGCAAATACATCAACTTTGTACTGCAAAATCTTTTGGCTCAACACCCCAATTTACCCAGCCAATAGCCTCACGAGCAGAACTCATATCAGGTGGAACACGCAACATATGAACATGACCTGTACTAGGACAAACCATTTTTAACAAACACATAGGCTCTTGCAACGAAGAACCGTCATCATCTAGCTCAACATAATTATCAACTTTTAACAAAGTATACTCTTGCCAAGTATCTAACTCAATGGCGCCTAACTCGCGATAAATACGTTCATACCCAATACCTTGAATTAAAACTCGTCGTAGTTCCGCATTTCGTTCTTCAACTAACCATTGTGCCTTCCACTCATCCGTAAAAACTTCCCCATATTTATTCGGCAGTATAACACCCTGATAAGCATAAACTTTAAAACCATCAGCAAACTTTATAGCAGCTTCACCCTCTGCATGGAGGCGATTTTCGCTATCAAATAATAATTTTATTGGACGTTCACATATAAAGCAAATATTTTTATAATACATAATCCAGCCACAATACTGCACCAAATCTTTCAGAAGCTGCCATTGCTTTTCTTTATAAGGTAAATGTAGAACAGAAATACAAAAATCATAAAAGCAACATTCAGGAGTTAAAAAATCAATATTATAAGCGCCCTCCGAATATTCATCAGGGATAGACATATCATCTTCGTCTAACAAATCTTCAAGAACTGAATATAAATTAGATATTTGTAAAATCATTTGTAATAACTCTCGTTCCAGAAACGTTCTTTCTTGGATTATTGTTGAATTATGTCTTCGTTCTTCATCATAGTTAACTAATGGATGCCGTAAATCAGACCTTAACGAAAATTGTAAGTATTGTTTTTCATAATCATATAACTCTTTTAAAGCCTCATACGGGCTATCAACGAAAATAATTTCCGGCGCCTCAGTGTCGAACCACTGGTAAGCAGCAACTACTGCATCATAAGCTTTTTGTCTATCGAGTCGCTCTGTTGAAAGTGCGATTTTCTTCCACTTCTCTATGTAAACAGGAATCAAAGCTTCCTGCTCAGGTGTAAGTTGATCAATAAAGTCGATAGGGTTTTCTAGCATAACGCATTACTTACTATGTATACCGAGAGAGTAGTTATATTTAAATTATTCCCGTTATATTCGAGTAACGCTCAAACTTTTAAAATTTTCAATTGAATTCAACTAAAATCTTGAGTTGACTATATTTTGTTTATTCTCCTAACCATTCTTCGCGAGAAACACGGTTCTTGCCGTAATAACCTTGATAATAAACCTGTGCTAATATCACCCTCGTGGGGATTAGGAATAATTACAGTCACATCATCACGTCGCATTTGTGGATGCTTGCCGCCTGAGAAAGGACCCTCAAATCCGCTCTTCCTGCAAGCGCCTTACAAACTCGCGCCAAGATACAGGTGTTAATCTAGACATCGTTAGACACAAGCTTGGTTATTTCATTCAGGTTCACACCAGCTATTACAGGAATCATAAGCCCTAAAAGCAAACGCAGTGCGATCCAATCGCTTAAAGCCTCTCTAAGTTCACGTCTACAGCCTTCAAGGGTTCGATGGCTAGCCCAAACTCCTTGTAAACCGGGTATTTCACCCCAGTAGGCACCATCATCTTCTATAATTTCATAAACAGCTATTTCCATTGCTTGGTCAATATAGCTTGCCAGCATGTTAGATTTCTATAAACTCCTTAATTAAATAATACCTTAGAATGCGTTTGTACTTGACATATAGCTTACAAATTCTGAAAGTACCTTGCATACAGCATTGACGAAATTTGACACTATACAAAAATCTGTCGAATGCAGAATGTGATACGTCCTTACCTAGAGCGCTCTATCTTCTGTATGAAGCCTGTTTGAGCTATCAAAATATAGAATTGAAGTTGAAATAATATATTTAGGTAGCAAACAATGCCAGCACAGTTTAAGTACGTAATGTTGATGGTCAAGGATGTTCCCTCAGCAGTTAAATTCTACAGCGAAGGATTAGGGTTAAGTGTAAAAGTTTCTACACCTGGATGGGCTGAAATCGATGCTGGTGGTACTACCATTGCTTTTCATGGTGCAGAGTCAGATGCAGAAACTGGTGACTCGCCAATTTTAAGCTTCAATGTCGATGATATTCACGAAGTTATCGCTACACTCGAAAATCTGGGAGGAACACTAGAAGGACGAGTTCGCGAACCGTCGTTCGGCAAAGTTGCCGCTGTACGTACACCCGATAAACATTTATTAAGTTTATTGCAACCAGCTACAGTTGGCGCCACTGCCGCTTAGTTTTGATAAATTCTTGTAGCACAGGCATCCTGCCTGTGTAGTATTTTAACCAGAGGCATCATCAAATTACATATCTTATAAATACTCAATTGACTGAACAGCACCATTCAAGGGCAAGCCCGAAGGAAACTAGGCTACTGTACAATAAATTAAGGTTTTAAATACATAAGTTAAAAGGTTATATATACCTAATATCTCAGCGTGAGCAATCTACAAACACTAGGAGCATAGAATATGAAAATTAAAGGAATAAAGCGAGGTAAAAATATAGAATTGCTTGAGGAAATAGCTATTCCCGATAACCAAGAAATTATATTAGAAATTTCTAATACAGAAGTTTTAGCAACTTATAAGCTTGAAGTATTAGAACAATCGGCTAGACAGCAAGATAAATTAGATGATTCAGAAGATATTATCATACAAGACTTTATGAAGATAAGTGAATCCGCATTAGATGAGTACTGGCTTAATGAAGAGGAGGATGAAGCTTGTAAAAATCTCTATAATATTTAACCAAGGGCAATGTAATCGTAATTAATTACCCTTTTTCAGATGGTTTAAATAGCAAGAAAAGACCTGCTGTAGTTGCTATATTTGGCAGCAATATAATCGTCTGTGTTATTACCAGTAAATCTGGTAGATAAAAAGAAATTAAATTAGAAGATGAAGATTTTTTAATTGGCAAATTAGATTTAATTTCTTATGTACACCCTACTGCTATTTATACTGCTAAAAAAAGCACGGCGATACGTAAACTAGGTAGTCTTAAAGATGGAAAAGTAAACGAAGTGACTACAGCAATTATAGAAATTTTACAACAGGCGCCAAGTTCTATACCTCCAGCATCTAGAGCTTTAGAACGCGGTAGACCTCCTAAAACTGAGTAATATAGCAGTCCTAAATTGTTTTTGAATAAATCTAAGTATATGTAAGGTGGGCACCGCCCATTATATCAAGGTTTTGGTGGGCAGTGCCCACCTTACATGGTACTTCAAGTTGGGGGGATCAACTTAATTTTTCACCGCGAATTGCATAATCTAATAATTCTATTGGATGCATTACTTCAACATTTTTACCTTGCGCTTTTAGATGTTTGGTAATTTGCAGCGTGCATCCTGGGTTTGCTGATGCTATTAGCTCGGCGCCTGTATTTAATAAGTTTTGCACTTTTTGCTCTCCCAGTTCTTCTGCTACTTCTGGTTGCAGCATGTTATATACACCAGCACTTCCACAGCATAATGCCGCATCCAATGGTTCTTTTAATTTGATGTTTGGTATTTGACGTAGTAGTTGACGCGGTTGGATGCTGATTTTTTGACCGTGTAATAGGTGACATGCATCTTGATACACTAATGTCAAGGGTTTTTCTGTAATTGGTGATAGTTTTGTTGTTAAACCGATGGTTGCTAAAAATTCTTGGGCATCTCTGACTTTTGCGGCAAATTGTTTGGCTTTTTCGCTGTATTCCGGGTCGTTTTCTAAAATGTGACCGTATTCTTTTAAGGTATGACCGCAACCTGCTGCATTAATAATTACATAATCAACGTTGGTATCGGCGAAGCTGTCTATCATTTGCCTTGCTAACGCTTGCGCTTGTTGGGTTTGTCCTTGGTGTTCGGGTAGTGCAGCGCAACATCCTTGTGTTTTGGGTATTACTACTTCACATCCATTTGCTGTTAATACTCGTACTGTTGCTTCGTTAACTGGTGAGAAGAATAAGCGTTGTACACAGCCTAAGATTACACCAACACGGTAACGTTTTTCTCCTTGGGCTGGAATGATTGTTGGTAAATTGCTTTGAAATGATTTTAAGGTAATTTCTGGTAATATCGAATCCATTGCCGCTAGGCGAGGTGATATTAGTTTGAGTAAACCTGTCGCGCGCACTAATTTTTGTAATCCTAGTTTTTGGTAGATAAATAATGGAACTAGGAAAACACGTAATAGGTTTGGGTAAGGAAATAGGGTGAAGATTATTTTACGTATTAAGGTGTCAAACCAGTTGCGAGGGTAGTTACGTTCGACTTGATGACGAGTTGCGGATATTAATTTATCGTACTGAACTCCTGAAGGACAAGTAGTTACACAGGCAAGACATCCTAAACATGAGTCAAAGTGTTGTGCGGATGCTTCGTTTAGTGCTATTTCTCCAGTATTTATTGCGTCCATTAAATAGATACGTCCGCGCGGGGAGTCCATTTCTTTGCCTAGAACTCTATAGCTTGGACATGTTGACAGACAAAACCCACAGTGGACACAACTGTCTATAAGTTTGGGGTCGGGTGGGTGGTTTGCGTCAAACCCTTTGAGGTTTTTTATATTGGCAGTTTCGTTAGTAGAATTTTCTGAAGTTTGCATAGGGTCAGGAGGGAGGAGAATAGGGGTCAGGAGAAAGGAGAATAGGGGTCAGGAGAAAGGAGAATAGGGGTCAGGAGAAAGGAGAATAGGGGTCAGGAGAAAGGAGAATAGGGGTCAGGAGAAAGGAGAATAGGGGTCAGGAGAAAGGAGAATAGGGGTCAGGAGGGAGGGGAGGAGGGGATTAAGCAATGAATTTTCCGGGGTTTAAAATATTTTCTGGGTCAAACTGCTGTTTTATCTTTTTCATTAATGAAAGCCCATTTCCAGTGTAACCCCATACATCTGTTTTCTGCTTGACTGATGCCGGCGCCTCTAATATGGTTAAATATCCACTGTGCTTCTCACATAAAGAGCGCGCTTCTAATACTTTATCTATATTAGTAAACTCCACTATTCCTAAACCGCTACCTATATGCACTATTCCCATCTCCCCTAAACTCAACACTTCAACTGCTGCTGTTGGTAATATTCCTATTTTCGCCTTGATTTCACCCGTATGCTTGTGAGAATGAATTTGTTGTTGTAATCTATGCCATAAACTTGTGTCATCTTCGCTGTTGTATAAATTTCCTTGTAAACCTAATTTTTGTCCAATCTCTAAAAGTCTATCCGCTTGTTCCTTAACGCTTTCGGCTATACTTTGAAAGCGAACTATCATACCTAGTCCTTTCCCCAACTCTAAAGTTGATACTAATTGACTTGATAGTAAATCTGAAGAAGTTGGAGTTAATGCAGAACCACGTAAAATGTCTGCTGCTTGCTGTAATGCTTGACTTTCACCCGTTAGTACGACGGTAGAGGATGCTGACTGCATAGGATATAACCTAAATGTCGCTTGAGTTATGATTCCTAAACTGCCATACGAACCTGTAAATAATTTCATTAAGTCGTACCCAGCAACATTTTTTACAACTCTTCCCCCTGCTTTCGCTATTTGTCCATCCGCGCGCACGAACGTAATACCAAGCAGTTGGTCGCGAACGCTACCGTAACGCTGTCGTAGTGAACCAGTATCCCCTGTAGCAATAACACCACCAATTGTTGATAATGGATTGGGGTCGAGAGCAAGAAATTGTTTAGAAATTCCTAACATTTGCTGTAAAGAAGCAAACTTCATGCCAGAATACACTGTCACCGTCAAGTCACCAACTGCATGTTCGATAACTTGATTCATACGCTCGGTACTAATGACTATATTTATATCACTTATCAAATTACCCCAACCTAGCTTGCTTGCATTTCCGCAACTTAAAACTCGCCATTTGTTACTATATGCTACATAGACTAGTTCAGCTAATTGTGCTTCATTAGAAGGATAAACGATGCACAAAGGAGGTGTAATGTCTGGCAAAAACGCGCGACTTATACGGGAAACACGACTAGTTTCTACCGAATCCCATGCACAAACCGCATCTTCTCCAATTATTGCTGCAAGCTGTGGTATGTGTTTTTCTGATGACATCGTTTTCATTCACTCACCTCTCCCGACTTCACTATTTTATGCCTTTAATCCCAGTAAGGCAGCTACATATCGAGTGAAAATACAGATTTTTGTTTCTAATCTACCTTTAATCATTAATATAGTTTTATCTAAAAAATAAGTTAACTAAACAATTGTTATGAATACAAGACTTAATATAGTCATAATGATTCAAGTTTTGCATCTATGAGAAAGCGCCCTTATGCAACTAGTAAAAAGTACTGTTCATTTAATACAAACGTTTGCTCCCGATACTCCATTAACAGATGTGATTAATTTTATGGGTACGCGCTCTGAATTGATGTATGAAGCGGCGCCTATCTCGTATTCAAATTGCAGTTGGGTTCCAAATGATTGTATTTATATTACTGAAAAATCGCGTTTACTGGGTATATTTACTGCTGCTAACTTAGTACAACTGCTTATTTCTCAGGTAGATTATAGTACTGCTATAGTTGGTGAATTTATGCAGGCGCCTACTTCAGTTAACAAAGATGTTGACGTTAGTACAGTTCTATCACTTTTTAAGCAACATCATTATAAATCTTTGCCAATTATCGATGAAGATGGTTGTTTCTTAGGAATTGTGACACCAGAGGCAATCGCAGCGCAATTAGAAGAGGAATTGCAACGCAATCAAATAGAGTTGACTAAAGAGAGCAAATATGCTCTGCGCGCGCAAGAGTTAGAGAGAAAGAATCAACAGCTACAACAAAAAATTTGTTTTTCAGTTAAAACCGAAGCGCAGTTACTGCAAACAACATGCGAGTTACAAGAAATATTTCAAGCATTCCCCGATATTTACTTTCGTATCGCTGCGAATGGGACGATACTTAGTTACCAAACTCAAGACACATCAGGACTATATTTACCACCAGAAGAATTTTTAGGTAAAACAATTCAAGATGTTCTGCCATCTGAGGTTAGCAAAAAGTTTATGGCAGCAGTCATTGAGCTTCAACAGACAAATTCCGTTGTGATTATCGAGTATTCGTTACTAATGCGTGATGGAGAAAGAAGTTATGAAGCACGTTTGCTACCCTCAATTCAAGAGCAAATTATTGTAATCATTCGTGATATTACGCAGCGTAAACAAGCAGAAATTGCTCTGAAAGCAGCTAAGGAACAACTTGAGCAGAGAGTTGAAGCTAGAACTTATGAACTAAAAAAGACTGAAGATCGGTATACACGCGCGATTTGTGCAGGCAAGGTAGGAATATGGGAATGGAATATTCAAAAGTCAGAAATTTATATTGACCCGAACTTAAAAGCGATGCTTGGTTATGCAGATTACGAATTGTCAAGTTCTTTTAAAGATTGGTTAAGTTTAATTCACCCTTCGGACATAAACGCACTAAAAGTTGAGATAAACGCTTATATTGAAGGGTTGATCCCCAAGTATGAGATAGAACATCGAATGCAGCACCGAGACGGTCATTATATCTGGTTTTTAGCGCGCGGTACTATGTTATGCGACATTAACGAGAAAATATGCTTTATTGCAGGCTCAAATACAGATATTACCGTCAGTAAGTATACCGAAACTCGTCTCAAAGCGTCTTTGAAGGAAAAAGAAGTACTACTTAAAGAGATTCATCATCGCGTTAAAAATAATTTACAGGTAATATCTAGCTTATTAAGACTACAAACGCGGTATATTAAAGATGAAGAGGCGTTGGATATTTTACGTGATAGCCAAAATCGTGTACGCGCGATGGCAATGATTCACGAAAGCTTATATCAATCGAGTGATTTAGGCAAGATTAAGTTTTCTGAATATATTCGCAACTTAAGTAATAATCTGGCACGTGGGTACTTACTTAATAAAAACATAAAAATTAATTTACAAATACATCAAGTTCAGTTGAGAATAGATACAGCGATTCCTTGCGGTCTAATTATTAATGAGCTTGTTTCAAATGCACTCAAACATGCATTCATTAATACTGATTGTGGAATGATTTATATAGAGTTTTTAGATTTAGGAAATAGTAAATACTCTTTTAGTGTCAGTGATAATGGAATTGGGGTTCCTAATGATATAGAATTACGTAGGAACCAATCTTTAGGGTTACAATTGGTTTGGAGTTTAGTTGAACAATTAGAAGGTTCGATTGTTTTTAATAATCAACTCGGTACTTCATTTACAATCACATTCGTCGAACAATAATGAGGAACTAATTTTATGAAAAATATCTTAGTTGTAGAAGACGAGCGCATTATTGCTTGCGATATTAGAAACTTTCTAGAACGTTCTGGTTATAATGTACCCGCAATTGTTGCATATGGAGAACAGGCAATTGAAAAAGCAGAAGCATTAGTTCCAGATTTGATTTTAATGGACGTGATGCTCAAAGGTGAGATGAGCGGTATTGAAGCAGCAGAGGAAATTTACTCCCGTTGTAACATCCCTGTAGTTTATTTAACAGCTTATTCCGATGATAGTACACTAACTAAAGCAAGACATACTCAGCCATTTGGGTATGTTTTGAAACCATTCGATGAAGCTCAATTAATTGCAACTATTGAAATTGCACTTTCTCGACATCGAAATGAAGTTGTCATGCAAGAAGCATTGGCAAAAGAGAAAACACTGCGTCAACTAAAATCGCAGTTCGTCTCAAAAGTTAGCCACGAGTTTCGTAATCCTTTAAGTTCGATAATTACTTCGACTGAATTACTTGTAGTTCATGGCAACAAAATAGGCGAGAGTAAAAAAAGTGAATACCTCAATCATATCAAAAAAGCTGCAACACAGATGACGGATCTATTAAGTGATGTTTTACTAGTTGGTCAAGCTGAATGCAGCAAAGTTAATTTTAACCCGGCGCCTTTAAATTTGGAAAAATTCTGCATTGAACTAACCGAAGAAATTGAACATTGCACAAGAAATACCAATCAAATTATTTTTGCCGTCCAAGGAAGATGCGCGCGGCAAGATAACACATCTACAGCAGATGTACAATGTTTAGAACATGATTCTAAAAATATACATACCACAAATCAACTTACTTCTATAAAAGAAGCAACCACCCAGCTACCTCTTCTCGACGAAAAGCTGCTGCGACATATTCTAACGAACTTGCTAACGAACGCTATAAAATACTCTCCAAATGGTGAAGCTGTAAAATTTGATTTATTTTGTCTCCAAGAAGAAGCTATCTTCCGTATTCAAGATAAAGGTATTGGTATTCCTTATATAGACCAAGAAGAATTATTTAACGAATTCCACCGCTGCCGCAATGTTGGTAACATCCCTGGTAACGGTTTGGGACTGTCGATAGTCAAGCAGTACGTCGAAATGCACGGTGGAGATATAACCTTTGTTAGTAAAGAAGGTGTTGGCACGACTTTCATTGTTTCTATTCCACTCAAAAATTCTTAGCATATGGTATATTTACTATACGGTATCCCTACCCAGTAACCGTAGATTACAATTAAAGGTGGTTAGTCAGTGGGCATAGTAGTTGAAAGCGTATCCAAACAGTTTGGAAGTTTTAAGGCAGTTGATAACGTTAGTCTAGAAATCAAAAGCGGTTCGTTAGTAGCTTTGTTAGGGCCCTCCGGTTCTGGCAAATCTACGTTGCTGCGCTTGATTTCAGGTTTAGAACTGCCCGATACAGGTAGAATATTATTGACAGGCAAAGACGCAACTTATCAAAGTGTTCAAGAACGAAACATCGGATTTGTGTTTCAGCACTATGCTTTATTTAAGCATTTGACAGTGCGGCAGAATATTGCTTTTGGGCTGGAAATTCGTAAAGCATCGAAAAATAAGATTAAAAATCGAGTCTCAGAACTACTAGAGTTAGTTCAATTGAGTGGTCTTGGAGATAGATATCCATCACAGCTTTCGGGAGGACAAAGGCAGCGTGTAGCTTTAGCGAGAGCGTTAGCTGTTGAACCAGAGGTGTTATTATTAGATGAACCATTCGGCGCCCTTGATGCAAAAGTTCGTAAAGATTTACGCGCGTGGTTACGTCGTTTGCATGATGAAGTGCATGTAACAACAGTATTTGTAACGCACGACCAAGAAGAAGCAATGGAAGTTTCTGATGAGGTTGTAGTCATGAATAAAGGTAGTGTCGAGCAAATTGGAACTCCTGCCGAAATTTATGACCACCCAGCATCAGCGTTTGTAATGAGCTTTATTGGCCCTGTAAACGTTTTACCCAGCACATCAGGTTTGTTCCAGAGTAATGGGTTTGACTCAGCACATCCAGAAATGTTCTTACGACCTCAAGACGTAATTATAGAAACATCTCCTAACGGTACGACAGTACCAGCAAGAGTAAGTAGATTAATTAACTTGGGTTGGGAAATACAAGCAGAGTTAACTTTAGAAGATGGGCAAGTAATGACAGCTCACTTATCGCGCGAACGCTTTGACGAATTGAACATTGAACCACAGCAAAAAGTTTACGTTAAACCAAAAGACGCTAAATCATTCCCGCTTTACTATTCGATTTAAACAATATTAAAACTGTAATATCAATCTGTTGAGACGTGTACGTCTCTATTTTTTTATAATTTTGGCGCCTATCTATAATTTTTAGTTATAGTGTTGCAGCGCATATGAACAATTTGTGTACTATGTTTTATTCCTTTTGATGTAGTGAGTTTATGTCTTGGGTGGAAGTGAAATAAAGTCAAACCATTTATATTCTAATTAAGTAATTTAAAAGTTAGTTTGAAATCTAAAAAAATTGGCGCTTATATTAGCAAGCTGATTTTAATCTTTCTGCATAGTTTTAGACTAAACCATCTACATGAAAAATCTCGGAGCAACTAAAACAATGAAGCCTTCTAAAATATCCAAATTAGTGTTGACTAGTGCTTGCGTTTTTGGTTTAGCAACCTTACCTATATATTTACCCGCTTCAGCACAGACAGGTAGTTCGGGTTCTGGAGGCGCCTCTTCTGGTGGTACAACTGGTACTAGTGGCACTGGTACAACTGGTACAAATAGTAGTGGTTCAGGCTTTGGTACTGGTACAACTGGTACAACTGGTACTAGTGGCACTGGTACAACTGGTACAAATAGTAGTGGTTCAGGCTTTGGTACTGGTACAACTGGTACTGGTACAACTGGAACTAGTGGAATAAACTCAACTACTGGTACAACCGGTACTGGTACAACTGGAACTAGTGGAATAAACTCAACCACTGGTACAACTGGTACTGGTACAACTGGAACTAGTGGAATAAACTCAACCACTGGTACAACGGGTACTAGCACTGGTACAGGTATAGAAGGTGGTCGTAACTCTGGTACAGATGCAACTACTGGCACTGGTACTAGCACTGGTACAGGTATAGAAGGTGGTCGTAATTCTGGTACAGATGCAACTACTGGCACTGGTACTAGCACTGGTACAGGTACAGTAGGTGGTCGTAATTCTGGTACAGATGCAACTACTGGAACAGGTACTAGCACTGGTACTACAGGTTTTGGAACGGGTACAGGTACCACTACTGATGGAACAACAACTGGTACCGGAACTGGTGCTGGAACAACTGGTACAACTGGAACAAGTGGTATAACAACCGATGGTACTACAACTGGAGGAGCTACAACAGGCACTAGTACTGATGGTACTACTAGTGGTACTACAACAACTGGAACAGGTACAACAACTGATACTACTACTACGCAAACAACAACCGGAGTACGAGAAAATCGTGGTACAAGCTGGGGATGGCTTGGTTGGTTGGGATTACTTGGTTTAGCAGGTTTTCTGCGACGTGATGAAAAACCTCGCGCGTATCGTGACCCAAATGAAGTAGGTACAAGATAGTAATACTTCATTGCCATTTATTTTGGTAGTAAAAATAATTACGTGTAGGTTAGGCATCTTGCCTGACCTTTGCATAGGTGTCCTAACCAAGGCACAGGCGAGATGCGGTACACCAAAGAATCAAAATTAATGAAAAATTCTTCAAAATCTCAAGGTAGTTCGCACTGTTCCAACATAGATTGAATCGTTATTGCTGTTATGCTCTGGATTTGTAATCATTAATATACCAAAGGTAACTCCAACATTTTTTAAGGCTTGCAGTCGATAAAAAGCTTCAAAATGCAATGAAGTATCTGAATCTTGATATTTATTATTTGCAACTGTAAAATCGTTACTTGTTACTTTGGGTGGTTGACCAATTACAAAACCCGCTACGCTACCTTCGGAACCTAAGTCTGGCAAAGCGAGAGTTAATGCCCAGTTGAAAATATTAGCTGTCGGATTGCCTGGTAAGTCGAGAGCTTCTGCGTGTGTGTACCCAACCCAACCTCCAATGGTGATATTAGGGTTGATTTTAATCGTAGACTGAAGCCCGAAGGAGTTTGCAACGATTGCTTCGCTTTCATCATCAAATGGGTCATTTGCACGCGCGCTTCCTGTTCCGGTGCTGATACTATTGTATGAGTGGATGTAAGTTAAACCAAATTCAATGTCTTGTGCTGGTTCTAGTGTTAGTTGTGCAATGGCGCCATAATCAGCTTTACTAAATCCTACTTCTGGGTCGTTGACATCGCTGGCAACGAAACCCACTTCAAACTCGAAAGCATTACTAATTTCATAACTTATTCCTAAACCACTGCCTCCTCCAGTACGATAAATAGGGTTACGTTGACCAAAACGGGAAATGGCGCCTCTCGAACTTCCACTATGATAAGGATTGAGAGGGTCAGTAAAGTCTGCTAGATCACCACCGATAAAAGGTATAATAACTTTGACATCCTTACTAATTAGAAAAGAATAATTTATACCATTAAGACGAATTTGATTATCGTTGTTACCTTGAATAGCCAAACGAGCCATGTTAGTTCCAGTCACTCTATCAAGTCTAGGGAAATTAGTAGTTTGCAAACGAATTCTTAGGTTGTCTTTACCTGTAAAACTAGTGTTAAAGTTGATGCGAGCGCGCGAACCGAAAGTAATATTATTATTATCGTTATCATTTTCTTCATCTTCATTGTTTACATTTGCTTCATTCCCAACACCAGTCACGGCAAATACTGCCTCTCCACTCAACTTAGTCGTTGTGGAAAATTGATTAATTTCTGCTGCTGGTAAGCGTTGCTCTAAAAGTTCTACTCTTCTTTGTAAATTTTTTATTTCTGTTGCAAATTCACTTTGTAAGCGTTGCAAAACTTTCAAATCTTCCTGCGTCACGTTTTTAGGATTCAATGCAATTTGCTTATTAATAGAGTCAATTGCAGTATTTACGATTGTAGCAAACTCATAGCGAGTTAACGAACGATTTCCATCAAATCTTTTGTCAGCAGGCTGCCCGTAGCGGTCTAATAATAATTGTAGAGCTGTATAAACCCAGTCTGTATGATGTATATCTGACAACTCAGTAATAGAAGTAATTTCTTTTACACAACTTAGCTCGCACTTTGCGTCATTTTCAATAGAAGTAACTAAATTAGGTTTTTGAGGAAAAGAGGTTTTATCTTGTTTCGTCTCCGAAGTCAGTTGAGAAGAGGGATGTAACGTATAAGCTTGCGGTGGTAATGTTTCCAAATAAGGTTGAGGTTGCATTTGATTAGATGGCTGCTTAGGTCTATCATCAAAAAATCTCTGTGTTTTCTGCGTCTGGAGTGGTAATATATTATTTTTTACCACGCCCGTCACAGAGTTCACAGAGAATAGCAGATTGAAGAGTTATACTTTGGATAATTCTTTGACAGGTGCCTTTTGGCCTAAAATATCAGGAAGTTGGATTTTATGTTTAGCTAGCATGGTCGCATAACGGTCTGTGAGATAGCGGTTAAGTTTTCTGTCGAGCTTTTTGAGAAATCTTTTTAAGGGTTTATTTTCTTGTCCGAAACTGACAAAGCGTACAATGGGTTTGATAATTGTTGCGATTCGTCTAATACCCAATTTTTTGTATTTGGTTTTGAAATAACCATCTTCGCATAAATCCCATTTTTCGCGGATGCGCTCTAAGCTTGCTAATGTCCAAGCGTCACTCCAACGCAACATGTAATAATGTAAATCTGTCCACTCTAGAGGTGGTCCTGGTACGTAGGTTATTAAACTATCTGGCTCAAAGTAGACTTTGCCTCCTGAAGAGGCAACATTCATGCAAAAATCAAGGTGTTCTTTGGTATTGAGCATCGCTTCATCTAGATAACCAATGCGTTCAAATATATCAGTGCGAACTAAGGTACAATGAAATTCCGCTAATTCTGTTTCGGTGCGCTGAAGTTGGGGACGCAATTCTACTGCATTATGACCTTGTTTGTACATTTTTTCGCGTAGATGGCGCCGACCTTTAACATCAACAACTATATGACTTTCCCCACCTGCGAAGTGTACTCTTTGGTGAATAGGTTTCTTTTCGCACATTAATGGACCAACTACGGTAGCTTCTGTTTCCTCTGCACAGTCAACTAAAGCTTTTAACCAACCTGGAGAAACCACTACATCGTTATCAACGAAAACTAAGTATTTTGTATCAACGTGACTTAAACCAATGTTACGCGCGTGGTTGGGAGAGAGGTAGTAATCTGTACGAATGAGTTTAAAATTCTTTTCTCGTGCTTTTGTTTCGAGATAGCGACGAACTTTAGCTGGTGAGTTTCCATCAACGTAAATTAATTTGAACGGAAAATCTGTATGCTCATAAATGCTTAAGAGCGATTCTTGTGTACAGCTAAAACGTTCGCGCGGTACGATAACTAGTGTAACAATTGGTTCTGTCATTGTTAATAACTCCATGTTATTTGTGTTGTAGTTGTATGGTGGCTTTTGCCGCACTTACGTTGTATTTGTGTTGAAGCAATTTACCATTCAATATTTGCTGATATATTTCAATTAGTTCATCATTAAGTTTGGTCATATCGTAGTTTTGTTCGACGCGCGTTCGACCAGCTTTACCCATTTTCACCCAGTCTTGTGAATGCTCAATTAAATAAATTATTTTTTCAGCTATTGCATCCGCGTCATGTTCTGGTACTAAGAACCCAGAAATTCCATCTTCGACTAATTCGGGAATTCCACCATGCAATGTACTAATTACAGGTAAACCCATTGCCATTGCTTCTTTGAGGGTATTAACTGGTGCGTCTTGGTTTCCGTCTTTACCAGTTACGCTAGGAGCAACAAATATGTGGCAAGTGTCAAGAATTTCTACTATTTCTTTTTGGTGTTTCCATCCTAATAATTTGACAATGTGACTGATATTTAGTTCTGCGCTTAATCTTTCAAACTTTTCTTTGAGTTCACCGTCGCCAATTATATTATATTCAAGGTTTGGGTAAACTTTAGCTACTTGGGCGATAGCTTTGATTACATATTCTATACCTTTTTTTTCAACGAGGCGCCCTGTAGTGGCTATTCTAATTATTCCATCATCTGGTTTAAGACGCTCTTTGAAGAAGAACTTACTACAATCAATTCCTGAACCATGAACATGAATCATATCTGGGTAACAACCCAAGGCAACGGCTTTATTTTTAAAAAATTCACAGTTAGCTAGGAAAAAATCTGTTTCTCTAAATAATTCTTGATAAACTTTTTCTCCCCATTTTGGTAAAAATTTACTAATATCTGAACCGCGAAAGGTTGAAATTATTTTACCCTCGATTAAACCAAGTTGACGAAACCACACGCCAAATACACCTAAAGTACTAAATTGACAGTGGATAATGTCGTATGATTTTTTTTCTAAAAGTGGTATTGCTCGATAGAATATTTTTAATGATTTAGCTTGGCTAACATATCGAGAGGTGTTGAGTAACTGTAAACAGACTGAAGGATTTTTATGGAAGTTGATTAATAGTAAACCTAAACCTTTAATCCATCTCCATAATTCATTTTCGGGTCGAGTGGGTGCGTAAATAGTACGTTCTAGTAGGTTATATTGCTCTACTAATGGATGCACTTTTGATATATCTTCTGGTAGTCCATCAAGTGAGTAGATATCTACTTCGTGTCCACGTTCGATTGCTCCTGCAATTTGGTTTAATATAAATGGTTCTGATAGCACTGGAAAATGTGCTACTAAGTATGCTACTTTCATGCTTTTCAGTATAATTGATTAAAAGATGGTGTTGAAGAAAAAACCACAAAGGCACAAAGGGCACAAAGGAAGAAAAGAAAGAGAAGGTAGGTTTGACAAAAGGTTTAAGATTGGCATATTAATTCCTGCGTATTTTGTGCGGGTGTTTGTTTAGGTTTAGGAGATGTCAACATTTGCTGATAAATTGTGACTAGTTCATCATTAAGCTTGTTCATGTCATATTTTTCTTCAACGCGCGCGCGTCCTGAAGTACCCATTTGTTCCCAAAGTTGGGGATGTGAGATGAGGTAAGTTAATTTCTGGGCAATAGCATCTGAGTCACGTTCGGGGACTAAAAACCCAGAAATATTATCTTGAACTAATTCGGGAATTCCACCATGTATTGTGCTTATTACTGGTAAACCCATTGCCATCGCTTCTTTGAGGGTATTTACGGGTGCATCTTGGTTGCCATCAGATGCTGTAACGCTGGGAGCAATGAAAATATGAGAGTTATCAAGGATGTGAACGATTTCTTTTTGCTGTTTCCACCCTAATAATTTCACGATATGACCAATATTTAATTCTGTTATTAGCTGCTCAAAATGGTTTTTTAATTCACCGTCACCGATAATGTTATATTCGATATTTGGATGTGATTGGGCTATTTTGGCAACCGCGCGGATAGCATACTCGATACCTTTTTTTTCTACTAGGCGCCCTGTAGTGGCAATTTTCACTTTACCATCAACCGGGTAATAGCGAGGTTTAAACAAGAATTTACTACAATCTAATCCTGAACCGTGAATAACAAGTCTTTGTGGGTCGCAACCTAAATTAATCGCGCGGTTGCCAAAGTATTCACAGTTAGCAAGAAAAAACTCACCTTCTCTAAAAAGTTGATTATAAACGTTTATGCCATTTTCTTGGACATATTTACTAATATCAATACCACGAAATGTAGTAATTAGTTTGCCTTTAATTATACCAGCATCACGGTAAGCGAGAGCAATAGGCGCCAAAGTTCCAAATTGACAGTGAATTATATCATACGAACCATCTTGAAGTAGTGATACAGTACGATAGAAAGTCTTTAAATTATTTACTTCAGAGCCATATTTATTATAATCAAAAAGCTGTAAAGTTTTTATAGAACCTTTGTGTAGATTCTTCAACATTAAACCTACACCTTGAAAAAATCGTACATACCAATTTTCGGGAACAGTTGGAGGAAAATAAGTACGCTCAAGTAGTTTATATTCTTCCACAACAGGATGAACTTTACCCGTATAGTTCTTTGGCAAACCATTAACAGGATGAATGTGAACATCATGCCCACGTTCAATTAAACCTGTAATCTGATTA
Source organism: Calothrix sp. NIES-4105 (assembly GCF_002368415.1). Lineage (GTDB taxonomy): Bacteria > Cyanobacteriota > Cyanobacteriia > Cyanobacteriales > Nostocaceae > Dulcicalothrix. Next base: position 2,906,018 of record NZ_AP018290.1, read on the forward strand.
AGAATGAAAGCTTCTGATAATACTGGAAAACGCCAAACTATAAATGCTATCTTCATTTTATTCTCCTCTTTTCTTCCTTTGTGTTCTTTGTGCCCTTTGTGGTTCATTACTTAAATAATCATCTTATGTTGGGTTGCACTGCGTTTACCCAACCTACATTCATTGCTTGTAATATTGGAGGATGATACTCATCGGGGTACTGAATACTGCTAATAGTTCCTTGTTGAATTTGCAAGCGGTTTTTCCCATCTAAATTTAAGCCGATAGCTTGACAAATCAATGTTTGAATCGTCTCTTCTTTTGCTACTGCTAAACCAGTCACTAAGTTATTTGAATCTATAGTTTGATTATGAATCGTTCTTAGCCATTCAGATAAATCTTGTACAACTTTCAAATCCGCTGTTTCTGGATGGTATTTTATTACTTCTTCTGCTAAGGTTTGTGAATCATCAAAAGAATCACTCAAACACAACAGAATATTAATTTCCTTAAGTTGTTTTACTAAACTATTAATTTGTTCAGCACTGGCGCCTGTAGGTATAAGCAGAAGACGTAAACCTTTACCACCTTCTTGAGTAGAAAGATTTTCCCCAACGTGGGAAGCCAAATTCATTATTTCCAGGCACCCTGATTCTAAAGTACCATCAGGAAAATTCAATATACTAATACCGCAGTTTGATTGCTGGATACAGTGGTAGCGGTCGGGAGTAATGCCAAGGGCTGTACTAATTAAAGCACGGTTTGTACCACCGTGAACAACTAGTAAGAGAGTTTTACCAATATTATTAGGTAAGACTTGTTGCCAAAATTTATTTATTCGGTCGTAAAGGTCAATAGCTGGGTAAAACCTCTCCCCTACAAGGAGAGGAGAACTGTTCATGTAAAATTGATCAGGGTGCCGTTTCCAATTACTATATTCTTGAGGAAAATTTTTTTTTACATATTGGAATGCTTTTCCTTGCCATGCTGGTAAATCAGTTTCTCTCAATAATTCAGAAACTATTATTGTTTCTGGCTCTAATGAAGGCGCCACTACCTGTAAAATTTCTCTAGCAGTTTGTTGCGCGCGCTTTAAAGAACTGGTATATACTGCATCAAATGTTAAACCTTTAAGATAATTTCCAGTTTTGCGCGCGTCTTTGTATCCAACTTCGGTAAGTACTGATTCGTCACTACAACCTTGATATAATCCAAGAGCGTTATAACTGCTTTGTCCGTGTCGCACTAAAATAACGCGGGTTGCTTTGCATTTCTCAAGCTTCGAGTGCATAAGTATCTCCCTTTGAGTCGCTATCAATAATAGTTTGCATACGGTATAGAGTTGCATAACGTTCACCTTGACGCATAAGTTCACGGTGAGTACCTTGCTCTAAAACACGTCCACTCTCTATATAAAAGATAATGTCAGCGTTTTCTACTGCTCTCAGGTTATGAGAAATAACAAATGTTGTTCTACCTTCGCTAAGTTTTTCGAGTGCAGCGTTGACGGTGCGCTCGCTGGCGTTATCTAAACCTGTAGTTGGTTCATCTAAAATGATAATCGGCGCCTGACGAATCGCAGCACGGGCAATTGCGATGCGTTGCCTTTGTCCCCCGGAAAGTGTACCACCCCGTTCGCTTAAAATTGTGTCGTAACCTTGGGGTAGTTTGATTATAAAGTCGTGGGCATTAGCTAGACGCGCGGCTTTTTCGACTTCCTTATCGGTGGCGCCAAGTCTTCCGTGAGCTATATTCTCTTTAACACTAGCAGCAAATAATACGCTGTCTTGTAAAACTACACTGATTTGTTGTCGTAGTGAATCAAGCGTATACTCTCTAATATCTTGACCATCGATTAAAACGCGACCCGCTTCGGGGTCATATAAACGTAGAATAAGACTGAGTAAAGTTGATTTGCCACCTCCCGATGGTCCGACGATGGCGACTTGTTGCCCTGGTTGAACTACAAAGTTTACATCTTTTAATATTTCTGTACCTGTATCGTAACCAAAAGAAACATTTTCAAACCTTACCGTACCAAAGAAGGGATGTGCTTTCTTAGCGCTAGGGTTATCGCGTACATTTGGTTCATAGTCTAAAATTTCTACTACTCGTTCTCCAGAAGCTGTTGCTTTAGCTATTTGCCCGACTTGGTTAGAGAGTTTACGCATCGGTTCAAAAGCATTTCTGAGGTAAGTCATAAATACTAGTAGTTCCCCAGGACTTAGTTGCTTGTCTAAAACTACATGTGAACCGCGCCATAATACTACAGCAATAATAATTGCCATTAATATCTGTACAATTCTTTCTAGTGCGGCTGATAGTCTGAGAGATTCGATAGCTTCGTCTAGACTTTTTTGGTTTTGCTTGGCAAAAATGCCGTGTAACATTTCTTGGAGCGATAGAACTTGCACAACTTTAATGGCGCCAATTGTTTCACCTGTCGTAGCAGCTAAAACTCCTTCGGAGTCACGATGCTGTTTAGCAAATTTACGAATGCGACTAATCATGTTTTTGGTCAACAAGGTGAGTAGAGGGAAAATAGTCAGTGCTACTAACGCTAATTCCCAGTTAAGAAAAAACATGATTACTAGCATCCCCACCAGAGATAAAATGTTAGTAATTAAAGGCAAGGCAGTTTTGACGGTGACAGTCCGCATCTTTTCAATATCTGCCGTGACACGGGTAATTAAGTCACCACTTTTAGATTTTTGGTGGAAAGAGAGGGAGAGACGTTGTAAGTGGTTGAATACATTACCTCGTACAACTGACAAAACCCGAATGACAGCAAGGGACATCCCGTAAGTACTTAAGTATGCAGCCATGCTACCTACCCCAGTAATAACTACAATTGCTACAGCTGATAGAGTCAGTAACGCAATTGGACTAAGACCGAAATGATTTGCGGCGCCTGCGGTGTTGTTGTGAGCAGGTATGAGAATATAGTCAAAGACAAACTTTAAGGGCCAAGGCTCTAGTAAACGTAAACCAGTTTCAAGTAATAGTGCAAAGAAAGAACCAATAATTAAAAGTCTTTCCTTACGGATATATGGGGAAAACTTCCGCAAAATCCTTACTATTGCTGGTATAACTCCTTTTAAATCTTTTTCTTTGGAGCGCTTGCCCATTTGACTATCTCTCCCTGGTGTTTGAATTTGTTGATCCCCCTAACCCCCCCTTAATAACCTACGGTGTACACATAAGTCTTAAAAAGCGGGGGTGGCAGGGGTGGCAGGGGTGACAGGGGTGGCAAAAAGGCATGGTTTTAAAGGTTTTTCAGTCCCGCATATATTTACAAGCAGGCGCCGAAGCAAAATTGATTTTTTAATCCCCCAACTCTCCAATTGCTTGATTTTCCGTACCCCCCCTGCCTCCCTTCTCCCCTGCCCCCCATGCCAAAGGAGTTGTGTGTACACGGTAGCCTTAATAACGGGGGGACAAGAAAGGAAGGGGTTAATTTCGATTAATTGGTATAAAATTACTCTGAAAGCCCTCATTAAGGGGGGTTGGGGGGATCGATGTAAGATACTGTTTCAAAAAATTCTTAGTATTTTCGGTGCCATTCATATCAAAAGCTAGTTCCTTTGTGGATACTTTTTTACCAAGACAGTTAAGAATTTTCTCAATAAGATGTAATGGTTCCAAATCTTTAGGATGAATAAAATCAACGGCGCCCATTTTTTCCAGCTTTTGAGTGCGAATTAATTGTTCTTTGTCTTGGTTCTCGTGACCAATTGGAACAACAATAGCATTTACACCTGTACTAAGGATATTCATTGTTGTGTTATACCCACTTAAACTGATAGATACATCAGCAGTTTTCATATAAGCAAGTAGCTGTGGAGTATATCTCTCGATTCTAATTTGATTTTGATTATAAGTAGCTTGTTTCCATTTTTCAATCTTGTCTTCTGGCATGAATGGGCCAGTAAAAATTCTAATAGTGTAAGGTATATTTTTGTCAAAAATAGAGCTAGCTTCTAAAACAGTCTCTATAAGTTCATATCCAATTCTACCACCGCCAAGACTAACTAGTATTTTTACTTCCTTAGAACTATTGGCGCCCCAAAATTGGTTAATATCAATATCATCGTAGAGAATAGGCGCCTGTGTTACAAAGCCAGTATGCATAATATCGCTCTTAATGTCCTGATGTTTGGAGAAACTTTGTGTAAACGATTGGAAATTTGGGTCAGAATGGAACAGTAATAAATCAAAGTAACTATTCATTAAGTTACAAATTGTTTGTTCTTCTTCTGTGTCACTGTCCTTGCCGATAACATCCCGTAAGCTACAAGCGATTTTAGTATTAGGACTTGTCGCTTTAATATGCTCGACAAAAGGAATTAACTCAAAGAATAACTTATGTCTACCGAAAGGGAAAAATTCAGTAATTAAACAATCAGGCTGAATTCTATCAAACTCGGATATTAAGAGTTTTTTTCTGAACTCTTTAACTTCCTCTACACTTAAAGAGCTATTATCAACTGTGAATTGACCATTTTCTAACCAGAGTGCAGGTAATCTAATAATTTCTACTTCAGGTGGCATTTCAAACCCTTCAATTACAGGGCCACCATTGATGAAGTAAACTTTAAAATCCTTAACTAGACTGCGTACAATTTCTGTGCTTCTGACTAAATGCCCTATACCACTCAGGTATTGGCAGTAAAACATTATTTTTTTCATTTTTTATTTTATTTAGTTATTAATTTGGGTGAATTAGATGTATGTTGGGTTACGCAAAGCCTTCACCCAACCAACGCAATTTAATGGCTAAGAACTAAAGTTGGTGTAGAAGCAGATTTTTGATATATTTTTTTGACTTGACGTTCGTAAACAGTTTGAGACATCAACATGAGAATATAATCATTAATCCGTGGTAAAGCGTTCATATCCAATTGATAACCGGAATTTACCTCAGCTTGTAACTGATTTAAAATAGCATCACGCAAAATTATAGGGTCAGTGTTGTCTGGGTCTACTACTTTAAATAAACCTAAATTACCCATCTTTTTGGCTCTAATTAATTGTTCTTGAGATGGTTTATCGCGCGGTATAATTACAGCAGGTTTACGAGCAGATAAAATTTCACAAACTGTATTGTAACCTGCCATTGAGACAATTGCGTCTGCTGCTTGCATATAGCTCATTAAATCATCTGTAAATTCTCCAATTTGAACTTGAGGATTATTTTCTGCTGCCTGAAACACTAGTTGTTTTTGTTCAGCAGGCATTTCTGGTCCACAAATAATTAAACTTGTGATGTGATTTTGTGCTGGTAGCAGTGTTAAGGCTGAAAGATATGAGTCTACTAATTGATAACCATCTTCACCACCACCTGGAGTTACCAAAATTAATTTCTCTTCTTTAGATACTTCCAATTTCTTCCTGATGAAACTTGGATGTATTAAACCTGGTTGACGACCGATGTAACCGCAGTAGCGAGTTTTTTGAGTAAGTTCAGGTGGAAATTGATACTCTTTGGCTGTATCAAAAACTTTTGATGCTCCAACTACTAATATTTGGTGGTAAAACTTTTCGATAGCTTCGTAATAGTGGTTTTTGTGCCACTCGGTTACAGTTTTTTCTGGACTATCAAGAATATCTCTTAGTAGCAAAACAAGTTTGGTGTCTGGAAGTTTATCTTGGAAGTGTTCTAGAGTATTCGTTAATTCGTTCTTTAAACCGTAAGGTTTTTTGTCAACTAAAAATAAATGCGGCTTAAAGTTAATTGCTGCTGATAAGATTAGCTCGGAACGCAGTTGAACAGTTTCGTCAACACCCATACCCAAATACTTAACAGCTACTTCGCCTGTTTCACCTCGGTTTAAGCAAGGAAGTTTAATGTAATCTAAACCTTTGGGTAAGCGAAAACCTTGAAGCATAGGTGAACCAGACAGCAACAAAATCGAAAGTTCTGGAATTTCACTGAGTAGGTGTTCGCAAATAGCTAACATTCTGCGGATGTTACCAAGTCCGTATGCATCGTGAGAGTATACCAGGAGTCGCATTGTTGTTGTCCTTTTATTAGTAATTGTTGTGATTAGTAACTAATTCGGCGCCAACTGATGATACAGATGGTATAGATTGTGGTGTGGGACGACCAATACCTACGTAGTGAAAACCTGAAGCTGTTAGAACTTCTCGGTTTAGGAAATTGCGTCCATCAATAATAATTCTCGTTGTCATTTTTTCACCGAGTTTGGCGTAATCTAATTTCAGGAATGACTGCCACTCAGTAACAACTACCAACGCATCACAGCCATCAGCAAGTTGCATAGCATCGCTTTCAACTTTGACTCCTGAAAGACCATGTGCCATCCGAGTTTGAGAAATTATTGGGTCGTATGCTTTAACTTTGGCGCCTAATCGATTTAACTGTTCGATTAAAATCAAAGCAGGAGCATCGCGCATATCATCGGTATCTGGTTTGAAAGTTAAACCTAGTAACCCGATAGTTTTACCTTTGAGGATTTTCAAAACTTGTTGGAGTTTTTCTAATGCAATTAACTTTTGGCGTTCGTTAACAGCTACTGCCTTTCTTAATAACTGAGCATCATAACCATAGTCAATGGCTGTATGAACTAATGCTGACACATCTTTCGGGAAACACGAACCACCCCAGCCAATACCTGCTTGGAGAAACTTTTTACCAATACGCGAGTCTAAACCGATACCTTGTGCTACTTGAGTAACATCGGCGCCTACTCGGTCGCAAATATTCGCAACTTCGTTAATAAAGCTAATTTTTGTTGCTAAGAAAGCATTCGCCGCATATTTTATCATTTCTGCGGATGTTAAATCTGTCTTCACCACTGGAACAGGAGGTAAAAATTTATCTGTTGCGAACCTGCGCGCGATAATTGGTGCATATAGTTTTTGCATCATCGCAATTGCTTTTGTGCTGTTACTGCCCAAAACAATACGGTCAGGGTTAAAGGTATCGAAAACCGCAGAACCTTCACGCAAAAATTCAGGGTTACTAACTACATCAAACCCAGCAATTTCTTGTTGACGTTCGGCAACTCCATCTAACACAATTCTTTTTACCCAGTCACCTGAACCGATGGGTACTGTTGATTTGTTAACGATTACTTTGTAACCACCGTTGAGATGCGACCCAATACCGTGCGCTACTGCTTCAACATATCGTGTATTGCTTTCACCTGTAGGTAATGCAGGAGTGCCAACTGCAATAAATAATATTTCACCATGCGCGACACCAGCGCCTAGGTTAGTGGTAAATTCTAAGTGTCCGGCTTGCATCGCCGCTTGCATGATTTCAGATAATCCAGGCTCAAATATAGGAGATTGACCAGATTGCATGAGGGCGACTTTTTCGGCGTTGTTATCAACACAAATAACATGGTGCCCAATTTGTGCTAAACATGCTCCTGTGACTAAACCAACGTATCCTGTGCCAATAACGCAAACACGCATTGCTATAACCCTCTTTATATGCATATCACAGACATTGATTAAATGTCTTCTTGCTTATACATATAGTCGCCGTTGTTAGTGAATTCTTTATGAAATTTTTATGAGAAGTTTCTCATCAAGAAAATTTAGAATAATAAGGTTTTACCAATAGTATCAACATATACGAAGTCATTACTAACATTGTGTTCTGAATTGAAAACTACAAAGAAAATAAGAGTAATGTATAAATTATAAATTAGGCGATACTGATAAAATATCTCAATATGTAAACCTATATCCGGGTCTTTACGTGCAGTACTATCATTTGTTTATCCTCAAGGAAGATCTAACACTATTACTCTAGGTGGAGGTAGAATACTCTGACAATTCATTTGCATATTAAAAACCTCTCCCCCAACCCCTCTCCTGCAAGGGTCGGTACGTATATTTTTCCCCTTTCCTTCTAAGGAAAGTGGGTTAGGGGGATAGGTTTTACATTGGTTTTCCCACATAACGTGAAAAGTCAGGTAGAATACTAACTACTTCGATTCGTAACCCTGAGTAATATTATTATTAAGTTAAATTGAATATAATATCAATCCTCGTGTAAATCAGCAGCAAGATTACCTTTCTCATCAAAATATAATTCATCTTCGATTTCGCCGTCGGTAATATCTACTTCGTAAAATAAGCCTCTGGGTGTAATTTCTATCTCATATTTTGTGATTAGAAACTTAGGATATTTTTTTTGAATTTTCTGCAATACAATAGAAGGATACTCTGCTTTTGATACCAAATATTCGGTTTCTAACCATTTACCATCAGATGAAAATTCTGCATTATATTTAATATTATTTTGAGTAAAAATTGCCTCATAGCCATCGTAGTGCCTTTGCCAAGTACGAGGAGTATTGGCAGAATATTTAGAGTTAAAACCTTTTTCTACAACCGCAGGTACTACAATTTGATTTTGAGATTCTCCGAATATGCTGCAAGCATTTAAAAATGTAACTAATAGCACATTAATAAGCCAAAGCGAAATTACTTTTTTTAACATAACTTCAATAATTAAAAATATTTTTATTTTATATAGCGTGAATATTTGATTTTTTAAATATACGTAATACATAAGGTGGGCTTCGGCCCACCTTACGGTCTGAAAATTCAAAATATTTTTATTTTATAGTTAGAATTCGCAAAGGAGCTAATTATTTTTTTCTTGGGGTGGTTCTAAGGGTAACACTATAGTAAATTTGGCACCTACACCGAGTTGGCTTTCAAGGTTGACTTTTCCACCGTGAGCTTCTGCAATTGCCTGGACAATTGATAATCCTAACCCGGCGCCTTCAGAACGACGACGACTGTTAGCAGCACGCGCAAAGCGCTCAAATATTCTTTGTTGGTCAGCAGGAGCAATGCCAGCACCTGTGTCACGTACCCAAAAGTAGGCTTTACCTCTAGTAATAACCGAACCAATAGCAATTGTATCTGTATTTTTTGTATATTGAGTAGCATTTTGCGCCAAATTCATTACAGCTTGCGTCAAACGCTGACGGTCGGCAACAATCCGACAATTAGCGGCGCCTTCGAGTAACCAGTTCCGTTCGGCTAAAGCTTTGACTTTGGTAAATATTTCTTCTGTTAAACTACGTAAGTCAACTGTTTCTAGCTGTAAAAAATCAGGACGCTCGGCTTTTGCGAGTAAAATTAAGTCACTAACAAATCGGTTCATCCGGTCGAGTTCATCCATAACTAGCGTCAGAGTTTCCCAAATTTCCTGGGGGTCATCATCAGCCATCAGCTCTAAATGTCCGCGAATTATGGTGATAGGAGTCCGCAATTCATGTCCAGCATCGTTAATAAAATTTCGCTGGCTAACAAAGGCGCCTTGCAACCTATCCATCATCTCGTTAAATGTTGTTGCAAGTTCCGCTAGTTCTCCTCGACCTTGTACAGAAATACGTTGATTTAAATCTGATTCTTTAATATTGCGAGCAGTCTTTGTCAACGCACGTAAAGGAGCAAGAATTTTTCCAGAAGCAAACCAAGCTAGTATTAACGCCACCAACAAAATAAACAAACTTACTGTAATTACCACCGATACAGCTTCTAAAACTTCTCCACGTTCTCCAGCAGTAGTGTGAGCTACAACAAATACACCTGTGACTTTGCCATTAATTTTGACTGGCTTTGCGATATAGAGTATGTCACCCACATTACTATCTGGAATTTTTATTTCTCCGTGGCTGGGTTGAGTTAATCGTGCCCAGCGTCGGATTATTCTTGAATCTCTATCCAGAATTTCAGGTCTAGCTCTTGGACTAGACTTATGAAATTTTTCGTCTATTAGTGTAATCAAAAATGTATCGTCTTGAGGAAGTTGATTACCCAAATATGCGTCAAAAAACTCTCTTAACTCTGATTTATTAGACGGAAGTTCCGTTAGACGCTGGTCTGATTCTCGAAGTAAGTTAGCTGCTTCTATCTCTTCTTCAGTTATCATATTCTCAGCAGTTATAGATTTATCAGTAATCAATTGCTCAAATATTGCCATCTTTTCTGTTAGTTCCCCACGAACGCGAGTATTCACGCGAGCGAACAAAGCTTGGCGAAAAGCTGGGATCGAAACTACAAAAATGAAACTTAGAATTAAGGCATACGAAAAGAGAATACGGGTACGAGCAGCCCATAAAAATCCTTTTCCTTTTATTAAATGGTTCTTTTCTGCTTGCAGTTTGCTCGTTTTTTTTGACATTATTAGTATTATTCGATTAGTATTAGCTTATTTCTGTAAAGAGTGTAAACTCAATACTGATAGCTTCTTTAAACATTATTTATCCACTGAAATGCGACTTGACTTTTTGTAATAAATCACTAAATCGGAATGGTTTCGTCACGTAACCATTGGCGCCTAAATTAAATGCAGAATTCAGGTTATCATCATCATTAAAAGCAGTGACAATAATAATTGGTAAACGTTTACCTTGGCTACGAAGTTCTTTTAAAACCACCCATCCATCCTTGATAGGTAAACCTAAATCAAGCAACAGTAATTCAAATTGTTCTGCCATTTGTAATGCCTGCTCTCCATCGGGTACAACTGCTGTTACAAATCCATTTCTCCGCAAGCCTTTCTCTATAAAAGCCGCTAGACGTTCTTCGTCTTCAGCGATTAATATACGATTCATTATTAAAATTTATACCGTTTGACCACATATTAATATTTAACTCTATATTCACTATTACTGCAAGCAATTGCAACCCGCTCTTACCTAAGCTTAGGATATTAATAATTATCAACATGAAAATATCATGAGAAATTGATGAGAAAATTCTCATGTTCGCAAGCGATAACCCATTCCTCTGACAGTTTCAATTAAGTTGCTACCAAGTTTTTTCCGTAAATAGCCGACGTAGACATCTACAATATTGGAACCTGGGTCATAGTCATAACCCCATACCCTATCTAAAAGTTGCTCACGGCTTAATACTTGTCCGGGATGGCGGAAGAAGGTTTCAGTAAGGGTAAATTCGCGTGCTGGTAGTTCGATTGTTTGTTCGCCAACTTTGACTTGACGCGCGCGCAGATCTAAAACGATATTTCTAATCTTGATAACCATCTCCGAAGCGTCTTGGTTGTTTAAGTTGTTGCGTAGTCTTGCTTTTACCCGCACTAGTAACTCTTCAAAGCGGAAAGGTTTAGTTATGTAATCATCGGCGCCTGCTTCAAAGCCTGCAACCTTATCCTGAATGTCATCGCGCGCAGTTAAAATAATTACTGGTAATTTTTCACCTTGTCCGCGTAACTCTTCTAAAACCTTTAGTCCATCTTTACCTGGAAGCCCTAAATCTAGAATTAATAAGTCAAAAGCGCTACCATTAGCCATATCAGCAGCAGATTGAGCGTCAGTTGCCACAGATGTTGTAAATCCGTGAGAACGGAGACCTTTTTCAATGAAAGCTGCAATGCGCGGTTCATCTTCAGCAATAAGAATTCTATTCATCGAATGCATCCTTTTTTAGGGGTTTTAAGGCACCCTGTTCTTAATTTACTTTTTAGAAATATTTTTCCGCAATCAACTAGAATTGTAACTCTTACTATAGATAAACTTACTTTTAGAAATTGTGGAACTGAGAAAAATATTATCATCCCGCGTGTTTACTATGTAGCATTTTGTGAATTTTCGCCAATTTAGCAATAATCTTTCGACATTGACGCAATACATATATACTATTTTAAATTGATATGGGTCGAACATGTTGTTAGAGCTTTTCTATTCAAAGCATTGAATGTAAATGATATTTTATAGCGAAATGTTAAAGTATGTTTCAAATAGGTCGAATATTGGCGCCTAAGAGAAAAAACGAGGGCGCATTCCGTGATACGATGCGAAGCGATGATATAAAAAAGTATGGGAGAAGAGCTTTGGCATTACGGGTTGCTGTTGTTGGCTCAGGTCCAGCTGGTTCATCTGCCGCCGAAATTTTGGCAAAAGCTGGCATCGAAACTTACTTGTTTGAGCGGAAACTAGATAATGCTAAACCTTGCGGAGGCGCTATTCCCTTATGCATGGTTAGCGAGTTTGATTTACCTAGTAACATCATTGACCGTCAGGTACGGAAGATGAAAATGATTTCGCCCTCGAACCGCGAGGTTGATATCAATCTAATAAAAGAAGATGAATATATTGGTATGTGCCGTCGCGAAGTGCTAGATGGTTACTTGCGTGACCGCGCGGCTAAACTAGGTGCCCATTTAATTAATGCGACAGTTCATAAATTAGATATTCCCACAAATAATACTGACCCTTATACCATTCATTATGTAGACCATACCGAAGGTGGAGTTACGGGTGTTACGAAAACGCTTAAAGTTGATTTGATTATTGGGGCTGATGGCGCCAATTCTCGCATCGCCAAAGAAATCGATGCTGGGGATTATAATTATGCTATTGCTTTCCAAGAGCGGATTCGCATCCCCGACCATAAAATGGCGTACTACGAAGATTTAGCGGAAATGTACGTTGGTGATGATGTTTCGACAGACTTTTACGCTTGGGTATTCCCCAAATATGACCACGTTGCTGTCGGTACTGGCACGATGCATATTAATAAAGCCAGCATTAAACAGCTTCAAGCTGGTATTCGTGCGCGCGCTGCTAGAAAACTCGAAGGTGGTAAGATTATTAAAGTTGAAGCACACCCAATTCCTGAACACCCTCGTCCACGTCGTGTTGTCGGTCGTGTCGCGTTGGTTGGTGATGCTGCTGGTTATGTTACCAAGTCATCGGGTGAAGGTATTTACTTTGCCGCAAAATCTGGACGCATGTGCGCTGAAACTATTGTTGAATTATCTAATGGTGGCGCCACTATTCCAACTGAAGCTGATTTAAAAGTTTATATCAAGCGCTGGGATAGAAAGTACGGATTGACTTATAAAGTACTCGATATTTTACAAAACGTTTTCTACCGTTCTGATGCAACGCGCGAAGCTTTTGTAGAAATGTGTGCTGACCTTGATGTACAAAAACTCACGTTTGACAGCTATTTGTACAAAACAGTTGTGCCGGCAAACCCTATTACTCAACTTAAGATTACCGCTAAGACTATTGGTAGTTTGCTTCGCGGCAATGCTCTTGCACCTTAATTATAATTTCGTGGGTTAGGCATTTTGCTTGACTACTGCACAGGCGCTTAAGCCTATGCTACAAGAATATAAATTTTATCGCAGTGGCGCCAACGACGTTTAAACAGAGCTTTGGCATCACTGCAATTTTTTTACGTGTATTGATCTGATACAGTATTTTCACCCGTCATCAGTTGGTTAATTATCAAAATACAGATTATTGTATATATAGCTATTTTTTTAATTAGTTATTTAGTAGTGATTTAATTACCCGTTTAGGCTATTTAAATAGACGAAAGTACAGTTAGTTCAAAGATAATTGTGTATTTGCAGTATGTTTAGACTGTTTAAGACAGATAAATTGCTCTATTTGTTTCTGTGAAAAGAATTAACAAATTTAGTATAAAGATTTTATGAAAAGGGCACTTACGTGTTGGCAACGCTTCAGTATATTCACTAACATAAGCTTGTTACTTCCTTCTATAGAAAAAGTTTAAAATCGCAATTTTATAGCTCAAGCACGATGAAACTAAGTTCGCTCATTCAAAAAGCTGTGTCTGTGGTTGCAATTTCTACCGTTGCCGCACTTAGCTTCTGTGAACAGTCAAAAGCTGTTGTATTTTCTGGTAATTCCAACGGATTTTGGGGAGAACCTTACCGAGGTATTAATATAGACGCTCACTATAAGGGTGTTGGCACTAATGCTTTTACTTGGGGGTTGGCATTTCCTAATAATGATAGGTTTGGAACTCCAGCCAATAGTCTAACTTTTAAAGGTACGCAATTGAACAGCAGCCTTAACTCTTTATTTAAACTTGGCGATTTGACGTATTTTAATGGTACTGTACCTTTGTATACAAGTGTCGAGCAAGTTCCATTACAATTACAAGTTTCATTTCAAAGTCCGGTTGCAATTAAAGAAAACTTTAATTTTGACCTTCAATTGTTAAATGTACTTAATGACCCCGATAAACCTTTAAATAGTGTTGATAATGCGGATTTTGTGTTAATTAGCCCATCAAAGACAAACCGCAGTTTCACGTATAATGGCGCCGAGTATAGTTTAGAGTTGACAGGATTTAGTAAAGATGGGGGTTTAACAAGTACTTCGGTATTTAGTGCAATTGAAGGGGATACAACGACAGCAGAAATTTACGGCAGGATAACTTACGTTCCACCTGCCGAAAAAGTCCCCGAACCGGGGATAGTTATTGGTTTGTCATCATTAGGATTTTACATGCTTGTTCGTAAGAAACGCGGCTCAACAAAAGCTTAATGATTATAGGGTTTTATTCAACTCCGGTTGCGGATACATTTTCACCTGCTGGAGCTGTACTAGGCATTTCCAAGCAATAACCGGCGCCGTATACAGTTTTAATGTAACGGGGATGGCGAGGGTCTGGCTCAAGTTTAGTCCGCAAGTGACGAATATGGACACGAATCGTTTCGATATCGTCGTCAGGGTCGTAGCCCCAGACCTCCCGAAGAATTTCACTAGGAGAAACAGTTTGACCGTGGCGTTGTAATAAGCAGTGGAGCAATTCAAACTCTAGATGAGTAAGTTTAACTGTTTCAGCGAACCAAATTGCCTCGAAGCGTTCCGGGACTAGGGTTAAGGGGCCGTAGTTAAGAATTTCGCTATGTTTTGCGGCTTGAGGTATGCGGTCTGTACGTCGCAGCAGCGCGCGTACTCGTGCTAGCATTTCCTCGACTTCAAACGGTTTAGTTAGATAGTCATCGGCGCCAGCATTGAATCCCTCGACTTTATCTTGGGTTTGGCTTAAAGCTGTGAGCATTAGTACCGGAATTTCAGAAGTACGTTCATCCCGACGCAAGCGTTGACAAACGGTAAAGCCATCGACTTTGGGCAGCATCAAGTCGAGCATAATTAAATCTGGCTGTAGCTGGAGAGCTAAAGCCTGACCTTTGATGCCGTCTTCAGCTTGGCTGACATCGTAGCCAGCCATTTCTAGGTTGACGGCAACGAGTTCTGAAATTGCGGGGTCGTCATCGATGACAAGAATCCTTGGCATTAGGTAATCTTATTACTTGTTTTTAAGGATAAATAAGAATCTTTGAGTGGTGCAAAGATTGCTGTATTGATTATAAAAAAGTTTTTAAATCTTACATAAATATTAAGATGAAATATTTATAAATCTCATCTAAAACTGTAAACCTTATATATCATGCATTATCCTGCATACCATCCATCATGGTTTTTACACAATGGTTTCCTCATGACTCTGTACGTGGGTTTACGGATAAGTCCGAATTGGAAAAATTATGTTGTAGACGCTGAACCCCCTTACCAGCAACATATATTTACAGGCGCCCAACGGGTACCTTTGTTTGGTTTATTTGCGATTCCTCCTAAACCTCGCGGTACTATAGTGGCGACTTATGGAGTGACGGGGAGACTGGAAAACCAATATTCTCTACAAATTTTTGCTCGTAAGGCATACGCAAGTTCTTATGCAGTAGTTATATTTGATTGGCGCGCGCATGGTAAGTCTATGGAATTATCCCCAACTTTAACCTCAGATGGGTTGTACGAGGGTGAGGATTTTGTCAGGATAGCTCAACAGGCAGCAGCATTAGGATGTCCAAGTAAGTTTTGGTTCGTTGGATTTTCATTGGGAGGACAACTTGCGCTTTGGGGAGGTTCATTGGCGCCGGAGATATTAGGGGAAGATATGAGTTCTATAAAGGATTCAGATATAGGAGGTGTGGCAGTAGTTTGTCCTTGTTTAGATTCAAACCGTTCGTTGAATTACTTAATGAAGCATCGTACAGGTAGATACATCGAAAAAGGTATAGCAATGCGGTTGAAAGAATTAGCGATGGAACTACACGATTTGCATCCAGGAGCTATTGATGAAGAAGCTATAAGAAGAATCGATAGTATTTGGGCATTTGATAACGAGTTAGTAATTGAGAAACTGGGTTTCCCTTCAGTTGAAGCATATTATGATGCAACAAGTGGTTTAAGCGTACTACCTCACCTTCGTAAACCAACTTTAATTATTTACGCTGAAGATGACCCATTCTTCGACCCAGGAATAGTATCGGATTTAAAAATTGCTTGCGCGCGGAACCCAGTAATTGACTTATTACTGACTCGTCATGGTGGTCACGTTTTTTACTTCAACAGCAAAAAAGGTCAGGAGCAAGCAAAAGACCCTGACCGTTGGTGGGCATGGAATCGAGTTCTACAATGGATTGGCGCCAATCAATAAGAAGTAATGCTAACTCGTTACTCATTTAAAAAGGTTGTATTTGTAGGATTTTATCATGAAATCATCCTACAACATGAATATCTTTAAAACAATCAACCTGTCCGTTTATCAGCGGATGTTTCCTTGCCTAGCAATTGTGAGAGTTGATTATGAACCTGCCTAAGAGACTCGTTCTCTTCTCTTAGGCTCTCAATTCCCCCACCAGTTTAGACTTTTCCATCCCTACAAATTTTTCAAGAGCTTCTAGGCGCCGAAGTATCTCAGCATTATCTATTTTCTCAGATTCATCAATATAGCTATCGACAAACTGCATAAGCACATCAGTGATTGTCGTACCGTTTTCTTCGAGTTTAGCAACAAACTTCTGCTTTTTCTCAGGTTCTATCAAGAACTGTAGAAAGGTTCTTTTTGATTTTTTTGCTGACTCCATAAGGCTTTGACTCAATTACTTCTATCCACAGCATAGCGATTCATCGGCCGTAATGACAATTATCTTGATTATGTCTTGACATTATCGCGATTTTCTCTTTATATTTGTAGGATAATCAATGAGATTCCCACTACAGCCATGACAATCTTGTACACAAAATCAGTAAAAGGTTAGGCTTGTGAAACAAAGTACCATTGCAGTATTGCAAGAAGCTTACGACCGATTGCAGGATTTAGCATCATTTCTTTATAACGAGGTGCAAAAAGCCTTGGATAATAAAGATTACGTAGACGCTAGTCTGTTAGAAGCAAGAGCGGACAAAATATATGAAGAGATCGAATCAATCGACGTTATTTTAATTGAGATGGAGGAAATATGAAAACAGCAGAACAATTAGAAGCCCAAATTCAAGAGCTTGGTCGGCAAATGGCTGATTATAGTCGCCAAGCAGTTGAGATTCGACGACAAGACCGACAGCAAAGTCGTTTGTTGATGCGGCAAGCTTATGAAGCTAGTAAGCGCTGTCAGGTTCTAATAGCTGAGTTATTGCGAAACCAATAGTAATTTCATCACGTAATTGGCAAAGAAGTAATTAATAAGAGACGCTTGGGTATCGCGTCTCTACATGCGTTATTTTTACTTGTTTTGCTCGAAGTGCATGTGGATGGTTTTTGCCTTTTCACCGTTTTTAGCGACTGCGGTCATTACGTAGTCGATTAAGTCGTCGGTGAAGGGTATCCGTAGGTGGAAGGTACCATCGGGTTTTAGTTTGACTGATTGACCACCAATTGTTACTGAGGAACCTGGTTCGGTTGCACCGTGGATGATTAACTCGGCATCTGCTTCAAACCAAAATTCTTGGTGAGGACGGCTGAAAACGCGGACTGTATTTGAACGTGCAATTGATAACCATTGGTTATCATTTGTAAGGTAGCCTATTTCTGCCATGTAGTCGCGGTCGCTGGCTGGTATTGCTACGAAGCGGTCATCGATTGTTTCTTCACATTCGTATTGCTGTACTAGTTGAGGGTCTTGGTAACTTAAGTCGGTGTCATGAGTATCGTACAATCGCAGTGCTAGTTGTACGGCGCCATTTGAGCGTTTGATTTGCTTGTCTCGTTCGTCAATGTGCCAAGCTACGTATGCCCACTTTGGTGTACGCGCGGTAAATGTTATGTAACTCGCTGTACTTGGTGAGCTTGTTGTGGAAGTTACATCGTTAATAGGTGGTTGAGGTGCAACCGTTGCGTCTGTTTCGTTTTCTTGGTTATAATCTGCCACTGCTGCACCAATTCCTGCTACGGCGGCACCACTTGCTAATACATTTGGATTAATGTTTAATTCAGGCGTTGAGGATGGTGTATTTACAAGTGAGGTATCGGTTATATCAGTAGCTTCTGCTTGGGTTGTTTCAGTATCGCTGTCGCTAGGCGCCCACCACTGCCGATTTTCAACATCACCCGTTAAAATTCCACTACTGGTATCTGTGTCATTTGTTAAGGCGGTATCAAATTGTTGTGTGTCGCTGCTTGGATTGTCAGTGTCTACAACCTCGGCGACGTTGAATGTTTCTGGTTCGTTGTCATTTTGATGCGACGATAACCATCCTGTTCCAAGGGCTGCGGCGCCGACTGCAACAGCACCAGTTGCAATTCCAAGCAAATTTGAGTCACTTTCAGGTGTTGCTACATCCTCAACCTCAACTGAGGGTTCAGTTGTATTTGCCTCTAATATTGGTTGAGGTTCAGGAACATCAATATTAATTGGTGGCACTAAATCTTGTTCGTCATTATCAACGACTATTTCGTTGACTAAAGGTTCATTTGTACTTGATTCTAATATTGGTTGGGGTTCAGGAACATCAATATTAGTTGGTGGTACTAAATCCTGTTCGTCGCTATCAACTACTATTTCGTTTGTAAGGGACGGAGATTCATTGTTAAGTACTGCACTACCAACTTCTTCGCTTTGAGGTGCTGCTTGAACATTATCTAACCAACTTGAGCGTGTTTGTTCTAGGGAGTTATCTTGCAATACTTCAGGTTCTTGGTAAAGAGGAGTACCTAACGATGGGGTAGTCGGTTCTATAGATATAGTCTCAATTATTTCAGAAGTGTCTACAGGTTGAGTTGGTGTTACTTCTGATTCTTGATTATCATTATCGTCGAATGAAGACGCGGCGCCACCTGTCGTTATACTTTGAAATGCTTCTCGAATATTGTCTAACCAATTTGAGCCTGTTTGTTCTTGGGAATTATTTTCCAATACTTCAGGTTCTTGATGAAGAGGAGTATATGACGTGGGAGATACTTCTGTGGAATCTGTTTGTAAATTAGTTTCTACAGGTTGGGTTGGTGGTACTGTTTCTTGATTATCATTATAATCGTCGAATGCTAATGCGGCGGCGCCAGTCGTAACACTTTGAGATGGTTCTCGAATACTGTCTAACCAATATGAGCCTGTTTGTTGTTGGGAATTATCTTCCCATACTTCAGGTTCTTGGTGAAGAGGAGTATATGACGTGGGAGATACTTCTATAGAATCTGTTTGTAAATTAGTTTCTACAGGTTGGGTTGGTGGTACTTCTGATTCTTGATTATCATTATTCTTGTCACGGTTAGCAAGTTGTGACCATAATCCAGCGCCTGCCGCTGCTGCACCAGATGCTAGTGCGGCACCACCTGCGATAGCACCAGTACCAGATTGCGAAATATTTTCAAACCAATTTGAGCCAGTCTGTGTAGGTTCTGTATCTTCCCATACATCGGGTAATGGCTGTTGATTTGCAACGGATAAATCTAGATTTGGTTGAGTTTGTTCAATAGAGGGCGTATTTGGTATCTCTGTAAAATCATTGTTTGCAACGTATGTTGTTTCTTGTGGTTGATTATTGTCAGGGTTGGTAAGTTGTGACCATAATCCGGGGCCTGTAGCTGCAGCACCAGCTGCATTTAAATTATCTAACTGGTTTGAACCGCCTTGGGGTAACTGTTGTTGATTAGAAGGAACAACATCAATTATAGGTTCTGAAGTAGGCGCCTGGTGTGATGCTGTTGGCTCTAAATCTACTTGTGGTATGTTAGATTCTGAATGTGTTGGCATTACAACATCAGCAGGTGTACTATCTACGGAAATTTCATCACTGCTCGGAGCATGTGCTACTTGGACATCAGTATTTTCATTTTCTAGATTGTGTGAAGGTTCGTCAATATTGCCGTTTGACAAGCGAGGCCATAGCCCAATACCTGTTGCTCCTGTGCTTGCTAGTGCTGCTCCACCTATTGCGGCGCCTGTAGGTAGATTAGTTGCTGTATTATTTGTGCTGTCAACCAAATTTGTTGATTCTAGCGAGTTAGGTTGCGGTAAGTTAATGCTAGCACCAGAAGCGCCTGCGATTGAGGATGCAGAAGCACCTTCTAATGCTTGTTCGCGTTTGTTGCCTTTACCTAGCAGCCACCATAAAATACCACCAGCAAGCGCGGCAAGTGGAAGTAATAACCACCAAGGAAAACCTCCAGTTTGGGTATTCTCAGAAGCTAATGCCTGTTGATTATTGCCAGTAGAAGTTGTGCCTGCCTGTAACGCTGTACCCGTTGCGTCAGTTGTTGCTTCTGGTGATGGAGATGTTGTAGCTACTACGTTTGTCGAAGCTTGGGTTGTAGCTTCGGCGCCAGGGGTTAGAGTCGCGGTTGGTGTTGCGGTTGTTCCAGATGCTACACTTTGTGCGACTGCGGCAGCTTCTGCACTTCTTGCTGCTTCAACGGCTGTAGTTCCAGGTTCAGCGGTAGCAAAGCCTAAAAATCCTGCTACACCAGGATTTGGATTTTTCTTGTAGGCGAAAACTAAAGGTTGTGAGAATGGATACCTAGCGTCATCGGGTAGAGTTTGGTGTAACCTAAGTACGCGCAAACCAGGTACTTTTGAAACTTGATTCGCAATTACATAGCCAATGCCATCGTTACCTAATTGCTTAACCAACTCTGCGGTATCATCTGCACTGAGTTGTGTAGCATTCGCACCTGTAGCAAACTTTCCAGCTTTAAATGCAGGATAGTTGCGAAGCGCTTCGCGAGTATCGCTCTGATTTGGGCGGTCGATAAATCTAATTTTACCTGGTTTTCCGCCAACCTCCGACCAATTAGTAATTTCTCCCCGGAACATCCGAGCAAACTGTTGGTTTGTGATGTTGCCTTTGAAGGGATTATTTTCACCAACAACAATTGCTATTTTCTCGCGTCGCAAGCGTTTTTGTTCTAAACCTTGTGCTTCTTCTGTTGGTGTCAATTCACGACTGATAGCTGCTAAATCGATGTTGCCATCAACTAAAGATTTTAGCGCTGCATCGGTTCCATTCGTTGCAAGTTCAACTTTGGCGCCTGAATACTTCTGCTCAAAGCTTTGCTTAAGGCTTTCGTTAATTCGAGCCATACTACTCGAACCATCTATTTTGACTGTAGTATTGTTAGCAATAGTAGTCGGTAAGGGAAAAGAGGGTTCTTTGGTTGCTTCGGTTTGAGCTAAGGCGAGTTGAGACACCAAAAAAGTTGCTGCTACCGGGGTTCCGGCAAGTGCCAGCAACAAAGCCAAACATACTATAGGACTATACTTTTTTTGTTTTTGCCACATATGCCGCTTATAATGATAAAGGTTGTAAAAAGCAGGGCAGTTATAATCGCGCTTTGACATGTGCTGTTCTTGAGACGCGCTAATTATACATCGTTATTATGTTGCTCTTAAGTTCCAGTAGATACTTATGGCAGCTTATACTTCGTCTTAACTTTACCTCTTTTTAAAGAGATATAAACCCAAGTCTTTATCTTTTTTTACTATTGACCAAAGCTTTATCAATCAACCAATTCGACGCATTTATACTCTAAGCTATTCTCTATATCTAAATAAAATTTTTACTATCCTCGCATATATATGCGCTTTCTTATGGCTGTATTTTAGATGCAGGCGCCTAGAGTAGCTCTAGGCACGGAGAAGAAAATGGTGCTTTATAATGCAATTAATACAAGTTCATGAATCTTTTTTGATACTCAATAGCTTCACCAATTCTGTAGAGAAATATTTTTTTATTGGTGTTTTCAACAAGTTGCGAATTTCTCAACCTGATAGTCAGTCACATCTAATTACAATTCGCTAACTCAAAAGTTTTGGAGATATATATTTACCACAGAGACTTCTAGTACACAGAGAGGTTTAGAAGTGGCGCCAAACTTTCCAGAATTAATGACATAGACCAAAGCGTGGTTCATGTCATTAAATTTGGGGTGTTGGAGGAATGAACCACAAAGACACAAAGGACACAAAGAAAGAATTTTTAATAAGTGAACCTACCAAAACTATTGACATAGACTACTAGTTCAAAAAGTTTTGGGAAGTTCTCTCTTCTTACCTCTTGCTTTATGGTTCATCCCTCTTTACTCTGCGTACTCTGTGTCTCTGTGGTAAAAAAACTACATCCTGAAATCGGTCTTTCCTGACAGAGCGTGTGAAAAGGGCAGGGAAGCAAGAAATTATTAAGAAGCTCTAAATAACTTAAAATATGATTCTCATAAATTTAAGGTGTTAGCTTTTTACCCAAGAAAAAATTCTTCAAACAATGTGTAAAACTTCGGCGCCAGAAACTCAAATTTATCTCCAATACAATCAGGAGTAGTGATTTTATAGCCTTTCCCATTGAACCAATTCCAAGTCTTGTATGGCGTGTGAATGAGATGAGCCATTCCTTGAGAATAGTAACCGGATAAAGTTACAGCCTTAATTTTTGGGAAGAAGCAGACACTGAAATTAATGTTTTTGCCTATGTGTTTTTCTTTTTTGAAAGTTATAGACAAGTTGTTACAACCAATTTCTGGAGCTAGAAACTCATACTCGTTTGAAGGAAATATAAAAGCTATATCGGAACAGGTTGCTTGTCGATACAATAATTTGAACTCTGTTTCCGGGAACACTAAAGCCGCAATGTTAGCAGCTTCTACCTGCAAATCTGCTTGTATACTATAAATTACTTTGATGGCATCACAAGACATTTTTTTATCCTTAAATTACTGTGGTATATATCATTTTCTTCCTTTTGCCGTTATTTTAACAACTGCTTAATAAATTAATTTCATATCAACTTCATATAAATCTCATATAAATTTTTGTCGCATCATAACATTTTGTATAAAAAAATACTTTTATTTTATGCGTGATAGTGGCAAAACAATACTTTCATCAAGTTAATTTATAACCAAGCATAGTCAGCGCTCTGAATTTGGAAAACATCTAAAAAATGTTCAAATTTGTGTTCTGTAGCTACGGTATATTTAAAAACATGAAGTTCAACCACAGGAACCGTAGCTTCTATGAACCTCGATTCTCTGCTTGAAATTGTTAATAGCAAGCTGCTGACCATGCAAAGCCGCCCTCTAAGCTGGGCAGAACGTTTGATTTTGCGGGGAATCTGGGACGATTGTACTTATAACCAAATGGCTCAAGAAGGTGGTTATAGTCCTGGATATCTTTCTAATGTCGTGGCGCCGGAGTTGTGCCAAAGACTGTCTATGCTAATTGACAGGCGTGTTAACAAAAGAAATTGTCGTGGGCTGCTAGAGCAATATGCTGCTTGTTTGAATACAGAAAAATTGCCTTCTGAGCAATTTCCTGCTAATTTCTATTCCAATGTCAGCTATTCTCATGTCAGCCAAGATATGTTGCCTTGCTTCCCTAGTGGCTCGGTTCCTCTCGGCTCTCCTTTTTATATTGAAGACTCTGCCCTAAAAGCTATTATTCGTGAAGAGATTACTAAAGGAGGCGCCTTAGTCAGAATTAGAGCTCCTAGGGAAAATGGGAAAACGTCACTATTGCTGAGAATTTTAGATTATGCCAATTCGATCAATTACCGCACAGCTAGCTTAAACCTAGAGCAAGTTGACTCAACAATTTTGAGCGAACCAAATCGGTTCTTGCGCTGGTTGTGTGCCAATGTGACCCGCCAGTTGCAGCTTCAATCAAACCTAGACGAATATTGGGACGAAGACTTGGGCGCCAAAGTCAGTTGCACCCTCTATTTTCAAGACTATTTGTTAGAGCATATTAATTCTCCCCTCGTGTTGGCTTTGGATGAGGTAAATCAAATATTTGAGTATCCTGGCGTGGCAAAAGATTTTTTACCTTTATTGCGCTCGTGGTACGAAGAAGCGAAAAGACTACCTATTTGGCAAAAGCTGCGCTTAATTGTAGTCAAGTCAACCGAAATTTATGTCCCTCTACAGTTGAACCAGTCGCCTTTTAATGTGGGACTTCCAGTTGTTTTGAATGAGTTCAATTTGCAGCAGGTACAGCAGTTAGCCCAACGTTATAGACTTAACTGGAATTCGGGGCAGGAAGCAAAACTTTTGATGGCAATGGTTGGAGGACACCCGTCACTAATACATACAGCAATTTATCATCTTAGTCGTGGGGAGATTACTTTAGCGCAACTTTTGGAAACTGCTCCTACATCCACTGGAATTTATTGCCATCATTTACAGCGTCTTTGGGCTACTTTGCAAGAACAACCAAATTTGGCGATAGCTCTAAGTCAAGTTATTAATGCCTCCCAACCTGTACAATTAGAACCGATTTTGGCTTATAAGTTAAAAAGTATGGGGCTGATTAAGTTAGATGGAAATAAAGCCACGCTTAGTTATCAGTTGTATCAAAACTATTTTAATAATTGCGTTTATCTTGCATCATAATCTTTTTCAAAAATCAAGCTATTTATGGAGTTAAGAGGAATGAACCACAAAGACACAAAGGACACAAAGAAAGAAATAAATATTTTTACCATATTTCTCGTGGAGATTAGTTTTGTTTGTATAGAGAGATTTTAAGGAAAGGCGCCAACTTAACAATTCTTCCTTTGTGCCCTTTGTGCCTTTGTGGTTCTTTTTTTCCAATATCCCAAATTTTATGACGTAAACAATAATCTAGTTGAGCATTGATTGAATATGGATATTTTGGGTTACGAATGTAGGGAAATTATCTACCAAAGCGAACGTTCGTTAGTTCAAGCTTTTCGTTCTTTAATTCAACAATTATTTACAGAAAGTCAAGTAAAAATAGATACTTGGCGAGAGAAGCTGTTAGCTGCATTCGGCGCTTCGGGGCAAGTGATAATTGATGTGATACCTGAAGTCGAACTGATTATTGGGTCACAACCAGCAGTGCCAGAACTGCCAGCAGCAGAAGCTCAAAACCGCTTCAACTTGGTTTTTCAAAACTTTATCCAAGTATTTACCCAGGCAGAGCATCCACTTGTTCTATTTTTAGATGATTTACAATGGAGCGATGGCGCCTCATTTCTACGAATCAAGAAGCCGAGTGGGTTGAAAACTTAGTGCAGACTAAAATTTTAGATAACTGGGAATCCCAAGACCAACCGGAGCATCTAGCAACTATTCGCGACCGCATCCTTAGAAGTGAACATCAACCTGCTCGGTTACTGGAGATTTATAAACAAATTTTGCAACAAGGGGAAGTTGCCGCAGTTGACAGTCCAGAACAAAGGGAATTACTCTTATCAGGGTTAGTGATTAAGCACCAAGCTTGTTTAAAAGTGCATAACCGTATTTATAAATCTATCTTTAACAATAATTGGGTTGATTCTTGTAGCATGGGCGTCTCGCCTGTGCAGTGATATATTTTTTACCACGCCCGACACAGAGTACACAGAGGAGAGAGTTAGAGAAGTTTAAAGTTGGCGCCTACCTATTAAAATTAAGTTTATCCTTATTAAAAGCCCTCGATACCAAAGCGAGGGCTGCGCGAAAATGAGATTTATTGAGTTTCTAACCAAGGTTGTAAATCGGCTAAGGAAGTAAAATCTAATAAATCCTCAGTCAACTTGTGGAGAGCAGGTAAGGGTAAACTTTCTATTTGTGCGCGCGTTTCTTCAGATAAGTCTTGCCCAAATCTTTTCTTCAACTGCCGGAAGATAACATCAGCAGTTGCCTCCTCTGTAGCTTCTTGATAAACTCGTGTTTGCTTCAGTGTTATGCCTAACATAGTATCTATATCCCTTCTACTCAGTTGTTCAAATTTATAAACCATTATTGACGTAACCATTTCAAGTATGGCATCACTTGAAACTTCCGGTTCTTGCCGTGAGCGTTCGAGTAAATATCTGGCTTCTTTTGGCGCCACTTTTTCGCTTAGTGTCGTAAGTACCATTAGTGCCACCCAAATAGGGAGTTTGCGAATAGTCCCTAGTTTATTCAAATATACCCTATGTACTTGCCCTCCATTAAGTAGCGAACGGTGTGGATGAATATCACTTTGCTCTAAGCTTTTCGATGGATAAATTATAACAGCTTGCCAGTCACTGAATTTTACACGGTTACGGTAAAAGTACAGATGAGCTTCAGCAAATAATCTTTCATACAGCATCTCATCTTTCTGAAACTGGACTTCACAAAAATACACAGTCCCAGGTTTATCAGTTTCTGGTGGTAAGAATACGCCATCAATTTCAAATTTAGGTTCTTTTACTACGACACAATCAAATTTGTAATCATCTGCATTTGGTGGTGGTGTTTTGAGTAGTTGAAACAATACAGATGGATATTGTTGGAAAAGTTTGTAAAATATGGAATCTCGTTTCATACATTACCCTGGTGACAATATGTTTGGCGCCTAAATATCAAGGCAAAGCTTAAGCTTTTTACAGCTTTATTATTAATATAATAATCCGAGTAATTATTATATTGAAAAGCATTTATGACAGTATTTATACTGGCACTTTAATAAAGTTATCTTATTTAAAATTTGCTTCGATATTTGAAAAGTAGTGATAAAAATTAATCAATTTAAAACAAGCCAATTTTATTGAGATATTTTAATTTTCTCAAGAGCATATCATTGACTAGGTTTAAATATATCTTTGAAATCCCCCCCTGCCCCCCCTTAATAAGGGGGGAAAGAAAGTAGTTAAAGCCCTCCTTCCAGGCGGGGGGGTTTGGGGGGATTATTACGCCGTTTAGAAAAGAAAATGATAAAGTTTGAAATAATTTAATATATGTTTGGATTGAACATTGCTAGAATGTGTACCGTTTTGAAGTTCTCTACACTAACTGTTTTGAAGTAAGAAAAGTTGCTGAAAATTTGCATCATTTATTACAAGTTGACTTTTTGAAAATATAAGCTTTTGAACAACTTTACAAAAATATTTATGAGCAAAATAGAGACAGTAAAAACTTAACTATATTAGGTGCTTCGGAGAGAACGCATGGTAGCCATCACAGAGAACGTCCAACGTCGGCTAACAGTACAGACAGTTGAAATTGCTCCAAATATTACGGCTATTCGTTCGCTTGATTGGGACCGCGACCGCTTTGATATTGAGTTCGGTCTGCAAAATGGTACGACTTATAACTCGTATCTAATCAAGGGCGATAGAATTACGTTAGTGGACACTTCACACGTTAAGTTCCGCGATTTATATCTGGAAACGCTAAAGAAACTTGTTAACCCCAAAGCTATAGACTATATTATCGTCAGCCACACTGAACCTGACCATAGTGGGTTAGTGGAAGACGTTCTCCAGTTGGCGCCGCGCGCTACGGTGTTAGCATCGAAAGTGGCGCTACAGTTTTTGGATAATTTAGTCCATGACCCGTTTAGTAAAAGAATCGTCAAATCTGGAGACCGTGTTGATTTAGGGGATGGACACGAAATCGAGTTCATATCAGCTCCTAATTTACACTGGCCTGATACTATTTTCAGTTTTGACCACAAAACCAAAACGCTATTTACCTGTGATGCGTTTGGGATGCACTATTGTAGTGATGATACTTTTGATGTAGATTTGGAAGCGATTGAACCTGACTTCCGTTTTTACTACGATTGTTTGATGGGTCCTAACGCGCGCTCATTGTTGAACGCAATGAAGAAAATGAGCGAACTTGGCGAAATCAAGATTATTGCGAATGGACACGGGCCACTACTTTATCATCACCTTGAATTTTTGAAAGAAAGGTATCAAAACTGGAGCCAAGTACAAGCAAAAGCTGACACCACAGTTGGTTTATTTTTTGTAGGTGGCTATGGGTATAGTGATAAACTTGGTCATGCGATTTCGCACGGTCTTCTTAAAACAGGTGTTGGTGTAGAAGCTCTTGACTTGAGTACTGCTGATGTTCAAGAAATTCAAGGACTTGCCGGACGCGCAGCAGGTATAGTAATTGGTATGCCTCCTAGCACGAGTGTTACTGCCCAAGCTGGTATTAGTTCACTTTTAGCTGTTGCCAAAGAAAAGCAATTTGTTGGTTTCTTTGAATCCTTCGGTGGTGATGATGAACCAATTGATTCGTTGCGGAGACAGTTTACTGAACAAGGTATTAAAGAAGCTTTTCCTGCAATCAAAATCAAAGAAACACCAAGTCCTGCAACTTACCAACTTTGTGAAGAAGCAGGTATTGATATTGGACAGATGTTAGTTCGCGACCGTAACATCAAGCAAGTTAAATCGCTTGATGTCAACATGGAAAAAGCCCTTGGTCGTATTAGCAGCGGTTTGTACATCATTACTAGTCAAAAACACGGAGTTAAAAGTGCAATGCTCGCTTCGTGGGTTGCACAGGCAAGTATGCAACCACTAGGTTTTACCGTTGCTGTTGCTAAAGACCGCGCGATAGAGTCGTTTATGCAAGTTGGTGACAAAATAGTCCTCAACGTTTTGGAAGAAGGTAATTACAAAGAATTAAAGAGACACTTCCTGAAGCGCTTACATCCTGGCGCCGATAGATTTGCTGATGTCAAAACCCAAACAGCGAAGAACGGTTGTCCAATTCTGACTGACGCACTCGCATATATTGAATGTGAAATTGCTGACAGTATGGAATGTAGCGACCACTGGATTATGTATTGCACTGTGAAAGATGGTCGCGTCGCCAAACACGAGGCTGTTACCGCAGTTCGCCACCGTAAAGTCGGAAATTACTACTAAAAGTTAAAAGTGCGCTCGTGCTGAGTGAGTGCTAAGTACTGAGTGCTGAGTGCTGAGTAAAGAGTTTTAATTTATACTCTTTACTTCTTACTATTAATCTACTCAGCACTTCCTACTCAGCACGAGCGCACTCATCACTCTTTTTATCTCACCCTTCACATAAACTATGAGCGAAAATCCTCGTGACGTGCAAGTGTTGCCAATTGCAACAGACACTACAGTTTTACGCGCGCGCAGTTGGACACGGCAACGTTTTGAAATTGAATATGCGCTTTCTAGGGGCACAACAGTAAATTCGTTTGTAATTCAAGCTGACAAAGTTGCCATTATTGACCCTCCTCCTGAAACTTTTACTGAAGTATACAAAGAAGCTATTAAGCGGTGTTTGGAATTAAAGAGCTTTGATTATGTAATCATTGGTCACTTTAGCCCAAACCGTATGACTACGCTACGGGCATTACTCGAAATTTGTCCTGATTTAACTTTTGTTACATCAGTACCAGGCGCCACATATTTAAAGGCAGCATTTACTAACCCGAATTTAAAAGTGTTAACGATGCGGGGTAAGGAAACCCTCGATTTGGGTAAGGGTCACGTATTGAAATTTATACCGACTCCAAGCCCTAGATGGCCTGAAGGACTTTGCACTTACGACCAGCAAACTCAAATTCTTTACACTGACAAACTATTTAGCGCGCATGTTTGTGGTGATGAAATCTTTGATGAAGATTGGGGTAAATTTAAAGAAGACCAACGCTATTATTACGATAGCGTTATGGCGCCGAATGCAAGTCATATTAAACCAGCACTTGAAAAGATTTCAGATTACCAAGTTAGGATGTTAGCCTGTGGGCACGGGCCTTTGGTACGCTACGGCTTGATGGAACTGATAAAATCTTACGATGAGTGGAGCCGTTCGCTTGGACAGCGGGAGATTAAAGTAGCGTTATTATACGCTTCTGCTTATGGCAATACCGCGACTTTAGCACAAGCAATTGCATTAGGTTTAACTAAAGGTGGTGTTGCAGTCGAGTTGATAAACTGTGAATTTACCGAACCTGAAGCGATAAAAGACGCAGTGCAAAAATCGGAAGGATTTATTATTGGTTCTCCTACTATTGGAGGTCATGCTCCTACACCTATCCATACAGCCCTTGGTACAGTTTTATCTGTCGGTAATACTAATAAACTTGCAGGAGTTTTTGGTTCCTACGGTTGGAGTGGCGAAGCTTTCGATTTAATTGAAGGTAAGCTTAAAGAAGCAGGATTTAAATTTGGGTTTGAAACAATACGTGCCAGATTTAAGCCATCCGATAAAGTACTGAAAGAATGTGAAGAAGCAGCTATCGACTTTGCTCAATCTTTAAAACGCGCGCGTAAAATGCGTTTACCTCAACCTGCTGCTAGTCCAGTTGAACAAGCTGTTGGTCGCATCGTTGGTTCGGTATGCGTTCTGACTGCAAAAGTTGGTGAAGTTTCAACAGCAATGATGGGCGCCTGGGTGTCACAAGCTACATTTAACCCACCTGGTATAACTGTTGGCATCGCAAAAGACCGCGCGATAGAGTCGCTGTTACATTCCGGAAATAAATTTGTTTTGAATATCTTGGCAGAAAATAACTACCAAGAGTATATGAAACACTTCCGTAAAAACTTTGCACCAGGTGAAGAACGCTTTAATGGTTTTGAAACAACCACTGCTGATAATGGCTGTACAGTTTTAGGAGATGCCATTGCGTATTTAGAGTGCAGCGTCAACAAACGCATGGAATGTGGTGACCACTGGGTAATCTACGCAACCGTTGATAATGGCACCGTCATGCAGCCAAATGCCGTCACCGCAGTTCACCACCGCAAATCAGGAAGTCATTATTAATTATATAGTACTTAAGTTCTAAATAGTTCAGTCCTTACATCCCACCCTGCTTTCAGACTAAGGCAGGGTTATTTATTGTTTTAATATTCTGTTTGCATGTAGTCTAGTAATTATTTAGCGATAAGTAAAAATTCTAGTGTAAAGTAAAAATTTTGACATTATTGATTAAAATACTATGCCCCAAGTAAGTCTTCTACAACGTTCAAAACAAGTCGATACTTTTAATAAATAGGAAAAAAGAGGTATTGGAACCGCCAGTATTTTTAAGTATAAAAAGTATAGTAGCGGAGAGGAATAGGAAGCTTTAAATGGTAGGTATAAAATATATGTAGTACTATTAGACTGCTGATTATTAGAAGTGGCGCCCCTTAAAAACTACGATGATTAGGCTTAGGGCGTGAGTTTTGTTTAGCTGCCCTGTTATAAATAAAGATAACTGGTCAATGGGGCAATTGGCGCCGTTTTATTTGGGAGGGGCGCCTGTGTTGCGCGTTAAGAATTTTGATGACGATATAGGGAACGCACATCGTAGGGAAAGCTGAACGTATTGAATCGAAATATATGCATTTTTCTTGTGTGGTGGTCTGATTTTAAGTATAAAATAACGAAACTAAGCTGTTAATTGTATTGAACTAAATTTAGAGATGAGTTTCTTCAGCAGTCATCCGCAAAACATCCTATTTCTCGCTGCCAATCCTAAAGACACCACACGTTTACGGCTCGATCAAGAGTTGCGGGACATTGGGGAAGGACTGCAACGCGCTCAAAAGCGCGACCAATTTCAGCTAGAGCAACGGTTGGCGGTTCGTCCTCGTGATATTCAACGGGCTATACTCGATATAAGTCCACAAATTATCCATTTCTCAGGACACGGGACGGGCGATCAAGGGCTAGTCTTTGAAGATGAAATCGGCAACAGTTTTCTTGTGAATGGAGAAGCATTAGCAGGGCTGTTTGAACTATTCGCTGACCAAATTCGCTGTGTTGTACTCAACGGCTGTTATTCAGAAGTGCAAGCTAAGGTAATCGCTAATTACATTGACTATGTGATTGGCATGAACCAGGCAATAGGAGAGCAAGCGGCGATTGAGTTTGCGGTAGGGTTTTATGACGCAATCGGGGCAGGTCGTCCGATTGAGTTCGCTTATAAGCTAGGGTGTGCGGCAATTCGGATGGCAGGCATTGCAGAACACTTGACCCCAGTGCTGCTAAAAAAATCCACATAAGGAGAACATATGCCTTCGCTTAAGCATTTAAAGTCAAAACATGAAGACTTGGAAGAAGAATATGAGGAAGTTCGCAAAAAGTTGAAATGGTTCAAGAAAGAAGAAAAGACCAAAAGCGACTCGGAAGCAAAATATGAGCTAAGGCAACGAATTGAGGAGTACGAAGCGAGATTAGAAGAAATAGAAGAAGAACTCGAAGAGTTAGAAGAAAAAATTAACCAATCTGAACAAGCGGGAGACTCTAATTTAGAAAATCCCCAAACCTTTGATTTTTTATATAAATCACTATTGAAGTTAGGATACTGGGAACAGCACAACCGTTTTGAAGAGATTGCTGGAAAATACTCTCATGGTGTATTCTTGATACAAGGCAATTCTAAGGACTATGGTCAAAGATGGTTGCTCAATCGGTTAGCTTCAATTATTCCCAGGATTTTGGAGGGAAAAAAAATTATTATTGATTTAAATCGAACTTCATCAAGAACAGATATTTTAGCTATTTGGGATGAATTTGCGGGTCGAGTTGGTTTAGCCGAAAAGAGTTTGCCTTCTCAAATAG
This sequence comes from Calothrix sp. NIES-4105, assembly GCF_002368415.1. Lineage (GTDB taxonomy): Bacteria > Cyanobacteriota > Cyanobacteriia > Cyanobacteriales > Nostocaceae > Dulcicalothrix. Next base: position 2,938,346 of record NZ_AP018290.1, read on the forward strand.
CAGATAAAATTTGTGAACTACGAAAATCACAAAATGTGTTAATTGTGTTTAACAACGTTGATGAAACGGTCAAAGAAAATCTATGTGATTTACTTAATGATTTTTGGGTATCACTTACTACAAAAATAATAGAAGACAATCAGCAAAATCTATTTAAATTACTTATATTTTTCTTAGATTATCAAAATGTGGTAACTCAATGGAATGTCGGTTTCGTTGATAATTATAATTCAGATTGGCAACCGAATTACCCTCTTGAACTACCTACAATCAATCCATTTTCAAATGAAGATTTAAGGGATTGGTTGAATTATCAAAATGATTTCTTACCTTCAGCGATGTGTGCTAATAAGGCAGAAACCATTAGGATGCTTTTAGAGAAGCAAGGGATTCCAATGCCAACATTACGAAAAATTTGCGATATTTGTGGTTGTAATTGGTTTGAGCAGGAGGGCAAATGGTTACGTATCTAAATTCTGAGCGCCTTGAATATACAGGCACTAAGCAACCCAAACCAGGAGAAACCTACAAAGGAAGGCTCATCTACCCTTACTTACCCAGTGAAAAATTAAAGGATGTTGTGAATCTAGCGATTTACCTGGGCCGTCCACTGCTACTAAAAGGGGAACCCGGATGTGGCAAGACTCAACTAGCTTTTGCAGTTGCCTATGAGTTAGGGCTAGCTTTTGAAGCTTGGTACGTAAAATCCACAAGTCGAGCCAAAGATGGATTATATAGTTATGACACAATTGGGCGATTGCGTGATGCCCAATTAGCTGCATCTGGCTCCTTGACACCAGAAGAAAAGAAACGTTTTGATGACCCAACATCCTACATCCGTTTAGGACCATTGGGTCGAGCATTCACAAATCCACACAGAACAGTAGTTTTAATCGATGAGATTGACAAAGCTGACATCGATTTTCCAAATGATTTATTGCTAGAACTCGATGAGCAACTAATCAAAATTGAGGAGGTGCGAGAAGACGGCAGGGAGAAGGAGATTAAAGCGGTTAATCCACCCATCGTCTTCATCACGAGTAACGATGAGAAAGATTTACCTGATGCCTTTTTGCGTCGGTGTTTATTCTACTACATTCATTTTCCAAGCTACGAACAAATTGTTCAAATCGTAAAATATCGCTTCCCTAATATTGCAGATGGTTTGGTAGACAAAGCTGTTTCCCGCTTCACAGAATTACGAGAAATGCTAGAGGGTGAAACAGGTAAGTTTAGCAAGAATGTGAGTACCAGTGAGTTGCTCGATTGGGTCAAGGCAATGCAGCGAGATTCATTAGAAGATATATTAAATAGATTATCGGGGGAAAACCAACTGCCTTACTTAGAAGTATTACTTAAAAGTTGGGATGCCCATATGAATTATTTGAGGTTAAGTAGCGATCGTGAATGAGCCAGCACTACTAGAGCTATTTAACTGTTTGAGGAAAGCAGGTTTGTCACTGGGATTGGCAGAGTATAATTTGCTTCTTCAGGCTATTAATGCAGGTTTTGGAACTCGCGATCGCGATGCACTTGCTCAACTTTGCCGTGCCCTTTGGGTTAAATCACAGCGAGAAGAGCAAATTTTTCAGGATTATTTTGATCAGATTATTCCAAGTAAACTGGAACAAATTTATTTTCCGAACGAAACAGAGGACGCTGGCTCAACAAAGAATCGAGAGGCGCCAGTAGCTTCAAGCCAACGGGGAACATTCCAAATCCCACGTTTGCTGCTACGAGGATTAGCGACTTGTATTGTTGTCTTTGGCAGCGTGTTGCTCCTACAACATTTTACTCCAAAGCCAAAAAAGGAAAGTAATTTAGCATTCAGCAGCCTTCCTTTTTTGCATCCTACCTTTATCGTCAATACAAACGAAAAATTAGCACATATCAAAATTACCCGTACTGGTGATAAGCATGGGGTAATTAAAGCAAAATTAAATATTGGAAAGAAATGCTTACCAAAAGATTCCAATGATACTCCCCAAGATACTGATACTCCCCTTGTCATAGATACTACCCAAAATGTTGAATTTAAGAATGGCGAAGGTGAAATTACAATCCCAATTACGCTTCTCGACAACGATAAAGCTAATTTTTATCAGAAATTTGTTGAATTGTGCTTGAGTGATCCTCAAGGTGGAGTTAATCTTGATGCTCGAAGCAAAGCGACTTTAATTATCCAAAAGAACGAATATTTGAGTAAAATATTCCGTCAAGATATTATTGAGCCATTATTAATTATTTCTACCTGCATTATTCTGCTACTTGTTGCTTGGAAAATGCGGAAAATTAGACAGACTCAAGCCTCTGAAGATAAAGCTATTCCTCCCGACCCTTACATTAACTTACCCAAAACGGCGCTGTCTGCTGAAGTCATTCGGACAATGACTGACGAGATTCAAGTTGCTAAAGCAATTAGGCAATCTCCTCACAACCAAAAGAGCGAAATTTTCCCCCTCATCGTTAACGATTTGCCTATCACCCATCGACAAATGAAGCAAGGGTGGCGTTATCTGCGTCAGTTTAGTCGTGAGGGCGCACCTATCGAGCTAGATATAGAAGCTACGATTCAACAAGTTGCCCAGCAGGGGATTCTACTCAATCCTATATTAGTACCACAACGTACTAACCGAATCGAACTCTTACTTCTAATTGATCGGGATGGTTCGATGGTTCCGTTTCACCACCTTTCCCAAGAGTTGGCAGACACAGCATTGCGTGGGGGACGCTTCAGCAAAGTTAAGGTTTACTACTTTCACAACTGCCCAAATGAATACCTGTATCGCGACCCCTATCATTTAAATGCGGAAACTATCGATGATTGTTTATCGAGCTTGCCTAAAACAAGAACAGTTTGCTTGATTTTTAGCGATGCCGGAGCAGCCCGTGGTAGATTTAGTTCTAAGCGACGAAGGTTAACCAAATTTTTTTTAAAGGAGTTAGGACAGTATGTACGTTATACTGCTTGGCTCAATCCGGTTCCTCGCTCCCGCTGGGAAACTACAACCGCCCATGACATTGCTGCTTTAGTGCCCATGTTTGAGGTAAATCGTCACTCATTTTACACGGCAATCGATGTCCTACGCGGACGATATCAACCGTAGGAGAATTGCTAATATGAATAACTCTAATGCTTTACTGCCCGAAAACCCGTCTCACAAAATTGAGCAGATGATCGCATCATTCCAGAGACAATTTAGCGAAGCCCATCTCTATTTAGCCTATCACGCTGCCTTGCCAGTTGCCCTCACACCTCATTTGACCTACTGTCTATGGGCAAATTTTCAGACGGATATTAGAAACCAAGGCTTGAAGGCGCCGTGGATCGCAGTGGCGGATTTGCTACTCTCTCCGCTGTGCCAAGAGGTAGGACATGAGCTATATGAGATGGATGCAGATTTACGCAATTACCTAATAGAACAAATGATTCATCATCCTAGCTTCGGTCAGAAGCGTGTTGAGGAATTAGCCCATTTTTTACTGTCCTACGTGCAGCGAGACTTAAATCACTCTAAACCATCGATACAAACTCTAGCTCAGGCTCAACGTTGGACGGCACTAGCTTATGTCTATCCTGAAGCTGCTGCCCATGAGTTAGCTACCAAGCTTACCAACTTAAAGCTTAGTGAAAAAACTGAATGGCTCCGGATGACATCGTTAACGGAAACTATAGCAAGTCCTTTGCGTCAGGCTCATTTTGAATCCCTGTTAGTTTATCTTCAAGGGATGCGCGAAGTGGCTCGTGGCAACCAGGTTCAAGCTGAATCAACCCTAAAATCCTTGCCAGCACATAATAATAGAACAGTCGTAGCAGGAGTAAGTTTACCCATTCCTGAGTTTCAAGACGCTAATTGGAATATCAGATCAATTATATCCGAAGCCGCCTCTCTAAAGTCATTTAATTTTCAGACAGCTAAACTGATTCGTCAACCCCGGTTTATGAACTTGGGATCGCGCTGGGTAATCGATCGACGCGAACAACAAGCAACCCTGTTTTATGAGAGATTGGATAAACAAGTTACCCTAGAAATGGTGCGTGTATCGAGGGGCAATTACTGGATGGGAGCTGCAAATAACGAGGGAGACTATCGCGAACGCCCTCAACATTCGGTCACCATTTCGTCCTTCTTTATGAGCCGTTTTCCTGTGACGCAAGCCCAATGGCGGGCAATTGCCAAGACTACCAAAGTCCGGATTGACCTAAATCCTGACCCCTCCGAATTTAAGGGTGATAATTTACCTGTAGAACACATTACCTGGTTTGAAGCGATTGAGTTTTGCGAGCGCTTGCAGTTACAGACCGGGAAACCTTATCGTTTGCCCAGCGAAGCAGAGTGGGAATATGCTTGTCGTGCAGGGACAGAAACCCCATTCTACTTTGGCGATACTATTTCTCTTCAACTTGCTACTTATGATGGAAGCAAACGATATCGTTCTGGTCCGAAAGGGCTATCAAGCGAACAAACCAGTGAAGTAGGTTCCCATAGCGCAGCGAATGCCTTTGGGTTAGATGAGATGCATGGCAACGTGTGGGAATGGTGTGCTGACCATTGGTACGACGACTATATAAATGCACCAAAAGACGGAAGTGTCCGAGTTACTAACAACCGGGTTTCACCCAGAGTTATACGGGGTGGTTCCTGGATAAATGAACCTAGTATATGTCGTTCTACCTATCGTAACGGGATTCCACCTAAAAACAAAGTACTTACAATCGGCTTTCGCGTAGCAGTATCATTACACAAGGTAAATCTCAAATGATTTTGTTAAGATTAAGTATCTTTCATTAATAGGTAAGTTAAAATATTTATAGGATGCCTCTACACCAATAACCATTGTTGAATGGGTGTCTTGTCTTCGAGACGCGGCGCCTACGCCTCTCCTGTCTTATATTTAATTCCAACCACCTACTTACTTTTTATCAAGTAAAATTTTGTAAATTTTTACTCATTACTACCCTGATAAGTAATGTTAAAATTAAGTAAAACTTCTATACTGTTGCGTTTGGCTATATTGACAATGAGAGGATATGCTCTATGAGTATGCTTTCTGACCTTCAGAATAAAAAACTTGGATTGTTTGAATTAATAGCAATGGGTTTCGATTTATATCTAAATAATTTCAGAATTTTTGTTAGCCTTTTATGCGCTACTATTTTGCCTTTCTTAATTATTATAAATATTATTCAGCCATACATCTCTTTTAATCCTATTTTATTAATTTTATATTTTCCCATATTTCTGTTTTATCTTATATTTGTGCTTGTATTCTACACCAGTGCTTCTGCTATTCTTACAGAAAGTTTTATCATAGCAGAAAAACCTCAACTTCAAGTTGTATTTAAGCGAATTTGGCATCGTATTTTACCCTTGACCAGTTTAAATATAAGATTCACTATCATTTTTTATCTAAAACTTTTGTTACTAATTGTTCCAGGTATTATTTATTCGGTGGATAACGGTTTTTATGCTCTAGCCTTTATTCTCCGAGATCAAAGAGGTAAAGCAGCATTTCAATATAGCGAATCCTTAGTTACAGGAAATTGGTGGAGAGTTTTTTCCTTTAACTTATTAAGTCTTATACCTATTTACGGCTTACAGGTAATTCTAAACAAAGTTTTAAGTAGTGTTATTGTAAACTCTCCAACATTAATTGCTATTGTTTCCAATACATTAGGGTTATTAATTAATCTTGGGTTTGTAATTAGTGGAGTTTTGCTTTTTCTTAACTTAGATTATCAAAAACGCTAATAAGAGCGAATCTTCTTAAGTTCAAACTTATAATGTAAATATGGTTGCCCCATCTGCCCTAACTATTTTATTTTTAGCAGCAAATCCATCAGGGAATTCTCAGTCGCGTCTAGAGCAGGAAGCGCGAGATATTAGTGAAGGGTTACTAAGATCACAACATCGCGATAACTTCAGATTTGAGCAACGATGGGCAGTACGTCCTAGAGATATTCGACTTGCCCTTCTAGAGTGCAATCCTCAAATTGTTCATTTCGGTGGACATCGTAAACAAGACAGGACATTAGAAAACCAAGAAGCGATAAATCAAGAGTTTAGTACTGATACAGAACCAAAAGCCGAACAAGAGGAAGGGTTGGTATTTCAAGATAATACCGGACATATTAGTCTCATCCCTGCCAACGCCCTAGCAGATTTATTTAAATTATTTTCAGATCAAGTCAACTGTATTTTATTGAATGGTTGTTACACTGAGGAGCAAGCGAAGGTAATTGCACAACATATTCCCTATGTTATTGGCATGAAGCAATCTATTACCGATAAAGCGGCTCTAGATTTTGCCTTGGGATTTTATGATGCATTAGGCGCTGGTCGATCAATCGAGTTTGCCTATAATCTGGGTCGTACAGCAATTCAAATGTCGGGTTTGCCTGAGCATTTGACTCCTGTTCTATATAAATTTTCTGCATTAGGTACTAATATACCTAATGGTACGCCTCCCAAGCGACGTGTTCAAGAAAAACGTGAAGACTTAGAAGAAGAATATCAGGACATTCGTAAGAAGTTGAAATATTTGAAGAAAGAATGGACAATTAAAACTGATTCGGAAGCTAAATACGAGCTTTCACAGCGAATTGAGCAGTATGAAGTTCAGCTGCAAAATCTTGAAGAGTTGCTTGAGCAATTAGAGTCATAGCGTCAACAAACCCAATGCTATATCCACTACCAAATCTCATAAATTCCTGGACTGTAAAAAGTAAAAGTAGCAGCTTGGACTGGATTCTCTTTAAGTATTGCAACACTTAGGTATAAATTCGCTCATCGGAGTGTTGTGTGCGCGTCGTCAAGTCCAAAACCCTGATTTTATAAGCTTTTTACGCTGGCGCCACTCCTACACAAAATCTGTATGAAAAAATATTTTTCCTAAACCATCACTCGTCTTCACTCTACCTTGGCGCCAACGCGAGATTGTTCGCACATTTACAAAAATGTTTAATTCAACCATTGATGTTGTAGAAACTGAAATATTCCGCAATTGCCACCAAGACAGTTGTAAGCAGAATGTGTAATGTTTGACTTGTATATTCAGTGGTCGGTATTCATAATTACCAATCGAACACTGTTATAACATATAACCACTCTGCTTGCTTTTTATATGACTCCAGAACAAATCAACATAAAATTCCCGCTTTGGCAGTATTTAAACCAGCCTCTGCTTGGCGAAAAACCGGCTATACTCAATCCCAGACGTTTTGCTAACGTTTACCGAATTGAACTGTTACAGCGATGTTGGGAGAAGCATTGCGATGCTAAGGGGCAATATTAATATGCGTATTATTACGGGTGCAATATTTTTATTTGAGTTGTAACACGTATATACATAATATTAAGAGGGGAAAGGGAAAATAATCTTTCCCCCAACCCCAAGACCCTTGGACGCTCTTTCAAATTATTTTGCGCTGCTGTTTAATTAGCCACACAAACCTGTCGTAACTTGTTTATTTCTAGTTGGACTGCTTTCAATCCTTGGTTGCTATAGATAATGAACAATCGTTCGGCTGATAAGTAACTCAAAACTGGGTTACGGAATTTTGTATTGTAAGTGCTTATATCTTCGACATTGTAGCCAAAAGACGGCGCCACTGCTTTGAGAATTTCTTGGTCGATAGTGGACGGCTTTTTAAGATGAGTACAGTACTCACCGTTCAGTATAAACGCAGCGTTCGGCGCTTCTTCAGTAACAGGCGCCCTAAAGAAAGAAAAAATTAAACGCGCCTTCTTTAGCCCTACCTTGCATATTTTCTCTAACTTCTAACCTATAGAGTATAAAGACGTAAGACCAACTATAAACAGTGGGTGAAACAAATATACTACTTATTGTCTATTAATACCTAATTACTATTTAGAGAGAACAAGGTAATATGTTGAATTTTACGAATAGGAAGAACATTCCGGCACTACCTAAGCGTGAGAACAATACTCACAAATTTTTTACATATCTTATACTGAATAACAAAACAAGATTTTCTTCGCTGCAATGGAAAAATCAGCCGACTTTACAACGCAATATTAAGTTGTATGAACAAATGCATTCAGAATTTCATAATTTATGCAATCAGCAAGATAAAGGAAATGGAATAGCACACTTTTGGCGCTCTTTGGCACTAAATGAACAAACACCTGTTTCTTGGGAACCGACTAATAAAACGCAGTTAGCATGGGAACATTTAGCTAGTTATTTTGAAGAAAAGTGTTATTGGACAGCTAAAGATTTGTGTAGGGACTCTAATCTAGAGGCTTGGGAAGAATTTTTGTGTTTAGCAAGATTACTAATTTATAATCCTCTTAAATTAAGAGAGGTTTTAGTTCGGTATGACCCTTCTAGAAGTAACATAGATGCCTATGTGTCTGAAGCTTTAACTAACTATGTCAAAAGCGAAACTGCCCAAAATAAATTTTCGCGATGGCGCCTTCTTTACAACAAAAGTGATAAAGAATTGAAAGAAGCACTACAAGTGTTAGGACGTAATCAACCAGAAATTTCACAGTTTATCTTTGCTAGGAAATATTTTAAACAAGTTTATCTCATCAATAAAGTAAAGAATCCTGCTAGAAAGACTGGTCAGAAATGGTTGAATCCTGATGCACAAGATTTTGAGCAGTCTGCACAGTGCTATAATGCAGAAAAATTAAGTAAGTCGGCGCCACACGAAGTATCAATTTCGACTAACGTTACTGGTACAGAAATTCAGCAGTGGATGGAGGTTTGCATTCAAGCATTAGAACAGTATCCAAATTCAATTTTGCCTCAGTTCTCACTTGAAGCATTACAGTCTGCAGGATTTGAAGCTAAATCTGAATCTGTACAAACAATTGAAGAAATTGAATGCCAGAATGCATTCGATATTGAAGAAATTAGTAAAGAAGAATTTTATTTGTCAGAAAAAATTAATTCAGCTTTGTCTGACCATTTAATTACCTTAAAACCAGATGTTCAAAAAATACTGTTTCTTTATTATGGATTCAAACTCAACCAAAAACAACTAGCTGAGATATTGAATATGAATCAAAGTAGTATTTCTCGTTCTATAGCAAAATCTACGCTCAGTTTACTAGATAAGATTTCAGCAATTTCACAACCGCAGCTTTGGACACGTGATTATGTAAAAAGATGGTTAAAACAAAGTTACCAAGCACCAACTCACTCAGATGTAATTCAAGCCAGCTTAGTATCTGCTGTCAAGAATTTTTCAGTAGAAGAACGAGAACTTTTACAGAATTATTCTAGTCAGCAAGTTAATCAAAGTCAGTTGAATGAAGTAGTTAGTAAACTCCAAGATAATTTACTACTAGATATTAACAACTTGACAAAAAAATATATTGATAAATGGTTGACGAATTATTATAAATCTCTTACTATAACTATTCTTAGGAATACTAATTACCCACGTAACGAGAGGCTTGAAACAAAAACAATAGTTTCTTTAGTTGAAGCACATCTTAAACATTCACTCGTCTGTTGCCATTAAATAATTGAATCTGTGAGGAAAATACTATGTTGAGATTACCTGACTTTATGTCGATTGACACAACGCACTTATGGCTAAATATTTCGCGAGAAGAACAAGAAAAAACATGGCAACTAACTAAGCGCTATTCTAATCCGACTGCTTGTTACAATGCTTATTTAAATCGGATTTGTTTATATCAGTTTTTAAACTGGTTTCAAGATTGGTTAAGCGAAGAATATAACGATAGCGCTTCCGTTTTTCCTTGTGAGCAAAGTCTTGCGAATATTTGGGAAGTTGTAAATGGTGCAGCTATTCAATTTGGTGACACTCGATTAGTATTAATTCCCACAGAAACTCTAGACTTAGACGTTTTGTGCGTACCTCAAGAATGGGTAGATATTAAAAGATGGGCAGCAGATTACTACGTTGGAGTACAAATAAATTTAGATGGTGATGACGATTGTTGGATGCGAGTATGTGGTTTTACGACGCACCGTCAGCTTAAAAATCAAGGTGTTTATGACCAAGATTGCCGTACTTACTCTTTACCACAAGAAGCATTAGCTGACAATATTATCTCTTTGTTTGCGACATTAGAATTGAATTCTCAAGTCGAAGTACCTTCAGAAGTTAACTTATCTGAAGCTGAAGCAACAAATTTGATACATATTTTAGGTTCCGCATCAGTTTATACTCCAAGATTGTTTGATATACCGTTTACAAAATGGGCAGCGTTAATTTCTAATGAACAGTGGCGCCAACAACTTTACAATCAGCGTAATGGTATAGTTAAAGCTGCGTCTTCATTAAAACAATCTTCATCAATCAATCTGAATCGATGGTTTGAAAAGTGTTTTGAAGAAGGTTGGCAGTCTCTTGATGCACTTATTAATACAAAAGCATTAAACTTAGCGATTGAGTGTAGAAGTTCCTGCAGTCAAGAACTTACACAAAAAGGCGCCAAGTTAATTGACTTAGGAATGCAAATCAATGGAAAATCTGTAGCTCTACTACTTGCTATTTCTAATGAAGCAGAAGGAAAAACAGGAGTTATTGTACAAGTTCATCCTACTGGTAATAATGGCTACCTACCACAGAATCTAAAAATGTCGCTTTTAGAATCTGGTAACGTTTTACAAGAAATACAATCTCGTAGTCGGGATTGCTATATTCAGTTAAATCGTTTTAAAGTATTACCTGGTGCTAATTTTAGTATAAGATTAGTCTTAGGCGAATTTAGTATCACCGAAGATTTTGTGATTTAACAATAAACTTCATTAAATCGAGCAATTACCGATGAGTAAGTTAGTTGTAATTAAGTTAGACAAAGGTAGCTTAAGTGAGGGGTTTTCTCTAGTTACTGCACAATATTGGGAGACTAGCAATTCTCGTCCAACACAGTTTACAGGTAGTCTACCATCGGCGCCAGAAATTGCTGAAATTTATAAGCGCTTTCAATTAATGTATGAATCACTTCATGGGCGGATGGTAAAACGCTCGATGATTGAAATAGATTCTGGAGGGTTAAATAATGTTAGCGAAGTTGATTTTGGGGAGGTTCAACAGCAATTACACGATTCACTCAACAATTGGTTAAATTGTAACTCATTTCGCCCAATCGACCAACAGTTAAGGGCACGACTGGCTTTAGATGACGAGCTTCAAGTCATCTTTGAAACTAATAATCATCTATTACGACAGTTGCCTTGGCATTTGTGGAATTTTTTTGAAGATTATCAAAGAGCAGAAGTTGGATTAAGTTCTCCTAAGTACGAGCGAGTCAAGCCGTTAATAAAAAAGTCTAATAGAAACAAAGTTAGAATTTTGGCAATATTAGGCAATAGCACAGGAATCGATGTTCAAGAAGATAAGAAGGTTTTGGAAGAATTACCAGATTCTTCTACTATTTTTTTAGTCGAACCTTCTCGTCAAGAACTAGATAAGTACTTATGGGATGAACAGGGTTGGGATATTCTCTTTTTTGCCGGTCATAGTGAAAGTGAAAATAATAAAGGTAAAATACATATCAATCAAAAGAACAGTTTGACGATTGCTGAGTTGAGAAACGCGCTAAAATTTGCAATTGGTCGTGGTTTAAAGTTAGCTATTTTCAATTCTTGTGATGGTTTAGGATTGACGCAGCAGTTAGCCGATTTGCAAATTCCGCAAATTATAGTCATGCGTCATAATATACCTGATTTTGTTGCCCAAGAGTTTTTGAAATATTTCCTCACATATGCAGCTAACGGTGAACCTTTTTATTTAGCGATGCGTTACGCGCGCGAAAGGTTGCAAGGTTTAGAGGATGACTACCCAGGTGTATCTTGGCTACCCGTTGTTTGTCAAAATCCAGCCGAAGAACCTGCGACTTGGCTTTCGTTGCGCGGTCAAACCAATACAATTTCATTATCTCACTCTTCAAATAATAAATTTCAAATTCTTTTACTCGCCAGTGTTGTTATCACCAGTCTATTAATGGGAATACGTTCGCTCTCGATATTGCAGTATTGGGAACTTTCGTTATTCGATGTGATGACACGAATGCGACCTGCTGAAAAACCTGACCCTAGAATTATAGTTGTTACCGTTACAGAAGCAGATATTCAAGCACAAAAACAAAGACAAAAATCTTCTTTATCGGATGAAACGTTACAAAAACTCTTGCAAAAATTGCAATCATTCAAACCAGCAGTTATTGGATTTGATATTTATCGGGACTTTGCAGTAGACAAAAAATATCCTTTTTTAAAGACACATTTACAGTCAGATGATAATTTTATAGCAGTTTGTCAAGCTGCTGGTGGCAAAATACAGTCACCTGGTGTTTCACCTCCTCCTGAAATTCCCAAAGAGCGCACAGCTTTTAGCGATGTTTCGGTAGATGATTATTCTGTAGTTCGTCGTCATCTGCTTTCAATGACCTCTGGGAGTGATTCACAATGTAAATCAGAATACTCATTAAGCTTGAAAATAGCACAACAGTACCTTGCTAGTAAAGGAATTCCACTTGAAACAACAGAAGAAGGTTTATTTAAACTAGGTAATATTGTATTTAATCCAATAGATACTCCCACAGGTGGATATCAAAAATTTAGTTCAGCAGGCTATCAAATACTGCTTAATTATCGTGCCTCAAAAGATGTTGGCACACAAGTTACTCTTGGAGAAGTTTTAAGCGGTCGGTTTAATCCTGAATTATTCCAAGATAAAATCGTTTTGATAGGTGTAGATTCTGATAGTGCCAAAGATTTTTTCTTAACACCATATAGTATAGTAAATTCTGCACGACAAGAAGTTCCGGGAGTATCAATTCATGCTCACATGGTCAGTCAAATCATTAGTGCAGTATTAGATAAACGTCCTTTACTTTTGGTTCTACCTGCATGGGCAGAAATCATTTGTGTTTGGGGATGTTCAATATTAGGTTGTATATTAGCTTTATATGCAAAATCTAACTTAAAATTTGTAATTTTTATAAGTACTGCCTTGATTATCCTGTATGCTAGCTGCTTAATTTTATTAATTCGAGGATGTTGGGCGCCGTTTTTACCTTCGTCACTAGTATTGATAACTTCCGGCGTTGCTATCAAAGTTTTTAAACAAAAACAAAAACAAGATTTTCAATTTCTCTTAGAAGTTGGCAATCTCAATGTCAAAAAAGTAAGCTAATAATTTCTGTGTGTTAAATATGAAAAAAATTTATGCTTTGAGCAAAACGCTATTAATCAGTGTTATTGTTATCATTGGGTTAAATCCACAACAAACAGTCCAATCACAACAAAACAACCAAACAGTACGCTTTGTCCAACCAATTCTACGAAGACCGCCAATTAATCGAGGCGCCCCCACTGATAGAAGAGGAGCAGGAACTCGTGGTGAGTGTCCAGCAGTGAGTATGGCATCTACAGGTTTAGTGCCAATAGTATCATCAAACAATTCAAAATACGTTATAGGTAACACCGCAACAGAATATCCTACCTTTTGGTTTTATATTCCTTATAATGCACAAAACATTAACTCAGTCAAATTTGCAGTCATAGATGACAAAGATCAATCACTAACCAAAGAACCAATACCTGTTAATATATCTGGAACACCAGGAATCATCAGTTTTACCCTTCCGAAAACAGAGCAACCTCTAAAACCAGGACAGGATTATCATTGGTATTTATTAATTGATTGTAATCCACAAAGCCGTTCCGAAGATGTTGCAATCGAAGGACTAGTGCGACTTGAACCACCAGACGCTGAATTTAAAAAGCGTTTAGAAGTAGCAACAGAACGCGAAAAAGCTGCACTTTATGCTCAACAAGGTTATTGGTATGATACTATTACGACTTTAGGTATACTCAGGCGCCAGCAACCAAAAGATACAACTTTAATAGAAGATTGGAAAACATTATTAAACTCACAAGAATTAACAGATATTGCAGCAGAGCCTATATCACCTTGCTGTATATCGAATTAGACTAAAATCCCCCCTAGGCTTAAATATACAGCAGTCAAAGAAATAAATTCTCACGTAGGATAGGTGGGATACCTATCCTACAATTGTTAATGATTTTAAAGTAGAATGCGTTTGCTGAAGTCTTAGTATCTAACAATTATTCCTTGGGTTGCTTCCACACAATTTGTAGAAATATTTGCATAATAATAACGCCTATATCTATAGTTATAACTCAATATTTTCAGTCCTCTTTGACCGTTTCTAAACTTTATAAATCCCACAATAGGATATAAGTCATTAACTTTCAAACGTACAATCTGGCGTCCACTATTATCGTAACCTACGCAATTTTGGACAAGACGAACACGGTTATTAACAGCAAAAGCTGACATAGCAGATAACGAAAGAGTTCCAGTCAGAACAGTAGCAATAAACTTGTTAAACATTTGGCTCCTTATCATTTCATAAACGTTTATTCCTATTTGTGAAAGCAATTATTTGACTGCCTTCTATACATACTCTTAGAAAGATCAAATTAGAATTATGCATTGCTTTATAAAAAACCTAAAACCTAACCCCCTTCGCTACTAGTACAACAAGGCAAAGTCAAAAGTCAAAACAAAGAAAGCCTATTTTACGAGCTTTCTAGCTAGAAGTAGGTTGGGTGGAGGAACATTAACGTAATTATCTATAAACGGAGTTTTCTTAAATTGCACAAGGCAACTTAAGCAAGTTAAGATCAACTTAAGCAAAATTATCAGATAAATTGCACATTGTATCTTTGAGTAGGAGGTACTCAGCATCGATTATGGACTTTTGGCGTTTAATTTGAAAAAAATTGTAGAGACGCGATTTAATAGTACCTCTACGTGGATACAATTCTTTACGCTAATTAAAAACTAAAAATGGCACTGGGATAATATATGATTTTGAGATGGGCTAGCAGGATAAGCAGCAGTCAATATAACAGTACCATCAGAATCAATCACCCATCCCTGCGCTTCAATTATTTGATTAGAAGTAGGTGAGGAAGTAGAAGATATAGGATTATTCTGGGTTGTTACACTCATGGGCTTTTGTTGTGATACTTGCGATAGGCGCCAGTCTTCCCAAGAAAAATTGCTAACTGCGGGATTATCTGGTGAGGAAGGAATACCACCACGTCCAGTAATTGTGAAACTACTGTTAGCAGTGCGAACACAAACATTTTCGTCTATGAGACGTGCGACATCTATAATATCTACATTTAAACGAACTAACCCCTGAGTTGGGTCTGTATCTGGAGTGTTAATATTTGGTTCGTTGCTTAAATTGGGATTTTCTTGAGAAATAGCTGTGATATCGTTCGATAGAAGATTTCGTGGGTTTAGTTGTTCTACATTCTCACGTACTAAATCACTTCGGCTGCGAGATTGAATATTAAAAATATTTCTGGCATTGATGTTGACCTGACCCCCCTTTCCTGTAAAAGCATTCGCGATGATATCAGTATTTTCGTTTTGACCTGCGACAATAAAACCATTCTTAGCATTGATAGTGATGTTTCCACCATTACCACCTTTATTATCAGTACCAGCAGTGGCAGAAATGAAAGCTTCACGGCGTAATAAGAGTAAATTTGTAAGATTGAGAACGATGTTACCACCATCACCAGATTGAGATTCGGCGGATAATCTTCCTGCCCTGTCTAAGGTAATTTTGGGTGAGTTTACTTCAATATCCCCTGCAATACCAGAACCTGTGGAACTAACAAACAAACCACTACTGGCGCCGATATTGAAAACGCGGTCGGGAAATTTAGCAACTCTGTCACTGTAATTTTGGTCGCTACCACTAGTAATTACGTTCTGAGTAGCCTCGACTGTTATTTTACCAGCATATCCACCGCTTGCGCTAGTTGTGATCAGTTGTCCGCCATTGAGTACTTCTAATAGATTTGTTTTTACCGTAATATTGCCGCCTCTGTTATTATTTAGCGTGCGTGCATTTAAGATGGCGCCATCTCGTAACTTGAGCGAATCTGCATCGATGTAAATATTACCCCCATTACCTTCTGTTCCTGTTTCGACACTGCTGCGAATTCCACTTGAAAATCCATCTCCCACACCAGCAATATCAACAGCACCTGTGACTTTTACATTCACATTCCCCGCATCCCCCTTCCCTGCTGGTTGAGTCTCAGATGCTTCACGAGTAAGAGTTAGGAGTACGGCACCATTTTGTAGTGATAGAGTTGCAGCATTGATATCGATATCGCCACCTTTTCCTACACCTCCTTCTTCAACTGTGCTGAAGATATAAGAATTATTCGCAAGGGAAATGGCATCAATAGCAGTTAATTTCACATTCCCAGCATTTCCAGTACCGAAAGTTGAGGCACTAAGTCGGGCGCCGTCTTCTAGCTTGAAAGAACCTGCATCAATCGTAATATTACCCCCATTCCCTTCTGCTGCTGTTCCCACGCTACTAATTATCCCGCTTCCGACTGTATCTTTTTTGCCAGCAATATCTACAAGACCTGTCACATTCACGTTTACATTCCCTGCATCCCCTTTTCCTCCCGGTTGATTATTATTTGCACGGATAGTAGCAGTTTGTAGTTGGGCGCCCGAACGTAGTGTCAGGTTCGCAGCATTAATATCGATATTGCCACCTTTTCCTACACCTCCTTCTTCAACTGTGCTGAAGATAGAAGAATTATTCGCAAGATAAATGGCATCAATAGCTGTTACCTTTACATTCCCTGCATCCCCAGTACCAAAAGTTGAGGCACTAAGAGCAGCGCCATCTTCTAGCTTGAAAGAACCTGCATCAATCGTAATATTACCCCCCGAACCTTCTGTTCCTGCTCCCACATCACTGCGAAACCCACTTGGAAATGTCTCTTTTTTGCCAGCAATATCAACAGCACCTGTGACTTTTACATTTATATCTCCCGCGTCACCCCTTCCTGCCGCTTGAGTCCCAGATGCTTCACGAGTAGCAGTCAATAGTTGGGCGCCCGAACGTAGTGTCAGGGTTGCAGCATTGATATGGATATTGCCACCTTTTCCTACACCTCCTGCTTCGACTGTACTTAAGATCACCCCATCATCTTTTAGGGAAACGCCATCTTTTATAGTTAACCTCACATTCCCAGCATTTCCAAGACCAGAAGTTGAAGCTTGAAGTTGGGCACCCGAACGTAGTGATAGCGTTGCAGCATTGATATCGATATTGCCACCTTTTCCTACACCTCCTTCTTCAACTGTGCTGAAGATATAAGAATTATTCGCAAGATAAATGGCATCAATAGCAGTTATACTTACATTTCCTGCATCCCCAGTACCAAAAGTTGAGGCACTAAGAGCAGCGCCATCTTCTAGCTTCAAAGAACCTGCATCAATCGTAATATTACCCCCCGAACCTTCTGTTCCTGCTCTAACATTGCTGCGAAACCCACTTGGAAATGTCTCTTTTTTGCCAGCAATATCTACAAGACCTGTGACTTTTACATTTATATCTCCCGCGTCACCCCTTCCAGCCGCTTGAGTGCTAGATGCTTTACTAGTAGCAGTCAATAGTTGGGCGCCCGAACGTAGTGTCAGGGTTGCAGCATTGATATCGATATTGCCACCTTTTCCTACACCTCCTGCTTCGACTGTACTTAAGATCACCCCATCATCTTTTAGGGAAACGCCATCTTTTATAATTAACCTCACATTCCCAGCATTTCCAAGACCAGAAGTTGAAGCTTGAAGTTGGGCACCCGAACGTAGTGATAGCGTTGCAGCATTGATATCGATATCGCCACCTTTTCCTACACCTCCTTCTTCAACTGTGCTGAAGATATAAGAATTATTCGCAAGGGAAATGGCATCAATAGCTGTTACCTTTACATTCCCTGCATCCCCAATACCAAAAGTTGAGGCACTGATTTGGGCGCCGTCTTCTAGCTTCAAAGAACCTGCATCAATCGTAATATTACCCCCCGAACCTTCTGTTCCTGCTCCCACATTGCTGCGAAACCCACTTGGAAATGTCTCTTTTTTGCCAGCAATATCTACAAGACCTGTGACTTTTACATTTATATCTCCCGCGTCACCCCTTCCTGCCGCTTGAGTGCTAGATGCTTCACGAGTAGCAGTCAATAGTTGGGCACCCGAACGTAGTGTCAGGGTCGCAGCGTTGATATCGATATTGCCACCTTTTCCTACACCTCCTGCTTCGACTGTGCTGAAGATAGCCCCATCATCTTTTAGAGAAACAGCATCAATAGCAGTTATACTCACATTCCCCGCATTTCCAGTACCGAAAGTTGAAGCTATAAGTTGGGCACCGTCTTCTAGCTTGAAAGAACCTGCATCAATCGTAATATTACCCCCATTACCTTCTGCTGCTGTTCCCACGCTACTAATTATCCCGCTTCCGACTGTATCTTTTTTGCCAGCAATATCTACAAGACCTGTCACATTCACGTTTACATTCCCTGCATCCCCTTTTCCTCCCGGTTGATTATTATTTGCACGGATAGTAGCAGTTTGTAGTTGGGCGCCCGAACGTAGTGTCAGGTTCGCAGCATTAATATCGATATTGCCACCTTTTCCTACACCTCCTTCTTCAACTGTGCTGAAGATGTTCCCATCTTTTAGGGAAATAGCATCAATAACTGTTAACTTTACATTCCCCGCATTGCCAGTACCAAAAGTTGAGGCACTAAGTCGGGCGCCATCTTCTAACTTGAAAGAACCTGTGTCAATGGTAATATCACCCCCATTACCTTTTGAATTAAAGCGCACTTCATTAATAATTCCGCTATCAGAACCTGCAACTTTAATTTCCCCAGTTGCGTTCAGGGTAATATCTCCTGCTAAGGCTTCAGTTGTCCCCAAATCTATCCCAATACCAGCAGAAAGAGTACTTCCTCCCGTAATTTCTATATTTCGAGCATAAGCAGCAATATTACCTCCACCAGCTGCTTCAACAGAAACTCTGGCATTATTAGTTAGCAATAAATCTGCACGTGCGATATTCTCAGGAAATCCTAACTTGGAATTATTACCATTGATACCCAAAGTTACATTTCCTGCTTCCGTTTGTCCTCCTAACTCAATGCTGCCACCACTTGTTTTTAACTGCCCTCCATTCACACTCAAATTCCCACCAACAAGTGTTAAGCCTTTACCTGGCTTAACTTCTAGATTTGAACCATTGATTGAAATATCCCCAGGATTACTGCCAAATTGTAAACCAATTGGTACATTAATCGTCAACAAGGGTGTAGGCTGAGGATTTTTGGCATTAAATTCAAATCCATCGCTAAATTTCATACTATTGGCAGTTGTGGAAAAAAAGGAACCGCCAATAGCTAGCTTCGCATCTTTACCAAAGATAATCCCATTTGGGTTGATTAAAAATAAATTTGCTGTTCCGTCCGCTTTAATTAACCCATTGATATCAGAAATAGAATTGCCTGTTACCCTTGTTAATATATTTTGAATATTTATAGCATTTTGAAAATGTGCTGTACTACCATTTGGTACAGAAAACTCCTGAAAACTGTGGAATAAATTGCTACCTGCTTGCGTTCCACCTTCGATAAATAGGGTATTATTTTGCAATCTTACAGCCGAATTATTAGGCAATGTGGCATCTGGAGTGATTTGGGCAAGGGCTTGATTTGATGTTAATACTATTACACTTGTTATGATAATTCTCAATTTTTTGAAACATTTTAAAAGCATAGGCACCTCTACATCATATATTTCAAATACTACAATATAATCCGGGTTTTACCCCTTGTATAAACCTCAATAAAATACCTTTACAACCAGTTACCTACTAAAACATATGGCGCCCAATAAAATGGGTGTCCTTTTTGTTCTAATATATATTGTTGAGCGCGTCGTAAAGCTTCTGATTTGGTAATGTCGGGGTTTTTAGCTAATTCCTCGTAAAATTTACCCATTAGAACAGCAGTAGATTGATCATCGACTTGCCATAATGATGCAAGCGTACTGCGGGCGCCGGAACGTACTGCAACTCCAGCTAAACCTAGTGCTGCTCGTTTATCACCGACAGCGGTTTCACAAGCACTCAATACTAATAATTCGATTGGGTTTGGTACATTGTATGAGTTTCCAAGAATTTGTTCTCTACTTTGGAGCATATTACGTAACTCGTTAATATTTATTTTACCGTTCCAAGCCAAAATAAATGTTTCACCGAGTTGCGAGCTAAATTTACCGTGAGTAGCTAAGTGAACTACTCCATATGTGTCAGAACTTACTTTTTGTTCGATGGTTGTATCAGTAAATGCTTGATTAAGAAGGGATGTTGAGGGAAAAACAGATTTGATTTTATTTATTTCGTTTTCGACGTTTGTTAAGGCACTAAAACCTTGAACTGATTTTGTTAACCCTCCAGCTAATGCTTCAAAACGTCGCTTTTTAGCTTTTGGTTGTATCAACCGTAAACCTGGTGATAATGCAACGCTATATTTCTCAATTAAATAATGCTTACCATCGTAAAGTGCTGCCATTGGAATATTTCGTAATGAACCATCTAACACGAATACTAAATTTTTAACTTTTGAAAGCTCTAAGTCTTTCTCGGCGCCTTTAATTATCCAATTATAAACTTCGAGTGCAAGTTCATTACGGTCGCCGCGCGTGTAACGTTGTTGTAGCTTATCACGAAACTTTTCTATCTCATTTTCTACTTGAGATTTTGATATATCTGTAGTGTAATGTAATAAATCTTTTCGTTGTGGTAATTTAACAATAACGGATATGCGGTCTGGTAAAATAATTGGGTAGAAAACTGCTGTTGCTGGGTTGGCATTATCAACAACTTGGTCGATAGGTGTTTGTTGAACGATATTACAAGCATCGCGGAAAAAGTTGTCTAATTCAGCTAACTGCAATGCTTCAATAACATCGCGCGCTTGAGTTAAGTTATTTTGATTATTTTTACCTTGTGCAGTGTCTTGACTTAATAGTAAACTTACTAGCTGACGATATACTGGCTCAACTTCATCACGAAAGTCAAATTGAGCTTCGGTATTAAGCGAAGCTAAATCATTACGTATCGATTTTAGAGTAGTAAATGCGTTTTGATATGCTGCTACTGCCCCTGAAAAATTTCTTTGTGCATTATGTAAGCGACCTAATTGCCACTGCCACTGGTAAGTAATATCCGGTGCATTAATCAATTGAGCAAGTCTTAAAGCAGACCCAGTATATTGTTGAGCAAGATCATATTGTTTTAATTTCTCATACACTTGACCTAAATTACCTGTAGCAAAAGACTCCGCACGCATATCTTTGAGTTCTTGACTCTGTTGTATGGCGCCGTTTAATAATTCTATAACTTCAGGGGGTGGGGTAGAGACCGAATTAATTCGGTCTGTACATACTAAATTACGAGCAAATTTGACTTTAGCATAAACTGCGGCTCGACTGGGAGTTAAAGAGGCTATTTCTGATTTTATCGCTGCAACTTCTGATTGTACTGGTTGCTGCCCAAATTCTTGAAGTGCATTTAAACTATTGAGTTGTGCTTGGACTTTGGTTATTTCTGATGTAGATTTATTAATGCTCTTCTGATAAAAATCAATTGACTGAGCATAATCTTTTTTAGCGTTGTCTGGAATTGTAGTAGTTGCATTGCAGTGTAATGGTGTCGAATTTTCATCGCTGCCATTATTTTGTGGTAATTTTCTCTTCGCGTTTGCAAAATGTAGATTACCCAAACTTAGTAAAGTCGTGCTTTCTTCAGGAGAAGATTGTAACTGCTGTGCTACAATTAAACCCTGCTCTAACATTTTCTGCGATTGAACAAACTCACCCTTTGCTTGGAGCATATTTCCTAAACTTCGCAACCCAGCAGCTTTTAAGAGAGAATTTGATGAGGATAACAAATCTTTTTCTACTAATTTCAGTTCGGACTCAGAGCGTCGGTAAAATCCTAAAGCTTGGTAGGCATTAGCTTTGTTAATTAAACTACCAATACGACCAGTATCATCATTAATTTCAGTATAAATATTTACAGCTTTTTGCCAAGACTCAATAGCTTTTTCGGTTTGCCCAAGTGCTAGCTGTAAACTTCCTTGAGTATTAAAAGTTAGTGCTAGGACGTGTTTACTATCACGCGAGTTTAAATTTAACTTATTTAATATATTAAGACTAGTTGTAATTGCTTCCGAAGCGCTATTCCAATCTCCAAGCTTTTGCTGAGTTAAAGAAACATAATTTAATGCTAAAGCTTGATTAACTAAATCTCCTTGTAATTGATAAGCGCGCGCTAATTGCTTTAAATTCCGCGCGGCATCAGCAAATTGTCCTTTTTGATATAAACTTTTACCCTGTTGCATTAAGTCTTGTACTGGTGTTTGTACTAAAGAGTCATTTGCCAAAGTGACATAAACAGGGAATATGTGAATACCCAAACTCAAAATTAGTCCTAACAGTACTAAGAAAATTTTTGATGCCATAAAAAGTAAAGTGGTATGGTTAATTATAATTTACGATTGACATTCAGACGTTAACAAGCTAGTTTGCAATGGAGTTGGTGCATAAGTAGTAAGATATATTTCACCTTGCTTATCAACAACCCATCCTTGTGCTTCGATAATTGAGTTTGATGGCAAGTCTTTATTATGTTCTAATTTAGTAGATTGTCTTTTCCCGGATTGTGAATTACCTACTGTTGACAGGCGCCAATCTTCCCAGAAAGCATCAGTATTCAATGTATTATTAGGTGATACTGGTAAACCACCACGTCCTGTATAAGTGAAACTACTGCTTGCTGTACGCGCGCAAATATTATCATCAACAAGACGAGCAACATCGATTAAATCTAATGTTAAAGGAACTAATCCTTTACTAGGGTCAGTATCAGGAGTATTAATTTGCACATTTCCGCCTAAGTCTGGATTACGCCCTTTTGCAGTAATGCTACTAATTTCTGGGAATGATGTTGTTTGAGATTGAAAGCCAAAGATGTTAGCTACGTTAATAGTGACATTACCACCACGAAAGTCTTGAGAGTCGGCACGAATATTACTATTTTCCTGTTTGACTGCAACAACAAAGCCATTCTTGCTATCAATTTTGATATTACCACCAGTAACATTGTCTCCAGAAGCCTTAGTCGTGATTTCACTATTACGACGCATTAATAATAAATCTTTAAAATTTAGATTTATGTTGCCTTGTCCTGCTATAGTATCGGCGGTAATTTTACCTTGATTATCAAGACGAATCGAATTAGCATCTACCGTTAAATTTCCTGCTGCTCCATTTCCCTGACTGCTACTAGTTAATTCGGCGCCGTTAGTTACAAGAAGTGAGTTGGTTGTAATATTTACATCACCTCCATTACCGTAAGCATTATCTGCGACCCTACTTTCAATTGTACTATTTAATTCATTGCTCCTAGCTCCATCAATAGATACTGTATCGCGAGCAATAATTTTGATTTTTCCCGCATTCCCTTCTCCTTCTGTACCCGCACGCAAATCCGCACCATTTCGCAAAATCAGCGAACCTGTAGTAATGTTAATATCATTTGCATTACCTATTCCTTTAGGCAATACAAGACTTTCGGCGCCACTTCTACGGTCATTACTGCCTACACCATCAAATAAAACAAAATCAGTTGCATTGATATTGACACTGCCAGCATTCCCATTACCATTTGTACGAGTCGCCAAAAGGGCGCCATTAGTAGCAGAAACTGACTTAGCTGTAATATTTATATTGCCTCCATTACCTGGTTCACTGGTCGCAACTTCGCTATAAATGCCTCCCGCAAAGTCTTTTTTGTTGACTCCACTGAGATTAACAGAATTAGCTGCATTAATAGTTACACTGCCAGAATTTCCTTGTCCTAAAGTACTTGTTGCCATAAAGGAGCCATCGTTAATAAATAAAGAATTCGCTGTAATATTTATATTGCCCCCATTACCAATAGCACCAAATTCTCCTCTAGTATAAGCTCCTCCCTCAGTTACAAAAGATACATTATCTCGTGCTTGAATATTAATATTACCAGCGTCTCCTATACCGTAAGTATCAGCGTTGAGCGCGGAACCACTACCGACTGAAAGCGAACCTGTAGTAATGTTGATATTACCTGCTTTACCCTTTATTTGCCCTCCTAATTGGCTAAATATATAACTTTCATCTGATAAAGAGACTCCGGAGCGCGCATCAATGATAATATTACCTGCATTGCCTTGTTTCCCGTAGGCATTTGTAATTAATTTACCTTGGTTGGTAAGGAATAGCGAACCTGTAGAAATTTTAACTGTGCCTGCGTCGCCTAATCCAACATTGTATCCTTCTAAACCAACACTACTTGAAGCATAACTTCTACCATCTAATTGAACAGAATCTTTAGCATCAATGATTACATTACCTGCTTTTCCTTCACCGAAAGTACTTGCCGTTAAAACCGACCCATCCGTAAGCGAAACTGACCTTGCTTGAATTAATAGGTCATTTCCATTTCCTTTGGCGCCTTCTTCTACTGTAGTAAATGCTTCACTATTGCCCGCAAAGGATACCGTATCAGCTTGTATTTTCACACTCCCCGCATCTCCTTTTGCACGAGTACTCGCACTAAGAAACGAATTATTACTTAATTTTAATACTCCTGTATCGATACTAATAATACCGCCATTACCTTCTCCTTGTTCAACTTGGCTGAAAGCAAATGCATTATTATCAAATTCAACGCTATCACGAGCATTAATTGTTAAATTTCCAGAATTTCCCTTACCTAAAGTACTTACCTTAAATTGAGAGCCATTAGCAACTAATAGAGAATTAGCTTGAATTTGTAAATCTCCACTTTTTCCTACACCACCAGGTTCTAAAGTAGTCCAGACAAAACTTCCATTCAGAAACGAAACTTCACGAGCATTTATATTGATATTGCCTGCATTACCTTGACCAAGGGAACTAGTATAAATTTTAGCTGCTTCTTTTACCGATAATGAACCAGTACTAATATTAATATCACCAGCATTTCCGATGCCAGTCGGTTGCACCTGATTTTTAACTTGGCTTTGCTCTATTTTAATTGCTTGGGTGGCGCCAAGAGTAATGTCTCCTGATTTTGCTGTTGCTGTTCCCAACCCCCGCTCAACACCTGCATTAATTTGACTTCCTTTCAAATCTATATTGCGCGCGTTGACTGCAATACTACCACCCTTTGCATAAGCGACATTAGCAATTGCTCCATTATTTAAAAATACATCACTTCGTATTGATTGGGGTACTTGAGTACTAAAAGTACTACCATCGGTAATAAGATTAATATTTCCCCCAGCAGAAGCGCCTGTTAATTCAATTCGTCCACCAAAAGCATTTAATTGCCCGCCATCCATTATTACATCACCACCGACTAATAGTAAGCTTTTACCATCAGGTACTCGTAAACCATATGTTTCAAAATTTGCTAAATGAAGTCCAGCGGCTGCAACCGAGTTATTTTGAATCGGTGCTGTAGTAATTTGGTTGTATAAAAAAGCTGAAGGATTTATCGTTAATAATGGTGAAGGTGCCTCTGGATTTGTAGCACTAAATCTACCTAGATTACCAAATTGTAGAGCATTAGCTGTTGTAGCAACGAAAGAACCGCGAATATCCAAGCTACCAGTTGCTCCAAATACTATTCCATTGGGGTTGATTAAAAATAGATTTGTTGCAATACCGTCTGCTTTAATTAGCCCGTTAATCTCGGAACGCGCGCTACCTGTGACTCTTGTTATGATATTTTGAATATCTAAAGAATTATTAAAAAAAGCTGTACTGTTACTTGGTACGGAAAATTCGTTAAAACTGTGGAATAAATTGTTACCAGCGCGCGTTCCACCTTCAATGAATCGCGTGTTGTCTTGCAAACGAACTGTGGATGGAGTTGTTAATGTGGCATCCGGCACGATTTGAGCAGTAGCAGTTTTACTAGTTAAAAATAATACATTGAGTATTGCAAATCCATATTGTAACCATTTAAGTTGCATAAGCACCGCTTCAGTTAATAGGGACTAAATTAACGTAGGGTAGAAAAAATAGAATTATGCAACAACCACAATTTTTACGAATTATTTAGGACTGACATTGAGACAATACATTATTTTGGGGTAAACTAGCAGGCGCCGTAGCCGTCAACATAACAGTACCATCAAAATCAATCACCCATCCCTGTGCTTCGACAACTTGATTAGGAACAGGTGAGTTGTTATTTACTATAGAAGTATTTCGGACTGCTAAACCCGTTTGCTGTTGTTTTGATACTTCCAACATTCGCCAATCTTCCCAAGAAAAATTACTAACTGCGGGATTATCTGGTGAAGAAGCTATACCACCACGTCCTGTAACAGTAAAGCTACTCTGACTGCTAACTGCACAAATATCTTGATTAATTAATCGACTTGCATCAACAATACCTAGATTTAATTCTACTAACCCTTGACTAGGGTCTACCAGGGTAGTAATGTTAACATTACCGCTTAATGCCCTAGTTGCTCCAGTGGCTGTAATACTGCTATCTAGACTGCGAAAAAGACCTTGAGTTTTGATATTAATATTACCACCACTAGAGTTAGCAGAGTCGGCGGCAATTCTGCTGGCTTCTAGTAAAGCTAATATGTCTGCGTTGATATTGATATTACCACCAATAACTTCAGAACCTCTAGCGTCAGTGGTAATTATGCTACCGCGACGTAGGATTAAATCTCTTGAGTTAATGTCAATTGTTGCTTGGTTTGCCTCAGCTCTATTACTGCGCGTGTTGGCAGTGAGTATGGCTTTATTATCTAGATTGATAGAACGAGCATCTATGGTTAATTTACCAGCAGTTCCTGTTCCTAAACTCTCTACTGCTATTATCGCCCGATCTCGTACCAGCAATTCACCAGTCTTAATTGTTAAATTTCCTGCTTCCCCTAAAGCGCTTGAGTTAGCTTGAGCAGTTATACTACTACTAGAACCATCACTTGATGCACCTATTACTTTTATTGTGCTTGCATCAATGTTCAAATCTCCACCCCGACCGGCACCACCTGTACTTGCACTAACAGTCGCTCCACCCAGAACTTGTAACAAAGGCGTATTAATTGTTAAAGTTCCTGCATTCCCCGTTGCATCTTCAGTTTCCTGTGTCACAAACAAACCACTGGGAAAGCTACTATCAACAGTATTTCGACCATTCAATTCGACTTTTGATGTCGCATTAACTGTTAAATTCCCACCTTCACCCGCACCAGATGTACTAGCACTGACATTTGCTCCATCTATGACTCGCAATAATGGCGTATTAATTATTAAATTTCCCGCATTTCCTGTTGCAGCTTCGGTTCCCTGTTGAACAAACAAACCACTAGGAGTACTATCAACAGTATTTACACCAATCAATTCGACTTTTGATGTCGCATCAATTTTCAAATCTCCACCCTGACCGGCGCCATCTGTACTCGCACTAATTTGTCCTCCATCTTGTGCGATCAACTCACGAGTCTTAATTGTCAAATTTCCTGCTGCTCCTGTTGCGGTTAAATCAGTATCAGTAACTATCTGACTACTATAACCATCGCTTGATGCACCAATTACTTGTATTGTGCTTGCATCAATATTCAAATTTCCACCCCGACCGACGCCATCTGTACTCGCACTAACAATCGCTCCACCCAGAACTTGCAGCAAAGGCGTATTAATTGTTAAAGTTCCTGCATTCCCTGTTGCATCCTCAGTTTCCTGTGTCACAAACAAACCACTGGGAAAGCTACTATCAACAGTATTTCGACCATTCAATTCGACTTTTGATGTCGCATTAACTGTTAAATTCCCACCTTGACCCGAACCAGATGTACTAGCACTGACATTTGCTCCATCTATGACTCGCAACAAAGGCGTATTAATTATTAAACTTCCCGCATTTCCTGTTGCAGCTTCGGTTCCCTGTTGAGCAAACAAACCACTAGGAGTACTATCAACAGTATTTACACCAATCAATTCGACTTTTGATGTCGCATCAATTTTCAAATCTCCACCCTGACCGGCGCCATCTGTACTCGCACTAATTTGTCCTCCATCTTGTGCGATCAACTGGTCAGTCTTAATTGTCAAATTTCCTGCTGCTCCTGTTGCGGTTAAATCAGTATCAGTAACTATTTGACTACTAGAACCATCGCTTGATGCACCAATTACTTGTATTGTGCTTGCATCAATATTCAAATTTCCACCCCGACCGGCGCCATCTGTACTCGCACTAACAATCGCTCCACCCAGAACTTGCAACAAAGGCGTATTAATTGTTAAAGTTCCTGCATTCCCTGTTGCATCCTCAGTTTCCTGTTTAACAAACAAACCACTGGGAAAGCTACTATCAACAGTATTTCGACCATTCAATTCGACTTTTGATGTCGCATCAATTTTCAAATCTCCACCCTGACCTGAACCTAATGTACTAGCTCTAATTTGTCCCCCATCTCTTGCTATCAAATCATCAGTTTTAATTGTTAAATTTCCTGCTGCTCCTGTTGCGGTTTGGTTAGCTTCAGCAGTTATACTACTACCAGATTCATTGCTTGATGCACCAATTACTTCTATTTTACCTGTATTGATTTTCAAATCTCCACCCCGACCCGCACCATCTGTACTCGCACTAACAGTCGCTCCATTTAGAACTTGCAACAAAGGCGTATTAATTGTTAAAGTTCCTGCATTCCCTGTTGCATCCTCAGTTTCCTGTGTAACAAACAAACCACTGGGAAAGCTACTATCAACAGTATTTCGACCATTCAATTCGACTTTTGATGTCGCATCAATTTTCAAATCTCCACCCTGACCGATGCCAAATGTACTAGCACTAATTTGTCCCCCATCTCGCACGATCAACTGGCCAGTCTTAATTGCCAAATTTCCTGCTTCCCCTAGAGCGGTTGAGTTAGCTTGAGCAGCTATACGACTACCAGAACCGTTGCTTGATGCACCAATTACTTCTATTGTGCTTGCATCAATGTTCAAATTTCCACCTCGACCGATGCCATTTGTACTCCCGCTAACAGTCGCTCCATTTAGAACTTGCAATAAAGGGGTATTAATTGTTAAAGTTCCTGCATTCCCTGTTGCATCCTCAGTTTCCTGTGTAACAAACAAACCACTGGGAAAGCTACTATCAACAGTATTTCGACCATTCAATTCGACTTTTGATGTCGCATCAATTTTCAAATCTCCGCCCTGACCAATGCCAAATGTACTAGCACTAATTTGCCCCCCATCTCGCGCGATCAACTGGTCGGTTTTTATTGTCAAATTTCCTGCTTCCCCTAGAGCGGTTAAGTCAGCTTGAGCAGCTATACGACTACCAGAACCGTTGCTTGATGTACCAATTACTTCTATTGTGCTTGCATCAATGTTCAAATTTCCACCCCGACCAGCACCATCTGTACTCGCACTAACGGTCGCTCCATTTAGGACTTGCAACACAGGGGTATTAATTGTTAAAGTTCCTGCATTCCCTGTTGCATCCTCGGTTTCCTGTGTAACAAACAAACCACTGGGAAAGCTACTATCAAAAGTATTTCGACCATTCAATTCGACTTTTGATGTCGCATCAATTTTCAAATCTCCACCCTGACCCGCACCAAATGTACTAGCACTAATTTGCCCCCCATCTCGCGCGATCAACTGGTCAGTTTTTATTGTCAAATTTCCTGCTTCCCCTAGAGCGGTTGAGTCAGCTTGAGCAGCTATACGACTACCAGAACCGTTACTTGATGTACCAATTACTTCTATTGTGCTTGCATCAATGTTCAAATTTCCACCCCGACCAGCGCCATTTGTACTAGCACTAACAGTCGCTCCACCTAAAATTTTCAACCAAGGGGTAGTAATTGTTGAACTTCCCGCATTCCCTGTTGCATCTGAGGTACGCTGTCGAGTAAACAAACCACTGGGGTTGCCATTAGTAGTATTTACACCACTTAATTCCACTTCATAGCTTGCATTAACCGTTAAATTTCCACCCTGGCCTGCACTAAATGTGCTAGCGCTAATTTGTCCTCCCTCTGTTAACTTCAGGCTGTTAGCTCTGATATTAACATTGCCCCCCTGTCCTGAAGCATTCGCTCGTACATCATTAAAAATGTCGCTTTTCTGAATAGAAATTGTTCCCGTTGCATTAATATCAATATTTCCCGCTTTACTATTATCAGAACCTAGTCTGCTCTCAATTCCAGCCAATATCTGACTGTCACCTGTCATTTCTAAATTACGAGCATTAACAGCAACACTTCCACCATTACCAGCGCGCACATTTACCCTAGCATTATTACTAAGGGAAACATCACTTCTTTGTATCCCATCCGTCCAAGTCAAACTAAAATTACCATCATCCCCATTTAAGCCAACTGTCCCTATACCTGCTAAACCACCCAACTCTACTCGTCCACCAAAAGCATATAATCCCCCATCACTTATACTGACATCACCGCCAACTAACAGCAAACTATATCCATCTTCTACGCGCAAACCTCTTGCAGTAAATGTGTCTGACGGATTTCTACCATCAGGTGCAACTGAGCTATTTTGAATCTTACCAGTTTGAATTTGATTAAATAACAACGCCGAAGGATTTATTGTTAATAAAGGCGATGGCGCCTCTGGGTTCGTTGCGCTAAAATTACCATTACTTCCAAATCCAATTGCGTTTGCTGTACTTCCAACAAAAGAACCACCAATATCAAGACGCGCGTTTTGACCAAATATAATCCCATTCGGGTTGATTAAAAATAAATTGGCGCCCACATTGGCTTTTATAATTCCATCTATATTAGAAACTGATTGACCTGTGACTCTTGTAATGATATTACGGATATCAACAGCGTTATTAAAGAATGCTTCGCTACGAGTATTTACAGAAAAATCTCTAAAGCTGTGAAAAAGATTACCTCCTACTGTTGTTCCACCTTCAATAGTACTTATATTATTTTCAAACCTGACGCTGGAGTTAGTAGGTAAAGTTGTATCTGGGGTAATTTGAGCAACTGCTTTGATAGTAAAGCTGCTTACTGTAATACAACTAATAAAAGCTAAGTGAAAACATTTAATTATAAAGTTATTAATCATGCCAGTATTAATAATACAATGTAGATGCTGCACTAGTATACAAGTCAAATATAATACATACCTACAACAATTTGAATGATTTCAAGCCTGACGGGGTGACCTTCAAGATTGCCATTTTCTATAGTAATAGCAAATAGCAACATCGAGCCAGATTGCAGCACCCAAATAGTCTGTGGGTCATCTAATTACTTCTAAACCCATTCTTACATTTTGTAACGCGGTTAAGCTGTTATGCAAGTTATGTGATTGAAAAATATAAGTTACTAGACATGATATTACTTGGCAATTGGCGCCTGCATTCCCTTTCGTCAATTCACACAGTAACTTATAAAAGGGTGGTACTCCATGTCATTAATTT
Organism: Calothrix sp. NIES-4105; assembly: GCF_002368415.1. Taxonomy (GTDB): domain Bacteria; phylum Cyanobacteriota; class Cyanobacteriia; order Cyanobacteriales; family Nostocaceae; genus Dulcicalothrix. The sequence goes on from NZ_AP018290.1 coordinate 2,969,749, forward strand.
TGATAGGTTGGATTAACGAACCGCTAAGAACGCAAAGGACGCGCTTGAGAAGAATAAGAAGAAAGAACCTTCCAAAACTTTTGACATGGAGCAGTAGTAGTCCGTGTCATTAATTTTGGGGAGTTGGAAAAAAGAACCACAAAGGCACAAAGGACACAAAGGAAGAATTTTTAAGAAGTGAACCTTCCAAAACTTTTGACATGGAGCAGTAGTTACTTGAGAAATTGTGCTAGTTTTTCAAGCTTTGTCCATGCCTCCCCGCTATGGAGAACTTTTTTGGCTAATAAAACGCCTTTTAGACAACGCTCTGTAAAATCGGGTGTATCATCGAATATTTCTGAGACTTCAAGAGCTAAAGCTGCATTTAAGGCAACTACGTCTTGTTGCGCTTGCGTACCTTTACCTTGTAGCACCGCTTTTAATATTTCAGCATTCTCTTGGACTTCTCCACCACACAGAGCTTCGGTTGGTGCAGGGGATAAACCTATTTCTTGTGGATTCAGTACGCCTGAACTGACTTGTGAGTTTTGTAATATTGCTAAGTCTGTAACATCAGCTAAACCAGCTTCATCTAATCTTTCACGTCCATGAAGCACTAGCGCGCGTCTGGTTCCTAATTGTGATAATGTTTTGGCTACTGTTTCTAGCAATAACGGATTGTATACACCGATTATTTGCCCAGTGGGATGCATCGGGTTTACTAAAGGACCAAGCAAGTTAAAAACTGTACGTATCTTGAGGGATTTGCGTAAAGAAGCTACTGACTTAAGTGCAGGATGCCAACCAGGAGCAAACAAAAATGTAATGCCTACCTCGTTTACAGCCGCTTTTACTTTTGCTTCAGAAGCGTTAAGATTAATACCTAAATATTCGAGAACATCAGCCGAACCAGTTTTACTCGAAGCCGAACGACTGCCGTGTTTAGCAACTTTTACTCCTGCTGCTGCGGTAACAAATGCAACTGCAGTGGAAATATTAAACGTTGAGGCGCCATCACCACCCGTTCCACAGGTATCGATAACGGTATCATCAAAATTTTTGGTAACACTGTCTAAGCTTGATGAAGCACCTTTTGACTGCGCTTGCAAAACTTGCGCCATACCCACCAGTTCATCAGCAGATACACCCTTAGCTTGAATAGCGGTGAGAATGGCGCCTGATAATTCTGGAGGAATTGCTTCTCTTAACCAACCATGCATAAGGTCAGCAGATTGGGTTATAGACAGCGACTGGTAATTAAGTAACTGTTTTAATATTCCTGACCAATTAGAATCAGGAATAACGGGCAAACTAGAAGTGGAGACTTGTGTAACTGCAACCATTATAGGATTCCTGTTTAATTTTTGAAATACCATGTAGGGTGGGCACTGCCTACTACTGAAATACCATGTAGGGTGGGCACTGCCCACCTTACTAAATGTTTAAAACTTTAGCTACAGTCTGCACATCTTTATCTCCTCTACCCGAACAATTAATTACAATACGTGGACTACCTTCAAGTTCTGGACAGAGTTTTTCTAAATAAGCTATAGCGTGGGAAGTTTCCAAAGCCGGAATAATACCTTCAAGTTTGGAGAGACGTTGAAATGCCGCTAAAGCTTCTTCATCAGTAATACTGTAATATTCTACTCGCCCAATATCTTTCAAATAGCTATGTTCGGGGCCAACTCCGGGATAATCTAAACCAGCACTTATCGAGTGTGCTTCAATTACCTGACCGTCGCTATCTTGCAATAGGTAACTCATGGCACCGTGCAAAACTCCTACACGTCCATATGTTAAAGTTGCAGCATGTTTATCTGTGTCAACTCCTTCACCAGCTGCTTCGACACCAATTATACGTACAGTAGGTTCATTAACGAATTCACTAAATAATCCAATCGCGTTAGAACCTCCACCTACACAAGCAACTAAGATATCAGGTATTCCACCCCATTTTTCCTGAGACTGAACGCGCGTTTCCTTACCAATTACAGCGTGAAAATCGCGTACAATCATTGGATAGGGATGAGGACCAGCAACTGAACCTAAGATATAATGTGTTGTTTCAACATTCGTTACCCAATCGCGAATTGCTTCTGATGTTGCATCTTTGAGAGTTCCAGTCCCAGCTTTGACAGGACGTACCTCGGCGCCCATCAACCGCATCCGAAACACGTTTAGCGCTTGCCGCTCCATGTCATGAACACCCATGTAAATGACGCAATCAAGCCCGAAACGCGCACACACTGTAGCAGTTGCAACTCCGTGCTGTCCTGCCCCAGTTTCTGCAATAATCCTTTGTTTGCCCATGCGTTTAGCAAGTAATACCTGTGCCAACGCATTATTTATTTTGTGGGCGCCTGTATGATTTAAATCTTCACGTTTTAGATAAATTTGCGGACCTGTACCATCGGGTCGGGCATAATGAGCAGTGAAACGTTCAGCAAAATATAAAGGGCTAGGTCTACCAACATAGTCACGCAGTAAATTTTGCAGTTCGGCTTGGAAGTCTTGGTCATCACGGTACTGATAAAATGCCGTTTCAAGTTCCGCAAGGGCAGGCATTAAAGTTTCGGGAACGTATTTACCACCGAATTTTCCAAATCTACCTAGCGAGTCAGGGAGTTGTGTTTTTGATGTGAATTGAATTTGGATATCTGGAGTATTAACCATGATTTTAAATCCTATATAAATTGTTAGCGGTCAGATTCTTAAAATTAAGCAACTTGCTCAAGAGATTTACTAGAAGTAATTGCAGTTTTGAGTTCGCGACAAAGTTTTTCGAGAGCTTGAAGTCCTTCAGAGGGAGTTCCTAGCGCAAGTTTTTTAACAAAAGCGCTACCCACAATTACAGCGTCTGCACCCCAGTCACTTACTTGCCGAGCTTGTTCTGCATCAGAAATACCAAAGCCAACACCGATAGGTTTATCAGTTACACTTCGCATATCCTGAAGTAAGTTTTGCACTCGGTCTTGAATTTGGTTTCGCATTCCTGTTACACCTGTAACACTCACCAAATAAATAAATCCTTGTGATTGGTGTGCTATGGCTTCTATTCTTTGTTTAGAACTTGTAGGCGCCACTAGTAAAATTACCTCAATTCCAAGCATTGAGGCTGTTTCTATTAAATGCGAAGCTTCTTCAAGTGGTAAATCTGGAACAACTAAACCCTTGACTCCAACACTCGCAGCTTCTAGCAAAAATAAATGAATTCCCAAATTCAAAATCGGATTGTAGTATGTAAATAAAATTATCGGCGCCTGCAAGTTGGGGCTGACTTCTGCTACCATTTCTAACACTTGCGCTAATTTTGTTCCTCGCTGTAGCGCGCGCGTTGCAGCTGCTTGAATTACAGGGCCATCCGCAAGAGGGTCAGAATAGGGAACACCCAACTCGATAAAATCTGCACCATTACTATCTAAGATACGGAGTGCAGCAGCAGTAGTTTCTAAATCGGGATCGCCAGCAGTGATAAAAGGAATCAGCGCGCATTGATTGCGGTTTCTTAAAGATTGAAAGCGTTTAGATATGCAAGTCATGTTGATTTTAGATTTTAGATTTTGGATTTTGCTAGGGCGGGTTTATGTAGATTTTAAATTAATAATTAGGATATCTGTTAACCCGCCCTTACAGGATATGGGGATTTTAGTTTACTTCAATAACAATTTTGCTTCAAGTTGTCGATGTTTAATGAACCACAAAGACACAAAGAACACAAAGAAAAGATGCTTTATTAGATTCTTCTACTCAGCACTCAGCACTCAGCACTCAGCACTCAGCACTCAGCACTTTATACTTAATAAAGTTTGTACTGCTTGTCCGATGTTATTTTGCTTAACTAGTGACTCTCCTACTAAAACCGCGCGCGCACCTGATGAAGCCACAAGCGATAAATCGGCTGGTGTATGTAAACCAGATTCGCTAACGATGGTTATGTTTAAGTTTTGTATTTGTTGTTTTCTCTCGTTGAGTAATTGTTGGGTTATGTAAATATCTACTGTGAAGTCTTCCAAATTGCGATTGTTGATGCCAATTAAAGATACTCCCTCAATTTTAAGCGCGCGGTCGAGTTCTTCTAAAGTATGTACTTCTACTAATGCTGTCATTCCTAAATTACGGATTATTAAAGAGAATGTTTGAAGTTCGGTATCTTTTAAAATAGCAGCTATTAGTAATACTGCGTCTGCACCATTTTTTCGGGCAAGGTAAATTTGGTAGGGGTCAATAATAAATTCTTTGCATAGTAGGGGTATTTTTACTGCTGCACGAATGTTACGAAGGTTGTTAAAGCTTCCTTGAAAGAACTTTTGGTCTGTAAGAACAGAGATGCAAGCGGTGCCACTCTGTTCATATGCGCGCGCAATTTCTACAGCGTCAAAATGTTTTTTGATTACTCCTTTGCTTGGTGAAGCTTTTTTTACTTCCGCGATTAAACTTGGTCGATGGGAATTTTGCTGTAATGCAAAAAGAAAATTTTGCGTTTCAGGTGTATTTACATTTAATTGTTGTTGTAAATAAGTTAATGGCAGTTCTTGGTGCATTTGCGCCACTTCTGCTTTTTTATGCACCACAATTTCATTGAGAATATGACTTTTACAAATGTCTATTTTCATACGAGTGCAACGAAATTTTGTTTACCTATATATACTGTTTGGGAACTAGTTAGATACTTTATGCACAGGATATCACTTGTCCATTGGCGCCTGACAATCGAATGATGAATCTACTTTATTGAGTGTCGTTGTGGGAGCTTTTGCTATAAGCGTCACTTCACCCTTGTTATTAATTATCCACCCCTGCGCTTCTACAATTTGAGTAGAGCGTGAGGAATTATTCGCCGAGTTCCCCCTATCTCTTTTTGCCTCTGTTGGGTTTGGTACACTAGTAAGGCGCCAATCTTCCCACATTGCATCACTATTAAGTGTGTTGTTAGGAGAGGGGGGTAAACCACCACGTCCGGTATAAGTGAAACTACTGTTTTTATCAGTCTTCGCGCAGATGTTATTGTCCACTAAACGCGCGACATCCACTACATCTATTGTTAAGGGAACTAATCCTTTACTAGGGTCAACATCCGGGTTATTAATTTGCACTGTACCACTTAAGTCAGGAGTTTTCCCTGTGGCAGTAATATCACTTTGTAGAGAAGTTTCTTTCCTGGGTTGAATACCAAAGATACCAGCACTATTGTTAATGGTGACATTCCCGCCACGAGAGTCTTGAGAATTAGCACTAATATCGCTATTTTCCTTTTCGACAGCAATGATGAAACCATTTTTAGCATCAATGGTAATATTACCACCAGCAATATTGTCTCCACTAGCGTTAGTCGTGATACTACTACCACGACGCAGTAATAACAAAGGTGAATTGAGAAAAATATTTCCCCCTCCACCTGTGGTGTTAGCGCTAAAGCTTGCCTCGTTATCTAAAAGGATAGAATTAGATGTAGCTTTTATGGTGCCTGCATTTCCTGACCCTTGACTGTTCCCAGTTACTTCAGCATTATCTCGGATAGTCAACGAGCCACTAGTGATATTAATGTCTCCTCCTTTACCTGTGGAGCCTTTGAAGGAGTTAGCAAATACACCACTGGCAGCTCCTGTTTCGGTAAAATTGTTAGCAATCGATGATAATCGGAAGGAAGTACGAACTGGATCTGTGCGGATACGTTCTTCATTCGCCTGAACTTGGGCAATGCGAGTGTTGTATTTCTGGTCAATACCAGAAATAATCACCCGATCTTTTGCATTAATCTGGATATTACCTGCTTGTCCGTTACCTGTTGTTGTTGTAACCAGTTGTCCACCGTTCATTGCCTCAAAATATCTGGTATTCACCGTAATATTGCCACCCTGCCCATCACCTCGGCTGCGAGCGCTCAAACCCGCTGAGTCTGCAATTTGGAATTTTTCAGTGTTAATAATGATGTTGCCAGCATTAAAAGAACCATCGGTGCTTGTAAATAATCCGCTAGCTAATCCACTAATCGGACTACTACCTGAGATATCAACAACATTAGTAGTAATATTGATATTTCCTGCATCACCTTCTCCCTGAGTACTGGCTTTAATCAAAGCACCGTCTTTTAGCACTAAAGAATTAGCTTTAATTGTCAGGTTTCCACCAGGACCTTTTCCCCCTGGCAGCAGTCCTAATGTAATTCTCGTCGATTCTCCAGTAGGAGCAGTAAGAGCTTCAGTCTTGCCTCCAATAAGCGAGATGGAACCATCGACTATTAAATTGATGTTTCCTCCCTTTAATGCTGTTCCGCCTATGTCTAAATCCGCTCTCAAAGCAGCATTACTCGTCATCGAGAACTCTCCTGCTTGAATGTTGATGTTGCCCGAATTGCCCTGCCCTTGGGTGTTGACCGCTATTTGACTAGTTCCTGCCGCAGAAAACGACCCAGTTTTAATTGTGATGTTGCCTGCGTTGCCTACCGAGTTATTTAGAGCTTGAGCATAAACCCCGGCTCCATTATCAAGAGAGACAGAGTTGGCTGTGATATCAATATTACCCTCAACCCCTTCGTCCCTCGCTAGTGGTTGCAAGCTGGCAGACAGTTGAGCGCCATCAGTTAAAGACAACGAACCTGCGGAGATATTAATGTTTCCCCTATTACCAGTCGCCCCTATACCTACATCGCTGAAAATTGCACTGGGATATATTCCATCCTTATTAGTATTAGTGCCTTCAATCTTTAGCGCACCTGTAACATTAACGTTGACATTTCCTGCATTTCCTCTTCCTGCTGGCTTACCATTAGAGGCTTCACGCACTAAGGTTAAGATTTGGGCGCCATCTTTTAGGGATAGTGAAGCTGCGTTAATTTCAACCTTGCCTCCATTAGCAACTGCTCCTGATTCCACAGTGCTGAAGATGATTCCGTTGACAAGAGACACAGAGTCGCTTGCTTTCACAAACACACTGCCTGCATCCCCTTGTCCAAAAGTACTAGCACTTAGTTTAGCACCATCAGTTAAGGACAGTGAGCCAGTGACAATATTAATGTCTCCTCCTTTACTTGAACCATAAGTAGTGGTGCTGATGTAGTCGTCAACCTGAACTTCTCCATTTTTACTAACCAGGGTAATATCTCCACCGCGAGCTAGTTTGTCTGACAAGCTATTATTTGAGATAATATTACGTGTCCTAATCTTATTTAAGGCTTGAAGCTGAATATTAGCAGTATTCCCATTTTTGGAGTCAGTGTATAAAGTTCCTTTGGTTGTATTAATTTCTCCATTCGTGCTACTAAGTTGAATGCTGCCACTATTTCCTTGTTCGGCACTAGCATCTAATAAAGCGGTTTGAATATTATCTAGGGCTGTAAAAACAATTGTTCCTGCATTCCCAGTTCCATTGGAACCTTCGCGAATTTGGGATGTGACATCTCCCGACGTTGTATCAATAGTGGATGCGTTACTGGTAAGGATGATGTTCCCGCCGTTGCCAATATCCCCTGCTTCTGAGATGATGCGACCTGTTGTAATATTGTTTAAGGCAGAGAGAAAAATGGCACCACTATTCCGACTTTTAGAATCCGTCGCTAAATCTCCTCTAGTGGTATTAATCGCTCCATTAGTGGCAGTAAGTTGAATGTTGCCACCATTTCCTTGTTCGGCACTAGCATTTAATAAAGCGGTTTGAATATTATCTAGGGCTGTAAAAACAATTTTTCCTGCACGCCCAGTTCCATTTGAACCTTCGCGAATTTGGGATGTGACATCTCCCGACGTTGTATCGATAGTGGATGCGTTACTGGTAAGGGTAATGTCCCCACTGTTGCCTGTATCACCTGCTTCTGAGTTGATACCTTTAGTGATAATGGCGCCATTGGCAGTAACCGTTATTGCCCCACCATTACCTCCACCGCCAACAGGAGAGAATGACAAAGATAACAAATCGCCAATGGTGATGCTGCCGTTATTGGCTTCAAGGTTAATTATGCCCCCCGAACCCGCATTCCCAGAACGAGAGTCCGAGACAGAGTATAAATTGCCTGCGGTAATGCTACCGTTGTTAGTTTTTAGGCTAATGGCGCCACCCGAAGCCACATTATCAGATGTTGAGTACGAGTAAGAGTTCAAATTGCCCGTTGTAATATTGTTAAAGGCAGAAAGGGAAATGGCGCCACCATTCCCATTTGTCGAGTCAGTATATAAAGTTCCTTTGCTTGTATCAATTTTTCCATTAGTGCTAGTGAGTTGAATGTTGCCACCATCTCCTTTTTCGGCACCAGCATTTAACGAAGCGGTTTGAATATTATCTAGGGCTGTAAAAAGAATTATTCCTGCACGCCCAGTTCCATTGGAACCAGAGCGAATTTGGGATGTGACATCTCCCGACGTTGTATCAATAGTAGATGCATTACTGCTAAGGGTGATGTCCCCACTGTTGCCTGTATCCCCTGCTTCTGAGTTCATACCGCCGGTGATAATCGCGCCATTGGCTGTAACCTTTATTGCCCCACCATTTCCCCCACCGCCAACGGGAGAGAATGAGAAAGATAACAAATCGCCAATGGTAATGCTGTCATTGTTGGCTTCAAGGTTAATTATGCCCCCCGAACCCGCATTCCCAGAACGAGAGTTTGAGAAGGAGTACAAATTGCCAGTGGTGATCCTACCGTTATTAGCTTGTAAACTAATGGCGCCCCCCAACCCCGTACTGCCCGATGTAGAGAACGAGTAAGACTCTAAATTGCCAGTAGTAATGTTGCCATTGTTAGCTTTTAGGCTAATGGCGCCTCCATTGAGAGCGTCATTACTAGTATTTAGCGTTTGTGCATTAGTGGTAATTGCTCCAGCACTGTTAATATCAATCCCACCCCCATTAGTTGTAATTGCTTTACTACTCACATCCCCAGATGCTGTTGTTAAACTAACTATCCCCCCAACACCATTAAATGGTTCTAAGCGTACATTTCCACCTAAAGTAATTCCCTCTGGCACCGGAACACTCTTCAACGGAGGAACTGAGCCATAATTAACACCACCATAAGCCAGAGTATTTTGCCCAGAACGCATTATTAATGCCGTACTGTTGCTTAAAGTTGCAGTATCTTGTCCAGCAGGCGCGCTAGTATCCGGTCTAATAATATTTATATCACCTTGAAAGCGAATATTACCCTTGCTTTCAACTAATAACGATGCTCCTGTATAGTTAGCTGCAACATCCACATCACTATTACTGCTAATTATTGGGTCATATCTACTCACAATGTTTGCTAGCCCTGATACACTATGAATCGTAAAACTCCCACCACTTTTAAAACGAGCATCAAGAGAAATGATTCCATCACTAATTAAGCTCAAATTACCCCCACTCACAAAAGGCGCCTGCGTTGGGTGAAAGGGCGCTAAAATATCAATTCCTTGATTTCCTGCAATTGTCAGATTAGCACCTGAAGTAGCTAAAAATGGAGTCGTTACACTGTCGCGCACCCGAATTGTATCAGCAGCAAGCAATGTTAAATCTCCACCTGCTACTAGTTTTCCCTGCAAATCAAGTTTGTTAGCGACTAGTGTTAGGTCTTGCTGGGATGTTAAATTTCCAGTATTAGTAATAGTCGCCCCTGGCTGACTTGCTCCATACTGCAATCCTGGCGTAATACTTACCGTTAGTAATGGTGGTGGAAGAGGATTAATAGCACTAAAGGTACTGCCATTAGCAAACTTGAAACTGTTTGCCGTAGTTGCAGAAAACGAGCCACCAATGTCTAAGCGGGCATTTGGTCCAAAAATAATCCCATTGGGATTGAGCAGGAATAAGTTTGCTGTGCCTATGCTGCGAATTAAGCCATCAATATTAGAAATTGACTTACCCGTTACTCGTGTCAGAATGTTTTGAATATCCAGTGCATTATTGAAGAAAGCAGTACTACCATTGGGAACAGAAAACTCCTCAAAGCTGTGGAAGAGATTAACGCCTCTTGTGGTTCCACCCTCTATAATTCTGGTGTTGTTTTCTAATTTGACATTAGAATTATTCGGCAGAGTGGCATCCGGCGTAATTTGGGCGATTGCACAGTTAGCAAACAATATTATTGCAGTAGCTAACTGATAAGTTAGGGCTTGCGCTAGAAGCTTGGCGCCGTGCGAGTATGCGCTCGCAATTCCTATACCTTTGAGGCGCCCCAAATTTATATTTTTGCTCAACATTGCATCCCTCTAAAGAAGTAGAAAAAGTTTTTCCATCTGTCCGAATACTCTATGCCCCTGTTAAAGAATACAACACTCGGCGCGAGCTTCGGTAGAAATATTTTCCAATTCCATAGAACGTGTTAATTGATCGTAGTGATGATTTTTATTACCACGGAGCCACAGAGAACACAGAGGTAAGAGATATTAAAAATAAACGATTCCGCATTTTATTGCAAGCTATTACTGCCTGTGTCTCTTAGTGCCTATTACTTGACAATTGGCGCCTGACATTCTAATGATGAATCTACTTTATTGAGTGCCGTTGTGGGAGCATAAGCTATAAGTGTCACTTCGCCCTTGTTATTAATTATCCACCCCTGCGCTTCTACAATTTGAGTAGAGCGTGAGGAATTATTCTGCGAGTTCCCCCTCCCTCTATCTCTTTTTGCCTCTGTTGGGTTTGGTACAGTAGTAAGGCGCCAATCTTCCCACATCGCATTACTATTAAGTGTGTTGTTAGGAGAGGGGGGTAAACCACCACGTCCGGTATAAGTGAAACTACTATTAGCTGTTCTCGCACAGATGTTATCGTCTACTAAACGCGCGACATCCACTACATCTGTTGTTAGGGGAACTAATCCTTTATCAGGATCAACATCGGGGTTATTAATTTGCACTGTGCCAGGAGTTTTCCCTGTGGCAGTAATATCACTTTGTAAAGAAGTTTCTTTCCTAGGTTGAATACCAAAGATACCAGCACTATTGTTAATGGTGACATTCCCGCCACGAGAGTCTTGAGAATTAGCACTAATATCGCTATTTTCTTTTTCGACAGCAATGATGAAACCATTTTTAGCATCAATCGTAATATTACCACCAGCAATATTGTTTCCAGTAGCGTTAGTCGTGATACTACTACCACGACGCAGTAATAACAAAGGTGAATTGAGAAAAATATTTCCCTCTCCTCCAGTAGTGTCCGCGTTAATTTTGGCGCCGTTATTCAACTCGATAGAGTTAGCATTTACAATTAAATTACCAGCGCTTCCAGATTTTGTACTGCTGACACTGACTTTTGCATTGTTTTCTACTCTCAACTTTCCTGTACTTAGAGTTAAATTACCACCTGTGCCATTTCCAGAAGTTTCTGCAGAAACAATCGAACCATTGCCAGTCAGAGTAACTGACTCAGGAGCTTTGATTGTTATCGCTCCTCCTTTACCACTACTACTGGTGGATGCGGATATTTGCGCTCCTTCTTGGAAATTAACCGTTAAACTTTGTCCATTGCTACGGGGTTGAATAGTTAAATTCCCTGCATTCCCGGCGCCTGAAGTTGAGGTGAGAATCTGTCCACCTTTGTCAACACTCAAAGTATTAGCGCTGACTGTAATATCGCCTCCTGTTGAGTTAGTTACAGTTGTCGCATCTAAAACAGCTCCATCAGTTACCTCTAAGTTGTTAGCTGTAACGCTGATATTACCGCCTTGTCCAATACGACTGCTAGATGTTTCTCCTGATAGCTCATTAGTGCTACCACTAGCAGAGCGTAAAGCGCTATCTTTTCCAGAAATACTGACTGTATCAGCATCTACCGCTATCTCTCCTGCAAATCCATTTCCTAAAGTCTGGGTTTGTACAATTCCAGAATTGGTTATGGAAACTCTAGGAGTACTAAGTTCAACTCTACCACTGTTACCAATTGCTCCTGGAGCTACCCCGCTTAATATTGAGCCATTGTCGATTGTTATTGAATCACGCGTGTTAATGGAAACGTTACCTGCATTACTATTTTTTCCAAAGCTGGTTGTAGCGATGGCAGCACCATTATTAACGATTAGTCTTCCGGTATTAATTGTCAAGTTGCCTGCACTACCTGTAGAGTTGGTAGTTGTTTGGGAAAACACACCAGAAGGAAATACAGTTCCAAAGGGTGCGGAAGTAGTTCCATTTGGAATATAACCGCCAAGGTATGTATCTGGTGAAAGTCCTATGATGTTACTAGAATCTAGTGGAACAAAAATACCTTGGGGTGTGTTGGTTGTTTTACCACCTAGCTCTATTGTACCATTAGTAGTTAAAGTGATGTTTCCTCCTGCTCCTGTGCCGTGAGTGGAAGCGGATATTTGTCCACCGTTAGTGAGGGAAATTGAAGTCGCGCTGATTTGAATATCTCCGGCTTTGCCAGAACCAAATATATCGCTCGATATTGCACCATTATTTAAAACAAAAGGAGCATTGCTGTTAATAGTGATGTTTCCTGAACCTTTTGCTCCAGAGGAGGTTATTGAAGTTAGATTGATGGTATCTGTGGCGCTCAATGTTACCGCTCCCCCTGTACCTGAAGCTCCACCTGCTGCTCCAGCTCGAGGGGGCGCGGCGTAGGAGAAAGAATCCAGAGACAGTGTATTAATATTAGCTCCAGCGCTCAATGTTATCGCTCCCCCTGTACCTGCTATTCCCACACCTGCTCCACCTGTGTAGGCGATGGATGTGGAATTTAGTTTTTTTGTATCAATATTAGCTCCAGATCTCAGTGTTATTGCTCCCCCTGTACCTGCTTCACTTCTCTGGGAGAGCGAGTAAGAGTCTAGGGATTGTGTCTTAATATTAGCTCCAGCGCTCAGTGTTATCGCTCCCCCTGTACTTGCGTCTAAACGGGAACCATTGGAGGAGTTCAGAGATTCTGTATTAATATTAGCTCCAGCGTTCAGTGTTATCGCTCCCCCTGTACCTGTACCTGCAAAACCGTAGGTAGAAGAGTCTAGAGTTAGTGTATTAATATCAGCTCCAGCGTTCAGTGTTATCGTTCCTCCTGTACCTGCTGTACCTGTCTGGATAGAAAGGGAGGAAGATTTCAGGTCTTGTGTATTAATGTTGCCATTAACGGCACTAATGGTAATGGCGCCGCCATTCCCACCTTCTGCGGCGTTGAAGCCTGAGTTAGATGCTAAAGAACCAGTTGTAATGTCTCCCAAGCCAGCAGTTAGGCGAATCTCACCCCCATTTTTGTTGATACCGATACTTTGTTCAGAAGAAGAAGAGTTCAAATTTGCTGTGGTAATGCTAGCCAAAGCTTTTAGACTAATGGCGCCACCATTCCCATTTTTGGAGTTAGTATATAAAGTTCCTTTAGTTGTATCAATTTTTCCATTAGTGCTAGTGAGTTGAATGTTGCCACCATCTCCTTTTTCGGCACTAGCATCTAATGAAGCGGTTTGAATATTATCTAGGGCTGTAAAAACAATTTTTCCTGCACGCCCAGTTCCGTTTGAACCTTCGCGAATTTGGGATGTGACAGTGAGCAACGTTGTATCAATAGTGGATGCATTACTTGTAAGGGTGATGTCCCCACTGTTACCTGTATCCCCTGCTTCTGAGTTGATACCTTTAGTGATAATGGCGCCATCGGCAGTAACCTTTATTGCCCCACCATTTCTTCCACCGCCAACAGGAGAGAATGAGAAAGAGAACAAATTGCCAATGGTAATACTGCCATTGTTGGCTTCAAGGTTTATTATGCCCCCTGAACCTGCATTGCCAGAACGAGAGTTTGAGAGGGAGTACAAATCGCCAGTGGTAATGCTACCGTTGTTAGCTTGTAGACTAATGGCGCCACCCAAACTCGTGCTACCCGATGTAGAGAACGAGTAAGACTCCAAATCGCCAGTAGTAATGTTGCCGTTGTTAGCTTTTAAGCTAATTTCACCACCATTGAGAGCGCCATTACTAGTGTTTAGCGTTTGTCCATTCGTAGTGATTGCTTTTGCACTGTTAATATCAATGGCGCCTCCATTAGTTGTAATTTCTTTAGTACTTACGTCCCCGGATGCTGTTGTTAAGCTAACTACTCCCCCAACACCATTAAATGGCTCTAGGCGTACATTTCCACCTAAAGTAATTCCTTCCGGCACCAGAACACCAGTTAACCCAGGTAAATCGCCATAATTAATACCACCATTAGCCAGAGTATTCTGCCCAGAACGCATTATTAATGCCGTACTGTTGCTTAAAGTTGCAGTATCTTGTCCAGCAGGTACGGTAGTATCCGGTGTTGTGATGTTTATATCACCTTGAAAGCGAATATTACCCTTGCTTTCAACTAACAACGATGCTCCTGTATAGTTAGCTGCAACATCCACATCGCCATTACTGCTAATTATTGGGTCATACAAGCTGACAAAGTTTGCCAGTCCCCCTGATACACTATGAATCGAAAAATTCCTACCACTTGCAAAACGAGCATCAAGAGAAATGATTCCATCACTGATTAAGCTCAAATTGCCCCCACTCACAAAAGCCGCCTGCGTTGGGTGAAAGAGCGCTAAAATATCAATTCCTTGATTTCCTGCAATTGTCAGATTAGTACCTGAAGTAGCTAAAAATGGAGTCGTCACACTGTCGCGCACCCGAATTGTATCAGCAGCTTGCAATGTTAAGTCTCTGCCTGCTACTAGCTGTCCCTGCAAATCAAGTTTATTAGCGACTAGTGTTAGGTCTTGCTGGGATGTTAAATTTCCGGTGTTAGTAATAGTCGCACCTGCCTGACTTGCTCCATACTGCAACCCTGGTGTAATACTTACCGTCAGTAGTGGTGGTGCTTGGGGATTAATAGCACTAAAGGTACTGCCATCAGCAAACTTGAAACTGTTTGCCGTAGTTGCAGAAAACGAGCCGCCAATGTCTAAGCGGGCATTTTGTCCAAAAATAATACCATTAGGATTGAGCAGGAATAAGTTTGCTGTGCCTATGCTGCGAATTAAGCCATCAATATTAGAAATTGACTTACCCGTTACTCGTGTCAGAATGTTCTGAATATCCAGTGCATTATTGAAGAAAGCAGCACTGCCATTGGGAACAGAAAATTCGGTAAAACTATGGAATAAATTACTACCTGCGCGCGTTCCACCCTCAATAATTCTGGTGTTGTTTTCTAATTTGACATTAGAATTATTCGGGAGAGTGCTATCCGGTATAATTTGGGCTATGGCGCCATTAGCAGATAATATTATTGCACTCGCAAACTGACAAATCAGGGCTTGCGCTAGAAGCTTGGCGCCGCGCGTGTACGCATTTGCAATTCTTATACCTTTGAAGCACCCAAGATGTATATTTTTGTCCAACATTGCATCCCTCTCAAGAAGTATAATTTTTCGCGTATCAGTATAAAATCAAGGAAATACTAGTAATTTGGTTAAAAAAGCAACAGCAGTTGAAGTAAAAATAATGACATTTAAAATCTACATAATATTGGCCCTTATATTATTTATTGGGAACAGCGTAGTTTTTTTATGCAACCTGTTTAATTAAGCAACACCTCATATAAGTTTTGAACACTAGCGTAGAGACGCGAAGAACATAGCATCTGTACATTACTATTTTCATACCCTTTATTAAATAGGTTTGGTTTTATAAAATTATTCAGAAAAATCTCATAATTTTTTAAAAAATACAGTCAATTAGACAAAAGTCTTATTTTATGCGCGAATCCACACTCCTAACTACTCCCTTCCCGCTCAAAGAATATCGAATACTAATTCGGAATTAACCGCAAAGGACGTGAAGGAAGATGGAAGATAGGTAATCTTCTACCGGGAAGGGAGTAACACATTCCATAATCCATATATAGCAAGGGAGGTAGCATCCGCAGCGAGCTTGTAATGCTTGTTTTTGCTCCGGTTCGTCACTGACGACCTTACTTTTGTTGAGAAGGTGCATTCCGGTGAGTTAACCGAGCAGTATTGGCATCCGCAGATAGTTCAGGGCAAAGCTTTTCAGTCTACTAAGCTATTTTGCGTCTGGTCATATGCATAATTCAACTACGCCTCCCCTAGTAATGTTTTTAGAACTCCTTCAGAGATTGTTGAAAAAATGATGAGATTGAAAAGCCTGTTCAATTAGGATTTCGCTTGAAGTCATTTTCAACATTTAAACAGGATTCCTACGGTATGTTGAGAACCTCTTCCCCTGCATAAAGGAATTTACAAGGAGAGGAGAGTAAATGTACTCAGGAATTCCCTACCAGGGAACTTTGTTGGAGGCTTAGGGCGAGCGTTTTTCCACATGACACGAAAAGTCAAATTTTGTTTCTGGTAACACGCATAATTTAACTAAGCCTTTTCCAATAGTTTTTTTAGAACTCCTTCAAAGATTGTTGAAAAAATGATGAAACTGAAAAGTCTGTTCAATTAGGATTTCATCTAAAGTCATTTTCAACAATTAAATAGGATTTCTGTAGGAAAATCTGAATCTCAATGTAATATTGTGATTTTTTAGTAGTATTTCAAAGGAAATTGCCAAACGAATCAAAAAAAAATCATGATTGAAGAACTTTGTTTGTATTTTGTGGACAATTTCAATGGCTCGTTTTCTAATAAGTACGATTCCTTCTATCGGACATGTAAAACCAATCTTACCAATTGCTCGTAAACTAGTAGAAAGAGAACATGAAGTATGGTGGTATACTGGCAATGGGTTCAAATATGATGTTGAAAAAACAGGCGCCGTTTACGTCCCTATACGTACAGGCTTTGATATTTCAGAACCAAAAACTCTTCCGAAGCATTTGATACAAGGAAACTCTTCTTTAAAAGGCTTAGAATGGTTTAAGTTTATTCTTAAGCACCTTTTTATAGATTCTGCTGTATCGCAGTTAAAAGATTTATCTAATATTTTGCAAGAGTTTCCCGCAGATGCTCATTTATGCGATTTACTTTTTCTAGGAGCAGCTTGGATTCATGAAAAAGGAGGACCTCCTTGGGCTGCAGTAGGTACAACTGGCTTACCTTTTAGTAGTTCTGAAACCGCTCCTTTTGGATTAGGGATACAACCAAACGCTTCAGTGTTTGGAAATTTTCGGAATCGTTGTTTAAATTGGATATCTCAGGAAGTAGCCTTAAAAGATGTAACTTTATACTTAAACAAAGTTCGAGCTGGCGTAGCGTTATCATCTGTTGATAAAAGTTTTTTTGACGCTGCTTTATCACCTTTTCTTCATTTACAAGCAACAGTTCCAAGCATTGAATACTCGCGTAGTGACTTACCATCACAAGTGCATTTTGTTGGTACACTTTTGTCACCTAATGACTCTTTTACTACTCCTAATTGGTGGAACGATTTAAGAAGCGGTAAGCAAGTCATTTATGTTGCACAGGAAGAAACATCGGTCAAAGGAGATGATATAGTTTTGGCTACTATCAAAGCATTTGCCGATACAGATGTGTTAGTTGTTGTCAAAATGGATCAAAAGCAGATTAATAGTCTTCATTTGAATTCTATTCCTGCAAATGTCAAATTTGACAATTCTAACTTGAGTCACAAAATAATGCCTTACGTTAATGTCATGGTAACAAATGGTGGCTACGATGATGTATATACGGCTTTGGCTTATGGTGTACCGTTGGTAACTATAGGTCAAACTGAAGATAAACCGGAACTTTGCGCTAGAATGGAATGGGCTGGAGTAAGTATGAATTTAAAAACTAAACGATTGACCTTAAGGCAGATTAAAGATGCTGTAAACAAGGTTTTAGAATCACCTCAATATCAACAGAAAGCTCAATTTTTTAAAGATGAAATTGCTTGTCATGATGCAGCAACTACAAGCGTTGAACTACTTGAAGAATTAGCATCAACAAAACAACCAATTTTGAAGTGATATTTAAGTAAGTTAGAAGTAAATGATGAGGAGGCTTCTACTACGAATGTATCAACATTAAGCTTTTGAATGCAACTATTGCAAAGGAGAATGAATGAAGACTTAAGTTTACATTCAGCACAATCACTCGATTTCTCAAAGTCAAATCCTTGACTATCAACCTCGATTATCACAAATTGAACATTAACAATTAGGAGACAAGTCATGAACTTCGACACAAAAATTCAGAGTATAGCTATTGTTGGGGGTGGTTCAACTGGTTGGATGGCTGCTGCCTACCTCGCAAAAGCACTGCAAGGGAGTGTTAAGATCACACTAATTGAGTCGGATAGAATTCCTACCGTAGGTGTAGGAGAGGCAACAGTACCAAGCATACAACCAGATTTGTTCGGTTTCTTAGGAATTCCCGAATCAGAGTGGATGCCAGAATGTAAGGCAACGTTCAAAATTGGTATTAAATACGTGAATTGGGCTTATCAACCATCTGTAACTGAGAACAATACATTCTATCACATTTTTGGAGAAGCTAAAGATTGTGATGGTATTCCACTCACTCACTATTGGCTTAAAAAACGGCTCGAAGGCTATCAAAATCCAATGGCATCTAGCTGCTATTCAAGTCCAGCCCTATGCCAAAATTATAAATCTCCGAAATATTTAAATGGAGATATGGCAGCTAATTATGCATACCACTTTGATGCTAGTTTAGTTGCTAAATTCCTAACTCGTTGGTCTACTGAACGGGGGGTAGTGCATGTAATAGATGATGTCAGCGATGTTATTTTAGATGATACTGGCGCCATCAGTTATTTAAAAACGCAAAAAGGCGATACTTATACAGCAGATTTATATTTGGATTGTTCTGGTTTCCGAGGTTTACTGATTAATCAGGCACTTAAAGAACCGTTCTTATCCTATTCAGATAATTTGTTGTGTGACAGTGCCGTTGCAACAGCAATTCCAACGGACGATAATGACGATAATTTTAGACCCTATACAACAGCAACAGCTTTGAGTTCAGGATGGGTATGGGAAATTCCACTATATGGAAGAGTTGGGACAGGTTATGTCTATTCTCAAAAATTCCTAGACCCAGAAGCAGCAGAACAAGAGTTTAGAGACTTCCACGGTTTAGCCAAAGATTTTCCAGTCAAGCACTTGAAGATGAGAGTGGGTAGAACTGAGCGAGCTTGGGTTAAAAACTGCGTTAGTCTTGGACTTGCTAGCGGATTTATCGAACCTCTGGAATCAACAGGTATTTACTTTATTTACTCTGCATTAAAGCAATTAGTGAGATATTTCCCCGACAAGACTATGAGTCCAGCTTTGAGGGACAAGTTTAACGAAAGAATTGCCTACATGGTTGATGATGTTCGAGATTTCATTGTATTGCACTACTGCACAACTTCTAGAGAGGATACCCCATTCTGGAAAGCTAATAAGTACGACCTCAAGATTCCTGAATCGTTACAAGAGCTTTTAGAAGTATACCTCGCTGGCGCCCCTATTAATATCCCTTACTCAGATGATGATGGATATAACCGAATCTTTGACGCTGGTTTCGATAGATTCTGGACTAACAGTAATTATATGGCTATTCTAGCTGGAGTCAATTACTTGCCCAATTCAGTTTTACCTTCTCTCAACCATAAACCACAATCATTGGAAAAAGCGGAGAAAATATTTAAGAACGTGGAAAATACCACCAAAAATCTCTTGCAAGAATTACCTTCTCATTATGAATATATTAGGAGTTTGAATGTAAAAGCACAACCATCTCGAATCAAGTTACCTCTTGAAGCTGTTCTGCACTAAATAGTGGAAGCAGTACTAATTGATCCCCCCTAACCCCCCTTGATAAGCTACCGTGTACACACAAGTCTTTCAAAGTTGCTGTTGTACGAGATAACCCTTGACTTTCCTTTCTTTCTTTCTTTCTTTGTGACCTTTGTGACCTTTGTGGTTCATTAAAGGAATAAACCACAAAGACACAAAGAACACAAAGGGGGAATATAAGGAAAGTTAAAAGATGTGTGTACACGGTAGCCTTGATAAGGGGGAAAAGAGAAGGGATTCTTAGCCCCCCGCGTGGAAGGGGGTTGGGGGGATTAAAATCATTAACCAAGTAGTATTAAGACATTATCTAAATCATATAAAAGGTAATTATGGAAAAAATTTGGAATAGAGACTTTAAGAAAGTCAGGTCATATCTTTCAGATATATACGCTCTTAATCAAAATAAAATGCCTAAGAATATAACTATTTTAGGTGCTGGCATTTCAGGTTTAGTAGCTGCTCATGAATTAAAAAAGCTGAATCATAATGTTCGAGTTATAGAAGCTAGTAACAGAATTGGAGGTAGAATATGGACTTATAGGTTTGGAGATAAAAATGGAATGCACTATGGAGAATTAGGCGCCATGCGTATTCCTTTCAATCATGAGTTTACCCATTACTACGTACATCAAATGGGGCTTCAGCATAAACTTAGAAAATTTATTACTGTTCTTCAAAATAGTGAGTGTTTAATCGATGTTAATAATAAAGTCTGTCGTTTAAAAGATGCAATAGATGATATTTATCCCAGATATGAACTTTCCAAAAACAGAAACTTTCGGTCTAAATATACTGAACCTTTTGCAGCTGGTCTTAAAACAGTAGTAGATGTAATGTCTCCACGAGAGATTCGCGAAGTTTTTGCAGCAGATTTGAATAATCACTTGTTAGATACGATTGATACCCTTTTTTATGAAAAAAATATTCAGTTAAAAGAGGATGATTTATCTCTTAGTAATATACTACCAATGCTTTCTAAATTAAAAGGTAATTTTAAAAATGTCTTAAATACTTATATTAAACATATTATTCTTGAATCTGGTAGTGAATTGTATCAAATCGTAGGAGGTATGGATCAACTCCCTCATAATATAGCAAAAGATTTGCAAGAAGAGATTAGATTGAATGCTGAGGTTACGGGAATAAAGCTTGAAGATAATCGGGTTAAAATAACGATTAATGACAACGAGCAAATATATAGCGATATCGTACTTTGTACAATACCATTTAGCGTATTGCGTGAGATGAAATTAGAAGGATTTTCTGAAGAAAAACTAGATGTTATTAATAACCTGACTTATATGGGTGCTAGTAAGGTACTGTTTTATTGCAAAGATAGATTTTGGGAAAATGATAAATATCAGATTAAAGAAGGAGCTTCTGTAAGCGATCAGTTTATTCGTCAAACTTATTATCCTATTACATTAGACGGCGCATCAAATAATAAAGAAAATCCAGGTGTTTTACTTGCAAGTTATGTAATTGGTGAAGATTCAGATTATGTTGCTAGTTTAAATTCTAATGAACAAATCAATATGATTAAAAAAAGCGTTGGTCGATTTCATCCAGAAATTGAGGATAAAGATATGATTCAAGATATTGCTGTTGTTTCGTGGGAAAAGCAGAAATGGACTCGCGGATGTAGTGGTGTGATGTGGATTGGTAGAAAGAAATATAATCTCGAAGCTGTTATTAAGTCAGAAAAACAAATGTTTTTCGCTGGTGAACACTGCTCTCCAGATAATGCCTGGATAGAAGGAGCAATCACATCTGCTTTAAGCCAAGTTGCAAAAATTATTCAGCTTTAACATTTATCGTCTATTGATGAAACTCAGGAGTGAAATAAATGAAAACTAACAAAAGTCAACCACCCTTACTACCAAAACAATGGTTTGCATCATACGTCACTTTTTGGGCGCCAATGAAAAAGGAAAATTTTATTTCCTCTGGGTGCGTATGGTTTGACTACGAATTAGAAGTTTATAGGATAGATGGGATTTTTAATCCTTGGGATGTTGAAAAAACTGGTCATCAATTATGGATGTCAGAAATCACTTCTTACGGACAAGGAAAAAGTAAAATTTTCAAGCTTCCCTACCATGTTAAAAACCTATCTAACAAAAATGAATCTTTTGAATATGAAGTTGGTAACTTAACAAATGATGTAGTCGAAAGGCATAATTCGATTGTACCAAGAGATATTTTGATTTCTGGTAATGCAAAATTTCAAGGGAATGAAAAAATATTTGGTGTGGAGGTAGATTGCTGGAAATTTGATTCAAATAATCCATTTCAAATGGAATGTTTTTATTTGAAAAAGCATAGTAACGAATTAATCAGAATGACACAATTTAAAAATGGGCAATTATTAATTCGTGATTTACCTGTTTTCTCTACACAGACAATTGACCAAACAATATTTGCTACATATTAAAGGATATTATACAATGAGCGTCTTAGATTTTCCAAGAATTCACTTTTCAGGGTGGTGTCGTTTTCATAAGCCTACTGGCAATCAAAACAAGGCTGGAAATATTGATTTAACTACCAATGAAGTCTACTTTAACGAACAAAAAATAGACCATTCCGTAAAATCCGAGGATTTTTATCGTCATTATTGTAATCTTGGAATAAAATATAATAGCCAAGGTCAAGAAGATTCGGAAGGTGTATTTAATCAGGCTGCTGGTCGCGATTTTGAAGGTAATTCTAGAGTTTCATGGAATGCCAAAATTGTCAGTACGCAAACAGAATTCGGAGTTATAAACACTAATGACCCATTAATTGGTAAATCTGTTGATCTATGGGGTCACTATAATGAATACCTAGGTACTACATCGAATGAGGCAAAAGTTGTAGAATTAGACTCCGCTTCTAATTGGACTACACATATTTACGGTGGACATTTTACTTTAGGACGTGATGGTGATTCTGTAAATTCAGGCTATTTGCTAAACGCTAACATTCCAGACATACAACACGCGCGTTGGTACAAAAATAATCACATCTTAAATTTTCCTGAACATTGGAATAGTGAAGAGATTAAAAAAGCTGTAGTATATCAGTTTATTCTAGAAAAAGACGACGCAGATTTTTATCTGAATGACGAGCGGCTAAATTCCGAAACGTTAGCAGCTTTTCGTAATGCTTTAGAATGCGAGACAGCAAAAGGAATTGTGGTTCAATATTGTTTATTTAATGCAAATGAACCAGTACGACCAAACACGCCAACTTTTTATAGTTTAGTTGGAACGGTAGGAATTTGGTACGGAGATCGCGAGCTAGCAACTTATCCTGCGGGAAGAGTTATTTTTCCATTACAAAGTGTACAAAACCAGAAATTCGTCGAAGGATGGGGATTACTTTCTATTCAGTTATTTCAAAAACACTTTAGCTTAAATATGCCAATCGCAGTTCCTATTAATGGTATTCAAGGCATATCAAAACCTCCTGTTTCTGAGCATGGTGAATTTCATGTTTTGCATGATTTATACTTGTTTTGCCAAGGCATTCAAGAACCACTTGCTTTAATACCTGCTGAAACTTTTCAGAAAGCATCGTATTACAAAGTTTCAGGAATTTTCGATTGTAACTATTTAATGGAAATGAGCGATGAAATTTTGAATAAAATTGCTCAAAGTCCAATTTATATAGCTACTAAAGATGAAAATGGAAACTTTATATCTTTGTTGCAAGAGAAAGAGGTTATCATTCAAGCCAACAATGCTAATGTATACCTCGAATACCCGTCTCATGAAAAGAAAGTTTTTTTTGATGAGTGTGTTGAGGTGCGTAGTTTTGTTAGAGGTGTTCCATCTACTGTTAAAAATATCCAGTTATATCAGGTATATAACCCAGCAAACTTTCCATTTAAAGTAATGGAAATGAAGCAGGAAAAATTACCTAGCAACAAAGACCGCAAAATCTGCCTTGTTAAATTTGGTACTCCTGAAGTTAATAATGAATTTCAGACAGAACTCAAGTTTGATACAAATGAAGAAGGAAGAGCAAAGCTCACCTTGAGAGGACTCAATAGTGGAGGAGGAAGATTAATATTTAGTACGGAGGAACTAGAAAATGAATGTATCCAGCAACAATTAAACAAAGACCCTTTTGAAGCTTACGACAATAATAATGCATTGCACTTTTGGGAAAGAGCAAACGTTATACACGTAAAAGTTCTAGCCAATGATTGGCATTTAATAGATATTACATCAGAGGTAGATTTTAAATTTATGCTCGAAAACGTTTTGCAATTTTACGAGCTACTCTACCCTTTTATGAATCGTGAGTTGTTTAGCTTTCAAAATAAAAGTAGAACGGAATGTTATTCTTTGTTATCTCGGCAAATGTGTGACCCTAGTAATAGGAATAAATCATATTATATGCCTCCCACTAGAGAATTGTCATACCCAAAGGCTGTTCTATTTCAAAAATTCATGACGAATGTTGCACAAGTAGGTTATATACCCTGCCAATCTAAAAACCTCAATAACAATAATAAAGGAGTTAAAAATGAAAATGAATCTTATTCCAGATAAAATTAATACTCATGAAGAGTTAATCTTAGCTCTTAAGGATGCCGTAGAACTGGAAATGTCATTAATGATTCAGTATATCTACGCTGCTTATTCGGTTCCTAATTTAATCACTGGCAAACAGTATTTAGAAAGGGGTATTTGGAAACCAGAACATCTAGAGTTTATGTGTGGGGATGGTAAAGAGAAAATGAATCAAGGCGTTCGAGGTATTATACTTAGAATCGCAAAAGAAGAAATGATGCATTTTCTGATGGCAAATAATCTTTTGATGGCTGTAGGCGGTTCGTTTCATATTTGCACACCTGACTTTTCAAAAATGTCTATGTTTTACCCTCTTGGTGTAGAAATGGCACTCGAACCTTTTTCCGAACCCTGTTTAGAAAGATTCATGCATTTTGAATGGCCATCTTATTACAGTGATAGAACAAATCCAAGCCTTGGCAATAACGCTAAAACCACTTATAACACAATTAGCAACCTCTATCAAAAAATTAGGAAAGCTTTTCAAGACCACCCTGAATATATTCTTGTTGATAAGAAAAAGACAGGAGGTGAGCATCACCTATTTTTGAACCAAAAAACTAACAAACATCACCCTGATTACCAATGTCAGGTAGATGACCTCAGTTCTGCCTTATTTACTATCGACTTGATTACCGAGCAAGGAGAAGGAGCTAGCATCAAGGACGAAACTATTAATGATTCGCATTTCAGAAAATTTGAAAAAATGTATCAAACGCTACAGAAGTTTAATGCAAAAGATGAATGGTTCCAGGCTTATCCTGCATTAAAAAATCCAAGCATCAGTGGTAAGGCAGGTACTAACAAGGTATTAGATGCAGAAGCTGTGGAAGTTATGCATATTTTCAATGAATGCTTTGATATAAGTTTACAGATGATAGTTCAACATTTTGGGAAAAAACCAACAGAATCTTTAAGAAGGTCTAAATGGATGAATGCTTCTATCGATATTATGCTCGGTTTGATGCGTCCGCTCGGTGCTTTATTGATGTCTATGAAATCGGGAATACCAGGAAGCACTGCTGGCCCTTCTTTTGAATTAGAGCAACCAATTCAGTACATTCCATATGAAATTGCTGCAAAGAAAATCATTTCCCAGAAGTTTGAAAGACTTTATGCTACAGCACAAAAATTAGACATAATTCCGGATAGTACAAAGGAGTTATTACACTTTTTTATCAGTTTCACACACACACTTGATTAGGAAATTTATACTTTATGGTACCAAATAAAGCAGCTAATAATAGTTCAACACCTTGGAAACCTATTCGACCAAGTGTAATGCTGACAATTATTACAATGATTGTTTTGGGTGGAATAAGTACTTATACTATCGGCAAGTTTCAGGATTCGCAGTCAAAAAAAGTTTCTAAATCTGAGGTTGTTATACCCAAAATTAAGACCGTGACTGCTTTAGGAAGATTTGAGCCGAAAGGAAATTTGGTAAAAGTGTCGGCATCGACATCGACTCAAGAAAATAGACTTGGGCAGTTACTAGTTAAGGAAAGAAGCAAAGTCAAAGCGGGACAAATAATAGCCATCCTTGATAGTCGGGGTAGACTTGAAGCTGATGTTGTCAAAGCAGAAGAACAAGTCAATATTACTCGTACTGATTTGGCAAAGGTGAAGGCAGGAGCGAAAAGCGGCGAAATTTTAGCCCAAAAAGCAACTATTTCTCGCTTAATCGCGCAGTTAGAGGGTGATAAGGCAGCCCAAAAGGAAACTTTAATCCGATTGAAAGCGCAGTTGGAAGGCGATAAAGCAGCCCAACTGGCAACTATTGGGAGTGTTGAAGCAGAATTGAGAAATGCTGAAGCTGAATATCAGCGTTATAAAATGTTGAACGATAACGGTGCAATTTCTCGTTCCAACTTTGATAGTAAGCGTTTAGCGATGGAAACCGCTCAGAAGAAAAGAGACGAAGCCAAAGCTGTTGTAACTCGAATCGATGTCACGGGAAAAAAGCTAATTAGCGAGGCACAAATAGTTCTTAATCGGATTGTTGCAACTGGAAACAAGCAAATTAGCGAAGCCAAAGCTACGTTAGACAAAATAGCTGAAGTGCGTCCTGTAGATGTAAAAGCAGCGGAGGCGCAAGTCACAGATGCTATTGCAGCAGTAAAGCAGGCAAGAGAAAAACTTGAACAAGCTTATGTGCGGGCGCCTCAAGATGGTGAGGTGTTGGAAATATATACACGTCCCGGAGAAATAGTTTCAACTAATGGCATTGTCGAGATTGGACAAACTAGCGAGATGTATGCTGTTGCAGAGGTTTACCAAAGTGACATTGGTAAAGTGCATCCGGGACAAAAGGTGACAGTTACAAGTGATTCTTTACCAAACAAACTATATGGAAGTGTGGATTGGATTAGCTCGAAGGTGCGTAAGCAAAATGTAATTAACACAGACCCTAGTGAGAATATAGATGCCAAAGTTGTTGAAGTACACGTAAAACTGGATCAAGCTTCCAGCGAGATAGCGTCTAATTTTACTAATTTACAAATCGAAGCGGATATTGAACTATGATTGGATTTATTCAACAGCTAGAGCGCCGAACGCCTTTAGGGTGGCTACAGCTACGTCGTGAAAAAGGTAGATTATTAGTTGCATTATCTGGTATTGCTTTTGCTGACGTTTTAATGTTTATGCAGCTAGGTTTTCAATCAGCACTATTCGATAGTAACACTGCCCTTAATCGCTCTTTAGACACAGATATTGTTTTAATTAGCCCAAACGCCCAAAATATACAGAATATGTCTACTTTTTCGCGTCGGCGCCTATATCAAGCTAAGGAACTAGCAGGGGTAAGTTCAGCAGAAGCGATGAATGTTCGTGTTATCAATTGGAAAAATCCTCAAACTCGTAAGGAGAATCCAATTCAAATTATAGGGGTTAATCCTGAAAAGTCACCGTTTAACTTACCGTCTGCCAATCAACAATTACATATAACTAAATTACCAGATACATTCTTATTCGACCGTACAAGCAGAGGAGCTTATGACAAAACAATTGCACAAGTCAGTCAAAATAAAGTTGCTACTACTGAAATAGAAAAACGTACTATAAAAATTAGTGGATTATTTTCACTAGGAGCTTCCTTTGGGGCTGATGGTAGCTTAATTACCAGCAAAGATAATTTTTTACGGATATTTCCCAGGCAAAATGCAGCTAGCATCAATATTGGTTTAATTAAACTTCAGCCTGGATATGACCCTATTGAGGTAGCAAAACAACTTAAATATCATTTGCGAAAATTTGATGATGTTAAAGTTCTTACTCACTCAGAATTTATTCAATTTGAGAATGATTATTGGATGACAACATCTCCTATAGGCTTCATCTTTGGGTTAGGAACAGCAATGGGGTTTGTAGTTGGCGTAATTCTTGTCTATCAAGTTCTCTCTACGGATGTAAATGCTCATATTACAGAATACGCAACATTCAAAGCAATGGGATATCACAATGGCTACCTACTTACCATTGTGCTTGAAGAAGCACTCATTCTAGCAATATTAGGGTTTTTACCAGGTATTGTAATTCCTTTAGGGCTATATCAACTAACGCGAAATGCTACTAATCTCCCTATTTATATGACCTTAGCAAGAGCGCTTACGGTGCTAATACTAACTTTCATCATGTGTACGATTTCTGGAGCAATTGCCACTCGCAAATTGCAATCTGCCGACCCCGCTGATATGTTTTAATGGCTAAATTTTATGGAACCTGTTGTACATATAAAAAATCTCAATCACTACTTCGGTAACGGTCAATTGCGAAAGCAAGTTTTATTTGATATTAATTTAGCAATTAACGCAGGTGAGATTGTTATCATGACTGGTCCATCTGGTTCTGGTAAAACAACGTTGCTAACTTTAATAGGTGGGTTACGCTCTCCTATGTCAGGTAGCTTACAAGTATTAGGACGCGAGTTAATTAATGCCAGTCCAAGACAATTAACCCAAGTGCGACGGAGTAACGGTTATATTTTTCAAGCACATAATTTACATGGCAGCTTAACTGCTTTACAAAACGTTAAAATGGGTTTAGAAGTGCATAAAAACCTTTCACTTGCACAAATGCAAACTAAGTCACAAGAAATATTAGAGACTGTAGGTTTAGGGTCGCACTTAAATAAGTATCCAAATGATTTGTCTGGAGGACAAAAGCAAAGAGTTGCTATCGCACGCGCGCTAGTAAGTCATCCCAAAATTGTTTTAGCGGATGAACCCACTGCTGCTTTAGATAGTAAGTCAGGTAGAGATGTGGTTAACCTAATGCAAAAGTTAGCAAAACAACAAGGTTGTACGATTTTTTTAGTTACTCATGACAACCGTATTCTCGACATTGCCGACCGTATTGTCAATATGGAAGATGGTTATTTAGCAACAAGTTGAAGCATTGCAGTATTTTTCACGTCCCTATATTCATCACTTAATCATCGAACTTCATTATGGAACTTAATCATAGAAGCGACAAAAATATTCTTCAGGATTTCAATGTTTATATCATCATTAGTTTAACCCTGATTCCGATTATGGGTGAACTAACCATTGCACCTATACTCCCAGACTTAGCTAAATTATTTAATGTCTCATTGAAGGAAGTTCAATTAGTAATAACCATCTTTTTTCTGCCTGTCATTATTGCTACTCCCATTTTTGGCATACTAGGTGACCGCATGGGAATTAAAAAACTCTTAGTTCCTTCTTTGTTACTGTACGCTGTTGCAGGAGGTTATAGCGCTTTTGCTCAGGATTTTCAAACTCTCCTTTGGTGGCGATTTATACAAGGCTTAGGTGCTACTAGCTTAAATTTTATGGCCCTTACTATCATCAGTATGATGTATCGGGGCAAAGCCTTGACGACAGTAATGTCTTTAAACGTTGGTATAATTGGCATTAGTACGACGATTTTTCCGATTATCGGTGGGGTATTAGGAGGTTTTAGTTGGCGATATCCATTTTTACTAGCAGTTAGTGCTTTTCCATTGCTAATGTTGGTTTTAATGGTACTCAAATTACCCCAAAAACCCAGTAATAGCCAAAATGCCAATATCAAGATTTACCTGCAAGATACCTGGAACAGTATTAATAATCCTAGGGTACTAAAACTGCTGTTGACGTTAGGTTTTATATTCGCAGTTCAATCCGGCGCCTTTATAATTTACATCCCAATTTTAGCAGGAGTTAATCTTGGTGCTTCAGGGTTGATCAATGGCGTGATATTAAGCAGTATGTCAGTATCTGTAACAGTGGTTGCTTTGCAGTTAGGAAAGTTAACGCGGCGAATATCAGAAATAAATCTGATTAAAATAGCTTTTATTATTATTGCCATCGCCCTAATAATGATTCCTACAATTCATAATGCCTGGTTGTTAATCATCCCTTGTCTTTTATTTGGTGTGGGTGAAGCTTTAGCAATACCTTCTAGCCAAGCATTATTAGCGGAATTAGCAGTGGACAATGTACGAGCTGGATTTATGGCGGTGAATGCTGCCGTACAATCAATAGCTCAAGTAGCTGGACCGCTAACGGCAGGAATATTTTTTAGCTTATGGGGAATACAGGGTGTCTTTTGGGGAACTGCTGGTATTACACTGGCTACATTTGCTTTATTTAATTTTCTGCTAAGTAAGTCGAGTTTAAAAGATAAAAAAATTTCTAGAGAGGTTTAGTATGAGTAAAATTCTAGTTACTGGCGGGGGTCTTGCAGGTTGTTTACTTGCAATTTATTTAGCTCGTAGAGGACATGAAGTCCATGTACTGGAGAGACGCAGCGACCCGCAAAAAGACGCTTCTTCATATACCGATCAAGCTTACTTCAGAGGACTTGGTGTCACGATGACAGCAAGAGGAATAAAAGCCGTTCTTGATGCAGGTATTCCCAAAAAAGAATTGGAGTTGTGTGGTGAGTCGATAAATGGCATGTCCTTTTTTGTGGGAGGTAAATCTAAAATTCGCAAATTAGAGCCAATAGATAACTTATCGCCTTTGTCGTTAGATAGATATGCGTTTCAAAAATTGCTGAACAAATACGCAACTATTAATGGCGTTAACTTTCACTTCGAGCATAAATGTATTGATGTTAATCTAGAGCAAAAGTCTCTAACTACCCTAGATAAAAATGGCGATTTTAATTATATATCCGGTGACTTAATAATTGGTACAGACGGCGCCCGTTCAAAAGTTCGTCAAGCCATGCAGAATGCTATCCGTAAATTTGAGTTTCAACAGACATTTTTCAAACATGGCTATAAAAACTTAGTTCTACCTGATGCTACTTCTTTAAACTTGCGTAAAGACTTATTACACTTTTTTGGAATGGACTCAAAAGGCTTGTTTTGCGGTCGTGCCGCAACTATTCCAGATGG
The DNA here is from genome assembly GCF_002368415.1 of Calothrix sp. NIES-4105. Taxonomy (GTDB): domain Bacteria; phylum Cyanobacteriota; class Cyanobacteriia; order Cyanobacteriales; family Nostocaceae; genus Dulcicalothrix. The sequence continues at coordinate 3,000,304 of NZ_AP018290.1, forward strand.
CAGTATTAGTTTTTGTATCTGCTTACCTTATGAGGGAGCAGTAAGCTTAAAGATGCAAAATACGCTAGATATCTCCCAATTCTTTTCGCGCTACCTCCCCCCGATGCCGAAAGACATACACAATGAAATGATCAAGCAGTTCATCGAAAAACCTAGTAATGACTTAATTAATGTATCATCAAGCACATACCATTACAAACAGAATGCATTGTTACTGGGTGACTCTGCCCATGCAACAGCACCTTTTCTAGGCCAGGGAATGAATATGGCACTAGAAGATGCCCAAATATTTTCTGAGCTTTTAGAAATAAATCGTGACGATTTTCAAAAAAGCTTGTCTGAATTTACTCAACTTAGAAAAGTCGAAGCAGATGCAATGCAAGATATGGCACGGGCTAATTATGAGGTATTAAGTTGCTCAGACCCGATTTTCTTGATGCGTGCAAAATACGCTAACTATATGCACAAGAAATTTCCAGAAAAGTATCCGCCGGATATGGCAGAAAAACTTTACTTTACCTCTACGTCTTACAGTCAATTGTACTCTTTGCAAAAGAAACAAAATGTTTGGTACAAAATAGGGAGAATACACTAATGAAAATACTAGTTGTCGGAGCAGGACCAGCAGGATTAATGTTTTCTTATCGAATGAAGAAACTCAAACCAGACTGGGATATCAAGGTAATTGAAAAAAATGACATAAACGAAGTTACAGGATGGGGGGTAGTATTGCCTGGTCGGGCGCCACATCACCCAGCTAACCCATTATCACATTTAGATGATTTTGATCAACTCTCTGCTCAGTATTTAGAAGAATTTAAGCTGGTTCATTGTGGTCAGAGCAATATGAAAAGCACAGGACTACCAGTGTGTGCTGTAGAAAGACGCGCGTTGCTGGGTTCTCTACAAAAACACTGTAAGAGACTTGATATAGAGATTGAGTATTCATCTCCTGCGATATCTGAGCCTGAACTGAATAGAGATAACTATGATTTAGTCGTGTTATCAAACGGAATTAACCATAAGTCCACCTACTTTAGACAAGAACTGAAACCGGAAATAGAATATGGCAAAAATAAATATATTTGGTATGGCACCAGCAAAACCTTTGATTCTTTAAACTTAATCTTCAAACATCACCCGAAAGGTATTTTTGTCGCACACGCATATAAATATTCAAACGATATGAGTACCTTTGCGGTTGAGTGCAGTGAACAAACATATCTAAATGCTGAACTAGATAAACTTTCAGATGAAGAATCTGCTTTCTTTATCGCGCAGGTGTTTGAAGAAGAATTAGAAGGTCACACTTTGCAGGGACAAAATGGATTAAAATGGCGGAACTTTATGACTCTCAGTCATCAAAAATCCTATGACCAAAACTTGGTATTATTAGGTGATGCACTTCAATCAGGGCATTTCTCCATTGGGCATGGAACAACGATGGCAGTCCTAAGTTCACACATGCTCGTTAAAGCATTGAGTGAATATACCGATATTCCATCTGCTCTAAAATCATTTGACGCGAAAGTTATCCCACTTATGAGTTTATTCCGCGATCATGCCAACACAAGTCGTTTGTGGTTTGAAAGTATCGAGGACAATATAAATCTTAGCACAACAGAACTTGTGGAAAGTTTTGATACACGTCGCAACGCCTTACCACCTTTGCCTAAAGCCCTTGGTCAAAATCTTATGGAAGCACTTAAATAGGAAACTGACTTTTCACGTTATGTGGAAAAACCAATCTAGAACCTAACCCCCCAACCCTCTTCCCTCGTAGGGAAGCTACCGTGTACACACAAGTTTTTGAAAGTTACTTTTCTTCCCTTTCTTCTCTTTCTTTGTGTCCTTTGTCACGAGCGTGGTTCCTTAAAGAGATAAACCACAAAGGTCACAAAGGGCACAAAGGGGGGAATATAAGAAGGGTTATAAAGATGTGTGTACACAGCAGCGTAGGGAAGGGGGAGGTATATATTTACTCCCCTCTCCTTGTAGGAGAGGGGTCGGGGGAGAGGTTCTCAACATGGTGTGATTAGTGAGTAGAGCGGTTGAAACCAAAAACACCGCAGCGCAAATATCAAAATTTTTCCCTAAAACAACGTACATATCATGAGCTATCTTGACATGGACACAAAATCTATGCTGCTTAGTGCCAGATTAGCCAACACTCAACAAGGCAAACATATCACTATTCTAGGTGCAGGCATTGCTGGTTTAGTCGCCGCCTACGAACTCGAAAGTATGGGTCACACGGTTAATATCATAGAAGCAAGCCCTCGCATCGGCGGTCGAGTTTGGACACACCGTTTTGGTAATGACTTAGATGCACCCTACGCTGAACTCGGTGCAATGCGTATACCCAGCGAACACCAACATACTTTACACTATGTGCGGGAAATGGGTTTAGCTGACAGACTCTGCAAGTTTGTAACAGTTTTTGAAGAAGAAAATGCTTTCATGAACATCGAAGGGCAAATCTTCCGCATGAAAGATGCATCCCGCTTTTTCCAAGAACGTTACCCAAGTATTTTTACTTTGGAGCGTTACAGTGAAAAAACTAAATTATTCGCAGCATGGTTAAAGACCATCGTCGATACCATCTCGCCTAATAACTTGCGTGAAAGCTTAGAGCAAGATTTAAAATCCCAATTGATGGATAAATTAGAACGTCTTGATTTAGAGCGTTATTTCAGCGAAGATGGCGAAACCATCGACTTACAAAACTTTATTCTAGAAAATCCTGGTTTTCGCGCTCGTTTAAGCAAAGCTTTAGATATGTTTCTCAGTGACATTGTAGTTGAAACCAGTCACAATTTATTACAAATTGAAGGTGGTATGCAACTAATTATCGACCGTCTGGTAAAATCCATCAATGCTCCAATTAAATGTAACCAGCCAGTTGTAGCTATCCGCACTCGCTCAGATTACACAGAAATTGATTATTTAGAAAATGGACGAAGACGCACTCGTCGCTGTGATTATGTATTATGTACAATTCCCTTCTCTGTAATGCGGAAAATGGAGTTGGAAGGATTTTCGCAGAGGAAATTAGATTCTATCCACAATACTATTTACTGTTCAGCTACAAAGGTGGCTTTTCATACTAAAGAAAATTTCTGGCAACAACAAGGTATTAAAGGTGGCGCCTCCTTTAGTGGTGCTGGTGTGCGTCAAACTTACTATCCTTCTGTGAAGTTTAATCCAAAACGTGGTAGTGCGATGTTAGCTAGCTACACAATTGGCAATGATGCTGACCATTTGGGTAATATGTCCGAAACTGAGCGTCATAAGTATGTTAAGGATGTTGTTAGCAAGTTACACCCTGAGTTGCAACAAGAGGAGATGATTCAAGATATAGCTTCAATTGCTTGGGGTAATTACGAGTGGAGTGCTGGTGGGTGTACAGTACATTGGAGCCATGATATGTCTGACCAGTCCATTCATACTAGTTATTATTTGGAAGCTGCTAAACCACAAAACACTCTGTTCTTTGCTGGCGAACATTGTTCTAAGTATCCTGCTTGGTTGCAAGGTTCAATTGAGTCAGCGCTGCAAGCGATCTATGATATCGTATCCCACAAAGCTGTAAAAGTTCCGGCTACGCCCATTCAAAACAATTTAGAAGTGAGTGGATTTTGTCAAAAAGTAAATTTTTAACTACTTATACTTCTATCGTCTCTGCATAAATTAACCAACTAATTCCCAATAATATATATAAGTTCCTAAATCCATTAATGTGGAAAGCAAAATCCACAAATATCTGACAAATAAGGAGTTTGATATGCTGAACATTGTAGCAATTGCTGGAACCCCATCTCACCCTTCGAGAGCTTACGGAATTCTTGAATATTCTCAAAAAGTCTTACAAATAGAAGGAATATACACTCACATTCTTTCTGTTAGAGACTTCCCTGCCGAAGATTTGGTATTGGGACGTTATAATAGTCCGTCTTTAGAGAATGCTGTAGAAATCATGAAAAAGGCAGATGGTGTAATTATTTGTACGCCAATCTATAAAGCCGCATACACTGGAGTTCTCAAGGCATTCTTAGATTTGCTTCCACAAGATATTTTACAAAACAAGGTTGTTTTACCTATCGGAGTTGGTGGAACCATTGCCCATCTATTAACAATTAATTATGCTCTCAAACCAGTACTTTGTGCTTTAGGCGCCCAACATACCTTAAGTGGTGTTTATGCCTTAGACAAACAAATTCAATGGCAAACAGATGGTTCGGTTTTACTAGATGAAGAAATTGATGAGAGACTTAAAAAATCTTTACATGAACTTGTAAAAATTATCCAAAATTCTCGGCAAATGGCAATCTTGTAAAGCCATAAATTTGTAAATCATCAATCGGTAAAGTATTACTAACAACAATTCCAGAGGATTAAAAGCAAGCCATGATTATTATTATGAAAATCGACAGTCCGACAGAAGAAATTGAGTCAATTTACTCAACACTTCAAAGTTGGGGTATTACTCCAGAAAAATACGTCGGTAAGCACAACATTGTAATTGGATTAATCGGAGACACCGAAGAAATAGACATTCGGCAAATTCAAAATTTAAGTCCTTGTATTGAGCGAGTTTTACGAGTGTCAAAACCCTTTAAACGGGTTTCTCTAGAATTTCGTCATGGAGAATCATCTTCGGTAGTTGTATCAACCCCGAATGGAGCAGTAACTTTTGGTCAAAACCATCCCTTGGTAACAGTCGCTGGTCCCTGTTCGGTAGAAAACGAAGAGATGATTATAGAAACCGCGCTAGTAGTCAAAGCTGCGGGAGCGCAATTTTTACGAGGAGGAGCTTACAAACCCCGTACTTCTCCTTACTGTTTCCAAGGACATGGTGAGAGTGCTTTGGGTTTATTAGCTAAAGCGCGCGAAGTTACTGGTTTAGGAATTATTACAGAAGTCATGGATACCGCTGATATTCAGAAAGTGGCAAATGTGGCAGATGTAATGCAAATTGGGGCCCGCAACATGTACAATTTCTCTTTATTAAAGAAAGTAGCTGCGGCGGGTAAACCTGTACTGCTGAAGCGGGGACTTGGAGCTACTATCGAAGAATGGCTAATGGCTGCCGAGTACATTTTAGCTGCTGGCAATCCCAATGTGATTTTGTGCGAGCGAGGAATTCGCACTTTTGACCAAAAGTATACTCGTAACACCCTCGACTTATCAGCAATACCAACATTGCGAACGCTAACTCACTTACCAATAATGATTGACCCAAGTCACGGTACTGGTAACGCAAAATTCGTACCATCAATGGCAACAGCAGCGATTGTAGCTGGTACAGATTCGTTAATGATTGAGGTTCATCCTAACCCATCTAAGGCACTTTCAGATGGTCCTCAATCTCTAAACTTGGAGCAGTTTGAAAGCTTAATGCTAGATATAAGTAGTTTTGCTAAAATCATGGGACGTTGGCCTCAACATGCTTTGACATCAGCTTTCAAACATTCTACATTCCCGGTTAATTCGCACTTTGCACGTACCTCAAATACCATGCTGCGCGCTTAGAATTGCAATCTGGTACTGACGAGCGTGCTGAGAATAAGTGCGCTCTCTAATTATTCATAAAATCGTAACAAAGGTATTTCCAATGACATTAAATATCAATTCCTACAAAACAAAAAGCGGAGTTTCTGTTTCTCGCTCTGTGAATGAGATTTCGGTGGAAAACGCTATTCAAGAAGTATTATCACGTATTGATTTCCAACGTGGAGGATTACTCAAAAGCAGCTATGAATATCCCGGAAGATATAACAGATGGGCAATAGGCTTTATTAATCCACCTCTTGAAATTGCTACCTTTGAAAACTCTTTTACACTGACTGCTCACAACGAGCGAGGTCTAGTGTTACTAGAACATATTGCAGACCAATTGTACAAGCAACCACAACTTGAATCTGTGAAGCGTGAAGGCAATTCAATAACTGGCTTGGTTCGACCCGCAGAACGTTTGTTCTCAGAAGAAGAGCGAAGTCAACAGCCTTCTGTATTTAGCGTTATTCGTACAATTCAACAACTTTTTAGCAGCCCTGAAGATGACTACTTAGGATTATATGGTGCTTTTGGCTATGATTTAGTTTTTCAGTTCGAGCAAATGCCAAAACATTTTTCGAGATCACAAGGGGAGCAACGAGATTTGGTACTTTACCTGCCAGATGAACTGGTAGTAATTGACTATCATCAACAGCGAGCATTTTGCATACACTATGAATTTACAACCCAAAGCTCTTGTACTAAAAACTTGTCTCGCAGTGGAGAATTTTTTGATTACAAAGGAAAGCGTCTTATCCCCTCTCACACCTGCGACCATCAAAAAGATGAGTACGAACAACAAGTTGAAAAAGCCCTCTCATACTTTCGTAGAGGCGATTTATTTGAAGTTGTTCCTAGCCAAAGCTTCTTTCAGGCTTGCGACAGTTCTCCAGCAGAACTATTCCGAACGTTAACACAAATTAATCCTAGCCCCTATGGGTTCATTTTTAATTTAGGTGGAGAATACCTAATTGGTGCATCTCCAGAAATGTTTGTGCGAGTTGAAGGTCGGCGCGTTGAAACTTGTCCGATTAGTGGTACAATTCGTCGAGGAAAAAATGCGATTGAAGATGCGACCCAAATTCTCAAGCTGCTCAATTCTAATAAAGATGAATCTGAGCTAACAATGTGTACTGACGTAGACCGCAACGATAAGTCTCGAATTTGCGAGCCTGATTCGGTAAAAGTTATTGGTCGGCGCCAAATAGAGTTATACAGTCATTTAATCCATACAGTAGACCACGTTGAAGGTGTACTGCGGAAAGAATTTGATGCCTTGGATGCATTCCTGACTCATTTATGGGCGGTAACAGTAACAGGGGCGCCAAAAAGGTCTGCAATGCAATTTATCGAGCAAAACGAGCGTAGTCCAAGACGTTGGTATGGTGGGGCAGTGGGGTATTTAACATTCAAGGGAGATTTAAACACAGGTCTAATTTTACGGACTATCCAGCTAAAAGACTCAATCGCAGAAGTGCGTGTAGGTGCAACAGTTCTTTATGATTCGGAGCCAGAAGCCGAAGCCCAAGAAACTATTACCAAAGCTGCTGCTCTATTGCAAACACTTCACCAAGTTCAGCACAAAAGTCCTAATTCAAATAACTTAAAGTTAGAGCATCAAGACAAGGGTGCAGGTGCTTTTAAACACGTCTTGTTAATTGACTATGAAGACTCTTTTGTTCATACACTAGCAAACTATATTCGTCAAACAGGCGCCACCGTTAAAACATTACGTCATGGTTTTTCGGAATCAGTCTTTGATAGAGAACGTCCAGACCTTGTTGTTTTATCTCCCGGGCCTGGTAGACCTAGTGACTTCTCTATAACAGAAACAATAGTAGCTTGCGTGCAACGGCAAATTCCTATTTTTGGAGTTTGTCTTGGACTACAAGGAATAGTTGAAGCGTTTGGAGGTAAATTAGGAATTCTTGAATATCCGCAGCATGGTAAATCATCTCGTATTTTTGTTCCAAATCCAGAGTCGGGTATTTTTAAAGATTTACCGCAATCCTTTGAAGTTGGTAGATACCACTCATTGTTTGCTTTGCCCGATTGCCTTCCCAAAGAATTCAAAATAACAGCTATTTCTGAAGACGATGTAATAATGGGTATTGAGCATAAAACACTTCCAATTGCAGCAGTCCAATTTCACCCAGAATCTATCATGACTCTTGCAGGAGAAGTGGGGCTAACAATTATTAAGAATGTACTCCGCATATTAGCTGAAGATAGCGGTTACTTTCAATTACCTCAACAAGCCGGTATTTATAATTATGTAGGAGCATACTGCCCAATTCCAAGCAGTAGCAAGGTTTCAGTTGTCCCATCTCTCAAGTAAACCTAACCCCCTAATACCAATTTCATGTGAAGCTGCACAGAAAGAACCCCTCCCCCTGAGCAAAGAGGGGGAAGAAAAGTTTATAAAATCTTACTCCCCTCCCCGTTGCGGGGCTACCGTGTACACACAAGTTTCTCTTTCTTCTTTTTCTTCTCTTTCTTTGTGTCCTTCGTGTTCTTTGTGGTTTATCTCTTTAAGGAACCACGTAATCCGGAGGATTTCCCGCAGGGTAGGCACGCTCGTACACAAAGGAGGGAAAGAAAGGGCTTATTAAAGATGTGTGTACACCGTAGGTTGCGGGGAGGGGTCGAATAAGTCAGCAGCTTCATAAAGAATTGGTATAACCCTTACAAAGGTAGGTATTTTGGATTTTGTAAACTCGGAGCCGAGATTCAAAAAAACCTACCCTTGAAAGACCCCCCAACCCACATTCGGGTCGGGGGGTTAGGTTTTACGTTCGTTTTTCCACATAATCTAAAAAGTCAGCATTTATGCTTGTTCAAAGTATAATTTCATAATTTTACGTATAAATACAGATTTATTTAATACAATCGTCTTCCACTACCTTTAGGCGGTTTTTTCCCTAAACCTTGGCCTTCTTTAATTCCAAAACTTAATGTTTTCCAAAATACCCTCTCTACTGCCTAAATTTTAAATACCCACCCTTGAAAGCAGGGCAAACGCATCTTAAATTTGCTTTGGACAAGCAATAGCAGTCAGAGAACAGCGCAGACTTTCTTTAAGTACAACTATTAATCAATTTTCAACTATATGACTATGCTAGTAGCTCAAAAATAACTCTTGTGAATCTGCTTTATAAATGTTTCTTCATTTTTTCATTGCTACAATACCGTACATCAAGGGTATATTTGGTATGTTATCGGGTGAAAACATTCGTCTTCCTGGTTCTTCTTTCATGTTGTCAAAGGGTTTCCAACCATTTGAGTATGGGTATTCTTTAAATGTAACTAGTGTTAATCCAGCTTGCAATAATGCTATTATTATTTCGCCAATTCCCCATTGAAATTCGTGTGAACGGTAGGTATTGCGAAAATTTTGTATTCCTGCTTGATAATTGTCAGGCGCCAAACCCGTGTTAGACTCAGCAACATAATCGCTAACACCATCAACACATGTCAGTGGTTCTCCATTTTGGAAGTAAGGAAACTTATGGCTCCAATCAATATCAAACATCATTGCTACAGGATGGAATTCGATTAAAACCAAGCGTCCACCTTGTTTAAGAATAGAAGCAACCCTATACGCCCAAAGCTTCAAGTCAGATAGCCAACAAATTGCACCATAAGATGAAAATACAATATCATACTCAGTTTTGTTTGTAGCTTGTTCTAACCAATCAAATACGTCTGCTCTTTCAAAGAGAGCATCAATACCAGAATCTTGCGCCAATTTATGAGCAAAATCTATTGCTTCATCACTAATATCTACACCAGTTACATTGGCGCCTAAGCGCGCGAGTGATAATGTATCTTGTCCAGCATTACATTGAAGATGAACCACCGATAAACCATTGATGTCTCCTAATAGTTCAACTTCTTCTGGGAATAAAGTGTTACCACCTTCAGAGAAAAATTTTGCTTGGTCGCCTTTGTGACTGTTGTGAGCTTTTGTCGCTTCATTCCAAGATAAACGATTTTCCTCATGAAGTTCTTTTCTGAAAGGAGAATTAGCCATAATTGATATATTGATATTTACTTCATAATATATAGCAATCCTAAATCATTTGTGTTCACGCAGTGAGCGCTTGCGCTAAATCCAGATTGTAGAGACGCGATTAATCGCGTCTCTACGTAGATATAATTTTTTACAACTCATATAGGATTGCTACATAATCAAGTCATTATAACTAAAATATAAATATGATGTTTCGTAATGCAGTCGAGAACATTGCATAGTAGTCTATATTCGATAATAAATCTTTCTTTGCGTTATACAGCGTCATGCAGCGGTTAATTTTCTTAACCCGGCACCATCAATAATAGTTGTATTTAATTTTTATTTGATTGGCTGGAAAGTATTTTATTGTACCACAGAGACACAGAGAGAGCGCAGAGGAAAAGTAGAAGAGTATAGTTTTAAGATGCTCGTAGGAAACGATAACCAACATCAAGTTCTTTCTGAGTGAGAATTTCTTGATATTTTTTATTCCAAGTACCATTGCTTAAATCTGCTGCTAAAGACTTTATACCAGATTTAATAATACTTTGGTCGCAAACGGCGAAAGATGATATTCCCGCGCGCACTTCTGGTTTAAGATATAATTCTGGGCGCCTCCAACCAGCAGCAGCAAATAAATCAGATAAATTATGAGGTAATAAAAAAGGTATAATTTCGACACTGCTTTTAGTGTTTGTCTGAAATAAATCAGTAAGCTTATTAATTGGTAGTAACCGTAGTGCGTCTTCCCAAAGACAAGGAAAATAATCATATAACCATATCTTTTGAGCTAGTCTAATATCAAAAGTGAACAAAAGTATTGTTCCAGATTTTAGAATGCGATACATTTCTTGAAAAGCTTTTTCTAAATTAGCAAAATGATGAATCGTTAATATACTGATTACAGCATCAACAGAATTATCTGGTAACGGAATAGCTTCTGCATAGCCAGTTTTCCATGTAACGTTTGGATGTTCTACTGCTTGAGCTTGCATTACCAAAGAAGGTTCTATTGCATAAACGTGAAATCCTTGATTGGCTAGTACCACACTATAACCGCCAGTACCAGCGCCGATATCCGCTATTTTACTACCTTGAGGTAAATTTAGTAAATCAATTATTTTTTGACTAATGCGATAATCAGGAACGCGCGTTGTTGAATACTTTTTACCAATTGAATTATAAACCGTCATGATGATAAATTTCCATTAATAAATTATTAAAACTATAATAATAATTGAAGTGTTTCAAATAAATATGTATAATTTACTTGATTAAAATCGGTTGTATCAACTTGAAAATTTGTACTTTCAACATCTAATATTTCATACCCACCCTTTAATAAAGTTGCTCGAAACTCTTCATAGTTCAAATGGTCTACATGACCTGGATGTCTTTCTCCAGACTCAGAGCGTTCTTTAAACCTTTTAAGCAGAACTTCACCTTTGGTATGACAATGAATTTGAATTAATTTTAAACCATATTGATTTTGTAGCTTTCTATACTTTTCGGTATCAAAAGCTGCCTTGAAGTTACTCTCTACTATTAGAGAAATATTTTTGGAAACCAAAGAATCTATAAAATGGTACAATAAGTCGTAGCTAGCAATTCCTAACTTTTTAGACCATTCCCTATCTGACCAACCTAAAGAATCAAATAGCGATTCTTTAATACTGTCCCTACAAATAAGCGGTAATGACAAATCTTGAGCCAACTTTCTACCCAAAGTTGTTTTTCCTGTGCAGGGTAAACCAGAAATAATAATAACTGATGATGTCATTTAAGTTAATATTCAAACTGTTTTAATATTCATCATTTGGACTAAATTCCAAAACATCAGGCTGTAAATGTGGTTGTGCAGCAAGAAATGCAGGATGGTTCATACATACTTCATTGATTTGACGAATAATTGGATATAGAGATAAAGAGCATTGAAATCTTTCTGCATTATACACTTGAGGCGCCAAAAATGCATCTGCGCTCTTTTGGTTGATCACCACAGCAGAAACTACCGCGAAATTTACTGTTACCCAAAAGTTTTTCTAAAGCTGTTAAACCCTCGTTTACCCAATGACGATACCAATCCATTTTTTGTGATAAGCTGAAATCCATAGATGAAGTAAAATACTTGCGAACCCTCATAATACTTAATGGATGAATATCACAAGCTATTAACAGTGCAATTTGACGTACATAAGCTCGTGCTAAAATATTACTAGGTAAAAGTGCTGGATGAGGATAACGTTCTTCTAAATACTCAATAATAGCTAAAGATTGGCTAATCGCAGTTTCACCATCAATAAGAGTCGGAACCATTTTTTGAGGATTTAATTGACTGTACTTTTTCGCAAACTCTGAGTCATTTGTTCGTAACTTATAAACACTTTTATAAAGATAAGGAATCTTTTTAAGCTCCAATACAATCCTAACTCGGTAGGATGCTGTTGAACGATAATAGCTATAAAGTTCTAACATAGCTTAAACCTTCTGGTTGGTGGTTAATTTATCCTGCGCGACTCAATAACTTGTCCTATTTACTGAATTGTTGCACCTGTTGTTAACCAGAGCGTGTATCAACAATTAATTCTCTAATAGTATCTAAAAATTTATGTAATACGGGCGATGTTTCATTTCGGCGCCAAATCATTGCCAGTTCAACCTGTGGATTTTCTTCTGCTAATACCTTATATATAACTCCAACTCGTTGAAGATTTTGCATAGAAGAGGGAACTATCGCGACTCCTAACTCTGCTGCAACCAAGCTAACGATTGTTTGCATTTGTACTGCTTCTTGTGCTACTTGAGGGCTAAAACCTGATTTTTGGCACATAGCGATGATTTGGTCATAAAAGCCTGACCCCAAGTGACGAGGAGATAAAATAAATGGTTCGTTTGCAAGCATCTGTAGACATATTTTTGTTTCCTGAGCTAAAGGATGAGATTCTGGCAAAGCTACGATAAATGATTCTTTGAAAAATGATTCAATTATTAGTTCCTCGTCGTTTATAGGGGAACGAACGAAACCAAGATGAATTCGTTTTGCATGTAAAGCTTGAACTGCCTCTGCTGTAGTCATTTCGTGCAAGCTGAGAATAATGCGCGGAAATCGTTTGCGAAAAGTTTTTAAGGCATCTGGAAGAATGCTGTAAGTTGCAGAGCCTACAAAACCCAATGCTAAACGACCAACTTCACCAAAAGAAGCCCGTTGAATAATTTGAACAGCTTGGTCTGCTTGCGTAAGAACTTGGCGAGCTTCTTCTAAGAATAACCGCCCAACTTCTGTTAATTGAACGCTGCGTTTAGTGCGGTAAAAAAGCTGAACACCTAACTCCTCTTCTAATTGGCGTATTTGATGACTGAGCGGTGGTTGAGCCATCTGTAATCTTTCTGCGGCTCGACCAAAATGTAGTTCTTCTGCCACCGTTACAAAATACCGTAAATGCCGAAGTTCCATTTTGAATTATGTTTGTATCTCATATATATCATTTTTATTACTCACTCCTAATATTAATTCTTTATAGTCTTGTACTGTAGCTTTGATTTTAGAAGAAGCTTCGGCATTATTTTCTACATAATCAAGCAGAGGCAAAGCTTTTTTCCAGCCGATTATAGCACTACGGCTCAATAAAGATTGTGCTAAAGGTGGGTCAATATGAAGCCAATAATGCTCGGCAATATTAATAAAACGTAAAATTTTAACAGCATCATTCACTTCTTTAAGAGAATGCTCCAGCCATCTTAAAACTGTTTTTACAATGTCTTGTGCTACTGACCAAAGCCATGAGATAGCAACATCTTCAACCATTTGTTCAGAAAGAGATTTAATTCCCTCTTCTTTAAGAAATTCTGCAACTTTATCAAAGTTTAAGTCATCTAATGTTGGCATCTTCTTTGCTAAACTTTCAGTTGATAAGTCCCAATATTCTCCTACACTTTCTGGAATAGATTCAATCGGAGGAAGTGTAAGCACTGAAATAATTTCTAAGCATTGCTCCAAAACATTAAGAGCTTTTGTAATTTCATCTGAACTGTAGCTCAGTGTTTTAGCCTTCTGGCGACGCAGCGTAGCACTACTTATCTGCCAAGGGTAAGAGAGTTTCGGTAAAGCATATGGTAAATTGTTTGTTTTCATATTATAGAAAATCCTAAAAAAGTTTCAGCATCTTTTATAGTTTGCATTTGGCTAAAGAAATCATTCCAATTATGCGAATTGCCTTGTTTTTTAAGCTCTTCAGATTTTATTTCTACAGCCTTCCACAAGTCCTCCATTTGGGAAACACTAAATCTATGAGAAGCAATAGTAAGTGGTACTTCTTCATCTATTAAAGTTCTTAATGCGGCTGTTTCTCCCCGACGGGCAGCAAATAAATCAGTCCAACCACTTTCTGTTTCTATAATAACCCCTATTTCTCTATTACCCAAAGCTAAGTCGCGCCATTCTCTTATTCTCTCTAATTGCTCTGGAGTTTTCAAGAGTTTTTGTCGCAAGGCATTAGTAGTATTTTTGACTTCATCAATGTGGATAATGCCATCTTGACCAAGATAGAGAGCATCTGCTTCCGATACTGGGTCAATTTTAACTTTTGTTAAGCCTAACATGTAGTCATTCCCTTTTTTCGCATTTGTATAAATTAAGGAACCATCAGCCACTCTACCTAAGTAGATAAGGTAATTGGGATGATGCAGTTCTGCTAATACCTGGTCAAATTCCTCTATTGTTTTAGCTGATTTTAATTTACTGATGATTGCCTGTAAATTTTCTTTATGTATTTGATTGTTTAATAGTGCTGACGACAAATTAGCACGTACACGCAAAAGCCTATTTTTAGGAATATCCGTGCGCTTCAGCAATTCTTCCATATGATTTGGATTAGCAAATCCTTTACTAACAGATGCTTGAAGCTGTTCATCACTCATAAATCCTTTTTTAAGTGCTGCAAGTTCGAGGAGTGCAACCTCAATTGCATCTGGTGTATCTTTTGGCACTTCTATAATTTCACCACTTTTGTCAATTAACACCCAAGGATTCATATGTAGATAAAGCTGGATTTATAAACCTTTTTATCTAATCTTAAACTTGTTTAAGCCTAATTTGTTTACAAACCGTCTTTAACTTGAATAATGCCCACGTGCCCAAATGGTTTAAGCAACTCGCGTCCAATAGTTATGAGCTTCGTGTAAAACATATTCGGGTACTAATGGCGGCAGTTTAATGGCAATAATTGAACAGTCACTCGATGAAGCAATATTTGCTTTAGAAGTATGCTTTATTTACAAAGCTTACAGACACTTATAGCTTCAATTTTAGAAAATAATACTATTTTAAAACAAATGATTTAGACTGTTACATATCATTTTAATACTTAAAAAGTATTAATCTAAGACAAAAGTTGTATTGGACATATTTATTGGAAGCTCTTACTCTAGGAAATAAGGCTGCGCGCGTTTACTCAAGCCTTAATGCCTGTGGAGGACACCATGAAAAGACAATCTTTAAAAAAGCATGGTTTTAAAACTCTAGCGGCTGGGTTGTTATCAACCACGCTTATTACATCATGTACTCAAATGCAAGCACATAACGTAAATACACTACCTCAAATGGCAAACCAAGTATCATCTGTTACTGCTCAAATTCAGCGTGAAGATAGCTTTATCACGAGCGAACCTGGAATTCAAATCTTTGTTCGTAAAGTGCAGCTAAATAGTAATACAAACAATGGTCGCGCGCCAATACTGCTGATTCACGGTGGTGGACCAGGCAGCGTTACCTCGTTCGATATTAATGTTCCTGGTTATTCAGTTGCCACAGATTTCGTAACTGCTGGACATCCTGTATATCTTATGAATGTCCGAGGTTGGGAAAAATCAACTCGTCCTGCTGCACTTAATCAACCACAAGATCAAAATCCACCATCTGTTACTTCTTCTGAAGCAGTGCGTGATATTAGTGCTGTGGTGGACTGGATTAGAGAACGTGAATCTGGACGCAAAGTTGCTCTGATTGGTTGGGCAACAGGAGGACACTGGGCAGGTATGTATACCAGTCGCAACAATGATAAGGTAAGTCATTTGGTAATGCTTAATAGTCTTTATGGAGTAAATGCACCGTGGGAACTTGGTAAAAGTTTTGAAAACCCCAATCAACCGGGTAAGTTTAATTCTCAAGCTGGAGGATATCGCTTGGTTACTGCTGAAGGGCTTTTAGGAAAATGGAACCAAACCATTCCAGTCGAAGATAAAAATCAATGGCGCCTTTCATCAGTTGCAAATACCTATCAACAACAAGCACTCAACAGTGACCCAACGAGCAATACTCGTCAACCTCCCAGTTTAAAAGTTCCCAATGCTTACCAATTAGAAAGTTACAATTTAGCGCGCGGTCAAAAATACTGGAATGCGGCAGATATTACGGCGCCAACACTTGTGATTCGAGGTGAACGAGATTTTTGGTCAAGACCCGCAGACATAAATGCATTAAAAAGCGAATTAGTCAATGCTTCAATTGTAAAAACTGTGACAATTCCAGATGGTACACACTATCTGTTCCTTGATCGACCAGAAAAAGGACGCTCCCGTTTTTTGCAAGAAGTGCTATCTTTTTTATCTTAGCTTTGATTTTATCAAGAAGAATTAGGAGAACAAAATGGATTTCAACGGTAAGACAGCCATTGTCACTGGTGCAGGTAGAGGGTTGGGGCTGGCTTACGCTCGAACTTTGGCCGACTTTGGCGCCAATGTCGTAATCAGTGATCTGGGCACGGATCGTTCGGGTGCAGGGATTGACGACTCAGTGGCATCCAATGCCGCGCGCGAGTTGCAGGAACAGGGCAAAAACGTCATCGCCCATTGCGGCAATCTGTCTTCTGAATCGACTTGTCGCGAGCTGGTGGAACTGACGATAAATTCTTTCGGCAGCCTAGATATCTTTATCCATAATGCTGGGTGGGTTGACTATCAGCCCATTGAGGAAATAGAGGTCGGTTTTATACAACGTGCCATTGACGTTAATATCCTCGCGACAATTTTGATATGTAAGCACGCCTGGAACTATCTAAAACAATCATCGGCGCCACGAATAGTTTTGACTACCTCTGATCGTGCCATGTATCAGCAATACGCTCAACGTGGATTGACGGCTTACGCTGCTGGCAAGATGGCACAGGTTGGCATCATGAACGCACTAAGCATGGAAGGTCTGGAATACAAGATTCTTGTCAATGCGGTATCCCCTGTGGCTAAAACTCGAATGTGGGGGGAAACGGGGACACCGACCAATCTTAAGCCCGAATGGGTTACTCCTGGGGTCATTTACCTAGCCAGTGATGCTTGCCAAGATACCGGATTTATTCTGCGTGCGAGCAACGGACAGTTTACCGCAACACGTTTTGAGGAGAACTCAAGGGTTGACTACCCGATAGCCCTAGCGCGGGTCAAAGCTAGCAGCGCAGAAGAAATTGCCGAATTGTGGGAATCCATCAAGGAATGTTGATATGCCACTGAGGGCGCCGTTGTTTTTATCAAGTTAGTCAACAATAGCTTCGCTTATTTTGTTTATTTCGCTTGTTTCGCATAATCATGCTATAATACATCAAGCTTAACTAAAGCCGCATAACATCTCTTAGATTAAGCAGATTATCTAGCAAGGATGATGTATGACACTCTCTATAAATCAAAAGGTTCAACAGTTAGCACTTACAAACGAAGATGCGAATATAGCTAAAGCTAGCAGCCAAATTTTGGAATCCTACTTACAAAAAAACCTTTCTTATGGGGTATTCAAGCTGATATCAAATGACACAGAAGGTGAAACTGTAACCATACCAGCAGCGGCATTAAACTTACTTACAGAAATCTTAACACAAATGGCTGCTGGTAACGCCGTTAGCGTAGTTTCGATAAAAAAGGAACTTACTACCCAAGAGGCAGCTGATATATTACAAGTTTCCCGTCCTTATTTAGTAGAATTACTAGAATCTGGAAAAATTCCCTATCGTAAAGTCGGTTCGCGTCGCCGTGTTTTGACTCAAGATGTAATCAGTTATAAAAATCGTATAGATGCAGCACGAATGGAAACCTTAGCTGAGTTATCAGCACAAGCCCAAGAACTTAACATGGGGTACTAGGTTACAAAGGTGTATTTAACTGCTATTTACGATGCCTGTGTTCTATATCCAGCCCCACTAAGAGATTTTCTGATGTGGCTAGCACTCACCAACTTATTCAAAGCTCGGTGGACAGAGGAAATTCATTTAGAATGGACTAGAAATGTTTTGAAAAACCGTCCTGACTTAACACTTGAACAGTTAACTAGGACAAAAAATCTTATGAATGCTAATGTCAGGGATTGTTTAGTGACTGGTTACGAATCTTTGATTACAGCTATTGAACTTCCCGATCCTGATGATCGTCATGTTTTAGCAGCAGCTATTCGCACCGGAGCCGACGTTATAGTTACTTTTAATTTAAGTGACTTTCCTTTCTTAGCTTTAGAGCCTTATGGCGTTAAAGCAGTTCACCCAGATAATTTTATCCAGAATTTGATTGACCTGAACCCAGAAGCCGTTTGTGCAGCTGCCCAAAAACAACGCCAGACTCTTAAAAATCCATCTAAAACAATAGATGAGTATCTTGATACGCTTCTTAAATCAGGGCTTAAGCAAACAGTAGCAATGTTAAAATCGTTGTATGCAGGCTAGAAATTCAGCGTGCATCAGTCTCTTGCATACGACATATATACTGTGAACGGGTAAAATCTGAATTTCTGTCATGCCCAAGTAGAAGCATCTCTAACGTATCATATCTAAACTTCTTAACATAGCTAACCTTGTATCCAGCCAATCATCATCAAACCAACTATAAGGCAAAACATCACCAACTACACTGGCACTAATTCCCATCACCCAAATATGAGCAGCTTTAACAAATACAGGAATTGAAGCTAGTTCATCCTTACTCAAGTTACGAATCGTCTGATAACCATCAATAAAACTGTTTCTAACTGTAACTTCTATCTTCATCCGATTTGCTGCGTGTAAAAACTTTGCAATGTCAAAAGCACGCCAGCCATAACCACACTGGTCAAAATCAAATAATGTTGGTTCATTCTGTTCTGTAAAATGAGCGTTACCTGAATGCACATCACCCACACAAATTCCATACTCAGGGGCTGAAGAAGGTAGTCTAAACGCTGCTATTTGACCTTGAATTATTTCGATGGATTGTTCAAGGTAATCTATGTCATATTGACGATATTTGTAAAGAGATTTAATTGCTAGTAAGGGCTGATGAAGTAAATATTGATTATTTAATTGTGGACGAGTAAAACTCGTTTTAAAATTGTTTAAATAGGAGTGAATTTTTGCTAGCGTTTCTCCCAAAATATAGCTTTGTCTAACATCAAGCTTTTCATTAACTGCACGTCCTGGCGCATACGTAAATAAAGCCGCATAACGTATTCCCTCCGGCGCCATAACGTTTGTTGTAAAATTACCATCTTTTCTCAACAAAGGATATGCTACTGGCTGACTTTGTTTATGCAAAAAAAATAGTAATTCCAATTCAAAATTTATTTCTTCCTTATTTCTCCAACTATGTCGATAAACCCGTAGAATATACCTATCTTGTTCAGCTTCTACTAAATAAGTATCGTTAAGACCACGTTTATATAACTTGCAGCTATGAGGCTTGTTAATCTGGTACTCACTAAGCACAATATCTATTAAAGCTGCCCCTTCAAGGATTGAATGAATTACGCGAATAAAAGCTTGATTCATAAAAATAATTTATCAATTAATAATTTTACTGATATAATTGGCTATCTTTTGTTAAAATTGATTATTATTTAAACTATTTTAACACTAGTTGCGTGCAAAAATCATCAGACGAAATTAAAGTTGAGAACTGTTATCCTATAATTAAGGTATATAGGTAGGCTTATATGTCTAATCAACTTAAAGAAGAAAAAATTACTAGAGCTAGAGTTGCGCTTCAAATGTCAAGAGACTTGAGACGCTCTAGGAGAGAGCTGGGAGTTGATGGTATTCGCCAATTTGTTAAAGATGTTGATGGAGATTGGTTAGATAACTGGTCTGATACACCAGATAAAGAAAATGCAATAACTAGGCAAAAAGTTTTTAAAGCTCGAACTCTGTTTTATATAGTTACTAGACCTAGCAGATCAAAACAGAGTGTGTATTCCAGAGTCAAGGATAAATTTAAAAGTTTAGTAGGAACACTGAAGAGCAATCATTAATTTAATGGATGCTGAGACTTCCAAATTAAAAAACAGTCACAATTTTCTTGTGGGGTGGGCATTCTTAAAGCCCATTCCACTCTTATGATTAATTTAATTTTGTAAGTCTCTAAAATTAAATTCTGTTTGTATTTGCAAAAAGCTTTCCAACCATTTCCGCGCGCGATGCAACGTCAAGTTTACGAAACATTCTTTTTAAAGCTTGCTTAACGGAATTTTCTTGAATCCATAGCTCGGTGCCGATTTCCGCATTAGTTAATCCTTGTGCTACTAATTCTGCAATTTGAAGCTCGCGCGCTGTTAATTGATTAATAGCTAAATAATTTGGTGGATTTGATTCTCTTGATTGCAATTGTTTTCTTGTGAGCCATGTTGACAAATGTAAACTCATAGCTGTCAAATCGGCAATATTTCGAGAATCAAAAGGAGAATCTTCACGGTTACGGGTAAAACCAACTGCTCCAATTAAATGACCATTACCAATAATTGGCCCCGTCATCACATGTGCGTGGTCGCCGCGCGGGCATATATTATTCCAAACTCCTGGTGGTAATAACAATCCTTCATGAACTGGTGCATGATTTTCAACCAAGTAGCGTAAAACAGGGTTGTGTTCCAGAGATAAAGCTAATTTGATAATTTTAGGAGTATTCTTGTCAATTAACGGTATTTCGTTTAAAAAAAATAATCCAGAACGTTTTGCTGCAAAATATTCACCTGCTCTCATTTTGACGTACTGCTTCAACTCATGCTTGTCACTGGCATTTTGAATCTCAGCTAGTAAGGATTGCAACGTGTTCAGCACCATAAGTCAAACATTGTACACTTTCGAGGACTGGGCAAGATTCATTAGTCAATATTATATTAGCTTTAACTCACCGATTGTTACAACTTTTCATCTCAACACAACTTTAAATATGACTCTTAATCTTAGTAGTAGCACGCAGACTACTAACTGGCGCCAGTTTGGCTTTTACGCTATAGCTTTACTTTTCAATCTTTGCTTAGTTGCTCAAGTGTTAACTGTTGGACTTGCATACTTTTATAACCCTGAGTGGTGGAATATCCATGTTTTACTAGTGCGTGGATATAGTGTACTGGCGCCAATCATGCTTTTGTGGGTATTTCTAAGTTCGTTTCCCCAACGAGTGCGAAACCTGACGCTAAGTATTTCAGTACTACTAGGATTGCAATTCCTCACAATTCACTTAAAATCACCTTTACATGCCGGCGTGTTACATCCGCTTATTGGATTTTTGCTGTTTAACGTTTCTACAACCTTAGTTCATCGGGTACAGCATGTGGTTTTCCCAACGGATGGTGAAAACAACGCAAACCGAATTGTGTAGAGACGTTACATGTAACGTCTCTACATTTATGTAAAAAATACTGTTTGTCAAGGAGAAAACCAATGTCTAATTATGCTTACCCTGAAGTTCTTGTAGATACGCAATGGTTAGAAGATAATTTCAATAATCCCAATGTTCGCATTGTGGAAGTCGATGTCAGCCCAGACCCATACAAAGATGCTCACATTCCCGGCGCCGTTTTTTGGAATTTCATGACTGATTTATTACAACCCAACCTCAGTATGAATTTAGAAACAAGCGCTATAGAAAAATTACTCTCACAGTCTGGGATTACAAATGATACAACTGTGATTGCTTATGGTAGTTACCCTGGTACTGGCGCCTTGATATTCTGGTTATTAAAGTTATTTGGACATGAGTATGTGTACGTTCTCAACGGTGGACATCAAAAATGGTTAGCATCCGGGCGCCCTGTAACTTCAGATTTGTCAACTTTCACACCAACTCAATACTGCGCAACCGCTCCCGATAGTAGCTTACGAGTTTTGTATGAAGAGGTTAAGTCATCAATTGGTCAAAAAGACAGAGTATTATTAGATGTCCGTACACCTCAAGAATTTAAGGGTGAAATTTTTATGATGAAACCACCTGAAGGAACGGAGCGCGCGGGGCATATACCTGGTGCAGTGCATATCGAGCATACACAAACCTTGAACGAAGACGGGACTTTTAAATCCTTTGATGAACTACAAACTCTCTTGAAGAGTAAAGGAGTTACACCCGATAAAGAAATATTTCCCTACTGTGCCATTGGTGGACGTTCAGCATATACTTGGTTTGTCCTGAAATATTTACTCGGTTTCAAAAACGTGCGTAATTATGATGGTTCATGGAATGAGTGGAGTCGGTACCCTGATAGTCAGGTTGAGAAATAGTTTTTAATGGATGTAGAGACGCACTCCTCTGTATCGCGTCTTGACCGGAGCGTCTCTACAGGAAGTAATTTATCTATAGTTTAGTTTATTAACATCGAAAAAACTATGAAACAACTTGAATTAAATGATTACAAACAGGGAGTTGCTGATTTATACGACCGTAGAAGTCAAAGCTATGATAGTAGCGATTGGCATGTGCAAATATGTCATCGTCTTATTGAATATTCGGACATCTCCTATGGACAAAACATTTTAGATATTGGTACAGGAACTGGCCATTTAGCATTTGCAGCGGCTCAGGTTGCCGGAACAGAAGGTAGAGTTATTGGTGTTGATATATCTGCTAGAATGTTGGATACAGCACGGGGTAAAATTGAAGCATTGAAACTAAATAATGTTGAATTTTTATTAGCGGATGCCGAAGTACTCGATTTTGCAGAGAATAGTTTTGACCGCGTTTTGTGCGCGAATACATTTCCTTGGATGGAAGATAAAGAAGCAACATTAAGGCTTTGGTATAAATTCCTCAAACCGGGTGGAAAAATTGGTATCCATACACCTGCTGATACAGCTTACATTGGACATGTGGTTTTGCGGAAAGTATTACAACGGTATGGTATAACGATTGAGCCAAGTAATCGAATTGGATCGATTGAAAGCTGTCAAAATCTATTTGCAAGTGCTGGCTTTCAAGCTATAGAAATTAAAAGCGAGCAACATGGTAATTATATTAGTCTTAATAAAGCAAAAGCGACATGGCAAAGTATTGTCACACACCCTGCTCCTACTGCACCAAAATCTGAAAAACTTTTATCGCAACTTTCATCCATACAGTTAATACAGGCCAAATCTGAATTTGAAGCCGAATTAGAAGCACTGCAAACAGAACAAGGAATTTGGGACGATATTATGACTTTGTATATAATTGGGCAAAAGCCTATAATAAAGCAGTGAGCTAAAGCAATTTTAGAGAAAATTCTTCATAAGTAGCAATACGCTCAAAACCCAGCTTTGTATAGCAATTAATAGCACTTATATTATCTGCTCTAACATTCAACCCTATATAATCAACTGTCTGCAATAAAGCTTGACATAGTTTTGCACAAACAGCCTTTCCTAGCCCTTGTCCTCGAAATAATGGATGGGTTGTAAAATTACCTAATGCTGCAACTTGGTATTGCTGCGAATATACATGAACACCGACCGCACTTACCAAATCCGAACCACGCCAAATGCCGTAGTAATAACCTGTTTTCAGCATATGTGGTTCAAACCAATTGCCTGGATAGCTAACACGGTACAATAAGTCTAAGTCATTAACATCTGATTCTGAAAGTGCAACTGCATCGTATGTATCGACAGTTTGTAGGCAGGAAGTATTTGTCAAAGCCATTTTGTAGTGTACGCCGTGGGATTGTATCTGATATTTCTGGGCTAAGACATTTACCACATTTCCACTAAGATGAGCATAAAATTGTCTTGGTAATAGATGAACGAGCGATTGCAACAACTCCTCCATCAAATTATCGGGTTCATCAAATAAAGCAAGTAGTATAGGTACAGAGGTTTGGGTGTAAAGTAGAGCAAGCTGTTTGATTTGTTCGTTATCCTTAAGGGCATACCAAGTTGTGTAATTCCAAAACAAGTCATCAAGATCACCAATGTGATAAAGATAAAGCCAAGAATTACGGCGGAGAAACGCTTCTATTTCATTTTTGTTATCTAAACAAATTAACTGCACCTTATATCTTTGCCTCATTTTTAGATAATGAAAACTACTCGTACTGGAAGCATCAGAGATAAATGTATAAATTTATGAGTTAACTTTTCCAAAATAACCTAACCTTATATTACTTCGTCACGTACTACTAATCCTTCATCTTCTGTTTGTCTACCTTGACATTGAATTAGAAGTAGTTTTGTAATACCTATTTTCCCTTCATATTTATTTGTATAACGCGCGATTTGACTCGAACGTACCCGTACAAGCTATTTGACTATTTGCTCAGTTAGAACTAAAGTTAAAGCACCTGTATCTACAAGTACTTCCGTCTCCAATTCTCGCAGTAAATGTGGCACCAATATTCCTTGACTAACCATTGTACTATATGATAAAAAAGCTGCAATTATTTTAATTATTGATGACAGGTAGTATACCACAGCTTTTGCATCTCAAAGACCTTTGCCAGCCTAAACCAGAAAGACCCGGATGGTCGCTAACCTTTGGGGCTACTTGTTATGATGCTGCTGCAGTTTGCCTGGACGACCAAAATCATCCTTATCGTGTTCCCTTTCAAATCGATGGCATACAAGAAACTACAGTCGAACTGCAATGGAATTCTATTGATGATACTGTACGCCGCTTTAATGCTGATCAAGAAGTTGCCACCGAATATGGTGCCTATGGAATTGCTGCACTCCTTATGCCTTACCTAACAGGGCTTACAATAATTGAGCGCTCTATTAAAGGCAAGGGTTTTGGCTTTGACTTTTGGTTAGGTTCTATTGATAACCCGGATACTTTATTTCAAAGGAAAGCCCGTCTGGAAGTATCTGGGATTCGTAACGGCTCCGACAGTATTGTTCAATCAAGAGTTAAAATGAAACTAGAACAGATTAGCCCCTCAGATACTTTGTCTCCGGGCTACGTCTGCATCGTTGAATTTGGCACACCACGCACGCGCGTAATTGAAAAATGCAAGAAGTAGAAACTCTCCATCGGGAAGCAATGGAATTTGTAGACCAAGCCTTCTTAGCCCGCCAACGGGGTGATGCCGTAGCTACCTTGGAATTGACTAAAGCCGCTTTTTCTCAAGAGCGAGCCGCAGCAGACCTAGTGGCAAACTTATTCGACCTTGAACCCACCAGATCTGTTCTACATCGTAGTGCTGCAATGCTTGCTGTAGAATGTTCCCAACTGCGAGAGGCTGAACGGTTAATTGGGCGAGCGCTTGCAGGTAATCCGCCTGATGACATCGCTGACGAACTGCGGGATTTACTTTTAGAAGAAATTTATTCTCGTAGGCAAGCCTTAATCATTCGTTAAAAGTGATTATTTTGTACTAAAAACTATCCCGATATACCTTTGGAGAAAAACCTGTAAACTTACAGAACTGTTGCGTGAAGTGACTTTGGCTTTTACAAACCGAGCAGCATTAATAATTCTTCCAAAGTGCCCTTTGTGACGAGCGTGGTTAATTCCTCTTCTCTGTGCCCTAGAAGTCTCTGTGGTAAAAAAAAGTATATGTACTGCACAGGCGAAGAAGGCCTATGCTACAAACCACCAAAATTCGTCGCAGGCAGGCGCCCAGATATTCTGGCTATAATAGTTACTCAATTAATTCATCGCTGTTAAAAACAAGAAGTGAAAATTCAGGATTGTATTCGACTTTATCCCAGTTATTCGCAACTCTTACTTGTTGTACAGTTAGGTTTTGGGCATTTATAAAGTTTGCACTTGTAAGGTCTGCTTTGCTAAAGTCTGTACGATTACAGTTGGCGCCTTTAAGTCTGGCATGATTAAGTGTTGCGCTACAGAGGGTCGCACCACTGAAGTTTACCTCATAGCAGCTTGCTTCATGGAGGTTTGCGCTTCTAAGGTCTGTATAGGTCAGTTTTGCATGGTTTAGGTTTGCATTACTTAGATTTGCATTACTTAGATTTGCATTACTTAGGTTTGCATCGCTAAGGTTTGCATGGTGAAGTGTAGCGTTGCTAAGGTCTACGTTACTTAGGTTTGCATTACTCAGGTTTGCATTATTTAAATTGGCACCATTAAGATTTGCGCTGCTCAGGTTAGCGTGACTCAGATTTGCATCACTTAGGTCTGTATTACTTAGGTCGGCACCACTTAGGTCTGCAAACCTTAGTTTTGCATCACTGAAATTTACAGCACTAAGATTTGCATTATTAAGTTTTACACTACTAAGGTTTACACTACTGAGTTTGGCGCCGCTAAGTTGAACATTGCCAAGAAAATATCCTACTGTGTCTAAGAAGGTATATAAATTAAGACTATTGCTGTAACTGATTATACAAAAGAATAAATCGTCTTCAAAATTTTCACTATCCTTTTGACCACAAGGATAAAAAATAATTTTATTTTTTAAAGCATCTTGCGTTTGAGCATAACGATATAGTTCTAAAAGTAAAATCATTACATTTAGCCCAGTATATATATCTATTTCCCTTAGTCCAGAAAAAACTAGCGCTTTCGTTCGTAATATTCTATTTTGAGGGAAGTTTTGAGGATAAGCATTAATAAATTTCCCCTTACACCAGTAAGTATAAAAATTTTCTAAACGTTTAAATAACGTATCAACTAGCTTGATCTGATTATAATCATAATCAAGCAAAGCTATCACATATTCAACAATTTCTGGTGTCAATCCAGAGTAATATAGTAAATCATAAATCTCCTTCGCTAGCTGATTATCATTAACAAGAGGTTGTTCGTCACTGTCGTCCAGGTTGGTTTGCGTCCATTTTCTGAAACTCTCAGCCAACAATAACGCGCATAAAAATTCGCCAAAGCTTTTGTGAACAAATTCTATATATTCTTCGTTTTTGTGAGAATTTGAAGCAGGTTGTGAAGAAAACACTGTAAAGGCATTATTCAATAAATTTTCGCCCAGATGCGATTGAGTTCCTAATATTTTTTTGATTTTTGTATTGCTTCTCAGACGTTCTTCAATCATTTTAATTGGCGCCCATCCCTTACCAGATTGGATAACACACAATCCAGCTTCAGTTAAAATATGTCGTAAGTCGCTAATATTAAACTTGCTAGTACTAAAATTATGATTTTCTGAACGTTGTATCAATACTGAATTTAATATACTTTGATAAATTAATATTTTCGAGCGAACACTATCAAGCCCTTCAAAGGTTTTAGCAGTTAATTTTCTATCCCGATGCATTGCTGCCAAAAGGTGTAGTAACAATGGTTCTTGTGCTAATTTCAATACATGCTCTGGACATTCTGCTTCTAAAAAACTTTGGAATGCCTCAGCTTTATCTATCCCAACTAAATTACCCCATTTTTTCAACCATTGCTCTTGAAGTTGGTTATCCATCAAGGCAATTTCTACCCGTTCCAAATTACTAGGCATGAGTTCAATACTATGCAAAGCTGCAAATCTACCAGTAACCAAAAACCGATGTCCCAAGTTTGAGCTTGTTTGACATTTGATTTGATAGTTTCCTACTTGTTTAAGAAATTTTTCAATGGTGCCAGAATTTCTACCCTCCAGGCGCAATTCATCAAAACCATCTAATATAAATATAAATCTTGTATTACAATCAGTTAGCCAGTCGTTATTCTGAGCAAAATCTTCCTTAATAACAGTGCGAAGAGTATTTTCAATATCTACTTCAAACGTATCAATATCATGTAGCCGAACCAATATAGGTGTCCAAATAGGATGCAAATGTTCTCGTACCCAATTCGCAAACATTTTACAAAAAACAGTTTTTCCTCGTCCTGACTCAGCTTGAATAAACATTACTTGATTATTCTTGTTTGAGTCTGTAAGTTGTTTAAAACCCCAGGTTTCTAAATCAACTAATTGTTCATGTTCCTTTTTTTTACCATTGGAATTCAAAAGGTGACATTTGAGTGGTACATAAATATCAGGAATTGTGACTTTATCAAAAACTTGTAATTGGTTGCTAGGACTAGTAGATATATGTTCAGCTAAGTATAATTCAATACTATGAAATTTTTGATTGGTTTTGATATCTTGTGTTGCAGCTGTGTATGCTTTGACGCGCGCAACAAACTCATCATTTTCATGAGATAAGATTAATTCAACATGTTTTTGAGTTTCCCAAGCAACCCATCCGGTTATAATAGAAATTGTATGTGTATTTAGCTTAGTTTGCTCAAGATAAATCGATAGTATATTATTTAGCGCGCGTCCTAAAGGCGATTCTATAAAGTTAGTTAAAGTTTTTTGAATTAACTCATGATTAAATTCTAATTGTTCTAACTGATTAACAGCGTACTTTATTTCATTTTGCCATTGGCTGACTTTTTGCTGAGTTTGTTCTCTCAATTCATTAGTTTTATTAGATATATCTGGGTAATATTTTAAATATCCATATTTCTCGAACAATTCTTGGTATGAAACCATTTTATTAATTTTGATTCTCAACCATTTGTTTGTTTGAACTAAAGCTTCAAAACTTTCTAAATAAGTTAGAGTAAAAACAATTTCTACCCATCCTGCGATATCTAGTTCCTTTTGTATTTTGTTCTGGTAGAACTCTAATCCTTTTGTTGTTAACACAAATGATGTTTCTGCAACTAATGTTACAGTACTTAACCAACCTAAAGCAATCATTAACTCGAAAGTAGCTCTAGACAAATTTTCTTGGCTGTCATAAATATTTCCTAACTCTTTATCGAATAATTCTTGTAACTGCTGAACTAGTTTCATAACTTTTTTTCCTTTGCAATAATAAAACACAACAGTCGGCGCCATCTTATGAAGGCAAGGTTGAGACTTATTGTTTTTATATTAAATTGATATAAACTGTCTTTTTTATCAATAACTATCTATTTTAAGATGTAACACTATATCGTCTATTCCTCAAGTATAGTTACACACTAAATTTATTTGATATCGCAGTCCTAAATCATTTGTAAAAAAAATACACTGGATAAATTTACCACAGAGACGCAGAGTACACAGAGTAAGAGGGAACAGAGGTTTTTACAACTCAAGCGCGGAATGATATATTATTCCAAATGTATAAAATGTAAAACTATAAATTCTTTAGTTAATTAAAAAAATGCTTAATACAAGATAAGGGTAATTAAAATTTTTATGCTTAGTAATTAACCGTTATTTTGTATAAAATATAACGGTTAAATGAATCATGAAGCGCTCAATAACGCGATAGAGTGAAGTTTGAATTTGTGTAAATTGCTAGTATTAAAGCTTGAAAACCTCCAAAAGGTAGAATTACCGTGATTCGATGTGTTGTATAAAGGTTAGAGGTGCGACTCCAGGAGAAACGCTTTATGCTCGTTGTTCATCATCTCAACAACTCAAGGTCACAGCGTGTATTATGGCTGCTTGAGGAATTAGGCATCGAATACGAAATTAAGTACTACGAACGTGATGCACAAACAATGCTGGCGCCTCAAGAGTTGCGTCAAGTTCATCCGCTCGGCAAGTCACCTGTAATTACGGATGGACACATTACGGTTGCTGAGTCGGGCGCCATAATCGAATATATAGTAAATCGCTACGGCAATGGTAGATTAATTCCGGCGCCTGATACCCCAGAACGCTTGCGCTACACATATTGGCTGCATTACGCTGAAGGTTCTGCAATGCTACCACTGCTTTTTAATCTAGTATTAGGGCGTTTTGGGCTGGGAGACAGTGACGCAATGAGTGCATTCGTTGCACCCCAGATCAAGCTTCACTATGACTATATAGAGAGCGAAATGCATAAGAGTGAATGGTTCGCAGGTGAAGAATTTACTGGCGCCGATATTCAAATGAGCTTTCCACTTGAGGTGGTTGCTGCAAACCCTAAAGAAATAGAAAACCGACCGAAAATCAAAGAATTTGTTGAACGTATTCATGCGCGACCCGCTTATAAACGCGCGCTTGAGCGTGGAGGTCAATACGATTTTGCCAGTTAAATGTAAGCAATTGGATTACCTGGTTATAAAATGCTTTTAGGTAATTTGACTAAACAACGAAAAATGCGACGATTAGTACTATACAGTGACCAAGCTATAGCAACAAATAAACAGGTCGATTTATATCTGCTTCAATTATTAGGCACTACTAATGCACGCATTGGCTATATTTCCTCGTCCAGTGATCCAAAACGTCAATACTTTACTCTTAAACAAGAGTACTACAAAGAATATGGTCTTGAACTCGCGCTTTATTTTGAACTTGATGTGGCTTACCAACCCGAGCTTCTTGATTCTTTGTTTGCTTGTGACGCAATTCATTTGTCTGGTGGCAATACTTATTACTTTTTATACTGGCTTCAGCAACGCGGCTTGATAGAGCGACTTCAGCACTATGCTCTCCATGAAGGCGTATTGATTGGTATTTCTGCTGGAGCAATTATAATGACACCAGATGTCTCCTCAGCACAACTATGTGGCGATACGCCATATGCACCACTTACCATTCATCAGGGATTACGTTTAGTAGACTTTGCCTTTGTGCCACATGTGCAGGATACACCAGAGGAATATGCTTATATGCAGGCATATGCCAACGAACAAAAAAAAGTGCTATACGGTTGTCATGATGGCGATGGAATTGTAGTTGCAGGAGAAACAATTACTTTGGTAGGCAATGTTGTAAGCATGGCGCCTTTAGGTGAGTACTAGAAGCCTGATTAAACAAAAGCTAAAAAATAATAGAATTATTATTATTCATAGGTAAAAGTGAATGCTTTGGCTTGTTATCATTGCTATGTTAATCGGATTGCTGAGTTTAGGCGCCGCTTTTCAGGCAATTTCTACATTCCGCTTTAGCCGTAAATTCCCACCACCTGGAAAGCTAATTAATATTGATGGTTGTCACTTACATTATCAAGTGATGGGGGAGGGAAACCCTACAGTAGTATTTGTAAGCGGTCAAGGAGCAACTAGTTTAGATTGGCAACTAGTCCAACCTGAAGTTGCTAAGTTTACAAAAATATTGACTTATGACCGTGCTGGTTATGGATGGAGTGATTTAAGCACCACACCACGCACCAGCGTGCAAATTGTTAATGAGCTACGACAATTACTAACACAAGCTGGAATTGAGGCGCCATATATATTGGTTGGGATGTCCTTTGGAGGATTACCAGTTCGTTTGTTTGCCTACGAGTATCCAGAAGAAGTTGCTGGAATGGTTCTGGTTGATGTGACTCATGAAATGTTGTACGAAAGATTTCCAAGAGCAATAGTCAAACTTAATGAGCAATTTGACTGGTGGGCAATAAATATTTTACCTATTGCTGCTCGCCTTGGCTTACTGCGCTTACTAGTGCTATTGGATTATTTACCATTGGCGCCGGGTCTATTTAAAAAGTTTCCTGTCTCCTCTCGACCACAAGCAAAAGCAGTTTACGCTCATACTAAGTTTTGGGACACTTTTAGGCAAGAATCTGCCGCATTCAATACTACTATAATGGAGGTTCAACAGGCACGAGCAGCAAAACCCTTTCCTGCAATTCCTTTAATTGTAATAAGTGCAGGAAAGCAAGATTTTGGAGTATCGCAAGAAGTTATGCAAATTCAAAAGGAATTACTTATAGACTTAGCAAATCAATCTCCATATGGAGTTCATATTGTTTCTGAAAAAAGTGGGCATCTTATACAATTAGATGACCCAGAGTTAGTTGTTAATGCAATTCGTAAAGTTGTTGACGAAGCGAGTTGTAAAGGCACCGTATAAATTATTAAATGACACCATCCGCTTTACCTGGCCACAAATAAAGTATAGGTAATAATTGCAGCTTGTGCCGGATATGTTCCTATAGCCGCGAATGCCAAAGCCGCACCTGTGGAGTTAGCAATTAGTTTTTGGTTAATCTTCATGTTTTTTATCTCTATTTGGTGCAGTATCTCTGAAATCTAAATATTTCAATACTCAAATACTTAGTATACCGGATAATGGCAGAACACCCAAATACTTAAATCGGCTCTTCCATAAGTTCTTAATAAAACGAGGTTCAGGATTCCCAACTGTTGGGAAAGTCCTCGGGTTCAATCCTGTAATTAGTAAAACATCCTCTGTGTTATGTACATAGGACGGGAGCAACCGACACATAAAAACCGTAGGGTGCGTGACGCTTCAGAAAAAATTTAAACGTAGTGATAAGACTTGTAGCGTCACGCACCAGATAAGCGATTGTGATAATATCGTAAGTCCTGGTACAAAAAGTAGCTTATATTAAGCTCTTCCCAGAAAACTCATTCTTGAGGCAGTAGACAACTACTGCACCAAAGGAGAACGCTGGGTTTCGGTCATGACCAGGCGCCTTCATAACTCGCTGGTAGCCCGCGCGCTTGCTAATTCTAGCAAGTCCATGCTTTAATGTTCGGACGGTTGTCGAGGTCAACATTGTAGAACGCCTTCATTTTCCCTAACATGACTTGTATAATCCTTAAGAAAGGTTCGTCAAAGAAGGCGGACTTGCTACTGTTATATAACAAGCTTAAATAAATGAGGTTGTGGTTTTGAAATCCCAATTAACTAATCATCGGATTGATTTACAAGGTTGTAGTATTTTTTATCAGCAAAGTAGGTTGGAGTCGAGTTCAATCCCCATCTTACTTCTACACGGATGGGGAATCTCTAGTGAGCCTTATACTGAAGTGCTGAAACTACTAGCACTTTCTCATACCGTAATTGCTCCTGACTTGCCCAGTTTTGCGAGGTCAAATTACTCTGAGGTAATTCCCGATTACGTTAGCTATGGTAAAATTCTCCTTTCATTTCTGGAAGTTTTGGATTTACAACAATTTCATGTAGTAGGACACTCATTAGGTGGAGGTATTGCCATTACTTTATCTACACTTGTTCCAGAAAAAGTCAGAAGCGTAATTCTGGTAGATAGTACCGGAATTCCCGCGCCGTCTATACCGGAAATGATACCGCGAAGGGCAATCGAAATGACAGTTCAAATGTTTCTTCCAAGGCACAAATTAAAATTAGTTGATATTCCTTTGGTTTTCTCCTATAACTTGTTATTCAATGCAGGAAATGTCATTCAAG
The DNA here is from genome assembly GCF_002368415.1 of Calothrix sp. NIES-4105. Classification (GTDB taxonomy): domain Bacteria; phylum Cyanobacteriota; class Cyanobacteriia; order Cyanobacteriales; family Nostocaceae; genus Dulcicalothrix. The sequence goes on from NZ_AP018290.1 coordinate 3,033,123, forward strand.
GATTGCTAATTTCTATATACGAAGATATCAGCCATCTGCTACCAACAATTCAAGCTCCCTGTTTGTTGTTATGGTCAGAAAAAGACCTAACTACGCCGTTAAAGAACGCTCAAGAAATGGCAGAAATTATTCCAAACTCTAAATTAATTACTGTAGAAGAAGGTTTACACGAATGGATACTTTGGTATCCTGAGAAATTTACATCACTCCTACTGGATTTTATTTGTCAACTTGAGCAATATTGATACAGCCACCTCTGCGACTTATTTCTACCTTTTCATCAATATAAAGTTCTCGTTGACTCCGAAGCGAACAGCAAAAAACCCTTGACTTAAAAATTAAATCTATTATTTAAATGTTGATTTAGTGAAAGTAGGCGCCTGTTAATTAAACCTATGGCGCCAACAGGTATATTAAAATTTAGCTATTGGGGATTGTGCGGTATTTTTTATTTAATACAAACCCGGCGCCTAATATCGCAACGCTAATACCCACTAAACTTGTATTTTCAGGAATACTTTTTGGCGCTTCAATGGATAAATTCACCAAAACACTACCTGGATTAACTTCTATATTAGGGTCTGAGCCAACGATTCCTACGACAGTTCCAAAACCGCTAGCATTCTTAAATCTGCCGGCACCACCCTTAATGACGATATCGCCTATAGCATTCCTATATGAGTTGTGAAAAATTAAATTAATGTAATGAACCACAAAGGCACAAAGGACACAAAGGAACAAAAAGAAGATGAATGTTTAAAATTTCATAAATGATTTAGGATTGCTATATTGTCTTTGCTGTTAAATTCGCAGAGTCAACTATATCTATACCTTTTAAACTACCGAATATCTTATCATCACCTTCTCCAAAAAACGTAATACCTCTGCGAATGATTCTTATTCCGCATAAACACAAAAGATTTAGGGGGTAAGTTTTAATAAGTAAAAATGTAATGATTTAGCAGCATCTTGCAACCAATCTTCTAATTGCAACATTTTTACTACACCATCTACTACGCTTTGATGCGTAACTTTAGTTTCTAAAAACCATCCTGTCCAATAAACAATACAACTAGCTTGTTGTAATCGCCATGCAAATATTAGCTTCTCTACCTCTAATTGTGTAAGAGAAATATATTTAGCATACCCTGTACTAAATGCTTCTATCCTCTCCCTAGACGGGACTTGCGCGCGGTGACGAGTAAAATGGTCTAATGCTGCAACGTAGTCAAGTAATCTTAAGTCATAAGTTGCAAACTCGAAGTCTAAAATTCCAACTACTTGATTTTCATGAACTAAAACATTTGGACATAAATAATCTGCATGAGTGGTTTGAACTGGAAGTGTTTTATATAAACTCGGCACCACTTCCATTAGTTCTGTTAAACTATTAATAATTCGCACTCTGAGTGAGTATTCTAACTTAAGTATTTGCGGTATTTCTAACGGCACCACTAACGGGTGAATATCTTTAAGCTTACCCCAATTCGGTAACTGAGATAATTTACCATCCGTATCAAATGTAGCTAGGGCATTATGTAATTCTCCTAACGCTTGACCTGCGGCGCCTATATGAGTAAGATTGTCACGTTCGGCAGGTTGACCCAAAATCAAAGGAAGTAAAGCCGCACGCAGTACTTTACTATTTTTATTAATTGTAACTAATGTTTCACCTGAGTTACTTATTACAGGAGTTGGGACGGCAAATGATAAGTTACATGATTGTAAATGTTGTAATAATGAGTGTTCATAATGAATTTGTGCAGTTGTTGTAGTGTCGTTGTATATTTTGAAGACAAATTTACCAAGTTCCGGCGCCTCTACAAAAAAAGTTGTATTGACTGTACCCTGGTTTGTTGGTATAACTGTTGGAGTACGTAAAGACCAGTTTAAGAGTATTTCAGTTATGTCTTGTTGCGATAGTTGTAAGTTTATAGGCTTTGACATAGTATGTATAAATATTTACAAGTGTGCTAGATGCTTGATAAGTGCTTAAAATTCTTGATATAATACAGCTTATGTATTAGATTGTTACTTAATTAATGCAGGTGGAGTATGGCGCCATTAGAAAAATTATGCAACAACAGCAACTAAAGCCAGCCACTCTAGATGACGTTGTGATTACGGAGGAGTTGTCCCGTAGAGCGCGCCGTCTTCCCGACTTGGAATTAGAAAATCAGGCGCTACATACATTGGCACGGCAACTCAATCAGCCTGAAATAATGCTGGAAAATTTGGTTGCGCTGGCGTTAGATTTGTGTCAAGCCGAAAGCGCCGGAGTCAGTTTACTTGAACAAACGCCTAGTGGTGAAGATGTTTTTCGTTGGATCGCGCTAGCAGGAGCGTTAAAACATAACAAAGGCGGTACAGCACCCTGTCATTTTAGTCCTTGTGGAATTTGCCTTTCACGTGGCGCCCCTCAGCTTTTTTCCTACCCAGCTCGATACTTTACTTATTTTCAAGAAGCTAAACCGCAGATTGTCGAAACCTTAGTTTTACCGCTCATCGCGGGTGAGTGCCAGCTTGGCACAATCTGGATTGTGTCCCATGATGAGCAGAGAAAGTTTGATCTTGAAGATGTACGGGTGATGAGCCTCGCCTCGCGGACTTTACGGCTGCTGCCCTGTTACAGAAACGAACAGTGGATTTGCTCACTACTAACAATGTAATGCAAGCTGAAATTGCCGAGCGCAAGCGGGTTGAAGTCGCATTGCGTGAATCTGAAGAAAAATACCGCAGGCTGTTTAATTCGATGGGCGAAGCCTTCGCGCTGTGCGAAATTATTTTGTCCGACGGCAAGCCTTTTGATGCACAGATACTCGAAGTTAATCCTGCCCATGAGACAATGACTGGACTTACCGCAGAGAAAACAATTGGAAGAACAATCCGCAAACTAATCCCAGACATTGAGGATTGGTGGTTTGAAATATACGGACGTGTAGCACTTGGTGGCGAGACAATTCGGTTTGAAAACTATATTCCGGGTTTAAATCGCTGGTTTGATATTTACGCTTACAAAATTGAAGAAGACGATGACAAAAAGTTTGCGTTGATTTACAGCGACATTACTGAGCGTAAACAAGCACTTATAGAACTGCACCAATCAGAGGAACGTTATCGAACGCTGTTTGATTCGATTGACGAAGGTTTCTGCGTCATCGAAATGCTGTTTGATGAAAATGACACCCCGTTTGATTACCGTTTTTTGGAAATCAATCCAGCATTTGAGAAACAAACGGGACTTCAAGGGGCGCCAGGTAAAACGATGCGTCAACTCGTTCCTAATCTCGAAAGTCACTGGTTTGAGATTTATGGTAAAGTCGCGCTGACGGGTGAACCACTTCGGTTTGAAAATGGTTCCGCAGAAATGAACCGTTGGTTCGACGTTTATGCTTTCCGCATTGGGCAGCCGTCGAGCCGAAAAGTTGCCCTTATTTTTAAAGATATTAGCGAAGCGAAGCGCATTGAAGGTGAACGAGAAAGAATTCTGCAACGAGAACAAACAGCGCGGGAAACTGCTGAACGTGCAAACCGAATTAAAGATGAGTTTTTGGCAGTGCTGTCGCATGAATTGCGCTCGCCGCTTAACCCGATTTTGGGATGGACAAAATTATTACGCAGCGGTAAGTTAAACGAAGCAAAAACCGTTGAAGCACTTGCCACAATTGAGCGCAACGCCCAACTGCAAACCCAGTTAATCGGAGATCTGCTCGATATTTCTCGCATTATGCGCGGCAAACTGACCCTCTCGTCGGCGCCTGTAAGTTTATCGTTTGTGATTTCGGCGGCGTTAGAAACCGTGCGACTAGCAGCCGAAGCGAAAATGATTCAAATTAAAGTAATTGAAGTCAATGTTGGGCAGGTTTACGGTGATGCAGGTCGGTTGCAGCAAGTGATATGGAATCTGTTATCAAACGCCGTTAAATTTACATCTGCTGGGGGACAAGTTGAAATTCGACTCACACAAACAAACAATTTTGCCCAAATTCAAATCAGCGATACAGGTAAAAGAGTCAAGCCTGAATTTTTACCTTACGTCTTCGAGCATTTCCGCCAAGAAGATTCCGCTACCACACGTAAGTTTGGCGGTTTAGGACTTGGGTTGGCAATTGCCCGTCAAATTACCGAGTTGCATGGCGGTAGAATTTGGGTTGAGAGTTCGGGTGAAAACCAGGGCGCCACGTTCACGGTCGAGCTGCCTCTGAACACAGTTGATACTCACAATGTGGAAACTGTTGACTTAAACATTCCTTAATTTTCTACTCCTCTTAACTCCCTAGGTGACATTACTGGAATTTCAGAACCTACAAAACCAGAAGCATCACGAGTTACAATTGCATCTACCCCATGTGCAATTGCACAAGCACACTGCACTGCATCCTCAAAATCTCGAAAATTTAATGCAATCGCTTGTTCCAAAATAGTTCGCTCAACAGCACAAATGTGTAAGTCTGTCAGAACTTGAATAATTGCTTCTAAAGCTTTTTCAGTACCTGCTGCTCTACGAACGATGTAGTAAATATTAGTAATTGTTGTTGCTGCAATAAATCCTTCTACTTCACCAGCATCAACCTTCTCAAAAAGCATTGCTGCATCCTCTACAAAAGGCTCCCGCTCTTGTAAGAAGTCAAGAACTACATTCGTATCAATCAGAACTCGCATTATTGGTACTTTTCTGTAAGGTAAGTGGTATATGCTGCGACATCTTCATCCCTAGATACAATTTCACTTTTCGCAATACCCCGTAATCTTGATAAGTTTCCTTTTTTCTCCATTTGACGGGTTTCTTGCTGTAGAGATTCTAATAAACTTTGTACTAATTGCCAGCGGGCGTTAATCGGTAATTGCAACGCTTGTTTTTGTACTTCTTGCAACGTCATTAGCTTTCTTGCGCCTAAATCAACACCATCTCGATTGTAAATCATAGTTACCATATTGTGCAATTTAAAAATCTAATAGTATTTTCTTGCAACCAATCTTCTAATTGCAACATTTTTACTACACCATCTACTACGCTTTGATGGGTAACAATATTTTCTAGAAACCATCCTGTCCAATAAACTATACAACTAGCTTGTTGTAACCGCCATGCGAATGTTAGCTTCTCTATCTCTAATGATGAAAGAGAAACATGTTTCGCATACCCCACGCTAAAAGCTTTTATTCTTTCCTTATTAGGAACTTGCTTTGATGGACGAGTAAAATGGTCTAATGCTGCAACGTAATCAAGTAACCTTAAGTCATAAGTTGCAAACTCAAAATCTAAAATTCCTACTACTTGATTTTTATGTACTAAAACATTAGGACATAAATAATCTGCGTGGGTAGTTTGAAATGGAAGTGTTTTATATAAGTCCGGCGCCACTTCAATTAGTTCTGTTAAGCTTTTAATAATTCGCTCTTGCTGTGAGTATTCTAACTCAAGTATTCGGGGTACTTCTAACGGCGCCACTAACGGATGAAGATTTTCAAGATTACCCCAATTTGGTAACTGAGATTGTTGACCATCGGTATCAAATTCAGCTAAAGCTTTATGTAATTTTCCTAATGCTTGACCTGCAGCACCGATATGAATAATATTCTCACGTTCAGCAGTTTGACCCAAAATCAAAGGAAGTAAAGCTACACGAAGTATTTTATCATTTTGATTAACTGTAACTAATGTTTCGCCTGAGTTACTTGGTATAGGAGTTGGAACGGCAAAAGATAAGTTACACGATTGTAAATATTTTAATAATGAGTGTTCGTAATGTATTTGTGCAGTTGTTGTAGTGTCGCTGTATATCTTAAAGACAAATTTACCAAGGTATGGCGCCTCTACAAAAAAAGTTGTGTTGACTGTGCCTTGGTTCGTAGGTTTAATAGTTGGGGTACTAATAGACCACCAGTGTAAAAGTATCTCAGTTATATGTTGTTCTGATAACTGTAAATTCGCGGACTTTGGCATAGTAAGTATAAATAAGCAGCTTCAACTTACTGTATTATGGACTCACTGTGAGAGCGCGCGTGAAAACTGCTCTAAATTTATTTTCAAATCGAGGCGGGAATAAAATTGGCGAAATATCAGCATAACTGGGGCTAACACTCCAGTCATACTCTTTAAGTAATTTTGATAGAAAAATTTTCATTTCCATTTTTCCAAACTCCATTCCTATGCACATGTGGGCGCCACCTCCGAAACCAACTAATCCGTAGGGGTCTTTTTTATCCTCCTCACGTGGGGGGGCAAATCGAGCCGGATCGAATTTCTCAGGATTTGTGTACAGCGTTGGTAATTTATGAGTCAAAGCCTGGGATAGTATTATGCCCCATCCTGGTGGAATCAAATATCCTCTATACTCAATTTCTTTGACTACACCCCGGAATAAAATTACGCCAACAGGGTTATATAGTTCGATTTTGCATAGTCAAATATAGTCAGACATGGTTTTCTATAATAGATAACTGCCATTTCTTCACAAAACCTTATAGAAGGATTGAAACTTAATTCTTACTTAGAAGGGAGTCACCATTTTGAGTGCATGACCTTCTAAATTTACCTTCCTGGGGGTAACTAACACCTCACTATTCCTTATCCCGAAGGCTTCAGGAAATGCTTTTTTTAGGATGTTGTAACTGCCGTTGACATCGGCATTTATAGCAATACCATTCTGCGAAATATACAAACCTCTTTTTACTCGTTTACCGGATGCTACCCAGTCTACAGGTTTAGAATTATATGTTGGAATAAAATCATTATCTAAAAAGCTTGCCTTGCTGGTGTAGGATTCTTCTTGAATAATTACTTGAATCCCTTTCATAGCAGCTTTATAGGTGAGCAGTTCAATTAATTGTGCATGAGGAATCTGCACAAAATTCTGATTGTTAACTGCTCCTATATTAATACCATTCTTCCAACCCTTGTTTTTTCCCAGCACTAGTTTACTAACTCCTAATTCTGCTAAAAGATTAATTACGTAAGTCGATGCTCTATGCAAATAATCTCTAACTTTGTGGTTTCTATAAGTAGTAAACCTCTTTAAACGTTTTGAACTGTTGTTGCCATTCTCTGAAGTAATTGCCGCGCGCTTTGAATTATAGAACTGGTTTATTGACTTTAACGGTCTACCATTAATGAGAACTGGACTAAAACCAGGCACATTTGAAGTTATAGCCATCAAGTTATTAACACCAAAATCTATTGCTGCAATTGAATTGTTATCGGATTCGGTCACATCAGGGATTTCGTAAACTATTTCTAAAACGTAATGGTCAAGTTTTGGTACAATGCGGGATTGACAGTACTTATTTATTGACCCAAGTTTGCTTTAATACATCTGGTTCAGTAGAGATAATTCCAACCGCCATTACAATTGTGAATAGCATCGCTGGCATCATAATAAGATTGTACAGCAGCTTTTCTATGCGGCTATATTCTTGCTTTAATGCGGTTTTTACAGGCTCTTGTCGTTCAGATGCTTCAATATGGTATATAAAAAGACGCGGTAAATAAAATAAGCCTGCAAACCACGCCACGAAACCAACTATGTGAAATGACTTGAACCATAGGTATGCCATAACTTTCTTAATGTGAGTTACTTCTAGACATTAAGAAAAATAGTAACTAAAGTAAAGTAGCTACCGTTTAGTAACTAACTAACCAAAAGAAACTATTAGGCATTTATGACTGAGCCAAAATGTTGCCCGCTAGAGATACTCTTAAGTCAGCTTGCTGGGCAATGGACGCTTTATATTTTGTGGGTTCTGTACACAAATGGTTCTCTGCGCTTTGGTGAACTAAGACGCAAAGTTGACGGAATATCAACAAAGGTTCTTACAGATAGACTACGAATGCTAGAAGAAATTGGTATGCTTCATCGGCACCATGAACCAACAATTCCACCGCAAGTAACCTATACATTAACAGAGCGGGCAAAGGAGTTATCTGGAGCGCTGGACAATCTTTATCAAATCGCTGTGCATTGGTACGGTGATGGAGAAAAACGAACAGAGCTTAATTCTTGATGAGGGTTTAAAAGAAATCTCCATCAATTACAACAGTTCGGAAGTATATGAGCTACTTTCGTTATAATTTCAGTTTTTAAATAAATTATGGTATAATTATAGTACATATATTCAAAACGTAAAACTAATGAAATATCCTCTGCATACAGTTTCACAGCCTGTTGTTGGTAGTGAAGCTGAAAAAATAATAAATGCCATTAAATCGGGTGAATCGATTAGTAATCCAGCGATAATAGCGACAGCCAAGAGAATTGCTGAACGTCGTAAACGTCGTAGGGATGTTCATGCCACCGAGCGGTAAGTTTTCAGGTATTAATTTTGCTGAATTTCCAGTAGAAAAATTCACGTCTGAATTGAGCGGGTTAGGTCAAGGTTTTCGATGTAATAGACCAGAATTTGTTACGTACTGGAAGCAAGGGCGAGTCCAACGAGACATTAACGCATTGCTTTGCCAGTGCTGGGTTATTAAACACGGTGATGCACTTGCTGGTTATATTACTCTTTTTGCGGATAAATTATCTGTTGGCGAACGTTTGCTTCAAGAGGAAGGGGTACAATATCAAACTTTTCCGGCAGTTAAGATTGGGTTATTAGCAGCTGACAGCAGAGCAAGGGGAGCAGGTCGTCGTTTGCTTGAATGGTCTTTAGAATATATAGCAATAGATTTGGCTGAGTCCTTGGGAGTGCGCTTTGTAACTGTTGATGCTCTTTACGACCCTGATACTAACCCACCATACGATGCATCTGGTTTCTACAAGCAGTTCGGGTTTAACTTCGTTAACCCCAATGAAGTCTTACCTTTGTCTGTACCTTACCGCACAATGTATCTTGATATCAAGCCAATTATGGATTTACTGGTTGGATAAAGTATTGATCAAGATAAAATGCCTTTGGTTGAATTACTCTTGAAAGTATAGCCGCAAATAAACAAGCATCAACTTTTTGATTTCAGAGATTCAGTTGCTTATGAAAAGCCCTCTTCACGGCTCTTTCGCTAAGTCTAGCAGTGGATTGATTGCATGTTTCCATTTTTGGATTGATGGTATAAAGTTTATGAGCTATTATAATAATGATTCTTATTATTGGTTAAAAGCTTTGTGGAACTTGCTCCACCTCACTTACCTAGCAAAACTAGCCTAGCAATTATTGGCGCCGGACCTCATGCATTAACGCTTGTCACACATCTGCTACAGAAACGTGCCAAAATGCGTTCTAAATTTGTAGTCCTTGACCCTAGTGGCAAACGGATGAGTCGATGGCGCCAGCAATTTGCAGCATTAGAGATACCTCATTTACGCTCCCCAGCAGTATTCAACAAGCACGAAACGGTGGGTCAATGACACCAGAAATTGGTATACAACTGCGGCGCCAAGTACGTTATGGCAACGCTGCTATTGTTACCAATCCACCAAAAATACCTTGAATTTGCAACTGATATCCTTCAATTAGACCCATCCCAACCAAGGGATCTGTTTGTGACTCATCGACCTCAATAATCCTGGCTTGACCGTCCCAGATTATAGATGCTTCGTACACATCAAATATGCACAAGCTGCCATCGCCTAAAATACCCTCTTGACGGGCGTACCAAGTAAGAGCAAGAGATGTAACAATAGCGGGTGGTAGAGTCAGAAAGCCTGTATATCCAGTGTCAATAACTGCTTGAATTTCTTGTTGCTGCTGTCGGGAGCCAAGCACAACCAATTGCACGATTGCTTCTCGGTTGTCATTTACGTTTCCAATAATCATGCTGATGTGTTGCTGTGAGAATGAAAACCAAACCGATGAACAGCACGGTGTCCAATACGGATACAAAAGATTTGTGCATCAGGGTAACGATTTAGCAATTGTTTGGAAGCATTAACACTATTGTCCGCGACCTCAAAAGCTCCTGTTTCAATATCAATTGCCACTATTTTGCCGTAATTCTCATGTTCGACTTGCAATCTTACCTCAGATTCGTAGATTGCACGACCGAGACGAGCAAATTCTTCCTTGCTGTAGCGAGGTTGTCGTGTTGTCATGTTGCCTAATATTTTTTAGGTTATAATTGCACGATTTTATCATATGCCAATCCTCGGCATATTTGTGGAGGAATATAATTTTACACAAGTGTTGGTGCTGGGTTGGAATATCTGTAAATATTCCTGAATAAATATTTTTAAATAGTATAATAATCAACAGTATAATTACGGTATTTTGCTTGACTAGAGAATCGTGTAACTTTAGTAATTGCAGCGCTTTACAACTTAATACTGATAGGTTATATAGGAATTAAGGCTTAGGTGAGTGTGACAATAATTACTATGATCCTCAAATATACTGCTGGGTATATCCCTGGTAAAAAATCAGAAGGCGCCAAGTTTCATCAAATCGGACGTTTCCAAAAGAGCAAGTTACCGCCCAAAGTTGACCTGCGTAAGTACATGACTAATGTAGAAGAGCAGGTTGGTAATAGTTGTGTTGCCAATGCTTTTGTTGGTGCTTATGAATACTTGGCAAAACGCGGCTTAGGAGAATCTGCTGATGTTAGCCGCTTGTTTGTTTACTATAACGCGCGTTCGCTGCATGATAGCGAAAACGAAGACCAAGGTACACAAATGGAGCTAGCCATTGATGCTTTATGCAAGTATGGAGCTTGCTCGGAGGAATTTTGGCCTAACGAAGAGGAGCTTATTTTAGAGCAACCAGATGACTTAGCCTACGAACACGCAGCTAATTTTACAATTGAGGAATCTGAGTTCATTAAAACCGACCTTGATTTATGGCGCCATACTCTAGCAGAAGGTTATCCAATCGCCTTTGCTCTCAATACATTTAATTCTTTTGATGATGCTACGAAAAATCAGGGACGAGTATCAATCCCCAAGTCATCCGATAATGTACGCGAAACGCACGGATGGCACGCAATGTTGTGTGTTGGCTACTCCGACAAAGACCGGATGTTTATAGTCCGTAATTCGTGGGGTTCACAGTGGGGAGATAAAGGGTATTGCTATATCCCCTACGATTATGTAATTCACCAAGAATATAATGCACACGACTCGTGGATTATTAAATCTGTTAGCGATTTGGACTTTAGCGCTGAAGTTTGGGAAGAGGATGAGTCAGTCTTTGCAGATGAAGGTTCTTTGTTGCTGTTTGACTTTTACGTCACAACTTCTGACCCAGAGGGTTTTGCTGAGGATTTGGAGAATTTATGTTTAAACTATGTGGACTCAGAAGAATACTACTTTGATTACGAGTACGAAGAACAAGATGATGAAAGCTTTGTGCTTAATATCCTCAACTTTGATTTAACAATTGATGACGCAACCGAATTCGTTGAGCAGTTAGATGCGCTTTGCGATGAATACGCTATTGATGGTGACTATGACTACTATATTGATGGCGCCGACGAGAGTGAGGAGGAATAAAGAACTTTTTTGAGGTTTGATTAACCATCGATACCGAATGGCGCCCATAAATTGGGAAATTACATTAAAACACGTAGAGACGTTACATGTAACGTCTCTACTTAATGGTTTCTGACACTAATCCCCTATAGCTATTCCTTCACGTCGAGGGTCAACACCACCTTCTTTACCTTGATTTGTAATAACAATTGCTTGGGAACCACTTGTTTGCTCTCTAACTGTTACTGTATGTCCTAATGCTTCTAATTGTGGTTTAAGATTTACTATGTTTGTATTTGCTTCTAATTCGGTGGCGCCATTACGGTTTCCAAAATTGGGTAATGATAAAGCTTGTTGAGTATCAAGTTTCCAATCGAGTACTCCTACAATTGCTTTGGCTACATAATTAATAATTAAAGGACCACCAGCAGAACCAACCACCATTACTAATTTGCCATTTCTGTCAAATACCATCATCGGCGCCATCGAGCTTCTGGGACGTTTACGGGGTTGTACTCGATTAGCGACTAGTTTACCATCTGTTGTTGGAGAAAAAGAGAAGTCTGTCAGTTGGTTATTGAGTAAAAAGCCACGCACCATTAAACGGGCGCCAAAAGCATCTTCAATACTAGTAGTCATTGCTACAGCGTTACCATTGCCATCAACAATAGAAATGTGGCTAGTAGAGGGAAATTCTGGAGAATTATCAAGTCCCCAACGAAATGCTTGCTGTGATAAAGGATTGCCTGGTTTAGCTTCTCCTACGAACGCGCGGTTAGGGTTGATGAGAGCAGCACGGGTTTGTAGATATTTTGGATTAATTAACTCTTTAGTAGGGACTGGAATAAAATCTGGGTCAGCTATATATAGTCCTCGGTCAGCATAAGCAAATCTTCCTGCTTCTGCAAATAAGTGAACTGCTTGTACAGAGTCTGGTTTAAGCGAAGCAAGATTGAATCTTTGCAGCATTCCTAAAATTTGCAATACTGTAATACCACCCGAAGTAGGAGGCCCCATACCGCAAACTTTATAAACTCGGTATGTTCCACACACAGGTGGTCGTTCGACTGAGTTATAGCGAGCAAGGTCGTTAGTTGTTAAGTCCCCTGGTACAGAAGCATTTTTTACTGTATTAACAATATCTTGAGCAATTTCACCTTTGTAAAAGGCGCCTGCACCCTTTTGAGCAAGAACGCGCAGCACGTTAGCATATTGCTGATTAACAAGTTTGGCGCCAACTGGCTTCGGTGTACCATCTGGTTGATAAAAGTACCTTCTTGCTGGTTCTCTTTGACCCAAAAACTTTTCCTGACTTAAAAGAGTGTGCAAGCGAGGTGAGATGGGAAAACCTGTTGTAGCTCGCTGTATTGCAGGCTGAAACAATTGTGACCAAGGTAATTTCCCATATTGTTTATGTACCTGTTCTAACATCTTAACTACCCCAGGCACACCCACAGACTTACCTCCTAAAACAGCATCATAGAACTGTAAAGGTTTGCCATCTCTCCCTTGAAAACGGTTGCGTTGAGCTTGATATGGGGCAGTTTCCCGACCATCAAAGGTGCGAACTCTTTTAGTTTTAGCATCGTAGTAAACGAGAAAGGCGCCACCACCAATACCAGAAGACTGTGGTTCAACTAAACCGAGTACCATTTGCACAGCAACAGCAGCATCAATAGCACTACCACCACGCCGTAATATATCACGACCCACTGCTGCCGCTATTGGATTCGCTGCTGCTACCATATACTTTTGAGTACGAACAGCTTTGCGTTCAACGCGCGCACTTCCAGCTTCCGGTGCATCCTGGGTAAGTACGATGTCGGGGCGCCCAACAATACTACCCAATATAAGGGCAAGTAAACAAGAACGCAAACCGAATTTACGAGAGATTACCATAGATTTTGATCTTATAAGGTTACATGGTAAGCGTAAAACCCAGTCAATGCGCGTGCTGGGATATAAGCGACTCAGGCGACTTTAGTCGCATTCAATCTTTTCTACTAGTTTAGATGCGGCGTCTCTTAAATGCTGCTGCCAATTAGGAATTGATTTTAATTTAGCTGCCAATTCTTCGTCAACCCTGAGACAAACAGAGGCAGTCAATGGTTTATCTTTATCTGTTGTAAAACCAAACTTGTGATTTTTCTGGAATCGCATTGTAAATTACTGTAGTAATGTGTATACTAATGATAGCACAAATAACGAGGTAATTAAATTGTATGGTTGTCAACAGATATTAATTAGTCCTAGTAATGAGCTTAAGGCAATACTTGAGTACATTTGCTTATATGCTAGAAAGCTGTCAGATTGCGGCATTTACTACGCACGTCAAATGTTTTTTAAGAAAGGTAAGATTTTGAGTAAGTTTGACTTGATTAATGAGCTAACTAATAACAAGCACTATCAAGCTTTGTACTCGCAAGTTGCTCAACAAGCATTAATGAATGTTGCAGAATCTTTTAAATCTTTTAAAGGATTGTTACGAGAAGTGCGTAAGGGTAACGTTAATCAACGTCCTAGAGTACCTAACTACCGCAAATCTGGTTTGGTGCTTGTTTCTTACCCTAAACAGGCAATTAAATTAAAAGATGGAATGCTTCGTTTCCCTTTAGGGCAACTAGTAAAAACGTGGTTCAAGATAGATTCGTTTTTCTTGCCTATGCCAACTAACCTCAAGTTTAGCGACATTAAAGAAGTACGTATTCTTCCTAGAAATATGTGTTTCTATGTTGAGTTTGTTTATGAACAGCCAGATAAGGTTGTAGAGCTAAACAAGTCAAATGTCTTAGGCATTGACCACGGCATCAATAACTGGTTGACTTGTGTTTCTAATATTGGAACTAGTTTCATTGTTGATGGAAAGCATTTAAAAAGCTTAAATCAATGGTACAACAAGCAAATATCCAAATTTAAGGAAGGTAAACCTCAAGGATTTTGGAGTGAAAAACTAGCTCTAATCACTGAGAAGCGTAACCGTCAAGTACGTGACGCTGTAAACAAAGCTGCTCGTATTGTGATTAATCACTGCATTAAAAACAATATTGGAACTATTGTTTTCGGATGGAACAAGGGGCAAAAAGACGGTGCAAATATGGGAGTTAAACAAAACCAAAAATTTGTGCAAATCCCAACCGGACGATTAAAAGACCGCATTGCTCAATTGTGTGAACAGTACGGTATTCAATTTGTAGAAACCGAAGAAAGCTACACGTCTAAAAGTTCGTTTTTAGATGGTGACACGCTACCTACATTTGGTGAAAAACCCGAAGGGTGGCAACCATCAGGAAGACGAGTAAAACGTGGTTTGTACAAGTCTTCTCAAGGTTTCCTAATCAATGCTGACTGCAACGGAGCAGCCAACATAATTAGGAAAGTAGCGGCGAAACTAGGACTAGTTCTTAATGTAGTCAATAGGGTGCTTTTGAATGCGCCAGTTAGGATTCGACTTTGGCACGCTGCGAGTAAGCAGCCTCTGCCATAGCGAGGGTCTTAATGAATCTCAGTCGCGAAGAGCGCTGAGAGATTCAACTAATATCACACTACTACAAAATTCCTCTTTAACCTCTTACCTCTGTGTACTCTGTGACGGGCGTGGTAAAAATATCTCACCACTCTAGACACAGAGGAGCCAAGCAGCGTGCTTTCGTTTCCAAAGTTGAGCGAAGTGGCGAGCCAAAATATGCGACGAAAATCTGGATGAAATCTTCCGTAAACGGTGATAAAGGGCGTGTATCTAAAAATATCAACAAATTAAGCCAAATTTAAAGCTTAAGAAAGAGATAACACCGTTTATTACTTCAATTCATACCAATATCATGAGAAGCTTACTAATTGCTGGTGCCTCTAGTTTATTACTGACACTAGGGATGTCTTCTATACCTGCTCCGTCTTTTGCTCAAGCTACAAATATTCAAGAGATTTCTAAGTCTGTTCCTCGTTCGCGCGTTGTGTTTGCTAGAGGTAAATCAAGCACTGTCATCAATGGTGCAGATAATCGTATTTATGTACTAAAAGCTAATGCTGGACAAAAGTTAAGTTTGAAAGTTAGTAATTTAGGCGCCCGTGCTGGTGTAGTACTTTATAATAAGAACGGTAATATTGTAAAAGGTTTCAACGGCTTTAGCCTTGGTGACGGTCAAAGCTTCACTTATAAACTTCCTTCAACTGGTGATTACTATATTCTTGGATATGGTGGCCCAACCCACCACCAATATGAATTTTCAGTATCTATAAAATAATGTTCTTGTGGAGCGGGCGTCCCCGCCCGCCCCCAACATCTAAGACGGGCAAGGATGCCCATTCCACAAGATGTTTTTTGGAAGTTTCTAAGATTGTGGAAGAACAGTATCCCCGTCTCTAAGATTAAGTAATCCAGAAGTTACAACTTTATCATTTGGTTGAAGTCCTTCTAAGACTTGATAATTATTACCAGTGGCATTACCTAATTTTACCCGCCTTTGCCTTGCAATGTATTTAGATGATTTATCTGGTAATGCTTCTGCTACGTAAACAAAAGTCTCTCCGGAAACACGTGAAACTGCTATAGCTGGAACTAATGCTCCCTGACGTTGATTCCAAATTACTTGCGCGCGTACAAATTGGTCTGCTTGTAACTCATTCTTTGAGTTGTTGTAGAGAGATTTAATTAGTGCAGACTGTGTGTTGTTAGGGTTTGGAGCAACAGAAAACACGCGGCTTGTACCAATAGTGTTACCTTGAAGGTTTAGAATATTAACTTGCGTTCCATTCTTAACTTTAGCCGCGCGCTCGATTGGTACGATGATATGTACTTCGAGGGGTTTTTCTTGAGTAATTGTTAATAATTGTGCTGAAGGATTTACTAAATCACCAACTTTAATTGGAACTTCGCGCACTACACCAGTGAAAGGAGCGTTGATACGGTAGGTTTGAACTGGTTGAGGTGTTTGTTTGACAACAGGGGTTTGCGCTTGTTGGATAACTTTTTGTGCTTGAGCTACAGCAGCTTGCTGTGTCTGAATTTTAGATTGGAGAACTTTTAAATTTGTTTTAGCTGCAGCGAGACGGTTAGCATACACATCTTTCGTTTGTCGCGAAACGGCGCCTTGGGATGCCAAAGTATTATATCGGTCAAATGCTTGTTGGTCTGAATTGATTTCAGCTAGAATACCCGCGCGTTCAGCTTCGAGAGAAGCAAGAGTAGAGCGAGCAATATCAAGCTGTGACTGCGCTGTTAAAGTTGCGGTGTTAACAGTTGGAAGCGGGAGTGCAACTGGTTGGGGTGGTGGTTCTATTTGGAGAATAGGCGCCCCTTCTTTAATTGTCTGACCAGGTTTGATAAAAATTTGAGTTATTTTTCCTTGAATTTTAGAACTAAGCGTTTCGGAACGACGTGACTGTAAGCTAGCAACAAAATCTGAGCTTTCTTGAACAGTTCCTGATTGAACTGTTGATAGCTTGACAGGTACTGCTGGTGTTTGTGGTTGTGCAGTGGTGGTAGCAGTTTGAGGTGTTCTAGATGTAGAAATAAGAAAACGCCAGACAGCAACAGAGGTTCCAAGCACTGCAAGTAGCGCGAATAAAGGCAAAAGCCACGGTCTTCTGCGACGTGGTGGCTGTAGTGCAGTAGGGTTTGCGTTTTCGTCATTACTATCGGTTTGCGGTTCTGAAGGGGTCATGGCAAACTCTTACCTTATATATAGTGTCGGGAGTAACTAGTAAATTAAAATCAGGTGATTTATAGATTTGGAGGAAGCACAAAGATGTAGATAAATGCTTAATATACTATATTCATATTTTTGTTGCTCTATCTATTTAGTGAATGATAAACTTAAGCTTACATAGTTAGTAGCTCTGTTGTCCTATTAGTTTTTACTGAAATTTTTAATTGGAACGTGATTAATATTATTGTGTGGATTTCCGTGTAATTAAAGAAACAAGAATAAGTTCTTTTTTGATACATTTTTTGAATTGATTGGGTTCCCAAACTCCCCGATGATTTGGGGGGCAAGGAATGGAATTTTAATTATTGAGCGTGTAGTACTGACTATATTTTGCAAATAATTGAGGAGGGAAAATCCAACATCAAACGTTAAAGTCCATTACCAATTAAAATAAAAGGCGCCCAGTAGTAGGGGCTACCGTGTACACACATCTTTAATAATCATTCTTATATTCCCCTCTTTGTGCCCTTTGTGTCTTCGTGGTTCCCTAAAGGAATATACCACAAAGGTCACTGCATGTCACAAAGGAAGAGAAGAAAGGGAAGAAAGATAACTTTGAAAAACTTGTGTATACACGGTAGGTAGTAGGGGTGAGAGTAATTTGAGTTAGTTGCTGGGATTTTGTTTGGGTTTTTAGTCGGCGCCTGTTTTTTATTTCTAGATAAGTATAAGCTTGTTTATGGTTGCAGTATTTTATACTTTTATAATTGACTTCGGCTTGGTTACAAGCTGATAAGATCGGTTTGTGTTTAGTGAGTAGCACAACATTTGAAGCAGTTGGGATAAATAGCAATTACATAAAATTTTACATAACAACTGTTGTCAAGGTAATTATCGTGCGTGATAAACTAATTACTGCTGCTTATCAGGGTGATGAGTATGGGCTATTTAAAGATTTGTTTACACAAGAGTTAGAAAAACAAAAAGGCGCCAATCCTCCTAAACAAGTTGATGTGCCTCAATTTCAACCATTAAAACCACCAAAAAAACGTTGATTGCTTACTTCCACTACATTTGAGGATTAAGGGAAATGCCAAAACTACAGAGATTCCCTTAGCATTTATTTAGATACATTACAATTCAAGAAAGTGCCTGTTATCTTTACAACATTCAGTGAAGCTATTTATGAACATCATTACTACTCCAATTGCCAATAACCCTTTGACTATTGCATCATTTCTGGCAGGTGCCACACTTAGTAGCATCTTGATAGGCTGGTTGGTAAAAACCGGGAGTTTACCGCTCAAAAATATGATGGCATATAGCGAGGGACAATTGAGATTTATGCGAGTTTGGGTAAAAATCGCTTTGGTTATTGGGGTAATTGTTCCACTTGTACTGTTAATAACTTTATGGTCGAACAAGAACGCACGTCAATTTCTAGCGAGCTATCTTGTAGTGGTTGTAGTTCAATTAGCCTGTGAAGCTAGCTTTAGCCGTTGGCTTGTCAAAAGTGTTGTTGTTGTTATTGGAACTATTTACACAATTTTTCGCCTGTGGCAAGTTTGGGAGGGATTGCACTTAACTTCTTACACTCAACTTCAGCTAGGTTTATTATGGCTAGTTATGTTGTTCTGGATAGCAAATATAATTATGCTAATTTTCATGGCTATTCCCACTATTCTTCCAGAAAAAAATGAAAATCAACCTTCTAATTGAGAATATTGTTAAAGGTAAATTTCAAGCAACATACCCGTGAAAGAACGCGAATACTGTTTCAAGATACATTTGGGCTACAACCAATTCCAGAAAATTTTGCTTTTATATAAGAATCAGACGCGCTTTCGAGAAGGCTACATCCGTAGCAATTTATCATAGTTATTTTATACTATATAGGATTGTGGCACCCTGAATTACTATAAAAAGTTTGCCAACTACGTAATTATTGGTATTCCTGATTACATTAATAGAAAACAGGTACCTGACAGAGTAAATAATTATTGGCATAAAGGAAGTATCCTCTATACAATAAAGTAATTCCATCAAAATCTAAATAATTTCGTAACTGAACTGTGTAAATATGGTGAGAAAGAAAGTAACAAAGTCCTCTGAACCCAAGGCATCATCTAAAAAAACGAAACAAAGTGAACCCTCTAAAAGTGAGGTATCAGCCCAGAAAGTAAAACAAATTAAGCCCTCTCGGAAGGAGGTATCAGCAGAAAAAACTGAAAAAATTAAGCCTCTAGAAGGTAAGGCATTAGTTGATAAAGTCAAAGAAATGCCGAATAGCAGTAAAGAAGAAAAAGCTAAAGCGTGTGGCTACTATCAGGTTACGGCTAGCGGTGTAGAGCGAGTTAACATGATGAAATTCCTTAACGCTCTACTTGATTCAGAAGAGATATTATTAGATTCCCGTTCGGACGAGCATCGTCGCGGACGTAGTGCTAGCTACCGAATTGCAGTGCAGTCTAACGGCTCTTTGCTAATAGGTTCTGCTTATACAAAACAATTAGGCTTAAAACCAGGGGATGAATTCTCTATCAATGTAGGTAGAAAGCACATCAAGTTGGTAGCTATTTCAGAGCAAGAGAATCAAGACGAAATAGCTGCCTAAAGGCAAATGAAAATTAACGATTCCGGCGCCTAAGAGCCATGTATTCCGGGGCGCCTATTTTTCATGCGTGAATTTTCCATTCCATACTTCGTCCGCAAACGCGAAATTTGGTGCAGCAGTCAAGAAAAATGCTGCACTTACAATTGCTAAATGTGTGTATTTAATGACATGAATATACTAAGTGTTGATTAGTACTAGACAATCATACTCGTTAAGATACGGCGTTGTATATAATGTGCCAACACTTATAGATACTTAGGATTGCAGGCGCCAAAATGTAATGATTTTTCCTAAATCAGCCGACGCGACGCAGTAATTACCCGCCATTAAGCTTAATTTTATCCAGCCGATGATTGGCACCTGTCTTATCAGAAAAATTAATACTGTATTTTGGCACCGATATTGTAAAAACAACTAAAATTATTCTCCATCAGGTTTTATTCCATCCAACCACGGACGCAGCATTTTACCAACAACTTCTATTTCTATATCTTCGCCCCGGCGCCGGAAGATAGCGTAAGATGAGTACTAAAAGTGCTTGAATCACTAGGTTTTAATGATTTTTGGATTTTTGTATTATGTTTGTATTATAGCCTGATGTGGGCAATGCTTGTAAAGGGTGGGTGAGTGGCGCCGAATCAAAATGCGATATTTAAAATTAAATAAAGCATTTTGAATACTTATTGTTCAAGGCGCCTGTTAGACACTTTTAGTTTTTTTATTCAATACTCTTGAAGCTGCATAAAAAGACAAAAAAGCAAGCACACTAACCATACTAGATGGTTCGGGTACAGGAACAACTTTCCTATCGGTATAAATAATTCCAATTGGACGTAAAAGTTTATCGTTAGTTGGTACAAACACCGAACTGCTATTACCTTGTGACGGTAATGGATTGCCAAGTCGCGCATCATAACGTAGAATGGCGCCGAGGTTTCTACTGTTAGCAGTGTTGTTAAATCCAACAGCGTAAAGAATATTGTTGTTATCTAACGTTAAACTACCAATGAAGTTACTAGAAGGTACGCTATCAGTGTAGTTAGTAGATAGAGTATCAATCAAAGCTCCTGTTTTGGAGTCATAACGTCTAATATCATTTGCAAAATCGCTAACAAACAAATCACCACCAGAACCAAAAGCTAATCCTAGAAAACTAACAAAACCAAAGCTGTCAGGTGATGGTGCTGGTTGGTCTACAAATACGGAAGATGTTTTTGTCGCAACATCAAAACGTAATACTTGAGAAGGTAAACCAAGGCTAAAATCCGGTTTCCCATCCACCGCAACGCTACCTTCAGTTGTAACGTAGAGATTTCCATCAGAATCAAATAATAAGCCGTTAGGACCATTTAACCCCCCAGGTTTACCATTGCCCTGTGCAAAGACATCAATAAAGGCGCCTGTTTTGCCGTCATAGCGCAGAATTTGGTCTGTTAAAAAACTACTAACGTAAAGATTACCGTCAGAACCAAATGCCGTACCATAAGGGCGAGTCAACCCACCACCACTTGCAAAAGTATCAATAAATTCTCCATTAGTTCCGTTGTAGCGAAGAATAGCAGAATTTTCCTTGGTGTCTCCACTCGATACGTAAAAGTTACCGTCAGAACCAAATAATAAACTGTCCGGCGCCTTCAAACCTCCGCTACCCGTAGTAATAAACTCACCCAAAAAGTTTCCATTTTCTTCATCGAATAATACTACATTGTCTCCTCTTGTATTGCCAATTAGTAGAGCTGCATTGGCAGTTTCCAGTCCAATACCCAAAGTTAACGTAGTTACAGCTAATCCAGTTTGGAGCAGAAGTTTTTTACTATTCATTCTAAATGTTCTATAGGTGACGCACTTGTTCAGTATAAATACTAAACATGACTTTTAGAGATAAAGTCATTAAAATACTGCTAAATTTACTGAATCTTGATGTTAGGCGGCGCTATTCAAATCACTATCGTCCTTATTCCAACGCACGTCCACAAACAGCTAGTCGAAATTTATATCAATGGAGACAATCGGAACGCGAATATAAATGCAAATTTTCAAGAAGTAAATAAGAAACAAGCGCACGTTAAAAGAGATAAAGCTCGGCGCCTATACCTATAAAGAATAGGCGCCAGTATCAACAATGCGTAAAAGCTATTGCTTAACTTTTAACAAGAATGACAGCATGGGGGTCACTTAAGTTATCCCTAGCATCACCGCTCTCAATAAATGTAGGCAAAACGTGAGCAAGCCGCCCTGATTTTTTATTCTCTACTTCAATAATTCCTAACCCTGGACAACTTCCTACTGCTGCGTGAGCCACTGATTGAGGTAAAGTACCGCGTAAAGCAATATAAATTCTCTTGTCCTTTAAATCCAAATCAGCTAAATCAGGAGTTGGGTCATCTTCAGTTACCGCATTTAAAGTACTCTTACAGGCGCCTGAATTTTTCAAGCTATAGCTTCCTTTATATTCAAGCGTTTTATCTGCTCTAAATACTTCTACATTATTACGTACACGGTCAAACTGATGTAGATATTTATCTTTGGTAACTACCAAGCCGTGAGCATCACGATTGTTACCAGGTAAAATTTTACCGTTATCTGGGTCAGCCCATACAGCTATGGGTGACGGTTGATTCGGTAAATCAAAGTTAGGCGCCTTTTTATAATCCTGAGTAAATTGGTATACAGTAAATTCGCTGTTATTTGGCGCCGGAGTACCTGTGTTGAGATACATACTGCCGTTTACAGAATGACCCCCACAACCAGCGGAGTGAACTGTATTAACGTCATACTCAGCTACAATTTGCATTGGTGTAGCATTGATGTCAACTACAAACATACCCCCACCCCCTAATGTCGCGTAGGCATATTGGCTGTCATCAGAAATAATCGGGCAAATAACAGTATTATTAGAACGTATATTAGCGGCCTGTTTTGCTATCCCGTTGGGTGTAATGGTTGATTGACCGTCTAGTATAACACCTGTTTTAGTGCATGAGATGTCATCAAAGGGATTAACATCTACAGCAATCGGTTGACCTAATATTCTGCCTGTTCCGCCAACTAAATCTAGGCTTGCATCAGCATTATATTGAAAACCAGTAATTTTCCCTTGATTATTTTTGGTCACGTCTACACGTTCAAGGACTTTACCATTTTGGTTGGCTAATAGAATTTTTGACCCATCATGAGCAACAAAACTCATGTGGTTTTGTCTACCTGTATTGGTTTGAGTCGTGCGAAATAAGCATATAGGCTTTTTCGTTTGACTATTAACTATTCCTAAGTGACCAGAAGCTACAAAGTTAAGGGTGACATACTTATAATCCGGCGCCGGGAGAATTCCATGAATTCTGTTAACATTATCACCCGTAGTTTGTAGTGCCGTAGGAAATAAATCGGTAGCCACATCTAAAACTAAAGGATTATCAATAGGTGGATTCTTTTCTAAATCCTTGCTACTATAAATTCTAACTTTACCACCATAAGAACCTTTAGGATTTGTAGCCGTAATCCCTTGAGTATTACCTTGGTCACTCATCCAAATCTCATAATCTGAATTCTGAGCATAGCTAATAGCTCCGGCAAAAACTAAGCTCAATGTTAGAATAAAGCCTAACAAGGAACGCATTAAAAACTTGGTACTCTTCACGCGCTTTTTAAAATTTTAATACTTTTATTTTTTTTACCTAAAGTATATATAACACGTCAATACTGCACTTGTACATAAATAAATTCACTATAAATCATCTTAATATTTTCAGTAAAATTCTAAATGTACATCAAGTAACTAGCTATTTGCTGCATGAGTTTGTATAAAGAATAAAATCGTGTCAGGCGCCACTCGCTAGCGCTCAAATTCATTGTCGAAGACAAATTCAAAGTTAAAAATTCAAAATAACAAGAGAAAGTTCAAAATTACTATAACTACCTGTAGATTTGAAAATATCGGATTACTTCTTCAATTTGTCTTCGACAATGAATGCACTTTGAATTTTCCCGGTATAGGCACATGAATGAATTTGAACGTTAACGTAAACGAAGTTTTGCCGAAGGCTAGTTATCCTTTATGGTAGTGAGTGGCGCCGTGTCAAAGCTTCGCTACAGTCAGCAAGTTTATGAATTTGGCAATGTAAGAATATTCTTAAAGCAGTTAAGGGACAAGCAAAGCGCATTAAAAGAACTTAATAAAGTTAGATTAGTGAGCGCCAATTCTTTGTTTTACTCAAGCTGGATGGAAGCAATCAACCAGAATAAACCCATTGATAATGTTTATGTCGTAGACACAGCTAACAAGTTTACGAGTAATTACCAGGTTGTAATGACTAGAAAATATGTACTTAATAATACAAAATAAATGCAGCGCCGCAAAAAAATTGGCGCCTGCGCTCGTTTTTTTGGTAGATGATCCACTTGCTACTCTGGTAATGTATAATACCATACTTTTTTGTTATATGCTGGAGTTGTGAAGGCGCCAATTCTCAAATACTCAAATACTTAAACGATATACGTACTCGACTTATAGGTCCTGTTACTTAGATTAAATTACACTGCTGACAAAGTAATCAGTTTAAGTAATTAATCACGTTTCTCGACACCAACCGATAAAAATCTATATCAAAGAAGCATTAATACATCATCTATCCAGAGAAAGAGGTAACATTGGGAAGTTATATATATTACCAATATTAAATACAATGGTAATTATCTTGTCTTTGTAGAATAATTATGGTAATAGAAAATTTTTGTGATATTTGTTACGTTTTAAAGCTTGACTATTTAAAAAAAGTAGTTAAAAATGATTGAAACCGAAATTTAATGAACAATCCAAAACAATTTTAAGAATTACATGCGATTTGTTTTGTAATAAAATGCAATTTGTTTTGATTTGAAAAAAAGCGTGAATGCTCATGAATTGCATTCATGAGTGTTTGCGTTTGATGAGTATTAACTTATCTAAAGCTCTTGATTAAAAACAAGATTGATTACTGAGGTTAAAATTATGGTAAGCGATGTATAGATTTTGGACTTGAAAAATGGACAGCTTTATCTAGCACAGAATTGTTATTTTTCCAAATTGAACTAAGAAATAAAAGCAGTATTAGATATATAAAATTAATTTGAATTTAAGGCAAACATAGTATGCAAGTTTGTGGAACGCATTTGGTCGTTGAATTTTGCGACTGTGACAATTTGGAACTTTTGGATAATTATCAACCTTTATACGGAATTGTGCCGAGGGAAAACCTTGAAAGTTATAAACGATTTTGGATATGGAGAAGCCGCATAAATGAGCAGTGCAAATATAGATTGGAAGTTTAATCGTCTAGAGCGTATCGTGCTGTTGTTGATTGCCGCAATCACTTCAGTTTGTGGATTAGCTACTGAATTACTGCTGGGAAACTTAGCGAGTTATCTGGTTGGGAATCAGGCCTTGTCTTACGGCATTTCAGTCGGTGGGTTTTTAGCTGCAATGGGGTTTGGGGCTTATCTGAGTCGGTTCATTGCGGTACGAGAAACTCCTCAACTATTGCTGAAACGATTGGCGCAAATCGAATTAGCAATTGCCCCCCTCAGCACTTTTTTTCCTTTAATTTTGTTCACGCTTTTTATCTTCAATGCTCCATTTTGGATTGCTCTATTTAGCGCAACCCTAATTTTAGGAACATTAGCAGGGTTAGAGGTGCCACTATTAACACGATTGCTAGAAAAAGATGAGGAAACTCATAATGCCCTTTCTGGTGTATTAGCTCTCGACTATTTAGGCGCCTTGATTGGCTCGTTAGCATTTCCTGTTCTATTGCTACCACACTTTGGCATCTTTACTTCCTCAGTGTTCATTGGGATCTTACAAGCATCTATGGTGTATATTTTGGGGTTAGTATTTCGGGGCATTCGCATATGGCGCCAGTTAGGGTTATTTACCTGCGCTCTCCTCTGTTTCACAGGTCCGATTATTGTACCCTTAACGAATCGATTAGAGGCAATGCAGTATCGCGACCCAGTTGTTACCAGTTTACAAACTCCGTTGCATCGAATTGTACTTACCCAAAACCCAAACGGTATGTCTCTGTTTGTTAATGGCAGTTTGCAGATGTCTACCCAAGATGAATATTACTACAACGAACTGCTAGTCCATCCGGCAATGAGTGCCGCTTTAGAGCCGCGTCAAGTCCTATTAATGGGTTTGGGAGATGGGATGGCATTGCGGGAAGTACTGAAGTGGTCGGATGTGCAACGAGTGGTATTAATCGCATCTGACGAAGCGCTGACACGTCTTGCAATTAGTCATCCCCTGTTAGGTGCCGCCAACCAGAACGCATTGAGTGATCCCAGAGTTAAGATTGTTTACAAAGAAGCCTTTTCTGCACTGGCAAACTTGCACCAAACGTTTGACGTGATAGTCGCCGATTTTCCCGATCCGACTGATGAATCCACAGCTAAACTCTACACACAAGGATTTTATCAACGAGTGCGCGCACGTCTGTCTCCAAAAGGAATTTTAGTAACACCAGCTGCTGAAAAGACCCAGACTAGAGTTTTGGACTGTATAGTCGAAACGCTCAAATCTGTGCATCTTAAAACCTATCCCTATATCGCAACTTTACCAAATGCATCTCGTAACTTTGTCTTAGCCAGTCCTCAAGAGTTGCATTTAGATGAAATTTTGCTATCGGTTTCAACTCGGTTTTTGACACCTCAACAGTTAGCTCGATTATTTCACGATGCCTCTGCGCTTGCAATGAAGCATCGCCCCCAAGCTGTTGAAATCAATCGTCTCAGTCGTCTAGTTATTCTCAACTATCAAACAGGAGCTTCAACCATATGAATCTACGTAGACGCGATTTGCTGTTAGGTGGCGCCGCTGCTTTAGTGGGCAGTCAAATGAGCGGACGAAGCAACAAATCGACAGCCAAATCAACTGAACCGCTGATTGCCGTAGTTTCTGCCTACCCACCAGAAACAGCAGCCAATGAGAAAATTTTTCTGGGCAACCGCAAACCTTACTCCATCACAACTTACAACGGCACAATATTTAAACAAGTTCGCTTTGAGGGACACAATCTGCTGCTGTTTTCAGCGGGGATGAGTATGGTAAATGCGGCGATGAATACTCAGCTTGCTATAAGTAAGTTTCCCATTTCCCAAGTTTTGTTCGCAGGTGTGGCAGGCGGTATTAATCCCGCTTATGACGTTGGAGATGTGGTAATTCCTGAGCGCTGGTATCACCACAGTGAATCTGTTTATGCCCAGAAGATATCCCCTGGAAAATATTTACTGCCCGAATACTATAAGCAAAAGGCAGAAAACTATGACTTTATTTTTCCAGATTACGTCATGGTAAAGAAAGCAGGAATGACCGAAGCAGTAGAGAAAGAATTTTTTGCCGCTGATCCACAATTGCTTAAGATTGCTAAACAAGCGATTAAACAGGTGCCTGTACTCACCTGTAATATACACTCACAAGCAAAAAACCGCCCCTGTCAACTTCATGTAGGCGGTAATGGCATTAGTGGATCGGTATTTTTGGATAACCGAGAATATAGAGATTGGGCAAGCAGGGTTTGGCAAGCCCAGTGTGTTGATATGGAATCAACAGCAATTGCTCAGGTGTGTTGGACAAACCAAAAACCTTTCCTAATTGTCCGTAGCCTGAGTGATTTAGCGGGTGGGCAAGACGGCGCAAATCCAATTGACCAAACCGAAAAACCAGTGGCTGAATCGGCAGCAATTGTCTTGCGCGAAATTATTCGTTGCTGAATTAGGGTTAAGAACTGTTGCCTAAATACCCAGGTATTCCAATAATTAAAGGGTGATTCCGAGATTTTATTTTTTAGTCAGTTTTTCTAATTAATTCTTCAATCAAGCCTCGCACCTGCTCTTGCCAGTTGGGGACAGCCTTCAATTTATCTTTCTGTTGAATCAGATATTTTGTAACATGTTCAAAGTCTTCTGGAGGTATCTGTCCTGATGCCTGTAACTCATCTAGTTTTTGATGCAACAAGTACGAAGCTACGGTTGCAGTTTTATCTTTTTTTACCAACCTCGAATATCGTTCTAGCTGCTGAGAAGCTCCTACAGACAGGGTTACATGTACTCTTGGCGCTTTTCTGTCACTCATAGTTTAAAATTATTTTTGACTTGGTTGCTAATTGGCACCCAATTATGTATATTACAGCTAAAGGTAAAGAAAGCAAAATTAATTTAAATTTAAATTAAATTACGGAGCAGCATTACCGCCCCGCAATTCGGATTATCCAGTATTCCCGTACTGGTAAGACTTCGCTATTGCCAGAATCGTAGCAAAAAAATCTGTGTTGACATGGATACAAGGAATTAAAAATGTCAATAATCACTTATGTAAAAGGACTTCCAACCCTCGAATCGGAAATGAATCATCTTGGTTACACCGATTTTGAGATGTTTCTTAATGCCTTTTCCCCTGTGTTCAAGCAAGCAGTTTGTGAGACTGTTGATGCGATTTTATCCTCCAAGGACTTTGAAAAGAAAAAGAGTAAATTCAATACTCACCTGCAAAAAAAGTACGGTTTAAGTAAAAGGCAAAGCGCAGGAGTTATTACACTGGCACATGCTAAAGTTGATTCAGCAAGAGAATGTAGAAAAAATCACATCAAGCAATTAGAGGGGAAATTAAAATCAGCACTTCTATTCCTAAAAAATGCTGAAAAACGTCTACTAGACAGCCAAAAATTCTATGCTAAGAAAAATTGGCAGAAATCTAAGAGTGGATGCAAGGTTCCACTATCGTGTGATTTAAGTACAAAACGCTCTAATTGGCACGCTCTCAAGTTTCAAATTCATAATAAGAAGCGTTATGTTTATCAGCTTGAAAAAAAGATTGGTTATTTAAAAGTGGCGCCAATACGGGTAATAGTTTCAAACAGTGAAATTTATATTGTTGGTTCAAGTGATGAAAGTTTTGGCAATCAAACCTGTCAATACGATGGCAACAACAAGCTTTCGTTTCGCGTACCATACTGCTTAGAAGCAAAGTTTGGTAAGTACGTTGAGACTCAAATAGGCAGTTTTGATAGAAATATTAATAGATTGCCTGATATAGGAGCTAAAACTTGGCACTTTTACAGAAAGAATGGTCGTTGGGTTGTAGGTGTTCAATTTACTCCAAAATTAGTTGAAAAAGTCAGCAGACCAATTCAATATGGCACGATTGGAATAGACATTAATCCCAACTCTATAGGCTGGGCTTATGTGGATTATCAGGGTAATTTAAAGGATTGTGGTACTATTCCCTTACTATCCGGGTTGGGAAGAAATTTTAACTCTCAACAACTAGTTAATGCAAGTTTTACACTAGCAAACCTTGCTACCAAATATGCTTGTCCAGTTGTTTGTGAGGAACTCGACTTTTCCAAAAAGAAAGAATCGTTACGGGAAAAGGGTAGAAAATATGCCAGAATGCTATCATCCTGGGCGTATAGCAAATTTTATCAGTTACTCGAATCAATACTTTCTAATCGTGGAATTAGTTTATATAAAAAGAATCCTGCTTATACAAGTTTAATCGGCTTGGTTAAATATTCCCGAATGTATGGTTTAAGTAGTGATATTGCATCTGCTATTGTTATAGCTAGAAGAGGAATGAACCTCTCTGAAAAACTACCCGTATCCACAAACGCTTATCTTGGAGTGAATCCGAGAAAACACGTGTGGAGCGGTTGGTCGAAACTAAATACAATCACAAAGAACATTGCCCTAGTCAAGTCACGGCACGACTATTTCAATGTACCTAACTGGGGAGTGGTGGTTAAGGATGTTGTCGAGCGAGTAGCCGTAAAACGTGAAAGTCGGGCAGCTTCCAAGTCTACTTTGTAGCGCTTCCATTCTTATTCTTTGTAAGCTATGCCGTAGACTTGGATAAAGGAAACTAGATTTTCCTAGATTTTTAGAAGCGGTCAACACCTTGGTTAAAACGTATGTTGGGTTATGCTGCCGCTACACCCAACCTACGCACTTTTAATGTTGTCTTTATAAATCAACTCTTACCGGAGCGTAAAACAACTTCTATTGCTTTCTCTTTTTGAGGGTCGGCGCCTTGGGCATATTCTAAATTAAAAGGTACAATGATATCTGGTGTAACGCCTTTACCTTCAAGACGGGTTCCATTTACGAATACATTTGTTACTGCTACATACAACAAAGTACCATCTTGCATTACAATTGGGCGCCCAGCGACAACGGCGCCTAAAGTTTTTGTACCAATTACAGAACCAATTTTATATTGTTGAAAGCCATAAGCGATAATTTCCTTGCTACTTCTGCTACCTTCATTTACCAGCATCACAACAGGTTTTTTCCATTGAGAGTTATAAGTTACGCGCGAACCATTACGAGCAATACTAGTAACACTTGGTCCCTGACCTGTGAACACAGTAAGATAATTAGTATTTCCTCCACCCCAACCCGCGCGTAAGTCTAAAATTAATGCGTCTGCATCTTTAAGACGGTCGTATAACAAATCATATACAAGCTTTTCTTGAGATGGGTCAGCAGCATTTGCCCAAATATGAACGTAACCAATCTTTTTATTTTGACGCTCGATTATTTGAGTACTAACTCGTTGAGCATCTAGAAACATTGTAGTTGTATCATATACTCTTGGTATTACAGCTATTTCTTGTTTGCTGTTAGTATCTGCTTGACGCTGAATTTGGATATTAACCTTTTGTCCAGCTTTGAGTGCAAATGATTGTACAGGTTGATATGGTTGATTATTTACACTTAATATTTCATCACCAACTTTTATACCTGCTTTTATGGCTGGACTTTCATCTAAAAGCGCGCTGACAAATGTTTTTCCATTTATAACTTTCGTAAATATACCAATATCGGTGTATTCAAACTTGCCTTTGGGGAAAAATGGCTTGAGTCTACTTAATGACTTTCTATCGCGCGGTTGAAAAATACCTAGCAGTTGATAATAGCTTGGTTCATCAGGTGTGTAGAAGCGTGTATGGGAAGTTCGCAACTCAGCCAGCATAGTATTGACAACAGCAGCAAATTCTTGTGATGATTTAGACTTAATTGCTTGCGGTTTGTACTTATCGCGCATTGCTTGCCAATTAATTCCATTAAACTTGGGGTCGTAGAAGTTGTCGTTGATGGTTTGCCAAATTTCATCAAACACCCTTGCCTGTGGTTGTGCTAGCGTGGGAAGTAGTGGTGATGTCAACCATAGTGTTAGCATTACAACGATACTGAGCAGGAATGCAGCAAGATAATGCTTATTGATAGAAAATTTAAATCGTTTCATTTAAATTAAGTAGGACTCAGGAGTAGTGTTAATGTATCAACGTTGGATAATATCTAGTTTAAGCATTTTACTCAGTATCGTTGTGGCTGCTTGTTCTACCGTTGCTACAGCACCTACTGCGACTCCTCCTCAGCAGGCGCCACAAGCATCTTACTCAGAACGAGTAGTTGCACTTACGCCTCTATCAGCAGACATAATTTATAGACTTGATCAAAATAAACTTGTTGGAATAGCTGGTACAGTACTAAATAAAGACTCACGTTTTCAAGATGTTACAAGTGTAGCCCAAGGAAGAACGCAGCCAAACCTAGAAAAAATTGTAGCGCTCAAACCTGACTTAGTTATTGGCGCCTCTGGTTTTTCTGACCAAACTCTCAAACGTCTTAAGGAATTAAAAATTGATACTCTAGCAACAAAAATAGATAGTTGGAAAGCGCTTTCTGAACTGACGACAACTTTAGCCCAGAAAATAGGCGCCAGTCCAAAGCCGTTATTAGATAAATATCAGCAGCTTCTGGCACAGAGCGCAAATAAGAATGTAAACAAGAATACTTCAGCTTTAGTATTAGTTAGCCGTCAGCCGATTTTAACTCCAAACAAAAATAGTTGGGCAGGAGATATGCTCAACCAATTCCAAATCAAAAATATTGCCGCTGACCTACAAGGTAAAAGTCCATTTGGTGGATATGTGACTTTATCACCTGAGAAAATTTTAGAAGCAAACCCAGAAACTATAATTCTCGTCAACGCTCCGCAAAGTGGCTCGGAGCAAGAAGTTCTCGACGGCTTTAAAAAAGAACCATTTTGGCAAAAACTACAAGCGGCAAAGAATAATCGAGTTTATGTATTTGATTATCTTGGGTTAGTGAACCCTGGAAGTATTGACGCAATAGAAAAAGCTGCCGAGAAACTTGCTGTTATTTCTACTACTTAATTTTGAATAAACCTAAAATTTTCCGAGACTGAGCCAATAAACTCTTCTCTTTGTCCTTATATTGTTTCGATGATACATTCGTAGTGTATTTATCCTCTTTCCAAGCAGCGACTAATTTATTATTTCGGAAACCATATCCATCAAAAGCGTTACCGAAGACACCAACCAATTGCCCATTTTTGTACTCAAACGTAGCTACATCTAAGGCGCCGCTCTCATCACCCTCCGATGCTTCTGTAGTTTGTATCTGTAAATATGCTGGTTTTCCCTGTACTTTGCATAAAGTGTATATTAAATAACGTGACTTAATTTTTTGTTCAGGACAATTTCCAGGCACAGTACCACTTTGAAACTCTCTAACCTTGTCTCTGAAATCGCCTGCCAAAGATGGCGATGCAGTACCTACTATCAAAAAGGCAACAGCTATTAATCGAACTAGGTTATTCATATTGCAAGATTTGTATGTACAAAATTTTTATTATACATAGAACATAACTTACAATTATGTATAGGTGATATCGTAATTTCACTGATTTTAAACCGTATCAGCAAACTATTTTGGCGCCAATCAAGCTTGAAAATGCATAAGCACTTGGACTTCTGCTTGTAGGAGTGAGCAAAAGTACTCACCTTTCTTTTGG
Organism: Calothrix sp. NIES-4105; assembly: GCF_002368415.1. Taxonomy (GTDB): domain Bacteria; phylum Cyanobacteriota; class Cyanobacteriia; order Cyanobacteriales; family Nostocaceae; genus Dulcicalothrix. The sequence continues at coordinate 3,065,634 of NZ_AP018290.1, forward strand.
AGTGTTAGGTTTTATTGCCTCTCGACGTTACGTGAAAAGTCATAAATAAAGAAGACACTATCAATAAACTATATTTCGCGTATTTTCTGTTTAAATAAATACTATAGTTAACTAGCTAAATGTTTTTTTATTTAGACTAATATTCATATTTAACTAGCGGACTTAAGTAGTTGTTCTGAGTAAGTAACCTAATAGCAATACAATCGAGTTTCAAGCAATGATTAATTATTAAAAATTGAGACTTTAAAAATTAATGAATTGATTTTTTTTTATTTTAAAACAAGAATTTTAGCGGATGCCTATGCTATGCTTGTCGTAGAAAGGTTAAGAGCAGTGCATATTTTATAAATAAGTATAACTTTTGACTATAAATAAGAGAATTACAAAACAGCAAAAATTTTAGCAAGATGTGCGCTGTGCCTGCTCTTAAAAGCTTGTAAATCTCGCAAACGCTTCTGTGGCTTATCAAGTTAAGATAAAAGATTATAAAAGTGTTATTAGTCTTTAAGTCAAAGCTAGGTATTATAGAAAGCTCAATACAGTTGTTTTAATACGTTTAATTTTGCTTATCATAGTTTACTGCTACACACTTCCTTTTCAATAACTATGAAGCAAGGCACAAACCTTTGTAACAATTTAAAATCCATCGGGAATTTTTAATTCATATTGGTATCTGGGAAAACGGACTATTGGTACCCTTGGTAAACCCGATGAGAATCAAAACATGATGAAGTGGTAGCTTTATTTTTGCGTTCCCTGTACTAGCTTCCTGGGAGAAGTGCTAGCAAATATTTAGTATTGAATGTATTCAAGTTGGTTGCTTTGGTTCTCCAATACAGCCACTTTCAAAATATAAACTACGAGCAAGTAAAATTTAAACTTTTGTTTATATCTTGCATCTCGAACTATTACGGCTTATTGCAAAAATATTGCTATAAACCTCAATTTATTCTAAATAAGCTAGTAGTTCATGTCATAAATTCTGGGGTGTAGGCGCCTTTCTAGCCAACTCTCTTAACTCAAGTACTCTGTGGTAAAAAATATATTACACCAAAACTTATGACACAGACCACTAGTAGTCCATGTCATAAGTTTTGGGAGGTTCACTTCTTAAAAATTCTTTCTTTGTGTCCTTTGTGTCTTTGTGGTTCATTCCTCCAACACCACAAAATTAATGACATGAAGCACTAGTATTCCATGTCAAAAGTTTTGGGGAGTTAGGTACTACTTTATGCTTTAGCCCTCTAAACATCTTTAATACTTTTTGCGAAGACAGCGCTACTACATACCTACCAAAATTAATGATAATTTGGGACTGTTGAGAATAGTGCTGTTTGGTCAGCTATTAAATAATTATTACTTACCCATACTAACAACTAATCACTGAATATATGTTGCCACAAAATTCTTTTGCGGTGGAACGGGCGCCACCAGCTTTGGCTTTACAAGCGAAAAGCACACTCTACTCCCTGCCCGGAACGTAACAGGTTGTATGTACATATAAATTCATAATTGTACACCCAATCAATTCAAACAATTCTAGGAGAAATGATTCATGTCAGACGATAAAATTAGACAAATTGCGTTCTACGGTAAAGGTGGTATTGGTAAATCTACCACTTCCCAAAATACTCTGGCAGCAATGGCAGAAGTCGGTAAACGCATCTTAATTGTAGGATGCGACCCAAAAGCAGATTCCACACGTTTAATTCTTCACTGTAAAGCTCAAACCACCGTATTACACTTAGCTGCTGAACGTGGTGCTGTAGAAGACATCGAACTTGAAGAAGTAGTAATTGAAGGTTTCCGGAATATCAGATGCGTTGAATCTGGTGGTCCAGAACCAGGTGTCGGTTGTGCTGGTCGTGGTATTATCACCGCTATTAACTTCTTGGAAGAAAACGGCGCCTATCAAGATGTAGACTTTGTATCTTACGACGTATTGGGTGACGTAGTTTGCGGTGGTTTTGCCATGCCGATCCGCGAAGGGAAAGCACAGGAAATCTACATTGTTACATCGGGTGAAATGATGGCAATGTTCGCTGCCAACAACATTGCTCGCGGCGTTCTCAAATATGCTCATACTGGTGGCGTGCGCTTAGGTGGTTTGATTTGTAACAGTCGTAACACTGACCGGGAAGACGAACTGATTAGCACACTCGCAGCTCGCTTAAGCACCCATATGATTCACTTTGTTCCCCGTGACAACATTGTGCAACACGCAGAATTGCGTCGGATGACTGTCAACGAGTATGCGCCAGATAGTAACCAATCGAATGAATACCGTATATTAGGTCAAAAGATTATCAACAATACAAATCTTGCCATCCCCACACCAATTGAGATGGATGAGTTAGAAGAGTTGCTGATTGAATTCGGTATTCTTGAAAGCGAAGAAAATGCTGCAAAACTTGTTGGTGTCGCTGCTGCTGAAGCAGAAAATGAGAAAAAACGAGAAGACGCTGAAGGTGAAGCTCTTGAAGCTCTGAAAAAAGGCGACGTTGAAATAGTTTCTAGTCAGAAAAAATAAGATTTTTACTCTTTCTTCAAGAAGCAGTAAAAACTACTAAGTGGGCTATAACTGCCCACTTACTCTCTAATTATAATAATTTTTAAAAAATGTGGAGGTTTAATTATGCTTTATTAATAATTAATTATATCCCGTCATGAATTTTTAGACGCGAAATACTAATGAGCGTTTTTCGTATCCTGCAATTGGTTGATTATTTTTTAAATAGGGAATGGGGAATTAGTTTTTCCATTCCCTTTTATTTCGATTAAAATCATTCATAAAATACCAAATTGTAAAGACGCCCTAGTAAGCGAGCGTCTCCACATTTAATGTTTAAAGGTTTGAATAGTTGCTTACTGAAATACCAATCCATGCAAATCTTCGTCCTTTAAGCATGTGATTTTCCCAACACATTATCTTTCAGTAAGCGTTCCAAGGCTTCCACACGATGCTCTACACCTTGCAGAGCGTCTAAGCGATGTTTTAATTCAAGCACATCTACTTTTTCCTTTTCGTTAACGTAATCATCAATCCAACTCAGTATAACATCCGTGATTGTTTTGCCCTCCTGCTCAACCTTACTTGCAAATTTACTCTTCATTACTGGGTCTATCTGAACCTGGATAAAAATCCTCTCCTTTTTCGCTGCCATAAATTACACCATTATTCCCATCTACTCCCAACCTAGCAATCTCTGATGGTAATGACAACCGTATTGATTTATGTATTGATGTAGTATTGACAATGTAATGATAACGTAGTTATAATTTAAGGAAGTTAGGCGAAAGAAGATATTTCTGGCGCCAAACAAAAAAAAAGCTGACACTTTATCTGCCAGCGTTAAACAATAATTGCCACTAAGGAAAGTGTGAGGTTGCTTACTAGTCGCTAAAAGTTCATCAAACTTCATCATATCTCTTCATTATGAGTAGGTTCTGACTCCCAAACACCCCTAACCCATCTTTCAACATATTCACTAACACTAAGCTTTTTGCTCTTAGCCCTAGCCTTTAGCTCATTCCAAGCCGTATCTGTCAAATGTATTTCATGTCCTTTCTTCATCTCGTCGTAAAAAGCTGGAACATCCTTAATTCTTTTCATTTACCCTATTGACTTTTATAGAACTGCTGGCTATTCTGATTATAGTACTGAAAACAGGGGCGTAAGTCAAGGTATGTACGCATTAAAAAGAGAATTAAAACTGAATAACAGGGAAATATCTTCAATGCGTGGCATGGCAGGGTTTAGGAGATTTGTTTACAACTTCGGGCTAGAAATGTTAAAAGCGTCTTGGAGTTTTGAGGGAATAAAAGCTTCTGATTCAGTTCGTTTAAACGAGATAAAGAAAGTTTTTACGAACCACGTCATGACACTTCCTGAATACGCTTGGACAAGAAATTATTCCAGCACCATTTACCAATCTGCTTTTCAAGATTTAGGAGAAGCGATTGCAAGGTGGCGCCAAGGTTTAGCTGAATTTCCAGTACTGGCAGCGAAAAAGTCATGTGATAAGTTTACTGTTTATAAGGCATCGGCTGTTTACCCAAAAAAAGGTGAACCAGCTTTGCCATTTACAAACCGAGTCGTTATTGAACCTGGTAGAAAAATTAATTTACCAGGAGTAGGAGAAGTTAGGTCAAAGGAAAAAGTTGATTTTTATTATTCCTCCCAAACTTTTACTGTGACTCGCACTGCCGATAAATGGTTTGTATCCTCGAACATTGACGCAGAACGTGTACCGACCATCTTTCACAAAGTTGAGAAAGTAGGTATTGATTTAGGTGTAAAAACCTTTGCAACATTCTCAGACTCTTCTACAATATCCGCTCCTGACTCTTTAAAAAAGGCGAAAACCAAGCTAAGTAAAGAACAGTGGCGGAATCGAAACAAAGAGTTTGGGAACAAAATTTTGGGTGTGCGTGCATCAAAAAATGCGAAAAAGTTCTTTAATTCCATAGCTCGGAAACATGCACACATAGCTAATATTCGTAGAGACTTTTTACAGAAAATTACTACGGAAATTAGCAAGAAATATTATAAAATCCGTGTCGAGGACTTGAATGTTTCAGGCATGGTTGCGAATCACAAACTCGCAGAAGCTGTATCAAGTTTGGGATTGTACGAATTCCGAAGAATGCTTGATTACAAACAATCTCATTATGGAACTAAGCTTGAAGTTGTGGATAGATGGTATCCAAGCTCTAAGACTTGTTCTCTGTGTGGGCACGTCCAAGACATGAAATTATCTGACCGTGTTTTTAATTGCGGCGCCTGCAACTTCTCCTGTGACCGTGACTTAAATGCGGCAATTAATTTGGAAAAAGCTGATAATCATTTGGCTAAAACCAAACAAAAGAAAAGCATTAAAAAGTCTAAGAAAAAAGCAGGTTAAAAATTAAGATTTAAGGTTTTAAAATATCGTAGTGACTCTGGCTTGGAGTTGAAGCCTTGAATTAGCAAGGAAAACGCTTGTGGATTAGAAGGAGCCGACTCCCTATGTTGAAGCAGGAACTGAACGTTGAACTTATTGAATCTTGAAAGTAAGTAGGTTTGAGTAAGTTTCAGAGAGCAGGGGTGTACTACCAGAATTTATGCCAACGAGGGAACAGTTAAAAACCTACTTTGATTTGACAACAGATTTGACTAAAATGTATGTACCCATAAATTTAGGAACTCTTGACGGGCGTACAGGTGATGTCTTTGTCCTGGCAGGGCAAGAAATAGAAATTTTAATTTATCCTGATGGAAATTGGAAATTTATATGAGCAAACCTAATTTTGCAACAATGACCCGCCTCGAATTTCGTCAATATATCCTCGAACACAAAGAGGATGACGAAGCTGTCTCAATTTATCTGGAACGGTTTACTGACCCAAACGCAAAAATTTACCCACCAACAAAAGGGTTAAATGACCCCGAAGTGAAAATAGCACTCCGCGAACGTTTGGAGCAGCAACGCAATCAGGCTTGATATTTTGAGCAAATTTGCGCCTCCTACGTAGAGACGTAAAATTTTACGTCTCTACGTAATGTACATTGCATTTTTACTTGTTATTGCCAAACGTAAATCAGGATAAATAGTATAATCCAGATTACATCGACAAAGTGCCAAAAAAGCGAGGTTGCGTATACTCCGTAGTGACCGTTATCAAAGTTACCTGGAATAAACGAGCGCACTAGGATTAGTGTTTGCAAGATAATACCTGTTAGAACGTGTAGTCCGTGGAAACCTGTTAGTAAGTAAAACAGACCCCCAAATACACCTGTGGTAAAACCAAATTCTAAGCCACCCCATTCGACTGCTTGACCGTATAAAAAGTAGCTGCCCATTAACATTGTTAAAAGCAGGAATATGCGGTATGCCCAGAGGTTATGACGCAGTAACGCGCGTTCTGCTAGGTAGATGACAAAGCTGCTTGATACTAGGATGACTGTGTTAATCGTTGGTTCTTTTATTTCTAACCCGGATACACCTGTAGGTAGCCAGGTTGGTGTAGATAATTTGGTGGCGATATACGCTGCGAAGAAACTTAGGAAGATTACACTTTCTGAAAGTAAAAATACAACGAACCCATATTGTTTATTTCCTTCTTCGTCGTGTTCGTGTTCGTGGGCATGTGGCGCCTGTATATGAGTTTTTATTGAGCTTTCCATTATTGGTTGGTTGATGAGGTTGGTTGAAGAGGGGCGGGTTTATGATGATTTTTCGTTTTGAAGTAGGATATTTGTTAACCCGCCCTTACTATACTTGTGGTGTTTGCTTACTACTCTTGGTGTTTGCTTACTACTCTTGGTGTTTGCTTACTACTCTTGGTGTTTGCTTACTACTCTTGGTGTTTGCTTACTACTCTTGGTGTTTGCTTACTACTTGTGGTGTTTGCTTACTACTGTTGGTGTTTGCTTACTACTCTTGGTGTCCGGGGCCTGCTATTAATGGCTCGTTCATGCCGTAACCGTAGGGTGGTGAAACTACGACGGGGATTTCTTCAAAGTTTTCAACAGGTGGAGGTGAAGATACTAACCACTCTAAACCAATCGCGCGCCAAGGATTAGCCGGTGCCTTGTCTCCGTTTATCCAGGAACTAATCATGTTTAAGATAAACGGTAATGTTGACATACCGAGTAAGAAACCACCGATGCTGGCAATAATGTTCCAAAATGTGTATTCGGGGTCGTAAGATGCGACTCGGCGTAACATTCCATGTAAACCTAGCGGATGCATTGGGAAGAAGTTAAGGTTGGTACCAATAAAGGCTAACCAGAAGTGTAGTTTGCCTAAGCCTTCATAGTACATACGTCCAGTCATTTTGGGGAACCAGTGGTAGATGGCAGCGAATAAGCCCATCGTCACGGTTCCGTAAAGAACATAATGGAAGTGACCGACGACGAAGTAAGTGTTGTTAACGTGAATGTCAATGGGAACTGAGGAAAGCATAATTCCCACTACACCAGCAAACACAAACATTATTAACCCACCTAATGCAAATAGCATTGGTGTATTAAGTCGCAGTTTACCACCCCAAACTGTTGCTAACCATGCGAAGACTTTAATTCCAGTTGGTACCGATACAAACATTGTCGATACCATGAACACCATTCGCATCCAACCTGGTGTACCGCTGGCATACATGTGATGAACCCAAACCAAGGCACTAACTGCCGCTATCATTAGTGAGGATATGGCAACTACTCTGTATCCAAATAACGGCTTGCGGGAGTAAACTGGAAAAATTTCCGAGAAAATACCAAAAATTGGCAGTATTATTACGTAGACTGCTGGATGCGAATAAAACCAAAATAGGTGTTGAAAAAGTACGGGGTTGCCACCTTTATCTGGATTGAAGAATGCTGTACCAACACTCAAGTCAAACAGTAGCATAATGGCGCCTGCTGTTAATGCTGGTAATCCAAATAACTGAATAATTTGAGCGCTAAAAACTGCCCAAACAAACAGTGGCATACGGAAGAAGGTCATTCCCGGCGCCCGCATTTTGACGATGGTTGTGACAAAATTTACGCCACCCATGATGGAAGAGATACCTGATACTGCTACTGCTAACAGCCAGATAAACTCACCATTAATTAAATTACCTGTGGGGTTTTGGGTACTGACTGGGGGATAAGACCACCAACCAGCTTGGGCAGGACCACCCGGTACAAAGAAGCTAATCATTAATAGGGCGCCTGCAACGGGTACCATCCAGAAAGCTGCTGCGTTCAGGCGAGGAAATGCCATATCGCGGGCGCCTATCATTAGCGGTACGAGGTAATTTGCAAATCCAACAAGTGAAGAGTTTACAAGTCCAATTTTAGTGGTAAACTGCTCTGACAGAGAGTTTTGGGGCAAGTCGATGCGAGTTGGTTATGTGAGAGTGTCAACGGGCGAGCAAGAAGATGCATTGGAGCAACAAACATATAGGATAAACAAAGCTGGCGCCGTGTTAATTTTCAGTGATATTGAATCAGGGAGAAGCGACAATAGAAAGGAATTTAATAAAATGTTGACGATGTGCCGTGAAGGCCAAATAAAGGAAGTTGTTGTAACTCGTGTTGACAGACTTGCAAGGTCAGTAATAACAATAAGTAAAACAATAGCTTTGTTCGAGGAATTAAACGTAAAGCTTCAGATCCTTGATGCGCCAGTTGATGATTCGTCGTCACCCTTCGGTTGGTTCTCATTAAACCAAATGGCTGGTTTGGCAGAATTTGAATCTAGATTGCTTCAAAATAGAGTCAAACATGGACTAGCTTATTTCCGCGAACAGAACAAAGCATGTCCACAACCACCGTTCGGTTATGTGAGAATTGATGAGAAAAATGAACCGGATATGACTTTACATAAATCCGGTAAAACTAACTGGGCTATCGCGGCAGAAATCGTTGAATACTTCTTAGAGAATAAAGCGTCGTTACGAAATACTGTCCAATACTTCATAAAGAAATATGATGTTAAGTTTTCACCGCCAGGACTACGCGGTTGGTTCAGAAATCCAGTATTGAGAGGTCACACTCGGTACGGCGTTAGAAAAAGCCGCATAGATTCGTCAAAGTGGGATATCCGAGAAAACACTCACACAGCTTTAATATCAAAGGAAGTTTATGAACAGATTGAAATGCAGTTATCAGAGAATAAGAATATTTGGGGGAAAAATTTTGAAGGTGGTAATAATACAAACAGCGTTGGTCGCTATTTATTGTCAGGACAAATAATTTGTGGTTCTTGTGGGTATAAGTGCTATGTTCATGACCGAAAAAAAACTAATGGAATCCGCTGTAAACGCCGAAGAATTTACGGTGATGCGGAATGTGATAATAAAACAGCGGTTCCATTAGAGAAGGTTATCGAAGCTGTTGATAGTGCTTTAACAGCAAGGGCTATTGAGTTAAGGAATTACACTGTAAACAATCAACCAAGTATCGAAGAAACACCAGAGATTATTGAATTAAAAACTAGGTTAGAAAATTTACAGAAAATGCCGCAAGATGAAATAATTGAGGATGCGGTACAGAGAACGATATTAAAAATTCAACAGTTGCAACAAAAGAATACTCATGGTGTAACTATCAGTAATCACTTAATAAATCAACTGAGGGAATCGTTTCATGATTACGAATTCTTCAAGACTCTTCCGGACGAAGTTAAGAGCCAACTGTATAAAAAATTCGTTAAACACGTCAAGGTTTTAAATGGCGATATTGTCGAGGTTGCGCTCGTTGACATACTGGGGTAGTAGCGACGGTTCTGCCATTATTTTAGTTTTTGTTTCAATATCGAGGTGTTTAATTTTTTGATACAACAAGCCAAGTCTTAGAAGCGCTTCCGGCAATGTTTCTTTCTTCATGCAAACAACAGTGATTATTTTATATGAAATATTAGCACAGAGATTTTTTTTAAATATATCGTGGCAAACAATTTTTGCGTCAAGCCATCTTCTAATCAGAAGGTGTACGTAAGAACCGCGTCAACCTAATTACTCAAACCAATTTGACTCAATACGTAACAGTTAACTTTAACAAATGTAATTAAATTTATGAAAATTTATCAAGCGCTTGGAGCAAGCAATTTTAGATATTAAAACAAAAACTGTGACATCTCAAATATCGTTTATGACATATTTCTGTTTAATGAAAGCAGCACAATGAAAGTTAGGCACCTAAAATAATGCTATAAATCGTATGTTTCGAGATGCTGGAGAGTGCCGTTCTTCTTCTGAGTGAGGGTTTTATCGTGTGTGATACGTTTCACATCAAGCAAACTACGTTAACAGCAACTAGAAGTTGATTAAATTCTGTTTTAATTCCCAGTGGCGCCAGTTTGTACCTGCTGATAACCCTCTTTAAAGTTAGTTTCTTCGATAGCGTCGCGCCTTGTAAAGGAGTTGATTAAAAATAAAAGAGCGCGTGTTCTGCTTATATTTGCGTAGCGTGGCTTCAGCCACCTAGCCCGCTCAGGAGTGGATAAAATATTGAGGGAAAAATTCGTCTCCGTTTCTGTGGACTCTGCGTCGGCGGAAGGTAAAAAAATATATATATTTCACCACAGAGACACTCTTAACACAGAGAGAAGGTAGAATTTTATCGTCATAATACTAGGATTTTTGACTCACCTTGACAGAGCTACTGAAGCCACCTTACCCAAGCCAAAAGAAGGTGTATTCCGGTGAGGTAACCCAACATCATCAACTCATGGGTGAGTTATAGCACTGCTGCGATGTACTTTCGTATCGTCAACAAGTATTTATTTTGTATCAAAAATACACTTATAACACATATATATTTTATAAAATAGCGCTTTTTTTGCGATAAATACTTATTTTTAAATATTATTAGTAACATTAATTACTTTATTTATCTGCTAGCTTTGGTAAAACCCGATGAATAAATAATTTAATTGGCGCCAATTAATACAGGACTTACGATGTTGTCACAATTGAGAGCCGGTGCGTGACGCTACAAACCTTATAGCTACCTTGAAGTCTTTTCGTAGCGTCACACACCCTACGGTTTTTTTGTACCAGTTGCGTAAGTCCAAAGTGACTTAAATATCTAAATACACCTAGTCAAGCAAACACAATGAAAACTTATCTTCGCAAAATCACCGATAGTAATATTAAGCCTAAATTAATTAAACAATAGATAAAATTCTGAACTCAGCGTATAATTTTTACAATTCATTAAGTTGATTTCCAGATTCTCACTGCATTGTCATCACTGGCAGTAGCGATTATTTTGCCATCGGGTGAGAATATTGCGTTTCTAACCGAGTATGTACGTCCAGTAAGTGTATAAATTAGTTCGCCAGTATTTACATTCCACAGTTTCACCGTTTTGTCAGTACTTGTAGAAGCAACTATTGTGCATAGGGGTGAGAATATGACGCTCCAAACTAACCTTGTATGTCCAGTGAGTGTATAAATTAGTTTACCAGTATTTACATTCCACAGTTTCACCGTTTTGTCATCACTGGCAGAAGCGACTATTTTACCATCTGGTGAAAATATCATGTCCAAAATTTCGCCTGTATGTCCGGTGAGTGTATAAATTAGTTTACCAGTATTTGCATTCCACAGTTTCACCGTTCCTTCATAAGTAGAAGCAACCATTTTGCCATCTGGTGAGAATACCGCAGTATGTCCAGTGAGTGTATGAATTAGTTCGCCAGTATGTACATCCCACAGTTTTATCGTTTCGCCAGAAACAGTAAACGCGACTATTTTGCCATCTGGTAAGAATATCATGTTACTAATTTGGTATCCAGTAATAAGTGTATTAATTAGTTTACCAGTATTAACATCCCACAATTTTACTGTATCGTCACGGCTATCAGAAGCGACTGTTCTGCCATCTGGTAAAAAGACCACACTCATAACTAGGCCTGTATGTCCAGTGAGTGTATTAATTAATTCGCCACTCGTTGCATCCCACAGTTTCACCGTTTTGTCAGAACCTCCAGAAGCGACTGTTCTGCATAGGGGTGAAAATACTGCACTCGTAACTGCACCTGTATGTCCAGTGAGTGTATGAATTAGTTTGCCACTCGTTGCATCCCACAGTTTCACTGTTTTGTCATAACTAGCAGAAGCAACTGTTTGACCATCTTGTGAGAAGATCACGCTCATAATTCCTTCTGTATGCCCTTTGAGGGTTGTAACTTCAAAGTTGTACATGTCAAGAGTGTTGATTTAAGATTGTTTGTATTTGGGTTTGAAATGTATCCTGTTCTTGTCCAACTCGAATGTTTAGAGAGACGGATTGATGAATTTTTTTAAAATAGGTTTGCAATAAGTCAGTTGTGGGTTGAGACTGTTTAGTTGTTTTACTAGTCATAGTTTTTACAAAGGTAGAGTCATTCTAAAGGCGCCAAAAAATATATCACAAGCTTCGTCTTAAAGTGGATTTAATCAAGTCGGCGCCAAATTCACCAATCATTATTGTAGGTGCATTTGTATTTCCTGTAGTAATGTTTGGCATAATTGATGCATCGATAACACGCAAACCTTCTACTCCATGTACTCGTAGTTCGGGGTCTACAACAGCGTCAGAGTCAACGCCCATCTTACATGTACCAACAGGATGGTAGAGAGTCTCGCACACTTCGCACAGGTATGCTAAAAGTTCTTCGTCACTTTTGACCTGGCTGCCTGGTGCAACTTCTGAGCCTCTAAAATTATCAAATGCATTTGAATTAACTAATTCACGCGCGATTTTTAGCCCCGCAAGTAAGACTAATTTATCTGATTCATTTTGAAGGTAGTTCATCCGAATAATGGCTGAGTCTAGAGGATTTTTAGACCGTAAACTAACACTTCCACGGCTTTTAGGACGCAATAAACTCGGAGTAATTGTAAATCCTGAACAGTTACGCGCGTATTTAGGAGGTACCCATAAAACTGGAGCAGCGTAAACCTGTAAATCAGGCACCACATCTTGGTTATATTCGCTACGCAAAAATAATCCGGCTTCCCCAATATTACTAGTTAAAGCAGGTTGGTGTTCTTGAATCGACTCGTATGCAACAGGAGTCATTACGTGGTCTTGAAGGTTTTGACCAACACCAGGCAAATCAGCAACAACTGGAATATTTAATGATTGCAAGTAGTCTGCGTCGCCAATTCCAGACAGCATTAGTAATTTAGGCGAATCGAAGGTGCCTGCACTTAAAATTACTTCAGTATTAACTCTAACCTGATGTAGCATTCCTGAGTGCAAATACTCAACTCCAACTGCGTGCGTTCCTTCAAACAGTAATCGAGTCACCAACACATTGGTTTTAACTGTCAAATTCGGACGATTTAAAATTGGTAACAAGAAAGCTGACGCTATACTATGCCGCTTACTATCTTTAATAGTTAGCTGGTATATTCCCACACCTTCTTGTTCGGCGCCGTTAAAATCAGCATTATGATTGTAGCCCAAGCTAATTGCTGCTTCTATAAACTTTTGTGATATTACTGAGGGTGCTTCTTGGTCAGTTACGCTTAAAAGTCCATCACTTCCGTGAAACTGCGATGCTCCAAACTGATTATTTTCTGATTTCTTGAAGTACGGCAACACCTCTTTATAACTCCAACCATAATTACCAAGCTTAGACCAGTTATCGTAATCATGACGGTTGCCTCGCATATAAATCATTGCATTAATCGTACTGCTACCACCCAAAACTTTACCGCGCGGATGGTAAATTTTGCGATTATTAAGGTATGGTTCTGGTTCTGTAGAATATGCCCAGTCTATCTCAGTACCCCATAATTTAGGCCATTCTACAGGAACTTCGATTTCTGGCAAAGTATCAGAACCGCCTGCTTCAAGCAATAATACTTTTGTTTTATCGTCTTCAGTTAGACGGTTGGTGACAACACAACCTGCTGAACCGCCGCCAATGACAATATAATCATATTGATTCATAAATTGTACTTGTTTACTAAATTTTCAACAAATGCTAGATTTAAATAGAGGCTAATACTTCTATAATTTATATAGGAGAGAGATAATTAATTTATTCAGTTCATTTTAGAGTATCGCGACTAAAGTGTCTTTTTGGTTCTACGCGCCTTAGAATAGATACTAATTGAGGTTGCGATAATGAACGAAAAGAGACAGATGAATTTTGCTGCTTAGAAGACGAAGGCAACGTTTATGATTCAAACTTAATATCAATTTTAGTTTTACGCATATGTAGAAACCGTACATGTAAAGTCTCTACACGTGTACATGAATAGAATCAACTTAACAATACCAATTAAAAAGTAGAAGGGTTAAAAAAACGACAAATACAGCAGATTGCGTGTTCATGCAATACATGTAGAGACTAACATGTTAGTCTCTACGGGGTTTTGGCTATTATGCGTGTACTTCATCTACCCGAAATCTGCTGTAAGTAGAACAAATGCTTCATAAGTTAACCGTAAATTGTTAATCAAAAATTGTGTAAATTTAATCATCTATAGGATATATGAGCAATAACAACGACAATCAAGATTTTTTTAGCGATTATAATAAGCCCGAAGATAAGCTATTGGTGGATATTCCTGCTTCCCGAAAACCTACCGAAGTTGAACAAACCCATAAAGCTTATGACCCAGTAGGAGAAATGTACGCTCAAGGTCGAGCGATGAGAGGTATGTCTTCCACTGGAATGTCTTGGTCGGTTCTCCTGACAAGCTGGGTATTTTTGGGAGGTTTATTTTTGTGGCTTTTGAGTGTTGCTATATTTTCATCTCCAGCGGCTCTGCCATCTTTACTTATTGTTACAATGCCTTTATTAATTGTAATTCGAGGTACCTTTGCAAAGCTCTCCAACAAAAAACGTCGAAGAAGATAGTTATTTGTTTAAATATCATACGCAAGCGTTATGCCTTACAAGAAATATATTATGCGCTTGCCTGCTGATAACCCTAGAGAGCATTGTAGTCAATAGGCGCCCGCGTGTTTTGATAATCTGTTAATTATCCGGCAAGATGATAAATTTTGCTTTTTCAGCAACAATTGGGGAAAAGTCGTTGCGGAATGCCTACAATCTTTGTTTTGTTAGTGTTATGACTAAATATTACAGTCCAAGAAGAAGCAAACGCCAAAAAGAAAGCTTTATACTGGTTAGAGTACGCAGGTTTAGCCAAATCTAGAACCTTTGAATTAGCAAAAAATCTTTCTTACGGTGAACAAAGGCGCCTAGAAATAGCCAGAGCATTAGCATCAGAACCGTAATTATTGCTCCTAGACGAACCAACAGCGGGAATGAATCCCAAAGAGACAGGAGAATTAACTGCGTTCATGCAGCAAATTCGCAGCGAACTAAACCTAACAATTTTACTAATCGAACACGACATGAAACTAGTAATGGGAATCAGCGACTATATAACCGTACTAGCAAACGGCAAGAAAATCTCCGAAGGAACACCCGCTCATGTACGTCAAGACCCTCTCGTAATCGAAGCCTATCTAGGCAAAGAGTAAGAGCAAGTCAGCAGAAACATAGGTATGTAAGGGCGGGTTAACGAAAAGACCAGCTTCCTTTTAAGATACCTCTAAACCCGCCCTCCCTACCTACCAACCATCCAAAATCTAATGCTACAAATCAAAAACATCCACACATACTACGGAAACATCCAAGCCCTAAAAGGCGTATCAATCTATATCAACCGAGGCGAAATCTGCACCTTTCTTTTTATGTGTCGGTTTCGTGAGTTCTAATCAAATAATATTTATGTATTATTTAATTCAGAGTCAATTGTAACAAAGCGCGAAAATCGTCTTTACAGCTATACAACGCCAATCTTGAAAAAAGTGAACAAAAAATGATATTGCACCAAATATACTGTTACCTTTACTTTAAATAATATGATTGCTTGATTATAGAGGGTAACGCGGTCTAAAATCTATTTCCAAGTATAAACGTAATCTTAACAACAAGCTGGAATTATGAACACACATATATCATACGAATATATATATTCTGGCACTTTAAACATTGATTCTCCTACTTACACAAAGCGTAAAGCTGATACCGAATTGTATGAGAGTTTAAAGGCTGGTAAATTTTGTTACGTTTTTAACTCGCGTAAAACAGGTAAGTCAGAGAGCAGGACTACTTATGTTAAGTTTTAATTAAATTTTGGTTAAGGTAAATTAATAGGAGTGATAATTTTTACAGTTCAATTGAATAACTTTTCATATGAATACAGATTGATTTGTAACGACAGAAAAGCTATGAACGAGACAGATTCAGCGGTTTGCACTCAGAAACTCAAGGTCTTGGCAGATGAGACTCGTCTATCAGTATTGAAGTTGCTTATGGATAGTCCGATGCATGTGGGAGAGATAAACGCAGTTCTTGGCTTGGAACAAAGTTTACTGTCCCATCACTTACAAGTTTTGCGTACTGCGGAGTTTGTGGTTCGAGAACGTGACCATAAAGCGTATCTTTATAGTTTGGCGCCGTCTGTAAAGGTAAATGCGGCAAAAGCTTTAAACCTCGGTTGTTGTGTTCTTTGGTTTAATTAAAAGGCATTTGAAATGAAGCAATCAGATTTTTCAGTTACAGTAGCGGCTTTTTTGATGGCTTGTATTTCTTTACAAGGTTGTTCGGCGCCTAATAACGCTGCAACTAATAATACAAGTAAATCTACGGGTAAACTCGTACTTACTGGTTCAAGTACCGTGGCGCCATTAGCGGCAGAAATTGGCAAACGTTTTGAGTCTAGTCATCCTGGGGTAAGAGTTGATGTACAGTCGGGCGGTTCTGGTCGCGGTATTACAGATGCTCGTCAGGGTACAGCTGATATTGGCATGGTTTCCCGTGCCCTGAAACCAGAAGAAAAAGATTTAAGTGCGTTCTCAATAGCTCGCGATGGAGTCACGGTAATTCTCAATAAAGATAATCCGGTGAAATCTCTTAGCGACAAGCAAATTGTGGATATCTACACAGGCAAGATAACGAACTGGCGCTCTGTCGGAGGTAAAGATGGAGCGATTACCGTTGTTAACAAAGCCGAAGGACGTTCGACTCTGGAATTATTTACCCACTACTTCAAGCTCAAAAATACTGATGTTAAAGCACAAGTGGTGATTGGTGAAAATGAGCAGGGAATTAAGACTGTCGCAGGAAATCCGAATGCTATTGGCTATGTTTCGATTGGTTCAGCAGAACATGGCGCCAACAATGGAGTTGCAATAAAATTAGTACCTGTAAACGGTATTGCAGCTACAACAGCCAATGTTCAAAATGGTACCTTCCCTATTTCTCGTCCGCTCAATTTGGTAACAAAAACCCAACCCCAAGGACTAGCAAAAGAATTTATTGATTTTGCAGAATCAAAACAGGTAAATGACATTGTTCAAAAACAAAATTTTGTCCTCGTCTCGAAATGACTTTTGGTTAATTTGGATACTACGTTGTTTGGGTGTAATGGCAGGTGCGATTGCGTTATTAATTGTCGTTTTTCTGATTTTGGAATCATTGCAAGTTTTAAATCACATCGGATTCACCCGCTTTTTTACTGATTCTTCTTGGAATCCCAGCGCAGGGTTATATAACCTTTCACCTATGTTATTAGGTACGATTTTAGCAATGGGAGGCTCGGTGTTAATTGCTACTCCAATTGGTATTATCTCCGCAGTCTTTCTACAATTTTACGCTCCACCATATGTAGCTGGATTGTACCGTCGCACGATTGAACTACTAGCAGGAATTCCTTCTGTAGTTTATGGCTTTTGGGGATTGGTAGTACTGGCGCCGCTAATTGGTAAGATACATCCACCAGGTCCAAGTTTGTTAGCTGGTATCGCAATTTTGACGGTGATGATTTTGCCGACAGTTGCTCTTGTGAGTCATGCAAGTTTGGCAAAAGTTCCAGTATCTTATATTCAAGGCGCCACAGCTTTAGGATTATCACGATGGGCTACTATTCGTAAAGTAGTGTTACCAGCAGCAAAATCAGGGTTATTTACAGGCTTAATTTTAGAAACCGGACGCGCGATTGGCGAAACAATGGCTATTTTGATGGTGTGCGGTAATGTTGTACAAGTTCCCAAAAGTATATTCGATCCAATTCGGACTTTAACGGCAAATATTGCTTTAGAAATGGCTTATGCTACAGGCGACCATCGTTCAGCTTTGTTTGTCAGCGGTTTAGTTTTGATGGGGTTAATTACATTGTTAGTTGGAGTTGCTGAAGTTATTAGCCAAGGGAAAATTTATCAATGAAAGCAACTAGATTTTCTTGGCTGCCAACAATTACCATCTGGGCTACTGCTATCTTAGTTACTGGTGTATTCTTATGGATACTCGGTGATATCTTATGGCATGGCATCGGACATTTAAATTGGCAATTTCTCACCACTGAACCAGAAAATGCAGGTAGAGAAGGGGGAATTGCCCCGATTCTTGTTTCTACTTTTTTAATTATGGCTGTATGTATGGCAGTTTCTATTCCTATTGGTGTAGGAACCGCAGTTCTACTAGCGGAGTTTACACCAATTGATAGCAGTATTTTTGGCACCTTCGTGCGTCGTAGCTTAGATATCTTAGCTGGTGTCCCTTCGATAGTCTTTGGCTTATTTGGCAACGTCTTCTTTTGTAAATTTTTAGGATTAGGATTTTCTATTTTATCAGGGGGATTAACTTTAGCTTGTATGGTGTTACCAATCCTTATTCGCTCTACAGAAGAAGGGTTTCGGGCTGTTCCTAACGAATATAGATTAGGCGCCGCTGCTCTTGGTTTTTCCCGTACAACTACATTATTCAAAATATTATTACCTGCTGCTGTTCCCGGTTTAGTAGTAGGATTAGTACTCGGAATTGGAAGGGCAATTGCAGAAACAGCAGCATTAATTTTTACCAGTGGTTATGTAGATAGAATGCCTCAATCAATTTTAGATTCAGGACGCGCCTTATCAATTCATATCTTTGATTTGTCGATGAATGTATCTGGGGGAGATCAAAGTGCTTATGCTTCAGCATTGGTTTTGTTATTACTGCTGTTATTAATAAATGGCACAGCAGCATCAATTGCCGAAAATTGGTTGCATAAAAGGATTATTAATCAATGAAAATTGATACTACAATTACCGAACCATTAATTCAAACAGAAAACCTTATCCTCCAATACGGACAAAAAACTGCTTTGAAGAATGTTACTCTCAGCATCGAAGCAGGAAAAATTATGGCTTTAGTTGGTCCAAGTGGTTGTGGAAAAACTAGCTTTCTTAGTTGTCTCAACCGCATGACCGATTTAATTCCTAATTGTCGGGTAAAAGGTAGAATACGTGTTGGCACCTTAGAAGTACTTGATACAAAAATAAATACAATCGCATTACGGCGCCGAGTTGGGATGATTTTTCAAAAACCGAATCCCTTTCCTTTCTCAATATGGAAAAATCTAGAATTACCCCTGATTGAACATGGTATACACAACCGTAAACAAATTAATACGATTGTAGAAACAACCCTTAGCGATGTTGGACTGTGGGACGAAGTAAAAGACAGACTCCATACTTCAGCATTAGCTTTATCTGGAGGACAACAACAGCGCTTATGTATCGCTAGAGCTTTGAGTTTGCAGCCACAAATCCTACTATTAGACGAACCATGCAGCGCACTTGACCCAATTTCCAGTGGTGTTGTTGAAGATTTGATTGTCAGTTTAAGAAAACGCTACACCTTACTAATTGTTACCCACAACCTAGCGCAAGCCAAACGCATCGCTGACAAAGCAGCTTTATTCTGGGTGCAAGATAACGTTGGACAGTTAATCGAATCAGGAACTGTAGAACAAATATTTCAACATCCTCAACATCCTCTGACCAAAGCATATATTACAGGCGCCAGAGGTTAATTTATAAAGGGCGCCTCTCAAAAGTATTCAAATCATGAACTCGAAAACAAATATGTCGTTATTCTGGATTAAATGCGCGACTATAATTAGTTGTAATTCTGTCGTAGGAGAAGGAACTGAGTTTATAATTGAGTTGCCTTTGGGGAAATAGGAAATAGCGACACAAAATTTACAGCGGATTCCATTTTCATGCGATACATGTAGAGACGCGACATGTCGCGTCTCTACAAGGTTTCGCCCATTGTGGATGTACTATCTGGCAAGATGATAAATTGTGCTTTTTCGGCAACCATTGGGGAAGGGTCATTGCGGAATGCGTACAATCTCTGTTTCAGTCCGTAGCTCCAACCCCGCACTTGTGATTGAGTAATTAATGCTGCAAGTGCAATACGACGTAATTTTTCATCGTCGCTTGACGCCAAAATCTCTTCTAAACGTATTAGCTCGTATATATCGTTTCTAGTGGTTATTTGTTCTATACCTTGTACTGCTCTAAATAAAACTTCATAGTGCAATTTTCCTGCCGACGCTAGCTGTTGAAAAAATCTTGCTAGCTCTTCCCAAGAAAAAGCATATATTGCTATATTAACTTGTAAACTAGTAGTTAGTGGGTCTTCTTGCATTGCTTCAATAGCAGCGCGCGCGGTTGGTAGCATATGTTGCTGTTCATATCTGAGTATTTGTAAAAGATGTTGCATTAACTCTAACAGCTTGCCACGGTTTGATATTACGCTGCTTACAGTGGCGCCAATTATGTCAGCAGAATTTTTGTAGGTAGTTAATAATGCATTTATTGCTTGAGATGTTTCGTGGAATAAGGATGAATTAATACATTGTTGTAGAACTGGTAAAAGTATTCGTTCGCGGTCACTAACTGGAAAATAACAACAACGTTCAAGTATATCCAAACGTACTAATGGGTCTGGATGATTTAGTAGTGTTACAAATAATTCTAGTAGCTGTTGGTTATTTTGCGAGTGATCGTTATGTTGGCGCCCAACAGTTCTTGCTATGGCTGTATCGGATGAAGTTGCGGCGCCAAATAATATTGACCAAGTTTCGGCACGTTCTAAATGATTCCATAATGCCCGTATAAATGCCACTCGCACGTCACGGTGTAAATCACGTTCATTCCAACTAAGTAATTCAGTATAAGCTTCTTCTGATGATAACTCACCCAATAAACGTACTACTTCTTTCGCAACAGTGACTTTATTTAAAGGAGCTGCACGTAGGGTTTGTAATGCTTGGTTTTCAGGCATTTGTAACAGTACACTCCGTAGCGCATAAACAGCTATTCGCGCACGGTCATCATTCAGTGCTTCGATCAGTATAGGTATACCATGAGGACTATCTAATTGCGGAAGTGCTAGTAATGCAGCATCGCGAACGGCTCGGAGCGGATTATCAGCGCTTGCTAATTCCAGTAACGAAGTTGGTTGTACTCCTGGTAGTGCAGATAGTTGCTTGATAATACGCAGTTTGGTTAGAGTATCATGCTCTGGGTCTTGAATTACTTCCTGAAGAGTTGTTTGGAAAATTTCTTGCTGTTGCGTTGTCCAGCGATAAAACCCAGTTTTTAAAGGTAATATAAAACGAGTTTCGTCTGTACTGAAAAGGCCAGTATAAGCTTCTGCCCTTAAAAATGGTGTGATTAAATCCTGACGGCGCCGATGTAAAAAATTGTATACTGTATATTGAGTTATCCAACTAGGGTCTTGTTGTAATAGTTGGGGAATAAGTTCGTTTAATCTATCTTGTCGATGTTTTGCGATTAAATCAAGTGCTTCGGATGCAATTGTGTTGTTTTGAGTATTCTTGATTATCCGCTCTAATATTTCGACTAAACCATCAAATACTTTTAAACGGCGCCCAAAACTTCGTGCAGCAGCAATAATATCACTTTCGCGTTTGCGCTCCCAAGATTGTAGTATAGGAAGCAGTATTGGAGCAATTCTTAATATATCGCTGTTGGAAAGTCTTTCACCCAAATCATAAAAGTTAATTTGCCCCCGTTGCTGTACTAAGGTCGCTAGTTGTTGAGCAGACCAAGCAGGATGGAATGGTAAAATTTGAATAACCAAACGTTCGATTGAGATAATTGTAAAATTAGATAAGTCAATAGCGTTGAGAGCATGACTAATAATTTGACTTAAATCTTCCAAGTGTTGAGAATGCCAGATAGAACTCGGTAAATCTACTAATCCTCCAATCATGGCGCCGCGTACTGGGTCTTGTTCGTAACGTCTTTGCTTTACAAAGTTAAGGATGTCCGAAGTATGAGAACGATTATAACGAGTTGCGAAAATTAATATAGAAAGTGCTTGCTTACGTAATTCAGGCTCAGGGTCATGAATATAAGGATTCACCAATGCGCGCGCATCCTCCCAAGCTAGGTAAGCTGCATAATATAAACGTTGCCCTGGAAAAATGTTTGCTGATAAATTGAGGTAACGTTGTGCTTCAAGTTCACGAATGTGACGCGGTAAATATGGAATGATTGCTGGTATTATGCTATGTGCGCTGCCGCGCCAACTAGTAGCAAAAGTCTTGTAGATAATTTCTCGCTCTTGTGGCGCCAGTAAATTAAAAATATATTGTTCGTTTATTGTACTTTTGCGTCTATTAATTAGTGAAATAAGCTGTTGTATTTCTAATTTGTGAGCCACTTTGTCAAAGCTGACCTTAATTGTATCGTTTGAACTTAAAATAAAATCAGCAACTTGTCGAGGGTAACGCTCGGTTAAAGGCTGTAAGTTTAAGCTTGATAATCGAATAATACGAGATACCGCGCGACAAATAGAAAGCGCTGTTTCTGGGAAAAGTTCTGAAAGTACGGGTAAAACAGCATTTACACGGGTTACAAGTCCAGGGTCAAAGTCACTAGTCGCGTTTGCCTGTCTTTGCAGTAATTCTTCAACAATTCCCGGATGCAAGCGCGCTAACAGTTTCCACTCATCAATTCCGTAAAGGTCAATAACTGTTTCTATTTGACGTTGAACAAGTTCAGAGGAAGCATATGGTAACAACCGAGCAAACTTATCATCACTTGTACTTGCTAGTTCGTTGATAAAAGCATCAATACAATTGTGACGATGCCACTTTAATAGTTGTTTGAGTAGATAACGGCATTGTTTTAACGTTAGAGTATTCAGAGCAATTTGTATTTGTGCGTCATCCGCAAGTGGCGCAAGCAACTGTATTGCTTTTGAGCGTATGAGGTGTGAACTATCACCCAAAGCACGTATTATGAGAGCGCCATCAGAACTTCCATAGCAAGAATTAAGCGCATTCATACGTTCGGAAAAATCACCTCTTTCTAAAGCATCTAAAATATCATTGACTTGAGCATCGGTTGAAGCTAGGCGCCCAAGCTCAACCATACGACGCACTTTTTCTTGATAATTTAGTGATTCTAATTGCTGCTTTAGTTCTTGTAAAGTCATTTTTTTATGGTTTGATTTTTGAACAAATCTAAGTATCTGTAAGGTGGGCATTGCCCACCACATGAAGATTTTGGTGGGCAATGCCCACCTTACATGTATGTCAAAACTCAAATAGTAGTCCTATATTAGCTAAAGTGACAATATATCTAATCGCCAACATGAAGCAATAGCCGAGTATTAACCCAACCAGGGGCGCCATTAAGCTTTACCCAATTGCGAGAAGATTTGCTGACTCTGACATTCACATCGTAATTATGCGGAAGAACACGAATTTTTTTATAATTAGAACCAGGACCACTTCGGACAGTAGCTCCACTACGAGAGGTTACTATCACTGTACAAGCAGGCTTAACTCCTGGTCGTAACTGATCTACCCGACATAGCCGTTGTGCTGGAGTTTGAGCATTTGCAGCAGACGGTAAAGCTCCCCCAGTTACGATTAGTGTTAAAAACGCTAAAGCTGTTAATGGTTTGTTGAAGTTGAGCATGATTTCACTCCTGTTTGATTTTGGTTTATTTGGGTTAGCTTAAATATTTATTTGTATGACTGGTTTGAAATTATTCACTTTCCCAAATGGAACGTAGGTAGTCTATACACTGGAATTGCTGTAAGCATATCTACTTAAGTATAAATATGTACACGGTTACAGAAGTGAATAAACAAAATTATTGATACCAATAAATAATTAGAAGGGTGAGCAGAACAGCTTTAAGCCTTGAATCTAACATAAAAAATACAGCACATAACATGTTGAACCTCAAAAAGAACGCAAAATATTTTCTCTTATTACCAATCATTAGCGCAACTTTATTTGCCGGAATTGCGAATGCAGGAACATTAAGGACAAGAAATTACAGCGTCGATATTAAAGGAAATTGCGAAGGAGAGCCAGTTTGTATCGAGCATATATATACATTGAAAAATTTAAGGACAGGTGAATCAACTCTTTGGACTGGCAAAGCAATCTATAATAAAAGGGGTCGTTTGGTTTGTCATGAGTTCCGCAACAATATATATGTTCACCGAATCACACCAGATGGTAGACTAAAAATTATCAAGGGTGGAAAAGTAATACTTCAAGAACGAGGAACCCTCCAAAGTTAATAACAAATAAAAGCACCAGAAGCTGATTACCTTGTCACCAAGCGCTTCTGCTAGCTTTGATAGTTCGTGAAACTTTATTTGCATGGCTATATTGGAAAGGCGGTATCTTAGCTGCTATGATTGTTCACTTTGGCGCCGATATTGCACTTCGTGTAATCCCAGCCTTCTTCGCTAAATAGAGCATCTTACAATAATGTCATGCTGAGAAACAAAGCATCTCGGAACTCTATTGTCATGCACAAGGTAGAAGTATCTTTTAAACATACACTCGAAAATTATAATCTGCTTTGAGTACATATCAAACAATCTTAAGGAAATAGAAAAATGATGTCATCGATTAAACGCTTTAGCGCGGGAGCAATAATTGGATTAGTGATTGCTGCATCATATTGGAGCAGTACAACCTTATACTTTCACTATCAGCTAACTTTAAGCAGAGGTATTTTAGGGTGTTCAGCACTGTCGATTATATGCGGGTTAATAACGCTTAAATGGGGCTACGAAGCCCTAAAAATTTTATTAGATAATTCGTCTCAATAAAGCTAACTAAGAGATGCTTCTACCTTGTGCATGACAATCCGTTACATCCGTCGCCAAAGTAACCGTTCAGGGGGGCGACATAGCCGATTAGTGTTAAAAATGCTAAAGTTGTTAGCGGTTTGCTGAAATTTAACATGATTTCACTTTTGTTTTATTTTGGTTTATTTGGGTTAGCTTAAATATTTATTTGTATGACTGGTTTGAAATTATTCACTTTTATTTCACTTAGGGTATTCCAAAAATTAAATTCTCCATCTTGTGGAACAGGCATCCCTGCCTGTCCTAGATACAGCGCGGGCGGGGACGCCCGTTCCACAAGACAATTTTGGATATTTATTTAATTGGAAGTCCCTTATATAAATTTTTGACGCATTGAATAAACTGACGCTCTTTGCACCAATTATATATTAGAACGATAGAACCCTGATATTTTGCTCACATCATCGCGTTGTGAGCTTTCTTACAATGCTTACTGCTTTGAAAACGTCGTTAGCTAGAAAAGCGGCGCCAATAATGCTCATTCCAACTAGTGCAGCAGTAGTACTTGGCTCTGGCACTTTTTGAGATATTGGTACAGTAATGGCGCCGTTTATTTTCACAATACCTTTACTAACACTGGTTGGGTCTACTAGGAGATTAGCGAGTTCATAAACTTCAGAACCATTAAGTGTACCCGTTGCATCTTGAAATAAACCTTCACCACCAGTGATGTTATTAATATTAGTGCCACTCGTTGTCAAATTTTCAAAATTAATAGCTCCTGTAATGCTTTCAAACTGATAAAATAATTTGCTGTTACCTTCGCCAAATAACGTGATTCCACCAAGTGGTAAATTTTGTAAACCAAATGTTTCTGGATTACTACTCAAGCGGTATGAGCCACTACTTAAATCTGTTTTTACGTAAGCAAGACCACTAGCTTGGGTCAAGCCAAAAGGCGCATCATTACTTGTGCCTGAAATGGTTCTTGTTGTTATATCCTCAGTTATAGTTCCCGATAGCACGGATGAACCATTATAGGTGGCATTAAATGGATAGACTGTTTGCGCTTTTGCTGTTTCTATGCTTGCTCCAAAACCAGCTAAAGTTAGGGCGCCTAAAACCCATGAGGTATACTTTCGATACATAATTGCTGTTATTAATGCTGAGATTGATTAATATAATTACGATAATACACTAATTTTCTATAATTTCCAACATCTTTTATCATTTTTTGTTCACTTTTATTTCAGTTGCAAACATTATTTTTATCTTTAACAAGTTTTACGCTTGCTGAAAGTGGCATTAAACGGACATTGTAAACTATTAGACGATTGCGGCATTATGAATGTAGCTAAGAGATGCACACCAAATTAAAGCGAAAGTTAATTTAACTTTCTAGCTATTCTTAGCAGCAAACATAAATTAACAAGTCGAATCAATTATGAAAAAACTATTAGTTTCTGCACTTATTGTAGTGTCTACCTTTATATGCATAGCACCTGAAGCACGTGCCTTTTCGTTAAAATCTACAAACGAGTCTAGCATATCAAATGATAAACAAGTAGTGGCTCGATTAGCTGACCGTGGCAAACCTTCAAATCCTATACCTGCTGGTCGTCGCTAATACTTAAGCATTTGTTGAATCATCTAAATTTAGAATATTAATTAACCTAGGTTAAAAACTTATCACAGCTATTCTTTGATTTTATAATTGTTAAAATAAATAAATCTTGGCGCCAATCTTTGAAAATAAGAACAATGAGCGAACGAAAACACAGTGAGTATATATACTCAGGAACATTGAAATTAGATTCTCCTACTTACACGATACGCAAAGCGGATGATGAATTGTATCAAGGTTTGAAGGCAGGAACCTTCTGTTATGTTTTTAACTCGCGTCAAACTGGTAAGTCGAGTTTACGGGTGCGAACAATGCATCTTCTACTTCAGGAAGGTATTGCTTGTGCAGAAGTTGACTTGTCTGCGGAAGGTGCAAATGATGTCACTCAAGAACAGTGGTACGCAGGTATAATTTATACGCTTGTTGAGAAATTTGATTTAGAAGATTTTGATTTAGAGTCTTGGTGGGAGGAACAAGAGCTACTATCTTATGTAAAACGATTAGGTAAGTTTATTGATACAATTTTATTAGTACAGTTGCGACAAAATAACCCAGAGCAAAAAATTGTTATATTTTTAGACGAAATTGATAGTGTTCTAAGCTTAAGTTTTTCCACCGATGATTTCTTCACTTTAATCAGAGCTTGTTATAATCAAAGAGCAGATAATCCTGCATACAATTATTTAACTTTTTGTTTATTGGGAACTATAACTCCCTCAAATTTAATTACAGAAAAAACTAGAACACCATTTAATCTTGGTCAAGCTATTGAGTTAACAGGGTTTACTTTTAAAGAAGCCAAACCTTCATTATTACCTGGTTTAGTAGGCAAATTTGATAATCCGGAAATTATTTTGCAAGAGATATTAAATTGGACTGGTGGACAACCGTTTTTAACTCAAAAAGTTTGTAATTTTTTGGTCAAAACACCTAATAAACCACCTAAAAAGCAAGAAGCTCAATGGGTAGAAGCGATTATCAAAAGTCGAATTATTTACAACTGGGAATTTCAGGATGAACCTGAACATTTACGCACTATAAAGAACCGAGTTAGCTCTGATAAGAATGAGAAATACCGAAGTCGTTTGTTAGGACTTTATCAACAGATATTACTTTCGACTCTGGTTAGGGTGGATGAAAGCAAGGAACAAGTAGAATTACGGCTATCAGGGTTAGTTGTTAAAAGTAACGCAACTCTAAAAATTTATAATCGCGTATATAGTTCTGTTTTTGATTTGAATTGGGTTGAAAAGGAGTTAGCAAAGCTACGTCCTTATGCGGATTCTTTAAATGCGTGGTTTAATTCAAATTGCCAGGATGAGTCACGTTTGTTACGAGGAACAGCGTTGCGTGATGCTACTGCTTGGGCACTAAGTAAAAGTTTGGGTGATAAAGATTATATATTTTTAGATGCTAGTAAGACATTAGAAAAGCGGCAAGCAGAAATTGCATTTGAGCAAGAAAAGAAAGCTAGAGAATTAGAAAAGCTTGAATATGAAATTAATCTAGAAATAGAGCGAAAAGGCGCCGAGGCACAAAAGCAAGCCAATGATATTTTAAGAAAGGCAACCCAAAAAGCACACCGACGCATTCGTATTGGCAGTATTATTTTAATATCCTCCTTGTTGCTGTTGCTGTTATCATTATTTGGAGTCAGGCAAGCAGAAATTTATCGCCAAAATGCCTTAACTGCTACGCGCGTAGAACAAGATGGAACAAATGCATTGCAAGACTTTAAAAGTGGCAGAGAAATTGATGCTTTACTATTGGCAATGCAGACTGGACGAGATTTGAGAAATTTAGTTGAACAGAAAAAATCTTTAGCTAATTATCCAGCATACAGTCCTATATTTAGTTTACAGACAATTTTGTCGGATATTCGCGAAAAAAATTACTTAGAAGGACATCAAGAAACGGTCGTGAGCGCTGTTTACAGTTCTAATGGCAAAACCATAGCTTCCGGTAGTTGGGATAAAACCATCAAATTATGGGACGCGAAGACAGGAAAACTAATTTATACCTTGCCAGGACATCAAAATTGGGTGATGAGCGTCGTTTTTAGCCCAGATAATAAAACCTTAGCTTCCGCAAGCGGTGACGGAACCGTTAAATTGTGGGATGTGCAAACAGGAAAACTCTTAAATACCTTAACTGGACATAAAAATTGGGTTTTGAGCGTCGCTTTTAGTCCAGATGGTAACACTATCGCTTCCGCTAGTTGGGACAAAACTATTAAATTGTGGAACGTGGCTACAGGACAACAAATTTCTACACTGACTGATAATAAATTTGATGTTGACAGTGCCGTTTATAGTCCGGATGGTAACACTATCGCTTCCGCTAATGTTGACAAAACGATAAAACTATGGGATGTAAAGACAGGAAAACAAATTTTGACTATGGCTGGTCATCTTGACAGAATTACGAGCCTTGTTTACAGTCCAGATGGCAACACTATTGCTTCCGCTAGTCTTGACAGAACTATCAAATTGTGGGATGCAAAGACAGGAAAAGAAATTTCTACCCTGACTGGGCATAATAATCGTGTAAACAGCGTTGCTTTTAGTCCAGATGGTAACACTATCGCTTCTGCTAGTTGGGATAAAACCATCAAATTATGGGATGTCTCTACAAAACAACAAATTTCTACCCTTCAGGCACATACATCTTATGTCAACAGCGTCGCTTACAGTCCAGATGGTAACACTATCGCTTCTGCTAGTTTCGATAAAGCCGTTAAATTGTGGTATGTCTCTACAAAACAAGATATTTCTACCCTAACTGGGCATACAAATCAGGTTTTACACGTCGTTTACAGTCCGGATGGTAGAACCTTAGCTTCTGCTAGTAATGATAAGACTATCAAATTGTGGGATGGCGCCACAAAAAAACTCTTGTCTACCCTAACTGGACATACCGATGGAGTCAGCAGCATCGTTTACAGTCCAAATGGTAAAATTTTAGCTTCTAGTGGTGATAAAACTATCAGATTGTGGGATGTCACTACAGGAAAACAAATTTTGACCCTAAATGGACATACAGAAGGAGTCAGAAGCGTAGCAATAAGTCCAGATGGTAAAACATTAACTTCCACAAGCGATGACAAAACCATCAAATTATGGGATGTCGCCACAGGAACACTAATTTCTACCATGACTGGACATACTGACTGGGTGTTTAACGTCACTTATAGTCTCGATGGCAAAACTTTAGCGTCTGCTAGCCGTGATAAAACCATTAAATTGTGGGATGTCGCTACAAAAAGAGAAATTGCCACCCTAACAGGACATACAGCGGAGGTTACGAGCGTCGTTTTCAGTCGGGATGGTAAAAATTTGGCTTCTGCTAGTGCTGACAAAACCATCAAATTGTGGGATATCGCGACGAAAAAAGAAACTTCTACCTTAACAGGACATACAGATTGGGTTACAAACGTAGTTTACAGCCCGGATGGCAAAACATTAGCTTCCTCTAGTTGGGATAAAACCATTAAATTATGGAATGGCGCCACTCTTAAAGTAATTTCTACTATAACAGGGCATACTGAGCGAGCCACCTGGGTTGTTTATAGTCCAGATGCTAAGACTATCGCTTCTGCAAGTGATGACAAAACTATTAAATTATGGAATTTGGACTTGGATAATTTACTAGCTCAGGGGTGTCGCTGGTTGGATAATTACTTGGCAACTCGTCCGAATGAAGAAAAAAAATTATGCGTTAACCCCGTCCGATGAATAAACGATTTTATCGGTACTTCGACATCCCAGGCGCCACAACTCTAAAATTACTATCTTGATAAAACTTTAGCTAGATGGCAATAAACTATCCGTTACATCTATCGCTAAACCCGAACCAACAGTTAGCAGAGAAGAAAAAAATAAAAGTAAAATCACAGCTATTTGATTTAACCCTTATTAATACAAACGGGCAATTAACTTGTCAGCGCTGAGGTGAGGATATAATCTTAATCTGGGCGCCCTAACCCCCCCGCACGCAAGGGGAGGCTTAAAGCTAGTACTCCATGTCAAAAGTTTTGGTAGGTTCACTTCTTAATAATTCTTCCTTTGTGTCCTTTGTGTCTACCCTGCGGGAAATCCTCCGGATTATGTGGTTTATTCTTCCAACCGTCCAAAATTAATGACACAGACCACTAGTATTCGATGTCATTAATTTTGATATATTGGGTAGGGTGCGTCAAAGCCATTACAATCTTCAATTAAACGAACAATTTATTTGCTTTGACGCACCACCGAATGCTATTTATTGTCAGAGAATCAAAACATGAAAAATAATGTCTCACGTCGCAATATTTTGCAAGGCTTGATTACAAGTACTGTTGTTATTGGGTTTGATACAGTCTGTCGTTCGTGGGTAAATAAAGCGAATGCAGCAGAATTATTTGTCAACTTACCACGTTTAGATGGAGTGCTTTACACTGATGATGCTACACGCGAAGAGGCATCTGATGATTTTGGACATTTAGTACGTCATTATCCTCTAGCCGTACTTAAACCTGGTTCGGTTGATGATATCGTCAAGATTATTAAATTTGCTCGTATTTATAACATTAAGGTTGCCGCGCGCGGTCAGGGTCATACATGCTACGGTCAAGCACAAGTAGAGAAGGGTGTAGTCATTGATATAAGTACGCTCAACAAAATCCATAATATTAATACTCTTGGGGCGGTTGTTGAAGCTGGGGTGCGGTGGAGTGAGCTATTGCAAGCGACATTGCCGCAACAATTGACACCGCCTGTTCTAACCGATTACTTAGAACTGTCGATTGGAGGTACATTATCAAATGGTGGTATAGGTGGTGCAGCCCACCGCTATGGGGTACAAGTTGATAATGTTTTAGAACTTCAGGTTGTGACTGGTGAGGGTGATCTTGTAAATTGTTCGCAGTATCAAAATCGAGATTTATTTGAAGCCGTGTTAGCAGGTTTAGGGCAGTGCGGAATTATAGTCAGAGCAACTATCCGATTAATCAAAGCTGAACGTAACGCCCGTGTATTTCTCCTAGATTATGACGATTTGGCTAGTTTTATTCGTGACCAACGCTTGCTTATTGATTCGGAGCGTTTCAATTATGTAGAAGGTCAGATTGTAAGCGCTCCTAACGGTGGATGGCGCTATCTCTTAGAGGCAGCTAGCTTTTATACACCGCCATCAGAACCAGATAATACTAGCCTGCTTGCCTCCTTAAGTTATACTAAAGGCGCCGAAAAAATTGAAGACAAAAGTTATTTTGACTTTCTCAATCGTTTA
The DNA here is from genome assembly GCF_002368415.1 of Calothrix sp. NIES-4105. GTDB lineage: Bacteria > Cyanobacteriota > Cyanobacteriia > Cyanobacteriales > Nostocaceae > Dulcicalothrix. Next base: position 3,096,940 of record NZ_AP018290.1, read on the forward strand.
GCTCCCACTGTTGCTTTCCTTAAATCTATCAATGTTTGGTCTAACCCTCATCCTTGGATTAATTTATTTATTCCAGCGACAGTTGTGGAACAATATATTAGTGAGGTTGTTTCGACTTTAACATTGGCTGATACAGGAAATAGTCCAGTTCTGCTATACCCTGTCAAAACAAATCGTTTCACACTGCCATTGTTCAGGGTACCCAACGAGCAAGTCGTGTTTCTCTTTACTATTTTACGAACTGCACCGCTAAATGATAACGCTACGAACGTGCGTATGCTTGATGACAACCGGAAATTGTTTGAGCGTAACCGCGACTTGAATGGTACTCGTTATCCTGTTGATGCTATCGCGTTTCAAGAAGAAGATTGGCGCCAACATTTTGGTCGAAGCTGGAGCAAATTAGTCAACGCCAAGCGACGTTATGATCCTGCGCGCATTCTTACCCCTGGTCAAGGCATCTTTACTAGCTTTAAAAACCATAATAAGGCGCCCTGGTAAGTATTACAAGTTGGATGTTCATTATTGCAGTAACTCCTAAGAAACACATCCCCGCAGCATTAGATTTGGTAAGGGCGTAGCGATTTAAATTGGCAAGAAATTTTCATGGTAATTATCACGCTTGATTATCAAAAAAAAGCGCGCGATATGAGTTAGCCCGTCAATCATTCTGGTTTATCAGCAAATTCTACCGCTCTTTGCAATATAATAGACGTTAGGGGCTGTTCAGGGATAGAGATATTTGGTTCTGCACTGCGAAAAATCATAAAGTCTCCGATTATTCCGATTATAAAGAAAAGTTAGCTTTACTTGCGGTCAATGTCTCATCCAAAAACTTTAATTGCTGATATATACAACGAATTTGTGGTAAATCCACACATGACGAATGCACTTTCCGTAACGGATTCCCAAAAATTGCTTCTACTTCCATTGGGCGCCTTTCATCGTAGTCAATTTTCATACTAGTACGATAAGGCTTCATTTTTATAGTCCAATCGAGCATTGTTTGAATAAAACTATCAGGAATAATGCGTCCGCAACTTTTAGACCCTGCTGCAACTTCATACATCAACTGTTCAACTAAATTCCGGGTGTGGAAATAAGACATTAATTCATCTGTTCTGGCATTAAGAATTACAGATAGCCCATTATAAGGAATATTCCACACCAATTTTTTCCATCGAGCTAATAATAAGTCTTCAGCTAATATGATTGGAATACCAGCATCTTCTAAGTCTGAGGCGATTTGCCGCATCTTCTCTGTAATTCCCGTAGGATGATAATCATTCGCATATTCTGCCAAGGTAATTTGTCCATAGTCAAGGTGGCGGATATGTCCCGCTCCGACTTTGTTGGAACACAAGAAACACAATCCACCAATAATGCTAACGTTACCAACAATTAAGGCAACTTCTTCTTCCACTGCTAATCCATTTTGCAATACCAACACTACCCCATCATCCTTGACGACAGGTGGTAACATTTGCGGTAATAAATAGTTTTGTGTAGTCTTTAGCGCTATCACCACCACATCGCATTGTGGCATTTTTTCTACATCCCTATAGGCATTGACTTGAGTCAGGCTGAAATCACCATCTTTTGATTCAATAACCAAACCAAATTTACTAGCATGTTCATAATCGCTATTCAACAAAAAATGAACATTTTTACCAGCTTTTTGCAGTTTGGCGCCATAAAAGCCACCTAATGCACCAGTTCCTAGAATGGCATAACTACGCTCGGACATTTTGCAGGGCATAAAAATTTTTCTATAATATCATACCTCATTATTGTAGTTAGGCTGATTATCCACCTAATTGATATAATTTTTTTTCTGCCGAATTCAAAAGTTCTATGGCTTCCTGTCCTTCAGAATTTTTTAAAATATCTATCGCTAATCTCAAATTATCACAAGCATCGACATCTTGCGCCCTTGATAATTGCAGAACAGCAGTATCAATTATTTTTATAGCTTCCTGAATGGAATTATTAGAAGAACCAGCATTACTATAATCCATAATTAAATCTCTATTTATCGTCAGTTCTATGAATAATAGGGTAAACAATATCAAAAATATTCACATTCAACGTCCATTATAAATTTTTAAATTAAACATCTATCTAAAGATATAAAACTTAAGTTATGGTAGACTTATATTGATTGCTTTAGAATTAAATGTAATTTAACCACCAGTAAGTATGCTTTTTCTTGTAATCTGCTAACCAGTTGCACATAGGATAAAGAAGAATCACTGTAATAATCCAAATACTGTATATTATGGGTAAATCATAGCCATAATCTGCTGGCATTTGAGATGAAACAATAAAAGGCAAGAAAAATGACTTAAATCCGTATTTAGGTAAAGCAAGTAAAACGGCTGTACAACGGATGAGCCAAAGATGTATAACATAAAAGAATAAAGGAACCCGACCAAATAAAATTAGAGGTTTGAGAACCCGAAATCTGTGATTATCAAACAGATCAAGCAGTAAGATTGCTGAACCTAGGGTCATTAATAAAAATAGCAATGAAGGTGGATATTTAGTGCAGTTGATAAACGATAGTATAGTGTAGCCTAAATTTGCTTGAACTGACCAGGGTTCAGGGTCGCCATAAATATTTACTGCTCGAAGGAGTAAAAATGCAAAAATTAAAAACAGTCCTAAGCCTCGTAGCAATTTATGGCGCACCGCTTTTTCAAGAGTAAATACACTCCCAAATACGTAACCTATTGCCATCACACCAATCCAAGGAATGAGGGGATAAGAAACAAAAAACTTTTTGTTAGCAAATATTGTAAGCACTTTTGGCTCATGAACTACTGCCCAAAGCCAACCAAAGTTACCAAATTGTTCAACGTGCAAGTTATCAAATAAATTGTGTCCAACTATTAGCAAAATTCCACTGTAAGCAATTACTCTCATTGGCAGATAAATTATTGCTGCTAAGATAACCATTGACCAACCAATAGCCCATAATACTCCTGCCGCTGAAACAGTATAGGTTGGGTCAAATAACCATGCAAATCGTACCAATGTAAGTTCTAAGAACACTAGTATTAACCCACGTATAATTAGATAGCGTGAGAGTTGTTGCTTGCTTTGTTGTCGGCGTACAAAATAAAGATATGCAGCGGCGCCAGCCAAGAATATAAATGATGAGGCACACAAGTGAGTTACCCATCTAGTCAGGAAAAGAGGAATAGTAGTTTGCGTTAAATCTGTAGGTCGGAAGCGCGCACCAGATAAAAATGTTCGCGCGTGGTCTAACACCATTAACACCATAACCAGTCCGCGTAACATATCTAACGAAATTATTCGCCCTTGTTTTAACTGGTTATTAGGCAATGACTCGTTATTAAAAAGATTTATGTTTGGTTGATTCATGGTCAGTTATCTTAATGGGCGGTAATAGCTAATCATTGGCGCTTATTTATAATAGGGACGAGTTCATGTATTTATGCATTTAACAAAATGATTAATAAAACTTTATTTTGTTACTATATACTTAGTTGAGTATTTAAGTAAAAAAACTATACTAAAGTTAAGTTATTATCAAAAAAATGAAATTCTCACTTTTTTACAGATTTCGCCTCACTGCAATCGAAGAGCGCAGTGCTTGGATTGATGGTGCCTTCGTCAAAAGCTGCAATGTTAGTCGCCAGTATAAGGAACGATTCTATCCAAAAACTGGCACCAAAATTGATGGCTTTGTGGCGCCTGGTAGTGGTGGAATATTTGGGCTAGTAGTTCGTGTCAAAAGTTTTGGGGTGTTGGAGGAATGAACCACAAAGACACAAAGGACACAAAGAAAGAATTTTTAAGAAGTGAACATCCCAAAACTTATGACATGGAGTACGTCCTGGCTTTTATTTTTGTTGGTGCCCTTAATCTGATGCGCCGGAACTATAAGTTAAAACTTAAGTAAATTATTAATATAATAAAAATTAATAAACGCTCAAATGTAGAGACGTGTTCACGTAGTGTGCTGCAGACAATATATCGCGTTTCTACAGCAACGTCGTCAGGCATCTTTGTCTCTCTCTACCGAAGTAATATCAATCTATCTATAAGAGGAAGCTTTGACATTAGAAAATTTTATAATTTATCAAATGATGATAGTATTATAAAAAACGAAGTTAAAGCTTATGTCTACTCAAAACGTCAGTGAATTTTTAACAGCAGTAAAAAATGATGAGCAACTAAGACAAAAGCTAAAAGATGCGGTAGATTTGGATGGTTATACCTATGTCGCTCAGGACAGGGGTTACAATTTTACTACTGAAGAACTGCGGATTGAAATTAGCAAGATGTCCGAACAAGAGGTCGCAGAAATTGTTAATCCTGGTATTACTTCTTGGGGTCACATCGAATCTCAGTAATCTTTTTGGATTAATGCTGTATCATTTGTAACGCTCCAGGTGATGACTAATTTACGTGCTTATAAAATTTATCGTTTAGGACATACGCTAGCAAAGTAACTCCAATCATTAATAATTTGTTGGTTTGATACAAAAGTCTCTGGTTTTAACATAACTCATTGATGCTTTTTGCTGATTTATAGAAATACTTTAGAATGTTAACAAGTTTTTATTTCAGCTGTTGAGCTTGTGTAATTGCTTCTTGTAAAGTATCACGGACTCGATATAAGGCGCCTGAGAGCACAGTTGCCATTCAAGTACCGCGTAATCTTCTTTTAGTCCATAATTCACATAAACTACTGGCGCCGTAACATCGCCATCAGCTGCATAAGCATTAAACGGTGGTAATAAAGCTTGATTAGATGAATCAGGGTCGGGTGCAATTGGCCAACATGAATAATTATTCGCTATTCACGTAGTTTTTTATACCGATAGCACTATTGTAACTTGTAACTAAATCTTAATTTTCATGCGAAAGTAGTAAATAAAGTAATTAGAGAGAACTTAGTAAAGAGTTCCCTCTAAATATAAGTAAAAACTTAAGCTGTTTTTTGCGGTCTACCCGTTACAGTACTAGAACGAGGAATATTAATATTCGATGAACCAGGTTCTACGTCTATTTTTACAGTTAAAGAATTTACAACATCAGCTAATTTGTATTCAACTCCATAAGGTGTAGGAATTGGTTCTGTAAGTAAAGACTTAACCAGATTTTTGTTGAGGATCTCCCAAAAATCAGTCTCGTTGGGGTAATTAACCAGGTAATTATCAATATATTTCTGAATAGGCACAAAATCTGGATACTGTAAAGGGTCTGGAACTCCAATCCCATCAATATAGTCATAGCTGACTTCAATATCGATAACCGCTTTTCCTTGATGCTCAATTGCATAGTCATTGATTTTGAAAAACCAGCTTTCATCAAAATCTACAGTTTTAGGCGCCGGTGAAGTTACAATTTCCGCATCTTTAATTGTTGCGATAACAAAGCTATTCTTTGGGTCAATAGTATAGCTGTTTTTGTTATCAACAAGGCTAAACACAACTGTTTCGTCTCCTTCCACAACATTATCTTCATATGCTCCAACTGCCAAGGAAGCATTATAAGCACCAGGAGCAATATCTACTAAGAAAAAATTACTACCGTTTTCTACTGCAAATGATGCATTTGTAATGTTGTTGCTTTGTGACTCAAAACCTTCACCAGATGCATCATCCTGACCACCATCAGAGTCACTTATCAAAAATTTTAGTTGCAAACCTCCTTTTGGTGCAGGTTGACTGAGATTAAATGAATACACTAACGGTATCCCACTTCCTTCAATAGCTGTCATTGGTGAGAGCGTAACACCAACCTGTGGTTTTTCACCAATTATTTCACTACTACGACCCAAATTAAAATTAAACTCTTCAAATGGCGCCGTTTGAGTCGAACGAAGGTTAGAATTGCTATTGCTAAGAGACTCCCCGATGAGAACATTGGCATTCTGTTGATTAAACATAAGCTCCAAGTCATGAATTTAAATAAAATGCTTCTTAGGTATTTATAGGTACTGATATAGTTTGTTTATTCACAGGCAGACCATCGACCCTTAATATATATTTCCAACTTGAATAATTATTTGCTTGCATTACCTATAAATAAATAGCAGAGTTTATTTGTCATTAATAGAACTAAAGTACTGCTAAAGGTTAACGTGGATTGTGAGTATGTTTCAACTGTCGAATCGTCGTCGATTTATTCAGGGTTCCGCAGCAATGGCGGCAAGTATTGGAGTCTCAGCCCTTCATGCTTCTGCCACAGGTCAAGCGCGTAAAGTTCGTTCTAAGTATGACTACATTGTGATTGGTGCGGGTTCGGCAGGCTGCGTTATCGCCAACCGAATGTCACAAAACAGTGACATAACCGTGTTACTCCTTGAAGCAGGCAACCCGGATACAAAACCGGAGATTTTTATTCCGTCAAAAGCCAGCAGTTTACAAGGCTCCGAGGTGGACTGGGGCTATATGTCTGAACCAGAGCCATACTTAAAGGGTCGCAAAATGTTTCTTCCCCGTGGAAAGGTTCTGGGCGGCAGCAGTTCAACTAATCTCATGATTTATATCCGAGGCAATTCTCTCGATTATGACCACTGGCAGTCGCTAGGGAATCTCGGCTGGAGTTACAAGGATGTCTTGCCCTATTTTAAGAAATCTGAGAACCAGCAACGCGGCGCTTCGGCTTACCACGGGGTTGATGGTCAGTTGAGCGTCACCGATTTGATTTCCCCTGCTGTAGTATCCCAACGCTTTGTCGATGCCTGTGTGGAACTGGGATATAACCGCAATCCTGATTTCAATGGGGTGCAGCAATTAGGCGCCGGACTCTATCAGTCAACAATCAAAGATGGTAAACGGCACAGTACCGCCGCTGCCTTCCTCTTGCCGATTCAAAAGCGTCCTAATTTGACCATAACGACAGGCGCATTGGTGACTCGCTTGTTATTTAAGAAAACTCGCGTTGTAGGAGTGGAATATCTACACAAGGGGATGCTGCATCAGGTTAGGGTTAACCAGGAAGTAATTTTAAGTGCGGGCGCTTACGATTCACCCCAGTTGCTCTTGCTTTCCGGCATTGGGGATGCAAAACATTTACAAGAGATGGGAATTCCTGTCGTGGCTGATTTGCCTGGAGTCGGTCAAAACCTGCAAGACCACCTCAATGTTTCGGTAGTCCGACAGACGGCTCAAGAAATAAACCCTGCCATCACCAGCAATGGGTCTGAAGCCGGACTTTTCTTCAATAGCGAAGGTAACCCGAAGGCTGCACCCGATGGCCAGTTCTTCTTCGGTCCTGGTATATATGTTCCTTCTGGCTATGATGGTCCTAATCAGGGCTTCACGGGTGTAGCCTCTTTGACTCGTTTCCAAAACATTGGTAGTGTCAGTTTGCGCTCATCTGACCCCAAAGACACTCCAGTCATACGGATGAACTATCTACAAAGTCAAGCTGACGTGCGTCTTCTTATTGCAGGGATTCGATTGATACGGAAATTGTTTCAGTCAGAAGCTCTTAATGAGTTTGCCAGTAAGGAAATTGCTCCGGGTGCTGGTGTTGAGAGCGATGCAGCACTGGAAGCCTACATCAAGGAAACTTGCGGTACGGGAAATCATCCGGCTGGCACTTGTAAAATGGGCACTGACCCAATGGCAGTGGTAGACCCCGAACTGCGAGTACATGGGATTAAAGGATTGCGGGTTGCCGATGCATCGATCATGCCAACTCTGGTCAGGGGCAATACAAACGCGCCCGTCATTATGATTGGCGAAAAAGCAGCCGATTTAATTAAAGCCGCAGGTGGCATTTCATAGCAAATTCGTCGCTTGGCAAAGCTCAAAAAGCACAATTAATAATTGTTTTTAAACAAGCTCTAAGGAGGTTTTACATGGATACTGGCAAAGACCTGTTTTTGTACAATCGCAGCATCTTAGATGCAATTTCTTATAAGCGAATGCTTGAGCTTGAGGCTGCATGGATATCAGAACTGTTTGAATCCATCAACAGTAAGTCAAAAACAATTAAATCGAGAACTGAATTTCAGAAAGCATTCGATAGCTTCATTGCTGAGGAACGTAACGCACCTTCAGATGATGCTGACTATATATCAAATCAGATGACTTTGGATGAATTTCGGATAATTCTCCAGGAGTTTGCTGTTGATGGTCTTACAGAAGCTCAATCATTCTTTCCCATCATTCCCCGGCTTCCCATAACAGCTCAAATGCCTGTTTTAAGAGTGCTAATTGATGAATTTGGTTGCGGTAATCTTCAGCAAGCACATTCTAAACTTTATCAAGAATTACTGATTGAGGTGGGAATGTCTACCGATATCCAAAGCTACTTAGACATTTTAAATCCTGAAAGCTATGCTTTCTTGAATATCTTCTTCTGGCTTACAAAAAGAGCACCGAACGTTGAATATTTTCTTGGGGCTTTAGCGTACTTGGAAGATATGTTTCCTTTTGCCATTAAGTGCTTTGTAGATGCGTGCCAGAGATTAAGTATCGTTAACAGTAAATATTATACTGAGCATATTCACATTGATCAGTTTCACGCAAAGGATGCGTTGCGCGCGCTATGGGAAGTTGAGTCGGCTGTTGCTATTGACTATACGAAAGCATGGGAAGGCGTTCAAATAGCGAGTTTAATTACTGCACAGGCAATTGAAGCAGCCCTAAAAAAAGCAAAAATGAGTCGGGCTATTGAAGGCATTAACCAAGCTTATAACATAGCTTCTGAGCCTATCTCTGCTAGTCCTGGTTATGGTTCAGAACGTTTTTCCGTTAAACTTAAAGGTAAAGAGTACCTTGTTCCTGTAGCTTGCCCTCATCGACGAGGTAAACTTGACTGCGGTTCTTTCAATGAAAAAAATGGAACTATAACCTGTCCTTTACACTTTTCAAAATTTGATATTGCTTCGGGAAAAAATTTATCAGGTCCCGCACAGATTTCTCTTGATGTTGTTGATCTGTCGTAAGATACAAGGTTTACGTCGTTTTACCTGATAGCAATATAACGTCAAGATTGATGCTCATTCATAACCAAGCGCATGTAAAATTTCATGCCAGCATGAGCGAGCATACTGATTAAGGAGTCGTGTAAAAATAATGTGATAAAGTTTTTTGCTAGGATATGCGGGGCATAAAGCTTTCAGTTAAAAAATTACGCAACTTATTTTTACATGATTCCTAAGCATAACTCCTGGTTTTTTGAGAAGCTTGATAACTCTAGATCGAGTAGGTTTCTGACCTTGACTATAAGTAATTGAGCAATGTTAAAAATTTCTCGGCGTATACGTTCCCTTTTATAAAAATTAAAAAGAGTCAGGAAAGCAGCACCACAACGCCAAAATAAAAAATATTTCTGGCTTTGGAACTTAATTGTCTCTGTATAAAATTAATCATTATTACTTAGACTATATTTGTATCACAGCAACCATGTATAAAATTTATCATTTTTATTTAATTTTCTCCGTATGAGATTTACTTCTTTGGCTTTGCTGCAACCAACATTTTAAAAAACTGACCTTCATTTATATTTATAGGTGTCAATCTCATTAGATTATTCATTTAGTAGGACTTAAATAAATCTCACTTCGGTGACATTGCAGTCCTTATATGAAATATTAGTCGTTACTGAACGGGTATATAGCCAAGCTCACTATCTTTGCATTTCCCCCTGTTGCATACATCCTGAACTCTTTATTGGATGCATCAGGAAAAAATAAACCGCTTAACACGACTCGTCCATCGCCCGCAAACACTTCTACCGAACTTCGATCCACGAGAATCCGAAGTTTTAAGATGCTATTATTCGTACCAGATACCACAATAGGTGCCTCTTGGAACTGCGATCTTCTACTCTCGTGGGCGTTCCTGGAACCTGACACGAGTCGCTGAATTGTTGGTGGTGCAAGCCCAAGAGGGGCAGACAACCATTTACCGATAAACCCAGACTCTTTTTGAGTTAATTTTGAAGTCTCACCACCCGCTTCTTTTTCAGAGCGCGTTAGTGATAGCTCTCCCTTATCGGCGCCAGTACGTCGCCATGTCAACACCATTCCTTGCCCTGTATTACCCGCTCGAAGATGAATCTTTATTTGAGAGTTGACTTTGGGTAAACTAGCCACATCAATTGCTAGGTCAGCATCGAATGCAGTGGCACGAAAACCCTTCAGTTCAAGAGGTGTCCTATTGGTCAATGGTTTATCCCGCAGCCGAATAACACGCCCAACCGGAGAATTTCTTAGAACCGCTAGTTCTGGAACCGGAGTTTGAGTCAGCCAATAGGCGCCATCATCTCTAATTAGCCCCAAGTCTCGCGGAATACTCAATTGCCCTCGCCACGGTGTTGTTGGAACTTGTTGAGCGTAATGCCAATTATTTTGCCAGCCAGCGATGATTCGTCGTCCTGAAGTATTAGACCAGGTTTGAGGTGCATAAAAATCTGACCCAAAATCTAAAGGTCGAGGCTGTGACTCCTGCTTGAACCGCCTACCATCAAATTCGCCGATGATATACAGGCTACGTGACGTGAAATTTCGTGACCTTTCACATTCCTTTTTGAGTTTGGGGTCAGTGAGCGGCATTCCGGTACTGTCTCGAATACCCTGGCATATAGAGGGCGGGAAGAACCCTTCGCTGTAGGTCAGTACCCACTTAGTTTCATTAGTCTTTGAATTGCTGACGGGTAACTCAATCAAATCTGGGGTTTCGACGAAAGGACCATTAGTAGTGAGGCTGCTGTAGAGCGGGATAGAGGATAAGAGGTTCCATTGTCTCAGATTCGCAGATTCGTATAGTTCGGCTTTATCTCCAACCGCTAACACCATAATCCAGCGTCCCTTGTAGGGGAATACCTTCGGGTCTCGAAAATCTGGCTTGGAAGGCGCCAAGTTAGGCAACACACTCTCCGGCGCTTTAAAGGACTCGCCCCCATTGCAGCTAGCCGCAAGCCACTGGTCTTGGCGTGCAATGATAGGAGTATTCTTTGTGAATATCGAAGCAACACAAAGGTTTGAGCAGTCGCAGGGTAGCTGTTTTGCTGCCTCACCACTAACGACCACCGCCGATCCCGAAAAGGGAGACCAGACTTGATTTTGATCGTCACTACTGCCAAGAAGATCCATCGGTGGATTGAACATGGCGTCTCTACGCTGCGACCAGTGAACAAGATCAGTGCTAACTGCATGTCCCCAGTTTAGTTGACCTCCATTATCTCGCGAGAACGGAACTGCCTGATAATACAGATGGTATGTCCCGTTTACATAGACAAGACCGTTCGGATCATTCATCCATCCCCATGAGGGGGCAAAATGAAATAAAGGTTTCCATGAACTGTTGGGATATGCCTGCACCGAGAGCCGAACCGTTTCAGAACCTCCCTTAGAGTAATAAAGGTTTGGGGCTATTTTAACAGTCAGGTTAAAATCTTGATTTTTAGGGACATTAAGAGGAACAGCAACTTCCAGTACAATCTGCCCTTTTGCTCTGCCCTGTGCCAGTCCTTTCTTACTGAGAAGCCTGACACCAATCCGCGTATCTGAGGATGTTACCGAAGTCGCAAAATTAATTCCATCCCCTATTAAAGTAATACGGCGTGTTTCACCTTGATGAACACCACCACCTCCAACAACCTTTTCAATCGCAGCTCTCGCAGGAGCGGGAGAAATTAACAAAGCCACGCTCGCATAGAGCATAGAAACAGTACGCACCTTCATGAAAACCTCCTGAGAGTTTGAAAACCCTTATCTGAAGATATGTCCAAAGTCTAAAATGTCACCAAGTCTAATCAGCAGTATCCACACCAAGACTCCTGCATTACTCCACCTTGAGGACTTATTAAAAAACCTCGACGTGTTGGAGCAACAGATGCGACTTCCTCTAATTTAAACTGATAATTTAAAAGCATTGTCGCCAGAATTAATTTCATAAGATTACATGCTAAGTGGGAAACCCAGTACATAAGAGTGCTGTTTCGGAAACGACTCAAGCCGTTTTAACGGCATAGGCTGTTCGCCAAGAACTATAAGTTTTAAACTTACAATCACTCGGCACTGCATTCTGAGTTAATCGTTTGCCAGTAGTTAAACTATGCAAACTAATTGTTTTTCTGTTTGGGTCTTTTTTCGTTGGTGATTCTTGCCAACCACCGACATAACAAATGCCAAACTTTTTGTGTTTCACAATTGAGCCACGCTTAAAACCAGCACTTATTGTTCCACCATAGCGAGGTCTAATATCTCCTTTTTGATGTTGCAATCTGTGTAACTGCCTACGGTGGAATTCAAGAGGTATTACCTCTATTAATTCGGTGTCTAGAGGTTTATTATGTCCGTCTGTGTACCAGTTTGCTAATACCCAAGAGTCAACGCAATGTGCTTCAAACTTGTTAGATAGTTTGTTTTTTGATTTCTTTAACCCCAAGCTTTGACGCAGTGAGTAAGTATCCATACCCGTTTTTATTTCTAGTCTTGCTAGTTTTTCTAACTCGGAATAGAACCACTTTTTGCCAACCTCTAACGGGCTAAACATTACGTTGTACTTTCTTGCACCTTTCCATGTTTTAGCTTTTATGTCCTCAACCACAAATACAGTAATAGGAAACATTGAAGCAAGCCATGTACAAATACGTAATTTCCACTGCCATCTTGACTTGGTTGATGGTGGTAATTTCTGCTTGTTAACAAGTCTATTCTTTCTGTTTTGACGACATGGAGTATTGCGAAATCGTCTAGCGCGTCGCATATTACGGCGTGTTTCTACATGGTCTTTCACCCAATCAACGGTGTGAGTTTGTACGTTTAAATAAGTATGAGCTTTTGATTTAACAGTATACCCTTCACGCTTACTACCTGGGTCTACGCCAACAGCAATTGGTTGATAATTTCTATTACTTGGTTCCACATTTAATCGAACACAAAACACTCCTTTTCTCCAAAATGGTGTAGCTTTTTTTTGCTTAATCCAACGTCTTGCTCTACTAGGAGTAGTCGGCATTAAAGGACGCTGATTTGAGTCTACTACTGGCACAAACATTTTTGTTTTGAACTATAAATCAATTAGTATTGCTACCAATTGTGTGTACATCCCATCGCTACTGACAGTCAGAGGGGTTAAAAACTTGGGAAGCATTTTTAACATCTTGCGGGCTACCACACCCAGACAGTTCAGTTCAGGTTGTTAACCTATAAGCTAGACACTGGTTTAACCCGCATTTAAAAAGTGGTTAGCTTTTTTCTTGCAAGCTCAGTCCCTTCTTTCTCTGAGTCAGTGACACGTTTTTATTTCACCTGTTGAGCTTGTGCAATCGCTTCTTGTAGAGTATCACGGACTCGATACAAGGCGCCTTCCAGCACAGTTGCCATTTGTTTAGCTTTACTTGTATCACCGAGATCAATTGCTTCTCGCACTCCTGCAAGGGGTACGGCATTATAACCAGTGTTATAACCAGGTGCATAGATTTGATGACGATACCAAGGACGACGAGGCAATCCGTTTTGGTCGAGAAATGCTGACTCTGCTGTTATCAATAAGTTATTTAATCGAGATAGAGGTAGGTTAGGTTTCGAGTTTTGCTTTACCGTTGTTGCAAGTCGGGCAATTTCTGCATTTAATTTTTGAGCTGTTGTTTTGAGTTCAGTATTAGCAGCACGAATTTTGTTTATATTTACTGCAACTTTTTGTTGTTCAACAACAGAAGCTAGCTCCGAAATATAACGGTCAATCGCGTCCGAGTAACTAACGTAATCAAATGGCAAAATTTTCGCATCTGCCATTCGTAGTAAAAATAGCGATACTAATTGGGTTAATTTTTGACCATAAGTAACACCTGGGTCGCCATAATTTTGGAAAAACCAGTAACTATCGTAACGCGAATGATAGGCGCCATATGGGCTAGCAAATCCAAATTCGAGCGAGGGAATGCCGAGGTGATGCAAAAATACCATGAAGTCACTTCCGGCGCCTAGTTCACCTAGACGCACTTGTTGCATACCGTTAACAGTAACAGTCTTTTTCTTTTGAGATTGCTGCCACGCTTCAAAAATACTTTTATCACTTTTGGGCATTTGCACTTCCTTTGTAATTTGGTTGAGCAAAGGCTGGAGTGAAGGAACACCACTGGCATAAAAATCGCCAGCCACATAAAATTCGCGGTTTAAATAAACGACAAGATTCTCTTTAAGCGCGTTTTGAAACTCTTCGCCATATTCAGTAGAGCCAATCATACCATATTCTTCGGCATCCCAAGATGCTATAGCAATCGAACGTTGCGGTCGATGTCCCCCTTTAGCAACCTCCCCAATTATCCGAGCAGTTTCCAGTAATGAGGAAGCGCCTGCAATTGGGTCATTTGCGCCAAAGCCCCAAGCATCTCGATGGCTACCAACCATAACAATTTTTTCTGGCTCTGACTTTCCTCGGAGAATCCCAATTACATTTACTATTGGACGTACTGACCAATCTGACTGCAACTGCATCCTAACAACAGCGGCATTATTACCAATACGGTAGGTAATTGATAAACCTCCTTGCCATTCAGGAGGCGCCACTTCACCATCTAGATTTTTTAATATTGGTAGAGCATCGCCGTAAGAAATTGGCAAAACAGGAATTTTTTCTAGCGTTACTGCTTTTAACAATGGAAGACGCTCAATACCAGCCTTAGAAGGTTGCATTGGAGTGAGTGGATCACCTGGATATTTGGGTATATCTAAAACAGAACCTAGCTGTACTCCAAATTCTGGGCGCCATTTACCTTGTGGAATTACCTTACCTTTAACATAACCATCATCTGTTGGGTCTGAATAAAGTAGACATCCAACTGCGCCACGCTCTCTTGCTAATCTTGATTTTACCCCACGCCAACTTTTACCATAACGAGCAATAACTATTTTACCTTTAACAGAAATACCCATCGAATCGAGTACCGCATAATCTTCTTTTAGTCCATAATTCACATAAACTACTGGCGCCGTAACATCACCATCAGCCGCATAAGGATTGAACGGTGGTAGTAAAGCTTGATTAGATGAATCAGGGTCGGGTGCAATTGGCGGTTCATTCAACTTTAAATTATATGACTTTGGTTGAAGCAGTGTTACCGCGCGTTTAATTGGACGTGGTAACAAAACTTCATAACGGTTAAATATGACTTCATCGAAACCATACTCTCGTAGTCGTTTAGCGTAATATTGGGCAGTTTTTATATTGCCATCAGTTCCAGCTTCATGTGGTATGGATGAAAGCGCGCGAACATGTGTTTTGATCTGAGCTGCTATTGGTTTACTAATTAATTGTTCAGGTGTAGAGGTTCGAGTAGTATATGCCTGTACCTGTTTAATGGCTATCGCAATTAGGAGACAGGAAAGCAGCACCATAACGCCAAAATAAAAAATATTTCTAGCTTTGGAACTTAATTGTCTCTGTATAAAATTAATCATTATTACTTAGAATAAAGTTGTATTAAAGGGTCTAAATCCGACTTTGGCAAATTCTCATTTTTGAAACTCTTAAACTACTTCTTCTTCTTTGTGTGTAATAATCGTGCAATCCGAGGTTGGATGAGCAATACAAATTAAAACATAGCCTTCAGCAATGCGCTTCGAGTCTAAAGAAGACTGCTTTGACTGGTCAACTGAACCCTTGACCAACTTAACAGTACAAGTTGAGCAGAGTCCCTTACGGCAGGAATAAGGCAAATCTATCCCCCCTTCTATTTCAGCCGTTTCAAGGATATAGGAGTCTTCTGGAACGTCTACTGTCTTGTCGATTCCCGACTCTTCATTCATCAACCGAATTTTGTATGTTCTTGTCATAAGTTTAAACCTTGTTTGCTTTCCTGACGGTGCCAATCAACTTAAAACTTTACAAATAAATTTAATTAGAGCAGAAATTAGGTTGTGATAGGATGTATTGAGATTGAAGATTTTGTGTGCTAGCTACTAAATATACTTGACCGTGACTATCAACCGCCCAACTGCTAGCTTCCACAACTGGATTTACAGTTTTACGTTTTTCCGCTTGTATTGATGACTGCTCTATTTTGGCGCCAACGGAATTTTCTAATTTTATCCAGCTTGCTAGTATATTAACATCTTGTAATAGGTCTTGAGGACTAATTGGTAATCCCCCACGACCTGTAGCGGTAAAAGAATTTTGATTTTGCGGACTTCTTGGAGAACACCCTGCTAAAATTTGTCTACTAGCATCAACTAAATTAATCGGAATTTCTACTAAGCCTCTGCTAGGGTCTGTTAAAGTCGTAATGTTAATATTACCGCTTAGTTCATTAGTTGCCCCACTCGCTGTAATTGCACTATCTGGAGTGCGAAAAAGACCTTGGGTTTTAATATTAATATTACCACCGCGCGCCGAAGCAGAGTTAGCGGTAATTTTACTGTTTTCAAAGGCGCTTAATACATCAGCGTTAATATTAATATCACCACCAATGACTTGAGAACCTCTAGCGTTGGTGGTAATGCTGCTTGCGCGACGTAGTATCAAATCTCGTGAATTAATATTAATTGTTGCTTGGGTAACGTCCGTAGAGTTATTAAGTAAGGTTGTATCTGGGTTAATTTGAGCAAGTAATTTTTTAATAAAGCTAGTAACTAAGCTACTGACTATAATCAAACTCACTAAAGCGTGAAAAAATTTAACCATCATATATTAATAAAAATAAACGGGCAGCATAATTTTATCTATTTTATTTCAACTGTTGAGCTTGTACAATTGACTTTTGTAAAGTATCACGAGCTTGATATAAAGCTACTTTCAGTATTTCTAGCTATGTAACTGATTCGTAAATGTATAAAAAATATTATTTTTAGTTAATTTCCTCCGTATTAGATTTATTTCTTTGACTTTGCTGCACCTAACATTTTAAAAAGCTAACCTTCATTTATATATATAGGAGTCAATCTCATTAGATTATTCATTTAGTAGGACTTAAATAAATCTCACTTCGGTGACAAATTAGCCTGAA
Organism: Calothrix sp. NIES-4105; assembly: GCF_002368415.1. Lineage (GTDB taxonomy): Bacteria > Cyanobacteriota > Cyanobacteriia > Cyanobacteriales > Nostocaceae > Dulcicalothrix. The sequence continues at coordinate 3,113,887 of NZ_AP018290.1, forward strand.
CAGCTTGTCAGCTAAGAAATGTAGCAATTTATGAAAAAATGGAATGGAGTATTCGTGGAGACGCTTGCCTTATGCAATCCAATCTCTAACTCAAGGTTTATATAATATATAATCTGTTAAAGTTGAAATATTTAGGCGCCATTTTAGCAGGGAGCATATTTTAATGAAGCGTCGCAAATTTTTGAACCGCGCGCTGTCTACCGTTGCAATTGTTGGAAGTAATAGCGTAATTGCACAATCTATATCAGCGGTGAATGACCAAAGTATCATCGCACAGGCGCCGAATATCTTGACAGTGGATGAAGTACTAGCCCTCCCTAATGTGCCTGGGGATCACCGCTTCTTTTATGGTTCAGACCCTGCCCAGTTCGGTGATCTTTATCTTCCGCAAAGCAAAGGTCCGCATCCTGTAGTACTCCTCCTTCACGGGGGCTGCTGGCGGGCACAATACAGCCTGACCCTTGTTGCACAAATGGCAGCGGCGTTGAGACAAGCGGGACTGGCTGTATGGAATTTGGAATACCGCCGACTCGGCAATGGAGGTGGTTGGCCTACGACCTTTCAGGATGTGGCTATGGGGGCAGACTTTCTCCAGACACTCGCACCTCAATTCGCGCTAGACCTCAAGCGCTTGGTAGCAGTTGGGCATTCTGCAGGGGGACATTTAGCGTTGTGGCTGGCGGGGCGCCATCGTCTTCCAGAGAACAACCCGCTTGGAGTGGGGCAAGGCGTGCGCGTTAACGGTGTCGTGTCCTTAGCTGGTATTCCTGACCTAATTACCGGAGTGCAGCAGAATATCTGTCGTGGGGCAATTCCCGAAATCGTTGGTGGACTTCCTGATCAGGCGCCGGATCGGTATAAGTTAGCTCAAGCGCGCGCGTTGCTGCCCTTGGGAGTTCCACAATGGCACCTAGTTGGTACTGAAGATCAAATCGTGCCTGCGGCATATATCAAAGAATATGTGGAGGTAGCTCGTCAATATGACGAGGTGCATCTGAAGATATTGCCCAATGCCGGACATTTTGAGCTAATCGTTCCCACCACAACCGCATGGCCAGCAGTGCGACAGGCCGTATTAGACCTTGTAAGGCGGGATTCAAGGTATGAGTATTACTGGAACAAAAAACCGAATTTTTACAATTTTTAGTATTGATTTTGTTGCAAATAATTAAATCCCCCCTTCCGCGCGTAAAAGAAGGGGGCTAAGAGAAATAAAGCGTATCTTCATATAGAAATGGTATCAGTAATTACGGCGCCAATCGACTTAATACCTGCATATCTTCTTCGTCCAACTCTACAGGAATCCCGCTGCGAATAAGTTGAGAGAAATCTTCGTTTGGCACCATGATTGTTAAAGTATATAAACGTGTGGCGCCTGTATTTTTAATCATGTGAGTCCCTGTAGGGGGTATTAACAAACTATCACCTGTTTTGATAGAAACATCTTTGCCGTCGCAAATTGCTACGCCTTCTCCTTTTAGCACAAAAAACATTTCTACAGCCCACTGATGACGGTTCGGCGGAGTTTTGCCGCCAACATCAAAAATTTCTACGCAACAGGTTAAGGAAGTGTTAGCACTAGCTGTATCGAAAATAATTGCTAATCGGTTTGAATCTTCAGGACTAATCCGATACACTTGATAGTCTTTAAGAGATCTAATTACAGGAATAACACAACTTTTGGCTTGCATATAAATATCTCCTATGTAAATTAAAATCTATAAACCTGTTTCTTTGCTTAAAAATAACTTACATTATTCAGATATTTATCTACCAAAAGTTTAATATAAACAAATCTGGTTTGTATGCAAGATCGTCGTTTTTATTACAAGTTATCGACAAAGAAACAACGATGCTTTATTAAATTCTTATGGTTTTAGTCCCCCTGCTCCCTTAATAAGCCAGGGGGATTTAATTATTTGCAACTTCATATTAAATTGGTATAACCTCTGCCCATCCTAAGTTTTCATCATTTACCTCCTATTTGACTAATCACACTTACGTTTGAATCAAAGTCGCCACCTGTTTTATAGACATAATTAAAAGCATCTTGATCGTTGAGCAGATTGGCTCGCAAAAATAGCCCGCTCCAGCGACCGATGGCGCCTGTTGCCGTTTCTTGTTCAAGGGTTGGTCGATTTGGCTCACGGGTTAAATTATCTGTATTGGTTATGCCATAGTGATTTGTACCTTCAATTGCAATCAGCGCTTTCGGTGTATCTTGAATTTTCACATAGGTTGATGCCACTTCACCAAAATCAGCAACACCGTCGAGCGTCCCTGCAATTAAGCCAACGGGAATATTTTGATTGTCGATTACGGGAAATGTGCCACTATTGGCTTGTGTCTGGAAGTTGGTGCCGTAGAAGATGCCTGCTTTTAATTCAAGTGGTCGATTATAATCACCTTTAGAAACACCTGGGTCATTGATATTTTGAATGGCGGCTAACCCAGCATATCCCCCAAACGAATGTCCTAAAAGTCCTAGCTTGTCGGTATCTACAATTTCAAAGATAGGGGAGTTAGCATCGGTATCTTCCAGTTTGATTTGAGCTAGCACGTCCGAAACTTGCTGTTGATCTGCAAAAAGCCCTGTAATACTTTGCCCATTGCCGGTTAAAGTTCGTTCATTATTCGGAACAACCACGACAAATCCATAGCTCGCAACTTTTTCTGCATAGCTAGAATACTCTGCTTTATCGACCAAAGCACCTTGCAGCATTAGCGCGATTGGCAATTGATCAGGAGTTGCGTTTGGCAAAACTGGATAGTAAACATCTGCCGGATCACCATCGGCAGCAATTGTAGTTGTGTAACGTTTTACTTGGCTATAAATCGAATCGGGGTTAAAGGGGTTATCCTTCTTCAACCGCAGCACTTCGCCTTGTCCAGCAGTAAAGCCTTTGTTAGAAATATAAATGTCACCATCAGTACCAATTTCTATACCTGTGGGATTAATTAGCTTATCATCCGCGAGCGTCGTGCGAGTTTTACCATCTGGAGACACATAAATCAAGGCGCCTGCGTCACTGCCATTCAAAATACCATCCGCGTCGTATTCTAGAACATATAAACCACCGGACTTGTCGAAGGCAATATCAGAAATATTCGTAAAACCACCTGCATAAACTTCGGGTTGACCATCAGTATTGATGCGATAAACTTGTGCTGTTCCTGTTTGAAAAGGAAAACCAGTCAATTCGCCAACATAAAGGGCGCCATCAGGGCCAACTGTTACCGAGGTGGGGACAGATTGCCGCACCACTGTTTTACCCGTGAGGGGATCAGTCGTGGTGCGAGCCGGAAAGACGGTTTCTAAATTTACTTCGCTGCCAAACGCGCGAACTCTTAGCAAATCATTGGCGCCTGCATCTAGGACATAAGCGTTATTGTCGTTAATGAGCAAGTCATAGAGGTTAGTGTTTACCTCTCCTCCATCGGGGTTGTTGTTTTGTTCATAGGCGCCAAGATCCCTTAATCTCGTCCATGAACCACCATCATCAAAACTATCAATCCCGATCAACTGGCTAAAATCAGGAATTTGTAAAAGATTATCTCGATTAGCTGGATTACTGGCAAGACCGACGATTGCATAGGCGTTTCCATCAGCATCAAACTCAATGTCATTGACACCTGCTGCATCTGACCCATTGGGTAATGCCAGCGATGGTAGTCCAGTGACGACTCGTTGGGCAACCCCATTTTTAATTCGGGTAATTGCACCTGTGGCACCGTAAGACAAAGAGGCGCCTGGTAAATTTGGAGACGGAATACTGGCGCCTGTTCCCCCTCGTCCTGCTTCCGCAACATAAAGGGCGTCATCAAGACCAAAATTCAGCTTACGTGGACCGTCCAAACCAGATGCCAGCACCTCAATTTGCGATATCTGTGGCGTTTCTACTGTTTTAAACATGATTTTTCCTTTTACTCATGCTCTCAGGGCGTTAGGTCTGTTTATATAATAGATACAGGTTTGATCAAATTATTCATTTATAAAATTGTTGCGTTTATGATAATGATAATCAATTAAGCATAGACGCTACTTTGGGCGGATATTGGAGATTCTCGTAAGAAATATAGCCTTCTGGGAATATTTTAGGCATGGAAATCTCGGCACTGCTGCGCGGCGCCTTGAAGATTAGTTAAATCACGGATTGTTTTAATTTAAAACTTAACTATGAAGATTTAAACAATAACTGAAGCGTTAGCATCATCATACAAATTTATTTCTGGTAACGCTGCTAAATCTTCTAGAGTTAGATTTAAGGAAGGCTTTTTATCTTGATATGTATAAGCGATTAGACCAGCAATAATATTGGCCATAAAATTAGGAATACAACGATGCCTACTGAAGTGCTGGTTTCTCAGACTGTGCTTGAATTTTAATTCAAGCATTGTTTAAAATATTTAAAAAAGTTCAGCAGGTTCTGCCTTACGCAACCTACGAACAGCTACTAAACCAGAAATTATACACATTAATATTGTTAAACATAGTACTAGTAAAGCGCGGTCAGTTGTCATTACAATCGGTAATGATGTTGCATTTTTAGTCAAATCATACACCCCTAATGTGAGAGCAAAACCAGGAATATAACCTAAAGTAGCTAAAATCATTGCTTCTTGCAAAACAATAAACTCCAAATATATATTTCTAAATCCCATTGCTTTTAAAGTCGCATACTCTGATAAATGATTGCTAACATCAGAAAAAAGAATTTGATAAACAATAACCGTACCAACAATAAATCCCATACTAACTCCTAAAGTAAAAATAAAACCAATTGATGTACTTGTCTGCCAATAAGTCTTTTCAAACTCAACAAAGTCTTGGTGAGTTAAAACTTTTACATCTTTTGGTAGGTTAGCCTGTATTTTTTTTAAAATATTTTGAGCATTGGCATTCGTTTTAAGTTTAATCAGCCCAATATCAATTTCTCCTATTTTACGATACCTACTAAATAAGCGAAGAAAATTTAAGTCACTCATGATTATATTTCCATCTGCACCGAAAGAAGGACCTAATGTAAATAAACCAACAACGTTAACTTTTTTACTTGATAGCTCAGTAGTAATGATTTGATGGCGCTCAAATTCAAGTGCGATAGGACCATATTCTTTACGCGAAGCTCTATCAAACAAAATATTTTCTTGAAGTTGTAATTTACTTAAGTTTGCAGCAACTTCTGGAAATTTAAAAACTGAATCCCCAGGTTGAAAAGCATAAACATATATAGTTCTAAAATTTCCATTTACAGGATTTCTCCAATCTCCAAATTCAATATATACAGGACTTATAGATTCCACACCATCAATACCAAAAACTTGATATAAACGGCGCCAAGAAAAAGTTCTCATGTAGCTCAAAGACTTAGAGCGCGCACTAATCAAAACTAAATCAGCATTTAAACTCTGATGGAACTGGGTAGCACTATCAAAAAGAGATGCTTGGAAACCCAACTGCATAAAAATAAGAATAACTGCAAAAGCAATTCCCGATAAAGCAATCAGTAAACGTCCTTTTTGGCGAGTCAGTTGCAGCCATGCTAAAGGTGTATTATAAAAAATCACTTTCATTTTAAATATCAATTACTACATTCACTTGCAAATTAGTAAAAGCTGAAGCCTTGCGGTTAGACTCTGGGTCTAAATGAATCTTTACCTCAACTATTCTACCATTTACGTCTGCTGTTGGGTCAGTACTTAAAACATCTTGCGGATTAACTTGTAAACCAATTTGAGCAACTTTACCATATAATTTACCTGAAAATACATTATTAGTAATAGTAGCAAATTGACCCACTTTGACTTTGCTCACATCTAATTCATAAACTTCTGCTATTACATTCATTCGGTCTGTTTGCCCTAAAGCAACAATCCCCTTAGTACCAACCGCCTCTCCTGGTCGAGTATGAATTTTTAAAATTTGTCCATTTATTGGCGCCCGAATATAAGCTTGTTCTAAATCAGCTTGAACTTTAGCAACATTTGCCTTAGCTCTGTCAATTTCAGCTTTAGCCGCTTGTACGTCGGTAGGACGAACCTCAGCCATTTTTTCTAAAGTTGCTTGGGCTGCTTTAATTTGTCGAGTGGTAGTTGCTTCAATCCGGTTGCGATTAGCTTTTGCCTCTAAAAGCTCTTCAGTAGCGCTTTTCATCGCTAGCTGTTTACTATCTAATTGAGAAGCTGCAACAGCACCATTTGTAAACAATTTGTTATAACGTTCATATTCAGAAGAAGCTGTACGAAACTGTGCCTGTAAGCGCGCAATCGCTCTGTCAGTAGCTCTTAATTGTCCTTGCATTTCGGCGCCTAAGCCTTCAATTGTTGCTTTTTGAGCTTCAAGTTCTCCTGTTTTTGCTCCGGCTTTTACCTGAGCAAGACTAGCTTGAGCAACTTTAACTTGTTCAGTAGCCAGTTTTAGAGATGCTAGGAGATTTTGATAGTTATCTAAAATCGCAATTATTTGTCCTGTTTTAACTTTATCACCTTCATGGACTAAAAGTTTGGCAACTCGACTTCCTCCCAATCCATTGAGTACGGTAGGAGTAGATAGGTAAATAACTTCTCCTTCTGGTCTTAAATGTCCTAAAGCAGAAACTGCCGTTTTTGGGGGAGTAGTCGTAACAGGACTAGTTGAGGAGGCTTGTGAATTACGTCGGAAGTGCAAGACATACACCAAAGTTACTCCAGTAAGCATAACACCTGTAAGGACAAAAGCAATGATAATTGATACTCTTGTAGCCTTAAAAAATGATTTATTTTTTGAGTAAAATTCAGGCTTCATAGCTTAGATTATATTAACTTGATAAAAAACAAATCCATTCTGGCGTATAGCTCTATGATTTGCCTGAACCATGAACTTGGAAATTTATACACACGGGCTTTAGGAAGAACGAGGTAGCAATACCCCTGACCTATCCGGCTCAGTCTTGTTGGTTTTATTGGAATAAGAGCCTATCTCTATCTAGCACAAAATGTAACATACTTTATCTACAAAGCTTTTTAAGGCACCAAATTCTTCACCTATCACATAAAAAGGTGTCTTTGCTCAACTATAAGCCCAAGTTGAGCAAAATTTACAATTATTATTAATTTGTTGATAAGAACTTAACTTTAGTCGAGTGTTAGTATCGAAATGTCAAACCAAAATGTAATATTAAAACGAAAGCTCTTAAAAGATGTACTGAAACCATGAGTATTAAATACAACCTTAGCATTCAAGTATTTGACACCGTATTAACGCTTAAAAAGTTTTTGCAGCAGAATTAAATAAGTGAATAATTTGGTTGTGTTGAAACCTATAGTTAAATAGGAAGAAATTTTTCTAGCTTAACTTCCGTTGTTAATGCCGTTCATCCAATAACAAAGAGCAATGAATGATACAAGGCATGAAATTTCAACTTATGCTTCTGTTGTGGCTGTTCCCGCTTATCCACCACGACCAAATCAGAATTTGTCAAGGTTGGAGGCAATAGTAAGGGATGCTCAAGCGACCTACGTGTTCACCACTGCAAAAATGTTGGATTCGATTAAGAGTTGCTCTGGAGACTTAAAAATTAATCAAGTAAATAAGAAGATAATAGCTGATACTCAAAATCAACCTGAACTTGTATTAAAAATATAATACTTGACTATTATATATAATTTACTAAAAGCAGTAGGTAAACTAAAATGTCAGAAGAACTGGAATCAATTATTACTGAATTTGATAGTGATCAAGGAATACTAGAGTGGCTAGATAAGGCTTGTAAGATATTTAAAGAAAAAACAGCTATAGAGTGGAACGATAAGCAGATATCGTATGGCACTCTCGATAGTATGGCTAACAGATTAACAAATTTCTTGATTGCCAACCAACTATCAAAGGGTTCAATTATTGCTTTGCTTATCGATGACAGGATTGAATTTATTGCATCTATTATTGGAATATTAAGAGCGGGGTGCGTATTCGTACCACTTGATCCAAAGTTTCCTGATGGACGACTGTGTAAAATAATTGCGGATGTTTCTCCAGATTGCTTTATTATTGAAGCTAAATTTAACTCTTTAGTCACTAAAATCAAAACTGATGATAATAAGACTAGCAAAATTATTCATCTTGCCGAAAATAGTGCTTTTAATAAGTTTGATGGAAATATAATCTCTATTAATCAATCACTGGCAAATTCTAGTACCGAAAGGCAGTTTGTTTCTGTTGATCCTAATGATATGTGTTACATCTACTATACATCTGGTTCAACAGGAACACCGAAAGGAATTGCAGGACGATTAAAAGGTATTTCTCACTTTATAAGGTGGGAAATACAAACTTTTAATATTGCTCCAGAATGGAAGTTTAGCCAATTTACAATGCCCACCTTTGATGCCTTTTTAAGAGATATATTTACTCCATTGTGTGTCGGAGGGACTATCTGTATTCCTCCAGATAAGTCAACAACTATAAATTCAACGCTACTCATTGATTGGATTAATAGTAAGAAGATTAACTTGATTCACTGTGTACCGTCTTTGTTTGGGGTACTTGCTAGCGGGGATTTAAATCCTCATAAATTTAATTCACTCAAATATATTTTGATGGCAGGGGAGAGTCTGCCTGTATCTGATGTAAAAAAGTGGGTGCAAATATATGATACTCGGATAAAACTGATTAATCTTTATGGCGCTACAGAAACTACTATGGTAAAATTTTATTATGAAATACAAAAATCTGATATAAATCGAGATTTTATCCCTATTGGTAAACCCATAGAAGGGGCAGAGGCTATGGTATTAGATGAATATGGAAATGTCTGCTCTTGTGAGGTTTTTGGTGAACTTTATATTAATACTCCCTATCAGACACTTGGGTATTACAATAATCCAGAATTGACTAAAAAAGTCTTTGTTAAGAACCCGTTTAGCGAAAATCCTAATGATACAATTTACAAGACAGGGGATTTGGCACGGTTGTTAAATGATGGAAACTATCAGTTTGGAGGCAGGAAAGATAATCAGGTAAAAATTAGAGGAATTCGAGTTGAATTGGAAGATATAGAAAATCAACTGCGGAATCATGACTTTGTTGAAAGTGCAATAGTTCTATTTAGAGAGGACGAACCAGGTGAGAGGCGCCTAGTGGCTTACATTGTTCCTAAGCAAAAAACAGCGCTTACAGTGAGCGATCTGAGGCACTTTATACAAGAGCGCTTGCCTGATTATATGGTGCCATCCGTCTTTGTGATACTAGAAACTTTTCCTCTAACTTCCAACGGGAAAGTAGACCGTCGTGCTTTACCCACACCAAATACATCTGGGAAAAGTCTCGAAGTTGATTTTGTCGTCCCTCATACTTCTACTCAAGAACTTATAGCCGCTATTTTTTCAGAAGTTCTAGGACTTGAGCAGGTAGGTATTTACGATAATTTCTTTGCACTAGGAGGACATTCCTTACTAGTCATCAAAGTAATTTCTCGCTTGCAGCAAACTTTTAACGTAGAGTTGTCCGTGCTTACCCTATTTGAAGCACCGACTGTAGTTGAATTGGGCACTCGCATTGAAACAGTTTGTTCAACAACGCAAAAGTTGCCAGCTTTTTTAGAAACTCTAACACCAAATCTAGATCTGCTTGCGAAGTCACAAGAACCTAAAATTCAGGCTGGCGCCTACCAACAAGCGTGGTGGGGAAAAGACAATGAATACCCTCTCTCTCCAGAACTTGAATTATTTTGGATATCCTCACAACTAACTTCAGGGAACACTTTTTCACCGAAATTTTCCATTCAGAACAGTTCAATCTGGGAGTGCGAGTTTAACCCAGTTTTATTCCAACGTGCATGTGACTTAGTGGTTGAACGCAATGAAATTCTACGAACTCGCTTAGTTCGCAAAGGCTTTTGGATTTTTCAACTACTAAGTAAGCTACTACCTGGTTCGCTAACTAATGTAGGAAGTCAATCAAAATTAAAGCGTCTCGAACAAGCAATCATAGCATTGCTAGCAAAACCTAACTCAGTCCCAGCTAAACTACTGCATCAATTGATATCTTTAAAAATCCAGGTGGAAACAGCTCTTGTACGGCAAAAGGTACTTCCACCTCAACCAGTACACTGGGACTACCATAATTATGAATCCGTTAGCAATGAGGCGGCGTTGCAGTGTCTAATTGGCGAAATCGCCATCAAAGAGGGTGAATATATCTTTAATTTGGAGATGGGGCCGCTTTTTCGTTGTGCTGTTATCAAAAACTGGAATAATACCCATACCGTTATCGTGACTGCTCATCATGGCTTTGTAGATTTTATTGGTGTACAGCAGGTCACAGATGAACTACACACAGTGTATCAGGCACTTCTAAGAAATGAACTTAATTCACTGGCGCCCCGCCCTCAGTATTGTCATTACGCGACTCGCTTGGCATCATTGAAAAACAGCGATAGTTACAAGCTAGATATCGAGTTTTGGCGAAAGCACTTTGCACAATGCAATCCGACTACGGTTGTTCCTTCACAACCGAACACGTATCACCGGGAAGATTTTAGGATTTGCAAACCCATAGATCAGGAAACAGCTGCGCTGATTTACTCCTATTGTCAACAGATTAGTTTACCAGCCTCTGCATTTTTCCTGGCTGGATACTACTTATTTTTATACCGATTAACAGGTCAATCTCACCTCTATACGTTAGTTAATAATGGTATTCGTCCGGATTTAGAGAACGAAGAAACCATTGGTACATTTTTGCAAATATTTCCGCTGGCTGTGAATCTGAAAGAAACTTCTACCATAGCCGACCTAATTCAAGCTTCAGCCAAAAATATTTTTGCTTTTCTAGAACACAGAAAAGTTTCCTTACCCTGCCTTATCAGTCATGACATCCAGATTGCTGCAGCAACAATGAAGCAACCTGTGTGTTTATTCCAAGTTATACAAACCACACAAAAACTAAAACAACTTCATCGCTCACCTCGTGGCGGCGTTGATGCTATTGACTGGGGATTTTCAATTTTGATTTATGGTTCTAACGAGTATCACGTTAATGTGACATACAACACAGCTTTCTACAATCATGAATACGTCGAAAACTTGCTTGATGAATATAAAAATATTTTGGCATTTATGGCAAAAAAATCTCAAGATATAGTGTTGAACATCTTGAACAAAAGTTTTATAACACCACCTTTTGTTCAAAGTTGAGAATAATCTTCTTGTTTGATTAATTACATTTAATGTAAATGGCATAGCATTGTATTATGACTATATTTATAACGGGAGCTACAGGATTTCTTGGCAGTTATCTGCTAAAGGCTTTGCTAGAACAACACCAACCCGTCGTGGCTTTAGTTCGTCCTCATAAAGTACCACCAATAGAACGAATAAAGGCAAGTTTAAGTTGCTGTGGTAGCTCCCATCATATTCAAGCTTTAGCTTCACAGCTTGTTAGATGTATCGAAGGAGATATTTCTCAGCAATACTTTGGATTATCACTACCTGAATTTAGGTCTTTAGCTGATAATATTTCTTCTGTTTGGCATTTAGCTGGAACAATTGATTTAGGAGCCAACTCTCAAAGAACTGAAGCAACAAACTTACGTGGGATTAAACATATTTTAGAGTTTTTAAATTTCAATCCTACTGCTCAATTTTGTCATGTTAGTACTACTTTTGTAGCTGGGAAACGAACAGGAACAATCTATGAAGAAGAACTTTTACATCACTTGGGATTTGAGAACCCTTACGAAGCTTCTAAATATCATGCAGAATTCTTAATCCGTTTTTGGGCAGAGCTGCATCAAAGACAAGTTACGATTTTCCGTCCCAGTATTATTACTGATACTCCAAGCTCGTCAAAAACTCACAGACATACCTTAGCGACTTTAGCTCATATCTGGACGATTGCATTATCTAAATTACCTAAACAGGTACTTGAGAAAGCTTCAGCTCGTCTCCCAGCTGATTCTAATGCATATCTGAATATAGTCCCTGTAAATTATGTGGTTCAGTCTATGATAACGATTGCACGACAGTCAATGCCCGCTTTGATTTCGACTTATCATATCGTAAATCCAGTCGATGTTTCTTTGTTGACATTACTGGAAAGTTTTAGCCAATTACTTGGCGTATGGCTTTACCCTTATCCACATACGCTGACTGATCCTTCTCCTATTGAAAAATTATTAGTGAAATCAGGACAAGCCTTTCTCCCCTATCTTTTCCAACGACGTCGTTTTGATGATTCCCAATTGCGAGTTGTTATTCCGCCAACCATACATTGTCCAGAAGTGACAAAGTTTTATCTCGTAGCCAGCATATCAGAGTTTGGCTCACGCTTGATCTATAACTAGAACTGCTTGAAGAGTACCATTATTTTTTAACGGAGGTAAACTATTATGAAAATAGGAATTTTGGACTCAAGCAACAATTTACCTTTACTCGTAGAACCTGACACACAAGGCGAATGTTCTAATATTGATACTCTCCTATTATGGTACAAAGAGAACAGTCAATTTATAGAAAATAAGCTTCTGCTACACGGAGCAATTCTTTTTCGAGGCTTTAGTGTAAACACAATGTCTGTTTTTGAAAATTTTGTTAGAACTGTATCAGGTAATTTAGGAGATTATGTTGATGGAAATTCTCCACGTACAAAGCTAACTCAAGGTATTTATACTTCAACCGAATATCCTGCTGAATACTCTATTAGCTTGCATAATGAGTTGTCGTACTCTCATAAATGGCCAGATAGACTTTATTTTTGCTGCATCAGTGCCCCTAGTAATGGTGGAGAAACCCCAATTGCTGATAGTCGTAAAATTCTAAAAAGTCTTAGCCCCAATATAGTAGAAGAATTTACGAGTAAACAAGTAAGGTATATTCGTAATTTACATAGTGATTATGGATTGGGTGTATCATGGCAAGACACATTTGAAACTTCCAATAAATTATTAGTGGAAGATTTTTGTATAAAAAACAATATTGATTTTGAATGGAAAAAAAATGGTAGTTTGAGAATAAGCCATATTCGTCCTGCTATTGCAACTCATCCAAAAACAGGTGAAGCAGTTTGGTTTAATCAAGCCGATCAATTTCATCCATCTACTCTTCCTGAAGATATATATAAAACTGTTATGTCCGTTTTTAAAGGAAGAGAAGAGGAACTTTCTCAAAATGCTCGTTTTGGTGATGATACTCCAATCAATCTTTCAATGCTAAATGAAATTAGAGAGACTGCTCGTAAACAAGCTGTTGTTTTTCGTTGGCAAGAGGGTGACGTATTAATTATAGATAATATGTTAGTTTGTCATGGACGAATGCCATTTGTTGGTTCACGAAAGGTTTTGGTTTCTATGTCACACTTCTAATAGTTATGTTGTGACAACTTTTTCAAAACATAATTAATATTAAAACGTATGAAAAACTTACTAGGAATATTGGGTGGAATGGGTCCATTAGCATCTGCGGAGTTCTTACGAACAATTTATGAGTTTAACATTGTAAAGCCTGAGCAAAAAGCGCCTGCCTGTATTTTATATTCTGAACCAAGATTTCCTGACCGCACAGAAGCAATTTTGATGGGATCGGATGTTATGCTAATAAAACATTTGATAGAAGCATTTGAAAAATTTGAGAGCCTTGGTGTTAGTAAAATTGTAATAGCCTGTATAACAATTCATTACTTTCTACCTAAGATACCATTACATATGCAAGAAAAAGTTATTAATTTAATAGATGTAACTATAGAAGAAGTTTTAAATATAAAAGAAAAACATTTGTTACTATGCACTCATGGAACAATACAAGCAAAAATTTTTCAAACAAATAAAAAATGGAATTTTTTCAAAGATTATATATTATTTCCTATAGAAGATGAACAAAATAAAATTCATAACCTTATTTATAAAATTAAAGAAGAAAATACTAAAAAAACTTTAATTGTTTATGAAAATTACCTTGAAACACTTAGCAATAAATACAAAATTAATAATTTTATAGCAGCTTGTACTGAGTTTCATATTGTAAACAAATATATGATGAACTCAGATAATTTTAATAAAAAATATTCGATTATAGACCCACTTTTGCTAATAGCAAAAAACATTGATAAATTGATTTAATATTAAATAGACATTTCCAAAAAATAATTAAACGCAGTGGCAACTTTTGCCGTTCGGTATGGCAGAAGGAATAAAACAGGTATACTTAAGCGACTGTAGAAGTACTCATTTACAAGATGACACCACAGCGCCCAAATAGCCGCTTTGGCTTGTACCACAAGACATTATATAATTTGACCCTTGTAAACTCCAGTAGTGAGGGAAATGTCCAGCCGAATAACATTACAGTGCCGTGCATGGTGAACAGGGCATTGTACACGGTGCGGTCAACAAGGTCGGCTTGTGGAGTGAGTAGTTCACCCCTCATTATCATGGCGAAGATACCGCCGACTAGAAGAAAGATAAACGAGGTGACAAGGTATTGAATGCCTATTACCTTGTGGTCGGTACTAAAGCTAAAGTAAGTTTTCCAGGTTGTGGGAGGTAAATAGTGATGTTTTTCAATCACAATGTCCCTTGTTTCAATGTTGATGTCTGTCATAATAGTTAGCCTGAATAATTAACAACAGGAGGCTCCGCAGGTTCTATAGATTTCCAACCTGTTTTGAAGGGACTATCTTTTGTAAGTGCATATTCGGTAGCAGCTTGGTTTATTGCAGGCGCCGGTTTTTGGTTTGCAGCTTGTTTTAGCCAGTTTTTGTAATTTTCGAGTGAATCTACAACAACGTTTGCGTTCATTGTGGCGAAGTATGTACCGCTAAATTGTGAGTCCATTAAACGGTATGTACCTTCGCGCGTTGGGGTAAATTCAAAGTCGATTTTGTTTTTGGGGATGATATCCTGTTTAACTCGGAAAGCTGGAACGAAAAAGCCGTGGAGTACATCGGATGATTCTAAAGCTAGATGAACTCGTTCGTTTACAGGTATATGTAGTTCTGTACTGGAAACATTTTTGTAGGGATAGTGAAACTCCCAAGCCCATTGTCTAGCTATAACGTTGATGGGTTTAGTTATATCAATGTCGGTTTCTGATTCTAGTGCTGGGGTTTCAGATTGTTTAGGTTGTCTGTTCCAAAGTCCATCCCAAGGCGCCGCTTGTGCTGACTCCATCCCCATTGGCATGTGGAGGTGGTGTTCCATTGGGCCACGAATTGACATTTGGTCATAGATTTGGTAACTATAACCAGCAATCCAAATTACTAGTACAATTGGAATTGCTGTCCAAACAACCTCAAGCGTTATATTACCTTCAATTGGTGGGCCATCACTCGTGTCATGTTCTGGCGCGCGATGAAAAGCAACTGCATATAGGAAGGCGGCAGTTACGCCAAAGAAAATAAATGAAGCTAGTACTACAAGAAAACTGAATAAATCGTCAATAAGTTGCGCTTCGACTGTAGCTTGAGGTGGGAACCAAGAATAAGCTTGCTGTCCCATCCATAGACTTGCCGCAGTTACTGCAACCGCACCAACACTTAGTGCTGAAAGGTTCCTGATGTTCATGGTTAATGGCAATCGATTTTGCTTCGCATATGAATGGATTATTGTATGGGCAGGTTAACTGTATGAGCAGGTTAACTGTATGGGCAGGTTAACTGTATGGGCAGGTTAACTGTATGGCAGGTTAACTGTATGGGCAGGTTAACTGTATGGGCAGGTTAACTGTATGGGCAAGTTAACTGGATGGGCAGGTTAACTGTATGGGCAGGTTAACTGTATGGGCAGGTTAACAGATATCCTAAAACTGAATTGACAATTTAACTAAACCTGCCCTTACTTCAACAGCAACTTGTGAATATTTCCACCTAAACGCAATATCGAATCAGCGGTATTATGTACACCAAATTCTGCAGCAAGTTGGGCGCCTAATGTGCCGTGGAGATATAGAATAAACATAATTGCTAAACCAGCAACTAAGTAACCCCACTGAACTTGACGGTCTTCGTCTTTACGCCACTTGAAACGTTGTAAACCTCTCCAAATGGTCATACCAACCATAACAGCAAGTAGGAAAACACCACCAACTCCATGCCATAGCATAGTTTCCATTGCGTGGAGTCCCCAAGCGCTTGTTACATCCATATTTGGTTCTGCAAGCATCATTTCGTAGAAACCTGCTGCAACAGTGAAAAATGTAATAATGGATGAACCAAGCATGTTATACCAGCCAACATCAAAGAAGTTAGACTGCTTTGCTGGTAGTGCTAAAAATTTGAATATCGGTTGTTGATACGGAAAGAGTACACCAACAAAATCAAAGGTAATGCCGATTATAAACAAACCTAGCGTTAAATGTACTAAATTTGGGTGGATCGGAATGATATACGGTAAACCGTTGGCGCCGAGGTGCGCGCGTAATTGTTCTATGAGTCCTGTTTCCATTACAGTAATCCTTCTTTAAGTGCTTCAACAACTGGAACTGTATGCAAGCCATATATCCAAACGAGTTCATCACCGAGGAAGACTTGCAGAAAGACTAAACTAGCAAGTATTAACCCTACACCTAAGTAAGGAACTGGCAGTTTCTCAGGGGTTTTTAAACGAATCACATATCGCCAACCTGTAATTGCGGCAATAATTCCAGATAGTGACCAACCAATTAGTGTGTGTACACTCAATACAGGTTGTGCCATATCATATGGATGTGCTAACCCTGCTTCAAACTGACCGAAAATGATTGCCACAAATACAGCAACAGTGGCAAGACACATATTCCACCAACTCACCTCGAACAAACGCGCGTTCTTAGTAAAGTAGCCAATAATGTCGCATACGAAAGCAAACAACACCATTGCAATTACAAAGTGAACAATGATGGGGTGAATTGTGTCGGGGTAAGGTAAACCGTGGTCATTTAACTTTTGCAGAAACTCAAACATAGTATTCTCCTGGGTGCAACCTCTAAACTAAACAAAACTTAACAGTTACCTCAATTGTTAAGGAATTTTAGAATTAAAAAAGTTCAAATGGCGACTTTTATTAGTGATTTTTAATGTTCAGCGTGAGATTTTTTTGTTACAGATATGCAGTAGAGACGCGATTTAATCGCGTCTCTACAAGGATTTTAAGAAACGCACAATTAATGTTTGATCCCCCTAAATCCCCCTTAACAAGGGGGACTTTAAGAGGCTTTTTATACATCTTTATAAAATATTGAATATCTTTTTCATTCGCCCCCCGAACTCGCGCAGGGCGTGTACACATAAGTCTCTCAAAATTACTTTTCTTCTCTTTCTTTGTGTTCTTTGTGTCTTTGTGGTTCATTAAAAGGAAAAACCACTCTCGTCACGAAGGACACAAAGGGAAGAAAAAAGGTAGTTATTCAAATATGTGTGTACACTGTAGCCTTCCACGCGGGGGTTGGGGGGATCAAAACCAATGCATTTAAAAAAGTAGCGACAATTACAAAACAAATAGACAAAACTTTGGAGTTTTTACTAATTGAACATCATCTCCTCCAATTGTTCTACGGCGCCAATCATAATAAATAACTCCATGAATAGATGGCAATTACAACTTACTCATCTAATTATAGCTTTATATTTCCTTAAACATTATTAAAATATTGAAATTATGTGCTTCACTAATAACAATAAAAATTTGATAAATGTTCTTGACAAACTTATATCTTCCACCTCAAACAGTAACCGGGTTTCTACGTAAATGTCTACTCGTGAAAGCGATTCATCTATGACAATTTTTGAACAACCTGCTATAGCAAATCAAAGCAATCTTAAAAATACGTGTTTACACGCAGAATAAGCATAAAATACTTTATTGTCTTTTCTTATAATTTGATAAATAATATACCCAAACTTTACCCTAAGTAGCCTCATTGTTGCTTAAACTGAACATGTAGCCAAGGCTAATACATAAAGCTACAAATTTTCGTTGTGCTTTCAAGCAGTTGCATAGTCCAAACCGACTAAATCTAATTACAGTGTATCTATAAGATTTAAATCAGCATTTAAACCCCAAAATTTCTGGAGACTTAAACGTGAATAACACTATCAAAAAACTTTTAATCGGCACCTCAATAGTTGTTGGTGCAAGTACTATCGCTTCAGTTCCAGCCCATGCTGCGAGTTTGACTGGCGCCAGTATCGGTGGCAGCAACGCTAGCGACTACTTTGTTTATGATGTCAACGCTAACAACCAAACTGTTAGAGTGCAGAATAATCAAGCGAATGTGCAAAAAGTTTTGGATGGTAACGCCGCTAACCCGACTGGAAACGTAGAGCTAGCAGCAAGCAGTGAAGCACAAGGTTTCGATTTCACTAAGAATACTACTTTAACAGGACAAATTGGTGGCAAAAATATTACCCTTAGCAGCTTGACGGCATCTGACTGGAGTAGCAACGTTGCTGGCGGACTGACTTTTGCTCAAAAATGGTTTAATGAAGCTTTGACGGCAAACGGCTTTGGCAGTATTGTCGGCAGCAATAACATTCTAGCACAAGGAATATATAGTGCCGCCTTCAATAAGTTCAACACTGATGGTGGGCGCCAAAGATTTAGCGACCCTAATATCTCCTATGTCAACCAAGATGATAGCACTGGTGAAATTAAGATTGGGCTGGCAGGTCACTTTGATGCTACGTCTCTGTTATTTGCTGGTCTAACTCCTGAACAACTGGGACAGATAAATGCGTTTAGAGCCAAAACGGGTGCAATACAAGCAAGTGAAATTGTTAAGGTTTCCTATAATGGTGCATCCCAATTTCTCTACAGTTTCAATGCCACCCGGTCAGGTCTGCTTGCTACCGATGACGGTCAATCCCATAATGGCAACTATGAAGTTAAATTCCAGGGTGTGGTGCCAACACAAGCAGTACCAGAACCTTCAGTAATGCTGGGTATGTTCGGTGTTGCTGGTATCTTTGGAGTACGACGCAAGCTGAAAAAAGCACAAGCATAGTTCGAGAGTTTTACTAACAACGAATGAAGATAGATGTAACGGGTAGGTTGGTTTGACAACAATTCTATTCGTTACATCTTTTATTTAAGCTTCCATAGATTGATGTTACATAAATAAGCTCGGCACCTCTTATTTTTTATATCAAAGAAGAATATTTAAAAAACTATAAGTAATTTTACGAGTCTAATTTTGATAAAAGTAGTATACAAACATAATAGAGGCATATAGCATCTGAAGAACGAAGCTTTGCAATAAATAACTTTGCGCTCCGGAACATAGAATGCGATTAAACCTCTTTGTGTGCCTATTCTGCTTGATGATTTAAATTTTAAAAACAACTAATAAATAAGCTTTTTGCGTTTATGACATCTAATTCGATTAACAACACAAATTTTCAACCTTTAGATAACAGCTTCAATACTAATGTAAATTTACAAGCCTCACTTGCACGAACATCATTAGAAACACTGCGATATGCATCATCACTAGCATTTATCGATGCGAGTGTAAGCCAGATTGATAGTTTGATTGCTGGGATGGCGCCTGGTACTGAGGTACATATATTAAAATCAAATAAAGATGCAATAACTCAAATCACAGAGACTCTTTTAAATCGTCAAGGCATTTCCAACCTGCATATTATTTCACACGGTAGTGCAGGTAGTTTAGAATTTGCTTCAAGTTCGCTTAATGCTTATAACATCCGTAGCTATACTGAAAAATTACAGTCTTGGGGTAATGCATTAACTGAAAATGCAGATATTTTACTTTATGGATGTAATGTTGCAGAGAATGCACTTGGTAAAGCTTTTGTTGAGATAATGCGACAAGTGACAGGTGCCGATGTTGCAGCATCAGATGATTTAACAGGAAGTGGCGCCATAGGTGGTGACTGGGTACTTGAGTATAAAGCGGGTAGTATCGAAGCTCCAATAGCCTTTTCACTCGATAAAGTTGCAAATTACACCAGCACGCTTAATATTTATTCTCCTAGCCTTGTTGGGAATATAAACCCCTTCAGCAACTCTTCTAATGCTGGCTCTAATCCGACAAACTTAGTAAACGTTAACGGTGTACTTTATTTTACTGCTGATGATGGTGTGAATGGTAGCGAGTTATGGCGCCTTAACCCAGGTAGTAATAATCCCGTTATGGTGCAAGATATCAATCCTACTCGTGGTTTTGGCTCGAATCCATCAAATTTAACTAGTATGTACGGTACGCTTTATTTTACTGCTGATGATGGAATCAGCGGGGTAGAATTGTGGCGCTTAGATGGGGGAGGTAATCCAGTTCTGGTTCGAGATATTAACGGCAATCAAAGCGTCAGCTCGAATCCGGCAAATTTCACAAAAGCTAACGGTAAATTTTATTTTACTGCAAATGATGGGCAAGGTAACAAGTTATGGCAAATGGATCAATTTGGATACCCGGTATTAGTTGAAGGCATAAACAATCTTTATAATCCGTCGAACTTGGGAAATGTCAACGGTGTACTCTACTTTAGCGCTTATGATGACAATTCTCAAGGCAGCACTTTGTGGCGATTAGATACATCAAATAACCCCTACCCGGTTCGTGTTGTAGGTAACATCAGTGAAGTTCCATATAATCCATCTAATTTTACAAACGTCAACGGTACACTCTATTTTACTGCTGGTAATGATCGTGTCCAATTGTGGAAGCTAAATACAGATGGGCAACCTGTTTTGGCTCAAAATAATTATACAAGCCCTACAACTAGTTATAATCTATCTAATTTAATCAACGTTAACGGTACACTATACTTTACTGCTGATAGTGGTATGGGTATCAACGAATTAATGCGCCTCGACACTAACGGTAATTTTGTTCGCGTTGAGTATGCTCAAGATAGCTACTATCAAGCATTGCCACCATTACCTGAACTTGCTAGCAATCCTGCAAATTTGACAAATATTAACGGTATACTCTATTTCACTGCTAGTAATAGATTTTCAGGCAATGAATTATGGCGCCTTGATGCATCGGGAAGAATAATTCAGATGCAAGATATTAACCAAGGTGCTGCCAGTTCAAATCCGTCAAATTTAACTAATATCAATGGCAAACTTTATTTTACTGCTGATGATGGTAATCAAGGTACTGAATTGTGGTATTTTGACCCAAATAATAATATTATGCAGCAGGTTGAAGATATTAATCCAGATTTTGGGGTTGGCTCAAATCCATCAAATATAACAAACGTCAACGGTACAATATACTTTACTGCTGATAATGGTAAAAATGGTACCGAGTTATGGAGACTTGATGGTAGTGGCTACCCAATGCAAGTTCAAGATATTTCCACTACAGGCAACGTTAGTTCTAACCCGTCAAATATTACTGATGTTAACGGGATAATATATTTTACCGCTGATAACGGTGTTCACGGTAATGAATTATGGCGCCTTGATTCAGGTGGTAACGCGGTTCTAGTTGAAAATATCCGTAATAAAGATAGAGGCGGCTCAAATCCTTCAAATCTAGTTAACGTGAACGGAACACTTTATTTTACCGCTGATGATGGAGTTAATGGCAAGGAATTATGGAAAATAGAAGCAGGTGGTAAGCCAGTTCTAGTGAAAGATATTGTTGATGGTAAAGGGAGTTCTAATCCATCAAATTTGACCAATGTAAATGGTACGCTATACTTTACTGCCAATGATGAAATGGGCAGAGTCCAGCTATGGACAATTGATAGGTTCAATAATAATCCGTATGAACCAGTTCGCCTAATCGATATCGGCGCCTATGGAACTTCTTCCAATCCATCAAACTTAATCAGTGTTAACGGCACGCTCTACTTTACTGCCAAAAATCAAAATAACGATATTAGATTGTGGTATGTTAACCCAGGTATGTGGCCAAGCCAGGTTAGCGTTGGGCAATGGGATTATAACGCTTCAAATCCTTCAAATCTAATCACAGTTAACGATACGCTGTACTTCACCACTAATGATGGAACTAGATTATGGCGACTTAATGGATTTAGCAACGCTGTCTCAGTTGATTTTTCCTACAGTAGCACTAACTTAAAAATATCAAATCTAGTTAACGTCAATGGAACACTCTTCTTTACTACTAATGACCCAAGAAATCTTACTGAATTATGGAAAATAGATTCCAGTTACTACAGTGGTTACGGTAGCCCGATGTCGGTTGGCATAATTAATGCTAGTGGTAATTATAATTATAATTATAATTATAATGCTCCTTCTCAAGCATCTAATTTTACAAATGTCAATGGGACGCTTTTCTTTACTGCTGATGATGGTAGAGGCGGAATAGGTCTATGGCAGTATACTAACAACAGCAACAGCACCTACATGGGTTTGAGACAAATTCAAAATATCAATTACAAAGGTAGTAATCCTAACGTCTCGAATTTAACTTATTTTAACAATACTCTTTATTTCACCGCCGATAATGGTTTTAGCGGTGTGGAATTATATCGACTTGACACGAATGGTAATGCAGTCAACGTCCGAAATATTCGCGATGGTGGTAGTTCCAATCCATCTAATTTAGTAGTTCTTAACGGTGCCCTTTACTTTACAGCCGATGATGGTATTTATGGTAGGGAATTATGGCGCCTCGACAAGGCAGGCAATTTGTCTTTAGTTAGAGATATTCGCTTTAGCGGCGGTGCTGGTTCTAACCCCTCAAACTTTACCAACGTTAACGGTACACTTTATTTTACTGCCAATGATGGAACCAGAGGTACTGAATTGTGGCACCTTGACACATTAGGAAACCCAGTAATCGTTCGAGATATCAACATGGGAGAGGCGCCTGCCAATCCATCAGATTTGATAAACATCAACGGTAAACTTTATTTTACTGCAGATGATGGTACTGGTAGACAACTGTGGGAAATTAGCCCTGGAGCCTATGAGCCAAACCGTATTTATTTAAACTACAACGGGGGAATGCCTACTGATCCATCAAACTTAATGGATATTAACGGTACACTCTACTTTACAGCTAGTTCTGGAATAAATAGTAGACAACTGTGGCGAATTGTTCCTGGAAGCGCTCCCGTTCAACTTACAAACTTTAATAATTTTGATGGAGTTGGCTCAAATATATCTAATTTGATGGATGTTAACGGTACACTCTACTTTACCGCTGATGATTACACTGGAAGCGAATTATGGCGAATTGATGGCAATGGAAATTCAATCATACTGGATATTAATAATAGCCCAGTAGCTTCTAATCCATCGAATTTTACTAATGTTAACGGCACTCTTTATTTCACTGCAAATGAACAGTACGATAGCACTCAAATATGGCAAATTGGTACAGATGGAAACCCCGTTAGGATAACTAATACTTACGGTTTTTGGATTTCTAATCCATCGAATTTGACTAATGTCAATGGTACTCTCTACTTTACAGGTGTTGGTTCTTCAGGTAGTAAATTATGGCATCTTGATCCAAATGGATATCCTATTTCGGTAGGAATTTCCTATAATATTAGCAGTGAATACTCTAATCCATCAAGTTTAACAGTTATCAACGGCATTCTTTACTTTACAGCTAATGATGGTTCTAATAAAACCAAGTTGTGGCAAGTTGATGCAATGGGGAATGCAGTACAAGTTGGAGGCAATTATTACTACGGCACTTCTTATTCTAACCCCTCGAATTTGACAAATATCAACGGTGTACTCTATTTCACTGCTGAAAGTGATAATAGTCTGGGTAGCGTCGAATTATGGCGCCTAGAGACAAACGGCAATTTTAGTTACTTGCGAGAAATTCGTATCAAAGATTTCGGTGGTTCGCATCCAGGAGACTTAACAAATGTTAATGGTACGCTTTATTTTACTGCCGATGACGGTAAAACTGGTAAG
This sequence comes from Calothrix sp. NIES-4105, assembly GCF_002368415.1. Classification (GTDB taxonomy): domain Bacteria; phylum Cyanobacteriota; class Cyanobacteriia; order Cyanobacteriales; family Nostocaceae; genus Dulcicalothrix. The sequence goes on from NZ_AP018290.1 coordinate 3,137,715, forward strand.
GAACTGTGGAAAATTGATAATAATGCGATAAATCCAGTTCTAGTTAGAGATATTCGTGATGGCAGGGGTAGCTCAAATCCATCAAATTTAATAAATATCAACGGTACGTTATACTTTGGAGCCAATGATGGTATAAATGGCGCCGAGCTTTGGAAAGTTGTCGAGCCGAATAAGGTGCCAGTGTTAACAGGTACTGTTAGTAAATCAGGAGATGAAGACACCGTTATTACCTTCACCAGCACCGACTTTACTAGTAAATTCTCTGATGCTGATGGTGATAATCTCAAAGAAATTAGAATTATCTCGATACCTCTTGGTGGTAAATTAAAGCTTGGCAATGCTACTGTTTTCAGCTATCAATCAATTGCAATTACCGACATTGCCAACCTTACATTTGTACCTGATGCCGACTTTAATGGTACTGTCAGCTTCCAATGGGAGGGTTTCGACGGTAATTACTCTACCATGAATTATGCCGATGTAACTTTGACTATTAAACCAGTCAACGACATTCCTATTATCGGTAACATCAGTAAATCTGGCGATGAAGATAGAATTATTTCTTTCACTACTGGTGACTTCGTTAGTAAATTTACTGATTTTGAGAATGATACATTAACCAAAATTAAAATTACCTCACTCCCCAACGACGGTAAATTGAAGCTTGGTAACACCGATGTTACTCTCAACCAAGAAATTGCAGTTGCTGACATTGCTAATCTTGTATTTGCACCCAATGCTAACTTCAACGGCGCCGTTTCTTTCACTTGGAACGGTTTTGATGGTAGTTCATATGCGGCGACTAATGCAACTGTTAATATCAATATTAATTCAACCCCTGAATGGCAAATTGTTGCAGTTGAAGATTTTACAGGTGATGGTAAGCAAAATATTCTCCAACGTGATTCTGAGACGGGTAATTATAGATTGTGGCGCCTTAACGCGAACAAAATTGGCGAAACCATTGCACTACCGAAAATGGACTCAAGTTGGAAAATAACCAGTATTGCTAACTTCGATGGCAACAAGACCAAAGATATCTTCTGGCAATCAACAAACGGAGAAAATCAAATTTGGCGAATGAGTGCAAATGGCGCCCAAGTAATCAACCTCCCATCTATTAATCCAAACAACGTCACAATTCAGCACATTGGTGACTTCGACGGTGATGGGGATGCCGACATTTTACTTCGTGATAGTAGTAATGGAGAAATTAAAATATGGGAAGCAAACCCAACTAACTCTAATTTAATTCGTGAAGTCGTATTAGCGAGCGTTGCAGATAATAACATCCAGATTAAGCAAGTCTCTGATTTAGATGCTGATGGAGATTTAGATATTTTCTGGCACAACGACAAAACCGGGTACACTGCGATTTGGCAAATGACTGGGACGAATTTGTCACTCGGTGTCCAACTACCAACTGTTTCAGATACAAATACCAAAATTCAACTAATCGCTGATTTTGATAATGACACAGACATGGATATTCTTTGGTACGATGGCACCACAGGATTAACAGCATTATGGGAAATGGATCGTATTAACTTAAAGCAAGGTATTGTTTTAGGTTATGTCAGTGACACTGATATCAAAATAAAGCATATTGCTGATTTTGATGGAGACAAAGATTTAGATATTCTCTGGTACAACGATAAAACAGGGTACACTGCGATTTGGGAAATCGACGGTGTTAACCTCAAAAAGGGCATAGTTTTAGCTTCTGCTATCGACACAAATACCAAGATTGAACGCATTGCTGATTTTGATGGTGATGGCGATTTGGATATCTTGTGGTACAACGCACTAACAGGGTTGACTGCTTCTTGGCAGATGAATGGTGTAAATCTACAGCAAGGGATTACTCTAAGTTACGTAAGTGATACGAATACTAAAATCAAATCAATTGCCAATTTTGATGGTGTAAGCGACTTAGATATTTTCTGGCATAACGAAACAACTGGGTTTACCACAATCTGGAATATGAATGGCGCCAACTTACAGCAAGGGTTCGTTTTACCAAAAATAGAAACTGGCTTTAAGGTTCATATAGTAGGTGATTTTAACGGTGATGGGAAGTTGGATGTTGTTTGGTACAATTCAACTACTAGCGCGACAAAAGTATGGTTGACCGATGGTGTTGGTCTTCTCGAAGACATCTTACTCCCTAGCTAAATAAAAATCGGCGCCCTCAAGGGTGTCACGCAAACAGTGAGCAACAAAAAGATTTAAGTAATTATAAGTAATTTCACTAAGCATAAATTGGTCAAATTTAGCATACAACCGATATATAGCTAGCCTCTTGATGCTAGCGGTTTGTAAAGCCTAGATAGTATTGATCAACCATTATAAGAATCAGCCTTTTATGCCGTATAACTCTTCGACTAATAAAACCAATTTCCAATTTTTCGATCAAACATTAAATAGTAGTACTTATTTACCAAGCTCCGAAACATCAATTTCACCTCCTGACTTATCGTCATATACAGCAAACTCCTCATCATTACTATTTATTGACGCAAGCGTTAGTAACTACGAAAGTTTATTAGCAGGAGTGGCGCCACTCACTGAGGTGCATGTTCTTAACCCAGTAAAAGACGCTGTTGCTCAAATAACCGATATATTATTAGGGCGCCAAGATATTTCGAGTTTGCAAATTATTTCGCATGGTAATGTTGGTAGCTTAGATTTTGCCTCAAGCTTTCTCAATATAAATAATATTCGTAGTTATACTACTGAACTCCAGACATGGGGTAAGGCACTAACAGCAGATGCGGATATTTTGCTGTATGGCTGTAATGTTGCAGCAGGAGAAAATGGAGCTAATTTTATTCAGCAGTTGAGTCTACTAACAGGCGCCGATGTAGCAGCTTCTAATGATTTAACAGGGGACAGCAACAAAGGTGGTAATTGGGTATTAGAAACTAGTACAGGTTTAATTGAATCATCAGCATTGCAATTAGAAGCAATGGCAAATTATGATTTTGTATTGGATAGCCCTGTTGCAATTATCAATGAATTTTCTCAAGGTAGCACTGGCGCCAAAGAATGGGTTGAGATTTTAGTTGTTCAAGACGATTTCAATCTGCAAAATTATCGTTTAGTTGACGGAAGTAATTCTAATTCCTTAAATATACAGCTATCTGGTGCTGGTTTTAATGGACTGAAAGCAGGAACTTTAATCGTACTTTACAACGGTGGCGATATTGATAGCGCTGTAACTCCAGATTTAAACTATGATCCTACAAAGGGTGATTATTCGCTACAAATCTCATCTTTGAACAGTACTGGTAATTTTGCTGTTACTCGCAATAACGGTTGGGGTCAGGGTACGGGAGAAGCTTTTAACAACGATAGCGGTACTGATGTTCCAAGGTTGTTAGATGTTACAGGAAATGAAATTTATAAATTTCCCAAGGCTCAAACTCCAGCAGGTTTTCAATTGTTATCAGTGTCACCATTGAGAGCTTTGCCAGGACGCGCGACAGCTTTTATTGGTGATACAGCAATAGGAGCAACACAAGCAACTAATTGGTCTGCTGATTATTACTCTGCTGCTGGAAATCCTGGTTTAGCAAATGGTGATAAAAATACCGCTTGGATAAATTCACTACGCGGTAATATTTCTCCTACCTTTAATAATTCTACAAATTTAACGCTTCCAAGTATTTATGAAGATGCACCCTTAACAGATAATAAGGGAGTTTTCATTTCTGACTTAATTAAAGGTCAAACTTCGGACATTAACAACAATATTCAAGGAATTGCTGTAACTGATGTAATTGGAAGCGGTAATTGGCAATATTCGCTAGATGGTGGTGGTAACTGGAGCAGTTTTGGTAAGGTGTCAGACACTTCTGCAACAGTACTAACAGGTTTAGTATCTCTTTATAATGGCGCAGTATCAAATACCACACCTGAGAATCAAAGCTGGCTCCAGTATGCAGCATCACCACCAATTCAAGGTCTTGCTATTGGTGGAACTCAAATTGTTAATAGTGGTGCCACTAATTTAACTACTACACAATCTGGTTCAGCAGGTTACAGTAATTACAGTGGTGGTTTTCCAAACTTACTTAACCCTGCATTTCCAACTTTAGACCGTAATCAGGGCTTTACCCTCAGCTTTGACGTTAAAATCAACAGTGAAACTCATGCCAGCGACAATACTAGAGCAGGATTTAGCGTAATTTTAGTTACTAGTGATAAAACTAAAGCAATTGAGCTTGGTTTTTGGCAAGATAGAATTTTCTCACAAAATCCGACTTTCACAGGCAGTACAGAGAGCGTAGTTCGCAATACTACAGCACTCACTCGTTATGACTTGAAAGTTCAAGGTGATAGATATGAGTTATTTGCTCCAGGTGAAACAACGCCAATTTTAACGGGGTTGCTGCGAGACTATACTGCATTCGACCACACAACAGCAGGTTCATTTAGTACTCCTTTGCCGTATGACCCATATGAACAAGCAAATTTTGTTTTCTTAGGTGACAATACAAGTAGAGCATCGGCGAATATAAATTTGGCACGAGTGGAACTCTTAACCAATACCAAAATTCGTTTTGCTCCTAGTCCCAATACTGATGGTAACGCAGCAATTGAGTTCCGCGCGTGGGATGGAGCTGATGGTGCAACAACTGGAACAGGAGTGAACACTACTTCTTCTAATGCATTTAGCAGTGCGGCTAAGATGGCTAGCATTACAGTTATTCCAACTGCGGAATGGCAAATTGTTGCGGTTGATAATTTTATAAGCGCTAGTAAACAAAGTATTCTACAGCGTAATGAAACAGGCGCCTATCGTGTAGTGAATCTAAATTATGATAGTATACCTCAAACTATTACGCTACCAACAATGAGTTCATTATGGCAAATAGCTAGTATTGCTGATTTTACTGGTGACAAAATCAAAGATATTTTTTGGCGTAACTCAACAACAGGTGAAAATGAAATTTGGCGAATGAGTGTTAATGGCGCCCAAGTTGTGAATTTGCCAACTATCGACCCAAATAACGTTACAATTCAATACATCGGTGACTTTGAAGGTGATGGGGATGCTGACATTTTACTTCGTGATAGTAGTAATGGAGAAATTAAAATATGGGAAGCAAACCCAACTAACCCTAATTTAATTCGTGAAGTCGTTTTAGCGAGCGTTGCAGATAATAACATCCAAATTAAGCAAGTCTCTGATTTAGATGCTGATGGAGATTTAGATATTTTCTGGCACAACGACAAAACCGGGTACACTGCGATTTGGCAAATGACTGGGACGAATTTGTCACTCGGTGTCCAACTACCAACTGTTTCAGATACAAATACCAAAATTCAACTAATCGCTGATTTTGATAATGACACAGACATGGATATTCTTTGGTACGATGGCACCACAGGATTAACAGCATTATGGGAAATGGATCGTATTAACTTAAAGCAAGGTATTGTTTTAGGTTATGTCAGTGACACTGATATCAAAATAAAGCATATTGCTGATTTTGATGGAGACAAAGATTTAGATATTCTCTGGTACAACGATAAAACAGGGTACACTGCGATTTGGGAAATCGACGGTGTTAACCTCAAAAAGGGCATAGTTTTAGCTTCTGCTATCGACACAAATACCAAGATTGAACGCATTGCTGATTTTGATGGTGATGGCGATTTGGATATCTTGTGGTACAACGCACTAACAGGGTTGACTGCTTCTTGGCAGATGAATGGTGTAAATCTACAGCAAGGGATTACTCTAAGTTACGTAAGTGATACGAATACTAAAATCAAATCAATTGCCAATTTTGATGGTGTAAGCGACTTAGATATTTTCTGGCATAACGAAACAACTGGGTTTACCACAATCTGGAATATGAATGGCACCAACTTACAGCAAGGGTTCGTTTTACCAAAAATAGACGTTGACTTTAAAGTGAATGCAGTTGGTGATTTAAATGGTGACGGAAAGCCAGATATTGTTTGGCATAATTCTAGTAACAGTGTTGCCAAGATATGGCTGATTGATGGTACCAGCGTTTTAGGAGAGGAGATTTTGATGCCCATCTAAACTTTTAGTTTTTTGATTATGTCTAAAAAGCAGACCCTAACGGGGCTGTTTTTTTGCTTTTTACTGTTTATCTGAAAGATTCTCGAAGAACACTTGAACACTTAATATGATTGGGACATCTAAGTACTATTACGCATATAATAATTAGATTGTAAAAAAATTCAGTGTTTACTCGGTGTGTACTGCTTACTTAAGAACACAAAATTAATTAGTAACTTTAGTAGAGCTTGAGGGTCTTTGAAACATAGTAATTCAAAATATTTATTTCAGCTTACTATTCAATCCTCCTAATGGTGGTAATTGATAACGGGGAGTATCTCGGTGAAAAACAGTTTGCTCAAAAATGGTTTCTACAACACAGTAGCTGGAGCAGTCCGAATTGGGTTGGCTGTACTCACAATTCCCATATTAATTCGCCTGATTGGAGTTGAGGAGTATGGGTTGTGGACTTTGGCTTCTTCGGTAGTGGCACTAGTTGCTTTAGCTGAAGCTGGTCTTTCTACTGCAACAACTGTATTTGTTTCCCAGGACTTAGCAAAAGAAGATGTTGATGGTCTATCGCAGACATTAACAGTCACCTTTACTGGTATGCTAATATTAGCAACCCTAGCAGCTATTATTCTTTACATAGTAGCAAATAGTCTTGTAGATTTCTTCCCTAAGCTGCAACTAGAACAACGTTTGGCAGTTGTAAAAGCGCTACAATTAGCTGCGCTGGTTGTCTGGGCGCGATTACTTCAGCAAGTAGTCTTTGGTGTAGAGCAAGCCTATCAAAAATATGCGGTCATGAACCTGCTAGTAATGCTCCAGTCACTGTTAAGTAACTTGGGTTCGCTAATAGTAGCATGGCTCGGAGGTCGGACAGTTGAACTGATGCAGTGTCAAGTCGTTATAAATTTTTTAGTTTTGGCTGCTCATATATCCGTAATATGGTTACTAGTTCGTGACGTAAAACTGCGTTTAAGATGGAGTCGCAGCAAGGGATTCGCGATTGCCCGCTACAGCATAATAACCTGGCTCGCTACTCTCGGAGGAGCTTTGTTTACACAAGCTGATCGTTTGATTGTAGGAGGTTTGCTGGGCACTAATGTACTCGGAGTTTATGCAGCTATTACCAATATTACCTCGCAAATTAATATATTCTCAGCCTTACCCGTACAACCTCTATTACCTGCTATTAGCAGTCAGATAGCAGTGAAACAAGATATTGACCAAGTAGTTCTCCAAGGACAAGTCAAGCAGGCGCTTCAAATCAATAGCTTAGTTGCGCTAGGTATGGGAGCTATATTATGTACGTTTGCACCTGCCATTTTGCGCTTAATGCTAGGAGGCGAGATTTCCGATCAAACTGTACTGGCATTTTACATTGCTATTGTAATTTACGCGCTATACTCTGTTAACGCAGTAGGATTTTATATTCTTTTTGGGGTAAATGCAGTTAATATATGCATGGCCGTTCAACTATTTAGTGGTATAAATTCACTTTTTTTAATTGCTGTAGGAGCAAATAGTTTTGGTTTAATAGGAGCTATCTTAGGTAATGCTGGATATCTTGGAATCTGGTTACTAACTTACTTTGGAATGAAGAAATTACATATTTATACACCTTTGTGGCTAGGATGGATAAAGTTTCCGCTAGTATGGTTTTTTGTAATATTTTTAACAAGTATTACTAACATTAATCAAGCGCTGCTTAAAGTATTTATATTGACAATACAAATCTTGATCTTGTTTGTTTGGTTTATTCTTGCTCAACCAAATTATTTTAAACTTTTAATTCAGAACAATGATTAACATGAATCAAATTATAGTGAGGATTAAAAATAGAATTTATTACCAGATTTGGCAAGTTTTATGCCTAATTAAACCTCAAGCAATTATTTCATTTAAATTCATTGATGGATTAACTTTTGAATATCCACTTAAAAGTGTTGTTGGTCAAGGCTTATTTATCAATAATTTTGAGAAATCTGAAGCTGAATTTGTACGTAACTAATTTTTTTAGTAAATCAATTAAAACAATGGCTAAATTAAATAATTTTATTAATCGCTTTAGTTTTTTATTAAATTGTATTGAAAAACCAGAGCTTTTTAAAATCCGCAAAAACGGTGGTATTCCTGATACATTTATCAAACTAGACAAACCTTGGTTGCACGCACTAAATATTGCTACAGTACTTGATATCGGTGCAAATATTGGTCAGTTTGCGACTACTATCAATACTGTGCTTCCAAAAGCACAAATTTATGCATTTGAACCACTGCCAGATTGTTTTCAAGAGTTGCAAGCTCGTATGAGTAATTGTAAAAATTTTACTGCTTTCAATGTTGCTTTAGGAGATCAATCAGGAATTCTCAAATTTGAAAGGAATGATTTTTCGCTATCATCGTCTTTTCTTAAGATGACAAACATACATAAAAAAGCTTTTCCCAAAACTCAACATAGTCAATCTGTTGAGGTAAAGGTTGAGAAACTTGATAGCATAGTTAAAAACCTTTCTATCGTAGACCATCTAATGATAAAGATAGATGTACAAGGTTATGAAGATAAAGTGTTAAAAGGTGGAGAAGAAACTATCAAACGAGCTAAATTAGTTATCACAGAAACGTCATTTGAAAGTTTATATGAAGGACAACCTCTTTTTAATGAGATTTATCACAAATTTATCGAATTAGGTTTTACGTATGCAGGTTCATTTGAACAACTTTGCAATCCATCTAATGGGAGAATTTTGCAAGCTGATAGTATATTCATTAACTCTTATTATAAATAATATTTTCTATGACAATATCTGTTCACTTTGATAATATTATCTACACTCTACAAAAAAAGGGAGGTGCTTCATTATATTGGCAGGAGTTAACTTCGCGAGTAGCGAAGAATACTTCATTTAAAGTTAAGGTAACTAAAGGTCAAAAAATTAATCGATTTTTGCCTGTTTTCTCTACAAGTGATATATTTCACTCTAGTCATTTTCGTACAGTAATATCAAAAAAAACAAAACTAGTGTCTACAATTCACGATTTAAATTATGAAATGGGGCTAACAAAATCTTCCAAACTGGGTACTATTTCTAATATATGGCAGCGTCAGAATGCAATAGAAAAAGCTGATGCAATCATATGTGTTTCTCACAGTACAAAAAAAGATATGTTAAAGTTTTATCCGAAAGCAATACATCAACCAATTTCTGTTATTTATCTAGGTGTTTCCTTTGGCTCTGAAAGCAAATTAAATATAAATGTTTCGGAAAGATTACAAAATATATCTTTGTGTCTATCAAAATTTGCTTTGTATGTAGGTGTAAGAGAAGGATATAAAAATTTTAACAGTGCTTTATTGGGATTCGCTAAATCACAGATTGCAAAAGAAGGATATTATTTGGTATGTACTGGTTCCAAGTTTAATAGCGAAGAAGAACAGTTAATCAATAAATTAAATCTAAAAGACAAAATATTAGTGTTAGATTATGCTACACAAAGCGAATTAGTTTATTTATATCAAAATGCTTTTGCTTTAATCTATACGTCTACGTATGAAGGATTTGGCTTGCCACCTTTAGAAGCAATGAGTTGTGGTTGTCCTGTAATCGCATCTAACACTTCTTCTATTCCAGAGGTGGTTGGCGATGCTGGTATTCTACTTGACAATACACAAGATTATGCGTCTGTCGCTAAATCTTTAGATAGTTTACTCAACGATTTTATTAGGAATGAATATGTATGTAAGGGATTAAGGAAAGCAAAACATTTTACATGGGAGGAGGCGGCGCGCAAGCATATGAAAGTTTATGAAAGTATTTTAGATAAAAGATAATTTATCACAGCATATTTTTAGAAAAGGAAAATTGAATTATATGCTGATACTAATAACTATTATTACAGTTGTATTTAATGGTGCAAAAGATATAGAGAAAACTATACTATCCGTGATCAAACAAAAAAGAGTTAGACCAAACTTAACTATAGAATATATTGTTATTGACGGTTGTTCTAACGATGGCTTAATTGATATTATAGGTAAGTACGATAGTCACATAACTAAATGGATTAGCGAGCCAGACCGAGGAATATATGATGCCATGAACAAAGGTTTAAGCCTAGCGCAAGAAAGCTATATATTGTTCCTTGGTGCTGGAGATGAAATTATTTCTCTTCCAGATGAAAGTTTATTTATAGATAAAAATATTGCAATATTTGGTGATGTTATAATGGCAAATAAATTATTTAAATCAAATATTTCAAAAGGGTTAAAGATGGGAAATTCATTACATCATCAAGCTTTGTTGATTCACAAATCGGTAATACCAACTAGTGGATTTAACTTAAACTATAAGGTTTATGCTGATTATGACCTCAATATCAGACTTTTCAATGAAGGTGTGAAGTTTATCAGGTCTAACAAAATGCTAAGTAAACAACTACAGGGTGGTTTGTCGAGTAAAACTCACGCATTAGAGTTGGTAGATGTTATTAAAAATAACTTTGGTCTTTACTGGGCTTCTCGAATGCTTATTTATTGTTTAGCTGTTCAACTGAAGCAGATACTACTGATGGAGAATATCACCGTCAGATGGAACTGAACTGGAATAGGCGATTTATACACCTAATTATAGGCGCCTAACTTTGGAACACTGCTTCCGAACTTAACGCGCGAATCCTAAGTATATTAATTTTTATCAAACAAATGAAGTCTCTAATATGAATAGTCCTCTAGTATATATCATTATTTTAAATTGGAATGGATACAAAGACACTACAACCTGCTTAGAAAGTATATTGCAGCTTGAATATTATAATTATAAAGTTGTAATTTGTGATAACGACTCAAGTGATAATAGTGTTTCTAAAATCATAAAGTGGTCAAAGCATAAATCTATTAAAATAGATTATTTAGAGTATGCTCAAGGCTTAGAAAAAGCATTAAAAAACCACAAACACAGTAATATATTACTAATTCAAACAGGTAAGAATTTAGGATTTGCTGGTGGTAATAATATAGGAATTAGATATGCATTGCTGGATGAACATTGTCAATATGTGTGGATTTTAAACAATGACACTATCGTTGATAGTAAGTCTTTAAAATCGCTAGTCATTAGAACAGAACAAGACAAAGATATTGGGATTTGCGGTTCGAGACTGCTTGATTATCATGATTTAAGCAAAGTTCAAGCGTGGGGTGGAGCAAAATACAATGTTTGGAGTGGGACTGTAAAACACATAGGATATGGTAAATCAGCTCAAGAGCATCCAGATATTGAAATGATTGAGAAAAGTATGACTTATGTAATAGGTGCATCTATGTTAGTATCTCGTAATTTTCTAGAAAAAATCGGGCTGATGAATGAAAAGTACTTTCTTTACTATGAGGAGATAGATTGGGCAACGAGAGCAAAAGGATATTATAAAATGGCATATGCTCATGACAGTATTGTCTATCACAAAGAAGGAGGAAGCACAGATGGTAGACGAGATAGCTGTAGCTATATTGCAGATTATCACGCAAAAAAAAGTCGTTTAATATTCACAAAAACTTATTATCCATTAAGTTTACCTATTATATATATTCGGATGTTTGGAGCAATATTTAATCGTATAATCAAAAGGCAATATAATCGGGTATTTATGATTTTAAGATTAATGCTAACAACGAATTAGAATTATTTGCCAAATTTGTTGGATGTTTTTTTAAGTATGTGAAAGCGTAAGTTTATTTGAAATATCTATCTTTGAAATATTATGATTAACCCTTATTATGTATATATATTTGGATTTTCTATCCCTTTATTATTATATTCGTTAAACTGGTCTACTCTTTATCCTGAACTCAGCTTTTCATTAATATTATTTATATTGCTTACATTTGCCATAGCTTTTTGTTTTAGAACTGTAGTTAAAAGACACAGGATATTGTCATATACAAAAATAAGTTATAACTCTAATATTTTCAAAATTAGTATATTAAATTGCTTCTTATGGTCTGCGAACATGGCTTACAATCGCATGATTCCTTTATTATATATTTTAAGAGGTGATAGTTTTTTTTATACGGATTTTACCGGAATCCCCACTTTACATGTCTTTATAATGACATTTCAATCTTTTTTCTGTACTTACTTATTTCATATGTTTCTCTCTACTAAATCTATTAAGGTTTTGTGCTTTTATATTATTAACCTTTGTCCATTCCTTTTAATATTTAGTAGAGGAGGTTTTCTCGTAGTTATAATTGCTAGCACTTTTGTATATCTTGCTTCAAAGCAAGAGCAAATATTTACATTTAATTTTTACAAAATATTGATGCTGAAAATTTTACCAGTATTATTCTCTTTTATCTTTATATTCGGTGTTTTAGGTAACCTTAGAAACACAAGTCAATTAGGAGGTGGAAATGTTGAAGCTGGTAATAACTTGATATATCAATTTGCTGAAGTTACACCTGATTTTGTTAGATTAGGGATTCCTTCAGAATTTTTATGGGTTTATCTCTACAGCTCTTCACCTTTAGCAAATTTACAACAAAATATGAATAATGAGAAAAATATAATCATTAATTTAGATACTATCAGCGGATTTATAATTGATGAATTAATGCCAGATTTTGTTTCTAAAAGACTACAAAGCATTTTCGGATTAGAAAGAAGAGAGGTCACACTCATATCTAAAGCATGGACTACTACAACAGTGTATTCTGGTAGCTACTTTCATTTGTCTTGGCTAGGATTGATAATAATGGCTTGTTTTATCATGTTCTTTCCACTACTTTATATTTCACTTTTTTCACCATATAATTATAACAATTTTCATGTTTCCGCTATTGCAACGTTAAATACCTTGTACTTTTTCCTCTTATTCGATAATATGTTTTATGTTAGTGCAATGAGCTTTCAGCTTGTATACCCTTTGATTGCATCAAAAATATTTCACAAAAAGAATAAACAAATTAAACCCTAAGTGTAAATCTATTCAAAGTGTAGGACATAAATGACAAGAATTTTAATTTCAGGCGGTGCTGGATTTATCGGGCGCCACGTAACACAACTATTGATCAGTAAATCTCACGAAGTAGTTTGGTTAGATAATCTAGATACCCAGATTCATGGAGAATATGAAGACATCCATAACATTAGACTTCATGAGCAGGTTAAACTAATCGTTGGCAGTGTATGCGAAAAGGAAGCTTGGCGCCAAGCGATAGATGGAGTAGATGCAATTGTCCACTTTGCCGCTCAAACTGGCACAGGTCAATCTATGTATCAAATTGCCCGGTACACAGATGAAAACATTGGTGGCACAGGAGTGATGTGGGATGTTCTCGCCAATGAAACCCACCAAGTTAAAAAGGTTCTTATTGCTTCCTCTCGGGCAATCTATGGAGAAGGTGCATATCGTTGTATCAGCAAATGTGGAAATGTAGTACCATTACCCCGTAGCAAAGCTCAACTCGTGCGGCATCAATGGTCACCCGTTTGTCCAAAATGTGGTGCAGATGTTGAGCCTATTGCAACACCTGAAGATAGCACTCCTCAGCCAGCCTCGCTCTATGCCATAACGAAACTCGCTCAAGAGCAAATGTCTCTGACAATGGGGAAAGCATTAGGTATTTCGACAATTGCACTACGTTTTCAGAATGTTTTCGGTTCTGGTCAATCACTACGCAATCCTTACACTGGAATTATTTCTATTTTCAGCAATCAGATGCGCCAAAATCTTCCCATTAACATCTACGAGGATGGAGAAGAAACCAGAGACTTTATTCTAGTTAATGATGTTGCTAAAATTTGTGAGTTGGCTCTTTCGAGCGATTACGAAGCTTTAGTACTTAATGTTGGCAGTGGACTAGCAACAAAAGTTATTGATTTAGCCTACAACTTAAAGTACTTGTGGAACAGTGACAGTAGCATCGAAATTACTGGAGATTCTCGTGTAGGTGACATTAGACATAATTGGGCTGACCTTCGAGTTCTTCACAAAGTATTTCCAGATTGGCAACCAACTCCCTTAGAAGTTGGACTCGAAAAGTTTGTTGCATGGGCTGCAACTCAGGAAATCTATGAAGACAAATCAAAAATAGCTGCACAGGAATTAAAACAAAGAAATTTATGATTATTAATAAAGTTCTTCTCAGTGACCTAGAGAGACAATACTACTATGATGGTAATAAAGACAGATTGCCAACCTTTTTTGGTGTAATTAAAAGAAGTTTTAATCCTCGATTTACTCCAGTCCTGCTGTGGAGAATTTCTCATCATTTATATGTTTTAGGTTTAACACCTATCGCTAAATTGATTTCACTTTTGAATTTTATCATTTTTGGTATTGAAATAGGGTTGCGCTGTGAAATTGGTGAGGGACTATATCTACCTCATACCGTTGGAACTGTTATTGGCGCCAATAAAATCGGACGTAACGTTGTTATTTTTCAGGGCGTAACTCTAGGAGCAAAAGAAATCGACATCGGTTATCAGGCAGATAAAAGACCTTTGATTGGCGACCATGTAGTAATAGGGTCTGGTGCAAAGGTATTAGGTGGTATCCAGATTGGGAATAATGTAATAATTGGTGCCAATGCTGTAGTAACAAAATCTCTACCAGATAATGTTGTTGCCGTCGGTATCCCAGCCCGCATTATTAGAACTAATAATCAAGAATAGGCAAAAATTAACAACTTTCACTAAAACGATACTTATATTTTATAAGCTAGCTTGAAGTATGGAATCAACTTTTCTAAAAGGAAAATCTATTTTATTAATCTCTCCTAAATTTTTTGGATATGAGCTAGCTGTTGAAAAAAAGCTCTCACAATTAGGCGCCGATGTTACTTTTGTCGATGACAGACCAAATAATGGATTACTTGACAAAGGTTTGATTAGAATCGATAAAAGGTTATTAAAAATTAAAATAGATAAATATTATGCAAAAATAAGTAGTTATATCGCTCATAAAGAATTTGATATTATTTTTCTATTAAATCCCGAAGCTTTGCCAATCTCATTTTTACAAACGTGCAAGTCACGCTGGGAAAATGCTTTGTGCGTCATGTACATGTGGGATTCTATCAATAATCGTAAACATACATTAGAGTTTGTCCCATTCTGTAATAGGGTATTCACATTTGATATGGATGATGCAGCACGATTTAATTTTTTCTTTAAACCATTATTTTATTTAGATGATTACTTATCCATTCGTCAGGGCAAACACGCCATCAAATATGATATATCCTTCATGGGTACTCTTCACTCAGATAGATATGCTATCGCTAAAGAAGTCAAAGACTGGTGCAGTCAACAAGGACTTAGGTGTTTCTTTTACTTTTTTATGCAAAGCCAAGTTCTCTACTACTTTAATAAGTTAAGGGGAAAAGGCATTTCTTTAGCAAAATCAAAAGTTTCATTTGCAAAGTTGAGTACTTCTGAAGTTGTTGAAATAGTCGCATCATCTAGAGTCATTTTAGACATTCAACACCCCAAGCAGACTGGACTAACAATGCGTACTCTTGAGACGCTAGGAGCTGGCAAGAAGTTAATTACTACTAATGATAAAGTGCAAGAGTATGACTTTTATCAAAGAGAGAATGTGGCAATTATCAATCGGTTTAATCCTACCCATAATCTTGACTTATCTTTTTTCCTTAACAGCACTAAGGAAGTTCCAAAACAAGTGATTATGAAGTACTATATTGGAAGTTGGCTGCTAGATATACTAAAATCGTAAGGTATAATATAATTTTTTAGAGGATATTTTAAAATTTTTATTTAATACGTATTCTTTGGTTTAATCCCCCTACCCCCGAAATTGCGGTAGGGCTGATTCATTCCCTATAACTCGTAAAACTACAAGTTACAAAAATTATTAAAAGTTATATTAATCGATTTTCACACAAAGTTTAAGCTCAAGTGTATTGACACACAAATCTCAGGATCACCAGTACGGAACGCTTTGTTTTTTAAAGAAAATAATTACACCATCTGTATTTGTTATTCCACTAGAATGACGACTAAAATGAACATAAGTATGATGACAATCATTCTTTTGCAATAGCTGAAATAGTTGACCTAAATCATATTCGTTCATTTGCATAATAGGATAATTAAATGGTCGCTTTAATATTAAGTTAAGAAAGCTATTAAATAAAGGAACTGATTTACGTGCCCAATACAATACTTTTAGGACTTTTGAGCTATTACGATTGTATGTGAAATGTAGAACACCTACACCATTATATTCTAACAAATTAATTAGTTTTTGAACTATTAGCTTACCTCGATTGGGAGGAATATGTTGAAAAACTATATAAGAGTGTATAAAATTAAATTTTCCTGATAGTTTTGACAGAGAATCATCGGATTTAATAAATTCTACATTTGATAAGCCTTTGATCTGAGAATTGTGTTCTGCTTCTTTTAACATAGCATCTGATACATCAACACCTGTAACAAAATCACATATTGAAGCTAGTGGTATAACCGACCGTCCAACCCCACAACCAAAATCTAAAGCTTTATTAGGCTTGAAATCTGGCACTAGATGCTCATGAATTATTTTCATGACTCTATCTATGTGATTTTTCCCGGATTCAAAAAACTTTACTTTCGCATCATAATTAAGATTTTTTTGTTTAAAATCTTCAGATGTAATCACTCCAAAATATGGATTTGTTTTTCCAAAGTAATCCCAACTTTTATCAGAATTATCAATTATTTGCATAATTAGCTCCTTAAAAATATAATTGCTGTTCAGTACTTAAATATAATAATTTTACCTTATAAATAAAAAATGTGTGTTTATACTGAACTTTGCGTTAATGAATGAGTTTATTAAGTAAATCTACTAGACTTGCATTATTTACAGTAAATATATTCTTGCATTCTACTTGAGTAGTGGTTTAGTTTTCAAGCCTTTAACGGTGCTAGAGAAAATTATTTGATTAACACCAAATGTTTCATATACTCAGAGTAAGCTAGGAGTATTGCGGGTGTTATTTGCGTCTAGTCGAGCAGTATTACCACAGACTCTGGAGCAATTAGACTTGCAGCAAAATGTAAGACTGCACTAAATTTGTAGCGCCCGAATTTATATAAGCGTTCAATATCAGCTAAGTCGCCAATAATAAGTTCACCATATAATACAGCAAATGCATTCCCTAGCTATTTATGAAGCAATAATTAGCCAAAAATCATCCAAACAACAGAGTACTATATTGGTTTCATCAACCAAAAATGCCCACATCGTATAGATTTTATATGCAGGAATACATTCCATGCTACTGGGATAGACCATTTATCGTCATCAGAGTATTTGATTAACTCTAAATCTGTTTTGTTTAATGTGGAAATCCATTGATTTTTAGACAGAAAGCAAACTCCAACACCTGCTGTATTGGCACCCATTTTTTTTGTAATTCCGGCAATTGCACTATTAGATGTTAAATTATATACAAGTGCGCTTGGTAAACCATCTAAAATTAAGCCATCGTACATATTTTCATAAATCGAGATTCTACCATGTTCACTGAGAAGAGGTATGGCAGAATTTAAAGCTGAAAGTATATTACTTTTAGATTCGGCATATGAGCTGCCAACAAGGTGATGTAGCAACCAGTTAAAGAAAATAATATCATATTTTTCCTTTAATAAGCTGAGGCTTTCAACAGAATCACAAATTAAGGCTTTTTTCGAGTTAAATTTATTTTTGTTGATGAGAAGTTCTGAATTATCAAGAACTGTTCCTTCAGAGCTTGGATAATTTGATAGCAATTTGTCGGCAAATAAACCATTGCCACCTCCAATATCCAGAAACCTAAATTTACCATTGGAAAAATCTCTATCAATATTTTCTTGGATAATTTCCCAGCGCTTATCGTTTATATATTCGGTATTAAAGGTTTCTAGCTGTGAATTATCAAGTGTTTTCAATGTTGAAAATTGCATAAGAAAGATGCTCTTTGAATTTTTAGTATTTACGAACCAGTGCTTTTATTTCTTTGTATTGATCATTTATTTGTTTGTGACGCAATCGTTGTGCGATTTTATCTACTGAAGTATGTTTCGCAATATTACTATCACGTCTAATTTCCCAGAATAAAGCGCTACTTACTATCACATCCAAATCATCGTAAGAAGGCGCCCATCCCAATACTTCTCTAATCTTCTTCCCACTAGCAGTTACACAAGCAGGGTCACCTGGGCGCCGTTCGCATTCAAGTACAGCAAAATCTACTCCAGAAATAGCCTTTACACATTCAATTACTTCACGCACGCTGTAACCATAACCATATCCACAATTTAAAACAACGTTTGAATTACCTGCTTCCAAATACTGCAATGCGGCAATATGTGCTGAGGCAAGGTCTTCAACATGAATATAGTCACGTACTCCAGTACCATCAGGTGTAGGAAAATTAGTACCGAATATCCTAACACCTCGTTTGCGTCCGAGTGCAGCATCACATGCCGCGCGTATTAAGTGTGTGGCGTTTGGGTTCATTTGCCCAATTCTTCCCAAAGGGTCGGCGCCTGCAACATTAAAATACCGCAGTATAACATAGCGCAAGTTAGAAGCTCGACTTTGGTCTTGAATTAACCATTCACTCATCAACTTTGAGCGTCCGTAGGGGTTAATAGGAAGAGTAGAAGTTTCTTCAGTAACTGGGTTTTGCTGGGGTTCACCGTATACAGCAGCAGTACTAGAAAAAATTATTTGGTTAACACCGAATGTCTCGCATACTTGGAGTAGTGAGAGTGTGTTGCGTGTATTATTAGCATAATAGTCAAGCGGGTTTATTACTGATTCTGGGACAATTAAACTAGCTGCAAAATGCAAGACTGCACTAAATTGGTAGCGCGCGAATGTTTTATATAAACGTTCGATATCAGCCAAATCGGCAGTAATGAGTTCACCATATAATACAGCAGAAGCATTACCCGTTGAGCAGTTATCATAAACTACTACGTCATAACCCGCTTCACCAAGTTGACGAACAACATGTGAACCAATATAACCTGCTCCACCTGTAACTAATACCCTTTTTTGCATTTATCTGCCCTTACCTAATAACACAACACGAATAGTTTTGAGTGCAATTACTAAATCCAAAGTAAGTGAGTAATGTTTGATGTAATACAAATCGTATGATAACTTTTCACGCGCGTCCAGAACCGATGCACCATAAGGATACATAACTTGTGCCCAACCTGTAATTCCCGGCTTGACGCTATAGCGCATTTTGTAGTAAGGAATGATTTCAGTCAGTTTGACATCAAACTCCGGTCGTTCAGGACGCGGACCAATCAAGCTCATTTCACCATTCAATACATTCACTAGCTGCGGTAATTCATCAATTCGAGTTAGTCGTAACCATTTTCCTACACTCGTAACGCGCTGGTCATCTTCCATAGCCCATTGGGCGCCTTTTAGTTCTGCATCTTGATACATCGAACGGAATTTATAAACACGGAAAGTTTGACCATTATATCCACTGCGTACCTGCGAATATAGTAATGAACCTGGACTGTTCAATTTAACAGCAATACCCGCTAACACCATGACTGGGAACAGAACGACTAAAAGCACACTAGCTGCAATAACATCGACTACTCGCTTACAACATTGATAAAATTGGCTTGAATTCAACTTAAATCCTTTAGCCAAAACAAACCAATTATCATTAAGTAAATTTAGTGGCACCTTATACCATATTTTTTCGTAAGCGTCAGGTGATTCATACAGGGAAGGCGCCTGTGTTGCAACTGCCACACCAGGTAAAAGGCGCGAACTCTTTATATATATAACAGCTAGAAATCGAGTTAAAATTGCCCAAAGCGGAAATATACCCAAGCTTGCAAGTAAAATACCTTGATAAGGAAGCCAGTTTGCTTCCCTAATGTTTGATAGGTAAATGAATGCGGCACCAACTGCGCTAACTGTAATTAAACTAATAATAAATCGAAATCGTGTCCAAACAACTGCAACTTGTAATTGCCAATTATAGACATCAAATATATATAGCCCAGTAAACCCTGATAACACTATTCCAGAAGCTAACGGATTGAACTGTTGAATTAACTGCGGTAGAGGCGCCCTAAACTGCATCCACAGCACAAATCCAACACTAATAAACACACCCGCTAAATCCGCTACAAGTATAAGTACCGCCAAAGTCGGTGATACCGCGAATTGCGTAGGTAATGTCAAGTTTTTTTGGATATGAGTGGTATTAGTTGACATTGTACTGATATTTAATCGTCGTTAATACCTAGAGTTCCCAATTTTTTGCAAAAATCACACATGAAATATACATCTAACATAATTTACCAAAATACTTTCTTTTTATCTTCAAAAAAAATATTACCTACTGTCAGTGTTTAACACCTCAGCAGCTTTACTTCCGCAAATATACTGATGTCGAATACACAAATACTGAAATATATTGACCTCAAATTTAAATTTATTATCGCTATTTTCCTATGCAAGTAAATGCTGAAAACGATTCAATAAATTTTCGACAAGCTTGGCGAATCATGAAACGCCGTTGGCTTGCAGTAACTGTTGTTCTTAGTTCTGTAGTTGGAATTACAGGAGCAGTAACGTTTTCACAAACACCTATATACGAAGCTGAAGGAAAATTACTATTTAATAGAGCCAATTTATATTCGTCGCTGACAGGAATTACCGAATCACAAAATATAGATGTTCCAGGCATAAACTCAACTAATCCTCTAGAAACGCAAGCTGAAATCATTCGCTCTCAACCTCTGGTTCAAAAAACGATTGATACTTTAGAACTTAGAAATAACAACGGACAACCTCTAACAGTCGAAGAATTCTCCCAAAAACTAAAGGTTGCAGGAGTTAAAGGAACCGACGTACTAGAAGTTAGCTACCGTAGTCCTGATGCTAAACAAGCTGCTAATATTGTCAATACTTTAATCAAAAACTACCTCGAAAACGATATTCGCACAAACCGGACAGAAGCAGTTGCCGCGCGGGAGTTTATTAGCAAGCAATTACCTGAAGTCGAAACAAAAGTTCGTTCAGCAGAATATGGACTGCGCCAATTCAAAGAGAAAAACCGGGTAGTAGAACTGCAAGAAGAAGCTAAAACTTCAATTAAGAATCAAAGTGATTTAGCCGACCAGATTATAAAATCCGAAGCACAGTTAGTAGACATTAGCTCACAAATTCAAGCGCTGCAAAATCAGCTTAGTCTAAATTCGCGTCAAGCTGTTGCCCTTAATACTCTTAGTCAATCAACTGCTGTTCAGCCACTACTTAACGAATTTCGCTCCTCCCAGGATAAACTAGCAGTCGAAAGAACGCGCTACAGCGACGAACATCCAATAATCATTGATTTAGCCAACAAAATCCAAGTGCTGCGACAGCAATTACAACTTCGCATCGTACAAATCTTAGGCTCAACACAAGCTCTCAACGAGCGCGATTTACAAATTGACCCACTCAAACAAAATTTAATTGCCGAACTTGTCAAGCTAGAAGTTGAAAGAACAGGTTTATCAAATCGTGTTTCGACTTTAGGAAACGCTTTTACTCTATATAAACAGCGTGCTGGTATACTTCCACGTCTTGAGCAAAACCAGCGTCAACTCGAACGTAACTTACAAGTCGCGCGTCAAACTTACGAACAACTCTTAAGAAGATACCAAGAAGTACAAGTTATCGAAAACAAAACCGTTGGTAACGCGCGTATAGTATCTGAGGCTCAAGTTACGAACCGTCCCGTATCTCCCAAACTATACCTGAATTTAGCATTAGGTGGATTTTTAGGTATTATACTAGCCGTCGGCGCCGCACTAATGTCAGAAGCATTAGATGGTTCAGTGAGAACGCTCTCTGAAGCACAAGAACTACTTGGTTATTCATTACTTGGTACCATTCCCCGTCTTTCGATAACTCGTCCCCACAGAAATCGCGACATCTCAACTTTACCAATTCGTGATAACCCGTGGTCACCTGCGAGTGCAGCATTTGAAAAACTCCAATCAACGCTCGAATATACACTTCCCGACCAAGTTCTCAAAAGTATTGTCATTACCAGTGCTGTACCAAATGAAGGTAAATCTTTCGTCAGTGCCAACTTAGCACTAGCAATGGCTCAACTTGGGCGCCGAGTATTAATCATCGACGCTGATATGCGGTGTTCGCGTCAGCACGAAATATGGAAAGTTGAAAACTCGCAAGGGTTAAACGAAATACTAGAAGGTACAATCGACTTACAAACTGCCGAACGCAAAGTTTCAAATAACGTGTATCTCCTAACTGCTGGAGTTACCCCTTCAAACCCCTTTGCCATACTTGGTTCTCCGCAAATGAACGACCTAATGGCAACCGCACAACAAGAATATGACTTTGTAATCATTGATACCCCACCCGTCATTTATGCCGCCGATGCCTTAGTTCTAGGAAAACTAGTCGATGGCGCCTTAGTAGTAGTTCGTCCAGGCGCCGCAAACTCAGCAATTTCCCAAGAAATGAAAACATTGCTCAAACAATCAAATCAGCGTGTACTTGGAATGGTTGTGAATGATGTCACTGATGAGAGTGATTCTTATTATGGGTATGGGGTACACAAGGGTTATTATAGATTGCCAACAGTAGCTAAGTAGGTTGGGGAGCCACTGCGCCCTTACGGGTTTCCCGGCAATCGCGCAAGTGGCGTCTTCTGGAACGGAACCCAACAAATGCTTTTGTAAGAACGGGGCACTATTGGCGCTGCAATGTCAGTTTAATAGTTATTCTATTTTTAGTTAAATAAAGTGACTAAGAAATTAAGAATTGGTTTCCAAAACATACCTGTCAGCACATATGGCGCATATTTAAACAGCGGCAAGGCTTGTTGATTATACTGTTTGAGTGGTGGTATAGACTCTAACAAGAAAGGCACTATACAAGTGAGCGCGTAGGCAGTCACTAAGGCTGTAGCTGTGCTAAATTTTGGAGACGTACTAGATAAAGGACTGTGATAAATACCTATTAAGATACACACTATTATTAGTAATTGGTTGCATAAGAACAGCGTTTTGAGTGGAAGTAAATATAAAAGGTTGGGGGCTTTATTTTCTTTTTTCTGACGCATCCCCAATAATACAGCCCACGTCGCAGCACCAACTATACCGTCATCTTTGAGTCCGTAGGTTCTTTGAAACCGTTTGACCGCGCTTTCTGTTTTTCTGTCAAAGTTACCATTTGGTTCTTTATTTAAAAACCCTTCTTTGTAGAGGATTGTTTGCAGTTCATGGACTGCTGCTTGAGATTCAGGAGGAAGATTTTTTGAACCGCGCGTCAGCTTTGGATAAAATAAGCAAGCCCATGTCAATGGTCCAACTATTCCATCCACATAAATATTATTGCTGTTTTGGTATATTTTGACTGCCTCTTCTGTTTCTATGTCAAATTTACCAGTCACATTTGTGAGAAAACCTAAGCCCTGTAACTTTAATTGCAGTTCATTGATAGCTTCCTGAACGTATGCGGGCGTAAAATTACGGTAAAGTACAGGACGCTGAGTAAATAAGTAAACTTGCTTCTCTCCTGGAAAATATGGTTTATATCCTTTGGAGACAAAAAATAAGTTGAGTGAGCGCAGGAATTTATTAAACATTTAGTTCTCCTTTAATTTGTGGAGATAAACTGTGAATGCTACCTAAAGAGCGATTATTTATATACTCTTCATCAAAGCAGCGCTTGGAATGTATGTATGGTAGTCAATAAACTACGACCTTCCAATTAACATTGTTAATAAAATGTTAATAATCTGTATAAAATTTGTTAGTGGATTGTTCGTTAAAATGTTTCTATAGTAAATTAATTATAGTTATACGGGGTTATTTATATGCCTAAACGGTCTGATGACGGAAATGGCTCAAAAGCCTGGGAGCGAAAGGTTTTGAGAGAGTGGGACATCGACCGTTTACTTACAGATTTGGAGATTAGAATTCAAAAACGCTACAGACAAAATACTAGAAAAGATTTATTGATAGGTTTGTTGTGTGGGTATAGTTTAAAGCATATTAGTAAGGATTTACATAAAGATAATGCCGTAGTTAGGACGAACGTTAGCAGTATATATAGAGACATAGAGACTTTAACAGGCGAAGCACACAAAAGCGTTAAAGCTTGTAATTTAGTTCATATATTGGAGAAATATGGTTATCGCGTGGGTTCAACTGTTATGGGTGACTCTAACCGTGATATTACTCACAATCTGCCGGCGCCAACTTACACCGAGTTTATAGGTCGCGAAGCAGAAATGAAACTGTTGTTGCAGCGTCTTTCTCCCGAACATGCGGCTCATATTATTACTGTCGATGGAATTGGTGGTGTTGGTAAAACAGCATTGGTGCTAGAGACTGCTTATCTATGTTTGAATGCTAGTCGAAGGTGTCTTTCTGGCTTGCCTAAATTCAATGCGATTATTTTTACTTCTGCAAAACAACAAGAGCTTATTCCTAAAGGACTCGTGCTACGACAGCAGGGACAGCGCAACTTACGCGACATTTTTAGAGAAATAGCTCATACTCTTGACGAACCTGCAATTGTCCAATCTCCTCCAAACGACCAATTCGATAGGGTTCGGCAAACGCTAGCTAAACAACGAACACTACTAATTGTGGATAATATGGAGACGATTGAGGAAAGCGAGAAAGTTATCGCTTTTTTGTATGATTTACCCGCGCATGTTAAGGTTTTAATTACGACGCGCGAGCGCATTGCTTTGCTTCCTATCAGTCTGCGGCATTTACCTCAAGATGATGGTTTGCAACTAATTCAACAACAAGCTTTAGAAAAAGGTATAAATATAAACCAAGAGGATTCAAAGCTTCTTTACCAACGCACTGGTGGAATTCCCCTAGCTATTGTTTATGCTATTGGACAAGCATGTAGCGGTTACTCGCTCAATTCAGTATTAGGGCGCCTTGCATCTTCAACAGGAGATGTAGCTCGGTTTTGCTTTGAGCAATCAGTGCAAGGCATAAAAGAACACCCAGCACACAATTTATTAATATCACTAGCGATTTTTCCCGACCCCCCAATTTTAGAAGCTGTGGCAGAAGTCGCAGGGCTAACAGCATTTTCTGATAGTGTAAATGATGGCTTGGCGCGCTTGCAACAACTCTCGTTGGTTACTCTTAACCAAAGTACAGGACGCTATGAAATGCTTTCGCTGACCCGTGAGTATGCTTTTGCAGAACTAGCTGCAAACCCAAAATTTGAGCGTGAGGCACGACTGCGTTGGGTAAACTGGTACTTGGATTTTGCCAGTAGTTACGCAGGAGAAGATTGGGAAAAATGGGTAAATTACAACAAACTAGGAGACGAAGAAGGAAATTTACGCGCGGTACTCAACTGGTGCAAACATCAAGACCGTTATGAAAAAGTTCGGGATTTATGGTTATTATTGAGTCACTATGTAAATCTCTATGCTTATTGGGATGATCGTCTTGATTGGTTAGAATGGTTAATTCAGCAATCTGAACGACGGGGTGAATGGTCATCTTTTGTACAATTTGTAATTCGTAAAAGCTGGCTATTGATTCGGTTATGTGATGACAAAAGTTTGAAAGAAGCAGAGGAAATATTACAGCGAACATGGGTTTTACATAACTATGTAGACTTTTATGTTCAAGCGGACTTAGCCGAGAGTATGGTCAGGTTAAAAATTAGACAAAAAAACCATGAAGAAGCACGTGACTGGCTAGTAACTGAACAGGAATTGGTAGTTAAAGCAGAATTGAAACCGCAAAAACACATCCGCTATTTTATCCCCGTTCTCTATCATGAAGCTGAAATTTGTTATCAAAAGGGTGATTACACTAAAGCAAAAATACTTTTTGAAGAAGTCATGGAAAGTGCCGAAGAAATTCGCTGGTATAGAGTCATCAATTCTGCACAGAATTGGCTAGCTGATATTGCTATTGAGTTAAACAAACGCGATGAAGCGCAACAGCTATTAATCAAAGGTTTAACTGTAGCTGAAAGCAGTAAAAACAAACGTCGTCTAGCTCGTTACCAACGTTCTCTTGCTCATTGGGAACAAAAGTGGGGATGTCAAGAAAAAGCGCGCGAATTAGCAACTCAAGCAATGAATAATTTTCAGTATCTAGGGATGATGCGAGATGTTGAGAGAATGCAATCTTTAATGATGAATTTTGATTGAACCACTATATAAAGATGATAGCATTCCGCTCATCCATGATTAATCAGCGGATTTCCAACTTCAAAATAATCTTCCATCCATAAAGAACCTAAAGTAGCTCCTTCTTCAATAAATTCTTTAATACCCCGCATATCAGAGGTTCTTTTTGCTTGGGTGAAACCATTTTCATCTCGATAAAGTACCCATAGTTCTTCAGGTTTAAGATTATCGACAAAAAAGGGAGAATGAGTTGTAATCATTAATTGGCTGTTTGCTGAAGCCGCGCGACATTCTTCTGTTAATTCTGGTAGTAAACGCGGATGTAAATGATTTTCTGGTTCTTCGATACCAATAAGTGGTGATGGTTCTGGGTCATATAGTACTGTTAAATATGCCAGCATTTTTAGTGTACCATCGGAAGCATATTTAGCAAGAATTGGTTGCTGAAAAGGAGCGTCTTTAATTTGCAGTGAAAGGCGCCCATCTTGCATAATTTCTGCATCAACTCTTTCAAGACGTGGAACGCGGCTAGATAGACTATTCAGAATATGCTGTAAACGCTCTGGATGTTCTTCTTTAAGATAATGGATAACGTTAGGTAAATTATCTCCTGTTGGTGATAATCTTTCCTGTAATTCTGATGAAGGAAGTAACTTTGTATTGTCTGCACTCAGGTAGGAAAGATACCAACCACTAATAAAGCTACGTAATGCACCAACACGGGGGTATTTGGCAAATTGTCCTAAGCTACTAACTGCTAGGAGTTCTTTTGAGTTTAACTGCTCAAATATAAGCTCGCTATGCTCCCAAGGATTTTCCCCCATTATTACCTTTCCTGCTCCTTGTTGAAAGTCAAGAAATTTAAAAGGTTTACCGTCCCCTATTTTCCACTGTAACCACTCTTGCGCGACATAAGGACCTTTGGATGTTTCGTCAATAGCTAAATGATAAGTAATAATTGGTAAATATGGCTTTTCTTGGTACTTTAACTCAATTATAATAGCATCAGTGGCGCCGCGCGTCCGTAGTTCTCGAAAACGTCCACGTTTGTCCCAAGCTTGTCGCAAGCCTACTGTAAAACATTCAGATAAAAAAGCCAATACGTCAAGAATAGTTGATTTACCGCTGCCATTGGGTCCTAAAAAAACGGTTAAAGGCGTAATTCCTTCTAATTCTAGGTCATGCAGCGCACGATAGTTTTTTACTCTCAGATATTCAATACGCGGGGTTACATGTTTAGCCATGAGTCAACGAGATTGGGCTTATCTCACATTAATACATATTTTAATGTAGAGTGCGAATCGCGATACTGAGAGCGCCATGAATCAGAATGCTCCCGTGAGATAGACACTTTCAAACGGCACAAGTGTCAACCACCCAAAGGTATAAAGATAGCGCAGCAGTAGGGGCACTGATAATCTTTATATAACTTTTTCGGTATCAAATATGTTTTATTTATAGCGTAATTCTGCTATATTACTATTGTCGTTTTGCCGAGGAATAGCTTTTAGTTAGTAGTTAATAAAATTACTACACATAAAAACTAAAGTTGATTATAGTTAGTTAAAAAATTATTTATTAAATAATGGCACGCAAATTAATAGAACTAGACGCAGGGGATGGCAGCACTATTTTAGTAGCTGTAGAAGTACCAGAAACTTCAGTAGGGCGCGTATCAGCTCCTGGTGATGCTCCTATAGAGAAAGTGGACAAGAGTTTCAGCGCTGTTAAAGATTTGATTATACACGGATGTCGTCCAATTACTCAGGCTTTTCGCGCTTTACAGAGAGAATCGCAACCTGTGAGCGCTGAAGTTGAGTTTGGGATAAATTTTACTGTAAAGGGTTCAGTTTACGTGGTGGAGTCAACCGGACAAGCTTCATTAAAGGTGAAAATAACTTGGAATTTAGCACTAGGAATGAATAGTTTGTCACTGCCGCAAGCTTCCCAGTCGGAAGATACGAGTTCGTAGTACTGAGTATTTAAGTGTAAGTGTTTACAAACGTTCGTTGTGTAAATAGTCAATTTTTATGGCTTGGAATTTAGTAAAGGCTTGTACTGTGTCAATTTCTACCCCTGATGGTAATATTCGGGGTACAGGTTTTTTCGTCTCATCTGAGGGACATTTGCTGACCTGCGCTCATGTCGTTGAAGATACTGGTGGTTGGGAACAGATGCGGGTAAATGGGCAAACGGTTGAGTTGATTTACTTGGGGAATTGTAACTGCGACGATTTTGCAATACTGAAATTGCCTGGTTATCGAGGTGCTGCGGTTCCACTATCTTTGGAATTTGAGCCGATGGATAGGTTTTTATCAATTGGCTACGGACGTTCGGATTTTCCTCAAGGTGCATCAGTTGACGGCACTATTACCGACATTAACCCCCAAGTACAGTTTAGCAATTTACCAATGTTGCGATTGCGAGTTAAAGCTAATTCGCAACAGGTGCAAGGAGGTTACAGTGGTTCACCTGTTTTTGATGCGGAAAGCCAGGGAGTAGTTGGAATAATTACTGCTCACGATGAAACCGAAGGAGCATTAGCTTTACCGCTTTCAACTGTTGCAGAAAAATGGTGTGAATTTTCCAAATTTATGGATATTAAGCCAATTGTACCAATCCTTGAAGCCAGCGATTGCAGAAGAGTTTTTATCAGCTACCGCAGCGAAGACCCAGATATGAGCCTTGCCCAAAATTTCTATGAAGGCATCAAAGCGGCTGGACATCAAGCCTTTATCGCAGGAGAAAGTATTCGTTTGGGAGAAAACTGGGCACAGCGTATTGATAGAGAATTGGAACGGTGCGATTACTTTTTGTTGTTACTATCATCCAAATCGGCAGCAAGCGAGATGGTGACGGAAGAGGTACGACGGGCAAAGCAGTTGCAAGATTTACGTCCTGAACACAAGCCTGTAATTTTGCCTATTCGCGTTAACTTTCCTCTAACTTCGCCACTAAATTATGATTTGCGGGGTTACTTAAACCAAATCCAGCAACGTGAATGGAAGTCACCTGCTGACACATCCAAAATTTTGCAAGAAGTATTAATGCTATTAGCCGAAAATAGCAGGGACACGGTAAACGTTGCCCATATAGAAGAATCGATAACAGCATTGCCTGCCGTAGAAACTAAAGACAATCCTCCGTTACCCGTTGCAGAACCCGAATTACCAGAAGGACAAGTAGATTTAGCTTCGGCTTTTTATGTTGAACGTCCTCCAAATGAGGAACGCTGTTACGAAGCAATCGTTAAACCAGGTTCGCTGATTCGCATCAAAGCACCTCGGCAAATGGGTAAAACCTCCCTAATGGCAAGAATTCTTCATCATGCTTCACAAAAAGGTTATCTCACTGTACCATTGAGCTTCCAACTAGCAGATGGTAAGGTATTTGCAGACTTAGACCAATTTTTACGCTGGTTTTGCGCTAGTATCGGGCGTAGGCTGAGATTACCTAACAAATTAGTAGATTTTTGGGATGAGATATTTGGGAGTAAAGATAATTGCACCGCTTACTTTGAAGAATATCTCCTGGCAGAAATTAATCAACCTCTTGTTTTGGGTTTGGATGAAGTCGATTTAGTGTTTCAGCATCCCAAAGTTGCTGCTGACTTTTTTGGATTGTTACGTGCTTGGCATGAAGAAGGCAAAAATCGTGATATCTGGAAGAAACTGCGGTTGGTTGTAGTGCATTCGACCGAAGTATATATGCCGATGAATATTAATCAATCGCCTTTTAATGTTGGTTTGCCAATTGAGTTACCTGAATTGGATACTGAGCAGGTACTTGATTTAGCGCAACGACACGGACTTAATTGGAGTTTTACAGAAGTTAAGCAATTAATGGCGATGGTGGGAGGACATCCATTTTTAGTACGGGTGGCAATGTATCGTATTGCAAGGCTGGATACAACTCTGGATCTACTTTTGCAGACAGCACCGACCGAAGCAGGACTTTATGGTGACCACCTACGACGGCATTTGTGGAATTTAGAACAACGTCCAGAGTTAGCAACTGCTTTTAAAAGGGTTGTTACAGAAATTACCCCGATTAAGTTAAATCCGATAGAATGCTTTCAGTTACTTAGCATGGGCATGGTGCATTTACAAGGAAATGATGTAACGCCGCGCTGTAATTTATACCGTCAATATTTTAAAGAACGCATTGCGTCTACAAAGTAGTCTTGCCTGGAGGTTGTTTGATGAATACTATACATAATCAAGCTTACGAATATCAAGTTGGCGGAAGTTTACCTGTTAATGCCCCTAGTTATGTCAAGCGTCAAGCAGATGATGACCTATGCTTGGCATTGAAAAATGGAGAGTTTTGTTATGTGTTAAATTCGCGGCAGATGGGTAAGTCGAGTTTACGAGTGCAAACGATGCAACGGTTGCAAAATGAAGGTGTTGCTTGTGCAGCAATAGATTTAACTAGGATTGGTAGTCAGGATCTTACCTCTGAACAGTGGTATGCGGGTATAGTGCGGAGTTTGGTAAGTAGTTTTGAACTTAGAGACAAGTTAAATTTACCAACTTGGTGGCGGGAACACAATTATCTTTCTCCTTTACAACGACTCAGCGTTTTTCTTGAAGAAGTTCTTTTAACTCACGTTTTAAAGCAAATAATTATTTTTATTGATGAAATTGATAGTATCCTTAGCCTCAATTTTTCAATTGATGATTTTTTTGCATTAGTTAGGTCGTTTTATGACAAACGTTCTGATAATCCTACATTGAAACGTCTTACTTTTTGCTTACTTGGGGTTGCTACTCCATCAGATTTAATAAAAGATAAAAAACGCACACCATTTAATATCGGTAAAGCAATTGAATTAAGCGGTTTTGAATTACAAGAAGCAGAACCACTAGCAAAGGGATTAGAGAATATAGTTGAGAATCCTCAGCAAGTATTACAAGAAGTTTTGAAATGGACTGGTGGACAACCCTTTCTCACCCAAAAAGTTTGTAGACTAATCCTTAGCAATCAAGAAAAGCTAAGTATAGGACTATTAGTGCGATCACAAATTATTAAAAATTGGGAATCACAAGATGAGCCGGAGCATTTGAGAACTATACGCAATAGAATTTTAAGTGATGAGGAAGGTGTTGGTCTGCGACTAGGGTTATATCAACAAATTTTGGCAGAAGAGGCGATAGAGGCTGATGATAGTCAAGAACAGATGGAACTGAGGCTTACAGGGTTAGTTGTTAGAAGACAGGGTAAGCTGTCGGTTTACAACCGAATTTATAGAAATGTGTTTAACCAGAGGTGGCTTAAAAAAGCATTAGCTAATCAGCGTCCAGAATTCTATCATCAAGCCATAACAGCTTGGTCAAAGTCTAAATATCAAGATTCCTCATGTTTGTTGCGCGGAAACTTACTAAAGGAAGCCCAGAATTGGGCAACAGGTAAAAACTTGAGTCGTGAGGATAGCAAATTTTTAACTGCTAGTTCAGCGTTTGAGACGCAAGAATATGAGAAGCGCCTTAAAACACATAACTTTAATTTTAAAAATGGTGAAGCTTCCTCAGTCACGGAACTGATTACTTTGTGTGATCAATATCCTGAAGAAGCTCAAGAATACTTATTCATTAATTATTTGGAAGATTGGCTGAAAAGAGAAGGAAAAAATGATTTAGCAATTTTGTCGCGTAAGATTGTCAGTTCTTACCAGACTGAAAAGCGGAGAGGTTTGGAGATGTTTGTACGAGGAATGTGCGAATCTATAGAACAAGACCCATATCCAAAAATATTTTTTGAACCGAATGAAATAGACTTTGGCGAGATGCCAGTTGGATATCAAAAGAGTTTTCACTTAAAGATTACAAATCAAGGACGTGGTTTTGCATGGGGAGATGTTATACCTAATGGTAATATTCCGGGTATAAAGGTTTATAATAAATTTGATTCTCATAGTAAAATATTTGATATAGATTTGGATACTTTTGAGCTTTATCCTGGTAATTATTATGGTTATATAGAAATTATATTAGGAAATATAAATCAAAAACTTAGATTTTATATAAAATATATAGTAGTAGCATTAAAAGTCGGTATTGAACCATCTCAATTAAATTTAGGAAGGATTGCACATGGTAGCCACTCTATTCCTAAATTGCTAAAAGTAACTATTGAACCTTCTGATGCAAAGATTAAAGCATTTGCTTCAACCCATAACACTTATTTACAAGTCGCACCATCTAATTTTGAAAGCTCCTCATTAGAACTATCTTTAACTATAGATACAACATCGCTAGAAGCAGGTTTATATCGGGATAGAATCTACCTAAAAATTAATAATAGTCAATTCCAAGTACCCGTTTCTTTTAGAAAACCATTTCGATGGGATGTAATTTATAAATGGACTACTATAATAAGTATTCCGATCGGATTATTTATGTACTGCATCCGCTACGTTTTAGATAAAATTATATCAGTGGGTTTAAATGATAATTGGGTTTTGTCATACCCACCTGAAATTAGTAAAGCTTCCTTTTTAAAACCAATTTATCCTCTTAATATATTTGATACACCAGATGTTCAATTGGCATATTCAATATTAGGATTAGTAATACTTTTTGTAGTTTATCTAATAATAAGAATTACACATCGCTATGATTTGGACAATTTTAAAGAACAATTAAGAATCAAAGTAGAGCTATTTTTAAATTCAATAAATGAACTAAAACAACATCAAAATAATCAAAATAATACACATACTTACATAACAAATACGCATCAACCTAGATATATTTACAACAGATATAATCAAACAAATCAAATAATAACACTTATTTTTATTATTGCAATTATATTACTTTTGTTAATTGTATGGTTTATCGTTGGCTTTATTATTAGTTTTGTAATAAATACTTTCGCATGGGTCGGTTCGAGCTTTATTCTTATTCTTGATTCAATAGTATATCCATTTACTATTATTGGCATAAAAAAACCAGCGGTTGCATGGCTTATATTAGGTTGTTTAACTGGTGGAGTTTTAGGACTAACTCAGGCACTCAAATACTTACAACAATATTCTTATTTATCAAAAATATATAAATTTACTATTGCCATAGTCTTAATACTATCGTTAATTACTTCTATAATACTTAAGCCTCAACACAAT
Source organism: Calothrix sp. NIES-4105 (assembly GCF_002368415.1). GTDB lineage: Bacteria > Cyanobacteriota > Cyanobacteriia > Cyanobacteriales > Nostocaceae > Dulcicalothrix. Next base: position 3,171,060 of record NZ_AP018290.1, read on the forward strand.
ACAGATTTTTTTCCGAACACCCTGGTTCAGGATGATTTCAAATCTCCATCAAATAATTGGAATATATCCTCTTCCGCCAAAATAAAAAATGGAGGACTATTCTATAATGAAACAAAAAAGAATAATGTCAGTACATCTATATGGAGTGGCAACAACAATATAATTGCTAACTTCGATTTTTCTGCAAGTACAAAAAAAGTAAATGGTTCCGATGATTTACAATTCGGTTTAATTGCTAGATATAACCGTCAAACTCAATCTAATGGAGATAATTTTTATTACTTGCTTATTCAAGGAAATGGAGAGTTTGCAATGGGAAAGCTCTCTGCAAGTAATAAGTGGGAGGATAAAGTTGGTTGGCGTAAGTCTAATGTTATTAATAAAGGTAATAGCATTAATAGACTGAGAATCGTGTGCTATGAGCGAAAAGTCATTGGTTGGATTAATGATCAAAGAGTCGGAATATTTGAAGATGACTCACTTACTTCTGGGCAAATTGGATTTATATCAGCGCGAGGCGAGGGTGATTCAGTCGCTGTATATTTTGATAATGTAATTGTTAAGACAAAGTTCTAATAGCAGAGAGATGGTATCCGCGCTCAAAATAAAATATCAGGTACTAAATATAAAATTTTTGAGATACCAAAGTGTTATACTGCACTCGTACTTCCGGCTGTAATGATTTGCAGTGTGAATATAAATTTGTTTCAACTTACCTTCTTTGTAATCTTTATCCTAACCGGATTCAACAGCAAACCACTGCTGCATTTGGTTACATAGCTTTTGAAAAGCTGAATCTTGACATCCTTTAATGGAAACTCGACTAGTTATCTGACGATAAATAGCTGATGAGCGAGGAGTCTTAGACATTTTTAAAGTATCTTCCACTGCTTTTTTTGGGTCAGAAGGTTTAAGTTCGTCAGTATTCCATAAACCTTTTTGAGCTAACCAGCTTCGCATTGATATGTTTTTTTGCTGAAATCGAAATGCTTTTTCTACGACTGGAGAATCCTGTAATATCCAAGCTTCTAGTTCTGGATTAATAACTATTACAACAAAATTATTCTCATCCCAGCCAGTTGCGCGCACATTTTTTACAATATTATCTTCAATAGCTTCTATTCCTGGCGAACCGTCCCAAGCATTATCCAGAACTATAACTGCATAAAGATGTGTTCGTTGATAAGAGCGGAGAAATTCATGCGCGCGTGTGTAGACTCCGCTCTTCGTTTCCCATTTCATCGACAATAATATCCTGCTGCGGGTCGAAATCAAACTGTCGAATACCCAGACTAAAATGAAAACCGTCTCTTGTCAAAAAACCTATAAATGTAGCTTCCATGTTTTTATCTGCTAACAGGAAAATACAATCTCTCATCCTAGTACCCCCGCAGCAAATAGGGAACCAAGGTCAATTTTACCTTGCCAATCTTGAAGACATGGGTGTATTGAACCTGGTATTGCTTCAACACCTTTTTCTTTACTGGAGCGCATGACAATTACTGATTCTAAATCTGTATGTGCTAATACTATAGGAGAATGAGTAGATACCCAAACTTGAGAATCGTAAACTGAACTTAAAGATTGTAATACTACTTCAATAGCTCTGGGATGAATGCCGTTTTCTGGTTCTTCTATAAAAATTAAACTCGATTGTTGGGATAAATAAGGCAAAATAGTCAAAGCTAAAATATGCAGCGTTCCGTAAGATAAACCCGAAGAAGTAACAGTGTGATTGCCTGTATATTTTAGTTGTAGGTATGCGTGATAATCTTCTTCTCGTTGTAAAGCTTTAATTCCTATTAAATTAGGTAAAGCCATTTTAATATGCTCTACCCAAGAATCAAATAAATCTGGTTCTTGCTGCTGTAAATTTAAAACTAACCAAGGTAAATTTGCTGCATCTGAGCGTAAAGTTTTTGGTTGACCAGGTGGACAAGCGCGACGTAAAAGTGCCCAACTAGGTTCATAACGCATTACGTTTCTTTCTAATAAATTTCTAAACCATAGTGCTAGAGAGAATTTCTCAGAATCGCGCGGTACATTCGATAATGCTAATTCTTGTGGTTCTAATCTTAATATGATGTTATCGTTATCGTTTTCAGCATTGAGAATTGTGACTCCATCTAGTCCACGTTTAATAATTGTTGAGACATGAAGATTTTCTTCTGTGTAAGTAGATTTTGAAAAAATATACAATAATTCTTCCGTATGAAGCTCAATATTGCTAATAATATGAAAATTTATTTCATACCGCACGTGACTAGGACGTTGTTGGTTAAGGGTATGTAGCGAGTTAGCAATTATACTTTCAGGCAAATTAGCTTCTATTGCAAATCCAAAATTATTTCCTTGCTGGTAATGCACCAACTCCTGCAAAGAAAGCGCTCTTGGACTTCCTGCGATAGAAGGAGATTCTAAAAAAGCAGGAATTAATCCTTTAGATAGAATTTCAGCTAGTAATAAAGGAATATCTAATAGCGTACTTTTACCTGTACCATTGGCGCCTGCTAATACGTTGTATTGACCTACTGTTATATCAAGTCGGTTAAAACAACGATAATTAAAAGCTTCTATCCGAGAAATCATATATTGATTTAGGGAAGTCTCAATAATTATATAGCAAGCGTAAAACGTTTGTAAAATTTGTACGTTTGTAGAGACGCAAAATTTCGCGTCTCTACAGGGTTATAATTTTTACAATTTTACCTGGTTTTGTGTTGGGTTTCGCAAAGCCTCCAACGCCACTTTCCTCACCGTTCCCCACCCCCGCACGGAAGTGGCTCCCCAACCTACACGCTAATAAACCATCCGTTACATCCGTTTATCATCCGTTGCCAGATATTCGTACAACTAAAGCATATGATTGAGGTTGGGTGATGCGATACGCGCGCACTATAATTTCAACTGTGGAAGCAGGTATATCATTCCAGATAACTTGTTCAACGTTGTTATTCCTATCAAATTCTGTGGATGATGGCGCCATATTTCCATGTCGTTCTTGTCCATCAGATGTTTTTACAATTAAGTCTAAGTCATTTTGAAGTGCTTCTCCAGGGTAATCAGTCCATACTAAGGTTACTTTTAGTAACGAGTCACAATCTTTAATTTCAACTTCAATTTTTTCCTCTTCAAGTGTATCAAGAGCCGTGTTTTCATCTTTGAAAATAACTCGCTCGTTCTCACCTCTCGGCGCCACTGTTGCAGCTAAGTCAACTCTACCAAATCCTTCGGCAAAGTTAGGTATCTCTCCTGCTTCTGAGGGTACATATTGACCTGAGATATCTTTGGCGCCGTTAATAAGCATTGCTTTGATTAAAGCTGCACTAGGAGAATTATAACTTTCTTTCTTTTGGAAATACTCTCTAACTACCGCTGCACAACCTGCAACTAATGGTGTTGCCATGCTAGTACCGGATAAAAAGGCATAAAGGGGGTCTGTGGATGTGCCGTAAAATGGTTTTATAGCAGCTTCTCGTGAAGCAGTAGATAATATTACAGTACCAGGCGCCACAATATCTGGTTTAATACGATCGCCTTGAGTTGGACCTCGACTACTAAAAGCTGCCATTCCTTCTGGGTTATTACACCAACCATCTGAAGCTATAGGTTCGGCACGATAGCGACCGAGAGTACTATATGGTTTTGATAGCTCAGGTCTATTATTTTCTGTGGCGCCAACTGTAATACAATTTTTCGCGGCGCCGGGTGAGGCAATAGAACCATTGTCAATAACTCCATTTACATCTCTATCACGACCATCGTTACCAGCGGCAAAGCAGATAACCATGTCTCGATGTTCCCAGGCGAACTGGTCTACTTCTTGGCAATTTACATTATATTTGCCTGCGGTAGGGGCACCCCAAGAATTAGTATGAACGCGGGCGCCATCGTTTTCGTAAGGCACTTTAAATAAATTATTTAAATCTTCAGGTATACCTCCTAAACCTCCTTTGGGGTCTAAAAGAGATTGTAAAACAAGCTTTGCTTTAGGCGCCGCTCCTCTAATGGCGCCACCCATACTTTCTGAATAACCATCACCTAGCACCGAACCTGTAACGTGAGTACCATGTCCGTCAGGGTCAGAAGCTATTGCTTTTCCCAATGCGTAAAGCTTGAGTACTCTACCTGTAAAAGCGGGATGAACATCTTCGGTGGAACCTTTATCAAAACCACTGTCAGCTACCGCAACAATTTGCCCTTCACCTTCAAACTGGGCAATGCTGTGTGTTTTATCTGCATTCAATATAGTTAAAGCCACATTGTTAAAAAGTTCTGGCGGTACGTGTTCTTCAATATGTCGTACCTCATCTATTTTTGCCAAATCTTCTAAATACTGTGCTTGCACCGAAAGCCTAATTGAGTTACGCGCGAATTGTAAATCATCAACATTAATTTTAGCCGCACTACTCAGGCGCCTTTTCAGGTCGTCATTAATTTCAACATTATTATGAAATACAATATCAACTTCCTTCGGTTGCCGTGATATCGTTTTATCTAACTCACCAAGTTCAAGTAAATTAGTTCTTCTAGGGTCAATAGTACCAGGACGTAAACTAGGTGCAACTTTAAAACCTTCCAAATATATATTTGCCCATTGCACAAATGGTAAATTCCGAATAGCATCCAAATCAGCAGGTTCGTAACGACAGATGTAAGCGTTTTCTGGAACGTATTCAAGAATAGAGGCGCCCCGGTCTGCTAGTTGACTTTTTTGCTCGCGCGTTAGCGGTTGAGTTGCTTGGATTATTATATAGTTAGAGGTGGAACTATCTGGACTAATAAGACTGGCATATCCCATTGCATTGCTTTGCGCTGGGTCAATCGATATGCCATTGATAGTGATTTTCGTCATAGACACCTCATTCTGACTGCAAAAGCTAGCAAGCGTATTCTAGCTTGACGTATAAATTTTATTACTTACTTTTTATAGTTGTATTGTTTGTAAGAAAACGTAAAAAACGGTATTTGATTATATAGCTATTAATACGAAATGCGTAGGTTGGGTGGAGGAACCCAACATTTGCAAGACAAAAGTCGTGTAACGCGAGCGTATTTTTTTACCACAGAGGCGCAGAGTACACAGAGGGAAGAGTTATTAATAGTCAAGTTCAAATAACCTGTTTAGTAGATAGTACAAATCATCTAAATTAAATTCTCCTTCGTTTTCAGATTTTCCATCAGTCTTTAAATATTCAAATGCATTCTCTGCTGGCGCCGGCATTGACTTCTGTTTTACGCCATTGCTCCACAGTTTTTTTAACTTCTTCTATTTCCTCAAAATTAACTTTTCCCTCTTCCTTTGTGTCCTTTGTGACCTTTGTGGTTCATAAAAGGAACAAACCACATAATCCGGAGGATTTCCCGCAGGGTAGACACAAAGGACACAAAGAGAGGATAAGAGAAAAATAAAAAGATGTGTGTACACGGTAGTTCCCTACGAGAGGGAAAGGGGAGAAGATTTAAAACCGTTAATTGTCAAGTGTTGGAAACCCTGAGATGGCAATCAATTAATGTCATGTTATGCGGAGGTTTTTTTCTGCAAGCGCCGTTTCATGGCGGCGCCAAAACCAAAAGCAGCAAGAGAACCAAAAACAGTTAAGGGTTCAGGAACGGGTTCGTAATTTCCGTTTCTTAACGCAAGTCGTGATGAGCCAGTAGTATCATTTACATCAATAACACCAATACCAACCGTATAATTACCACCAGTATTAAAAGTATAGGAGAAAGGAGTACCGCTAGTTAAATTCAAGATTGAATTACCAATGGCTACAAAAGCACGGTCTGCATTCACAGTATCGTAGGTTAAAAAGTCCCAATCAAAGCTGAACACATCCCCAGCTTGCACACCTGTAAAGATAGTTTTAATTACAGAACCTTCTGTCGCATCTACACCAAGACTTCCAGGAGCAATACCGATAAAAGTTTCTAAGTCATCAATGAAAAAATTTGGGTTGTTACCGGAAACGTTATAGTTGGCGCCACCATCATCGCTACCATCAGAGAATGCGTTAGTTAGTGTAGCTTGATTTAGAGAGGTGGTAAAATCACCAGAGCCTGTCCAATTGCTGAAATTAACACTGGCTGCAAATGCAGGAGAAGCGATCATTGTGCTACTAGCTGCAAATATGCTGTAAGTAATAGCCTTTTTTTTGAAGCGTTTTAGCAATGATTTGAAAGATGTTTTAGCTGACATAGAAACTCCGTTAGTTTTAGTGAGTGTTTTTAAAGAATTTGGTAGATGCCAGCTTGTTTGAAGGACAGGCAGTTAGCTATCCTACGTGATTAAAATACAAAATTGTTGGGATTATTTAAGGCGCCACCACTGGCAACGTTTACGGTGATGAAAGGTCGGAAAATGTCTCTACCTGTAAGACCATCTGCATCTACTTCCACACCAAAGTTATTGCTAACACTACCCTGTACAACTCTGACGTAACCATCGGTAAAAGCATTAGTACCGCTATAACCACCACTTACCAAGCTATCAAGTAATTGGGTAAACACTATTTTGTCAAAGCCAACCTCGAAGTCTGTGATGGTGTCACCTCTGTCGCGAATGCTTGTGTAGACAAAGCGGTCGTTACCTAAACCACCTGTGAGTGTGTCGCTTCCTACACCACCTGTAAGTTCATCATCTCCGGCGCCACCAATTATAATGTCTCTTCCGCTACCTGTAGTCAGGATATCGTTGCCAGAACCACCTGTTACGGTTACGCCAGATGAGGTATCGTTATCCACGATAGTGAATACTGCAGTATTTTGGGCGCCAATTGTTGCCCCACCTTTAGGATTGCTTAGAGATAAATTGACGGTTTCGTTACCCTCAATTAAACCATCGTCAAAAATGGGGATGACTACAGTCTTACTCAATTCGCCATCAGCAAAGAGAACGGGAATTAAGGCGTTGTTGTAATCTGTGCCAGCAGTAGCGGTACCATCAGTGAGTGTGAGTTGCGCTTCAACTTCTCCATCACTACCTTCTGTACGGTTGATGGTGACAGCAGTAATAGCTGTGCCGTCTTCTTTGATGCTAAATTCGGGAGTGCTAAAAGCTAGCTTACCAGAATTAGGAATGCGTTGGTTGCCAAAGTTAATATTAGTGGCAATTTCTCCAGCAGCTAGGGTAACACTATGACTCAATTTCAAGGAACCACTGGGCAAATATAGCGGGTCATCGCTGGAGTTGTTATTGGGGTTGGAGTTACCAGGATTTACCACTTGGCTATTCAGATTCAGAATACCTTCTGCCAATGCCAGCATGTTTACCCGTGGAAAGTTAAGTCCTGTATTGGTAACATTATCGTTTTCGTTATCACCGTCATTAATAATAATACTAGTGTTATCGATAAGGCTGCGGAATTCACTGAGGGTGAGTTTGCGTCCGAGTTTTTCAACAGCGATTTGCTGTGCAAGTACGGCAACCCCAGAGATGAAGGGGGTAGCTTTGCTAGTACCGCCCATTGTTTGGGTACCACCTGTGGCATTAGCACCTGTAACCAGGATACCTGGGGCAAAGACATCTAATAAAGTGGCGTGGCGTTGAGAGAAACTGGCAATTCGGTCTGCGTCTGTTGTATAGTCAGTTGCACCACCACTAAAGGTTTTGGAACCACCGAAATTATCTGCCCAGACGGCGCCTACTGCAATTGTATTCGGGTCGGCAGCAGGATAGGCAAGTCCAGGCTTACTGTTGAATTGGTAGAAACTGTTACCAGCAGCAGCGGCAATAATGATATTTTTGGAGGCGATTGCTGCTAATTCATCACCGATACCGTAGCGGGAGTCGGAATTAACCCAGTTTTGACCATCTCCAACAGAAAGATTGACAGATGCAATATTATATTTGTCTGCGTTTTGATTGACCCATTGCAGTGCGGCTTCCAGTTCGGAGAAGTAACCAGTACCGTTATCTTTAAAGACTTTCAGGACGATGATGTTGGCGCCAGAAGCGACAGAAGCGGCGATACTGGCGATGTGGGAACCGTGTCCGCTTCTATCGCTGGCATTGTTGTCTTTGTCGGCAAAGTCGTATTGGTAGATAATGCGGTCAGCAATGCCATCACCGTTATTGTCGGCGCCGAAGAGAGGATGGTCTAAGTCGATACCAGTGTCAATAATGACAGTAGCGTAACCCTGTCCTTTGATGTTGGCAAAGCGCGCATCTGCTTGGAAATCATCGAGGTTAATTAAGTTAGTAGCTGTAATCGGTTGGGTGTTGGTGGTGGTACTAAGGGGTGCGCTGGGGGTGAAGATTTCTGTATTGGAAGCAGTGGTGCTAATTTCAACTAGGGGGTGGGTTTGTTTCCAACCATCTTGAACTACTTGAGCGACGTTATAAGTACCAGGACGAAGGTCATTAAAGGTGTAAGTACCTTGGGAGTCGGTAAGGGTTGAGGTTTCACTTGCATCTAGCTGGCTATTATTGTTGGCATCTAAATAAACTCTCCAACCTGGTAACGTAGACTCTCCATTATCTTTTATGCTATTCCCGTTGATATCATTCCAGGCAATACCGCGAATTTCGACATCGTTGTCTTGAATAGCAACGTTGATATTGGGCAGCGTTAAACTGTTGTAATTACCATCGGTACTAGTGATGCTGTGAGTAATTGTACTGTTGTGGTTGCCTTCTGGGGTGGTGTCGTTAACTGCATTAACAGTGATGGTTTGAGGAGTGTTCCAGTTAACAGTAGTGAAGGTAAGGGTGGTTTTATCGCTGGTAATTTGATTTCCTGGCGCCAGTGTAATAGTAACATCAGCTGTAGGTTGGGTTCTTAGAACGAGGGTATAGGTATCAGAATTACCAGCTTCGGTAACTATTGTACTACCGTTCGTCTGGGTGAAGGTGACACCAGGTGTTGCGGGTGTGGAAATAGTAAATGTTGCTGTTCTGGCAATATCACCGTTATTTCCTGCATTATCCTGAATGGTGGTTGCATCAACCCGTAATTGATAGGTACCTGGGGTATTAGTAAAGTTGTTTAAGCCATTAATGCGGTAGGTGGTATCGGACAGGTATTCTATAGTGACGGTATTGGGTAAAGTGATAGTTTCACCGTCACGGGTAAGAGTAATGTCGCTTCTGTCAAAGGTATTGAGATTGATTTGTTCGGAGAATTTGACATCAATATAGTTAACAGGGTTAAGGGTTGGGGTTTCTGGTAGGTTGAGGAATTGGCTAATAGTCGGTTTAGTGATATCAGCAAACAGGTTTAGAGGTGTGGTGGTTATATTTCCAGCAGCATCTACAACTTGAATTTCTAACTCTCTGGCGCCTGCACTAGATAACTGTACGCTAGCATTAAAGTTAGTTCCGATAACAGATGCTTGTGCTAAAGATTGATTGAGAACTTTATCGCGAACGTATACTTTTAATCCAGTTTCGCTGAGGGAACCTGTAATATCAATTGAGGTACTATTAACGCGAATTTGACCAGATTCATTTACAACGCCATTTGTGATTTGAATATTTGTTGCTGAAGAAGGAGCAATTGTATCCAAAGTCCAATTCTCAGTCAGGGAGTTAGTTACAACATTTCCATTAGTATCCTTAATTCCACTACCAACTACAGCCAAACTGTAACTTCCATCAGTAGATTGTAAGCCAGTTAAAGCATTGAGGCGATAGGTTGTGTCATTTAACTGAGTTAAATTGGCACTATTTGTAATTAAATTTGTTGTACCATCACGGGTGAGAATGACATCGTTGAGGTCAAATGTTGTGGAATCAATAGCTTTAGAGAAGGCAATATCAAGGCTAGTAACTTTCGTATTTCTAGGACTGGTTACATCAGTAATTGATAGCAATTTAGGAGCATTAGTATTTAATGCCCAAGTAAAACCTTTGGCGCCAACTCCTGTATTACCATCTGTATCAATTACACCCCTAGCATTAACTAAAAATGTGTATTCGCCATCAACATTGGTTAAATCACCCAGGTTACTAATTTGGTAAGTGCTAGCGTTAATTGGGGTGATAGTAACGGTATTCTTAATTAAATCGCCACCACCATCACGGTTGAGGAACAAATCGTTAAAATCAAAGCTGCTGGGGTTAATTGCTTCGGTAAAAGTAACAGTAATCGGGTTATTAATGGGAGTGTTCAAACGGGTAGAAGTGAAACCAACGATACCAGCAACAGCGGGACGGTCGCCAGTAAATACCCAAGATTCGTTAACAATTCCTGTGCCAGAAAGTCCTTCAAAATCCTCTACTCCAGCCGCATTGACACTAAGTTGATATTGTCCAACATTGCCTGTAATGCCTTGCAAGTTGCCAATGCGATAAGTGTTAGTATTTACCTGTGAAATACTAAGATTATTAGTATTTAACGCAACACCATCAAGGGTCAAGCTGATATCACTGTTATCAAAAGTGGCTGCTTTGATAGGTTCGGTAAAGACAACATCAATGGTATTAACGGTTGTGTTGCGGGGGTTGGGGTCAACGTCAACAATGTCTCTAACTTTTGGCGGGGTTTGGTCGCCTGTAGTATAGGTAATGGTGTAGGTTTTGGCGCCTGCGGTAGCGTTGTTGTCGAGTAAATGTAAGATATTTTCGTAGATTGGGCGCCCAGTAGCGGGGAAAGTGCGGTCAGTTGTCCACACATTATCTAAAACAACTTCTGTACCATCAGCACGAACAACCCGCTTGATTTGGAATTGTCCGTTACCAGGGTCTAATAAACGCAGGTAATTCCATCCTGACTCCACATTTGCACTGACTTGAACTGTTAAATCTTCAAAGGTTGCGGCGCCGTCTGCAGCAGTGTTGGTGACAGCTTTTACAGGCGCCGTGCCACCACTGCTAAAGTAAAGTGTATCGGGGGTAAAGTTTGCATCAAATTGGTCGTTAACTAGAAAATCTGAAAGGTCATCGGGGTTAGCATGGTCAACCTTAACTTTGCGGATAAGTTCGTGGATTTTGACTTCTTTAATTAAAGAAAGTTCGGCGTTGCCAAGACCGTTAACATGTTCAAAAGTAGCGTCGTAGTCAATAAATTTACCTTGCAAACTTGACTTAAGTAACCAGTCAGCAACAGCGGTTTCTCCAGCTTTGATATCGCCAAAGTTGACAGAAAGCGAGGGGGTAACAGCTTCGTTATTGACTTGACTACCAATAATTTGGAAATCAATCAGTAACCCTTTTTCATTCTCGATAATTTTGGGTTGAGCAGAAGTAATTTTAAGGTTTTTCGCATCACCTTTACCTTCGTTGCGGACTAAAACACCAAGGGAGAAGGGAACTGATGGTTCAACTGTGTCAGTAAAGGGGTCATCTGCGAAGACATCCCGTTGCTGGAAGTAGTCGAGATATAGTTCCGCTTGAGGATAGACGGTGATAGGAGTAGAGAGTAAAGGAACGGTGATAAGTTGGCCGTTTTCTGTATAGGAGAGAGTACCACCAATACTGTATTGAGTAGGAACTTCAGGTGCAGCAAGGTTAGTGGGGATGAATGTCCATTCGGCGCCACCAATACCTTCATCTTGGGGGGTGTTGGGGTCATCTCCTCTGAGGATACCTGTACCATCAACAGCAGTAATGTTTTTGAGGATGGGGTTGGTAATACCAAAGAGGTCGTTGACGACGTTACCTTGTGCGTCTTTGACTTGCAGGGTGACAGTGAGGTTTTCAAGGTTAGTAGTGTTACCGTTGTCAATTTCTAGTTCGCCAAGGAAAGCAGAACGGGTCATTACAGCTTCTTGGTCAATGCTGATACGGACTTGGGCACAAACTCCGTCAGAAGGTTTTTTGAAAAAACGAGGGTCTAGAGGGTCAGTTCCATCTTGATTCTCACTAGCATCATCAACACCATCACCATCAGAATCTTTTGCAATGGGTTTGGTATTGATTAAAGTTTCAAATATATCTGTCAATCCATCGCCATCAATATCTGATTGAGCATCATTAGCAATATTTGGATTGAGTCCTACCTTTCTTTCATAGGAGTCTACTATTTGATCGCCATCACTATCTACGTCAGTAATAGCAAATTGACCAATACCTATATCATCACCGTTACGAACCATAACATAGAGAGTGGGAGTATAGGTAGCAATAGGATTACGAGTATTTAGGATATTAAGCAAGCCATCAGCGGATACTTGGACAAATTCATCCTCTTCCATGACAAAATATTTAGTGCCAGAAGCAGAAGATGTAATATCTATAGTAGTACCATCTGAATTTTTTCTATTGACTTGAAGCTGTATATTTTCCCCTACTTTAAGGAAAAACTGGCCATTCGCACTGACATCTAAAGTTGAAATTGATGCTAAATGTTGTGAGAAAAGTTCCTCTTGTTTCAACGAAAGAGGCAAGGTTGTAAAATTATTGCTTGCCGCTGAAGAAGTTATATCTAAATTAGATACGGGTTTTGCCTCAGACAGAAAATTAGGTTTCAGGATATTTTCTTGAGATAATAAATTAAAGCCTGCTAGTCCCTGAAGAATTTCTCGAAGAAGCGCTGCCCCAGAAGGAACGACCTGTTGTGCAATTAACTTAGCAAGAAAAGAAAGTTGCCCTGCTTGATACACCTGCTCAAAGCATGGAACAACAGCCTCCTCGAAAAACCTTTGATGCTCACTATCGTCAAGAGTTCCCTTACGAGCTGCATCGGCAAAACCAGGAGTTAATTCATTGATAAAGTGTGATAATCCACCCAAAAGCGCTGCAATATCTTTTAGAGGAACGAGAATGGTAACGCCTCCAATTGAGATTGGAATTCGTACATTGCCAAGCCAATCAGGAAGATTGCTTAATATTCTGTCAGAAATTGATTCTTTCCCATTGCGTGCGTTTTCAGCAATTTCACAAAATAATTCTTTTACAAAGCCACCTCCCCAAGAGTTTTCATTAGCTGCCGCTTTCTGTGCAATGCACAATTTTTGGTTTGCAAGAGCAGCACTTAACGTGTCACGTTTTTTGTTGTAATCATTTTGAAGTGCTTGGATAACATCCTCGTATTCACATTCTTCTGGAGGTTCGCACGGTGTTGGACTACTAAAGCCGATTGGAGCAATTATAATTCCACTAGCAAATCCACCAAAAGGATTAATGAAACCACTACCTAAACAATTACCTTCTACATTATTAATAGCAATCGCCGAACCTTTTGATAAATTATTACCTCCACAAATGTATGACCAAGACAATCCACCAGAAAGACTACAGGGTATAGAAGGAATTGATTGAGTAATTATTTGAAAATTACTGCTATTTAAATTAAGAGTATCAAAATCAGCAATTCGAGTAATTTTTACTGGAATAGTTAAAGAACTTTTTGCTGATAGGCTTCCAGCATTTTCAATTAGTGGCTCAATTTTGTAAAATGGATGTTCACCAAAGTTTAGCCTGACATCATTTGCAGCAATAAGCCCATGATTAGTGATAGTCATATCAATTTGCATGACCTCACCTATGACATCTAAATCAGCTAAATCAATTAATGGTGGATCGATTGTGAGTGTTGGAACTGGTACATTAGTTTCAAAAACACTTTCAACACTGATGTTGTAACGGTCTTCAATCTCTGTCGGTGTAACATTCCAAATATATCTAACTGTCTGACGTGACAGGAAGGCATTAATGTTTTCTGTCTCACCAGCATCAAGCTGTATTGTTTGACGGAAAGTTTCGTGATTATCTGATGTAATTTCCAGCTTGTAAAAGCCTTCATTAATATTCGACAAGTTAATCATCCCTGTCTCGTCTGTTACTGCATTTTTAACTACTTCATTTGTAAAGTAGTTCCGCAGGGTAACTGTTGCATTTGCTAATTTGGGTGAACCTTCGGCAAAGTAGAATAATTCATCAACTGTGTTAATCCGGATTTCACCAATTGCATTACTCACCGCGCGGAAGTTAAAAGGAAGTAATAAATCTCCATCATTTCCGACTGCATCTAAGACAATATTGCCTGTATATTCTGTTAACGCTAAATCTGCCTCTGGAGTTAGCAGTAACGTTACTTTTGTTGATTCCCCAGGCGCCAAAGCATTAATCTTAGTAGGTGATGCTAACTTCAACCAAGATACATTAGGAACCAACAACTCAATATTTTCTGCAACCGCACCCCCTTCATTTTTCACTTCAAACTCTACCGCAGTTTGATTGCCTCGCAACATTCCACTACTAACGAGGTTTGTAGAAGCTACCAAACGGGGAACATTTCTTTCTAAATTAACGCTAACTGGTAAACTGGCTGTTACTCCTTCTGCACTCGTGAGCTTAATATTAAAACTATCTTGGGTAATTGCAGAATTATTAGGCGCCGTAATCGTATAACTAATAGTATCGTTGCCCGAACCTGCTAATGTCGAAGGTGTATTAACTTGAATATTCCAATCACTCGGCGCCCCTTCTACTGTATAGGTAAGTCCATTCAAAGCAACATCTGTCAGGTTCTCTAAGTTTACCTGTGCAGTAAATGTTTTGTCTGCAATCACTTTATAAGCAGCACTATTACTCGCAAAACGCATTCCTAACAGTTTAAAGCTGTCTTCTGCTGCTGTATCTTCAGTCGGGTTATTAGGGAAATAAGCATTAATTTGATATTGTCCGCCTTCTGCCGCTAACGGTTTAAATGTACTGGTAAAATTACCATTCGCATCTGTGAAAGCTGACAACTCTCGCACGAAACCATTATTTTTCACCGCGATGGTGACAAATTCAAAAGGAACGGGTGAATTATCGCCATTACTTAATGCTTGTCCCTGGAAAGTTACAGATTGTCCAGCTATACCAATTTCTGTATTTGTGGAGACTGTCGCGCGATAAGCAGCAGCAACGGAAATTGGGAGAATTGTTGTATTGTTATTATCACCAATACTTCCCCCTTCATTAACTGTATTGGTTGCATCGGTTTGAGCAATTAAATAATATTGCCCTGTGCTTCTAGGAACAAAGAAGGGAACGTTTCTTTCATAAAATTGCCCAACCGGAAATTCACCTTTAAATTGAAATTCACTTAAAAGAGTATCACTACTGTCTAATTTATTATCAGTAGAAAGATAAATGCGGTCTATTGATGGATTTGCTTCTGTTGTTGTTGCTTGTGCCAATCCTTTATTTTCAACTTTGTAGCTAAAGAAAGCTTGTTTTCCACTTAATAGAGGAGTGGTTGCGCTCAAATTAGATACAACTAAATCCGGAACATTAATATCAGTTACCGTCAGGTTACGAGAACCACTACTAAACCCAGTGGCTGATGCTGTAATAATAGCCGTTTGCGCTCCATCTGCAACACCATCATCAACTGCATTTATGGCAAAGGTTGCAGAAGCTTGACCCGCTAAAATTGTGACTTGGGTGGGAACTGTTGCTTCCGTGGTATCACTAGAAGCAAGAGTAACAACTAAATCCTGATCGGTTATAACGTTGCGGGTAACAGTACCTATAGCGGCGCCATTTCCGGCATTTTCTGCAACAATCTCCTTATTAATTGATACACCCAAAGTAGGCGCCTGTCCATTATCCAAAATTGTCAGGACTGCTGTACTTTGGGTTCCCAGCACTGCACCACCAGTGGGGTTGCTTAAGCTGAGGTTAACGGTTTCATTTGGTTCAACTGTAATATCGTTATTAACTGGAATGAAAACGGTCTTACTGGTTTCTCCATCCGTAAAGGAAACAGTTATTGGGGTATTGTTATAATCGCTCGGAGCAGTTGCCGTCCCGTCAGTTAAATTAATAGTGGCGCCAACAACTCCTGTTAATCTGCCAGTACGAGTAACAGTAACAGCAGTTACAGCTTCTCCATTCTCGCGGATACTAAAGTTAGCAGTACTAAAATCAAGGGCAACATCATCATCAAGAATTTTAACGCTAGCACTACCTTGATTACCAATGGTAGCGCCACCAGTAGGATTTGTCAGATTAATTGTAAAGCTTTCATCCCCCTCAACTTTGGCATCATTACGGATGCGGATGGCATTATTTCCCCCTAAAGAAGCTAACTCAACGGGGATAACTTTACTTGTTTCTCCGTCAGCTAGGGTGACACTAAAGGAACCATTGTAAAAGTCGTTATTAACTGAACTCGCCACACAACCGCAACCTGTAGCAGTACCATCAGTAAAGGTAATTGTGGCACTTACTGCTCCCGTTGCCCTTCCCGTGCGGGTTACAATGATATCAGTAACGGCAGTACCATCTTCACGAACTGTATAATTACCTGTACTAAAGTTTAGTTGAGTATCGTCATCGGCGATTGCTACAACTGCTGTATTCTGATTACCAATTGTCGCACCACCTGTGGGTGAGGTGAGAGTCAGGTTTATTGTCTCCGTTCCTTCAACTAGAGTATCGTTGATGACCGGAATGGTAATAGTTTTCGGCGCTGTGTCCCCATTGGCAAAGGTGACAGTAATAGGATTATTGTTATAGTCACTAGGCGCCGTTGCTGTACCATTACTTAAGGAAATTGTGGCGCCGACTTCCCCATCACTTCCACCTGTACGGGTGACAGTTACTGTAGTAATTGGCGTACCATCTTCGTTAACGCTGTAAGTAGGATTACTGAAGCTTAAAATCCCTTGTCGAGGTGTGTCGTTATTGAAAATGGTTAGAGTAGCAGTATTTTGAGTGCCAATAGTTGCACCATTAGTGGGGTTACTCAGCGCTAAGTTGATAGTTTCATTGCTTTCAAATAGCGTGTCATCAACGATAGGAATGGTGACAATTTTGGAAGTTTCCCCATCGGCAAAGGTTACAGTTATAGGATTGCTGTTGTAGTCAGTGGGCGCCGTTGCAGTACCATTACTAGGTGTTAAAGTCGCACTAACTTCCCCATCGCTTCCACCCGCACGGGTGATAGTAACAGCTATAACAGGAGTGCCGTCTTCATTAACGCTATATGTAGAACGACTAAAAGCTAAGGTTCCTGGAACAGCAAAATCATTATCAATGATGGTAAAGACAGCGGTATTTTGCGTTCCCAACGTAACACCATTACTGGGGTTAGTAAGAGCAAGGTTAATAGTTTCATTCGCTTCAAAACTGGTGTCATCAACTATGGGAATAGTAACTATTTTGCTGGTTTCGCCATCTGCAAAGGTTACGGGGATGGAAGAATTATTGTAATCAGCAGGTGCGGTTGCTGTACCATTGGTAAGCGCTAGGGTAACGCTAATTTGACCTATGCTACTTCCCACGCGGGTGAAAGTGACTTGTGCAGTTCCATTTTCGCTGACACTGTAAGTTCCACTAGCAAAAGCAACTTCATTAATAGGGGCAACGTATTCAAAAGCATTGGAAGTCAGATTTAACCCCGTAACATTTTGAAAAACTGCAATTAATTCATCCGGTTCGCTACCTGCTTTGTCAATATAAAGATTAGTGTTGCTACCAGAAACTTCTAAACGATAGTTACTGGCAGAACCCTGTAACTGAACCTTATCTTCGCTGGGGTTGAAGTCAGTGAGCGTGGCATAGTCGTTATTGCCATTAGTTAAAGTATTGCGGTCATCGTAATAAATGTTGGCACTGTCACCTAAGATAAAGCGATCGCTTCCCGTCCCTCCACTTAAGCTGTCTCTTTCACCGATACCAGGGTTGTTGCTGTTGACATCAATACCAGTTAGAGTATCATTTCCGGCGCCACCAAACAGCCCTAAACGAAATCCCTCGTCACTACCAGCACCACCAAATAACTGGTCATCACCATCACCTCCATCCACTCGGTCACTACCATCTCCACCACTGAGGGTATCATTGCCTGCTTCTCCATAAATTAGGCTAGTACCATTTCCTGTGGTGACATTATCATTGCCAGCACCAGCATAAATTTCATCGGCATTGAAATAATCAGTACTTCCCTGTGTTGCAGTGATATTAATTGTGTCATTCCCGCTACCAGTCCTAAGATTTATCCGCTCAATTTCTTTGAAGCTAGTGCCATCAGAGACTGTTCCGTTACTCGTATCTGTATAGTTGACATTTAGATTTGTTGAAAGTGCCGACCTATCAAGATTAAGCACGTCATACCCAACACCACCAATAACCGTGTCAACCCCTGTACCTGGGTCGAGGAAATCATCGCCATCTCCCCCATCTAAAGTATCATTACCAGCTTCACCATATAGTTCATCATTACCCGCTTCGCCAAAAATCGCATCATTACCGGCGCCGCCATACAAACCAATTCGCTCGAAATCTCCAGGGTATGACTCGAAACCACTATCATCTCCTGCTCCACCGCGAATCGTATCATCGCCATCACCACCTTCAATTTTGTCACGCCCTGAACCAGTTTGAATTGTGTCGTTTCCAGCACCACTACGTACCCAAGTGTTGCCTGTGGTTTGTGCAGTCGTTATCGTGTCGTTGCTACTGCCTGTGAGTATGTTAAAGCTTTCAATATTTTGGAAACTGGTACCGTTGGATACTGTACCGCTAGTGGCATTAGTAAAGCTAATTGAAAGATTAGTCGTACTCGCAGATAGATTTAAGAATAATCCATCATTACCTGCTCCCCCGTCTACTTGGTCTATTCCTGTACCAGGGTCAAGGTAATCATCGCCATCTCCCCCATTTAAAGTATCATTGCCAGCTTCACCGTAAAGTTCATCATTACCTGCTTCACCAAAAATCGCATCATTGCCAGTGCCACCAAATAAACCAATCGCCTGTAAATTTCCAGCGTATCTCTCAAATCCGCTATCATCTCCGGCGCCACCGCGAATTGTATCGTCGCCATCACCGCCTTCGATTTTATCCCGTCCGGCGCCTGTTTGGATTGTGTCATTTCCAGCACCACTACGCACACGAGTGGCACCTGTGGTTTGTGCAGTTGTTATAGTATCATTGCCACTACCTGTCTGTAGGTCAAAGCTTTCAATATTCTGGAAACTAGTACCGTTAGAGACTGTACCGTCAGTGGCATTGGTAAAGCTAATTGAAAGATTAGTCGTACTCGCAGATAGATTTAAGAATAATCCGTCATTACCTGCTCCCCCGTCTACTTGGTCTATTCCTGTACCTGGGTCGAGGAAATCATCGCCATCTCCCCCATTTAAAGTATCATTGCCAGCTTCACCGTAAAGTTCATCATTACCTGCTTCGCCAAAAATCGCATCATTGCCGGCACCACCAAATAAACCAATCGCCTGTAAATTTCCAGCGTATCTCTCAAATCCGCTATCATCTCCGGCGCCACCGCGAATTGTATCGTCGCCATCACCGCCTTCGATTTTATCCCGTCCGGCGCCTGTTTGGATTGTGTCGTTTCCAGCACCACTACGCACACGGGTTGCACCTGTGGTTTGTGCAGTTGTTATATTATCATTGCCACTACCTATCTGTAGGTCAAAGCTTTCAATATTCTGGAAACTAGTACCGTTAGAGACGGTACCGTCAGTGGCATTGGTAAAGCTAATTGAAAGATTAGTCGTACTCGCAGATAGATTTAAGAATAATCCATCATTACCTGCTGCTCCATCTACTTGGTCTACTCCTGTACCTGGGTCGAGGAAATCATCGCCATCTCCCCCATTTAAAGTATCATTGCCAGCTTCACCGTAAAGTTCATCATTACCTGCTTCGCCAAAAATCGCATCATTCCCAGTGCCACCAAATAAACCAATCGCCTGTAAATTTCCAGCGTATCTCTCAAATCCGCTATCATCTCCGGCGCCACCACGAATCGTATCATCGCCATCACCGCCTTCGATTTTGTCGCGTCCGGCGCCAGTTTGGATTGTGTCGTTTCCAGCACCACTACGCACACGGGTTGCACCTGTGGTTTGTGCAGTTGTTATAGTATCATTGCCACTACCTGTCTGTAAGTCAAAGCTTTCAATATTCTGGAAACTAGTACCGTTAGAGACTGTACCGTCAGTGGCATTGGTAAAGCTAATTGAAAGATTAGTCGTACTCGCAGATAGATTTAAGAATAATCCATCATTACCTGCTGCTCCATCTACTTGGTCTACTCCTGTACCTGGGTCGAGGAAATCATCGCCATCTCCCCCATTTAAAGTATCATTGCCAGCTTCACCGTAAAGTTCATCATTACCTGCTTCGCCAAAAATCGCATCATTCCCAGTGCCACCAAATAAACCAATCGCCTGTAAATTTCCAGCGTATCTCTCAAATCCGCTATCATCTCCGGCGCCACCACGAATCGTATCATCGCCATCACCGCCTTCGATTTTGTCGCGTCCGGCGCCAGTTTGGATTGTGTCGTTTCCAGCACCACTACGCACACGGGTTGCACCTGTGGTTTGTGCAGTTGTTATAGTATCATTGCCACTACCTGTCTGTAAGTCAAAGCTTTCAATATTCTGGAAACTAGTACCGTTAGAGACTGTACCGTCAGTGGCATTGGTAAAGCTAATTGAAAGATTAGTCGTACTCGCAGATAGATTTAAGAATAATCCATCATTACCTGCTCCCCCGTCTACTTGGTCTATTCCTGTACCTGGGTCGAGGAAATCATCACCAGCACCTCCAAAGAGAGAATCATCACCATCACCTCCATTAAGTTGGTCGCTACCGTCTCCACCGTTGAGAGTATCATTACCTGCACCTCCATTAAGACTGTCATTACCTTCACCTCCATCAAGCTCATCGTTTCCTGCCAAACCACTAAGGGTATCATTGCCTCCATAACCAAAAATTTTGTCATTGTCAGCAGTACCTGTTAGCGTGTCATTATTTGGTGTACCGAAAATATCTGCCATAAGATGATATTCCTTTTTCCATTAAATAGTGTTTTTATTCGTATGCGGACACTACCTGATATGTCAAAACATCACACATCAAGTAGCTATAAATAGCTGTACAGAAGTGATGAATAATTAATCAAAACATTTATGCAACCAGAAAAATATACAATTGAAATATCTCACATCTGCTAATAGCAGCAATGTCATACTTCATGCTTTCATTTATAGCTATCCTGCATAATTTGTATTCACATAGTGTGCGTGAAACAATTGAATTGATAAATTCAGCATTTTTCACGAATGATTTAGAATTGCTATATATTCGAGGGTTAAGATTGTTGGGTTATGTCGTTTTGCTGCGATCGCGATTGCAAATTCTTGAATATCGAGGCTTTGGCTCATGCTAGATCAATGCTCCGTGAGTTAAATTATGACAAGATAAAATATTTACAACCAGGCATCAGTCTGATTGTAAGGTCAAATATTCTGCTGAATATACTTGGTAGACACTCCCTGCACAATTTTTAAACACTCTGCGAATAAGTACTGTTAACTCTTGTTTTATTAAACACTGTAGTAGCATATCATTTACTTAGATTATTTAGAAAAATAAAAATGATAATTAGTATAAATTTATATTCTCTTCACACTTGAGCAGAGTTTAGAAAGGTATAAAGCAAACAATTTAATTTTATATGAAGTAGATTGTTTGTACGAGAATGTTGTGATATCGTATCTGACATCTTGCACCACGAGCTTGTTGAGAATAAAAGCGCTTGTAATGCTTATTCTTGCGTAGGGTGGGCAATGCCCACCTTACCCTTGTTGAGAAGGTGCATTCCGGTGAGGTATGTAACTTACTTAGCATCGAATATTGTTTATCGTTACTATTTAGCACTACAACAGATTATTTTACAACGCGCGGCACCGTTGCTAGCTATGATTGGCGCCATGAGTAAGAATGACTTAGAGCTAGCAGACTCTGGTAAATGGAGATGATCTACTACTATTTGTAAAAATTTAGCGACTTTTTCCGTAATACCCGTAAGTGAAGGTGAAGTTATTTACTATATAGTGCATCAGGGTAGGAGGGCGTTTGTGAATATTTAGACTCGATGTTTTCGGAGAATTTATCAAATTTGTAACCTCAAAACTAGAGAAAAATATGAAACCAGTAGCTTCGGAGTGCGCTGCTTTAACCTCCAAGGGAAAAGATACTATCGATGTCATTTTCGTTTTGAAAAGTTGGAAAAAGCTTTCCAATATAGCTGGGATAAGCTTATTATATGTTGGTATAACTTTAACACTTTTTAATACAACCGCGACTAAAGCATCTGCACATTTACCAGCGACACAAATAAATATTACTCAACAATATACAGCAACTAAAGCAGAAACAAAGCAAAGTAGAAGTAACCGTCAATATCAAACCCTGCGTCGTAAGAATCAAGGTCTAGAAGTTGAATATTTGCAACTTCGGTTGCGAGAATGGGGCTATTTTAAACAAGGAATAACGGGCATTTTTGGTGCTGATACTGAAAATGCTGTCAAGAGATTCCAGCAAGATGCAGACATTTTCCCCAGTGGAATAGTAGACGCTCAAACTTGGAATGCTATTGATAAAAAACCAAATACTTCACAATCAGGAACTTCACAGCGCTGTAATCGACCCACATTACAACCGGGTTCTGAGGGTCAAGATGTGCGAGACTTACAGCAGCGTTTATACGATTTAGGCTACCTCAAAATTCGTCCTTCAACTTACTTTGGACAAGCTACCAAACAAGCGTTAATTCGTTATCAACAGCAGCAAGACTTACCTGCAACTGGGACTGTAAACGCGCGGACTTGGGAAGCATTAAAACTTTCGTGTAAGAGTAACGCAGTTTTTGTGATCGCGGTACCAGTTATAAATCGATTCACTTTAGAAGACGTCAAAGATTACTTCCCTGGCGCCTTTGTTTTCAATACAGAATCAGGTTACTACGTTCATGCTGGTCAATTTTCCAACCAACAAGAAGCAAAAAAACGTCTTGATTTTTTGCGCGGTAAAGGATTTAATGCACAATTAATCAGAAGAAGCAGCACTTAGCGTGTTAATTTTATAAATTAAATTTTCAATCTTGTGGAATGGGCATCCTTGCCCGTTCTATATTGTCATACATTCATGTTTTATAAGAAACTATGACGATAATTATTCTAACTATGTATGGTTGCCAATGGCGACCTTACGAATAATATTTTGTTTTTGCTAGGGAGGCTACTTCAATTGCACATCCCCAAGATAGTGTTACTCCAGAACCACCATGTCCATAGTTATGAATTATTGAAGAATTGGGTTCAGCTTCCAAACGTATATTTTCTTTACGACTAGGACGCAATCCGACTCTTACAGGTTCTGCATTATCAATATTTGCGTCTTCAAGAATTGGTAAAAAGTCTATGCATCGTTCTAATATATTGCGTACAGGTTGATGATTGTTAAGTCCTATGTCAGTACTCCATTCATCTGATTCAACTATTCCACCTAGTAGAAGCATATCATCTCCTCTAGGAATTATATAAATCATATCTTGATTAGATGTAGAGTCATCAAATGACATGCAATAAGATTTTAGTACGGGCGCCATTGTTGTACTATTATTAAGAACTCGCACTAATGCTCCACGCAAAGGATACATAGTGTCATCCAAAGCAAGTTCTATCGAACCTAAACCACTACAATTGACAATAACATCGGCGCCAAATTCAGCTTTTAAATCCTTTTCTTGCTCCAACAAACTTCCTGATATTTTGCGTTGAATGATATTGATACCTGAATTCTCAGCTTGTTTAAGCAACCAGTCCATATACATATCAGTGTCAACAATTGGCGCTAAAAAAGTATATGCATCTTTAAGTTCCTCATTAGCATTGATATCATTGTCTTGAATTAAATGTGAATTTCTCTCAAATCCTTGTACCTTAGTACTAAATTCAAGCATTTTATTATATTCTCTATCATTATCTTCAATTGGACGCTTAAAAAAGAATACTACAGGACGCATCCGCACTCCAGTTTCTGAGTTTGATGCAAGTTCTGCAAATATATTATATGAAGTAATACACCATTCTTTTGAACGCGCGATAGATTTCTCATTACGATGATGTCCACATACTGCTGGTGGATATTCCCATAAAGCTCCAGCAACCACAGAAGTTATATTTGGCGCAAAATCTTCTGCTACCACAGTAACTTTAAAACCTTCTTTTTCTAAACATAGAGCTGATGTTAATCCATTAACACCAGCACCAATTACTAAAGCTTGAGAATGCTTTGTAGAAAAGTTACTCATATATCATAAACATTAAAGACTACTATATGGGCAAACTTTACCGCATCCGCGTAGTAATAACGGTTTCAAAGCATCCTTATTCAAATCCAAAGAAAGTTAATAAGAGACAAATTTTGGCAACGGATTATGAACGGATGTAACGGATGATTTATTAGTTACAAACTAGATTTTTTTCGGCACCATTTCATCAAGTTTAATCTATGCTAAGATAGAATATTAGTCATTACAAACGTAGGTTGGGTGGAGCGGAGCACGTAACCCAACGAAGATAAGAGAAGTAAATTTTCGGTAAACTGACATCTTGCACCTTCTCAATAACAGTAAGGTGGCTATGCCGCACCTACAGTAAAATAAACATTACAAGCTCTTTTATTCTCAATAAGTCCAAGGTGCAAGATGTCAGTAAAGACGTTACATGTAACGTCTCTACATTAATTTTGTTTGTTTTAATAACTTTTAAATAATGCATAAATATAAGCTATGGCTTCAGGAATTACGCTTCGTATCCCTTCGCTTGAAGTCCACCATCTTTTTGTATCGTAACTGCCAGTTTCGGCTGCAATTATACCAATTTTTGTATTAGGAAGTACTTTTTTGTATAGCATCCAGCTACGTCGTGCGTGAACGTTATCGCTGAATAAGTTAAGTGATTCAAGTTTAAGTTGGGATGTTGCTACTTTTTCTTTTAATGCAACAGCAGTAGCGTAAGTTCTATCTTTTTTTACATCTGGTGTTGGTATCGGTATAATTTTCTCATCCGAGGCGCCCATTGCTTTTAATGTTGCTGCGGCAAGGTTTGCAAAATCTTTATATTCAGATAAATAAAAACCGCGTTGTAAGGGAACGCCTGTAGTCACTATATAAGTATATGAGCCGACTGTAAATTCATTCAAAGCTTGTTTTAGTGCTTCATCCGCGAGCCATCCTTCGACTACCAGTATATCGGCTTTGATAGGAGAGGTAACGGCGAGAAACGATTGAACGTTAGTAATTACGATTAAAATCAGAACAAGAACAATTGTGCTTGTAACTATCCAACCTTGCAGTGTTAATGTCCACATTTCTCGCCGTTTTATTAGTTGAAAATGAAAAGGTTTTTTCCTTTTACGAGCTTGATTACGCATTTAATTGTGCTTCACGTTCCTGCTTCTGTCCTTTCAAGTAAGCAAACACTGATTTGTCGCCAATATCCGGAGGAATTGCTTGGATGAGCTTACGTGTTGCGAATACTACAAAGAAAATAGCACAAATGCCTAATAACGCGCGTTCCCACTGTAATGGTAGGATTCCTAGTAAGTGTCCTAATAATAGTGTGGGCACGAGTGGAGTTAAGATTTTTGTTTCTAAGCGATTAAAACAAAAAGCTTCTTTGAAGAAAATACCTGTGAGCGCTGCAAATGTAAAACCTACTCCCAATATGGTTAATGGATGGGTATATACTGTGACTGCAAATGGTTGTGGGTCTGTATGTCCTACTACAAAGGCTGATATACTACCAATTACCCAAAAGGCTTGTAACGCGCGATGCAGTGCTGCCATGTAAATGTGTATGAATAATAAGCTGACTCCGAGGGCAAGGCTAAAGCATGTGTATAAGGCTGTTAGGTATGGGTAGATATTTGGATTGTTGTTGAATAATACTAGTGCGGCGCCTGTTGCAAAACATGCTGCTGCGACTGCAAGACCCGCGCGGTAGATTATTACTCCTCGACGGTCTTCTTTATCTACTGTGAATTCTCCAAATTGTCCTTGATATATTTCCATATAATTCTATGAATGCGGACGGGTTTATGTTTGTTTTGGTGTGGGCGGGTTTGGGGGCGGGTTTGGGGGCGGGTTTGGGGACGGGTTTGTGGGCGGGTTTAATATATTGTAATAAATACAAGATTTTGGTTAACCCGCCCCTACGATTTCAATTCTACTGTTTGCGCTAATTGTACATTCAACTGTTCTTGGGCGTTTCCTCTGTTTATTGCTATTTCTACCCAACCTTCGCTGCCAACTAGTGCAACTGCATTACCAACGGGTACTGTGTTGTAAGTTTCTCCTCCTTTGATTTTTAAGTCGCCTATAATTACATACCAGTTTTCATTTTCAACATAACTTCCAGGTATGTTGGTTATCAAGTTCCCGAAAATATCTATATATTGGATGCAACCTACGGCGCCAGTGGTAATTTGACACCCAAACGGAAAATCAAGTTCTACCAAACTATCTATATTAATTTCTCTACCTAGATTTTGAATCGCTACACCATTGGCAAGATGTGCAGCGCAAGGGGCAAAGATATCTCGACCGTGAAAGGTATGACTAGGATTAGTGACTCTCCAATATTGTGGGTTTGTTAGTTCTACTGCTCGAATTGCTCGACTTTGACTTAATACCCCACTAATAATCCCATTATCTGGCGCCACCAAATACCCATGTTCATATTCTACGGCAATGGCACGTCGGGTACTTCCAACTCCTGGGTCAACTACTGCCAAGTGTACTGTGCCATCTGGGAAATAGGAACAAGCGCTCATTAAGCAAAACCGAGCAGCAGCAATGTTTTGCGGTGGAATTTGATGTGTCAAGTCTATAACCTTGATTTCTGGGTTGATTCGAGAAATTACACCCTTCATTACACCGACATAAATATCACTTAGACCAAAATCGCTTAACAGGGTAAGCTGTGGTGGTGAAATCATCGTGTTATCACATAGATACTTATCTTGCTTGCTACATGATAAACAATTAGAATTCTGTAACAACAGTTACCGAATTTATGCTATATTATGAATACAAGACATAGATATTTATTAATGAGTAGAGGCTAATTACTATGATTCGTAACAGATTTGAGGCTGCTGAACAAGCGCGCGAGACTCATAAGCAAAGCATTAAGAAGAATTTAGAGCATCGTCTACAGGTTGCTAGAGCCGCAGGCGATGAGAAATTAATCCGTCAAATTGAAGCTGAGATGCAGTATTTCAATTAACGCACAACACCTTGACTGCGGCGCCGTTGGCACATTCGCACATCTAGGTATCCAATAAAAAAGGGGATGTACAGTATACATCCTCTCCACGCGGCGCCATTTTATAAACTAGTTTTGCCGCACGCCCTTAAAATAATTTTCTAAAAATACACCTATAGTTTTGGTAGTTACCGAAAAAACCAAATACTTTTTGTAGCTCCAAATAGTTAATCATACTACTAAAGTTAAGTTTTATTAATAAATGTAAATAAAATATAAATAGGCACTGTCAGTTCATGAAACAGGTGCCTAGATATTCTTGGTTATAGAATAATTCCCAACATAGCCAAAATTTCATTGACAGGAGCTTTGTTAATTTCTAGCTCCAGAATTATACTGAACAAATGTTTTGGGATATATGTACTTTTAGAAATTGTTTTCTTTCCCATATTTAATTGCCAATCATACCAAGGTTGTTCATACTGTTTTCCATTTCTTTTGGTTACAGTTCGCCAATGAATTCTTCCCGTTCCTTTTCCTCTACCTCTCCTTTTAGTACTACTGGTTGAGTTAACAGGTAGTACCGTTTGTGAATCTTGCTCGATAGTTGAGACAGTACTACTGGTTAAGTTAACAGGTAGTACCGTTTGTGAATCTTGCTCGATAGTTGAGACAGTACTACTGGTTGAGTTAATAGGTAGTACCGTTCGTGAATCTTGCTCGATAGTTGAGACAGTACTACTGGTTGAGTTAACAGGTAGTACCGTTTGTGAATCTTGCTCGATAGTTGAGACAGTACTACTGGTTGAGTTAACAGGTAGTACCGTTTGTGAATCTTGCTCGATAGTTGAGACAGTACTACTGGTTGAGTTAACAGGTAGTACTTCGTCGGTTGATGGCTGATTGTCTTCATCTGACTTCCAAATTGGAAGGTAGACTATACCATACTGTTCAAATATTTGTCTAAATTTATACTGATTATTTCCCCAGTAAACTAAACAGTGAGACTGTGTTGCTAGCAAGTTGGGTTTCAAATCAGCATCTAGAAAAATAATCCGCTCTTTCCAAAAACAAACTGGTTGAGTTTTTAATACTGAATTTAACCAGTCTGTATCTGTTGCAGCAGGTAAAAGAGCTATCGCTTCACTTACTCTCCCATTTAACAATTCGGCTTGTAATTTTGCTATCCATTCGGCTGGATGAGAAAACGGTGGGTTGATAAAAAGGCGCCCATACCACTCATGTTGCAATCCATCATCTATTTTGGTGTAATGGGAACGCGCAGGAATATTCTTATTTCCCTCAGCACAAGGGTCTAAGTCAATCTCGTTTAAAACCTGTAATACCAGTTCAATAATGTTTGGTGGAGTACACCATTCATCTAAATGTTGTGAAGCCGAAGTGTAGTAACTACTCGAATTAGATTTAACGACATCAGTGCGCGTTGCTGCCGTTTTTAGGCACAATCTATCGTGCCGATCGATTACGTTAACCATTTGAGTGTAGCCATTGTGATTTTTCCGCAGAAATCTCTTTTTATATTTGTTACCGTTCCCACTTCACCACCGAATAGCTATTTTCCATAATTAATGAGCGTGAACTTCATCCGGGTGTGTCGGGTTGCAGTATTAAGTTTTATGCTCCCTTGAGTGATGAAAAGCCTGAATACTTACAAACTGTTACCTCCGCGATTAATTTGATAATATTGAAGTGTAAGTTAATTCGCTATTAAAAATTAAGCCACTACTGAATATTATATACTAAATTCAGTCATGGCGTAAACCAAACTTATGAATTTTTCACAGGCTTTGGATAAAACCCTCGAAAAGTACGGAATTACTGCTAAATGGCTGTCTGAGCAAACAGGTGTTTCTCAGCAGATGATTAGTGGCTTTCGGCGGGGACAACAGCGAATTTATTCTGATAGTCTCGAGCGACTACTAGCTGGATTACCCTCGGAAGCAAAGAATTATCTGTTATGCCAATTAGGAGAAGTTGACACAGGCAAGATTGATATACGCTCACTAGTGCTATCGGCAACACCGACCGAAAAAGCAGAAATTTTAAATACGCTTGCTAATTGGGTGCTTTTAAGCAAAGAAGAGTTAGCACAAAGTATTGAATTAGTCAAGGCTGGATAAATCGTATCAAACAAATTGAGCGAACGAAAGCTAGACGGAAGCATGTGCGTAAGCACTGACTACCTGACAATTGTATAATTTATAAATTATTAATACACAAAAAACCGATTATGTTATGACTTCGCTTAATCTTCTTTGATGCTTTAAGCGTATTTTTTTGATTTAATATTAGGCCGTAACCTGTTGAGTATTAAGAATACACAATTACTGAACTGTATTGATTATGCCACACCAAAATCAGTATACTGACGGACTTGAGCAGGGTGAAAGCCCAAGATAATGTCCTCTCTAAGAACTCCTGCTTCCAACAAATCCTCGGCTACAGGACGATTAGTGCCATCATGTTGAATCCAGATTTTACCTTGGATTATATCAATATGAACTACTGAACCATGTACCCGACGTTGCCCATCCCAACCTACGTGCATTACTTCATAATGGTTTCTTTGGGGGTCGATAATCGCTTCGGTTTCAATCTCACCGTGAGAAGGTTTATACTTTGCATACTCATCAATTAACTGGCTGACTATTTGCCGATAACGTTCTAAGGTATCCATTGCACAATCCTCACTTGTTCTTCATCAAATACCAAAAGTTTAATTTGCAAGCTTTATATCTTAACTAATCTTTACCAAAGGGTTGTCCCCAATATTTCCAGTTTTCTTTGTTGAATGGAGACTTCCATTTTTTAATTAACTCTAATTCTAATCGCTGTCGCGGTCTTGTTGGTACGGGTGCATCCCACCAAAATCCAATATTCACTGCTGTCTCTAATTTATACCGATGGTGTAAGTCGAGGTAATTTTCAATATATCGCTTGCAGTCGTGTACCCCTTTCCAACGTTTGTTGGATTTACATGTTTCACCGATGTATAAAAGTAATTTAGCTGTTGAATCTATTATGAAATATAAACAAGCTTGTCCAGAACTATCTACAGGCAGCCGATAAAAAGATAAAGCAGATAAGTGTAGGTTAAAAGGGTCAATGATATCTGGGTCAACGTGAGACTTGGGCAAGTTGAATAAACTAACTTCTTCTATTGATTCGCTTGTTCTTACCTGTTGTTGATGGATGGCAATTTGTTTCTTCCATTTAGAAAGTGCTATATCATCCATCAATAACACAGGGCTTCGGCTAATTGGCGCCCTTACTATTTCAGTTGGTGAGAACAAGTCTAGTTGATTTGGTTCCAATCGCAATCCCCAATAAATGCAACGCAGGTCATGCTACCACTGGGGTGTTACATTTGTAAATAATAATTAAGTACTATTTTATACTGAGAACGTATATTCGTGGTGCCGAGCAACCGGGTAGGCGCCGTTCACAGTACTACCTGTTTACTTAACTAGTAGTACTTCATCTGCTAATTTAAAAGTCATAGTGTTGTAAATACCAATCTTCAAAAAATCAGATTAACGTAAATATTACTACTAAATTTTTTATGAATTACGTGTTAATCGCAAAAAAAGCGGTATTTTATAGATTAACATGTATAACTGACTTATTTTTTTATACAGAGTTATTACAGAAATTCGCTACTATTTATTTAAATTACTGGGGCTGTTTTACTGGTGGTTATGATTTCTATCTTCTTTTTACTGGGGTTTATTAACTATATCCCCCAGTAAAACATTATCTTAAGTACGCGCTTCAAGGAAGAGACGCGGAGACTGGGGGACGCTCTTACGCGGGGATATCTCAGATGGGGATTGAACCCCAACGCTCGTTAGACAACAAGAGCGAAATTGGGGTTGAGCGACATGAAGGGGCTGCCGCCCCGGACGCGGGACGTAGATACTCTCCGCGTAAGAGCGTCTCTACGCCCCGCGTCTCTTCGATAAAGAAGGGCGCCCAACAACCGGGTAGGCACCGTTCACAGTACTACCTATTTACTTAACCAGTAGTACTTCATGTTGCTAACTTAGAAGTTCATAGTGTTGTAAATACCAATCCTCAAACAATAAGATTAACGTAAATATTACTACTTATGTTTTTTAAAATTACGTGTTAATCGCAAAAAAAAGCGCTATTTGATAGATTAACATGTATAACTAACTTATTTTTTATACAGAGTTATTACATAAATTTGCTACTATTTATTTAAATTACTGGGGCTGTTTTACTGGTGGTTATGATTTCTATCTTATTTTTACTGGGGTTTATTGACTATATCCCCCAGTAAAACATTATTCCAAACCTTAGCTTAAAGGCTTTACGAAATCTTTATTACTAAATTTAAGTATCAATATTAGATGTAGAGACAAGGGTTTAATCACGTCTCTACACGTTTTGCACGTATGTTCACCGTAGCCGCGCCAAATTTTGTCTTGCTTGGACTGCTTCTTGAGTAGGGTTTTGGTGTTTACTCAGCAACAGTTGAGCTTAGACTTCTAGTATCCCACATAACGACATTGTGACTATGATGGGCGGTAACATGTTGACTGTTGACGTGATTTAAGAGTATTGGTGATGAGGGCTGATGCAGTGCGATTAGTTGTGCTAAGGTTTTTTTCATTTGGGTGCGAGGAACTATTTCGTCAATGAACCCGTGTTTGAGTAAATCTTCAGCCGTTTGAAAATCTTCGGGTAGTTTTTCTCGCAGGGTTTGCTCGATCACGCGCCGACCAGCAAAGCCAATTGTCGCTTTGGGTTCTGCTATTATAATGTCTCCTAACATTGCGAAGCTTGCTGTTACTCCCCCTGTTGTTGGGTTTGTTAAAACGGGTATATATAATAGTCGCTCGTCTTGATGACGTTGTAATGCTCCTGATATTTTTGCCATCTGCATTAGCGATAGCATCCCTTCTTGCATTCTGGCGCCACCTGATGTACAAATAATTACGACAGCACAGCGTTTTTGTGTTGCTTGTTCGATTAAACGGGTGAGTTTTTCACCTACTACTGACCCCATACTGGCGCCAATAAAACGAAAGTCCATAACACCTAGCGCAACTGGCAAACCGTCAATTTCTCCCAAACCTGTTTTGACAGCATCAGTCAAACCTGTTTTTTGCTGCATTTCCCGCAAACGGTCAATATATGGTTTACGGTCGCGAAACTGTAATGGGTCTGCTGGACGTAAATGCTCATCTAATGGTTTCCATGTATTAGCATCGATTAACTGCCGAATGCGTTCATCGCTATCTACCCGGTTGTGATATCCACACTCGGTGCAAACCATTTGATTTGCCGTTAAATCTTTGGTGTAGCTTAATACTCCACATTTAGGACATTTGTGCCAGAGTCCATCTGCTATTTCACGCTCTTGACGTTCTGGTGTTGTAGACCCTGATTTTCGGCGATTTGCAAACCAATCTAAAAGTGATTTTAAACCGCGTTCTGCTTCGTTGTTTGCCATTTGTTTTCTTATGCGTCGTGGGTAGTACGTTTTTATGAGCGGTCATCTTATAAGCAAGACAGACCTTTCATCAATATCTTTGGTTGCCAGCTTAACGAAAATATGTATACCAATTCAAGTATTTTGCTCGAATACCACTACTAACTACCAATAAAGGTTGGTACATTAAATCACACTTGAAGAGGATTATTAAATCGCTACAAAATAATACTATCAAAATATAAAAAATTGTTGAGGTAATGAAATTTACAGTTGCAATGTGACGCAAAGTGTGTCTAGGGAAATAATCGTAAATAGCTTGATATAATCATTTCACCGACCAATAGGGTAATTAGAGAACCCAACGCAAGACACGGACCAAATGGCATTTTTTTTCCCCATTTTCTACGCGAAAGTACTACACCTATTGAGCCAGCTACTACACCTACTACACAGCTAATCAAAATTGCTAGTAGTAAATGTCTCCATCCTAACCAGGCGCCCATCATCGCAGCGAGTTTTGCATCACCTCCACCCATTGCCTCTTTCTGGAATATTACCCAGCCGATGAAGGAAATTGCATCAAACAGCCATATTCCTACAACTGCACCTAATATGGCGCCGAAAATTTGGTTGAAACTATTCCAGTTAGTAGACTGCACAAAAGCCAAAACCGTATGAAACAAAACCCCTAAAACTAAACCAGATTTAGTTAGTGGGTTTGGTAAAGTCATTGTATCGAAGTCAATTAGCGATAAAGCGAGTAACCAACTACAAAAAATCCAATATCCTATAGTCTGCGGCGAATACTGAAATACCCAAAATACCAACAGAAACAACAACCCTGTAACACTCTCAACTACAGGGTAACGCATCGAAATTTTGCTTTTACAGTAACGACAACGCCCTTTCAACCATAACCATCCCAACACGGGAACATTGTCATAAGCTTTTAGCTTGTTCAAACACGCTGGACATCGCGATGGTGGAGAAATGACCGATAACCCAGCAGGCAGACGGTAGACGACTACATTTATAAAACTACCAATCGATGCACCCAAAGCTCCTACAATCAGACTTGCCGGAACTAACATCAAAATATCCATATATCGTTAAAGCTATCTGTCCAAAGTCCTTTGTCATTTGTACTTTGTACAAGTGTCATTTGTCACTTTTTATTTTTCTTTACTGAATGACAAATCCAATGACAGAAATAGAACAATAACTAATACATGTACGATTCAATTTGACTCAAAGGTACAAAGCACTCTTCTGGTAACAGTACAGGATGCTGGGTAAAAATAACTTTACCTCGGTGGTTAGAACGATTTATCGCTACACCCGAAGCATGTCCCGTAATTTCAGGATGAACTTCGCAGTATGTATGATATATCTGTCCAGCAGCTCTGATGAGGGCAGGGTCAATCAAAGCTGGTTGCTGGCTTCTATTATTTGTGTAATTATTTTGTTCTTGTTTTAAAGCGTACACTTCTACTACTGATTTGTATTTAGGTTTACTTTAGTTTATCCAAAAATTCAGGCGCCGAATCAGCCCAAATTTCCATCTCAACTATTATTCTTCAAGAGCTTGAAGTAATGCATCGCCTATGGCACGACAGCCTAATAGCTTCATACCCGGAGACATTATATCCCCTGTACGTAAACCACGCTGTAAAATTAGCGATACACTTTTTTCAATCTGGTCAGCCGCAGCGGGTTGATTTAAACCGTATCGTAACATCATTGCAGCACTTAAGACCTGTGCTAAAGGATTAGCTTTGTCTTGTCCTGCAATATCAGGTGCAGAACCATGAACTGGCTCAAATACTCCTGGCCCGGTTGCACCCAGACTAGCAGATGGTAGCATACCTATACTGCCTGTCAACATCGCGGCGGCATCCGACAGAATATCACCAAACAAGTTACCCGTTAGTATCGTGTCGAACTGTTTAGGCGCCCGTAGAAGTTGCATTGCAGCATTATCGACATAAAGATGTGATAGTTCGACTGTTGGATACTCTGCTGCTAATTTAGTAATAGTTTCGCGCCATAGCTGGGATACATCCAACACATTAGCTTTATCTACAGAACACAATTTACCACCACGTTTCTGTGCAGCTTCAAAAGCAACTCTCCCAATACGATTTATTTCCGACTCTGTATAAACCATCGTATTAACACCACGCTTTTCGCCTGTCTCCGAGGCAAAAATTCCTCTTGGCTTACCAAAGTAAATACCTCCGGTCAACTCGCGCACCACCATAATATCAACACCTTCGACAACTTCTTTTTTTAGTGTTGAGGCATCAATTAACTCAGGAATAATTTTCGCAGGTCGTAAATTAGCAAATAACTCCAAACCCGCGCGTAGTGCTAGCAAACCTCCTTCAGGACGTTGGGGTGGTGGTAATGAGTCCCATTTATAACCGCCAATAGCAGCGAGTAGTACTGCATCACTATTACGACATTTTTCTAAACTTTCTTGCGGTAACGGTTCCCCCGCCAAGTCAATAGCGGCGCCACCAATCGGAACTTCTTGAAAATGAAACTCAATATCAAACTTCTTGCCTACGACTTTTAGCACATCCACAGCAACATTCATGATTTCGGGACCGATGCCATCGCCTGGTAAAAGAGTAATACGGAATTGCTGTGTCATAGAATTATGGAAATATTCTTAAAGTGCCAATAAATTACATATCATACCCAGGAAGTGCATTAATTAGATGGAATTTTTCTGGCAACGGATGAGAGCGGATGTAGC
Organism: Calothrix sp. NIES-4105; assembly: GCF_002368415.1. GTDB lineage: Bacteria > Cyanobacteriota > Cyanobacteriia > Cyanobacteriales > Nostocaceae > Dulcicalothrix. The sequence goes on from NZ_AP018290.1 coordinate 3,206,267, forward strand.
AGATGAGTTACTGGTATAAAACAAAGCCCACGTAGGTTGGGTGGAGGCTAAAGGGAACCCAACGTCATCAACTAATAAAGCTAGAAAACCTATTAATATGGATAATAAAGGTTGAAAATGATTAAAATGGCTAGTAGTGATTACACGCACGACAAAGATGAAATTTTAGGAAATCCTACAGTTGATGAGATTTTCTCGCGTATTGAAAAGCGACGACAACAGGATGAAATAGGTAAGGGTGACTATACACGCGATAGGGACGAAATAGTAGGAAATCCCACAATTGAAGAAGTGGTTGCCGGAATAAAACGGATGCGTCAGGAGGAAAAAAATGATTAAGGCATAACCCGCTAGAATTATACCAGTAACTATACTGAGTTATTTGCACCTACAAATAAACTACTAATATCTAATAACTAGTACCAAATTGATTAGTAGAAGTCGGGGAATTCTTTAGAGTGTTACCCGTTCGACTCTTTGTGACATAGTACGCTGCTATGAGTGAGTGGTTGTCCTTCTCGCTCCTACTTAGATTAATTATTAAATCAATAATTAGCCTTTTCGTACTAAAGAAATGCTCTTGCAATCTCTACGCATGTTTACGTACTGGGATATTGAGGTTGGCAATCGCCACAGGGATAGAAAATGATTTAACCAGTGACTTTTTAATATTCCCATCTACAGAAACATACACAACATCTATGGTTTTAGCATTTAAGTCAATACCTAAAGTTCCGTTATTCTGAGTCAACGTCGGTACGAGTGGTACATAAGTTGAAAAGTGTAAATACCAAGCATTATTTTTATGCTCTCTTCTGAAACAACGAACTGTTTTGAGCTTCTTAAATGATGTGCCTACATTGACGCAATTTGGTACTACTGGTTAACTCACCGGAATGCACCTTCAAGGGCAAGGGTAAGGTGGGCAGTGCCCACCCTACGCAAAAATAGGCAGAACACGCGCTCTTTCATTCTCAATAAGCTTGTGGTGCATTCCGGTCAGTTAACTGAACCAGTAGTACTCGCGGGCGCGCCACTTCTTCGGTGTAGATTAAATTAACCAGTAGTACTCTTTGATAACAGTATATTCGTTTAAATCTATACTGCCAGTAAAAATAAAAAGTGGGCTTTTAGACTATATAAATACTGAATTTAAACTATTTCCAGATTAAATAATACCAGTATAAAGATTGAGTTAGTTGCAGCAACATGCCAACAATTTTGAGCTTCTTAAATGATGTGCCTACATTGACGCAATTTGGTACTACTGGTTAACTGAACCAGTAGTACTCGCGGGCGCGCCACTTCTTCGGTGTAGATTAAATTAACCAGTAGTACTCTTTGATAACAAGTATATTCGTTTAAATCTATACTGCCAGTAAAAATAAAAAGTGGGCTTTCAGACTATATAAATAGTGAATTTCAACTATTTCCAGATTAAATAATACCAGTATAAAGATTGAGTTGGTTGCAGCAACATGCCTACAATTTTGAGCTTCTTAAATGATGTGCCTACGTTGACGCAATTTGGTACTACTGGTTGAGTTAACCAGTAGTACTCGCGGGCGCACCACTTCTTCGGTGTAGATTAAATTAACCTCATGGGCGCTAATTTCAACTTCCTCTAATTCCTCCCTCTGTGTACTCTGTGCCTTTGTGGTAAAAAAAATCAAATGAACTGCACAAGCGAGACGCCTATGCTACGAGGTTATGGGCTATGATATGCGGAGATGAAGGCTTTTACGGAGTTTCCACAGTCGTTTAGAGTTGTGTAATTTAAACTCTCTCGTTCTTTGAATTTGGCTATTAGTTTGGCGCCTAGTAATTTGTTTATCTCAATAAATTGATTTCTTGAAGCTGATTGTAAGGCTTTTTGGATTGCCGAGGGCTTAGAGGATGTTTCAAGTTGATTTGCTAATTCAGTTACGCTAACACCAGATGCAGCAGCTAGTACAAGAGGATGTGCAGTCGCACGTATCGTATCTATTCCGTAAATGGTAAATAGTGTTGACGTGAGCTTAATATGCGAGTAAAGCAATGCTGCTATTTCAGATGAAACTCCTGCTGTGTTAAAAAAATCACCGCTAAAGTCGTTATTAATATTTTTTTGTAAGGTATAAAGTGCTGACTCGCTAATAGCGTGTTTAGCCATTTTGGCTTTATTCCCTTTCCAAGATAAGTCAGAAACGAACAGTTGTCCCCACTCCCTACCATGCTCAATTGCAAGGGCAACGGTTTGTCCAATCACGTGCAGCCTGATTCCAGAGATATCCAAAAGCATAAAAAAAATTGGTTCAGAAACGAAATTTGAAAAGCCTACAATTTCATTGTTCCCACTATTATTATCAAACTAACAGCAGATAAAAATGATTAAATAAATCTTTATTGTTTTTGTAATTACTATATAAAGTTTCAATGAATACCGTTACATTTTCCGTAACAAGTGTAACAAAGCTTGTAAATAGAAGATAAATTAGTATTTACTTATGTAATTTGACCGTACAGCTATGGTGACAGAATTATCAATACAAACTATAGGATTAACTAAGCAGTTTGACCGACACATTGCTGTTAACGATGTCGAATTGGAAATAGGTACTGGTGAAGTCTATGGTTTAATCGGTCCTAACGGTGCTGGTAAAACAACTTTAATCAGGATGTTGGCAGCTGTCGAGGAACCTACCCAAGGTTCAATTTACATTGATGGCAACCTCCTTGTGCGCGACAGAAGTAACCCAACTCTTAAACGTCGTTTAGGATATCTACCTGATGATTACCCTTTGTACGATGAACTTACTGTTTGGGATTACCTTGAATATTTTGCCAGATTATATAAGTTACGTGAACCACGTCGCACCCAACGGTTACATGAGGTGCTGGAACTGATTCAACTTGGAAACAAACGCAATAGCTTGATTTCAACCTTATCGCGCGGGATGAAGCAGCGTTTGAGTTTAGCACGCACTATTATTCATGAACCAATAGTGTTGCTACTAGATGAACCTGTTTCTGGACTTGACCCAATCGCGCGCGTGCAGTTCCGCGAAATCATTAAAGCGCTCCAAGAAGCAGGGATGACGATATTAATTTCCTCACATGTTCTTAGTGATTTAGCAGAACTTTGCACATCTGTGGGGATTATGGAATTAGGGTGTTTGGTTGAAAGCACATCGCTTACGGAACTTTACCATCGTCTATCTCGTCAGCAAATCGAAATTTCGACTCTGGGAAAAATTGACGAGTTACTAGGCGAATTAAAAAATAACCCATTTGTACAAGAGTGGGAAGTAATGCCAACTAAAGACAAAATAAGGGTAAATTTTTCTGGTCAGCAACAAGACTGTGCTGATTTACTACGTTCTTTAATTGATGCAAGAGTCCCTTTAACCAATTTCCATTGTACTCAAGAGGATTTAGAAACAATCTTCTTGAAAATGGGTCATAAGCAAGCGTCATAAATGTTAGGAGGGGCGGGTTTATCTATATCCTTCGTTAATAACGAAAATTTAGGTGAACCCGCCCGTACAGTCGGCGCGTCATAAATGTTAGGAGGGGCGGGTTTATCTATATCCTTCGTTAATAACGAAAATTTAGGTGAACCCGCCCGTACAGGAGTTAGGATTTAGGAATAAATATATGGTTCAAGTTTTTGAAAGAATTGGTGAATGGAATCCACAATTCGCTAGGGAAATCAAAGGGCGCCTAAAACTTTTTCCAATTTTAGTTACTAGCGTAATATCTTTAATCGTTCAATTCGTTATCTACCTAGCTCAACTAGGTCAAATTCCTGGCAAAGAATATCGGATGAACGAGCAGTACTGTGGAATTGGAACGTCTTATCAGGAACAACTCTCCGATATTAGTCAAGTTCTTACTAAGCTGCAAAATAGCTTTTTCCGTTACAGTAGCAAAGAATTTTTTGATGCTGAAAAACTTGAACAAGTAAAAATTCAATTAGAACAGGCTAAAAATAGACGTATTAGTCTTGAAAATGTTCTATATAAACAACCTTGCCCGCGCGGTCAAATTGATATGACTCAATGGTGGCGCGACCATTGGGAGTATATTTTTCAATCATTAAGTGTGATTTTTATTATCACTCTATTAGTTGCAGGAACTTATTTACTGATAAATAACTTAGCACAAGAAGAACGTCGAGGTACACTCAATTTTATTCGTCTGAGTCCGCAATCAGAAGTAAGCATTTTAACTGGTAAAATGCTAGGTGTGCCAATTCTAGTTTACTTATTTGTTGCGTTTGCTATTCCTTTTCATATTTTCTCTGGGAAAGCTGCTGGTATCGCTTATAGTCATATTTTCAGTTATTACGCTGTTTTGCTTGGCAGTTGTATTTTCTTTTTTAGTGCAGCTTTTCTATTCAGCTTAACCACGCGCTTTTTAAGTGGTTTTCAACCTTGGTTAGGCGCCGGTGCGGTTTTAATGTTTTTGACTTTTACATTTACGACCTTATCATACGGGTCACATCTCCAAAATGGCGCCGCTTGGTTTAGAATGTTTAGCCCATTTGATGCAACCAGCTATCTATTTCCTAATTTAGTTAATGATTACAATAGTAATCGCTGGGCAAGATATAAAGATATACAGTTTTTCTATATTCCAATAGGCGCCAACACAGCGAGCTTCATTGGAATGCATTTAGCAAATTATGGTCTTTGGACTTACGGAATTTGGCAAGGACTATTAAGACGTTTCCGCAACCCAAACATTCCAGTAATAGGCAAACAACAAAGTTACTTCTTAGTAGCTTTCGTGCAAATTTTGTTATGGGGATTCACATTTCAAAACGCTAAAAATTTCTATCCAAATTCGCCTCTAGGTAAACCAGAAGAACCATACTATGATATCAATACGCAAATATTACATAACCTGCCAATCTTCGCACTATTTAACTTCGTGCTACTATTTGGCTTGATATTTATTCTCTCACACGAACGCCAAACAATTCAGGATTGGGCGCGTTACCGTCATACGGACAGTTCTAACCGTGGTGGTTGGTGGCATAAATCTCTGTTTAGAGATTTAATCTTTGGAGAAAAAAGTCCAGCACTGCTCGCGTTTGCTCTCCACTTGTCGATAATGGCTATTCCTATTACCATTTGGGTCATTAGGAGCGAACAACTTAATGTTAATAAAAACTACACAATCAACTGGCTAATTCAAGATGCTGGCAGATTTAAAGTAATCCTAGGTATTGCATTATTAGCTGTTTTATGGGCTATTGGCGCCACTGTTGCCCAACGAATGTTGCTGCTAAAAACATCAAAACGATATTTATGGGCACTTGGTACAAGCAGCACGTTAATGTTCGCACCTGCATTAGTATTAGTAATTCTCAACAATACAATCTCCAAAAACTCACCTCTCTGGCTTTTCTCAATTTACCCTTGGGCAGGTTTGGCAGAGACAAGTTTACCGATTATATTTATGTCACTATTTACACAAGTAATGGTGCTTGGGTTCTTAAATATTCGCTTGACAAAACAAATCAAGCTTGCAGGTGAATCTGCTACAAAAGCGTTAAAAGTTTAAAGTGCTGAGTGCTGAGTGCTGAGTAAAAGTGACGCTAGTAGATAGTAAGGTGGGCAGTGCCCACCATACAAGATTAGTGTCTGCAACCCAAGCATTAAAAATATAGAAACCTAGTCCAGTCGGATTTTTATAAAAAACATGATATTAAGAGACGTGATATATCACGTCTCTACATTCATTTTTGATTTAATTATTTTTTTCAATAATTCTGGAATTTGTGATGGACGTTCGGCAATGGGAATATCAGCTTCGGTAAATGCTGTTAGTTTATTCTTTGCTGTACCAAAATCTGAGTCGCGTCCAATTACTGCAGCAAGTGTTCCTGTTTGGCGCCAGTGTTTACCGCGCGGTGCTTCTTTTCCTGCTATATAACCAATAACGGGTGTATCTATAACTTCAGCAATGTAACGCGCGGCAGCTTCTTCACTACCACCGCCAGGTTGACCAACAAGTACAATAGCTTCGGTTGCTTCGTCTTCATCAAGAATTTGTAACCACTGAATAAATGACGAACCAACAATTGCATCGCTGCCAATGCTAACACTTATAGATTGACCTAACTTGCCTTGAGTTAATTCTCTGGCAATTTCATAAGTAAGAGTCGTACTTCGGCTCAATATTGCAACTGAACCTGGAGTATAAAATTCACTGGGTTGAGTACCTAACAAAATTTTCCCTGGCACGATAATACCAGGACTGTTGGGTCCAATCACCAAAGTTTCTGTAGCTTCTGCTGTACGCAATAGCTGCACCATGTCTAAAGGTGGAACCCCAGGTGAAATAATCACAATTTGACGAATACCGGATGCAATTGCTTCTAACGCTGCATCCAAAACTTCATAAGGATGTACGTTTAAAATCGTAGTGTCTATTACCCCATATTGCTGTGTAACTTCTTCGACTAAATCGAATATTGGCAAATCGTGTAACGTCTTGCCACCACATCCAGGATTGATCCCAGCGATTAAATTAGTCCCATACGCTTTCATCTGCGCGATTTGCGTTGGTGATATAAATTCACAAAAGCCTTGAATTATAACTTTGCTATCCGGCGTTAAGTTCATAAAATACGCAGTAAGTTTTTCACTCTCTAGATAGGTGTCTCACCTGTCCGTCATATGCCATAACAGGCTTTTTGGCCTATTCTACGGGTCAATACAGCCGAATCATCTATATATAAATCATAAACTTTTTTTGGCATAAACTTTTTTGGAAAGAATTCAAAATTTAAATTAATTTTTGTTAATACCTCCTATTACACCTTTGTTCAGGACATAATTTACTACTTTTTATGCACAATAGGTTTAGCAAGACGTACAGCTTCACTTACTGCCTCATCCAAGTTTTCTGTCATGACTATTGAGATGTCGCTTCCGTGTTTTAATGCTGTTAGCTCTTTTTTGGCGCCATTAAGGTCTGAACCAGCGAGTCTAACAACTAAACGCGGTAAGTTTTCACGTTTGTGTTTATTCCCCAATCGTGTACCGTTTGATTTATGCTCCTGATTATAATGATGGACAAATTCAGTAATGACTTCTGCTATTTCAATCGCTTGAGGAATACTACCCAAAAGATTAATCAGAATAACCTGAATACTTTTGTCAGCACTCATTATTCTTAAAGCTTTTTCTAGACGGGTTTTAAATGTCGTTGGAGAAGTATCAAGGGGAGATGCATGACGTAAGTTTAGACAAATTCCTGGTTTACCACCTCCCAAAGTAACCAAATCCATTGTGGTTAATACTGAGCCGGCGCCATTACCCATAATACCTATCTTGCCGTGAAGCTCTACTCCTTCCCATTCTCCAAAATCTTGATTTTTACCATTACCGTTACATCGGTTAGCCATTTTGGTTGCCATCAACGCAATATCAGGATGACGCGAAATTGCACGCTCGTTAACACTGATACTGCCGTTTAATGCCATCGCTTCACCATCAGAATTTATACCAAGAGGATTAATTTCAACTAAATCAAGGTCTTTCTCAATTAATAAATGGTACATTTTCTCGATGACGCTGCTAACGGTTTGCATTCGCTTTCCCTGCAACCCCATTTTCAACGCCAGTCGTCTCGCATAAAACGGTGAAAACTCATGCTCGACGACGACATGCTGCATTTTCTCCCCAGATGAATCTAAATCGATATCGGGTTCTTGACAACCTAACAATATTGGACGGCATACCGCTGTATCAATTACAACAGCTAAATATAACTCCTGTTCAGCATCATATTTTGTTTCTGCTAATAGCACTTCTGGGAATTCACCCATTATCGGTAAATTAAAAATATTTTGGGCTGCTGCTATTGCGTCTATTGTTGTCTCAACAAACCTGACACCACCAACTTTTAACCTTGCTCCCCCATAGACTTGCGATTTGATAACAATTGGATAAGGAATTTTTAACCTCTTTAAATCTGTTGGATGGTCAATTCGCTGTGATGGCAGTACTGGAATGCCAATCTGCCCAAACCATTCTTTTACCTGATACTCTAGTAAATCCATACCACGCACCTTTGAAATACCACTTCACTTTCTGGGGTTACAGTCGCATTTTTAAGTCGCTGTACCCCCAAAGCAAAAGTCGGCTTAATTTACTCATAATTTCTTTCGCTAACATTAATTCTATCCAATTAAGTTGATGCGGTAAATAACCACATCAATTTACTTTATTAAATAAATAAAAATCGGCGCCATCAATTGCATTTCAGTAGAACCGCTGACATTATAATCAGAAGGCTTTTTTTTTAACAAATTTAATCAGTACCTCTCTAATTGACTCTCTAAGCTCGCTTCTCACATTTTTAGCTATGCGTTCATTAGCATCTAAAGCCAGCAAATTCAGTATAGTATGTAGTCATTTTATGCTTATAATTTTACTTATAAGTTCAATTCCATCCAAGCTATATAAAAATCTTATTGTTTAAATGCTAATAACACCAGTATTACATTTGTAGCTTAACTTATAAGTTTTTGTCATTTATTTTACTAAACCTTAGACAGATGAAATTTGTAACAAAAAGTGAATGTACCAACTCGATGACTCCACCCCCCGACGCGCTCAATACCGTTTTTTCACAATCTGTGCTAAAACGTTAGGCGGTTGTATAGGAAAATAGTAACTGCTCATAGTGTGTCTTTGTTAACAAACCCAAGCCTATCATCACCAATGAAATCAGCAGCACAGCAGGAAGATTTAGATTTTCTATCGTCCATTCTGGAAGAAAGCTTGCTTGCCATTAGTCATAGCAAATGCTTTGAGATCAAATGTGCCGTTCAAGACCATTTGATGGTTTTGATACAGCATCCTAAAACCGTCACAGTAGAAACTGGGCATATTTTTGCAGTTATTGCGTCCGTGCTTCAATCAGAAACCGCGTATCAAACACAAGAAGTACGAATGTTTGTTCGTTACATTGGGGAAAAGCTTCCCTATGCTCAAAAAACGCTGTTTATCGTTCCAAATACCCCAATTAATACGTTTAAAACATCAAATTCATTAGATTCTGATGTTTTTTCAAGTGTAATTCCCGAACTTGATGTTGAAGCGCAACCTGACTCCGAAACTCCCTCTCAAAGCGGGATATTTGATTCTTCTGCTTCGCTACTAACTATAACTGCGGATGTGATTGAGGAAGATAACAACCCCTTGAAGGGGGCGCCATTACGTCCACCTAGAAAAAACACCTACATCAGTTTAATATTAATTGGAACATTAGTTCTATCTATTGTTGCCATATTTGGCGCCAGTGGTTTCTTCTTAGTAAGTCCCTGTATATTATCTACATGTAAAGAATTAACAACGGCAAAACAATTACAAAATGAATGGACTCAACTAGCGAATAACGTCAAAACCGAAGAAGATTTATTACAACTTCAACGAAAGCTAGATAAAGCAATTGCATCATTACAAAGAATACCAGGTTGGTCGCCTTCCTATCAGAATGCAGAAGAAGTCGCAACAGCTTTATCGAGCAAGTCGCAACAAATTAAACTGTTAACACAAGCTTTACAGTCAGGCACCACAGCTTCGCGTGTATCAAGAAGCTTAACAAATGACATCAGTAATTTACAGTCGCGTTCATTATTATGGCGCCAAGCAATTGCCCCATTAGAAGCAATTAGTACAGATAGTAAATTTTACAGTTTTGCACAGTCAAAATTATCACAATATCGTACTGGTTTACAGTCGGTAAATGTCCAGATGCAAGCGCAGAGCAAATGGAAGAAAAAAGTAAACGATGCTATTGCTGCAGCGAAAGTAGCTCTAAAGCGCGAAAGTATCGCTAAATCATTACCAGACTTACAGCGTGCGCTTTCTACTTGGCAAATTGTTGTAAATGCTTTAATTGCTGTACCTCAAAATAGTCAAGCTTATGCTGACGCGCGAAAGCTCTTGAACGATTATCAGCCAAGACTACTTGCAATTCGCGACCGCGTTTCAAGACAAGAGCAAGCTGCAACAAGTTTAGCCTCAGCAACAGCTACCGCGAAACTTGCCCAACAGTACGAACAGCAAAACCAGTGGCAACCGGCAGCTATTCGCTGGCAACAAGCAATAAATACAATTAAGCAAATTCCTGCCGATAGTTCTTTGTATAATCAAGTACAACCTTTACTTCAAATGTATTCATCAGCATTTGAGCAAGCACAAACCAAATTACAAATAATGACAATGACTGGTGCGACAGCTAGCACAGCTTCAACTCGTGCTAGTTTAGAGAAAACTTGTAAAGGAAGCGTTCGGATTTGTGATTTCACTGTAGACGAGAGATTTATAACCGTTCGCATGACTCTAGAATACGAAAGGACTTTAGAAATTAACACTACAGGCGCCAATAGTCAAAACATACAAAATATCAAGACTGTTCAAAAGCATTTAGAAACTTTACAACAAGCGCTAGAGGCAATTGGTGACAATGCGAATACGGCTGTTTTAGTTTTTGATGCACAAGGACAACAAATTTTCACCCATATTCCACGGCAATAGGGGCGGGTTTACAAAATTGTAATTATTTGCCTAGGATATAGGTTAACCCGCCCGTACTAGCGAATTAGAATTCAGAGGTAGGGTGCGTGACGCTACTAACAATTATTAAACGAAGCTAATAGTCTCGTAGCGTCACGCACAGGAGCGAGGAGCGGAGTTAACGAATTAGTTGTGCGTTCGAGTTGAAGAACTGCCGTGATAATCCTCGTGTGACTAATATAGTAGTTAGTAGGTTGGCAAAGGCGATCATAAACAAAACCACAATTTGGTATGAAATTGCTTCGTCTGCTTTGACACCACCAAGTAGTTGTCCTGTGAAAAAACTCGGTATTGTTGCCATACCTACTAATGTCATTTGATTGATAGTGGGCATTATTGACGCACGTATAGCATCTTTACGGTACTGTGCTACTGCTTGAAGGGGTGTGGCGCCTAAACTTAGATGTGTTTCAATTTCTAACTGACTTGCATCTATTACTTTAACTAGTCTTTCTCCTGAAGAAGCTGCTGCATTCATGGCACCACCTATTACCATGAGTGCTAACGGTATTACATATCGTGGCTCAAAAAGGCGTTGAGGCTGAATTATTAAATAATTTGTATAAAAAATAGCCAATGCTGTACTAATAAACATTGCTCCCCACACTAGCGGTAAAACGAGGGGAATTTTTTGGCTGATACGATTTCGGGCAATTATGGCGCCGATAGTGGTAATTACTGCTAAAATCGCCAAAACTGCAACAGCATTATCAAGGACAAAGATAAAATCTAGTACATACCCTAAAACCATCAATTGAAGAATAGTTCTCCCAGTTGCCGTAAGTAATTTAATCTCTAGTCCGAGTTTTTCCCAAGCTGACAACCCGATGGTAATAGCCATCAGCGCTACGGCTATAACTAAGTCTGTAAAATCTAACTTGATGATTTCTGGCATAGGGATGGGAACTTTGAATGTAACGATTTGTTCTTGATGGATATCTATATATATGTAGTAGATTGATCTTTCATAGCCGATAATCTGATAAAACCAACTCAAAGACAACCTATGATACAGAGTGTAAAATCTGTTCCTGCATTTGACAATAAACTACAATACGCTGCAATTGAGGCTGAAGTTAGTGCTGCTGTCCTTTCTATTCTTTCATCGGGACGCTATATCGGTGGACCCATCATTGATGACTTTGAGCAAGCATTTGCCGAATATCACGACGTTTCTCACTGCATAGCTTGTAACTCTGGTACTGATGCACTTTACTTAGCTTTACGCGCGTTAGATATTAGTGCAGGTGATGAAGTCATTACTACTCCGTTTACTTTTATCGCCACTTCTGAAGTTATCAGCGCTGTTGGCGCCAAACCTGTATTTGTCGATATTGATGCTAATACATATAATCTCAATTTACAGCAAGTCGCAGCTGCAATTACTCCCAACACAAAAGCCATCATTCCGGTACATTTGTTCGGTCAACCTGTAGATATGACTGCGTTGATGGAAATTGCCGATGCTCATAAAATAGCAGTTATTGAAGATTGCGCTCAATCAACAGGAGCTACTTGGAACGATAGAAAAGTTGGTAGCATTGGACATATAGGCGCCTTTAGCTTCTATCCAACAAAAAATCTTGGTGGTTGTGGTGATGGAGGTGCAATTACAACAAATGACCCTGAAATAGCTCAAAGAATGCGAGTCATTAAAAATCATGGACAAACCAATCAATATTACTACAACGAGGTTGGTGTAAACAGCCGTTTGGACAGCATCCAAGCGGTTATTCTTAAAATTAAACTCAAATATTTAGATGATTGGAACGCTAAAAGAAAAGATATAGCATCTCGTTACAGTCAGTTTCTCTCCAAAGTACCTGGCATTGTTATTCCCCAAGAACTTGCAAGTGGTTCAGGTGTTTGGAACCAATATACTATTCGCATTCTTGATTCAAAACGTGAAATACTGCGTAAAACACTACAAGACATGGGAGTAAATACAATGATTTACTATCCCATGCCTTTACACTTACAACCTGTATATAAAGATTTAGGGTATAAAGAAGGACAATTACCTGTTTGTGAACAACTAAGTAAGGAAGTCACATCATTACCCATGTTTCCTGAACTTTCATCTGAACAACAAGACCAAGTAATTTACTCTATTAAAGAAGCAACTCAACATTCGTACAGACACGATTAATCGTGTCTCTACACTCAGCACTCAGCACTTAATACTCAGCACTAAAGGTATGAGAGGAAGTGCTAGTAGTAGCTAGCGCTTCTACGATACCGCGTACAGCAGCAATCATTGCGACTTCGCTGTTGAGTTGGTTAACTGCTGAACCAACACCGACACCTGCGGCGCCTGCAGATGTTGCAAGTGGTGCGGTGACGCTAGAAATACCAGAAGCACATAGCACAGGTACTGCAACCGCGCGTGAAATTTCGTAAGCTGCTGCTAAAGTTGGAGCAGCTTTTTCGATTAAACCTATCGTACCGCCATGTGTAGGCTTGGTATTGATTCCGCCTTCGGTTTGAATAATATCAGCACCTGCTTGTACTAAATCTTCTGCAAGCTGAACTTGTTTATCAAGTGTCAAAATATGAGGAACTGTAACCGACAGCGTTACATTAGGAAGCAACTCGCGCGTTTGATTAGTTAATGCCAAAACTTCAGCAGCTTCAAATCTTCGTCCTTGTGCATAGAACGAATCAAAGTTTCCAATTTCTATTAAATCCGCACCTGCTGCTACTGAAGAAATAAATTTTTCTGGCTCAACTGCAGATACACAAATCGGTAGATTTGTCAAACTTTTAGCTAATTTTACCAGTTTTGGGTCAGCAGCGATATCAACAAAAGTGGCGCCACCAAGTTCAGCAGCTCTTACAACGGCAGCAACATTATAGGGGTCGAAGTTATTCAGACCGCTAATTACTTTTAGCGCGCGGCGAATTGTGAACGCACGTTGAAGAGTAGAATGCATCGTCATGATTTTTGTGTATATCGTTTAATTAAAACTATTGTCACATTATAGGTAACGATTCGCTAGTGGCTTTAGGTATAATGCAATATTTCTCCGTTGGAGTAAGTGTTTACGTTTTATCTACACCTTTTGAATGAATCTAAGTAATGGTTAATTATCACAAATTTAAATTATCAAAGTATTGTGCTGTGCGTGACATCATGCTTAGGGGGGATGTAGAATGCGGCTGACAGCTTAAATCAAGTTTAAAAAATGGGATAACATTCCTCTATTTATGCCTGAAATCAGCAATGTAACTAGTACCATTGCCTTTTTTGGTACGATAATTGGTATTTGTGCAGCTTCGTTTCAAGTATTGGATCAAATCGAAAAGCGACGTGATGCATGGTTTAAAAAATTACATGCAGATGAAAATGATAATTTAAAATCTGCTTTACCACAGCCGACTCAAATCTTACCAAATATACTACCAAATGAGTGTCATGTCGATTGGGGGGAAGCTGTTGATGTTTCAGTTTTCTATGGACGCGCGCAGGAACTTGCCACTTTAGAGGAGTGGATAATCAACGATAATTGTCGCTTGATAGTGCTGTTAGGTATGGGGGGTATTGGTAAAACCTCGCTTTCAGTTAAGTTAGCGCAAAAATTGTTGAAACAAAAACTTTCGAGTTTGTAATTTGGCGCTCTTTGGGTAATGCTCCACCATTACAAGATATACTAGCAGATGTAATTAAATTTCTTTCAAAACAAGAAACAGATTTACCACTCGATACTGGCGCCCTAATAACATTGCTGAAAAGATATTTGTGTGCGTCGCGTTGTTTATTGATACTCGATAATTTTGAGTCTATTTTAACTGAGGGTGATAAAGCGGGTGAGTATCGTCCGGGGTATGAGGACTATGGTACACTTCTCAAACGTGTTGGTAGTGAGGTTCATACAAGCTGTTTAATTATTACCAGTCGAGAAAAACCATTTGAAGTTGCAGCGAGTGAAGGTGAAACGCTTCCAGTTCGTTCATTGCAATTAAGTGGTTTGCTTGCAGCAGATTCTGGAGTTATTTTTCAGGAACGGGGAGTTAGTGGTACTCTTGATGAACAAATTCGACTTGTAGATTCTTATCAAGGTAATCCTTTAGCACTTAAAATTATTTCTACTACTATCAAAGATATATTTAACGGTAGTATTACAGAATTTTTATCTCAAGATTCGATTGTTTTTGGTACTATTAAAACTTTACTTGAAACACAATTCAATCGCTTATCTGATTTAGAAAAGGAAGTTATATATTGGTTAGCGATTAATCGTGAACCTGTAACGATGCTAGAATTACTTGATGATATAATTACACTTGAAAAGGCGCCTAAATTAATTGAGACGCTCGAATCATTAATGCGACGTTCGCTCATTGAAAAAGCCAGAGATGCGACTGACACATCCACATTTACACTGCAAAATGTGGTTATGGAGTACATAACAGATGTATTTATAGAGCAAATAGTAACTGAAATTCATGAGGGAATATTTAAGTTATTTAATACTCACGCTCTCATCAAAGCGACTACTCGTGATTATATTCGTTCTTCACAAATTCGTTTAATTCTTAACCCGATACTTTATCTATTAAATTCTGAAATTAAACGAGGTAATGAGTTATTAGAAATACTACGTAATCAAACCGAGACTCAAGTCGGATATGCGGCAGGAAACGTTATTAATTTATTAGTTAATCTTAAAATAAATTTGAGTGGCTTTGATTTTTCAGAACTAATAATCAAACAAGCATACTTACAAGGAGTGAATCTACGCTTGTGTAATTTTAGTAAATCAGATTTTGAAAAATGTATTTTTACTCAATCATTTGGTAGCATTCAATCAGTTGCATTTAGTCCCAACGGTCAACTTGCTGCAAGTGATACCAATGGACAAATTATTTTGTGGCAAGTTGCAGATAGTAAACAGTTCCTCAGCTTTAAAGCACATTTAAGTTGGGTGTGGTCAGTTGCATTTAACTGTGATGGTACGATGTTTGCTAGCTGTAGTTCTGACCATACTATATGTTTGTGGAGTCTTGAGGATGGTCGTCTCATTAAAACTTTACAAGGACATACAAGTGAGGTTCGGTCAGTTGCTTTTAGCTGCGATAGTAATACTTTTGCAAGTGGTAGTTCTGACCATACTATACGTATTTGGAACTTAACAACAGGTAAACACCTCAAAATTTTGCAGGGACATACAAATGTAGTAAGTGCTGTTGCGTTTAGTCCTGATACAGAAACTATTGTTAGTGGCAGTTACGACCAAACTATACGGTTATGGAATGTTGCTACAGGTGAATGTGTAAAAGTTCTCCAGGGACATATTAATCAAATACGCTCGGTTGCGTTTTCGCCTGACGGTAGTATTATTGCTAGCGGTAGCGATGACCGAACTATTCGTATATGGGATGTAGCAACAGGAGAATGT
Organism: Calothrix sp. NIES-4105; assembly: GCF_002368415.1. GTDB lineage: Bacteria > Cyanobacteriota > Cyanobacteriia > Cyanobacteriales > Nostocaceae > Dulcicalothrix. Next base: position 3,222,246 of record NZ_AP018290.1, read on the forward strand.
CTAAGTATTTTGCAAGGACACCTGAGTCAAGTACGTTCAGTTGCTTTTAGTCATGATGGACTTTTACTTGCGAGTGCGGGTAGGGATTTAACTATAAAACTATGGATTATTTTATATAATCAATATTCCATTGAAACACAATTAATTGCTTCTTTAGCAGGACATACTCAATCAATTGAGTCAGTAGCTTTTAGTCCTAATGATAAAATCTTAGTTAGTGGTAGTTTTGACCAAACAGTAAGACTATGGGATGTAAATAACGAAAAATGTCTTAATACACTTCAAGGATATGCAAATTCAATATGGTCAGTAGCTTTTAGTCAGGACGGACAAATACTTGCTAGTGCCAGCGATGATTTTGCTGTTAGATTTTGGAGTGTTGCGACTAGTGAACTATTGCGTACCTTTAATAAACATACAAATCGAGTTTGGTCAGTAGCTTTTAGTCCAGATGGTCAAATTCTTGCAAGTGGTAGTGATGATAAAACGATTCGACTTGTAGATGTGAATACAGGTGAACTTCTCAAAACTTTGCGCGTACATACCTATCATATTAAGTCACTTCAATTTAGTCCAAATGGAAAAATGCTTGCGAGTACAGGCGCCGATGAAACAATCTGTATATGGGACGTAGGTGAAGGTAAGTGCATAAATATATTACACAAACATTTACGACGTGTTGAATCAATAGCTTTTAGTTCTGACGGTATTTTTTTGGCTAGCGGTAGTAATGACCGCACGATTAAATTATGGTTACAAAGTACAGGTGAATATATCCAAACCTTACAAGGACATGCAGCAGAAGTAAATTCAGTTACATTTAGCCCGAACGGAAAAACTCTTGCCAGTGCAAGCTCAGATGGTACATTAAAATTATGGTCTGTAAATAATGCTGAATGCATTAAAACTCTACAAGGTCACGCTTATGCAGTTCAGTCAGTAATATTTAGTCCCGACGGTAGATATTTAATTAGTGCTAGCACCGACGAAACAATCAAGGTATGGAATATTAAAACAGGTGAATGTATTAAAACTTTACACGAACATATTGGTGTAGTTTGGTCTGTTGCCATTAATTCAAGAGGCGCCGTTATTGCCAGCGGTAGTCAAGATGAGACAATCAAAATATGGGATATAAATACAGGTGAATGTCTTAACACTCTAAGAGCAAAACGCCCTTATGAAGGAATGAATATAACTGGAGTCAAAGGTTTAACCGAAGCAACTATTTCTACTTTATTAGCTTTGGGCGCCGTCGAACTGGCAACGGATGAACACGGATGTAACGGATAATCTCTTGTAGCACAGGTGTCCTCGCCTGTCTGGTAATATATATAACATTTTATGTTGCATCAAAGGGACGGGCAAGGATGCCCATCCCACAAGAGTTTATTATTATATACATGATGCCTTCCACCACAGCTTGTATATGACTACTCCAGTTCTTGATAAACCTATTGCCTCAAAAACTTCGTATGTTTTACTATATAACGTCAGTTGGGAACAATTAGAACAGCTTGATATCAACCTGCAAGGAACGGGCGCGCGGTTGACTTACTTAGATGGTATTCTCGAAATTATGTCTCCACTATCTGATGACCACGAAGATGCAAAAAGTACACTAAGTAGATTACTAGAGGTGTATTTGCGTGTAAAGCAAATTCGTTTTTACATAAGGGGAAGCGCAACATTGGGTAAGCGTTCAGATGGCACTCGTCGCGAACCAGATGAGTCTTATAATTTGGGAACCAAAAAACCTACTCCAGATTTAATATTAGAAATTACTGTTACAAGCGGTGGTATCAATAGGTCAGAAGTTTATAGACGTTTGAAAGTACCAGAGGTTTGGTATTGGGAAGATGGTGTACTCTCTGTTTATAGTTTGCAACAAGACAAATACGAAAAGGTTAGTAAAAGTATTTTATTACCAGATATAGATTTAGAATTACTTGCACGATATTCGCGTATGTCCGACCAGTATGATGCTATTAATGAATATAGCCAGGTTCTTGTCAACAAAAGCACCTAAGCAGACAAATGTTAACCCCTGAACAGCGCTTGCAACTACTTTCTTATCAAGCAAAATGGCTTTCTGTAGCTAGCTCAACTTCAAGAGTAGACAAAACGCAAGCAACTAAAATCATCCAAAAGCTTTATCAGCGTCTTGGGTTGCCATCACCCTATATAGTCTTAGTTCCAAGTCCATCCGGAGCTAAACAATGGATACAATCACAAATACGCGCGCTTTATTCTAAACACGCTGTATTGCGAATTTTATCTTGGGCGCCAGTGATACTATTTTCAGGTATAGGATTTTTTGTTGGCTTCTTAATTGGAAGCCTATTATTTGAATTATTTTTCCCACCTCTGATTAAATTACTCAAGCCATTACCAAACGAGTTAATTATTATAAGATATTTACTTTCATTTATATTAATATCTATGATGTTTAGTTTGCCATTTATAACAATGGCAAAAACTTACCGCCGTTTTAAAAAATTTCGATTTATATTAAAAAAGCTATTCATACGGCGTTTTTTTGGTGCTGCTTTTGCTGAGGTAATAAATCATTTTTTTGAATTGCAATTTGAGGAAGTTAGCTCACAAGTCAACGCAGCACTACTTAGTCAAATTTATAATATACTCGATTCCAATTCTCAAATTTATACACAGGTATCTACAAAAATAAATGTAGTTTTAAGCAAGTACTGGAGCTATGAAACGCGCGTTAACAATTCTCGTTATCCGACAATTTTATTATTGCCAACGTACTTACAACAAATGAGTCAGTTAGATTTTTTGACAGACTTAGGTTACATAACTAATCATGAAGACTATCAACTTATTCAAGAAATAGCAAATAACTGTGGTTGGATAATTCCGTTTGAGCGAGTATGTATACTCTGCGATAGACCCATTTTATTACAATTTGATGAACAAAAACAACTGCATGGAGATGGGGCGCCTGCAATTGAATGGTCAGATGGTACTCGTTATTATTATCACCACGGTACAGAAATATTCGAGCATTACGGAAAAATTCCTACAAGCGAGTGGAAAGTTAAATGGACGATAACTGAACGTGATAGCGAAATGCGGCGCCTTATTACTAAAGTGATAGGATATAAACGCATGTGCGACTCATTGCCAACCATTGAACTTGACCGTTGGCAAGAATATATTTTAGTACAAATTGACGATAAAAAAAATTTACTATACTATGATTCATACTTGCCACCACTTGAGATTGAATCAATTGTGTTGCTAAAAAAAATTTGTTCGACTACTGGGCAAGTTGATATAGCGCGCGTGCCTTCTGATATTAAATCTGCTTCCGAAGCTGTTAATTGGATTCATAATAAAAATTCATAGATTTAAAATAGGCGCCAAACGCGGAACCCATACTATTATATTTGTTGCTGTACCCAACGACGAAATGCTTTAAGTGTTGCATTTCTACCAGCAGTTTTACTTTGCTCAAGATATTGAGGAATAATTTCAATCAAAGGCAGGCTTGGAAAATTCAAACTTTGCTGTGATTCGACATAAGAACCTGCTTGCAGTAAATTAATTTGCAGTATACCTTTATCAAAGCGCCAAAGTTCAGGGACTTTTAAGGCTTCGTAAATATTTGGATGAGTTCGTGAAGTAACATCAATTTCTAATGCCAAATCTGGTGGAGGGTCTTTTTGTAAATCAAGTCTTGCTTTACCACGAATCTTAATTTCGTTTTGAATATAGAAGCATTGGCCAGGTTCTATACCTTGATCCATAGCCTGATTTTTAAATGTTGTAGAACCAAGACTTATAAATTCAATATCTAGTTCTTCCAAAAGCGCTTTTATTAAATCACTAATAATTTCTTTACTAAATTCATGTTCTGGCAAGGGCGGCATAATTTCCAATACTCCCCTATCATAGGCAATTCGCGCTGCCCGATGTTCTCCTAGCTCATCAAGAATTGTCTCAAACTCTTCCCATGTAACATCACGCAACAATACACGTTGCCCAGGTGGAACGTTAATACGTTTAATGTTTAAGAGCATGACTGCTACTCCCACTCATTGAGCCTATAATACAGCTTAATTCAACTGGGCGCCTCGTTGCCATAATTACGTTATATATAAATGTGCTTTTTAAGAGCGCACTAGTAACTTTAAGAGCCTTGCAGCTTCTTGAACAATGTATCGTCTGCTTGTAAAGACTTGTATACCTGGAACTACAACATAATCAATGTCATCTGTAATTATTTTTATATTTCCGGCGCCTGCTCGACTAATTGCTTCAAGTATTAATAAATCATATCCGTCAAGAGCTTGACTTTTAAATCTGTTCAAGGCTGAGTCAGTTGTTTCATCATTAACATTCAAATTTACAGGAACAGCAATATCCTTAACTTGCTCCCAAGAAGACTCAACTGCCGCAACAACTTTCAGTCGTTCTGTAGGATAATTATGACGATATTCTTTTAATGTAAAACTGCCTGAATGGTGGTGTTAGGCGCCTCTGTAATTAAAGCACTGTATATTTCTGTTTGCGAACGGTTTTCTGCCAGAGCGAGAGTTTCTACAACTTCCGCCATTCTTCGTTTGAAGTCAATTATTTCTGGTTTGAGAGGTAGTAGAATTTCAAAACCATCCAAAGTCCAGATAGAAGCTTTATCTCCTTGTTTTTGTTGAAGCTGCCAACCATGTGCTACCAAGTATTCTTATACTTGTTGCGGTTCAATATATTGAAATTTTTCTACATACGGTTCGACTGCTGTCATAGGTTTTCTCCGGCAGCTATACGCTCCATTATAATTTTGAGTGCATCAGGGCGCGCATATATTTTGACGCGGAATTTCGACGGTGATAGTCGTTTGTTTATCAAGCGGTGGTCGTCCCTGTAGTGATAGCGAGAGTTCGCGCAACGTTTTATACACAATGCTTCTTCGGTTTGGGATAACCAGTTGTTCACATCTTCTGGTATCAGGACAACTACTAATAGTTGTGGCACAAAGGGGTCATTTTCTCGAAGTTCGTCATAATTTTTAGCTGTAAGTCGGTATTTTATGGATTCGTCAAAGATGATGTCTTGGGATGTGGATTTGATTTGTACATCAAATCTCGGTAGACGCTTGGAGTTAATCTTACCTGGTACCGTAATTGTAGCGTCAATGCCACTGTCATCTAATCTACGTGTAGCTGCTTGCATAGAGTAGCCTATACTACTAGTAACAGCGTATACATAAGCGTAACTAAAATCTTCTTTTTGGGTATTGAGGCTGATTTGATGATGTTTACATTGTTGCGCGCGATTCCAATTTGATTAATAAAGATATTTTAAGACTAACGGCTGCACAATTATTACGTGCTTCGGTACTGCTCAGGAGGCGCCTGCATATCAATGAAAGCGTGCAAGCAAGACGAGCAGTGATGGAGCAAACGCCTCTGCTTAATTAAACTGGGCGCGTTCGTTGCCATAATTACTGGGGATTATAAATTAAAAGGCTCTAACCCTGATTTGTTGGCAAAACTGCTGCCCGAAGCGATACTAAACCGTTCAGTTTAGTTTTGTAACTACAACAGTGTAAGCTCTAAAAAAATTTTGCAGTTACCCCGGACGGTCAAAGACTTGTATCAGCTAGTTCTATAATATATGATACGGATGATGCAGACGAGTCAATTGATTGTGAGTCGTTTATTGAAATATGGGATTTAAATACTGGGGAAAAACTTCATTCAATAAAGGACTACGACCGAGAAATTTACTGTATTGCTATCACTCCTGATGGAACAAAAATTATTAGTGGCTATCGGGACGGCAGCATTAAGATATGGGGAATACCTGATTTGAACGAATAGATTTTTCCTAATTATTTTTAATACACGCTTTGATATAAAGTTTGTTTCATACGTGGATTATAAATTGATAAGAATAATGCTGAATATAGTACTATCTATAGTGCGTGACAATACTTTAGCTTTTTATTCAATGTTTAGCGTTAGGATACTGTCATGTAGCCCACACTGTGTTGTTAATCTAATATCCCCATATATTTAGCATAAAAAAGTCTAACACTGCTTTATTGGCGCCCATAGCATCAAGCTTAAGTACTAGCTAGTGACAAATAAATCTTTTAAGCTCGTACCTGCAACTTTGCCTGTCTTGCAGCTTCTTCTCTTTTAACACAGTAATTTGAGTATGACTCCATTTCTCGGATTAGTAAATTTTTGTTTTTCATCTGATAAATACCTCCAATTTTTCATTATGTACTAATTTTAGCATAGTCTACTATTTACTAAAAACTTTTGTATATATTTTACTGTATATAGTCATGGTACGGTTACATTACTGTGAACTACGAAGAGCTTATTAGTAACATTAAAAACACTATTATAACAACCCGTACCCATATACCTAACGTCAAGCCGTAATCTAAGTTCGTTAGCGCCATCAAAAGATTTTCAATGATATGTAATAATACTTTCCAACTCAGGCGAAATGATTATTCTTTTAGATTTTAAAATATAAATATTTTATATAGAGATTATACCCAAACGTTTCTATATATGCTTTACTATTTATAATCATGGTGCAGGAGTATTACTGTGAACTACGAAGAACTTATTAGTGATATTAGTAACATTAACGACACAACTTTAGCTACAGTTGCGCGCGCGGTTAATCAAATTTTGACTATTCGTAACTGGTTTATAGGCGCCTATATTTTCGAGTATGAGCAAAATGGAGTTGATAGGGCAGCATATGGCACACAGTTGCTTAAGAAGCTTGCTGATGACTTAAAACGTAGAAAGATTGAAGGTTTATCTGAGCGTAACTTGAAAAACTTTCGGCAGTTTGCGCTGGCTTATCCTGCTTTGGCAAAAAATGAAAATGTATCTACTTTTTTACCTGTACTTGGTATATCAGGAAACGCTCTTCAAATTCGGCAGGCAGTGCCTGCCGAATTTCAAAAAGCATACCAGGAGTTATTTCCAGCCTTAAAAGCTCTTGAATTACAAAACCCTTCACCCTCATGGCAAGATAGCAATTATTACCAACGCTTGGTTTCTACTCTTTCATGGACGCATATAGTTGAATTGACTCGTATAGACGATAAAACTAAACGAGCTTTTTACGAATTAGAGTGTATTAAAAGCAACTGGTCTTATCGAGAATTAATGCGTCAAATTAGCAGTATGCTTTATGAGCGGGTAGGGTTATCTAAGGACAAAGAAGCAGTTTTGACACTTGCAAATGAAGGACAAATAATTGATACTCCCCAAAGCATATTACGCGACCCTTATATTTTAGAGTTTTTGAGGCTAGAAGAAAGAGCCAGCTACTCAGAGTCTGACCTCGAAGAAGCTTTAATTAATCATCTGCAAGACTTCATGCGTGAGTTGGGGCGAGATTATTGTTTTGTTGACCGCCAATTCAGGGTTACAGTTGGCGCTCCCGCATTATTTTCTTGACCTGTTATTCTACCATCGGTCTTTGCAATGCCTGATTGCTATTGATATGAAATTAGGGAAGTTTAAACATGATTATGCTGGGCAAATGAATTTCTACCTGAATTACTTGAAGGAGAATGTCGCGTATCCTCATGAGAATCCTCCTGTTGGTATTCTTCTTTGTGCTGAAAAGGATGCTGAAGCTGTCCATTATGCTACGGCAGGACTTGATAATCAATTGTTTGTGTCACGTTATATGGTGGCACTTCCTTCTGAAGAGATGTTGAAACAGTGGTTAAGAGAGGAGCAAGATAAGTTGATGCAATAGTTTGATTTATTAAAAAATCCCCCCTAACCCCCCGCTCAGGAGCTACGGTGTACACACATCTTTAATAATTCCCCTTACACTCCCCCCTTTGCGCCCTTTGTGTCTTTGTGGTTTATCTCTTTAAAGAACCACAAAGACACAAAGGACACGAAGAAAGAAAAGAAAGAGAAGAAAAAGAGACTTGTGTATACACGGTAGGCTCAGGAGGGGGGGACAAGAGGGCGCCTCCTTAATAAGGGGGAAATAAGAGGAAAATCTTAGCCCCCCTTCCACGCGGGGGGTTGGGGGGATCAATTATGCTGTTTCGTAATTTGATGAATTGGTTGGGAAGATTAATAGTTGGCTTTCTTCGCGTTTGGGTACAATATGCTCAGGGATAGGCGCCTCTAAACAATCCATCATTTTTTGAGCTAGAATTTGGACATTTGGTTCACTTAGCATACCTAAATGTGTGCCTGGTATACTATGAATGTCTACTCCTTGTGTTAATTCATCCCAACCTCGTAATGGTTTGTACTGGCACCATCTCAATACTTCTTTGGTGGTAAATAACGTTACTTTACCTGGATAAGGTTGCGGTGAATAGTCTGCCATTGTTGCTTGCTTGATAGCTTCGATTAGTTTCATGTTGTAAGGGTTAGAGTCTTCTGAAAAACTCGACTCGTTCCACAGGTCAAATTTACTGCTGGGTTTCCCTGTTAATACTGACTTTAACCAATCGATTTTTGCTAAGGCATAGTTCCATTTGCTTTGTAATGGAAGTTTTATTAAGCTCTGTAAGTATGCTGAAATAGTCCGCGATAGTGAAGGGTTATCTATGTATAGTTTGGGAGCGTAGGTGTCAAACATGAAGAGTAAATCTATTTTCTGCCCTTGAGCAATTAGTTGTTGAGCTATCTCGAAAGCAATTATTCCCCCGCTGGAGAACCCAGCTAGTTGATACGAGCCATTGGGTTGGATTGTTTGAATTTGCTTAATGTAATAAGATGCCATGTCTTCAACTTTTGTATGAGGCGCCTCACCATTAAGTCCTTGTGCTTGCAGTCCATAAATAGGTTGGTCTGAACGAAGATGACGAACTAACGTTTGGTAGCCGATGATGTTACCACCAAGAGCATGGATGAAGAATAATGGTTTTTTATTGCTGTCACCTTGTTGAATAAGTACGAGCGATGACCAAGAAGCTTCTTCTTGCTGATTGAGTATATTTGCTAATTGCTTGATTGTTGGCGCCTGAAATAAGGTTGCAAGAGGAAGCTTTTTCGCAAATCTTTTTTCGATTTGTGTAAATAGTTTTACAGCTAGCAGCGAATGTCCCCCTAAATTGAAGAAATTATCTGTAACTCCAATTGGTGCTACACCTAAAACTTCTTGCCAAATCTCGGTTAATTGAGCTTCAATGGCATTGTCAGGCGCCACAAATGTTTTTTCGCTCTTCTGTCGTGTTTGGTTGGGTATGGGTAAAGCGCGACGGTCTACTTTTCCATTAGCGGTGAGTGGAATATGCTCTATTGCTACAAAGGCAGATGGTACCATGTACTCTGGTAATTTTTCTTGAAGGAAATGTCGTAACTCATCGATTGCAGTATGATGATTTTGCTTAATTACAACATATGCTACTAAGCGTTTATTTTCTGGCTCATCTTCGCGCGCGATAACTATTGTGTCCTGCACGCTCGTATGTTGTGCCAAGATACTTTCAATTTCTCCTAACTCGATGCGGAAACCGCGAATTTTCACTTGGTGATCAATTCGACCAAGGAATTCTATATTGCCAACTGTTAAATAACATACCCTGCTGCATAGGTGAAAGTTGATATGAATCTTCTATATTTATTGGCTTCATATGATGTTGCTTCCAGATATTTTGAGCAAAAAATTACTTTGATTAGCTAATCAAAGTTACATTAAATGTACGAATTTAAACTTAGGAAGAAGGGAACCCAGGTTAAAAAATCTCAGAAAATGAGGCGATGCTGTTCAGATACTTGATTTCTTAAAGAAGTCGGGTATCTAATCAACGCTAAACTTACTTTACAGTGGAAACCGCAATATTCTATAGAGAAATTATAAAGAGTAGGACATGTTTCATAAAGATAAAGCGAAAATACTGTATCTCCAGTAACTTGACAATTTCACTTTTATAATGCTGAAAAAATTATAAATCTTTGTGACCTTTGTGTTCTTTGTGGTTAAATTTGGAGGGTAGGCGCCAATTTTAAATCTCTCTGTACAGACCGAATTAATTCGGTTTCTACCTCTGTGTACAGACGCGATTAATCGCGTCTCTACCGAAAAATATATGTACTATTAAAATTAATGACGTGAAGCAGTAGTATAGGACGGGGCAAGAGAAAGCCCATCCCACAAGATTTTATTGTTTAACTGCTTTCATTGATAAACTAATGCGCTTGAGTTTTTCGTTAACTTCCATGACTCGAACTTTAACAACTTGCCCGACTTTAACTATATTTTTGGGGTCGTCTACAAATCTATCGGCAAGTTGGGATATATGTACTAACCCGTCTTGGTGAACACCAACATCGACAAAGGCGCCAAAATTGGCCACATTAGTTACAATACCCTCTAATTCGATTCCAACCTTCAAGTCGGTAATTTCTTTGATTCCCTCTTTAAAAGTGGCATATTTAAATTCCGCGCGCGGGTCACGTCCTGGTTTTTCAAGTTCGCCAAGGATATCACGCAGTGTTGGTTCACCAATAGTATCGGTAACGTATTTTTTCAAACCTGTTTTTTTCAGGTTTTCGGCAATTAACGTTACCTGGTTTAATGGAACCTTGAGGTCTTTGGCTATATTTTCTACCACTTTGTAACTTTCTGGGTGTACCGCTGTATTATCTAAAGGATTTTCACCACCTCTAATTCTTAAAAAACCTGCTGCTTGCTCAAAAGCTTTCGGTCCAAGTTTGGCAACTTTCAATAATTGGCGCCGATTTTTGAAGACACCATTGGCATCACGATAAGCAACTATATTATTAGCTACTGCTGATGTAATACCGGAAACAAAAGTTAATAATTCTTTGGAAGCAGTATTTAAGTCTACACCAACGTAGTTTACACAGCTTTCCACAGTTTCTTCGAGCTTCTTCTTTAATAATTTCTGGTCTACATCATGTTGATATTGTCCCACCCCTATTGACTTAGGGTCAATTTTGACTAGCTCTGCGAGTGGGTCTTGCAGGCGCCGACCAATACTAATGGCGCCGCGCACGGTAACATCAAGGTCGGGGAACTCCTCTAAAGCTTGTTTACTCGCTGAATATATAGATGCTCCTGACTCGTTTACTATAACTTTAACGGGTTTGCGGTCAACTGTTTTTAACACATCAGCTATAAATTCGTCGGTTTCGCGTGATGCTGTACCGTTACCAATAGCTATCAACTCTATTTTGTATTTCTCAATCAAATTTTTAACTGACTGTGCAGCTTGGACACGTCCCGAAGCACCAGTATGCGGGAAAACAGCTTGATACTCTAAAAATTTACCCGTTTGATCGAGAATTGCTATTTTACATCCAGTTCTAAAACCTGGGTCTACCGCCATTGTTGGCTTCATCCCTGCAGGCGCCGATAATAACAACTCACGTAAGTTAGTTTCAAACGTCTTTATTGACTCAATATCAGCATAAAGCTTTTTCTCACCAATAACTTCATTCACCAGCGAGGTTTTCATCAAGCGGTTAAATGCATCTTTGAGCATTTCTTGATAAAACGCGCGTATCGGACGGTGCTTTGTCTTGATTTCCTGAGATTCAATATACGAAAGTACCGTATCTTCGTCGTAAGATATTTCAAAACTTAATATTCCCTCATTCTCACCGCGACACAGCGCTAACAAGTTGTGAGGTGCAATATTTCTCACCTTGGCACTAAAGCTACGATACATCTCAAACTTTGTCGTTCCTTCGGGGTGTTCGTCTTTGATGCGCGACACAAACATTCCTTCGTCTAACAGATAATCGCGTAAATATGCCCGCAATTCGGCTTTATCTGCAACTTCCTCTGCTAAAATATCAGCGGCGCCTTTGAGTGCATCGTCACCACTCTTTACACCCTGAGCTTCAGAAACATATTTAACTGCTTCTTGTTCTAAAGGAACGAGAGGGCCATTTTTAACATTTAATGACTTAATAAACCCAGCCAAAGGTTCTAGTCCTTTCTCACGGGCAACAGTAGCGCGCGTGCGACGCTTTGGACGATAAGGTAAATATAAATCTTCTAACTCGTTTTTTTGCAAACAAGCGTCAATTTTTGCTTTTAACTCAGATGTCAGCTTACCTTGTTCGTTAATTGAATTAAGTATTGCCGCTTTTCGTTCTTCTAACTCTGTCAAATAACTATATCTATCTGATAAGTCACGCAACTGCACTTCGTCCATCTCACCAGTGCGTTCCTTACGGTAGCGCGCGATAAAGGGAATTGTCGCACCTTCACCCAAAAGTTCAAGCGCGCTTTCAATTTGAAAGGGTTTAAGGTTAAGTTCGGTTGCTAAAAGCTGTGGAATATTAAGCATCGGATATATTGAGTCGAAAAAGCTGCATAGTCAAACCGAATTACTATAACTCGTTTCTGACTAATAGTTGTGAACCACATTAAACCTAATTATCCAACTTTTTGCAGTAGGTAACAAATTTCCCTATCTAACGGAATAGGTAAAACAAATCAATACTTTTTAGGTATATGTACTTAGGATGACTCAAAACGTATAAAACTTTAACAGTTTGTTACAATGTAAAGAAAATTTAACGTATTTATACTTATAGCTCATAATAAATCAACGAATTTAGGCAGTTTTCAGGTTTTTAGCTTTTATATTCCTTTGTAAGTATTAATATTCATATAATCTGGTGTTAAGATAACATACCAAATGGATTCGGAAATTAACTCCCCATCCTTGTAATTTTAAGCAGGGTGCAGTAACAGAAGTTAAAAGTGAATGTAAAATTTACTACTTGTGTTATATTAGAAGATCGGAAGATTTACGTCTACGCACTTCTGCTTGTGAATTCAGAGGTTAAAAGAGATGGTCTTAGCATTTTTAATACCGCTTGTAACTGCTTTAATTAGTGGCTATTTGTATAAAAAAAGCACTGACGAGATTGGTTATCTCGCTGGTGGAGTTGCAATTATTAGTTTCGTTATTAGCTTAATACTGGCGCCTTGGGAGATTCAGGTTTTGCTGCTAGTAGTTGTTTTGATTTCTACTCAAAAGCTACTACAGCAAAATGACTACCAAGTTCGTCTTGACGGTGGCACAAATAATAAAGATAGGCAGGAGGTTTAAAGAGAAATCAAGAATAAAGGGTAAAGGGTAAAGGTTTCTCCTTCCCCTTCCCGGATATTCCGTCTTAGTGCTATTTGTTTCGTTTTACATACTCAACAACTACAGGTTCAAATTTAACTGATAGAACATCTGGACTAGCGGTTTCAACATCTTCAATATAAATAGAGGGTTAGGAGTTAAGATTTAAAACTCATAACTCATAACTCAACACTCAACACTCAACACTCAGCACTCATAACTATTTTTATGTTGATTCATGAGTTGAAGATATTTGGGGTTAGTTTTTGCGGTTTGCCACTTTTGTTTAAAAATTGCCGCTGACTCAGCTTTAATAGGGTCTTCTTGATTAGGCAAGATTAACTGTCTAGCTTGTTTCTGCGCTTCGAGCGACAATTCTTTTTGAGGATTGCTTTTATATTTCCTACCGCTTTTATGATTTGCATATCGACGCGCACGGGTATATCCCATTTGTAGGAATTTTCTTGCCATATCTGCGCCGACAAAATCGTCTTGTTCTAAATAAGCAAGAAACATGTCATATATTTTTTCGCTTGATTCTTTGGCTATCTCTGGAGTTTTAAATCGCCAATACGGAAGAATCTCTGATTTGTATGGCTCTACTAAGAGTACACCCTGTTCACCTTTGCCAACGCGGTACAATTCAGGATGCGCGCGGAAGTCTATAGTTTTAAAATCTAAAGAATAATCAAATGCCATAGCAGAAGTTTATTTTTAATCTTAAGATTTAAGAGTAAAGTATCGCTTCTGTCCTAGTAAGTAACTTTGGTGCAGTTATGCTATTAAGTTCTCCTCTTTTAAATACGACTCTTACGCGCGGTGATTTGCGACGAGTTCATCATATTGCGCTTAACGTCAAAGATATGCAAGCTTCTCGGAACTTTTACGGTCATATTTTGGGGTTACATGAACTGATGGGTGATGAAATACCCGAAACTTTAGCGAAACTAGTAGCAGAGGGAAAGGTGGCTAACTTTGTTACTCCTGATGGTACAGTGGTCGATTTATTTTGGGAACCTGATTTACAACCACCCGACCCAAATCCAGAACGTACCTTTACAAGAGCTTACCATCTCGCGTTCGACATATCACCTCAATCATTCGACCGCGCGGTACAGGTTTTACAGGAAAATCAAATTACAATCGCACATGGTCCAGTCAGTCGTCCTACTGGTAGAGGTGTATATTTCTATGACCCTGACGGGTTTATGGTTGAAATTCGCTGTGACCCAATATAAAATATTCGTAGGTTGGTGTCTTGGAACGAGATCCAACCAATTACTCCATGTGATTAATTTTATAGCGTATTAACAAGTTGAGCTTTTAAGACTCTTCTTTTGTTGTTGACTCTGCCATTCAAGAGCAACTTCTTTAAATTCTTCTATCTCATCAAAATCAACTTCCACAAACGCATTTTTAAATTCTACACCTAATGCTTCACTAACTGATAAAATTTCTAAAAAGCTAGCGCATTGATAATCTGTCTTTTCACACTCTTTAATTCGTTCTTGTGAAATACCTAAAACATCAGCCAATTCCTTCTGGCTCAATTTTGCGGCAATACGAGCTTTTATTAGTACATCTGGTAGTTTATTGAAATTTTCAACTTTAATTTTAATTGGTTGTTTTTTCTCACAATTCATTAATTGTTCATATTCAGTTATTTCTTCATGTAATTTATCTAAATGGCATTGCAGGGCACCTCGGTTTAATTCCCAGCGTTCAAAATCTTTTTTTTTCCTTTCTTCATCTTCCTCCATTGCAGCTAAAGATTTTTTAAACTTTAATACCCATTCTTGAGAGACTTTATATTCTAATTCACTTTTAATCATATTCCCACCTTATTAAATCTATTGCTATAATGCCTTTTTTATTTCCTAATCTGTCACTTTGAAAAAAATCATATGAACTATCTCCATAATTACCTACAGGTTGATTAGATGGAAAAATTTCACCTTTATATTTTGCTTTCTGCCCAGCACGATCATAATGGTTATATAACTGGCGAGCGTTAATCCTAAGATTATAAGTATTTACAGTATCCTCATCATAACAAGCATCGAAATCTCCTGGTTTCTCCTTGCAGGTCGTAAAGCTGCCATCTATATAGATTGTTCTGCAACCAGCTATTTTAAGATGCGTCATTGCTAGTTTTAAACCGTTTATCAGGCGCCGTCTAGTAGAATTATAACTAAATCGTTGCTCAAATTCATCCCACTCCGCCCAATGCACTCCAGGCGGTAAACTGCCGTTTTCATCAAAATCTGGAATCATATCTCACACCCTGACACTTGTTTAAGTATACATAATGATTCAATTTTGATGCAAATAAATCAATAAAAATCAATATTTAAATAAGTAGTTTTTATTACCAATAAATGAGTTGTTAGTACTTAAAGGCAATGGCAACCACGTTATTTAACATGGTGCCGTTCGTGAAAATTGTAGGCAATATTTATTTAAAATGAGTAAACAGCACTTTAATGTAAAAAAATGTCAGAACAAGCTAAGTTGTATAGCGTTATAGAAGACGCAATGAGAAGACCTTTCTTCCCCTACGAACCTGCAAGACAGTCTTTAAAACAGTGGACAATGTTTGTCTTACGCGATAAGGGATTTAAAGTTGTGTATGCTCAAAATGCAGATTTTGCAATTGAAAGGGGTGGTGAAAAGCTTTATTTTAAAGTTTCTGATACTAACCATGAATTAGATGGAAAATTTGCATGGATAGTGTGGGACAATGCTACTAAAACCCTGAGCGTTATTCCCCCGGCAAACTGATTCAAAGATATCAAATTAGATATTAAATACTGCACAGGCAAAGAAGGCCTGTGCTACATTAACCCCAGTTTATGCTTTTGTAAATAACATTAAATGTTGCTGTGGTAGTAAGTTTTTTGTTTCTTGCCATGTTAAACCAACGGCTTGCATTTCTTTTTTAACTTGCTTTTGCGTCATTTTATGCAGCGCTTTAATCATAATGAAAGGGTTTTCTCCCCGATATTCTACTAATGCTACTCGACCACCTGGTTTTAATGCTTTGAATATACCTTGCATCATTTCATGAGGATATTCAAATTCATGATACGCATCTACCATTACTGCTAAGTCTATACTACTAGGCGCCAAATTAGGGTTAATCACAGTTGCTAAAACAGGTTCTATGTTAGAAATTTGCTTTTCTTGCTTAAAAAACTCGATAATATCTAACATTTCTGGTTGAATATCTACTGCCAAAACTTTACCCTGTGTCAAGGTCGGCGCCATCAAAAAGCTTAGATAACCTGTACCGGCGCCAATATCAGCAACAACATCTGAGGGTTTTAGTGAGAGCGCTTTAACTATCTTACTAGGTTGTTCTTCAGCTTCTCGACTGGGACGTTCTAACCACATGGCGCCAGTATGTCCCATTACGTGCGCTATTTCCCGACCCATGTATATTTTACCAATGCCATCAGGATTATGAATCGCACGGTGTTCGTATTCGGTAGTTGTAATAGTACTGGCATTTACCGTAGTAGGGTAAATTAACAAGCTAGATATAAAAATAACTATGATTGTACAAAATAATTTTGCCCGGTTATGAATTATCACGATTATTTGGTTAAAAATCAGAACATTAACAGCAAGTAGGCGCTTGCGCCTATAATTAGCGATACTCGTCTCCACAATCCCCAATAATTTGATACAAATCTTCCGATTTTTGAGATATTGCGTCAATTTGCTTCAAATCATCACCATTTAACGCTAAGTCAAATACTTTCACGTTATCTTCCAAATGCTCTGATATACTTAAGCGCGCGCCAACAATTACACCACCAACAGCGGGCTTATCTAATATATAACGTACAGCAATATTCGCAATACTACAGTTATGTTTATCAGCAAGTTGCTTTAAGGTTGACAGCAACTCTTGGAATAAACTCCAACCACCCCAAGCATCAACCATATTTTTATACTTACGCAAACTAACTGTTGCCAACTCAGCCCCGCGCGGTTCGGGTTTTCCTAAATATTTCTCTGACAACAACCCACCGCAAAGTGTACCGTAAGTAAATAGTTTAATATTGTGCTGCTGACAAAAGTTAATCATATTAACTTCAGGGCGCCTGTCAACGAGCGAAAATTGAACTTGATTTGAAACAATTTTAATGCCTGCTTCTGTAATAATTTGTAGATGCTCGGTATCAAAATTAGTCAAAGCTAAATGCTTAATTTTGCCCTCTGATTGTAACTCAGCCATATATTTAAGGGCATCAAGGTAATTACTATCGCGGTATTCCCACCAGTGAAACTGCATTAAATCTAAACACGGTGTATCCATTCGTCGTAAGGAGATATTTATATTATCCTCTACAACTTTGCGTGTCATTTTACCTGGACGTGGTACCCATTTTGTAAAAGCCTGAATATTAGACAAAGCTTCTTCATTACCACTTGCTATTAACTGGCGCCGAAATTCCCCTATCAAATCTTCGGCAGGTCCATAGTGATCCGCTAAGTCCCAGGTGGTAAAGCCAGCATCAACGTATTTAAACATCATATCTACGGCGTTTTTTGGATTAATACGCCCATGTCCACCTGATACCTGCCACA
The DNA here is from genome assembly GCF_002368415.1 of Calothrix sp. NIES-4105. Taxonomy (GTDB): domain Bacteria; phylum Cyanobacteriota; class Cyanobacteriia; order Cyanobacteriales; family Nostocaceae; genus Dulcicalothrix. The sequence goes on from NZ_AP018290.1 coordinate 3,239,932, forward strand.
TACCATTCAATATGCGGCAGATATTTAAATCAGGAGTAAATTGTAAGCGGCTAGATGCAGTTAGTGTCATAAGAGTGCTGAGTGATGAGTAATGAGTGACGAGTGCTGAGTGCTGAGTGCTGAGTATAGAGACAATACAACTCAGCACTCAGAACTTTCTACTCAGCACTTTTTTAGCTAGAACAGCAGAAGCCTCACACCTCGCGCGGTACTCCGCTTGGTGTTGAGATGAATGGGAGGTAAAAATGAAACCTTGGAACTATCAAGTTTCTGCGGAGCAGAAAAAGATAGTTTTAAGAGTTTAAATTTTACCAAAGTATTTATTTCTCGCATATTCCTGACCTACGTTTAATTGGTTTAACTTTGGAAATACTTACAACTTTGTTAGCCACACCTGGATAATTTGCAATTTTGACACCAGTACCAAGATTTTGCATACCGATAACTCGATATTTTTTATTCTCAAACTTAACATAATCATTTGGGTTATACGGGTATCTTTGTTTTTTAATACGTCTTTGTCCTAGTGAAATTTTTTGCCCGTGATAAACTCTTAAGTTTTCACCATTTAAGTTTTTATTTTTTGTGCGCCTACCAGAACTGAGTGTACTTCCTGATTCTTTTTTACCTGTTCTAGTATCAATATATTTCGCGTCATAAAACTGCTCTATCGAACGTTTATTTCTACGTATTTGTTCTACCATCAAGGATTTAACTCTAACTTGATTTTCCCCACCTGCTATGACAAAAGCATCATTATGGTGGCTCTTTGGTAGCTCAAGTTTTTCTCGATTATACTTGGTTTCATAACCATATGCTTGCTCTGCATTTAAGATGTCTAACAGTTTTTGATAAATTGTAGACATAAAAGTTTCGGCTTTAAAAGATTTAACCTTATTGTCCCAACCAAATAAAAATTTACCTTTTTCATGGTTAGCTGGAGTATGACATTTTTGCCAAGGGCACACTTCGTGAACACAAAGGGTAATTAGATTGCCAGGTCTATCACTTCTGTCTGGTTGAGTTTTCCAATATCCTATATGATGAATTTGTAAAATTTCTGACTTACCTTTGCAGTTTGGATTTTGGCATTTATAACCGTCACGATGTCTGATGTAGCAGGCCAAATTATAATAACCTAACTGCTCGCCTTCTTGATATTGCTTACCTTCTATCTTTGGATTTTTAATTTTTTGAATGTCAAAGTTCGCTGTTTCAATGATAATTTTTGTTACTGGCAATCGTGATTTAATGAGTTCAACAAGCTTTAAATGAGCATCAAATTTATGTTGAATTGATGGAGCTAACCATCCCGAACTACGTACACGATTGTCAAATCTTGGCGCACGATGTCTTAATCTACTTCTTCTTTGTCTACGATATTTTGAACGTTCAGTAATACGTTCTGATACCCCGTCTAATAATTCTAATTCTCCGCCAATTAATTCATATGAATCAGTAATTGTGCTGAATCCTACATGCTTATAACCAGCATCAATTCCAAGCGTTACTTCTTGTTTGTAACCGCTAGAACCGTAAATTAATTGGATTGTAAAAGGGTCACGTCCAACAATTTTAGCTTTTCCGGATTCCAAAAGTAACCTAGCTCTTCGGGGTGATGTGGGCATTAAGGGCTGCCCATGAAAATTAATAACTAATACTTTCATTGTTTTGTCTTGTTGAACTAATAAAAAGTTCATCCCTTACGGGTGGTTTTCTTCTCCCAAGGGGAGACACTACGTGAACGTCAATGTTTTTTTGAGGTTTTAAAGTAGCAATACTTCGTCCTTAACTCCAGAACTATGTTTAATCACTACCCGCAGTGTTCAACGCTAGAAAACGGTTTACCAGACCTATACATTGAAGTGCCTATATATTCTCAAAAAACGTAGTAACCCTGGTATAACGAGTTACTCAGACTAATGACATGCCCCTTAATTTCTTAAGAAGCCCACACTGTACCCCGAAGGGTGTCAGTGTGTGGAGTTGTCACTGCCAGTTGTTTTCGGCTTGTTGTAGTACGTAAGTTGCTACGTCTTGGATTTGTTCGGGCGCCAGTCGGTCTTTATAGGCTGGCATATTATTTTTACCATTGGTTACTATACCAGTAATTGCTTCGATTGAATCCATTCCATTTTTTTTCAAAGCTTTCTTAAACAAGTTTTTACCGCGTCGCACTATATTGCTACCATTAATATGGCAACCTGCACAATTCGCTTCAAATATTTTACTAGCGGCGCCGCTATTATCTAAAGCATACGCTGGTTGGATAATAATAACTATATATAATAATGTGCATAATATAACTAGTAGTTTTCTCAAGTTTTTTTCCTGTAAGAATTTGATAGGCATCTTATTATACCCTATATCTAAAGATGGATGTTATTAATAGCTGAGTGGTTATCTACCTAAAGGAAGTAACACTTTTTAGACCACTGCGTCATTATGAAAATAATATAACGTGTCAATTAATTAGTGCGGTAAGAACCGTAATTTAATATGGCTAATAACATTAAAGAACAGATTAAAGCTGACCTAGAAGCAGCTAAACAAACTGGACAACTGCGAGTTGACAGAGTTAGAGAAATCGTGAAAGCCGCAGTTTCTGGAGTAATTGGAGAATTTAAGGAAGGTTCAAATGATTTACGTACACTAGTGCGTGATGCCGTTTCTGCGGTAGCTGAAAACCTTGCTGAACGGGGTACTGAAGTCAAAGAGGAAGTCACAGCATCAATTGAAGGCGCCATTGAAGCTGTCAACGCCAAAAGACACGAAGCAATTGCACAAACACAAGCTCAGGTTAAGCAGTTGCAAGCGCAGGTAGATGATGAAGAAGAAAAAATTCAACAAGAAGTAGACGGAATTTTGGCAGAAATTAAAGATACAAGCTCAGAGAAGTCCTCACACATTAAAACCTCTATCGAATCTGCTGTTAACACAATTCAAAATAGCGACGAAGCAGCATTATTAAGAAAACGCTACGCCCAGTTGCAAGCACAACTAGCAATTGTCCGAGCAAATTTAGCCGCGCGTTATGGTGGACGTGGTGAAGAGGTTACTAATTACCTCGAAGATGCTAAAAAATGGTATAATGATTCGCGCCCACAAGCAGAATCGTTGATTGGACAAGTTAAAGAAAAGCATGGGCAACTTGATGATAAGTTGGGTGAAGCCGGAGGTGCTATTGCACGTCGTGAACGTCAAGTAAAACAAGTATTAAAGGAATTACTTGCGGCAGCAACTAGTTTGTTTAAAGACAAAGATGCTGCGGATAATACTAAGGAACCTGCTATTCGCAAGTAGAGACGTTACATGTAACGTCTCTACATTTGATAATCCCGGTAACGTTTACGCGCGCCGGGATTTTTATAAATGGGTAAGGATGCCAAAGCGCGTCAAGTTCGGCTCAAATTTAACCAATGGCATAATCAGTAAATTTGCGCTTCCTTGCTAGCTTCTTTATTTTCAGCTATCTCACCAATAACTTTTCCATCTTTAACCAAAAAAGTATTGATAACTTTTTCGTCCTGTCCATCTAAAATTTTATCTCTTTGCTTAAATTCATCCAGCAACTTAAAAAAACAATTCAACGCATCCTTCTCATCGCGAGTAAACAGCAAGATTATATTTGCCCAAGAATTAGATGTTCGTACATTAAAACGATTTTGTATCCAAGGTTGAAAATTATCATAAAACAAGATTAAAAAAACATAAAAATAAGGTGTAAGCTGAACTTACACCTTCTGAAAACCACTCTTATCCTTACTTACCTAGATTAAACATTTATAGAGATCTTCCTGCGTCGAGACTTTCTTCATATTTGGAGATTGCCCAAAGTGCATGAATGCTACCAGGAACCCAACCTAACAGTGTTAACAAAATGTTGATAATTAGGGTTTGACCTACACCGTATGTGAGGAAAATACCTAAAGGAGGTATTGCAATACCGAGAATGTAACGAAGTGCTTTCATAGTGTTGTTAGCTGTTTCTACAAATTGGATTTACTTGAATGATTAGCTGGAAGGTAATTGAGCCTTATTGTTATCGCTACCCTTGAGGGCAAGATTTTTCTCAGCGAAGTAGTTATTAATAAATGTGTTCGCGAATGATAGAATGACAGGTCCTAAGATAAATGCTGCAATTCCGTGTACGCCAAATCCGGGAACTAATGCTGCTGCCAACCAAAAACAGAATCCGTTGACAATTAATGAAAAACCGCCGAAAGTTGCAAAGTTTAAAGGCAAAGACAACGCTGATAATACTGGTTTAAGTGAACCATTAAGAAAACCAATTACGGCGCCTGCGATTAATGCTGCTGGGAAGTTGGCGATAACGACGCCACGAAATAATATGTCTACAATCAGAAGGCTTAATGTAGTAGCCAGGACTGTTAAAAAGGTGGGTAACATTACTTTCACCTACGATGAATATTTGCTTGTTATGTTCTTTTCATATCTTTACTTATCTGCCAATTCTTTACCTCTTTAACAAGGATGATTACTGTTATATCGTGAGGTAGAGATTAAAAGGGAGGGCAGGGTAGAGTCGGGGTGTTAAATTGTTGCGAAATGTTAAGATACTAATTTGTGACTCAAACAACAATCCGCATAACAATTATGCCTTCTATTATTAGTGGTAATACGAATGCCGCGACTATAATGATTGCTGAAAAAGCTGCTGATATTATTAGGGGGTGTTAGGTACGTAGTAAAGCTTTAGCCCTCGTCTTGTTTTTAATACTTTTTGCGCTCTCAGCGCTACTACGTACCCATCAATTTTAATCACACGAACCACTAGTGGTCTGTGTCATAAGTTTTGGCTGGTTGGCTGGCAACGGATACAACGGTGTCACTCCTGAATTATTTGTTAAAAACAAGGTCTGGTTATTTAAAATTACCTATCCGTTACATCCGTTCCAACATCCGTTGCTAATTTATCTACCACCCAAAACTTTTGACATCGACTACTAGCGTCCTACCAACTTGTCGCGTAAGCTTTTAATTTTATCGCGAAATTTGGCTGCTTCTTCAAACTCTAGGCTCTTAGCTGCATCCTTCATCTGCGCTTCTAATTTGGTAATTAAGTCAGGAATGCTTTCTAACGGTATTTCATCTAGATGTTCTTCGACTGTTTCTAATTCCTGAGAATTCAGGCGCCGCGAAACTTCCAAGAAAGATAAAATTGCATTACTCGATTTTTTCTTAGCTATCGGTTGCGGTGTTATACCGTGTATCTTATTATATGCCATTTGAATAGCACGGCGCCGTTCGGTTTCTTCAATGGTTTTTAACATACTTTGCGTGAGGTTATCAGCGTACATTATCGCCTTCCCACGTATATGACGCGCAGCTCGACCAACCGTCTGTATTAAAGAACGCTCCGCGCGTAAGAATCCTTCTTTATCAGCATCTAAAATAGCTACTAACGAAACTTCTGGTAAATCTAAACCTTCCCGCAGTAAGTTTACACCCACTAACACATCAAACTTACCATCACGCAAATCTTGAATAATTTCAATACGTTCAATCGAATTAATCTCTGAGTGTAAATATCGAACCCGAATGCTATTATCCTGCAAATACTCCGTTAAATCCTCAGCCATGCGCTTGGTTAAAGTCGTAACTAATACCCGCTCGTTTAGGTCAGTACGGTCTTTAATTTCGCCTAACAAGTCATCAATTTGACCATCTGTAGGACGAATAACAATTTCTGGGTCAAGAACTCCAGTCGGACGAATAATTTGTTCAGCAATATTATCTTCTGAGATTCCTAGTTCCCATTCTCCAGGAGTTGCTGAAACAAATATACACTGGTTGACTTTTTCCCAAAATTCATCTGATTTTAAAGGACGGTTGTCAGCAGCACTCGGTAAACGAAATCCATGTTCGATTAGTACCTTTTTACGCGCTTGGTCACCGTTATACATACCGCGAATTTGAGGTACTGTAACATGCGACTCATCAATTACTAACAACCAATCTTTAGGAAAATAATCAATCAAACATTCGGGTGGTTCTCCAGCAACACGTCCAGCTAGATGACGCGAGTAGTTTTCCACACCGTTACAGTAACCGACTTCCCGCAGCATTTCCAAATCGTATCGAGTACGTTGGTCAATACGTTGCGCTTCCAACAATTTACTTTGTTCTTCTAGCTCTAGTTTACGTGCTTTAAGTTCAGCCGCTATATCATTAATCGCTACTTCTAACCGATCTTCAGGTGTAACAAAGTGACGCGCTGGGTATATATTTACCGCTTGTAAGCTTTGCAATATTTCCCCTGTCACTGGGTCTACATAACGAATTGCGTCTACTTCATCACCGAAAAACTCAATCCGAATAATCCTGTCTTCATATGCAGGCCCAATTTCGAGAACATCACCACGAACTCGAAACTTGCCACGACCCATTTCAATATCGTTACGGCTATATTGTACCGATACAAGGTCTTTTAATATTTCTCGTTGGTCTACTTCCATCCCAACATGAAAGGGAATAGCTGCTTTGAGGTACTCGTTAGGAATACCCAAACCATATATACAGCTAATCGAAGCAACAACAATAACATCGGATCGTTCAAACAACGAACGAGTTGCCGAATGTCGTAACATATCTATCTCATCGTTTATCGAAGCTGTCTTCTCAATAAAAGTATCGGTGACAGGAATATAAGCTTCTGGCTGGTAATAATCGTAATAACTAACAAAATATTCAACAGCGTTATCTGGAAAAAATTCCCGCAGTTCGTTACACAACTGCGCTGCCAGCGTTTTGTTGTGGGCAAGAACTAACGTTGGTTTACCTACCTTCTCAATTACTGACGCTATCGAAAATGTTTTACCAGTTCCTGTGGCGCCGAGCAATGTTTGATAAGTATTACCAGCGTTTACTGATTTCACCAATCGCTCAATTGCCTGCGGTTGGTCACCAGTTGGCTGAAAGGGTGCTTGAAGGTTAAACTCTTTCATACAGACGTACTAAAGTACTATGAATACCCTACATCATGGTAACGAATGTACCAGCAAAAGCGCTTACTAAAAATACGGTATCTTACTGACGGATTTCCGCCATGTACCATAATTACCTTTCTTAACTAAATTTTACCAATCGTTACCATTAATATTTACTTATATGTATATAGTAAAGATAATTATACCTATGTAGCCTTTTTTGAAGTTAAACTTTCATACAAGGGGAAAAATTTTTAATACTCTAAGTATTGTAAAATTAAATTAAGAAGCGAGGTATTAATACATGGCCATCAGCAGCACTGGCAAACCAACCAGTCCTCGGCAACGACGTGCCAAGTTGAAAGGGGAGGCAGCAGTGGATGTTGAAAACAGCCAGGAACCAACAACCACATCTGAAACCAACAATTCAGTTGAAATAGAAGAAACAAAAGTACTAAACAAAGTCGAGTTAACAAAGGATAAGCCAGTGCCAGAATCATCCAACGGAAAAGAGAAATCTAGCAAGCTTGAGCTTCGCGAAGAGAAACCCAGTTCGCTTGCGGTTTCCGGTCAACGTCCTATTGCTGCAAGTGATTTAGAAATTGCTGAAACTATGACGGTTTCGGGAGTTCGTCCAATTGGGGTCAGCCATCTACACGTTGTAGATACAATGAATATCATGGGCGTGCGTCCAATTGGTGCTAATACAATTGATGTAGTAGACAGCATGAACCTCTCTGGTATTCGCCCTATCGCTTCCAGTGCGCTTGTTGTTTCAGAAACCTATTCAGTAATGGGTAATCGTCCTGTCGCTTCAAACAACATCGACGATTCTGAGATGATAATGGGCTTCTTAGATTAATTATTCAAATTAAGTAATTGACGAACCTCGCCCTTCAAGGACGAGGATTCTTTTTCACCAGATTTGCTTTTGTTATCCAAATGCGAATCCTAGAAACGGTGGTCAAACACCGTCTACTGATTCTACTTAAGTCTATGCCTAAGTTCATCGATACTTTGCGTAAAATATTAGCTGCTGCTTGCGCGTCAGCATTGATTAAACTACCGTTTTGAGTGCGATATAAGCCACGTTTTGTTCGCTTTCCAGATGCTTTCCACTCGACAGGCTTTTTACCATGTTCGGGCAGGGAGTCTCCATCTAAAAACGAGGCACAAGAAGTATTAGCTTCTTCAGTTTCACAAGTGCGAATACCGTAAACTTCACACAGTTGTTTAATTCTTTCTTTTAGCTTACATAAAGGCATTTGCACGAATTGCTGATTTGCCAACTTGCCCATGTCAGCACCATCTTTAATACCTTCATTCCATCCTATTACTATTGTTCCTAATCCGTGAGCAAGACAATGATTTATAGCCATGCGAGCAGCTTTATTAACCATGTCACGCATTTGATGATTACGCTTGCGGGTAATTTTATCTAGAAACGAATCCCAATAAGCTTGTGGGAACCCAGCTTTATGTTTGGCTACCCGTTTGTTGTAAAGTTGATTCATTGATTTTGCGTGTCTAGAATCAACTAAAAAAGAGTTGCCTAAAGTATCGACACAAGCCATTAGGTTAGCACTCGTCCCAAGGTCTATGGATAAAGCTTGATTTATATCTAGCTTGACAGATACAGGTTCTACTTCATAGCTGCACTCCAGGTAAAATTCTCCATTCTTGGGTAAAATTGTAATTTCCTTAATCTTTTTAAAATCAAGGTTAGTTGGGAAAGGCAAGAAGAATTCTTTTACCTTAAACCATCGATTAATTTGATTACCTAGAGGGAAACGAAGCATTCCACTTTTCTTAAGTGTTGGTCTTCCAGCACCCATGTTTGAGTATGTAACTTTGTACATTCCCCCAGACTTTCTGTATAGGGGTGCTTTTGGCTTTTGGTTCAATTCTTTTTTAAAAAACAAACTACGCAGTTCTTTAAAAGATTTAAACGCCTCTGAAACACTTAACAATGTTTGTTGTGCTGGTACACTAGGCAAAGCTATAGCGTGGACGTTATTTCCTACTTCATAAACTGGGTCAAACTTAGAAATTATTCTGCCAGTTTTGAAAAATATCTGACGTGCCCAGTATACTCCACAGTTATATAGACTATTTGACTGTTCACATAGAAAAGTTAATATTGCTTTTGTGTCAGCATCGCAGTATATAAGGTTTTGCTGGACACCCATTAAGGGTTTATCCTTTTTGGATTTTCCCAATTAAATCACCTCTTCTTCAACAGATGCTATACTTGGTCTGTTGAACTTAGTATATATGGGTCTGTAGATTTTGACAAGCAGTTTACGCAAAGAAAGACATAGCGTTTCTGACCTAAAAATGCATTTGGTCTGCGTGACTAAGTACCGTAGGTCTGTATTTACACAACAAAGCCTTGCGGTGATTGAAGAATCATTCAAAGATGTCGCACAAAAAATGGATTTTCAAGTACTTGAATTTAATGGCGAAGCTGACCATGTTCATGCACTAATTGAATACCCTCCAAAGCTTTCGATTTCTCAAATCGTCAATTCCTTGAAGGGCGTATCTAGTCGTATGTACGGAAAAGCTGGTTTTGAGAAGCCTTACGGTAAGGATGCTCTTTGGAGTCCTAGCTATTTTGTTTCTTCTGTAGGTGGCGCGCCTATTGAAGTTCTTAAAAAATATATACAAAATCAGGAAAAGCCTAACTAGAAGTTAGGGGTTTTATACCCAAATTTTCGATAAATAATATTTATCAGCTTTTAAACCCGATTTTGAACAATCGGGTTTTTATCTTTTTATGTTGGGTTGGGTTCCGGAACCCAAGCTACGTATTTTTTTATGTGTGTAGAGACGTTACATGTAACATCTCTACAATTTATGTTCCGTTCCTCCATCCAACCTATTACTCCATATCAAAAGTTTTGAGGAGTTCGTAGTTGTTGCTCTAGCCCTCTAAATTAAGATTTTTGACGCTCCGGAATCGCTACTACGTACACCCCAAAACTTATGACATGAACTACTATTGGTTCGTGTCATTAATTTTGGGTGGTAGATAAATTAGCAACGGATGTTGGAACGGATGTAACGGATAGGTAATTTTAAATAACCAGACCTTGTTTTTAACAAATAATTCAGGAGTGACACCGTTAAAATCCGTTGCAAACCAACACCCCAAAACTTATGACATGAACTACTATTGGTTCGTGTCATTAATTTTGGGGAGTTAGGTACGTAGTTGTTGCTCTAGCCCTCTAAATTTTCGTGCGAGTCAGGCGCCACTACGTACCTACCAAAATTAATGACATAGACCACTATTGGTTTGTGTCATTAATTTTGGGGAGTTAGGTACTACTTTATGCTTTAGCCCTCTAGATTTTCGTGCGAGTCAGGCGCTACTACGAACCTACCAAAACTTATGACACGGACTACTATGTATTTTTTTATCTACCTTTAAGTAGACGATTGCTTATCCCAAAAGGAAGAAGGCAGTACCTCAATTATCAAGCTATGATTCATCAATAAATATAAAAATTACATAAAAATAATTTGATAACTACATTCAAATTAGATTTAGAGTTTTTGCCAGTGCCAAAGCTTCAACAACAAGGGCAACTGGGATTCTAGTGTTTACTGTGGTTGAATTTTAGGTGAGTATTAATGCTCACCTTTTTTTATCTTTAATCCATTCATGTGCGTAGCAAAATCAAAAATCATCACATTCCAATTACAACACCCCAGAAATAATCCTCGAAAGGCGCCTCATCTAAATTAATATGATACTGCCTACCCCAAGAATATACATCTAAGCTAATACGTCCATTCTCATCACTAAACCAGTCGCCTCCTTTAATCGAAATATTACCTAATATACTAATCCAGTGGGTAGGAAGCGGTAGAAATGGAGTTTTTCCGCGCAATAACCCGTCAGCTGTAACCAAGGCAAATGCAACTCCACCTGCTGCGACAGCTTTAGAAGCTTCTTGCAATGCTTGAAACTCTCCAAATAAATATGTATAACGAAAATTACTATTACGATAACTTAATAATTCTCTCGCCCAACCTCTCATTTCCCAAGGTTTTGTCATCCCAGCTATATTACGAATAATGTCCGGCGCCTCTGCTTCAATATTAAATATAGAGTTTTCAGACTCCCGTAATGCTGCTAGAATCATCCAGTCTGACTGACTCATCCGCAGGCGCCCATTGCTACGTCGTAGAGTCTGAGATGCCGCAATTTTGATTGTCATCAAATTACAACTACCTGTTTCAAATAAACTGCGACAAATTTGGATGTACCGTAAAGGTTGCTTGCGAACCAATTCAAATACAATTGCAGCAGGTCCACAGAAAGGTTGGGTACCTTGGTTAATTTGAAACGGGTCATTAAGACGTAACCGCATTTCAGAGACTAGTTGCTTCTTATCGACACTTGCCCAAACACCAGGAGTTTTGGAGTTTTCAAAATCTGTTAAGGCGCCAAGAACAGTAGGATTCAATAGCTGGGAATTCATAAATTGTCAGGAGGTATAAATAAAATTAATGATGAACCAATATATACTTATTTATACCCATCCAAACAGACTAATTACAGAATTTCTCCACGCATCGAACAAAAATTTCCACGCCCATTGCTAAAGCAGTTTCGTCAAAATCGAAGCGTGGATGATGATGTGGATACGCTAAACCTTTATCAGGATTTGCCGCACCCAGAAAAAAGTAACAACCTGGGACTTCCTGTAAGAAAAATGACATATCCTCGGCGCCCATTGTTTGACACTCAGGCACTACACCAAGCGGTGTTTCCACAACTTCTTCAGCAACAGAGCGAACAAGTTCCGAAGAAGCAAAATCATTAATAACCGCTGGGTAAAGTGACCAGTAATTTAAGTCATATTTGGCACCCTGCGCTTCACATATACCACTGATAACTTGTTCGATACGATTCTTAAAAAACCCTGCTAGAGCTGGATTAAAATATCTAACAGTTCCGCTCATCTCAGCAGTATCAGCAATTACATTGCGCTTCGTACCTGCATGAAGCTTACCAACAGTAACAACGGCAGAATCAATCGGGTTAACATTGCGTGCGACAATAGTTTGCAGTGCATTAATAACTTGCGCTGCGACCACTACCGAATCAACAGTTTGATGTGGCATTGCACCATGTCCACCTTTACCAGTTAGGGTGCAATCAAAAGATTCAACGGCAGCCATTAAGGCGCCAGGTCGAACTCCTACAGTTCCAACGTGCAAATTATTCCACAAATGTAAGCCAATAATCGCATCAACATCAGGGTTTCTGAGAACTCCCGCTTCAATCATTGGTTTGGCGCCACCTGGGCCTTCTTCAGCAGGTTGAAAAATTATCTTAACAGTACCAGCAAAATCATGACGATGTTGGTGTAAATAATATGCTGTACCAAGCGCAATCGCAGTATGTCCATCATGTCCACAAGCGTGCATCAACCCGTCGTGCTGCGAACGATAACTTACTTCATTCAGTTCTTGAACGGGTAGTGCATCCATGTCCGCACGAATCGCCAAAACTTTTGAGTGAGTCGTGTTGAGTGAGTCGTGCTGAGTGAGAAGTTTTTCACCTTTGATAATGGCGACGATACCTGTTTGAGCAATACCTGTTTGATGTTCAATTTCCCATTCTTGTAACTTAGTCGCAATAAAAGAGGAAGTAAGTTTTTCTTGAAAACCTAATTCAGGCTTTTGATGGAGTCGGCGCCGCCATTCGATGATTTGCGGATGAAGGTTGCGAATAGACAACCGAATTTTAGATAAATCGACTGAAGTTAAATTTGGAAAAGCAGAAATCATATTAAATCTCTAATGTAATAGTAGAAATGCACTTCTATTTATATTATGTCATGAGTTTTGTCGGTATGTATTTTTACCACAGAGACACAGAGTACACAGAGGTAAGAGTTAAAGATATTTAAAATCGGTGCGTATCCGCCAAATTCAATCACATGGACTACTGGGGTTATGTGGTTTATTCCTCCTCTCTCTGTGCCCTCTGCGCCTCTGTGGTAAAAAAAGATACATATTTACAGCGGGATGCCTATGCTACAACATCCGTTACATCCGTTGCCAAATGTTTTCTAAATCTAAATTAGATGCTGACATCGCTAACTTTTCTAAATCGCTTGGGTTTTCAAAATATGGCAAACAACCGAAAACTCGAATATTAGTAAGCGATTGTATCAAATCTGCTGGTGCTAAATCCTCAATTTCTGCTTCGCTATATGGTTGAGAGCAATTAAGAACAATTCCTATCAAGTTAACGCGAGTTACTTTGGCGAGCGCGACCGAAGCTACAGCTTGAGATATCGCACCCAATTTAACAGGCACAACTAATATAGTAGGTAAACGCCATTCAGCAGCTAAGTCGGCAACTGTTAACTCCCAAGTAACGGGAGAACCTAATCCTCCTAACGCTTCGACAAATACAAAATCTTTATCGCGCTGCAATTTCGTGAGAGTTTGCCACACTACCGCTAAATCTACATTTCTATTTTCTTTGGCAGCAGCAATTGGTGGTGCCAGTGGCGCCTGAAAATATAGTGGTGTAATTTCGGATGGTGACTGCTGTAACGAAAATAGCTTTTGGTAAGTTTCGCGGTCGCCTTCTCCTGATTGTATTGGTTTGAGTATGGCAAAGCTTCTTGATGCATAATATTTTTGCCAGTAAGCTGCTAGCGCAGTTGTCAAAACTGTTTTACCTGCTTCGGTATCTGTGGCTGTAATTAGTAGTGAATTCAACTTGGATTATTCTTTTAGGATTTTTATTTATTATCTTATATATTTCATCGATTATTGCTACCTGGTGATTGAGTAGGAGCAATATTTTCAGGTTGAGTAGTATCCGGTGTCGGATAAGGAAAACTACCAGGTGTTTTTTGGTCGAAAATGTTTCCTACTGGTTTTGTTGATTCAATAGTTGGTGTTGGTGCTGGAAAAACGTCTGTAACGCTTGGAGAAGGAATTGGAGTTGGTTCGGTAAGTGTTGGTGTTGGTGTTGGTATTACGGGGGATTGTGTTGGTGTGGGAACTACAGATTTTTCTAATCCAACTGTCAAGTTATACTCACTTTCTGTTATTCCTGGCGCCGGGGTTAATTGAATAGTGTATCTACCTGTGAATGGAAGCGTACCTCGATACGATGCGACATTTCTCGCTATCCCATCAACAGCTTCGCCGTTTGGCGCCAATACCGTTAACAGTATTTCACCTTGTTGAGCTAATGATGCGGTTAAAAGCTGTGTTTCTTCACCTTGAAATGTGTAGAGAACAGTTTGATTGGCGGCTAATTTACCTTGAGCAACAGCTACTCCTGAAGCATCAAACCTCAACCGTTTACTAAATACAGCAGGTTCATTATTTGTTAGCGTTGGTGTTGGAGTTGCCGTTGTAGCTGCGGTAATTACAGGAGAAGGAAAACTTTGCGGTGATGTTTCTACTGTTTCTTGTGGTTTATTTGGCTGGTTACGGATTGAACTAACTAATGCCCATGAACCAAATCCAGCTAGTACAACAACTGCAGCACCAATAGCTCCTACTGCTAAAGGATTGTCTAATACTGTATTGCTGTTTACGGACGGTATAACTGGGTCGGGTCGGTTAGACGCGCGTCCACCAACATTTAAATTTGGATTTGGATTTAGATTTGGTTGAGAGATTGGTTGAGAGATTGGTTGTACGGGGTCTGGGCGCCGACCAACAGCAATTGTTTGCACGTTCGATAAATTATTGTTTACATCTGGCTGTGTCAAACCATTTATAGAATCTAATGCCTGCTCAACCAAGCGTGCGCTTTGATAGCGTTCCCCTGGAATATAATGAAGCATTCGATTTAAAACTTGAGAGAAACGGGGATTAACTTTCGCGAAACGCTGCCAATTCCATAATGTCAGGTTTTCATCATATAGTTCTGCTGGTTCTTTGCCTGTTAATAAAACGATTGCAGTTACAGCTAAAGCATATAAATCGCTGTTAGGATACGCGCGTCCTGTTTGCATCTGTTCTCCAGGCGCATAACCTAACTTACCAACCGATGTAGCATTGAGAGTGCCATTCGGTGATTGTAATTTAGTCGCTAGTTCTTTAACAACACCAAAATCTATTAGTACTGGTTTATTATCTGTTTGACGTTGAATAATATTTTCTGGTGAAATATCGCGATGAATAATCCCACGACTGTGTAAATGTTCAAGTACAGGTAATAAAGACCGTATAATGTAAAGCACTTCTTCTTCTGTAAAAGTACGCCCTATAGCTTTGCGGTCTTCTAATAATTCGCGATACGTCTTACCTGCAACATAATCTTGTACTAGAAACAACCGATGATCTTGCTCGAAGCGTTCACGAAATTGGGGTATTTGGGGATGTTGAATTTGATATAGAATTTCGGCTTCGCGCTGAAAAAGTTCTTGTGCTTTTTCCCAGGCAGAAGTTGTTCCCGTTGCATTGGGAATTAATTCTTTAATTGCACAAGGTTCATTAAAACGTCGCTGGTCTTCAGCCAGATAGGTTCTACCAAACCCACCCTGACCCAAAATATTGATTATGCGATAGCGATTTTGTAGAATAGTGTCAACTGGAATGGGTGGTTGCATGGTGATGTTAGTTTAATGAACGTCGCTTTTACTCTATAAAGGGTAAGCTATGCAGGTAGACTTACACACAAGATGGTAAGTGCCGTTAATTGGATGCGTGCGGTTACTAATAAAGGTAATATTAACGGGTATAGCCAGAGAATGGCTTGCATAACTGTGTTTTTTATAATTTTGACACTTATCATTACAGTACTTCAGCAGTAAAATACGATTTTCCGCGCATCTTAGATATATTGTTAGATTTGTAACTTGAAATCAAGCCTTTGTAAGGTGGGCAGTGCCCACCCTACTTAATACAAACTACGTAATACAAACCTATAGTAGTAAAAACTAAAAGTAGTTTAGATTACAAGTAAAAATAAGCATTATATTTTATACGAGGAGTTACACATGTGTAAACAATTTTGTGCAAATAGCATAGAATATTGTACTGCCCTTTATTCGCACTGTTAGTAAGTGCATTTTGTCATTGCCGAAATAAAAACTTTATTACTTGAACCTGTACAGCATTAATTTGTGAGCGATTTGTTTTCTCGGTTATAACTGAGAAGGGTAGAGTCGCATTGCGTTGACTCAACCAAAAAGCCTATTAACTGTTGAGTTTTTAGATCTCAACCAAAAAATCCCAAAAATCCGTCTCATATCAAGACTTCATGTCTGTTAAGCTGTCAAAAAGGTATCGCTATTTTAGGACTGAAAAACTTAATAGTTATGTTTTGCGGAGTCATACGTGAAAGTTTTCATTAAAACTTCAGACAACTGACTATTTATTTTTCAGCGACTTCCGCGTAGAAAAAGCCAAATCTCTGATGATAAGATTGCCATGAATGCACATCGAGGAACTGCTGTGCTTAGTTCTGCAACTTTAAAAGTGCAGCCAGCGCCAACGGGACTAACTGAAAGTAATCGCCTGCGGCTATTCTCTGGCTCTGCCAATTTACAACTTTCCCAAGAAGTTGCCCGCTATCTTGGGATAGATTTAGGACCAATGATTCGCAAACGATTTGCGGATGGAGAACTATATGTCCAGATACAGGAATCTATTCGGGGCTGTGATGTTTACCTCATACAGCCCTGTTGCAATCCTGTCAACGACAATTTGATGGAACTCCTAATCATGATTGATGCTTGTCGTCGTGCTTCCGCGCGGCAAGTTACAGCAGTAATGCCGTACTATGGGTATGCGCGCGCCGACCGAAAAACAGCGGGACGCGAATCAATCACAGCCAAATTGATTGCAAACCTAATTACGGAAGCTGGCGCCAATCGGGTTTTGGCGATGGACTTGCACTCTGCTCAAATTCAGGGTTACTTCGACATACCTCTAGACCATGTATACGGCTCGCCAGTTCTCTTAGATTATTTGGCAAGCAAAAAACTTGAGGATTTAGTTGTAGTCTCTCCTGACACAGGCGGTGTAGCAAGAGCGCGCGCATTTGCGAAAAAGCTCAATGATGCTCCATTAGCAATCATTGACAAGCGTCGTCAAGCGCACAACGTCGCAGAAGTATTAAATGTAATCGGTGATGTCAAAGGCAAAACTGCTGTACTAGTCGATGACATGATAGACACCGGCGGCACCATCACCGAAGGCGCCAAGCTATTACGCCAAGAAGGAGCTAGACAGGTTTACGCTTGTGCAACCCATGCAGTGTTCTCACCACCAGCAATCGAGCGTTTATCGAGCGGATTATTTGAAGAAGTAATCGTCACCAATACAATTCCGATGTTATTAAATGGCGAAACTTCTATGGAATCGCTTCGTAAACGCTTCCCACAACTCGTAGTTCTGTCAGTGGCAAATCTACTCGGAGAAACGATTTGGCGCATACACGAAGATAGCTCTGTAAGTAGTATGTTCCGATAACTCTCTTTTTGTATGTGAGCTAGCTTACAAAAAGAACCGAACTCTGAACGTAGAAGGAAAGAAGGGCAAGGAAAACCTCACCTTCGTGTAAAAACTACATGAAACGAGTCAATAACCTTGTTTCTCTTTCCCTTCCCTAATTATCAAGGCAAAACTGTATATAATTTATTTATAATTTACATTTGTTTACGTTTCTTTAAATTCAAATTTTCAAAACCTTTCTTAATATTATTTAACTTAATCTGGGTTACAACGGTGCCAGAGACGTAAACACCATTGGTAAACTTCATCAATCTCTTCGTGCTTCACAGTACCGAAAAGTGTACCTAAACGGTAGCCTAAATTTGTCCACGTCATTTTTTGCAGTGTATCCAAAGTATACATCTCACCATTGGCGCCGTGATGCCAACCAGCAAAAAACCTCGCGCGACGATAATGTTCAAGTCCGTACTGATCACCAAATTGAAACGTTATAGCAGTCATATCCACGCATCAAAAACTACGCACCCCCAGAATATTGATATTGAAGTCTCATGAAAAGCCAAAATTATACAATTTGTGGAATAGGCATCTTTGCCCGTTCCAAACTTATTCGTAGGTTGGGTGCAACCCAACATTTTCCAAAACTTCACAAGTTTAATTAATCTAGGGTCAAGTTCTTCGTTCTCTTCTAATTCCATGTGAGTTTCTAGATAGACCGCAGCATAGCTTGGGTCTTTGAGACGGGAAATTAAAAAATCTTGATAAGTAAGCTTTTAGGCATATCTTTAACTCTCTTCTCTGCGCGCTCTGTGTCTCTGTGGTAAAAATAATTACTTGACTGCACAGGCGAGACGCCTATGCCACAAATACATTATATTACGTGTGTTACAAATGGGTAATAACCCGCTACTTCACGAGAATTTCAAAAAGAGTATTGTCAAAGCAAACAATGGTGAAGTATTAAGGTTAGAATATTATTGTTAAGGCTTCTTTACAGAGTTACCCAAAAAATCCGTATTCTGTTATTACAGCCGTGTAAACAATATCTGAAAACCCCCATCAAATTAATTGGAACGCGCACTATGACGCTCCCTATCCGTAACGTCGCTATTATCGCCCACGTAGACCACGGCAAAACCACCTTGGTTGATGCACTTCTGAGACAGTCCGGCATTTTCCGCGAAGGCGAAGACGTTCCGGACTGCGTTATGGACTCTAATGACCTAGAGCGCGAGCGTGGAATTACAATTCTCTCTAAAAATACAGCCGTTAAATATAAAGAGACGCTAATTAATATTGTTGACACTCCCGGACACGCTGACTTCGGTGGTGAAGTTGAGCGCGTACTAGGTATGGTTGATGGTTGTATCTTAATTGTGGATGCAAACGAAGGACCAATGCCTCAAACTCGCTTCGTGTTAAAGAAAGCACTCGAAAAGGGTTTACGTCCTATTGTTGTTGTTAACAAGATTGACCGTCCTCAAGCTGAACCTCATAGTGCTATTGATAAAGTTCTTGATTTATTCTTAGAACTCGGCGCCGATGATGACCAGTGTGATTTTCCATACCTGTTTGCATCAGGTTTAACTGGATTCGCTAAAGACAAATTAGAAGATGAATCCAAGGACATGGCGCCATTATTTAATGCTATATTGCGCCACGTTCCACCACCAGTAGGTGACGTTAATAAGCCTTTGCAGTTGCAAGTTACAACCCTTGATTACTCTGAGTACTTAGGACGTATCGTAATTGGCCGTATCCACAACGGTACAATCCGCATGGGACAACAAGCAGCATTAATCAACGATAAAGGCGCCATCATCAAAGGTAAAATTACCAAGTTAATGGGCTTTGAAGGTTTACGTCGTGTAGATTTGGAAGAAGCTTCTGCTGGTTACATTGTGGCGGTTGCAGGTTTTGCTGATGCGAATATTGGTGAAACAATTACCGACCCCAACGACCCACAAGCGTTACCACTAATTAAAGTAGACGAACCTACTTTACAAATGACCTTCTGGGTAAACGACTCACCATTTGCAGGTCAAGAAGGTAAGTTAGTAACATCGCGTCAAGTTAGAGACAGACTGATGCGCGAACTTGAAACAAACGTAGCTTTGCGCGTTGAAGAAACAGACTCACCCGACAAATTCCTCGTTTCTGGACGTGGAGAATTGCACTTGGGTATCTTAATCGAAACAATGCGTCGCGAAGGTTACGAATTCCAAGTTTCTCAGCCACAAGTAATTTACCGCGAAGTTAACGGTCAACCTTGCGAACCATACGAACTTTTAGTATTAGACGTTCCGCAAGAATCTGTTGGTAGCTGTATTGAACGTTTGGGACAACGCAAAGGCGAAATGCAGGATATGCAACCTGGTAACGGTGGACGTACCCAGCTTGAGTTTGTTATTCCCGCGCGCGGTTTAATTGGTTTCCGTGGTGAGTTCATGCGGATGACCCGTGGTGAAGGTATCATGAACCACAGTTTCTTAGATTACCGTGGCTTGAGTGGTGACATCGAAGCACGCAACAAAGGTGTACTTATCTCCTTTGAAGAAGGTGTATCAACCTTCTACGCAATGAAGAACGCTGAAGATAGAGGCACATTCTTCATTACTCCTGGCATCAAAGTTTACAAAGGTATGATTGTTGGGGAACACAACCGTCCTCAAGATTTGGAACTCAACGTTTGTAAAACCAAGCAGCTAACTAACCACCGTGCGTCAGGTGGTGATGAACTAGTGCAGTTACAGGCGCCTGTTGAAATGAGTTTAGAGCGCGCGCTCGAATACATCGGCCCAGACGAACTGGTGGAAGTAACTCCTCAATCAATTCGTTTACGCAAAATGGCAAAGAAGCTCGCAGGTAGAAGGTAGAGAGTTAGGAGGAACGGAGGGGCGGGTTAACCAAAATTTCCCGTTATATACCAGGATACAGATAAACCCGCCCGTACTCAGATAGTAGGGTGGGCAGTGCCCACCGTACACCATATCATTTTTCCAAATAATTGATTCAATATCGTAATATTTAGAGTAGAGACGTTATTTATAACGTCTCTATTTTGTTTCTATTTTATTTTTTAAGTAAAAAGGTTATAAATATGACCAAAGTTTTAGAAGATGTTATAAATCAAGTCTTTGCAGATGCCGAGAATAAAATATCGCGCGGAATTCAAGAAATTGACCAATTTTTTCAGTCAGAGAGAAGCAAAATAACGGATAAGCAAGCAGAAGAATTTGTCACTAAGTATCAACAATTATACTCCGAAGTTAAACAGGCGCCTTTACTGAGTTTAAAACTGAAAGCGTACCAAGAATTCAACTCATATTTAAGTCAAATAAAGACTCAGTATCATGATGCACTACAAAAGCCAGTGATTAGAGTTATGGATGAGATTGATTCACATATTCAAGCTTTAAATCATTTAATTAAAGCTGAATCATTAATATTAACAGCATTTTCCAGTTATTATCTAAGCCATCATCTTGAACTTGACGAATATAAAAAGTTTCATGAAGGGTTGGAATATTTACAAAAATTTGTAGATACATATGGCTGCTATTTAGCGGATAGCTTCTTAAAAAATCATCTGATAGAAGGGATAGAGAGCATTATTGCAAGTAATATTTTTGATAGTATAAGTGAATATAATTTAGCCGATGAAACCGCAAAAGAAGTAGTAAAAAATTATATTCAATTAATTAAGAATTATGCCAAGGATGTTTTGTTAAGTATTTACAGATTAAAGCCTCGTACATTTCCTAAGAGATTTGCTAATCTTGATGAACTTTTAGCGTATTGGGATATATTGTATACTTCTGAGGAGATGGACGAATCATTTGAGAAACTATCAAAAGGACTTGATGAAGAACGTCGTAGACAGGGTGCGCGAACTTTATTCTCATGAGTAATGAAATCATTTTACTTGATTCCGGCCCGTTAGGCGCCATAACCAATTTAAATAGCAAAAAGCCAAATATTATTAAATGTCAGGCTTGGTTTTACTCTATGTTGGAACATTACATAGTCTTAATTCCAGTAATAAATGACTATGAAGTTCGACGAGAGTTGATTCATCAAAAGCTAGATATTAGTTTAAACCGTCTTAATAATTTACCAAATTTGGATAACGTTGGTTATTTGCCAATCACCACAAAAATTATGCTTAAAGCTGCACAATTGTGGGGTTGGGCACGTAGTACAGGACAATCCACTGCACAGTCAGCAGCACTTGATGGAGATGTTATTTTAGCTGCAACTGCAATTATTGCAGCACAAGAGCTTGAAACACGAGTGATTATTGCAACAACAAATGTTAAGGATTTACAGCGATACCATACAGATACGTACCATTGGGATGATCTTTCCTGGTTTACTTAGACAACCAGTCCACTGATATCATGTTCGATTAATAACCCCCGGATAGTAGAGACGTTACATGTAACGTCTCTACAAGGTTTTATTACGGTTATGCTGCCTGAAATAATATATATTGACTAAAACGTCAATAAGTAAGTACATTGTATAAAATGCTTATTTTAGGTTAAACGTTTTTAGTCGGCGCCCTTCAGATTCGATTTGGATATTCATGGCTCTTAAGCACATTAGTGCAAAATCAAATTATCTTTCAACAGAAATTAATCGATGTATTCCATTTTTAGGTAAAATGCCATAAAATTACTTGGTTTTAAGAGTAAAAACTGTAAATATACTAGAATTTATACAAATAACCGTGCGATAAGTTTAGCCAAACCTTAAATAACTTGATAAATGGTAACTTTTATTAAAATATATGCCTCATCAACATCAACCTGAACACAGCCCTGGAGACATGATTCATGGGCGTTATCAAATTATTAGTTTCATCAGTCGGGGAGGATTCGGTGAGACTTATAAAGTGGAAGATACACAACGAGCAAGACTTATTTGTCTACTCAAATACCTTAAGCCATTAAACAGTAGTCCAACGGTTTTGAGACTCGCAGAAGAAAAGTTTCTTCAAGAGGCAGATATTTTACGTCGTTTAGGAAATCACAATCAAATTCCACAGCTTTACGATTACTTTGAGGAAAATCAAAGGTTTTATTTAGTTGAGGAATATGTTGATGGTCAAAATCTCGCTTCGGACCTACGCGCGGGGTTGTTTAGCGAGACACAAGTTATTGAAGTTTTATATGATGTTTTAAAAATCTTAGATTATCTATGTCAAAATAGTGTTATTCACCGTGATATTAAACCTGAAAATTTAATCAGGAGAAGCTGTGATAACAAAATTGTTTTAGTTGACTTCGGTGCAGTTAAAGAAGTTGGTACATTAGTAGTCAATGCTCAGGGGCAGACAATCTTAACAATGGCGATTGGAACACCTGGCTTTATGCCACCTGAACAAGTTGCAGGAAAACCAGAATTTGCTAGCGATATATATGCTTTGGGCATAACAACATTTTTTCTTTTAACAAGGCGAATTCCTACAAAGAATGAGGAAGATGAATTAATTTTGAACGGAGTACAACTTGAGCCACACTTTGCAAAAATTTTAGAAAATATGCTGCGTTCTAATTATAAAGAACGTTACCAAACAGCAGTTGATGTTCTTGAGGATTTAGAACCATTGACTTTGTTGAATCAAACACTAAACCAACGCTACGAAATTAAAAGCTACTTGGGTGGAGGAGGGTTAAGCCATACTTATTTTGCTCAAGATAAGCAACGCCCTTATCAAGCTGATTGTATTATTAAACAACTAAAGCTCAAATACAACAACCAAAGGCTTTTGCAAGAAGCACAAACTCGTTTTGCGATCCTCTTGCAATCACTAGGAAGATTATCCCCTCATCAGCAGATTCCACAAATTTCAGATCACTTTCAAAAAAATCAAGAATTATATTTAGTTCATGATTTTATACAGGGTGAGCCTTTAAGCAGACAGATTACAGCAGGAACTCGTTTAAGTGAAGCAGAAGTAATTGTTTTATTGAAAGATGTTTTAGAAATATTATCATTTATACATCAGCAAGGTGTTATTCACGGTGACATTAAACCTTCCAACTTAATTAGACGACAGGATGGAAAATTCTGCCTGATTGATTTTGCGGAATTCAAGCAAATAACCAATTTGACGATAAAGAATCAAAATATATTTGTTCCACCAGGAGGAACAAATGGATATATGCCTCCTGAGCAATATCAAAATAAATTGCAATATTGCAGCGATATTTATGCTTTAGGGGTGACAGCTATTCAAGCTTTAACAGGAATATCTGCTGACCAATTACATACAGATTCGGAGAACGAAATTATATGGGGAGATCAAGTCACAGTTAGCCCAAAATTGGCAAGAATATTAGATAAAATGGTACGCTTTCAAACGGGAAAACGCTACCAATTAGCCAAAAATGTTTTAGATGATTTAAATGCTCAAAGTTGGCAAGCAAAAACTGCAATATATTGGTCTGTCTCAATTATTTTGAGTATTGCTGTTATAATATATTTTATTTATAAAGTACAACCTAATCAGGCACAATCCTTATCGGCTAAAGGAATAGCTCTATTGAGTAAGGGAGATTTAGACGCAGGAATATCTGCTTGTGATCAGGCCATAAAAATCGAACCAAACCTTGCACAAGCTTTATCTTGTAAGGGCGTTGGACTAATACAGAAGAAAAATTTTCAGGAAGGAATTGATTTGTTGAAAAAGGCTGTCTCAATTAATCCTAAAGATCAAGACAGTTTGTTAAATATTAGCTATGCTTATAGTCAACTTGGCAAAGCTCAAGAGCAATTCAACTACTGCTTCCAAGCTCAAAGAATTAATAATGATTATCATGGAGTGTCGTTGTGTTTTGGAAATGCTAAAAAAGTATCGGCAGAAGAAAAACAAAGAGCAGCAGAAGGTGAACGAGCCAAAAACAATACTCAACAGGCACAAATAAAGTTTGAACAGGCAAAAAACGAATACTTAGATTCAATCAGATACTTTAATGAAACGATTAAGTTAGCTTGTCTGTCTGGTGCTAATCCCGATGCTGAGACAAATTGTGCTTATGCTTGGAACAATAAAGGTGAATCACTATTACGTGAATCATTATTACCGTCATCGCCAAAAGAACAACTAGAACAAAAATTAGGTGATGCTATTCAAGCATTTGACAAAGCAATTGCACTAAACATAGATGCTCATGTTCCTTGGACTAATAAAGGGAAAGCTTACTTGCTATTGAAGAAACCAGAAGCTTGCAATGCTTTTAAGCAAGCTCTTAAGATCAAACCTGGGTATCCAGAAGCTCAAAATAGTACACAGATCGGAAAGTGCATAAATTAAATAAACATAAATTGGGAGAGTATTCAGCGTAATCAAAACTAAAGTAGGAATATTAACTAAAGCCAATTACCTATGAGAATAAAAGGCGCCCAGTAAAATGGATGCTCGAAAGTTTTATCTTTTAGGAGCAACTGTTGAGCGCTACGAAGAGCTTCAGTTCTGGTCATATTTCGTTTGATTAAATTGTTATAAAATTCTACCATCAGCTTTGCAGCCGCATCATCTGATACAGACCATAAAGTAGCAATAGTACTACTTGCCCCAGAGCGTTGCGCTACTCCTGCAATACCGAGTGCAGCCCTCTCATCTCCAGAAGCTGTTTCACAGGCACTGAGAACAAGTAATTCAATACTTTTATTGCTAACTCTGTTATAAGGATTGAGCAAATTTTGAAAATCATCTATACCAATACTATCATTATCCCCTGTTAGAATAAATGTTTGCTCTCGGTTAGAGCTAAAAACGCCATGTGTTGCTAAATGTACAACAGCAGGAGAAGATTTCATTTTTTCTTGGAAATTATTTTTATTAAAATCACTATTGATAAGTGGTTTTGTAGACACTCCTAATTTTTCTATTTGTTCTAATTCTTTTTTAACATTTTCAAGTGCTTTAAATCGGCGTCCCCGTGCAACGCCTTTTTCACTAACACCCGCTGCTAAAATTTTTTTTGTTCTTAGTTGAAGTGATTTTGACTTGATTAGTTGCTGACCCAAATTAAGGACTATGTTATAGTTTTTTTCAATTAGATAATTTTTACCATCATGAAGAGCAGCTATTGGAATTTTTTGAAAAGGACGGTCTAATATAAATACTAAACTTGTTATTTTTTTTGATTCTAACTGTTTTTCTAAAGGTTTTATTATCCATTTATAAATATTTTGTGAAATTTTCAAAACTTCTTTTTTATTATTATCAAGCTTTTCTATCCATTCTGGATTTTTTTGAGTTTCTGATGTTGCAGAATTTAAAATTAGAGCAGATTGTATACCTCCAGGAGCTTTGCTGTATATGTGGTTAGCAAAATTTTCTATAGTATTCATAACTTCTTCCTCACTTACATCAGTTGAATAGTGATAAGGATTTTGAGTATCAGGTAAATAGAGAATAACTTCTAAGCGTTCTTTTAAAATAATTGGATAGATAACTGCTGCTTGTGGGTCAATATTGATAATTTCTTCGGGTTTTGCCGATGGTTGTGAACATGGTTCTTGAAAAAAGTTATTAAGTTCTGCCAATTGTAGAGAGTCCATCACAATACGAGCTAAATTAGTCAAAGATACAGTTTTTTTTGTTTTCTCTTTATCGTTAATATTATTCAGCAATATCGGTTCCAGTTTTTCTAAACTCAATTTACTGCTTTCAGATTTTAATAGTAAATCTATAAATTCCTGATAGATCGGTTCTACAGTTTGACGAAAAGAAAACTGGTTATCTACGCTAGTAACTAAATCATCACGTAAAGACTGGAGTATATTCCATGCTTCTGCGTAAGATGCTAATGCTCCTTCAATATTTTTTTGAGCTTTTAGAATGCGCCCTAACTGATGTCTTTGGCGATATAAAATTTGACGATTATCAGCGTTAATATCATTGGACAAATGTAGAGCTAAATCAGTCAATTTTTTGGCTGTAGCAAGGTCTAGTTTCTCTTGATTCGTAAGGTTTTCTTTTTCCGAAACTTGCAGTTCGTATAATCTAGCGAGATTACTTAAAGCTAATGCTTCTGCTTGCTTGTCTCCATAAGTGCGAGCTAGTTGAATAGCTGTAGCTAATAATTTAGCAGTGTCTTGTTGTGGAAGAAAGTCTTCTTTTGTAGTACTTTTGAGGCGAATCAGACTATTGCTAAAATTAATATAGGAGTAGACTACCTCACGGACTGTCTCGCGATTTTGAGGTAAGTTATCCAAATCAGGCTTAATTTGGTGCAACAAATTTTGAATATTATCATTCAATTCTTTTTGTAATTCATCCCAATTCAGTTTTTGAGTTTTGCTTTTGCTAATCTGCTCAGTCCACCATTCTTTAACTTCCACCCATAAACTTAGTTTATTTAGTTCCGCCTTAACTTTTGTTATTAGTAAAACTTGTTGCGTCACTACCTGATCGTAATAATTGATGGCTTGCTTATAATGATTAAAAGTTTGTTTATATAGCTCTGAGGTAGTTTCTGTATTGCATTTTTTTTTAATAGCATATTCTCCAGAGTTATTGTCAAATTCGTTACATTTATTCTTAATAGCCACTACAATTTTATCGTAATCTAATTGGTTTCTTTTTTTATCACCTAAAAGACGTTCTATAGTACCTAAATTTAGCAATGATGCACTTTTTTCTTCAGAATATTTATCGCTCTTTTTTAAATTAATATTCAAAATTTTTTGTGCAGTTTCTAGTTTTCCAATTCGTTGCAGTATTTCACTGAGAAGACGTAACCTAATTAATTCACTCAGGGAACTTGATTGGTTTTCTAATTGATTAATAAAAAATGTATCTTGAGTATTATAATAAATTTTGTTTTGAATTAATTCATCACAAGTGAAATTTTTGATAAAAGTTTGCAGTATTTGATTACAAGCTTCTGGATATAGTCCTAATGCTTGTAAAGCTCTAGCCTTATTAACTAAATTTCTATTTACTCCTTCCTCATCTTTACCATAAGCATCTGCTGCTTGCTGCCAGACTTTAGCAGCTTCAGCAAAACTCCCAGTATTGTAATATGACTCACCTTGCTGTTCTAATTTTAAACCATTGGATGCTTGAGAAATTTGTAAGTTACCTAACCCCTCAGCCCCCTTCCCTTGTAAGGAAGGGGGAGAAATCTTGCCCCCCTCTCCTAGTACGAGAGGGGTTGGGGGAGAGGTTCTTAACATTCCATAAGTCAACAAGGGAGTAGTTAAACTTAAAGTAAGCGTTAATAATGCCAAAAATATTGGTTTTAGAATGGATTGTACTGTACCGTGAAATAAAGACCTTTTTCTTGCCATGTTCTGTACCTCGAATCAATATCAACTAAAGGAATGCCATAATCTAAACGCGCGCTGAACCGTTCACCCATTCGCCATTGCAAACCTAAACCTACAGAAGCTAAAGTATTAGGGTTTATATTACTTTCACGGACGCTATTCCAAACAGTTCCAACATCAACAAATGGAATCACTTGTAAAACATTTTCTCCTGAGTTTGTACTGTAAATAGGTAATTGCAAATCTACGGAAACAAAAACGCCATTATCACTAAACAATGCATCCTGACGATAGCCCCGTGCGCTAAAAATCCCACCTAATGTAAACTGCTCTAAAGGTACAAGCGCTCTCGAAGCTAGTTGCACATCAGAACGAAGTAAAAGTCTAGGAGTTACCCGTGGGTTGCTAGTTGCTGAACCAAGTAAGCGCAACCACTGTAGTTGTCCTCGCCATGCAAAAAAACGACTATCAGGCGCCTCATTATTAATAGTGGCATTAAAAGCACCCACTCCCACACTAAACTGAGAGCGTGCTAAAAAGACTTCTTGAAAACTGCTTCGTCTCCACTCCTGAAAAAAACGTAGTGCGGAAATACGAGTGTTTCCTCGTGCGTCTGCTCCCACTGAAATGGGAAAATCTACTCCTAATACTGAAGTATCACTTTCTCGTCGAGATAATGTCAAACCAAGTACAAGTTCTTGCGTAAACTCCGCACGCGCGTTTTGTACTATCGGCTGACGCAAGGAAATCTCATAATTACGAGAGTTTGACTCAATATCTAAGTCATCGAATGGCGGTTCTATAATATTGTTTAAAGTGTTGTTATAGCTGAAACTTAGAGTACCATTACGGGGATTAATTGGTATAATATAGCTCGCCTCTATGCCGTTGCTACCATCGGTATTGTTATAACCTATATTTAGGTTATCTCCTAACCCAGTTAAATTGGCTTGTTCTATTTCTAGACCCCTTCTAAAACTGCCGACGCTAGGGTTTCTACTATTATCAGCAATAATTCTAAGTCTATCGGTATTTGCTTCCTTGAATGTGACTTTCAGTAAATTAGTACCAGGAACTGTGCCCGCAGATAGTTCTGCTGATATGCTGTCAATCAAGGGGTTTTGTTGTAGTAGCTGTAAAGCTTCTCGCAAGTGTCGGATATTTAATGGTTTGCCTATGCCTAATTCCAAACGCGCACGCACGTAACTATCATTTAATCGTTTTGAACTTGTTTGCTGTCTTGTTATTCGTACCTCTTGCAAGCTACCCTCAATAATCTGGATTTTGACGACACAACTAAAGAGCGTTTCAGGTTTGACAAAACAACCTGTTAGAGTTTGTTCTGGAATGTAGGCGCCAGAAGTTACGTATCCCTCCCTTATATAAAGGTTAGTGATTTTAGAAGCAGCTTGGAGCAACTGTGTAAAAGTAATAGGTTGCTTTGTGTTTGTAAACTCTTGAATTTCTTGACGTAGCCTTTCCTGATTGAATATACTGGAGCCGTCAAAATCGAAACGTTCAACGGTAATTTGGCTAGAATTATCAATATTTTGTTCGGGAGTAAGTAAGTCAGGAGAAATTTGGAGAAGTTCTTCTTGGGGAAGCAAAGGTTCAGGAATTTGCGGTTGGGTGGGAGTTGGAATAACTGGGTTAGGAATTTCGGAGGAAGGAATATTTTGCGCGCGTGTGGACGAACATGTGCAAAAGATTCCTAATAACCCCAGCACAACTAAATCACGAAAAAATTTAACGTGCATGACAGTTAGCTGTGGTTAGTTGAGTTTGATATGCTTTATTGCCACTATTGGCTGTAAGAATAACTTCGCCAAACTTATTAACTCCCCACCCTGTAGCTGGTTGCGGATATTTAACTAAAGTACTTTGATGTTGCACTTGTTGATTATTAGCGGAATTCTGTAATGGTAATGTCGATACTCTCACATCACTACTAAGTGGTTCAGTTGGGCTGGGTGGTAGTCCACGTCGTCCGGTAATAATAAATTGGTTTCGATTTTTTCCGACTTCTCCGGTACAAGCTTGGGCTACTTGGTTTTCCGGACTGAAAAAAGTTGTCGGTACGTCTATTAATTCTTGGTTTGAGCCAACATCTGGAAGATTTATCTCGATAATACCGTTGAATTGGGTTCCTTGTTCAGAAGTGGAAGTAATGGCGCCGGGAAATGCAAATAACCCTTGGGTTGTAATTCGTACATTACCCCCCTGTCTACCAGCATCTGCTTTAATACTGCTATTTTCCAAGATAGCGATGGCGCCTGCTTGTATTGTGATGTTACCGCCATTGCTATTATTACCAGCAACAGTGGAGATTTGAGAGTTACCGCGCAACTGCAAAGAGTCCCGAATTTGTAGCGTTGTGTTAGCACCAGTACCTACTACTGTTGCACCTCGAATTGAACCGTCTTTTAGCTTGACCGACTGAGCTTGTACTTGAAGTCTACCAGCGGGTCCTGAACCACTAGCACTTACCGATAGTTCCGCTCCGTTGAGTATACTCAATAAACCTGTGGTAACTTCTAAGTTGCCACCTGTACCTGTAGCTTCGCGGGCGCTGATATTTGGTCTGTCCTCTCCAGACAAAGCAAACAAACCACTAGCAAATGTAAGTGTCTCGGTTTGGTTATCGCGCGTTACTTGTACCTGACCAACACCACTAAGTTCTACCCGATCTGAGGCATTAATAATTAAGTTACCTCCTCTACCTCCAGGTATACCGTTCTCACCCCTACCACGAGTAGATGTAGAAATTCTTGCACCATCTTTCACTAACAAGCGACCAGTGTTAACGGTCAACAAACCTCCATCTTGAGTTCCTTCAGTTGCCGCAAATAAACCACTGCGACTAAAGTTGCCAGTATTAGGGATAGCGCCAGCACCAATTAATTCTATAGACTCAGAAGCCCGGACATTAAGTTCTCCAGAACGCCCAGTTCCAAAAGCTGTAACTGAAACGTCTGCTCCTTCGCTTACTTTTAAATTTCTGCTATTAATCGTGATGTTACCGGAGTTACCGGCGCCACGGGAAGTTGCAGCTAAAGTACTAAACTGCTGAGTAATATTTGATGCTCCACTTATATCTATCGTATCGGCTAGCACGGTAATATTACCCCCCTGACCTACACCTTGTGTAGCAGCAGACACTTGCGCCCCAGAGCTAATAGTTAACTTGCCAGTTTCAATTTTGATATCTCCTCCCTGACCTGTAGCAACGCTTGCGCTGATATTTGGTCTGTCTTCTCCAGACAAAGCAAACAAGCCACTAGCAAATGTGAGTGTCTCGATTTTATTATCTAACGTTATTTGTACCTGACCAACACCGCTTAGTTCTATCGCATCTAAAGCATTAATAATTAAGTTGCCTCCTCTACCTCCGGGAATACCGTTCTCACCCCGACCGCGAGTAGATGTAGAAATTCTTGCACCATCTTGTACTAGCAAGCGACCAGTTTCAACGGTCAACAAACCTCCATCTTGAGTTCCTTCAGTTGCCGCAAATAAACCACTGCGACTAAAGTTGCCAGTATTAGGGATAGTGCCAGCACCAATTAATTCTATAGACTCAGAAGCCCGGACATTAAGTTCTCCAGAACGCCCAGTTCTAAAGGCTGTTACTGAAACATCTGCTCCATCGCTGACTCTTAAATTTCTGCTATTAATCGTGATGTTACCGGAATTGCCGGCGCCATTAGAAGTTGCAGCCAAAGTACTAAACCGCTTAGTAATATTTGATGCTCCACTTATATCTATCGTATCCGCTAGCACGGTAATATTTCCCCCCTGACCGACTCCCTCTGTAGCAGCTGACACTCGTGCCCCGGAGCGAATCGTTAATTTTCCAGTTTCAATTTTGATATCTCCCCCCTGACCTGTAGCAAGGCTTGGAATTATACTGGTGTCTGGTCTTTCCTCTCCAGATAAAGCGAACAAACCACTAATAAACCCACCATCAGCACTGGCACCGCTTAATTCTATTTCTCCCGCATTAACGAATAAATTACCACCTCGTCCTCCTGGTTTATTATCTTCACCTCTACCGCGCGTTGATATAGATACCCTCGCTCCATCCGCTACCTGTAAGTTAGGGGTATTAATTGTAATATCACCACCGTTTCCTGTTCCTTCAGTAGCAGCAAACAAACCACTACGACTAAAGTTTTGCCCCGAAGGACTCGTGCGGGCGCCAATTAGTTGTACAAATTCAGAAGCATTAACGCTAAGATTTCCCCCTTTCCCTGAGTTGAAAGTCGTCACAGACACATCGCCACCATCGCTAGCAGTTAACCGATTAGTGGTAATATTTATACTTCCAGAATTCCCACTTCCTCTTGATGTCGCTGCAATTGTACTAAACACCTCACCCGAAGAACTGGCGCCGCTAACTTCCACATTGTCAGCTTGTACATTTATTACACCAGCATTTCCCCCACTCAAAGTTCGCGCGGAAATTTCAGAGCCATTCGTCACCGTCAAATCTTTTGCCCGGACAAAAATTTCGCCACCGTTTTGATTTCCTGAAGTCTCAGCAACAATTTTTGAGCCATCAGTAAGCGTTACACGTTTAGCTTGCACTTGAATACTATTGTTACCACTTAGCCTAGACCCAGACAGTAATTGGATATTGCCGAAATTATTTACATTTTTGTATCCCAAAGTCCACCCGTTAGTTACTGGGTTCAAGCTAACCAAACCGTTACTAACACTACCTACTTCAATTCGCCCCTGTGATGCTGTTAACTGACCACCTTCTAAACTAATATCCCCACCCACTAAAACTATAGTTTTTTCAGGAGATACTTGTAGGTTAGCAGAACGATTAATTATATTCGCTCTCGCTTCAGGAAACTGTAAACCCAAGGGTACAGTAACACTCAATAAAGATGTGCGTTGAGGATTAATCGCACTGAACTCACTACCGTCAGCAAATATGATGCTACTTGCTGTACTAGTTAGAAAAGAACCGCCAATATCTAACGCAGCATTGCGACCGAAAACAACTCCATTGGGATTAAGGAAAAATAAGTTGGCATTACCTCTAGCTTGAAGCAAACCATCAATATTAGAGACAGACCCACCTGTAACCCTCGTCAATATATTTTGAATTTCCAAAGCGTTGTTAAAAACAGCCGCTCCACCTGTAGGGACGGAAAATTCTTGAAAACTATGGAATAAATTACCTCCAGCCACAGTTCCGCCATTTATCTCAAAATTGATATTGCCTTGAGGTGTAACTTTGGAGTTGACCGGAAGAGTATTATCTGGGACGATTTGCCCCACTGCCGGATTCACTGCTATGGATAAGCACAGGGAAAGACTACAAACAAGCCAGGTAGGCAGAATATTTCGTATCATTGGATACAGAATTGCCGATAGATGGCAACAATGGTAACAATTATTGAAAAATACTACGAAAAATTCCTGAAAGTCAAATAATAAGATATTATTGGTGACAATAAAGGGTTTTCTCCCGCTCCCTTTATAGTTTCGATAACAAGTTCAAACCATATGATTCTTTCAAACTTCATCTCGTAAAGCTTTGGCTCTTTACCATGTAAAGTTTGAACGTAGAAATAATCGCTTTTACATTTATAGAAACACTTAAAGCTGTAATTAGTTTAATTCCTAAAGCCATTATGAAATTCCAAAAATCATTGTTACTTGGTTTGACCACTGGGGCAATCGTGCTTGCTGCTAACCCTGCTTTCAGTAAGTTTAGTGACAGCAACAGTTTTGAATTCCTTTGTAATCCGGATGGGTTAACTACTGTTGTTCGGAATAAACAAACTCAAGAAGTTGAACCTTTAATTCACTGGAAAGCTAAGTATATTGATTCATCGACGAAAATTAGCCAAGCTTGTGATCAAGCAGCCAAAACTTTTAGGAGTCGCAAAGATAGTGGAAAGCCAATTATTTTAATGATTGATTATGACTCATACCAACAAACAACTGTTTGTTTAACTAATGACGAAACAGAGAGTTGTAATCTGAGTACAAGCGAGGAGCTATTACGCCTCGGAAAAAATGTTCCGGAAAAAGTTCTATCTGAAATAATTGACCCTAATCTAGCTCATTTAAAACCAAAAGATTTAGAAGCAAGTAAAGTTAGAGGGCTGGGTCGAATTTACGTAAGACCTCCACAAAAAGCATGGTGGCCATTTTAAGAACTAACGTACAATTTTTCTCAGTTTAAAGGTTTTATGTTAGTCGGTGGTGTTTATAAACCTCTACAACGCGACCCTCAAGGTAATACTTTTCTACTTTTCTCTGTGTACTCTGTGTCTCTGTGGTAAAACAAATATATTACTGCACAGGCGCCCATCCGTGAGCTACAAGCCAATTTTCTATTTAAAAATTAAATCTAGACGTTGTTGTGATTGTTTTAATGCTTCTGTGGGGGAAGCTTTGCCTAGTAAAACTGCTTCAACCGCGCGTCCAATATTTTCTGAGACTCGGTTGTAACCTGGAAATATTGGGCGGGAGCGTCCAAATTTAGCTTGGTCTAAAAATACTTTAACTGCAGGTTGTTTTTTTGCAAACTCTAAATATTTGGGATTTTGGCGAGATTTGATGTTTATTGGCAAATATCCTGTTCCAAGGGCTAATTCAGTTTGAAATTCTTCGCTTAATACATACTCTGCAAACTTAAATGCTGCTCTTTCCCGTTCCGGCGCCGTTTTAAACAAAAATAAATTCTCTCCACCAATACTAGTTGCAGGACGTTGATCAACAGGTATCGGGAATACGGCAAAATCTATACCCTTAGCTTGAAATTCTCCTAATGTCCAAGGCCCAGTTAACTGCATGGCAACTTTACCCGCTACCAAAGCATCAGTTTCATAGCCACGTTCTGGCCCTGATAATATAGCAGAACCATCTGTAATTAAATTTCGCCAAAGCTGCAACGCTGATGTTGCTCCTTTATTATCTGCTAAATCAACCCCAGCTGCACCTGCTGAACCACTAACTAACTCTCCACCACCACTCCACATAAACGGCAACCAGGTAAATACTGCAAATTCTCCTTTTCCTAAAGGTAAAACCATACCATGCTGGTCTATTTGTCCGTCGTTATTGGTATCGCGCGTTAGTTTTTTTGCTACTTGTCGAAACTCTTCCCAAGTCTTAGGTACTTCCACTCCCGCAGCTTTAAACAAACTAGGACGGTAAAAAACACCGACGTTGTTTGTTGCAAAAGGAACAGACCATATTTTCTGTTCGTATTCCATCGACTCGAACAGCGTGGGGTCAATCTCTGATTTTACAGGAGATTTATTTAAGTAATCATCTAAAGGAATCAGCGCGTTGAGTTCGACTAATTGACCGCCAATAGTTTGATTGTACCATAGTAAATCGGGAGGTGCGTTTCCAACGACTGCCGCTAATATTTTTGGCATTTGCTGGTCTTGCTGCCCAATATATAATGATTCGACTTGAATATCTGAATGAGTTTGATTGAATTTATCAACTAGCTTTTGCAGCACGTCACGGTTCGGTGGTGGGTTGACACCTTGCCACAAAGTTAAACGTATTACTCCATTATTGTTAGAAGGCGCCGCTTGACACCCTGTTATCAAGAGCATGACGCACATAACTACTACCAGTACACCACTGAAGTAAGCGAACTTTTTTCTTGTGGTTCTATAACCGTGGTTGAAAAAAAACAGCATAAAGCAAATACTAAATAAATATAGATGAGTTGACTAAAGAGTATTATGGCAGGACACAGTAAATGGGCAAATATTAAACGCCAAAAAGCAGTGGTTGATGCGAAAAGAGGTAAAACCTTCACGCAAATGTCACGAGCAATTATTTTGGCGGCACGTAGCGGTATCCCAGACCCAGCAGGAAATTTTCAACTGCGGACGGCTATTGAAAAAGCTAAGGCTGCTGGTATTCCTAATGATAATATTGAGCGCGCGATTGCCAAAGGCGCCGGTAATTTTGCATCTGACAGTAACCAACTAGAAGAAATACGTTACGAAGGTTATGGGCCAGGTGGTGTAGCTATTTTAGTCGAAGCTCTGACCGATAACCGTAATCGTACTGCTGCTGAATTGCGAGTGTCATTTAGCAAAAATGGCGGAAACTTAGGTGAAACTGGTTGTGTAAGTTGGATGTTTGCCCAAAAAGGCGTATGTATCGTAGAGTCTGTCAAGAATGAGGAAAAATTGCTCGAAGCATCTCTTGAAGGTGGCGCCGAGTCTTATGAAATGACCGACGAAGAAACAGCCGAAGTATTTACCGAAGTCGCTGACTTGGAAACCCTTAGCCAAACCCTCAAAAATCAAGGCTTTAAAGTTACTGATGTAGAACTGCGCTGGATTCCTGATAATAGTGTTGAAGTTGTTGACGATGAACTCGCGCGCACGCTCCTCAAGTTAATTGACACTCTCGAAGCATTGGATGACGTCCAAAACGTTACAGCTAATTTTGAAATGCCTGAACAATTAATGGCAGCAATGGCTTAATTATGATAGCGATGTCATAAGCGACATCGCAGCCAATCGCCTATAACCCTTAAGCTTGAGTGCTTACAGCGTCTAACATTTTAAAATAGCTAATTTTACTACAAAAACAAATTATTTTTACATCAAAACTCCACATCGACTACAAGACAGCGACACATCAACCTGAGATAGTTTCTTTTGTCGATAGTTTGATGCCAATTGAGGAGTTATCTATGAATAAGTTTGCAAAGGCTCTACTTTTAACTTTGGTTTTCAGCGCACCTCTTGCATTAACCACACCATCTGTTAAAGCTGAACCTACTACGGCGCCTGCTACCACTTCCACAACCGCTACAGTTAAAACAACGGCGCCTGTAACAAAGCAGAAAGCAGTTAGACATGGTAAGAAAAAAGTTAAAAAATCCACCAAGAAAGCAGCCATTGTCAAAAAAACAACCGCAGTTAAAACACCTGCTACCACTACACCTACAACATCAACACAACCTAGTGTTAAACCTGCTACAAACTAATTTCCTTTAATTATATAGTTTGCACAGCATCATATTTGCGATTATCTATTAATTTTACCTTTGTTTATTAATACTTTTAAACCTTGCTATAACTAGCAGGTTTTTTTTTAATTAAGTTTATTTAGCTTAATAAATTGACATAAACTTCAACACTTCTTGATTAAAAAATTGTATAAAAATATCCATATAAAATTCATATGAGTAACAAGAAAATGACACATGAATCTGCGATATTAAAAACATCGACTGATTCCCCGAAAATAGGAAACACTTTATGAATAAGATTGCTAAAGCCCTTTTGGTTACTCTTGCAATAGTTGCACCACTTTCTTTAGGCACCCTTGATGCACAAGCAAAAGTAATGCCTCACGCTAATGCTAAAACCGTTAAAGTTGCTCTAGCTCCAACAACTGGCGCCAAAGCAACAAAAGTTCGTCACGCTAAACACCATGCTAAACATCATGCTCGTGCCCACAAAAACAGCACAGTAAAACACTTAGCTAGAAAGTAAATAAAGCATATAACTAATTGACACATTAATTATATATAACTATTCGGTGAGTGCAGCTACGTTGCATTCACCGATTTTGATGCGTCTGTGGTTTGAACCATCGTTTATGGAAATTTATGCTAAATATTATGTAGTAACCATTTCAACGAGTTAAAGGAGTTGAATTTCTGAAAGACGTTGAACTCAAAGGGGCTGAAAAACTTATTGCCCCACTTATCGCACTGCTCGGTTTCGTATTTTTAGTACAATGGCTGATACGCGGTGATTTACGGTCATCGTTTGACCCTACTTTTAACCAACAACAACCACCTTTGGTAATGAAGGGGGGTGATCCATATATCCGCGCGTTGATGCGAACAATCTCAGCTAGTGAATCCAATACACCACGTCCCTATTCTGTTTTATATGGTGGTCAAAATGCTACTGACCTAAGTCGTCACCCACAGATTTGCGTCACAATAGTTAATGGTCCGAATAAAGGTAACTGTTCTACTGCTGCTGGTCGCTACCAAATTATTAATAAAACTTGGTATCAAATCGCTCCTCGTTATCATCCCAACCCATCACATTTAATGTTTTGGATCAATTATAGCTTTGAACCAGAATATCAAGATATAGTAGTTCATCGTTGGCTAAGTGATTCACGAGTATGGGGCGCCGACATTCCCAAATTATTACGTCAAGGTAAAATAAACGATGTATTAAAACGGCTATCTCCGACTTGGACAAGTTTAGGATATGGTATTGAAAACAACTCAATGAGCCGTTCTTTACCCCGTATTTATCAAAAGGTGTTGAAAGATGAATTGGGCAACGGATGTAACGGATGTAACGGATAAGTTATTGTGAATAGCAAAAACTTGTTTGATAAAACAAACTATCCGTTACATTCATTCATTATCCTTTGCCAAAAAACCTCTGGCTGTTCAAAATGAATATTATGTCCGGCGCCTAAAATAATATCTAATTGACAAGACTTACACATCTTAGCCATTTTAGTATTCAAATCAATAAACTTTTTATCGTATTCTCCAACTAATAAAAGCATTGGTAGTATATTACTTTGAAGCTTTTCCCAAAGTGAAGGTTGGGTTCCTGTTCCCATCCAACATAATGATTTTGCTAATTCAAAGGGATTATTTTCCATTCGAGTAGCAATCAAATCGTTATATTTAGAATGATTTTTAATATTACCGAAAATTGACTGATTATACCAAGCTGATAAAAAAGCTGCAAATTCTTCGTTTGTATTTATTCTATTCAGCTTTCTAGCTATTTGCTTGTCACTTTTTACTCGCTCTAATCTCTGTGACTGAGTTGATAAGCCAGGAGAAGCAGATTCAAGCACAACTTTTAAAAACCGTTCTGGAAAATTCAAGGCGAGATATAAAGCCAATCTACCACCCATCGAGTAACCAACTATAAAACATTTATAAATTTTTAATTCGTTAAGTAAGTTAATTATTCCTTCTGCAATAAATTCCATTGTGTAATAATTATCACCACCTAACACTTGTGTTTTTCCATGTCCAGGTAAATCAAGTGTCAAAAAAGAAAACTTATTTGAAGATGAGAGCAACGAAACAACATCTTCAAATTCTTCACAGTTACCCATAAAACCATGCAGAAAAAGAATAGTTGGTTTACTCAAATCTCCTTGAATACAGTAATTAAACTTATACTTATCACTCATCACTTTCTTCTATTCACTCAGCACGAGCGCACGAGCGCACTTTCTTCTATTCACTCAGCACGAGCGCACGAGCGCACTCATCACTAATTACTCTATTAGGGTAAAAATCTATCTAAAGCAGCTTTGAGTTGCTCGATTTCTACCTCAATATTACCTTCCTTTGAGGCTCTAGAGATACACTCAGTTAAATGCTCGTCTAAAACGATACGCGCAACTCGGTCTAAGGCGCCACGCACGGCAGCAATTTGTAATAATACATCTGGGCAAGGACTATTTTGTTGCACCATTGTTTTGATACCACGAACATGTCCTTCAATCCGCGATAATCTATTTACAATGCGTTTAAGAGACTCTTCGCTATGAACGTGAGGATGAGCAGAGTGGTTATATGAATGCTCATGTTCCTTATGGTCGCTCTTAATATCAGAACCATCAGAGATATCTTTTTGCGTATAAGTCACAGGCAAGGTTTCTTTCTTTAATCGGTTTGTTCCATTCATGAGCAGCTATCAACACGAGCGTAGTACACTTAATCCTAGCTTAGATAGAGGCGCAAAACCCGAATCGGCAAGTACGGATGTCAACAGTAGCTTTCAGGTTGCATTTACAAATAATTTTGAATATGAGTGGTTTATGCTGTACCCCTAAGAAAACTTATCCCATATCGGGACTTTGAAAGTGCAACCTCAAAGCGCTCTTCTTCGTCTGTTTTCTAGAGATTTAAACCAATAATTCAGTTTTTACTAACAATCATTCTTTATTGAACCAAAAATTAGGTTGTAGATATGCGATTTTCCAAACTACCTCGGTCACTCCGCCAATTTGGTACGCATGTATTGGCTATTCTTATGGGGGTCATGCTAACAGTTGGCACCCTAAGCGTATCTCCTTCCATTGCTTCACCTGTACCTAGTGATAGCTCGGCGCCTGAATTAATGCCGGAATTAGTAGCTCAACGTCCATCGACTGCGAATACTGCGATTGGTAATAGTAGCTTTGTAACTGCGGCAGTTAACCGCGTTGGTTCTGCAGTTGTTCGTATTGATACTGAACGAACAGTAACACGACGCACTGCCGACCCTTTTTTTGATGACCCATTTTTCAGACGTTTCTTTGGTGATAACTTGCCACAACAGGCGCCAAGTCAGCAGCAACGTGGTTTAGGTTCTGGTTTTATTATTGATAAAAGTGGATTAATTTTGACTAATGCCCACGTCGTTGATAAAGCTGATAGAGTTACAGTTCGACTCAAAGATGGTCGCACTTTCCAAGGAAAAGTTCAAGGTGTCGATGAAGTTACTGATTTGGCGTTAGTTAAAATTAATGCAGGCGCCGATTTACCCGTAGCAGCGTTAGGTTCATCTACAAATGTACAAGTTGGAGATTGGGCAATTGCAGTAGGCAACCCCCTAGGATTAGACAACACTGTAACTTTAGGTATTGTTAGTACTTTACGTCGTACTAGTCGAGATGTTGGTATTGGCAACAAACGACTCGAATTTATTCAAACCGACGCAGCTATTAACCCAGGTAACTCTGGTGGGCCACTTTTAAACGCACAAGGTGAAGTAATTGGTATTAACACTGCTATTCGCGGTGATGCAATGGGAATTGGGTTTGCAATTCCTATCGACAGAGCAAAATCGATTGCCTCTCAACTTCAACGTGGTGAAAGAGTTTCTCACCCGTTTATTGGTATTGGGATGGATGATTTAACTCCTGAAACGGCAAGACAAATTAACTCAAACCCAAATTCTCCTATTCAAGTCCCAGAAATTACTGGTATTTTAGTCGCGCGCGTTGTTCCTAACTCTCCTGCTGCTGCTGCAGGTATTCGTGTTGGAGACGTTGTTGTTCAAGTTGATGGTAAGCGTGTAACCAACGGTGAAGATTTACTCAATATTGTTGAGCAAAGTCGTATTGGTCAAACTTTACAATTAAAAGTTCAGCGTGGTAATCAAACGCAGCAACTTTCAATTCGTACCGCACAACTACAAGACCCATCTTAAATAGATAATTCTCCTGTCATATCATTAATTGTGGCAGATTGTGGCAGATTTGTGCCAGATTGTGCCAAATTGTGCCAGATTGTGCCAGATTGTGCCAGATTGTGCCAGATTGTGCCAGATTGTGGCACAGGCGTCCTCGCCTGTGAAATTATATACTTTTATTTACCACAGAGACACGTAGAGACGCGATTAATCGCGTCTCTACTCAGAGAGAATATAAATTAACCACAAAGGCACAAAGGGCACAAAGAAAGAGTTAAGAAAAGAGAATACCGCAGAATTAAGTTTCTCTTACCTCTGTGTTCTCTGTGCCTCTGTGGTAATAAAATATGTACTGCTTAAGAAGGGACATTTATGCTACAACTTCCTTAAATCATCGGCTGGCTGAACGATTAAACATTAGATTTAAAATTAATAAAGGGCATAAAGCCATTGCTTTACACCCTTCAAGTTATGATTCTCATGAATTATTTATTGAATCCGGTATTGTTAGCCACGTTGCCAAACTTTAACGGCGCCTGAAGCATCTGCACTTACTAGCATCTGACCGTTAGGACTAAACGCTAATTTTTTAACGCTAGCTTGGTGTCCGGTAAGAGTTGTAATTTCTTCCCCAGTTTGCAGGTTCCAAAGTTTAATGGTTTTATCAGCACATCCAGAAGCAAGTATTGTACTATCGTTATTTATCGCTACAGAATACACTTCGTCGCTATGACCAATAATTACTCCGACAAATTCAGCGGTCTGCCAGTTCCACAATTTAATCTTTCCATCAGCACAACCACACACAAATAATCGTCTATCTGGACTAAATGCAATTGAGAATACTGGGGACTGTGCGTTCAAAGTTGTAATTTCAGCTTTTGTATTCAGATTCCACAATTTTATGGTTTCGTCATAACTACCACTAGCCAAAATTGCACCATTTGGACTAATTGCGAGAGTATTTACCCAATCATGGTGCTTGACAAAAGTAGCTGCTGCATATTCTTCGTCTGCATTCCAAATTTGAACGGTTTTACCTCTGTCACCCGAAACGAAAGTTTTACCATCTGCACCGAACACAAGTGCATTTACTGCATACGCATTAGCAACGTATTCACGAATTTGCTCACCAGTTTTAACATTCCACAACTGAATACGCTGAGTTAAACCAGTACTAATCAGCATCTTGCCATCGGGACTAAAGGCAAGTGACTTCAAAATACCGTCGCGCTCAATTGTACGAATAACTTCACCAGTTTCCAAATCCCACAGTTTAATTACTGTATTACCTGTGGCTAGCAGTTTTCCATCGGGACTAAATGCAACTGCTTGTGAGTTTCGGCTTAATGTATGGATACACTCCCAATTAGTAGCTCTTAGTAGCGAAGCAGTTTTTCTAACTACCTCTACTGCTACTTCTGCTAATCCTAATGTTACCGTCTTACCTGATTCTTGTACGGGCGATAACAAAGCGCTCTTGCCCGAAGCTTCTATTGAAGGTACTCGGTAGTTATTAAATTCGCTTCTTTGATAATCAACCTTGTTTGCAGCACTTGCGGAATCAGAAACGAAATTAGATATACGTGATGGTAAAAACATAGTCCCGCTCAAACTTTTATAGTATTTGTGTTCTGGTATATTTTTGGTTGATGGCGCCATTTGACGCTTGAAAGAGTGCTGCGAACACGGTAGACACAGGTTGAGTAACCTTGGGTACAAGCGCGCAACAGCAGGCGTAAGAAGGGTTGAGTGAGCAATCACTCAGTTGATTCCCGGTGTTTTGTTTACTTTCCGGCTTTTATGAGCCAGCTTCATGAACAAAAGTTAAAAACTGTGGATGAAAGTTGCTGTTTTTTAAGATTATGTGCCAACCCTTAACTATATTTTGCATTCTACAACGCGAAAATAAACACAACTTTATAAAATGTTAATAGTTAATGGTTAACATATGTTAATTTTATTGTTAATCTTCCTTGGTTAACAATAAATAATCAGTCGTGCTTTGGTAAGCCTCGTTACTGAAAATCAACGTTAATAGGAGTATTTACAGCGAAAACAGCAAGAATTCTCCTTTTTTGACCTTATTGATGACGGCTCTAAACTTTAGTATTTTTACTAAGTCGAAATTGCTGCCAGCTGAGTAATAATGTATAAATACTTACTCACATTATTAAGATAATATTAATTTTGCTCAGATGTTTTGGCTTAGACTTAAGCAAATACGTAAGCAAAACAATTAAACTCAGCAGATGCATCAATTTCACTTACGTTGTAGCCTGTTAAAACTACTTATGTCACTGGTAGTTATACGGAAGAGTAACAGAATTTACCTTCAAATTTGTTAACAATTAAAAGTCGAATCATGGTAAGCTATTTTGCTCTGTATCGAGATAGCCTCAAGAAAATGTAAAATTCCGCTGGCATATCGGCAGTTCTATAATTAATTCTGGCCCCTTACTAGTTTGATTAACCATGTCGGAAGAAGATATCCGTGCCACGAGGCTAGAGAAAGCAGAGCAGTTTAGACAACTAGGAATAAATCCCTACGCCTACCGTTGGGAGTCAACACACCATACACAAGAGTTGCAACAAAAATTCGTTGACTTGCCAAGTGGCGAAGAAGCACTGGTTGAGGTTGCTGTTGCTGGTCGTGTAATGGGGCGCCGCTTTATGGGGAAGCTGGCTTTTTGTACGCTTGAGGATGATACAGGAAAAATTCAACTATATATAGAGAAGCAAGTTATTGAAGAAGGAATGGCAGAAACACTTCCCAATGCCTTCAAAACACTTGACAAACTTGTAGATGTGGGTGACATTATCGGCGTTAAAGGTACTATTAAACGAACTCAAAAGGGTGAATTGTCAGTTTTTGTCAAGCAATTTAATATTTTGAGTAAATCTTTATTGCCTTTACCTGACAAATGGCATGGATTAACTGATGTTGCCAAGCGCTATCGTCAGCGATACGTTGACTTAATTGTTAACCCAGAAGTTCGGCAAACGTTTCGGCGCCGTGCCCAAATTACTGCGGGTATTCGTCGCTATTTAGAAGAACGGGATTTTCTTGAAATTGAAACCCCAGTTTTACAAAGCGAAGCAGGAGGTGCAGACGCACGACCGTTTATTACCTATCACAATACGCTAGAAATGGAGTTGTACTTACGTATCGCTACGGAGTTACATTTAAAGCGCTTGATAGTGGGTGGGTTTGAAAAAGTTTTTGAAATGGGGCGAATTTTCCGCAACGAGGGTATTTCGACTCGTCATAATCCTGAATTTACATCGGTTGAAATTTACCAGGCATATTCTGATTATAACGACATGATGGATTTAACGGAGGGGGTTATCACCACCGTTGCCCAATCTGTTCTAGGAACCTTGCAAATTAACTATCAGGAAGAGGAAATAAATTTAACACCTCCCTGGCGCCGCGCTACAATGCATGATTTAGTTAAAGAAGCCACAGGTGTAGATTTCACTACTTGTAATTTAGACGAAGCTAAAGGCGCCCTAAAGAATGCAGGTGTACCAGGTGTCAATGAATGTAATTCGATAGGTAAGCTATTAAATTTAGCGTTTGAAGAAAAAGTAGAGACAACTTTAATTCAGCCAACATT
Organism: Calothrix sp. NIES-4105; assembly: GCF_002368415.1. Classification (GTDB taxonomy): domain Bacteria; phylum Cyanobacteriota; class Cyanobacteriia; order Cyanobacteriales; family Nostocaceae; genus Dulcicalothrix. The sequence continues at coordinate 3,284,431 of NZ_AP018290.1, forward strand.
TGTCATTGACTACCCAGTAGAAATTTCACCTTTAGCAAAACCACATCGTTCCAAACCAGGTTTGGTAGAAAGGTTTGAACTATTTATAGTCGGAAGAGAAACAGCAAACAGCTTCTCAGAACTTACCGACCCCATCGACCAACGTCAACGCTTAGAAGCACAAGCCGCGCGTAAAGCAGAGGGTGACTTAGAAGCACAAGGCGTTGATGAAGATTTTCTAACTGCTTTAGAATACGGAATGCCACCTACAGGTGGTTTAGGTATTGGTATAGACAGGTTAGTCATGCTACTTACCGACTCTGCGAGCATCCGCGACGTTATTGCATTCCCGCTACTAAAACCAGAAAAACCCGATGACAAAGCGGATAAAGAAACAGAGTAAACAGGTCAAAACAGAAAAATAATTGACATTTGTAGGGGTAGGTTGAATTCACTACCCTTTTTTATGTGTCGAAAAAATCTTAAAATTTTTTTCTTAGTGAGTAATTCTCCAAGGAAAAGTGCCACGTGCAAGCAACAGAGATAAAAGAAAGGCTGAAATCGCTGATAGAGTCAGCTTTTACGGTAGATATAAATTTAGCAAGGAGGTTGGAAGAATTAAATCGTTGGGTAAAAAATGTCAAACCAGGTTTATTGACAGCCAAACCTTTGGTTAGTTTACTTTTGCTACAAATTATCCAAGACGCAGAAACATGGCTGATACTCCAAACTATGCCATCAGAAGAAGAACGACTAGCTGCGTTAAATGTCCTTAGTCCTGCATTAAGATATTGGTACAGTGACTTATTTCCTAGATGGTTAAATGAGAATGATGCCAAATTTTACGTTTGGCGGCAAAAAATTATGGCAGGGGAATTTTCTCAAAAAGATGGCGCCTTGATACAATCTGTGAGTGATGAGATACAAAAGCGTAATGGTGAAATTGTTCGACGATATATAGCTGACTTATCGATGGCAACTGATATAATAGTTTGTAGCAGGCAAAAACCGCTTTGCGTACAACTCACGAGCCTAAGAGATGAACATTCTCAATCGAAGTCAGACGAATGGGAAAGCACGCTACGTATTTGGACAATAGAAAGAGGGTTATTTTTAAGTTACAATCCCGCAACAACTAACTATGTAAGTCAAATTGTAAATGTCATAATATATAACAGTAATAATTTGGCGCCTGCTAGTTATTTAAAATTTAATTTATAACACCAATCTACTTAAAACAATTATCACATACTAGTTACTTAGAGAATAGAGTCATCATGGTAAATAAGCCTATTGACCGTCAGCAAAGATTAGAAAAGTTTGTGCAAGCTGTTGAAACAGCCCAACAACTACAAGATAATATACTAAAATATGGACTGAATGCCGCTTACCTATATTACGAAGATGTAGATGGAGACTGGTTAGCGAAATGGGGAGATGAAGACGCACCCTCAGAATTAATTACAAGTTTTCTGTTGAGTAATGATTTAATAGCATTAAATTTACGAGAAATGCTTCAAGATAAATCAATTTCAGAAATATCTAACTACTTAGATAACTGCATGAATATTTCAACAGAAGAAAACAGAGTATTTGCAATTAAAGATTTACTAATAAGTAGTATCAATGATAAAAATGGGATAGATTTATTAAATTTAGCGCAGCAACTAGTAGATAAACTAGAAGATATCATCGATATAAATGCCAGGTAAGAAACTAATAAATCCAAATACATATATCAATCCGACTTGATTATTGAAAAAATGTAAGTATTTGTAGGGTGGGCACTGCCCACCACATTTAATGATTCATTTCATTAATTTTGGTATTTGGAAAAACGAACCGCGCTCCAACGCAGCATGACGCGAAGAAAGAATTGTTAAGATTCAACTTACCAATACTTGTCACATAGATTACTAGTAGTATTATATGTCATTAATTTTGGCAGGTTAATCTCTTAAAAATTCTTCCTTTGTGCCCTTTGTGTCTTTGTGGTTCATTCCTCCTACCTTCCAAAACTTATGACATAGAATACTAGTGTTTGGTGGGCAGTGCCCACCTTACGTATTACGTATGCTTCAAAAATAAAATAGTAATCCTAATATATCAATTAATTCTTTTAGCAGATAAAATCATACCTTGAGTTATACCCTAGGGTGATACCAAAGACTTGAGGAATTACTTAGTGTTAAGTTAAGGAATTTCAAGGAATCTCAAGTCACAAGAAGGTATATTATGGTAGCCAACTCCAGCGAAGTTAAAAAAAGTGTAAACGGCGCCCTGATTTCAGGTATAGTGCTAACAGTTCTGGGAATAGCAGCGATTGCATTACCAGTAATATCCACAATATTTGCAGAAACTTGGGTAGCTTTAATCTTGATTTCAGCAGGATTTACCAAACTAGTCTACGCTACCCAAACCCGTCATGAAGGCGGTTTCATTTGGAAGATTTTACTCAGCGCTATATATATCGCAACAGGTATAATGTTGTTTGTCTACCCATTAACAGGTATTTTAACTTTAACTATATTACTTGGTAGCTTCTTATTAACCGAAGGTACATTCGAGTTAATTTTAGCATTCCGTATTCGTCCACAGCAAAACTGGACATGGGCATTAGGTAACGGTATTGTCACCTTAATACTAGGCGCCTTAATTTGGTTCCAATTTCCATACAACGCACCTTGGTTAATAGGTACAGGACTTGGTGTTAGTATCTTAGCAACAGGTGTTTCACGAGTAATGTTATCAATCAACGCGCGTTCAGCATTGAACAGTGCAGAAGGTGGCGCCAGCGCATAAACTATAAAACAAACGAAAACAAATGTAGGTTGGGTGTCGCGACAGCGTAACCCAACATTTAATATTTTAAATTTTTACACAAATTCAACACTCAATATTTAAAACCTGGGACTAAAGTCCGCAGGCTAAAAGCATAAGTCCTCTAGAAGAGGACTGTTTCTAGAGTTTTTCAAAGATTTGTCCTTAAGGATGCATTATGGGAGATTTATAAAATTAAATTTCTTAACTAAGCTTCATTTTCTTTAGATAATTTAGGTGTACAAGCTTTACTATAGTCAATACCTAACTTGAATCTCGCGCGGTCATAAATTTTATGTAACAGAAGTTGTAAATCTAAAACGGGTTCATCTTCACCACTGCGTAATGGAATAGGTATAGCTGGTATAGATTGTTGTAAATTAAATGCATATAACTCTGCTTTTGGACGTTGATAACTACGGCTAATTATGATTCTATAATCAGAAGTAATAACGGCGCCCATTGGCAAAGCTTCACCACCTCGTAATAAATCTATTTCAACTAAATGAGTTGCGCTGACTAAAATATGAAGTCTTTTTTGCAAATAAGCACTACGCCCCTCACCAGTACGCTTGTTTTTTGGCGATATTAGCTCAATAACTGTAATTACATTTCCCGTACCAACCTCACGAATTTCTAAAAATCGCTCTTGTACTTCCTCGGCAATTGGGATTTCAATTGATATAGGTTGGGTAATTGGTTCTAAAGTAGCTGTTTGTGTTGTGCTTTGTGACGAAGCAGTAACAGATACATCTGGAATTCCAATTAACACGTTATCACCGTCATCACTTAGGTAGACACGCTTTTCTACTGCAACACGATAATCTTCACTAAGGCTATCATCCAGTGCATCAGCAATTGCCACAATCATACGGCTGTGAAATTCTGACCACAACTCTGGATTTTCTAAGTAAGGGTTCATGCCAGGTAGGGGTGAGGGCATGGCTGTACATAGTTTGAGTTAGTTTTATATTACTTATCTTAACCGAATAAAATAAATATGATGTAGTTGATGGAAAAAGTAGTTGAACAGGGAGACTTGATTGCGTAGATCAAAGTGTTTATACAATCTTTCTTCTCTTTCTTCTCTTCCTTTGTGTCCTTTGTGCCCTTTGTGGTTCGTTCGTAATATAATCTTCTTTTATTTATAGGTAAACTGGTAATTAGAAATTCTAGATGGTGCGTGAAAGCATTGTACTTTTTGTTTCAATTTAATTTTTGTAAGTTTTCACACGCCCTACTCTGCGCCCTCTGTGCCTCTGTGGTAAAAATTTAAATCATTGTAAAAGAATTTTATTATTTTGGCGGCTGGGGACAATTTGCCCTCACGCACTTTTTCTATATATATGAACTATTTTCTCGCACCATACTGACTCTTTAACAAAGTCCATGCCTATTTTTTGTAAAACTCTTACAGAAGCTATATTTTCTGGTTCAACCATACCTAGTACATATTCTAGTTTTAATGTATCAAATGCATAATTTAAACAACTAGTAGCTGCTTCAGTTGCTAGACCTTGGCGCCAAAAATCCGGGTCAAATCGATAACCTAGCTCATTTTCTAATTTATTCTCTATTTCTTCTATAGCTATTCCACAGTAACCAATTAATTTTCCAGTACTACGGTGAATTACTGCCCATTTTCCATACCCGTGCTTTTGATATGAATTTATATAACCTGCTATTTTAGCTGCTGTTTGCTCGGTAGTTATGGCGCCAGTAGCAAAAAAATACATTACTTCTTCTTTACTTAGAATACTCGCTAACTCCGGAACATCTGACATTGTAAATTCACGTAAAATCAAACGTGGCGTTTCAATCATGGCATTATTTTTAACTGCATTGTTTACTAAATACTTAGCCAACCACTTATTTTTGGTACCTTGCCATAAAGCTAAAAGCAAAGCTATATGCAATACCAGTGTAACTTGTGCATAGGGTTGAATGGAAAAATCATAAATCGTTACCCAATCTCCTCGAAAACCAGTAAACGAAATTAATGGATAAAATATTAAAGAATAAACTAACTCAACAATTGCAAAAGTATAGAATAATTCTTTCAATGCTGGCTTTTTGACTAAGAAAATTAGAAATATAGCAATAATACCTAATAAAATCGAAATTAAATTACCGCTAAACGCTATCCACCAAATTTCCGCCGTGGTAAAATTTCCAACTGGGACAACATAACCCCAAAAAAGGCGCCATTGAAACTCCCTGACTTGACCACCAAATAACCAAGTTGCAACAGCATGACCCAATTCATGAAAAAACACTCCAATCGGAATTAAAATAAAAGCCGCAGTTCGTTGAATTAAAAGTTTGTCTTTTGCTGTTACAGAATCATTCCAGACCGATTTCCAATTGTTTACTAAACGGAAAATAGTATCAATACTAATAATGCTATAAAAGATAGAAATTAAATCGAATGATGAACTACTGAACATAGAAGCATCCCAATAACTGCACTTAGCTCACGGCGCCCATAAAAGCAGCACTTACAATATTAATGCTCATTACCATCATAAATCCACATCGCCTGGGTATTTCCAGCTTTGTTAAACCCACATTTTTCGTAAAAAGCAATAGCTTCACCATCTGCGACTAAAATTTGCATGTGGAAACCTTCGTAACGCTTCTTCAACATCTCCATTAACGTTTTCCCTATTCCTTGTCCTTGATAGTCTGGGAGTACTAGTAAATGAGGATAATAAACTACTAAAGAACCATCCGAGATAGCATTGCCTATACCAACTAATTGAGTATCGTCCCATGCGGAAACAAGATAATGTGAGTTGAGTAAAGCTTGATGTAATGAATGTGGCTTCATGACTGAAGACCAGCGGTTTGCTTTGTACAATAGAACTACCTGCGTAAGCTCAATATCGCGCGTTTCAGAAAATACAATCGTCATAAATTAATTTATAGGACAGTCATTAATAGGGTGTTGCATATAAGACAAGTTTGATCAAATCGAAACAGTAAGCCTATGTCTCATTTTAATCCACCTCGTCTATAAGTAATTATGTGCAACGGCACGAAAAACATGTGTTAATCGCAAACCGCGTTATATTAAACCTTATAAATTATTTCCGCAAGATTTGTGAAGACTTGAAGTTTGATAATTAACTCGTCAACACTGATAGTGTAATACTTAACATAATAATCTCGATGATGAAAATTTTGTACTATTTAGCCAGTAGTTCGGTAAACCTCATTAACGAATCAACCATTGCGGATCGAATAGCGCAGAAAATTAAGCGATTTGAAGCAAAAGCGAGAAAAAAAGCGTGAGTACGGTAAGCCTCAGTACTAAGTTGATGTCAATGCCCGTTACAATCAAAGTAAGAAAACAAGTGGAGGAGCAAACCAGGATGCAAACATCATACGATTCTGATAAGCGTAAACTGTTGTCTTGTCTGTGTCATGGAGCAATTTTTTTAAGTACAACTTTTTTATCGGTAGGAATCCCAATTGCAATTTACTTTGTCTCGAATGACCCAGTAGTTAGAAACAACGCTAAAGAGTCGATAAACTTTCACTTTAATGTTTGGTTTTGGGCAACTGTAATTGGTGTACCAATTGGTATTTTATCTTTTATTACCTTTGGTCTTGGTGGAATTTTGTTCTTTCCAGTCATTGCGCTTGGTTTTGCAATACACTGGGGTTTAACTATAGTAGCGCTGCTACACTGTTTTAGTAATCCTGATGAACCATTCCGCTACCCATTTATTTTTAGAGTATTTTAGGGATGTTGTAGAGACGCGAAATTTCGCGTCTCTACGAAAACCCGATTTTTTTGTGTCTACTTATACATATTACCATCAGGCATTATGGCGCCGTCCCATGTTGCTCCAATAGTGTATGCTCCGTAAAGGTTTGCTTCAAGTAATTCGGCTGCTGTTAAATCTGCATCTACTAAATGTGCCATTTTCAATTCTGCCTTATTTAATACAGCACCATTAAGTTTTGCTTCATATAGTTTTGCACCGCTTAGATTTGCACCGCTCAAGTCGGCGCCGCTAAGATTTGCGCCAACTAGTGACGCTTCGGTTAAATCGGCGCCCATTAAATTTGCTTGACTTAAATCTGCTTCACAAATCGAGGCGCCGTGTAAATTTGCTCCACTCAAATCTACACCGTTGAGATAACTACCAATCAGATTTACGCCTTTAAAATTTCTTTCGCCTGATTTGTATCTCAATAAAAGTTCGTCGATACTCATAACACTCTGATTAAAACTTGTTCTACTAGAGTCACTAATATTTTAATAATTAGCAGTAATTGTTGTTACTTATCGTTTATTTAAAAAAGTTTTATATAATCAAAAATTTTAAATCAAGCTAATTTGTACATATAGTAACATATAAATAATCTTTTTATAATTTAATTTTACCCTTTAATCTATCAAAAGTATGATGCGCTGATGAATTGTGTTTAACTTAGAACAAAATTAATGACAATTATCTAATCGCTCAAATAAACATACACATTTCTGCCACCAGCGAGCAGTCAAAATCATGCTGTTCATTTCCCATATCCCTAAAACCTTTATTCTCCAAGGGTTTTCGATGAAGTTAAAAAACGGTAAATGCCCAGTGGGAGCATCTAAACTAAAATTCAAATAATCATAATCTAACCAGTTATCTTTAAGTCTCCAACCAACACGGTTGGCAAAATCAATACCAGTTTCACCAAATTTGACGTTATCGTTACCAATAACGATTGCTAAAACGTAATCATTCGCTTTGGTTGATTTCAAACTTTCCCAAATTTGCTTCTGCACACTAAAACCAAAACGTCCACCGCTATACTTTACCCAAAGACTATCGATAGTATTAATGTCCTGATATGGTAAGTTATTAATATCTTCTGGCTGGAGATATTTTTGATGAGTAAGCTCAAGTAATTTGGTTGTTTCATTGTTCGCTTCTTGCCATTTCCCAGCTTTGAGCAAATCGTGTAGTTTTTGGTAATTGGCGCCACAATCTATAGATATATCTATATTTACACTGTCGCGCGTAAACAATGTTTGATTCAGTAATATTTCAATAATTCCTTTTGTTCCCCATAACCAAAAATATAGTTTAATCTTGTTGATAGCTAATGTTTGTAATTGAGTTATCCAACTAGCTACTGTTAATCCAGATGCGTGTTTGCGACTTTCATTTAAAGTACTAAATAAAATATTTGTGAATTGTTCTAAATTTTCTCTAGGTGATGCGGCAATTACGCATTGTCCTTTATCATGATTCATCTGTAAATCTTCTACCCATTCGCGTAAATGTTGTTGTAGAGACGTTACATGTAACGTCTCTACGTGTAACGTTTGTACATGTGGACAATCTAGTATAATAATTTGTTGTACATTTGGTATTTTCTGTAATTGTTTCTTTAACCACGAACGTGTCATCTTTAAAGTTGGAGATAATTCGAGCAGTGTTTGACCTTCGGGTGTGACTTTAAGATTTGCGCGCAGGTACAATAACACGGCGCCATCTTTAAGTTCCAATAGTTTAGAGATACTAGAACGCAAATCAGCCGATGTTTCTGGTTGAAATAAGTAATCTACTTCAAAACCACCATCCGCGCGTAGTATTTTAATAATTCCTTGACAAGCATCACTAGGAGGAAGTCCCTCAATAACTAAAGCTTTTCGTTTTGGGTGCTGTATACCTTTACTACTTTTCAAACCCAAAATTAATTGTCCTACTCCTTCAACTATTCGCTTCGGGGTTTGCAAAGAGTATTCCTGGTAAGCTTCAGTTATGCCAATACTTCTGTTCTGCTGGTTGATTAACCTTAATTGTTGATTTGTCTTATCTATATATGAAAGCGTTTGCTGATAAACATACTTATATAGTCCATCTGCATCTATTACACCTTGTGTATCTGCCGCATCACCAAGTAACCCTTGCATTAGATAATAAGTAAATAATCCATGTTCCAACTCTGGAAATTCCCAAGATAGTTGGTCTTGGTCGCAAGATAATAAAGCATAAAATCCTTTGCTTTTTGCTGCGCGTTGTCGTAACAAGTTTACCAACTCACTCGTTGGACTTTCTATTTTCTTATCCCCTTTGGCGCCAAATAACGTCATACCTCCACTGTGACAAGCATCCAACCAAACGACTTGCTGCTGTGCTGGACAACTTTCGAGAGTTTGTAACAGTTCTTGTAAAGTTAGACCTGTGGCGCCTAAATTGTCCTTATGCGTATCTTGTAAACATAAAACGACGCGCGTGGTGCTATCAATAATTCCATGTCCAGAAAAATAAAATATAACCGTATCTTGTGGTTTAGCCGAGGTAGCAATTTTTCGTAAACTGCTGCGAACTGCTTCTAAGTATGGAAGTTGAGTAGTAAAATCATGATGAACCATCACCTGTTTTTGTGGGAACCCCTGTGTCGCTTGCTGTAAAGCATCTGCTAAACCCTGACAATCTTGAGAGGAATAATTTAAACAAGCTATTTGCTTATCCAAGTATTGATTTACACCCACTAATAACTGCCATACCCTAGCTGAACCAGTTTCTAGAGGAATTGTTGAATTACTGGTACGAATAGCAACAGGAGACATTTGGCATAAAAGAAGTAAGGTGTACAGTTCAATTATGAATCGTCAACACAGTAAAATAGAATGAATGAGCGTGAACTAGCACAAAACTCTGAAACTCCATCATCAGTATTACGAGAGCTTGCTTCTAGTTCAGACGTGGAGATAAGAGCATCTGTAGCAAAAAACCCTAACACTGCTACAGATGTATTGATGGAATTAGGCGCCGACTTCCCAAAAGAACTGTTGGAAAATCCGATTTTCTCATTATTACTGCTTTTTTGCAAAAATCTCATCCGTATCCAATAATGATAAATTTAGCTTAGTTTTTAGATAGGATTTGAGTGGGAGTGGTTTACTTTTGCATATAACTGATATGTTAGGTCAATTACTAGACGGACGTTACAAAATCGTCCAGAGTTTGGGCGCCTGTAGCTTTGGTCATACTTACGTTGCTTTAGATACCAAACTTTTTTACAAAAAATGTGTTGTCAAGCAACTCAAGCCGCTGACAACAGATCCTAAGACTTTAAAAATAGCCAAACGCTTATTCGACTCGGAAGCACAACTTTTACATCGCTTAGGAATTCATGACCAAATTCCTCAACTGCAAGCTCACTTTCAAGAAAATCCTACCAATGCACTTCCCAATTTAGAATTTGCTGAAATCGAATCAGAGGCAATTTGTCGAATATTTCCCAACCATCAACACATTAGTTCAAATGATGCAACTAAAGAAGCTTTAAAAACTAACCTACCTCAAAAAGAATACAATATTTTCCACTTTACGGTTAGTGTGTAACTTGAGTAATATATTTTATCTTATGTTTAAGTTTAGAGGATGAACTTCTAATCAATTCTAAAATTTAGCACTTATTGGGCATTTTTTATACCGATTTTTTAGAGATTTTCGGAGAAATCAGGGAAGGTAGACTGGGAGCATCCACTTTTGGAAGAAACATAAGTACTTGGCGCCAGAAACGTGACTATACGGTTGGTCTAAAAAAGTCGATCTGCCAAAACTGGATGCTCCCGGTAGACTAGTACTTTTGGATGTTAAGGTGGACAGTGCTAGCCCTTTCAGTGCGAACATTTATACTAAATTGTTTACCCAAAATACATGTTAAATTAACCTGCCAAAAACAAGGTTTGCGGGATATGCTTCAAAAAAATTAACAATTCGAGAGGCGACATATCGACCATTTTTGACATGTGTAAATTTGTGTGGATAACTAATTGTGTGGATAACTAAAAAACTTAATTTGACGGTAACGCAAGAATGCGGGTTTCAGCCTGACAAATGATAGTACTTCAGTTCGCACTATCAAGAGCTGACTTTGGTGAATGCACAAGGCACAATAGTAGCTTGTCGGGCTTACGTCGCTTTGAGTTCAGTTTTAACGCATTTACAAATATTTTTTGTGATTTTTATGCCACAAGTGCATAAGTTGATTTTGTATCCTCCTATAAGGATATAGATGAATATGTTTTACCTGTAAGCTATGACGGAGAGTTTTTCTTTCCTCTTGGTTATGGGGTGAGAACTGAGGAGGGTAAAACGCAAATTACATTAAACTTTTTACCTGAACCAACTGCAAGCAGTCGTAGTTTATCAGGGTCGGTGAAAATTTTCTTTAAGAAAATACGTAGCCAAAAATTAGGACATACTTGTGAATACCCAATTTTAACAGCAATAGAGGTAAACGAACAGGGAGATATAACGTATGTAACTCGTATAGAGGAGGTGAAAAAGCGAGTTGCTAATGCTCAAAAAATTATCCTTTGTGTTCATGGAATTATTGGTGATAGTGAAAGTATGGTCAGAAGTGTTCTTAAGAATTATGACCTAGTTTTAACTTTCGATTACGAAGGTGTTTATACTAGTATTAAAGAAAACGCGCGATGGTTAAAACAACGACTGGAATCTGTTGATTTAGGCGCCTGTCATGGTAAAGAGTTATATATTGTAGCTCATTCAATAGGAGGATTAATTTCTCGCTGGTTTATTGAGCGGGAAGGAGGAAACCAAATTATTAAACATTTGGTAATGTTGGGAACTCCTAACGCTGGTTCCCCTTGGTCATGGGTACAAGAGATTACTTTAAGCGTTGCTAGATTGTTGAATGAACAGGTTGGTGAGATAGCTCCACCTGCAAAAATTGTTACAAAGTTCTTAGCTCTTGCAGCAGAAGTTTTAGCTAAACATATGGTGGAAAAGCTACAGAAAAAAAATGCAGTTGTGTTTTATGATTCAAACAGTGACTATAGTAAGTCTCTAAAGGATGAGTTTAAAAAAGCGCTTGTTCAACAAAGAGGACAGGTATTAAAAGAGGTGAAATTTTCTGAAACTAACATTAACGGAGACAATATTAATCAATTAATTCCATTAAATACTGAAGTACTAGTTTTATTTCCAAGCTCAAAAACTTTAGATGGGGCAATTGAGGTAATAAAGGCAAATGGCAAAAAGCTTCCTATTTTAGGAGGAGATGATATGTATACAAAAAAAATACTAAACGATGGTAAAGAAAATGCAGATGGTCTGACCATTGCTGTACCCTGGCATATTTTAAGTAAGCCTTCCTCAGAATTTTCAATAACTTCTAGAGAGCTTTGGAAAGGAGCAGATGTTAATTGGCGAACTGCTATGTCTTACGATGCAACCTTAGCTTTAAGTGAAGCGCTGAGGAGAAATCCTACACGTCAAGGAGTAGCCGAGGCTCTACGCTCATCTAATTTTACAGTAGATGGCGCCAGTGGTAGCATAAAGTTTGAATCGGGTGACCGCAGTCAAAAATATCCTCAGCTTGTCAAAATTGTTGCTAATAAAGAATCGCGCTCAGGATTGGGGTATGATTTTGTTCCTACAGAACCTTTAATTTTTGAATCATCAAAAGGTTTTGTGAATTTGCGACAAAATCCAAATACTCGTCCAAACCAACAAGTAGTAAAGATTCCAAATAATACTACTGTAACTATACTTAACTTTAAGATTGGCGAAACAGAAGGATGTAAGAAAGGTTGGTATAAGGTTCAACTACAAAGTCAAGAAGGTTGGATGTGTTCAGATTATCGTCAACCAAAAGATGAATGATTTTCACAGCATGTAGAGACGCGCAAGCAAATCTTCTCCGTTATCCGTAAATGGAGTTTTTCCACAGGGTAGGAAAATTTACCTGCGGTACACCCACCTCAAGTCAAGCTTTAAGTGGTAAAGGGCGCCTGCTGCTTGTGCTGTAGACCCAAATGTTATTCCTGCATTTGCTTTAGATAAAGGTACAGCAGTGATTGGTAATCGAATTGACATACTTGTCGATACCGTTACTGAAGCAATTAATTTAGGTAGAAGATCATTTTAAGTAATTCTTTAACTTTTGTAATTTTAAATAGGAGAAAATTATGTCAGCACTTAATAGTTAAAGATGCTAACCAGATTGTGCGCGCTGCCGCAAAATTTAATCTACAAAATCGAAGTAAGGCGTTTCATAGCTTATCGTAGTCCATAGGTATGCTGTGCCCTTCTGATATTTCTTGTCTCGCACGCTTGGCTGCTGCTGAAAGTTGAGATTGGGTTTTTGCAAAAGTCTCATCCCATTTTTGCTCGTCTTCGAGTTCAAGAATATATTCTCTCAGATGCTCTACTATACGGTTTTGCGTATCTTCCGAGAATGACTCCATCATCTTGATAACAGTAGTGATTGCGTTTGATGACATCGCTTGTTATATGTAGTAATTTTTAATCTATATATTATAATTAAAGCATATTCAGCGTCGAACCAATTCCTTTAAATTAGGATAAAATAATGACTACTGAACAACTGCTACTGGAAAAATGGCGTTCTTTGCCACCAAATAAACAGCAAGAAGTCTTTAACTTTGTTAACTTCCTTCACTCAACAAATGTGCCAATTTCTGAAAATAAAGTGGATTTGCAGTCTAGACTGGACTTTGCTGAAAAGTTGGATCAATTACGTCAAGAAATTATTGATTCTGGTATACCTCTATTGACAGATGAAGAAGTATATATGGAAATTGCAGAACGACGTGGAGGGTATCAGGAGACAGAATGATTCGCACATTTATTGATGCAGGAGTGTTAATTATTGCTGCTCGTGGTGGAAGTGTTGGTGCAGAAAGAGCTTCAAATGTTCTTAAAGACCAAAATCGAGAGTTTGCTTCAAGTATATTTCTAAAGTTGGAGATTTTACCAAAAGCAATTTATAACAAGCGCACGGCGGAAGTAAAGTTGTACGAAGCGTATTTTAATGTCGTTACTTACTGGGCAACAGATACCGAGCAAATTATTGAGAATGCTTATAAAGAATGCGCTCAGTATGGGTTGGGAGCAATGGATGCTTTACATATTTCCGCAGCCCTTTCAGTAGGTGCGGTGGAATTTCTAACCTATGAAAAACCTGAGAAATCAATTTTCCGTACAAAAAGCATTCAAATTATTTCTATCTTTCCAGAATCGAACTAATTTCTTGTTTTTGTAGGTTGGGTTATGTTGGGTTCCGCTGCCGCTTCACCCAACCTACGTATTTTATAGTCCGACTAGTTTTTCACTTAGTTCCCACATGCGTTTTGCTGTTGTGTCATCGGTGGCTTTTTCGGAAAGTTCTTGTACGAAGGATTGGCGCCCTTCTTTTTGACGGTTGCCCCAACTCCAATGGGCGCCAGATTGGTTAAATTCTGGGTCAGCTACTACTTGTGCGACTCGTTCACCTGCTAGTTCCTGAGAAACGTATCCTCCTGTAATGTTTTTTTGGAACCAAGGAAATACTTTTTGGAATACAGGATAGCTGTTACGGAATAATGGTGTGTCAGCAACACATCCTGGATATAGCGAGCTAAATGTAATACCTGTAGAGTCGTGATAACGTTTGTGTAACTCGCGCACGGTTATCATGTTGCAGAGTTTGCTGTCTTTATAAGCTTTACCTGCTTTGAATTTCTTACCGTCTATCATACTGATAGGCGCCTTAAATCCAGCTTCTAATCCTTTTAAGTCTCCTAAGTCTGCTGGCGCCGGAATGGGTATTTTACCACCTAGTTCTTTAGAGTTAGCTGTTACTGTTCCTAAAATTACCAGTCTCGGTTCTTTGGCACCGGAATTTTTCAAATCTTCCAACATTAAGTTACATAGCAGAAAATGTCCAAAGTGGTTTGTAGCGACGCTTAACTCGTAACCATCTGGACTGTAAATTGGTTCCTTCAACAATGGCATATAAACTGCAGCGTTACATACCAACGCATCAAGCGTTTTGCCTGTTTCCCGAAAACTGTTTACAAATTCGCGCACACTGTTCAAGCTGCCTAAGTCGAGATGAATGACTCTGTAGCTATCCTTTGGCATTCCCAAACTTGCTGCTGCTTGTTCTGCCTTTTCCAAATTTCGACACGCCATTACTACATACCAACCTCTTTTAGCTAGCGCACTTGCAGCGTACAAACCTACTCCCGAAGAGGCGCCTGTAATGATTACCGTGGGTTTTTGACCTTCTACCATTTGTTAAAACCTCATCAAAACAGAATTAAAAATTTTTCGCTTTTTCTAGAATCTCACGTCAGGTTCACAATTAGTCAAACAAAAATAAAGATTCTACATGAGATATTATTAAAAGTTAATATTTTTTAATTATTGCTACGTGCCCAGATTCCCGTCGGCAATCTTAGGTAAAGTAATGTTAAGCACTTTGAAAGTTTGTAAACTAAACAAAGCTTAGAGGATGTTTTAAAAGTTATATTTAATACTCAATTCTTGATTTAATCCCCCCTGACAGAGCGCGTGGAAGGGAGGGAAAAGAGGCATTTAAGCCCCCTGAACTCGCGGCTACCGTGTATACACAAGTTTTTCAAAGTTATCTTTCTTCCCTTTCTTCTCTTCCTTTGTGACATGCAGTGACCTTTGTGGTTTATTCCTTTAGGGAACCACGAAGACACAAAGGGCACAAAGAGGGGAATATAAGAATGATTATTAAAGATGTGTGTACAGGGTAGCTTCCACGCGCTCTGTTGGAGGGATTTTCTAAACCTATAGTTAAATTTGATACTTTCCAAACATCCTCTTAGTGCATTTCTGTGTTTTGCGACTTTAGCTGTGATTTAATGAGCGGCATTTTGGGCGATAGAAAAAAGCCAACCAAGCTAGCAAATAGAATTGGTGTAAAGGGAGTAAAGCCTGTTAGTTTTGTAAGTAGTAACGTTGTGCTAATTGGAGTGCGAGTAACTGCGGCATTAATTGCTGCCATTACTGAAATCATTGCTAGTACAGGATGCACTCCTGGAATTAAAGTAGCTATTGCTTTACCTAAACATGCTCCGGTAAAAAACAGTGGAATAATAAACCCACCTCGCCACTCGCCGTTTACAGTGACGCTAATCGCAACCATTTTGGCGAGTACTATAATTAGTAACGTATAAGCACTAAAATTATTCTCAACAACTGCATTAAGTTGCTCATGTCCAAAGTAGCGGGTTAATGGTATAGCTATTGCCAAACTCCCCAATACTAACCCTGCTATTGTTGTTCGCACATAAATAGGTGCAGGAATTTTTGCAAAAACCTGCCTGCAAAGTTTAAAAATACTGATAAATACCCATGCTGCAATAGCCCCGACGATTGCGTATAAAATAGCTACAATAAAGTCGTCAATATTATTAACTTGATACTGGGGAAAATTCCAGGTAGGCGCAATACCTAAGTGCGTAATTACAACAAACACTAAATAGCTGGCGCAACTAGAGACAATAGCAGGTAAAACCGCTTCATAGTACTCCAGAAAATACTCATGGTGCAAAATCTCTAATGCGAAAAAAGCACCTCCCAACGGGGCGCCAAATAAAGCTGTAAAACCAGCTGCCATACCCGCAATACTAAGGGAGCGTAACTTTTCACCTTCTAGATGCAGCCTATCTGCAAACCAAGTCCCCAAAGAACCTGTTACCTGAACCATCGGCGCCTCTGGTCCAAGACTTCCTCCTGCCGAAATGCTAATGAGTGAAGATAGAATCATTGAGGGGTTTTCGCGCTTTTCAATTCTTCCCCCGCGAAAATGGATGTTATCGACTATTAAAGCAATTTCGCCTGGATTACCAAGAAAATGTATCACTAATCCTATCAGTAATCCAGATAAGGGCATTATGACTAATAAGCTATAACCTTGAAATGAACTTAAAAACTTAGTCATTTGCTCTAGAACATGCCAGTATAATCCAGCAAATAAACCGCTGCAAATTCCTATAGCTGCCCAGCACAAAAGCCAACGCGATACTGTTAAAGGATTGCGCGCGGTTAAGCCGTTGAGCCAAGCTAAAGTTTGTTGTTGATGTCTTTTCACGAAACTTTGTTTTTTAAATTGTATGTTTTAAATTTAATTTACAGAGTAAGCTTTGGTTGCGACAAACTTATTAAAAGTGTATGTACAAAATAAGATAATCACTGACCCTGCTAAAACTGGAGTAAATAAAAATCCCCATGAAGCATTACTCATTGCTCCAACAAGTGCTACTGCTCCACCTGGTGGATGAAGTGTTTTAGTTAACTGCATTAACTTAATTGCAATAGCAACTGAAGCAGCTTGAACCCAAGGTGCATCTCCAAACAAATGAACTAGAGTAATGCAGGTTAAAGCGCCCAGAATATTTCCTCCAATTACATTACGAGGTTGAGCTAGAGGACTTTCTGGAACTGCGTATAATAGTACTGCACTCGCTCCAAACGGCGCCGCAATTAATGGATACCTTGTATGTAATGTTAAATATACAAGAACTGCTATCCCCAAAAAACTGCCTACACCAGACAGTAAAATCTGTCTAGGTGAAAAATTTGGCTGATTTACAGAGCTTCTACAGAGTTTCAATATATTTTCTTTTAAATGTATCCATATTAGTTGGAAGGTATTATCTGGCTTTTGTTGAGGAAATTTTTTCATAAATATTGTTTGAGTAGTTTTTTTTAACCACAGAGACACAGAGAGCGCAGAGAAGAAAGATTCTTGAGTTTGAACTTGCTTCCAACTGTCTCTGTGTCCTCTGCGCCTCTTTGGTAATCATCTTTACCGCACTGTATCTACTACAATGTCATGATAACTTAATATTTGCGTAAATTGTAACAAAATACACAGATTTTTTTTTAAAATTTATTTATAGCAATTATAATTAAAGCTCGTTATTGCGATATTACAACTTCTTTTTCCTCGATTAGCTCATAGCCTTTAGCTAACTTATCAATTGCTTTGTCGAGTAACTCGGCGCCTTGTTCTACGGTTTCTATTTTATTCAACCCACTTCGTAAGTCAGAGGCACCAACAAATCCTTTTGCATACCAAGCCATATGTTTACGCGCTTGGTAAATACCGCGTTCTCCTTTATATTCATACAAAGCTTCTAAATGCTCTTTGGCACATGCGAGTCTTTGTACTGGTGTAGGCGCCGCTAATATTTCCCCTGTTTTCAGAAAATAATCAATTTCTCCTACCAAAAAAGGATATCCCAAAGTCCCGCGCGAACACATTACACCATCGGCGCCTGTTTCTTCTAAGCATCGCACTGCTGACTCTACACAAAATATATCCCCATTGGCAATTACTGGAATATCTAATATTTGTTTTACCTTGCCTATCCATTCCCAACGCGCGTTACCTGTATAACCTTGGGCACGAGTACGACCATGTACAGTAATCATCTGGGCACCTGCATCTTGCATTCTCAGAGCAAAATCAAGTATTGTAATCTCTGCATCGTCCCATCCTATCCGTGTTTTTACGGTGACAGGTACATCCACCGCTTTAACTATTTCTCTGACTATTTCCTCGGCTACTTCCGGTTGTCGTAACAGCGAAGAACCCCCTCCCTTACGAGTAATTTTATTTACCGGACACCCCATATTTATATCAACAGTATCGGCGCCTTCACTAACTGCTTTTCGTGCTGCTTCAGCTAAAAAATGTGGACGACAATCAAATAATTGAATACTTACCGGACGTTCGTTTGGGTCAATCTCCATGATGATGGGAATTTCTTTGATATGCTGCAACCTGGAAGCGTGAACCATCTCAGTATATAACATTGACTGCTGTGCATAACGACGAACAAGGCGCCGGAACACCAAATCAGTTACACCCGATAAAGGAGATTGAAGCACACGACTATTAACTGAGACGGTGCCAATTTTAAGAGGTGTAGAGAGTCTCGCTTTTAGTTGTGGAGACAGTTGTAGCATAGGAGATAAATATAAAGTTATAGAGAACGCTATATTTCAAGCCTAACGCTAAGTGCCATGTTTCGCTCGTGCTTCTCGCGCTTCTTCATAACGTTTATCGCATTTCGATATATTGAGCTTCAGGTATATAACAGCACTTAATAACTAAAACTAAAGCAAATAATTAAGTGCTGTCACGCATCCAAAATCTCACATGCAACCTGCCAAAGTAATACGCCATCTGTGAGGTTAGAAATTAGAGAAGATGCTTTGGCTTGTTTAATAGTATCGCGTGGGTCGTTTACATAAATTAAAATATTAGTATCAACGGCGTTCATGTAGCATATCCCGTGTGAAAGGTTCTGCTTCAGTTGGTATTGGGTTTTGCTGCATCCGTTTAACTAGCGCTTTTAGAAAGCTCTTTTTGCTTTCTTCGTCAGAAATAGGTGGTGCCACAACATCAGAAGATTTCACAAATAATTCAACTTCAGAACCTTCTGGTATATTACAAGTTGCTTGCAATATAAAGGCACCATTACTATAAGTTGCCTTTAAAGTTTGGGGCATAGAGATACTCCATATTAATCTTGCTTACTCATTATAATATATTCATGCATTACAGCACTTAGTTTTTTCTCACCTTTTATAAGAGAGCTTTAACACCCTCTTATGATCTAATCAGTGTGAACAATTTGCACTTAGTAATGAGGGTGTAGCAGGCGCCACAGCAACAAGAGTAACACTTCCATCGGTGCCTTTTACCCATGCTTGTGCCTCAACAATTGGTTTTTCAGGCACCACATTTTTAGAAAGTTGATTATTTGCTTTTGTTTCATCCAAAGTTGCTCAAGTTAAATTATTATAACTGCCATAGATAAGTGAAGGCGCCGAGGCAGAAAATTATTTTTATCAACACCATCACCAATAACAGCATCACAGGCATTTATACTTATATTCCCAGAGTTAATTTTGGCAACAGTATAAAGTTGACCACCGTTTATAGTCAGTAAAACTTATGCAAAATTTGGTAAAATTTAATACTATTCTCACAGAGTAAAATCTTTTTACCACAGAGGCACAGAGAACACAGAGATTTAACGAGTTTTAAGTTATATTAATTGATCCCCCCAAACCTTCTTATTAAGGGGGATCAACCCGATACAAAATTACAAAGCTTCAGGTGGTGCAATTTGGGCGCCGACTGAAACTTTACCGTTAGATTGTAGTCCGGGTTTGGTGTTTGTTTCTTTATCTTTGGGTGTTTGAGTGGAAGATGAAGTTGTGTTTGTATCGGGAAGTAACCGTTTTGCTTCTGCTTGCTGCGACATTATTGATAGTCCACCCACGGCGCCTGCGACAAGTGCGGTGTAACCTACATATAAATGCATCGGTTTAATATTAAGCCCTATTCCACCAGAAGAATTTTTTTGCTCTTTATACCAAACTGGTGCTATTGTTTTTGCTGGTTCGGGAGCAGGTAAAGAACTTATTAAGTTAGTTCCATTTAATCCTAATGCATTACCCATTACGCGAATAAATCCGCGAACGTATACTTCTTCTGGTAAATTTTCCCATTTCCCATTCTCAATCGCTTGCATTTGGTGGATTGGTACATGGGTATAGATATTTAACTGAATTAATGACATTCCTCTCAGTTCGCGCGCTTGTCGTAATTGGTTGCCGATGTCGCTTAAGGCATTAGCGCGTTGTTCTTCTGCTGCAAGTCTTGCGAGTTCTGCTTGTTTTACTTTCTTAGTTTTATTAAACCACGGTAAGTTGGACTTTTTAACGCTTTTAGCTTCTACACCAGATGAACTAGTGTTTACCACTGCGTCTTTTTCATGTTCTGCTTTTGAATGAAACTTTGCACTAGTTAAGCATTCAGATAAATCACCATCCGGTTCACTCGTGTGTTCAGCAGAATCATTCGCTCTTTGACCCTCATCAACCTTTGCATCATCAGAATTAGAAGATGAACCTGTACCTGGTTCAATGGACTGTACTTTCTGCTGCTGTTGTACAAACTGATGAAAAGCTAAACCGATTGCTTCGCGTCCGACAGCTTTAAATAACTGACTTGCTTCTTCAGATGATTCTCCAAACATCTTCTTAACTGTAGCTAACGCGCGACGGTAAACTCTGCTGCGATGTAGCTCTGCTTCAATTTCGCCTAAGATTGTCCGTAGTTCGTCTTGGCTAATTTCAATAGCAGATTTTCCAGTAATACTTAATGAGTATACAGCTGTCATAATCTTTGTCTAAACCAATAATATTTATAAGAGCGAAAAAAGCTTTCCCTGTGTAATTTCTTCTACTCTCTGCGGATGATTCCGGATTTTTATGTATCAATTTCTCAAGTATTTTGAACTACTAAACTAGACCAAAGTAACTTTTATGAACGAACTTATATACAAACAATTACATCTAAAATTACGTGTAATCGCTTAACAATTTTTAATCCAGTTCTGTAATTGTCTAACCAAACATTAACCAAATATACGCAGTATTTGTACTTACATGACGTACAATACTTTGAATTACGTAATATTACTTAAGAATACGTTTTGAAGGCGCATAGTTTTAATCGAATTAATAAACCAATTAGTTAGTATAAGTTAATGAATACTCGGTCGGGTTCTCGCTTCAACAATTTTCAGAAAAGACTGCACAGCTTTCAGATATAGAGATGGAGCGAACTCTCCGACGTTGTTATGGTTTGCACCCGGTACTATTATTATTTCCTTGGGTTCTGGAGCCAAATTATACAGCTGCTTACTCATAAACGCTGGTACAGTTGAATCCTCGGCGCCGTGAATTAATAAGATAGGTATTTTGATTGATGATATTTTACTGATTGAATCAAAATTTTGTTTCAGAATTAACTTGACGGGGAAAAATCGGAAAAGTTTCCTAGCTATGATTACATCCCGAATTGAGGTAAAAGTGCTTTCTACAATCAACCCAGCAGCTTCTTTCTGTTTTGTGGCTAATTCTATCGCAACGGCGCCGCCAAGCGAGTGTCCATATATATAGATGTTGTGAGCAGGAACTTTCTTTTCCGTTACGAGATAATTCCAAGCATAGTTTGCGTCTTCATAAACACGACTTTCAGTCGGGTGACGACCAACACTTAGCCCAAATCCTCGATAATCGATTAATAATACTGAGAATCCGGCTTTGTAGTAGCCACTTGCTGCATAAACGTTGGCGCCAATATTGGCTGCATTTCCGTGGAGATAAAGTAAAACTTTACCATTAGAATACTTAGAATTATCCATCCACCAACCGTACATTTGCTCGATTTTCCCCTTAGAACTAACGGGTATCCAAACTTCTTCAAAAGGCACATTATAAACAGCAGGTGTTTTTTCAATATTTGAAGAAGGATAGAAAAGATACTTATGCTGTCGTGCGTACAAGAATAAGCACACCGCAATGTATGTAATAGAAAGCAACACCCCGATACTTAGAATTAACTTGGGGAGTAAATGTATTATCTGTAGCAGCGTTCCTTACCTCCTAATGGCAATCCTAAACACAATTATTATTCTTTTGGTGACTAAATTTGGTACTCTATTAAATTAGAGACACTCAACCAACTATGAATTCTTAATAATTCTGATTAATTAGTTTAAGTATATACACAATAATCAGTATTTTCTCTATTGAATAAGTATAGCTGGATAAGAGGAGAACAAAGTGAATGAATGCAAATGAGGCTCAGTTAGAGCAATTAAGGGAAATTGGGGCTTATCTACGCAAACGACGCGAAGACAAATCTATAAGTATAGATGAGATCGCAGTACATACGCGGATACGTCCAGCGTTTATACAAGCCATAGAAGAGGGAAATGCTAACTCTCTCCCAGAAGCTGTTTTTGTACAGGGATTCATTCGCCGCTATTGTGATGCTATTGGCATCGATGGCGCCACATTAACAGCAAACTTTGGCGATGTATTTTTACCCGTACAAACTGAAAGCGAACCGCAGGATATAGAGAAGACACAAAATTTATATATACCTCTAGCCGTACCGTATATCTTACTACTAGTTGCCGCTTTTTTAGGACTTATTTATATTCTTGTTCCTCGGCGAGGTGGTGAGTCGGTAGCTCAGAACAAAACTAACACAACTCAAACGGCTGTTTCTAAAACGGATTCTGTGGTGTCACGCTCATCACAACCAACGTTAAACCCAAAAATAGTAACATCTCTACCACCATCCAAGGCGCCTGCATTGACTTCTACTCCCAAAACAACTCCAACTCCAACTATTCAAGCTGGTTCTGGAGTTGAAGTTGGAGTTGAATTGCAAGATGCTTCTTGGATACGAGTGAAGGTTGATGGAAAAACTGATTTTGAAGGAACTTTAAATAAAGGAGATAAAAAAACTTGGAAAGCTCAAAAGGAGGTGTCCATACGTTCGGGTAATGCTGGTGCTGTTTTAGTGTCAACGAATAAGCAACCTCCAGCTGCTATGGGTCCTCAAGGTAGTGTTCGAGACGTGAAGTACACAAACGAAACCGCAGCGACACCTACACCTTCCCCCACCCCGTAGCATAGGCGTCCCGCCTGTGCGTTGGAACAGCGAGACACCTGTGTAGTAGGTTAGTAGTAGGTTAGTAGTAGGTCAGGCGAGACGCCTAACCTACAAAGATATTTTGGGTTCGTGCGAATGCCAATCTGTTGACTGTTCGTATGTATATGCGACTTGGAATAATAAGTCTTCGCGCAGTGCGTTACTTATTAACTGTAAGCCTATTGGCAAGCCTTTATTATCAAAACCGCATGGTACGCTTATACCAGGTAGTCCAGCTAGGTTAACTGGGATCGTCATTAAGTCTATTAAATACATACTTAATGGGTCGGTTGTTTTCTCTCCTGCTTTAAATGCTGTTATGGGAGCAACGGGAGATACTAATACATCGACTTGTTCAAATGCTTTCTCGAAGTCTTGCTTGATTAAAGTCCGTACTTTTTGGGCTTTGAGATAGTACGCATCGTAGTAACCTGATGATAGAGCATATGTACCTATCATGATTCGACGTTTGACTTCGGCGCCGAAACCAGTAGCACGAGTGCGGGTGTACATTGATAATAAATTCTCGGCATCTTCCGCGCGCATACCATATTTAACTCCGTCATAGCGGGCTAAGTTCGCAGAGGCTTCGGAGGGAGCGATAATGTAATAGCTTGGCAAACCATAGCGGAAACGAGGACAAGAAATTTCAACGATTTCTGCTCCTAATTCTTTAAGTTTTTCAATAGCAGTATTGACAGATTGCTCAACAGTTGCATCTAAACCTTCACCGAAAGTTTCCTTGATAATACCAATACGAATTTTTTTGCCATTAAATGTCATCGAATCAGGTCTAAGATTTGCCGTGTAGTCGGGAATTTCGACTTTTAGACTAGTTGAGTCTTTAGGGTCATATCCTGCTATGGCATTTAGTAAAATAGCCGAATCTTCAACGCTACGCGAAAAGGGTCCTATTTGGTCGAGGGAAGAAGCAAATGCTACTAACCCATACCTTGATACAAGTCCATAAGTAGGTTTAATACCTACAACACCACAAAACGAAGCAGGTTGACGAATTGAACCACCTGTGTCTGAACCTATTGACACAACACATTCACCAGCTGCAACTGCTGCTGCTGAACCTCCCGATGAACCACCTGGTACGCGCGATAAGTCCCAAGGATTTGCTGTTTTTTTATAAGCTGATGTTTCTGTTGAACCTCCCATCGCGAACTCATCGAGATTAGTTTTACCAACCATCACGGCGCCTGCATCGAATAGCTTTTGCGTTACTGTTGATTCATAAGGTGGTACAAAATTCTCTAATATTCGTGAAGCGCAAGTTGTGGTGATCCCCTTTGTACACATATTATCCTTGATCCCGATTGGGATACCAGCTAACATGCCGATTTCTTCACCCGCTGAAATTTTCGCATCCACTGCGCGCGCTTGTTCCAATGCTTTTTCTGCGGTAACACACAAGAAACTTTGTACCTTTGGTTCTAACGTTTCTATACGTTTTAGCGCTTCTTGAGCTATTTCTACCGCAGAACGCTCCTTCTTAACTAGTTGCTCATGTAATTCACGAATCGATGCCATAATAATTCTCTCCTGCATAGTGCTGAGTAGGAAGTGCTGAGTAGAAAGTGCTGAGTGCTGAGTTAAATTAGGAGTTAAGAGTTAAAAACTATAATTCATAACTCATAACTCATAACTCATAACTCATCACTCAGCACTCAGCACTCAGCACTCAGCACTCATAACTGATTGATTTTAATATAGGTTGGGCACTAGTGCCGACTGCGAGTGTCCTAAAATGATTGATATAAATTGCTTTTAATTAATTCTATAAGTGTTTTGAGGCGACGGTAATGGTAAAAATAGTTGCTAGAAAATCTCTCGGTGTACAAGATGTTTATGACATTGGCGTAGCGCAAGACCATAATTTTGTTATAAAACAAGGCTTTGTAGCTTCTAATTGCTTTAACAAGTCGCACTCTACTGCTTATGGATATGTCACTTATCAAACTGCGTATTTAAAAGCAAATTATCCTTTAGAGTATATGGCAGCATTGTTAACGGCTAACAGTGGTGACACCGAAAAGGTACAGAAGTATATTTCTACCTGCGTGACTATGGGTATTACAATTGAGCCACCCAATGTTAATCGCTCAGGTATTGATTTCACTCCATCGGATGGCAAAATTATGTTCGGACTTTCAGCCGTGCGGGGTTTAGGACAAGGCGCCATTGGTTCAATATTAGAAGCGCGTTCCGAAGGTGGTAACTTCAAATCACTAGGTGATTTTTGTGACCGTGTTGATTTGCGTGCGGTTGGTCGTAAAACTATCGAATCTCTAATATATTGCGGCGCCTTCGATACGCTCTCGACAAACCGTCAACAATTAATCCACGACTTAGAATTGACTTTTAACTGGGCACAGTCGCGCGCGAAAGACCGTGCTAGCGGTCAGGGAAATTTATTTGACTTGTTGGGAGGAGGATTTGGCAGTAACGATAGCAGCAAAAGCAACAGCTTTGATACGGCGCCTTCTTCTAAACCCGTCCCAGATTTTCCTCCTCAAGAAAAACTTCACAAAGAAAAAGAACTACTTGGCTTCTACGTCTCTGACCACCCTCTCAAATCAATTCGCCAATCCGCGCGTATTCTCTCACCCGTAAACCTATCGCAAATTTCAGAACAAAAAGAGGACGCTGCAATTTGCACAGTTGTGATGCTCAACAATGTTATAAAACGCATCACCCAGAAAGGCGACCCAATGGCAATTTTACAAATCGAAGACCTAACAACACAATCCGAAGCCGTCGTCTTCCCTAAAATCTACGAACGTATTAGTGCATTACTCCAAGTCGATGCGCGATTAATTATTTGGGCTAAAATCAAACGTCGCGATGACCAAAACCAAATTATTGTTGACGATGTAGAGCCAGTCGAACAAGTACAAATGATAATGGTTGAGCTAACCCCTGAGCAAGCAACTGTTATCGAAGAACAAGACCGCTTACGAAACGTCTTAGTAAAACAAGCAGGTGGCAGCGTCCCAGGTAAAACACCTGTTATCGCTATAGTCCAATCCGGAGGAACCCGCCAACTCGTTCGTTTAGGCAGACAGTTTTGGGTGCAAGATTCTATCAACGCTATCAGCGCACTACAAAATGCCGACTTTAAAGCACGCATCCAACCCTTAACTAATTAAGTGCTGAGTTGAACTAATTAAGTGCTGAGTTGAAAGTGCTGAGTGCTGAGTAGGGTTAGGAGTTACAAGTTAGAAGTTAGGAGTTCAAATTCAGAACTTACAACTCACAACTCAGCACTCAGCACTCAGCACTCATCACTCATCACTCAGCACTCATCACTCATCACTCAGCACTCAGCACTCAGCACTATTTTGTCATCCGTGAAATGACGTATATATTTGGTATTTAATTTATGTAATTAGTTACATATGCGGATGAATAGCATTGCATATACGTGATATTGTTTTATACCATATACCATTTTTATATAGCATTCACGGGATGAATAAAAATTGCATGAGCGCAGATGAACTGAATAAATTTGTGGCTTACTGCAAAAAAATTCAGCCCCAATCGCAGCAAGATATTAAACGCTTTTTTGAAGGAGTTGTAGGGTTTCCCTATGATAAAGAACTGCTTTTACAAGCGTATTTATTTTTAAATATCCAGAGCTTATTCCCTTGCTGCTCGGAGTTATTGCTGTTTGAAAAATCTCCGATTGCTGACTATACTGATTTGGGTAAGTGTGATTTTGTCTACTTAACTACAACTGGTAACTTATTTCTCATCGAAACCAAATTTATCGATACCGAGGCAACAGGCGCCACTGAACGTAAACGTCGTAATAAGCACAGAAATAAAGTCTTTGAGCAAGTAATTACCTTAAAAAGTCGATTTAGTGAATACTGGGATATTCAACTTACATGTTTGGATTGTGGTGTCTTTACTACCGACTCTGAAGTTCAATGGCGTGGTAGTAATGCTGGTGTTGTCACAGAATTTATTTCAATAGAGAAGCTTGAACACTGGCGCCGAAATTACCAACGTCATTTAGGTTAGGTGTTTGGCCTGACGCTTTTACTATATATAAGAAATGCAGAACCTATTGGGCCTGGGTTTTCAACATAGATTTTATTGTCGTAGTATAATCCAGGAGACATTCCTCCATCAAATAACATTGCTTCTTGAATAGAACCTAAACAGTTATTTTTAGCTATCCCTTTCAAAACGTTATTAAATCCGTCTGGTAGCAATTCTTGATTATTCTCTGATATGCTTATATCCGAGTTAGCTTTTGCATCATTAACTAATAAAATTACATAACCACTATTAGTAACAGCCACCATTGAACGATTAGTAGCTTGTTTACAAGCAAACTCACCTAAATCTTGACAAATATCTTTAAAATTTCCATCTCGATAAAATCTGCCGTTACCTCCAACGAGGTTGTAATTTAATATATCATCTTTCCTTCTACCTGTTGCAATAGTCGCTCGGCGCCGGAGTGTTGCTGCTCCGGAGGATATACCAAACGAAGACCGTTTACTTTGAAAATCTCCTGAATACGCAACTCCCCGTGAAATATTTAATCCCTGTGGTTTATTTTGTGTATCTATATAATCAGCATTAATTGCAGCTATTGGTAATTGACCCTTCAATTTAGCATTATCATCGCTAATAATTTCACGAAATGTTTTCGGTACATACTCCCGCTTAATTTTACCTTGATTATCTTTCTCATATAGCTTGTGCGCCAAGCCAACATTTACTTTAAAATCAAGCTTGTCAGATTTTGGATTAAAAATAATTACATGATTAATACCGCGTTCATACAACTCCCCAGAATTATTCGTCTTAAAAAACTTAATACTAGAGTCTTTATTTTCCCCAAAACAATCCTTTTTTGCCTTCTTAGCAACAGGTTCTAACTTTGATGTAGGTGACAGACTTATCTCCTGTGAGGTTGTACCTACACTTTGACAACCCGCACAAATCGCTAAAATACTGAAGCTACAACTTGCTAACTTTATTACGTCCTTCATCACAAATAACTCATCCGTTACATCCGTTATATCCGTTGCAAAAAACCCACTATAACCTTTATAGTGGGCTTGAACAACATTCAGCTATTAGTTGGATATTATTTTTGTTTAATCAAAAATCCAGAATCAAAAATCAAAAATTAGTTAAACCATTCTAAGACAGCTTCGTCTTTAGTATTGGTATTGCGCGATGGGGTTTCACGGTTGAACTTCATTTGAATTGAACGAGTTTGTTCGCCATCTGCTGCTATTGCCATAATGGGGTAATCAATTAATCCATCTTGGAACGACATTTGGAAGCGGAAAGTTCCATCTGGATTTAACTTAATTGGGCGCCCACCAATTGTAACAGTTGCATCAGGTTCGGTAGCACCGTAAACAATTAACTCAGCATCGGCAATTAACCAGAATTTGCGCGGTTGCATTGGAACTTCTCCCAAACCAACACCCGACATACCAACACCAGACATATTCAAACCTGATGTAGTTGGTACTGCCCACATACCTACACCAGATGGGAATATATAAGAACTAATCGCTTGCTCTGGCGCCACTGAACCAGGTACGTGCTGCATCGAACCGAACAATGAACCAGCTACACGCAAAGCTTCGGTAGATTCTGACATACCAAAGATTTGTTCATAAATAGCGTTACCGTTGGCGCCTGCAACACCAGCACCTGTACCAGCAGCAACTTTCTTCGCAGGAGGTACAAGTTCGTATAAAGTTTTACTACGCAGTTCTTCCTCAAAGTTGACGGTAATAAACACATCTTCAATCCAGTCAGATGGATATACAGGAGGAATATGAACACGCGCGGAACGAGCAAGCACCAACCAACGACCGTCAGCACAGCGATAACCAATATCAATTACATAATCTCTGTCGCTAACAGGAACAGGTAAATACCATTCGCGCGCCATTTCATCGCTAGGGTATTCTTGAATGCTATGAGGGCTTTGTTGGTCAAAGTTTATATCAGTAACATCGTAAATTCTTAAAGCTAATTGCTGTCCACCATTGCGACGCAACTCTTCTTTATGCTCTTTGGGCACATCCCAGTAAGCATACGCCCATTGTGGGTCACGAGGCATTAATACGATGCGACTTTCACCATAACCACCAGGTAAATCTGCCAAAAACTCATCGACATCCGAGAGATTTCCTGCATTGCGGTCTACTTGTCCTAACTCAAACTTTGCTGCTTCCACGACTTCCTGTGCCTCTAATGTACGAGATTGACTTAATGAAGGTTTGCTACGTTCGACTTCTAAAATAGATGCGAGTAATTGTGTTTTACGCATCCGGCTATAACGAGATACACCATAAGCACTAGCTACTTTACGTAACTGTCGTAATGTCATCTCGTCCAACGGTGGGCGTTCTTTTGCCATAAATCCTAACTCCAGTTAATCCTTATGATTTTTAAGTTTTACTTCCCCTGGTTAATTCAACTAATGTAGCTCCAATGTCATTCACAATTGTGATGTGAAAAGTTAACGTTACTATTTGCTAAACTTATAGCTTAAATAGCATTTTTTTATTTGAATTAATCTAGCTATTACAGTTTGCTTTTCTCCTACGGATATAAACTTCGGAGAAAAGCAAACCCTTATGTTAATGAATATTAACCAATGACCCCCACTAGGGATCAAGGGGTCTCAAAGGGTATTTTTCAAGCCTTTAACGAATTTACACGTTTTCGGGAGCATCACGTCATCATTTCATGACATTTTACGCAATTTCAACCTCTTAGAGCCTTCAATCACAAAACTTATGTCATGAAATGCTAACAATACATTTTTAGGTACGTTCCCACATCAAACCAACCCGAAAAACGTAGGTTGGGTGTAAGCAACAGCAAAACCCAACTATAATCCAATTTGGAAGCTGATAAAAAGGCGCCATCTAATAATTTGTAGACTTACTAGAGGGCGCCATAAATTATAAATATTGAGTAAGTAAACAGGAAGTTAAACAATGAGCTTTGAGATGTGCTGTAAAACCCAAGACTCGATATCATTTTCTTGAATAATATCTGCACCTAGCTCTTTATAAGTATTAAGAGTTTTATTATATGCAAGTTCAATTTGATTATAATTGCTTTGTTCTAATTTTGGTGGTAGTACAAGGATTGCGACAGGAAAATAAGGTTGATAACTTTTAACATCTGAAATCCTCCAAAGAACAGCATCTTTTAAAGTATCGGGAATATCAACTTCAAAAGAAATGCCATGTGCTGCAAAATAAGGTTGACCATTCGCGACAACAACATCAAACTTATTATTTGTACTGTTTCCTTTTATAAAATAATCTTGTTTTACCAATTCTTTAGTTCTATCTCCAAATTTTTGTTTCAGTGTTTCACGTGTTTTCGACCTAACAATTCTTGCAGCAGCTTTACGGTCACGCATTTTGACTTTGGGCGTTAACTCTGGCTTTTGCTCATGCAAATAAGTTTTAATACTATCTTCTAACAATCCATCTACAGTATCTAACGCCGCACGAGGTTCCGTGAACTGAATACTATTAATCCATCCCCGTGATATTTTTAAAATTTTTTCATAGTTAGACATCCCATTAAATTTTTCAACTGGAAAAAGAAGTCCTTTGTTTGCTTCTTCCTCCATACTATGAGCAAAATTTTTCAAGAATTCAATATCTTCCATACCAAAACGGCGCGCTCGTTCCCAGTTGCTTACAAAGTGTACTCGAACAGTATCATCATTAAAAACAACCACGCCAACATTCATCCGTTCATCCGCAATGGGGTCAGGAACATACTGAATTACACTGTATCTGCTTGCCATAGTACCTACTCTTGCTTTAAAACAAGGTGCCTAAAAATATTCCAGCAATGATTGAGTCGCGCTTTATTAAGAACTCTAACATTACCATTCTTTCATCTATTGTAATCCCCCCTTACAATCAGTGAAAAGTAACACTAAGCGTATTTGTTAAGAAAAGACAATACTTTATTTTTGCTCTTAACACAAGTCTCAAGTCTCATGAGGCGCCTTCATAGCGAAACAGTTCTACTTTATAGAGATTTTGAGTAGACAGATATGAAACTTGAAAATATCACCACTCGTCTTAGTGAAAACCAAGTAAAAGCTGATAAAGAATTAGTTACTCAAATTCAAATCAAATTGCGGGGTTTGGCTTTGTACCCCTGTAATTATTTCAAAACTCGGTAATGGCTTTAGTGACAGTCGAGGAACGAATGAGATTACTTACGTTGCTTTTGTACAATTCATTGATGAGCGTATTCGGACTAATAATCAGGGCAAATTGCGAACATTGGCAATGACTCTACGAGGAGCTGTCAAACCACCTATTGGTTTGATTGAACTTGACGCGCGCGTTGCAGCAGAGGTTACTGAAATTATCCGTCGGGTAGTAACCGATGAAATTGTTTAATTTTGCTAGAAGCTTTTTCTTATCATCGGGTATCTCACCGGAATGCACCTTCTTTTGGCTTGGGTAAGGTGGCTTAAGCCACCCTACGCAAGAATAAGCATTACAAGCGCTTTTATTCTCAACAAGCTCGTGGTGCAAGATGTCAGGTATCTACTAAAAATTCTTTACTTGGGTATTTGTAGTTCTATTTAATCAGACCATAAGTTACAAACACTAATGTCCAGTATCTTCTAATATTTCTTGAATAATATTTTTTAAATCTTTCTCCGCAGGGCGTTTCTCATACTGCTCATGGTTATAAATCCAAACAAGTTTAATAATACATTTGTCTGCATTAACTAAATACATCAACCGAACTTGTCCAGAGGCGCCTTTCCCTGCTTTAATTTCTAGTTTATGAAAAGTCCATTCATCAGGTAATTGGATTTTTGCAGGTAAAGGTTCTTGGCGAGAGTTTATTGGATACGGGTCATTAATTAAGCCTTCTAGAGCTTCTGTGACAAGTTGAGCAAAACCAACGCCAAGAGTTTTAGCAACTTTTTTAAGAGAACGCTGAAAATTATCAGTTGTTTCAATCGAGAAGGGAGTTAATCCAGTCACGGACTTCTCCTTTTTTAATGCGAGTTGAAGACTCCGAAGTCAAAGCATCTTCTAATACTTTGGACATGACTATTTCATATGCAGGGTGATTACGTTCTATGAAATCAAGCTTTTGATAGCCTAATGCTTTCATATCTTCAACACGTATTGGTTCAGTCGAACTTGCTCTAGGTGCTAATCCTTTACGTGCTTTTTTCCAAGGGAATTCCCCGTGAGTCATCTCACTAAGTTTATAAGCATGATAACCACCAAAATTTTCCCAGACCTCCTCTAGAAGCTTTTTCTTATCATTAGGAATACCTTCCAAAAACTCTTTACTTGGAACAGGTAATTGTTGAGCTTCAAACTCGCTATAATATTTATAAGCAGGAGGGCATACAGGCCCATACCGCCATGCTTGAATTTCTTCTAGAAATAACGGTTCATCGTACATTGCCAAGTGAAGGCATTGCGAATAATATAAAAGCTTTTGAATCTTCATATTAGTAATTTCCGCTTCCATACCATCTTCATAGGCTCTGATGATAAAGTAGCGAGCCACATCTAGTAATTCAACCATATTTAGACGCGCAAATTAGATTTGCTACTTTCAATATTTATTAAATAAACTTTATGATTTTATATTATAGCATAAATATGTATATTAAAAAGCCTGCGTGTTGGCAGGCTCTGCTAGTATAGCGATACTTAAAATTAGAGATACTTCACGTAGTGAGGATGACAATGTTGTAATGTGTTCAGTATGACAATGTTATAATGTGTTCACTATGACACTTTAATTACATTTTGGTGTTAGGACGCATTAGCCAAATTGCTTCTTCTGACATAAGAGCTTCGATGCTTTCTTCGCGAATTAAGGAACTTTCAAAACTTGCTTGTGCGAAGGAAATGGTACCGGAGCTTGCAAAATTGTTCTTGGTTGCAACGCGCGTGTGTCCACCGTCTTGAACTCCA
Organism: Calothrix sp. NIES-4105; assembly: GCF_002368415.1. Classification (GTDB taxonomy): domain Bacteria; phylum Cyanobacteriota; class Cyanobacteriia; order Cyanobacteriales; family Nostocaceae; genus Dulcicalothrix. The sequence continues at coordinate 3,317,562 of NZ_AP018290.1, forward strand.
CTACCTTGGTGGTCAACCATTAAGAAGTCACCAGGTTGAATTTTTGTAAATAATTGTTGAAGTCTTGTTCTTAGTTGTGCTTCGCTTAATGATGCTGGTTTGATTTCGTCTATTAATAAGAAGCGAGCTGGGTTGTTGTTTGCAGCAGCATATTTGTCAGTCCATCTGAACCATTGGTTCGCGTTGGGGTATTCACCTTTATTGTCGTTGGTGTTGTCTCTGTAATAAGGAGGTTCATAACCACCTTTACGCAGAACGTTTCCACCGAACAAGTTGCATTTCCAACGATCTTTGAGGAAATCAAACGGTTTGTTGGTAGGTACGTTGTGTCTGGGGTCGATGTTTATCCAAGGTTGAGGTACACCGTAGTATTTCGCGACTTCACCTGTGGAAAGTTCTATTGCTGCATTGACCAAATCTTTTGGAGTGGCGCCTGTAATTCCTGGTACATCAGTTTTACGAAGTGCTGCATCGATAGCTTTTGCTGTTTTGGCGCCAACTTTACCATCAACAAGTAACGCATTACTTTGTTGGAATGCACGTACAGCTTTGACGGTTTCATCACCATAGTCACCATCGGTGCCAAACTCAGGTAGCATGTAATTTAATTTATTAGTACGGCTAGCTAAACCAATTAGCGCACGCTGTACATTACGAACCGAAGGATGGTTACGCCCGTTTTCAGGTAAACTAATATTGCCATTGAGTAAGTCGGTGTCACCAGCAAGATTTGCAATTGGTTGTGCAACTGTAACGTTACTACCGAGAGATTTTAAAAGTTTATTCAACCAGCTACCTACACCAGGTTCTAACGTGTCAGCGTAACGAGTTGCAATTGTTTCAGCTTCTTGTCTGTTTGTTTGTCCAGCCTTAATGCGTCTTTCTAATTCGACCATTTCGGCAGCAGTAAAACGCGCGTTAGTTATTAAATTTTGAATAGGAGTTGATAAAGCTGGCATGTAGTTTCTCCGAAATAATAATCTTTTTGGTTTGAATTTTCTTGTGGTTTTAACTACATGCTCAGTCTGCATATTTCGGAAACAGCGTGATATTTTATCTCGCTGCTTCTATTTCTTGCACAGTTAACGATCTGGCTTGTGCCACTTGTTCGACACTTAACCCCATTTGTAACAACTGAGCTACTGCGTCTAACCTCGCTTGCCGTTCGGCATTCGCGAGTTGTTTTTCACTAGTAATACAATAATTAATAGTGTTTATATACTAAAGTACATTTGTGATAGATATTTTTCCGTCACTGCTTGAATATAAATAAGCAACAAAAAGTGCTTTTCATATTCAAGAGTGTTCCATTAAAAAATCTCCCAAATTTATTCACTTTTCCGTAATGTTTAAGTATAAAATTGTATAAATATCAAACTTTATACAAAAGCATATATAATATGAAACTAGAAAATATAACTTCCCGTCTTAGCGAGGAGCAAATAAAAGCTGATATTGAGCTAGTTACACAAATTCAAATGAAATTACGGGGTCTAGGTTTGTATCCGGGTGGAAAATTTGTAGATGGTGACTTTGGACCGAGAACACGAAACGCAATTAAAAGCTTTTGTGATGCTATTAATATTCCGTTTCCTCAATATGATAGAAACTTTGCTCAAAATCTTTTAACCAAAAAGCAATTACCTTCTGTTTTGGCAATGGTAACTAGCCGCGCGCAAACTTTCCAAAATTTACTTGATATTGCAAAAGCTACTAAACTCTCTACAGACGAACTTGCTCCTTTTTTGCATAGAGGTATTAAAAATTCTAAGTATATTATAGAAATTTCTCAATATGCAGAACGGTTGACTGCTAAGTATGAAACTCAGGTACCATCAACTTATACACCATACCCAAAACGAGGAGTAATTCCGACTATTGATAGTCAAGGTTTAAACTTTCTGCATTCTGATATTAAGGAAGCTTGTGTTTGCATTGGTAATTTTGTCAATGGGGAAATACAAGCGCGCTGGTTAGGAAAAAATGCTCTTGAAGAACGTCAGTTTTGGAGTGCTACAAAGATTATCCCAATTTTAAGTACTGTTTGTGAAGCTAATACACGGGCGCCTGGAGTTGATATTGCTAACTGCTATATCAATGAAACACAATACAAATTGAGCGATATTATTTTAGATATTATTAGCTACCAAGGTAAAATCACTTCCTCAAACGCCGCAGCAGCAAGCTTAAATTTGTTTCAAACCCCAACAGCTTTGGAAACATGGGTTAAAAATATTACAGGTAATCAACAGCTTAGTTTTCGGAGTGGGTATGGTGGAAACCCATTTATTAGACAACCAAAACTATTTGATAGGGTTACAGGTAAACAAGTACTTAATTCACCGGGAGTGCCGCTAGAAGTAGATAAGAATTACTTATCGGCATACGATTTGACACGGTTAATCTCAATGTTAGGATGGCATTGGCATTTACCCGCAGATACTCGTTTAGGTGGCGCCCAATGGCAAAGTTTAAAATCTATAGTTCAAACAATGGGTAACGACCGTGCAAGATATATAGATATAGCAATAGAAACTCTTGGGTTAGAAAATGTTATTAACTCCCCGGTAATTATCTCAAAACTGGGTAATGGCTTTAGTGATAGCAGGGAGTCACATGAAATTACTTACGTTGCGTTTGTGGAATTTATTGATGAACGTAACCGTAGCACGAACCAAGTTGGTAAATTTAAAACCTTCGCGATGACATTACGAGCAGCAGTTAAACCACCTCGTACTTTGGTTGAACTTGACGCGCGTATGGCAGCAGAAGTTACTGAAATTATCCGTCGCGTTGTAGCCGATGAAATTATCTAGTGTTCTATGTCATTAATTTTGGGGGTTAGTAGTAGCGATTCCGGAGCGTCAAAAATCTTAATTTAGAGGGCTAGAGCAACAACTACGAACTCCTCAAAGCTATTTAACAGTACTACTGGTTAACCAAACCTTTACTCAAGATGGGCGCCTGCATGAGTACTACTGGTTAACTTAACCAGTAGTACCAAATTGCGTCAGTTACATAAGTACATCAATACATTTTGTTTTAGGAGTTGGCGCCAATCTTAAAATCTATGAACTATGTAGTAAAAATTCTTATCGGTACTGCACAGGCGAGACACCGGGAGCTACAAAGCGTTAATTTACCCAAATATGAAAATCCATAATGGCAACACGAAAAGTAATAATATTGTTGATACAAGAATACTGCTAGCAATTAAATCGCGGTCTAAGTTATATTCTTCTGCGAGAACTAAACCTAGAAATGCTGATGGCATACCTGACATTAGAACCATTGCAAAACTTGATGAAGCAGGCAATCTAAATATAAATTTAGTAAAAATTCCAACTAGTAAGGGTATTACAAAAACTCGTAAAGTAGCCGGAATCAACGCTAATTTAAGGCTTTTCCATCCTTGTAATTGAGCTATTCTAATCCCGATGAGTAAAAAAGCACAAGCAATAACAACGCTAATTGATTGCTGTAGTCCATATTCAATAATATCTGGTAGCGTTACGGAGCGCGTTAAGTGTCCTCCGAGAAATGCCCATAATGCAGGTACTGTTAAAATATCGCGTAGCTGCGTTAATAAGTTATTCTGCTGTTGGCTATGGCTATAATAACTAGCAATCCAAACGCCTAAACCAAATGCACCAATGACATTATGGGTAACACTGAATATTACAGCTAAATTTAATGCATCAGCATCAACTAACGAAGGTGCAACTGCAAGTCCAACGAAACCAGTATTACCCAAAACAGCAGCGAGAAGAAAACTCCCCTCGCTGACTCGACTCAATGGTTGTATTTTTGAGTTGTCGTCTACAGACTTTTGCTGGTTGGCTAATAATTTCCATATCCATATAACCGAAAGTGTCACCAGCAAACCAATAAAGATAGCACAAACGGTTATTACAGGTGCCCAAAATGAGGTGTTAATTGCTTGATACTGCTTTTCGTTACCCTGACGAGACAATGCAATGAGTTCAAGAGGGACTCCAACCCAGTAAAGACCACGACCTAACATCTTCGAGAAAGACTTAGGTAGTGAGCGAAATATGAATAACCCTAACCCTGTCCAAATAACTAGGGGTGTATAAGCTTGAAATAATGTGTCAATCATTAAATTAAATTGTAATGGCTAGTAAGGAGGAGTTAGAATTTACCTTCTTCCCAACATAAATGCATCCATTACCAAGTTACCTTAATTAACATCAAGTTAGTTTACCAAAGCAATGTCACGGATACGCCATCCTTTGTCTACACGAACTACTTCGTATCTAACTCTTACTGTGTCTTTATCTTGTTCTCTTGTTTGACCATTTTCGTAGTAAGTGGTACTTTCTACTACTGTTGCTTGTACTGTCATGTGATTTTTGTTATTGGCATCTGGTTTAACAGATACATTTGATACTGCGTGTTCGTACTGCCGATGTTTATTACTTGATTTCATTTGTAAAGCTATACCTCGCCAGTATGATAGTGCTGAACCAGTTAGTATTTGATTCAAACTGTCTATATCATGGTTAGAACCTAAAGAAGCTGATTTTGCTGATAACCAACTCTGAACAACTTGGGCTGCTGTTTCTTGAGTTAAAGTTCCTTCTGGGTACTGCGGTTGACTACCTGGTGTGGGAATTTCTACAGGTGGCTGGTTTATTTGTATTGATAGCTGTTCGCCTTGTAATGCCGGACCTGGTATTAATATATTTTTTAACCAGCTAAATGCTGTACTAATTAATAGCCAAAATAAAAATACACCTGCTACTGTTGCTAGTACTTTTAGCAACAGACCTGCATTTCGGTTACGAAGTCTACGTCGTGGCGCCACACGCTGGTTCGCGTTGGCTACATTCTTTGTACTTGATGGTTGTCTACGTCGTTTCGTTTTTGGGATAGCTACTATATTTGTATCAACTTGATTATTCTGACTTTGTGTACGTCCGTTCGTTTGTCTTGCCGTTACAGGTACTGGCTCATGAAGTCTACTATTATAATCATTACTCGGTACATTGTAATTTACAGGCGCCGACTGAGGAATCTCTGATACTTTGTCCCGATAGTAATTAGGTCGAGCCGTGACTGTAGAATTACTGTAAATCTTTGATGCACTATTCGATGTAGCATTAGTCGGCGAAGCTTTAGAAGTGCGCCAATCACTTTCAATATTTTCTGCATCACTAGGCAAAGCTTCTAAATAAGCTTGCACGTTAGAGTCAGCAAAGTATTCTTTGAGCGATGCTACTTGATCTGCTAAATCTAGAAAATGTGGAAAAACTTCATTTTGCAACCAGCGTTCACCGTACAAACATAATCCTGGTAATAAATCTGGCGAACTTAGGGAATGTTCGCGAATAAAAGCCAAAGCTTCGTATTCTTGACTTAATTCTAACGCTCTAGTCGCTTCAAGAGTTTGACCCAAAAGTAACGCGCATAAAGATTGCTCAAGATGAACATCTTGCCGCTTACCCAAACGCAACAGCATTTGTTTTGCTTGCCTTATTAATGCTGGTTGACGTTGAGTAAATCCGCGCGCGATTAAAGCATAAACAGCTAAATATGTAGCAACAGCTGAAGGACGTTTACTTTCAAACTCAAAGAGTTCATGCTGTTCTGCTACAGTTAAATGATGCCGTAACTGCTGAACAAAGCGTAAAAAATCGTCAATATTTAATCCTGATTGGTCATTACCTAGCCCGTCTATTCCACCACGCTCTTCTAAAACCTGCTGTAATAGCTCTAACCCCCGCTTCCTGTCTGCTGCTTGCTCAATTGGCAGTGCAACCAATTCGAGGATACGGTATGGACGCAATCTATGTAAATCAGCTATTATTTCTGCTCGAACACTTGGGAACATTCCTTCTTTTAAGAGCAACTCTTCTCCCGTCTCGAGCGAAATTGCTGCGTTCTCATAGTTTCCTTGCTGCCATTGCTCGCGTCCTAATTCTAAACACGCTAGCGCTACTGTTAATACTATATCCGGACGTTCGGACGCAAAATTCTCATTATCTGTTTTACTTTTATTAACGAGGTATGGGCGCCCAAGCTTAAGAACTTGTTCGTACTCTCCAAGCTCCTGTAAAATCAGCAAAGCGCCGACTAATTCGTCATCGTTGACCTCAATACTTGGGGTTTGGACATCTACATTTTGATTAAGGCTAGTAGCAGTAACCCTATTTTCAACAGCAACGGCAACTGAGGCGCCGTTTTGAGTATATGCATGAGCTAAATACACCCTATCGTACTCTTTGCGCTCTTTTGGATTAGATAAAACCACGTAAGCTTCTTCGACTAATTGTTTTCGAGATGTTGTTGCTGCAATTGAATATTCTCGTCGAGGCAGTTGGACAATGCGGTCGTTATAAGCTTGCCGCAATTGTTCATCGCTTGCCACCAACGGTAATCCTAATATACGGTAGTAATCTAGCCCAATTCGCACAGCCTACTTCCCCAAAGAGCGTATTGTATGATGTTTCACCTGAACCATTCCAGGCATTCTCAAACCGTGCCATAATAATACCTTTTTGAACTTAGACGGCTTTGTGTTAAACACAACAACTTAACTGTTGTCTTAAGGTGTGTAACTGGCGCATCTAAGGTATAAAAAGAGCGTCTAACCGCGCTAGCCAATTACTTATTTGAGTAGATTAGCTAAAATATACGGGTGTATTTTAAGCTTTAACTTGATGACATAATTAAAAAAAAGTAAAAAAATAGTTAAGATAAACTGGGAATGTAGAACAGATAGCTTAATGAACACCTAACTATTACCCGAATGGGAAGTTATAGTAATTTTCAAGCTGGAGACGAATTATACATCGTAATGACTGTTGTTCGCTACTCCAATCGCGAGTAGAATTCTATCATAACGATATTATTGTTACAATTACCTAGAAGCATATAGATAATAAGTAACGCTTTCCCAAAAGTAAAAAATTGTTAATCAAAATGCAGAATCTTGCTATTATAACTGCTAGTTTGAAGCTGGCGTCTTACCAGAGTGCAAGAAAGAAGCTATAAAAATCATGGTGACATTCAGTGTGACTACGGGGATACTCAAAATATAATGGTTCAAGAACGCACGTTACCAACCTTTGATGCGGCATCCGCACAAATTACTATTGAAGAAGGCTTGCTGCTTTACGAAGATATGGTTCTAGGGCGCATGTTTGAAGATAAATGCGCCGAAATGTACTACCGAGGAAAAATGTTTGGCTTTGTCCACCTTTACAACGGTCAAGAAGCTGTTTCCAGTGGTATTGTCAAAGCTATGAAACCGGGAGAGGACTTTGTTAGCAGTACATACCGTGACCACGTTCATGCTTTAAGTGCCGGAGTTCCTGCCAAAGAAGTCATGGCAGAGCTATTTGGCAAAGCAACAGGTTGTAGCAAAGGGCGTGGTGGTTCGATGCACATGTTCTCAGCAGAACATCGTTTACTCGGTGGATATGCGTTTGTTGCTGAAGGTATTCCGGTAGCGGCAGGTGCTGCATTCCAAAGCAAGTACCGCAAAGAAGTGCTAGGCGATACCAATCCTATGCAGGTAACAGCTTGTTTCTTTGGTGATGGCGCCGCTAATAACGGGCAGTTCTTTGAAACGCTAAACATGGCAGCACTATGGAAATTGCCAATACTTTTCGTTGTAGAAAATAATAAATGGGCGATTGGAATGGCGCACGAACGTGCGACTTCTGACCCTGAAATCTACAAGAAAGCCAGCGTGTTCAATATGGTAGGTGTTGAAGTTGATGGTATGGACGTTCTAGCTGTGTATTCAGCGGCAAAAGAAGCTGTACGACGTGCGCGCGCAGGAGAAGGTCCAACTCTTATTGAAGCATTAACCTACCGCTTCCGAGGTCACTCATTAGCAGACCCTGATGAACTGCGAAGCAAAGAGGAAAAAGAATTTTGGTTCGCGCGCGACCCAATCAAAAAGCTAGCTAACGAGTTGCAAACAAGAAAATTGGCAACTGCCAAAGAATTAAAAGCTATCGACAAAAAGATACAAACTGAAGTCGAAGAAGCTGTTAAGTTTGCTGAAAGCAGTCCCGAACCAAGTCCAAACGAGTTGTATCGTTATATTTTCGCCGAAGACGAATAAACAGTGGAAAGTGCTGAGTGCTGAGTGCTGAGTAGAAAGCGCTCGGAACTCAGCACTCAGAACGAGCGCACTAAAAACATATGTATTCTATTTCTCTTCAACAAAAGCAGTACAAGACTTACATACTCACCGACTCTACTGCTAACTCCGAGTTAGAAGTTGTGCCCGAACGTGGTGGAATAATTACCAAATGGCGCCGTCAGGGAAAAGAAATTTTCTATTTGGATGAAGAACGCTTCCTTGACCCAGAGTTGAGTGTTCGGGGTGGTAATCCGATTTTATTCCCCATTTGCGGTAACTTGCCAGAAAATACTTATACCACAGGTAGTAAACAATATACCCTCAAACAGCACGGATTCGCGCGCGATTTACCTTGGGTATCTATTGGTTCTGTATCAGATGAAGGAGTATCGCTGCAAGTTAGTTTACATAGCAACGAGCAAACGCAGGCAGTTTACCCGTTTAACTTTCAGATAACTTTTACCTACCAACTCAAGGGTAACAGCCTCAATATTTACCAACACTACACAAATAAGTCATCTCAACCAATGCCCTTTTCCTTTGGTTTTCATCCTTACTTTGTTGTGCAGGATAAAAATCAACTTCAGTTTGACATCCCCTCACAAGAGTACCAAGACCAGAAAACCAAAGATTTACATACATTTAACGGCAGTTTCGACTTTAACCGCTCGGAAATAGACGTAGCGTTCAAACAACTTAGTAAACAGACAGCCACCGTTACCGACAATAGCCGTAAACTCAAATTAACCTTCGATTACGATAACGTATTCTCAACCCTAGTATTTTGGACACTCAAAGACAAAGACTTCTACTGCCTTGAACCTTGGAGTGCTGGTAGGAATGCTATAAACACAGGTGAAAACCTTACCCTGCTTCAACCCGGCGCCAGTTACTCAACATTTTTTAAATTAACAGCAAATTTTTTCTCGTAACCCCTTTACAAAACTATAGATGCCTGTGTTAAAGTGTATAAGCCAGCGATAAACACGGCGCGGGTGGCTAACTCAACGGTAGAGTACTCGGCTTTTAACCGATTAGTTCCGGGTTCGAATCCCGGGCCACCCACTGTAGCAAAAAGCACATTGAAAATGTCAACACGTAGGTTGGGTTCTCGCGTAGAAAACCCAGCCTAAATGCTGTTTTAAATTAAAAATTGCCGAGTGTGAGTATTGAAATATAAGTTACAGATTTAATTTTATCTTCAACTCATAATTGTTTATTATCACCGCTCCTAACTCCAACACTCAACACTCAATACTCAATACTCAATACGAGCGCACGAGCGCACTACTAAATCTCTCTTAAACTTTTTAAACATAAACACCCATCACTAGTTATAATTTCCTATAAGTTGAAAAAAACATTAAGATTCAGCGTAGTACATACGCTTGTCATTCAACCGATTATCTGACCACACATTCAGGAGGACTATCTATGGCGCTCGTACCAATGCGGCTCATGTTGGACCACGCCGCTGAGAACGGTTACGGCATTCCAGCTTTTAACGTAAACAACTTGGAGCAGATTCAAGCAATTGTGCAGGCTGCCCATGAGACAGATAGCCCCGTAATATTACAAGCTTCACGTGGCGCGCGTAAGTATGCAGGTGAGAACTTCCTTCGCCACTTAATTTTGGCGGCAGCAGAAACTTATCCTCATCTTCCGATTGCCATGCACCAAGACCACGGGAACGAGCCTTCAACTTGCTACTCAGCAATGAAGAACGGTTTTACCAGCGTAATGATGGATGGTTCACTGCAAGCTGATGCAAAAACTCCTGCGACTTTTGAGTATAACGTTGAGGTTACTCGCGAAGTTGTAAAAGTTGCTCACGCTTTAGGTGTTAGCGTCGAAGGTGAACTCGGTTGTTTGGGTTCATTGGAAACTGGTATGGGCGAAGCAGAAGACGGACACGGTTTTGAAGGTAAACTCGACCATTCCCAACTTCTTACCGACCCAGACGAAGCAGTTCAATTCGTTGAACAAACTCAAGTAGATGCTCTAGCTGTTGCTATCGGTACCAGCCACGGCGCCTACAAGTTTACTCGTAAACCAACAGGTGAAATTTTGGCAATCAGCCGTATTGAAGAAATTCACCGTCGTTTGCCCAACACCCACTTGGTAATGCACGGTTCTTCCTCCGTACCTGAAGATTTAATTGCACTAATTAACCAGTACGGTGGCGCCATTCCTGAAACCTACGGTGTACCTGTTGAAGAAATTCAAAAAGGTATTAAATGTGGTGTACGTAAGGTAAATATTGACACTGATAACCGCTTGGCAATTACTGCTGCGGTACGTGAAGCTTTAGCAAAAGACACCAAGGAATTTGACCCCCGTCACTTCCTCAAACCTTCCATTAAGTACATGCAAAAAGTTTGTGCTGAACGCTACCAACAATTCGGGACTGCTGGTAACGCAAGCAAAATCAAACAACAATCTTTAGATGACTTCGCTGCTAAGTACGCTAAAGGTGAACTTGCTGCACTTACCAAAGCGGCTGCAACAGTTTAAATAGAGTGCTGAGTTGAAAGTGCTGAGTGCTGAGTATAGTTAGGTGGCGCGGAGTTCTGAGTTCTGAGTTGGGAGTTTTAAATTATTACTTAGCACTCAGCACTCAGCACTCAGCACTCAGCACTCAGCACTTAGCACTCAGCACTCAGCACTCAGCACTCAGCACTTCCTACTTATTTAAACTTGTATATTTTGAAAAATAATCTTCATTAATTGAACTTGTGTAAATGGTTTAGTTAAGTACCCGGAGGCGCCTACTATTTTAGATTTAGCTTTATCAACTAAACTTGTCCTTGCTGTCACCATAATTACTGGTGTATTCTTGAAATACGAGTGCTTCCTTAATAAACTACAAAATTCATAACCGTTCAAATTTGGCATTGCAATATCGAGTAAAATTAAATCCGGCTTAACACGAATAGTTTGCATTAAAGCTTTCAATGAATCATTCACCTCAACAACATTAAAAAAACTTTCATCTAAAAAATTTTTAATCATGTTTGATATACTTGGACTATCATCAATACACATAATTGTGTATTGTAGTTTCTGAGGTGGTTTAGATTTTTTAGATTTATTAGTATATTGATATGTGGTATTTTTAGTTGTATTCTTAGAATTATGTTTGTTTTGAGAAGGAGTTTGTTCGATAAGTGAAAGTACATCCAAACGGCAGTACCTTGGCATCTTCTCAATGAAGCTATTAGAAGCTAATTCATAACAACCTTCTTGCAATAGTAAGAATGATTGTAAAACTTCCATCGCTATTTCTTCAATAAGTGTTGCAGCTTGAGCTTGGCTAAGATATTTTTGATTGACCAACCAGCAAATTGCCAAATAATCTGGGTTGGGTATTGCTTGATTTTCAATACCAGTTTCAAAAATCGCTTTTAATCGAATATATACTTCATTGTTAAGCGCTGGAACATTTTTACTCAGTATTTGCAACTTTTTATAAAGTATTTCAAACATTCCCGACTCATAGCAAGCGTATACAAGCTTTCCTTTCTCCAAATATATCAGCCAGGAAACGGAGGTACTGAAAACTTGTAAACAACCAGTTGTATTTGCATTAACTACTTTGTTTAAAATTAGCAATGGCTGTAATCGTTGGAAAAAGCGGTATCTACCAATCGGGAGTGTTTGCATTTCTTTAGTAGTTATGATAGTTGAAAACTGCTAATAGATATAGATATATAAATTAATGATTTTTAGCAATCCGGTAGATGTTCGTCAATACTGCAATAGCACCAACTAACCACTAGAGCGCCATTAAATATAATTTCCTATGTCAAGATAATTTTCCGGATACTTTTACATATCTCAAATTATCAGCATAAAATTTAGTTCAATCTGAGCTTTTATGTATGATACAATATTTTATACTAAGATAAATAAATACTTATAAATGTAATTTTAAGATATAATTATACTTAGATTTGTAATCAACTTTACAGATAACTGTGACTGAATTTTATCTTGAAGTAGAAGAGACTGGAGAACGTTTAGACCGCTATTTGGCCTTGGAATTGCCAGATTTATCTCGTTCGCGCGTTCAAAGTCTTATCGAACAGGGTTGTGTCCATCTTAATAACCAAAAAAGTACATCAAAGAAAGTAACGGTAAAATCGGGTGATTTAATCACGGTTACTATTCCAGAAGCTCAACCTCTCGAACTCAGTGCCGAAAATCGAGTGCTTGATATTCTTTACGAAGATGACCAGTTAGTCATTATTAATAAACCTGCGAATTTAGTCGTTCATCCTGCACCAGGTCATCCCAACGGTACTTTAGTTAATGCCTTACTTGCACATTGTCCTAATTTACCAGGAATTGGTGGAGTTCAGCGTCCGGGTATTGTGCATCGCTTAGACAAAGACACAACAGGCGCCATTGTCATAGCCAAAACAGAACAAGCACACCAGCACCTCCAAGCACAACTCAAAGCTAAAACTGCACGTCGTGAATATCTTGGTATAGTTTATGGGGCGCCAAAAACCGAAACGGGAACTATTGATTTACCAATTGGGCGCCATCCAGTAGACCGTAAAAAAATGGCAGTTGTTCCAGTCGAAAAAGGAGGACGTTCAGCTGTTACTCACTGGCAAATACAAGAACGTCTCGGTAATTACACACTTATACGCTTTCAGCTAGAAACTGGACGTACCCATCAAATTCGAGTTCATAGCGCACAAATTGGTCATCCTATTGTCGGCGACCCTATATATAGTTCGGCACGTTCTTTGGGCGTAAATTTATCAGGTCAAGCACTCCACGCATGGCGCCTAAAGCTCCAACACCCCGTTACTGAAGAATATATAGAAGCTGTCGCGGCGCCCAGTAATGAGTTTACAAAACTTCTGGAAGCGTTACGAAGGCGAAGTGGTGCTACATAAGTAATATTCTTATGACTTTGGTTAAAGATTATTCTGTATTGTCCGGATAGTGGTCATAAAAGATGAAAACATATTTGTAACCCGTCTGCTGGCACCAGTTTTGCTATAATCTATGAAATTGAATCTGAAATTTTCCGGAAAGTAAACTTCACACGATGTATATAGAGGAGAAAAGTAAAATTACTCAACGGTTATCAAGCTGCGATAACTTTGTCTAGATATGATTTTTTTTGGCTAATCAATCTGCCTTAACGCGGCTTTCACAAAAATTGTTAATTTAATTCTTGGAAATTATTTAGAAAAAAGGTAATTTATGAAGTGAGATTAATTTGTATTCAATGTGTAAATTTAAAAACTATAAAAAGAATAAAAGGTATATATAGATATGCGACTTAAGCGATGGGAATCTCCTCGAAAGGAAGGGAGAAACGATAAAGGTAGAGGTGGTTCAGCTAGGCAAAGACAACTCAAAAAGCAACAGCAGATGCTGCGAAAGCGACTTAAAGAAGAAACAAAACAAAACAAGCAAAGCGAAAATCTAAATAACAACAATCAAAAACTGGGGGAAGAAAGATTAATTTTCTCCCAGTTTTTTTTTAATTACTATTTCAAAATTAATTAGTATTTTTTAATCTACCGACAGCTTATATTAGTTTAATAAATATGTAAAATTTACTGAGTTTGGTAGTTTTTTTTACAGAAATGTAATTATAATATCGGTACCAAGATATTTAAAGGTATATGGTATAACTTAGTATTTAATGTAAAAATTTTATATTTTAGATACTATATTTATGTACTTTGGCTAAATATATGAAAAAGGTAAAAAGTAAATATAAACATTATGTAAATTTACAGAAAAAACCTGATAAATGTTTTTTTTGTCAGTAAAGTAATATACAATAAACTTAATGAAGAGATTACCAGGGAATACGAAAAATTACTGATACGCAAATTGCATCTCCACGTGTTGACTTTTAATTGTATTCCAGTATGAAAAGGTAGTTGAGAATACTTACTTTTTTCATATCTAGAAAGATTTGAATTTATTTATCTATTTTTGTTTTACACAAGGAGTTAGTTATGGTAGGAGAAGTGTTTCTGCCTACTAAGAGAGTTCTTGATTTCCCAATCACTGCTTTAAAGCTTGACGACCAAGTAGAAACAATTCTGCAATGGGCAGTTACACACGAAAGTAAGACAGTTTGTGTGGCAAATGTACACATGCTGATGGAAGCGCATTGGAATCCTGAGTTTGCACATGTTCTCAAAGGTGCAGACATTGTGACTCCAGATGGTATGCCTCTAGTTTGGATGATGCGGCAAATGGGCGCCCGATATCAAGACCGGGTAGCGGGAATGGATATTATGTTGTCACTGTGCAAATTGGCCCAAACCAAAAACGTCAGTGTATTTTATTTAGGTTCACAGACTGAAATTCTTTCGCGGATGCGGAAACGTTTGGAAAAGGAATTTCCAAAGCTAAAAATTGCAGCGATGGAACCTTTACCTTTTCGTCCCTTGACGGAGGCAGAAGACGAAGCGCTGATTGAGAAGATTCACTCCAGTGGTGCTGGTGTAGTACTTGTGTCTTTAGGTTGTCCAAAACAAGAAAACTGGATGGCTCAACATAAAGACAAAGTCCAAGCAGTGATGATTGGATTAGGTGGTGTTTTCCCTGTATACGCAGGAATCCATAAACGGGCGCCTCGTGTCGTTCGCGAGATGGGATTGGAATGGCTTTACCGTTGGATGCAAGAACCGCGTCGGCTTTGGCAGCGTTACACCAAGACAATTCCGCCGTTTATCTGGCTTGCAATCAAACAGCTACTAACAGATAAAGCTATAACACAAGCATTTGATGGAACAAGCGATTAAAACACTGAAGAGCCTCAAAAATTAATAATTGTGATCTATCAATTCCAAATCAAGTCTAATAGTGTATTTGCATACTATTAGCTGCTACCAATATTATTTACAAGGACGAGATATAAGGCTTACTATACCTTGATTCCCCGCAATTACCCCGAAGTTCTGGAGGGTTTTGCGTAAGTTCTGCAAAGTAATATTGAAGATATAGAAGCAGTAAAATTCAATTTTACAAAGCTAATTTTGTAGAGGCGCCTTGGTCTAGGAGTCTCTACATTTTGTTATTTTTTTTAAGCATTATATTTAAATAATCTCAAGTTTCAGCAAATCGAAAACTTTCGTAAGTTAATGACAAATAGTGATTATATGATATTCATAATACAAATAAAGTATTAAATATTGAACGGTGGACAATGGCAACGTTTGGCATTAGGACGCGCGTTTTTTAGACGTGCCAGCATTATTATCCTTGATGAACCAACTAGCGCGATGGATGCTTGGGGAGAACATGACTGGCTAGAAAGATTTCGTCATTTAGCCGCAGGTCGTACCTCAATAGTAATTACCCACCGTTTTACTTTAGCTATGCGCGCGCATATTATCCATGTTATGCGCGCGGGTCAAATTGTCGAAACAGGTAGTCATGATGAATTGCTGGCTCTTGATGGTTTTTATGCCCAGTCATGGCATGACCAAATGCAATCGTAACATTCCATTGCAGGTTGGGTTACGCAAAGCCTTCACCCAACCTGTACTTTATCTAATCTTTACATTTTACGTAATTTATAAGATTTATGTATATTTGTTAACAAATGTTATTTTGCACACTTGTAATACCATATAGGCGTAGTTAGACTTTAAAAGTTCTCAGATTCCCAGATTTGCGACTTCTTTAAGAAGTTGGGAATCTTAAGGAAATCTTTCCGGATATCAGTAAAAATCAGTGAAGAGCTTATACGATAAAAAATTAATTAAGTAAATTTACCAGGTGGATAAAAACGTTATGATTTTAAAAGAACTAGACCAAAAAATGTTAGAGTCCTCAGTTATAGTCGCGTCAAGCGAACAAATTTCTTCTGACCTAGGTGAGGAAGCAGTAATCTTAAACCTCAAGTCTGGAGTTTACCACGGTTTAAATGAAGTAGGCGCCAGTATCTGGAAGCTGATCCAAGAACCATTAACAATTAAAGAAATTGAACACAAACTTTTGGAAGAATACAACGTTGAACCCGAACAGTGCCAAAGTGACTTGATAGCACTACTCTCCGACCTTTTAGCAGCAGAACTAATTGTGATTAACAATGAGACAACTGCGTAATTTTTTGAACGGTTTGTTGCTGTCAATATTGATTCTAAGATATTTTTTTTAATTGGAACATTCTTACCAATTAATTTAATCAGAGCGAAATCCTTGTAGAAATATTATATGTAGAGACTAACATGTTAGTCTCTACATTCATTTATAGAGAATCCACTGTATTGTTAAGAATCTAAACATTGCAAAGTAGTATAAAAAGTTTTATTTTTTTAGTAGGCTTCATATAATTTTTACACTTACCGTATTATTAGTAATGTTATGTATTTTTTGTGACAAGTTATTTGGATTGCAGTTGCTTAGTTATTTAAGCACTGTTACACTGAATCGAGTTTAAAGCTAAGAAAACGAACAAATAGAAATCGTTATCTTACAAAAAGGAAGCATCGTAGTTCAAGCAAAAATTAAACTGTCATTCTGAAGGCGCCATAAAGCTCCGCTTTACTCCAATGCACCTCATACAGACGGTTCCTATAAAAGGAAAGCTAGTCTCACTCTAAGTAAAATTACTGGTAAAGATTCGGCTGAAGAAGTTTTAGATATCGTGATGGAATTGATAAATAAATTTTAGGATATTAAACAAATAATTCCGGATACCAGTAAAACTTCTAGTATAATTTATACAGATAATAGTAAGTAAATTTACTAAATGTAAGAAACTATTGAACACAAGCTTTAACTTTTGGAGGAATACGAGGTTGAACTAAAACAGCGTCAAAGCTATTTATAGCACTACTATCTGACCTTTTAGCAGTTTCCCTAATTGTGATTAAGAATGAAACGACTGCGTAATTTTTTGAAACGGAGCAACCGATCTAAAATTCTGTTATTAACCGCATTGATTTTACTAACAAGTATTCGATTCGGTTTGTTGCTACTACCATTTCGTAACTTGTTAAAGCTGATAACACTTATTAGCGAAGGGTTATTACACAAAATTGCTGTAAACAAAGTTTCTCTCGGTCAGATTGTTTGGGCAGTAGACGTTGTTACTCGTTATATGCCTGGTGGCGCCAAATGCCTTGCGCGCGCTTTAACAACCCAAGTATTGATGAACTGGTGCGGATATAAACCTGAACTCCGTATTGGTGTATCTAAAGGTGAAACAGGAACCTTTGAAGCACATGCTTGGATTGAATATCAAGGACGAGTGGTAATAGGTTATCTTCAAGACCTTCCACGCTTTGTTCCTTTTCCATCTCTCGAAGGAGTCAATATATGAGCGGCATTATGGGGATTTACTACCTTGATGGTAGCCCAGTAAAGCGGGAAAACTTAGTGAAGATGGTCGATATTTTGGCACATCGCGGACCTGATGGCGCCGATACTTGGGTAGAGGGTGCAGTTGGGTTTGGGCATCGGATGCTATGGACAACACCAGAATCTTTGATAGAAAAGTTACCTTTAGCCAATCAAATTGGCATCGTAATTACTTCTGATGCTCGCATAGATAACCGTCATGAACTTATAAGTGTGTTACAATTTAATGATTGTCCACCTGATAAAATTACGGATAGCCAGTTAATATTGGCTGCCTATGAAAAGTGGGGAGAGTCTTGTCCAGAGCATCTATTGGGTGACTTTGCTTTTGCAATTTGGGATAAACAAAAGCAGATACTATTCTGTGCTAGGGACCACATGGGCATCAAACCCTTTTACTATTACTACCAAGCAGGTGAAATTTTTGCTTTTGGCTCTGAAATTAAAGCTTTATTGTGTTTGCAGGAGGTACCACGCCAACTAAATGAGGTCAAGGTAGGCGACTATCTGGCAGCAAACTTGC
The DNA here is from genome assembly GCF_002368415.1 of Calothrix sp. NIES-4105. Taxonomy (GTDB): domain Bacteria; phylum Cyanobacteriota; class Cyanobacteriia; order Cyanobacteriales; family Nostocaceae; genus Dulcicalothrix. The sequence continues at coordinate 3,335,558 of NZ_AP018290.1, forward strand.
AAGATAAATCCAACACCTTTTACCAAGGTATCTTTCGCCTTCCTCCGGCAAGTAGCTTAATGGTGAATGCCAAAGGTATACAAATACAGTCTTACTGGAAACTTGACCCCAAGCGGGAACTACGGCTAAATTCTGATGAAGAGTATGCCGAAGCGTTACGGGAAATCTTTGCGGAAGCTGTACGATGTAGGTTGCGTAGCGCTTTTACCCTTGGTTCTCATCTTAGTGGTGGGTTGGACTCTTCTTCTATTACTTGCATGGCACGACAGTTGCTGATACAAGAAGGAAAAAATCGCTCATTGCACACCTTCTCAAATATCTTTGATGCTGTTCCCGAAAGTGACGAGCGCTCTTTTATTGAGGTTGTTCTTGCCCAAGGTGACATGATTCCTCACTATGTCCATGCTGACGAAATGGGTCCTTTGTCAAACTTAGAGGAAATCTTCCGTTATCAGGATGAAGTCATTTCCGTACCTAACCATTTCTTTGCGTGGAAAATGAACGATGCTGTTAACAAAGCAGGTATTCGGGTTGTTTTGGATGGCTTTGACGGCGATAACACCATATCTCATGGGAATGATTATTTTGCTGAATTGGCAAATAAAGGAGAGTGGGCAACCTTTGCTGTTGAAACTGAGGCTATAAAGGAACTTATTGGTGCTTCACCTATTAGTATCTTGCGCTATTATGGTTTAAGAAGCCTAGAGCAACTCGCGCGCCAACGGAAATGGGTTGCTTTTTTTAGAGAAACCAATGAAATATTGCGGTACTTTAATGTTTCTCGGCGCCAGATTTTTCTGCACCACGGCATAAAACCTTTGCTTCCTAAGTTTGTGCTACAGGTTTTGCGGTTTCTACGTGGACATCATCAACTTGAGAGTCGCGGACAGGCGCTCGTTAATCCTAAGTTTGCGAAGCGCATCGGCTTACAAAAGCGTGTCGAAACTTTCAAGAATCACTCAAGTCAACCGATCACAGAAAGAGAAGGTCACTGGCAAGGTTTGACTTCTGGCATTTTAACCCAAGCGCTAGAAATATCCGATCAGTATGCAGCAGTGTTTGGCTTGGAAGTTCGTCACCCCTTCATGGATAAACGCTTGCTAGAGTTTTGTCTATCCCTACCTGCTGAACAAAAGTTACACAAAGGATGGTCGCGTCTAGTAATGCGCCGTGCGATGAAGAATATCTTGCCTGAGAAGGTGCAGTGGCGCCGTGACAAAGCAGATATGTCTCCTAGTTGCCATTACAGTCTCTTGACATTAGATCGACAAATTCTCGATCAGGTGATGCTCAACGATTTGGAGAGTATTGAAACTTACGCAGATACAAAATTTGTGCGTACAGCTTATGACCGATTGATATCAAACAGCGAAGTTTACTCTCAGCAAGATTTAATATCAGCTTGGATGGGAGCAATGTTAGCACTTTCTTTGCGCTATACCAAATTATGTAGACCGTAATTATTTATTAAGTATTAAATTTAGTTGACATCTACCGTAATATATGTAAGACTAGAGATGCCGTTACTTTTGCGTAAAAGCAAGGTTACGAGTTCCAACAAACAACAAGGAGTTTCAAAATGAAGAAGAGCTACGAAGCACCAAGACTGAACAGCCACGGTCGCGTTAACAAGCTCACTGCAGCCAGTGGACAACTAGGATTCAATGACTTTTTCTTTGCTGAAAAGGGTGAACCTACCCAAATGAATGGCTCATTAAATGTGTGTGTTACTAAACCCGGAACTGGGGTCTGCGTGAATCCAAAATCAACCGATCCCAAGTATACACCTACCAAAAAATAGAGAGCAAGGAATGCTGTAGTAGCCGCTACAGCCTGCTGAATAAACAGCTTTTAAAGTCCTTGCAACTCTTAATCTACCTTCGCTGTAGAAGCTAGAGCTTGCTAACGCAAAGGGCTACGGGCATCCGTAGCCCTTTTTCAACCTTCTTCAAAAAGAAGCAAAACAAGTTAGCACGATCATAACAACCAACTTTAATTTTGTTCAAGGATACTCAAAAGTGTTTGCTTATACTGCTTATAATCTCCACATTCACTCTGAGTTCCGTTTTCCGGAACTCAGCGAGAGCGAAGTTGCACAACAGCCAGATGTGCTGATTTCGCTGCGTTCCATTAGCCAGTTAGAAATTGAAACAGCTGATGGCGCCAACAAGTTAGTGGGATTTTTAGAGTTAGAAAATATCACAGCGGGCAGGTTTTTGGTTGAGTCGGGACGCAAAATTGTCGTCGAACCAAACCCAGGAATTGATCAAGATTTGCTTCGTCCTTGTATTCTCGGACCAATTTTTGCCGTGCTGCTGCGACAGCGTTCCTATCTCGTCCTTCATGCTAGTAGCGTTGCCATCAATAATAAAGCAGTAGCGTTTTTGGGACATTCCGGATGGGGTAAGTCAACCTTAGCAAATGCTTTTTATAACCAAGGCTATAGTTTACTTACAGATGATGTGATGGCGATAAAAGTTGAGAGTAACCCCCCGATTACTTTTCCCAGCTTTCCCCAAGTCAAATTATTACCAGATGCTGCGGCTTCTTTAGGATACGACTTTGAGAAATTAACATCAATTCATGTTAGGGTAGCAAAACGGAATAATCGTCTTGACCAAAGGTTTTCGCAAATTGCTTTACCAGTTAAGCGGATTTATGTATTGGAAAATGTGGCAGCTACTTGTAACGAAATAGAGTCTCTGTCACCTCAGAATGCTCTTATGGAACTAGTTCGCCACTCCCGCGCGACCGATTTACTAACTACACCAGAGTTTGTTAGCTCTCATCTGCGTCAGTGCGCTAATTTAGTAAAGAATATATCTATATGTCGTTTAAAAAGAAAGCCTTCTTTAGATGCATTACCGGAGTTAGTGAAGCTAATAGAAGAAGATATTGCTCAAACAATATTTGATAATTATGATAATATCCAGATATTCGCATCTGCCTAAGAGTATATTTTAAAAAGTTAAAAGAAAGGGATTAAAAATTTTGAATAAAATATTAGGCAGAGCAATCGCTCGAATTTCTTATTTACCAAAAACACTGGATTTAGTTTGGACTGCATCTAAAGGATGGACGATCGTCTGGGCTATATTACTAGTTATCCAGGGACTCACGCCAGTTGCTATGGTCTACCTGACTCGCGCGGCAGTTGATGGTTTAGTAGCAGTTATGGGAGCTGGGGTAACTTGGCAAAGCGCTCAACCGATTATAATTCCAGCAGCAGCTATGGCTTGCGTTTTATTGGTGGGAGGAAGTTTGCAAACCGTGATGGAGTGGGTACGGACGGCTCAATCTGAATTTGTCCACGACCATATTACCACCTTGATTCATCAAAAGTCTGTAGCGGTAGATTATGCCTTTTATGAATCATCAGAGTATTATGATCGCCTGAACCGAGCGCGTAGCGATGCCAGTGGTCAATCACTTTCTCTGCTAGAAAATTTGGGTAATGGACTGCAAAACAGCATTACCTTACTATCAATGGCAGCAATATTACTTCCTTATGGTGCTTGGCTAGCAGTTGTAATATTAATCAGTGCGCTGCCATCTTTATATATAATGCTAAATTTGAATCGCTACTATCACCGTTGGTGGGAACAAAGCACTACAGAACGGCGCCGTGTAGAATACTATGATGTACTGCTGACTAACAGCAACACTGCTGCGGAATTACGACTATTTAACTTAGGTCAAGAGTTCCAGTCAGCTTACTTAAAATCACGCCATCGATTGAGAGCGGAATATCTACAAATAGCCAAAATCCAAGGTTTAGGGCGCCTTAGTGCGATGATTGTAGGACTTTTAGTTTTTATCGCTCCCTTAAGTTGGATAGTGTGGCGAATTTTGCAAGGAAAGATGACCCTTGGTGAACTTGCCCTGTTTTTCCAGGCATTTCAACAAAGTCGGAGTGTGATGAGTTCTTTGTTGGGTAATCTAGGACAAATTTATAGAAGTAGTTTATTTGTAAGTAACTTATTTGAATTTTTGGAATTAAAACCGCAAATTGTCAGTCCACCCCAACCCCAACCTATTCCCAAGCAACTGAAACAGGGAATTAGCTTTCAACAAGTTAGTTTTGAGTATCCGGGTAGTGATCGCCCTGTCTTAGAAAATTTTAATTTGACAATTCCAGCGGGCAAAATAGTCGCAATTGTCGGGGATAACGGCGCCGGAAAGAGTACTTTAATCAAGTTACTTTGTCGTTTCTATGACCCAGAGTCTGGTTGCATTAAACTAGACGGAATTGATATTCGCGATTTATCTGTCACCGAATACCAGCGTTTAATTACAGTTTTGTTCCAGTTTCCTGTTTCTTACTACGTCACCGCTGCCGAAAACATTGCTTTTGGTGATTGGTCAGCAACTCCAAGCTTAGATGAAATTGAGTTGGCGGCTAAAGATGCTGGTATTGATGAGAAAATTACTAGCTTACCTCAAGGTTACAACTCAATATTAGGCAAATTATTTCCTACAGGTACAGAACTCAGCGGCGGACAATGGCAGCGCCTTGCTTTAGCAAGAGCATTTTTGCGACGTGCCGAAATTATTATCCTTGATGAACCAACCAGTGCAATGGATCCTTGGGCAGAGTTTGATTGGTTAGAGCGATTCCGCACTATGGCAAATGGACGGACTGCTGTTGTAATTACTCACCGTTTTACCTTAGCAATGCGCGCGGATATTATTCATGTTATGCGTGCCGGTAAGATTGTGGAATCAGGAAGCCATGATGAATTGCTGGCTCAAAATGGTTTTTATGCTCAGTCTTGGAAAGAGCAAATGTCCGTTAATAATAATGTTTCTGTTTAACTATGCAAGAAATTCTCTGCGAAGAGGCACAACGGCCGCCATCCGTATCATTACCTAATATATACGGCATTCCTATCGACTCAGAAGCTTTGGCTAAGTACAGCCATGAACTTCAGCTAGAACCCAGCGAAGCACTTCTAGAGATGGCTCAAGCTATTGCCTATAGTCCCATTTGGTCAGAAATGCCAGGAAATATATTGATTGTTCGTTCCACTCCTCAACCAGCACTTTCTGTGTTGGGTTACTTTGATGAGGCTGGTCAAGTGCGAATTGCTACAGAACTTCGGGATTTAAATCTGAACGTAACTCGTCTGCGCTACGTCAGTTATCGTCAAGCGGAAGCAGATTGTCAGCTTCTGGCAAAACAATTAGTTGACCGCTTTGGTGATGAAATAAAACAGTTTCACTTCACTGGGATTCCCCGTGGAGGGCTGATAGTATTGGGAATGCTAGCTTACACTTTGGGCTTAACTCCCGACCAATTAGAACCACCGCCATCGCCCGATGTGCCTTGGGTAGTGGTGGATGACTGTGTTTTTACTGGTTCTCGACTAAGCCACTTTTTGCAATCCCATTCCCACGAGACAGTAATATTTGCCCATCTTTACTCTCATCCCGATTTGCGAAAAGCGATTGCAGCTCGTGAACCGCGCGTTATTGCCTGTCTCAGCGCTCAAGATATTCATGACTACGCACCAGAAAACCTCGGTGAGAATTACGCAAACTGGCAAGCACAGTGCCTCACACAACTAGATGGAATTCGTTACTGGGTAGGGAAGACAGACAATATCTGCTTTAGTTGGAATGAACCAGATCGCTTTTTTTGGAACCCTGTGACTAAAAGCATGGAAGGTTGTTGGCTGTTGATTCCTCCAAAAATATGCTTGAAAAATCGACTCAAAGCTGCTACTCAAGCTCCAATAATTAAGACTCAGCCAGAGAGTAAAGGACTCATTCAACCAGGTCAGCAAGTCATCTTTGGAGAGTATGAGGGACAGATTGTGATTGGTGATTTGGCAACTCAAGAAAGTTTTTGCTTGACTGGTGTAGCAGCCGATATTTGGCAAGCGATTGTTGAATACGGCGATGTGGAACAAGTTATTACGTCACTATTAAGCAGCTATAACGTTGAGGAAGACACACTTCGGTGTGATGTGGAGACTTTTATAGATGAGTTGTACGCCAGCGGTTTGTTAATTAAATGCAATCCCCGCAGTTGTTGATAGTAACGGCGCCGACAAAAGTACGCTAATCAAGTTAATTTATTGTTGTTACGACCCAGAGTTCGGAAATATTGAACTAGATAATATAGATATACGCCAACTACACCACCTTCTATAAATAAATTGTGCGAAACCAATGTCCTGACGTTACATGTAACGTCAGGATAATTGTTTATATACTAACGTCTCTACAATCAAATGTAATTTATTTAACAAGAGTAGATTGGGTGGAGGCTAAAGGAACCCAACATCAACCAAAAGTAGTATTCTTTAATCAAAAAAAAGTTTCATTTTTAGCAGTACTTCATATAATTTTTACACTTTCAGCATTTTCACTGGTATTTTGTATGTTTTCTGAAAAGTCTTAATTATTACAGTTGCTTAACTACTTAAGTATTGTTACACTTAAATAGTTCAAGGTTAAAGAAAAACGAACAAGTCAAAATCGTTATCTTGCCAAAGGGAAGCATCGTATCCAAGCAAAAACAAAACCGCCATTCTGAAAGCGGCATAAAGCGGAGCTTTATGAGCAGGCTGAATTTGAAAGATTTGGAGATATTAACGAAGGAAAAAGAAAGAAGGAAGTCTTCTTTTTTATGACCCAACGGATTCAAGTCCAAGAGCGAAATCCTGGATTGATGGTTGGTAGAGTTAGCGGGTTTAAATAGCCCTGCAATTGTCTTTGTTTAAACTTATATCTAACTACTTACTTCATTGCTTAACGAACAAATCCGGAGCCAAGTAGCTTTTTTATAACATTTGATACAAATATCTAAGTAAAATTATTAAAAAAAGAGAAGTATTATGAATTTAAAACAACTAGAACAACAAATGTTAGAGTCCTCAGTTGTAGTTGCTTCAAGCGAGCAAATTTCTTCTGACCTAGGTGAAGAAGCAGTAATTTTAAACCTTAAATCTGGAGTCTACCACGGGTTAAATGAAGTAGGCGCCACTATTTGGAAGCTGGTTCAAGAACCAAGGACAATTAAAGAAATTGAACATAAACTTTTAGAAGAATACGACGTTGAACCCGAACAGTGCCAAAGCGATGTGATAGCACTACTCTCCGACCTTTTAGCAGCAGAACTGATTGTAATTAAGAATGAAACGACTGCGTAATTTTTTAAGGATGAGCAACCGAGCGCGCGTTTTGTTGTTAACAGCATTAATATTATTAACATGTGTTCGATTGGGTTTGTTGCTGCTTCCGTTTCGTCACTTGTTAAAGCTAATAACACGTATTAGCGAAGGGTTCTTGCACGATATAGCTGTAAACAAATTTTCTCTCGGTCAGATTGTTTGGGCAGTAAACGTTGTTACTCGTTATATGCCAGGTGGCGCCAAATGCCTTGCGCGCGCGTTAACAACCCAAGTATTAATGAACTGGTGCGGATATAAACCCGAACTCCGTATCGGTGTATCTAAAGGTGAAACAGGAACCTTTGAAGCACATGCTTGGGTTGAATATCAAGGACAAGTGGTAATAGGTTATCTTCAAGACCTTCCACGCTTTGTTCCTTTACCATCTCTCGAAGGAGTTAATATATGAGTGGCATTATGGGGATTTACCAACTTGATGGTAGCCCAGTAGAACGGGAAAACTTAGTGAAGATGTCCGATATTTTGGCACACCGAGGACCTGATGGCGCCGACATTTGGGTTGAAGGTGCAGTTGGATTTGGACATCGGATGCTGTGGACAACTCCTGAATCTTTACTAGAAAAGTTACCTTTGGTTAATATTACCAACGATATTGGCATTACAACTGATTGTCGCATTGACAATAGGGAAGAACTTATTTGTGTATTCCAGTTTGAGAACTGTCCACCTGAGAAAATTACAGATAGCCAGTTAATATTAGCAGCCTATGAGAAATGGGGTGAACAATGTCCGGAGCATCTGTTGGGGGACTTTGCCTTTGCGATTTGGGATAAGCGCGAGCAAAAGTTGTTTTGTGCCCGCGATCATTTTGGGGTCAAGCCATTCTACTATTACCATAAGAACGATTTTTTCACTTTTGCAACTGAAATCAAAGCACTCTTGTGTGTGCCAGAAGTGCCGCGCGTACTCAATCGAGTTAGAATTGGTGACTATTTGGCAGACATGTATGAAGACAATGCCATTACCTTCTACCAAGATATTTTTCGACTTCCCCCTGCTCACAGCATGGTAGTTAATCAATCTGGAGTCCAAATTAAATGCTATTGGTCTTTAGACCGCGACCGAGAATTGATTTTGGACTCAGACGAAGAATATGCAGCGAAATTTCGTGAAATTTTTGCTGAAGCTGTGCGTTGTCGTTTACGTAGTGCCTTCCCAATTGGCTCCATGCTCAGTGGTGGCTTGGATTCATCTTCCATCACCTGCATGGCAAGAAAACTTTTGACCGAAAATAACGAACAACCTTTGCATACCTATTCAGCTGTCTTTGATGAGGTGCCAGAATCTGATGAAAGTCCTTACATTAAAGCAGTTCTAGCACAAGGAGGAACTGTTGGGCACTATTTACATGCGGATAAAGTTAGCCCTTTAACTGACTTAGAGCAAGTACATTGGCATCTTGATGAACCCGTGTTTGCTGGCAATTTGTATATTAATTGGAACATATATGATATTGCCAAAAATCAGAACATCCGTATAATGCTTGACGGATTTGATGGTGATAATACAGTTTCACATGGTATTGGTTATTTATCGGAATTAGCACTTGCGGGACGATGGTTAACTCTATGCCGAGAGATTCAAGGATTTGCTAAGAACTTCAAATTTTCTTTCTGGCAGATATATTGGCAATATGTCTATAAGTATGGTTTCAATCGATTACGCAAACACAAACCTTTCAACCTCATCTACAGATTATTGCAAGCTGGGTCTAAAAGATTATGGCGAACTAATGTTCAAGAACCGTCTCAATATGTAATATTTAATCCCGCTTTCTTTGAAACAATTGGCTTAGAGCAGCGTCGTCAAAACTTACAGCAAAAGCGTAATTTACCACAGCTAAATCAAAGACATCATCATTATCAATGCCTAACTCTTGGGGTTTTACCATACACACTGGAAATTCTTGACCGTGCATCTGCTGGATTTGGTATTGAATTGCGCTATCCGTTTTGGGATAAACGACTGGTGGAATTTTGTTTATCTATACCAGCGAATCAGAAAATGTCTCAAGGATGGACTCGTGCAGTTTTGCGACGCGCGATGGCAGGCCTTCTACCCCAAGAAGTGCAATGGCGAGGTGGTAAAGGAAATCTATCCTTTGGTTTTGATAATGGACTGTTGAAGTTTGAACGAGAACGCTTGGAGCTATTGTTAACAAAAGAGCTAAATTTGATTGAAGAGTACATTAACAAGAAAGCTGTGGCATCAGCTTGTCACAAATTTATCTCCCAGCAGTCTCATGATGATGAGACAAGTATGACTTGGAAGGCTCTAGACCTAGCACTTTGGTTAAATTACACAGGCTTAAATTCTTAATTTTACGCTCAATACGAGCAGCTAACGGGTGCAATATTCAAAAATAAATTTTTAGATGGTTGTCCTGTTGGAGAGTTTTAAAAAGAACATCCAACAGCACAGCTAGCCTAAAGATTCGCTCGTTCAAGAGTGTAACTTTTGGAAAGCTGTTTATCTCAGTCAAAAACATAAGGAAAAAACAATGAATACCAACAAAAAAGCTTATGCTGCACCTTCCCTTACTGTTCACGGTTCTGTAGGAACCATTACCCAACAAGGCGGACCACCAATACGTGTGGACGTTCCATTCGGTACACCTTTAGGAGACAACGGTATCACTGACGTTACCTCATAAGAGGATGTTGAATACTGAGTAACTCCAAAGGATTACCTTTATAACGCAAAGTAGAGGCTTAATGTTAGGCTATAAGCCTCTACTATCCAACAGCACAGCTAGCCTAAAGATTCGCTCTTTCAAGAGTGTAGCTTTTAGAAAGCTGTTTATCTCAGTCAAAAACACAAGCAAAAAACAATGAACACCAGCAAAAAAGCTTACACTGCACCTTCCCTTACTGTTCACGGTTCTGTAGGAACCATTACCCAACAAGGCGGACCACCAATACGTGTGGACGTTCCATTCGGTACACCTTTAGGAGACAACGGTATCACTGACGTTACCTCATAAGAGGATGTTGAATACTGAGTAACTCCAAAGGATTACCTTTATAACGCAAAGTAGAGGCTTAATGTTAGGCTATAAGCCTCTACTATCCAACAGCACAGCTAACCTAAAAATTCGCTCGCACATTCGCTTACTGTCCAAGGTTTTGTAGGAATCATTACCCTACAAATTAAACTGGCAGTACATGTAAATGCTCCAATTGATACACTTCTATAGCATAGCAATATCATTGACGTTACCACATGCTAAGAGGATAGTCAAATACTTGAGTAACTCCAAGGGATTATTTTAACAACGTGAAGTAGAGTCTTAATCCTAAGCTATAAGTTTTTACTTAACAAAATCTTGTTAAAAGTCAATCTATTCAATAGAATATTGTATAAAATATATATGGATAATAATTATAATTTTACACATCTTATTTATCCCTATAATCCAACAGATTTTTTTCAATATAATTGGGAAAAAAAATATATTTATATATCGAGAAAAGACGATTTTTACTATAAAAATGTACTGAATGAGGACGATATTGATTTATTCTTACAAGATAAAAAAAGGCAAGCAGAAAACGATAATTTTCTTTTAGTCAAGGATGGTCAAAAGTTAGATTATAACTATTGGGCAAAAAAGCGGGATAAAACCAATCAGTATTTAATAGATACTAACAAAATATTTACTCTATTAAATCAGGGCGTTACCTTAGTTATCAATAGTGGACATAAATCTATTCCAAAATTAATAAATTTCTGCAATTCTCTGGAAAAAGAGTTACGATTTAGAGTTAGAACAAATATTTATATTACACCGCCAACAGCACAGGGTTTAGCTCCACATTATGATGAACATGATGTTTGCATTCTACAAATTACAGGTACTAAAATTTGGCATTTATATCACTCCCCGATAAAACTACCCTGCAACGAAAATCATAAAATTAAAGATTTCCCGGCTTTGGGAGAACCTGATTTTACGGTTGAATTACAACCAGGAGATTTATTATATATTCCTAGAGGACTTATTCATCAAGCTTTTACCACAGATAAAACCTCTATCCATATTGCATTAGGTTTATACCCTACTTATGGGTTTGAACTGTTGCAAGAACTTGTGGAACTTGCTCAAGATAATCCTACCTTTAGAAAAGCAATACCTCATGGATTTACTAATGATGAGGATAAAAAGCTATTTAATGAGGAATTTCGCCAACTTTGTCAGGAGTTAGTTGATAATTTGGATGTAGATGCTCTTTTGGCAAGAAAAGATAAACAGTTTATAGAAGCTAAGGGTACAGAAGATGGCAATCGTTTTCAAGATTGGTTAAATATTAATCAAATAAATTTGAATACTGTATTATCACGCCGACAAACTGTTGTTTTTTCTACAGATAAAGATGCCGAAAATATTTATATAAATTTCTATAACAAAAGATTAGTTTTTCCAAAATTTATGGCGATTTCATTAACTACTATAATATCTAGTGATTCTTTTGTGGTTAAAGATATTGGTGGTTTGATAAATGATAAAGGTAAACTCGATTTGGCGACTAAATTTGTACAAGAAGGATTCTTAAAAATCGAAAATTTAAATGCGGATGTTCCTTAATATTAAATAAAGGCAGATATCAACTATGAAGCTAGCTAATAAACTCAATGCTGAAGCGGCGCCTCTGCCGGGTACAGAATCACATATAACTTCTGACGCAAAAGGAGATATATATTTTTATACCGCATATGGATTAAGAATTAACTCAACACTACCTATTCCGGAATTACTAAGCAGTAATCATACAGAAGCAGATGTCGTCATTCGGTTTGGTAAATTGGACAAAAGTCCATTAAAAGATAAGTCTATAATACATTCTTATAAATTAACTGCTGATGGAATGTATTTATTTCTATTAGGAGCGGGGACGTTTCTCATTCGTAATGGCAACGAAATCATCATTGAACCTGAGCCAGATGCTTCGGCAAGCAAAATACGTCTTTTGCTTTTAGGTGCAGCAATTGGGACGTTACTCCATCAGCGAGGATACCTGACTCTTCATGCAAGTGCAGTTGCAATGAATAATGGTGCTGTCGTTTTTATCGGCGATAAAGGGTGGGGTAAGTCTACAATAGCAGCAAATCTTCACGCGCGAGGACACAATCTGATTGCTGATGATGTGGTTGCTGTTGACTTACATAGTGAGCAACAGGCTATTGTTCTACCTGCTTTTCCCCAACTAAAACTATGGCCTGATGCAGTAACATCCTTGGGAAGTAACCCCGAAGAATTGCCGCAGCTAGTTTCCAATATTGAAAAAAGAGATTTTCGACCCAATTACGGTTTTATGCTCACAAATATTCCTCTCAAGCAAATTTACGTGCTTGGTAAAGGTGAGGCTGTAGAAATAAAACCTCTCAATTCTCAAGAAGTTTTAACTTACCTAATTCGTAATTCTTACATTACTAGATTTGGCGAAGAGTTGATCCAATCTGACAGAGCATCCTATTTTCGAAAGTTAACTCAACTTGCTAAAAAAGTTTCTATCTCTTATCTGCTACGACCAAAAGATTTGTCCTTGCTCCCTGAAACTGTAAGACTTATAGAAGAAAATCAAAATGATTATAACTAACAGAAATGAGGTAAAAATGCAAACGTCTTTGGTTGAGTCTGGTTACAGTAATATTGATAATACTAACAATCCGACGAAGTACGTGCGCCGATTAGATAAGCAGGGGGCAACCAATCTTTGGCAGGGAGTCAAAGCTCAAATGCTCTCTTTATTAGAGGTCGGCAAAGGGGATTCGGTGATTGATGTTGGGTGTGGTACGGGTTCCGATGTGCGAGCAATCGCTCAAATTGTGGGGGAAAATGGTCGGGTAGTTGGGGTAGATAGCAGCACTACTATGATCCAAGAGGCTCTTCAACGTGCTAAGGGATTAAATTTACCTACAGAGTTTTATGTTGGAGATGCTGAAAATTTAGAATTTCCAGATAATAGCTTTGATTGTTGTCGGGTTGAACGAGTGCTACAGCATTTGCACAATCCACAACAGTCACTTCTAGAAATAGTACGGGTAGCAAATCTTGGGGCACGTATTGTAATAGTAGAGCCAGACTATGGTTCTATCAAGATTGAAGGCGCCGATCCAACAGTAACTAGTAAATTAATCAAACGTCGATGCAGCCACTTCCGCAGTCCCAACATTGGAATGCAACTTCCTTTGTTATACAAGCGTCTGGAACTTGAAAAAATTGCTGTGACAGTGACACCAGTGGTTAACGATAATTTTGAGGATAACCATGAAAAATTTTTATTATCCAAGTATGTTGAACCTGCCGTAACAATAGGTCTAGTATCGGCACAAGAGGGAAGCAAATGGATAAACGATTTGAAGGGCGCCGCAGATCAAGGAAATTACCGTCATACTATTAGCTTATTTCTAGTGAGTGGACGCAAACCAGATGTTTAAAAGTTTTGAAATCATTATAAATAACTAGTAAATATAAATAGTTCGTATGTTCAAGCGTTTTTCAGGTCAATTATCATATTTGTCACAGACCTTTAATCTAATTTGGGCTGCATCTCGAAATTGGACTTTAGCTTGGATGATTTTAATAGTCTTTCAGGGAGTACTACCCGCTGCTTCTGTTTACCTAACTCGACTGGTAGTTGATAGCATAGTCCGGGTAGTGGGTAAAGGTATTTCTTGGCAAAGTACTCAAGCAATTTTAATTCCAGTAGGTTTAATGGCAGGTGTTCTACTTTTAACTGAATTCCTGCAAGGCGCCAGCGAATGGATTAAGACTGCACAGTCCGAATTAGTACAAGATTATATTAGTGGTTTAGTTCACAAACAATCTATAGCAATTGATTTTGGTTGCTATGAATCCTCAGAATACAACGACCGTTTAGAAAGAGCGCGAGATGGTGCTGGTAGTCGTTCGCTAGCTTTGTTAGAAAATACTGGCACTGTGTTACAGAGCAGCATCACGCTTTTTGCAGTGGCAGCAATACTAATTCCTTATGGTTTTTGGCTGCCAATTCTTCTAGTTGTTAGTGCTTTCCCTGCTTTCTATGTAGCTTTTAATCTAAATTTACACCAGTTTCAGTGGTCGCAGCGAACAACTACAGACCGACGACGACTTCAATATTATGAGTTGTTACTAACCAGCAGTTGGGCTGCTAAAGAATTACGGCTATTTAACTTCGGTTCCTATTTTCAATCAGCTTATCAAAAATTGCGCGGGCGCCTACGCAACGAGCAGATTAAATTAATTCAACGGCGAACTTTTAGCCGTATAGCTGCTGCATTTATAGCGCTGTTAGTTACTGGTGCTTCTCTTGCTTGGATGGGTCGGCAAGTGTTGCTAGGAATTATTACTTTAGGTGATTTGGCGCTTTTCTATCAAGCTTTTAAACAAGGGCAGAACATTGTAAAATCTTTGTTAGGAAGTTTAGGACAAATATACAAAAATAGTTTATTTATTAATAATTTATTTGAGTTTTTGAAATTAAAGCCTCAAATCGTAGACCCTCCCCAACCCTTGCCTATACCCTCAAAACTTCAACGGGGAATTAATCTTCGACAAGTTACTTTCCGCTATCCTGGTAGCGAACAACCAGTATTAGAGAACTTTAATCTCTCCATTCCTGCTGGTAAAATTGTGGCGATTGTAGGAGATAACGGTGCTGGTAAAAGTACACTTATCAAACTTCTGTGCCGCTTTTACGATCCAGACTCTGGAAGCATTGACTTAGATGGTAATGACATCCGAGAGTATTGTGTTGAAGCATTCCGAAAGTTAATTACGGTTTTGTTTCAAGACCCACTACCTTACTATGTTTCGGTTGCAGATAATATTGCGATGGGTGATTTATCCATAATTCCCAGCCAAGCTGAAATTGAAGCATCTGCCAGAGGCGCCGGAATTCATGATAGAATTACACGCTTACCTAATGGTTACGACTCATTGCTCGGTAAATGGTTTCCCGGTGGTACCGATTTGAGCGGTGGAGAATGGCAGCGTTTAGCACTAGCACGAGCATTCTTGAGAAAAGGTGAAATTATTATCCTCGATGAACCAACAAGTGCAATGGATCCTTGGGCAGAGCATGATTGGTTAGAACGCTTTCGGAAAATGGCAAATGGTCGTACTGCAATTGTAATTACTCACCGTTTCACTTTAGCAATGCGCGCGGATATTATTCATGTTATGCGCGCGGGTCAAATCGTCGAGTCGGGTAGTCACGATGAATTACTGGCTCTAAATGGTCTTTACGCTGAATCGTGGAAATCACAGATGGAGTCAAATCAAGAACAAAGTGTTTATACACAGATTACATAATTAAATCAATTTCTGATTTTAGACTGGATCAAATATATTACCAAAAATAACAAGTGAACCAAATGCTAACTATATTTAGAGAAAATACCAACGTTTTAGGAACAACTCTTCGTCCTGAAGATGAGCTAATTCTTTGTTGTGCCCGTGCTAAATTAGATGAAGAGACAGTTCAGCGCATCAAAATTTTAGTTAAAGGAGATATAGACTGGGAGTATTTTATTAAAAAAGCACGCTTTCATCGAGTGATTCCGCTTTTATATGCAAATTTAAGTAATATTGCAAAAGAATCTATTCCCGAAGACGTATTTAGTCGAATCAGTTCTATTTTTAATACTAACATTCAACGCACTTTGCTTTTAAGTGCAGAACTTATCAAAATTTTAAAATTGTTAAAAGAAAACGGAATAACGGGAGTTCCTTATAAAGGTCCAGCTTTGTCAGCTTCATTATACGGTAACGTCGCATTGCGTCCTGCGGGTGATTTAGATATTGTTGTACAAAAATCAGATGTTTTGAAGTTCAAACAATTACTGATTGCTTGTGGATACGAATCTTTATATAAAATGACCGATGCGGAAGAAGTCGCTTTTCTTGAAGATAAAAGACAACATACTTATGGTTTAACTAACAAAAGCAAGAGCATTCTAATTGAAATTCATTGGCGAATTACACCAGAATATACATCACCAATTGAAACTAAGCATTTTTGGGGAAAGCTTGAGCCATTCACATTTTCTGGCACAACAATATCAAATTTAACACTAGAAGATTGGTTGCCAATTCTATGCGTACATGCTTCTAGGCATCGTTGGGAAAGATTAAATTGGCTGTGTGATATTGCAGACCTGATCAGAGTTAAACCAGACGTTAACTGGGATAGTGTAATTCAATTAACATATGAATTAGATTGTCAGCGAATGCTGTTTTTAGCTCTTTACTTAACTCATAATCTTCTGGGAGTCCAATTACCAATCGAAGTGTTACGGAAAATAGAAGCAGATAAGGGTTCAGTTGCTCTTGCATCTGATATTTGTCAGGAACTTTTTACAGATAATAAACAAAAATTTATGGCAATGACTATTTATCAAATTAGAATCAAGCAACGGTGGCAAAACAAATTTCTTTATTTTCAATCTTTCGTGCGTTGGTTGCTTAACCCGAATAAAGAGGAGCATAGTCATTAATTATGGGTATTGAGTGAAGGAAAACTATATTTTACGCCCTCTTTGTCGGCGCCTATAATAAAAACCATTAAACAGTGACTGTTAAAGAACAATGGGTCGGCTCAATTGATGCCGATGTTGGGAATCTAAAAATTTTCCCGCTTTCCAATTTTTTTGGCCAATTTTTTTGGCCAATTTTTTTGGCTAATTTTTTTGGCTAATTTTTTGGACAGTGGATACTGTCAAAGGGCAGAATTGTAACAAATCTTGTTGTTAGTATGATGTGTATAAAGTAAAATAAATCAGAAATTACATACGTAGGTATACTTAATTATTACATTTTATCTCATCGAAGCGGCGGAGTATCCCAAATAAAAAGTAAAACTTAGAATGTAGCTAGTCTTACAAATAAACATGCAAACTGTATTGGTAACAGGCGGTGCCGGATTTATTGGAGCTAACTTTGTCCTTAAGGCAAGACTTGAACGATGGGCTAACGTAATTAATTTGGATAAATTGACTTACGCTAGCAATTTACAAAGTCTAGCAGAACTTCAAGAAGACTCCGGCTATAGTTTTGTCCAAGGAGATATTGGGGATCAGAAGCTCGTAGGTAATTTACTCGAACAGTATCAGCCGGATGCAGTTATTAACTTTGCGGCTGAAAGTCATGTTGACCGTTCAATTTTCAGTCCAGAGGATTTTATTCAAACAAATGTATTAGGTACGTTTAAACTATTAGAAGCTAGTAAGCATTATTGGCAAAAGCTATCACCACAGAACCAACAACAATTTCGATTTTTACACGTATCTACAGATGAGGTATACGGTTCATTAAGTCCTACTGACCCAGCTTTTCGAGAAGATACTCCTTATGCGCCGAATAGTCCTTATGCAGCATCGAAGGCAGCATCTGACCATTTTGTGCGCGCGTATCATCATACTTATGGTTTGCCGACTTTAACGACGAACTGTTCTAACAATTATGGTCCGCGTCAGTTTCCAGAGAAACTAATTCCTTTGATGATTCTTAATGCCTTAGAGGGTAAACAGCTACCAATATATGGCGATGGCCAAAACGTCAGAGACTGGCTTTATGTGACTGACCACTGCGAAGCTATTTATCTTGTCCTTCAAAAAGGCAAAGTTGGTGAAACTTATAATATTGGGGGTTTGAACGAACAAACTAACTTGACGGTGATTGAGAAAATTTGCGCTATTCTTGATCAACTGGCGCCGAAATCAAATTATCGCCACTCTAGTTTGATGACCTTCGTCAAAGATCGTCCCGGTCATGATCGACGATACGCTATCGACTGTAGTAAAATTAGCCGCGAGTTAGGTTGGGCGCCCAAAGAAAGCTTTGACAGTGGTTTACTCAAAACTATTGAGTGGTATTTGAGTAACTCGGGCTGGGTTGAAGCAGTACGTTCAGGCGCTTACCAAAACTGGATTAAGCAAAACTACGATAGCAGATTCATATTTGCAACGGATGTGAACGGATGTAACGGATAGTTAATTCGTAGGTAGGGTTCCGTGCTAGCGCGGAACCCTACATCGAATATCATCGAATATATTTAACAAATGTATATAATAAATGCTTGTTTGAGGAGTATTTAATGAAAGGTATTATTCTAGCAGGTGGTTCCGGTACACGTCTTTATCCTTTAACGCAAGTCGTTAGCAAACAACTAATGCCTGTTTATGACAAGCCGATGATATATTATCCCTTGTCTGTATTGATGTTAGCTGGAATCAAGGAAATTTTAATTATTTCTACTCCAGC
This sequence comes from Calothrix sp. NIES-4105, assembly GCF_002368415.1. Classification (GTDB taxonomy): domain Bacteria; phylum Cyanobacteriota; class Cyanobacteriia; order Cyanobacteriales; family Nostocaceae; genus Dulcicalothrix. Next base: position 3,354,020 of record NZ_AP018290.1, read on the forward strand.
AGATTTACCTTTGTTCCAGCAACTTTTAAAGGATGGAAGTCAGTGGGGTTTAAAGTTTAGTTATGTTGAGCAGCCAAAACCAGAAGGTTTAGCGCAAGCGTTTATCTTGGGTAAAGATTTTATAGGTAATGAGCCTGTTTGTTTAATCTTAGGAGACAACATATTATATGGACATGGTTTAACAGATATCTTGCATCGTGCAGCTAAATTGACTCAAGGTGGCTTAATATTTGGTTATCAAGTCAAAGACCCTCGACAATACGGTGTAATTGAGTTTGATGCTAGAGGACATGCAATTAGTCTCGAAGAAAAACCGTTAGAACCGAAATCTAAATATGCTGTACCGGGTATTTACTTTTATGATTCGCAAGTGGTGGAAATAGCTTCTAACCTTAAACCCTCTGCACGCGGGGAACTAGAAATCACCGATGTGAATATGGCTTATTTAAATAAAGGTCAACTCCAAGTGGAAGTTTTAGGTCGAGGGTATGCATGGTTAGATACTGGTACTCATGAATCACTACATCAAGCCGCAAACTATATCCAAACGTTAGAAGAACGGCAAGGGCTAAAAATAGCTTGTATTGAAGAAATCGCCTATCGCTTCGGATATATTGACTCTCATCAACTGCGTGCCTTAACTAAACTAATGGCTAAGAGTAGCTACGGTCGCTATGTAATGCAAATTTTAGATGATGAGCAAAATATTATACCTACACAAAATATACCCCCAGTTATAGATATCTGTAGGGGCGCGTTAACAGATATCCTAAAACGGTGTTAAATATTTCATAAACCCGCCTCTACAGGGCGCGTTAACAGATATCCTAAAACGGTGTTAAATATTTCATAAACCCGCCTCTACAGGGCGCGTTAACAGATATCCTAAAACGGTGTTAAATATTTCATAAACCCGCCTCTACAAAATCCATTCATGTGCGTAGCAAAATTAACAAGGGTATTACAATGAAGGTGATACAAACAAAAATTCCTGATGTGGTTATTATAGAACCGCAAGTTTTCGGAGATGAGCGAGGTTTTTTTCTTGAAAGCTACAACCAAAAAGCTCTACTAGAAAAAGCAGGTATTAAAGAATACTTTGTACAAGATAATCACTCGCGTTCAGCCAAGAATGTGTTGCGTGGTCTGCACTACCAAATTCAGCAACCTCAAGGAAAACTTGTAAGAGTTGTGGTCGGTGCAGTATTTGATGTGGCTGTAGACTTGCGAAAAAGCTCTAAAACTTTTGGTCAATGGGTTGGTGTGCATCTGACAGATGAGAATAAGCAGCAGCTTTGGATACCACCGGGTTTTGCTCACGGTTTTGTGGTGTTGTCTGAATACGCGGAGTGTTTGTACAAAACTACAGACTTCTATGCGCCAGAGTACGAACGTTCGATTCTTTGGAATGACCCTGATTTAAGAATTGCTTGGCCGCTTCAAGAAGAACCTATTTTGTCTGGAAAAGATAAAGCTGGTAAGTTACTCCAAGATGCTGAGGTATTCGTATGAAAATTTTACTTACAGGTACAACTGGACAGGTTGGTTGGGAGTTGCAACGAACTTTGATGACTTTGGGTGAAGTAATTTCAATAGGACGCAATGCTAGTCACCCAATGCAGATGGACTTGGCTCAACCGGATAGTATTCGCCGCATTATCCGTGAAATCAAGCCTGATTTAATTGTTAATCCTGCTGCTTACACTGCGGTGGATAAGGCAGAATCTGAAGAAGAATTAGCAATGGCGATTAATGGAATTGCTCCTGGTATCATTGCTGAGGAGGCTTTAAAATTAGGCGCCGCTATTATTCATTATTCAACAGATTATGTATTTGATGGCGAAAGTAATATTCCTTATACAGAGTCAAATGAACCAAACCCGCAGAATATCTATGGAAAAACTAAATTAGCTGGTGAGCAAGCTATTCAAGCGGTAGGGGCGCCACATTTAATTTTACGCACTAGCTGGGTATATGGGCTACGAGGTAAAAATTTTTTGCTCACAATGCTCAAGCTAGCGCGCGAACGCGAAGAAATTCGGGTTGTAGATGACCAAATTGGGGCGCCGACCTGGAGCTGGATGATAGCCCAAATAACGGCACAAATTTTATCTCAGGCTCTTGGTAATATGTCTGATTTTTTAGCTGATAAAGGTGGTTTGTATCACTTAACCGCTAGCGGATATACCAGTTGGTATGGCTTTGCCAAAGCAATTTTTGAGCATGATGATAGCGAACGCACTCTCCAGCGGTTGCTGCCGATTATGAGTGAGCAATATCCAACACCTGCAAAGCGACCTAGTTATTCTTGCTTAAATACAGAGAAGCTATATAATACTTTTGGACTTTTTATGTCTGAATGGGAAAGATGTTTAGAATTAGCGCTTAATTCAAACAAATAAAGTTATTGTTTATGAATTAATTTCCGTAGGCAAATAATTAATTGTATAAAATTATATAGAAGGTTAGTAAAATTACTGCCAGCAGTCCGGATAGAGATGCAATACACATGTAATAGCTTAAAGCTAGTGCAGGTGATAAAAATTTGGGGCGTTTAAGATTCCCGACTTCTCAAAGAAGTCGGGAATCTTACCACCCGCAGACACGCGCGTTATTTAATTGATAGAAAATTGGATACAGAGCAAAATATGCAAACTTTAACTATAGCTAATAGCAAAAAGCAAAAAACTAGTTATAATTTTTCTCCTGAACTTGAGCTACTTCTTTGTTGTACTCGTACTAAAATTGATGACAAAATAGCTGAACGGATAAAAATTCTTGTTAAGCAAGATATTGATTGGCAATATCTCGTACAAACAGCAATGACGCATGGGGTAATGCCGCTGTTATACTGGAACCTGAAAAATACTTGTCCAGAATCTGTACCAAATCATGCCTTGAATTTTATCCGTAAGGTTGCCCAACATAATTCTGGGAATAATCTGATTCTGACTCAAGAGTTAGTAAATGTTTTACGTTTATTTCAAACGCATCAAATTCCTGCTCTCCCTTTTAAAGGTCCTTTGCTAGCAACTTCTGTCTATGGCAACCTTTCCCTACGTTATATCTCAGACTTAGATATCTTAGTCAGCCAAGAAAACTTTCAAAAAGCCGCTGACTTGCTGGTAGCTCAGGGATATAAATATTGCGAAGAAGCGAATGTACGGTGGGAAAGCCATCTTATCAAGGATGATGGCATACATAACATAGACCTTCACTGTGAGATTGTACCTCGGCATCTTTCATGTTCTATCAGCGAAAATTACTGGTGGGAAAACACAGAGCCATTTTCTCTTGCTGGTCTAACAGTACCTAACCTTTTACCAGAAGCTCAGTTCTTCTTAATCTGTCTAAACGGGAACAAGGAGTGTTGGAAGTCTCTGAACCGCATTTGTGATGTTGCTGAGGTTATTCGTGCTTATCCACAAATGGATTGGCAAGAAATTTTGGATAAAGCCGATAAATTGAGATGTAAAAGGCTTGTTGCTCTGGCACTTTTTCTAGCAAAAGACCTACTACAAGCACCTGTACCAGAAGCGGTTTTAGAACGAATACAATTGTATCCAAAAGTAAAAGTCTTGGCGCAACAAATTACCCAACAGCTTTTTGTTGAAAGTAATGAGCGAATTTTAGAAGTTCATAGATGCCTATTCCACATTAAAACCAGAGAAAATCTACAATCAAAAATCCAAGTTTTAGTAGACTTGATGAATTATTCTGGTTGGTTGCAACCAACAGAAAAGGATTTAGATTTAGTCAAATTACCGAAGAATTTTTACTTTCTATATTATTTAGTTCGTCCAATTAGAGTTTTTCAAAAATATCAACGTACTTTGTTGGAATATATAGGGATTAAAATATAGCAATTTAAATGCATCATTGGTCACAAAAAATTATAACTAACAAAGTAATATGAATATTAACTATAATATTACTAAACGAAAACTGATGTTATTTGACCTCTGTGTCAAAGGTCATCACTCAAGTTACATCCAGCGTTTGATTGAGTATTGGCAAGGTAAAAAATTGTCAGGGCAGCTAGATATTGTTGTCTCGCCAAAATTCTTTAAAAGACATGGTGGTGTAGTCGCATTATCTTCAGAGAATGTCAAGTTTACAGCAATTACTGATGAGGAAGAAGCTAACCTTAATTCTAGGAAATCAAAGGTTGCACGGAATTTACGTAACTTAAAAGAATGGAATATTTATACTAAGTACGCAAAATATTTGCAAGCTTCGCACAGTTTGTTAATGTACTTTGATACATGTGGACTACCCCTCGCTTGGGGTGTAAAATCCCCCTGTCCATTTTCTGGTATTTATTTCCGACCAACATTCCATTACAACGAGTTTACAGATTATCAACCTTCTTGGAAAGACCGCTTGCAGGAGACGCGCGAGAGATTTATTATGTCTAGGATATTGGGAAATAACCAATTACAGACTTTGTTTTGTCTCGACCCATTTGCAGTCAAACACTTAAATAAGTTTAACAAAAACGTCAAAGCAGTTCATTTACCAGACCCAGTAGAAATACTTAACTCCTCAGAAATTCAGCCAAGCAGCTTTAAAGAAAATTTGGGTGTTGAACCAGGTAGGCGGATATTTCTTTTGTTTGGAACTATAACAGCACGCAAGGGAATTTATCAGTTATTAGAATCTCTATTATTGTTACCATCCGAAGTTTGCCAGAAATTATGCTTATTAATTGTGGGAGAGTCAGAAATTCAAGAGGAACTCGAAAAACTTATAGCAAATATTTGTCAAGTTAAACCTATACAAATTATTAGACGTTACGAGTTTATTCCTGATTCCGAAATCCAAACTTATTTTCAACTCACGGATTTTGTGTTGGCGCCCTATCAACGCCATGTTGGTATGAGTGGTATTTTACTGTTAGGCGCCGCTGCACTAAAGCCAGTCTTAAGCTCAAACTATGGTTTAATGGGAGAAATGGTGCAGCGCAACCAGCTTGGTTTAACTGTGGATACGACTAAACCAGAAGACATTGCCTCCGGATTGACTCGCTTGCTACTAGAACCTGCTAAAAAATTATGTAATTATACCCAAATGAGTCTGTTTGCCCAGGAAAATTCAGTCGAACGGTTTGCTAGTGTTATATTTGAGCATCTTGGTTGGCGCTAATGGTGATAATTATTATCATTGAGTGCGTAAGTACTATTAACTGTAAGGTGGGCAGTGCCCACCCTACTATCAGAGGTATGCATAAACTGGTTTTATTCGAGTAAATACTATCAAGATATCATTTTATGTGGCTAGAGCAGTTGCATGAGGCAACAAGAGAACTTATAGACGAAGTTTTTGTCGTGCTGAAAAGAGTTAAATTTAATTTAACTAAACAAATTTTTTCCCCTTTACTATCTGCTTCGCTGACTAAGCTAAATACTCCAAAATTATCCATTACATCCTGCAAAATTCAGGACTTATCATCCCTATCAATAAAGGAACTGTATTCTTTATATCCAAAGCGAATTGAAAGATTATTTGCCAAACTTGACCTTAATAAAAAAGGATTAGAAACAGTTAAAAAGGCTGTCATTAAACAAGATTTAACTGCTGCTTGCGAAGCTCTAATTACCTATTATAAAGAAGCTGAAACTGTTACTTGGCTACGTAACGAAGCTTTGACAGTGAATGCGTGTCAAGAGTCAGTAGAGGCAATGCTCAACGATACCTTTACATTTCAATTAGTAACGGGTAAAGCCTTGCGTCACGACAGTGGTTTACTTGACTGGTCTTATAATGGTCCCCAAAACGATAAAGAATGGGCATGGTTTTTTAATCGACACTACCATTTGCTGGATTTATGTATTGCATATCAAAAGACTGGTAATTTAGATTATGTTCATTGTATTAACAACCATGTGATTGACTGGGTTATCTCTAGCCCTTGTAAGACAAGTCCTCAAACATGGGCAACTTGGCGCGGTTTGGAAGTTGCTTTTCGCATGACTCATTGGGCTGCTGTATTTTATGCTTTGCAACAGGTCACTGAGTTCAGTGACGCAACTCGCATTCTCATGTTGTCAAGTATTCCCGAACATGCTTCTTACCTTAGATACCTACATACTTGGCGCCCAAACTTATTAGTTAAAGAGATGAACGGTTTGGCGACAGCAGGTTTATGTTGGCCAGAGTTTAAAGATGCCAAGCAATGGTTTGAGTATGCTAGCAGTCGCTTGATTAATCAAAGCAAACAACAGGTTTATCCTGATGGTGTCCATAAAGAGCTAACAAGCCATTACCACCTGAGAACACTAGAAAATTTTGAAAAATTTGCTCAATTACTAAGCGCGTCGGGTTACAACATTTCCTCAGAATTCAAAGATAGACTGGAACGCATGTGGAACTATCTTGCTTATTCTATGCGTCCAGATGGTCACAGCTTGCTTAACAACGATTCTGACCGAGACTATAATCGACCCTTAGTTAATCAATTTGCAGCAACTTATCAGCGACCTGACTGGATTTATATTGCGACTAATGGCTCTTCAGGTAGTTTGCCAGAGGGTACACCATCTAGATTTTTCCCTTGGGCAGGTCAAATGATTATGCGAAGTGGGTGGGATAATTCCGCTCATTGGGGTTTTTTTGATATTGGTGCTTTGGGAACTAATTACCACGTACATTACGATAAGTTGCACTTGTCCATTGCTGCTTATGGACGGGATTTATTAGTAGACAGTGGAAGGTTTCGCTATGTACGCGATAATTTTTGGGGATACTTTCGAGAATCTGCTGGTCATAATCTAATTTTAATTGACGGCAAAGGTCAAAAAAGTGACATTAAACAGTTGCACTCGCCTATAATTGGAAAGACTGCTATTGCTCCCGAATTTGATTTTGCGAGAGGCACATTCAACGGGGGTTTTAGTGGCATCCAGGGAAAAGCAAGTCATTCACGGGCTGTTGTATATTTACGGGGAAAGTACTGGGTAGTAGTTGACTACATTTTTACAAACAAACCACGTATAATAGAAGCAATTTGGCATTTCCATCCAGATTGCACCGTGACTGTTCAAGGACAATCAGTTGGCTCAATTGATGCTAATGTTGGAAATCTAAAAATTTTCCCAGTTTCTAATTTTTCTTGGACAGTGGATATTGTCAAAGGACAAGAATCTCCTGTGCAAGGCTGGTGGAGTAGAGAATATAATCATATAACCCCCAGTTCCACAGCAATTTATTCGACAGAAATTACAGCATCTACTACCTTCGCTTGGGTATTGGCGCCAGCTAGAGGTAAAATACCGAAAATCAGTGTGGAAATTTTACCTTATCCAGAAGCCTCAATATTTTTAACCATCAAAATTGACGGTACACTAGAAGAAAAAATTGCCGTTCGCATGAGTGGTGATGAAGTAATTAATCTAGGTGATGGTTTAGAGTTAGATGGTGATTGCGCTATTCTCCGTACTGGTAAAAAACCAATTGTTGCTTTGGGGTGCATTAATGATATTGATGGCAATATTATCGCCACATCAAACGACATAACATAAATAAAATACAATGAATGACCAACGAATAGCTTGGTTACTAACCGCAGCACCTTATTACTGGCATCCTGTCTTCAGTGAGTTTGTACGGCAATTTCCTCAGACAATTCTATTTACAGCCAAATGGCCTAAATTTGCTCGCGGCTACGAAGATTCATTTGCAGTTAAAGTAGTAGGAAACCGCAAATTTTTAAAAGTCGGTTCTTCTACAACAGGGTACGGCGATACGCTGATGTTTCTATCTCCAAATATTATAGTACATTTAATCAAATTCAGACCTCACGTAATTTTTGCTGATGGTTTTTGTTTGTGGACTATTTTTGCCTTACTTCTAAAATTCTTATTTTGGTGGCGTATTGTTATTGTTTATGATGGTAGCTCACCAAGTGTTGATTACAAAAATTCAAAATTTAGAACATTTTTGCGTCGATTAATGGCTAGATTTATTGACGGTTGCATCACAAATAATAATGCTGGAAAAAATTATTTAGTCGATGTGTTAGGAATAAACAAAAATATAGTCTTTGCTCGACCATATTTAGTGCCCGATCTTAAGGCATTGCTACATAGTTCGCAATCGCAAAATAATATTATACAAAATATTACAACACAATCACACTACAAATATACACCAGTTTTTCTATATATTGGACAAATTATTCCTAGAAAAGGAGTACGTGAACTTCTAGAAGCTTGTTCGATTCTAAAAAATCAAGGTTATTTTAACTATATTCTTCTAATTGCTGGTGAAGGATGGCAGCAGCAGGAATTAGAAAAATTCAGTATTAGCCATAATTTAGAGAATAATATTAAATGGTTAGGACAAGTAGAGTATAGCGAGTTGGGAAGCTATTTAAAATATGCCGATGTTTTTATTTTCCCCACCCATGAAGATGTCTGGGGAATGGCACTAACTGAAGCAATAGCTTTAGGTAAAGCTGTTATTTGTTCTATGCAGGCAGGTTCTTGCGAACTTGTAGTGGAAGGTAAAAACGGTCACCTATTTAACTCAAAAAATCCGGGAAAGTTGGCAGAATTAATGAAGTATTTTATAGATAATCCAGAATTAGCTATATCAATGGGTCGCTATTCAGAACAATTAATGAGTCAACATACTCCACAAATAGCCGCAGAATTCCTTACTCAGGTTGTATATAGCGTTTCCCACTCTCGTGAGGTACAGTAGCAACTGTGAGTAAACCATCTGTTGTTATATTTAACAGCCATTTGCTTCCACCTTCTCAGACTTTCGTGCGTAATCTTGGAGAAAAACTGCAAAATTTTACTCCGTACTATGTAGGTTCGCGTTATGTTAAAGGATTAACTTTGCCCAAAGAAAAGACCTTAGTTGTTAATCAAGGAGACTTTCGGGGTAAAGCAGAGGAAAGCTTGTTCAAAATTTTCGGATTTGCGCCAAAGCTGTATCGAGAAGTAAAGCAGTTGAATCCAGTTTTAATCCACGCTCAATTTGGACTGAGTGCCTCGCTAGCACTACCTTTAGCACAAACATTAAAGCTTCCTTTACTCGTTCACTTTAGAGGTGCAGACGCTACACAACAAGAAGATTATGTCCGCTACTCCTCTATCAACCACTGGGTTTACTATCACCGTTGTAAAAATCTCAAAGCTGAGGCACGGCTTTTCATTGCCGTCTCCAAATTTATTCGTGAAAAGCTTTTAGAACAAGGGTTTCCTAACGAAAAAATAATTGTCAATTATGACGGCATTGATACAAACAAATTTCAGCCAGATGCATTAGTATCCCGCGAGCCAGTAGTGCTTTTTGTCGGTCGTCTAGTTGAAAAAAAGGGGTGTAAGTACCTAATTCAGGCAATGGCTAAAGTACAGTCTGTTTTCCCTGATGTGGAATTAGTATTAATTGGCGATGGTCCGCTTCGCAAAAGCCTGGAAGAGCAAGCGTCAAAACTGCTTCATCGCTACCAATTTTTGGGAATACAACCGCCAGATGTTGTCCAAAGTTGGATGAATCGTGCTCAGTTACTTGTGGCATCAAGCGTTACCGCTACTAATGGAGATTCTGAGGGTTTACCTACTGTCATTGTTGAGGCTCAAGCAATGGGATTACCAGTAGTAAGTACTATTCATGCTGGAATCCCAGAGGCGGTTATTCATGGAAAAACGGGTTTCTTGGCGCCAGAGCGTGATTTTGAAGGGCTTGCTAAATATATTTTGTGTTTATTAGAAGATTCAACTCTTTGGCAACTCTTTAGCTTTAAGGGGCAGGAACATATTCGAGCTAATTTTGACAGTTTTAAGCAAGCTAAAGTTTTAGAAAAGATTTATCAGGAAGTTTCTTTCTCTTAGAGGATGTTTGAAAAGTATCGCATTAAACTATAGCTTTAAAACCTCTCCCCTAACCCCTCTCCTACAAGGCTACCGTGTACACACAAGTTTCTCTTTCTTCTTTTTCTTCTCTTTCTTTGTGTCCTTCGTGTTCTTTGTGGTTTATCTCTTTAAGGAACCACGAAGGCACAAAGGACACAAAGGAGGGAAAGAAAGGGCTTATTAAAGATGTGTGTACACCGTAGCTCCTACAAGGAGAGGGGAATAGATATACTCCCCCTTCCCTATACCGGGAAGGGTGTTGGGGAGTTAGGTTCACTCGTAGCGTTTTTCCTACTTATAACCAACAAATAAAGGTATCAGACTACCGTTGCAGCCACTACTAGGACTACTACCTCGTTCAATAATTCTTGTATTGCTACCTTGTTTTTCGCTAATTAAAATATTGAAAGGATTGCGATTGAAATTGCATTCACTAATAGTTAGAGATAATGAAGAATTATCTATAGCGAACATCGGCGTTGTTTTGGGAGCAGCAGTAGAGTAAATAAACCCACCAGCGATTTCTGTTTTTCCACCCCCCTTAGTGTCTACAACGATACCATGTCGCTCAGTTTTAAGACCGAGTACCCAAAGTGTACCTTGATTGTTGACTATTTTCGTTCCAACATTTTCAGGATTTAACTGTCTAGCCCATACTTTTTGATTGTTAAAAGTCCAGGGTCCACCAACAACATCTTCAATGTATAGCTGACCTTTTCCTTTACTAGTATAGCTTGCTTTAGTATTGGTGTTTGATAAGCCCATGCTGCTCAAAACCAAGGTTCTGCTCGAGTCGTGTACAATACCGCCTCCCAGCCCATCAAAACGTTCGATGACAACCACGGGTGAACGACCATCGATAAACTGAAAAACTCCTTTACCTGAAATATTGGCTTCTAAACCAATGATTCTTCTAATATTACCCCGGATGAAAATTGGGCGGCTAATTTTATATCTGCCATTCGGGAAATATAGGGTAGTTTTACCCGAATCAATAGCAGCTTGAATTGCTACGCTGTCATCCTGATTATCACTTGGTTTGGCGCCAAATTGGGTTGGGCTAACCCATTGACTCAAAGGGTCCCAAGCTACTTCCGGTGTCTCCTGTATCGGTAGATTTAATGTTTTCTGTGAATTCTTAAATAAGCTGATAACCGGATGGGAGACAAATTCTTTAACCGAACTAGATGCAACACTTTGGCGAGAACCTCGGTTATTTTGAATAGCAGTTCCATAGCCTGATGTAGTAATATTACGGGCTAACAGAGATGAACCGTTAATTATTGCCTTCTCTTGAGATGATCTGCCAATCCGGGTTAAGTTGGCATCCAATAGTGTCATCAAGCCGTACTTATTGTAGATCGCAGGAACAGAATTACGGCTGACTAAATTCCGAATGCTGACGACTTGACCTTCATTATAAAAGCCAAATTTTCTTTGGTTTTGCAAGGTAATATTTTCAAAGGTTTGGCTATTTACTCTATGTCCCGTCCAAATACCAAGGTTAAAACCAATAACCTGTAAGTTTTTGATTAAAACTGGACCAACCTCATCGGTATATCTCATGTCCAACCCAGCTACACCCTGACCGTCACCAGATTGAATATTGACGTTGCGTATACCACCTTGGTTACTTGCATTAAATTGGATACCAATCGCTCCTGGATTGTTGTTACCAATATCGACTGTTAAATTGCGAATAGCATTGCGGAAACGCTGTGCTGGAACAGTTCCAGTCCAAAGCACAGCTTTTGGTTTAGCTGGGTTTGTAAAATCTCTAGTATTGTTTTTTAACTTAATAATTGTCTTAGTACTGTTCTGACCTTGCAGAATTATCCTTTTTTCTCTAGATGCTTCAACACCTTTTGCCCATCTCAATTGGTCTGAAACCAAATAAGTACCGTTTGGTAGATAGATAATTTTATTTTTATTAGGGTAATCATTTAACGCGCGTTGAATTGCTTCCGTATCGTCTGTAATTCCATCACCCTTAGCTAAATAAGGAGCATCTTTGACATTAATTACACCTCCATCCTTTGGAAAAAGAATATTTTCGCTACTTGCACTTTTAAATGCTAGGGTAGGCGCCTTATTAAAAGACGGTATAGATTGCTGTATATTTATACTGATAGCAAAAAAAGCTACCAAACTGGCTATAGTTCCTATAGCCAGTAGAGGCATTTTATTCATAACTAAATAGAGAAATAGTGATAAATTGTGGGGGAGTATTTCAGCCCGGTTCCAAGGAATGGTTATGATCTGCATTTACGTATAGGGAGCGCTCTTTGAAAGCCTTGGCAATTCGGCGTTCCTGCCATTGCAAACCAATTAAACCAGTGACAAAGAGCATATAGGCTGGCTCTTCCATTTGAGAGAAGATGAAACCGTTAACTACCACATTGAGTATTAAAAACTTGGAAAAGTTATCTAGGCAAAGCCGATGCCAAACTATAAACAAGATATATAGATAAGCCCCTAGACCTAATAATCCTGAATCTCCCCAAATGCCTGCCCAGCCAAACAATGGAGAAAACATACTAGAAGCAGGACCTAGCCAACTAGCCGACACTGCATCCCAGGTTTCCTGACTGACAGGATGAATAGTGGCGCCTAATGGTGCTAATAAACCCGAGTATTTTGGCAACATCCACCCTCCTAGTCGTCCAACTGTGTGTCCGGGACCAAGACCGAATAACCAATTTAAGGGTGATTTGTAGTGACTTATAATCAGGCGAATTGATGCTGTCTTAAGTAGGGTCGCTTCACCATTAGGACCATAAATCTCTGGTCTATTCCAAGTGTTGAAAGCGCGAAATAATTCTAAGTTTTGCGTACACCATATTAATATCCAAACAACCAGAATTGCCGCGATTACATACTGTATAGTTTTTCCAACATCTTTTACGTTCATCAAAATTAAAAGAAACCAAGATACCAAACATACCAGAAGCACCTGCTTGGCATCAGCGAATAAAAGTTGAAGAAAAGCAGCAAAAAAAATAGAAACTCGCAGCCACATCGGAGATTTTTTTTCACTGATGAGATAATATATCCCAAAAGATATTGAAACGGAAGCACCTACGACGTGGCCACTTCCCGACAGATAAAAAACACCTTGGATATTATCGGCAGGAACTAACATTGTAGTTAGTTTAAGAATGCCAACGCTTAAGAGCAACTGCTGGAAAAGAGCCAAAAAAATGTGAAAACAGGAAAACCTTATGAACCACTTTCTCAATCGCGTAAAACTTGTCTGAGCCATAGGCAGACAAATTATTGCCAGCAGAAACATAAAAGGTTCAAAAAGTAACAAAAACTGCAATATAACATTGATAACTCCGGCACGATTAACTAGTGCGCTGGCAGTTATAACTCCTAGTAGAATTATTAGACTAGACAGAAGCGCCTTTGATATTGAAATTTGATTATAATTTTTGGTTCGCGTTTTAAATATTGCTTGTGCGCTTGCAAAGGGAACTGTAGCAAAGTGAGCAAAGTTAATGATTGCTGGGAAACCTGCTGTTTCTAGCAGGCGCGATAAAAAGACAGTTGCAAACGCGATTAAAAGCAGCGTTGTGCTTTTAATCAATCCTTGATTTTTCTTAAAGTTTGACACTTATTGATTCCTGCATTCGCGTAGCTATTCACAAATGTGTTATAAACCTAAATTCTAGCTATTATAAACAGTTAATTTGATTATTTTAGGCAGATCGAACTTGGGTATAAATTTCCATCAATCGCTGGTAGTTATTCTTGGCAGTGTACTTGGTTTCATACTCCGCGCGCGCTTCTTGGCGCATTTGGGCAAGCTCCGTGGGATGTGATACAGCCCACTCTACCTGAGCGGCTAACTTTTCTGAGTCACCAGGGGGGAAAAGGAGTCCAGTTCGACCAGAATCTATTAGCTCGGCGATGGCGCCGATATTCGCAGCAATGACAGGTGTTCCTTTGGCAAATGCTTCTACAGCAACCCTACCAAAAGTTTCATACCATTTTGATGGGAAGATTAAAAACATCGCTTCTCCCATTAAAGTATAAACTTCTTTCATCGGTCTGCGTCCCAGCCATTCAACTTGAGGAAGTCGTTTTGTCGCTGACTCCACCTCAGCAGCAAGAGGACCCTCCCCAACAATTTTTAGGGGGATGTGTCCACCCAGATGTTCCCAAGCTGCAAGTAGGGTGTCTAAACCCTTTTCAACAGAAAGTCTGCCCACGAAGAGGGCATAGCCACCACTTCCAGAGCCAAGACCAGGATCGGGATGGACAAAATTGGGCTTAACCACAATCTTTTCTGCTGGGAATCCCCCTTCGATAAACTTTTGACGGGCGAACTCGGTTAAGGCGATATAAATATCCACCATTTTCGTCCAGGTACGTAGAGTACGGTGTAACGTGAGCATGGTTGCTACTGTTGCGCTGGCAGCTTGACTTTCTCGATAACAACCATGTACTACACCGGGCAAGGGAACAAACTTGCCCACACAGTCTTCACAAACCTGCCCATCTCGAAAAAACAGACCATTGGGACACAGCAAGCGGTAATTTCGCAATGTCTGTACTACAGGCACTCCTTTAGCTTTAGCTGCATAATAAATCGAGGGAGAAATTAAAGGAAAAAAATTCTGTACGTGAATAAGGTCGTGAGTTTGCTTATTAAGTTGCTTTTTAACAGTTTGATATGCCTCTTGCGACCAAATCGTTCGGGATGCCACACGTAGGGAACTCATACTAGCAATGCGGTCGTTGTGTTCTTCATAAACTTCAACCTCATGCCCCATTTCCCTTAGCAGGCGTTCCTCGGCTTGGCGAGACTCATCCTCACCCCCACGAATTTGATAGCAGTTATGTATACTGAGGATACGCATAATATAAACTTCCTTGGATGTTAAGTTAAGTCCTAGCTTGAGCGAGAACTTCTTTATAAAGCCGAGTCAAGAATTGCCCTTTAAATTCCCAACTGTAAGATTCTCTGACTCGCTTCCTACCTGCCTCTCCCATACGTAGCCTTAGCTCTGGATTGGTTGCGAGCTTTGACATAGCCTCAGCTATACCGCTGGCTGCCTGTTCAGGAGTTTTGGCAGGGATTTTAAAGCCAGTTTCCTGAGTTATCTGGATTGCTGGTCCTCCTAAGTCTAAACAAATTACTGGGCGCCCTGCTGCCATACCTTCTAAGCATACTGTTGGTGAAAAGTCATGGAGGCTGGGGTGAATTAAAGCACAGCATTGCTCTAATTTGTCTAAAGCCTCTTCACGAGGTAGCACCCCAAAAAAACGTACTCGGTCAGCAATATTTAGCTTGCTTGCTAAAGCTTCTAATCGCTGTCGTTCGGGTCCGTCTCCGACAACCCAATACTCACTCCCTTCCAAATTTGCCTCAGCAAAGGCGCGTAAGCCTAGGTGGAATCCTTTCCAATGAAGCAAACGACCCATGCTGATAAATCGTACAGGAGTCTCCACTGATGAAACAGCTAACTTTTCAAACCTTGCAAGCTCTTGTTGATTAATCCCAGTTTGCCCAACTATAGTTTCAATTCGTTTGGTACCCAAGGCACTCAAACAAGCAGAAGTTTCTGGAGTTGCCACTATAGCTACCGCACTTCGTCGAGCAGTTACGTAAACAAACGGATCTCGCTCTCCTATCCAACGGCTCAAGTCCCGCAAGGTTTCGTAAGCTTTACCACTCAAACTGAAGTCACTCCGGAAGCTCGACGGCGCCACTTCTCCACCTCCGACTGGTCCCCAAACAAAGGGTATCGGTAAAAAAGAAAGAAACGACGGAGCGCAGTACCTGCCGTAAGTTACATGGTGTACTAAGTTGAAACTATTTTTTTGATGAAGTTTTCGAGCTATTAAATAGGCGCCAATCTGCCAGAGATAGTAATGAAGATGTACTCCCCTTTCCCCTTTTTTCCACCATCTAGCCCAGTAAGGTAGGTCGTAGTATACAAACTGGAGTCCAGGAATTGGATTTTTGGCAAGCTCAGTCTCGATACTTGAGCGATTTTCAGTGCGAGTGATCACCCATACCTCTTTACAGTGCTTTACCAGTTCCTGAGCCATATTCCAGCCCACTCCTGGCTCAGAACCTTTGTCTGGTCTACAAGCGTAAGCGGATATTAGAACTTTGGAACTTTCCAAATTATTACTATTACTACTATTATTGTGTATTTGCTCAACTATCATGTTTAGGTTGCCTCAATTATTAGTCCGCTTATAAATTCATTAGTAAATTTTTTACGGTTTGTCCGGCTGTCGTCCAGTTAAGACGTGATTCATATTCATGAAAACTAGAAATAGCTAGCTTTTTGTATTCTGAGTAGTTCATAAATAAATCTGAAATATATTTACAATACTCATTTATATTGGCATCTAAAGTAAATAACTTGCCATTAACGTTATCTGTTACTGCTGTGGGAATACCGCCAGCTTTGGTAGCTAAGGATGGAACTCCAAAGGAACTGGCTTCGCAAAAAACTACCCCGAAGCACTCTGCTCTTGAAGGTAAAATTAAGAAGTGTGAATTAGCCAGTAATTGAGATATCTTTTTTTGCCCTTCAATAGTGGATTTACTAATAAAACCGAGATGCTTCACATAACTTGGAAGTGGTTCATCAATAATTGGTTCACAGCCAATGATGGTTAATTCCGTATTCAAACCTGACTGATTTAAAGCTTTAGTAACTTCAAAAGCAATATCCCCCCCTTTACGAAACCAGTCAACACCGAGAAACAGCAAGTTGCACTTATTTGATGGTCTAGACTCAATCAAATCTTTAATTTCATCAAAGCTATAGTGATTTTCAAGGTTGGCGCCAAAAGGTACGACTTTGACTTTAGAAGGATCAACGTTATAATCTTCAACAGCTGACCGAGCCGCCCACTCAGAGGCATAAATAGCTAATTGGCATTTCTGCAAGACAAGATTCTCCACCAAGTGCCCATGTTTAGTTGTCTCTCTACAGAGATTACTGTAGTGGGGATAGAAATTTAACATAGCTGCGAAGGTAGAATCTGCCCAAAATACCTTTGGTTGATCGCATTCCAAGTAAGCTATAGGATTAGGTGTTATGCTAAACACAATATCTGTTTTTACTTCAGATAATTTTTGAGAAACTTGCTTTGCATATTCTTTCAAAATTATCGGATCAGGGTCTTTAAGATATCTTTTTCTGTTAAAAAACTCATTATAATGACGCTTGCTTTTACGCACAGCTTTCAAAAACAACTTATCCTTTAACGGTCCAATATACTCAAGAGGAATGGATTGCTGCTTGAGTGTTTGAGCAATATAATAAGAGAGGCCAGACCAATTCTTTATTTCTAATGGATTATAATTTGTAACGTAAGCTAGATTCATAGTTTTGTTCATCCCGCTAAATTTAAAACGTCAACTTAATCAACAATACATAGATAATTAAAATGCTCAATGATTATGTTTAAGTTGCCTCAGTTGTTAGTCTTATTAAAAAAATTTCCTTTATTTACCGTGCATTACTAATTTTTCATAACTTTCAGCGACTTGTTCGGCTGTTATTTCCCAGGTAAATAATTTTGCTCTCTCAAGTCCTCTATCTATAAGCAATTGCCTATATTCACCGTCAGATTGCAGACGGCATATAGCTTCTACAATTGCTTGAATATCCATCGGTTCAACCAGAATAGCCGCATCTCCTGCCACTTCTGGTAAAGATGTAACATTTGAAGTAATCACAGGCGTTCCACAAGCCATCGCTTCTAGAATTGTCATGCCAAACCCTTCATAAAGTGAGGGTGCAAGCAGAATGTCGGCGCCATTGTAAATTTTTACTAAACTAGTTTTGTCTGGCTTCCCCAAATAAGTTATACAGTCTTCAAGGTTGTATGTCTGGATAAATTCTTTCTGCTCGCTGGTGAAATCAGCACCTGTCTTTAAAAGATGTATCGGCACGCCCTTGGCTTTCAAAGCTTCTAGAGCTTTTAAGGTAGTAAAAACATTTTTACGAGGATGATTTGAGCCAACGTTTAACAGGCAAATTTTCTCTAGTGAAATTTTATATTGCTTTCGGAAAAGTTCTGTTTCTGTTTGTGGAAGAGGACGAAATATGGATTCAACTGCATTAGGAACGACTGTTAAGCGTTCTGGTTCCACATTCAGTATTTTTACGACATCTTTTGCCGTATAAGCAGAGACTGTGATAATCCGGTTAGCTTTACGTATCCCTTTTACAGCAAGCTTCCAAATTGCCATGCTGATGCTGGCAATACGTGCTTCGGAAGATATATTTTCTGAGTGTATAAAATTAATTAAATCGTGGCAGGTTACAATGATTGGCTTGCCAGTATTTTTTAGCCAGTATACAAAGTGACCATCGCTATGGTCGATGATATGAAAGATATCTACTTCCTGCTTTCTGACACTTAGAGGGTAGTGTAAGTAACGTTGATAATATTTCCAAAAGCCATTTAACAAAGAATTTCTCTTGTTTTGCTTTTCTTCAGGTGAGGTGGGTAATTCAATAATTTCCCAGTCTGGTCGCACACTTTTAAGACCGCTGACTAATCCATCGGCATGAACATCCATACTGAAGGAAGCTCCCAACGCTCTACGGACAATTGCTACACGCATTTTGTAACTGCTCCTTACTTGCTTTGAATGCCCAAAGCGGTGTTGGGGCTGGATGTTGATAAAGATGGAACTAAGCGACCTTGCTGTTTAAGGATGTTGCTCCACAGGTCAATTAATCGTTCGGCTATTTTTTCATGGCTGTAGTTTTGGTTTACCCTGTTAAGGCTATATTCTGCTGCTTCTGACCTCCAAGCTGGGTCAGAAATTAGGCGTGCCAGGATAGCTGCCAGCTCTTGGGCATTGCCTTCGGCAAATACTAAATCGGATCTACCAATTACGTTGGGAATTTCCCCACAGGTAGAGCCAATAACTGGTATTCCCGTTGCCATTGCCTCAATTAATACATGACCAAATTGCTCTTTCCAGGTTGCAATGGTGCGTGAAGGCAAAACCAATACATCAAACTGCTTCATTTCTTGGGGAACTTCTTCGTGACGCACTCCACCTCGCCAGGTAATAAATTCATCTACATTTTGTTTCTGCGCCTCTTGTCTAAAGGTTGGTTCATCAGAACCTGAGCCGCATAAAACAATTTTGAATTGGTAATTTTGTTCGCGTAGCAGGCGGGCTGCCGTTATCAGTGTGTCTATACCTTTGTGAAAGGATAAACGTCCTACAAAACCAATGGACAACTCGGATTCTACCTTATTTGGCTGGGGCGTAAATAGTTTGGTATCCACTCCCATCTGAGGCATCACCTCAACAGGACCAGTGTAACCCCATTTTTTTACCAATTTCCCGCCTTCGCAATTGCCAGTAATGATAGATTTTGCTGTATTCATGACAAATTGACGTATCCAGCGGCGAAACGGCGATAGTTGTCGATCCATGTTCTCCCACCCGAAAAAGACTACTGGCTTATTGAGTAGCCTTGCACACAAGGCGATTTCAAAACCTGAAAGTGAAAATACTTCTTGCTCGACTTGTATAATATCGGGACGAAAGTCAATTATTGCTTTCAAGACTGCCAACGGAGAATAAATAAAGGCGCCAGCTCTTCCTGAAAAAAAGACATGAGTGGGATAATACTTAATTCTCGAATACGGCTTCTCAAGTTCAATTTCCCTATCCCACTGTACAGCTTTCCATCGCTTGGGGGCGAGCAAGCCTACCTCTGTGCCAGTTGTGGCAATAGAATCTAACTTACCTTGATTGACTCCAACTACATATGTGTGACTAACAAAAAGTACTCGTATTGATGAAACAGTGTTCATAGAAGATAACCATAGAGATATTAAGGAGCTACACTAATGCTTCCAGCTTCTAGCAAAGAAAGCAGTTTATTTTATTCTTTAACAGCAATTAAATTAATGATTTCTTTAACGAAAATACTAGGGTCTAAATCCATAATTCATTATTTTGGTTTTATCTTTACTTAATAAACTCTTCAGCACAAGTAAGACCTTTATCGGAAGAATATCCTTTTTATTACTTAACAATCGCTCTTTGATTAATCAATAGGCGAATCGTGCTTAGTGCTTGGGCAATTAACTTCGGACGAAAATGTGGTGCAAATAACCAATTGATGGCAGGTTTGGCGAGAGGTAAAGGCATTAGCGCAACCCAAATAAACCATAAGCTAAAAATTATTCGCTTTTGCCAGTTGTAAGTGGAATATTTCCAGAGCGCGCGAATACCCCAATACATTAGAACAATTGAACGGTCGCTTTTGACTAAATGTTCTTGTGGCTCAAGTTTTAAGGAAGCAAGACGCGACCAAACCCTTCCAAAAAATCGTATATTCAAATCATCAGGAACTTCATAACCTAACTCAGTAGCCTTTTGCTGTAGCAGCGCGCAGCGTTGCAAGTCATGACGTATAAACCTACGTATACGCTCGGCACTAACTGTAGTCAACGCCCACTGATTAGTAGTATGGATACGGTAAGCTCCCAATGTTTCATCAATGGCGCCGACTTCCCCATACAGTGGAATTAAAACAGATAGATAATCATCAGAAGTTGTATTAAACTCATCAGGGATAGGAAAGACATTCTCCATCGCCTTACGGCTAAGTGCATTACCACTAGTAGGCGTACCTCTATAAGTCCCTACTGATAGTACACTCCGCCATACTTCCCCAGTCGAGAGCGGCTGATTTCCTTGCGGATAAGAAAAACCACGAGATTCACCCGACGCATCTACCACATCTAAATGGTAGTGTATTTTGGCAAACTTTGGTTCCCACATACTAACAATACGTTCAACAGCATAGGAATATAGGTAATCATCAGCATCGAGGAAGATGATAATTTCGCCCTTACTAGCCGCAAAACCACTGTTAAAAGCTTTACCTTGTTTACCATTTGTTTGGAAGATAGCGATTATGCGATCACCATAACTAGTAATAACATCACGTGAGTTATCAGTCGAGCCGTCATCGACAACAATAACTTCCGTATGAGGGTAAGTTTGACTTAAGGCACTGTCGATTGCCTGTGTTAAAAATTGGGCGTAATTGTAGTTGTTAACAACAATGCTGACTAAAGAACTGTCTATCACCTCTTACTCTCCTAGGCTCATCAAAATAATTGTGCATTTTTAGATTTCTGGTCAAACCCTCGTTGATGTTAGCTTTCAAAGTACAATTGACTGATAAAATACTATTTAGAATTAGCTTGTTAATGAGCAAACAAGCTACAAGAGAGGAACAAATCCTAACTTTATAAAGTAATAGAAAGTTTTCAAGCTGACTTCAAATTTTTCTATAAATGGAACAATCGATAGGTATTTTTTAATTAAATCGTTATAATTAACTTCATTATTATTGCTTCTTAAATAAGTTGCTAATGCCTTGGAAAATAATTTTTGGCTCAACTTTGAAAATTCTGGAAAATTAACTAGCATCCAATAAGCAGTATTAATCTGTATTTCTGCATACAGTCCTCTCTTTTTATCTTGAGACACTTCTGAACTAGAGTAAGTGTTATTATGTAATCTAAAAATACCTAAATTTTTGACTGTTCTATAACCTATACTCAAACCTACTGCTAAATACTTAATATATAGGTCTGTAATAGCCATACCTGAAAAACCTCTAACTTCAGGTAGCGGAAATATCTTTTCTAAGACTGCTCTGGAAAAGCATAAATTGGATGTTGAAGGCGTAAAATTAGGTAGTTCAGCATTTAGAATATTAGTTCGAAAATCAATTTTTTTTGGTGATTCAGAATTAAGACAATAAACTTTATGAACTAGCTCTTTAAATTCAGTATTGGATATTTCTTCTGACTTAATAGGAGCAGATTCATGAAAAACCCAATCAATATTTGCTTGGGATTTAAATAAATTAACTATTTCGGATACTTTTTCAGGCAAGTAGATGTCATCCGAATCAAGCAAACAAATAATCTCTCCCTTACTTGCAGCAAAACCTGCATTCATTGCTGATGCTTGTCCACCATTAATCTTAAAAACAGGAATGATTTGATTACCATATTCATTAATTATATCTCTAGAATTATCTGTGGAACCGTCATCTACTACTATAACTTCAGTATTCACATATGTTTGATTTAAGGCACTATCGATAGCCTGCTTTAAATAAGGCGCATAATTGTAGTTATTGATGAGAATACTGACTAGGGGTTGGTCTTCACTATAAGATTTCATAATTTCACTAGAATCAGATATACAGTTCATAATTTTACTATTACAAGGAATTAGATTTGACACTTGAATCGTATTCTAATTGGTGGAATTTTGCGTTTATACAACAAGTATCAGAATATGATCTCTAATTATTCTCTTTTTGAAATCCCACCAAAATATAGCCGAAACTTCTCAATCATCACGACATACCTGTTAAAAAACATGACTTGACTAAACTGAATTTTTTGTTTAATTCCATTTAATCTTGGTTCTTTCCAAGCTCTATAAACACTTCTAAATGGCGGTTTAAAGATATCAGCAAAATCCATTACGATTTCTACTAATGAAGGGTTTTTGCTCATCATAACATCATGTTTACCACCAACAAATCTAGCAATTCTTTTGTAAAGTTGCTCAAACGAATATCTAGCAGGATGTTTTATACAGACATTATCTGCATAAATCTGCTTGTAACCTGCTGTAAAGACGCGCTCTCCCCATTCGCGATCGCCAGCAGATTTTAGCTTCTCGTCAAAACTGCCAACATTATCAATTACATGTTTGAATGTAAAGAGATTTGCAGTCACACCAAAGTGGCTATTTTGTACATTGAGTTCCTGAGTAAAACTCAGTTCGATGCTTTCATAAAGTTCTACTGGAGTTGGTTGCTGCGGATTTTGGAAGAAAAAGTCTATCCTCCCAGCGACCAATCCGCAGTTAGGGGTGCTAAGGAGATTTTCTACACCTTTTTCAATCCAATCTAAAGATGGAATACAATCAGAATCGATAAACGCTAAAACGTCACCTTTTGCAATTGATATTCCTTTATTTCTAGCTACATAAGAACCAGGTTTACTTTCATAAGCGAACTGTGTTTGACTAAATTGAATAATTAGACTTTTGAGATCCTCTTGGGAAGCATTATCAACGACGATTACCTCATATAAATCTTTTGGGTAGGTTTGATTTTCTAGCGCTTGTAAGCAAAGCTTCAGGCGCTCGGAGTCATTGAAAACTGGAATAATCACTGAGACAAATAGATCAGATGAATTGTTCATACAACTACTCTTATTAGTAAACTCAAACAATTATTTATATACTCTATAAATTATATAAATTTAATCAATCTCGATTATTTCCAAAGCAATCTCTTTGCCTGTGACAAAATGTACTAACTTAGCAAGCCGAATTAGAAGTAAGATACAGTAGCTATTTCTCGATTTATTGAGTATCCAATTAGTTGTTTTAGAAGAAAATTTTGCTTTACCAATAGAGAAACCTTTGAGTTTATTGAGTATGCGGAAATCGGCTGTTTTGAATACAGAACCGCAGTTAGGCGCTATATTATCCTGATGTTCTTTTGCCCATACTTGCCTTGAGGTCAGAGGATTTTCTTTGAATTCTGCTAACTCAAACTTAAAAATAACACTCAAAATTAATTTTGAATGCACACCAGTAAATATTGTTTCGCGATAAGCTTTTACAATTTCACTATTTTGAAGGGTTTTTGTACATCCATTTTCAAAATATGTTACACTTTCAACGAAATCGTAGATTGTACATCCGTATGACCTTCCCCGACCAGCATTCATTGCCAATGCACCACCAATAGTTGCCGGTACAGATGCAAGATAATAAAAAGATTCTAGAGAGTTCTGATAACAGTATTTCAGTACCTCCATTATTGAGACTGAAGAGGACACTTCTAACCGATTGTTAGGTAGCGGATTAATATACTTATCTAATTTGTTTTTCAGTATTAATGTCTGGATATTCTTCTTTACAAAGAGCGTATTAGAGCCATTACCAATAATGTAAATTTTTACATTATTCTCTTCTGCCCAACGGCAGTATTCACTTAGGTCATCAATATTGTGAATCTCTCCGACTCTCTTGAAATGGTGTTGAGTTTTATAATGTGAGAGATTATTTAATGTTAACGACTCAATTTTAAAATGAGACATTTTCGCCTTATCATCCTTATTTATATTCAGTTTCGCTTTCACCATCTACTCTTCTCCAATTGCTTCAAGTAAATATTTTTTAGATTCTAAAATTTTAGATTCTAAAATTTTAGTTACTGATTTATAGTCAACATTAAAAACTTCATCAATTTGGAACTGCTCTTTAGCTAAATTTGAAAAAATTCGATCTTCTAACCCTAAAGCACTCAGTAAATCTATGACTTTATTTAATTTCTTGCCAGGAACAAACACAGTGAAATCTTTTTGAAAAAGAATAGAAAATATAGTGCCATGATATGTGTTAGTCACAATATAAGATGCTTGGCTATATAAACCAATCCATTCTTTAGGGCTAGCACTTTCTATATTTATTTGTGCCAGTCGATTGTATTTACCAACAGAAACCATAGTTAAATCTTGAGATTGTGCTATTTTTCTTACAAAATCTTCTTCATCTGGTTCAAACTCAGCTTGATTATAGATTAAAAGATATTTGTCTTTAATTTTTGGTGAATCGATAATTTTATCGTACTTAATCAAAAAAGTAGGGTCTAATACTTTAAATGCGTCTCTGTTACATTCATTATTAATAATTTGTAAACTATTTTCATCTCGAACTAGAATTTTATTAAATTTCTGAACTAAATCCGATATTTTTTGCCTGTTCTTATTTAGGCTTGTTATGTGTCCAAAGCTAGCTGCATAACTTATCTTTCTAGCATTTGGATTGCAAAAATCTAAAAAGTAAGAAGTATCAAACCCACGAAATGAATCAATACACCATACCTGGTCACTCCCTGTTATGACTACATCATAATCATACTTAGCGCAAAATTTTTGTAAACCTTCTTTGGTGTAAAATTTTTGATTACTTAATTTCACATTACTAAGCAAAAATTTTCTCATTCTCCAAGCTCTTAAAATATTGGAAAATGCCTTATTGTTAATACTAAGCTTTTTATTTATTGGGCTTAGTCCCCTAGTATAGTATTTAATGGCTTTATATGGTCGATAGTCGATAATCTCTACATCATAACCTTGGCTTTGAAGAAAACTCCAGAGAGCATAAGCTTGAAGTGTAGCTCCGTAATTATCTACGTGGTGAAAAGTTATAATTCCAATTTTCATTTTGTCTCTCCAGTAAACATTAAATTTGATCCTAGTGGTTTTGTATTATGTTGTAAAAGAATCAATCACAATTTATCTATTGTTATTACTTACATACAATAACTCAAGTTAATTTAATCCTTCGCTATCTACAACATACAGTTATATTTAAAATTAGGCTCTGCTTCCTATTTTTTTAAATAAATTCATTATAACACTAAAAAGTTGTGGTGACATTAATGCAATTATAGCTATATAAATGCTAGCACCAATAATTGATGAAATAACTGTTACACTAACTAAATTAATAGTTGTTTGTAAAAAATATTTGATTCCAAGAATAGAGCTAATCATAGCAATAGAGGCAACTAACGGTATTACATACAAGCTAAAATATTTCTTCCAATTGATTTGAATGAGTTTGTGAATAGCTACGAAGGAAATAGGTAAAAGTAAATAACCACGGATTACATAAGCCGAAGCAACAGCTAGAATTCCCCATTTAACTACTAAGGCAAAAGAGATAACATTACTAACAGTATTGATTAGTTGTATCCACAGCCTCCATGAAGCCTTACCCATCGCCATCATTGCAGTGCTGTTGTAGAAAAGAATTACGTGAAGAGGGCCTATTAGCGATAGAACTTGCATTACTGGGATGCTTTTAGCCCACTGTTGGCCAAATAATAACTTTATCAATTCAGGTGCGAGTGCCGCGACACCAAGAAACAGAGGAAAAGTAATAAGACTTGCTAACTGAGTAGAATTGTAGAAAGCGTTTCTAAACCGTTCGGGTTCTTTTTGCAATTTAGAAAATACTGGAAGCGCCACTTTAGTAGTCGTGCTAATTAAAACTTCTGTCATGATTAACAGCAGTCGATAGGCAACTGAATAGTATCCTAGTGCAACTGGACCAAGGAAATATCCAATTAGCAAGTCATCAGAACGCCGATTAAAGAAGTTAATTACATTAAATCCAAATATGTTAATACCAAAAGCAAAAAGTTTTTTAGCACGTGTAAATGAAAAGTTAAATCTTGGTCGCCAATCACTAACTTGCCACAATACTAAAACCTGCACAAAACTATTGGATAGTTGCTGACCGACAAGGCTCCAAACACCGAAGTTTAAATAAGCCATTGTTACTCCAACTATTCCACTAATTAATACTGCGACTAGGGAACGTATCGCTAACCCTTTAAAGGCTAGTTTGCGCTGGAGTACTGCTTCTTGTACACTATTTAAACCACGAAATATAAAGCTTATAGATAAGTAGCGAATAATCGCTACTATCTTTGGCTGGTTAAAAATATCAGCAGCTAATTCAGCACAAGTTATACTCAATATTGCTAAAAATATACTAATTACTAAATTTGTCCAGAATGCAGTATCTAAATCTTCTGAATCTATTTTTTCTAGTTGTATAATTGCGGTCGAGAACCCCTGGTCAAGAAAGACTTGTATAAAAGCGAGGTATACACTAGACAAGGCTAGCAAACCAAAATTTTCTGGACCTAATAGACGGGCTAGTAAGAAGAAAACTCCAAAAGAAATTAATTGTTGCCCCCAACTTTGAATTACAGACCAGATTATACCTTTAACAGCTTTTTGTCGTAGATTTGATACTTCTTTGGGTGGTTCCATTATGAAAAACTTAGCTAAATTACTGATGAAACTTTGTATGCACACCCCGAATTCTCATTAAGCTCAAACTCAATTTGAAGAGTTGAGCAACCATTGTTACTACACCATCCGAACCGAGCGACCTTTTAGATTTGCTTTAAGATGATATAGAAAGAAGTACTGATTGTTTTTCCCACGAGAGAAGGGATTTTTCATATATTCGAGCCTCAGTTGGGTGCGTCCTTATCAACTTAATAACGATGAATTATTTAATCACTTTTATCGAGCTAACTTATGCAATGCACCGCTGTATCTTCGATTTTACTTTCGGATCAGCTTGCTGTGAATTTTCACAGATAATGCTGTATTTATTTTTACATTTTATCTTCAAGTAATCGTTTTTTTGACTATCTACCAATTACTTCAATCAGTGTTTGCACGGTCAGGACATTTACGTAACTTGAGTTTTATTTATATCATAAAACTAGCAATAAGCTGGTCTTTTTGCAGGTGCTTAATACTCCTGTGAGGAAATTGCTATTAACTTTCTGAAGCTCATTCTGGCTGGAATTGAAATAATGCTCAAAAATTACTTCCGCAAAATTATATCAGCTAATTTGACTAGTGGCTGTAATATGGTATACACCACTTTTGCTGTTCGCAACATCAATCAAATTTTCTTTTCCCTCCTACCTGATACAACGGTTCGCAAGATATCTTGCCCTACAAGTATTTTTGGATTTAAATTTTTATGTAGCAAAAAGTACCAGTCAATTATTGTAATTTTAGCCACAATAAATACAATTATTGTAGTAGCTGGCTCAACTACATAAGATTGACTTATAATTACTCGGATTTGAGATTACTAGCACAATCATATTTTTAGCCTGCAATCACCGAGACGATTGTGTCATATATTGTTGCCAATTTGGCAATCATTCTAAATATCTTTAAAATAGCAATAAATATTTTTTGTTACATTCTTCACAGCAAAAACCCTTTAAACCACCGATGCTGTAAAGTTCCGATTCAGATTAACACTTCCAAAATATTAAATAAATTTTGTAGAGATTGTATAAATTATTTAATTTTATCCGGATATAGTTGCCAGAAGATTGTAGTTAGATGACTCTCCTGAGTCGGAGCGTCTCTAGATTGTGATGCGATTGTTTCACAAATGCAGGACTTACGCATTTTGTGTCAGAAACTGGGAATATAGCGAGGGAGCGATGTCGTCAACAACATTGATTTTTCGTAGAAACCCGGTATATGCAGCACGAGCGTTCTAAAATCATATAGGATTACTATGTATGAATATTACTAAGCGAAAACCTAACACTATAAATATTTATAACTATATAATCAAATTATAATCAATCTGAGAGAACTTCTCGATACATCGCTCTTGTACTAAGCTCATGTACTTTGCAATTGCATAAACCGGACAGGCTGTCCGGCCTATCCTACAAGATTTTTATCAACGTACTGATGCCGCGCGCTTAAGTACAGCGGTCCACATATCAGAAGGATTCGAGTAATAATCGATTTGCTCAACTTGGTATTGATAAATCTCGGCGCCGTGCTGTAAAGTAATAAAGTCGCCAACTCCCACACCTTTAGATTGTGCTGTCATATAGGCTTTGGTATAGTTATCGACTGGCTCAAATACATAGTCTTCACCAGCTACGAAGCTCGTAAAGTCGTATGTCTTCTGCTTCTTCGCTTTCAACCTTGTAGTCAGAAAGTGTAACACTGAGGAAGTATTGACAAAATTTAGACTAAATTTAGCAAATGACATGACTCGATTAAATAAAGTGTACTTTTAGGTAGTAAGAGGATTAGTCGTAAGACTTGATGTTTGAGCTAGAGTAAAGGCACATTCAAATAACAGTGTCAATATCACTGCTAAATGCTAGGCTACTCTATCTTTAGATGTAGCCCCATTCAGCATAGCTCCTATTTTGGTTCATAACCATCCTATTTTTGTGCCAACTTGCCAATTTTAATGCATTTTGGTTAAATTTTGGTTTGCTCACGATTATGAGCCAGAAGCATAATATGTGGATTAACATCATAAAAATTGGCGAAAAAGTACTTGACACAATCCACTCGTGGCTACTATATTAAGTAATGTCAATGCGATGAGGCGTCGCCAAGTGGTAAGGCAGCGGGTTTTGGTCCCGCCATCCCTAGGTTCGAATCCTAGCGCCTCAGTAATTAAGGGTAGTCAAACCGCTACCCTTTTGTTTTATCTAATTAACCCACCCCTTCAACTGGGCATTATTGTCTCCAATTTCCAACAAAAATATACTTCTAGTAAATAATATTACTCTCTACCAATAAACAGATTGGTAAAATTTATATTGTCATTTTTGTCCGGAAAGTGGCTCTTCAAGCAAGTATATATAGAACGACAGAACATACGAGTAAATAAAATTACTTATAACCAGTTATTGCAAATTAGCTATAAGAGGATGTTTGAAAAGTTATCTTTAATACACAATGCTTTGTTTAATCCCCCCTGACACGCGGCAGGGCTGTTTCATTCTAAAAAGAAAAATGGCTATTACTCTTTGTGTTCTTTGTGTTCTTCGTGGTTCATTAAATAAAAACCACAAAGGTCACAAAGGACACAAAGGAAGAGATAGAATCATTTGGTACTTATGCACTAAAATTGAACTGAATTTAATTTCCTTCTAAGAATGAAACAGCCCTGCCTGACACGCGGGGGTTGGGGGATTTTCCAAGGCTATAGTTTAATTTTATACTTTTCAAACAACCTATAAGCCTTTTTTAAAACACAAGTAGCTAAAAATTGAAGTTGCTAGTGGTATTAAAATCATAAAGCTAGTATAAAATTTTATATATTTATCCTTAAAGCTGAAAATAGTCAACCAATTTTCGCTACGTAATGTTACTGTATATAAAGTGCATTGCCCCAACCTAGCTAAGATTTTTAGATACCAAAACCAGGATAGCCAACCTACCCGCATGTGTTTACTTGAACACATTACGTTTTTAGGGCGCCTTTGCTTATACCCTAACACTCGTACAGCGTCTTAAATAGAAAGAGCGCAAATAAATTATAATTCAGTGTTGCAACCTGGGTGTGTTGCAGAAGCTCGGGATACGAAAGATTTAAAAATTACTGCGCCTTTGAAATTATCTCCTGCGTGAAATAGAAAAGCAAAAAACTTACATATAAATAGAATTAACTAACGCTATGCTGAAGTTAGAAAAATATCCTCAATCACGGTTACAAGCAAATGCTGCCCAGTTAAATGATACCGAAGAAGGTGGATTGAATCTGGGTCAAGTCGGGGCAGCACTCCGCCGTCGGGCATTATTAATTGTAGGTATAACAAGTGTAGTCGCAGCAGGCGCCGTACTAAGGGCAAAAAGCGACCCACCTGTGTACATGGGTCAGTTCCAGATTTTGACCCAGCCTGTAACCGGAGAGTCAAAAGCTGTTGCCAACGTTCCGCAAACGCTAACAGCGCAAAATCCAAATGCAGCACCAGAAACAGCAAAGGGAATCAAAACAACGATTACAGTTTTAGAAAGTCCTCGTTTGCTTGACCCTGTTATAAAAAAGCTACAAGCTAAGTATCCAAATTTAACTTATAACGGTTTAGCAGCAAGTTTAGTGATAACAGCCGCAGACCCCAACATTCTACAAGTTCAATATATTAATGATGATGAACAGCAAGCCAGGGATGTTTCAAAGGCACTGTCAGAAGCTTACAGAGACTATAGTTTGAAAGAACGACAAGAAGATGTCAAAGAGGCGATTGACTTTGTTGACAAACAAATCGAAAAAGGCGGAAAAGATGGACTTAATCTCAACCAGCGAGTTGACTATTGGCAAAACAAGCTACGCTACTTGCGTCAAAATAATGATTTGATTGAACCTGTTCAAAAAGGTCAACAAATATCAGCATTAATTGCCTCTTTAACCCAACAGCGTATGGAAACGCGGGTAGAGTACGAGCAAATGGTGGCTAAATACAACGACTTGCAACGCGAGTTAGCACAACAGCCAAGCGAGCGCGCTGGTAACTCAGTACTAAGCGATAACCCACGCTACCAAAGAATACTAGACCAATTTCAACAAGCAGAAATCGAGACTAAAAAAGAAACGCGCTTTACCGACGAAAACCCAACTATGGAAGGTTTGCGCGAGAAACAAACAAATCTATACCCAATGCTCAAAGCTGAGGAAGACCGTGTTAAACGAGACTTTCAAAGTCGCATTCGCGCTCTTTTTGAACGCGACAAATCGTTAGAACAAAAAATCAAAGAATCTAATGAGGAACTGCGAAATTTAGCAAAGCTGAGTCGCGACTACGATAAAATTCAATTAGAGTTGAAGATTGCAACAGAAAATCTCGGTCAATTTATTGCTAAAAGACAAGCTTTAGAGATTGAGTTATCCCAGAACATACAACCTTGGAAGTTACTAGACCCAGCACTTACACAAGTCAATGAACCTCAAGCAGTATCCGAAAACGCGAAACTAAACCTCGCGCTAGGAGCTATGCTTGGGTTACTGTTAGGTACAGGGACCGCTCTTGTTATCGATAAACTCAGCAACATCTTTTACTCTTCCAAAGATATCAAAGATGCTACCCTACTACCAATATTGGGTACTATCCCATTAAGAAAAGAACTTGCTGCTTTACAAGATAATGCTATTGGTCAAATTCAAAAGCCTGACCGCGCGACATTCTTTGAAGTTTTCCGCTCACTTTATACAAATATCCTTTTACTTGGTTCCGACACATCAATTCGTTCGCTCGTTATTAGTTCCGCTGGACAAGGTGATGGTAAGTCAACAGTTGCTATATACCTAGCATTAGCAGCAGCAGCAATGGGACACCGAGTCCTCCTAGTTGATGCGAACTTACGCTACCCAACGTTGCATAAGCGAGTTGGAGTTATGAATATTCAGGGACTAACTGATATTATCTCCTCTGACTTAGATTGGAGTAACGTTATCGAGCGCTCACCTATCGAAGACAATCTTTATGTTCTCAGCGCTGGCGCCATTCCACCCGACCCAGTTCGCTTACTTGCTTCACAAAAAATGCAGGACTTAATGAACGACCTGCAATCAAGCTTTGATTTTGTAATTTACGATACTCCAGCAATAGTTGGATTTGCTGACGCTAATTTACTCGCAGCAAATACTAACGGCATGGTGCTAGTTGCTGGCTTAGGAAAAGTTAAGCGTACTGTCTTCCAACAAGCTTTAGAAGAACTTCAATTATCTGGCACCCAGGTACTAGGGGTTATAGCAAATAAATCTAAAGAACCAGTACCAGCTTCCTACAGCTACTACGAGGAATATTACAGAAAGACAATGAGCGCAGAGCGTATCAATATAGATGAAGAAGCTAAAGAAACTACTTCCTCATCTATTATTTCTAAATTTCGAGGAAAGTAGAGGAAGAGTAATGAGTGCTGAGTAATGAGTGCTGAGTGCTGAGTGCTGAGTAATGAGTGCTGAGTAATGAGTGCTGAGGAGCCACTTAGGACTCAGCGCTTTACCTCACCGGAATGCACCTTCTTTTGGCTTGGGTAAGGTGGGCAGTGCCCACCCTACGCAAAAATAAGCATTACAGGCTCTTTTATTCGATTGGAAGCTCGTGGTGCAAGATGTCAGTTACACTATAGCAGTCTTAAATCATTCGTAAAATTCCAAATTGTAGAGATGCATTCACGGAGTGTACCGCAGGTAAATTACCCTACCTTTCGGGATATCCTCCGGATAACGGGGAAGCTTCGAGGCGCGCGTCTCTACATCTACGCATTTTTTATAAATCATATAGGACTGCTATAGCAATCCTAAATCATTCGTGTTCACGCAGTGAGCGCTTGCGCTAAATCGAGATTGTAGAGACGCGAGTAACCGAAGCGTCTCTACGTCGATATAATTTTTTATAAATCATATAGGACTGCTATATTCTCAATACTATCAATTTATAATTAAAAGTAAATTTATATAATTTTTATATTTTCAGTTGTTCCAAAACTCTTGCGGTTAGGAAAACTTTCGCTAATTAAACTATTTGAATATTTTTGTATAATATTAAAATTTAAAATTTCAATAAACTTCAGAAGATACTAATAAACATATGGTATAAATATTATGATGCATTTCCAGAGTATTTAGACATTACCGCATTGTAAGTAAAAATAGTAAAAAAATTGGATGCATTGCATACTACCGTTAATTACTTGTTAATTAAGTTCAGATTTAATTTTTAGATTAGGTTTGATACACCAGTGTTCGCATTAATGGTGCAATATAGGAATCCTAAATTATTTTTGAAAAAATCTAGGTAACCGTAAGGTGGGCAGTGCCCACCAAGACCTTGATATATTTGGGATATGGTGGGCACTGCCCACCTTACGTGGTATTCAAAAATCAAATAGGAATTCTATATCCAATCAAGGTGTATATATGCGATTTTTTAAGTATTAAATTTGAATTATTAAAAATTGGGATGCTTATGATGGTAGTGGGCGCCGCGCTTATGCCAATTATAGAACTAGATTTTTTTAGTTTTTGCCTCTAACCTTTTGCTTTATCTAGTAATTTAAATATTCATCTAACTTCTTCTACGAACATGACAAAATCAACCGCAGGAAACTACGTACCGCAATTTCCACTCTCCCAAGAAGCAACCATAGGCATTCTCAGAACTCTCGGTTACGGTTTATTGCTACTAGCACTTTTCGACTGGGTAGAAATTCTCGTTCCACCGCAATTCATGAATCCTAATTGGGAATTTCAAACAATCGGCGCCTTAGTTGAACGAGTTCCCGTACCTTTAATTGGTTTCGCACTAATATTCTATGGAGAATCACAGGCACGCAGCAGATGGGAAGTGCCTATAATCAAGTTATTATCATGGTTAACATTATTACTGGCGGTTGTATATTTCTTAATGATACCTTTAGCAGTAATTGATGCAGGTCGTATAAGTCAACAAAGAACTGAGCAAATCAAATCAGCTTCAACGCAACAAATTGCGCGCGCACAACAGCTACAAGAACAATTAAGTCAAGCAACACCGCAACAAATTGATAATTTTCTCAAACAGCAAGGCGCCGCAGCCGAAGGTAAAAACGCTGAACAAGTAAAAGAAGAACTTACATCTAGGCTTTCACAAGCTAAAGTCAAAATCAAAAATCAAGCAAAAACAACTCAATCCACCCAAGAATTCAACTTAACGAAATCTTTAGTAAAATGGAGTCTTGGCGCCTTAGTTGCTGGTAGTTTATTTTTCAGTATTTGGAAGGGAACTCGTTGGACTAGCCATATCTAAAAATCATTGTCAACACAAAGACATTACACGTAACACCTCTATATTTACACATTTTTTTACCGCAGCTACTTGAACTGCTACATAATTTAGCTAAATAATGTGTGAACACGAATTGTATGCGTGTAAACGCTGTCTCTAGAGAATCCCGGTTTTTAAAGAAACCGGGATTTTCAATTTTTAAATATTTATCAAAAAACGAAATAAAGCATTTTATAGTAACAGCAATTTAATTCATATTAATTACATATTATTGTTAATTTTAGATGAATTAGCTTCAAATATTTGCAACTACCCATAACTAAAATATACTGCAATTATTGCAGGTACTTAAGTATGAATCAAGCAAAAAAGCTTTAGAACAAGAGAAATAAATTATTATTCGCTTTTGTCATACTAAAAGTAAGTTTAAATTATTACTGCAAGTACTGAAATATGCCACATCACAAGATGGGAATATCAAAAAGTCATTGGTTAAATCATTTCCTATTCCTGTAGGTACAACTGGGAAAGTAAACGCTTTGATGAGAGATATTGTTAATAATCTAGTTAGTGTAGCATCTGATATTGGATGCTCTATTTCTATAGAGAATTTAGATTTTAAGCATAAAAAAGCAACATTAAGGCATTCAGGCTCAAGAAAGTACAATCAAATGTTATCCGGTTTTGTTTATTCTAAGTTTCGAGAATTTTTAGTTGTTTGTTGCGAAAAAAAAGGCATCAGAGTTAATTTAATTAATCCAGCATTAACAAGCACAATAGGGCTTTTCAAATACACAAAATCTTATGGATTAAGTAGTGGTTTTGCAGCAGCGTTAGTAATAGGTAGAAGAGCATTAGGTTTTAATGAGGCATTAAACACAGATTCTAAAACGTTGTTAAATAGTTATGGCAAGAAAGAAATTATTCCTAGAGATAAGTCTAAAAATTGGAAGCTTTGGAATAAGGTTCATAGAAAAATGAAAGAGTCTAAAATAGGTAGGGCTCGATTTTATGAGCCAAACATTTCAACCATAATTATTACTGAAATAAATAGCTTAAAAAATCAAAAAAAATCAAAAAAGGCTATTTCTAACTGATAGAAAATATGTTAGTATTTATATATGAGGGAAACAACCAGAGCGATTGCCAACCTCATGCTCGCAGCACGTAAACATGCGTAGGGATTGCAAGAGCATTTCTTTAGTACGAAAAGGTTGATTTAAAAAATTAACCCAACTAGGAGAGAGAAGGACAACCGCTCGATCATGGTAGCGTGCTATGTACTTTGAGTCGAACGGGTAACACTCACCGGAAAACCCCGACTTCTGCTATTTGGTACTAGTTATCAGATATTAGCAGTTTATTTGTAGGTGTAAAAGCTTAAGCGTCAAAAAGCCAAGGAATAATTAAGAGTTGTGAGTGCTGAGTGCTAAGTGCTGAGTTGAACCCTTTAATCTTCACTCCTAACTTTTAACTCCTAACTCGTACAGACCGAATATATTCGGTCTTTACACTCAGCACTCAGCACTTTACACTAATTTATTTATCTGGCGATTTTAACGCTTTATCAAGAACTTGACGCGCGTCAATAGCTTTCGCGCGCGCTTCTTGGTAGCGGAGATTTGCTTGAGCAAAGTTTTTCAGAACTTTAAACCCTTCCTTCAAACGAGTAATTTCCTCCTCACTTACCGACTCGTCAGTAAAAAGAACATCAACTGCTTTACGAATTTCTAAAGCTTCAGAGCGCGACTCTTGAACTTTTAACTTTAGCGTTGCTAGGTTACTGAGAACCTGAACCGCTTGTGTTATAGCATCGTCACCAGCACTATCAATGCTTGTTTCTTTTACTTCGATTAATTGTTGAGGCCCAAATCCTTCCTCTAGTTCGGTAGGTAATTCGCCTGAGTCCATGCGTTCCATCAACTGGTCCATTGCTTTATCACGGGCTTTAGCAGAATCTTTACCTGGAACATCGAAGATTATATGTGGGCTTTGAGCAAGAGTATACTTAACCATAATCAGGAAGATTAATTGCAGCTATTTTAAGCTGGAGTATCTCATTTTAACTCAAAACGTTGCAATAAAATAAAAGCATTGTTTTAAATCCCCCCCAACTCGCGCTCTCTGTGTGGGGGAGCAAACCGCGCGATAATCAAAAAGCTTGGTTTAAAAGGGTAAGATAACATGTCATGTATCGAATTAAGTTTATTATCAACCAGTGAAGCGGTTGACTGGGTTTGCACACTACTTGCATCGACTAACTACACAAGCGATATTAGTGTTAATAAATATACCCGTAATGACGAGAGTAGGCGCCAAAATAATTGGACACATACGATTAATTTCTATTTACCCAACAACACCAAAGCAAACTCACGCATTCAAGAAATAGAAAATTTACTTTCACCTTTACATCGTACTGCATTAACAAGCACACTCGAAGCATACGTAATTGCAGAAAAACCCAATAAACTAGATACAAAACACGAACCTATTCAAATTGGTGAAAGATTTGTTGTACTCAACTCTGATGCTGTTGACTTACCTAATATTTCAGAAAAAATAATTATTAAACTCAAAACAAGTTTAGCATTTGGTAGCGGTTTACACCCAGCAACAATATTAGCAATTAAACTTCTCGAACGTCACGTAGCTAATAATATGAATATCCTTGACCTTGGTTCGGGTTCAGGTATTCTTAGCGTTGCTGCTGCAAAACTAGGAGCGAACGTTTTAGCATTAGATAATGATAGCGTTGCCGTTGAAGCAACTCAAGACGCTATCGCGCGCAACGGTGTTACAGAAAAAGTACGAGTAATGCAAGCTAGTTTAGGACGCGGTAGCGAAATGGGAAATTGGATGGGTGGCGCCAACACTGGTAATGTATCTACTATTTCCCCAAATGGTAGCTTTGATTTAATTGTTGCCAATATCTTAGGACGAATACACACAACATTGGCGCCAGACTACCGACAAGTACTATATAAAGAGAATCAAAGCAGTTCAATATTAATTACATCTGGTTACGATAAAGATTACGAACACTCAATAACAGAAGCACTCTCAACACAAGGGTTTGAACTAATAGACAGTGAGCGACTGGACGAGTGGGTCGCACTAACACATATATTAACGCCACGTGCGACTTTATAATCTGTATTAATCAATATTGTAAATCCGTCCTAATATCCTTATGCCTAAAGAACTACCATTTATTACATGCGCGCGCATCATTATCCGCATGGCAACAAACGAGGATATACCCAAAATCCTAAATTACTTCACTGATAACAAAACCTACCTCACTCCTTACTACCCATCCTGGCAAGATGGGTTTTTCACGCTTGAATACTGGGAATTACAAATAGAAGTTAATTACCACGAATTTGCTAACGACCGTTCTTTGAGACTTTTTATCTTCCCCAAAACCAACCCCAATAAGATTATCGGTACCCTCAATTTCAGTAATATCGTTCGAGGCGCCGCACAATACTGTAACGTTGGATATAGTTTGGCAGAAAGCGAACAAGGTTTTGGTTACATGACTGAAGCTATGCAAAACGCTATCGAGTACATGTTTCAAGAATTTAACATGCACCGCATTATAGCAAACTATATCCCTCACAACCAACGCAGCGGTAACTTACTTAGGCGCCTAGGATTTGTCGTAGAAGGATACGCTAGAGATTACCTGATGATAAACGGCAAATGGGAAGACCATATATTAACCAGCCTTATCAACCCCTACTGGAAATACAATTAGTACGGGCAGGTTTAGTTACATGTTGGTAAATGGTGTAATATTTCGGTTAACCCGAAACACAATTAGTACGGGCGGGTTTAGTTACATGTTGGTAAATGGTGTAATATTTCGGTTAACCCGAAACACAATTAGTACGGGCGGGTTTAGTTACATGTTGGTAAATGGTGTAATATTTCGGTTAACCCGCCCCTAACAGCACAACTTGACTAATACTCCTATTTAACCAATTGTCATACCACTCATAAAAACTCAACGCTTCTTTCACCTCTTCCACCGACTCGTACAAATTATCTTCAATATCTGGGTCGTCATGGAAAAAAGCAGCGCAATGACTAGTCAAAGGATATATACCACCTTCTCCAACTCGGTCATCAATCCAAATTTTACCCGATTGTGTACCTGTAATAACTAATCGAGCTTCTATACCGCATCCATACTCAGCGACAAGAAGACTACCTCGTACTAGCTTTGGGTCATAATAAGCATTAGGAGAATCTCCATTAGTATTTTGCAGCAAATCTAAATTATTCCATTCGCCATCAAAAGCAAACGGCAAAGATAAAAAGTCTGACCCAAGTAATTCTATCTTTGATAATTCCACATTATCTATACCGATTAATCCATAACCTGGTCCTGCACCACCATTTCCAACTTTTAATACAAAATTCCGAAATTCATCTGGTAGTGTTACTTTATACTTGGCTTCTAAATTATTAACTTCGGTTTCGCTCAAGCAAGGGTTTAATTTATACTCGTGCGATTCCGAACCAAATACTTCAAAGCTTTTATCCAAACTTGTTAACTGACGAAGTTTATTTTTTAAATTTTCTATTTTATCACTCATAGGTCTACTTTTGATTACTCTCTAAAATATTTCACTGGTATATTCCAATTGGACTACCTGTTTATATGACTGTAATTTTAGATTTTAGATGCATAACCTAAAATTCTTTATCTGTACCACTAAAAACTAATTTGGTCAACCATTGGTTTTGTTAGGTAGGATGAAAGCAGAACCAATATTTGCCTTATTCGTAATGACTTTGCCTTCTTCCGACCCTAACACCTCTTTGCAAAACCCATTTCTGTCTCTGAATTACGAACCTGCTATACTCGCACTTGGTGATGATTACTATGACGAAGTAGAGGCAGCAGAATTTCCTCAACTGATTCTACGATGGCGTAACGATGTGCTACTCGCGCGCTTGGGTTTAGATGCAGCAAATGTCAGTAACGAACATTTTATCGAGGCTTTCGGTAAATTTGAGGTGCATAAACCGAATTTAGCATTGCGGTATCACGGATATCAATTTGGTGAATACAATCCGCAATTAGGTGATGGTAGAGGTTTTTTGTATGCTCAAGTGCGCGCGAATGATGGTGTACTTTACGATTTTGGCACAAAAGGTTCGGGAAAAACACCTTACTCGCGCGGTGGTGATGGAATGTTAACTCTCAAAGGAGGGGTACGTGAAGTATTAGCTGCTGAGATGCTGCACCGAATGGGTGTCAACACATCGCGCTGTTTGAGTATGATTGAAACAGGTTTAGATTTATGGCGTGGTGATGAACCATCACCAACTCGTTCTTCAGTGATGGTACGCTTTAGCAAATCACACATTCGCTTTGGAACTTTTGAAAGATTGAATTATATCAAGCGTCCAGATTTAATCGGCAAGTTATTAAATCATGTTATCGATATATACTATTCGCATCTTAGTTCAGAGCAAGACAAATACGCCCTTTTCTATAGTGAGCTAGTCCAAAGAGTTGCAGTCCTTGTAGCACAGTGGATGGCAGCAGGTTTCTGTCATGCAGTTTTAAACACTGATAATATGTCAGTAACTGGTGAGAGTTTTGACTATGGCCCCTATGCATTTATCCCTAGATTTGACCCGCAATTTACTGCTGCTTACTTCGATTATTATGGACGCTACAGCTATTCCAATCAACCAGGTATTTGCAAGCTGAACCTTGAATTGTTACAAAAACCACTTGCTGCTGTAATTCCTACGGTTGACATGGAAACAGGATTATCAAAATTTGAAGACTATTATCACGCCCAATACCGCGCGTTAATGTTAAAGAAATTAGGATTTGATAATTTAGAACCAGGTGATGCTGAGTACGAAGAACTGTTAAAAGCAACGCTGCGGTTTCTAAATAATTATCCAGTTAGCTACCATCACTTTTTCAGCGACCTTGCTACTACCTTCTCATCCAAATGGCGTGATGATGCTAGCTTGATATTAAGCGGTTCAGAGATTGCTCAATCACTAGGAGCATCAGAATTATTTTTGCACTGGTCTGGCTTGTACCATAAAATCTTAACGAATATGGCGCCCTCCCTGGTCGAGAAAGTCGGTCAAACTCTCATTCAAGCTAACCCTAAAACTGTAATTCTTCGCCCCGTAATAGAATCAGTGTGGGAACCCATAGCGCAAGAAGATAACTGGGAACCTTTTTACAATTTGCTAAAAGAAATACAAAGTTAGAGTTGAAAGTGCTGAGTGCTGAGTGCTGAGTGTTGCTTCAGAATACTCGGCACTCAGCACTCATTACTCATTACTAATTTAATACCAGTCGCATTCGCTTGTCGTAAATGGTTGATATACATTTGCGACAATGTGTTTCTGACCTTTGAACTCTCTACCGTAAAAACCATCATCAAAACCGCGCGCGAATTCTCCACCTGCGGTACGCTCTTTATATGAGTTCCCTTTTTTCGCACTTTCGCGTCCTTGACGATAACCGTCGGAATAAGCGCGCGGATGATATGCAGGGTCTTGGTTTACAAACCAGCGCGTAAGGGGGTAGCAGTATCTCGTTGGATATGGTCTACCATAAAAATTACCGTAGTAACCACCATAATAACCACCGTGGTAAGGTTTACGATAACGATGTGCTTGCGCTGGCTCGTTACCAAGTAAAAATACTGATGCTGTTGCTAAAGATAATAAGACCGGAATAATCTTTTTCATATCTTGACGACCCCCTTCAAGCCAGGGAACTCTAGATATTTCTAAGTTATTACTCTTGAGTTATATACACATCACCTAATTGGATGATTTTAATACAAGTTTATTAGGTGGATGGGTGGTAAAGTTTGGTGAAGTTGTGGTTTGCATCAATTTCTATAACTGAGTTTACATATTGCGGTGATGTTATTAGCGGTTTAATAAACAGTTCGGGATGTAACGCGCGCCAAAAATAATTTACAAATTCTTCAATTTGTATATCGGTCATTCCTGGTCTACCGCTTGCGATCATTTGGTGTTCAGCTTGTTTACGCCATTGAACTGAGTAACGGTAGTCTTGGGGACATAACACGATTAAACTATCTAACCGTTCCCACAATGGTAGATAATTTACTAGTTGTTGGTTTATATCACGTGCGAATGCTTTATCTGCGGCGTTAATTATCGGTGGTATTGGAACATCAAATATAATTGGGTCAATTGGACGGGCGCCTACAAACCAACCTTCAAATAGTAATATATCTATATTCGTAAATATATCAGGTGTTGTTCTATCACCTGCACCACTATGAAGTGATTTATCGAAGCGTGGAATGCTAATTGGATTTTGACGAGTTAGCACCGCATTTAGAACATTTAAACCTAAGTCAATATCGTGAGTTCCGGGTGGACCACGCCAAATTAAGCGAGGGTCTTGCTGTTGTAGTGCCAAGCGCTCACTATAGGTTTTATATAAATCATCAAGCGATAAGGTAACTGTAGAATACCCCATTTGCTCAAGAATTGAAATTAAATTAAGTGCCAAGGTCGTTTTACCTGTTCCTTGTCCACCTAAGATGCCTTGAATAATAGGACGACCAGTATAGGAGCGCAGTTGAGCAATTTGTACTGCTAATTCTTCGTGGATACTCATCAACTCTAGGAACCTAACTTAAATGCTTCTATAAACAAACTATAAGTCAAACCAATCTTGAAGATATTTAGTACTTCTATCCAAAATGTATCAACATCCCTAGGGCGCCGATAAAATAATCGACTAACTAGCTCAACTGCTAAAACAATAAGCGCTGCTACATAAATATCCAGTTCTGCTCTTTGTCCTGCGCTCGTCGAAATAGCCGTTCCGATAAAAATCCCTAGTAGAAAGCTGATAATTATTACTGAAGTGCGGCGCCAAGGATTAGACAACCATTGCCTAGACCGTACCGTAATAGCACTTACCAAATTATTTAGTCGTGTATTTTGCATACCTTATGTGTACTATAGATATTTTGCAAAAATCAAATTATCATTAAAGTTTAAGCCACCCTACGAGATGGTTTGATCATTTCTACCTGTCTTAATATTTTCTTAACTTATTCGTACTATATAAGGGGTCATTCCCCCTATTCATTTTCTTAGAAAGTAAGATAATATACTTGCTCGAAAAAGGAATGTGATAGTCCTGCCTGTAAAAACTTGCAATTGTCGCTTTATCAACTATGGCGATCAAAGCATTATTATGGCGCCCCTACTAAGACTTAGCTAATCAAAAAGATACACATTTATAACCCATTGTCAACTAGTAAAAATATTTATTCTCCAAATTTATTGATATGATGTCGAAATATCGTCAAACCCTGCTAGTAGCTAGTAGCTTGGGTATATTAGGATTATTCGCAGGATGCTACCAAGTAAGCGTTTCGTTTGAGCCATCAGAAACCGAGGTGGCATCAACATCAGTTCAAATTCCTTCAAAGCAAGATACTCCATCTAATGTATCTTTAAATACAGTATCAACAAATTTAACTTCTCAACCACTAACTTATAGCTCAGTCAAAGCTAACAAAAATATTGGTGTTGGAACGTTACGTCTAAGCAACCAAACTAACCAACCCGTGCGTCTAGCTTTACTAGAAAGAAGCAAGCAAAAACCAGAGACATCGCAAGCGCATATTCCAGCGCACTGGGACTTTGCACCTCAAGAGGGAAGCTCGAAAGGGTTAGTTTTATCGCTCCCCAATGGTAAATTGCTCTTAGCAAAGGGAGATGTTGTGGTTGCCTTTGCCCAAGATGGTTCGCGTCGATATTGGGGACCGTATGTAGTTGGCGAAAGCCCTTTCCCTGTCTGGAATTCCCAGCAGAAAGAGTGGTGGTTGATTTTAAACAAGTAAGTTTCACTCTGGTTTAAGATTCCCGACTTCTTAAATCGGGAATCTGTCCAACCTTGTATTCTAAAATACTTGCTATTCTCAAGATAATCAGGTAGCATTATTAACATATATAAGCGCAAAGAAGCCTGGTTTCTAGGATTTGCATTTAGAAGCACTCTTAATTGTTGGTGAGATTCTCTTTTTCTTTTCTTAGTGTCTACCCTATGGGGAATCCTCTCTTAAT
This sequence comes from Calothrix sp. NIES-4105, assembly GCF_002368415.1. Lineage (GTDB taxonomy): Bacteria > Cyanobacteriota > Cyanobacteriia > Cyanobacteriales > Nostocaceae > Dulcicalothrix. Next base: position 3,397,203 of record NZ_AP018290.1, read on the forward strand.
TTTCTCATGCAATTCTTCAAAATAAGAATTATCATAACTTTTCCTTAGATTGGTCTGGTCTGACATTAACTTGTTATGGCTACATTCAACCTTTGATATATGGTCTTTATTTCTTAAACCTTATATAAAAGAAGGCTATTCAAAAAAGCAGAAGCAATTTACATAAAATAAAATATGAAAGCTAGTCGAGCAAATGCTATCGAATCACTCAAAAATCCTCAGTACTGGCTATTAGCAATTGCGGCCGGTTTAATTAGCATCCATCTCACTCTGACTTGGAAAGCTGACAATTCTGATTTTTTAGGCAACAGCTTTTTATTTTGGTTAGCAGTGTCTACTCTAGTGTGGGATAAACGCCATAAGTTAAATTTAGAAAGTGGAATTTTTGCCAGCTTATTAGGTATCTCAATGATTGGGATACTACTTATAAAAAGTGCATCTATGACAAGTTTTGGTGGTTTTTTATACATCAGCCCAGTAATTTTTGCCCTTGGTCTTGCCTTGCTAGCTTCTGGCTTTCAGGGGTTAAAGCAATATAAAGGCGAACTTATATCACTATTTTTTCTTGGTATACCTAAATTAATACCGTCATCACTGATAAATACATCTCCACTTACTGCCAAAGCATCTGCTTTTATTCTTTGGTACACAGGTTTTAAAGTTACTAGAGATGGGGTGAATATTTATCTACCAAAAGGGAGTGTAGAAGTAGCTAGTGGCTGCTCTGGGATAGAGCAAATTTTCCAAATGCTAGGTTTAGGAATACTTTTTATCTTAATGTTTTCTTTAAGTCAAAAGGCAAAAATTGTTGTCCCAATAGTAGCTGCTACTTTAGGATTTCTTGTTAATGCTGGACGGGTTTCCTTGATGGCTGTGATAGTAGAAACAGGAGATAAGCAAGCTTTTAAGTACTGGCATGATGGGGATGGGTCGTTAGTTTTTTCTCTGATTTCTGTTTTCCTTTTTGGGTTCTTTTGCTGGTTTTTAATTCGAGAAAATATTCCAAATCATCAATAGCATAAGTTTTTCAATACCGAATGATTATTAATCAAACACTCCGCATCCCTTTTCTGGCTTTCACTTTTAGCAGTATCGTTTTGGTTTTAGCAAAAGTGATCTTTTCACCTGGATATGACAAAAAAGCAGTTACTCCCTTTATTTTTCCAGAACAAGTACCGCTATCAAAATGGCAATTAAAAACTAGTAAATCGTTACCAGAGCCTCCTCAAAAAGATGACAATCTGATTTCCCAAAGAGGTTATCAATATATTCAGCAAGACCTACCTCTAGACATTGAAATGCGTTATGTAAAAGCTGTAGATGTTAAGTCACTTCTTAAAAATTACACTCAAATCTCATCTGCTGCTGATGTGCGTCAACAGAAGGGAGTAGGTTACTACGGTGTGGGAGTGAAGAACCAGCGAGCTTATCTAAGTGCTTGTATTAATCAGGGAGGCAGCACTTTCACATCAAGACAGTTTACCGAAAATCAACCACAACAACGCTGGGAGCGCTTGTTACCTTGGTTGCTAGGTCAGGAGGGACTTGAAGACAAACGCTGTCTTTGGGCGCATTTATCGGTTCCGTTAAAAGATTCTTCACCAGAAGCTACTTACAAAGTTCTGGAAAATGCCTGGTTTTCTTGGTATCAGTGGTGGCAACCGCGCTTTCCCAAATCTTGAATTTTTTTCAGTTCTAATTTAGCAACGGATGATGAACGGATGAAACGGATGAGTTATTTGTACAAACAAAGATTTGTTATATACAATAGCCTATCCGTTACATCCGTTTTATCCGTTGCTAACTTTTCTTTCTGATACTAAAGTCAAGCTGACCCATTCTCCTCTATCGTCATACGAGCGAATCATACGCTGGCGCCAATTTGGTTCAATAAGCCATGCGGTTTCTAAAAATAAAGGTTGTCGTGGTTGTGCTTTAACCGGGAAAGTTGCCGAGGCGCCATCAGGCAACATTAAAATTTGTATAGCGTTACTTGGGTTGCCATCAAACTCAAGAATAGAATCATTGATTTTGGCTGTCGAAGTGATAGTGTGATCTCCAAAACTGAGGTTTTGCACCAAGTGTCCCTGTGAGTCGAGGTGCAGTTTCATTTTGGTTGTGGAAGTAACAGGGTTACGTAAATCAGTATATATAGTAGTCGTTTCGCCTTCCCATTCTCCCAGCAATGCTTCAACTGTAAGCGGTGGACGTTCATCTTTATCACTTCCTTCGCTATGTTCACGTATTAAAGTCAGTGACTTTAAATTACCATCGTTATTAAATAACTGTACTAAACGAAGACGTCGATTTTGATGAATCAAGCCAAATTCGGCACCGAATTCAGTTCCGGGTGCAAACTGTATTGTTCCTTGACTAAAAGCACCGTTTTCAAAAAACAAAGTACTTCGCGACATCGTACTAAATTCTAAAACTAAATCTTGTAATCCTTCGCGTTGTAACGTTAAGCGCGCGGATTGATTATCATTAAGACCTTCGAGCGTCAAACGACTGGGACGGTCTTCAATTTGTTCTCCTTGGGGTGAGAACTGTGTGAACGAACCCACCCAAACATTAAGATTTTTTAAAAAAGATTCCCATTGATTAAGCACAGCCTTACCCTTTTGCGAATCGGCGGACAGCAAATAAGCTACCCATTAATCCTACCGTTGCACCGAACCCTAAAAGAACTAAAGGCAAAAGTAATGTTTGTATAAAGGATAATTTCAGCCCTACAGTCAAAAACTTAATAAACTCAGGTTGGTTACGAAGTAGTTGGTTAATAAAGCGAGAAGTCAAACTAATAAAACTCCATGCAATGCCACCACCAAATAGCCCAAACGCAATTCCTTGAAAAATAAACGGTAAGTATATCCACCTAGAAGTGGCGCCAACAAGCTGCATAATTTCTATTTCACGGCGCCGAGCCATCACAATCAAGCGAATCGTAATACTTGTCACGGCAATAGCAGTCAAAGTTAAAATAACTGTAATAGTCAACGTCATCCAATTCAAGCCGCGATGTAACTGAGCAATACGTACAACCGCTTCATCAACATATTGTACAGTTTCCACACCTTTCAACTTTGCTAGTTGCGTAGCTAATTTAGGTACTGCACTGGAATTTTGCGCTTTGACTTTTAACTCATCAACTAATGGGTTAGTCCCAAGCTGCTGAGTGGCGCCTCGAATATCCGACATTCCCAACTCTTGCACTAACTTTGTCCAAGCTTGGTCTTTAGTAATTTGTTCTACATTTACAACCTCTGGCATAGTCGCTACTATTGGCGCCAAAATAGCAGCCGAAGCATTACTCTCTAAATAAACAGACACTTCCAACTGACTTCCAAACTGGTTAAGCAGTTTTTCTAATTGCCAAGAAGTTTGAAGACTCATACCGAACAAAAACAGCAGTACTGTAACAGTACTTACCGCTGCCCAGTTCATCCAACCGCCTCGTTTTAAACCTAAAAACGTTTCTTTAAGAAGATAATCTAACTTTGTAAATATTCTAATCACAGCTTCCCCTATGTGCGTAATTGCACTTAATGCCAGCGCTCCTGTTATAGCTTTTGCAAAGGCCAAGGGTAAAGGGGGCAATCAAAAATCTAATTATAATTCTCTTGTGGAACGTCTGTCCTTAGATGTCCAACTTCTATTAACATACTTTAAGCCAGAATCTCAACAAGTTGTAGCAAACGGCACCTCTTCTTAAGCAGTGCATGTATTTTTTTACCTTATTAGGCGCAGAGGGCACAGAGGAGACAATTATTAAAAGGTAATACTCCTAGAATTAAACACCTGCCATATCAAATTCATCAAAATATTAAGCAGGAAAAGAAATCATAGGTTGTATAGAATAGTAAAGAGCATCCAAATTAAAGATATGAATTTGCTTTTCATATTGCAAGCCAGCTTTTTCGAGGACACGAATTGAAGCGAGATTGTCAGGTAATGCTATTGCAATAATTCTATACAACAACGCTACATTGAAACCGTATGAGACTGCTGCTGACGCTGAAGAAGTCGCAATTCCTCTTCCCCAATACGCTTTACTAAGTCCATAAAGCACTTCAACTTCTGAAAGTTCATCTAAATAACGCAGTCCACAGTAACCAATCATTTGAGATGAAGCATTTTCTACAATTGCCCAAATTCCATAACCTTGTTTCCAATGTTCAATGAACAATGCCAAGGCTTTTTCAGTATTTTCTCTTGAAATTGCAACTCCTCGACTAGGAAGAAAACGAGTTACTTCCGGGTCAGCCCAAATTGTTACAAGCGCATCCAAATCAGAAGATTGAATTGGTCGCATTGTAAAATCGCTAATCTCTAAAATCGCTGCATCACTGGAATTTATCATAACCAAGATTACTAAGTGACAACACTAACCCGCGCGCACTCCACTGATTGTACAAAATTTCATAATCTTTCTGGTTTTGATTACAATATAGCTATTGAATAAAGCGTGATAAGTAGGTAAGTAGCATAATGTCACCGCATTTAAAGCAAATAGAACATTCCATTGGTGCTTTATCTTTGGAAGAACAAGAGTGGCTTTTGGAGCGTATCACCGAACAAGTAAAAAAAAAGAAGCAGCTATTAAGTAAATTCGCTGATGCACAATATATGGCTGAACAACTTGCTCAAATGGCTAAAGACCCAGAGATACAAGCAGAAATAGCTTCAATTAATCAAGAGTTTGTTGTTACTGAAATGGATGGCTTAGAGAGACTGTGACCATTGAACGAGGACAAATCTACTTTGTTAATCTTAATCCTGTACAAGGTAGAGAACAAGCAGGAAATCGTCCTGTTTTAATATTATCTACAGATACTATAAATCAAATGCCTCTAGTTGTAACCGTAGTTGTGGGTACAAAAGGTTCCGTAAACTGCACCCAACCTACAGTAAGGGCATTCTACTTTAGCGCGCCTAGACTTTCATTTAAAACAGTTATTCTAGATAGAACTTTGTCCATCCTTAAAATAACTTCGTCCATCCTTTGGATAAGCTCGTCAAATCGTCGATTGCTTTCATCACGCTTTAATCTCTCTTCTGGTATAGCGTCAAGCATACGTTGAACTGCAAGAGCGTTGCTTTGTATTAGTTGTTTGAGTTCTTCGTCACTCATAAATATATATTATCTGGTTGATTGTATGCTTTTACATAAGAAATGCATATCTTTTAGTACGCGACGCTACAATACTATTCGCTTCGTTTAAGAATTGTTGGTAACGTCACACACCTTACTTAATTTTGCCATCCTTTTCCTTTCCCTCACCATCGGCATTAGAATTGTTAAGATTGAAGTAACAGTACCGTATAAAACTAGCCAAATAGAGCGAGTGACATTTCCCATGCCATCTGATATCGCCGTTGAGAAGAAAAAGTTAAAAAATCCACCTTTGAAGTTGCACTATCTGGGTGACCGCGCGTTGCGTCAACCAGCCAAGCGGGTTACAAAAATTGACGATGAACTCCGTCAACTTGCTAAGGCTATGCTGCAAACTATGTACAGCAGCGATGGTATTGGGTTAGCGGCGCCGCAGGTTGCAATCAACAAGCAACTTATTGTTATAGACTTAGAACCTGATAAACCCGAAAGTCCACCTCTGGTGTTAATTAACCCTGTTATCAAACAAACTAGCCAAAAATGTGAGGTAGCTCAAGAAGGATGTCTCAGCATTCCCAATGTTTACATGGATGTCAAACGTCCGGAAAGCGTAGAAGTTGCTTACAAAGACGAGTACGGTCGTCCTAAAACGCTAAAAGCTGATGGTTTACTCGCGCGCTGTATTCTACATGAAATGGATCACCTCAATGGTGTGGTTTTTGTAGACCGTGTAGAAAACTCGCTTGCATTGGCACAGGAACTATCTAAAAATGGTTTCTCACAGCAAGCAGTTAAACCAATAGTATAAAGGCGGATAGTAATAATGTATTTAACCCCAAAAAGCGGTTTTTTCCTAGCGATTTCCTGCGTTACTGCCATTGCAGCAGTTGGGTCTGTTTTTGAATTGAGTTATGGTCAACCTAATTTCGGTACGCAAACGACTGCGATTATCTTGGCTTTGAGCATTCCTCTAACTATACTTAGCTTTTTAGCTGCGGTGAAAGACGCTAAGGCTAATATCAAGTAACTATCGAATACATTTTCTGCTCTAGAAACCTGACTTCTTAGAAGAAGTTGGGTTTCTTTTTATATTTTCCGAAATCGCTTCATTTGTAAATGTATACCTTTAAGAGAATTTTAATTTTGTCACAAATCTCTAGGTGCCTATATATATTAGTATATGCTGATACTCAATTCGCTTTATCTAGTAATTAATTTTACCGTCTGAGGGGTAATGCCCCCTTTTCGATCTGAAATTGAGAGGGCTATAAAGGTCTGCATTGTCTAAAGCAATACTGCTAAATCTCAATAGCAGAAAGCGTGTTTATCGCATAACTAAATAACTAACTAATCAAATAACTCAAATAACCACCGTCACAAAAAAATATAGAGGAAAAATATGAGACACGAAAAGCTTTCTGCTGGACTTTTACTTGCATACGAAGATTATCAAAGCGAAGGTGAGCAAGCGTTAGTACCGCATAAACGTTCTCTCGGCATAGTTTTGGCAAAAAGTAATGTTAAACCAACTAAAAGTGTAGTGTTCGTATACTGCGACCCCGATGCTGACTTAAGTCATCTTGAACCCTATGGAATTGAACTTAATCAAAATACAGGCGCCGTTAGAACAGCGTATTTACCTATTGATGGTTTAGATGCATTATCAGAAGAAGAAGCGGTTCAGCGAATAAAGCCATCGCGAAAAATGAAACTGTTAATGGATGTAGCACCCGGTAGAGTCAAACTTCCTGAGTTCAAAAACAAAACAGGACTAACAGGCAAAGGAGTAGTTATTGGTATTGTAGACAGTGGTATCGACCCCAAACACCCTGCTTTTGCTGGACGCATTTTGCGTATTTGGGATCAAACAATGTCTGGACCTGGTGTTACTGAAGGTAGCTACGGCGCTGAGTTTACAGGCCCACTACTCACAGTTTCTCAAGATACCGAAGGACATGGTACTCACGTTGCGGGTATTGCAGCAGGTGTAGATGAAACTTATAGTGGTGTGGCGCCTGAAGCTGAATTATTAATTGTCAGAAGTGATTTGCAGGATGCTCACATTGCTGACGGTATTCGTTACATTTTCCGAGTCGCACGCGAATTAGGTAAACCAGCAGTTGTAAATTTAAGCTTGGGTGGACATGCTGACGCACACGATGGTACTGACTCACTATCTAAAATTATTGATGCCGAAACAGGACCTGGACGTATAGTTTGTTGTGCAGCAGGAAACGAAGGAAACGATAACATTCACGGTCAAGCAATAGTAGCATCTCATTCGATGCATACAATGCGCTTCAATGTACCGCTTAATCAAGCTGGTATTGTTTGGTTAAATGGATGGTATTGTAAGGATGCTGAGTTAGAAGTGCAACTACGGAGTCCTAATGATTTTGTAACTCCTTGGCAAAAAGTTATTGCTAATGGTAATCCCGCACAAGAATATACTCTACCTGACGCGCGCGTAAAAATCGTCACACCTGGCCCAGATGCAGCTAACGGTGACTATAATTTCTTCGTACAAATTCGTGGTACTGGCCCATCACCAGTAATGGGTGGAATTTGGCAATTACGTTTACGAAATCAAACATCAAACGAAACCTGTCTCGATGTTTGGACAATTGATAACTCAGGTTCAGTCTTTTTTACAGGTCAAAGTGTCCAAGACGCTATGAAAATTGGTTCTCCTGGAGCTTCAGCTAGTGCAGTTACTGTTGCAGCTTACACAACGAGGAATAAGTACAATGATATTGACGGTAAAGAACGCGAAGTTGGATTAAAGCTAGATGAGATATCTGATTTCAGCAGCGAAGGTCCATTGCGTAACAAAGCTCAAAAACCCGATGTTGCGGCGCCAGGTGCAATGATAGCTTCTACAATGTCATCGGCAGCAGGTTTCGACCGTTCAATGATGGTCAACGCTAAGTTCGTGATGATGGCTGGTACAAGCATGGCATGTCCATTTGTCACAGGCTTAGTAGCTTTAATGTTACAACGCGACCCAAGTTTGGCGCCTGATAAAGTCAAAGAAATGTTACGCAACAACAGTTATATCCCCGAAAAACCCCAAAATACCTTTGATCCAAAATGGGGATTTGGATTAATTAACGCTGATAATTTGTAGGTTCACTTTCGGATAGCGGCACATACTTACGTGTATTGTCGCTATGCGAACAAGGGGTAAGACCAATTGTTAATCTAAAATTTTTATTAAATTCTTTTTTTTTCGTATTGAATTAACGTTTAATAAACAATTGATGTTTTTCAAATACGGATGGTTTTATGACGAGTTGTAAAAAAAAGTTGTGTATATTACCACTTGAATATAAGATTCAAATGGATAAAAAGTAATTAAGTTGGACTTTGATTGTGAAGCAACATATCAAGGTAAAGCTGAAGATTGATGTTTTAAATACAGACATACCTTACTGGCAGGACATACTTAACAATAAAAAAATAGCAAAAGATAGTCTTCATCCTGAAATAGATAGGATTTTTTTTGAGTACAGAATTCCTGTATGGGTTACAAAAGAATACAAAGCGACAGGTAAAGATTGGGACATGGCAGAACTTGCCAATGGCTTGAACCGTGTCTATCGCTTGATTCCAAAAGTGGATACTCCAATTCCAGCACAGTTAGTTCAGCAGGTATCTGATTTACCTTTTATTGAAGAAGTGCGAATTGGCGAGTTGGCTTGTGTTGAACTACCTGCGCTGATGCCAACGCAGATGAGTACCGATACAGATATACGTTCTCGTTCTAGCATTTATCTTGATGAAGCACATCAATTCACTAAAGGGGAGGCGAGTGTAATTGTTGCAGTCTTAGACACGGGTATTAATTTAACTCATCCTGAACTTCAACATGCACTTCTACGAGGTGAAGATTTTGTAGACATCATTGATGGAGCTGGTAAATTTATCGGCGACTATCTTGATTATGATGATGTCCCTGATGATGAAGTCGGACATGGAACTCATGTCGCAGGTATCATCGCAGGTAAAGGTTTAATGATGCCAATAGGAGTTGTGCCGAATTGTAAAATTCTGCCTGTGCGTGTTTTGGGGGCAATGGAACGCAACGGTAAGCGAGTTGGTGCGGGTTTGGTTGACAACATCAATACAGGCATCAAATGGGCTGTTGATAATGGCGCCAATGTTATCAATATGAGTCTGGGAATTCGCAATACTGGTGGTGGATTGCCTCATGAGGAGGTGGTGAATTATGCCAAGCATAAAGGAGTCACAATTGTTGCGGCATCTGGAAATGATGGTCAAGAACAACTTTATTATCCAGGCGCCTTACCTTATGTAATTGCCGTAGGGGCATTTGACGAAATCGGTAACATCGCCAATTTTTCTACTTATGGAAAGCAAGTTAGTTTTGTGGCGCCTGGAACAAACATTTATAGTTCATATTTAAATAACAACTATGCTTTTTCTAGCGGGACTTCGCACGCTTCACCCTTCGTTGCAGGGGCGGTTGCAATGCTGAAATCTTATGCGGTAAAAAAGCGTAACTTGCGGCTTTCTGATAATCAAATTAAGTATATTCTCAAGCATACATCGGACAAAATAGATACTCAGTTCAAACATCGCAAGGCAGGATTTGGAAAATTGAATCTACTTGATGCTTTGCGTCTGCTGGATTACAAATTAAGAAGAGAGGAAGTTGAAAAATGGATGAGTTAAGAAGGGGCAGTAGCGGACCACAAGTTAGAACTTTACAGGCATTACTAGCTGTTTTGGGATATTACCATCGAACGATTGATGGTTTTTTTGGAGAAGCAACCCAAAAAGCAGTCATGGAATTTCAAAATAATGAAATTGATTTTAGAGACAATGAATTTGTCGAAGTAGGTGTAGTAGGAGAAGATACCTGGAATGCGCTGTTCCAAAAATTTAATCAGATAAATTTTGCTCGATTGATTAAGCAGGCGACAGATACTTTAAATGCAGCAACAACTGCTCAACAAGCTGCCTCGGATGCTGTCACCCAAGCACTTAACGCAAGAAATCAAGCCGATAAGTTTCAAAAAGATGCCCAGACCGCCAAAAATCAAACAGATGAACTCAGACAAGCAGCCCAAACGGCAAAAACTCAGGCAGAAACAGCGAGAAATCAAACTGATACGTTTAAACAAGCGGTAGAAAAAGTAAAAAACCAAGTTGAGGAAGATCGGAATAAAACTAGAGATGCATTAGCTGAGGCTAAACAGCAAGCAGAAGATGCAAAACAACAGGCTGACGAAGCTGAACAAGAATTTAATCGAGCCAAACACCAAGCAGAAGATGCAAAACAACAAGCTTCCTCTGCTGCACAAGAATTTATTCGAGCCAAAGAGCAAGCAACAGAAGCTAAAACACAAGCGCAAAATGCAAAAGAACAGTTTGAATTAGCAAAAGCAGAAGCACTAACAGCTACTCAAAAAGCTGATGAAGCCAAGGAAGAAGCTAAAGAAGCAACAAATCAAGCTCAATTAGCAACTGACAAAGCCTCAGAAGCAACAAATCAATCGAAATTAGCAACCGAAAAAGCCTCAGAAGCCAAGAAAGAATCAGAAGAAGCCAAAGCTGATGCAGAAGAGGCGAAAAAACAAGCAAGTGCCGCAGATAAGGCTCGACAAGCTGCCGAGAAAGCACAAGAAGTAACAGAAATAGAATCAGCAAGAGTTGCGATAGCAGGCGCCGTATCTCGCTCAAGTGCTGCCCAGAAACAAGCTCTCCTTGCTGCTTCTGAGGCAGAAGAAGCCGCAAATAAAGCTGCATTGACTGCTCAAAAGGCAACTATTTTGGAGGGAGATGCAGAAAATGGCGCCAAAATGGCAGAAAGTGCAGAACCTGGTTCACCAGTTGCATCTAACGCCAGAAACCGGGCAAATCAAGTTAAAGAATTAACAAAAGGCGTACATGAGAAAAATGTGATTGCCCAAAGCCAAAAAGAAATTGCGTCATCACAATCAAATGAAGCCAAAACACAATTTCAACAAGCTGAAAGCGCAGAAGCTAGCTTTAAGAGTCAGGATAACCCAACAGTAGAATTTGCTCGCAACTTAGTTACTACTGCATCTGGCGCCGATACCAAAGCAAAAGAAGCGCTACAGAAAGCAAATGCGGCTAAACAATTAGCTATAGATGCTGCTTTGGAGGCTAATAAAAAGTTCAGTGAGGCAGAAACAGCTGCAAAAGGCATCTTTGAGGATAATAAAGCTGCTCAACAGGATGTGGATAATTGGGATGTAGTCAGAAAAATATTTGAATTGCCAGAAGCATCAACAATATCAACTCCACCCCCTAGTTCAGATAAACCTACTGATTCAACTCCATCGAACCCACCCTCAGATAACAACAATCAAAATGGAAATGAGGATGATGTCCAAAAAACCCTAGATGCAGATGCCCAAGCCAACTGGAACTTAATCCAAAAACTATTTGCAATTGAGCTAGATACTAAAGCTACTTCGGATCAAAAAAATTCTCAGAATAACAAAGATACGAATCAATCGAATCATGGCATCGAAAAACCTGGGAATACCATCCCACTAGTACGCGCTCTTAATTAAGTGCTGAGTTAAGTATTAACTTTTACCCTATATAGGAATTACGCATATGTTTGCACTAGATTCATTAAACAACGTAACTACTCTTCATTCCGCTGACTCAGTACTGCAAATCAATGAACTCGTTATAGAAATAGACCCCGTAGCGATAAGAGGACGAGATGCAACTGAGCAGGTGCTATTGAATTGGTATAGTAAAAAATATGACCCTCAAGGCACAAAAAATAAACAAACCATCATTAAAGACTACATTACTACCACTGGTGGTTTGTCAGGGATGGTTGCTAAGATTTCAGGTCGTCTTAATAATACGGGGTTGGAGGATACTACGCGATTTTTGCTTTCTAACAAGCAAATTTATGCTTATCTTATTGCTACCGCACTTCAGGAAGATAAAGTTAAGGAAGACGATGAGGATGCACTCTACAATACTGTACTGCGTTCTGTAACAAACTTGCCTAGACGCTACTTTTTGGCAAGGTTAGTCACAGAAGTTGTCAATGCCAGAAAGTTACGATTAAAAGAAGATAATAAACAATGGCAACGACTTGATGATTTAACTTTGACACAAGGAATTTCCATCCGCTTTGGTGAAGTGGAACCTGCGGTAATGGCTATTCTTTCTACCTTATACAAAGAAGGTGATATTCCTACTTATGTAGAAAGTTACATAAAACGCAGTATAATTCCTGCTCAATCATTCACCTCTGTTGTCAAAAAGGGAATGGTGGATTACTTAGTACAGTTAGGTGTACAAATTAAATCTGAAGAGGAATTTAATAAGGGTTTATACGATGATTATTTTCTATTAGCGTATAATGAATCACGTAAACTTAAAACCGTCAACGATGACCCGTTAGATACAGCCCGTACCAAAGGCGCCGAAATTTCTTGGAATTTTACAGTTGATACATTTGAAACCACCGAAGCTCAGGGAATAATTCCTGAAAATATCCTCGCAGCAGGCGCCTTGGATTATATCTATTATATGGGCGATTCAATGCAGGTATTTAATATTGCGAATGCCCTTGTATTGCGTTGGGCAAGTGGCATGTTAGATGTGCCCGATGGAATTACTGCTACTAACCTCTACCGTTTCCACAAACGCCGCATTGAACGCTCAACTCCAGAAGAACGCGCGATGTTGTACAAACGGGTACTAAATAAAGGCAACGGTAAAATGCTTTCCAGCATGGTAGCTAATAAAGACTTCCCTATGTTTTGGCACTCCTTGATGTCCGAAATCGCGCAGTACATCAAGAAAACAGAAAATAGCCGCTCTAACGAACAAGTATCACGCTCACCCGTTTATCAAGCCACTAAAAATCTGCAATACAACCTTACAGAATTCATGACAGGGATGGCACATCGTCAAGTACATGAAGACTACGCTCACCTGCAAGATGCTTTAGAAATTATCAAGAGTGAAGAAATTATTACCCGTTTCGGTGGGCGCCGCAAGAATTTGTGGAACGTAATTGAGACGGTAGCCAAAGAAGATTTAGAAACTTCCATTCCTACTGCTACCTTACGAACTTTAGCTGTAGAAGGTAACAAAGTCTTCCAATGGATTGCGAATTTTAAAGAAGGAACCGTCAAAGAAGACCAATTTAAAGCTTTCCTATCTTCAGGAGAAGCCTGGATTATTGCCCAAGCATCAATGGACGGCGACGATTTCATGCCTAGCAATAAAGAATCATCCAATGGCAAAGCTGAAAAGAACGGCAAAAACGACGATTTTGACGACTGGGATGTTTAAGAACAAATTACTCCGCCCCGACTGTACGGGCGGGTTCACCCAAATTTCCCGTTATCTAGCAGGATATAGGTAAACCCGCCCCGACGCTCCTCCGCCCCGACTGTACGGGCGGGTTCACCCAAATTTCCCGTTATCTAGCAGGATATAGGTAAACCCGCCCCGACGCTCCTCCGCCCCGACTGTACGGGCGGGTTCACCCAAATTTTCCGTTATCTAGCAGGATATAGGTAAACCGCCCCGACGCTCCTCCGCCCCGACTGTACGGGCGGGTTCACCCAAATTTCCCGTTATCTAGCAGGATATAGGTAAACCCGCCCCTCCGCCCCGACGCGCCGACTGTACGGGCGGGTTCACCCAAATTTTCCGTTATCTAGCAGGATATAGGTAAACCCGCCCCTCCGCCCCGACGCGCCGACTGTACGGGCGGGTTCACCCAAATTTTCCGTTATCTAGCAGGATATAGGTAAACCCGCCCCTCCGCCCCTCTACAAAAGGACAACTATGCCTATCCACGAACAACTCAAAGAACAAGCGCGCGCTAATGCCCGTGCGATATTATCGAACTCCCAAGCTTTTCGCAGTATGGAACAAGCCGAGCAAATGGCGATTTATAAAGATACTGTTAATAGCGAATACGATAAGCTCTATCAAGAATCAGTTAATCCTCAACAGAATTATTTAGCTCAACAAAGTGCATTGGTAACAGCATTAGGAGAGCGTGGAGCTAGTAAACAAATTGATGAAGGTCGGCACGAAAATCGGCGGATTGAACAAGCTGCGGAAATGGCAGGGGATTTTATTGAAGGAGTAAATTTTCCTAAGTTTGTTAAAGATTTACTTAAGGGAGTGTTTGACGCAAACCTTGAAGTCAGCCATGCCCAAATGGAAGACTTCCAAAAGTTAGTTCGGGAGGCAACGAAATCAGTACAGGAGTACGCAAAACAATACACTGATGATGATGCTATGTATCATTTGGCGGAACGACAGGGGAATGATTTTAGCTTAATGGCAGATGATAGCGGCAAACAAACATTAGGTGATAAAAACCGCAAACCCTTAGATGAAAACGAACTCAAAGCCAAAATTCTTGATGCCAAACTAGCGATGGCAAGAGAAAGACGAGCATTGTTACGGGAAATTATACTGATGGGCGTTACTCGCCTAGTTGTAGAAAAAGGTACTATCAAAGCTGCGGTAGTTTTTGATATTAGAGCTAAAGAGAATATTGACAAGGCTGATAGAGCAGCAGATAACAGGGAAAGAACATCAGGAAAAACCTTTGGCGGTGGGTTGGGAGGATTATTTGGTGGTCAAAGAAGTGACACAAACAAAACAACCCAAATCAGTATTTCTTCTGCCAAGAGCCAATCGACTACAGATTTACAAGCAAATATTACTGGCTCGGTAGAAATTCAATTCAAAACCGATTACTTCAAGCTGGATAACTTCATGCAAATGTATGGCCCAGTTCAAGCACCAGGTCAAACGACACCAGCAACCGGACAACCTGCTAAACCAGCATTAGCTCCTGGACAGGCGCCACCTCCTCCAACTTTCCAGTAGTAAAAATATATGGCACTAGCAATTCTCCGACTTCAAGACACAGATGGCTTTCTCAGTCGATTTCTAGTAGACATCGGCACAAACCGCTTTTACACCTACTCCATCGGTAAGGGAGAAATGCAAACTGCCAACGGTCTAAAGTTACTGCAAGACCCTCTATTTACCTCACCCTTGATTGGTCCTATTTCGGTATCAAGTCTTGGACGAACAGTATTAGAAGTACCGACAAATCGCTTTGACCGTCAAAACTGCTGTATCCAAATTACTAGTTACAAAACAGAGAAACGCGAGGGAATCGCAATCTCGGAAATTATAAAATTGCCTGTGACAACGCCTAATCAGCGCCCGGTGCAGGCTTTGAGCTTAGATGAGAGTATTAAAACTGCTATGGATACCAAACCCGTTGAAACTGTTCCCTTCGCTTATAGGGAAGTGGCGCCTGTCAGTTCGGCAATGTTTTTACAAGGTATTTCCTCTGTAATTTCCAAAGTGCTGCCAAAGGTGAAGCAAGCTTTACCTGGTATCGCCAATACTGTCAAGCAAGCTTTGCCAACTATCGCGAATATTCTCCCTACAGCCTTACCTTTGGTTGGCAATATCTTGAGCGGAATGAATCCGCAATCTGGTGGTACAGTTCAACCAGATGGTACTGTAGCTAGTGGTGAAGGTGGAATTGGTTCCTCTTTACTACAAACAATTTCTAATCCCGAAACGGCTCAACAGATAGCATCTTTACTGCAACAGGTGTCAGGGGTAAATAATGCGGTGCCTCAAGTACAAACAACTCCTCTAACTCCCTTACCCACAATTACTGCACCTCTTCTTCCTACAGGCAACGTTGCGACTCAACCTTTGCCCACCCTCACCGCACCACCTCTAACAGCAACTGCGCCACCTCCTCCCCCACCTCCCCCTCCTCCTCGACCGCAACCAGTAGTTGCTCGTGCCCAATCTTACTCAGAGTCTGATTATTTACTTAACTCAACAGCTTACGCTCTAGGGGTACCATCGCAGTATGTTCATGAAATGGCTATTCCTGCGGCTTTGTTGACAGCGCTTCCAGCATTGATGCCGCTGTTAGAAAAGGCACTTAACCCAGAGACGCTAAAAACTTTAATGGAGAATATGCCCGTCAATAAACTGATGGGTACTGTTGCAGATGGAATTAAGCAAGTCGGGCAAGCAGTTCAAGAGTCGGAGAAGCGAAGATTCGACCATATTGAAAAAATCATGCCTCAGCCTACTAACGTTAAAGATTTATTTGCTGGCATGAGTTTAAGTTTAGCGCTTCCACCTTCAACTCTTAACTATCAACGGTTAGAAACAGTAAAGTTAAAATTTGAGGGCATTACACCCTTAATGTTATACGGTCGTTCTCGTCTTATCTATCATCAGATGCGAGAACTTGCATTTCCACTGAGTATCACCACACCTCGTCCCATTCGTCAAGCCACGTTAGAATTGCTAGTCAAAAATCCCGCTACCTTAGAAGTGTTGATTGAGGAAAAATATGTAGTAGATTCAGTCACAAACGGCGCCATACCCATAGTTCCCAAATTATCAAAAGAACGGTTACGCGCGCTCAAAGCCAACGAAGAATATTTAATTTGTGTCACCTTAGTTTGGCAAGGTAAGTCCAAGCAAACCAATGAACCAAAACAAATTGGCACCAGTATGTCGCAATTAATTACGCTGGTGGACGATTACTGTTTTGACCGTATTGAAGGCACAGCAGAGGTTGTACCACTTAACGACGTAGAAAAATTCCGCGCCTACTGGCATAAAATTTGGCAAGGAAATTTTTCTAAAACTGCCCGTAACTTAAACTTTGATTGTAAATATTATTACGTATTAGAAAGCGACCGCAATGCTAACGCGCGTATGGAAACTCTTATCCAAAAAACAGAAGAGAAAAAACACGAACATTCCCACCGTTTAAAATCTGGCTTAATTATTAGTTTGAGAGAACTTAACGAACTTTTAGGTCTAATTTCTAAGTATCCTCGCTTAGAAGAAGCACAACTCAAAGCATTAACGGCGCCAGAATTTGAAGAACGCTTCCATTATGTCGCGCGTTATCAAGCCAAATTTGATGGCGATAACGGTGAAAGTGCAGCTTTGTGGATATATCCTGAACTCAAATTACAACAGGTAATGCTTAAAAAAGTTGTACGCACCAATAATAACGGTCACGTACTAGAACTACAAGAACAAGCAGTGCGTTTTCCTATGCCTGCTGTTGCTCACTTTATCGGAGTTAGGAGCTAATTATTATGCCTGCACCATTTAACAATCCCGGTGGAAATACAGATGTGGATATTGTCGGAGCAGTTGATTCATTCGACCCTTTACGTACTGGCTCTGGAATTAAACGTTGGGTGTATCGAGGAGAGTGGCGCGCCGATACTTTAAAAATTGACATGGCTGAAAAACTCGCCGCTCGTGCCGTTGAGCGGTTGAAACAAGAAATTAATGCTGCACCTGCTGGTTTAGTAGGTAGAGCTATTGATACATTAAAAGACTTATTTGAGCGTGCAGGTGAAGACCAAGCAAAACCAGGTGTTACTTTAGGCGCCTATGTCATAGCAGAAACTATTAGGCAAGCACTGCTAAAAATAAATACAACGTATGCAGACAATCAGCGCAAAGATGATTTAGTACTGGTGTTAATAGGATTTCAGCAAGCTAATGCTAATGCTCACCGTGATCTACTTTGGGCAGATAGTCTATCCACAGATAAAACTCATACTTTGCGCGATTGGTTTGGTAGCAACTTTGTCCTTGATTTATACTTACCACTACTCGATGGTGCAGACACTTTTGCTCAAAATATCCTTCAACCGCAACTCCAAGCTCCAGAACTGCAAGCCTTTAATGACAAGGTAAGAGCAAAACTTCGCTATGGCGACTTACACCAAGACGATATGATACACGCCGATTTGAATCTTGGCTTGTATGCTGTGGCAGCAGAGTGTTTATCAAGCGATCGCATTGAGCATTTATTAGCTCCTCTCCCTCTCAAACAGCTTTGTTTACTTCTTGCCTGTGCTTTTCGTGAGGATAGACCATATAAATTCCTGCGCGAAGGTGGTTATCGCATTAGTCAAGCAGTGTTGCGAATGATACGAGGGCAAGCAACTCACCCATTTAAAAATGTACTATCTCAGAACGCAGCCCGTGACATAGAACATTTTGTTTTGAGTTTACGCTCCAATTTCTACACCGATGCCAACGTCGCTACTGCACTCACCAATCGTGTTCAACCTCACAATGCTCTTACAGACATACAACTAAGCGCGTTCATTGATGCTCTAGAAAACAGTGCGACCCAAGCAGCAAATAGTGCTTTAGCTACTTTTGTAGCAAATGCAACTCAAATAGGTAATCAACTAGCAGCATTACTCAATACCCTCCAAGCTAACCCAGACGAATCATCACAAAAAGCCCATAAAGTTTTAACAAATACAGATGTATTTAACTGGTTTAAAAACTGGATTCTGACAAGTCTAGACGGAAGACAGCACATTTTTGCTGAGTTTTTGCGAATCTTTGGCTTCCGCGCGCTTGGCATTCCCGAACTAAACGATAACAACGATCCTAAAAACAAAACTCTTGCCTACTATCAAATCCTTAGTCACCTCCAAGAACTTTCACTTAACCAACTCCAAGGCTATCTCACAGGGCTACAAGGAATTATTTTTGCAGTTCCTACTGCTGACAAAGAACTTCAAAACTTCACGTATATAGAATCGTTACTAGAAAATATTCAACAACTTATCGATACAATTAACTACCCTCCCGTTTCCTACAGTCGCAGTCGCTTTCAGAATAAACCAGCAAATCGAGTCAAAACTTTACCTACTGGCACCGTTCCTGCTACACCCTCACATGCAAACCAATTACAAGCGTTTCCTTTGATTGTCATAGATCAATCGGATGCGACAAAGCAAGCTACTTTCGTAAGCAACCGGGATTATCTTAATGCTTTGCGAGCGCGCTTTAACGCTACGATTCATCATGTTTCCATGAGCCAGGTAATGCAATTTAGCAAAGACCTGGACATAGCGGAGATGTTTGCCACTACGATTCACGAAACTAATCTATATTGGCAGGGAAATCAACCCGTGGTAAGCCCACCTATAGCAGGTTATGGCGGAGCGAGAAATATTGTTTTTCTAGTAGCAACGGCATTTCATCGCGCTCTCAAACGTCCTCAAAACCCGGTTCAGAATTTTGCCCAATTGATTGCCTTACCCCAAAATCAGCGGCAGCAACTTATTGGCGATGCTATTAGTAATCATACCCAAGTGATGATGGGAGATGACGATTTGACACTGATGCCGGGATTCCTACATGCTAAAGCATTGCTGGCAAACAAATTCCGAAATAGCTACTGGAAAATTTTGACGCGAATGATGGGGCGTGCGACCACAACTGTTCCGGGCGCAGCAGCAGAAATAGACACTTTTGCATCGCATCGAGGACTCAATTCTTACAGGGGTAAAGTGGCATGGGCAATGCAGGCAACTAAGTTCATCTACGGTTGGAGAGCTAAAGGAGATAATTATAGCTGGCACGGTTTTGCTGGTGTAGTTATGCACCTTGGTTCCTGCTTAGATTTACCACTGCCAACCGAAGAAAAGCTCTTTGACTGCTTTTTGGATTTTCTTGATGTGCTAGGTCTATCGATTCACCATCCAGGTGATCGCTATAGCCCGCCTGATAAGAAAATGCCAGATATGGCAAACTACTTAGCCCAACTTCGCATCGCCAATGCCTTAACTCATGCTGGTGGAAAACCGCTAGCACCCGCAGGCTATATATTGCATTGGAACACAGATCTCAAAGGAGATGCAAACTATCAAACCTTGAACAGTATCTATAATTGGATTGTCCAAACTGGTAACAAACATAAAAGTCAAAAAGCTTTCTGGCAAGGATTATTCATAAATTATTTAGATCCAGTTCAAGATAAAATGCTTGCTAACAATCCTGCTACCCATTTTAGCAACCTCCGCGCTCGTTTGCCTGAACTATTTGAACGCGGCGAATTTGCCGAAATTAAAAAAGAGCTAGAAGAATCTGAAAAGAATTACACTACACTCTGGAAGGACGTGCAACTGGCTCATGCATATCGCAATACTCTTTGGAATAAAATTGTTGAAGCTTTTCGAACAGTTCCAGTTGCTAATCGCAATGCAAACTGGACAACTATCAGCAATAGTATTGGTACAGCCACGCCTAATCGTAACGCTGAAAACCTCAAAATTGTTAATTGGCTCGTTGATAACGATAGTGTTGCTAATATTGCCAATCTTATAACTAATGCCATCAGTACTAGCCGCACTGAGCGTAACACTACTAATAAATTAGACGAATCTAAGGTTGGTAAAGCTGTATATTTGACTACAATCTCTCTTGGGAAAGGACGCTTTTTCGATTTATTAACTCGTATCAAAAATATGGTTCCTGTTCCTGTTCCTGTTCAACCTGTTCAGCTTGTTCAACCTGTTCAACCTGTTCAACCTGTTCAACCTATTGCTGTTGGTAGGGTGCCTCGTCGCCTCTCTGCACCACTATCATTATTTCCCCATCAGGAATCTGGATTGAACTACACTCTTGCTTTAAGTAACGAGCCAATTTTACTCAACGGCATGAAAGTAATTTTTGATGAATCAGTTCCTGTTTCTCCTGTTAACCTCGAACGTAAAGTTGAGAAATCAAGTTATGGAAGCTAAAGAAAACCAAGCTGATATTCCTGAGCTAATTTTTGATACCAGTCATATCAGTAAGGTATCACAAAATGACGTACTCTTGCCATTTTCTCAAGTCATTAATCAACTAGCAGACTACGAAATGTATATCGAAGACCCTGTTTTTGGTCAGAGCCTTTCTGTAGAAAGCATCAAGATAGATATGCCAGTAGAAATTCGAGTTTCTTTTGATGATAACGGGGAAGTCGCACTTAAAGGTTCGGCGCCTACACAGCGAACAGAAACAACTATTCTACCTGTATTTCACCGCATAAAAATCCAAATTTGTCAAGATAATACAACAATGCAACAAGATTCCCGACTTCTTTAAGAAGTCGGGAATCTAACGGGAATTTAACCATCGCCAAATTATTTAAAGAAAAAACAATGGCAAGTAAAAATAACACATCTTGGAATTTAGAGTCTTTCCTTGACTCATTAATTTTTGAATTAGATAAAGCTCAAGACAGGTTATCAGTTAAAGGACTCAACCGCAAGCTAACTTACACAGTTAAAGATGTCTCCTTAGATTTACAAATTTTTCCCGAATACGATGGCGATACTGTGCGCTTTACAACAGCAAAACCTGGAGAAACTGGCGCCTCAAAAGTCACATTTCAACTTGGCTCAATTCGCGATATTCAAATACAAGAAGTCACTCGTAAACCTTTGAGCAAAAATGAAACTTCCCTTGATGAAGTTGACATTCCCGAACCAGAAAAAAAGGAACTAAAAAAACTGGGTATTCATTCAACCGAAGATTTAAGAAGAACAATAGAAGAAAAAAACGTTGATTTAGAAAAAGTGAGCGATAAAGTGGACTATAAAGGATTAGCAAATTTAATCAACCAATCAAACCGCAAAAAACTGGCGCCTCAAGTTTCTAAAGTTAGTGTTTCTAAAGCTCAAGGAGATACTATCCTGACTTTACAGGGAGATAATTTAGCAATGGCTAGTTCTTTTGAGGAATTTCCTGTTGCAGTTCTTAACAATGAAAATATCGAGGTCGTATCAGCAAGTAAAAATGAACTACAACTGCGTGTCAAAGAGCATCAACTACAAAATACATCTAATCAATTGAAGATTGCTCTAGACCCTTATGCAATTGTATCAATGAATTTACAAGCATGATGAGATTTCAGATTTTAGATTTTTCCGGTATAGGGACATGAATGGATTTTTGATTAATGTTAAGCAATAGACCTCTATACAACAATCGCTTATTTGAGCTTGAGCAACAACTAGTTAAGCTTAAACAATCGACTGCAAATAAGTTGGTCGAAGCCAAGAACAATGAAAATACTAAATTAAATTACATTCTAAATTATTCATCTGGCTATCCCTATAATAATCCCTATAACAATAGGTTATTAGCGCTTGAACAAGAACTTTTAGAAGTACGGCAAAAAAATAAATCACAGCATTCTCAAGGATTTGAATTTAACCGCGTAGAGAACGCAACACAGATGATGAGTCTGGAGGTTTCTTCTCCTCAAGGGCAACTTTGGAAATTAGAACAAAATCTTTGCGCGCGTAAGCATAAAAAACAGCAGCAAAACGAAAAACCTGTTAATAAAGAAGTTGTATCAATGGCGTTTGATTTTGATGAACCAATCGAACTGCATTACAACGGTATTACCATTCCTGCTACAGTCTCTTACAAAACCACGGAACAACCATATTATAAAACTTTTGAAGCTTTAGATACGGAGGTTGAATCTTTTGATGTTACAGATACTGAAGTACCAATTCATGCATATGAAACTAGCCAAAGCAGTGATAATTTTGAAAAAAGGCATCAAGCTAATGGCAGTGAAGAAAATAATAAACCGTCGCAAGAGTTATTAGACAAATCAGAATTTGCAGCAGACCTAAGTGTCATCCTTGACGAAGAAAAAGTTGATGCCAATGAAGCGCCAAATATTACACCAGTAATTCCCCAACCAGCTACTCAACAATTTAGTCAGGTAAAATCTCACTCTATTTTCGACCAAGTTGCTGAGAATTTAGCTTACGCCAATTCCTTTGATTTAGGCACTTTGACATTAGAACAGCGTTTTGATGAATTTGACCGTATTCTTGACCAACACAAGCAGTCAACTGCTCAAGCAGCTAATGATTTTTACTTAAACCCATTTTTGGGAAATGGA
The DNA here is from genome assembly GCF_002368415.1 of Calothrix sp. NIES-4105. GTDB lineage: Bacteria > Cyanobacteriota > Cyanobacteriia > Cyanobacteriales > Nostocaceae > Dulcicalothrix. Next base: position 3,420,104 of record NZ_AP018290.1, read on the forward strand.
GAACTATGAACGAAGACCCTCGTATTAGAAATCAACTATTTGAAATTGAGCGCGCGCTCAAGCAAAAAAGACAAAAAAACCAGTCAAAATCGGACAACACGCCTAATACCACGGACAAAACACCTGATGTTAGTAAGGTACAGGCAATGGCATTTGATTTTGACGAAGCAATTAGCCTACACTACAACGGCTATACCTATGGTGCTTCCTTCGACTACAACGAGGAACAGCCAGATAGTGCAAATGCTGATTCCAAACACGTAGCATTTGAACAAGGTGCCTCGGAACAAGGCGCCGAACCTGTCTCATTTGAAGTTGAATCCTTCGGTGCAGACAATTATAACTACTACCCACCCTCTAATGACTCAATACCAGCTATCCCCGTTACAGAAAGTACCCCAATAATACCGTTAAAGTCCGCTCATCCTATGGATGTAGCAAGTGTTAGCACCGCTTCAGCATTTGACGAAGATGAGGATGCTCAAGCATTTACCGCTGACCTACAAGCAATTCTTAAAGGTGAAAAAACTTACGAACCAGAAACCAAACAACTTCAGCCCGCAGAACAACACAACACACCCCTAACGTCTCCAACGCAGGCGCCACCGGATGCAAACCAAATGAGTAAAGCAACTTCCCACAACATTTTTGATCAAGTTGCAGAAAACATGAATTTTGCTAACTCGTTTGAATTAGGAACACTTGCCCTTGAACAACGCTTTGATGAATTTGATCGATTATTAGATAGAGAAAACAACCCCCAACTTAAACCAGCAGTTCCTCCCGAAGTTGCCTATGCTAGTTCCGTAACCAATAATTGGGTGGCGCCAGAAGATATTCCACCTCCATTAGCTTATGCCAAAGCTTATAGTGATGATGAGTGGACTGACTCGCTGGCACTTAACGATACACCTGCTGATAGCCCCTTTACTAATGAAAATTGAGATCAATTAGTATATAAGTATTGCAAGAATAAGATAGATCATCTAGCTTGAGATTCCAATGTTTCTACCGTATAAGGGCGCTTAACACCTTTGACTTTATCCTTAAGATAGTTACGTGCGCTAAATAAATTTGATAGCTTAGTTATAAATAAACAATTTAACTACCCTATCAACTTTAAGAATAAGCGTATGAACTATCAAAAACTTGATGCAGCTTTAGCAATGGCTGTAAGCGAAGTTGAAGACCCACAAGAACCCAGCCTAGTTGTCTTTATCCATACCGACAATCTCGATACGCAAGCGATTACATTTCTCAATCGCCTAGGAATTAAAGGTGTGACGAATAATACAGATATTTACACCGCCACTGTTTCTTCTAGTACAGTTTCTGAACTGTCACAACAACCTTGGGTAAAGTCAATTAAGCTTTCGCAGAAATTGCGCTTAGTGAAAAGTTAGAAATAGATTTTTAATCGCGAAATTAAGAGCTTGAAATATCTATTCGAGTAGTTTTTGTTTGACTACTCAAATGCTATTACGTATAAAAAAAAAATATTTAAGTATAATAATTTACGTTATTAGAGTTATTTATAGTTAAAATAGGACTTACGCTGCCGTTGAACCCAACATAAACCTTGCAGGTGTTGGGTTACGCTGTCGCTCCACCCAACCTACAAAAGGGGAATAAACTCAACATAATTTTATAACCCCCCTTATCAGTAGTAACAGAGAGTCATAAACTTAAGGTGGAGATGAACGGCAGTCGGGAGAAACCAGAGTGAAAAAAGTATTATCAATAATTCTCGGCGGCGGTGCAGGTACCCGCCTCTACCCATTAACGAAGTTACGCGCGAAACCGGCTGTACCAGTGGCAGGTAAATATCGCTTAATAGATATTCCCGTGAGTAACTGTATAAATTCGGAAATATATAAGATATATGTCCTGACGCAGTTTAACTCAGCCTCTTTAAACCGCCATATTGCGCGCGCGTATAGTTTTGCGGGTTTTAGCGAGGGGTTTGTTGAAGTGTTAGCAGCACAGCAAACACCTGAAAACCCTAGCTGGTTTCAAGGAACAGCAGATGCAGTACGTCAATACCTATGGTTATTAGAAGAATGGGATGTTTCGGAATTCCTGATTTTATCGGGAGATCATCTTTATCGAATGGACTATAGATTATTCGTTGAACGTCATCGTCAAACGGGCGCCGATATTACTTTATCAGTAATACCAATGGACGAACGACGCGCGTCTGACTTTGGGTTAATGAAAATCGATGACTCTGGTAGGGTAATTGACTTTAGCGAAAAGCCAAAAGGTGATGCCCTTAAACAAATGCAGGTAGATACAAGCGTTCTAGGATTAACGCTGGAGCAAGCAAAGCTTCAACCGTATATTGCCTCAATGGGGATTTACGTATTTAAGAAAGACGTTTTGATTAAGCTGCTCAAAGAGTCTTTAGAGCGAACAGATTTTGGTAAAGAGATTATTCCAGATGCGGCTTCATACCATAACGTTCAGGCATACTTGTTTAACGGCTACTGGGAAGACATCGGAACTATCGATGCTTTTTATCATGCGAACCTAGCGTTGACACAGCAACCGCTGCCTCCATTTAGTTTCTACGATGAACAAGCTCCCATTTACACCCGCGCTCGTTACTTACCTCCTAGCAAATTATTAGATTGTCAAATTACTCAATCTATTATTGGCGAAGGATGTATCCTTAAAAATTGCCGTATTGAACACTCTGTACTAGGAGTACGTGCGCGCGTAGACTCTGGATGCGTTATCGAAGATTCATTATTAATGGGCGCCGACTTTTACCAAACCTCGGTAGAAAGAAAGTCTTTTTGGGATCAAGGCAATATTCCCACAGGCATTGGTGCAGACACAATAATCCGTCGTGCCATCATCGATAAAAACGCGCGTATCGGTCAAGGTGTGCGAATTATCAACAAAGATAACGTTCAAGAAGCCAACCGTGAAGCCCAAGGGTTTTACATTAGAAGCGGTATTACAGTAGTACTGAAAGGTGCCGTCATTCCTGATGGAACTGTTATTTAGTGCTGAGTAGAAAGTGCTGAGTGCTGAGTTTTAATTTATAACTCCGCTCCTCAGCACTCAGGACTCAGGACTCAGTACTCAGCACGACTCACTCAGCACGACTCACTCAGCACTGATTATGAGTTCGGAAATTGCGCTTTGACATTAAGCAAGAACCGCACTTTATGCAGTTGAATTGTTTGCTAAGTTATAAATCAGAGTATTTTTCTCTTGCAATATATCTAAATCCGCGCGTTCCTAGTTAGGGACAAAGTATAACTGTAAAAACTATTATCAGTAATTTCTACAGGAGGCTGCTGAATGGCTGCAACCGATTTTAAAGATTATTATTCAGTTCTGGGAGTTAGCAAAACTGCTAGCCAAGATGAAATTAAACAAGCTTTCCGTAAACTCGCGCGTAAATATCACCCTGATGTAAACCAGGGAAATAAACAAGCCGAGGCAAAATTTAAAGAAATCAACGAAGCTTACGAAGTTTTATCTGACCCAGATAAACGCAAGAAATATGACCAATTTGGTCAGTATTGGAAGCAAGCTGGACAAGGTTTCCCCAATGGTGCAGGTGCAGGTGTTGGGGTTGACATGAATGGGTTTGACTTTGGTCAGTATGGCAGTTTCGAGGACTTTATTAATGAGCTATTAGGTCGCTTTGGAGGTCCTGGTGGTGCAGGCGCCCGTAGTCAAAGCTATTCCTACCGTTCAACTGGTGGTGCAAGTGGCTTTGATGGTTTTGGTTTCCAGCAAGATTTTGGCGGGGCAAGTGGAGTTCAAGATAGCGAAGCAATGATTTCGCTAACTTTGGGCGAGGCATACAATGGAGTTGAAAAGAGACTTCAAGTAGCGAACGATGTTATCACCGTTCGCATTCCCGCAGGCGCCAAAACAGGTAGTAGGTTACGTGTACGTGGTAAAGGGCCAACCAACCCACAAACAAAACAACGTGGTGATTTATATTTAAAGGTCCAACTTCAGCCACATTCGTTTTTCCAACTTGACGGCGATAACTTAGTATGCGAAGTGCCCATAGCACCCGATGAAGCAGTGCTAGGAGCATCTATCGACGTACCAACACCTGATGGTACTACCGCAAAAGTAAATGTACCCGCAGGAATTCGTTCCGGGCAGTCACTACGGTTACGTGGTAAAGGTTGGGTATTAGGAAAAGGTGGACGCGGTGATTTACTTATAAAAATTACAATTGTGGCGCCTAAAGATTTGAGTCAGCAAGAACGCGAGTTATACGAAAAGCTACGTGCGATTCGTTCGTATAATCCACGTATTAGTTTGAATAATGTGAGATTGTAAATTTGGCAACGGATAGAACGGATGTAACGGATGGTTTATTCGTTATGTCCGTTATTTAATTTAGTAGCATCTTAAGCCGTTGGTTGGGTCGAGGAACGAGACCCAACGTTTTAAGCGAGAGTATTGTAACGGATAGTTTATTCGTTAGATTTGCCAGAAGCTTTTGCAGCAGCACGAACGATACGATTAGCATCTTGCGTAAGAAGTTGGCGTATATAGGAAGGGGTATTTGGATTTTGAGCTATGGCGTATCTTTCTAACCAGTAGCTAGAACGATAATTTTTGATAAGTAAATGAGTTGGCGCCAGTGGATGTAGCAAGGCAAACAAGCGGCTTAAACTAAATGGAGAGTCTTTTATATACCGACCAATAAATTTACTAGCTCGTTCAGAACCTCTCAAAATCAGGTTTTTGACTGCTGTTGTATGAACCTCAGTATTCCATTTATGTCTGTTAGCTAGCTTTTCCAGAATTTCATCGGGAGTATTAGGATTTTGTGCAACAGCAAGCTGTACATGCGTTGCTTTATCTTCAGATAGTTTTGTTAATGTATGTATAGAAGTATTTCCGTGAATTGCAACACGTTCTCTAATAATTAACCATTTGCTCGTAGCAATTTCATCAAGAATACCCGATGCTGTATTCATATTTTGAACAATTTGTAGTTGCTCATCTAAATTAATATCTTTTTCCTCTGAGAAATTTTGCTGATAAACAACTAAAGCTGACTCTCTGACTAGTTTATTTTTGTCTTCAATAAAAATCTCGATAAGATTGATTGGAGTTTTAGGATTTTTGGTAATTAACAGACGGATATTAGCCTTACGATGTTTTGCAAATCGCTGCAATATTTCTACGGATGTATTTGGATGACGAATAATAGCAGATTCTAAAGCAAGATTTGGAATTTTTAGGTAAATAAGCAAATATATAATAACTAAATTTAATCATTAATGATTCTGGTATTAAACCTATTTGATAAGCTATAAAATCTCTTAAACTGCGCCCAAAAACTGTATTTTGCATGATTGTAAAAGCTTCTTCTTGCCAGTTAGCCTTTACTTCGCTAGACCAATTAACGTGTAGCTTTGCTGAATCAATAATATGTTCATAATTTATATGGTGATATTCAAATGTTATATCTTGATTGACAAGTTTTTCTAAAATATCTTTAGAGGTTTTTGGATTCATCGTCACTGCCAGCGCTAAATCATCTTGTTTTTTGCTATTTATTACCCACTTAATCAACGAATCTGGTACTATATCAACTTTTAAAAAACTTTCTAAAGTATTATCTGGAATTTCTTCTACTAAATTAGGATTTTCCAGAAGTAACAGTGGAAATACTGGGTTACTTAAAACTTCTTCTGGAAATTCCACACCTACCTTCCACAACACATCAGTAGGGGTATTTGGGTTATTCGCAACTGCCGAAAGTATTTTATAATCAGACCTATTTGCTAATTCTCGTAATAACCCTGGTTCTGCATTAGGATTAGTACATACTAACCTTGCTAGCTGTGTACTTTGTGCTGCAAGCGCGCGCAGTTGTTCTGGTGTAGTATTTTGATTACAAGCTTGTTGTTCCGGTATTAAATCCATGAAAATCTATCTTAACCACTAGCTGCTGCTTTTATTATTCCCAGCAACTCAGCTATATGTAGCATTTTAATAGTTTGTAGCACACCACAAAGTACACAAGACAGGCGCCTTTCAAACTCTCTTGCATTTTCAATCTTTGTGTTCTTTGTGACCTTTGTGGTTCGTTCTCTTAATTCTCTGTGTACTCTGCGTCTCTGTGGTAAACAAAATTAATTACCGCTGCACAGGCGAGACGCCTATGCTACGTATATAAAATCCTGTGCTACGTATATAAAATCGTATGCTACGTATATAAAATTACGGGTGTAACGAAAGGTTTATCCGTTACATCCGTTACATCCGTTGCCAAGGTTACTTCTTCGGCGCCTGTACAGGCTTCAAATTCTTCGCCTTATAAAAGGTTTCCAAACTTTGTCTATCACCAACAAAACGCCAGTGCCAAGGTTCATAACTTACACCTTGAATATTATCTATAGGAAAAGATAATTCAAAGCTAAACTTAGCAGCATTTTGTGATAACCATTCATAAGCCTTAGTTTTTTCAAAGTTAGCACTTAAATTTGTAGCAGGGACATTTCCGTCACCAATATCAAGTGCGTAACCTGTATGATGTTCACTGTAACCGGGAGGTGCCGACAGTGCCGCACGCTCTGCGGGAGTTTGGTTACGTTGGGCGCCGACAGCAAAAAATAACTGCTCTTGTTCTTTAACCGAACGAAACGCGGAAATAACAGTTAAATTTACACCTGCACTGCGCGCGGCTTGTTGCATCGCTAAAAATTGCTGTGCAGCAGCTTTTCGCATTCGGAAGCGTCCATCGTTAGAAACAGGAGCAAGTTCAGACTCTGGTGCTTCAGGATATGGGAGGTGTCCCAACAATGAACCATTTGCTTTAGCTTGAGTATCACCCGAATTTATAGATGGACTTGCAGTGGTCGATGGTGTCGAAGCTTCTTGAGCAGATTTTTTCGGTGCAGTGATAAAAAATATAAATCCGCTTAAGATCGCAAGCAAAACAAACCCGCCAACTCCACCCAATATCAATATTGGTAGTTTACCCTTTTGAGGCGCCACATCAGAAGCGTCGCGTAACGCTGCGGGAATATCTTCACCAGAATCAGGTGAGGGTTTTTGTGGCTTTCCAGAAAACCCAGCATTACTCAAGGGTCAACTCCTGCATTTTCTTCAATAAACATAACCGATTGTAATCTGGAAAAAATATAACGCAATATATTGAATTAGACATTTATATTTAAAGTTGTTGAATCTATGTATATATAATGTCAAGTCTTGCTGAACTATATGCGAAATTACTCAGTTTAGCCCTTATCGGTTTTATCCTAGGACGAACTTTACCCGCAACGGTTCCAGTACGTTTGGGAAAACTACTGTTTTGGGTAGGAGTACCAACAAGTATTGTAGCTTTTCTACGTAAAACGGATTTATCAGGGCAAATCTGGATTGCACCTGGAATTGCATTTACTGCGATTTTTTCCGGCGCCTTACTTTGTTGGTTTGCTATTCGTATCAAAAAAACTGTCGCGCATACAGTCCTTCAAAAACCAACTCAAGGTAGTTTACTTTTAGCGTCAATGGTTGGTAATACTGGATACCTTGGCTACCCAGTTATATTATCGTTAGTTGGTACACAATACTTCGCTTGGGCACTTTTTTATGATTTGCTCGGTACTACTATAGGTGCCTATGGTTTGGGTGTAGCATTAGCTGCACAATATGGAGGAAGCGTTAATAATTACTGGCATATCACAAAGGCAATTGTAATTAATCCTGCTTTGTGGAGTTTTGGAGCAGGCTTACTTATACGTCAAATTACACTACCAACACTAGTTGTATCATGCTTAGATTTTGTCGCTTGGAGTTCAATCGCCGCATCTTTAATACTAATTGGGATGCGACTAAGCAAACTTACTTCCTGGGGTAGTTTGAAATTAGCAAGTATTAGCTTAACTATCAAAATGATTGTCGTTCCTATGATATTAGGCTTGAGCTTGTCAAGCTTTGGCTTAACGGGAAAAACAGCTCAAGTCTTAGTTTTACAGATGGCAATGCCCCCAGCGTTTGCAACTTTAGTACTTGCCGAGACTTTTAATTTGGATAGAGAGCTTGCTGTGACTGCCTTAGCGGTTGGCTCCATGATATTACTGATAACCCTACCTATATGGTTGTGGTTTTTTCGATAGCGAAAGTGATAATAAGCTGCTATGATTATTAACTTGTGACAGTGCTAAACCATGCGACCGTTAACAGCGACGCTATCGGCGCTATCACAAAAATTGACCTTGTAGTAATTTTATGATTGTAGGAACATCGAAATGGAAGATTCGCGTTATGAAATTGGCGGCTGTACCGTGAACGAAGAGAATGTTAACGGTCTTGATACCAGCTTCATGAATGATGAGTTAGGTAATAGTAGTACACTTTCAACTGCTGAAGCAATAAGCAGTTTAGAATCTCAAGTGGCTCTCGCCGATTTTACAACTTACACTCCACAAGACCCAGAAGTCCCCGTTGGAGTACACTGCATTCTAGAACTATATAACTGCCCACCGAACTTGCTCAATGATATTGAGTTCATCAGAAATACTTTAGAGGAAGCAGCTAAAACCGCGCGCTCGACTTTACTCGATAAAATAGCTCACCAATTCCATCCTCAAGGAGTGACTGCACTAGCGCTTTTAGCCGAGTCACATATTTCGATTCATACTTGGCCTGAGAATGGATATTTGGCAGCAGATGTGTTTACTTGTGGTGAACACGCTAAACCAGTCGAAGCTTGTGAATATATAGCGCGCGCATTTAAGTCTGGTAAGCACTTATTGATGAAACTTCCGCGCGGAAGATTTTCACCTAGTGTTCAACCACATATCGAAGTCGTATAGCACTTCCTCATACAATTGAATAAATTGGCATAGTATGTAGGGTGGGCACTGCCCACCCCACAAATTAGCAACCAAAGCTTGAAATCGCGCGTCAAAACAATATTGGCAAAATAATCATCAGTTCTTGCCCATTCTAAACACCTCTCAGGACTTAAATTTATAGCTTGCTGCAAGTTTTGTAATGTTAAATCAATATTGTTGAGTAAGGAATAACAATGCGCTTTGCTATAAAATCCTTGATAGTTATCATATTCTAGTTCAATCATTTTATCAAAAGATATTAAAGCTTGTTCTATCTCTAATTATGACAGTATCGTAAGTCATGAAGTTATTTTTAGAAATTGTACAAGTTTCTGCTGGTAGTATTATCAATCGTCATTTTTGAGCCACTAGCATTGCATTTATATGAGTAAAAATTCTGTCTAATTCACCAATCTCCTCAAGTTCTATAGCTTCTTCAGTCGTGAGTAAATCTGTTTTTTTTCGTTCCAACAGTTCTTCCATTCGTGCTTGTAACTTATTATCAAACTTAAACAAATTAAAATTATCCAACTTTTCTATTTGGATACTACTAAGCAAAGAGGAAGGTCTAACAATTACTGTCGTCATACATCATGTAATGCGGTTTATATATGCTTGTATTATAGCCCGTTAGCTATCCTGATCCGCAAATTTTCTAGTTAGTTCATAAGTTCTACATATATTACGTAACTATACAAGCTACTTCATTGCTATCTTTTCATGCTATAATTATGCCGCATTTATTATACATAATCAAATACTTTTGTACTTTTTTCATCTAAACCACAATCTGGAATTATTCTGTCTTCTAGCTGTTCGCGCGTAAGTTGACGTTCTTGCGCTATTGACTGCTGGTCATTTAAGGGTTTTAAGTAGTGCTTTGTTTGCGCTCGGCGCCAAAAATATTACCCACGAGAGTAATGCTGTTGCCGTTCTAAATTTTTCATAGCGAGCGGGTAAAACCATAAAAACTGACTAGATATAAGGCAATTATGAGTAACAATAATGGCTATTTATGCGTAGAAAGCTTGTATATTTAACGCTAATAAATACTTATTTTTGGTACCATCACCGTAATTGCCATAAGACATCTTGAAGCTTATTTATGTACACACAACAATAATTAGGTTAGTTAAAGATATGACTACTACAATTCAATGCCCAACATTTAAACCTACTCTGAGAGTTGGTAATAAAGGGCAAGATGTCAAAGATATGCAAAAACGTCTTAATGATAGATTTGCTTCAATTTACACTCCAGCTTTTAAAATTATTGTTGATGGTGATTTTGGTTCACAGACTGAAGCTGCGGTTAGATTCCTTCAATGTCTTGCTTTTTTACCTGTGAATAGTATCACTGATGCAACAACTTGGAATTTTATCTGCAATGGCGCCGCAGGAATGCCTATTTTAAAACTTAATAGTTCTGGAAATGTAGTTCAAGCCGTACAACAAGCTTTGTTTGAATCTAATTTCTACAATGGCGCCATTGACGGTATCTTCGCTAATCAGACACAGCAATCTGTCAAAAACTTCCAAACGTCTCAAGGTTTAACAGTCGATGGTGTTATTGGTGTTAATACTTGGACTGCTTTAATTAAGCTTGATAGTCATATTGAGCGCTGCTACTACTTGAACAATTCTGTAGTTATTCAATGGAATAACATTTACTTGGAAGCAGTGCGTAAATTAGGTGGCGCCCCTGGTCCAATTTCTCGTATGGGAGCAATGATGCATATTGCCATGTTTGAGGCAGTTAATCTACTTTTTGGCAGCCCCTACGAATCATATCTGCCTAACGCAAAATTACCCTCTGTGGTTAAAGGTGCAGACCCTGCCCTTGCTGCTGCCTATGCTGCCTATAAAGTGTTACTTGTCACAATTAAACAACAGCTACAAGAAGTAAATAATTCTACAGCTTTCTCACCGGAGTCATTTTTAATTGAGCGCACGCAACCACTTCGCATAGGAGCGCGAGTAAGTAGTCAGTCGCGCACTTTTGGCGAAGCTATCGCCGATGCAATTTTGAGAGAGCGTTCTAATGATGGCTCACAACAGGCAAACACGCCTCCAGTTGTGAAGTTTGGTTTTACACCTGGTGATTGGCGCCCAACAGATTCAAGCCCAGCAGCGACACCGCAGTGGGGTAAAGTAAAACCATTCGGTGGCTGGCAATTGAATCAAGTCGGTGATTTCTTACCAAAAGCATTGAACATCAATAAGTTCAGCAACTACGACCAGTTGCTCAAAAGCCGAGAATATGCAGAGCAAGTTAATGAAGTGCAGCGGTTAGGTAAAGCAGATTCTTCTGAAAGAACTCAAGAACAAACTGAAATCGCCTTCTTCTGGGCAAATGACCTAGATGGTACTTATAAGCCACCTGGTCAGCTTTACGACATTACACAGATTGTGGCAAGACAAGAAGGTGTTGAAAAAAATCTACTTGATACAGCCCGCTTATTTGCACTCGTTGGAATCGGTATGGCTGATGCAGCTATTATTGCTTGGTATGTGAAGTATCTGTTTCCTTCCGAGAAAAATCCCAATAACTTAATCCGACTATGGCGCCCAGAATCGGCGATACGTTTAGCTGATTCAGACAACAACCCTAAAACAGTAAAAGACCCCAGTTGGCAACCGCTTTCAGCCATGCGAGATGGTACACGCTTCTCACCGGCTTTTCCCGCTTATATTTCTGGACATGCCACATTTGGCGCCGCTCATGCAGTAATGATGCGTGAGTTCTTTGGACGAGATGCAATTGCTTTTAGCGCCACAACTGAAGACCCTAACGCTCCACGTGGTATATCCCGTAGGTTTACCAGCTTCACTGAAGCCGCATTAGAAAATGGTCGTAGCCGCATTTATCTCGGTGTCCACTACCAGTGGGATGCTGACGGTGGCTTTGAGTCAGGCACTCTTGTAGCTGAGTTTGCTTTCAACTGTGTATTGCGTAAGAAAAACAATGCAATTTGATACGCGCGTCAACAGTGAAGTACTACTGGTTCGGAGTTAACCAGTAGCAAAAATAATCAATATCGGCGCCCCATAACTGACTGATAAAATGCCAACAAAACCGTAGAGACGCAATTAAATCGCGTCTCTACTACGACATCGTTTTTTACAATTTATATAGGAATGGTGTATAATGGCGCCAGATGTAATACTACATTTAAGTGCAGCTTCAACCACTTACGCTATTAGACATCCGAGAGGGAAGAAACGCCGGGTAGCATTCTTCGCGACGTTGATTTTGTGCTTCAATCCGTTTTTCTATTGATTCTAAACGATTTTGGAAATCTCTAAGAACTCTAATGGCTTGCGGGTCTTGAAAACTGTTCACACCAAAATCAGTAAATGCTTTTGGGTCGCGCTTGGTACCGACTAACGACATAAACTGAACTTGGGTAAGGCTTGGTTTGATTCCAGGTAGGAAACTAGTAAGGCTGTTTTCGTCAGCGAATTTCCCTTTAGTTGTAGGAATAGGCTGATAAATAGCTCCAGGCATATTAGGAATAAAAGCCATATATTGATATTGAGTCCAAGCAATGGCTGAGTGTTGGGGACCAGCAGTGAAAATAATTATTGTCAAAATGTCTATCAATTGGTCGCGGTTTGTCAGGTTTGCTGGTAATGAAACTATACCAAAACCACCTTCGCTCTTTGGTTTCCGTAAAACTTGGAACCAATTTTGTAGCTCGAAATCCTCGCGGATATCTCGGTTAGATTTATAGTAAATACCGATATATTTACTTACATAGTCTTCTAAAGCATTCCAAACGAGCAACCCGTCGTCTCGATAAGGAAAATCTGGTAAGGTATAAGGATTATCAACACCGCGCTGACGTAAATTAGTAGGAAGTGCAAAGCTGCTAAAGTTGTTGAAAAAGTCAGCTACACCTGTATCGGTAAGTTTTAGCGAGCTTTCTAAAGTACCCGGTAATATAATATCTACTGCTCCGCCCGGATTAATTAGCACTTCATCACCAAGGCTATTAATTGCCATTGTAAACTCAAAGTGAGGCTTTAAGAGTACGTTTACGGGATGCTTCGCAGCTAGTTCGCGCGCTGTTGCTAAAGCAATTGGCTCCATTACTAGATGAGTCTGTCCCAAGTGCCGATATAACTGATTGACGTAGAAATCAGCCATTTGGGTTATTAACTTGGCTAAAGTCCAATCTACTCCATCATTTGGTGTGCAAAGTAAACTTGAACCCGGCGCCTGTCCTAACTGGATAGCAATGGGGATTAGCTGAAAATCGCCACGAATTCTTTGGGCATAATAGAGTGCAATGGGGGCACAAACAAATTGCTTTTCTTTCGGCTGAATGCTATCAAGTATTGCATAATCGGTAACAAATAAGCTGCCTTCTCGAATAGCGCTGTTGAGAGTCTTATTAATGCGCTCTCTGGTTCTTGTCGCATTTAGCACAGCTTGAAAAATTTCATCTGTTATGGCGAGTTTGCTACGAAGATTATAATCAAGTGCTAGAACGTTCTTTAGTTCCATCGGGTTACAGCCAGAAAGCCTCTGTCGTGCGAATACCGAATCATTACGGAATGTTTTAGCGATATCGGGTAGCGGCAAAACGGGAAACAGCGCGCTGTAATCATCGAAGCTTTGAAAAGGTTTGGGGTTTTGTAAAAACGCTTGTTGATTGGCTCCTATCTTCTGCGATAAGATTACTCGGTTCTTCTCGTATCCTTCAGAAAATAATTCAGTCGCGGGTAAAGTCTTCACGCGAGCAGAATTAGGCAACCGCAACCCCAACTGATATTCTTCACGAGTCTTTCCCAACTGCGTCAGGCGTTCTTGTTGAGTCGCTTTTGTATCATTTTGAGGTAAGCTTGGGATGCTAGGATTATTTGGTGGCTTAGGTTTTGAGGGTTTATTGTCATTAGATAGTAAAGTTTCCAAACCGGGAGTACAACCATTCGGATTATCCAATTGCTTAGGTTTTGAGGATTTATTGTCACCGACTAGTAAAGTTTCCAAACCAGGAGTACAAGCGAAGGCCATCAGCGCCATCATGGTACGGCGCGATAATACATACTGCTCAATTAACTCTTGTCGTCGTTGTTTTGGAGTTGGTGATCTCATAAAATTTCCTCCCGGTAAAATTTAAACTTTATTAAAAAACGATACCCCGCAATTTCATCTTCAACAGTGTAAGCGTGCTTTGGGCACAGCAATTCTTTTGAAGGTAAATGAGCGTGGCGCCTCAAAATATTCGTATTTTCGTAAGGGTAATCAGGATGATTTGGCGCCCCGATAAATTTTTGAAGAATTTTAATTACGACTACACCTTACATAATAATAAGTACATTATCCTATGTGTATTTTCGGCTAATTTTATTTATAATTAACAAATACATCAGTAATATAGATGTATTAAAAAAACTGCGTATTGATTCTTTGTTTTTATTGGCGCTGTCTCCGTAATTCTCCTAAGACATCTTGAAGCTTGGTTATGTAAACAAAAGAACAATAAGCGCGAGTTACAAATATGACTACTACAATTCAATGCCCAACATTCAGACCTACTTTGAGAATTGGTAACAATGGACAAGATGTTAAAGAGATGCAAAAGCGTCTTAATCAAAGATTTGCTTCAATTTACACTCCAGCTTTAGAAATCCCAGTTGATGGTGATTTTGGTTCACAGACTGAAGCTGCGCTTAAATATCTCCAATGTCTTGCTTTTTTACCTGTAAATGGTATCACCGATACAACTACCTGGAATTTTATCTGCAATGGTTCTGCTAGCTTACCTACTTTAAAACTTAATAGTTCTGGAAACGCAGTTCAGTCCGTTCAAAGAGCTTTGTTTATATCCAATTTTTATAATGGCGCCTTTGATGGTGTCTTTGGTACCAAGACGGCACAAGCTGTCAAAGACTTCCAAACCTTTTATGGTTTGACAGTCGATGGTGTTATTGGCGCCAATACTTGGACTACTTTAATCAAGCTCGATAGCCATATAGACCGCTGCTACTGTGATTATTACGGTGGCGGTTGTTAGTAATCTTTTGTTGGGTGAAGGCTTTACATAACCCAACATAAACAAAGGCATTTATTAAGATTTGTATTCTTAATTTAAGTATTTATCCGGAAACCTCATACTTGCTGCATGTATTCAATACACGACTCTTCGGCGTATCATCCATGCAGCATTGCCCAGTAATTATGCTCAAAATAAATCGCAAAACTTCGCCCTTCTTCCTCCCCTTAACTTTATTACTGGTGATTTTCCTTGCTGCCCCGTGGGTAAATGCAGAAGAAGTAGACAAAGAAAAACCTATACTTGCTTCCCCCATTCATAACTATCTATTTCCTCCAATGAGATACTTATGCAAGTTTTAGAGATGCACGCATTGATAGAATAGGTGTACTGCGAATAGCCCTTCTTAGCTTTCAGGTGTTTTTTCAATGTAAGCCTTACAGTGGCTCAGTCTGACCCAGCGAAATTCGACAGTTAGAGTTGTTGGCAAAAAGCTGCACCATCAGCAGCAGCAACTTCAGCTGCTCTAGCCTCGTCTTTAGTCCTTACCAAATAAATATTATTGTCTTGACGCAAGATTGACTGATTTTTCAGTTCGCCTGTTTTGAACCGGAAACCTTTACGGAAAGAAACATATTTACCACCTACCAAGTTTTTAGATATGTTTGTGGGCTTCTTGCCAACAGCACGTGATTGAATAGTATAAGTTTTGTTTTTATTCAAAGTAATTTTAAAAATGGTGGGACTAAAACCTCGACATTCAAAGGAAGTAACTTCTGGGCGCCTTTGCCCTTGAGTCCCTTGAGATGGGTTTTGAGCGAAAGAAGGAGAAAAGCTAGATAGAATTGTTGTAACACAAACCAACAAGCTAGTAGTTGGAATTAAAAATGATTTTTGCATTTGTTTAATTAGAATTTTTAACCTAAATCACTAGTGATAAAAAATACTTTCTGTATACAAATAATTGGAATTAAAAATCACATTATACATATACAGATACTACTAGCAGAGTAATTTGCTAGCATATGTATTTTAGAAAACACATATACCTTTTGACAGTACCCGTCGGGGTACTATTAATACGCCTCGGATTAATTTATAATCAGGCGCCTGCTTTCGCATCGCGCTTAAATACAGTACTACTGGTTAATTTAAACCAGTAGTACCATTTTAGAGCATTTGCCCATCACTTATAATTCACAAGTACTATATTATGTGTTGCCATAAAAGTATGTACGTTGTTCCTTCCCAGCCACTAAACTTATAGTAGTAAGAGCTTGAAGCATTATTTGATGGGGTTTGAGCCTGCAACAATACCCCAAAATTAATCACACAGACCACTACTAGTTCATGTCATAAGTTTTGGTGTAATGTATTTTTTACCACAGAGACACAGAGGACGCAGAGTACTTGAGTTAAGAGAGTTCGCTCATTAGGCGCCTACACCCCAAAATTAATGACATGGAGTACTACTGCTCCATGTCATAAGTTTTGGGATGTTCACTTCTTAAAAATTCTT
The DNA here is from genome assembly GCF_002368415.1 of Calothrix sp. NIES-4105. GTDB lineage: Bacteria > Cyanobacteriota > Cyanobacteriia > Cyanobacteriales > Nostocaceae > Dulcicalothrix. The sequence continues at coordinate 3,436,465 of NZ_AP018290.1, forward strand.
TCTTTGTGTCCTTTGTGTCTTTGTGGTTCATTCCTCCAACTCCCCAAAATTAATGACACAAACTACTAGTAGCACCAAATATAAGCTATTTCAAGCCAGATAATGCTTTTGTTCTATATAAGTGTTAACCAGTAGTACCAAAAATAAGGAATTTAAAGTATTATAATGCTTTTGTTCTATATAAGTATTAACCAGTAGTACTTACTTGGCGCCAGTTGAATAATCATCGTGAATGCAGTACCACTAGTTAAAGTTAACTGACCGGAATGCACTTCTACGTATAAAAACTGAATATAAAAAATCTACGTTTTTAATATTACTTATATTATTAATCCATTTTAATGGATTTCAACTATTAGCCTATGGGTTTTAACCATAGGCGGTTATAAGCGTAGTTAAAAATTTGGCAATTAATATTACATACTGCGTTATTTTAGTATGGACGCTAAATGTACTGCATAAGAGCGAGTCAGAGGTGGCAAAATAGCCATAAGCAAGCGGGCATTGAAAGAGAAGCGTTTCTTAAACTCTGGAAAATGCCAGATATACCGAGAATCAGTAATTTTGTATCGAGAGTCCCAAGCTTCTATATCTTTAATATTCTTGATACCCCATTGGAATTTTGCAGAAGTGTGTTTTACTGCTTCGTAGCTTCTGCGGTTTTTGATAATAAATGGTGAAGCAGCATCAAATACTAGATACGAACCTGGGAATTCCTGCGCTAAGATTGCAAAGAGTGTTTTTACCTGTTCCTCTGTAAAGTAAAGCAATACCCCCTCAGCAATAAATAATTTTGGTGAATTTGGGCTATTTTGTTTGACCTGATTTATCCATTCTGGTTCTAGCACAGAACCGCTAATGAAATGTCGGCGCCCGCTTTCTTCAAAGAAATGTCTTCTTACAGCTATTGCATCAGGCAAATCTAAATCAAACCAATACAATTGTCCGTTATCAAGCCGCTCAAATCGAGTATCCAAACCGGCGCCAATTTCCACGATTGTAGATTGTGGATTTTGTTGGATAAAATGTTGTGTCAATTCGTCAATAGCTTTACCTCGAATGCACATCATCACCTGGGTGCTTTTCGCTGCTTTAAACTTGTCGAAATCATAATCTAGTTGAGAAACTATTTCTTTGGCTTTTGCATCGTACAATATCGGTTTTGGCTGACTTGCTTCTACCGCGCGCGACCATAGAGGGATTAATAAAGTTTCTTGAACTATTCCCAAATTTACTGTTTGTTTATTCATATTTTTTAAATATTCCATGAAATCCCAAGGGAATTACACTCGGTAATCCTAATTTACAAACAGGTTCATCATCTAGATGTTCGCTGTCAAAAATCCATACTTCGCTTGTGTGGTTATTGCCATCATAAACTATTGTTAAAAGCCACCCTGATTGGGGATTTATAGGATTTGCTACGTAGGTAGGTTCTAAAGGATAACGGTTCTCTCCTAAGTCGGCAATTGTCAAAGAATCGGTTTTGTAATCAATACGCGCGATAGCATTAAAAAATTCCTCTGTGGTATTCGTTCCTTTTCCAAATCCCAAAAAATATGTATATTGCCATTTCTGTCCAGTTTCTAACGGTGATACCATTGGAAATTCAGCTAAATGATTATATCCTTTCTCAACTGCCTTTACCTTGCCTGTTTTAGGATTCAAAATTAACTGCCATAATCCTGATTTTGTTGGTGTTTGTAGCTCTCCAGTTGGCAATTCCTTTAGACGTTGATTGATATTAAAGTCTTCATAGCCAGCAAAATCTATCATTACCATACCGTTATCATCTACATAGCCGTTACCAAAGTGCCAAAGAAAAAATCCTTCAGTTTCATTACGGCTAACTAGAGATAAGGTTTGTTTATCAAATACCAAAATTTGTGTTCCTGATTTCGGTTCCCAGGTCATAGAATTACCATAACTACGCAATCCTAAACCAACAGGCAATCCATGTACTTTAACTGGAGGAATGAAAAATATGAGATATTGCCCAGCTAACACGAAATCATGTACTAAAGGAAGCCAATCAAGGGGAAATGCTTTTGATACTAATATTTTACCAGTAGAGTCAGATTTATAAAGATTCAAACTACCTTTGAATTTACCTGTGACACCAAAATTAAAAATCTCTCCGGTTTGAGGGTCGCGTTTGGGATGTGCGGAATAAGTTAAACCCCCTTTTAAGGCGCCTAAATTATCTATACCTTTTGTTTCTAACGTTTCTAAGTCGAGTGCATGGGGTTTACCACCCTCCCACAACGCCAAAAGCTTATCGGGTAAAGCGATAACAGCAGTGTTAGCGACATTTTTTAGGGGTCTTAAGAAGTGATTCCAGAATCGTCCAGGTGCAATCATTCCATAATTGCCATACAAAAGTTTGCCCGCTACGACTTCATGTTGATACCCCTTGGTTTGTACGTAGCGGTATAAACCAGTGGCGCCATCATCACCAAAATGAACCCTAAGAATTGCTCCATCGCCATCAAACCAGTGTCCTACATGGATACCACCACGAGAGAGGCGCCCTGGTCCAATGCGATAAAGTGTACCCCGTAAACATTCTGGTATTTTGCCTTCTAAAACAGGCAAAGGTGTGGGGGGAAACTCTTCACCTGGTTCGACAATCGCCTGCTTCCAAGCTCTATGTGTATTTTTTAACTCTTTTCCTAACTTAGTTTCAAAATCTAAAAATGCTGAGTTTTGTACCATAAATCTTAAAAATTTAAATAACTATGAAATTTGTTATTAAATGCCCTCTATTGGGAATCTTAAGTCTATAAAGATACTAATGTTTCAGTAATATCCACAAAATATTATGAAGATTGTGATAATTGGTAGTGGATTCGGTGGTTTATCTGCAGCGATTCGACTACAGGCACAAGGACACAAAGTCACACTGGTAGAAAAGCAGTCAGAACCTGGCGGTCGTGCTTATGTGTATACTCTAGATGGTTTTACCTTTGATGCGGGACCAACAATCATTACAGCGCCCTATTTGCTTGATGAATTATTCCAAATCAATGGGAGAAGAGTAGAAGATTATGTGCAACTAGTTCAGCTTGACCCTTTTTACAACATTCGTTTTAGTGATGGGTCAGTTTTTCACCTTACTGGCAACCGCGAATATATTTTGCAGCAGATTCGCTCGTTTAATTCCCAAGATATTCAAGGCTATTATCGCTTTGAGCAAGCTTTGGAGAAAATTTTCAAAAAAGTTATGCCACTGATGGAACAACCGTTGAACAATTTTTGCGAATTGATAAAATTTGCTCCTAACATAATTGGTTTACAGCCTTTACAATCGGTTGCTAGTTTCGTTAATCAATATTTTCAAGATGAGCGGCTACAACAAGTTTTTAGTTTTCATCCTCTTTGGATAGGTAGTAATCCCTTTACAACTTCTTCAATCTTTACCACAATTCATGAATTGGAAAGAAAGTTCGGTGTATGGTTTGCTATGGGAGGAACAGGAGCCTTAGTTAATGCTTTGGTGCAACTTTTTTGTGAACTTGGGGGTAAGTTATTACTCAATACACCAGTAGCTGAAATTGCAATGAATTATAAAACTGGTTATGCCACAGGCGCCATTTTAGCGAATGGTAAATATTTACCATCTGATATAGTTGTAAGTAATGCTGATGTCGCTTTTACTTATATGAATTTAGTGCCAGCAAAGTTTCGACATCATTATAGTCTTAGTAAATTTGAACGAATGCGTCATTCAATGTCTGTGTTTGTGATTTACTTTGGTACAAATCGTCGTTATCAGCATATGGCACATCATGAAATGCTGATGGCGCCTGAATATCACAACTTTATGCAAGACATCTTTGAACGTAAGCATTTACCGTCATACTTTTGTTTGTACTTACATCGTCCAACTGCTACCGATGCGTCATTAGCACCCCTTGGATGTGAGTCTTGGTATGCTCTTGTCCCCGTGCCAAACTTAAGTGGACAGACAGACTGGGAAGCAAACTCCAAGCCATTTCGGAATAAAGTAATTCAGCATCTTGAACACTGTTATTTGCCAGATTTATCAAAACATATAGTCACCGAGCATAGTATTAATCCTTTATATTTTCGCGATACACTCAACAGTTTCCAAGGAAGTGCTTTTGCAATGGAATCAACTTTTAGACAGTCTGGTTGGTTTCGTCCGCATCATCAAAGTGAAGATATTCCTAACCTATATTTTGTAGGCGCCGGAACTCATCCAGGTGCAGGACTGCCAAGTGTGATGACTTCTGGCAAAATTGTCGCACGAATGATTGGCAAAGCTGGGGAAAGCGCCAATAGTTAAACTCAAATATTATCATTTTTATAAACTATGATTTATCAACTGTCAATATCAGATATTATTTGCAAACAACGCAAATTTTTTCAAAGCGGTACAACTAAAGATTTTGCTTTTCGTCTTGCTCAAATAAAAATCCTTAAGCAAGCGATAATTCAACATCAAACAGATATTACACATGCCTTATTAGCTGATTTAAACAGAGCAGAAGTTGAAACTTATGGGACAGAAATACTGTTGATACTTAGCGAAATTGATTATGCAATTAAAAATCTAAAACAATGGATGCAGCCACAAAAATTAGCGACTAGTATCCAACAGTTTCCTGCCTCAGCACGCATTTACCCGGAACCACTTGGAGTAGTTTTAATTATTGGGGCTTGGAATTATCCATTTCAGTTGACTTTATCACCATTAGTAGGTGCAATTGCAGCGGGTAACTGTGCCATCATCAAACCATCAGAATTAGCGAGTAATTGCTCTAGAGTCACAGCCGAAATTATCAGCAAATCTTTTGCTTCAGAGTATATTAGTGTAGTAGAAGGAGGTGTAGAAACTAGTCAACTACTGCTAGCAGAAAAATTTGACCATATATTTTTTACTGGTGGAACAGCGATTGGTAAAATTGTTATGGAAGCTGCTGCAAAACATCTAACACCAGTAACTTTAGAATTGGGCGGAAAAAGTCCTTGTATTGTAGATGCTGATACTAACATTGAATGTACCGCCCAACGCATTGTATGGGGTAAGTTTCTTAATGCTGGACAAACTTGTGTGGCGCCTGATTATCTGTTAGTCAATAAAAACATCAAACCTCAATTGTTAACTGCTATTCAAAAAAGTATCAAAGAATTTTATGGCGATAATCCAGCAAAAAGTCTTGATTATGGCAGAATCATCAATCACAAACATTTTGACAGACTAGTTAACTTTTTGCAAGATGGTAATATTTGTATAGGCGGAGAAAGCAACAAGAACGAATGTTATATTGCTCCCACCGTCATAGATAATATTTCCTTAACTTCGGCAGTCATGCAATCAGAGATTTTTGGACCCATCCTGCCAATAATTGAATATAGTGATATCAACGAAGCTATAAGCATCATTAACTCTCAACCAAAACCCTTGGCTGTATACTTATTTTCTCAAAATAAAAAACTGCAACACCGAATTTTACAAAACACTTCATCAGGAGGAGTTTGTATTAATGACACCGTGATGCAAGCTGCTGCTTCTGGATTACCATTTGGTGGTGTAGGTGATAGCGGTATCGGTCGCTATCATGGTAAAACTAGTTTTGAAACTTTTTCCCATTACAAAACCGTACTGCAAAGGTCTTTTTTATTTAATATAAAGCTACGATATGCTCCTTATAAAGGAAAATTGCAATGGCTGAAGAGAATTGTCGGTTCAAATATTTAATTTCTTATCAGGACTTACGCAACCAACACATTAAAAGCGTAGGGTGTGTGACGCCTAGCTCGGAATTTGGACATAACTATAAGACTTGTAGCCTTCACGCACAGCGAGGTTTTGTGACAATACGTAAGTCCTGCTTATATGGCGCCAGTTGAATAATCCGTCATGACAGTACTACTGGTTAACTTAAACCAGTAGTACTAAAGTCAAGCAACTTTGACAATTAATTTACCTATTTTGTTGGCATTAAAAAGTTTTAGAATTTCCTTTGGTGCCTTTTCTAAACCTTCAACTATTTCATACTCCTGTTTTATTTTTCCTAATTTCGTCCATTCCCCAAGTTCCTTAATTGCTTCATGCCAACGATTATGATAATCACTAATGATAAATCCTTGTACCCGCAAACGCTTCATCAAAATCAAATTAAAGTTTAATGGTCCTGGTACTGGTTGGGTAGAGTTATAAGTTGAGATTAAACCACATAGGGGAATGCGCGCGAACAGGTTTAGATGCGACATCACTGTATCTAAGATTGAACCGCCGACATTATCGAAATATATATCAACACCATTTGGGCAAGCGTTTGCTAATGCGGTGTTTAGGTCGGTAGTTTTATAGTTGATTGCTGCGTCAAAGCCAACAGAAGTTAACCATTGGCATTTCTCATCAGAACTTGTAATTCCGACTACACGGCAGCCTTTAATTTTAGCAATTTGTCCTACCACTGAACCGACGGCGCCTGCTGCCGCTGAAACTACAACGGTTTCTCCTGGTTTTGGTTGTCCTATATCTAACAAACCGAAATAAGCAGTGACACCAGTTGGACCTAATTGACCCACCGCAGCAAATAATGGGTCGGGTAAAGGTGGATTAATTTTAGTTATAAAGTTTGCCTGTTCATCTTTTAATAATACATAGTCCTGCCAACCTAAAAGTCCTGTAACGTAGTCTCCTGGTTGTAAGTTGGGATTTTTAGATTCTTCTACAACTCCAATTGCGACACCCCGCATTACTTCGCCTAACTCTACTGGGGGCATATACTGCGCCATGTCGCTCATCCAAATGCGGTTAGTTGGGTCAAGTGATAAATATAGATTTCTCACCAGTACTTCGCCTTGGTTGGGAGTTGGGACAGGCGCCTCTTTATACTCAAAATCACTTTCTTTGATATCTCCAACCGGACGACAAGCAAGCAGGAATTGCCGATTTACTCTTTTTGGTGTGTTTTCTACATTAGTACTCATGTTGCTACCCTGATAACGTGCGCTGTTATTTTAACTCTTTTTGCGGAATTCCCCACCCACAACGAGTGTAGGGTGGGGATGGATAGCAGTAAAATAGTAGGGTTCAATACCCTACTATTTTACTCTCTCCCACCTGATTGATTTTGGATGTATTGCTTCACTGTTTCTAACGGAGCGCCACCACAAGACACAATGCATTTTGAATCGTGCCAAAGTTTAGCTTTCCCCCAGTAGTATTTATCAATTGTAGATTTATATCGTTCTCTCAATATTCTACTGCTTGCTGATTTTAGGGATGCGATCAAATCAGAAATATTATTGTCTGGATGCAAATCAATAAGTAAATGCACGTGGTCTGGTTCACCATTACAATCCTCTAAGTTAGATTTATTTGCTACCAGTACACGATCAAAAACTTCTTTCATGTCTTCAATCATTTGGTTTGTAAAAACCTTGCGCCGATACTTTGTCACAAATACTACATGCAGGTGAATAGAAAAAACAACGTGTGACCCGCTTCTCAAATTAGTCATAAAGATTTCTTATCATATCTAAGAACTATGGTATATTAATTGTAGTCAACAACATCGAGTCAAACAAGTCAATCAAAGCGATTATTGACTGGTGAAGTGTATTGGCTATATCGGGTGATAGAAATTTGTTGTATTTTGGGAGTAATTATGACTTTCAAAAGTAAAGAGAAAAAAGAACAAGATAAGGAGAAGAATAAAAATACGTATGTATCAACTGTTGTGCAGCATCTAAAACTATCAAGTCTTGGGTACGCTGTAGTATCTGATATTTTGGAACACGCGAACAGTTTGTATAACACCTTGACCTACAACTTGAGACAAGGTTTTTTTGTATACAACACATTAAATTTTCAGTCTATAGCTTATGATTTGCAGACTGATTTCAAGGAAAATTACCATTACAAAATGCTGCAATCACAGGCTGCACAGTCTGTATGTCATAAAGTGGCTGAGAATTTTAAGTCATTTAAGCAACTTTTGGATAAGCATTATATTGATGGTTCTAAAAAACCCAAGCTACCTGGTTATCGTATCCCTGGAGGTATGTTTGAGGTTACTTACCCAGCGTCATCCGTTAAGATTGGGGTCGAGCATGGGATAAGATTTGCGTCAGTTTCAACAGGTTTGTTATTCAAAAAGCGGCACAAAGAAGATGTAGTAGGTACTCATCTAAACGAATATATAAAGTTTAGAGTACCCGACGCTGTTGATATAACAACGCTTGTTGAGTTAACTATTACCTCAAAACATGGTGAAATCTATTTACATTGGGTGTGTAGAAAGATTCAAGAAACTGTTGCAACATTAGATAAATCAAATGTTTTAGGAATAGATATTGGCTTGAATAACTTTGTAACCTGTATTCCTAATACTGGAGAACAAGGTTTTATCATAAATGGAAGACCGTTAAAAGCGATAAATCGGTTTTATAACAAAACCGTATCGAAGTTGAAAAAAGGTAAAGATGAAAATTTTTGGAGTGGTAGTTTAGCTAGAGCTACACAAACTAGAAACAACCAAGTGCGTGATTTTCTCAAAAAATCTGCTCGTACAATAATTAACAAATGCTTAGATTCAGGGATAGGAAAAATAGTATTTGGTTGGAACGAAGGCATCAAGAATGAGATAGATAACGGACGTGTCAATAATCAGAATTTCGTACAGGTGCCGTTCACCACATTACGCGACACACTCAAGTATCTGTGTGAAAGATACGGGGCGCGAATTTGTAGTTGTTGAAGAATCTTACACCTCAAAAATGTCATTTTTTGATGGTGATGAATTACCCGTATACGGTGAACCAGCCACACGTGCGGCGAGCCAAGCCAGTGGACTGGTGAACCCGAAGGGTAAAGAAACCGAAGCCCAGAAGGAACAAAAACCTTCTGGTAAAAGAACAAAACGTGGAGAATACAAAACAGGAAACGGAATAATTGTAAATGCCGATGCCAACGGTGCATCAAATATTTTGAGGAAAGCAAAAATTGACATATCCAAAATTACTTTTCGGGTATGCCAAGTCATAGCTAAAATCAATATTTGGGTAGGCAACAAACGTAAAGGTACGGCAGCTAGCGGCGAAGCTCGCCGGGTAGAAAATTCTGTCCGGCAGACTTCGCCGTCTAGTTGTACGACTATAGGAGCAACTGAACCTGCTCAGTAAATTAGAAACCCCATCCGCCTGTGCGGTGGGGTGGTTCATGGATACATCCTGATTGGAAGTGGAGACAGTCAGGTGTTTGAAACATAAAATTCTCCTAACGCGCATTTTTTTAATATATAGTTTGCGTTAGTAGTGAAGAGCGCAATGTTGGTGGGTTAAGATGCATCGGCGCCAACTTCAAATTGTTTGTATAGGTACAAAATAGTTGCCGATTCAAGTATCACTGGCGCCATTCGGGTTTGCACTTGTAAGAAAGTCGGAATAAGTGTAAGACGTGGTACCTGACCAGAATGCACTTCTACATATAAATCATTAATCCAAAATTTATAAGTTATTAATATTACTTCGGTCTGTAGTCCATTTTAATGGACTTATGCCCCAAAGCCTATAGCTTTCAGCTATAGGTGGGTATGAGCGCAGTGACATAATTAGTAAATAATATTACATATAAGAATGCACCTGCAAGATGTGAGGTACTAGATTGACAATATTGGTTAAATTTAGACAGCATGTCGGGATGTAGCTTTCAGTCTTGTTAAAATTAAAATAAATTAAAATAAAAAAATTTGGGTTATGAGCAATGTCCTATAGTGATTTTAAAGACTTAGATAGCCTAAACTCCTTGGGGATTACAACGATTGAATCAGTGCAAAATTTAATATTTTCCGAACCGATTGAACCTAGCTCGTTTCTTATTGAAGCGTTGAAAAGATTTGTACCTCTAGCAACTGCTATTAATACAGAAAAAGCACGTTCTGAATATATAATTGCTCCGATTTTGAGTGAAATTGCATTTATTAATTCTCAGGTAAGTTTATTTTCGGGTCGTAATTTTAATGTGGACGCAAGCAGAGGATTAACAGGGTTTTGTGATTTTATTCTGACTCGCAATCCAGATAAACTGGTGATTAAAGCACCAGTTGCTGTTATTGTCGAAGCGAAAAACGAGAATATTAATGATGGACTTGCACAATGTATTGCCGAAATGTATGCTGCACAAATAATCAATCAAAAAAATCTGGAAGAAAATATCAATACTGTTTATGGGATTGTAACAACTGGACAAGTCTGGAGATTTCTTTCAATAGATAAAACGATGCTTGTAAAAGTTGACCTTAATGAACGTTATTTAACTCCTTTAAATGAGCTTCTAGGAATCCTTGTAGCAATAACATCAATTCCTAACAGTATTTTTGAGGGTAGCTGAGAATAACTTTCAAGCCTAAGAGTATATTATCAGATATTTAGGCACCTATAAAGCAAGTATCAAATTTATCTTCAAATTTCGCTAAAATTTATCAGCACCTTTCCACAGGAGTTTTAACTGTGACTGTCCAGTTATCTACACCAGTTTGGCATGATTTTAGATTGTAGGGTGGGCACTGCCCACCATACGTATGGATAAATAAGTAGATACCACTTAAAGGCGTTTCTTATTAATGCTTGTAACAAGGAAAAGATGCTTGATTGTACGACCATATGTCAGACAGTAAGTTATGCACCGCACCCTCTAATACAGTGAAAATAGTAAATACTACGATTATTGCTGGTTATTTTATACAGCTAATTAAATTTTATAGGTCTTGTATAGATGATTAATTGCAATTGGGTCTTTAAGATAGGGTTAACAGCTTTTCTTGCAACTATTGGAGTATGGATAAGTCTTGAAAGTTCTGCTAAAGCTCAAAACGCGGGAACAATAACCATTAATAGTGGTAACATTGTTTTGAATAAAGATATCCCCACTGGTTCAATTACTACAATTAATGATGATATCCCTATTCTAATTAACAATCCAGTCCTTACTACTAATGGTGGTGATATTTCTAGTAATCCGACTAATTCAATCTCTAACGGCGGTAACATCATTATTATCACTGGCGATATCAAAATAATATCTATTCCTGAACCGGATAGTGTAGGAGGCATTTTAGCGTTTGCTGCTACCGTTGCAGTTTTAATCAGGCACAAGCGAAAATGTTAGATAAAAGATTATGAGCGCAGTACTCTACATTAGTTACAAATTTGGCGCCTGCGCTACTAAGATGGTCGCTCCATAAGTACTACTAGTTCCGAGTTAACCAGTAGTACGTTTCATCGCGCGTTTGTGCTTTCAATTAATTCCTAAACCGTGCTAACAAATCCTCGCGCGACAAGTTTGACAACTGCAACAATAAAGCAGCATACTCTGGAGTTGATAAATTTAGTATCGGTTGAATAATAGCAGTTAACTCAGAGTCTAGCTCACCAAATCGTGCTAAAAGTAAGTTTTCCACTAAGGAGCGTCGCTCGGTTTCCTTACCTATCTCCATCCCGCGTTCCATCCCGCGTTCCATCCCAGTTAGCATCCCGCGTTCCATACCAGTTGCCATCCCACGCTCCATCCCACGAAGCTCAGTTTCTTTTTCCCACTCTAAGTAAGCTTTTGTTAAATTCATAACTAACTCCCTGTCTTCTTCTGAATCTATCACATCATTTACTTCCATATTAATCTTCCTCTGTGGTAAAAAAATAAGTTACTGTACAGGCGCCCATCCTACACTTCACCTAAATCACTAATTTGTAGCAAATCTAACCCCTGCTCAAATATTTCATCAATAGGCGCCATTTTCCCATCTGTTGTCATAAACTTATGGTCTTGAGTCGCTCTAATAACGGCACCATTTTCTAACTCATACTCAAACACTTCTTGGCGCCCACGATTATGCCATTGAGCAATAGGTTGTGTATAAACAATTCCATTATTATCAACAGTAAATACAGAACATTCAATTTCTTTTTCTACAATTTCACCTATTTTTAAATATCCATACTCAACTGTTAATATTTCTGTATCGTAGCTTAGGCAATATTCTGCAAACTTAAGCATTTGCTCAAATAGGTCTTCTGCAACTTGGTGCTTAACACCATTTTTAGCGGCGCCATCAATAAATTTTTCACGTTGTTTCTGCATTTCAGAAACTTTCTTTTTACCCATCGCGCGTCTTAACAAGTCAGCTTGACCTAATGTATAGCCAGCCATATCTTGAGCCATTTTCATAATTTGCTCTTGATAGCAAAGCACCCCATATGTTTCTTCCAAAATAGGTTCAAGTAAACTGTGCCCATATTCAACTTTCTCTCTACCATGTTTACGGTTGATAAACTGTGGTATTAATCCAGCGTCTAAAGGTCCTGGTCGATATAGTGCTAAAATAGATGAAATATCTTCAATATTAGATGGCTTTAAATCGCGTACTATTTGCCGCATCCCAGAAGATTCTAATTGAAAAACTCCTTCTAATTCACCTGATTCTAATAACTCAAACGTCTTTTTAACGTCATTAGGCAATCTTGCAGCTTCTCCACCTTTTGCGAGTATTCTTTGCGCTTTACGTTCTAAAGAAGTAATATCATATGGGTCAAGCTTACATTTATGATTTTCCTGGATTAAATCAATAGCATTTTGAATCATTGTCAGGTTTTTCAAACCCAAAAAGTCCATCTTCAACAAACCAATTGAGTCTAAATCTTCCATGTAATATTGAGTTATCACCGAACCGTCGTTATTACGCTGTAATGGTACAATCTCATCTAATGGTTCGGCAGAAATTACTACACCCGCAGCGTGTACACCAAAGGTTTTATTTGTTCCCTCAATACGTATTGCCATATCAAGCCAATGCTTAACCCTAGGGTCATTGTCGTACTTCTCTTTAAAATCCTGTGATGGAGTATCGTCGGCAATCATTTTACTAAGCGGTGTTGGTTTACCGCGCGATACCGGGATTAATTTTGCCATTTTATCTGATTCCCCATAGGGAATATTTAATACCCTGGCAACGTCTTTCAATACTGATTTTGATGTAAGACGGTTAAAAGTGATAATCTGTGCAACTCTTTCGGCGCCATATTTACTTGTAACATAATCAATAACTTCATCACGCTTAGAGATACAGAAATCTGTATCAATATCAGGCATCGATTTACGTTCAGGATTAAGGAAACGCTCGAATAATAACCCGTGGTGTACAGGATCAATATTAGTAATACCCATTGAGAACGCAACTAATGAACCTGCAGCCGAACCTCTACCTGGCCCCACAGCTATTTTATTATCTCTAGCAAACTTAATGTAATCCCACACAATTAAAAAGTAGCCAGAGAACCCCATTTGTTGAATCATTTTTAATTCATATTCCATCCGTTCTCTATAAGTAGGGTCTAACTCGCTTCTAGTTCTACACCGCTGCTTTTCGAGTATTCCCTGCCAAGCTACTTCTTCAACATACGTATCGGTAGTATGTCCAGGTGGAATTGGATAATTAGGAATACGAGGTTCACCAAGAATGTCATATTGCTCAACTTTATCAGCAACTTCTTCGGTATTATTTATTGCTTCTTCAATAACGTCATCAGGTAAATGGTCACGGAATAGTTGCCGCATTTCGGACTCTGATTTTAAATACTCAGTACCGCTATACCGCATCCGGTTATCTTCGACAATTAATTTACCCGTTTGAATACACAGCAATGCGTCGTGAGCTTCAACATCAAAACAAGAAATAAAATGCGAGTCATTTGTTGCAACAATCTTTATACCAAGCTCGCGCGCAATCTTGACAATTTCAACGTTGACAATTCTATCTTCTTGTGAACCGTGATCTTGAATTTCTAAGTAAAAATCATCTCCAAATACATCTTTATACCATTGTGCTACTTTACGCGCGGCATCTGGTCTATTACTCATAATCGCTTGTGGTATTTCTCCACCCAAACAAGCGCTAGTAACTATCAAGTCCTCATGATATTTTTGTAATAATTCTTTATTTATACAAGGACGCGAAAAAATACCTTTACCTTGTACACCCTCAAGATGCGATATCGATGTTAATTTAACTAAGTTTTTATAACCCTTCGTACTTTTCGCTAAAACGACTTGGTGATACTTAGGGCGCCGCTCTTGTTTGGTAATATCACCGTTGATAATATACATCTCATTGCCAATTATCGGCTTAATAGTCTTACCCCGGCAAATCTTAATCAACTCAACCGCACCGTACATCACACCGTGGTCGGTCAAGGCAATTGCTTTCATCCCTAGTTCGATAGCACGGTCTATCAATTGGGGCAACTGACTGGCGCCATCTAACAAGCTGTAGTCACTATGAATGTGTAAAGGTACGAAAGACATAATATTAACATTATATATAAATAACCCAACTGAACATTGCTGCCCAGCTAGGTGATATATTATATGCCCGGACGCCCTTATTGACTCAATGAATGTAATCAAAAAAAATAAAACCCCTGTACTTATATGAAACAAAACGTCTCGTTTGTGAATACAAATGTTTTAGCTTTATTGCCTATGAATTTATTTTATTAATAATAATAATTTATTAAATATGACTAAAATCGCTATACTTATTACAGCAATTAAAGTTGTTTTACCGCCTGGAAATAATCTATGATAATTATCGATATTTTTATTGTCATGGCGCCTTTTCCACACCATTAACGCCGGAATAATACCCCCTAAAATTGAGATACAAAAAGCGCCAGCACTTTCGAGCGCATACAAGAATATATTAGGATTTAATACAGCTAAACACATTGGTGGAAATAAAACAAAACCATACTGCCATCCCCGCGCAGTTGAGAATTTTATTACACTGTTGATAAAATTTAGCAGACCGTAAAAAAAACCAATGAAAGACGTGATAATTGCAAATTCAGAAAAGACTGAAACCATTATCCCTAGCAAATTTCCGCCACTGCCATCTCGTAAATTTTTCAGTGGGTCAAATTTTTCTGCACCAGTAAATTCTTGCGGTAGTGCCGAGTTGACGCTACCTAAAATTACAGCGTTCCACGCGATAAACATTATCAGTGGGATTAATGAGCCAAAAAAAATTGACTGTTTAACTTTCCGTGCGTCTCCTTCTAATTGTATTGCTATTACCGGAATCACATTATGGTAAAATAGTGCTACTAACATAACCGGAATCGCAGCAGTTAACTGAGTCCAATCTTGAAAAATAAACTGTGATAGATGAACTTGTCTACTTGCTAACAACAATAATCCAGCGAATGAAGCTATTACTGCAAAAACCAAAGCGTTATTTAATTTCTCAATTAACTTAGGGCGCCCAAAATACATAATTCCACCAAACAAGAGCGCAAATATCGTTGTCCCTGCCCAGTCTGGTAACTTAACCGGCAATGCTCTTAGCAATATTTCCCCACCTTGAGCAATATATGCAACCAGCAACCCATAATGCAAAAACAAATATGCACCACCAGCTAATATTGCTCCAGGTTTTCCTAATATATTCTCCACCATCGCCAAAAAACCGAAGAAGGTGCCTGAGCGCATCCCATCTAAACTAACTTCGGCAATTAATAACCCAGACACTAAAGCATATAACCATACAGCGATTAATAACACCGTTGAAGGCGCCACTCCCGAAGGTAAAGTCACTGTCGGTAAAGCCAAAATTCCGGCGCCAACCGTTGTACCAGCAATTAACGCGGTACTTCCCAACACACTACCAGGTTGGTGAAGCAACTTATCACCATTAAATTCTATATTTGAAAACAAACGTGTAGTCTGCATCCGCTCAAAATGTAAAGATATGTTACATAATCATAACAACTTTGATTAAGTAATGAAAGTTCTCCATACTAATGGCGTTATGATTCTGGTTGTTCACCTATGGTTTGCTGTGCGGCGTGCTTAATAGTCAAGAAGTTGTCAGTTAATCTTGATTCTTCTGATTCTTGTTTTATAGAAAACACAGTTAAACATTTACGCAACTAGTGTAACAACGCGCTCATAATCTTCTCCATGAGCTTGTATCGCATCCCATATATCAACCTTTTGTTGGAGATTTAACCATAGCTGAGGACCATTACCTAGTGCTTTTCCAATACGTATTGCCATATCTACAGTAATTGGTCTTCTACCCTGAATAATTTCATTAACACTACGACGGGATACACCAAGTATCTCAGCAAACTTCGTTTGGGTTATTTCCAGGTCTTCAAGTATATCCAAAATAACTGCACCTGGGTGTATTGGTCTTACCTTTCTATTGGCAACAATTTCTTGCAGTTCTTTCATATTAATTGATTATTTTTGAAATAAGTTTCTGTATTCTCTGATTGTAAAATATGCTTATGAGGTTTAAGTCGCTCATTAATACTTTTTTTCTATCGTAATTGCTAGTGATAATCTACAAGGTCTATGTCATATGCTTCACCGTCCTCAAATCTAAAAATTATACGCCAATTACCTGATATTTTTATAGACCAAATCCCTTTCTTATCTCCTTTCAACTCGTGTAAATTATAACCTGGTAGTTTAATATCTTCTATATCGACTGCCGAATCTATTGCTTCAAGCCTTGCTGCAATTTTTTGTGGATATAATTTTTTACAACTCATATAGGATTGCTATATTATTCTGATTTACTAGCTATAATCCAACGAAAAAAAACAGGTTTATTATATTCATATTCCATTTCATCTTCTACCTGTATTATATTGAAGCCAGTCTCCTGAACCAATGCCAAATTGGTATCTCGGTCAAAGTGGATTGCTCTTAATAATTTATACTTACGTATAGAGAACATATTTAAAGTAGAACCACACTTGGCAGCGATTCATTTGAAAGAACTAATCCAAGAAATAGTAGAATTAGTAGAGTTGCATATGCCACATATAGATACATCACAAGTACGACGCAAGCTTAACTGGCGCCATGAAGCTTGGGAATTTATAGAAACGTAAATATTTAAATACTTTGGTTAAGCTCAAAGGGCAAGATGAGCAATTGAAATAGTTAGCTTAATAATTAAGAGGTAATATGATTCAAAAAAGTACAGATTCTTCTGTTGTTCAATTTAGAATTGCAAGACCCACTGATAAACTAGCAAAAGTGGTTGAGTTCTATGAGAACGGCTTGGGTTTGAGAAAGCTATACTCATTTGAAAATCATGAAGGATATGATGGAGTTATGCTTGGACTGCCTGATAGCCAGCATCACCTGGAATTTACAAGTCATAAAGATGGAAGTCCTTGTCCAGCCCCAACAAAAGATAATTTATTAGTACTATATATTTCTACTCAAGAAAAAGTTGTAGAAATTAAAAATCGCCTAGCTCAGATGGGTTATAACGAAGTAGAACCAGAAAATCCGTACTGGAAGGGAAAAAGTGTAACAATTGAAGACCCTGATGGTTGGCGTGTAGTTCTTTTTAATGGAAAGTTTGAGGTAGAGTGAATTTATAGACACAATGAGAATTTGCGCGCACTGGCGCCAACCCATTCTATTTATCGTGTCAAAACAGCAACTCTGGTTTTTCTGTTTTTAACTGTATCAAATCCGTCTTTATACTCAGTAGCTTTAAAGCCCAGTTCGGCTAGTCTGCTGAGAATATTTTTTGTAGGGTGACTGCCTGATAGGATTGTGTTCTCTGGATGTGGATGGTCTTCTACATAATTTGCGACTAAAAGTTTACCATCTGGGTTAATATAGTTATCGAGAAGAAACTCAATATACTGCTTTTCATACTTAGCAGGAACGTAAACTAATTCGGTGCGAACAAAATCAAATCGTTTTGGCGGTATCCAATCAAATGCATTTCTGACAAGAAAGTTATCTTTATATTGTGGAAGTCTACATTTTGCAAGTTCAACTAGCTTTGGAGAAATATCTATTCCATATGGCTCAAGAATAATATTTCTTAGGGAGTTCCATTTTTGACAACATTCTAGTAAATAACCGTTCGCACAACCGATATCTAAAAAAGACCCAGACCTATCAATGCAGTCAGCAACTGGTTTACGCAGACAAATCCATCGCTCCTCTGAACCAGACATACCTGATTGTTTCCAAGGTTCTCCATTTACTAAATATCCTGGTTCCAAGGTGTCACGCGCGTTTTCAAACCATTGTTTTAGCTCTTCTTTCGTCATGACCAAGTTTATTGTTCCTCTTGTTACTAGTGCCTCCCGTGGAATTGGAGCTACCCTCATTTGCATTCCCATGACGAGACAATTTACCAAGGCAGGGGCTTGCCATCTCTAAAGAAACCACCCGTTGGTCGATCATTAGAAAGGGTCGCAGCCCAGACGATGCTTGCTGCTCCGTCCGCAACAGGTCGTCCGCCCGCACCGCCCATCTCGGTTGCCACCCATCCCGGACAAATAGCATTCACGAGAATTCCAGTGCTTTGTAATTCCGCTGCTAGTAGTCGAGTGAAAGCATTTAGTGCTGCTTTGGATGTGCTATAGGCAGGAGTGCTAGCGCCCATACTGGCTAACGACCCGGCTTCACTCGAAACATTAACAATACGACCAGCTTTACTTTGACGTATCAACGGCAAGAACGCTTGGCACATGCGCCACGGCCCCAGCGTATTGGTGGCAAGTGCCTCCTGCACGGTGTCAAGGTTGGCATTGCTCGCAGATTGCCAGGTATCGTATAAAATGCCTGCATTATTAACCAGAATATCCAGGCGCCCAAACTCACTTTTCAAATCAGCAGCTAGCTGGTCGATGCTGTTTTGATCGGTCACGTGGTATGAGCAATTCGGTATAAACCGGACACTCGCTTTGTGATCCTGTTTGATACACCAATCAGAAAGACGACGGAACTTGCCGCTACTTTATGTGACGGTATTTCGTTACTCATGTAACACTACAAACAAGACCAAGCAGGAATCACCACTTTCCCTTTACCCACAGGCTTAATTAGCCAAACAACACAACCTGTGGGCAAACCTGCATTTTTAAATACTACAGGCTTTTCAAACTTCGCAGCTAGATATTTTAAACCAATATTTCTAGCCGCATTCTCACCAGAACATAATATTTTACCATCTGGTGTTTTAACTAATTTTCCTAACCCGGAATCACTCCATAAATAAAGATTAAGCACACCAACTTGTGAACCTCTTAAACATTTACCACCACTGCGTGAGTCAGTAATGCTGGTAAATGCTGGGTTAACTCTAACAGTATAAATAGAGTACCTGTTTAAAGCTTTATGCTCAACTCGTTTTTGTATTTTCTTTGCAACCCAAAATGAACGTTTTGTGTTGCTCCGACGCGAGTACTTACCACGTTGAGGCTTTAAACTTTTGAGGTTTTCAAAAACAATTACATTACAATTATGGTCATTAGCACTTTCCACAATTGAATGTGAAATGGCCTCAATCAGTTGCTTTTCTAAATTTTTAATTCGTTTCCATAGCTTGGCACATAAATTCTCAGGAGGTAATACACCTAACTCTGTTTTCGTATTAGTTAAACTCTTCGCTTTGGCAATTCTACCTAGATAGCGCTTCCTAAGATGGTGGAGTCGATTGTTTCCTTTTATCCGTAGATTGGCTAATTCTACAACAACGTCCGTATCTTCGCATCCTTCTAATACCTTGCCCACAACTATCGGGTCGTCTAAGTTGAGGTCAATGCTTAGAATTCGGAGCTTACCGTAAGCTTTTATATAGTCTGCTAACGTCCCTTTTGATGGTGTATTTTTCTGAATTACCCAAACAAGTTTTAGTATACTTTCATCATAAATTAAAGAAAAAGTTCCTTTGACGTAACCGGGCGGTAATTCTCGACACTTATAGCTGACTTTCTGAAACTGCCAAGTTTTTCCTGTCCACAATTTCACAACTAGAGAGTCTCCGGTATCGTCTTTAAACATACCAGAATAAACCTGAATTGGAAAATTTGTCGATTGCGGCAAAACCGGCGGCTTACCTGCCTTCTTTTTTAATCTTGTACGTTTTTTAAGTGTATGACATGTCTTTGACCTTTCAATTCGTTTCGTCCAACGTTCAAAATTCGTGTACCAAGACTTGACAACACCAGCAGCTTTCTTGATTGCAGCACGTCTCAGGTTTTGAGGAATACGAGCAACATTCAGAACGGGTTCTGAGTAGATAAGTTTTTCATAAACTTTGTAAAGCGAATCTGTTGATGTATTCAGAAATAATTCTAGATTCGATGACATCTGAGAAACATAAAACATCACACAATCGTTAAAAAGTAGCTGTGTCAGCTTCACATCTGAAGGTGTTGCTGTTTCAACAGTTGCTAAAATTGATTCATTGATTTGAAAGTGACCTTTTTGTTTCTTCAATGCCATATATTAATCACCTCTCTTTAGTCGCGACTTTTAGATATTTATAATTCTATCCTTTTTTCGCCAAAAATCAATCATTTTGCATTTAAATATTTGATTTAATCAGTTAAGTATTGATAAGTTTTATGACAATATCCTCCTTACGCACAAATCTAATATTTCATCATATCGAATCAAAATTTGAAGTTTTAAAATGTAAACTATAACTCTTCATTTTTTAGAATTGAGAAGCATATTTTAGCCTGCTCTTCGCATAACGCGCAACAAACATATCAATTTTACTCAAGGCAATGGATATTTAGTACATTAGTGTTATTAAACCCTTGTCCATTTTACTCAGATATTGTCTAATATGTACCAATAAAGCTCTATCTAGTACCACGTCTAGTTTTTTAGGAATCACCTGCAATCCTTCACTTACCAGCGTTTCTGCAGCGGCTTTTCCCTTCTCGAAATCGCGCGCTCCCAGGATGACCGTGATACCTTGTTTAGCAAGCTGGCGCGTCACTTCTAAGCCAATGCCACGATTTGCACCCGTAACGAGCGCGATTAAAGGTAAGTCGCTTTGAGTCATTATTCCTCCTTTTGAGTCAATATTAGGTTAGCTTGAATGTTATTTCTAAGAAAGAAATAATGTTGCACCTTACATGCAGGTTTTTAATGCTTCAATATCGGCGCCAACAATTTTCTCTAAATTCCTCGTAATTTTTTCAATGTCCCAGTTCCACCAAGCAATATCTAATAAAATCTTGATTGTTTCGTCAGGAAAACGTTTCCGTAGTATATTAGCAGGATTCCCTCCTACAATAGTGTAAGGTGGTACATATGACGTTACAACAGACTTTGCTGCAACAATTGCTCCATCGCCAATTTTTACTCCAGGCATTATTACAGCTTCGTATCCAATCCATACATCATTGCCAATAACAGTATCGCCTTTAAAAGGTAATTCATCTGATTGAGGCATTAAACGCTCCCATCCATTACCAAAAATTTGAAATGGATAAGTTGAAAAGCCAGACATTTTATGATTGGCACCGTTCATAATGAATTTTACACCTGTAGCCAAAGCACAAAATTTTCCAATTACGAGCTTGTCACCAATAAAAGGGAAGTGATAAAGCACATTGCGCTCAAAATTTTCTGAGTCTTCTAGGTCATCGTAATAAGTGTAGTCACCAATGATTATATTCGGATTTGTAACAGTGTTTTTGATGAAGCAAACTTGTGGAAATCCTTGCATCGGATGCGTCACTTCGGGGTCAGGGTATTGCATGGTAGCACTTTAGTGTAATATATACATAATACACATCTTGTATCAATCAAATTACAAACGTTGGCGCCTACACACGAGTTAATCAACATTGATATGCCTGCAATACCTCAGTACTAAGTTATTAGAGAAGTAAAAGTCCTCCAATCCAGGAAGCTTGCTCAAGCGATGGTACTCCACTAATTTTTCCTGAATAAACTGCATCAACAGCTATGGCTTGTGCCTACGATCTGCGTGTTAATGACCCTAAAATATTATAAAATAACATGCATCAAAATATGATTAATATTTCATACCTTTGAACTTAGTACGAACAGTAACAATTTATAAAGCAACTCAAAAAGGAAAAGGAGAAAAAATTTTACAAACAGGTTTTCAGGCTGATGATTTTCCTTACAATCCGCCATTTGCGGATGGAAAATGCTACTTCGCAGCAGAAAATAGTAGGAGTCTCGCCGAGGAGTATAATAAATACTACAAAGATGGAATTTTAGAAGTTACAATTGACAAAGAGATATACGAAGAATACTTTCAGCCTCTTGAAAGACCTTATCAAGGTAGTGTACTAATCGAATTACCAATTCCTCAAAATTTATTTCCCATATTAAATCAATTTTCGAGAGTCCTAAAATCCCACTGAAGCTTATGAGTAATGATTTCTGGAATCAAATTAAGTCTAAGTATCGCTTTGGAGAACTAGTATATGGTACAGTTGAACACCACGCACCATTCGGAATTTTCGTAGACATTGGTGATGAAAATGTTAGAGGACTTGTCCAAATTACTGATTTCGTTGATACAGGCATTATGACACCAGAAATGTATCCCGATATTGGCTCACCAATAGGTGCAATCGTAATTGGTTACACAGAAGATAAACGCAACCAAATTTGGCTGAGTGTAAAACCTAGTGTCTTGCAGAAAGCACTTGTGCATTTAAAATTACCAGCGGCAAGCGAACAGTCATGAAAGTAAAAATAAGAATGATAAAGCTGCCTCTATTATAACTAAAGGCTATTTCATATTTTACCTTAAGGATTTTAAGATACAGTCCAAAGCTACAGAACAACCCAGGTCAAAAAATGGTAAAACTGTAGTAGATACAAGCTAAACTGCCAACAATGTAAACAAACCAGGTGAGAAAAAAGCCAATAGCTCGCCCAGGAGATGGTCCATAAGTATTAATTAAACCCCAAGCATGAGCTATTCTCGCTACGGTCAAACTTACTCCCAAAAGCCAGAGCAGCCAAGTGTTTGAGTGCATTAACTCAAGCGCAATGATAAAAAGTAATGCCAAAGGTACATATTCTGTAAAATTAGCATGAGCGCGCACTTTTCGTTGTAAAGCCCCATCATCAATTGTTGGGGATGACAGAAACTTTTGAGTCATATTTTCGACAAAAGCAGCCCATGCATTCGCATTTGCAAGCGCATCTGGTTGCTTTGATATATCCTCTTTTGACTCGCCATGCCAAATTCTTGCTTTTGTCCGCTCTGTTGCAACAATATATGAAAGTATAAAAGCAATAATACCGTTTAATCCAATAAATAAAGTGGATATCGGAATTAGATGATTGTCCATATAACTAACTAAAAAAACTTCAAAAAAAATATCTATTAAAAATATACTGGCTCACCAAATTAGTTGTCTTGCCTAAAAACGCGAAAAATGTTCTAATCTTACGAAAATATTGAATAAAAATGAGTAAAAAATCTCTCAGAGCATAAACTGTAGACAAGTAATACAAAATAACTATCAAGAGCTATGAGTAAATCATACTTTCACTAATAAGGAACAAGCCGATTAAAGCTGTCTCTTCGTTAGGATATCCACGAATAACATCCGTACACCCTACCATTTCATCATTTAAATAAATACTATGCACAAATATATCATCATAAGTTTTTCCATCAGGAAGTGCAATGAAAGCTCCAGGTAAATCCTTACCACACTAGGTTAAACTATAAATAACTTGTGGTGGAATTGTTAGCTCATGGCACTTAGAGATCACTTTCGTCCTCCCCTAAGCACCAGGCGCCACTGGCATAGTTTTCACAATGCCTGGTCAACGTATATTGCTGACGACTTAAACCAATCTCTTCCAGAGGGGTACTTTGCAGAACCAAGTGCCCAATTTGGTATTGAAATTGATGTAGCAGCTTTTAGTGAAAGAATTCCAGTTAACCCAGAGCTTCAAACAGCGGAGCTACTGGAATGGATGCCAAGCTCACCTACTGCAACTCTACCATTTCAACTCACCACAGATGCGGTTGAAGTTCAAATATTCAGTACTCAAGCAGGACCTACCCTCGTTGGAGCTATTGAGTTAATTAGCCCCGCTAATAAAGACCGTCCAGCGCAACGCTCGGCGTTTACTTCTAAATGTCAAACTTATCTTCAACAAGGTATTGGGCTAATTATAGTCGATATTGTTACAATACTTTCTGCAAACTTGCATAACGAGTTGATGAATCGCTTAAATTTGGAAATTGACCGATTAGAAGCACGATTATACGCCGCTGCCTATAGTACTGCTCAAAAGAACGGAAGCCCTCACCTTAATATATGGCAAGAAGCGTTGGCAATTGAAGATAATCTTCCCATTTTACCCCTCTTCTTAAAAGGTGGACTTTATTTGCCGATTAATCTTGAAAAGACTTATCAATATACCTGTGTTCGACAACGCATTCCCGAATAATCAAAAATGGTGTTTAGAAATCGAATTTTCAATTGAATTTACCTATCGGTTAAACTTTTAACAAGTTTAGGGAATAAGATGGAACAACATTTCAAATGGCGCCTGTGGAAAAAGCTACATTATTATTTACAAGTATATTGTACATTTAACTCTTTTTTCATTATCAAAGAATCATTCAATTGAGCAGCAACCTCGAATCCCAAACGTTGGTAAAGCCGCAAGGCAGGATTTGAAGAAGATACACTTAGAGAAATTGCGGAATACATATTTTTGATATTCTCTAATAAATGTGTAATTATAAGATACAGATTATACCTTGCTGGTAAGCTGCTTATTCTTAATTGGGTCGTTACTTTTTTTACTCGATTCAAGTTTTGAAATTGTCGAAGAAATTTCATTACATTCAGTCATTCATGTATCGGCAAGTCTTTTCTTCACAGTCGGTTCAGTACTATTCATTCCAAAAAAGTAATATTTATACCAAATTTAGGAGATAAAGCTATGTTATTTCTGCCAGTATTAAAGGTGCTAATAAATCTGTAAGAAGGTAATTTATAGAACAATCTACTTTGGCGCCGCTTGACTGCGCCCTCAATATTTCTTTAATAGCATATGGTAGCAGAAAAGCACATAGTATCAGTATGCGAACTAGGTTGTAAATCATCTATATAGTTTGCACATAAAGTGATGTCTTTATAACGATTCTGTTCTAAACATAATATAAATTCATCTCGTCCAAACCAGTGAAGTGGTAAACGTTGAAGTTCTGTTGCTAATAATTTACCATCTTTCCATTTCTCGTAACGAATAAAAGTTATATTGAGTTGAGACAGAAACGAAACCTGACTAGAAGTTTGCATTAAAATTATTGAGCCATCAGCACATTCTATCGGCAAAGATTGCTTGATAATATTTTCTGTCTTAAAATCTTCTACAGGAAGTTCTAAATCAATGAATATACGACCTTGTGGTTCAAGGTGTCTTGCAAAAGCTTGCAATGCAGCGACAGCAGCAGACCGTTTTTCCAACAACATGAATGAGCCGAAGCTGACTACTATAGCATTATACCTACTGGGCAAATCTAAATCCTCTACATTAGCTTGATAGAGAACAGGAGACAAACCTCTGGCTGCACAATGCGAGCGACAAGAAGCAAGCATATCAGGTGAAACATCAAGACCTTCAACTTGTAAACCAGCTTCTAACAGTGGTATAAGTAGGCGCCCTGTACCTACCATCACCTCAAGAATTTTCCCACCAATCTTAGAAAGGTGCTTTATGTAGTAACTGGTGTCAGGATACTCGCCACCAATTGGCTTGGTGATATTGTAAACTTCGGTACACAGAGTTCCATATGTTGTTAGGGTCATCCTAATGCCTCTATTTGTGTTTATATTGGACTGGCGATTTCAATCAATATTCCATCTAAATCTCGCACGTATGCTACAGTTTGTCCCCAAGGTTTGATTTTGGGTTCTACAACTGCTGTTGCACCCGCATTAACTGCATTTACAAATGAGAAAGGTACATCTTCATCAACAAAACCTATTTCAATTCCAGCAGGCAAGTTAGACAAACTGTTTTCTTGGAATCCTTGTGGTAGATTAGATTTTGCTAGTTCATTTGAGGTAAATGCAAGAAGAGTTTCACCCGTTTCCATTTCTGCATATTGACCACTTTCATGAATAAATCGCTGTTTTAAGCCAAAGGCTTTTTCATAAAACGTAACTGAAGAAGGTACATCTTTAACGTAGAGAATGGTATACGATAGTTTCATCGCTTTTGCTCTCCAACAGAAAACTAACAAGGTCAATATAGTACCAATGTTTGTTCTTAGTCAAGTAAAAGGCGCCGCTGAAAAAGCGTACAATTTTAATACTTCCGCTCTGATTGAGAGTGGTAGTAATGTAATGGACAAGCAAATTCATGGTAAAAGTTCATTTACGTAAAATAACGCACGATAATCTCCGCGAATGCCTTAACCTTGAAGTAGATGATTCGCAGAAAACTTTAGTTGCGACAAATGCACAATCTTTATCGGAAGCATACGTCGATGCCAACCTTTTCCCTTTTGCCGTTTATGACACTAGCGTATGCGGTTATGAACAACCACAGGTGCCGATGCTTGGGTTTACTATGTATGAGGTTGTTGCAGGTGTCGGATTTCGGACTGCGTTTAATGATCGATTTTAAGTATCAGCGTCAAGGTTATGGACGGGCAACTATGATAGAAGTAATTCGGCGCCTCAAGCTACACCCCGATGTCGAGATAATTGCAACAAGTTACCGTAAGGAAAATGAAGCTGCTGCTTCTTTGTACCAAAGTTTGGGGTTTACTCCGTGGGATATAGAATGGGCACTATCCCATCCTACAGAAATTTATGTAAAGCTTGAAAGTTGAATTTTGTCAAATGAGTTTTACCAAACAACCTTTAAGGTAGATAAACTGTATTGCTGCCGTTTGTCAAGCTATAATTAATTTGCTATAAATTACAGTTATGTTAGCCTTATGATCACACTTGAGCAGATCGAGTCAGCAATACTTCAGCTCCCGTCTGATGAACTTGAAAAACTCATGAAATGGTTTGCTGATTTGGACTATCAACGGTGGGATGAGCAATTAGAAAAAGATGTTGCTGATGGTAAATTAGAAGCTCTGGCAGCTGAGGCGATAGCTGAGTTTGAGGCAGGACATTGTAGAGAAATGTAATGCATTACACAACTCGTCGGTTTTGGCAATGCTACGACACTCTACCAGAAGAGGTACAACATACTAATTATGAAGATTAAAGCCGAGCTTCCGCGTAACTTTCTGAATAAAGAAGTGTCAGCAATTATTGAAGCATATTTTGAGATTAATCATCTAAAACAACTTTATCGTCAAGGCTGGTTGCAACGTGGTGTTCCACCTCATCTTTGTGAGAGTGTTGCTGAACATTCCTTTTGTGTAACCCTACTTTCACTATTTTTAGCAGACGCATATTTTCCAGAATTGGACAAATCCAAAGTAATATGCATGTCATTATTACATGATATTGGAGAAATCTATGCGGGTGACTTTACTCCTTTAGATAATATAAAAGCGCAAGTTAAACAAAATCTTGAACGAAAATCTGTACAGCAAGTTTTATCAAAATTGCCTAATAGCTCAAAATATTTGACGTTATGGGAAGAGTGTGAAGCAGGCACTTCACCAGAAGCGCGCTTTGTTCGCCAAATTGACCGTTTAGAAATGAGTTTACAAGCAAGCGTTTATGACCATCAAGGTTTGCTTGAACCCACACCATTTTTTGCGTCTACAGAGAAAGTTGTTTCTGAAACCAATCTATTAAAAATTTTAACGGAATTAAAGTCTTTGAAGTCCGGTACTTGAAAATAAATCAAATTTTGTTTTTACCGCAGAGGTACAGAGTAGCACGAGAGTTGAAAGTAAGAGGATATCAACGTCCCGAAATTAATGACATAGACAGTAGGAGGAATAAACCACAAAGGGCACAAAGGACACAAAGAAAGAATTATTATTGCTTCCTCTCTGTGCCCTCTGTGTCTCTGTGGTAAAAAGGATTAACTAAAACTGTTGACTTGCTCAAAAAACGCTTTTAATTTAGGTTCATCAAGCTTATTATCAGTACGCACACCGCTACAAATATCCAGCCCATATGGTCTAACTTGTTCAATAGCAAAGCGCACGTTTTCTGGGTTCAAACCACCAGCGAGAAAAACAGGCTTATTTACAAGCTCAACTATACGACGACTAATTGACCAGTCGTGCGCGCGTCCCGTTCCACCAAGTAATTTAATAGCTAAGTTTGGATTGCCAGAGTCAAGTAAAATAGCATCAACATCCGGCGCCACTCTCAAAGCTTCAGTAACAGATTCTTCATCATTTACATGAATCACCTGTACTAAATTAACACCCGGCAATGCTTCACGCAAGTCTTGATAATTTCCATGCGTTAAACAGTCAACTATTTGTAGTGTATTGGCGCCGACGTATTGCTGTTGTTCAATTATATTGTGTACGTTTTGTTTACTAGTCAATAGGAACGAAGCAATGTTTGGTGGTATAGTCGCAGCTATCTTAGATGCCAACTCATCAGAGATAATGCCTGGGCCTGAAGGCATTTCTGAGACAAGACCAATAGCCGAGGCGCCGTATTTTATAGCTAATGCGGCTTCTTCAATACTACTTATACAGCAAATTTTTACTTTTGGTTTGATTTCCATAAAAATATTATTTATTTTATGACTGCATTTCTTTCTGTTTCAACAATTCCACCAACTTACGCTTGCGAGAATGAATTTGCAGTAAATCATTATAATATTTTTTCCACTCAGCTTGCTTATCCAAACTTATATAAGCCGCGCGCGCTTTTTTTAACCACTCAACTGCATAATAATAGTATTCAGATTTACCTGCATCCATGATTTTTTCAGCACGGCGCCGGGAATTTTCGATTACCCATTCAGGGTTAATGGGAATTGCTGCATCTAGAACGCGATGAATTAATTCTGAATAATAGGAACTTAATTCTGTAACACAAGCAATTGCATCGTCAACTAAGTTCTCAGAGAGAAATATATTTACTTTATCTTCAATTACCCCGAATATAGTTGAGTTCCGGAGTCCTTCGAGTAAATCTAATTTTATATTTTCCCAATCATCACCTGCTAAATTTTCAATAATTTGATAATCAGCTAAAGAAGGACGTGCATAAAATGCATTTTTTCTAGCTAATATAGCCAAGTTGACATCGCCTAATTCTTCTGCCAACTTAGCCGTCCAAATTCCTAAATCATACCCACAATTTCCAGGTAAATTGAAACCTTGCTGGGCTACATCTAAAGCTTGTTCTAACGCGCGCTGTTGCTGTAAAGTTTGAGCAAGTGCAAAAGCTTCCTCCATTGTTGACATTTTACGGGCGCCGACAACCGCATCATCAACTCGTCCTAGGCGCCCTAACATTGTTAAATATTGTTTAGTTTCTCCAGAAGCTCCAGCTAAATATAAATATTCTTGATAACGTTCCTGACGCTCAAGAATTTTCAGGCGAATTAATGCCAAAGTATGAGCATAATCTGGAATTTCTTCATCTAACCATATTCCTTGTGAGCTAATATTACCTGAAAGTATTTGTACCAATGGCGGATAATCCCAACCTTGGGTTAGTGCAGCGTTCGCTAAACCAAAATCAGCATTCCAGTCTGAGTGCCAAGTTTCTAAATTAATCTGTATATCGGTACGTTCTTCTGGTGTTAAGTCGGCAGTCAAAATTGCTTCGCACCAAGCTTCGTTTAATGCTTGCACAACTTCATCATTATCTGCACCATAATCTGCGACATCATCCCAGTCAGATGCACAAACATCGGTAATAGCTTCGAGAGATGCTAGAGCCTTATTTGCATCTCCTTTTTCGCAATATTCAACTGCAGTTTGAATTAAACTTAATAATCCTTCATTAACATTATCGTCCTCATGGTCGTTACCATTTTCCCAACCATAAACAGCGTCGCGAAAAATTTGGCGTACACTAGCTTTGATTTGTGCTGTATTTACAGTTTTCTGATGTAATGGTTGTACTATATAAGTTTTTTGTGCAGGCGCCTTAGTTGCAATAGCATTAACATAGCCATCGATTTTGTCAATAAGTTCAGGATGTTCCTCGACTAATGAGAGTACTAGACGTTGAGTTTGTAAATGGTCAAGCTTATCTAAAAGCTGTGGTAAAGGGGGACGTTCCAATATAGAATTGGGTTGACGCGCGCATGTTAAAGCAGTGGCGACAATGTGCTTACACCACCCATCTAAACTATAAGGACAAGTGCAATTTGCATTTAACCCGTCGTTATCAAATATAATAGTGACTCGGTAAGGTTCTTGCTCACTTCCCTTAACTTCGGCTTGAACTTGTTTGCCGCGTTTAGTTAACGATGACACCATACCCGTGCGAAAATATTCGTCACCACGTTGAAACGATTGAGCGTTCGACTTGTCACGAATAACGAGTTCACTTATATCAACACCTGACATCACGCCCCCAAAATTCCTATTATTTAATATTCATTCAAGTATAAACAGTTTCATCAAAGCCTTCCAAAGCTTCTTTTCTTTCAACACAAGTTCCGCATTTACCGCAGTGATACTCTTTACCCTTGTAGCAACTCCAGGTATATTTAAATGGAACATTAATATCTTTTCCAATTAAAGCAATATCTCGTTTTGTGATTGAAACATAAGGAGAAACAATTTCTATTTTTTCATATGTGCCTGCTTTTGCTGCTTCTTTAAACGGTTCGATGAAGGCAGATGTGCAATCAGGGTAAATCGCATGGTCCCCAAAGTGATTTGCTAAATAAATTTTTTTCAATCCTCTACTTTCAGCTAATCCAACAGCAATAGAAAGCATTATCCCATTTCGGAATGGCACTACTGTTTGCTTCATAATCGGTTCTTGATAATGTCCATCAGGTATTTCACCACCTGTTTTGAGCAAATTTGATGAAAAATGCTTCCCGATGATGTCACTTAAATCTAATCTGACATGCTCAACACCCAATTTTTTTGTATTCAATGCAGCATAATAAAATTCTCGGTCATTATGTTTACTTCCATAATTAAAACTTACAGCAAGAGCTATCTCCTCTCTTTTATGGTAGAGAAGTACAGTAGAATCCATACCGCCAGAGTATAAAATAAGGCTATTCTTCATTTTATTTTCACAATTAGAAGGTCAAAGCCATATTTAATTGTAAGATACAATACAATACTACAACGTAGTATTAAGGATTAGTGCAGCTTTTATCTTAAAATAGTACCTGCAGCATTGCTTCATGGAAAAAGCATATGAATGTATTAGTTCTGAATGCAGGTAGCAACTCACTGAAATTTGAAGTGATAGCGGTAGAGTCTAACATTACTACCCCTGACCAGGGTAAAAAATTAGTAAGCGGCATCATTGAAGGTATTGGAGGTGATGCTGTTCTTGCACAACTTTCAGGTAAAGAAGTTATTCACAAGCAGCAAATAACTGCTCAAGATTATAAAGATGCAACTGAACGGGCATTAGAATGGCTCAATTCGGGTCAGGCGCCAGGTGTGTCATCGCTAGATAATATTGATATTGTAGGTCATCGAGTAGTGCATGGCGCCGACAAGTTTAGTGCAAGTGTGCTAATTGATGAAGAAGTTATTGCTCAAATTGAAGAACTTGAAGAGCTGGCGCCGCTACATAATAAGCCAGCAGTAAATGTTATGCGAGCCGCGCGCGATAAATTCGACCTAAGTATAAATCAAATAGCAGTTTTCGATACCGTTTTCCACCGTAATATTCCTGAGTACGCCCAACTCTACGCTATTCCACCAGAATTATCTGAGCGCTACAAAATTCGTCGTTATGGATTTCATGGTATTTCCCATCAATATATGATGATGCGATATGCCAAAATAACTAATCGTCCCTACGAAGAAATAAAAATTATTACATTACATTTAGAAAGTGGTTGTTCTGCAACAGCAATTAGTGGTGGCAAATCAGTAGATACATCTATGGGTTTCACACCACTCGAAGGATTAGTAATGGGCAAACGCTGTGGAGACATAGACCCGGCAATTGTAGGATATCTCGCGCGCAAAGAACAGACCGATATTGGCGAAATTGAAAATTGGTTGAATAAAAAATCAGGGTTATTAGGTTTATCAGGTTTATCTCATGATACACGAGTATTAATGAAAGAATTCGACAATAACGAGCGCGTGCGGTTGGCAATAGACGTATTTTGTTACCGTATTCAAAAGTATATCGGTGCTTATTTATCAGTTTTAGGTGGCGCCGAAGCTATTGTGTTTGGTGGTGGAATAGGAGAAAATACACTTAAAGTACGTGAAAAAGTTTGTAAAGCATTTGAATGGTGTGGTTTAAAACTAGACTCTGAACGTAATGAGCAAACTATTGATATCGAAGGTTGTATCAGTACTCAAGATTCGAGTTTAGGCGCCTATGTTATACCAGTTGAAGAAGGTTTAATGATTGCTCTGGAAGCAACTCGTACAAAAACTTGATTTGCAAAAATTTACCTAACTATAGCATTCCGCGCATCATTTGTAAAAATCTGCATACTGTAGAGACAAGGGTTCAATAGCGTCTCTACGGGATATAATTTTTTACAATTCATATAAGACTGCTATATGAAAAATAAATTGAGAATAGTTATGATTATACTAACATCAGATTATAAAATATTGTTACAGTGAAAATTGTAAAATAGTGACATTAGAATTGATAATTATTAAGCAAATTGATTTAAAACTTTGATGCTTAATAACTCTGGGCTGCTAGTTCCCAAATTAAATAATGCACGGCGAATTATAGAAGCTAAAAAGCAAGACTATCCAGAAGAACAGTACAGCAACTTAATCAAATCTTTGGATAGATTCACAAGTGCAGTTGTAAAGATAAATCGACAGCTTTCAAATGCTAGCTTGAGTGAAAAACAAGAAGATAAGTATATAGAATCTTTAAAGAAAATAGCAGCTAATATATGCAAATTTGGTAACAAATGGGGTTTGAGCAATTTAAATGACGTACCTGTTATTGTCGCAACTCAACCGACAATAAATCTTTCGACATTAGAGAGAAAAATGCTTAAAAAACTTAACGGAGGACAGAAACTACTCGACTTATTAGATAATCAAAATGTACCAATTATCAAGAAAATATCGACAACAGAAGAAGCTAGGGTTGCTTTAGACGCTTTGAGAAGAGGGGAAAAGGTGGAAGAAGTAAGCCAAACTATTGATACAACTGGTAAAAAGGCAGGAAAGAAAAACAAAGGTGAAATTGATATTTTAACAGAGACAGAAATTATAGAGGTTAAGGGTTCTGCAAAATACGCTACAATAGAGCAACCTGACTCAGACCTTAAGGTTCAAGTTGAAAAATACATCCAAAAAGTCAAAAAAGATGCTAACGTTAATCCTTCTAAACCTCAGAGGAAAATCGTTATACATTTGACAGTCGGCGCATCGAATGGTGTAATCGATTGGTTTGCTCTTAAAGCAAGCAGATCGGGAGTAATTATAGAAGTACGTACTGGACAAAGGTAAAATAGCGATGAGTGAATCTTACGAAGTGCTTGTTTTAATTCCTGAAAAACTACCCGTTAAAGAGGTAGTTTACCAAACGCACCAAATAATTTCTGAAATGGGTGGCTACATAGATGAAGATTGTATGCTTATTTTGAATGATACAAAAGATATAAGCCCTGATATTGAGTATATTTATAATGATGAAGTTGCATTGAATCAATTAATTAATTGGCCTGCGCTTGGGGGAATTAATTACGCTATGCCTGATGCAATAATTACTGTAGAATATGCAGGAGAATATGCTGAATCTACTGTGCAAGCCATAAGAATTACGATTCCAGATACAATAATTTTTGCGCTCGATGGGTCAGAAAGTAAAGATAGATATGCAAGTTTAGCAAGTGTTTTACATGAAAGATTGAGGGCAAAGCGGACAATTGTAGATTGGGGTTTAATGTATAGAGGTATTTATTGGAAGGAAGAAATAGAAAGACTTAACAATGGTGAATATTTGGGAAATTATTCAATTGATTTAAGAGCAGAAAAAGAAGCTTCTAAGCAAGGGCTTGTTGCGTAGATATACATAGCCTGTTGTTCTATTTAGGTTAGACAAACCAGAACCGTACATTACTATTCGTACTAGTTGCCATAATCATAGAAAAATGATTTTTGCAATTCTAAGAGAATTAAGTTTGAACACTAATTTTGGTAAAAGTGACCATTATCACGGATAAAACCATAGTCAGTCCAGCACCAGAAATCAGTTTTGGCGCCAGTTGTTACTTGAATTAGACCATCGGTTTTAAGCGATGCGGTAGGTTCATTGTACCATTGCATACTGTTTGCTTCCGTTAGCACGTTAACTTTGATGTAATACCATGTTCGCTCTTTTTAAGTTGTATGTTGACTTTTTTTACACACTGATATAAAAGTAGTAGTTATGGACAATAACAGTGTTATTCAAAAAAATGGTGTTACCAACTATCGTGCAGCCCAAGATCTGCACTACTCGAATTTACGCAAGGGAATTCTGGACGATGCCAGTAATCTACTGATGCGTGAAGGTCCAACTGCTCTTTCGATGAGGCGAATAGCACAGCTTGTGGGTTGCTCGACTACCGTGCTTTACAACATGTTCGGTAGTAAACAAGGGTTGGTTGATGAACTGTATTTACGCGGTTTCGATATGTTGCGCCAAGCTATTGAAGCAATACCTTATCCAGGTAATCCACGAGAATATATTTTTGCTTTGTGTTATGCCTGCCGAAATTTTGCTTTAGCGAACCCAGCTTATTACTCTGTAATGTTTCTTAAAGTGATTCCAGAATATACCCCTAGTGATGCAAATCGTTGGTTGGGTGAAGAGAGTTTTAAACTTTTAGTGCAAGCTGTTCAGGATTGTATGGCGCCAGGAAGTACGATTTCCGATGATGCTTGGGAGATTGCCCGCACAATTTGGGCGACATTACACGGGCATGTATCGTTAGAACTGGTAGGGTATTTTAACGTTCCTCAACCTCCACTGCCAAGACTTGAAAGAGGTTTGCAGGCATTGGTAGATGGGCTTTTGTCAAAAATAGATAGCTAGTAATGAATTTAAGAGGTGAACCAATGACTCATTATGGAATCATCTGTTTACAAGCGACTGGACACTTGAACACAGTATTTCCTTTAGGTCGCGAACTTCAGCAACGTGGACACACTGTTACCATCTTTAGCGGTCTAGAGGCGCTTCTTAAAGTCCAAGCAGCAGGTTTTAATTTCTGCGAAGTCTATTCACCAGAACCATCACCTCAGCTCAAAGGATTTGCAAATATAAAAAATACCCTACAACAATTTGCAAGAATAGCGGAAACAAGACTGCAAAAGAGTCCAGCAATGCTAAGAGAATATGGTGTAGATGTACTGTTGGTAGATTTATCTGTATTTGAAGGAGGAACAATAGCTGACCATCTTGCAATTCCTTACATCACAATATGTTGTATGTTGCCTTTCTATGAAGACCTAAATATTCCTCCCATCCCCACAACTTGGCAATATAATCCAGCATTATGGGCAAAACTCCGTAACCGCGCGGCTTATAGCTTATTCAATTTTGCAGCACAACCCGTTTGGCAAGTCATATCCAAATATCGTCAAAAGTGGAATTTACCTATATATAAGCAAACTAACGATATTTTCTCTAAACTAGCTATCATTACCCGCCACATCAGAGAATTTGAGTTTCCTCGACAGTTACCACCATATTTTCACTTCACTGGACCATTTCATAATTCGGTGGAAAGGCAACCTGTAGAGTTTCCTTTTGAGAAATTAAACGATAAACCTTTAATCTATGCTTCAATGGGGACTTTACAAAATCGTCTAAGTGACGTTTTCTATACTATTGCCGAAGCTTGTAAACATACAAATGCCCAACTTGTAATTTCTCTTGGTGGTGGACTGGCGCCAGAAGCATTCCCAAACTTACCAGGAAATCCTCTGGTAGTTAAATATGCTCCTCAACTAGAACTATTACAAAAAGCTAGCCTTAACATAACTCATGCTGGACTGAACACTACCTTAGAATCACTTAGTTATGGTGTGCCGATGGTTGCTATACCTGTAACTGACGATCAGCCAGGAGTCGCAGCACGCATCAAATGGACTGGTACAGGGGAATTAATAACGCTGTCTAATTTAAGTGTTACCAAGTTAAAAGAATCTATTCAAAGGGTTTTAACACAAAACGAGTACAAGCAAAATGCAGTCAAATTGCAAAAAGCCATTAGCTGCACTGGAGGAGTCAGTCGAGCAGCCGACATTATTGAAAGGGTTGTGTAGTCACTATATACAGGCGCCGCTTTAAAGCAACGTAAACTTAAGACTGTAGTAAATTTGATGCTAATTAGTCATACGAGCAAGTAATTTTTTAAATAAATTTTCCTGCACTAAATAATCAGCATCAACACATCCTAACAAACTTCCTGCTAGAATCGCGGAATTGTAAGAAGTTCTTATCTCTTTTCTTAAATACGGTTTGATGTACCAACATAAAAGCTCAATAAAATCATGACCGTGAATTTGATAACGCTTATCTTTAAGCTTTTTTACACGTAATTCTTCAAGTTTAGCAGAAAACAACAGTTTCTCTGACATCTTACTATTTTTATTCAAGTACTTTTGAATAAATATTTCTGAATCAAATACGACTATATTTTTCTTAACTTGGCAGCATCCTCCAAAATCATCCAACCATTTCATATTAAATTTAAGTGCTTCATTTGTAGCTCTAATTAAAAATACTTCTTCTAGAACTTGAGATAATTGATTGATGATATTTTTTGCTTCAATCTCAGTTATACGAAGCAATAGCCGTAAAAATTTGTCTAAAATAAATTCATTCAATAAATATATTTATAAGCTGGTGTAGTCGCTAAAAAGCAAGAAATCGCAAGTGTAATCATTTCCAAATAACCAGTCAAAATCTTTATCAGCGACGCATGTAAAATGAGGTAGTTTCCCAAATTGTTTCTGTATTTCTAAAGCAAGAGCAATTACTCGACTACGATTGCTATCATTGAACCCAAGCTCAAATAGTTTTTGGGTAGGAATATCAACAGTATCAATTTCATAAACTGCAAAGTTTTCTACTCCTCTCTGTTCTAAAAACCATTCCATTAAAATTTTGTCAGTTTTACCCTCTACATATACATCACGTAACTCAGGTTCTAACTACAAGTTTATCATCACTTATTGATAAAGTATACGTATACTTGCCAAAAAGTTTTTCTACCTCAATCCTAACAATGGATTTTGGAAGGCTACTTTCTTCAATTCGACTAGTAATAGTTTGCATAAATAATCAACAATTACCAATTCAAGAAAATTCAATTATATCTTATGTTGAGCTAGAATTTAATCCCACCAATAGGTAACAACTACTGCGTCTCTATTTTGTTGGCTTCCTTCATCTAACAGTGCCTCTTCATATCGATATCTGAGTCGGCGCCTGAGTTGGTAACTGTATTCCTCCGAAGTGCTATCACTTACTTCTACCGAATCAGCTCGCCACTTCTTGCCAAATTCCACGAGTTGAGATACTTTTGTATCTTGGTTTTCCGCAAGAATATATAAAGTATCTGCTGGATAAGCCACAAAATGAATAATGCTGCTATCTGGCATAGGGCGATAGTTTGCCATTGCAGCGAGCGTATCAATTACACCACCAAAACTTAAACCATGTTCATCTGGAGCAAAAATTGGTCTTGTAAACAAAAAACTTGCCCATAAATCTGTATGTTCGGAAAGGTCTGTCATGACTTCTTTTCCATCGAACTCATTAAACCGACGCTGCCAAACTAATGCTGCAAATAGTTCTTGAGGAGAATAAGATTGGGCAATAGTTTGAACTGTAGCTAAGTTAAGCATGGTTTTTAGTTATATTTTTTAAACTTGACGTATTTTGTTTAAATTGTAGAAGAGAATTTTTCTTCAATTTCTTAAGAAACCTTAATTAAACCCATTGAGTATCAAATGCATCTCGCCCAGTTCCGTAAATAAGGGCGCCGTATGATTGCCATTGTTCTACTTCTTCAGGGGACAGTGAGGGTGCATTCAAGACAGAAAGATTTTCTTGTAATTGAGAAACTGATTGTGGGGCAGTAAGAGCAAGTTTAACAGCTTGGTTGTGTAAAGCATAGCGGTAGCAATCTGTAGCAGTAGGTAGTGAGGAATGCCAGTTGGGATGTCCTGCAAGTAAGGAACCCCATCGTGTACAGGTGAATGCTACTACTGGTATATTGGATGAATAAGCAGCAGGTAAAACATCTTCTTCTATTTTGCGATGTGCCATGTTGTAACGAAGCATTAACACATCACAAGCTTTGTTTTCAATGAGTTGTAAAGCAATATTATGGTTGTGGGTACTGGCGCCAACATAGCGAATAAGTTTTTGTTGTTTCCAAGACTCTAACTCATCAAGTACCGCGCGCAAGTCATTCACATCATCATTGGGAGATACGTATTCGATAAAAAATACATCTATAAAATCAGTACTGAGACGGCGCCTAACTTGTTCAAGATATTGGCGTAATGTATTTATATCCCGTGCTTCGCTTCCTGTTGCAACTAATACTGAATTACGCTGTTTGGTAAGTAATGTTTTTAACCCTTCTAAAAAGCTGTCATTATCTGAATCGTAGAAGAAAAAGTAATTGATTCCTGAATCAAATGCTAACCGTACACAATCTGTATCCGTTTGAGGATATGCTGCTAATCCGAGAATGCTGGCATTTGTTCCTTGTTGTGTTTTCACGTTTATTAGTAATGTCACTTACTTAACAATTGTAGGTTGGGTTCCGGCTTTGCGTAACCCAACATAAATATTTGTCGGCTGTTTGGTTCCGTTCCTCCACCCAACCTACAATCATAATGCTGTAATATAATACAGCAGCCTTTGCGGAAAAACATGGTTTCAACTTGGAAGGTCGCTTTAGTCTTAACTATCGGGGTATTTGCTGTATCTACTTCTGCTATTTTTATCCGACTCGCATTTGAGTCTGCAGGAGTTTACAACGTTGGGTTTAGCTTGGTAATAGCAGCTTCTCGGTTGAGTCTTGCATCGCTAATTTTACTGTTGACTACTAGCTTTACACTAGGTAAGGCGCCACAAGAATCACAGCAACATGTTAATTATAATACTGCTGCTCGCTATGCTGTAGGCGCCGGATTTTTTCTAGCTCTACACTTTGCAGCTTGGATTACCTCATTAACTTACACTTCCATTGCTGCCTCTACAACCTTAGTGACTACTAATCCTATTTGGGTAACGTTTATTTCTTGGTTTTGGTTTAAAGAAAAGCCATCTTTGTTAACTTTATTTGGTATTGGTGTAGCATTTGCTGGAGGAATTACAATTAGCTTGAGCAGTTCAAGTGCAAATACTGGAAGTCAACCATTAATTGGTAATATTTTAGCTATAATGGCAGCATGGGCAGCAAGTCTTTACTTACTTCTAGGAAGAGAATCACAGCGGCAAGGACTTAGTATAAGTAAATATATTACAGTAGCTTATACAACTTCTGCTTTAGTACTTTTACCTGTGCCCTTTTTGGTTGGCGCCAGTTATATTAATTATCCAAGCCAAGTATATTTTTACATCGCATTAATGGCATTAATTCCCCAATTAGTCGGACATACAAGCTTTAACTGGGCAACACGCTCCTTATCTCCTGTCATTGTTACGCTTGTACTATTGTTTGAACCGATTGGCGCCAGCCTACTTGGATATCTAATATTTAAAGAAGTTCCTAGACCATTAGAATTAGTGAGTGCAGTTGTAATACTCGTAGGTGTTGCATTCGCAATACTAGGAACTCGCCGTGTAGCGTAGGTTGGCTTCCGTTACAGATTTAGTACAGTTATAATAATTTAAAACAAGCAACAGTAAGGTAAAGTTATGCTACAAACCTTTAGAGCAACCTTAAGGGGCGACTCGTTGGAATGGAAAGAGGAAGTGGGGAGCAACTTGAGAAATGATCGCCCGGTACAAGTGTTAGTCACAATTTTGGAAGAAGAGCCAGCGCAAGAGACAAAAGGTCGTGGACAACGGATGGCAGCAGCCTTGGAGAAACTAGCACAAACCCAAGCTTTTGCGGGAATTGACCCAGTGCTTTGGCAGCAAGATGTCAGACAAGATCGGGAACTTCCAGGTCGAGATGAATGATGTTGCTTCTGGATAGTAATATTATTATTTATGCTGCTCAACCTGAGAATGCTTGGTTACGTGATTTTATTGCGGAACACTAGCCAACTGTTTCATCTTTAAGCTACGTTGAAACATTAGGGTATCATCGTTTGAGCGCAGTAGAAAAACAGTTTCTTGAAGAATTGTTCTCTGTATCGTTGGTTATCCCTATTTCCCAACCCGTACTAGACCAAGCAGTTGTGTTGCGCCAGATACGACGTATGAGCTTAGGGGATGCCATTATTGCTGGAACTGCATTGATGCATAGTCTAAAGCTCGTTACGCGAAACATTAAAGACTTTCAATGGATTGAAGGCTTACAGTTGTTGAATCCTTTTGAGGTATAAACTCGACTGATGTTGGTTATTTAGGCATAGATACTGAAGAAGTAGTAAATGAACTATCAGTAATATTAAATAATGAAAATAAAAATTTACAAGAACGCTACTCAGCAGTAGAAAGTTTGTATGCGATGGGGAAAGAGACAGAAGATTCTGTAAATTTAGCAATGCAATTGTTACAACATGAAACTACTCAGTTACGTATGCGTTCTGCTGCTATTTTAGCCGAATTTAGTAATTATATAGAAGAACCTTTAAAAGTAGTAATACCACTGCTTGACCATAATGAAAGGTCAATAAATAATCGTGCGGCTACTGCTTTAGGTCATTTAATAAAAAAATCTGAAAAAGCTACTCAAGTTGCTGTTGGGTGGTTAGATGAAAATGAAAATTCGACCTATACTGGCAAGGTAATTGATGGTTTGTATAATTCTGTAGTAGATTCGTGAGGAAGGCGCCTTACTTCAAGGACACACAAGTTTTAACTGGGCAACACGCTCGTTATCTCCTGTTATTCTTACACTTGTACTATTGTTTGAACCTATTGGCGCCAGTTTACTCGCATACGTAATATTTAAAGAAATTCCTAAACCGCTAGAACTAGTAAGCGCAGTAATAATACTTATAGGTGTTGCGTCTGCAATATTAGGAACTTTCCAAACTTTAATGGCAACGTACACCACCCAACAAAAAACATTCTTTAATACGCTGCTCAATTATTAGCGGTATATTATAAACTAGTTATAGTATACTACAGCGCTCTCAGCATAATATATACTTACTACCATGAAATTACCCCTATTTAAAACGACTGCACGATTTGTCCTGAGATAGTAAAATGGCTAAAGACGTTTTTCATCAACAAGTTAAAAATGCATTAATCAAAGATGGATGGACAATCACTAATGACCCTTTAACAATTCGTATTAGCGAAGCGGTTAAAGTACAAATAGATTTAGCAGCCGAGAACGCAATTGGAGCAGAGCGCGATTCTGAAAAAATAGCAGTCGAAATTAAAAGCTTTATTGCAGAATCTGATATAAGCGAATTTCACACTGCGCTCGGTCAATATCTCAATTACTGTCAAGCTCTAGAAGAAAAGCAACCAGAACGAACTGTCTATTTAGCAGTTCCAGATGAAACCTATAAAAATTTTTTTCAACTCCCTTTTATATAACGTGCTATTCAACGTTATGAAGTTAAATTAATAACTTACGACCCGAAAAAGGAGGAAATACGGCAATGGATAAGATAGAAAAATATCGGCAACTAATCAAGCAAGTTTTGAGCGAACATGCACACATTAGTATTGATGAAGATACAGTAAAGCCACAATTAATTTTTGATTCAGAAAATGACCATTACCAGCTAGCTTTCGTTGGTTGGGAGGGAGATAAACGAGTATTTGGTCCCATGATGCACTTTGATATTATTCAGGGTAAAATATGGATTCAATACAATGGTACAGAAGAAGCTGTTGCCGAGAGGTTAGTTAAATTGGGTGTACCTGCTTCGGATATTGTTATTGGTTTTCATTCTCCTTTCAAGCGCCAATTTACTCCTTATGCTGTTGAGTAAAGCTTGTTGGGTTCCACTTTGTAAAGCCAACCTACAGCATATATATGTCTCACATTTTTGTCGAAGACCTTAAGAAAAGCTTCTTTGTATCTGAACGTACTTCTGGAGTTCTTGGTTCAATACGAGGGTTTGTGCAGCGAAAAACGAAAGAAGTGTATGCGTTGAAAGGAGTCTCGTTTTCACTTGAACAAGGAGAACTTGTAGGTTACATCGGTCCCAATGGCGCCGGAAAATCAACTACAATCAAAATTCTAAGTGGTATTTTAGTACCTACTAGTGGAAAATGTATAATTGGTGGGCGAACTCCTTGGAAAGATAGAATTAAACATGTTGCTCGTATTGGAGTAGTATTTGGTCAGCGAACGCAGTTATGGTGGGACTTGCCGGTAATTGAGTCTTTCGATTTGCTTCGGGATATTTATAGTGTTCCAAATTCAGAATATCGAAAGACGCGCGATGAAATGATAGATTTACTTGCTCTTGAAAGTTTTCTTTACACTCCTGTTCGGCAATTAAGTCTTGGTCAAAGGATGCGGTGCGACTTTGCCGCAGCAATGCTTCATAGACCAGAAATTCTTTTTCTTGATGAACCCACCATCGGACTTGATGCAGTTTCAAAGCTTGCGGTTAGAAAATTTATCAAAGCTCTCAATAAAACACATAAAGTAACTACTATCCTTACTACCCATGATATGGATGATATTGAAGCACTATGTGAACGGGTAATTATTATTGGTGGTGGTGAAATTTTATGTGATGGTTCTTTAACAAAGCTTCGTTCTCAAGTATCCTCACGTCGTTATTTAAAAATACATCTGGCAAATGATGATTTCTTTTTTCAGGAAGAAGGGGTTAATATTATCTCTAAAGAGGGTCGCACTGTAAAACTCGCCTTTGACCCTACGAAACTTTCTGCTGCATCTTTAATTAGTCATGTTACCTCAAACCACGAAGTAGAAGACCTGTTTGTTGAGAATCCACCAATTGAAGAAATAATTGCCGAACTTTATGCAAATGGAGGGATGGAATGAAAGCATATTGGTCACTATTTGTTGCTAGGTTTGCACTACTATTACAATACCGTGCTGCGGCTTTAGCTGGAATTGCTACTCAGCTTTTTTGGGGGTTTTTGAAAGTTATGGTTTTTGAAGCATTTTTTACCCATACAACTTCTGCTCAACCTATGACTTTTCGTGAGACTGTAGGGTATACATGGCTGGGACAAGCATTTTTATTTGCGCTTGTTCCTTGGTCTGGTGACAGAGAAATTCAAGAGTTAATACGTTCCGGCGCCGTAGGATATGACTTACTTCGACCTACCGACCTTTATAATTTTTGGTTTACCCGTGCGCTTGCACTTCGCGTAACACCTATTTTTCTACGTGCTATTCCGCTTCTTTGTGTAGTAATTTGTATTCTTCCTATTGTAGGACTTTCTAATTGGTCGCTAGCGTTTCCACCTTCGTTGACTTCTTTTGTTGCCTTTTTTCTCTCCTTTATTGGCGCCATTTTACTTTCGTCTGCAATCACAATGTTTCTTACCGTATCGATGATGTGGACACTTTCAGGCGAGGGAATTAATAGTATACTTCCTAATCTAATTATTATCTTTTCTGGAATGATTGTCCCTCTACAACTTTTCCCTGAATGGATAAAACCTGTGCTTTATGCACTTCCTTTTTCTGGGCTTCTTGACCAACCTTTTCGTCTTTTCACTGGTAATCTTTCACCCAATTTTCTACCTAATGTGTTGTTTCATCAAGCTTTTTGGATTTTTATCCTTGTTATGCTTGGGCGCCTGCTTGTCAAACGTGGTGTAAAAAAGCTTGTAATTCAAGGGGGATAACTATGAACGCTTTTTATCTCTATGGACGATATATATCTATATCTTTGAAATCGCAAATGCAGTATAAAGTTTCCTTTTTACTTCAAGTTTTAGGGCAATTTTTAGGAACTGTAATGGAGTTTTTTG
This sequence comes from Calothrix sp. NIES-4105, assembly GCF_002368415.1. Classification (GTDB taxonomy): domain Bacteria; phylum Cyanobacteriota; class Cyanobacteriia; order Cyanobacteriales; family Nostocaceae; genus Dulcicalothrix. The sequence goes on from NZ_AP018290.1 coordinate 3,480,442, forward strand.
GAATATGGGCACTTTTTACTCGTTTTAATAGTATTGGTACGTGGCATTTACCCGAAGTTGGTTTATTTTACGGAATAGTCAATATTTCTTTTGCCTGCGCTGATGCTCTTGGGCGAGGGTTTGATGCGTTTTCACGGATAATTAAAAGCGGTGACTTTGACCGTTTGCTGCTTCGTCCACGCACTACAGTACTTCAACTTCTTGGTACAGAATTTACGTTAAAGCGAATTGGAAGATTCTTGCAAGGACTTTTCATTGCCGGATGGTCGCTTACAACTCTTCATATTCCATTGACTCTAAACACATTATGGCTTTTAGGCGCCTCATTTATCGGGTCAATTGCACTCTTTGTAGGTATTATTATTGTACAAGCAACGCTCACATTCTGGACTATCGAATCTCTCGAAGTTATGAATATACTCACATACGGAGGTGTCGAAACGGCTCAGTACCCTCTCTCAATTTATAGTAAATGGTTTCAAAGGTTCTTTACTTTTGTTATACCACTTGGCTGCGTTAGCTATTTTCCTTTAGTTGCAGTGCTTGGAAAAGATATTTCAGTACCTTTGTGGTTTTGTTACCTTTCTCCAATGGCTGGTATTATCTTTCTATTTATTGCGCTAAAGTTATGGAAAAGAGGAGAAAAATACTATTGTTCTACTGGTAGTTAACACCATTTACCGTTTCCTGACTGAATGATTTATTTGAATGAACTATAAAATGAAAAGTTTGCACGAGAACCAAATACTTGTAGATTCCATGTTTTAAAATCCTCTGCCGACATGCAATTACCTCCCCTACCTTGTAATACAAGACGGAATTTTGTATCGGGGGTTATACCTTTGGCAAATATACCGTTACCTGCAACTTTTCCTTCTAAACGTAGTTCTTTATACAAGATTACTTGATTGCTTGACCCTCGATTCTCATATAAATCTGTTTTGAAGGATACCAGATTAGCTGGAATGGTCAAAGATAAGGTTCCTGTTTTTCCTTTCTCGTCTTTGAACAAAAAGTTCCAAATACGTTGTTTTTTATTCAGCGATACAGCATAGTTAACTGAGTCAGAAGATACTCCTATATTTTCACCCCTTGCTGTCTAAAGTATTTTGGCTTTTGGAGAAAATTGTAAACGGTTTATTTCTTTAAATTCAAAGTCACTAATTTTTTGTGAAGTTTGAGACGATTCCCCTGCATTTGCACAACACGCACAAGCATAAACTTGTTTGGGAAAAGACAGAAGACTTAACAAAGGAATCAAAACTATACACCGATTTATTTTGTGTAGAGATTTTTTTATCATAGGTTTTAATACATTGCTTCTATGTACCATTAGTCTTACTCAGTATTTATTGTTGATTTTCTTTTGTCAACTACTGAAACTTATGACGATTACAGTTATAAATTTATTACTCACCCGACTGGGTGAATTCAAACAATATATTACTCAAGGATGATTAAAATACTTGTAACTTTTTAGAATGTATTAAGTAGGAGGTATAAATTATGAAAATTTTTCATGTACTTACATTTGCTGGTTTTACATCTTTGTTACTGCAATCTAATGCTATTGCTCAAACGGCGCCTAACATAGGTAATTTAACACCTTCTCAAATTCAGCTAATTACACCAGGTCTTTATCCTTTCAGTTCTAGAGAATTTTTTCGACAAGGGCAGGATAAATTAGAACAGGAAGTGCAAGCTTTACAACAACAACGTTTACGTCGTTCTTTGAGAGATATAAAAGTTGATAAGATTGATGTTCAGCGCGACCTACAAAAGTTGGAACAAATTAAAAGCGATGCTAGTAGCAACTGGTCTATGTGAAAATTTATGATGAGTAGGTACGTAGTTGTTGCTCTAGCCCTCTAAATACTCGCGCGCTCTCCGCGCTACTACGTACCTATCAAAATTAATGACTACTAAGGAAGAGTTAAAATTTCCACTCCATCTTCTGTAACAGCGACAGTATGCTCCCACTGTGCGGAGAGTTTTCTATCTTTAGTTATTACTGTCCAACGGTCAGGTAAAAACTTAATGTCACATTTCCCCTGGTTTAGCATTGGTTCAATAGTAAATACCATTCCAGGACGCAGTTTTATACCTGTACCTCGTCTACCAAAGTGGGGTATTTGTGGTTCAGTGTGGAATTTTCTGCCTACACCGTGTCCAACCATTTCTCGCACTACAGAATATCCATTTGCTTCAGCATATTCTTGTATTGCGGCGCCGATATCTCCAACTCTGGCGCCTGGTTTTACCTCCGCGATACCCCGCATCATCGACTCTCTGGTTACTTCAACCAGTTTTCGCGCGGTTGGTGACGGGTTGCCAACTAAAAACGTTCTTGATGTATCACCGTGATAGCCATCTAAAATCAGCGTTACATCTACATTAATAATATCCCCGTCTTTTAATATATGTTTCTCGCTAGGAATTCCATGACAAATCACCTCATTAACGCTGGTGCAAATTGAAGCTGGGAAAGGAGGATGACCTGGAGGTGCATATCCCAATGGTGCGCTCTTGGCGCCGTTTGCCTGAGTCCAGCGTTCGGCTTCATCGTTCAGTGCTTTTGTATTAACACCTGGTTGTACCATTGGTTCCAAATGGTCGAGTAAGCTTGCCGCAAGTTTTCCCACACGACGCATTTTTTCTAACTCTCTAGAAGACAGCAGAACAAGTCCTTGATTTTGCGTTTGCTCTTGTCCAATAGTTGATAGTATATTTTGATTACCCATAACACTACATTTATTTCTTATACTATTCTAAGCTAGCACAGCATGGCACAGCATAACACAAGCTAGCACATAACTTGTATACTAGATTTTAGATCGATTTATAAAAAACAAAGAACAAGGCTAGAACATGGGCGGAAAAACAGATTTAGAACGAGTAGTTGCCTATGTAACCCCCGAATTAAAAAGGGAGTTAGAAGAATGGGCGAAAGTAGAGGAACGCTCCGTATCCTGGTTAGTTGCAAAATTAATTGATAAAGCTTTACAAGAGCGTTGTAGCCAAAAAAATTCATCAAAAGTTGTAAATATGCATTAAATTTGTAGGTTGGGTTCCGTTCCTTCCTGACTGGTTTTGATGGTAATAACTTTACAGAATTTGCTAACGGTGATAGCTAGTTGGTTACAGCCTTTATCCCAACTAGGGGCTGTTTCATATTCTATTTTAAAACATAATTATGAATAATTTAGATGAATCGATTGTGGCGCCCATATATTACCGTGTTGTTCGACTCCGGCGGTACAAAGTGGCATTTTATTATAGGCGAATCCTTCTATAACCCATTTAATCTACCACGGTTGTGTTTAGAAGATTTATTTGCTACATATGGTACAAGTATGTATGAAGTTGCCAGAGAATTGGTTAAAATTAACGATGGTAAAGAAGGTTTGTATCTTGTTGATATAATGGATAAACGTTTTTATTATTGCGGTAGCACAACGCAAGATGTTAGAGCAAAATTAATCGAACTTGGTATCGGGTGTCGTGAGCCTACTAGGTAGAGTTTGCGTTATATAATAATATTGCTTTATCTTGAACAAAAAGATGTGAAAACTAACGCAATACGAGTTCTTGATGGTATGAATATACCTTACAAGTTACGAGAGTATGAAGTTGATATAGAAGATTTATCTGCGGAAACTGCTGCTCAAAAAATAGGGCTGCCACCTGAGCAGGTATTTAAGACTTTGGTGGTAAGAGGAGACTGTACAGGAGTTTTCTTGGCTGTTATTCCTGGTAATACTCATCTTGACCTGAAAGCATTAGCGCCACTTTCAGGAAATCGTAGAGTGGAAACAGTTTCCCTCAAAGAAGTACAACCTTTAACTGGGTATATTCGAGGTGGTGTAACAGCATTGGCTTGTAAAAAAGATTATCCAGTGTTTGTAGATGAAATAATTGAAATATTTGATGTTGTCTCGGTTTCTGCGGGAAGACGTGGTTTACAAATATTACTGGCGCCTGCTGATTATTTGCAAGCAGTCAAAGGAATTGTGGGCGCCATTTCCCAGGTTGTCACATGATGGGTTCCTTTCTAGCCTCCACCCAACCTACGGTTCTTGTAAACCACGCGAAACTATCAATCCTGTTAAAGCAATAAATATTGCGGACACAAAAGCATTACCAATATACCCAAACTGTGCATATGCAAACCCCGCAGCTATACCACCAAGTCCCCCACCAAGTTGACCTATCGCTACAACTAAACTCATCAAGGAACCGCGTTGATGGTCTGGGACAAGTGTAGTTAAAAGTGCTTGCAGAGGACTTAAGCGTAATGCTAGTAATATCATGACTAAGAAAAATACTGTGTAAGCTGATAATGTCCCAGTGACAATAAAAGGTGTTGCGGTAAACAAAACAGCAGAAGTTACACAAGAAGCAATAATTATAGGTTTACGACCGATTTTATCAGACCAACGACCTGCTTGTGGTCCAACTAATATATTCGCTATTCCCCCTACCATAAATAATGTGGCAGTTGCTGATGGGGACATCTGAAATTCTTTTTCTAACCATGTGGGAAAAAATACTACGAAAGTGGAAACTGCAAATAGCATTGTAGCGTAGGCGCCTGCTGCACTTTTGACTTTTGGTTCTTGTAATAACACCCAGTAGTCCTGAAGTGCGGTTTTTACTGATAACCTTTCTTGAAGACGTTTAATAGGAGGTTGAGGAATGATGACAAAAATTAGGAAAAACGAAACTACTGCAATAACTGCAAATAGAAAAAACGGCGCCCTAAACCCATATCTTTCAGCTAATATTGTGCCAACAGGTACTGCTGCAACTTGACCAAAGGCAAAACCACTCATTACCCAGCCATTAGCCCATCCCCGTTGTTCATAGGGAAAATAATCTCCAACATAAGCAACTGCTACACCTGTTAAAATACCTCCTGATACTCCGGCGCCAATACGCACTGTCAACAAAGATATAAAATCATTCGCGAAACCGTGCATCAACAACATAACTGCCATTAAACTCGTTCCAGCTAACAACACAGGTCGTCTGCCTAAACGGTCGGATACAGGCCCGATAATAATTGCAAATAATGATAGCGCAACAGAATAACCAGTAACTAAGCTTCCTTGCCAAGCTGATGGTATATTCAATGCTTCACCAATACGTGGCAAAATAGGCGCCACTATTGTCGCTTGACTGCTGGAAGCTAACACCATTAACCACAATGCCAAAATAACTAGTACTGCTGGAGGTTTGCGTTTTGCAAGTTTCATACACTAACCGACCTTTGTAATGCACACAACAAATTACCGTAAGCTTGTATTTGAGCAGAGCGCGAAAAGTGAAGTTGAATCTTATCTCTTAGAGAGTCGCGAAATGAGTGATAGTTCAAAGGAGTATTAAACAACTGAACGATTTTTGCTGCCATTGCCGTCGTATCACCAGGCGCCGACAATAATTTAGCAGGCATATTTGAATCTAGAATTGACATGATTTCTTCTAGACCACCGCAATATGTACCGACAACAGGAACTTCACAAGCCATCGCTTCGAGTGCTGCCAAACAAAAAGACTCAGATTCACTTGTAACTAGTTGCAAATCACTAACAGCCAACCAGCGCACAACTTCTGTTGCAGAAACGGCGCCAAGAAAAATCACTTCGTTCGTAACTCCTAGTTCTTGTGCATACTCACGAGCTTTTATGTAATTCGGTCCATTGCCAATCATTAACAATCTAGCTGGTATTCCTGCACTACGAACATGTGCTAATACAGAAATAGCATCTAAAGGACGTTTGACATCGCGGAAATTAGAAACATGACATAAATTCAAAGTATCTGAAGGCGCCGCTATCCATTTACGGAATGGATGAAATACTTCTAAATCAATCGCATTATGAATTACTGCTGGACGCATAGGTAAAGAAAATATTTGTACTGCGCTCGTTGCTAAAGAATTTGATACAGCAGTTACACAATCACAAGCCAAAATACAATCTCGTAATTGAGCATTATAGTTAAGGTCACATCCATATTTATTGACATCACTTCCATGTAAAGTCAAACAAACAGATAATGAGTAACCACGACTTGCCAACTCTTGACGCGCAAGTAGTGCTGCTTCGACTAACCCAACAGCATAATGTACATTCAACACAGCAATATTATTAGTTTCAACATGCTGAATAATTTCTTGTGCTAGTGGTGTTATCCACATTGAATCTGCAGGTGTTGGAGTTTTCGGCGCCGATACTGCTATATACTCTAATGTTTCATCATTACTTACCCACTGTGCTTCAGGACTGGTAAGAAATATCACAGAGGCACCTGCTATTGTTAATTCTCTCGCAAGTTCGGTAGCAACTTTACCGCTACCTCCAAGACCTCCAAGAGACAAAATTGCAACTCGCAATGATGTTAAGTCAGAAGTGATGGAAGGTGAAATTGAGTATTGATGGGTAAGCATAAAGTTTGTTTTATCTGAATTTTTGACAAAAATCTTTTTCTTATTGAAGCTGTGGAACAGGCGTCCCCACCTGTAAATGAATGTCTTTTTTTTACCACAGAGACACAGAGAACACAGAGGAAGAGGGATAAACCACAAAGGAAGAGGTAAGACGAGAGAACTGCCCAAACCTCTCTGTGCCCTAGAAGTCTCTGTGGTAAACATATATACCCATTAGCGAATAGTTATTAGATGTGACTGATTATCAGGTTGAGAAATTTGCAATAAATGGGAAATTAAAGATTTACCATGTGTGGCAATTAATTCCGCAACACTTATATGACGTTCTTGAAGCGCATTTTTCGGACTTACTGAGTTAAAAGCTATAACTCCAGCTATATTCTGCTTTCGTCCTTCTCTAACTATAGTGCGTTCAAGACAAATTAATTTCTGAGCTAATTTAGAAATACCGCGCGTAGATGGTGGATAACCTGGACTTCCTGAACGCTGTAAATCTAAATATACTTTCTCTGTAAGTACAGGTAACTCTTGTATTGCGTAAGCGAATGCTTTACAAGGACGCTTTGCTCCCCACGATGTCATTATTACTTCAGTGCTAGTCAACCATTGTTCTATATCTTGTTGGAGTATTTTAGCTATATTACCTACAGGTTGATTTGCTTTTGCTTGTTCAAATAATTTAAAACAACGCTGCTGTAATACCTTTAACTCATCGCAAGCAAGATTTATTGTGCTAGGTAAACCCGCGCGTCCAATTAAATCACCTGGTTTCTCGCTATTTATCAATGTTACCGTTCCACCTGCTTGATTTAATATATTTGCAGCATCGGCGCCCATCACAGTAAAAGAAGGTCTTGCGACTATTTGCGGCATGGGAATATTCGCCCAAGTATAAACTCGATGTAATTGTGTAAAATATTTCTGTTCACTTGGTCCCGCTACATAGGCAATGGTCGGTAAAACAGCATCTTGAAGCAAAGGACGCATCAACGCACTTGGTGTAAATTTTTCTGGCTGGTTTTGTAAAATATTTCTGGCAGCATCATTGGTTAAATAAACGTTAGTTTGTTGTAATGCAAACCCACCTTCAACTTTGCGTAGTCTTCTGCGAACTCCGTTATCATCCGTGTAAAACATCTGTAGAACATCACGGTTCGTTGGGATAGTTTCAGAAAGTCCTTGTGCAGCTAATATTTCTCTTGCTTGTTGCAGTGCAGTTTGAGAACCATCGAAAAGCTCCTGTGCGATAATATCACGAGCTAAGGAAGCAAACTTGCGAGTTGATGGGTCTAAAATAATTAACCCTAAGTGCTTTGTGAGATAACTTAGAAAACGCGCGAAAGCTTGGGCAAAAGTAGCATCTGGTTGATATGCACTTCTTAAAGCTGTAATTACTTCTTGACTATAGGTCAGGTTTTGGAAGGATTCTTCAATTTCGTCGAGTAGCGAATAAATTCCTAAACCTAATTCTACTGAACCAACTGGACTTTGAGTGGATGGTAAGCCAAGATTTAAAATATGAGGTTGCTTAGATAAAATTTCCACTCGCTGGACTTCTTCTATATCATGGTCATAACTTGCCATCCAAAATATCGGAACTGCTGGTATTCCTTGTGACTCTAATTGCTGTGCTAACTTAATGGCGCCTAATGTTTTATAAAGTGTGTAAGCTGCTCCCCCTAGTATTCCTACTTGTTGTCCTGTAACAACTGCAACTGTTTTAGCATCGCGAAGTTTTTGAATATTAGCAAAGACTTCTTGTGAATTTCCCCAGTATTCTGCCTGCTGTTCTAATAAATCAGCTAATTCATGACGCTGATAACATCGAGAAACTAATAAATCGTAACTAGATTTCCAATCTCGCTGTGCCCTAATATTATAGATACCTCTATTTAAAGGAAGTGCCGTTACAAAGTTTCGACGACAGCGCGCTTGTAATATTTGACAAACTTCAATTGCTTCAGATATATCTAATTTGAGAGATGCAATTAACCTCTGTGTAGAATAATGCTGACTTTGATGTGCTTCAATAGCGCCTAACTTGCATGATGTATCTATTTCAATCCGCATTACATCATTACCAATTACCTTAACGCTATGATGCGAAGGAATCATAACATGATGTTCTTCCACTGCCCAAGGCGCCAACTCAGGCATAAATCCTGGGTCTGCGGCAAGATGAAACGCTACTAATGCAGCAGTCCCAAGTCCAAGATGATGTCCATGCAGCGAGTAATTCGGGTCAACCTCTGGATGTAAGGTTAGTAATATTCGTGGACGCGCGCTGCGAATTTGTTTAACAATCAATGCTAATGTATTATCTAGCCCCCAAATCGAAAGCGTATCAGCTGCTGTAATCGGTTGAGTACGGGCGCCATCACGGTATTTCCCAAAATCAACTAAACCTAAACTTTGCACCGACTCAATACCCAAAATCTTAGCCGCGCGTTGTAATTCCTCTGCTCGTTTAATTTTAAGTTCCGTCCCACCACGTCCAGCACCACCATCTGTAGCAACAACTAAACGTACACTATTACCAGCTTGAGTTAGCGCTGCAATTGTTCCACCCGCATAAATAGACTCATCATCAGGATGTGGCATTATTACCAAAACATCACAAACAGCATTTCCTTGATTTACCAAAGCTGTTATTTTCGGTAATGGTAAATATCTCGGCGCCACTTCCCCCCTCTCAACCTGTTTTCGCAAAACATCAACTAAAAGCAGATTATCAATGCGAACACCAAGTAAATCTTCTGTCCATTCTGTATTTTGGTTCCCACTCATCAAAGGTTGACTGGCAATATCCATTAACCGCGAACGGTCTACACAAGCAGTGCGGTCAATATTCTGTAACGCTGCTGGTAAAGAAATTGCTGGTTGCATACAGCGCGCGACAATTTTTTGGTAACGCACAGGGTCACTTAAATTACCACCATCGTAATAAGCAATAAACGAATGATGTTCCAACACTTCCAAACCAAGTTTTTTTAGCATAACTTCCACAAATCTTGGTGAATGTGGTTGAGTTGCACTACTAAAACTTCGTTCTTGAAAAGGGATATAAGTAAACGCCAATAACCCACCCGGAGCAAGCACCCATCTTAATTGCGACAAAGTTTGAGCGATATTCTTAGCAAAATGAACGGCGCCGCAACTCAAGACAACATCAAAACTCTGTGGTTTCAACCCTGCTTCTACAAAAGGATAATTAAAATCATGTTCAATCAAAGCATGAAACTGAGGATGTTTAGCTTTAGCTTGCTGTAACATCGACGCTGATATATCAAGTCCAGTAACCAACGCACCACTATCAAGATAGGTCACACTAGCTTGTCCCGTTCCAACACCTATATCCAAAACCCGTAAAAAACCCTTTGGGGGTGCATAGCGTACAACCGCTTCGAGTAAAAACTCAGGCGCCGACCAATTAAAACTTGCAGTACGTTCATCATAAAATTCTGCCCAAGCTTCGTATCGTTCTCGTGGGTTGTTTGGAATATTTGATGTAATTTGAGGCAGCACAATTATCCCTGGTTTGATTAACATAGTTAAGTTTCAAAATTTACAAAACAACTGTAGCTAAGAGGCTCTCAGATTTCGCTTATTTATAAGATAAATAAACAAAAACCGCCATTGATGTTGAATTTTTGCCCTTTAATATCTAAATCTTGCTTTGTTTTTCATAAACGAATAATACCTATGAACCATTAACACTTAATCGCTAACGGTGGTTTGCAATTCTAATTTGAACAACAAAAATGACATAACAATGACAGATCAAAATAGTACTAATGTCATTGATCCCCCCCTAACCCCCCCTTATTAAGGGCAGGGCCGTTTCATTCTAAAAAGGATAATAGCTATTACCCTTTGTGTTCTTTGTGTCTTCGTGGTTCATCAAAGAAATAAACCACTGCATGTCACAAAGGGCACAAAGTCAGAGACAGAAATTAAGGATAATCTCGTAGGAAGTTGAAACTTAATTTAATTTTCTTTCAAGAATGAAACAGCCCTGCCGCGTCGAAGGGGGGATTAAATTCTTCTATCATAGATATTGATAAATATTAATAAATAATAAAAATGGCAAAATATATTATTTACGTAGCAACAAGCATTGATGGTTATATCGCGCGACTAGATGGGAGTATTGATTGGTTATCATCACCAGAAGAAGCACTTATGATAATGATTACAATAATTTTTATGAATCAATTGATGCGCTTGTAATGGGTGCAACTACTTACAAACAAATTTTAACTTTTGGAGATTGGCAATATCCTGGTAAACTTTACTACATTTTAACCAGTCGAAATTTATCAGCCGCGCGCACAGGTATTATTAAACGTTCTGTGGAAGAAGTTATAGAGGATATAAAAAGCAGAGAATACCAACGAGTATGGATAGTAGGAGGTGTCGCCGTTGCCTCTGCATTTATGCAAAAACAATTAGTAAACGAATATATTATCACAATAATTCCAGTGATTCTTGGTTCAGGCATTTCTCTTTACCAGTCGGCGCCGGAACAAAGCCTAAACCTGATTGAAACAAAAGCATATTCTTCTGACGTTGTTAAATTACATTATTGCTAGTATTAAAAAATCATCTGCATATACTATTATCATGAGTTACTTCACATTCCACCTAATCTTTATTATTCCGCCAATTTTACTACTAGTATGGCTTCAACGAAAACCATTTGCCAACATTGGAGGAAATAGGGCACAGCTTGCAATTCCTCTTATAGCACTTATGGCTTTAGTTTACACTACCCCTTGGGATAATTATTTAGTCTTTCGAGAGATTTGGGGATATGGCAGTGGTAGAGTAATAGGCACAATTGGCTACGTGCCAATTGAAGAATACTTATTTTTCATACTTCAGCCTATTCTCACTGGACTATGGCTGTCCTTTTTGCTACGTCATAATCAGCCAGTACAGAATGAGTCTTTCTCTGGTTGGCTAAGAATAGTAATGTTTATGCTTGGCGCCGTATTAAGTATTGCTGGTTTTTGGATGTTGCAATGGGATAACACCTTATACCTAGGACTAATTTTGGCTTGGGCAACCCCAATATTATCGCTGCAATGGCTTATTGGCACAAATATACTCTGGGGAATGAAGCGAATTTGGCTTAATGCTGTTATCGTTCCAACACTATACTTATGGGTTACAGACCGTATTGCTATCGGTAACGGAATTTGGTACATATCAGAGAAATATTCAACAGGTTTCAAACTATTTGGACTACCTATTGAAGAAGCAACATTCTTTCTAGTCACCAACCTATTAGTCGTTCAAGGTATTTTACTTTTCCTATTGATTAAAACACCAAATATCAAACTCAAAGAAAGTCAAGTTTCTCCCACAACCACTTAATCTACGGGATAAATGGTAAATATGAAAATTACCGCCCAAAACGCCGTAGAGACTAACATGTTAGTCTTTACATATGGGCAATTAACCGGACTTGATATTACAGGCGCCAACAGATATTAGAAAACGTTCTAATGTTCTAGTGTACAGCAGGTACGCTTGAACCAGGTTCAATATCAGGAGAGCGTAAATCTTCCACTAGAGCTTGAATATGTGCTGGTGGTGCTGTAAATAGGGAAACAACCAAGGTAACGATTAAGTTAATACACATATGTTACAAGGAATAATTCGAGAAGGATTGACAATCCACAGTCAAATTTTAGCTAAATCCGCCCGCTACACTATTTACCTACCTTATGACTATGAGACTTCGACCCGCTTTTATCCAGTGATATACATGTTGCATGGGAGTCGTGCAGATGATACATCTTGGGTACATTTTGGCGAAGTCAACCTGACTGTAGATGAAAATATTTTGAATAGAACTGTTCCTCCCATGATATTGGTTATGCCTGATGGAGGTAATAGTCGTTACATTAATAACTACGACGGTTCTATTTGTTACGAAGACTTCTTCTTTCAAGAATTTATTCCGTTTATAGAATCAAAGTATAGAATTAAACCAGAAAAGTGGTTTCGAGGTGTTTTAGGCTTGTCAATGGGAGGATATGGAGCCTTAGTATATGCACTTAAATATCCAAATTTGTTCTGTGCCTGTGTTGCATTTAGTGCATCCATTTATACCGATGAGATGATTACCAATATGACGGACGACCAATGGTCATCCAATAGAGCATCAGCGCATGGAGCGGGGTTAAAAGGTGAATCTCGACTGACAGAACACTACAAATCTTATGACCCGTTCCGTTTAATTCAAAATGCTAACCCTGAAATATTCAAAACCATGAAATTATATTTAGATTGTGGCGATGAAGATTTTCGCAACGATGGATATGCGACTTTCCACATTTTATTACGGCGTTTAAAAATTCCACATTCTTACAGAGTTCGAGGTGGTGGTCATACATGGTCGTATTGGCGAAGTGGCTTAGAAGACGGGTTGAAATTTATCGGAAATACTTTCCGTAGACAGTAAGCTAATGAAAGAGCGCCAGACTATTGGACAATTAAATTTTGAAGAATTATCCACAGCACAGTGAAAATATTTTAGGGAGAAGTTAAAGCGCGCTTAACTTAAAAAGTGATAAAACGCTAAAATAAAAACAAACGAGTCAACTTTCCTATGCCTGCACCAACAGAAATTCGTGAGAGAGCCATCGCGCTGCTAGAACAATTACCAGGAGAATTGTCAATACTAGTCGATTAAGAATAAAATCCCCCCTGCCCCCTTGATAAGGGGGGTAAGAACTCTTTCCCCTTCCGTGCGGGAAGCGGGGGGATCAGAATTGGCGCCCAATTGCGGTGCGTGAAAGCAGTTTGATTTTTCAAGCAGGTGAAGATTGTAATGGCTTTCACAGCACCCTACCTCTTCCTTTGTGTCCTTTGTGCCTTTATGGTTCAATATTTCCAACTCCTCAACTCTTCCTTTGCGCTCTTAGCGTCATGCAGCGGTTCGTTTCTCTTCTCTCTGTGTACTCTGCGTCTGTGTGGTAAAAATTTATATTGTCAATATATTGGGTTCCGCAAAGCCTCCACCCAACCTACTGCTTGACAAATTCCAAACAAACCTTGCGGAAGTCATCACCACGCACTTCAAAATTTGGATATTGGTCAAAGCTTGCACAAGCAGGAGAAAGTAAAACAACCGAAGCTTGATGTTGCTTCGCTAACTCCGCCGCTCTTGGTACTGCTTTCTCTATCGTTTCCGCATCTTCAAAGTTAGTATATCCAACTTCCTGCAAACGCTGACTAAAAAACGGCGCCGCATTACCAATTAAAACAACAGCAGCAGCTTGTTGCTGTATTTTAGCTAGCCATGCAGTATCATCTCCTTCTTTTGCTTCCCCACCAGCAATTAATATTGCCGGACTTTTTACAGATGCCAAACCAACTTCGGCTGCATCATAATTAGTAGCCTTACTATCATTAATAAAATCAATACCTTCCCATGTACATACATATTCCAACCTGTGTGGAACACCAGGAAACTCACTCACACCCTTATTTATAGCGTCTGGGTCTATCCCTGCTAACCGCGCGGCAGCAACGGACATTAGTAAATTTTGTAAATTATGGGCGCCGACCATTCGCAGTGCAGACGCTTGCACTATCGGTAATGGTTCTGAGTCAGAAGATATTTTTTCTACAACCCAGCCATCTTCTATATAAAAACCTTTCTCTCCAATAAGTCTTTCTTTACCGTGAATACTTGTCCAATAAGCGTCTGACCATTCACTGGCACCTACTTTGCGTAAGTATGGGTCATCACCATTAAATACCTTTAACTCAGAATTACGCAGTAACTTCGCCTTGATATTGTAATAATTTTCTAGCGTTTTGTGCCGCGCGAGGTGGTCGGGTGTAAAGGTAGTCCAAATACCTATTCGCGGAGCAAAAGTAGAAGAAGACTCTACTTGATAACTACTAATTTCCCCAATAACCCAATCAAGTTTTTTGCCATCTTGTCCATCAAACTCTAAAGCTACTTCGGTGGCAGCATAACCAATATTACCGCAAGCAGGCGCCTTTAAACCTGCTGCTTCAAAAATTGCGGCTGTTAATGCAGTAGTGGTTGTTTTCCCGTTGGTACCTGTAATACCAACCCACGGAACTGTATTTAAATGGCGCCATGCAAGTTCCATTTCGCCAATGGTTTCTATGCCCATTTCGCGCGCTTTTACCAATACAGGAATATCCCAAGGAACGCCGGGACTAACAACTATTAATTTGGGTAAATCGGTATCGAGTTGTAAAGTGTAACCCAATTTAACTGTGATTTGTTCTGCTGCTAATTGCTGTTGTTGTTTGAGTAGGTCGGGGGAGGTTTTAGAATCACCTAACTCTACCTCCCAACCCTCTCTTTTCAACAATCTTGCCGCAGCGACACCGGACTTTCCCAATCCTATTACATGGGCTTTGGACATAGACTGTATTAGTTCCCTGGTTAAGCTTTACTATAGTAGCGTTAAATTGTTACATCCGCAAAGCTTTTTTTTACATTGTGACTAACTTTTTACAATACATCCAAAGTCAGCTAAAACACGGGCATGATTTCGTAGCAAACCAAGCGTATTTAGCCTGTTGCGCTTAATATCTGGATTGGAATCCATAACTAGAACACTTTCAGGGCCGTCAAAAAAAGTACTTACTGTCGGAGCAATTTGCTGTAACGCTGTTACAAGCGTTTCATAGTCGCGTGATTTTTGTGCTGCTTGAGTTTGCGGCAGTAAATTAATCAGCGCGTTATAAAATGCTTCCTCGGATGCTTTCTGAAACAATTCTTTACTAACAAGCTGTGTTGGTTCTAACTGTTGGAAGTCCAAGTCACCTTGTGCAGCTAACCGTGTAGAACGGTTAACAGTTTCGTAAATTTCGCTTAACCTACCGTCATTGCGAATCTGTTGTAAAAATGTCGCGCGGTTTCTAACATCAAGTAAATCCTGTAATGCTCTTTCTGTATACTCCGGGTCTTCCCCTAACACAGCATTTACCAAGTCATAGTCGATATGTTTCTCCTCTTGCAGTAACGTCCGTACTCGTAGCAAGAAGAAATCTTTTAAAGTGGGAATCAATTTCGCTGCATCCTTATTATATACAGTTGCAAAATCGTTAACTACTTGTTCAAGTAATTGAATCAAGTTTATTGCCAGATTTCCTGCCCAAGTTATATTAACTATCGCATTTGCCGCGCGTCGCAGTGCAAACGGGTCAGATGAACCAGTGGGAATCATTCCCAAACAAAAAATACTTACCAAAGTATCAATACGGTCAGCTAAACCAACAACTTGCCCTGTTAAGGTTTGGGGTAAACTATCATCAGCATTACGCGGTAAATAATGTTCAAAAATCGCTTTCGATACCGCTTCATTTTCTCCAGATACCGCAGCATATTTTTCTCCCATCACACCTTGCAGTTCGGGAAACTCGTAGACCATCTGGCTAACCAAATCAGCTTTACATAATAATGCTGCTCTTTGAACGTCTTGGCTATCCTTCTCTGATAAATTTAACTGTGTTGAAATATACTTAGCTACTTGACATATTCTATCTACCTTACGTCGCACTGACCCCAAGTCTTCTTGGAAAGTTACAGTTTCTAAGTTCGGCAAAAAGCTTTCTAACTTTTTCTCAATGTCTTTATCGTAGAAGTAGCGACCATCAGCTAGACGCGCGCGAATTACTCGTGCATTACCCACTGCAATTACATCAGCTTTTTTGGGGTCGCCATTAGATACAGTAATAAAGTTAGACAGAAGCTCCTTTTTATCTTCGCCTTTAAAAACAGGGAAATAGCGCTGGTGTGTAACCATCACCGTTGTAATAACCTCAGTCGGTAACTCCAAAAACTCTGATTCAAAATTACCAACCACTGCCGAAGGATACTCAACTAAATTAATTACTTCTTCTAGCAAATCAGGGTAAATTTCAGTGGCGCCGTTCTTACCACTAGCAGCAGCATAAACTTGCTCTTTAATTGTATTACCACGTTCAGCAGCATCAACAACAACATACGCCGTCCGTAAAGTATCTGCATAATCATTCGCATGGGCAATACTTACATCTTCCGGATGTAATATCCTGTGTCCGCGCGAAGTTCGGTTACTAATAACTTTCTCCGAACCATTATCTAACTCCATCGGTAACACCGCATCATCTAACAATGTTACTAACCAACGAATGGGTCGAGAAAAACGCGCGTCTCCATCACCCCACCGCATCAACCGTTTACCTTCCAAACTAAAAATCCATTGCGGAACAAGTTCGGTAAATATTTCTGCAACCGGACGACCAGGGATACTTTTTTTGACAAAGATAAAATCACCCTTATCAGTTGGACGCACTTCAAAATCAGATACTTCTACCCCTTGCTTTTTGGCAAACCCAGATGCTGCAGGTGTAGGAGTACCATCTGGAGCAAAAGCAGCTTTCGCAGGAGGTCCTTTTATTTCCTCTTCTCTATCAGGTTGCTGTGCAGGTAAACCTGTTATTAAAATAGCTAACCTTCGAGGAGTTCCATATATCTTTACCGTCTCGCAAGCTAAACTATTTTCACCAAGAGTTTTCGGGATACGCTGCTCCCACTGCTTCATCGCACTGCTTACAAAACTTGCTGGTAGTTCTTCAGTACCAACTTCCAATAAAAAACTAGGCATAGGATTGTGTTTAGCATTTAATCAATTTCATAAGTTTACCTTGCCTGTAGAAAGTATGAAAAATCTTGTGGAACAGGCATCACGAACTGTGTGAGGATGTATTTTTATTTACCACAGAGGCGCAGAGGGCACAGAGGAACTTGGCAACGGATGATAAACGGATGTAACGGATAGTTGATTTTAAATAACTAGACCTTGTTTGTCACCAATGGCTCATCCGTTACATCCGTTGTATCCGTTGCCCCACCTTTTTTATATCGGTAATTGCCTCACTCGGAAATCGCGGTCACTCACAGAAATAATTGCCCCTGCTGCTAAATCTGACTCAAACCTAGCTAATGCTTCTGCCAAACGTTCGTTGATTATTTCATAACTTTCGTTTCCTAATCGAAATAAAATAACACTTGGCAATGTAGCTTTACTTGCTGCTAATAAGTAACCAAAATCCAAATCTACTGTTAACAAAATTCGCTCTTCTGCACGAAGCTCTTACCAATATTTCGTCATCGGGGAGCCTTTCTAAACCTTCGTCAACTAAATGCACTGCATCGTAACCCATAGCTTTGAGCCAATTTACAGTACGTGGGGAGATACCCATATCAGCCAAAAACTTCATCCTGCCTTCTCACCAACTATTGGGAAAATCTGTTCGCGCGCTAACCATGCAGCATACATTAATGATTGTTGAACATCTTCGGGTTCCAAATATGGATAATCTTCTATAATTTCAGCCACAGTTTTGCCATTTGCGACCAAATTCAAAATCAATGAAACTGGTACTCGCATTCCACGAATACAAGCTTGTCCAGCCAGTCCGGCGTGGGTCAAATGTAATACGGTCAAAGCCTAGCATAATTTCACTCTCCTGACTTATAGAACTGCTGTCCCCAACCGTCCTATAATATTTTAAAACTTAACTCTCAACTTGATTGTCTTGAGAAAATCGTTTTGGTAGCACATTATAGCGAAAAATACCCACATTCGCAAAATAAGAGGTTAGGCGCCTGCGTTGCCAAACTACGTAAAATATAAAAGGTAAATCTATAATTTAGATATAAATTTTATATGACTCGTCCACACATTCTTGAACCCAATCAAATTTATACATTCAGTAAATATTTTGAATTACCCTATGCACCAGCGGATATTTTAGCTGAATTAGGATGCAGCTTTGAACGTACATCATTACAGCTACCAAAGTATAGTGAAGAAGTTGATTATTTAGACTTTTTAAATCGTTACCTGCGACGTAATATATTAGTAGTTAACTCAATCAGCGAAACAGCAAAGCGGGAAGCTTTAATTGCACCAATTTTATTAAAAGTTTGTGACCACACAAAAAATCAGCTTAATATAGAATATCCCATCAACGTTAGCGAACGCCTTCGAGGTAACTTTAATTATTATGTTTCAGCATCTAATAATTTGCTTGTAGTCGAAGCCAAACAATCAGATTTAAGTAAAGGGTTTACACAATTAGCAGTAGAATTAATAGCGCTTGACCAATGGACAAATTCACAAACAGCACTGTTATACGGCACCGTTACAAATGGTGAGGACTGGCGTTTTGGTATATTTTATCGGCAAGATAAAAGAATTGTACAAGATATTAAACTTTACCGCGTTCCTGAAGAACTGGAAGAGTTAGTCAGAGTGATTGTTGGTATTTTAAGTTAATTATGCATTGATTGGAGAAAGTAGGCGCCCGTAAAGCCTAAAATATAAGGGTTTCAAAATCTTCTCTTACCAACCAAAAACCCCAACTCAATACCGGGTTGACTTATACGACAGCCTCAAAGAGAAAAAATGCCGTAGGCTGATTCGGGCTACAAGATATCTTTTATAGATGTGCGTCTTGTCACGATCAAATCGATGTCATGCCAAGCGCTTCTTTAGCATCGTTGAGCGTGACCATGAGCGTCATCGGGGCAACAGGTGAGGGTATAAAACCGCATTTTTGATAAAATTGCTTCGCGTCGAGAGAAATGGCATGAACGAGGATCGCCCTGATACCCGCAATCTCAGAAGCCTGGAGAGTCCGAAGTACCGCATCCCGCATGAGAGCATAACCTATTCCTTGTCCTTGCCAGCGTCTGTCCACTGCCAGTCGCCCGATCACCATAACGGGAATCGGGTCAGGCATATTGCGTCGGACTTTACCGGGAGCAGTCGTATTAACGACACTGCCGTTCGCCAGACAATAATAAGCGATGACTTCTTCTGCAACCGTGACCACATAGGTTCTGGACGCACCACTGGCTTCGTTTTTCAGGGCACGCTTTCTTAACCACTCATCCAATTCGGCATTGCCGGAATCAAAATCCATCGTTTGATGGGCGGGGTCAAGAGGTTGGGGTGCCTGTATTTGCTGTTCCTGTCCGCCTGTCAAGCCTTAGCCCCCTGTTCCCACGGAGCTTTGGTAGTCAGCAGCGTCCGGAGGTTTGCGTTCACAGAAGGCGGTGCATCCAGCAACGTCATAAATTCCTGAAATTTTTCATCATCCAGCATAAAAAGCCGACGATCCAGCAAAACCGCTTCTGCTTCCCGACACGCTACCTCCAGCATGAAATCGGAACGGTTCTTGCCAAGGGATTCCGCTGCCCGGTCGATCAAATCTCGCTGTCTCTGATGTGCCCTGATGTTGATCGTGACATCACGGTTTTGATGATTGGACATTCCGGTATGTGGCTGCATTAATCTTTTTCTTTTTATTGTCCCTACAATGAGTATACAAATTTTGTATACTCATCGTCAACACAAATTTTCTGAAGATTATTGATGAAATCTTAAAAACTTTCATAATACATGAAGCGCATACAAGATCATGGGAGGACAGAGATTCAAGCCCGACCGTTCGTTATGTTCATTGGTTCATTCGCAAACAATCCTGAACGGGAGGCGCCGACTCAATAAAGATGGGCAAAACGTCTGCCCACCCGTTCAAGAATTTTACTATTTCAAATGCGTCAAGTCGTTCCTCTAAACTTTTTCAATAATGTTATTGAAACACGTTATAAAACTTAATACGCTCGCAAGGGAGGCGCCTCCCCAAATCGAACACAACATTAGTTTTGGTGGGCGCCAGTCCCGCAAAAAATAAAAGAATCGTGGATTGGAATACTAGTAAATTGACGAGTAAAATATATATAACATGTCATAATGGGAGGAATCATGCCCACCTGAAACCTCAAAACTGGAGAAGTCGTTGAGATTCCAATTGAGGAACTGGAAAATTATCTTTATGAGAATGTTGAATTTGCTCTTCAAGAAATGAAAAATTATGACATCTGAAGCAAGCCATCTCTTTGTCTCTTTCTGGCATGTCTGTCTCAATAACTTGCCAGTAGGAGAGTTTAACCATCGTCTCATACATTTAGAAGAGGCACGAACCTTAATAACCCTTGCGCGGCAACAAAAACAACTTCTTTGTGTCAGCAATGATGATTTGCTTGCCCCATACCATGAACGAGCCTTGAATAAACATCGAGAGCTATGTGAAGTGCTGCAATCCTCTTTTGGAATTCACATCACACTTCAAGATTTTGTTTTGAATAGCGCGACAGATTCAGATGAACCCTTGTACTCAATTACACCGCTTCAAATTGTGCAAGTACAAAAGAATAAAAAGCTGTTAGTGATTACCTGTTCCTATGAATGGTTAGGAGTACAAGAAAAAATAGAGACAGCATTCAAGGTTTCACTCTCATCTATCGAATTTCATCTATTTGAGCAAGTTTAATAACGACGTGGTTTGATTGGCTCACAAATTACAGCAGAAACTACCGAACGTCACAACATGCGTTTATAGTACGTTTACTTTTATTCCTGGCAGTTGCTTTCCTATGATACTGTTTTATAGATTACAGTAGTTTTCATTAATTTAGACTACATTACAAAAATCGAAACCTTTTAGAGACATAATTAATCACGTCTCTACTGTAGTCTAATTACCTGAAAATAACTGTAAGTTAACTGCTTTAATGTCGAGCGAACCTTTCTCGTTGTTTAATGTGTTGATTCGGATTCTAACCTTTTTCTAAATTCAGCTAGCGCTTGTTCTTCTGTACTAACTACAATGCCTGGTTTTGCTCGCATAATTGTTAAGTAATATTGAAAAGCATCCTCATCCTCTGGATGTTGTTTAATATAATCTCTCAATTCTTTTTTAGTTAATTGTTGATAGTTACTCATCTGATTAATTCCTCGCCATTACTTAAAATTTCTACTTCAATTGTTTCGCCTATTAAAACCACGATTCGTTGTGAGCGAGTATCGTACCTCGTTAGTTCAATTGTCCTTAATAAGTTACTTGCCCGTACACATATACGAAAAAAGGTTTTTAGTTGTTCTACTGTAGGCACTAGTTTAATTTGTCTCCTTATAACTATTATTGCGTAGATATCTTGACTGTTGTTATTGTTGTTTGCGTGCTTTCATTAGTTAAACCTCTTTTAAATTGTTAATTTGTACAAATGTATTTAAACTTTTTTCAAAACGGAGAATATAGGCGCCTTTACTTATAAAATAAATGACGCTCGGTGCCGTATATAAGTTTGTTTCTTTGTTCTAGGGATAATACACAAATCCCTGGCTATAATCCAGCTTACTCCAAATTTACCAGCATCTCCAATTGTAAGAGCAATTTTTCTACCTGTTTGCGCTTAGATGGGTCTGACCAAATAGGCGACTTTCTTAACTTGGCAGTCGCAGCAGTAAAGCGCTCTTTGTAATTGTTCGGCTCAGTTGTTTGAGTATTTGGGGTTTTATTCTCACTGATATATCGCTTGATTTCGCTTAAAGACCAGTTTTGGGCAATAGCTTGTTCTAAAAAGGCAGTGCGCTCAACAGAATCCTGAATCTGGGCAATGGCTTTCGCTTTGGTGTACTCAACGGCGCCAAGACGTAGTGCATCAAGGATATCTTCTGGAAGGTTTAACAACGGCAAGCGGTTATTAGCAAACGATTCCCAAGTCATTAATCCTAAGCCATCAAACACTTCTTCAACAATTTTCAGGTCTGGATTAACTTGAGTGTCATCTTCTTTTCCAATAACGTTATTGGAAATCTCTTCAGAGTCTAATACATTTGACTCAACATCATTATTATCATCTAAATTATCCGGCGCCTTATCGCTAACCTTATTATCCGCATCTGTTGAGTCTAACTGTTTTTTTCCAATAACGTTATTGGAATTAGCCGCTTGTTTACGCTCGTGTTGCAGGCGCCGCAATAATGGCGGAATTCCCTCAATATTTCGACCTAGTTTAAGAGCCAGCAGTTGCAGGATGCCTTCGGTTTCCTCGACTGGGTTAAGGTCTTCTCGAAGTAAATTTTCTATCAGTGCCAGTTGATAAGCTGCGTTGTCGTCTAACTCTCTAATAACGACGGGGACTTCTTTTAATCCAATTTCTAATGCAGCACGGTAGCGTCGCTCACCTGCTACTAATTCGTGTTTACCTTCATCAACAAGGCGTACCAACAGGGGTTGCAGAATGCCATGCTGTTTTATAGATTCAGTTAACTGCCTTAATGCCTCGGAGTCAAAATAACGGCGCGGTTGGGTTGGTGGCAGAGAAATCCGGTCTAACGAGATAGATACTTGAGAATCGGAATTAAGGGCGCCTGTAGTGTCCCAAGGTACTTCAATTTTGCTTTTAAGGGGTTGGCTGGTTTTAGTGCGTCTCATTGTAATGACTCTAAGCTAACGGCTATATTTTTCAAAATTTGAACAGATGGATGCTTTGGTTCATACACCGCAAGGGGCATTCGCTCTTCTGACGCATCAACAAAAGCAGTAGAGCGAGGAATAGGGGCAAAGACAGTTCCGGCGCCTGCTAGTTGTTCGGTGATGGCTGCTAAAGTACGAGCGTCCTGGGAATTGCGAGCATCATATTTTGTCGGCACAAATCCGGCTATTTGCAGTTTACGGTTCGGTTTGTTACGAACAGTAGCCACCGTTTTTAACAGTTCACCTGTGCCCTCAAAAGCTTTGAAATGGGTTTCCAGAGGCACAAGAACATGAGTGGCAGCAACAAGGGAGATGTAAGAAAGCAGTCCCAAACTGGGAGGGCAATCTATCAATATAAAATCATAATCTTCTTGAATTGGCTCAATAGCCTCTTTAAGGCGGAAATCCCGCATCACAGCACTAACCAATTGCATCTCCACGCCCACTGAGAGAAATATTAGCAGGGGCTAAATCCATACCATGAATTTTCGATGGCATTAGGCAGGGGTTGTTCCTCCACTTCGGGCATTGTGGACAGTTTGTTCTAAATCCCTCGGAACCAAGCCCATAAATATAGTTAAACTGGCTTGGGGGTCTATGTCAATAAGCAGGACACGATGTCCCAGTTGCGCTAGTTGGTAGCCCAGGTTCTGAGTAAGCGTGGTTTTGGCAACACCGAGAGCGCCCCCTTAAAGACTGCGATGATTCGGCGAAGGGCGTGAGTTTTGTTTACCTGCCCCGTTATACATAAAGATAACTGGTTAGGGGACAATTGGCGCCGTTTTTTTGGAGAGAGGGGCGCCTGTATTTTGTTTCTAGCATTAATCAAGTAGATACAGATGACCTTCTTGTAGAGCAGGCATCCTTGCCTGCCCTTGTATACGTTATTGGAAGATTTAGCCGCAGAAGCACTCGTGAAGAGAGGCGCCGAGGTTTTGTTGCGCGAGTTTTGATAACGATATAGGGAACGCACATTGTGGAGAAAAGCCGAATGAATTGTCATCAAAAAAAAGTGATACGTAAGTTGAGTTATGCCCACGCGACGACGTAAATTTTTTCAAATAATACGATAGTATATAAAATAACAAATTATATATGTATAATTAACGATATATTGTGGTTCATTTAGCTGAAAATTGCTGTTAGTTTGGTATACATATACAGAAATTGGGTTTACTTTATTGTACTTAATTGCTTTAAAATTAATACAATACTCAACTTAATATCTATCCAAAGACAGATTTATGCCAGAACTATTATTTTTGGAATGACTTTTTTAACGTTTTTTGCAACAATCATATTGTTGAGATTCTTTACGGATATTAAAACTTACATAATGAAATCGATATTGAATTCAATACCAATCATGTAGAAGTATTATGCAATAAGTATCAATTATGACCTAAAAACCAGCGTCATTAAAATAGATTTAAGTATTTATCCGGAATGAAAATTACTGCTCTTGTAGTAATTGAGAAATAATCTAAGAGCAAGTCTTGCTCAGGCGATTTACAGTAAAAAACCAGGAATGAGCAATTATGATTGATGTTACCGCACTTGCCCAAACTGTGACAGCTATTTTGGCTCCTGCGCTACCGATTTTGGCAAAAATAGGCGATGGAACACTGGAAAAGATAGGGTCTGATATTTCAGATAAAGCAAAGATGCTGTGGGCAAAACTACGTCCCCGTTTAGCAGCAAAACCATCTGCTCAAGATGCTCTAACCGAAGTAATAAATAATCCGAATGATGAAGATGCAAAAGCTGCGCTTCGCTTGCAAATCAAAAAACTACTCAGCGAAGATGCTGAATTAGCATCGGAGATTTCTAAAGCATTTGCTACAAACCCTACAGTTTCAGCTACAGTAAATCAACGAGATGGTGGTATCAATGTTGGCGGGAATGCTTCTTTTGGGGGTGACGTTGCTGGACGTGATTTAAGTAAAGGTGGTAACTAGAAATACCTTGAAAGCATCGCATTCTTGTCAGTATTCTTAACTGGACAACAGTTTAAGTACAGGCGTGAAATATTGTATTAAATTCAGTCACTCAATTTAAACATATTTGACGACAACCGTGTTTAAGCACAAAATTGAGAGGGAAAATATCTTGTGAGCAATAATACTGCTGTTGAATCTCAACCATCTGAGAAACCTTTATCTTCTGAGGCTGCACAAGATGAAACTCAAAATGCCGCTGTCTCTCCCGAGGCAGAAAAAAACTTAGCTGAAGGATTACGCGAGTTTCTCAAAAACAAGAGTAATACCAACAAGAGTCACGAAGGGCAGAATTCGTATGACTTTTTACAGCATGGTTTAGGGGTTGCCACAGTATACATCGATAACCGTAGTGGTGGTATTCATGTAGGTGGTGATGCTAGTTTTGCAGGAGATGTTAGTGGACGAGATATAAAAAACAATACAGCGATTCCAGTAAATAGTAGTTCTGCAAAAGGAGTAGCAGGACAAGTAGCAGATATAGAGATTAAGAAAATATCAAGCGTCTACATTCAAACTGACTGCTACATCCAAGCTAAAAATATCTTAAGTGAAAAACATATTCTGATACTTCGAGGTGATGCACACCTGGGCAAATGGACAACAGCAATTAGTTTGTTGTCTAGTCTACATGCTAAGGGTATTTTAGAAATTGACCCAACGATTGAAGACCTAGGTTCATTTGAATGTGCCAAACAGCAAGGATATGTAATTGTCGATCCACTTACATCTGAAGGCAGTGTTAAACTAAGACGTTCTGTACTAAATAGTCTTGGTAATAAACTTCGGAAACTCAATAGCCATCTTGTTATCATACTTGATAGCCGAGTTCAAATCATACTTGAAGATTTGGATGAATATCTCTTCAATTGGGAAAATTTACCGGCTTCTTCAGAGTTATTAAAAAAGCATCTAGAGTGGTATTTACAAACAAGAGAAAAGTTGACAGATGGTTATGCTTTAATGCAAACAAAAGAAATTAGCGACTTGCTTGAGCAAAATAAATTACTTCCAGGTGATGTTGATAGGTTAGCAAAGCTACTAGCTGATGTTACCAGTGGAGAAATGACGCTTGATCAAGCACTGTCGCGGTTTAGCTTGTTAGTTGATAAGCAAGTTATGCATTGGTTTGAGCAACATCTTGACCTAAAGCAGCGAGTTTTAATGGTGACATTGGCTGTTTTAAGCGGAACAAAATACAGCACTGTTTTGGAAGCGGTGCAGCAATTGCAAGTTATTTTAAAACCACCATCAGAGGAAGAGGAGTTATCAAACCGTGACACAGAGTTAAGCAACAAACTTTCTGATGAACTGAAAGTAGTTTGCGCTCATTTGGAAAAGGGATACCAAAACTCCGAATATGGCGGTCGCAAGGTTGACCTAATTGTCTTTGATACTCCACAATTTCAGCCTGCAATTTTGTCTTATGTTTGGAAAGAATATTACAAATGGCGCGAGCCTTTATTAGAGTGGCTGTATAAATTAGCATCGCATTCTAACTCAGAGGTACGCGCTAGAGTTGCAGCAGCAGCAGCAGAGTTAAGCAAGTATGATTTTGATTTAGTTTTAAAAAAAATCCTGCGACCTTGGGCAAAAAGCGAAAACCAGCAGCAACAGCAACTCGCTGCACTTGCATTAAGCATCTGCGTCTTTGAAGACGAACTCGCGACACCTGTTTTAAAGCTGCTTAAAAGTTGGAGTAAAGGGGGTAATAACTCCCATTTAGCTTTTACTGTTATCACCGCTTATAGTGGTGTCGGCATTCTTTTTCCTGGAAATGCACTACGCGATTTATTTGCAATCGCGCAATCTGGTAACACTCCAATCTTCTTTGCTGTAGTTGAAAGCATAGCAAATTTATTTAATGCAGGTCAGTACATAGCTGTTCTGCAAGCACTCGAAGCTTGGACGTTTGATTCAAAAGAGAAAAAGGAAACTAATACTTCTACTTCACACCTGTTAGGGTTGGTGATTTTTTTAGAGTTAATGCAAATGAAGAGAACTGCGAGCGATTGCAATTTCGATAACTCGCCAACCTTGTTATGGCTGGCGAAGGAAAATAAAACCTACGAAAAAATTGTTATCTCTTTGTTACGACGTGCATTAAATCTAAAAGTAACTTGTATGTCTGCTTTGGATAGTCTTCGTAACTGGCTAAATTATGTAGATTATGACAACCGCTTTTATGGAATGCTAGGGCGTATTCATTATAACTTGGCAACTGACGATGGCAAGACATCTGAAAACAATAACGACCGTGACCGGATATTGCATTACCTAGAAAGTTGGGCAGTTACGGAAACACCCAATACTGCTGCAAAGATTTTATCAACTCTTAAAGAGCTTCTAAATATTAAGACTAAGAGGTAACATCATGCCAGAATTGCACAATCCGATTATTAGTAGAGAAGAACTATCGCGTTGGCGTACTCCCATTCCAGATGCGAATACCGCACTCGTTTTTCTTGGTGATGGGCAGCCGACATTTACCCTTACTGAAAGTCAAAAGGGACTAACTAAAGGAGAAATTCTTTGGGGTAAGTATAGCCTAGTTTACAAGGTTAATTTAAGTGACTTTGCTATGGCTTTTAAATGCAATTTACCCTGCGCTACTGATGCATTTGATTTTCAAGCAGAAGTAAAATTTTTAGCATCGGTACGCGAACCAGAAATTATCGTTCGTCGCAATATTACTGACTTGTACGCAGTTTTGCAGCCTGTAATTACTGATGAAATGCGTCGCATCAGTCGTAAATACGAGGTAGAACAAAGCGGTGCGGCAGAAGAGGAAATCAGCGCTAATTTAAA
The DNA here is from genome assembly GCF_002368415.1 of Calothrix sp. NIES-4105. Lineage (GTDB taxonomy): Bacteria > Cyanobacteriota > Cyanobacteriia > Cyanobacteriales > Nostocaceae > Dulcicalothrix. Next base: position 3,508,072 of record NZ_AP018290.1, read on the forward strand.
AGTAACAATTCATCAGGAAGGCTTTAATTTTAAAAATCTTACTGTTCAATTATCTTTAGAAGAAGAGGCTCGTGAGCGTATTCGACGGAAAAAACGTCTTGAAGAAGAGCATGAAATAGAAAAAACACGTATACAGCAAACAGCAGAACTCCAAAGCCAGCGCAGTAAATATGTGCGTCAAGAGGAAAAAGCTAGCCTCTTCGATGAGATGGAACTACAGATGATGCGACAAAATTTAGAAAGCCAAAAGACGCAATTTGAGTTGGAACAAGCGCGACGACAAGAATTATTCCAGCTTGAAATGATGAAGCAAAGGACTGAGGTTTATTCTAACATGTTGCAAGCTGGTCAATGGCAGCTTCTGGCGCTACAACTTGCACAACGTCCCGAAGATGTCCCCCTCATTCTTGATAGTCTTAACAGACAAAAGCAAATTGAAAGAGAACATCAGCTAAAAATGCTTAAAGTATTAATAGATACTAATGCTGTTGAAGGATGGCAGCTTTCCGAAGTAGGTAAACGCGCACTCCAAGAATTAGTAGGTTTGACGGAAGAAACTCTACCTGCAATTGAAGGAGCTTCACTTGAAAATACCTCTGATAGCGCAAATAAAAATCAACGACAAGAAAATTTACCTACAGCAGAAGAAGTTTTTCCAGACGACGAATAATCAAATTTATAAATAAATTTCATCTCAGAAATAACTTAATTAGTCATTAGTTATGATTTTCATAATAAATGGCTAATTAAAAATGAATAATTTTGACGGACTAATAGCCTTAATAGAATATTAATAAATAGTACAAAACTACTGAATTGATTATGGCAGAGTTGCTAAAAGCTCTAATAAACCCATTTTGGCAATTATTTATGCCAATACCAATGCCTTGGCGAAGTGTAATTATTTTACTAATGCTAATCACAATTGGCTCATGGTTATTTTTACGATTATTCCCTTGGTTATTTATTCAAATATCAAAATTACTTCTACTGATAAAATTGCCAACCTTAATTTTAAAAATGACAGAATTTATCGGGAAAATATTTCTATATCCAGAATACTTAATTACACAAAATAGTCGCAAAAAAGGGTTGAATCCACCAGAGTATGTATATATATATGATGACATAGTTACAGGAATAGTAAATACTATTAATCAACTCTCCATACTACTAGATAAAATCTTAACAAAAATTACGAAAGTCATGAGTCTCGTGGTAAGAAAGCGATGGGCGCCACGTCGTCAATACTCATTATTCTTATCAGTATTTTTAGTATTCGCATGGTTTATACGTCCACAATTAGATGATAAGAATCAATTAGCAACATTAATTGATGGTGGAACGAATTCTTGGTACTCACTAGAAAAATGGTTAATAAATGGTGAGTGGAAAAGCACAACACTCAATAATAATTCACCAAAAGAATTTATCAAAGACTATTTTGACGCTCTAAATACACAAAATTACATAGTTGCCTGGAATAGTTTAACTCCTGAATATAAAAGTAAAAAATCTCTTAACTATAAAAAATTCTTAGACTGGTGGGGAAATGAAGTTGAAAGAGCTAATGTACATGGTATTAGCCTGAAATCAAAAAACTCTAAATCCGCCAATCTTAATATCAGTATGCAATATTTTATGCGCGAGAAGAGAAAATTATCTAAAACTGAATTAATTCGCTACCAGTTAAGTTGGGATGCTCAAGAAAAGCGATGGCTAATCAATGATTCCAATTCTTTAGATAAATGAATATTTAATCATAATTATAAGCAGACCCAAAATTTGCCTTTCTTCTAGAGCGCCAGTCCAGTAGAAGGCATTGACGAATCAAACATACTATGTATATACAAAATTGTGAGTTTTAACAGTGCATATGAATTAACGCTCGTCGCTTAAAAAGGGTGAGTATTTCCCATCTTTTATTATCCCAATCAACATCACTACATTTATACTGTTCAGATTGATTTCAAAACAGGTTCTTACGTACTTAACGTGCTAAATTAATATCATAGTGCCAAGAAAGTAAAGCTCTAATTTCAAAATTACGAAAATTTCTGAAGCCAAATCCACTTCGCTTTATCAACTTATGGGCGAATCAAGATGACGCAACCCGTGATGCAGCTTACGCTTTCGCATTGGCAGCAACAGAACTACTACGAGGATTGGTAGCAGTAAGAAGAGCAGAAACACGCACAGGTGCCGATTATTACATAGCACCACGCATGTCAGGAAGTCGAAGACCTAGAAGGATGCTTTCGGCTTGAAGTTTCCGGTACAAACTTAGGTGTATCAGAAATTAAACGACGTTTACGAGAAAAAGTAGACCAAGCATTACACCAAGCATTACAAGGTGACAGCAACTTGCCAGCTTTAGCTTGTGTGGTTGGATTCCGCGTTAAATTAATAATGATACAAACAGTACAACCTTAATTATGAGTTGGGTATCACATCATTCTCAAAGTGAGCATTACGTAAACTTAGCCGAAGAAGCTCTTAGAGAGCAGAATAATGCTCGTGCTATAGAACTTTATCGACTTGCAGCGTCTTCAGAAATTTTAGCACTCGAAGCTTTAGAACCAACTAAAACAAGAACAATTGGTATTACAGCAGTCAGTGCAGCCTCTCTATTATACAAAGCACAGGAATATCGTAAAGCCGAGCAACTAGCTTACCAATGGTTAATAACCGACTTACTCCCTGCCTTTGCTGTCCGTCAATTACAAGAGTTACTGCAAGCAATTTGGAGTTCAAGAGAATTAGCGCAAAAAAGAGCTTGAAAAATAACGTCAAAACAAATTAAATTTCTCGACTTTGGACAAAAAATATTAAACATTAATTAATTCACGTTCTCGTGCAATATCTTCCAAAATCTTCGTAACTAACTGTTGAGTATTCAAATCAGCAGACCTCAACATATCTTGATATAAAAAGCGAGTTGGCTCATCATTAAATATTCGGTAATGTATAATCTCCGTCCATTCCGGAGCAGATACAGCTAGCTTCTGAACAACATTAAGAAGCGCTTGAAGTTGCTGTGACGCATCAAAAGACTCTAAAAAGTGGACAAGACCCCACATTACTTCTTCATGTTCGCAATTATCATCAAAAACTAGATGAAGCTCCTCTAAATTAACATCAGCCGTACTTTCAGCCAATTCAGTTAAAGCATTATCAAAAGCCAAAACCTCTTCTCTTGAACGCATCAACTTATTTGCTTTCAAAGTAGACATTAAATCATTATCCCTCATCATTAAATCCTCTACTTATTAAAAATAGTTCCCCACAAAGATTTATTCTGCTCGATAACCAGCCGCAAGCTATGCTTTATTTGTAGCGTATAAAGCTCTTGATTGCAGTAAATTGACCGTACATTCCAAACTTCACGAGCCTTCTTCTTGCCGTGGTGATAAGCTACTATCAGGAGACTGACCATAAGATAACGTTAATCTATGGCGCCCGCCCACCCCTGGAGAATAATGTTCCATCATAATAGCAATGCCCTTATCCTTTGTATAGCCAGGGACTTTAAAAAGCATAAACGCATTTGATGGTATATGATGTGGCGTCAAGTTATCACCCCTACGTCCCCTATGCGCGCAAATCACCATAAGAACCAACAGCACCCTCTCCTGGGAGCAACGAACTTGACATAACTCAGAATTCCATGCAAGCCTTTATTATCTCTTGAAAAGATAAAAATATAGTACCAAACACCCCTCACGAGCTAACAAACCGTAAAAATCCCCCCATCACTCCCTCTGACTTTTCACGCTATGTGGAAAAACGCACGGCGGGTATGAACATAATCGCACAATTGATAAATAACATTACATACAATCACACAGGCGCCTCTAAAATAACCATACAACCCGTTATACTGTACTATCCACATCCTCACTTACAAGGTCACTTAAATTCTTCAAGCGAACAGGTGGCTGATTAGGAAGCTCAACCAAAATAGTTAAATTACCTCCTATAGCATCAATATAGTTCCTCAAAGTAGACAGCAACATATCAGATTCTCTTTCCAGACGTGACACATTAGATTGTGGCATTTGCAAACTTCGTGAAACTTCCGCCTGTGTTAACCCTACAGCTTTTCGCAACTCCTGCAAAGTGAGATATTCAGCTTCTAATTCTTCAGCACGAGCCAGTATCCGTTGCTTGCGCTCTTCTGGCAACTTATCCCATATACTTTGTAAGTTTTTCCCTTTAGTCATTGGTTCTCCTTCTCTTCCTCTTCTTTCTGCTTCTTTAACTGGGTCAAATGCTCGTCGAAACGTTCATCCGCTTTTTTAATAAGCTGCTTATAAAACTGTTTCTCACTCATCCCAGATTTATCGCCAGCAACAAGTAGAATTGCTTGACGTAGCAAGTCAAAAGCAAATGCAACTCGCCACACACCGTCATCCGCGCGATTACCGTAGCTCTTTCATATTTGTATGCTTAGAACCATTGAGTGTGTCCACATGAGGTCTATTTAACAGTGGTCCATACTTTTCCAACATCGCCACCTCTGCTAATAAAGCATCTTGCACAGCTTCGGAAAATTCCAAAAACTCCTGTGCTTTCCAATGCATACAATTCAACGTTCCAAGACATACTAATACATTATCATTCAATGATATATATCATCAATGATATTATTTATGTGCTTTTTGTGTAGCGATGGCGCCGTAAAGTTATATTACAAAACCCGCTTTAATCAAAAACTTTATTACCGTAAAGGGCGCCGGATACAGTGAGACTTGATGCGTGAGGCGCCGCAATTGACAACCCCATTTATTCGCCCTAACAAGGAGCGGTAAAGGTTAAAAATTATAGACTTAACTGACCAGAACGCACCTCTACGTATAAATTCTTAATTTAAAACAAGCATATTTTTAAAGTTCTTGCTTTTATCAGTCCATTTTAATGGACTTGTACTATTAGCCTATGGTTTCAACCATAGGTGGGTATGAGCGTAGTTACAAATTCGGCAATTAATATAACATGCAAAACATAAGTTAATATTAGCTGTTAGCATATGGTACCGCATTATAAATTTTAGTAACAGCTTAAATATACTCTTTATTAATAGCTTAATAATATCTCTGAAATCAAAAATGAAACTAACTTTTACCCCTATCAGTACCAAGCAAAAAACGTCTTTGTACCATATTCAGTACCATTTTAGATACCATTTCCGTTCCAAATACAGCTTTAAATCAGTGCATTGAAACAGTAATTTCAATTTTAGTGAGTTTATGGTACCGAACTTGGTACGACACCACTTTACCAAGACTATGCAAGCGTTTCCCTTGATATTTCCTTTGTTGCACTCTCAAATTTAGTACAATTTTTCCCCATTTTTTTGGTATAATTTCGCTGTTGTACCATGAAAATTTGGTACAAAATCGGGTTAAAAATGGTACAGTCAGGTTTTTCGGTACCATTACTGTACCATTTTATTGATAAAAGCGTACCATTAATTTTTAAATTATAATTTTAATTTTTTTCTAATATTTATTTTTGAAATATTAAATATGCTTTTTTTGATTTCAAGTCAAAAAGTTGCTATAAATAAAACAACAGGGCTTATGGTATTGTCACATTGGTAGTCGGTGCGTGGCGCCACAAGTCTTTTCGCTGCGTTCTAGTTTTTTCATGGCGCCACACACCCTACGTTTTTACGTACAGAAAAGTACATTTACTCCCCTCTCCTCGCAGGAGAGGGGTTGGGGGAGAGGTTTAAATTCCTCCTCTGTGTACTCTGCGTCTCTGTGGTAAAATAATACATCTGACCGCACAGGCGAGACGCCTGTGCTACGGTTTATTTTTGGTGTCAACTTTATCTTCTGCGAGGCTTTTTTCAATCGCGCCTTCCGTAGTCAACTGACCCAAGGCGCCTGATACCATTAATTTAGGTAAATTTTCAATATCCTTTAACCTAGTTAATTTACTTTCTCCAGTTGCTGTATCTCGATGTACTACTACCACAGAAGGGACTATATCACCTCCAAATGCATCAAGTAGAGCAGGGTTATGAGTGGTAACTAAAATGTCTATTTGACGTTTTCTACCTATTTCATGTAACATTCGTGCTAATAGTTCCGCGCGCGAGGGATGTAACCCGTTATCAACATCTTCGATAATTAACTGGCTACGTTCGGGTATTGTTAATAAAGCAGTCATGATAGCTATAAATCTTAAAGTACCATCCGACATGCTACGCGCATCTATTTCTTGTACTTGTCCATTTGTCCATTCTTCTTCGCAATATAACATTGCGTCACTAGCATATCTACCAACACGTTCTGCCCAGACTTTTAAAATGTTGCCTGCTGGTAAACCGCGCGCGTATTCCGAAAGCGTATCTTCGACTTCATCTTGCTTACGTGCTGATAATCCTGCAATAACTCCAGCTAAATTTGATGCATCGCTGTCTAGAAACTTAGAAAGACGCGAATAATTCCGCATTTTAGCAGGAATCGGGTTAAAAACATAAATTTTCTCAAGGTTGCCAATTACATGATTGACTTCAGTAATATTATCAAGGACATAAGTGTTTTTAAAGTAAGTTAAAACTGATTTGTCGTTATTGGGAAGAGTCCAGCGCGCGTTTTTGTAGTGCGTAGATATTTTGAGAATCTTTTCGCGTTCGTCTTTAGAATCTATATAACTTGTGACAAAATCACGTTCAAAAATCATCGTTTTTTTATCACGCTGATACTCACGACAGGTAATTTTTTCTTCGAGTATCATCGCATCGCGCTTTGTTTCTACGGTAATACCATACAAATAATCGACTTGCTGACCTTCACCATGTACAAGTGCTTTGAGTGTAAATTCTACTTCGGGTTTGAGAGCTGCCCAGCTAACACCCCCACGAATGGGAGGAAGAATTTTATCTCCTGCTAATGCAGCTTCTATTTCATATCCATCAACGGTTCGTCTTAAAAATTCAAATGCTTCGACAAGATTCGATTTGCCGCTAGCATTTGTACCTATCAAAACCGTGAGTGGGTATAGCGGTAGTTCCGCATAACGAAAACTTTTCCAATTTTTCAGAAAGAGGCGCTTTAGCATACCCACTTTAATGAACAATATCTAATTGTCCTATTATCTTCCAATACTTACATCTGGGTTTTCCTCAAGCTTGATTGTATTTTGATGAGTTTTATCAGCAAATTCCGATGCTTCTGTATTAAATGTTCCTGTCTGCCAGCTATCAGCAACATCTTTAATGAAGCTTGCAATTGGTATGGCAACTAACACTCCGATGATTCCTCCTAGTTTGGCGCCTATCAACAAAGAAATTACTACCCAAACCGGATTTAAACCTGTTAAATTACCAAGTAGACGAGGTGCAACAATGTTTGAATTGATTTGGTCGAGTCCTACAGAAACAGCAAATATTTCTACACCTAACCAGAAATTTTGTAACCCTACCAATAGAGAGACAATAATAATACCAATGGTAGTTCCAAAAGGAAATAACGAAAATATACCAATAGTAACACCAAATAATAAAGCTAGTGGAACTTGTAAAAGTACAAATGCTAATATCAATGAAACTGCGAGAATGGAGCCTAAAACAGCTTGACCGAGAAAGTAATTTTGAAAATCCTCACGCAACACTTGGCGAACATGAGTACTAATATGAAGTGGAAACCATTTAAAAATTCCATCCCAAAGCTGCTCACCATTCAATACCATATAAATAGTTAATACTACTGTTAAAAGTACATTAACTAAAGTGCCGATAGTATCCACAGCAATACTTAGTATTCTTCCTGTAAATGTTTGTAGTTGATTTGAAACCTTATCGAGAACTTGGGTTACTATCTCACTCAAGTTAATTGGTAACTCCTGTTGCTGAAGTGCCCAATCTTGGAAAGCTTGTAATCGCGCGGTACCCGAATCAATCCAAGTTGGTAAAATATTTGCTAGTTCGTAAATTTGTTCTAAAATTAAAGGTACAAGAGTAACAGCTAATCCGACACCCCCAACCACTGTGATTAATAAGGCGCCTGCAATTGCTAATTTACGCTTAATTCCTTGACGCTGAAAAAATTCAATCGGATAGTCAAGAATAAATGCGAGTAAAATTGCGGTTATAAATATATTAACTAATGGTTGAAAATACTTAATCACTTGTAACAGAACCCAACCATTTAAAATAGTCAGGGGAAAAGCGATGCCAATGGTTAACCACCGAGGAAATTTGTAGACTTGCATCATTAATTGTTTGTTATGAGCTTCTGACTGTTATTATCCATGAAATTCTTTAAGATTAGTTGATGTACAGGCGCCAGTAGTCTTTCTTCTTTCGCATTATGAGAATAGTAACTACCTTTACATATATCAGATGGCGCCAGTATTGCCATATCCCAACCTTCGTTGAGAACTAGTTGGTTAAACTCGATGTCTAAAGTCGCACTAAAAACATGACGCACCACATTCTCGTCAGGGTAGCAACCAAAAAAACTAAATGTAGACGGTAACTTGTAGCCAATTTCTTCTAAGATTTCGCGTTGAACTGCTATTTCGGGAGTTTCACCTGGTTCGATATGTCCACCAAACAAAGCCCAATATCCAGGGAAACGGATAGTGGGTATATTATCGCGCAATTGCATTAGAAACTTATTATCTCGATAGAGAATTGCAATAGCTGCCTGTGTTGGCTGGTTCATAATTATTTACCAATTAGAGTTTAAGTATAAATTATTACTTTTCTTCAATGTATACGTCGCCTTTTTCCTGACCAGCCAAACGGATGCTTTTGTAGCGAAGTTGACCTTTGAACACAGCCTGTGAACCAACAGTTAACCCCTTTTGATTGGTCAAAACAACTATTGAGCCTGTCGAATCATTTAGCTGGTATGCGTGCTTATCTAGTAACGGTATATATTTTTCAATTTTTCCTTGAATGTAGACTGTGGAGTTTTTTTGCTGTGGTGTTAGCTGTTTAATTGGCGTGATGTTGGCGCCAATAGCGTTCATGCTCGTGCCAATATTCGAGCAGCTTGCTAGACCAGGTAGGGCAGCTACAGTCAAAGCTAGACTAAATACTGAGATACGATGGTAAAAAAAATGTGCTTGCTTCATAGCACCCGAAGTAAGGAGGAAGTTTTGTATCAGTATGTGCTTTGTCGCCATTTTAATCAAGTCAGTTCCCACTAAAAACACAACAGTATACTTCACTTTCAAATCCTAAAAATATACTTTCTACTGATACAACGAATCTGAGAAAATAAGGACTGGGGATTAAGCTACCTTAAACCCTAATTTAAACGCGCAACAACATTCGCAATGGCAACACAAACTGCTAAAATCCTTGATGGAAAAGCGCTAAGTGCGAAAATTCAACAATCATTGTCGGCACAAATTCAAGAGTTACAACCCAAATTCGGGCGCCCTCCTGGTTTAGCTGTACTAATGGTTGGTGATAATCCTGCTTCTGCTGCGTATGTACGTGGTAAAGAGCGCGCTTGTGAAAAAGTCGGGATTGCATCTTTTGGTAAACATTTTCCTAGCCAAACAAGTTATAACGAACTTGAAGACACGATTGCAGCACTCAATCAAGATGAACAGGTCGATGGAATTTTAGTCCAATTGCCTCTACCTGAGCATTTAGACTCTGTAAAACTGCTGAATCAAATTACTCCAGATAAGGACGTTGATGGTTTACATCCTGTAAATATGGGACGCTTGGTGCGAAGCGAAGAAGGTTTACGTTCTTGCACTCCTGCTGGTGTAATGCGACTGTTAGAAGAATATAAAATCGGCGTGCAAAGTAAACAAGCTGTGGTATTAGGACGCAGCATTTTAGTAGGCAAACCTCTGGCTTTAATGCTGCTTGAAGCTTCGGCAACAGTAACAGTCGCCCATTCTCGTTCTCACGATCTAAAATCCATTACACAATCAGCAGATATTCTCATTGCTGCTGTTGGACGTTCAGAACTTGTTACAAGCGAAATGTTGAAACCGGGCGCAATTGTGATAGATGTGGGGATAAATCGCGTTGTTGATGCAAGTGGCAACAGCCGTTTAATCGGTGATGTTCACTTTGAGTCAGCTTCAAAAGTGGCAGAATATATTACTCCCGTTCCTGGGGGTGTTGGTCCAATGACAGTTGCGATGCTGCTACAAAATACAGTCAAAAGCTATCTCACTCGATTTTAGATTTTAGAAATTTATCAACTTACTCCCTTAAAATTGTAACCTATATGACAGAACCTCAAGGATACTTAACATGGTAGCAGCGGATAATATTCAAACAAAACAAACGACCCAGCCCAAAACCAAATTTGACCTGAAGGATTACCTCAAAGCACGTCAGCAGATTTGTGAAGCCGCGCTCGATAAATCGCTGCCCATGCAGTATCCTGACAAAATTTACGAAGCAATGCGCTATTCATTGCTCGCTGGGGGTAAACGGTTGCGTCCAATTTTGTGCATTGCCACTTGTGAAATGATTGGTGGCACAATTGACATGGCAATGCCTACCGCGTGCGCGTTTGAAATGGTTCACACGATGTCGCTTATTCATGATGACCTTCCAGCAATGGATAATGATGATTATCGACGTGGGAAGTTGACAAATCACAAGGTTTATGGTGAAGACATTGCGATTTTAGCTGGTGATGGTCTACTTGCTTATGCTTTTGAGTTCATTGTTGAAAACACTCAAAATGTGGCGCCTTCTTCAATCTTAAAAGTCGTTTCTCGCATTGGACGCGCGGTTGGAGCAGCTGGTTTAGTTGGTGGTCAAGTAGTAGATTTAGAATGCGAGGGTAAAACCGATACAACGCTAGAAACCCTCAATTTCATCCACAATCATAAAACCGCAGCGCTTTTGGAAGCTTGTGTCGTTTGTGGTGGCATTTTAGCAGGCGCCTCAGACTCCCAAGTGCAGCAGTTATCACGATATTCGCAAAATATCGGGCTAGCATTCCAAATAATCGATGATATTTTGGATATAACTGCCACACAAGAACAGTTAGGAAAAACCGCAGGTAAAGACTTAAAAGCCAAAAAAGTTACTTATCCTAGTCTTTGGGGAATCGAAGAGTCACGCAAAAAAGCCGACCAACTTATTAAAGACGCATGTGCTGAACTCGAATCATATGGAGAAAAAGCACAGCCGTTGATAGCATTGGCACACTTTATTACAAATCGCAACCACTAAAAAGTAGAAAGTAGGCTTTATATACTTTACTTGAAACCATCCAGTGTTTAACATATACAAACTTATCTGAAATAACCATGCAGGACATAGGCGACATCTTTAACAACCGGGTGCTGCTGGTGGCCCTAATAGCTTGTTTCATGGCTCAAGCTCTCAAACTAGCTGTTGAAATCATCAAAAATCGCAAGTTGAATATACAGGTCTTGGTAACAACTGGAGGAATGCCTAGCGCACATTCAGCTTTAGTTACAGCTTTAGCAGCAGGTGTCGGGCAAACAGTTGGCTGGAAAAGTCCAGAATTTGCACTTGCAACGGTTTTTGCCATAATCGTCATGTACGATGCAGCTGGAGTTCGTCAAGCTGCTGGCAAACAAGCGCGTATCCTTAACCAGATGATAGACGAATTATTCCGCGAACATCCAAACTTCAACGAAGACCGTTTGAAAGAATTACTTGGACATACACCGTTTCAAGTTATTGCTGGTTCTGCTTTGGGTATTACAGTTTCTTTGTTAGCGCGCGCGGCTTATTAGGGTCAGGAGGCAGGAGGCAGGAGGCAGGAGGTAGGAGGCAGGAGGTAGGAGGCAGGAGGTAGGAGGCAGGAGGCAGGAGGCAGAAGTTAGAAGTTGAAACTCCTGACACCCTCCTGACACCTTCCTGACACCCTCCTGACACCTTCCTGACAACTGACTTCTGACCTTTATTGTAATTTCACGATAGGGCGTAGCAACACGACTCTACGCGCGTCAACCATTTGGGCGTAAAAACCACGTTCAGAAAGAGTCTGTAATGTATTTTGCGCTTCTCTGGAATTAGTTGTATAAACTGCCAACAAGTAAGGACGCTGACCGTAGGAAACGAAGCCAATATCGCCTCCGACTACTTGCTGTACTTGTTTTACAGTTTCAGGCTTGTTAAAGTAATCAACTAACACAGCAAAACCTTGACCTAGCGGTTGCGGTTTAGGAGCTGGTTTCGCAACTGGTTTAGTCGCTACTTCTTGAGGTTTAGTTGTGATAGTAGCAGAAAGACCCGCAGAATCGCGTATAAATCTCGCCCAGCGATTTGCATCTTCTAGGTTACTAAAACCACCTATGCGGGTTACGGTGTCATTGAGATATCTACAGACAGAAGTATTAGTTTCTGAAGGCAGGACGCGACGCAATTGATTTTGATTATCCGTAGTAGGGCTAGTTACTAACAGAAGATACTCACCACCATTCGGAGGACGGCAAATAGGTATGTTCTGTTGGGCGCCCACAGAATTCATGCTGCCCATCATACCAGCAATCGCAATCAACAAAGCACTAGAAAAAGTCTGAAGTCTCTCCACAACAGTTGAACACATAAATTGCTTCTCTTAATAGATAAGAAGTGATAGATTTTGTTCCCCAAAACAAAAAGAGTGTAAAGTGCGCTCGTGCTGAGTTCTGATTGCTTGACTACTAATAACTCTTCACTCAGCACTCATTACTCAGCACTCTACTATACTGTTGCCATTGATGCCAAAGCATCAGGTATTGACTCGCTAGGCGCCTGAAATTCTCCCGTAATTACATACTCCAAGCGAAGTTTTAACCACGTAATAAACTGAGAATTAGTTGAAATTACCGCCGCACACGGTTGTGGACACTTGCCTTTGATGTTTTGCATAGCAGATGCCTCAAGGAATGCTGGTTGCTTTACTAACCAAAAATCAATTTCTTTTTCATTTTCGTGATAATAACGAGTTCGTTCTTTAAGAACCTCTTCAAATGGTTCTTCTTCAAATAAAAAGCGTTGACTTGCTAAAACGTAATAGTATGTCGTCATTTTTTTCCCTTATGCTTCCAATTAATTATTAAAGAGTACAGTAATAGTTACTGTACCCCTCGTTATTAGCTCTTTTTGAATCGTTTAAATAAGGAAACTGGATTAAACGGACAACCACCGCTTGACTTTGTATCGGATGCTACCTTACCTCCCGCAGTTAGCTTAGTAAGGAACAGGGAATTATCAAAGTAGTGTTCCATCGATTCAATTTTTAAGTCCGAAGTTACTTTTGCCACAGTCATCCCGATAATTTCTACAGTTTCGCCAGTGGGAGCAAAGTCTTTGTACTGACCTTTAAAATGACCCCAATGGCGCCACTTGAAGGTGACGTTAGGCGGTCCAGAATACACTTCGAGCAATTCCCAAGGAAAACCATTGGGAAAAGTACTGTGAAAAATGTTATGTGAGGATTCAAACGACTCTTCCGACGATTTGTAATGTTCGGAATTAGCCATAAATACATTATAAGTACCTTTGGCGCCAAGTTCTACGGCATCAAATTCACGACCACCATTAGTACTAACACGGAACTTATCTTGAACAACCGACAACCACTGTTGTGGATTAGTTTTGAAAGATACTTCCATTTCAAAAGTACGTACCAAGTTTTGGACGATAGCTTCAAGCGAACCCTCCATGTGCTTGCATACACTTTCAGAAGCTAAGTTATCGTTCGAGCGAGAATAGTCAGGTGCTTTGCCAGTTCGCCATTCAATATCAGCAGTTGCACTGTATGCAATTACTGTATCGCGATGTTGTACCCAAAGCGGCAGGTTATTAGATGGTTCTTTTTGATCTGTTGCACTCATAGAAGTTATGGTTCGTGTTTTGACTATCTTGAGATTTCGCAGTAAGAACCCCTCTATGAAATCAAACACAATTAAAATTCACCGCGCATTGCCATCTTCATTTCGCGAACCGCACGCTCAATACCAACTAGTGCAGCTCTACTAATGATAGTATGACCGATGTTCAACTCCTCCATTCCAGGAAGACGCGCGACGGCATATACATTCCAGTAAGTAAGTCCGTGCCCAGCGTTGACTCTTAACCCTGCTTTCATTGCTTGTTCACATCCAGCAGCTAAAAAATCTAACTCGTGCAAAAGACTTGTTTCGTCTTTTGCTTCAGCATACTTACCAGTATGTAACTCAATAAACTTAGCCTGCAATGACGCAGAAGCTTCTATTTGTGCAGGTTCAGCATCAATAAACAAGCTAACAGGAATATTAGCGCTTTGCAGTTTATCAACAACTTCCCCAATTCTACCAATTTGCCCAACGATATCTAAACCGCCTTCAGTGGTTACTTCTTCACGACGTTCAGGTACTAAAGTTACATAATCAGGCTTAATATCAAGTGCTATAGCTACCATTTCTTCAGTAGCTGCCATTTCCAAATTTAAATGTGTACGTACCGTTTGCCGTAATAACCGTACATCTCTATCTTGAATATGGCGCCTATCTTCCCGTAGATGTGCAGTAATACCATCGGCGCCTGCCAATTCTGCTAGTACCGCTGCTGCTACAGGGTCTGGTTCTACCGTTCTTCGTGCTTGACGAATAGTAGCAATATGGTCGATGTTCACCCCAAGTGTTAAAGCCACCCTTGTTATTCCTTATCCAAAATCCGTAGAATTAGTATTTTACCGTAAATATCTGTTATGCCCTCAATTTTGAGGCTATAGCACATCTGTCTCAGATGTGCAGCCATGTATTTATATTTACCACGCCCGTCACAGAGAACACAGAGGAGAGAGGAATAAACCACAAAGGGCACAAAGGGCACGAAGGAAGAATTATCAAGATATAAACCTTCAAAATGAATGAGCTGGAATAGTAGTATCTATAAAACAAGGTTGGTCTATTTATTTCAAAACAATAAGTAATTTTATGACACCAGCGTTAATCCTAGCCAAGCAATATGTCGAACAAAGAGGTGAAGGATACTATATAGAAGGAACTCATATATCTCTAGATTCTGTCGTATACGCCTTTTTGAATGGAGACTCACCTGAAAGCATTGCCCAAAAATTTCCATTACTTTCACTCGAACAAGTTTACGGTGTCATTACCATTTACCTTGCCAATCGAGAGCTAATTGATAACTATTTACGAGAAAGTGAGAAAGAATTTGAAAAATTACAACAGCCTTTAAGAGACAAGAATCCACTTCTATATCAAAAATTGAAAGCTGCTCAATTACAAAAGCTTAATCGTGTTAACTAGACGCACTAGTATAAAACCGCAGTGCAAACCGCCAAAACCACGATGATAGGAAAAATAAACCTAATGCTAACAGTCCGGCGCCTACTAACCAACCTACCTGACTTCTACCCAGCATCGCTTCGGCTGGAATAGTTGTTAAAAACGCAACGGGCACTATAAAGGTGAAGAAAAACCGAAACGCTGTTGGATAAGCGACCATTGGATATCTACCCGCTTCTAGCAACCCACGTAATACTTCAGTAACGTTATAAATCTTTACAAACCAAATACTTGTGGCGCCGAGCATAAACCATAAGCTATAAAGTACAACTAACCCAAAAGCGATAGGTATTAAGCTGATTAGATAACTATTAACTCCAATACCAAGCCGAGTTCCTGCATAGCCAATTAAAATTCCACCAAAGATTAAATCTGGCAATCCCCAAGGTGATAAAGTGTGGAACGATAACCAAAACTGGCTCTTAATAGGTTTAAGTAAGACAAAATCGAGCGTACCCTCCTGAACATGGCGCACTATTTTGTTCAAATTTGGCGCCAGAAATGTTGCAGCAAAACCCTGAAGTAAAGTAAAGACACCTAGAACTAATAAAGCCTCGTCCCATGACCAACCCGCAAAAGAATAACCTTTGCGGTAAAATAAAAACAAACCAAACAAACTACCCGCTAAGTTTCCAAGGCTACTTAGACTCGCCAAAATAAAGTTAATCCTATATTCCATTTCGGCAGCTATTGCAGCACTCCAAAATAGTCCAATCATCTTTAAATATCTTCGCATTTTATTTACGCTCTCAAACTCACGGGCGCCGTACTAGTAACTTTAATATTATGATCACAATATTAAAGTTACTTCGATTAAATGTATATCGCTTAACACTACATCATAAATTTACTTAAATTTAATTTTAATTTTTATCCTGAAAAAACTACAGAAGGTAAGATATTCTGTGCATACCTTGCGTTATTTTAAATTTATATAGAACATATGCACTTAGATGTTCGGGCATTAATTGAGTCACTGAAAGGATTTAGCTATCTAGCGATATGGGGAATTATTTTCGCAGAATCCGGATTGCTGATTGGCTTTTTTCTACCGGGAGACAGCTTGCTTGTTGCCGCAGGGTTTGCAGCATCACAAAACTTGCTCAATATCTGGATTTTGGTAATCGGCTGCTTTATATGCGCTGTTCTTGGCGATAATGTTGGTTATGTCACTGGTTCCAAGTTTGGGCGCCGACTTTTTCAAAAAGACGATTCGCGGTGGTTTAAAAAAGAATATTTAGTTAGAACTCAGAAATTTTATCAAAAGCACGGAAAGAAAACAATCGTTCTAGCGCGTTTCGTACCGATTGTTCGTACATTTGCACCAATTATCGCAGGTCTTGGAGTCATGAAGTATAAAACATTCATGTCTTATAACCTAGTTGGTGGCTTTATATGGACATTTGGCGTCACTCTGCTTGGTTACTTTCTAGGAAACTTACTACCCGCAGAACAAGTTGATAAGTATTTATTCCCAATTATTATGCTAGTTGTACTTGTGTCGCTGTTACCATCGGTAATTCACATAATTCAAGAAAGACGAGATAGTAAGCGGTAAATACCGTGAGTTATTACCTTGGTGGGAATCGGCGAGCAAGCAAAAGTCTCAAAATAAATAAAGATATCGTGCCAAGGTATTTGTATGGCTGCTTCGATAGCTATTGAGAATCTCTTATTTTTGACTTTTGCTACATCGTTCTTTGCTATTGCTGGTTATGCTTGGCGAGACTCCAAACCCTTTGAGATTCCAAAACCGCTTCCTTCATGGTTTCAGGGTTGGTTGTTTGTAGTGCTAGCAGTGGGTATCGCGCTTCCATTAGTAGCAATGCTTTTATGGGGTATATAGTGGCGCCATCAAGTCGTATTCATTGTATTTGCATCCTACTTTATAATGCTAGGACTGCAAATCGTATCTGAAATAGTTGTAAAGAATTATCAATCACCTATTTGGGTGACAGTCCCGTGTTTATACTTGCCTTATCGCTTTTGGCAGTTGTATCAAGGAATTGAACTTGTTAGCGTTGAATCAAATTTGATATGGGTGAAATATATATTAATTTTGGAATTAGTATTGTGGATTTTCAATTATGGGGTGCATTTATCACAGCTTCCAAGGTTATTAAGATGGCCTAGTGTTGAATCAAACGCCTAAAAATTACATCTGTGGCTTCGGTGGCACAGGTGTCTCGCCTGTGCTGTGAAATGTATTTATATTTACCACAAAGACGCTCTTGAAACAGAGAGATTTAAGATTGGCGCCTAGCTTATATCTTGCAACAAGGATTATCTATACATTAATAATACTTAGTAATTTTAGATTATTCATTACTTCTTACCCGCATAGGGTTGTAAACCCCTATGCTAATAGCACAAGTCCTCTTGAAGAGGACTTGATTTAAATGTAATTTCTATTACTATTTATCATATGTTTCATAGTTTTTACTTAGATATGCAATATGTAAGCGAACCTCAAGTTTCATGACATTGTTACTATATTTGGATTATTCTTTTAATAGAACCAATTCTTAGTTTTTTAGAAAGTAATGATTATGTGGCTGTTAAAGTCAGAACACAGTTACAAGATAAATCACTTCCAGAGATTGCTGCTCAATTGGAGAAGTGCTTGAGTGCTTCAGAGGAAGAAAATAAAATTTTTGCTGTTAAGGATTTATTAATGGGTTGCGTGGGAAATAAAGAAAGTTTCCGCTTGGGTAGTAGTAATAATCATATTGATTTACTGGATTTAGCAGAAGAACTAGTAGAGAAGTTAAAAGAGATTTTGGCGAATTAATCCCCCCAACCCCCCGCTCCGGAGGGGGGGGCTTTAAATCTCGTTTTTCTGTTTTGAAGGCGAACTGTAAATTTTGTTCCCCCCTCACTCGCGCGGGGGCTAGGGGGATCAGTTATTTCGGTATTATAAAAACAAAATTACTAATTAAAAAATCAATAAAATAATACACTGGCGCCCAGCCTCACAACTGGGCAGCTTTTAAACGCTAGATTTTACAAAATAGTCTACGTTCCTTCTTACTCAGCACTCAATACTCAGCACTTTCCACTTTTCTAATAAGGAGGCTTTTTCTTAGTAACGCTCAACATCGGTAATGATGTACTTGAAGAACGTTCAGGTAGGTAAAGTTGTGGCACTTTTTCTTCTTGTGGTAAAGGACGACTTTGCCCTGAAACGCGCCACCATCGCAACGCTAGCGTTAAGCCTGCTGTCCCTAAGCCAAAAGCAAATAAAGACCAGCTATCACCGAATCCACCAATCACTGCATCAACTACCCCTATGGTAATCAATCCGCTAACTACTGGCTCTCGGCGGTAAGTCGATTTTAATAAACGAGGTAACGCAATATTCATCACTTATGTTTTCTTAACCTTTTGTATAAATTTACCTAAAATGCCTCACCCGTTGTCGGCGCCGAAGATCAAACCCCATTAGTATCTATTATAATTTTGATTCATGGGTACTTGGGAAGACATTTTACAATCGAGGGGCGAGGACATTGGACATTACTATAACCATGAGCATCAATCTTGCGATAGACGGCATTTTACAGTAATTAATTTTATTATTAAGTTCTAATGTATTAAAAACCAGCCCAATTCTTTGATAATTGGCTGGTCAAGAAGCCTTACTTGTAAAGGTACAACTAAGACTACAACTTATACACCACGGTTTCCGGTAAGCCTATCGCAAACCGAGCCATGTTAGCACTCCTTTGTCAGTGACGTACTCTATCACCACAATTAGGAGAAATCCAATCATTGCCGCTCTACCATTCAAACGTTCGGCGTATTCATTAAATCCAAACTTGGGTTCTTCAAGTTTAGGTGTAACGCTAGGTTGTGGCTGAGTCATGATTAAAAGCACCTCTGTTAGGCAAACTTAAGTTTATAGCAGTTTGTGACACGTTTACTTTCGGTCAGGTTAATTTCAAAACCTTTACCAAGCGTGAATCGGAATGAACGCAGTAATTTGCGATACATTCGACTACTGAGTAAACTTAATCTGTAACAAAACGTAATTATTATTTATATATTTTAGTAAAATTGAGTTAATAGTCAAGAAAATGGCTGAAAATTGTGTGGAAAATAAGAAAGTGTATCAAAACACTACTATTCGTATCTAACGTATCAAACTGGCAACTTAGTCTAAGAGAAACTACACTAAAGCAAAATTAAATCAGAGGCAGTAAATGGAAATTGGTATTCCCAAGGAAACAAAAGACCAAGAGTTTCGAGTTGGGTTGAGTCCATCAAGTGCGCGCGTATTGCGAGAAACTGGTCATCGTGTCTATGTTGAGACGCAAGCGGGTGTGGGTGCTGGGTTTAGTGATGAAGATTATCTCCACGCTGGCGCCGAAATTGTACCGACCGCAGAAGCAGTGTGGAATCGTGAATTAGTAGTTAAGGTCAAAGAACCGCTGCAAAGTGAGTATAAGTTTTTACATAAAGAGCAAATATTATTTACATATCTACATTTAGCTGCTGACCGTAAGTTAACTGAGCATTTAATTGATTGTGGTGTTACTGCTGTAGCATATGAAACAGTTGAAGTACCGGGTGCCAATCGATTACCTTTGTTAACGCCAATGAGTATTATTGCCGGACGATTATCTGTACAGTTCGGTGCTAGATATTTAGAGCGTCAACAAGGTGGTAGAGGAGTATTATTAGGTGGTGTACCTGGTGTCAAACCGGGTAAGGTAGTGATTTTGGGTGGTGGGGTTGTTGGAACCGAAGCTGCTAGAATGGCTGTTGGGATGGGCGCCTCAGTACAAATATTAGATGTTAACGTCGAGCGGTTGAGTTATTTAGAGACTATATTTGGTTCGCGCGTTGAATTGCTATATAGTAACTCTGCCCATATCGAAGCTGCTGTTAAAGATGCTGATTTACTAATTGGCGCCGTATTAGTGTTGGGAAGAAGGGCACCTATATTAGTATCGCGCGAACTAGTTCAACAAATGCGTGCGGGTTCAGTAATTGTGGACGTAGCAGTTGACCAAGGTGGGTGTATTGAAACTTTGCACCCGACATCCCATACAAACCCAGTTTATATAGAAGAAGGTGTGGTTCATTATGGTGTACCCAATATGCCAGGTGCAGTGCCTTGGACAGCAACTCAAGCTTTGAATAATAGTACACTGCCTTATGTACAACAGTTAGCTAATTTAGGATTAGGTGCTTTGGAAACTAATCCTGCTTTAGCTAAGGGAGTTAATGTTCAGAATTATTCACTAGTACATCCAGCAGTACAGTCAGTATTTCCAGACTTAGTAAGTTCGTAAACATGTTAAGATTCCCGACTTCTTTAAGAAGTGGGGAATCTTACAATTAATAACCTACGTATTATGCAAGGGGTAACTCAATTACAAATTCAGTTCCGATGTTAGGCGCCGAATTACAAATTATTTTACCTGCATGGGTTTGCTCAACAATTTGATGAGCAATAGCTAACCCCAACCCGGTACCTTTACCAACACCTTTAGTTGTAAATAAGTGGTCGAAAATTTTAGCTTTTACAGCTTCTGACATTCCAAGGCCGTTATCTTTAATGCGAATTACAGCAGTATTTTCAGCTTGCAATACTTCTGTTGTAATTGTAATTTGTTTGGGATTTGCTTTTAACTCATCGAACGAGTACTTTTGAGATTGTTCATCAATTGCATCAATGGCGTTTGCCAAAATATTCATAAATACTTGGTTTAGTTGTCCCAAAAAGCACTTGATTGATGGTAATTTCCCGTATGCCTTAACAATTTTAATTTCCGGACGATACTCGTTTGCTTTAAGCCGATACTTCAAAATTAGCAGGGTACTATCAATACCTTCATGGATATTACAAGCAACTTTTTCGGCTGTATCGGCTCTGGAGAAGGTGCGGAGGCTAGTGCTAATATCTTGAATGCGCGCTGTTGCACTTTTCATTGAATCTATTAGTTTGGGTAAGTCAGAAGCTAGAAATTCTAAATCAATTTCATCGGCAAAGTCAGTGACAGCAGGCGCCAGTTGTGGATGGTGTTGCTGGACACATTGTATATATTCGAGTAAATCTTTTACGTAGTCTTGAGCGTTGTTAAGACTACCTTTAAGAAATCCAATTGGGTTATTGACTTCATGTGCAACCCCTGCAACTAAGTTACCTAAAGAAGACATTTTCTCGCTTTGCACTAACTGAGTTTGTGCATGAGTTAGTGAAGCTAATGAGTCTTCTAGTTGTTGAGCGTAGTTTTGGGATTTTTGATACAGTCGGGCATTTAAGAGCGAAATAGCTGCTTGTGTACATAAAAGGTTGAGAACTTCAACACGTTCTTTTGTAAATGCTCCTATTGCTAGGTGATTTTCTAGATACAAAATGCCTAGAAGTTTACCTTGATTCAAAATTGGAGTGCATAATAAGCTCTTGGGCTGCTGCTGGATAATATATGAGTCAGCAAGTAAAGAAGTTTCGTTTGTTGCATCGTTGATGACAACAGTTTGCAAGCTACGTTTAACGGCGTAAATTAGGCTAACGGGGACATCAGAACTGTTATCAATGCTACTAGCTTGTAAAACGGTTGGTTCTTGTCCCTCGCGAGCAATGGCTTCTACCCGTAAGTCATTATCCCACGGCAATATTAGGGCGCCGGAACTGGCGCCAGCATTGGTAATAATAGTACTGAGCAAACGGGTAAGTAATTTATCTAACTGAATTTCTCCAGAAAGGGTTTGAGAAGCTTTGAGGATGGTAGCAAAATCTAAAGCTTCTGAAATTGAAGTGCTGCTACTCGTAGATGTTTGTGTTGCATTAACTGTACGCGCGGTAGTAATACTGGAGATTGTTTCTAATGAATTAAGGCGAAGTTGTTTTTGTTGCAGGATGGGCTGTAGTAATTGCGGATAACGTTTTTCTAAATCATCGGTTTTAGCTTTGGCACCCCAGCGCGCGTAGCAGTAGTAAGCTTCCTGCATGTAAGTTTGGGCGATTTTGTCTCGACCCCATTCAAGATAAAATTTAGCAGCTAGTTCCGAAGCAAGTGCTTCTTCGTTAAGATATTCGTTTGTGCGCGCAAGAGAAATCGCACGGTCGTATCGTTCAATTGCTTCTACTTTGTTGCCTAAGAGACGATACTTTTCTGCCTCAACTAAATCGTACTTATGTTGGTGGTTCATTGGGGCGTGAATTGCCCACTTCTTCATCTTTTCTTGATTTAATTCTACTTTCTCTATAAGGGTTTTTTGCTCAATTGCTGAGGAGTGACGATAGACTGCTAGTCGCGCTAGAGAATCGTAGAAATGAAATATAGGAACCAAAAACGTTGCTGTTGCTGTCTCTAAATATGTTTCTGCTATAGTAGCATTTTCTATAGCTTGAGGTAATTCTCCAAATAGGTAGCATAAAATAAGTTTATTCAAGTGGAAATAGTAAAGTGCGGTTGTGTCATTTGCCTGCTGATATTGTGGTAGCTGCTTTGACTCGTTGTACGCTTCACCAACTAAAATAAACCCAGTTTCTGAGCTACCGATTAAGTTTAATATAAACTGCCTGAATATTTGATGATAATTAAAGTGCAGTTCTTGTTTAAGATGACTAAAAGCCTTGCTGTAGTTAGCCATTTTCTCTGTTAACTGGCTAAGTTCTTGACCAATGAAACAAGAATATTGACTTTCAAAGAAGAGATTCCAGGCAACATGTTGTAAATCCCCGGCTTCTATACTATTTTGATACCCTAAGTGTAAAAGTGATAGTGTTTCTCTAACATGAGTTTGCCAATGCATTGTAAATGTAGCAACCAGCATAAATGTCTGAGCATTTTTTTCCTGATTGTTATAATTTTGTAATAATTTTAAAGCTAGTTTGCCAAATTTTCCGCCAGATTCAATGTCTTGAACTACCCCACATAAAATTGTTCCGTAAGCAGAATAAGCAATCGTAGATAAGGAATCATTTCCATATTGGATAGATAAATTCACCATTGATAAGAGAATTAACAGATGTAATGGCGGGTTGGCTATGTAAGCAGAACTAGATATACTCTTCAAGATACTTAAAGCAGCTATCTTGGAAGGATTAGTCATTTCAGGAAGATTAATTAATTCTTCAATCCCATTCTCAGGAATTAGCAAAGCGGTGTATGCTATTGCTTTACCGATGTCTTCACCTGTAGGATTTTCTGGAAAGCTAATTTCTAATAGCTTCAGCACTTGTAGCCCTATTTCAATAGCTTTTAGTGGTTTTTTCTGTGCCACACAAGTAAAAATTTTAACTTCATAAGCTTTCACCTTGTCAAGCAGGGTTTTAGCTTGTTCCAATACAACATTTGACAATAGCTCCATCTGTTCAAAATTACCACAAAGATAAGCTGTTTCAGCACCTAAGTCATACAACGCTAAAGTTAGGTCATAAGCTTCTTGCCAAGAGGCGCCACCTAGCTGAATACCTGTACTCGCGTAATACCAAGCAGGTTCATAAGCTGTTGCAACTCTGGCTTTGCGTCCAGCTAGAAGATTTAATTGTGCCAATTCTTCTAGCTTTTCTTGTTGAGTAATTAAAGCGGCGCCTATATTTAATTGATTGACGATTGCAAAAATAATCTCTTCCCGCTCTACCTCAGATATGTTACTGTTCATCAGTTGCCCAATCTTCAAGTGCGTTGCTTGTTTTTGAGCTTCTGGAATTAGGTAATAAGCAGCTTGTTGCACTCGGTCATGAAGAAATTTATAGTTAGCTAATTGGTTAATAGTGGATAATTGGGTTGTTTTCTGATTGTCACCATCTTGGAAAAATTTGTAAACCTCAGTAGTAGGCAATATTAATCCTTCCTGCAATGCCTTCCACAAATCTGCTGCTGTTTCTACTTGAGATTTTTCACAAACAATTGCCAATGTCGCTAAATCAAATTGATTACCAATACACGCTGCCAGTTTTAGTACATTCTGGGTTTGTGATGGCAACTTTTGTAACTGCAATGCCATAAATTCGACAACATCATCGGTAACTGCCTTTACTTGAACTTGAGCGATGTCACACTGCCATCCCACCTCTCTTTCATATTTACTTGACAAGGAGGGTTGGGAGGTCGAGTGGTTAAAAGTAATTAATCTATCATCATGCAATGCTTTAAGAAACTGGGTACTAAAAAAGGGATTGCCTTTTGTTTTTTGATACACCAGTTGTGCCAAAGGTAATGCCATCTCGGTTGAACAACTGAGGGTATCAGCTATCAACTGATTGATATGATTTTCTTTTAACGGCACCAGGTTAATAGTATTAATAATGACATGATTTTTTTCAAGCTCCGAAAGCGTCACCATCAGCGGATGTGCTGCAAACACTTCGTTATCTCGATAGGCACCGATTAATAGTAAATATCCTGTCTCTCCTTCACTTAGTAGTAATTGCATCAATTTCAACGACGCAGAATCTGCCCATTGCAAATCATCGATAAAGATAACTAACGGATGGTCTTTGGTTGTAAAAACTTGAATAAATTTTTGAAATAACAAATTAAAGCGATTTTGCGCTGCACTTCCTGAAAGTTGCGCGACAACAGGTTGCTGTCCAATAATGCGTTCTAATTCTGGAATTACTTCAATAATTACCTGCGCGTTTTCACCTAAAGCTTGCAGTATTTTAGTTTTCCAATGTTGTAGCTGTATATCGGTTTGAGAAAGCAATTGTCCCATCAAATCCCGAAATGCTTGTATAAATGCGGATAAAGGAATATTACGCTGAAACTGGTCAAATTTTCCTTTAATAAAATAGCCACGCTGTCTTACTATTGGCTTATGTACTTCATTGACAACAGCAGTTTTACCAATTCCCGAAAAACCTGCCACTAACATTAATTGGGCAGCAGGTTTTCTGACAGTATCCGTTTCATCCGTTTGTAATCTGTTGCCAGCAACTCTTTCAAAAGCATCTAATAGTATTTTGACTTCTGCTTCTCTACCATAAAGTTTCTCAGGAATGACAAAACGGTCGGAAATATCACGCTGTGCAATTTCAAAGCTTTCAATTTTGCCAGTCTCTTTCAATTCATACAAGCACTGTTCCAAATCATACTTCAACCCCAATGCACTTTGATAGCGGTCTTCAGCGTTCTTAGCCATCAATTTTTCTACAATGAGCGACAGTACAGGAGGAATTTCTGGGTTTATTTCATGTACTGAGGATGGATATTTGGCAATATGACAATGCACCAATTCCATTGGGTCATCAACTTCAAAGGGTAATTTTCCTGTAAATAACTCGTATAAAGTTATTCCCAACGAATAAAAATCAGCACGATAATCAATCCCACGATTCATCCGTCCGGTTTGTTCTGGCGCCAAATACGCTAATGTACCTTCGAGTAGATTATGATTATGTATTTCTTGGGTTTCCCTAGGTAGCAGCGAGGCAATGCTAAAGTCAATAAGTTTTATTTGCTGACTGTGGGGATGTATGAGAATATTTGCAGGTTTGATATCTTTATGGATAACGCGCGCTTTCTCTAGTCCATCCAAAATATCTGCTACTTGTATCGCTACAGCTAAAAGTTGCCATAGGTTAAGAGTATGTGTACGAATATAATCCCGCAGCGAAACCCCACCAAAATCTTCCATCACTAAAGCATAAGCATTTTGATAAGGTTCCAAACTGTAAGGACGAATAATGCCTGAAATTTCCAGGTTTTTGGCAATTGTGTACTGGTTACGAAATTGTACTAACTCGCTAAAGCTGGGGTAAGGATTTTTTAGTAATTTGATAACGACTGGTTGCTCGTCACAAGAACGTTGTCCTCGATAAACTAAAGTTCTTGAACCGTCGTACAGTAACTCTAAAAGTTGATAACCAGGAATGTTGCCTTCTAAAAATGCCATGTGTTAGGGGTTATGATGAGTTCGAGTATATTATTCCCCTACAGCAGCAAATATTAACACTACGAGAACAATAACTAATCTCAGGTAGGACAGGCGAGACACTTATCTTACTTTTTGAACCAGGAGAATGAAAGAATTATTTTATCAACAATAAATGCACAAATAAAGCCGACAAAGACACAAAAAATTGTTGCTGTAATATAATAATAAGAAGAATTATCTGTTCAATTTATGTTTATGAGTACAATAAAAGGTGGAGCAAATTTTTTGTTAGCAATAATTTGAGATAATATGCCGCCAACACTCAATCCGAAGCCTAATGCTGTAATTCTTTGTTGTAAAGTCCGGTCGTTTTCTTCTTGAGCTTCAAGGCGCCGACTCGATAATTCTGTTTGTTCAATTGCGATTTGACCTCGAATTGATGAAATCGCGTTATCGATTAATCTAGAACCGTTTTCAAAGTACACTCAACTTGCTTCAATTCGTTCTTGATAAAACACGCTAGGCACCAATATTTTATGACTACTCATTTTCATCTATAAATATTTTGGATGCAATGCGGAAATATTCGGAAGCTATTTGCAAATTGTCATCCTGATTTCCATAAATACGGTTTTGGTAAGCAGTAGCCATATTTCGTAAAGTTTCTGCCCACTCTTTTGGGAAATGCTCGTGTTCGTATACTTCCAACGCAACGCGATAACATTCAATGGCAACTTCTACATTGGTTGCTTTATCACCCAAAATACGTTTCAAATATACTTGACCAAGATAATTTTGTATTGCAGCCCATTTAAGTGGAAACTGATCACGACGATATGCTCGTAAGGCAACTTCATAACCTGCAATTGCAATTTCTATATTATAAGCAGGTTCACCACTAGAGAAGTCTTGAATCAAATGACTAAAATTAACAATGTCAACAACAATACTCAAGGCTATTTCTAACTTGACCGCAACTAAGGTACTCGTTGCCCAATTATCAAGTACTTGAGCAAAATGGATGTTGAGCTTGTCTAAATTTGCTTCTAGTAATTGATAAACAGCTTGGGCGCTAGCGTTACTACTCGCTGTTAGACGCAACACATTGGCGAGAAAATCTATATATTCCGAAGGCAAATAATTCGCATTGAAATTTTAGTTTGTATTACTGAGTGCTTGAGTTAAAGGCACTGCTATTTTTTGTAAAAATTCAGCAGCTTTTTTTTCGCCAATATCAGTAAACATTGCCGCTAGCTGTCGAAGCGTCAGTATAAATCTTATGTCAATTATATCTTGATGCGAACGCAAAATTTCTGTTTCGGCGCCGCTAGGGCAATTAAGTAATTCCTCAATTACCTGCATGTAAACAGAATATGCTTTCTCTTCGCCGCCAGATTCTTTTTGTGGTGCCAACATTTCTTTCAACTCCTGCACTAAGTCCAGGAGGAAATTGGCTGTACCAAAATTACCCCTTTGTGTTGCTCTGGCTGCAACTCGCTCCATCAGTTCAATTAAATTAGTGTCAACGATTTCGCGCATTAGCTTGTAGCAAAGCTAACTCTTCTCCATTCGGGCATCGAAGTAATTCTCGAATCAAAGTTAAATAAGCCCGGAGACGGTTCCTATCCATTCAGGGCTAACCGAGCGTGATTAGTTAACTATAGATATAAATTTATACAACTTATCAAGAATACTCTAGGACTAGTTGATACATTTGGGGAAATCCCTAATTTCCTATTTTCTGTAAACAGGTTTATATAAGAACATGACCGCTAAGATAAGAATAATTGTGTTGCGGTTTGTTAAGATTTTTTTGAGTCAGGTTTTTTAGCAGGGGCGGGTTTACCCATATCCTGGTAAATAACCTGAAATTGAGGTGAAGGTTTTTAAGCAGGGGCGGGTTTACCATACCCTGGTAAATAACCGGAAATTGAGGTGAAGGTTTTTAAGCAGGGGCGGGTTTACCATACCCTGGTAGATAACCGGAAATTGAGGTGAAGGTTTTTAAGCAGGGGCGGGTTTACCATACCCTGGTAGATAACCGGAAATTTAGGTGAACCCGCCCGTACAATAATTAGTTAGGAATATATTGTTATGGCTCCCGCAGTTTCGATACAAAATCTAAAAAAGCGCTATGGTGCAACTGAAGCTGTCAAGGACGTTTCCTTTCAGGTGCAGCCAGGAGAAATTTTTGGTTTGCTCGGTCCCAACGGTGCAGGGAAAACAACTACTTTGCGTATTTTGTGTACCTTGACGGCGCCTGATGCTGGTAAAGTAGAAGTCTCTGGAATTTCGGTAGTAGATAACCCTAAAGCTGCACGACAACGTTTAGGATATGTAGCGCAAGAAGCCGCACCAGATAAAATATTAACAGGTCGCGAACTGCTGCAATTGCAAGCCGCAATTTACCATTTACCTACGGCAGTCACAAAGCAGCGAATTGACACAGTACTCAGTTTGCTAGGATTACAAGAATACGCCGATAAGAAGACTGGCACGTATTCGGGAGGGTTACGCAAGCGTTTAGACTTAGCAGCAGGGTTACTACATGCACCCGATGTATTAGTATTAGACGAACCAACAGTAGGACTAGATATTGAGAGTCGATTTGTTGTTTGGGAATTTTTAAGAAAGTTACGCGAAGCTGGGACTACAGTATTAATTACCAGCCATTATTTAGAAGAAATAGACGCATTAGCTGACCGAGTGGCAATTATCGACCGTGGTGTGGTAATCGCACAAGGAACGCCCTCCGAGTTAAAGGATAAGATAGGAGGAGACAGAATAACACTGCGTATTCGTGAATTCTCTCCGCAGGAAGAAGCAGAAAAAGCGAAGGATTTACTTAAATCTTTGCCATTTGTACAAGATGTAATTATAAACAGCGCACAAGGTAATTCGCTTAATTTAGTTGTAACTCCGCAAAACGACACCTTAATTACAATTCAACAAGCGTTAAACAATGCTGGTTTACCAATGTTTGGTATTGCCCAGTCGCGTCCTAGTCTTGATGACGTTTACCTTGCCGCAACAGGAAGCACTCTTATGGACGCGGAACTCGCAGCAGTAGCAAACCGCGACCCCAAAGCAGAAAAAAAACAAAACATGCGGTAAGGGCGGGTTAACCAAAAATCCACACTCAATTTTAAAATCTCTCTAAACCCGCCCCCCTTTCCAAAATCTACAACCCAAAATCATTATGAGTGGAACTATACTACCTCCAAAATCAGATATCAACTGGCAGCAAGTCGCATCCCCGCAACTCTATGCTAGTAAATCATCCAGTAATACCTTTGGTGAAATAGTTCAAGAAACTTTAGCACTGACCAAACGCTTATTCATCCAATTACAACGGCGCCCATCTACTTTATTTGCTGGTATCATTCAGCCTGTAATGTGGTTAGTACTATTTGGCGCCTTATTTCAAAATGCACCAAAAGGTATATTTGGCAGTACAACTAACTACGGTCAATTTCTCGCAGCTGGTATTATCGTTTTTAGTGCATTTGCAGGAGCGCTCAACGCTGGACTACCTATAATGTTCGACCGTGAGTTTGGTTTTTTGAATCGTTTACTAGTAGCACCTTTAGCATCACGCTTTTCGATTGTCTTCGCATCAGCAATCTTTATTATTAGTCAAAGTTTAATCCAAACTGCCGTTATTATCGGCGCCGCAGCATTTTTAGGTGCAGGTTTACCTAATGCAGCAGGTTTAAGTGCAATAGTACTAATTATTTTAGCGTTAACACTTGGTGTAACCGCTCTCAGCTTAGGTTTGGCATTTACTTTACCGGGACACATCGAACTTATCGCCGTCATTTTCGTCAGTACTTTACCAATGTTATTTGCGAGTACTGCACTGGCGCCGTTGTCATTTATGCCCACATGGTTACAAACAGTTGCCACCCTCAACCCTCTTAGCTACGCTATAGAACCTATTCGCTACCTCTACACCCACAGCGACTGGGGATTAAATAGTGTTGTTATGCACGCATTTTGGGGTGATGTTACCTTTGGTGGCGCCTTGCTAGTATTGGTAGGTTTCGCAATTGTGGCGTTATTGAGTATTCAACCTCGACTCCGCCGGACACTTTCGTAAAATAGAAACAATCATTACCAAATAGTACTTGAGGGGCAAATATGAAAATTCGATTATTAGCACTTTTGTCATTAGCTGGACTGGGTTTAGTTACTATAGCGCAACCAAGCAACGCGCAAACTGCCCCCTCTGGGCAAGTTACCAACCCACTAAACTCCGACACACAAAGTAACGACCCATTTTATCGCGGTACCGAGCAAAGCCCGTTTAACATGTTCCAAATGATTCACAACGCGCAACTCGGTATTAATAATTACAATCCAGAATTTTTCAATCAACAAAGCAAAGAAATAGATGAGGCAGCAGCTGCATTCCGCAGGCAGCAACAGCTAAGGATACAAACTGGAAATACTGGAAATACTGGAAATATCGTGAAACCATTACCACAACAAGGTTCACAAGTAATTAAGCTTGAACCTAGTAATCAGTAATTGTGTATTTTTAAATATTTATCTTGTGGGGTGGGCATCCTTGCCCGCCCTATTTTTTTGTAATTATTAAGATTTTGATCCCCCCTAACCCCCCCGCGTGGAAGCTACCGTGTACACACATCTGTATAATCTGGAATTGTATTCCCTTTGTGCCACGCCACTTCGCTCAACGTTCCCCACCCCCGCACACTCCTTGGCTCCTTTGTGTCTACCCTACGGGAAATCCTTCGGATTATGTGGTTTTTCCTTTTTTAATGAACCACAAAGGTCACAAAGGACACAAAGAAAGAGAAGAAAGACAAGAGAAGTAAGTTTTAGAAACTTGTGTGTACACGGTAGCCGCGTGGAAGGGGGGAAATAAGAAGGGATTTATACACCTAGTGCTTGTAAAACGTCACTCGCGTGAGTAGAAGTGTTAACACTGGAATCAACGTGAGTAATTTTGCCGTTACCATCGATTACATAGGTGACGCGCTTTGCATATCCACCACCATCAACGTCATAAGCGCTGATAAGTGAGTGGTCAGTGTCTGCTAACAGAGGAAAATTCAGATTGTATTTTTGAGTAAAAGCTTGATGGGAACTTTCATCATCAGCGCTAACTCCCAATATAACTACATCTTTATTTTGATAGTCCGCTTGAGCATCGCGGAAACTACAAGCTTGCTTGGTGCAACCTGGAGTATCGTCTTTGGGGTAAAAGTATAAGACTACTGTTTTACCTTTGAAATCAGACAAGGAGACAGTGTTACCATTGGTGTCTTTGGCGGTAAACTCTGGTGCATCTGTACCAACTGTTAAAGCCATAATTAAACTACCCTGTTTGCTGATTGTTTATGCATTTCAGATTTTACATTAATTTACAATATTTTAAGATGAGAGCTTGCAACGGATGCAACGGATGTAACGGATAGTTTATTGGTTACAAACAAAGTCTGGTTATCTAAAATAACTTATCCGCTACATCCGTTCACCATCCGTTGCCAATTCTACTCTCTGTGTCAAGAGTGTCTCTGTGGTAAAAAAGTACTTATACTGCACAGGCGTTTTGGCCCGTGCTACTAACTATTATGTCTATTGCTGATTATCAAAACCAAAGCATGATTGTTTATTCAAGCCAAACCAAAGAACGCGCGCTGCGGTCGCTGATTTGTTCACCGTTTACGTTTTCCTTATTTGATGCGATGCGTCAAGACCGCGTGGCTATCAGTGAAATTACTGGTAGTAGAGGTGTTGAAAATGGTTATGCAAAACGCGCTTTGTCGGAACTAATCACAGATAATGAACTTGTTTGGCTGATTCAAGTTGGTGTGTTACGTCGCGAAGTTGATGGTCAGGGAATAACCGATAGTTTCCGTTTGACTCCTTTAGGGCGCCAATTAGTCGAACAATCCTTAACAAAACCCTGGCGCAAACCCACTTTGAGCGATAGTTTTCAGGAAACTATGACTCGCTACTTGAGATTACCCTTCTAGAATTAGAAGGTAATGAGTTATTAAAGAAGAATACACGGGAACAATAAGTACGGAAACGTCAATCCCGTTTATGAAATCTTTAATATAGTGGTTTGTCAAAAGTCATTGACTAGTGACGATTAACCTCTGACATTAAAGCGACCACTCGACTTAACAGTCATACTGATAGATTAGTAACTTATGAAAGCAATTATGGTAGTGGGCACAACGTCCCACGCGGGGAAATCTCTATTAACAGCAGCTATTTGCCGCATTTTGTCACGACGTGGTTGGCGAGTGGCGCCGTTTAAGGGTCAAAATATGGCTTTAAATGCGTATGTAACTGCAAATGGTGGTGAAATGGGTTATGCTCAAGCTGTGCAAGCCTGGGCAGCAGGTGTTGTGCCTTGGGTGGAAATGAATCCTATATTGCTTAAGCCTCAAGGCGATATGACTTCGCAAGTGATCATGAAGGGCAAACCAGTTGGTAAAGTTACTGCCGCAGAATATTATGAACAGTATTTTGATTTAGGTTGGCGGTCAATTGAAGAGTCTTTACAGCATTTGCAAACCGAATTTGATTTATTAGTTTGCGAAGGCGCCGGAAGTCCTGCGGAAATTAATCTTAAGCACCGCGACTTAACGAATATGCGAGTCGCCAAACATTTAAACGCATCCACTATATTAGTTGTTGACATTGACCGAGGTGGTGCCTTTGCTCATATTATTGGTACTTTAGAACTCCTCGAACCAGATGAGCGCGCGTTAATTAAAGGCATTGTCATCAACAAGTTTCGAGGACAGCGCTCATTACTCGAATCAGGAATTAAATGGGTTGAGGAACGCACGGGTATTCCAGTAATTGGTGTAATTCCTTACATGGAACTAGTATTTCCAGCAGAAGATTCGTTAGACTTGCTCGAACGCAAACCGCACAAGCAAGGTAGTGACCTAAATATTGCCGTAATTCGTTTGCCTCGCATTTCTAACTTTACCGATTTTGACCCCTTGGAATCAGAGCCAACTGTGTCAGTAAAATATTTAAGTCCAAAACAAGATTTAGGACACCCAGATGCAGTAATTATACCTGGCACAAAAACTACTATTGCTGACTTATTAATAATGCAAAAAAGTGGCATGGCAGAAGCAATCCAGCACTACGCGGCTTCTGGAGGTACGGTTTTAGGAATTTGTGGGGGTTATCAAATTTTAGGACAAATGATAGCAGACCCTGAAGGTATCGAAGGTCAAGCTGGTAGATTCCAGGGGTTAGGATTATTACCACTAAAAACCGTTATTACTGGACAGAAGATTGCCCGTCAGCGTCAAGTAACGTCAAACTTCCCACAAGTTGGCTTACCTGTAACCGGATTTGAAATTCACCAAGGACGTTCACGGACAGAAATTCCACCTAATGATAACCAAGGTTTTCAACCCTTATTCGATGACCCAAATATAGGATTAGTTGATGGTTGTCAGTCTGTTTGGGGAACTTACTTGCATGGAATCTTTGATAACGGCCCTTGGCGCCGAGCTTGGTTAAACCGTCTACGTCAACAGCGTGGTTTAAAATCATTACCTACAGGTGTTGCAAATTACCGCGAACAGCGCGAAAATCTATTAGACTCGCTTGCTAACGAAGTTGAACGGCATTTAGATTTATCGACATTTTTGTGATAACTTAATTAACCCATGAGTATTCGTGTTCGCTTTCTACCCGATGATGTAACAATAAACGCCCAAGTTGGAGAACCTCTACTTGATGTAGCAGATCGTGCAGGGGTATTTATTGCCACGGGGTGTCTGATGGGTTCATGTCACGCTTGCACTGTTGAGTACGAAGACGGAAAAACAGTGCGTGCGTGCATCTCATCCGTACCACCCGGAAACAAAGAATTAACGATTAATTTATTCTCTGACCCAACTTGGTAGGTATTAAGGATTTCAACTCTTTCCTGACTTAATATCAAGAGTATACTGTTTAAAGCGTTGTAAATCAGCATTCAGAGTAGATTCTACAAGCCTTCCCAAAAACAAATTATCCATAATTTTACCGATAATACCAGGTATGGCATAACCAACAGTCATTTTGACAATACTGCTGGTTTTACGGTCATAAAATCGGATGGCACCGCGATTTGGCAGTCCATCTATAGACTGCCATTCAATAATTTGATTGGGTATCTTTTTAAGAATACGAGAACGCCAAGTAAACTCCAAATTATTTGAATTAAGTTTCCATAGCGATAATTCTGGGTCATCTTCAGCAACTTTAACCGAATCAATCCATTTCATCCAACGCGGCATCTGCTCTAAATCTGACCAAAGACTCCAAACTAGATTCATTGGAGCCTCTACTTCTACCTGTACGGTATGCTCTAACCAGTCTGCCATTGTGTTTTAAATGGGGGAAGGGTGAAAGGGAAAAACGCATCTTTAGTAAGGTGCGTGGTAAGGTGCGTGGTAAGGTGCGTGACGCTACTGGACTTGCGCTTCGTTTCAGAATTGTTGGTAGCGTCACACACCCTACTGAACTTGCGCTTCGTTTCAGAATTGTTGGTAGCGTCACGCACCCTACTTTTTGATTGTTTCTAAAATTGCTTTGGCTGCTTGTCTTCCTGATAGTGTGGCGCCCTCCATACTATCAATATAGTCTTGCTGCGTGTAACTTCCGGCTAAGAAGAAGTTAACGATTGGTGTTTTTTGGTTGGGACGATACACATCCATTCCCGGCGCCTCACGGTAAAGCGATTGTGCAAGTTTAACTACATTAGACCAGGTTAATTTTAATTCCCGTGATGAGGGAAATAGTTTATGAATTTGATTTAGAGAGTGTTCAACTATTTCTTCGTTACTTTTCTTAATAAATGGGTCACCTGGTGTTAATACCAACTGTATTAATGAACCTTGCCCTTCACGGTAAAAATTAGCAGGACTGGTTAATGCTAAATCGGCGAAGCATGAAAAGTCAACATCAGCCGAGTATAATAAATTATCGATTCCAACTGCACGTTCTAAGCTATTACGCGCGCTTGAGTCATTGAGTTCTGTTACCCAACCATCGAATCGTAACTGCACTGTGGCAACGGGTACTGCGTCAAGTTTATAAATGTTATCAAACTCAGCCCACTTACGCCAATCAGAAGGTATTAACCGTTTGATTCCTGGAACATCACAAGCTGCAACGTAAGCATCGGCTTTAATACTTTCTTGGCTATCACCGTTGGCTACTGTTATCTCAGTTATCCGCGTTTGTCCCTCAACTTCTGTGTAACTAATATTTCTAACTTGCCGGCGCGTGTAAACTTTTGCACCTCTTGCTTCCAAATAATCGAGTATTGGCTTGTGCATGTACTCGTAAGGAGAACCCTTAAGCATTCTGAGTTTAGATGCTTCTGTACGAACGGCAAATAGCTGAAAAATTGTCAGCATACACCGCGCGGAAATATTTTCAGTATCAATAAATCCTAGTGCAAGGGCAATTGGATCCCACATTCTTCGCAAACTGTTGTTGTTACCGCCGTGGCTACGAAACCAATCAGCAAAACTAATTTTATCCAAGTTACGAATCGTTCGCATTGCCCCATCAAAGTCTACAAGTCCCTGCACTACAGGACTTGTGCCTAATGCCATCGCATTGCGAAACTTGTCATAAGCTGAAAGTTGCGATGTAGTAAAAAATGCTTTTAATCCGTTCAGAGGGGCGCCACTAAAGAAGCGGAAATCAAGCGCGCCAACACGTCCACCTTCGTTGATAAAAGTGTGAGTATGTTGCTTGGCTAAAAAATTATCCAAAGCACCAACTTTTTGCATCAAATCAAACAGTTGATAGTAGCAGCCAAAAAAGACGTGCAAACCCATCTCGATGTGGTTGCCATCGTTGTCAACCCAACTGCCGACCTTTCCGCCCACAAATGGACGCGATTCAAAAATTTGGACTTCACAGCCAGCATCAGCTAAATCTACAGCCGTTGCCAGTCCAGCTAAACCAGCACCTACGATTGCAACGCGCATTCCGTACTTCCTTTTCAGTTATCTTTACAAATTTTAACTTGGGTTGGTGTCCGAAATTGCAATTCATCGCTATAAGTTCTTCAATATGTGTGTGAGGAGGCACTAAGCAAATCAAGCGCGCACTAATTAAGCACTAATTAAGCACTGACTAAGCACTAAAGTGCTTGTAACTACTGTCGGTTCGCACTGGCGTTGTTCGCTTCGTCGTTGATCGGCAAGCCTCGAATCAGTTCTCGTATGACATCAGTTGCAGGTCTACCAGTCTGCTGACAGTACACCTCAAGTCTTTCTGCCTCTTGTGCGGCTAAATTAACAGTTATGCGTTTGACAGCCCATTTCTTATTAGTCATTTTGTTATGCTTCTTCTATTGATCGAATTCAGTTGTAAATTGTAATCAGGTGGAAAACGAGGATATCATATTTTTGTGCAGTATATTCTTCTAGATCAGTAGTTTCATCAATACGATAAACTTTGGGTTAGTAGAATACTTATCATATACTATTAATGTATCAAATGTGAGCTTCATTGTAGTTAATTGTGACAGGAAATTTATCGCACACTGATTAATACGACATCAAAAATTATCAACAGGATAAAACAATCCTGCTTAAATAAAATTTTATAAACTTACTTCATATTGTTACTGTTAAGCAAATAACGAATTTACAAAATCATCATCTAACTCATCAGTTCTTCGACGTAAATCAAGCTCTCCAAAGACTTCCGGAGAAAACATATGCCATAATACTTGATAGTATGGTATGACCGTATCGGCTTGTTTAGGTGTCAAACGTAAGCGTATTTCTTGACTCAGTAAATGTAACATTTGTCGAATTAATTCCCATTGGACATTAAATCTTGGGTACAACATTACACATAAAGGAAACAACTCTTGCTGAATTGCTGCAACGCTCCTTTCCAAAGTAGATAACCATAAATAGACTTGAAACATTTCTATATCACGTACACTTGACGTTCTAATCACTGGGTCACTCAAACGACCCGAAGAACATCGGTAATCGGGATAAATGTCAATGATTCTGTTTGATATATTTTTAGCAATTTCAGTACTTACTGGTAATAAGCTTTGCACTGCTGACAATTCGTAAGAGTCATAATCATGTTCTGCTGCTGCTTCATACACTCGTTGAAGTGGCATGTATAAGTGGTCATCAATGACTTTGAAGTACGCACTCAGTATCGAACGTTCCAAAGGTGATAAAGTGTCTAGCAACATTTGGCTTGTGTAGTGAAATTGCATACTCACAAACCCAATCACGCGCGGGTCAACAGTAGTATACTTTTTTCGTATTGTCCCAACGTTATAACCAATTACTGTTGCTAACTGACTCGGCGCCACTTGTTCGGTATAAATACTCAATGCTTTTTCAGATAAAGGTTCACCTGTGCGCGCTAACCGCATTACTGTAGACAATTGCCGCAGTGGCGCCTGTTGAGTGTATACCTGTAAAGTTTTCTCGTAAATTTTGTATGATTCTGCTGTTATCTCCCACGGGTTGATAAGTTCGGGCTTAATCTTATGGCGCTTTGCCTCCGAAGCCAGTAACATCTCAACACGGTTCCAAGCTTGATGACTAACCGTCCGCAAAGAAGCCATCAGCGCTTGTGCGGTTTTCTTGCGTCCGTCTTCAGAGACAACAGCATTTAAACTTTGTCCTCTCTCAGACGATTCGTCACATAACGGGTTATCAAGGTTTTGTAAATATTTTTTTGCCCACTGCAAGGCCAAAGATTGGGTAGCTCCGGAGCAACTGGAACCCAACCTATGTTTGTCAAATTCTTCCAATACTTTTTTCATTATTACCCTGGCTTTTCTGGATATTGCAAACTAAAAATAATTCGTAACCTGCTTATTTAATTGTATATCTTGTCTTTTATTCACCCGTATTCTTTAAGTAATCTTGATTTTTTACTTAAACTAATCTAATAGTTTTACTTCATGAAATATTTGTAAAGAATATAGTTGATAAGTTAAATTTTGAATACATCTATTGACAGTAGACATAATACATGCGGTTGTATATGCTGTTTTTTAAAGCTAACTTACATAATATAAACTTTCCTTCATCTTGGGTAACTACCTTAAGTAACTATTCATAGTGGAGATTTATACAGTCCAATTAATCTTCAATAGGCAATTATTAGGAATCATATGTATAATGATAATCGTTAGATAGTGATAGATGAATCAGTATTTTCAGGCAAAGTTTATGAACTACATGTTTTAATGTCGCCAAATATACGGTACTAAACAAAAACTAGTTGGATGGGAAAAAGTATACAACCCATAGTTTGAACGCGCAAATAGTTTGTTAAAAGCTTTGCCCAAAGTATAGGTGAATGTATAAAAATAATTAGTTGAAGCTGGTGTTTATTTTGTGAAGATAGTTTTCATAAAGCGCAGATGAATTTATAAGCTATCTGGGAAAATATCTGGACTGAACATTTCCCACAAAATATCAAAGTAAGGTTTAAAGAAGGTTTTTTGTTTTTCTCCTAATCTGGCGCCAACTTCCTGACGCAGCAGATGAATCATAGTTCGCACTAGTTCCCACTGAACTTTAAGTGCAGGGTAAAGCATTACACACAGTGGAAAAAGCTCGTGTTGAATCGAGCTAATACTGTCTTCAAGAATACACACCCATAGGTAAACTTGAAACATTTCGACATCGCGGATGCTAGCAATCTTAACAACTGGGTCAGAAAGTGAGCCACTGTGTGTATGGTATCTTGGGTAAATTAAGATAACTCGCCCAGCAATAGACCGCGCGATGTCGGTACTAATTGGCAATAATTGTTGAACTACTTGTAAAGTCGGTGAACTTGATTCATGTTCGGCAGATGCTTCATATGCTCTTTGTAAAGGCATATAAAGGAAATCATCAATTACTTTGAAGTAACTATTGATTACCTGTTGTTCTGAAAAAGGAATTTGTTTGAGCAAGATTTGACCTGTGTAATGTATCTGCATCGATACAAATCCAATTACTCGCGCGTCGGTGGCAGTGTAAGAGGCGCGTACTTTCCCTAAATATCCACCTATTGTTCTAGCTAAGTTTTCAGGTGGTAATTGTTGAGCATATGACTCTATAGCTTTGTTGTATATAACAAAAGATTCTTGGGAAATTCGCCAAGGGTCAACAAGCGTAGAGTCGATTTCATGACGAGCAATTTCTCTACCAATTAGTTTCTCGGTTTGCGACCAAGCGTCAATACTTGCTTGACGTAGCGAATTATGCAATTTATTAGCAGTATTTTCTCGTAGATTCTCACTTTTATGTATATTATCTGTCCGGTCTAAACGTTGGACATATTTTTTTGCCCACATCTTAGCTAAATGAACCACTGGTGAAACTTCTGGCTTATGCTCCCCTTTGAAATTAGAAACCGATGCTGTATTAAACATGACTAAAATTAGAAGTTACACTACTCATATTAAAAGTAATTTATATTACTTAACATAAATGCTGCAACAGTAATTTCTCTGAAGAGACGTGATTAATCACGTCTCTACTCAAATTGGAGTTCAGGCATTAGTTGCAAAGTACCGATGCCTAATTCTTGGGGTGAGAGCGATACACCTTCAAATAAAGCCATCATGTCGCGCAGTTGGGGGTTGCCGCGACTGGCGCCTGTAAGTCCTTTGGCAATAATTAAGCCGCAGTAGCCTTTAGTATTTTTGCACCGTTGGTTCCATTTCTTGCGAGCTTCGACGTGGGTCGGGTCATCCTCCTCAAATTCACCAAACAGAAATAATTCACCGTTATGGGTTTGAAGCAAACCAAGGTCGTATATTTCACTACCCAATGGGTTGGCACCTGGGTTAAAACAAATTGCTTTAAGTCCACCAGCTTCTTCAATACTCTCAATTACAGTCTTGGCTTTTGGGCGTGACGTTTGAATCAAAATAACCGGTAAACCGTCACCTTTTGGTTTGATATCACCCGCTTTTTGATATTTAACGCCTTTCTGGAGGTAATCTAACATTTCCCACGAAACAACTCCTAAACTTAAAAACGAGTCGTCGGGTATTAAATCATCGCGAAGCGAACGAAGCATTGGTGTGCCATACATACCTTCTTCGTCCGAGGTGTCAAAATCAGCCATTTCTTCTAATTCGGCTGCTAATTCTGGCATTGTCGCAACGTTGACGTTGACAAAGTTTATATCTTCTGATTCAAGTAATGGTATTTGGTAGGCTTGACTAAGATGAGGGAAATCTTCAGTTAGTTGGTGCCGATGGTCATCAACAAACCGAATTAAGCTTTCAAGAGCGACATATACTACTAATGCTTCTTCATCGTATAGTACAGAGCGCAATCCCTCTAAAGGATGAATATTGCCAAAAGTTGGGTTTATTTCTGATGCTGGTAACTCCGCGAGGTCTTCGTACTCATCATCAAAGTCCTCATCTTCCAGGTCGGACGCGCGCTCAAAAGTCAGAAATAAACAATCCTGCTTTAAAAACGCTTCTTCTAAATTATCAGTATCGTCATCTTTCAAAACAGCGGCACGAAACCGTTTAAGTGATTCGCTTGACCTATATAGTAATATTCCATACTCCATACCCAACATGCCCATTACTGAAGCATATAAGGTGCCAATATCCCATTGATTAATTTCTATAGAAATAATTTGCTGTTCTTGTAAAAAGTCCCACGGGCAAGCTTCCCACATTGCATTAGCTTTCGAGCGTAAAACTGCTGCATACTGCGGTGGTAAATCAGGAATTTGGTTTTCGATAATTTCCTCAAACCCACGAAATAGCTCATCGATTAAAGGAAGTTCAGGTGCGTAGTCAATCGCAATATCTAGGTCTTGTAAAACACCGCGTAAATAAAATTGGATTTCGCGGTCACGAACAACAATTCGTAGTGGACGCGATGCTTTTGCAGGACTGTGAGGATTTTCCATCGCGCGCATTAGCGTCCGAACAATTGCCTCTGGACCAGTATCACATGGCACTACGTCCATACTCCGCACAATACCCTGTGAACCATCTACCCAAAGAATACATTCGCCTTTATCATCCTCGGACTGTTGGTGCGATGACAACGGACGGCGATCGCCCTCCCATATAGAAGGAATTTGGGGTAACTTCTTCAGCCGACGACTGGTAGAGCGATTAAAACTTGTCATATACAACCGTGAATCAAAACAAGCGATTTATAACTTTGAAATTTCTTGGGAATGGAGAAGCCAAACCTGTATAGGCTCAGTAGTGGCACTTCGTTTTTCCTTTTTAAGGCTAACTTAACAAAAATGGCGAATTTTTAGAAGACTGAGTTTCTCAATTCTAGAATAAAAATATAAGGAACTAGCACAGATGTGGTGTTTGTATGGCGACTTGCAACTCGTGAGAAAGCTACAATAAAGACAAAAACGAAGCAACGCGATTTTTAACCCATAACCAAATCACCCAAAATTTAAGGAGTTTAATCATCATATGACACAAGCAACCCAATCCCAACAACGAGGAATCCAATTAAGCGAAGCTGCGCTGCGTCAAGTCAAATCTTTACGCGACAAACAAGGTAAGGACTTGTATTTGAGGGTGGGAGTTCGTCAAGGTGGTTGTTCGGGAATGTCCTACATGATGGACTTTGAAGACTCAAGTCAAGTTACTCCCCACGATGACGTTTTTGACTATGAGGGCTTCAAAATTGTTTGCGACCGTAAAAGTTTATTATATCTTTATGGCTTAATGCTTGATTACAGCGATGCTATGATTGGTGGCGGTTTTCAGTTCACCAACCCAAATGCTTCACAAACCTGTGGTTGCGGTAAGTCGTTCGGCGTGTAATATTGTTCAAAGTTTAATAAGTCATTGCATGTTGGTTGAAAGTTAACGTTGTTTGTTAAGAATTGTTCATTGACTATTGACTAACGACTATTGACTTTTGACCATTAGCTTTTGACTAACCATTAAGAGCGCGTGAGTATTTGACCAATTTTTTATGACTCAAACTGTAGAATCACTATTTGATTCAGGATTAGAACGTTATAAAGCTGGGGAGGACGCAGCTTCTTTAATTCCTGTTTTCAAAGACATATGCGAGCGTTCCTCCAAAAGCAGCGCAGCATGGACTTGCTTATCTTGGCTGTATCTACTTGATAACAAAGCTAAAGACGCATGTAAGGCTGCTCAAAAAGCTGTAAAGATTAATCCTCAAGACCCACAAGCTAGGGTTAACTTAGCTGTTGCAATGTTAGAAACTGGACAAAAAGGACTTCGACAGCATGTAGAGTTCGCACAACAGCTAATTTTTGTCAATGAAGAATGGCGCTCAGAACTTGAAGATAGTATTAAAGATGGTCTTTCCAGAAAGCCTGATTGGAAAAGCTTAACAAAAGTTAGAGATTGGATATTTGAATAGGAGTTATTTGAATTAATAATGTTGTAAAGGGTGATGGAACAAGATTCTATTACCCGATACCCAATTCTTCAGCATCACAAAAGTTTTATGAAAGAGAAATTTTTAAACTGGCTCAACTTTATACTTGTAGCCGATGTATTTTTAGTATTTTTTGGATTTGCTTGGTTTGCGGTCGCCGTTATTGGTGATGCTTCCGGCGTTCCGCTTGGTTTAGATTTATGGCACCAGCTTTGGCAACCCGTGTTTAACCCTGCTATTGGTATCCTGATGGGTGGCGCCATTTTGAGTGGGTTAATTAGTTGGGTGTCTAAGAAATTTTTTGTTAAGACTTGAAACAGGCAGGATGCCTGTTCCACAAGAGGTTATTTGAGAATTTCTGCTAAGGCAGGCTCTAAAGTTGGGTACTGGTAATTGAAGCCTGATGATAATGTTCGTTGAGGTATTACCTGTTGCCCTTCTAGAACTACTATTGCACCGTCTCCTAATAATGCTTCGAGTGCAATAGATGGTACAGGTAGCCATGACGGGCGCCCCATAACTTTTCCCATTGTTTCGGATAACTGCGCCATCCGAACAGGATTAGGGGCGGTAGCATTATATACTCCTTCCATTTCAGGTTTTGTGAGTGCCTGGATGATTAAATTTACCACGTCATCAAGGTGAATCCAGGAAAACCACTGCTTACCACTACCTAACGGACCACCTGCAAATAACTTGAACGGTGTAATCATTTTACCCAAGGCGCCGCCGTTACCTAAAACAATACCTAAGCGTAGAATAACTAATCTTACACCAGCGTTTTTGACAAGTTGCGCTTCAGATTCCCATACTTGACACACTTGTGCCAAAAAATCATTGCCTGGGGAGCTTGTCTCATCAAAGCTGTCTGTCTCACTAGTACCATAAAAACCAATTGCCGAAGCATTGACTAGTACATTTGGTTTAGGATTTGCATTTGTAATTGCCTCAACAATTTTTGCAGTACCAAGCTGACGACTATTAAGAATTTCCTGTTTGCGCGCGCTCGACCAACGTCCCTCTGCA
This sequence comes from Calothrix sp. NIES-4105, assembly GCF_002368415.1. Taxonomy (GTDB): domain Bacteria; phylum Cyanobacteriota; class Cyanobacteriia; order Cyanobacteriales; family Nostocaceae; genus Dulcicalothrix. The sequence continues at coordinate 3,551,604 of NZ_AP018290.1, forward strand.
ATTGGTTCACCAGACAAATTAACGACACCATCGCATCCAGATATAGCATTTTGCCACTCTCCTGATGTCGTTAAAGTTGCCGTTACGACTTCCACATTCGGAAATGCACTTTTTGGAAATACTTTTTGAGCATGAGCAGCATTCCGGGTAAGCACTACCACGTTATTGTTTTCTTTGGTAAGTCTTTCAACCAAACGACTACCCACAAATCCTGTTGCTCCAGCAATAGCGACTTTCATTTTTACACCTGTACGGGCGGGTTCACCCAAATTTCGTTCTTATTTATTTCGTTCTTATTTATCAGGATATAACTAAACCCGCCCCTAGATGCCCTTCCGCTCGTTAATTAGAATTGATATAAAAATTACTTGCTTTGAGTATGTGTTAGTTATTATAAGATGAACGGAGTGTTGCGAGGTTTGCGGCTATTATGGCTCGCTATACATGTTCATTTGTTCTTTCTGTTTCTCTAGACCACCTTCAATCCACACTTGTAGACCTTCTGCAAGGTGCAGGATTGAACGTGCAATATTATAATGCTGATTACATCATGGCACGCGAGTTTCCTGGAACTGTTCCGTTTTCTAAGTTAGTCACGGTAGAAGTACTTATCGATAAAACTACTGCCACTCAGACAGAAACCCGTATGAATTTAGTGGCTAAGAACGAAGAACTTCCACTTCAACTCGAAAATCACTGCCGACAAGTGTTTCAATTTATTAAGCAAGAAATCGAAAGTAGCCGCCATTGGAATCTAATTGAAAGCATTGCTGGATAATGCGGGTAGCGGGTAGGTTGGGTGGAGCATAAGCGGAACCTAACGTAATGTTTTGATATCAATATGTTAGGTTGGGTTTCTCCACCCAACCTACTAATCATCAAGGTCATCAGTCATGCCAGGATTTATGAGAGTAATATCGTACTCGCTGGCATCGGTTTGTCCTGTCCGCATCGAATCTTTAAGAAGATAGTATATTGCTCGCACTTGAGGTCCGAAAACCACTTCGTCTTCATTTTTCAAGTCGTGTGCAGGCAGCTTGCGTCCATTTATTACCAAACCATTTGCACTTGGTTTCCCTTTGCTATCTCCATCAACGATTCGATAATAATAACTTTGACTATTATCGTCGCGCGGTAATCTTACTAATACGGCATGACGACGCGAGACAAATTGCGAGTTTAGACAAATATCGCATTCCCGGTCCCTACCAATCGAATATACAGGACGCTCAAGCGTAACTTCTTTACGTCCTTGGTCATCTTCGATAATTAATAAGTGGCTTTCGTTAATTTCTGCTGCCATTGACAAATCGTTGCCAAAATCGGTTGAACTTTGATTCGTAAAAATTGATTGAGTATTATTTACTGCCATGACTGCTATACTAATTGCTTACAGCTATTGTATAAATTAATACAATTTTTACATTTAACTCGAAATATTAAGACGAGCTATAAACGCTTACCCGCCTTAAGTAAAGGTTATTTGCTTTTATTATGTTGCAAATAAAAGTAGCGCATTACATTTGTAAATATTGCACATTAACCTAGTTTAACCTCGCATCAGTCAAACTAGGTACTACCTGAATGTAATTCGGTTTATTACAAACGTTCAACTGCGCTTTAGTTGCCGCAGTAAGAGAGAATTAGTCACGACACTAACAGAACTAAAAGCCATTAAAGCGGCAGCACCAGAGGGGTTTAGAACAAAACCTAGCAATGGATATAAAATACCCGCAGCAAGTGGTATCCCTATCGTATTATACGCAAAAGCCCAAAATAAATTTTGGCGAATTTTATTAAAGGTGGCGCGGCTTAATTTTATTGACTCTACAACATCTGTTAAACTATCACGCATTAATACAATTGAAGCAGTTTCCATTGCTACATCTGTTCCTGAGTGAAGTGCAATTCCTACATCTGCTTGTGATAATGCTGGTGCGTCATTGATGCCATCACCGACCATTGCTACTTGACTTGATTGCTGTAACATTTGGATAGCTGATGCTTTTTTCGCTGGAGGTATTCCTGCTACAACATCAGTTGTCTCGATACCGAGTTCAGTAGCTATAGTATTAACAACTTCAATTCGGTCACCACTTAAAATCATGACCCGCAAACCCAACGAGCGAAGTTTTTCGACGGTGGTTTTAGCTTCGGGTCTTAGAGTATCGGCAATTGCGAGAAGTCCAACGACCTTGCCGTCATATGCTAAGTACACTACCGTTTTACCTACACTGGCTAGTTCGCGCGCTTTATCAACAGCAGTTTCATGAACTGTGATCCCCTGCCAACTTAACCATTCATAATTACCCAGGAATACTATTTTATCGTCTACTACCGCAGAAACTCCAAAACCTGGTTCGGTATGAAAATCTACTGCATTAGGGATAGTTAACTGTTGTTCTTTAGCTGTAGTTTGAATTGCTATAGCAAGAGGATGATAAGTACCGCTTTCTACTGCCGCTGCTAATTCTAGAAGATTTTTTTCTTCAATTTCTTCTAATGCAATACAGTCTGTTAGGGTAGGCTTCCCACTAGTCAGCGTACCTGTTTTATCAAAAACTATGGTATCAAGCTTGTGAACTTTTTCTAAAACGTCTCCTCCTTTAATTAGTAAACCTCGTTCGGCGCCCATTGCTGTACCAACCAAAATAGCTGTTGGGGTCGCAAGTCCTAGCGCGCAAGGACAAGCAACCACCATTACGGCAATAGCAAGCTTTAAACTTAGTAGTAAGGGAGAGTGATGAGTGCTGAGTGCTGAGTGCTGAGGTAGAGACGCGATTAATCGCGTCTGTGCTGAGTGGTGGGATATTGCTGTTGTGATGGGGGCAATATCTGTCCAAATGTGGGCGCCAATAAAATACCAAAATAGAAAAGTTAATAGCGCAGCAGTTAAGACGAAGTAGGTAAAATAACCAGCAACTGTATCGGCAAGTTTTTGTATGGGAGCTTTACGAGTTTGTGCGGCTTCTACAAGAGCGATGATTTGGGCTATTGTAGTATCGGCGCCAGTACGAGTTGCACAAATTACGATTGCACCTGATTGGTTAAGCGTAGCTGCTGTGACGCTATCTCCTGGTCGTTTAATTACTGGCACAGATTCCCCAGTTAACATTGACTCATCAACCGTACTTTGTCCTTGTACTATTTCACCATCTACTGGTATTTTTTCTCCTGGTAAAACCTGTAACCATTCTCCAATACGTACCTGTTCTGCAGGAATTTCGACTACATTATTGGAGGAAATTAAGTTGGATAAGGAAGAATCCCCATCTTTATTTCCAATTAAACGCGCTTGGACTGGCTGAAGTTCGAGTAAATTTGTGAAAGCAGCAGCAGCTCGTGTACGCGCGCGTTGCTCTAAAGTCCTTCCTAATAAAATAAATGCCAGCATCATTACTGGTTCGTCAAAAAAGCATGAGTATCCCATCTGTGGGAATAAGAGCGCGATTAAAGAGGCTGTATAAGCTGTAACACTTCCTAGGGCTATGAGAGTGTTCATGTTAGGCGCCCCTCGACGTATACCTAACCAGCCATCGATTACAATTGAGCGACCAGGGATAAGTAGCGTTAGCGTAGCTAATCCACAGTGAAACCAAATATTATCTAATCCTGGTAAGAATGTATCAAAGATGTTACTGAAATGCCCTAAACTTGAAACTACAAGCAAAAACGCTGCTATAAATAAATTGATTGAAGCAGAACGTGCTTCTTTACTTTGGTTTTTTGTACCTGAAGGGGAACGCTTGGGACGCGGTTGAGATGGAAAACCAGCTGCCGTCAAATGCTTTGCTAGTGCAAATGCATCAACACCACTTGACTCGACAACAGCAACCGAGGTTGCCAAATTAACGCTACTGGTAACAACTCCTGGATATTGAGTTAACGTGCGCTCAACATTACGAACACATCCAGCACACTTCATTCCCGCAATATCAAGGGTTATTTTTTCGTTGCCTTGAATTTGGGTATTTTCTTTGGGTAAATCAGTTTTCGAGACAAGTTGCATGGAAAATGGGTAAATTAGCTACAAATTTAGATGCTATTTACAGCATCTCTTATTTGAGCGTAAGCCATATCCATCAAATTGACATATTGTCAAACAAATTAACTTTTCTTTAAATTTTGAAATTCTTGTGAAATGACCATTCTTGTGGAATGGGCTTCCTGCCTGTTCTAAAAAAAGTTACATAAATCAAAGCTAAAGCTTGTAGCGGGATCAAAATTAGCTCACCTCGCAAAAAACTATTTACTTCTGCGTTGGATACAGCACCGAAGTAACCCATGCTACATAACAAACAAATTCCCAATATTAGCTTTTTGTTTTTGAGTAACATCATATTTAATTAACCTAATCTAGAATAAATACTTTAATAATAAAAATAATAAAAATAAGATTCCCGACTCATTAAAATCGGGAATATATACTTATTAAAACCAGCCTTGTTTTTTCGCAAAATACGTATCAACAAATTCTTCGTGACTTTTGTTGAGGTAAATCATTCCCTCGACTAGTCCAACGAGTTGCATAACTATAAATGGAATGCCATAAGCAAAAATAGCACCCAGTATAGAAATAACTAGCATTATCGAGCCTTCGGCAGAGTAACCCAAAACAAACTTATGGATGCCTAATCCACCGAAAATAATACCACAGTAGCCAGATAAGAGTTGTTTTGTAGCGTGACTAGGAGTGAGATTTGCCATATTCAGTACTGCTCCGTAAGATTACGTATAATTTGACTTCAGTTTTAATTTAAGTGCGAATTTTTTGACTATAAAATTAGACTATAAGTCTATGTACGCGCGTTAATAATGACGCTCGCTATAGTCGATAATTATTTAATTTGATTTGATTTGTTGGAAATTTCTAGAAGATCATCGCTACCAACAAGTATTTAATAAGTAGGTGAAAAATTTAACGTGCGAATCAGTTACTAACGGTCAACACTGTTTGACAGCTAGCTCCAAATCGAGTTAATGCAAAAACTACCTACTTAAATTTAGTAGAAATACACGTTCTAGAACTTATAGCCAATATAGGGCGCCTTAATATGAAGAAAGACGCACCTTACACATTTATAGGGAACGAGTGCTGCACACACGAAGAGTGCAAATATCAGGTTTTTATGTAACTACGATTTAATTTGAAAATAAATCAAGTTATAGCATGTTTATGAAGAATGCGAACAAGATTACTCTTGCTCAAAACAAGTATTGACGCAAATTCTTCAAAACTACTAATATATATTACTTTCTACAACCTATCAGCTTTATTTCCGGACTGTTCTCACTTGCTACTGTGAATACTAGTTTAGACGTTATCGCTTCCGAATTTGTTCAGAAAAACCAAAACAAAATCAACATCGATTTTACCACGCGCTTATTACCAGTATAAAAACAGCAAGCGAGGTTTAATTACATTTATGAGTTCGGAATATCAGCCACATTAAAGTTAAGCAGTACATAAAGTACTTCTGAAGCAATGGCGCGCTATTACCATTATAGTGTAAACATCGCCAAGTGCCAGGTCATACTTTTAACGTATTTTTTGGGATTCTATAGTAATTAACTTAACAGTAGTTATAACTTACATACATAATTTACTTGTGTTTTTTCTTGTTGAGATATATTAATGCAAATGTTTATGGTTTTGTCAAGGGTCTAGGGGCGTACATCTAGTTGTTACTGCTGCCCAGAACGAATAAAGTCAAAAGAGTGCCACTGTTCCAAAGGCTATGTAGCATCATTGGCGCCAGTAAATTTCGCGAACGAGTATAGACTACTCCAAGGATGATCCCCAAGGAAGTAAGAGGTAAAATTTCTGACAGGCTAAGGTGAGCAGCAGCAAAAATAAAACTGCTTACTAAAATTGATGCCCATACAGGCATATAGCGAGTCAGCGATGGCAGTAGAAAACCACGAAACAGAAATTCCTCAAACAATGGAGCAGCGATAGCAGCAGTTATGAAAAATATACCTAGGGCAACAGAGTCCTGTGCTTCGAGAGCTAATTGCAGTAAAGGGTTACTTCCACCTTGTCCTCGCCAGATTTGTTCATTGACTAATGAGACGAAAAGCACGATGGGTATAGCAACACAATAACCACCTAATCCCCACAGTATCCACTTACCACCCAAGCGAAAGCGAAACCAATCATTATCGAGTGGTGAAAAAGGTTTGATAGAGAAATATAGAACTGATATTGAACCCGCAGCAAGAAGAATATAGGTAATTAGTACATATATAGCTTGCAAACGAATATTACCTGCAGGACGAGGAAGAGGTAATAAAGAAAAGAAGAGTGGAACTAAAATTTGCCCCATAAAGAAAAAGCCACCGACGAAAACTTGTAGAATCGTCTCAGCATTCCAAGGTGTTGACCAAGATAGTGTGCTGTTGTGTGCTAATAGCGATTCTTTTCCTTTTAATAACCGTTGAACTAATAAGAAAATCAGCATAATTAAACCGATTAATCCAGCTAGGTTGGGCACTACGCCAACAATGCTTAACTGTAGTAAGGCTTTTTCTGCTTGTTGTTGCTGTGATACTTCAAGAGTTTTAAGTGCGTCGTTACGTTCTTGAAGTGTATAAAGTTGGTATAGCGCGCGAGTTCTAAACCACCCATTTAGTTGACTTTGAATCAATTCTTGAGCATCAGGTAGCAGTTGCTTTTGATTACCCCATAAACCCGATAATACGCGCGCGGTTTTGCTCATTTCTGGATAAATTAGCTGACGTTGCGCGACTTGCTCCCAAGTATCGAGCGCTAACTGAGTTTTAGAAAGTTCTGCTTGGAGTACTCCTAAACGTAGTTCGAGTTCGGTAAGTGTTTTCTGCTGTTCGTCAAGCGATTTTAATAAAACTTTTGATTCTAGCTGGTTTTGCGCTATTAGTTTTGAGTTTACTTGGTTTTCTGGCTGTGTAATCGGTTGACGCATCTCGATACGGTCTTTGGTTTTTTCTATAGCACTCTTCGCTTTTTGACGCGCTTTTTCGTATTGTTGAGCTGCGCTTTCAGTTGGGTTTGCTCCTAAAATCGCATTTTGCGCTCCCTGATAGTTGTTTTTATCATCTTCTGGTTTCCACTCTTGCGCTTGTAGGACTATATCGGTTTGGTAGAGTTCTAAGCGACTTTGATACTGAGGTTCTTGTAAAGTTTCGTATAGTCTTGACCCTGATGTCAGAATTGCCAATACCGTTAATACAATTAATATTATTCGCTTTAATGTCATTACTGTTCTCACTCCAAACCTTATCCAAACATCCTAAACCGCATTATCGCCTATATTGTGAGGTCGGCGCCTATAGAAAAAGTAAGGTTTAGTGGTTTGTGAGTGTGAAATTGTCAAAAAGCGTCTTTTGGCTTGGTAATATAATTCTGGTACAAAATTAACTATCAAGAATGCTCCAAAAAGCTGCGATTATTGTACTTAACCAAAATAGTGTTGCACTTGGGCGCCAAATAGCAAGTGCATTAAGAGGTGGTACCGTTTACGGGTTAGTAAAGCGCACCAAGGAGGTTGATATTGGTTTTGAGAATTTCGGGGATACGCTACGCGAGTTGTTCGCAAGTGGGACTCCAATAGTTGGTGTTTGTGCTGCTGGGATTTTAATTCGTTCGCTTGCTCCCATTATCTCTGACAAACGCCAAGAACCACCTGTTCTAGCTGTCGCTGAGGATGGTAGTGCTGTAGTACCTCTGTTAGGGGGACTCCAGGGAGTTAATGATATGGCTAGACTTATTGCAGCAGCGCTTGAGGTTCCACCAGCAATTACAACGACAGGAGACATTCGCTTCCGCACTGCACTACTTGCTCCTCCAAAAGGATACTACCTAGCAAATCCAGAATCTGCAAAGGGTTTCATCTCAGATTTGCTTGCAGGTGCAAAAGTTAAGTTGCAATTTAATACTCAAGAAAATCTAAATTGGCTAATTGATAGCAAACTACCTTTTGATGCAAATGGAGAGTTAGAGATTCGGATTACCGAATACCAAACTGATTACACTCCCGACTGTTTAGTGTATCATCCTGCTACCTTAGCTATTGGTGTAAGTCTAAATGGGTCAAATGTAGAAGATGCAGTAGTTATAGTTAGACAATTATTAGCTTCTGCTCGACTGAGTGAAAAATCTATAGCTGGAGTGTTTGCTCGTGATCAAGATGCTGCTCAACCTGCAATTAATGAAATTGCGCGCGTTTTAGATGTACCGCTTCGGCTTTTAGAGTTAGGAAATATACAAGGGGTTCAACAAAAAGATATAGAGTCTCAAGATAAAATGGCTGAGTTACTAGCCTTAACGGCAGCGGGTACATCTGGTAAATTATTAACGCAAGTATCAAATTCTACTGTATCAATTGCCATCGCTTCATCTGCTTCCGTGATTGATGCTGATATAATTGGCAAGCCTAGAGGAAAATTGTATATCGTTGGAACTGGCCCTGGTGCTGCCGCTTGGATGTCTCCTGAAGTTAAACGAATACTTAATGAGGCAACTGATTTAGTCGGTTATAGTTTTTACTTAGATTTAGCAGGCGCCTTACGTCCTGGACAACGGCGCCACGAGTTTGATAATCGTGAAGAGTTGGCACGGGCAAAAATGGCTTTAGATTTAGCAGCAGAGGGGCGTAATGTTGTTATTGTTTCATCGGGCGACCCTGGTATTTACGCAATGGCAGCAGCTGTATTTGAAGTGCTTGACTCGAACTTAGTACAGGAATGGCAGCGTGTACAGGTGGCTGTTGCCCCAGGTATATCAGCTGTGCAAGCTGCTGCCGCTAAAATTGGGGCGCCGATAGGGCATGATTTTTGTGTTATTTCTTTATCTGATATTCTTAAGTCTTGGTCTATCATTGAACGTCGTATTACCGCTGCTGCTGCTTCAGATATGGTTATAGCTTTTTATAACCCTGCATCGAAACAACGCACTTGGCAGTTGAAAGAAGCGCGCGACATTTTACTAAAATATCGTTTACCTGAAACTCCAGTTGTTCTCGCTCGTAATTTGGGTAGGGAGGGTGAGTCTATTATGGTGAGGACACTTGGTGAGTTATCTGTTTTGGATGTCGATATGCGGACTTTAGTGTTGGTTGGTTCCAGTAAGACACGTGTTGTTGAGCATTGTGAGGGGGTTTGGGTTTATACACCGCGCGAGTATCTTGAATGATTTAACCACAAAGGGCACAAAGGGCACAAAGGAAGAGAAGAAAGGGAAGAAATATGAATGATGTTATATCTGAAAATCATATTCAAGCTTTACAGTTTATTATTCCAATTTTTGAGCAAAATGATATTACATATCGAATTACAGGAGGATTAGCTGGCAATCTTTATGGTTCGCTCTGGGAATTACATGATATTGATCTCGAAGTAGCACAAAAAGATATCGAATTGGTTGCTGAACTTTTTAAGGAGTATATCGCTATTGATTTAATGCGTCTTGTTGATGATGAGTTTGATTTACTTATGATGACACTTGTAATTCATGGAGTTGATATCGAAATAAATCAAGCTGAAGAAGCGTTTATATATCATGATGATACACCTGTTAAATTAGATGATGATTTGTCTGCGTTTCACACGTTTTATTTTGAAGGTTTAAAGCTAAAGGTTAAACCGTTGAAACAAATTATTGAATATAAGCAATTACTTGGGCGCCATAATGATGTAATTGATTTAATTACGTTAACTTAATTTATATGATATTATATTGCCATGAATTCACGTATGTTATAGAATATTGTCTTTGTGCAAATTCTTGTGAAGACAATGAAAGTATTTATCGTTCACGCTCATCCAGAAATACAAAGTTTGAATAGTGCATTAACTCGACACGCAAGGGATATTCTTCAACAAACGGGTCATGAAGTAATCATCTCTGATTTATATAGTATGAACTTTGACCCAGTTTCCGACCGTCGTAACTTTACTTCACAAAAAGACTCTGAATACTTTAAGCAGCAAAACGAAGAGAATTATGCAACGGCAAACGATAGTTTTTCTCTTGATATTAAAGCTGAAATGGAAAAGCTATTTTGGTGTGATGTACTAATTTTTCAATTCCCACTTTGGTGGTTTGGTTTACCAGGAATATTAAAAGGATGGGTGGATAAGGTATTTGCAGCAGGCAAAATTTATGGTAGTGGAAAATGGTATGACAATGGAGTTTTTCAAGGCAAAAAAGCTATGTTGTCATTAACTACTGGTGGAAAGTTGCCTATGTACACCGAAGTTGGTTTACATGGAGACATTCATAGTATTCTTTACCCTATCCATCACGGAATTCTTCGCTATGTCGGTTTTGATGTATTACCACCTTTTATTGTATTTGGCGTCACTAAAATAAATGACGAACGACGTAAGGGTTATTTAAGAGAATACGAAGAAAGATTATTAAGCATTAATGAAACTTACCCAATTATTTATCCAGCATTAGCTGATTTTGATGAAAACTTCCAATTAAAAAGCTCAAACTCATAATACATTTCATAATCTATTTAAATATTATGCAAGGCAAATTAATCGTCTTTGAAGGGGTAGAAGGGTGTGGTAAGACTACTCAAATTCAGCTCACTAGCGAATGGTTGCTTATGAAGGGTGTTCCAGTTATCGTTACGCGAGAACCTGGAGGTACACCCACCGGAAGACATCTGCGAAGATTATTACTCGAAGCTAATAATAATGCAATTGATCCCCGTACTGAACTTTTATTGTATGCTGCTGACCGCGCGCAACATGTCGAGCAAGAACTAAAACCAAATCTAGCAGCAGGAAAATATATATTATGTGACCGTTTTATTTATTCCACCATTGCTTACCAAGGTCATGGTCGTGGTTTAGATATGAAATTAATCAACCAATTAAATACAATTGCAACTGCTGGTTTGGAAGCTGATTTAGTGGTGTGGTTTGACATCGACGTTGAAACTGGACTCGCGCGCAAACGTAGAAGCGCTTATGTTGCTGACCGAATCGAACTTGAATTAATTGACTTTCATCACCGTGTACAACAAGGATACACAATTCTAGCTAGCATGTACCCTGAAAAAATTGTTAAAATCAATGCAAACCAGGACATAAATACTATACAGAGTCAGATTCAGCAAGTTTGTATCCAACGTCTCCCAGACTTACCTATAAAATGACAGATTTTTTTGCACCTCTAGTTGGACAACAACAGGCAGTAGAGTTATTGAAACAAGCCGTCGCCAAAAATAGAATTGCTCCAGCATATTTATTTACAGGCGCCGATGGAGTTGGTAGAAGTGTGGCCGCGCGTTGCTTCATTAAATTATTGTTTTCAAACCAATCTGATAACTTATTGAGTGACTCAACAACTAAACGTTTACAGCAAGGAAATCATCCTGATGTACTCTGGGTACAACCAACATACCAACACCAAGGACAACGCTATACGCCAAAAGAAGCAGCTGAAAAAGGAATTAAACGCAAGGCGCCACCAGTTATTCGGCTTGAGCAAATACGTGAAATTACTGCGTTTTTAAGTCGTCCCCCAATGCTCGCACCCAGAAGTGCAGTAGTAATTGAACAAGCCGAAACAATGGCAGAGTCTGCAGCGAATGCTTTACTTAAAACTCTTGAAGAACCAGGAAAAGCAACGTTAATTTTAATGGCGCCTTCAGTTGATGCCATACTACCGACTATCGTGTCGCGATGCCAGCGAATACCATTTCATCGCTTAGACACATCAGGAATGACAGAGGTATTAACTTTGACAGGACATCAAGAAATTTTGGAGCATGAAGCAGTTATGAGTATAGCTGCTGGAAGTCCTGGAGAAGCAATAGCATCATACAAACAAATGCAAGCTATAAATTCCGACTTATTACAATCTATTACAAAGGCGCCTGCAAACTACCGCGAATGCTTAGAACTAGCCAAACAAATTGAGAAAGAATTAGAAACCGAAGCTCAATTATGGCTAATAGACTATCTACAACAATCCTACTGGCAACAGCAACATCAACCAAGTATTATCAAGCTACTTGAACAAGCCAGAAAAAATCTACTTTGCTACGCTAACCCACGTTTGGTTTGGGAATGTACCTTTTTAAAAATGCTTGGTTAACTTAACGTCAATGGCGAGGGCGCCCATCCCACGAAATTTTGAGCCAGCAGAACGAGTACTACTGGTTAACTCAACAGGTAGTACCATGCACCATTTGGTTAATTCAACCTGAAACAAAAAATGGCGCCTGAACCAGTACTACTGGTTAACTCAACCAGTAGTACCAAATTGCGTTACGCCGAACTTGTACATCATGTAAAAGCTCATAATGGTAAATATTCTGCTGCAAGCGACTCAAAATTTATACTTGTATGATTTTACGAGAAAATACGAAAAATTAAGTATTTGTTCGTATAAAAAATTGGCTTTTCATTTTTGCTAGAAGTATTTTTTAAACTCATGTATTTGCTCTTCAAAAGTACTATCAGTTGATTTAACCTTTACCTAAAAAGTGGTACCTACAGAATCAGTACTACTGGTTAACTCAACAGGTAGTACTATGCGCCATTTGAACTAGCACTATCAACGTACTACTAGTGGTCTGTGTCATTAGTTTTGGGAGGTAATATCTTAATAATTCTTTCTTTGTGCCCTTTGTGCCTTTGTGGTTTTTTCCTCTTTTCTCTGTACTCTCTGTGTCTCTGTGGTAAAAAAAATTATATGCACTGCACAGGCGCCTTGGCCTATGCTACAACTTCCCAAAACTTATGACATGGACTACTGGTTAATTCAACGTGAAACAAGAAGTTGCTGCCCAAACGAGTACTACTGGTTAACTTAACCAGTAGTACCAAATTGCGTTACTTACAGAAGCTTTAAGTTATCTATATATTTTGCGTTTTCTTTTCTTGGGCTTTTGCACTGGACGCATTGCTTCACGTCCAAGTACAAACATACCTGCTACACCAACGTTAACAAACCAAATATATTGATGCCAGTATTTTGCTACCTGTTCAACAGGATTTAATTCTGGATGTAGTGTGTTTAAGTACAATAATAAAATAATTACCATCAGCGCACTGAAGCCAACAAAACTTAAACCAACTTGAATCCTTGCTGGTCGAAGTTCCCAATCAGATATTTGCTCAACATCAATTTCTGCTAGCTCATTTAAAGTATTATCTGCTACTATATTTGCCTCTTCAAGGCGCCTGCTAATATTTGCAGGTAAGATTGGAACAATGGCAGCAACAGTTGGACGACGCAGTAAAGCTTCAGCGTCTCGCAGTATCTCTAAAGATTTTCGATGTGTCGGTTCGGCAAATTCAAAACTTTCCGTAGCGGTTTGAGCGGTGTTTTGAGATTCTAAGTCCATTTGAGTGCTGAGTGCTGAGTGCTGAGTGCTGAGTGCTGAGTGCTGAGTGCTGAGTGCTGAGTAACAGTTCAGAACTCAGCGAGTTATTTTCTAGTTTAACGTTGAGTTTACGATGTTTGTTGTAACTCGTTTAATCGTGCTAGAACTTCTTTACTATGAATATTCGGATTGACCTTAACAAAGGTTTCACGTAGTGTTCCTTGCGGGTCAATAATAAAACTGTGACGCATTGAAATAAAACTCATCCATGAACCATAAGCTTTACTTACTGCACCAGTGGTATCAGCGAGTAGGGGAAATTTTAATCCTTCTGAGTCACAAAACTCCGCGTGTGAGTCTATGTCATCTGCACTAACCCCAATAACTTCGGCATTTTTTTGGATGTATTTGGGTAAATCTTCTTGAAACCGACGCGCTTCAATCGTGCATCCTGATGTAAAGTCTTTTGGATAGAAGTAAAGCACTACCCATTTACCACGCAAGTCTTTTAGCCCTATTGTTCCATTACCAGTATTAGTTGGTAATGTAAAATTGGGTGCAGGTTTGTTAATTTCGGGTAATTTACCACCTAGTGCATGGGCAACTGGCGCCAAATTGAACCAACACAAGAAAGTCAGACAGCCTACAAGAACTATATTCAGAAAATTGCGGCGAGAAACCATTTATACAAACCAAAATCACATCTTCATATAAGTTTACAATAGAGTGCTGAGTAGAAAGTGCTGAGTAGAAAGTGCTGAATAGAAAGTGCTGAGTGCTGAGTATTAATTCAAACTACTCAGCACTCAGCACTCAGCACTCAGCACTCAGCACTCATCACTCATTCAACTGATTCAATATATTGACTATCAATAAGGAATGTTCCGCGCGTGAAGCGTATACCCCAATATCCACCAGGGCGCCGATCAATTACAATACCTTCCTCACCAAGCTGAATAATTTCGGGAGGACGCAGCATTGGCATTGTATCAGCAGTTTTGACATATGGTGGCAATGCGACGACGCGAACTTTACTACCAACAATAAATTCTTTAGACATTTTCGGTTCGCTTTGGGGCGCCTCAACGCATAATCACAAATATCTACAAAAATACCAGCAAACCTACCCCATAAACTATAGATTGAAACTCAACCTACTCATGTTTTTGGGCGGGTTGAGTTTACAATGGTAAATTTGTTCTGATAAACTATCTGGGTTTCGCGCCAGAGTTTTGACGACTTTGGTAGTACTGTCTGATTTGATTCTGTTGTTGGGGTGTTAAAACAGTTTCAAAAATTTTCTTTTGCGAACCAGCAACAATTTGCTGAAGTCTTCTACCTTGGTCTTGCGTTAATTGCAAGTCTTGGGTAATTTGCTGGGGATCACGCTTTGCTTGCAGAGATTTTTTTAATCGTTCGCGCTGCTGTGGTGTTAACACACCTTCAATTTGCTTGCGAACGTCAGCGTTAATTACTTTAACTTGGTCTTGTTGTTTTTTTGTAAGTTGGATTGAGGGTGGTGGAGCAATTGCTGGCTGCTGTTGGGCGCCTTGAGCTAATTGCTGTACTGGTTTTGCGTTTGCGCTGAAAGGGATTGCTGTTAGAGTAAGGGCAATCGCTCCGGCTAAAATTGGTAAATGGGTAAATTTCATTTATTGCCTCGTGGATTTCTCTTATTGCTTTCACTATTATAGGAAGCGATTGCTAAAAAGCATGTCAGGGAAATCCACAAATCCACGCTATTTTAAAAAACTTTTGAATAATTCCTCAAAATTTTACGTATTTATTAGAAAAAATTTCAAGTTAACAATCAAACTTCCGGCTCCAAAGAAATTACTTAGAAACCGGGTTTTAATTCTAACGATTTTGTTGTTGACGATGTTCGCAGTAACTTTGACGCATTGCTCAATATGATTGTTTCTGTTCAGTAGCACATACGCTTTAATCCTCCACGGGATAGATATCACATTTGAAAAAAGTCATGATTTTAATCGTGACTTACGTCATGGGTATGTATGTGACGAATTTGACTAGCTTTTGTTGCCAATGATAAGTTATTAGTTTAGGTGTATAAAGCTATTATTGGAATTTTAAATGTTTCTTTGATTCTACTTCGATGTATGGAAGACAAGATGAGTAACTCGATTCAATTTAAAAATCACCCATTTCGATTTCTACTTTATCTAGAGTGGGCGCTGTTAACTATTGCTATCCTAAGTTCACTGGCCCCAACTCCTTGGATAAGACGTTCACAGGATTTTCCAGAATTGACTATTTGCAGCTTAATAATTTTTGGTTTGATGGGATTACGGTTGCCAAAAAATAATCAATTAAGCAAAATAATCTACACTGCTTGTGAATTATGTTTGATTTTAATCACAATATTCTTTGGTGGTCGAGCATCACGATTATTTCCATTTATATATTTGATTTTAGTAACTCGAAGTTGTTTAATTTTTAAACTTCCAGGTCGTTTAGTTGTAACATCATTGTCCTTTAGTTTATTTTTGTTCACAATTTTTCGTAAATTTAATAAGTTTCCTGTATCACCAGTAGCGCAAGAGCGATTCAAATTTTTTACTTTAAGTTTTGTTGTGTTATTTGCACTCGCGCTTATTTTTGTATTGTTACTAATGAATACGATTGTGTCAGAACGTCAAAGTCGTGAAAAGCTTGCAGCAGCAAACCAAAAGTTAAAGCAATATGCAATTAAAGTTGAATATCAAGCAACTTTAGAAGAACGTAACCGAATCGCGCGGGAAATTCACGATTCTTTAGGACATTCATTAACAGCACTTAATTTACAGCTAGAAACTGCTTTAAAGCTTTCGCAATCAAATCCAGTAAAAGCACACGATTTTTTAGCACGAGCAAAAGAGTTAGGTTCCAAAGCATTACAAGATGTACGACAATCAGTATCAGCGTTACGCTTACATCCTTGGCAAGGTGAGTCATTAGAACAAGCTATTGTGATACTTATGGAAGATGTTGAGCGAGCAACTAGCGTTCAACCACAATATGTAATTAACCTAACAGTTCCATTATCTAGTGAGTTAAGCATTGCTATTTATAGAATTATTCAAGAATCTTTAACAAATATTTGTAAATATGCTAATGCAACAAAAATTAATCTAGAATTATTGATTGTCAATTCAGAATTGCACTTAAAAATTCAAGATAATGGAGCTGGTTTTGATTTAAATCAAAATACCAAAGGTTTTGGTTTGCATAGTATGCGCGAGCGAACCGAAGCTTTGGGAGGCAAATTTAATATTGAAACTTCTCCACGTCAAGGTTGCACAATACAAGTAATAATCGGACAAACCTAACGCACGTTATTCATGATTTTTTACATAAGTCGGGAATCTATATGATATATTACTTTAAATTCATTATATTAAATTTTTACCATGACTGAATTCGAGCGTTATCTATTTGACTTACAAGGATTTATAGTGATTGAAAACGCTTTATCTAGCGAGCAAGTAGCTGTCTTAAATTCGTATCTAGATAAGCAAAAGCAGTTACAGCAAAATGCAACGAAATACAGATTTGACTGCTTACTCAGTTGGGGTAAACCATTTCGTGATATCATTGATAACCCACGTGTTACTCCTTATCTTTCTGAACTCTTGGGTCACGAGTTTCGCTTAGACCACGACTATGTTCATATTATCCGTGAAGGAGCGGGGCCAATTGGTTCATCGCTCCACGGCGGTGGAAATCCTTATGACCCTAGCCAGTATTATGAGTTTAAACATGGCAAAATGTATAATGGTTTAACTGCTGTTGCTTATGAGCTAAGTGATGTAAATCAAGGTGATGGTGGATTTGCTTGTGTTCCCGGTAGTCACAAAAGTAATTATCCATTTCCACAAGCATGGGGAAATTTAGAAACCCCACATAGCTGCGTCAAAACTATATCAGTAAAAGCAGGAAGCGCGATTATTTTTACCGAAGCTTTGACTCACGGTACATTACCCTGGCAAGGTAAAAATGAACGTCGCACATTATTTTACAAATATTCACCTCAATTTATAGCTTGGGCAAGATATTATTACAACGCGGATAATTTCCCCGATTTAAACGCTTCCCAGCGTCGTATTCTCAGAATACCAGGAATTTCTTTATAAACTGACTTTTACTGGATTTGCATTTAGATTTGCATAAATGGCGCCAAGCTAACTCTATTAGTAATTAGATAATTCGATATCAGTACAGAGGGGGTTAGCTAAAGTGAAACAGTTTCCAACTAAATCATACACTAATACACAAACACACTATCAAAATCCTTCATTGGTTAATTTTTACACATATACTAGCATTGTACTAGGAGTACTAGGAGTACTGGTAACACTAAAAATAGTCATAAGAAAGCAACAACATACACATAAATTACAGCAGCAAATTAAAAAGCTTGAAAAAATCTATTTACTTGAACATAAAGACCAAAATATTAAGTAGTAAACTAGGTTGGGTGCAACCCAACCTACAATTTATAATGACTTTATTCTCCGCCGTATTGATGGCTTGTAATTTTGCCTCTAAATACTACATATTGGTAGATGTTGTAGAAAATCATAATTGGAATCAGGAAACCAACGAAAATCAGCATGAATACAAGCGAGCTAGGGTCAGCAGAAGCTTCATAAATTGTAATTTCAGTGGGAATAATGTATGGAAAAATCACAAGGGCTAATCCAATGAATGTTAATACGAAAATTAGTATTGTCCATACAAACGGCGCCCTATCCTGTTTTTTTCCTAAACTACCCAGAAGTTGCCATATTAGCCATATCCCAATAAAAGGAATAATTGCAAAAATATAAACTAGCGGTGCTTCAAATAACTTGGTACGTGCGCTTTGATAAAATACTGGGGTGGAAATAGTAATGAATATTGCTCCGATCAATGTTGTGTACGCAGCAAGTTTAGCTGTTTTATAATGGGTTTCCTGTAACTCACCTTCTGTTTTCCAAATAAGATAAGTTGACCCAATTAGCACATAACCTTGAATCAAAGTCAAAGCTACCAGCACGGACTGCCAACTCAAAAAATCCCAAGTTGTACCAACAAAATGACCTGCTTCATCAACTACAACACCTTTAAGAACGGCGCCTAGTGCAAACCCTTGTCCAAGAGCAGCTAAAAAACTACCGATGCCAAAAGCATAGTTCCAGAATAGTTTTCGATTTGCATGTTCGCGAAACTCAAATGCAACGGCGCGAAAAATAAACCCAAATAGCATTATGCTAACGGGGATGTATAGCGCATTTAATATTGTTGCATAAGCGAGAGGAAAGGCACCGAATAAACTGCCTCCCATCAATACTAACCAAGTCTCATTTGCATCCCAGATATTACTCAAGCTGGTCATCAAAATACCGCGTCGTTCTTCGTCAGATGCAGTGAGCGATAAAATTCCTACTCCTAAATCAAATCCGTCTAGCATGACGTAGAGGAATAAAAATAAGGCTAGTATTCCAAACCAAACTTGCGGTAGAAAGTATTTAAGTGTTTCCATGTTTGTTACCTGTATTTGATCCTGCTGTTCGTAGAGACGCGATAAATCGCCGTCTCTACATTGCGAATTGCGAATTGCGAAGTTATCCGAAGGAAATTGCTTATTGTTGTGCTTCTACTGGACGTTCGTCGGGAATAAATTCTGCTGGTGCTGTGTCTAGTGCAGGCTGCGATTCAATTCCAGGTATTGGTAAGTTTAAATTTGGACCTTTGCGAATTATCCGACTGCCGAAGTAAAGAGCAGTAAATAATAGCATTGCGTAGACGGTAGCGTAGGCAACTAAAGTCACTAATACGTGACTTGGTGGTAGTTTTGATACTGAATCTACTGTACGAAGTTGATTATATACTGTCCAAGGTTGGCGCCCGACACAGCGAACAATCCACCCTGTGTCAATTGCTATATAACCAAGCGGCGCCGCTAGTAGCCAAGCACGTAGTAACCATTTTTGCTCGGTAATATTTTCCGTTGAAAGTTTGCCTCGTAACCATTGCAGTACAGTTATTAGCATGAGTCCAGCTAAGGCAAACCCAATTCCGATCATTGTTCGGAATGAGTAATAAATTAAACCGACTAGATGCGGACGATTTTCTGGTTTAAATTCTTTTAGACCCAAAACAGGTTCGGAAAGCTTTTGTTTAAATTCAAGCACGAAACCTAATGCATTTGGTATTGAGAGTTCCCAATCATTTTTTTCTGCTTTGTCATTGGGTAATGCAACTAGACTGTAATCTGCAGATTCTCCTGCGGGTATTGTTTGCCAGCGTGCTTCCATTGCTGCGAGCTTTGCTGGTTGACGATGATAAACTTGTTCGGCGCTTAAGTGTCCAATATATATTTGTAATGGCGCCACTAAAATTACAGCAGCTATAACTATTTTGAATGAGCGCGAGAAAAACGCAGCATTACGCTTGTTGATGATATACCAAGCGCTGATACCTCCAATTACAAACAGCGAAGTCTCCAATGTTGCAAAGAACATGTGGAGAATACTAACTTTCATAAATGGATTGAATATTGCCTCGAAGTAATCGCTGATGATAAATTTACCATCAACTAATTTTCCACCTGCAGGCGTTTGCATCCACGAATTTGCTACCAGTATCCAAAATGTAGACATGTTGGCGCCGACTGCAACTAAAATCGTGGCAATGTAGTGAATGATTGGGTTGACTCGTTCCCACCCAAACACCATGATTCCTAAAGAAGCTGCTTCTAGCATAAATGCCCAAGTCGCTTCAAACCCCATGATGCTACCAAAAAAGTTACCAACAGCTTCAGAAAATGGCGCCCAGTTAGTACCAAACTGAAATTCCATCGGAATTCCCGTTGCTACCCCAATTCCAAAGTTAAGAATATACAATTTCGACCAAAAACGCGCGTGGTAATAGTAATCACTATTGCGTGTCTTCAACCATAACCCTTCCACAATTACTAAATAAATGCCCATACCAGTAGTCAGCACGGGCCAAAGCATATGGAATAAAGCTGTCAACGCAAACTGCATTCGCGATAAGACAACGGTATTTTCAAAGAACATGACTGTATCGCCTACTAAAGGTCAGCTACCCAGTAGTAATTCTGTAGCCGTTTTCGCGCGACAGTCATGTATCTTAATACGAACTTAAGCCTGGTTCGACTTAATGTCATATTTAAACTTAAGGTCTACTTATGGATATACAGCCTCTGCAATTAAGACGGGTGTATTTTGATATTCAGCTTCTAGCTGTCGTTTAACGTTTGCATCCCATGCGAAGTTATATTCTCGCTCTATATCATTGGCAACAAATGGACGCACTTCACCAACTACTGCGACTTGCTGACCTTTGTTAATTGCAACTTTGGGTGAAGATGTGAGTAAAACAGGTAAGCTTCTACCCCGTATGAATTGGTCTTTGTGCAGCGTTATCAAAATAGGAGTATTAGTCTTCTCAACTTCTCCTGTAACTGCAACTGTTTTGCCGTAGTACTGCTGTGGAGCTTGTGCAACTTGATTTGGTTGAGGCGCCAAAGCGATGTTGTCAGCAACCAAAACAGGTTTTCTGACGTAACCACCGTACAAGTCGTCATTTAAATTCAGATTGTAGTCGCGTTCAATATCTGAAATCACAAAGTCTCTGACCCTACCCGTAACTTGAATATCAACATTATCAGCAGGTAGATTAAGCGGTGTACCTGAAGTATTCACAACTAAAAGTGGTTCTTGCTGTGAAAACAGTCCGTCTTTGAGTTTGAAAGAATTTGCTTCCAACCTTTGAGTTGGTTTACTTCTTATCGTTACTGTTTTACCAATGAAGTCTCTTGGACTACTGACTACTTGAGCAGCAGTGACAGGTCTTGCAGGTGAGTAAGCATTTTGCTGACCGTTGTTACCAGCTTGAGCAGAAAATGCAAGAATAACTAGAGCCGAGATTACACCTACGTCCCATATACTTTGGACAACGCCACGACGTTTTGGACTTCTATCTGTTTCAATTTGGTAAGTCATAGTCTTTTCAAAAATTATGAGGTAGTTAAGAAGTGACGACAACGATATGCAGCAAGCACCAATTTAGTCTTACTGCAAACTATGACGCACTCCCCTGGTTAGTCGTTAAACACTGCCTTATAAATAGTTATGCTTTCTGGGAGTACGGTATGAAGAAAAAGATTGCACCCACTGCGTATGTACTCTATCCGGTAATTGCATTCACTATGTTCATCTAATAGGGCTGTTAATTGGATTTTTTTTATTAGTCACTGCTCACACCATCCCATGTGCCTCACCTGATATAGCACAACCTTAATATGAGTTTAAATTGAGGTTATTAAACAGTTGCCACCCTTCGCAGTTAGACTCCTGATCTTTAATATACACGATTGGATGAAGTCAGCACTCTTCCAACAGAATGGAGAAGGCTTCTATCCTAAGTATGAACATCATAAATTAACTTTATAAAAAATTTAATAAAGAAAAATTAAAGTTTTTTCCTCTACTTTTGAGATTCCCAACTTCTTAAAGAAGTCGGGAATCTAAGGAAACCTGCAATCTGCAGGTATAAGTTGGCAAATTTCTGAAATATTTTTAATAAATATGTTAAATATTGTAAAGAGATATTAATAGTAGTATACAACATATAAGTACAACTATGACCGCTACCTCACCAAAGATAGATACGACTATATCAAATACATCTACGTTAGAAACACCCAATAATACATCTGTCGCAAGTATGAGTGCAGGTGGTAATGACTTGAATCGCTTTGATGTATTAGAAGCGTGGTACCCAGTGCATTATGTTCGTGATTTAGATAAATTGGCGCCGACTAAGTTTACTTTGCTAGGACAAGATATAGTTATCTGGTGGGATAACAGTACGCAAAGCTTCAGTGTATTTGAAGACAAATGTCCACATAGATTGGCGCCGCTTTCAGAAGGTCGAATAAATGAAGATGGACTTTTAGAGTGTCCGTATCATGGTTGGACATTTGCCCCAAGTGGAGAATGTCAAACTATTCCACAGCAAGCTGCACACTTACAAGCACAAACCTCGAAGCGCGCGTGTGTAAAATCATTCCCTACAAGCATTTACCAAGGACTTTTATTTGTTTATCCAGGCAAACCAGAAAATGCTCCTAGTACTAAAGTTCCAATTGTTGAACCATTAGACGAAACAGTAGATGACTGGGTTTGCATTGATACATTTCGTGATTTACCTTACGATGCGCTAACGCTAATGGAGAACGTGTTAGATGCTAGTCATGTACCATATACGCACCACCGCTCAGTAGGAAATAGAACGAACGCAGGCCCAGTAGAATTGGAAGTTGTTGAGGCAGGTAAGCAAGGATTTAAAGGTAAGTGGGAAGAAGGACCGCGACGTGGTACATTAGGGCGCCAAGATACAACTTTTGTGGCGCCGGGTTTAATGTGGCATGATATTACTTCCAAACAGTTTGGTCGGACGATGACTGTTGTTTATGCTACCCCCATTCGTAAAGGTGAGTGTAGATTATTCGCACGGTTCCCATTCAAGTTTTCTTCACCAATACCACGTTTAATTTTCAAGCTAACACCACGCTGGTACTCACACATTGGGCAAAATAACGTTTTGGAAGATGACCAAATTTTTCTACATTTTCAAGAACGGTATCTTGAACAAGCAGGTGGAAGTCCAAATTATGCCAAAGCTTTTTATCTACCTACTGCTGCTGATGCTTTTGTCACTCAGTTACGTCAATGGGTAAATCAATACAAAGTTGAATTCTTCCCAGGACAAACACTGCAAGAGTCTAAAAAAACGCGCGAACAGTTAATGGAGAGGTATCATTCACATACAGTACATTGTGGTAGTTGTAGCAAAGCATTAGCGAATATTAAAAAAATTCGTACAGCTATTGCATTTACAGGCGCCATCTCATGGGCACTGATACCAATCCTAAACCAATTCACTTCTAACACCATTGCGACAAGCATTATATCACTAAGTTTTCTCGTTGTTGGTTTTACATGGTTCCAACTTGGTAAACTTGAACATAAATTTTACCACGGGCGCCTAATACCTCCGCGCAACCTACCAGAAAAACCCAAAAAATAAAATTTTTACCGTAGGATAGGCCGGACAGCCTGTTCTACCTATCCTACTTTTTCCAGGGCAATTTAGTGCCCATCTCAGTTAATGCAGAAAAAACAAGATAAAGGATAAGTATAGCAACAGAAGTTAAAAATATCACAGTATCATTATTCATATAATTTTAGTATTAACGTATACAAAACAAATTTATCATCAACAGTACTCAACAGATGTAAAGCCCTATCTTTAGATAGATTAAGCATTAAGCAATCATGCGTTGAATTAGAAGTAATAGTTTTTGCATTTTTAAACCCTTCATCCAGGTTATTTTTTCACATGATTAACACAAATGCATTGCGCGAAGCTGAACGCTATTGTGCTTTAGGAATCGGAGTTTTATTTTTAGTTCTTGGTATAGCTGGATTTATTCCAGCTTTAGTATCTATACCTGGAACTGAAATTTCTTTTGTTGGGGCAGACCATGCTCGAAGTGCTTATGCTGCTGGCTTTGGATATGTTTTTGGGCTGTTTCCTACTAATTTTTTGCATAACCTTGTTCATTGTTCCGTTGGATTATTGGGAATTACTTCTTATATAACTCACCACGGTGCTAGACAGTTTAATCGCTTCTTTTTTGTTTCTTACGTTGTGCTTGTAATAATGGGTTTATTGCCGATTACAAATACATTTTTCGGCTTGATGCCATTATTTGGTTATAACGTAATTTTAAACGCAACTAGCGCACTTGCAGCAGCTTATTATGGAGTTGTTATACCAGCAAAGCTTGCAGGTGAACCTGTGTCTGATAATATTTAATGTCATGAATGTAGAGACGTGAAATATTTAGATACGCGATATATTTTAAGACGCGATATATTTTAAGACGCGATATATTTTAAGACGCGATATATCGCGTCTCTACATTTGTTAACTAGGATTGGAACCTATTACCTGTTCTAGAAGTGCAACTACATCGCTACGGCTGAGTTTTTCTTTACCATGTGCAATGGCTTCGAGGGTACCGTAGGCTAAAGTTAGAGGTATTTGGCAAAAGTCTAATGCTGGACTGTTGGGAGGAAGCGAAGCGTTGTAAGCGTCTGCTAAAGCTAAATTTCTACGTGCGTATGCTTGTAGCTTGTCTACATCCCAACCTTTGGGCATGAATGTGACTCCACGTAGCGAATCTTCGCTATGATTGCGAATGATATTCACGGCTTGCAATCCTCGACCAAAGCCAATTGCTAAGGTTCTATTGGTTTGCGTTCCATCGTACCAAGCCCATAAGTCTGATAGCAATAACCCAACGGCGCCTGCAACCCCAAATGTATAGCGGTCTAAGTCTGACTCGTCGTTTACTCTCCAGTTTCGTTCTGCCCAATAAGCCATTCTGTCAGACATTGAGCTTGTCGCATCCCAAATTCTCGGTGCAATGCTTTCAGGTGCCAATATTAACCATTCGCGAAGTCGAAGAGTTACTTCAGGCAACTTCTTCTCGTATCCAACAAATGCGTCCGTAAAAGCATCAACCGCAAAACCGTCAACTCCTGCTTGTAAAGTCAAGCTAATACTTCGCAGCAGTTCAGATTTTGTTTGGTTATCAAGTTCTGAATCGTCTTCTATTTGATCAATAGCACGCATACACAAATATGCCGAAGCGACTGCTTCCTGCAATCCTCGCGGTAAACGAACTATGGGGATATAAAAAGTCCGGCTTGTTTCTTTTAATAACTGTAAAGCGTCTGTACGTAAATCCATTCGTTACACTCCTCTGGTTATTTTCCCCCACTTGCAGTTTCCTGCCTTCTAATTATTATTTACACATATTTAAGTAAAACTTAAGCATTTTTTCTGAATTATAAAGTTTAATTATCTTTTGTTTTGCAGTTTACAATCGACATGCTTTTCAGACATAATTATCAGTGTTGGCTGATTAAGCCAAACAGTGAAGGAATATTATAGAAAGCTTAATATACATTTAGCTGTATTTCACTAAAAATCTCTTTTTTGATTGCTATTATTTATGCAAATGCATGTTAGACTAAAAAACGCAACCACATTTACAATAGCTTTAAAGAATAATTTTATACAAAAAGTATTAACTAAAGTTATGAAAAATCTTTAGCCACGTGTAAATTCGAGCTAGCAATTATTTAACACTTTTTAAGTATATGCATCAACTCCTTTATAGACCGCTTTGATTTTAGAAAAGTTTCCCAGAGCATACCATGCTTTTTCAGACTTGGGAATATTTTTTATGCATTATTTAATCAGTCTTTCTAAGTGCTATTACTTAAGATGTTAGTAATCATAATTATTTAATATATTCAAAACACGGAATCATTTGTACGCTCTAGAGACGCGATTTAATCGCGTCTCTACTTAATCGCGTCTTTATAAAATCAGTAATGTTTATAACATTATTCGTGTAATGTATTCGCGCTCCCAGTCGTCATTAATACCTGATAGCGGCCAAGAGCGAGCAAAGGAAAGTACTGTTGGTATAGATGATATTTCAAATAGAAATGACAGGGGAAGCCTGTTCCTGTAAAATCATCTTCGTTCCAAGTGCCATCAAGAAGCTGAGTTGCAACTAAGTAATCTACACCACGGTTGATCGAATCTGTAGAATATCTACCAGTTGCTTCACCTGCTGCAATTAAACCCAGCAAAGCCCAAGCAGTTTGCGACGCTGTGCTACGTCCAAAACCTTTTAGGCTAGGGTCATTATAACTACGGCAAGTTTCACCCCAGCCACCATCGGAGTTTTGACAACTTACTAACCAAGCTGCACCACGTTGGATGCTTGTTTTTTTTAACGGTGCCACACTAGCCAAAGCACAAAGGGCGCCGCTAGTACCGTAAATGTAATTCACTCCCCAACGACCGAACCAGCAACCTTCGGCTTCTTGCTCTTTCAGTAAATAATCAAGCGCGCGGTCAAAATCATGCTGATTAATTGATGAATCGCAGCAACCAATCATTTCTAAAACGCGCGCGGTTACATCTGCTGTGTTGGGGTCAATCATGGCTTTGAGGTCGCCATAAGGAATCATATTTATCCATTCTTGGTCATTATTGAGATCAAATGCAGCCCAACCACCTTGTTTACACTGCATTGTTCCAACCCAATCGATAGCTCGCATCATCGCTGCTGTTTTTAGTTTCTCATTCGGAAGCTTTGCGAGCGCTAAAGACATAACCACTACAGCTGTGTCATCTATATCAGGGTAGAACTTATTATCTAATTCAAATGCCCAGGCGCCTGGTTTACCTTGACGATTTTTGACTGCCCAGTCTCCATATGCCAAAATTTGCTTAGAAAGTAACCATTCACCCGCACTCACAATATCTGGATGGTCAGGCGCCAAACCTGACTCAATTAGCGCGCGTATTACCCAAGCAGTATCCCAAACTGGCGAAACACAAGGTTGTACACGATAGCTATCAGTGGTTTCGATTGCAAAATTCTCAATTGCTTTGAATCCCCGCACGACTATCGGGTCATTAACGTCATAGTTCATAGCACGCAATGCTAAAAGCGAATTGAGCATTGCTGGAATTATTCCACCCCAGTCACCTGTAAGTTCTTGGCGTTCCAAAATCCATTTTTCAGCAGCTTGAATACCTTGTTCGCGGAATGGAACTAAGTTTAAGCTTTCGCCTAGCTTAAACGCTTCATCTACCGCTAAAAATATATCAGTCCAATCATTACTACGTGGTAATTCATACTTAACATTATCTATACCTTCTGCATAAAGTTCATTTAGACTAATGCCAGGATTAGTAACATACACAGGTTTCTGGTCGATTACAATCAGTAAAGGTACTGTACTAGAACGTGCCCAACTTGACATTTCATAGATATTAAAAATGAAATTATCTGGGAGCAACATTACCCAAGGAGGTAGTGAAGGAATACCACGCCAGTTGTAACAGCCAATTAATGCTAAATGCAGCTTGGTGAAAATCCGCGTTTTACTAATACCGCCTAGCTCTAAAATAAAATTGCGCGCTTTGGTCAATGCTGGGTCAGTTTCAGGAACACCCAATAACTTCAACGCCATATACGCTTCAACTGAGGTGCTTAAATCTCCACCATCACCATAAAAAAGTTCCCAACTGCCATTAGAACGTTGTTGGGAACGGAGATATTTTTCTATCTTGTGCAGGGGTTGATAGTTATCAGTACCCCAAATTTTGTGGAGGAGAACAACCTCCGCAGTTATAGTGACGTTAGACTCTAATTCAGCCCACCAGTAGCCATCTGGGTATTGAATCGATAAAAGATAATTTTGACTTGCTGCAATTGCTACTGGGACTTTTGATAAAGTAACCCGATTTTGAGTTTGCATGAAGTACTACTCAGCCTTAACAATATTATGAATGCGGTATTGAAAATGCAATTGTTATCTCTAACTAGAGAGAAGACGTATTCTCCCATGTAAAAGCAATGATAAGCAAGAGTACTATGACACTTATTGAATTGGTTGTTACATTCCTACCCGTTTTAATTTGGATAGGATTACTGATTTTTCGAGGCGCCTTCTGGCAAATTCAGGAAGTATTGGAAAATGTGGATAATCAGAACCTGACTGAGTATCCTACAGTTTGCGCTGTAATTCCCGCGCGTAATGAAGCTGATTTATTAGGAAAAGCCTTACAATCTGTATTATGTCAAGACTACTCAGGTACATTTAACATTGTTTTAGTCGATGACAATAGCAGCGATGGTACAGCATCAGTGGCATTACAAACGGCTCAACATCTTAACAAAACTCAATATCTACATATAATAAACGCTTTGCCATTGGCGCCGGGTTGGTCGGGTAAACTCTGGGCAGTTGAACAAGGAATTCGTAAAGCTAGTACATTTAATCCAGATTACTATCTTTTAGCAGATGCAGATATTGAGCATGATTTAAGCAATCTTAACAAACTTGTTACAAAAGCTGTTCAACAAAATTTAGACCTTGCCTCTGTAATGGTACGATTACGATGCGAAAGCTTTTGGGAAAAGTTATTAATACCAGCGTTTGTATTCTTTTTTCAAAAGCTTTATCCTTTCCACTGGGTTAACGACCCGAATAAATCTACTGCTGCTGCTGCTGGTGGTTGTATTTTAATTCGTCGTGATGCGCTTGAACGTATTGGTGGAATTCAAAGTGTTAGACAAGCATTAATTGATGATTGTGCATTAGCAAGTGCCGTAAAAAATGGCGCCGTTAAAAATCCGATTTGGTTGGGTTTAAGTTCTTTAACGCACAGTCTACGCCAGTATAATTCCTTAGATACTATTTGGGATATGGTAGCGAGAACTGCTTATACTCAACTAAATTATTCACCACTGCTACTAGTGGGGACTTTATTGGGAATGACTTTAGTTTACTTAATGTCACCAGTAGCGTTTGTATTTGGTTTGATTACGAGTAATTTGTTAGTCACAGCATTTGGTTTATTAGGGTGGATGCTAATGGCTATAGCTTATTATCCAATAATTAATTTTTACCGTTGCTCACCGCTATATGCTTTCTGCTTACCTGTAATTGCATTTTTATACGCATTAATGACTTTAGACTCAGCTTTGCGCCATTGGCAAGGACGGGGAGGTGCCTGGAAAGGAAGAGTTTACGAAATTTAAAAATCTAACTCCTTTGCAACATCTTCTAAAACTTTCAAACTTCGTAAAGAGCCATATATTAAACGACTAGCAGCGATGGGTTGACGCAACATGCCCAATGCTAATGGTAAAGGCTTTATGGCGCCTTCGGGACTAATAGCTGAATTTAAATTCGGCAAATCATGTTCACACCCATCGCTGACTACTCGTAGCATTGCGACTTTAAAACCAACCGAATTCAAAAATTCCAGCGCATTATAACCTTCCATATCAACTACGGAGGCGCCTCCCAACCCGTTGAAAATCTTCTCATTCTTAGAGAAAACAATAGTATCACTCATTAACGCCTTGACTCTCGATACTTTTTGGTTGATGTGCGACTCTAATTTAATTGTAAAATCATGATCACAGTGCAGAACTTTACCTTCATAAATGCAGGTTTCGTAAAGCACAATATCACCCACATTGTAATCAGGCTTTAAACTACCACATAACCCCATTACCAAAGCATAAGACTGTGAGTTTTTAAGTAAATCCACAGACTTATACCATTCCTGTAAGTATTTAATTAACGCACTACCGACAGGAATAGACACCACACATAAAACAGATTTATGATTACGACTCAAACCATCACACACTGCTTTATACTCGGCGCCCTGCGGAACAAAAACGAAAACTTCCATACCCCTCATACCCACCACTCCATGCCCCCACGCCTGTTTGTTATAAGCACTTCAGTGCTTCCCTTCCCCACCCATCATCTAATCATCCCAATCCTCACCAAAATTTTCTTCATAATACTTCGCAAAAAAATCTGACATCCATTCCTTCCCATACTCCTGCAGATACCAATTTACACTGGTTTGACCCCACTCATAAATCGATTCAGCATAACCATGCTTAACAGGATTATTATGAATATAGTTAACAACCGCATTATAATGACTTTCAGAACGAATCGCGCGGTCATAGTAAGCATACCAAACCTTCCGTCCAGTAGAATTATCCTCAAGGTTCCAAAAACGAGAAGTTCTACCATGAACAATACGTAACGATTTGCCTAAAGCATCAAAATTCTCTACATGCACTAAAAGATGGTAATGATTTGGCAATACTACCCAAGCAAGTATTTCTACATCATTACTTATAAGCTGCTCGAATAGTAAGTCTAGTAGTTGCTGGCGCCTTGCTTCTATAGTCATGTGGTGTTTATGTTCGTAGCATGGTGCGGTGATGAAGTATAGTTTTCGGTCGCGTATGGTGTGTGGTGGGGAGTGTGGTGGATAACCACGAGATACTCGCTTTCTGACTACTTCTGCTCTTTGTTCTGGTGTGAGTTTACGATATATATACATTTTGGGAATGCACTAGTTGTTACTAGTAGGTTTCCCAAAATTTTGGTGGGTGTTTACATTGTTTGGGGTTGGGGGTTGTTAAGTTATGTTTAAGGGGTGTTAAGCACTGAAGTGCTTATAACAGTGCTGCGCTTTGGTTGGAGTTGGAGGATTTTTTGGGCGATTTTGCACAGTGTTGGGATGAATTGCGGTTGGAGGAGTTGAGGGTCGAATTTTGCCATGCGACGCGCGTTTTCTTGGAGACAGACGCTGAGGAATTTTTCGGGTGTTAAGTCTATGTTAAAGGTGACGGCGCCTGTTGCTGTAAATCCATTACCGCTTGTGTCTCCTTCAGTGACTGCTCCCATTATGTTTTTCAATGCTCTAGCGTAGTACCAAAGTGTTTTTAATCCACGAAGTGATGGTACTTTGTTTTGCTGCTGTTGGTAGGTGAACCAGTTGACGAAGAAGACGATGTGACGTGCTTCCTCGTCGAGGATGGGGTCAAAGATGGCAAAGATTTGTTCGGGAAAGACTTTTGCTTCTTTAGCAATACCAAATAACCCGAAGGCAAAGAATGAATCGAGACATTCTTCAAAGCCGAAGGTGGTAAATGCTGGTTCAATTTTTTGCGGTAGTATAACTGGGGGACGCACGGACATTTCAATATTGTAACGATTAATTAATGTTTGAATTAGTCGTGCATGGCGCGTTTCTTCGTAACCCTGAAGTGCAATTACGTCTTTAATTACTGGGTCTTTAACAGTTTGAGCAAAAGCGTTAACCATTGCTCCCGCTTCGCGTTCTATATCTAGCGCTTTTGCCCAAAAAGGTATAGAGTGCAAACGAGCTAGTTCTTCATCGTTAAGATGGGGAAAGGGAAGATGTTCAGGTTCGTATTCTTGATGAGTTTCAATGAAGCTTTGACAGAGTAGTTGCTTGTGTGCTTCGCTACCGAGTTTCATACTTGGGTATTTATAAGGTAAGAGTTAGCTTAAACATACATGATATAAAAAAGGACTTTAATTATACGTAATTTTTTATAAAGATACTTTACAAAAAAATAATAATCAACTTGTCATCTATCTAAAGAATTATTTTTGATGAATGTCAATTCATATTGCCAACTTATCTAATAAATTAAGAATTTAATAGTTCAACGATGGTAAAAGTTAATCCTTCTAACTCCGCGCGCGACCGCTTTAATATATCTAGAGTCGCAATTCAGAATTCTTGGTTAACGTTATCGTTTTGGGTTGCTGTAATGGTAGCTGGAATTCTGGCGTTTAGTTCGCTAAAGTATGCTTTGTTTCCAGATATCACTTTTCCTGTAGTGGTGGTGAATGCCAATGCACCCCTAACTACCGCAGAAGATACAGAAGCTAAGTTAACTAAAATTATTGAGCAACGTCTAACTTCGCTGGAAAACTTGGATGATATTCGTTCGTCAACTTATCCAGGACAAGCGGTTGTTAGTGTTGCGTTTGCGGTGGGGACTGATTTAGACGAGTCTAAACTCGCTGTTGAAAGCGCCATCAAGCAGGTTAAACTTGTTGATGGCGCTCAATATCAGGTAATTCCATTTAATCTCAACGAGTCCGCAGCAGTTAGCTATGCAGTAGAGAGTTCAAAGCTTTCTTTAAATGATTTAGCTAAACTAACCAAAGATAGAATAGTACCATCTGTATCTAAGCTGCCAGGAGTTCTCAGAGTTGTGGTACTAGGAGATTCTACTCCAGATTTAAACCAGGCTACTAATGAACCAACGACGAGTGGCGCCACTAGGGTAAGATTCAATAGTAAAGACGCGCTTGCATTCCAAGTTATTAAACGTGGTGATGCCAATACGTTAGAGGTAGTTAGTAGAGTTGAACAAGAAGTTTCTCGACTTAGTAAAAATTTACCTTCGGTCAAACTGAGTTTAGCGTCAACGCAAGCAGAATATATTCGCAGAGCGACTCACGCAACAATTGACTCGCTAATTGAAGCAATTGTTTTATCAGTAATTGTAATTTATCCTTTTTTAAGAAATTGGTCAGCAACGCTAATTTCAGCACTTGCAATTCCCATCTCATTAGTGGGAACGTTTATTGTAATGGCGTTGTTTGGTTTTAACTTAGAGACTATTACGCTGCTCGCACTTGCACTTGTAATAGGTAGTATAATTGATGACGCAATTGTTGATGTGGAAAATATTATGCGCCACATTGATAAGGGTGAAACTCCTCGCCAAGCGGCTTTATCAGCTACTTCAGAAATTGGATTAACCGTTACCGCAGCAACTCTAACCGCTGTAGCAGTTTTTCTGCCTATTGGCTTGATGGGTGGAGTTATTGGTCAATTTTTTAAACCATTTGGTATTACAGTATCAGCGGCAATGCTAACTTCTTTGTTAGTCGCGCGCACACTTTCACCTGTATTAGCAATTTACTCGATTAAACCCAACCAAAGGCGCCGTGCTGCAAAGAACTCAGAAAAAAGCTGGGGTTATTTTGCACAGCGTTATCAAGATGTATTGCGGTGGTCACTTAATCATCGCAAAATTGTAATGGGGTTAGCACTGTTAAGTTTTGTAATTGGGATAGCAATCATTCCCATTATCCCTAAAGGATTTATACCCAAACTTGACAGAGGCGAGTTTAATATTACTTATACAGCGTCTTTAAGTAAACTCATCGAACAAAGTAAACAAGCAGCACAAGATGCTTTTGGAAATTTTCTAACTCCAGGGGACACATCATCATTGGCAATATCAAGTGCAAATGCATCAATTTCTGATCCCTTAAATTATTCGCTCGAAATTGCTAAGAAACTCGAAGCAGTTGTGAGAAACAGTAATGTTGAAACTATATTTACTACCGTAGGTTCGCGCGAAGGTGAACCGAACAAAGGTACACTATATGTGAAGCTTAAAGAAAATCGCACAGTTAAAACTGCTGACGTTCAAGAACAACTACGCGCGCGCTTACCTAAACTTCCCGATGTTACAATTAGCGTTGAGGATATTCAATTCGTTGATACAGGTACGCAAAAACCTCTTCAGGTAGCACTACAAGGTGAAAACCTTAAAAGTCTTTATTCTTCAGCAGCATCTATCGCACAGCGTCTTAAAAAAATACCTGGATTTGCTGATATAAGTTATACGGGTGAAGGTAATACTGGTGACATCTTTGAAATCGAGCGACTTAACAATCAGCGTGTAGCTTATATAAGCGCTAATTTAGGTAAAGATTTGTCACTAGGTGATGCCACCGATAAACTAGTCGAGTCTGCCAAAACTATAATACCTTCAGATGTCAAACTAGATTTAGGAGGCGACTCCGCACGTCAGAAAGAAGTTCTTGGTAGTTTCGGTTCAACACTACTGCTATCGGCATTATGTATTATTATCGTGCTGGTTGGCTTATTTGGAGGTTGGCAAGACCCATTGGTAATTGGTATTTCATTACCGCTTGCACTTGTGGGAGCAGTAATTGCGCTACTTATTACTAGAAGCGACTTTGGTATGATATCGCTGATTGGTTTTGTTTTCTTATTGGGCATTAGCAATAAGAACGCGATTTTGCTCGTTGACTATATTAATCAATTACGACGTGAGGGAGCATCTCGATCAGCAGCTATCCTCGAAGCTGGACCAGTCAGATTTCGACCGATTATTATGACTACCGTTGCTACCATTTTAGGAATGGTACCAATAGCATTGGGTATTGGCGCCGGTTCCGAATTACGTTCACCGATGGCAGTTGCTATTGCTGGCGGGTTAATTAGTTCTACAGTACTAAGTTTAATTGTTGTCCCGGTTCTATATACAATTCTTGACGACTGGTTTAAGCGCAAGCAGTTTAAGAATAATTAACCATTGACTAGAATGGACAAAGTTTTTGTCACGGGTGGTACAGGTTTTGTTGGCGCCAACTTAGTGCGCTTGCTGGTTCAGCAAGGGTATTTTGTTTATGCGCTAGCACGTGCTAATAGTAACCTGAGTAATTTAAAAAATATCCACAATGTTGAAATAGTCAAAGGTGATTTAAATAACACTGACCTTTGGCAAAAAATGGCGGGTTGTGAGTATTTATTTCATGTAGCTGCTCATTATTCGCTATGGCAAAAAGATAAAGAGTTACTTTATCAAAATAATGTTTTGGGAACGCGCAATATTTTAGCGGCAGCAAAACGTGCAGGTGTCAAACGTACAGTATATACAAGTTCAGTTGCAGCAATTGGTGTAGGGGAGGGTGCTGTAGATGAAACTCATCAAAGTCCAGTCGAGGAACTTGTTGGTGAATACAAGAAGTCTAAATATTGGTCTGAACAAGAAGCAATGAACGCTGTAGCTTCAGGTCAAGACGTAGTAATTGTAAATCCTAGCACTCCTATTGGTCCAATGGATATTAAACCCACTCCAACCGGAGGAGATATAATATTGCGGTTTTTGCGTCGAAAAATGCCTGTTTATATAGATACAGGTTTAAATTTAATCGACGTGCGCGATGTTGCTTGGGGACATTTACTTGCACTTCACAAAGGAAAATCAGGAGAGCGTTACATTTTGGGTAATCAGAATCTTACGCTCAAGCAGATTCTCGACCACTTAGCACAAATTACCAATTTACCTGCACCAAATCGTACAATACCACCTTGGATTCCTTATAGTGTGGCTTGGTTTGATGAAAAAATACTCGCGCGGTTAGGCAAAACACCATCAATACCCATAGATGGAGTCAGGATGGCACAACACGCAATGTACTACGATGCATCAAAAGCTGTGCTAGAACTTGGTTTGCCGCAAACTCCTGTATATATTGCCCTCAAAGATGCAGTTGAGTGGTTTGTATCTCACGGATATGTGGCAAAAAATTAAAACAAATACAGTTTTCTTTACTTAAATTGCTTAGTAATGGTTTGATATATAAACTTACCGAGGAGTGAACAATGTCAATTAACTTAATGCAAGCGATAGAAATCGGTAAATATCTAGTCGCGCAGCGTCTCAAAGGACGTAAACGTTTTCCTCTTGTCTTGATGCTCGAACCGCTATTTCGGTGTAATTTAGCATGTTCTGGATGCGGTAAAATCCAGCATCCTACAGAAATACTTAAGCAAAATCTGACACCAGAACAATGCTTTGCGGCTGTGGAAGAATGCGGCGCCCCTGTTGTTTCTATTCCAGGTGGAGAGCCTTTATTACATCCACAGATAGATGAAATAGTGCGGGGATTAATCGCACGTAAAAAGTTTATTTATCTATGTACAAATGGATTGTTGTTAGAAAAGAGCCTGAATAAATTTACACCATCACCTTATCTAACATTTACCGTTCACCTCGACGGAATGCGTGAATTACACGATAAATCTGTTGACCGTAAAGGAGTATTTGATACTGCAGTTAAAGCAATTCGTGCTGCGAAAGCTAAAGGGTTTCAAGTAGCGATAAATACAACTGTGTTTGATGGTACTGACCCGAAAGAAATGCAAGAGTTCTTTGATTTCGTCACGAGTTTAGGTGTAGATGGAATGACAATTTCCCCAGGTTATAGCTATGAGTGGGCGCCCAACCAAGACAGTTTTCTCAAACGCGACCAAACGCGCGCTTTATTCCGTCAAATATTGGCGCCTTGGAAAGCAGGTCAAAAGAACTGGAGCTTTAACAACAACCCCTTATTCTTAGATTTTCTCACAGGAGAAAAAGACTACGAATGCACACCTTGGGGAATGCCATGTTACAGCGTACTAGGATGGCAAAAACCTTGCTACTTACTCAACGAAGGACATTACAAAACATTCCAAGAACTACTCGACCAAACCGACTGGGGTAAATATGGTCGCGCAAGCGGTAACCCCAAATGCGCCGACTGTATGAT
This sequence comes from Calothrix sp. NIES-4105, assembly GCF_002368415.1. Lineage (GTDB taxonomy): Bacteria > Cyanobacteriota > Cyanobacteriia > Cyanobacteriales > Nostocaceae > Dulcicalothrix. The sequence continues at coordinate 3,587,821 of NZ_AP018290.1, forward strand.
GCACTGCGGTTATGAGCCAACAGCAGCAATAGACTCAATGCAACCTACTAATATCGCGCGCTCCATGAAAGTCCTATGGGGTGGTTAATTAGCAACGGATAAAACGGATGTAACGGATGAGCTGTTTTTAAGATTCCCGACTTCTTCAAGAAGTCGGGAATCTGGTCACCCGTTCGCTCTCCTCTCTCTGTGTACTCTGTGTCTCTGTGGTAAAAAAAACAAATCATGGCACAGACGAGGACACCGTGAGCCGACGGATTATTTCTCTACTCAAGCATTTCCAGGTTTCGCACGGCGCCTTGATCCGCGCTAGTCGCCAGCAATGCATAAGCCTTGAGCGCCGCTGTCACCCGACGCTGACGAGGTTGTGCAGGCTTCCAGGCATCTTTACCCTTAGCTTCCATTGCAGCACGACGGTTAGCTAATTCCTCCGTTGATACATCTACATTAATGCTGCGATTGGGAATATCGATTAGAATCAGATCGCCGTCGCAAACCAGAGCAATGTTGCCGCCCGCTGCCGCCTCTGGAGAAACATGACCAATCGACAGACCCGAAGTGCCACCTGAGAAGCGACCGTCGGTCAATAATGCACAAGCCTTGCCTAGACCCTTGGATTTAAGGTAACTGGTCGGATAGAGCATTTCCTGCATACCTGGGCCACCGCGTGGACCTTCATAGCGAATAATTACCACGTCACCCGCTTCCACTTCTGAGTTGAGAATTCCTTTAACAGCGACATCCTGACTTTCATAAACGCGCGCCCGCCCTTCAAACACGTGAATGCTTTCGTCAACGCCTGCCGTCTTAACAATACAACCACGTTCAGCTAGGTTGCCGTATAGCACAGTCAGTCCGCCCTCGGTGCTGAAGGCGTTTTCGACGCTGCGGATACAGCCGTTTTCCCGATCCACGTCGAGTGAAGGCCAGCGGGTCGATTGACTGAAAGCTTGCTGAGTTGGAATTCCCGCAGGGCCGGCCTTGAAGAAGGTGTGGACGGCTTCTGAGTCGGTACGCATAATATCCCAGTGTTCGAGCGCTTCAAAGAGCGTCTGACTGTGAACCGTCGGCACGTCCGTGTGGAGCAGTCCGGCACGATCCAGTTCGCCGAGAATGCCAGGGATACCACCGGCACGGTGGACATCCTCGATATGATACTTGGGTGTGTTAGGCGCTACCTTGCAGAGTTGCGGTACTTTGCGTGAGAGGCGGTCGATATCAGACAATGTAAAATTTACACAAGCTTCATGGGCAGCGGCTAGTAAGTGCAGAATAGTATTGGTAGACCCCCCCATAGCAATGTCTAGCGTCATGGCATTTTCAAACGCTTTGGCACTAGCTATAGAGCGTGGCAGTATCGATTCATCGTCCTGCTCGTAGTAGCGGCGGGTAATATTGACAATGGTTCGTGCGGCGTTGAGAAACAGGTCTTTACGGTCGAAATGGGTCGCGAGTACGGTGCCGTTACCTGGCAAGGCAAGCCCGATGGTTTCGGTGAGACAATTCATGGAGTTTGCGGTGAACATGCCGGAGCAAGAGCCACAGGTCGGGCACGCGGAACGCTCATATTCATCAACAACCTCGTCGCTAATATTTTCGTTAGCAGCAACCACCATCGCGTCCACCAAGTCCAGTTTGTGATCAGAGAGCTTAGTTTTGCCCGCTTCCATAGGACCACCGGAGACAAATACTGTAGGAATGTTAAGACGCAGGGCTGCCATCAACATACCGGGGGTGATCTTGTCACAATTGGAAATACAAACCAGGGCATCGGCACAATGGGCGTTGACCATATACTCGACCGAATCAGCGATAATCTCGCGCGAGGGTAGACTGTAGAGCATCCCGTCATGACCCATAGCAATGCCATCGTCTACTGCAATGGTGTTGAATTCCTTGGCGACACCACCACCGGCTTCAATTTCACGGCATACCAATTGACCCAGATCCTTTAGGTGAACGTGACCGGGTACAAATTGAGTAAAGGAGTTGGCGACTGCAATAATAGGCTTCTCGAAATCTTCTGTGTGCATTCCAGTGGCACGCCAGAGCGCGCGGGCACCAGCCATATTGCGTCCCTGAGTGGAGGTTTTGGATCGATACGTCGGCATATATATAATGAATTAACGGCTAAATTCAATGCTAAGGTAAAAGCAAAACTTAAAATTACATTTAATAACGGAGAGCTATCATGCGTAAAATTCGAGTAGCTGTTTTGTTAGTTGTAATATTTAGCAAATCGATTTAGAAAGTTTTACACAATTTTTAGACCAAAGCGGGCGCCAAAATTATGCCTCTAATGAGGTGTTTAGACGTTAATAAGTAAGGTCGTCAATGACGACCATACAAATATTAAACTAATGCAGCAGTTGCCTTCAATTCAAAGATTTTTTCTATTACGTCTTCGACTACTTTATCGGGAGTTGAGGCGCCACTTGTTACACCAACAATTATTTCTCCATCGGGCAACCAATTTTCAGTGATTTTTAATTGTCCGTTTAATTCACGGTGTTCGATGGCATTACGTGATTTAATACGTTCGACACAATCAATATGATATGAAGGAACCGCGCGGTCAACGGCAATTTCTTGAAGGTGTGTAGTATTTGATGAGTTAAACCCACCTATTACTATCATTAAATCCACTTTTTCATCAACCAACTCGAACATCGCATCTTGACGTTCTTGAGTTGCATCACATATTGTATTAAAGCTTTGAAAATGATTGTTTAATTCTTGCGGTCCGTATTTTTGCATCATGGTACGCTCGAATAATTTACCAATTTGCTCAGTTTCTCCTTTGAGCATAGTAGTTTGATTGGCAATACCAACTCGTTCTAAATCTACCTCTGGGTCAAATCCTGCTGAACAAGCTTTGCTGAATTTTGCCATAAACTCATTCTTATCACCACCATTTAATATATAGTTGGTGACATATTCGGCTTGTTGTAAATTCAATACAATCAAATATTTGCCTGCAAATGAACTTGTGGCTACAGTTTCTTCATGATTGTATTTACCGTGAATGATTGATGTAAAGTCGCCTTTTTTATGCTTTTCTACGGTGTTCCAAACTTTGGAAACCCACGGGCAGGTTGTGTCAACTATTTTACAGCCCTTATCGTTAAGTAACTGCATTTCTTCAACACTGGCGCCGAATGCAGGTAATATTACAACATCGCCACTTTCTACAACCGAAAAGTCTTTTTGACCAGCTTCTACTTGAATAAATTTAACTTCCATCTCGCGCAAACGTTGATTTACGGATGGGTTATGAATAATTTCATTGGTTATCCAAATTTGCTCGGTTGGAAAATGCTTCCGCGTTTCATATGCCATCGCTACCGCGCGCTCAACTCCCCAACAAAAACCAAATGCTTGAGCTAGACGAATTGTTACATCCGTGCGCTTCAAATTATAGTGATTATTGCGAATTTCTTGTATTAAATTGCTTTGATACTCCGATTTTAACTCAGCGGCAACTTCTTCTTGATGACCGAAGCTACGACGGTGATAGTTTTCCGAGTGTTGGAGTGAACGTTTAAATGCTTTAGTATCCATTGATAATTGTTCAAAAATCTTCAAAATTTCCTATATTTTATTGTCGCTTGGTTTGAGCGAAAATCATTGTTGGGTTGGGTTGGGTTCCTTTACCCACCCGACTCGACTTTTAATTCCATTTCGCTATACAACTGTAATGCTGAACGCCATACTAGGTAGCCTTGTTGACTTAAATGTAAACCATCAGTACTGAAGTCGGGACGTAGATTTCCTTGACTGTTGGCAAATAACGGATGTAAATCTAAATAATTTATACCTTCTTTTGTAGCAATATTTTGTAACTGCTGATTAAGTTCGCGAATTCGACTGTTTGGAATGGCTAATAGCTTTTGTTTTCCTTCCCAGGTCGCTTCTGAGGCGCCATGCGGCAATATTGACTGAATTACAATTTGAGACTTGGGATGTGACGCGCGTAAGGTAGCTATTATTCGGCGGTAATTATCCAATATTTTTGCATCGTCAACAGAACGAATTAAGTCGTTGATACCAATCATGACAAAGATTGTTTCTGGCTGAGTCCGGTCGAATAAATTTAAACGCTTCAGTAATCCAGTACTAGTTTCGCCAGAAATGCCTTGATTTAACCAACTACGTTCTTCTGGTAATAATTCTGTTGGAAACCACAACGACAAAGAGTCACCAACTAATATTGTTAAACGTTGTGGACGTTTACTCGCTGCTACTTCAGCTTCGCGTTTTAAAATATCCAACCACTGGCTATAGCTAAGTTGATGACGTGTACCAAGTTGTGGTGTCTTTGTTGGTAATGCTTCGATGTTTTGTGAGGCAGGGGTGGCTCTACGAAAAAGGGCGGTCATACCCTGCTGTCGTAGAAACAGCAAGATAACCGCCAAGACTAGTACGCCATTGGTTAAGAGCGAGAAAAAAGCCCAAATTGGGAAGGATTTAGCAGAGGTGGACACGTGCTGCATTGACCGAATTCTTAATAGATGGTATGCATTGTAATCTCGATGTCCACTTTTAGCGCAGCTATTTTTAGAAAACTCAGAGATTGGGTTGAAATTTATTTATGTCCAATCGATACACGTTCACCGAATTCTTCGTTGTAACCTTCTTCTCCGTGTTCATTGATGTCAATACCTTGATATTCTGCTTCTTCTTTGACTCGTAGACCAACGGTGGCTTGAACGATTTTAAGGATAATCCAAGTTCCAGCACCCGCAATAATATAAGCCACTGCGACTGCACCAATTTGAATTAGTAATTGTTTAGGATTTCCATACAATAAACCATCGGCGCCTGCCGCGTTCACAGCTTTGGTAGCGAATATACCTGTTAAAATCGCGCCGACTGTACCGCCAACACCATGCACTGGATATGTATCTAAAGCGTCATCGATTTGGACTTTGTGCTTAAAGCTGACTGCGTAAAAGCAAACGAAGGATGTAATGCCACCTATTAATATTGATGCTAGTGGGGTTACAAATCCTGCGGCTGGTGTAATACCAACCAAACCCGCAACGGCGCCTGTAGCGGCACCAACTGCAGTTGGTTTACCACGTAGCACTTTTTCTAAAATCAACCAAACTAATGCAGCAGCAGCAGCAGCCGTATTAGTCGCAACAAATGCGGAGGTTGCTAAAGCACCTGAAGCTAACGCACTACCTGCGTTAAAACCAAACCAACCAAACCACAATAAACCAGCACCTAATAAAATAAATGGCACGTTATGCGGAGGGCTTACACGGTCTGGATATGTTTTACGCGAACCTAACATTATTGCTGCAACTAACGCACTCACTCCAGAGCTTATATGTACTACTGTACCACCCGCAAAGTCGAGGGCGCCCATTCCACCATACAGACCTAACAATCCACCTTTTGCCCAAACCATATGAGCAAGTGGAGAGTAAATAAATGTAGACCATAACAGCACGAACAGCGAGTAAGCAGTGAAATTCATCCGTTCGGCAATGGCGCCTGACATTAACGCTGGAGTAATAATGGCAAACATGGCTTGATAAATCATGAATGCTTGATGAGGAATAGTCCCTGCATACGATACAACGTCGCTATATTTAGGGTCAGCAGCTTTGAGCGCATCCTCATACGCCATGTGGGGTAAATACCCAGTTATATCCAAACCAATATTGCCAAACATCCATTGAATACCGCCAATAATCGCATTACCTGGTGCAAAAGCGAAGCTATAGCCCCATAAAATCCAGGTAACTCCCACTATCGCCATGAGTACAAAACTCATCATCAGCGTATTCAGTACGTTGCGCGACCGCACGAAGCCACCGTAGAAGAAAGCCAACCCAGGTGTCATCAACAACACCAAAGCAGCTGATACAAGCATAAATGCTGTATCTCCTGCGGTTTGAGCGGCTGCGGCTGCGTCTGCCACCTTTTTCAAATCATCAGCGGTTACTGTTTGAGCAAAGGCATTGCCCGTAAACGATCCGCCAACGAGCAGTAGGGCAATCGCCCCTATCATCACTACTTTCTTCAACACTTTTCTTTGTTCCCAAGGTCGAACGATTTGTATTACTTACATAAATATGAGTATCTTTTGATACTTCATTCTGTATTAAAAGTTACCCAAACAAGAGATTAACAGCAGATTAATAAAATATATGTCTAATTGCAGTTGCAACTTATTAAGAAAATGTGTAATTATAATTAGTTTTTGGTAAATAAATCAACTTTATTTGTTGTCTGCAAACAGTTCTAAACTTTAGCGCTATATTCTGTATGCTATGATACATTTCATCACTAATTTATTTAATCCAAAATGTTTTTCGCTCTTAACAATTGCACTTAATTATTATCTAAGTAATTAAACTACTTATCAATATATTGTTAGTAAAAATTAATACTATCTTTTTATGGCTAAAGAATGATGCAAAAACTAGTAGTCCTTGTCATTAATTTTGGGGAGTTGTATGGTGGGCAGTGCCCACCGTACAAGAGGCGCCAACTTACCAAAACTTATGACATAGAGTACTAGTTTTGTATGCGTTGTATACATGTGCCTAAAAAACTTCTATCTTAAGTTTGATTAAAATTTTATATGCTTTTATTTAAATGCAAATAACAGCTATGTTTTATGTGCATAATAATTATGTTTTTTTGGCATAACCAGTATAAACTAAGTATTTTTACTTGTTGATAATTATTGATTCTGGCGCCGATTGAACTCGTTCAAATCGAGCGTATAGTTAAGTCTTAGAACGTTTACAGCAGGTTCACCGAAAATACCTAGAAATCTATTGTCTGTGGAGCGATTTATTAGTCGTATCATTTCTTGTTGCGATATTCCGCGTGATGAAGCTACCCGTTCAAGTTGTGCGCGCGCAGATCGTAAAGAAATATGAGGGTCTAAACCAGAACCTGAAGTATAAATAAAGTCTCCTAAAGGTTGTATATTGTCATCGCGCAGTTGATTCGCTGTGTCAACAACACGCTTGAGTAAATCAGGATTGCTTGGAGCTAAGTTACTAGCACCTGATACTCCTGTTGGTCTACCTTGTTTGCCTTGACTATAGCGAACTGTGCTAGGACGAGTATAAAAGTAACGCTCGGATGTAAATACTTGACCAATTAAAGTTGAACCATATGGTTGGTTCTCTAAATTGTAAACAATGCTACCGTTTGCTTTCTCGCGTAGCATTGGCAACTGTCCAACGCCAAAAATTAGAAAGGGATATATAACACCCGTTATTAGCCATAAAATCAAGCTAAGGCGAATGGCTCTAAGAATATTTTGCAACATAAAGGATAAATTAAAAAGAGTTTAATATTTATCAGGGCGAAATACAACGTCAAATAAATAAATTATTAATCCAATGATGATAATGCCAAGTCCAGCAATTGCAGCCTGATGACGCGGTTCGAGATTACCTGTTGCTGCATAAACTTTCGTGCCAATAATGACATTGAAGCAAAGCGTAAGCAAAAAGATTATAATTGGCGATTTTTTTCTAATGAAGTAGCTCATGCTAATCCTATAACAGTAATAATAACGTCAATAAATTTGATGACAATAAATGGCGCAATTACTCCTCCTAACCCATAAATCAATATATTTTGCTGTAATAGCTGATTTGCTGTTAACGGTTTAAATTTCACACCTTTTAATGCTAATGGAATTAAAGCCGGAATAATCAAAGCATTATAAATTAATGCTGATAGTACTGCAGAATTTGTAGAAGTCAAACGCATAATATTTAAAGCCTGCAAATTTGTATTGGCAAATAATACAGGGATAATCGCAAAATACTTTGCTATATCATTAGCAATTGAAAAAGTTGTTAAGGCGCCACGTGTTATCAATAACTGCTTTCCAATTCCAACTATATCAATAAGCTTGGTGGGGTCTGAGTCTAAGTCCACCATATTAGCCGCTTCTTTAGCAGCTTGAGTACCAGTGTTCATCGCAACACCAACGTTTGCCTGTGCAAGTGCTGGTGCGTCGTTCGTCCCGTCTCCTGTCATCGCGACAAGCTTACCTAGCGCTTGTTCCTGTTGGATAACTTCGATTTTATCTTCGGGTGTCGCTTCAGCAATAAAGTCATCAACTCCTGCTTCGCGCGCGATTACCGAAGCAGTAATTCTATTGTCACCTGTTAACATCACAGTACGCACACCCATACGTCGCAATTGCTCAAACCGCTCGCGAATACCTGGTTTAACAATATCTTTGAGATAAATTACTCCATATATTTCGCCATCAACGGCAACAGCAAGCGGAGTCCCACCTTGTTCAGAAACTCTTTGATAAGCTGTATCCAGTTCAGGTGAATCATAACCACCACGAGAGCGCACGAATCCCTTTATTGCTCCTACTGCTCCCTTTCGTATTTGACTACCATCTGGAAAATCAGTACCACTCATCCGAGTTTTGGCAGAAAATTCCACTCCCTGAGAATAACTAGTATCAAAATCAATGATGGCGCCTAAACGTTCAGCTAAACGAATAATTGATTTGCCTTCGGGCGTATCGTCAAATATGCTCGCGTATAATGCTACTTGGGCTATTTCTTGAATAGTATGACCGTTAATAGGAATAAATTCTTCTGCAAGTCGGTTGCCAAGCGTGATAGTACCTGTTTTATCCAATACTAATGTATTGACATCACCACAAGCTTCAACCGCGCGTCCAGAGGTAGCAATAACATTAAATTGAGCAACTCTATCCATACCAGCGATACCGATAGCACTAAGCAAACCGCCAATCGTCGTAGGAATTAAAGCTACAAGTAAAGCGATTAAAACAGGAACGCTAACGGGACTATTAACGTAATAAGCAAGCGCAGGCAGTGTTACTATCACAAATAGAAATACTAGCGTTAGAACAGCAAGTAGCACTGTTAATGCAATTTCATTCGGTGTTTTGTTACGTTCGGCTCCTTCAACTAAAGCAATCATCCGGTCAATAAAACCTTTACCAGGTTCAGCAGTAATACGAATAATTAATTCGTCAGAGATAATTCGCGTACCTCCAGTAACCGAGCTAGCAATATCAGACCCAGATTCTTTCAAAACAGGTGCAGATTCGCCGGTAATTGCCGACTCATCAACACTCGCAACCCCCATCGTCACTTCTCCATCAGCAGGAATAATATCACCTGCAGTAACATAAACCGTATCACCACGTTTCAACGTTGTAGAAGAAACTTCTGTAATAGTGCCATCAGGTGCAAGTAGTTTTGCAGCTGTTTCAGATTTAGTAGAGCGTAGTGCATCCGCTTGTGCCTTACCACGTCCTTCTGCAAAAGCTTCGGCAAAGTTAGCAAACAAAACTGTCAAAAATAGAATTGCGGTGACTAACCCATTAAAAAGCTGTAAATTTTTACCAGTAACTGGTCCAAATAAATTTGGGTCAATTGTTACAGCTAAAGTAATCAATGTACCCATCCATACTAAAAACATGACTGGGTTACGGATAGCTAATTTTGGGTTTAGCTTAACAAAGGCATCTTTGATTGCGCGTGCATAAAGTCCTTTATTATTGACTTTCGATTGCTTACGCTGGTTTTTACGGTCACTGGAACGGTTACGGGGACGCATATACTACTAAGTGCTAAGTTGAAAGTGCTGAGTGCTGAGAAGAAGTGCTGAGTTGAAAGTGCTGAGTGCTGAGAAGAAGTGCTGAGTTGAAAGTGCTGAGTGCTGAGAAGAAGTGCTGAGTTGAAAGTGCTGAGTGCTGAGAAGAAGTGCTGAGTTGAAAGTGCTGAGTGCTGAGAAGAAGTGCTGAGTTGAAAGTGCTGAGTGCTGAGTAGGGTCGGGAGTTGGGAGTTAGGAGTTGGGAGTTAGGAGTTAAGAGTTACTACTTAGCACTCAGCACTCAGCACTAGCACTCATCAGTCATCACTCAGCACTCAGCACTCAGCACTCAGCACTCATCACTCATCGAGCAATTTTAAAGCCTTCGGCGATTGGACCTAGGGCGAGAACGGGGAAGAAGGTTAAAACTCCGAGTATGAGAATAACACCTGCAGTTACAGTTACAAATATTGAAGTATCAGTTCGTAAGGTTCCTGGGGTTTCAGGAACGGGTTGTTTTTTCCCCATGCTGTCAGCGAGTAATAAAATGGCAATAATCGGAATGTATCGTCCAATTATCATACTTACTGCCGCACTTAGATTCCACCACAGTGTATTATCATTCAAGCCTTCAAGCCCAGAACCGTTATTTGCACTCGCTGATGCGTATTCATATACTACTTGCGAAATTCCGTGAAATCCTGGGTTGCTAATTCCTGCTAATGTCTTGGGAAAAGCAAGAGCAATAGCGCTGGGGATCAAGACGGCAATTGGGTGAATCAATAGTATAAGACTAGCAAGTACGATTTCGCGCTGTTCGATTTTACGTCCTAAAAATTCTGGAGTACGTCCTACCATTAACCCTGTGACAAACACGGTCAAGATTACAAATATAAATAGATATGCTGTTCCCGTACCTTGTCCACCCCAAACGATTTGCAAAAACATATTTAGTAAAGTTGAGAATCCACCCGCAGGCATAAGTGAGTCATGCATTCCGTTTACGGCGCCGCACATTGTTGCAGTAGTAAGAACTGCCCATAATGCAGTTTGTGCCCAACCAAAACGTGTTTCTTTACCTTCTAAAGAAGGCTGTTCGAGTCCAATGGTACTATTTATCAGTGGATTTCCTTGATATTCGCCAATTGCAGTCATTAAAACTAACACGACAAAGATTACAAATACCATCCAATAGAGTAACCAAGCTTGTTTAACATTGTTGGCAAACACACCATAGGTATATATCAACGCACTGGGAATGGATACCATTGCGATGATTTCGATTAAGTTTGATATGGTATTGGGGTTTTCAAATGGATGTGCGGAGTTGGCGCCAAAAAAACCACCACCGTTCTCGCCTAATTGTTTTATCATCTCAAACGATGCGACTGGTCCCCTGGCAATATACTGTCTGGCACCTTCAAGCGTCGTTACTTCTTGAGTTGGTGCAAATGTTTGTGGTACACCTTGAGTTAGTAACACTACTGCCCCAACCAACGATAGTGGCAATAGTATTCGTGTAATTGCACGAGTTATATCAACATAAAAATTTCCCAGCTTTTTCCCAGTCAAACCCCGAATAAAAGCAATTCCAACAGCTAAACCAGTTGCAGCAGAAGTAAACATTAAAAATGTTAAAGCCGCAGTTTGACTAAAATAACTTAAAGCTGTTTCACCTGAATAATGCTGCTGGTCAGTATTGGTTAGAAATGAAATCGTTGTGTGCAGTGCAGTATCCCACCGCATGGCGCCAAATTTATTTGGATTTAGTGGAAGCGCGCGCTGACTCATTAATAGTATATATACAAATCCACCCATAAATATATTAGTACTAATGATAGCGCGCGCATACTGCCAACCTGTCATATCGTCACGACGCGCAATACCTCCTAAGATATATATAATCCTTTCTAGGGAATTCATGATTGGGTCGAGTAGCGTTCGCTGTCCCATAAACACCCTTGCTATGTACCTGCCAAGTAAGGGTGTTATGGCAATCACGATACATAAAGTTAACGCTATTTGCAAAAAGCCTTGTAGTAACATTTATCTAGTTAATATTTAATATTGGATATGGTTATATTAGATTTATTTATTTGGTAGTCGCTGCAAATTATAACGGTAATGGTTAGATTATATTGATATGTGACAAAAAATATTTACTAGCTTTCACAGATATAAGTGTGATTGCAAGCCATAATAAGTATTTCGCCTCTTGCATTAAGCGTGTTTATATGCATCTATCTTTAGTTGGATGTCATTGCTTCAACTGGGAGTTTTCGTCATAAGCTACCAATGAAGGATATTCAATAGCAGGAGTTTCGTTAATGCTTAACAGTCTCTGTTTATATGCTTCTAGATAAGCCTTACGACCTTCATCTTGAATATGAGCTGCTGAATAAACAATAAAGGGTGGCAAAACATTAAAACCAACTAAGTATAAAATTCCGTGAATATTAGTTTAAGATTCCCGACTTCTTTGAGAAGTTGGGAATCTGATCAACCGCAACGTTACATAATATTTAAAGGATCAACATCGATTGTTAAACTCACTGAGTCAGAACAGAGTTCACGCACTTCATCCCAGTTTGGTAAATGTGGTAAAGCATCGGGTGCAAATTTTACCATAATTTGCCACCGATACCGATTTGCCACCCGCATAATACTTGCCGGCGCCGGCCCCAGTATCTCATAACCTTCCCCACCACGTAAAAATGCGGCGATGATTTCGGAAGCATTTGCAACTTGTACCGCATCGACGCTACTTAAACGTAACAATATTAACCGTCCAAAAGGAGGATAGTTAAGTGCTTTCCGTTGCTCTAATTCAATACTAGTAAAGGCTTTATAATCATGCCCACGCACTGCTTCAATCACAGGGTGTTCGGGTGTATATGTTTGTAAAATTACACGCCCAGGTTCTTCACCACGTCCCGCGCGTCCTGCTACCTGTGTCAAAGTTTGAAACGCGCGTTCACTAGCACGGTAATCAGATAAATGTAACAGTCCATCGGCAGCGATAACTCCTACTAAAGTTACCTGTGGCAAGTCTAATCCTTTAGTAAGCATTTGTGTCCCTAACAAAATATCCGCTTCTGCATTGATAAACTGTGTTAATAAATTACGATGGGCACCTTTATTACTTGTAGTATCACTATCAAACCGAATTACCCGCAGTTCAGGAAACTCTCTTGCTAATTCCTGCGCGACTTTTTGTGTACCGCTACCAAAAAATTTAAACTTCGGTGAATCACATTGTGGACAGCTTCGCCCATGTGGAGTTACATAATTACAATAGTGACACCTTAATAATTGCGGCGCCCCAAACTCAGTTTGATGGTACGACAACGATACATCACAATGTGGACACTCCATTACATATCCACAGCTACGGCACGAAACAAAAGTACTATGTCCGCGACGATGGATGAATAAAATACCTTGTTGTTTTCTTTCTTGAAGTTGTATTAATGCATCTTGTAGCGTTCGGCTAAACATTGATTTATTGCCCTGCTGCAACTCCGAGCGCATATCAATAATTTCTACAGGTGGAAGTGGACGCGAGTTAACACGTTGAGGTAAAGATAAATAAATTGTTTCTTTTTGTGAAGCAATTAATGTTTCTAACGCAGGAGTCGCAGAACCTAAAACCAAAACACAATTTTCAAGTTCTGCACGCCACTGCGCGACTGTACGCGCGTGATATGTAGGAATTGGAAAATCTTGTTTAAATGATGAATCATGCTCTTCATCGAGAATAATTAAACCCAAGTTGGATAAAGGCGCAAATATGGCGCTACGAGTACCAATTACTACTTGTGGTTCTTTGTTAAGCATTTGGCGCCATGTATCGTAACGTTCACCATCACTGAGTCCACTGTGATAAACATTAACTTTGCTACCAAAACGCGCGCGAAATCTATCAGTAAGTTGAGGTGTTAACCCAATTTCAGGAACTAATACAAGAGCAGATTTTCCATTTTCCAACAGAGGTGCTATTGCTTGCAGGTAAACTTCGGTTTTTCCTGAACCTGTTACCCCATGTAACAAAATTGTTCCATTTTGGGTTTCCCGAATTTTTGAGAGCGCTTGAGCTTGGTCTTGCGTGAGAGTTTTTGTTGTCTCTGTTCCTGTTAAGCTCCTGGTGTGAATATCGCTATCACTTCGCAATACTTCTCTTTCTTCAATAACTATATAACCTTTAGTTGATAGAGATTTTAATGTCGAAGCAGCGGCGCCGCTAATTTGTAATAGTTCAGCTAACCACATTTCACCACCACGTCTTCGTAAGACTTCCAAAATTTCGCGCTGACGGGTGGTAATATCACCTGTGAGGGTATAAATGGTTAAAGTTACAGCTTTTTGTAATTTGGGACGAACGTTTCTTGCTTGCTCGATATATTTCTCAACTAAACCTAATTTAGCCAGGTCGCGGACAACACGAGTTGCTCCCTGAACTTGTTTAGAGAGAAACATTAAGCTGTAGTCTCCTTCGGTTTGCTCTTGGAGAATTTCTAAAATTCGATTGCCCACAACGCTATGCACTGTGTTCACAGAAGCTTGAAATATCAATAAGCAAAAAATATTTATTAAATAGTTGTCTTTTATTAAGTTGTGTAAATAAAATATTAGTAATTCGGTATAACCTTCTGAGGTAAAATAATTTTTTCGAGATGTCTTAAATAGGGGTGCAGGTCGTTTTTCGAGCGCATTTTTTAAAGTCGGAACTGCGGCACCTGCAACAGTCAAACGAACACGACGCTGTGACGATGCCAGCAGTTTGGGTGGAAGTGCTGCACGAATCACCTGGATTAGTGGTGTGTAATAATACTGCGAAATACGCTCCATCAACTTCCAATAGCTTTCTTGGAAGAAACTTTTATGGACAACATCATCAACTTGCTTGATTTTACTGGCTTCTATATTAGATGGAAGTGTATTAATTAAACGTATTGCGATCCCCCCTACAATAGAGGCGCCGAATGGAACGCTCAAGATATCACCTGGCTTGACATCCAACTCGGTTGGTATCGAATACGAATAGAGTTTGTGTCCGTCCTTTGTTGCAAAACCAACCAACTCCGGCGGGACATCTACCAAAACTTCTACCAAACGCTGCGTAACGCGATGGTACCTTCCCCCGACTTCGGCGACCTTCAAGGCACTTGGGCGAGTTTTAGTGGGACTAGCTTGTTGTAGACTAGCTTTACTGGTGTACATATATATTATCTATTTATCAATGAATTATAATCCCAAATCTTATATCCTTCTAGAGATTTCCCTTTCCCCCTTCCCTCCTTAAAACTGCCCTAAAGCTCTTTTCGCTTTTACATCCTCGTTAACCATTAACCAAATCATCGAAAATTGTAGTTATCAATACTTTCACTTGTTATATTACTTGATAAGTTTCCTATACAGTGAATTTCGGTCATCTATCAAACTTAATTGCATCGCCCCTACTACCTATTCATACTTATTTAGACGCAGATAAGATAACACGATAATGCTTTCATGAGCTATATATCATTTCCTCTCCATATACTAAATAAGTAGGAGCGCCTTTTCCCTCTATTGATAGATATTCAACGTTATTACTATATGAGAAGCTTTTATTTAGTCATTCTAAATGCCAATGTTTAAACTGTCACATGGCAGTAAGACAAAAACGTCAGGGAAGCACAGGTTACAAAGCTGTGTGTATCTTTGGGAGCAACAAGGCATAAAATTCGGATTATTCAAGTAATTATAGAAAAATTTAAGCATTGAGGAGTGACACAAGTATTTTTCTGTTAAGTTTATGTAATTTTGATTAAGGAGGGTTTGACATATTTGATGAGTTAGAAGACGAATTGAAAACGAAACTAAAAATCAATTTAGATTAGATTAGAAAGTTTATAACGTTGAAGCGTTAAAAACATCTTCCACCAAGCAGTAACTAGAAGTTAACCCAAAGTTAAAAAGCTTGCGTAGTGAATTTTACTAATTTTAGTGTAAAATCTAAAACTAGTGCATAAAAGAACGGCTTGTATTAACTTTTAGCAAAAGCATCTGTTCAAGAAGAGACACCAGGCGCACTTACCACTAAGTTTCATCTAGAGAAAGCAACACCTAGATGTTGTAATCTACGTGTTGCATAGTAGGCGCAGTGCAAGCAAAAGTTATGTACCAATCGGAAGCAACCATTCCTCACATAAACCTATGAATATTGCTGAATTGGGGACAATCGAGATTATCGAAAACGCTATTGTTGATATCGAAGAACCATCGCTCGATATTTTAGAACAAGTAGCTGACGAAGCTTTGATTGCCGACAATGATGAGCGTGACGGTGACCAGATGGGAGCAGCCCGTCCTTCTGGTTATAATAAAACAGAGCATGATGATGCGGTCGGAGCTTTCTTTAAAGAAATGGCGCGCTACCCACTGCTTAAACCCGACGAAGAAGTCGAGTTAGCAAGGAGAGTCAGATTTTTAGAAGAAGTTCGAGAAATACAAGCATCATTACAAGAGAATTTAGGACAACCTGTAACAAAGGCACAAGTTGCAGCGCAATTAGATTTAACAGAAAGACAATTAGAAAGTCGGTTATATCAAGGTAGAGTAGCTAAACGCAAAATGATTCGGTCGAATTTGCGTTTGGTTGTATCGATTGCAAAACGATATTTAAATCGTGGAGTTCCTTTCCTAGATTTGATTCAGGAAGGAGCAATGGGTTTAAACCGCGCAACAGAAAAGTTTGACCCAGACAAAGGATACAAGTTTTCAACGTATGCATATTGGTGGATACGTCAAGCTATAACTCGTGCGATAGCAAATGACGCGCGGACGATTCGTTTGCCAATTCACATTGTTGAAAAGCTGAACAAGCTCAAAAAAGCGCAACGTGAACTCAAACAGCAGCTTGGACGTAACCCGAACGAAGTAGAACTTGCTGCCATATTAGAAGTACCTCCATCTCAGTTGCGTCAGCTTCAGCAATTACGTCGTCAAGCGCTTTCGCTTAACCATCGTGTTGGTAAAGAAGAAGATACCGAATTGATGGATTTACTCGAAGACGAAGATAATCAGTCTCCTGAAGCGAAAATGAATGAAAGCATGATGCGTCAGGAGATATGGGAGGTTTTAGCTGATGTGTTGACACCGCGCGAAAAAGATGTAATTTCATTGCGGTATGGTTTAACAACTAGCGAGCCTTGTACCTTAGAAGAAGTTGGCAACATGTTCAATCTTTCGCGCGAACGTGTTCGTCAGATTCAAAGTAAAGCAATGCGAAAACTTCGGCGCCCGCATATTGCTAAACGCTTGAAAGGTTGGCTGATATGAAGATTTTGGATTTTAGATTTTGGATTTTCGAGAGGTGTCGGGGCGGGTTTACACAATATTTAACACGGTTTTAGGATATGTATTAACCCGCCCTTACTAGATATAGTGTCGCTTTTTCGTTTATGATTTAGCAGTGGATAAGTACCGAATCCAAGATTTTAATCATACAATCCAAAATCTAAAATCTAAAATTCTATGAGTGATGTAACTATACGTTTTGCTCAACGTGAAGATTGCGATGCAATTTTTTCTCTTATCCAAGCTTTGGCTGAATATGAAAAACTATCAGACGCTGTAACCGGAGATGCTCTTGCACTTAAAGAGCATCTTTTTGGTATGCACAAGTTTGCTGAGGTAATTTTAGCTATTTGCAACGCTCAAACTGTAGGCTTTGCTTTATTTCTTCATAATTATTCAACGTTTCTAACAAAACCAGGTATTTATCTCGAAGACCTTTTTGTTCTTTCTGAATATCGGCGCCTTGGTATTGGTAAAGCACTTTTGAGTAAGCTTGCACAAATTGCTTTGGAACGTAACTGCGGGCGCCTCGAATGGAGTGTTCTAGATTGGAATGAACCTGCAATTGAATTTTACCGTCGTATGGGCGCTGAAATCTTGGGCGAATGGCGAATTTGCCGAGTTACTGGCACTGCTATTACCAACTTAGCAACACTATCAAACGAAGGCGCCTCTATTTCTAACTTGTAAGGTGCGTCACGCCACCAGATCACTTGCTTAGTCTAACAATTGTTGGTAGCATAACGCACCCTACTCTTTGTATTTATTTTCAGATTTATTAATTTTTATTGTTAAATATTGATTTAAATGTCAAGACATTTAACAAACAAAGTCACAAAATTTTACTTAAAATCAAGAATTGTAAAGGTTTTTGCGAAGTACGACAGCCTGTCGTTTGACTATTAGAGCTTCTGAACAAGACAATATTATGAGGATATACCACTTACCCATCATTTGTTACAGAGAGAACACTCAATGAAAAAAATTGTATCAGTATTGCTCTTAGGCGTAGCAATTTTTACACTAGCCTTCAGTCGTCCTGCATTAGCTGATGGAGATGCTGTGGCTGGAGGAAAAGTCTTCAGTACGAACTGCGCTTCCTGTCACGCAGGTGGTAAAAACTTGGTTAATGCTCAAAAAACTCTACAGAAAAGTGCTTTAGAAAAGTACAATATGTACTCAGAAGAAGCAATCGTCACCCAAGTTACCAAGGGTAAAAATGCTATGCCCGCTTTTGGTGGTCGCTTAAAACCAGAACAAATTGCTAACGTAGCAAGTTATGTTTTGTCGCAAGCAGATAAAGGTTGGAAATAGTTAATAGTGCTGAGTAGAGACGCGATTAATCGCGTCTCTATTGAGTATGAATGTTAATACTTGCTTATAAATCAGGCTCTAAAGCGATTCAGTTCTAATAAAATTTGGTAGGGGTGCAGTATTTCTGTGCCCCTATAACAATATATATTTAATGCTAAATATTAAAGTAGTAGATAATTTATTTCTCGCTAGCAATTCGAGAGGTTTAGTATGAATTGCTCGTTTAAGTTCGTTCTTTCGCTATCGCGATTGATTTTAATAATTGTTCTGGCTATTGGCTTGGTATTTTTTCAAGTGAGTCCAGCAGGCGCCACTCCAGTTTCCGCAGCTAATATTTTTAGTTTAGGTGTGGAAATGCTTAAACAAGAAAATTATACTGAAGCCGTAGTTAAATTTACTGAAGCAATTCAGATTCAAAAAGATTATGCGGCAGCTTACAGTAATCGTTGTCTTTGTAACCTTCAACTGCAAGATTTAGGGCACGCTGTTAGTGATTGTAACCAAGCAATAAATTTAGCACCAGAAAATATCGAAGCGTATATTAACAGAGGCATTGCCTACTATCGCCAAGGTAATTATACCGCTGCAATTGACGATATGAATCATATTATTGCTCTTGATCCCCACGACTTTCGAGCTTACTATAATCGGGGTATAGCAACTGCGGCAAAACAAGATTACAATGGCGCCATTACAGATTATCACCGCGCGTTATCACTAGTAAGCGAAACCCATAGTTATTTACGTGCCGACATATATAATGATTTAGGTTTAGCAAAATTCCACCTTAAAGATTATAACGCTGCGACTATAAACTTTACTCTGGCAATTCGTCTTAACCCGCAATCAGAACGAGCGTATTTTAACCGAGGTTGTACATGCGGTAAAAGTGGTGACAATTTAGGCGCCGTTAACGACTTTAACAATACAGTTAAACTTAATCCTAATTACGCTCAAGCATACGCTAACCGTGGCATAGCATATCACAATCTTGGCTATGAACAAGCAGCCATATCCGACTTACAAACCGCAGCAGCATATTTTGGAAAACAAGGAAAACAACTTGCTTACCAGAAAACTTTAAGCTTAATTAAAATAGTCCAAAGACAAATCCCTACTATTGAAGAAACAGCTTAGTAGTTCATG
Organism: Calothrix sp. NIES-4105; assembly: GCF_002368415.1. Classification (GTDB taxonomy): domain Bacteria; phylum Cyanobacteriota; class Cyanobacteriia; order Cyanobacteriales; family Nostocaceae; genus Dulcicalothrix. Next base: position 3,607,195 of record NZ_AP018290.1, read on the forward strand.
TCATTAATTTTGGCTAGTTGGCACCTCTCGTAGGGTGGGCACTGCCCACCTTACAACGTACCAAAACTTTTGACACAGACCATTAGTAGGGGTAAGTGCGGCAACGCGACGCCTCCCCAACCCACAAACAATGTTATTTCATCTCATTTTTTACTGTTGCGTAACCCCAGTCTAACCAAGGTAGCAGTGCTTCTATATTGCTAGTCTCAACGGTGGCGCCTCCCCAAATGCGTAAACCTGGAGGCGCCGAACGGTAAGCAGCAATATCGTAAGCAACTCCTTGTTTTTCGAGCAATTTTGCTAGTTTTTTGGCGCATTCGGCTTGTTGTTCTGGAGTTAAACTAGTAAACCACTCGTCTGTGATTTTGAGACAAATCGATGTGCAAGAACGAATTTCTGGTGTTTGAGCTAAAAATGCCGCCCAGTCACTTTGTTCAACCCATTTTGCAATTACTGCAAGGTTTGCTTCGCTACGTTTAATTAATCCAGAAAGACCACCGATGCTTTCTGCCCACTTTAACCCATCAAGTGCATCTTCAACGCACAACATTGATGGAGTATTAATAGTGTCGCCTTTGAAAATACCTTCGATTAACTTACCTTTTTCGGTCATTCGGAATAATTTTGGTAAAGGTCGAGGTGGTTGATAAGTTTCTAGGCGTTCAACTGCGCGCGGTGATAGTACAATTACACCGTGTTGTGCTTCTCCACCAAGTACTTTTTGCCAAGAGTAAGTAACAACATCAAGTTTAGACCAGTCTACATCCATTGCGAATACTGCTGAGGTGGCATCGCAAATTGTTAAACCTTCACGGTTGTCTGGTATCCAGTCCGCATTTGGTACGCGCGCTCCTGATGTGGTACCATTCCATAAAAATACTACATCATGGCTGAAATCAACTTGATTAAAGTCGGGTAAGCTACCGTAAGGTGCCTTCATTAAACGAACATCAGATAATTTCAACTCGTCGGTAACGTCTTTTACCCATTCCTGACCGAAGCTTTCCCACGCGAGGATATCTAGCGGTAATTTACCCAAAAGTGACCACATCGCCATTTCTACGGCACCTGTATCAGAAGCTGGCACAATTCCCAAACGGTAATCAGCGGGTACACCAAGGATTTTTTTTGATAGTTCAATAACTTCGGCTAATTTAGCTTTACCATCTGTTGAACGGTGCGAACGCCCTACGCAAGCGTTAGCAAGATTTGATGCAGACCAACCAGGACGCTTCGCACATGGGCCTGAAGAGAAATGCGGTACGCTAGGTTTGACGGTTGGAGGAGTTAGCAGAGTTTCTAGCATCGGTCTGAAATTTTAGCTACAAGACAGGATTACATCATAATCTGTATTCGGGTGATTTTTACCCTAGTCAAAAATACAGTCAAATATTATAGTCAAAAATAACAACTACTTTCATCCTGTCGTATAGTAACAGTATTCTGTCTTATAGGTTCTTATCTATGTAAATTATTTTACGCATCAATAAAGTCCTTACAATAAATTTATACTTTAATAATTTGTTAGTGATTATATTTTTTGTACTAAAGAATGTTGTTATATTGTTAACTGTTATATATAGTGTTAGATTTAAGTACACAGCATATATCTTGACTAATTAATATTACAGCCTAACTAATAAATAAATTTATGATGTTGAGTTCATAACATTTATGTCACAATAATATTGAACTCAACATATATAACTGTAATAAACATGATTCTCCTGCTATGAATGTGGAGATAATTATGCAAGAAGAATTGAATCAATATTTTGCAGGTCGCTCATCGACAGCAAAAAGCACATTTCCATACTTACATCAGGTGTTTTCTAAAAATGAAGACGAAAAATATATCAATCAGTCATGCAAACAGTCTTCTCATTTCCAACATGTTACGGAAACTTTACATTCAATTCTTACTCAAACAAATTTTGATACGATTGATGACGCTTTAAATGCTATTGGCTATGAATATTACCGACTAGCATCTTTACCTGAATTAGATGAATATAGTTCTCACAGAATGCTGCTAATATTAAGCTTGGCAGAAATTGATATAAAACTCAGTCATTTAATTAATTCCATTGATGCGTTTTTAGCTACTGATAACAAGTTAGATGATTTTAGGCTTTTCAGTTCTGATATATTGCCCGATAGTAACGTGATTTAAGGCTGCGAACATATAGTAGAACAAAAATATTAATTATGTAATACATTGGCGCCTGAACAAACAAATGTATTTACAATGTAGAAGTGCCTTAACCAAGGCGCCTCTATGATAAGTATTCAAAAATCGAATGGGAGCGAAACTACAAGAGTATTAAGGATAAACAAATCACGCATTGCTTGAAAACCCAGTTTGACAACCAACTGGGTTTTTCGCATATGACTATATTTCGTCTTGTCACGAATTATCGAATATCTTCATTTTGAATTAGACACTATTACGCGAGATATGCGTAGTATTTTTTTCCTTCTATGGAAATTTATTTATAAGAGGGAATTTTAAATGCTTGGATTCACAGAAAATCGTTCTTCGCATAAACCACTAAAATTAATGTACGCTAGGCTAGTTGTATTCTTTCGTTTGCGTTTAACTCAAGTTGGACTAAGTGGTCGCTATCAGCCAGAAGAAATTCTAGAAGAAGCGTTACTTCGTCTCGACCGCACGCTTAAAATGGGTAAAAAAATTTATCACGAAGAAGCTTGGTTAAGAAAAACTGGTTTCTTACATATTTTAGAGATACAGCAGAATCAAGGCAACGTAGACATTAATGACATTAATATAGATGTGAATAAGACATTGTTCAATTCAATTCACGCTCCAACTATAGATAATATCAGGGATAAGCAGCTAGAAAGTCAAGGAAATTACAAATTACTCAATGAAGTGATACTTTCTTTGAAAGCTAGCGAACGTGAACTACTAATGATGCGCTTTACTTTGAGTATGTCTTGGAGCGAAATCGCGCGTAGTTATGCTTCTCAGGGTGAAGATATTTCAATACCAACATTGAGACAACGTGGTTGCCGTGCTGTAAGGTCTTTGAGAAAAGCATATTTACAGCTAATACAACTGCGACCTTCAGATAAATTAGACACATAAAAGAGCTAATAATTTGTTGGGTGCATAGTACTTAGTAACTAAATGTACAACAACGATTAGTCAAGCTTTAAGTGTGAAAATAATTACCAAAATCACTTTATTCAATTAATAAAGTAATATAGTGTGATTTTAATCCTCCTGCCAGCATATGTCATGAGCTAGATAATTATACTTATACTAGTTCAGCACGTTTTGGGTATTTGTGGGTTCAATAAAGTGAATTTTATTATCTAACTGGCAAATATGAGAAAGCTTCATAATTTCTTTTAATAAACTTTACAATATTTGCTTCTAAATCAAGGTCACACTTATATCTATCAAATCATTAACATGGGGTAGAGTTAGGAAATCTAAGTTAATGACATTTGAACAATTTGACCCGCTAATCACACCTGAACATAGTATGTTCAATAACCTGCACAAGTATCATGCTTGGCAGAATACTGTGATTGAGAGTAATTCACAATTTGAGACGTTGATGGTAAGACTAAGTACAATATGGCACATGCTGATTGAATCAGAGCAAAACGAAGCTTCCAATCAAAATCATCAGTTATCGATTGCATCAAGTAGATCTTGTCGCTTAATCAAACATAATTACTCCAATATAGACTTAAAAGGGCTATTGTTCAAATCGGTGAATAATAATAGCGATTTAGCAAAATTGCAATATATAGCAAAAGAAAGAAGAAAGGTTAAAAATATGCTTTCTGAATTAATTGATAATCCTAATCTAGAAGTTAATAGCTTGAACGATAGTACACTGCAAGAACTAGATGAAGAACTTTCGGAGTTAATGCAACAAATAGATGAAGAAACGTTCTGGCTAATGCAAGAGTACTATCGTCTTTCTTCGTTGCCTAATCTTGCAGATAGCGATACAAAGCGAATGCTATTAATTCTCGAACTGGCTCAGTTTGACCCTTTATTAGATTATTTGATTAACCAAATTGATACAGCAATCGCTGAAGAGACAGGACTGACAGATATTCCAAGTGATAATATTTCTAATCAAGGATTTAAGAAGCTTTTTATTCAGTGTCTAGAGAAAAAATTAAATAGCTCTGAGGATATAGGGTAAGACATAAATGAATTTGGGTTTATAGACAAACATAAAACATACATATTAGCAAGTATGTCACATAAGCAAGCAGTAAGTCATTAATTTTTAGCAAGGATAACGAAAAAGCTTGTAACGCGATTTTGATTCGATTGTGTCATACATCCATTTATTCTCTCCTATGCGTTACTTAAAATTTTACTAACCTTGTGATGAATGTCTATAGCAACCTGGAACCCGAACTATGTCACAAGTTGGTGCTATCATAAAATCGTTCGAGAGCTATTTTCCGGAGTTAGAAGATAAAGATTTACTGCTAGTTTTACGCAATTCTTACCGATTGCGTCTTAGGCAGTATGAACTACTAGGTAAACATGAACCAGATGAAATTCTCAACGAAGCTATTTCGCGTCTATCAAAAGCGGTTAACTCAGGTAAGAAAGTTTACAACCTTCAAGCTTGGTTACGTAAAACTGGTTTACATATTATCCTTGAAATCAGTAGAGAAGAGACTCGATATAGAGTCATAGATAATCAGAACTTTGACTTTGAAGAATTTATACCGGACGAACGACAGCAACCCGAAGATGACAGTGAGCTTTGTAAACTCTTAAAGCAAGCATTAAAGGAGTTGGACATTCAAGATAGAAAATTATTGATCATGCGGTATTATCGTCACCAATCGTGGCAAAATATCGCTAAAACACTTTCAACCGATGGAGTTGAAATTTCAACAGAAGCGCTGCGGAAAAGGGGTTCGCGCGCGCTTGCAAAGTTGCGAAAAATCTTCAAAAATAAGTACTTAAAAGATTATGACATGAATTAAATCGCATTTACAGTAATCTCCCATCTTCCATATTAAGAATACGGTCAGCTATATCTAAAATGCGCGTATCGTGAGTAACCAAAAGTACAGTGCAACCTTCTTCTTTTGCAAGACGTTGAATAATATCGACTACATCGCGGCCGGTCTTGCTATCCAAAGAAGCAGTTGGTTCATCAGCTAGAACTAACTTTGGTTGAGCAACTAATGCACGCGCGATAGCAACTCGCTGTTTTTGTCCTCCCGATAATTTCTCTGGATAATAGTCTACACGGTCTGCAAGACCGACTGCTTCTAAAATTGCAACCGCGCGCTGACGATGTTCTGATGTGGCAATTTCGGGATGAAGTTTGAGAGACATTCGGACATTACTATAAGCAGTGAGACATTTAAGTAAATTGTGGTGTTGAAAAATAAATCCAATTTGGTTGCGAATTTGCGTTAGTTGCTTTTTATTGGCGCCACGCATTTCTTGACCAAAGATTTTTAAGTTACCCTCTTGTACAGAACGTAGTCCACCAATTAATGAAAGTAAAGTTGTTTTACCACTTCCCGGCGGCCCAGTTAAGATTATTATTTCTCCAGAATATATATTTAAATTAATATTACTTAATACAGGTTTACTTAAATTACCTTGACCAAAAGCATGATTCAGGTTTTCTATCGCAATAGTTGGTTCCATATTAAAATACATCCGCTGGGTCAGCGGAGCGTAGTTTATTTGTAGCAACGGCGCCTGATACGCTACACATTAATATAGTTAATACAAAAACTTGAAGCGCAACACTCGTTTGCATGACTAAAGGGATACGGGTAAGTATTACTAAAAGTTGGTAAATACCAATTGAAGCAATAAAACCAGGAATAAATCCTAGTACACCTAGAATAACTCCTTCTTGCAACACGACTATAAGCAGCGCGCGGTCTGCATAACCCATTGCTTTAAGTGTTGCATACTCTGATAAATGCTCGCTGATGTCAGTGTATAAAACTTGATAAATAATAATGACTCCAACTAAGAAACCAACTATAGTCCCAAACCTTAAAATTACTCCATTTACCTCAGTTGCTTGATACTGGAGTTCGCGCTGCATTAACTCAGTACGGGTAAGTACTACTACATCATCCGGTAAGACCGCGCGCAGTTTTGTTTGTACTGTATGAAGCTCGGCGCCTTTTTCCAAATTAATCACACCAATCCTGGCTTGGTTAAGATTATTGGTGCCATAGCGTAAAGCATAATTCCAATCGCTCATTACTACATTTCCCTTTTCAAACAAAGTACTCCCCATGCTGAAAAGTCCAACAACGTAAGTGCGACGGTTATCCATCAAAGTTTGCACTTCTGAATTTTTCGCAAATAATTCCGGAATATTACCTAAACTAGATTGTGATAATTCGTCGTACAATACGCTATCTGCTGATGTAATTTTTGCTAATTGACTATTGACAGACGCTATATTTAATACACCTGGTTGAGCAGGATTAATCGCAATAATTCGCACTTCGTTACCAAAAAGTCCACGAAGACTCGGCGCCTGTTTTTTTGAAATATCTTGCTGTTGTTCTAGTTGCTTCGGATTAACCCAATTTGCACGTCCAATATAAACAGGATTTGCCGACGCAACACCATCAACTGCCGCAGCTTGAAATAAATAAGCGCGCGGAAAATTAATCCGAAACTGCAAAGTTTGAGCGAACGAAGAAATTATGACTAAATCACCACCTAAACTTTCGTGTAACTTTGTTGTACCCTGCGTCAGCATCGCTAATAATCCAAGCTGAGTAAACATTAATATATTGGCAAAACAAACTCCTGTAATGGCAACTGCTAACCTTACCTTTTGGTGTGATAGCTGTGACCAAGCTAAAGGAGGTTCAAAGTTAAATAATTTTTTCATGACGAAACTTCTATTTTGACTCGTACTTGCATTCCTGTTAACGTGGCAACTTTTTTGCTGTCTTCGGGATTTAAGCGAATAGCAACTTCGACGACGCGCGAGTTAATATCAGTATTGGGGTTATTTTGGTCTTGGTTTAGACGACTTTTGCCAATTTGTAAGCCCACTCTATAAACGGCGCCATATATTTCACCTTTAAATCCACCATACTCACTGTTTATTGTTACTTTCTGCCCTGGACGAATTTTTACGATGTCGGTTTCATAAACTTCTGCTGCTACATACATTTGATTTGTTCTTCCAAGTTCGGCAATACCCGCTTCTTGATTTACCTGTTCGCCAACGCGCGTGTTGATACGTAAGATTTGTCCGGCAATGGGGACTCGTACTAAAGTATCATCTAATACTGCTTTTTGTTGTTCAACACGAATATGTGCCTGCTCAAGTTCTCTTGATGCAATCTCAATATCTACTGGACGAACTTCTTGCAAACGTTTTAAATTGGCATTTTCTTTTGCTAGTTGCGCCTGTAAAGTAGATGTGGTGTAATCTAATTCGGCTTGAGTTTGAGCTAACGTTGCCGTAGCTTTCTCAAATTCTTCTCTCGCATCATCAAATTCAGAACGTTTGATGGCGCCTTGTTTTTCTAAATCTGAGTAACGTTGAAATTTTATTTGAGCATTACGAATTGTTGCTGTAGCTTGTGCTATCGCTGCTTGTTTCACTTTTGTTTCAGTTCTGATTCGTGCTTCTAACTCGGCAATGGTCGCTTGTTGTGCTGTAATTTCTGCTTGTTTTACGTCCCCTTGTTCAATTTTTAGTAATTCTGCTCGTTTAATGGCTACATTCGCACGCGCGTCGCGAAGTTGCTGTTCGGCTCTATCTCTTCCTTGTAATATGGCAATGACTTGATTAGCTTTAACAAAATCTCCTTCTTTTACTAAAAGTTGGTTTACTCTACTATCTCTAGCATTTACTACTGAAATCTTCATAACATCGCCTTCCGGTACTAATTTTCCTAGCGCTAATACGCGAGATATATTTACATTTACGGGTGATGGAGTACCACTGGTATTATTTTTTGCTTGTATTGAATTGCACGCAGCACATAATGCTATTCCAAATATAATTACGCACTTTTTGATGTTCATATACATGCCGTGTTTTAGTTTAAACATGCTATCAAATGGTTATTTATTGTTTTTAATTCTTTAGTTTTATTATTTATCAAATTGACTTTACAAACTAAATACCATATCTTCTTTGTGCCCTTTGCGTTCTTTGTGGTTCAATAAATATAAATTTGTACTAATAGATTGTAAATACTGGCTATATTAATTTAATTGTGTTCTCAAAAAAAGATGATAAAAGTAATATTTGTCGCTGATGTCGTATTCGTAATTGATTTGTAAAAATATAAGTTAATGAAATAAACCACAAAGGACACAAAGGACACAAAGAAAGAGGGGAAAAGTTATATTGAATAATATTTAATTGGAAGCTGGCGTTTTTAAATCATTTCGAGCTTCAAGTAACTTACTAGTCGCATTTACTATAACTTGCGCTGAACCTATAAAGAAGTCGCGGTCAATAGTTGTTGGTGTATCTGTTGGTTTATGATAGTGAGGAGTACGTAAGTTCGCTGTGTCAGTTACAAGTACTGCTCCTATACCTTGATACCAAAATGGTGCGTGGTCACTACGAAGGGTATCTGGGGTTAGTAAACCTTTAAGTGGTATAGGTATTGTAAGTACAGCAGGTAGATTTGCGATTTCTGATGTGTTAGTTTGAAATGAGCTTAGTAGGGGTAAATGTTCTATGTCACCTACTACCGCAAGAAAATCTCCTTTATCGCTTGGTGGTGTAACGGGTAAAGTTGCTGGGTATTTCTGACAACCTGGAGTATGACAAGCATAACTTACCATGTCCATAACTACGGCGCCGCGTAAATTATTAATATTTTTTGCTTGTTTCGCGTAAGCTTGACTTCCTAATAAACCAGTTTCTTCTTTGTCGAATAATACTAGCTGTAAACCGCGCGGTGTTGGTTGCGCTAATAGTCGAGCAACTTCTAACACGACTGCTACGCCACTCGCGTTATCATCTGCACCTGAAGACTGATATACTGTGTCATAGTGGGCGCCGACTAAAATGTTACCTGCTTTTTTATCTGTCCCCGCGCGTTCAGCGACAATGTTAATTCCCTGCGGGAAGCTTTGTAATTTTGGTTTCCAACCGTATTTTTTGAGTTCTGTAGTAATATAGCTACGTGCGTTCCGTCGTTCAGCATCGGTGTAACGCTGAAAATTCAACTTCTGAATATGAGCAAGCAAATTTTCACTTCCAACTGAAGGAAAACTCAGTGCTGCTTCTAACTTCTGTTGCGGTGCCAAACTGTTACCATTCTCAACTTTAATTGTATCAATAGCCTCTTGTTGCGGCGCCTTATCAAAATAACTCTTACCAGCAACTATACCTAACGCTACTATTACCAACAGTACTAGCCAAATTAATTTTTTCATATGTCAGGAGTCAGGAGGGAGGAGGAGTCAGGAGTTAGGAGGTAGGAGGTAGGGTGCGTGACGCTATGAAAAATTCTTAAATAAAGTTAGTGAACTGGTAGCGTCACGCACCTTACAAAGAGCGGAGTTAGGAAGAGCGGAGGAGCGATGTTAGATTTTTGGCTGATTTTTACTCTCGGTTTTTTGGGAAGCTTTGGTCACTGCGTTGGGATGTGCGGCCCTCTTGCCGCAGCTTTTTCTCTTTCTCAAACACAAAATACCCGTGACTGGCAAAAGCAATTACAATTTCATATTTTACTTAACCTCGGCAGAACACTTAGTTACATGATAGTTGGCGCCGCAATTGGAGCAATTGGTTCAGTGTTTTTAGCAAGTGGGCAAGTCGCAGGAGTCGGGAGTGACTTACGTCGCGTTCTAGCTATTATTACTGGTTTGATGTTGATTTGGTTTGGACTGCGGCAAATCAAACCTGACTTATTACCGCGCGTACCACTGTTGCATCCTCTATTACAGGGGAAATTACATGACCGTCTCAATGCAGCAATGCTCAAACTTTCTCTCAAACCAACATGGTGGACTCCTGCTTTATTAGGAATGACTTGGGGGTTGATACCTTGTGGTTTTTTATATGCTGCACAAATTAAAGCTGCCGAAACTGGTGATTTAATTAAAGGCGCTACAACAATGTTAGCTTTTGGTTTAGGTACATTACCAACAATGTTAGGGGTAGGAGTATCAACATCAGTTCTTAGTAAAGACAAACGCAGTCAGTTGTTTCGCTTGGGTGGATGGGTAACGCTAATAATTGGTGCCTTAACTTTGCTGCGAACAGGGGATATGATGGTCGATTTTACAGGACATGCAGCATTGTTCTGTTTGATGCTAGCTTTGATCGCACGTCCAATCAGCAATTTATGGGCGGCGCCGTTACGTTACCGTCGCGCGTTAGGAGTTGGAGCATACATTCTTTCACTGGCACATACCACTCACATGCTCCAACATTCTTTAGATTGGAATTTAGAGGCGTTTTGGTTTTTACCATTACAATTTCAATGGGGAATAGCTGCGGGTGGTGTAGCTTTGATATTAATGACACCTGCTGCGTTAACTAGTTTTGATTCGATGCAAAAAAAATTAGGTCAACATTGGCGCTCAATTCATCTATTCAGTGTTCCAGCTTTGATTTTTGCTGCCACTCATGCAGCAGCAACTGGTTCGCGTTATTTGGGTGCGCTGTCCATCGCTCTTGAAAATCAGTTAGCTGTTATGGTATTGACAATTGTAACGCTGACTATTTTATTAGTACGCCTGCAAAGTATTAAATAAAAAATTTTATAGTATATTAATAATCTACCTAATTACTATTGCAATAATTACTTTTCTAACTTTTAAAACTTTTCTAACTTTTTTAGAATTTGATAATTTATAAATTTAGACATTTGATGCATTTTTTTAGTTGTGTAATCAATTTGCTGTTTAGAGTTGCATAAAGATTAAATTTGTGGTTAAAATTTTTATCAAACGTAATTCTAGGTAAAAAATAATTTGCCCTGCTTGTGTTTGGGATAACTTTTTTGTAATTAATGAACTACATTTCCAAATTTGAATAATGAAAATACTTGGAATTTGTGCATATTACCAGAATAGCGGCGCCGCTTTAGTAATTAATGGTGAAATAGTCGCTGCTATTCAAGAAACATGTTTTTCTAGCGTCACACACATTGCCGTTCCGCTAAACTCAATTTCTTACTGTCTTAAAAAAACAGGAATTGAGATGAAAGATTTAGACGGAATTGTTTTCTATGAAAAACCCTTAAGTACGTCGGAGCTTCTTAATGAAACCTATGCACCATTTATTAAAGGGTTTAATCCTTTCCAAGTAATGCCTTCACAGCTAGACAAACAATTTTTTAGAACTATGTTTAAAAAGAAACTAGCTGCCTTTGGAAATTGTAAACGTTCTGAATTACCACCAGTTGAATTTATAGAACATAGTCAGTCACAAGCAACTTCAGCTTTTTTTCTAAGCCCTTTTCAACGCGCGGCAGTAATTTGTATTAATAGTGTCGATGAGTGGGCAACAGCATCAGTATGGTTGGGTAGAGACAATCAGCTAATACCTCAGTGGAAGTTGACTTTTCCTAACTCTTTTAAAATGCTTTGTGATGCCTTCACTTATTATACAGGTATCCAACTTAATTTTGATGAATGTAAGCTGAGAAAATTAGCTCCATATGGAGAACCAAAGTATGCCAATCTCTTTCTTGAGAAGTTATTAAAATTCCATGACAATGGAACCTTCCAGATAGATAGAGATTATGTATATAAGACGATGCAACAAACTATGACTAACAAACAAACTGACCAAATTTTTCAAGCATCTCCTCAATTGGAAAGCAAAACTAGTCAATGGGAAATGGACATTGCTGCGTCTATTCAGAAAGTAAGAGAAGAAATAATATTACGCCTAGTAAATACAGTTTATCGAAGATTCGGAGAGAATTATCTTTGTCTTGCTGGTGATGCTCACTACCATATTCTAAGTAGTAAAAATATACATGAAAATTATTTTCGAGATATTTGGATTCAACCTATAACTGATTGTTCTAGAAGCGCTGCGCTTGCAGTTTGGCTGATAGGAGCGAAAAGCAATGCTTTGTCGATAATTTAATCTATAGCAGTCCTATCTGAGTTGTAAAAATACCCGAATGTTGTAGAGACGCGATTTAATCGCGTCTCTACATGTATAAAATATATTTATTAATATTTACAGTCGAAGATTATTACTTAGTAACGGCATGTCTTTTCTGATGCCATGCCCATGCGTGGGACAGTATATCTTCTAGTGCGGCATATTTTGGTTCCCAACCTAGAGTTTGCCGTGCTTTGTCACCACTGCCAATTAATGCTGGTGGATCGCCTGGGCGCCGTTCGCACTCAATTACTTTAATTTCTTTACCAGTAACTTTTTTAGCTGTATCAATAACTTCACGCACTGAGAAACCGCTACCGTTGCCTAAATTAAATACGGCGCTGTTACCACCTTTAAGAAGATATTCTAGCCCCAATATATGAGCATCTGCTAAATCGCTAACGTGAATATAATCTCGAACACATGTACCATCTTGTGTAGGGTAATCAGTACCAAAAATTGACACTGATTCGCGTGTACCAAGAGCGGTTTGTAAGACTAAGGGAATAAGATGAGTTTCGGGATTATGGTCTTCACCTAAATTGCCGTTTGGGTCGGCGCCAGCGGCATTAAAGTAGCGAAATCTAACTGATTTTAATCCGTAAGCGACATCAAAGTCAGTGAGAATTCGTTCGACCATCAACTTAGTGGCGCCGTAGGGATTAATTGGATTTTGTGGGTGGTCTTCAGGGATAGGTACCTCAGAAGGTACGCCATATGTTGCACAAGTTGATGAAAATACAAAATTCTTAATAGAAGCCGCTAACATCGCTTCTAACAGCGTTATAGTGCCAATTACGTTGTTTCGATAGTACTTGGCAGGGTCGCTGACTGATTCACCTACGTATGCGTATGCTGAAAAATGCATAACCGCATCAAAGGCGCGCGTTGTAAATAGCTTATCCAGTAAGGCACGGTCATTTGTATCGCCTACAACCAACTCAACCTCTAAAACCTTTTCTACTAAGTCACGATGCCCGTACACAAGATTATCAAGTATCACTACCTCATAACCGACTTGTTTGAGGGCAAGTACAGTATGAGAACCGATGTATCCAGCTCCTCCTGTGACAAGGATAGTGGGCTTTCCAGACGACATAGTTTTTCCTTGCATAGACGATTCTTTAACTAATTTAATTTACTTCATACTAAATACCTAACAGGAAAATCACAATTGGGTAAGCCAAGTGCGAGATTATGCTCTAAAATCACTACGACGGTTGTCTTTATGTGTGGGGTGTGAGGAGTTTATTGCGGTCATATGCAAGTCCTATTACAATTTGACGGTGATAAGTTGCGTGGTAGCACCCAAATCCTACAGGCTAACCGCCTCCCATTTGATTTGAGAGTGAATATATGTTTGTAACATTGAGCCGGGTATTACTCTGGCTGCTTCTCGGTACTATTATCTATTCCCTGTTCCAAAGGTTTTACCCTACAGGGGGTTTCTTCGCAAGATTCGTTTTAGTTGTTCTTTCATTTGTACTACTGCTGTCGTTTTTTAACCCCGGTGGTACAGGAACAGTTGTATCTCCGTTATGGCAATTCGTATCGTTCCCGCTCAAACCGCTGGGTGCAGCGATTTTGATGATGATTTTTGCCGCACAGCGTCTTAAAGGAGGCGGCATTGAGAAACCGGGTGGGTATTTAATTGGTTGGGCGTTAACGATTTTGTTAATTGCTAGTACACCAGCGTTTGCCTACTTCTTAGTTAGCCCTCGTTTAACAGCGATGCTCCCTGAAGGTCAATCACGGCAAACACTCGTCGCGTTAGCTTCTCAATCTGATGTTAATGCTATCGTTAGTGGTTCTTTACGCAGCGACATACCTTCGTACTTGATGCAAACAACACCGGCAGATACTGCTCGTCGGGGAAGGATCGCGCTTGAGGATTTTATTCCTAATGCACAAGCCCTTGCACAAACAACTGCTGCTTGGGAAGCTTTTCTCAATCAAGGTTTTATATTCCTTCGCGGTCGTTAATATCTGAGTTTGATAATAGTTCTCATTTTTTGCTTTGAGCCACGCCTTCGTGGCTCGTTCTGTCTCTGTAAAAAGTGCTGAGTGTAAAGTGCTGAGTGCTGAGTACTAAGTGCTGGGTGTAAAGTGCTGAGTGCTGAGTGCGCTCGTGCTGAGTTCTGTAGAATTTATGTACTAAAAGTGATTATTTATAGTTAGTCGCTGGATAATAAGATAAGTAATGTAATCAAAAGTATCGATGCTGTAATGGCAACATCAAGAAGGCTGGCAAAACTGGGTGCTTACCTGCGTCCGCATTGGCGTGATGCAGCTTTGGGAGTAGGGGCATTATTGACTGTAAACGGGCTGGGTGTCTACATACCCTTATTAATACGTTCCGCAGTTGATAGACTCTCTTATGAATTCACTATTAATCAAATACTGCGCTACGTCGTACCAATTATTTGTCTAACTTCGGCAATGTGGTTAATTCGTATGGCTTCGCGTATTTGGCTGTTTGGTGTCGGTCGTCAAGTCGAGTTCGACCTCAAACAAATGATATTTCAACATTTACTGACTTTAGAGCCTTCGTATTTTGCTGCTAACACTGCTGGTGATTTAATTAGTCGCGCGACAAGTGATGTTGATAATATCCGTAGATTACTAGGTTTTGCGGTTTTGAGTTTAGCGAATACATTTTTCGCTTACACAATGACATTGCCAATAATGCTAAGTATCAATGTCGATTTAACCTTAGCATCGCTGACTGTATATCCATTCATGTTTTTATTAGTACACCTATACAGTGAAAAGCTTCGCAACCAGCAAGCGAGAGTTCAAGAAAAAATCTCAGATATTAGTGAGCTTATACAGGAAGATGTTAGTGGTATAGCGTTGATTAAAATTTACGCTCAAGAAGAAAACGAACGACGCGCGTTTGCCGAGAAAAATCAACGACTATTAGGAGCAAATCTTGAGCTTGCCAAGAGTCGCAACACTATTTTTCCATTAATTGGCGGTTTAGCGAGTGTTAGTTCTCTAATAATTATCTGGTTAGGCGCCACAAGAATTGCGAATGGTAGTTTATCGGTAGGCAACTTTGTCACGTTACTTATCTATGTCGAGCGTCTTGTTTTTCCAACTGCGCTATTAGGATTTACAATTACAGCTTACCAGCGTGGCGAAGTCAGCATTGACCGTATCGAAGCAATTTTAGAAACGAAACCAAAAATCGCTGACTCATCAGATGCAATTCATCTGGCGCCAGACCATGTTAAAGGTAAAATCACAGCTAAAAATTTCAGCTTTAGCTATCCAGGAATGAATACATACGCTCTAGATAATATTAGCTTTGAGATTGAACCTGGAGAAACGATATCGATTGTTGGTGCGATTGGTTCAGGAAAAACGACGCTGGCAAACTCGCTACCAAGATTATTAGATATAGCTCCAGGGCAATTGTTTCTGGATGGAATTGACATAACTAAAATAGCTATTGCTGACTTGCGGAGTGCAATTGCCTATGTTCCTCAAGATAGTTTTTTGTTTAGCGCGAGTATAAAAAATAATATCCGTTACGCTGACCCCTTAGCTGAAGTTCAAGAAGTTGAAGCAGCATCTAAGACAGCGCAAATTCATCCTGAAATTATGAATTTTCCAGCGGGTTATGAAACTATTGTTGGTGAGCGTGGTATTACTCTTTCTGGTGGACAACGGCAGCGTACTGCTCTCGCGCGTGCGATGCTTGTAGATGCTCCTGTGCTGATTTTAGACGATGCCCTTTCTAGCGTTGATAACCAAACCGCAACAGCTATTTTACGTAATATTTCGGGTGGAATTCGTAAAACGGTAATTTTTATAACGCATCAATTATCAGCAGCGGCAGCAGCAGACCGAATATTTGTAATGGACAAAGGGCAAATTGTCCAAACGGGAACACATATAGATTTGGTACAAAAGCCAGGATTATATCGAACTTTGTGGAGTCAGCATCAAGTTGAAGAGTTATTACATTAGGGAGTTTTGTAGCACGTCTGTCTCAGATGTGCATTAATGTATTTTTTTTACCACAGAGTCACAGAGGGCACAGAGGGAAGAGGAATTAACCACAAAGACACAAAGGACACAAAGAAAGAGGGTAGGGTGCGTCAAAGCCATTACAATCTTCAATAAAACGAAAAATTAAACAGCTTTGACGCACCTTACGACAGGTGCCAACCTCCCAAAATTAATATCATGGAGCATTAGGCAATGGAAAATGGAAATTGGGAAGAAAGTACAAGCGATGCTGCAGTAGCTGAAGCTGCGGGATTAACAGACGAACAGTATAATAAGAAAATGCAGCGGCGCAAGGAAGTGCAAGATAAGCGCATAGAGAACGCCATATCAGAGAAAGGTTTGATTATCGTTAATACAGGTAACGGTAAAGGTAAAACTACAGCAGCGCTAGGAATGGTTTTACGCGCGCTTGGTCATGGTTATAAGGTGGCAATAATTCAATTTATCAAAGGTGCCTGGGAACCAGCAGAGAAAAAAGTATTAAGTGTATGGTCTGACCAGTTAGAATTTTATGCGATGGGAGAAGGCTTTACTTGGGAAACTCAAGACCGTGAGCGAGATATGATGGTAGCGCAAACAGCATGGGAAAAAGCGCTCTCCTACATTCGCAACCCGGATTTTCGCGTTGTGCTTTTGGATGAAATAAATATTGCCCTCAAACTTGGCTATCTTAATGTCGAGGATATTATTAAGGGACTGGAAGATAAACCTGACTTGAATCACGTTATTCTTACAGGAAGAGGGGCGCCTAAGCAACTTATCGAGCGCGCGGACTTAGTGACAGAAATGACATTAGTAAAACATCCCTTCCGTGAGCAAGGAGTAAAAGCACAACCGGGGATTGAATTTTAATTTTTATAACTCCGTAAAGACGCGATATATCGCGTCTCTACATTTTTAAATAGTAAATTAATATTATGTCTTTAAATTTACCACTGGATGCTTCACCATTACGGATATTAATTGTTGAAGATGACCCGATGATGCAATTGGGACTGGAGCAGTCATTAATGTCATATCCACAGTTAGAAATAGTTGGACGAGCAGAAGACGGTTATTTGGGTGTTCAAGCAGCGCTTAAACTTAAACCTGATTTAGTCGTAATGGATATTGGACTACCTCGTTTGGATGGTATTGCCGCAACACAACAAATTAAGGCAGCATTACCCCAAACTCATATTGTAATGTTGACTTCGCATCAAACCGAAACTGAAATTATTGCGGCTCTATCAAGCGGCGCCGATGCTTATTGTATCAAAGGCGCCACTGTTGAGCGGTTATTGAGTGCAATTTCTGCCGCAGTTGAAGGTGCAGCATATCTAGACCCACAAATTGCAAGACGAGTCATTGAAAATCTGAAACCACCTGCAAATAAAGCCAATTCTGCAAATTTATCACAGCGTGAGTTAGAAGTTTTGAAGTTAATGGTAGACGGTTTGAGTAACCCTGAAATAGCTGAGAAATTATATTTAAGTCCTAATACAGTTAAAACCCATGTTCGTGGAATCATGAATAAGCTTTCGGTTGATGACCGAGTACAAGCTGCCGTAGTCGCTTTAAGGTCAGGTCTTGTATAGGGTGCTGAGTGGGGAGTGCTGAGTGGGGAGTGCTGAGTGGGGAGTGCTGAGTGCTGAGTGGGGAGTGGGGAGTGCTGAGTGGGGAGTGGGGAGTGGGAAGTGAAGGGAGTGTGCTATATTTTCAAACCAGCGGATGAAGAGTAATATCGTCAAATTTGCCAAAATTAAATTTATTGGCGGATGGTAGAAGTATGATAATTAAATCGTGGATGGTTATTCTTGGCGTTGGTTTTATTATCGCGCTGGGTGCAAACTTTTTTACTCCTGATGACCGTAAGTGGTTCAATCGCTTACAGCGTCCACGTTGGCTGACTTTTGAGAAATTGATTCCCGTTATTTGGACTGTTGTTTTTGTTTGTGCAGGATGGTCTGCTTATATTGTTTGGGAACGTAACCCAGGAACCACACAAACTTGGTTACTGATGGCAACATATATATTATTGGAAATACTCACAATTGCATATACGCCTGTAATGTTTAGACTTCGTAGTTTGAAAGTGGGTACAATCATTGGTGGCGCCGGATTTGTGGTTGGATTATTGCTTACACTATTTGTTCTTACCGTTTCTGGTTTTGCAGCTTTACTTCTTGTTCCGTACTTACTATGGAGTCCTATTGGTACTTACACTACTTGGGTAATGGCTCGTTTAAATCCTCAAGACGCTTAATGATGTATGAATAATTTCTCCAACCATAGATTGATTATAGCTGTAGTTAAGATTGCCAAAATAGATTTATAACTTTACCTAGTTCTAAAAACTATGCTGCAATCTTGGATAGTAATCGGTGCGATTACATTAATAGTACAATTCGGAAGCTTTTTTATAACGCCGCGCGATGTTAAATGGTTTGCCAAACTCACTCGTCCACGTTGGTTAGTATTTGAACCATTAATTCCAGTTATTTGGACTGTTATTTTTATTTGTGGCGCCGCATCTGCTAACTTTGTATGGCAGAAAAACCCAGGTAGCTTACAAACTTGGTTACTAATGGGATTATATTTGCTGCTTGAAATAATTACCGTTACATATATTCCTTTAATGCTAAGATTTCGTAGCCTGCGTGTAGGAGAAACTATTGGTTCTGTTGGTGTAATCTTAGGTGTGCTTTTGACATTATCAGTTCTACCAGTTTCCCGTATCGCATCACTATTACTCATACCTTACTTGATTTGGAGTCCTGTAGGAACGTATACAACCGAAGAATTAGTTCAGCTAAACCCTCAAGATGCTTGAAGAGTTAAAAGTGCTGAGTGCTGAGTGCTGAGTGCTGAGTGCTGAGTGCTGAGTGCTGAGTTTGTATTTATAACTCCTAACTCCTAACTCCTAACTCCTTATTATTCTTCCGTATTTTGCGGTGACAATGTTATTTGGGTTTTTTTCGTTGTGCTGCCATGCCCACATTTGATCGCCAAATGAAAAGTGCCACCACTCGCGCGGGTTACGATGAAAGCCAGCTTTTTCCATTACATTGCATAATAGCTTGCGGTTCTCGTTAAATTGGTTAGATTGAGGATGGTTATGAGTAACATAATAATTGGGAAGGGATCTATCAGACATTTCATCGATAGGTGAACCCATATCAAGAATTTCTTGCCTATTTACCAAGGTTACGTCTATTGCGGCGCCTGTGCTATGGGGTGGTGGAGTTTTGATATCTAAACTTGGTGCAGCCCAGATTTTGTAAACTTGTTCCCAAAGTTGTTGACGTTGTGTTCCCGTTAAATCTGATTCAGTTAAACTTCTTTGTTGAAGTAAACAAGTAAAGCTGTAATCTACCATAAACTGTTGTACTGCTACTGGACGATAAGCATCAAATATTTGAATCTGCCAGTTAGGGTACTTTTGTTGCAGGTAGTTTTGAGCTTCAATTAAACAATCGATAACGCTCTGTCTTAAATAATATGGTGAATATTCTCCGTAAGGGGCGCCTAATTTTTCGTATGGGTGGGGGGTTTCAACCGCAAATTTTTCTAAAGGAATTTTTACGAGTGGTTCTCCACATTCGATAATCGGTATATTGTTATATGGTTTCATGTGCGATTTGAGATTTTGGTAGAGGGCGGGTTTAGAGATATCCTTAAACAGTGTTTAATTTTTCGTTAACCGCCCTTACAGGTTTTTGTGGTTTTTACATGAACATGAAGCTTCGGGTACTGGGTCGTAACCACCTGGATGGAAAGGATGACAGCGTAAGATGCGTTTTGTGGCTAACCAGCTACCTTTGATGGCGCCAAATCTTTCAATTGCTTGAATGGCGTACATCGAACAAGTTGGTTGAAAGCGACAAGTTGGCGGAAATAGGGGAGAAATAAACATCCTGTAACCGCGAATTAACCAAATAAATACCTGTTTCATATTAAAGGCAAAAATCCGATAAATTAGTATAAAAGACAAAAATTACTCTTAATTAATTACTATTGTATCTTTGATAACTTTACTTACTGATTTAAATTCAAGTTACCCTTTGTGGTTGCAAATTTCTAGTGTTGCTGCCTGGATTGGGTTTGTCCTGTCTCTCGCATGGGTCGTTAGCCGTACTGCGAGTAAAGACACTGAAATTTTGCGAAAGATTGTCCACATTGGCACAGGTAATGTGATTCTACTGGCATGGTGGCTTGATATACCTGCCATTCTGGGCATTAGTGCTTCGATTTTAGCAGGCGCCATAACGCTTTTATCTTATCGCTTTCCGATTTTACCCGGTATCAATAGTGTTGGGCGCAAAAGCTTAGGCACATTTTTTTACGCCGTTAGTATTGGTATTTTAATAGGTTGGTTTTGGTACCTCGATCAACCTTACTACGCAGTATTAGGTATTTTAATAATGGCGTGGGGTGATGGTTGTGCTGCACTAGTCGGACAGCGTTTTGGTAAACATAAGTATATAGTCCTTGGCGGACAAAAAAGCTGGGAAGGCTCACTATCAATGACCTTCGTCAGCTATGTTATCTCTAGTTTGATTTTATATAGTGTTCAAGGCAACATCTGGCAAACTTGGGTTGTCTCACTAATTGTTGCTGTTGTCGCAACTGTTTTAGAATCTTTTTCTTTCCTCGGTATCGATAATATTACCGTTCCTTTAGGAAGTGCTGCCTTGGCTTTTTTTCTTAACCAGGTAATGTAGGTTGGGTTCCAAAACCCAACCCAACAAATACTCATGGAGACGCACGCCTTTGTTTTGCTTACGCTCCACCCAACCTACAACTAATTAATGACCATACCCGTTGTTGTGGTAGCCGTTGTTGTGGTAGCCGTTGTTGTGGTAGCCGTTGTTGTGGTAGCCGTTGTTGTGGTAGCCGTTGTTGTGGTACTTTTTGTATCCATTATGCTGAGGACGGTAGTAATTGGTTTGATGGTAGCCACTATGTTGAGGACGGTAGTAATTTTGCTTTTGATATCCACCGTATGACTGGCGTCTGTAACCACGGTTGCAATTTGATTCGTAGTTATAATTGTTGGCGTAATATTGAGGCGCCGCATTTTCTACGCTTTCTTGTGCAACTTCTGGTTGTGTTGCGCTCACTGGAGTCACTGCTGCATTTGCATCAACTGCAGTAATTCCTAAGTAAGCAGGTAACATGATCGCACTAACTGCTAATTTCCAAAGCATTATGTTTTACTCCTGATAATCTTTAACGTTTGAATACAAGAAATTTGATTGTCTGTAGCGTGCTGCTTTAAGAATTAGTTATCACAATGCTCATAGTCGATATGGTTATTCGTGAGCGCAACTTTACTTTTCACGGCATTTTTATCTTTTATTTATTTTTACACAGCTAAAATTTATCTTGAATAACATTTTGGATTCTTATTGATAATAATTATCATTTTTATTTAAACTTGTTAAATTTTAATAAGATTTCAGCTTACGCACGTGTGGTTTTTAGTGTGCTGTGTAGAACCTATAAGCCTTTAGGGTAAGCTGCAAGTCATAAATAGAGACTAACGATTTGTAAAAGGAATAGCAGAATATACTGCATCAGACAGAATATAAAATAACCGAATTCACTGTCCGTAGACAGAGTAAAAATAAAACGTTGGCATACAAGATAAAACATAAATATGACACACCTATGTCAGTAAATCATTAAATTTTCATAAAATTAAACAACGTAATAATAATGACTTTTTTTAATTCTTCAGTACCACCGTTACGGCGTAAGCAAGCCACTCTAGATATATATGATATTGAGGGACTTTGGCTTGTCAATTGGCAAATTGGCTCTTTTAAGATTTATTCTAATTTTTATACTCGCATTGACCAAGCATTTTTGGTCTGGGGTCTTCTGCTTGTACCAATGTTCGTAACAGCACAGTTTCTCCCAATTAGTTGGAGTTTACAAGCGACATTATGGTCGGTTCTGAGTGGTATAGGCACTATTGTGATGGTAAGTTGGTCGCACTACTGGGTAAAACGCAGACAAGTCGAATGGTTACTGTATTTATGGGCAGTGTTGATGCTAACGGGGATTATTTTAACTAATTTAGGTATTTGTTTTGGCTGGGGAGAAATACTGCTGAATTTATGTCCGTTATGGTTGGGACTTAGTGCTGCTGGTTATTTATGTACTGGTTTCGCTATACGCTCTCGCACTATTCTAATTACAGGCGCCGTACATTTACTGGGTATATATATACTAAAATTTATTGGCGGATGGCAATTTTTAGCAACAGGTGCTTTGATGGCATTTTGTTTATTACTTTTAGCTGAGTTTGAATGGGACCATTTGTAGGGATGATAAAAAATCGATGGAGTAAGCATTTATGCCTCCATCGATTTTTTTTAAAGTTAGCATTATTATTTTTTACCTATAACTTGTCAACGTGACCTTTAAATGGTTCACCGCTGAAAGGCTGTACACCTATATTCGGATAAGAATCATGCGTAGGAGCAAAAATCTCCATCGCAGCTTCGCTAATATACTGGGTCACGACTGCTACTATCTTCGAGATAGACATAACACTATACCCCTTGTGTGATTTCTTTAATCAATCAATTTTTTGTGATATCCATACTCTATTTCCAATAATGTTTATTAGCTCCTAATCGCAACAAATTGAAATTTGACGCAATATTACTTGAAATGATTGTGAACTAATACTCCTGCTATATATACTTTTCGTAACATAGCTTGGCAACGGATGTAACAGATGTAACGGATAAGCTATTTATCATCAGCAAAGACTTAGTACATAAAGTAAACTATCCGCTACATCCGTTTGTCATCCGTTGCAAATAAAATTAAGTACAACCATTAAGAAATTTTAAATAATTTATTAATACACTATTAAATTTACCGTAAATATACTATCCCAGCCATTCCATGTACTTTACAACTTTTGTTACTTGACATTGTTTTTGGTGAAACCTACCATAATTGTTATAAGCATTCTTCGGAGGCGCCGAAACACAATGACTACTTATCCGGGCTTGGGCTATCTAGAGAGAGAGATTCAACAATCATCGCTATTCGTGAGTGAAGATGATTGCAGCTTACTGACAGACCTTTACCAGTTAACAATGGCAGCTTGTTATGTAGGTGAAGGCGTTGAAAACAAACGAGCAAGTTTTGAATTGTTCGTGCGTCGGCCGCCATCGGGGTTTGGTTATCTGATCGCAATGGGTTTGGCGCAAGCGTTGGAGTATTTAGAGAAATTACGGTTTAATCAAACGCAAATAGAAGCTTTAAAGCGAACGGGAATTTTTGCTCACGCACCAGAAAGATTTTGGAAACTACTAGAAAACGCCCGCTTTACAGGTGATGTTTGGGCGGTGCCAGAAGGTACTGCTGTGTTTTCCAATGAACCATTATTGCGGGTTGAGGCGCCACTATGGCAAGCGCAGTTAGTAGAGACGTATTTATTAAATACCATTAATTATCAGACTTTGATTGCAACACGTGCAGCGCGTATCCGTGATGTGGCAGGGGAAAAAGCGACACTTTTGGAATTTGGGACGCGACGTGCTTTCAGTCCTCAAGGCGCCGTATGGGCAGCACGTGCAGCGTTAGCAGCAGGTTTAGACGCAACATCAAATGTGTTCGCTGCGTTACAGTTAGGCACACAACCGAGTGGTACGATGGCACATGCATTAGTAATGGCACTTTCAGCGCTTGAAGGTAGTGAAGACCAGGCATTTACGGCGTTTCACCGTTATTTTCCTGGTGCAGCATTATTAATTGATACTTATGATACGGTAGCGGCAGCTGAAAAGTTAGGCGAGAAATTGAACTCTAGAGAAATAGAGTTAGCAGGGGTAAGGCTTGATTCTGGGGATTTAGTAAAGTTGTCAAATCAAGTACGTTCTTATTTACCACATGTGCCTATTTTTGCCAGTGGAGATTTAGACGAGTGGGAAATTAATCGTTTGAAAGCAGCAGGCGCCAAAATTGACGGTTATGGTTTAGGAACAAAACTAGTAACAGGTTCTCCTGTAAATGGAGTTTACAAATTAGTAGAGATAGACGGTATACCCGTTATGAAGCAGTCAAGTGGTAAAACTACATACCCAGGACGGAAACAAATCTTTCGGCGCTATGTAAAGAATGACAATAGTATTAAACTAGAGAACGACCGTTTAGGATTAATCACAGAAGAACCATTAGAAGGAGAGCAACCTTTATTAGAAATATTTATTAAAGAAGGTATACGGTTAAAGCAACAAGAAGACTTAGCTACGATCAGAAAACGTACTTCTCTTGAGGTAGCAAGCTTGAGCGAGCAAACAAGGCAAATTGAAAACAGTCACATACCCAAAATTGTGATATCGGAAAATTTAGAGCAACTGACTCAAATAACCAAAAAGCATCAAAACTAACTTATGCAAATAGCATTATTTGGAACAAGTGCCGACCCGCCAACTGCTGGACATCAAAAAGTTTTAAAATGGTTATCGCAGTGTTTTGATTTAGTTGCGGTATGGGCAGCGGAAAATCCCTTTAAATTACATAAAGTATCATTAGAACATCGCGTCAAAATGTTACAAATATTGATTGATGGTATTGACTCACACCCAGACAATATATATTTACAACAAGACCTAAGTAGCCTACGAACTTTAGAAACGCTAGATAAAGCTCTTCAAAAATGGCAGGGTGCAGAGTATACTTTAGTAGTTGGTTCTGATTTACTAACGCAGCTACCACGTTGGTATCGAATTGAAGATTTATTGCAACAGGTTCAACTTTTAGTAGTACCGCGTCCAGGATATGCAATAAATGAAACTAGTATGCTTGGAGTCAAGCAACTTGGCGCCTCTGTCAAAATTGCGCCGATAACAGGTTTAGATGTTTCCTCTACCTCTTACCGGGAAAATGGCAACTCTGATGCCCTAACACCATCTGTAATAGAATATATCAATCAACAGCATTTGTACAAATGCCAGGACGTAACTCAAAATTGCCTGAAAGCTCGCTAAATCAACAATCTTTGGCAGATTTCAAAGTTGGTGTTGATAATGCCATATTTTCAGTAGACACTGCCCAAAATCGCCTATTAGTGCTGTTAGTAATGCGGCAGCAGCAGCCGTTTATAAATTCTTGGAGTCTTCCTGGTACTTTAGTACGACAAGGAGAGTCGTTAGAAGATGCTGCGTACCGAATTATGTCAGAAAAAATTCGGGTAAATAATCTTTACTTAGAGCAATTATATACATTTGGTGGTCCGAAGCGTGACCCTAGGGAGGATTGCAATAGTTATGGAGTTAGATATTTATCGGTGAGTTATTTTGCTTTAGTTAGATTTGAAGAAGCTGAATTAATTGCTGATGGAGTCACTGGAATAGCTTGGTATCCTGTTAAGGAAGTTCCGCAACTAGCATTTGACCACTCGGAAATATTGACATACGGGCATCGGCGCCTGAAAAACAAATTGGAATATAGTCCTGTTGCTTTTGATGTGTTGCCAGAGATGTTTACACTTAATGATTTATATCAGTTGTATACAACTGTTTTGGGTGAAAATTTTTCAGATTATTCTAACTTCCGTGCCCGACTTCTGAAATTGGGGTTTTTATCTGATACTGGTGTTAAGGTGTCGAGAGGAGCTGGGCGCCCTGCTTCTTTGTACCGCTTTGATGCTGATGCTTTTGCTCCTTTTAAAGATAAACCTTTGGTTTTTATTTAAATTGGGAAAAAATCTAATATCCTGCAAGCAAGGGCGGGTTTATTAGATTATTAGTTCAATTTTAGGATATTTGTTAACCCGCCCCTACTACAATTATGAAAATTGCAATTGCACAACTTAATCCTATTATTGGTGATTTACCTGGGAATGCGGCGAAAATTCTGGATGCTGCACGTAATGCGGCTTCGTATGGCGCCCGTTTATTATTAACTCCGGAACTTTCTTTGTGCGGGTATCCACCAAGAGATTTATTATTAAATCCTAGCTTTGTGGAAGCGATGAATATCACATTGCAGCAATTAGCGCGCGATATCCCGGCAAACCTAGCTGTATTAGTTGGCACTGTTGAAGCTAATACAAAAGCACAGTTCAACGGTGGTAAAAGCTTATTTAATAGTATGGCTTTACTTGAAGCAGGTAGTATTAAACAAATTTTTCACAAGCGTCTTTTACCAACATACGATGTTTTTGACGAACGTCGCTATTTTGAACCTGGGTTGCAGCCGAATCATTTTACTCTCGATGGAATTAATATTGGTGTTACCATATGCGAGGACTTATGGAATGATGAAGAGTATTGGGGTAAACGTAGCTATGCTATCAACCCAATTGCAGATTTGGCGATTCTGGGTGTAGATTTTATTGTTAATTTATCTGCTTCACCTTACAGTGTTAGCAAGCAGAAGTTACGTGAAGCAATGCTACGATACAGCGCGATTCGATATAAGCATCCAATAATATACGTCAATCAAGTTGGTGGTAACGATGACTTATTATTTGATGGCAACAGCTTTGCTCTTAACCGTGAAGGAGAAATAGTTTGCCGCGCGTTAGGATTTGACACAGATTTAGCATACGTTGAGTTTGACAATGGGCGCCACGACTTATTACCAAGTTCTATTACTCCTGTATCTGAGAGCGAAGACGAAGAAATTTGGCGTGCTTTAGTCTTGGGAGTTCGTGACTATGCCCAAAAATGCCGTTTTTCTAAAGCTGTTTTAGGTTTGAGCGGGGGTATTGACTCTGCTCTGGTTGCTGCTATAGCTGCCGCTGCCCTTGGTAAAGAAAATGTCCTCGGTATATTAATGCCCTCACCCTACAGTTCCGACCATTCAATCAGCGATGCTTTAGCATTGGGTGATAACCTTGGTATAAAAACACAAACCATTCCTATTGGGAACTTGATGGAAGGGTTTGACAATGCTTTGGTTGGGTTATTCGCAGGTACAGAATTTGGGCTAGCCGAAGAAAATATTCAATCTCGAATTCGGGGTAATTTGTTAATGGCAGTGGCAAACAAATTTGGTTATTTATTGCTTTCTACAGGTAATAAATCAGAAATGGCAGTTGGGTACTGTACATTATACGGTGACATGAACGGAGGACTCGCAGTAATTGCCGATGTTCCAAAAACGCGCGTTTACTCTTTGTGTAACTGGCTAAACACTAATTCTGAAATTATCCCCAATAATATATTAGTTAAAGCGCCAAGTGCAGAATTAAAACCCGGACAACTAGACCAAGACTCATTACCAGAATACGAAGTGTTGGATGATATTTTACAAAAACTCATACATGAACATCAATCTGCTGCCCAAATAGCAGCTGCTGGACATGACGCTGTTACAGTAAATAGAGTAATTCAAATGGTCGCACGCGCTGAATTTAAACGAAGACAGGCGCCTCCTGGGTTAAAGATTACAGACCGCGCGTTCGGTACAGGATGGCGAATGCCCATTGCCAGTAACTGGTTAGCTGTGAAGGGCGCCTATCAGGCACCATAACCCAAAATGTTGTGGCACATCTATCCTTAGATGTGCATTCTGGCTAATTATTTTACCACAGGGACGCAGAGTACACAGAGGAGAGTTAAAATTGGCGCCTACTTTCCAAAATTAATGGCACAGTTTTTTCTGAACAAATTATTTTATTAAAAATGTCACAGATATAAAAGCTAAACTATCTGTGACAAGACTAGTTAGCTCGCATTTTGCGTGCGTTTGATTTCTTGCCTTAAAATTTCACATCTTTTTAAGGCTTCTCTTGCTTGTTCTCTTAAGCTCTGAGCTTCTTGTGCATTTGATTCATATATTTCAGATGCTTCTTTTCTATATTCAACAGCTTGTTTGCTAAGTTCCTTAATACGAGTTCTTAAATCTTCAGTTGTTTTCATCTTTCCTCCAACTCTGTAATTATCAAATTCAGATTTTCTGCTTCTTCATAAAGTTTATCGGCTCTACTGACTAGCAGGCTAGCGTCGTCATCATCATTATTTGCTACCGCTCTATCATGAGCTTCATACAATTCATCAATTATTCTTTGCAATTGGGCATAGGCTCTTAACAATACTTCTCGTGTTTCTAATTTCATGAGCTTGTAATGCTTATTTCTGCGTAGGGTGGGCACTGCCCACCTTACTCTTGCCCTTGAAGGTGCAAGATGTCAGTTAAAGGAATGTGAATAAATGTTTAATTGATTTTACCTCTATAATCAGAGTGTAGTTATAGTTATAATAAAAAGTATACAAAAACTATTTATTCCCGCCGTGAAATCTTTGTTGACTGATGCCCAACTTGAATCATCTGAAGTTGTTGCTAATTGCTTGATGAATCGGCAACGTCAGCTTATGGGTAGTAATAGTTACGCTAAAGAGCTAGGATTTAATCCATTAACCTTTATAAAAACCCGAATTCAAAATCATAAAAGTGCAGCTTGGTTGGATATCTGTTGCGGTACAGGACGAGCATTAATTCAGGCAGGGGAATCTTTATATAAATCGGAACTTCTTTCCCAAACATCTCTTGTTGGGGTAGATATTGTTTGCCAGTTTTACCCATATCCACCAGAGTTAACTAGCTTGGAACTTATCAACAATTCCATTCATACGTTTACCACTACCCAAAAGTTTGATTTAATTACCTGCGTTCATGGCCTACACTATCTTGGTGACAAGCTTAAGGTACTTAAACGTGCAGCATCTTGGCTAACTGATAACGGACTTCTAGTTGCACATCTTGACTTGACAAATTTGTGGATTATTGAAGGCGATCAAGTCAAACCAATGTCGAGAAAATTACTTAGTAATGCCGGATTAAAGTACAATAATCGAAAAAAACTTTTGTATTTTGAGAATCGTCAAGAGCTTGTGTTTGAACTAGAATATCTGGGTGCAGATGATTGTGCAGGCGCCAATTACACTGGTCAGGCAGCAGTCAACTCTTTTTACAAAAATCGTTCAATCATAATTTCGTCAATGTAGAATCCGTTAATTTTGGCATGTTTTCGCGCTGTACCGATGATACTAAAGCCTTGATTAAGATAAGTGGATAAAGCAACTCTATTATCTGCTCTTACATAAGCAAAAATCTTTTCGTATCCTGAACTTCGGCACGCATCAAATGTTGCTGAAAATAGATTTTTGGCAATGCCTTGTCTACGGTGTGATAAACTTACAAAAGTTCCAATAATCCCTACATGGTCAAAAGCATTGGTATAATCAGCAAATGGCTCTACATTTTGAAATCCAACTATTTCCTGTTTTGAGTTATCGACAGCGACATGAAATATACCTCGTTTGTTAAAATTTAAAATAAATTCGCGCTCTGCTTCTATGGAAATAGTGTTGGTTATCGCTGTGTATATTCCTGCTTCTATAATTGGGTTAAGTATATTTATAATACCTTCTGCGTCTCTTGCTTGAACTTCACGAATTATTAAATTCATTGATTGATTTTATATAATTTTTAATTTTGCTAGCCAAGCGAGCAGCTAAAAAATCGCTAGAATCTTTTAAAGCTTCATAAATTTCAATAGCTTCCTCTCGATATCGAATAATTTTACCTTGCTGCCAATGAGGTGGTGGCGCCTGTAAATTAGTAATTCTATCAGCTAATTTAACCATCCATATTTCTCGCGGTTGCTCTTTTATTCTCTGCAAGCTATCTTGCATTGAGTAATGTTTCGGTAAACTAGCATTTTTGGTCAGCGCGCGTACACCCGACGCTACAGGTAAACCAAACTCAGATTTTAACTGCTCAAAAGTTATATCAGTATCTTCGATAGTGTCGTGTAAAATCGCACATTGAAGCGCCAAATCTCCGTTACATTCTTCGACACTCAAGGCGCCAAGTATTTCCATGCTAACGAAACTTAAATGCATAATATAGGAAATTTCTGTACCTGGATATAACTGCCCCTGGTGTGCATGGGCTGCAAATTTATAAGCTTTGATGTAGTTATCTTGTGACCAGTTGAGCTTCATATATCATTTAAGGAAACCAATCCTAAGTGTTACCGCACAGCCACCATAATTTTCTATTGTCGAGATTATAAATCTTTGCCGCTTTCAGACTGAGAAATCTTATCAGAAATTGCGCTAACTTTGTTTTCTATACTATTGAGCTTTCTTAAAATTGTAGGACGGTCGCTATCTAAAGAACTGATTAGATTTAATACCGATTGTTGCTCGTCGTAGCTCTGAGCGTTCCTCAAGTGCCAGATTTCCAGCCTCAGTTAAGCTTTCAATATCGTGAGTTAGTTCTGCGATTCTATCTGCCAGTGCTTGAATAGCGCGACTATTTGATTCAACAATTTGCTGAAGCTCATTAAATTGCATTACTATATACTCTATTTTATTACTCTCATATTGTATTAGATTACCATAATATTTCTGCGCTTACTTAGTCAACTAATTCATCTAAAACGTCAGTATAAAAACACACTTTTAAATTAGCTACATGATAAATATCGCAATCCGTTTAGGAATTGTAAAAATCACTCTTCTCTTTCTTTGTGTCCTTTGTGTCCTTTGTGGTTCATTACATATGCCTAGTTTTTTATAAATGATGCGCGGAATGCTATAAGCATAAAAATGTGGTGAAATACTAAAAACTTAGTTTATTTTTGTCTACTTTATGATTATTAACTTTATAGTTTTATCATTATACCAGTCCATTTTAATGGACTTTAGCTATTAGCCAATGATTTTCAATCATTGGCGGGATAGACATTTATAACCTTAATAAAATTACGCCAAGAGACGTTACATGTAACGTCTCTACCGGGGTCGGCAATCAACCGGACATGATATTATTTCAATTCGACTTTTTCATGTTCACCAACATTGCTAGCAGGTTTACCTGTAGTTACAGATTTTACCAAACTAATTGCATTGGCAACAATACTTGAAGGAGAATCCCAGTACTCAGCATTTTCTACATTGACTTTAATAAGGGCAATATCTGGCTCTTCAAGCTCTTTGGGGAACCAAGCTTTTAGCTGGGGTTGCCATAACTCTTCAAGCTTTTGTCTATCTCTGACAATTTCTGCTGTTCCCGTAAGCGAAACATAACTTTGTTTTTGAGGGTCGGCGTAACTAACGTTGACTTCATGGCGCCGATCAATTTCATTGACCTTGAGCGAGCTTGCGTAGGTAAAGAACCATACATCACCGTTAAACTCGACTTCTTTATTGGTTGCCATCGGACGACTGTGTAATTTGCCTTCGCTGTCAATCGTCGTTAGCATGGCATAGTTGATATCTTTGATTAATTCGCGAACCTTTTTAATGCTGTCGCTATTGTTTGCGTTTGAGTCAGCCATGTTAAATCGTCCTGTTATTGCTGATATTGAGTTTCATTCACATGGCAAAGCCGAGGCACTAATATATAGATAAGCGCCTTGGCTTTGAGCCAATTTTGATTTATTTGTTAACTTTAGCTGTATAGCTGACTTCTATCCTGCATCTAAGGTTAGGTATTTTAAAGGCGCCCTTCAAGACAGTACAAAGCGCGTGTCAGTCACCTAAAAATCCTGTTTTTATGGCAAATATTGGGCTTGTAGCAAACTTTGACGGCAAACACCACTTAAGATTTACGGTTGACGCGAATTACTTACAGTATTATTTCTCATACATTAGACGAAGTGAAATAAAACAAATTGCGAGCGAATGATGGTAGTGCAGGTCATGAATTGGATAACCGTCCTAAATACTGTTCGGGAAACCACCCTTCATGGACAGGCTACACAGGCTCAGTATATATATCAGCATAGTTATGGGTTTTCACCCCTAGAAAGCCGAAATCAAAGGTTTTAACTGCTGAACTGACTGCCCAAAGCAGCTCAGTTGGTTCAAATTTCTCGCCCTTATTACGTCCCTTTATTAATTTGTAGTTAAACGGAGCCAGCACCTACAATGGCAAAAGTAGTTGGAATAGACTTAGGAACAACTAACTCCTGCGTGGCAGTCATGGAAGGTGGTAAACCCACGGTTATTGCTAACGCTGAAGGTTTTCGCACCACTCCCTCGGTTGTTGCGTTTGCGAAAAATGGAGACCGCTTGGTTGGTCAAATA
The DNA here is from genome assembly GCF_002368415.1 of Calothrix sp. NIES-4105. GTDB lineage: Bacteria > Cyanobacteriota > Cyanobacteriia > Cyanobacteriales > Nostocaceae > Dulcicalothrix. The sequence continues at coordinate 3,639,374 of NZ_AP018290.1, forward strand.
GCCAAACGTCAAGCGGTAATGAACCCCGAAAACACTTTTTATTCAGTAAAACGCTTCATCGGGCGCCGCTTCGAGGAAGTTACAAATGAAGCTACGGAAGTCTCATATAAAGTATTACAAAGCGGTGGAAACGTTAAATTAGACTGTCCCGCTGTAGGTAAGCAGTTTGCACCAGAAGAAATTTCTGCACAAGTTCTTCGTAAACTTGTTGAAGATGCTAGTAAGTATCTAGGTGAAACAGTTACTCAGGCAGTAATTACCGTACCTGCTTACTTTAACGACTCGCAGCGTCAAGCAACCAAAGACGCAGGTAAAATTGCAGGTATTGAAGTACTACGGATTATCAACGAACCTACTGCTGCATCGTTGGCATATGGTTTTGATAAGAAGAGTAATGAAACAATCCTTGTATTTGACCTTGGTGGCGGTACCTTCGACGTATCCGTCCTCGAAGTCGGTGACGGTGTATTTGAAGTACTTGCAACCTCTGGTGACACCCACTTAGGTGGTGACGACTTCGACAAAAAAATCGTTGATTTCCTAGCTGAAGAATTCCGTAGAGCGGAAGGTATCGATCTTCGTAAAGACAAGCAAGCGCTGCAACGTTTAACTGAAGCAGCAGAGAAAGCTAAAATTGAACTTTCGAGCGTTACCCAAGCAGAAATTAACCTACCTTTCATTACTGCAACACAAGACGGTCCCAAGCACCTCGACACAACGTTAACGCGCGCTCGCTTCGAGGAACTTTGCTCTGACCTGATCGACCGTTGCCGTATTCCTGTTGAAAATGCGTTACGTGACGCAAAACTCAGCAAGAGCGATATCGATGAAGTTGTATTAGTAGGTGGTTCAACTCGTATCCCTGCAGTACAACAGTTAGTTAAGACTGCATTAGGTAAAGACCCTAACCAAACAGTAAACCCTGATGAAGTGGTAGCTGTCGGCGCCGCAATTCAAGCGGGTGTATTGGCTGGTGACGTTACTGGTATCTTATTGTTAGACGTAACACCACTATCTCTAGGTGTGGAAACCTTGGGTGGTGTAATGACCAAGATTATTCCTCGTAACACAACCATTCCTACCAAGAAGTCGGAAGTATTCTCTACCGCAGTTGATGGACAAACAAACGTAGAAATTCACGTTCTCCAAGGTGAGCGTGAAATGTCCAACGACAACAAGAGCTTAGGAACTTTCCGTCTTGATGGTATTCCTCCTGCACCTCGTGGTGTTCCTCAAATTGAAGTTGTGTTTGATATCGACGCTAACGGTATCTTGAACGTAACCGCGAAAGACAAGGGCACAGGTAAGGAACAGTCCATTAGTATTACTGGCGCTTCCACCCTCGACAAGACAGACGTTGAGCGGATGGTACGTGATGCAGAGCAAAACGCATCAACCGACAAAGAACGTCGCGAAAAAATCGACCGTAAGAACCAAGCTGACTCTTTAGCATACCAAGCTGAGAAGCAAATTCAAGAACTTGGTGACAAGGTACCAGCAGCCGACAAAACCAAAGTTGAAGGTTTAGTCAAAGAACTTAAGGACGCAGTTGCAAAAGAAGACGACGAGCAAATCAAGCGCTTAACACCTGAATTGCAACAAGCACTGTTTGCAGTTGGTAGCAGTATCTATCAACAGCAAGGTGGTGAAGCTGGTGCTGGCGCCCCTGGTGCTGACGCTGGTTCCGCTGGTGGCGCCAATACTGGTGGTAGCGGTGATGACGTAATTGATGCGGATTTCACTGAATCTAAGTAATTCTTTCGTTATATTTCCAGCTTCAACCTGGAAACATTATGAAACCCACACTAGCTTTAGTTAGTGTGGGTTTTTGTTTTTAAATAGGTATATATATTTACCACAGAGACGCTTGTAGAAAAATACGCAACATTACTTAGATTGACTTGACAAATGATACATATTTATCAAGATTTAAAATATATATTATTTAACATTTACTAACAAAGAACCAAGCATCGGGGAACGTGCGTGCAGAATCGCAAGCCGGGAGCAAAGAAGCTTATATTTGTAAACCTAAAACCTTCGATAGTAGTCCCAGTAACCGCACGGGGTATATACTTTATCCAGATTAGTGAGCTGCCAGTACAAGCGTGCGAGTCGTGATAGGAGATAAAAATGGCATATCCAATGGCGCCTTGGAATTTACAGGGTTATGCGGTGGCAACTGTGCATCTAACAGATGTAGACCGCGCTCGTCCATTAATTCCTTCTGAGTTTGAGATTTTTTCAGTTTTTCCTGGTAAAACAGTTGGTGCAGTGTATGTGTCTAATTACCAACCAGGTTCAGTACTCGAATATAGCGAATTGATTGTTGTACCTGCTTTAGTTAAATATCAAGACAAGATTGGTGGTTGGGTATCACATATATATGTAGATAATCCTGACTCGGTTGCAGGTGGTCGAGAAATTTGGGGATTACCCAAGGAACTTGCTGATTTTACTTGGCTCGATAAGCGTGTTTTTGTACAACAAGCAGGTAGAACTCTTTGTACACTTGATTTTAATAAGCAAAGTTGGATGAATTGGCGCCTACCTTTGGGATGGTCAAGTTTTAGTACTTTTGATGCAAATATACTATCTTTCCCGTTTGGATTTGAGTTTAATTTAGGTTTGATTAGTTCTAAACTAGAAGTTCCACATTCTAGCCCGTTTGCTTCCTTAAATTTGGGGGCGCCGCTTTTAACTGCTTGGTGTGATAGTTTGAATCTGCGAGTTGATGCGCCTGTTGTTGTGGGCGCCCGTGCGGTAGATTACAGCTACAATTGAATTTGTCCCACAAATGCCACTTTTTCGTTCTAACTTTATCACCTTCTTGAGGCTAGTCTTGTAAACAAAGGTTAAAAAACTTGTAATTACGTATCAATGGCTAAAGCTATTGAATACAAATAAGAGTTTTTTCCACCATGATTTATCAAGGAAGTATTTTGTGGCAAGCTTAATTCAACATTTATACAGCTTTAGATTCGGTATATTTACTTTTGCGCGCGGATGGCTAAATAATTTAGAAGTGCATGATTATAAGTTAGCTTGTTGGTTGTGTAGATTAATTCCAGCTAGCTGTCCTTTTGAGCGTGTGATCAAGTTTTGGGGTGGTAATGTTGTTCACATCCCACCCCTATGTCACGTTAATCCATTGTATGAGGAAGTTGTAAATCTACGGCTGCGCGCTTTATGTTATCTGGTAGATGAATGTGGCTGTGATATTGCAGGCTTTATTTAAGCTAATGGCAAATGAACCTGGAAGCAACTGCCAACTCCTACTTTACTACTGACGATAATCTTTCCCAAATGTCGTTGGACTATTGCTTGAGCAATGGCTAACCCTAATCCTAAACCTTCTTTGGCTTCTTGGCGCGCACTTTCTGCGCGCCAAAACCGTTCAAAGACCAGGGGTATATATTCTTGAGGAATACCGATTCCAGTATCTTCTACACGCACAACAGCGAATAGTTTGTACTTTTCTAAGAAAAGTTTGACTATACCTCCAGTTTTGCTGTATTTGATCGCATTCTCCAATAGATTGGCAAACAAGCGTTTCAACTGACGAGTATCGCCTTTGATGTGGATATCTTTTGATAAATATGACTCAAAACTCAATTCTTTATTTTGAGCATCTGTTTCAAAGGTATCTGCTAAATCCTGTAGTATTTCATCCAGGGGAACTTTTGGATACTCTAGAACAGATGTATTGACAATAGCATCGGTGTGGGAAAGGAAGCGTAAATCTTCAACTAGATGGCGGATTTGCTGTGTAGCAGTGCCAATAGTTTTGAATTTTCGCACATCATCAGCAGAAAATTGTTCTGAGTGGCTTTCCATGAGTTCAACGGTAGTCATAATTACCGTGAGTGGATTGCGTAACTCGTGCGATGCGTCAGCAGTAAACTGTTTGAGGTTTTGAAAACTTTGCTTGATTGGTTGAATGACTAACAATGTTAAGAACATACCACTAACACTGCTAAGAGTTAAAACAATTACACCTCCTACTTCCAAACCAAGTTGTAATTGACCCATTCTTTGATCAAATTCTTTAGTAGATTCATTGACGCGAATATAGCCTTCAAGTTTTAATGTCTTTTTATCTAAACCATCTGTGTAGACGGCTATTGATACAGAGCGGATGTTACCATGCTGTTCGACTAAAGGAGAACCTTCATTTAAACGATTAGTAGAAGCGCTTTTGACTAGGGGAAAGTTAGGAAAATTAGTTCCCTCTCTAGCTATCAGCTTACCATCGGCATCAAACCATTCTAAGCTTTGTTGACTGTCAAATAGATTTCGCCAAGGCAGGTCTTTATTAAGGTCTTTAGTTCCTTTGGTTTTGATTGTTTGTAAACTGGGAACAGCCGCTTGAGCCAAAGTTTGTAAGCGTTCATCCTGGTCTTTAAGCAAGTCCGCTCGAAAAAAACAGTAAATAGAAGTTGCGGATATACTAAAAATTGCTGACATAGCTGTCAGGTATGCCAGCCAAATACGCCAGGATAAAGATTTTGATATTTTACTTTGGATATACCTTGAGACGGTAGTCCAAGTCATAGGCAGCAATTATACCATAACTTATCAGTAGCTCCAGGCACCTTAATTGTGTTTTCGACATCGGGAATTACTTCCTTAAGAAAGCAGAAATTAAAGTGACTGGTAGGAAACACGCACGGTTTTCGGATTATGTGTATACAGCTTCACATGACTCAATGAAGAAACTATGAAAGTCCGATGAGAAGCTTCTCATGATCAAATCTCAACTTGAAGTAATTTACCTAAAGATCATTATTTTACAATAATGTGGTGTTCCCAAATTCTTTGAGGTGGTAGCCAAAACCATAAGCAGTCGTGACAAAATCATCGCAGGCGCCTGCTAGTTTGAGTTTTTGTCTTAAACGCTTAACCAAGGCTTTGACGGCATCTTCTGTAGGTGGTTCATCAAAAGACCATAGACTTTCGATTATTATGCCGCGACTTAACACCTTACCACCGGAGCGGGCTAAAAGTTCCAAAAGACAATACTCTTTAGGAGTAAGTTGTAAAAGTTGCTGATCGTAAGTAGCTTGATGCAAATTTGGATTGACTTGCAATTTTCCCCATTCCAAGAGCGTAGACAAGGGACTACTACCTCGACGCAGTAGTGCGCGGATGCGTGCGGATAGTTCTTGTAAATTGTAAGGTTTAACTACATAATCATCTGCTCCTGCATCCAAACCTTCGACTTTATCTACGGCAGTATCACGCGCTGTCAACATCATTACGGGTACTTGATTACCTTGAGAACGTAAGCGACGACACAAGCTGATACCATCCAGCTTGGGTAGTGTTACATCTAAAATAAGTAAATCATAGTTGAACGCCGTAACAAAATCCCAACCCTCTTGCCCATTGGCAACGGCATCAACTAGATAATGTTGGTCAGCAAGTGCTTCTGTAAGCGATTGTGCGATTCGACAGTCATCTTCTGCTAACAGAATTTTCATGTTTTATATTTTACCTGGTATCAACAGTACTTAGAATTGTTAGCTACTCAAGAGCCGGGATAGAGACTTCGATACTTTGGTTAACAATCAATTTAGCTATAGCGTTTGGACTCTAGACAAGCTGAACAAGATATCGTGACTTCAAATGGTCAGACCGAAGTTTCAAGGGAAGCATCGAACTTCACAATTATCGGTAAGATTGTATAAATTTTATGTCATATCAACTGTTACCTCTGTTACCTAAAGTTGTTCACTCTTCTCAAAACCCTTTATAAATCGTCACTAAGTAATTATTTCCAAAAGGTTAGATTGTGTAGTTCCAAAGTCTTGAACTACTAAGTACACTACAAGCAATGATATCTACAATACACAAGTCGAGGACACTTTGCGAACTGTCCATACATCGAAAAATAAGGCAATGCAAGCTATGCGCGATAAATTTATGAATAAATTTAAGATTAAATTCAAATTTCCTCGCATTGTCCTTTTTTTGTCCCGGTTTTGTCACGTTCACAGTACTTAAATAAAAACATAGACATAAACAAAGCTTCTAGATGGCATAAAGATAACTAATGAATTGTTTCTGACGTTAATGCCACTGAAAGTAAGTTCAACCACATTCATAGAAACAGGAAAGGATTATGAACAATGTCATTGCGCTCAACAACATCCACATTCACGGCAATGTACGTACATCTTTCAACTCTGTAGAAAAAAATCCCGAAATCCACAATACAGCTTATATTCATCCTTTAGCAGCGGTGATTGGTAACGTTCATCTTGGGAAACGAGTGATGGTTGCACCAGCAGCTTCTGTTCGTGGTGATGAAGGTCAACCACTTTGGGTGGATGATGATGTAAATATTCAAGATTGTGTCGTGCTTCATGCTTTAGAAACCCATGTTGATGGGGTATTAGTGCGGGAAGCAGTCGTAGAAGTTGATAATGAATTCTATGGAGTATATATCAGCCCGCGCGTATCTCTAGCTCATCAGTGTCAAGTGCATGGCCCTGCTTATATCGGTTCTGACACTTTTGTGGGAATGCAAGCTTTAGTTTTTCGTGCCTCGGTTGGAAAAAATTGCGTTATCGAACCAAAAGCTTTAGTTATGGGTGTCAATATATCCGATGGCAGATATGTACCAGCAGGCGCCTTAATTACGACTCAAGAAGCTGCCGATAATTTACCTTTGATCAGTAATAGTTACCCCCTCAGAAGTCTGAACAAAGCAGTAGTACACGTAAACACAGAACTTGCTGAAGGTTACCACGACAAAGAAAACCTTACATTCTTCCTCGCTGCATAAATAAGTAGAGACCGTATTAATTCGGTCTCTACCGCACTGGGCACTTTAAAAAACTATTAGAAGGAAAGCTTCATGAGTAGCCAACGAAACGTAGTAAATCGTAATAAAAACGAGTTTTTCGCCGTTTACTTTTTCTACTCCTCTGTAGTCGTTACCATAAGCTTGCGGGTCGTAGACCCAAACACATGGAACGTAGTGTAGTAGGAATATTACGGGCAGTCTACCCAAGCCCAATGCATCAATAGTGGTACGTTGAATACCGTTCTAGTATCGATACATACCCAATCCGTTACTGGTCTGGGCTTTCCTCAGTAACTAGTACCGAGTTAGTTTTTAAGATTAACTAATATAAGCTAACTACAACAGTTTTAGTTTTGGTTAGAAGAGATTCAACGTAACTACTCACGTAACTTCTAGCTCAAGAGTTAATCTTTAAAATCTTGTTTTTATATACTAGCAGAAAAATCAGCAATTACTATGAATCACTCGGATATATTGCTACTAGATGCAACGACAATTCCTAAACTAAGAGTAATTAATGGGGGCAAGCGCCACACTTGTCAACCCCGTATTATCAGCCAGAACTTAAACGTTTCAGATAATAGACGAATTCCGGCAGGAGCAATAGTCAATACTCAAGCTGCCGCGAACTGCTTACCCTTCACTCGTAGCAAAATTAATTCCAGAGAATAGCTGCTCTCGCTTGTTAATGACGAACGACGAATGACTTTTAACCAATAAAAAGTGAAAAATTGGAGTTCCGTGTCATGACTTCTAGTTTATCCAGCAAACAGACATATTTATTCGATAAGCTCAAATATTACTGGCATTCTGCTAGCCAAAGAATATCAAAAACGCCAGAGCGTTCGCTTGATTGTGCTTATCAGTCAGTCTTAAAAATTAAAGCCATTGAAGATGAGCATTTTGGCGGTAAGACAATTCTAACTGAACCCATTCAAGATTCTACTTGCTTCGCATCGGTTTTGCGTACAGATGTTGAAAAGCAAGTAACGATGACCAAGATGAGATTAGCTGAATTTAAAGCAAGTTGTTTTGTTCTGGGTAATCTAAGTACCAAAAATTTAGGAAAGTTAAAGCTAGTAGAAGAATTTTTGGCAAAGTATACAATCAGCGAACCCCTTGCGAATACGGTAAATGTAGTCGGTAATGCAGATGCAATAAATGTAGAAACAGTCAATGATAAAACTGCTGTGTTACCTAGGTCAATCGGTCGTACATTGCATAAAATTTCCGATGAATTTAACCCCAAAGCAGAAGCGGAATTTGTCAGAAAATACCGCAATTCTAGAGCTAAGACAAAAACTGCAGTTAGGTTTATTATTACTTTAATCATTGTTCCTGTCTTAACTCAGCATTTTTCCAAACAGTTCTTGATTAATCCAATTGTAGAGAAAACTAGGGGTACGAATGATTCGCAACTGTTTCTTAATTACGAAATGAAGGAAGAAGCACTACACGAATTACAAAGTTATGAAGAAGGGTTGAAATTTGAAAACTTAATTCATCATGCGCCACCTTTATCTCCAGAAGTAGTGGAAGATAAAGTTAAACAGAAAGCAAGTGAACTAGCAAAAGAGTTTCATCATAAAAGTAACAGTGCTGTTAGCAATGTTTTTGCGGATATGGCTGCACTTGTAGCTTTCGGCTTAGTGATTATTACAAGCCGCAAAGAAATCATTGTTTTAAAGTCTTTTATGGATGATATTGTTTACGGACTGAGTGATAGTGCCAAAGCATTCATTATCATTTTGTGTACAGATATCTTTGTAGGTTTCCACTCTCCTCATGGATGGGAAGTAATTGTAGAAGGTATAGCTTCACATCTAGGTATCGCTGCAAATAAAAGCTTCATCGGTCTTTTTATCGCTACATTCCCAGTTGTCCTAGATACAATCTGTAAGTATTGGATATTTAGATACTTAAGCAAAATTTCTCCCTCAGCAGTCGCAACCCTTAGAAATATGAATGAGTAAATTATTTATTTGTGTGCTTTGTTATAAACACACAAAGGATTGTAGGTTGGGTGGAAGCTTGGCGCCTGCACCCAACCTACTGTTTAAAAAACCACAAAGGACACAAAGGACACAAAGGAAGAAAAGGAAGAAAAGAAATAAAACTTTACTACATAATAATGGAGAGTTAAATATGGTGTTACCAATCAATCAAAATGCTCGCCGCAAACAAGGTTACAAAAAAGCCAATAAAAATAATATTCTGTGTGGCTCATTCAATAAACAGTCGAATGCGGAACGAAAACAATCTAAAGGTCGCAAACGCACAAACACCTCTTTACGCTCATTCAAAGAGAAGTTCCGACTTTATACTGGCGAACAGCTTCATGGAACACAAGTAATTTTTCGTCTGGCAAAAACAGTTATTTTAGCTATTTTGCCGTGGGCTTTATTATCCAGTGGATATGGCTTTACTGTTTCATTACTCAATCATTTTAAACATTTATCAATTTTTAGCGACAGTAAAGTTCTCCCTCATGTTGTGTTGAGTCTGAATATTGTTTTAAGTTTGCTATTAGTTTTTCGTACAAACACAGCGCATGAACGCTTTTGGGAAGGTCGAAAGCTATGGGGCGCTCTAGTTAATGCGGTTCGCAATTTAGCCAGGGGGATGTGGATATATATCGAAGAATCCGAACCGCGACATAGAAGCGAAAAAGAAGCCGCAATGCGTTTAGTGGTAGCATTTACAGTTGCCATGAAGTTACATTTACGTCGTGACCCTGTAAATTTAGAATTGGCGCCTTTAATGTCATCGTTTCAATACCATCAGCTCAAAGATGTAAACCATCCACCATTAGAAATATCATTGTGGATAGGAGATTATTTGCAAAGTCGCTATCAGCGTCAACAGGTAAATGTATTTCAATTAAATACTCTGCATGAATTGATTGATAAGTTAGTAGATATTTTAGGAGGTTGCGAGCGCATCTTGAAAACACCAGTACCACTAATTTACACTATCACTTTGAGAACATTACTGGTAATTTATTTACTATTACTACCTTGGGAATTAGTCAATGGTTTAACTTGGTGGACAAGTCCAATATTAGGTTTTATTAGCTTGATAGTGCTTGGCATTGACGAAATTGGCTCAGAAATTGAAGAACCCTTTGGGCATGACCCGAATGATTTGCCTCTAGATGTGATTTGTAATACAATGAAAAGGAATGTAGAAGATTTAATCAACTTGGCGCCTTGTCAGAATAATGCCTTGAACAATTTAGATCAAGCAGCTTAGTAAAGAAAAAAGGCGTTATGATATTAGGGTTTTAAGCGTTTTTGAAAAAGCTGCAAATCAGGGTGCCTGCGTTATCTTCTCCAAACCATATAATCTTGCCATCATTTTTAATCCGAATTTGCTGACGACAATCATATGTTTCAACAGGTGTTTTGGCACCATCAATACTTACTGATGCTCGGTACTCCCAGTGTTTTTTCGCACTTCGTTTAATACTGTGAATACAAATCTTGTGACCGTTGTAGCTACGACACGTGAAAGCCTCAGCAGGAAGCGCAATTGTCAAGCTAAGTACAACTATTAGTATGAAGGTAAGTATTTTTATCATAATATCTGATTATAATCCCCACTCACCTCATATTTTGCAACTTTGACAAGTTTATATTAGAACTTAATTATAGATGGCGCTGTGCGTCTTACTTAGTAATTATTGTGAAAAGTGTGGCTATACAACCTGATTTGATTATTTCTACAAAAGACCTAACGAAAACCTATGGTAGAAAACCTGTTGTTGATAAATTAAATTTAGCTGTACCGCGCGGTTCAATTTGTGGCTTTCTTGGTCCGAATGGGGCAGGCAAAAGTACTACTATTAAATTGTTGCTCGGATTAATAAAACCTTCAAGTGGCAACGGCGCCATTCTCGGTAAGAATATTGTTAATGATAGCGTAGCAATAAGAGAGCGAGTAGGGTTTCTCGCGCAAGACCCACGTTTTTATGGATATTTGACCGCGCGTGAAACGTTGCGTTTTGTTGCTTCGTTCTTTTTCAAAGGTTCTTCAATAGCTATCGAAAATAGAATTGATGAAATGATTGAGCTTGTAGGGTTGGATGGAAAAGCCGACCGTCCGGTTCGAGGGTTTTCGGGTGGTGAACGTCAACGTCTTGGTATTGCTCAAGCTGCAATTAATAACCCAGAGTTAATTATACTCGATGAGCCTGCATCTGCACTTGACCCATTAGGGCGCCGGGATATGTTACAAATACTTGAGAGTTTTCGGGGACGCAGCACTGTTTTTTATTCGACGCATATTTTAGATGATGTGCAGCGAGTCAGTGATACTGTGGTAATTATGAAACGTGGCAGATTAATTGCTCAAGGTTCTATCCAAGAACTACTTGCAGGAGACCGCAGTCAGTTTTACTTGACGGTGCGTGGTGATGGGTTAACAACGCGCGAACATTTAAAGAGTATACCTTGGATAAAAACGATTGCCCTTGAAGAAGGATTACCAGATGTAGATAATAATCGTACAACTAAGCTTCAAATTAACGTAACCAACCCAAACATAGCAGAAAATGAGCTTTTACGGATTGTAATGACGGCAGATAGTGAAGTTGTAGTCACGGAATATGGAAGGGTATCTTATGAACTTGAAGATGTGTTTGTAGATTTAGTTGAGGAAGCAACTAAAAATGGTGGTTAGAAGTAAATCAGAATTACAACCCGTTACAGGGAGTTGGTTACGCGGTTTTCGTGCTGTATATGATAAAGAACTCGTGCGTCACTTTGGTAATAAGCGCTTTCTATCTCAATTAGTTTTGTGGTGTGCAATTTCTGCATCTCCTGCTATCGGACTTACTTCAGGTGGCAGTCCTGAACTACCGATAGTGCGAGGAACTTCACTTTTAACATTATTTTTGTGGCTGGGTACAGTACCAATGGGTATTGGCACAATAATACTGACTCAAGGCGCCATTATTGAAGAGAAAATGACCCAGACTTTACTATGGATATGCTCTAAACCTTTATCACGTCCAGCTTTGATTATGGGAAAATTTGCAGGTTATGCAGTATTTATTGGTTCAATTGTACTTGGTATACCTGCCGTTACTACATATATTGCTGCGCTAATATATGGACTTCCTTTATTTACATTTTTACCTGGTTTTCTCATTAGCTTGCTAATGATATATCTATTACTTATATTTCTTTTAGCACTGACGCTGATGCTTGGCGCCTGTTTTAATCATATTGGAACAGTAACAGCAATTGCCTTCTTCGTTTATATCGGGGGAGCAAGTTTAAATTCTGATCTACGATTACAAAAAATTGAGCCTTACACATTTTCAGCATTACAACGCTACGCAGTTGAAATAATATCCGGTCGTTTTCATGCCGAAGCTTGGATAGCTATGGGTACAACGCTTTTATTAACCATACTTTTTTTACTAGTCGCATTTTGGCAAATGGAACGGTATGAACTTTAGATTCCTAACTTCTAAAAGAAGTCGGGAATCTAATGGTAGCTGGTGCAGCTATACTAGTATTTACACTATACTTGACAGCATATGGTATCTACACAAGGAATAACCGATACAATTAAAAGCTTTAGCGACCTAGAAAAACGCTGTAACCTTCGTCAATCTTCAGATGACCAATTTTTCCGTGAATGGTTGGAAGACTTACCAGAATTACGAGAGCAAGAACAATTGGGAGTCGCGCGTATCAAACAGCGTTACGATTATCATCGAATTGATGGGTTGTTACTTGAAGGTACCGTTAACTTAATAGTTGTATCTCCTCTGTTAGAAGTTGCTGGTTTTTTAGACCCTCCATTCCGCATTCGCTCACCTTATGGTATTTTTCTGGAACTAGAAGACCCAGATGAACCAGTTCGAGGTTTTATTGATGCGTTGGTTGTACAGGAACAACTGTGGATTTTACTTGTGGAATCAAAGCGTACAAGTGTTCCTGTTCCCGCAGCTTTACCACAGTTGTTAGCTTATATGCTTGCTACACCTCAACGTGATAAACCAGCTTTTGGTGTGGCAACTAATGGTGATGAGTTTGTATTTTTGAAACTTGTTACTGGAGAGGCGCCACAATATGATGTATCAAGAACTTTCTCGATGTTTCCAAGGCGCCATGAATTAGGGGAAGTGTTGCGAATTATGAAGCGCCTAGGACAAGTGATTTTAACTTAACATTATATTTTAGATGGTAAGCGTTCTTGATAAGCTTTCATTTATGAGTAACAATTCATTTATTCGACCCGTTTACTACTTACCAATTGAACGCAAAAGCGATAGATGGTGTTTTTTGCATGGTGAGGTATTTTGGAATCCCTTGAATTTACCAATACCTCAAAGTGTGGAAGTTTTACTTTGGTGTTTTCGTACATCAATGAGCGAGGTTGTCGAACACCTGCGCTCAATCAATAATGCTGCTCCAGGTTACTATTTGGCAAACGTTCTGGACAAAAAATATTACTACTGTGGTAGCGAGTGGGATGACATTAAAACTAAATTGATGGACTTAGGAATTGGTAAACCTGAACCAAACCTTATGTAATGCAGTTCTTGAATATGGTATAAAATATGTATCTGCCAATTAACTCTATCACAGGCGCCTTTAGCCCCGGACATTATTTTTTCCCGACTAGGACAAGTGATTTTAACTTAAAATTATTGCACTTGCAGCATAATTGTATTTAAGAACCAGACGTAAAAATTCAGATTGTAGAGACTCTATTAATGGAGTCTCCACGCGAATATAATTTTTTACAAATCATATAATAACTGTTATATCTTAGATGTTATCCAGTTCAAACCTTTGCAAATTATTCAACATCAAAACATCATTGCCGCGCGTCAAATCACCTACACATAAAACTGGTAGGCGTTCTTGATAAGCTTTCATGGCAATAATATAATAGTCATTAGCAAGGAAGACATTAATTTTTCGTAACTTGTCAAAAACTACACCAAATAATGTTACTTTACCAATGTTTTGATTAATCGGCGCCTGAATTTGAGAAACTAATCCCTGAATTTGAAGGGTAGGAAATGTTGTCAAAAGCTCACCTAAAATTCCAATTGGTGTACGATTTTCTACTTCTGCTAGAGTTTTAACAGCTTCACCAACTCGAATCGCATAATCTCCTACGTCTTGCTGTGAAGGAAGTAAAATTTCAAATTCACCGTTGTTAGGTTCTTGCTTTAACCAAACAGTCGCATTTTCAAGGAAAGGACGGTCTTCATACCAACCAGAGTCAAGCAAATAATTTCTTAAATTTTCTAACTTTACAGACTTTAAAATTTCTGGATTACGTGCTGTAATCTTCATGGTTCTACTCCTTGCCCGATACCTTGCATAATTGATGTAAGTGCAGCCGCCGTGAATACACTAGTCCTAGGTATAGAAATAGTAACAGTAGTAGCATTTCGAGTTTCTGGCATTCCTTGTAACGAAATCCAGTATCCACAGTACCTCATACAAAGCTCTTGCTGCGACTGTTGCAACCAGTCTTCTATATTGTCAGGCATAATCATAACAACTAAGATTCTTGGAGTTGCAAAATCTATCATTCTCAAATCATCATAGTTTTTGAGCTTGAGAGGATAGCGGATAACATTATCATCAATAATGTCCCTTGATGATGATTTTAGCTGCAATTCCAGTCTTGGGGAACGGACACGTCCAAAGTTACCCCTTGCGGCAATACCTAAGTCTACACTATCGTCATCAACTTCTGGTCTATACAAGGAGTAGCCAGCAACTGCTGCGACCGCTCTAATATAAGTAATACTAAACTGCTCTTTTTGCTGATTGATATCCACACTTATATTGCTAACTCTATCGATATCGGCACCTATAAAATACTAATGCAAATCCGCTCGATCAACTTCGGCGCCAGCATTTTGATTTAAAATTTTAACAAAAATAATGAATTAATTGCCTACTTCGTGCGCTCTTCATTTCCGCACGTTAATTGTGCGCTCAAGATATAAACCAACTGCTTGCTGTCGGGGAAATCTTATACTTTAGCTTTAAACTATAGCGTGCTGTATTAATTACGCAAATGATAATGATTATATTTTTAACTGATTAGGGCATGAATAAGCCTAAAGTTTTGCGCTCACGTTATTTTTTGTAAATCTTTGGGAACACTAAATCTAGGAAAAAGTATTTTCCGAAAATCACCAATAGCAAATTTACTTAATATAACAAGGATAAAAGGCAAATGACTTACGAGCAAGAGTATCGCGACGAGCTAGAAAGAGCGCACAGACAACAAACTGCGACTAAATTATTTGATGGCATTCGTAAACTATATGGTAGCGAATCATCCCCAAGGCGATGGATTTGGGAACTGTTGCAAAATGCCAAGGATGTTGCCAATACTAAGGTAAGAATAGAAATTATTTTCAACAAGCAACATCTCGAATTTAAGCATAATGGCAAACCTTTCTTGATGAAGAATATTACATATTTAATTGAGCAGGTATCCACGAAAGATAGAAATAGTAATAAACCTCAAGACAGTAGTGACGTTAAGGAAGTCAGAACAACTGGTAAGTTTGGAACGGGTTTTATGACTACGCATTTACTGTCCAAAAAAGTTGAACTAAGCAGTATATTTCATGACTCAAAACGTAACGTATATAAGCGCTTACAATTGAATTTAGATAGAAGTGCAGCAACAGTTTAAGAAATGATTACTGCTGTAAATGAAGCTTCCAATATTAGGCACCATCTAGATGATGAAAATAAATGCCCTACGCAACATAATTATAAACCACACCTAGTTTGCGATACTTCATTTCGTTATCAACTTGATGACTATGGTTTAAAAGTCGCTCAAAAAGGTATTCAAGATTTATATAATGCTATCATATATACACTTGTTTTTATCGAGGAAATTGAATCTGTTTTAGTTAAAGATGAAATTCATTCTCAAGAAACATTGTATCAAGTTAAAAATCAAGAAAAAATCGGTAACATTTCTATTTATAATATTGAAAAATGTAGTGGTAAGCAAATAGAACAAATATTTATAGCTTCTTGCTCGAAAACTATTTCTTTGGCTGATGAGCAAGGAGAGGTAAGTATTGCTATCCAATTAGAAAAACAAGGCGATAAATATTCTGTTGTTAAGTTTAATTCGTCTATACCACTTTTGTATTGCGATTTTCCCTTGATAGGTTCTGAAACTAAGTTTAAATGCCCAGTCGTAATTAACAGTCCACTTTTGGAACCAACTGAGCCAAGAGATAGCGTATTACTCGATGATAGAAATGAGACTGGCGGGAAAAAGAATAGAGTAATTTTTGCAGAAACAATTGCGCTTTACGGAATTTTATTAGATTATGCATCCGCCAATTGGTTAAACGCTCATTTACTTGCTAAGTCAGGATTGCCAAAAAATATTGAGCCTGAGTGGTATGAATCAAAAATTCAAAGCTTAATTAGAGCAAAGGTTCTGATAACTCCAGTTGTACGTACTAACCTTAATCAAAATATAGAACTTATAAATGCTCTAATTCCTTATTGCTCAAAAAACATCTTGGAATTTTGGGAACTAGCTATCGCACTACATCCAGATAAATTACCCCAAAAACAGGATGTCAAAGATTGGTATGATATTATCACTACTGATAGCGGTTGGTCAAAAGATTTACGTTATGATTTATCAAGATTGCTAGCAGATATTGACGAACAAAAGAATTTAGAAAATTTATGCGCGCGGCTTGGAATCTCTGAAGCTGAAACTTTAGCTTCGTTAAATCGAGTTATTGCTTTCGTCTTTGAATCTAATCAAGTTGAACTTTTAAATAGTAAATATGCTATACTGCCTAATCAATATGGAGAATTTCAGCTAAAAACACAGTTAGTCAAAGATGAACGTATTCCTGAAGGTTTAAAAGATGTTCTTCTGCTTCTTGGCGAAGACTGGAAAAAAGAGTTATTACACCTTGGAATAAATTGTAAATTAGAAACAACTCGTAATATTAGAAATATATCCGAGAGAATTAGTGGAATTATTACCGAACAAGACCATACCAACTTAAGGAAAGCCACTTATCTCCTTATCAGCTATATTCCTGATACCAAAAATACTAAACAGGCTTTAAAACCCAATTTTGTAGAAAAAAGGCGCCAAATTTGGGAATTTGCAAAGGCTTTAGATAATAATGTACCGGAAATAAAACAATTACCTGATTGGACTTCGACTCTTTGGGATACCTGCGACGAGTGGGTTTTGAAGACCCTTATTCAAGATATTGCTAAATTTAAGCAAGTTAGCGCGCTTCAAACTAATTTAGGAAAAACTACGGACTTAGAGACGGTTGACTGGTTAAGTAGCTTTATAAACTTTCTTAAAAAGCATAAAAAAGAATCATTATGTAGCGAGCAGCCAATATTCCCGAACCAACAAGGAATTTTTAAGAAAAAGGCAGAGTTACTTTTTGATAAGAATGTTCCCGAACAATTAAAAGATGTGTTAGAGAGATTAGGTTTTATATGTAGAAATAAACTTATACATAGGAATATTTTGGGTTTTGATAATAGCTTAGAGCAGTATCGCGTTATCGATATCTCAAAACAAATCAATGACATTATCAGAGATAAAGATAGTAATCAAAGCGAAGATTTTAAAACTGCTATTTATGCCTTAATTAGTTTCTTCAAATTAAACAGTAAAGAAGAAAGTAGATTAAACATTTGGCAGTTTGCTCGTGATATTTATGGTGAACTTGTACCAGAGCGGACTTACTTGGATAATTTAGATGAATTTGAGTGCAAAGAGTGCGATAAATGGATTATAACATTAATGGTTGAACGAATAGCGCAAACTCAATGTCTAGCTAACCTTATCCAGTTGTTATCTAAAAATAAAGAGAATACTATTATTTGGTTAAATAATTTTCTGTGCTTTACCAATAAGTTTGATGATAAACTTCTTGATAATAATCCAATCATGCCGAGCCAAAATGAGGATTTTAAATTAAGGAAAGAGTTGAAAAGAGATGGCGGTATTCCGGAAGAGCTTAAAGAAATAGCACGATGTCTAAAATTACAAGATTGGAATGATTTTCTGCTACTTAATGATGTAAAGTTTTTAGAAGCTCAACGTTTGCTTGATGAAACTGCCACTGCCAAAATAGAAGATATTACTGACGAAATTGATAAAGCTATAAAAAACTACGATGGCGACAAGCAAAATAATAATTTTAGGCAAGTAGTAAAACAAATGCTGCATTGGTGTAGTTCGATACACGAATCTGATTTTAAGAAATTTTTTACTTATTTTTACGGTCATAGGGCTGAAATAGTTTTGCAAACTTTAGGTGATGATGAAGTTAGAAACAACATTTTTGATGTACTACAAACTTCACCCTCTAAGTTAAATGCTCTAGCTGATTTAGCGCGCAATTCTGATGTAACAGCAGAAGATATACATCAACTATCTGAAAATCTAGATAAATACAAGGCATTAGAAAGTCTAAAAGGAAAATCAAATGTAGAGTCAGAAGTTCTTGCACTGTTGGCAGAGTTTGGTATTCATTTTTCCGCATCAGTTAGGCGAGCTTCAAAAAACATAGGTACTATAAATATTCCAGATATAATGCAACAAGGAATTTCTACAGGAATTTCTACATCAGTCATTACAGACCAAGAAGACGATGGCTCAAGTTACGGAGAAAATGCTGAAAAGTACGGGCAAATTGGCGAGTTTTGGGCAAGACGTTTCTATCAAGAGTTTTTGAAATATACTATTTTACCTGTTGATGATAGTGGTTTCGATTTGCTGTGTAGTACGGAGTCTGAGAAATTAAGAGTAGAGGTCAAAGCAATTACCTTCCATAGACCATTCATCCGGATAACAGTGAATGAGTGGAAAAAAATGGTTGCCTACAAAGAAAATTATGAATTGTTGATATACAGTCATGAGAAAGGCATACCACAAGAATTTATTCGAGTAAAAAGAGCATGGCTAACTTTTGTGGATATTCTAGCTCAGTTAAAAAATCAGTCTCTAAGTAATGCATTTTACGCTAGTAGTGATATTGAGTCTTTAATCGGTCTGCAATTAAAAAGTAATTCGCAAGGCAATGACATAATTATCAACTGGCATCGATTTTTTAGAAATTGCGATCATTCGGATATCAATAAGTATAAATACGATGAATCGTCTGGCTTTGAGATGATTTAGCTTGGAAAAATGTGATGTTTATAAAATGCGCGCGTTTCACATTTTGCTTTTCTGATATCTTGCACGCTTAAGTGTGAAGGGTTACGTTAAACCCTAACAGTTATGTAGGTTGGGTTTCGCAAAGCCTCCACCCAACCTACAAACTACTTTCGTGCGTTCTCCGCGCTACTACGTACCCACCTTACGCGATGCCTAGTACTTTGCGTAGGACTGTTTGGTCTTCTGATTTGACTTTTAGGCGCCCATTTTCGATGTCGCGTATCCAGCTTTGGCTTTTGCCTGCGAGTTTTGCGAGTTCGCGTTGGGAAAGATTAAGTTTTTTTCTGGCTTGGGAAATTTGGTCACCTAGTAGTCCAGATGTGGTTTTAGTCTTTTTTCGGTTTCTTGTTGTGGTAAGGTGCTTTTTTTCAGCTTTGGATAGTGCTTGCTCAAGTTCGGGTGGTAGGTCGAATGATAAAATCCGCGCGTTCATGAGCAAATTCCATTTACCTCGTGGACCTGCATCAGTAAGACGTGAGTTACCACCACCGTCATTAATCCAAAATTCGATAGCTTCGTCTGGGTCTTCGGGAATATCAACTAGCTTTGCCCACATTGGTTGAATATTAGGTGGATAGGTTATGGGGTCAAATTTGGGTTTCATGCCGTAGTGATTTAGTACTTCTAAGTCACTTTCAAACGTTCGCAGTAACCGCTTCCGGTCGTCACGCTGTCTGCAAGCTGTGGCAACCTTTTTTTCTCCGTAGGCTACGCGCAGTAATGTTGGGACGGTGATGCGCTGTTCTTTACCCATTTTGGTTTTGAATAATAACCACAGCATCAAGCGCGCGGCGCCTTCGTGTTGCTGCCATATACTCATCACAGTGTTTAACAGTGATTTGGGCAGACTACCATATTGATAATAGGCGTTACGCTGTTTACAGCCTTGCTTGTTTAGAAAATACTGTGCCCAAATTCCAGCTTTGACTTTAAAAGTTAATCCAATTAGATATTTACATCCTTTGTCGTCTTCTTGGAAGTGATGCTGAATATCAACCAAGTGCCACAAGGGACTTTTTTCTATTTCAAATCCTGGTACTCGACCAGCAGGCGCCCAACTAATTGATGTCATTAGCGAACAACAACTGCGAACCCAATTTTTCATTAATGTTAGCTTCGCAGTTTTGTTGAGGTCTTTACGCTTCTCTAATCCCAAATAATTCTCGATTTGTTTGTCATCAATAACAAACTCTTGCTTCCACGGTTCGCTAACGGCAATCGCATGTGCCGCAAAAATTAGATTTACAAGTGCAGCGCGGATATCTAATGCTTCAACTGCTGCTGTTGTAGTCGCGAGTTGATCACTAAATGGTACTGCGAGATGAAAAGCTATGTTACCCTTACCTTGGTTAACTTGGCGCCGATAGCAGATATACCCATCAGCATCTAATTCCCACGGTAAAGACGCGCGTTGTGCTAAAACATTAGAAGCTTCCCAAATTGCAATTGCAGAAGCAAAGGGATTATTCTTAGCGTTAGCAAATAAATTTGAACTAGTTACTTCGCGCGGTTCAATCTTACATCTCCCCCGTTTGACCTGTAACGGAATTGGAGATTTTGTCGGACATACGGTCAAACATTGAGGTTCGGAGTAGAAACCCTCACAGTTATTACATAGACAAGGGTCAATCCAATATTCGTTGTTTACAAGCTTGATAGCACCCACAGGGCATTGAGGACGACATTTATCGCATTCAATACAACTGCTATTTGGAATTGTGTAAGGCATAAGGCAATCGCCACATTACTTTATTCGTATGCTTGGTTATAAATTAGCCCCTGGATAGCAGAAGTTCCTCGCTCCTTTATACGGCATTTACTACCGAATCAATTGGATTATTAGTCCCTATAAGTCTAAGCGAATACTTTAATTTAAATACTATTCAGGGTTATTAGCCTGGAGTTTTATTCTGAATGTTTCCTATTCATAACAATTCCACAAACAACTTCACAAAGTTGTTCATAACGAGCCAAGATTTGCCGATTTTCCATGTGTTTAGCCCCTAATAACATTTCCTAATCTTTTATATTTATTTATCTGTACAAGCTAATAGTTCTTGGGTAACACCTAGGCTATTTCTTAGTCTTTGGCGCTTTTGTTAATATTATTAATAAATAATAAACAATATTAATTTGTAACGATAATAACCGTTTTCATAAAAAAAATATTTTTTGTTCAATACGTAGGGTGGGCACTGCCCACCATATTACATATACAATATTATTAATTGACAACTAATATCAATGAACGCCTTAAACTCTGGCTGATTATCTTAATATTTTATAATTTAGATAATCAATTATTAAAAACAATTTGCATTAAATGTCAAAAAAGATAAGCATGTTTATAATAAATCAATAAAAAAACAATTTTTTTTAGCATAGATAATAATGTTACTTTTTCAATAAAAATCATCTGTTAATATCAAAAGTAGAGAGTGAATAAAGTACTAGTGCATAGGGTAAAACCTCGCACACAGTTAAACACAAAATTGCTGAAGGTTAACACATGGCTACACTAACAGGCTTGACGTTTGGTGGTAAAACTTGGACACCTAAATTTGTTCAAGATATTGACCAAGAAAAATGTATCGGTTGTGGCAGATGCTTCAAAATCTGTGGACACGATGTATTGCTACTCAAGGCAATGAACGAAGACGGTGAGTTCGTCGAAGATGAAGAAGACGATGAAATTGAAAAGAAAGTCATGACTGTTAAAAACCCTGAAAATTGTATTGGTTGTGAAGCTTGTGCGAAAATTTGCTCTAAAAATTGCTACACTCATGCATTATTAGACAATTAAATAGCTACAGTATTTTCAATTACATCAAGGGGTACTGTAGTATCATGAGGGTCAGTCAAGTTAAGCAAGGTAATTGAGGGAATAAATCTTGGTTGATGTGCTTAGATAAAAATATCGCATCACACAAAAACGTAAATCTATATTTGTTTGTTGTTAACTATATATACTTTGTTTGATTACCTTTACAAAACTACTGTTATCCCTAGATGTTTTTTACAGACATTTACGTCACAGTTCGTATGCCTGTGCCACAATTGATTATAAATTAATAATTACGAAATATCCTCTTAGCCTGCTTTATTTTTATGGTGGGTTAAGGGGATAAATGTTTGTCATACACATTTATCTTTTTCTAAAGCTAGATATTAAAAAACTTTAAAAGAATCACTAAAATCTTTCAAGTTGTGTCAAAAATAGAAATAGTAAAAACAGGTTTAAAGGTCTAAGAGCCAATTGCTATCAAGTTATTAACCTTCAATTATGTATTTGAGCTACAAAGTGTGTATCTATAAAAGCTAATAGCAGAACTTAAATTGGGCAAATGCAATGCACAGGGGAAAAATGTTTAATCATGCAGCCCAATATTTAGTGTAGTTTTATGCTCCGCGCGCTTAATTCGCTTTTAGCCAAAAATAGCGAATTGGTAAAAGACCCTCAACGGCAATTTCGGTACTTATCGTTTTTAGTATGCAACAAGTTCCTGTTTCTCTTTTAACTCTTGTTGCTGGCGTACTCGTTACACTTGTAAGCATTTGGGTAGGTCAGCACTCTGCAGTTTTGCTACCCGTGCAAGCATCAGAACAAGCACCGCTAGTAGACAGATTTTTCCAAATTTTGGTTGGTATTGGTACGGCATTGTTCTTGGTAGTGCAAGGCGCAATTGTTATCTTCATGTTTATATATCGGCGCCGTGAAGATGATGACCGCGATGGACCGTTAATTGAAGGCAATTTCCCGTTGGAAATCTTCTGGACAGCGATTCCGTCGATAATTGTGATTGGGCTTGGAATATATAGCGTTGATGTTTACACGCAAATGGGTGGTTTGAGTGTAGGTCATCATTCAATGGCTGAACATGCTGCTGCCCCAGTCAAGGGTGCTGCCCTAGCTGCGACATTAAACGCTTCTGATATTGAAGCGCTGACTGAAGAAATACAATACGATGCACCTTCTGAGGCGCCTGTAGAAGCACCAGAATTGGTGCCTATCGAAGAACCTATTACTCTACCCGTTGAAACACCAATAAAAACACCTGTAAAAAAATTGGTTAATTTACCTCAACCTGGCATTGGTATTGGCGCCAATCCTAAAGTTTTGGGTAAAACAGCGGATTTAGTTGTGAATGTAACAGGTATGCAGTTTGCTTGGATATTTAATTATCCTGAAACTGACATTACATCAGGTGAGCTACATGTTCCTGTAGGCGCCGATGTCCAAGTGAATCTTGCGGCGTCGGATGTAATTCACTCTTTGTGGATACCGCAATTTAGGCTTAAACAAGACGCTATACCCGGACAAGCAACAGGTTTAAGATTTAAAGCCACTAAACCAGGTACATATCCGATAGTTTGTGCTGAATTGTGTGGAGGATATCACGGTTCGATGCGTTCCCAAGTCATTGTTCATACACCTGAAGAATACCAAGAATGGCTAGAATCAAATCGTGTTGCTAGCGCGCAAAATCAACAAATAGTAGCAGCTTTACAAAGTCACTAGCACTAACTTCTCTCTGTGTTCTCTGTGCCTCCGTGGTAAAAAAAGATTTATTTATTTCACCACAGAGACTTCTAGGACACAGAGGAAGGAGGGATAGACGAGTAACGAAGGACAAATAATAAACTTATGACTCTACAGCTTCCACAAAATACTCCTCCTGGCAAGAAACCAGAGAATGTGGTGGTAACTGAACACCATACCACCCACCAAAAAGCTTGGAAATGGCAGGACTACTTTACATTTAACGTTGACCACAAGGTAATTGGCATACAGTATTTAGTTACTGCATTTGGCTTTTATCTAATTGGTGGGTTGATGGCAGTGGCAATGCGTACAGAGTTAGCCACTCCCGACCCTGATGTACTTGACCCAAACTTGTACAACGCTTTCATGACCAATCACGGGACCATAATGATATTTTTATGGATTGTTCCGAGCGCTATTGGTGGTTTTGGTAACTATTTAGTGCCACTAATGATAGGCGCCCGTGATATGGCATTTCCAAAGTTAAATGCTATTGCGTTCTGGCTTAACCCACCTGCTGGACTTTTACTAGTTGCGAGTTTCTTCTTTGGTGGTTCACAGTCAGGGTGGACGGCATATCCTCCATTGTCACTGATTACGGCGCCTATTGCTCAGAGTTTGTGGATTCTAGCAATTGTATTGGTAGGTACTTCA
Source organism: Calothrix sp. NIES-4105 (assembly GCF_002368415.1). Classification (GTDB taxonomy): domain Bacteria; phylum Cyanobacteriota; class Cyanobacteriia; order Cyanobacteriales; family Nostocaceae; genus Dulcicalothrix. The sequence goes on from NZ_AP018290.1 coordinate 3,663,616, forward strand.
TCAATTTTGGGTTCAGTCATCTTATCAAAGTGGAGACACATTTTTTTACATTGTGGAAATATTTTTACAACATAAAAGATGCAAGGCGCCTTTAGAAAGTGCAAGGTTGCAGAATCAGTGCCCACCAACGCGTCGTGTTTAGAGTTCCTACCTTCTAATTAGAAGGTGTTCGCTGTAAAAACACTAGTTTTATTAACTACCGTATAATTCTTGCGTAAATTCGTTTACAATGATACATCAAGGTTTTCAGCCTAATTTATCTCCTTAACCAAGCAGTATTGCATTCCACCTTACACCGTAGAATTAGTTGTATGAGTGTTGGGTAAAATCAACCTTGACCGATGTGCAGAAATTAGTAAGGCAAGACCTGCACGCGAACAATAGCCGAGATACTGAAGTCAAGTTTACTGGATGGTGTAGTACTATTCGGCTTTTATCCAAACTCGATCTTGCCTGAAACGTAGCTAAATAATGCTTAAAATAGGTGCCGCATGAACTAAAAAGCTAGTTGCACCAAAAATATTCAGAAAAATACTTTCCTAAGTATCCGTATCTAGAGTAGCTAATACTACCAAAACGAGGTTATGGTAGCCAAGCTAAAGTAAAGCGACTAAAGGCACCCGTTCTCGCTCTGAGTGCAGATTTTATTATGTGTGAAACGTTTCAGCAGCTAGAAGTTGATTGAATTCTGTTCTAATTCCCAGTGGCGCCAGTCTGTACCAGAGTTAGAGTTGGTTTCTTCGATAGCGTCTAACCTGTAGAGGAGTTGGTCAACTTCGCTGCATTTACGGTCGTATTGGAGTTTGAGTATTTCATTGTCAGCAATTAGTTGTTCGTTCGCTTTCGTCAAGGATTGAGTTAAGGCGTTGTCATCGGATTCGGTGTAGGCGCCTTTGAGTTTAGCGTAACTTGTTGCGTATAAACCTTTTACAGCGAACCAAGCTAAAAACTCAATCATTTTGGTTTGTACGGATGGTGATAGCTTTGATTTTCCTTGTACTGCTTCTTTGAGAAAATCTTGAGCTAATTCTGACCAATCTCCAAACTCAATAACTTTGTATTCATTCCCATCTGACGCTAGTATGGTTGTCACCCTCAAAAATTTACCAGATGGTAGTTTCAGGCATTTTATCCCGTCTATGGTTGTCACCCTCTTAGACATTGCTTGCTCAGAAATTCCCAAATATTCTTTACCCATCCGAAAACCTAACCCAATAGTGGCTTGACCGTTTCCCAATCCATTGGGGTCAATCACGATTGCTTTCAACTGTTGGCCTTCATACTCAATTTCAACAAGTTGCCCTTGGTTAATGCTATTCATACTTGTAAAACATGGTTGTGATTTTGGTGCCCTACTATTGAGGCGGTTTACTTATTGAACCGTAACGATTAAGGGTTGCACTATTGATAAAGCAGTTAATAAAAAACGCCCACAATAACGCAGTTTACCAAAGTCGAAACGGGAGCATCCAGTTTTGGCAGAAACACCAAAACTCAGGGCGCCGAGAGCATCTAATTTTTATTCTCAATACGGAGTTAGCTAAAATACCTACTTATCGACTACAAAATCTCGTTTAAATATACTATTTAATTAACAAATATTCTCAACATACTTCAAATATTAACCCAAAATAATACTAACAAAAACTATATCCAACACAAGCGGAGCTTACTAGATGCGCGCTAGTAACGATGCCACGGCGCCTACTCGCTAGGTGACTCGAAGCGATTAATACTGTAAAATAACAATATAGCATCGTAAATTTGGAGCAATATTTGTATATTTTACGAACACAAGTGTGTAGTAGCATTCATGTTTTTGGGCATTTATAAAGATGTCAAATTCAAACAGTGAATAAACCATTTAGATAAGCACAACGAACTCCTAAAATTTGGTTAACACTTCCAATATTCCACTGTGCCCCTGAAATTTTAATTCTTCTTCCAATCTGTTTAATTGCAGATTCTACTGCTCCAGAACCAATAGAGTATATTCCTTCATTTTGATAATAACTGTAATTAACAATCCTTGATTTATGCTTATCAAGATATGCAATGAAGTTTTTAGCTTGTTTACTTCTTAAGCTTGTAAATAAAGCTTGAGTTTCATCAACGTTTCCTTGCCATAAAAGAGTTTCAGCAGCTTTCAAGCGTTTTAAAGAACCGCCAACTTTATAAAGATTTTCTTTTAAGTGATACCAATCCAATATTTGCAATTGCTGAAATTCTGCTGTTCCTAATTCTTGGGCTAAATTCCAAACTCCGTCATGTCCATCTCCCAGACAAACTAGTGGATTTATTAAAGGCTGACTATTAATATAATCGATTAAAGATTCATTATCATTAAAAAATGCACCGTAAAAAATTCCTTGAAGACGGATAGCTTTGTAATCTTTCCAGTAAGAACCTTTTTTTGGTTCGCCACGCAGTCTGATTTTACCCCCATCTATACTTACTTCTGAAATACTTTGTTTTGCTTGTGGTAGCTGAAATTCATGTTCTAAAACTAGTTTTTGTTGTGTTGAATGTCCAACTTTTATACCCGTTTGTGCTTCAATCTCTGTTTCTGCGTTCTGGTATGTACAGAGCGCCGATACTCTTAAACACAACTTTTGAAGCAATGGGCTTAATCTACTAAAGGGCTTCAATCCAAGTTTATCTAATTGTTTCGCTTTTAATTGAAGTTCTCCAACAACGCTTTTTATTTTCCTTTTCTTACCTATTTTTATTCCAGTTGTTTCTTCAATAAAAAAAGGGCTATTTCTGGGCTTACATACTTTAATACTTGACTACGTACAGTTTTTTCTATACCTTCAAGGTCTGTTAAAATCGTTTTGTCTGCTTCTTCATACAATAATTCCGCCACTTCTTTTAAACAAGCATTAAGACGGTCTAGTTTATCTTGGTTCATAATGGTTTAATGCACACTTTTACTGATTGTCAGCATTATCTCATAATTCAGATACTTTTATGTGCTAATTTCCAGAACATTTCATAATATCAAGATTTATGAACTTGGTTTCAGGCGCCGTGGCGTCGTTCCTAGCGCGCATCTAGTAATCTCCGCTTGTGTTGGATATAGTTTTTGTTAGTATTATTTTGGATTGATATTTAGAGTATGTTGAGAATATTTATTAATTAAATAGTTTATTTGAGCGAATATTATACTGATTTTTTCGTCGAGTAGTAAGTATTTTAGCTAACTCCGTATTGAGAATAAAAATTAGATGCTCTCGGCGCCCTGAGTTTTGGTGTTTCTGCCAAAACTGGATGCTCCCTAAACTTCGCTCTCTCCTAGCAGACAAAGTTACGAAACCTGCAAGCTATAGCGACGCACCAGCAGGAGTATCAGAACAGGCTTTTTATCAGATACTCAGGCGCCAGTTTGGTTCAATAACTCAGGGAATGGCATTTGATAACCCAGGATTTTCTTATCCATACTCTGCCGATTTTATACTCGTACACGAAAGTGGTTTAAGTATAGACATTGAGATTGATGAGCCTTATGTAGGTGACACCAAAGCTCCTCACCATTGTGTTGACCAAGGAAAGGATGAGATAAGGAATAAATTTTTTACCAGTAATAACTGGGTAGTGATTCGTTTTAGTGAAAAGCAAGCAGTTCAATATCCATATAGCTGCTGCAAATTTATCGCTTCAGTAATAAATGACGTTGCAGGTGATTTAACTTACCTCAATCAACTGGGGAAAATTGCTGACTTACTATATGAACCAATGTGGAACGTCAAGCAAGCTAAAAAATGGGCAAAAGCTAATTACCGTAAAACCTACTTACCCACTTATCGGAAATAATTATGCAATTTAAAGATTTACCAATGCTGTTTGACCAGGGACAAAATATTGTTGTTGTTGAGGCGCCTGTTACAGAACGAATCAAAATACTGGAGTTCATGTATCAAATTGCTAGTAGTCGCAGACAGTATCTATATTTTTGGAACCAAGGTTATATGCAATTGCAGCAAGTTAATCAATCAATACAACTTATTCGCCAGACAGCCGATGTCATAGGCAATTCAGGTTTAGCTTGGTTGTTGGAAAACCCTGAAGCAACAGGTATATTTGTTTTTGAAGGTGAGATTTCTCCAGATGCTATTACTGGCGCCATTGGGCAACAAACACTCTTCATACTGAGTAATTTATTTTATGAACTAGCAAAGAAAAATAGACAGCAGTTTGTTGTTTGCCTGGAGGCTTATATTGAGTTACCTGTCTCTGTGGCACCGCTAATTCCGGTTCTAAATTACGAACGCGCGAATCCAGAACAAGTACAGCAAATAGTTCATACAATTTTTGGAAATCAATTTGGTTTAAAAGCTGACAATTTTTACCGTAACTGTCTGGGTTTGCCCTGTGGTGAACTAGAAATAGCACTTTTGAGACTATCCAGACAAATAAGTAGTTATGAAGAACTAGCGGATGCAGTTTTAGCTTATAAAAAAAATAAGTTAAAGGGTCAGGGAGTCGAATTTATTAACGAGCCTGATGTCTTGCACGCTGGGGGATTAGATTTATTGGAAGAAATTTTAGAGCGCGCGGCAGTTTTACTTAAGCCTGAAGCTAAAAACTATAATCTCAAATTTCCTAAAGGAATGATTTTATGGGGACCGCCTGGAACTGGTAAATCTTTAAGTGCAAAACTCGCTGCTAAAAAAATGGGCGTTCCTCTCGTTGCTGCTGACTGGTCTGGATTACGCGGCTCAACAGCTTTTGAATCAAGAAAAAATTTACGGGAATTTCTACAATTCTGTGACGCAAACGGTACACATGGTTTGGTTCTCTATTTTGACGATTTTGATAAAGGCTTTGCTGGTTTTGACTCAGATAATGATGGTGGAATATCTCGTCAATTAGCAGGAAAGTTACTTACCTGGATGCAAGAGCGAACTTCTCAGGTACTGGTAATGGCAACAGTTAATAGATTAGAGTTTTTACCTCCTGAACTGGTGCGCCGTTTTGATGACATCATTTTTGTAGACCTGCCTCATGCAGGCGCCAGGTACGAAATTTTCAAGCTGCACTTAGCTAAATACTTTCCAGAACTGGATTTTAGCGAAAAAGATTGGTGGCGCCTGCTTAATGAAACTAAACTCTTGACTCCGGCAGAAATCGCGCTTGTTGTCAGAAAAACAGCAGAGTCAGCATTTTACAGAAACTGTAAGCTGTTTTTGAATGAAGAACTCGCATCAAAACCTTTACAAGTAACGGTCAGGGACTTTATTGAACAACGACATCGTTTTACCCCTAGCATGATTCGAGAGGAAGATAAAATTCTTGAGATTCGCAACAAAGCTTTTTATGCACGCCCTGCCGCATCACCTGATACAAGCAAATGGGCAAAGGCGCCAACTGTCCTATTTGGAAGTTAAAGGTAATATCGAGAACTATTCGTTAGCCAACTTATAACGATGCCGAATCTATTTTAGGACGTTTACGTGCCTTTCTTTGCGGAATATCTTCAGGTTTTCTCATTTCAAATAATTCACCTACTTCTTTGTCAAAATAGTTACACAATGCTTCTACTGTAGCAATATCGACTCGACTAAAATTGTTTGTAAATAAACGGTTAATAGTCGTAATATCGAGTCCAACTTCTTCTGCTAGCTGCTTTTGTGACAACTGCGGGTCTTTTTCTGCCATTAACACGGCTAGGCGACAATACACTTTTTTCATGCTTTCTATCGTACATCTATAAATCCAATCAGACAATTTTTGCTATAAGCATTATTTATTATGTATTAATATAAAAATTTTTTGTTGATTAGCGTTTTTATTTTGCTGAAAAGGATATAATAGGTATATACAAACTTTGGTATTAAAGCAAAAAAATAGGAGGTAGGATAAACCCACCACCCAACAACTGAACAAAATAAAGACGACTGCTCACATTCTTGGCAGAATCGCAGTCGTCTCTATCTAGACATAAGTTCAACGTCAAACAAAAGCCTCTGACAAAGGCAATATGTTTGATGCCCGTTCAGGAATTTTGCTGACAACATAGTTCCTGGACGTGAGCTTACTCACATACAAGGTCGCGTTTAGTAGTCAATTACACAACGTCTAAACACTAGTTGTAATAGGAAGCTATAAGCATATGATGACACAAAATCAACCCTTCGAGGTAATTAGCGACTCGCCATCGTCTGGAGAGGTCAATTTAGACCAGTATCTTAGCCGAACTTATATACTTTACAAACACGCTGAGGCTTCAAGGAAACTGCAACGAGGCACAATAAATGTGCTTGAGGTTTCGTTCCATTTGGATGAGCAAAAGCGTGTGCTGAAAAGAAAAGCGTATAAACAGTTACTTACTGAGTTAGATTTGGAAGGGGAAGATAAAAGCTATCTGAAAGTAGGCGCCGCATTTTCTGGTTTTGACCCTGCTTCTTTAGCTTTTGTTGAACCAAACACGATATTTCTACTTGCTAAAAATAGCAAAAAGTACCAACCAGTGATTGAGCAACTTAAAAACGAGGCTAACATTACTCAAAAAAGAGTGCGTGAATTAATCTACGATTATCGTAAATCCCAGAAAGAAGAAACCTCAGATGACAACAATTCTGATACCACTAAAAATGTTAGTGTTTGGCGCCGTGGTATTTCAAGCAAGAGATATTGCCAAATTGGAGCAATTCACGAAGATGATGAGTTTACCGGTGTGACTATACAAAGAATAGTTGAAGAAAAACATGTACTTCCTCAAACTGTAGTTAGAAATGCAATGTCATTGGTTGAAGCTTACGAATCAGCCCAGTTAGTATGGGTCAATAGTTCGACTGAGTTAAACTACGATGACGCAAAAAGTTTCTTTGATGTTAGAGAAATAAATACTCTAAGCAGTGCTGAGGCGCCTAGCTGTAGTTCTCCTTGTATAGATTCCGAATCCCAATTACCCAAAAATGAAGAACTAAACGAAACAAGGGAGCTTGATGCTCAACAAGAGAGTAGAGAAACGAGTAGTTCTTGTGATTCGACCCATACAGAAAATTTGCGCCCTGACTCAATTGAGTCAGGTGGCAACTCTAACCTGACTTTAAGTGAGGAACATAAAAGCAGTGAAGGTCTTAGCACTTCTGCTACTCCCTGTGAGCTTACTGAAGTAGTATCCAAATTAGAAGTTAGTGACGATGTTGATAACTCGGCTATTAGTGAGTCAAAAGTTGATAATTCCCAAATGAGTGAGTCGGTGGTAGTACCCCAAAGTGAGGCAGACTCAGAATTAGAGAAAGAAGCAGCAATAATTGCTGAATACTTATCTGAAGTTGAGACCTGGGAAGAAGTAGCTTCGGTAATGCAAAATTGTCCAAGTGATTTGAAATCATCATCCTGGCAACTGCTTTCTGAGGAACAAAAAGCGCGGATACATGAACTCAAACACGAATTTGAGATTAGTGGTACTTTTGTTGCAGCATACGAAGAAACATCTGATATTTCATCAAATCAGGAGAGCGAGAAAAGCTTACAAGTTGGAGATAAAGTGATGTGGGATAACTGTTACCCATACCTGCAAAGCTGGCAGCCTTTTATTATTTGTAGAATAGAGGGAGATAAAGCAAAACTTGATTATTATGCCAATCTTGTGCCTTTGGCTGAATTATCTCTTGCTGAATAAAAGTCATATAGATACGCAAGCGTTAATTTATCTTGAGTAAAACAGGGTTCATACGCTCTTAAGCGTGAACCCATACTCGTAATAAATATTAGTTTTTAAGCCCAATCTTCAAACTTCACATTAGGTATGCGAGAAAAATCTCGTGAGTTGCGTGTTACTAAAGTTGCACTATTCGATATTGCAATTGCAGCAATTCGCAAATCTTGTGTACCAACACGAGTTTTTGCTTGTTTAAGTTTTTGATATGATTCAGATGCATTTTGGTCAAAATCAAGTATCCTAATTGTATTGAAAAATTCAATTCCGCGTCGTAATCCTAAATAACCCCAAACAAGTCTTTGTGGTTCTGATGATTGTCGAATAGCATCCAGCCAACCGCGCATTTGTTCTTCAACTGTAACAGTAGTTACAGCAACTTGCTGAAAATTTATTTGGTTTAGACGTTGCAGTATTTTAGGGTTTCGGTTTTGAAATAATGTTAATGTATCAGTATCTAATATCCATAAAGCCATCAAACATCTCCCTCGGAGTCAATTTGGTTATCAATTTCGCGGCGATAAGCTGCAATGTTAGAGATTACTTCATTAAATAAGGGGTTATCTTCATACATACCTGCAAATTCTATCCAAGGATTTTGCTTGTGTGATGCTTCAATTTCAGCCATAACTATCTCAACATTTTGTAACCGTGTATTTACAATCTCATACAAATTTTGAATAGCTTCTTCTCGTGTTTGTGCTTCGGACTTACATTCTGGTAAACCCCAAACTGTTGCAGTATAAGCTCCTTCTTTTTCTTCAATCAATATTGGATAATTTACTTTAGATAAATCTTGATTTTGATTATTTACAAAGGAAGCAGTCATAAACTCTCCTGAACGCACTTGTTAAGTTAAACACATAATTATCTATTTTAACAGTTAATGCTTCACCGCCACCATAATATCTAACTCAAACATTTACAAACACAGAATTTGTAGCAATTGGCACATTTACATAACGAGCTAAAACTAGGCGCCAATTTTTTACGTCTTAAGTCCAGTACGGATTGAAATAAAAACAATTAATAATTTTTCATAAAAGCCCTGAATGACAGATTTATGAAAAGATTTCGATTTGTAACTATATTTATACTTTCCCTAAGCTTGTTACTTGTTGTTTGGTTTAGACCTTGGCATTTAGTTGTATCGAATGCCGAGGTTTTTAAGCAGCCAAAAAATGATTTACCAACTCGCTTACTCGCTACCTCGACAGCTACCAATGCTCTTTTGCCAGACTGGAGCCGAATCTCATTTAGTACAATGCCTCCTATTTCCGAAAGCGGTTCAATTAAAGTTGATGGAATAGAGCGAAAGTGGCGCCAGGGTGATACACCAGATAAGTATTTAACATTGGGCGATGTTGATGAAGCGCTGCAACCAGATTTATTAAGTTTAAACGCAATTGCTCAAACACTCAATTATCCTGATTTAGATACATTTACAGTAGATAGTTTCCCACTATTAGGACAGCAAACTCTTGAGGAGTTAGTAAATATTGTGCCAACGCTTGAGCAAGTTTCTCCTGCACAAGTTCCACCGATTGCTAAACTGTTACAAACAAAGTCCCCCCAAACAAATCTAAATAGTCCACTAAGAGAAATAGTGGTGCCCAACTCGACAGTAGGAAAGCTTAAACTCAACCAAATCGATTTATCATCGTATACTATTGCCGATATACCGCATATATGTAGCGACCTGCAATTATAAACGCTCAAACCTGCAATCAAAGCTTTTTCAAACCAGGATTATTTGCAATTATAATTACGCTTCAACCAGGATTAATTGCAACTGAACCAGAATTAAATGTAACCAACCTGCAATCATCCGTTTCAGCCAGGATTATTTGCAACTAGACTCCGAAGCGTCTCTACTTAGCTTTTTATGGTTTACTCAAAAAAATATTTTAATTTGAACGCCTGATTAATTGCAACAAGCATGGTAAAATAAACGACCGTTTTTTTCCCATTTAAACCACCCATATTACAAAACCAGGAACGGAGTCAAGTTTAGTAACGAAACTTGGTAATTATATCAAAGGCAACATACGCTGTTAGATAACGAGTTTATTTACTTGTTGGGGGTTCAAGTATGTTGATAGGCTATGCCCGGATTTCAACAGATGACCAAAATCTGAACCTGCAATTGGATGCCTTGCAGCAAGCTGGTTGTGAAAAAATTTACACAGACCGTATAAGCGGCGCGAAAGCTCTTCGACCTGGACTTGTACTAGCCTTTGATTACGCACGTACTGGTGATGTTTTAGTGGTATGGCGCCTAGACCGCGAGCGTCAGGTCGCTCAAAGACCTGATTGAAACGATGGAAATTTTAGATAAGCGAGGAATTGGACTTTCTAGTTTGCAAGAATCGATTACCACCACAAACAACAGTGGCAGGCTGATTTTCCATTTATTTGGTGCATTGGCAGAATTCGAGCGCAATCTAATTCGTGAACGCACTACTGCTGGACTTGTAGCAGCGCGAGCGCGTGGTCATCGAGGAGGCAGACCAAAAGCCCTTGACCCAACAAAACGTCAATTAGCAGTAAAACTTTATACCGAAGGGCAGTACACAATTATTGAAATATGTAAGTTGATGGGAATTTCCAAACCGACGCTCTACAACTACATCGACGAGATAAACACTTAATATGCCACATAAGCAAATCCCGCTCTTAGGCACTCATCAATTTACGCCACCGCCTCGACGGTTTGCCGAGTCGTTGTCAAGAGCGTCGAATTCTCATTGAAGAGACGGCAGCACTTTATGGTGTGTCAACTGATACACTCTATCGGGCTTTGCGTAATTCATCACGCCCAAAATCCATCAACCGTTCAGATAGTGGAACGCCTAGAAAACTTTCCATGACTGATATGGAGCGTTACTGCGAGGTCATCGCGGCGATGAAAATCCGTACCAGCAACAAAAAAGGGCGACATGTCTCTACAGTACGGGCAATTGAACTGTTGGAAGAATTTGGGATGGAGACACCTGCTGGTTTTATCCAACCACCCAAAGGCACATTGACTAGAAGCACTGTCAATTATTACCTAAAAACTTGGGGGTATGACACTGTTAGTATGACTCGGCAACCGCCGGCTGTACGTTTCCAAGCTACTCATAGCAATGAATGTTGGCATTTTGATCTTAGTCCATCTGATTTAAAACATGTAAAACAGCCATCATGGGTGGAACCGGGTAGAGGTAATCCATTACTGATGCTGTACAGCATTGTCGATGACCGTAGTGGTGTATGTTACCAGGAATACCACTGTGTTTATGGTGAGGATGTCGAAGCTGCGTTGCGTTTTTTATTTAATGCGATGACGGCGAAAACAACCGACGGATTTCCCTTTCACGGGATTCCAGAGATGATTTATACAGACAATGGGCCAATTTCTAAAAGCCACGTATTTCAAAACGTGATGGATTGCTTGAGAATTAATCTTGTCACGCACATGCCTGCTGGTAAAGACGGTCGTCGAGTAACAGCTCGCTCTAAGGGCAAAGTTGAAAGACCGTTCCGGACGGTCAAAGAAGCCCACGAGACTCTATATCACTTTCATGAACCGGAAAGCGACGTTGAAGCGAACTTGTGGTTGCGGCAATATTTATTACATTACAACGATAAACCGCACCGCATAGAACCCCATTCGCGGACAGAGGATTGGTTACGGAATGTACCAAAGTCTGGTTTACGCTCGATGTGTAGTTGGGAACGATTCTGTACTTATGCCCGTGAGCCACAACGAAGAAAAGTAGGTTCTGATGCTAGGGTATCCGTAGAGGGTGTGGCTTATGAGGTAGAACCTGATTTAGCAGGCGAAACTGTGGTGCTATGGTGGGGTTTGTTTGACAACGAACTGTACGTACAAAAAGACGACCTGCGCTACGGACCATTTTACCCAGTTGATGGTCCCATCCCTCTGCATCGCTACCGTAAATTCAAGAAAACTAAAACTGAAGAACGGGCTGATAAAATTGCCGATTTAGCTAAAAAGTTGGGCTTACCACGGGCTGCCTTAGACAAAAACGCGGACTTACAATTTCTGGTGGATAAGTACAAGGAACTGGCGCCAACAGTCACACCTTTTAATGACCCAGACCCGTTTCAAGAATTTACTTATCCCACTGTATTGTTTGCGAAACGGGCGATTTCGGATTATCTTGCAAAACCGTTGGCGAAATTGTCTACTGAACAGTTGGCATTTATTGATGCATTGCTCACCGAGACTTTGAATAAAAAAGTGATTATTGAGCGGGTGCGGCAGTATTTTCACTTAAACAGAGGGGGACAAAATGCTAACTGAAGTTATGGAACATTTTCGGTTGATTAGGGAGTTCCCCAAGGCTGGGTACTACGAAACAGAACACCAAAAACAAATGTTTAAGGACATTAAAGTCGCAATTCATTCAGGAAAGCTAGTTGCTATCACAGGAATTATTGGGTGTGGCAAGACAACCACTTTGCGACGTTTGTTTGAGGTTTTGGAGAAAGAAGGTAAGATTTTAGTCTCGAAATCGCTTTCTGTAGACAAAGACCGGGCGACGCTACCAACACTAATTGCTGCCTTATTTTACGATTTATCAACAGATAAGGAAATTAAAATACCATCTCTTGGAGAAAAACGCGAACGGGAACTACGTGACCTGATTAGAAAAGGTAAAAAGCCCGTGGCATTGTTTGTGGATGAGGCTCACGACCTACATTACAGTACCCTGACAGGACTCAAACGCTTAATTGAGGTAGTTGAAGATGCTGGTGGTACGCTCTCAGTAGTGCTGGCTGGTCATCCCAAATTGAAAAATGATTTACGCCGTCCAACTATGGAAGAAATTGGGTATCGGGCAACGGTCTTTTCCTTAGAGGGTATTGTCGGTAGTCAAAGAGAATATATTGAATGGCTGGTATCTAAATGTACTACTGAAGATACACAGATAAGTGACATACTGTCGGCGGAAGCCATTGAGCTACTCGCTATGCGCTTAAGAACACCACTTCAAATTGAGCAACATTTGACACTTGCATTCGAGGCTGCATATCTTTTTGGGGAAAAACCTGTTACCACGGCGATTATTGAGTCCGTTTTATCCAAGCAAATTGATGATTTGGAACCCACCCTAACCCGGCACGGCTACGATGTGAAGGGTTTGGCGGAACAGTTTAATGCCAAACCTGCTGAAATTAAATTGCTGTTTCGCGGGCAACTCGACCCGGCACGTTCGCGGGAATTACAGGAGCAAATGCTAGCTCAGGGACTGCCACTTTGAGCAGATTGAAAATGCGCTAAAAATGCAAGCAATTATAGTTGCAAATAATCCTGGTTGAAACCGATGATTGCAGGTTGGTTGCATTTAATTCTGGCTCAGTTGCAATTAATCCTGGTTGAAGCGTAATTATAATTGCAAATAATCCTGGTTTGCTCAGGCCTTGATTGCAGGTTTGGGCGTTTATAATTGCAGGTCGTTACACGTAAAGAGTATCATCACCAAGCCCACCCCGGAGAATGTCATTACCACTAAGTCCCCACAGAGTATCATTCCCACGCTGACCATTAATGACATCATCGGAATTATTAAAACCGCGTACTTGGTTGTCGAAACCATTTAGAAATGTTACTGTATTTGGACGAGCAACTCTGTCTGGATTCGCATCAACATTAATTACATCAAAGCTATCTTGAATCGAGGTATTACCATTAAATAAAACATTACCAATACCATTATTTAAATTATCAAAATTCTCAATTGCAAAGTCAGCAAGAACTACTTTTGTATTTGCAACACCGTCGAAGGAAATTTCTAAGTCTTTGCCATTTTGTAGCAAAATTAGATTTTCGGCAGTTAGACCATCTCCTGCAAATTTTAAGATGTCCGCTTCCGCAATTGCTTCTGGTGTTGGATTCGCTTCTCTGCCGACACCACCAAAGTTAGCAATGTTAACGGTACTACCAGGTTCGACTCCAAAGGTATTTTGTCCACCGCTAGCATCAGCTAAAACTCGAATTCGCACTACGTGATAACCTGGATTTGTAAAGTCAGCATTGCTAAATCTAGGGTCGCTCAAAATTGCTCCACCGGGAATAAAGCCTTTAGCTATTTGCACAACACCATTTTCACTGGCGCCAGTGTTAGGATTTTGCTGCCCAAAAAAGGCAGTATTAGCGGGAATTTCATCATTCACTTCCGAACCAGCATCTAAGACTTGGCTACCTAAAAGGGTGAAATCAACCCCAAGAAAATTACCGAGATCGTCAAAGATGCGATTTTGGCGCTCATTTCCATTGGCAATAAAGAAGTCATTACTAGGGATCAGCATTGCTGCGTAGCTAAAGTAACGACTGTTAAGGTCACTTCCATTGAGTGTAATTGTTGTTTGTGCTATTTCCCCTGAGTCAATCGGGCCTGGTGTCACAGCTAAACCAGGAATAGTACCTTGGACAGAACCAAATCCAGACAGGTCAAATTCTTGGGAAATCAGATTTGTCGCACCATCTTCTGCAACACTTTCTAGTCCTGGAGAAACTGGTCTACCCCTGTCATAGATATCAAAGTTGCCATCATGAAAGCCAAACCATAGTGGTGTCACTAAAGTCCCATTTTGGGGAGCTAGATTTTCAACACTGATGATAACCTTTGTTGATTCCATAAATACTGCCTTAAATTTTGATATCAAAACTTACAGCTTTAATCGAGTATTAAAATATTCTCGTATAAGCCAAGTACACCTTAATATTACTGATAAGTATTAAAAGTGGTTGATAGCTAAATAAGAATTTGCTGAGAAATGAAGATTAAAAGCTAGCTGGCATCAGTTTAATCTGTTTGAACAAGACAACAAACTTGACAGTTTTGGACAGTTTTGACTTTGCAATAGTTGGGTGATTTAGTGTATTCTAATTTAATGTATACAGAGAGACACGGCAATGCCGTGCCTATATGATGCCATACATTATGCTTCCCAACGCATTGTTGAATTATAAAACTAATTTATAAAACAACAGTTATCTTTATCCGAAATTGATGAACTCCAATTTGAGTAAAAACGTCTTTATGCCTATAATCTCGATAATTCAAGCGACCAATGTACAGCTGATTTGGATTAAATATTGCCAAGCTAGCATCTGATGTATCACCATTTTTTACATCATTTAATCGCGATTGATCTGATGCGTTTGATTTATCTTCCATCACAGTAAACCTAATATCGCGTTTAGCTGACTCAGAGACACCTTCTATATTCCAGCGAACTCGGATATTGGGATAGTTGAGGAAAAAGTTTTGAGAAACACGACTTTTTTGACCATTAGCAGCAGCTAGACTAACTGTGACAACTTCTGCTACAACTTCTCTGTCTGATGGAGCGGTGGGACGAGGTTTTTGTCCTTGAGTTTGGATATATTGCTCGACACTCTCTCTCATCAGCTTTTGCTTTTGAGAAATTTGCTCTTCTTCAGGAAAACGTTCCTTAGTGAATAATTCGTACAGAGGGGACAATTGCAATTTCACAGGTACTGGGTCTTGTCTAATCGTGTTTAACCAGGTATCAAGGTTTCTACTAGGAGTTCCTCCACTCCACTGAACGCTTTCTTGTCCACGTTCCACTACAGAGCGAAATCTTCTGCTTTTCTCTGTTTCTGTTCCAGATGCTATTTGACCTGTAACATTCTTGAAAGTACCTTCAGCTTCAAGGCTGATGTTGATACCTTCCAGTACCATCCGAGTATAATCTTCACGACTCATCCTGATAAACTGGTACGCGCGTCCACCAAATGCCACATTAGTAGAAAAATGAGTGCCAAACTTGTCAATAAATTGCTGATACACTTGTCTATTCGCGATATTAGGAAGAGCTTTCACTGCTTGGCGTAATTCTTCTCCTATTGGCAAGGAAGCAGATTGATGCAAGCGCAGTCTGAGTTCATGATCAATAAACTCTGCTTGAGTGTAACTATATAGATGAGTACGAGTTCTGGTTTCTTGTTCTATTCTCCGGTATGTTGTGCTAGTACTGAAAGCAAATACCTGTGGCACTCCTACACCTAGTGATACATTTTGACTAAACATTTGCTGAAAATCGTAAGACGATAACAACATCAATGTTTCTTGCTCATAACTCCCACTAGAACCTGATTTATAATCTGTACCTTCAGGAATAAGTGCGCTTCTGTCTGGAGTGGTTTTAAATTTCTCAGGAATGAATGTAACAGCTGAAAAACTTTTAGATGATTCTCCAATTCTCAAGGGGTCTAGTTGCAAAACGTCATAGCAACGACCCAAAGCATCTATATTTTTCAACGGTACAATATTAGCTGATATTGTTGTCATGATTGACTCCTTAATCTAATGATTTTCTTTATTACATCTGAAACTATTTTTGTTATAGTTCAAGTGCAATGCCTCTGTCGATGTAGAAAAATTATGTAGTTTGGCGGAGCATTATCGATTAAAGTATTAAAAGTTAAGTTGTTACTGTCTTGAAGCTTTTCTGTATCGATTATTTAGGCAACGGATAATAAACGGATGTAACGGATAGTTGATTTTAAGGAACTGGACTTTGTTTGTAACCAATAACTTATCCGTTGTTGTATCCGTTGCAAATAACACCCCACAATTAATG
The DNA here is from genome assembly GCF_002368415.1 of Calothrix sp. NIES-4105. Taxonomy (GTDB): domain Bacteria; phylum Cyanobacteriota; class Cyanobacteriia; order Cyanobacteriales; family Nostocaceae; genus Dulcicalothrix. The sequence continues at coordinate 3,679,904 of NZ_AP018290.1, forward strand.
ACACGAACCACTTATGAAGTAGGGCTAGGAAACTGTATCTAGAGTACAGATTGAATCATTTCTGCGTACTGTTTCTTAGGTTTCAAACCAGCAATTTGTGCTATTGTTTGCTGCTGTTTAAGTAATAGTACTGTTGGGGCACTTCTGACACCAAAATTAATAGCCAATTCAGGTTCTTCGCTCATATCGAGTTCAACCAAGTGCAATTTACCCGTGTTATCAACAGCTATTTGATGTAGTACAGGTTTAAGTGTTTCACAGGAAGGGCAGTGAGGAGCCACAAATTTGACAATGATTAGCTGATCAGATTCCTGTATCAACCATTCAAGAGCTGCTTGCCCTGTAAAGAAAGTTTGATCGATAGAAAAAGTTTCTTGCATATTTATCTCCTTATAATTGTGACAAAAAATATTGTCTAAGCAGTGAAAGAAACTATGATTAACCTAACTTCCCAAAAACCATTGAGTCCCAGTAAATAGGTAATATCCCCCAGTCAGAATTAATGCCAGACTACCAAAGCGGATAATTCCCTCAGAGTGCTTTAACAACTGTTTACTTTGTTTCGCTAGTCCCGTAAATAAACTCGCCAGAAAAATTAGGAGGGTGTAGCCCAAAGCATAGCTAACCATCGTCAGCGTACCTAATACCTGCGAACCTGTTGCTGCTGCTGCCGCTAGCACCGCAAATAACACCGGACTGGCACAGGGAGAACTTACCAAGGCAAAAGTCAAACCTACCCCATAAGGACCAGCTTGCGGGAGTTTCACATTCATTTGCGGTAGCGGTAGCTTGACTAACCCCATCAACCACAGACCCATCACAGCCATTACCAGTCCCACTACAATATTGATATAGCCCCGGTACTCGACCATCACAGTTCCAGCGAAGGAAGAAACCAAGCCAAAAAGACTTAAAATTGTCACTGCCCCCAGAACAAAAAAGCCAGCTTTAGTAAAAGCATCCCAACGGGATTTAATATTCAGCGTGCCAATATAGCTGAGGTTAACAGGTAAAAGTGCCAAAATGCAAGGAGATACACTCGCAATAGCACCACCAGCAAATGCCAATGGCAACAACACAAAAGGATTAGCTGTATCCTGCTGATCAAACCACTGTTGATAGCGGTTTTCGATAATCGAAATTACCCGTTCAATTGAATGACTAATTACAGGCCCGAGGATGAGAATTAGAATCAATGATAGTAATCCCAATCCACCGTAAAATAGCCATTTTTTTGAGATTTTAAAACGCCGAGAAGTGGTTTGTTCAGTTGAGGATTGGGGTATTAGTTTCATGAAATTCTCCTGAAGAGATGAAGAGAAAGACTAATTTTGCGCCTTAGCAGTATCAAGTATTTTGCTGTAGTCAGCCTTGTTAGGATTATTTTTGAACATTGTTAAAATATTGCCAGTTGCCGGATCAATGATAGCTACTGTGCTTGTCTGGCTCTTGTTAGCTTGTAGGAATTTACTTAGACCTAGTTTTTCTGCCATTACCTCTGTTTCTTTAACCTTGGCTTTGTCGGTGACATCCAAGACTACAAAGTTGACTTTGCCAGAATATTCTTGTTTCAACTGCGACAACGTGGGAGCAATATTTTTACAGCCAGCGCACCAGGTAGCGAATACATCTACTAAAACTGGTTTACCTTGAAGTTCTTTTGCTAAGGGTCCTCCGACAGAGGTTAATTTACCAGCACAGGGGTTTTTATCTTTAGCTGCACAGGGGTTTTTACCTGCACAGGGATCTGCCTGAGCTACCTCTTTAGCTGATGATGCTTGATTTTGGGAAATATTGTCTGATTTCGTGGCGCCGCATGATACCGTCAAAACCAGGCTGCTTAAACACAGTAGACTGAGCAAGAATTTGGTATGTTTGTACATGATTTTCTCTTATCCTCAAGCTTGTATTACAGGATGCAGGTACAATCAGAGCGTTCGTATTGAATACTCGAATTGTGTTGCATCTATTGACTAAGACGACTGAGTATCAGAATTGGATTTAAATAAATTCAAAAGCACTGTAATTGAGAAAAGCGCCGCAGAGCAAAGAGATGCGAACGAAATACCTGTACAAGAACATGGCTGCTGAATTATAGTGGTTTCATTTATACAATTTGCCCAAACAATTTTCGATACAGATAAGTTATGGACTTAGATTAATTACATAGAAAAGTTAAGCATAATCAACAAGATATATACAGAATAATACTTAACTTTTCTGTATTGCAAGTAACTGGCTTGAGATTTAATAATTACTGTATATTTTGGTGGATTATTGCGTTTCTCGGTTAAGTGCAATCCCATTATTTAAAACACATACACACATACTGAATCTTTGAGAGGTTAAAATCATGCAAACAAGAACTATTATCAATGGACAAACTAGTAAAACAAATGTGGAATTACTCGATGATGAAACTTTACAGGTTTTGGGTAATTTAAATACCCAAAATGGACAACCCGCAGTTATCGCTCAAGGTGATAATACAAAGGTACGAATTAACCAAGGTGGCGCCATTCAAAGCGATAATACTGCGATTCAAGTCAATGGCTCTGAAACTCTAGTTTTCAATAATGGCTTGATTGAAGGAAGTTTCAATGGGGTTAATTTGGCTAATGATGATGTCGCAAGTGCTTCGATTTTTAATAATGGAACAATCAGAAGCGCTAGTCGAGCGGTAAATTTGGGTGGAGTTTTCGGTACACTTACCAACACTGGATTGATTACGACAACGGCGAACCCACGTAATGGTACTGTTTATAGTGACGAGTCATTGCAGAATTTTGAGATTAAAAACACGAGTTCAGGGGTAATTGATGTTGGTGTTGGTAACAATGGTGATGCGATTTCTCTCGAACTCGGTGCAAGTCTATCCGGTTCTGTATTCAATGAAGGCGTTGTCCAAGGACGGGGAAGCTCGATAGGTAATAATCAAGCTGCGGCTGTACGATTATTCAGAGGAAATAATGCGACAACAGAGCGTGTTATTTTTGACGGAAATATTCAAAACTACGGTCTTTTTGCTGCGGAAACAGGTGCTGCTGTAGTCGTGGAAGAAAACGTAAAGGTGTTGGGCACTATTTACAATTCTGGTAGTATAAAGAGTGAAAATGTTCTGAATGGTAATGGTATTACCTTTGAGAATGGTAGTGAGATAATTGGTGAAATCGTCAATAAAGGCTTGATTAATGGTGGACGCGACGGAATTAATTTTGAGAATGGGGGATTAAGTAAAGGAACAATTCGTAATTTTGGAGAAATTATTAGTTCCAGTCGAGCGGTGAATATTGGTGGTGATCACGTCACTTTAATCAATGAAGGATTAATTACAACAACGGCAAATCCTCGCAATGGTACTGTTTACACCGACGTTACCAATAATTCATTCACAATTGAAAACCGAGGACTAATTGATGTTGGACAGGGTTTGAGTGGTGATGCAATTTCTGTTGAATTAGGAGCCAATGTTACAGGTTCGATAGTCAATCAAGGTAAGATTCAAGGTCGTGGTGTTGCTCTAGGACAAAATCAATCTGCCGCAGTTAGATATTATCACGGCAACGACCCAACTTCCGAAACCTCTGTTTTCACTGGTAATTTGGCTAACTACGGCGCCTTGACTACTGAGAATGGTGCAACTGTAATCATTGACGATAACGTCGAATTTCGGGGTGGAATTCAAAATTACGGCTTGATTGAAGGTGGAAAAGTTGACTATATTTCTACTAACTTAGACCAAATCTTAGGCAGAGTGGGTGTATCGCAGTTAGCTATCGACGCGCGAGAAACCGAAGGTAACATCTCTATCCTCAATAATGGCGACATTCGTGGCGGTGTTTTACTTGGCAATGGAGCTAATAGTTACAATGCTCGCAGAAGTGGTAGCGATAACTGGGTCAGAGGTGGAGACGGTGTAGACGTATTTCTAGGTGGTAGTGGTCATGATATCTTCTTTGGTGGATTAGGAGACGACCGTTTATCTGGTGGTGCCGGCGATGATATTTTAATAGGTGGCGCCGGAAATAATATTCTCAGTGGTGGTAGTGGACGCGATCGGTTTGTTTTAGAAGGTGGTGGTACAGACCAAATTCTCGACTTTGCTTTAGGTGAAGATACAGTTGTCCTAGGTTCAACTATCCGATTTAACCAGCTAGAGATTACTCAAGTTGGTGGCGATACACAGTTGCGTTTTGGTGGAGACTTACTTGCATCATTGGTAGGGGTGCAATCAAATCAACTTACAACAGCTAGCTTTTCGAGCTTAGGATAAATCAATTCAATCAAACTAATTAACTTTCTAAGATATCCATTGAAATTAGATTCATTTCGATTCATATCCCCGATTTCTTAAAAAAATCGGGGATATTTCAATACACGTCACCACAAATCAATGCGATTTTAACAAGTTCATTGAACTGCTCTGGAACAAGCTCACTAACCTTGGTCTTATTTATTACTTGTTTGCATTTTAAGCATTCTTTCTAGTATTTCTTCTTCTGCTTCTAAGAGGTTGTTTAAGAAGTCTCAAAATATACATAAAACCCCTCTCCAAACCTCTGCCCGATGCGGGGAGAGGCTTTAAAAGCCCAATATAATCGTTTCCCTTCAAGGATACTGCTGGCGATTCGAGGGTGGCGCCCATTATTTCGTAAAAACCGACGTGTAGAGACGCGACATGTCGCGTCTCTACAATTTTGGAAACAACGCATTCATTGTCGCAGACAAATCGTGGGTACGAGGGACGATACCCCTGAATGACCAGCAGTATCCTTCAAGGGAAGGGGAGAAAAGTGATTATCAGATAAATGACTATAACTAATCTTTATAAGTGGGTACGCAAAAATATTTATACGTTGCGACACGCTCAAACCCTTGCGGTACACTGTGGGCAATATATATTTAATTTTGCGTAACTACTTAAATAAAGCGCGGGAACATACCTCAACTCGAGCCCAGTCATTTATGGACTGGGTTTTGGTTTTAGCGGTAACAGTAACGCCGTTAATTTAATCAAAAAGCAACATCGAGCATCCAATCCGATTGTATGACATCGGTCGTCATATAAATGTAGATGACACCCTTAAGAGGTAATGTCTCTGGGTGCGCGTTATGGAGAGAGGTGATGGTACACAATTTACCCTTAAGCTGTGACTGTATCGGTTTAGACATGGTTTAAAAATAGCATGGAGCCTAAACTACCTGAGTCAAATTCGTTATTAGCTTCCGATGTTACCGATGAAGCTTTGTTTGTGGCGCTTAAAAATGGTGATGCTGCGGCATTAAGCATTTTGTTCCAGCGTCATGGGCGCCTGGTGTATGGATTAGCACTAAAAATTCTAGGTAACTCCCAAGAAGCCGAAGATTTAACCCAGGAAATTTTTCTCACGTTGTGGCGCAAAGCATCTACTAATCCTGATTGTCGCTTTTTTGTGCGCTATTTGGTAACGATAACGCGAACGCGCGCAATTGATAAAATTCGCGCTCGAAGTAGGCAACTCAAACTTGTGGAAAAAATGCAAACAATGAGTAATGACGTAACACCAGAACCAACACCCGTCGAACAGGCAAGTTTTGCCGAGCGAGCGCAACGAATTAGTCATGCTTTGCAGCAACTTTCAGAAAAACAACGCCAGGTAATCGAACTAGCTTATAACCAAGGATTAAGCCAATCGGAAATAGCCAAACAACTCGATATTCCCCTCGGTACAGTTAAAACCTGCACTCGTCAAGGATTATTAAAACTAAAAGGGATTTTACTTGATGTAGATATATTAATATATGAATAAATCTTTCGATTCCGAACATATAAAAAACTTGGCAGCAGGATTTGTTGTTGATGACCTCACCCCGGAAGAAGCTGAGGAATTTCGGCTGTTACTTAATGAGCATCCAGAGATGATTGCAGAAATTGAGGACTTGCAAGAAGTACTACGACAAGTATTAGATGGCTTTACTGAGGTAGAAGCACCTGTTGACTTGTTACCAAAAATTCTTTCTCAAGCTGAAGCCGAGACTCACCAAGTAAATGTAAATAATATTCAAATTAAGCAAGCTGACAACTTAAGAAGAGCAGGAATATCTCAAAGATGGACAAAAATTGCTGGTAGTATCGCTGCATTGTTTATAGTAATTCTGGGAGTTGATAACTATAGATTGCGCCAAAGTCTAAGTGTTGCCGCTACAGACAACCAAAAATTACGCCACGATTTTGCCCAAGCTCAAGAGGTTAAAAGTCTGCTGCAAAATTCACAAACACGATTATTTACCTTTCAAGCGGTCAATTCCACAAAAAACAGTTCGGGAAGTATAGTTATAAATCCCCAAAAACAAAAAGCGGTGATGGTGTTCCAAAATCTTCCCGCTCCACCCCCTGGATATGTTTACCTACTATGGACAGTTGTGGCTGACCAAAAGCTACCCTGCGGTCAAGTCAAACCTTATTCGTGGGGGACTGCCTCTTATGAGTTACCATTTACAAATCAAATGTATAACGAATTCAGTCACCCACAATTTTCTGGGTTAATCGTCACCTTGGAAACAGATGCAAACGTTCCTCGTCCGACTGGAACAGTGGTTATGCAAAGCTCACAGATTTAGTAGATTTTATGATGTTCACAGAAGAAAATGACTGTACTGAGTGTCAAGACTGGCTAGTAACAGATGGTGGTGACTGCGTTGCCCTTAACCTTGAAGAACTCGCGTTACCAGAAAAACCTTATCGCCTATACCGATTTCTTACGGAACTGGAGGATATCCTTGATACTATCACCGATGATTCTCTTCGTATCCAGGCGATTATACCACTTGTACGGAAGTTGCTTGCTAGTTCCTATTGGCTGCAAATGGAGTTTACAGAACCACCAACTGACCCAGGTTGGTCTGTCCAATTTTTATATGATGAGTATGAATTTCCTCTAACAGTACAAATGGTTGCTTGGCTACCTGGTCATGTTTCTCCCATTCATAACCACGCAACTTGGGGAATTGTAGCTATTGTCAGTGGGCAGGAAAAAAATCAGTTTTGGCGCCGTTCTTCGACCCCAGAAAATTCATCAGGAATCAAATATATTGGTGAGAAAATTTTGGTTCCTGGTGATATTATTGCTTTTACACCCGATGCTATCCACAGTATTGAAGCGTTAGGTCAAGAGCCAGTTATTACATTTAATCTTTACGGAGTTACGGCATATGACGAACGTTTTGAATTCGACACTATCAATCATAGTGTTAAAAACTTTTGATAATATAGGTTCGTCCTAAATCTGTTAAAAATGCGAGTAAGTAATTCTGATTCTTGAATAGACTCAATAATACAATCCGAAGCGCCTTTATTAAATAACTGCATTGAAATATCTACTTGTGAGGCATCAGTAACAAAGATTATAGGCAGTGAGCAAAAATAAGGGTCATTACGCACTACCTGGCAAAGTTCAGTTCCATCTATATAAGGCATTTTTAAACCTAAGATGACTACATCAGGTAAAAATTCTGTCAAAGTATCCCAAAACTGGCGAGGGTCTTGGAGAGTTTTTAGCTTTATTCCCCTTGGTTCTAATAAATTTTCAATTGTATTTAGTACATTTGAGTCATTATTTACAATCATGACTTTGGCTGACGGCATATGAACAGTTTGCAGCACTTTAGTAACATGCTGTAATATTTGTTCGCTCGACATTGACTTGTGTAAAAAACCACGTCCACCAGCGCGCGCTACTTCTACGCGGTCATCAAAATTATTTCTATTCGTCAAAACTAAGACTGGTACTGGTGGTGTTCGATTAGAAAATTCTGTTACTAGTTTCAGGCTATCTTTTATACCATAACCTGAATCGAGGTCAATTAGCACTACATCAGCGTTTGCGGATATAACTCCGCTTTTAGTAATGGAACTGATAGTAGCAATATTTACAGTAACTATCGCAGTTGCAGCTTCTACCAACTGCTGGGCTATTTGTTCCGAGTCGCTTATTACTAAAAGTACATCTTGAGTTACCTTGTTAGAGGGAAGTTCATTACTTGTTTGGATATCGGGTTGCTCTAACTCGTGTTGCAAGTCCACCACTAACTTGTATAGGTGTAATGACTGTGCTTGGTTAATTGGCGCCACATCTTGAAATATATTATCTATTTTTTCAGCGATAGAAGAAGCGCGTGCGAAACCGAAACTACCTAACGAACCAGCTAGCTTATGAGCTTCTTGTGAAGCATCTTGCCATATATGTTTGTCAAGATCACCTTCACAAATTGCATGTGTTAGTTGCTTTAAATGTGCAATGCGCTCAGAAACTTTAGCTTTAAAGGCTTTTTGCTGTTTGGCAATTTCTGCCAACAATACTTTCGTAAGTTCTGAATTTGAATCACTGTCAGTACTTTGCTCTTCAGGTAAAGGCTTTAGGCGATAACCCATTCCGTAAACCGTTTCAATAAAATCATAGTCGCCGCCTGCTGCTTTGACTTTTCGTCGTAAACTTTTAATATGAGATTTAATTGTGTCTTCCTCTGGTGGGTCTTTAAGGGCGCCCCAAAGGTTGTCTATAATTGCACCTCGGTTGAAGATGCGCTGGCTATTACGTAAAAAAAGCTCTAATATACTGAACTCTTTTGCTGTTAAATGTAGCACTTCATTTACATAAGTTACCTCACAACTACTAGGATCAAGATGCAAACTTCCCCATTCTAAAATAGGAGGTAAGGAAGAACTGCCTCGGCGCCCTAAAGCACGAATGCGCGCTGTTAACTCCTGAAAGTCGAAAGGTTTGACGACATAATCATCTGCTCCTGCATCTAAACCAATTACCTTGTCGCTTTTAGCATCAAGTGATGTTAAAAGCAAAATCTTGCTTTGATAACCCTCTTGACGTAATTGCCGACAAATGCTAATGCCGTCAAACTTTGGTAGTAATACATCTAGTAAAATTAAGTCATAATTACAAGCTACTGCCAACTCCCAACCATCTTGACCATCCGAAGCGATATCAACTACATAATGTAGCTTGGTGAGAACCGCTGCAATAGCTTGAGCAAGTGAATTATCATCTTCAACTATCAAAATTTTCATACAAAATACTTGCTTTTGAAAGCACCCTCACAAAGAAGCAATGCTTTTTTATTAATCTTATTTTTTATCTTGACTCTACCATCTATCAAGTTAAGGAAAAGCGCATATGTCAAAAGTGTTAAATTAAAGTTTGCCAGACATTTGCCCCAAGCTCGCAACAACAGCTATTAACTCGGTTGCCCTAACAGGTTTAGCTACGTGTAGCTGAAAACCTGCTAACAAAGCTTCTTTATAATCGTCAACTCTAGCATAGCCCGTTAGTGCCACAGCCGGAATGCGTCCGCCCATATCAGGTTCAAGTTCTCTAATTTTACGCATTAAAGCGTAACCATCTTCATCTGGCATTCCGATATCACTTACTAATACATCAGGTCTTAATTGTTCGAGAGCATCCAATGCTTTAGCAGTTGAGTTAGCACCAAAGACGGATGCTCCCGGAGGAGTGAGGGAGTGAAAGAGGGAGAGAGTGAGGGATTAATTAAAGGAGAGAAACAACTAATAAATGATAAAAATCAATCATCTTACCTCGCTCCTGAACTAGCTAACCCCTCTGACATACCTAACGATTTAGATGGGGAAGCCCTATCCAAAAAGGAAGTAGAAGAACTCATTGAGCGAATTATTGAAAATTCTGATTTGATTAAGAGCTTGGGACTATTTGCCAAAAATTTTACCCGCTATGCTTTGGTGAAGATAGACGCACGCTCTGGTTACAAAGCTTTTGGGTGTGATTCAATGAGCGCGTTCTTGGAAAAACATCACTCTTTATTTAAGAAAGCTTATTCTTCTCTTCAAAAGGAATGGCAAGCAGGTAAGCTTGAGTATGATTTAGGATTCAAAATTGGCACGCTACCAGAAATACAAGCGCGCGAGTTATATGCCTTAAAAGACAACATTGACGACTGTCGCAAAGCTTGGGAGAGGGCTTTATCGCTTGCATTAGAAGAGAATCGTAAGATTAAAAGCGCGGATATCGCTATCGCTGTAAGAGAAATTGCCCAGCTTCCACTACCGTCCAAGAAAATAAAAACCAAGTGCGGATGGGTCGCTGGTCCCAATGCCACACGCCACTATCGGGTAAGACTTTACGACAAGGAGATAAATCTGCACGACACTTACGACAGTGCAGCGTGCGCGATTATCAATTTAGCGATTGCGCGTGGGCAGGCGCCTGAAGAACTTATAATCGAAGGCTTGCTTGGCGCCTTGGGTGAAGCGCTTGGGGTTGGTAATCCTGGCTCCGTTGCGGCTGCTATTAGCTTTCTCAACAAAAGCTCAACAGATAAATAACAAGCTTCCGAACAACTGTTGGGAAGCCCAAACCTCAATCCTTATTACATTATGCAGAACGTGATATCTCATTCGGGACGTTACTTCCACGTAAGAGAAGATTATCTAGAAATTTGTGACCGAAATGTTTGCGCCGCGCAAATACTCGACCTGTTGGAATATTGGACTGGTTGCAGGTTTGCTGAAATTAACAGAATCGAAAAGTACAATGCAAGCGTAGAGGCGCCGTATAAGGCGGCAGTGCCTGATATTTGGTTGCGAGAATCAGCATCTAATTTTATTGATGGCTTACTTGGTAGCTTTGGGGAAAAATCTATCAGAGCAGCGCTAAAACTTTTAAAAACTAAAGGCTATATTACTGAGCGCTCATGCAACTTTTTATCAAGACTTAAAGAGTTTAGGCTCAATATAGGCATAATTCAGGAAACCTTAGATAAATGGCGCCAAGCTTCCATTATCAACAAAACGGCAGAAAAGCCGTTATGTAACGATGCGGACGAATCAGAACGGCAAAAAAGCCGTTACAAAACGGCAGAATTGCCAGATAATAATGGCGAAAATGCCACTGCACTACATATAACTAAAAATCAAAAAACTAATAGTCTTTTTTCTAATATTCAGGACGAAAGCGTCTCAGAAACGACTTCGACTTCATGTGAAGTTGTTGAGTCGGTGCCAAATAATACATCTAATTCAGACCAAGAGGAGTCTTTCATTGAGCAACAAAATTCCTCATCAGAGTCAAATGTTCCGTCCCACGGCAAGGTAGAAATTTTTGAAGCTGAAATTGTTGAAGAAAGTTCCGGATTGGTAAAAAGCGTAGGCGAGAAAAAAACCTCACCTGAAGTAGCACGCATAATTGAGGCATATGAGAACAGCGGCGTAATACCGAGTCCAATTGAATTAAAACAGTGGGCAAACGAGGTAATTGGGGATACTGTCAGTCATTACCGTAAATCAGGAAGGATACTGTATACAGCACCTAACGATGTTGATTATGGATTTATCACTTATCTTGCAAAGAGACTGAAAAATCAGGAGAATACTGCTGGCGCCAGCGCTTGGATTAGAGCAATGGAAAAAGACCCTGGACGATGGCAAGAGCTTTCTGAATGCGTTACCCAATGGCGAAAAGAACAATTTCTCAGCAGCGAAGAAGGGAAAGTTGCAAAGCGTGTTTATAACAAAGCAGCTGGTTCAATTTTAAGCGATTACGAAGATTTAGGAATTTTTGATTAAAGTAAAAATGAAAACATCTATAAATAACGAGCAGTTCAAGGAATATATGGCTATCCTTGAAGAGCATTACAGATGCGGAGTAAATAACTCTGTTAGCGAAGAACTTGTAAAAATGCGGCGCTTGGGTTATTGGGAAATGCTCAAGGAGTGTGATGTTGCGGAACTTAGAACGGGCGTAATAAATGCAATCTCAACTTTAAAATTCCTACCATCAGCACGGGATTTAAAAGAGCTTTGCTACGGTGGTAAAAGTGACGAACTTCGGGCTTTTGAAAAGAATAGTAAAGCCGCTAAGATTGCAGGATATCTTCAGGGAAGGGATGATTCTCTTGAACTTAAGCTCAATATTGAAAACTGGAACTTAATTCCTTTAGCATATAAATACGGTATTTCCAAAGCGCAAATTCTTGATTGTGTCAAGAATGGTAGATCTTTGAAGGAAATCATCTTGGCTGCCAGAAATCCACAAATTGACGCGGACAATTGTAAAGATATTTGTAGTGATTTATTCAGTGGGAAGCGCGCCGCAACTGCCGATGATTATAAAGAAATAGCTCGTAATGCCTTACAAAGTTGGAAAGAAGAGGGTTTGGCATGATTGTCTACACCCCGTAGTTAATCAAAATAATACGCAAGCTACAGATAATAGCCAGTGCCTAAAAGAACTAAACCAAACGGAGCAAGACGATAGTTCTGAGGTGCCAAGTCTGTATGGTCTAAAATCAGTGTAGGTTCTAGATAATGCAACGCCGCACAGTCTTGTCATACGCTCCGCTACTGATTAAAAAGATAAACCGCTAACCATAAGTCAGTTAGCGGCTAACAGAAATTTTCAATTAGAACAAATAATTTAAAATCAACGCTTCATTTAGATTTATGAGAGAAACCGCAGCACAGATTCTATTACGCACCGCTTTGCGATTTTACAAAATCCGTCACCTCGAACTAGAGACGGTTAAACACCTAATGGCAATGTCCGAGGCAGATTTTGAGCGCGAGTACATTAAAAGAATTAAACAAATAGCTTAATTTCTAGGATTTCTCCATTTAATACCGTGATGGTATCGACCAAATTGCGGTATATTTCTCTCTTTTCTTTCCACGGTAATCCAGACAAGTATTTTGCGTCACTAAAACAGTGGGTTAAAATACTTTGAAGTTCGGTACTGACCTGATTTGCAGCGGCTTGTTCTTGCTTTATTGCTTGAATTTCTAATAGCGTTTGGTCAATTGCCTGCTGAATAACAGGATTTTTCGGCATTGCGAGAAGAGTTTTAAGTTGCTCATAATGCCCTACTAGTTCCGGTGGTGCCTTCTCTTCTAAATCAATGTGTTCAATCGTATAAGCTTTAACCTGTTCGCACTTAGCTATTAAAGCATTATCAACGGCTGTCATGATGGTTGGCAGACAAATACCGTCTTTGTTGGAACAGAAATGTTTACCTATAGCATCATGTCTACGGCAGCGCGCGCGGTAGGTCGCCCATTTACCACGGGCTTTTTTGACATAGAATTTAGCACCACAGGCGCCGCAAATAACCTGCCCTATCAATGGTAAAAACTCTTTATCCTTGATGCCGTAGGAGTAAGCGTGCCTATTTTCTTGTATCCTGTCTTGAATTAGTTTGACTTGCGATTGTGATACTAATGGTGTATGCGTATTGTAGTGAACTTGCCATTTTTCGGGGTGGCTTAGGTTATTAAAAAGAAAATAAGCAGTGTGCCCTTGTAGTACCGGACTGAGTAACCAAAATCTTAGCCCAGTATTTGACCAAGTAATGCCATACTTTTTTTGCAATAAACTACTGTACTCCTAAGAGACGCATTTCCATCTACGAAGTAATCGACAATTTCTGCCGCAATCTCCCAAAAGCTTTTTCCACACTCGTGCAAGGTTGTATCAGGGGCGTATTTTTCGTTAACTCTCCTATACCCAAATGGGGTGCGTCCTGGTGCCTTTTTTTGTTCTCTAAAATACTCCATTCCATGTTTAACGCGACTTGACAGCAACCTAGACTCAAATTCAGCTAAACCAGCCATTTGGTTAATAGAGAACCACCCAAATGGACTAGAAGCGTCATCTATTGGAGCATCTAAAACGGTCAATTTCACACCACATTCGTCTAGTAGTACTATTGTTTCGTGAATGGTTATTACGCTCCTAGCTAATCGGTCAATGCGAGTAATAATGATTTGGGTGCGGCTCTTTTAAGAAGACAATTTTTATCTTTGTATAAAGCCTAAAGTTGATACAGGGTAATACTTATAAGTTTTAAGCATTCTTCAAATAGGTTGGCTAAAATTTCAAAAACGAAATAATAACTTTTCTGTAGTATCGTATTACATCTTGAAAGGGGGTTTTTACGTTTATTTTTTCTGCGACCACTTGATTATAACTTTTTAAGCTAGAAAATAAAGAAAACAGAAATCTAGATATAGCTTGAGTTATAAGCATGTAATACGAATGCTACATTCTGTCTTTTGAGAAGAGCCGCACCCTAATGATTTCTAAGATTTTGCGTTCCTTGCACATCTCAAGCATTTTGTTAAATTGCTTACGCTTATCTGACCGCCCAGACTCAACATCCGTGAAGATAAGCTCGGCGCCCGCCTTTTCCACACGGGCTGTTTACACAATTCAAGAATTTAGCTCGTTAGAGAAACATTTCCCTAACCAAAAGCCGTTACCTCTAGAGTTAACGGCTAACAGAAAAAATGGTTAAAGCAGGTAATTTTAAGTCAGCGCTTCATCAGAACTATGAGACAAACATCAGCACAGATTCTATTACGCACCGCCCTGCGATTTTACAAAATCCGTCACCTCGAACTAGAGACGGTTAAGCACCTAATGGCTCTGTCCGAGGCAGAATTTGAGCGCGAGTACGTTGAAAGAATCAGACAAGCAGCTTAATTTCTGTGATTTCTCCATCTAGTACCGTGACAGTATCAACTAAGTCGCGGTATACCTGCCTCTTGTCTGACCACGGTAATGCTTCCCAGTATTTTGAGTCACTGAAACAATGCATTAAAATACCTTGCATCTCAGTACTAACTTGACTTGCAACGGCATTTTTCTGTTTAATTGCTTGAATTTCTAGTAGTGTTTGGTCAATTGCTTGCTGGATTACAGCGTTTTTGGGCATTGCTCGAAGTGTTTTAAGTTGCTCGTAGGGTTCTACTAATTCAGGCGCCACCTTCTCGAACATATCAATATGTTCAATGGTGTAAGCTTTAATTTCTTTGCACTTAGCAATTAAAGCATTATCAACAGCTGTCATGATGGTTGGCAGACAGATACCGTCTTTATTGGAGCAAAAATGTTTACCAATAGCGTCACGTCTACGGCAGCGCGCGCGGTAGTTTCCCCATTTGCCACGAGCTTTCCTAACGTAGAATTTAGAACCACAGGCGCCGCAAATAACCTGTCCCATAAGTGGTTGAAGCTCTTTATTTTTGGCGCCGTAGCTGTAAGCGTGCCTATTTTCTTGTATCTTGTCTTGGATTATTTTGACTTCTGATTGTGATACTAAGGCGGGATGAGTATTGTAGTGAATTTGCGTTGGTTCGTTTGGGCTATTAACAAGAAAATAAGCGGTGTGCCCTTGCAGTGCTGGACTAAGTAACCAAATCTTTAGCCCAGTATTTGACCAATCAACGCCGTACTTTTCCTTAAAATAAGTAACTGTACCCCTAAGCGAGCCTTTCCCATCTGTAAAATAATCAACAATTTCTCGCGCAATCTCCCAGTAAGTTTTACCGGATTCGTGCAAGGTTGTATTAGGGGCGTACTTCTCGTCAACTCTCCGATACCCAAATGGTGTTCGTCCCGGCGCCTTTTTTTGCTCCCTAAAATACTCCATCCCATGTTTAACGCGATTTGACAGCAGCCTAGACTCAAACTCAGCTAAACCAGCCATTTGGTTAATCGAAAACCACCCGAAAGGGCTAGAAGCGTCATCTATTGGAGCATCTAAAACGGTCAATTTCACGCCATATTCGTCTAGTAATACTATTGTTTTATGAATGGTTATTACGCTCCTAGCTAATCGGTCAATGCGAGTAATAATGATTTCTGAGATTTTGCGCTCCTTGCACATCTCAAGCATTTTATTAAATTGCTTGCGCTTATCTGACCGCCCAGACTCAATATCTGTGAAGATAACCGAGGCGCCTGCTTTCTCTACACGGGCAGTTTGCTGTTCCAATGCGTCCGTTTCTGACTGTTCTCGCGTTGAAACCCTGATGTATCCTACTATCATGACGTTTTATTGTTTTGTTTCCACTATGATAATGTCTCTTCGGTAAACTTTGTTGTCACCATATTAAAGATGAAAGTCCCCAGTATGCGTTGGGATCAACTACCTTTATTCTGCTGGGCAATTTTAGCAACCTCAGTTTTAGCGTTAGTATCTACTCCTGTATTAGCAGCAGGGTTAGTTTTATTACTGTTTGATATCAACTTTGGCACATCGTTTTTTAAACCAGATGCAGGTGGTAACGTCGTTTTATACCAACATTTATTTTGGTTCTACTCGCACCCAGCAGTATATCTAATGATTCTGCCTGTGTTTGGTATCATGTCCGAAGTGATTCCTGTACATTCACGCAAACATATCTTTGGTTATAAAGCAATTGCTTACTCTAGCTTGGCAATTTGCTTAGTAGGTTTATTCGTTTGGGTTCACCACATGTTTACCAGTGGTACCCCAGGTTGGATGCGGATGTTCTTTACTATTTCGACTCTGTTAGTTGCTGTACCCACTGGTGTGAAAATATTTGGTTGGGTTGCAACACTTTGGCAGGGTAAAATTCGCTATACCAGCGCAATGCTATTCGCCATTGGCTTACTCTCAATGTTTGTATTAGGTGGTATTGGTGGTGTTATGCTTGGTACCACTCCCTTCGACATTCACGTTCACGACTCATACTATATAGTTGCTCACTTCCACTACGTACTGTTCGGTGGTTCAGTATTTGGTATTTACTCAGGTATTTACCACTGGTTCCCCAAAATGACCGGACGAATGCTGAATGAAACTTGGGGACGAGTTCACTTTGCCATTACATTTGTTGGCACTCACCTCACCTTCTTCCCTATGCATGAGTTGGGACTACAAGGAATGCCACGTCGCGTTGCCATGTACGACCCACAATTTACAGCTATCAACCAGCTTTGCACTTTTGGCGCCTTTTTATTAGCTTTTTCTGTAATACCTTTTACTTACAACGTCATTAAAAGTTGGAGAGAAGGCGAAGTCGCAGGTGATAACCCTTGGAATGCGCTCACCCTCGAATGGACAACTGCTTCACCTCCAGCAATTGAAAACTGGGAAGAATTACCCGTTGTCACCGTAGGTCCCTATGAATACGGCGTGACCGACAACCATCGCGCGGATGGACTCGCAGATATTAGCGCTTAAAAACTTCTCTCTGCGTACTCTGTGTCTCTGTGGTAAAAAAATTTATTTCACCACAGAGGCTATTAGGGCACAGAGGTAGACTCAGCACTCAGCACTCAGCACTTTTAACTAATATGACAGCAGTAACACCAACAGATACATCTCATCATGAGGAACACCCTGATTTACGAGTAATAGGGTTGTTAACATTCCTTGCTTCAGAGTCACTAATGTTTGGCGGATTCTTTGCCACTTATTTGTTTTTCAAAGGAGTAACTCCTGTTTTTCCCCCTAAAGGTACCGAGGTAGAGTTATATTTACCTGCTATCAACACCGCTATTCTAGTTTCCAGTAGCTTTGTGATTCACTTAGGTGATGCAGCAATTAAGCGTAACAAAGTTTGGCAAATGCGGTTTTGGTACTTTGTCACTGCTATTATGGGCGCCACGTTTTTAGCAGGTCAGATTTATGAGTACCAGCACTTAGGATATGGTCTGACAACAAATGTATTCTCTAACTGCTTTTACATTTTGACTGGATTTCACGGTTTGCACGTTTTTATAGGATTACTTTTGATTTTGGGTGTAATTTGGCGGTCGCGGCGCCAGGGTCATTATTCTGCCCATAAACACACAGGTATCGAGATGGCAGAAATTTACTGGCACTTCGTCGATATTATTTGGATTATTCTGTTTGTGCTTTTGTATGTGATGACCCAATTTTAAATTTTGGTTAATCATTGTTAATTTGGGGCGGGTTTACAAAGTTTTTTCGTTATTGTTGTATATTTTGGCGAACCCGCCCCTACATTACCCATATTTATTTCCTATGTTTTCTTGGTTTAACGTTGCGGATGATATCAAACAACTATTAATACTTGCCGCAGATAATTGGCAAGATACATCTAAATCACAATATTATATAAATCAGGCATTAACTCAAACAAATAACTCTATAGACGTTCTAGTCGCTGCATATCGTTACTTTTACTATAAAAACAACTATCAAATGGCACTAAGTACAGCAAGCCAAGTTATAAATAATATAAAAGATTCTGAAAACTTACCTGATAGTTGGGAAAAACTTCAACCGATGTTATTAAATCGAAAAGAAGACCCACAAATTAGACTTTATTTAAATGCATACGCAGCTTCAGGACTAGTATTAGCAAAGTTGGGAGAAATTGAACAGGCTAAAACTATTTGCGCGCGTATCAAAGAAATTGATGTAAATAACGAATTTTTAGGCGCCAGTATTTTGTTTGATATTCTAACCCGTCCACCAGAAGATGAGGATGAGTAATCAATATTGTGTTATGATGTTAAATGAATTTTCATAATTATAATTTTTATTTGAAGACGCAAAAATAGTATTTGTATATAATTTATAAATTTATTGGAAATTTAATATTTTATTCATTAAGGTTCTTTAGGCTTTAATCTTAGCAACTTAATTTTATTTATTCTTTTACGATATTCTTGTTTATTCCCTTGCTGTAAATATAACGCTGCTGCTATTTCAAAATCGTTAATAGCTGCTGATATATTTCCCTGTTGTTCGTATGCACCACCTCTATTTGTATAAAAAATAGGCTCTTTAGAATTAATTTCGATTGCTTTATTAAAGTCGGCAATTGCTGCCTCCGTATCGCATCAGAAAAAATACTAGGATTTTCCTGTTTCTTTTTAAAAGCGTTGAAGATTATTTATCAACCATTAGTAGCTCTAAGCTTTGATTGACATTGAAAAGTAAAGTATAAATATATACTTATAACTCAAGTTTCTTATCGTTTTATAGATGTTAGAACGTAAATAGTGATCAAGCAGGATAATTAAAACACTCCAGCTTTGTGTTTGGCATAATCAACAATACTGTTTAAGTGCGCCAATCTTACTCTAGTTCCTGTATGCTAGACCGCATTCTCACTTCACTCGCTCCAGCACGCACGATAATTGATCGAACTAAAGACCCGAAAATACGCCATCCTACTAGGCTTAAACTTGCATATCTAGTTGCTATCAGTAAATCTGACAACCTTGCCTGTATAATTCCATCAAAAACTAGAGAGTTCGCGATAACATCAGATGAATCACCTGGTAAAGGTGGTAAGTACATACGCTGCGTAGAATTAAACTTCAGTAGCTCCCCAAGTAATTGTTTAGCGTTAGGGTCATCGGTTTTAATTGGCTGCACACGCAATAAGACTGCGTATTCGCGGCGCCCTGGTACCAAATCGCAAGTGGAGGTAGCAATTGCAAATTTCATCCTAGTGATGCGCTCTCCTAAGAAATAAGCAGCGTCCGTACTAATAATATCACCTTGTAAAAGGGTAAAGGGGTCTTCGTCTGCATTTATTAAACCCCGGCTCAGTACATCCTGATAAATGATTGGTTCACGAATGAGAGCGCCTTTGGAGTTAAACAAATCCTGACGCTTGCTTGTCTTACCAAGTTTTTGAGCAAAATTTTGGATAATTTTGAGTGCTTGGTCATCGTGAGAAAGAGTTGAAAGACGTGCTTCAAGTTCTGCTAAATTTTCAGGCAAACCTGAGTTCGTTGCTATAGTCAATCCAAATTACTCCCATTTTGAAGTGTTAGATGCATCAAGTGGGCGCCTAATTTGGCTAGGGTCAAGAATCACCTCATCATCCGGATCTATCTCAGAACTTTCAGGTTGCAAAGGCTCAAAGTGGTCGCGGGTCGGAAGCTCGGGTAAGTTGCCCAACATTGTAACTGTTTCTACTAGCAGGTCAATACTTTCGGCATCAGGGTGTTTTTGCAAGACGCGCGCAGTACGTAATAGCACGCGCAGCCCTCCACGCAAACGTTCAACATCACGAGCCAACCCTAAAAGATGTTGAAAGTCGCTTTCTTCTAAAATTCGATATTGCCCCGTTTTTGTTTGTAAAGTGGTTATTTTTCCATCTTTAACGGATTCAAGAGCTTTCGCTCCTTCTATACGAAATTTCTCGAATGATGGAAAAACTCGACCATTCTGTAAATTTATTAAGTCTTTCACTTTAATTGTGATAAATGGAATATTGTCTACTCTTCCAATATTAGCACACATCACGTTGGTAATTCGTTGGAATTTCTTTGATGAATCAGTATTTAGAACAATTAGGTAACAACAACGTTATCCTGGTTTCTATTAATCATACTATGTTCCTATTGAAACCAGCCCTAAAAAGAGCGAACATACTTATAGCCAACACGTAAAATCCATATTTGTGCGTCTGGATAACGTTCTTCGCTTGCGCCGACAAGCAATAATTTCATTGCTATCTATCTCCCAGGCGCCTGTCATAATATCAATTGCTACTATTTTTCCTTTACTATCTGGTTGAAGTGGTGGATAAATATCGCGTTCATAAATTTCCTCGCCTAGACGTGCAAATTCTTCTTTACTATATTTTGGTTGTTTAGGTGCCATACATACTTATATACAGTAAGATTACCAAAGTCCGTACTGACTAATTTTATATTGTATGAGTCTAAGCTTACATACGGTCTGGTCTACCTATTCCCAATTCTCTTAGTTTTGCTTTTACATCCAGCCACTCTGTACCGCAATAGTAATATTCTTTATCTAAGATATTAGCTAGATAATAGCCTTGTTTGCCGCCGTTGATTCTAAATAGCTCAATTGCAACCTTTTTCATCGATGTATCAAAGGCTGCGAATAAATCTTGTTGGGAAAGCATAGGCTCGTTATCCCAGTTTATAAATGGTTCACCTTCCTTAAATGCCCAACCATTGCCGCGACGCTCTACTATGCGGTAGTAAATAGGATGAGCAATTGTTGTGTTTAAACTCACAGGTATGGGGTATTCGTAAATTTATAAAAAACAGCCCCTAGCAAGGAAGGGACTGCTATTTTAATTTAACCATAATCGGTATAATAAGCACTGTGAGGATTTATGCGACCATTCCTGTATTGGAACGTTCTTCAATTCTTCTAATGTCAATAAAATGTTCCCCAATAAATTCACCCTTTTTAAGCCGATTCATTTCCTGATTCCAAGGTTCACTAGTGTACAATAGTCCTACATTCCAGTCCATAACTGTCCGCTTTGCTTGAAGCTTACTATGCAAAACTTTTGCTATATTAATATATCTATTTTTACTTTCTTCTCCATCTTCGTTGAAAAATTCTATGTTCGGAATAGTTATTTTGATATACTCTACAACTCCAGAATTAGAGGAACCCGCATATTCAACAGTCATGATTCCATCTGGCATGTAATATTCTATGCCTCCTAATTCCGGCCAAGTTGACAATTTCTCAAGTGCAGCCTGCGAATCCTCTACATATTCTACATCTGGACTCTCAGTTGCTGTATCATGCAAAATAAGAAGGCAGTCTTCATCTATAATTCCCTCAAGCTCGCTTATTACTTGATGTGTAGTTGGAACAACCTCTCTAGCAGGTAAGCCTTCAGGCATCATTATGATTATTTCCCAATGATCACTCATCTCTGTTTTACCTCTGTCCAGTACGTATTTCTATTATTACACCCGATTTTGCTGCTTTACCTATAAACCATTTACGAACATCGTCCGATACTCCTTGCGTTAAATGTACAACAATTTTTCTGGGAGGTAAGGAAGGATTCGCTTTGACATCTTTCTTTATCTTTTGAACATATTTTTCGATTTGACCTATAAGAGTAATGTCTGGTCTCGTTGCAGTTGCATAAGATGCTGAACCTTTAACTTCAATAATTTCTGTCTCCGTCAAAACATCAATTTCACCTTTGTCTTTCTTTGCTGCTTTTTTCCCTTCCTTTTCTATCGTTTGTTGAACTTCCTCAACTTTTTCACCCCTCCTAACAGCATCCAAAACAACTCTTGCTTCTTCTCGCAAAGATATCTTATGTTCAAGAGTCTCTCTTGGATTATCAAGCCGTGCTAGCATATCTGTACCTCCCTTAATTTTACTTAGAATTTTTCTTTCCAGTTTAGATAGGTCTTTATTGGGGTCAGTTCCTACAACCGCAGATGCATCAGCCAAATATGTTAGGTTCCATTTGTTACCAAAATTAGTTATATTAATTGCAATTCGTTTTAAAGTTTCTACATATTGATTTTTCTTTTTATCAGTGATACTTGTATCTGAAAGTTGCTCATTGGCTTTTGTAGTTGCATTAATAAGACCCTCTAACGAATTTACTAGATGCACGTAGGTAGTTTCTGGATATTCTTGCTTTCTAGTTTCTAACCGTTTTTGCACATGGCTTAACTTAGAAATTAGAAGTCGGGCACTGCTAACCATAAGTATTTAAGTTCAATTTACCTGCTTGGCAACACTAAGATTATGTCTAGGACAAACATAATGAAAGCAACGTTTATTTAAATTAATTTACCATTATTGTTAATGGATTAAACTTTTTATATGCTTGTTATTTTTATTATCAGGTTTCAAACTAAGCTTATTATCAAAATCATTAATCTTTTGACTAGATTATTAATATTTATAAATCTAATTTTACTTTGATTATTAATACTATAAAATTTTGTTACGTTACGAGTTTTTCATGTTCAGCTATACGATAGTGAATAGGGGGAGGAATTGTTGTATTTAAATTCATAATTATTAATCTGGTAGTTCTCCCGCTTAACCATTAAGCTTCTACTTTCTGCGAGTTATAATTAAAATCATCCTCAATTGGCGATAGATTATTGTCTCGGTTCTGGAATTGCTCCCATAAATCAAACAGCCGATTTAAAGCATCCCTTTCATCCACAGAGTGAAAGAGGATGAGACTTGCCCAGGACTGAGTTGTTTGAATATTATACCTAGAGCGCACCCAAGACAAAAACTCTTCAAATTCTTGATGTTTTTCGTCTTTGGGTAAACCAAGTTGTTTAAGAGCCAAGTCGTAACCGTAATAAAATGACTGGAAATCAAAGATTGAGTGACGACTTAAGTAAAGAGTTGGTCTTTTTTTGATTTCTGGTAAAATGTCAGAGAAATGCATACAACATATCCTTATAAGGTGTGCGGTTACTAAAATTGCTCTACGATTGACCAGTTAAGGCGATTACCTGGAATGACAACCAAATCTTGAAGCCATAGCTCTATTGGTTTACCTCTAGGGTAGAGATTATCAAAAACTTTTTCCACTCCCTCTATTTCAATAATAATTCCTTCATGATAACCATTATTAGCAATCTGCTGGTTTGTTGCATCATCGTATATTATTCCCTCTAATCCAGATTGTGAAAGAGTTTCGACTCGAATATGTTTGCCTTTAAGCTTTTGGCTTTTCAAATAAGCTTTAATCGCAGCAGCACACTGTACACAAGTACCAATGTCATATGCTAGGGCTATTTTCGTAACTTCATTAATTTGATTGAGGCGAATTCCTCCTTCATCAGCCATAAGAATATTGCCGTTGCCTGCCAATAGTAAATATTACTCAATTTACAACGCTTTTGGCTGCTACAGTAAGTTATCACAATTATAGGCACCACTAGGCGCCACATTGTTTTCCATCAAACACGGCACGGAAAACGTGTAGTATGCTACTAAGTGTCCTGCTTCCAGGGCGTGGTTATATTATTAAGGAGCTTTATGTCGAATCAAAACTTGTCGTATGTCCGATACTCCGATGAGGTTGAGGTTAAGCAACCTGATGAGGATAAAACTATTGAGGATATTATTGCTTCTTTTGAGAGGATGCGACGCTTTATATATGATAAGCATCGCCATGCACTACGTGGCGCCCATGCTAAGGGTCACGGCGCCGTTAAGGGACAGTTAAAGATTTACGATAATTTACCCACAGAACTGAGACAGGGCTTGTTCCGCGAACCTCGAACTTATGATGTTATTATTCGGTTCTCGAATGCCCCTGGTGATATTATCCCTGATGCTGTGTCTTCATTTCGTGGCATGGCAATTAAGGTTATTGGGGTTGAAGGGCGTAAAGTTTTGGAGGAGAAAGCTGATGCGCTTACCCAAGACTTTTTAATGATTAATCACCCTTCTTTCCCAAGTGGTGATGTGAAAAAATACCTTTTGGAACAGTTGGCGCAGGAAAAAGTTGTTACTGTTCCTGAAGAAGCGCAGCAACTCGTAAGTACTGCTCTTCGCACCGTAAATGCTGTTACCGAAAAGGTTGGGTTAGAACTATACCCCACTTCTTTAGGGATAACAAAGCCGGAAACTCATATTTTGGGTGAAACGTTCTTTACTACAGCGGCACATCGCTATGGTGACTATATTGCTAAAATTAGTGCTGTCCCCGTGTCAGAGAGCCTTGTTCCGCTAATTGGAAAGCATATTAAAGTGGATAGTCATTCTGTTCTTAGAGATTTGGTTGTTGAGTTTTTCCGTGAGAATGGCGCCGAATATGAATTACGCGCGCAGCTTTGCACGAATTTGGAACGGATGCCGGTGGAAGATGCCGGGGTTGTATGGCCTCAAGAGGAGAGCCAGTACCAACCAATTGCAAAAATTACGATTCCCGCACAGGATGCATATAGTCCCGCGCGTCGTGTTTACGCTGATGAGGTACTTTCTTTTAGTTCGTGGCACTGTATTCCTGAGCATCGACCTCTCGGTTCTATTCAACGGGTACGCTTGAAGGCTTATGAAACTTCTAGCCGTTTCCGCCATGAAATGAACCAGCAACCACGAGTTGAGCCACGTAGTGTTGATGAGATGCCGGATTGATATGCAAAAGGATGTTTTCTAAGTGTAGAAATATTCTTAAACAAAAATAGCCACTTGTAACAATCTAAAATTTCAAAGTTTAAAAGCAAGATATCTGACAAATTTTACCTGCGTTGGATATCTTGCTTTTACTTTTACTACTCTCTAATAATGTACTAACAATAACACCATGATTGATTTTGATACATATATTACAGCGCCCATTTATTACCGCGTAGTTCGACGTTGCGGTACACAGTGGCATTTTGTTAAAGGTGAAACTTTTTATAATCCGCTTAATTTGCCAAAACCGTCGCTTGATAGTTTGTTTGCTACTTTTGGTACAAGCTTACGCTCTTGTGCTGCTAAACTTCTATCTATCAATGGTGGAGAAGAGGGATTTTACCTAGTTGACATCATGAATAAACGTTATTACTACTGCGGAAAATCTATACAAGATATTAAATCAAAACTACTTGAGCTTGGTATCGGGCGCCCTGACCCACATATATAAAGGCGCCCACCTTTATCAGAAGCAAATAATCTTAATAATAGTTAATTGAAAAATTGTATTAAATTTAAATTTTGATAATCAAATTTTCAAGTTTATAATCAAATAATAGCTAGTTGGTTTTGGAATAAAAAGTTGGTAGTAATGGTGATTTTTGTTACCTAAATTTTATCTGAAGCTGTAATAGATTAAATCCCCCCAACCCCCCTTATTAAGGCTACCGTGTACACACAACTCCTTTGGCATGGGGGGCAGGGGAGAAGGGAGGCAGGGGGGGTACGGAAAATCAAGCAATTGGAGAGTTGGGGGATTAAAAAATCAATTTTGCTTCGGCGCCTGCTTGTAAATATATGCGGGACTGAAAAACCTTTAAAACCATGCCTTTTTGCCACCCCTGTCACCCCTGCCACCCCTGCCACCCCCGCTTTTTAAGACTTATGTGTACACCGTAGCCGCGAGTGAGGGGGGGCTAAGAGTTGCAATGAGGCATAAATTTTAACACAGTATTCCTAATTGGTAAGAGGTTTTAGGAATCTAATTACTTAGCATTTGTATGTTTAGCTATGCCTTACGTATATCTATTTCAAAAGTAAGGTGGGCACTGCCCACCCTACGTGGTATTTCAAAAATTAAACGGGAGTTATATATATGAAAAATCGTGATTGGTTTGTAGGTGGAGATGGTCAATATACTGCTTGTAAGTCTCCGCGCGAATGGGATTTATTACGAGATAATTATCGTTTGTATCGATTTTTAACTGAGGTGGAAGATGTTCTTAGCGGTGCTTCTGATGAATCTAGTTGTCTTCCGGAAATGCGGATGCTGGTTCGGCGCCTAATTACTAATTCTTACTGGGTGCAAAGCCAAGTACCTCCGGTTTCTGAGAATGGAGAAGAGGTTTTACTTTTATATGATGAGTTGGGTTTTCCTCTTACTGTTCAAACTGTGACTTTTGCTCCTGGTGTTAAGTCAAATATTCATAATCATGGTACGTGGGGTATTGTCGCTGTATTACAAGGAGAGGAAAAAAATACTCTCTGGAAACGTAACTCTACTCAGCACTCAGAACTCAGCACTCAAAACTATCCTATTGAACAGACTGGAGAATTAACTTTGTTTCCTGGAGACATTATTAGTTTTACACCAGATGCTATTCATTGTGTAGAAGCGATGGGTGATACTCCAACGGTAACTTTCAATATTTATGGAGAAACTGACCCACAAAAGCGGTATGAGTTTGACCCGGTAAACAGAAAAGCTAAAAAATTTTAGATAGGTAGGTAGGGAAATGGCAAAGGTCGTTTTTTACGAGAAACCTGGTTGTAAGAATAATACTAAGCAAAAAGTACTATTGACGGCTGCAGGACATGAGTTAGAAACGTATGATATTCGCTCTTATGCGTGGACACCTGATGCACTCAGGTCATTTTTCGGAAATCATCCAATAACAGATTGGTTTAACAAAGCGGCGCCTAGCATCAAGTCCGGTGAGGTGGTTCCTGAAAAAATCGATGCTGATACTGCTATTAAGCTGATGATACAAGACCCTTTGCTAATTCGGCGCCCGTTGATTCAAGTTGGGGAACGTAGAGAAGTTGGTTTTGATATTGATAGTATTAATGCTTGGA
The DNA here is from genome assembly GCF_002368415.1 of Calothrix sp. NIES-4105. Classification (GTDB taxonomy): domain Bacteria; phylum Cyanobacteriota; class Cyanobacteriia; order Cyanobacteriales; family Nostocaceae; genus Dulcicalothrix. The sequence goes on from NZ_AP018290.1 coordinate 3,706,691, forward strand.
TAGGTTTGGAACCGGTTGATGCTTCACAAAGAGCTGTCAGCGAAGAACTAATGCGTCAAGATTTGCAAGGCTGCGCTCATGGTCATGAACGTAATCATCATCATGAAGAGGGTAAGTGTAAACATTAAGCTCGTGATTTAATAATATTATTTTATACACATTCTTCAAATTATAATACCAGGTTTCTTGCTGAAGCCTGGTTTTTTCATTTACTGCTGCTATATTTTTATACATTGATTTTTATTACAAAGATTAATGCGTATTTATTGTTACTAATTAAGTGATAATTATGAGAATTTAAAAAATAAATATTTGGCGAATTTTGAATAAGTGGTTATACTAACTGTTAGCCGTAATCAAAATCTGACCAAACATTGAACAAATAGTGGGCAGCTACCAGTGGGTGTGTCGGAAAAACTAGTAAATCAATAGTCCAATTATAGTTACACTCGATTGCTTAAGTATTAAGACGCTTAAGCTTATTAGTTGTGCTGTTATTATGCTGTTAAATCATTAATTAATTATTATGTTTAGATGTAAATTTGAATTTATAGGTGATATAAGTAATTTGTTTTTGACAAAGTATTACAGGATTCCATGCTGCGTATGTTTTGAAAAATAGCTTGTGATCCCCGTAGCCCCCCGCGTGGAAGGGCTACGGTGTACACACATCTTTAAATAACCACCTTTTCCCCCCTTTGTGTTCTTTGTGTTCTTTGTGGTTTATCTCTTTAAAGAACCACAAAGGCACAAAGGGCACAAAGGAAGAGAAAAAAGTAACTTTGAGAGACTTGTGTGTACACGGTAGCGTGGAAGGGGGGGGTTGGCGGGGGATCAATATTGAACACTAAAGGGAAAATCTCGGAAGAAACGATTATGAAAAGCGACACGGCCGTCGAATTATTACGCCGCTATAAAGAATATGGTGAGTCGATACTTCAGTGTTTGAATTTGGTTGCGGAAAATCCTCCTCCTACACAAGCTTGGGTACAAACGACGATAAGTGAGTCGATACAGACTTTTCAGCACTACGCTCAAAAAACGATTGAAATTGCTTCCTCTCCTGTCAAAATTGGCATTATGGGAGAATTTAGCAGTGGTAAAACTTTGTTACTGGGTAGTTTGATTGGATATGCTGATGCTTTACCTGTAAGTGAAACTCCTACTACTGGTAATGTGACGGCAATTCACTTGATACAGCAGCAGAGTTTGCAAACTACTAAAGTCGGTCAATTTACTGTACAGTATTTATCGCATGAAGGTGTGCGCGAGTGCTTGCGGTTTATGCTCAAAGAAGTTGAATTACGCGCGCAAGCTGCTAAGTTACCTCCGGCGCCAATTGCAACATTACGTTCTTTACAACCTACTACTTTTATTGATGCCAAAAGTATTCTGACGTGGTGTGAGTTGGCTTGGAATCAAACGCAAAGTTTAGAGTTGCGGTGTTTACTGCGTGAGTTAGTTATTTTTGTGCGAACTTACACTTTATATGGAACAGATATTTGTGGCAGAGTTTACCAAGTTGACCAATTAATCGCGAAAAAAGGGTTACGACTTGTCGAACCACCGATGAATATTTTGGAACTTGAGTTTGAGCGGATACCTACTCCTTATAAACGTTGGAATAATTTACAGGCGCCAAATGCTGAAGATTTACAGCATACGTTTTCGCTGATTAGTCGAATTGATGTAACCGTGGAGTTATCGCGCGAAATTTGGGATTTATCGGGTTTGCAGGGAACAAACGAGTTTATCTTGCTCGATTTTCCAGGATTAGGCGCCGCTGATTCTAGTGTTCGTGATACTTTTTTGTCTTTACGCGAACTCGCTGAAGTACAAACGATATTGCTGTTACTCAATGGTAGATATCCAGGGGGTGCTACGGCAGCAAAGATTCGTAGTATGTTGGAACGTAATAAGGGTGAAGACCTCAAAGACCGAATTATTGTAGGGGTCGGACGGTTTAATCAATTACCTATGAGTCCTAGTGATGAGCGCGCGTTAGATATATTAGTGCAGCAAGTATCTGAACCTGGAGATAATGACGCTATATTTTCGGTGTTTAACGAACCGCTAAATGAAGAAGCGGTATTAGAACAATTACCGATTTTACAATTGATTGTTGCTAGCGCGAGTAATTTAACGACAGAGAAGAAAAATATTGTATTGCTATCACAGCTACATGGTTTGAACAAGCTCGCTGAAATTTCGCGTTTAGTACAGGTTTGTTCACCTGAGTTTTTACCAGATTTAGAGATACCTAATAAATTAGAGGAATTGCGCGCGCGCGATAAGTGGCAGCAGTTAAGCGAGTTATTACCAGCGTCAAGCACCCTTTCTAAACAACTTAGTGATTATATTGATGACGGTGGAATTAGTCGGTTGCGTTCTTTGCTTAAAGAACATGTGGCAGTTCACGGAATGAAGCAGTTACTCGAAGATGTGCAGCGAACTGCTCAAGTGTTGCGCTCGGAGCAGGTAAATTTAGACAATACATTACACGAAGTAGCTGCATACATGCCTGTAGTAGAGAATCCCGCATTTTTGACGCTAAGGCAAGCGGTGGAAACTTTAGTGGGTGTATATAGACAATTTCAAGAAGATTTAGACAGACAGCCTATTTTAACAAACCGTAGCGGTGTATCAGTCAGTGATATTGTTAAAGACGAACTGACAAACAAAATATTTTTTGACTGGAGCGAGTGGACTCTGTTATTAGACCGAACTAAAAACGGTATTATCTCGCTTGATAAGGGTGAAAGATTTTTTGAGGAAGATGAGTTTGATGACTCGATACCGACTACATCTGAAGATTTTTATCCTGCGTTTGTTCAGACTTTGCGCGAAATGCAAGCTTTTGCTCACGACCGCACTAATGAAGCTGTTATTGATTTGTTTGGTAAAATTTCCCGCAATGTCGAACTTGAGCGCAGTAAAATCAACTCGATTATTCTTCCAGAAATGGAACAGTATATTCTGCATAATTATGGTAATAAACAAGCTCGTCTTTACCGTAATCTCCTCAGAGCAATTGAGCCTGTAAGTAAGTGGCAGAAGTTAATTATTGAACGTAGTGCTTTATCGGGAAGCATTACACCTATTGGGGCGGATGCTTTATTTCCCCTTGCCAAAAGAGACAGCAAGCACAATCAATGTCAAATTTTTGACTGGAGTCCGCAAAAATCATATCCTGTTCCACCGCGACCATTTAATCATCAAATCGCTGTTTTAAGATTGCGCGATGAAATTACGAAGAGTGCCGGTTTACATTTAATTCAGTATGTTAGCCAGTTAACGAAACAGGTTAAAGCTTCGTTCACAGTTGCCACAAAAGAAATTGTTGATAGCTTACAAGATTTGCTCAAGTCCAAAAATGAGCCGTTACTCAGGTATATAGCTAGTGCTGAAGAACGAAGTAACCGTGAAGGTAAGGCGCCACAACCACCTTGGTTAGAAGCACTTTCGCAAATTGTCGCCATAACTTATCCAGAAGATTAACCGATGAGTATTAAAATTGAACTTTTAAATCGCTACCAATTACGCGCGAAGGCACAAGACTTACTCGTTTTACCTGTTATTGAAATCAAACCTACTGACGGCGCCAATATTCCCTTTGTATCTCGAATTAATATTACAGTTGGCGGAGTTCCAGAGGATTTGGCGATTGCTATTCAATCAGCGTATAAGAGTGTCGCTTTTAGCAGCAACAAACTATTGAAATTAACTACTCCACAGCGATTGAAACAAAGTAATTGCAATTGGTATCAAGCTTTACCTGCTGGGGTAAATTGTACAATGCTTGTGACAGTTGAATATTTTGAATCGGATGCTACAACCAATCCGATTCTGAATGTAATCAAAAAAACAACTGCTGAGTGTAATATTTGGACTTTTGCCGCTGAATCCTCACGTTTTGTTCAAATGACTGCAAAATTAATTCCACCCGAACCAATGCCAGAACCAATGTCAACTAAGTCACATCTTACCTACCCTGGTTGGTTCGCAATTGACTTTGGTACTTCAAATTCAACTGTGACACTATACGACCCTAAAGTTATTGTCACACCAGATACTTTACCTATGGAGCAAGAAACCAAACTGCGTGAACGTATCGCATCTTGGTTAAACAAGCGTCCTATCGAAGAAGCCACAACCTCAAGTCGCGGCGCCTGGGATGTAGAATGGCAGAAGTTTCTTTCAGAATTAGGCAAAGATTATCCTTACACTAATGCTGCTAATCGCTACAACTTTGGCGAGTTATTGATACAAGGTGTAAATAGTATACAGTTACTAGAAGTGATTCGCCAAATCGAAATTTGTTTAAGCAAACGAATGGATTGGTTTCGGCGCGCGGCTAGTAAGCATCTGAATTTGATATATCATGAAGTGTTTCGGGTTCCGGCGTTAGAGTGGCAAAGTTTAATACCAGTAGAACTCGATAAAAATCGGCGTTCAAGAGAAATACCAAGCGAGTTAGAAGTTATTAGCTTACATAAAGTAGCAACATCAGAAAAAGACGTTGAAGTTAAAGTTATTCTCGGAGAACAAGCCAAGCAGCATCGGTTAGATGCAATCAAAAGGGGTGAGGAAGATATTGAAGGACGATTTTTACATTCACCTAAACGCTACTTCGGTCAAGAACGACCATGTAAGATTTCACTCGATGGTGAAGTTGAGACAATACCTATTAATACTTTGTTGCAGTCAGCATATGCACACCTAATTGATTTAATTGAGAAATATCGTTCCTCAAACGTGGGTAAATGTTCAGAGGGTAAATTTTACCGCGCGGTTGTAACATATCCAACAATTGCATCACCGTTTGTAAGACGTGAAATTGAGAGTTTGGTGCAGAAGCTTGATATTGCTGATGTACAAATGGCTTATGATGAAGCGGTTTCGGTAGCTATATTCTTTTTATGGAGAGAGTTTAGCGGTGATTTGAATGTGGGGATTGAGTCGTTCAAAAGTCGCTGTCGTTATGACAATGAAAAATGGTGGCAGAATGTTTTAGTGTTAGATATTGGTGGGGGAACTACTGATTTAGCCCTAATTAGATTAACTTTGGAAGAAATTAACCCCTTTGAACCGGGAGAAGATAGAGGTGATGGAGGTAGATATTATAAGTTGACACCAAAGTTATTAGGGTCATCGGGACATTTACAGTTAGGTGGGGAATTAATAACGCTACGGTTGTTTTTGCTGTTGAAAGCTGCGGTTGCGGATTGTTTATTGAGTGCTGTCGCTGATGACCGCATGGGTAAAGATATTTTAAAAATACAGCCAGAAGAATTAAGCGACCGATTTCTTGAAAGTGGTAAATTTGAACCAGGTTCACTGCTTGCGTGTGTAGATAAAGAAATTCGCGAAGACGAAGCTTACAAAGAAGCACTTAATGCTGCCGAGAGAGTTATTCCGACAAGGTGGAAAAATTCACCTTCGCGCGCACAGAGTTTTTACAGTTTGTGGGAACATGCTGAAGATGCGAAGTTAACGTTAGGGCAAAAGCGTCACAAAGATGCACCCGAACCAATGTATATTCTCGACGGGCAGAAAATTGCTGAACTGCTCGCACAGAATGATATTAAATTACCAAGTGTGCTGATAGATAGTTTGAGTGTGACTCTTACAGTAGAGCAATTTGAGAAAGCAACGGCGCCTGTAGTTAAGGAAGCTGTTGCTATTGCTCAGGGTTTGGTAGAAAATGCGTTGTCCCATAAGTCGGGAACATCCCATCAATACCACGAGAAACCAAACTACAATAACTACAATGAACAAGTCGATTGGTTGATTCTTTCTGGCAAAACCTGCAATTTAGATTTAGTCACGCGCGAACTATACGGAGTATTTAGCCAGTCTGACTATTTTATTTGGAACGAAGAACGAGTTACTTTTGAACCTGAATATACTAAATTAGCCACATCCGCAGGCGCCTGTTTTGCCGAAAAACTCCGTCAACTAGGGTTTGCACCGAAAGAATCTAAAGAACTACTGCGAAAAGGCGCCAATCAGTTATATGTGGATGTCAAAAATCTATTTTACTTTCTACCTTGCTCGTTTACGCGCGAAGTAATAGGCGCCAGTCCGGAACCAATATTTAACGCAGGACAAGAACTTTACCAACTTCAACCCAAAGAAGGTATCGCTAAATTTCGTAGTGGTTGGCAGGGAATGCAGTTAACGAATAATATTATTCGTCAAGACTTTGAAAATATAAAACCGCAGCTTTGGGGTAGTTATAACGGTGATGCACTGCGTAGACTGCTTGATATCAGTGAAGACGATTTTAAAAATCATATCAAAATCCAGTTTGAAATCAACCAGAAACTAGAAATTGATTTATTACTGTGTCGCGGTACACCACACTACTTTATCTCAAGCAACATTCCATATATAGATGCAGCTAAAGCTATTAATATTCCCATCATGGTGACAGATGACGGTAAAGTAGCAGGTGATATAGCGGTAAACGTCGTTGAATCAGCAAATGCCTTAAAAACCGACGCTCATACACAATTATTCTCAGGTGAAAAAGATTATAGTAATCAGATTGAAATCTTCCGTGATGAAGACAATACAGCATCACAATTTACTGGACTTATAGCTGAACTACCACCCTTCCCAATTAGCGGCAAACACACATTTTACTTTCAATACCACAACCCAAAATCAAAACAATGGGAATTAATCGGTGAACTACCACAACCGCAAGTCAGTAGCGAATTTCCATGTAGGTATTATGTAACACTAACATCCAAAGGAATATTAAGAGTTCACGCCTTTGAAATTCCTTACTGGACATCAAATAGTTCTGAATGCCTCATGCAAGAAGGATGTGTATTTCGAGACGCACTCCAACCTCAACCCAACGACATAGAAGCAAAACGTGACCCTTTTTCAGGTGAGCATTAAAATCAATTTCTAAAAATGAATCTTTATATATTGAACCACAAAGGCACAAAGGGGACAAAGGAAGAGGAAAAGAATTTATATGGAGAATTGAAAAGTAAACAAATAGCAATTATAAATTACTTCTGAACTCTTTCCCTCTTTGTGTCCTTCGTGTCTTTGTGGTTAATTCTACTCTTACCAAGGTTTCTGTGCCGAAACAAGAAACTCAAAAAGCTCTTTTTTAGAGGTGCGTTTACGAATTGTCAGAATACTGATATTTATAAACCCAACATCTTGAAATATGCTGGCAAAAATTGATTCGACAGGGAGCATTACATCATAGAACTTTGAATTACCCACAATATAATGAATAAAACCTCCATGCTGAACTACCTTATAAAGTTCCTGACAATGAAGCACAATGTCATAAAAATATTTATGAACATAGCGCGCGAGCAAATCACTTGTTTGAGCTATTTGGTCAATGATTGTGTAAAAATTTTCATAGGGAATTTTCAAATCATATTCCGGCGCCCATTTACCAACATTACTAGTAGCACAACCCCAAGTTCCACCAATTGCCTTCCAATCAAGTTCACCTGCTTCTCGACCGCTTTGCTACTTTAAAACCATATAAATTTATATAAATAGTAAACTTTATCAATAATTTTGAATTATATGCGCTTTGAACGGCGCCCACGGGGTTAATATGGAACATCTTACTAAATTATTAGCATTTGAAGAATCGCAGCTTGCTTGGGTACTGCGTTTAGGTTTACATGGTTTGCGAAGTCAGTTGCAGCAAGCACTTCAAACTACAAATTCTGATTTGGGTAGTGATGCTTGTCAAGCATTGGTTGAAGAACTTAATGTGGTTTTGCAGTCGAATGAGGAAATTTTAAAATCAGAGGATGTGTTTGAGACAAATATAAATGAACTAAAGCTACAATATATAGCTGATAAATTATTAGCTGACCGAGAGCTATCGCAGTATATCGGTGAGTATGAGTTTTGTAGCACAAATGATGGTGATTTGTGGAATGAAATTCAACGCTTGTTGCTGCGAGTTCCTGAAAAGCTTGCAGATAATTGGCGCCAGCTTTCATTTAGACTTGCGGAAGAAGTTGGCGCCGTTTTAGACCATCGTGTGTATAGACAGCTACCATTTAATCGCTGTGAAATTATGTATCCAGGTTTAACGGGAAGTGTCAAATCAACGGGTTTATGTTTGTCTGACCGGGCGCCGATATCACAGCAATTAGTACAAGAAGATACAAGCGAGGAGTTGATATTTCTCGCTGGGGTTGTTTCGACTTGTATAAAGTTTATTAATATTGATGCGTCACTCAATCATGCGCTTAAAAGTGTAGACCGATTTGGAGTTAGGTCATTAAGCAGCGATTCGGAACGTTCTAAATATGTGACAGTTTTGATTGAAAGGTTTCGTCGTGTTCAAAGTACTGCTGATAATCCTGACCCCATTGTTATACTACGCGCGCGGCTAGATTTGGATGAAGCAATTCACTCACTAGTATATTTACCACCATGTGACCGTTACTCATGGTGGGGCAAATTGCAACAAGAAACCCGTCGCCAGATCGATAGTGTTGTCGAACGCGCGCGCAACGCTGGTCATCAAGTGCAAGTTCGTCCGTTATGGGGTACCTATGCTGATGTATACACGTGGTCAAAAGACGACTTGCAACTTGATATTGGTGGAGTACCAGGAGAGGTATCTGCTTGCTTGCGTGTTTATGCCAAAATTAACGATGAAGTATTACCCGGAAGAGTATTATTTCGTCCTTTTTGAAAATTTTATTTAACTTAATTAAATTTATTACGTTTTCTTTCGCTGAATATCTCCTTTAATTTCTTCTAAATCTGTGTAGCAGTCAGCAACATTGATTAAGCTATCGCTTGTCATTGATGCCAAGCTGACTACTTCGACTTGCACACCTTTATAAGCAATCGAATTTACTGCATAAGCAAGGTCGCCATCACCACTAAGAAGTACAATGGTATCACAGTGTCTTGATAACGTAATCATATCTACAGCTATTTCAACGTCAAGATTAGCTTTTTTAGAACCATCAGGAAATTGAATTAACTCTTTTGTGACTACACGATAACCATTACGACTCATCCACAGCAAGAAACCTTGCTGTTTATCGTTGGTGCTATCACAAGCAGTATAAAAATAAGCTCGGACTAATTGACGGTCTTTAGCTAGGCAACGCAACAGTTTGGCGTAATCAATTTCGAGGTTGAGCTGCATGGCAGCGTAGAATAAATTTGCACCATCGATGAAAATAGCAACGCGCCCTGTTTCTTGTTGAAAACGTTCTCGTCTACCATCATGTGGCTGCGATTGTTTTACAACTTCAAGTGGTGCTTCATTTGATGGCTCAGATTCCAACTTCAACCGCAATCGATTATTCATCTGAGGTCGTGGAAGTAGCTGCATTCGGATACGGCTCCTCAGTACGTGAAAAATATTAAAGTGAACTGTTGTAAGTAGATGGGTATCAATGAACAAAAGTTTGTAGTCAGTGGTTCAGACCCTGAGAAGATTTGTTCTAAGTATAAATGCATAGAACTAATCGTAAAGTAAGAAGCACTTACTACGAACTTATAGAATTTTTGATGTTTTATTTTGCCCACGTACTTAAAAATGATTTGTGATTATTAAGGAACTATTGCTCATATATTGGCTAACTCAAACGGTAGATGAATAAAAGTAAAAATCTGCTTTCAAAGAAAAATCCAGTCGAGGAATGGAAATACCTTTAAAAACAGCCAACTCAAGCAGATTCTAGTATTACCCAAGGTCGGGGCTAGGGCGCGAGTATCTATCTAAGTTAACATCCAAGCTCAATTACAACCACATCAGCTAAATATGTCAAATATGTCAAATAAGCATAATTATGCCAGAAATTGAGTTTTAGAAACCTAGAATAGATATACTAATGTATGCCTGTATAGGGCAATTTTATATTTTCTTTATTTTTTACTGCTTTTTGCCTCATAAAACGAGTTTAGATAACAAACTTTACAATAATTTATATTTTGTAATATTTTGTCGCTTTTATTATTTAAATTCAGAACCGATATATACGCTATCTCTTAATCTGACTCAAATTGATTATTTAATACTCTTTTAAGATTTCAGTAGACATGTTTTGATCCCCCAACCCCCGCGTGGAAAGGGGTGGCTCTAAGAAGGTTATTTTGATTTGATAAAAGGGGCTTAACCCCTCATCTTATTCCCCCCCTTATTAACTACCGTGTACAGACATCTTTTATTTCTTCTTATATAACTCTTTGCGTCCTTCGCGTCCTTTGCGGTTCGTAAAAAGAAATAAACCGCTCTCGTAGCAAAGGGCACTCTTGTAAGAGAAAAAAGTGACTTTTTGAAACTTGTGTATACACGGTAGCCTTATTAAGGGGTTAGGGGGGAATTAAAGTATTACATTTAATTTACTTTTGCAGTTTCTAAAGCTAAATCTTGAAACATAGGAGTACTTAAATAGCGTTCACCAAACGAAGGCTGAATTACTACAATAAGCTTTCCTGCATTTTCGGGACGTTTAGCAATCTGTATTGCTGCACACAAGTTTGCTCCAGAAGAGACACCTGATAGTAAACCTTCTTCGCGCGCGAGTCTTCGTCCATAAGCCATAGATTCTTCATCGCTAACGCGGATAACTTCATCAATTAAATCGGTGCGAAGAACATCAGGGATAAAACCGGCGCCTATACCTTGAATTTTGTGTGGCCCTGGATTTCCACCTGAAATTACAGGGCTATTAGCTGGTTCAACTGCAATAGCACGAAAACTTGGTTTACGCTGTTTGATTACTTCAGCTACACCAGTTATTGTGCCACCAGTTCCAACACCTGCCACTAGAAAATCAACTTTTCCTTCGGTGTCTGACCAAATTTCTTCTGCAGTCGTTTTACGATGCACTTCGGGGTTTGCTGGATTGCGAAATTGTTGCAACATGTACGCATCGGGAGTTTTCTCGACTATTTCCTCTGCTTTGGCTATTGCTCCTCGCATTCCTTCGCTTCCTGGTGTTAACTCTAGAGATGCACCATATGCACGAAGCATTGACCGACGCTCTAAACTCATTGTTTCTGGCATCGTCAATATTAATTTATAGCCGCGCGCTGCTGCCACCATTGCTAAAGCTATTCCTGTATTACCTGATGTTGGTTCTACCAAGATGGTTTTACCGGGTTGGATAAGTCCCTGTTCCTCGGCATCTTTAATCATACTGGCGCCAATACGGTCTTTTACGGAAGCAGCAGGGTTCATCCCTTCGAGTTTGAGAACAATTGTGGCAACACATCCTTCAGAATAAGGAATTTTATTGAGTTGAACTAAAGGAGTGCGTCCAATTAATTCTGTTACGTCACGAGCAATCGGCATTTATGTAGCTCCTAAAATAATGAATTTACTACAACAGCATAAAATCTTAAGCATGACGCAAGTTGGCGCCAGACTTTGTATACCTTAAGTCTGAAGAAGCATGAATATTTAATATCTGAGTACCCTTAATGCCAGTACCCTAGGTCATGAAGTCTAGTCCCTCATCCCGAAAATACTAGAACCCCTACCCTCATAAATTATTATATCGCTTGTTATATATAACTTTGCACAACTCCGGCGCCAGCTTAATAAATTCAATAAACTCAATCCGACTCGTTTTGAAGTGGTGTTTTAAGACGACTGATATAAACACTATAGGATTTACGCAGAGATTCCCCTCTACCCCCCCAAGCAATTGGGGGGGACTTCTTAATTAAAGACGGAGTTAGCAATGTTATTCCCAAGTTGAAGATGCTGCCAATAGTCAGGAAATTTAAATGAAAGCCAAATTACTAAAGGTTTTTACAGTTTGTTTGGTTACTCTAGCAATACTTTCTCCTGAAATCGCTGTATTCGGTATTGTTTGGCAACAACTACCCTTAGAAAAAACTAATTTGTATATTATTAACAGTAATCAGACTCAAAATGTTTATCACACTATAGAACGAGATAATTTTTTAAAATCAGAAGAACAAAATATTTTTTTGTTCGTAATTAACAGATACAAAATAATTTTCATTTTAGAGTTTTTATTAATATGTATTCCTGCGGGTATTGGAATAAGCATTTTTGCTTATGAAAAATACCTTATCTACCGTGCTGAAGTTTACAGGAAACAGGTGGAAATATTAGAAAAAATGTGGCAAAAAAGTAATTACTGGTAAAGTTATGAACACAACTCCTCAACAAGAATTTCAAGAAGAGTCACCAGAAAAAATGAATCAGTATTTCGAGTTAATTGATAAGCTGCTTAATTGTGCTAATGGTCAAGAACCAGAAGTATTAGAAGATAACTTAGAATTACTCGATGCTGGCTTGATTAAAACTATGTTAAAGGTTGCGGCAATCTTTGTTCATGAGGATAATTCTGAAGGTGCCGAATTTTTAGTTCATATTGCCCGTGAGTTATCAAAACAACTAGGTTTGTACCCAGAAATTCCAGCAAAGGAGTAATAATGCTCTTGTCTGCGAAACAAGCTGGCGATATAGCGTTAGAGTTTTTGATGGAGGAATGGAACGTATCAGAGTTAGAATCAGAATGGTTTGTTGTTTATAGCGCGCGGTTATTAGGTCAGTATTGGTATATAGCAGAAATAGGCGTAGAAGGATTACCAGATAGGTGGTTTATTCAAGTCTACGATACTGGAGAATGTGACCCAAATTATAGTTTTCACTCCCCTATCAAAGGTTCTGACAGCTACAGTGACTTAGCACAAATCCCTCCTCTAATTGCTGAAATATTAGTCTCTGAAAGAAATTCTCGTTAATAATACTATTAGAAGGAAAATAATTATTTTCCTTTTTTTTGTTCATTTTTTTTTACATAAATTAAGAGCGTCTAACATGAACTAATTGAATATTTATAAATCTAACTCTGGTATCAAATTTCGATAACACATTTATGTTATATTATATTGGGTAATGTGATGAGCGCTACGGAAATCGGTACTAAGAACAATGAATACTGAAGACCTTCTCGCAAAAGAATTCACGCGAATTTTGAAACAATATTATCCGGCAGTCGGTGAGTTATTAGACGGCTGTTATATAAAAGTTATTGTCTCTTATTGGGGGCGCCCTCCGAAACGCATCCGGTATGTAGGAATTTATTGTACAGACGATATAATGCCCTACCTACAAGCGAAAAAAGAGGTTTTAAGAGAAATAGCAGATAATATGGGATTAATGCAAGTTGTGTTTTTAAACGCGACACGATTATTACGTGACCCCAAATCTAGTTTAAAGAATGCAGACCCACGTTTGTGGTTAGAATTGCACTTAATCGCAGCATAGAATAATAAAACCGGAATTTCTTGTAATTACAATAATCACAGCTTATATACCTGCCGCATAATAAATCTAATCTCAGCCCTTCGATTTTGGTGTTAATGAAATCCGGTTTATAAATGCGATGAAATTGCTTTTAAAAATTAGGTTGGGGTTTCAACGTCAAGAGGAGTTAAGAGTTAGGATTATAGAACGCACGTTCTTTATCAGACGCGCTCATCACCTATAATTCATAACTCATAACTCCTCACTCGCAAACACTAATAAAGGGTTTGAATTTATGAACAAATACTCACAGTCTCCCGATGATATGGCGCCTGAAAAGGCATCGCAGTTTGATAAAATGATGCAGGTCGAACTTGAGCGTTCGATTGCTAGGTGTGTTTATGAAGACTGCGACCGAATTACACGAGCATTATTATCGAACTGTCAGTGGTATGTTACGAACCAAGCTTCAACATTACGATTAATCATTGATTGTCCTGATGTTGTAAGCTACTGGCATATCGTTAGCAACATTCCTCAAATAGGTAGCCGACTTGAACGCTTTTCCAAAAATGCCAAAATCCGAGTTTATCCTCCCACTGGTAAAGGGATGCCATTTGAAATCAGTATTTCGGAAATTTCAGCATACCGCGATTGGATTTAATTGACTCTCTACTTATAGTTTTACTGTACTATTTAGAGGCACCGTTTGTTACACCGTCTCTAAGGTATGACTTTATAATCCTTCGAGACGGTCAAGAATGCGACGATTCTCAGTTTGCAAATCGCGTACTTCCGACTGCATTTCTCGCATGTCAACTCTTATTTCTCGCATATCCTCTCTTATTTCCCTAATCTCTGATGCGTGGGTTGTAACTGTCCCCGTAAGTGCTGTAACGGCATCCATTAAAACGTAAACCGCTTCGGTTAGCTGGGCTGTCGTTTGCCGCAACTCGGCGTTTACTATAACCTGGTTATCCATTTGTTGAGATACACGTTCTAATGTCGCTTCAATGCGGTCTAACCTATCTGGTTGAGATTGGCTCATAAAAACTTCCTTTTCTTATTAATCTAGGATAACAAAGCAAAGCGAACTGATGATTCGCTTCTTCCACTTCAGTATACGGGGTAGCTATAGGAGTAAGGAGTAAAATTTTTCTCTAGATAAAGTATATACATTTATACTTGTTTTTGGCAATACTCAAACTTATTAATAGCTTGACGATCAAGCATGATATGTTCGCTGACTATTTTGTCTGTTGTAAATCTTTAGAATTAAAGTTTTGGTATAGTTGTTAACAAAAATTAGGTATAAATTGTTTGTTGATGAGTTGATCCCCCCAACCCCCCTTGATAAGGCAGGGCCGTTTCATTCTAAAAAGGATAATAGCTATTACCCTTTGTGTTCTTTGTGTCTAAGAAAGCGGGAAATCCTCCGGATTACGTGGTTCATCAAAGAAATAAACCACTGCATGTCACAAAGGGCACAAAGTCAGAGACAGAAATTAAGGATAATCTCGTAGGAAGTTGAAACTTAATTTAATTTTCTTTCAAGAATGAAACAGCCCTGCCCTTGATAAGGGGGGAGTAAGAGGGGTTATTTCATTTTGAAGTTTTTGAATAAATATGGCATGACGATGCCAGTTAACAAGCTTGATACGACAACAGTTATTCCTAATGGTATTTGGACTTGTGCTAATGAAAGAAATATTAGTAAACCAAGTACTGTGCCAAATACTACCTGTTTAATAAAGTTAACTGGGTCACGTAATAATTTACCTCTGAGAAATAGCCGCGTTGCAAACCATGCTATCTCTAACATTTTTCCTCCTTTAAATCCTTTACAATTATAGCTTTACAAGTGTGCCAGTATATTTAAAACCGAAAGCCCTATCAGCATTGTAGGAATAACACCTGCTGGTCCAAAAAATCCTCCTAAAATTGCTGATAGTTCGTAACCTAAATCATTTCTGGCTAATAATAAACCACCAATGGCGCCTCCAACCATTGAGACAAGAGTAGCTACAATTAACCAGACTACTCCTGTGAAAAAGTTGATATCGCCTGCTGCTAAACTGGTAAGCAGTTTGTTAATAAGTGGGTCGTTAATAATTTCTTCCATGTTTTTATCCTGTACTAGATTTCAATTTCCGCTAACGCTTGTGTAACTATTTCTGCTTGTTCGGTTTGCCCGTGTTGGGTAAAAATTGAGAATGCTTGCTGATAGTATTCACGTGCTTGCATCAAATTTTTAGGGTTTCCGAGTTCTGGATGTTCTAAATTATCAGGGATATTTAATAAAACATTGGCTTTGTTGGCGATAGTGTTTGCATATTCAAGCGGTGTATCGTAAGAGTTACGAACTTTTAATGCTTCGTCATACGCAACTAACGCGCGCAGATTATTCTCAACTGGATGCGAACTAGGTAAGTACTGAAGTGCATTGCCTAAGTTGTTTTGCAACATTGCATATTCTCTAGGGTGGTCTATCAAGTTGATGTACTTGAGTGCAGTTTCAAATGATTGAACTGCTAAACCATGCTGTAAATACTCTTTTTCTGATGATAAAGGGATTGAAAGGTATGCAATTGCAATATTATTGTGTAGAATTGCATACTCTTGTGGAAACTCCTGCCAAGTAAAGAATCGTAATGCTTCTTGATATGCTTTGATGCTGTCGGCAACGCGCGCTAAATTATGATTCGCTAACGACTGCATTACCAACCCCAAATTCATCTGAACTTCTGCGACTTCTTCCGGTATGTCCTCCGTTAACATTACTGCTAAAGCTTCTTCATAAGACTCTTTAGCTTGTAATAGTAAATCTGTTCCTGCCATTGGTATAGCTTGTAAGGCGCCTGCCATTCCTACTTTTGCCCTTGCTTTGAGCAAAGGATAATCGTTATTGCATAATTCATACGCTTGATAGTACAGCGATATAGCTGAACGCAAATCTTTTGATGTCTTGGGCGCCTTTTGACAACCCTGTGCCAATTCGATAAGCATTACTATCTTTTCTTCGGTTGTTGCATCGGATGCTATTGCTTCCATTGCCGCTTTGACTGTGGAATCCGTAATACTAGAGGACATGGCTGCGATTTGTTTTAGTTATGTGAGGATTAAAAGGACAAACAAAAATGTCTGTATGGCAGCTATCCGCGCTCTTAAACCGAGATTCCCAATTTAATCAATATATATAGTTGGTTAACTATTAGTAGTTAATAGCTAACCATTTGCTGATGTATGAAGTAGACTTACCTATTTCAATGCAACTCTAATTTATAAATTTTGCTTTAATGTTAGCTAAGAACCATTAATTGAATTACCAGAATTATTCCAACAGAGCAAATCAATAGTTTAGGTTGCTTTCATTCAATCTATATTCAATATAAAACAAGTTCTTTATAAATTACTATAGGTTTTTTACAATCTTTTACGGTTACTCACCGGAATGCACCTTCTCAATAATTGTAAGGTGGGCAATGCCCACCCTACGCTTGGGATAAGCATTACAAGCTCTTTTATACTTAATAAGTTCAAGGTGCATTCCAGTCAGATTATCAGTGTCTATAATGCTACCTTGAATACAGTGGTAATATTTACTTTTTATCAACAAAAAATTAATAGTTTGATTTACGCAAATTTAATTGAATAAATACTTATTCAATAATGCACGCCATAATAATTAGTATATTTAATTACAAAGGAATCTGATAAAAATATAAATATTTAGACAGTTTTATTATTAACTGACAGGTTTGATTTTTTCAGGTTTCTACTAATTTAAATTTATTACAGAATGATTGTTTTAAGAAATTATACTTATTTTCAAAAAAGTTATTCCTTTAACTATTTACAGAATTTTGTTATTTTTTGATAAGGGTAAGCAAAAAAGTATTTAATCCAATACAATACAATTATCACCAGCCTGATATAAAACAAGAAATGGCAAAAATATGTTTAACCAAAGGATATAGTGTAAATTTTGTATCTTTTGTTTGACATCTTTGATATAGGCAGGGTCAACAATTGGAAAATAGATAACAGATGACTAACGTATTATGGCTGCAAGGTGGCGCCTGTAGTGGAAATACCATGTCTTTCTTGAACGCGAGCGACCCTACAGCTTGCGATTTAATAGCTGACTTTGGTATAAATTTACTTTGGCATCCATCACTAGGACTGGAATTAGGTGAGAACCTTCAAACGTTGTTATGGAATTGTGTGTTGGGTAACACTCCTTTAGACATCTTGGTGTTTGAGGGTTCGGTAGTTAATGCACCAAATGGTACTGGTGAGTGGAACAGATTCGCAGACCGTCCCATGAAAGATTGGTTAGCTGATTTATCTAAAGTTGCTAACTATGTTGTGGCTGTAGGTGACTGTGCGACTTGGGGAGGTATACCAGCAATGGCGCCTAACCCTAGCGAATCAAAAGGTTTACAATTTCTTAAACGTTCGCATGGTGGATTTTTAGGTAAAGATTTTAAAGCGAAATCGGGATTACCTGTAATTAATATTCCCGGTTGTCCTGCCCACCCAGATTGGATAACTCAAATCTTAGTGGCAATTGCAACCGGACGTATTGGTGACATTGCCTTCGATGAACTTAATCGTCCTTTAACTTTCTTCAAGACTTATACTCAAACTGGATGTACTCGTAACATCCACTTTGCTTACAAAGCTTCTACAGGTGAATTTGGTCAGCGCAAAGGTTGTCTATTTTATGACCTTGGTTGTCGTGGACCCATGACTCATTCTTCTTGTAACCGCATTCTCTGGAACCGTGTATCTTCAAAGACGCGCGTGGGAATGCCTTGTATTGGTTGCACTGAACCTGAGTTTCCTTTCTATGACCTCAAACCAGGAAGTGTATTTAAGACCCAAACTCTTATGGGCGTTCCGAAAGATTTACCACCAGGTGTTAATAAAACAGGCTACGCTATTTTGACAATGGTTTCAAAAGACACGATGCCTGAGTGGGCTGAAGAGGACTTTTTTACAGTTTAGGGCAACGGATTACGTAACGGATGTAACGGATGTATGAGAAATTATATCCGTTACATCTGTTGAATCCGTTGCAAATTCATTAACAAATTAAAACAAGAGAAGAAAATAATGAGGACTCAAATATTAGATATTTCACCTGTTGGTAGAGTCGAGGGTGATTTAGATATTCGTGTTGAAATAGAGGAAGGGCAAGTTGTTAATGCTTGGACACACGCTGAACTTTTTCGCGGTTTTGAAGTAATTCTACGCGGTAAAGACCCACAAGCCGGGTTAATTGTAACACCGCGCGTTTGTGGAATTTGCGGTGCGAGTCACTTAACGAGTGCGGCATGGGCGCTTGATACTGCTTGGGGAACAGAGGTTCCACGTAATGCTATTCTCGCGCGCAATCTTGGTCAATTAGCTGAGACGCTGCAAAGTATACCACGCTATTTCTATGGACTGTTTGCAATTGACTTGACGCATCCAAAATATCGTCACAGTCCTTACTATATAGAAGCAGTTAAGCGTTTTTCTGCTTTTACAGGTAAATCTTACGAACAGGGTATAACTCTTTCTGCTAAACCTGTAGAAATTTATGCGCTTTTTGGTGGACAGTGGCCACATTCAAGTTATATGGTTCCAGGTGGTGTAATGTGCGCTCCAACTTTAACCGATGTCACGCGCGCTTGGTCAATTTTAGAATTTTTCCGACGCAATTGGATTGAAGCCGTGTGGTTAGGGTGTTCGTTGGAACGGTATGAAGAAATTCGTACCTACGATGATTTTATGACTTGGTTGAATGAAAAGCCCGAACACTGGAATTCTGATTTGGGATTATACTGGCGAATGGGTTTGGATGTTGGACTCGATAAGTTTGGCGCCGGTGTCGGACGGTATGTTAGTTGGGGATATTTACCGCACGAAACTAAATATCAAAAACCTACTATCGAAGGGCGAAATGCGGCGATGATTATGAAGGGTGGTGTGTACGACAGTTTTAGTGATACCCACATAGCAATGAACCAGGAATTTGTCCGTGAAAATATGACTCATTCTTGGTACGAAGAAAGCGAAACTGATATTCATCCTCTTGACCGCACTACCAAACCTAGTCCTAATAACAAGAAAGACTTTAATAATGCTTACTCTTGGTCAACTGCCGTACTGCATCAAAACCAAGGTAGACTTGAAGCCGGACCACTTGCTCGTCAACTTGTTGCAGGTGGTAAACACGGTGAGTCTTGGCAGCATCACGATGGATTTATCCTTGATGTTTTCAAGAAAATGCGTGGCGCCAATGTCCACCTACGACAACTTGCGCGAATGCACGAAATCGTTAAACTATATCGTCAAGCTGAACATTGCTTGCGCGAATTTCGTCTTAACGATGACTGGTACATCAAGCCCGCTGAAAAAGATGGGCGTGGTTGGGGCGCCACTGAAGCAGCACGCGGCGCCTTGTGTCACTGGATTGATGTTCAAGGTGGCAAGATTAAAAACTACCAAATTATTACACCGGGCAACTGGAACATTGGACCACGGGATAGTCAAGGAATGCGAGGTCCAATAGAAGAAGCTTTAATTGGTACTCCGGTTCAAAACGCTAGCGACCCAATAGAAGTTGGACACGTCGCGCGTTCTTTCGACTCATGTCTAGTTTGTACAGTTCATGCTCATGATGCCAAAACAGGTGAGGAATTAGCACGCTTTAGAACCGCTTAGTAATTTTAATTCGGAATTTTCAACTAGTGGTCTATGTCATTAATTTTGGCTGGTTGGCTGGCAACGGATACAACGGATTTAACGGATGAGTTATTCGTCAAACATATAGATTTTGTTATTTAAAATTACTTATCCGTTACATCCGCTCTTCATCCGTTGCTAATATTTCTACCCCCCAAATTTAATGACACAGAGTACTAGTGGTCTATGTCATTAATTTTGTTAGGTTGGCGCTTAAAATTATAGGATGTGCGTTATATTTTTTCACCACAGAGACACAGAGTACACAGAGGGAACTTCAAAACCTAAGAGTGCCCTCTGCGCCGGCGGAAGGTAATAGTTCTTAACTCATCAAAATTAATGACATGGACTACTAGTGGGAAGCTCGAATTACAGGCTTTTATATAGTGCGCTTGCTCAAATAACGCAATTTGGTACTACTGGTTTGCGTTAACCAGTAGTACCAATGCTGGCGCCGCTTCTTGAGTAAACGTTAGCAATTACTAATAGTACTTTTTAACTACAATAATATTAGTTTAAATATATACTGACTGTAGAACTAAAAATCGGAATTTTAACCAATATAAGTACTTAATTTAAGTAATTTAGCAATAAAATTATACTAGTACAAGCGTTAAGTTGCTTGTAGCATAATATCTAGAATTAGTGAGTTTTATATGATGCGCTTGTTCAAATAACGCAATTTGGTACTACTGGTTTGCGTTAACCAGTAGTACCAATGCTGGCGCCGCTTCTTGAGTAAACGTTAGCAATTACTAATAGTACTTTTAGACTCTAAATTTAATAGTTAAAATATATACTTAGAGTCTAAATAAAAACCCAAAATTTACTCAACATAAATACTTATTTAAATGAATTTAGCAATTAAATTATACTAATGCAAGAGTTAAGTTGTTTCTAGCATAATATCTAGAATTAGTGGGTTTTATATAATGCGCTTGTTCAAATAACGCAATTTGGTACTACTGGTTTGCGTCAACCAGTAGTACTAATGCTGGCGCCACTTCTTGAGTAAACGTTGGCAATTACCAGTAGTACTGTTAAATAATGATTATATAAGTTTAAATATATACTCACTATATAATTAAAATCGCAATTTTGGGCAATATAAGTACTGAATTTAAGGAATTTAGCAATCAAATTATACTAATACAAGCGTTAAGTTGCTTGCAGCATGATATCTAGAATTAGTGGGTTTTATACAATGCGCTTGTTCAAATAACGCAATTTGGTACTACTGGTTTGCGTTAACCAGTAGTACTGACGCTGGCGCCGCTTCTTGAGTAAACGTTAGCAATTACCAGTAGTACTGTTAGATTAGAATTATATTAGGTTTCAATATATACTCACTTTAGAAATAAAAATCCGACTTTGACTCAATATAAGTACTGAGTTTAAGGAATTTAGCAATTAAATTATACTAATACAAGTGTTGAGTTGTTCGCAGCATAATATTTATAATTAGTGGGTTTTATATAATGCGCTTACTCAAGTGACGCAATTTGGTACTACTGGTTCGCGTTAACCAGTAGTACTCTTCTCTCTGTATACTCTGTGACGGGCGTGGTATGCACATCACCAGACAGATGTGCTACAACCTAACAAAATTATTGTTAAATTGGTAAATACTTAAATTTGAAACAACCTTGGAACTGTCCAACGCGCCAAGCAAGTGTTCGTATATTCTCAAGCATTGTATTCTGATCACGAACCTTAAATAGCGCTAACTCTAAAACAAACTTAATTGGAGCTTTAACAAAACTTTTCCATGACATCAACTTTGGCATTCCACATCCTTTATGTTTCTTGTACAGCAATGCCTCATGTAAACCAATAGCCCACGCGCGATGACAAGCTACTTTAAATTCTTTCCGCAGTCGATACTGAACTATTGCATCATTGGCATCATGAACCTTTATTCCCATTTCTTGGATGCGCCAGCCGTAATCAATATCTTCAATCATCATGAAATTTTCGTCAAAACCGCCAACTTTCTCATGAATCGCGCGTTTAACTCCCATATTACAGCTAGCAACTATAGGTAAATATGGATGGTCATAAATAACTCCGTTTCCTTTCTCTGAACCGTAGCGCTTGACTAGCCACGGTTCATTGAATTTGTTGTGTAAATTATAACCCCCAACATAATCATATTTAGCAAGCGCTTCACCCATTGCCGCAACCCACCCAGGTGCAACTTCATCGTCGGCATCACAAAATGCTAAACCTTCACCTTTGGCAACACTGGCGCCACAGTTACGTGCAAACGAAGGACCAGGCTTTGCTGATGCGTCTACAATTATCAACGATGGTATTCGTTCTTGAAAAGTTTTTACTATAGCAACAGTATTATCACTAGAACCATTATCGGCGACGATTACTTCCCAAGGTTCTGACCATTCTTGACTTGCGATTGCTTCAAGCTGAAACCCAATCGTATTTGCTGCGTTATAGCAAGGAATAATGACACTTATTTTCATAGCTACCCTAATATATATATGTATCCAAGATACTTTTTATTACTTAGTATATTATCGCACTTATAATAATACCATAAAGTTCTTCATTATTTCTTCATAGAAATATTTTTGCCCTTGACAAATTAAGCGATTTATACAGGTTTGCATAAAATACAGAAAATGAAATTTGAATAGTTAAAAATTGTATTTGATATTGGGGATTAGGCATCGATAAAACAAAAAAGTCATTCAAATTACAATCACAAAGGAAAGTTGTGTCTAAATTAGAATTACATCCTTATCTTCCTCGTCTGTCAGATGAAGCACTTAAAGAATTTACCGAGTGGTGTGTGCTAGAACAAGCAGCAGAAGCGGGGTTTGAGTTGATAACTGACAATAGTAAATTACTTGGACTTGAAACACCATATTATATAGAGGAACTTGTAGACCAGTTTATACAAGCAACAAGAAACACTATTGAAGGAGGTATGGCTGCTCTTGCAGCTGGCAAACAAGCAGATGCTCATGGACTACAAGGAATACCAATCGTTGTTGACTTTATTTCGCTTTATATTAAATATTTAGTACCCAAAGGACCAAAAAATCTTCTGACAGCAGATGAAAAATTAGCGCAAGCTGAACAAGAACAGTTTGATAAGTTAGGTGAAGTTGCTAAGAAACATAATATTGATTTGAATATCTAAAATCAATACAATTTTGTATAATATTTTGTGTTTCGGCGCCTGTTAATTAAAAACTGGCGCTCAAAATAGTACTAAATTATTAACCACTCTGCTGTCTACCTAGCATACAAAATACCCAACCTCGTGATAGCATTCCCTGACATAATATTGGGGGATAGTTAGCAATGGCTACAGTATGGTTAATTCGACACGGAGAAAGCGAAGCGAATTCGGGATTACCTACCGATGACCAGATTAATATCAAGTTAACAGAAAAAGGACACCAGCAAGCAAGACAAATTGCTGTATCCTTTTCTCAACAACCCTCGTTAGTCGTTACTTCTCCATTTCTGCGAACTAAACAAACTGCTCAACCTACTATCGAACGTTTTGCCTCTACTCCACATATTGAGTGGCAAGTTCAGGAATTTAATTATTTAGCGACCGCGCGACGCAAAAATACTACTCTCGCTGAACGAATTCCAATGGCTGAGGAATACTGGCAGCGATGTGACCCAAATTACATTGATGGAGAGGGCGCCGAATCGTTTGCTGAAATGGTAAGTCGTGTAAATAACTTAAAAACGCTAATTCAAAATCTTGATGAAGGGTTTGTAGCTGTATTCACTCACGGAATGTTTATGCGAGCTTTTTTATGGTCACTTTTATTCAACGGTATTGAAGCTAGTGTTGAGGGTATGCAACAATTTCGAGTTCTACTCGATTTATTCAAAATTCCCAATGGTGCAATTTTAAAATTATTCAACCATAATCAGGAAATTTGGGTAAGTAGCCTACAAACTTCGCATTTGGTAGATTTAACTGCTTTAAGTAATATTGATTAAGTTGATGTCAAACATGTTAGCAATAATTGGTTGCGGAAACCTCAACCGTAGTGATGATGGTGTCGGTGTAATAATTGCTCAACGCTTGCAGCAATATTTGATTCAAAACCCTAATTCTAATGTACATGCTTATGATTGTGGTACAGGTGGAATTGAGGTTATGTTTCTTGCTCGTGGCTGTACTAAATTGATAATTATTGATGCCAGTTCAACTAGTGGGCAACCAGGCGCCGTATATAAAGTTCCAGGTGAAGAATTAGAAGCACTGCCAAATCTTCGCTATAGCTTACATGATTTTCGTTGGGATAATGCTATTGCCTCTGGGCGCCAAATATTTAAAGATAGCTTTCCACAAGATGTGACAGTATACTTAATCGAAGCAGCATGTCTTGATTTTGGCTGGGAGTTAAGTCCTGCGGTACAACGTGCAGCAGATTTTGTGTTCGAGGAGTTAGTTAAAAGTTTATAGTCAGAGGTAATAGAAATTGGGAATTGGGTTTTAACTTTAGAATGATTACCGCCCTATTCCCTATTATCTATTATTTTATGCACCTTCTCTGTGTTCTCTATAAACTCCCAATTCATCAACACGCATTTCAAAAGGTAATCCTTGTCCTTCAGGTGGACATACACGAATTTTTGCACTACTTACCACCTGTTTGAGTAATTTTGCCATTGGTACCATTTTTCGTAGTACCTGCCAATTAGTGATTTGGTCGGGACATTCAATTACTAAAGTTAAGACACCAGAAATTGTCGTTACATACCATCGACATGCTGACAGCAAGTCTATAATGCTTCGTTCGCAACCATTATAGAAATATTTGCTTATTGAATGTTCAAGCTGCTGACGTAGAATAATATCTGCTGATGTAAGTTGAAGAGGATGCGAGTCGTCTTGGTTGAAAAATTTTCTTGCCATTGTTCTTTCTCTTGAGGAATGGTGCTAGTTTTAAATTGCTGTCGCACAAAACTTTATATGATTACAACCTAAATACACCCTTTTATCGAACACGTACAAATATACAAGCCTTAATTAGTTGATTTTTATAGAATCTAGGCTGAATTATTCCAACTGAATATATTATCAGTGCATCTCTATAGTTTTTACTACTTAATGCATAGCTTTGTCAATTGATTTATAACTTCGATTCAATTTTTAATCAACTTAGTTTTTGATGAAATTAAAAACATTAAATTTCAACAGAAGCGAATACAGACTTAAGTGCTTAGACACATGACGTGAGATGATATTCATTTATAGCAGCCATAATTCAATATATTTTGTTCAATCTAATCAAATAAACAAACAAAATATATTTCTGTTTAGGTAGATTGTCCTATAGCCAAAATAGCCGTTAAATAATGATGAATTACAATCTGTTGATTGCAATACATTTGAGCGACTAAATTTATAAGGCTAGACATATAATAAAGGCAACTAATAAAAAAAAAGAATCTAAGTATACAATAGCTTGGTAAAAAATAACTCCTCCAGGATTGAAGTAGTAATTTATAATTGGCTATAGAGAATAACTTGCAACTGTCTATTGATAAAGTATATCAATCAATCTTTCAATCTGGTTAAACTTTACATCGTCTTTACTTTAGGAATGTCTATCTGTTGATATATTCACCATTAGTTTAAAATTAATGACATATTGGAATAAGTAAATATTTTCAAAAAAGCCTACTCAAAGCGTAGTCACATAATCAACGTGCGTTGCAAATAGTTATCAGATTTATCTTCAATTTAATTTATAAATTTTTTTATACTTATGCTCCTATTTAATTTAATCTTAATTGTCTGCAACTATACAGACAAGCTGATAACGCTTGAATTGTATCTTGCCGTTTTCATTAATCTTGCACTACCATTTTTACCTGGCTTGTTTAAATCGAGGTTATCAAATCTTTTAAATATTAACTATTGTCTTGTAGTTTCTGTTAATTTCTGCAAAACGTCTTGATTTACATTCAGTTTTATATAAACTAAGTATTTTTACTTACTACCTAATTACAAACGTGTAGAGGTCGAATATATTCGACCTCTTAAAATATGACGCTTCTACTTGACTCGATATACAGTGTTTGAGAGCGGGTTCAAGTTTCTCGATTTGTCTAAAAATCGAGAAATGTGATTATCTACACAGGTTGTGTAACTGTTGAAGAGGTGGCAACTGTGGTTTCAGTTTGGTCTGCGAATATTTCTCGCGCGGTTTTTTCTGGTTTTGGCGCCCCGTAGTAACCAGCTTCGCATTCGAGTTCGTCAACTAAGTCCCAAGCTTCGATAGCTCTTCTGGAGTCTGCACCATAGTTAGCAGAAATTGAGCGCGCGTTAGAAACTGCTTTGTGAAGTTCTTTTTGTAAGAACTGTAATTTTGGTTTTTCGACAAAGTTACCTTTGGTAAGAATATCAGTGACAGAGATAATACCAAGAAGTTCACCTTGAATAACAGGAGCGCGTCGTATTCCTGTATTTGCAAATAATCGAGCAACATATTCAATATCAAGGTCTGGATTGACTATGACACAGGGTTTGGTCATTATGTCATAAATATGAGTTCTTTGAGGGTCTTTGCCATAAGCGACAACTTTATATGCAATATCCGTTTCGGTAACAATACCGTAGGCATCACCATCGTGACGAGGTTCTACAATTAAAGCACGTAGTCCTTTGAATCGCATTAGTTGAACTGCTTCTGCAACGCTCACCGAACCACGAATGGTGGCTACATCTTGGGTCATAATATGTTTAGCTCGCATAAAATAATGCTCCTTAAATTATGGTTAGTAAGCAAGTAAATTTGACGCTCACAAGTTTTGTTGTTACGCTGCTTTGATAAACGGCTTAAATCAATGAAATGCCTACAAATACTGATTCCAGGAGGGGATTTACGCAAGCTTATATCTAATCTTTACCAACAATTCTAGATTTTGACTCCCTATTAATCAGATTTATAGAGTGGCTTGAAACTATCAACCTCAGCGTCAACACTGATTTTTTAGTTTTTTAAGCTCCAACCTTGCTCACATTTTTATCCTATCACTAAATAAAATTTGAATCATAAATAATTTATGAATATTAGGCTGCTAGCATAATTATTTTTTGTGAACTAAACGTTAATAATTTATTACTCAACTAAGTAAACATATTTTAAATGTTCGTGCATGAAAAGGTTTGTATATCTATCTAACTTTTTAATGGTTAGTTAATAATAACTGTTTATTTATGATTAAATAACGAATTGCTCTCGTCGCAAAGGACGCAAAGCAAGGAAGAGAGAAGAGAATAAGTTTTACAACTTAGACAGGATTCTAATAAATACTATTGTGTTTAGTTTGTTTAAGATTTACAAATAATAGTTATCTTCAATCAATATTTGCGCGCGTTGATGCTTTGTTAATTGGCTGTAAATTAATTTAGAAATTCTCTATTTATGGGTTACTCCTGGTTTTATACGTTGCAAATGTTTCCTCCCTAGTTAGCCTATACTTACAAGATGGTTGATTATACCATTTTTTTTCAATTAGTAACACTGTTCTACTGCCGATATTTATTTTTTTGAAAACTCTTCCTTTGGATACATTTATCAAAAACGGTAGCTAATTACTCTACAAATAGTTAACTGTTTACATGCTCAATGGTGAAAGTCAACGGAATTAAAGCACCGCTTCAAACTTGTTGTGTTGCGAAAGCTAGACGGTTTAAGGTTTTTATTGATTATAAGTTCCAAGCAACTACCTGGACTTCCATGAGGGTTTAATGCCGTAAGGTATGTTCCAGTATCGCTTGAAGTCCACATTTTTTAATGAGCAAACCTGAGAATGAGTAACGTCCAAGCAACAGTTGCAGCTTCTGAAAACACCTTTCACGTAGAAGGGTACGAAAAAATTGAATTCACCTTTAACATCCTAGATGGTGTATTCAATATTGCAAATCACGAACTGGCGGACAAGTATAAAAGTTTCGGTCGTTGTTTGGCAGTAGTTGACCATAATGTTAATCAACTTCATGGCAGCCGTATCAAAGAATACTTTCAGCACCATAACATCGATTTAAGCATCTTTCCAATTAGCATAGAGGAAACCACAAAAAACATCGAGTCGTTTGAGAAAATAACTGATGCATTTTGTGATTTTGGTTTAGTTCGCAAAGAACCCGTGCTAGTAATTGGTGGTGGTTTAGTGCAAGACGTAGCAGGATTTGCGTGCGCTTCTTATCGTCGCAGTTCCAATTACATCCGTATTCCTACTACGCTAATTGCTTTAATTGATGCAGGTATTGCAATTAAAGTCGCAGTTAATCATGGGAAGCTAAAAAATCGTTTAGGCGCCTATCACGCACCAAAACAAATTTTCTTAGATTTCTCGTTTTTAAGCACGCTTCCCACCGCACAAGTTCGTAACGGAATGGCGGAGTTGGTAAAAATTGCAGTTGTTTCAAACTTAGAAGTGTTTGAGTTGTTAGAGAAGTATGGCGAAGATTTACTACTCACGCACTTCGGGTATGTAAACGGTTCAGAAGAACTACAAAAAGTCGCTCGTAAAGTTAATTACGAGTCGATTAAAACAATGTTGGAATTAGAGGCGCCTAATCTCCACGAAATTATGCTCGACCGTATAATTGCATACGGGCATACATGGAGTCCAACTTTAGAATTGGCGCCACCTGTTCCCTTACTGCACGGTCATGCAGTCAATATTGACATGGCACTTTCTGCGACCATTGCCGAACGTCGTGGATACATTACAACAAATGAACGCGACCGTATTCTCGGATTAATGAGTCGAATTGGTCTTGCACTCGACCACCCTCTGCTTGATGTTGAATTGCTTTGGCGTGCAACCCAGTCAATTACTTTGACTCGTGACGGTTTATTGCGTGCTGCCATGCCTAAACCAATTGGTAGCTGCCACTTCATGAATGACCTTGGTCGTGATGAAATAGAAGAAGCACTCGCAGAACATAAACGTTTATGTGCTGATTATCCCCGTGCAGGTGCAGGTGTAGACCAATATATTGACTGTGCCGATAGTGAGCTAACAACTAAATCCACATTAGTTGGAAGTGGTTCACTTAGTTAATATTACTTTGGGTGGGCACTGCCCACCATACTCATCCGTTACATCCGCTCTTATCCGTTGCTAATTAAGTTGATGATTTGATGTGTGATTGCCAGACTGTCGATTATCATAGAAAGGCACAGTAGTATCATGTAATAAATTGAGTATGTAAAAAGATTATGCGCCCTTTTTTGATTATTTGGGTTTTCTAATACTGCCCAAGCTTTTTGGAGAAAAATTGCTCCTAGGATAAAAGCGGCACATATATAAAAGGCGCCTGTCATTTCCAAGGGGTCATACATTAGAAATGTACTTAAAATTAATAAAACTGTGTAGGTGAATATTTGGCGCCCGGTTTCAATGTTTCCAGAAACAGCAGGAAGCATCGGTATGCCAACTTTGGCGTAGTCGTCGCGCAATGTTAATGCTAGTGCCCAAAAATGTGGTGGTGTCCACAAAAACAAAATCAAAAATATCCACCATGCTGTCGAACTTACTGTTCCGGTAACTGCTGCCCAACCAACTAAAGCTGGAATTCCACCTGCGGCGCCACCAATGACAATGTTCAACGGAGTATGACGTTTGAGGAAATGCGTGTAAATCACCACATAGAACACAATACCAAGCATTGCGAGCAGCGCGCTTAACATATTTACAAACGCCGCAAGTAAATAAAACGAAGCAGCAGCAAGTATAATCCCAAAAATCAATGCATTTCGTTCTTGTACTTTCCCCGAAGGTATTGGTCGATGTCGCGTGCGTTCCATCAAGTAATCAATATCACGGTCATATATACAATTTAGCGTTTGCGCGCTAGCAGATGCTAATGTACTACCAGTTAGCGTCCACAATAACAACATCGGATTGACTTTACCATTGCTTGCAATCCATATACTCGCAGCCGTTACCACTAATAACAATGGAATAATACGTGGTTGTGTTAGCTCGTAGTAATCAGCGATTACTGGCAAAATATTTCCATGCCCGCGCGCAATGCTTATACGTACCATTTACTGATTCCTCATATACAAACAGCAATTTCTTATAATTCTTATATTTATTAATACTTCTTTTTTTTCTACTTCTATTAAATTTACCTGACAATTTAATAAACTAGAATCTATACACGTGTATAAATACTTAGATATCTAAATTAGCTTTGTTTATCAAAATTCAAAATTTCTCATACACAGCATGAACTTGGGCTTATACTACACATTAAAAAACACGTATCATACAGTTTAGTTATAGAATAGATAACTTAACTAAATAGTTATTTATTACTTTACTCCTCAATATTAAGTCTGCTTAGTAATTAAGTACAAATGTTAATATATTTAAGATTTTAAATAGTCAAAACCGTTACAAAATTAAAAGATTAGAAAAAGGTTTACGGTTAATTAAATAAAACTTATGTTATTATAGATATTAGTTATAGATAAATATTTTTATAAAAGCAAAAAAAATCATAGCTTGGTTAAGCTATGACTAGTAAAAATAAGCCAACGTAAGAACAAAATCAAAAATACGAGATAAAAAAGTTAGTGATTACACCAATAACTTAAACAAGGTAAGGTTCTTGATGAGTTTTTATTGTGCAGTTAGAGCGAGGATAGGTAACACAGAGTAATGCGAAACCTTTAGACATTTGCTCGTCGTCCAAGAAAATTTGGTCAGACTGGTCAACTTCACCTTCAACTATTTTTCCTACACAGCTAGAGCAAGAACCAGAGTGACAAGAGAAAGGTAATTCGATACCAGCTTCTTCGGCGCCATCAAGGATGGTAGTATCTTCATCAACTTCGATAACTGTATCGAGTTCTTCTTTCTTGTTGATTAATCTAACTTGATAGGTAGCCATTTCACGTTTTCCTCAAAGTAATAAAAAATTGACAAGTTATATCCCTCGCTGATAGCTAATAGCTGTATTTTAATTAGCTACTAGCAATCGATGTGGGATGAGTGACTGGATGTCGGGTTTATGTACAAGGTGTTCCCTTGGGAGTGCAATCACCTGCGCTGAATGATTTGCCGCAGCTACAAGTGTTTGTGGCATTGGGGTTGGTAAATTTGAAACCGCTTTCGATCACGCCCTCAACAAAATCGATTACCATTCCTTCTAATAACGGTGCGCTTTTGGGATCAAGGTAAATTGGCACATTACCTTGCAATAGAACGACATCATCGGGTTTGGGTGACGAAGTGACTTCCATTCCGTATTCGTAACCATTACAACCACCATTTTTAGCTAGGACACGGATACCTTTAGTTGTTGGCGCCCCAGTATCAGGTGTAGAACCAAGCAAAAACGCGCGTAACCGTGATTCTGCTTTTTCTGTTAAGGTAACTGCCATTAATCCTCCTTTCGTTTTAGATAGATAGTTCTTTTTTGAATCGGGCGCCTGAAAAGATAGATTTTGTAATAGTGAGCTTATCTAGGCTGACTTACAATTGCTGGTAGTTTCTACTTGTTTAGAACTGGAATAGCGCCACGGTGCATTATTTCCGCATACTGGACACTCACGGTCGCGGTACGAACGTCGCTTGGCAAACTCCATTCGATGTAGGTCTATTGTCAATAGTTGTGATAGCAACGGTTGACTGAACCCTGTAATTAATTTCACCGCTTCCAGTGCAGTCAAACATGCTAGTGTTCCCGAAACGGCGCCGAGAACTGCAAACGCGCGCTTATCCCAAACAGGCTTTTCAGGGAACAAACAAGATAAACAAGGAGTCACACCAGGAATAATCGTAGTTAGATAAGCCTCCATTCCATCCATTGCCGCTTCTACCATTGGTTTACGCCAGCGCACACACGCTTCGTTGAGCAAATCGCGTTCTGCAAAATTGTGCGCGCAGTCGAGTGCCATATCAGCAGATTGCACCAAAGCATCCACGTTTTCTTTTGTGATGTAATCGAAGACCGCTTCTACTTGCACATCAGGATTGAGCGCTTCGAGCGTTTCCTTCGCTTTGAATACTCTTGGCTTATTGACCCAATCATCCGTCATTAAAACTTGACGGTTCATATCATCAAGCCGCAAGTCACCACCCCGAACTAAAATCAGCTTTCCAACGCCTGCAACAGCCAGGTATAATGCTGCCGTACCGCCTAATCCTCCCACACCGGTAACTAGCACTGTGGCTGACTTGAGGCGCTTTTGTGCCATTTCACCAAAGTTAGGGAGCATCATTTGGCGCCGATAACGTTCCAACTCGGTAGGCGTTAGGTCAATCACTTTGTACCTCCTAATCAGAAGTGATTTCTGTCAGCGTGACTACATTTTTAGGCTTCTGATTAAACACTTTGAACAGCTTTTGTTCTTGAGGTGTTGAGTCAAGGAAAACCTCGTAAGCTTTATTTAATGCAGCGCTATATAAATCGAGTTTTTCACCAAAGCTCAAACCCGGATTTTGTTCGTCTATTTCTTTAATATATAAAGAAAACTTTTTCAAAATATGTAAACGGTTAACATTTACAATTTTGGCATCATAAGGAAGCTCAAAAAATTTAAAATATTCTTCCGCGTCAACGATTTGATTAAAAGTGTCAAAATCTTTACTCATTTTCCTTGCTCCAAAGTTTTAACTTGCTGCTTCATTTCGTCTAATTTACGAAAAATCTCATAAGTTTCTGCTGCAACATCCATGAGTTGTTGATAATTCGTCGGCAACCCTTCAGCTAAGTCATGTAAGTCCATCTTCATTTGACCAGCTTTACTATTCAGGCGCCTGATTTGTGTCTTTAATTCCTCAATATCAACACTAGCTTGAGTCATTCACACCTCCATTCTCAGCACGAGCGCACGAGCGCACTTTCTACTCTCAAAGCTTTCCAACTTCTGCAAATCGTTTCGCTATATCAACGGCTTTTGCAACTAGCTTATCGCCTTCTTCGGCAGTTTTGTCCAAAGAATCAAAACCAAAGCGATGAGCATCGCGCATTGTTTTGCGAATTAGTATCAAATGACCAGCAAAAACTAATATCCAGCCAAAACCTTCATGATTTAAATCAACGACTACCTGTGATAGAAATCCTGTTTCTTTTTCAATACAAGCAGCTGCCGCGCGGTAAAATGCGTTAATCCGACTAATAGTCATCGGGTCAACTTCACCATCGATAGGTATTTCGCGCTTTTTCTGTTTACTGACTATATAAGGTTTTAACAGTAATTCATCCGACCAACTACGGTAAACACCATAGGTATCTTGACCGCGAATTTGTTGTGCAATAGCTTGTAGAAATGCCGAATTTTTAACTTCAAAGGAACTATCTGGTTTAACGCTATTTGTATCACTCATACTACTGTTTCCTCCTCTAAGTCGTCCTCAAAGCTACTTGGTTTTTGCTGTAATGCTTTGCGTAACCAAGGTGGTGGACTGCCTTTTAAAGTTATTACTAATTTATCTAATACGTCAACGATTTTATCGTCATCAGATTTGGCTTTAACTGGTGTTACACCTTTTTTAATTAATTTTGCTGCGGCTGTACCACCGATAGCTGAAACGTATACTATTGTGCAGTCGTATAATGCCTCAAGTTTGGGTGTAACTTTATCTTCGTTACCGTCTTGCTTGAGGTCACCTTCAAATTTCAGGGTTTCGATAAATTCGTAACCATTGTCTGAAATTTCGTATACGTCTATTTCTTTTGCCCATCCGAAGTGAGCATTGATATGAACACGGTCACTTGTTGTGAAAGCTATTTTCATTGATTTTGGATTTTGGATTGTATGGGCGGGTTGCGTTGGGGCGGGTTTACGAGGTTGTTAGTACTGTTTTGGGGTATCTGTTGGGGCGGGTTTACGTGATTGTTAGTACTGTTTTGGGGTATCTGTTGGGGCGGGTTTACGAGATTGTTAGTACTGTTTTAGGGTATCTGTTAACCCGCCCTTACGAGGTTGTTAGTACTGTTTTGGGGTATCTGTTGGGGCGGGTTTACGAGATTGTTAGTACTGTTTTAGGGTATCTGTTAACCCGCCCTTACGAGATTGTTGGTACTGTTTAGGGTATCTGTTGGGGCGGGTTTACAAGATTGTTAGTACTGTTTTAGGGTATCTGTTAACCCGCCCTTACGAGATTGTTGGTACTGTTTTGGGGTATCTGTTGGGGCGGGTTTACGTGATTGTTAGTACTGTTTTAGGGTATCTGTTAACCCGCCCTTACGAGATTGTTAGTACTGTTTTAGGGTATCTGTTGGGGCGGGTTTACGAGATTGTTAGTACTGTTTTGGGGTATCTGTTAACCCGCCCTTACGAGATTGTTAGTACTGTTTTGGGGTATCTGTTGGGGCGGGTTTACGAGATTGTTAGTACTGTTTTAGGGTATCTGTTAACCCGCCCTTACGAGATTGTTGGTACTGTTTTGGGGTATCTGTTAACCCGCCCTTACGAGGTCTTGTTGACGTGCCTTTACATTTCGTAGCTTAGTTCTCTGGCTTTTCTTTCTTCGGTTTCTAGCAAGATGTTGCCAATGTCAAATAAAATATCCATTGTGCCTTTGTAACCAATTTTTGTAACTTGACCGTTGCCTAGACGGTCATAAATTGGAATACCTTGGCGATATAATGGAATTCCTAAACGTCTAGCAATATTTCCTGCATGAGAGTTACCAATTAATAAATCGGAACCTACAGCTAATTTTTCAAAGTCTTCATAGTCTCCAATAACTACTTTGTC
This sequence comes from Calothrix sp. NIES-4105, assembly GCF_002368415.1. GTDB lineage: Bacteria > Cyanobacteriota > Cyanobacteriia > Cyanobacteriales > Nostocaceae > Dulcicalothrix. Next base: position 3,741,413 of record NZ_AP018290.1, read on the forward strand.
AATTGGCAAATTCTCCAAAAGTGGAGAACGTGTTGTAGTTACTGCCGCTTGAATTTCTGCCCCCATTGACTGCAAGAACAGAACTGTTGACCACAATAAATCTGGCTCTAATGCTAAAGATATACGTTTGCGCCCAAAATAAAAGTGCGTGTCTAACATCGCATCTTGTAATTGGCGCCGTTGCCATCGAAATTTATCTGGTACACTAAGTCCACTTAAGTCTGACAGTGCCTGCATAAATTCATCGACCCTGTGCAAACCAGTCAACTCGGTAAATACTTCATATGGAATTTGAAAACGTTCTTCTAATATAGATGCTGCTGTGCGTACACTTTCACCTAATGCCAAAGTGAAAGCAGAACTTCCGATTTTTCGCAGTTCTTCTACAGTTGTACCACCAACAGTAATTGGACTCCAAGAATCAGCCAAATGTCCATCCATCGAAGCTGATAAGTCTGGTACAACAATAGGTACTAATCCAAACTCAGTAACAATATCTTTAACTTGTTGAATATCACCTGGTGTAAATGCCGAACTTGCTAAAATGTTAACTTGCTGTGGTATTGTTTTACCCGGTTGCGGTAACTCACGAACAATAGCTTCTACTGCTGCGGCAAAACCATCTTGTAAGGCGCCTTTAAAATCTGGCGAAGACACTAATACAATAGGTAAATCATTCAATTCAGGATGACGCTTACGAAAATCCTTGAGGATACCTTGCATATCATCCCCGCGCGTTTCGGTAAGTGCAGTAGTACACAACCCAATAATTTCGGGTTGAGACTTTTGCATCAACGTTAAAATAGCCTGCGTAATATTTTCTTCACCACCAAGAATAGTAGTTACTTCAGTCATCGCAGTAGTAGCAAGCGGTATTGCCTCGCGAAAGTGTCGCACCATAATCACTTTCGCAAAAGCAGTACAACCTTGGGAACCATGTAAAAGCGGTACCATTCCCTTAAGTCCCAAAAAAGCCATCGCTGCACCTAACGTCTGACTTTGCTTAAGAGGATTAACAACAACAGGTTTATTAGAATTAGATACAATCGCCATAATCTAAATTAGGAGTGATGAGTGCTGAGTGCTGAGTGAGGAGTTGTAGAGACGTGACATGTCACGTCTATTAGTGAGTTAGGAGTGATGAGTGCTGAGTACAATTTTGTAAGAAGGAAAGCGTTAAATATACTTTTATTAATACTCAGCACTCAGCACTTTCTACTCAGCACTATTAAACTAAAACTTCTTCTGCCAAATCAAATAGATCAAACTCTAAACTTGAGTCAGAAAAAATTTCATTTTCCATATCCCAAGGCGCCGGTCTGCGTATTTGTTCCCACACAGGACTATGCAACGCTTCATCTAACTCGCGCGCCATTTCTACCATTCCACTGTAACCAGCATAAGTATGATGGCGTTCTTGGTTGATATCTAAGAAAGGAATTCGAGCTTTGAGCGCAGTATATTGGTTGCGACCTCCCGCAATCAACATTTCAGCATTTGTATCTTTGATGACTCGCAGAATTTCTTGAGGATTACCTTTTTCTAAAGTAATACCATCTGTTCCTAATAACTGTTTAATGCGAGCTTTGTCTTCTTCTGTACTCTTTTTAGTACTAGTTGCAACAACGTCCATTCCTAAGTCTTGAGCAGCAGAGATAATAGACCAACTTTTAACGCCCCCAGTATATATAACCACACGTCTACCTTTGAGACGAGCGCGATAAGGCGCCAGTTCAACATTTAGTCTTGCGGTTTCTTCGGCAATTAACTGTTCTGCACGTTCTTGTAATTCGGGGTCGCCGAGTTTTGCTGCGATATTCCGTAAACAACGGTTCATATCATCAACACCGTAGAATGACTCTTCGATGTAAGGAATACCGTAGCGTTCTTCCATCTTGCGTGCCATGTTGATTAATGCTTTCGAGCAAATCATCACATTTAATTTGGCACGGTGAGCGTAACAAATTTCTTGATAGCGCGCGTCACCTGTAATTTTTGATAAAACGCGAACACCTAATTTTTTGAGCAATGGTAAAATGTTCCACATCTCACCAGCAATATTGTATTCACCAATGATGTTAATATCATATGGTGTGGTATATTCAGGTTCGGCAGTACCAACAACGTATTCGAGTAAAGCTTCACCACCGATACGATTACCAAGGTTTTTACTACCTACGAAGCCAGCAGCATTAACTGGAATAATGGGAATGTTAATTTTTTTTGCTGCCGCTTGACACACCGCATCCATATCTTCGCCGATGAGCGCTGTGACACAGGTCGAATATACGAATATTGCTGCGGGGTTGTAGCGACTATGAATGTCCAAGATAGCTTTATAGAGCTTTTTTTCGGCGCCGAAGATAACATCATTTTCACTTAAATCAGTTGTAAAGCCCATTTTATAAAGGGTTGGACCAGATGATAAACTACCGCGACTACCCCAAGAATTACCAGCACAAGCAATCGGTCCATGAACTAAATGAGCAGCATCAGTAATTGGTACAAGAGCTATCATGGCGCCGTCAAAAGCACAACCACCTTGCGCGGCGCCGGGTTGAGCTTGTTGGCTACAAGCCTTTTTCTTCTCACCGATTTTTTTATTATGCTCGCAACCTGGTTCGCTCAACAGTTCGTTAATTTTTGCTTGATTAATTTTCATAATGTTGATGAGATAGATTTATTTGTATACGTAAATAACTACTTAAAAGAAAAAAGGTAAAGGAAACTTTGTGGTTAACAGTAATTGGTAAGTGGTAATAGGTAAGAGAGTGAATATTATAATTACCTATTACCGATTACCCATTACTTATTGCCTCAAACCTTTTCCTTTGCCTTTAATGGCACGCTGCATGTGAATTAATTCTTAGCGAATTAAGTCGAAGGAGATGTCTGTTACACCAGTAATATTGCTATTACGATCCATCTCATCGAGGAGTGTGTTAACAACCCAGTTAAGGAGGTTCAAGCCACCTTGGTAGCCAAGGGTAGCATAACGGTGTAAGTGGTGACGGTCAAACAAAGGATAACCAATGCGAACCATAGGAATTTTGGTGTCACGCCACAAGTACTTACCGTAGGAGTTACCAACGAAGAAGTCTACAGGTTCGGTGAACAACAGTGAACTAATGCGCTTGTTATCAGGTAATATTAGAATATTGACTCTTCACGTTATGTGAACGCACAGTAAAACCTAACCCCCCGACCCCCTTCCCTTGAAGGGAAGGGGGAGTAAATTTGCTCCCCTCTCCCTTATAGGAGAGGGGTTGGGGGAGAGGTTCTCAACATACTGTGAAAACTCAGATTGGAATATTATTGTAAGGTCTGATATATGGATGTTTGGGCTTATGCGCGCGTATCAACTGACGAACAAGCTCTTGACGAAGGAGCGTTAATTAAGCAGATGCGTCGTTTACGAACTGCTGGCGCCACCAAGATATATTACGATGTAGAAAGTCGTACCAGTGATAAACGTAAAGGGCTATTACAATTAATCGAAGATATAAACGCATCAGTACCAGGTAAAGTCTCGAAATTATTATTTATTAGAATTGACCGTTTAACATCCTCATCAATGACCTTTTATCGTTTAATGGATGCCTTAAAAAAGAAAGGTATCCAGCCAACAGCGATAGATGAACCATTTGATATATCAAGTATTGGCGGAGAATTAACAATTGATGTACGACTGGCAGCAAGTAAATATGAGGTAAAAATGTTAGGAATGCGAGTTAAAAAAGAACGTGATACCCGCAAAGCAAATAAAAAACCCCACTGGAATACACCATTAGGATATGCAATTGAAAACGACAAATATATAATAGATAATAGTCCCTGTGTTTGTATAATAGAATCAAAGCAAGAATTAACCAGAGCGCAATTAATGCGATTAGTTTTTGATACATTTTTAACAGTAGGAACAGTATCGCAAACCGTTAGACAATTACATGATATTTTTGGCATTCAAGCCAACGCCACACCAAAAGATAGCAACAGTAAAATTAATATATTAAGCGAAGAAGACGAAATAGTATTTGAAAATATCAATAAATCTCGTAGCTCAGGGTTAAGTCTACGTTATCCTCACACAGGACTAAAATGGTCAGTTTCCGGGTTGCGTTCTATTTTAGTAAACCCTATTTATGCAGGAGGAACACCATATGACACCATAGTTCGTCCCAAAGGACATCGTAAACCCTTCGACGAATGGGAAATTGCATGGGAAACTCACCCCGATGAAACAATTATTACCCGTGAAGAACATGAACAAATCAAAGCAATGATTCGCGGCAACCGTAATAACCGCTGGGCAAACGAGCAAAAATATACAAACCCATTTGCCAACTTAGTTAAATGCGCTCATTGTGGCGCCGCTTATAGTCGCCAATGTAAAAAACTAGTCAAGAAAAAGAACTTTGTCAGACATCACTACCAATGCAGCTTTTACCGAACAGGCGCCTGTCAAAACGGACGCATGATATCCTCAGATGAACTAGAAAAACAAGTAATCAACCACATAGTTTCCGAAGCAGAAAAACTAGCCCATCTAATAGAACAAGAACAAACAGTCACAGAAGAACCCCCAGAAATAAAAACACTTCGAGCATCCTTAAACACCCTCGAAGCATTACCATCCAACCCCGCAATAGAAAAAGCCAAAGAAGACATCAGAATGCAAATAGCAAACGCAATTGCAACCACAAGCAACAATTCTAAACAATACCTAATAGCCAAAGAACGAGTAACGCGCGCGTTCGCCAACCCAAGATACTGGGAAGGACTAGAAACAGAAGACAAAAGAACCCTACTACAAGCATGTGTAAAAAAAATAATCGTAGATGGTGCCTTAGTTACAGCAGTAGAACTACTCCACCTACATTAAATAACTTGCAAAAACTAAATAAACCATCTTGTGGAACAGGCATCCCTGCCTGTTTCATATAGAGGGCAGGCAAAGATACCCACCACACAAGAAAATTTTGGGTCAACAACAAAAATCATCCAGCAGTAGCATATATATAGTAAAAACAGTTTAAAACTGTCCCAAGCGAACGTAGTGAAGAATCTCTGCTGGTCTTGCTGCGTCGTAAAAGTGGCGCCAGATGCTAATAGACACAACTGTATTTGCAAGAGGTAAAACCATGTCTCATAATCAAAATGACTTGTTATCGAGAATATCCATTGACCCAAACATTTGCTTCGGTACACCCTGCATTCGCGGTCATCGCATCTGGGTATCAATGATTTTAGATTATTTAGCAGGGGGTGAAACCATAGAAGCAATTTTAGAAGAATATCCTGGTATAGAACGAGAGGATATTTTAGCTTGCATTGCTTATGGTGCCGAACGTAGTGATTCGTTTACCTTCTCGTCATGACTTTGATGATTTGCAAGAAGCTATTGATACTTTAATTGCTGGACTAGAAACTACCGAAGTAGCAGGAAAGCTATGAGTTATCAGAAATGGTGGCATTCAAGAATATGAGCTTATTGAGTCAGATGTATAATTACTGCTGATAATTACAACATTGCTCTTGGAACTGTATACTTAGACATCCCTGCCCGTTATATATTTAGAGCATCACACTTGGAGTTTATTTGGCAACTAGTACTCACTCTAACTTTATTGGCGCCGTATCGAGTACTCATTATGCTAAACTACGAGCGCGTATCGGTGGTGAAATGCCACGGGATAATACAATCTTCTTTGCTTGATATTTGCTAGCTAGTTGCGCCAACCTGTGGGTGTTGAAAAAAGTATGCTAAATTCAACGGCTGAATTATTTACCCTGTCTTAGTTTCAGCTATTTTTTCTCAACTTAAGGTTGGCGCAACTCTTGAAAACTGCTCTAAATATAGCTTTGAGCTATTTTTGGCTCAGATCACTATTGACAGACAATCGGCTGAAATTGTATTTTAAGATTAGTTGGCGCAACTGAACCTTGAAAACCGAATATGGTAATGCTTCTACTGTGAGCCAATTGCAATTTAAAATAATCCCTAACAGGGATTGAAACAAACAATGATTGTACTTAAAGGCAAAGTCGTTATATTGCAATTTAAAATAATCCCTAACAGGGATTGAAACTGAAGCTTATCTCTCTAATGGTAAGCAACTTATATTGCAATTTAAAATAATCCCTAACAGGGATTGAAACAACAAAATCATAGCGAATGGTGAGGAGTGGACAAAAGATTGCAATTTAAAATAATCCCTAACAGGGATTGAAACTTGATTGGGTAAGCGCTGGGCGTGACTATTAAACATTGCAATTTAAAATAATCCCTAACAGGGATTGAAACTTTGTAAAATATGCTTTTGATTTTTCATTAACAATCAATTGCAATTTAAAATAATCCCTAACAGGGATTGAAACTTTAATATCGTACACCTGACTCGCACAAGTTGCATTGCAATTTAAAATAATCCCTAACAGGGATTGAAACAGTAGTAAATGAATTACAAACTACTTTTTTCAAATTGCAATTTAAAATAATCCCTAACAGGGATTGAAACCAAAATCTTTGCAGCTACTTCGTTTTTAAGTCTATTGCAATTTAAAATAATCCCTAACAGGGATTGAAACTTGCTTTCTGACCCTGGTAGCTGCCCACCTTGAAATTGCAATTTAAAATAATCCCTAACAGGGATTGAAACAGCCAGAGCTAAATCGTTACTAGCTTTATCAATTGCAAATTGCAATTTAAAATAATCCCTAACAGGGATTGAAACAAGGATTGCAACCTTAACAAATAATCCCTTTGCGTGATTGCAATTTAAAATAATCCCTAACAGGGATTGAAACAATTCCTAAGTTTAATTCAATATCACAGCAATAGATTGCAATTTAAAATAATCCCTAACAGGGATTGAAACTTTTGATAATGACTCTATTAATATACGTTCTTTTGATTGCAATTTAAAATAATCCCTAACAGGGATTGAAACAAGATTATTGGCTGCTGCCGAAAAAGCGGAAGCATTGCAATTTAAAATAATCCCTAACAGGGATTGAAACAAGCTTTGCGACTTCATAACGCGCGCTTCTGTCACATTGCAATTTAAAATAATCCCTAACAGGGATTGAAACCAGAAAATTCAAAATCACGGCGTTTTAATTTTTGACATTGCAATTTAAAATAATCCCTAACAGGGATTGAAACTTCTAAATGCTACTGCAATGGCAAAAGCTTGTGAATTGCAATTTAAAATAATCCCTAACAGGGATTGAAACTATGCTATTAACCATGAGAATGGTGGAGTACTGGATTGCAATTTAAAATAATCCCTAACAGGGATTGAAACTTGTATCGTATTTGCAGGCGCCAAAGCTCAGGGTATTGCAATTTAAAATAATCCCTAACAGGGATTGAAACATAAGTGTTTCCAGCAACTAACTGAGATTTGTTAATTGCAATTTAAAATAATCCCTAACAGGGATTGAAACTTAACTGATTTCTTCCAAGCCACATACTCTTTAGTGTTGATTGCAATTTAAAATAATCCCTAACAGGGATTGAAACGTGCCTTTGTAATTATCTTATCTGGTTGATTTTTATTGCAATTTAAAATAATCCCTAACAGGGATTGAAACAGTAACCTTCGTTGGGCACAAAAAATATATGATTTATTGAATCGTAATTTCAAATAATCCCTAGTAGGGATTGAAAATAAAGTAGTTGGAACGGCTACTGGTTTTGAAGATGTTGCTCAACAATAACTCGCCATGCTTCGGTTGGTTCGCTAATTGTTTGTAGTACTTGCTGACGCATCGGCGCCTCAAGCCCACACGTTTAGCTAACCACCTTACTTATGGATATGACTATATAGACGATAATAGAGTGTTTAAAGCAATTAAATTAACTTTCCAACAATACTCACTTTATGTGCAGCAAATAAACGCTTACCTCGTTTGCTGGAAGCATACTAAAAACTGCCACCATTAGTGGCAGAAATTTGTAGCGGTTATAATTATTACAAGTACAAAATCTTAATTACGATGATTCGGTTTGAATATTAGTCTCTGTATTTTCTAAATGGTATTTAAATAAACCATCTTGTGGAAATCTAATTCCAGCCCATTATATATTTAGGGCACCTTGCCCGTTCAGTACACAGAATATCACACTAATAGTTTATTTATAAATTAGTACTTACTTTAACTATATTAGCACCGTATTAAGACCCCTGTCACTTCTCCTTAAATCGCGCGTGTGAAATAATCTTTCGTTTAAAACCTTTCAAGATCATATAAATCACAAACGCTGAGGAGCTTTTGTTTGAAGCGATTGCGTAGACTTTCTGGTGCTACAATCACACAATTCTCTTCATAGCGCAAAACTTCCCTAATCAACCACAACTCATTTGTCACGTTCCGCACAATTTGACGGACTTCACCCACGTCTTGGTCTTCAATGTCATCTTCTTTAGGGCGATAGCTTTTTTTCATCCAGCCTCGAAAGTGTAAGTACACTTTTATGTAATCCAAAGAGCCTCTCCATTCTCCATTTATAGGCACAGCCGATCTAATGCGATCATAGGTCAAGCAACGGTTGTGCCAAAGTTCCGGCAATTCCGGAATATGGTTTTCTACATCTTGAGTTTCTTCACACCATACAAGCAGATAAAAGCGGCTATCAAAGGAACGAGGTTCAGCATGGCGAACTGTGTATTCAAGTTCTTGACCTTGGGAGTTGTGATAAAGGATATAAAAAGGCTGTTGTTTTTTCATCCAGTCCTCAATCTGGATTCGCCAACCTTGGGTAGAGTAGCTAATTTGTTTCATTAATGATTGGCGGAGAGGTGCTTCGAGGTTTCCCCTCTCTAGCAAAAGTGCAAGTACAGTTTGCGCTTCGCCAATACGACCTGCATCGTTGAGGGCTTTGATAGCTTGTTGTAAGGCATTAACCTGGTTGGATTCAAGTGTGAAAGGCTTTCCAACCTCCAAAGTTTTCTCAGCGATGGCTACTATTAACCCGGATATACTGGGTTCTTTGCCCCATTTTATGTCGAGGATGCGGGCAATTTCTTCGAGCTTTTCTTTAGTCCCAGGAGGAATTGACAGTGTAATAGTGTCTTTTTTTCTTGGCATTCCCAAAATGTACTTGCAAATTATAAATATCTATGGCATTATTCTAATTGTAAATGCATTTAGAGCTTTTGCTTAAAATGTAGTGACTTCTCCATTAGACTGGCGTGAAAGGTTAAAGCGCTTATCAATTTAGAAACGCTGTAATCTTCATTAGGAGAGCAGGTACTTCAAAACCTGCTCGCGCAAATCAAATTTGCTGAAATTAAAAATTATGAACACGGCTGTTAAGCTGAAGATACTAACAGCTACGCTTGCGGCGAAAGTGCCTCTACCAAATTTCCAGGCTTTAATTTCGTCATTGGCAAGTAAAGCTGAGACGTTTGCTCTTGCTTCACAATTTGACTCACCTAAACTCAAACGGGAGTTAAGTTTAGCAAAGCCAGATCACAGTACGGAAGAATTGCTACAAATTGAGCTTAATGGTGATAAAGTAATTTACCAAGGTCAAGAAATAGGTAAAACTCAGATTCTCTATAAATCTCCTTTACCTGGTGAGTTACAAGCAAGGTTAGCAACTGAGAGCGCAATTGACCGATTTTTGGAATATCTACAAAAGCTACATCAAATAGTAGTTCTTGATGAAAGCGATCGCCATGTGAGAGTTTTCATTCCCAACAAGCAAGTGCAAATACCTGATTTTGCAAAACTTTGGGAAAAGTTTCTTGAAGAGGTTGCCTTTTGTGCGTATGGTGACAGTAAACATCAGTTACCTGGGTTGGTTCAAACTTTTATTCAGATGCTAAATTCCGTCACTCTCTCAGGACGCGGGTTTAGCACTTTGGATATACCAGTTTTGACTAAAGATCAATCACGAGTACAAGCTGGTTGGTATTTTGCTGTTGTACGTGATGTCAGAGAACGTCAAAATAAGCGTCAAATACAGATAGAGGGATTAGAGAAAGAACTTGCTGAATCTGATTTGGATGATAAAGCACGCAAATTAAAAACAAAACAGCTGCAAGAGAAGCAGGTAATGCAAATCAAAGAAGCTGAGAAATATACTGATTATTTCCGAAAGTCTTTTGGTAAAAGTCTGGAAGAACAAAATGCAGCACGGCAAGAGCTAGGACAAATAGAAACTCAACTAGCTCAACCAAAGCTCGCCAAATCAGAACAGAAGAAACTGCAAAAACAACAAGATAAGTTAATGGGGAAAGTCATTTTTACCCCAGAGTCAATCCAAGAAAAGTTACGATTACTTAATGAATCTAATGGTTCTCCTTTAGATTTTGTTAAATTAGATGAGAAAAAAAATCCGGAAAAATTTCGTGAAATTCGCAAAATTTCTACAAATTTCACCGAAACTGCAACAAACCAAATTAACTCAACTCGTGGTGATATTTTCACTCAATGCGTCTTTGAGATGTATCGGTTGTTAGAAAATAAGCCAAATGACCCATTGCCGAAACCTTTGCTAACAGAAGACCCTATTTTGGGAGAAATGCGGGCGCCTGGAGATGATAGTAAAGAATTTTGTTATTCCTGTGGAGTTAAGCTTGACCCTAAAACCGCGCGTTGGCAAGTTCTTAGATTCATGTTTGAGCGTCCTTCTCAGCGTCGTCAGTCATCATCAAGTGAAGGTAGACCTTATATATGTTCTTCCTGTTCGGCTTTAGCTTTTGCTTCCCCACTTAAAGTCACAGATGAAAGTGTTGTCTTGATGCTTGAACCCGCAGATAGTAGTATAGATTTTGAGGAGAAAAAACTAAAAATAAAAGATTACCTCAGAATGTTGACTAATAAAGAGATGCATCTTAGTGCAGGTCGCTATTTGATTTTTAATTCTAATGAGGATCGGACAAGCAGCGGAGATTTAGCCTCTCACAAATTAGGGCAATTGCAATATGCTATGGTGAAAACAGCTAAAAACTTTTCTGTTGAAGTATTAGCAGATTTGAACTTTTCACTAATTACACAAGGTAGCGAAAAAATATCCTTAAGTAGTAAATATCTCCTTTTTATTAAAGGATTGATGGATAGCTATGGTCAGCAAATTGTTAGAGCTGGCAAAGAAGTCAATATGCATTTAGGAGATGCAGTCCGTTATATCCAGCAAGATTTACCCTATTTGGCTGATTATACTCTGACTAAGGTTGCAAACCTTTCCAATCAGTATCAATTAGAACAAATCCGCGAAATGTATTGGCAGGCAGTACAGAATGATTTGAGAACGAAAGGAGTCGATATGAGTTCAGATAAACAACCAGCAATAAAAGCAAGGTTATATATAGATATTGCTGCATTAACAGGCATAACTTACGCTTTTGCTCAATCTTTAGAGATTACAGCTAGGCAAGCAAATAAAGGTGAAGATTATGTGGAGCGAGAGGTAAGCAAATTAATTGAAAAAGTAGATGATGCAGTTGCTTTCTGTTATTATGCGACTTTGGGAGACGTGAATAAAAGAAGCGTTCAGGCTCGTCTATACAGCAATCCAGAAAATTATTTTATTTACCAGCAAGCTAAGAACCTTTTAGATAGATTAGAGCTTTCGGATAGAGAGTTGGAAGATGAAAAGAAGAAATATCTAACTTTATATGCTGACGATATATTAAATATTTATCAGTATTTTAAAGACAATGGATACTCGCAAGAGAAAGAATGGAAAGATTTGACATATCAACTTAAACTTTCTCTTTATACTCGTTTTCCTGAATTGGTTCGTAAACAAAAATCAACAAGTGAGAAATAATCATGGCAACTGGACTTTCTAAAACTGATGCAAATAATCCTCGTCTACATTTTGATATTTATGCAATTCTCGAAGGTTCGCAAGAACTATACTTTGGCCATGAAGTACAAGTTAATGTCAATTTAGTTGAAACGGTAAAGCTCAAAATCAAAGATGAACTATCGAGCGAACCTCGTTCAATGGAAAAATGCTATCTTTCGCCAACTAAAAGGAGAGGAGTGGAAAGACGCTGTTTAATTTGGGCGCCAGTAGCAACAGGTGAATTATTAGGGGATAAACAAGATTGTGGTATTCCCAAAACTTGCGCTAAACAAGAATGTCCGATTTGCTCTGTTTACGGTGGTTTAGAACCAGGACAGAAAACACTAATTGGTCGTGTGACGCATGGTGGAGGTGTTGCAGTGCAAGAAATGTTTGCTGTAGAAAAGCAACGAGCAATGCATCCTTCTCGTCTGGCAAGTCCTAAAGATAAAAAGGATGAAACACCAATACCCTTTAAGCGGGAATATAACCAACCAGGTATTCTTTACCCAGTGTCAAATCATGCTTTGAGTATAACTGATAAAGAATTTGCTGCTGTTGCGTATGCTTTCCTTGATGCTTTACCTCGGATTGGTGCAGGAAACCCCAAAGGTATCGCCATTGCTGAATCGAAAAACCAACCATTACTAGTAATGGATAGATATCTCGTACCAAAACGCAAGCGTCCAGTCATATCACCAGCAATTACAAATCCAGAAGAAGCGATCGCAACATTTGAACGATTGGCTCAAAAACCAGAAAACACGTCAAGCTATATTCAAGAAAACCACTTTGAACGCTGGATTGGTGATGCTGCTTTGGAAAAATTGCAGGAATATTCCAGTAACTTCGTAGACGCAATTTTACAATCGTAACTTGCAACTGTAATAAATGCAGCAAAAGTAAATTATGTACTGCCTTCAAATTAATCTTCAACCCACGGCAGCAATGACGTTTCGCATTCTGCCTGGTTCCATACTCAACATTGCTACGTATCCTTTTGTTCCTCCTACTACTTTCTCAGGATTCTTACGAAGATTGGGCATGATGTATGCTGGGCTGGATATTCCAAACACTCGCGTTAATAATGACAACCCACCATTTTATGCTTTACCTCAACGCTATTGTGCTTTAGGTGCGTATTCAACAAAAGGTAAATTAAGTACAGTTCACCGTACATACCGTAAAGGAATGCGAGAATTCAATCATGATGTATTTTCTCGCATCTATCAAGATGGAGACAAAGCAAATTTTCAATTACACACTTGGGAATATTTTATTGCCGAAGAATTAGTGAGTTATGTAGTAACTGATTCTGCGAAAGGGTTAGAACATTTTCAAGAATTGGTAGGTTATGGTTGTAAACTAGGGAAAGAAGGCTTCGCTATCGTATCCCAAGTTTCAGAAATTATCGAGTTGCATCAAGAGACTCTAACCAAGTATCCATCAACAATTGTACCAATGGAAACTCTACTACAGAGTAATCAGTTTATTAGCGGTTGCGATATTTATAACCTTTACCGCTATCAATGGGCACAAAATAATACTACCGAGTCAGAGCAAGAGGGATTTTTAGATAATCAAGAAACAAAAGTGGAAGGATTCATCCCTTTTATTTCTGCTTATTTTACCGACAATTCAGGTAATCCTCCAACTCTTGACTATCTTACAGACGGGAATGATATTAATATTCCTATTTCTTTAATTAACTTACTGAAAGGTGAGGCTTATGTCTAAAGTAAAACGCAAACACTCTTTTAACTTTGGTCGAGTATTCTTTCCAGGTGATAAAAATAAAATCCCTGATAAAATTATTTTTCAGCCTCTTGGTAATCATGTCGGTAACGTGATTAGAATACTTAAAAAATGGAATAGAGATAATTTTCCATCAGAAACCTCTTTTGAAAGAGTTTTAGAAGCAGCCAAGATTCATGATGTGGGAAAACCGCCAAGGTTTGAAATTCAAAGTCAAAGTTCCAAAGATGGGACTTTTGATAAATATATCTATTCTTTTAGGGGACATAGATATTTAGCCAAAAGTGACAAAGATGCTTGGGCTGAAGCATTAGCGATTGGACATCACGACTTTTCAGTTGAAGATATATGTACCCAGACATATCAGCTAAAAAAAGAATATAAATATGCTGATATTTTAACTAAACAGCCTCTTGCATATGCATTTGAGCTATATATTTTAGAAATGTGCGATCAAATAGAAGCAGAATTAGCCTGTCGTGTTTTTGAAGACGGCAACCAGGCTGATTCCCGAACCTTTATGGATTTTACAATATCGCCGGATGAATCCAGTAAAGAAGTTTATTTCATAGACCCCTGGCCATTTGGAGAGCAAAAGTCTATCGAATTAAGTTTTGAATCCTGGGAAATGCGACCAGTAGATGTTGATACAGATGGAGAATTACAAAAATGTATCAAAAATAATCAAGAACAAGCTCTAGGAAAAACATTAGACCGTATAGTAAAAAACTGGTGGCAATCAGAACAAGGTCAACCAAAAAAGTCAGATACTAAAACCGTAAGTCTTAAACCTTACCCTTCTGTTATCGAATCTAAAATTTGGACGGCAGAAGAATTTTACAAGCAATTGGGAGGTTTTACACCTAACCCAATGCAAAAAGAGATGTTTGAGTCTATTTATAATTCAAACCCAAATATTGATAAACATCCGGCGAACTTATTGAAATCTCCCACTGGTTCAGGTAAACTTGAGTCAGTTTTGTTTCCAACATTAGCATCAAATTGGCGCCTAATTTTACCTTTACCTGCTCGCAGTTTATTAGAAGACCAAAAAGAACGCATACAAAAATATCTCAAGAAATTTTCTACAGTATATAAAGATAGAGAAGTTTCTCTGGTTATAGATACAGGTTCGCAAATGTATCGGTACGTCTATAAAAATGGGGTAGAAGCTAAACAACGAACCTCAAACCCTAGGCGCCATTTATATAAAGGAGATGTAATTCTCACGACCATAGATAAATTTTTATATCGCTACTTCGCTTTTGGTGGTAAACAAAAATCATTTACTTTTCCATTGAGAATTAATCGAGAAAACACCATTATTTGCTTTGATGAAGCTCATAGCTATGACGAAATTTCATTTACAAACTTTCATAGTTTAGTTAGGTCACTTTATGAAGCAGGACGGTCAATTGTATTGATGACGGCAACAATGCCAGAAGAGTATCTAAAGCGTTTAGATTATCTTGAAGCAATAGACTATATTCATAATTCTGAAAAATTAAACCAACTCAAACAATTTCAAGCGCAAACATTAAAGCAAAAGTATCCCAATCAAAAAGCTTTTAAATGGATTAGTGATGTTGAGCGAGATGATGAAAATCCAAACATATTTCAAAATCAATTTGCTCAATTTATTATCCGTGAGTGGAAAAATAAACCAAACCGGAGAATTATTATAGTTGTGGAGCGGGTTACAGATGCAGCAGCAATTTATGAACAGTTAAATAATTCTTTAGATTGCACTACAGATGAATCAGGGCGCCTATTATTTCTCTATCATGGTAGAATTGCTGACCAACTTAGACCGGATATATATAAACAAATTCAAGAACGTGATTCAAAAGATCAACCGTATATTCTTATTACAACTAGGGCAATTGAAGTTGGGTGTGATTTAAATGCAGAAGTGCTTATTTCTGAAATTTGTCCTCCAGAAAATCTAATACAACGTGCGGGACGCTGTAACCGTAAGGGTAATATCCCGGATGCCAAAGTTGTTGTTATTGGAAAATCTATTGCGAAATTTGCCAACAGTCTAGATGAGTCAGCTTGGCAAAAGTATCAAACACTTTTACAGTCATTGCAAGAGTTTGATACCCAAAAAATTACCAAGTGTATTTCTGTGTCCGAACAAGTTGATGATTACCGAGTAGTTGAACTTTTTTCAATGCTACATGATTACGTTTATGGCGCCGACTTAACTTGTAAACATGCTCATGAGAAAGGCTTAATAATTACTCGTAGTTGGACACCATCTGCAACAATTATTCACAAAGATGGTAGTGAAAAACCTCATACAATTACAGTGCCAATTGACCGTCTCATCACAAATAAAGACCGTGGTAATGACTTTGGTAATATTTGTGTATTGGAACACTATTATAACGTAGAGACTACAAATTGGGATAAGAGAGATTTAAGTTGGGGCTGTGCTTACTCAAAAGATATCGTAATTGAAATTCACAAAAATCATGAAGGTGCTGCTTGTTTCGATGGTAAGCCAGAGTATCAATATAACCCAAATTTAGGCTTTGTCAATTTGCCTGGTGTATTTATTAAGCTCAAAGGAAAGAACAATAATTTTGAGGAGAAGTTATTATATAAAGATAAAAATAATAAATCGGTAATTATTACCTATACAAAAGCATTAAAAGATGATTCTGATTAAAAACTATAGTTGCCAATAATCAGTACGATAAACATTACTCAATATTCTTAAAATCTATGCCTCATAGCTTAGTTCTTAACCTCATCCCCCAGTCAACCATTTATCCACAATTCTTAACGGGTAGACATTACCATGCGCTATTCTTGAATTTAATTAGTTCGGTAGATCGCAGCTTGGGTGATAGTCTCCACGAATCAAATGCAGATAAGGCTTTTACCCTTTCTCCTTTACAGGTAAAATTATTTGATGGAGAAAGACGAAGGGATAAGGGAAAAAGTTATGTGTTGCAGTATCAATACGAGCAACCTATTCCCCCCGGTACTCCCTGTTGGTGGAGAATATCATTACTTGATGACACCCTTTTTAGTAAACTAACTCAACTCTGGCTAAATATTAACCCCGAACAACCTTGGCATCTTGGTTCTGCGGATTTGTTTATTACTAACATTCAAGGTACACCTCAGTCTATCCAACCTTGGGCTAATGCTTGTAGTTATTCTCAGTTATACGAGCGCGCAAGTAATATTGACAAAACAATAGATTTTGTCTTTGCTACACCAACTGCTTTTCGGCAGGGAAGTTTTGATACTGCATTACCTAGTAGGGATTCAGTATTTAAAAGTTTGTTACAACGTTGGAATAAATATAGTGAGATAGAATTTAATTCTGAGTTTATCGAGTCTATTTTTCCAAGCTTTTTTAATATCAAAACAGAAATTGCTCGCGATTCTCGTAGTAAATTTATTGGCTGTATCGGTGAGATTAGCTATCGCATTATGGGTGAAATAGAAGCTGAGGCAATTAAACAAATTAATACTCTTGCTGATTTTGCTTTGTACGCAGGGGTAGGACGCAAGACTCCGATGGGTATGGGAATGGTAAGGAGGATAAAGAGATAACGCACTTCGGGATATACAAAATGACTTTTAAATAAAAATAACAAAACCATGACTGAATATATTGCAATTGCGGCATTGAATCAATATGCCTATTGTTCTCATCGTTGTTGGCGTATGTTCTGTGTTGGAGAGTTTACCGATAATCAATACACAATTGAAGGAACAAGCTTACATGATAGAGTACATACATTTGGCGAAGATAATAGAGAGGAAACTTGGAAGGTTCGAGCAATTTGGTTAAAATCAGAGCAATATAATTTAATTGGTAAATCGGATTTAATTGAGTTAGAGAATAATCGCTGGATACCAGTTGAATATAAGCGAGGGAAAAAAGGAGAATGGGATAATGATGAGTTACAGGTTTGCGCTCAAGCTTTGTGTCTAGAAGAAATGACGGGAACAGTTGTGAAGACTGGGTACGTTTATTACGCTCAAACTCATCAACGTCAATTAGTAGAAATTTCTGATGCCTTACGACAAGATACTATTAATACAATAGCTGAAGTCACAAAGTTAATTGAAACTGGAATAATGCCACCAGCAGTCTACGGTAAAAAATGTAAAGGTTGTAGTTTACACGACCAATGCTTACCGAAGTTAGCGCAGAAGGTTAACAAGTACCACGAGGATTAATTTAAGGCATTGAAATACACTTGATTAACTAGCAACCTAATTTATACAAGATTTTTCTCATCCTCAAACATTACAAAGGAGAAATAAAAACATGGGTACTGTTTATGTGACTCAAGAAGATACTTTTATTGCCAAGGTTGATGAACGATTAAACGTAAAATTTGAAAAGAAAACAATTTTGGATATACCTTTGTTGAAAATCGAAGGTGTAGTAGTGATGGGACGTTCAAGTATTTCCCCTGCCGCAATTATAGAATTAATTAACAATAAAATACCCCTCACATTTCTCACTAATAATGGTAAATATATAGCGCGATTAGAACCAGAAATGAGTAAGAATATTTTCCTGCGTTCAGCCCAGTGGAAAGCCGCTGGTGAGTCAGTTCAAGCGATTCATGCAGCTAAAGGTTTTGTCAGAGGTAAGCTGAAAAATTATCGAAACTCACTCTTGAAAACGAAGCGTAACTATCCAGATATTGATACAAGTAGAGGTATTGCTCAAATAGAAACTTCCTTACTCTCTTTGGAAAAAGCGACCTCTATTGATTCAATTCGTGGTTGCGAAGGTGCTGGAAGTGCTGCATACTTTAGCTGCTTTGATGAGTTTATCCGCGTCGATAATTTTAGCTTTAATAATCGTAATCGTCGCCCACCAACAGACCCTGTAAATTCTCTATTGAGTTTGGGATATTCATTGCTACGTCACGATATTCAAGGCGCCTTAAATATAGTTGGTTTCGACCCGTATTTGGGGTATTTACACACAGAACGTTACGGTAGACCATCTTTAGCGCTGGACTTAATGGAGGAATTTCGTCCTTTGGTCGTCGATTCACTGGTGCTTGGTGTGATTAATCTGAAAATGTTCAAACCATCTGACTTTATCACAGAACCAGTTAGTAACGCCGTTTCTTTAACCAAGGAGAAGTTACATGAATTTCTAAAGTTATATCAGGAGAAAAAACAGGCAAAATTTACTCACCCTGTTCTGGGAATTAAAAAAACCTATCAAGAAGCTTTTGAAACCCAGGCACGCTTGTTAGGTAAATACCTTATGGGCGAAACCGATAAATATCCACCTCTAGTTTTGAAATAACATCTAATCGCTTTCATTAAGTTTTGTTACATCTACCCCCCTCCAACTCATGATTTTTGTTGTAGTTTCCTATGACGTTCCTGAAGACAGGCGCCGTACTAAAATCCATAAAATTCTAAAGTCTTATGGACAGTGGATGCAGTATTCTGTTTTTGAGTGCGATTTGACCGACACTCAGTATGCTAAACTACGAGCGCGTCTCTCCAAAGTGATCAAACCAAAGGAAGATAGCATTCGTTTTTATACCCTCTGTGCTTGCTGCCAACCAAAAGTTGAGCGTATTGGTGGTGAAATGCCACGGGATAATACAATCTTTTTTGCTTGATACTTGCTAGCTAGTTGCGCCAACCCGTGGGTGTTGAAAAAAGTATGCTAAATTCAGCGGCTGAATTATTTACCTTGTCTAGGTTTCAGCGATTTTTCCCCAACTTGAGGTTGGCGCAACTCTTGAAAACTCCTCTATATATAGGTTTGAGCTATTTTCACTCAGATCACTATTGACAGCCAATCGGCTGAAATTGTATTTTTAGATCAGTTAGCGCAACTGAACCTTGAAAACCAAATACGGTAATGCTTCTACTGCGAGCCATTGCAATTTCAAATAATCCCTACCAGGGATTGAAACCAGAGTTGTCTCAAATTTTAGGAAATTTCAAATATTGCAATTTCAAATAATCCCTACCAGGGATTGAAACCAATTTTTCCATTCGTTGACACACGGCTATTATCAGATTGCAATTTCAAATAATCCCTACCAGGGATTGAAACCGGGTATCCCAGGTTTACCCAAAGCTTCTATAGCTATTGCAATTTCAAATAATCCCTACCAGGGATTGAAACAAACCAACACTAGCTAAGTCAGCTTTTGAAATTATATTGCAATTTCAAATAATCCCTACCAGGGATTGAAACTTACATCAACAACGCCAGGAACAACGCCAGGAACATTGCAATTTCAAATAATCCCTACCAGGGATTGAAACATTTATAATATTGCACCTCGCACGCGCGGGGTTTTATTGCAATTTCAAATAATCCCTACCAGGGATTGAAACAATTGGATAGCCCCTAAATCGGATAAGTCTATCGTTATTGCAATTTCAAATAATCCCTACCAGGGATTGAAACGCTTAAGCAGAGTAATAGGGATTTAATTCAAAAGATTGCAATTTCAAATAATCCCTACCAGGGATTGAAACTCACCAGAAATAGAATGTAGCTAGTCATGGATTTAATTGCAATTTCAAATAATCCCTACCAGGGATTGAAACAGATAATGTTTCTTCTTCTGAATCTGATGTGTTAGAATTGCAATTTCAAATAATCCCTACCAGGGATTGAAACAACATCATTGGATAGAAGCACGCGTCTGGATAAGATATTGCAATTTCAAATAATCCCTACCAGGGATTGAAACCTAAATTTGTTGTGCGCGGCGCGTACAATGCTTCATTGCAATTTCAAATAATCCCTACCAGGGATTGAAACATGAGGTGGTATGATGTTGAGCGACCAGCATGGATATTGCAATTTCAAATAATCCCTACCAGGGATTGAAACATATATGAGATAGTTGACGCTGTAATTGAGTGGATTGCAATTTCAAATAATCCCTACCAGGGATTGAAACCCTCCACCTTTGCTTTAAGTTCGGCAATACGCTTATCATTGCAATTTCAAATAATCCCTACCAGGGATTGAAACATTAGTGCTGATGTAGATGCTAATCTTGAAAAAGATTGCAATTTCAAATAATCCCTACCAGGGATTGAAACGCGGTTTGATACAGATGCTTTTGCCAAGTCATCAATATTGCAATTTCAAATAATCCCTACCAGGGATTGAAACATCAACGTGCGGTAACTCGTCAGCTTTGTTTAAAATTGCAATTTCAAATAATCCCTACCAGGGATTGAAACTGGGAAAAGCTAACAATAGCGACTCGGGTGGTTAATTGCAATTTCAAATAATCCCTACCAGGGATTGAAACAACATTACTATATATATAAAAGACTACTTGATATATTGCAATTTCAAATAATCCCTACCAGGGATTGAAACGCTTCGTACTGCGATTATTCAGCAAGGTTATGTAAATATTGCAATTTCAAATAATCCCTACCAGGGATTGAAACAGTAGAAAGTGACAAAGTACGCGCGGAGGCTCTTAATTGCAATTTCAAATAATCCCTACCAGGGATTGAAACTTGACTCGTCAATTACAGGCATAGGCGCACTTCGATTGCAATTTCAAATAATCCCTACCAGGGATTGAAACCGACTTGATAAAATTGATAGAATAGAAAATCGAATTGCAATTTCAAATAATCCCTACCAGGGATTGAAACTCTTCACCATTTGGGCCACGTTCAAGCCCTGGAGGATTGCAATTTCAAATAATCCCTACCAGGGATTGAAACTCCCTACTTTTGCATTTAGAGGTACTAATAATACGATTGCAATTTCAAATAATCCCTACCAGGGATTGAAACGAGCATCACTGAAAACATCAACGAGATTAAAAAAATTGCAATTTCAAATAATCCCTACCAGGGATTGAAACATCCATAATTTACCCATTGAAAGATAGGGGTGATTAAAGATTGCAATTTCAAATAATCCCTACCAGGGATTGAAACCAGGGGTGATATAGAAAATATCTGCACGAGTGCATTGCAATTTCAAATAATCCCTACCAGGGATTGAAACTGGACAATACAACGAATTAAATTTTGGGGGATTATTGCAATTTCAAATAATCCCTACCAGGGATTGAAACGGAGATTGATTGTTCGTATTACTAAACCCTTCTAATTGCAATTTCAAATAATCCCTACCAGGGATTGAAACAACTTTGTAGCGGCGCCCGTCCGATACATAGCGAATAATTGCAATTTCAAATAATCCCTACCAGGGATTGAAACAAGATGCTTCGAGAGAAACTGAACGACATTTTGATTGCAATTTCAAATAATCCCTACCAGGGATTGAAACAGAACATCCTTACTCATACAACAGGCGCCACAGATTGCAATTTCAAATAATCCCTACCAGGGATTGAAACCAACTGTGATGCTTAATTGGGACATGCCTGTACTGATTGCAATTTCAAATAATCCCTACCAGGGATTGAAACGTTTATGATTCACGCAAAGTTGGTGGTGGTGAAATTGCAATTTCAAATAATCCCTACCAGGGATTGAAACAGTATTTCCATAGTGCAAAGGCTGCCAGCATACAAAATTGCAATTTCAAATAATCCCTACCAGGGATTGAAACAAAAAAGGAGAGTTGTCGGCTTTTTGGATATCTCATTGCAATTTCAAATAATCCCTACCAGGGATTGAAACTTTTGAGCGCATTGTTTCTATTGCTCAGGAATAATTGCAATTTCAAATAATCCCTACCAGGGATTGAAACCCAGATAACCAGCACTTTAGATTCGTTTGTAATGGATTGCAATTTCAAATAATCCCTACCAGGGATTGAAACCCAGGTTACAAGAAATCAAAAAGTTATCAAATTAATTGCAATTTCAAATAATCCCTACCAGGGATTGAAACAGAGATGGTGGAGTAAAAGAAATATACTATGGTAAATTGCAATTTCAAATAATCCCTACCAGGGATTGAAACAGCAAGTAACCCCGCGCATAGGGCACGGTTGCGATTGCAATTTCAAATAATCCCTACCAGGGATTGAAACAAGATTTAGAGCGGATATCACAGGAGAGCAATCAGGTATTGCAATTTCAAATAATCCCTACCAGGGATTGAAACTACGAACGCTCCGAGAGCGCGTATTTTTCCGGTGGATTGCAATTTCAAATAATCCCTACCAGGGATTGAAACACGCAGGTAAAACACAATGCGTAGTAATAAATGATATTGCAATTTCAAATAATCCCTACCAGGGATTGAAACCTAAGAATTGTTGAGTATCGCTATGCAAATATTTATTGCAATTTCAAATAATCCCTACCAGGGATTGAAACCTAGCTACTATTGGAGTAGCAAGTATTAATAATGATAAATTGCAATTTCAAATAATCCCTACCAGGGATTGAAACATCTTCAAAGGCTATTTCAGCATAACGAACTGTGTAGATTGCAATTTCAAATAATCCCTATCAGGGATTGAAAGGGAAATTGGCTGGAGTCACTATATAGCCATTGCAATTTTAATAATCCCTTAAAGGGATTTAAAGCAGGGAATAAGGCTAATTTTTAGTCCTGCTTTCAGCAACATATTTTTATGGTAAATAAAACACCAACAGTTGCAGAATTGAGAGAACTTTCTTTGCGACTTCCAGAGAACATTCCGTATGTTAAAATGCTAGTTTTATTCGGTTCGAGAGCTAGAGGTGATATTCATGCTAATAGTGATTGGGATTTTGCTGTAATTTGTGATGAGAACCAACGTTTAGATTATGTAAAGGATAATCCTTTTTTGTGGTTTGAGCTACCTGCAAAAGTTGGCGAGATTCTCCAAATCAATAGCGATATTATAGATGTGGTAGAACTTGATCATTGTTCGCCATTGATGGGTTATCATGTAGCCCGTGATGCTAAGGTTTTATATGAAAGTAAACCAGAGAGTTTTCTTAGATTTCAATGCAAAGCCTGGAAGATTTATGCTGATACAGCAAAATTCCGCAAAGCTGAAAGAGAATCTATAAAACTCTGGTTGAATAAAAGAGGGTTATAAATAAATCTTATGAAACGAGAACCTGTTACAAGTAGACTTGTGTTAATAATCAAGTATCTAAATAGGTTGCGTGAGTTTGAATCGGTGAGTGTTGATGAGTATTTAAATAGTTTTGACTATCAACTGATTGCTGAAAGGTTAATCCAGTTATTAGTTGATGTTGCTTCAGATATTAATACTTATATATTGGTGCAATTACATAATATTGTTCCATCAGCTTACTATGATTCTTTTGTTGAGGCTGGAAAAAAGGGTATTGTTACAAGAGAACTAGCTTTAGGGCTTGCGGCTTCAGCAGGAATGCGAAATCGCTTGGTTCATCAGTATGAGGTGATTGACAATCGTATCGTTTTTTCGGCTATCCCTATAGCTTTAGATCAATATCAGTTATATGTACAGGAAATTACAAGTTTCTTAGATTCTTTGGAAATAACAGAGCATGACTCAATCTAATCGCCAAATTAGTCTATTTTTATGGACTTGGGCTATTTGCTTATGGGTTTTAACAATAGGCGGGCGTGAGGGAAAACGTTTTGCTTAAACATTAATTTTAAGAGGTCGGCGCCAATTTTAATCTCTCTCTGTGTACTCTGCGCCTCTGTGGTGAAAATGATAAACTGGACTACACAGGCAAGATGCCTGTGCCACAAGCCATTAAATTATATAGATTCACCAATTAGGGTAAAGGCAGACCAATGTTCGGGACTGGGATATTGTTTCATGGTTACTAACATTGCTTGGCGAAGCGCGGCGCCTTTGTCAGGATTTTTCTGCATTTGGCGATAAAACTCGGTCATTAATAGTTTGGTTGATGCGTCGTCTACACTCCATAGGGAAACAACTACACTTTTTGTACCTGCTGCTATTAAAGAACGTGATAGTCCAATGACTCCATCTCCTGTGAGTGTTCCTTGTCCGGTTTGGCAAGCGCTTAATACTACTAGGTCTGCGTTTAGCTTCATGTTAAGTATTTCACTTGCTGTTAGTAAACCGTCATTACTTTGCTGTGTTTTGAGAAGGTTAGTAGAAGATGGCGCCAATGCTATCGCACCTGGTATACTATCGCCAAAGTCATCTAATAGTCCATGTGTTGCTAGGTGAATTATTCTAGCTTGAGTCATTAATCGTTTTACTTGGCTTTTGGTTGCGTCTTTCCCTATTAATGGTTTTGTATTGAGCATAGTAGCTATCTCGCGCGCTTCTTTTTCTGCAAATGGTAAACTAACTAGCTGTTGCGGTGGTTGTCCTGCTCTAACTGGTATGCCTGGCATTATTGGGTTGCCTACTACTAATACTGCTTGAGATGATGATGGGCGCCGTTCGTGCGTTAATTGTAATAGTTGAATTGAAGGTGCTGTAAGTATGGTATGTTTTTCGATTAAATATTTACCTTGGTTATCTTGAAGTGCGGGAAAGGGAATTAAAAATAGTTCGTTTTGAGGTACGAATATTACCCTTTCGTTAGGGTTCTTCGGTAAATGTTGAGCAATAGGGGTAATTAATAATTCATGAAGTGCTTTGAGTTTCTGTCTTGCGTTTGGTTCAGGCTTTTTATTGTGTGGCGCCACAACTGTCAGTCCTCTAGTGGCGCCTATCGAGTCAAGAGCGGTTGCGACTACATCCTTTAAAGGAGTGTTGGAATTTAAATTAACTTTTTGAAATGCAATTTCTCCTGTGGGTTTAACGACCCAAATATATATGTCTGTATCTTTAATTGAATACTCAACAAACGTCGCGTTTTGCTGTTTGGCGATTTTTTGAATATCTTTGATAGTAGGTGGTAATATTTCAGGTATATTATTTTTATTTTGAGGTTGCCGCGCGGCGAGTAAGTTAATGAAAGCTCTGGCTCGACCACGCTCTGATACTTCTAACGCTTCTTGATATTTGTTTTGAGCAACTAAGACTTTTTGGAGTAAACTGTATACTTGAGCTTGTGTTTCAAAGATTGAGATTTGATTTTTGTCTGTAAGGTCAACTCGTATGGACTCATAAACTTTAATGGCGTTATATAAAGCAGTTGTTGCTTCGGGTAAATTCTTTCTTGTATAATAAAGCGTACCAAGCTGTCTAAAGATATTTGCCTCTTCCTGCTTTTGATTGTTTTTATTCGCAGATGCGGCAGCTTGCTTATAATAATTGATGGCTAAATTATACTGCTGCTGATTTTGTTCAAATAATCCAGCTTGAAATAATGCATAATACTCAAATAAAGGATATGTACGAGCTAATTCAATTGCTTTTTGGAAATATTCCCTTGCCTGTTTTTTTTCTCCAAGGTTAACATAAGCAGTTGCTATTTTGGCTAATGCAAATGCTTCTAAATTACGATTTCCTACTGACTGCGCTGATGCTAAACTTCGTTGAGCTTCTTCCAATTCTTTCGATGTTTTCTGAGGTAGAGCTTCTGGAGTAGATGCGGATATACTCGATGCATCTTTACAAGCTTTGTTGCTCGCTTCGTCCTGACCTAGTGTCCTATAGGCAACACACAGTCTTAAATAACTAGCTTTAATTCCTTGATT
Source organism: Calothrix sp. NIES-4105 (assembly GCF_002368415.1). GTDB lineage: Bacteria > Cyanobacteriota > Cyanobacteriia > Cyanobacteriales > Nostocaceae > Dulcicalothrix. The sequence continues at coordinate 3,767,508 of NZ_AP018290.1, forward strand.
TGCAAGTAGCTTATTTTTATTGACTAAGAACTGCTCAGTTGGGTTAGAAGTTGAAATACTTCCTGTTTGATTTAAAGATGTTTTTAATGTTTTGATTGCCTGTTCATAAAATTTAATCGCTTGCTCATATTTACTCGTATCCGCATAAGCATTAGCGATATTTACCTGAATTAATCCTTGACTCGTGTTGTTATCTAATATAGTAACAGGATTGTTAGTTGCTTGATTAATTGCAAGAGCTTGTTGATAGTACGAAATTGCTTTATCTTTATTGTTCCAGTTACTATATACCTCAGCCAAACTTGAAAGTGTATCCCGAACTTGAATTTGTGAACCTTGTTTCTTGAATATTTCTACAGCTTGCTCATACGACTTTACCGCTTGAGCAAATTCACTCCTGATATTATAAACGCTTCCTACCCCTGAAAGTGCTTTACCTCGCTGAAAGTTATCACCTGTCTCTTTCGCAATTACAGCAGCTTGTTGATAATATTGTAATGATTTATCTAATAATTTACCCGGCGCCTGACTCGGAGTTACATCTGTTTGAGTTAATCCTCCCCCTACACCAATTGCATAGTATAAACCACCCAGACTCATTAATATACTAGCTTCTAAATTCCGCTGACGTAATCTATCATCACCTGTCCCATTTGCTTTACGTATAGCGGCTAAAGCTTGTTCCACATAATCTATACCTTTACCTATATCTGACGTAATAGCAATGGCGCCTAACCCTTTGAGTGCAAGTGCTTCTGTCTCATAATTACCGCTTTTACGCGCAACCGAAACAGCTTTGTTACAATATTCAATAGCGCGCGTCAAATCACCACTATCTCGATAAGTAAGTCCAATATTAGATAATATTCGTGCTTCTAAACCAGTATCACCTGTAGCTTTAGCAACTTCTATACCCTGTTGATAATAACTAAGAGCTTCCTGTACCTGATTCAAATCACCATATGTATTACCAAGATGATTAAGCGCCTTACCCTCACCTGCTTTATTATTATTTTGACGATAAATATTTAACGCTTCTGAGAACTTTTTCAAAGCAGCTTGCAACTGCAAACTATCGCGTAATTGTTCACCCTCTTTTATCAGCTTATCAGCTTGATTCTTGCTAGCACTACTAGTTTGCGCCACAGCTTGTGACATATTAAAAGGCTTAACCGCAAATCCACTCAAAGGCGCCGCCTGAAAGGTTATGTTAAAAGCTAGTAATACTAAGAACGATTGCAAACGATTAGAAAGAAACATATGCAACGGATGACTCTAGGATGTCACGGATAGTTTATCTTACAGAAGAAGCAGGTTTCTTAAAATACAACTTCTTTTAAACTAATAACTCATCCGTTACATCCGTTGTATCCGTTGCTAATTAAGCAGCTTTAGATTTGCGACGTTTGGGTTTATGTTGTACCTGCGAGGCTTGTTGTAGCTGTGCCTCACGCCCTTCAAACTCAATTACAGTCCGAGCTACTAATTCAGCTAGGGTTTCACGTTTCATAGTTGATTGTTATCGCTTTTAATACAATAGCTGCGATGTCGAAATATTCTGTTAGCGATAAGCTATTCCGTGATATTCATGTTCTTACGTTACATGTAACGTCTCTACAGCATTCTGTATAACAATAAAACGATAAACTAAGGAAAATTGCTTGAGGAAGCGTCAATGGCAAAGACAAATGGGGCAAAAAGTGAAACATCTACTACTGAGTCACCCTCGGTTTCAGACGCAGAAGACCTGGCGCCAGTTAAAGATTCTTCTGAACTAGTTGAGGGTACCCAGGATATTGATGATATCTTAAACTCACTTAAAACTTTATTGAGTACGTTAGAAAAACTCCAAAAAGCTCGGCAAGAAGTGGGTGATATCAAACCTTTAATTGGGCGAATGCTTGATGGAGAAATTATTGGAGGGGAAGACCTTGAGCAACTTAAAACAGGTGTAAGTGGTCTTTCTCGTCTTGTTCGCGCTTATAGTGACCATCAAGCAGCACTAGCTAAAGCACAACCTGCAAGACAATTGCTTGATCAAGTTATTAAATAATCTTGATCCCCCCCAACCCCCCCTTACTAAGCTACGGTGTACACACATTTTTATAATTCTTCTCATATTCCCCCTTTGTGTCCTACCCTACCATAAGCGGATATCCTTCGGATAACGGGAAAACATAAAGGTTTACGTGTCTTTGTGGTTTGTTCCTTTTATCAACCACAAAGGTCACAAAGGACACAAAGGAAGAGGGAAAAGTTAAGAGTTATCTCGTACTTAAGAAACTTTAAAGAACTTGTGTATACACAGTAGCCTTACTAAGAGGGTTGTTCGCTTAACATGGGGGGGACTCCGGGGGGGTTATTCCCCCCTTATAAAGCAGGGTTAGGGGGGATTATAGAGATGTGTGTGCATGGTACAACCAACATCTAGCACGAAATGCCCACATTAGAGAAAATTTGTGCTAACTTAATCCGGTAAATAGATTGCTTACGTGCGTTCACCAAACAAATGACTATGCTGCTTAAATTAAAGTCTTAGCTTTTTTGTGTCTAAACCAACCTGTCAAACACAGGTTAGCTTATAATTGTGTAGTAATTATTAAGTTTTCTCAAAACATCAGGACAACTTCCGGTGTTCTATGTTAAGGAAATCCAGCCCTCGCTGGCGCTTGAAGGCAACTCCGGTTAATTCTATAGTGCCATTTTAGAGCAATTCGCCAACGGTTTCTAGTAGTTAGTTAAAACATGAAAGACCTCACTCGTTATCGAAATATCGGTATCTTCGCCCACGTAGATGCTGGTAAAACCACCACAACAGAACGAATCCTGAAGCTGACAGGAAAAATCCACAAAATTGGTGAGGTGCATGAAGGTGCGGCAACAACCGACTTCATGGAACAGGAACAAGAGCGAGGCATTACGATTCAATCTGCTGCTACTACCTGTTTTTGGAACGAACACCAGTTCAATATTATTGATACCCCTGGACACGTTGACTTTACGATTGAAGTTTATCGTTCGCTCAAAGTGCTTGATGGTGGTATTGGTGTATTTTGTGCTAGTGGTGGTGTAGAACCTCAATCTGAAACCAACTGGCGCTATGCCAATGACTCTAAGGTCGCGCGCGTCGTCTACATTAACAAACTAGACCGTATTGGCGCCGATTTTTACCGAGTTGTCAAGCAAATTAATGATGTCCTAGCGGCTAAACCGTTGGTAATGGTGCTACCCATTGGTCGGGAGAATGATTTTGTTGGTGTGGTAGATTTGCTAACCCGTAAAGCTTGGATATGGGATGATTCCGGCGACCCAATGAACTATACCATCCAAGAAGTACCTGCCGACATGAAAGATGATGTCGAAATGTACCGCGAGCAGCTAATTGAGACAGCTGTTGAGCAAGACGACGAATTGATGGAAAAATATTTAGAAGGCGAAGAACTTTCCATCGAACAAATTAAGAGTTGTATCCGTAAGGGCACTATTAATCTTTCCTTCTTCCCCACTTACTGCGGTTCCTCGTTTAAAAACAAGGGTGTGCAGTTAGTACTTGATGCTGTTGTTGATTACTTACCCAACCCAACAGAAGTAAAACCACAGCCAGAAGTTGATTTGGAAGGTAACGAAACTGGTCAATTTGCCATCGTTGATCCAAATAAACCATTGCGGGCACTGGCATTTAAAATTATGGATGACCGCTTCGGCGCCCTCACCTTTACCCGTCTTTACTCCGGTATATTAAGTAAAGGTGATACGATTCTTAACACCGCAACAGGTAAAACTGAGCGTATTAGCCGTCTCGTTGAGATGCACGCTAACGACCGTCAAGAAATCGAATCTGCTCAAGCTGGGGACATTGTAGCAATTGTAGGGATGAAAAACGTCCAAACCGGACATACCCTTTGTGACCCTAAAGTTCCAGCAACCTTAGAGCCAATGGTCTTCCCAGAACCGGTTATTTCTATCTCAGTGACACCTACAAAGAAAGGTACCTCCGAGAAAATGGGTGTTGCACTCGGTAAAATGGTACAAGAAGACCCATCGTTCCGCGTAGAAACTGACTCAGAAAGTGGCGAAACCATCATTAAAGGGATGGGTGAGTTACACTTAGATATTAAAGTTGACATTCTCAGACGTACTCACGGGGTTGAGGTAGAAGTTGGTAAACCTCAAGTTGCTTACCGTGAGTCTGTTACCAAGCGCGTTGAAGATGGTTATGTCCACAAGAAACAATCTGGTGGTTCGGGTCAATACGCTAAAATCGATTACATTATTGAACCTGGTGAACCTGGTAGCGGTTTCCAATTCGAGACAAAAGTAACTGGTGGTAGCGTACCTAGAGAATATTGGCCTGCAGTTCAAAAAGGTTTTGCAAGCAGTATTGATAAAGGTGTGCTGGCAGGATTCCCTTGCGTAGATTTGAAATTTACCCTGACCGATGGTGGTTTCCACCCTGTTGACTCATCAGCTATTGCTTTTGAAATTGCTGCTAAAGCTGCTTATCGTCAAACCTTACCCAAAGCTTCTCCTCAGTTGCTTGAACCCATTATGAAAGTCGATGTGTTTACACCCGAAGATTATATGGGTGATGCAATTGGTGACTTAAACCGTCGTCGCGGTATCATTAAATCGCAAGAAACAGGCCCGACTGGCGCCCGCATTAAAGCGGATGTACCATTGAGCGAAATGTTTGGTTACATTGGCGACTTACGTACCATGACTTCCGGTCGCGGTCAGTTCTCTATGGAATTTTCTCATTACGCACCATGTCCTGCAAACGTAGCAGAGACAGTAATTAAGGAAACCAAAGAACGCGAAGCTGCTGCCGCTAAATAGTATTAATTTTGATTGGGCGGGAATTTTTCGTCCCAATTGAATCGATTTTGGATTTACACATAAAATATTAGAAACCGGGTTTCTTAAAACGAAGATTTATCGTAGAAGCCCGGTTTTTATTTGTAAGTCTAGGCGCCATTATACCTTATGACAGATACTCAAGATATATCTACAGATAGTTACTTAGTCGATCCAGAAAATGATTTGTTAGGTCATGCCAGCTTTGCTAAATATTTGGCAGACAGCATCTGCGAAATGTCCTTTCCAGAAGGCTTTATAATTGGAATTTATGGTTCTTGGAACTCAGGTAAATCTACACTCTTAAACTTTATAGCTCATTATCTTAATCAAAAGCCAGATGAGGAAAAACCAATAATTGTTCCCTTTAATCCTTGGTTATTTTCTGGGCACCAGAATATTACAAGGCGCTTTTTTGAGCAATTACAAAACGTTTTAAGCCAAGAAAAAGCCGTGCCAAGAGGTATAAGAAAGGCAATAGCTGACTTTGCCGGAGTTCTTTCAGAAATTCCTCTACCTTATGCTCAAACTGGTAAGGCAATAGTAACATTATTGGATGACAAAGAAAAGGAAGCTTCACAATTTAAAGAAGAAGTAGAAAAGACACTCGCCAAACAGAATAGACGCATAGTTATAACAGTTGATGATATTGATAGATTGCCTGGTGAGGATGTCAAGCAGCTATTTCGGATTTTTAAAGCAATTCCGAATTTCTCCAACGTTGTCTATGTTCTAGTCTTTGATAAAGAAGCTGTAATGAAAACAATTGGAGAAACCGAAGAAACATCTCAAGAAGCATATTTAAAAAAAATTATTCAAGCTGAGTTTGAGTTACCGATTCCTACTAAAAATCTACTCCGCAAGCTGCTTTCCAAAAAGCTCAATAATATATTTGCTGATATACCAAAAGAACAATTTAACCAATCGCGCTGGAGTAATATTTACTTCCAAGGAATAGACGACTTTATTAATAATATACCCGACATTAGTCGTTTGACTAACGCTTTAACAGTTACATATCCAGCAGTCAAAGGTGAAGTCAATCCAGTTGATTTTATTGCTCTTGAGTGTTTGCGAATCTTTTGCCCAGCTATATATGAAATAATCTACCAAAATCCTCGTGCTTTTGCAGGTGAAGTCAACACTTCTACAGACGAATTGAGAAATTTAGTTAATACCTGGATTGCTCAACTGCCATCTGAGGACAAGCAACCTGTACAAAATCTCCTTATGCAGCTTTTTCCAAAAGTAAAATATGTTTGGAGTAATAGCTCTCCTACAGAGGAAGAGTCTGAATGGCAAAAGCAACTACGTATATGTAGTTTAGAAATATTTCCAATATACTTCCGTCTAACGTTGTCTGCATATGAATTATCTAATACTCAGATAAAAGCTATGCTTGCTTTGGCTAACGATGCAGAAAGGTTTAAAGAGCATCTAATAGAACTTGTTAAGCGAAAACATACTGAAGGCGCCGCACAAGCAAGCATATTTCTAGAACAGCTTGAAAGTTCTACCGTTCAATGCATTCCTGTAAATGCCATTCCCTCGGTTGTGGAGGCTTTGTATGATGCCAGCGAGGAGCTAGTGTTGAGTCAAGAAAATGAATCTAATGACATTTTCGATTTGGGAAATGAAGCTATAATTAGTCGTTATATCTCGCAATTGTTGCATCGAATTGAAGAATCTGAACGATTTGAAGTATTGAAAAAAGCAATTAGCTCAGGTAAAGGATTAGCAATAATTAATCAACAAATAGCAACAGTAAAAGAACAGCTTTCTCAGGATAGTTCTGATGAGAACTTAAATGAGGAAAGCCTTATAGGCGCACAACACCTCGAAGAACTCGAACAAATCAATCCTCCTAACCCCTCCCCGTAGCGGGGACTGTCGTATACACACATCTTTAATAACCCCTTCTTTTCCCCCCTTTGTGACCTTTGTGTTCAAAGTGGTTTATCTCTTTAAAGAACCACAAAGACACAAAGAACACAAAGAAAGAGAAGAAAGAGAAGAAAAAGAGACTTATGTGTACACGGTAGGTTGCGGGGAGGGGAGTAAGATTTTTATGAACATATATAAACATACCCTGGCAATTAGCTTTTTCTAACTCCTTCTTCCCCCTCTCCGCTCGCGGGGAGGGGGCAAGGGGGAGGGGTTCGATTAAATTTGATAACCAACACATTAGAGAACGGAAGTGCCACAAGTCTTTTTGAATCCAAACAGTGGCGCCTTGACCGAATGGGCTAGCTTTGAGCATTTCTTCCATTTCAGCCTTGAATTCTTGGTCACCGTTGTTGCACAAAATGTGAACAGGTTCGGCGCCCATTTCAAGCAAGAACGAAGTTACACTGTAGATGAGGTCGGGGTCGCCGTAGATAGCGAACTTCTTACCGTGAATCCACGCATAAGAGTCAGTCATCGCGTCAACTAAACGACCACGTTCAACTTCTAACTCTTTAGGAATAGCTTTACCAGTTATTTCCGATATAGCCATCAAGAATTCGTCAGTACCCTTAACACCGAAAGGACGAAGAACTTTTGTATCTTGCTTCCAGTTTTTCTCGATGTACTCGCGAGTTTTCTGTGTGGTGTAGCGTTGTAGACAAACAGTAGCTTTCGCGTTGATAGTATCAGCTACATCTTCAATTTTTGTACCACCTGGGTACATTTGATATTCACCGTCGTTAGGTGCATCAAAGTAATCGCTGGTGTCGGAAACGATGGTATGCTCAACTCCCATTAAGCCAAGCATATGCTTAACTTCACGGTTGTTACCTACATAGGTATCAAAACCAGAGATAATGTTAACCTTACCGTTGCTTTCTGCCTTCTTCTTACCTTCTGTCAGGTTAACAAGAATACCCTTCATCATGTTATCGTAGCCAGTGGTGTGTGAACCAACGAAGCTAGGAGTATGAGCGAAAGGAATTGGTAAATCTTGGGGAACAGCACCTGCACCTTTAGCGTTGGTAATGAAGGCGCCTAAGTCGTCTCCAATAACTTCAGCCATACAGGTTGTGCAAACAGCAATCATTTTGGGCTTGTAAAGTTTGTAAGAAACTTCCAAACCTTCAATCATGTTGTTCAAACCACCGAATACTGCCGCGTCTTCAGTCATTGAAGAGGAAACAGCCGAGCAAGGTTCTTTGTAGTGACGGCTAAGGTGTGTACGGAAGTATGCCACACAACCTTGTGAACCTTGAACGAAAGGAAGAGTTCCTTCAATACCTAGTGCAGCGAACATGGCGCCTACTGGTTGGCAACCTTTAGCTGGGTTTACAGTCAATGCTTCACGAGCAAAGTTCTTTTCACGATATTCCCAACCTTTTGTCCACTCAGAAACACGTTGTACTTCTTCTGCTGGGTGGGCGCCTTCAAACTGTTCGTGCTTGTTCTTAAACAGCTTAGTGTATTCTTCTTGCTTGAATAGCTCTAAGTGGTCAACAATTCTTTCTGGATTCTGTGGCATTTCTTTATCTCTTTTGTAGCGTAATGGGTAGGGTGCGTGACTCTATTAACAAACCTAAAACGAAGCGAGTAATTTAGTCACGCACCGGCGATTCGGAGCAAAGTTAGGAATTATGAGTTGTGCGGAGTAAGGGGAGTTAGGAGCTACAGATAAAGAAATTAACTTTAACTCTTAACTCCTCACTCCTAACTCTTAACTCTTAACTTTTGGTTAGGCAGCTTTAGCTGTAACTTCAGCTTTTTTCCAAGGAGTGTTAATTAATCCCCAGGTTGGGCTGTTGAGTGCTAAGTCCATGTCGCGCGCGAAGATTGCGAAACCGTCGTAACCGTGATAAGGACCGGAGTAATCCCAGGAGTGCATCTGGCGGAAAGGTAGCCCCATTTTTTGGAAAACGTATTTCTCTTTAATACCAGAAGCAATTAAATCAGGTTTCTTGGCTTTTACAAACTCCTCAAATTCATAAGCCGTAACGTCATCATAAATGATGGTCGCGTTGTCAATGTAGTTAGTAGTACGTTTGTAATCATCGCTGTGTGCAAACTCGTAACCTGTACCAATTACCTTGATACCGATATCTTCAAATGCGGGAACAACGTGACGAGGACGTAGACCACCGACATAAAGCATTACGGTGTTGCCTTCGAGACGAGGGCGGTACTTCTGAAGAACAGCATCCATAACTGGCTGATACTTAGCGATAACTTTCTCAGCATTAGCTTGAATTTTGTCATCGAACTTAGCAGCAATTTCACGAAGCGATGCAGCAATTTTGGTAGGACCAAAGAAATTAAATTCCATCCAAGGCAATCCGTATGATTCCTCTAAACTACGGCAGATGTAGTTCATTGAGCGGTAGCAGTGGATTAAAACTAACTTAGCAGCAGGTCCTTGGATAAGTTCGTTAATCGTACCGTCACCAGACCATTGTGCAACGACGCGCAATCCCATTTCTTCGAGTAACATGCGGCTAGCCCATGCGTCGCCACCTATGTTATAGTCACCTATTAATGCAACGTCGTAAGGACCTGGTTCAAAGTCAAGTGTGTTTTCTTTCTTAGCTTTGTCGAAGTGAGGGAATACCCAGTCACGGATAGCGTCGTTAGCAATGTGGTGTCCTAAAGATTGCGAAACACCACGGAAACCTTCACAGCGTAAGGGGATAACAGGCTTACCGATTTCTTTCGAGGTCTTCTTAGCTACAGCTTCGATGTCATCCCCAATTAGACCGATAGGACATTCAGATTGAATCGAAATACCTTTGTTGAGGGGGAAGAGTTCTTCGATTTCGTGGATGATTTTGGTGAGTTTTTTGTCTCCACCAAATACGATGTCACGTTCTTGGAAGTCGGAGGTAAAGTGCATGGTACCGAAAGCATCGACACCTGTTTTACCAACATAGTAGTTACGACGACCAGACCATGACCAGTAACCACAACCTACGGGACCATGACTGATGTGAATCATGTCTTTGATTGGTCCCCATACAACCCCTTTGGAACCAGCGTAAGCACATCCACGCGCGGTCATTACACCAGGAACCGACTTAATGTTAGACTTAACGCCGCAATCAGATTTGCCTTCTTCGTGTACGTTGAGGTGTTTAGCGCGTTTTTTCTTAGATTTCTCAGGGTAAGCTTCGAGAACTTCCTCAATCAGCTTCTGATGTTCTTCTACAATATTCTTGTCAGGAGGAGTCATATCTTGCCTCAGTTAATTATAACGTTTGGATGTGGAGATAAGTGCGTCTTTCAGAGAGGGGGAAAAGGGGAAGGGGAAGGGAAGGGGTAATCTTCCTTAAATCTTCCTTACCTCCTTTTCTTTCCTACACTGTCAGTTATTTGGTAGCTTCAGCAGGTTTACCGATGATTTCTGCGTGCTTGGTATCGTCATCGAGAATACCGTATTCAATTAACAACGCTTCGAGGTCGTCCATTTCCATTGGAGTGGAAAATACAAGGTAATCCGATTAAATTATTTTATAGAATAGACCAATTACTTCCTATAACCCTTATAGAACAACATGTTTGGGCAATGACTTAATTCTTCGCCAAGTCCTGCTCGCAACTTGTTCAGCTTCGCGGCTATCTTTCATAGTTTTTTAGTACTATAATTTGTGTGTTAATCATGAACGGGTGAAAAACGTAATTCTATGTCTCTTTTAGTTTCTTTATCATACAACAGGCTGAATGCTGCTTCGACTTCTGACTCATCGGCTTCCCTAGCTCCTTTCTCTGTTTGCTCTGTGTCTCTGTGGTAAAAATATTTACTCTCAAGACTTATGACATAAACTATTAAACTGCCAAAATTTAAGCTGTAATTACTTGCTTCTACTGCTAAAGCTGCTGTATAGTCAGGAGCAAGAGTAATTTCTTTTAGTGACCAACGGTTAGCTTCTTGCTCATCCCATGTAGTATTTAGTAAAGCTGCTGGCTCTCCGGGTTTAAAGGAAACATCAAATTCGTTTAAAGGCATACAAAGACCCATACCTTTTGCTTTTATGTAAGCCTCTTTGCGCGTCCAACAATTAAAGAATGCCTCTTATTTTACAGAAGTAGGTAGTAAACGCCAAACAGCCTTTTCTGTTGGTGAAAAAAATCTTTCAGCAATTTCTTCATAGTCAAAATCGCTGTGAACGTATTCAATATCTACACCAATATCCCGATTTTGAGTCACTGCTATTAAGGCAAGTCCGTGTGAATGAGATAAATTAAAACTAATTGATTGATTTGTGTGACTATAGTGCAACGTTGGCTTACCATATTGATTATATGAAAATTTTAATTCTTCAGGTTTTTTATCCAGGTAACGACTGAGAATTATCCTAAGTGTACCGCGCGCAACAATATATTTTGCACTATCCTTTTCAAAGCGAAAACGTGCAGCTAAAGAGCGTTCATCAGCACTCAGAAGTGCCTGTAACTTTTTGATAATGGAATCATCTGTATCAATATAAACACGCCAAATATGAACTTCCTGACTTGATAATTTTAACTTAAGTGGTGGTGACAACCAAGAATCAACTGCTTTGCTCATCAGTTAACTAAAATTAATAACTATTTACAAGTTGGCGTCAGAATGGATTCAGCTAAGGTTTTAAATAAAAGTTCTTGGGCTGAGTGTATCAAAAAGTGGTCGCCTGGAAACATCTGTAACGAGAAAGAAGCGTTTGTATGCTCAAGCCATGCTAAAAATTTTTTTTACCCAAATCATATTCCGGACGAGTCTATTTCTTCATAAATTTCTTGTTATTCGTCAAATTGGTGTGAAAAATTCATACTGCCGTGCAGGATTGCCACCACGTAAACCATCTGTTCTTCTATACGGTAGACAATTATATGTTTGCCTACATTATATGCTTTATACGTTTGCGGTATATCGGGTCTTTGATGCCCAAGCATAGGATTTTCAGTTATTTTCGCAAAACAACCCTTGATTAGGGCGGAATATTTCAACACTTGCTCTTTACCGTAAAAATCCCGTGTGTAACGCTGAATTTTCTTATAATCGCTCTTTGCCCGCTCAGATATATAGAGGGTGTAGGAATTTTCCTTATTCATCTGCCAGCACTTCTGAAGTCAAGCGGTCAATTAATTCTGGATTGTAAAGCTCAACACGTCCTGCCTGTATATCCGCTTCGCCCTCGGCAATGGTGGCGTGGAATAAGGCGATACGCTTGCTTTCGGCGTGAGTATTCATATGTTGACGCAACGCATCCTTTACAACTTCCGTGTAGGTGCTGTAAAGACCTGTATCAATCAATGTTTGAACATAGTAATCATATGGATTACCCAAATCTAGACGGGGCATAGTTTCCACTCCTTTGGCAGTAAACAGCACAATAATTATACCATTTACTGCCATAATATGCCTTCGCCAGCAAAAATAAAAATTATTTTATTAGCTTTCAAGAAACACATCCCATCGACAGCACAATGTAATTTAGAGCTTTACACTCTCTTCTTGCTATCAGAGCCTGTTGCACAATCCATGATTAATAACTATTTACAAGTCGGCGCCTTTAGGGATTCAGCTAAGGTTCTAAGTAAAAGTTCTTGGGCTGAATGTATGAAAAAGTGGTTGCCAGGAAACATCTGTAACGAGAAAGAAGCTTTTGTATGCTCAAGCCATGCTAAAAGGTTTCATGACTAACTTCTGTGTCTTGTAAGCCACCGAAAACGGTGATTAGGCAATCGAGTGGCTGTTCATGTTTGTAAACATATGTTTCTAAAACAGCAAAATCTGCTCGCAGCATGGGAATAAGTAACTGCATAAGTTCGGGATTATCCAGCACAGAAGAAGGTGTTCCGCCCAGATGTCGTAGTTCCTCTTTAAAAGCTAGTTCTGGTAAATCATGAATAGGTGGTTTTGTATCAGGAATTTGAGGCGCACGGCGACCAGATATAAAAAGATGCGCTGGATGAATGCGATACTCGTTGCGGAGTAGGCGGGCAAGCTCAAAACTAACCAGTCCACCCATACTATGACCAAAAAAAGCAAATGGTTTGTCTAAGTAAGAGAGAAAAGCGGGAGCAATAGCCTCAAGTTGATTAAATGGCGCCAGCTTCATCTGGATTCCGCGTCCGGGAAGCTCAATAGCGCAAACTTCAATATTCGGTGCTAACCTGTCTGACCAATTGCGAAAAATTAGCGAACTACCGCCCGCATAGGGAAAGCAGAACAGACGTATTGAAGCTTGAGGATTTTTTTTTAACGCCGACTTACTTTAAAAAATCAGCATATCGTTTTACCACAGACGAAATAAACTCTATCTAAATCATCGGCTGCAACATTAGGCTCTATGCTGTAACAGTTTACTGTTGTAAAACCAACATTTTTGAGCATAGAAATTACCTCTTCCTGCTCATAACCTCTGACTAACCAAGTATTGTCTGCACGCTGCCAGTTATCCTCGATTAATTGAAAGATAGTAATGTGAATGTTTCCGATTTTTTCTTCAGGTTTATAGAGGCGTTTTAACGCCCAGGCATAATCATCTTTGACATCGCCAATCATAGAATTGTTCCAACTTCCTTCATATGTTTTATCCAAGCGTAAGTCGAACATAAACCAGCCATTTTCTATTAGAGCAGCATATACGTTTTCAAAAACGCTGGATAATTCTTCATGATTAATGACATGGTTAAGACCATAATCTACGCAAACAACTCCATCAAACTTAAATGGGAATTTGAAAAAGCGCGCGTCTTCATGAATAAATTTACTATTAGGTGAGTTTTCACGAGCATAGTGTAAAACCTCTGCGGAACCATCAATTCCAGTAACTTGATATCCTTTGTTTTGTAGCTTTTGTGCTAGTTGTCCCGTACCACAACATAGTTCAAGAATATTTGCCCCTTTAGAAAGATGTTTTAGCAGTAATTCTTCTATGTGTGGTAGTGCAGTCTCGCTGCTTTCTGGTCCCCAAGCTTCATTGAGTATCCGGGCAAAACTGCTATATTCAGAATAGAGAGTTTTAGAAGACATAAAATGTTTCTCCTGTGTTGATATTGAACTGGAAAATAAAATAATTAGGGTATGTTTGGCTAAAAAAGCTTAACTTAGTGCTACTGTTGTGGTTTCAAAGTTCTCTTGAGTTGTTTGATGACTCTTTGTAGGTAAAAATTCTCCCTTTCGTAATTCTTCTACACTATCCTTAACAGCAGAAAGGACGTAATCAATATCTTCATCGGTATGGGCTGTGGATAAGAAACCTCCATCTCCACGCAATAAAATTCCTCTATTGAGTAGGTGGTAGTATAACAGTTCAAAACTCAATGAAGATGCATTAGCTTGGGCTGATGTAGAATTGCCTGCATATGCACGACCGAAAAGCGAGCCAAAATTTACCATACGGACGGGTAATTCTTCTTTTTCAAAGTAATCATTAAGTCTGTTAACAAATTTTGATGTACGTTCGTTCAACTGCATATGCAGTGTAGTTTCTTTTTTCAAGTGCTTAATTACGGCGCCTGCCGCAGCTATAGCTAAGGGATGTTTGCAAAATGTCCCGGCAAAAAATGTTGTCTTTGCTTGGGGATAGGATAAATCTCCATAATTCCATGTGCCGCCATCAATTGTATCTAAATAATCGGATTTGCCAGCAATAATACCAATTGGCATACCGCCACCAATAATCTTGCCATAGGTTGCTAAATCTGCTTTTACACCAAAATGTGCTTGCGCTCCGCCAGAATGAATTCGGAACCCAGTAACCATTTCATCAAATATTAAAATTATTCCTAACTTTAATGTTAATTGTCTCAGTTGCTGAAGAAATTCTTTGGGTTGTAAGCCTGGTCTGCGACTTTGCACTGGTTCAACTAAAACAGCGGCTATTTGTTGAGCATCAGTCTTGATAATTTCGAGTGATTGTGCATTGCCGTAATCTAAAATTAAAACATTAGTAGCAAAGTTGGCTGGTATTCCAGGAGCAATTGGTGCTATTTTTGTACTACCATTTTTACCGTTTACTTCTACTAAAGTTTCATTAAAATGACCGTGATAAGAACCTGAAAATATGACAATTTTATCACGTCCTGTGACTGTTCTGGCTATACGGATAGCCGTCATTACAGCTTCTGTTCCTGTATTGCTGAACGCTACTCGCTCCAAACCTGTCAGTTCACAAATTCCTTCAGCTACTTCACCAATTAACTCTGGTTGAGTACCAAGTTGGATGCCTTTTTCAAGTTGTTCTAATAAAGCTTGTTTGATGAATGGTGGGTTGTGCCCGAATAAATTTGTGCCATAGCCCATAATAAAGTCAATGTACTGATTGTTATTGACATCCCATATTTTTGAACCTAAAGAGCGTTGCCCTACGATGGGATAATACATTTCTTTGGTCAGCAAATCAAAGCGAGATAAGGCTTTGTTGTCAGCTAAATAAGGACGGCAGGCTTGGGTAAAGGTTTTTGATTTATTGGTACGGTGATTGAAGCGAGAGATTAATGCTTCTAAATGTTGTTTTTGACGAGAGTTTAAGCTTGTTGATGACATAGTTTTTCCAATTGATGAAATAAAATGACAAACACTGAACTACCGCATTCCTATGTGATGTTATTTGTAGATTGTAAAAAACCACTGTGAATCAGATATGAGAAGTAGGTATTAAATAATTCTTGATTGACTGGTGGACAGTTAATGGAAGTTGTTGCAAGCCCAGCAAGTGTATTTTGACAGTCTAATTTCAACTCGCTTGTGAGGGTAGTAGTATTATTTGCGTCTTCGGTGAACATAGATATTAGTGGATACAAAGCATTTTCCTCGAAATTCTTACTATTAAGTAGTTCTGCTCGCCATTTGGACTCTGGAATTTCTACGAGTGGATAACCATAGAAGCGAATGTAATTCACTACTTGGCGCCAATGTGCAGGTTGAGGATTTACTAAGTGAAAGATTTTCCCTAATGATTCTTTTTGCCGGGATAAATGAACAATTGCTTGGCTTACATAATCTACAGGGCTAATATTAACCGTAGTGTTACGGTCTGGAACTTTGCCAAGTTGAATACAACCTTTAATCATTCTAAAGGTATGGTCGTTTGTATTGCAAACTCCTGTTTTGCTGCTTCCTGATATGCGTCCTGGTCTGTAAATGCTGATAGGAAGACCCCGACTACGAGCGATTGTAACTAATTTTTCCGCAACCCATTTACTTTGTGTGTAGCCAGTAGATGGGGCTTTACTGGCATTTATATTGTCTATATTATCTTGTTCTCCATCTACAATAACACCAAGAGTAGAAATGAAATGTACGGGTTTAAGTTTAATTTGACTGGCTAATCTCAAAATTTCTTGGGTTCCTAAAACATTAGCCGCTTTGAGTGCAGAGTAAGGGTAAGTAAAGTTGACTAACGCTCCATTATGATAAATACTATCAACTATGCTTGCTAGTATTTGAAACTCTTCTTGAGACAAACCTAACATCTGTTGAGATAAATCTCCTACCACAGGAATAATCCGCTGACTAAACTTTTCATCCCAAAGCAAGTAGGATTCTAAAGCATTTTGAATTTTCTGCTTTCCAGATTCAATATTGTTCGAGCGTACTAAGCAGTAAATATCCGCTCTCGTTCGTTGTAAAAGTTCATTAAGTAAAAAAGCTCCCAGAAAACCTGTGGCGCCAGTCAAGAAAATGGCATTCTCTACAATATAAGGGTCAAAGGTGAAGCCATTTGAGCAAATGGCAGGGTCTAAGACAGCATCAGCCATGAGTGTTGTAATATCAGTTGCAATATCGCTCTTAGGTGTTTGCTGCTCAATTCTTACAGCTAATCCTGCGACAGTAGGAACTTCAAATAAAGAACTAATAGACAAATTTATCTGGAATGCTTTTCTTACCTGAGCAAGCAGTTGGGTAATTAGTAAAGAATGTCCTCCTAATTCAAAGAAGTTATCGTGAATACCTACTTTTTCTAAACCCAGAAGATTTGCCCAAATGGAAGCTAGTTGTTTTTCTACTGGAGTTCGTGGCGCCACATATTGCGCTTCTAAATCAGGATGAGTTTGCTCTAGTTCTGGTAGCGCTTGGCGATCTACTTTTCCATTCGGTGTTCTTGGTAACGTTTTTAGCAGCACAAAAGCAGAAGGCACCATGTATTCTAGTAGGTGCTGCTTTCCAAAGTTACGTAGTTCTTTAAGTAGTGTGGAGTGAAGGTTCTGGCGGCGAAACTCAGAGTTAGTCACTATATATGCTACCAGGCGCTTATCCCCATGTACTTCCTGTGTTGCTAAGACTACAACGTCTTGCACAGCTTGGTGTTGCTTGAATGTTGCTTCAATCTCTCCCAGTTCGATACGGAAACCGCGTATTTTCACTTGGTTGTCAATGCGCCCAACGAATTCTATATTACCATCTGTTAAATACCGGGCTAAGTCCCCAGTTTTATAAAGCTTTTCCCCCAAGACCGATGTAAAGGGATTAAGAATAAACCGCTCAAAAGTTAACTCTGGTCGGTTTAAATATCCCCTAGTTAAAGGGGCGCCACCAATGTACAGTTCACCCGTTACACCAAAGGGTACAGGTTGTAACTGGTTATCCAGCACGTAAACTTGGGTATTTGCAAGGGGTTTTCCCAGAGGAACTGTTTTAGAGTTGGGATTTAAAATATTAGATGGAGAAGGGAGTGGATTAACTGGATAAGTTAGTACACCAACGGTTGTTTCTGTGGGACCGTAATGGTTAAGAATTTGGCAGTTAGGTGCTTGTTGGTGGATAATGTCAATTAAATCCCAACTGCTAGCTTCGCCACCTAAAACTAAACACTGTCGAGGTAATATCGATGACGTTGGAGAGGATGCAATTAGGGTTGCAAGGTGAGAGGGGACAATTTTAAGGCAATCAATTGGATGGAAGAGAAAGTAATCTGCTAATGCTTGTGCATCTGCGGCTCGTTCTTGAGATATTATATGCAGGCGCCCTCCTGTACACAAAGCAGGAAAAATTACTGTGTTACCCAGGTCTGCTGCAAAGCTGGAAATCGTTGCAAAACTTGCACCTGGGTGTAAGTTTAATCTTTCCACAATTGCATATAGGTAATTTACAAGTTGTCGATGTTCAACAGCAACAGCTTTGGGTTTACCTGTGGAACCAGAAGTAAAGAGCGCATAAACAAGGTTTTCAGGTTGTACGGTTGTTTGAAGATTATCAAGAGGTTCCTGTGCAATAATTTCTCTATTCGTATCTAAGCAAATTATCTTAGCTACATTAACAGGAAGTTTTTCTATTAAGGACTGCTGTGTTAACAAGATTGATGCTTGAACATCCTGCAACCGAAAAGCTAAACTGGCTTTTGGTAATGTTGGTTCTAGTGGTAGGTAAGCAGCACCCGCTTTGAGGATGCCTAATAGTCCAATAATAATATCAAGCGAGCGCTCTACACATAACCCGACTAGTACCTCTTTCCCTACACCCAATCGTTTTAAGTAAGAAGCTAGTTGATTTGCTTTGGCATTCAGTTCTGCATAAGTCAAATCTTGATTTTCAAACACCACAGCTATGTTGTTTGGTGTCTGTTGTACTTGTTGTTCAAACAGTTGATGAATGCACTTATCTTGGGGATAGTTAGTTTGGGTGTTGTTAAATTCAACTAATAACTGATGACGTTCTCGAACAGTAAGAATTTCTAACTTTCTAACAGCAGTTTCTGGTTTTGTGACAACACTGTCTATTAAAGTCTGAAATTGTTCTGCCAAACGTTGAATGTTTTCGTCTGTATATATATTATCATTGTAGTGAAACTGAGCGACAAGAGAGTCTTGCTTGTGCAAACAGGTGAGTTTTAGTTTGCAGCAGTCAAAGCAGGCGTAAAGTTCATAAAGTGATAACGAAACTTCACTTGTGTGATATTCTTCGGGCAATTCTGTAAAATCAAAACTTATTGATGAGTCGGCGCCATCTGACACAGTAAAGTATTCCTGATATTTATCAGCTTGGCGAATCTGTTCGCTAATCTGGGATAAAACTTCAGAAAATTTAAAATCTTTATCGATTAGAGAAGCAATAGGCAACGATTGAGCTAATAACCCCATTGTATCATAAATTTCTTCGTATTTTCTTCCCGAAAACAGAGTATTGATAATAATATTTTGCTGTGTGGTAAGTTGCGAGATAAGTATATGGAAGCAAGTGAACAAAAAGTCCGAGAGCTTCGTGTTTGATTTAGTTATAGTAGTATGAATTTTTTCTAAGTAGTCTGATAAATTGATGGAACAAACCTTTTGGGTAAATGAAATTGTTTGATTAATTGTGCTTTCAAAGGGAAGGATGAGTGGTTGTTGAGTTTTCAGGTTTTGGTTTTGCCAGTAGTTTTTTCCAGCTTCTGCATCTTCTCCTTCTAATAGTTCATTTTGCCATTCTGAGAATTGGATATATTGTATCGGTTCCAACAATTCTGTTTCTTCTGATACATAATGGTAAATTTCGTGCAGGAGATTCTTGAGTGTCCAACTATCTGCACATAAAGAGGGTAGAGTAATTAGCAGTATACGCTGATTATCTAAGAGGGTTATCAAACATAAACGCAACGGATTGTTGCCTAAGCTAGAAATAGAACTTTTTTCCTCCTGAAATAATTTATCAAGTTTTAGCTCTTGTTTCTGTTCACTTAAATTAATACTACGCCATGTCGGTATACTTGTATCAGCTATAACTTGGATGGGGATTTTGATACCTGGTCGGTGGTGAAAAGTAGTGCGGAATATTTCATGGCGATTAATGACTTTTTGTAATGCTGATTTTAATAGTTTTTCGTTGAGGCTTCCAGTGATGAGAATTGCTAGTTGTGAGCAGTAAATGTAGCCATTTTGTTGTAATGACCATAGACGTTGTTGTTGGGGGGAAAGGCGAAACCCTTCTAAAGTTTGATTTTGCATTTTTAATTAATAATTAATTGGTAATTATCTCGATCGTAGGGTGGCTTAAGCCACCTTACTCTCATATTCCGGTCAGACGTTACATGTAACGTCTCTACAACTGGTGTATTTCCCCCATTGCTACAACAATTTTTCTTTGTCCCTGATAAGGAAAGCGGCCGTGTGCCGTTAACATGTTGTCAAGCATTAGTACGTCTCCTTGCTGCCACGGAAAACTAATTGTAGCTTGTCGGTAAACTTGATTAATTTCTGACATCACTGCATCTTCAATAGGAGAACCATCACCGTAATAGACATTACGTGGTAAGCTATTTTCGCCAAATATTGACAGCAAAGATTCTCGAACTGTTGGGTTTAAACATGATATATGGTGTAGCTGAATCTGATTAAAAAAGACTGCTTCTTTTGTATAGGGGTGTTGTGCAATTGCTTGTCGGATTTGGCGAGTTTTTAAACCATTATTCGCTAGCCATTCAAATTCAATCTTTGCTTTTTTACAATAATTTTCAACTACTGCTTTGTCAGTGGTGCGGAA
Organism: Calothrix sp. NIES-4105; assembly: GCF_002368415.1. GTDB lineage: Bacteria > Cyanobacteriota > Cyanobacteriia > Cyanobacteriales > Nostocaceae > Dulcicalothrix. The sequence goes on from NZ_AP018290.1 coordinate 3,787,744, forward strand.
AAAATCTTGCCAGCTTACATCTAAACCTTCAATGTAGTTACGAACATACATTAATTGCTGTTTCTCAAGTTTTTCTCGCAATTTGGGGTTGAGTAATTGATAAACTTTGCGACAGTCTACAATTGGTGTTTCTCCTCCGCGCGCTGCTGGTTGTACGCAGTAAAACCATATTTTGAGGGGAAACTGATGTAAATGAGAACTTTCGTTGTGGAAAAGTATCGCTTGGTCTGCGGGGTAAGGTGTGGAACCGTAAACTTTGTCACTTATTCCCTCGCGCGGTAAATCACCATATTCAGCAAATAAATTTGGGCAAATAGCTTGAGCCAAGTTTTCAAAATTTAATACTGCATCAATATTGCAGTTACGAAAGAGAATGGCGCCGTGATGTTGTAACTTAGTTTCTATAAATTGCCTGTTGTTTTTAGCCCAATCGGTAATGTCAATATCATTAATAGCAGGTTCTACTACTAAAGGTAAGCTTTCACCTGGCTGGAGAAAATATGTTTTTATTAATTCTCCTTGTGGTAATTTTACAGCTTTGGGCTTAACCTGCATAAACTTTTTAAGCTTATTCTCTTCTTGTTTAGTTTCTGCCATAATCTGTTGTTTCTTTTCTGTTTCAGTAAGCATTTCTAAAGTGTTGATGCGGGCATCTGGTTGGGCGACAATACTATTTAGTAACGTTTCAAAGTGTCCTGTCATACGTGCGATTGCTTTCGCATCAAACAAGTCAGCGTTGTAATGCCAGCTACCAACAATTTCTTGTTCTGTTTTTGCAACGAATAATGCTAAATCAAACTTTGCCGTTCCATAGTTAACTTCTAAGGGTGCTATTGTCAGATCGGGCAGTTCTAAATTCTGTTTTGGAACGTTGTCCATAACGAATAACACTTCAAATAAAGGTGTGTGGTTTAAATGTCGTTCTGGTTGTAATTCCTCTACTAACTTCTCGAATGGTAAATCTTGATGAGCATAAGCTCCTATTGCGACTTCGCGCACCCTTTGTAACAGTTCTCGGAAACTGGGATAACCACCAAGGTAGGTGCGTAAAACTAAAATATTGACAAAAAAACCAATTAACCCTTCAGTTTCTGCCTGGTTACGATTGGCGACATCAGTACCCACAACAATATCATCTTGCTTACTATAGCGGTATAGTAGGGTTTTGAAAGCAGCGAGCATAGTTATGAATAAAGTTGCATTTGCTTCGCGGCTAAGGGTTTGAAGTGCTTGCGATAATTGGACAGATAACTTGAAGCTATGGATGATGCAACGACTGGTTTCTTTTTCTGGTCGTGGTTGAGAATAGGGAAGTTGTAGTGCTGGTAATGTCCCACCCAGTTGTTGCTTCCAGTACGCTAACTGCTTTGCCAACACGTCTTCTTGTAGCCACTGTCTTTGCCATACCGCAAAATCTGCATATTGTACAGGTAGTTCGGGTAGCGATAAAGGTTTTCTGTTTACTGAGGCTCTGTAAAAAGTTGCCAGTTCCCCGACAAGTACTTCCATTGACCAGCCATCAGAGATAATGTGATGCATGGTACACAGCAGTATGTATTCTGCGGGATTTAACTTTAGGAGAGTAACGCGCGCGAGTGGACTGCAAGCTAAGTCAAAAGGTTGCTCAGACTCCTTAGCAATCAGTCTCAGCACTTGAGCTTTTTGTTCTGCTTCCGGGAGTGTCTGCAAATCTATTACTGGTATAGTTAATTGCAACTTGGGGGCAATCACCTGTACAGGATACCCATCTATGGCGATAAACGACGTGCGTAAGGCTTCGTGACGTTTAATAATTTCGTTGAGACTTGTCTCCAAGGCTGCTATGTTGAGGGAACCCTTCATGTGTAGAGCGTTGAAGATGTTATAGCTAGAGTTCTCAGGGTGTAACTGCTGTAGGAACCATAGTCGCTGTTGGGCAAAGGACAAAGGAAATTCGGTTTTCTCTAGCCGTGCAATAGGTTGTATTGGCGCCGCAAGCAATATGAGTTGTTGGGATGCCTGAATTTTGGCGCCTAGTCCTGCTACGGTAGGTTCCTCAAACAAGTAGCGCAGGGGGACTTCCACCTGAAAAACTTTGCGAATACGAGAAATAAGTTGCGTGGCAATGAGCGAGTGTCCACCTAAATCAAAGAAGTTGTCATCGATACTAACTTGTTTAACACCTAGAATATCACTCCAAATCCCCGCCAATATCTCTTCTACATTTGTACGTGGCGCTTTAAAATTATCCTGTTCGATTGTTGCTATCTCAGGTGCTGGTAACGCTTTTCGGTCTACCTTGCCATTAGGTGTAAGTGGTAGGGCTTCTAAAAATACAAAGGCGCCAGGTACCATGTACTCTGGTAACTTTTGTTTGAGAAAGTGGCGTAATTCAGGAACTGTTGTAGGCGTATCATTAACTACATAAGCCACTAAGCGTTTGTCGCCCGGTAAATCCTCTCTAGCTAAAACGACAACCTCTCGGACTACTTGATGTTGAATCAGTACCGCTTCAATTTCAGCAATCTCAATCCGGAAACCCCGAATTTTAACTTGGTTGTCAATGCGTCTAATAAATTCAATATTACCGTCTGGTAAATAGCAAGCTAAGTCCCCAGTTTTGTATAGGCGCCCTTCCGAGCGACTATATGGGTTGGGGATGAATTTTTGCGCTGTCAACTCAGGACGGTTGAGATAACCGCGCGCTAAGGAAGTACCACCAATATAAATTTCTCCAGCAACTCCCACAGGTACGGGTTGCAAATTTACATCTAAAATATATACTTGGGTGTTAGGAAATGCTCGCCCAATCGGTACTAATTGCTCGCTCGATAAGGCTGAGTGTGTTGTAGCTTCAAACCAAGAACTGTCAATGGTTGCTTCGGTGGCGCCGAAAGAGTTAATCAAACGGGTTTGAGAACCACAAAAGCTACGGAATTTTTGATATTCTTGCCCATACCAAACGTCGGAACCGCACACTAGTAGCTTCATAAAGTCAAGGCTAAGTTGACTTTGTTCTAGGTACTCTACTAGATTTCGTAATACTGCGGGTACAAACTCAGCACAGTCAACCTGCTGAAATACCATCAAATTGTATAGTTCTTTTGGAGATAGCAAAAATTCTCGCTTTGACAGCACTAATTTACCACCAGAACACAAAGCCCGTACCAAATCACCAGAAAATACATCGAACGAGAAGCTTGCCATCTGGAGGTGGCAAGTTTTGCTTGCTCGCAGTTGGTAAGTTTGTTCCCAAGCGAAATAAGCATTGACCAGACTGCGATGCTCAATCATCACCCCCTTAGATTGCCCTGTGGAACCGGAAGTGTAAATGACATAGGCGAGATTTTCCGGTTTATTGGTATTAACAGGATTTAACGGTAGTTGTTGGGCAATTGCATCCCAGTCTGCATCTAAACAAATGATTCGTGCTTGGTGATTTGGTAGTGAGTGCAAAAGTTGTTCTTGAGTCAGTAGTACCGACACATTTGCATCTGCGATCATAAAAGCCAAGCGTTCCTGCGGGTAATCTGGGTCTATAGGTACATAAGCACCACCCGCCTTTAAGATACCTAAAATACCTATCACCATTTCCAAGGAACGTTCTACACAGATGCCTACCAGCATTTCTGGTTTCACACCAAGGGATATTAGGTGATGCGCTAATTGATTTGCCTTTTGGTTAAGTTGCTCGTAAGTTAGTGACTTAGTGCCGAATACTACAGCCACAGCATCAGGCGCCAGTACTACTTGTTTCTCAAACAGATGATGAATGCACTGCTGAGTGTTAAACGTTGAACTTTGATTAAGTTCTACTAACAAATAATGACGTTCTGCTGGTGTCAAAATTGACAATTCTTCCAAGTGTTGATGAGGATTGGCAATTATACTTTCGAGCAATGTAACAAGATGCCCTAGCATTCGCTCGATAGTAGCAGTGTCAAAGCCATCGCCATTAGTATAGGCAATCTTGAGCAACAACTCTTCACCAGGCACTACACTTATGGTTAGAGGATAATTTGTTCTGTCAAAGCTACAAACATTACTAATTTCTAAGCCAATACCAGGTGAGTGCAAGGAAGCATCGATTGGGTAATTCTCAAACACCACGATAGTCTCGAATAGAGGCAAACCCCTAGGAACTTCACTCCATCCTTGAATTTGCACAAGCGGGGTATACTCATACTCGCGCGCTTCCACTTGTTGCGTTTGGAGTGAGTGCAGCCAAGGTAGCACAGATGCTCCTGGGTTAACTTTGACTCTAACTGGTAGTGTGTTAATAAACAGCCCTACCATCGACTCAGCTTTTGCCAAAGTGGGGGGACGACCGGAAACCGTAGCTCCAAATACGACATCTTCCTCACCACTGTAGCGACTTAACAGCAGAGCTACTGATCCCTGAATAAAGGTATTCAATGTTACTTGATGCTGATGAGCCAAAGTTTGGAGAGCAGCGGTGCAGGTGGCAGACAACTTACGCTCTTGCTCACAGTAACTTACTTTCTGGTTAGGCAAACGTTGAGAAACCAGGTTTTTCCTCAGTGGTGTAGGAGTTGTAAAACCCTTAAGCATTGAGCGCCAAAACACCTCTGCCTGGGCAATATTTTGCTGCTGTAGCCACCCAATATAATCTCGGTAAGGGCGGGGCCTTTCTAAGTAGAGATTTTCACCTTGGCAAAAAGCTTTATAGTAAGCAATTACTTCTTTTAACACTAAGGGCACAGACCATCCATCAAGCAGCAGATGGTGATGGCTCCAGATAAAATGATAAGTTGTTTGCTGTAAGCGGATCAGCGTGAAGCGCATTAGTGGCGCCTTAGAGATATCAAAACCGCGCAAACGTTCTTTTAGTTGTAAAACTTCCAATTGTTTTTGCTGCTGATCAGGAGAGACACCCCTAAAATCATGCTCTTCCCAAGGTAACGTCACCTGCCGACCTACAACTTGAATGGGTTTTTCTAATTTTTCCCACACAAACGCCGTTCGCAAGATGGGATGACGCTCCACAACTTGCTGCCAAGCTCGAACAAACGCAGCCACATTCAAAGTTCCATTCAAATTGAAACTCATTTGTTCAATATATACATCCTCATCAGGAGCATAAAGACTATGGAACAACATCCCCTGTTGCATAGGAGATAAAGGATAAGCATCCTCAACATTTTTGTGCTTCATCTTCATTACTCCTTTCTTAGTCAAATGAGATTTGCTCGAACGCACTATCAAGTTCTTCTTGATTTAACTTTGCTAGGGGGAAGTCTGATGGAGTAAAGCCACCGGTTTCAGGAGATAGACAGTGAGCAATTAGCTCGCGCAAAGCTTCGATAAACCCCTGTGCTAATCCTTCAATAGTGGATTGGCAATATAAATTTTGGCTGTAAGTCCAAGATAATTGCAGTCTACCCGACTCAATACCACCATAAATCTCTAGTAAATAAGACCGATTGTTTCGCAAGCTTTGGGAGGCGCCGCTAGATCGTGCTAACTTAAACAACGAAGATTCAGTTAACACTTGGTCGAACTGACCCAAGTAGTTAAAGCTCACCTCAGCTTGGGGCAATGACCGCAATAACTTAGCAATTTCCACATCGCTTAAGTATCGCAAAATACCATAACCTATACCCCGATTTGGAATGGCGCGCAACTGTTCTTTTACGATCTTTAAAGCATCTCCAGGATAACTTGCTTTCTCAAAATCAAGCCGCACCGGAAATACAGAGGTAAACCAACCTACTGTTCGCGATAAGTCGATGTTTGCAAACAGTTGTTCCCGTCCGTGTCCCTCTAAATCAAAAAGTAGCGATTGCTCTCCCGTCCACTGGCTAAATGCCTGTACCAACGCTGTTAACAACACATCATTGATTTGAGTTTGGTAAGCAGCAGAAACCTGTTGCAGTAAAGCTTGCGTTTCTTCAACACTTAAGGCAACCTCCACGGTACGCGCGTTTGCTGTTGTATTTTCTCCTCCTAAATAGTCTACTCTTAGAGGCGCCACGGGTTGACGTAGTGATGTCAGCCAGTAATCTAACTCTTGTTTTAGCGCAGTCGATTGGGCATACTCTTGCATCCGATACGACCATTGTTTAAACGAGGTTGTTTTTGGCGGCAATTTTATAGCTTTGTCTTGAATCAGTTGCTCATAGGCAACCTGGAGATCTCCCAACAAAATTCGCCAAGAAACTCCATCTATTAGTAGATGGTGAATAGTGAATAACAAGCGCTTTACATTTCCCAGGTTAATTAGGGCAACTCGCAGGAGCGGTACTTCTGATAGGTCAAGACTAGCTTGCAGGTGCGTTATCGCAGACGCTTGTTCATCTGGCGACAGTGAAGAGACATCTAAATTGGTTAATACTACTTTAGTACTATGCTCAATTACCGGGCGCCAACCAGATGCTTCTTTGATGAAACGAGTTCGGAGAATGTCATGATGCTCAATTAAAGACTGCACCGCTGTCTCTAATATTACTGGGTTGATATTTGCGGGTATTTCCAACAGCACCGCTTGATTCCAGTGATGGGGGTCGGCGAAATCCTGTTCAAAGAACCAGTGTTGAATAGGAGTTAGGGGGAAAGAGCCATTGACTAAACCTTGTTCAGCTTGGACGAGCTTGGTTGTACTTACTACAGTTGCTAGTTGAGTGATGGTTTGGTATTGAAATAACTGTTTGGGTGTAAAATGCAGTCCTGCTTGGTTTGATTTTGAGATAACTTGCAGACTGAGAATAGAGTCTCCACCCAACTCAAAAAAGTTGTCGTTAACACTGACTTGTTGCAGTCCGAGTACAAGAGCCCAAATTTTAGTTAGTTGTTTTTCAATGGTCGTTTGCGGGGGAACGAAAGCTGATTTCTGTTGGTAAGTGGGTAGTGCTTGGATATCTATTTTACCGTTGGCTGTGAGTGGTATAGCTTTAAGCAATATAAATACTCCAGGCACCATGTACTCTGGTAACTTTTCTTTCACCCAGCGACGTAGTTCATCTTTAATTTCTTTTGCAGCTTCCTCATAAAAGCAATTAGGCACAATATAAGCCACTAAGCGTTCTTTGCCACGTTCATCTTTCGGTGCTAGGACAACAGCCGCTTTTACTTCTGGATGTTGAGCTAATACCGTTTCAATTTCTAAGAGTTCGATACGAAAACCACGTATTTTAACTTGACGGTCAATTCGACCGAGAAATTCTAGGTTGCCATCCGGTCGATAACGCACCAAGTCTCCTGTTTTATACAAGCGAGACGCATTTTTACTAACATCTTTACTAAAACGATTGGGAATAAATTTTACGGCTGTTAAATCTGGTTGGTTAAGATAGCCGCGCGCTACACCAACTCCGCCAATATACAGTTCACCCCTGACACCAACAGGAACTGGTTGCAAATATTTATCCAATACAAAAGTTTGCACATTTGGTATTGGGTATCCAATGGGTATTTGTTGCCCAAAGTCCACTGCTCCCCCTATATCGCACATCGTGGCGACAACGGTTGTTTCTGTAGGTCCGTAACTGTTTACTAGCCTTATAGATGAATTTACTTGCTGTCGCCAAGTTGCTAGTCGCTCGCTACTGGCTCTTTCCCCACCAATAATTACTAATCGCAAAGATTCTGGTAATGCTAATCGTAGTGTAGATAATTCCGCGACCATCTCATGCCAAAAGGCAGTTGGTAAATCTAATACCGACACCGACTGTTGGTGACACTGTTGTAGGAAAGCAGATACGGAACTTAACATTTCTTCAGTTCGCAGTACCAAAGTTGCACCCTGCAATAGAGCTGGAAAAATTTCTTCTGCTGCTGCATCAAAGCTGATAGAGGCAAATTGCAACACTCGATCGCTTGCTTTGATCTCATATTCCACAGCCGCCACTGTGGCAAAATTTACCAAAGACCTGTGGGAAATTAATACACCTTTGGGGGTTCCGGTAGAACCGGAAGTGTAAATTACATAAGCTAAGTTGTCGGGTGTTGGGTAATCTTTTAAACTAATTAAATTTTCTTGGCTTTCCTTGTCAATTTCTTGCCAGTCTGTATCCAGATAAATAACTTGGGTATCGACTGGTAATGGCGCCATAGTTGATTGTGTCAGCAATATTGGTATTTGTGCATCTGCTACCATATATGCTAACCGCTCTTGGGGATAATTCGGGTCTAGCGGTACATAAGCTGCACCTGCTTTGAGAATTCCGAGCAGTCCTACTAACAAATCTAGAGAACGTTCCACGCAAAGACCAACTAAAACCTCTGGTTGCACGCCTAGTTTTTGTAGGTAAGATGCGATTTTGTTAGCGCGCTGATTTAATTCTCGGTAAGTCAACTGAGAATTCCCATACACTACCGCAATTGCATCGGGGGTACGCTCTACCTGTGCTTCAAACAACTGGTGAACACACTGCTCTTGATATGCTACAACGTTTTTATTTCCTCTCAACAATTGCTGCTGTTCCTTTTCGGTCAACAAAGGCAAGTTTGAGATTCGTTGGTCGGGAGCGACGACAATTCCCTCTAGTAAAACATTGAAATGTCCTATCATCCGTTCAATAGTGGCGCCATCGAACAACTCAGTGCTGTATTCAAGCGACCCTATTAACCCAGTGTCAGTTTCCAAAATGCAAAGAGTTAAATCAAAAGTTGCCGTCTGACGTTCTGACTCCAAAGGGGTGATAATAAGCCCTGGTAACTGTAGTGCTTCCATTGGGGCATTTTGGAGAATGAACATTACATCGAATAGCGGGTTTCGACTCAAATGTCGCTCTGGTTGGAGTGATACCAATTGCTCAAAGGGTAAGTCTTGGTGAGTATAAGCTCCTAAAGCAACTTCTCGTACCCGTTGTAGCAGTTCCTTGAAACTAGGGTTGCCTGCTAAATTAGTACGCAACACTAGGGTATTGACAAAAAAACCAATTAACCCTTCTATTTCCGTGTGGTTACGGTTAGCAATCGGCGAGCCAACAATAATATCATCTTGCCCACTATAGCGGTAAAGTAAGATTTTGAACGCTGCTAAGAGCGTCATAAAAAGTGTTGCAGATTCTTGAACAGAAAGCGCTTTCAGGGCATCGGTAAGTGTTTTCGGCACTACAAATGATTGAGTTGCACCAGTGTAAGTTGATACCGCTGGTCGCGGTCGGTCGGTGGGTAGCTCTAGGGCGGAGCGGGAACCACCAAGTTGTTGCTGCCAGTATGCAAGGTGGGTTTCTAATACTTCCCCTTGCAGCCACTGTTGTTGCCAAAGGGCAAAATCTGCGTATTGAATAGGCAATTCTGGTAACGGAGAATCTATTCCATTACTAAAAGCTTCATAAAGTGCTGCCACTTCGCGAATTAGCACCCCATTAGACCAACCATCGGAGACAATGTGATGTAGGGTGAACAATAGCACGTAATCTTGTTGATCGAGTTGCAGTAGCGTAGCGCGTAGTAATGGACTTTGGGTAAGGTCAAATCCTCGTTGTGTTTCTTCTTGTATAAGGCGCCGAATTTCATCTTCACGTTTGCCGTAAGGGAGATGGGATAAATCCACCACTGGTAATTCTAGATTTATTGATGGAGAAATTATCTGTATTGGTCGTCCATCTTGGATGGTAAATTTCGTTCGCAATACTTCATGGCGCCTGATTATTTCGTTGATGCAACTAGACAAAACTTCTACGTTCAGCTTTCCTTGTAGACGAACAGCCTTGGGAAGATTGTACAATGTACTAAGAGGCTCTAACTGGTCAAGAAACCATAGTCGCTGTTGGGCAAATGACAAGGGTAATTCTCCGATTCGCGAAGTGGGGGCAATTAGCGGAGCTTTTAATTCGATTCCCCCACTCATCGCTGTTTGAATGCGTTGGGCTAAATCTATAAGTACTGGTGTTTCAAACAACCAAGGTAACGGTATTTCTATTTGGAAAGCTTCTCGTAACCTAGATATAAGCTGCGTTGCTAACAGCGAATGTCCACCTAATTCAAAAAAGTTGTCGTGGATGCCGACCTGTTTGCACCCCAAAATCGTTTCCCACAACCCAGCTAATACCTCTTCAACAGGAGTACGAGGAAGCAATACAGTTTTTTCCGATTCTGGTTTGGTTTCCTCCAGTACTAATAAAGCTTGACGGTCGATCTTGCCATTTGATGTTAGCGGTAAAGCCTTCAACATTACGAAAGCCAAGGGAATCATATACTCAGGCAGCTTTGCCATTAAAAAGCGACGCAGTTCGTCAGCATTTAAGTCTACTTTCAAGTCCACTTGTGACTGATGCGTCACCACATAAGCAACTAGACGTTTATCATTGTTCTCTGTTGCCCAAGCCAAAACGACAGTTTCCCGTACCTGGGGGTGTTGCAGTAGCGTTGCTTCAATCTCCCCAAGTTCTACACGAAAACCGCGAATCTTTACTTGGTTGTCAATTCGCCCCAGAAACTCTAAATTCCCGTCACTGATATAGCGAACCAAGTCCCCCGTCTTGTACAGGCGTTCTCCCGGTACATCACTAAAAATATTAGGAATAAATTTTTCTGCTGTTTCTTCGGGGTGATTTTGATAACATCGGGCGAGACTACTACCACCAATATATAATTCTCCTGCTACACCTATAGGCACAGGCTGCATTTGCTTATCCAGCACATAAACTTGGGTGTTAGCAAGCGGGCGCCCAAGAGGTACTGTAGGTATTTGTGTCTGTATATCCTTAACCGCGTAAGTTAGCACGCCCACAGTAGCTTCCGTCGGCCCATAATGGTTAAAAATTAAGCACGTCGGCGCCAAAGACTGAATTTTCTCAATCAAAGTCCAACTAGCAGTATCACCACCCAAAATCAAGCGCTGCCGGGGCAAAATAGATTGAGCGTGAGCAGATGCTAACAAGGCGCCGAGGTGAGAGGGGACAATTTTTAGACAGTCGATGGGATGCTTTTGACAGTATGCTGCTAGTGCTTCTGGGTCAGATGCCCTTTGTGAGGATATCACATGGAGACACCCACCCCTGCATAAGGCAGGAAAAATTGCGGTGTTGCCCAAATCTGCTGAAAATGTTGATACAGTTGCAAAGCTAGCATTATCAGGCAACTCAAGTCTATCTGTAATCGCGTTAAGGTAATTCACTAATTGCCGATGCTCAATAGCTACACCTTTCGGCTTGCCCGTGGAGCCAGAAGTGAAAACCACATAAGCTAAATTATTTGCAGTAGCCAAGCAGTTTAAATTCTTGTCGCTTTCCTCAGCAATCAGGTTCCAGTCGGTATCTAACTGCACTATCTCTACTGAGTATTTTAAAACACTATTAATATCTAGTACATCTAATAAACATTCGTGAGTTAACAGTACAGATACCTGAGCATCCAGCAAGCGAAAAGCAATATTCTCCTTTGGTAATTTATGGTCTAAAGCTAAATAAGCTCCACCTGCCTTGAGAATACCTAATATACTGACAATCATATCCAAGGAACGCTCAATGCAAATTCCTACTACTACTTCTTTTTGCACTCCTAACTTTTGTAAATAGCTAGCTAATTGATTCGCGCGCGCGTTTAGTTCTTCATAGGTTAATTGCTGGTCTTCAAAAACAACAGCAATTTGATTTGGAGTACGAGCTGTTTGTTCTTCAAATATTTGATGGATACAATTGTTTTGTGAGTAATCAACCTGGGTTTGATTGAAGTGAATTAGTAGTTCCTCAAGCTGATTTGGCGGTAGAATTTGTAATTTACTTATAATAGTTTGTGGATTTTCAACTACACTAGCTAATAGAGTCTGAAATTGTTCTGCTAGACGTTGAATAGCTTCTGGTGAAAATACGTTCGTATCGTAATCAAAGTCTAAATTTAAAGATGCTTCTCTTTCAGCACAAGCTAATTTAATTTTAAATGATTCAATATGGTTATATATTTTATCGAATGAAAAAGATACATCACTAAGATTACTAGTTTCTGGTAATTTATTAAACTCGAAAATAATTGGAAAATTGAATTTATGATTTGTCTCCCAAACAAAATACTCTTGCCATTCGGAAGCTGCTTGAGTAGATTGGTATAGTTGTTCTAAAACTTCTTCAAAACGTAAATCTGCTGTTAACGAACAGGAAATTGGTAGTAATTTAGCAAATACTCCCAAGGCATTATTTAATTCTTCATACTCTCTACCATCAAAAACACTACCCACAATAATCTCTGTATTTCCTGTCAGGCGCCAGAGTAATATCTGCCAGCATGAAAGTAAAAATAAATTAACATCATCTTGTACCTGTTGCTTAATTTTTTGGGTTAGAGATGGAGGTAAGGTTAAAGTAAAAGATGCTACTGCAAATTCTGCTTGATCAGACTGATGATATCTATCTGCAAAATTTAGTGTTAAAGAATTGAGACTAGAGAAATCTTGCTGACTCCAATAATCTTTACCCAATTCTGCTTGTGCTTCTTCCAATAATTGATTTTGCCACTCTGAGAATTGGACATATTGTACAACTTCGGTTTGATCTAGTTGCTCGTCGTTTAAATAAGCCTTATATAAATTACTGATTTCCGTAAATAAATTATGGTGAGTCTTGGTATCAGCACAAAGCGCAGGTAAAGTCAAAAGTAAAATATGCTTTTCATCTGATAGATTAAGCAAAGCTAAACGCAATAGGGGAGACTGTCCAAAGTCAAATTTGTGGCATCTTTCTTCCTGAGAAATAGCTTCAATTTGCGCTTTTGGGAATATACAATTTTTTAAATTAATCTCACGCCACGAAAAGACACTACTATCCTGTACAACCATCACAGGAACTTTCATACCTGGAAGAGAGTGAAAAGTTGTTCTCAAAATATCATGACGACTGACTATTTGTTGTAAAACAAATTTTAAAACCTCTGGTTTGATATCTCCTGCGATACCAATCCGACTTTGAGTTATACAATCCGAGGAGGACTTTTGCAATAACCAAAGATGTTTTTGATGCGGGGAAAGGCGAAAGCCGCTGAGAGTTGCAATTGTCATTTACTTTTTCCCTTTGATAATTTAATGCTATTTGTAGGGTGGGCACTACTCAAATGATACGTATGGTGGGCAGTGCCCACCCTACTTAAACAGAAATGATTTATTATAAATCGATTGTTTTGGGGACAATATTGATAAATTTTTCCCGTTTTAAAGTTTGGCGTTCTTTTTTTTGCGTATTTTGTTGTTTTTTCTCAGCTTCAGTAAACATTTCTAAAGTATTTATCCGAGCATTGGGCTGCACTACAACATTGCCGAGTAGCGTCTGAAAGTGACTAGTCATACGCGCGATTGTCCCAGAATCAAAAAGGTCTGCATTGTATTGCCACTTTCCAAGGATTCCCTGTTCTGTTTCGGTGAGAAATAAAGCTAAATCAAACCTAGCGATTTTATTTTCTACTTCTAATACATTTAAGGTTAGTCCTGGCAATTCTAAAGCTGGCATTGGAGCATTTTGCAGAACAAATAACACCTGGAATAATGGTGGTGTATTGCTCAAATTTCGTTCGGGTTGCAAAGCTTTAACTAATTGATCGAAAGGCAAATCTTGATGAGCATATGCTTCTAATGTACAAGAACGTACTGTTTTAAGCAACTCTCGAAAACTCGGATTTTCACCAAGGTAGGTGCGTAATACTAACAAGTTGACGAAAAAGCCAATTAATGGTTCTAATTCAGCCCGGTTACGGTTCGCAATATCAGTACCAACAACAATGTCATCCTGATTGGTATAGCGTTGTAGTAACACCTGAAAACTAGCCAAGAGGGTCATAAATAAAGTGACACCTTCTTGACGTGACAGGGTTTGCAGTGCTTGAGATAAATGAGAGGGAATGACGAAGGTTTGAGAAGCACCTCGGTTGGTTTTAACTTCAGTGCGCTTCCGCGCCGTCGGTAATTGTAATGTATGAAGATTATTGCCTAATTGCTTTTTCCAGTAAGTTAATAGTGTTTCTAGTGTCTTACCTTGTAACCATTGGTGTTGCCAAACTGCAAAATCTGCATATTGGATGGGTAGTTCTGGTAGTGGAGAAGGTTTTTTGCTTTCAAAAGCTGTATACAGTGCAGCAAACTCCCGCACGAACACACCTATTGACCAAGCATCGGAGACAATATGGTGGATGGTGAACAAAACTATATGTTCCCGTTCTGAAGCACGCATTATAGTGCAGCGCAACAGTGGTGCTTTGGTTAAGTTAAAGCTGCGTAGAGATTCTTCATCGATAAGTTGCTGTACTTCTAATTGCCGTTGAGATGGCAAAGAAAGCAAGTCCACCACTCGTACTTTTACAGTTACATCTGGGGTAATAACCTGAAATGGTTGCCCATCCATTACTGAGAAGCTAGTACGTAATACTTCATGGCGCCGTACAATTTCATTAATGCTCTGCTCTAAAACATCTATATCTAATAAACCAACAAGCTGCACAGCAAAAATTTCATTGTAATTTAAGCTGCTTTGGTTTAATTGCTCTAACAACCATAGTCTAGTTTGAGCAAATGACAGCGGTAAATGATGGTTACGCTCAACACGCTTAATCGAAGGAATTTCTTGCTTGATTGAGCTATTAATAACTATAGCTAGTGCAGCTACGGTCGGTGACTCAAACAAACGCTGCAACGGTAAATCGATCTCAAAGGTTTTGCGAACTCGTGAAACCACCTGGGTTGCAAGCAACGAATGTCCACCTAATTCAAAAAAGTTGTCGTAGATACCAACCTGTGGAACACCAAGCACTTGTTGCCAAATTCCTACTAATAATTCCTCGACTGGATGCCGTGGCAAAACATGTGTACTGTTTGTTTCTAGATGTAAGTTGCTACCGTCAGGTTCAGGCAAGGCACGACGGTCTAATTTACCATTCGGTGTTATAGGTAGTGTTTCTAGTTGCACAAAGACTGATGGCACCATATAACTAGGCAACTTCTCCTGAAGATGGCGCCGCAGTTCCGTAATTTCCGCTAATTGATTTAAATTAAATACTACATATGCTACTAAACGCTGATCGCCAGGTTCATCCTCTCGCACTACGACAACACTGCTATGAACTGCTGGATGCTGGTTGAGTAAAGTTTCAATTTCTCCGAGTTCTATACGGAAACCTCGGAGTTTCACTTGATTGTCAATTCGCCCTAAAAACTCAACGGTTCCATCCGGTAGATGGCGCGCTAAATCACCAGTTTTATACAAGAGCGAAGTTGAATCTTTGTGGAAAGGGTGAGGAATAAATTTTTGTGCCGTCAGTTGGGGTCGATTTAAATAACCACGAGCGACCCCAGCACCACCAATGTGCAATTCACCCATAACTCCCACAGGTACTAATTTTTGATGTTGGTCAAGAATATATAATTGGGTATTGGCAATGGGACGACCAATTGAAATAACGCCCTCCTCTAACTGTGACACCTTTTGCACAACTGACCAAATGGTAGTTTCTGTCGGTCCATATAAATTCCACACTTCGCTTGAGCGTTCGAGCAACTGTCGAGCAAGGCAGAAGTTAAGAGCTTCACCACCGCAAAGAATCTTCAATTGTCTATTCAATTGTCCACTTTGCCACCCAGCAGCTAATAGCATTCGCCAGGTAGCAGGTGTAGCTTGCATAACTGTAGCGCTAGAAGAAGTTAATTTTTGTAGCAACTTCGTTCCATCAGTGGCGTCAAGACGATTAACTATAACCAAACGGGCGCCGACAATTAGTGGTAAATATAGTTCTAGTGCAGCAATATCAAAAGATAATGTGGTTACTGACAGCAAGGTATCTTCTGGGGTTAGTCCTGGAGTTTGGCGCATGTAACTTAAGAAATTAACCACAGCACCGTGGGGAATTTGCACTCCTTTTGGTTTGCCAGTAGAACCAGAAGTGTAGATTACATAAGCTAGGTTTTCTGTGGTGACACAATGGATGGGATTACAACTATTTTCTTGGGATATCTTCTGCGATTCAGTATCTAGGCATACCACTTTTGCTTGATGTTTAGGTAAATTTGCGAGTAAGTTTTGTTGAGTAAGCAGCACCGACACCTGAGCATCTTCTAACATAAAGGCTAGACGCGCGTGGGGATAAGCAGGGTCTAGCGGTACATATGCACCACCTGCTTTGAGAATACCTAGCAGTGCCACTATCATATGAAGGGATCGCTCGATGCAAATACCCACAAGTACCTCTGCTCCCACACCTAAAACTTGCAAATGGTGGGCTAATTGGTTCGCTCTTGCATTCAGTTCTTGGTAGGTTAATTGCTCGTGATCAAACACCACTGCTACCGTATTAGGTGTTCTCTCAACCTGTGCTTCAAATAGCTGATGAATACATACTTGGGGATAATCAGCTTGAGTACTATTCCACTCTTCCAATTGTTGATGACATTCTGCCTCAGTTAACAACGGCAAATCCGCTAAATATTGCTGTTGGTTAACAATCATACCTAATAGCAAAGTACGAAAATGTCCTAGCATTCTACTTATTGTACCTGGCTCAAAGTGGTCGCGATTATAACAAATCTCTAACAATAACTCTGAATCTACCTTCACCGATGCGGTAAGGGGATAATGGGGGTGTATAAAAGTACGAATATCAGAAATTTTAAAACCGACTTGTTGGGCTTGAGAAAAACCTATAGGGTAATTTTGAAAGTTAAGTATGCTTTCAAATAGCGGTGCAACAGATACATCGCTCCACTTCTGAATTTCGACTAACGGACAGTACTCAAAGTAACGAGTTTCATTTTGCTGTGTTTGCAACTGCTTTAACCACTGCAAAAGGTCTTCTTTTGGATTAGCATAAACTCGCATTGGCAAAGTATTAATCAACACTCCTACCATTGACTCAGACCCAGCCAAGCTACCTCTACCAGATACAACAGAACCAAAAACGACATCCTCCTCTCCACTGTAGCGACTGAGGAGAATAGCCCAGGCGCCATGCATGACAGTGCTTAGTGTCAAATGTTGCTGTTTAGCCCAAGACTGCAAAGCTGCTGTTTCTGCTATTGATAGCCCCAACTGCTGTTGTTCATAGCCTTTATCTTCACTTCTTCTGTGCCTGGACTTTTGTACGCCCAAAGAAGTAGGAGAAGTAAAACCCTGCAAGCGGCGCCGCCAAAACGCCTCAGCACTTCGCAAGTCTTGTTGTTGCAGCCAAGCGATGTAATCGCGGTAAGCACGAGGTTTTTCTAAGTGCAAATGCTTACATTCATTTAAAGCATTATACAATTTAAAAACTTCGTCAAGAAGTAGAGATGCAGACCAGCCATCTAACAACAAATGGTGACGGCACCAGATAAACAGGTAATTTGTATCAGCCAACCGAATAAGCGTCAAACGCATTAAAGGAGCTTGAGAAAGTGCGAAACCCCGTTGTTCCACATTCAAAAAAGCTTCTATACGTTCTTCCTGTTCAGCCTTCGTCATTAGGCGCCAATCGTGTTGTTCGATTAGCAACTTTACTTGGTTATGTACAATCTGAGTAGGCTCTTTCAAACCTTCCCAAACAAAAGAGGTTCTTAAAATAGGGTGATGTTCTACTAACTGTTGCCAAGCCTGCTGAAATGCTAAAGAATTAAAATCTCCCTGGATATTACAACTAAATTGATCGCAATACATCCCTGAATCAGAAGCATAAAGGCTGTGAAAAAGAATGCCCTGCTGCATAGGCGAAAGCGGATAAAAACTCTCAATATTTTTCATTTAACCCTTGCCTTTGTGTACTTTGTGGTTCATCACTTTTCCCTCTGTGTCCTCTGTGCCTCTGTGGTAAAAAAAATCACCTTTGCTGCACATCTGGGACAGATATGCTACAACTCACCAAATTTAATGACACACAACAGAACATCCGTTACATCCGTTGTATCCGTTGCAAGCTAACACCTATCAATCGCAGCCAAAATACTATCAATATCATCTTGACCCCACTGACTAGTTTTAAACTCCGCAAAATCAGAAGGAGTGTAACTTTTCATTGAAGACAACTGACAATCATCAATCATCAACCGTAGCACTGCTACAAAATCCTCAGCTAAATGCTCAACTGTCTTTGTGTGATGTATATTTTCGCTGTACGTCCAATCCACTCTTAATTGTTCTTCAACAATCACAGCATGAACTTCTAACAAATGGCTTCTGAGTCCTCTTGGACTTCGGGATAACCCATTAGATTGTTGAGACAATTTAAATAAAGAAGACTGAGGTAAACTTTGCTCTAGGTTGCCAAGGTACAGAAAAATTATCTCTGCTGGTTGTAACGAGCGCAGCTTTTTAGTAATTAGCACATCATCACTCAAGTAACGCATCACACCATAACCAAGCCCCTGGTTAGGAAAATTACGTAACTGCTCTTTAACCACCTTCAATATTTGATGAGCATTTGCGGTTTCTTGAACTTCTCCGGTTTCCAACAGCATAGGAGCAATGTTAGTAAACCACCCTACTGTCCGCGATAAATCTACATTATCAAAAATAACTTCCCTGCCATTCCGCTCTAAGTCAACCAACAGTGAAGGTGTTCCCGTCCACCTAGCAGTAGCTTGTACTAAGGCACTTAGCAACACGTCCTCCATCTGAACTCGATAAACACTTGTTATCTCTGTTTGTAGCACCTCGGTTTCTTCAACGCTTAGTGTTATTGATACAGTCTGCGCTGATGCAACAGTATTTTCACCATTGGGATAATCTATTGGCAGTGGCGATACCAACTCCCGTGATGGCGCCAACCAGTATACTTGCTCTCGTTCCAGCTCTATGGACTGTGCATACTCAATTAACCGTTGCGACCACTGCTTAAACGATGTAGTTTTTGACGGTAGCTTAATAGCTTTCCCTTGACTTAGTTGCTGGTATGCAGTTTGCAAATCATCAAGTAAAATTCGCCAAGAGCCTACATCTACAGCTAAATGATGGATAACAAACAGCAAACAGTTGCCTTTGTGCTGTCCCAGGTTAAAGTAGACAACTCTAACAATAGGTCCATCTGACAGATTTAAACTTGCTTGTAATTGGTTAGCAGTTGCTTCTAACTCTAATTCTTGCAACTGCGGTGATAGGGACGACAAGTCTATTTGTGAGAACGGTATTACTGTATCAATATTTGCATCAATATTTGTATTAACTTGCTTCCAGCCAGATTGTTCTTTGATAAAACGCAGACGCAGTGCATCATGGTGTGTTAGTAAATGCTGTATTACCTGCTTCAATAACTCTGGATCGAGATTTTGTTGCAGTTCTAGCATAATAGTTTGGTTCCAGTGGTGCGAGTCAAGTAGATTTTGCTCAAAAAACCAGTGTTGAATTGGTGTTAGGGGTATTTCTCCTTGCACCAATCCTTGTTCGGCAAAAACGTTTTGAGTCCTGCTTGCTATATCTGCTAGTTGGGCAATCGTTGGGAATTCAAATAAATGCTGATTAGTAATTCGCAAACCTGCTTTGTTAGCTCTGGCAGTAATCTGAATGCTGAGGAGAGAATCTCCACCTATCTCCAAGAAGTTGTCGTATATACCCACCGCTTCAATTCCCAAAATTTCTTGCCAAATATTAGCAATGGTTTGCTCAATTTCATTTCTTGGAGCAACATAATTATTACTTAAATTTGGTCGGCTGTGTAGTGGTAAATAATTTGCTGTCTGAGAAACTTGTGGCGCCTGAAGCGGATTAATCCATTGGGCAATTCTACTATGTAAATCACTAGTGGAAACAACTATTTGATTAATCTTATTGAAAGATAAAACTCTCTGAAATACTTCTACACCCTCTTTATTTGTCATGAATAAGTCAGTAGAAATTTCTGGTTTTGTCGCCAATTTCTCAGCTAATTCGCTGGTTAACCAGTTATCCCAGTTTACGCTTATCCAACTTGTGCGGCTAGTTTGATTATGTTTGTGAACGAAGGCATCGGTAAACAAGTGTGCTGCTGGATAAGCTGCCATACCTAAAGCACCTACAACAGATGATAGGGAAGAAATCAACACACAGAAGTCAAGCTCTATTCCTTGCAAGAGTTTTTCTAATATAAATAATCCACGTCCATTAGTTATCAGTTGCTGTTCGCATTCGCTAATACTAATTTCTCTAATAGTTCTAAATAACTTGATTCCTGCTGCATGAATCACTCCATTAATCTCACCAAAACGCTGTAAAGCTTGAGTAATAGCTCTATGCATTTGTGATTCATTGGCAACATCCGCACTCAAGATGAGAACTTCTGCACCTAGCGCTTCTAACTCTTGCACTTTCAGAATTTTGCGACTTAATCTATCTGAGTTGCCATAAGTTGCTAGCCACTCATCCCAGGTATCGCGCACGGGAAAATCTGAATATCCTATTAGTATTAACTTGGCTTGAATGGAAGCTAAATACTCTGCAATTTCAAGACCGACCCCTCCAAGTCCACCACTAATAAGATATACCCCTTGCGCGCGCAATGGAGATGTAGCACTTTCGCAACGCATTGGCTCAAAGGTTTGTACCCAGCGATGATGACCGCGATACGCTACAACTGGGTCAGAAGATGCAGTTATTTCCGTAAGTAATTGGTCTATTAATTGATTTTCTGAGGCAGTGGAAACAACAATATCGATGCAGCGACAAGTAATATTTGCATACTCTTGGGGAATTACTTTACAAATTCCTAGGACGGTTGCCTTTTCTGGATTTAGCTTTTCAGTGCCAGTTACATCATGTGCATTATTGGTGACAGCCAAAATATCTATTGGCTGATTAATATCATGTTTTCCAAGGGACTGTGCCAGAAACAATAGACTGTAAAAGCCTAAATTTTGACAATTTTCAAAAAATTCGCTGTCAGAGTTTACTTGTTGACTTACTGGCTCATTTGCTATAATACTCCATAAGTGTACTATGGTATCTGGAAATTTGCCCTGCGACCTTAATTGTGCAACTAAGGTATCGTAATCATTAGGTTGTTTGGGGTTGATAGTGTATTCGCTTTGCTCGCGTTTGCTAAACTGCTCTCCTATTTCTACGGTGATAACATTGTAACCATCGCTTTTCAAACGTTTTGTTATTTGCGCGCCAATGTAAGTATCGACAAACACAAGTATTTGTTCTTTAAACTTAACTGCTTGGGGTGTGGTCGCACTTTTCCAAATAGGACTATAAAACCAGTCGGCAATATCTGGTTTTTTGCGATTTGTTGGATAAGAAGTTGGTTCAGAAGTTAGATCAGAGTTGGTTGATTTCTGGGGTTCTATCCAATATCTTTGTCGTTCAAATGGATACGTTGGCAAAGGAATTCGATAACGACGCTCTAAATTATAATATTGATTCCAGTCTATTACAATTCCTGATAGCCACAGGCGCCCGACTGTATTTAGTAAAAATTCTACATCTGATTTTTGCTCTTTGGGATGTCGCAGAGAAGAAAGTATCAAATTTTGTTTCTTTTCTCTGTTTTCTTTCTGTTCTAAATTTTGTTTAGCAAAGGTACATAAGGTACGTCCTGGCCCCACTTCTAATAAGATGCGATTGGGTTCTTGCAGCAATGTAGAAATACCTGCTGCAAATTGCACTGTATGGCGCAAATGTCTTGCCCAATAATTTGGGTCTGTTGCCTGTTGTGCTGTAATCCAGGTTCCTGTCAAATTAGAAACAAACGGAATCTGAGGAGGATTGAGTTTAACTTTGCGAACTTCCGCAATAAATGATTCGACGATAGGTTCCATCATCTGGGAATGGAAAGCATGGGAAGTGTGCAGATAGCGACACTCAACACCCAGAGAAGATAATTTTTCTTTTAGTATATCTACTGCTTGAACAGTTCCTGAAACTACACATGAATTTGGTGCATTGCAGGCGCCTAGCGATAATTCGCCTAGTAGGGGTTTAATTTCTGCCTCTGGTAAGGGAATGGAAAGCATACTTCCACTGGGGAGTTGCTGCATTACTGCCCCGCGCGCGGCAACTAAAGCTAAAGCGTCTTCCAATGCCATGACACCAGCTAGACTTGCTGCCACATACTCACCAATACTATGCCCGATCATTGCTTGTACAGAAATACCCCACGCTAACCATAACTGTGCCAAAGCGTATTCAATCACAAACAAAGCTGGTTGAGCTAGGCAAGTTTGTTTGAGTTTTTTTTCTGCGCTTTCCTTCTCAGACTCGTTAGGATAAATTATCGAACATAAATCGAGTCCTAAATGGGGTGTAAGTAATTCACAACAGCGCTTCACCTGCTCGCGAAATATTGGCTCAGTCTGGTAAAGTTCTTTACCCATCTCTACATACTGGGCGCCCTGTCCAGGAAACATAAAGGCGATGGGGTGATTGTATGGTTCGTGAAGTTGAGTAAGAACTCGTTGCTCAGGTTGCTGCAATGCGCTAACTGCATCGTCGATATCTCGACAAACCAGCATCCGACGATGATTAAATTCCCTGCGCCCAACTTGCAAGGTATAACCTACATCCCCTAGATTCAGGTTAGGATGCTGTATCAAATGTTGGGCGAGATTGTGCGTAGCAGTTTCGAGCGCAGACTCGGTTTTTGCGGAGATTAGTAGCAATTGCCAGGGACGAGAAGGACTAGAAGGTTCTACATTAGGAGCTTCTTCTAAAATTACATGAGCGTTAGTTCCCCCCATACCTAAAGAACTAACACCAGCACGGCGAGGTGTAGAGACGTTACATGTAACGTCTCTACATTTCCATTCCATTAATTTTGTATTAACGAAAAAGGGACTATTGGCAAAATCAATTTGCGGATTGGGTTGCTCAAAATTGAGGCTGGGTGGTATCAACTCGTGCTTAAGAGCGAGGACAGCCTTAATTAATCCTGCAACTCCTGCTGCCGCATCAAGATGACCGATATTGGTTTTCACTGAACCAATAGCACAAAAGCCCTTTTTATTGGTACTGGCACGAAAAACTTTGGAAAGTGCAGCAATTTCAATTGGATCGCCTAAAGCCGTCCCAGTACCGTGAGCTTCTATATAATTAATTGTCTCAGGCTCTACAGAAGCTAGCATCATTGCCTCTGCAATCGCAAGAGCTTGACCATCAACGCTAGGCGCCGTATACCCAACTTTAAGAGAACCATCGTTGTTAATTGCGGTGCCTTTGATCACAGCGTAAATACAGTCACCGTCAGCAACAGCGTCCTTCAGTCGCTTTAGTACAACAACTCCTACACCATTTCCAATAGTAGTTCCCTGTGCTTGAGCATCAAAAGCTCGACAATGACCGTCAGGAGATAAAGTGCCTCCTTGTTGATACAAATACCCCGTTTTGTGTGGAACTCGTATCGAAACCCCTCCAACCAAAGCTATATCACATTGGTAATTCAGCAAACTTTGGTAAGCAAGAGTTGTTGCAACTAATGAAGTCGAACAAGCCGTTTGAACCGTAATACTCGGTCCAGTGAGATTTAACTTATAAGACACACGAGTAGTTAGGAAATCTTTTGCATTTCCAATTAACTTTTGATAGGATTTTGCCGACCCCAATTGGTCTTTATTTAAATCAAAATCCAAATAATGATTTAAACTGGCGCCACCATAAACTCCAATCCGACTTTCACACCTTTGAGAATCATAACCAGCACTTTCTAGAGCTTCCCATGCACATTCTAAAAATAAACGGTGTTGTGGGTCTGTGACTTCCGCTTCTTTGGGGTTAATATCAAAGAATGAAGCATCAAATAAATCTATGTCTTCTAATATACCAATAGTTTTAACGTAATTACTATCATTTAGTACATCTGGCTTGATTCCTGCGGATATTAATTCCTCATCCGTTAAGCAAGAAATTGACTCGATACCATTTTGTAAATTCTGCCAAAATTCTTCAACTGTTTTAGCTCCAGGAAAACGCCCTGCCATTCCAATGATAGCAATTCCTTCTATTACTTCGTAAGCTTCTTGACTCTCCATCTAATTTTACTCCCCTCTTGCTCCCTTCTTTGCGTTCTTTGCGCCTTTGCGGTTTATTTTTTGTCTATTCATAGCTTCTAATTGCTTTTGTATCCGTGCGCGCGTTGGCTCAAAATCTAATTTTTGATCTGTTTGACTTAAATGCAGCGCTAAAGACTTGATACTAGGATTTTGAAACATTTCAATAACAGATAATTCCCGATTTAAAACTTCTCTCAGTTTATGATTCACCTGAACTATCAACAATGAATGTCCACCTAAATCAAAAAAATTATCATATATTCCCACTTTATCTAAGTGT
This sequence comes from Calothrix sp. NIES-4105, assembly GCF_002368415.1. Classification (GTDB taxonomy): domain Bacteria; phylum Cyanobacteriota; class Cyanobacteriia; order Cyanobacteriales; family Nostocaceae; genus Dulcicalothrix. The sequence continues at coordinate 3,811,863 of NZ_AP018290.1, forward strand.
AAGACTTGTTGCCATACTTTAGCAATCGTTTTCTCAATTTCAGATTCAGGTGCTTGATAAGCTGCCGTCAAATCTGGACGTTGGGTTTCTGGTATGGGTAAGGCGCCTCGGTCTACTTTACCATTGGGTGTCAGCGGTAATGCTTTTAATACCACAAAGGTTAATGGTAGCATATATTCAGGTAATTTTTTCCTAAGAAAATTTCGCAATTCATCAATAAAAATTTCCGTTTCTGGATGAGGAACTAAATAAGCGACTAAACAACGCTCATTTATGATATTTTCTGTGGCGACAACTACAGTCTCTCGTACTTGCGGATGTTGCCCTAAAACCGCTTCTATTTCTCCTAATTCAATACGGAAACCGCGAATTTTTACTTGGTGGTCAATTCTTCCTAAAAATTCAATGCTGCCATTACTAAGATAACGTGCTAAGTCTCCAGTTTTATAAAGCCTTCCTATTCCAAAAGGGTTAGGAATAAACTTCTCAAAAGTTAATTCTAGTCTATTCCAATAACCGCGCGCTAGCCCCACGCCACCGATGTATAATTCACCAGCGACTCCAACAGGAACAGGTTGTAGATATTTGTCTAGGATATATAACTGTGTATTGGCTATCGGGCGCCCGATAGGAACAATTTTCTCATTACTACCTCGTTGACAGTGCCACGCAGTCACATCGATAGCAGCTTCAGTTGGTCCATAGAGATTATGTAATTCTGCGTCTAAACGTTCAAAGAAGCGTTCTTGCAAGTCAAAAGGTAATGCTTCACCACTGCAAATCACACGTTTGAGACTTTTACATTTATCTAATCTCGGTTCCTCTAAAAACACTTGCAACATCGAAGGGACAAAGTGAAGTGTAGTTATTTGTTGTTTTGCAATCACCTCGACAAGATAGCTCGCATCTTGATGTCCCCCTGGTTTCGCTAAAACCAAACTGGCGCCTGTTAACAATGGTAAGAAAAATTCCCAAACTGAAACATCAAAGCTAAAAGGAGTTTTCTGCAACACCCGGTCAGATGCTGTTAATTCGTATGTATCCTGCATCCATAACAAGCGGTTACATATACCTTGGTGCGTGTTCATTACGCCCTTGGGTGTTCCTGTAGAACCAGAGGTGTAAATTACATAAGCTAGGTTTTCCGGTTTAACGTCGCTGACAGGGTTGTCTAAGCTGTAATCTGTAAAGGCTGGAGATTCAGTATTTATAGATACTTTAATGTCCACTCCACAAAAATTATCCTGTGAGTTTTTCACCAACAGCACCGACACTTGAGAATCTGCCAACATAAAGTCTAAGCGTTCTTGTGGATAAGTTGGGTCTATGGGTACATAGGCGCCACCTGCTTTCATAACGGCTAGTATTGCTACTACCATCTCAATAGAACGCTCCATGTAGATACCAACTAACGTATCTGGTTTTACACCTAGCTGTTGCAGATGATGGGCGATTTTGTTTGCACGCTGGTTTAACTGTTGGTAGGTAAGTTGTTGATTTTCAAAATAAAGTGCGCTCGCTAGAGGTGTCCGTTCTACTTGTTTCTCAAATAATTCATGGAGACACAGATTTCTTGGGTAATTCACTTGAGTGTTATTCCACTCAACTAATAATTTTTGACGTTCTGCATTTGTCAAGAGTGGTAAGTGTGAGATACGTTCGTTAGGATTAACAACAATACCTTGAAGCAAAGTCTGGAAATGTTCTACCATCTGCATGATAGTATCTGGGTTAAATAAATCGCTGTTGTACTCCAGCGTTCCCATTAACCCTGCTTCGCTATCTATCATAGATAGTAAAATATCGAACTTCGCGGTTTCACTGTTGAACTCTCTTGTTTCCCAAGTTAAAGTTCGTAGCGTCACATTCGAGAATGCGGAATTTTGCAGTACAAACATCACCTGAAACAAAGAGTGATAACTCAAGTCCCGGTTTGGTTGTAATTCGACTAGTTTCTCGAAGGGTAAATCTTGATGAACATAAGCATTAATTGCACATGAACGCACCCGCGACAGCAACTCTTTAAAACTGGGATTACCATTAAGATGAGTACGCAGCACTAAAGTATTAATAAAGCAACCGATTAAACCTTCAAATTCCGTGCGATTGCGGTTAGCAATGGGTGAACCTACGAGGATATCCTCCTGACCTGTATAGCGGTAAAGCAAGGTATTAAATGCCGCTAACAAGGTCATAAATAAAGTGGCGCCTTCTTGCTGACTCAACTGTTTGAGAGCATCAGTTAAAGCTTTGGGTAATATAAATTCGTGTTGCGCTCCCCGATAACTTTGGACTCTTGGACGGGCACGGTCTGTTGGTAGTTTCAGTACTGGAAGTTCCCCCCCTAACTGTTGCCTCCAATAAGCTTGAAGACTTTCTAACACCTCGCCTTGCAACCAGTGTCGCTGCCAATAGGCAAAATCTAGATATTGTATGGGTAATTCTGCAAGCTGGGGTGACTTTCCGCTTTCTAAAGCTTGATAAAGCACTGACAGTTCTTGAATTAAAACTTTGATCGACCAACCATCGGCAATGATATGGTGCAGCGTTAGTAACAGTATTGATTCCTGTAAGGACAAACGTAGGATTTTCGCGCGCAACAAAGGAACCTGTCCTAAATCAAAAGGTAACTGCGCTTCCTGCAACGACAACTTTTGCACCTCAGCTTGCCGCTGTACATCAGGTATATGATGTAAATCTATTTCTGGCGCCGTAATACTTACAACAGGAGTAATCTTCTGAACAGGATTTCCCTCCACCACCACAAAACTCGTCCGTAAGATTTCGTGGCGCCGAATCACTTCATTAATACAGCGAACTAACAGAGATGTATCCAGATGTCCCTTCATCTTCACAGCTACAGGAATGTTATATGCACTCTTTACTGGTTGCAATTGAGTAATAAACCACAGTCGCTGTTGAGCAAACGAAAGCGAATACTGTCCAGTATTTCTTTCAACTCTTGAAATCGTTAGAGATGTACTAGGAACTGTATTAATAACTTGGTCGAGAATCTGACTTGCTAGTTGAGTGATAGTCACACCCTCAAACAAATCAGCAACAGATACATTTACTCTCAAGTCCTCCTCAACACGGTTTTTTAACTCAAAAACCTTTAAGGAATCTATACCAAAACTACTTAAAGACTGCTCACAGTTTATTTTAGACTGTGTAACTTGCAGTACTCGTGCTACCAAAAATTGTAGGTACGACTCTATTCGCTGCTGCCTTTGAGGAGGCTCGACTGCAAGTATCTCTTCCCGCGTTAACTGCTGCTCTGATGCAACCGCATCAGTGTTATTTAAAATACTACTACCAATTACCTCCAGAGTACCTGCCAAAAACTGCGCCTTTGTTGCACGACGTTGAATTTTACCACTGCTCGTTTTGGGAATGGCGCCAGCTTTAAGTAAAACCACCGCATACGCTTGCACCTCATGTTCTTCTGCCACAGCTTGTCTGATAGCAGCAGTGACTTCCTCGACATTGGGTTTGGCGCGAAATTCTACCTCTTGTATTACTACTAAGCGTTCTTCACCACCTTCTTCGATTGCAAAAGCTGCACCACTTCCTTGACGTAGTATCGGGTGGCTGCGCTCAGTAGTTAACTCAACATCTTGAGGATAGAGGTTGCGCCCTCTAATAATAATTAAATCTTTGGCTCGACCAGTAATGAATAGTTCTCCGTTGTGTAAAAAGCCTAAATCGCCCGTTCGTAAAAATGGACCCTCACCTGTGTCTTTGAGGTAAGCACTGAATATTTGCTCTGTTTCCTCTAAACGGTTCCAATAACCTTGTCCAATACTAGGACTAGATACCCAAACTTCCCCTACTTCCTTTGAGGAACAACGGGTAAGAGATTCTGGATTTGCAATTACTATCTGCTGTTGTGGAACTGTACGACCGCAACTTACTAAGCAACTTAATGAATATTGATAGTTATTATCATTAACACCAGCATCCACCACTCGATTAGCTTCTAATGCTGTTTTTTCCAAGGTTTTCGTAGTGGGTAAAGCTGCTTTCACACTACCAGAAACCATCAAAGTTGCTTCTGCCATCCCGTAGCACGGGTAGAAAGCTTCTGGACGGAACCCACATTCGGCAAAGGTGTTAGCAAAATGCTCTAAGGTTTGCGCGCGAATTGGTTCTGCACCGTTAAAAGCAACACTCCAACTGCTTAAGTCAAGGGTTGAGCGTTGTTCAGGAGTGATTTTATCAATACATAGTTTATAGGCAAAGTTGGGGGCGCCGCTAGTAGTTCCTCGGTAATGAGAAATAGTCTGTAACCAACGATATGGACGTTGAAGAAAAGCAGTTGGCGGCATCATGATACAAGGGAAACCACCGTACAAAGGTTGGAGTACACCACCGATAAGCCCCATGTCATGGTAAATAGGTAGCCAAGTGACGAATTTGCTACTAGGCGAATGTTCCATACAAACGTAAGTTGTGGCAGCATTGTGTAGCAAGTTGCCATGAGTGAGCATTACGCCTTTTGGTGTACCCGTGGAACCGGAGGTGTATTGTAGAAATGCCAGCGTATCCTGATTGATTAAAGGCTCCTGCCAATAATTCTCAATACCAGGTGCAAGGTTATCCGTAGTTAACCAGTGAAGGATATTAATATTGATGTTTTCAGCTAGTAAAGACTGAATTTGGGAGAAAACCCCTGTTGTAGTTAGAACAATAGCTGCTTGTGCATCTGTTAGCACCGACAAAATTCTGGGGGTGTTACGTTGGTTCCGTGGCGGATAAGCTGGAACCGCTACCACTCCTGCATACAAACAACCAAAAAAAGCCGTAAGATAATCTAACCCAGGCGGATACAGCAGTAAAGCTCGTTCTCCAGCCATACCCATTGCTTGCAATTTTGCTGCGAGCGCGCGACAACGCCTGTCCATTTCTCTATAACTGAGGCGTTCTGCTTCTGTTTCGCCATCTGCCAAAAAGGTATAGGCGACTTGCTCTGCTTGGGTAGAACTTCTATAGTGCAAAAGTTCAATAACAGTAGAAAAATTATGAATGCCTTGAGGGGCACTGCTATTCTGAGTAATTCTAATTTCAGGCATTGTAAGATGCAAACCTAATCTGGATACGACCCTAGTACATTACGCCTTGAGGCTGTACCAGCGTTTTATAAGATTTCTTGACTATGCTCTTTCTTACAAGAAACAGCGATTTTTCTTGAAGTCAGCATTTACTAGAAGCTATAACCAAAAATCCAAAGACTTATTAGGATTTTTCCTTAATAATATTTATACCACCTTATTGCGATTTTATTTCTTCAAATATTTTTTATTAAGGAATCTTAATGGAAAGTTCGTAGACGATCAAGTTATTTTTTTATAATTCATCTATCTAAAGATAGATGAAAAATTTATAAAAACTAAAATTTATCCTAAATAATTTTACAGTACATAGAAACTACATGACTGAAGGTGATTGTATTTCAAGGCTTATAGCTTAATGTCAGCGATTGATTTAACTTTGTGGCAGTCAAAAGTTGTATCTATAAGGTATTCTAATCACTGTTAGGGATTTAAGTTAGTTAATAATTATAATCAACAAATTTGTATACTGTGTGACTAAATTGTGCTAATAGTATAGTTTATCCTGAGCAATACTAATGCTAATCAATACTAATAAGTTACTGAGCCATTAGCGGAGTATTGAGTACTTGTACTGTTTTTATTTAGGTGTGAGCAAAATAAATGAAACCACAGTTGCTTCAAAGCTTGCTGTTTACAGGCTCGATTGTATTATTCTTAGGTACTCCTGCGTTAGGCGAGGAGGCTATAGCTGCGAACGAAAAGCACGAACGCAAAGTCGATCCGATTAGAAGTGCCCAAGAACTAGTACAAGCACCAACATCGGCAATAGCGATTACAGGAGTCAAGTTGAATTTGACTGGTCAGGAACTGGAGATAATTTTACAAACTGCGGGTGCAGACAAGTTACAACCTGTGAATCGTAGCGAAGGAAATAATTTTATTGCTGATATTCCCAATGCTCAGTTACGTTTGTCATCTGGAAACGAATTTCGTCAAGAAAACCCGGCTGGTGGAATTAGAGTAATAACTGTAACTAATGTAGATACAAATACTGTGCGGGTAACGGTAACGGGTGAGGCAAGTCAGCCAAAAGCTGAGTTGTTCGATAGCAATGAGGGTCTGATTTTTGGAGTAGCGGCAAACCCCACCGTTCCCTCCCCGAATCAAGGGCAGGGACAAAGGGAGGGATCACAGCAACCAGAGGCGCCACCCAAGCCAGAACAGGAAAAGCCAACGACAGAAGTAAAGCCAGAACCAGCAGCCGAAACTGAGACTCCAGAAAAACAACCGTCGGCTGAAGCGGAGCAGCCAATTGAACTGGTAGTGACGGGTGAACAAGACAGCTATCGAGTTCCAGAGGCGACGGCAGGAACTAGAACAGATACTCCATTGCGTGACATTCCGCAAGCAATTCAAGTTATTCCCAGACAAGTTATAGAAGATCAGCAAGTAGATCGTTTGAGTGATGCATTGCGTAACACAGCTGGTGTCACAAGCGATAATTCACCACGCTCTGCTTTTGAAGGCTTTACAATTCGTGGCTTCACTAATCGCAACATTATACGTAATGGTTTGAGAGATGATACTAATCTTACGGGTGGTTCGGGAATTGCCAACATCGAGCAAATAGAAGTTCTAAAAGGACCAGCAGGTGCTTTATTTGGTCAAGGTGGAGCAGGTGGCACTATCAACATTGTTACTAAAAAGCCTTTGAGTAACCCTTTCTACTCAATACAAGGAAGCATAGGTAATTATGATTACTATGACGGTTCTATTGATTTAACAGGGCCTCTTAATGACAGTAAAACTGTACTGTACCGCTTGAATGCGTCTGCTTTAAGTACAGGAACATTCGTTGATTTTTTTGACATCGAGCGTTACTTGGTTGCTCCGACTTTAACTTTTAAGCTAGGGAAAAACACTCAGTTAAGTTTAGAGGCAGAGTATTTAGACACTAAACAACGCAATGACAGAGGTTTGCCTGCTATTGGTTCAGTCCTACCAAATCCCAACGGCAATATTCCCATTAGCCGTTTTGTGAATGAGCCATCGATAGATAGAAATAATCGCCAAGTGTGGAGATTTGGGCATAACTTAGAGCATAATTTCAGTGAAGATTGGAAATTGCGAAATTCATTCCGAGCCGCATTGTTAAAAGTTGAACAAAACTCAGTTTTTCCAACAGGGCTTTTAGAAGACAATCGCACTCTAGAACGAGGTTTAGTAACTACGGGTGAGCGAATTCAAGAAACTTATATTCTAGAAACCAATGTTGTAGGTAAATTTAGAACAGGGAGTATTGAGCATCAACTGTTGGTTGGGGTTGATTTATCTAGAGATTATTCTCAAGCAACTAAAGATAACTTTTTCCGAGAAATTCGCCCTTTGGATTTGTTCAATCCTCAATACGGTCGTGACAATATTGGCCCGATAGCTGAAGAAATTCCTAGCGAACCAGTCACAGCTGATATTTTAGGTATTTATCTTCAAAATCAAATAGCCCTTACTGAAAACCTAAAGATTCTTTTAGGTGGACGCCTTGATATTGTAAGTCAAACATTAAACTTCAGCGATGGAACCCAAGATTTTCAACAGGACGAAGCATTTAGCCCTCGTTTAGGTATTGTGTATCAACCAAGCAAGTTTGTTTCACTTTACGCTAGCTACAGCAGTTCATTTCAACAGGTAACGGGAACAACCTTTGATAGAAGACTATTTGAACCAGAACGCGCAACTCAGTATGAAGTCGGTGTTAAAACTGATTTCACTGATAGACTATCTGCAACTCTAGCTTTTTATCAAATCAATAGGTCTAATGTTCTTACAACTGACCCAACAGACCTTAGTGGTAACTCTTCTATCCAAACAGGGGAGCAGAGAAGTCGAGGCATCGAGTTAGATGTAGCAGGTGAAATTTTACCAGGATTGAAAGTTATTGGTGGCTATGCTTATACAGACGCGCGAGTTACTGAAGACAATGATATAGAAGAAGGAAACCGTATTAATAATGTCCCAGAAAATGCCTTTAGCTTATGGACTACCTATGAAATTCCACAAGGTTCTCTACAAGGTTTAGGATTTGGGTTAGGATTTTTCTATGTAGGAGAACGAGAGGGCGACCTTGAAAATTCCTTCAAATTGCCGAGTTATGTACGTACCGATGCTGCTCTGTTTTACCGTCGGGATAACTTTCGAGCCGCTCTGAATATTCAAAATTTATTTAACACCGATTATTTTGAGTCTGCTGAAAATGACCTGCGAGTATTTCCTGGTTCACCAACAACTGTGAAATTTACGCTCGGTTGGCAGTTTTAATAAGGGAGGCACCGACAAAAAGGGGATGAGAATTAACTCTTCCCCATTCCTAATTTTCAATTTCCAATTCTTAAATTACCAACTCTCAAGACACGATTTATGGATACTTTTTTTTGTGCAGAAGAATCGCGCCAAGCAGGAGAAGACCCAATTGGAACAGCAGATACTTATAAAATGTACGTGCTATTAGAATGTCCTACTCCCTGGACAGAAACTGCTATTAATTCAAAATTTATACCAGATAATTTGAGAACTTTATATAAAGAGATTGCTCAAACAGAATTATCTGTAAGACTGTTATTAATTTACAACGAACGTCTTTACAAAAAGGAATCTACAAAATGCATAATTTATAATCCAAGTCAAGATTTATCAGCAAATTATATAAAACATGAGTTTGAAGTTTCACATATTCAAGATGTAGCTCCCGTTTTAAAACAATATTTTATTGATGGAAATATTCACAGTAAAATCATTGATACTCAGACTAGAGATATTTTAGTTTGTACTCATGGCAGTAACGATAAATGCTGTGCTAAATACGGTAATCCCTTTTACCGTCAAGCTTTAGTTACTGTCGCTGATTTATCTCTAACTCATGTTCGCATCTGGCAAGTAAGTCACTTTGGTGGTCATCGCTTTGCACCCACAGTTATTGATTTTCCAGAAGCCAGATACTACGCTAGACTCGACCAAAATTCATTTTTATCTATTTTAACACAAACAGGTAATACTCAATATTTAAATCAATGTTTCAAAAATAATTATCGAGGTTGGGGAATATTACCAGAACCAGCACAAGTTCTGGAACGAGAATTGATTTTATTGTATGGTTGGGATTGGTTTAATTATAAACTCATTAATTATCATGTGCTTGCACAGAATGGTGATGGTAGTTTCCATCGTGTTGAAATAAGTTTTGAAAAACCTGATAATTCTCTGATTTGTATTCAAGCTGATGTCCTTGAGAATGAAAATAAAACTCTTTATTTAATTGGAGAATGTGATGGAACAGAACTAGAAAAGACTCCTCAATTTGATGTTAAAAATATTGTTTATGTTAAGAATAATTCCAAAAATAATGATTAAGTTTCAGCCTCATTATATTAAAGTTTTTATCTTAATCTTTATTTATTTACTTTTATCTACCAGTTGCAATAGTAAACCTCAATACCAACAATTGTACTCTCAAAAAGTACAAGCAGCATCGGAATGCAGAACAGTTAAGCACCAACTAGGTGAAACTTGTATTCCCATTGATCCCCAACGCATTATTGTTGTGGATCAAATTATTTTAGAAGGAGTACTAGCACTTGGTATTAAACCAATAGGAGCAGCAGAACCAGAGCGCATCAGTAGCACAGGAAGACATTTATTAGACAAGAACAAGGATACAATCTCTATTGGTAAGGAAAGCCAATTAAATATAGAAAAGATGGTGCAACTGCATCCTGATATTATTTTAGGGCTAGAAATTGCCACAGATAATTATAATTTGTTTTCTCGGATAGCACCTACAGTTTCGCTTGAATATGTTCAAACTGCTTGGAAAGATACTTTTCAACGTCTGGGTGAAATACTTGGTAAAAGCGAACAAGCTGGACAAGCATTGGCTCAATATCAACATCGGGTGGAAAAATTACGGGCAGATTTTAGCACTCTGAAAGCGAAAACGAAAGTTTCTGTAAGTAGATTTTATGCAGGATTAAAGACTACTGAGTTTCGCACACCTTTCTCATTTCCTGTAAGTGTTATAGAAGAGGTAGGACTTTCAATACCCGTAATGCAGCGTCAGCTTACCACTAGCCCTGACCAGACTTTTGTTCAGGTTAGCTTAGAGCGTCTTGACCTACTAGATGCAGATGCTATGTTTGTAGCGCTAGACCCAGGTTCTGAAAAAACCTTTAAAAAATATCAGAATAGTCAAGTTTGGCGCCAACTAAACGTGGTTAAGAATAAACAAGTTTATACAGTTGATTCTAGTTACTGGATATTTGGCAACCTTTTATCAGCTAGGACAATATTAGATGACCTGGCTAAATATTTATTGGAGGTGAAATAAGTATATTAATGACACAAAATATTGGTTCCCAAAGCCTACGTAACTTTATCATTGTCTGGATAGGTCAATTAGTTTCAAGTATTGGTAGCAGCATGACTACCTTTGCCATTGAAATTTGGGCATGGGAATTTACAGGTCAAGCAACTACACTCACACTGGTGGGTTTCTTTAGTTTATTACCGAGTATTTTTCTTACTCCCATCAGTGGAGTGATTGTAGATCGATGGAATCGTAAATTATTGATGATAGTAGGTGATACAGTAGCTGTGGCATTGACAGCTATTATCCTCTTACTATATATAACCAATAATTTACAAATTTGGCATCTTTACGTGACGGGGGCAGTTAGCGGAACTTTCAATCAACTCCAAGGACTTGCCTACTCTGCTTCAGTCGGGTTGATGGTAACTAAGCAACATTATGCGCGTGCCACAAGTATGGAATTTTTATCTAATTATGGTAGTAGTATTGTTGCGCCTGCTTTAGCTGCATATCTTTACCATATAATTGGCTTAGTGGGAATTTCGCTTATTGATATCTTTACGTTTGTCATTGCTATTAGTAGCGTATTGTTAGTTCGCATTCCCAACCCTATACTGACTCCAAAAGAACCCGAAACTCGTGTAAATATTTACCAAGAACTTAGCTTTGGTTGGCGCTATATTCAAGCAAACAAGAACTTACTAATTCTGCTAATCACAACGTTATTGTTCTGGTTGCCTCATGATATTGGTAATTCACTTTACACACCGATGATTTTGGCGCGCACGGGAAATAATACTTTGGTTCTAGGTGGTTTAGCTTCAGCCGCTGGTTTAGGTGGTGTAATCGGAGCGTTAATCTTTAGTACTTGGGGTGGTTTTAGGCGCCGCATCAAAGGAGTTTTAGTTGGTATGCTTGGCGCAGGCTTAAGCAAAATAGTCTTTGGTCTGGGTAATAGTGGTTTAATTTGGATTCCCGCTCAATTTTGCTCCTCCCTAAATTTCCCTTTAAATGGTAGTTCTGAGACAGCTATATGGTTAGCAAAAGTTGCACCGAATGTGCAAGGTCGTGTTTTCGCTGCCCGTTCGTTACTTTTGCAATTGGTTTCGGCTGTAGCTTCGTTGATAGCAGGACCACTAGCTGATAATGTATTTGAGCCAGCAATGATGCCAGGAGGCAGTCTGGCAGGTGTTTTTGGTAAATTATTCGGTACAGGAAAAGGTGCAGGTATGGCACTTATATATACTTTATCTGCGGTATGTATGTTACTGGTTGGAGTTTGCGGATACCGCTTCCGTTCCCTGCGAAATATCGAATATGTTCTGCCAGATTATGATCCTACTTAAATACCATTAGCTCCTCTAAATTGGCTGTAATTTCTTCTCGTGTTCGCCAAACTGGGCGTAACTTTTTCTCTTGCAACATTGGCAATTGTTGAGTAGCATGTGGTGAACCTGGTTGAGTTGCATTACCGTAGCCAATTAGTGCCATTGCTTTTACAGGTTTAGAAAATTCAATTGCAGCAACATAAGAATCACCCGCAACTGGCTGAAACTTTCCTTCAACAGAGGGAGCAAAATTGATGACACGAAAAATACCAAGGTTTCCATCACCACCATTGCCCGGTAAATCTACATTGCCACGCTTAAGACGGAAAACTTCTCCCCAAGCAACATCTAGCTTTCCATAAGCTTTTTCTACCTTTGCTGCTGCTGTTTCCAATAATGCAACGGCGCCCTTTGGATTCGCTAAACCATCAGGTGTTATACGTGGTAAGCGTTCAATCCAAGGTTTACTAAAAGCTTTATTAAAATCTAGCTCAACAGCCCAGTTCGCGAAAAGCACTGCTCCCTGGCTATCTGCATTTGCTTGTCTATCCCATGTTTCTAAAACAGTAGCCGCGCGTTGTGCTACTTCATTGCCATACTTACGCGCTGCGGGAATTAAATCATCTAAAATCCTGTCTGCCAACTCCATCCGTGTCGAATGCTTGTACAAAATCATTTCATCAAAAGAAATTTTTTCGTCTTCTGATAACATTCTTGCCGAACGCTGCGCGCGGAAATCCATAAAACGCGGCGCCATATAAGCTGGATAATCATCTGGTTTGATAGCGAGTGGAAAGGTAGTAGTCCAAGGTGGGTCATTGGCATTCTGTAACCAACCACTTGGGGGATCAATAACGCGCGGTAAATCTTGGTAAGGGTGAATTTTTGTCCATAAAGTTTTCGATGTATCGCCTGGAATAACACCTTCCCAGTATTTAAAATCACCTTGCGAGTGTACTGGAACTTGTCCGTTAAATAAGTGCATGATGTGACCCTCTCGGTCTGCGTACATCACCGTAAACATTGGTAGTTGCAGGCGCCTAAGTACTTTTTGAAACTGTGACAAATTCTGCGCGCGCCCCATATCCCACCACTGTTCTAACGCTCCAGGGCGGTCAAGCCCAACAACCCGCAGTGCTATGGGTTTACCATCTTTTTGGGTAACAACAGGGCCGTGAACAGAACTCTTGATTTCTAATGGTTCAGAACGCAACGTCCCATCGTTTTGCTTCACCTTCAACTCGATAGTTTTTGTTTTAAAAGGACGAACTTTACCGTCAAATATATAACCATCACCAAATCGGTTAAGTTCATATGCGTCCCAACCATCATGAGTATTTACGGTATGAGTCCAGCCCAAATTTTCGTTGAAGGCAATATTTAAAACAGGAATTCCTACTAAACTAGCTCCGTAAGTATCAATTCCTGGTGCAGTTATTTGTGCTTCATACCACAGAAATAAATCTGACCAAGGTAGGTGTGGGTTAGCTAGAAGCATTGCATTACCACTCGCAGAACGTTTTGGTGCAATTGACCAACCATTAGACCCAGCTTTTGATTTCTGTTTACTTATACCTAAAACTTGTTCTGGGTTAACCATGAACGTGAAATGTAACACTCGTTGAAGGTGAGCTAGTACATCTTCTCCTTTTACAGGCAATACAACTTCAACAGAATCATCAATCAAATTCGGATTTTCTTTTACATAAGCATTTATCCCTTCTGCAAAACCATCTAGATAGCTGCGGAAAGTCGGATTTTGTGACTCATACCAAGAGCGCGCGCGACTATAGACTCCCATTGTAGTAGTCCATTTGTCAGATTCTAAGTATTTTTCTCCCCAGTATTCGGCGCCACGTCCTCTTGCCTGACCGTAGAGACGTAAAAGCAAGTCCCCATGACTCTGCATCTGCGCCCATCCAAAAGCATAGAATGCACTTCGGGCATCTTTACCGTAAATATGAGGCACTCCGTAAGTATCCCAAAGTATTTCAGTACTTCTTGGTGCGGCGCCGAAACTTTGACACCCCACAACCAAGGCAAAAACGAGAACGATGATAAATGCCCTTACTCGAAGAGGATTTTTTCTCAACGTGCTAAGTATATGAAGCCGCGCGTTCCAGCAGGGCAGAATACTTTTAAAGGGAATTAAATGTACCCTAGTGATAAACATTATGGTAAACACGCTCACTGATTACAGAACTAAACAACTGCTTAACTTCTTTTTAATATTTGCTTTTATTTACCCCTATGAGAGAATAAGGATAATTAGAAAATTTGTCAATTGTTCTTAACCCCTCTTAACGATTTTTATTTATTGATGGAATAAATAGTACTAAGTGTTCATCACCGAAAATAAGTATCATCTTTGATTGTCGTGTTATCCTAAATTCCTTGCTAGATTGACAAAATCGCAGTTAAAACACGCAGAAATAAGCATAAATATGTAAAATTAATAGCATCAATATTTATTTAATCTGAAATTAAATTTAAAATTTAACAATTATTTATTAAATTCAAGTGATAAACTATGTCAATTAACTGTATTGTGTATAAGGAGGAAAAAAATATGAATAATGAAAGGTGTATCAAACAAGTTGATATCTGTTGTAATTCTGAAGTGTTTATTAAGAGCTTATGCGCTGGCTTGCAAGGTTCTTGTTGTGCTTACAGTTATCAGTTTTCTGCCAAGAGCAATTGCATCTGAACAAAAGTCAGATACGAGCATTGAAGCACAACCGCTTCAAACAGAAATTACGCAACGAGATTTTAAAATTATTGAACAGTTAGTCACAATTGCCCTGCGTAACTCCGCTCTTGTTCAAGAAACAAGAGTGGCAATGGGACCATCGCGCATTTCAAGACATTCTGTTTGTAGAGTTGGCGCCATCTCAAACGACAACAATTTCTGCGTTACCCGATACTTCATCTGCAAGCGAGCGCAGTTTTTCAGTTACCATCACGGTAGACCCAATTAAACTTGTCGGCGCCGTTTCACTTATTCCAATTAGAGAAGCTCGTTGCAATGAAGCCAAGCATCAAAAGCGCTTAATAGTTGTGCAATACTATCTTGCGTATCTGCAAGCTCCTTTACGCATCAAAAATAGCTGCCTACCGAATGCAGAAGTTCGCTCAAAGTTCGCGCGTTGCTAGTCTCAAGGAAGCGACAACTTCTCCAAGAGAACAACTCAATCACCTTGCCAATGCGGAATACACAGTAGCTGCAACAGAAATGCTTAACGCTTCGGCACGCGAGCAACTAACGTTAGAGGAACTTGCTGCTTGTATCGGTTTATCTCCGCAGAAAACAATTACAATAATCAGCCCTTAATAATAATTAGCATAAAATCAAGCAAACTTCCGACTTCTGACTTTCGACAAAGTTTTATGCCGAATTGGTTCGGCGCCGTTAAATAAAGCTTCAACAACTATAGAACAGTCGGAGTGAGCTTGAATCTAGCCATAAGAAGATTTATTCATCTCTATCTTGACCAGTTAAAATGCAACCCTGACGAACGTCCGAAGCGGAATCTAGAGAGGATTATACCCGATCATAAAGCTGAATATACAAAGCGATGGAAAGTAATAGTGATATTATTTCTCAATAAATACTATCTTTTTAGGGATATTACAATGTTAAATAATGAAACGAATGCAATCATTTTCGCTCTCTTATCAGCATTTTTTGCTGCCTTGACCACTATTTTTGCCAAGATTGGAGTCGAAGCGATTAACCCGAATGTGGCAACTGCTGTCCGCACCGTAGTTATTTTAGTAATGGTTTGGGGCTGGGTTTTTGCAAAAGGACAACTAGAAACACTATTGACAATTAGCCTAAAAACGCTGTTATTTCTCGTCTTATCTGGATTGTCAACAGGTTTATCTTGGTTGTTTTACTTTCGGGCTTTACAAGTAGGAAAAGCTTCTTTAGTGGCGCCTTTAGACAAATCAAGTTTAGTATTAGTACTAATTTTTTCAGCAATATTTCTCAAAGAACAGCTAACACTACAAGTCATACTAGGAACTGCCTTGATTGTAGTCGGTACACTGGTTTTAATTTTTTAATAGCTCAAGTTATCATTTGTCGCTAAAAAATGATCACCATTAAGGTACAGGTGCTGGTATCTCTGTACTTTACGTTATTTGTGCTTTGTGTATGTCTTTAGTAGGGTTGTGTGGATATAGATTCCACTCACTACGGAATGTTGCACATACTGCCAGATTGTGATGCTCCCCAAAATAAGACTCAGCATTAATGCCTGTTAAGGATACCGCTTGTTGTACCTTAATAGCAAGACATTGCTTGCAAGCAAAAGCTTAAATGATAAAATATTTCAACTATTAAAATTAATGCTATTTAGATGGCAGGACAACAAATGAGCCAGCTTGAGAGAGGAGCGTATACTGGACTACATCGTCATAAAGCATTGCTAGTTGGTTTACTAGTTAGCTTGCTAGTTTTGTTAGCTTGTTTGGTGAAAAGTATTTCCTTTGGTGCCGCTGATATTGGGTTTAATCAAATATTGAGTTCGTTCACTGTGTTTGACGGTTCGAGGGAACATCTAATTATCCAGACCGTGCGATTACCGCGCTCAATTATAGCCATGTTGGTAGGGGCAGCGATGGGGACTGCTGGGGCGATAATGCAAGGTGTAACACGTAACCCGCTTGCGGACCCAGGCATTTTGGGAGTCAATGCAGGCGCCGCCTTTGCTGTAGTAATGGGAATTTTTGCGTTTGGTGCCGCAAGTCCAAGTGTATATGTTTGGTATGCGTTTTTGGGTGCGGGTGTTACTGTTGTCAGCGTTTACTTATTGGCATCACTTGGTCGCAGTGGTGTGACTCCACTTAATCTAACTATTGCAGGCGCCGCAACTAGCAGCTTACTTGCTTCATTGACAACAGGAGTATTGATAGTCAGTCAGCGAACTCTCGAAGAAATTCGGTTTTGGCTAGCTGGTTCGTTGGCAGGTATCGATGAAAATATTATCTACCAGGTTTTACCTTATATATGTGTAGGTATGGTATTAGCGTTTGGTTTATCCAGACAAATTACCGTGATCAGCTTGGGAGAAGATATAGCCAAAGGGTTAGGGCAACAAACGCTCTGGATAAAGATATTAGCTGCTGTTAGTGTATTGCTTTTAGAAGGCAGTGCAGTATCGGTAGCAGGAGCAATTGGTTTTATTGGTTTAATAGTACCCCATATCGTTCGGTTTATAGTTGGGGTAGATTATCGGTGGATATTACCCTACAGTGCAATATTGGGCGCCATATTACTCTTAGGGTCGGATACTTTAGCCAGATTAGTACTGCGACCTCAAGAAATTCCTGTAGGAGTGATGACAGCTTTAGTTGGGGCGCCGTTTTTTGTATATTTAGCTAGAACAAAGATAAAAAAATGAAGTCGCTAGTATTTCGCTCTCCCCTTGGTATCTCGCTTCGTGTCCAACGTCGCGTTCCTTCTGTTTTACTAATTTTGACAATTATTACTCTAGCTGCAATGGTGATTAACACCTTAGTTGGAGAATATCCGACTCCACCTTTAATCGTTATCAAAACAGTACTAGGAATAGATACAGGAAATCCTGACTACGCTTTTGTTATCAATACTTTAAGATTACCAAGAATCATCACAGCATGTTTAGTTGGAATGGCATTAGCTATTTCTGGAACTATTATGCAGGGTATCACTCGTAACCCTCTCGCAGACCCAGGTATTATTGGTGTTAACGCTGGCGCCAGTTTAGCTGCGGTTAGTTTAATTGTATTATTACCAAGTGTGCCAGTAGGATTTTTACCCTTATCAGCTTTTGGCGGTGCCTTACTTACATCTATATTGATATACTTTCTTTCATGGGATAGAGGAACGCATCCAATTCGTTTAATTTTAATTGGTGTCGGAATATCTGCCGTAGCTGGTGCATTTACTAGCTTGATGATAACATTTGGGAATATATACGATGTTAGTCAAGCTTTGGTATGGTTAGCAGGTAGTGTTTATGGAAGAACTTGGGAACAGGTATTTTCTCTATTACCGTGGTTAGCTGTATTTATTCCTTTGTCATTAATTTTGGCGCCGCAATTAAATGCTTTGAATTTGGGTGATGATATTGCCAAGGGTTTGGGAAGTCGAGTTGAATGGCAACGTAGTTTACTTCTGTTAATTAGTGCTGCACTTTCAGGTAGCGCTATAGCAACCGCTGGAACAATAGGGTTTGTGGGATTAATTGCTCCTCATATTGGGCGCCAGCTAGTAGGGGGAAATCATCAAGGTTTAATGCCTGTGACTGGTATGATAGGCGCCATGATTGTTGTGTTGTCAGATTTTGTGGGCAGAACTATTTTTGCTCCTATTGAGCTTCCTTGCGGAATTGTTACTGCTGTTATTGGGGCGCCTTACTTTGTGTACTTGTTGATACAAAGCCGCAAAACTGGCAACGGATAAAACGGATGTAACGGATAGTGTACGCACATCTCTAAGACTAAATGAAACTATTCTCAGTTATTTCTATAACTATCTTGTGGGATGGGCATCCTTGCCCGTCGTACCCATTATACAAGAGTTACTATAAATAATAATTTGCAATAAATGAGATTTTAGGATAAACTCACTTTAATCACAAATGAATATTATTCCTAATAATTTTGCACTAGGTGTGCTTGTGATTTTATTTTTAGGAGAATTTGATGTCTACACTAACAGATGTTCTGTGGTTGACTACGAGTCCTAGTTTAGGATGCTTTAACCAGCCTTTGTTTGAGTACTTGGTGCCAAGGGTAAGAGTACAAGAGTGGAAGTGTTACCCCAATGAAGACAAAGGAGGTTGCTTAGATGCAGCAGTTTCACGGCTTCATCACTACTTAAACTATCAGAGCAAAAAGTTACATCTTATTGGACATAGCACAGGAGGCTTACTAGGGTTACTTTATACTTGTAAATATCCGGAAACAGTTGAATCTTTAACTTTGTTGGCTGTCGGCGCCGATGCTGCTGTTGACTGGCAATCTATTTACTATGAGCATATCCCATTTAAAAATCGCGCTTCGGTTTTAAACAGCATGGCTTATAACTTATTTGGATACCAAGATAAATACACAGTTAAAAAGCTAGAAGGGATTTTAGAGCAAGATTTAAATAACTCACTTTCGCCTCACTCGTTGTATAAAAAAGTTTCACTACGTCCTACGAGCGTTAAAGTTCCACTGCTGATTTGCGGTAGTTACGATGACATAATAGTTGAACCAGATATGGTGCGAGCATGGCAACCTTATCTGAAGCCAAGCGACCGCTTGATTTTATGTCCTGAAGGAAAACATTTCTTCCACTTCTTCCAGCCAGAGTTTATTAGTACTGCTATGCTTAATTTTTGGCGCCATCACAACCTGCACCAGCAATTTCCCGATGCTTTGCAAAAATACTCGGTAAGGTTAACCCAAGGTGAATCACTATGTTAGATTATTTAAGAATCTTTCTTATCTAACTTTAGACGGACTCAAAAAATTATTAAGAATCTATCTCAAATAGAGTTTATTCAAAAGGGAACTATGAGACTTTGGTAATGTCCACAAATTACCTAGGGAAAAGTATGATTGCAAGTTTGGATGACACCAAGCGTAGCGCAATTGGTATGGAAATAGCAGATATCAAAGTATTGCAACAAGTGTTGATTGACAGTGAACAAAAATTATTGCCCGCAGTAAGTAGTGATAAAGAAATTAGCGACCGTTTAAATGATTTTATTAAAGACGACCAACAAAACCCAGTTATCTTTTCGCGGATATTCTTCCAGAAGAAAATGCTAATACGGCGCTAACAGGATGTTTTTGTCCATATATTTGTTGCTAACTTCTTGTCTTTTTTCCAATTGGTATACACATTGGTGTTCCAACTACTGGGTCGCTCACAATACGACACTCTAAACCGAACACTTCGCGCACCATTTCTTCAGTCATTACCAAACTGGGTTCTCCTGCTGTGTAAACTCTGCCGTTACTTACTGCAACTAAATAATCTGCATATCTACATGCTTGGTTCAAGTCGTGAAGTACCATGACAATCGTGCGTTTCTGAGTTTGGTTTAACTCTAAAAGTAAATCTAGTACTTCGATTTGATGCGCTAAATCTAAATATGTAGTCGGTTCATCCAATAGTAAAATATCAGTATCTTGCGCCAAAGCCATTGCTATCCAAGCACGTTGTTTTTGTCCACCAGATAAAGTATCAAGTGCGCGGTCTGCTAACTCAGTTAAATCAGTAGTTGCCAAAGCAATTTCCACCATTTCCTCATCTTTTTTTGACCATTGCTGTAGCCAAGTTTGATAAGGATAACGACCTTGTGCTACTAAGTCACGAACTGTTAAACCTTCGGGTGCAGTCGGCGCCTGTGTTAAAATTCCTAATTGTTTCGCTATCTCTTTAGTAGAAAGCTTACTCATCGCAGCACTATCAAGATAAACAGCACCTGTTTGTGGTTTGAGCAAACGTGCTAAACCTCGCAATAAAGTAGACTTACCACAACCATTGGCGCCGACCAAAGCTGTAATTTTGCCCCCAGGAATAGCTAGAGTCAGGTCATAAATAATTGTATTTCCATCATATGCAAGTACAAGACTGTTAGTTGATAGTGCTTTCATAATTTAATTTATTTTACGTTCATAACAATGAACCCCAAACTCTCCCCAAAGCATTGGGGAGAATCAGGGTACTTTAAACTTGTGAAGTTATTTTGGATTTTGAGTAGCAATAGCTAACTTAGCACCTTTAACTTGACGAACTTTGTCCATAACTTCAACAATATCACCGTGTTCAACTGTTCTATCAGCATTAATTACTATTACAGACTCGGGGTTTGCACCAACGATAGTGCGAATCTGTTCAGTTAATGCATCAACTTTTGTTGGTTTTTTATTCAGACTAATTTGTCCGTTTGATTCGACTGTCACAGTGACTTTAGTCGGAACTTGTGATTTCTGTGAAGTTGCTGCTTGTGGTAAGTTTACAGGTAAACCTTCTTGCCGAGTTAGAAACAGAGTGGACATAATGAAAAACGTCAGAATCGCGAAAATAACGTCAATCATCGGCACAATATTAATAGTTGCTGGAATATCTGGTTCATCTTGTAGCCGCATAGGTTCTTTCTCCTCCTTTTTCGTAACGACGACGATAAAGTAGTTCTAACTGTCCACCGTATTCTTGCATGAATGCGATTTGGCGCTGATATAGTCCCCGGAACGTGTTAGAAAACATCAAAGTAAAAATAGCAACAATTAATCCTGATGCGGTAGACACTAACGCTTCGCTGATCCCCGATGTTACTCCAGCAGTCTTGGAACCACCCACATCACCAAGGTTGAGTGAAGCGAACGATGCTATTAACCCTAATACCGTACCCAACAAACCTAGTAAAGGCGCCAGGGAAATAATTGTTTCAAAAATATTATTAAACCGTTTGAGAATGGGAATTTCAGCTTGGGCTTCGCTTTCGAGTGCCAAACGAAACTCTTCTGGGTTTGCCCCTTCTAACTCCAAGGCAGAAAGGAAAATGCGCGCTATTGGCAAGTCTGTATTACTCTGCAACTTGTCCAATGCACTGACTACATTATCCATCCGATAAAAATTCAGCACGTCGCGCACTACTTTATTTTGACGGTGGGTTATACGATACCAAAAACGAACTCGCTCGATAATTAGTGCTATCGCTACAACACTAAACGCGAGTAGGGGCCACATAACTATGCCACCAGCGGCAAATAACTTATCTATTCCCATATCCTGCAAGTTAAAATCTCTGATTTGCTTAGGCTACCAGCTTTTGAGGTAAATTGATACAATTGTCAACAAAATTTCAAACAAGCTGCAACAAAATATCAACTTAGTGTATATTGATAATGACAGTAAAGTAATATTTTTTTCAAGTCTCATTCGTATCAACTGTACAAAGATTTGCTATCCTTATTTAAGGAAATATATACAAAATCGTTGGTAAAGCTTAAAATATAGGCTTTCCAGCTTTAAATCAGGGCACCCTCGTCCTGGCATTATGTATAACAAATGGCGTGATTTGACACCGTGTCGTATTAAAAAAATCATTATACAGTCAGGGAATATCCAGCTTGTTGACTGATTTTGTTATTTAAAAAATGGCTTAGATACATTTATACTGAAAACACTAGTGAGAATTGGTAGCGATAGATTATGAGTTTCTCCAGTACTGCTTTTGAACAACGTGAAAAAGAATCAAAGGCTCTTAGAGGTTTTCTCGCTTTTAGTCTGATTGGTTCTGTCGCCATACATGTGAGTGTGTTAGCCTCTGGTATTGGTAATTATCTAACAAGGGCGCCAGAAGTCAGCGAAGACGCAATCGAATTTGCAGTTGTAGATACTCCTGAAGAGAAAAAGCTTCCGAAACCAAAAGAGACTGCACAAAAAGCAGAAGTCAATTCGGACACGAAAGTTTTAACTAGTTCGGCAAGCGTACCTTCAACAGAAGGAGTTGTAAAAGAGAAAGCTCAAGTTCAAACACCAGTTCAGATAAACCAGCCTCCGCTACCAGTGCCTGTACCTATACCAGTACCACAGACAGAAGTGGCGCCACCTCAAAGAATTCCAAAGATAACTGAGGCACAAAGAGAAATAACACCAGAGAAAATACAGCCAGAAAAAGTTCAACCAGAAAAAGTAGAACCGAAAATAGTTGAACGTACTACAACCACTCAAGATACGAGGCAGACAAGCGAACCACAACGTCAGATAGCTACCAATAGAAATCCAGTTCGCAGTACTACGAATAATACACCCGAAAAACCAGTAGAAACGAACCAAGCATCAAATAATAATTCCAACGCTTTACGCGAAACGCTTCGAGGAGTTAGAGACTCACGTAATAATTCAGTTGCAAGCAGTTCAGAAGGTTCGGGAACACCAGGAAATGGAGACACGGGAACTCGCGGTAGTGGCACCCCTGCTGGTACTAGTGCTTTAATAGGTACAGGTACTGGTACACTAGATAGTGGCAGTGGTTCGGGTACAGGTAATACTGTAGGCAGTGGTACGGGTGGTACTGGTAGTGTTGGTACAGGTACTAGCGGCAGCGGTGGTACTGGTACTGTTGGTACAGGTACAGGTAGTACCGGAACTGGTAGCGGTGCCCCTATCGCTATAAACACAGGTAATGGTGGCACTAGCAACCGTAACTCAGAAGGTAACGGCAGAGAAAGAGTTGCAACGGCACCTACAAATAGATTACCTAGCAATACTGGAGACAACGACGGTAATTCACGCCGTAGTACCGATGGTCGTGCAGCATGTCGTGAATGTAATGTTAAATACTCTGACCGCGCACGGAAGAGAGGTGCAGAAGGACGGGTAGAAGTAGCTGTTGACACAGATAACGAGGGTAGAGTTACAAATGTACGATTAGCCCGTTCGAGTGGAGATAAAGACCTTGATGAAGAACACCTAAGACAAGCGCGTGAGTGGAAATTAAAGCCATCCGAAAGTGGTAGACAGGGAGTAACGATTGCTACCGAGTATGCAATATCAGGTTCAAGACGTTATCGTGACGTACAAAGGCGCCAACGTGAGCAACAAGTGCGTGAAAGAGAAAGACAAGTTGCGGCAGCTTCATCTAATAATGACTCCAACACAGAATCAATAACAAGACGCAGGCGCCGTTTAGAAGCATCTACAAGTACAGCTTCTAGCGATGTGCCAGTATCCAGTAGAAGAAGGAAGAGGAGTTTTGATAATTCCTCACAGCAAACAGCAACTTCAAACAATGAAGAGTCAACAAGTCGTAGATTAAGTCGTCGTTTACGTCGGCAAACCGAAGTTAGTGCTAGTACAAACGATAATACACCATCAAGACAGGTACAACGTTCATCGAACGATGGCGAAAATTCTGTTAGTAGACGTTTACGGCGCCGCTTAATAGAAAGACAAACAGAAACAAATTCTAACGCTTTGGCACCGAGACGTAGAACTCGCGAAATAACTGCAGACTCCAGAACATCAGGAGAAGCACGTCCAACTAGAAGACGGCGCCGTAACTTTAACCAATCTGGGTCAGCATCAGACTCAGGTAGTCGTTTACGTGATGCCCTACGTCGCAGTCGCGAATCTGCACCTACTGCGGCACCAAGCAGTGGAGAAAACAGCAGCAACGAGTAAGGGCTGACTGCTTACTTGCGCTATTTACACGCCAGGAGGATTATCACTTTTTTAGAGGATAGCCTAATACCATTTTAATACGAAGCTGCACATAATCAATTGGGTTAAAGCCTTGCTACATAAGCGTCGATTCTATGCAGCTTCACACAAAATTGGTATAATGCAAGCTACTAATTCTTAAACATGCTAGTTAGTACATATGTATTTATTTTTAATAATTACCAATGCAGAACCCAATTTAACAAGAAAAATGACTTAAATATTTCATTTTTAATTGACAACGCTATGATTTTACAATCGGGCTGGCAATATGTCTTTGGCAATTCAAAAGAGATATTAAAATTTTCTAAACATCAATAATTAGTTAACAATCTAAACAGTATGATAAAGCGTTTGATTGCATAAGCCACAGCCCGTTTAGTCTGTGCATGAAATTTTAAGTCATATAAACATGCGATTATAATGCCTTTAGTTTCACGGTTGATTGATATTGCTGAACGTTATTGGCTGCGTATTGAGCCACGTTTAGCAGAATCTCTTAAGCCGTAGCGCTATGATAGGTTGGGAAAAAGCTTTACCCCTTCTTGAATCTGTAGAAACTAACACACAAGCTTTTTCTAAAGTAAAAGCTACAGCACAAGACTATAAAGAATTGATATTAGGAGTTGGTCATAAAAATTAAAGTTTTGGTAAGCTTTGAACAAAGAAAAATTTTAATTATAGTAATGCTAACTTTTTTAATTTTTGTCGTATCCGATAAAAGCTTTCTGCGTGACTCGAGTACGGTTGGGATAATTTTAACCCAGTATTCCATCTTTCAAGCGTAGTTCCTCTAAAGCTTCCTTTGTATCCCAGTAGGAGCCTGCTTTCTCTTCTGCCATCGCTTGCCACTTCTTCGTGCGTAACGTTTAAGCAACTTTGGACTGTAATCCCAAGCAGCACTCCAGCCCCAATTACTATTTGTTCGAGATGACACCGCGCGTTGTAGGAAAAGATTTTATAGATGCTGGCTGCCGACAGCCATTTTCATTCGTTAGAACGTAATTTGAGCGCTTCTAAAATATGATGATTTACCCAGTCGGTTAAACTTCCGCATAAATAGACAAGTATGACCCATGAGGCTTCAAGGAATTTGGGTCAACCGATTGAAAAATTGAATTGGGCGCCGAAGTTTAAAACCATAGTGTGGTCAAGTTTGAGCAAAAAAGAACGGCGGGAGCATCCAAGAGTTAGCCGCTAACAGAAATTTTCAATCCTCGAAACTACCCTAAACAGTGAGCGCTACAGCAAAAACTATGACTCAAACTACAAAAAGAGAATCATTCCCAAAGCGGTTAAAAAAGTTAGCAATTGTCTTTCAAAAAGTAAAGCATTTGGATGAAGATACAATCCGCTTTTACCTTGCTAACCCTGACCTAGTGCTAAATAATATCGACAAGTTTAATGTCGGTGATATCCCCACTCAAGATAGTGACCGACCTAACAAACTTACGGTATAGCTCGGCTTTTTCCTGTTCAGGCATTAATTTAAAAAATTGAACATTAGAAAAAGTGTTAACCCATTCATCAATTAACTCGGATGGGTAAGCTACCTTTTGATGTTGCATTATTTGAATTTTAATTTTTGCAATTGCGTCATCTATTGCATCGTTTTTAGGTAATTTTTGTAGGTTGGCTAGTGTCGCGCGCAGTTCAATAACTAGGGGCGATTCTACAGGTTCTTCAGACAAAGCATATTCTCGTAGTCTATTCGCGTGTTCGGTTAACGCTCTATCTAAAGATTCGCAAATAAAGGTGAGCGATGTACTCTTTTTATTGGTGCAATAAGTCTCACCGTACTCAGCACGTTGTTTACAAGCTAGTAAGTTTTTATTTCGTCTAACGTAGCATTTACCACCACAACACCCACAATAAACTAAGCCAGATAGGAACCCCTTTCCGGTTTCTCCTTTGAGATTGCGTCCCCATCGGCGCCTGTTTTCGGATAGCAATGTCTCTATATCTCTGTAAATTCCCTCATCAATTAACGGTGTATGGGTATCTTTTCGCACGTCCCATAATTCAGGACGACTATTATTAAACTTCCTGTTGTAACAAGTATGACCGCGAAGCGTTGGATTTTTAAGCCAATTAGTTAAACCTGTTGTAGAAAATCGAATTTTGTATACTTCGTAGACATGGTGGATTGTGCCGCGAATTGTTGATTGATTACTAAGGAACCAATCGATTATTTCTCGTGCAATCACCCAATTAGATTTACCAGACTCATGCAGTGTTAAGTCTGGCACATACTTCTCCGAATCACGGCGATAACCAAACGGCGTATGTGGAGAAGCTTTATTCTGTTCACGAAAATAGTTATACCCGTGAATCACCCTGCTTTGTAGCAAATCGCTTTCAAACTGAGCTAAGGCGCCCATTTGGTTAATTGAGAATTTGGAAAATGGGTTTGATATATCTTCAATTGGTGCATCTAAAATGATTAACTTAATATGCTGTTCTTCAAATAGCGTAATTGCTTTGCTTATTGTCACTACAGACCTAGCTAAACGGTCTAATCTAGTTACTACTATCTCTGTTATTTTGCCTTGACGACACAGAGTTAATAATTTATTAAAGTTTTGACGATTGTTAGATTTTCCTGACTTAATGTCTGAAAAAATCTTGCACACCCCAGCTTTTTCAAGACGCGCTATCTGTTGCGTTAATGCGTCGTCTTGTTCTCCGGTGCTAACGCGCGCATAGCCTACCCGCATAAATTTTAAGTCCAAAACACTTGATATTTTAGGATAAAAGATAAAGTTTTCGTTGTAAAGTCCACTGGTGTAGGAATGGTAAGTTTTTCGTTGTTAATGATTTTCTTAGCTAACGCGCGGTATTCTTGAGATTGGTTGCTGTCTGGTGCGTACTCGTTAACGGTCATACGACGCAATTCAGCGTGTTGAACGATGTTGTCGCGAGGTACGAAGTGAATCATTTGGGTGTTGAGACGTTCAGCCAAGTTTTCGATCAACTCAGCTTCACGGTCAACTTTACGGCTGTTACAAATCAAACCACCTAAACGTACACCACCGGAGTGAGCATATTTCAAAATACCACGAGCAATGTTGTTAGCAGCATACATCGCCATCATTTCACCAGAGGTAACGATGTAGATTTCTTGTGCTTTACCTTCACGAATAGGCATAGCGAAACCGCCGCATACCGCTAATTACCACCAAAAAATGATATCAGGTATAAACCTTGTGTTTGCAAGTGCTTGAGTAGTCAGGGTCTATTGGAAAATAAGTCCTTGGTAAGTAATTCTATCTTATCTGCAACTTATGGCATAAAAGCTTTAACTGTTTATATATTTAATAATTTTTCGCCCTGCTTGGCGCATGTTCGACCTTGGCGCCTTGATTTACCCCCAATTTGTTGTGCTGAGGTGGAGCAGGAGTTTCTACTTTTTTACTTATAGGGCTATGTGGCGCCTATGGTGCGGTCGGGTGCGTTAAAAATATCACATAGCTCTTTGTTTTTAAAATCTATATACGGATATCTATTAGATTCGAGCCTTATTCCAGTTCTTCAGGAACAGAAATTTTGAACCGACGAACTAACCTAAGAACAATTGGATCGATACAGAACAATGATAATTTCCAAAAAAGTAGCAGATATCCTGTTGGCAGCAGCGGAGAGGTACTTAGCTTCTCTGCCAGAAGAGGAACGAAATCAAATCTTGAGTCGCGCGGCAAATAATTGCGTTCGCTCTACTACTGAACAAACCACTTCAAAAGACTAATTCGTGAAAGATAGTTATCCAATCACTTCTACTACATCATCTTTTACGGCTATCGCTTCCAAACAAGGATAGTCATCCTTAAGGATTTTGATGATTACTGGCGTACCGTGAGGCGCCGTACCACGATAAATGTTAGTACTTATACCATCATTAATAATGGTGTCAAGGGTGTATTCTGGGAATAATATATTTTTTATCACTTTTTGGGAGCTTATAATCTATTTGCTGTTTACCCTATAATTCCCAATTTTTTCATTTTATTCTCAGTGGATGATAGTACTACCGAAGCCAGTGGAAGTTAGCTGTAAACAAGCACTGCGGTGATTGAGATCACATCAGCGTATAATAAAGCAAATATAAAATACTTAGTAAGATAAACAACATTTAGTATACAGAATAAGAATACGCCAAAGTACGCGAAGCGAATTAGATTTGATAGTAGAAAAATCTGAGAGTTATTTGGCGCTTTGGCAAGAATATAATCGTTTGGAAATCGAGAGTATCATTAATAAAGCTAAACAATTTGGTTCTGTACAATATAAAAGTTATGTTTTTTTACCAAATGGTAGCTGTAAATTTAGTTTATTACCAGAGGAAAATCTTGCCGAACGGCTAAGAATGCTTGTAGAGACGAAAGAATTTTCACTTGAAGCAAGCGAACAACAATCAAGTTTTAGCACCAACGAAACCAAAAAAAGTAAAATAAAATCTTTTTTTGGACAAATTGAAAATGTTGATATATATAATAATACTATTGAACTAAATGTGATTAATCAAAATGATGATTTCTTGCCTCCAGCACAAGGTTATTTGTATATTTCATTACAGGGAGATATCATCCGTGTTGGACGGCGTAAGAACGCTGAAAAATTAATCATAAAAGCCATTTGTCCAATGCCGCAATTAGGGTTAATTTTGGAAAATCAGCGTGTTCCTGTACGTCGTACTCACTCACATAAACCTCTTTCATCTGATACCAAAAAAGTCTTTAACGGTTCTCCTACCCCTCGTCAAGAAGAAGCTTTAAAGGTAGCGCTCAACACTCCAGATATAGCTTTAATTCAGGGACCACCAGGAACTGGGAAAACTAAAGTAATTACAGCCTTACAAGTCAGATTAGCAGAAATTAGCGAAGATTCGGGTAATAGTGTATCTCATCGCTTATTATTGACAAGTTATCAACATGATGCTGTGGAAAATGCTGCTGAAAAATCTATTGTTTTTGGACTTCCAGCAGTTAGGATAGGGGGAAATACAAAAAGTAATGAAGGATTAGATAATGTAGATCGTTGGCGCCGCGAACGTATAGAAGCTTTAGAGGCAAAGCTTGCTAGCTTTCCAGAACTACCGGAAAGTGCTGCTTTGCGTCAAGTGCGGAATCTGGTAAAAAGTTATATGTTGGCACCTGGGAATACTCAACAAACAAAAGAATTAATTAATCAAGTATTTGAACTTAGTCAGGGTAAAATCGAAGCTCAATTAAGCGACAAATTGTTGGAACACTCTTGGATGCTTGCTAGAGGGCAAAACCTTGCTTCTTCCGAAAATTTTGAAGAACGGGAGTTAGTACTAAAGGCAGTAAAGTCAATCAGAACTGAAGCTTTAACATTTTTTGATGATGGTGCGCGTACAGCAATGAAAGCCCTAAAACGTTTAGAAGCATTAAAAGTTTTAGAAAATTCCGAACGTCAACTGTTGCAAACTGCAAGTGAGTGGGTCGAAGATGAGGCGCCTCCATTTTTACAAGAATTAGCGGTACTACGCCAGAGTTTACTTGAAAAACTGATTCCTAAAGAAATTCCGATCATTACTCCCGTTGCTAACCCAGAAATTGAGAATTTACTAAATGATGTTAGAGAGGCAATGTACCAGCGCGTTCGCCAATCAAAAGAAGGTGTAGAGGCAGTTTTATCTGAGTACTTGGAAGACTTAAAAACTGACCCTGAAGGTGTTAGAGAAATGCTGCGTGACTACACAGTAGTGCTTGCAGCTACCTGTCAGCAGTCTTCGGGTAAACAAATGCAGCTAGCAACAGGGGATGATGATACAGTGTTCGAGACAGTAATAGTAGATGAAGCTGCAAGAGCAAATCCGTTAGACTTGTTTATTCCTATGTCTAAAGCGGAAAAGCGCATTATTCTTGTAGGAGACCATCGTCAGCTACCCCACATTCTCGAAGAAGATATTGAACGTCAACTAAGTAAATCTACAGAAACTACTAAAAATGCATTGAAAAAAAGTCTCTTTGAACGTTTATTTATCCAAATGAAAGAGTTAGAAAAGCTCGATGGGATTAAACGTACAGTGACTTTAGATACTCAATATAGAATGCATCCAATTTTAGGTGATTTTGTCAGCAAAACTTTTTATGAATATCACGGTGAGCCACCTATTCGCGCAGGTCGAACTGAAGATGAATTTTCTCACAATTTACCTAACTACGAAAACATTATTGCAGCTTGGATAAATGTCCCATTCAGTGCTGGTGGAGAAATTAAAGGACAAAGTAAGTCTCGTCCGATAGAAGCAAAAAGAATTGCCCAAGAGTTGAAAAGCTTAATCGACCACGACAGACAACTTACGTTTGGTATCATTGCTTTTTATTCAGCACAGGTTACAGAGATTTGGAAAGCACTTTGTGAGATTGAGATAGTCGAGTTAACAGATGATGGAAGTTATCAAATTACTCCGTCTTATCGAGAAACAAGAAATCATGAAGGTAAAATTGTAGAAAGGTTGAGAGTTGGAACAGTAGATGCTTTTCAGGGTAAGGAATTTGATATAGTTTTTCTATCAATGACTCGTAGTAATAAAATTAATGCAACTACTGAAGAATTATATTCTCAAAAGTACGGGTTTTTGATGTTAGAAAATCGTCTTTGTGTTGCAATGAGTCGTCAACAGCGCCTTTTAATTACGGTTGGAGATTTAGAAATGGTTAAAGCTGAAGCTGCTCCTCAAGCAGTTAGAGAATTAGTCGATTTTTATAAAATTTGTCAACAACCATATGGAAAACTTATTTAATCTTTATATTTAAACTAGCACTAGTATGGATTTTACTAAGGAAACACCAATACTTTATTATAAGCCTCGTTCTTCAAATCGCTGGAGTCAGCGAGAATATCTTCTATTACCAGCTTGGTGTTACCGAGTAGTGGCGCCAAAGGTTACTTCTCGTAAAGTTAACATATTAGAAAAAGCAGTTTTGGGAATGTGTCGGGTTGGAGCATTTACAGCAATTGAAATCAGTGAAAAATTAGATATTGGTGCTGATTTAGCTGCACTGATAATTAAACAGCTAACTGACCAAACTTTTATTGATAACCGAGGGGTGCTAACACAGCGCGGATTAGAGATTTTAGAAAAAGAGACTCTAGCAACTGAAGATATGATAGCGGGGTTTATTTTTCAAGATCCTTGGACTGGCGAATTATTACCGCGTTTTATCGAGCGTCAAGAGTATATTGATGTTAAATTTAATCAAAATGGTTATCCAGACTTAGTATTAGGAACAGTTGGAAAGCCAGACTACAGACAAGCTTATATGCCCTTGCCTGTAGAAAATATAATCAAAACTCAACCATCGCCACAGGAGATTTTGCAAGCTGTAGGAAAACATAGTAAAGCATTACGCTATCGTGAAAATTTAGAAGATTGGGAAGATAATCAAGATACGTTGACTTTTGAACAAGTACCTTATTTAAAACGTATATCTTTTGTTGAAGAAAAGCCAATACCTGTATGGCTTGCGACATTTGTCTATTTACCCGAAAATGAGTATACTACCACAAGTTGGAACATTTGCGACCCTTTTGGACTTGGTGACAGTCCGTTACTGCGGCGTAGACTAGAAACTCAAATCAATAAAAATCCCACATTCAAAGGTTTGCAAGCGCTTATCCAAAAAATGCTTGGGCAGGTAGGAGATACAAGTATAAAATTAGATGATTTCATTCAATATATTCATGAAATAGCAGTGCTTGAAGTTGAGAGTACTTTAACTTTAAACATACGGAGATGGGAAACTATATTTAATAATTTAGTAACTATGCAAAGAGCTTATATAGAAGCTAAATCGCTTAATAATCCAAAATATTTAGCAGATAAACTAGATGATGTTTTAGTTAAAGCACAAAAAGCTATTGAAAGTCTTTTACAGGTGATTCGAGAAACTCATCCGACTGACATCAGTTGGAAGGTACTTTCTCAAAATGACCGGGAGCATAATAGAAATATCTTTAATGCACTAGCCAATCAAGTAGGTTTTTGTACCCCACTTCCAATTTCTTTACTTGATGTCAAGCTAGGAAAGATAAAATCAGCCAGCGACTACGGCGAAGGTTCTCTGCGTCCAGTGCTTTTAGCTACACTGTTGGCTACTCGACATAATACTAAACACCCACTATATTTGGCAGCGGCAAGGGCGCCAGATATGTTGGAGCGATTAGATACATTGGCTAAATTGCGTGACCAAAGCAGCCATTCCAGCAGTCAAAGGTTAGAACTATCACAAGTACTGCCACAAATTTCTACAGTTTATGAGTTTGTTAGTAGTATGTTGGATATTAATTCTTCTAAATCAACGCCTTGAAATAAATATAAATTTCAGTAAATCTTCAAATAAATATATGACTAATCACAAAAATCAACAAGGTTTTGGTACGGGAAGCTCAAATACCCCCAAAAACAATCAAGCAGATAAAATTAATAACATTAATAATACATTAGCAGAAATTAGTGAACTTTCTACAAAAGCTGAAACTCAGCTTTCCAAGTCAGACTTAGCTAATATTGATTCTTCAAATCCTCCAGATGGGTTTAGTATACAAGAATGTTGGTACAAAGCAAAAATTTTTGAAGCAGCAACTAAACGTGCTGAGGAACAATCGAAAAAGTTAACATTAATTAATCAAGAAAAGCGACAATTAGAAATAAAAAATCAGGAACTACAACGGTACCAAGAAAAGTTACAACATCAAGAAGCCCTACTCAATTCCAGAGAAGAACAGGTTCGTCAACGCGAATTGAATGCCGAAGCCGGATTTTTGCAGCAGCAAGAAGCGCTGCTAGCTGAAATTAACACAGAACGTCAAGAAATAGAAAACTTAAAAAATCAATTATCTGAAGAAAAAAAGCTTTTACGACGTGAAAAAAACAACATAGAAACAGAGAGGGAATTACTAGAAGAAGACAAACAGGCTTTAGAGGATAAAATTAATCAAAAGGCGGCATCAGAGGTAGAAAAACTAAAAGCAATAATTGAATATCAAAAAGAGCAATTAAAACAAATTAACAATGTAACAAATCAAATTCAGTCTACTCTTATTCAACGACAAGAAGCTGATCGAAGATTTGGGCAGAAAACTCCCGAAGAAATTATTGAAGAATTAGACTTACTACGGCGCCAGAAATCTGAGCTAGAGCAGAAAATTGCATCACAACCTAGCGAAAGCGCTGTTGCTAGATTACAAGAATTAGAGTCACAAAAAGAACAATGGGAAAACGAACGCTTTCGGCTTAGTACAAGGTTACAGGAACTAGAAAGAAGTACAACTTATAACCGCATTGCAGTAACAGAGCTTGAAACTATACGCGACGGGAAAGAAGCATTAGAAGCAAGTAATAGCCGTTTAAAGGCTGTGGCAAAAAGATGGTTCGTTTTTATTACAAGCAAATAAAATTAAATCTTTACGTTTAGTACCTATTATTGCAAATTTCGGTAGTTCAAACTCTGAAACTATTACATCCATCCTCGCTCATTTTCCAGTTAGCCTAATTAATAGTACAGAACAAACTACTATCATTCTCTATCCTGGTACAGAAGAGGTTAAACAGAAACTTTCATCGCATATTCGGCGTCAAATCAATACCCTTGGTAACGAACATCTTCATCAAGAAATAGACATGCCAATTTTACCAGTTAGTCCACTTGATCTTGTCAGTCTTGAGAGAATAGCGCGCGCAATTCAATGGTGGCTTAACGGTCAACGTTATCAACTTTATCCCCACAGACTATCAGCAAATATTCCAAATTTTCTACTGCAAAATACAGGCTGGTTAAAAAAAGATATTGAGAATAATTTATTTTATGTACTGCGTCAACCATCCTTAGAGGAAACAAATAATTTTAAAACAAATCTTGAAAGTTTAATTAAGCAAGCTTCGGCGCGCGGTTCCAAAGCAAAAGGAGAAATAAGCGAACTTCAAAAAATCGTTGATTTACCAGAGCAAGCCGAGAGAATTATTCAACCATTAAAAATATGCCCAGTTTGTCACGCAGTCGGAAGTTTTCAATCGTTGAATAACCAGAGTTTCAAGTGTGAGTGCAGTGAATGTAAAAGTATTTGGGGTACAAGAACTTGTGGTCATTGCAATATGAGATATCCATATATACAAATGACATCAGTAGAAGGTAAAAATGGTCAACCAGGTTGGGTAGAACGTACTTTAGGTAGAGATGTGCTTGCTGTTCCTTGTTGGCAGCATAACAACTATGAAAGCTTTATTTGCCCTAATTGTGGCAAATGCGCCCAAACTCAATCAAGTCAACATCCGACATGTGTCCGATGTCAAAGCAAAACTTAATAACTACTTCAAGAGTTGCAAACTCGTAGGTAAATTGGCTGAAGCAGTTATAGTTTATGAAAAACATCTCAACGATGAACCCGATGATGGGGAAGTTGCTACTGAATTAGCTTTAGTACAAATGCATTGAGACACACAACCAGAAAACGCGGCATTTGGCGCCATTCAATTAAAACCAAGCGATGGTAGAGGTTATGGAGTCTTAGGACTTGTTAACTGTCGTAAATCAAATTGGTCAGAAGCTTTAATAAACTTGCAAAAAGCAGCAAATTTATCTCCACACCAAGTTTGGATACTAGCAAATTTAGCCTGGGCACTAGGTAAATCCAAGAATGTACACGCAGCAGGGAAAACATTCTTTCGCTCAACTTATCAAACAAGCTTTTCAAGCAGTTAATGCTGGTAACTTCTAATTTGTTCAATATCATGTTTATATGCACCCTAATAACAACAGCCCCTTTTATCGTTATCGATGGCGCCGGAAACGATATTGCTTCATCTTTACTTAAGTGATTATCAACCAGTTTTCTATTTTTAGGTTTTGAAAATCTGAATAATCAGCAACGTTGTTTGTTACTAAAATCAGATTATTTACCTGAGCTATTGCCGCAATTTGTCCATCTGCATATGCTGGAGTTTTTCCGATTGATGTTAGTCTTGCTCGTTCTGTAGCAAACCACTCGGCAGCAACGATATCATAAGGAAGAATAGGTATTTTATGTTTAACTTCTGTATGTTAATATGCTTCAATAATCTGGTGCCTTCTAGACTCTATCGGTAAGCGATAACAGCCGAATAAAAGTTCATGAAATACTACAGTGGCAGTAGCAATTTCGTCTGAATATTGCTCTAGCATCATGACAACGTTTTGATTTGGGCGGGGACGTAACGGTTCGGAAAGAATGTTAGTATCTAATAGGAAACGCATAAAATTAAAATATTCCCTGACCCCCGGATGATTTATCTCGTACCTCAGCAAAAACGTCATCTGGATTTATATCTGCTGTTTCTATATCATGCTTCTGTCGGAATCTTTCTACGGATTCCCAAAAATTTGGTGTTTTGTTAAGTAATTTTTCATATTCTGCGTTAGAAAGTATAACAGCAATCTGTTTGCCTTGCTGAGTAATTTGAATTGCTTCACCTTGTTCAACTTCCTGAACAATTTTGTTTAAATTCAAGGGAATTTGTTCGATTGAGTATTGCATAGACATTATTATTGACTTAAATTTATTTTGAACCATTCATATTTTAGCGCTATTATACGCAGCATATTTAATCGACATACTTCATGTTCGTACTATTTGCTTGTGGATGCAGTCGTTAAAAACCTCTCTCCCAACCCCGGAACCTACAAGGAGAACAGAGCTAAAGTACTATAAATGTCCTTGGAGGTAACTCTACAGAGGGTTTATGTTTTACTCGTTTGTTAACGCAGTGGATATAACAAAATAAAAAATCCCAGTTTTTAAAAAAAACTGAGATTCTAAATTTTCACAAATTATTTAAGATAGCCGCCAAAATATTCTTCTTGTTTATTAGCTAACTGCAAAACCATCAAACTGCCGCATAAACGGCGAGTGATATGCCAACACAATGTCGTATGAAGCAACTCCTAGCCTTACAAACTCATCTGCAAATCCAATCTCAGTGCCATCATGCTGTATCCAAATCTTGCTATCTTTAATATCAATATGTACAGAACACCCATAAATTCGACGCTCGTCTTTCCATCCTGCACTAACAACTTGATAGTGATCTCGTTCTAAATCAAAAACAGCCATCACTTCAATTTCATCTGATGAGAATTTATAGCTTGCATATTCTTCTAGAACTTGTTTCACTAACTCTCTGTATTTCTCTACTCTTTCCATTCTACAATGACCTCCTGCTTGGGATCATAAATCAAAAGTTTTATGCTATATTTATTTACCATTCTTTGCACAAAGCGTTTTTCAAAAAAGCTTTTATAAGCCTGCTTTGGCACAGCTAAATACAAAATTCGTTCTGGTTGATCGAGTTCCAAGGCTTCCTGATAGTTGAGGTATTGTCCCAAAGCTGTATGAAAAGTTGAAATGGCTGATGCTTGGAGGAAGGTTTTAATTTCTACAGCAATTTTTTCTCCTGACCTTTCTGCCGCCAGCAGTTGCTCTGCTCCTAAATCAATCAACAGTTCAACTTCCTCAACCAGAAGGCGCAACGGATCATTCGTAATTGTCCAACCGTCTTTTTCGAGCGCTCGCCTAACCGCGTCATGAAATGCATCTCTCGCAGACATAGTGATTGAATGTGCAACCGGACGGCTATAAAATTAGCCACTACTATTATATAACGTAAACGACAACATCTGTCTATTTTCTTATCTTCTCTGTGCCACATCACTATTGGGAATGGCGCCCCTTGCCTGTTACAGGCAGGGATTAGAGTTCCACAAGATGAATAATTTAATTTTTGGAAACATCTAGAGCGCCAGTCGAGTAGAAGGTGTTGACAAATTAGGCATACCATGCCTAAGCAGGCTTTGTGAATTCCTCAAAGCTTTATACAACCACTACGGTTTGATGGTTTAAAAGAGGTGCCATTCTAGAATGAGGGAACAATAATTTAAGTTTTACAGAGAATTTTGCTTTGTTGGGTCTCGTTCTGAGACACCAACCTACAAATAATCAAAACCTACGCAGTATTGGAACGAAATCAAATCTTAAGCCGCGCGCTAAATAATTGTGTTCGCTCTACTACTGAACAAAGCACTTCTTCGACTAGTTCGTGAAAGATAGCAGTTAGTTCTTCCCTTGTGACTACCTCCCAAAACCCCTCGCTCATTGCAATGCTACGCAAAACTTGTGTTCTGCTGGCATCTGCTACTATATCTAGTTCTGAGGTTTTGATTAAGGCTTCTAATTTTTGTTCTTTAATTTTGATTGTGCTGTGAAAGTCGGGGTCATTTAGTTGCTTCAGCTTCAAAATTTGTTGCTGTAACTCTAATATCTCAACTGGCACTGCTTCTGTGGTTTCAACTGGCATATTATCGGCTATACTGTCAGCCTTTTGCTTTAAAGCTTGAATCGTAGCATCAATGGCGCCTTCTAACCGAAAATAAGTTCGCACATCACATTTTTTAGGTTGACGTGGTTTTGGATAGGCGCCTGGACACTTTAAGTGTTCGTAAGTTTTGTCATTGATTTTTGTAGACCGCTTCTCCATCGTCGAACCGCACTTATCACATTTAGACAATCCCACTAACGGGTTTGTAACGTACTTGCGTCTACCGCATGGATGAGTAGATAAAATTTGGATTATCTGTTGATGTTGTGCAATCGATATAATCGCTTCATGGTCTGACTGTATTATTAATTTTTTCTCCGAGTCGAACGGGTAATAGCAAACCATCCCACATAATTGGGGATTTTCCAACCATCGACGGAATGACGACACATCTCTGGGAAAATCCTCAAACTTAAACTTACCAACACGCTCTAACCCATATTTATCAGTTAATTTTCTAATCGTTTTCGATAATTCCCCTGACTTGATGAACATTTCAACACATTCACGAGCAACCGAGGCATGAGTTTTATCTGTATTTCTATATTGCTTAGTATTGGGGATAACACTATCGCCATCCTTTACAAAACCGAATATTGCTTGGTAAATCTTCCTTTTCTCTTGAAAATACCGATGTCCTTGCGTCGCGTTGTATCTATTTTTATCTCGAACCTGTGCCGACATTGCAGCTAATATCCGACTGGTAAATAACCCCTCTGGAGTCTCTAAGTCCAAACTTCCACCATCAAGAAATACCAACTCAACTCCAAAATCCTGTAATTCCTGACGCGCGACTTCCCAACCTAAAGCCGAGCGCGTAAATCTATCGAAACATGGCACGATGATTTTATCAACCTGACGCGACCGTACCAACTCTAATACTCGGTTGTACCCTTTGCGCTTCTCGCTGGCGCCTGATTCTATATCCCAATGGATTTGTTCGTCACTCAACCCATATTGTTTTAATCGGTCGATATAACGCTCCAACCCGTGACCCTCTGTATGCTGTCTTTGGGTGGAAACTCGACAATAGCCTAATGCCCTTGATAAATCGCCCATACAATGTGCAAAATACTGTAAAAACACGATTTACCAATCATATATTATTTAGTGGCTCTTAGCGAAACCGCCGCATACAACGTCACCTAATACGTCGTAGGATACGAAATCTAAGTCTTGGTAGGCGCCGTTTTCTTCTAGGAAGTTAATAGCGGTGATAATACCACGACCTGCACAACCTACACCTGGCTCTGGACCACCAGACTCTACGCACTTAACACCACGGAAACCAGCGAGCATTACTTCTTCGAGTTCGAGGTCTTCTACGGCGCCGCGTTCAGCAGCTAAGTGCAGTACGGTGGTTTGTGCTTTTGAGTGAAGCATAAGGCGTGTGGAATCTGCCTTGGGGTCACAACCTACAATCATAATTCGTTGACCCATTTCAGCCATTGCAGCCAGGGTATTTTGCGAGGTTGTAGACTTACCGATACCGCCTTTACCGTAGAAGGCTATCTGTCTAATTCTTTCTTCTGACATGATGAGTTAATCTCCTGCAATTGGTTGATTTGTGGGTCTTTTAGGTTTACGGAACGCATCTGTAGGTAATGGTGCGAACCGCAGGATGAACGTTGCCTAGATGGTACGGTGGCGGACGTTCAACCGCCTTCAAAATGTTTGAGTGAGACATAATGTTATTTAAGTGATGAGTTCTGAGTTCTGAGTGCTGAGTTTTGAGTTTTGAGTTTTGAGTTTTGAGTTTTGAGTAGATATAAAATACTTTTCTTCTACTCAGCACTCAGCACCCAGCACTTTTAACTTCTGACTGATTCGACCACAATGTTGGGACTAATTCTTTCGCGTAACCGCGCTTCGATGGCTATTT
This sequence comes from Calothrix sp. NIES-4105, assembly GCF_002368415.1. GTDB lineage: Bacteria > Cyanobacteriota > Cyanobacteriia > Cyanobacteriales > Nostocaceae > Dulcicalothrix. Next base: position 3,851,072 of record NZ_AP018290.1, read on the forward strand.
TTAGGGTCGCGGTGCTGCTAGAACATGAACCGCAGGCGCCTTGGAGTAATACTTTCACGATATCGCCGTCTACATCGTAGAGTTCAACATCTCCGCCATCAGCGATGAGAACAGGGCGAACTTCTTCATCTAAAACTTTTTGAATAAGTGCAATTTTTTGTACGTTAGTCAACGCGCGAGGTGCAGGTTGAATAACGGGAAGTACTGAGCTAGTAGTAGTATTTACTGCTTTCGCTATAGAAGCTTTTTCTTTAACTTCTTGAATTATATCATCGATGTTTGCTAGACAGGAACCGCATCCGCCACCAGCTTTGACATAATTTGTTACATCCTCAGCACTGGTTAAATTATTTTCTAAAATGACACGGCGAATCTTGTTCTCGGTTATACCAAAGCAACTACAAATTAAGGCGCCTTCGTCATCATCTTCGTGAACATCACGCTCGATGCCGCGATAATTATAAATAGCTGCTTCAAGTGCTTCTTGTCCCATGACAGAGCAGTGCATCTTAGCTTCAGGTAAACCACCTAAGTAATCAGCAATTTGCTTGTTGGTTACTTTCAAAGCATTATCTAAAGTTAAACCCTTTACTAGTTCTACCAACGCTTCAGAAGAAGCAATTGCACTAGTACAACCAAATGTTTGAAATCGAGCATCAAGAATTTTATCGTCTTCTACATCTATTTTAAGGTGTAATCTTAGAGCATCGCCACAAGCAATACTACCTACTTCACCCGTCGAAATTTTAATACCTGTTTCGCCTTGATCTTCTAATACGCCTTGATTCTTTGGATTATAGAACAAATCTAGTACTTTATCTGTGTATTCCCACATATGCCTTAATAGAGTGATGAGTAATGAGTGATGAGTGCTGAGTGCTGAGTGCTGAGTTAAGAGTGAAGAGTAATTAGTATTGAATTAATAGTATAAAATCTAATACTCAGCACTCAGAACTCAGCACTTTCTACTTAATAGCGAGAGTTTTTTCGTGTTCTTGTAACCAAGCTGCTTTGTCGTCTGTGAATGGAGACAACGCGCGTAAGCGTTCGATGATACCGGGCAATACTGCAATAACTGCGTCTATTTCCGAATCAGTGGTATAACGACACAAACTAAAGCGAATTGAACCGTGTAAAATTGTGTAGGGTAAACCCATTGAGCGTAGTACGTGGGAAGGTTCGAGTGAACCGGAACTACAAGCAGAACCAGAGGATGCACAAATACCGTATTGGTTCAAGCCGAATAAAATTGCTTCACCTTCAATATATTTGAAACCAATATTAGTAGTGTTGGGTAAACGTTCAGAACCACCACCATTAACTTCACAGTCACCAATTTGAGAAATTATCGCTTGCTCTAATTTATCGCGCAATATTCTTTCACGCTTGGTTGCTTCTTCAAGGTGCATTAATTCTAATTCAGCAGCTTTACCCAGCGCAATAATTCCCGGTACATTTGGTGTTCCTGAACGGCGCCCACGTTCCTGTCCTCCACCAATTAACATTGGACGAAAGCGTGTACCGCGTCGTACATACAGCGCACCAACTCCTTTGGGAGCATGAATTTTGTGACCAGACATTGTGAGCATGTCAATGGTACTGGTTTTCATGTCGAGCGGAATTTTACCAACTGCTTGCACTGCATCAACATGGAACAAGGCGCCGCATTCTTTGACTCGTAACCCAATTTGTTCGATAGGGAAAATAACACCTGTTTCGTTGTTTGCGTACATTATCGATACAAGAGCAGTATTTCCAGTTAACGAAGCTTCGAGTTCGTTTAAATCTAACTGTCCTTGACGATTAACTGATAAATAAGTAACTGTATAACCTTGGTTTTCTAACTGCTTACATAAAGTTAAAACTGCTGGGTGTTCAACCTGGGTTGTAACTATATGACGCTTATCGGGTTGAGCCAAGAGTGCCGCACGGATTGCCGCATTGTCACCTTCTGTACCACCACTGGTGAAAATAATTTCAGATTCGTTGGCGCCAAGTAAAGCAGCCATTTGTTCACGCGCTTTATTTACTGCTTTTCCAACTTGCCCACCGAAAGTATGCATCGAGGAAGGATTACCGTAATATTCAGTGAAGTAGGGCAACATTGCTTCAACAACTTCCGGGTCTACTTTAGTAGTAGCATTATTATCCAAGTAAATACAATTTTTCTTCATTTCTTTCAACAATTAATAGTCAATGGGTAATGGTAATTGAAATAGTTGATAGTTGATAGTTAATAGCTAATAATCTGTTATTAACTTGACATCATCGCTACTAGCTATTAACTATTAGCTACGAACTATCGATTACAAACTGTCTACGCCGCTTTTGATGAACGTTTTTTTTCTAGTTGCTCTGAAAATTTCTGCGAATAAGATGCAAACCAGGTTTCCCAATAATCATTATTCTTATTGGTCAATTTATTCATGCACTTTTTATAAGTGTCAAACCAACATTCCCAGTAATTATTATGTTGCTTAACACAACCATCGCACGTAGGACATCCTGCTACACATTGAGGAACAGTGTAAAGAGTATCAACACAACCGTTGCAAAGATTAGCGTCAATTGTACGCTGACCATCTATTATTGAAATGGCGCCAGTAGGACAGACAGGGAGACATAAGTCGCAGGAAATACACTTAGAGGTAATCTTGTAAGACATTTTAGATGCTCTTCCTAATTCTGTAATTTAGTCGGTGGTTAATCGAATGTAGAGTTAGGAGTTAGAAGGCACGGAGTTATGAGGAGGAAGTTAGGAGTTGTAAATTAAGGATTCATAAATCGATAACTTATAACTCATAATTCACGATTTGTTACTCATAACTCATAACTCATAACTATTAACTTTCTTGGGTAAACTCTTGATGAAACTCTAAAGCAACTTTTTCAATTACATCGTATGATTCAACAACTTTGATACCAGCGTTATCTAGCTTCTCTTTAGGTGATTCGCCAATTTTGGAAACTAACACAGCTTTACAATCAGAAATTGCTTGGATAATGTTTTCCATAGTTGCTTTTTCGCCGTATCCACCTTGGCAGAAGTGATCAACTTTTCGATGACCTACATATTTAACTTCGCTACCATCAACTTCGTAAACTTGAAATTCTTTAGCGTGACCGAAATGTTGGTTAACTAAACCGCCACCTTTAGTAGCAACTGCAACCAGAATTTTTGTTTTCTCTTTAACGGCGCCTGCATTCAATGTATTATTATCGAGTGCGATTTGTTCCTTTGCTGCTTTCAGTTCGGCTCTAAATTTCTCGATACCTTCTTGAACTTGTTGGCGATTTGTAAGGTCGTACTCTGGCGCCTCTTCCATGAATTTGTCTTTTGTAAATTCTTGGCTGCGGTCTTCTCCTAATAATCCTACCGCATCTGCACGACATTGACGACAGTGGCGCATCATTTTCATGTTACCAGAACAATTGTCCTGTACTGTCTTCAACTCAGTACTCGTTGGACCACGTTGTCCGGTTAAACCGAAGTGAGTTCCATGTTCAGGTGCAGAAATCAAAGGCATAATATTATGCAGGAATGCACCGTTTTGTCGAATCATCTTATTAACTTCAACAAGATGTTGGTCGTTGATACCCGGAATCATTACCGAGTTGACTTTACAAAGAATATCTGCTTCTTTTAGTGCTTGTAAGCCTTCTAACTGTTTCTCTAACAGAATTCTAGCTGCTTCAACACCTTTGTAGCGCTTACGTTTGTAGTGAACCCAAGAATAAATTTGGGCGCCGATTTCAGGGTCTACAGTATTAAGGGTAATTGTAACGTGGTCAATATTTAGTTGTTTGATTCTATCAATATATTCAGGAAGCATCAAACCATTAGTTGATAAACAAAGCTTAATGTCAGGCGCCTTGTCAGCTATCAACTCAAAGGTGCGAAAAGTCTTCTCTGGGTTTGCCAATGGGTCACCAGGTCCTGCAATTCCCAATACGGTCATTTGTGGAATTTTGCTTGCAACTACTAATACTTTATGTGCTGCTTCTTCAGGAGTTAGTAATTCGCTAACTACACCAGGACGGCTTTCGTTAGCACAATCATATTTTCTGTTGCAATAGTTGCATTGTATGTTGCAGGCAGGCGCCACAGCAACGTGCATCCGAGCATAATGGTGATGCGCCTCTTCACTGTAACAAGGATGTTTGGCAATGCGCTCCAGTATGCTTTCTTCCATTTCGCTACTAGCGCTGTTACCTGTGCATCCACAACCAGATTTTGATGTGGTTGTTGTAAGTTCCTTAACCGAGGGATTTGCTAAACCAGTAGATTGTGGTGTCATTATTAAAGGTAATGTCGGGTAAATAGGTTTCTTGCCAATGCATGGAGATGAAACAAAATAAAAGAAGCCGCGTCTGAAACTCACATTATCCTGTTGAAGCTGACCCAAAGGTGGGTGAAAGCTATGCCAGCAGGTTGTAAACCCTTATAATGGGCGCTGGTGTGTGTCAACGCTATTCAATGCGGGTGAATTCAAGTTATGTTTTGTTCAGCCGCGACTTCCAGTCCACAGGGGCATGGTGCTATCTCATCCCTCCACTCACTTGGGGCACCTGCCATCCAACCAAATTTATTTATTAAGTTCGATTGCTTGGTGGCGCTCTTTGTGATTGGCGATATACGTTTTATATCAGCCACCTCTAATCAAGGGGAGTATGCCTTCCGGATAAGAGTTATTGGATTTATTAAGTTTTGTACTCAATTCTTAAAGCGTATGCACATCAATGCTTAAAAGATTTTTATAATTTTTTTTTGGGAAGAGGCACTAGTATTTCCGGGTAAAGCTACGAGTATTTATGGTATGTGGGATAAGTATTGTTGTACTCACATAAAACCCTTACGCTGTAAGGATTATGAGCAAATTTTTAAGTTTCGTAACGTGAGTGTATTGTACTCGTAAGGAGTCTATATACTGGGGGATGCAACTGTCTAGAGTTAGTAGCTCTGAGTTCTAAAGAGTCGCTCTACACTTTCACTTTCATTCAGTTGTGTAACCAATATATCATTATTTTCTGCCAAACAATCCAGTTTATATTTTTTTAATCTTTTAATTTTAAATATGTAGTTATATTGCGGTTTCGTAGTTGTAGCAAGGCTTTGCTCAATTAAACTACATTAAAACTATTGCTACTAATTACTAACAACATAAGTATTTGTTCACTTTGAACTGAACGTGCGCCTTTCATATTGCCCACGTTTTCAGGAGAAGGCGCCGTTACCAAAGCTTAAGTTTGTAAAAACTAAATCTATTTAGCTAAGTTCGTAATACTTGTAACAATTTAAATAAACTTAAACGCTACCTTTGAGAATAAAAGCGCTCTTATTTTAAATATGGGAATTATAACTATACTGTTCTTTATTCTGGGACTAGTATTAGGGTATTTATTTTCCGGTTCCAAAGGAAGTCTAATTCAACTTAATGTTTATCTAAACTTTAACTTCAGCGATAACTTTAGTAACAATGGCAATAATAACGGCAATAACAGCGATAACTTTAGTAACAACGGCAACAATAATGGTAACGGCAATTTAAGTCACAACAAAGGCAATAAAGATAATTGGATGAGTAATGATAGTTATGATGATTCTAATCCTAGTACTGATGTAAGTGATTAATTTTGGGAGTTGGGCACGTAGTTGTTGCTCTAGCCCTCGTGCTATTTTTAATATTTTTTTGCGCTCTCCGCGCTACTACGTACCTACAGGCGTGACACCTATGCTACTTTATGCAAAAAAATATTAAGCAATTATGAAAAAATTGCTAAACTTAGCCTTTGTTATTATCAAACTCGCATTTTCAAAGCAAGTTCGCACATTAAGGACTTTCAAAGGGCTAGGGGTGAAGCGTATGAAGATATTGGTGTTAAGCTGGGAGTTTCCACCGCGCATAGTTGGGGGAATCGCGCGTCATGTCGGTGAACTGTACCCAGAAATTGTTAAGCTAGGACACGAAGTATATTTAATGACCCCTGAATTCGGCAATGCTCCCTTGTACGAAATTGTCGAAGGTGTTCAAGTTCACCGTGTAAGAGTGGCGCCAGGGAATGACTTTTTCCACTGGGTAGTTAATATGAACGAGAGCATGGGGCTGCATGGTGGTAAACTCATGGCTCTTGAAGGTAAGTTTGATTTAATTCATGCTCACGACTGGGTAGTTGGAGATGCAGCTATTGCACTCAAGCACACATTCAAAGTACCACTGATTGTAACTATTCACGCTACTGAATGCGGGCGCCATAATGGCATCCACACAGATATACAGCATTATATTAACGGTAAAGAGGAACTGTTAGCTTTCAATGCATGGCGGATAATTGTTTGCACCGACTATATGCGGCGTGAAGTTGAGCGCGCGCTCAACTGCCCGTGGGATAAAATAGACGTAATTTATAACGGTATACGTCCAGAGAAGAAAGTTCATCACCAAGACTTCCACGCACAAGATTTTCGTCGTTTCTTCGCCGAAGATGCAGAAAAAATTGTTTACTATGTTGGTCGCATGACCTATGAAAAAGGAGTGTCTGTATTACTAAATGCGGCGCCTAAAGTTCTCGCCGAAATGGGGGGGAATGTCAAATTTGTAATTATTGGTGGTGGAAATAGCGATAATCTCAAAAAACAAGCTTGGGATTTAGGTATTTGGCATAAATGCTATTTTACAGGGTTTATGTCAGACGACTACTTAGATAAATTTCAAACAATCGCTGACTGTGCTGTATTTCCCAGTTTATATGAACCCTTTGGTATTGTTGCACTAGAAAGTTTTGCCTCGCACGTTCCAGTTGTAGTATCAGATACAGGTGGCTTACCAGAAGTTGTTCAACATACTAAAACAGGTATCGTCACTTATACGAATATTCCAGATTCCCTTGCTTGGGGTATTTTAGAAGTATTAAAAAACCCCGGTTATCGACAATGGTTAATAGATAACGCTTACGAAGATTTAGACCGTCGCTTTAATTGGGCAAAACTCGCGCGAGCTACCGAAAATGTTTATACAAGGGTAGTGAAAGAAAGACAGCAAGTCAATTGGTAGGGTGTGTGACGCTACCAACAATCTTTAAACGGAGCGAGTGTCTAATAGCGTCACGCACCAGCACATTTAGAGTGAAGATGACCAATCTGGCACTTTTTTAGCTACTTAAAAGGTGCGTGACGCTACTGGATTATTAGCTTCGTTTACGAATTGTTCTAAGCGTCACGCACCCTACTTAAAAGCTTCAAGTTGTTCTAAACGCAGCCAAATGTTTGGTGTAGGAACTTTTCCGAACTTTACAAAAGCATAATCACCTTTGATATCGACTACTTCACCTTGACTATCAAACAAATATGCAGGAAAACGAGTATCACTAGCTTGTGCTTCAAGACTGTTTTCCAGTTTATCGCGAACAACGCGAACCATATCTCCTCTTTTGACTGCCATGATAGTTCCTATAAGCGTATAGTGTTTCATAAAGGATTGTAGCTTGTACCAAGTTTTGACGGATGTAAAAATAATCTAGTTATTTTTGACATTCCGCACAAAAATGACTTGAACGTCCTGCTAGACGAGTTCGCTGAATAGGAGTAGCGCATACTCTACATGGTTGTGCTGCACGATTATAAACCCACGCTTCACCACCGTAGTTTCCGTTAACACCTGATACATTTAAAAAATTACTAAAAGTTGTACCACCAGCTTCGATACTTTTTGTCAGAACTTGGATAATCGCTGGGTGCAATTTCTCAATTTGTCCACGATTCAAATTAGTACAAAGTGTTTCTGGACGAATGCCACTTAAGAACAAAGCTTCATCAGCGTAGATATTTCCCAGTCCTGCAATTATAGACTGGTCAAGTAACGCAGTTTTTATCGGGCGCCGACTGTTTTTAAGTTTATCAGCTAAATACGCCACAGTAAATTCAGGTGAGAAAGGGTCAGCAGCAAGCTTTGCCAAACCAGTAATAACTTTTTCAACCTCTAATTCAGGTTCCACCCACCACATAGTACCGAAAGTGCGCTGGTCAACAAAACGTAATTCAAGAGAGTTTTCAAAAAATATTCGCACGCGCGTGTGTTTGTGCAATGGTTCTGAGCGATGTAACCACAATAGTTGACCGGTCATTCGTAAATGCACTCCTAGATATGAAGGAGATGAACACAGCGATGACACAGGAGATAATGAAGCTAAAAGATATTTTCCATAGCGGTGCCAAGTTGTAATATTCGTTTTACTTATACCTTCTATAAATTTCTCCACTGAATCGGGATAAACTACGGTACGATGTAACAGCACATCCCCACCAGTAATTTGTTGATTTAGGGTTAATTGATTTAAACCGCGTCGGACTGTTTCGACTTCAGGTAATTCAGGCATTGTAATCGTGAATAGAAAAAAATTAATGGGGAGATAACAAGATGGGAAAAGTCGAGGGAACTTTTCTGCATCTTTATATTCTCCCCATTCATAAGTAAACTTATTATCTCACAACTAGACTTGAGTTATCCTTACGTTGCATTAACCCTAAGCTCCGGGTGCTGCTTTGGTCTTTGCTCTTGGCGCCTCTGTCTCGACTAACTCGTCTTGGGCGAAGTTATTCGTGTTGATACCAGCATAATTAACTTTATCAAAACGAACGATAACGGGGTATTTGATACCGCTTTGGTCAATTGACGCAACGGTTCCTACATCTTGGTACCAGTAGGACTCGGGGCGAAGAATACGCACTTTAGAACCACGTTGAACCATAATCTTCCCTTTTTGTGATGAATTTTCAAATATCAGGGGTCAATGTCTACACTTTACAACTAGCGAGTAGCGCATAGGCGCATTGTTAAGTTATTTAAAAAGAAAACTGTTGGCAAGGGTTAACGGGCGCCTAAAAAAGGTCTTGCTTACTCCTTGACAATGTACCCATAATCGAATAACTTTTTTGTTCACAAAGGAAAAAATTTTTAGGAGTACCTATGCTTTAGTCAAGACGAATACACTACCCTCGTTACCGCGACCAATCCGCAAATCGTTGTCTATGTAAGTGATATCGAGCCATCCTTGTTGGTTTGTACTGGTAATTGGGAAGTCAATAGCAGTAAATTTTTTACCACTCTCGATTTGTTGGATATACAAGCTGGGAGATTTAAAATCAATCAAGCGACTTAATCCAAATATCGAACGCTCAAAGTTGACTTGAACACGTCGTTCCGAGACACCTTTAAAAGAAGCGACTACACTGATAGTACCTTCTAAGTATGGCAAACCGTAAACCGATGCGATGTTATATACACTGTTGGTATTAACACGGATGCATTGATATATTTGACCCAACTTATAAAAAGGTAGTCGATCAATGTTTAACAAACCCTTACTTGTGGTGTATAGTAGTCGCCAATCGCCATCAAGTAGTTCGCTTGCCTCAAGTGGACGCGGTGTAGGATTCTGGTCTTCAAGAGAAGCAATGTGTATTAAAATCGCTTGCTTGTCTTGTTCGGTCGCTAATAAACCTCGATTTGTAGGCGCAATAGCGTTAAGAAGTTGAGTTTTTACTAGCATCGTTTTTTACCTCAAAAAACGTCAGTTAATTGTCATTGTTAAAAAGAAAAAAGCCCAAATGTGTACCGCCATACCAAAAACTCGATATCCTGCTTTTATTTTCCTACGGATATTAAATAATAATTTTTTTGACGGATTTTCTTAGGAAAGAGTTGAATGAATAACTAAAATCTCTGGTATCAAGTGATAGACTCTTATTGTCCAGTTACGTTAATTACTTTAGTGTCTTTGTCGATATGCTGAATTCTCCATTACGTGAAGCTCCCCGCAATCAGCGCGCTGCTGTGATTCCATTAAAGCAAGAAACCTCGCTTTTAGACTGGTTACAAGCCAGTGGGCGCCTCATAGCGCGTGATCATCAGGAACCAGATTACAGCGATGATGGTGAAGAAGAAATATCAGAGTTTTTGGGTGGCGACGACGGAATTGGTTACGATGACGACGATATGGATGATGACATCGAAATCGAAGAATCATAATCAAGTTAAATCTTAGCCCATAGGCAGAGGACTTGTGGCTTTCCATAGTCCCTATTAATAACGGTTAGTTAAAAAGAGTGTGGAGTGAAGGGAAACTTAAGTGGACGCAAAATTATCTCCTAACCAAGGATTAAATATTACTGGTATCGGTTTAGTCTCGTTACTAGGTGTAGGGCTGGGTGTAGCAGCGCTAGTTTTGGATGTGATGGCAGGCCGCCTTCCTTGGCTTGCCACATCACTAACCATGCCACTCCTGTTGTGTGCGCTAATTTCTGCCGCAGCAGGTTACTGGGTCGTACCCTGGTTACAAGCCCTCAAAGCTGGGCAAGTCATTCGTGAAGATGGTCCACAGGCTCATCTTAAGAAAGCTGGCACTCCAACAATGGGCGGGATATTTTTTATTCCCGTTGCTACAATTGTTGCTTGTGTATGGTCTGGTTTTGATCGTCATGTCCTCGCTGTTTCTGCATTGACATTGAGTTACGGCTTCATTGGCTGGCTTGACGACTGGCAGATTCTTCGTCGTAAGTCAAATAAAGGTATATCGCCAAAGACAAAACTGGCGTTGCAAATTGGTTTCGCAGCACTGTTTTGCTTGTGGTTAATGTATAGTCAGCCTTCTAATATAACAAGTATAGCGTTACCTTTGGGTTTTTCTATACCTTTAGGATTATTATTTTGGCCTTTTGCAGGATTTGTGTTGGTAGCTGAAAGCAACGCAACTAATTTAACTGATGGTATTGATGGTTTAGCTGGAGGAACGGTAGCAACAGCGATGCTCGCTTTAGGCGCCTTAACTGCTCCAACTTCACTCCCGCTAATGATTTTTTGTGCTTCTGTAAGTGGAAGCTGTCTAGGTTTCTTAGCACACAACCGCAACCCAGCCCGCGTATTCATGGGAGACACTGGTTCTTTAGCGTTGGGTGGTGCATTAGCAGCAGTCGCATTAATTACAAATAGTCTCGCAGCATTATTTATCTTAAGTGGCATATTTTTTGTAGAAACCTTGTCAGTAATGGCGCAAGTTGGTTATTACAAAGCCACCAAAGGTTCCGATGGTAAAGGCAAACGTCTCTTTAAAATGGCGCCGTTACATCACCATCTCGAACTTTCTGGATGGTCTGAATTACAGGTTGTAGCAGTGTTTTACATAATTAGCGCAATTCTAGCTTTATGCGGTTTTGCAATCGGCAAGTTTTAATAAATCAAATAAAGTTTTCGACAAGACACTTTAGCCTTCTGACTTTAGGGGGCTTTTTTTGTTTAGATTTTTTATAAACCATACGTAAACCATACATAGTTAACTTGATTAGAACTTATGTATTTGTCCGACCAAATGAACGATTTCTGGTAATATCAATTTTTCCATTCCCAAACGTACCGCATTACTCGAACCAGGAAGCGAAAAAATTAATTTGCCTTGGTAAGTACCCGCAATAGCGCGCGATGCTATTGCCCGTGAACCAATTTCTTGATAGCTTAAAAATCTAAATATTTCGCCAAAACCGGGTAAAGTCTTTTCTAATAGCTTTTCTATTGCATCATAAGTTGTATCTCTCGGTGCAATACCTGTACCACCATTTAATATAACAGCATCAACATCCGTTCGTTCTTTTAATTTTTCTATTTCGGCTTGAATAAAAGTAGGTTCATCTTTAATAATTACGTATGCGGTGACGGCATGATTAGCGCCCAAAAGCAACTCATGAATTAACTGCCCACTTTTATCAGTTTCGGCAACGCGCGTGTCGCTGACAGTAATAACGGCACAATTGATTGTTGTAGCAGATGCATCAGGATGAGGAAGTGCCATATAAAAATTATGAGTGCTGAGTGCTGAGTGCTGAGTGATAAGACAGCTGTATTGTACGGGCGGGTTCACCTAAATTTTCCGTTATTTACCAGGATATAGGTAAACGGTGATGATAAGACAGCTGTATTGTACGGGCGGGTTCACCTAAATTTTCCGTTATTTACCAGGATATAGGTAAACGGTGATGATAAGACAGCTGTATTGTACGGGCGGGTTCACCTAAATTTACCGTTATCTACCAGAATATAGGTAAACGGTGATGATAAGACAGCTGTATTGTACGGGCGGGTTCACCTAAATTTACCGTTATCTACCAGAATATAGGTAAACGGTGATGATAAAACAGCTCTATTGTACGGGCGGGTTCACCTAAATTTACCGTTATCTACCAGAATATAGGTAAACCCGCCCCGACTAACTTATTTATGATTTTCCAAACTCTAGCTCATTTTCTTCAGCGTAACGCTCCATAAACCGCATAAAACGCTCCCATTCGTCCGAAGACCTCATGATATAAACAGCTTCGAGTGCTTCTGGTTTTCCATTGATGAATTTGCCTTTAACTTCACGAGTGACTATTTCACCCTCTTCATCAATCATGTACATCCCGGTAATATCTTCGGTATTGCTACTGCCCAGTGCATTTGGATTCTGGAAAATAAATGTTGCAGTTCCACTTGTGCCAGAGCGCGAGCGCGTCAAACGTATATCTGGGATAACTTCTTCATTAATACCTCTGGAAAATTGAATCTTAGCCATGATTAAGTGATCTTAAATTCCTGTGAGCCAAACTAATATTCTCTCATCATTTAGTACCACTCTCCTTATGACTGCCCAAATTCTTTCTCAAGTAATAAAGTTACAGGGCCATCATTTTCTATAGTTACCTGCATCATTGCTCCAAATTGACCAGTCTCGACGCGCAACCCGCTTGCACGTATTTTTTGTACAAATAAATTATATAACTCAGCAGCTTCATCTGGCGCCGCGCTTCGGTCGAAAGAAGGGCGCCGACCTTTACGACAATCTCCATATAAAGTGAATTGGCTAACTATTAACAACTCTCCATTAATTTCTTGCACTGATTTTTGCCACCTATCTCCACCACCATCATCAGGAAACAATCTTAATTCTAAACATTTACGTGCAACCCAATCTAACTCCACATCAGTATCTGTATCCGCTATACCAACAAGTACATTTAAACCCCGTCCAATTTTACCAATGATTTTGTCATTAACCGTAACTTGTGATGATTTAACTCGCTGGATAATCGCCCGCATAGTACTAAAAAACTATTTTGTTGGAATTTGGGTCTAATCTAATTAATTTAAAATTGTAATTTTATATTTGATTAACAATAATTATTCTTTATGACATAACGTTTATTATATTTTATACCACTGTAAAATAAATCAGTTATGCGAATAATTTTTTCCTTGATTCCTTCTATGGTTTATAAGTTCCGCTTGCTAACCCTTGCTAAAACTCCGTAACATTTCTTCACATTCAGTACACTAGCCAACCTTGTTTTTTTTGAGAATAAGGGAATTTACTAGGTATTTTTTCCTACTTTTGGTCATGTTTTTAGTAAAACACCCCCCTTTTTTGAATAAAAATCCTGAAATCTATATAAATTAATGGTTTCATCTGTTCACTTCTGTCATATACACCTTAGAATGATTCATTGAAAAGTCGAGCCAACAGGAGTTGCAGCGATTTTAAGCAAAAGTACTCCTTTTGGTAGACTTTGTAAATCTCCCAACAGAGATTTGAGTCAATTTGACACAGGGTGTGCTAGTACACAATCCCAAGTAAACCTCAAGGAGTTTGACATGAACAAAGGCGAGTTAGTAGATGCAGTAGCAGAGAAAGCTAGCGTAACCAAGAAGCAAGCGGATGCAGTTTTAACTGCAGCGCTAGAGACTATTATTGATGCAGTTTCTTCGGGCGATAAGGTTACGTTAGTTGGATTTGGCTCATTCGAGTCGCGCGAACGTAAAGCCCGCGAAGGGCGCAACCCGAAAACCAATGAGAAAATGGAAATTCCTGCTACCAAGGTTCCTGCATTCTCAGCTGGTAAGCTATTTAGAGAAAAAGTAGCACCCCCAAAAGCTTAGTTAATTTTTGTCCACGGAGTGATTTATCGATGGGGAAACCTGCACATGGAGGCAATTTAGTTTGGGCATCAGCGCTGGCTGGTTGTCCTCCTAGTGCAATTCTTGATTTTTCAGCCAGCATTAGCCCACTGGGACCACCAGACAGTGTTTTGACTGCAATTCAGTCTCAACTATGTAATTTGCGGCACTATCCAGATCCCGAGTATAGTGACTTGAGGATTGCGCTCAGTCACTTTCATCAATTGCCTTGTGAATGGATTATGCCGGGGAATGGCTCGGCGGAATTACTGAGCTTAGTCGGTAGAGAACTAGCTGAATTTGCTACAACCGTTTTAATGACTCCAGCCTTCGGCGACTATTACCGCGCGTTGAGCGCACATAACGCTAAAGTGTTGGAGTTTCCTCTAATTAGTGATGAGTCGAAAGTGAGTCGTGCTGAGTTAATTCAGAGTGCTGAGTTAATTCAGAGTGCTGAGTTGAAAGTTCTGAGTGCTGAGTTATTAAATGAGCTTATTACTCAGCACGACTCACTCAGCACGACTCACTCAATACTCAACACTCAGCACTCAATACTCAGCACGACTCACTCAGCACGACTCACTCAGCACGACTCACTGCTTCTAAACAATCCTCACAACCCGACAGGGATGTTGTTTTCACGGGAAACTCTAAAGTCGTGTTTAGACAAATTTGCTTTGGTGGTGATAGATGAAGCGTTTATGGATTTTTTACCACCACATGAACAACAAAGTCTTGTATCGGCTGTGCAGGATTATCCAAACTTGGTAATTTTAAGGTCGCTAACAAAATTCTATAGCATACCTGGTTTGCGATTAGGTTATGTAATAGCACATCCTGACCGCTTACGACGCTATCGCGCGTGGCGTGACCCTTGGAGTGTAAATACTTTGGCTTTGGCGGCTGGAGTTGCTGCACTCGATGACACTGAGTTTCAAGCCAACACTTGGAAATGGCTACCTAACGCGCGTAGGCAGTTATTTGAGGGTTTATCACAAATCTCAGGCTTGAAACCTCTTCCAAGCGTTGCTAATTTTTTACTAGTTGAGTCAAAATATTCGTGCGTGGAACTACAACAACGATTACTTAAAAATTATCAAATTTTAATTCGTGATTGTTTGAGTTTTCCTCAACTTGAAGACCGATTTTTTAGAGTCGCTGTTCGTACAGAATTAGATAACAAGCGGCTATTAACTGCATTGAACGTTTTAATTTAACCCTCAGTTCTGTGATTGAATACGATATTGTTATTATTGGCGGTAGCCCAGTTGGACGGTATGCAGCTTCTTTGGCTATTGAGTTAGGCGCCAAAGTGGCACTAGTTGAGCCAGAAACGAGTCCCGAATTACTAAATACAAGCGCTCTAAACCACATAGCTGACTTTAAGCCACAATCTACAGATTGGGAAACAGCTGTGCTATGGGCATTTGGAGTAGAATCTCAAATTGGCGCCTTTCATTCGCTCGCACTAATTACAGCAAAAGGTGTTGATGTTATTGTTGGTAGCGGTCAATTTGAAACGAAGCCACATTTAGCATTTTTTGTCAATGACCGTTTATTAGTAGGACGGACTTATTTGTTGGCTACTGGTTCGCATTACTTGGTACAAGATATAGAAGGATTAAATAAAACAGGCTTTTTAACGCTTGGAAATATAAGTCTTTCTCTTGATGCGGCGCCATCAAATTGGGTAATTTTAGGTGGTACACCCCAAAGTATTGAGCTTGCACAAGCTGCTTCGGGTTTGAATTACAACGTTACATTAATTGTTGAAAGTTCCAAAATTATCTCACACGTTGACTCAGAAGTTGTTCAGTTACTCGAGGCACAGTTAGAAGCTAGTGGTGTACGTATACTAAAACAAACCAAAGTTACACAGGTTTTGTCAATTGATGATAAGAAGTGGTTACAAGCAGGTGATAAAGCTATAGAAACAGATGAAATAGTTGTTGCAGCGCAAACACCGAATATAGAATCACTCAATTTAGCAGCAGTTGGAGTTAAATGGCATAAAAATCGCTTGCTTGTAAATGCAAAACTGCAAACTACAAATAATCGCATTTATGCTTGTGGAGATGTTATCGGTGGATATGCGCTTACTAATCTTGCAAATTATGAAGCAAATATTGCTTTAAGAAATGCTTTATTTTTTCCTACCCGGAAAATTGATTATCAGTATGTACCTTGGGGAATAGCAACGAGGCCTGCTTTAGCACATGTAGGAATTACTGAAGCACAAACACAGCAATTCTATAATATTAATGAAATTATAGTTTTACGGCAATACTTTAAATCTTTGCCATTAGCTCAAATTCACGATGAAACTACAGGTATTTGTAAATTAATTACCTTAAAGAATGGAGAAATTTTAGGAGCATCAGTATTTGGATTAAATGCTGGAGAATTAATTAATTTAATCTCGTTTGCAATAAATCATAAAATTAAAATATATCATCTTGATAAAATAGCACCTGTTTATCCTACAGTGGGAGAAATTATATTGCAAGCAGCGCATGAGTGGAACAAAATGAAACTTGATAGAAGTAACGCGCGGCAAGAATTACTAGAAGACTTTTTCCAGTTCCGTCGCAATTGGAATTTGTAGAGACGCGATTAATCGCGTCTCTACATCTACGATATTTACGGTTTTTTATTCTTACCCTCTAGAAATGAAACACTGCCAATACCTTGTAATATACCTCGTCCAATTAAACCTAAACCGCGACCTACTACTTGCGTCAAAACAAATACTACGCCGCTACCTAGAAATGATAACAGTGATTGTAAACGCGGCGCCACAGCATCGCGAAATTCCAATATCAAAGTTACAAATAGGGGAATACCTCTAAGTTGTGTTAGCTCATCACGTCTAGAAGCATATATCGAAGTTTTTGCAATACCGCGCGGGGCAAAAACAAATATTTCATAACGACTTTCAAAAATTGCTTGTGGCTCATTATAATAATTTATCAGACGATATTTCCACGATAAGTTATTTCTAAATCTTTCAATTTCTCTAGTTGAAATAAACTGACGGTCATAATAGTCTTTTTTAATCGATTCAACATCAGCTAGTCGATTTAACAACGGCTGAATTACACTATTTGCGATTTGAATGAGTACATTTTCTAAAATCATTAATGCACTAGCCCTAGCTTCTGTACTGTCAGCCGTATATATAGCGTTATCAATATACCAATCGTTCTGAAAAATTAAATATGACAAAAGCTCACTAAATAATGGTATCTTATTCAAAATTTCGGATTGAACAATATTAATGTCTTGAAGGAATAAATTTACTATTTGTATATTATTATTACCATCGCGGACGCTCGTAAATTTACCAAAAAATTCAGTAGTCACTATTTGCCACAAATCACGTAGAATAATATACTTTAATTCATATAATTGATGAATTTCAACTTGCGAATTTCGTAAATCATCTAAGACCTCAGCTAATTTTTGCAAGACTAAGTATAATAGCTCGCGTTTCTTTTCAACACGTAAAATCTCGATTTCTAAGGCAACATCGCTAACATTTTGTAATGGCAGCTGAAGTTGCGACACACAAGAGGCAAATAAATCTGATTGTAGCGACCGAGGACTAGATAACTGTGGCGCCTCCTGAACACTTATTTGAGACGAAGTTGATAATTGAGTTAAGTTGTTAGTTTCAATACGCTCCTCTTGAGGCGATACTGATAATAAATGATTTAACAACCAGCGCGCGGCAAGTAGTTCGCGAACTTTGCCAGCCAAAACCGCACGTTCAAGTGTCGGTACTCCTGGAACTTGTAATTCTCTTCTAATTTGTCTAAGGTTGGCTTGAATATAATTATTACCTGACAATCTAAGATTATTGAGTAATCGTCCTGTACGGGTAATAAGAGTCGGGGGAGGTGAGTAGATATCTTGATAGTAGGGAGCGGTATCCCTATCAAACCAATAAACACCACCTGACGTAACTGTATTGATCGCTGTCACCAATTCCGAAATCGAACTACCTTTCGGGCAAAAACCCTCAACTCCAATTTGTGCCAAACTTGCTAGCTGTTGCTGTGGTTGTGTCAATAGCAAGATTGGCAGTGTTGGATACTGGGTTTTTAACTGCCTACATAACTGGTTAACGATGGGGTAATTAATTAACTCCAAAATTATCAAATCGAGTGGATTTTGGTTGGATTGCATCAAGGAGACGAGTTGCAGCGCTTCTACATCAGTTTGAGCTTCCCCAACTATTTCTAAGTTTGCTTGAGCTTCCAGCGCTACCCGTAGACCTAATCTAAAAATTGGGTCTGGGTCAACTAAGAGTATTTTGATAGCGCGCGTTGTTGTCATACCAGTAAAATACACAGTTTCCGATTGTAGATGAAATGAAGCATAATTAAATTTGAATATTATTTACTGAGTTAAAAATGAACTTAAGTATTCGTCAATGGTTGGCGAGCAAATTTATTAAAAGTAACTACAGAGAGGCACTTACCCCCAGTATTCTCTCTGGAATATCCCTACGTATTATCAATGAGATGGAGGATAAAAGTTTAACTTGTTTTGACATATGTAGTGTTGCAGAAATATTAGAATTGCCTATAAGTTTAGCTTGTTTAGAAATTCCTGTAATCGCTCAATTAGCTCAAAGTATGCTGGACAGCAGCAGTCAGAAAAAACCATTGAAGCGGAATGAGGGAACGTGGCAGGGGTTTCAAATTGCTTACCTATTAGCTCTACTACAAATTTTAGAACAGGAGATTCATTTAAAAAAGCCTTGGTTAAACCGAGCCATGTTTTGGTCGGATGTAGAGACTTGCTTTCTGAGGAACGATGTTCGCGTCGCAGCTTTGCTTAAAACGCTTCAAGTTGTCAAATTAACTGACACTCAAGCAGAACAAGCACTGACTTTGATGGCTGACTCGTTTTTAGTGCAGCAGATGAACAGCGCAACTTCAGCTTGGCTCAAAGCTAACGGCGCCGAGGAAACTGAAGCAAAATTAATGGTGCAACGATTATCATACGCACTGCCTGGACATTTACTCGAAGTAATAGCCCAACATGCTGCCCCTTTAGCACAACTACAAAAATTTGTGCGGTTGCAGGTCGATTATACAAGTGGGTCAACTTCACATATTGGGTCAGGCACTATTAATACAGATAAATCACTAATTGACTTACACTGCGAACGATATCGCGCTCGTTTAATCAAATCTTTAGCTGAACCTTTATTCTTAGAATCATTTTCACTCAAAAATATATATGTACCACCCAATGGATTACTGTTTGATACCAATTATCATTACGAGCCTAAAACTGTTGAGCTAGTTGATTTAACAACATGGTTACTACAAGAACTTGAATCGGGTAATATGATTTTCATCGAAGCTCAAGCTGGTTATGGTAAAACGAGCTTCTGTCAAATGCTTGCCGCAAAAGTTGCTCAAGAAATTTACCCAACTTGGATGCCTGTATTTATTCGGTTACGCGACGTTAAAGAATGTAATACTTTAATTGAAACTCTTTGTTCTGCACTACCTGAAGATTTATCTATCCATTTGACAAAATGGCTTAAAAACGAATATCCAAGATGCTTACTGATTCTCGATGGTTTAGATGAACTACCCTTCACGACCAGTAAAATATTAAAAACAAAGTTTATCGAGCAGTTACTTGATTTTCAGTCGCAGTCGCAGCACAAAGTTGTTTTAACTAGCGAACCAATTGATTTAACTGATATTGCAAACGAGACAACACCATTACGACGCATTACAATTCAACCGTTTGAGCTTGAACAACTGCGAATTTGGTTTCAAAATTGGGCTATTGTACAGTCGGCGCCAACTGCTCAAAACTTCTTCATGTTTTTAAAGCAAGCGGGGTTATTCTCAAGTAAATCAAAGTCACCTGAACTTGCAGCGCTAGTGCGTAAACCCCTAATGCTATATTTATTGGGTATTTTACATCGGGATGGATTACTTGAGGATGACATAATTGAAGTCGCTTCCCAAGCACGACAAATCGGCAGCGCGTTTGTAATGTGGGAAATTTATCAGCGTCTCAATCGTTGGTTATTAGGATATCCTCTAGCTGATGGTGTAAAACCGATATTAATACGTGAAGGAACAGCACATATTCACCGTACCCAAGACGCTGTTACAAATCTTCTGCAAAACCATCATCCCAAAGAGATACACACACAGATGCTCTCGGAAGCATTAAAAATATTACATTCGCAACAGCATCATATCAAATCAGAAGCATCAACACCAAAATCAAATATTCTGCCTTTGCCAGCTTTTTATTTTGATACCTATCTAAACATTATCAAATTCTCTCATCCCAAACTAGGTGAACTGCTATGTGCTGATGCAATTGCCCAGCAGCTAAAATTACTTACTCAACGTCAGCCTACTGATTACGGTGAATTAAGCTTTTTGATAGATACTCCTACCAGTATCGCGCAGCACGTATATAACCTACTTGGATATGGAATTATAAATTTAGAAATTAGAGAATTAATCATTGAAGCATTGCGCCAATCTCAAACGGGCGATTTTTTGGCAGTGTTATGCGACCGTTTATTAATTGTATGGTATGGCTACTGTCAAGGTCGTTGGCTTGATGAAGGAGTAGTACACAACGCTCGACAATATTATAGAGAGTTACAAAATTCAGTGGGCGTAGAACAAATTAACGCCGCAGTCGGGCTAAACTTATTTTTCTTACTTTGCGACTGCCACCGCATACAACACCGCGCGTTCAGTCCTTGTCACAACCCAGAAATACTAACACAACTAATTTCTAGAGCAAACATCTTGGCGCCACATGCATGGAGTGAGCGGATAAGTCCCAAAACTTTTGATGCTTTAAATTTGTCAAACGCTGATCTGACACAAATTTCTCTAGCAGGAGTTTGTTTAGAAGGAGTAAATTTAACAGGAGCAAAACTAACTGGCGCCAACTTGGCTTTTTCAAATTTAAGCAGCGCAAACCTTACAAATGCCGACCTGACAGGCGCCAACTTAGAGCGTGCCAACTTAACCAATACAAATTTATCAGGAGCGAATTTAGAGCGCGCGAATTTAACAGGCATAAAATTAACATCAACAGTTTTAACTAATGCCTGCTTGTATAATGCCCTATTATCCGAACTAGATAAAGAAACAGTTCGTTTACAGGGTGCAATGTTTGCGCCAGAGGAATACCGTGCGCTCAAACAATTATTAGCACATCAATCACAGCGAGAAAATTCTTATATTACACACTCAAAAAGTGGCACAAACATTTGGTTAAACAGTACACCAGAAATAGGAATAATCGAAAGCGTCGAAGGGGAAATGCTGCCTGAAGATTTGTATGAAGACGAAGTAGATGACGAAACGTTTATTGGGAGTTATTAAAAATAGGGTATAGGGAAAAAGTAAGATTTTGGCTTTTCCCCTTTCCCTTGCCCTACTTATTGCGATAGCCAACAAAGTTAATACTGTAATCAGTAATCTTAACTCCTGTTTGTTCTTCGATTTGGCGAATTAGCTCTTGGGGAAGTTCGACATGGACATCAAGAATTTGGTTCGTATCCAAACAGTTGACGTGACTGTGAGAATCACTAATATTACCGTACAGGCGCCCGTCGCAGCGTTCAATGCATTCGATGATACCTTGTGAAGAGAGTGCTTCCAAATTCTGGTACACAGAGGTATGACCGATATCTTTACCTTGCTGGTTAAGACGGTCGTAAATTTCTCGTGCTGACAGGTGTTCTTGCGCTTGCCACAACAATTCGAGTATAAAGCGACGTTGACGGCTAACGCGCATACCCAGGTCTTGACACCGAGATAGCGCGTCTTCGAGGGAGCGAATAGATTTCGATGTTATCGATGTCACTGGATTTTGCATATGCGAATTTGTTAATGGAATAATTTGTGCTACAGGAGTGTTTTGTTATATATGCAACTATTGTGCAACTAATATCACGTTTATTGCTACCTATAAATCAAAATGCTGTGACACTTGAAATTACAGATAAAGATTTGTTTTCTTTGAACATCGAGTACGATGAATTATTTAAATACAACTAAATCATACTCATTACAACTTTAGCTTAAAATGAATAAAATCGTCCATACAATGCAAACTCTTTTACTAATCGCCACGACAACATACCATACTTTAAGATGCTACCTAGAGGATAAAAAGCCGACACCAGGTCAAATAGTGAATGTAGATGGTTGTAAATTACACATCTATCTAAAAGGTGAAGGTAGTCCGACAATAGTTGTTGACCATAGTTTAGG
This sequence comes from Calothrix sp. NIES-4105, assembly GCF_002368415.1. GTDB lineage: Bacteria > Cyanobacteriota > Cyanobacteriia > Cyanobacteriales > Nostocaceae > Dulcicalothrix. The sequence continues at coordinate 3,873,333 of NZ_AP018290.1, forward strand.
AGGTATTGAGGGTTATTTTTTAATTGACGAGTTGGCTAAGATTACAAGGGTTTGCGTATACGACCGTGCGGGGTTTGGGTGGAGTGATATGAGGAGCGCGCCCGCGTACAAGTGAAAACATAGTCACAGAATTAGATTTATTACTTACAAAAGCAAACATTAACCCTCCGTATATTCTCGTAGGTAATTCATTTGGTAGTTATAACGCGCGACTTTATGCCCAGCGTTTTCCAGAAAAAGTAGTAGGAATAGTACTTACCGATGGGTTACATGAATCTAACATGTTAAAAATGCAGTTTGACTTACAAGCCTTGAAATACTTCTTTGCTTCAGGGTTTGTAATGTCGGTTATAGGCGCCACACTAGGTATAGTTAGGATGTGTAAGCTATGCGGGATATTTTGGTTACTCAAACCCGAATTGAGTAGATTTACTCATGAAAGCAAGGGACACGTACTGCGTTCCGGGATGCCGTCCCAAACACTGGTTAACAATGGCAAGAGAAATTATAAATTTAGATACAAGTAGTAAACAAGTAAGAGTAGCTAATAACTTTGGCGCCTTACCAATAATTAGCATCAAAGCCAACAGCTTCTTCAAACCCGCATTATGGACTAACTTCATCCCCTTAAAAAGTGCAAACAAACTGCGCGACTCAATGCACGAACAAATCATGAAACTATCCACAAACTGCACTCAACTTCAAACAAAAAACAGCGGTCACTTCATTTGGGTAGACGAACCAGAAATAATCTCAACAGCAGTAAAAATGATAATCGAAAACCTTCAACAAGCTTAACAATATTGTGAAATAGACATCTTATGGAATATATTTCTTGTGGAACGCGCGTCTCGCCCGTTCCAAACATCCATTTATATTTATCATTTCTCACTAACTAGCTTTTGAGTAAGAACAATTTGCTAGTTGCGAACAAATATTACAACTGGCAGAAGCTGGAGGTATACAGGTTACAATTTAACGGAACCGCATAAAATTTATTATAATAGTAACTAATTATTTACACCAATTTTGTTTTTATGTCAGACGACTGGGATATTAGTATTTATAATCGCCATCGCCAACTGGTATTAGCAGCAGAAGTCAAAGTTGGGCTAAACGCACCAGTAGAATGGGCAGCAGAATTTAGACGTAATATATTTTCGCATGGACTTTATGCTCCAATGCCATACTTCATGTTTATTTTTCCTGACAAAATATATATGTGGACAGACCCCAGCAGTTCAGATAAAATCACACTACCTGACTATACTATAGATGCGTATCCTATTTTTGGTAATTACTATGAAAGAGCTGGTATCGACCCCAATGAAATAGGATATTTCAGCCTAGAATTTATTGTATCTACATGGCTTGGAAGAATTATTAATTTCTCTAACTCACCCGATGATTTAGATGAACATCACCAATGGATGATTGAATCAGGACTATACAATGCTATTTCAGGAGGATATCTTTCACTCGAGGCAGTAGCGTGAATATCTACGTTGAAACTAATTTTGTTTTTGAACTAGTTTTTGAGCAGGAACAATTTGCAAGCTGCGAACAAATATTACAACTAACCGAAGCTGGACTTATACAGCTTATAGTTCCTGCTTACAGTTTAGCAGAACCGCATGAAAAATTGATTCGCCAAGCAAGAAAACGGACAGAAATACAACAAACACTTGATACTGAACTAAAACAATTACTACGCACAGCATCTTATCAAAGCGGTTTTAATAATATCGACAATGTTTCAAATTTACTACTTCAAAGTATTCAGGATGAAAAGCGTCGCTTTATTCAATACCGTGATAGGTTTATAAGATGCGCGGAAATAATTCCAATGAATGCGGATGTAATTCGTGATGCTGCAACAAATGAAGTTGTTCTTAAATTTAAACCTCAAGATGCAATTATATACGCATCGGTTATGTTTCACTTACACCAAAACCCACCTCAAATAGCTTGTTTCCTCAATCGGAATGCAAAAGATTTTGATAATCCTATCATCAATAATGATTTAAACAGATTTAATTGCAGAATGATACCAAGATTTGATGACGGTTACAACTTTATCCAATCGCAAATACGATAATTTTAAGCCAAAATCACTTGTAAAGACCGCTTCATAATTCGTAACACTTCTCTGCTCCTCATGGCGCCTCCCAAACAGCGAAAAAGTTTTTGATACATCTTAGTACTACTTATATTAGAGCAGTTGCAGCAGTTGCAGGCTACTCCTTATATAGACCAGAAGTTGATGACGATAGTGTAGACCTAGGTATTGCCGCAAGAGGTAACTTTGGACGTGTCCGTTCCCCAAGACTCGAATTGCAACTAAAATCATCAACGGACATTATCGATCTCCTATGTTATCCGCTATCCTCTCAAACTCAAAAACGTGAGATGACTTGAAAATGATAGGCTTTGCATGTATTTTAAGTCAAAATAACTTGCCCTAGTCGCTTCATAATTCGTAACACTTCCTCTAACTCATGGCGCCTGGGGAACAGAGAGAAAGTTCTTGACAAATCATATTGCGGCGCCTCTCCTGTAATAAGCTTCAAAAATACAAACTCATCACCATTAGTTGCCATACCAAAAGCTGGTTTATCGCGCCATCGGTGTAACAAGCATATAAGCTAACAACTGCGGTAGAGCTGCCAAAACAGGAACACTTGTACGCTTGGACTCGACAAGTAAAATCCAAAGTTGTTCCTGTACAACCAACGTATCGATAAAACCCCGAACTGGTTCATCTGGGTCTTCTAGTTCCTGAAAAATACCATAGGGTGAACGAACACGGAACGGAGGGTCTAAAAAACCAGCAACTTCTAACAACGGAGATACAACTATTAAATTAACGGTACCTTCGAGTAACAACCCATCAATTCGATGATAGTCGTAACGCCGCTTGATACGCGCGACACCTGCCTGTTCTTGCTGACTTAGTTTGGGTAAATCTTCCACCCATTCACGAAAAAATTGGTCATCTGAAGCTTGACGAAGGTGGAGAGCGCTTCTGTAAATCACTTAAACTTTTTATTTTGTCAGTTATCGCTTGTGTAGATACCATAGACTATTCAAGCTAGTTTACTCTCCAATTTAGCATCGTTCTCTCGTTTAAGCAGAAATATATCTCTACCGCTGTTAATATCGGCGCCTAACTGGGCAATTTAAATATAGGGTTTTATAAAACCGCTTTCAAAATTCCTTGTTTTTAAATCCACGGTATTGACAAGCTACTATGACTAGTTATAATTCACAATACGATTTTACCTTTGTAGTTTCTACACTTGAACAGCTTCAAGCAGAACAGAATATTTGGAAGGATAACACTATCTGGCTTAAGCGTTATTTTGATGAATTAAAGCAAGAAGTGCAAACTCGACCTCCTAGAGAGGAAGTAGATAAAATGCAGGAGGTAATATCACAACTTACTGCACAAGTAAACGAATTACAACAGCGTATTGATAATATAGCAAGCAGTACTCAAAGTTTAAATAGCGTTGATGTGCTAGATACACAGAAAGAGGAAACGTATCATAGCACGATTGAAAAACAATTTGTTGAGTGTAGTGATGAGCATACACACCAGGATATATCTATAGATGATAGCGTAATTGCTGAAAATATTAATCCTATAGAAAATGAAGAAAGTCAAGAAATCAATACATTAGAAGAACTTGAGGAAGATAGCAAAGGCTTAAGTGACATAGAATTTAAGCTCGAAAGAATTATGTGGCTGATAAATCGAGTTTATACAAGTGAGACACCTATTGAAGAAATACGTATTGATGGTGAGGAATTCTGGCGCCGTTACAACCAAGGAGAAAGAGATTTTACAGAAATTAACTTAATTGGAGCAGATTTAACAGCTAAGTCTCCAAGTGAGGTAAATTTCAGAAAAGCAAACCTAATTGGAGTAACACTAAGAGGCAAAAATTTAGGTAACATAAATTTAAGCAAAGCTAATTTAACGCAAGCTGATTTGAACTGTACAGTATTAGAAAATGCAAATTTAGAGGAAGCAACTTTAGAAAGTGCAAACCTTTGTCAAGCAAAACTTACAGGCGCCATTATGCCTGATGGTACTATCCACGAGTAAAAGTTAAACATTTTCCATTATTTGTAGGATTTTCATTTATTGCTCGCAATTGAATCTTATTCCACCCCTTTGTAGCGCTAGAAATAATCGGAGCAAGTGGAAGCGCATTCAAAATCGTTTGTTCTTGAGTGACATCAACAGCAACAGGATAGCTATCCAACATAGTTTTACAAAAAACGTGCGTAGTAACAAAGTGACAGTCTCTTTTTAGATCAATTCCCTCACTTTACCTAAATATTGCCAGAACTTTGATGATTTGTAATATATAAAGTTTGTAAGTTCGCAATACGTGCGCCAAACAAGCATTGATGAATATGTTATGCTATAAAAAAACTAGTGAATAGCAGTTATGCGGTCAATTGAGCAACTGATAGAAGAGCTTTTATCTCTACCAAGTGCATCAAGGGCACTTTTGGCGGAAAAGTTAGTGGAAAGTTTAGAATTTGATACTGATGCAAATATTCAGACTGCTTGGGTAGCTGAAGCAAAAAGACGACGAGACGAAGTTAGAAGTGGTTCTGTACAACCCATTTCTGGAGAGGAAGCTTTAGCTCAAGTTAGGCAAATGCTTGAACAATGAAATATGTATTTCACCCAGAAGCACTTGCAGAATATGCTCTTGCTGTTCAATACTACACAGAACAAGGTGTCGAGGTAGCACAAGCTTTTATTAATGCTGTTGAAAATGCTATTTATCGAATCAGGGAATCTCCGACTCGTTGGGTTATAATAGATGAAGATGTTAGGCGATGTCTAACACACAAGTTTCCATATGGTATTCTCTACACAATTGAAGAAGATTATATTTTGGTTTTAGCGGTAATGCATTGGAATCGAGAACCTGGATACTGGAAAAATCGCAAGTAGTAATGTGCTTGGATATAAAACAATTAAATATCGACCGAAAGCTCTTAATACTAGACCTGGATGAAACTCTTATCTACGCGACAGAAACACCCCTCGTGCGCGAAGCTGATTTTATTATTGAACCATATTATATTTACAGGCGCCCATATCTAGAACAATTTCTCAACACCTGTTTAAGTTGGTTTCATGTTGCAGTTTGGACTTCCTCTACTAAAGATTATGGAGTAGAAGTTGTCGCTGCTATATTTGAGAATCCTGATTCCTTAGCTTTCTTATGGGCTAGCGACCGTTGTACTATTGCCTATGACTACGAGTTACTTGTACATTATCCACGTAAAACGCTAAAAAAGGTTAAACGTAAAGGCTATGCTCTAGAATCTATCATCGCTCTAGACGATACCCCGCAAAAATGGAGTCAAAGTTACGGCAATTTAGTCCAAGTTAAACCGTTTGAAGGTGATGAAACCGATGATGAATTGCTGCGTTTGCTTGCTTATCTAGATAAATTAAGGAACGAAAAGAATATACGCGCGGTTGAAAAAAGGTCTTGGCGATATATGTAGAGACGCCACATGTCGCGTCTCTACAATCATTTTAAAAATATTTCTTTACATTACCCCTTGACTACACAATACTACGTCATGTAGTATATAAAATTCGGAAGCTTACCACTCACACACGGTAACAGTGCATCATCATGGCAACCTTAAAAGATGTTATCGGTTATTTCCGCCCGTACTGGAAATTTAGTGTTTTTAGTATTGCGGCAGCAAGTGTTTACGAAGTTATCGATTTAGTTGTACCGTATGCGATAGGTCAAATTTTGAATGTACTGTCTAATCAACCGTTAGACAAACCCCTTACAGGATTAATCACATATTTTGCGAACCTTACTAATTCTCCTGTTGATAAACCTCTAACTTTAGGTATATTACTGGGGATGATTTTCTTAGTCACTGTTGTGCGGGCGCCGACGCAACCCTGGTTAACTATATGGTTTCACTGGGATATTGCGTTGAGAGCTAGACGGGATAAGTCAGAGAGTGCAATAGCAAAGATTCTCACCTTACCCTTAGAATATTATGATGAAAACAACCCTGGACGTATTGCTGGGAGAGTTGCGCGCGGAATTTCAAACCACACTTGGACTTATCCTGAAATAGCAGGACAAATGATTCCCAAGCTGGTGCGAGTTTTGGGAATTTTCGTTTTTATCTTGTTTGTTGAGTGGCGAATAGCAGTTTTATATCTAATTTCGTTTTTAGTTATTTTAGGTTATACGCTCAAAGATTTGCGGCGCATAATTTGGCACGAAGAACGGTTGGATAAATACATGGAGGATACCGAAAGTCGAACTTCTGAAATTATCAGCAACATCAAGACAGTCAAAGCGTTTGCCACCGAACCGGAGGAACTAAAGCGTCAAAAAACTCGCTTAAACCGTGAATTTAGAGTTGTAGACGACCGCATTCACAAAGGTTATGTGATACTAAATACTACGCAGCGCACAATGATTCAATTTTGCGTATTTGTAGTATTTGGTATGACTCTAGCTGCGACAGTTGGCGGAGAAATATCGCTTGGTCACTTTATCATGGTTTATACTTTGGCAAGCATGGCTTATGCCGAGTTAGAACCAATAAGTAACTTAGCAGAAATATTTTCCCGTCGTATTAGTTCCATGTTGCGGTTTCACGAGTTTCTCCAAGAACCATCAAGTGTTGATTCTAATGGAATATTAGAGGCGCCGACATCAAATATTCCATACAGCTTTACAGGAAAAGTCGAGCTTTGTGGTGTAAGCTTTGGTTATGAAGAAAATCGTCAAGTGTTGCACGATATTAATTTATTGATTAAACCCTATGAAACTGTAGCGTTAGTAGGACGTTCAGGTTCAGGAAAATCAACACTCGTTAAATTACTACTGCGCTATTTTGACAATTACGAAGGTAAAATTCTTATTGATGGTGAAGACATTCGCAGCTTAGATGTAAGTAAATATCGGCGCCGTTTAGCGATAGTTCACCAAGAAGTAGACGTATTCAACGGTACGGTACTTGATAACTTACGTTATGGTAGACCAGATGTAAGTTTTGAACAAGTTGAAGAAGCCAGTCGCATCGCGCGTTTAGACGAAGTTATCAAAGTTCTTCCTGATGGATATTACACAGTAGTTGGAGAACGTGGCGTTAGACTTTCGGGAGGACAACGGCAAAGACTGGGTATCGCGCGCGCGCTATTAGTAGAACCTGACGTACTAATATTCGACGAAGCAACATCCAGCTTAGACTACGAATCTGAACGCGCGATTCAATTAGCAATGCGTTCTTTACAAGGAACCCGTACCACAATTGTAATTGCTCACCGCTTGAGTACAGTCAGGGAGGCAGATAAAATAGTCGTACTTGACCAAGGACGTATTATCGAAGTCGGCAGTCACGAAGAACTTTTGCGTCATGGTGGTATTTACCACAGATTACACGCACTGCAAGAAACTGGGGAATTGTTGACTTAATAAGCACGGTTGATTCTATATAATGTAGAGACGTTACATGTAACGTCTCTACATAAATTTATAACCTCTTTATATTTTCAAATACTTGTTAGACAGATGCAAAATCAGGGAACAATAACTTTATAGTTAGAGTCACCTGTATGAATAAGAATTTGAAAAAGCACTTAACTGATAATCCTGCTGGAATTATTGCTGCTGCAATCCTTACCATTGGGTTATCCGCGCTTGCATATGAGTTATTTCACGATTATTTGTACGGTCATGTGACAGTTGAAGTCAAGAGCAATGTCGTTGTTTTGCCTTATGTGGATGAATCTGGACTAACGTATGGACAATAAGTTGCAGTTAATAACTAAACTACAACAGGACGACGTTTAATACCTGTAATCTTTAGAAAATCCATTGTAACTACATCACCAAAATTAAACGTCACGACTACATTTCCTCGCTTTCATAAAAAATCGTTGCAGCGTATTGGAGAGAAAAGTTTGTTATATCAATTTGCTCTTGCTCACTCCAACTATCACTTTGGTCAATTACAGACAGGTTTTGGTCAACTAAATCGTTAAGAATAAGATTTGCTAAACGCAGTCGCTCAGTCGGTGATAAAGTGCGAAGAATATGTGTATAAATTTCGTGAGCAGTTGTTGTCATGGTAAAACCTCCTACTTCCCATTTTATTGTAGTTATTGAAAAAGGTTCTACTAGTTATGGCGCCTATGTGGCTAATTTACCTGGATGTATAGCTGTTGGTGAAACAAGAGAAGAAGTATTAAAACTTATTAAAGAAAGTATTGAGCTTCACCTTGAAGATTTACATATTCACAGGGGAAAATATTCCTACACCCTTTGGAGAAGCTTGACATCACTATAATTGATCCCCCTACCCCTTGCGCGGAAGGGGGGTAAAAACATATAGAACTAAAGTACTAAATAAAATTTACAGGTACAATCTGAATTGTGATTTGTGCTAAAACTCGCATAGAATTTTATTTTCCCTTTTTCCTTTTTTCCAATTCCAATAATTTCTGCTTTCTCTCCAACCCCCATTCATACCCGCCTAAACTCCCATCACTTCGCAAAACGCGATGACATGGGATAATTAATGCAACAGGATTGGCGCCACATGCACTCCCTACCGCACGTACAGCATTTGTACCAACTTCGCGTGCGATATCTTGATAAGTACGTGTTTCTCCGTAAGGTATTTTCTGTAAAGCTTGCCAAACTTGGATTTGAAAAGCGGTTCCACGAATATCTAAAGGTAAATTTAAATGTGGTTGTTCTGTAGCAATAAAAGCTAATATTGCTTGTATCCATTCTTGATGTGCAGTATCATCACGCTGAATTTCTGCTCTTCTAAATTCTGCTTGCAATAAAAGCTCTAGTTTTTCTACATTGTCCCCTAACTTTACAGCACAAACACCTTTCTCAGTCATCGCGACTAGTAAATAACCAAGTGCAGATGAGACAACTGTATAACTGATAAGCATTCCTTTGCCATTGTCCTGATAATTTTTAGGTGTCATTCCTAACTTTGAGTTTACCTGTTCGTATACACAGCTACTCGATATATAACCCGCTTCATATATTGCCTCTGTAACATTTACATCCTCTTTTAATTCTTTTTTGAATCGTTGTAACCGCTGTGCTTCTGTATATTGTTTTGGCGAAATACCTACAATACGCTTAAAGGTACGTTGTAAATGATACGGACTTAAATTAAATTTTTGGGCTAATTCATCTAGTGTTGGTGGGTTATTTAATTGCGCTGTGAGAAAATTACAAATTTGCTGTGCTAATTCTATATGCGGTTCAGAGATACAACTTTTATTCGGGTAGCAGCGTTTACACGCACGAAAACCAGCACTTTCTGCTGTTATGCAATTAGGGAAGAAAACTATATTCTCTCGTTTAGGTAAACGCGCGCAACATGATGGACGACAATATATTTTAGTGGAACGGGCACCGTAAACAAATACGCCATCATATTGTTGATTTTTTTCTACAACTGCCTGCCAGTATTGGTTTTCATACATTAGCATTCCCCTTACCAAAATTTTATTACTGTACTGAGACTAGCTATTATAGAAAGCATTTGCTATCGGATTCTTGCGTTTGATATTAAAAGGAAGTTTTCTCTGTGTACTCTGCGTCTAATAAGGTAAAAATTATTTCACCACGCTCGTCACAGAGAACGCAGAGGAAGATATCTTAGAAAAAAAGGCGTATTAATGGTGATTAAATGGGATTTTATTCGCAACGTATTCTCCCTTATCTTCTTGATTGGTCGTTGTCTGCTCCAATAATTGGTAAGTACCGTCAAGAAGTGCTAGCAGGTGTACGAGGAGAAGTTTTAGAAATTGGTTTTGGCACAGGTTTAAATTTGTCTTACTATCCAGATGATATTTATAAGATTGTTACGGTTGACCCAAACGTAGGTGTTCATGTACTAGCGCAAAAGCGTATTGAATCATCTTCGATTACGGTAGAGCATAAGATATTAAGTGGTGAAAATCTACCGATGGCAGATAATTCATTCGACCATGTGGTTAGTACATTTACACTGTGTAGCATTGCTGTTGTTGAGCAAGCACTTAGAGAAATTTACCGTGTACTTAAGCCAGGTGGAGGATTTCATTTTCTAGAGCATGGTTTAAGTAAGGAACCTTCAGTACAAGTCTGGCAGAACCGCTTGACACCGTTACAGAAAATTATCGGGGATGGCTGCCATTTCAATCGCAATATTCGCCAACTTGTTGAAAACCAGTTTCAAAATGTGAAGTTAGAGGAATTTTATTTAGAAGATACCCCCAAGGTTTCAGGATATTTGTATAAAGGTGTTGGATATAAGGTTATATGACATAATAAGCGCGGGCATTTCTTGAGAATGGACGCTACAATGGGGAACATTTGGCGCCATTCGCCGAGATGTACACAGTCAAATAAAATGGGATATTTTCGGATTACGTTCTGAAATATCTATATATATAGTAAAAAATACCTTATATTTAAATGTCTAAAAAGTTTAACATGTTAGTACGTAGACCTAAAAAAAAATCAGGGAAATTAGTTCGCAACGAACGACCACAGCAGTACATGCAAATCAAAGCGGCAATTATTGCTGTAGCTGTTACAGGGATGACAGCAGTAACAGTGCCAGCGTTTGCACTTGTTCAACCAGCATTCGCGCGCGAAGCTATTATGCTTGTACAGCGTTCTTTACAAAACGGTAATTCTAAACCAGAAACTAAACTTGATGTCTTACTGCGTGAGTTGGCAAACCTGGAAGTTGAAAAGGCAACGTTAGATGTCAAACACTCGAATAGCAATCAAACTACCCAAGAAATCGATGGGGAAATTGAAGCAGTTAGAAATCGTATAAATGAAATTCAGCCAAAAAGCAGCGCAGTTATAAGCAATGTAGTTACAGAAGCACTTGTTTCTAAAATTGCAGCATTGGAAATCGAAAATTCTTTGCTCGAAGCATATCATACCCCTTATGCTGAAGTTGTAGTGTCTACAGAAAATCAGATTCGGAGACTATGGCGCCGTGTCGCTTCTATCAGTCCACAAAATCCCAAAGATGTAATTAACCCAGTTGTTAGTGCTATTCTTGATACCGAAATTGCAACCCTGAAAGCAAGACGCGCGAGTTTAGCAACCCGATATACCCCAGATGATATTGGAGAATTTTTAACAATTGATTTGCAGTTGAGTAGTTTGGCACAAAGGCAGGCATTTTACAATTCGTAAGGCTTGTTAAAATTACAAACATCTATAATGTCATCAATCAAGTAACCACACGGTATAATTTGATCGCGAATTAAAATTATACATTGTGGTTACACACAAAATGAGTCAGAAAAGACTCAAGATTACAACATTTTTATTTTTACTAATTTTAACAGCTGTCGTCATCTCACTACTTGCCCAGAGACAACAGCAAACAGTTCAACGTCAAAGTAATTATGCAATTCACGCGCGGCAGGATTTCAACCAACCTAGTTTTTACCCCATTACCCCAACCACACCTAACAACTTTTACCGACCGACAGGCGCCTGGGTAGGAAGATTAATATTACCGACATCGCAACAAATGCAAGATGGTGCAGACTGGGTGTTGATGGAAGTTGAACATGCACCATCCACTGCACAAAAGTTAATTGGGAAAATTGTGCGTTTGGAATGGAAAAACGACCCTGATGTGCTTAGAAAAGTTAAAGCAGTAACGCACGATGTAAATTTCACTCCTAGCACAATCAAAAGTCAACAAAATGGAAATATTCACCCAGTACGTTTAAATGGTATCCCGAATGTAGGCGTGTTGCGTTCTTTAGCAGGCGCCCGTCCTACTGATGATGTAATTGTCACCTTAGATGATGCAACGGTAGTCACTGAAGATGTCGGAAAAGTAATAGTACAAATTACGCACGAACCGATTTTAGCAACTGGTAGATTTTATGGTTTAGTCAAAATTATCAAGCCAGATGTATCAAAATTTAAAACCCAATACTTTCGGGTAAGACATTATAATCCTGCATCTGGAAACTTTGACGGCGCCGAAGGTATAATTCGCATTCCTCAACAACCATCAGACACACGTAATATAGTTAGTTCAACACCACTACTAATAGATAAATCAGCAGCAGGTGAAAACGGCTGGTATATTTACGGCGCCAGAGATGCTCAGGGTGTATTTACCGTTCAAGCACTCGCACCGCGTAGTTTATTCCAAATTCAGCCGGATCAAGAAATAACTAATGAAAACGCAGCGCTAAAATATATAAAAACCGAGCATTGGCAAAACACATCAGCCCAAAAAGGCATTCATTACACAGTTTTTCTAAATTCAGACGTATTAAAATCTACTTTTAGCCTTCCTTATCAAGGAGGGTTAGTAGGATTTCAAGATACACCAATTCAACAACCAACGAATAGTCCTTCAGCAAAAAAGCAGGAGAAGAAGACAAGTAGAAAAAATTCCGCCCCTGTTTCTAGTTCCTCCCTGCCCCCCTTGCCTTTATTAGATGGGGGGTTAGGGGGATATGAATGGCAACAAAACGATAAAGCTATTGTTCTCCACCTGTTTGGTGGTATCGGTGGACGCAAAAAGGAAGCACTTGGTTTTCCTTTTACTATTACCGGACATTTCGCTTTTGGAATAGCCCAAGTAATTCGCGATAGTTTTACTAACGAGTTACGCTTTGATATTAAATATCATCAAATATACGCCCATAACTCCGATGGAATTATTGCCGGAACCCATACATGGGCGGATTTCATGGGCAATTTACAACGCGGTTGGATGTATACTCGCCCAGTTTCTGATATTTTAATCAAATTCGACCCCGTTACTCAAGATTATGACTTTGATGGAATTAAAATATCACCATTAATCGAATTACAGCGACAATTGCAAGTCATGATCGCACGCTACCGTATTGGAGATGGTACAGGAGGCGCCAACGTATCCCCAGCAACTTCATGCGTCCAAGACTCTGCCCAAGCACTTTATGCCACAATTACTGCAATTAGAAACCAAGTGGCAGCTACACCTCAAATTCAACAGTGGTTAGATACACATCCAAACGACCCTCAAACAAAGCGGTTTAGTCAATTAATATCGCTTGGCGCCGAACTCGAAAAACAATTGGCGCCATTAGGTATAGTACGTGCGGATTGGAAAAGCAGTACAAGTGTGCTTGCAGGAACTGGTACTGGTGATAATCAGTTATTTAGAGACGGCAGCATCTGGGCAGGTTTAACAAGTTGGCGAACAATGATGCCTCGACAAGTACATGATGACCTAGCTAGCATATTTTTAAAGTATGGCGCCAGTTTACAAGTATTGCGAACTAATCAAATAGGTGGATGGATTGGTGATATTCTACCCTTGGCGCCGACTGTATTATTTGGGCAAATTAAAATACCTTTCACCGAAATACCTATACTGCCAATTTTACTTAATCGTGTATTAGCATCTTTAAAAATTCCTACACAACAAGATTGGTTAGTTATTGGTGCAACACTGTTAGTTTACAGTATTATTGCCATTCCTTTAGGGTTAAAATCAGGGTTTTTACAATTAAAAATTTGGTCAGCCGATTATAAAGATAAGTCTTTATTAATACTACGCTGCTTATTCCTTCCTGCTATATCAGAAGAACTATTATTTCGTGTCTTACTAATACCTCACCCAATTGAAATCACAAATTGGTTAATTTGGTCACTATGGGCATTATTGAGCTTAATATTGTTTACTGCTTATCACCCACTTAACGCCAAAACATTTTTTAAACAAGCACACGTAACATTTTTTAATCGTACATTCTTATTTTTAGCTACGTTGTTGGGAATTGCTTGTACAATTGCATATTTGCTAACAGGCTCTTTATTTGTTATAGTCATGATTCACTGGATTGTAGTAGTAGTTTGGCTAATATTTTTTGGAGGCATGAAAAAACTAAATAGCTTAGACGCAACACCCGTAGGTTGGGTGGAACATCAGCGCAACCCAACATAAATACAACAAGGAAACATTTAATGGAGCTATATCAAATTTGTCAACAGCATTTAGAAGAATGCGCTTTGCTCCTAATTTCTGTCTTTGCAAATTCTCCTTGGAACGAGAAATGGACGCTAGAATTAGCCTTCAAACGTCTTCAAAATACATATAATACACCAGACTTCTATGGCATCCTAGCAAAACAAGAAAATAGAATAATTGGTTTTGCGCTTGGTCATGCTGAACAATATATTGATGTTAAAACCTTTTATATTAAAGAGATGTGTGTCGCTTATAACCATCAAAATACCGGGGTTGGCACTGCAATTATAAATCAACTTCAGACAGACTTAGTAGAAAAGAATGTTGCAAGAATTTGGTTGTTAACAGCACCGAATAGTCCGGCTGAAAATTTTTATAAAAAATGTGGTTTTAGTAATAGTAATAAAATTGTTTTTATGAGCAAATTACTAACTCATTAATAATTGCACCAGTTGCTGAGTAATGGGGAAACCAGTTTGAGGCTCAAAATATATAAACATAGGACTAGGGTTTGCTTCCAAAAACACATATTCTCCTGTCGGCGCCAATCTCCAATCAATTGCAGTCCATTCGAGGTAAAGTGAAGAAGCAATCTCTCGACACTTTTGTTGTAACTCTAAGGATAACTCTACTGGTATTAATTCAGCATTTGAATCTTCGCGAAAATCCAGTGATGTACTACGAATTTCTGCTGTGTATACTGAGTTACCAATAACATAACTACGAATGTTTGTACCAGGTATGTACTCTTGCAAAGTAACAGGAGATATACTCAGAGCTAAATCTAGTCGTTTTGGTTCAAGTAATGATTCTGTTAATATTTGAGTATGGGCGCCACCATACACTGGTTTAAAAATTGCCTTTTGATGTGACACTGCAAATTGCGTAGCTTGTTCTGGGTCATTGGTAACTAAAGTGTCTGGAATTTTTACACCTAGCTTAACAGCACTTCATCTATTTTTTATATACACAACTAAATATCTTGATTTCTGAATTATTGAACCTTTACTAACTCTAATATTACTTCACACTAGCGCGCAGTAAATTTAACTGCTTCTGTGATGTGCTGCTCTAAGATTGCTTTTTGCTTTACTCAACAGGTGCCGACCTTGAGGGTGTTGTTGTATATGACGGCGCCTATAAAGTAAAATAAGCAAGTTCTCATGATGTTAATTACTGCTTGGAATGAATCAAGCTCCTCTTGGCACCGCTTGCAACACATCGGTCTAAAATATCCATCAAGGTTTTATCTCAATACTGCTCGGTGAATTGAATTTTTGTCGGTTGGTGTCAAGGAAGCATTTTTCGAGTTTTCCCGCTCTTTGACCCAACAAAAGTCTTGATAATGTTGGGTTCCGTTCCTCCACCCAACCTACGAATTTTTGTATTTTTAGCTATCTCTTGCAGTATTGGGGCAGCAACTGTGGGAACTTAGCGAAGACCTTTGTGGGTTAAAAGCGACAACTTAATAGATTCAGTGTCACAAGCCATCTACTCAAAAATCGGCGCCAGTAGAATCAGTACTACTGGTTAACTTAACTAGTAGTACCAAATTGTGTTGTTTCAACAAGCATTATCAACAATACTACTGGTTAATTCAACCTGGAGCAAAAAACGGCGCCAGCAGAATCAGTACTACTGGTTAACTAACCAGTAGTACCAAATTACGTTACTAAGAACTTGCACATCATGTAAAAACCTATAATTAAAGATATTTTTTTGTAAGCAACTTCTGTAATAAAAAATACATGGCTGTACATCTGAGACTTTGTGCTATAACACATGAATAAATTGAAATGTTAAATCAAATTTAGTAGGGAGCTAATACTAGCGTAGAATCCTGCTTAAAGCGTTTGCTTTGATTTCTAATTTTTCTAATACGCGCGGCTTCAACTAAAGCTTGAAAATACGTAACTACTACTACTACCTGTAACTAATGCTCGTTTTCCTTTGAGTTGCAAATCCATAATTTCATCCTTAATTGCAATTCCAATGTGATTGATAATAAAGCTGATTATTCTGCTAAACCTTTGATATAACGGTGGAGGGTAAGAGTATCTGCATAGCCTTGAGTTTTGACAATTTTTCCATCACGTACCCACCAAACATGTGCAAAAGGAATTGCAAACTCTTGTTCGCTACCTTTAACTCGACCGTAGTAATGACCAAGCCCTACTATTGCATCTCCAGCATCTAACAATTGGTCAGCTTTCGCAGTCCACGAATCAAAATGCGCGGTCAACTTCGGTAAATAATCTTCAAACACCGCGCGACTACCATAATATTTCCCACCTGCTGGATAGCCTTCTGGTACATCCCACTCAATATCTGGGTGGATAAGTTCTCGGTCAACAGTAGCATACCAACTTTGTACAACTTCAAGATTAGATTTCATAGCTTTCCCCATACAATACCCCCTGATAATTTTGGTTGGTCGTCAAAGAACGTTTTCTTTGCGTTTCTGTAATCAAGGTAACTTGCAATCAATAAAAGAAAAAGTAGTTATAATTCACATTACTTGTGAAGAAAATTCATAAATTACAAGTAATTTTTTGAGCATCCGACGAATTGGCGGCATTAATCGCGCGATTGTTGTCGAGCTATTACATAATCACGTAGAAACAGCAATGTCTCATCTTTAATGCCAAAGCTGGCTAGTCCATCAATAGTTTGTAGAAGATAATCAGTACTGGAGCCAAGTTGTCCGCTAGCTGTAGCAAGGCTTTCAATTGTCCTTTCTAAGGATAAGTTGCCTGTGTAGAGTGAGTGCTGTTGATTGACGACAAAAGCAATAGCATCCACTACTTGCTCTGGACTCTCTACCTTGACCCAACTAGGAATATAGGCTCCTGTAAGCATTTCTCGGCGCCAAAGTAACTGTAATTCAGTCGCAACATCTGTGGCAGCAATGTGGTATGCAACACCACGGCAACTCCCAGAGCAATCAAGTCCTAGAACTAAACCGGGATTATCTGGAGTACCGCGACCAATTGGAGTCCAAAGGCAGAAGCGACGATGCCAACCGTGAACTGTCCCGACGCAGCGCTCGCTATATTTAATGATGGGGTTCCAGATTAATGAGCCGTAGGCAAAAATCCAGACATCGGAGCCATTAGAGCATTGTTGTAGAGTTTCATCAATCGATTGCTGCAAGTGAGCTTGGGTTAAAATTTGCAGCTTCAATCCTGCCTGTAAAATCATCGCTTGCAAACGACTCGATTCGAGATCTATCCGAGTCAGTGTCACGGGATAAGTCCTCTGTTACTAATATTACTTAACGTAAGATTTTGGTGTGCCAGCTTTGGCGATAATGAGTTACGAGTCCCTGATCATTAAATTCCACTGTGGAAATGCCAGCTTGAGCAATCCGATTTCCACTAGGGCTGAAGTCAATTGTTCTATAAGATTCCCACTCAGGAGAGTCAATGATGGTTTGAGGAAGTTTTGATGCCCATACATTTTTGGGCAGCACATCATACTCAATGAACCAACGATACACACCGTACTTATCTGCAACACCTAGCAATTCAAAGCTGCCCTTGCCATTGTGTTGAGTAAGAATCATTGACTCGTACACACGAATGCCCTCATGTCCTATCACCTCACTAAACGGAGTAGCGTGGTAAACTCCATCTGGGGTAAACAAAGCTACAACTCGTTCAACTGCCGCTTCATTAGCTTCTTCCCATGCTCTCATCCACACATTCATGTAGTTTTCTGTCCACCGATAGATGTCATCCTCAATCATATTAACTCTCCCTTCTCTGCCTTCCTTTGCAAATTTTCGTTCGTTTAAATTTAGATTATGGATTTTTAGGTTGTACTGACGAAATGATTGAAAGTCCCTCTAAGCCCATATCAAAAGAAAGTTCATCAATAACTTTCCGCTTAAGTTTGCGGGTGAACATCAGACGGGTGTAGCGGCGAGTCAGTGGGTCAAGGCAAAGCAGTTGCTCTGCTAATTCGTTTGCTCTCTTTAGCAATTTATCACGGGGATGAATTTCATTGACCATGCCAATTTCTAACGCTTCCCTAGCTGTAAGCTTTTGCATTGTCAACAGAAAATAATGTCCCCGAACATCTCCCATTGCTGCTGGATACAAAATCTGTACTCCATCGGCTGGTACAACCCCACCTCCGACTGATAAATGCTGGTTATCTTGAAAATACGCATCCTCGGCAGCTAAAATAATGTCTGCCATCAAAGCATACTCACCGTGAATTGGGGCGGCGCCATTTACGGCTGAGATTACTGGAACACTGATATCAAGAAAATTGTAAAGAAGCTGACGAGCCTCTGTAAGGATTGCATACCAACCCATAGGCTGAGTAATATCGTCTACTGTAGAAAAGTCAATGTGACTAATCCATTGATCACCAGCGCCAGTAAATATTACTACTTCATTCTGACGATCGCGGGCAATCTCACTAAAAGCATCAGGAAATTCTCGATGAGCCTTGCCAG
Organism: Calothrix sp. NIES-4105; assembly: GCF_002368415.1. GTDB lineage: Bacteria > Cyanobacteriota > Cyanobacteriia > Cyanobacteriales > Nostocaceae > Dulcicalothrix. Next base: position 3,891,841 of record NZ_AP018290.1, read on the forward strand.
TGTGGATATGAGAACCGCCGTTTGTATGCATTGTTACGGTAAGAATGCCGGAGTCAGTGCGCTCCATTTTCAAGTTTTCATACTTATCTTTGTACTCGTGAAAATTTGTCATATTTTTTACACCTCTGCATTAAAACGAATGAAAATTTCGATCTTCATAAAAAGCTTCCACCGTCCACGCGAAAGTTGGCTGCGGTAATATGGTCTGCACTCTTGACTTGCCACAAATGCTACTAAATTAGCAATATCTTCAACCTTCCCCAAGCGACCTGTGAGAGTGCCCATCCACTCTTTCAACACACGTTTTTCAATCTCTGCCCAATCCGTTCCCCATCCTTTTTCCTTTAAGTTGCAAGTCCATTTTTGTTACCTTCTAGAAGTTTTGTTTAACTAAACTGCTCAGTTACAATAAAGGTCAGGTCTTTGGTAATTTGCTGGAAATAGTGAATTAGTTGCTGAATTTCGTCAGTATTAGTGTCAACGCTCAGTTGATTCAAATCATTCACATCAATAACTTCAATATATTGATAAGGTGATGCAGTATTCGCTCCCATCAACCCCATTGCCCGGTAAACTCGCTTGTCCTCAACCGATTGTAATTGTTTGATTGCAGGAGTGTCCTTTTCTTTAGCCCATCGCTCATATTCCTCTACGCTTTGCTCGTCTTTGAGATTAAACAGCACAATTAACGTTTTCATCTCCGTTCCTCCACAAAAGCACTTTTTAGCCTTGTTGCCGCTCGACATCAATGGCAGATAGCCCTTCTAGCGCTAATCCAATACTTACGCCATCTTCCATTAATCGCTTAAGTTGCTGAGTTAGAAGCAATCGGGCGTAACGTAAAGCTAGGGGTGGCTTTTGAGCCATTTGTGCAGCAAGTTCGCACGCTCTCGGCAAGAGTTTGTCAGGTGGGAGAACTTCGTTGACTGCCCCAAAATCGAATGCTTCTTGCGCTGATAGTTTCTGCTGCGTTAGCAAGAAATATCGTCCCCGGTTCACGCCCAACAGTAACATCCACATTACTTGAATGCCGTCACCAGGGGCAACTCCATTACCAAAGTGAGGAAAGTCCTGAAATACCGCCGTTTCAGAGGCTAACACAATGTCGCATAGCAGTGCCAATTCTGAGTGAGCGATTGCAGGTCCGTTAACAACACCTATCATTGGTACAGGAATGTCAAGCTGGGTAATAACGTTATGCCTGCCTCGCCAGTAGGTTTGATCCCAACCAGTTGCCGTAATATCTTTACCTAGTCCACCGAAGCTTTTGAAACTTTCTGGATCGAAGTCAGCACAAAAATTCTCTCCGGCGCCAGTAAGAATTACAACTTTGTTTTCACGGTCGGCGCCAATGTCGGCGAAAGCAAAACCAAGTTCGTCATGAATTGTTTTATTAAAAACGAGAGAATCGCCATTTGTATGCAGTGTCACTTCCAAAATGCCGTTATGCCGCTGCATCCGAATCGATTCATATTTATTTACGTAATCATCAAGGGTAATAGCCTTCATCAAATTTCCTCTACTCTTTTCTAGCGAGCGTCAACAAACTTTGTAGCATGGGATAGTCGGTGTAGCCGTTTGCTCCAGGCGTGTAGAACGTATTGTAATCAACTTCATTCAAAGCAGCATTCTCGCGAAGCCGTTGGGGGAGGTCAGGGTTAGCGAGAAAGGCACGTCCGAAGGCGACCAGATCAGCATCACCAGCTTCTAGGCGAGCGATCGCTGCTTCTTTATCCAAGCTGCCATCGACCATCATCACACCTTTGAAGTGGGGACGAATCAGTTTTGCTAAATCAAATGGGGCATTTGGTTGATTGCCAAATGTAACCATCGGTAGTTGAATATGCAAATAAGCTAGGTCGAGGTCAGAAAGCTGTTGGGCAAGGTAAGGATAAATTACTTGTGTGTCAGTTTCTTCAATATCGTGGGGCAAGAACTTCCAAGGGGAAACTTTGACACCGACATATTGCCCGCCACGTACACTGACCATTGCTTTGACCACTTCAAGGAAGAAGCGCGATCTATTTTCCACACTGCCACCATACTCATCAGTGCGGAGATTGGTTAAACTTGACAGAAACGAGTGCGGTAAATAACCATTAGCTCCATGCAGTTCAACCCCATCAAATCCAGCCTCTACTGCCCGTTCTGTGGCATTACGAAACATCTCAACGACCTGCGGAATTTCCTTCAGTTCTAAGGCTCTCGGTGTTGGATATTTGTCTTTTCCGGACGGGATATGAACTTCACCTTTGGGACGCACCGCACTGGGAGCAACGGGGAGAATACCATCAGGCAACAGAGAAGGATGGCTAATGCGTCCGGCGTGATGAATTTGCAAGAAAATACGTCCACCTGCTTGATGAACTGCATTGGTTACGAGTCGCCACCCTGCAACCTGTTCATCAGTGTAAATTCCGGGTTGTCCGGTATAGGCACGACTGGTTGGGTGAGGATAGGTTCCTTCTGTGATGATCAGTCCAGCTGTTGATCGTTGAGCGTAATACTCTGCGTTCAGTTCATCGGGAATTCCTCGATCTCCAGTGCGATTACGGGTCATAGGCGCCATCACAATCCGGTTGGGAAGTTCTAGATTCCCCACTTTAGCAGGTGTAAAGAGTTGAATGTCTATATTCATAGTCTTCATAAAATTTACTTTAGCTATCTCAGGCAAGCGTCAACAAACTTTGTACGACTGAATGAAACTTGCTGTATATCTAGTTGGATAATTTCACAATAATCTAAGACTAAGCTTTGAAAAAGCAGTTGTGTTTCATAACACTTATTCCTATAATTCATTAATCCAGTAAAATAATGCCTATGGATAAGTTTAATGACATCAACATCTTTGTCCGGTCTGCTCAAACCAGGAGTTTTTCTGTTGCAGCCCAGCAATTAGGGATGTCCCCTTCGGCAGTAAGCAAAGCGGTTATGCGGTTAGAGGAAAGCTTGGGCATCCGCTTAATGAACCGCACGACCAGAAAGATTACACTGACCGATGATGGCGCCGCATTTTACGAACGCTGTCGGCAAATTCTCGGTGAACTGGAAGAAGCGGAATTAGAACTAAAGCGCGCGCAATCAACTCCTACTGGAACGCTTCGCATTGACCTGACTACCGAATTAGGACAACTGCATATTATTCCGGCACTACCTCAGTTCATCAAGCGCTACCCTGACCTGAAGCTAAATATATCTCTAAGCAACCGTATGGCAGATGTAATAGAAGAAGGAATCGATGCCGTTGTGCGAATTGGAGTTGGACGCGATAGCAGTTTAATTATGTATGGGCTAGGGACTGCTCGGTTAATTGTTTGTGCTGCACCAAACTACTTGAAGCGACATGGAATACCTCAAACTTTAGAAGAACTTCAGCATCATAATTGCATTAGTTTTGTTTCACCCTGGACTGGACGGGTGTTTGACTGGCAATTTCAAGATGATGGGCAGCAGATAAGTATACCCGTGGAGGGTAATCTTTGCCTAAACAATGGGAAATCGCTTCTAGATGTTGCGCTTGCGGGTGTTGGGCTAGTTCAAGTGTACAACTATATTGCAGGAGAGGCAATTGCTACTGGCAAGCTCAAACCAGTTTTAGAAAACTATGCAGTTCCAGGTTCTCCAATTTCGGTAATTTATCCTCAGAAACGATATCTCTCAGCTAAGATTCGTGCTTTCATAGATTTTATGAGCGAATTAATGAAACAACTTCGTCAGCAAAAAATTGTTGAGTAGAACTATAAATTAAAATTGAGACCCCTGCGCGCAGCGTAACAACACACGGGAAGATTGGCAACGGATGATGAACGGATGTAACGGATGGGTGGTATTAAATAACCAGACCTTGTTTGAAACAAAGAGCTACACCGTTACATGGGTTGTATGGGTTGCAAACCAACCTACCAAAACTTTTGACACACACCAAAGCGTGGTCTATGTCATTTATTTTGGGGTGTTGACGCCAACTCTCTTACTCTCTTCTCTGCGTACTCTGTGTCTTTGTGGTAAATAAAAAGACATGAATGCATACGTGTCTCGCCTGTGCTACAACTCATTAAAATCAATGACATGAACTACTAGTAGTTCATGTCATAAGTTTTGGTGTAAATATATTTTTTACCACAGAGACACAGAGTACACAAAGATAAGAGTTAAGAGAGTTCGCTATAAAGGCGCCTACACCCCAAAATTAATGACTTGGACTACTAATATAAACGTTTAATAAGACACCACATGCCGCTCGTAGAACAATTTTCCAGTCAAATTTGTCGGTGCCTCTGTCGCTAACCAAACGGTGGTATCTGCCCCTTGTTCGAGAGTGCGTGGAGCTGTTGACCCACCCATATCAGACTGCACCCAACCAGGGTCTATTGCATTGACAACAATGCCTTGAGGTTGTAAAGCTTCGGCTAACATAATTGTCACCCCATCAAGCGTTAGCTTAGATAAACAATAGCTGGGCACATCCGCGCTCAAGCCTGATAACTGACCATAGCCGCTTGAAGTATTAACAATACGAGCCTTTTTAGATTTTGACAACAGTGGTAGAAATGCTTGAGTAACCTGTACGGCGCCAAATGCATTCACGTTCATCGTATGATGAACGCAATTCACGTGACACTGTAAGAATATTAACGCCTTTATCAGGATAAATACCTGCATTATTGATTAAGACATCAAGCGAATCAATCTCGTTGCTTAAATTCTTTGCGGCTTTGTTAATGCTATCATCATTGCTAACATCGAGTTCTAATGGACGGGCGTTTGAGGTTTGGAGTTGCTTGATTGCAGAAGACGCTTTCTCAATTGATCTAGCAGCCAAAATCACATCAAATCCCGCTGCTAGTAACCCTTGACAAATTGCAAATCCAATGCCTTTGTTGGCGCCAGTCACGAGGGCACGTTTTCCTTGGAATTGTGAAGCCATAATATCTTCCTCATCATTTCTGCTAATCAAAATTTACTTCATCTAAAACTCTTCAAAGCATTGGTATTAAATCAAATTTAGTGAAGAGTCGATACGAGTGTAGAATCCTGCTTGATTGCGTTTGTTTTGATTTCTAATTTTTCTAGCTCGCGCGGCTTCAACAAAAGCTTGAAAAATACGTAACTGTTGTGGGTTATCAATTGCAAGTTCTGGATGCCATTGTACTCCGATAGCCCAAGGGTGATATTCGTATTCTATCGCTTCAACTACACCATCAATAGAGCGCGCAGCAAGGCGCCATCCAGTAGGTAAAGTACGTACTGATTGGTGGTGCATTGACTCAACTTCCACACTAGTCGCTTCCATAATTAAGGCAAGATGACTTTGAGGGTTTATTTCAACTAAATGTTTAACGCTTTGTTCAGATTCTCCTGTATGTGCTACCAGTTCACCAAACTCCGAAGGAATATGAGCTACAAGACTGGCGCCACAAGAAACAGCCATGACAGCAACTCCTCGACAAACGCCCAACAAGGGGATATCAGTGTTCAAGCCTTGATTTAAAAGTTTTAACTCAAAAGCATCGCGCGTGTGGTCAACATCGGAAATAGCTGGATGTAAGGAGCCATTATAAGTAGCTGGGTCTAAGTCCCCACCACCAGAGAAAATTAAACCATCGACAACTTCTAAAATTGCAGCACTTTCTTCTGATTGACCGGGGGGTAGTAAGATAGGCAAACCGCCACAACGGCGTACTGCCTCTACAAACGTATTTTTGATGTGATACTGACCATCTTGATTTTGATTAAACGTAGTAATACCAATGGTAGGCTTTGTTAATTCGTTCATATCACCAAAAATATAATACTCCACAAGTTCACGCTTAAAAGCGAGCTACTTTTAGCCTGACGAACAAAAATGACAACAATATGTCAAATCGGCATAAACGCCCCTAATTACCAACCATCTGAAAGATTTTGAAAAGAAACTTAATGCAAATTATTACTATTTTTAACGTACAAGCGTATGCACGATTACAGCATTCTCTTTGCATAGCAAGCTTTTACAGCGATTTTCAGCACACAAACAAGAAATAATTAAACAAATTAGTTGCAACTCATAATCATTATGACTATGATTAAAAATATCAGCGATTCATCTTTAACTTTCCTTGGATGAGTTAAGGGCTATTAGGAGTACAAATGAACAGTTTGCAAGGAAAATACGCATTAATTACAGGTGCTTCACAGGGATTGGGTTTGGAGCTAGCGATTGCATTCGCTCGTGCAGGCGCCGCAGGAATTGCGATTGTTGCACGTAACAAAGCATTACTGGATGTTGCGCGCGATTTAATCCAAGAAGTAGATAAGCAAATTCAGGTATTGGCAATTGTAGCGGATGTGAGCCAAGCGCAAGATATTGAGCGGATTGTTGCGACTACGTTGAATGCATTTGGGGGACATATCGATATATTAGTGAACAATGCTTCTACCATTGGTCCCGAACCGATGCCGTTTTTGCTCGATTATCCATTGGAAGATTTCCGCAACGTGTTGAATACAAACCTGATAGCACCGTTTTTGCTCATTAAGAAAGTGTTGCCAGCGATGATTGAAAACGGTGGCTCAATTATTAATGTCACAAGTGATGCTGGTATTACCGGATATCCTGGTTGGGGCGCCTATGGGATTTCCAAATTTGGGTTAGAAGGACTTTCACAAACCTGGGCAGCAGAACTCGAAGAAAGTAATGTTCGCGTTAATTGGGTAGACCCTGGAAATATGAACACTGCCATGCATCGCGCAGCAGAACCGGATGAAGACCCAACACAATGGGCGAATCCGGCATATGTCACTTCTATATTTGTCTATTTGGCATCAGATGAGTCTAAGCATGTAAACGGGCAGCGCTTTCATGCACAAACCGAAGAAGATGAACCATTATCACAAGCTGCTTAATTAAATTTGTCGAAAGAGAATTAATTATGAAAGCGCCCTTTTCTTTTACCCTTCCAAGTGAGCTAGCTGCTTCATCACCACCTGAACGGCGAGGTATTGCCCGCGACCAAGTACGGTTAATGGTTATTAACCGAGACAATTATCAAGTTGAACATTCGCATTTCAATCATTTAGGCGCCTTTTTACGTCCCAACGATTTGTTAGTGTTCAATTCCAGCCGCACTTTACCTGCTGCTATTGATGGGTATGAAGTAACACAGAAACATCGAGTACAAGTTCGTTTAGCGCAACATTCACCAGACGACAGTTGGCTTGCACTCTTGCTTTGCCAACCAGGTGAACACTTTGCTTGTCCTTTACATAGCGGAATGCAAATTAACTTTAGCCCAGAATTAAGCGCCATTGTTTTGGAACGTGACAGTAACATTTCAAGACTGTGGAAACTGCGGTTTTCTGTAGGAGGGACACAGTTAATTGACTTGTTTTACAAGTTAGGACAACCAATTCGGTATGAGTATGTATCGGCGCCTTGGGATTTAGATTATTATCAAACTGTTTACGCTATTGAACCAGGTTCGGCAGAAATGCCTTCTGCTGGACGCGCGTTTACATGGCAATTAATGTTTAGTCTCAAACGTCAACAAATCCAAACAGCTTATATTACATTGCATACAGGATTATCTTCCTACATGGATGATGAACTTGACGCTCTACATCCTGCCTCGCAAGAGGAGTATTTAATCAATGAAACTACAGCGAACAAAATTAATACTACACGCACAGTTGGGGGACGAATTATTGCTGTAGGAACAACTGTAGTGCGCGCGTTGGAATCAGTGGTTGATTTTGATGGTAAGGTACATGCAGGACACGGTTATACGCGACTTCATGTAACTAGTGAACACAAGTTAAAAGCAGTAGATGGTTTATTGACCGGACTGCATGAACCAGAAGCGAGCCATCTTGATTTACTTACTGCCTTTTTGCCGAAACAAGTAATTCGGTCAGCTTATGAACAAGCAGTGAAAGAACGTTATCTGTGGCATGAGTTTGGCGATTTAAATTTGATTGTTTAATTAATGTAGAGACGTTACATGTAACGTCTTTACACATATTCGATCAGAAACGCCTGAAATTTACTGTATATTTGGGGACTCAGAAGCATTATCAGACGTTGCTATTGAAGCAGGAAATTTATCTGAACATCATATTTATCTTTAGTTAAAGTTTTAATGTATTACGTTTGGTTACGGTGGCTCAATCGATAATTTATTTTGTATGTGTAGATTGTAGGTTAACCCGTCAAAAGCGTTATGCGCTACACTGGGCATTGTCATAGTAAGCTTGTGGAAGTTGTCATGGCTCGTTGGTTCAACATCTCAGGTCCGTGTAACAGGGACGACCACTATATGTTGTCACCTACCGTTCGGTTGCCTTCCCTTGAGCGGTTGATTAGGCAACGCAGCTATTTTGTTATCCACGCACCACGTCAAACGGGTAAAACTACAGCTATGTTAGCGTTAGCTGAACAGATAACCAGCATGGGACAATATTGTGCAGCTACCCTATCAGTAGAGGTAGGAAACGCTTTTAAAGATGATATAGGAGGCGCCGAGTCTGCAATTTTGGCAACATGGCGTGATAAGATAATAGACCGACTACCATCCGATTTACAACCTCCCGATTGGATAGAAGGACCACCCGGACAAAGAATTCGAGCTAATCTTAGACTCTGGGCGCAAAATTGTCCACGACCTTTAGTATTATTTATAGATGAAATAGATTCTTTAGAAAATCAGGTATTAATTTCTATTTTGCGGCAGTTGCGTGATAGTTATTCTGAACGTCCCAAAAACTTTCCTTCATCTGTAGGGTTGGTTGGTATGCGGGATGTGCGAGATTATAAAGTTGCTTCTGGTGGTAAAGAGAGGTTAAATACAGCAAGTCCGTTTAATATTAAAGACCGCTCACTAACAATGAGATATTTTAATGCCGCCGAAGTTGTAGAATTATATCAGGAGCATACAAAAGATACAAAACAAGCTTTTACTTCTTCTGCAGCACAAATGGCTTTTGATTTAACTCAAGGGCAACCTTGGTTAATCAATGCCTTAGCAAAAGAAATTGTTGAAGAATTATTAACTGATACACAAGTAACTATTACAGTAGAACATATTAATCAAGCTAAAGAAATTCTAATTGCGCGTAAAGATACTCACCTTGATTCTTTAGCAGATAGACTTACCGAAACAAGAATTAAAGCTATAATGGAACCAATGTTAGCGGGAGATACGTTAGGTGACACACCAGACGATGACCGACAATATTTAGTTGATTTAGGGTTGTTACGTCGAGAACCAAATGGTGGACTAGTAATTGCTAACCCTATTTATAGAGAGGTTATTCCTCGTGTTTTAATTCAAGGCGCCTCTGACAGTTTACCTAGTATTACCCCTACCTGGTTAAATAAAGATGGTGAATTAGACGTTGATGCTTTACAATCGGCATTTATAGATTTTTGGCGCCAGCATGGAGAACCATTACTTAGTACTACATCATACCAAGAAATCGCACCCCATATAGTATTAATGGCATTTCTACATCGTGTCGTAAATGGGGGAGGAACTTTAGAGCGGGAGTATGCGATTGGAAAGGGTCGTATGGATTTATGCTTAAAATATAAAAAAGTAACATTGGGAATTGAAGTAAAAACTTGGCCGGATAAAATAAAAGACCCAGAAGAAAAAGGGTTAGACCAATTAGAAACTTATTTAGCACGAATAAAAGCAGATTATGGATGGTTATGTATTTTCGATAGACGTAAAAACGCACCTGCTTTTCTAGACCGTTTATCAACTAGAAATGTGACAACAAAAAAGGGGCGTAACGTAGTTATTATACGCGCTTAGTTAATCTCCCTAGCCTAGGGTTAGGTTTCAGAACACTCATTACCCATAAAAATTTTGCCATTTGGCAATTGATACATTCCTTGCGGTTCAACTATGGTGTCACCTTTTTTCCAAGGGCGCCGTTCTTGGGTTTCAGGCAAATTACTAATACTTGCTGTTGAATAAGTACTAAGTGGAGCATTACCGGGACGCACGCTTAAACCACCAGAACCTTTAAAATAAAATGTACCGCTTTTTTATCTCTAGCAATACAACTAGTAGCAATAATTGCATTAGTGATGGTTTATTGACCGGACTGCATGAACCAGAAGCGAGCCATCTTGATTTACTTACTGCCTTTTTGCCGTAACAAGTAATTCGGTCAGCTTATGAAGAAGCAGTGAAAGAACGTTATCTGTGGCATGAGTTTGGCAATTTAAATTTGATTGTTTAATTTATGTAGAGAGGTTACATGTAACGTCTTTACACATATTCGATCAGAAACGCCTGATTTTATCGTCCTTCACCAAAATAAAAAACAATAAAATTTGAGAAGTACTACAATCACGACTTAAAGTACTGTATCAAAAAGTTCAATGTTTCGGAACAATTGATTTACTGATGGCCTGTCTATATTTATCCAAACAAGGCGAACCGAGAGTGATAATCAATATGTTTTTAAAAATACCATGAGAAGCCTCCTCAAAATCGTTCAATGGAAATATCAGACCCTATCAATATATCCAAGGAGTAATCTTAAGAATTTAGTATACACCCCGCAGTTGTGAAAAGTTAAGGAAGTTTTAAAGCAATACGCTTTCCTGTTATGGCAAGCTTGATGACTGGTGTAAAGTAGCCAGCAAATTAATTGAAATAAGTTAGGAGTTAAAAGTACGCTTGAGAAAATTAGTTTACCTCACCCTAATGATGATGTCGGTTTAAGAGCTACTGATTTTGGATTTAATCCATGTCAAGTAGATATCAATGACTCTGAGTTACTTCAAGATGCAAATGAACTCGTCAAGTCAGTTTACGAGTATTTTAATAATACAATTGCTTTACTTTCCAATAATCAGCGCGGGCCTGTATTAGCAGGTGTAATGCATAGAACCAAAAATATAATCCGTTTTGATATTAATCAGGTCAAACCATTCAAAGAAATTCTTCCTCTTCTACATCCTATTTTTCAGGATAGGCTTGTTAAATATATCGATGATGCAGTAAATACGGGCTTGACTTCACGCCAACTGCTGGGAAAGGAATTTCCGGGTATCCATGCAGAGGTCAAAGCTGCATCTCAAGTTCTTTTGGCTTTAGAAGAAGAGTTAGGCAGAAAAGCCGGAGTTGAGGATTTAGATGATTTACTTATATTTAATATTCGTATGACAGGTAGCCAAAAACGTCAGAGTATAATACGTTGCCCTAACTGTCAGGTTTTGACCAGAGATATACTATCTCAAGCGTGACCTCGCTGAGGAATTTCTGCAGAAATTATCAAGCTATCGCAAAACGCTACAATAAGAATTGTTCATTATTGGAGTTGATTGTTTTATGAGAGTACTTATAGATGAACTAGATTATTCTGATTATCATGCCTACACTTATGAGGGAAAAGATTTCACGGGTATTGCTTACGAGAATTTTGCTTCGGGTCAGCTATTAGCAGAAAGTTCTTATGTGGATGGTATTTTGCAAGGAATTTCAAGGGAATGGTATCCCAATGGACAGTTACACTACGAATATTACTATGAATCAGGAGTTTTAAATGGTTTATGTAAAGAACTGTATGAAAGTGGGCACTTAAAAATAGAATGTTTATATAAGCACAGTATTATTGTTAGTAAAAAGGAATGGGCTGAAGATGGAAAGCTAATTGAAGAATATCAACTTAATGAAGATGATAAAAGTTTTAAATTATTAAATAAGTTAAGTAAACTTAAATAAAATTTACCAGTCTAGGAAGAGCAATTTTCTAGTTTTATTTTTTCTTTATAAAATTGATCTGAACACCATATCTTTAGTTAAAGATTTAATGTATTACGTTTCGTTGCGGCGCCTCAATCGATTTTTAAGACGCTTTTTATTAGCCTGCTATAAGCAGGCTTCGCTACAATTAGCTCTAGGCTGAAGCCTAGGGCGGGACATTACCCATCTGATAACCAGTTGGTTAAGTCAGTAACCGACGTGAAATCAAGTAATTCCTCAGCTAGTGCTTCCAACTCTAACGTTATCTGTGGCATGAGTTTGGCGATTTGAATTTGATTGTTTAATTAATGTAAATGTAGAGACGTTACATGTAACGTCTCTACATTTAGGTATTAATTTTGACATTGTTGAGTAATTAAATGACGTAGCCATACATGTCCTGCTTCGCGGTTATTTTTGCTATGCCATAGCAGGTCTACAGAGAAACCAGCCATCTGGAATGGAAGTGTCCAAGCATATAACTGCCAAACTTCTACAAACGTTTTTACTAAGTGTGCAGGTAAGGTGGCTATAAAATTTGTGTTAGCTAAAATAAACGGCACAATCAAAAAATTAGGCACAGACATTACAACATTTCGGCTCAAGTTTTGCCGCGCCAAAGCTTCATCTACCAAGCCCACCATATCTTCTTTGGGAGATACGAGTAGGTGAGCAGCTGCAATATATTAGACATCTCCGAAACCTCACCCAAATCCTTGCCCGAAAACTCGACCAAAATCTCGCCCTAGACCAAAATCTTATCCTCGCCCTCGACTTCGCCCTTGCCCTAGACCAAAACCTCGCCTTTGCTTTCGCCTCCAACCGAAACCTCACTCTCGCCCTCAGCAGATACTGCGAAGACGAATTAAAGCGCAAGCTACAACAGTTAAAAACTGAACTGCCTGATCTGGAAGATTTTAATACTTTACAAAAATGGTGGTTTCTAAAGGGCGCCAATTGGATAGAAAAGCTTAGATTTATTATGATTCAGCATCGCAATATCGGTCACAATTGGCAGTTTACTGACTCTCAAAAAGAACTATTGAAAAAATATTACGGCGCTAATCGGTTACTCCTTGATTGTCTCAATAGTGATTGTTATGTTAGTCGCGATGTTCGTAAAAATATTGAGGACACACTGCTATTACCAATAAAATCTATACCCAAAGTGCGTTTATGAATGGCGCCGTTTTTCTACGCTGCTACATGTTCTGTATTTATTACGTATAAAGTAAAACTGTGATGATTGACTAGTAAAAAAATATTTTTATCTTTAATTAAATCGCCTGTACAAGTTATTGGCAAGCGTTCATTGTATGCGGTGGTGGCTATTTGGTAGTCTTCTTGATTTAGTTTTATATTGATAAGCTCTGGTTTACCTACGACAAAACCTATTACTGTGATGTTGTTTGGTTGAGATAGTTTGGTTACTATTCCTTGAATGGATGTGTTTGGGATTGTTGTTATTAAATCGCTTAGTATATCTAGTTGAGAACGTTCTTCAACTTTTTCTAGGGTGTCTAATATTTCTGCCATTCGCAGTGCATATGACCGAGTTTGGGGGTTAAGGGGTAGGGTAATATCGTATTCGTCGTATCCTTGGTCATTAGTTGAGTTTACCCAAACTGATTCTTTTTCAGGGATGTGACTTTCGCGCATCCACCCGCGCGCTTTTAAATAATTGGTTATAACTTTTGGGTCTAGGTTTGAGAGTATATTGGGGTCGCGTACTGTAACTATCATATTGTTTCTCCGGTGGCGAGAGCGTTGCATAAGTGTTTGTAATGCATCTACACTAAAAATATTAGTTCGAGGTATATAAACAGTTACAGTAGTTTGGTTGTTGCTTTCTGGTTGACCCCGCTTCGGATACCCAGTAAGCACAGCGTTTTAAACATAGTTCTGTTTCTGACTGCTGCAACCAATCTTCGACTTTTTCGGGCACTAAGATAATAATTAATAGTAAAGGGTCATCGCTGGGATTAGTGTTCCTCAACTCATTATAATTCTTTATTTCGAGCGGAAATCTAATACCGTCATCGTCAAGTAGGTCTTGGGAAGTACATTTTAACTGTAAGTCAAGACGAGTTCGGCGCCGCTCCCCTGGTGATACAAGTCCTGTTATAGTTACATCTACCCCTACCAAATCTAGCGGTCTAGGTGCAATTTGAAAGGAATACCCAGCGGTTAATGCTACGGCGCTAATATAAGCATAACTATATTCTTCTTTTTGGGTGGTTATAAACATTTACTTTGATGCACCTCAAAAACTGGAGAGAAAGGACGCACTATCAACGTTTTATCTTAATTCATTAATGCTTCAACGAGAAAGATGTTTGTGGTGGCTCGCTTACTACGTTTATAGGATTGGAACCGTTTGTCCCGTTTATATAAGTGTCTACGATGCAATAGTTAATAGTAAGCCACTGCCTGTTTATCCTGATTCTATCAATAGCGCATGGCTTGTTACTGTAAAACTGCGAGGGATTTGGCACCAATAAGGATTGAAAAATATCTCCATTTTTTGGCGCCAGTGCCATTAATGCGCTTGATGATTAGCGATATTGTTAAAAGTTCCAGGCTTATTATTCCCAGCTTGCCACTGATTATTTCTACCTATAATCACCTTTGATGAGAGATTTATATCTTAAATATATTAATGGCTTACTGCTTATTCCTGCTTAAGAGTGGTTATAAACAAACCTGAAAATAACCCCTACCACTGCAAGAGCGATAGGGGTAGAGTATTTGCAGGTGCGTCCAGTATGCGGTTAGTATCAAAATAATCGAGTTAAAACCTTTTTAGCTTCGTCATAAAGTTGCTGGTTATTTCGGCTTGCCGCAAGTCGATAGAAAATTTCCCATTCATGAGGGGTAATTCTCAAATAATCTTTATAATTATCTGCTGTTGCTCGTACTTTATTTGAACCATTAGATTTTGATTTGATTTTGAGGTAGCGTCCTCTATCTCCCGTATGACGAACCTTTATTTTCCATAAACAACCATTGTTATCTTGCACAAATACCTCACCAAAATACTCTTTACCGTCGTGAAATATTTCGTTAAAGTGTATTTGATACTAGAGCTACTGACCCCTTAATGAATTTGTGGATGGCACATCAAGGTCATGGTTATGTTGTTGGTCAATTAGCAGCTGACTTGGGTGCAAATCTTGGTATCGGACAATCTAAGCTAGAAGATGCGTTAATCAAAGTTCTAACATGTGCTTGCTATTTTAAACTTAGAGATGAAATATCCGTAGCGATAAATATACCTTTCTTCTCCCAAGAAAGTATGAGAAATTTCAGTAATAGCCAAAAGTTAGATAGAAAATTATTATTCTTTCGGTAACTAAAATTATAAATATATATTAAGATATGTGAAGTAGGCGAAAAAGCACAGTTGCCTATCACTGTAAATTTGTATAAACCAGAGAAGAAATCATGACACAACTAACAAAAACGCGCGCGGTTAAAGCTTTTATCAACACAGAAAAGACTCTTGAGAAATTACCTTCACTTTCAGATAGTATGGCGCCGGAAAATGAAAAAATAAAACATATTCTTATCGGTTCGCAACGTGCGGTTACTATCACTATTCGAGTATTAGACCAATTAGGATATGCCAATATAACTGATTGGAGTCCAATTTTACCAAGTGAGAACCCTGGTGAGGTTATAAGCGTACTTATACGGTCGATTAGTGTTCGATAAAGTACTCTTTATTTAGAACGGAAATGGCGCCAGTCTTTATGGTATGGCGCCACATATTGGAACATACAAATTTACTGTGCTGGTTATATTTGTGCGTTTTAAATCCTCCCTAACCCTCTTTTATACGATGGTTGGGGGGATTAAATGCACTCGAACGCATGTGCAGAGGGTAATGCGGATATTTTTTTGACTACCGATAACTGTTTATTATTTAAAGCATTAAGCTATAGAAATTACGATTATATTATTGTCGCGCAACCTATTACTTTATAATTGTATGATGAGATAGTTCGCGTGAGTTCTGGACGTAATCAAAAATGTTAGACAGCGGTGCGAGAAGACCAGTAAGTATCAAGCAAATATCCTTTGTGCCCTATGAAAAAGTTGATTTAGACAACGGTCTGTATGGAGAATGGTTATTACAACAATTAAACAGTTTTGAACCTGGTTTGCTTTCGGAATCTTTAGAAATTAGGAAACAAACAGTTAATAAAATTAGAGGAAAAGATGATGTATGGACAAAGCTACAAGGTGCTGTTTATGCACCATTGATAGAAGATAGCCAAAATGCTATACGGAGTTTACGTTCAAGTCTTGATGATTGTGCTTATCTAATAAGCCTTAAGAGAGGTGGTGCAATGCTAGCAGACCAAATTGCGTCATCTCAAAATATTCAAGTTGTAAAAATAGAAAAAAGGATAATGAGTTTGGAAGAAGCGGAACGTCTGAGAACTAATCAAACAGATAATTATAAGATTCAGCAAATGGCTGACCTGAAAGCATGTATCAAAAGTATTATGAATAGTGAATTGCAAGATAATTTAACAATTGCTATTGCTGAGTCTTTAGTAGGAGGTGGTTCCAGAAATTTGCTGATAAGAACACTAGAAGAGTTAATAAATGAAAATTTATACCCTAATATTAAATTAAAAATTATTCTTTTACAGCAAACGATACATACGGAAGATAGAGGAAGAGGTATATATGTCAGCGGTACTACAAAATTAAGCTCCTTGCAAATTATTACTGCACAAACAAGATATATATTAGGAGAAGATGTAGGATATCAATTAGCTAAAAGTGGTGACTTCTGCAAGAAACCAGTAATTGTGTTTAAAGGAAGTCAATCAAGGCTTATTGCTTATCAAATTAATCCATGTGAGTCAACAACTGCAAGAGATGTAATTATAGACCTCAATTTAGGGAGATACAATGGTCTTCTGCCTAATGTACTGTAGATTTAATTCATTACTACGAGTTAAAACTTTGAATTTAAGTTCAAACAGCAGTTAGTGTTTGAACAAATTTTTCATGATTGTAATTAGTGATAATCCATGTTCTAGAACCTTGAGATAAAAAGGCACCCCACTTGTTATCTTGATAGTAGAGTTTAACTTCTTCCCAAGTTCCAATTGATTCATCAATCGCACAACAAGCAGCTAAGGGGTCGTGAAACTTCTTACCAGCAGGATTTTTTTTCAGGTAAACATCCATGCCTTTCCAAATGTAGAATAAAGCAAGGCTTTTATCTTTAATTGCTCCCAAACGTTCATGCATTTGCTGATTGTAGTAAACTTGATGGCATACGTTTTTAGATACAAAACGTTTAATTTCAATTTGTGGGTACTCTAAAGCAGCTAAGGCAGATTTAATATCACCGTTAAGATTATAGCTAGGACAGGTTATCATACCTTTAAATTTTTCTAACTGCCACTCAATTGGCACTACATCTTTACCAGCAAATCCACCTTGTGCAACCAAACGACCTAGTTTAAATGTATTTCCACATCCATTGCTTTCAGTAATTGCTGCTCCTAGATTTTTTAAAGGGGCGCCTGTAATTAGAGTCGTATTTTCATCACAATACTCCTGCAATACTTTATACCCTAACTCAGCATCATAGTTTGGAGGAATATATCCGTAAACTTTATAGTGCCACGCAGAAACACATTGCTTCTCATGCTGAATATTGTAAGCTCCCACAGGAATATTTAAATTGAACCAGTCATTAACCGCATGACGAACTAACCCAATTTGGTCTGGTGTACCAGGAGTAACGGTTACAGCCTTCAAGTTAACCCTTGGGTGCCCAATTAATAACAATAAAGTCAGAAAGTCATCTGGGTAACAAGTTTCCATATCCCAAACGACATCAATCGTCTGCATATCTAATACTTTAATCATCAACCCGCTTGTATTGTAAACTTTCCATCAAACTATTAAAATCGCTTTTAACATCATTAAAAGGTTGTACAAATGAATAAACAAAAGGTAATTTACCCATAGTAACTCCTTCAAACTTTGGTTCTATCAACTTTTCTTCTATATCAGTATCATCCTTGATTAAAAGTAGTTGATAACCTCTAATATTATGTATATTATAAAGTTGTTCTAACTTTTCATCTGTATTTTTAATTATTTCTCTACACTTCTCTAGATTTCCAACTGATTGAGAATGAACATATTCGTAAGCAAATTCGTTATTCATAATCTACATACCCTTTTTGTAGTTATACTATCTCCTTTAACCTAATACATAGCACATAACTACTAGATATACAATGTGTTTATTGTTTGTAATAGTCAAGGTTGTAGAATAAATATTCAACAAGAATGTAACGACACATTATACAAGAGCCAGAAATGTTGTTGGCTCTACTTGTGCTATTAAGAGGGCGCCAACATATCACTTCAACATAAGGGAGCAGTGAGTTGCAGGGGCTATTACAACTTCTAAAACTTTAATTTATATAAATTTTCTGGCAGGACACGCCGAGCGAGGTGTTCGCCGAAAGTAAATAAAAGTACAGGCGTCACTCCTAGTACGCACTAATGTAGGCGCCTCCACCAAATGTAGTAGCCTGTATAGAACTATTGTCTTGAATGCGGTATTACTACCACTGAGCGAGAAGCGCGACCAAAGAAAATATTTTTAATTTGCTGGTAAACTAATTTCATCTGTTCAGAGCGCTTCGGCTTTGATGTCAGGTAAAGGTTCACCTTGATACTCGTGTATTCGATCAGAAGTGTTCAACTGCTCCTAGCGCTCTAAGAGTGGCAATAGTCGCGTCAGTTAAACCTGCAACGTGAGTAATATTCATGCCCTCTAATGGTCTTTTGCTTCTAAAGGTTTTCAGACACTCGCCTGTTTTGATATCCCAAAGCTTAATTGTCTCATCTTCGCTGCCACTAGCAAGAACATGACTATTAGGACTAAAGGTAACTGACCATATGGCATTAGTATGTCCCTGCAAAGTTCTTACGCAGCCACCAGTTTTAACGTCCCATAGCCTCACCGTTTGGTCACTACTGCCACTAGCGATAAGGCGCCCATTAGGACTAAAGGCAACTGACCATAAGGCATTGATATGCCCGTGTAAGGTCTTGAGGCATTGACCAGTTTTAACGTCCCATACCTTTACTGTTCGGTCATCACTGCTACTTGTTAACATTTGACCATCAGGACTAAATGCGATTGAAAATACTCGATTAGTATGCCCCTGCAAGGTTTTAATGCAACTACCATCACGAACATCCCACAACTTCACTGTGTGATTTTCATGTGTACTAGCAAGAACATGACCATCAGGGCTAAAAGCTACTGAAAATACTTTATTTGCATCTCCCTGCAAGGTAGACAAGCACTTACCGTCATGAACGTCCCACAACTTTACTGTTTGGTCTTCACTGCCGCTGGCTACACGGCGCCCATCAGGACTAAAGGCAACTGACCATACCTTACCGTTATGACCTCGCCAGATTTTGAGGCACTTACCATCGTAAATGTCCCACAACCGAATTGTGCGGTCGTCACTGCCACTAACTAACGTCTTATTATTAGGACTGAAGGCAACTGACCATACTTTATTGCTATGCCCTTGTAAGGTAGACAGACACTTACCTTCACCTATATCCCACAACCTAACCGTGCAATCGTCACTACCATTAGCAAGCATTGTACCGTCACGACTGAAGACAACTGACAATACTCCATTAGTATAACCCTGCAAAGTTTTGAGGCACTTACCGTTATGAACATCCCACAACTTTACTGTTTGGTCTTCGCTGCCACTAGCAAGCATTGTACCTTGAGGGTTGAAGCTAACTGACATAACCTTATTACTTTGCCCCTGTAAAATCTTGACGGTACGACCCTCTCTGATATCCCAGCAGCGAACTGTGTGGTCGTTACTGCTACTTGCCACCGTGTAACCATCAGGACTGAAAGCGACCGCCCAGACCCCACCACTATGTCCTTCTAAGGTTTTGAGACATTTATCATTGCGGATGTCCCACAATTTTACAGTGTTGTCACCGCTACCAATAGCCAGCGTCGCACCGTCAGGACTAAAGGCAAGTGACAATACCTTATTGATATTTTCCTGCAAATTAAGGCACTTACCATCACGAACGTCCCATAATTTTACAGTATTGTCATTGCTACCACTAGCTAAAGTTGTACCGTCAGGACTAAAAGCAACTGCCCAAACCCAGCCAGTATGTTTGTGCATTCTCAGCAACTGACCTGTATTTACATCCCACAATTTTACTGTGTAGTCATCACTACTACTTGCAAGTATTTTACCATCGGGACTAAAGGCGACTGACTTAACCCGGTCACTATGTGCTTGCAAAGTTCTTACACAGTCACCAGTGCTGGTATCCCATAATCTTATCGTTTTGTCACTGCTTCCACTAGCAAGTATTTGACCATCTGGACTGAATGTTACCGACCAAACCCAATCATTGTTACCTTTACAAGTAAGAAGTAGTTGACCATCTGCAACTTGATAGCAGCGAATCTCACCATTAGTATCACCTGCCGCCAAAAGCTTTCCATCGGGACTAAATGCTACTGACAAAATACCACCAAAAGTTTCACCGAAAACTGACTTGGCTAGATTGGTATGAGCAAAATTTGCATCATGTAAAGTACGACCCCGTAGGTCAGCTTGCCAAATAGTTAAAAAAGAAAAATCATAGCCATTTAAATCAGTGTTTAGGTAACAAAGTAAATTGAAAATGTTTCCACCCGTATACTCCGCTTCTAGGGGAGATGTCTCTCGTAAAAATGAGAGAATTTGAGTCAGATGATTTTCAATATTTATTTTACTTCTAAAAACCGCAAGTAGCCCGTCTACCACAGGTTGGAGGATAAGGCGAACTTGAGCATCCTTAATATAGTCTTTTGCTACAGCTTTAAATAGAGCATGGCGCCTGAATAATGCAAGCTTCTGAGTCGCAATTTCTTGACAAATCTGCTCAATTAAGCAGTCGGTTAAGTACTCCATCACTACTGGTTGTAGTGAAAATGTAGAAACTCCAATATAATTATATAATTGGTCTTTATTTATTTCAATTAGGGAACGGCGCCTTAGAGACTCCAGAGCCTCTATTAACTTGATTTGTGGTACTGGTATTACAAAGTCTTCGTGAAGTTCTGAAAGTGAAACTGGCTCACGATTAATCGCCAACCAGTACATAATCTCCTTTTCTAAGTCTGACAAACGATTAAACTGTTGAGCTAAAAGATCGCTGATGTCGCCAAAAACTGCCTTGCCTTGTGACAAAAAGGCAGAAATATTACCATCAAATACATCTTGAATAGTTGTAGAAACTATTTTTAAGGCTAATGGATTACCTGCGTAGCTAGTAACTACCCCTTGTCCAAGAGCTTCTAATCGAGCTAAAAAACCTTTCTCTTTAAAAATCTCCCATCCCTCTACATTGTTTAAACCATGTAGTTGTAATGAGCGAACTTTTTTACCCTCTAGTGATACTAATTCTTTGGGTTTCTCCCGACTGGTAAGTATTATACAGCTTTGGTGATTTAATTCCCCCACCATTTTTAAAAGTGTACCAAAACCTTCATATCCCTCAACATAATGACCCGCACGACCACGAGGCGCTAAAATTGCCTCTGCATTATCAAGTATGATTAGACAGCGTGAAGCGCGCAAATAATCAATTAATAACGATACTCTAGCATCTAGGTTTGCTGGTAAATTAGTTTCCGACTGGTTAGACAGAAATTGAATCAAATCTGCCATCAAATTTTCAACTAATGGAGCATTACGTAACGTTCGCCAAATTACTCGCTCAAATTTGTTTTTTATTTGCTCTACTAGTTTTGTAGATAGAGTTGTTTTACCAATGCCTCCCATGCCTAATACTGCAACCAATTGGCAGCGCTCGTCTACAATCCATTGCTCTAAAAGAGACAGTTCGTTAGCGCGTCCATAGAAAGTAGAAACATCAATTGCCTCTCGTAAATCTTCTTGAAAATCTTTGCGTGTATGAGGAGAAGGCGCCTCAAAGTGCAAATGCACCTGAGTATAGTCGTCCACATTTAGCTTGAGTGACAGCACTTTAAAAACGAGGTCGATAGAGGTAGAATCCACCCCGGTATTACAACGCAATATCTTCCTAACGGTATCTGGATGTAATCCCCCAAAGCCAACGATTTGTGCTGTGTCTGAAATTTTTCGGGGAGTATACTTAACACCAGTTTCGGTTTCGAGTTCAAGAATACGCTCTTGGAGTTTCTGCCATCCGGCATGCGTCAGCACAGAACCGCGACTTCTTCGTTGAGGCTTTGTTGAACTCATCTTTACTTAAATTAGCTCTTGGCTGAATATAGTTGAAAAGAATCTCAGAGTTAACAGCCTAAAGGAAGATTGTATGCGAGATTTTAGGGTGTTGTAGCACAGGCATCCCTGCCTGTGAGGTAAAGTAATTATTTTTACCACAGAGACACAGAGGGCGCAGTAGAGACGCGTTCACGCAGTGTACCGCAGGTATTAATCGCGTCTGTACAAAGGAATAAACCACAAAGGCACAAAGGACACAAAGAAAGAGATAAGAAGAGAAAACTTCCCAAAACTTTTGATTTAAACACTATGATTCACAAAAGTTTGTACCATTTCACCTTAAGTTCGTCCTATCTTCTTCTTAATGTCGTTATCTTCGTACACAAACCCTTGCTAATAGTTAAAAATGTATGGGTGACGAAATTTGAGCTTTCTTACGCTGGTTAATCAATGACACTATCAAAATGGAGGTATCAGTTCCTGTAATCTTGCAAGCCATATGCAGATGTTTGCCCCTATTTGTATTATCCCTAAGTAAGAAAATTATCAATCTTTGGAAGGATATTCAATCATTAGGTACTTACGCGCTTTTCTAGGAGAAAACAAACATGAGGCAAGCGAAAAAAGAGTACGGCGCCCTTGGCGAAGGCTATATTATGAAAAACCTCACCCAGCAAGCTTTAAGCAAAGGAATGCGCGTTGTCAAATGCTCCCGCTCACAAGCTTCCTTAGAACTGCTTGAGGCTGGACTCGTAGAAATCAAATCATTCGCAGGTTTCAAAACAAACCTTGCCTACCCGCGCGTAGTCTTTATTCATATGCCTGCTAATTTAGATATCGACTCAATTCTTGATGAACTTGCCTTACATTTGGAGCCTGGAGACATTGTTGTGGACGGTAGTAACTCCTACTGGGGCGACTCTATCCAACGTCATGAGCGACTCAGGCAATCGTCCGGAATCCACTTTGTTGACCTTGGTATAAGTGGTGGTGTTGAAGGTTCTCTCTATGGCGCCTGCTTTATGGTGGGTGGTGAGCTTGAAGCGGTAGCAATTGTTGAACCAATCCTCAAAGAACTTGCCATTCCCGGAGGTTATCTCCATGCCGGACAAAGTGGCGCCGGACACTTTACGAAGCTTGTCCACAATGGAATTGAGTGCGGAATGCTCCATGCAATTGCTGAAGGTATTGACCTCTTGGAACACTACCAGGAACAACTAAATATTGCTGAGATACTACGCTGCTGGTGTCATGGGTCAGAGATTCGCTCCTTTTTGCTTGATTTGTTGGAGGAAGCTTATGATGTCCAAAAAGAAAGACCTGAAATTCCTGCTTCTAATGAAGATACGAGCAAGG
This sequence comes from Calothrix sp. NIES-4105, assembly GCF_002368415.1. Taxonomy (GTDB): domain Bacteria; phylum Cyanobacteriota; class Cyanobacteriia; order Cyanobacteriales; family Nostocaceae; genus Dulcicalothrix. Next base: position 3,915,239 of record NZ_AP018290.1, read on the forward strand.
TGCGTCCCTTGATCAATGACGCTATCAAAATGGAGGTATCAGTTCCAGTAATCTCGCAAGCCATAATGCAACAGTTTGCCTTACACAATGAGAAGAAATACTGGGTTCGTGCAATTACGATAATGCTCCGCGAACTTGGGGATTATCCATAAGGCGCCAATCTATATAGTTAAACATAGTTAAACGAAAAGTAAGCTGCTCCAGCATTGCAAATGTAGATAAAGAGAAAAACTCATGGCGGATAGCTTGAAAAAAATTTTATTGAGCTTGGCTGTTGTACTTATTGGAATGACGATAGGAGTTTTACCATTGTACGCACAAACACCAAAGCTACAGCAGGACAAGGAACAGGATATTGTCAAACACCTCGACAGTCTTAACCGTCGGAGCGCTCCAATTGCTTCACGCTCGTTGTTCATAATAAAACCAGAGCGGGTAAATGAGTTCATCAGCCAAGCAGGCGAGGTAGCGTTGTTTACCAATGGCAAGGATTCTCCCATCGTATACCGATTCTTTCAAAATATTGAACAGCCCAACCAATTCGTTCTCTTTGAGGAGTGGTCGAATTCGACGGCGGTCAAACGACAAAGAGCTACCCCACATGCGCGGACTTTTCAAAATCGGCTCGCCGAGTTGATCGCAAAGCCCGTGCAAGTCCAACTCTACCGACCCGCGTCGGAGCGCGTCAACGGAGAAGGTAAGGTTGACAGGTCGCTCGTCGAGTCCCAACCACCTACCCAACCGACGGCATCAAAGACCCGCGAGCGGTTAGAAAGGCACGGCATGGGCAAGGCGCCGTTCGTGCTTTTGGTCGATATCCCAGTTAAAGAAGGTGGCGCAGCTATCATGAAGGATACTGCTGTGCGCGTACAAGTGGCAACGCTTCAAGAACCTGGTAGCATTCGTTACGGCTACTACCAGCAGATAGAGCAACCAACATCTTTTTTACTATTTGAGTGGTGGCGAACCTTCAACGATATGGCACTGCATGTAGAACTACCTCACTTCCAATATCTAATGAAAACTTTTGGGGCAGTGGGTGGCGACGGTCGCACCGTTGGCATCTACCGACCTCTACCATTCTAAATTTTGAAATTCGTCGTTTATCAGATAATTATGTCAACATTAAATATTTCTGCTCAAACTGCCCTCAGTTCCATGCGTTTAGACCATATCATGCTTAGTGTCCCAAACTATAAGGAAACTATGCAATGGTATCGGGAAAAGTTTGATGCAATAGTTGAGAAGGAATGGACTGTAGACGAATTACCAGATTTGAAATTAGCTTACCTCAACGTTCACGGAGTCCGTGTTGAGATAATTGGCAGTACCCAATCGCGTCCTGGGATGCCTAACATGTCAGACTTTGCTGAAGCTTTACGTACAACAGGCATTGGTCATTTTTGTTTCTATGTGGATGATGTGGATGCTGCATTTGCAGAACTGAATCAACGTGGTGTGCAAACTTTCGTGGAACCTACAGATTATCCAAATGTTGGCGCCCGAATTGGTCTTATTAAAGACAACAACGGGAATATTATTGAGTTTACAGGACGATTGAAATTTAATAATCAAAAAGGAAAAAAATATGCAAGATAATGATAAAAAAATTGCTTTAGTCACGGGTGCAAACAGAGGTTTAGGTTTTGAAATCAGCAAACAACTTGCTCACCAGGGAATTCAAGTTATTATAGGCGCCAGAGACTCAATCAAAGGAAAAGAAGCTGCCGATATCCTTAAACAGCAAGGTTTAGATGCTTATTCCTGTGTCTTAGATGTTACTGATGCGGAAAGTATTGGCAAAGCTGTTAATTGGATTCAAGAGCAATTTGGTGGTTTACACATCTTAGTGAACAATGCTGGTGTAATACTTGACCGAAGTAGCTCTGTTTTAGACTTAAATGCAGACACTTTATCTCAAACCTTGCAACCGAATTAAATTGGTCCTTTTTTGCTTTGCCAAACTTGTATTCCATTAATGAAAAAAGCTAATTACGGTCGCATTGTGAATGTTTCTAGCTTACTTGGTTCGCTTACAGACATGAACGATGCAAATTCTCCCTTCGGCAGAGTTATGGCGCCAGCTTATAGGATGTCTAAAACAGCACTTAATGCTTTAACTACCTTGTTTGCTAAAGAACTCCAAGGTACGAATATCCTAATTAATTCTGCACATCCTGGTTGGTTACAGACAGATATGGGCAGTAAAGCTGCAGATTTATCGGTTGATGAAGGTGCAGCTACTCCTGTTTGGCTTGCAACTTTACCTGATGGTGGACCCAGTGGTGGCTTTTTTCACAGACGTTATCGTCTTGCATGGTAGCAAAGAACAGGATGCAAAAGGATTAAAAAATGGACATGGAAAATATTAATACTGAATACGACTTTATTGTTGTTGGCACAGGAAGCGCAGGTGCTGTTGTTGCTAATCGCCTTAGTGAATCTACTGATATAAAAGTGCTGGTACTGGAAGCAGGGCGCCGCGAACTGCCACCTGCGGCAACTAATTCAGTCGCATGGCCTAAAATGATGGGTACAGAATTTGACTGGAACTACTCGACTGTACCGCAACCAGGTTTAAATAATCGTGTTGTTAAGGAACCCCACGGCAAGATGCTTGGTGGCACTAGCAGCATTAACGGTATGATGTACACTCGTGGTCATCGCAGCGACTTCGATACATGGGTATATAGCGGCGCTCCAGGCTGGGGATACAAGGATGTGCTGCCATACTTCCAGCGTCTTGAAAATGCTGTAGACGAGGACGACCCGCAAATGGGACACACTGGGCTGTTTCACATAGTTAGCACTGGTCGCCATGAAGATAAACTTAACCCTATTGCTAAGGACTTTGTTGCTACGTGTGTGAATGCTGGTTACAAATTATCTACAAACTTTAGTGGTATAGATGAGAATGCGATGCTTGGCGCAGGTTTTGTACAAGCCAATATCAAAGATGGAAAACGCTTTGGCACTGCACAAGCTTACTTGCTACCTGCCCTAATTCGTCTAAATCTCACACTTGAGACAGATGCACAGGTTATTGAGCTAATATTTGAAGGCGAGCGCTGTGTGGGTGTAACTTACTTACAAAATGGAACTACACACACAGTTCGCGCAACTTGCGAGGTAATTCTCTGTGCTAGTGCAGCAGAGTCGCCAAAGCTTTTGATGCTTTCGGGAATTGGAGCTGCCAAGCACTTGGAGCAGTTTGGCATTCCTGTGCGAGTTAATTTACCAGGCGTTGGGGAAAACTTCCATGACCACGCTTATCTTACCGTCGTGTACGATTTGGCGCGCCCAGCTACAGATTCTGGACAGATAGCCACAGAAGCTTTACTGTTTCTACGCTCCTCTCCCGGCTGGTTAAGCCCAGATTTAGAGCTAATTCTATTACCTACAACCTTTGCAGCAAGTGGTAAGGGACATCCGGATGGCCTCACGATAGTTACAGCCCTAGTACGTCCTATGTCCCGTGGTACTGTACGCCTTGCCAGCACCGATCCGCTTGTTCCACCATTGCTTGACCCGAACTTCCTAGGCGCCGAGTCTGACGTGCAACGCTTAATGCAAGCAGTGCGTGTGTCGCGCGAAATATTTGCTACCGCCCCTCTCTCTAATTGGGTAAAGGGCGAAGTTGTTCCAGGCGCCAACATTCAATCGGACGCTGATTTACATGACGCAGTTCGGCAGCACACCATCTCGCAGTGGCACATGGCTGGATCAGCCAAGATGGGATTAGATGAGATGAGTGTAGTAGACCCAGAATTACGTGTATATGGCGTTACTGGCTTGCGAGTCGTCGATGCCAGCGTCATGCCTTCAATTATCTCTGGGCATACACAAGCTGCAATTATTATGATTGCCGAGTGCGCTTCGGACTTGATTAAACAAGCACACGGGCTGTAGTAAACCTCAAATAAGTTCTCATTTATTGCAGTCCAACATAATTTGTGAACACGAGTGTATGCACGCAAGCGCTCAATCTTCCTTCTCTTCCTTTGTGTCCTTTGCGTCCTTTGTGGTTCGTTACTCAATGTTAATTTTGTATTGAAGATTTCGGATTGCTATAACTTATTACTACAGAATGATAGAAACGGGTAAAAAAGAAATGTTACGCTTTGCTGGATATTGGTATTAACATAGCTTTATGTCTAATCAAACGCTTGCAATTAGTCAACTCGTAAATACATCACCAACTACTGTTAACCTACAAGCGGTGAAATTAACTATCCAGCTATTTTGAAACACATTCACTCAAAAGGGTACAATGGGTTGATAGAGATGGAGCATAAGCTCTCCAAGCCAGGACAAGAAGGGGAGCAAGCAGTTTTAGAAATTTATAACACGCTCGCTCAATTTTGATCAACACATTTTTAATACGCTAATCTCACTTTATGAATGATTGGAATAACACTGATGACCCACCTGTTACAATTTCCGTATCAAGGCGTGTAAAACCAGGATGCGAGAAAGAGTTTGAAGCAATTATTATAGGGATTACCGCAGACGCAATGTCTTTTAAAGGACACCTCGGCGCCAACATCTTTCGTCCTACAGATACAGAAAATCCTGAATACCGTGTTATCTTCAAGTTTGACCGCATGAGTAACTTACGGCGTTGGGAAGAGTCAGAAGTTCGGCAACAGTGGCTCAAACGTGCAGAACCTTTAACACTTGGTCTACCAGATACCCAAACCCTTACTGGTTTAGAGACGTGGTTCGCGCTACCATCTCAAAGGGCAATTGTACCGCCACCCCGTTATAAAATGGCACTAATTACTTGGCTAGCAATTTACCCACTAATCAGCATTATTAACATTTTATTCGCACCCATCTTAAATCCTTTACCGTTATTACTGCGTACCTTCTTGCTAACGGTAGTACTAGTGTCGCTTATGACTTATGTAGTAATGCCTCAAATGACGAAAGTTTTTACTAAGTGGCTTTATCCGAAACGCAAATCGCGTTGATCAAGCTTCTAATTAAATCTTTTAGAACAAATACCAAACACCCTTATGACTGACAATACAATGCAAACTAACGCTTCAACATTTCCTACTTTCAATATTGGAGGTGACTTAACAGTTAACCGCTTAGGTTATGGTGCAATGCGGTTGACAGGACAACCAGGAAATTTTGGACCTTTTCATGATTGGGAAGGCGGTGAAAAACTATTGCGCCGTGCAGTCGAGCTAGGTGTAAACTTTATTGACACTGCCGAGGCTTATGGTCCTGGTTTCAACGAAGAACTCATTGCTGGCGCCCTCTACCCTTACAAAGAAGGTGTAGTTATTGCTACAAAAGGCGGCATTATCAAAACAGCACCAGACGATATTCGACCTGATGGCAGACCGGAAAACTTACGTCGTGGTTGTGAAGCTAGCTTGCAACGGCTGAAAGTTGACTGCATTGATTTATACCAGTTGCATCGCCCAGACCCAAAGGTGCCGCTTGTTGAATCAGTGGGAATGCTAGCAGATTTGCAAAAAGAAGGTAAGATACGTCACATCGGATTATCCAACGTAACCATCGAGCAAATTGAATCAGCGCGCGGCATCGTTAATATTGCTTCAGTGCAAAACCGCTTGAATTTAGCAGAACGTAGCGGCGAAGATGTGCTTGATTACTGTACTAAACACGGTATTGCATTTATTCCCTATAGTCCTTTAGGAGCAAATCCTTTAAAACATGGGGCGCCACTAGCTAATGCAGAAGGAACGCTTTCTGAAATTGCCCATCAACGTGGTGTTAAATCAAGTCAAATAGCATTAGCGTGGATGTTACACCGTGCTAATAACATTATTGTGATTCCCGGAACCACAACTATTGCCCACCTAGAAGAAAACATTGCTGCTGCTTCGATTGTATTGACACAGCAAGAAATTCAAATGTTAAATCAGATTAAAGTAAAGCTTATGGACGCTCAATATCCTCAAGTTAGCGAGTTAAAGGTGAATACAGACGAAGCGATTATTCGTCAGTTAACGCAACAATGGCTAGAGGCTTGGAGTCCCAAAGCGGAACCTTTCGATATTCAAAAACTTCGTCCGCTATTTTCTCAAGGTGAAATTCTTGTTTTTGACGACATGAGCGAGCAAGTTGCAGTCATGCATAGCTGGGACGAGTATCAAAAACAGTGGGAACCGTTCATGCAGCAGTTCGCTTATTGGGAAATTCAATTTGAGGATGAACTAAAAGTTACCGTTGAGGGTAATTTTGCTTTCACAACTTTTACTTGGGTTGGGGGTGGAAGGTTTAAAGATGGTCGGGAAATTCCAGCCAAACAGCATGGTACTCATGTTTGGAATAAGCAAAACAATCAGTGGGTAATTGTCCACGAACACCTTACAGTTGGCTGATGATTTTAGGAGATAGAATGAATATGCAATCGATGATAGAACAAGTTGCTGTTGTGACAGGTAGTGGTTCAGGAATGGGACGGGCTGCTGCTCTAGCTTTTACGGATGCCGGTGCGCGCGTGGTCATCGGCAATCGCAATGTCCAACAAGGGGAAGAAACAGTACGTTTAATTGAGGATTTAGGTGGAAAAGCCATATTTGTTCCTACCGATGTCACTCAAGAAGCGGATGTTAAACGCTTGATCGACAAAGCCGTTTCCACTTACGGACGCTTAGATTTTGCTTTTAACAATGCAGGTGTAGATGGTAACGGCGTTCGTTTAGTTGATGCTACAGAGGAGCATTACAACAAAATTATGGACACAAACGTTAAAGGCGTTTGGTTATCAATGAAATATGAACTTGCCCAAATGCTGCAACAAGGAAAAGGGGCAATTGTAAATAATTCATCTGTCCTTGGTACTGTTGCAATGGCTGAAGCTGGAATTTACACTGCAAGCAAACACGCAGTAATAGGTTTAACGCGCATCCGCAGCTTTGGAATATGCTCAAGCTGGAATCCGCGTTAATGCTGTAAGTCCTGCAGGAATTCAAACGCCGATGGTAGACCGCTTTGCTGGAGTTGGAGAAACTGAAGTCAAAAGTAACTTTGCTCAAATGCATCCTATTGGGCGCCTTGGTACACCCGAAGAAGTGGCAAATGCAGTGGTTTGGTTATGTTCTTCACAATCGTCGTTTGTAACTGGGCAAGCATTAGGTGTTGATGGTGGTTGGACTGCACAGTAATTTTTGGGGAATATTAAAACTCAAATTTGGGGGTTATTTCCCCCCTATTTAAGGGGTCAGGGGGGATCATCAGCTATTCTCAAAACCTACGTAGTGTTGAAATCTGCTTTATATTAATATTCCCTATATTTGATCCCAACAAATTCGCTCATAACGTTTCATTATTCTTATTTGAGCCATTAATCGAGCATTCCACTTGTCACATCGACAAGTGAGCCGTGAAAGGCAGTCGCATCATCGGAGGCAAGAAACATGACAGCGCGCGCCATTTCTTCAACAGTGTTGGTACGTCCAATAGGAATTGCCTTCGAGCCTTCTTCAAACGACATGCCACGCTGCTCACGCACTCGCCGTAACATCGGAGTATCAACACCTCCAGGTGAAATCGAAACCACACGAATGTTATCTTTGGCGTACTCTAATGCTGCTATTTTGGTAAGTGCAAGAACGCCGTGCTTGCTGGTGCTGTAAGGACCAATTTCAGTAAATCCTTTATGTCCTGAAATCGAAGCGGTGTTGATAATAATACCTCCCTTCTGCTTGAGTAGGTAGGGAATTTCATATTTCATCGACAGAAAAGTTCCAAGCGTGTTCGTGTTGATGCTATCCATGAAATCCTCGATTGGTTGCTCGTGTAACCTAGCAATTTTGGGATTAACAATTCCAGCATTGTTGAAGGCGATGTCAATTCGACCATATTTCTGTACACAATTATCTACCAACGCTTTAACTTCTGAAGAGCGTCTAACATCCGCTTGCATATAGGTTGCGTCACCTCCAAATCGTTTAATATTGGCTTCGACTTGTTTACCTAAGTTCTCGCGTCGTCCGCAGAAAAATACTTTTGCACCTTCGCGCGCGAATGCATAAGCGGTTCCTTCTCCAATTCCAGAAGTGGCGCCAGTAATGAGAACGACTTTGTTCGCAAATCTACCTTGTGGGTTGGCTGCCCCTGTTTTGGGAGCGGGTGGTTTTTGAGTATTTGCTTGGGCGCCTCCTGCAATTGTAGCCGCAGCCACTCCGGCAACCGAGGCGCCGCCAATAAGTATGCGCCGTCGAGATACCCTTCTTGCTTGCTTTTGATTCTCTGAATTTACAGGTAAGCTACCGTCACTTCTAAAATTTTCTGACATTCTTTTTGGTTTTCTATAGGATAGTACTTTTAACTTAGGCAATTGAGCCGCTGTTTTGAGACTCGATTTCTGCTATGGAGTATCGAAATTCTGCTCAGTTGCCTACAATATGTTTAAAGACTATCTCGGTATGCTTTTGGCGAAACCGCTACAAATTTGTGAAACTGTGCGGCAAAGTGACTTTTGTTTTGAAATCCAACTGCAAGCCCAACATCTGTGATTGGTAGTCGTGTCATTGCTAATAACTGTTTAGCTTTCTCAATTCGTTGCTGCATCACATAACGATGCGGCGGTTGTCCCACAGTTGACTTAAAGGCGCGCGCAAAGTGAGCCGGACTAAAATGGGCGATAGCAGCCATATCTGCAACGGTAAAATTATCACCCAGATGAGCCTCGATAAAAGCGCGAATGTCATTGAGTTGAGTTTGACTAAGCGGGCAATCCTCAATTTTTATGGTCGATGTACTGCCTCGATAATGACGCAATAAATGTACTACTAACGCGGTAGTTAGAGACTCGATATAAATTTGTCCACCAATGCCGCCCGTTTGCAATTCGGTTTTAAACAGCATGGCAAAGTTAAATAGCACCGGATCGAGTAACACAAGTCGATGGTCAAGGGCAACCGTACCACTAATGTTGCACTCCCTTGCAATGCGCTCAATCAAACTTGGTTCTAGGGCAAGATGCACAGTATCTGCAGGCTGCTCCCAGCGCCACCAAATTTGCGGTACTGTGTACAAACAGACACTACCCGTCGGCACTGCTACAATACCGCTCCCTCCGCCGTCGATCTGCCAGCACGAGCGCACTTGTGGTGCGAACACTGCCCCAATTACAGGACTATTAAGAATATGATTACTTTCCCCTGGAGGCTCTTGAGCAAACTTAGCGGTGATGCCATTCCAAGTCGCTTTTAATGGAGGTGCAGGTGAAAAATCAGGAACCAACTGCATTAGAGGTAAAATCGAATCAATGTACCAAATTTATAATAATTATGCCCACGATTACCTGACCAAATATTGCAAATTCCGACTATTTTTTGCAATATCGCTCAGAATCTCTCTTTCGACAGAGCTGGGGCAATTCGTGACTTTAGCGAGAAATATTTTTAGCCAGTAAGTTCATCTTCCCGCGTATATAATTGTGATAATCAATATCGCAATGTACTAGTTTTTGCTTTTAAGACGCGACATATTAGCTACTGCAATAAGGATAAGGATGGCACCACCCCACTGCGACACTGTTAGTCGTTCACCTAAAAATAGATAAGCTCCACCTACTCCAAAGACGGGAATGAGTGTCAGGAACAGCGATGCTAAATTCGCTTGCATTCCTCTAAGTGCAATTAGGTATAACCAAAAGGATAGTGCATACTGAACTATGCCAGAAGCAATTGCTAATCCCCATGTCAATAAAGATACAGACGGTAGCGTTGTTCTACCGTTAATAAGCAGTTCAACGAACCAAAGTCCCAATGCCCAAAGCAAACCAAGTGAATGTTGGAGTGCTATTAGTACTAATGGAGAAAGGTTGGCAACAAATCGTCGCGTCAACACAACATACAATGCAGCGCAGAAACTGCCAAGAAAAATCAACAAGTCACCTGCAAGTGAGCTATAGTCCGTGATAGCGCGCGTACCAAGAACTAACACAACCCCTGTAGTTGCCAAACCCATTAGTACAGTTAATGTTTGGCTAATTCGCTCACGCAGTAATATCCATGCTCCAATAGTAATTAGAATCGGCTCGATGGCGCCAATAATTAGTGATGCTCTGGTCGCAGTTGTAAATTTTAACCCAACCAACGTTAATGTATATGTGAGTCCTGGTTCCAAAAATCCAGTTAAACTAACTCTTAGCGTTTTCCATGTTAATGGAACGCTTAATCGTTGTATTGCTACGGCGCCCCATAAAACTGTAACACTTGCAGCTAGTTGAACGACTTGGAGCGTAAGCGGAGGTAGAAACTGTATTACTCCCTCGCTCATAACCGTGCCAATTCCCCAACTAGCAGACGCTAACACACCTGATACAATAGACACTAAGTGTATTGGATTTTTAGTTTTACTACCTTCACTAATTGGGGAGACAAGTAATTTGCTCGGTTTTTTACTATTATTTTCAAAATTTTTCGTATCCATATAGGCTAATTCTTCAAAATCAATTAGTTGTAATCGTTCCTTAGTTCGCAATGCCAAGGTCTAACGAGTGGGGAGGAGACAAGAAAAAATTGAATTCTTTCTCCTCATCACTTAATAGAACGCGCTCCATCGTTGTTGTAATGTCTTTAAGCAGCTTGCGGCAAATTACCTGATGCCCAATTTACCGAAGCCGAAGCGCGTCGGTTAACTTCATCCGCATCCCAATCAGGTTTTGCGTCTCCCAGTTCACCTTTGTAAAATACGTAGAGTTTGTTGTCTGTGACTTTGTAATTGTTGGGGTCAATAGAATAGGTGTACCCTTCTGAAACTGCTGTTGCACAAAATCCACCATATTGAGGAAGATATTGCTGTGGTTCAACTTCAAAACGAGCTTTGTTCTCAAAAGAAGCAAAGTAGTAAGTTCCACCTTCGTACATAACGGAAATAAATGGATTACCCTTTGTTGGTTCACCTGTAAAATAAGACACTGGGTCGTAGCCTTCTAAAGCAACACCTTGTGCGTTTGTATTCAACATAAAAAATTCCTCGTGCTTGAAATAAATGAATTGTTTTTGTGTGCTAACCAATGCCAAATATTTTGTATAAAATAAAGTGGAATTAACTGGCTATTTGACTAGATTTACTGAGGCAGCATTCCAGCAAACTGTTTCTCAACCGCTTTTGAGTCCTGACGAATACCTGCAAATACTTGCTGCGATACTGGGTCTGGATATACATCTTCAATGCCTTGCTCTAAAGCTTCTAACACAGCAGAGGCTATCTGAATGGGACTAACTTTGTCTAAGGGAACACCTTCTGACATTGCAGTATCTACGGGGCCAGGGAAGACACCTACTACTAATGTTCCTTGTTGTGCTAATTGCGCGCGGACTCCTTGAGTAAGCGAGTAAAGGGCAGCTTTGGAAGCGCTATAGGAAGCAAAGACTGGTACATTCACCACAGACGAAACAGAAAGCAGGTTAACAATTGCGCCACCTCCATTACGCTCTAAAATTGGTGCAAAAGCGCGAATCATGTACAGCGTACCGAAATAGTTGGTTTCCATTTCCCAATGCGCTGTTTCCAAGCTATTGTCCGCAAAAAATCCACCACTTCCCAATACACCAGCATTGTTAATCAGTAAATTAACGTCTTGTGCTTGTTGAACAATAGCAGCTATTTGGTCGGGTTTAGTGACATCAAGCGCGATTGGAATAATTCTGTGTGGGTCAATTGCAACTAAATCTGTAAGAGAATCGATACTGCGCGCGGCTGCATATATACGTTCGGTGCCTGCGCTGTACAATGCTTCGACAAATGCTTTACCGATACCGCGATTGGCGCCAGTTACAAGGGCAACAGTTGGGTTAATCTTCATATCAATCTCCTTCATAATCATCAAACTTGTTTTTTTTGTTTTGCGGTGGTTTCCTGTCCGCTTCTATATAAACATCATGATTCATTCATTCAAGTTTGAGAAGACGGTAAATTAGAATATGATTTATTCCAATTTAGAATAAATATTTGTAGGAAAGCGAGTTTCTGGTTCTAGTAATGCATAAGTCCTGTAAAGAAATTGCTCCTTCATGCTGCTTGATAACTTTGATTTGCCTCTAAGAATGGATAGTCAATATATCCCTTCTCGGTACCCCCATAAAAAGTAGAGCGGTCGTAAGGGTTAAGTGGGGCATTGAGAGCAAAGCGTTGCGGCAAGTCGGGATTGGCAATGTAGAGCCTGCCATAGGCTATTAAATCTGCACTGTCATAAAGCAGAGTTTTTTCGCCTGTTTCGCGGTTGTGTCCACCTGCCGAGATAATTGTACCGCTGTAGATTGAACGGAAATATTGAGTAGAAAGTCCTGTGCCGTCGTCTTCAACATCAGTGTTGCCTTGAACACGGGGTTCAACTATGTGCAGGTATGCAAGATTAAAGCGGTTGAGTTCCTTAACAACATAACTATATAGTGCTTTTGGGTCAGAATCGTGCATACTGGCGAATTTGCCACTTGGTGAGAGACGCACACCAACGCGCTTGCTTCCCCATACACTAATTGCTGCTTCCACAACTTCCATTAGAAATCGGGCGCGGTTTTCAATCGATCCCCCGTATCTATCCGCGCGCTTGTTGGAACCATCGTGGAGAAATTGGTCGAGTAAGTAACCGTTGGCACTGTGAATTTCAATACCATCAAATCCTGCTGCCATTGAGTTTTGTGCTGCTATGCGATAATCTTCCACAATCGCTGGAATTTCTTGAGTTTCCAAAGCGCGCGGGGTGACGAAGGGTTGCGCTCCACTATAAGTTAAAGCATTTCCTTCAGGTGCAATTGCTGAAGGGGCAACAGGCAAGGCACCATTTGGTTGTAAAGACGGATGAGAAATCCGCCCTACGTGCCACAGTTGCTGGAAGATGTGCCCATTGTTCTCATGCACCGTGTTTGTAATTAGCTTCCAACCTTCTATTTGCTCTGGTGAGTGAATGCCTGGAGTGTTAGGATAGCCCAAACCTTGAGCAGAAATTTGTGTGGCTTCGGTGATAATCAATCCAGCAGATACTCGCTGTTTGTAGTACTCAGCATTCATCGGTTGCGGTACATTGCCTGTTGCTGCTCGGTTGCGGGTAAGCGGCGCCATCACAATTCGGTTTTTGAGAGTGTAGGCACCTAATTGATAAGGTTGCAACAGTTTCAAATCGTTACTCATTGTTATCTCCTATACCAAATTTAAATTTCAATACTAAATACTTGACAATAATTAATTAACGTGCGTGGTTATCTAAAACCCAAATGCTGTAAATCCACCATCGACAGCAATACATTGACCTGTAATATAAGCAGCCGCAGGCATACACAAAAATGCAGCTAATCCAGCAATCTCTTCAGGTTTGCCAACACGACCCATTGGCGTTTGTGCTACAACTTCGTCAAGAAAATCTGAGTTGTTCAACAAAGATTCTGTAAGTGGAGTATGGATAAACCAAGGAGCAATCGTGTTAACGCGGATGCCATCGCTTGCCCATTCCACGCTCAAAGAGCGCGTTAGTTGTACTAATGCCGCTTTCGTCATACCATAAGGGGCGCCAGTACGAATAGCGGTCAAACCTGCAACTGAGCCAATGTTAACAATGCTACTATTGGTACTAGCTTTGAGTAGTGGATAAGCTAGTTGACACATCTCAAACAGTGAATTGAGATTAGTTTCAAAAATTGATTTGTACTCGTTTGTGGTGTAGTCTAGAGCTTTCTTACGAATATTTGTGCCAACATTATTTACGAGAATGTCCAGTCCACCCATCACTTCTTGAACCTGCTTAAAGATAGCTTGTCGTCCTTGTTCTAAAGCAACATCGGCTGCAATACCGTGAACCAAAAAGCCTTGCTTCTGTTGCCAAGAAACAACCTGATTCATCGTCGTTTCCTGATTACGGGCAACAATCAACACTTCTGCACCCAGCGACAAAAACTCTTGAGCAATTGCCTTACCAATTCCTTTTGTTGCTCCTGTAATCAGCGCTTTTTTACCAGCTAAATTCCAACGTGTACTCATAATATATAGATATTTCAAAGAACAACTTTTTTGAATCTAGTTCTCGCTTTTTAAGAGGGGCTTTGAATCCAGTTCCCCCCTTCCACGCGGCTACGGTGTACACACAAGTTCTTCAAAGTTGCTTAAGTGCGGGATAACTCTTGACTTTTCCCTCTTCCTTTGTGTCCTTTGTGACCTTTGTGGTTCATAAAAGGAACAAACCACAAAGACACGTAAACCGGAGGTTTTCCCGAAGGGTAGGACACAAAGATGGGATAAGAGAAAAATAAAAAGATGTGTGTACACGGTAGCTTCCACGCGCTCTGTTAGGGAGGATACTAGGCGGTTAATATGCTACTGCATTTGTTTGTAAATTAGATAATGCAGTAATGATTTCTGCTGGGTCGAGGCGCTTGGTAAAATCTGCATCTATAAACCGGAAAGTAACGGCGCCATCGGTATCAATGACATAGGTAGCGGGGAGTGGCAACTCGAAGGAGTCATCTCCATTTGATGCTGATAAATCTGTACCAAAGCTTGCCATCACCGCGCGCATAACTTCCCCAACTGTGTATACCAGTCCAAATTGTTTAGCGACTTTGTTACCAACATCACTTAGGACTTCAAAAGTGAGGCTATGTTTTTCTGATGTAGAAAGCGAGTTGTCAGGTGTTTGAGGTGAAATAGCAACTAATGATGCTCCCAAAGCTTTAATTTCTGGCGAAGCGTTTTGTAACGCGCGCAGTTCCAAATTACAGAAAGGACACCACTCTCCGCGATAAAATGCAATGACAACAGGGCCCTTTGCTAAAAGCTGTTGCAGTTCAACTAATTGACCTGTTGCACCAGGTAGGGAAAAGTTAGAAACACGTTCCCCTACTTTTAGCGCTTTCTGATCAATTTTTAAATCCGCTACTTGCTGTGTCGATTGTCCGATGGTAGATAGCGTTTCAGCAGGAACTTGAGATGCTACGTGGTTGAGCAGATTTTGCAATTCTTGAGTCAGGTTCATAATTTGAATCTCCTTGTAGTAAATTAAGTAAGAGTGTATTTTCGTAGTTGATTGTGTAATTAAATTACATTCGTCTATCTTGACAATGAGTGTTTGTGATGTTTTCTAGAGTTTTTACTCCATTGCAAAAACCCTTTAAAATTGAGGATGAAGAAAACAATATTTCCAATCGAAATAGCGATGCTATGTGCTATAAATCCAACAATTACCCAGCAAAAATTGGCAACCATAAAGCTGGCAAAACCGTTTTTGTTCTTATTTCCTAGTAGGTAGACTGCAATGAAGGAAAATGTCATTGCTAGCCAATCAAGCGCATAGTACTTGAATACAGAATTAGTCAACATTACTTTGATTCCTCACTTAGACTGCGGTCATTTGACGACTAAGGCGTTGTACTTTCGCAATTGCATGGGCAGGTTCGAGTCGATTACGATAATCAATATCAATATGAGCCAGGGCAATACGTTGATTTTGGTCAATTACAAACGTTGCTGGAATAGGTAATGTCCAATCATCAGTACCGTTGATACCAGGCAAAGCATGATTTAGTTCGGTGTATAATGCCTTTAAATCCGAAGGCAATTCAAAGGCAATTCCATAAGCATGAGCAATCTTTGAACCAACATCGCTAAGGACATCAAAAGCCAAGTTGTTTTTTTCGGCTGTACTAAGTGAGGCATCTGGAGCTTGTGGAGAAACGGCAATTAAAGAGGCGCCTAATGCTTGAATTTGTGGCAACATTTGTTGATAAGCGCGCAGTTCGAGGTTACAATACGGGCACCATCCACCCCGATAGAACGTTAGAATTACAGGCCCAGTAGAAAGGTAATCACTCAAACGAACTGTTTTACCAACTGCATTTGGAAGTGTAAAATCAGGAGCAGAATCTCCTAATTGGAGGAATTTTTTGTATGCAAACTCTTGTTCTAGAACATCGGTTGCACGTTGCATAATTGCGGCTTTATCAGATGGCAACTTTTCTAAAAATTCGGCGCGGAATGCATCAAGCATTTCTTTTAAATTCATAGCTAAATTCATTGCGTTCTCCTTTGAATTGGTATCGCTCGTTTATATTCATCATCATGATTGATGCGAAAGTATTTGAGAAGACAGCAAAATAGAATATAATTTATTCCAAATTAGAATGAATTCTTATGGATCGCATTGAGTGCATGAAAAGCTTTGCGCGAACGGTAGAGACTGGTAGTTTCTCCGCTGTCGCGCGCGAGATGGAGACAACGCAACCGACAATCAGCAAGCAAATTGCTGCCTTAGAAGAGTTTTTAGATGTACAGTTGTTGACTCGTTCGACACGAAGCTTACGCTTAACCGAAGAGGGTGAGCGTTTTTATGAACATTGCCAACGGGTTCTCGAAGCAATCGCTGAAGCTGAAGCAAGTGTAGGGCTAAGGGTCAATCCTTCTGGTACTCTGCGGGTAAATTGTCCTGTTTCCTTTGGGCAATTGATGGTAATGCCCCACATTAAGACATTTCTAGAGCTATACCCAGATATTAAAGTTGATTTGACAATGACTGACCAGTTTATCGATTTGGTAGAAGATGGTGTAGACGTAGCAATCAGAATTGGTAACGTTGAGGATACCTCGCTTATTACCCATCGAATTGGTGTTACGCGACGCATTACTGTTGGCGCCGCTAGCTATTTTGATCGGGCAGGTGAACCGCAAACGCCTAATGACTTAATCAGTCACAACTGCATTGTTTACACACGGTTAACAACCGGGAATGAATGGCATTTCCAAGGGAAAGAAGGAACAATAAAAGTAAAAGTCAACGGTAACTTTCGGGTAAACAATTCCGCTGGCATACGCGAGGCAGTTTTGTCTGGTTTAGGAATTGCCGTATCACCTGTGTGGCTATTCGGTGATTTGGTTAATACAAATGCATTAAAAGTTGTTCTTAAGGATTACCAACCAACTACTTTACCGATTTTCGCAGTTTATCGCAGAGGAAGGTTTATACCAGCAAAGGTACGCTGCTTTGTCGATTTTCTAGCTTCTGAGTTTAAACTTAATCCTTGGGTTTCAGATTATGGTATTTCCTAGGTAAAATATAAGATGCAGGAGTTTTGCAGTAACTTACAGATCAGCTTTATGTGGAGTTTGAACGCAAAACTTATCGAGTTATTGCGATGCAAAATATTTGTACTTAATTCGCGTTAACCAAAGTAAAACACCCAAACCCGAAATTGCCACTTTGGAGATATTCCCGTATTATGTTGTAAACAAAAGTGCTGAAATGGATTTAGCAGGAGTCGATTTAAATTTACTGGTAGTGTTTGATGCATTAATGGCAGAACGACACGTCACGCGAGCAGGAGAAAGAATAGGTTTATCGCAACCTGCGATGAGTGCAGCTTTAAATAGATTGCGTCGTCTCTTCAAAGATGACTTATTTGTCCGTCGTGCAGATGGAATGTTTCCCACCCGTAGAGCAGAAGAAATCGCAATTCCTCTGCGGCAAGCACTGTTGCAAATTCAGGAAGCACTGGAACCGGAGGTATTTGTTCCTGAAAAAGCCAAACGCACCTTTAGAATAGCGACAAACGATTTTGCTGCATCGGTACTGTTACCTCGTTTAGGAGAATGGCTAAGTAGGGAAGCACCTCAAATTGATATTCGAGTGATAGCAGCCGACGATCCCCTAGCAATAACTTTATTAGAGCAGGATAAGGTGGAGATAGCCATTGCTCCTTTTGAAACCGTCGAACCCCAATTTGAGCGCCAAGCATTGATGGAACCGGGTGATTTCTTATGCGTAATGCGAAAAGAACATCCGTTAGCTTCTTCAAAACTAACCTTAGAACAGTTTGCTGCTACACCTCAACTGTTAGTATCCCGAACTGGAGACTCAAAAGGCTTTGTCGATGAAATTCTTGCAGCACAAGGTCTAAAGCGGAGAGTGGCTTTTACAGTACCAAGTTTTTTGCTAGCTCCTCTAATTCTGACTGGTACAGATTTAATTGCTATTCTCCCACGACGTTTGGCTTTGATGTTTCAAGATATGGCATCTTTAGTAACAAAAGACCCTCCATTTCCCCAAAGGAAGTTTCCTTTGGCGACGCTTTGGCATCAACGCTTAAACAAAGACGCAGGGCATATCTGGTTAAGACACACCCTAGTTGAAGTTGCGGCAGAAGTTTTTGAAGTTGTTTGAAAATTTTATATTGGATTTACGCAATTTTTTACAGGAAATAAGCAAGGTTAGTTGGTGATTTCCTCTAATTCGTATTCCTTTTGAGCTTGCGGTCGGTTGTCAACAGCTTCGTTTGGTTGCTGCAAATGCAAGCTAAAGCCACTTTGCCCAACTCCAAACTCCGGTTTGAGTACCTGTTGATCATCGTAATGTCCCCCGTTTTGACTACGGTAGGGAATGGTTGGGTCAGTAAACAAGTTCTCTAACCGTGTCCTATAATCGTTTGCTACCGTTTCATATTGTTCTTTTGTAAGACGGTCTGCCTGATAAACAATAAAGGGCGCCAACACATCCATACCTGGATACCAAAGTATGCCGTGATGAATAGGAAATAGCAAATCGTCTATAGAACCGTTGACACCGCGTTCTGTGTACTGAGGCAAACGTCCACCGACTGTTACTGAGAGCATGGCACGCCGTCCCATTAGCTTTCCTTCACCATATCTATCACCCCATCGCTCACCTTCATGTTTACCAACTCCATAGGCAAATCCATACGCATAAACTCTTTCAAACCAGCCTTTAAGAATTGCTGGCATGGTAAACCACCATAAGGGAAGCTGAAAAATGATAGCATCCGCCCACAGTAATTTGCGTTGTTCTGCTTCGATGTTTAAAGATTGAGTATGTGTAACAAATGCGTGTTTGGACTCTCGCGCGTATGACAACCGTTCGCCGTTTTGAATGTCTAAGAAATCCTCAGCATCAGCGACCGCTTTCCACTTCATCGCATATAAATCCGATACCTGGACGTTGTGACCTTGTTCGGTTAACACGGAAACGGCTAAATCCTTGAGAGAAGCATTGAAAGATTTGGGTTCAGGATGAGCAAGCACAATCAAGACATTCATATATTCTAAAAAAATTTCTCTAAGTATGCTTTGTAGGAAAGTTAGAGTGACTGAGGTAGGGCTAATTATGATAGCCCTAATCGTCAAATTAAAAAGTGACGACTATTTTTCCCATTTGCTCGTTTGATTCCATATAACCTAAAGCTGACACGACCTCCTCAAACGTAAATTCTTTGGCAATTACAGGCTTCAATATTCCATTGCGAACGCCGTCGTAAAGATAATTAATGCCCCGCTCAAACCGTTCGGGATTGCTGAATACTTCGTAATTTGAGTAACCGCGAATATTTAGTTCTTTTGCCATTAAAGTCCATAAGGGAGTTATTGTTGGTTCTTTTGCCAGTGCCCCATAGATAAAAATTTGAGCGCCTTGAGCAGCAACGTTGGTAATTGCCTCAAGTCCAGAACCAGCCACTGAATCAAACGCAAGGCGAACACCTTTACCATTTGTGATTTCTTTTACCCGACTCACTACGTCTTCTTCGCTGGTTACAATCACATAATCTGCACCTGCATCAAGCAAAGCTTGTTTTTTCGCTGAGTTACGAGTTGTTGCGATCGCAGTAGCTCCAGTTGCGTGAATAATTTGCAAAGCTGCCACACCAACGCTACTGCTGGCTGCGGTGAGAAGTACATAATCACCCTGAGACATTTGACCATAATCGATTAGGGCGCCCCAAGAGGTTAGAAATGGTGTCAGCAGGGCAGATGCTTCTGCGGGGGTCAGTTGATTTGGGTAGGGAATAACAAATGAGGCGGGCAAAATCGTTGTTTCACCGAGAACTCCGTGCTGACTAAGGTTAAAGCCTGCTAGCGTTAGGACATTATCACCAACTTTTATAGGTTTTCGATTCGGTCCTTGGTCGCGGTGAAACGCTGGTTGATGACTGACATCTGGTAGCTCTTGTAATTCAAGTCCAACGGCTTCTACAATTGCTGCCGCATCTACTCCCAATCGAGCCGGAAATTCGGGGCTTTGTAAGTAATTGCCTTCGCGGAAGATAGCATCGCTGCGGTTCAAGGCAACAGCTTGAATCCGCAAGCGGACTTCACCAGCACCCGGTTCAGCAATTGCTACTTCTTCAGTTTTAAGGACTTCGATACCACCAGTTTGATAAAAACGAACTACTTTGTTAGTTTTGGCTTCTCTTGTAATCATAGTTGTTCTCATGCGGGCTTATCTTGATCAGGTTAAAGCGCTTTATCAGTTGCAATTAAATCTAGACAAATCTAAGTAATTCTCACTAAATAAAATAAATATTAGTTTTTCTATAATGAGCATTAAGTATTATTTTATACTTATTTATTTTAATTATCTATGAAAGTAAAGGTGACTAAAAGGCACGCTCATTATCTCGTCCCATATGATAGTACGCAACAATTCTACACAAACCAAAGTCAAAAGACAAACCAATTTAATTTAATTAGTATATTTTTATGTATTTTGAGGAGAAAAGATAAAAATATTATTAAACATCACATAATTGCTACCATTAGTGCTATTATATATTAAAGAATCGAGCGTTCATTACATATTGGGCGATAATTATGAGTAATCCCCAAAAAACAAAAAAGACTAAAAAGACTGCATCACAAATAAAAAAGGCTGCAAACCAAGTTCAAAGGCTCCTGATATTATCAGGGTTATATTTAGATGTTTGGTTTGTCATCAAAATAGAAGCAGCTTTAAAGGTTGAGACTACAATCATCAACCCAGTAGTAGAGTGTAGTGATATAGATATAATTAATGTTCTGATTGATTCACTTTATACAGTTCGTGCTAACACATATAATGTACTTGGTTCTTCATCCTTTTGGAATCATGGATGGATGGGGACACAAAATATTGTATCTGCAAAACATGGAAAGCCAGAAACTATACTGGTTAATGGTTTACCAATGCCTGCTAAAATTTTTGAATGGACAGTGCAAGATACAGCCAAGAATATATTAATGCAGCAAGAAGCAGCTAAAATAAAGATTATAAGCCGTATTTGTAAACGCATACCCAAACATACAGGCGCTGAATTAACTAAACAGCAGATTGCAGAAAATTATGTTGCGGATAAACAGCGCAAAAAAGCCTTTGACGCATTAAAGTCATTTGAGACAATCAAGACTATACCTTGGTTACATCGTTACTTCCGCATGGAATATAAACGTGGTCGATGCAACCAAAATAGACAAATCGTGTATCAACAACAAGCATATACCTGTAAGCGTATCTCACGTTATTTCGTGAAGCTAGAAGTTCAAGGATTAGAACGTGGTAAGCGAATTACTTTAATAGTTAAATCAAATCGTATTATCAAAGGGCAAATTAGATTAATCCGCTCCGAAAATGGTAGTTTAGAGATACACCATCTAGAAACTTTATATAATCGTGACTACTGCGAACTAATAAATCGTCAGCCAGAAATAGGTTTAGACCGTGGTTACACAGAGGTTTTCTACACATCCAATAATCAAGCGTTAGGAACTGACTTCGGCGCCCAATTGAATAAAAAAACTGATAGAATTACAAATATTGGACGCAACAGAAGTAAATTATGGTCTTTAGCTTACGTCCGTTATAAAAATAATCCCCAAAAGGCGCAACGCATAATAGAAAATAATCTAGGCAATAAAACAGAATTAAGGCGCCGCATCAAGGATGACGCTTACATAAATACTGTCGTTAACACTGCTTGTAAGACCGCTACAAAACAAGCTACAACAGTTCATGTTGAAAGTTTGATTGAACAAATTCGTTCTAATCACAAATTATCTAGACGAGCTAAAAATCGTTTGGAGAAGTGGGAGAAAGGTACAGTTAAGGATAGACTTACCCACTGGTCACTACGCAACAACACCAATCTTAACTGGGTGAATGGTGCGTACACGTCGCAAATTGACCACCGTAATGGTACGCTGTTGGGTACTAGAAACGGTGACAATTTTACTACGTATGATCGGGTCGTGTTCCACAGTGACCACAATGCTGCAATGAATGTACTACATCGTGGTTTGGACACGGAAATCACGCGGTTTATGAAGTACACAGAAGTTCAAGCAGTATTATTGCGTAGAACCGCGCTTTTCTTGAGTGCTATGGGTCTGACATTGCTTGACGCAATTAATCTCGGTTGGTTGGATGTTAAGCATAAAAAGTGTCAGGCATTTAAGGAAATCCTACACGGGTTGTAGGAACGTCTAGTAACGGACCGAAGGGAGGATTAACCCATCCACAATTGTAATGTTCCAACATATGACATTACGCGATACCTTGCCGACACAGACAGCAATTTAAGGGTGAGTAAGGTTGCTCGTCCTGACACAAATCTTACATCTAGCTGGCTTGTCCAGATTTAAGTAGATTTAGTGAACCCGGTGTTGAATGCAACCCTATAATCTGAGAGTAAGCCGTGCCAACTATTTACACAATCGATTATTTATATATCTATTATCCACGGTATAGATGTTACTGCTGTGATTATGCCAATAAACGCAAATTAATTGCCTTTTATATACATGGTTAGTAAATCAAGATTTTATGAGCTTATAGCTACCATCACGAGGTCAACTAACTTGTTGACAAAATCTACATCAAGCGAAGCATGACCTACTAGCAAACGGTAGTAAAGTGGCCCATACAAAGCGTCTAAGACAACATCAAGGTCGATATCGGGCTGGAGTTCCCCGCACGCAATACCTCGCTTTAAAATTTGCTTGGCTTCAGTACGACGTGCAGCTAAATAGCGCTCCCGGAAGGCAACAGCAAGTTCTTCGTCAACTTGTCCTTGTGCAATTAAAGCTGCGATAGTGCGTCCGGTTTGGCTAGTAAACAAATTAAGCACCGTATGCATCTGAGTGCGAAAGTCTTCCTTGACAGAACCCGTATCTGGAAACGGAATATTAGGCGCCGTAGCAGCAAGAAAGCCATCCATAACAACAGCAGATTTTGAAGACCACCAACGATAGATAGTAGCTTTGCTAACTCCTGCTTTGGCAGCAATCGCTTCTACAGTTAAAGCTGCAAAGCCATCTTCTCTTAGTAAATCATTCGCCGCTTGCAAAATTGCATGGTGAGCGGCTTCGCTACGAGGGCGCCCTGAAGAACGAGGGGTATCATTAGATTTAAACATTTTTCCTCCTTTTGAAGTATATAGGTTATTCATTTTGGAAGATACAATCATCCACTTGGCTTATGTTTAATATACTAAACGTTCATTTTCGTAATTATTAAATACAGTCTAGATAATAAGTTTAAAGTTTACACACTTTCCAAGGTATTGTTTATGACTGAAAAAACTGGACGCACAATACTTGTTATTGGAGCAACAGGAGCAATGGGGCGCCCGATTATCAGCCGCCTCTTAGCCGATAAAGACAACAATTGGCGTATTCGTGCTTTCACCCGTAATCCGGAAAGTTCCCACGCACAGCAGCTTTTGGGAATGGGTATGTCCGGCAACCATGTTGAACTTTTCAAAGGAGACATTCACGACACAGACAGTATTAAAGCAGCAATGTCAGATTGCTACGGAGTATTCTGCAACACTAATTTCTGGGATAAGTGTACCGTAACTGCTGAACGCGAAAATGGGTTAAGCGTACTTGAAGCAGCCCATCAGGCAGGGATACAACACTTTGTTTATTCATCACTTGATTCCTGTGTCACCCTTTCACATGGTCGCATCCCTGTTCCGCATTTTGACTCAAAAGCATCGGTTGAACATGAAATCAACTGGCGCCGTTCTGAAGAATTTATGCGTCAGGAAACTGATGGCTGGTATTCTCGACATGTTACTGTTCTTGTAACATTGCCTTATATTGAAAACGTCAAGCAATTTGCTGTACCCGAACGTGGAACACTTAGTGATGGGCGTGAAGGAGTAATTTTCAGATTACCAATGGAATCGGCGCCCTGGCCAATGATAGCGCTGGATGATATCGCGTTCTTCACCGCACATATTTTTGCACACCCAGAAAAATGGGGTGGTCAAACATTGCCTATCGAAAGCGAGAGTCTGACGTTTGAGGAAATCGCAGCGACATTAGAGCGTGTAACAGGAGTGCCTGCAGAGTATCGCCCGATGACTTTGGAAGAATATGCTGGTTTAGAAATAGCTAATGCTCACGACGTTATCAACTTACTTCGATTTTTGACTGAGTACCGTTTAACACGCAATCGCACAGCATTACTCTCAATTCATCCTGATTTAATGACATTTGAACAATGGTTGAAAAAAACAGGTTGGCGAGGTGAACCGGGTGAAGTGCAAAAAGATTCAATAACTGGCGCCTCAAAGTAATAAGCAACGCGCGCTCAAGTTTTAACCTCTTGTGGGTCAGGCATCCGAAGCTGACTGCACTAGTAGTCCATATCATTAATTTTGGGTGGTAGGAATATTAGCAACGGATGAAGAGCGGATGTAACGCATAAGTAATTTTAGATAACAAAATCTATATTTGTGACGAATAACTGATCCGTTAAATCCGTTGTATCCGTTGCTAGCCAACCCATCATATTTAATGACATAAAGCACCAGAAAATTAATTAAGCATTAACAGCATAAAAACTCAATTGATTGCAAGTAAAACATGGAAAACACAATACTAGTATTCGGCGCCACTGGTACACAAGGTGGTGCGGTTGCACGTCAACTATTAACAAATGGATACAAGGTTAGAGCATTAGTGCGAAATCCTGATAGTGAGAAAGCACAGAGTTTAGCGCGACTTGGAGCAGAACTTGTTCAAGGAAACTTTGATGCTCCTGATTCGATTAAAAGTGCAATTATAGGTGTGTGGGGTGTTTTTGCTGTCCAGAACTCTCATGAAGCTGGTGTGGAAAAAGAAGAGGAACAAGGCAAAACAATTGCTCACTTAGCTTACTCAGAAGATGTGAAGCACTTTGTTTACACTTCTGTTGCTGGCGCCGATGGTAAAACTGGACTGGCTCACTTTGATAATAAATGGCGTATCGAAGAAACTGTGCGTGCGCTTGGATTTCCGAGCTACACAATCTTGAAACCAGTCACATTTATGGATAATTTTATATCCGAGCAGTTCATCAAAATGCAATTTCCAGAACTTCCCCAAGGTCGGTTAGCTACATCGATGACTCCACAAACAAAGCTTCAATTAATTGCCGCAGATGATATTGGTAAATTTGGGTTACTAGCTTTCGAGCAAGCCGAAAAATTGAATGGGTTGACGCTTGATATTGCTTCTGATGAACGCACTATGCCCGAAATTGCTCGTATCCTCAGCCAGTCTACGGGTATGCAAATTGATTATGTACAAGTACCAAATGAATATGTAGCAGATGTAGCAAGTGCAATCTGGGCTGAGTTTGAGAATTGGAACAACAGAGTTGGCTACCCTGCAAACATTGATGCGCTTAGTAAAGATTACAACATGCAATTAACTACTCTTTCAGAGTGGCTAAGTCAGCATGAAATCCCCTGGCTACAAAAACAGGCAGCATAATTAGTGACTTCACGTGATTGATAAGCATAGGAGATACATAAAAATGGAGCGTAAAAATGCACTTATTCCTGGTGCATCGGGTATTATCGGACGTACATTGATTGAGTACCTTTCTAGTTTGGATGACTGGAATATTATTGGACTGTCGCGGCGCCAACCAGAGTATGACAGTCGAGCAAAATTTATTGAAGTTGATCTTCTTGACCGCACGAACTGCGAGCAGAAGCTAAGTAGTTTAAATGACATTACCCACATTTTTTACGCAGCTTATCAACCTCGTCAAACAATAGCAGAAGAAGTGGCGCCAAACAAGACAATGTTAGTAAATGTAGTTGAAGTAGTAGAAACTGCTTCTCACGATTTACAGCACGTTAACTTGATAACTGGTGGTAAATATTACGGCGCCCATCTTGGAGCATTTAAAACTCCAGCAAAGGAATCAGATTCGCGTCATATGCCACCTAACTTTTACTACGGGCAGTTAGATTTTTTACAAGAACAGCAGCAGGGTAAGGATTGGGCTTGGTCAAATTTGCGGCCGTCACACCTATGTGGTTTTACTGTTGGTAATCCCATGAATTTAATTAGTGTTATTGCTGTGTATGCCGTAATTTCCAAAGAATTAGGGCTACCACTGCGCTTTCCTGGATTACCTGCCGCTTATAGCGCATTGACTCAGATGGCAGATGCTACTTTACTTGCGAAAGCATCTATATGGGCTGCGACTGAATCCAAGTGTCGTAATGAGAGTTTCAACGTTGCCAACGGTGATTATATTCGCTGGCGCCACCTTTGGTCTAAGTTTGCTGAATTCTTTAATATGGATTATGCAGAACCGCAAACCATTTCGCTGACTGAGTTTATGGCTGACAAAGGAACAGTTTGGGAAGCAATGGTTAAAAAATATGATTTACAGCCATATCCTTATGAAAAACTAGTAGCTTGGCAGTTTGGTGATGCAGTATTTCGTATGGACTATGACGTGATTCTCGATACAAACAAAGTTCGACGCTTTGGCTTCCACGAGTATGTAGATAGTGAGGAAATGTTTTTGAATTACTTTAGCCAATTGCAACGCAACAGAATTATTCCCTAGTATAGGAGCGGTAATTTCATGAGTACAAGTGTTGGTAAACCGATTAATCGTGTTGATGGATACCTTAAAGTGACTGGAGGTGCCAAGTATTCTGCTGATTTTAATCTACCCCAACTGGCTCACGCCGTTATTATTCAAAGCAGTATTGCGTCGGGTCGCATTCACACAATTGATACGCAAGCTGCTTTACTGGCGCCTGGTGTCCTCGCTATTATTACGCACCTCAATGCACCAAAACTAAACTCTGTTCCGGATGACCTCAAACCTGTGCAGGGCAAAATCGGTCAACAACTCCTGCCGCTACAAGATGAGATTATTTATTACAACGGTCAGCATATTGGAGTTGTGATTGCGACTACACTCGGACAAGCAACTTACGCAGCTTCTTTAGTAAGGGTTGAATACGAGCTAGACAACCCGATAATTGATATGATGTCACTTTTGTCAAAAGCTTACCCACCAAAAGACCCTTTGGGTTTAGGAAAGGATGCTGTTCGCGGTGATATAATATCTGGGCTAGCAGATGCTGATGTTTGTATTGAATGCTGCTACACTACACCTATCGAACACCATAACCCAATGGAACTTTCTGCAACCGTTGCAAATTGGAATGGTGATAAGGTGACACTTTACGATGCAACGCAAGGAATTAATAGTACATCAACTATTGTTTCATTAGTTCTTGGCATTCCAAAGCAAAACGTGCGCGTTCTCTCTTATTTTGTCGGTGGTGGGTTCGGGTGCAAAGGTTTTACTTGGTCGCATACGATTCTAGCTGCAATTGCATCTAGATTTGTAAATCGCCCTGTTAAATTGGTAGTTACACGCCAACAAATGTTTACTTCTGTTGGCTACCGTCCAAAAACTTTGCAGAACGTTACATTAGGTGCCATTCAAGAGGGAATCTTGACAGTTATTCGACATCACACTATTAATTCAACACCACTTTATGAAGATTTTGCCGAGCCTTGTGGTTCAATAACAAAAATGCTTTATGAGTGTCCAAATGTTGAGGTTACGCATCGAGTTGTGCAGGTTAACTTAGGTACTCCAACGATTATGCGGGCGCCTGGGGAGGCATCAGGAACATTCGCGCTTGAATCAGCAATTGATGAACTTGCGTATGCACTGAATTTAGACCCACTCGAATTACGTTTACGTAATTATGCTGAGAAAGACCCGCAAAAAAATCTACCTTGGTCGAGTAAGTCCTTATATAAATGCTATCAGGAGGGCGCCGAACGGTTTGGCTGGTCGCAGCGTAACCCCGAAGTAGGGTCAATGCGAAATTTCGATTTACTAGTTGGATGGGGAATGGCAACCGCAGCTTACCCAGTTTATAATCGCCCTACTGCTGCTACTGTCCAAATTTTAGCTTCGGGGCAAGCTCGCGCCATAAGTGGAACTCAGGACATCGGCACGGGTACTTATACTGTAATGACACAAATAGCAGCCGATGCTCTCGGTATATCTGTTGAACAAGTGCATTTTGAATTAGGCGACACACAACTGCCAAGAGCATCCAGTTCCGGTGGTTCTTCCACTGCTGCCAGCGTCGGTTCTGCCGTATATTTAGCTGCACAGCAAGCGCGCGATAAACTTATTGCAATGGCAATCACAGATACTGCTTCACCTTTACACGGTTTGGATAAAACACAAGTTCAGGTCAAAGATGGGTATTGCTATGCAGAAGCTCAACCTCAAATAGGGGAAACTTACGCCGACATTCTCAAACGGCATCACATGGATTTTGTTGAAGTTACAAGCGAGTTAGAAGCAAATACGCAAAAACAATACTCAATGTACGCCTTTGGTGCCCACTTTGCTGAAGTGCAAGTCAACCCTCGTACTCGTACAATAAGGGTGACACGTTTTACCAGTGGTTTTGGTGCAGGTCGCATCCTTAATCCGAAGACAGCACGAAGCCAAGTCATCGGAGGAATTACCTTTGGCATTAGTATGGCACTACAAGAAAACAGTGTTCTCGATGAACATAGCGGACGTTTTATTACCGCTAGCTTGGCTGATTATCATGTACCTGTTCATGCAGATACTCCAGCAATTGAAACGTTCTTTGTTGAAGAACAGGACACTCATATCAATCCAATTGGTGTAAAAGGAGTTGGTGAAATTGGCATTGTCGGTTCAGCAGCAGCAGTTGCTAATGCTATATATCATGCCACAGGTAAACGCATTCGCGATTTGCCGATTACAGGAGATAAACTGATGTAGCTATAATAACTACCCATTTGACAGCAGCGCTTCATATCATTAAATTTAGGGGGCTTATCTTTTAATAATTCTTTCTTTGTGTTCTTTGTGCCTTTGTGGTTCATCCCTCCTCTCTCTGTGTTCTCTGCGCCTCTGTGGTAAAAATAATAGTAAGGTCGCCATTGACAACTATACAAATGCACTGCACAGGCGAGATGCCTATGCTACGAACCATCAAAATTAATCACATGACCAGCAGTTTTCTATATATTTCCTACTTTGGAAGTATATTAGGCTATTTATTTTGGCAGATACAATCATCACCTGCCTTGTTTGAAAATACTAAACGTTCATTTTCGTAATTCTGAAAATGAATATAAGCGCTTAATCAGTTGAAATTAAATTTAGCTAAATTTCAACAATTCCGAGCAAAGAATGCTAAATACTAGTTTTTATTCCATTGTCATAAATATCTAGAGGTAAGTATGAAAATTGGCATTATCGGATCGGGAAACATTGGTGGCACATTAGGGCGCCACTGGGCAAAAGCTGGACACGAAGTAATGTTTAGTTCCCGCAATCCTGAACAACTTCAATTAATGGCAGCAGAAGCTGGTGCAAAGACGGGAACCGTTGAAGAGACGGCTGCATTTGCAGATGTAATTTTGCTGGCAATTCCATTTGGCAAAGTTCCTGACGTGGCGAAGCAAATGGGACGACTTGAGCGCAAAATTATCATTGATGCCACCAATCCCTACCCGCAGCGAGATGGCGATGTGGCACAGCAGGTAATCGATGATGAGTCGCAAACGGCAACGGGTTTCGTTGCCAGTCAATTTCCGGGTACTCAAACCGTCAAAGCGTTCAATTCCATTTACTTCAAAGTGCTGGCAGAACAGGCATTCCTAGAAGGCGCCGATCGTATTGCCGTTCAGATTTGTGGGGACGATACGCAGGCTAAACAAACCGTGAAACACCTGATTGAAGAGATTGGATTCGCTACCCAAGACCTCGGTAATCTTAGTAGCGGTAGGCTGTTTGAACCTGACGCGCCTCTTTACAACAAAAATCTCAAAATTAGTGAAGCAGAAACCTTGTTAAAACAACTAGTCTAAATCTCAATCTCAATTATAGAAGGAAGCGTCTTGAAGCGTATCATTCAAATAGTACAAATAGGTAAGAGGTAAAACGACAAGATGGCTATTCAACCTACTATTCTAGTTCTCGGTGCAACTGGTAAAGTTGGCGCCCAGATAGTTCAGATTTTGGCGGAATCAAAAGATGTCAAAGTTATTGCAGGAGTACGTTCTCCCGAAAAAGCTCAATTATTACGAGAACAAGGAATAGAAATTCGCCCTCTAGATTTAGACAAACAAGATACCCTCAAACCTGCTTTAGAAGGAATTGATCGCGCTTTACTTTTAACTGGTTCCACAGTCGATATGCTCAAACAAAGTAAAGCTTTTCTCGATACTGCCAAACAAACGGGAGTACAACATATCGTTCACATTGGCGCATCTTCAGCACCCACTAATGAAGTCGCGCATTGGACTTGGCATCAGTATATTGAAAAATATATTGAATCCCTTGGTTTTAGCTACACTCATTTACGTCCCGAAGCCTTCATGAAAAACATCACTGATTTCGGTTGGTTGAATCAAGGTGTTGTAACTAATTATATTAGTGATACTCGTTGGAGTTGGGTAGATAGCGATGACTTGGCTTTAGTCGCCGCAGAAACTTTACGAAGGTCGGAAGTACATGCAGGTAAAATTTATCCCCTTGGTTATGACACTGCAACTATGCCAGAAGTTGCAGAAATTTTAACAGAAGTAATTGGTAAACCCTATCAGGTAGAAAATTACTCGCCTGAAGAGTTTCTAGAAAAGATGCTGAAATTAGGGGCAGAACCAGCCTATATTCACTGTGTTTATACTCAATTAAAACTCAATATTGCTAACCAAATTCCGAATGCTGATACGACGTTTGATAATTTTGAAGCGATTACAGGGCGCCAACCTACAAAGTGGCGCGAATTTGTAGCCAAAAATCGTGGAGAATTAAGTTATTGATGGAGTTAAGTTTTCAGAGGTTTTATCAAAGATAAAATGAAAATACACTTATATCAGTAAAAACAATGGAAATTCAACAAAGTAAAACCGCATTAGTTACAGGTGGTAATCGTGGTATTGGATATGCTACTGCCCAAGGATTACTAGCCAAAGGATATCAAGTAATTATTACCGCACGTTCATTAGACAAAGCCGAACAAGCTGCTCAGAAACTGCAAGGAAATGTAATTCCAGTCGAATTAGATGTAAGTAGTGACAGTTCAATTGAGCAAGCATTCGCAGCTACTAAACAACATATTGATAGTTTGGATGTGTTAATTAACAATGCCGGAATTTACCCAGACAATAGCGTAAATGTTCTTACCATCTCTCGTGAATTGTTGGATTCGGCAATAAATACTAATACCTTTGGTGTGATTCGGATGATTCAAGTGTTTTTACCACTGCTGGAAAAATCCCAGGATGCCAGAGTTATTAATGTGTCGAGCGGAATGGGTGCTTTGGATGGCTTGACAACTACTGCGCCGAGTTATTGTCTCTCGAAACTGGCATTGAATGGTGCAACGATAATGTTGGCACAATCCTTAAGCTCTAAAGGGATTGTCGTCAATTCGATGTGCCCAGGTTGGGTAAAAACTGAAATGGGAGGAGCATCTGCACCTAGAACACCTGAACAGGGTGCAGATACAGCTATTTGGTTAGCAACCGAGGCGCCACGTAGTCAGACAGGAAAATTTTGGCGTGACCGTAAGCAAATTTCTTATTGATTCAAAGTAGAGGCAAAGAGATTATTTGCTTAATTCTGTTGCAGAAACTGCCAATATATTAGAGCAGTTTTTAGCACAATCTATAGTTACGATAGTATAACTAGTAGTTTTGTATATATTTCCTACTTTGGAAGTATATTAGGCTATTTATTGTGGCAGATACAGTCATGACGTGTCTTATTTTAATATACTAGACGTTCATTTTCGTAATTATCGAAAGAATATAAAAATAAGAGCAAAATAGCTTCACAAGTGCAAGTATTAGCAAAATTGGTTAATCGCGTTTACTGAAATGATTCAACTTAACCCAAGTGCTTTTTAAGTCTATATCTACCGCGCAAATGCGTTTGGATTTCTGGGCTTTAACGCCTCCTGTTGCTAGATGATATCTTTGAAGTGTCCAGTTTATCCAACAATTTCCATTCGCTTTTACAACAATTGTGGGACATGCTTTTTACCAATCATCTGAATAATTGTATGCTGAATATGAAAACTTGACCCAACACCAATTATTGTTTTTACGAATTTTAAGTATAACGGTTGAACCGTCATCATCTTTAAACATACTATATTTATAGTACGTTGGAGAATCTTTTACCTCTGTTGGTAATACTGGTGGCTTATATGGTTTATGAGGTACACCTTTTTTGAAAGCTGCGTCTACACGCTTCTCCTCTTTTTTCAACCAATTGTAGTAATTTTTACGCCATGATTTGTAATGACCACAAGCTGTAGTGATTACATCCCATCGCAAATCTCTCGGCATATCCGAATAAATAAAAGGATATTTATTATTTACACCTAATGTCAATTCTTCATAATACGACCTCATTTTATCTACAGCGAAATCGACCGCTGTTGAATCAGTATTAATTACCTGAATATAGAAAGCAATGCTTTCTCTGTAAACAGATAATGTCTCTGATAAGTCTATATTGTCTCGATGAAGTTTTGCTTTCAGTGTTTTTGTTTCAATTCGATATCCTTTCTTTTTCGCGAGTGTCATAACCTGAGAGATAACTTTCAGTTGTAATGCATGAACACGCTAACTATATCTTTTTTGCAAAGAAATTTCAATTGTTTTTACTGTAAATTTAATTAAGAAATATTAAAAAATTGCTCCGGGTCGATATGAGTTGGGAGCATCCAATGAATGGCAGATAGACTTTTTTAGATCAACCATATAGTAGGGTATAAGAGCGCCAGGTAATTATGTTTCTTCCATTCATTGGATGCTCCCATATGAGTTCAGATGTAGGGTGTTGACTTTATGGGAAACGGACGCCCAAAAGTTCATACAGTTTTTGTGTCTAAAATAAAAGCTCTAGAATCCTTATTTTATAAGCTTTTCACTAAAGGATACAAACAGCCTACGAGTTTTCCGATTACAGCGTCTTATCCCTTAGAAGGCGGTAATGGTGTAATTCTTGAATTTTACGGTCATCTAAAAAATACTCAGACGGGTGAACAATATACCAATAGTTATATTGTGGTATTTAAATTCCGCGAGGGAAAATTGATATTGTTCCGTGAGTTTTTTGATTCATTAAAACGGCAAAAATACGAATCACATAATTAAAACTATTAGAAAGGATGTAACACAACATGAAAATTTATAATTTATGTCTAAAAATAAGAGTATTAATTTTTACATTGTTTAACAATTAAATTGCGTAGCCACATATGTCCTGGTTCGCGATCATTTTTGCTATGCCATAGCAGGTCTATAGAAAAACCAGCCATCTGGAACGGAAGTGGAGAAGCATATAATTGCCAAACTTCTACAAACGTTTTGACTAAGTGTGCAGGTAAGGTGGCGATAAAATTTGTGTTGGCTAAAATAAACGGCACAATCAAAAAATTAGGCACAGACATTACAACATTTCGGCTCAAGTTTTGTTGTGCCAAAGCTTCATCTACCAACCCTACCATATCCTCTTTTGGAGATACGAGTAGGTGAGCAGCTGCAATATACTCTTCTAAAGTAATTGCTTTTCTATTTTTAAATCTCTCTGAGCTAGCTACACAAACAAAGTGTTCTTCATATAGTAATTGCCTTTGATGCCACGGTTGAAATTGGGGACAATGCCCGATGGCTAAGTCGATATCGTCTGCGTCTAGCAGTTTGGGTGAGCGTATCCAATTGGTCGAGCGCACCTGAATTTTTACGTTTTTGGCAAGGATTTCTATTTCTGCCAGTAACTTGGGTAAAAATACCAGTTCTGAGTAATCATCCATACCTATTCTAAATACGCGGTCACTAGTTTGAGGGATAAATTCTGGCTCGCTATAAATTGCCGTTTGAACTTGTAACAACGATTGGTGAATAGATTCGGCTAATTCAATCGCCCTTGGTGTTGGCGCCATCCCTTTAGAAGTCTTGATAAATAAATCGTCGTTAAATAACTTTCGCAGTCGAGACAACGCATTGCTAGTAGCTGGTTGCGACAGTCCTATTTTTTCAGCCGCGCGGGTAAGGTGCTGTTCGGTCATTAACGCATCGAATACGACCAAGAGGTTGAGGTCTACGCCTGCAAGATTGAAATGATGAATGACGCTCATATTTTTAATCTATTGGACAAATTATTATATCTTAGCCAGGATAGGTATAGAACATATGCAAGGCAACACAGACTTGCGGTAAACAAATATATAAGAGAACTCAACATGAAAGCAATTTATGTAACTCGGTATGGTGATCCAGAAGTTCTTGAAGTTGTAGACGTTCCCGAACCAGTGTTAGGAAAACGTCAAATTAAAATCAACATGAAAGTCACAGGTTATAACTTCCATGACGCAGCAACTCATGGCTAAAACCAAACATTGCTCATGTTTTACCACTCCAAGAAGCTCAAAAAGCACATTATTTAATGCAGGACAGAAATCTTATTGGTAAAATTCTGCTAACTCATGACAATTAGCTTTTCTTAAGATAGATTCTCTAATTTTAAGTTTGTTTTAGTCAATAAATATGGATATTTCGATACAGAATAGTCTTCCGAGAGCCTTACAGTTGGCAGCCACTGAACAAATTTTAGTCACAGGGCAAGCGCTTTTCCACCGTCGAGATGAAGCACAATCCATCTTTGTTGTACAAACTGGTCGGCTCAAACTTGTGCGCTATACCAGTGAGGGGAAACTAGTTATTCTCCAGGTAGTGCGCGCGGGTGAAAGTTTTGCCGAATCTGCTTTGTTTTCTGAGATGTATGGCTGCGATGCCGTAGCTGAAATGCCATCAAGGGTGATTGTTTATCCTAAGCAAGTTTTACTTACAGTCCTACGTGAACAACCGGACTTGGCTGCAAGTTTTATCAATAGGCTGGCTCTTAAAAATCAATCCCTCAAAGACCGCTTGGAATTACAAAATATTCGCTCTGCCCGCGAGCGTGTGCTGCAATACTTGCTTCATTTGATACAGACTGGCGAGACAACTGTTAACTTTGACCGACCGATTAAGGACATTGCTGTCGAACTAGGGCTGACCCCAGAAGCATTGTATCGAACCTTAGCGCAGATGGAAAGGGAAGGGATTATTACCCGTACTCAACGGCAGATTACACTTCGCACGCCGGCAGCATAATGTATCCGCCGTATGATTTCAATCATATTAATTCATGTGGTAATCAGTTTATATCTAAAATATTCGCACGCAAGGAAAAATTAAAGATGAACACAACTATGCAGGCTATACATGTTACTCAAATTGGCAGACCAGAAGTGCTGACTCCTGTTACCATCTTGCGTCCAACGCCAAAAGCAAGGGAAGCTTTAATTAAGCTGACCTACTCAAGCGTTAACTTCAACGATTTTATGGAACGTACAGATTATTTCCGTCATGAGGGCGATCAATTGCGAGAAGTACCTTTTATTCTTGGAAACGAGGGGGTAGGAGTCGTTGAGGAATTGGGAGCTGATGTATATCAAGTTAAAGTGGGAGATCGCGTTGGTTTTGTCATGCATGGCGCCCAATCCTATGCTGAGTACGCGACACTTCCCGCAGAACGACTTATTCCTATTCCTCAAGATGTACCAGATGATGTTGCCGCATCAATGCTTGTGACTGGGATGACTACCCAGATTCTTCTACATGAATATCGTCCTGTTGAGTCTGGAACCACAGTTCTTATAACAGCAGGAACAAGCGGAATTGGGACGCTCTTGATTAAATGGGCAAGCAAGCTTGGTGCAACTACAATCGCAACAGTCTCCTCAGCAACAAAAATTCCCGTTGTCCGTGATTACGGAGCAGCACATATCATTGATGTATCAACGCAAAATCTCACCGAAGAAGTGAAATTGATTACAAATGGAAAGGGAGTAGAACTTGCTCTAGATGCGGTTGGTGGTGAAGGCTTTGAGAAAGTTTTTAATTCGCTTGGTGTCCGTGGCGTTGCTGTGCCTTACGGTATAGTTGGTGGTAAATATTCACCCTTCGATTTACTTTCGCTTGTAGATCGGTCGCGCATTGTTGCAGGACTATTGTTCTTTGACTTTGTTCGCACGCGCGAAGAATTACTGAGGCGTGCAGAAGCTGTCTTTGATGCCTATCGAAAAGGTTGGATCGAACCTCAAATTGCCAATATACTACCACTTTCACAAGCAGCAGAAGCTCACCGACTACTAGAGGCAAAATCACGCATTGGAAAACTGCTCTTGAAGCCATAGCAAATTATCAACTGGGAAACAAAAAAGTAATTATGGATTTACAACTAGCAGGTAAACGGGCATTAATCACTGGCAGCAACAGTGGCATCGGTGCAGAAATTGCTAAAACACTTGCCAAAGAAGGTGTCAAAATTATTATTACTGGACGTAATCAGGAACGAGCATTTCAGGTAGCTGAAGCGATCATGCAGGAGGGTGGTGAGGCAATTGCTGTTTCTGGCGATCTCTCTACTGTTGAAGGAGTGCGCCAAATTGCTGAAGGTGCGGACGTAGCCTTTCAAGGAATAGATATTTTAATTAACAACGCTGGTGGCACCGAAGACCTCAAAGCATGGATGGATACATCGCCACAGGAATGGGAAAAGACCTACCAGGCAAACGTGATTGCTCCAGTAAGGTTAATTCAATTGCTGGTTCCTCAAATGAAAAAGCAGGGTTGGGGACGCATTATCCAGATTGCCAGTGTTGCTGCTACACGTCCCCTAGCTGTAGGAGCAGATTACGCAGCAGCTAAGGCAGCTCTGGTTAACCTAAAGGAGAAAAATTAATGAAAATTGGTGTGATCAATGCGGGTAATATTGGGAGTCGTTTAGCCAAAGCCTGGGTGCTAGCTGGACATGAAGTAATGGTAAGTAAAGATGGTGAGCGCGCTAAACTGCAACCCCTACTAGCACAATTAGGTGACAAAGCACTCGTGGGTGAATTAGAAGAAGCGGCTCAATTTTCTGACGTACTTTTGTTCTCGGTCTACTGGCTCAGGTTTGAGCAAGTTATAGATCGTCTCGGTTCCCTGGAAGGGAAGATTATCATTGATACCATGAATCCTTTAAAGGTCAACGAGGCATTTGAGCATTACCACGATTTAGATTTTATGCAGTCGAGTTCAACATCCGAAGAACTTCAGCAACGACTACCGAGTGCCAAAGTAGTGAAAGCATTTAGTACTATTCCCTTTCATCTACTCGATAAAGATGTTTGGCAAGGTAGTCAAATGCTTCCTTCAGTTTTTTTTGCAGGTGATGACACAGAGGCTAAAAAAGTGGTAGCGCAATTGATTCAAGATGCTGGCTTCCCAAGCATTGACGCAGGTTCGCTCAAGAAGGCTCGTTTACTTGAATCAATGGGGGTTTTATTGCATAACATCGCAGAAGCTAGGAATGATTCTGCTTTGAATTTGGCGCCCACGTTTGTGTCTCCAGCTAACTGAATGCTCTACGCTCAAAATTTGTTTGGAATAGTAATCGTTACAAAACTTACCCTTTTCATCCTGACAAAGAGGAACAAAAATGGATTTACAACTTAACGGAAAACGAGCTTTAGTTACTGGTAGCAGTAGCGGTATTGGTGAAGGAATTGCTAAAACTTTAGCCAAAGAGGGCGCCATCGTGATTATACATGGACGCAATCAAGAAAGAGCAAGCCGGGTTGCCGAAGAAATTAAGCAAAACGGAGGGCAAGCTTTTGTGGCTGTGGGTGATTTATCAAACGATGAAGAAGCAAAACTTGTAGCTGAGTCCACAATGTCGGCAATCGAAGGCGTAGACATCTTGATTAATAATGCAGGTGGTGCTGATGAATCAAATGGAGGATGGCTCGATACACCAATCGAGCGCTGGGCAGCAACGTACAGTCAGAACACATTGGCAGCAGTGCGATTAATCAAGCTATTTGTGCCGCAAATGAAAGAAAGCGGTTGGGGACGTGTTATTCAAATTTCAAGTGGGGTGGCAACCCAGCCTATTCCTGTTACTCCTGAATACGCCGCAGCCAAAGCAGCAATTGTCAACTTAACTGTGAGCCTTGCTAAGGAATTAGCTGAAACTGGAATCACAGTTAATACAATCTCACCAGGTACTATTCTTACTGGTGGATTGGAGCGTGTAGTGCGAGGAGTTGCAAATGAGCAAGGCTGGGGCACAGATTGGGCGGAACTGGAGAAACGCGCGGTACGTGAATTATGGCCTAATCCGACTGGTCGAGTTGGTCGAGTTGAAGATATTGCCACACTTGTCGCCTTCGTCGCTAGTCCGCTTGCAGGATTTATCAACGGCGCCAACCTCCGCGTAGATGGTGGAAATATCGCATCCATTAATTGATTTAGTGAATGAGTTTTATACTCATAATCAATTAGAAAAATAGCTTGACTTTGGTAATTATAGAAATTAGGACAAGTTCGCTTTTCTTGCATTGCATCAGGTAATAAAAACGAACCTGATTGAGATAATCTTCCAAATTTGATTGCTGAGATTGCAACTTTTTAAAACTTTTTAGCAAAAGGAGAGGTATTACTATGGCTAAAACTGTTCGCTTTCATCAACTTGGCGATGCAGATGTCCTCAAGCTGGAAGATGTACCTGTGCGCGAACCAAGCAAGGGTGAAATACGGCTCAAGGTTGAGGCAATTGGGCTAAACCGTGCAGAAGTTTATTTCCGTGAAGGGAATTATGTGGAACAACCAGAGTTTCCGTCTGGTATAGGTTATGAAGCATCTGGTGTGGTCGAGGCTGTGGGCGAAGACGTGACAGATTTGAAGGTGGGAGATCGTGTCACTACTGGGCCTTTTTTCTCCATGCGGGAGTACGGAGTTTACAGCGAAAGCGCTATTGTTCCAGCCAATGCTGCCTTCCAGTATCCCGATAATATCACACCTGTTGAAGCAGCAAGTGCGATGATCCAATATCTCACTGGCTACTTTGCCTTTGTTGAGATTGGTAAGTTACAACCAGGACAATTCGTTCTAATTACAGCAGCATCGAGCAGTACAGGATACGCAGCAATTCAACTGGCAAAGATGGTAGGTGCAACCGCCATTGCTACCACGCGCACTCAAGCCAAACATCAGAACTTAATTGATGCAGGAGCTGATCACGTCATCATCACCAACGATGAAGACCTTGTAACGCGCGTGAATAAAATCACCAACGGACGGGGTGTCGATTTGGTTTATGACCCAGTTGCTGGATCAATGCTGGCAAAACTAATCGAAGTTACTGCGCCCAAGGGAACCATCATCATTTACGGACCATTGGCTCCAGAGCCGACCGTTTTACCAATCTTGCCTGCCATTACTAAATCTCTAAGATTCGTGGTCTACAACAACTTTGAGTTTACAGGCAATGAGGCATTAGGGTTTCAACGGGATGATGAAGCAGTCCAACGAGGCATCCAATTTGTTTTTAATGGGTTGGCATCAGGCCAATTAAAACCTGTTATTGATCGTATCTTCAAACTTGATGACATTGTAGAAGCCCATCGCCACATGGAATCCGGTCAACAAAACGGAAAAATTGTGGTTACGGTTTAATTACTAAACCAGCGCTGATCTAAGTCATCAAAATAATGTGTAGGGACGATACAAGTGTCGTCTCTGCTTCAAGCAAAAGCATTTAAACGTTTCAAACAATAATAAGGAAACTATTGTGAAGACTTTTTCTTGGCAAGGTATTTTTGCTAGTGCCATCTTAGCTGGAATGCTCGCTACAACTGTACCAGCAATACCAACAATGATGAGCGCAACTGAGCAATCTTTTGCAACAAACAACGTTATCAAAGCTACGCCGTTTCAAGTAAAAATTCCCCAAGAAAAACTTGATTATATTTCGCGTCGCGTTAGGGAATATTGTTGGTATGAACCAGCAAAAGGCAGTGATGGTAAATCTCTGGGCTGGCGCTATGGTACTGATATTACTTTTATGCAAGAGCTTGCCAATTATTGGGTTAAAAAATACAATTGGCGCCTTTCTACCGAGGCAAGTATCAACCGCTTCAAAAACTATCGGGCTAATATTGATCGGCTAAATTTACACTTTATTATTGAGAAAGGCTCTGGTTCTAATCCTCAACCCTTACTAATTATTCATGGATGGCCTTACTCTTTTCTGAGCTACCTAGATGTAATAGAGCGCCTTGCCCACCCAGAACGTTTTGGTGGCAATGCCTCCGATGGCTTTGATGTAATTGTTGTGTCTGTGCCAGGTTATGGTTTTTCGGATGCGCCAAAGCAGCCAATGGGACTAGGCGAATTTGGGCGCCTGTATCACAAATTAATGACAGAGGTACTGGGTTACAACCAATATATTGTGCATGGTGGCGACCAGGGAGCAATCTCTGCAACCTTTATGGCGCTTGAGTTTACACAGGCTGTAAAAGGACTACATACAAGTATGCTATTTCCACGCCATCCCGAAGCTCCTTTTGGCAGCGGTCAGGTTGGCCCTGCACCTGTCACCGAAGCAGAGCGGCAGTTCGCCCAAGCGGAAGCCGAGATGTTCA
Source organism: Calothrix sp. NIES-4105 (assembly GCF_002368415.1). GTDB lineage: Bacteria > Cyanobacteriota > Cyanobacteriia > Cyanobacteriales > Nostocaceae > Dulcicalothrix. The sequence continues at coordinate 3,955,825 of NZ_AP018290.1, forward strand.
ATCGAGAAATGGCATACATCCAAACTCATATTACCAGACCTGAAACGCTCTCGGTTGCCATGATGGATAGTCCGGTCGGCGCCGCCTCTTGGATTACCGAAAAATACTACTCGTGGGCAGATAAGCGAAAGCGTCGTTTTGAGGACATTTTCACCCGTGATCAACTTCTCAATGAGGTGATGCTTTATTTGGTAACAGATACTTTCCGGACTTCACTTTGGACATACGCCGCCTTCCAACATGAGCCACCCGTACTACCCAAAGGTCAGAAAATCACAGTACCAACAGCAGTTACTCAATGGCAAGATGCAATTCATCCAATCCGACCGCGTAAATTTGTAAATCGCTCAATGGCAAACATTACTCAATGGACTGTAATGCCGCAGGGTGGGCACTTCCCCTTCTACGAAGAACGCGACCGCTACGTTGCTGACCTGATTGAGTTCGGTCGTAAGTTTCGTTAGTTACAACGCCGCCGCCTTAACTATTTGCAATTCCATTGTTGGATAATACTTTTGTGTGGTGGCAAGTGGGAAGAAGCAACTTATTTAATATAAAAATACTTCCTAGTATCCACAACATGAATTTTATTGCTACCTTAGTTGTTAATGTTTTAATATACGAAACGTCATTTTTCGTAATAAAAGAAAAATTTGTGAAATTGACGCTATGCGTGTAGGCGCCACTGATGTACGCGGTAGTATTATTGAAAACTGCGGGCAATGGCGCCATAAACCAGTTTTATTACTCGCGATAGTAGCAGATAACATTACAACTATGCTCTCTATAATAGAAATATTATCTTAAAGTTAGGCATGGTAGGAGAGCAAACCTCATTAATAGTTAATGAAGCTAAGAGGAAAAGCCATTCCTCACAAATCAAACCTTACTTAAAAACACTGTCCAGTAGTAAGGAAGCATGAAATGGAATTGTTGTAGAACACGTTTTAAATAAAAGATACTGCTATGATAATTTGATAAATTTACATATTTAAATTATCCTAAGTAATACGAGGTAATGATGAATAACCATCGAAATCATGCTTGAGAACCCTACTGCCTCTATTTCCGAACATTTGGTGCCCAAAGGACTAGCAACAGTCCTGCCGAACACTCCCGTACTTTCGAGTGAATCTACATCGTGGAGCAATATTCTGGTCGAACAATATCAGCATCCCATTGGCGCCAGATCGAACGAATTGCCGCCCTTATCGAATCATTGGCTGACTTTTTTTCTTGGTCAACCGCGACGTTTAATGCAAAAGCGCTCTGGACAAACGCATGAGGCTGTGATGCAGGCTGGGGAACATACATTAATTCCTGCAGGAGAATCAAGTTACTGGCGTTGTAATGGTGGTATTGATATTTTACATATTCATTTGGAGCCAGCTTTCATTACGATGCTCGCCGAAACGTCCTCTATTAATTCTAAAAAAGTTGAACTTGTAAACTGCTTCAGTGGGTGTGATCCCCACATCCAGCACATCGCCCAATCATTATTTGTAGAACTGAAATCGCCTGGGTTAATGGGTCGGATGTATGTTGAGAACCTGACTCATTTATTAGCAATTCATCTAATTCGGCATTATTGCGCGTTTAATGTCAAACCACAACTCGCGACCACTGGACTGCCGCCAAAAAAACTGCGACAGGTGTTGGAATACATTCATACCTATTTAGATCATGAATTAACGCTAACTCAGCTTGCAAGTGTTGTGCAGATGAGTCCTGCCTACTTTTCTACCCGGTTTAAAGCCTCAACTGGACTGGCGCCGCATCAATATGTTATTGAAAAACGCATTGAGCGGGCGAAGCAACTTCTAATTAAGGGAGACTGCTCAATTGGAGACGTTGCCCTTCAAGTTGGTTTTTGTGACCAAAGCCACTTGACACGCCACATGCGTCGATTAATGGGTGTGACACCAAAAGCGTTGTTCAAAATTCATAATTAAAATCGAAAGATCGTTATAAAAAACAAAAGAATCTCCAAGATTTAAACCGTTAAGTGCGCCATCATTGGTTTCATTATCACGTGCGCGGCTTTAGAGTGCTTGAAGTCGCTACTTAAACACTCACACACCGTCAGAGGTAAAAATTATGGCACAAACGGTTCTTCTAGTTGGAGGTACTGGCAATCTAGGTAGTAAAATTGCAACTGAGCTTGCACGTAAAGATGACATTACCCTACGCACGCTTGTAAGAAGTCGCACAGCAAGTGATTCCAAAAAACAATCACAAATCGATCACTTAGCCAAATTAGGGGCAGAACTCGTCGAAGCTGACCTAAACGAAAAGGTAAGTTTAGAGCGCGCTTGCACAGGTGTTGATACAGTTATGTCTACGCTTGCAGGTTGGGACGATGTAGTTGTTACAGGACAGCTTAATCTACTTGAGGCAGCATCGAATGCAGGCGTTGACCGCTTTATCCCGTCGGACTACTCATATGATTATACCGGGCTAAAGCTTGGCGACAATTATTTGAGTGATCAACGTATCAAAGTTGCCGAAGCTGTCAAAAAGAGTGGCTTAAATTACACCTTTATCGCAAATGGAGTTTTCATGGAGGTGTTCTTTGCTCCCTTTTCGCAAGTCTTTGACTTCAAAGCCGGAACTGTCGAGTATTGGGGCGACGCAGATACTAAGTTTGATTTAACGACTGTTGCTGATGTGGCAAAGTATGCTGCCGAAGCGGTAGTTTCACCAGGCGCCATTAATACCATGTTTCAATTTGCCGGAGATGTGATGTCGATAAACGATGTAATCGCCGCTTACGAAGCTGTAACAGGTCAGAAACTCTCCGTCCGCCGTAGAGGCAGTGTTGATGAATTGAAGCAATGGATCGAAAACACTAAAGCTAGTAACCCAGACCCGTGGGCAGTAATTCCAATGCAGTATCACTATGGCATGATGTCGGGCAAAGCTAAACTCCAGCATCTGGTCAACGAGCGCTATCCTTACATTCAGCTAATGAAAGTCTCTACATTCATCGCTCAATTAGACACAAACTCCATTAGCGGAACAGGAACCGACCAAGGGTTTCGTCCTCAATAGTAGTTAGGTCGAGGGGGAGATTAGAAGCGATGAATTGGTTTGCCGATAAGCTCCAGGCGATTGCCCCATCCACTGCTTAAATGCCTTACCAAAAGCAACTTCTGATTCATATCCAACCAAGCTAGCGACTTCGCTCAAAGTCATACGCTTTGAACGCAATATTTGGCTGGCTCTGTGCATTCGCCAACGAGTAAGATATTTGTTTGGAGATTCTCCTACTAATTCGCGAAACTTGACAAAGAAGGTTGTTCGTGATAGCGAAACCTGTTCAGCGAGTTCTTCAACAGTCCATGCCCGATCTGGATGGCGATGAATGAGATTTAGCGCTGCCCCGATGTGAGAATCTGTCAAGGCGCCGAGCCAGCAGCGATTACTACTACAATCTGTACTCGCAATATAGGCACGCACCGCCTGAACAAACAAAATACCTGCCAAATGGTTAATTACGGTTTGGGCGCCTGGACGAGTAGTTGCCATTTCCGATGCCATAAATTGCAAGGTTGTATCCAACCACTCTACAGTGCGTCCTTCTTCTCCTTTGACGATAAGCAGAGGAGGCAAAGCTAAAAGCAACGGGTTTTCTCGCAGAGTTTCAAACTTAAATCGACCATATATAACAGTTGTGGGTAGACCTTCTCCACCAGAGAGCAAAACTTCTGGTCGCTCATCTATGGAAGCAACCAGGCTATCAAAATCAGTCAATTGACTTTCAGGATTATCTCGCAACACATGACGTAAAGATGATGGTAAAACGACTAAATCTCCACCCATTAATACAAGCAAACATTACTAACTCAAAGAAAATTATCGATTGCTGACATTCCCAACAAGTAGAATTTCAACGTAATTCCATCAATGCAGTTCTTTAGTTGGGTATCAAACATATTATAAAATTCTCAATGTTTGGTTCCGAAGGGCGCGTAATGAATAAATTATCTGTCTACCCGACTATTTTCGAGGCATTCTCGGTATGCTCCTATAGCTTTCTTATACGCATTTGTGGCATTGAGACGTGCTTGCAAAGCTTCTTCAAACAGTCTTGTTAAGCTGTTAGTTTCTATATATTCTTTTGCCAGTACTACGGTTTCATAATAATGGTTGTAGTTTTTAAGAAAATCTTGGTAAGTATTGAGGAAATTTGTGTATTCCTGCGAAATTTCTTCAAATTCAGGAGTTTTAGTCATATTTTACCTATATATTTGGTAGCATTATTTGTTTTGTCGTGAAAATAAAATTGAAAAAAATGAGCAGAGATAATTTCTATAAAACTATTATAAACATTTATTAATATAACTTTTATAGCGTTAATTTGAACATGACGAATGGTTTGTTTATCAATTAATCAATAAACTATCTGTGTCTTTGATTAATAAATCTAACTGCGATAATAATTCGTTACCATCAAATGGTTTTGATAGTATTTTATTAACGAGCTTATGATTCTCATTGCTAATATTGACCATGCAACCTGTCACTAGCACAATCGGCATATTTTGTGTATATGGATTTTGCCGGATGTGTTCTGCTACTTCAATTCCATTCATATCCGGCATCATTAAATCAAGAATAATTAAGTTCGGTGGATGAGCTTCTACCATTGCCAATGCTATCTTTCCACAATTGGCAGTGTAAGTTATGTATCCAGAGTCTTCAAGGATGTATTGAAGCAAGATGAGATTATCTGGGTTATCATCAACTATCAAAACCTGATGATTTGAAGCTTTTGATGAACCACATAAATTCATGTAGCTCTTATTTTTTGTGACCATATATTTATGTCAAAAAACAAACTTCCAAACAATTCAGCAGTTAAAGGAATTTTTCCTGAATATTAACCCCTAAATCGCTATGGTAGTGAATGATAATCATTTATATTCTAGTTTATGTATTAGATGGTTCTTTCTTTAGATAGATATTGTTTAATTTTAGTACTATTTCTATACTGATTAGTTAAAAGCTGTTTCCATAATGTATCTATCTAAGGATAGATATATTATGGAATTTTGAATTAAAAATTCCCGAAAGCGATAATAATTAAAATCTTCATTAAATTACTGGTTACAAGTAACCAAATCATTGGTACTATTGAAAATACGTTGGTGTCATAATTTTGTATCCATTCTTCTGGTGGTGCTTCCATCCAACCGCGCAACGGGTAAGCACCAGCGTTGTTGACAAGAATAATCGATTCCCTTTGATATAACGATGGAGGGTAAGAGTATCCGCATAGCCTTGAGCAGAATTTCATAGTTAAGCTGTGCTACCTATGTTATGTTATTTTATCGCATTGATGCAGGAACCCACTTTCCAAAACTTTCTAGATGACTCCAGTAAGCCATATAACCAGTAAGCGCCCAAATTAGAGCCGCTGCTACTAATACACCCGCTCCAAATAGGCGCCAAGCTCGATTCGTTCTAAGATAAAGAGTTGGCGCCGCACAAATACCAGCTAAACCTGTGAGAATAAATCCAACACCTGATAGAAACGGTTGTTTTGTTAGCCCCAAATTCATTATACGTATGCCAATGACAACAGCTGCTACACCAGCAAAAAAAGCATAAATTGCTAATGTCAACAATTCCCAACCCTGAGCAAGCGCAATTGAGGCGCCGATAAATAATACTCCAAATAAAACAGAAGATTCACCAAAAGCAATATTAAAGCTACCATTAACAGGCCAAGTAAAAATCATATGCAAACCAGTTGTTAATGCGATTGCACCAACGACCCCAAAACCAGGAATCCACTGCTTTTGCTCAGGACTATCTATTCCTTTATACACATAGAAAGCCAGAAGAAATAGCCCAGCTACCATGTTAATTAACATTAGCGTAATGTAATCGATAAACATAATTCACCTTTATAATTAAGAATTATTAATATCTATTCCAGTATTCATAATTGGCGTTACTTTTCGATGTAAGATATCCCACACAATCTTGAGAACAAGTACTAGTACCAGCAATCCTAGTAATCCCAGTGGCGGAAGTACCCCACCGAAAATTGCTAAACCGAAGGCAGTTGCAATAGAAGTAACCAACAACCAAGTTAGACGACGGCGACATCCAAGTACTAAAATAATACCAATTGAGAGCATGTAAAGTCCTACACCACCGCATAATGCCCAACGGGCGCCAGTCGAGAGAAATGCATGATTAGCTTCATGAATTGTATGCTCAGTTCCAACAGCTACCAATGAAATGCCCTTGACTCTCCCCTGGCTAAAGCCGAGGGGATTCACTAAGAAGTTCTGCCGTATTTCTTAGTTATCCGATTGTCGGGCGAGTGATACACAGTTGTGTCAAAAAGACTCAACTGCTCACCACTCGTCCCAAAGGCATGGTTGCTGGACACAACTCCATCGGTTGTTCTCTTCACAGCCGTAACTTTCGCGCAGTCCGCACGTAGGGTTTTTTCATTTTTTGGGAAAACCAATCCCGCTTTTTTGGCAATTGTTCTGCTGGCTTTCGTGTCGGCGTGGTCGGTATGACCGCAATTTGTACACAAAAACTTTTCACCTTCACGGTTTGCTTTATCAATGTGTCCGCACGTTGGACATTCCTGGCTGGTGTGTTTGGGATTAACAGCAATTACATGTTTCCCTGCCTTCAAAGCAAGCCAAGCAATTTTATTGTAAATATCTCCCCAACCACAATCTAAGATTACTTTATTTAATCCTGATTTTGCGGAAGCCCCATTATGAGTGTATCCGCCTTTTCCGTCATGTTTTGGTTTAGCGCGTTTGACCATGTTCTTAATTTTGAGGTCTTCGCGTACCACAACATCGGCAGTTTTTACTATATCATTAGCTACTTTCCAATTGCGACCATTTCTTGATGCTGCAATTTTATGCTTGGTTCTAGCTAATTTTATTACAGCTTTTTTTCTATTCTTTGAACCTTTAACCTTACGAGCAATACTGCGCTGACGCATTGCCAAACGGCGTGCTGTTTTCTTGTTTGTCGCTGGTTTTGTATTGAGAGCAAAGCTACCATCTGAGAATGCTATTAGCTTATTAACTCCTACATCAATCCCTACCACCGACTTAACTTTTTCAAACGGGAGAAGCTCTTGAATTAAATCAGGTATTTCTACAATGATGGAAATAAACCAGTAGGAAGATTCCTTCGATACTGTGACGCTTCTAATATCTGCAACTGAGCCAAATTCTTTTTGACGGCTATTATGAAACTTTACGTTACCAATCCCAGGAAGATAGGCTGTAGCGTAATTTTTATTAGTTAGTTCAATCTTGGCTTGACCTGGTTTATATTCAAACGAATCAAGTCGAGCCACATAGCTTGGATAACCACGTCCGTGCTTAAAGAAGTTGGTGTAAGCGTCGTCAAGTCTTTCTAGATTACCTTGCAATACAGCAGAATATATTTCTCCAAAATATGGCGACTTACCGCGTAATTCCGTAGTTACTTTTTTCTGTATACCGCTTGCGTCATCCCATTTAACGACGCTTGGTTTTAACAGCTTACCCGTTTTAATATCAAATTTTTCCTTTGTCTTTTTAAACGCAATAGACAGCTTTTCTGGAACTACACCATGTTTAAGAACTGGACAAGTTAAAGGACAACATGCACCATATTCTATCCGTGATTCCAAGTCACAATAACTCCCAAATGCGTAGACTATTTCCTCTACTACATCTTGATTATTTGTACTATATCCTATCTCTCTTTCACGTAGTGCATAGTTACGATGTTTTCTAAGCGTAACTAACCAACGCTCCATTGTTTCAACGTGCCCAATATTAGGTTTTAACTTAAAGTTCCATCTCACCTGCACTACTTATCACCTCCTTAATCTTTAATTAATTTATTGACTTGATTGTTGACTAGTATACAATAGCTGTAAACAATTAATCAATATCTTTTTGTAAAAAATATGGCAAAATTTGACAAGTAATGAATACCGTCATGAAGGTAACGCAGTGTGCTTGCTCAACTACCACTTTGTTTGGATACCGAAGCGTAGAAAGAAAGTATTGGTAGGGGACATAGCTCACAGGCTGCAAAAAATTATTGCTGCTGTATGTACCGAAAACAGGTGGAAGATTATAGCAATGGAAATCATGCCCGACCACGTACACCTGTTTTTAAACGTTCGAGTTATAGATGCTCCAGCAGATATTATGAGAAAGATTAAGGGACGTGCATCGCATCATCTAAGACAAGAATTTCCAGAGTTGCTTAAAATTCCAACTTTATGGACACCTAGCTACTTTGTTTCTACTGCTGGTAACGTTGCTACAGAAACTGTAAAGAATTACATAGCCAATCAGAGAAGTTAAATACATTGTGTCAGAAATGGCGCGCATCCATTGATTAGCCTTCATCTCTTGGCTAAAGCACGAAGATGTAAAAAATGATAAGCTCCGCAACCATTTTTTACATCTTCTCAAGAGTTTTCGGCATATTTCTTATAATTATAGGCAGGTGTCCGTAATTATAAATATGAACTGAACGAATACCACGAATTATAACTGCCGTTTCCAAGAAGTTAAAATACAACCACCACAAACAAGCAGCAAGTGCAAACCCGCCAACTGCTGCTAAAGTCGGAATTAATTCCCAATTTGTAGTAGTAGTACCAGTGGCAACAGATACAATCGCTTCACCCAAAACAATTAACGTTAATAAACCAAACCTTTCAGGCAAATGTGACGGATGCACGGGTGTATTAGCAAACAGCCTTGACCCAACAATTGGTGTACTTAACTCGATTATTATTGCCACAGCCCAACAAAGGTAACGAATTGGAGTAGGCGCCGCAATTGAGATTAACCAGAGAATAGTACTGGGAATGTACGAAGCTAGATATAATTTTAGGGTAGCTTGGGCAACAGAAACATGACGAACTGCCCGCGCATATAGTGCTAGAACAATTGTGCGAACTGCTATATATGATAAAGCAAATCCAACGGCGCCATTGTCAAAAGCATTATGGATATTTGCTGCAAGAAAGATAACAGCCAACATTCCACTTAAAATTAGCAAACGATGGATAACATCATCGGTATCGTAACGGTCTGCATAAAAAGTAAAAAGTACCCATGCCCACCAGCATGGTACAAATAATGCAGCAAATTTAATAAAGGTAACAAAATCTAAATTTTTTTCTAGGGTACTGCTAAGTTCAGCAATAACGACGACAAACACTAAATCAAAAAATAATTCAATCCAACTAGCATGACCTACATTTTCAGCATTACTTGTTACACGTAAGCTTGGTCGTCTCCAACGATTGAGGAGTACAGCGGTTTCTTCTTTTTGTTCTTCATTAATAGTCATTCTTTATTGGTAATGTAGTTAATTCATAAATTCACGCTTGGATACGTAACATTATGATATGAATGACTTTAATTGCATTAAGTTTTCCACAGAATCCCGCTTAAGAGATATATAAAGTTTTGTGCGGAGCGAGGTGTGAACAATCTTCTGATCATCAATAAAAAAATTACATCTACCAAATGAGCTAACAATGCCTATATCTAATGGCATATTATCTGTTACAACCACTTCCATGAAGTTTATTTAAAGCCGTATTTAGCAGATTAATGTAATAATAAATTGAAAAAATGATTATAAATATCTTGAGTACGGTATGTGATTTGACAAATACATAAAAATAAAACATCATGGAAATTAATCTTAGTGTGTCAATACCATAAATGAGATTAGGTGTACAAGCGTTTTGTAAGTGTTTTGTAAAAAATAAACACTTGCTAATTGATTAAAAACAAAACAATCTACAAATTATATTGCTCTAATTATGACTTTCTTTACTGCTTCTCAAGATTGGACAGATGAATGTTGGGACATTTTAGAAAAATCTATAATTTATTATCAAGGGGAAGCTATCGGAAGTGTAGCTGCTCAAGACCCAAAATTAAATGCACTCAACTATGACCAGTGCTTTATTCGCGATTTTGTCTCATCAGCATTGTTGTTTTTAATGCATGGTAAAACGGTGATTGTGCGTAATTTCTTAGATACCACGTTGAAATTACAAAGCAATCATAAAGAGATGGACTTTTTTCAACCTGGTCCCGGTTTAATGCCTGCCAGTTTTAAAGTAATATCTAACGGTAATCAAGAATTTTTAGATGCGGATTTTGGAGAACATGCTATAGCTCGTGTTCCACCTGTTGATTCTTGTTTATGGTGGGTTTTGCTACTAAGAGCGTATTGTAAAGTGACGCACGATTTTTCTTTTGCCCATCAGCAACATTACCAAGATGGAATAAAACGAATTCTTGATTTATGTTTAGCGCACCGCTTTGATATGTTTCCAACACTGCTAGTTCCTGATGGTGCTTTTATGATTGACCGTCGTATGGGAGTATCTGGACATCCTTTGGAAATTCAAGTATTATTTTATGCTGCTTTACGCGCGGCAAACGAATTACTTCTACCATCTAATGAAGATAGTGAGCCTTATCTCTTGCGTATCAAACAAAGGCTAAGTGCTTTAAGTTACCATGTACGACAGTATTATTGGATAGACCTGCAAAGAATTAACGAGATTTACCGTTATCAAAGCAATGAGTTTGGTAAAGAAGTTGCTAACAAGTTTAATATTTTTGCGGAATCAATACCAAATTGGTTGACTGAGTGGTTGCCAGAGTCTGGAGGATATTTGGCTGGAAATTTGGGACCAGGGATGATGGATTTTCGGTTCTTTGCGTTGGGAAACCTCATGTCAATTTTAGTTTCTTTAGCCAGCAAAAAAGAATCGCATCGAATTATGGATTTATTTGAGCAGCGCTGGTATGATTTAATTGGTTATATGCCTGTAAAAATTTGCTTCCCTGCTTTGTCTGGTTCAGAATGGCGCCTGATAACAGGGTGTGACCCGAAAAATTCTCCTTGGTCTTACCATAATGGAGGTAACTGGCCTGTTTTACTGTGGATATTTACTGCTGCTGCACAAAAAACAGGTAGACCAGAAATAGCACAAAAGGCAATAGATATTGCAGAGAAGCGCTTAATGAATGACAAGTTTCCTGAGTACTACGATGGTAAAAATGGTCGTTTGATAGGTAAAGAAGCGAGAAGTCATCAAACTTGGACAATAGCAGGTTTGTTGGCAGCAAAAGAGCTACTCGCAAATCCTGAATATATAAACCTAATTGGTTTTGACGAAGGAATTGCAAACCCCATTCATCTTTCTAATTCCTAATAAATGTAAGGTGTGACAGCTATATTAATGTATTAAATTAACTCCTTTAATAAATTGCTGTCACGCAGTGTACTTAAAGTTAGTATAAGCAAGTAAAATACTAACTGGGGGTAGGTGTAGCTGTTGAAGTTGTTCCTGCTGGTGGAGTTGTTCCTGGGTCGCTTGCAGGTTGACAGGCGCCCATCAATAGATTGATTGCAAAGACTGAAACTAGTAATATTAGTTTTTTGCTCATAACAATGGTGTAAAATTAAAAAACGTTTGTAATTATACTAAGAAAGCTCATCCAAATTTTACATCTAACCTACGGAATATATAACGTAACGACGAAGCACGTCTCTAAATTGCAAAATTGTTATGAGTTTTCAACTGCTCCCAAGGCTTTTAATGTAGCGATAGTTGCCTCAGTTAAACCTGTGACACCAGTAATATCCATGCCCTCATAAGGTCTAAAGGTTCTTAATGTCTTTATACACTCACCCGTGGTAATGTTCCAAAGCTTGATTGTTTCATCTTCACTGCCACTAGCTAGAATATTACCTGCAACCTGGTCATGTATAAAAGTAACTGACAATATAGGTTTAGTATGCCCGTGCAGCGTGTTAATACATTTACCTGTGCTAACATCCCAAATTTGCACTGTTTGGTCTTCACTGCAACTAGCTAAAGTTTTACTGTCTGGACTGAAGGCAACAGACCGCACTCCTCGCGCGTGTCCTTCTAAGGTTTTAATGCACTCACCCGTACTATAATCCCATACTTTTACAGTTTTATCCTCACTGCCAGTAGCAAGCAATCGCGCGTCTTTACTTAGCACAACCGAGTATACCCAATCAGTGTGTTCCTTCAAAATGTTAAGACATTTGCCAAGCGAAACAGTGCTAACATCCCACAACCTAACTGTACCATCGGCGCCGCTACTAATAAGAGTACGACCATCTGAACTGAAAATAAGGCAAGTTACCCAACCCGTATGTCCCTGCAGTGTTTGATAACATTGTCCTGTGTTTGCATCCCATAACTTAATCGTCTGGTCTTGACTACCACTAGCCACTGTTTTACCATCAGGACTTGTTGCAACACACCATACTCCACTAGTGTGCCCATATAATGTTTGGCGGCATTTCCTATCTTGAATATCCCATAATTTTAAGGTGTTATCGGCACTAGCTGTAATTATTAGGCGCCCATCCCAAGTAAAGGCAACTGAAAGTATCCAACTTGTATGTCCATGCAATACTTTACGGCACTTACCTTCTAAGATATCCCACAGTTTTAACGTACCATCTTGGCTACCACTAGCAAGAATTTTAGCTTCTGAACTAAAAGCAACAGTCCAAACTCCACTAAAGTGTCCCTGTAAAGTTTTTAGGCATTTACCTTCTGATATATCCCAAAACTTAACTGCACCATCTTGACTACCACTAACTAAAGTCATATTTGGGGTTATTATAACTGACCAAACATCATCTGTATGACCTTGTAATGTTTTAGTTAGGGCGCCTGTGTTAATATCCCACAATCTCACAGTTTGATCTGCACTGCCAGTAGCAAGTAGCACAGATATCTTGCCTGTGTCCGTGTTATAAAAGCTAACTGAATGCACCGAGTTAGTATGCCCCTGTAAAATTTGATAACACTTACCTGTATTCACATCCCAACACCGTACCGAGCAATCTGAGCTACCACTAACAAGGGTGTCACCGTCAGGACTAAAACTAACTGAATGCACTGTCTTAGTATGTCCCACAAAAACTTGCACACATTTACCTGCATTTATATCCCAACAGCGTACCGTTTGATCTGCACCACCACTAGCGAGGATGTCACCTTGTGGACAAAAGGCAACTGAATGTACACCGCTTGTATGTCCCTGTAAAGTTCCCGTGTATTGTCCCGTAGTGGCATCCCATAACTTAATTGTCCCATCTTCGCTAGCACTCGCGATTGTAGTACCTTGAGGATTGAAAGCTACAGACCATATACCGCTGTTATGTCCTTGTAAAGTTTTGAGACACCTTAAAGTTCTAACGTCCCATAACTTTACTGTTTGGTCTGCACCACCACTAACCAAAATATTACCTTGAGGACTGAAGGCAACAGACCATACCCAGGCACTATGTGCTTTGATAGCTGCTAGTTGTTGTCCATCCGTTGCTTGCCATAAACGAATTTCACCATCTGCATGACCCGTTGCTAAAAATTGCCCACAAGGAGATATTGCAACTGCGGCAGCACTACCTAAAGTCTCGTTAAAAACAGAGCGCGCGAGATTAGAGTGAGCAAAATTAGTCCCATGCAGCTCAATATCCCGTAGGTCAGCTTGCCAAATTGTCAGATTGGAAAAATCGTAACCGCGAAAATCTGTTTTGATGTAGCGCAGCAGATTAAATATGTTACCCGCAGTGTATCCAGGTTGTAAAGGTAATGTTTCTCTTAGTGTTGTTAAGATGCGAACTAACTGAGCTTCAATGTTTTTATTAGTTCCATATATTGTTAGCAGGTTATCTATTATTGGTTTAAGGATAAGCCGAATTTGAGTTTCTCTAATATACTCTTTTCCTTGGGCTTTAATTAGAGCGTAACGTTTGAGATGTTCAATTTTTTGGACTTTAATATCTTCACAAACTTGCTCGATAAATTGGTCTGTTGTATACTCCATAACCACGGGTTGCAGCGCATACGTAGAGACGCGATTAATCGCGTCTCCAGATATTTCAATCAACGACCGCCTGAAAAGAGATTGCAGTCCCTCCAGTAGTTGAAGTTGTATGTTTGGCAAGCAAATATCTTCTTGTAATTGCGAGAGGGTTTGGGCTTCCTGATTAATTGCTAGCCAATTTATAATTTGTTTTTCTAAATCTGATAAACGGCTAAACTGCCTTGCCAAAAGATTACGAATTCCACTAAAAACAGTTTTACCTTGTGATAAAAATTCAGCAATATTACTATTTAATAGCTCTTGAATAGACGTAGCAACGATTTTCAAAGCTAAGGGATTACCTTTATAACTATCAATTAGTTTGAGTTTTTCCTCTTCTGTTCCATAAAGACCTCTTGCTTCAAGGATTAAAAGCGCTTCTACTTCTTTTAACCCAGTCATTTGTAATGAGCGTGATGATATTTCTCCTCCAAATAAAGCAAATTCTTCGGGTTTTTCCCTACTGGTAATGATTAAGCAACTTTGATGTGAAGCTTCACCTACCTGACGAAAAACTTCACCATACCCTTCATATCCAGAGCGATAAAATCCAGCACAATAATTGTTCATTGCTGAGAACGTATCGCCACTTTGCAAAATTGCCTCTACATTATCAAGTATTATTAAGCAGCGCGAGTTACGTAAATAATCAATTAATCGCGTAATACGTTCTACATCTGATAAATCTCTTTCAATTTCCTGTTCGTTGGAAAGAAATTGAATCAAATTGGACAAAATTTCTGTTACAGGTGGAGCGTTACGTAGCGACTGCCAAATTACGTACTCAAATTTATCCTTAATTTGTTCCGCTAGCTTTGCTGCTAAAGAGGTTTTACCTATTCCACCAATTCCAAACAAACCTACCATACGGCAGCCATCTGTTACAACCCATTGCTCCAACTGGCTTAATTCTTGCGCGCGTCCGTAGAATATCGATAACGAAGGCGCCTGTCGTAAATCTTCACGAGTAACGCTAATTGCTTGCTCGAACTCATCAACGTTGGACTCTGGCTGAAAATAGTCGCTTGGGTTTAGCTCTAAGCTAAAAGCTCTGAAGAAGGACTCAAGTGTTTGTTTATCGACAAGGTGGGAGCGCTCTAACACTTTTGCGACTGTGCGAGTACTTAGGGCTGTAAGTTCGCTTAATGCTTCGATAGTATTTGGTTGGACTACTAGCTCTCCTCTGGCTTTGAGAATCTTCTCAAATCCTTGAGGCGTGAGGATAACGCCCCGTTTACGTCTTGGTTTCTGTAAATCCATGCCGTTTACGTGAGGTGTACGAAGGAAAGCTAGTATTTTAGGTTGTTACATTATTTAATAATATTTCGTTAACTTAAGCAAGTAAACCCGGAGCGCGCGGCTAGAACTGTGGAGGATAGAAAGCACTCATAGCCTAGACTTGAGGAGATTTTTGCAATGATTCCGCTTAAGTTTCCTGCTAAAATTCCTTAACTTACCTATCTTGACTGGAAGAAATATTTTGGAAAGAGACAATTGTAAGTATCTATAAGCGTGACTTAGACATATTAATCAAACGTGTCTTGTAGCATAGGCGTCCCGCCTGTGCAGTGTGTATTATTTTACCACAGAGACTATTAGGGCACAGAGGGAAGAGGTATAAACCACAAAGGACACAAAGGACACAAAGAAAGGATTGCCAAGATATAACCTTTGAGAATTAATGATATAGACGAGCAGCAGATTATTTACAAACCCAAAATGAACACAATTAATATAGAGGCATTGAAGCGCGAGTTACTAGAGCTAGATGCAGCGTTCCTTAATGCTGTTTTAAAAAACGATGTCACAGTCATTGAGCGCAACCTACCAGATGATTTTCTGTCTGTATTTCCTAATGGTCGCGTTGCAAACAAGGCTGCGGAAATTGAGAACGTTAGAACTGTAGAGCTTGAATCTTATTCTACCGACGAGGTGCAGGTGCATTGGTACGGTGACAACGTAGCAATAATTAACTTTCGTCTCTCATTAAAGATGAAAGATCAGGATATAAAGCAGGTTCGTGATTCGCACGTATATATGAAGCGTTCAGGTCGCTGGCAAATGATTATGGGACAAACGACTCCCATCTTACACCAGTAGCAATTTAAGGAAACTCCATGAATTCAAATATCAATCTCTTCTCGCCTTTCAAACTTGGACAATTAGAACTACCGCATAGGATGGTAATGGCGCCACTTACCCGGATGCGGGCTTCTGATGGAAATGTTCCAACGCTCATGAACGTGGAGTATTATAAACAGCGTGCATCAGCAGCATTAATTATCACAGAATGTACCCAAGTCTCACCTCAAGCCCGTGGTTATGCTCGTAGTCCCGGTATAAATTCACCTGAGCAAATTGCAGGATGGAGGGAAGTTACTGACGCAGTACATGCAGTCGGTGGACGAATTTTTATGCAACTTTGGCACGCTGGACGTACTTCTCACCCAGAACTACAGCTCGGAGGGGCGCTACCAGTTGCACCGAGTGCTATCGCAGCCGAAGGAAATGCATATTTGCCGTTTGGTCGTCGTGCCCCAATGGTAACACCACGGGCTTTGGAAACTGAAGAAATTACGGGTGTGGTTGAACAGTTCCGCCAAGGCGCACAAAATGCTTTAAATGCAGGATTTGACGGGGTTGAGATTCACGGCGCCAACGGTTATTTAATCGATGAATTTCTCCAAGACGGTTCAAATCAACGCACTGACCGCTACGGTGGCTCGATTGAAAACCGCGCTCGTTTTCTGTTGGAGATAGTCGAAGCGGTGGTTAGTGTATGGGGTTCTGGTAGGGTTGGTGTTCGCCTTTCTCCTAGCGGCACTAATTACAGCATGGGTGATTCAAATCGTGTGGCAACCTTTAGTTATGTAGTTTCTGCCCTTAACGCCTTTGACTTGGCTTACTTTCACCTCATGGAACCAAACGATTGGGGAACTGACACAGGATTAGATGCTGCCCACTTTCGTCAAATTTTTAAAGGCATCTTAATGGTGAATGGAGGTTATGACCGTCAAAGAGGAGATGCAATTATTAATAGTGGGCTAGCAGATCTCGTCTCGTTTGGCAGATTATTCTTGGCGAATCCTGATCTACCAGCGCGCTTCAGACTCAACGCGACCTTGAACGAACCAGATAGTTCAACTTTTTACGAAGGAGATGAAAAAGGTTACACCGATTATCCAACACTCAAACTTGAACCAATATCTTAAATGATGGAATTTAACCCTGAAGAATTTGCTAACACTTTTAAGCACTATACCGCTTCTGTAAATGGTGTGCAATTGCATTACGTTATGGGTGGCAAAGGCGCCCCAGTAGTATTGCTGCATGGTTGGCCGCAAACGTGGTACGAGTGGCGGAAAATTATGCCTGCTCTTGCTAAAAATTACACCGTAATTGCTCCAGATATGCGGGGACTAGGCGATTCGTCTAAGCCTGATGGTGGGTATGATAAACGCACTGTGGCCGAAGATATTTATCAATTAATTAAATCTTTGGGTTTCAAACAGATAAATCTTGTCGGTCACGACCTTGGTGGTATGGTCGCTTATGCATACGCTACGGCATATCCGGAAAGTGTAAGGCGATTAGTGCTGGCAGAGTTTTGGCTTCCTGGCTTTGGGCTGGAAGAAGGAATGGATGTTGCCAAGAGAGGTTTGTGGCATTTTGGATTCCACATGACACCCAAGATACCAGAGATGTTGACTCAAGGAAGAGAACGAGAATATCTCTCAACTATTGCCTATAAGTCAGGATACAACCCAACAGCAATTACCGAAGCTGATATAGATGAGTATGTACGGCACTATGCTTCACCCGGTGGAATGCGCGCGGGTTTTGAGTATTACCGAACTTTACTTAAAGACGGGCAGCAAAATCGAGAAAGTGCCAACACTAAACTGGCTGTTCCTGTCCTTGTATTAACAGGAAGCGACAGCGGTATTGGTGATCGTTTGCTTAAAGGTGTGCAAGCTGTAGCAGACAATGTGCAAAGTAGCGTAATTGAAAAGTCTGGGCATTGGCTTGCTGAAGAACAACCTGCTGCTTTATCAGAGCGACTGCTTACTTTCTTTAGCCAATAGCTTAAAGGACGTGAAAAACAATTAAATAAATTAGATGAAAAGAATATTTTGGCGCTTAGTTTTGCTTGCTTTACTAGTGGTAAATTTAACAGCCCTACTACATTTTACTTCCCACAAAATGAATGCAGTTTTTCCACCCAATATGCAAATTGCATCAAACTGATGTTAGTGACAAGCGGGATATTACGACGCTGTTCAATAAAATCATCGAGAAATACGGTCGTGCTGTACTGTTCTTATGTTCAGATGAAGCATCTTTCATTACTGGTCATCCCTTAAGTGTGGATGGTGGCTATGTAGCGCAATAAATTATCGCAATTAAGAAGGAGAAAATATCATGACTAATATAGAATCGCGTCCCAAAGTCGGTGAAATTCCTACACAATCAATGTCCTATCCTGGGAAGCAAGCCGACATGATACCGCAACCCGACAGCGACTTGTCAAACTACAAACCTGCAGGCAAGCTGAAGGATAAAGTTGCAATTATTACAGGTGGAGATTCAGGAATTGGGCGAGCAGTAGCAATTGCTTTCGCGATGGAAGGGGCTGATGTGGCAATTATGTATAACCAAAGTGACGACGATGCTTATACTACTCGTCAAATGGTAGAAACACATCAGAGGCAATGTCTTGTTATTAAAGGTGATGTACGCTCAAAGCAGCAATGCCAAGAAGCTATATCGCAAATAATAGAGCAATTTGGCAAGTTAAATATCTTAGTAAATAATGCTGCCTTCCAACAATCGCATCAAAAATTTGAAGAAGTGTCCGAAGAAGAAATTCGCCGCACATTCGAGACAAACATCTTCGGTTATATGTTTATGGCACAAGCAGCGCTGCCTCACTTAACAGAAGGCGATGTGATTATTAATACTGGTAGCACTACAGCCGTACTTGGTCATCCAACACTAATTCCTTATAGTGCAACCAAAGGCGCCATTCACGTCTTTACCAAGTCATTAGCAGTTAATCTTGCTGAACGTAAAATTCGGGTTAACGCAGTTGTACCAGGGCCAGTGTGGACACCTGCAATTCCTGCTAGCTCACCTCCAGAAGCACTTAAATCTTGGGGTAATATTGCTGCTCTTGGTCGTAGTGGTCAACCTGAAGAACTGGCGCCAGCTTACGTATTTTTAGCATCAAATGATGGCAGCTTTGTCACTGGTAGCCTACTTGAAGTCAGTGGTGGACTGATATCTGTTGAATAAATTATGTAGAGACGTGATATATCACGTCTCTTTTCGCGTTTCTACAAATCAAACACAATTACAGAGATAAACATTATGAAAGTATTAGTAACAGGTGCAACCGGATACGCTGGATTTCATGCTGCTATAGCTCTGCGACGAGCTGGATATCAAGTCTATGGGCTGGTGCGTGATGAAACTAAAAGCCGCGCGCAAGAACTGCAACGTCATGAAGTGAATTTGGTAGTAGGGGATATTACTGAGCCTGATACATACAGGAAATACATCGAAAACAGCGATGTAATAGTTCATGCAATGATGGACTTCAAAGACCCCCAAGGCGCCGATTTAAAACTATTCGATTCCTTAAGGGACATAGCCGAAACTTCTCCCAAAAAGCGCGTATTTATCTATACAACTGGTTGTTCAATTTATGGCAAGCGTCCAGAACGAGTAATGGACGAAACCACACCCGCTAACTCAACTCACGCCTTAGCTTTTCGGATGGACATGGAGCAGAAACTATTTACCATGCCTATCCCTAACTGTCGTAGAGTAGTACTGCGTCCTGGTTTTATGTATGGACTCGATGGTACTTCGAGCGTGAGTGCAACATGGTTTCAGATGGGAGAAGAAGGTAAAGCAATATACCGTGGAAATGCAGAAAAAGGTTGGTCTTGGGTTCATATCAGCGATTTAGCAGAAGCTTATGTGCAGGTAGTCGAAAGTTCAACTGCTATTGATGGCGAGGTATTTTGTATAGCTGACGAACAGCGTCCCAAATGTATAGAAGTAATGAAAGCTTGCTTGCGCGCGACTGGTTATGAAGGCGAAATTGAACTGGCGCCATCCCAAGAAGATGATGTTACCAGTACTTGGTTTGACCAAAATGAGTTTATTACTTCACGCAAGGCACATCGTTTACTCGGTTGGGTTCCGCGTCACACCGGAATTATAGATGAAATTGAAACCTACTATGCATCTTGGAAAGCGACTCAAACAAATCGGCATGAATGATAAACTACTAACAACACTAAACGACCGCGCGGCAATTATTCAACTAATCGATGCCTTTGGGATGGCAATTGATTTGCGTACTTGGGAGAAGTTTGAAAGCTTATTTCACAATCCTACCGAGTTTGACTACTCATCGATTGGTGTAATAGCAGGTAACTTACAACCTTACGAGATTGTGAATACTGCTCGTCATGACCTTTCAGGGTTTCAAGCAACTCAACATCAAATTACAAATCATCAAGTTGAAATTATCGGTGACACTGCAACTTGTACTGCTCATGTGAGAGCGATGCACTATTTGCCAAATACTCAAGGCAATTCAACATTTGAAATGGGGGGTTATTATACTGTCGGGTTGATTCGTACTCCTTCAAATTGGAAAATTCAACGTTGGAAATTTTCCATGCTTTGGTCACACGGGAATCAAAATCTCTTTGAGCTTGCTGCTTCTGAAAACCTAAAAAGAGAACAAACCTAGTGTTCCATGTCATAAGTTTTCGACGGTTGTAAGGTGGGCAGTGCCCACCATACCAAAGGTACCAACCAGCCAAATTTAATGACATGGACTACTAGTAGTCTATGTCATAAGTTTTCGACGGTTGTAAGGTGGGCAGTGCCCACCATACCAAAGGTACCAACCAGCCAAATTTAATGACATGGACTACTAGAAATAATTTGAAGCAAAATAGGTGGGAGAGAATAATTAATTACTATGAGACGACGTTTTCTGTACTTCATTTCATTATTTGTTTTGGCTTTATTCGTCCTGCTACCAACTAGCATAAATGCTCAACAATCATCTGGCAATCAAGCCTTTACTCATCATACAGCTGATGTAAATGGAGTACGTTTGCATTATGTGATTGCAGGTAAGGGCGCCCCTGTTGTGTTGCTACATGGCTTTCCTCAAACATGGTACGAATGGCGTAAAGTCATGCCTGCACTGGCACAACGGTATACTGTTATTGCACCAGATTTGCGCGGTCTAGGCAAATCATCTAAGCCAGAAAACGGTTATGATGCTACAACAGTTGCAGAAGATATTTTTCAATTAGTAAATCGCTTAGGATTTCAAAGCATTTATCTCGTTGGGCATGATATAGCAGGCGCCGTTGCTTATGCGTATGCCGCAAAACATCCAAATGCAGTGCAACGATTAGTCATTCTGGAAAGTACCATTCCTGGGTTTGAAGCACAAGACACAACCGGCAGATTAAGTAAAGTTTGGCATCCTGCTTTCCATCAAGAACCCGATCTTCCCGAAGCGCTGGTAACAGGTCGAGAGCGGACATATCTAAAGTATTTCTTTACCAAGTACGCCTACTATAAAAACGCTGTTGGTTCAGATGATTTGTCGGAGTACGTTCGTTATTACTCGGCGCCAGGAGCATTGCGAGCAGCGTTTGCATATTATCGCGCTTTTCCACAAGCAATAGAACAAAACAAAGAGTATGCCAAAACAAAACTTCAAATGCCTGTTCTTGCTCTTGGTGGTGAAAGCGTATTAGGCGATTTAGTAGTTAAGTCGCTGCAACAGGTCGCCGTCAATGTAAGGGGTGGTGCGATACCGCGCTGCGGGCATTGGATAGCTTCAGAGCGTCCCGACTATCTGTCCTTGCAGCTTACAAAGTTCTTTGGCGAAGATCGAATTAATTGACATTTGAGCAAACAGTTTCGCAAGTTTACAACCATAACACCAAAAGCCTATAGAGTTAATTAAATTACTGATTACTCACTGTTGGTGACTCAGAGTTTTGCTGCTTTTTCCAATCATCGGTCAATAGACCGCAGAACCCCCAGTCTTCTTCTGCAATTTCTTGAATAACGATATGCGTATGCTCTGGTTTCTTACCCAATATACGCATAAGTGAATTGGTTACTTCTTTGACAAGTTGAGCTTTTTGCTCTCTCGTTGCACATGCACGTGATTTGGATATTAATATACGGCATAATGTTTACTTACATTTACGTGGGACAGCATGTTCTACTTACGAATGACTAATGACGATTTTGCCAAAGTGCTTTCTTTGTTCAAGCAATTCGTAAGCTCGCTTGACCTCTGCAAAAGGAATAGTTTGATCAATTACGGGCTTTAAACGATGTAATGCAATTGCTTTTATCATAGCTTCAAACATTTCTCGGCTACCGACGTAAATACCTTGGAATCGCAGATGATTGAAAAATACAGATGCTGGAGTCAAGCCACCGGAACCAAAACCTGTGAGAACCCCAATAGTTCCAATGTAACCACCAATGCGCGCAGAAGAAAGCGAGCGTGAGAGCGTACCTTCACCACCAACTTCAACCACTTGATCTACACCTAATCCATTTGTCAAGAAACGTACTTTCTGTTGCCATTCAGAATTTGTGTGATAGTTAATAGTTTCGTCAGCACCAAGCGCGCGGGCACGTTCAAGTTTTTCGTCACTACTTGAGGTAATAATTACTCTGGCGCCAAATAGCTTGGCAAATTGGAGTGCAAAAATAGAAACACCCCCAGTGCCAAGAGTCAAAATCGTTTGTCCAGCTATCAAACCACCAGTGACGAGTGAATTCCATGCCGTCACAGCAGCACAGGGGAGTGTTGCTGCTTCTTCATAAGTAAGATGTTCAGGTATTTTGACCCATGCATGTTCTCTTCGTGCAACATAATTCGCTAACATACCGTCAATTCCTCCCCCTAGAGCGGTGTCCATCATCTTTTCGGTTGGTATTCCAGTTACCCAATCTCGAAAAAACGTTCCAGCAACTCTATCACCGATTTTAAAAGCAGTTACATTTTCACCAACACTTACAACTTCACCAGCACCATCAGAAACAGGAATAACCGGGATTGTTTGATTACGAATATATCCTCCACGAAGAATCACCAGCTCCCGGTAATTCATAGAGTTCGCGTGGATTCTTACAAGCACGTCATTTGAACCAACAGTAGGGTCTGGTAGGTCAATTAGTTTGAGTGCCTATGCGAGAATTATGTCCAATAAGTTGGTATGCTTTCATTTCTTCTACCTCAATTTGTAAGCCTATTTTTTGATTGGTGCGCTATTCCTAATCTTTAAATAGCACTTTCTTTATCCGTAACGAAAGTATTTACTTAAAAGTGCTATACTTACCAAAAAGTGAAAAATGATATTAACGAAGGTTTCAATGAGCCAGTCCAATATCAATAGTGATTTTTCAACACCTAATTACCATGCTCAACCAGTGTTAGAGCGGATTGCTAAGATTGAAATTTTTGATGAAACCTGTGAGGGACATCAAGCCCTTGAACAAATTGCCAACAAATGGACAGTATTGATTATTTACGCTTTAACACAAGGTACAAAGCGATACAGCGATCTAAAACGGCAAATTCAAGGCGTATCTCCCAAAATGTTGATTCAGAATCTTCGCCGTTTAGAAAAGTGTGGCTTGGTTAGTCGCAAGGTTTACCCAGTTGTTCCACCTCAAGTTGAGTACTCACTAACTCCTCTAGGTGAGACATTGGTTGAACCACTGGCGATTTTGTGTGATTGGGCTTGCAAGCACATCCAAGAGGTTAAAGCAGCTTATAAAAGTAACTGATAAATGCATTGTGCAATTCTAAGAGGATGTTTAAAAATTAAACTAAGGTATAAAAGATAATCAACCTATATAAGACTAAAGCCTAAGAAGAGGTAAGCAACAAGCAAATAATCTAACTTATGGCAGATGTTAAGTCTTAGCTTTTAATCAATGAAAGAGCAGATGATTATCTGACTTAAGTCTCAAGTTAGAAGACGATCAATCCTTAGACTTATATTGTTGTGTTAATCGTCATTACAACACAGATTACAAATGCACGCCGAAGAAACAAATTTTTCGACGCTGCTAAATTTGGGTATAAATCAAAATTTTGTAGAGACAAGGGTTCAATCGCGTCTCTACGGATACAATACAGGTGTATTATGAACCACGATGACAAACTTGATGCTGAGTCACTACGTTTAGCTGAAGAGGTGCGACGAGAGAAAAACTGGAAGCGCTGGGGACCATATTTAGCAGAACGACAGTGGGGAACGGTGCGCGAGGACTATTCACCAGATGGTTCATCCTGGGATTATTTTCCTCATGACCACGCGCGTAGTCGTGCTTACCGTTGGGGTGAGGATGGAATTTTGGGAATTTGCGACCGCGAAGGTCGTTTATGTTTTGCCCTTGCAATGTGGAACGGAGTTGATGCCATTCTCAAGGAGCGAATTTTCGGTTTAACGGGGAGTGAAGCAAACCACGGAGAGGATGTAAAAGAATATTACTTTTACACTGAATCAACTCCCACTCATTCCTACATGAAGGCTTTGTATAAGTATCCTCAAACTGAGTTTCCATATACACAGTTGCTTGAGGAAAACCGCAATCGTAGTAAGGAAGAATCAGAGTTTGAATTGATAGATACTGGTATATTTGATGACAATCGATACTTTGACATTTTTGCAGAGTATGCAAAAGCATCCCCTAACGATATCTTAATTAAAATTACTATTGCAAATCGCAGTTCAGAAGCTGCTACACTTCATATTTTACCCACCATCTGGTTTCAAAATACTTGGTCTTGGGGTCGCGCGGGTGAGAGTTATTGGGCAAAACCACAGATTAAATACGAGAAAGATGGAGAGTTACATCTGTGGCATGAAAGTTTAGGTGATTTCCGGTTTATAGTCGAACCACTAGCAAATGGTGATACACCAAAGTTTTTATTTACCGACAACGAAACGAACTTAGCCAAACTATATGGCGCCGAAAATGCAAACCCCTATGTCAAAGATGCTTTTCATGAGTATGTAATTAACGGTGTCGAAGAAGCTGTTAATCCTGAAATGGTCGGTACTAAAGCTGCTGCTTATTATTGTATAGAGGCGCCAGCGGGAGAAGAGGTAACGATACGACTGCGATTATTTTCTGACGAAGAGGCGCCAACAAATCCATTTGACCAAGACTTTGATAAAATATTTCAACAGCGTCAAAACGAAAACGAGGAATATTACGCTCAAATTGTTCCTTCATACCTTTCTCCTGATGAAGAGCTAGTAGTAAGGCAAGCTTATGCAGGTTTGTTATGGAACAAACAGTTTTATCATTACGGTGTCAAAGAATGGTTAGATGGCGACCCAAATCAACCACCAGCACCAAGCCAAGATAACCGTCGCAATACTGAGTGGAAGCATCTTTACAACCGCGACGTAATTTCTATGCCAGATAAATGGGAGTATCCTTGGTATGCTACTTGGGATTTAGGTTTCCATCTTGTTGCTTTTGCTAATCTTGACGCTGACTTTGCCAAGCAACAGTGCATTTTATTCCTGCGTGAATGGTACATGCATCCAAACGGTGCCTTACCTGCTTACGAATTTGACTTCTCTGATACAAATCCACCAGTTTTACCTTGGGCATGTTGGCGTATCTATAAAATTACAGGCAAAAAAGGAGCGCGCGATAAAGTCTTTCTTGCTCGTGTGTTTCAAAAACTTTTGCTGCATTTTACTTGGTGGGTAAACCGTAAAGACATCGAAGGAAAAAATATTTTCTCTGGTGGCTTTTTGGGAATGGATAATATTGGAGTGTTTGACCGTTCCAAACCTCTGCCCACAGGTGGACATCTCCACCAAGCTGACGGCACTGCTTGGATGGGATTTTTCTGCGTCACAATGTTAGCGATGGCTTTGGAACTAGCTTCAGATGACCCTGCTTACGAAGACGTTGCTTCAAAGTTTTTCGAGCATTTTATGTCAATTGCCGATGCAATGAACAAAGTTGGAGAAACAGGACTTTGGGATGAGTCAGATGGCTTTTATTATGATTGGCTTGAAGTTGATGGCAAGTCAATTCCTTTAAAAGTGCGCTCGCTCGTTGGACTTGTGCTATTAATTGCTGTAGAAGTTTTAGATTTTCAGGTAATCGAGCGTTTACCAGGATTCAAGAAACGAATGCAATGGTTCTTGGACAATCGCCAAGATATAGCGCAGTACATTTCTTGTATGAAAAAAGCGCAAGAAACAAATCATTTATTACTAGCAATTCCTACACAAGAGCGTTTGCAACGGGTACTGCAAAGTCTACTTGATGAGACAGAATTCCTCTCAGACTTTGGTATCCGCTCACTTTCGCGCTGCCATTTAAAAAATCCTTATGTGTTCCGGGTTGGTAACGAGGAGTATAAAGTTGAGTATCTTCCTGGGGAGTCTAATAGTAGTTTGTTTGGTGGAAATTCTAACTGGCGAGGACCAATTTGGTTTCCATTAAACTATTTACTTGTAGAAGCTTTGGAACGTTACCACTACTTCTATGGCGATAATTTACAAGTTGAGTGTCCCACAGGTTCGGGGCAAAAAATGAATTTAGGACAAGTCGCTCTAGAACTTAAAAAACGCCTAGCACGTATTTTTCTAGCAGATGAAAAAGGATACTGTCCTTGGCAAGGTAAGAATCCATACTTCTGCTCTGACCCCCATTGGCGCCATTTAGTGATGTTCCATGAGTACTTTTGCGGAGATACGGGTCATGGCTTGGGCGCCTGTCACCAAACCGGATGGACAGCGCTTATTGCAAGATTGTTGGAAGATATTGGTAAGCTTATATCAACCGAGGCTTCTGGTTAAAAATTAAAATTGACACCCCTTCCACGCAGTGGTTGGGGGCCAGGAATTACTAACGTGCAATAATTGATGTATTAAAAATATTAATAATATATTAAAAAATTGTTAATAATTTATTATATCTTTGCATCATAACTGTAAAAATACTGAGGTTTCTAGCGTTTTGCAAAGTTACTATTACTAATGTCGTAAGTGGAGACATGATTCGACGGCGCTTCAAGTCAGGCTAAATGTTTATAAATAATTAAGCTTCAGTCATAACAAGTTACTGCTATTGGGTAATTATAAAGTAAATCTAAAGATAAATCCTAAGTAAAATATTTGTATATTATTATACATGTAGTTCTTCTAATGGCTATAAAAATGGACTGATCATGGCAGAATTTATTTTAAGAAAGATTACTAATGTCAAAAAAGCCAAAAAAATCGCTTCCAACCCAAAATCAGTTGTCAAAGTCTCGTATACCGTTATGATTTCGGTTTTTATTGCACTTGCGGGTTGGGGCATTACGCAATTATATCAACAAGAATTAGAAGAACAGCAACAAGAAATAAATGTGAAAGCGCTCTTGTTTGATGCATCGCTGAAAACGACGTTAGATAATGTTAATCTGCTGCGTTCTCAAGCTGAATATTTGGTAAATCAATCTCAAACAGAAACTAATGTAGTTGATACTAAACGTTTAAATCAATGGATTAACACTAATAAATATTACGGTTCTTACAGCTTTCATAATGCTTCATCAGAACTAGTTGTTGATGGTAAAAACTTTAACTTATTTGCGTTACAAGATAAAGAAGTAGGCGCCCTCTTCCCATTTCTGCGTCGGGATAAAGGTGTAATGCAACATGAAATTAAGATGAGTTTGTCACTTGCACCGCTTTTACGTTCAATTTATAAGCAGTTGCCTACAGAGGGAAGAATTCATTACAACTCTATAGCTGCGCTTGGTATGACGTATCCAGCTACACCAACGATGACTCGTTTTGAACGTACAAAAACAATTCAAAAAGCGATTAATGAAGAATTTCTTGCAAGTAAAACACTGAAAAATAACCATCGCAAAACTTTCTTTACTAATCCTTATCAAGATACGTTTAAGCGACTAGTCTTGACAGTTAGTAGTCCTGTTTATCAAGGAAATAAGCATATTGGAAATGTTGGCATAGACTTCACCTTAGAAAAATTAAATCGTTTTGTAAAGAAGCTTGGCAACAGAGATACTATGATTCTGACAACCGAAGGAAAGCTATTAAGTTATCCTACCCAACCTAGCTCTATGACATCTGTTATTAATATAGAGCATCTCATTCAAAATACTACTATTCG
Source organism: Calothrix sp. NIES-4105 (assembly GCF_002368415.1). GTDB lineage: Bacteria > Cyanobacteriota > Cyanobacteriia > Cyanobacteriales > Nostocaceae > Dulcicalothrix. The sequence continues at coordinate 3,984,006 of NZ_AP018290.1, forward strand.
GACAAAGTTGCTTAAATTACTCAAAACTGCAAACAAAGGTCAACTTGTCATTAATGAATATGTAATAACATACCAAAGATTAAATAATGCCCCTTGGGTAGTTATTAATCTTACACCCATAAAATATTTAGTTAAAGACATTGTAGATAAACAGTTACCAATAATTTTAGGTGTTATATTTGGTATGACCATTTTGGTATTAATAAGTCTTAAAGTTTTAAATCAAGTATTTATACAATTAAATGAAACGCGCATGAAAGTGGAGTCAGCAAACAAAAAATTACAACAAACCTTTAATGAACTAGAACTTATTGCGTCTACTGATACATTAACAGGCGCCTGGAACCGTCTTTATTTTGAGCAGATAGTGTCTGCTGAGATAAATCGTCTCGCACGTCATGATCAAGCATTATCGCTTTTAATTTTAGATATTGATTACTTTAAGAGTATAAATGACAACTATGGACATCAAATAGGTGATTTAGTACTAGTAAGAATAGCTCATTTATTGAAAGACAATATTCGTACATCTGATGTCTTAACTCGTTGGGGTGGTGAGGAATTTGTAATTCTTGCTCCTTCAACCACTATTTCAGAAGCTTACGACTTAGCAGAAAGATTACGCTTGGTCATTGCACAACATCGTTTTCCAGAAGTTGATAATATTACAGTTAGTTTTGGTGCTGCCCAGTTTGAAATAAGTGAAAATTTATACAATTGTTTTAAACGGGCTGATAATGCACTCTATAAGGCTAAAAATAGCGGCAGAAATAAAGTAGTTGCGGCGCCTTCAATGATGAATGTATACCAATTACACTAGTTCTAATTTGGCTTTTTACTATTTAATCTAAAAAATATAGTTTAAAAAAGTATTTAAATTGACAATTTCCCTAGTGGTGCCTGCATGTAAGCATGTTGTAATGCTTACAGATATTGAAATATGTTATTTATTATCTGATGGGCAAAAAATTACAGGTGTTTTAGATTGGGCAGAATCTCGCCTTGGAGATTTTGTTTATGATATTGCCTATTTGGAATTCTGGTCTAAACATATTTCTTATAAGCAATTATGGCAAGAATGGTTGAGAGGCAAAAAACTAAACCTTCATCTCTCTAATTTTGAAGAGCGAATACAGTGTTACATGTTGCATATTGGGTTAGGAAGTTTAGCAATTGCAGCAATTCAGAATGATATTCAAGACTACCAAAACATCAAAGCACGGCTACAGATGATTATTAAATTTTCTTAATTTTGATGTAATAATGCTTGTAAATGTTTAAGTAAATGGGAGATAATATTATCTGTGGGGAGGAAACAAACCACACAGCAACCTTCAGATATAAGGAGTTTCAATGACCGAAAACGGCACCCTTGACCCTTATTGCTAAACAGTTTATCAGGTGGATTTATCCCAAAATTTTTAACCTGTGGCGCCTTTACTTTGATACGTTAGCTCAATCGTTAAGAATTCGGAGTTTTGATATATTGCTGAACTTCCGAAATTGTTTTTCGCAAATAATTTTCAGTCTCTTCGAGTGCAGCTAGTTTTTTAAGGGTTTCTTCTTTTTGTCTTAGAATGTTATTTAAGTACTTTTGAAAACAACTACCATCTATGACAGATTGAAGCCTAGAGTTATATTCTTCATCCGTCATAATTTTACCAGCCATTGCACTGCTGTCAAGTTCATGCAGTTTTTCAACCCACGCATTCAAGTCTTCTAATTTGTTTTGATTGTTTGCTTGCTGAGTCATTGTGCGGCTTCCTTTTTTTGTCTATATTTTATTATAAATGATTGTGAGGCTTCACGTGTTAATATCATTTCTCGTTCATAATCAGGATTTTCCTGAAATCCAATATTTAAGTAAAAATCCCTGGCTCTATCAATTGCCAGTAGTTTAATTAAACCTTCAATTTCAGTATCGATTACTTCCTCAATTATTTCTGACATTAACCATGTTCCAGCCCCTTTAACTGTTTCAACGAAAGTTCTTCCCTCTAGACAATTCCAGGGCGCCGATGTAAATGGGTCTAGAGACAAGTACTGTCTAGGTTCAGTATAAGGATATATTATGCCATACTCCCTTGATATTATCGTAGCTGCCTGTAACCTACCGCTTGTATCTCTCACCCCCCTAAACGAAGAACTATTATCCAAATATGTGACTATATCTGCCAAGTATTCAGTTTTACTAACACAATCTCCAAATTTGGTTCCGGCAATTCTACTTCTATCTCCATCAAAAAATTCGTTAATATATTGTAATGATTTTGCCACCCAATTGATTAATTGGTTCTGTATTGTTTGGTCTGCACCGACGACATAGCTAAATCTGTTAAATTCTATATCATTACTCATTTTTCAGTCTTAATTGAGTTATATTTAATCCAACTATGTAGAATTTATCATATTTATAATTTCCATAAGTAATACACAGTATAAAATATTTATAAAAAATTATGTTTTTAAAATTACCAATAATTACGTATTTATGTGTAGAAAATTTTCGGCAAATTAACATGAAAAGAGTTGTAGAGCCAGCCTTAAAGTTGACATCCAAATTCACCTTTGAGTAAAAATGTGATAATTTATACGCAATATTTGAGAAATTTTGTTTAAATTCAGCTCTTAGTTAACAATGCTCCAGAACCCACTCTCAAATCATTTACATTTAAAATAAGCGCGGTTTGGTACTATAGACTAAGTGGGCAAATATATGTGAAGAATACAGCAGCACTATGCCAAAGCGTAAGAAAGACAATCTCCAGTGGATTAAACAAACGCTTGAACTGAAACCAGATCATCGCTGGGAAGGTCCACCTGGCTATAAGATTTTTGTGGCTGATAGGGGCGCCGTTCGTTTTAATGTTCCCGGTGATTGGGCTTTTGAGCCAAAAGAAAAGTCATTTAAGTTTACAGATAAAGAACCGCCTGATGATGATTGTTGTTTAGAAGTATCCTTTAATCGTTTACCACCGCATGATTGGAGCTTGTTTCCGCTCAAGTCGGTTTTGAGAAAAGCGATGGAAGAAGATAGTCGCGATATTATTGAGAGGGGAGAAGTTATTACCGTTAAACGCCAAACCGCGCGGATTGTTTGGATGGAGATTAAATTTATTGATACTCAAGCTGAACCGCGCGAGGCTTATTCACGAACTTGTGTTGGTATCGGGTCAGGTATTCAGTGCTTAATTACATTTGATTACTGGGCTGACCAAGCGGAACAGCTAACACCTCACTGGGATGAGGTGATACGCTCGCTTACATTAGGTCTATATATTAGTGACCCTAGGACTGGTTTTGCTTTACCAGATTAGAACACCTCTCTGTGTTCTCTGCGTTTCTGTGGTAAGGAAAATTACTTTTACTGCACAGGCAAAATGCCTGTGCCACAACTTATTATAATTAATTACATATAGTAATAGTTACAGTTATATAAGTGAGTTAAATATTACAGTACATTAAAAGTCATGCACCTAATTCAAAATACTGCTCATAATTACATTATTAGCTGATAAGCTAATTTTACAGGCAATAAAAACTAGTTGGATAACTTATATGTTCAAGCAGATTAGAAACACAGCAAGAATTGTTGTCGGTTCTGTATGTACAGCTATCGGTATAATTGGGGTATTGCTTCCCCTTCTTCCTGGTACTCCATTCCTTTTAGTCGCTGCTGCTTGCTTTTTCACCTTAGAGGCATAATTCTCAAAGGTGCCGTTTTAAAGTTGCAATGCTAAATTTTCACCTAATCTCAATGTTCTCAGCAAAAGCATGTGTATAAAATTTTTATATTAGTGTCATGGTAAAGTCCTATACGCAGATTGAGCATTCTGACCATAATCTTTTTGACTGACCTTCAATTTTGATACACATCCTCTAAGAAGATGTTTGAAAAGTATTAAATAAGACTATAGATGAAAAATCTTCCCTAGCCCCCCTTAATAAGGCTGGGCGTGTACACACATCTTTAATAATTCCCCTTACACTCCCCCCTTTGTGCCCTTTGTGTCTTTGTGGTTTATCTCTCTAAGGAACCACAAAGACACAAAGGACACGAAGAAAGAGAAGAAAAAGAAGAAAAAGAGACTTGTGTGTACACGGTAGTGCGTGGAAGGGGAAAAAAGAAGCACATCTTAGCCCCCCGAACTCGCGTTCTTGTTGGGGGGATCAAATTAGTAAATATAACTTTTAAAACATCTTCTAAAGCTAGAGGCTGATTTTTAGTCCTTTTAAAAATATAAAGGCTATGCGTAAATGACCAGAATTATTACATTTTTAGGTAAGGCGCCTATTGAGCAGACTACACTTGCAATTGCAACTGCTAAGTGGTTTGCTCGCGATTCTCAACGAGTACTGCTAGTAACTCATAATCCTAGTCCTAGTGCAGAAGTTCTTTTAGAAACCTCTTTAAAACCAATTCCCCAGAAGATTGCACCTAATTTGGATGTGGTGCAGTTACAAACTACCTTTTTATTAGAACAGGTTTGGGATGAAGTTAAAAAATGGTTGGGTCTTTATATTCCAGACTCTGTAAAAGTAGATGTCTATTCAGGAGAGGTTGTCATATTACCAGGGTTTGATAGTCTTCTTGGCTTTAATGCTTTGCGACAGTACTATGAAAGTGATAATTATGATGTGATTATCTATGATGGACGAGGAGATTTAGAATCTTTGCGAATGCTGGGACTTCCAAACAGCACAGATTGGTATCTCCGGCGATTTCGTCAAGTGTTTGAATCACTTGATTTAAGCAAAATTGCTGACTCTATTGGTGGTCCAATTGCTAGTGCTTTTGTTACAGCAAATATGGACAGTCGCAAAGTGCAGGAAGCAATAGGGCAAATCCAAAGTTGGATTTCTAAAGGTCTTGCTGTAGTGGGAGATGCCAAGCGGTTAACTGCATATCTGATCACAACTGATGAACCAGGCGCCGAGAGGACAGCGAGTTGGCTTTGGGGTAGTGCCCAGCAAATTGGTTTAACAGTAAGTGGTGTTCTCTCATATCAGAGCCAGGTTTTAGAAGATGACAAGGTTGAGTTATACGATGCTTTTCAGCCATTACCTGTAAGTTTGATACCAAAATTACAAAAACTTGACTGGGAACCTTTGCTTCAAGCATTGCCTGATTTCAATAATATTCCTCACGTTCCTCGACCTTTAACTTTTGATTTGCAGCAACGTCAGGCAAAAGTGTTTTTACCAGGATTTACTAAGCAACAAGTCAAGCTCACCATATTAGGGACGGAGCTTACCGTTGAAGCAGGGGAGCAGCGACGAAATATTTTCCTACCGAAAGAATTGCGGGGTCAACCTGTTATCGGTGGTAAATTTGAAGAACCATATTTGATTATTTATTTTTGATTTGTGATATACTGCCTTACTAGTTGAAGGGGAGTAGCTACTGGTGTCATATATGTTTATACCAGTTCGCTTGAATCAACATGCTGGCTTTAAAGCCTGGTTCAAGTAACAATTCCCAAAAGATATTGATTAATTTAGCTGCTTGCTAAATTAGTAAATCTTAGGTTTGGCAGCAAGACCTTCACTGAGTTCACATTTGATGTGAGCTTAGTGAAGCTTATTAAAGCCTCCTTAAGCTCACTCAGATTATCTGTACCAAATACTGAGTAGCCAAGGAGGCCTTCAAAATGGAAACGAATTTATTTCTCTCAACCTTTCAGCTTTTGTGTGAATAAAATCACTTTTAGTTAGCAAATTATTAAACAAAATTTACAATTAGTATTTTTGCAAAACTTGTTTGTTCAAGTTTACTATGGTTTTGTGACTTTTGGCTGATACTTCCTATATACTTTCTATATATTTAAGCAGAAGACACGCTTCCGTAAAGTTATATAATGAGTTGAATAGCATACCTAGTATGCTTAAACGTCGTTTAAGCACAGTATGCAAAGTTACAATTTAGAAAAAAATTTGGTAATATTCCAACGAAACTACTTCGATTGGAAATGTTTACAAGTCTTAACCAAAATAATCCCCTGAATGAGCGGTACTCGCACAGCCAGGAATGTTAGTAAATCTTGAAAAAATAGGTGAAAAATCATGGATACTATGGTTGTAGTTGCTTTAGTTGCTTATACTATCCTTTTCTGTCTGTCTCTTTGGGTCGTTCAGACTTATATTGAGGAGAGAAAAGTAATCTTCAAACGATTAAAATCAATGTGAGTTTTGTGAGTGCGCGCGTTTACTGTAGTTGCTACGAATATACGGCAACGATGGAAGAACCCCGCACTTACAAACCAAGATGTATATCGAATCATACGAGTTGTTAAAATTGCTTGTTAAATTTGGCATATTAAGTAATCATGGAATTATAAGCAGCGTTGGTAACTCGCTGTACAAATTTCCATCTAGCAATTTTATCAAGTGAGGCACTTATGTCCTACTCAGCAAGCTTTGTTCCAAATACATTTGTATCAAGAACGGTAGATACTCTTAAAGCTATAATTCCCGATTTAGTTATATCCGTGGTTGTTTCTGTTGTCGCGTCTGTTGCTTTAACAGCCTTGACTTACTCGGTTTCAGCAGCATTTGGAATTCCGGTAATTCCTTTTATGTTCATCATGTTCTAACTCTCTAGAAATTTGCACCTCATAATTTTCCCCATAATTAGAAAATTATGGGGAATGACATATTTTAAGCGAAGTATGCTGTATCAAGTCGTTCATAGCACTTTGGGACGCTATCGTATTCGCGTACCCAAATTGACTGATATCGAGTTTGCCCAAACTGTCAGTCAGCGACTTGGGTCATTGCAGTTTGTCAAGGAGGTTCGCATTAACTCTGTAGCTAGCTCACTTGTTGTTAGTTGCAAAGCTAGTGCAGTTAATAATAAGGATATCCTAGAACTTATTTTGGCTTGCATTGAACAAGCTGCAATTTCTCCCCAAGACGCGAATCTAGATTTATCAAATTCAAAAGAAGTTGATACTGAAGAGTTAGACCTAGTTCCAGAGGTTAACCAATGGAAAGATTTAGGTATGCCTTTCCTTAGTTTAGGTTTGGCAGTACTAGCAGTTCCATTAGAGTTACCGGCTCTTTTAGTTGGAACAGCTATTGCAGGCGCCGCATTACCTTGGTTCAGCCGTGCAACTAACAGTATTGTCAACAATCATCATCCGAACATAGACCTTCTGGATTCGGTGTGGATGAGTTTGCAAACTTTACAAGGACAGTACATTGCCCCAGCGCTCAAAACTAGTTTGGTAGAAATTCGCCGAACCCTACGCGGTACAACTGAGAAAACGCGCGAACAAAAGGCTTTAGATATATTAAATTGTCTAAGTCGGGATGTTTGGGTTGAACGCGACGGTTTTGAGCAAACTATAAGTGCCAGGGAATTGCAAGTAGGTGACTGTATCACTGTACATTCGGGTGATTTCATTCCTGTAGATGGGACAATTATTTCTGGCACTGGCTTATTAGATTGTTGTCATCTTACAAGAAAAGCTAACCCTGTTCGTTGTTACGCAGGACAAGACATTTACGCTTCTTTTATCTTGCTCGAAGGAGAATTATCTATTCGAGTCAAGCGAACGCTTCATAATACTCGTATTGCTTTGGCTGCCAATTTAATCCAATCTGCTCCTGTGCATGATATACAAATAGGTATTCATCAAGCAGAATTTGTCAAAAATGCAATTTTACCAACTTTATTATTAGGAGGTACGATTTTTGCTGTAACTGGTAATTTCGGGGCAGCAGTTTCTCCATTCCAATTTGACTTTGGTAGTGGTATTCCCATTTCCATCTCGACAATAGTCCTCGGCGCCTTAACTCATGCTACTGAAAATGGAGTGTACATTAGCAGTGGTCGCGCTTTAGAAGTGCTGGCACAGATGGATACCTTAGTTATTGACGAACCAACACTAATATATTTGAATGAAACCTATTCAGATAGTGTTAGAGCAATTTTCGCTCTCCAACAACAGGGCATTTCTATTTACCTAATCACATATGATAATTTGAACCAAAAAACAAGTACACTCGCTGACAAATTTAGAATTCATCCCGATTTTATTCTTTCTGAAGCTGACTCAAAACACTCAAACCTGGTTCGTGGACTGCAACACCAGGGAAGAACTGTGGCAGTACTAACTTGTGATAATGATTTTACGTCAAAGATTGGTGACGTTTCGATATCGCTTGCCTGCGCTAAGTCTGGTACAGATGCGGATGTAGTACTCCTAGACCATCAACTGTGGGGATTAATTTATGGAGTTGCAATAGCGAAAAAAGCAATGGAGGTAATTTACGAAAATACGGCAATAATTGTTGTCCCCAACTTGATGATGCAAATTGGTGGTGGTATGTTGTTAGGCGTAAATCCAGTTTGGAACGTTATTGTCAACAATAGCTCTGCATTGATCGCTGAATTTTTAAATAGTTCGCGTCCACATTTCGATTCTATTTCCCTGCCATCATCAGCAGGTAAATCTAATACGTTAATCCTTTCTCCTAGTTCTACAGACTTAGCTTTTCCTGTCGTTATGAATTCTGAAGGTTGCCCCCAACCTGTTTAGTGACTTCCAAAAATTTAATTCTCCTGTATTGTGGAATGGGCATCCTTGCCCGTTCTAATATATAGGGGCGGGCTTTTGACGCCCACCCCACAAGAAATTTTCACACAAGAAATTTTTATACAAGCACTTCATGTTCTGCCTGAATATTGCAGCGCTCCATGCTGTAGACAAAAACTCCTCCAGTGTCAATTTTATAAACCCAACCGTAAAGGTTGATTTCATTTTTATGAAGTTTAGAATGAATTACTGGATAAGTCCGCAGGTTCTCTAACTGAGTTAAAACATTCTCCTCAATTGTGGCATTGAGAAGTTGCTCTCCTTCATAGTCTTGATAATTTTCCCTGATTAACCGACGAGTTGCTTCTGCATGTTTCAACCAGTCGTATACTAAAGGCATATCTTCAGCTAACCGACCCAGTTGCAGTAATCCTTTCATGGCGCCACAGTTAGAATGACCGCAGACAATAATTTGTCTGATGCCCAAAACTTGAACTGCATACTCAACCGCTGCTCCTTCACCACCATTCGTTGCACCATAAGGTGGAATAATGTTGCCGGCATTGCGAATAATAAAGAGTTCACCCGGTTCAGTTTGGGTCAATAAATTTGGGTCAATTCGTGAGTCTGAGCAGGTGATGAACAACGCTCTAGGATGCTGTTCTTGAGAGAGTTGCTCAAACAAGTCTCGGTGTTGAGTAAAATACTTCGTCTGGAATTCATGTAGACCAGCGATTAACTTCCGCATAGATTAAACCCTTAAAAACACAGGACTACGAGCATGGCATTAAGGGCAATCAACGTGAGCTTGATTTTTATTCCCAATATAATTTTTGGCTCCCACACACGATTGCTCGGAAATTTGCACTAGCTTAGTTTGATACATTGATACATCGAGAACCGTAAATAGCAGCAGCAATCCTAAAGGTCCTAAAACAAGAACCAATGCTAATTTACGCACATTCAAGAAATCTGGATAGTCAACCATGATACCTTTTCAATCCTGTGGCAGAATGAATATTTATGAACAATTAATCAAAGATTTATGAAAGTTACTCTCTCTGGTAGAAAAAAGACTGATAACTTGTCAGGAGAAGTTATCAGCCAAGGATGATTTTTAAGAATAGAGCAACTGTGTATTGGAATTGAATTTAAGTTTTAACCGATTGTTACTTCACGGGGAGATAGATCGCCTGTACCGTTCTTAGAGGTTCTCATATCCGCTTTGGCTTCAGCTATTAAATCTTGGAAAGATTCACTCGCTTCAGCAGCATTTGATTGCACTTTATCAAACGCTTGGAAAACCCATACTAAACCAGTTTTAGCCGCTGATCTTGCTCCCTCTGAGACATTATGACCTGTGGCAGCGTCTACTGCGCCAATAATTGGTGCTGCAACTAAGGCGCCAACACCAATTACTGCTGCGGTCATTGGTTCTAGTCCGAGTAATAAAGCTTCTAGTTCAAACATTTTATTTAGTCTCCAAAAATTAGTTGTTACTAATCACCATTCTTTCACTACCTTTAAAGTCAAGTCACTTGACTCACCGCGCGCGGTCAAAGTAGCAGCAAGTTAATTTTCCAAATATCTAGGTCGGGCGTTGGCTTAATTTTTTCTAAGCGTGTCTGGAAAATGCCAACAGACTATATATTGTGTCTTTAAATGGCAGTTATGCGAAAGATGATTAGCTGGTCGAAAGAATCATTGCTTTTCTTGATTCTATATTCCGATGAGCTAATGATACAAGTATTGCAGATGTTTTTGCAATTAAGAATTGTTAATTACATTGTTAACTACCTCACATGATTGAAAAAACGCTTAGTATTGAGACTTTACAGGCACCGCGACTATTGGGACTTGCTTAGATGGCCATCTCACAAGACCCATTCTATGAGAAAATTTTGGGTACTCTTTGATTTAAAGGCGCCCAATACAATTTTGTGTTCAATTCAATACTTTATTGATATATCATCAATAATTATCAACTATAATACAGTCTGTAAACTTTTAGGTAAAAAAGATTAAAAATTTAGTTATTGTTTTCAAGTATCTATTCTATAATTTGCTTAACAGCATCAAGATTTTGCACTATTGTATGATTGTATGATAGTTAAGATTTCCAGCTATGCGAGTCTATAGTTACCTAGGTGTACAAACACTGTTTCATACGTAATTATTATGGCTCGGTATAGTTGCAAACACCAAGCATCTCAATATAGTCTATAAACCTAACTGTTTGACAGTAGTTGTTGTAGTAATTTCTACAGCTATCTATAGCTACCTACAGCTAAGTGATTATTAGATTTTGATGTATCTTGAATAACTTAAAACTTAGAAAACAGCGAGCATAAAGACTGTGAAAGTTTCTCCACGCAAGAAAGTTAATTCCGAATCCGGGCAGCATAATAAGTTTTCTCAACCTATATGGTCTGGTGGCAGGATTTTAGGAGCAAGTTTAACGTTTGGACACAGCCTGCTCTCTCATTTAGATTCCAAGACTCGTCTAGGGTTATCTATTATGTTGGCAATGGCTGTGTTTGTGGTAATGCCAGATTCGATGCGCTTCGATAACCGTATTCTTATTAGTTGGATTTCAGGGGTATTCTGCTTTTTGACATTCGTTGTGTTGATGATGTGCAGTGCAACTCCCCAAAAAACCCGCTATCGGGCACAACGTCAAGAAGCCCAGCATTTAGCGGTGTTTCTTTTAGTGGTAATTACTGCTTGCACGAGTATTTTCGCGATTGGGTTAATGCAGGCAGTAAGTAACACCAAAGATATCCCAGAATCTAGTAAAGCACTCGAAGTAGCTTTATCTTTGGTGGCGGTTATCGGCTCTTGGTTTTTGACTCACACTATGTTTGCCCTGCATTACGCAACTTGTTACTATCGTCAAGATTTCTCAGATAATGAAATTGGGGATGCAGGTGGTTTGGCTTTTCCTGGTGATGATATGCCTGACTACTGGGATTTTATGTATTTCTCTTTTACCTTAGGGATGACCGCTCAAACGTCAGATGTTTCTATTCCAGCCTTATCAATGCGGAGACTAGCTTTAGGGCATGGAATGATTTCTTTTTTCTTCTACATGGTGATTTTAGCTTCGTCCGTTAACATTGCATCGGGATTGCTTTAAATGCACCCTCACAAAGCTATGATTAGAATTTCACAATTTTCACAATATTTAATCGAAGAACCAAAATCTCGCTTGCTGATATCGTTGATGCTAGCGGGGGTTGCCTTTCTAATGATGCCGTCTGCTGGTTTGGAGTTCCGCTTGATTGCCGCTTGGGATACAGGTATTGTGTCTTTTTTAGGGCTGGTTTTGCTGATGATGTTTAACGCTAATGCCCAGAAAACCTGTAGACGCGCGCAAAATCAAGAGATAAATCATCTGACAATTTTTATCTTGGTTATTTTAGTGGCTTTTGCTAGTTTGTTTATTATTGCAGCAGTACTAGCCAAACATAAAGATACCTTTACACCTGAAGTCGGGGTGTCTATCGTAGCAATTATCTGTGCTTGGCTGTTAGTCCACACTATGTTCGCACTGCATTACGCAGCGTTTTATTATCGCAACTCATCTTCGGACTCCGAGAAGGGATACGTGGGAGGGCTAGATTTTTCTAGTGGCGAAGAACCCGATTATATGGACTTTATGTATTTCACGTTTACTTTGGGCATGACTTCCCAAACTTCTGACACAGCGTTAGTTACATCTGCCGTGCGACGTTTGGCTTTAGGACATACAGTCATGTCATTCTTTTTTTACAGCGTGATTTTGGCTTTGACAATTAGTATCATCTCTGGACTTATTTAAAGTGATAGGGCTAAGTGTATGCATTTTCTTTCAGCTTTTCTCCTTGCTATAGCGTCTAACGTCGATAATTTTGCTGTAGGAGTCGCTTACGGAGTTAAAAAACTCAAAATCGGTTTTGCTACCAACTTGTTTATTGCCTTCGTTTCAGCCACAGGTACATATTTATCAATTGCCGTTGGTACTGATATCAATCACTACTTATCTACAAGTGTTTCTAATGCACTGGGTACCCTAGTTTTAGTAGCCGTCGGAGTTTGGAGTATTTGGCAAGCCTTTAAGCTTGAGCGGAAAAAAGCCCGAAAAGCAAGGGCACGTCAACAATCTCGTCTTTTGGTGGCAGCATCAGACCAGGTAATATCTAACACGTGCTATGAGGATTGTTCCAAAGAGTTTTCCCAGGAATTTTTGCAAGAGTTTTCTTATGAAAAGTACTTGGAACACCCCGAAAAAGCCGATACAGACCGTTCAGGTTATATTGACGTGCGAGAATCTATTGCCCTTGCCTTTGGTTTGACCCTTAATAACCTGGGTTCAGGTATTGGGGGAGGAATTTCCAACTTAAATGTTTGGCTGACTGCGTTATTGGTTTTTGGACTGAGTGTTGGAGGAGTATCAGGGGGCTATTTCCTCGGCAAGCGTTTTACAACTAAAACATCTGGATTTTGGGCTGGAATTATCTCAGGAGTTCTGATGATAATCACGGGAGTGTATGAGTATTTCATTTATCCTTAGAGAGTAGGGTGGCTTTTGCCACCGTACAACTAGGACATTCATGATGTAAAAGGCGCCTTTATTTGATTTGTGATGCTCTCCTATTATTTTGGGGCATTAAATCAATCACATTATTAAAGCTGCTAAAGTAATCTTTGAGGGCGATAGCAGAAGTACCTGTGAACTCAAGCCATTCATATTGGTACAAATTATTTGGGTTTGCTTCTTGTAGATGAACAGGGAACGTAGGAATCGCGATTAGTAGGCAAACTTTTTCTTCTCCAAAACAGTCAAGACCCTCAAGTCTTACAGCCGCGATATAGGTAGTATTTATTATCATATTATCAACTTTGATAAATGCCATATTTTTAAACGCTTTTGGGTAAGAGAACAATAGATGAAAGTCTTGGATATTCATTACAATGTTTGAAGTCTACTTAGTTTATAAATTATGTAAAAATTGCTTATACTACCTGTTGTGCAGGACTCATAAGAATTTTTTCAATTAAAAAACCAGCAGTTTCACTAATCAAGAGCGGTACTATCTCCTCACAAGTTCCGCTATTATAAGCTGCCGGGATTACAATATTAAAGACTATCGGGTTTAAATCTTCATAACTATAAATTAGTTAATACTGATTAATGCTCTTGACAAAATTAAAACTTTTATGTCTAGCGGGGGTTTTCTTTTTTCGCTTCTTCCCCTGTCCACTTCTGCCAACGGTCAATTGCCCGTTCGATATTTTCAGGATTAGAATCGCCAGCAAAGCAAATCCTTCCCATCCGCTCGCAGGCAATTAGTACCTCAGCATGTCCCAAAAATGGCGCCAAAACAAAACTATCAGGTTTAGTATACAAACTCATTAAATAGGAAACAATACCCTCGATTCCTTCAATGGCGGGTTTCTGTGGCTTCAGGAGCGATTGATGAGAGTAAACTGCTATGTACAAATTGTCTAAAACCCATTCAAACCTAAACGGCATACGCTGTGTAGTACAAAATTTATGAATTTGCCCTTCACAAGCTATTACAGCAACAACATGAGCCTCGTTAACTAAATAATCATGATTCCAAGCAGAAGAAACAGTCGCGATGGCAAGAGCTGCGTTTGAAGGCAAAAAGTTAACAAATCTATCACTCGCAGTATCACCGCAGTAAAGTAGATGACGCTCAAGTAGCCACTCGTCCCCTGCATTAACTAATGGTAGGGTTATATTTTTAGAGCGCTTCTCTTCGACGTTGGGTTTGATCTTACGAGTTTTTACAGACTGTTTTGCCTCAATTTCGGCTGTTGTGCTTTGAAGTGCTATCATTTGCTGCTCCTTTTGTTTAGCTCTTGCCTCTGCTGCTAATTTTGCTAGTTTTTCTTGTTCTGAGTGCTTTAGAAGGCGCCTTGCTTCGGCTGCTTTTTGTTCTGCCTGTTCAGCGGTTTCTCGCTCTTTACTACCTGCCCTAGCAATTTTCAAGAGGTTTGAGTGACTTTTTGCAACAGGTGTTTTTTTAATTACCTCTTTAACTTCTGGGTCGATATTTTTAGCTATTTGCTTGCCTAGCTGATATGTCCGCTTGTTATAGCCAGCTTCAGTAGCAAGTTGAAGCGTTGTTTTACCAGGGGGTGAAATCGATTCATCCCCTTTTTTGGTATACTGATTCTCGCCTGATTGCGCGCGCTGCCCTATTCTTTCTAAGATTTTATCTCGCTCCAACCAAAGTTCCGCACGTTCGAGAGCTTCTAGTTCATTACGAATTAAATTTTCATCGATTTCAGCCAACCGCGCGTGGTCAGAGTCCTCGCAGGTAACAATACGGCACTCAATTTCGTCAAGCCCTAGTAGTTGACAGGCAGTTAGACGATGGAGTCCTGCAATGAGATTAAGGTTTTGATCAATAGTAATAGGATTTAAAAGTCCATTCGCTTTAATTGACTGCATCAACTCTGCTACTTTTTGGTCATTGAGAGGACGCCTGTTGGAATGAACACTGACTCGCTCGATGGCAATAATGGACATAAAAATTACCAAATAATCACTAGCGCTACAGAGACAATAACAAATCCAGAGGCTGAAAATCTTTTGATTTCCTTAAAAATTAGACTGTTACATCTTAAAATCAGTAATATATATCAAAAAACTTTCAAAATCAAATTTTAACTACTTTTTAGCTCAACACAGTTGATTTATGCAGGATAAGCTAATTTATCCCATGACGATGCGCCTTGGTGACTAAATACTCAGTCCCAAAGCTGAAATATGACTACCCTAACGAGAAAAGCTAGAGAGCAGTAAGGAGGATACATAAAAAACAGTATTGCTAAAAAGTGTTATAAAAGAAGGATAGAATAAAATAAATAACAAACAGCTATTAACTAGAGGTTTGTATATACTCATCCTATAGTCATATATATAGTAAAGCTATTTGTTCATTCATTGTCTCTACCAGCAGGAAGAGAGATTTTTAGGAAGTTAAGGAAAATTAATCAGGCGCCATCCTTTTAGAGATAACATGATAATTAGGTGGTGTAAGGATTCTGTCAATCAAACAACACAAAGCATATAACATTAGCTTCTGATATCGATTTGAATATCGAATATAGCTTAGGGCACACCTATCATCCTGTAGATAGAAGCGCTGTGTTTACATACTCCAGCATCATTTTTGCATCTAGAGATGATGCGGCTGTCAGTGGTGATGTGATGCAGACAGTTTTTAAGTAGAGAGTCTTATTTCATACATCGATTATTAACTAAAAATCAATCTAATACCTTAAACGAGGCAGAAAGTTATGCCACAAGTAGAATATGGAATCATACAAAAACAATATAGAGAAATAGACTACGAAATTGTTCATGTTACTATGGAGCGATTTCGCATCCGTATACCTCAGCTTGTTATCGACCCGGAGTATGTTAATAGGTTAACTTGGCTCGTTGAGTGTTTTGATTTTGTAAGGAGCGTTCGGATTAGCTTATTATCTAGTTCGCTGATTGTCAATTATGAACCAGATGTTTCCAGATCGATTGTTGAGGAAAGTTTAATCGACTGCATCCAAAAAGCTGATGACGTTGCAGCTTATGAAGGAATTGTACCGATTCAATCTCAACAAAGACCAGAAATTGATTGGGTAGAAAGATTGGGTCTGCCTCTTCTTAGTTTGAGTTTGGCTGTGCTTTCAAGTCAGTTGATACTGCCTATTCCACCTATCTTGGTTGGCGCCTTAGTTGCAACTGCTGCAGTTCCTTTCATTAGCCGAATCATTGATATAGTAGTCAAAGAAAAGCGTTTAGATGCGGATATTCTCGATACTATCTGGCTTGGTTTATACACGATAAAAGGAGACTTTGTTGGTCCCTCACTAATGCTCAGTTTAATCGAAACAGGAGACGCGCTGCGAGATGCTACCGCGCGTGCAAGTGAGCGACAAGCATTTGATTTGCTAGGTAGCATGGATAAATATGTCAGAGTCGAGCGTCATGGAGTTGAAGAACTATTGCCACTTAAAGAAGTGCAAAAAGGTGACCGCGTTGTTGTTTACCCAGGTGAGATAATTCCAGTAAGTGGACGGGTGCTGCGAGGAACAGCACTCATTGACGAACATAAGCTGACAGGAGAATCTAGCCTAGTTTCTCGCTCCGAGGGGCAAGTAGTTCACGCCTCTACCCTGATACTAGAAGGCAAAGTCACTATTTTGACAAAACGAATTGGTTCAAATACTCGTGTTGGAGTAACGGTACAACTCTTGCAATCCGCCCCAGTTCATGATACGCGCGTTGAGGACCACGCAGCAAAAGTTGCAGATGCGACAATCGTCCCATCTTTAATTTTAAGCGCCGCCATTTTTGCCTTTACCCGAGATATTTCTCGGTCGCTTGCTCCTCTACACCTTGATTTTGGTCACACTATCCGTATTGCAGTACCCTCCACAGTTATCGCCGCTCTCACCTTTGCTGCACGGCACGGTATTTATATTCGTAGCGGTCGCGCTTTAGAAATCCTGGCAAAAACAGATACAATCGTATTTGATAAAACAGGGACGCTCACCCAAGGAAATGCCGAAGTTATTGAAGTTTTGACGGCAAATGAAAATATTTCGATCACTGAAGTATTACAGGTAGCAGCATCAGCAGAACAAGGCAATACCCATCCTGTCGCTAGCGCAATTCTCCGTTATGCCGAAACACAAAATATTCAAACTCAACCTTGTGGCGCCTGGGATTATCGTATTGGTTTTGGTGTCGTCGCCGAAATTGATGGACAAAAAGTTTTAGCAGGTAGCCATCGCTTAATTTCTCAAGAAGGCATTGATCTAAATCCCATCCATCAACGTCATCCACAGCTACAATCATGCTGCTACTCTACAGTTTATATTGCCAAAGCTGGTGACTTACTTGGCGTGATTTTATATACAGACCCAGCCCGCGCGGAAGCAAGCTTTGTAGTTTCTACCTTAAAAGACCTTGGACACGAAACTTACATGTTGACCGGTGATAATAGAAGGGTAGCTAATCATGTTGCTCAACACTTAGGTATTAACAGTAGCCATATTTATGCAGAATCCTTCCCCGACCAAAAGGTTGAGGTTGTAAAAAACCTTCAAAGTCAAAACCGTACAGTTGCTTTTGTTGGCGAAGGTATAAATGATGCAGCCGCCCTAGCTCATGCTGATGTGTCTATATCATTCGCTAGTGGTATTGATATTGCCAGAGAAACAGCAGATATACTGTTATTAGATGATGATTTGCGGGGTATACCTGATGCGATTGCTATTGCCAAACAAGCAATGGATATTGTTTACCAAAATACCGCCCTCATAGCTATCCCCAATATCGGTGTTGTGCTTGCAGGAATCTTCTTCGCCTTTGACCCTGTTTTAGGTGTCATTATTAGTAACGGTTCTGCTCTTGTTGCCGAATTAAACAGTTTTAGACCCTTGTTTGAAAGCGGTTTCTCTGGTTCTGAGCCAGAGCAAATCAATTTTTTACCCGCGCGACCACAGTCAGCGAAGTCACAAAAACTCGAAGATTTAGTTCCTAAATTAGGATAATTTTATACTATTTTTACGTATTGGGTACGTAGTAGCGCTTCAGCGCACTAAAGCTATTAAAAATAGGAAGAGGGCTAGAGCAACAACTACGTACCAACTCTAAAAATATATTTGTAAAGTTTTGTATAGTGACTCTATATTAGGGGTTGCAATTGGTTCTATACTAAGGCGTATTACCATATAGTGAAATGCTTTAAATTTATCACCCTATGGGTGTGCAAAGTAAATTTAAGGTCTTATTACATAAACCTCCAGATATATCTGGTGGACTATGTTTGCTTTTATCGTAAACTTGCAACATCGGATTTCGAAATCATCCAAATAATGCTTCAGGTGAGAGAGTAATTTATTATGCCTCGATGTCCTGTTTGCCGAACTAAATATGTTGTAGGTAAAATCGACAACTGCTCGCTTTGTGGTTGGAACCTCCAGCCATACTCCCTCGTAGTCGGACTAGTCCCAGAAGTCATCCTTAAGGAACAAGCTAGACTGGAATGGGCACGAGGACTTTGGGCAAGCACCAAATTTTATCGAGAACAGATTCAACAGTTTCAAGTTAAACTCAAAGATACTGACCAAACTATAGCCCACTTGCGTTCGGAGTTAGAGCAAGCCAAAATTGCGCGCGACCAAGATTTAGTAAATCTGAAGGGACGCGAATTAGACCTGGCACAACTACGCTTACTATTAGAGCAAGCTAACAAAACTCATGACCACCTTTTAGCAGCCCTGCAACAAAAAGAAATAAATCAAGCCAACTTAGTTTCGCAGTCAGGACAAGTAAGCCAAGAGTTAATCGACCTGCGTTTAGAACTCAAAAAAGCAAACTCAGAACGCTTAACGTTGGAAACAACCTTGCGCCAACGAGAAATTTCCCTAGCACAAATTCAATCTCAGTTCAACAATATAAATGAGATACATGAGATAATAGAGCCACAACCGCAAGTTGTAAATATTCCTGAAGATGTTCTTGAAAATACTTCTTTTGGTTCGGAACAGATTTGTGAGCCTATTAAATTTGAATCTCCTTTGTCTTTGCCAATTAAAGAGCAAGTATTGATTCAAGTTGTAACTGTTGATGCTTGGGGAACACAAATAGACTGCTATCAAAATAAAGTCACCTGCTTTCAAGAAAAGCTAGGAGATTTTGATTTGGAGATTGTTGCCTTGCCAGGAGGGGTATTTTGGATGGGTTCAAACGAGACGGAAAAAGAACGAGAAAGTCATGAACACCCTCAACACTCCTGTACAGTCAAGCCTTTCTACATGAGTAGGTTTCCAATTACCCAAGCCCAGTGGCGGGTAATCGCTAACCTGCCAAATGTCCATCGCTCGCTTAATCCCGACCCATCTAATTTCAAAGGTGAAAACCAACCTATAGAACAAGTGTCTTGGCATG
The DNA here is from genome assembly GCF_002368415.1 of Calothrix sp. NIES-4105. GTDB lineage: Bacteria > Cyanobacteriota > Cyanobacteriia > Cyanobacteriales > Nostocaceae > Dulcicalothrix. The sequence goes on from NZ_AP018290.1 coordinate 4,003,518, forward strand.
ATGCAATTGAGTTTTGTGCAAGACTTACTAAAGCTACTGGACGAAATTACCGATTACCAAGCGAAGCCGAATGGGAATATGCCTGCCGCGCGGGAACTTCAACTCCTTTCCACTTTGGTGAAACGATAACATCCAACTTGGCAAATTATGATGGCAATTACACCTACGGTTTAGAAGCGTCGGGTCGATATCACCAACGAGTTGTACCTGTAGAAAGTTATCAAATTAGTAATGCATTTGGACTTTTCGATATGCATGGCAATGTGTGGGAGTGGTGTGCTGACCCTTGGCACGATAATTACTCAGAAGCTCCTTGTGATGGTAGCGTTTGGGATTCGGGAGGTATTGAAAATCATCGCATTTTGCGAGGTGGCGCCTGGTATTGCTTGCCAAGTCTTTGTCGGTCAGCACAGCGTCATTGGGACGAAGCAAACCACTCTGGAAGCGGGATTAGTTTCCGAGTCGTGTGTTCTTAATATTGATGAAAGTGAGACAAAACATGTCAAAACACGTTAAGCAATTTCACCAAATGGTTGTACAAAACCCGTCTCTGGTAAAAAAGCTAAAAACTGCATCCGACCGAGACAGCTTTGTAAAGTTAATAGTACAATTAGGCGCCGAATGTGGTTATAGCTTTACTAGCAAAGAAGTGGAAACCTACATAAACCAGAACTTACTAACACTTATGAGACAGTTTTCGTGAGCAATAAGACTCTAAATATCAACATAGTCATATCTCTATTGTTATCATTGTTATCATCGAAAAACTCGAAATACATTGAGAATACTTAAGTATATGATATGAGATAGCTTAAGACGGTACTCCAGCATTAAGATATTCAGCCTTAAGTCGTGTATAAATCATCAATCATTGTATGTATTGACTTTTCTAACAATTTTGATCCGGCTCGTAAATTTACTGTAGAATAATCCTATAGTAGTAGAAGCATTACAGCTAATTCCTGATTTGCGTACCGACGCTTACCTGTTGTTAGTAACCTGAATATTTCTGTTATTGAGTGCTGAGTACCACACTTTGGTAAATATCAGCCAAGGGAACCATTAGAATTTAAGAACTCACCTATTTCATTAGCTTATATAGTTTAAAAATGAAATAGTTGCAATCATCAAAATCCAGAGCCTAAATTCTGAGAAATTAGCCTTTTTCCAGAAGGTAAGCAAACTTTATTTACAATTAATTGTAGGTTAGGTGGAGGAACGGAACCCAACAAATCTTCTTGCTATGCCGTTGGGTTCTGCAAAATTTGCATCCAAACTACGATTTGCACAGTCGAAGCAACAGTCCAAAACACTTACTCCATACTTTGAGATAATCATATGTCTGTTCCAACAACTGCCCCAAACCTCTCCAAAACAGTTATCGAGACATATTCAAGCCACATTGAAACTATATATTACGAGGTAGTTCACTGGACTCCAGGACGGTTCCGTATTCGGATTCCGCAACTTGCATGGGATGAAGAATATGCGTGCCAACTTCAATACGTTTTAAACAAACAAAGTTTTGTCACTGAAACACAAATTAATCCTCAAGCTAGCTCGTTGATAGTTAACTACAACCATGAATCGAGTGCTGTAGCAGTTGCTACTATTCAAGAAAAATTGTTTGATGCAATTCAACAAGCATCTATTGCGGAAGTACCTTCAGGATGGACACCAGAGTCTTCATCTTCAGAAGGTCATGAGAAAGCTAACAACGAAGTTGACTTTGTAGAGCGTCTGGGTTTCCCCGCTGCAGGTTTAGCACTTTCGTTAGGAGTAATGGTTGGGTTGCCGATTCCCCCTGTATTAGTTGGTGCAGTTGTATTTGTTGGTGCAATTCCAGTATTTAAGCGAGCATGGGAAGCCATTCAGAATGAACGCCAATTAACAATTGACTTTTTAGATGGTTTGGCAATTGCATTGCATACTGCAACAGGTCACTTCTTTGCTCCATCGTTTATGTTGGGTTTGGTGGAAGGTGGAGAAGCCATCCGCGATATGACAGCACGAGGCAGTGAGCGAGCATCCTTAGACTTATTAGATTGCTTGAGTAAAACTGCGTTTGTGTTGCGTGATGGACAAGTTGTGGAAATTCCCACCCAAGATGTAGTCGTTGGTGACCACGTAATTGTTTATCCTGGTGACCAGATTCCTGTAGACGGTGTAATAACCGAAGGTACGGGTATTCTTGACCAGTGCAAACTAACTGGTGAATCAGTTCCCGTAACACGCACAATCGGTGAAGAAGTGTTTGCGTCTACGTTATTAGTTGATGGAACATTAACTATTTTGGCAGAGAGAGTTGGCAACAATACCCGTGCTGGTGTAATTGTCAACTTAATGCAAGCGGCGCCTGTACATGACACCCGTGTAGAGAACTATGCAGCAGCAGTAGCTAACCAAATGGTAATTCCAACCTTGTTAATTGGTACAGGTGTTGGGCTTGCCAGTGGCAACCTAGCTCGAGCAATTGCATTACTTACCCTAGACTTTGGTACAGGTATCCGGGTATCAGTACCAACGACAATTCTGTCAGTGCTTACTTATGCCGCACGTAATGGTGTATTGATACGTAGTGGTCGCGCGATTGAAATCTTAGCGAAGATTGACACCGTTGTATGCGATAAGACAGGAACGTTAACTATTGGTCATGCGGGTGTAAATGATATAGATATCATGTCAAGCTTTAGCAAAGAAGAAGTTCTATGCTACGCCGCAAGTGCAGAAAAAGGTTTAACACACCCAATCGCAGAAGCAATTGTTCACCATGCCAAAGATGAAGGAGTTGCGCTTAAGGAATGCGAAGAGTGGGAATATAAAGTTGGTTTAGGTGCAGTCGCGAAAATTGACGGTATCAACATTCTCGTTGGTAGTCCTCGCTTTATGAAGCAGGAAGGTGTCGATTTAGAAGCTTATGACCTTCGCTATCCCGATGCAAAATCAGGTGGACAATCGCTCGTATATGTAGCAGGTGACGGTGAGCTACTTGGTGTTATTCGCTACAGTGACCCACCACGTCCAGAAAGTAAAGAAGTTATCCGTGAACTCAAGGAAATGGGCATTACCGTTCACATGTTGACTGGTGACGTTAAACGCGTTGCTGACTCAATTGCAAATAATCTTGGTATTCATCCTGACCACGTAACTGCAGAAGCTTTCCCAGAGAAAAAAGTGGAAGTCGTCAAAGCAGTGCATGACAGTGGTAAGACAGTCGCATTCTGCGGAGATGGTATTAACGACTCTGCTGCCTTAGCTTATGCCGACGTATCTGTATCCTTTGCTGGTGCAACTGACATTGCAAGAGAAACCGCCGATGTTGTATTGATGGAAGACGACTTGCGCGGCTTAATCATGGCAGTTAAATGCGCGCGGCAAGCAATGGATATTATTTGGCAAAACACAGCAATTGTCGCAGCTCCCAACTTAGGTGCATTACTCTGCGGTATTTTCTTTGCCCTCGACCCAATCTTAGCTGTCGTCATCAACAACGGTACTGCAATCCTGGCAGAACTTAATGGTTTACGTCCGCTTATGGGTCCTGGCGAAATTACGCCTTTAGGACATCGACTCACGAGCGCAGAGCTAGCCGAAGAAGAGCGGCGCCTGCATGACTCACTCAGCACGACTCACTCAGCACGACTCACTGAGCCAAGCCATATTACATTAACACCACAACAGTTTGAGACAGAAGTAGTAATTCTTTCCTCTGATTTCGACGCTAATGCTGAAGACACTTCATCCTCAACCAACGGTCACTCAACTAACGGTCATTCAACCAACGGTCATTCAACCAACGGTCACTCAACCAACGGTCATTCCAGCAATGGTCATTCCACTGACTCTATTTTAACTGAGTTAGACAATATGAACCTTGAAGTACAAAAGCTCTTCAACAAAGGTGTAGAAGTTAAACATTAATTTAGTGGGCGCCTCTAAATATTGGCGCCCCCTTCCTAAAATAAAGGTTCCAAAATAATTGGAGCTTTAGAAATAAAACCCTTGCGACGAATCTATTACACTTTGTGAGGCTAGTTATGTTTCGTAAAATTTTAGTAGCACTGCATCGCTCCGATGATATAAGCGAGCATGTATTCAGAGAAGCGCTAAACCTAGCACTTGCTACCAAAGCATCCTTAAAATTACTTCATGTTTTATCAGTTGATGAAAAAGAAAGTCCAAGTATTTTAAACTTAATCAATACTCCAGAAAACAAAAAACATTGGGAAGAATTTGAGAAACCCGGTCTAGACTTACTAAAATCTTTAGCTTCGGAAGCGAATGCAGCAGGAGTCACAACTGAATATCATCAAACTTTAGGCAGACCAGGACATGTTATCTGCGAAACCGCACTTCAATGGGAAGCTGAACTAATTATTATAGGACGACGCGGATTATCAGGAATGAGCGAACTAATTTTAGGTAGTGTAAGCAATTATGTCACTCACTATGCTCCTTGTTCTGTTTTAATAGTGCAACATCCGCAGAATTTCAACTTTTCCAGTAATCGAGAAAGGCAAGTAGCCACCACGCGCTAAAATATCCAAAGTCAATTCCTTTATTAAATGTTCACATCTTAGCGCCGCAATGAAGATGTCTACATTCTATTATATCACTGATTACATATTAATATCAACGCTTGTGAGTTAAGTGACTTTGAATTGCGCTCTTTAGAGTAAACTGGTTATCATTACCAGTTAGGTAATATTTCGATTAAGTCTAGTTCTCCACAATTTGAGTGCGTGTAGTATGTTGGCATAAGCCACTTTACGAATGAGATATTTAACATTGGCGCTATCCAAGAGAATTAATATTCTGTTGGGTTCAATATTTGTAGAAATGTCAAAGAAAAAACTAGGTCTTTGAGGCGAAACAATGTCAACGACAAAGTTCGATAAACTATCATCAAGCAAAAAACGGAAGAAACCAACTTCCATGTCTCGTAAGGATGCGTTTCTCTTACGAATGCTGGTACTCGTTCCCATTTGTTTGATTTTGCATCATCTAAATGTTAATCCAAAGATTGTGTTTCTAACGGCTGGGTTAGCAATTATTCCATTAGCTGCCTGGACAGCCAACTTCACAGAAGCTATAGCAAGTCAAATCGGCCCAGCTTTGGGTGGTTTGCTGAATGCAACCTTCGGTAATGCCACCGAGATGATTGTTTCTATTGTTGCTCTAAATGCTGGCTTAATAGATGTTGTGAAAGCTAGCTTAATGGGTTCGATGATTGCCAATCTGCTCTTAGGTTTAGGTTTCGCGCTGTTTTTAGGGGGAACGCGCATTTATCCTTCATCTACGCGCGTTAACAATGAAAATCTAAGTACGGTTGCTCGCGTTAATGCTTCTCTACTAAATCTAGTAGTTGTTTTTTTGCTGGCGCCTACTGCCATTGAAGTAACTTCTATGGCATTACAGATCAAGACAACTAATGCATTTTCATACATTGCTTCAGCATTGTTACTAGCTTCCTATGTGTTGATGTTGCTATTCTCGATGAAAACTCATAGTCATCTCTATGGATTAGATGAAGATGCAGAACCAGAAAGCTATGGTAGTGAAGCGAGAGGTGAAAAGTATAACTTAAAACTACATATTGGATTGCTGTTAGCAACAACAGTTGTTTTAGTGTTCGTTTCAGAAGTCTTAGTAGACAGCTTAGGAGAAGCAATTGCTACTACTGGCATGACAGGTTTGTTTACTGGCGTAATACTTCTTCCCATCTTTGGCGCCGCAGTTGAAATTATTACCTGTGGTATCTGTGGTGCAAAAAACAAGGTTGATTTAGCTTCTTCCGTGGCGATTGGTTCAAGTTTACAAATAGCAATGTTTGTAGCTCCTATTCTGGTATTTGCTGGTTTAGCGCTAGGCAAACCAATGAACCTGGACTTTGATAACTTTACAGTTTTAGGGGTGGGTATTGCGGTTCTGATGACCAACTCAGTCAGACCGAACAGTCGCTCTAACTGGCTGGAAGGGATGTTACTGTTAATGACTTATTTCATGCTCGCTACAGCATTTTTCTTACATCCTGATATGGCAGGATAATTAATCTTTAGGTTAAATTATGATGCAAGTACAAGAAGTTAAGCACGCATTAGCTAAACCTAGTATTCATTGGTTAGCTATTTTTTTACCAATAAGTTTAGCTGTAGCATATCTACCATTATTTCAAAATGAAATAGTTCTATTTTTTACTTCATGCTTAGGGATGGTTGTTGTTGCCTATTGGTTAGGCAATGCAACAGAAGAATTAGCTGCCAGAGTTGGTTCTGTTTGGGGTGGGATGATGAATGCTGCCTTTAGTAATTTACCAGAACTCATTTTTGGGTTAATTGCTGTTGCCAAAGGGTTAGGGCCATTAGCAAAAGCTGCTTGGACAGGCGCCATTATTAGTAATATGTTAATTGCTGTTGGCGCCGCTGTGATGGTTGGTGGCTATCGCTATGGTACAGTGACATTTCCTTTAGAGCGAGCAAAAGATGCAGCAGCAGGATTGATGATAGCTGCCGTTGCAATTCTGATGCCGTCCATTTATGCTCATGCAGTAGACTTTTCAAGCGAAACTGTAAGTGCTGCGAGTGTTATTAAGAACGTTTCTGTATGGTTATCTTTATTTTTGCTGATGGCTTATGGAGGCAGTATAGTTTACACTATTGCCAGATTTAGATATTCAGAACCAGTTCAGACGACAAATTTGGCAGACTTTCCCCAATTGGAGGATAATAAAACTTCTTGGAGCGTTTCTTTTTCCATAGCTGTACTAGCTGTTTGTAGCTTATTTATGGCATTTTTGTCTAATTTTGTTGCTGATTGCGTTGATTCTGTTACAGCTGGATTTGGATGGACGGAGATATTTGTAGGCGCCATAGTTATTGGAATTATCGGCAACGTCGGCGCCATAATGAGTGCCGTTCTTGTCGCTTATAGGGGCAAGGTAGACTTGAGCTTTGAAATTGGCATGAATGCTGCTTCTCAGATTGCATTGCTCGTAATTCCAACGTTAATCATTGCTTCTAGTATAGTCGGCAAACCTGTTGATTTTCTCTTCTCTCCCCCTCAAATTGCAGCCCTTATCGGTAGCGTTCTGATTATGACTCAAATATCTCAGGACGGACGATGTAATTGGTTGAATGGACTGCAAATGCTCATTTTCTTTGGGGTTATCTCTGTATTGTTCTTTTATGACCCAACTTAACCAAGTCCCCTCAGACTCAGATTCCCGACTTCGCAAAAGTTGTCGGGAATCTTTCGGGAATCTTTATCGAGAAAAAATTAACTATTGTCTCAAGTTCTAGTTATCCTTAAAAGAAGAACAATCTTTGAATCAAAATAATGGCTACTACAATATTGGAACTTGGAACCGTAGATGGCTTACCAGAATTTAGGGTAGTAATGAGCGATGGTGGTTTTGTACCAACTCCAATAATTGAAACTAGGAAAACAATTTTAAAAGCATCTGTAGGCATTGAACGCACTGAGAATATTAGCGAGGAAGCGTTAAAAGCCTTTGTGCAATCTCTCATGATGGCTGGTGCATCTGTCCTACTTGCTGGATGTGTACCGGGAGCTTCGGTAATCGTTTTACCGACATTCTTACGAACATTCGGCGCCTATGCTGCTTCAAAGGGGTTGGAATTAACTGCTGGTCAAATTAAGTTGCAAACTGAAACCATTTATGGTGAATGGGAACGTTTTACACTTGTCAAAACATCCTAATTATGTATAAGCAATTTCAATGTGATTTTTCTTTACATTCCGCCATTCAGGCACCAGTAATTGTAATATTTAATAATGCCGATAAGATAAGTTTATAGCACTAAAAAATAGTGCTATAAGCGTTATAGCATGTAGTAAAGCAAAGAAAAAGAGTAGAGAAGGAGAAAGTCCTCAAGCTTGAAGCCTTCAGGGTTATAGGCGCGGCGCCATTAATATTTAGTAGTAAATAAAAATTCCGTCTGGAAAGTACTTGGTCAAAGCGTAAGTATCCCACTCGTAAAACGTTCTTTGTTTTTTCGATCTTCTTGCTTATTCAATTTCGTTGAGAAAATTTTTATGACTTCTACTGCTTCAGACTCTGGGTTTGCTCAACCGACAGAAACGTCTGCTTGGCATTCCTTGGAAGTTGTTAAAGCTCTTAAGCGGTTGGGAAGTGACCGCACATTTGGTTTAACGACCTCAAAAGTTGGAGAATATTTCAAGCGCTACGGCTCAAACGAACTGGTAGAAAGCGGAACACGTTCTCCCATAGAAATTCTTTGGGATCAGTTCAAAAACATCATGTTATTGATGTTGATTGGTGTAGCGGTTATTTCTGCTGTCTTAGATGCGCGCGAAGCTATCACTCAAGGAAAATTTGTATTTCCGAAGGATGCCGTTGCGATTTTTGTAGTGGTAATTCTGAATGGAGCTTTAGGTTACATCCAAGAAAGTGGCGCCGAGAAAGCTTTAGCGGCTCTAAAAAATCTGGCATCATCTAAGGTGCGAGTAATTCGAGACGGTAAAACTTTAGAAATTGAATCAAAAGAACTGGTACCAGGAGATGTAATGTTACTAGAAGCAGGAGTAAAAGTTCCTGCTGATGGACGGTTATTAGAATCTGCGAATTTGCAAGTTCGAGAATCTGCTTTAACAGGAGAAGCACACGCGGTTAACAAGCAAGCCGAAGTGCAGCTACCAGAAGATGCACCTCTAGGTGACCGGATTAATCTTGTTTTTTCGGGAACCGAAGTTGTGCAAGGACGAGCAACTGTCTTGGTGACAAACACCGGGATGCACACCGAATTAGGAAAAATTGCTAGTGCTTTGCAGTCGGTGGAGTCTGAACCAACACCGCTACAAAAACGCATGACCCAGCTAGGAAATGTGCTGGTGACAGGCGCCTTAATATTGGTGGTGTTAGTAATTGTTGGTGGTACTATATATAATCCCAGCTTGTTTGAAGAACTAGTAAAAGTATCACTTAGTATGGCAGTGGCAGTAGTACCTGAAGGTTTACCTGCTGTGATTACAGTGACACTCGCACTAGGAACGCAACGCATGGTGAAGCGGAATGCGCTTATCCGTAAGTTGCCAGCAGTTGAAACCCTTGGTTCTGTAACTACCATTTGTTCTGATAAAACCGGAACCTTGACTCAAAACAAAATGGTCGTACAAAACGTTTGTACGAATAGCAATACAGCGCGCGTTACAGGAGAGGGATATACACCAACTGGTGAATTTCAATGGCAAGATAAAAGCCACCTTTCCCATGCACATCCAGAACTTCAAGCTTTGTTACTAGCTTGCGTGCTATGTAATGATGCCATCTTACAAAAGGAAAATGGTGATTGGTCAATTTTAGGCGACCCCACAGAAGGCGCTTTATTATCAGTAGCAGGTAAGGGAGGTTTCCGTAAAGACGAGCAAGATAATCGATTTGCTCGTGTAGCAGAGTTTCCATTTTCCTCAGAACGCAAACGCATGAGTGTGATGGTAGAAGCAGAAGGTTCTGGCGCCGGAGTCAGTGCTTTCCATCTACACACAACAAGTTACTTGATGTTTACTAAAGGTTCACCCGAATTAACCTTAGAGCGATGCACCCACATTCAAGTTGGTCATGAAATCCAACCAATAACTCCACAACAGCGTTCGCGCATTTTAGAGCATAACAACCAAATGGCAGGACGAGGGTTAAGAGTTTTGGGATTTGCCAACAAATTCTTGCAACAGCTGCCACCAGAAGGTTCTGAAGAAGTTTCTGAAAATGGGTTAACTTGGCTAGGGTTAGTAGGAATGCTCGATGCACCTCGTCCGGAAGTGCGGGATGCGGTCGCGCGTTGTCGAACTGCAGGAATTCGTCCGGTAATGATTACTGGTGACCATCAATTAACAGCAAAAGCAATTGCTGAAGACTTAGGAATTGCCAAACCAGAGGATGAAGTACTTACAGGTCGTGAGTTAGAAAAACTCAACATGGCTCAATTAGAGCAACATGTAGACCGAGTAAGCGTTTATGCGCGCGTTTCTCCAGAACACAAACTGAAAATAGTCCAAGCTCTCCAGCATCGGGGTCATGTAGTAGCAATGACAGGGGATGGTGTAAATGATGCTCCAGCGCTGAAGCAGGCAGATATCGGTGTCGCAATGGGAATTACGGGAACTGATGTCAGTAAAGAAGCCAGTGATATGGTATTACTAGATGACAACTTTTCTACTATTGTCGCAGCTGCTGAAGAAGGACGTGTCGTTTATATCAACATCCGCCGCTTTATTAGATATATTCTCGGTAGCAATATTGGTGAAGTATTAACAATTGCAGCGGCGCCGTTAATGGGACTAGGAGGTGTACCATTATCACCATTACAAATACTTTGGATGAACTTAGTAACAGATGGTGTACCAGCTTTAGCCTTAGCAGTCGAACCTGGTAGACCCATCGTAATGCAACAACCTCCCAAGAATCCGAAAGAAAACATATTTGCGCGCGGATTAGGCTCATATATGATTCGGATTGGGATTGTGTTGGCAGTAGTGACAATTGCGATGATGTCTTGGGCTTACACTTACACTAGGACATATACAGAAGGTGGACTCGACCCAGACCGATGGAAAACAATGGTCTTTACCACTTTGTGTCTAGCACAAATGGGACATGCCTTAGCCATTCGCTCAAACACTCGCTTAATAATGGAGATTAACCCCTTCTCCAACCCTTACATTCTGCTTTCAGTGGTATTCACTTCGATATTGCAACTGCTTTTAATTTACGTTGAACCCCTACGTAACTTCTTTAGCACGCATTATCTAACATTCACAGAGTTAATGATTTGTGTCGGCTTCAGTGCCCTGATCTTTGTGTGGATTGAATTAGAGAAATTGTTTACCCGCTGGTTCCTAAAATCTCGCAGATAATAATGATGTAGAGACGCGATTTATCGCGTCTCCGTATCTAAATATTCACGAATAATCTCGGATTGCTATATTTGAAATATGAGGTAACTAAAAATGGCTCAACAATCAGGTACTGATTCAGATGAAAACTTTTTTGATGGCATCAAGCAAAAAGCCGAAGTAGCGATGTCGAATGTGGGAGGTTTGTTTGGTAAGTCAAAGAAAGATGAGGCAGAGAACAAAGACGAAAATTTCAAAAATAAATATGATGAAGACGAAGATGAAGATGATGAAGATGATGAAGATGATGAAGATGATGAAGATGATGAAGACGACGATGATTAGAGAAATTTAGATCCCCCCTAACCCCCCCTTAATAAGGCTGCGGTGTATACACATCTTTAATAACCCCTTTTCTTTTCCCCCCTTTGTGTTCTTTGTGTTCTAAAGAGCGGGAAATCCTCCGGATTATGTGGTTTATCTCTTTAAAGAACCACAAAGGCACAAAGGACACAAAGAAAGAGAAGAAAGATAAGAAAAAGAGACTTGTGTGTACACGGTAGCCTTAATAAGGGGGGGAACAAGAGTTTAAAGTGACTCTTAATTAGTTAGAAGAAATAAAGTAACCCCCGATTTGACTCCGGTTCCCCCCAAATTATCGGGGGGTTAGGGGGGATCGAATTTAGGAAATATATTTATGAATATCAAAAATCTACCCATCGAGAGTAAATCCCTAATTCCCTTAGAAAAACCTCTTCGCTACGACCCAGAGGCAATTGCTAAAAAATATAATTCAAGTAAAATACGAGTATTAAAGCGGTGGCTAGAAATTTTACTACCTATCATCAGCTTCGTTATACAATGGTGGTGGTATCGCCTAACACGACAATCAAAACAACACCTAAACGCAATTAAACTACGAGAAACCTTAACTAATCTTGGAACTGCTTATATTAAAGTAGGTCAGGCATTATCTACCCGTCCCGACTTACTTCCTACAGTTTACCTAGAAGAACTTACTAAACTTCAAGACGAATTACCTGCTTTCCCGACAGAGATAGCATATCAATTTATTTTAGAAGAACTAGGCGCCGCACCAGAGCAAGTTTATGCAGAATTAAGTCAGTCACCAATTGCTGCTGCATCCCTAGGGCAAGTTTATCGAGGCAAATTGAAAACCGGAGAGACAGTAGCTGTTAAAGTGCAGCGACCCGACTTAGCAGACAAGATAGCTTTAGATATGTATATCCTCCGAGGGTTAACTGTCTTTTTAGAAAAACGTTTTAGCAAAATTCGTACTAATTTAGTTGCTATCTTAGATGAATTCGGCGCCCGTTTGTTTGAAGAAATGGACTATGTTCAAGAAGGTCATAATGCAGAAAAGTTTGCGAGTCTTTATAGTAATATTACTGATGTATATGTGCCAAAAATTTATTGGCAATATACTAACCGTCGTGTATTAACGATGGAATGGATTCAAGGAACTAAATTAACTCATGTATCAGAAATTCATGCTCAAGGTATAAACGCGCGTCATTTAGTTGAAGTTGGCATCCAGTGTACTCTACGGCAACTATTAGAACACGGCTTTTTCCATGCAGATCCTCACCCAGGTAATTTACTGGCAATGGAAAACGGCAAGCTAGCTTATCTAGACTTCGGCATGATGAGCTATATACAACCCTACCAAAGATATGCCTTAATTAATGCGCTTGTTCATGTAGTCAATCGGGACTTTACAGCGTTAGTTCAAGATTATATCGACTTAGATTTTTTGCCACCCGATGTAGATGTAACTCCCGTTCGTGCTGCCTTGACAACATTATTTAACGATGCGCTAACCTCGAATGTTGCCGAGCTAAATTTCCAAGTCATCATTCAACAACTTTCTGAGTTAATGTACGAACATTCCTTTCAAGTTCCAGCATACTACGCTCTTATTATCCGCGCGCTAGTAGCATTGGAAGGAATCGCCATGAAAATAGACCCAAACTTTAAAGTTTTAGTTTCCGCATATCCCTACGTAGCCAAACGTTTATTAACCGACTCGGCGCCAGAACTAAGAACTTCTCTAAACAATTTACTCTTCAAAGACGGCAGTTTCCGTTGGAACCGTTTAGAAAGACTCTTAAGTAATGCTCGTAATCATAGCGACTATAACCTGAACTCAGCCTTAGACCAAGCAATAGACTTTTTATTTTCAGATAGAGGAGAGTATATTCGCATCCGCCTTGCTGATGAGCTAATTCAAATTTTTGACACCTTGGGCGAAACTATACTATACAGAGCAAATGTTCTTGTACATATGCAAATAGACTCTCCCAACTCAAACTTGATAACACGCATTGATTCCCAAACACTAAGCTACATTAAAAAGATTTGGAAACTACTCAAAGACTCACCAGGATTTAATTTTGTCAAACTAACGCAAGCAATTGCAAAAATTTTAGTTAAACCAGAAACTCATCAACTAGGTCATTATCTGATCAGCGCATTATTACAGCGAACCTTCGACCGACTTTTCAACAAACCATTTTAACCTCCTACAAGAAAAATTGTTACAAAGTGTGACAATCAAAGCCTACCAAGTTTGGTACGATTAACGAAAGGCAACAAAAACAAATAATTTATATATTAAGTAAGATTGGTTCATAAATAAATCTAATATTTAGATTAGGGTAAACTTATGGTTTGTTTAATCGTGTCAGTTACAGAGGTAGTAGTCGGATTCATTGCCGAGTATGTTGCTAAGTGGGTGATTGAGGTGCTAGTTGAGGTATTTGTCACCTTCTTTGTAGAATTTGCAGCTGCTATGATTGCCGAGTGGATTATAGAAGTAGTATCAGAACTATTCGCACAGCAAATTGCTTTAATCAGAAATACTTATGTGCTAACCCCTGCATAATAAACATCTGTAGAAACTGTGTAGAGAAGCGATTTAATCGCGTCTTTACAAAAATGTTTATTAAGGCTTTACTCTGTAAAATTCAAGTTTGATCTTATAAAACCTTTTATAAAAACGTAATTATTATGGATTATCAAATTGTTCATGCTATCGAAGGACGAATTCGTATTCGGATTCCTTTATTAGCAGAAGAAACAAACTATAACAGCAAACTTCAAAGCTTGGTTGAGTCCCTGAATTTTGTTACAGACGTTCGGATTAACCCTCAAGCCGAATCTATTGTTGTCACCTACAAATACAAAAAAATTTCATGTCCAGCGATGTCAGCGCAACTCGAACAAGCAATTCAACAAGTCGCTCCACCCGTTGAGTCACCTTCTGCACCTTCCAAGGCGCCATCAACAGCAACAGCAAACGGAAAATCTTCACAACCGCACACGCACGAAGTTGAACAAACTGTTTACACAGGTGAGGCTATAAATGTTGACGAAGACCCGTGGGGAGATAAAACCACAACTCAGCAAATCAGCTAACTCATATAATTTCATTTAATTAGAGGCGCCGCATTATGATTATCAAAGCGGGCGCCTGTTTTTATAGCTACACTCGAAATCAGAAATAACTCTCTAAATACAACACATGCACTAAAACCGTACTATTATAACTTATGTATGTACTATAAACACTATGATTTGCAGTTTAATGTCTCACTTCTCCTAAAGTATCTTTAATATGGTTTTCCAGCCATTTTTCATATTCTTCAAGTTCTGCTGCTTCTTTTATTGAATTTTGGCGGCGTTCTCTAATTTCTGCTAGATGCTTGATCAGATTGCTTCCATCTAACATGGCTTGCACTAACGAGTTAAATTTTTGTCGTGAAATTTCTTTTCCAGCAAAGGCTGTACTTTCTAGCTCATCAAGTTTTGCCCAACGTTGAAGTTGTTCGGGAGTGGGACTTTTGGTATTAGTCATTAGTATCTCCTATTAATCGAATGGCTGTTGTTGACGACGTTGCTCTAAATCTAATAAAATTGTATTAGCTGTTTGTTCCGTAACTATTAATTCGCTTGAATAATCAGTTTCTGTAAATCCAATATTGATATAAAACTCCTTAGCTCTTGTAAGTGTGAGTGCTTTTACAGTACCACTAAAACCTCTTGACTGACTTTCTCTAATTATACCTTCTATTAAAGCAGTAGCAGAGCCTTTTCGCTTATAAATATTATCTTGAGTAAGTTGCTCAATCACGTTCCAAGGGCTATTAGTTAAGCTTTCAATGATAATACCTTGTCTTAACTCATTTTCTATTTCTATTTGCTCGATTGACACTATTGCTGCTGCTTGTAATCGCCCTGAATCATCTAAAACTCCTCTATAACTACTGTTATTTGCTGCTGAGAAAGCTAACTCTTCTACTTTTGCTACACAATCTCCAAATTTAGTTCCAAACACTCTATCTGTGTCACCATCGTAGAAGGCATTAATATATTCTCTACATTTGTTATTCTAGTTAATGAGTTGGATACGAAATTCTGTGGTTGCGCCTATTGTATAATTAAAAACATTCATTCACGTACTGGTTTAATTCAATAGCTAACTATTTTCAACATAACAAAAACTAACTTTTAGCTCATACACACTTCGTTATCGCAAGGGACTTTATTAATTTAATTATAAACTTATTGACGCAATTTTTCATCCTAACTGAGTGCGCGAGTATTAGCGCTGGTACGCTTGTAACTTGTGCTTGCTTTCGCTCTCGCACGTGCTACACTTGCTTTGTGCTTAGAAAGTTTTACATTTAGCGGCAATAAAATATAGTCTCAACTCGGATATAGTCTTGCTTTTAGTACAAAATAACTATATAGTGTGAGTCTGTGGCGACATTGCTGTATATTATACAATGCTGAAATTGTACTCTTATATTGGTTCTCCAGATTTATTATCCCTATCTGAATTGCCGCAACGTCAGCTTGTCAGGTGTAAGCAAGATGTTTTGAACTGGATAAGCAATACACAGCAGGTACTTGATGATGAAAAGTCTAGTGTTGCAACTTTTATTATTGATGCTGATAAGCAGTTGTGGATTGCTGATAGACATTCTGAACATGTACAGTGCGCGCGTGGTCAACCTGTGTTATCAGCGGGAGAAATAACTTTTACGCTTACCAGATCGAATCTAGTGGTGTCAGCTATAACTAATCAGTCTACGGGTTATTGTCCTGAAAGCGAATCATGGGAAGTGGTTGCATCCGCACTAGAGTCAGCTAATTTAATTTATCCGTCTGATTTTACCAGTAAGTTTGTTTTTCGTAGATGTGGAATTTGCGGCACGATAAATATTGTTAAATATGACTGGTTTTATTGTGGGGTGTGCAATAGCAATTTACCTAAAGAGTGGAATTTTGATTTATAAGTTAATCTAATTTAATATACAGAAACTTTGCTTCACATATTTATTTTGATTTATAACAAATATCAGTTATGTAGCTTAAGTCATTATATATACACAGATAATCAAGGAATATGCTTGATGTGTAAAATTATGCCTTGCTTTCCTGTGGGGTGGGCATCCTGCCTGCTCCTGAATCTGGAACGGGCAAGGATGCCCATTCCACAAGATGGATGCCCATTCCACAAGATGGATGCCCATTCCACATTCCGGGAGAGTTTATATGAAAGTAAAAATGATTTTGCCTGCTTTAACCGAAGCTCTTAGTCCTTTTTGGCGCCCGATAAAATATCATCTTTTTCCACCGTTAGGTTTAGCAACTATTGCTTCGTTTTTTGATGAAGATGATGAGATTGATTTGCAAGATGAGCATGTGGAAGTTCTTAATCTCAATGATGAACCTGATTTAGTTGTGATTCAGGTTTACATTACTTCTGCTTACCGAGCTTACGAGTTAGCTGATTATTATAAGAGGAAAGGTGCCTATATTGCTTTAGGTGGTTTGCATGTTACATCCCTGCCTAAAGAAGCTGCTCAACATGCGGATACTATTTTCCTCGGTCCTGGTGAGGATACTTGGCGTCAGTTTCTTAAAGATTTCCGTGCGGGACATCCTGCTAAAATGTATGAGTCTAAAATTCGTACATTAGTTGGTACTCCCCCAATTCGTAGGGATTTAATTAAGCGACATCATTATCTTGTTCCTAACTCTATCGTTGTTTCTAGAGGTTGCCCCCACCACTGCGATTTTTGTTACAAAGATGCTTTTTATAAAGGTGGTAAGTCTTTCTATACTCAACCTGTTGATGATGCTCTTGCAGAAATCGAACGATTACCAGGTAAACATCTATACTTCCTTGATGACCATATTTTTGGGCACGAAGCTTTTGCTGCGGAGCTATTTGAGGGGATGAAAGGGATGGGTAGGGTGTGGCAAGCTGCGGCAACTGTACAATCAATTCTCAAACCTGGACTTTTAGAAAAAGCTGCGGAAGCTGGACTGAGAAGTATGTTTGTGGGATTTGAAACGCTTAATCCTCATAACTTAAGAGAGCAACACAAATATCATAATTTAAATCGAGACTATAGCGGCGCCATTAAGCGTTTACGAGAATATGGCGTAATGGTCAATGGCAGTTTTGTTTATGGTATGGACAGCGATGATGATACGGTATTTGACCGAACTATTGAATGGGCTATAACACAGGGAATTGAGACAGCAACCTTTCACATTTTAACTCCCTATCCTGGAACGCTGTTATATGAGCGAATGTTAGCGCAAAACCGAATTACTATTCACAATTGGGACTTATACGATACACGCCATGCTGTATATAGTCCAACACAGATGAGTGTTGAAACGCTAGAAAACGGATATTGGCGCTCATATAAAGATTTTTACCGATGTAGTTCTATTTTTAGAGGCGCCTGGACAAAAGATAATTTAGCCGACCGTTTGCGACACTTAGCTTATACTGGTGCCTGGAAAAAAGCCGAACCAATATGGGACATGTTAATTAGACTTAAACAAGTTAATCATTTATTACCTACCTTAGAAAGCGTCTTAAACAGCTTTGGCAATCATTCTTCATTAGAGCAAGCTGTAAATAAACTTTCTAAACCTCAAATATCGCATATAAGTATATAAAATAAATCCCCCCTTGTTCCCCCCTTTGTGTCCTTTGTGTCTTTGTGGTTTATCTCTTTAAGGAACCACGAAGGGCACAAAGGGCACAAAGAAAGAGAAGAAAATTTTGTTTCAGAAACTTGTGTATACACCGTAGCCTTATTAAGGGGGGTTAGGGGGGATTTAACTTTTTTAATAAGCGGGACTTTAAGAGGTTTTTAGCCCCCCTTCCACGCGGGGGGTTGGGGGGATTAAATTAACAATATTCTCTAACTTATTGCTGCTATTGACCTAAATTATGAGGAGAAAGCTTATTTTTGAAGTAGAAACTAACGCCAGAAAAACATCCTGCTAATTCTGCATAAAGTGTCGTGTGTCGAGGTTGGAATCCTTTTAATAGTCCTTTCAGCCAAAGCTTGGTGTAAAATTTAGGCAAAGTTGTTAATAAGCGACGGATATTACCCCAGTGATGGTATTTTTCAAATTGAATTAATAGTGCTGCTACATGACCACGCATATAGCCAAATGCTTGCTTTTTAAAACTATTTATATCTGAACGATGAAAGTGATAAGCAACAGCGGTTGGTTCGTAGCGACATAGTAAACCCTCTGAAACCAAGCGATAAAATAATTCTGAATCTTCACTGCACCCAGCGGCTTTTGGCCCTGCTCCTAGTCGAGTATCAAAACCACCTAATAACTTAAAAGTCTGGCGCCGAATAGCCATATTACCACTACCACCCATTACCCAAACGGGAATACCATGTTTTTTGGTTTTAGCTATGAACTCAGAATCATAATTTAACCGACTGAAACCTTTATTGAAACTCCAGTATTCTTCAAACATTAGCTGTGCTTCTGTTGCTAATTCTCCAGGAAGAACTAAACCAGTAACAGCCATAACTTCAGGTTCCGCAAAGTTTTGTTGTATTTTTGTTAGCCAGTCCGGATGAGCCGTCATATCGTCATCTATGAAGGCAACAATATCTCCTGTTGCATACTCAACTCCAGTATTTCTTGCAATGCTTGCACCTGGTTGCGGTTCAGCTATATAACGCATATCTGGCATTTGTTCAAGCAATTGACGTGTCGCATCTAAACTTGGATAATTATCAACAACTAAAATTTCATGGGGACGTTGAGATAAATTTTGCAGCGACTGTAAGCAGGTTGCTAACCGTTCTGGTCGGTTACATGTAGGAACAATAATAGAAATAGAATATTCTGTAGGCTTTGGTTGTAATTGATAGATTCTTCTTAAAGGTTTTTCTAAATTTGTCAGAACACTAAATTCTAGTACATCTTCCTTTCTATAACTACTAATACCTGACTGGGAAATATAAGTACTGACTGCGGGTATAATTCGACGCGCGGCTAAGTTTTGCACTTGTATAGCAGACATTGGTAATTCTGTAGCTAAAATTTTACTGTCACCAAGAGGAATGTTGTACCACCAAAATACTACATATAATCCCTCATAATTGGGATATAAAGATAGCGGATAAATGCCTTCATTTAAATGAATATGCAAAATCTTCCAACCGTTAAAATCGCTCATGATAACTGCCTTATAATTTTTTCAGTACGTTTTTTTGAACGTGAATATTCACCTAATAATCCAGTAATACCACCAAGAAGTTCTGCTAATAAAATATTAGGGGATAAAGGATGTTTACCTAATAAACTTTCTGATAATTGTCGAAGCTCGTAATTAAACCACCATAATATTAAATGTCGTAATTTCTGTCTTTGAGAAGGGTCACTTAAATAACATTTAGTTATATATGATGTGAATCCTAAACCCCAACTTCTACTATATTGACGCTTTAATCCTGCATAGTCACGACGATGTTCATGATAGACTAAATATAGAGGTTCATAAACTAATATGTAACCTGCTCTCACAACACGATAAAACATATCATGGTCACCACCACCTGGTAAAGCAGCACCTGCATCAAGAGCTTCATCAAAACCACCAAGTTTGATCAGAATTTCGCGTCGAAAAGCCATATTACATCCGACTCCAAATACTCCAGCACCACATGGATATAAAGGATTGTCTGGTAAGGTTTGACCGAAACGAATTTTATCAAATCCTTTACGAAAACCTCCTCTTTGTTCACAAACAATTTGAGCTTCTGTTTCTAATGCATATGAAAGTACTTGCCCGGTAAAAGCACCTGCACTAGTATTTTCTGCCCATGCTTCCATTAGTCCATTTAGCCAATTTCTATCTACAACAACATCATCATCAATATAAGCTAAAATTTCTCCGTTTGCCTCTTGAATTGCTCGATTTCTAGCAAAATTCAAACCTGGTTTTGGTTCACGGACATAACTGACAGTAGATAAAGCAGCTACTAATTCTTTAGTACTA
Organism: Calothrix sp. NIES-4105; assembly: GCF_002368415.1. Classification (GTDB taxonomy): domain Bacteria; phylum Cyanobacteriota; class Cyanobacteriia; order Cyanobacteriales; family Nostocaceae; genus Dulcicalothrix. The sequence continues at coordinate 4,023,754 of NZ_AP018290.1, forward strand.
TTATTAGAAGGTGCATTATCTACTACTAAAATTTCAAAACGTGGTTTAGCTTCTAAATCAGATTGCTGTAACTTAATTAATGATTTCAAACACCTAGCTAAATTGTCTGGACGGTCTTTGGTACAAATAGTAACAGTAAGTGAGGGAAAATCACCATAATTAGCTGCTTCAACTTTTAATTCTTCTCTAATACTTTCTTCAATTATTTTTTTTCCTACCTGATTAGAAATGATTTGCATGATTGTTTCTGAAGTCAACACACTTTTTGCTGGTAGTGCTTGCATGAAAAAACCAATAGGTTTATCTTGACGACGTAAAATCAGAGCAACACCCGTGTGATTCTCGCTTAATGATATAGTAGGTAAGAACTGCGTTACTTCAATCTCTTGAATTAGGTAGGACATAAATAATTAAAGTCGCTTATTTTTTACTATCTGTTTAATTTTAGACTTATGTTTGTCATTTGGAACGAGCTTATGTTTACCATTTTTTTTTACATATTTAAAATACTCCTATATATTATGAACATTACGGTGTTGTAAATTATAAAGACGGGCAAAGAGTCCGTTTAATTTCAGTAGTTGTTGTAAGTTACCTTGTTCAGCAACACGTCCTTCATTGAGTACAATAATTTGGTCAGCTTGTTCAATCGTTGATAAACGGTGAGCAATGACAACTACTGTTCGATTTTGACTTAGCGTGTTTAAAGCTTCTTGAATTAAGTGTTCAGAAATACTATCTAGTGCGTTTGTTGCTTCATCGAGAATCAATATTTGCGGGTTACGGATAATTGCTCTTGCTAAAGCAATACGTTGCTTTTGTCCACCTGAAAGACGAACACCACGGTCACCAACTTTTGTGTCATACCCTTGAGGTAGTTGAGTAATAAAATTATGAGCGTTTGCTAATTGCGCTGCTGCAATTATTTCTTTTTCTGTTGCATCTAATCTACCATAAGCAATGTTTTCTAAAACTGTTGAACTAAACATATGTACATCTTGGCTCACAATCGCAATCTGATGGCGCCAGTCATTGAGATTTAATTCTTGTATTGGGTAATCATCTACATAAACTTCCCCTAATGTCACATCATAAAAACGACAAATTAAACCAATTAAAGTTGATTTTCCGGCGCCACTTGGACCAACTATTGCTGTCGTTTTACACGCGGGAATACAAAGCGACATATCTTCAAGAGCAGCTTTTTCGTCATGATTATAATAAAAGCTTACAGATTTTAAATAAATTCCTCGTCTTAAAGAAGGAAAATCAATCGAACCAGAACGAATATAAGGTTTATCAGAGCAGTCTAAAAGTGAGATTACTTCATCTACGGCACCAGTCAAAGCCATTAAGCTAACACGTGCCGCGTCTAATTGTTTTACCTGTGGTTGAAGACGATATAAAATAAATATAAAAATTAATAACGTTGGTAAAGCAGTTTTGTCTTGTAGTAACGCGACTACAAGAATACACAATAATAAAACCGCAGATAAAACCTCTGATAAAGGGCCGACAATTCCAGAGATAATATCAAGCCTTAAAAAAGTAGTACGGACTTTCTTCGATGTCTCTTCAAATCGCCTATGCTCATATGTTTCTCGTCCAAACGCGCGAATTGTCTTCATACCTGAAAACCCTTCCCATATCCGTATTGCTAAATTAGAATTAGCTTCTACCGCTTGCTCTCCTGAAGTTTTTATTTGTCGCGTTAATAACTGAATTACAAACGAAATCAACGCCATACAAACACTAACTAGTAAAGTTAGGCGCCATGAGATAAGTATTAATAATATTACGTAAACAGTAATTGTACAAACAGTAATAATTAAACCAACTAACGTAGATAGAGCTTGACCAGTACGCCAAGTTTCGTTAGCCAGCGTATTCATCAACTTACCCGATTCATTCGTTTCTAAATAACTATAGCTCACATTTAAAAGCTGTTCAAAAATTTTTGACCGTAGTCTATGACCAATACGAGCATTAAACCAGGAAAAAAAAATACTATTGACGTAACTTAGACCATTCTTAATAATGATACTAGCAAGAATACATAAAGCTATAATTATCAACCGCGTTTGTGAAGACAAGTTTGAAAATAGCTTATTTAGAGTATCTACTAAATAATTAGAATGCGACAACTTATTTGACAATTGGGAAGGTTCAGATACGCTTTGCAGTAGAGGAATAAATAAACTAATCCCTAAACCTTCGGAAAATGAGGAAATAATTCCAAGAATAATAATTGTAGGAATTGCCCAAGGATATAGCTTGAGAAGTGGTAACAAACTTGTAATGACATTTTTATTTTTCATCTTAAAGAATTTACTCATTTTTCAAGCGATGATCCAGGTGATACATCATCTATTTCTTTTTTAGATGATAACAAGAAAGATGTACTATGACAATATTGCAAAATAGTTTCCCACCTTTGGCACATTAATTTTTTATACGGTTTCCATTTTACTACTCTTTGCGGATTTTTAATTTTTTCACTAATTTGGCTAATTGTTAGTGGTACTGATGTCGGTTTAGTCGCTTGCTTTTTAAATAATTTAAACGTGCTTTCAAATATACTTTCAAACTGTAACCAAGATTGATGATTGTGCCATAAAGATGTTATCGGTTTAGTTATGATATTCAAAATGCAAACAGTAATAATTTCATATGTGCTACGACGCAAGAGAATTGCCGAATCATGCTGTATTGTTTTATACAACCAATATAAAGTACCCCAATAATTACCACCCTGGAAACAATGTACTAACAAGTAAGCGTAAAAAGAAGCTACAGACCAGTTATATATTCGCTGGTATATTTCGAGCGGAAACTGTAAACAACGTTGCCGAGTATCCGTTATTACTAACTCAAATGATTTAGCCATTGATTTAGTAGCTCTTGACATACTGCCTTTCACTTGACGGTACCCAACTAGAAATTCTGGCACAACTCGATATTCATAAAATTCAGCTATCCGTAAACAAATATCCCAATCTTCACAACCTTGAGCATTCTGCTGCTTTAACTCACAATTATAAAGTCCAACTTTTTCAAAACAACGGCGCCGAATTAGAGGTACACTTGCATTACCAACAATATTCATATACAGTAATGCAGGATAAACATAACCTTCCACAGTTACAAAATTGAAATGATGCTGAGGATCGTATTGACCTAAAATTACATCTTCTTCATCAAGTAACACTGACCAATTATAAACTAATCCGACATTTGCATTACTTGTCAACAAACACTGTACCTGCTTTTCTATTTTTTCCGGATACCAAATATCATCAGCATCGATTGGAGCAATAAATTCACCCCTAGATTTGGTAATCGCTAAATTTCGTGCTGCTGCTACCCCTGCATTTTGTTGTTTGAATAAAACAATACGACTATCTATCTGCATGAATGACTCTACAATTTCCGCCGTTCTATCTCGTGAGCCATCATCAACTACTATAATTTCCAGATTCTTATAAGTTTGAGATATAACTGATTCTAAAGTTCGACCAATGAACACCTCTGCATTATAAGCGGGAATGATTACTGATACTACAGAAAAATTTGAATCCATTCTATCTCCTATTGTTTATAAACCTGTGCTAAAATATTTACATACTTAATAACTATTTAGTGATTGATTGTTTTAAAAATAATTTACATGAACTTTAAGTAAATTATTATACATTATTAAACATGTAAAATTATTAAGATTTGGTAAAGCGCTCTACAATTTTCTAGATAATACTATTGCTCTTATGCGAAAAAATATTGTCATCAAGCTAAACTTTTATAATATAGCTATCTTCAATTATTCGTAAAAACCGCACATTGTAGAGACGCGATTTAATCGCGTCTCTACAAGGATAAATTTTTTACAATTCCTATAGGACTTAAATTAAGGATGGAAATAAAACGCTGTGCCTAAAACCGTGTAGGTAATAAGTAACAAGGCGCCTTCCAACCAGTTAGAACTTCCATCGGTGCTAATCGAGTTGGTAATGACAACGGCAATAGCTACTGTTAACACTTCAAAAGGGTTGAATTCTAAATTCATCGGTTGTCCTAAAAACTGACCGACTAATACTAGAACCGGGGCAACAAACATTGCTATTTGTAAGCTTGAACCCATAGCTACTGCTACCGCTAAATCCATTTTATTCTTAATCGCAAATGTTGCGGCAGTGATGTACTCTACGGCGCCTCCAAACAGTGGAATCAAAATTACCCCTGTAAATAAGCTAGTAAAGCCAAAAGTCGCAATGGCTTTTTCTAAGCTAGAGACTAAACTTTCAGAAACGAAAACTAGTACTAAAGTGCTGAATAACAAAATGGCGATTTGTTGCCATAGAACAGGTTTATGCTCTGGAGATTCGATATTGGTTGCTTCATCTAATTCTATTGCTCCCGGTTCATATATATATCTATGAGTTTTCATAGAGAACAATAGTGACGAAACATAAAATAGCAAAAGAAGAACAGCAGCAACCGCTGAAAATTTATTGATAGTTGCTTGTTCCAATCCTTTTGAAGTGAAATCAATAGCAGTAGGAGTTAGTAAGACTACCAACGCAAGGTTGAGTGAAGAAGCATTAAGTCGAGCAACCGTAGGCTGAAAACTTTGCTCTTTAAACCGCAACCCCCCCAAGAAAATTGCGGCGCCTAAAGCTAAGAGCAGGTTAGCAATGATGGTGCCAGTAATACTAGCCTTTACCACATCCACTAAACCAGCTCGCAAAGCAACGATAGAAATAATCATTTCCGTTGCATTACCAAAGGTAGCATTAAGCAACCCTCCTAAAGAAGCTCCCACAACAGTAGCAATTTCCTCTGTAGAATTAGCTATTCGAGCCGCTAACGGAATAATTGCCAAGCCCGAAGTTATAAAAACAATTACAGGATTTAAATGCAGCCATTCTGTTATAAAACTTAGGGGCACAAACACTAACATGCCAAGTAAAATTTTATCTTTAGTTTTCATTCTCTTTCTATAAGAACTTATTTATACGATAAGCATTAAGACACGATTTTAAGTAAAGCACTATTTTTAGCAATAGTAAAATCAAGTATCAAAAAAATGATTGTCATCTAGCTCAAGATAGATATTAAATTCTAGTTAGCAAGATATTCCCGTAGAATTAGATATAAAGGCTTAACTCTATAGCTAGAAGACTTACTAGCTACTAGACATATATTGTGCTTATGGTTATCAATATGGAGTCACTAAAAGCAGAAGATATTTTTTTGCCAACAATCTTCAAATATTTGTTTATCATCAAGCGAAAGCCGACGCATTAGTAAAGAGAGAGAGCATGGAAAACACAAACACCGCTAGTTCTTCCCAAGAAGCGCGCGTTTCGATATTAGATCAAATACCTTTACCCAATTCGTTACTAACCTCTTCTATTTCTTCTACCAACACTATTCCTGTAACATTACGCATAAATAATATAGAGCATAAATTGCAACTTGACCCGTGCGTGACTTTACTTGATGCGCTGCGCGAATATATTGGGTTGACGGGGACGAAGAAAGGTTGCGACCACGGACAGTGCGGCGCCTGCACTGTACTTGTAGATGGACATCGTATTAACTCATGTTTAGCGTTAGCTGCTTCTTATGATGGTGAAGAAATTACGACCATCGAAGGTTTAGCACAGGGAGACGATTTGCATCCGATACAAGCGGCATTTATTGAGCATGATGGTTTTCAGTGTGGATATTGCACATCGGGACAAATTATGTCAGCAGTGGGGATGTTAAAAGAGGGACATGCTGATACTGATGATGATATCCGTGAGCAGATGAGCGGTAATATTTGTAGGTGTGGTGCTTATTTAAATATTGTTGCTGCGATTCGTGAGGTAGTTGGCAACGGATTACAACGGATGTAACGGATAATTTATTGCGGCAGTTTTGATATGAACCCATTTACTTATACACGCACGGCTGATACTGACGATGCCATTGCTATTTGCTCTCGTGAGGGAGCGATGTTTCTTGCTGGTGGCACTAATATGATGGATTTGATGAAGGAAGGTGTTAATACTCCAAGTCAATTGGTGGATATTCGTAAACTTCCTGAAAAGCAAATCGTTACTAGAGATGATGGTAGCATTCGCATTGGCGCCACAGCTACTAATAGTGATGTTGCGTACTACCCGTTAATTAAAGAGCGCTATCAAGTTTTATCAGAAGCGATTTTAGCAGGCGCCAGCGCGCAGTTACGAAATATGGCGACTGTTGGGGGCAATTTAATGCAGCGTACTCGTTGCCCTTACTTTCACGAAGTCGCTTTTGCTTGTAATAAGCGTCAGCCTGGTACTGGTTGTTCTGCCTACAATGGTTTTAATCGTATGAATGCCATTTTAGGTGGAAGCGAACATTGTATTGCTGCACATCCTAGTGATATGTGTGTCGCGTTGGCTGCTCTTGATGCTGTGGTACAAACTCGTTCTGCTTCAGGAGAGCGTAGTATTCCTATTACTGATTTTCATTTATTGCCTGGTGATACACCGCATTTAGAAACAGCGCTATCTCATGGCGAGTTAATAGCAGCAGTTGATTTACCTGTAATATCAAAGAACGCGCGCTCGCATTACCTGAAAGTGCGGGATAGAACGTCCTACGCTTTTGCATTAGTTTCTGCTGCTGTAGTACTAGAAATTAATGATGGTGTGATTAATTATGCTCGTGTTGCTCTTGGTGGCGTCGGCACAAAACCGTGGCGCTCGTATGAAGCAGAACAGGTATTAATGGGCGCCTCTGCGAATGAAGAAACTTTTACAGCAGCAGCCAACGCAGCAATGCAACAAGCACAACCTCGTCAATTCAACGCTTTTAAAGTCGAATTAGCAACTGCAACATTGAAAGAAACACTCGAAATAGTTGCCTCAATGGCTAGCTAAAAATAGGAATACTCTCTGTACAGACGCGAGGAACATCGCGTCTCTACTGTCTCTGTGGTAAAAAACACCACGGAGGCGCAGAGGGCACAGAGTAAGAGAATTATAGGTTTAAAATCGTGACTACAGAAATTAAGATAAGTAAGCCGATAGAAGTAAATGCCAATTCAGTCGGTAAGCCAATAAGTCGAGTTGACGCACGCTTGAAAGTGACAGGCGCCGCGCATTATGCAGCAGAGTTTTCATTCAAAAATATCGCTCATGCTGTTTTAGTTAAAAGTACTATAGCTAAAGGTCGCATTACTAATTTAGATACAAGCATCGCAGAAAATACACCTGGTGTGTTAGCTGTAATTACTCACCTTAATGCTCCAAAACTCAATCCTCACGATGATAGAGGTTTCGTGCAAATCAAACCAGGTGAGAAGTTTGTACCGTTACAAAGCGATGAAATTCATTACGACGGGCAAAACATTGGTGTTGTTGTCGCTGAAACATATGAAGTCGCGCGCTATGCTGCAACGCTTGTTCGTGTGACTTACGAGCAACAGCAACCTGTAGCTACAATTGAGCAAGGATTAGCCAACGCTTATCAACCATCAAGTTTCTTCGGTGAAGAATTGCAGGTACAGCGAGGTGATATAAATAAAGCCTTGCAAAATTCGGAAGTGCAAATCGAAGCTACCTACACTACACCAATAGAACATAACAACCCGCTCGAACCAGGTGCATCAATAGCTGTATGGAATGGCGATAATTTAACAATTCACGATTCAACTCAGTGGGTTCTTGGAACACGTCAAGTAGTTGCTGAGACGCTTGGTATACCGTCAGAAAGCGTTCATATTATTTCGCCATTCGTTGGTGGTGGGTTTGGATGTAAAGGTTGGACATGGTGGCATCCGATACTTGCAGCTGTTGCCGCACGCTCGATTGGGCGCCCAGTTAAGTTAGCTTTGAAGCGTCAGGACATGTTTAATTCCTGTGGTTTCCGTCCAGCTACAGTACAAGAACTTACGCTTGGCGCCACACGTGATGGCAAGCTAACCGCTACTCGTCACGTCACAACTACCCACACATCAGAAGTTGATGAAAACATCGAACCGTGCGGTATCACAACTCGATTGCTTTACGCATGTCCAAATTTAGAGATAACGCATAATTTAGTCGAGCTAAATACTATCACTCCAACAGCAATGCGGGCGCCAGGTGAATCACCGGGAACATTTGCGCTCGAATCAGCAATGGATGAATTGGCGTATAAGTTGGGAATTGACCCGGTTGAACTTCGCTTAATTAACCATGCCGATATTAACCCGCAAACAGAAATGCCGTGGTCGAATAAACATTTGAAAGAATGTTATCAAATGGGGGCAGAACGGTTTGGCTGGTCGCGTCGCAACCCCACACCTCGCTCAATGGAAGATGGAGATTACTTAATTGGTTGGGGTGTAGCAACAGCAACATATCCAGGCTACCGCTCGCCTTCATCAGCTAAAGCACAAATATTTGCAGATGGACATGCCGTAGTGTCAGCCGCTACTCATGATATTGGTACAGGTATGTATACCATCATGTCGCAAATAGCCGCAGATGCTTTAGGCTTGCCAGTTAAGCAGATTGTAGTTCGATTAGGTGATTCGTCTTTACCTGTGGCGCCATTAGCAGGTGGTTCGCAGTCAGCAGCTAGTGTTGGACCAGCGGTACAAGGAGCTGCCGAAGAATTACGCCGTAAAATGATTCGTTTTGCCGTCACCGACTCTTCATCACCATTATATGAAGTTGACGAAGAACGTATTACTGTTGATAGTAATTTTTCAGGGGGGCGCCTATTTATAAAAGGTGAACCAAATAGAAGTGATACTTATATAGACATTCTTCAACGCCGTGACATACCAATGGTAGAAGTCGAGGCAGAAGCGAATTTAGCCTCGAAAGAAGTTGAAGAAGCAAGCAACAAAGCTGTCAAACTTTGTGCAGGTTCAATGGAAGAAAGACTCAAAGCACGTTCAAGCGTTAGACTCTGTGTTGGTCGAGACGAAAATGCTGACATGCAGAAATTTGCATTTCAATCGTTCGGCGCCCAGTTTGTTGAAGTGCGCGTGCATAAACGTTTAGGTCGAGTACAGGTAAGCCGTGTAGTAAGTGCCATCGATGCAGGCAGAATTCTTAACCATAAAACCGCACGTAGTCAAATTATGGGTGGTGTCATTATGGGTATGGGTATGGCATTAATGGAAGAAACTGTTGTTGACGAGCAAACAGGGCGCCTTGTTGTACGTAATTTAGCAGATTACCATGTACCAGTACATGCCGATATGGGCAACATAGAAGTGCTATTTACCGACATTCCCGACCCTCATATTAGTCTATTAGGCGCGCGGGGTGTAGGTGAAATTGGTATAACAGGAGTTGCGGCAGCAATTGCTAACGCCATTTATCACGCCACAGGTAAGCGTATTCGCGAGTTACCAATTACACCAGATAAACTTCTGTAGAGACTTCCAAATAAAAAAATACCCAAAATTTTCTTGTGGGGTGGGTATCAAAAGCCCGCCCAAATTGAAAAAAACACAGTTTATCAACGGTAATAGATACAGAGCTAGAGGAAAACTATGAGCAAAGTTTATTTTATAACTGGCACATCAAGCGGATTTGGACGAGCATTAGCCGAAGCAGTTCTGATGCAGGGGAACAAGGCTGTTTTGGGAGCGCGAAAAATTGCCGACATTGAAGAATTAGCTGCCCAATACAAAGACAATGCACTTGCCGTCAAACTTGATGTAACTAACGACGGCGATCGCCGACAAGCCATAAGCAGCGCAATAGAAAAATTTGAGCGTGTGGATATATTAGCAAACATTGCTGGACAAGGAAGTTTGGGAGCATTGGAAGAATTTTCTTCCGAGCAAATCCGCAAGCAGTTTGAAGTCAATTTTTTTGGCGTGCTTGAGATGACCCGCGAGATATTGCCAGTGATGAGACAGCAAAAAAGTGGACACATTCTCAATTTAACTTCGATTGGTGGGTTGGCAAGTGTCGGTGGCTTTGCGCTTTATTGTGCGACAAAGTTTGCGGTTGAAGGCTTTAGCGAAGCGTTACGCGACGAAGTAAAGCCACTTGGTATTAAAGTTACGATTGTTGAACCAGGAGCGTTTCGCACCGAGTTTGCAGGTGGGTCAAATATGCGCCCCGAAAATACCATTGAAGATTACAAACCTGTAATTGAGCCAATTCAACAGTATCTCTACGGTAATGAGGGCAAGCAACCAGGCGATCCACGTAAAGCTGCACTTGCGATGATTAAAGTAGTTGAAGCTCCGGAGCCACCTTTAAGGTTGATGCTTGGCGCCGATGCTTTCGGTTTGTGGGAAAAGAAACGCGCAACAATGGATAAAGAATTTACTACATGGCGTCAAGTCGGTGAAGAAACAGCATTTGACGGCGTTGATGTAATACCAGTTGGTGGCTAAATGGATTATAAGAGGATGTTTTAAAAGTCTAAGAAGATATAAATTGTCATTTTGAGCGCAGGATAGAGTTTATGGCTTCACTGCGTTCAGCAGTACCTAAAGGAAATTAGAATGAATATTTTTTTGACAGGAGCAACAGGATATATTGGTTCAATTATTGCTCAAAAACTAAAAGAAACTGAACACACAGTGTTGAAGCCTGTCGTAAGGTGCGTCAAAGCATATTAATATGAGCGTTTTATTGAAGATTGTAATGGCTTTGACGCACCCTACCCGTATTTCTTTGCGTCCTTTGTGTACGAGCGTGGTTCATTCCTTCAACCAGCCAAACATTGGTCACAAATTGTCGCAAAAAGACTTGACTACTTCAATAGGCAACGAGAGTGCGGATGCTATTTGTTCAACATTTAATCCTAACTCTAGTAATCGGGGAATAACATCTTGTTGTGCTTTTTCCGCAGTTTCCGCACGCTCACGCTCAAGTACCGCACGTTCGCTACCAATCAATAATAAATTACCATCAGTATCCCACCAACGTAACCAAAGCTGAGTTTGATTTTGATAAGTTCCGTGCCATAAACCTAATTCGACTCCCAGTTCCTCAATCAAATAACGCCCTTGTTCGTTTGGTTGCATTTTATGATAGGAACCGCCAATCAATTTATAAACTTCTAGTGTGCCAGTTGCAATTTCATAGATACCATAATAAGCAATGTGGATAATACGTTCATAAACCCAAAACTTACCTGGTTTGATTTTTTCGCCTTCCTCGCTAAAAGATAAAGGAGTTGCGTCTCTTTCTTCCGAACCATCACCAGAAGCAAACTCTAACGCAATTAAAGGAGAAATGTACTCTCGTCGAAGTACATAGGAGCGTCGAATTTGTCCATCCAATGTTGCTGGTACACCACCAACATAAAACCAATCAGGCGCCTCCGCACCTTTTTCTGGGGGGTCAGTTTCTCTCCAGTAAATGCCACAATCTTGCCCGATAGCATAGTAACCATCAGGATGGATTTTTTCTAAAACCGAACCAATTGAGTCTGTTAAAATAAGACTTTGGGGATGCTCCTGAAAATTCTTGCCTTCGGCACACTGCGTGAACACAAAGGTACCGTCAGAGTCTGGTAGTTGCGTATGGTCTGGGAAAGGAGAGGGTAGTACCGCACGCTCAATGCTTGTAGTCATAGTATTTTTCTCCGTTTTTCCATTAGTCTCAAAATAATATAATTGTATTGTAAACAGCAGTTGCTTGTGACAGATATTGTTTTGACACTTATTATTCACTTTAAAACGCCAAATTATGCTGTGGTAGAGTGTTATAAATAATACTCAGATAAAATTTAATGAAACGAAGCACCACTATTCTATAAGTATTAAAATTTCTAATATTATCAAACTTGCACGTAATTTAGCAGATTACCATGTGCCAGTACATGCCGATATGGGGAATATAGAGGTGTTATCTACTGATATACCTGACCCTCATATTAGTCTATTAGGCGCGCGGGGTGTAGGTGAGATTGGTATTACAGGAGTTGCTGTAGCAATTGCTAACGCTATTTACCACGCCACAGGTAAGCGCATTCGTGAGTTACCAATTACACCAGATAAATTGTTGTAATGTAGGTGGGGCTTCACCCACCTTACTTTTTAAAAAATCTCTACCTTAGATAACAACTCTTCGGACAATTTTTCTTGACGCTTGCGCTTCTGCAACGAGTTTACACCTAATACACCAATTGCTATTGCCATACTGGAAACAGAGAATGATGCGTTGCGGTTTGAGTTAACTAATTGTAGACAAGCTTCTGAACGGGCAGCTGAACTGCAAAAGCGTGTCGAAGCGCTCTCTATTGAAGTTGCTGAACGAAAACGCGCGCAACAGATAGCACGCGGGCAAACAGAAGTATTAAATCGTACACTGCAAATACTTACAACTAATCCAGAATTAGATCAGTTTTTGAGGCAAGTACTGGTGGTAATTACAGAACAGTTAGATGTTCCTTCCTGTACGGTTTGGCTTTACAACTCGACAGAAAATATTTACTTGTTACATATGACATGTAGCGAAGGAAAAATTGCGACTGGTCGGCAACAATTTGGGCATCCGAGTGCAAGTACTCCACTCCAAGCACAAGATAAAGCCTGGGTAACAAGTTATCTAAATTACCAAACCGTGATTTGCGATGATGTTGCGAACGAGCCAAGGTTTCCTCCTGCTGTTCGGGAATATCTACATAGTTTGGGCGTAAAGATGCTTTTAAGCGTTCCCTTAATTATAGATGGTGAGGTGATTGGTGTTTTAAATATTCGTAATACTAAACGTGTATTTACCCAAGAAGAAATTGAACTAGCACACGCTCTTGCCAATCAAGCAACCCTAGCGCTACAACTGACTCGTCTAGCAGAACAAGCAAAGCAATCCGCTGTCTTAGAAGAACGTAGCCGACTGGCAAGCGAAATTCATGATACCCTTGCTCAAGTCTTCACAGGTGTCTCCATCCAACTTGGAGTTGCCGCGCGAATTGCTGACCTACAGCCAGAAAAAGCCTGGGAAATTATTGAGCAGGTCAACAAACTTGCACAAGCTGGATTGGCAGAAACTCGCCGATTTATTTGGGATTTTTACCCACCTGCTGCTGAATATGCTGACTTAGTGCGTTCGCTTAGAAGCAGCGTTGAGCAAATAACCTGTGGCAGCAAAGAGCATATAGAGTTTACCATCACGGGTACACCTTATTTATTGCCATCTGTCATTGGTATGAATTTATTGCGGATTGGACAGGAAGCTTTAACTAATAGCTTAAAACATGCCCAAGCAGAAACTATTTGGATTAAGCTAGTCTACGACCCAGAGTATGTGTACCTGTACGTAAGAGACAATGGCCAAGGGTTTATGTTGCAACCTGATTCAGACGGCTTTGGATTAATAGGAATGCACCGACGAGCAGAACGTATTGGCTGCCAATTAAGTATTTGTAGCCAAATTGGGCAGGGTACCGAAATCATCGTTCGGGCATTCCAACTCGAACCAAAATCTGGTAAAAAGTTATGAGTCAAGGGAATATTCGAGTTTTAATAGCTGACAATCATCCGATTGTTCTCGCTGGTTTAGCGATGATAATCGAGTACGAACCGGGAATAGAAATGGTAGCTCAAGCCAACAATGGTATCGAAGCAGTACAGCTATTTCGTCAACTACAGCCAGACGTTACATTAATGGACTTGCGGATGCCAGAAATGAACGGTGTCGATGCAATTATCACCATTCGTCAAGAATTCCCTAATGCCTGTATTATTGTATTAACTATCTATGATGGTGATGAAGATATATATAGAGGTTTGCAGGCAGGCGCCAGAGGTTATTTGCTTAAAGATGCTCCTACTGATGAACTGTTGTTAGCAATTCGCAAAGTCTATGCGGGGAATAAATATGTTCCCGCTGAAGTTGGAGAAAAGCTTGCAGAGCGGTTTAGCAATCCTCAATTGAGCAAGCGTGAACAGGAAGTTCTCCGCTTGGTAGCATCCGGTAAAAACAATCTGGAGATTGCCACAGCTTTGGGCATCACTGAAGGTACAGTCAAGTTCCATATCAACAATTTACTCAGCAAACTAAAAGTTAGCGACCGCACCACAGCAGCAATTCTAGCCCTTAAGCGTGGCATTGCCAATTTATAAGCCATTTACCAAACTGAAGTTCTTAATAAAATGTCTAACATTATCAAACAGCCATGTGACGAAGCCGTAATTCGCTCTACACCATGTACAGGTGAATGTGCTGAAAATGCCAAACCTTGGGTATTAGCAGCAACTATCCTAGGTTCAAGTATGGCAATGATTGATGGTACTGTCGTCAATGTAGCCCTACCAGCACTACAAACAGTATTCCAAGCAACTGTTGCCGAAATTCAGTGGATTGTAGAATCCTACGCTTTATTTCTTGCTGCATTAATTTTAGTAGGTGGCTCGTTGGGTGATAGATATGGCAGGCGCCGTATTTTTGCCATAGGTGTAGCGTTGTTTGCTCTTGCCTCAATTGGATGTGGTTTAGCGGCAAACGTTAATCAACTAATTATCGCGCGGGCAATTCAAGGTATCGGTGGTGCGTTACTAGTTCCTGGTAGTTTGGCAATTATTAGCGCTACTTTTACATCCGAACAGCGCGGAAAAGCAATTGGTACTTGGTCAGGTTTTACAGCTATAACTTCGGCACTTGGTCCTGTTCTAGGTGGTTGGTTAGTGGAAAATGTATCTTGGCGCTGGATATTTTTCCTTAATATTCCTCTAGCAGCAATTGTCCTAGGTATTTTGTTTTGGCGTGTACCAGAAAGTCGCAACGAACAGCCAAGTAAACTTGATTTATGGGGCGCCACGTTCGCAACTCTTGGTTTAGGAGCAATCGTTTTTGCCCTTATTCAATCATCGCATTTAGGATTGCTTCATCCCCAAGTATTAATTTGCTTGGTTGTCGGCGCCCTAATTTTAAGTGCGTTTATTTTTGTTGAGGCGAATGCACAGGCGCCTATGATGCCCTTATCGTTATTTAAGTCGCGTACTTTTAGCGGCGCTAATTTACTGACGCTACTACTTTATTCAGCTTTAGGGGGGGTATTCTTTTTTGTTCCGTTTAATTTAATCCAAGTACAGGGTTACTCGGCAACTGCTGCGGGTGCTGTTTTTTTACCTTTTATTTTAATTATGTTTTTCTTATCGCGATGGTCTGGAGGGTTGGTAAGTCGTTACGGCGCCAAGTTACCTTTAGTAATTGGTCCAGTAATTGCATCGGTCGGGTTTGCTTTATTTGCCGTACCGGGAATTAGTGGCAGTTATTGGACAACTTTCTTCCCAGCTATTGTAGTATTAGGTTTAGGAATGGCAATTAGCGTTGCTCCTTTAACAACAGTAGTAATGGAATCGGTAAAGCAGCGTCAAGCTGGTGTTGCGTCGGGTATTAATAATGCTGTCGCGCGTACTGCTTCTTTGCTTTCTATCGCAGTTTTTAGTATTATCGTCCAAAATACTTTTAATTACAGTCTTGACCGTCGAATGACAGCATTAGGAGTACCACTTGATGTACAAAAACTACTAGATAACCAACGTATCAAGCTAGCTGCTGCATCTGTTCCTGAAAGTGTAGGCGCCTTCTTTAGTACAAAAGTAAAACAAGCTGTTGCTCTTGCATTTGTTGATAGCTTTCGTTTAGTTATGTTTATTGCTGTCGGGTTAGCGCTGTCAAGTGCGTTGATAGCATTATTGATGATTAAGAAAAAATTAAAAAATATTAGAAATGAAACTAGAGAAAGAGCTTCCAATTATTAACTTAATAAAAGCAAGTTCAATTTTACAAATTCTTCCTCGCCAACCTATACTCTCCAGCGCTAAGGCTAACTGGAGTTGTATACAATTTGGCTATCATCGTCAACCTGCTTGTGAAACACCCGAACATTTGTCTTCACATCATGTTATTAGTATTTGTGTTGGGCGCCCGATAGTTAAAAAGCGTATGCTTGATGGTATACCTCAACGTAATTGCTTTGTTGATGGAGATATTAGCATTACTCCAGCCAATAGATATCGCTCTGTTTGTTTAGAAGGAGAAGCTGAGTTTATTCACATATATCCCGAACCTAAATTCTTTGCTCGAACAGCAAATGAAACCGTAGAGAATAGCGAAGTTGAAATTATTCCACAGTTTAAAATTCGTGACCCTCTCATTTTAGGAATTAGTTTAGCCTTAAAAACAGAACTTGAGTTAAATCCTCATGGAAGTCAACTTTATGCAGAATCATTAGCAAGTACATTAGCAGTACACCTTATTCATCGTTACTCTACAAAAAAGTATCAAAATCAAAATAATGCAGGAGGGTTGCCGAAATATAAGTTGCAGCAGGCAATAGATTATATTAAAAATCATGACGCTGGAAATATTTCTTTGGAAGCAATTGCAACTGAGCTTGGAATGAGTCGCTATTACTTTGCTCGATTATTTAAACAGTCCACAGGTTTAACACCACATCAATATATAATTAAATGCCGAGTCAATCAAGCTAAACAATTATTAACACAACAATCTTTGTCGATTAAAGAAATTAGTCGGAATTTAGGCTTTGCAAACCAAAACCAGTTCGCCACTTTCTTTTATCGGTATGCTGGCGTATCTCCAAAGGAGTACAGGCAGAAGTTATAATTATATCCAAAGTTAGATTTAACCTAAAACTGCAAGATTTGAAAGATTTTAACAAGATTTGAAAGAAAAAAGTTCTATATCAATAGTTACGCTGATTATTATTGGCAACGGATGATAAACGGATGTAACGGATAGATGATTTTAAATAACTTATCCGTTTCATCCGTTGTATCCGTTGCAAGCTAGCACTTTTAGTAGTAATTCGATTAAAAATTATCGCTATGACGACAGCAAATCAAGATTCTGGCAAAATCAGACTTATTAACATCTTCACCGTTACACCAGAAAAACAACATAGTGCCGCAGATAAAGTAGCACACATCTATAAAACATTTGTTCACAACCAACCTGGTTTCATATCAGCCAAGATTCAAAAAAGCGTTGACGGTACAAAAGTTGCAGCAGTCGCACAATGGGAATCTCAGGACTATCTAACTAAAATGCAACAAAATTCTGATTTTCAGAACCTTGTCAAAATTTTAGACGGTGATATTGTCGGCGCCGAACCTCACGTTTACGAGGTGATTGACTCAATTTAACTAGCTTTCTTTCAAAACCAAATAATATTATCATTCACTCATTTTCAAAAAGGTAAAATTTAGGAGATAAAATTATGGCATCTCTAGCAGGCAAAGTGGCGGTAATTACTGGTGCCTCATCTGGTATTGGCAAAAGTGTTGCAGAACGTCTAGCAAGCGATGGTGCAACTGTTGTCATTACTTATGCGAAAAGTGCTGACAAAGCACAAGCTGTTGTTACAGCAATTGAAGAAAAAGGTGGAAAAGCACTTGCTCTACCAGCCGATTTCACTGTGATTTCCGACATTCGTAATTTGTTTAAAGAAACACTCAGTCGTTTTAACAAACTAGATATTCTTGTCATTAGTGGTAGCGCACCAAGAGTAGAAAAACCAATTATTGAAGTGACAGAGGAAGAATTTGATTATGCATTTGCATTTAATGCTAAAGGCAACTTCTTTGCTTTACAAGAGGTAGCAAAACACATGACAGATGGCGGTCGTGTTGTAACTTTTTCGACACCATATACTGTACAAGCGCAACCGAATATGGCTGTTACTGCAGGAAGTAAAGCTGCTGTCGAGCAATTTACCTTTACCCTTGCAAAAGAATTAGGTTCTCGTGGTATTCGAGTTAATGCTGTTATGCCAGGTCCAACACAAACAGAATCGTTTGGTAGTCAAGTTTCAGATGAACTACAAGCCCAATTAAAAAGTATAGCTCCTTTACAACGTTTGGCAGAACCAGAAGAAGTTGCAAACGCCGTTGCTTTTTTAGTTAGTGACGAAGCTTCCTATATTACTGGGCATACCCTGCACACAACGGGTGGAATGGCATAGTGATTAATTTTATTAAATATGATGGGTTAGCTTGCAACGGATATTAACGCAGATAAGTTATTGCTTACAAACAAAATCTCGTTATTAATAATCAACTATCCGTTACATCCGTTAATCATCCGTTGCCAATCTTCCTACCAACCAAAACATTTACATTACCTGCCGAGTAGCTATCTTAACTTTATGGAGAAACAACAATGAGCGATACCGAAATGCATAATGCTAACAACAGTGAAGAAAAAAATCTCACAATGAACAAAGCACTAGCGAACCAAAACTTTTTCATTCCACTAACAGATTTGTCACCACCAGCAGAGGCGCCTAGTGAGTCAATGTTGGTGATGGAAGGCTCTAAGCATGGGATTCTTGCTAGTTCCGTACTGATAGCTGATGTATCTCCGGGTGAAGGTCCACCGCTACACCTTCATTACACTGAAGAAATTCAAGTTTTACCAGAATGTCGTGCAGAATTCTTAATAGGTGATAAGCGCTTTACTATTGAAGGCCCCGGCATCGTTCATATCCCCGCTAAAACTCCACATACTTTTGTAAACATTGGAGACAAGCAAGTACAAATTATTACCTTTTTCCCGGACTTACGCAATTAACATATAAAATATATGACATCTTTAACTGGAAAAGTGGCGATTGTTACAGGTGCATCTCGTGGCATTGGACGATCAATTGCCCAACGACTTGCCGAAGACGGCGCAACCGTTGTCATCAACTACGGACACAGTGCCTCGGAGGCGAAAGAATTTGTTAATGCGATTGAATCGAGTGGCGGCAAAGCTTTGGCAGTGCAAGCGGATATGAGCCAGGTTGCCGATATTCGCCGTTTGTTTGAGGAGACAATCAATCGATTTGGCGGACTAGATATTTTGGTCAACAATGCAGGAGTCGGTAAAGGTGGATTAGTTGCTGATACCAGCGAAGAAGATTTTGACGCAGTGTTTAATTTGAATACTCGCGGAACGTTTTTTGCGCTACAAGAGGCTGTACTTAGAATGCGCGACGGTGGACGCATCATTAATATTTCCTCTACCACAACACTGTTTACCAATCCAGGTTATGCAGTGTATGCGGCTAGCAAAATTACTCTCAAGATTTTTGCAGAAGTGTTGGCGCAAGAAGTAGGCTCGCGCGGCATTACAGTAAACAACGTTCTGCCAGGTCCAACTTCTCCCGGTATGTTTGACCAACAACCTGCTGAACAGCAACAAGCTGCCGCCGCAAGTTCTCCGTTTGGACGCCTTGGCAAAGGAGAAGATATTGCGGACGTTGTGGCCTTCTTAGCTAGTGAATCTGCCCGTTGGATCACCGGACAACAGATTGTTGCCAACGGTGGCGCAAAGATTTGACGCTTCATAAAGTTTTTTTAACACGTAAACCTATTGCAAGGAGAAGCAACAATGACATCACCTGTAACACTCATCAATGTATTTGCTGTACCTGAAGGTAGAGAAGAAGAGTTTATTAAAACTTGGAACGAGACGGGCGAATTTCTGAAAAAGGCGCCAGGATTCATTGACGCAAAGCTGCATCGTAGTCTTGATTCAAACGCGCGGTTTCAGTTCATTAATGTCGCCCATTGGGAAAGTGCAGAAGCTTATAAAGCCGCAATTTCTGAGCATGAGCCAAAAGAAAAACACTTGTCTTGGTTAGAAGCAAACCCTGCACTGTACACCATTGAAGCGCAATATTAATAACAAAGAATTTATGGTTGTAACTAATCAACAAGTAATGGCGCCTGCACCCATCACACCGGTGGAAATCGATTTATACGCTGCTTTTGAACCGACTACCTTCTTCCGAACCTTTCGCCATGCCAGTATCCAAGTAAACGGCATTAAGTTGCATTATGTGATTGGCGGTCAGGCAGAACCTGTTGTATTACTCAATGGCTATCCAGAAACTTGGTATGGATGGCGCAAAATTATGCCAGCACTGGCTACCCGTCATACTGTAATTGCGGTAGATGTTCGGGGAACTGGAGCATCAGATAAGCCAATACATGGCTATGACGCGCGCACCATTGGCTCTGATATTTATCAACTGGTGCAGCAACTTAACGTTGGTAGCATTCATCTCGTTGCTTATGACATTACTGGGCGAGTTGGCTACGCTTATGCCGCTACCTATCCCAAAGAAGTGCGCTATGCAAGTGTTGATGGAAACGCTACTGCCAGGATTTGGGTTAGAACAAGCAATGGACGTTGCTAAAGGTGGCTCTTATCACTTCGGCTTTCACGCCAATGTAGATATCGCAACATGGTTAGTGCAAGGGAAAGAACGAGAACATCTTAAATATATGATGCAAGGCAGTTTGTATAACAAAGCTGCAATAAACGAAGCTGATATTGAAGAATACGTGCAGTGGTATGCGTCTCCAGGTGGCGTGCGCGGTTGCTTTGAACACTACCGCGCGTTCTTAGGAGATGCTGAACCAAATCGTGGGAGTGCAGTTTCAAAGCTTAAAATGCCTGTTCTAGCTCTTTATGGTGCTGCAAAAGATGATACAAAGATTCTACCGCAAACCTTGCTAGCTGTTGCTGAGACTGTAATTGGCGAAGGGGTTGAAGGTAGTGGACATTTCATTGCCGAAGAACGTCCTGATTACTTAGCAGCTCGCTTACTAGACTTTTTTACAACCGCGCGGTCGTCTTAATAATAGATAAATCTCATACAACTATTCAAAGAATTAGTAAATAGAACGATGCATGAAATTTTAACTAGCCAAACCAAAGAGAGCAGTCCGATTGTACTTGTCATGGGAAGCACAGGAAAAAATGGCAAGCTTATTTTAGAGGAGTTGCAAAATACAGGACAAGAGCAAGTGCGTGTTCGTGTATCTTCTCATAAACAAGAGCAAGTTGAGAAATTTAAAGCCGAAGGACTTAATGCTGTTTTGCTTAATTTAGACGACCCAAACACATACGAGGCTGCACTTGTAGGGGTAGAGCGTCTCTTTTTACTCACAGGGTACACCGTGGATATGCTGGCACAAAGCAAGATAATTGTAGATACAGCCAAGAAAGTAGGCGTGAAGCACATAATCCATCTAGGAGTTTTTGCACCTTCGCATACAACCATACGAGTGCCTGACTCAATAAGGCTTCACCCTGCTCGTATCCCCTTTCCTGTTTGAGGATAGCAATAATAACTGAACTATCAAAAACAATCGCTGTCATTTTGTTTCAAGGCTACGATTCATTTTATCTTCTTCGGCGGTAGCTTCTTCCTTACGCCATCTCAGAAAATCATCAACGCTATCATCATGTGTCAAATATTGATTCGCCAGCGACCGTGCGTGCGCCAACGCTTGAGACTGTGTAATAAGCCTAATATCGCCATTCTCTTCACGAATGGTCACAATATCGCCTTCTGCCATATTCAACTTTTTACGTATCACAGAGGGTATTGTTACTCTACCGCCTTTTTGTATTTCTGCACGATAGTCCATTTTTTGTTTTCCTACAAATTTACTTAATTTGTACAAAATAATTTTAATCCATATTAGTCTATTAGTCCAAAAATCAAAAAAACAACTTGCGTCATTCTTTAAACATTACCGTGTGTTTTTGGGCAATGCCTCTTCTAGCTCTGTATAGAGCCGAGCCACGTAATACAAAAATACTGGCGTTAAACCTTGCTAGCTATCACTGGAATTTCTAACAACCGCGCGCTCGTCTTAATATATAGATATGCCGAAAGATAGTTGATTACTCGTTCTGAAGAAGGCGTTAATTTACAGTTAGGCAAAACACAACATTATGTCCACACGTAACAGGACATGCTTGCACACACATTGCCTACTACGAACGTAAATTAATGAGTAAAACTCGCTTTTTAAAATCACTGATTTCTGTTGATTCTACAAAAATAGCAATTTTCAATGGTCTTCGTACTGCTATTGCTGTTGGTATTCCATTGATTATAGGAGTAGTTACAGGTCATACTGTAAACGGAATAGCAATAGCCGTTGGCGCCTTACTTGTATCTTTAACTGATGTTGGTGGTGCTTATCAGACAAAAGCTGTTGCGATGATAACGGCAACTATTGGAGTTGCAGTCTCAGCATTTGTAGGGACGCTTGTCGGTGGATATATTTGGCTTACAATTCCTTTAATGTTCCTTTGGGGTGTTGGTGCTGGCTTTGCTGGTGTATATGGTATTACTGGTAGTGCAATTGGTTTAGTTGTTTGCGTTTCCTTTCTAAGTGCTATTTATCTACCTAATAATTTAGCCGTAGCCGTTAGCATGTTTGTACAGAACATTGCTGGAGGAGCATGGGCAACGGTACTGTCACTCTTTTTATGGTTCTTAAAACCTTACCAGCCAATTCAAGATGTAATTGCTAATTGTTACAGTTCTTTAACAGCATTAATTACTGCTTTCGACGAGATTATTAAACAAAGCTCTGTAGTCAGTGAGCAATCTGAACACATTATAGAGTTGGAACAAAAAGCAAGAGATGCTCTGGATGTAGCACGTTCGCAATTGATAGCAGTACGTTTAACACAGCACGGTGCTAACGTAAGAGGCGAGCATTTGTTAGTACTGTTTGAAATTGCTAACCAGATGCTTGATATGACAATTGTATTAACACAGTTACTAGAATCTGGTAATCAAAGTCAAATTGCTTATGTTCCGACATTAATTAAAGATACATTCAATCAAATGTCTGTTGCATGTGGCGCCTTAGTAGTAGCAGTTAAAAATGGTAATGCTGCTGCTGTTGAGACTGAAACTATAAATAATATTATTGCGACTCTTGAACAGCAACGGTATAAATTGCGATTTATGCTTGCCGAAGCGCATGTTGGTAATGTTGCTCAAATAACGGAGAAATTAATTGAGTATATACTTATTGCTGTTGATACAGTTAAATGCCTTTGTGTTGGTTATTGGAAAATTGATGATAGTAAAATTGCACCAATTGGTAGAGACGCGATTAATCGCGTCTCCACAATTAATCGCGTCTCCACAATTAATCGCGTCTCCACAATTAATCGCGTCTCCACAATTAATCGCATCTCCACATTTTTTGACCCATTGCGGGCAAATTTTACTTTCGAGTCGGTGATATTACGTCATGCGTTGCGCGTGGGTTTAACTACTGCATTTTCTATAATTATATACAAGCTTTTTCACCTGCCACACGGTTTTTGGATAACGCTTACTGTTGTTGTTATTCTTAAACCTGATTTTGGTAGTACATTACAACGCGCGTTTCAACGTATGGGTGGCACTATTGTTGGCGCCGCTTTCGCGACTGTTTTAGCAATCACAATTAATAGTAAAATTTTACTATTAGGCTTGATCATTTTAATGGTATTTGCTGGTATTTCGTTTATAACTGTTAACTACGGTTTTGCTACTCTTTTTATTACTCCACTTGTGGTGCTACTGTTAAACCTTGCAAACCCGAATGTGGAAGATTGGCAAATTGCTGGTACTCGGATACTTGATACAATTATCGGTGGTGGACTTGCATTAGTTGGAGGTTATTTACTTTTTCCAAGTTGGGAACGGTTACGTTTCCCTCGACAACTTGCGCGCGCTATAAAGGCTAATCAAGTGTATAATCAGGAAGTGCTAGCTGGTTATTTACAGGGGGAAAACATCCAAGCGATTTGGGACGCGCGTAGACAAGCAGAACTCGAAAATAGTAATACCGCTGCATCTTTTCAGAAATTACTAAGTGAACCAGCAAAATGTTATAGTTCTGTTGAATCTTCGATGGTTCTGATTATTTGTTTGGAGCGTTTCTTTGAAATTAATACAGCGCTCTTTACAAAACTTCATGATTTCGATAAACAGTATCAACTACCTGACTTAGATAAATTTGCTCTCTCAATCCTCGATGTATTTTCAGACTTAGCAGATGCTATTGAAAA
The DNA here is from genome assembly GCF_002368415.1 of Calothrix sp. NIES-4105. Classification (GTDB taxonomy): domain Bacteria; phylum Cyanobacteriota; class Cyanobacteriia; order Cyanobacteriales; family Nostocaceae; genus Dulcicalothrix. The sequence continues at coordinate 4,047,585 of NZ_AP018290.1, forward strand.
TAGGCGCCAACCACACCCGCTTCCCCCTTTAGATAGAACATTAGATAATATTCATATTAATTTAGAACAACTAGTAAAACGTAATATACCTACATATAACGCAGTGCGAGACTATGCTTTTGTTACTATGTTACTAGATAGAATCGTTAATCAAGTTGCGGTTATGCATTCAAAAATTGGCGCTACTAATTCAAACTAAAAATAAGGGATTTATTATAGCATGAACGAGTTCCAAGCAATTTTACAAGCATTTGATCAAAGTCAAGAAAATGGTGAAACGGCGTTTCTTGCAACTGTAGTCAAAACTCAAGGTTCAACTTACCGTAGAGCAGGCGCCAAAATGTTGATGACTTCTACAGGTAAAATGGTGGGAACAATTAGTGGTGGTTGTTTAGAGAATGATGTGTTCGAGCATACTCGACAATCGATGTCTGATTCAAATGCTATTGTTGTTACCTACGATAACACGGCGCCAGAAGATATTATTTGGGGTTTTGGTTTAGGTTGCAATGGTGTAGTGCAAGTTCTCATTGAATCTTTAGATAAAGATAATACGGTGAATAAGTTAGCCTTTATGCGAGAGTGCTTATATAACAACCATTTCGGTATTGTTGCTACCGTTTTCGATATTCAAGGTGAGGTAAATATTAAAACTGGCGCCTGCTTACTTCTTTATCCTAATGGCAGTATTAGCACTGATATTAAAGATATAAATTTCACTCAATCTTTAATTACAGACGCACACACTGCTCTTATCAATCAAAAATCTACAGTTAATAAATATCATTTACCCAACGGTAATGTAGAAGTATTCATCGAAGTTATTCAACCCCCTACTCCCTTAGTGATTTTTGGTGCAGGTCGTGACGCTGTACCCGTAGCAAAGTATGCGAAAACACTTGGTTGGCATGTTACAGTAGTTGACTGCCGAGCGAGTAATGCTACTTACGAACGCTTCCCAATGGCTGACTCCATAATTCTCGCTCGTCGAGAAACCATAGATCAAGTATCTATAACCGAACGTACAGCTGCTGTTGTCATGACGCATAATTATCTTGACGACATAGAGATCATGAAAATGTTGCTTTTATCTTCTAACCGTTATGTAGGAGTTTTGGGTGCAAAGCAACGTATCGAACGCTTGCTTGCTGACTTGCGTGCGGCAGAAACAGTTTATACTACGGAGATGCTAGAAAAACTACACGCTCCAATTGGTATTGATATCGGAGCAGAAACTCCAGAAGAAATAGCAATGGCAATTATTGCTGAAGTTCAAGCAGTACTATCAAACCGCAATGCTAGCTTTTTGAAAAACCGTAAGAAGCCAATTCACTCCTCAGTTATTGAAGCTTCAGTAGCAGCGCAAGATTTAATACTGCTAGGGGTGTGAGTCGCAACGGAACAGAAAACCGAGATAAGCTTTTTTCCCTCAAATTATGTTGGTATACTCATAATATTGCCGTTTAGCGGGCTTATACTTCCTATTTTCCTCGGCAATTTTATGCTTTTAATACCTATAATGCTTGCCACACCTTGATTAGAGTTTACCTGAGTATATTTTTGTGGGAAGGATAATTTGGCAACTTTTGGGTCTGGTCATAGTATTAGTTGTTATACTAAAAAAATAAAAGCAGTATTTATGCTTTTTTGCTTAGTTGCTTTATTTAGATGAAGATACTAGAAAACCTGTTGCCGGATAAAAACCTTCTCCAACTTGAAAGTTGTAATCTTGATGAGGAGCAAGGTATAATTACACTACTTGTCTCTTCAAATCAAACATCAGTTGAATTTTCTGTTTGTAATTCTCAAACAAGTAAAATTCATAGCCACTACAAGCGTAAGCTAGCTGACTTATCTTGGGCTAGTTACAGTACTTCTATAAAACTGCACGTTTGTAAATTTTTTTGCATCAATTTTAAATGTAAAAGGCAAATATTTACAGAACGATTAGCTAGTATAGTACAGCCTTGGGCATGTCGAACTATTAGGAGACGCATCACAATTAACAGTCACTATTATTACGAATATTTCATGCTTTCCACCTGGGACACTATCGCCGAAAAATTCGGTTTCTTGGTTTTAGTACCATTTTTTTAGAGTCTTATTGGTTGGTATTTGAATCTGAATTCTTTGGAATTTTTAACTACACTCAATTAATTTTTGGTAAATAGCGATGTACCGCTTTCCCTTTCCTGCATTTCCTAACGGGTGGTTTCGAGTTGCTTTCAGTGATGAACTACCACCAAAAGCTATAAAAACGTTACATTATTTTGGCAAAGACCTTGTACTTTTTCGTACAGAAGATGGTAAACCACACGTCTTTGATGCCCATTGTCCACATTTAGGAGCGCATTTAGGTTTTGGAGGACGAGTTGAAGGTAATAATTTAAGGTGTCCGTTTCATGGTTGGTGTTTTGACTCACATGGACAATGCGTTGAAGTTCCCTACGCTACAACTAAAGTTACTCCCAAAACAAAGATGCAGTCTTGGCATACAAGAGAAGTTAATGGAACGATCATGATTTATCATCACCTCCAAGGAGAAGCGCCGACATGGGAAATTCCCGAAATGCCAGAATATAGTTCTCCAGACTGGCTGGTTTTAAAACGAACTTGTTGGAAAATGCGATCGCACCCCCAAGAACTTGCAGAAAATGGTTTGGATATAGCACATATGCCCTACGTGCATGAACAAGCCATGCTAGAGATAAACTCTCAAGCTGTAGAAATTGAGGGTATTAAACTAATTCATAGGATGTATCCGAAGTATCAAATGTATTTTGGTACAAAAAAATTAGGTGCAAAGGTGGACTGCTCCCACGACATTGTTTATTACGGTTTGGGGCATTTGAGCAACTACGTGCGCGTTCAGAAAAAAATTGATATTGGTTTAGTCATAGTATTTTTTCCGACGCCAATTGATGAGGAATATATTGAAGTTCATGGTGTTTTTATCATGAAAAAAGTCTGGACAAAAACGGTTACAAAAATTTTGGCAATTAAAATGATTCAAAATTTTGAACTAACTATTAACCAAGATATACCAATTTGGGAAAACAAAATTTATCGACACGAACCAATACTTTGTGGGGGTGATGGGTCAATTAAACAATTTAGACATTGGGCTAGTCAGTTTTATAGCGTCACACTAGTACCCTAATTTACTGCTTTAAAGTAGTATAGCGTTTCCTAAGCAACTGAGGTACATCTAATTCCTGATTACCAAAATAAGCAGCTTTAAAAACGTACTTTACACTTACTGGGAAACGCTTCAAAATTCTAAAAACCTACAAGATTATCTAATATCTAATTGAATTAATTTTTCGATTTTGAAAATCATTTTTTTGGAAAAGTTAGTTAAAATTCAATATTAATATCTAAATTGAACAATTAGCAAGTACTACAGTTTACGATTTATTGTATTATGGCAGGCAATTGCGTTGGTCATGCCATCTTTCGACGTATTCAAAAATTTTTCTACCATCGCAAACAAACGTAATATAGACTTTCGCAATTACTAAGGTATAATATATTTCATCCCTAAGTTAATGTTCGGTTATTAAGCCAAAAACTATTAAGTATTGGTGAGCAATTAAGATGGGCATCGTTCATTTTTTATTGTCTTAATATGACTTTTCCTTGTTACACTTCAAGGATTGTTCAGCAAATTGCGTGTGATTATAATGACTGAGAACCAGACTAATGTTAGTCTGGCACAAAGTTCATAGATGCCTTTTTTTGTCAATATGTAAGCCCTAGAAGCTATGGAGGATTTGTCAGTGGGTTACGGACAAGCTAGCCAAACATCAGGAGAGAGGACTCAACTCATGAATGCAGTTGTGTTTACAAAATCGGATGATTTACTTCCAACTAAGGTGCCAATCAAGACTATTGTACTATCTACTATTCAACCTCGACATTATTTTGACCCCAAAGCAATGCAATCTTTGATTGAGTCAGTTAAGCGTGATGGTATTCTTCAGCCTCTCATCGTAAGACCAGTAGGAGATAAGTATGAATTAGTGGCTGGAGAACGAAGATATAAGGCAGCACAAGAATGTGCATTACAGGAAGTGCCTGTCACTATCCGGTTAATGTCGGATGAGCAGGCATTACAGTATGCCTTAGTTGAAAACCTGCAAAGGGAGGACTTAAATCCAATAGAAGAAACTCAAGGAATTTTGCAACTTTTAGCACTACAATTAGGATGCGATGCAGTAACAGTCCCCTCCATACTTTACAAAATGGAAAATTCAGCTAAAGGAAAAATTACCCGAAATGCTTTGGGTATTTCCGAAGCGTCAATAATAGAACAAGTGTTTGCTGATTTGGGGAGGATGAACTGGCAATCATTTATTCGCACCAGACTGCCACTATTGAAGCTACCAGAGGACATTCTTGAGGCACTGCGTGCTGGACAAATTGAGTACACAAAAGCTAAGGAGATTGCCAAGCTGAAGTCAAAATCAGACAGAATTGAACTGTTCAAAGTTGCCTGTGAGGAATCTTTGTCCCTTTCGCAAATCCAAGAAAAAGTAAAAGCATACAAGCTAGAACCACTCTCGACTCTCAAAAGCCGCGTAGATAATACCTACAGATCGATCAAGAAGTTAAAGTTGTGGGACAATCCCGAAAAGCAGAAGAAACTGGAAACTTTGCTAGCACAGCTAGAAGCTCTGATTCAATAAAATGATGAAGGAGGAGTGATTGTAGATGTTATAAATGTAATAGCAGAGTCATTACCCGGATTTTTGACAACTGAGAAAAAATTATTGGCTTGGGTCAAATTAAGGGTGATTTAATTGCTGTTAATCAACATACCTCAACTTTTTTCGATTTAAGAATAATTTAATTAATACACCAGAAAATACATCCTAAATTATCAGAAAATCAAATTAGATATAGTGTAAAAGCAATAGAGATTAGAGATTAGAAACATGGATTTACACCGTAATGCACTGCAAATTCTCAAAGAAACTAGTCGAACTTTTTATATTCCAACTAGTATTTTACCTTCAGGATTGCAAGAAGCCGTTGCATCAGCATACTTGTGCCTACGTGCTATTGATGAGATTGAAGACCATTCAAAACTGAATAGCTCTGAAAAAGCACAATTATTATATACGATTAGTCAAACATTACAGGGGGGAGTTAATGGCTTTGCTGTTGATGCTTTCTCCGCAGGATTTAGCGGCTATGAAGATATCTTAGCAGAAGTAACTTTGAGGATAAGAGAATGGTCTTTATTAGCCCCTGAGACAATTGCGCCACGAGTTTGGGATGCAACCTCCGCAATGGCTGTTCGCATGGCTTATTGGGCAGAAAAAAATTGGAAAATTGACTCGGAATCTGATTTAGATCGCTATACTTTTGGGGTTGCTGGTGCAGTTGGGTTATTACTCTCAGATTTATGGACTTGGTATGATGGCACACAAACCAACCGGACTCTGGCAATTGGCTTTGGTCGTGGTTTACAAGCGGTGAATATTTTGCGTAACCATAGTGAAGACTTGGAACGCGGTGTAGACTTTTTCCCAGAGGGTTGGACTACCGTAGATATGCAAGAGTATGCGCTGCGTAATTTAGCATTGGCAGAGGCTTATACTCAAGCTTTACCTGCTAGTCCGGCTTTAAACTTTTGTCAAATTCCCTTAGCCTTAGCGCATGGAACGATTGATGCTCTAGCTAATGGGAAAGAAAAACTCAACCGTAGTGATGTCATTGCTCTAGTTGAGCAATTAAATGGTGTGAATGTCAAAGTTAGTTAATAACATTGAGTTTTTTTGACATATGAATCATTTACTTCTTCCAGTCACAACTGTAAATGTGATGTTTGCAGGAATAATAGTAATAGGGTTTATAGTATTTTTGTTTTTAGGAAGTCTCTTACTATCGGGTAAAACCGTTCCGGGGTGCATTCAGTCAGATGGCACTCACAAACTATATAAACTCAATGGCTTACTTCTTTTTTGCGGCGCCAATACCCAGAAAAATCGATTCGAGAAAAACGCAAACGCTATCATCTGGGGAAAACCAGCTCAGACATTAGGTGGCAAATTGTTGATATCCGGATGGTGGGGTATTGGGCGAAAACTCAACTACACGGGTGAGATTATCGTTTATTTTGCGTTTTCTTTAACAACAGGTACTCAGTCAATTGTGAGTTATCTGTTGCCACTTTGGTTGTGCCTGCTACTTCCCAATCGAGCTTGGCGAGATGAACAACGTTGCCAAGCAAAGTATGCCAACTTTTGGCATGACTATTGCACCAAAGTCCGGTTTCGTATGATTCCATTTGTGTACTGAAAATCCTATGAAACTTTTGCATAGCTCACCTGATGTTGCTGTTATTGGTGCTGGTCCTGTAGGTTGTGTAACAGCCCTAACCTATGCTCAACAAGGGGCTAAGGTATTATTGCTGGAAGCTTACTCTCAGAACGTGAAATGCTTTGCGGGTGAATGGCTACATCCTCCTGGTGTCCAAATTTTGCAACAAGTAGGTATAGATTTAAATCTGAAACGCATCACTTATCCATGTGGGAAAGGATTTGTTATCTTTCCAGAGGATGGAACTACTCCCATTCAGCTAGATTATCCAGATGGCGAAGTTGGTTTAAGTTGTGAGCATAGCACAATTCTTGGCATTCTGCGAGAAGCTGCTGCATCTCATGACAATATTCAATTGTTGTGCGACACAAAAGTGACCAGGATTGATGGGCAAAAAATCACATTTGAGCAACGTAACCAGGGCGTTACTCACACTGCCTTAGTCAACACCATCGTAGGGGCTGATGGTCGAGCATCGACCGCCCGTAAAATTTTAGGAATTCCTAACCAGAGCATTCCTATTTCTTTCATGGCGGGGATATTGTTAAAAGATGTAGAGCTTCCATTTGAAGGCTTTGGTCATGTGGTTTTGGGAAGTGTGGGACCGGTATTGATGTACAGGGTTGGGGCTGAGTTAGTACGAGTTTGTTTAGATGTTCCACGCTATTTTTCTAGAGACCCTGCTACGCTATGGAAGGCATACAACTCAGTCATTCCTAAAACATTACAACCTGCATTTAAACAAGCATTAAGCCGCGATGAAGTCGCTTGGGCTGTAAATCTGTTTTGTTCAAGAGTCCAATATGGTCGAACTGGGTTGGCACTGGTAGGAGATGCAACCGGATATTTTCATCCGATTACTGCAACAGGTATGACAATTGGTTTTCTCGATAGCGATTGTTTGGTGAGAAGCCAGCGATTTGAAGATTATCAGCAAGAGCGAACATTTCGCACCTATGTTCCGGAATTGCTTGCTATCACGCTCTACGAGGTCTTCACGAAGCAAGATGAAAGTGCTACGGCTTTGAGACATGCTATTTATCGCCTGTGGCGCTCTGATCCGATGGAGTGCCGTCACACTATGCAGTTATTATCGGGTCGAGAAACAAAGTTGCTATCCTTTAGCCGCTCCTTTTTGAAAGGAGTTCTTTTGGCAATGGCTGAAGTAGTTCAAAATAATGTGCGTCAGCAAAAATGGTTACAAATTGTTCGGGATTTGGTATCTTTTAATCAATGGTTATATATACCAATTAAGCTTGCCTTGTTGCGTGCCAAAAAATTATTAAAAATTTATTTCAATAACTCAAAAATAACAACCAAGATATTAGATATCTATTCAATAACCCAAAACGAACAACCGAGAAACTAATGTCTGAACATTTAAACACCAAACAAATAGGTGATTTAATGAATAGCCATGAGAGCAATTGCTCCTCTCTTGCAGATTCTATTAATCAATATAATGCAAGCCATAACTTACAACAAGGAGTCAATGCTCTCTGCCGCCTGCAACAAGCAGATGGGTCGTGGGAAGGAGAAGTGGTTTGGTGTCCGATGCTTGTGGCTCAGTATGTCCTCATGTGCCATATTACCCAAACCCCTATTGCCGCAGAACGACGAGATACGATTTTGCGCCAATTCGCAACCACTCGCCTACCCTCTGGAGCTTGGGGATTACATGAATATTCGGAACCTTACCTATTTGTCACAGCCCTAGTTTACGTTGGCGCCCGTATTCTTGGTATTCAACCCAATGATCCCCTACTTGCCCCAGCCCATCAATTTATCCAAAAACAAGGAGGTGTTTTAGAAATTCCCAGTTGGGGCAAATTCTGGCTTGCCATGCTAAACCTTTATGATTGGCAAGGGCTGAATCCCGTTTTACCCGAAGTCTGGAAACTCCCAGAATGGTTGCCCGTCTATCCAGGTAATTTCTATTGCCATACTCGTTTGATTTATCTGGCCATGGCTTACATCTATGGGCATAAGCTGCAATTATCATTAACACCTCTTCTACAAGCCTTACGGCAGGAACTTTATCCACAAGACTATGCCTCGGTCAACTTCCTAGCTGCACGCTGTGCGCTGCGCGATGAAGAAACTTATAATCCACCCAGCCTAGTGTTAAAATTGATTTACCAAGTTACAGGACTCTATGAGCGCTGGCATTCTTCATCTCTACGACAAACAGCCCTTGCTGACTTGATCCCAGCAATCAAGTTTGAGCTACGCACCAGCAACTACAGCAGTATTTCTCCGGTGAGTGGGTTGTTAAATATCATTGCCTTATGGTTGTATAACCCCCAGGATACCGACTTACAGCAAGCAATGGATGCATTTGAAGGGTGGATATGGCAAGATGAAGAAGCAGGATTACGAATTACTGGGGCACGCAGTAGCACTTGGGATACAGGCTTTGCAATCCAGGCTTTGCAGGCTGCCAGTCCTCATGTAGATGTGGCAGATAGTTTGGCTCAAGCCCAAGCGTTTCTGGTCACTCAACAGATTCAAACGTCATTCCCGGACTTTGCAAGTTTTCACCGTATCGATCCCAAGGGCGGTTTTTGCTTTGCAGGTGTTTGGCACGGTTGGCCTGTAAGTGATTGTACAGCAGAAGCGCTAATAGGAATTATCAATGCACCTGGGATGACTCAAGAGAATGCACAAAATGCCGTGCAGTTTTTGTTGCGTTGCCAGAATGCAGATGGGGGATTTGGCAGCTATGAGCGGTGCCGAATTCGTTCAACCTTGGAGTGGATGAATCCAGCCGAAATGTTTGCCAGTTCTATGACAGAGCGTTCCTACATTGAATGCACAGCTTCTTGTATCGCAGCACTCCATAAATTTCAACAAACTTATCCTAATTTGCTTACAGATAAGGTTACTTTAGCGATACGTCGATCTGATCGCTGGCTACGGAGACAGCAACGAACTGATGGTTCTTGGGAAGGCTTTTGGGGCGTAAATTTTATTTATGGCACACTTTTTGGAGTTCATGGCTTACTGGCTGCGGGAGCAACACCCCAAGAACCAGCAATTCAGAAAGCCTGTGCATGGCTGATTAGCAAACAACGAGAGGATGGAGGTTGGGGTGAACACTTTGCCGGATGTTTATCCCAACGCTACATTGAGCATACTCAAAGCCAGGTAATTCATACAGCCTGGGCGTTAATGGCGTTGCTGCAAGCTGAGGCGCCCTATTGGGACGCGATCACCAACGGAGCAGCATTTGTGATGAACCATCAACTTGATAATGGGGGATGGGCAAAACAAGACCCTGCGGGAGTCTTTTTCCACACCGCATTACTCGACTACACTTTCTATCGCAGTTACTTTCCTGTATGGGCACTGGGTTTATATGAGTCGTGTCGGTTGAAACGAATGGTTTGATATCATTTAGCTTTTTGAATTTTTAAATATCTTCTTTATGCCTTTAACAAAAATTATCATTTTTACCTGCATGTTATATTTTTCTGAAGTTTCTAGTAAATATAACGATTTGATTTATAATATTTTTATATCACGCAGATTAAATGCCAATTAGCCTGGATATGCAATATCGCTTTCCATTTCCTGCCTTCTCGAATGGATGGTTTTGCGTTGCTTACAGCAATGAACTGCCGCTAAAAAAAGTAATCCCTCTACGCTATTTTGGAAAAGACCTTGTACTGATTGCCCTACCTATCCAGTAGTTGATAAATCTATGCCATATATTTTTGAACCAGATGTTCTACATAATATTGCCCAGAATAGCATTGGTTTACCCTACGACCAGATGTTTGAGACACTGAGAGCCAAACTTGAAAATTATTATCCCGGCAAAATTAGCCCCAAGATTGAATGGAGCCTAAACAATGCGGGAGGGTGTATGTATAGCATTGGTGTACTACATGCGTCTTTGAATGAGTACCTGCTTATATTCGGTTCAGCAATTGGTACAATGGGACACACGGGACGACATTGCACTGAGATATTTGATTTTGTCATAGATGGTGAACTTTGGTATTTTGGAGAAGATCGCCCCTATGAGCGAGTTATTCGACAGGCAGGCGATCGCTATTACTTGCCCAAGTTCAAGAGCGAAGGTTTATGTATCAAAGACCGCGCCTGGGTTTTAGAATATGCCAGAGGACCAATTCCCTCAATGTTGCCCTTTGGTTTAGCGGATTCTATTTTCAGTACGTTGGATTTGAGAACGGTTGGTCGCACCTTTGAGATTTACGGCAAATTATTTTTGCAGCAGTGGCGCCATCAGTGGCGAGCGAAGAAAATCTCATCACCCAGTCATAGTTCCAGTATCATTAATCGCGAGACATTATGACAGGTCGTTTTCCCTTTTCACCCTACCCCAATGGATGGTTTCGGGTGGCTTACAGCGATCAACTACGCAACGGTACTGTTCAACCCTTGCATTACTTTGGCAAAGACCTGGTTCTCTTACGGACTCAGAATGGCACAGCAAAAGTATTTGATGCCCATTGTCCTCATTTTGGCGCCCATTTAGGATATGGAGGGTGGGTTGAAGGAAATGCGATCGTCTGTCCATTTCACGGTTGGAGATTTGGAGAAAGTGGACATTGTTTGTCGGTGCCTTACAGTGAAAAAAGCCCTCCTAAAGCACAACTGTATTCCTATCCGGTTTATGAAGCAAATGGTCTAATACTAGTTTACTATCACTCCCACCAAGAACCACCAACCTGGGAAATGCCAACCTTGCCTCAATGGAATCAGCAGGATTGGACACCATTTCTTCGGCGTTCCTGGCATATTCGCACCCATCCGCAAGATATGGCAGAAAATGCCCTGGATACAGCACATCTGCTTTGGTTACATGGGCAGTCTTTTAAGGCAGTTACAGACAGCAAGCTAGAGATTAATGGCGCAGTTCTCACCCATCGCTTGCGCCCAAACTATCGACTGACGATCTCGGGTAAATTTGGAATCGATGCAACAGGAATGGCTGAAATTAGCTCCTATGGCTTAGGCTGTCAGGTCAGTTATACCAAAATCAAAGCATTGATTGAATTTCATAGCCTTGCCCTCTTCTTTCTGACTCCGATCGATGAAGAAATCGTAGATGTCCATATTCTAGTTAGCACAAAACAGATCATTCATCCAGCTATTACCTATTTACTACGGCACAAAAGCATGACAGAAATCACCTACAACCTGAAACAGGATATTCCCATCTGGGAAAACAAAATTTATCAGAGTCAACCGCTCCTGAGCAATGGTGATGGACCGATTACGTCTTATCGTCGCTGGGCACAACAGTTTTATACCCTAAATACCTATGCTGCCACAGCTACAACCAAAACTTTAGGAGTGCGTTGAAAGTTTTACTTATGCAAACTTTAATATCCGTAATTTAAGTTGTCTCATTGTTAATAATAAATCAAATGTAACCTGTAATCTCACCACTATCTTCCTGATTTATGAAACAGTTAGAAAAAATTCCTTTACAAAAGCGTCCTCAAGATTGGTTCTTTATTGGCTGTTTTAGCTTTTTTGCCTGGTCTTCCTTTTGTATAAGTTCTATTAGCGCTCTCAACATTTCCCTTAGCCCAAACAGTCAAAATTTTTGGGTCAAAATTCTGTATTGGTATGGTTCAGCGATTGATCCACTCACCTTGATCAATCCACCTTTTCTCCAGATGCAAACCTTCATTGATACATTTATTTTTAGACCCTTTTATCTTTGTTTAATTTATGCACTTATCCAAGGTGCCAATTGGATTCGGATTCCCGCATTCTTTTATGTATCATCTATTACTTATTCTCTGGTGTTATTGATAGGAGTAGAATTATTAGGTTTTTCCCACCAAAAGATTTTCCGAAGTTCTTGATGTTTAATATTCCTTATATTTTTATACCCCTTCTTTTGGGATATCGGTTAAGGCATCCATTCCCCTTTGCTCACTAGAAAAAACGAGGCTGAATCATGAAAAGAGTGGCGGTTATTGGGGCAGGTTTAGCAGGTTTTGCGGCAGCAATGAGCCTCAATAAATTTCTTGGTATTGAAGTTTCATTATTAGACAAAGCTACTTTTCCCCAGCGTAAAGTTTGTTGCAGTGGTTTATCTCCGTGGACATTAGACCTTTAGACCTGCTCGATCAGATGGGAATTGGTAACACTGTTCGCAGACAAGCCTATCCAATTCGGGCTGGGATTATTGGTGGGGTGGGTGGAACTGCGGTAGAACTACGAAGCTGCCTTTTTAGTGCGTTCCCAGTTTGACACCATTCTTGCCCACGAAGCAGCACATCAAGGCGCCCAACTCATCGAAGATACCCGCGTTGAAGAACTTGTTCGGGAAAATGGACGTTTAATTGGTATCAAAACCAATCAAGGTAACCTTAGAAAAAAACATCTTTTTTTTTACGCTCGCTTAAACCCAGAACGCGCATTTATTATTAGTATTCCACATAAAACCATCTGCCCTCTGCCCTCTGCCTTTTCTTGTAAAATTTTCTGAGTAACTTATATGTTAGAAATCTCAAATTATGGTCAAGTTTATGATGTTTGTATTGTTGGAGCTGGTCCTGGTGGTGCAACCTGTGCTTACTATCTAGCTTGTCAGGGTAAGAAGGTTTTGTTAATAGAAAAAGAAGCATTTCCGCGTGACAAAATTTGTGGAGATGCTGTTTGCACTCGTGCAATCCTGCATCTCCAAGAAATGGGGGTATTTCAAGAAATATTGGCAGAAAACAAAGGGCATTGGGCAAAAAATGGCGGCTTTGTGAGTCCCAAAGGAATCAGCTTTATTGGTAATTCTGCTCAACATATGCCCATGCCACTGGTTATGGCAATTAAGCGAGTCATCTTGGATGAAAAAATAGCCAGAGCAGCCACACGGGTAGGTGCAACACTCGTAGAAAGCTCGCCAGTTGTTAAAGCGTCATTTTCTGAAACAAACAAATGTTGGACTATTATTACGTGCAAAACTAATCACGGAACAACATCATACCAGGCACGGGTGCTAGTGGCAGCAGATGGAGCAAATTCTAAACTAGCACGTTCCCTAGGTCTGGTTAAAACAAATCCAGATGGAGTCTGTAGTCGAGCTTACATCAAACCAGGAACATCCACGTTTACTCATGATGGAGTAGTCTTTTATCCACCAGTATTACTTCCCGGATATTGCTCGATTTTTCGAGAAGCAGGCGATGAATTAAGTTTTTGCTGCTACATTATCCCTGGTGGACGGCTCAAACCAACTGATTTAGGCAAGATACATCATCAAATAATCACAAAAGACCCCTATGTGAGTAAAGCACTCGGTTCCAATGCTCAAATTGGCAAAATGATGGGTGCGCCACTCCGGTTAGGTGGCATTCCAAAAAGCTACGCAAATCATTTATTAATTGTAGGGGATGCTGCCGGACACATTGATCCTTTAACTGGTGAAGGAATTCAGTTTGCGATGGATGCTGCCAAAATTGCCGCAGATACTTTAGTAGAAGCATTTGCGATCGGGGATATGAGCGAAAGCTTTTTGAAACGATATCACAGTCGTTGGATGAAAGCGTTTGGTTGGGATTTTCAATGGGGTACCCGATTTACTGAGGTTTACAAGCGTTACCCTTTACTCTTAGATGCTTGTGCTGCACTGACTCGTCGTTATGGTAGTGAGTTCTTAGCCGAGTGGGGTAAAGTGATGACGGGTACACAGCCCAAGAGTTATTTCCTGCAACCACAAATCTTGTTGCCGTTGGCATTAGAAGTTGGACAACAACTAATAAGACCTAATGCTGCATAAAGTAAGCCTTAAAAAACATATAAGGCTGATCTATCACTCAGGAGTATTCAATGAAGAAATCAGATTTTCAAACTATTGTAAAAAACCCTATTCAGCGAGCTACAAGATACCAGGAAATGGTCGGAACTTATTTTGATCTTGTTACAGACTCTTATCGACAGCATTGGGGAGAATCTTTCCATTTTGCAATCTTTTCTAGCTCGGAACCTCTTAAGGATGCACTAAATAATACAGAGCGATTTATTGCTGATTCAGGTCAATTTTGCTCAGGTATGAAGATTCTTGATGTTGGTTGTGGAGTAGCAGGACCAGCCATCAATATTGCAGCATACTCAGGCGCACATGTCACAGGCATTAATATTAATGCACAACAACTTGAAATTGCTAATCGGCGAGTTAAAGAGCATGGGCTTTCTGACAAAATCGAGCTTGTTTTAGCCGATGCAATGCAGATGCCTTTTGAAAACGAATCATTCGATGCAGTTTATATTTTTGAAGCTGGCTGTCACATGCCTAATAAAGCCAATTTTTATCAAGAATGTGCCCTTGTTTTGCGTCCAGGTGGAGTATTTGTTGGTACTGACTGGTTTACAGCTGAGGACTTAACAACCGAGCAAAAGACCAAATACATTGAGCCAATTTGTCGCTATCATGCAGTTCCAAATATTATCTCACTTGGTGATTTAAAAAAATGTCTGGTATCTGCAGGTTTAACGGTTGAAGTAGTAGAGAATATCGAAAATCATGGCAATATATTGCGTAACTGGGAATTGATGGATACCAGGATTGCACAAAATATTCGTGGGTTGATTCCTTGGTTGCTTCCATCTACGTTGAAAATGTTAACAAAGGGTGGCTACGCCTTGCTTGATGGGGTAAAATCCGGCACCTTTATGATTGGTCATTGGCGGGCACGTAAACCCGTTTAATCATAATTAATCACAGGAGGGTATATGACAATTCTGGTAACGGGAGCTAGTGGGCATTTAGGTGCCAACCTTGTGCGACGCTTGCTGGAAGATGGGCATTCTGTTCGTGTGCTTTTACGGCAAGGAAGTAATAACACAGCCGTTGATGGCTTAAATGTGGAGCGGGTCTATAGTGATTTGCGCGACGCAAATGCTGTGCTAGCAGCCATTCAGGGGTGCGATCACATCTATCACTGTGCCGCCAATGTTTCTATATTAGATGGAATCCCCGAACTCCAACAGGAAATTTACGACTGCAATGTAATTGGTACCCGCAATCTCTTGCAAGCAGCTTTAGCGAATGGCGTATCTAAAGTCGTTGTTACTGGTTCCTTAAGTGCAGTCGGGTATCATCCCACCCAACCTAGCGATGAAACCGTTCCCTTTAATCCATTTGGGAACCATTTGCCCTATGAGTTTACCAAAAGTTGTGTTGAGCATGAATGTCTCAAAGCTTTTGCTGATGGACTGAATGTGGTGATTGCAGTTTCTTGCGCCATCTTAGGAACAAACGACTTTAAGCCCTCCCGCATGGGCAAAACCTTGGTTGATTTTGCCAACGGTAAACTGTCGGCTTACGTTCCTGGCGGGTTTGAGTTCGTTTCTACTAGGGACATTGTGCAAGGACACATTCTAGCAATGGACAAAGGACGACCCGGACAAAAGTACATTTTCAGCACCCAATTTCTGACAGTAGATGAGTTAATGGGTATTTTTGAAGAGATTACTGGGAAATCTCGTCCTCGCTTACGCATCCCTGGTTTTGTAATGGCAGTGATTGCCACTACGGCTGATGCGATTTTACCGCGTTTGTTTCCGCAAATGCCACGCCGCTTTACCTCTGGTGCAGTAAGAATTTTGCAAATGTACCGCCGAGCGGACTGTCGGAAAGCAAAAAATGAACTGGGATATCAACCCACCAGCATTCGACAAGCGATTCAAGAAGCCTATGACCATTTTGTGCGACGCGGTATGATTCAAACTGTGACACCCGTGATGCGAGCGAGCGCCCCAAACTAGAATATCAACTCAGTAATCAAAAACCTAACCCCCCAACCCCCTTCCCTTGTAGGATACTGCTGGCTATTCAGGGGTAACACCCCACACTTGAACGAGAAATCAAGCATTTCAGGAGCTATAGGCGCCTCAACTGGTAGCTCAAAAACCCGATTAAATCGTTGGGGTGAGGGGTCAAACCTACCATTCGCTCTTCTGTATCCTTGTAGGGAAGGGGGAGCTAAACTAACCCTCCCTCGCAGGGCTACCGTGTACACACAAGTCGCGCGAAAGGGGCTTCGGGGGCTTCGGATGCAGGGGAGGAAGGTAGTGTTTGCGTGCATTTTTCGACATATCGGCGCACAAGCGAGCGAGTTCCCCCAACTCTCCAATTGCTTGATTTTCCGTACTCCCCCTACACCCCTGCTCCACTGCCCCCGATGCTCTTAAGTTGTGTGTACACGGTAGCCCTCGCAGGGGAGGGGTTGGGAGAGGTTGTTTCAGGATTAGTGATATCGGTGTTCTACGGAAACCTACAGCAAAATCCAGAGGTGATAATTGATATGATAAGTACCAACCCTGAGATCAGCCTCAAAACGCCCCCTATTTTACGTGGTGGTCTGCCCTATTTAGGACACGCTTTGGAATTTCATCGCGACCCCATTGCCGTATTAAAAAGGGGACAAGCCAAATTTGGTGAGATTTTTTCGTTTCTGTTAGCTGGCGAGCAAATTACAGTTTTGACTGGTCCCAAGGGGAATGAGGCATTTTTTCGGGCGCCTGACAGCCAATTTAGTGCCAAAGAAGCCTATCGCTTTACAATCCCCATTTTCGGTCAAGGTATTGCCTATGATACAACGTCGGAAATCATGAGTGAGCAGTTGGGATTTATTTTTCCGGCACTCAGAGAAGAGCGGTTGCAGGCTTATGCCCAGTTTATGGCAGAAGAAGCTTATGCCTATTTAGACAGTTGGGGGCAGTCTGGAGAAGTCGATCTGTTAACTGCCTTGAACGAATTGACCATTTTCATTGCTAGTCGATGCTTAATTGGTCAAGAATTTCGGCAAAATCTTTCTACTGAGTTTGCTCACCTTTATCACGACTTAGAAGGTGGCATCAACCTGTTAGCCTTTTTCCAACCATATTTGCCTCTGCCGTCCTTCCAACGTCGTGATCGCGCTAGAGTACGGATGGTTCAACTCATCTCTGAAATCATCGCTAACCGTAGACGAAATGGCATTGTAGGGGAAGATTTCCTCCAAACCTTGATGGATGCAAGCTACTTAGATGGCACTGCCTTAACTGATGACAATATCACGGGGCTACTCATCACTCTCCTATTTGCTGGTCAACATACCAGTGCAGTTCTAGCAGCTTGGACTGGCATCCTTCTGTTGCAACATTCCCAATTTCTCCCACCCATCCTGGAAGAACAACACAGGGTTCTCGATGAGCTAGCTGCCAGAAAGCCTGTCACGCTGGATCAATTAAAACAACTGCTTGCCTTAGAAAGAGCCATTAAAGAGGCAGAACGTTTACGTCCACCCTTAATCATGCTCATGCGAAAGATTTTACAAAATTTTGAGTACAATGGCTACTATGTCCCAGCAGGCGGATTAGCGATGGTAGCACCTGCCATTTCTCACCGATTAGCCGAGTGCTTCCGCGATCCTGATCAATATGATCCGGATCGATTTGCCCCCGACCGTGCTGAAGATCGCAAATCTGCCTACACCATGATTGGTTTTGGGGGCGGAAGACATCGCTGTATAGGGCAGTCTTTTGCATATCAGCAAATAAAAGTGATTTGGAGTGTATTACTTCAACACTTTGATTTAGGGCTAGTTCATCAAAACTACGAACCTAACTATTCTACATTTGTGATTGGCCCCAAGCAACCTTGCCTGATTCGCTATCGAAGAAAGAAAATTACCGATGTTAAATAGTCCGATGTGTGAGGATAGTCAACAATGAAAGACATAGCTATAAAAGGCGCCACTACGCCGCCAACTTTTGAGCAAGCTAAAAATCGACGGCAAAAAGCGCGATCAGCCGGTATGGATCCAGACTATTGGTATGCCGTAGAGTATGACCTGGCACTAAAACCTGGACAGGTAATAGAGGTGATTTTTTGGCATACTTCGATCGCTCTTTATCGAGGACAAGATGGTCAGCTACGAGCCTTAGATAACCGATGCGCCCATCGCCATCTTAAGCTTTCTTTGGGGCAGGTGGATGGGAACTACCTAGTGTGCAATTATCACGGATGGGCTTACAACGAAGCCGGAGAACTGACTCGTATTCCCCATGAACTTTTCAATAAGCCAATGCCAGTTTGCAAACTGCAAATCTATCCAGTACAAGTTCGGTATGGACTAATCTGGATTTTTCCCGGTAATCCAACGTTGGCAGAAAAACGACAAATCCCTGATATACCTGAATTAGAAGGGGACAATCGATGGGCGTGTGTCCCCCTTGACTTTACTTGGAACGCTCACCATTCGATGATTATTGATAATGTGAGTGACTTTACTCATGCACATTTGCATCGCCAGTATCGCCCATTTACCGATGCCAAGCTAACTCGCTGTGAGCAAATTGGCGATCGCGTTTATGTTGACTATAACACGAAGGTAGGAACAGGCAAAGTTTTTGGTTTATTCGTAGACCGCAAGCGAGTCAACACTAATGCGATGAAGCTTTGCTACGAATATCCCTATCAATGGTCTAGTACAGATAATCAAATTAAACACTGGTGCTTTTTGCTGCCAATTAACTCTCGTAAAACACGAGTATTTTTCTTGTTCTATTTTGATGCAATCATTGTTCCATTTACATCATTGCGGATTCCTCAATGGTTGATGACCTATGTACTAAAAATTGCTAACCCATTACTGATTAAACCTTTACTTAGCCAGGATGGAGTTGCTGTTGAGGCAGAACAAATTGGCTATGAGACTCATCTTGATGCTCCAATTATTGAAATCAGTCCAGCGGTTCATTTATTTCAGCAACTCACAATTCAGAAATGGGAAGAACATTTGGCTAAATCAGAGAAAAAAGCGTTATGCCAGGTTGAGGCTAAGTTTTCTGACTGTTGATTACCCGAACAGTAAGTAGATAATAAAAATCATTATTACAATAACCTAGATAAACAAATGAGGATATTTCATAATCCGCATCTTCAGATTGCCTCAAAAAAAATCACTTCAGAGGTAAGCTTGCCAAATCAAATTCGTTGTCGCAAAAATTACCCGTGGAAAAATTGGGGGGAGACAGCTTCTTGTCAGCCTGAAATTTCTTTTTATCCTGAGAAAGTAGAGGACTTAATTGATATTGTTAAATTCGCTCGGAATACGAAAAAAAGAATTCGCGTTGCAGCCACAGGTCACTCTTGGTCAAAACTGATACCTACGGACGACATTTTAGTTTACGTCCACAAACTTAATCATGTAGAGATGGATTTTTCTGATCAGGAGAAGCCAAAGGTTTTAATAGAATGTGGCGCCACCGTCAAAGAAGTAAATAATGTATTAGAACGTCATGGATATGCCTTGCCCTTAAATATTGTGCTGGAATCTGCGCGATTTGGGGGATTAATTGCAACAGGTAGTCACGGTTCTGGATGGAACAACTCTACCCTTTCTGACCTTGTACATTCAATTGAAATTGTTATCGCTTCTGGGCAGTTGCAACGGTTTGAAACTGGTATCGATGACGACGAAGTAATGAACGCGGCAAAACTAAATCTTGGTATGTTTGGCATTACTTATCGCATGAAGCTTTATGTCCAAAAAAGTTACACAGTCCGAGCCGTTGATAGGCGTGCCCCATTATTAGAAACGATTGAAAACATCAAAGAACTGATTATTTCGCACGAAAATTGCGATTTATTCTGGTGGCCCTTTTGCGATCAAATCTGGATCAAATCTTGGGATAAAATAGATGCGGAAATTACAGCCAAGCCAAGAAAAAATCTTTGGTACGATTTTGAAGCAGCAATAACTTCAAGACTTTTCAGGGAAACTCTAAAACTGCTTAAACGCTTTCCTCAGTTAACCCCAGAGATGTGCAAATTATTCTTCAAAATGACTCCCTCGGTGAGAGATGATATAGTAGATCTTGTAGAGGCTATTCACTATAGACGTTCGATTGAAGTCACGAAGGTAGGATGTTTAGAAATCGCCTTCAAAGTCGATCCTGACTTTGAAAATGTCAAAAAAGCAATCAACATTGTATTAGAAAAAAATAGAGAATACGCTGCCAAGGGGAAATATCCTCTCAATCTCACGATGAATGTTCGTTTTATTAATGGCAGTCAATGTTTACTTTCTCCTGCTTTTGGAGAAGGACATACCTGTTTTATTGAAATTCTTAGTCGAGCAGACCAAAAGGAATGGGAACAGTTTTCTTCTGAAGTTGCGCTCCAGTGGTTAAAGCTTCCCAAAGCATTACCACACTGGGCAAAGGAGTTTGAACATATTCCAGGGATTACCACTCACATAAGGAGGGAAATGGGAGATAATATCAATATTTTTAACGACATAAAACAGCGACTTAAACTAGATATAGATAATATTTTTATGAACGATTTGTTAATGAAAATATTTCTTGTCAAATCTTAGCATCTGTGACTGTTACTTAAAGGAAAAGTTTGTCGTTGATTAAAGTATAAGCTTACCGTATTCTAGGCTGAAAAGCTTATTTTTGTCCGCTGGTTCCACCCGAAATAATCCTAGTATTACCCTCTAATTTTACATTAGAATTATTCGGCAGAGTGTTATCCGGCGTAATTTGGGCGTGAGAGCTATTTGTATATAAGGCTATTGCACTCCCAATCGCAATTCCTATATACCACCAGTACAAAGGTATAATACTCCAGACATTGCACTCTCTTATTGAAAAGTAAATTTAGCTTGGAATCCTCAATTTACAGGTATAGTGTCAGTAAAATCAACTCATGTACAAAAAACAATTTTTTCTAGCGCGCGTTAGTGCTTCTAATCCTGGTCTAAACTAACAATATAGCACTCCCTTACTCAGTTTTATTACTAGTGATAGTAGCAGATAGGGCTAAAACTATGCTTTCTATAATAGTAGAAATATTTTCTTAAAGTTACGCATGGTAAGAGCGCAAACCTCATTAATAGTTAATAAAACTAAGAGGAAAAGCCATTCCTCACAAATCAAACCTTACTTAAAAACACTATCGAGTAGTAAGGCAGCATGGAACGGCATTATTGTAGAACACAATATAGATTTAGCAACTGAAACTCATTAGGTGATCTCACCAGCGCATTTAATCGCTATTCATTACGGACGTTCAGCAACTTTAGAATGGATAAGCAGAACTTATGTACTGACTTTGCCAAGTTATACATGAGCAGTCTCTCTTCAAGTCTTTCCTCTCCGCGTCCCCGTGTCAGCCTCCTTTTAGGGTTTTCTTAGTAACATTCCCCCTAGCCCCCCTTGATAAGCAGGGCTGATTCATTCCCTAAAAACCCCTAAAAATCAAGGGTTTCGAGCAATTAACAGTGGTTTAATTTGTAACAGAGGCACCGAGAAAATAGACAATCACACTTATATTTCTGTGCTTAAAAGTGTGTTTAGTCGTTATCTATATTTAGGAATTTTCTCGTCAACCATCTTGACAAATCTTGTTTGAGAGGGAATGAAACAGCCCTGCTTGATAAGGGGGGAACAAGAGTGTCAAGCCCAAGTCCACATACCAGGGCTATCATCAAGGTGGTCAGTAACAAGGCGCCCCAACCGATCAATTTCTTGCAAATCTTGTTCTGATAGTTTTACGGTTGCAGCTTCAGCATTTCCTACAGCTTGTTCAGCATTTCTGGCGCCTACTATTGCATTACTCTGAGGTTGGGCTATTAGCCAAGCTATCGCAAGTTGAGCAAGTGTACAATTGTGACTTTCGGCAATAGGACGAAGTTTTTCTAATGAGGTATGCGCGCGTTCAAAGTTTTCACCTTGAAATAGTTTATTTGCGGTACGGTTATCTCCTTCTTCAAATTTGTGTCCAGGTGCGAATTTTCCTGTTAATAAACCTTGTGCCAGGGGTGAATAGGCAATAATAGATATTTGGTTTTCGATACAGTAAGGCGCCGCATCTTTTTCTACATAGCGCCAAAATAGAGAATATGGTGGTTGTAAACTGTCAATACGTCCGTACTGACTTGCCTCCTGAAGTTGGGCGCCTGAAAAATTGGAAACACCTATTGCTCGTATTTTACCTTGTGTCTTTAATTCATTCAACGCACGCATTGTCTCTTCAATTGGTACTATTTCGGTGTTAAAGGCGCCGGAAGGCCAATGAATTTGGTACAAGTCTATGTAATCTGTTTTAAGGTTTTTAAGTGAATTCTCACAAGCTTCGATGACTTGGTTATATTTAAGATGGTTGGCGAATACTTTTGTGGCATATTCTACTTGGTCGCGCTTATCGGACAGTGCTTCAGCTACAATTCGTTCAGAATGTCCTTGTCCGTAAACTTCTGCTGTGTCTATGGTTGTAATACCTGCATCAACTGCCGCACGTATTGCTTTTATTGAGTCAGCATCTTCTATTCCTACCCATTGTTTTTTGCCTGCTTGCCAAGTTCCCATGAGAATGGGTGTGATACGCACATCTGATGTTCCTAATTGTCGCTTTTCCATATTTGCTCCAAATTAAATTAATTACCCTGGATAGTTTTTCAGTTTATATAGCTTAGTGTTCAATAAAATCAGAGTTAAAGTAGATATTTATGGAATTAATTAGTACTTTTCACGCTCTCAAGGAATGGGCTGTTGCAATTGAAGCTTTGGAAGCTGGTGATAGTGTGATGCTGCTTCGCAAAGGTGGTATCCATGAACAAGGTGGACGCTTTCAGGTTGCCCAAGAACAAGTTTTACTGTATCCTACTTACGAACACCAGCAACCAAGGTTACTCAAACCAGAATATCAAACGCGCGTTGTTCCTGTAACATCCGGTTGGCATCCAGAAACTGTACGAATTGGTAGCTGGGCATCTATTACAGATATTTTACCTATTAGTAGCGAAAATCTTGTTAACAAATTATTGCCTTTTCATATCTGGAATGAGCATTTCCTAACTGAGCGTCTCAAGTGGAAACCACGTCAACCTCTATTTATACTACTACTGCGTGCGTATAAGTTAGCACAAGTTGACGAAATACCTTACCGTCCAGAATATGGTGGTTGTAAATCATGGATTGATTTGGAAAAGTCAATTAGTATAGAAAATGCAGAACCTGTTTTATCTGACAGGGCTTATCGTCAAGTTGTAAGTGAAATCCGCAGTATCATTGGCGAAGAATTATATGCTTCGTCTAAATTATAATTTCGGCGCCTCTTGATGAATATAGAAAATGCGTCTTTCTGATGCTCCCCTTTTTGCCTGAACCTTTCCTCCACCTCCACTCCGCAGTGCAACATAACGTTTGATTAAAGTTCGCAGTTGGTCTTGTTGTAATAATTTAGGAAATTTGTTCATTGCAAGTTCAAGGTCGTCGATGTAAGGTATATTACTAGAGAAAGCTGCAAATTTAGCTTCCATCCATTTTGATGAGCTAGTTAGCAGCGTATAAACTTCCTCTATACGTCGGGCAGCATCAAGATGCCTTACTAAATACAACAACCCATAATTATCAATTTTCAGTAAGTCTAACTCTTCCCAGGTCGTATCTTGTTTATAATACTCAATAATTAAGTTATGTTGTGAGCTAGCATCACACCAAAAATCTCCGCTACGTTTTTTATCTAGCAAATAATCCCGTAACGATTGGTGAAAGATGGTATAAGTTACATTGCCTTCATCATTATTGACATCTAAGTTCACATCTAAAAACTGATGCAATTCTTCTAAGCAATAAGATAACTTATCAAGATTAATTTCTGTAAATTTTATTAGCTGTTCAAGTGTTAAAGGTTGCTGTGCTACCGTCAGTATTCCTAATATCTTTTGATAATTTTCCCTATCAACATCTGTATGACTAAGGAAGTTGTAGTAAATTTCATCAATACTTTTTGGCAGAGCTTCGACGTTATCTAAAGATTGCTGTGCTATAATATTATCTATTAATAATTTAGCATATAAAAAATTGCCCTTTGCCCAGTTGACTATCTGACCACTTAAAGTTCCACTTGTAATTAAGCGTTCTGAGACATACTGCCAGATATCCGCCTGATTCTCCTGCGATGTATTCTCTATATGGTATGGTGTTGCTGAAAATTCTTGCAGTAATGAGTCTCCAGGACGAGAGGTCAGAATAAAGCGCACCCAATTTGGTAACTCTAAGTTAGATAATTGCGCGAATAGCCTAATTATATTTTCATCTCCTGTAATTTTCGCTTCATACAAGGAGTCAATTAGGATAACTATATTACTCGATTGTGGCTGTAATGCTGTTAAAGGTAAGCGTATCAGAATTTCGAGTTCGTTTTCTGGGTCGTTTGGTGCCAGTGAGTCAATGTAAAGTTTGGCAATTTGGCTTTCTGTCATTGACTCAATACAATTGACTTCTGCTTGTAAGTCAGTCGATTTAATTGTACTTGCTAAAGCTTGACCGTAGTTTGGTATATTACCCAACTGCGTAGCCAAAGACCTTAAAATGTTGGTTGATTTTGTTGTTTCTACATCCCCAGCTTTACAAAAATGATACGCTGCTATGCAACCACGCTCAATCAATTGAGTCGAAATTGCACTTATCCCGACCCCTGGTTCCCCAGTCAGGATAAAAAAACGTTCACTTCCAGCCGTTAACCAGTTGTGTATACGTTCAAAGAGCCAATTACGCCCAGTAAAATCTTTTATAGAAGTTTTCATGTAAAAAATAAAATAATTATAAATCGAAAATAATGGTGAACTGTGGTTATGTCAAATTCGACGTTATGCCTGTGGGCATAAAGTCAAGTTAACATATGTCGGTTTATAAAACCCTAGCTCTTAGTCTAGTACAGTAAGCCTCGTAGACAAGATAATCTCGATTACAATTGATAAAATTTTGCAAAATCTTAATTATTCAGACATATTCATATAAATAGCCTGCTTTACTGAAGCGCAAAGTAGGCGATAAAGTTTTATTTTTGTTAATGCGCGAGTATTGGCTACATTACATCACTATGGTGTTTGACTTGGTGCAGGTACCTGATTTGATTCAGGTGTTTGGTTTGGTGTAGGTGCCTCCTGGTTTGTTTCAGGTATCTGATTTGGTGCAGGTGTTTGATTTGGTTGAGTTGTGGGGTTTGATTCTTGTTGAAGTTTAGTGGCGATAGTTTTACGTAAGCTCGATGGTAGTAATACGCGGTTGACTGCGTGAATTACACCATTGCTTGCTTTGATGTCAGCTTGGGTAACGCTAGCATTATTAACGATTACCTTTTGACCAGTTTTACGAACAGCTACTGTACCACCAAGAGTTTTAACCGAACCAGTTTTTAATCCGGATGCAGGAACTCGACCGGATATAACATGATAAGAAAGTACTTGCCGTAATAAATCTTTATTTTGAGGTTCGAGTAAAAGTTGTAAGGCGCCTTGAGGTAAGGAAGAACTAAACGCTTGGTCGGTAGGTGCAAAAATAGTATAAGAACCTTCGGAGAGAGTGTTTGTAAGACCTGCTGCTTCAATAGCTTGTGCAAGAGTTGTAAATGTACCACTCGACTGTGCTACTTGCAGTAGATTTTCGTTGGCTGTGTTCGTTGGAGTTTTGGTTGGAGTTCGTTGATTTGTTGATGGTTGAGTGGTGTTGCTAGGAGTATCTGTAGTGCTGCCTGGAGATTGTGGAGTATTCGTTGGAGATTCTTGTGTGTTAGTAGGCGCCTGCTGATTTTGATTTGTTTGTGCAGTCACAGGAATTGATAGTGCGCTGATACCAATTACGGCAACAGCAATTCTTACCGGATTAATAATTTTGTTAATCATGCTTAGATTGTTTTTGTAATAAAGTATGCACTGCTTCAAAGTAGTTATGTATTGTAAATATTCCCTCTAGCAAAAGTAATACTTATTGATAAAATATAAAAAGTAAAAAAAAGTCTTGTACAGGTTTTTGTATAAATTGAATCAGACCCGCGCCCTTGGAGAGTGGCATCTTCTGGCTTTGCGGAACCCAACAATATATAAGTTGATGTTCGGTATCGTTCATGAGGAAAGCACCTACTGTATTAAAAGCGTATAAAATATAATAAGGTTGCAAAACCTAATTTATTACTATTTACCTTTTACTCTAAATTAATGCCATTTGATATTCAGTTGCTCCCCCGTATAAATGCTAAAGTTGTGCGTCAAGACGGTAAACAATACTACGTTGATGCTTCAGGAAAAAGTTTTCCTAGTGTGACAACAATATTGAACGCAACTAAACCGCAAGAAGACCGTGATAGATTAGCTAATTGGAAAACGCGCGTTGGTGTAGAAGAAGCGGCTAAAATTACAACAAACGCGAGTCGTCGTGGAACTCAAACGCACAAGCATATTGAACGATATTTACTTAACCAAGACCCTGTTTGTCCCGAAGCAAGTCTTCCATACTGGGAAAGCATTAAACCTGTATTAGACAAAATTGATACTGTAAGATTAATTGAAAGTTCGGTTTTTAACTACAACTTAAACTATTCGGGTCAAGTTGACTGCGTTGCCAGCTATGAAGGTGTAAATTGTATTTGCGAGTGGAAAACTGCTGATAAACCAAAAGGTTCAGTAGAAAGATTGTATGAATATCCATTACAGTTAGCTGCATATTTAGGAGCAGTGAGTGAGTCTTACCGCGAATATGATATTGAAGTAAACCGCGCGCTTTTAGTTGTAGCTATTCCAAATAGTCCTGCAGAACTGTTTTGGTTTGAAACCGAAGCTATGTCCGAGTATTGGTTAATCTGGGAGAAGCGGGTCAGACAATACTGGGAAAGGAAAAAATATTAAGGATTATAGCATAGCCTTTCTTTGCCTGTTCCAGTTCACATATGCAAGTTTGGTTTGACATATTGTTGTCATTTTTGTTCGTCAAGCTGAAACTAGCTCGTTTCTATAGTAAACTTTATGAACAATTCGACAAAACCTACCATCGGTATTACTACGTTTAATCAAAATGAAGATGGTCAGTATCACATCAAAAATACTTTTGTAGAGGCAATACGCCGTTGTGACGGTTTGCCTATCTTACTACCCCCTGGTCAACCACAAGAAAGTGCTGCAATTTTAGAAGTTGTCGATGGTTTAATTTTCTCTGGTGGTGGCGACTTAGACCCAGCTACTTATAATGATTCTAATCATCGAGCTATTAAGGGTGTTGACCGCACGCGCTTTGGCTTTTGAGTTAAAACTTTTTAATCAAGCGTTGAACACTAATATTCCCTTATTGGGTATTTGCCGAGGACTTGCTGTTATGGCTGTTTCTTGTGGCGCCAATCTTGTATCTCATATTCCTGATGAGTTTGGTGAACTGGTAGCGCATACAGGAGAATCTCAAGAAAGCATTAAACATTTAGTTGAAATAAATCCCCAAAGTCATCTTGCCTTAATTATAGAGGCGACTACTGTTTGCGTTGACTCAATGCATCATCAATCAGTACGTACTTTACCTACTGGATGGCGCGAAAAGCCGCGCGCGCACTTGATGGTGTAGTTGAAGCCATAGAATATGAAAATCACCCTTGGGCTATAGGAGTGCAATGGCACCTGTGAACTTGCAATCGATAACCCACAACAGTTGCGTATTTTTCAAGCTTTCGTTGAAGCCGCGCGTGATAGAAAAATTAGAAATCAAAACAAGCGCTAATCAAATAGGACTCTACACTAGTATCGACTCTTGATTAAATTTGATTTAATACTAACGCTTTAAAGACGTGCAAGCATTATCAGCACTGGGTGGTATTGACATTTTACTTAACAACCTAAATAAGTAGCATCAGATGCATGTAATTAGGAAAAAACTTACAATCGTTCGATAATCAAGTTTATGACTTCTGCTAGAGGAATGATTACCTTTTTACAGCTAATCTTAAAAAATATTAAACATAAACTAATGGAGTCAAGTCATGGCGAATTTTATTTCAAACACAACCGCTCACATCAGCAACGTGCTTAAAGGGCTTCAGGTAAAACGTTTTCTAGCTGTTGTCCTAGTTGGGTTTTTAGTGATGACAACAAACGTTGCTCCCCAAAATAACAGCAAAGCCCTGACCAACAAGATTGACGATATAGTACATCAAAACGATTCCCAAAGACCTAAAACAACAGGCGAATGGAATAAGGAAGCTCGTGAAACTGAAGATGCTCCTGGTGAAAGACTTCAAAGAATAGGCAAACAATCTGCAGAAGCTGTAAAAGATTTCGGCACAGTATACCCAGATACTGCTGAAAGAAGTGCTAATGCTGACCAGTAATAGTTAATACAAGCAATCCAAGACGTAGGGTGGGCGAAGCCCACCACATAAGGCTGTGATAGCAGTCCCAGTAGTGCGATAGCACCATACAGGCGTTTTGCTATCCTACAGTATTTACTATGGGATATTTTTTAATTGGAACACTCTTATAGCAGTTCCCCGTACTGATGAAGTACACAAGGGCGGGCAAGGATGCCCACCCCACAAGAAATTTATGATTTAATTTGTACCTCACGTGACTAATAACTGCTATATCTCATATATCTCATCTAAATTGTATACTGTGATAAGTGCCGCCATATAAGCGCTCGCGTATCGTATCATTTGAGAGAAAATCGTGCGGAAAACCGAGTTCAATTTTGCTAACTTCGTTCAAACGCTGTAACTGTTCTGGTGCTATATCAACTTTGAGACAATCTAAGTTATCTTGAAACTGAGACAGCTTTCTGGCGCCAATAATTGGAATAATAGTTTCAGATTGTACCTTTAACCATGCCAGCGCAAGCTGTGAAGGACTACAGCCAATCTGTGCAGCTACTTGAACCACAGCATCCGCAATTTCAAGTTGATGTTGAGGTATCTCAGCAAGACGATTTTTATCGCCACTGTTTGAAGGCTGATTATATTTTCCAGTTAGAATACCACCACCGAGCGGCGACCACGGAGTAACCGACATGCCAAACGCTTTTGCCATTGGTAATAAGTCTCGCTCTGGCGTGCGCTGAATCAAATTATACTCAATTTGCAAAGCAATAAATGGTGTCCAGCCATAACACTGTGCTAATGTGTTTGCTTGTGCCACAATCCAAGCAGGCGCATCAGAAATACCGACGTATAGTACTTTACCTTGGCGCACAAGATCATCAAGCGCGCGCATAACTTCTTCAATTGGTGTTGTAAAATCCCATGCGTGCAGCCAGAATAAATCAATGTAATCGGTATTTAGCCGCTTTAGACTACCTTCTATCGACTGCACCATGTTTTTACGATGATTGCCCGATCCGTTAGGATTACCACTCTGATTATTCATTTGTAATGGAAACGAGTATTTTGTGGCGACGACGAAGCGTTGGCGGTCACTGGCAATTAATTCTCCAACAATTTTTTCACTACTACCGTCGGTATAGCCATTGGCGGTGTCAATAAAGTTACCACCAGCGTTAACAAATGTATCAAAGATTTGACGACTTTCATCTTTAGAGGCACCCCAACCCCAATCTTCACCAAAAGTCATCGTACCAAGACATAATTCTGAGACTCTAAGTCCACTTTTTCCTAAAAGTTTGTAGCGCATAAATCTATTTCCTTTGATAAGTTACTTGAGTGCAAAGCTGAATACTTTAAGCCAGTCGATCCGGCAATGGTTTCAATGGATAAACTCGTGAATAAAAAGCATCTGCGGCATGTTGATCACCAGGAAAATTTGTTGCTTCAACAATGCGACCATTTTTTATTTGGAACAAGAATGCCCACAGGATATCAATATTGTCTCGCTCCATGTTGCTATAACCTCGGTGGACATCTACCACATAGGAATCGTTGCCACCTAAGAATAAAACATCTGCTTTAAATTTAGCTTTTGCTAGCTGTTGAAAGAAGGCAAATACTTGATCTGGTCCTCGATGAACACCAGCTAAAGAATGATGACCCGGAATTCCCCAACGAATATCTGGAGCAAAGATTTGTCGCACTGTATTGAGGTCGCCTTTGCCATATGCATCATAGTAACGTTGGATAATAGCAACATTGGGATGGTTTGGATTTGCAACGGGATTCGGCGCCGCTTCAGCTTGCTGTTGGTCAAAGTGGCAACGCATTAAAAATGAGATGCTAGAAATACCACCTATTTTCAGAAATTCTTTGCGCGTGACTTGATTAAACATTAAGTTGTTTGATACGAATAGTTTAGAAATTGTTTTCGGATTTGAGTTTCATGAGAGTTAAAAATCTGCTTTAATGATGAATTGAAAAATCAAGCAATTAAAACGTATCATTAAAGCTATCCCCTAAAGCGTCAGTTAAAATTAATGGATTAAAATACTCACGAGTCAAAAGAATTTTGCCATCGAGAATATGAAATAGCGAGCAGTAACGATTGTTGTAGTACCCACCAGTTTTAATGGGAATTTCCCCAGTGTACTCAGCAATTACCCATTCAGGGTCTTCTAAAGTCTGAAGGTTAGAAATTGGAAACCGCATACTTAGATACATTTCAGGCAAATACTTGTAGTGGTTATACAAAGCGGCTTTACCGACGATACGAGGTGGCAAACCGTCGGGTGGAAACGGCATTTCCTGAATTCCCTCTTCTGCCCAAAGTTCAGCCCACGCTTCGATATCCATAACTTCCAAAAGCCGTAGAAACTCGCGCGCGATCTGCTTATTTGTTTCACGCAATGTTGTGGATGTTGCTTGGTCAGTTGTATTCATTGCAATATTCCTTTAAGAAGTAGCTTTCCTTCAATGTAAAAACAACTGCTGCACTCTTTCGCACGGTTTCTTGCGCTCATCGTCGGCATCTTGCTACTACTTTTTAAATCGTATTACGGTACGCGCTAGGAGGCATACCCACTAATCGTTTAAACTGCACTGCCAGATGGCTCGGACTATTGTATCCTACTGCTAATGCAACATCTAAAACGCTGAAGTTTGTCTCCTTCAAAAGCCGCTTTGCTTCCTCAACTCGGAGACGAACGATGTATTGATTAGGACTTTCGCCAGTCGATTGCTTGAATAAGCGGCAAAAGTGAAAAGTACTCATTTCTGCCTGTTGAGCTAGGTCATCCAGGGACAAATCTGTATTCAAATAAGTTTGTATGTAATCCTTTACACGGCGCAAGCGATTTCCAGGCAGTCCCCCTTTATATTCTGGAATGTGATGGTTAATAACGCAGTGTTCACGCAGCAGATGTACAGCTAACATTTGAGTTGCGGCCTCTACATAAAGCTTGCTTCCCAAAGAATTATGCTCTAGTTCGCGTTTTAACATCAAGCAAATCTGCTCGATAAATGGATCGCACACCACCGATCTATCTAAAACCTCAATTTGTGAGGAGTCCAAGTCTACTGTTTCTTGCCCAATTTTAGTTAAATACTGAGCATCAAGGTGAATCTGGACGTTTTGAATAGGAGCATCAGACTGACTTACCCAGCGCATTTCATAGCTTTCTCCACCTCCTGGTGTTAAAAACAGTTGTCCAGGTTGCGATCTAATTGCTGTCCAGGCGCCGTTTTGAGCCTTTACCTCTACGTGCGTTGTCCCAGAAAGTTGCAACACAAGGTGTGGATCGGGCGTAGCTGGCACAACCAGATGTTCAACCGTTTGTGGTTCCGTATAGGTTCGCACAATTAGGTTTTGCCACCCTACATTAACACTGGATAAAATAGGTCTTGATGAGACGTATTGCTCAAACGCTAACGTTGAAGTTTGCTGCGGGATTGATTGGCAATGAGCTTCGTCGATTGTCTCTTGGTTATAGTTGGGCATCTATTGCACGACTTAAATTTGTTTTTGTAATAACGTATCTTGTTCACATGTTCATCTGTAGATGCAGAGGTTATTATAACTCATCAAATCCCTCCCAACCCCCCTTGATAAGGCTGCGGTGTACACACATCTTTAATAAGCCCTTTCTTTCCCCCCTTTGTGTCCTTTGTGCCTACCCTGCGGGAAATCCTCCGGATTACGTGGTTCCCTAAAGAGATAAACCACAAAGAACACGAAGGACACAAAGAAAGAGAAGAAAGAGAAACTTGTGTGTACACGGTAGCCGTGATAAGGGGGGAGTAAGAATAATAGTGTGCATCTTCACATAAAAATGGTATTAGTCCTTTGTAAATAAGTTAGTTTCAGAATTGAACAATTTATTTTCCTTGCTGTGCCGCAATTGTCATAATTTGCTGATTACCTTCTGCCCATTTGGCAGTCATTGTCATTTTGCGAACTTTCCAACTATCTGAGGTGCGCTCTAATTCGTGATGGTAAACGCCACCTAGTGTCCAAATAGGCGCCCCATGCTCATTGGGTAATAGATGATGTGCCTGAAAGTGAGAGATACAAGTCGCGGTGTTGCCATTGAGCATGACTGCGTGATTTGAGATCATATGCTGTGTAGCTTTAAGCGGGCTAAGATTCTTGCGCCATGACTCTACCAAATCTTTAGCTGCGAGCGTTGCTGGCTGTCCTCCAACTAACGATGTATAATCAACATTTACTCGCTCAGTAAAGCAGTTTTGACAAGCTTGCCAATCGCGTAAATCAGCCATTAAACCGATGCGATTCACTGTATCGATAATTTCGAGGCGGTCAAGAATTTGCTGTAATACCTTATTATCCATATTAATTTGATGTTGAGAAGTATTTTGTGTAGAACCTAAACTCATTATGAGTGCAGCTAAACTAATGCCACTACCAAGCATTATTTGACGACGGGAAAAGTTGTTCATCTTTTTGGCAATCAAATTATCTAGCTAGTTGTCCGCCTGTGACATCTAAATCCATTCCCGTTACAGAACTTGCATCATCTGATGCCAGAAACATTACTGCTTTTGCCATTTCCAAGGGTGCCATGACACGCTTCGTAACAAACCCCTTAGCTGCTTGCTCGTAGGTAACTTTTTGAAACGCGAATGATTCGCGCAATTGCGGTGTATCAACAGCAAGGGGGGAAATTGAATTGATCCGAATGTTATAATCTGCGTTTTCGAGGGCTGCTGCTTTTGTAAGTCCAATAATACCATGTTTACTAGCACAGTAATGTCCTGTTGTATTAAATCCGACGTGTCCAGCAACCGATGCCATATTAATAATGACCCCGCTTTTTTGGCGCCGCATCTGCGGAATTTCATACTTCATAGCAAGAAACTCGCCAACTGTGTTGGTGTGCAGAATATCGAGAAAATTGTCCAGTGGAATATTTTGAATTTCAGCAGGGGTCATGAAAATGCCTGCATTGTTGAATGCAATATCAATGCGACCATATTTCTGAATACAAGTATCAATAAATGATTTAACGTCTTGTTCTTTGCGGACATCGACTTTTTGATAAGTTGCTTTCCCACCTTGTGCTATAATGTCTTGAGCAATTTTTGTGCCCAAGTTTTCGCGACGACCGCAGAAATGAACGATGGCGCCTTCACGGGCAAAAGCGCGCGCCGTAGCTTCTCCGATCCCCGATGTCGCTCCGGTAATTAATACCACTTTTCCAGCAAATTGATTATTGGAATGCGTTGTCTCACGAGGCACGGTCGATTTTTGAGCGTTTGCCTGAACTTGGTTTAGAGCGGTTGTTCCTGCTACAATACCGCTACCAATAATCAGTCGGCGCCGAGTTACACGATTTGAGCGCATTGGCTGCTTCACGTTTGTGTTGTCAAAACTATCTGTCATAGCTCCCGCAAAAATAAACGCAAACTGTATCTAATCGGATTGTGCAGCACTCACTTTTGCCGAATCTAGGAAATTATTGTCCTTTTTGATATTGCCCTGGCGTTACACCGACCAACCGCTTAAAATTCGAGCCAAAATGACTTTGATCGTAAAATCCTGTTTCAAAGGCAACCTCTGAAATTGCTCTCCCTTGCATTAGTAAGCGTTTAGCGCGATCTATCCGAACTTGAATTTGATAAGCGTGCGGTGTCATTCCTGTGGCTTTACGAAAAGCTCGACACAAATAAAAAGAACTTAGCCCAGCTAAAGAAGCCAATTCTTGTAGCGATACATTTGTTGTATACTCTTCATGCAAGAAAGCACAAACACGTTGAATAGCTGATTTTGCTTTCTTTAGCTGTATTGGTGGGCATTGGTGTGCATGATGCTCAATCAATCGAGTCAGTAACAACACAAGCAGCGAATCTTGTTGCAGTTTTGAAACGGGAGTTTCTAAACATTCATGCAGATGCAAAAACAGATTTACAAGGGTTTGGTCTACAGCATAAGTAGTTTGAAAAAAAGGTAAGCTTGTCGAGCGTGCCAGTTCCGTCGCTACCGTTTGCATCAGTACTGAACTGGCATACATCATCAAGAAAGTAGCAGGCGATTCAAGATAGCGTCGCTCGCTCGGTGCATGAACTTCGCCGGATTGTAAAATGCTTAAACTGCCCGTTGGAATGTAATGAAGTTCCCCCCGGTAATTATATTCGCCTTGACAGTCAAAACTAAGACCAAACTGATACTCATCATGCGAATGTTTTGAAAGTGGTTCTACAAACCCTGACGAATATCGATACCGCTCTATAACCACTCCATTCAACTCCCACAAGCGTAGCTCGATTGAGGCTGGCGTTTTGCTGTCAGACATGGTGTAAAATTTTACTATCGAAACTCAAAGCTGCACTGCCAATCGCTCTAGTTTGAGAAGCACGATTATAGCAGCATCATTATTTCAACAGTTCGTAAAAAAATATTTCATCTGGCTAAAGAAGCATAATTGGCTGATTGAGGTTGTTTCAAGCGGTGTATTTTGCATTTGCACCTGTGGCAACATCAAGTGTGATGCCAGTAAGATATTTTGCTTGCGGTAAATTGTGGGCGACTTATATCTTAATAATTCTTTCTTTGTGTCCTTTGTGACGAGCGTGTCAAAAATATTAAAATCAGTCTCGGTGCAAAAGTTGATCTGGAAGTTGCTGTAACACCCTTTCAAACGGCGCCGTACTATCGAGTCCGCGCGTTAAAACTAAGGCGCCTTGAATTTGCATGATAGCATCTTCTGCTCTTTGACGTGCCTGCGTTTCAGACAACCCTGCCTCTTGTAATACCTGCGCCAAACTATCAATCCAAGCATTTAGTGCCTGACTTAGCTGCTTGTGAAATAAATCATCCGACTCACCAAGGCTAAACACCGCCAATAAACATGCATCTTGCCCACAGTTGTAAAACTGCTTAAGGCTAGAGTTCATTGCTTGAATACGTTCTAGTGGTTCACCCCCAAGCCGCAGAGGATTGAGAACTGTTTCGTTAAACCACTGGTTTACATACTCTAACACCGCCTCTGCCATTCCCTGTTTTCCATTTGGAAAGTGATGGTAAAGGCTTGCCCTACCTAACCCCGTTGCTTTTGAGATGCGAGACAAAGTAGCCCCTTCGTAGCCATACTGACGAAACACGTTAACCAATCGCCGAGACGCTTCAATCTTATCCATAAATCCATGAAATATTTTTTTATTTAACCTATTGACATTGTATCAAACGTTCGGTACATTATTTTCTATACCGAATGTTTGGTACAGTCAATCAAAACTGTAGAGACGTTACATGTAACGTCTCTACATTACGGGCAACGGACTAGACATGATGTAAGTCATTTTTAGGATTTGTTTATTTGCCAACTGGCCAAGGTTGTATTGTAATCAATCATTGTACCGAACGTTCTGTAAAGTTTATTTTCAATAAGGAGAATTAAGAGATGAGAACTGCGATTGTAATTCTTTCAGACCCAAAATCAGGCACAGAAGAAGCGTTGGGGCGCCTGTTTAATGCACTAGCTTCTGCCTACGAGTTTAAACAAAATGGTGATGATGTTACGCTGTTATTTCAAGGCGCCGGTACTCGTTGGATTGGAGAGGTAAGTAAAGTAGAGCATCCAGCGCATGATTTATTTGAGGCAATTAAAGACACAGTTGCAGGTGTATCTTGTGGTTGTGCGGATGTTTTCGGCGCCACCGATTCGGCAATCAAGTCTGGTTTTGACCTGATTAAAGATAATGCTGTACCAGGTACAACAGGTCTGCCCAGTCTGCGGAATTTAATTGCAGATGGTTATCACGTTCTTACGTTTTAGTAAGGGTGGGTTCACCTAGATTTTGAATTCACCTTCACAATATCTATAAACCCGCCCCTACCCTAATCCAAATCCAACGGAGGCAATATCTATGTTAATTGCTAACCCTTTTCATGATGGTGAACGACTGGTGCAACAGCGCTTTGGTGAATCGGAAATTGCCGAACGCAACGGACGTATAATTGCTGACACAATTATAGAAGGCACCCTGAAGTTTATCGAACAGCAACCGATGGTGGTATTGGGCAGTGTGGATGATGAGCAAAACGTTTGGGCTTCGGTTATGTTTGGTTCCCCAGGCTTTATGACCGCAGTAAATCAACGCACGGTTGAGTTTGACCTGAGCATTGCTGTCCCTAATTGGCAAGACCCTTTTTGGACAAATATTGAGCGTAATTCGCAAATTGGCATATTGGTGATTGAACTTGCAACTCGGCGCCGTCTTCGCATCAATGGAAAAGTAACTCGCCCATCAAAAGAACGATTATATGTGGATGTTGCCGAATCATATCCAAATTGCCCGAAGTTTATAACTCGGCGCCATATAACTCGAAATCAAGGAAGTGTGAGCAGCTTGGAAGAATCAAAAACTGGACGAACGTTGGAACCTCAACAGCAGGCATTTATTACTAATGCTGACATGTTTTTTGTTGCCAGCGCGCATCTAAATCGTGGTGTTGATGCATCGCATCGAGGTGGTAATCCTGGTTTTATCCGAGTTTTGGATGATAGCACTCTAAGAATTCCCGATTATACGGGCAACAGTATGTTTAATACTTTGGGGAACTTTGTCGAAAATCCCCGCGCGGGTTTAGTTTTTTTGGATTTTGATCGCGGTCGAACTTTGCAATTAATCGGGCGCCCGGAAATTTTGTGGAAGTTAGATGACTCAACGCATGAAACGGGTGGTACTCAACGTTACTGGAATTTAACAGTCGAAAAGTGGTTAGAAACAAGTTTACCAAAGTCGTTTGAATGGGAATTGCTTGATTACTCGCCCTACAACCCATCTTAAGAACCATCTTGTAGGGTGGGCGTCCCGCCCGCCTTGAATATCGGACGTAAGGGGACTTACATCCCACAAGAAATTTTGGGTATTTATTTAATTGGAAGTTTCTTAAAGGAGTCATTGAGTTATGTCTACATATCGCACAGTTAAAATTGATGGTCTTGATATTTCCTATCGTGAAGCTGGTTCACCTTTATCGCCAACAATCCTTTTGCTTCATGGTTTCCCAACTTCATCGCATATGTTTCGCAATTTAATACCAGCTTTGGCAGACCAATTTCATTTGGTTGCACCTGACTACCCTGGTTTTGGGAATAGTTCGATGCCAACGGTTGAAGAGTTTGAATATACGTTTGATAATTTAGCTTCTGTGATGGAGAAATTTATTGAAGCTAAGGGATTGAAGAAATATAGTTTGTATGTGATGGATTATGGGGCGCCTATTGGATACCGAATTGCAGCTAAACATCCTGAAAAAGTTGAAGCCCTAATCGTTCAAAATGGGAACGCTTACGAAGAAGGATTGCGTGAGTTTTGGGAACCTCTTAAAGCTTATTGGCAAAACCGCACATCTGAAAATGCAGACAAGTTGAGACAATTTCTAACCTTAGATGCAACCAAGTGGCAATATACTCACGGCGTTCGCAATATTGAAGCTATTAGCCCTGACAATTGGAATATCGACCAAGCATTACTTGATAGACCTGGTAATAGCGACATTCAATTAGCTTTATTTTATAGTTACGCTTCTAATCTACCATTATATCCCCAATGGCAAGAGTATTTCCGCAAATATCAACCGCCCACACTAGTGGTTTGGGGCAAAAATGACTACATCTTTCCTGCCGATGGCGCCTATCCCTACAAGCGTGATTTGAAGGACATCGAATTTCATTTGCTTAATACAGGGCATTTTGCTCTAGAAGAAGATGGTGACATTATTAGTCAGCTAATCACCAACTTCATTAATGCTCATGTGAGTAAGCATAGCCAGAAATATTTACGTTCTTAATAGGAACAAAGATGAAGATTGTATTTCGAGCTTGTACTAAATCAGATTTGCCGACTGTGCAGCAGTTTGTACTCGCGCTGTACTCAGAAAGTATGGTGTCTAAGAATATGGTACAGCGAAGTTTAGTTGGCTTACCAAAGAATATGAGGACAAATCGACCGTCTTCGGGCTTCAAACCACCCCTGCGAATGTCCGTGCCGCCGCATTATATCAACGCTTGGGATTTGTGCAGTCTCAAAACAATTATTTCTTCAAATTTGTACGGTAAAACGGCGCTGGCTCCTCTGTGTCTCTGTGTCTCTGTGGTAATTAAGCATTTTATTTTACCTACTTAGGCGCAGAGCAATAGCTTCGCTAATTTTCGTAGAGACAGGGTTTATGTATGGTCAGATTGTTAATTTGCCTCGCTAGAAATCCGATCCAATTCGTGATCATTCCAAGAGGCAGGGTCTTCTTTTGGTTCTAGATGAGTTGTAACATTGCTTCCCGGTAGTGCCTGAATAATGGCAAGCTCAATTGCCTCGCATAAATCATGTCCTTGTAACACTGTCCAAGCTCCAGGCACTAAAACATGGAATTCAACAAAGCGTCGCGTGGAAGCCTTGCGAGTCCGTAAAGCATGGAACTGGATGCCTTGCGGTTCGTATTTGTCAAGGATACTTTTTATTATGTCCATATCTTCCTTGGGCAAAGCTGCGTCTAGTAACCCGGAACCTGTTTCTCGCAACAAACGAAGTCCTGCCCAAACAATATTTGCTGCTACTATCAGTGCGATAATTGGGTCAATTACCAACCAGCCTGTTGCTTTAACCAAAAAGATTCCAAGTACTACACCACCTGAAGTCCACACATCTGTAAATAAATGATGAGCATCTGCCCTCAGCGTAATGGAACGCAGTCTTAGCCCTGCTCGCAGCAAGATAAAAGCGACAATAGCGTTGACTACCGTTGCAGCTAAAGAAAGTGCCAACCCTAATCCCACCTGAGTAATCTGTTCTGGATGAAGCAAACGTTTCCACGCTTCAAAGCCAATGCTAATAGCTGCCACTAAAATCAACATACCTTCGGCGCCGCTAGAAAAGTATTCAGCTTTAGAATGCCCAAATGTATGTTCTGCGTCGGCTGGTTTGGCAGCATAGGTTAGAGCCACTAGTGCCACCAGCGCAGCGACTAGATTTACACATGATTCAATTGCATCGGAAAGCAGTCCCACTGACCCTGTTAGCTTGTAAGCTCCAAACTTCAAGGCAATAGTAATAGATGCTGCTGCAATTGACAAAAAAGCGTAGGAGCGGGCTTGAAGACTACTCATTAGAGTCACTTAGTAGTGATTCAGAGATTACAGTAGCAAATTTGGCAACGAACTTTATCTACCTAGTGGTCTATGTCATTAAATATGATAGGTTAGTTTGTGAGTTATTGGTTACAAACAAAACCTAGTGGTATGTGTCACCACCAAAATTAATGACATGAAACACTGGTTTAAACGTACCCACCTCCGGCTTGGAAAGTATGTCCAGTAATCCACCGACATTGGTCGCTAACAACAAAGGCAATCACATCGGCAATATCTTCTGGTTGTCCCAACCTTTTGAAAGGCGAGCGTTCAGCAGCAGCTTTCGCGTCATCACCTGAATTCATAAACATTTCAGTTTCAGTTGGGCCTGGTGAAACTGTGTTGACTGTAATGTTGCGTTCACCAAGTTCCATCGAAAGAACTTTTCCCATTAGTTCCACAGCTGCTTTACTACCGATATACAGCCCAAATCCGGGCTGTGGACGAACAACTAACCCACTAGATATGTTGACAATACGTCCGTTTTGATTAAGTCTCTTGGCGCCCTCTTT
Organism: Calothrix sp. NIES-4105; assembly: GCF_002368415.1. Lineage (GTDB taxonomy): Bacteria > Cyanobacteriota > Cyanobacteriia > Cyanobacteriales > Nostocaceae > Dulcicalothrix. The sequence continues at coordinate 4,087,688 of NZ_AP018290.1, forward strand.
CATGCACAAGAACGTTCCTTTGACGTTCAATCCAAAAACTTTATCAAAAGCCTCTTCATCCATCTCGGCAAGAGGTCCAACATCACCTGTTCCGGCATTATTAATGATAATGTCAGGCGAGCCGAAACTAGCTTGTGTTTTTTCAAATAGTTTGGTAACGTCTTCGGCTTTGCTTAAGTTTGCTTGGATAGCAACTGCTTCGCCACCGTTATCTTTAATTTTAGTTACAACCTCGTCAGCAGCATCCTGATGACCGCCGTAATGAACAATTACCTTTGCTCCATCTAGAGCGAGTCGTTCACATATTGCCGAACCAATGCCACCAGAACCACCAGTAACAATCGCAACTTTTCCTTCGAGTGTCATAACTTTACTTTCCTTTTTTAGTTTGTAATATTTCGTAACGTACTTACTGTTCTTGATAATTCCATAGCAGTCCACCATCGACAAAAAATGTCGAGCCTGTAATATAGTCCGCGTCAGACGAAGCTAAAAAGGCGACGAGAGAGGCGACATCATTTGGTTCTCCTAACCTTCCTAGAGGAATATTTTTAATTACAGCATTTAGCTTTTCCTTGTCTTCTAACAAACTTTTATTGATTGGTGTGTTAATAGCTCCCGGCGCCACGTTATTTACAGTTATGCCCAATGGTCCCAACTCAACCGCCAAGTTACGCATCATCATTTTTACACCGCCTTTACTAGCACAGTAAGACGTAAAGTGAGGAAAGGGCAACTCTTCATGCACCGAGCTAATGTTAATAATCTTTCCTGGTCGCTTAGTTTCGATTAAATGTTGAACGAGCGCTTGAGTAGCAAAAAATACGCCCTTGAGGTTAACGTTTAATACATTGTCATAGTCTTCTTCTGTGACATCCCAAAACGAAGCATTTTTTTCCAAACCAGCGTTGTTGAGCAAAATATCCAACTTACCGAAGTTTTGGATACCTTCATCTACCATCTTTTTCACATCGCTAACTATACCCAAATCAGCCTTGACAACTAAACCTTTACGTCCAGTAGCTTCAACTTTTGCTTTAGTTTCTTCGGCACCCTCAGCATGAGAGCGATAGTCAATGATAATATCGGCGCCTTCTTGTGCAAGACGAATTGCAATTGCTTGCCCAATACCCTGACTACTACCTGTTACAAGCGCAACTTTTCCTTCTAATTTCATTACTTTCCCCTGTGTTATGTTTATAGAAAGCTCGTAGTGAGCGAGAAGATCGCTATCATCCAGTTATTCGGGTTTGCGCGCGGTAGCAACGACGCGATGCCCATACTTTAGTACTGCTTCAGCTAATGAGCGTCCAAATCCACTTGAGCTTCCAGTAATTAACCAAACTTTAGTATTATTAGCCACAATAACTCTCCATAATTTAAATTTAATCCTTTAATTTCTTCAGCCACAATGCCACGTTACGCACGTAAGCTTTAATGTCATCCAAAGCTTGCGGATTTTTCTTAATACCATTTCCTGGTGGTTCTTCAACAAAACTAGGACAACCCATTTCGGTGTTCCAATTGTAATCAACAAAGTGGTGAAAGCTCGATTCAGCAATAGCCCTTCCGAGAGTATTACCATGTTCGTCTTTTATACTTTCAAAAGCAATGGCAAGGTTGAAAGGACGATTTGTAATTTTGCTTGTACCTGTGGCAATTACCTGCGCGTGCTTGGCATTTAGGGGAACTCCGATTCCTCCTTCGTGGGGATGCGATGCAAAAAACTGGATGGTATTAAAAGGTGAATTTGGATTTTTTAGAAGTTCGTGAACTGGTTCGACTGGCGTAATTTTTTGATAGTCGCCGTTGCTGCCAGAATGATAATTGGGGCAGTCAATATTAGTTGTGTAAGGGTCATCTCTACAACAGCGTGATGTATCTGGGTCTGGATTTTTGGTGTGGAAATAGTGAGCGGCGCCAACTTCTCCCAAACTGCAAATACAAGAACCCAAATCTTGATGGTCACGGGTAATTAAAATACCACCTCCCGACGCGCGGAATTTAGAAATGCCTTCACAATCTTTTTCTGTCAAACTGGCGCCGATATCTGCAGCAAATAGCCATAATTCGTCAAAATCTGAGCTATCAAGGCTACTTAAAACTGGCTCGTTTTCGTCAGCATCTGCTTCTCGATTGCGCGCTGTAACGCAAAAAAGATTGTTTCCATCGTCATCTTTACAAGATGCTAGATAATCGCGCAACATTGAAAATCTGGCAATATCCCAGTCATCCTCGCTTGTTGGAATCGTCGCTTGTAAAAGAATCTTAATTGGTTTTTTCATTTTAAACTAAACCACCTATTGCACGAATCGTTTGTGATGTTATCCATCGCCCATCATGGCTGCATAAAGGCAACAATATCAGCGATATCTTCGGGTTCTCCCAAGCGTCCCAAAGGAATTTGCGGCTCGACTTTTTCGCGTATCTCACGCGGGGGACTTTTATCTAAACCTTCTGTGCGAGTCAGCCCTAATGCTACATTGTTTACTGTAATACCTCGTGACCCTAGTTCTTTGCCTAAACTCAAAGTAAACTGGTCGGCTGCTGCTCTGCTACCATTGTTTAAACCAGCTAAAGCGAAAGGTGCTGCTGTTCCAGCGACACTGATATTAACAATTCTGCCATTATCGGTAATGTGACGGGCAGCTTGTTGAAGAATAAAAAAGGCGCCTTTTGTATTTAGAGCTAGAGTATGGTCAAACTCTTCTTCAGTAATTTCTGCGTGAGGCTTGAATATCCCAACTCCTGCATTATTTACAACAATATCAACATGTCCAAACTTGTTAAGAGCTTCTGTAAATAAATGTTGAATGTCAGCAAGTTTTGACATGTCGCCTTGGATAGCTATAGCCTGGGCGCCGTTGGATGTAATATTATCGACTACTTCCAGAGCTTTGTCCTGATTACTTGCGTAGTTAACGACTACTGATGCACCCGGAGCGTCCTAATCTTTCGGCTATCGCGCGTCCAACACCACGGGATGAACCTGTGACAATTGCAACTTTTTCTTTTAAAGGAGCCATTAAATTAACCTACTTTGCTTTAAATAATCCCACCATTGCAATGAATAACCTGCCCGTTTATCCAACCACCTTGGTCGGAGAGCAGGAACATAACTGTATTAGCAATATCCTCTGGTAGCCCAACTCGCCCTAATGGAGTCATGTTTATGATTGATTGAATATCCTCCTGTACCTTTCCCTGATGCAACATGGCAGTATCGGTTGCTCCGGGAGCAACAGCATTGACAGTGATTTGTCGCCCTGCAAGTTCCTTTGCTAGAATGCGTGTCATTGTTTCCACTGATGCTTTGGTAGCAGCATAAACAGTTTCATTCGGTGCAGCTAGTAGTACGACGATAGAACCAAAATTGATGATGCGTCCACCTTGACGTAAGTGTTTTACCGCTTCTTTGCAACAAAGGAAGGTACCTCGAACATTGATGGCAAACGCGCGTTCAAAGTCAGCTTCAGATGTTTCTACTAGCGGTGCATCTTCTGGTTTCCATCCGGCATTATTGATAAGAATATCTAACTGCCCAAATTTTGAGAGCGTTTGCTCAAATAATTGTTCAACATCTGAAGCTTTACTGACATCGGCTTGAATTGCCAAAGCTTGCCCACCTTGGGATTCTATTTTAGCAACAACTTCTTGAGCTTTGTCAGCACTGCCTGCGTAGTTTACTACAACTTTTGCTCCTTCACGAGCAAGAAACTGGGCTATCGTTTCACCAATGCCACGTGATGCACCTGTAACAATCGCGACTTTTCCTGTTATAGTACCCATAATCTAATAATTTCCTTATCAAACAAAGTCTTTAACAATAGTAGGCTGAATGTTTAAAGTGGAATTCCTTGCGTTGCAACGGCTCGAAGAACACCAGTGTCTGATGACATTTGGTCACGAAAACGCTTCAAGTTTGGGTAATTATTAATACCTAATGGTGTTTGATCGATCCAGCGAGTCAGAACGTAAAGATAAGGGTCTGCTACAGTACGTCGGATACCGACTGGATGCTTTTTCCCTTCTAAGCGTTCATTTAAACTGGTGTAATGTTCGTGTAAGCGTTTATAGGTTGCTTGACGAAGTGCATTATGTTGACTTTCGTCATCAATAAAACGCTGTGGTGCAAAATGTGGTGCATAATCAGCATGTACTTCGCTAGTCATGTAAGCAAGCAATTCATCAAGTTGATAACGCTCATATGGGTCATTCGTATTACCAAGATTAGCTTCGGGAAATTGCTCTGCTAAATAAACTAAAATAGCTGCTGCTTCTGTAAGAATACGTCCGTCATCAAGGACAATTGCTGGCACCTTGCCTTTCGGGTTAATTTGCAAATACTCCGGTTCGCGATGTTGTCCGCGTTTGAGTAATTTAAGTTCGTAAGGTTTGTTTATCCACTCAAGCGCGATATGCGGTGCAAGGGCACAGGTATTTGGCATTGCGTATAATTTTAGTGACATGTTTGTAAAAATCTCCGAGTTTATACTTTTAACGGCAATTGATTAAAATTTTTCTACAGCAGGACGCAAATCCATTTCTAAAGTCCATGCAGTTGCATCTTGTTGATACAATTGCCAGTAAGTTTGAGCAATTGCTTCTGGTGAAAGCATTGTATGTTCTTCGCGTTTCGATGCCATTTCTCGGACTCTTTGTGTATTAATCATGCCATCAATAACAACATGAGCTACGTGAATTCCTTGTGGTCCAAATTCTCTTGCTAATGACTGTGCTAATGCTCGCAACCCAAACTTACCTACTGCTAAAGCGGCAAACCGAGCAGAACCTTTGAGAGCTGCTGTGGCGCCTGTAAAAATAATTGTGCCTTGTTTACGTTCTATCATCGCTGGTAAGACCTGCTGCGCTCCTAGAAAGGCGCCAAAACAATTGACTTTCCAGGCATATTCAAACTTTTCAGGCGCAATATCTAAAATACCGTTTACTTGAAATATACCAGCATTGTAAATAAAAACGGACGGAGCATCAAGTTCTGATTTTACCCGCTCAAAGGCGCCTGTAAGTAATGCAGCGTCAGTTACATCTACAGTTACAGATAATGCCTTCCCACCAGAATTTTCAATATCTGACTGAATTTGTGAGAGTTTTTCTTCAGTTCTTGCCATTAATGCCACGGCAAAACCAGACTGTGCAAAACGATGGGCAACTGCGGCGCCTAAACCTGGTCCTGCCCCCATAACTACTGCAACTTTCGATTGACTCATTTCCCACCTCGCTCGATCAATTATGCTGATACAACCGAATGATGCTGTCTTATTTAACCTCTTTTTAACGCGGTTCAATATGTCGTCGCGGAGAAATACCCGGATTGATAATTTGTGCTACCTCTTCAGGCGACATCTTATTAAGTTCCGCTTCCAATTCTTCGGCAGTAAAGTCATAGCCAATATCTTCAGCTATATTAACGCAGCTTCTTGTATCCATAGCGGTTTGAAGTTTTTGTCTTAAGCCTTCATCTTGTTTTGCAACTGTTAAAAATTCAGCAACACTTGTTTGAGACATAATTAAAATCTCCTTTGTTCAACTTTTGTTATTCAGTACTAAGAAACTCATCAATCCCTAACTTATGATGGTTTTCAATTACATTCAATTTACCATCGTAAAGGCGCAATTAAAGATATATCAGACAAAATCTTTGTCAATATAGCACCATCGCCACTCTTCACTAGGTTCAAAGGATTTGACAATCGGATGGTTAGTTGCGTGAAAATGCTTAGTCGCATGTTTATTTTTTGATGAATCGCAACAGCCAATATGACCGCAAATTAAACATTCACGCAGGTCTACCCAGGTATCACCCATCTTCAGGCATTCTTCACAGCCAGTAGCGCTAGGTGTTACTTCTTGAATTTGATTAAGATGATTGCATTGTGTCATAGACTCTCACTACTCTACCCTGAAACTACCAACCAGTAAGCATATCACTTTTATTCATTCCATTCAAGTCTTCTTGTATGACTTCGATTATGTCATTATGAGCAAAATTCATAATTTTTAGACTTAAATCATGGTCAAAGTGAACATTACCCCAAACAACAAATCCATTCTAGTGAGTTTCACCTTTAGAGGTAAGAGACGTAGATTCAATCCTATAGAGGACGGTGCGTACGGCAATTCTTTAGATATGGCGAAGGCTCAAGTGATAGCAAAGCAAATAGAAGTAGATATACTGGAGAGTAAATTTGACGAAACACTTGATAAATATAGGGTTAAGCGATTCGAGCAATCTAACGAGTCAGTTAATCAATCGAATAATCGCTCGATAAAAAATGTCGTTAATACAGTGGTTAACGAATCGCTTAACTTGCATGACTTATTTAATCGATTCTATAGTGACAAAGTTAATGAACTTCAATACGATTCACAAAAGATATATAAAAACGTATTGAGTAAACTAGAAAAATGTCCTTACAAAACAACAACTGAAGCTAAACAGGTAATCAATTGGTTAAAGGATAACTACGACGGTAAAAATAAAAATTGCTTGCTTGCGATAATCAGACAAATAAAAGCTTGCTGCGATTGGGCTGTAGCTAATGATGAATTACCCCATAACCCATTTAGTAACTTTAAGGTGATAGTCGGTAAAATTAAGCCGATTAAAAAGAACGCAAAGCAGCGAGTCTTTACTGTGGAACTCAGAGACTCAATTATTAGTGCGTTCTACAATGACAAGCATTCATGTTATTACGCCTCGTTCGTAGAGTTCTTGTTTTTAACAGGTTGCCGCTGGAATGAAGCGCGAGCGATTCAATGGCGAGATATCAACTTAGATAAGCGCGTCATTACCATTAAGCGTTCCGCCGATAGCCGCAATATTGTCAAAGAAGGAACGAAACAAGCCGACATGCGAGAGTTTCCTATCAATAATAAAATGGCAGAATTTATAAAACGAATCAAGCCTGATGGCGTAAACCCTAACACGCTAGTTTTCCCGTCTCCTAGAGGTAAGGTTATCGACCATGACAACTTTACCGTTAGGCACTGGAATAAAATAGCGGCAACAGTTCCAGGTATGGAATCTATGACTCCATACAAAACTAGACATACGACTATCAGTTTGTTTGTAAATGAAGGAAATGTAGCTCCGGTAGTCGTGGCTAATTGGGTAGGTAACTCAACCCAAACAATTTACAACAACTATTTAGGGCAAACCAATAGCGTATCGGTACCAGAAATTTAAAAGTTCAATCCGCTGCATTGCGCCTGTCCCGATTGGAGGCAAAAATCACCCAGTTAACTTTTAAACTAAAACCGCTCGTAAAAACTATAAATTCTACAAGCGGTTTTAAAAATCTCACTTTAATCTGTCCTAATACTTACGCGGTAAGCATTATAGACACTTTAACTAATACCATCCCACGTTGACGCTAATAAATACCCCTAAAGATAGACTTTTTCGTTGATAAAAACTAATTTCTACCAGAGGTAACAGCCTTATGCCTATCCCAAAGCCTACCAAAAACAAGCCCCCACAAGTACTCGCATGTAATGAGTTCGTGTACAAAACTGAAATAAAAATGGGTTCCCTAGCCTGGTTCTCATGGCTCTTGACTATTAAATCCTTCAGTTTTGTAGTCGGTATCTACCGTATCACCATAAGGCGTAACACCAAAAAGCCTAACCATTGGTACGCATTCCGTAAGCGAAGCGGGAAGTTAATCTCCCGATACGTCGGTACCGACAAAGATTTAACAATCGGTACATTAATAGATATAGCTCGATTTATGGGTATCGAGGTTTAACCGAGTAACTAACTCGTTCCCGATTGGTGGTACTAACCAACCGTGCCTTAACAAAGTTAGAGGCATGGCGCCGCGAACAGCCAGTCAGCACCTACCTATTTATAAAAATAGATGCCGTCTTAGATGCCGTCTTTAGTACGTAGTTCGCTTTAAGTACAAAATAAAACTAAAAATTCTCTCCTATTTACTGATACTATCCATTACCAAACAGAGTTATTAATAATATATAGCTCTGTTTTTATGCGTCTATATTTAATAATAAATAAAATATTAAATTAACAATCTTTGTTTTTTATTTAAGGTAGAACTAATGTTGTAAATAACACATGAGAAGATTAATGCTTGCGGCTACTAAACAGCAGATAGGAATTACGTATGAAGTTGAGACGCTTATGATGCAAGACTTCCAACGATTCTTTTATGACTGCCAAACTCCTAAAGAACCGAGTGAATGGAAGCGTCCTAAGCGACCAATATCAGAACTACTTCAAGTATTAACACTAGCTTTATTAACAGAAAATAGTGCTAGGAATTGGACAGAATTACATTATTTTCAGCAAGCTAACTACACCAAATTACAGACTTGTGTCCCTGATTACGGTAAAATATTCGCACCTGGTATTATGTGGACTAAGTTAAATGCTCATCTAAAAATGGAAATGTTTGTACCATCTTTCGTTTCCTGGACTGAGCGGATAGCAGAAGCATCTGATTATCAAGTGGAACCCTTAACTATCTGTGAAGCTGATTTAGTTAGAACTCTAACAAATCGTCAGTCATGGAGAGTGCTAGGAATCATAAGATTTTGGATAAACAAGAATCCAGAATTTAAATCCGCTTGCTGTAGCCACCTCAATTTTCTAGCTTGACTTCGGCTGAAGTAACTAACTCGTTCCCGATTGGTGGCAACTAACTACTTTCGCCGTGAGTAAGTTAGTTACTTTCTGACAGATTTAGCTTAAGGGTGTATGTGTTTATAAAAATAGATGCCGTCATTTACGCCGTCTTTAGCTTACGTTTTTTTGACTCTTGACTATTGAATGGGTCGAAACAAATAAAAACTAAATTTTGTGTATTTGTTTTTACCTATATAGTCCTTCAAGTCCTTCAAATGCTCGCTATATAAGGTTTTAACACCTTCGGTAAGTCCTTAGAGCAGTCCTTCCAGAAGTCCTTCGGCGCAGCATGAATTTTATAGCTAGTTTGACCCCTTATTTTGAACCGAAGGACTTCAAGTCCTTCAGAAGACCTTCGCCGAAGGACTTACCCAAGGACTTAAACGCTTGCTACGAAGGAGTTCTAAGGACTCTAAGGACTTAACCCCACCGCGTTATTCGTCTATATTATTTATTTTTTTGTTTTGACTAACTCCTGACTCTCGATTCTCTATTGCTTCCTCAATTAGTATTACTACCATTTGACTAACAGAGCGTTTCTCTTTGTCAGCAAAAGCTTTTACCTTATCCAGCATTGGAATAGGCACTATAGCATTTACGCGGGTTTTATCCTTGGCTATTGACATAGGGTTATGTAAGTTCATTCACACATATTAACCCTTACCCACTTTACAAATCTAGGTTACTATGCTTTCATAAAGGTTATGCTGGGTTAGTAACCTTTATGTAAACAGCATATGACCGATACACAAGTACAAAACAACGGGGTTAAACCCGCAACAAAGCAGAAGCGTAACCGCAATTTACCTTCTTTATCTCTAACCTCTAACGCTAGTGATATGAGCGATTCAACCTATACCTGTAAAGTTGATAACTCACCTAGCAGTTGGGATGCGATACCTATCAACGCTGTATTCTCTCTATCAGCAGATGGTTCATACCCAAAGGTTAAGATACACAAATCAAAAGCATGTGACTTGCGTACAGGTGAATCAATCGCAGTCGGCGGAGGTCGATGTTATAGGGTGTTTTTCTGATGGCTACCAACAGAGTAAAAATGCGTTTATCCGGTACCGAACAAGAGTTACAAGCGTGGTTAAATTACTTGAAACTCTTGCAGGATAAGGAACACATCAAAATGTATGGAGATGAAAAGCTTTATGCAGGTCGAAGCGACAACGATACATACCGTTGCTATGTGGAGGTTGACCTATTGATTTAGTTTTAAAAGTCACGGTTAACGTCTCGTACACGTCCGTGACTTAGATTCATCATCAACTTAGAAAAAGGAATCTTAATCCATTATGACTGATAAGTATGTAGAAAAGCAATTGCGCTTCTACAACAATGCTTCATGCGAAGCAGCTAAAGATGACGCTCTGTACCGTATCGGTACTTATTTAGAAATTCATTGTGAAGTGATACCCTGTGATGGTAATACCAACTTCACGGATGAACAGCGACAAGCAGTCCTAGACAAAATCACCGAGTATCAACAGGAGGTGAGTTATGAATAAGCTAAATCATTACTGGATTCAGTACGCCCATAGCGAGGGAGCTAATACAATAATTCACTCAACAGAGTTGAAATATAACAACGCTAACGAATGGGCGGAGCATCAAGAAAACCCAACCTACAAAGATGAAACGCCTTTAGAAAATGTAGCTGTTTGGGAGTTTAAAGAAATAACAGGCATTCCGGCGGCAATTTTAAACGTAATTAATGGGTAATCATGGCTGAATTAAACCAACAACTTTACCAAGTTAGCCTTGACGCTTTAACTGAAGTAGGAATACCCGAACCATTAGCTGATGCAGCTAGTAGAATCATTGCCACAGACGACGCTAGTCAACCTAATTTAGGTAGAAGCGAAGCTGACATTGAAGTATGTCACGCGGTAGCTGATATCTATAACGCGATTCAAAGGTTAGCCGATTAATGAAAGATGCTACTCCCTTATTCTTAGGGGTAGCATTGCTAGCTACCCTAATATTTAATTCGCTCAAACCATTAGAGCGATTAGCTAAATGTGAAGCAGAGTATCAAGGATTCAAGGATGGAATTATCTATGGAAAATAAGAATTTAAATCGAGTAAACTTTATAGATTTAACCTTGCCAAAATTGCAAGATTTTGATAAGTTTTTAGGATGGATGGTAGGTAGGATATTATTTTCTACCTGGTTCTTTACCCTATGGTCAATTAAGACCACTGCAAAGCTAATCGTTACCATCACCGAACAAGCGGAACGCGCTACCCATAACCTTTTGAGAGTTTACGAACAACTACCTCACATGGGGATGGTAGCGTCTCAAGTGGTAGATACTACCGCAACATTATTAACAGCAGAGTTAGAAAACGTTATCACCAATTTAGTTGATGCAATCAAAGATAAGCATTTAATAATAGTAGGTGATACAGGTACAGGTAAATCATTCATTGCACAGTATTTAGCTTACTCAGTGGGTGGTACAGTTAAGGTATATGACCCAGATGCTTCACCTGATGAATGGGTAGGGTTAAACGTCGTAGGTAGACGTGGTAACTTTGAGGCTATCAACCAAGAAATGAGCAATGATTTAACTGAATTAGAAAGACGTATTGACTTAAGGGGTGAACATGGTGATAAAGTATTAGCAGGTTTAGACACCGTATTAATAGCTGAAGAGTTCCCACTATTAAGAGACTCGGTAGAGATAGCGTCTGAATGGTTCCTAAAACATGGTCGCCGTGGGCGTAAACCTAAGCAATTTATCATCGCATTATCACAAGATGATACTGTTAAATCATTTGGTATCGAAGGTGAAGGTGGTGTTAGAAAAGGTTTTAAGATGCTTCGGTTAGGTAAGTTCGCAGTTACCCATGCAAAACAGTTAAAAGATACCCAAATTGAACAGTGGTTAAAAACTGGAAAGTATCGCTGTATGCTGGATGATTACCCGTGCCAACTACCAGATTTAAGTAGTTTTAAAATGTTTACACCACGGTTAGCTATACCTACCCCTAACTTACCTCTAACCACGGTAGAACCGGAGTTATCAGTAGTAGATGATACTCTCAAAAAAGCCGCAAAAGCGTGTCTAGAAGCGGGTTTGAGCGATTCCCACATTATTAAGGAAGTCTTAAATTTTAAAGGCTCTAAGTACAACGAAGGTAAAACGCTTCTAGACTCGGTAAAACGCGCTACCTAGTACACTCCAAAAAATCTATAACCCTAGGGTTTTCACCCACGCCGGCATAGTAACCACGATTAGTACTTACCCATTTTACTCCTAGCCACCACTACGAACGACTGTTCGTAGCTTCTACTTTATAGCTAGCTACTTCTGCCCCATACAATTGAAAAGCAAGGAAAGTATACTGATTTTTTTAAAAATTTCTAGGTATAGCAAAAACACACACATCTGTACTGAGATGGCAAAAGCCTGTATTTGCAATACCTGCAATATCTAGTATGTTTTCAAATAGTTATAGTGGATTTCACCATAATACTGATTGCTAAGTAAAAAAAATGAGGTGTAGTAGTTTTGTACGTTAACAAAACCACCACAAAAAACAAAAAAACGTATGACAACAATAACACCGATTGAGCATCTTTTGCAATCATCTGTCCTAAAAAAACCTGATGACACTGACTTGCACGAGAAGCGGGGACTAAACCCCAAATGGACTAAGCGCAACGTAAAGCGCGTCACAGCATCAGAAGCATCATGTCTTCTAGGCTATGAAGTTTACTCTGATGGATTATGGCTACAGGGCTACGGCAACGGCTTTCAATTTAAGCCTGACAAGCCTCGCAAAGACGATAAAGGCAGATTAGCTAAGTATCTAAGCGTTGCCAACTGGGATATCATGCGCCCATTAAGCGAAGAAATAGAGAATTACTGGAGTGATTTAGAACTTCTTAAAGAAGCTTGTATCAAAATAGATGGGGAACCATACGTTATCGCTACCGAAGGCATGTTTAAGGCTATAGCAGGTTGTTCTATTGGGCTACCTACGTTCGCATTACCTGGTGTATGGCAAGGGTTAACATCAAGGGATGGCAACGGTAATAAATATCTACTACCCGAAATAAAAGCTATCGTTGACGCTGGTATTAACATACTTATAGCTTTTGACGCGGATGCGGTTACAAATCCAAAGGTTTTAGAAGCTGAACTTGCTTTTGCTCGTGCCATAGTTTCTAGTGGTGGTAAAGTTAGAACCACACTCACATTGTGGAACGCAGAGCAAGGTAAAGGTATGGATGATTTTATCAAAAATAATGGTGGAGACGCATTTAAAGAACTAGCCCAAAAAGCAGCGCTCCTTAATCAGTTAGAGAACGCATTAAATATTCCTACCAGTAAATCTAATGACGATGATAAATCGAAAAACAAAAGAGTAATTGTTGATGACGTTGTACTAGAATTACTAGAGACATACAAAGAGCGTTTCGCATATCATCAAGAGCATCAAACTTGGCGTGAATATAACGGTAAGACATGGGAATTAATGACAATTGATGATTTTGAAAAAATCGTTCTTGATGATATCCACGAGTTAGGTTATAAACTTGGAGCTGACGCTCCTTTAAGGTCAATCAGTAAATTTTTACGATTGAAGCTATTAGTTAAAAAGTGGACATCACTACCATCAAATAAATTCATCCCATTCAACGACTGTGTTTATGATATAGACAACGCCGTAATGATGGAATACAAACCGGAGTACAGGCTACTAAATAGCTTACCTTATAGCTACTCCCCACTTGACAGAGATGAGCCATTAATCCAATCATTGCAAAAGCATTGCCCTCATATATGCAATTGGTTAAACTACGCAATGGATGACAATGCATTAAAGATTGAAAAGATACTTGCAATCACTAATGCAATAATTAAGTGTGACTTTTCAAGCTTACAAATGTTTGTGCATTTAGTAGGTGAACCAGGAGCCGGAAAAGGTACCCTGATTAGACTCTGGAAGAAGATGATAGGTAAATCTAATTATCATGAATCCCATTTAAGTGCATTAAGTGACCCCTATGAGTCGAGTGCATTCATAGATAAAATGCTGCTTGCATTCTCTGATGAAAGAAGTAAAGTATCCATTGAACCTATACTGAAAATTACATCTGGTAGTGATGGTATTAGAGTTAGAAAAATGAGAACTAACCCAACATTCGCTACATTTATGGGTACCGTGGTAATGGCAAGTAACAGTAATGTATTTGTAGGTGATACTACTGGTAAAAATAGACGGTATTGCAGCGTTCATTTTAATAAGTCAATCCCAAAAGCTAAACTTAATAGCAAGATGGAAGATAAATTTGATGAAGAATTATCAGCATTAATGTCTATCGCATTAAGTATGTCATCTACACGAGTAGTTGAGTTAATCAAAGGTATAAATGATTCCGAGATACCAGAGTCTAAATATCAAGATTGGGAACTAACTATACAAGAGAACTCTATTGCTTACTTTATTAACGAATGCATTATTCCTTGCGACAACCCAAACAACTTAATAAGAATGGGCGGCGCAAAAATGACAGATTTATCGCTGATAATGCCCGCTTACATTGACTGCTGCGAGAACGCGAATTTAAAACCGAACAACCTAAACACTTTTAAAGCGCTATTCATTCGACAATGTAAAGAACTAGGTTACGCAGTAGAAGCTTGTTACAACAGTGATAACCAATCGAGCCTTAAAGGTAATATTCAACTTAGAATACCCAACTCTCACAAAGATGTACCAACTTATTCTCAACGACTTTTAAGCGAACTGAATAGCTACAAAGCTAACGAGCTAACCAACGAAACTAAAAGTCCAGAACCCGAACCACCTAACGAAACTAAAAATCCAGAACCCGAACCATCAAAACCAGAGCCACCTAAACAACCTTCCAGCAATCCAACCGAAGTTAGAGGCGCGGCGCCACCAACCACCCAACAAAATAATACCCAACAGTCGAAACAAGAGAATAAAAACAGCAGTAACAATCAAAAAATAAATTATGGAGCGCTAGTCAAACCAAAAGATAAAAACTGGAATGGTCAATTATTTATAGTATGGGCTGGTAATCACAATGGATGGAAATGTTGTCCATGTACAGAAGAAAAAATAACTGATTACTCCCAAACTACATTCCAGGCGAACCAACTAACCATCGTGGGATGGGCCAACTTCAAATTCTGATTAACTAACTCTCACCCGATTAGGGTAACTAACCCTTCTCGGCTACGACTAAGTTAGTTACGCAGCTTAAAAATTAGCGACATACACTTATGTCATTACCCGTGGTAGAGTGAAGTATAGAATAAGAGTAGATATGTCAAATGTGGCATTTTAGGGATAGAGAGAAGTTTGTCATAAAATCCTCACATTAGTTGCTAAACTCAGGCACGCTTTTTAAATTAAATCAAATCAATGGCGAGTACGTAGATACTGTTCCAAGGTTTTTTGTGTCCTTTGTAGTTCAAAAAGAAGTTTTTTTAACGATAACCACCTTGGAAATTATTTGCTGCTGAAAATCATAGTGTTTCTTTAGTTGGTTTATATATATCTTGAGGCTGAAGTCTGATGATTATAAATAAAAAAGAATATAAAAGTTAATTTGGAAGTTGTATATACAACTTTCAATAACTTAAGTCAATATATCGAAATAAATCTACTCAAAAATAATTAGATTTGTATAGTTATGTATATAAAATTTTGCAATAAGCAAAAATTAAGCATTCTAGACTTTAGGAATCTGCCAAATCCTCTAATCAATTGGGGGGCTTTACGTAAGTTCTAGCAACTTCTCGAATTGTGATATATTCGTTAATTCTAAAGGTATTTTTATGAAGTTTGATATCTTCTTCTCCATCTGCCAAGCAGAGGTTAACGGTTACCTTCCCGATGAACGTACCATGTTTTATAATTTCTTTGACCAAGTTCGCCATGCAGATGAACTTGGTTACGAAATAGCTTGGGTGGCTGAGAGTCATCTTTCATGTGAAGTTCAAAAGTATAATCCAAATCCCGTTATTCCCAATTTCAAAAGCGAGATTGGTCTAAATACTGATATTCTCCAGTTAGCCCATAGAATTTTTGCTCATACGAAACGTATTCACGTAGGTTCAGCAATTCGCAGTATCCTTGTTAATGGTGGTCCAATAGCTCATGCGGAAGCCGTGAAAACATTTCTCACTCTTCATGAGTTAGACCCAAATGAAAATCGTCTTATTCATCTTGGTTTTGCTGCTGGACGTTTTCCCTTTTCCAGCGCTCCTTATGGTATTATTCCGCGTTCAAGAGTCGAAAAAGCAGCTTGGCATGTAATCAAGGTAAAACTTTTTCAAGAAGCCACCGAAATTTTCCTACGCTTACTCAGAGATGATATTTTCTCATCACAGGACGTTAGACCCAAAATTATCAGACTTGAAGACTTTAGTAGCGAGCAGGAATGGTTAAAGGTTCTTCAGGCATATGGTAAAGAAGTTAACCAGATCGAAATTCCGCCTTTCTGGAATTTTGACCGCATTGGTATTATCCCCGCTCAAACATCTCTCAGGCTGTTGCGGTTAATTATTGGTTCTCATAACCCTGTAACTCAGGAGTTGGCGAATACTATTTTGCCTTGTAGAGTTTTTAACCTTTCTATCACACCTGAAGCACAAATTGAAGAAACTCATCAACGCATGAAAACCAAGTTTCATCCAGATGGAGGGGAATGGCGCCGTTGGTATATGCCGCGCACCGTTTTGGTTTTTATCGATAATACTCCTACCAAATCTATTGCTCAAAGACGTACAATAGCTCGTGAGAGAGCTAATCAAGCGTTACACGCATATTGGCAAGCAGTTGAGGGAACGTTTGATCCAGAAAAGATTACCAAAGCTACAAACAACGCATTAATTGGAACTCCAGAGGATATTATTCAACAAATACGAGAGCGCTTTCATCCAGAAGACCGTCTTATGCTTTGGTTTGACTTCTTTAATCATAATAACGAAGAAGTTAAAGAAAGTATGACTCAATTTATGAAAAATGTTTGCCCTTATTTTGAATGATAATATCGTGTTCTGTAAGTAAGTCGGCGCCAAAAAACAAAACTATGTAAAGAATAAGTAAATACGGTAAAATTTATCAAGTATAACTAGAGACATAAGCCGATTGGGGTTTGGGCGCACTTTGCATCAACCATCCCCGCTTTGCATGATAAACTGTTGCTCACATCATATCCACCCTGGAAATTATTTTTTTACTGCTGAAAAGAATAGTATTTCTTTAGTTTGGTTGATATATACCTTCGGGATGAAGTAAACACAAGTCTAAATGAAAAATAATGTAAATGTTAAATGTTTTAGAGAATTCTAATAGAAGTAGATTTAGACTATGCAAACTACAGAAAGTACATTATTCGATAAATTCTTCCGCGACAGCAATGGTAATATTGTTATAGCTCAACCACCTAACTTACCTATTATTCTTTGGGCTGTAACTAGTTTACTACAACTAGTTATTACAAGCGGCAAAATCAACATTGGGTTAGATGTAGTGTCTTATGGTGCCATATTTACTTGGGCATGGTTGGAATTATTTCAAGGCGTTAATTATTTTCGCAGATCGCTAGGTCTTATTGTATTGGTTGGAGTTATTGCGTCAAGAATTTACAGCTTTAACCTAATTTAAACGATTGCTATTAATAGCGTTGGTAAAAATTTCTTTTTAACTACCAAGACTAAACTACATTAAAGTCTTGGTAGTTCGCTTATTATCTATAAACTACTTGATTAACTCGCGGTTTACCAAATCGTTCCCAAGCACTGCCTCCCCGCAAAAATAGTTCCATAAAACGAATTTGTTCTCCACTTCTTACATCTACCCAACCAGTACTACCTGGAGCGAAAGCCAAAGTGCCTTTTGGAACTTGAAAGGTACCATCTGAGTAAATAGCGTCACTTACCACGTCATTAATCCGAATAATACATTTAGTCTCGGATTTTAAGTTGACCGAATTGTCGGGAATAGTAGTTTTAATATTTCCATATCCATCAATCCAAGCAATACGGTCACTTGGAGGATCAGGAATTTCCTCATACCTCAATTCTTTACCTAATAAACTAAAGTCACCCGAAGCAATAGCGGTTACTGCGGTTGGAAAAACATCGCGCGAGCGAAATTGTGAACCTGCACGTGAAACATTAATCCTTCTTAATTCTTTGGCATGGTACTTGATAAACGATAATGTATATCCAGCAAAAACGCCTACTACCTTCACGTCACCAGGCAGCAAGGCATAAGTTAAACCCTCACCTTCATTATCTCGTCGGGCTTGAGGGTCATCTTCACGGGGGGCGCAATTATGGTAAATTAATCGTTCTTTTGGACCAGGATTTAAGCCCAACTGAGCAATCCAAAAACCTGTAGCTAATGTACTAAATGGTGGCACTGAAAGCGGATGAATTTGTGCTTGGGGCAATGCCATTGATAACCGCTGTATTACCTCGCTAAAAGCTGGATCACCAGTACCATAATCGGCAATAAGAGAGACCAACATAATTATTGTGTTTTTAGCTTACCTGTAAATGATAATAGTACTGATATAGCATTCCTATATGAGTTGTATTTAAGTTTACAATAATTGAAGTGGTAATCGGATTTGAAATCGAGTGTTTCCAGGCTCAGAGAATACACGGATATCGCCGTGGTGTTCTCCAACAATAATGCGATAGGCACTATGCAAGCCTAATCCTGTTCCTTTACCAACACCCTTTGTGGTAAAGAATGGATCGAAAAGGTGTGATTGTATCTCGGATGGAATGCCCGATCCGTTGTCAGCAATTTCGACTAGCACCCGATCTGTTTCGCAACTTGTCCGAATCGAAATAGTAGGAGCGAATGCTAGATCGTACTTCATTCTCTCCTCTATAGCATCGAGCGAGTTATCGATCAAACTTGTCCACACCTGATTGAGTTCGCTGCCGTAGGCACTAATTTGAGGTAAATCGCAATCATAGTCACGATTAATGGCAATTTCTGGCTTAATCTTAGAACTAAGCATTGTTAAAGTGCTTTCTATACCTTGATGAATATCAATTTCTTGAAGCGGTGCTTGATCCATGTAGGAGTAATCTTTAACGGCTTGAATCAGCGTTGAAATTCTTTCTGTGCTACGATCTATTTCGTCTAGCAAGCTGACGGACATTAATGCGCTCGCAATCCAATTTAAAACGTCATCTAATGTAGAGAGATCGACGTTTGTTTCTATGTTCTCTAACCAATCAATCGTGAATCCGGCTGCAACAAAGGTTGAGGCGATTTTCCAACTATTGCTGATGCTGCGCTCGTCTAGCCAATTGGTTATTTCATCTTCGCGGTCACTAATTGTTAAAGCATCAAGTTGAATTGATTGTTGAGCGCGCGAAATAGCATCTTGCTGTAAGGCGCCAAGAAATTGTTGTTGTTTTGCTGACATTCCCGAAAGATTAAGTTTCAGGGTCAGGGGCTGTAATTCTTGAAAAGTCGATCTTAGCTGTCCCACCGCGCGGCGACCTGCGGATGCAGGATTATTCAACTCGTGCGCCAGTCCTGCCGCCAACGTTCCCAAAGCAACTAATTTTTCTCGTTGCTGAGAAATAACTTGTACCTCTTGGACTCGCTGTGCCATTGTACGAAGAATCTTGGTCATCACGCAAGAACAGCTAGAGAGGAGTTCCATAAAAGCTTGATTCGACAGTTCCAAAATCTGGCAGTGAGTCACCGCGCGACCACTTGCCCAGAAAAATTCATCGCCCAACAGAACAGGTAATTCGCCGAATAGGGTTTTGGCTTGGTAAGTTACAAGCAAAATTTCTTCATTTCCCACTTTTTGAGTAATCCGAACCTCCCCTTCTAGTAGAATAAAAACGTGATCGGCACGATCGCCTTCTTTGCGGTGGAGTTCGCCAGGTTGAAGATGAACTTCCGTCCCTTGCTCGATCAGCCAATTAAGATGACTGTCGGGCAATTCGGCAAGCAGTGGAACTTGTCGCAGAGTGTTTTTAAGGTCAGTCATGGTAGTATCTCAATTAGGAGCTTAAAGAAATTAAGTTACCGAAATTGTTGAATAGGTAATCGAATCCGAAAGCGTGTGTCTCCAGGTTTAGAGTCAAACGAAATATCGCCATGATGTCGTTGCACCACAATGCGACGAGTTATGTCTAACCCAAGTCCCGTGCCTGCACCAACGCCTTTGGTTGTGAAAAAGGGTTCAAAAATGCGAGAGCGCACCTTGGGAGGAATTCCTGACCCCGTATCCTGAATCTCGACTACAATATTATTCTGCTCTCGAAAGGTACGGATCGTTAAATCCCCTCTTCCGTTCATCGCGTCAACGGCGTTGTCAATCAAATTTGTCCAAACCTGATTCAGTTCGCGTCCATAGGCGTAAATCTTAGGTAGCTCACCATATTCACGCTTGATGGTGACTCCATATTTTAGTTTGTGCTTCAAAATTGTTAACGTGCTTTCAATGCCTTCGTGAATGTCAATTTCTTGTAGTGGTGCTTGATCCATCTGAGAATAATCTTTCATAGATTTAATCAGATCAGAAATTCGCACCGAGCTTAAACTAATTTCCTGTAATAATTTTGTTCCAGTTAATGTTGCTTCTAACCACATGACGGTATGGCTTAAACAGGTTGGCTCAATGTGAGAGGCGATTTCGGTTAGGCAATCGACCGTTAATCCAGCCGCTACAAATGTTGGCGCCAGTTTCCAGCTATTTTCAATATCGTTTGCCTCAAGCCAGTCAGAAACAGCATCTTCAGCTTCACTTTGGGCTAAGGGGTCTAAAATCGCCGCTGTTTGCGTGGATGCAAGTTTCTGATATAACTCGGTTAAAAACGTCAGTTGTTCAGACGTAATCTCCGACGTATGAAGCTTTAACGCCAAAATAGGTAACTTCTGTAAAATAGTTTCCAAACACTGTACATTTCGCTGTACTGCTGAGGCTGGATTGTTCAATTCATGCGCTAATCCCGCTGATAAGGTTCCAAGCGACATTAGCTTTGCCTGTTGTTGAGTAACGGTTTCGTGAATTTGAGAGCGCTGTGTTGCAATTTTCAAAACGTTTCTCATTATAGTAGGGCAAACCTCCAACATCTTCCAGAAGTTATCAGGCGCCAGCTTATACAAATCCAGCGCCGTCAACGCTCTTCCACTCGTGGGATAAGGTTCGTCTAATAATAAAATCAGCTCCCCAAAAACATCGCCCGTGCCTAATATCACCGCAGGGACATCCTCTCCAGAGACGTTACGAGTCCACTCGGTTTGTCCTTCAAGGATAATGTAAAAGCCATCAGGTGAATCGCCTTGATGTGCGAGTTGAGTTCCCGCAGGCAATTTAACTTCGGTTGCTAGCTTTGCCACACATTGCAACTGACTTTCGCTCAGGTTCGCAAATAAAGGAACTTGACGTAATCGCTCGATTTCCATAAGTATTTAAAGATTAAGAACCGACGTTTGCCAACCAAATATTAATGAACAAGGCAACAGGCTCGTTTCTGAGTTTTAACTGTTGAACAGTTTCGATTGCACTTTGTCCTGAATCAGCCCGGACAATCCGAAAACGCGAGCCGTATTGTGTCGTAAATCGCGCGCGATTGCCTGCAACACTTCTGGGTCATCGTCCACCGTTAAGATTACAGGTTTAGCCATATGGAGATCGTAAGATTATATCTATATATAGTTGCAGGTTAAGCAGCAAGCTACAATCTACCCAGAGATATGCTACTAGATTGGTAGATTGATATATTAATAGGTTGGTGTTACGCTAGCCCGCCAGTCGCACGGATATTCTGTCGAGTAACCCAACCTCCTTCTTCACTAACTAGAAAGGAAACTATATCCGCAATGTCTTTCGGTTGTCCTAAGCGACTAAGAGGAGACATTTGTGCCAATGCTGCTTCCGATTCAGAGGTGTTCATTTTGTGAAAACTCTCCGAACCTGTGGCACCAGGCATAACGGTGTTGACTGTAATTCCACGCTTTCCCAGTGTTTTAGCAGCAGCAATAGTAAACTGTTCTACCGCTGCCTTGCTGCCTGCATAAACTGCCATGTCGGCAGGAGTCAAAACGGTGGCAGCAGACGAAATGTTGATAATGCGTCCACCATCTGCCATTCGTCGCGCTGCTTCTTGAATGGCGAAAAAAGTTCCTTTCGCATTTACGTTAAATGTGGCATCGAACTGTTCTTCAGTCACATCTGTGAGCGGGATGAAGCCCCCAATGCCGGAATTGTTGACTAAGATGTCGAGTTGTCCAAAGTGATCAAATGTCTTTTGAAACAGTTGTGGTAAGAGAAATTCAGTATAAACCGGACATCTCGCTTCATTGTCCTTCCTGATACGCCCAACCCAGAGACGACCGAACTAGCGGCTACTGTAAAAGGTGGGTATTTCGCTACTTCGTAGTAGCAGTACAGGCAAACCAACTGGGAATCACCACAGTCCCCTTATCCACAGGCTTTTTCAGCCAAGCTACACAACCCGTGGATAAACCTGGATGTTTTAATGTCACAGGCTTTTCAAACTTGCGGACTAAATATTTTAGCCCAATATTTTTTGCTGCATTTTCGCCGGAATCATAAATTTTATTCTCTGGCGTTAACACTAATTTTCCAAGTCCATTTTTTGTCCACAAATAAAGATTAAGTGCCCCAACTTGTGACCCTCTTAAACATTTTCCACCATGATACGCATCCGTGATACTCGTATAAGCAGGGTTAACTTTCACTGTATAAATTGAAAAGCGATTTAACGCTTTCTCAGTGGTTCGTTTTTGAATCTTCTTTGCTACCCAAAAAGAGCGTTTTGTATTACTTCTCTTGGAATATTTACCTTTCTGGGGTTTGAGAGTTTTGAGATTTTCAAAAACAATCACACTGACTAAATACTGTTGAGCAAACTTTACAATTGAATTAGAAATAGTTTCAATTATTTCTTTTTCTAATTGTTTTATTCGCTTCCATAAGTTGGCACACATGTTTTTTGGGGGCAAAAAACCTAACTCCGTATGAGTGTTTGTTAAAGCTTTGGCTTTGGCTATTTTTCCAAGGATACGCTTCCTAAGATGAGATAAGCGATTGTTTCCACATAGACGTAGATTGGCTAACTCTACAACAACGCCCGTATCTTCGTACCCTTCTAGCACTTTGCCTACAACGATTGGGTCGTCTAGGTTTAAGTCAATGCTGAGAATTCGGATTTTACCCGAAGCCTTAATTTGGTCGTCTAGCTTTCCTTTTGATGGTGTGTTTTTTTGAATTGTCCAAATCAACACAGCCTGTTGGTCGCACATCATCAATGACATGCTACCTTTTATATATCCTTGTGGTAATTCTCTACACTTATAATCTACTTTTAACCATACCCAAGCATTACCTGTCCATAATTTGATTAAAACTGTTTCTCCCGTATCGGACTTAAACATTCCAGAGTAGAACTGAGCCGGAAAATTTGTTTTGGTTGGAAGCGTTGGTGGTTTACCTGCTTTCTTCTTTAAGCGATTTTGTGTTTTTACACTCTTAGATTTTAAAGCTTTCTCTATTTTTGAGTCCCAGCGAATTTTATTAGAATTCCAAGATTTTACTATTCCGGCTGCTTTTTTAATTGCAGCACGTCTAAAATCTGATGGAACATCTTTAAATAATAGAGGGAATTTGACAGAAGTTCTTTCTTTTGTTTTGATTGTAAGTAACTCATATACTACATACAAATCTTTACTGCTGGTAGATATTAAAAGAGCTACGTCATTTGCCATTACAGCTACGTAAAACATCACCACATCATTGAACAATACTTGCGTAGTATTAATATATTCAGGATGTTTTATACTTATAGTCGCAAGTATTGATTCGTTGACTTGGAAATGTCCTTTCTCTTTCTTTAAAGCCACGTAGATATCACCTCCTTCAGTACGCATGTATATTCGTTCATCAAATACTTTTAGGGTAGACATTGCAAGTCTAAATGTGACAGTTTAACGTTTTTAAGGAATTGTCACACATCTTAGCCGTAAAAGCCTTATGTCCAACTTTTACCGTATTTGTCCAATAAATCCTAATAAATCTTGATTAGATATCACGTCGAATGTCCTCGACCTGAGCCAAGTCAGCTTGCAGGGCTAGAGCTTCCCCGCCCTCAGATTCAACTGCCGATACTACTTTTTGGGCGTTTTCAACCCCTCGTGCGTAATGAACAACAACCTTTGCGCCGCGTGCTGCTATTTGTTGGACAATCGCGCTTCCCAGTCCTCCTGAACCACCTGTAACAATCGCTACTTTGCCTGTAAGAGATGCCATAAAATTACCTACCTTTTTTAAAGAATTATTTGCTTAATTTGCTTAACTGAGTTATCAATGCATTTTTATGCTGAAGTCCTGGCGCCCCGATGGCACTCTTGTTCACGAATCATTAATGCCGCAATCAAAACACTGATTGCAGCAAAGCCAGCACCGATGCCAAGCGCCGCTTGAAAGCCTTGCGTTGTAGCTGCCTGTTTGACAATTGGTGAATTACCTGTACTCGCTATAATCGCATTGGTTCGAGCGGTAGAAACTGCTACTAAAATTGCCAATCCTACCGCAGAACCAACCTGTTGAGAGGTGTTGAGCAAGCCAGAGGCTAATCCTTGGTCGCTGTCGCTGATGCCCGCTGTGGCAGCGATTGTTACCGTCACTACGCCTGTTACAATACCCAACCCAACGAGAACGGTTCCTGGTAGCAAATCACCAACAAAGTTTGCTCTTACGGAAATCTGCGTTAAGATCAGCAGTCCTACCATTGATAAAACCATTCCAATAATTAGTGTTGACTTAACACCGCTTGCAAAAATCTAGGAAAATCTGGAATTCCTAAATCCACGTACAATCGCGGTTCGTTGTACGATTTCCTCCACCTATTTCAAGATGGCATTCTAACCGCCCATTATAGGCTTGCAAACGTCTGTTCATTCGGCACATTTAATCCAGGACGGGTTATTAGACCATTAGGGAACCGAATTACCAAATTCAAGGACACCATTCTCGGTAGTCCCGTTGCGTAAGCTAGAAGAGGCTGTTGGCCTAGGCTGATAGAAAGAGTGTCGGGCTGAACCTTTCACCCTTTTGCTGATGCGGTTCCAGTGTGACCAGACGTGCTTCTTTGATTCCTTGTCAAAGTAGGCGGTTCTGGCTGGAACCCCCTCAGAATAATTCATCGCGCGTCGCGCAAGAACTAATGCTGCAGAACAACCTGAATTCATTCCATAATTGGACATAAATTTTGTCATCCCAATTAAAGATGAATATTCAGGTTTTACGGTAATTAATTTTATTCCTAACTTGAAACATCTACTGGATAATAATTCATAAAAACGGTTATAAGCAAAACCAGAAATCATCCGATTGTACCGTTTATGAAGAGTGCCATTATTTAATTGCGCTTTCTTTTTATCAAAATCCAAATCCTCAATGACAATAGGGCATTTAAAAGCAAGTGCCAATGTAGTTAATTGTGTAATAACTCCTGCTAATACTGCCTCGGTTTGATTATGAGATAAACTATGTAAATTAAATTTAATGTCACCAAATCGTTTGGGATTACCATCCGCATTTACCTTACACCACGCTAGCGAATTGAAATTCAAATCTACACCAATACAACCTAACATGACTGTATCAGATGTTATTGGTCGATATACATCAACTGTAATATGTGCTTCCCATACACCGTATTTACGTTGAATGATACGATAAGTAATTGCTTGCTGTCCTGATGCCCATGCAGAACGTATTTCAGTATCACCATAGCCATTCAAATTGATAGGTATTTCTATATATTTACCATATCGATGTTCCAAAGCTAGCGGCACACGAATTTTTAATATATCAAGAGATTTTTTTTCTAAACCAAAGATTAACTGACAAATTTGATTGCCGTTTGACTCATCTTTACTACCGACAAAGTAAATAGTTTCTTTATTACCCAAATTAACATGTAATCGTTTTGATTTCAAATACTTTAACTGACAAGTCATTTTGTGTAGCTTACGTTTTTGATGATGTAGCTTATTTTTTGCACCTTGATAATGAGTACCAATTTTTTGACCAAACGCTACTGAACAAGCATCATCAAATTGAGGTTTATACTTTGCAGATATTTTCGCTTTTTTACCTTGTTTTGTAGTAGTATTATATTTGTTTACTGCTTTGAAGTATTCAATATGCTTTTTTACTTTCTTTTCAAGCAAATCAACTGATGATTTTAAAGTTTTTATTTTTTCTTCTAATGTCTTGATATGTGAGGCCTGCGACTCCGAGGCACTTTTTATTTCACCTTCTATAAAAGCAATAATACTCGACGCTTGACGTTTATTAATTGCGTATGTTTTTTGTAGAGTTGTGTTCAACTGTGAGATTTTCTGGTTTTCAAGCAATCCTTTCAAAATAAATACTGCTGCACCTTGAGAAATTGCTCCATAGTCCGCCAAAAACAAACCTGTGTTCGTATCTATATGTAATTGTTTAACATAGGTTTGCTTTCGTGAAGGCATTTTATGCACCGTTAATTACTAATTTTATAATTACAATTATCACACAATTATCGTTATTATATCACTAAATTATATTAAAAATTATCACAAATTTTGAGTTGATTTTATAGATTTTTTTCCGTATAGTTACATAAGAACAAGAATGAGCGGCTTTCTAAATCTTGAAATCAAAAATCTCAAAAATCCTATGAAATACTAGGATTTTTAGTTACTGCTGATAACCCCAAGGCTGACAAATCGTGAAGCCAAAGGCGCCGCAATACTTGCTGCTAAGGCATGGGGTAGAAATGCCAGTCCCGTTTGCAGTGCTGAATAACTTAGCACCTGCTGCATATACAGTGTTAGGATAAAGACCATTGAGGCAACTGCCGCACTTAGTAAAGCCCCGACTAAATTAGCTGCTGTGAGTGTCCGGTGGCGAAAAATTCCAAGGGGCACTAGGGGCGAAGACGATCGTGATTCAATCAATACAAATAGGCAGAGCAGCGCGATCGCTGCAACAAACGACAAGATTGTTGAAGTTGCAACCCAGCCTGCTTCGGGAGCTTGTACTAGTGCATAGACCAATAGCACTAATCCGACTGTTACGGTGACAGCCCCTGCAAAATCAATTTTTCTGTTTACAACTTGCTCTCGGCTCTCACTCAAAAACATGGGAGACAAGGCAGCGGTTGCTATGCCAATTGGCACGTTAACGAACATCACCCACCGCCAACTTAAACCATCCGTAAGAATGCCCCCTAGCAACACGCCTGCTGCAAAGCCTCCTGCTGCAACTGCACCCCAAATGCCTAATGCTCGATTCCTTTCTGAGCCTTCTCGAAACGTCGTTGTTAAAATTGATAAAGCCGCAGGAGAGACGATGGCGCCTCCTAACCCCTGAAAAGCTCTGGCAGTAATCAACACCCATTGGAACTGTGCTAATCCCCCAACGAGTGAGGCAAGGGCAAATAAACCTAGCCCAGCTATAAATACCCGACGGCGCCCAAGTAAATCTGCAGCTCGACCCCCCAGTAATAAAAAGCCCCCAAAGGTAAGGGCGTAGGCACTGACAATCCATTGTAGATTTTGCTGTGAAAAGCCAAGCTCTCGCTGCATCGCAGGCAGAGCTACGTTGACAATGGAAAAATCTAGCACCACCATAAATTGTGCAGCGCACAGAAGCCCAAGGGCAAACCAACGTTGAAAACTAGGTTTAGGTTTAGAGTGACTCATTCAACATTCTTTACAGTTGAGGTTTTTGATTTTTCTCAGGGGTTTTCGGCATCTTCTTTACAAATATAGAAAAATTCCCCTTAGCCGTCTTGGACATTCTTCTTATTTATTTAGGACGTTCTGATTGTGTAAAATTGCTTTCGGTGTCACACCCATTAGCCGCTTCATATGACGGGTGAAATGACTTTGGTCATAAAACCCTACATGGGTAGCAATCTCAGAAATCGAGAGCCGACCCTGAAGCAGCAACCGTTTAGCCCACTCAACCCGACATTGAATTATGTACTGATGAGGAGCAACACCTAGCCATTTCTGGAATTGAGCAACCAAGTGTGACGAACTTAGCCCTGCGATTTGCGCTAATTCAGTTAACGTTAGATTCTGTGCCAGGTTGTCATGGATGTATTCAAGCACTTGTTGAAGGTGAGCATAAGAGACACTTGCCGTTGAGATTGGTGTAAGCTGCCTCAATGCTGAGTAGTGCCGCAGTAGATGGATTGACAGCAAGTTAATTAGTGACTCAACATAAAGCTGACCCCCTAACCCTTTAGAATGAAGCTCTCCTAGAAGGGCAAGCCCAATTTGTTCAAGCTGACTGTCCCGTATGGAAAAGTAGCTTAAAAGCTCAACTCGATTGCTATCTAAGCCACAGGCTTCACTTGCGTTCTTAAGCAAAAATGTCGGGTTGAGGCGTAGATGAAGCACCTCAGAGGTTTTGTCCCAGCACCAATTACTAGGCTGACCCGCAGGAGTCAGGGAGATGTGCCCAGGAGTGACTCGCTTCTCATAAACTCGCCCATCCCGTTTCTGTATCAAATTTGTTCGATGCTTGAGGTGCAAGGTGATAATATGTTCTGAAACGGCGGGGACGACAATCTCGCTCGGTGGATGATGGCGTTGTTCGACAATAATACCATTCCAACCTTGCTGCTCGCTTGAAAGAACAGGTGAGATTGGAATTGCATCCGAAATATTGGTTGTTGCTAGAGAACCTGCAACTTGCGTCGCGATCTGTGGTAAAGACACAATTTTCTCCTTCCTATTTCGGCGTTCTGCACTTAATTGATTAGGGATGCAACTTCGTCTTGAGCTATTTACTGAACTAGTGGTTCATGTCATGAGTTTTTGCGGTATAGATATTTACCACTCCAGACGCAAAGTACACAGTGGAAGAGGAAGAGAGTAAGAGAATTGGCGCCAACTCTCCAGAATTAATCATACAAACTATTAGTTTCAGGCAGTAGCTTCGTTAGCAGCTTTGATTCAGCTCGGTGTTTTTTGAAGATACTCTCGTACTGTTAAGGGTTTGATGTTGGGGTAGCGGTCGTTCTGAATATTATCAAGTTTGCCTTTGCCCGACACCATTGTATACTCATATTGTTGAGGAACATACTCTACTGGCGAACTAGCAGAGGGCTTTTTTGTTGCAATCCAAGCTTTTAATTCCTCTACACTGCCTAACGGCTTTTCTTCTAGCGTGTTGCCAGTTGCCTCTTCGTAAGCGGCTTTTAGCTGTTTGGCTGTTAGCACATCTCCCGCAACCTCTAAAGCCTTATTTGCTAGTTCGGGATCACTAACAGCTTCTGCCACATATTTGGCAGTATCGTCGGTAGTGGTAAAATCAAGTGGTGTTTCACCATCGCCCCAGTATTGAAATGTATTATGCTCTAAGTCAAACTGGGGCATATAGGGCGTGCCGACATTATCCATGAAAGCCCCGTTAAGAATTAAGGTATACTCCAAACCACTTTGCTGAAGATACTCAAACACTTGCTTTCGCATATCGAGATTATCGTTGTCGCCATAGTCCAGCTTACGATAATCTACCGAGTAGTCAGAGGGAATGAATCGCTTAACACCCTGCTGTTTAGCAGCATCAATCAAGTTTTTCTGCCCAGGTACGGTTACTTGATTGTTGCCTACCGCAGACACTACTACATCAACACCTTCACAAACTTGAAGCAGTGTTTCAGGATTCATTAAATCACCTTCAACAAGGCTTACACCCCTAGCTTTCATGTTGTCAATTTTTTCACGATTTTTTTCATCGCTATCACTCGACGAACGCACCATTGCCCGAACGTTTGTTGTCCCTTTATCAAGCAGGGCAGTAATGATTTTCGTGCCGAGCATTCCAGTAGACCCGACAACTAGAACAGTAGGTTTGGTATCCATAGATTTTTCTTGGGTTTTGATTGAGTTTAACGGGTGCAAGAAGTTATTAATAAGACTAAATAATTTTAGCTTGGTCAATAACAGTTAATAGTCTTTTAAAAAATAGAAAGTGGCGCCTACCCCTGAAGAATTGCTTTTAGCATTAAACGGTGACAACAATCTTTCCGTTGTGCTGATTTGATTCCATATAGCGATGAGCTTCAACAATTTCATCTAGCCCGAAGGTTCGGTCAATTATGGGTTTTAGTTGTCTGGATGCCAAACCTTGATAGATATATTTGGTACCTCTATCGACTGCTTCCTCATTACGTGCAAAGCCTAATTCATTATTGCCAGTAAACTCGAAGACCGCATAAATAGCTATTCTCAAGGTTTTTGTAATTGCGGTTAACACTGGCAAAATTGCGGGCTTTGTAGACAAGATGCCATAAATAACGATGGTTGCTCTGGGAGCAGTAATCTCTACTAGTTGTGCAAGCGTATCTCCGGCAATGGGGTCGTAAACTAGTTCTACACCTCGTCCTTGAGTAATTTCTTTAACTCGTGCAACTAGGTCTTCGTCGTTAGTGACAATTACATGGTCAGCACCAGCATCAATTAAGTTCTGACGTTTAGCTTGGGTTCTAGTTGTCGCAATTGTAACGGCGCCCATCATTTTTGCTAGTTGAATTGCTGCATAACCAGTACTGCTAGACGCTGCGGTAATTAAAACGTGCTGATTCGGTTGCAATTTTCCAATGTCAACAAAGGCGAAATACGTAGTTAAATATTGTATCCAAATTGTAGAGGCTTCAATTGGTGAGATATTTTCTGGATAGGCAAAGGCGCCATTCGCTGGAACAATTGCGCTTTCTCCGTAAACGTTGTACTCGCGCATTGAGAAGAAAGGTCCTGTGCTAACGCGGTCACCAACTTTTAAATTAGTAACACCTTCTCCAACTGCCTCTACAGTACCAGCAGCTTCGTATCCAAGTGACGAAGGAAGGTTTGGTTGTTCAACATAATTACCTTCGCGGAATAAAACCTCGGCACGATTTAAACCAATTGCCTCAACTTTTAAACGAATTTCACCTTTACCTGGTTCGCACGCAGGCAT
The DNA here is from genome assembly GCF_002368415.1 of Calothrix sp. NIES-4105. Taxonomy (GTDB): domain Bacteria; phylum Cyanobacteriota; class Cyanobacteriia; order Cyanobacteriales; family Nostocaceae; genus Dulcicalothrix. Next base: position 4,118,389 of record NZ_AP018290.1, read on the forward strand.
TTCTTCTAATTTAAGGACATTTGCATCACCAAGTTCGTGGAAGCGGACGACTTTAACCATTTGAATACCTCTGTTGTTAATTGGTGTAGGATTTGATGCTTGTAGTAAGCGCGCTAAAGCGCTACTACGAACGATTACAACAATTTATCGGGTGTAATTGGTAAATCGCGGATTCGTTTACCTGTAGCATGATATACAGCGTTTGCAACTGCTGCAGCTACTCCTGTAATACCAATTTCGCCGATACCTTTGGCGCCAATACCGTTAATATGAGGGTCAATTTCATCAACAAAGTACGGCTCGATAGCAGGGATATCAGCGTTTACAGGAACATGATACTCACCTAAATTCGCGTTGATGATACGTCCTGTACGCGCGTCGGTAATAGTTTCTTCATGAAGTGCCATTCCTATACCCATTGTGACACCACCGATAATTTGCGAGCGTGCAGTTTTGGCATTAATTACTTTACCGACTCCATAAGCTCCGATAAAACGAGTTACCCGTACTTCGCCTGTATCCGGGTCAACTCTAACTTCGGCAAACTGGGCGCCGAATGAGTGCGAAGAATGAGGCTTATTCTCGCTATCAAACTTGGCATCGAAGCTTTCTTCGATATGCGGGAGATTTTGTCGCTTCAGTATATCTGCGTAAGTTTCACTTTTATTTGCTTTACTTTTAACAAATATCTGCCCGTCCTCAAAAGCAATATCGGTTTCTGGAACGTTGTAAAGAGGTGATTTAGAATCAGCACGTGCTAGTTCCAATAACTTAGCTTGTGCTACTTTTACCGCTCCATGTACAGCAGTTCCAACACTTCCCATTGTTGCCGAACCACCGGAAACAGGCGCCTTTGGTAAAGCAGTATCTCCCAATTCAAACCGCACTCGCTCAAAGGGTACTCCTAGCACATCAGCAGCAACTTGTGCCATCGCGGTTGCTGTACCTGTACCCATTTCTTGAGAACCGCTTTGCACTACGACACTACCATCTTGAAGAATACGCACTTTGGCAGTGGCGCCGAATAAATAAACAGGGTATGTTGCGGTTGCCATCCCCATACCTATTAAATAGCGTCCATCTCGCATTGAACGCGGTTGGGGATTACGTCGCGACCAACCAATCTTTTCGGCTGCAACGCGGTAACATTCTTTTAAAGATTTACTCGACCAAGGACGGTTGTGATCAGGGTCAGTTTCGGCGTAATTTCGTAATCGTAACTCAATTGGGTCAAGTTTGAGTGCATACGCCATTTCATCCATTGCCGACTCTAGCGCAAAAGTACCAGGAGTTTCACCAGGCGCCCGCATAAAAGTAGGCGTACCTTTGTTAAGTTTTACAAGGCGTTGTGATGCTTGCATGTTTGGCGTAGCATACAGCATATGCGTGATAACCGTGAACGGTTCGACAAATTCATCAAAAGTCGAAGTATGGGAAGTACCTGTATGCTGAATTGCTGTTAAACGACCATCGCGTGTTGCTCCCAGCGCTACTTTCTGCTCGGTTTCTGCACGATGTCCAACGGTCGTAAACATTTGCTGACGAGTTAGTACCAACTTCACCGGGCGCCCAACTTTTTGAGCCGCAATCGCTGCAATTGTAACATGAGGCCAAACTGAACCTTTACAACCAAAGGCGCCACCAATAAACTGACATACAACTCGAACATTATCTTCAGGAATAGCAAACGTTGTTGCTAACGCTTGCCGTGTACCAAAGTTATACTGTGTCGCATCGTAAACAGTTAAACGGTTGCCTTGCCACACCGCAGTAGTAGCGTGTGTCTCCATCGGGTTGTGATGTTCTTCTGGTGTTCTATAAGTTTGCTCTACCCGTACTTGAGCTTGCGCTAACCCTTGATTTGGGTTTCCACGCACTACATCAGGCGGTTTTTCTGAGATTTTCCCCTTCGGCACAACTGCCTTATTTCGCTCCCGTGCCATTTCAGTTAGGGGTCGTTGCGCTTCATACTCAACACGCACTAGTGTAGCGGCATGTTTAGCGTGTTCTAAAGTATCAGCAATTACAACACCAATATGCTGACCGCTGTGATGGATTTCTGCATTTTGCAGCGGCAAACGGTTTTCAGCAGCAGGACCATTGGCTGAGAAGGTGGGTACTGGTTTAAGTTTTGGAGCGTTTTTATAAGTGATAATACTAATGACACCAGGTAATTTTTCAGCCGTGCTGGTGTCAATATTTTTAATTCGCCCTCTCGCGATGGTGCTGCTGATAATCACTGCATGAGTGATATTTTCTAAGGGAATTTCTGCTGAATAGCGAGCGGCGCCTGTTACCTTCAAACGTCCATCTACTCTATCAATAGGTTTGCCAACAGCTTTGTTTGTATTCATAAATAGTGCTGAGTGATGAGTGCTGAGTGCTGAGTGTAGAGACGTGATATATCGCGTCTTATGCGGTTTCACCAGATGCAATAGTCAGCGCGCGCACAATTGCCCGTTTGACCATCTCTACCTTAAAAGCATTGTGCTTTTGTGGCTGGGCGCCGCGAATTGTTGCTTCTGCTGCTCGTAAAAAAGTTTGCTGGTTTGGCTTTGCTCCTATTAAAATCTTCTCAGCTTCAGTTGCTCGCCAAGGTTTGTGTGCTACTCCACCTAATGCTACCCGCGCGCCTCGAATTGTGTCACCATTCATATCTAAAGCTACAGCAGATGAAACGAGCGCAAATGCATAAGATGCTCTATCGCGTATTTTCAGGTAATGCGAGCGCGGTGCAAATACTGCTTCGGAGGCAGGTAATTCAATGGCTGTAATTAACTCATCGCGTCGCAAGTTAGTATCTATTTGCGGTGTATTACCTGGTAGCCGATGAAAATCTGCAAATGGTATTGTTCTAGAACCATTAGGACTGGAAACTACCACTACTGCGTCTAATGCAGTTAGTGCAACACACATATCTGATGGGTGAGTTGCGATACATTGAGGGCTTGTACCAAAGATAGCGTGGATGCGATTATAACCTTCTATCGCTGCACAACCTGAACCTGGCTCGCGCTTGTTGCATGGCATTGTGGTGTCGGTAAAGTAGTAACAGCGTGTACGTTGTAACAAATTACCGCCATTCGTTGCTTTATTCCGTAGTTGTGGACTGGCGCCTGCGAGAATAGCTTGCGACACAAGAGGAAAACGTTGACGAACTAGAGGGTTATTTGCAGTATCACTGTTACGTGCCAAGGCGCCCAAACGTACACCACCATTAACTTCATCTATACGTGCCAATTCTAAACGAGAAATGTCAACCAAACGGTCAGGCTGCTCGACCGAGTCCTTCATTAAATCAATTAAGTTAGTACCACCTGCAATAAATTTAGCTCTTTGCTCGGCAGTAATAGTTTGAATAGCGGCGCCAGTATCTGTCGCGCGAGTGTAGGCAAATGGTTTCATAAATACAGTGCTGAGTGTTGAGTGCTGAGTGCTGAGTATTGAGTGCTGAGTGCAATAAGTTAAAATCTAAAATCTATTCATTGTCGTTAACGAAGTTATCCCGAAGGGTAGACAAATCTAAAATTTTATTAGGCTTGGCTGCTGGCTTCGCGTACTGCTGCGACAATACCGGGGTAGGCACCGCAGCGACAAATATTTCCACTCATGCGCTCACGTATTTCTGCGTCTGTTAGCTCAACTTGACCGTCTTGCTTGATATTAGGAGTTACCGTACTTTTTGTACCTGCTTTGACTTCGCTTATTAATGCTACCGCAGAGCAAATTTGTCCAGATGTACAATAACCACATTGAAAACCATCGTGCTTGATAAATGCTGCTTGCACTGGATGCAGTTCTTCACCTAGAGCTAAACCTTCGATTGTTGTTATCTCATCACCATCGTGCATACAGGCTAAAGTCAAACACGAGTTAATTCTTCGCCCCCCTACTAATATAGTACAGGCGCCGCATTGTCCGTGGTCACAACCCTTCTTCGTACCTGTAAAACCTATATATTCCCGTAGAGCATCGAGTAAAGTTACACGCGGTTCCATCTTTAAAGCTTGTTCCTTACCATTTACCCGCAGTGTTACGTTAATAACTTCAGAAACCGAAGGTGCCGCTTTATAACTCGGAGTCGGAGGTTTCTGTGCTATAACTGTTTCAGTAAATTTACTCAATGCTGCTGTTACAGTGGTAACAACAACTAATTGTCCAAAACGTCGGCGTTGTAACCGGATTCTCATGGGTTTGCTATTTTGTTTAAATTACTATATTCTTCTGCTTGTAATAAACCATATATCGCTTAACATAAGCATTGCTTATTACGAACTGTAAAGCAGTAAAAAATCGTAGACTATTGAGAATTTGCCTTTTCTCCTATCAAATACTAAAATCTACTTTACCTTAATTATTAAACTTAAGTGTCAAGCATATAACATCATCTATCTTTAGTTAGACAAAGCTAGATTACACGTTTTGGTGAATACCTATCGTAAGTATGATTCCAATTCAACACAGATTTTAGTATGGCAGTCCTAAGAGACTTCCAAAATTTAATTAACCCAACGTTTTTGTCGTTCAAGAGGTTATGAACCAGTTGCAATTTTTACACCAGAGGAACTTTTGGAAACTTAAACTAATGAAAGAAGACCCAATTATAGAAGAGATAAGACAAGTGCGAGAAGCCCATGCTGCTAAATTTAATTACGACTTATGCGCTATTTATAAAGATATAAAAGAGAATGAGAAAAAAGTAAAATAACTTATGTTTCTTATCCTCCCAAACTTATTAAAACTAATGATAAAAATAAAAATTAGGGAGGACTGTACGTAAAAGCTATTACAATTCACAATAGAATGAAAAATTAAAATGCTTTCACGCACTATACAGTCTTATAGCCACGTTTTAATTTTTTAAATGTGTCACGCATCTACGGCTTTATATGACAACTGTGTAAGTCTTATAACTATTAAACTGCTGCTTGCAGTTCTTGCTTAATTTGGTTTAGTAATTCTTCATCAGAGTATGAATTTTCCCAGTCACCCGAAAGTTTAAGCCGCACAGACTTAGCACCACCACTTGGTGTACAAACAACCCAATATGTATCATCTTCACTACTAACCTTAGCAGCGTCATTGTTTTCTTCACTATCAGATAGTCCAGAATAAGCTTGAATGCATGACCAAGTGATACCATCAGTATCTGTAACTTCTCTTGCCATTAAATACCTCTTTTTATATTTATATGATAGTTATATTTATTATTCTGCTTTTATACTTCTACCTGCATGAGGATTTTTTAGCTTCAAACTCTGTCCCTCTGTGCCTCTGTGGTAAGAAAAATTTTACCACAGAGACGCGATTAATCGCGTCTCTACTCTATTTATATAAAATTGCTTGTTCAAGAGTTGCAACGCGGTCGAGTACTGCGTGTACATCCTTTGAGGATAAACCGTGTGCAGTTAGTGCTTCATCCAAATGTTGTACAATTGCGTTAAAATGTTCTGGCTGTAAATTTAGTCCCGTGTGCGCTTTTTCCATTGAGCGACCTGTGTAATGTTCTGGACTACCAAGAGCATAAGATATGAAAGCAGCTTGATGATGACGTTGCTTTTTCATATCTGTGTGTGCAAAAAACTTGTTGACTGTATCATCAGCCAAAACACGGTTGTAAAAATTATCCACTATTTCTTCAATCGCGCGCTGTCCACCAAGTTGCTCGTATAAGGTTGTTGCTTTCATATTCTTCCCTATTTTTTATTGCATAAGTAAATTAGTAATATATCGCTTTATTTGTTTAGGAAATCAACGAAGTTTAATACTATTTACTAACTAATTGAAGTTAGCTTAAAAGTTTAGATATTATACTCTAACCTGAGTATTAATTATTTTTACTAAGCAATGCGTTATTTAAAGTGAAGCTGCCGCGTCACCTTACTTAAGTAAGAAGAATTTGTTAATTTAAATTGTATTGGATGGTCTAAATTAGATGTAGGGACGGGCAAGGATGCCCATTCCACAAGAGTTTTGTGTTTAAGCCTACTTTAAGTTATTTTGAAACAATTCCAAAACATGTTGCCAAGCATCAGCAGCAGCTTCAGGGTTATAACTCGCGCGCTGGTCGCAGAAAAATCCGTGGTCTGCATCGTACCTAAATACACGATGATTTACATGATGTTTTTTTAACTCTGCTTCAATTTGCTGATTTTGCTCCTGTGGAATTAATGAATCTTTGGTACCAAAAAATGCATAAATAGTACCTTTAATTTCCGAGGTGCGGTTAATCGTAGCGGTATCTGCACCTAGACCCGAAGTAGCAATTCCACCCCCGTAGAACGAAGCAGCAGCTTTGATATCGGGTAGTGTTGCAGCTAGGTAAGCAACGTGACCACCAAAACAAAAACCAATGGCGCCTATCTCCGAAGCTTTAACATTTGGTAAAGTTTTAAGATAAGCAACAGTAGCTTGAATATCGCTCATTACCTCCGGCGCCTTGATTTGCTGCATATACTGAAAACCACGCTGCATGTCTTCTTGAGAGTACCCAACATCAAAACCAGGAGCAACACGTTGAAACATTGCAGGTGCAATTGCCACATATCCTTGTTCAGCAATTCGTACCGTAACATCCCGAATATGGCTGTTAACTCCAAATATCTCTTGAATGACTATAATAGCCCCATAGGTTCCCCCATTAGTCGGTTGAGCTAGATAAGCATCAATCTCCAAGTCATTGTTAGGTACTTTAACATGGGAAGTATTGATTTCAACGTTTGTCATAGTATATGTGAAGAACACAACATGAATAATCTAAAGCATTTTGGTAAATTCCAACACATCTACATTGCCTAATCTTAAAATACATAACTTCTTAATCACTTCATGAAAAATCATCGTTTCATATTTTGGGTAAACGGTATATTTTTACTCCTAGTAATCTCAACAACAGCTTGCACTAAATTATTAAATCTACCAACAGAGGGATTGTTTTTTCCACCATCAAGTCCGCAATATCCGACTGCAGGGTTATTGACATATACGTTTCAGTTATTATGTTATATCCCACCGATAGTTTGTGCTTTCAGCTTTGCATTACTTAAAAAGATTCGTCCTAAAAATCAAAATAATAATTTTATTTTATCTTCTGCTCTGCTAATGTTAGGTTTCTTAATCAATGAAGTCTACAGAATTCATATAACACTCGTTTATGCGGGCATCCCAAAGCTTACAACTATAACCGTTTATGGTATGATTGCGCTTGTTTATACTAAGGCATTCTGGAAACGAATTAAATCAACACCTTATTCTTTGCTTTTGGCTAGCGTTGGTTTGCTATTAATTGCTATTTTAATCGATTCATTACACTTAACTAATATTTCTAGCTTCTTAGAAGGTGTACCTAAGTTATTTAGCGGAATTAATGCAGCACTTTATTTTTGGATAATTTGTTACAAGGAAATAATATTGGCAACGGATGATGAACGGATGTAACGGATAGGTAATTTTAAATAACTAGGTGATTAATTTTGTCAGGTGTACTTCTTAAAAATTCTTCCTTTGTGCCCTTTGTGTCTTTGTGGTTCATTCCTCCTACCTTCCAAAACTTATGACACAGACCACTAGTAGTCTGTGTCATTAATTTTGGTAGGTTCACTCCTTAATAATTCTTCCTTTGTGTCCTTTGTGTCTTTGTGGTTCATTCCTCCAACCGTCCAAATTTTATGACATAGACCACTAGGTTGGCACATAAACGTATGGTAACTTTTGCCGCACCTACAACTAGGCTTTTTTATAATAAACAACTTATCCGTTACATCCGTGTTCATCCGTTGCCAGACCTTAACCAATGCATAAACTGAAACACATCATTATTTAAATTTATACATTTTCAATAATAGATACATAGCTTAATATCTCACTTAGTAAATACTTCACTGGACAGTATTGTGAGAAATAAATGGATAAAATCGCCAAAAAATCTATCTCAGGGTAGAAAATTTTAGGCGCCAATACAGGTGTAAACATCAACTACTACTTTAGGTAGATTGATTCTCAGAAAAAATTAACGTTATCTACCACCCCCTACTATGGATTCCTCAACAATTCGCTTCTCACAATTCAACGCTTCTCTTAACCGCAATAACGAGGGTGATTTAGTTCGTGATTTATCGACCCCCGATAATACCCAAGCCAGAGCTGTTGCCGAAATCATTCAACGTAACAACCCCGACATCTTACTTATCAACGAGTTTGACTACGTTACTAGTGACCCTCTTTTACCAGTTAAACTCCTTCAAGAAAATTACCTTTCCATAAGTCAAAACGGCGCCACTCCCGTTAATTACCCTTACGTTTACATTGCCCCCTCCAACACAGGTATAGCTTCTGGCTTTGACCTCAATAACAATGGTAGCGTTGTCACTACACCCGGCGCCCCAGGATATGGCGATGATGCATTTGGGTTTGGTAATTTCCCTGGTCAATTTGGGATGTTGTTGCTATCAAAATACCCTATAGATACAGCAAATATCCGCACCTTCCAAAATTTCCTATGGAAGGATATGCCAAATTCCCTCCTTTCCACTATCGCAACTCCCGGTTCTTCCACACCTTGGTACTCACCCGAAGAACAAGAAGTTTTGCGTCTTTCTTCAAAAAGTCACTGGGATATACCTATAAAAATTAATGGTGAAACCGTTCATGCTTTAGTAAGTCATCCAACACCACCTACATTTGATGGCGCCGAAGACCGCAACGGCAAACGCAACCATGATGAAATTCGTTTTTGGTCAGATTATATTGCTCCTGGTCAAGGTAACTATATATATGATGATGCAGGTCAAAAAGGTGGTTTAAGTTCAGGTGCCCAATTTGTAATCATGGGTGACCAAAACGCAGACCCCAACGATGGTGATAGCTTTGATAACGCTATTCTTCAAATACTTAATAACCCGCGCGTTAATACAAATTTTATTCCTACGAGTGCAGGTGGTGTACAACAAGCTCAATTACAAGGTGGCGCCAACCTTACACAAAAAGGCAACCCCGCTTTCGACACAGCAGACTTTTCAGATACTGCTCCAGGAAATCTTCGTGTAGATTATGTATTGCCTTCGAGTAATCTAACTATAAATAACTCTGCTGTATATTGGCCTCTCAACACTGACCCTCAATTTGCATTAGTTGGCACATTTAACTCTAGCTTGCCTGGAGGTTTCCCTAGTTCCGACCACCGTCTGGTATGGTCAGATGTCCAAGTTTCTCCTTCACAACCAGGTGCAACAATTCCTAATATAGACTTTCTAGGACAAACTATTATTCCTACAGGGTTTATTCCAGAAGGCACCGCTGGTACAGTTAACGGTAGACCAACACCATTAGGTGGTTTATCAGGTGTTACCTATGATGCTGCTAATAACCGCTTTTATGTTATCTCTGATGACCGTTCGCAATTTGGGCCTGCGCGGTTCTATACTTTTACAACCAACCCTAATACTATTACTTCCACTGGCGCCACTTTTACTAACGTTACTCCCATCAAAGACGCTAGCGGCAACTTTTACCCAGAATTGAGTCTTGACCCCGAAGGTATTGCCCTGACAAATAAAGATACAGTATTTATTTCATCGGAAGGTGAAGTTAACCCAAGTGCTGGACGTGTAACTAACCCGTTTGTTAACGAATATTCTTTAACCACAGGACAGTTTATTCGGTCACTGCCAGTACCTAGAAAATTCCTTCCCGTTGTTCAAGATACAAACGCTAACGGTAACATCGATGCAGGTGATACCCAAACAGCAGGTGTTCGCAACAACTTAGCGTTTGAAAGTTTAACTATTACCCCAGACCAAAAATTCCTTTACACAGCTACCGAAAACGCATTATTCCAAGATGGTGCTGTTGCCACAACAACTAATGGAACTCGTTCGCGGATAATTCAATACAACCTTGTTTCCGGACAACCTGAGAAAGAATACTTATATAACACCGATGCAGTAGCGGCGCCATCAAATCCAACTACAGCATTTAATACCAACGGACTAGTAGATTTACTCGCACTCGATAGTCGCGGTACACTACTTGCATTAGAACGTTCCTTCTCGACAGGCGCCCCAGGTACAGGTAATACTATCAAACTGTATGAAATCACTTTGCAAGGCGCCAGTGATATTAGTTCATTTGATTCACTAAATAATCTTAGCGGTGATAAATTAGCAGCAATAAGACCTGTAGAAAAACGGTTGTTATTAAACCTTGATGACCTAGAGTTATCTACCGGACTTGATAACGTTGAAGGTTTAGCATTTGGTCCAAAACTAGATGATGGGCGCCAATCTATCGTATTGGTAAGCGATAATAACTTTAGCAGTACACAATTTACTCAAATATTGGCATTAGATGCCGACTTAGTACCCACTGTTATCCCAACCGTCGAAACTCGTCCTGATTTAATAGATGACTCAAGTTTACCATTTAGCCAGCGCGCGGATGCAGATGACCCAGCTATCTACGTAAATTCTACAGATAGTCAAAAAAGCTTGGTACTTGGAAGCGTTAAAAATGCAGGTTTACGAGTTTATGATTTGTCAGGTAATTTATTGCAAGAAATCAATCCAGGCAATATTAGATACAACAACGTTGATTTACAGTATGGCTTTAAACTAGGTGGACAATCTATAGATATAGCCGTAGCTTCTGACCGTAACAACGATAAACTAGCAATTTTCCAAATTGATCCAAACGGTACTTCCGGTCAATATCTTAAAGATATCACCGATAGCAGTATTGGCACATTATTTCAAGCGGCGCCGTTTGCACCCCCATATTCAGCATCAACACGCAGTGCATATGGACTCAGTTTGTATAATAGTCCCAAAACAGGTGATTTATATGCCTTTGTAAATCGTAGGCAAACAGGAGATGTTGGACAGTTTAAATTAATTGATAAAGGTAACGGTAAAATAGGCGCCGAACTAGTCCGTAATTTCACTTTACCTTCACCAACAGCGGAAGGACGTTCTCCTCAAACCGAAGGGTCAGTAGTAGACCAAGAACTTGGCTATTTTTATATTGCCCAAGAAGATGTAGGTATTTGGAAGTTCCAAGCAGAACCTGATGGTGGTAACACAGCAACCTTGATAGACAAAGTGCGTTTTGAAGGTGGAAAAAATCTTACTGATGATGCAGAAGGATTAACTATATATTACGGTAAAGACGGTACAGGTTACTTGCTAGCGTCGAGTCAAGGAGACAGTACCTTTGCAGTATATACTCGTGAAGGTAGTAACGATTTCTTAGGTAGATTTGCAGTTGGTAGCAACGGTGCAATTGATAGCGTACAACAATCAGATGGCGCCGATGTTGTTAACGTACCATTAGGACCAGACTTCCCATTTGGTTTATTCGTTACTCACGATGGAGAAAACCTACCAGCAAAAATTGTAGACGGTGAGAATGTTAGCACCAACTTTAAATTTGTACCTTGGGAAAACATCGCAAACGCATTCCCCAACCCGCTAACAATAAACACTACTACCTACAACCCACGCACACCCCAAGCCAATTCTTTGTTAAATGGAATTGCTAGCGGTGACACTACCCAGAATTCTACTGTGTTATGGGCACGCAGTAACTTTACAGGCGCCGTTAAATTTGAATATTCAACGTCATCTGATTTTAGTAATATTGCAGGTACAACAACAGCACATGTTACTGATACTTTACAGCCTGTAAAAGTTGATGTGACTGGATTAAATCCTGGAACTCAATATTATTACCGCGTTACTGATGCAGCAGGCACCACTGCCGCAGGAAAATTTAATACAGGAGCAGAAAACGGAACGAAAGCTGGGTTAACATTTGGAGTAGCAGGAGATTGGCGTGGTGAATTAAGTCCTTATCCAGCAATTTCTAACGCAGATGAACGTAATTTAGACTTTTTCATTGAATTAGGTGATACTATTTACGCTGATTTTCCCTCACCAGCGCTTAAAAATCCTGATGGAACCGAAAAAGATCAAGCAATAACCCTTGATGACTACCGTACCAAACATGCAGAAGTATATGGTAAGCGCTACGGACAAAATACATGGGGTGATTTACGCGCGTCCACTTCCATTTTGGCAACTATTGATGACCATGAAGTTGTTAATGATTTCCAAGGTGGTGAAGATTTAGCGAAAGCTTCAGCTAGCGACCAAGCATTATATGGCGCTAACACCGGATTCGTCAATGATTCACCGTTATACGAAAACGGTTTACAAGCTTTCCAAGAATATAACCCCATCCGCGACGAATTCTACGGTCAAACAGGTGACGCGCGCACAGCAGGAGAACGCAAGCTTTATCGTTATAATACTTACGGTAGTGATGCTGCGACATTTGTTTTAGACGCGCGTTCGTTCCGCGATGCAGGACTACCTGCTGCTGACCCAACTAATCCGACTTCGTTCTTAGTAAACTCCTTCAATCCTAACCGTACATTGTTAGGGCGCCCACAAGTGCAAGACTTGAAACAAGATTTACTCGATGCCCAAAACAAAGGTATCACCTGGAAATTTGTCATAGTCCCCGAACCAGCCCAAAATTTAGGAGTTTTAGGTGCATCCGACCGTTTTGAAGGTTACGCTGCTGAACGCACCGAAATACTGAAATATATCGATGATAATAATATCGATAACGTTGTGTTTATCTCCGCTGACATTCACGGAACCTTAGTAAATAACCTTACCTACCAAACCGCGCCAGGACAAACTCAAAAAGCTACAAGCGTCTTTGAAATCACCACAGGTTCGGTAGCATTTGATGCCCCATTAGGTCAAACACTAGCGGGAATTGCTAGCGACTTAGGTTTTCTTTCCCCAACCCAAAAAGCCTTCTACGATTCTTTACCAACAGCAGGTAAAGACAACTTTATCAAGAACTTTGTCAACCAGCAAATTACCCCATTTGGTTATGACCCACTTGGTTTAGACAATAACCTTCCTCAAGCTGATGGTTTAATTAATGCCAATTTACTCGAAGGAGATTATGTAGCAGCACATACCTTTGGTTGGACAGAGTTTGATATTGACCCCACCACTCAAAAACTAGTATTAACAACTTATGGTGTTGACGCTTATACTCGCGAAGAACTAGAAGCTAACCCAACTGATATTATCAACCGTACTCCTCGCGTTGTTAGCCAGTTTGAAGTTAACCCGCGCGCAGCAGCTATTCGTGGAACTGATGGAGATGATACTTTATATGGCACCAGTGCAGATGATAACATCTACGGCTTTGGTGGTAACGACACCATTTATGCGGGTGAGGGCAATAATTTAATACGTGGAGGTGAAGGTAATAATAACCTCTATGCTGGTGCAGGTAACGATTACTTCGATGCTGGAAATGGTAATAATACCTTCTACGCAGGTGAAGGTAACAACCGCATCTTTGCTGGTAACGGTAATAATACAGTATATACAGGCGCCGGCAATGATTTTATCAGCTTAGGAAATGGTAACAATACTATTTACGCCGGCGAAGGTAATAATACCATTACCACTGCTAACGGAAACGACTTGATTTATGTTGGTGCAGGTAACGATATTATCAATGCAGGTAATGGCATTAACACCATTTACGCTGGTGAAGGTAACAATACAATCACTTCTTCAGGCATTGATACCATCTATATTGGTAGTGGTAAAGACACCTTTAAACTCGATAAAGGCGCCGGTGAAGCTACTATATATGGATTTGGCGCCAGTGACACAATTAGTTTAGGCAGTGGCTTTAAGTTCAACGACATAACCATTAGCCAACTTGGTGGAGACACACAACTTCGCATCACCAGCAGTAACGACCTACTAGCAACCCTAAAATGGGTTCAATCAAACACCATCATTAGCACAACTTTCGCATAGCATCCTCTAATTCATGTGGCACAGGCCGGAAAGCCTGTGCTATTGTGCCACTACCCCCTTAAAAAGGGCTACTGTGTACACACATCTTTAAGAATTCCCTTTACATTCCCCCCTTTGTGTGCCTTTACTCCGTCCCTTGGGCGTGTTTTGTGGTTTATCTCTTTATTAAGGAACCACAAAGGCACAAAGAACACAAAGTAAGAAAAGAAAAGTTACTTTTAGAGGCTTCTGTGTACACGGCAGCTTAAAAAGGGGGGAGAAGATTTTAAAGTTCGCCAAAATTTGGTAAAAAAGTTTAATCACTCAAATCTTCTAAAACGCTCGTAATTTGCTGTTTGAGAATAGGCAAATCACGCTCAATAATTCCCCAAACATCATCATAATCAACCCGTACATAGTCGTGAATCAACACATCCCGAAAACCAGCTATTCGTTTCCATTGCACATCAGGATATCTTAGCCTTAACTCCTGAGATATTCTTTTAGTTGCCTCACCAATAATCTCAAAATTACGTACTACTGCATCCTGAATCATCCTTGTCTGGATAAAAACCTCCCTGCCATCACAAGTATATTGTTCGATTCGAGTGATACATTCGGCAATATCCATCAAATAACGTTTTTCATCTCTCATAGCACTATAGCTTCTCGTAAAACCTTATCTCTAATTAACTCATGTAAATTACTAGGTTTGGCAACATCCACTTCACGTCCTAGTAATTCTTCTAAATCTTGTTTTAAAGCAATCCTGTCTAACAAATTTCTTCCCGTCTCCATTTCCACTAAAAAATCTACGTCACTATCAGCTTTTGCTTCGCCTCTAGCAACAGAACCAAATACACGCACATTATAGGCGCCATATTGGGCAGCAATTTTTAAAATTTCTTCACGTAGTGGCAATAGTAATTCTTCAATTCCCATAGCTTTTGTTTTCGTAGTTAGTAATTTAGTTACAATTATTTTATGAAGCTTCCTATACTTCCACCTATTTTACTTGGGTAAGACAATTTATCTATATTTGTATAAAATTGCTTACGATAGTTAATTTACTTAGCCAGCATGACTCAATAACTTGTCCTATTTCCTTAACTGTTGCACCTGTTGCTAATATCCACGTATCAACAATTCCATCGAAACTGAAGCATCACCATTTTCTGCATTAGCAACACGAGGTTGGCTGGACTGAATTTTTTGAGCAAGCTCTGATTGTGTCATAATTGTTTGGCGCCGTTGCTTTAAATTACGACGAGCGAGCTAATTTAATTTCGATTAAAGCATTTTCTTCAGGAGTAAGACCCAAAAACTCTTCAACACTACCAACTTTCCAACCTTTTGCTTCTAAGCGCTGTTTTTTATCTTCATGCATAAAATTAATCCATAGCACTATTTATATCATATCTGATATATTATTTCAATAATGATTTCTGTTTGAACTGAATTTGCCAAAAAACAGCTATGGTGTGCTTCGTAATGCATTTTTTCCAATTGCTCCTTTGTTGGTATTTCTTCAAGTATAAAATTTACCTGCGGACGGAGATAGACTTTTGTGATAGCGAGTTGTCCATTTGCGTTTTTCTCGATTACCCCAACAGCTTTATCAACATAACTTTCAACAACAAACTTTCTTTTTGCTGCAATTGAGAGGAAAAAAAGCATGTGACAGCTTGATAAAGAAGCCACAAAAGCTTCTTCTGGGTCAACGCAAGCAGGATTAGAATATGGAACGGGAACAATATGTGGTGAAGCTGATGCGGCAATCTCAACTCCATCAAATTTCCAAGTGTGTTCCCGATTATACTTGTTGTCGGTAAACATCGCTTGATTACGCTTCCATTCAATAATTGCAATATGTTCAGACATTTTTATCTCTCATTTACTCTAACGTGGCGACTTAAGAACGTTTTATAATTGCTGTTGTATCCGTCCAACCATAAGCAACTTCAGTCAGCATAGCTCCCCATCTTTCAAGCTGCTTTGAGTAAACTTTTTCTCCTCCTAATTTTTCATAAAATCGACACGCAGAATTATCTGCTAAAACCCACACTAACATTGAATTAATATTTTCTTGACTAAGTTTAAGTGCTACGGTCTGAACCAAACGGCGACCAATCCCTTTTCGTTGACTGTCTTCTAAAATATAGATCGCTTTCAACTCACCTTTGTAGATAGAGTCACCTGAGCGCTCTAGTCCACCATTGGCAAAGCCTATTATTTCTCCTGATTGATTTTCTGCAACATATATAAAGTCGCGATTTTCTGACGCGGTGTTAAGAATTTGATACCACCCATTTTCTCTCTTCTTATATGACAGACCAGCTAAATATTCATTTGAAATAATACCTCGATAAGCTGTTCGCCAAGTATCTACATGAACTCGTGCAATTGCAGGCACATCATTATAAATAATCTCTCGTATAATCATTCTTGATTTTTTGGTTAAGGATTCCTGTACAAATTATCATGAATTGCTCAGGCGATAGATATACTCATCACTAGAAACACCTTTAAAAAAATCCGCATTTTTTCGTGTCTCAATATGAGTAAACCCTAAGCGCTCTAATAATCGAAATGATGCTAAATTGCGTGTGTCTACTTCAGCTATTATCTCAGTTATATTATAATCTCTCCACAAAATAGATATTAAACATTTACATGCTTCATAAGCATACCCCTGCTTCCAAAATTGAGGCGCCAATATATACGCTATCCTTGCAACTCCTGGTAGTACGGTTGCTTCAATATAACCAGCATAAGCTTTATATTCTTTAATATAAACTGCCCAGTTTAACCAAGCTTCACTACCATCTGGCGATAGACGTGTTTCTAATTTTTGATAGCGTTGCTCTAATATTTCGAGTGAAGCAGGCGCCGATGTAGGAATATACTCATAAATACGCTTATCCTGAAGTAACTGATACAGAGCTACTGCATGAGTCAATTTTAAAGGTTCGAGAAGCAAACGTTGCGTTTCTGATATAGTTTCTGTATTGATAAGTTTCATGTTGGTATGAAAGAAAGAGATAAAAAGGTTTATGCCAGATTACGCACAGGGTATCCAACCTTATAGCTGCGCTATATTATAATGATAATTATATTGTCAATAGAGGATTTTTAATTATATGAATCTACCTGCTAATCTCCAACAAGAAGTCGAGAAATGGGCAAGCTTTCAAGGTCTTACATTAGAGCAGTTTATTTTTCAAACTATTGCAGAAAAAATTAACCGACTTAATCAGCAAATTCAAGAACCATCAGAAGAAGAACCAGCGACTTATTACGAGGGCAGAGTTTTAGTAGTTGATGCTCCATTACCCCCAGATTTTGATCTTGTTGCGTTTATAGATAATATGCGTGACGAGCGCATTCAGGAGCTAATGCCTTGATAAAAGTAATGTTTGATAGTTCTGTAGTAGTTGCTGCGCTTGTTGTTAGTCATCAAAGTCATACTGCTTGTGTACATCGACTAAACCAAGCATTACAGCGAGACATTCAGGGGTTTATCTCTACTCATAGTTTAGCTGAAATTTATTCTGTTATTACTCGTTTACCTCTTAAACCACCGATTTCTCCTCAATTAGCTCAAAGACAGCTTGCAGCCAACTTGCAAAATTTTGAGTTTATTCCGTTATTGGTTGAAGACTATCAAGCGGCAATAGCCCAAATGGTATCTCTAAATCTCCCAGGAGGAGGAATTTTTGATGCACTGATTGCACAAGCTGCACTAAAAGCGAATGTTGAGCAACTGCTAACACTAAACCCTAAGCATTTCAACCGTTTAAGCGAAACTGTTGCTAGTTTAGTGCAAGTCCCTCAATAATCTGAAATTTGATTAAGTGTATAAAAGTTACTCACCTCTTTAAACTTCTTGTACTAAAATAATAAACTTTAGACCCTGCGATTTATCTTCAAAAGTGCTAACAGGGTGAAAACCTATTTTGCTCCATACCCGAAGCGCGCGCTGATTAAACGCTGCAATTGTTACTCGATACATAGGAGGATTAAATTCTCTAGAAGCGAAATTTAAAACTGCTTCGACGTAGTAAGTACCTCGACCTTGCTCGATTAAATCTGGACGAATACCCATTCCAATATCTAATCCTTGGACGCTGTAGTCACCCCCATTTACCTGCCCATCTTCCCCAAAACTACAAAAGCCAATAACTTCCTTCTCTTCAAAAATACCGTAGAAGTTATTTTTCGGGTCAAGAAAGTATTGAACGTTTTGTTCGATTTCGTTGAGATTCAAATTGTAAAAATCAAGTGGCGCCTTATAATGCCATACAGCACAAGCACGCGCGTTTGCTTCATCTAAAAGTTGAATACTTAAGGACATAACCTCCTTAATCAATTAATACATATTGATTAATAGTTCTTTTTATAAACCGTGCATTGTGGAGACGCGATATATCGCGTCTCTACATTTTGGCTAGGACTCTAAATTTTGTAGCCCAAGTGATATTTTACTGTGCTGTTCGATTTGTCCCATAACTTGTTTCGCGCGCTTAATCACTACAGGAGGTAAACCCGCTAACCTACCCGCTTCAATACCATAAGATTTCTGGGCGCCACCTGGTTGAACTTGGTGTAAAAATATAATTTGGTCAGGCATTTCTTTCACCGTCACTTGATAGTTAGCAACATTAGGTAAAATACTGGCCAACTCATTCAACTCGTGATAATGCGTTGCAAAAATAGTCCGCGCTTTAATTTCCGCAGCCAAGTATTCTGCAACAGCCCAAGCTATCGAAAGTCCATCAAAAGTAGCAGTACCCCTACCTATCTCATCCAACAACACCAATGACTTATCCGTAGCATGATTAAGAATATTCGCCGTCTCATTCATCTCCACCATAAACGTAGACTGACCCGTTGCTAAATCATCAACGGCGCCAACGCGAGTAAAAATTCGGTCACAAACCCCCAACCTCGCATACTTAGCAGGAACAAAACTACCAATTTGAGCCATTAATTGAATCAAACCAACCTGACGCAAATAACAACTCTTACCACTAGCATTAGGTCCCGTCAAAATAACCAAATCTGGAAAATTTTCTCTTTCCTCCTCCTTTTCTTTGTGTCCTTTGTGCCCTTTGTGGTTTATTCCTTCTAAATTCCCCAAATTAATCGAATTAGGCACAAAAAACCCAGCAGGAATCGATTGTTCCACCACAGGATGGCGCCCATCCACCACATTAATCTCCCGACTACTCACCATCTCCGGACGACAAAAACCCTGCATCACAGCCAACTCAGCCAACCCGCACAACACATCCGCAGCAGCAACAGCGCGCGATATATTACGAATAGCCTCAGCATAAACAGCAACCTCCTCACGCAAAGCCACAAAAACCTCATACTCCAACTTATACAAATCATCTTGAGCATTGAGAATCCGCGTTTCCCGTTCCTTCAACTCTGCCGTAATATAACGCTCCTCATTCGTCAACGTTTGCTTACGAATATAATTACTTGGAACTTGGTCAGCTTTCGCGCGTGAAATACTAATATAGTAACCAAACGTCTTATTAAACCCAACCTTCAAAGTTGGAATACCAGTGCGCGCGCGTTCATCCACTTCCAAATTAGCAATCCACTTTTGGTCTTCCTCAACCAGAGCTTTCCTTTCATCCAACTGAGGATTAACACCAGAACGAATTAAATTACCCTCTTTAATAATTATCGGTGGAGACTCAACAATATGCGCGCTAATTTTTCGTCCAATAACCTCAAGTTCAGGTGGAACCTTTTGTAAAGCTTTCAAAAAAGGAGATTTGGCATCCGATACTAAGTAAGATAACTCAGGCAAAATAGCCAACGAATCAGCTAAAGCTTTCAAGTCGCGCGCATTTGCAGTACCCGAACTAGTACGTCCAGTCAACCGCTCTAAATCATAAATTCGTTTCAATAACTGCCGAATGTCATGGCGTAAAGCAGTATCTTCGACTAACTCCTGAATCGTATCTTGACGCGCCTTTATTCCTTTAATATCTAGTAACGGTTGTAACAACCATCTTCGCAGCGCACGTCCACCCATTGACGTAGAAGTTCTATCAAGCGCCCACAGTAAAGAACCATAATATGTACAATCGCGCACCGTCTGCGTAATTTCCAGGTTACGCCGCGTTTGATTATCTACAATCAAAAAATCAGTCAGCGTATATGAACGCAGTGGTTGCAAAGCAATAGAATTATGTTTTTGTGTTTCTTCAAGGTATTGAAGTAACCCACCTGCCGCACGTACAGCCAAAGGTAAATGTTCGCAACCAATACC
The DNA here is from genome assembly GCF_002368415.1 of Calothrix sp. NIES-4105. Classification (GTDB taxonomy): domain Bacteria; phylum Cyanobacteriota; class Cyanobacteriia; order Cyanobacteriales; family Nostocaceae; genus Dulcicalothrix. The sequence continues at coordinate 4,138,513 of NZ_AP018290.1, forward strand.
TTCTAAAGAACGCAGCTTAAACTTTTGTTGTAACCGACTACGCGCTTCACCCAAAGAAAAAGGAATTTGACTCCGAAAACTATAACAAAAACTTGGTGGCAAACATTCTGGCAAACTTGAAGACTTTTCACCAGGACGTAATAAGGCGCCTAAATCAGGTGCATTAGTAGGTATTAATACTTCCGCAGGCTGTAACCGCATGACTTCCTGCGTTAAGTGTTCTAAATTACTAGCTTGCGTCGTTAAAAATTCTCCTGTAGATATATCTGCATAAGCTAATCCCCAAGAATCTCCTGCCATTACGATAGCAGCAAGGTAATTATTGCGACTAGCTTTGAGCATTCCATCTTCAAGCAGCGTACCAGGAGTAATAATGCGCGTTACCTCCCGACGTACCAATCTTCCTGCTGCTTCCGAAGCATCTTCTACTTGGTCACAAATTACAACAGCATAACCTTTTTCTACCAAATCTGTAGCATGACGTTCCCAAGCATGATGCGGAACACCTGACATCGCGACTCTTCCCTGTTCTCCCGCTTGCTTACTAGTCAGCACAAGTTCCAACTCCTGCGCTAACACAACTGCGTCACCGAAATAACATTCAAAGAAATCACCTACCCGATAAAAAAGTACCGCATGGGGGTGCATTTCTTTGACTTCGACATAGTGCTGATACATCTGACTCAGCTTGCTTACATCTACCTTGCGGTGGTCTGTAATGAAAGTAGCAGATGCGTCTTTACCTGGTTGGGAGGATGCAGAGTATGAAGCTGTCATGATATGAAGATTAAAGAAGTCAACCTGACAATATCCGATAATAGCCTGTTGTTGGAGTTACTTGAACTTTGTTCAACGATTATTTATTTTTCGTATGATTTTGTTTAAACAGCTAGTTATCGGATATAGTACATACAGTCTAATATAATCAGAGAAAATTGGCAACGGATGTAACGGATGTAACGGATGGTTTATTAGTTACCAATGGCTTATGAATAAATAATAATCGTAAGGTGGGCAGTGCCCACCATACTGCGATACTGTGAATCAGAAAATAGCGCATATAGTTATCATTAATTTAACGCAAATTTTCTAATAAAGCTTCCACCACTTGATAGCCCCATTTTAGTGTTATCAGTCCGCATATAGTGCCCAGCACTAGACAACCTAAAACACCTCTAGTTAAAGTTAGCGGATACTCAAAATAGCTGGTTGTACCCCAGTATGTTGCTGCAATCACTAATCCAATTGTTGCTCCAGCGCTAAAGCGTTTAATCGATGACATCATTTTTATATTTCCTTAAGATTGTTTTAAACTTTATTTGACAAAAAAAGCTCGAATGACATGAATTACAATATCGGCGCCAAAGTGAGTAACCATTGCAACTAACATGCCTCGTTTCCAATGTAGCCATCCAAGCAGCACTTTGGGCACAGCAAAATATAGCAAGCGGGAACCAACTAAAATAATTTTATAACCCAAAATCAAACTCCATACCGAGCCATGCTAAAGTACAAATTGCTGCATAATTTACCTTCAGCGGAAGAACTACTTGACTCAGACGAAACACCTGTGGATAATGAACTGCAAGAATTAATACCAGGGTTATTAAAAGCAATCCTGTTAATGCTTTGGTCTGAGCGGATGGACTGGTTCTTCGGTATTGATATGGGTATTTATTACGACCGAGATGAACCAGCAATAATACCGGATGGATTTCTAAGTTTGGGAGTTCAAAGATTTTATGATGAGGAGTTACGTCTAAGCTATCCGCTTTGGGATGAAAAAGTAGTACCCATTTTGGTGTTAGAAATAGTATCCAAAACTTATCGCAAGGAATACAGTGCCAAAAAAGATGAGTATAAAGCGTTGGGTGTACTTTACTACGTAATTTACTCATCACGGCGCCGTCGCAAACCTCGCTTAGAAGTGCATAAACTAATAAACGGTGAGTATGTATTACAGAAGGGCAACCCTGTTTGGATGCCAGAAATTGGGTTAGGTATTGGATGTGAAAGAGGAATTTATGGAGGAGTTCCACGCGAGTGGCTATATTGGTATGACCAAAACTCAAATCGTTATCCAACACCCCAAGAACAGGTAAAAATAGCCGAACAACAAGCACAAGCCGAAGCGCAGCGGGCGCAAGCTGAAGCGCAACGGGCACAAGCCGAAGCGCAACGGGCACAAGCCGAAGCGCAACGGGCAGAAAGACTTGCTGCTTTCTTACGCGAGTTAAATATTGACCCTGATAGTATTTAGTTTCAAAAAGGTAGTACATAAATATAAAATAATTTTAGAACCCTTAAACTAAACTGGACACAAGCACGATGCGAGAGTACAAATCACCGCAAAGTCTACCTTCAGCGGAAGAACTACCTGACTCAAATGAAGCGCATATAGACAATGAACTGCAAGAATTGATGCCAGGGTTATTAAAAGCAGTGCTGTTAACGCATTGGTCTGAGCGGATGGACTGGTTCTTCGGTATTAATATGGGTATTTATTATGACCCAGATGAACCCCCAATCGTACCTAATAGTTTTCTGAGTTTGGGGATTGAAAGATTTTATGATGAAGAATTACGTCCAAGTTATGCACTTTGGGATGAAAATGTACCTATTTTGGCGTTAGAGATAGTATCAACAACCTACCGCAAAGAATACTGTGCCAAAAAAGATGAGTATGAATCACTGGGTGTACTTTACTATATAGTTTATTCACAATGGCGCCGTCACAAGCCTCGCCTAGAAGTGTGTAAACTAGTAAATGGTAAGTACGTATTACAGCAAGACAACCCTGTTTGGATGCCAGAAATAGGGTTAGGAATTGGATGTGAAAGAGGAATTTATGCAGGAATTGGGCGCGAGTGGCTATATTGGTATGACGAAAACTCAAAGCGATATCCAACACCCCAAGAACAAATTAAAATAGCTGAACAACAAGCACAAGCAGAAGCACAGCGCGCAGAAAAGCTTGCCGCAAAATTACGGGAGTTAAATATTGACCCTTCGGGTATTTAGCTTTTAAAAAAAGCAGTGCATGTAGTTATTATTAATAGCAGACAAAAAAATCATTCAAAGGAAGAATTTATCGCGGCTCTACAGCTTGTAAAGTAATTTAAGAATCCTACTAGCCATCTACATTCTGAAATTATGCAAACGACACAATTAGCCAAAACAGGTGTTACCGTTAGTGCAATTGGGTTAGGCGCCATGCCAATGTCAGTATACGAACGTCCGGATGAAGCTCAATCGATTGAAGTAATTCATCGTGCTTTGGATAATGGTATTACTTTTATTGACACAGCGGACGCATATTGTAAAGACGAATCAGATAAACACCACAACGAACGACTTATTTACAAAGCTCTACAAACCTATGATGGTGATACTAGTAATGTAGTTGTTGCTACAAAAGGTGGGTTAATGCGTCCAAACCAAAGTTGGACTCGCAACGGTAACCCTGAACACTTACGTGAAACTATTCGCGTTAGCTATGAAGCATTGGGTGGCAATAAACCAATTGACATTTGGCAGTATCACTCACCTGACCCTGACTACTCAATAGAAGAATCATTAAAACCTGCACGAGAAGCAGTCGATGCTGGTTTAATTCGGTTTGTTGGAGTTTCTAACTTTTCCGTTGAACAAATTAAACAAGCGCGCGATGTTGTAGATATTGTCTCAGTGCAAAATCAATATAGTCCTTGGTATCGTCAGCCAGAGTATGATGGTGTTTTAGAATATTGCCAGCAAGAAAGCTTGACTTTTTTACCGTGGAGTCCGTTCGGTGGTAAGCGTCGTCATTCAGATTTGCAAGATATTTCTATTATTAATAAACTTGCTTCAGATAAAAACGTATCAGTATATGGTATTGTCTTGGCGTGGTTACGCTCGAAGTCACCATGTATTTTACCGATACCTGGCGCCAGTAAAGTTTCTAGTATCGAGGACTCAGCGCGCGCGGGTGATATTAAACTTTCAGAAGCCGAAATTGAGCAAATTGATCAACAAACAGCTTCTTAACGTTCTAGTGGGCAGGTTTTAAAACTACCCTGCCCATAAACAAGAAATGTTTACATTAGTTTACAATTCACTTGTCAGTTTACTGATAAGATTTAATTAAGTACGTAAAAACAGTAATTTGTTTTTTTTATATTTGTGAATAATATGGATGAAACCATTTTTGTCAGCAATATCTAAGTAAAACAATAGTGTAATTATTTACCTAAATAGCATTGGTTTTACTTGGGAGGTATCTCATGTCAGTTTATATTGGTAATCTATCCCATGAAGTGGAAGATAATGATATTAGACAAGTTTTTTTAAAGTATGGAGTGGTTAAGAGAATTTTAGTATCTACAAACCAGAAAACAGGAGAGAAGAGGGGATTTGCGGTTGTAGAAATGGAAACAGATAGTCAAGAGATGGCAGCGATTAGTGCGTTAGTAGGTACTGAGTGGATGGGATATGCACTCAAAGTTAATAGAGCTAAAACCGTTGCAGGTGCAAGTTAAATATTTAAACTTTATTTTTTGGAGTTGTCAATGTTAGATTTAGTTACTACTCCGGTTCAATCTGCCGTGTTAATCACTATTATTGGGGAAACGGTGTTGAAAGACCGTATTGTAAAGCTACTGAAAAATCATAATGTAACTGGATATACTATTAATCAGGTACAAGGTGAAGGTGGGCACGGAAGACGGTTGTCAGATTTAGCAGGATATAATACTAATATTGAAATCAAGACAATTATTTCATTAGAAGAATCTGATACCATCCTTGCAGCACTAAAAGAAGAACGAGGCAAGCACGCTTTAATTGCCTTCCGACAAAATATAGAAGCATTCTATTAATTAGCCTTTCAGAAGTTTTACTTCTTATTGCTCACTCGTTCATTCGAGTGATTTTCTGCATACGTATTTGGCGGCATCAGTCGTAATTTTAGCAGTTATTGATACGTTGAGCCTGTTGTAAGTAGGATGGTTTATAGCAGGTAATCTCTGAGTTAGTACAAAGTGATAACTATCTATAGAAAGAAATTAATTACTCTTTGGTCGCGCGTTTTGCGGTAAGATGAAAGGTCTGCAAATAAACAGGTGCTTGCTGACTGGAGACGCTACCTATGGCTCGGATGTATTATGACACAGATGCAAATTTAGACCTTTTAGCTGGAAAAACGATTGCGATAATCGGTTATGGTTCACAAGGTCATGCTCACGCTTTAAACTTGAAAGACAGTGGCATGGATGTAATTGTTGGACTGTATCCGGGTAGTAAGTCAGCAACGAAGGCTGAAGCAGCAGGTTTGACAGTTAAGAATGTTTCGGATGCGGCGGCAGCAGCAGACTTTATAATGATTCTGTTGCCCGATGAAGTTCAAAAAAGTGTTTACAAAGAAGAAATTGAACCAAACCTCCAGGAAGGAAACGTGATAGCTTTTGCTCACGGGTTCAACATTCACTTTGGTCAAGTTGTACCACCTCCTAATGTAGACGTTGTTATGGTGGCGCCGAAAGGCCCCGGACATTTAGTGCGTCGTACCTACGAACAAGGACAAGGTGTACCCGCACTGTTTGCCGTGTATCAAAACGCTAGCGGACAAGCGCGCGATAGAGCAATGGCATATGCTAAGGGTATAGGTGGAACACGCGCGGGAGTTTTAGAAACAACATTCCGTGAAGAAACCGAAACTGACTTATTTGGTGAACAAGCTGTACTTTGCGGTGGTTTGAGTGCTTTAATCAAAGCTGGTTTTGAAACCTTAGTAGAAGCAGGTTATCAACCTGAACTCGCATACTTTGAGTGTTTGCACGAAGTCAAGCTTATTGTTGACTTAGTAGTCGAAGGTGGTTTGGCAACAATGCGCGATAGTATCTCCAATACTGCTGAATATGGAGATTATACTCGCGGGCCGCGTATTGTCAACGACCAAACAAAAGCCGAGATGAAGAAAATTCTCACCGAAATTCAAACCGGGCAATTTGCGCGCGAGTTCGTCCTGGAAAACCAATCAGGTAAAGCAGGTTTCACGTCAATGCGTCGCAGAGAAGCAGAACACCCCATCGAAGAAGTCGGTAAAGACTTACGTGCGATGTTTAGCTGGTTGAAAAAAGTGTAATAAAAAGTGCTGAGTAGAAAGTGCGCTCGTGCTGAGTTTGATTAAGAGTTAAGAATTACAACTGGGCACTCAGCACGAGCGCACTTTACACTTACTTGTTTGTTTCATTAATTGCTTCTTGTGTTCGTTTATATGGGTCTGTTTTTGGCTGCCATGCTGGAAACATACCTATAACAAAGTTATTTATCGTTGTTCGTGTCTGATAACTCGCAGTACTTAATGGTTTTGGTAAAAAGCTATCGCCAAACCCGACAAATATTAGTCCTAGTATAAACAATACTGTTATATTCGCTTTGTTAAACATTTTTGCACCAAGCCTAAAAGTCTATTTACTAGTTATTATTCCCATATTCACTATATTAATTACACTGATAGTCGCCTAACCTGCCTTGACAAGGGGGAAACAAAATTCAAAGTCCCCTTTTTAACTGGGATTTAAGGGGATCGAGTTCATTACTGAATAATAGTATTTTGGGTAGTCTTTTCTGACTCGATGCTCTAAGTGTTCGGCTATTTTTCGATTCTGTTTAGCATCTGCAATTAAGTGGGTAAAGCCAACTCGTGCTGCATTTTCGGGAATGAAAGCGTCATCTAGACTGGAAAACAAACATTTTACATAAATATCTTTGTACGGAGATTTTGTTTGGTGTTTATGGTAGTTAACGCAGCAACCAAGAAGGTATTGTTCAAATAGTATATTTCTTTCGGTATCTGGATGGAGGATTAACCAAGCAAGTTGGTTAGATAAATTTTCAACAAACTCAATTGCCAAATTTGCATAGTAGTGAATAAAATCTACTGCATGACCACCAAATATACCGCAATTGTACGCAGTTTGTAACAAGCCACAACTGCGCTGCCACATCCATTCTTCAGGTAACCAACCGTTTATATGACTAATAGCTGTCTCGATTCCTTCGGGATCATACCAGGAATTACCAACAACAAAGTAATCAGGGTTTTGTGCTAAAAGAGGTGCAGAGTTTATTTCGAGCGGTAATGGTTTCCAAAGAAACACATCACTATCGATGTGGATGAAAGGCTCAGTTTGGGCACGATAAGTATAAACTTTACCCAATGCCCACAATCTAGGGTCGCTATTTTCTAAAGCATCTAACTCTGTAGACACTTGTGTAAATTCCAAACCCAATTCATCGATAAGCATCCGCGCGCCTTGGCTATCGGTAAACAGCGCTGTTTCTGGGTAATGTTTCTTTGCTGTTTCTACAGATAAAATCCATGCCAGCAAATGATGTTTGTTACTCACCCATATAGATTGTCTATTTTCCTTTAAAGGTTTTGTCCATAAAGACCAAACTGCTTTCACTCAAACCATACCTCCTATTGTGATTAAAATTTTTGATTAAAAATTATTTACTGCACGTTAGCATCAGTCCAAATCAAATCAGAACCTATTCCTCTTGTCAAACCACTGTAATAATAGCTACGAGCCAATGAGTAGAACTGGCGCCGACAATCTTCTGGGACTTCTTTTGCGCTGACAATTACTGCTAGAGGTGCATAGTGATGTTCGACACCATGAGGAGGTAAAGCTAAAGGTGTTTTGCCATCTGCGGATTTACGCCATTCTACATCACCTGTAGCTGTCCGCGCTGGAATTAGCCAATAATCACCCGTGCGGTAATTTTCTCCTAATTCTGACTGTTTAAATTTAATTTGTACACCGTCTTCTAAGGTAAACCAGTCTGTTGTAGCTTCGTCGATTGGAATGGCGCCGTTAATTAGCTTCAATCCACTTTTTTCTTTTTGTTCCCAGCGTCGGAGGAGGGGATGCTTCCTAATATCTAGGGATGTACTTCTCGATGAATCTGAGCTAGCCAATGTCACTAAAAAATCCCCTGGTTCAATTTTTTCGACTTTCCATAAAGGTTCTACCACTTGATTCAAAACGCTGTAGTCATCAACGATTTCTACCCAATCTCCGACAGCCAAACAAAAACGTTTATTACGCCACCAATGTTTTAATTTTACCGTGGTTTTTGTGTCGGTTATTGTGATATTGCTATCTACATCTATGGGAAAAATTACCGAACTATTTTCCCGCGACCATTTAAAAGTTGGCTTTTCTGTGCCACCTGCGTGAATCTCCACACGATAAAGTTGATTTTCTTTACCTCGGTAACGAGCATCAGGTTTAATTAGACAAGCTTCTGTTTGCTCGGTAGTTTCTTTTGCCTTCGCTGCTAAAAGTCCACGATTCTTAGGTTGCCACTTTTCTAAAAAATCATTCCACTTGATATCAGCACAGCTAGTAACTTCGTCTAATTTTTCAACTTTCACTTGCCAAATAACTTGGGAACGGGTTGCTGTATCAGCACCTCCCAAAGCCACTTCCCGAATTTCCTCATCCTCAATGTAAGTAATATGACGTTCCCAAACATCCAGAAAAACCAAAAAAGGTAAATCGGGTAGCTCATCTTGATTAAATGGGTAATTGGGTTGTTGGTAGTATCTTATATAAGGCAGTTCATAACCATTTTCATCAATTTTATAATTTTGACAAAGAATACCGTTGACGTAGTAATTGCCTGTACTAATTTGAAAATCTAAAATAGTGCTATTTTTGACATCCTCCTGAGTATCAAAAGTAATTTTAAATCCAGAACGTTCTACAGGCCCTCCGTGGGAACCAATTAAGTCCCTTGCTAAAGTCTGCAAGTAATGTAAAAGTATGGCAACTTGTTCATTCCAGTCTGCATCAACTTGTACCTTTCCTTGCTGCATTAATACTCGTAAAAAATTTTTTTGAGGATCAAAACTATTGCGAGTAAAATCGCCTCTAAATTCGCCTGACATATATTTCTCCTTATATTATTTTGAATTTTTGATTTTTAATTTTTAATTATTCAGCTAGCATAAATTATTCCTGTTTCCATACCAGATGGACTATATTCATCTAAACGCGCGCGTAAATTTGCTTCTCTTTGGGGTTGATAGAGGTGATGAAAAACCCCCATTTCTGATTCATCATCAGCACCACGTTTAATTTCCTCAGCGCAGCTGTTAGCAAGCTGACAGTATGTAGGAGTACCGTAGCGGGTACTTTTGAACTGAGGACGGACACGATCGCTTTCCACGTGCTTTAAATCTTCACTTGTTGCTTGTTGGACTAAATCTGGTTGACAGTTATAGCGTCGAGGTGTGCGAGAATTAGGGGTGACATAACAAAAACGCATACATCCTTCCTGACGACGCGCGACAGTAATGCAACCCTTAAAGATAGAATTTTCTGCTAATTTAATACTATGAGTGAGGATTTTGCCGAATACTGTACTGCGATAAATTGCTAGTTTTGCGTGAGCTACAGCACTTCCGGGTGCATCTATTGCTTCCTGTTCGGTGTGGGTAGCATCAACGATACTGTCGCTGATGTGAATGGTTAGCGGGTCAGTTTGCACCTCATCTTGATCCACTTGAATGGAACCGATAATGCTGTGGGTAATTTCCACTTGTCCTTTAAGGTTATATAATTCTAAACTCGGTTCCGTAGGACGTTTGGGTTCGCAGTCACATTGTAGCGACCAACCAGGGACAAGGGTAGAATGACGGATGGTAACTTTGACTGGACTCGGTATTTCTGTGTTTGTAGGGGTAGTAGATAGGAGGAAATCAGGCATTTCTCGTTGAATTTGCACTCCTCGACCAACAATTAATAAACCATCTAAGGTGAAGCGACTCCCCGACTGTAGGTTAACATGTAAGGAATCGGTAGTTTCAGCTTGATAGTCTAGTAAGCGAATTACTGGACGCTTGTAGTTTGCCGCGCGAATTTGTAAAGTTTGGTTAGCTTGAAGATACAAATCAAAGCGCTCAGTGTAAACACCACTATCAGTAATTTCAATCACTGCTTGACGATATTTTGCTTCGTTGGGGTTAGCTTGATTATCTAACTGCCAATGGTTAAAAGCGTCGTTTATAGTGGTAAATTCTTCTTGTTTACCAACCTGATAAAGTGTATAAGTAGTTGGCTGTAATAGTGTCCGGTTATACTCACCGCCGCCAATATCTGCACTAAAAGCATATTGGTAAGAAACCCAAACTCCTCCTTTGGGTAACTGACGAGAAGGAAAGACAATTCTTCCTAAAACTGGGTCAACTGCGACCATATCTGGAGGAGGTTGATATTGCCATTCGCTGAGGTCTGCGGGAATAATTTTACTGTAAGGAATTGGGCGCCAGCTAAAGGGTGTTCCTGCTGGGGTTCCTAAAAAAATTTGAAAGCTTTTGTTTTCTCCATAATAAAAACTTTCACTTGTTTCTAAAAATTTGTGTTTATCTATTTCCAAAACACGACGACGCAAGGGAACGGGTAAATTTATTTCCTCTGCAATATGCGTTGGTTCTGTTTCAGGTTGAGGAACATTATAAAGTGGTGTATCGTTACCTAAAACACTAAAGGTATAGCAATTAGGTCTAACTTCTTCTAAACAGTAAGCAGGGGTTTTGGTGACAGAATAGGTTTTTAGGCGCCAGATAAAAACTCCTACATCTGGAATATTATAGCGTCCTTGGTCGTAGGGCGATTGGATACGACGTATATCTACAGTATGGGCAATGAAATTAAAGGGGCTATTTAGCCTTTCTAAAGCATCACTTTGACGTAAATCTACCGTTCTACCTTGCTCAAGTTGTAAATGATTAAGATGTTGTGTCCAACCTAAAAGCTTATAAAATTCTACTGCCCGCGCAAACCAGCCAGCAACATCATTTGCTAGTAATTCTAATAGTGCGAGAGTTCCTTTACGTCGTCGATAACGAATAGTATTGGCCAGTTCTCGTCGCGGAATTAATATTTTATTGCGTTGTTGTCCTTGGAAGGTGTTTATATCTCCTGGTTTGCCAGCTTCATCGACTGGTTTGTAAGCAATTAAATCACCAATGTAAGGAACAACCCAATCTTGACATGTTTCGATAAACCAGTTGTCATAAAGTTGAGAAATATCAGACTCTACTACATTAACTTGTTCGGTAATTATCTGTAATAAGTCTCGTAGAGCATAGTCATTTTCTGCATCTCTTTGACGGTAGATTACGGGTAAAAGATTGTATAAGTAGTCTGTTGTGTTGTTCATAAATGAAAATAGTTAAATAGAAACTTAGAGAGGGTTAAGGATTAGAGTTAGAGGTTGGGAAGGAGTTAATATTGCAATTTGGGCTGGTTGGATTTTTTGCTTCACCCTAGCAAGATTTACAGTAATTCTCTTTTGCGGTTGGGTTTCGGTTGATGAATTATTGTTTTCTCTGGGGTAAACTTTTCCTTGGGCTAAAGCTTGAAATATTTCTGTGAGTATATTTGGGTTTGCTGCTTCTGTTTCAGATACAGTATCCAAAATATCTAAATCAACAAAATCAACTCCTGCAACTTTTTGGATTGTGCTAATTACTTCACTTAAGGTAATATCTTGTCCTAATTCTCGATGTTCAAAACTAAAGGTATCTAGTAATGTTTGTCTTATTTGGGGTTCTACTGCCTCCCATTGATAATCTGGTAAAATTTTGACTTTAGCGCTAATGATAATTACCATTAGTTCTCTGAGTTCTAGTTGTATCGGCTGGTAAGGGTCGCCATATAGACGTAGCGCTTGATATAAATTACGATATAAATCTGATTGTTTATCAATTGGTATGTCATCTACCCCAGCAATAGTCAAGTGAACTACCCTGCGACGACCATCCGATAACAGTATGGCGCCTGCTTTAGCGATACCAGCAAAGGTGCGGGCAAAGTCCGCATAGTCTTGTACAGATACCAAACGGTCTAAAGCCATTACTGCCAAAGACGCATTTTTACGCGCTTGGTCACGACTTTCCCGGTCGGCGCCTCCGGTAGCAGGTAGGGGGTTAATAACACTTTTTAGTCCCAAAGGTCGTGATGTTAGCAAACTAATTTGCTCTGCTTTGACATTACCAACTTTACCAATACCGCTACGGTACACTGCTCTGATATTTTCTACACCTGTAGGTAAACGCGCTCCGTTTTCTCCATTACCAAATATAACCGTAGTTTTACTGTCATCACTAGTTTTAGTAATGTACGTGCGTTCCGTTGACTTGAGTCCTGCAAGGCTATCTTTTTCGTGCCAGAGAATGTCATTGACACGCACTTCTAAACTACTTTTGGCGCCAGCAGGTGTTGCAGCTGCTACATAAGTAAGAGGTGATTGTCGCAGGGAAAATTCCTGGAACGCTCTACTACCATCACCACTTCCTAACGCTTCCGTGCGAGTTTCACCGTGAGTAGCTTTAACAATATTGCCATAGATGGTGACAGTATCCCGTTTGTACTCGTAACTAAGGGAATTTTTTAGTTGTAGGAAAGTATGGGTTATATCTCCCGGTCTTTCTTGCTCAATATTTTTAAACTTTGTTACCGCGCGTTGCTTAACTCCCAAGAGCATGACTAACTCGCTAGCTTTAACACCCGTAGTTTCCCCAAGGTCAGTGCGCTCTCCAGATACAATTAACCATCGTCCTGGTTGTAACCCTTCATAAAGTTGACTAAGCTCAACTTCATTTCCTTTAATGGGTTCCTCTGTAGGGTTGATTACCTCTTCTGCCAGCTTTAATTCTTCACTTTGAGCGTAGACCGTAGTTTGACGAATTACATCTAAAGTTAAATCATTATCCTCTAGCCATCGGTCTTTTAAAGTTAGTTGCGTAACTTTAGCTGAAATACCATAATCAGCTTTAGTGATAGTTTCTATTTTCTCGACTTGGCTGATAATTTGGGTATTAGGACGCTGAATAACGACCCAACTCTTCGGTAAAATTTGGTCATATTGGGCATCTAAAGCCAAGATATTTGGATTAAAAACAGGTACTTTCGACTCTTCTTGAATAGTAATCGATGAATATGTGCTGGACTCATCATTTTGAGTTGCGGAAGTACTAATGACAATCTCCCTCTCATCCCAAGAAGTGTATCGAAGTGTTTCACCAGGAGAAATTCGCCAAAAATCTTCGTCAATTTGCACTTGTATTAACCCGTCATTAGCTGCAATTCTAAAGTTCCTTTCTCTTTCAGGGAAATTAAATGTAAACACTACTGGAAGAAAAGCCTGAGATTCTCCTCTAATATCAATAGATACTCCATTTACCTCTACAGTTTGTTCAGATAATGCTCTTAACCCGACTTGACGACTTTGGGTTTGAGCATTTTGTTTAAGCGAGATAATAGCAGGGAGTTCACCCGGTGTTCGTCGGGGTATGAATGAGATACCTATTCTGATTTCTACTGTAGCAATTGCCCACTCTTCATAACCCAAGATTCTCCCCCGCTCATCGTAAACTGGCTTCAAGGGTGCATTGGCGCCAAAAGGTGCTGCTTTTACCCGCAATGCTTGGGTACTTTGTAAAGTTGATTTATCTGTGACAGGGGTATTTTGCCAAGCAGTATATAAAGTATCTTTTAGTTGAGGTTTAAGAGTTGTTAATAACTGCGGTGCTATGTCGGATTCACATTTGTAAGTATCTTTTAAAGATAAACCTAACCGTGAAGCATTAGCTGGTGGAATAGAAGCTGGCTTTAGTAAGTCATTTAGTAAACCTCTATCTGCCGTACCCAGTTTATTAAAGGGACATTTTCGTTCTTCTGTGTCTGGATAAGGGTAAGTTTGATAATTTTCTATTTGTGAATATGTATTCTCTGGAGATAGATTAATTATATTATCGGTTGTTATAGTTGCTTTTTCTGTTTGTAACTCTACTTGAGTACGATTTTGTATAGCTTGCAGTTCAACTTTTTTCACTTGATGAAAAAATTGGGTTTCTTCTCTATCTCCAAATATAAATAATAGTGGGTCATTAGGTTTAAGATTAGTTGTAATTCCCTGAAAGTAAAGTTTATCTATGTCTTTAGCATTCCACAGTTCAATATAATGAGGTCGTGTTAATCTTGGTTGCAAATTATTCCACTCAGTACGAGCTTCGATAGTTTCTTCTGTTTCAAAAAATTGGGGCATTTCCCCGGAAGCAGGTAGACTTTGAATTCTCGTACCTGCGGGTATTTGTGTATCTTTGTTATATCCTATTTCCATTGTGAAAGCAGGATAGACCGTAGAAGCGACACCAGGACGTAAACTATAACCAACTAACCGTGCTAACTCTAACACAGAACGTCTTTCTGTTGCTGTCCTTAAATAACCCTCATTAGCTATACGTTCTTGATAAAAGGTTAAAACATCTGCTATTGTTGCCCAAGCATCTAAAAAAGCAATAGATGAATCATTAGCATTTCGGGTTTTCAATTTAGCAAGGGCAGGATATTTACTGTTAGAAAGACCAGTTTTCATTGTTTCGAGAAAGGTGCTATAAGTACCAACTCGATACATTAAATTATTTAAACCAGGACGGTTTGCAATGGAAATAGGAGTTATCACTTCAACTCCTTCACAACATCCACAATCTTCATTTATCATGTCCTAGTCCTCCGATAATTTTAGATTTTAGATTGTATAAAGTGCGTGTTTATAAATACCTAAAGTTGTATTAAATATATCGTTAACCCGCCCTTAAAAAGTCTTATTTTCCACCATGTAGGCTTATTTTAAATTGACCATTTTCTGGAAAATTTGGGTCATTATCTAACCGCACGATTTCCATATAACTTAAAGGTAAAATACCATTGTCGAGTTCTCCATTATCTCCCTCATATAATCGTTGTAATTTTGTCACCACGACATTTTCTACGCCCGTTACTGTTTGGGCTGTTGCAACTAATTTACTCAAAGCTATACCTGTACCAAAAGTCAGATTATCGGGATGGAAAAAGCCACGGCGCCCATCTGATAAAATCCTGTTGCTGAATAAGTTTAACAATGCTGCTTTTACATGTCCTCGCAAAAAGTCTGGCTGAACGCATACAGTCATAGCAATATCTAAACTCACGTAAATAGCTTGTTTCACCACCACATCATGACCAATACGACGGTAACGGTATAAATGTTTCAAAATAGCTGCTAATAATTCTTTGTTATTGGTTTGTTCTCCAAAAGGGTCAATTACTACTAACACCTCATCCCAACTACCCGTCCAACGTAAGGTTGCAGCTGCTCTTTGCACTGTATCTGAAAAATCGCGCGTGACTATATCCGCATAATCTTGGGCTGTTATTGCCCTTTGCAACTCCTTACGGAAGGTACTGGGAGCAAATAATTTTACTTCTGATAACGGTTCTGGCTGCGTACCTCCTTTTGCTGGTAAAGGGTTATGAGGTATTAAGCCAGTGATTGCATTCTGGCAAAATACGATGTGGGCAATAGTATCAGCACCGATGTTTCCAGCTATACCATTACCGATGCGATAGGTTGCAGAGAAATTACTTCCAGCTACTGGCATCTGTCCGAGTTCCCCGTTACCAAAACGTAAATGAGCATAGCCTTCATTGTCCATTTCCACAACAAAATGCTTGTCTTGGCTATTACTTCCTAATAAATCTAATTGAGGACTCCAAGACGATGGGTGATTACTGATTAATTTGGTAATTTGTGGTAGAGCTTTTTTAGGTTTTTGTGTAAGTAAACAAGTTGCAGGCGCCTGATGTAGGTCTTGCTGAGAAAGCGGTTGGCGGAAGGTTAAGGGTGCATATTTGAGGGAGGGATAAAAAGATGCAGCTACTGCTGTTACATCTCTAGGTTGATTTTCGCCTTCACAGAGCATTATTTCTGTTTTTGCAGCTACTACACCCAAATTCTCTGTTACGCTGCGTCCGTGGTCTACAAGGATGACATTACCGCGCGCTACACTAATATTTTCAATTAATTGGCATTCTGGCGCTAACCCAATAGCTGAAATACACAGAGGAAAAGGCAATGCATCTGCTGTTGCCCAAGTAATTTCAACGATAGGAGTGGGCATGTCTTGAGTAATATTATTTACTTTTACTCTGTAAACTTCATCTACACCACGTTCAACGCTAGTTAGTCTAACTGCGTGACGGTGGTTAATATCAGCATCTGCTAAGTTTCCAGTTTTGGCGCCTTTTACCTCTACAAAAATGAGAATATCACCTGGTTTTAATTGCAATTTCCGTTCTAAATTAGGAGGTGTGGAAGCATCGTCATCACATTTATCTTTTTTAGTAGGAGTATCCGCAGGGGAAACCCATTCGTCTAATAGAGTTGCGCTAATTGCACCCTTGGGTAAACAACATTCGCGATTGCCCCATGTATAAAAATGAATTTCGTTATGTTTTTCGTATAATTTGATTTTTACTTGGGAATCTGTAAAAATAGGCTCAAAAACTTCGTACTTTTGACTCTCGATATTTCTCAGGTCTTCTGTTTTCAAAACTGCATTTGAGACAGGCGAATTCTGATAGGGAGTAATAAAATATATTTCTGTGAGATTAATATCAGTATCAATATTTGTTTCTAACCAAACCCAAGTCCTTGCATTACAACCTTCGTGCATCGGGTAATCAACCAATCGCACATGGCGTCGCACTGAAATACGTTGACGAGCTGTATCTAAATATGCTTCGGTAGCAACAGCATCTTGATAGTAGCTGAGATAGTCCCCAACATAAGCTAAAAGTTCTACTAAAGTAATACCCAAGTCGGGAACGTGGCGTTCGTGCCAATCTGGCATAATTAACGCCAAACGGTCTAAAATTAATTGGCGGAAGCTGGCATAATCTTTGGCTAAATAATTAATCTCTGGTTCAGTTCGTTCTTCCCCAGGACAAATATGTTCTGATTTACAATCTAAGTCGCTGGGACAATTAACTTTAAAACTGAAATTTAGGTAAGAATAATGTGGGTCAATCCCTTCCAACCCAATTAAGCGTAGAGTGTAGGTAGAAAAATCACCAAATTTATCAACCCGCACTTGCAAACAACTATCTAAAGTCGGGTCTTCCTGATGTTCTAACTCGACATCAATTACCTGGATATCGCGAATGCGCTGACCACCTTCAATGCGGATATTCTCCTTGGTAATATTGTTGGGTAAGGCGCCAATAAAATGTACGCATAAAGAAAATTGGTCGTCACTAACTTCTAAATAATCCAACCCGTTCAGGTTTCGTTTGCGGACTTCGTGGCGCCGTTGTTCGTTTGTACAATTGTACAGACGTGATATATCACGTCTGTACAAAGAATTGTTCATCATACACCGCTCCTGGTAAAGATTTGTGTACGCTGTTCTCCAGTGCGTTTAATTGCATATTGTAAAAACACCTGCAAGCGGGAGTCCTCACTGATAACTTCCAATGTTTGCACGTCAATCAAATCACCCAACCACTGCTGCAATGCTGCCTGCATGGTAAATTGTAAAGTTGCAGCTAATTCCGGACTATTGGGAGCAAAGACTAATTGCAGCAATCCACTACCAAAATCGGGACGGTTTACCCTTTCACCAGGATTGGTAAATAATAACTGCTCAATCATGTCTCGGATATGGTCGTCCGAGTCGGTAGTAGCAGTTCGACCGAGATTATCAAAGTGGAAGGGGAAGTCAATGTTCATATCGCATTTACCCTTGTTTGCGTAGCACCAATAATTAAAGGTGTACCAGTGGGAAGACAAACAGCTTGACTATCTAATAGCAAAACAGGCATTCCCATCGAAGTTACGCGAATGGAAGCAGTCACCCACTGGGCGGTGACACAAGGACCATTACCATTAGGAGGTGGGGGTAAAGCACAACCGACTACCGTATAGGGGTTGGGTTGAGTGACAATTGGTTGACCGTTTACGGTGACTCTAGGACTGACAACTGTAGGTTGTGCTTGCCCCCCATGACTGCATAAAACACTTGCACCAAGATGTAGTATAAAACCTGGCATGTATTTATTAAATCTCCTCTAAGTAACTACCAAAGCACCGCTATTAATATTGGTGACTCCAGTCAGGTTAATTGCTGCGCCGTTAATTGTTACCTTTGGCGCCGTAATTGTTACACCCGTAGCATCAATAGTGATAGACGAGGCGCCGCTCATTAACATAATTCCCGGTGCTAGCATTGGCGGTATCGGCACATCACTAATTACCAAAGTCTGTTGAGTAGGAGTTTGGATAATAATTACAGGCACACCAGGAGTACTTAAATTAGCAATTGCTGGTATTTCTGCGGCAGAACCCCACCAATAACCAACCCAAATCGGATAATCAGGGTCGCCATTTTCAAACTCCACCCACACACCTGCTTGTATTGGAGGTATTAAATACATCCCCATCTGCAAACCACCAAGGGGAACACAAGGCTTTGCCCAGGTGGAGGGGGAAAGACTGCCCACATCTGGAACTAGTACCTGCAATCGTCCCTGCTTCAAGGGGTCAATATTATTGACAACAGTTCCCTGAAATTTGCCGTAAAATTTTCTACCACTATCTGTCATACGCTCACCCGCTCAATAGATGATTTCACACCGCCCCGCACTAAGGAAAAGCTTTGTTTATATTCACCTCGTTTGATATTATGAGTAACACTTTTGACTTGGTATAAACCGTCGTAATAATTACTTCCTCCCCGCACAGATACCAGTTGTCTAGCCTTAAGAATACGTCCATAACGCAATACATCTAACTGACCACTGCTACTGATGGCATCTGGTGTTGCCATTAATGCACCCAAAATTTTCAGCGCAGCTTCTCCTAAACCATTTCTAGCAATATCTTCCAACCTGGCACTTTTCAAATTTGGTGGTGTTTGCTGTGCCAAAGGCGATTTCAAAATACTGATTTCGGGAATTGGTACTGGAATTGGTATACGGCTGTTTTGTTCCAGAATGATAGCGAGATATTGCCTAGCAGCCAAACCATCGTAGGAAAAGCTCAAGGATTCTACGTTATCATCAGCATCCATATTAATACTCAATGCTGGCTGGGGAGTAGTAAATTTACTGTATTCTGGTCCCCAGTAAGCAATACTCATTCCGGGTTCTGGTCCAGGTTCTAAGTAGAAAATATGACCGCTAGTACGGGCTAAAGCATTGATGTAACTTAAATCAGTACCCTGTTGTTTGCGGAACCTTTCGAGAGGATTTTGAATCGCAATAATACTAGTAGGAATTACCAGAGGAGCTACACCGAAAACAGCATATTTTGCCAGAATTAAAGCCACAATCGTAAATAGTGGCATTGCTGGATAAGGAATATCTGTCAGGTCAATAAAATCCATGATGGCACTTAGATCCAACCCTGTAACTGTAAGGGTTGATTGTCCCGGTTGATTGCTTGGTGTCACATCCTGTTTAGTAATGATGCCATCCATCAACACTTGGGGTGTACCATGCACTGTCGCAATGATAATTACTCTAGTTCTAGGGTCAAAATACCCTGATTGCAATAAATTGTTAAGGGGTGATTGTTTTCCCAAAGTAAATTTCATTTGAAAACCGCTTTGACTACCGACGCTATTTGTCACCTGTATTTCATTTATGGCTTCAATCACAGCCTGAGATACTGGTGAGGGGTTAAATAAAGACCCCATGCGAATCGATAGATATAAACCACGGTTCATAACATTGGACCAGATAAACCAGTTGGCATGGTAATTCGTAATTTACGATTTATAGTTTGAGTGAGTTCATGAGGATTCATGGCATTATTTGCATCAGCAACTCGCCAGAACTGTTCAGGGTCGCCTAGATATTGAGCTGTGATATTATCTAAGCGTTCGCCCTCCGTCACTGTATGTTCTTGTAATAAAGAAAATTGCTCTGGAGGTGGTATAAATCGTCGTCTCAGATAGACAATAGTTTTGTTAGTACCTGTTTTCAGGGTGGCTGTATCTGAGCCATAGTAACGACTTGTAATTGGAAAAAGATTAGTTTTTAAAGCATCTGGCTGCAATAAATTTTGCATTGCCATAGCTTGCATTGTGTCCATCATGGAATACCTGTAATTCCTAAAGGACTAAATGTGCCCGCACGTGCGCGCGTAACAAATTGTTCTTTTTGACGGTGATACACCATAAATAAATTGCTGCCTTTGTGGTTAAACCCTAGGTCATTAGAATTTAACACCCGCATTCCTAAACTTACCTTAGCGCGAATTGGATTAAGAGAAGTATCAAAAGCTTCCTCTGTAATGCTGAATTCTGTTAATCGCACAGGTAAAATACGGTTCTGACTCCAGACAAACAGACTAAGGAAAGTTTCCATAGGGGATACTTCCAGAATTCCCGAACGCGCCTGACGATGGTTATTTTGAATCTGATTGCTATCAGGATAAATAATCATTTCCAAGGCTGCTAGTTGGGGGAAAATACCAGATTCAGCCGTGGTGGAATTTTGCTTGGGGAATTCTAGTTGGTCAGTTGCATCAATTTCTGCATCTAGCTTAATTGTCTCAATTGGAGGACCTTTGAGTCGTAGTGCTTCTTGGCGGTCACCACTTTCACCTCCCACCCCCTGCACTTGTAATGTGCGACTAAGGGTGTCGGGGTTATATTGCATTACGATAATGCGTTGCACTACAGCAGTGTTGGGGTCAATTAAGACAATGCCGCCTTTAAGTAGCCTGGGTGAACCTGGGAAGGTAGTCATGGCTAGGGGCTTTGCCTACGAATACTTTATATTTTTTGACTGTGGAAAAACTTGACCAGAACAGCTTTGGAACTTTGGCTAAAAGTGTATAAAAGCAATCATCTGTTGTTGCCATTTTATTATCATCACTTTACCGAGGAAATACTTATTTTCATCCGTTTTATTTAACAATCGTTACAGAACTACAATTCGGTTTACTTATTGTAATGATTGAAGCTGATCACCAAGGCTACTCAAGTGTTGTTTCAATTGATTCAAATTAAGACTTGGAGATTGCTTCCTTGCACCGCAATGACGTATCAACGTAGTTACTTGCGTAAGTTCTGATTATTTAGCCAAGCACAAAAAAATATTCTTATTCTGTCTTGGGTCTAGCATCTCCTTTACGGGCACGTTCCTCGTCCTCCAGTTCTCGTAAAATCCTTTGGATATGCTCGTATTGCTCTCGATAGCGCCTTTGGTCATCCGGTGGCATTTGGCGATACTCATCCAATGCACCTGCATTGGGTTGTCTGATGTTTTGAAGGGTTTGACCTCGACTCAACGGGCGCAATCCAGGCACGTTAGCTGTCACTGTCCAATAGAGAGCTAGAAATTCGCGTGTATGTGAATTCTGGATAGGTTGCTGACTCTGTTCGGTTGTTCTGGAACTAAAAGGGTCTGCAATCCCGCCAATGATACCACCCAAGACAGCACTACCAGCTAATCCTAGCCCTATGGCGAGGGGGCTAAGGCTTGCACCTGCTGCCGCCGCAATGCCAAAACCAATTCCTCCAAGTGCGGCGCCTCCAAGAATTCCTGCCCCGATGCCAAGTAAGGTACTACCTACAGTTCTTCCACCACTTTGTTGTTGGCTTACAGGCGCCCGTTGCCCGACATGTTGCAGTTCGTGTCCGATAGTGCGTGCGCGTTGGTCAAAGCGTTGGCGAAAGCGGTTAAAAAAGCGAGAACCAATTTTGATTGTTTGAGGCTGCCCCAAACGGGCAAAACCCGTTTCTACGTCATGAGGGTCTGAGTGGAAGTCCGGATCGTAGACGATGCTAGCTAGAGTAGGTGGTCGCTGATAGTAGGTATCTATAATTAAATCCAACGCGCGCTGCCGATTTGCTGGGTCTTCGGATTCACCCAGTCGGATTATCTCTTCCTTACGAGAATCTGCAACCTGTCGCTGGATAGCTGTTGCTGCGGAACCCGAAGAGAGTTGTATATGCTGACCAGCTGCAATCGCTTGGCTTGCTTGGTCTGCTTCTGCTTCTAACGAGGCATTGTCAGAGATGGCTTCCAAATTGCTGACAGTGTTACTACCCTCTTGCTGTACCACATGCACTAGTTCGTGAGCCAGCAGTTGCTGTCCTGAGTTGCTCTCTGGTGCGTATTGTTGGCTCCTAAACATAATATTTTGTCCTACAGTGTAAGCTAATGCATTTACCGCTATTGCTGACTCTGCTGCCTTTGCGTCTGTATGTACCCGTACCTGGCTAAAGTCGCGGTTAAAATGGGATTCCATCTCAACACGAGTATTGGCATCGAGAGGCTGACCGGGCGATTGCAACACTTCATGGACAATTGGCGGAACTTGTGAAGGTTTATCCGGACGAGTTGCACGGCGCTGGAGATTCACTTGTCTTTTCTGACAATAGGTATTATTTGATACTGTCAGGCTACGCTGCCCGCAGCTAGCAGATTTGCGCTGGAGTAATCCTGTAGAAACAGGGGTATCAGGATTTAAGGTGGTTTGGACTAGCGCGCGCTCAGTCATAAAACTAACTCTCTAAGGATTTATCGGCTGAAATGGACAAATTTGGTTCTACTGGACTGGCTCTCTAGTAATTTAGTCAACAGCTATCAATTCCCTGACTGCGGCGGGGCAAAGGATGAATCAGCAAGTGAAATACACCAGGAGTTCTTTCAATCAATTCAATAAAACCAGAAGTGTGCTGGAGTTGCAGGATTAGTTCTGCCAGTGCTGTAGCCATTGGGCGAGTCATGACTTTCTGCTTGCTAGAAAGAGAGTAGTGTTGTATTAGACCTGCTTGACTCTTAATTTTGCTAACCGATATTTGAATACCCAGGTAGGTACAACCAATATGAATATTTGAAATATTAGCACTTTCACTTGTGAGGTTAGAGGTTAGTTCAATGGCTTGAGCAACTTCTTTGACATGATGTGGGTGGAGCAGTTCATATCTAACCATTTTTTGCAACCGTCTTTTGAAAGTAACCGTTATCATGGCTATACCCACATAAGCAAACACTCCTAAATGCCACTGCTGTAATGGAAGACAACCGAAATTTTCTGCTAACACTACAGCAAATATTAAGATAAGGGAAGTCCACTGCGCTTCTGAGAAACCCCAGAAATAGTAACGCTCCGGATCTCCTCGTAAAAACTCGAAATGAAAACGCCCCAAACCATAGGTGATAACATACCAAGCTAAGGCAGTACCTAGTAAGTAATTATTCAACACGAAATAACAACCTACTAAAACAATGCACAGAACCCAGAGGGATTCAATTGCCTGAATAGGAAACAAACGTACCCCAACATAGTAGGGTGTAAAACCAGCAGCAACATGTTCGGTCTGGTATCGGATTCCCCAACGGTAAGGTCGTCCATGACAGCAACCAACCATGAGGCAACCAATCCGCCCACAAGCTAGGAATATGCCGATGCCCAGGATAGTAGTGTCAAGGTAGGGCAAGATAGGCTGATTCAGGCGCCACAGTAATGCAGTCGTGACAATTAGCACGGTCGTGCTATGGTGATAGTAGACTAATTGCTCCTTTCCTGTAAAAATTTTTATCAATATTACTAGGATAAAAAAAGTGCATACTGCTGCTAAAATTATTGTCCCGACAATCGAAAATGCAAGGCTTTGATAGGTTGCTAGGCTAAATGCTAAAGTGATAGCAACCAATAATCCTATATAGCCAAAGACTTGAAAAGCAGGCAAGCTAAAGCTACCCAACAAGATAGTAGGACGAATAAAGGAGCCGAGGTAACAGCTTAGTGCTGGATAGACGAGTATTTTCATTTTTTATTGTTCCATCTATCAAAACGATAAGTATTCGTTAATAATCCTGCGACCTTCCTCTTGCAATAGAACGTACACCCGCTCTTGTCCAAATTCCTTCTCTTTCCACTGCCAGGAACGATTTTCTTGGTTCCAGCTAAGACAGTTGTTGATTGGAAGGAAGGGTTGAATTTCTTTGCTGGTTAGTATTTTCCAACGATACTGAACATCATTAGAATAATAGGCGTAGACAATTAGCTTGCGCCAGTACAACTCTTGTAGTGCCTCATTTACTTGATCTAATAAGTTTTCTAAAGAACCAGCAGTTGACTCCACGAGAATAGTGTTTACAATCGTGGGTATATTTTCTTCACCAGCTTCTGAAAGAAGCCTCAGTATGTGTATCTGGAGCGGTGCTAATTGCATATCAATCTCTATCAATAATGGTTGTGTGATCGCCCCAAGGTTGGTCGGGTCCGCTTCTGTAGCGATAGTAGTACGAATTTAAGTGTTTTTCTATCGGTTCATCTCGATACGTCGTGCCAGGTCTGGGCATAATTCTAATTTCTTCACCCGTCGTACTATTGCGATAGATTTGTCCTCCTTCACCACTAGTAGGTCGTTCAAATCTAAAACTTCTATCCCGCAATTCGCTCTCTATACGACTCCTACCCCAAATTGGGTTAATCCACAAAGGACCACCCTGTCGTAGAGTGATTTGAACTGTCTCACCTGTATCAGGATGGCGGTAGAAGACTGATCGAGCATCCCCACTCATACCATGCTGGACAAATCCCTCATCTCTGAGCCTACTTGTATCTGTTGTGGTAGCGCTGCTGAGTGTTCTTGTGGGAGTTGTTTGGGGAGAAGCGCCACGGGGGGTCGTACCAGGGCGAATCACAGTTGGTTGAGGTCTGCCCCTAGAAGAAGTTGAAGTAGATGTTCTTGTTCCAGTTGTTCCCTGCCCTGGAATTCCACCTGTCCTACCGGAGCCGATTGTACCTCCACCTGTTGTGCCGCCGCCAGTTGTACCACCACTGCTTGTTGTGCCGCCACCTGTTGTGCCGCCACTTGTGGCACCGCCGCCCGTTGTTGCACCTGCGGCACGAGGAACTGCTGGGCGAACCGGAGCAGCGATGGGGCTTTGGTCGGTAGCAAGTGGAGGAGGGGTCGTTCGTCTCATACCCGCTGCACCCGCCACAGCTCCCGTAAAGTCCTGATCGACAGGTCGGGATTGACTACTGCTGACACGGTTCCCTTCATCATCTTTTAAAGGCAAACAGTTGCATTGTAGCGGGCTAGATAAACCACCACTAGTAACACCTGGACCTTGGCGCGGTTCAGGTAGTATAACCAAAGGTCTACGATTGGGATCGATGAATGCTGGTCCAGAGGAAGGTGCCTGTAGACATCGCCAAGTACACACACAGCCCGAAGCAACTGCTCCTGTATTGACAACCTGCCAGGAATAGCCTTCCGGGCATCTTCCACCACCACATCGCTGCAATCGCAGTTTTGCCTTCAGATTTGGCTTGGCTTTTTTGACAATCTTACCCACAAACTGCTTCACTCCACCCCACAGCGTTGCTACTGCTTGAATTGCAGATTCATCTGCTGCTTCTTCCAATTCAGTGTCGTTTGTTGAATCTGTTAAATCTTTTGAGATAGGATTAGCAACAGCGCTCCCCTGTTGAATTGTGTGAGCTAATTCGTGAGCAATCAGCACGTCACCAATCAATGTACCTGGTTGATATTCTCCTCTTCCGAACGCAATATTATTACCAATCGTAAATGCCCGCGCGTTAAGGTTTGTTGCCATTGACGCTGCTTTTGCATCAGTATGAATACGCACGCCTGCGAAGTTATATCCGAAAGCTGACTCCATTTGCTGTCGTGTGCCAACATTGAGGGGTTGTCCGGCACCAAGTTGGGACTGAATTACCTGTGGGCTTGTGGTTGTAATTGGCGAACTTCCCTCATGTCCTTTGAACTGGATGTTACTTGTATCTAAAGAAGTGGGACTTTCCGCAGCTTGCGGTAAAGTTGTGGTATCCGGCATCCCGGTCGATATGCCTTCGGGTACACCTGTTACCTCGCCCGTTGCAGCCCAAACCGTCACCGCATGACGAACACGCTCAACTACCACAGGAATATACGCACGGGCATTAGTTGCACTGGCTGCTTCAGGAGCATAGCGACGCAATGCATATTCAAGCTGCTGGCTGGTGCGGTTGCCATAGTACCCAAACCAGAAGTCCAAATAAGGGCAGCCTTCTGTCGAACGCTTGGTAGGAGCCAAGGCAGCATCCGCAGCCGTACACACCTCGACATGGAGCAGGGTAAGAAACTCGCTTTTACGCATTTGACCTGCCTCAACTGTCTCCGCATCATCCTCTACTAACAAGCTAGCAGATGCCTGTCTTGGTGATGTAGCAATACCACGATCATTTGCAACTGCCCGCTGAATCTTGGGTGATGTCTTTGATATGGAGCCAGACGCTAAAACGCCTGCCTGATTTAAACTGCTCAGGGTATGAACAACTTTATTGGCAATATGTTCAGCCTCTTGCTCTTCGGGATCGTCGATCTGGCTCATCTCCAGTTCAGTCATCTTGTTGGTCTGTGCTGGCACACGACTAAAATCATAGTTGAAGGATGAGGTTGGCAAGAAAGGGGTATATGGACTACTCGCAGCACTATCACGCGCAGGCTGAATCAAAGTGTTCCGCTTCTTCTTACACCCCTCACATTCCCCACCCGCAACTGTGTACTGCCCGCAAGATGCACACTTGCGCTGCAAAATTACACCCTGAGACAGCAGTGATGTCGTTGGTGTATGCTGCGCTACTGTCTGCTTACCCATTGTCCCATCCCCCGATATACAGTTTGGGCAATTTGCTCCCCTATCTGCGTGTAATTGTTAGTATCAGTAATTTGCATACTACCACCATCTACACGAGGCACGGCGCCACCAATGACTAAGCTCGGAGCTAACCCACCAACAGCCAAAAGGCGCCTTAATTCCATCTCCACTGCTGCCTGTAACAAAGGTCGCTGGGCATGAGGAATACACACACCATCCAAAATCAATCGCTCAATTTGCAGGTTAATATTCATACTCTGCTCCTAATTTTCAAATAATTTGTTCGTAAAAATCTCACTAAAACTTAAATCTCTTACCTCTATGTTCTCTGTGACGGGCGTGGTAAAATAAAAAACTTATAAATCGTAAATAACACAGATATAAGGGTGATTTACCCAGGCGCCCCCACTGGTTCTGAATAGCGAAAATCGACTTCATTAATTGGTCTATCTAACTTACGAAACTCTGCCCGCGCGCTTTGTAAAACTAAAGGCATAGTTACCCCCGTCCCTTTCTGTGCTGCTAAAAAAGCAGCATTAAGAGCAATGTTATGAATGTTACCTCCTGTTAAATTCAATCTTGCCAACCGAGCAAAATCTAAGTTTTCTGTCGGTACTTCTTTAGGAAACACCTTTTGCCATATTTTCTGCCGTTCGCTGGGGTTGGGAAATTGGAAGGTGACGATAAACCGCAGGCGCCTTACAAAAGCATGGTCTAAAGCATTTCGCATATTAGTAGCCAGTATCGCTAAACCACGAAAGGCTTCCATTCGTTGCAATAAATAGTTAATTTCAATATTGGCATAACGGTCGTGAGAGTCTTTAACTTCGCTACGTTTACCAAATAAAGCATCAGCTTCATCAAAAAAGAGTATTGCCCCTCCATCTTCTGCTGCATCAAACAGGCGCCGCAGGTTTTTCTCAGTTTCCCCAATATATTTACTTACGACTGCAGACAAATCAATTCGGTATAGATTCAAACGTAGCTCATTCGCAATTACCTCAACCGCCATTGTTTTACCCGTACCGCTTTCCCCTGCAAATAAAGCACTAATACCCAAGCCGCGATTCATGCAGTTTTCAAATCCCCATTCTTGGTAAACTTTACTACGCTGTTTTACTTGGTCGGCAATTTGCTGCAATAAGCTGGTTTCTTCTGAAGGTAAAACAATATTTTCCCAAGTGGCTTTAGAATTGAGACGCTGTGCCAAAATATCTAATTGGGGACGGGTATTTACTAAACAAGCAGACCAAAGTTGGTTGTGTAAATTATTATTTGATGCTTTATTGAGTACAGTTTGAGTAATTTGGTAAATTGTAGGCAAGTTCAGGTTAAACTGGCTGGCTAATTGGGCTGGAATTTCATCTGCCATATTGCCTAATGCTCTTTCCCAAAGCTGCTTTTGTTCTGAGGGAGTAGGTTTTTCAATATCTATAGGAATGGTTGAACGACCATTATTAAAGCAAATTTCCCGACTGCTGAGAAATAATAAGCTGTTGATGCGATTTAAGAAACGGTACAGGTGAGCGTTTTGTGCTTCTGTTGAGGTAGTGATTTCTTGAGCATCTAGGTAAAGGATAATTGGTAAAAGTAAACTTTCCCTTTCCCAAAGACGAGTAAAGGTTTCTAAATCGGCGCCAGTAGTAGGTAATAATTCTATTGATAAACGATAAACAAATAAACCTATACTTTGCGCCGCTTGTTGTGCTACAAGTTGCTTACTAGCTGAGTCTGAACCGAGAAGTTGAATAACTAAAGGAGTTTGATAGGGCTGTAAATATGAGGTAATCGCCTCTACTGCTTTTTGATGTGACAGTGGTAATTGATACTCTATATTTTTACTATCTAACGCTGAAACTAGTGAAACTAAACGGTCATCTAAGTAATTCAATCCTTTAAGGTAATTAAGAATCCGCTCATCTATCCGTAAGGAACTAGTCGTCAGAGGTTGGGCGCCGGGTTGGTTAATTTCTAGCAGGCGCCAGTAGCGCAGTGGACGTTCTGGTGAAAGTATATCCCAGGAAGCATCTTCAAAAAGAGTAAAAGCAAGGGCAAAGGTAGGATAATTTTGATGGGGATTGTCTTGAGCGCGCGCACAGAGGGCGCCGATACTAGTATCTAATTCAATGGCGGCACATAGCAATAAAACTTTTTTTTCAAAAGGCGATAGTCCAAGACGTTGGCTCAATATCACCATTGCTGGAGGTGGTGATAAGGCTTCAGCACGAGACATTTCTCTGGCTCTTGCAGCGACTTTTTCATCTGTAATTACACTGTTAGCAGGAGGTAAGGCAGGTAATAAATTGCGTCCGAGAAAGCGATGTTTTGTTGGTGATGTTTCTATGCATGTCTCTTTTTCTTGTTCTATTTTTTGTACCTGTCTTTTAAGGCATAAGCGTAGCCATGACAAAGCTTTTGCCAAGTATTGTTCGTTATTATTTTGCCATTGTTCTAGGTTATTCATAGTTCAACATCGGTGGGTTTAAGATTCCCGACTTTTTTAAGAAGTCGGGAATCTGGAATACAAGAGACTAACTAATTACCAATGCAATTTCTGGAATAAAAGTAAGTGGTAGGACGAGAGGTGTAACATTATAGTTAATAATTAAGCTGTCTACTCCATCTACTCGTAGTCGCGGACGTACCTGATATGTACCTGCGGGAATGTCTCCTAATTCAAATTCCAAGGTATTGGTTTGGGTAGGATGATTCCTGGCTATTAACTCGCTATTACCTATTTTTACTAATGCTGTTTCTTGGGTACTCAATACTAAAGAAACTCTTTGTGCTGGTAATACTGGCGGACTACATGTGACTTGCACAATGACATTATTGGGTTTGTTAGGGTCGCTGTTATCGCGACTGTCGAACGTGATATTCTCAATGGTAGGTGCTATAGGTAATGGTAATCCGTTGCTGCTACGGTCTTCGATAATTGCTGTAACAGTATACAGTCCCGGACACCATTTGTCTGGTTGGGTGGTATCAATTGTAAGTGGAATTTCTGTTGCTGTCCGCGCGGTTGCTGGGATGGTAATAACATTTGGCGCCGTTAATTGCGGATTGTTAAACACAATTTCAACGTTATTACCCTCTAGGTTATAACCAGTTAAGGTTAATTCATCTCCGAAATTAGCGGCAGGTTTTTGTAATAATTTTTTCTGGTAGGCTGGTAAGTTTTCCCTAGCTTGTTCAATTGCCGTAAAGTTGACACTCAGCAAAGTGGGATAGGGAGGAGTTATATTAGCTTGGGTGGTTACTCCTGTATCACCCGAACTTCGGGATAATACTGGTAAAGGTGTTTTTGGCGGACGAGTACTTTCTATTAATACTACTGATACTTCGTAGGCTGTAGAAATTCGGTATTGAGTTTGAAAGGTTGTCCACATTTTCGAGAGTTCGTCTAAACTCAAACTTTGAGGAGTAATTTTGACTTTTTCAATTTGGTTGTATAAATCGTATTTAGCTATATCTGCTGCTGGTAAAGCATTTTTTATATCTTCAGGTTTGAGAATGGAATAGTCGTGAAATACACTCATCGCTTCCCCTAACAAATTATGACTTGTTGGTTCGGGAAAGTCATCATTTTGAGCGTAAGCTGTCAGTATGTAGTATAAATTTAATGCTAGAGGAGGTAATGCCGTTTCTCCTGGTTTTACCTGGTTCGGGATATCCATATTTCGCCAAGCTGCATTTTCCTTCGTTTGGTAGAGAAACAAATTAATTTGGTTGTTTGCATTCCCGTTATTATCACGGGCTTTATCTGGAGGTTTAGTTGTAACAGTGACACTACCAGAACCATTACTATCAAACCGTCGTTGCAGTAAATAACGTAAAGTTGTTGTGACAGCTGCAATTGCTAATGAATTACTCATTTAGCACCTCCACGCTGACTTAGATATTCTTCTAAACTCATCACGGCGGGTTTTTGTTTAGGTTTAGTCGATGGTGATACTGTAGTTGGGGTTGTTGCCCTAACTTCAATTCGACCAATAGTAACTTGAATTGTTGGCGCCGCTTCTACTTTTTGCGGTATTGGTTTTAACTCTTTTACTACTGAAACTTTTGGTGTAATTAATGTTTGTGGCTGGGTTTGTGACATTTCCTCCTGAATGAGAGATTTTTCTGTATTACTTGGCGCCGTTTCTCTCATCGGTAATATAACTTGTTCCACTAATTGAGTTGCTGGTTGCTGCCAAATCAGTGGTTGAATTTCTGGAGTTAATGCTGTATCTGTTGAGGTAAAAATTTTCTTTGTGAAAGTCTCTTTAGTAATTAACTGCTGAATAAATGTCGGTTCTGTCGATTTGGAATTATGTGATTGTACTGCCTGTAAATAATTATTTGTGTTATTTATAACCAAACTTGGTTTATTCTCAACAGTTGGATTTACTTGAGAAAGCGTTTGTGGTTGATAGGAAAATCCTGAATCTAAATTGGTTGGAGATTCATCCTTGTGATGAGTATAAATATACTCTGTTTGCCTCTGGAAATCCTTTTCGATGTGAGTTTCTTTCTCTGGAGAAGGAGATTGGGGTGAATAAGATATTTGTTGCCAAGGGGGATATTCTTCTGGGTGATGAATCTCAGCAACCGAATTTCTACTAAGTCTGGTTAATTCTTGAATATTTTCTCCTGATAGATAATTAATACCTATCTCTTCGTCAAATTCTGTTGTAATATCTGAATTTCTAGTTCCCATACTAGATTCATATAGAGATGGTAGTCGAGGTTGCACCGTCTCTAACTGATGGTTATTTCTAGCTACTATATTGCTAAGATAGTTACTCATCGTCCTACCATCCCCAAATACAACTGTCGTCGATAAGGACTCATCGCTAAAATTTCGGCTTCTCCCCATCCATAGGCAGAAGCTAAAATATGTACTTCTCGGAGAGTGCGAATAGCCCAAGCATGGATTTCGCTCCAGAAAAAGGAGACAATATCAAAGGTAGATTGCCACTGATGACTGCAAGCGGGACAACAGAGATTAAGTTGCACGTCTGCTTGGGGGTCTAATTTTGCCATTTGCGTAATCACAGTACTAGCTATTTCAGTTGGTAATTTTTCCATTGGTTGAATTTCCTCGTGTTCTTTCACCTGTAATAAACAGCGTTCCAGGAGTGTACTAGGTTGGTTATGAAGAGACGCAAGTGCCATTAAATCTAAACTATTAGGCAAACGAAACTCAATATTCCAACCTGCAACCTGCAAGGAAAAAGTTTCTAAGGGTGAAGTTGGAGGACTAGTACAAATATCTGCCACACTAAAATTGAGTTCTAGATTTTCGCCACAGTTACCACAAGTTGCTAAACTCTGAATCTGTGAGCCAAAAGTCCCAGAGCGCAAAGTCAGTAATAAAGCATCTCGTTGTCCAATGCTCAACTGCGCTAGTTGTGGAGTTGGTATTTCTGGACATGCAGCAGTTAACAAAGCTAATGCTTGTTTTACTGGTTGCTGCATCAAACCTTTTTCCCAAACAGTTAATAATTCCCCAGCAGACAATGCACGCATAAGCTATATCCACCTAAAAACTTTCTTCTTTAGGTTCTTTCACTTCTTCGTCTCTTTCCCAGCCTTCATTTTCTAATTTAATATGCTGAATAGCGACCGCATTCGCATTTGCATCTAAGTCTGGTAAAGCTTGGTATTCAGACACCCAACAGCGATAAATTTTATAAGATATTGCTTTTTGACCAGCTTCGTTAAAAACATCAATAATAATGTCCTTACGAAAGTCAGCCAGAGATACTTCTTTTGTCCGCTGTTCCGGTCTTGCTTGAGCGTTTTTATAGTTCCATACCTTACTAGCCCATTTCTCAAATTCTAAGTCGTGCGTAACACCTCTTTCTAACATAATCGCTTCATATTCGGATCGTCCCGGTGATTTACGCGATGTACTAGGGTCGCCTCCTTCTCGATGTTTTACTACTTCTGTAGTACGTTTGAGGGCGCCAACTTTACTAACTCCAGCCACATATTTATTATCCCACCTAACCCGAAATTTAAAATTTTTATAAGGGTCAAATCGTTGGGCATTAACACTAAACTCCATATGTTTTTAACCTCATAATGCTGTTATGGAAATGTTTGCAACTCTGTCGGGACGGGTTTCCGAAATTTTCAAATTAGTTGAGTAGATATTTGTGAACCCGCCTCTACTAAGTGTCGATTTGACCAGCAATTTGTTGAATTTTGATAATCACAAATTCCGCAGGTTTCAAAGGAGCAAAACCGACAACAATGTTAACAATGCCCAAATTAATATCATTCTGGGTAGTAGTTTCACTACTACATTTGACAAAATAGGCATCCTGCGGTGTACTACCCTGAAAAGCTCCTTGACGAAATAGATTATTCATAAAGGCGCCGATATTCAAGCGAATTTGCGCCCATAATGGTTCATCATTCGGTTCAAACACTACCCATTGCGTGCCACGATACAGACTTTCTTCTATATACAAAGCCAAACGTCGCACGGGAATATATTTCCACTCCGATGCCAAACGGTCATCTCCTTGTAACGTTCTTGCACCCCATAAAACCCTGCCCACACCAGGAAAAGTTCGCAAACAATTTATTCCTAGAGGATTTAATTCGCCGTTTTCCCCATTTGTCAACGGTGTACTTAACTGTGGTACTCCCACCAACGTTGCATCAATACCCGCAGGTGCTTTCCAAACACCTCTTTGAGCATCAGTACGAGCAAAATTACCAGCGACAACACCACAAGGAGCAAAATCTTCTAATTGGTTGTCACGTAAAGGATTAGGCTGTTTAATACGCGGGAAAAATACTGCTGAATGGTTGCTGCGAGTGCCTAAATTATCTATTCCCTCTTTAGCATCGTCTTTGGTATTCCAAGCACTGGGTGGATCGATTATCAAAAATGCTCGGCGCCTCTCGCAGTAAGCTGCTGCGTCACTAATTAAACTTGCTTCTACATCACCAGTATCTAAATAGGGAGGAATGCACAACAAGTTAAATAAATCAACTTTTTCCAGCGCATAAAGTCCTTTTTTCTGACTTTCAGCATTATTAGGCGTGAAATTATCATTCTTCGTTAGTGAGCGACCATTAGATGCCAGCATCGTATTCAGTGCGCTATCCAAGGCTTGTTTCGCCGTATTAATATCCGTTGGTACGGGAGGAACTGCTTTCTTTGCCGCTTCTAATTGCTTCTCAGCTTTGCTAACATCATCGTCTAAATTTTGACTAGCATTCATTACTGCTGTTTTAGCATTTGTTACCAGTGTTTCAGCTGCGGTAATATCTGCAGGCACTTGTGGTTTAGCGTTCTTAGCCTCAATTAGCTGTTTTTGAGCGTCAATTAGCTGTTGACTAGCCGTATGAGCTGCAACAATAGCATTTGGTAGATCAGGAGTTGGTACGTCAGATACTGGTCGATTCCAACGTATTAATCTGGACTCGGCTTCCAGTACCTTATCGATACTGCGGGGTTTCCCAGGAGCAATCGTCAGATTAAGAAAACGCTCTTGCACACCTCCCAAACTAATATCCCGTACCGTCAAATTAAATAAATTAGCCTTTGTCAACCCCATTTGTGTTGCCATAGCTTCAGAGACATTCACATCTACCGTCGCGCGAAGATTTACTCCCCAGGCGCCTTCATAAGCTGCTTGCAGTGTTAACCCGGCTACTTTTAATACCGACTTTGAATTTTGTCCTTGTTGACTATTATACAATCGGACAATAATTGCCTGAGAACCTCCATTCAGGTAAAAATCTCGCACCGCGTAGCTCAAGCTACTATCTACCCACAAACCACCAAAAATACGTTCAAAGTCACTGTAACTATTAATAGTTATCGGTTTATCTACAGGTCCTCGTGCGGCACGACCGATAAAAGCTGTAATTGATGTAGCTATGCCTGTAATAGTACGAACGCCACTAGGAATCTCCTCGATGTAAACACCTGGATACGTTGGTGTAATTGGCATAATCAAGTTCTCCTCTGCAATTAATACGAGATAGCAGATGAAAGTAGTACTTTAGCCGTTCCTATTTCCAAAACCACAAAATTAATTAAGATATGCAACACACCTATTGGGATAACTGGTGATTCCCATTTCTCAAACCCAATACCTAACGCTCAGACCCCCATACTTTAGGTAAGAATTCAAATCGGATCACCGATAATGCAAATTGCTTCTGTCTTTTAGACTATATGTTTTTTCTGACAATCAACTAAATAATATAGCTAGCTTACCATAATTTCTACAATAAGTTCACAAATAATACTCTTTATTGAAAAACTTCATAAAATGTTACAATAAATAAACCTTAATCATCGCGACCTAATATTATTTTGGTCAAATATGTGTGATTGTTTGTAAACCATATGCCGCTATTAGCCTTACAACCAAAATCAGGATTTTTAGCTGTAATGTTAGCTTTTGGGGTGTTGCTGCAACTTCCAAGCACTGCTCAAGAAACGCAAAACCAGCAAAATCAAGAGTTAATACCTTTTTTTGATAATGAAGATAATCCTGTTCCTTTAAATTTCCCACCAGATCAACAGCTTGATATCTCACCTCCAGCACCTAAATTAAACGCATTCGATGAAGCGGTTCTAAAAGCTTGCGGGCCGATAGGTTCTAATGTATTACCTAATCAATTCAAGCAGTTGTTACGGAAATACCCTGATATTTTAGAGAAAATCCGAAACTCAGTAGGAGGTGAAATTCGTCCTGGACGTAAGCGCAGGTCTGATTTTTTGCAAGATTTAACGAATATCTGGTTTCAAAGGAAAGGATTTGAACATATTTTCTGTGGTGAAATATACAACGCGAATGATATAGGTGGTTTACATTTCTATGGCAGATATCTACAGTTGCAAAATCAAGGCATTGGTGGCAGACTTCCTAATAATCAGAAAAATCAAGAAGTTGTCCCAGGTGTAATTTATACAATGGGTGTAGTAATTAAACAGCCAAATCGCACAGTTACAGATGTTATAAAAGGTTACGGTTATTTAAGTAATGCTGAAGAAATGCTAATTGATGTAACTAAAATATTTAAACAGCAAGGAAATAACGAAGGCGCCTGTATATACTTAGTCCGCGATAATGATACAGGTAAAACCTTTCCTACAGTCTTCGTTAGAAGAGAAGGCGCCATCATTACCTACTACCCCGACGCTACACCCAAAGGTTCCAATTGTAAAGGTTCACAGCCATTACCTTAATCTAATGTTTTGACCTCTCCCCACGACTTGCGTTATCTCGTTTACAAAAGCAACCAGAGTAATAAGTAATATTATATACAAAAATGCAGATGCAAGATATCAGTCATGGTTCACCTGACTCAGAATGACATTTCATACCTTAATTAGGCTTGTCAAACATCCTTTTAGCGGCAGATACGCAAGTAGATATAGAAAAGTGTATTTATATAAACCAGCTTTGGTTCTAATTTTAAACTCCAAGTGCATAAGTTAAAAGGTACGGTTTCTATAAACAAAATAGGAAGGCAAGGTAAGCTCTGGTCTACCTGCAAACAAGTAACAAAAGGAACAGTAAACAGTATGCTTTTATTTTTTACAATGCCACTAGACGAAACCTCACCACTCAATAAAGGTCGATTATTTCTAGTAGATGAAACGAAGGGAATTGTTGGTAGATGGGTTGCTACAAGTAGTACTGCAGACAAACAAGGAATAAACGATTGGAATGTCCGTGGTGGTGTAATCCCTGCTACTTATCAATTAAATCCACCATTGCCTTTTTATTCTGTTGCCGTTAACCCTGTAGACCTTAAACATGTTAAAGGAGTAGAAGGTAATGGTTATCCTATCACACCGTTTGAAGTTAAAACTGTTGATGGAGGAACTCGTTCTGACCTGCTAATTCATAAAGATGCAAATGTGCCTGGAAGTATGGGTTGCATTGTGCTACCTGAATCAGAATTCGTAGATTTTGAGAAAGTTTTTCAAGAAAATTGCGAAGGACAAAGCGCGGTCAAACTTCTTGTTGGCTATACTTATTAGGAGTAAATAAACATGAAACTTCAAGATATTCTAAAGCTTGATAAATCTCTTGAGTTTGATTATTTGCGTCAAGACAAGGAGTTAGCAAAGCAAGTCCAAATTCGCCTTATTGACCTAAAATTACTTTCAGGTGTTGCTGATGGCGCCTATGGACCCCGGACTAAAGCTTCTTTAGAAAACTTTGCCCGCGCGTTTGACTTACTCGATATTTTGAACGCAGAATTTGCTCGAAAGCTAATTGAAGCTAAAAATGTTCCAAATTTATCGGTTGAGATTCCGAAAAAACTACCTCAATGCGGAATTGAGTTGATTAAACATTTTGAAAGCTGCTTTCTTGGCGCATACCCCGACCCTCTCACTAAATGCGAACCGATTACAATTGGGTGGGGATCAACCAAGAAACGCGATGGCAGTCCGTGGTATCTTGGGGAAAGCATTCTTCAACAGGAAGCTGATGAGCTTTTGATTTATCAGTTGCAAAATAATTACTTACCTGATTTAGAAAAAATACCTAGTTGGCATGAATTAAATACTAACCAACAAGGAGCATTACTTAGCTTTGCCTACAACTTGGGAAGTAAATTTTATGGCGCCGCTGGTTTCGATTCTATTACTAAAGTTTTAAAGAGTAGCAATTGGTCTGAAATAAAAGAGACTTTCATCAAATACCGTAACCCTGGAACGAATGTTGAAAAAGGACTTTTGAGACGAAGACAAGCTGAGGTTGAACTATTTTTAACACCAGTTGGCTAACTGTAAATGCTAAAACGCGACTATTGAAGAAAACGCTTTACTTCTAAAAAGAAAGCTAGCAGAAGTCGGGTTAGAAGCAAATCATGGTAAAGAATTGCACATTGTAGCTCACTCAATGGGTGGTTTAATTTCTCGTTGGTTTATCGAGCAAGAAGGAGGAAATCAAATTGTACAACACTTAGTAATGTTGGGTACACCAAATGCAGGTTCTCCTTGGAGTACCGTACAAAATTGGGCTTTTACAATGCTTGGTATACTATTGAATCAACTATCTAGTAGTATTTGGCCAGCTAAAATTATTGCGAACTTACTAGAATTACTTGAAGCCAATGATAATTCACTAGAGCGGTGAAATTGTTTTTAAGCAAGTAAACCTTCAATCGCTCAACATCTCATTACAAGAGTTAGTTACTATTAGCCGTAACGCCATTGGTGTTAGAAGTCGCAAAAGTTTGCCAGTTGCCCGCGCGCCAAATAAAGACGAAAAGCAATACCTCCAGAAATTATACAACTTGCTCATCAAACCCATCGCCGACATTTACACATTGACTGCGAACAGTCTGCCAACCTTCGATATTGTTAACTTATTCCACCTATGTGAATTTTACTTACCAGAAAATAGTAAGATTACTCATCAAAATGATGAATCCTTACTGCAAATCTTCATAGATAAACTCAATCCTGACGGTAGAATAATATTTTACAGTGGTTCGGCTGCTCGGGGCACCACACTACCTCTAATCCAATCGTTTGAAGAATCAGGTAAAATCAGGAAGCTTGATGAGTATAAAAGCTTACTGATTTATACCAAAGCTTGAATATATAAAGTTTAGAGACGCTCAAGGTTATATATTATCCAAATTTGGGCGCCAAGAAATCCAAGGTTTAGCCATTTCAATTTGTGCAGCAAGACGAATTAAAGTACATTCAGCAGCAGGTTTACCTACGAACTGTACACTCATTGGTAAACCTTTGCTATCAAAACCAACAGGAATTGCAACAGCAGGTTGTCCCGTTGCATTAGCAGGTGGACAAGGTGCAACCCACTGCACGATATGCTCAAAAATATCTTCAGGACTCAAATGTGCCCATTCACCAACATGGATAGGAGAATGTAAGAAAACAGGCATTAACAAAACATCGAAATAATCAAAAAAGCTAATAATCTGCCGCGATACAATTTGCATATTAGCAACGGCTTTGAGATAATTAACTGCGCTATCTGTTTTTGAAAGTAACCAACGGTTAACTGGTTGCAGCATTTCAAGAGGAACACCGCCTGCGGCTACACCATTACGCCATATAATCTGGAATGGTTCAATTAAACCGCTAAAGTCTGGACATTTTTCTTCTACGATGTGTCCCAGTTCTTCGAGTAATTTAACTGTTTGCAGAACTGCTTGCTTACAAGTTGTATCTGCTTCACCGATAGGTAAAAACGAAGTAGAGTAAGCTATTCTCAAACGACCGGGTTGTTGTTTACTCGCTTCAAGAAATGAACATTCGGGACTTGGCAAACAATAAAAGTCACCTGCAACATTACCCGACATTACGTCAAGAAGTGCAGCAGCATCTGCAACTGTTCGACTAATTGGGCCATTTATTGCGATACCATTAAATTTATCGCCAGCAGGGCCTGGTGATACTCGACCGCGCGATGGTTTTATACCGAATAATCCACAGCAAGCAGCAGGCCCACGAATTGAGCCACCTCCATCTGACCCTTGGGCAATTGGAGATAACCCCGCAGCGACACCAGCAGCCGCGCCACCACTCGAACCCCCAGACGTATACTCAAGGTTCCAAGGGTTACGTGATGGTGGAAAACCCGTAGGTTCAGTGTAAGGAAACGAACCTAATTCTGAAGTAGCTGTTTTACCAAGAATGATAAACCCTGCTTGTTTAATCTTGGTTATAACAACATCATCATAGTCGGGAATGTTATTTATTAATGCTTTAGTTCCGTAAGTACAGGGTATACCAGCAACGGAATTAAGGTCTTTGGTTGAAATTGGTACACCAAAAAATGGAGGCAAGTTAGTTGCACTTGCCAA
This sequence comes from Calothrix sp. NIES-4105, assembly GCF_002368415.1. Classification (GTDB taxonomy): domain Bacteria; phylum Cyanobacteriota; class Cyanobacteriia; order Cyanobacteriales; family Nostocaceae; genus Dulcicalothrix. The sequence continues at coordinate 4,177,836 of NZ_AP018290.1, forward strand.
CGCTTTGGTTTTAATTTCAGCATCAGCGATTGCTTGCTGTGCTGTAACTGTAAAATAGCTTCCGAGTAGAGGATTTAAGCGCTCAATCCGTTCTAAGTATATATTTACTAACTCTAACGGCGATAAGAGGCGCCGACGAACTAAGTCCGCCATCTCAAGTGCCGGAGTAAAAGCTAAATCTAATTCATTCATCGTTATCATATAACCGAAGCACAAGCGTTGCTTATATCTAAAAATTGATACTTATTTGTGTGAGACTCCCATTCTAATCGAAGTTAGTGATTTGTAATACCTTGTCTTGATAAATAACTATAATTTTATCTATTGTTTATATGTTGCATTTACACCCGCGCGTGGGTGAGACTATACGAACAAAGCCTGCCAATGCAACGGCTGTAAAGAGAATATTTATTGTGTTTAGCCGATTAAAAAAATGTTCTATATAAACATAGCTTTTAAGTATTCATACGTTGGTGCATTTCGGTGAATTAATATATATTGCTCAAAATGTAAGCAGTTTTACTTAGTTTACTCAACCAGTAGTACCAATAATGGCGCCAATTAATCCTAAAACCACAAACAGTACTACCTGTTTACTCAACCAGTAGTACCGATAATGGCGCCAATTAATCCTAAAACCATCAACAGTACTACCTGTTTACTTAACCAGTAGTACTGTTCAATTAAATTAATTTTGAAGAGTTAGTTTCTAACCGATATGAACCGTTTTTATTCACAAATATTTTTTAACAAAAGCTAACTATCCGTTACATCCGTTACATCTGTTGCCAGTCAACCCATCATAATTATTCGTTCATTTCTTTTAATGTTGCCAATGCAGAAGGAGACAAACGACTGAGGTAGCGGAATATCCAGTATTTAAAGATGGTGTCTAATACAACGGGGAAGGTGGCAATAAATAAGAATATGGCACTACGGTTAGGAGGTAAACCCAGATGTTCTGCCAATCCTTCTAATAAAACTTCCCAACCATGTGGAGAGTGGAAACCTACAAATATATCCGTGAATACAATAATCAAGAATGCTTTAGCACTATCGCTTAAACCATAAACTACATCATCTAGAAATGCTTTTAATATTACAATCTCGCGCTTACTAGTAGCAACTACAACTGCAAACGCAACTAGAGAAAACATATCAGCAAAGATGTTACTAATTGCATTGTTGCTTTTATCCCGAAACTCGGACGCGATCTCAATGGCTTTCTCTTTAACTTTTTCTCCTATTTCTTCTGGAGTTAAAGTCGGCGCCTTTAATATGAAGCTTTCAAACTTTAGCCCTCGTTCAAAAATCTTTAGTTCCTCAAGCGCTTCGTCTTCCATTGAGGAATTCATAAATATATGCGGATTATTTTCACCGCGCGTTCGTTCAACTATTGGGCTGACTAAAAACTGTTTGGTTAGTAAATGCGTTATCAATGGTATCACTGCTAGCATTACTATAAATTTTACTGCCGCTTGGGTTCGTCTTCGTGAGACTCTAAAATTCTGTACGTATTTTTCTTCTGCGTGGGGTGCAAAATCATCTTTTAACCGATTAAAAGTTCTTCCTATTGACCGAGGTAAAATGCCGCTTTTCTGCGACACTGGTTTGACGCGCATACTTTCAACATACTCATCTTGCGTTTTTTGCGTTTTGATGGGCGGTTGAATTACTTCTTGACGTTGAATTTGTGACTGGTTATTAATATTTATACTACTAATTATATCAGGTGTAGCAATTGTAGTTTTTGTATGACTTGTAGTTTCTGTATTCTCAACAGTTACAATTGAACTTGATGTAAATAATTCATCGTCTTGAAGATATTTGGTAACTATTTCGTCAATATACTTTAGTTTCTCTAATATTTCGTGGTTAGATAATTTTATTAGTGAACGACTTAATCTAAACTCAGCAAGCCTAAACTTCACAATATTTAAATTATTATTTAAGGCTACCTGCCAATAATTCATTACACTTGTGGAATAATTGGCATCGTCAGATATTTTCTTACCGTTAAACTGTTCAATTTCAATTTCTCGTATAACCGTAGCTGCTTTGTACGCATCAGTTAGCGCGCGCTCTGGAGTATCGGTAAACCATGTAAAGGCATAACGCCAAAAGTATATTATCTTATGGCGTAAAGAACCTGTATTTTTTGCCAGCGAAGAGGACTTCAACGCCATAATAATATGCTACTTATATATCGTTAACTAATATGGTAGCTACTATTGTAGAACATAGTATTTTATTTTTGTAAAAATAATAGCTAATGGGTAACAGTACTTTAATCGCCCATTAGCATAATATTTTACTTAACTCAAGTTAATACTTAAGTATATATTTAATGTGTAAGTTATTCGCCGTGGACACAAATTAGAGGGTTAAGTACAGGGAAGGGACGATTTTCTAAAGCTTTGAACTGACCCGCATCGTAAGCAAAAACCTCCCCTGTCTCGATTTCGTAAATCCAAGCGTGGAGAGTCAGCTTACCACCATGAAGCTTGGAACGAATGATTGGATATGTTTCTAGATTCTCAATCTGAGTTAGCACGTTCTGCTCGATAGCGATTTTTAAGAGTTTTTCACTCGAACAACCTTCATAGTTGTCCAGAACAACACGACGAGTTGACTCAGCGTGATTTTTTAACCAGTCGTAGACTAATGGCATCTGTTGAGTAAGATTACCTATTTGCAATAATCCCCGCATTGCACCACAGTGTGAGTGACCACAAATAACTATATCTTTAATGCCTAGCGCACCCACTGCGTACTCGATAGCTGCACCTTCTCCACTATTCGAGGCGCCGTAAGCAGGAATAATATTACCAATATTACGAACAACAAATAATTCACCCGGTTGGCTTTGGGTAATTAAACAAGGGTCGATACGAGAATCAGAACATGTTATGAATAATACTTCTGGAGATTGACCTTGAGACAACTGCTCGAACATTTCGCGGTGGGACACGAAATAAGTATCATGAAACTCATTCAGCCCTTCAATAATGCGTTTTATTGGCACAATTAGATTCCTCTCATCCTAGAAAATACTTCATATAAATTCATTAATTACTCCATCTCGATATATCAGCTTTCCGTAAATCTCCCTGCATCAATGTATTTAACGACGCTCCGCAGAACGCCCCGCTCATAGCCTAGCGAATGCATAGCCTGTTTGACATCAGAAACAATACATACGACTCCATAGAGTAACAACTATAGTTAATATTACAAAATATTAACGAGTTGCTGCAAATATATTCAACAATTATGGAGATTATGTGTTGAACTTATGACAATAATCAAATTTATGTAATCAAAATAACAAATAAGCGATAGAGTACAGCTTTTTAAGGGCGCCCATTATTGCCAAATATATCTTCTTCGTGTACAGCAGCATCTTCCATCTCGTTGACATAACCACTACGCGCGTTATTGAACGCATCACAATAAGGTACATAAGGCTTAATGTCTAGAACAGGTGTTTGGTCTAGTAAATCAATTCCTTCGACATATAAAACTAAACCTTCAATTTTGAGGAGTTTAGGGGCACTAAGACCAATAGGATTAGGACGATGGGGAGCGCGCGTAGCTAGTGTGCCACGTCGAACTCGCGGCCCGCGCGGTAAAATAACAGTTGGGTTCCAGTGGTGATTCAGATGTAACCATGAAATTATCCAAATTCGCTCAAACCCTTCCATATCTTTAAGTGCAATCGCGGGTATGATATCGGGAAAAAGTTCGATTTGGGCAACAGCAGGCTGATAATCTTCAGGTACAGTGCGAAGTTGTGATTGTCGAGGTGTACCGTGTCGTTCTTTGTAGGGAGAATGCACCACACCAATCGGACGTAAAGTTATCTCACTCGGAAACGATATAGATTCAATATAATCTTTGGGTGGAAATTTTGGCAAAGTACTTTACTATTCATCAAAAGGATTTTCTAATTTTAAGTCAACAATACCCTGAAAATCACGAATATTACGAGTTACTAAAATAGATTCCTGACATAAAGCTGTTGCAGCTATTATCGCGTCTGGTAACTTAATTTTATATTTTCGCTTTCAAGAAATTGTTTGATTTTCAATCTTCCTAGAAATAGGAACCGAATCAAATTGACTCAACAAGTCTTCAATTACCTCTGCCTCTTGTTCGGATAAACCAGAAAAACAAAGTAGCTCCATCCGTACAATAGGCGTTGTTACTACATAGTTATTATTGAGAAAATCATTTGAGAAGAACTTAGAAACTGCCTCATTCCCTGCCAAATAGTAAATAAAAATATTTGTATCGTACAAATAATTCATTCCCATTCCCTACGCACCGCATCTAGGTGAGCTAACATTGCTTCTTTCTTATGCTGAAGAATTCCCTTTGCCTTCTTCACCTTTTCATAATCCCGCTGCAATGACGCTAAAACTGGCTCCGGTAAATCTAGTACTATCGATTCCTCGTCCAGAGAAACAAGATAACGCTTAGGAATAGTCACTATTGTCATAATTACTACCCAATTATGTCTACTTCATAAAGCTATTATTACTTAAATTCCGATAATTATGATATTCCTCCAATTACAAATACTGCAAAACCAGTCAGAACTAATAGTGGCGGCTGTTTTGATGGTGTAAATACTTATTAAGACTTCGGAGCGGCGATTACAGGCGCCGATAATGGTTTATGCTCTAAATGAATGACAAGTTTTAAAGCTATCGGCAATGACAGACTCTATCAACTTCATAAACTGATTTCGCAAACCCACAGCTATAGGATTTTCTAACTCACCCATACGTGCAGAGCGTAGAGACTGCTCAACAATCGATTTAACGCGCGCTCCTCTTTGTAACTCATACTGCTCAAAAGCTCTAACTACATCACATTCACCTTGCAAGCACTTACTAATAACCAGCGCATCTTCCAATGCTGTACAAGCTCCTTGTCCCAATGTTGGTAACATTGGATGTGCTGCATCACCTAATAAAGTAATATTTCCTTTTGCCCAAGGTCGCGTCGGTACACGGCCATATAAATCTGTTTTGATAATACTTGCTTCATCAGTAGCAGCAATTAGTTCTGGAATTACGTCCTTCCAGTCTTGAAACATTACTTCCAATTCATGTTTACGTCCTTCTTTTATATCACCTTGTCCTTCTTTTGCTTTAGCAGCTGCATACCAATATATCCTATTATTACCCAGCAGCATAAAACCAAATCCTTTGCCACGTCCTAGAAACTCATGAATATAACCAGGAATATAAGCTTTTGGTATGTAATTAGTTAAACCACGCCATGTAGTAAAATTGCGGTAAATAGGTGGATTCTCACCAAATAATGCTGCCCGTACCTGTGACCTTAAACCATCGGCACCAATTAAAGCATCACCTTCATCCTGTAACCCAGATTTCATATAAACACGCACCAAAGAACCATCTTGCTCAAATCGCTCAAATGTTTGACCTAAAACAAACTTACCTGGATAATTACTCCATAGCAGCTTATGCAAGTCCGCACGATGGATACCAATTACAGGTAACTCAAACTTATCAACAGACACGTTTACTAACTCTTTGCCGTCCTGCGTATTGAATTGATAGTTCGTTGTTAAACAACCCAGATTAACTGCATCTTTAAGTAAACCCAATTCATTAAGGACATGAGTTGCATTTGCCCATAGTGCAATTCCTGCTCCCACTTCTCTTAATTCTTGCGCGCGCTCATAAACACTTATATGGAACCCCGCTCGATTTAATGCCAACGCAGTTGCGGCGCCACCTATTCCACCACCAATAATGATTATTTTCTTAGTTTTTCCCATAATATAAGGCTTTTATAATAGTCAATCGACTTACTTGTCAGTTTATTATAACCTATGAAAACTATTTAGCAATTTTGTCAACTGATTCTCTCTGTGTCCTCTGCGTCTCTGTGGTAAATAAAAATACATTACTGCACATCTGGGACAGATATGCTACAATCGAGCCTATTGAATTTATAGAAATTGTGCCACGCTCTTCAAAAGCAGATAAATCAAGTACAAAACAAGTCCGAGATGCAGAAGCGACTCAAGCTGTAATTTTGGCAGCAGCAGAAGAGGAGTTTGCTATTCATGGTTTAACTGCTGCGAGGACAGAAGCTATTGCAGCAAAAACAGGTGTAGCAAAATCAATGATTTACTACTATTTCAAAGATAAAGAAGGATTGTATCAAGCAGTTTTAGAACGTTCGCACGTAGCTTTACTACATGTTACTCAACAATTAGATTCGGAGCTAGAGCATTTGGCGCCGGAAGCTGCTTTGGAAAAATTTCTTGTTGCATTACTGGAATGTGTATCACAAAATCCCAAGCTGCCGACGATAATGTTTCATGAGGCAGTGCAAAATCAAGGAAAATACTATAAGCGCAGTAGTTCCCTAAATATAGATAAAACCTTGATGGATATTTTAGACCGAGGTGTTGCAAGTGGCGCCTTTCGACAGCTTGATTCATTTCAAGCAGCTATTAACATCATGGGAACTTGTTTGTTTTACTTTATAGGCGCCGGAAATATACAACAACACCCTCAAGGTAGGCGCCTATTGAGTAAAGCAATGTTAGAACAGCACATCATAGAAGCGGTTAAATTTACTTTAGCTGGTGTGAAGCACTGATAATATACTTCCAAATTTAGTTAGTCACACGTCCAATGCTGCTAGCACTGCTTTGGGTTGTAATTTGTCTTTGAACCAAACGATGCGCGCGGGTACGTCGTTTAATTTCACACCTGCTTTTTCTAAGTTTAGTCTTTCGGAAATTGCTAGGATTAAGTTATCACATCCTGAGCGTCGTACTTGAGAAAATTTCTTTTGTAAATATTCTGGGCGCCAATACCCTACAATTTCTAATAGGTAGTCTCTGCCGTCTGGATGAACGAGACGAAAATCGGGAATCATAACGCTACCGGGAATTGGAATTAAATCAACTTCCCGTTCTAGTTTCCATTCAGTTTTAAGCGAGTCCCATTTATCGGCAAACGATGCTTCTAACATACTATCGTATGGTTTGCCGGGTGGATAATGTGTAACTAAACCACAATCTGCTGAGTGAAGCGCAAATCTTCCTGTTTTCCAAGTATCGTTATAGGTATCGCGCGTTTTTAATGTTGCAGCAAGACTCCATTTTGTAACGTGAAGGATAGCGGGAATTAATTTTGCTATTGCTAAACCGTATCTTGTACTAGGATTAAATAAACTAACTGGGCCATCAATAGTAATAGTAAATCCGTGGTCGGAGTCACCTTCGATATAAGCCATTAATTGAAATAATTTCAAATACCGAAATAAAAGTTTATATTCTCCTGGGTTATTACGATGCGCGTTGATAATTAACTGACTTGCTTTGTAAAATATCCCTTGAACTTGTGAAAGATTATATCGATGGATTAATGCTTCAGGTTTTGGTTCCTCGAAAGCTGTTAAAATTCGGTTTTCTGATAAATCGGCGTATAAACCTGATTTTACCTGTTCGGGTAATACTTCACGTTCAAGTTCTTTACTCAATTCCAAAGCTACATATGTAAGTGTAGCCTGTGTTTGATTTTTACTAGGTACAGAATTAGCAGCGCACGCAAATACACGTTCGCGTAAAAAAAGTGGGTCAATGGGACTTATTATTTCAAAAGTGCAAAAACTGCTCTTAAGAATATAAGCTAATCCTCGCTTAACTCGATAATCAGTACTTTCACCTTCTAATTCAGATAACTGTCGTTCTAAATTACCTTGAGTTTTTCCTTGCATTGCCTGAAAGCAATTAATTAACTCAGTCGCTAACTCTAAACTTTTTGATTCGATTTTTAAACGTTTGGGTATAATTTGTTCGCCATTTTGGCGGTAGATGAGTAAGTCGGTAGGTAACATTTTGGATTTTGTTGGGGGAGGGCGGGTTTACAAGGTAATAAATTCAGTTTTAGAATATCTGTTAACCCGCCCTTACTTTGATTTCGGGTTCCGTATATTATTATAGTAGGGTTTATGCCTGTGTTTTATGAGTGATACTAGCACTTCGGGACAATAAATCTATCCAACCCTGGTTTATGAGACTTCCTGACAAAAGTAGTGCATGTCCCTGTAGATTTTGAGACATTGCTGTTTGCCGAGTAAATTTAAAATAAATTGAGAAATTAATCAGCAATACGGCATTATGCCGTATATAATAAAAAGGTCGGCTTACGTTTGTGTATTATGAGTGATACTAAAATTTCGCAACAGACGGCTAGATTAGAAGCGCGCGTCAATCCTGAGATAAAAGCTTTATGGCAAAAAGCTGCGGACTTACAGGGAGTTACATTAACAGATTTTGTTATTTCGAGCGTTCAACAAGCAGCCTACAAAGTTATAGAGCAGCATCAGACGCTAAAGCTAAGTTTAGAAGATGCTGAAGCTCTCGTAGAAGCACTGAAGCAGCCACCAATGCCGAATGATGCTCTTATTGCCGCAGCTTTACGTTACAAAAAGGTAATACAAAACAATGGTGCTAACGATTGAGTTGCTTGATAGTAAAAGGCATAATCGTTCGGCATTTTTCAGTGGGAACGATAATTTGGATAATTATATACGTAAATTCGCTTCCCAAGATCTGAAGAAAAAAGTCGCTACTGTGTTTGTTTTAATTGACTCACCCAGTACTGATATTATTGCTTACTATACTCTTTCGTCCTATACGCTAGATATTAATGATTTAAACGAAACCTTTGCTAAGAGCTTACCTAGGTATCCGTTGCTGCCTGCTATTTTACTCGGTCGTCTTGCTGTTGATAGTAGTCGTCAAGGTCAAGGTTTGGGAGAAACCATGTTAATAGACGCTATGAAGCGCGCGCTTAGAACTACGGAGCAAGTTGCATCCGTTTTTGTAATTGTAGAAGCTATAGATGAAAAGGCAGTTACTTTTTACCAAAAGTACGGTTTTCAACAATTTAAAGAATATCCCTTCAAGCTTTATTTGCCAGTCAAAGAAATAGAGGAACTTTGTCAACGTTTTGATGTTTAACTATCTGGTTTGCTTGAGCAAATTGCCAAACTACTTTGTCACTGCTTGTAATTGGCAGTTCTGGCAGTTCTACATCTTCTAGGAGAATAAAACGAATTGAAAACTAGAAATTAGGGTTATCACCAGAATCATTAGAAATAGTAGAACTATTATCATTCCATAAACCTAATTGTTCAGCCGCGCGCTGAGTTTTTGGCTGACCAGTACCATAAACAACTTTTAAATTTCCCTTCTCCTCTTCCTTCTTTTCTTCTTTCCTTTGTGTCCTTTGTGTCCTTTGTGGTTCATTCCTTCTTCTTGCCGAAGTACCTTCTTCACTAGTATCCTCCGTCACCACCTCATATAAAATCGCCTGCTTATTCTTTTCCTGACCCTTCCTCAACACCCGTCCCAACCGCTGCGTATATTCTCGAACCGAACCAGTTCCCGATAAAATAATAGCGAAGCGCGCGGCAGGTACATCCACCCCTTCATTCAACACATGAGAAGCAACTACACTCTTATACTCACCCTCTTTAAACTTAGTCAGAATCTCATGTCTTTCTTTAACAGGAGTTTGATGAGTAATCGCTGGTATTAAAAACTCATTAGAAATTTTATACACAGTATTATTATCAGCAGTGAAAATGAGAATCCTTTCTGGATAATGCTCTGATAATAAATCAGTGAGAATTCTAATTTTACCATCAGTACCCAAAGCAATATCCTTCGCTTCCCTATGCGCTAACATTGCTTTACGTCCAGCTTGGGAACGCGCGGAAGCCATAACAAAATTCTGCCATCCTTGAATACTGCCCAAAGATATTTTCGATTCTTTTAAAAAATCATTGCGAATTTGCATTAACTGATTATATCTCTCGCGTTCGTGCTGCGATAACTTGACTTTGATTTGGACAATTTCATGTTCAGCTAAAGCTTTCCCCGCTAAATCTTCCGCTCGCTTGCGATAAACCTCCTTACCAATCAAAATATTTAAATCAGCGTGTTTACCATCAGTACGTTCGGGTGTTGCTGATAAACCCAACCTGTAAGGAGCAATAGCATACTCCGCAATGACTCGATTAAAATCAGTTGGTAAATGGTGACACTCGTCAAAAATAATCAGCGCGTACATACTTCCTAGCGTTTCCGCGTGTATCGCTGCACTATCATACGTTGCCACTAATATCGGAGTTTTATCGCGCGAACCTCCTCCTAATAAACCAATATCCGCATCTGGAAACGCTGCTTTGAGATGCGCGTACCATTGATGCATTAAATCTAATGTTGGCACCACAATTAATGTAGTACGTGGTGTTGCCTGCATTGCCATTTGCGCTAAATACGTCTTTCCTGCTGCTGTAGGAAGCACCACAACACCTTGCCTACCTGCCAACTTCCACGCTGCTAAAGCTTCCGACTGGTGCTGGTAAGGTTCCATTTCTAGACTAGCTACCAAGTCCACCTGGTAAAACCCTTTAGCATCATCATTAAAAATAGTATTCTCTGCTTGTAATGATTCCACAAGCGCGCGGTATTGAATTGCGGGAATGCGGAATTTTTCTACCCGGTCATCCCATGTGGCAAAGTCCATCCAACTTCTGCCCCTAGGTGGTGGATGCAAAATTAATGTGCCACGGTCAAAAGTTAAAGTAGGGGTGCGAGCCATTTTCGCTGTGAGCGTTGTTGTACCTATTTATTACTAATAGCGTAAAAAGCGTATGATTAACGCACGTAATTTTGGCAACGGATTATAAACGGATGTAACGGATAAGTTATTTTTACCTTATTAGACACCGAATACACGGTGAGGAATGATAATAGTAAATAAAACTGTATAAAAAATACGCCAATCGCATAAATATATTCTATAAAATAGCGGTTTTTTTGCGATAAATACTTAATTAGTAATTATTTAAGTTATAATAATTACCAAGGTTATTGGGTGATAATATTTTCTTTTGCGACGCCTTTCTTAAACGAATCAACTATCCGTTACATCCGTTACATCCGTTGCCAACCTACCCACCGAAACTTATGACACGAACCATTACAGCTAAAATAGTATCAGGTATTAAACCCCTTTGCCCCTTCCCCTTCTTCATGCATGAAGCTACCATTGATTCGACGACAGATAAATCTTGGTTTAGGGTTGACGCTGCTACTGGTAATTTTTAACGCAGCGCTTTCCTATCGCAATACTTTAAAAGTCGTCGAGAATGAGCGCTCCCTTGCCCATACCCATAAGGTAATTACTGAACTTGAAAAAACTTTGTCAACGCTTAAAGACGCGGAAACAGGGCAACGCGGTTATTTGCTCACGGGTGATGACAGTTATTTAAAACCTTATCAAGCTGCTATTAATACAGTTAATCAACAAATTGGTGGTTTGCAGCAGCTAACGAGTGATAACCCTAAACAGCAACAGCGGATTGTTGATTTAAAAAAGTCTGTAGATGCAAAGTTAACTGAGCTTGAAAGTACTATTGATATCCAGCTAACTCAGGGACAACAGGCAGCTTTACAAGTGGTGCGAAGCAATAGAGGTAAGCTGATTATGGATGAAATTCGGCGCCAAGTAGCTTCGTTGCAACTTGAAGAAAGAAAACTGTTGCAGCTACATGATGCTGAGTCTAAAGTTAGTATTGATAATACATTATTATCCTCAGTGGTTGCGAACAGCGTAAATATACTAGGTATTGGAATTATTTATTACTTGTTCCATCGCGATAAAATTCTTCGCCATCACGAACAAACCCAGCAAAATCAAATATTGCAGCAGTTGCAGGCAGAACGCAATCGTTTAGAAACAATAATGCGAGTTTTACCTGTAGGTGTCCTTATTTGTGATGCGGATGGGAAAGAGATTCTTGCTAACACGCAAGCAGAAGAAATTTTAGGACATAAGCTTCCTGGTACACAAAATATTGATGAATATAATCAATACAAGGGAAAACATCCTGACGGTAGACCATATGAAGCTCGTGAATATCCACTTATCCGAAGTTTGTTAACAGGAGAATCCATCTTTAACGAAGAACTTTGGTATTCTCGACCCGATGACAGCGAGCGGATTCTTTACCTTAGTTCAACATCTATTCGCGACTCCGAGAACCATATTATAGCAGCAGTTGTAACGTTTTATGATGGTACCTTCCTAAAAACAGCCGAAGCTCAATTACGTAGCAGCGATGAGAAATTTCGCCAGCTAGCAGAAAACATTCATGAAGTTTTTTGGATTTTTGACCCGCATAACACTCAACTTATTTACGTCAGCCCAGCATATGAGAGAATTTGGGGACGCACTGTTGAAAGTCTCCAAAATAATCCGATGGGGTGGAGTGATGCAATTCATCCTGATGATAAACAGCGTCATGCTGAACTACATAAAGAAAATATTCACAAAGGAACATTAAATATAGAGTACCGGATAATTCGTCCTAATGGTGAAGAGCGCTGGATTCAAGACCGAGGTTTTCCAGTTCGCAACTTTGAAGGAGAAATTTATCGAATTGCTGGTGTAGCAGAAGATGTTACGGAACGCAAGCTTAAAGAGGCAGAAATTCAACTGCTTAACGAAACATTAGAGCAACGAGTTGAAGAACGTACTTTACAGCTACAAGAAGTAAATGCCGAAATGGAGGCTTTTGCTTATTCAATATCTCACGATTTACGCGCGCCGTTACGAACAATGCAGGGTTTTGCCCAAGCTTTACAAGAGGACTACGGGGATCAACTCGATGAAATGGCACAGGAATATATTCAATATATAACCGAAGGCGCCCTGCAAATGGATTCTTTAATCGCCGACTTGTTAGCATATAGTCGTTTAACGCGCGTTGAAATTAAACTGCAAGAATTAGACTTAAACAGCGTTGTTACAGAAGCATTAAAACAACTAGGTGCCCAAATCAAAGAAAAACACGCTTTAGTTACAATAGACACGCTACCATCAGTAATGGCTCACCGTCCTACTTTAATTCAAGTCATAACAAATCTAATCAGTAACGCTATAAAGTTTGTCCACTCAGAAACACAGCCAAAAGTAGATATTTACGCACGTGAGCAAGAAAATTCAGTATATTTATGGGTTGAAGACAATGGTATTGGTATTGCACCAGAACACCAAGAACGAATTTTTCGAGTTTTTGAACGCTTACACGGTGCAGAAAGTTACCCAGGTACAGGTATTGGTTTAGCGATTGTACGTAAAGCTATAGAGCGCATGGGCGGCAAAGTTGGGGTAGAATCACAAGTTAATAGTGGCAGTCGTTTTTGGATTGAATTGATAAAGAGGTTGTAGGGGCGGGTTTACCTACATTCTGGTAAATAATTGAAAATTTAGGTGAACCCGCCCGTACACGTATTCGGGTTTACCTACATTCTGGTAAATAATTGAAAATTTGGCTGAACCCGCCCGTACACGTATTAGTAGTTTACCTACATCCTGGTAAATAGTTGAAAATTTAGGTGAACCCGCCCGTACACGTATTAGTAGTAAAATGCTCCATGTCTTAGTTATTGATGATAATAAAGCAGACCGCGCGTTGGTAATTAGAGAACTAAAGCGCGAATTTGCTACTATTGAGATTCAAGAAATTGTTGATGCTTCCGAATTAGCTGCTGCTTTGACTGCAAAACAATTCAATGTTGTTATTACTGATTATGAACTGCGTTGGACTACTGGACTCGATATTTTACGAACTGTTAAACAGCTATACCCTTATTGCCCTGTAATTATGTTTACTGGTACAGGTAGCGAAGAAGTTGCCGTTGAAGCAATGAAGTCTGGACTAGATGATTATGTTCTCAAATCGCAAGCTAAGTATGCTAAACTACCATTTACTGTGCGAGCTGCGGTTAAACGCGCGTCCAATAGGCGCTCTTCTGAGTTATTAGAAATTCGCTTACGTAAATTACTTAATCAATTGCAGGTAGGAACGTTTAGAGCAGACAGCAATGGAAACTACATCGAAAGCAATGCAGTTTTTCTCAATTTGCTAGGCATAGATAATTTAGCACAATTACAAAATAGAGATATATTAAACATTCGCGAATACTACTTAGTCTTAGAAAACCTTCCAGAACCCCAGCAAGACTTAGAAATTCAATTGCAACGTCCTGATAGTACATTTATTTGGGTGACTTTAAGTATAACTCTGAATGAGATTGATGGACAAAACGTACTTGATGGTTTAATTGAAGATATTACTGCACGTAAACAAGTTGAAATTGAAAGACAGCAGCTAAACTTGATTTTAGAACAACGAGTCCAAGAACGCACTGCCGAACTCGAAGCCACAAATCGCGCGTTAGATGAAATAAATCAAAAGTTAGTGGCAGCAAACCAAGACTTAGAAACATTCAGCTACTCGGTTTCCCATGACCTGCGCTCACCACTACGCACGATTCAAGGATTTGGTACAATACTTCTTCGTCAAGAACTTGAACCAGAGCGTCAACAAGAATATTTACAGCGTATCATAATTAATGCTGAATCTGCCACGAGACTCGTTGATGATTTGTTAGCATACAGCCGTTTGAGTCGTAGCGAGTTACCATTAAGGCTCATTGATTTGTCTAGTGTAGTGGCAGAGGTATTAATACAGCTAGAACCAATTATAAAACAGAGACAAGCAACAGTACAAGTCGAAGAACCTTTACCTGACGTTATCGGTAACTACACTGTTCTAAATCAAGTTATATCTAATATTGTAAGTAATGCGCTCAAATTCGTTGCTCCTGAAGTTAAACCAGTTGTGCGAATACGTGCTGAGTCCATTTATAATAAAATACGTCTTTGGATAGAAGATAACGGTATTGGAATTGCTGACAAATATCAGGAGCGTATATTCAGTGTATTTACCCGCTTGCACAGTGATGAAGAATATCCCGGTACTGGTATCGGTTTAGCTATCGTCCGCAAAGGCGCCGAGCGTTTAAATGCAGAAGTTGGTATAGAATCACAACCAGGACAAGGTAGTCGATTTTGGATAGAGTTAAACAATGAGTAGCCAAGATACCATACTATTGGTAGAAGACAATACCAAAGATGTTCTGCTAATGCAACGCGCGGTTCGTAAGGCAGGAATTGTCAACCCGTTACAAGTTGTTAATGATGGTGATGCCGCAGTACTTTATTTATCTGGACAGGCGCCTTATAATGACCGTGACACTCACCCACTACCTGTGCTAGTTTTGCTCGATTTGAAATTACCACGAAGGTCTGGGTCTGAGGTTCTAATGTGGTTGCGACAACAACCTGGACTCAAGCGTTTACCAGTTGTTGTTCTGACTGCTTCTAAAGAATATATAGATATTAATAAAATATACGATTTAGGTGTAAATGCTTATATCGTTAAACCAGTGGCTTTTAATGAGTTAGTCGAAATTGTTAAAACTCTTAACATGCATTGGATAACTTTTAATGAAAAGCCACAAATTAATTCAATTTGACTTGCAGTTGAATCATATTATAAGTGTGTTAAATTATTTTACTAACTTATAAGATATGTTAACTTTTTTATAACCTTCTTGGTCATTGCATCAGCAAGTTAAATTGTGTCTTGGAATATGATATATAGTTTCTATAAAAATCCAACTTTGATTTATAAATATATAACGAATTAAGATAAGTTTTGTTACAGTTTGTCTCTTTTAGCAAAAAATGGTGAGTTGACAGTGCGTATTCTGCTTATTGATGACAACTACGATGACCGCTTGTTGATAACTCATGCACTCGAACGAGAATTTCCAGAAGTTGAATTTCTAGAAGTTTACCGAGAGCAAGACTTTGAGCAAGCTTTATTTTCAAAGCAGTTTGACTTAGTTATTACCGACTACGAACTGCGTTGGACTGACGGTTTGACAGTGGTGCAAAAGCTTAAAAATATGTACCCCGAGTGTCCAGTCATTATGTTTACTGATAGCGGTACGCAAGAAGTCGCTGTGGAAGCAATGAAATTAGGCTTAGATGATTATATCCTAAAGTCTGCTACTCACTATATTCGTCTACCTGCCGCCGTCAAGTCCGCTTTGGACAAAGTTGAAGCACAGAAGAAAGTTGTCTCTTTAGAAGTACGGTTACAAACGCTGCTCAATAATTTAAATGTGGGAGTTTATCGTTTGAGTGGAAATGGGGTACTACTCGAAGCGAATAATGCATTTTTACAACTTATGGGGTTGAGTGGCACCCAATTTCATCAAAATGAATATACTGAACTATTGAGTAAGTTACTGTATAGCGGTGAAGGCGATAGGGAAATTATATTGCGTCAACAAGGTGATACAGTAGTTTGGGTGAAAATTAGTCAAACTATCATTAATATTGACGGCGCCATTATTATAGATGGTTTGATGGAGGATATTAGTGAAGCCAAACGACGTGATGCAGAACGTGAAGCAGCAATAACAGAACTAGCAGATGCTAAAGAGGAGTTAAAAAGGCTTTTAGGAGAAGCGTGCGAAGCAAACCGTATTAAAGACCAGTTTATGGCAATTGTTTCTCACGAACTTCGTAGTCCCCTAACTTCCATACTAGGATGGGCTAAGATACTCAGAAGCAAAAAATTACCTGAAGCACAGTTAGCACAGGGTTTAGAGACGATTGAGCGAAATGCTAAATTGCAAAACACTCTTATCGAAGATATACTAGATATTTCAAGAATTATTCAAAATCGATTAAACATTCAGAGGCGCCCGATTAAAATAGTACCTTTGATTACAACAGTGATTGAAGATGTAAAACCTGCCGCACAAGCTAAATCAATTTCTATTGAGTCAAGTATAAACCCGATGGTTGCTAACGTGATGGCAGACCCAGAGCGGTTACTCCAGATAATACGCAACTTACTCAACAATGCGATTAAGTTTACTGAGCAAGGTGGAAAGGTATTTATTCAGCTAGAGCAAATTGATTCATCTATATATATTACAGTAAAAGATACAGGAGTTGGAATAGGTGCCGATTTTCTCCCTCACGTATTTGAACCCTTCCGTCAAGCAGATACAAGTGTTGCACGCGCGCATAAGGGACTTGGTTTAGGACTTGCAATTGTAAGTCGTTTAGTTGAGATGCACAAAGGAAAAGTGTCTGTAGCAAGCGAAGGTATTGGTAAAGGTGCTACATTTACTATTGAACTACCTGTATATATAGGACAAGTAGCTTCTGGGCAAGTAGTTCAAACAGCAGAAATAGAAGAACTTCCATCACTACAAGGAATGCATATACTAGTAGTCGATGATGACAAAGACACGCGCGAGTTAATAGCACATATTGTTGAAGGATGTTCAGCAAAGGTGACAACTACCTCCAGTGCTTCTGAAGCTCTACAAATACTTTCTAATTCTAAACCCGATATTTTATTATCCGATATTGGAATGCCAGAAGAAGATGGTTATTCGTTAATTAGTAAAATTAGAACTTTACCTGGAGAGGTACAGCAAATACCAGCTATTGCTTTAACTGCCTTCGCGCGCGTCGAGGATAAAAAAGCGGCAATAGCAGCAGGTTTTCAGCAACACCTAGTAAAACCAGTCAACCCCTTAGAATTAGTCTCCACTGTTTTAAAAGTTAGCAGGTAGGGTGCGTGAAGGCTATAAACAATTTAAAACCAAGCGAATAATCTACTAACCTTCACGCACCAACGCGAGTTTGAAGTAAAAAGTCTATAAATAGCGGTGCCGTGCCCATTCAAAGTTGTCAACAACAAAAGACGTAAGAGAAAAATTACTATAGTTCCATTTCTATTACAATCAATCCAGGTAATTTATCTAAGATGAAGTACAGATAATCACCAACTTTAAGCTGCTTATGTTGCCTGGATTTTTAATTCCAATGGCTGCGGCGCGCGTGTAATCACTAATCGCAACAATAAATGTTAATTTGGAACAACACATTCTCCTGAGCGAAACCAAGAATTATAATTTGTCGTTACGGGCATATTAGCAACTAAGTACACATCACCTTTAGAAGAACGTACTAAACCTTGTGCTTCCACAATCTCCTTTGGATAAGACTTTCCTGAACCTACGTTTATTTCCGGAGTGCGTACATTTGTAAAATCTTCAGAGTCTTTACTATTATTTCTCTGAACTGAAACCCAATCGGGTTCCACGGTAGTGTTACTTCTAATCGGGTCAATAGGAGTAGCAGGTACTCCACCACGCCCAGTAATTACAAATTGGCTTTGACCTCTTACTACATCAGGTCTACAGCTAGTAACAACTTTAGAAACAAGTGGCTGAGTTGGTAAAGTAATAGGTATGCGGTTAATATTGTTATCTAAAGTATTAATATTTACGGCGCCGTTCAATGTTGCATTCTCCTGCGAAATAGCTGTGATGTCGCTTGTTGAAAGCCTAACCGGGTCTAATAAACTTGGATTTGTACCATCAACCCCTAATTGTCTTGCTAAATCTTCTCGACTACGAGGCGCCACACCAAAAATACTAATCGCGTTAATTTGAACTTTGCCACCACTACCACTAAAAGCATTCGCAGTAATATCATTGTTCTCTCGAAGCGGCGCCACAATAAAACCAGTAGAGATATCAATATTAATATTGCCACCATCCCCAGGAGTATCTAACTTACCTGCCGATGCTGATATTTGACTACCTCTACGCATTAGTAATAAATCACCCACCTGTAAATTTATATTACCGCCCCTACCAGAGTCTGCTTCAGATACGAGTTTACCTTGATTATCTAAAATTATCGAACGAGCTTGGACTTTAAGGGCGCCTGCTGAACCGAGATTGTTTGCATCACTTGAAGAGTAAATAAAATTGTTCGCAACCTTACTGCTAAGATTCACTTCGGCTCTATCGCGCACAATTAATTGCTGCGTATTAAGCTCCAAGTTTCCAGCATTTCCAGTTCCTTCAGTCGAAGTAAGTAAACTACTTGCTGTCTTACCATTATATCCTGACACCTCTATGGAATCTGTAGCGTTCACAGTTAAATTCCCTCCTTGACCAGCGGCTGGTATGTATTGGTTAAAAGTCGCTTTATACTCCCCTGGTGCAGAAGTTGATATCGCTGCCCCGCCCTGAATATCCAACCGAGACGTATTGATTGTTACTTCACCAGCATTTCCACTAGCATAAGCTAGACTCAAAATTGCAGTGGGTATAAAAAGATTAAAATTGATACCTGGATATTTAAAAGAATAACCGCCAATTAGTTCCACAGAATCGGCATTTATAGTCAATCGACCTCCAAACCCTGAACCACGACTATAAGTAACTACTTGCGCTCCATCTTTAAGAACAAGCTTGGGAGTTGTAATCGTTAAGTCCCCAGCGTTTCCCACGCTACTTGTTCCAGTTGTTAAAAGCGTACCACCGTTGCTAATTAGTTCTACAAGCTCTGTTGCAGTCACGGTTAAATTTCCTCCCGAATTAGAGCCGAGCGTTGTAGTCAAAATACTTGAACGACCATTAATTAGTATGTGAGTTCCTGTAAGCTGAATACTACCGCCACCGGAGCCACTGGCATCTACAATCGATGGAATTTTAGTTCGCTCACTTATTTGAATGTCTTGGAAATTTTGGATACCTTCGTTTCCGGCATACCAACCCTGTAAGGAGGGGTGCAAACCTACGTTACTATCACTACCTACACTTAGTAATTCAATTCTTCCCCCTGGTGCTGTTAAATTACCACCACTCAGTATCACCGAGCCGCCAACAAGTGCTAAAGTTTTGCCTTGTTCCACTTGTAAACCAACTGGATAACCTAAGCTGTTGGTTTTTCCGTCTGGACTTGCTTGAGATGTTAAATAGATAGAATTTGCGGTTTTTCCAAATTGTAAGCCTTCTGGAACACTTACTTTAAGCAAAAACTGGGGTTTAGTATCTGTGGCGCTAAACTTACTACCATCAGCAAAATTGAGGCTTGATGCTGTACTTGCTATAAATGACCCCCCAATATTTAATTCGGCGTTATTACCAAAAATAATTCCGTTTGGATTAATAAAAAACAAATTAGCGGTGCCGTTTGCTTTAATTACGCCATCTATATTAGAAACTTTAGAACCCGTTACCCGGCTAATAATATTTTGAATATCTAGTTTGTTATTAAAGTAAGCACTAGTACCAATAGGTATGGAGAATTCTTCAAAACTGTGAAATAAATTACTTCCTGCTTGAGTTCCTCCATTTATAATTTTACTATTATTAACAGTCTGTATGCTTGAATTATTAGGCAAAGTCGTATCTGGTATGATTTGAGCAACAGCAAAGTTTTCTTTTAAAGCTATTACTCCACAACAAATTACGCCTAATACTTTCAAACTATAATTTAAACTAGTGTTAATTGTTATACGTACCTTCTTAATAATCATTTATCGTGATACTACTAGATTGATTATCCTTGGTACATTTTAGAACGATATGGCACTTAAAACTTCTGTATTCTAACGCTTTGTTTCTTATGAACTCACAAGTATGTAGAATGAGCAATACCCACTCTACATACTTAAAAGTTTTTAACAAAAATTTAAACTTTCTATATCTAAATTTATTAACCGCATACCCAGCATCCTTGAGGATTACCAGTTGTTGGACAAGGGCTTATTATTATGCACCCGTTGGGCTTAATCTCAGGTTTTAAACTTTCTTGTAAAACTTCCTGTACTTGTTCACTATGAGCTTCAGACACAATAGCCTCCATTAATTCTTTTTTTATTACTGAGTGACTATTATTACTTTCGCTCTTTTGCGGTGCCATTAAATAATTTTCGTCTTGTAAATGCTGTAATTTTTGAGTTGCCATGATGATTTTCACCTAATAATAAACACGAAGTTAATTTTTACTTTGAAGATGCTTTTTGCCTCTTCTATAGCGTAAATTAGGTGTGGTGTAAATCAACTTATGCAGCGATAAAAGAGTGGCGCCAATTGTATATTGCGCTCACGTTAAACTTTTCAGCTATTTTCAAATTATTTTTCACGCCAAATATAGTACATTTAAATTACCTTGCCAAAAGGTTGTCCCCACTTAGCCCAGTTTTCCTTATTGAAAGGCGGGCGCCTTTCAATATCAAATACTGTTTCAATTCCTGGCGCCATTCTCTTCTTTGCGGAGTCTCCCACCAAAACGCAATATTTACAGCGGTCTTCAACTTATACTTATGATGTAAATCTTGGTAACTAGCTATATATTCCTTGCAATCGTGTACTCCCTTCCAACGCTTGTTACTACGGCAAGTTTCACCGATGTAAAGGATTATACTCGCGCTCGCATCAATTACAAAATATAAACAAGCTTCCCCAGGATAATCCGCTGGCATTCGATAAAAAGCCATCGACTGCATTTGTAACTGCAAAGGGTCAATACGTTCAGGGTAACAGTGGGATGGCGCCAGATCAAACAATGCTACTTGTTCGCTTGGAGGAGTAACGCGCGCTTGTTGTTGATACTCTAATATTTGATTTTTCCACCGATATAATGTATCGACATCCATTACTAATTCTTTGGAACGACGCGCACGCAACTTTCTATCGGGGAATAAAGTTAGTTGGGCGCCGATGCTTCAAGGGGAAGTTCTAGCTGTTGAGGTTCACCAGTTTCAATCCCATTATCTGAAAAAATATCTAACTGCCGTGGTTCCTGCACTGCAAAGGACACAAAGAAAGAAGAGTGCGCCGAATTGTTTAGTTCTCGCTAGAATTATAATGCTGTTTTCTGTGTGTTGCTGTGTCTGAGTCTGTGTCGTTGCGCGATAAATACCTGGCTTTAATCTCGGAAATTGTCGAAGCCACCTTAAAAGGTAAGATTAGTTCGGTTGAGCAAGTTTATCAAATGTTGCTCAAGGGAGTCAGTGTAGATACTGGGGAAGTTTTTGAGATGGTGTTGGGAGAGCAAGTTAGTTCTACCCAGCTTTCGGTTGACTCCCAAAAGGACGAACTCAAAAAAGCCAAACTTACTCGTAGTCTACGCGCGATGAAGACTATTCAAACACAATGGCAACGTGCGGAAGAGCAAAACAAAGCGAGTGCAGTAACTGCCTCAGCAATTCGAGAAATTACAACAGCAGACCCAGATAAACAGCTTGGTGTATTTTTACGCGCGGTAGACCCAAATCAAAAACAGCCTTTAAACATTCAGCAAATTCAGCAGTTGGCAAAGTCTTTACAACAATATGCCCAGGCAGATTCTAATCTACAGCAAATTTGTGATGGAGTCAACCGTGGCATTGCCAGTTGGCAGCGTGTGCAAGATAACTTGGTTAGCTGGATGTATGAACGTACTGAAACAATGGGATTTGGTGGGGCGCCTGGTGATAGTGGTCCTTGGGCAACTTGGGCGAAACATGTTAAAAGTGATTTTCCATATGCACTGTTTCGGACTTTAGCAGCAGAACAATCGGTGATAGAGTTTGCCGAAAAGCAGCGCGCGCTTCAATTAAGAGACTGGGTAGAGTTAGCGATTATATTACAGTATATTCAACGTGGGTTAGTTCATTGGTTTGACCAACAACCTTATAATGTTAAAGCTGGTTCTAAACTTTCAATTTCAACGTTTTTAACTTTTGCTGTAATTTGGAGTTTGCTGGCAAATGGTTTTCAGGGTATTGGGAAGATGTACACTGATGCTTGTTGGCAAGTTATGCTGCAAATACTCCGCACTTTTTCTCAACGTCAATATTTTCCTTTATATGGAGGTATTTTCGCATCCTTTTCTGGTAACTATCTACGAGATGCATTAGATTATTTAGACGAACCGTTGCGTAACGCTGAGGGAACACAGGAGAAAGCGAGAATTTTAACCTTGCTGGGATATTCACAACGCGCGATGGGACAAAACCAGCGTGCAAAAGGTTTTCATACTGAAGCTTTAGATATAGCCAGAAGTGCAGGCGATAGAGCTTGTGAGATCGCAAACCTTAATCATCTTAGCCGCAGTTGCGTCGAAGAGGAAAATTATAGCGAAGCCATAAATTACAGTCAGCGTGCGTTAATATTGAGTCGTCAAGCAGGTGATAAAGTTGGGGAAGAAAACGCGCTGGTAAATTTGGGTTATAGCGAAGTAATGAACGCACAGCAAGAAGATGCTGAAGTTGATACTTACGAAATGCCGATTAATTATTTACAGCAGGGTTTAAAATTATCTGAGCAACTTGGTGATATTCAAGGTAAAGCTTTGTGTTTAAGCAGTTTGGGAATAGCATACCAAGTTATCGGTGAATTACAGCAAGCTGTGACAAATTTAGAAGCAGGTTTTCAAGCAGCGCAAGTTGCAGGAGACTTATATTTACAGGGATTAAATTTATCGCACTTAGCTTCAACTAATTATAGCCTAGCCAATTTTGAACGCGCGGTATATACAGCTTCTTTGGCAATGTACTTATTAAATCAAATTGCATCGCGCGAGTGGCATAAACCCGCATCACTACTTGCGCGGTTAGAATCACAATTAGGTGAAGAGGGTTTTAAGGGTGCGCTAGAGCAAAGTCGTCCTAGAATTATTGCAGTTATCGGTGTGGATGGATATGATTATTTACCTAAATTATTAGAAGATTACAAACGCCAATTATAACTCTTATATCCATACATTTTATCAATAACATTAAAACTCAATATTTCTAGCCTGCTCCCGGCAGGCTTTGTTTGTATAGCCCCACCCTTCGAGGGTGTGGGTGAGGTAAGGTGTATAATGAATAAGCCCAAAGTAGTACGTTAGATAGTTATTTTAATTTAAACATCAATCTCTAACCAGTCGGCGCCTGAATTTATAAACCATTATAATTTAACTTGATTATAAAAACTCTAAAGTATATAAAAACACTTTCCCTTATTACCGTATGACTACACTAATTAACTACTACCAAAAAATTAAAGATAAATTAAAATCTCAGCTTCAAGCAAGCACGGCGCCTGAAGTTGCTGTTAAGGTTATTCAAGGTGAAATTGATAAACTGATGGATATCAATAGCGAGTACATGCAAGGCTTGACTCCACCTCAAGCAAGACTCGCGCGCACGATGCTACAATCATTGAGTCAGTATACAAGAGTTTTGTTATTAGTCAAACCACAGGTAGATGACATTACACAACCGCAACAGATTAATTTTACCGAATTGACTACAAAACTTGTATCGCCAATAACGAATGCTATTCAAGCACCTAATTATAAACAGGTATTTATAGAGAAAGCACAGCAAAGTCGAGAATTTCTTACTAGTTTACTGGCAGGTGGGTTAGCAGGAGTTATCGAAGGTGGATGGTATTGGGGACTTATTGGCGCCGCAATTGGTGGTATAACTGGAGGCACAATATCACAAGTTATCAAGTACAGAAAACCGAACGATATAGCTTTATCAAGTCAACCTCAACTGACTGAGGTAAATGTAAATATAGATATAAATAAACTACTCGACTATCTATATCAAGCTTTCCAGTCTATTGATATTACTGTATCAGCCTATCGAAACTCGGAGAAAGCACCAAAACCAGGTATTGAAAATAATCTCGACTTGTTAGAGTATCTTCAAGATTTAATGGCAGATGGACTCGATAATAGTAATCAATTACCTGTGACAGTACGGCGCCGTATTGAACAAGCTTCTAGCATTTTAAGACATTACGGTATTGAGGCGCGCACTTATAAATCTAACTCTGAGCCTAACACCGACCAAGATATGTTTTATTTTGAACCAAGCATCGATGCCGAAGTCAACGATTATATTACGCTTAAACCCGCTTTGGTGAAAGACAATCAAGTTATTTTACCAGGATATGTAATTGAACCTACTAAGTGCTGAGTAATTATTTACTTCGTACTCAGCACTCAGCACTCAGCACTCAGCACTATTTAAACTATTTAATATTATGGAAGATTATCACAACAGTAAAATTATCGGTTTTGACTTAGGACACGGGGAAACTGCACTCACCTGGGTAAGTGCAAATAACCAAGATACTCCCCAAAGTTTATTAATCAATAACCGCAAAAGTCAAATCACCGCTATCGCTAATCACCCCACGCGCGGTACACTTATCGGCGATATGGCTTTTCAAATCTCCGATGCCAATACTTTTGATATCGCGTTCAAAAGTAGAAGGTTTGAGGATAAAGATTATCAAACAACGATTCAAGAATTCGTTAAAGCTATCTATGACCATTTAATTTCTACCACACAAATACAACCCTCAGACACAAATTACTTCTTTATTGGTTGTCCTTCGGGGTGGTGGCAAGAAGAAATTAATACCTATAAACAGTTATTAGCTGAGACTTTACCTAATTCTAACGTAGTCAAAGAATCACGCGCGGCTTTGATGCACGCGAAAGAAAGCGGTATTTTTACCATCCAAGAGCTACAAGAATCAGTATTGATTATCGATATTGGTTCTTCGACTACCGATTATACCCTAGTTAAGGGGATGGCAGATACTCCTATTGACTTTGGATATGACCTCGGCGCCTCGCTTATCGATAAAGAAATATTACAATTAACTCTAGAATTGCACCGTCAATACCGTCAAGGGGATGAAAGTATCATTCATCTCGCTGACCATTTGAGTGAAAGTGAAATTTTGCAGTTAGAAGAAGTTGAACAGCTAGAAAAGGTATTTCAACAGCATCCTATATATAGAAACCGTTGCGAGTTACGTTGTCGTAAAGCTAAAGAAGAATATTTTAATTTTTATGAACTGCACGAAGATAGTTTAGTTAACGTCGGTAGCGAAGATATTCAGCGTAAGTACAGATTTACGCCCTTAGTTAATGGTAAAATAATGGATACAATTTTGAATAAGCCATTAGCTAAGTTAGATAATAATAGTTGGCGCCAAGCTTTTACTGACCAATTAAAAACAGTCCAGAAGAAATTATCAGAATTAGATTTTCAGAAGCCAAGTGCAATTTTACTTACAGGTAGTGCATCTAAAATGTACTTTATTTTAGATACCTGTCAAGAAGCATTTCCGCAACTGTCTTGTAAACGCGACGGGGAACCCGAACTTAGCATAGCAAGAGGACTCGCGCGTTGGGGAAGAGTGTATCTTCGCACATCTGGGTTTGTTGACGAAATAAGTAAATTCCTTGACAATGAACTTACAACTATTGTCGGTAATTACATACCAACATTTTTAGATAAACTTGCAGAAGAACTAGCTACTGGCTTAGTAAATGAAGTAATTACAACGAGTATCAAAGACTGGCGCCAGCGTAAGATTATTACATTAAAAGCGCTTGAAGCGGATATTGAACAAAAAGCCAAAACTTGGTTAGCAGGCAGTGAAGGAAATAAAAAAGTCACGAATTGCTTGTTAGACTGGTTATCAACAGTACAAACTGAAGTCCGTGAACAAACTGATTCAATTTCTCGTAAATATAGCTTGCCATTAGGTACATTAAGTGCTAGAGAAATAAACTTAAGTGACCAAACCGACAAAGTATCAACATCGATATCATTCGAGGACTTAACTGGACTTTCGGTATTTATGGGACATTTAGTTGCCTTAATAGTGGGCGCCGTGTTAGGTGGATTATTCCATATATTACTATTTGCGGGAATATTGGCACCTATTTTGGGAGTAGTCGCATACTTTGCAGGAGAGTCTTTGGTTAAAGAAACTGACATTCCTGGTTGGATACGCAATTTCATCTCCGACACTCGCATTAATAACTTAGCAACAACAAAAAAACCAGAACTACAGCAAAAAATTCATGAAACCTTGACAAAAGACCCAACTATTGCAATTAAACTAGCCAAAGCCATCAGCGAATGGTTAAAAGAAAGCGTTCAAGAACAAGCAGACAAAGCACGCTTATTAATTGCTTAAAAAACAAGATTCCTGACAACGAAGATCGTGCGTCGGGAATCTGAGTCTATTAATTTGAGCGCTTGCGCGCATACAATTATATTCACTCTGAGAAGTGATGATTTTTACAAATACTTTTGTTTTTCTTTTAACTAAGCTTGTTCCCAAAGCTTGCGAACTTCGTCAGGCAGCCAGCCACCTATTTCCTGAACTCGTTCAGAGGAAAGTTCGTCTTTGGTGGCAGCAAATACTGCTTTAACTGCCTGCTCTGGATCTATTGTTCCTGAGATTCCTCCTTCATTAGCAACTCGGGTCATAAATAAATTGGAATCAATGCCATAAGGTGCCGGGCCTCTTAAAGGTTTGCGTATTTTACTTAAAAATCCCACAATTGGATTTGTGTCTTTCCAAAGGTCAGCGACTTCCATTTGGAGTGACTTATCCTCTGTTTCCAAAGCTGGATTATGTAGTTCTGCCTCAACGCGCTCTTGTGCATCTGTTGTCATTAAGTCGCGCATAACGCGAAACACAACTTCGCTAAAGTCTCTAGCATCATACAAATCTCCGAATCCGCTTCCGACCATGACCTTTTCAAGGAACGAACGGTGTTCGCTAGCGATTGCCGCTGCAGTCCGAGAATCTTCAATTTCCGTTGGGTCAACTTCTGGGATGTTTTGTCTAAATGCTTCGTCAGGCATTGTTTTCTCTTGTGCCTCTTAATATTGAGTGTTTATGCTTATTTTTATAAGGTCACATAAATTAAAAACGCTTAGTATCATCCTGAAGTTGGAGATTTCCTCCATCCAAAGGTTAGAAATTTCTGAAATTATGATGCAATGTGACTACTCGCACTCCAAATGCGCTTCTGTGAAAACAGGCACAACAGAATTACTGGCGCCTGCGATTATATATTGATAAAGTCGCTGCGTTGGTTGGGGGAGGCGCCGTTCATAGTCAGATTTGGAGTTGTGATTACAACAGTGGTGGTACAAGTCCTTCTTGACTAAAAAATTGTTTAAAAGCTCATAACCCTTACAGAATAAGGATTTGTCCTAAATTTTCAGCTGACTTTTATAGCATTTCAATTTTTTTTCTAAAAACGCTTGACATTTTTTGGTAGACTCGTTATCTTAAATAAGTCGGCGAGAGAAAAGCAAACGCTGACAACCGAACCGAGAAAAAATAATAGTTTGAAAGCCAAGCAACAAGTCAATCCTCGTCAAAACAATGTAGATTAGTTTTGCTGCGGCAAAACGAGATGAGGATTCCAAAAATAGGAATTTTCACAAAAGAGCTAAACAAACGAATGTGTCTTCATCACGGGATTTATCACGTGTTAAACACATTCACTCCAAAACGGAGAGTTTGATCCTGGCTCAGGATGAACGCTGGCGGTATGCTTAACACATGCAAGTCGAACGGTACCTTCGGGTATAGTGGCGGACGGGTGAGTAACGCGTGAGAATCTGTCTTCAGGTCGGGGACAACAGTTAGAAATGACTGCTAATACCGGATATGCCTTTTGGGGTGAAAGATTAATTGCCTGAAAATGAGCTCGCGTCAGATTAGCTAGTAGGTGGTGTAAGAGACTACCTAGGCATCGATCTGTAGCTGGTCTGAGAGGACGATCAGCCACACTGGAACTGAGACACGGTCCAGACTCCTACGGGAGGCAGCAGTGGGGAATTTTCCGCAATGGGCGAAAGCCTGACGGAGCAATACCGCGTGAGGGACGAAGGCTTTTGGGTCGTAAACCTCTTTTCTCAAGGAAGATTTCAGACGGTACTTGAGGAATAAGCATCGGCTAACTCCGTGCCAGCAGCCGCGGTAATACGGAGGATGCAAGCGTTATCCGGAATGATTGGGCGTAAAGCGTCCGCAGGTGGCTTTATAAGTCTGCTGTTAAAGCGTTAGGCTTAACCTAATTACGGCAGTGGAAACTATAAGGCTAGAGTATGTTAGGGGTAGAGGGAATTCCCAGTGTAGCGGTGAAATGCGTAGAGATTGGGAAGAACACCGGTGGCGAAAGCGCTCTGCTAGGACAATACTGACACTGAGGGACGAAAGCTAGGGGAGCGAATGGGATTAGATACCCCAGTAGTCCTAGCCGTAAACGATGGATACTAGGCGTTGCCCGTATCGACCCGGGCATTGTCGTAGCTAACGCGTTAAGTATCCCGCCTGGGGAGTACGCACGCAAGTGTGAAACTCAAAGGAATTGACGGGGGCCCGCACAAGCGGTGGAGTATGTGGTTTAATTCGATGCAACGCGAAGAACCTTACCAGGACTTGACATGTCGCGAACCCTTGTGAAAGCAGGGGGTGCCTTCGGGAGCGCGAACACAGGTGGTGCATGGCTGTCGTCAGCTCGTGTCGTGAGATGTTGGGTTAAGTCCCGCAACGAGCGCAACCCTCGTTTTTAGTTGCCATCATTAAGTTGGGCACTCTAGAGAGACTGCCGGTGACAAACCGGAGGAAGGTGGGGATGACGTCAAGTCAGCATGCCCCTTACGTCCTGGGCTACACACGTACTACAATGCGACGAACAAAGGGCAGCTAGTTAGCAATAACATGCAAATCTCAGAAATCGTCGCTCAGTTCAGATTGAAGGCTGCAACTCGCCTTCATGAAGTCGGAATCGCTAGTAATTGCAGGTCAGCATACTGCAGTGAATTCGTTCCCGGGCCTTGTACACACCGCCCGTCACACCATGGAAGCTGGTCACGCCCGAAGTAGTTATCCTAACAGTTCGCTGGGGGAGACTCCGAAGGTAGGGCTGGTGACTGGGGTGAAGTCGTAACAAGGTAGCCGTACCGGAAGGTGTGGCTGGATCACCTCCTTTTTAGGGAGACCTACCCAACTTGTCAGACAGTACTTGTGTACGATAAATGTCACAAGATGGTCATCACCTAGGTCGAGCGAGGATTGATAAAAGCTTTCAAACTATTACTCGAATCGGATTAATTTTAGATTTAAAGAATTTGCTCGCGTTAAGAAATAGATATAAGTTCAGCAACTAGGGTTAGTAATCTAACTTCGCCTGCTGGGTGTATATCCAGTTATTGAACCTTGAAAACTGCATAGTGACGCAAATTGTAGGCAGCAAGTGGAATCGTTACAATTACTTTAGTAATTACTTGAGTAATTGTTTGTAACGATTGGACTCGTTGACTTACAGATAATCCTTTGAATTGAATGATTTGGTCAAGCGAATAAGGGCTGACGGTGGATACCTAGGCACGCAGCGGCGATGAAGGACGTGGTTACCGACGATATACTCCGGGGAGTTGGAAGCAAACTAAGAGCCGGAGGTTTCCGAATGGGGCAACCCTATATACTACTTGTTGAACACATAGACAAGTCAGAGCCAACCCAGCGAATTGAAACATCTTAGTAGCTGGAGGAAAAGAAATCAAACGAGATTCCCTCAGTAGTGGTGAGCGAAGGGGGAAGAGCCTAAACCAAATTGTTTACGATTTGGGGTAGTGGGACAGCAATATCGAATCTATAGAGTAGACGAAGCATTTAAAAGATGCACCAAAGAAAGTTGAAGTCTTGTAGTCGAAACTTGTGTAGATAGTAGCTGAATCCCGAGTAGCATGGAGCACGTGAAATTCCATGTGAATCAGCCACGACCACGTGGTAAGGCTAAATACGTCTGCGTGAGCGATAGCGAACAAGTACCGCGAGGGAAAGGTGAAAAGAACCCCGTTGAGGGGAGTGAAATAGAACATGAAACCGTCAGCTTACAAGCAGTGGGAGTTCGATTAAACGAATGACCGCGTGCCTGTTGAAGAATGAGCCGGCGAGTTATATGTGCTGGCAGGTTAAGTAGTATTTACGAAGCCAAAGCGAAAGCGAGTCTGAAAAGGGCGTTTGTCAGTATGTATAGACCCGAACCCTGGCGATCTAACCATGCCCAGGATGAAGCTTGGGTAACACCAAGTGAAGGTCCGAACCGACCAATGTTGAAAAATTGGCGGATGAGGTGTGGTTAGGGGTGAAATGCCAATCGAGCCAGGAGCTAGCTGGTTCTCCCCGAAATGTGTTTAGGCGCAGCGGTGAATATTAAGCTTTGGGGGTAAAGCACTGTTTCGGTGCGGGCTGCGAGAGCGGTACCAAATCGAGACAAACTCAGAATACCAGAGTGAATTATCACTAGTAAGACGGTGGGGGATAAGCTTCATCGTCAAGAGGGAAACAGCCCAGACCACCAGCTAAGGTCCCCAAATCAATGTTAAGTGGGAAAGGAGGTGCAAGTGCAAAGACAACCAGGAGGTTTGCCTAGAAGCAGCCACCCTATAATGAGTGCGTAATAGCTCACTGGTCAAGCGCTTGTGCGCCGAAAATGAACGGGACTAAACATTGTACCGAAGCTGTGGGATTAGTAATAATCGGTAGGGGAGCGTTCTATTTGATACGAAGCATTAGCGGCAAGCAGATGTGGATTGGATAGAAGTGAGAATGTCGGCTTGAGTAGCGCAAATATTGGTGAGAATCCAATACCCCGAAACCCCAAGGGTTCCAGAGGCAGGTTCGTCCACTCTGGGTAAGTCGGGACCTAAGGCGAGGACGAAAGTCGTAGTCGATGGACATGAGGTTAATATTCCTCAACTGTTATCGCGGAGCATTATTTGGGACGCATTGAGAAGCGACTATGCCCTAATTGGATTGGGAGGGGAATACGTTCTCCGTTTAGTTGTCATCGGTGTCAAGAAAAGCAGGTAATGTGTTGAAGTGATAGCACCCGTACTCGAAACCGACACAGGTGGGGAGGTAGAGAATACCAAGGGGCGCGAGATAACTCTCTCTAAGGAACTCGGCAAAATAGCCCCGTAACTTCGGAAGAAGGGGTGCCCATAGATTCTATGGGTCGCAGTGAATAGGTCCAGGCGACTGTTTACCAAAAACACAGGTCTCTGCAAACGAGTAATCGGAAGTATAGGGGCTGACGCCTGCCCAGTGCCGGAAGGTTAAGGAAGTTGGTCAGGGGGAAACTTTAAAGCTGACGACCGAAGCCCCGGTGAACGGCGGCCGTAACTATAACGGTCCTAAGGTAGCGAAATTCCTTGTCGGGTAAGTTCCGACCCGCACGAAAGGCGTAACGATCTGGACGGTGTCTCGGAGAGAGACTCGGCGAAATAGGATTGTCTGTGAAGATACGGACTGCCTGCACCTGGACAGAAAGACCCTATGAAGCTTTACTGTAGCCTGGAATTGTGTTCGGGCTTGGCTTGCGCAGGATAGGTGGGAAGCGTAGAGATACTCCTTGTGGGGAGTATGGAGCTAACGGTGAGATACCACTCTGGCGAAGCTAGAATTCTAACCAATGTCCGTAATCCGGAATTGGAACATTTTCAGGTGGGCAGTTTGACTGGGGCGGTCGCCTCCCAAAAGGTAACGGAGGCGCGCAATGGTTCTCTCAGCACGGTTGGAAATCGTGCGTCGAGTGTAAAGGCAATAAGAGAGCTTAACTGTGACACCAACAAGTGGAACAGGTACGAAAGTAGGCCTTAGTGATCCGACGGCGCAGAGTGGAATGGCCGTCGCTCAACGGATAAAAGTTACTCTAGGGATAACAGGCTGATCTCCCCCAAGAGTCCACATCGACGGGGAGGTTTGGCACCTCGATGTCGGCTCATCGCAACCTGGGGCGGAAGTACGTCCCAAGGGTTGGGCTGTTCGCCCATTAAAGCGGTACGTGAGCTGGGTTCAGAACGTCGTGAGACAGTTCGGTCCATATCCGGTGCAGGCGTAAGAACATTGAGAGGAGCCTTCCTTAGTACGAGAGGACCGGGAAGGACGAACCGCTGGTGTGCCAGTTATTTCGCCAGAAGTAAACGCTGGGTAGCCATGTTCGGAGCGGATAACCGCTGAAAGCATCTAAGTGGGAAGCCCACCTCAAGATGAGTGTTCTCATCACTATAAGTGAGTAAGGTCACACGTAGAACACGTGTTAATAGGCTTTAGATGGAAGTGTGGTAACATGCGAAGTCGAGAAGTACTAACAGACCGAGGGCTTGACCCTTATCAATTCAAATGCGTCACTGTGCAGTCTTCAGGGTTTTAAAAAGTTTTTCCTGGTGCTAATTGCGCGGTGGAACCACTCTGATACCATCCCGAACTCAGTTGTGAAACGCCGCAGCGGCTACGATAGTTGGAGAGTTGTCTCCTGCAACAATTGCTCAGTGCCAGGGCAATAATACAAAATAAAAGCCTGCTCTTGCATATAAGAGCAGGCTTTTGTTTCGAGATTGCAAAATGTTTTAATGGTGCGTTGCTGTACACAAATCCGAAAATACACATTATCAATTACAAACATTAATAAATTCGCCATCCGGCGCCAGTTGTACGTGACAGCAAATTATTTATATTTCTGTTACAGTACAAAAACCTATTCATCTTCATGTCCAGGCGGTCGTTCGCTTTCACTTTGTTGAGCATTCCACCCCAAAACAATATGCTCTAGCATTTCAGCCTGCGTACAATTATTTACAGCAGCGTATTGCTTTATTAGCTCGCGTACTTTAGGACTAATGTCGCGTATATCAAGTAAGTTATTTCTTGCCGTTTCCATTAGCTGTCAATCTATACTACATATGTTACATGAGTAATTATATCAGCTATCCTTAGAGGGCAAACGCATCTAAATTTACAAAAATTTCTATATGATCAATAAAAGATATTTTTATTAGAAAAAGTGCATTTTTTGGACTGTGGTAATTTTAAAAAATGTTTCAACCATCAATATTTAGTGTCGCCTCGAACGGTACTGTCCTCTGAACCCTTTATCTGTGCCTCCAGGTAATGCAAACACCCTACTGTTAGCTAATGCCCCGCCAAACTGAAAAAGCGTGGTTACGAAGATGCTAAACGCTGCTTAAATCCAATTATGGAGGTTTTTAAAACTGTGAATGACCAACGTAACTCTCATAATTTATTAGTTAATTCTACACAGCGTCTGCTCAACGACTCTCCCTTGTGAAAATACTTTATTGAAGTATGCAATAAGTTAAGGGTATTGAATAATAAGCTTTAAACAATTGTTTTGTGTTTTTTGGTTGTGAATTTTAAGGCGCCAACAGCAAACAATCCAAGAGCAGCGATTGTTGCAGGTTCAGGAACTGATTTAATCGGAGTTGGTACAGCATTAAAGTAGCTATCACTAGCACCTTGTGGAAGACTACCCACATGGATACCAACCATTAATGTACGAGCGTTTAGGGCTGCAATAACATCGTTGAAGTTAGCATTGAACTTGATACCTAAAGACTCTGCACCTTGTACTGCATTGTCATTACCACCTTTTGTATCTGCGCCAAAGGTTGTACCATCCCATCCAGAAATATTGTTACTTTGCGACAAGTTTTGATTTTTTATTTCAAAATCAACTGTACCTATATTATTTACATTCAATGCCATGTTAGACAAAAGACCACTCTTAGTTGGGTCAACACTGAAAGCAACCTGTTTCAAAGATTGACCAACTTCGCTACCCGAAGCTTGGTTTGAAAATTTGAATAAAACTGTATTGCTTCCACCGTCAGTGACGTCAAGTAAGAAATTATTAGCAAAAGCATCGCCAACAGTATCCTCACCTGTGATGTTCTGGAAACTAAAACTAGCAGCAGATGCTGGCGCCGAAGTTGCAATAACGGTAGCTCCAATTCCAGTTACAATCAAAGAAGCAATTGCAGTAAGTTTCATATTCAAGATGTGTTCCTTATCAATGTTTTTGCGGTGAATCCAATCTAATCTCTTTTTTTTTAAGTGGGTATATATCCTGAACTAATTAATCAAAGCTTGATTTTTTATGCCTGTTATATAAAGTAGGAATAAGGGAAAGTACTCCTAAGCCTAAGTAACAGAATTTTCATGAAGAATTAAAAGATAACTTTATAAAGTTTTAAAAATAAGGATAGTGATTTGAGTAATGTTACGCTCATATTGGGAGCAAAAGTTTTAGTAGCACATGCAGCTTCTAAGGGGCGAAGCTTCGCGCTTTGCAGAACCTAATTATCGTCTTAGAATTTTCCTGGCTTCTTGTTCAGCATCCCCAGTTCTGCGGGAAATTAAAGTGTTACATCCATTTTTTCCCCGACTCGCAGTGTTTGCGCGCGGACTAAGGAATTCAAGCTCTATGTAAGCCCTGCAATATTCAAGCGAATGCGGTAAATACTGTTTCCTGCTGTAATATAAAGCGTTTTGTAGTCTTTATCGCCCCAAGCTAAATTTGTTACGGACTGAGGAACCGCAATTTTGCCCAAAAGTTGACCTGTTGGTGAAAAAATCCAGATTCCTCCTGAACCACTACAATATATATTGCCTTTGATATCCACCTTCATACCATCAGGTACACCTTTATCTGTTCGTCCAGGTAATGCAAACACCTTACTGTTAACTAATGTCCCATCTGGTTGAACATCAAAAACGCGGATATGTAATTTTTCGGAATCACTAACGTATAATTTTGTCTCATCTGGCGAGAAAGCAATTCCATTAGGACGCACCATCTCTTTGTTCAACAAAGTTAGGGTTCCATCTGGTTTCCAGCGATAGATACCATAAAAGCCAAGTTCTTCTTGCTCTTTTTGAATACCATAAGGGGGGTCAGTGAAATAAATGCTACCATCCGACTTAACTACAACATCGTTAGGACTATTAAGGCGTTTTCCTTGGTAGCGTTCAGCCAAGATTGTGATTTTACCGTTTTTTTCTGTACGTGTCAGTTGGCGGTTATGTTGAGCTGTAATTAATCGTCCTTGTCTATCAAAAGTATTACCATTAGGATTTCCCGCAGGACGACGAAATACAGATATACCATTAGGCGCCCATCTATAGATTGTATCGGCAGGGATATCACTAAATAGTAAAAAGCCGCTTGGATTCCAGACTGGCCCTTCTGTAAATTTGAAACCATCAGATAATTTTTCTAGCTTGGCGCCGTTATTTATAATAGCTGGGGTTTGAGCAGAAGTGTTTCCACTTTGCTGTACTATCAACAAGCTGATTAATAAACTGCACACTCTTAGCTGTTGTAAAGCCATTTTTCTCATACACACTATATTTTTGGTGCAGGAACAACTTTTCTGCTCTCTGAAACTTACTCATTCCTATCTACTTTCAATATTCGACAAGTTTGATGTTCAGTTTCTGCTTCAATGTAGGGAGTCGGCTCCTTCTACTCCACAGACGTTTTCCTTGCTATTCAAGGCTTCAACCGCAAGCCACGGTCACTACGATATCTAAAATATTTATCTAAGCACTCTTTTTTCCAGACCGTTTAATGGTTTTCTTCTCTTTTAATTTGGCAAGATGATTATCAGCCGAAACCAAGTTAATTGCTGCATTCAAGTCTCGGTCAATAGAAAAATTACAGGTGCCACAGTTAAACACACGGTCAGATAATTTCATGTCTTGAACATGTCCACACACAGAACAAGTTTTAGAACTTGGATACCATCTATCGACAACCTCAAGCTTGGTACCGTAGTGTGATTGTTTATAATCAAGCATTCTCCGAAACTCATATAATCCTAGACTAGATATGGCTTCTGCGAGTTTGTGGTTAGCTACCATGCCTGAGACGTTTAAATCCTCAACACGAATTTTGTAGTACCTCTTACTTATGGACGTTGTGGTTTTCTGTAAGAAATCCTTACGGATGTTCGCTACGGTGGCGTGTTTCCTTGCCACAGAGTTAAAAAACTTTTTAGCATTTTTAGATGCACGTACACCCTGTTTCCTATTACCAAACTGTTTATTCCGATTTCGCCACTGCTCCTTAGATAGCTTGGTTTTCGCCTTTTTCAATTCCGGTGGAGCAGTGATTGTAGAATTATCTGATAATGTTGCAAAGGTTTTCACGCCTAGGTCAATGCCTACTTTCTCAACTTTGTGTATGATTGGTGGTACACGATCCGCATCAATATTTGAAGCAACAAACCATTTATCCGCAGTACGGGTAACAGTGAAGGTTTGGGAGGAGTAATAAAAGTCTACTTTTTCAATTGACCTTACAATTCCTATTCCTGGTAAATTTATTTTCTTACCAGGTTCAACTACCATTCGGTTTGTAAATGGTAAAGCTGGTTCTCCTTTTTTGGGATAAACAGCAGATGCTTTATAAACGGTGAATTTATCACATGACTTCTTAGTTGCCAGTACAGGAAACTTAGCTAGACCTTGGCGCCACCTAGCAACAGCCTCACTCAAATCCTGAAAAGCAGATTGGTAAATGGGGAAGCGAATAATTTCTAGTCCAA
Source organism: Calothrix sp. NIES-4105 (assembly GCF_002368415.1). Classification (GTDB taxonomy): domain Bacteria; phylum Cyanobacteriota; class Cyanobacteriia; order Cyanobacteriales; family Nostocaceae; genus Dulcicalothrix. The sequence goes on from NZ_AP018290.1 coordinate 4,214,877, forward strand.
GCATATTCAGGTAAAGTCATGACATGATTCGTAAAAACTTTTTTTATCTCATTCAAACGAACCGAGTCAGAAGCTTTTATCCCTTCAAAATCCCAAGATGCTTTTAACATCTCTAACCCAAAGTTGTAAACAAACCTTCTGAAACCTGCCATGCCACGCATTAAAGTTCTCTCTTTATTATTGAGCTTTAATTCCCTTTTTAGCGCGAACATCTTGACTAACACCCTTATCTCCAGTACTGTAGTTAGAATATCCTGATGTTCTAGTTAAGTCAATAGGGTAAATGAAAAAAATAAAAAGAACAAGAAATATTCCCGTATTTTATTCAGAAGTCAAAAAAGGGCACGAAATAATGCTCACTGATGCTGCTTGGAATGATTTGAAGACTAGGGCTAGGGATAAAAAATTAAGCGTTAGTGAATATGTGGAAAGGTGGATTAGGGAAAGTTGGAAATCAGAACCTACTCAAGATAAAGAGGTATAGTGAAGTATAGTAAGGTTTTGGATACTAGTAAACTTCCTCACTTTACCATCACTCTTGGATGTAACATATATTTCCCCTTCTTCATCTACCCCAAACCGGACATCAGAACGTTTACTACCAATAATTTGGAGAAAAGTAGCTTCTTTTTTCCCATCAAAAAGCCTTAGTTCTTTAATCTTCGCCTGTTTACCATTTACAAGCTTGATAACAGGTACATGAAAAAAGCGCGCGTCCGAAGCCAAAATCAGCAAAAATATATTGACCGACTAATTCCGGAATCGCTTTACCCTGATAAACATAACCACCTGTTATTGCAATTCCATAAAAACCTGGATAATTCTTTGGTACATGATGACTATATTGGGCAACAGGGTAGGTATAACCATACTTGGCATCATCTTTAGGTAAAGGAAACAGAACATTCTCATTTCTTTCATCTATTAGCCAAGTCCCTTCACGGTTCCCCCATCCATAATTAGCTCCTTTGATTCCAAGATTTACTTCTTCTATAAAAGCCTGACCCGTATCAACAATCAACGTTTTTTGCTCACCACCTGTATCCCAGCTAAAGCGATGGGGATTACGCAGTCCGTAAGCCCAAATTTACCCTAATGTTTTTGAATTCCCATCATTCACAAAAGGATTATCCCCAGGAATGCCATACTTGCCATTGGCGCCATTCTTACCAAAAGGGTTTATCCTAAGAATTTTACCTAAAGGTGTACTCAAATCTTGCCCATTATCGAGGGGGTCTGTATCACTGACAGGAAAGCCATTACTTCCACCATCAGCAAATGCAGTATACAACATCCCATAATCAGCATCTCCCGGTTTAGCATTAGGATTAAAACCTAATTGCCCTGTATTATGGTCTTCATAGGGCTGTTCAATACGCATTATTTCCCGAAATGCTCCGGTAAAGGTATTTGCCGCAGGATTAGCAGCTTTCCACTCGCGAATTACTTCATGGTGAGAACTTTCTATAGTATTACCTTTATTATCAGTAATCCTTTTGGTTACAGTAAAATCAGGAATACGATTATCTTTTTCTTCACTATGTACAGTGTAGAAAATTCCATTTTTAGCAAATTCTGGATGAAAAGCAAAATAGGAAAAACCCTGCTGTGAAGTGTCATAGCTAAAACCTGAGCATACTAAATTTTTAAAATTCATGTATAAAGAAGCTTTGTCATCAATAATCACATATAGCTTTCCTCGCATATCATTAACAAATAACCTGCCGCTACCATCACCTGCATGGGTCAAAAAGTTCAATCGCGCTACTCTTTCTCGTCCAGTTCCACTGTTGGGTATTTGTACAACTTATTGTAGTCCTACAGCTAATTTTTATTTTTCTATTTTTTCAGGAATCGGGTCAGTTATTTGGGCTTGAGAAATATTAGAAAAAGCTAAAATTGAAATAATAACTAAGCAAATACAAAAAATAGCATATAACTTTTTCATGCACCTGGAAAAATTGATGTTAAAATTATAACTATATACAAAAGGAATTATACCAGAGAATTACTTCTATTTTGTATGGTGCCCTATATTAGGATTTTGCTAGCAACGGATAAGTAAGTCGGCGCCAATAAACCAAACTATGTAAAGATATATAAATACCTCAAATATTTACATGAGGTAACACAGGTATGGGCGCTCGTTTAAGAGTCTTTTTAACTCCTGAGCATTCCGGAAACCCTATTAAAACTTAGATTTATAAATGTACCACAGAAGGTCAAAGACTGAGCAGAGGTAATCAGGTTAAACGCACGTGGGTGGTACGTAGAAAAAATCGCAGAGCATTTTAAATGGACTGCTCAAACGGTTAGAGAAGTGTTACACAGATGGCAGAAATTAGGTATAGAAGGGCTTTGGGAATTACCGCACGGTCTTTAAAAAAAACATCATGAGGCTTTTTTAAATTATTTTTATCTGTTAATACTACTCGCTTATTCTGTAATTTATCTGCTATTATTTCTCGGTTAATATCTTGATTTTCTAACGCTATTTCCAGAATTTTCCAACAATTTATTAAAATTTTACGGTCTTGCTCGGATAAAGTCTGCTCTTGACTAATATATTTATCACTAATTTCTTCTAAAACAGAAATTGCATCTAGTGAATCTGGATATTGATGAATATTTAATTTTGTAAACAATTCTGTAAAGGGACGTAAATTTAATTTTAGACAAAATCGATAAGGTTCAAACAGAGTATAATTAAAAAAAACTTGGCTGGGATAAACATAGTGAGGTTTTGAATAAAATCCCCCCAACCCCCTGAGTGATGTTTGGATTGATGTTTAGCCACTGGACTTTCTTCCTGATTATTTTTATAATTCCCTCTCGTTGGAAAGGGTGGCTTTAGTTACTCTCTCAGTTCCAATATTAGTACACCAAGCACATTAATTTTTATGGTAAACACACCTTATTTTTGGAATGCTTACTAGGCAAAGGTTATGTTTATTGTTTAGTTTTATTAATTCATTTTTCTTTCCCCTGGCTGGGGAAGAAGCGCGCGTTATAAATTGCGTCCTTCCCATCAAGAGCGAAACACTGAAGTACTGAACATAATAGTTTGGTAAAAATTTCTGTTCAGCGATGGAATCTTAATCTCGGCAACGTTGCTTCCCACCATGTTCAGAGCTAATACTTTTACATCCTAATTTGGTTAAATAAGCGTGGCAAGACCCTGCACCCTTACCGCTTCCTAATTCTTCACCATTTGCCCCTTTGCCGTAACACTTGACTGTACCTGCTGTTGGATTGGCGCCTGCACTGACCCGTGAACTAGCAGTTTGTGCTAGCAATAAAGACGGAAATGCAACTATTGAAACGAAAACTGATGCAGCTATCAAAGTGGTAAAAGAGGTAAATTTTAATGTTTGTAATTTCATTATTTTCAATCCTGGTTAAAATTAGCCGTTTATTTGAGGTTTTCAGTTCCTCACTTTTACATATGTCAATCTAGGAATATTTATGCAATTCGCAGTTAAGGTTGAGGCGCCTGTCAATTAAAAAGATGCATAAGTTAATTTTTTCGCACGTCAATTAAGAAAGGAGGAAAAGCAAATAAATCACTATCACATGCAGCAAGCTATCATGACAGAAAAAACAGTGTCAAATCCTGATTCCTGTGGGCAATTTGCTCAAAAGCCTACCGAGCTAATCATTGTGCGTCCTGATCCAGAAACGCTCTCTAAACCAAACTTACCCAATTTTGTTGGTATTTGTGCCACAACAGGCGCCAAGAGAATTGCAATGTATCTAACGATTATTCCCCCTGGTGGAATTGCCGAACCACACTACCATCCGGAGCATGAAACAGCAATTTATCTGCTGAAGGGTCGAATCGAAATTTGTTATGGAGAAGGACTCAAGCAATGCCGAGTGTGCGAAGCGGGAGATTTTATTTTTACTCCCCCCGGTGTTCCCCATCAGCCTCGGAATTTGAGCGCAACAGAACCCGTTCATGCGTTAATTGCTCGCAATGATTCAGATCAACAGGAGAAGGTTGTGCCATATGACCCAACGCCTTTAAATCAATAAACTAATAAAGTCAGAATATGCGCCAAAAACCAAACATTTTAATGGTAGTATTCATGTAGTAATATTAACTACATACTAGACTTATGCGAATTGAACCATACGAAGATAGCAAACTTGATGCGCTCAAAAATCTTTCGCTTCGGGCATGGAGTCCGGTCTTTGATTCGATTCAAAAAGTGATGGATATAGATGTGTACAACTCATTCTATCCTGATGGTTGGCGCACAAGCCAGCTTCATGCTGTTGAGTCATTTTGTACTACAGCAGACAGTCATGTGTGGGTTGCCATTGACTCTGATTCAATCGTGGGCTTTGTAGCCGTGAAACTCCATTTAGAGGATAGTATGGGAGAAATCTACATGATTGCCGTTGATCCAGATTATCAACGTCGAGGCATTGGCGCCGCTCTTACCCAATTTGCTCTCTTATGGATGAAAGAGAAAGGCATGTGTATTGCTATGGTCGAAACTGGAGGCGACCCTGGTCATGCCCCAGCACGTTGTACTTATGAAAAGGTAGGTTTTAAGTTGTTACCAGTTGCCAGATATTTTAAGAAGTTGTAAAAGAGTAATTATTAGGTGTGTGGAGACAAGTTTATGATAAAAGCAAGCAGTTGTTGAGCGAATGACAAAAGCTGCCTGTTATGAAAAATTGCAAACGCCAATATCATGAAAATTAACGTGTACGTAATACTTAGCTTTACTTATTACTTGCGTGCGTGCCGTTTGTAATATTTGGGCGCTTGTAAACTACGCATACAGCAAAGCGCACGGGTTATAGATACGCTACTACAAACTCCAAAGTGTATTTAATCGTACATGATAATGGTATAACTCAAATTGAAAGCAGAAATCTCAGAGAGGAGTAGTTTTGCATGAACTGGGATGTTATAGGAGTTGTAGTAGCAATAGTTGGGTTATTTATTGCAGTGCTTCAAACCTGGATATCGCTAAAGCAATATTCAGAGTCTAAAAATTTACCAGTAGTTACTGATGGATCAGAATTACGAATTTTACGAGCTTTGGTAACAGAAAAACAAGGACGTGCCCTGGAACTATACAAAAGTTCATCTTTTTATCGTGAGACATTAAAAAGTCTAGAGAATTCTGGCTTAATTCAACAAAAAAGAGGTAAATATTACTTAACCGAAACTGGAGAGAAGGTAGTTAAAAAGCATTTAACTGATTTTTTTAAGAAGAAGCGGTTTAGCTAAGTGATTCAGGAGCAAATTTGAGCCTACTCGTGGGGTGCCGATATTTAATTAGTCATTGCTATAGGAACTGGCGCCACTTCTGAAGTTGGTGGTTCTCTCTATGGCGCCGCAGTTTCTTCGTAATACTTTTATTTTTCAATTTGCTGTACAAACTAGTCTAAACTCCAGTTAAAATTGCAGCATGATTTTATGCAGGAACAATTCTGATGTTGAAGACCTACGTAGTAAGTTGCCATTGCGGTGCCGTCCAATTTGATCAAGCCCCAATTCGATTTGCAAATGGTCGAAACAATAATTGGAATGTGCCTCCGGTTGAGAGTAGACATCTTTGACAGTTCCCCCATTTGAAAAAGGGGGAGTGCTATAGTCAATGCATCAAAATTTAAAAAAAATTGTAATATATTGCTGAAAATATGTATAAGCCAAAACCTGATGATGCTGTTTTAGGAGATAGTCAAGTTCCAAATACTCCATACAATGCAGTTGTACTAGGTGGGATTGAAGGCATCAAGCATCGGCTTCGGAATACTTCACTAATGATAAAATTAGAAGCCTTAAGTAATGCGCTTGAACACAATGAAGAAGGATTAAAGCTAATATACGAGTTTCTACAAGAGGAAACTGACCATTCTATGAAATGGGTAGTGTCGAATTGGCTACGGCAAAAAGCAACCGGAGCAACGCGCGTCAAGTTAACAAATTATATATCTTGCTTAGAACACATTCCTTATGAGTTAATAGAACTTTGTCTTCCGACGATGGATAGTGTTATAGCAGCAAAAGCTTTTCAACAAGTTGGAATGAGCGCAAATGAAACTCTTAAAGTGCTAAAAAATGTTTATGCTCAAGGCGCCAAAGCAACAGAACAAATTCTTAAAATCATGTATCTGCCTATTGATGTAGAACAAGCAATGCAAAATCTATTTGGTGGTACAGTTGAGCAACTGCGAGTTGCTGAGGTAACTAGAATTGCCGCAGAACAAGCAGCGAGAATTGCAGAACAAGCGGAGAAAATAGCTTCTGAAACAAGAATTGTCGCAGAAGTAGAGGCAGCAAGATTTGCACAGAAAGCAAAAATTACCGTAGAAGTAGAGGCAGCGAGAGTTGCTGAGGTAGCAAGAATTGCCCTAGAAGAGGTAGAGGTAGCAAGAGTTGCTGAGGTGGCAAGAATTGCTGCTTTACATGCAGCCAGAGTTGCTGAGGAAGCAAGAATTGCCGCAGAAGCAGTTAAAAAAGCTACAGAAGGAACTTTGTAAATTTGAGACAAAACAGTTTACGTCAACGCTTCTGCTACAAGGGTTTGATTTGACTTCCAACTACGGGCGAACCCCTACGAAACCAGCCTGCTCAATGGCGTTTTGCCCTTGGTCTGTAAGTAACAGTCTGGCATAGGCTTCACCTGCCTGCTGTGAGCGGCCTTTGTCCTGCTTAACAATCACAAACAATTTAGTAGTAATTGGATAGCTGCCATTCTTGATTGCTTCAGTATTGACCTGATTACGCTGAGTTAGGCACTGCTGTGAGGATGCTAACGGTTGCTGATAAGGAGGAATTAGCTCACTCGAAGTGCGACCTAATGGCAAAGCCTTTACAGTACATTGAGGCACTACTGCACGGGCAGAAGCGTAATATATACTACCAGGAGTCTTGCTAACTTGGCGCAGCGCTTCTGTAGTGGAGTTAACATACTGCACATTGGAGCTGGACGCTCGGTTGTTCACGTTGTTACTAGCAATTACTATGTCTGCGTCTTCTGGATGCTGCGAGAAAGGGGTGATGGACAAGTTTGGTCCACCCACTTGTTTCCAGTTAGTAATTTGCCCTGAATAAATCTGTTGTAACTGCTCAATAGTTAAGCCTGGTACGTTGAGTGAAGGGTTGACTACCACTGCTATTCCATCAATACCAACCTGATGTTGCGATAACGTAAAGCCACGCTGCTCGGCTTCTGCGTATTCTGAAGCTGTGAGGGGACGGGCTGAGTGAGCGAAGTCCAATTCCCCATCAAGTAACATGCGAATACCTGAGCTAGAACCAGGGTTCCCATCGTTTGGGTTTACGTAGCGCAACTGGAGTTCAGGACGAGCATTCTGAATTTGAGAATCTACCAATTGACGAATAGGCGCCCAAGCTGTACTGCCACCATAGTTGAATGAGCCGGGTGGAACAGAGGCAATCGTCCCAAAAGTTGATGTAGCATTTTGAGCAGTGTTTAAGGTTTGACCTGTTGAGGAGTCAGCACTGGTGCTAACCAAGCGCGGCTTCAGCAGCCACCAGAACAGTCCACCAATAACCATAATTGTCAACACTTTCCCAATAATTAGACCTCTAAGAAAAAGTCCGATTTCTCCGTTAATTAAAGGTTTTCTTTGATTTATACTCATATTATTATTAGTGATATCATTTGGATACCAAGGTATTAAAACTGATAATTAGAAAAACAGAACTAATGTATTATTGAACAAGTGTCTTTCATTGCCCAAATTGTAAAGTAGCGGTAGGGCAAACACATCTAAATTAGGATAGATAAAATAATAAATTAATCAATCAAAATACCACTAATGGTATACTTTATAACGTTAAGCGTTTCGGTGAAACTCTTGGAGTGGGCATATTCGTTCGAGGTAAGGCATTTTGGGAGGGCGATTGAATTTGTTGGTTCCAATCGAATATTCTGGAATAAATAAATAAATAGATTAAAGCTGCCACTACTACACTAGTGATAGCACCAAGGCTTAACCCGAACAGCACCATAGAGTTTTTCTGAGGTAGCAAAGAACGATCGCGTACTTCTTGCTGCTGTAGTGTTGGTTTTAGTAGTTGCTGTGTAGTTTGCTGGTGCGTTGCATCATTAATGATAATATTTACAGGCATAGTTTGTGATTCCTGACTTGATAATTGCTGCACCACTTGTAATGCCTCAATAGCTGAGTGGTATCGCTGCCGAAAATCATATCGGGTCATTTTGTCTAAAACATCTGCCAACTCAGGGCTTACCTGTACCAAATTTCGCCAGATAATTTCAGCAGTATGTTCGTCTTTTTGTAGTTGTTCTGGCTTTAACCCTGTTAAAGCTTGAATTCCAATCATGCCCACAGCATAAATATCGCTGCTAAGTCTTGGACTACCTGAAGCTTGTTCGCTGGGCATATAGCCAGGAGTACCTACAATCACAGTAACATACGTTGTTTCCTCTGTACTCACTGCACCAGCCCCAATTTGCTTAATCGCCCCAAAGTCAATCAAAACAATCCTGCCATCGCTTTTGCGTCGGATTATATTGCTGGGTTTGAGGTCGCGATGAACGACGTTATGTTGGTGGACGAAGGCTAATGGTTCTAAAATACCTTGCAATAATTCAATAACATAAGCTTCACTCAACCGCTGTTGAGCAGTTAGTTCATAGCTCAAAGGATGACCATCAACCAATTGCTGAACTAAATAGAATTCCTGATTTTCTTGAAAATGAGCTTGCAGTTGAGGTATTTGGTCGTGAATGCCTAAGCGATCTAAAAGTTGTGCTTCTGAGTCGAATAGGCGTTTGGCTATCTTTAAAGTCTTAGGATCTGTTGTCAGCGGCTTGAGTTGCTTGACAACACATTTTTTCTCAAAAAGTTTGAGATCTAAAGCAATATAAGTATGACCAAAGCTACCTGCACCCAAACTTTGGACGATTTTATAACGCCCGTCAAGTAATTGATCTAACATAATAGTAATCAGTTATACGCAAAAGTCAACTACTCCTACTAAGAGTTTATCTAAATATTAGAGTAAATTTATTATTTACCGACTGGTTCAACAAGTCAAATAATCAACACTTAATGTATTGCCATTTACCCTGTTTGTACCATAAGGCGCGATTCAGGGCGCCCATTACCAACCGCTCCTGGGCGACAAAAAGCTCGCGTAAGGTGATTCAATAAGCCTCATAGCCCTCAGACCTTCTGATAATGCTTCTGTTTACTCGCTCTCTGTTTTATTAATTCAGCTACCAGTTCCATGCAATAGTCCTTAATACTAACCCAAGTTTGACTATAAAAACCAATATCAGTAAATCACAAAGTTTTTCCAAGAAAGGAAAATTACGGAAAAGGGAACCATATTTCCAGTTTGGTAACTTCTCCCAACACCTGACCTAAAAATATATTTGCTAACTTTTATCTGAATAAAATTTGAGCTTTGCTATATCTTTTACTTCAACTGCAATTTTAAACACAAGGTTGTTTTATTGGCGCCTGCTAATTTATTCAGGTACTATATAGTAATGTAGTAAATATTAGTATCAAGTCATGCAGTTAGTTAAACTCACAAAAAATAAAATTATAGATATATCTCGGTTTGTAGCTTTACTCCCTAACGATAATGGTAACAATTACTCACTGATTCTTGAAGGTAGTGAGGGCGCCATCAAGATTGACAATGATGACCTAGAAATTTTAACCAAATATTTAGATGATGAGCAAAGGCGATTTACCACTAGTAAAACTGAATATACACTTGCTGATTTAGCGAAACCACGAGCAGTAGAAGTCTTAGAAAAAAGAATTGCTAGGTATGAATCGATGAGCGATGAGGAATCTGCACAAAGAGCCGAGGCTTGGGAAAGATTCAAACAAAGTATTGATGCTAACCGACCAGAAGGACAAAAATTATATTCTTAATCTATGTCAATTGTATGGTTAGATTCGGGAATTATAGGATTAATTACTAATCCTTATAAAGAGGGAGAATCGAAGGCTTGTGAAAACTGGCTGCTAAATTTAGCTCGCAAAGGGATTTATGTTGTCTCTTCCTCGCTATGCGATTATGAAGTCAGGCGAAATTTAATATTAGAGAGTGAGCGTACAGGGGATCGTCTTGGTTTGAATAATCTTGACGAAATAACCATGTTTGTTTCATTTTTACCAGTTACAGACGAGAGTTTTAAGATGGCAGCTACATTATGGGCAGAGTCTAGATTAAGTGGTAGACCTACAGCAAATGATAGTTCTCTTGACGCGGATGTGATAATTTGCGCTCAATGGCGAATATTAGCAGCACAGCGCCCAGGGCAAATGAGTATAATTGCGACTACCAATGTCAAACATTTGGGTAGATTCGCCACTGCTGGCAGATGGCAAGATATTAATATCTAATATCATGTCCGGTTGATTGCCCATAATTACCGATAATGTAGAGACGTTACATGTAACGTCTCTACAATGATTTTATTATGGTTACGTTCCCGGACATGATATAATAAATGTTTTATTTAAGGCTATTATTATCCGTTACATCCGCTCTCAGGAGTTGCCAAGTACTAACTCAATTAAACTATCTAGCAACCGCGCGCGCGATAGCGGCATTAATTCTTTTCCATACAACATTTCCTGCACTACAATATGTGATACAAGTGAACCAAAGAAAATTTGTGCAATAGCATCAGGGTCATTAAGTTTCAATTCTGAATGAGATAAGAAATATTCACTTAGTAACGAGCGTCCTTGTTGAATAACTGTTTGTGTATAAAGTTTTGCTAATTCAGGAAAACGTTTGGACTCTGAGACAATTACTCGAAATAATCCTAAATAATCGGGATTATCTGCTACTCTCGTAAAAAAAGTTTCGCCAAGGCGCCGTAAAAATACCGCAGGTTCATCTTTGAACTCCTCACCACAAAACACGCTATGGAAGTTTGCGATAGTTACCCATTCCATTAAAGCTTTAAATAATCCTTGTTTATCGCCAAAGTAGCTATAAATAGTTTGCTTAGATACTCTTGCCTCTGCACTAACCTTGTCCATACTCGTTCCAGAGTATCCTGTACTCAAAAATACCCGCATTGCGCCTTGCAATATTTGCTCTTGCTTTTGGTTAGCTATAAATGCTTCAGTTCGGTTAGCGAGATTTGACATTGCGAAGAGTGTTAAGTTTTTCAGTAGTTTAGCAAATTATCACACTAGACCGTTTAGTATGATTCTCAAATACATACTTAATCTACTACTTTATAACCGAGGGTATTACCATGACTCAGGTTGCCCCATCACCAGAGAATACTCCAGAGAAAATATCACTTCCTAGTTCCGAGGTGAAGGACTCAAAGCCAAAACCTAAAAAGAAACCAATTCGCTTACTGTTAGCAGCATTGATTTTGTTAGGGGGTGGTATTGGGTTTGCAATTTGGCGCCTCACTCCACAAGCAGCAGCAAATACACTCAGATTAAGCGGACGAATTGAAGGTTACGAAACAGATATTGGTGTCAAGCGTTCGGGTCGAATTGAAAGTATTGCAGTACGTGAAGGCGCCGCAGTTAAAAAGGGGCAACAATTAATTAAGCTTGATGATAGCAATGATTTGGTACTTGCTGACCAGTTGCGAGGCGCCCAAGCACGTGTAGCATCAGCACAGTCAGACCAACAGCAAGCACAGTCAGATGTTGTGAGCGCTCAAAGTCAAATAGATCAAGTTGAAAGTCAAATTAACGAAGCTCAACTTAACGTTCAACAGTCACAAGGTGATACAACTGGACGAGTTCAACAAGCTTCTGCAAATGTGGCAACCGCAAAAGCACAGCTTGCTGCATCTGAAGCGCAAGCTAAACAAACAGCATCAGAAGTTAAATTAGCAAAAGTTAATCTTGACCGATATGCAAAACTAGTTGCGGATGGCGCCATTAATAGGCAACAATTCGACCAAGCGCAAACGACTTATGATACGGCAGTTGCAACTCTGGAAGCTAGAATTGCAGCAGTTTCGAGCGCGCGCGAACAACTAACTGCTGCCCAAGGTGGACTTACACAAACGCAGACGACAACTTTTAACCCAGGAATACGTAACGCGCAACTCCAAGCATTATATAGAAAACGCGCGCAAACCCAAGCTCAATTAAAATCGGCACAAGCAAAAGTTAATTCAGCGCAAGCGAAAGTTAAAGATGCTCTCGCATCACAACAGCAAATTGTAACTCAAATTAACGATTCAAAAAAAGATTTAAATGTAGTTAGTCCTCTTGATGGTGTTGTAACAGCACGCTCTGTTGAACCAGGTGCAGTTGTTAGTAATCAAACTAAGATTCTTACAATAGTAGACCCCAAAACTATATATTTACGAGGTTTTATTCCCGAAGGTGACATTGGTAAAGTTCGTATCGGACAAGTTACTAAAGTTTTTCTCGACTCGGCGCCGAAAACTCCTTTAAATGGGAAAGTAATATCTATAGACCCACAAGCTTCTTTTACACCAGAGAATATTTATTTCCAGAAGGATAGGGTTAAGCAAGTTGTGGGTGTTCGTATAAGTGTTGAAAACCCTGATGGTTGTTTTAATCCTAACAGTCCTTACGCTGGTTCCGATTTACCATGCGCGCGAATTGGAATGCCGGCAGATGCTGATATTTTGTTGAAATTGTAGCACGGGCGTCTCGCCTGTGCAGTCACATATCAGTATTTATCTTTACCACAGAGACGCAGAGTACACAGAGGAATGAACCACAAAGGCACAAAGGACACAAAGGAAGAGTGGCGCCAATGAAGTACGAGATAGCCAGCACTTTGAACTTGCATGAAGAAGTAAATTTAGCCACAGCTATAGAAGTGCGCGCGTTGTACAAGCAATATGGCAACTTGGTAGCTGTGCGGGGTATTAATTTTACTGTCAACAAAGGTGAATTATTTGGTTTGATAGGGCCTGATGGAGCTGGTAAAACGACTACGTTTCATATTCTTGGTGGTGTGATGGAAGCGACTGAGGGTGATGCGTGGGTATTCGGGCAACCCGCGCGTTCGGCACGGTTACAAACTGGATATTTAACGCAGCAGTTTTCACTGTACTTGGATTTGAGTATAGATGAGAATTTACGGTATGCGGCAGGATTACGAGAAGTTCCTCCAGACTTGTTTGTTATTCGTCGCAATAAATACCTGAAATTAATGGATTTAGATAAATTCGGCGCCCGGTTAGCAGGACAATTATCTGGAGGGATGAAACAAAAGTTAGCATTATGTTGCGCGTTAGTATCACAACCACAGGTGTTATTACTCGACGAACCCACAACAGGTGTTGACCCGGTATCACGACGAGAGTTTTGGGATGTTTTGGCAGAATTATCTAATGAAGGAATGACGATAGTTGTTGCAACACCATATTTAGACGAAGCTGAGAGATGTGACCGCATTGCGTTAATGTACGATGGAGAAATTCATGAAATTGGGACTCCCAAAGAGTTACGCGACAGTCTAGGTTTACACCGTCTCGAAGTTCGCACAAGTTCTTTAGACAAAGTTGAACAAGTTCTCTTAGAAGCGATACCAATAGATATTGCCGATGTACAAACATTTGGCGACCGTTTAGATATTCTCGTTAAAGATACTGTGAAGGGTGAAGTTAAAGTTCGCCAACTTCTACAAAAAAATAACTTACCATCACCAAATATTGAAAGCAACGAACCAACTTTAGAAAACGTTTTCGTCACCCGTCTACGTCAACAAGGTTCGGCGCCAGAATTTTTCCCTTTCCCAAGATACCGAGGAGGAAACTCAGCACGACTCACTCAGCACTCAGCACTTTCTGCTATATATGCTCATAACCTCAGTCGCGTGTTTGGTAAATTCCAAGCAGTGAAAGATGTAAATGTCGAAGTGCGTTATGGTGAGATATTTGGACTTCTTGGTGCAAACGGCGCCGGAAAAACTACCACTATCAAGATGTTATGTGGGTTGCTTGAAGCTAGTGGTGGAGAAATATCTCTTGGTGGAGAAACGGGAAACTTGCGTTCTCGCGACTTGCGGCGCCGTATTGGTTATATGAGTCAGAAATTTACGTTGTATGATGACTTAACAATTATCGAAAATTTAGAATTTTACAGCGGTGTATATGGAGTACCGAGCAAATTACGACGTGAGAAAATTGAGTGGGTAATTGCTACCTGCGGGTTAGTAGGACAAGAAAACATGCTAACAGGAAAATTACCTGGTGGTTGGAAGCAGCGCGTTGCATTTGGCGCCTCAGTAATGCACGAACCAGATATTTTATTCCTTGATGAACCAACATCAGGAGTAGACCCATTAGCACGGCGCCAGTTTTGGAAGTTAATTAACGACTTCGCACGTAACGGTACAGCAATACTAGTTACAACTCACTATTTGGAAGAAGCAGAACAATGTAACCGAATGAGTTTTATGGTAGCAGGGGAAACCGTCGCCGAAGGAACACCAAGTTCTATCAAAGCAGCACAACCAGGAAAGTTAATCGAATTAACTGTTAATAATAATCAAGCTGCTTCTAATTTACTCAAACGACACTTTGATTCATGGCGTGTATCTATTTTTGCCAGTAGTTTACATATTGTTCTTGATAACCCTGATTTAGAAATACCACAAGTTCATAAATTATTAGCAGAGGCAAATTTAACCGTTCAATCACTCCGCGTCATTCCATTTTCTCTTGAAGATGCCTTTATCGGAATTGTACAGCGCGCGCAAACGTAACGCAAACGTATGGTGGGCACTGCCCACCTTACAAGCAGTAGGTGCAAACGTATGGTGGGCACTGCCCACCTTACAAGGAGAGAAAAATTATGAAACGTATTCTTGCTCAATGCACAAAAGAACTAGTTCAATTTCGACGCGACCGTTTAACGTTGGCGCTAGCTTTTCTATTACCATTTATAACACTGTTAGTTTTTGGATTTGCGATTCGTCTTGAAAGTAAAGACATTCCTTTAATTGTCCAAGATTTTGACCGTAGTAACTTGAGCCGCAGCTATATAGAGCGGTTATACGCTACTAACCAATTTATACCTAAACAATGGACAGGCAATGACCCCGTGCGCGATGCCATTGATAAAAGTATTGCAAAAGCTGCGGTAATAATTCCAGCTGACTTTAGTAGTGATCTGAAAGCTGGTAGAAATACCAAATTACAAGTATTAATAGATGCGACAGATGTAAATAACGCGCGCGTAATTAGAAACAGCATCCAAGCAGTGACTAACTTCTTTATGCAGCAGCAACAATTAATACCTTCTACAGGCGCCATTACAGCACACATTCGCTTATGGTTTAACCCAGGTAGATTAGAGTCACTTTACATAGTACCAGGTACATACGGTGTAGTTTTGTGGATTTTTCCATCATTACTAAGCGCTATTGCGATGGTACGTGAAAAAGAAAAAGGTACTATTTTACAAGTTTACGCTTCTAGTATCTCAGCAACCGAACTTCTTGCAGGAAAAGCACTGGCTTATTTAATAGTAGCCATTATCGAAGCGTTAGTTGTGATGATATTAGGCGCCTTAATTTTTCAAGTTGGTCTAGCTGGTGATGTTACCACTTTGTTATTAGGTACTCTTATATACCTTACCGATAGTGTTTGTTTTGGCTTATTACTAGGAGTGCGAAGCAGTAACCAAAACGCAGCGGTTCAAGGAGTTGCCCTAGCTGGCTTTATTACATCGCTATTACTTTCTGGTTTTATTTACCCACTTAATAACATTCCCTTTCCCTTATCACTAGTACCCAACATAGTACCCGCGCGTTATTACATAGATATAACGCGCGATGCATTTGTTCGAGGTACAGGGTGGGGAGGAGTATGGTTTGATTTTGTCATGCTGATATTTTTAGGCTTGATATTTTTCAACGTCTCGCGTCGAGTATTAAGCCGAATGCAATTAAAAGCGTAGGGGTGGGGTTCACGAGCATATCGTAGGGGCGGGGTTCACGAGCATATCGTAGGGGCGGGTTCACGAGCATATCGTAGGGGCGGGTTCACGAGCATATCGTAGGGGCGGGTTCACGAGATATTTAGCACCGTTATAGGATATCTGTAAACCCGCCCTTACAAGATATAGGGCATTTATAAACCCGCCCTTACAAGATATAGGGCATTTATAAACCCGCCCTTACAAGATATAGGGCATTTATAAACCCGCCCTTACAAGATGTAGGGCATTTATAAACCCCCCCTTACAAAAGTTAGGAGTTATTTTTATGAAATACCTATTAAAATTATTCGACACCTCATTCTTTGCACTAGTTCGCAAAGAAATCAATCAAATATTGCGAAACAAACAATTAATAGTTTTATTAATCGTCCCACCAACCGTACAACTATTACTTTATGGCTATGCACTAAATCCAGACGTTCATAACTTGCGACTAGGAGTTATAGACTACGCCAATATAACCGAAAGTCGAGAACTAGTAAAAGCAATGACATCCAATCGCATTTTTAATCTTGAATCAGTTCCAGCCAGCGAAAAACAATTAAGCCGTCAAGTCGAAGAAGGTAAACTCGATGTAGGGGTAATAATTCCACCAGAATTTGGGCGCCGACTGCTACAACAAAAAGCCGAAATTCAAGTATTTATAGATGGGGTAAATGCGAATACCGCAGGTATAGCGAACGGTTACATGACTCAAATAGTCCGACAATTTAATCGAACCTTAGCAAATAATCAAACAATACCAATATCTCCAGAAGTAGTTTTTCTTTACAACCCTGGTTTAACAAGTAGCTGGTTCTTTGTACCGGGAGTCATGGGATTAGTATTAACGCTAATTGCTACACTGGTTTCAGCAGTTACAGTTGTCAAAGAAAAAGATACAGGCACGCTTGAACAATTATTAATGACTCCTGCAGCTAACTGGGAAATTTTACTAGCAAAAATTGTGCCCCTAGCATTTCTACTATTAGGTGATGTAATACTTGCATTAACGTTAGGTACAGTTGTATTTAATCTACCATTTCGAGGTAGCTTTGCATTATTTTTTATATTATCAAGTATGTATTTATTCGTAGGCATCAGTTTAGGAATCATGCTAGCAACTGTCGCAGGTTCGCAGCAGCAAGTAGTACTGATGTCATTTTTTATTAATTTGCCAATCGTACAAACATCAGGCGCCATTGCCCCAATTGAAGCGATGCCACCGTTGTTTCAAACTCTATCATTACTCAATCCGTTACGCCATTATATCACCATCGTTCGCGGTATATTACTTAAAGGTGTAGGTTTAGAGGTATTGTGGATGCATGTTCTCGCATTAATTGGTTTTGCTGTCGTGCTCATGACTATTAGTATTCGCAAATTCCGCAATCAATTAAGTTAGATTTTACTATAGGAATCCGTATGATGGGTTAGGTAGGTAGTTGGGCTTTAGCCCTCTAGTTTCCAAAAACTTTCGCGCTCTCCGCGCTACTACGTACCTATCAAAATTAATCACATAAATCACTACCTTGGAAAATATTGCGGGTAAAGATATATATTATTTGTCAAACCACCATTGGCGCCTGGTCTAAGATATGTCCCCGTTGGATTAGCTTGATTACCCTGTATAGTAATGTTAGTTCCGTTTGGATAATAATAAGTCGTAGTTCCATCACCGCGCGGAACTGTGACACTAGGGTAAGTTATTCCAGTTGGCGCCGAAATTGTGCCGTTTGGCAGCACGCGCGTTCCAGTTGGATAGTTAAGAGAATTACCTATTCCATTAGAAGCAGGTGGGTTAGTAATTAGTTGTGCATTAGCAACTGTTGCAGTGCTAACTCCAGCTAATATTATGCTTAGTAATCCTATAAACAACTTCATAATACAAGCCCCCTAAATAATTCTTGTGAGAATTGTTCTTGTGGAGTGGGCATCCTTGCCCGCCCATTGATATTGTTGGGTTCCGCAAAGCCTCCACCCAACCTACGTATATTCTACAAGCTCCAAGAGCGTGACTGATTAGTGAAATCACCCTCAATAGTGTCGTAACCTGTTATGGGTTCAAACAGGTTATCAGGTGTATTTTCTGATTTTGGTTCCTTAGTATACTGCGAGTTAAAACCAGTACGCAGCAAATAAGCATCTACAAGGCTTGGTGAAATACGTTGTAAGAAAAGAAGTACTTTACCAATATCACCAACAACCACATCGCGTTTTGGACGTTCTGCTGCTTCAACAATAGCTTTTGCAACTAAGCTAGGCTGATATATAGGAGGTGTAGGCATTGGTTTAACACCTAGTTTAGTACGCGCCTTATTAAATAAAGGTGTATTAATACCAGCAGGCATGATGTTTGTAACACTAATATCAAGCTTCTCGTGCTTTAATTCAACGCGCAAAGCTTCTAAAAAGCCATCAATACCATGTTTTGAAGCAGCATAAGCGGTTTGTAAAGGTATACTACGTTTAGCTTCAATCGAAGAAACGTGAATTAAGGCGCCGCGTCCAGTACGTTTAAGATGGGGAAGCGCTACCATTGCACCATATGCTTGCCCTAATAAATTAACTTCAATAATGCGCTTAAATTCTTCGGGTGTTGTGACTTCAAAAGCAGCATATAATTCTACGGCAGCATTATGTACCCAAGTATCAAGGCGCCCATATGTATCAACAGCAGTTTGGGCAATAGCTTTTACTTGTTCAAAATCAGTAACATCAGCAACAATGTAAGTTGCATCTCCACCCAAAGAACGAATTTCTTCTACTAAAGATTCTAAACCAGGCTGACTACGAGCCGCGACAACAACCTTGGCGCCACGACTTCCAAACTGAAGCGCTGCAACCCGTCCAATACCACTTGAGGCGCCGACGACTGCAACAACCTGTTGATTAATAGGCTTTAACTGCATTTACTTTAACCCTTTAAATTAATAGGAGAGACATGAAAATTAATGGTAGAGACGTGATTAATCACGTCTCTACCATCAATGTGAATCAAGCTTAATAAAACTTTATCACTCGCAAGTAATAATGACAAATGAATCGGCGTAACCGTAAGGTAGAATGCCACAAACTTTGCGAATTGTAGGTTGGGTGGAGGCTTTGCGGAACCCAACATAAATATTCGTCGCAAACCTAAACATTGAATTATATAATACATGTGAAATCTTGAAAAATTCAAAAATTATTTAGTAGAGAATTAATAATTCAATAAATTGAATCGTTGTCACCGCAAATGCTAAATGTTTGGATTCCCCCTAGCCCCCCTTAATAAGGGGGGGACAAGAGTTAACAGTTAAATTAAAGTACGCTTTGTGAATTGTTAAATTCCTGCTTCTGTAAAAGCTTGAGATATACTCTCAACAATATTAAGATGTTCTGCCCAATTGATGAGATAACTATACTCAAGAGTATCAGATTGTGCTTTAAGAATTCCCAACACATCACGCCACTGTTTTTCAGATTGTTTACCTTTGCCCCATAGCAATTTTTGTAACACCAAGTCTTCAGGAGAAATTACCTAGAAATTTGGGCTATCTTCTACATCTAAAAATTTTCTGCGAGACATTTGAGAAACTGCAAATGGTGAATCATCCATCACATATAAGTCAGCATTATTAATCGTTTCAGTATGTGTAACATTAAGCATCCTTTCTGGGAGCATCCAGTTTTGGCAGAAATACCGAAACAAGAGGCGCCAAGAGATAAGTACTCTCATTTTAAACATGGTTAATTACAATACTCACTACAAACACTACAAAAAAAGTACAATATTCATTTAACTTTCATCATTTAATTAATAATTATTCTCAATACAAAACAAATAAACAATACTAACAAAAACTATATTCAGCACAAGCGGAGGCTACTAGCTTCAGCTAGGAGCGACGCCACGGCGCCTAAAATCAAGTTCATAAATCTTGATATTATAAAATACTTTGGAAGCTAACACAGAAAAATATCTAAATTATGAGATAATGCTTATTATCAGTAAAAGTGTGCATAAACCATTATGAACCAAGATAAACTAGAACGTCTTAATGCTTGTCTAAAAGAAATGGCAGAAATATTGTATGAAGAAGCAGACAAAACTAATTTGACAGACCTTGAAGGTATAGAAAAAACTGTACGTAGTCAAGTATTAGAGTATGTAAGTCCAGAAATTGCCCTTTTTTTGTTGAGAAAACAACGGGAACGAAAGTAGGTAAGAAAAGGAAAATAAAAAGCATTGTTGGGGAATTAAATCTGAAAGCTAAACAATTAGATAAACTAGGTTTGAAGCCCTTTAGTAGATTAAGTCCATTGCTTCAAAAGTTTTGTTTAAGAATATCAGCGCTCTGTACATATCAGAATGCAGAAATAGAGGTTGAAGCATTAACAGGTATTAAAGTTGGGCATTCAACACAACAAAAATTAGTTTTAGAATACGAGTTTCAACTACCACAAGCAAAACAAAGTATTTCAGAAGTAAGTATAGATGGTGAGTCCAGTTGGCGGTGTCGGCTTCCGTCCCGCCAAACTGGCGAACCCGAAGGGGGGTAAAGTAAGACTGCGTGGACAACCAAAAGAAGGCTCTGACTGGAAAGATTATAAAGCGGTTCGCCTTCAAGGAATTTATTATTGTGCGTTTTTTGATGATAACCAATCGTTAATTGATTATATCAACAGTCAGCCATTAGTAAATCCACTAGTTTGTTTAGGAGATGGCCATGATGGGGTTTGGAATTTAGCCAGAGAATTTGGGACACCAGAGTTTCAACAATTAGAAATATTAGATTGGTATCACTTAAAAGAAAATCTTTATAAAGTTGGTGGTTCTTTAAAACGTCTAAAAGCTAGCGAAGTTGCCGGACAGAGTACTCTGTCCCGGCACATTCGCGCTGAGGCTCTTCTATGGCAAGGTTCGGTAGATGAAACTCAAGCTTTATTTACGGGGTTAAAAGGTAAACAAGCGAAAAAGTTTATTGCGTATCTTGATAAGCATAAATCTAGAATTGTTAATTACAGTTATTATCAAGCTGAAGGAATATCCTCTATTGGTTCTGGAGCAGTAGAATCTGCAATCAAGCAGATTGGAAGAAGAATTAAAATTTCCGGGGCAAAGTGGAATATTGAAAGTGTTAATCAAATTCTAGGTGTTCGTTGCGCTTACCTAAACGGTTTACTTAACGTTTGAATTTGATATCTTTCTAAAAGTTCAAAAACACGAACGCTACTACATACTGGTGTCCGTAAAATATAGAAATATTGTAAACAATTTATGATGCTGTATTGTAATTTTACAGTATCAATCAATTCATTTGCTTTAATTACAGGCGCCGTGGCGTCGCTCCTAGCTGAAGCTAGTAGCCTCCGCTTGTGCTGAATATAGTTTTTGTTAGTATTGTTTATTTGTTTTATATTGAGAATAATTATTAATTAAATGATGAAAGTTAAATGAATATTGTACTTTTTTTGTAGTGTTTATAGTGAGTATTGTAATTAACCATGTTTAAAATGAGAGTACTTATCTCTTGGCGCCTCTTGTTTCGGTATTTCTGCCAAAACTGGATGCTCCCTCCTTTCTCGACCTTGCTTAATACCTTCTACAGCACCTTCCGGACAGTAAAATCTAGCAGCTTGTAATGTAGCTACCAAAAGGTCAATTTGCTCGCTTTGTATCTCAATTACCAAGTCTAAGTCACGAGTTGACCGAGATTCCCCATAAATAGAACTAGCAACACCTCCACTAATATAATATGGAATATTTACTGACTCAAGTAATTGATGAATTTCCCCTGCTAAGGCAAAAGAGTCTTGTATCCACATTTTTTGATCAATTCCTAATGGCTTAAAACCTGGATGAAACTTCTCAGCTAAAACAGCGCGCGCGAACCGTTCTCTAATCTCTTCTACAGAAGCATCTTTATGTCTCCACTTTATACCAGTGAGACACAATTTCCGTACACTACGGTCATGAGCAGAAGCTTGCGCTATTCGTTCCTGTAAAGACAACTCTCGCAGCTTACTAAAAAAGTAAACATCAGCTTCTATAGAAGTATCAGGCGCCTGTGGTCGATAACCTGCTTTTACACCTTGAATCATACACACTTTCTTGTGTCTTGTGGAGCAGGCATCCGAAGCTGCCCCCACACATATTTTTATTGCACAATTCTAACTTAGATACACCACTGGTTCATGTCATTAATTCTAGTTGTATATATATTTACCACAGAGACGCAGAGGACACAGAGAGAAAGGAAAAGAGATTTGCTGCAAAGGCGCCTCATGTAGATATATTTGTCTTCTGGCTGGGAATAATGAAAATAAGCTGTAAAAGCTTTCAATAAATCCAACAATATAGTATAAGTATACTAAGTAAATATTTTCACCATTATGCAGCGTCTCCAGTTAGTCAGTGCATCGGATTTGCAGGCATTTTTAGGCGCCCCCGAACAGTTATTGCAGCAACCAACCCAGTTGCAGTTAGCTGTCGCCAGTTTTGTTGAAACACCTCGCAGTTTACTTGAGGTTTTAGTAAATAGCGCTTCAGAAGAGGTAGCCGAAGCTGCTTCTTTGCACGTAAATTGGGCAGGGGAAATAACAGACTGGCAGCGCGCGGTGGATGAGATACTTGAATCTCGACAAATGGGGCAAAACGATAGACTTGCTGTAGAACTACTTAAGGTTGGCGCTGTACCTCCTTGTTTTTTGAGCAAATGGGTTCCACCAGAAAGGTTAATTCAAGGATTGCGTAATCCTTATATGCCGTTGCGCTATCGTTTACAGCTATTGGAAAGACTCGCACAAGAACCAACGTTAGAACCACGGTTGCAAGTAGCAGAGGCGCCGGAAACACCTTTATCTGTACTAGAACAATTAGCGGGTGATTTAGAATTGCCTGTGAGGTTAGCAGTAAAATTTAATCCCAGTTGTCCACCGCAGTTAATTGAGTTGGTAGAAGGACAGCGTGCGGTTGCATCTAATTGGAACACGGATAAAGAAGAGTTAGCGATGCTTGGGCAAAGTCGCTGGGCATGGGTACGGTTGGCAGTAGCGCAAAATCCCAACGCATCAGCAGAAACACTTATGGTTCTAGCACAAGATGCGGTATACAAAATTCAATTAGCAGTAGCGAAGAATCCAGCAACAAGGGCAAATGTATTAGCAGTCTTGGCAGAACACCCAGATAAAACGATACAAGAAACTGTAGCAGAACATCCGAATGCATCCGAAGAACTGCTGCATCAACTATTCCCAACGCAAAAGCATATTTTGAATCGACGAAAAAATCTGCCTGCAAGTATTTTAGAACGATATTTTAATGAGGCGCCTTCTGAGCAGCCAATTTGGAAAAATAATGAGCTTCGGTATTTGTTCTTGAGACAGCCAAATACACCAACATGGATTTTAGCTGAGTTGGCAAACGTTGATATAGAAGCATTAAAAGTAGATATATTAGCGAATCAAAGTTCACGACCATCTCCTGAAGTTTTTAATCAATGGATTCAGGATAATATTAGGTTCTTAGTAGATGTTGCTGAACATCCACAAGTTTCTGTAGAGATTTTATATAAACTGGCACAATGTCCAAGTCTACACGTACAATTAGCAGTTGCCCAAAATGTATTAGCACCAGAAGCACTCAAACTTAGATTACTAACAAATTTAGCGACTCATTCTGAAGAAGGTATTAAAGTTAAAATTGCCAAAAGTCTTGATACACCAGTGCAAATTTTAGAGGTGATGGCAGGTAGAGAGTCAAGAAATATAAAGCTTTTACTAGAAATAAGACGTGTTTTAACTTCTGAATATGCAGTAAACGCTAACTCATTTAAATCAGTTGCAGATAAACTTCTATCTGATCTTAAACATGAGATATTATATCCTGCTGGTGTATCCGTTGATGTTGAAAGGTGGATAAATCTTATTCAAACTTCAGGTTTGTTTGAAGTAATGATAAGAAATTCAACTTATGATGATACAAGTATCGAGCTAGAGCCATTGATGAATCAATTGTTGCCGCAATGGGCAGAATTACTTCCTGGCTTATCAAATAAACAGTTGGAACAAATCCTCAGAAATATCCCAGACCTTTTAGCATTTATTAACGACGAGGTTAAAAATAATGCAAGCTCAAGGTCGGTGGCTGTTGCATTAGTGGGCAATCCAAATACTCCTGAATTGTTAAGAGAACAGTTAAAAAATAAGCTTCTTAGACCATCAATTCCACTCACTTCTCACGATAGCGATTGTGATTTATTTTTAGCGCTTGCTTATAATGAACAAATTCCACAAGCTGAACGAATGCAATATTTTCAGCAACTTCTCTCTACAGGTAGAAACAACATCCAAGAAACAATCGCTCGAAACCCAAATACTCCACCAGAGATAATAGGTCAATTAATGGCTCGCCCTGGCGTTGGGCGCCAAGCTGTTTCAAGAAATCCAAATGCACCAGCTAGCGCACTATCAGAATTAGCCGAAGACACCAATAGCGCAACTCGTAGCTGGGTGGCTGAAAATCCTAGCACTCCAGCTAATATTTTGGTGCAACTAGCAAGACAACCTATAGAGAAAACTATTAATAATGTTTCAACTGTACGTGAGACTGCGCTGAAAAATCCTAACTTTCCCCCACAAGAACGCTATCGCTTACAACTATTGATGGAAGAAGAAAATGAAACAGCAAGCGCTCATCAATTAATGGCACGTCGTCCAGATAGTCCCTACGCATTGTCACAAGTTGTAGAAAAAGGCAACCAGCAAGCCAAACTTACCGCCGCGCGCAGCTACAAAACCCCAATTAACATTCTGGAGCAACTAGCTAAAGACTCAGATGAAACTGTGCGTCAAGTCGTTTCCCAAAACTCTAACTTACCTCTCGCTACTTTATTAGAGCTTGCACGCGACCCAAGTATTAACGTCCGTCTAGGTCTTGTCTACAAAAATCCGCATCAAAAAAGGTCAACACCTGTACAACTTTTAGAAATATTGGCACAAGACCCTTCAGAGCAAGTAAGGGCAAAGGTTGCAGAACATCCCGATACACCCGTTGAAATCTTAATACGGTTAGCTAACGATACCAGTCGCGAAGTCAAAACGAAATTGACAGGTAATCCTAACACACCTGTTACAATTCTTACCCGGTTAGGGTTAGAAGAAAATTTGGTTAATGTACGCAACCCGAATACACCTGGAAGTGTACTTGCCCAAGCAATTAGAACTATGAGTAGCAAAAGTATTGCTGAATTTATCAAGCATCCTGTTAAAGGTTCACAGATGCCAGTGGAAACATTAACACAACTGGCAAGCCATACTGATGGTTCGGTTCGTTATCGCGTTGCTTGTCACCCAAATACACCAGCTACAGTTTTAAGGCAATTAGCACGAGACTCCTATGTAGCAACTGTTCGTGCTGTTGCTAGCAATGCCAACACATCTCCCGAAACTTTAGAAGTACTCGCTACTCACCCAGATTTTACAACTTGTTTGGATGTTGTTCGCAATCCAAACACACCACCGCGCGTGCTTACCCAAATAGTTCTAAGTACCCGAACTTCAGCTAATCTCCCAAATCAAACAGTGGATATGCTCAAAAGTGCATTTCCAGGCAACCACAATGACTTACTAAGAGACATCGCTAGTAACCCACGTACTCCTCTTGAGGCACTAGAGATTATTGCACGTAGAGAGTTTGTAAGTGCAACACCTGACCCAAACTCAATAATTCCACCTCGAACCGATGATGATATTGTACGCGCGCTTGCATATAACCCCAACTTAACACCTGAATTACTGGCAATTCTCACCCAAGACCTTTGTGTAGATGTGCGTGTATGTCTAATTCGCCATCCTAATTTGACAGAAGCATTGTGGCTACGGTTAACTCAGGATGCAGCAGTATCAGTACGTGAAGCAGTTGCCAGCAGCGTCCAGGTGCCTGCGAATGTTTTAGAATTACTAGCACAGGATGAACAAGCTCTTGTACGAGCAAAAGTAGCGGCAAACCCAAACACTTTAATTACCACTTTAGAACTTTTGGCGGGTGACTCAAACTCCAACGTCCGCACTGCTGTAGCTAGTAACCCTAACCTTCGTGTAACAACTCTTGAACAACTTGCAAACGACGAAAAAGTTGAAGTACGTCGCACGGTTGCTCAAAATTCTAATACCCCTGCATCCATCCGTGAAACTCTTCGCGATTTGATATTACAACCAACAACCCGCCAAACAAGTCCCACTTTAAGAGGACTTAGCCGCATTTACAACCCCAGCACTGATGATTTACCAACCATACTTATAGAATATGCCCAATCAGAGAATGCCTTTGTACGGTTTATAACGCTGCTTCACCCTTTAACCCCTCTAAATATTTTAAATGAAGGCGCCCTTAGTGCATCTTGGCTAGAACGTTATGCGGTCGCTGATAACCCTGCAACTTCGACTCAAATCAAACAGCAGCTAACTAAAGATAGTAATCGAATAGTTAGAGCAGCAGTAATGGCGAACTTATAATCTCAGGAGGCACCCTAGACTGCTATGTAGATTTAAAACAACATTAATTGAGGTTTTCATGGATATACAAACAGAACAATTACTTGGAACAATTGAAGTTTTATTAGAAGAAAGATTAATTTGTAGACTTCCGTGTAATGAAACATCTGAATGGAAACCCTTTGTTTGGGATTCAGATGAAAAAGGCGAGCTAAACACTATTTCGTTACTCAAAATTGAAGGGTGGATTAAACCTACAGATATTGAGATTGCTATTCAAAACTGGCAAGACATTGAGCAGTCTGGAGTTCCAACCCCATACGATGACTATGCAGAAGACAGATTTGATGACGATGATTATCAAGATAGGGCGGCACCTGAATTTGTAAATAGAAAAGTTATTTATCAACAGTTAGCTGATTACATAACAGCAAATCTCAAAAATTTACAAGTTTATCAATTAAGCTCTGACTCTGTATACTCATGTTTTGCAATAGTTGGAGAAATTGAAGAGGATAATTGGATTTGTATTACTTCAACCGTACCTCAAGAAACACCGAATTTTGAAGATATTTTAGTTGTTGAAGATAAAGATGAGTCTGTATTCGGTATTCTACACAATGAATCAAAGAGTACTATAGTAAGCCAGATTAAAAAAATACTCAGTTCTCTAACACCAGTAAAGATTTACGGTTTTTACGATGGAGCTTATGAGCATACTTACCAACATCAAATTCTTTATCAAGTTGCATCTACAGAAGAACAGGTATTTGAAAAAGCACTTACCTTATCAAAGTTTTTAGATATTAACAAATTTAAAACTTTTTATCCAGACCCCGAAGAATATATTTTTACAGATTATGCTGGTAGAGAAGAAGGAGCCGAATGGTATAGTCAGTATCAACGGTTGAACGAATTTTTAAAGAATAACTTTACCCAGCTTATGGTGTATAAATTTAATTTTTGGAAATATACACATGTATTTGTCATTGGTCAATCATCTGGTAATGATTGGGTTGGCTTAAGGCTAAAGAGCGAGTTTGACTATAATCCTTAATTATTTAAAATATGTATTAGCATTTCAATTAAAAGTCAGTTTTTGTATCATTTATAACTCACACTATGAAACCTGAAACAGAAAAACTTTTAGCTAGTTTAGAAGTAGTATCTGAAGGATTATACTACCCTAGCGAATCCCAGTACCCTTATGAACCTTTTGTATGGGACAGCCAAAGTCAAGGTGAATTTAGTTTCATTCGCGTTTTAGAAGGTATTGGATATATTCAAACGATTGACTATGAATCTTTAATTCAAAACTTACAGAATAAGCTTGACAAAATCCAAATTCCAACTAATTCAGAAGCTAAATCTTATTCTAAATTAATTGATGAACAAAAAACATATCAGCAAGTTTTACAAATATTAGAAATTTTTCAACCTAATGTCAAAGCAATTAAAACTATAAAACTTAATCATCCAATCAGCGATTCAATGTTAATTATTGGTCAAACACAAGAAGACGATTGGGTTGGTATTTCTACTGCTTTTGAGTACCAAACATGTCGTTTCGGTGAACCTTTTGAATTTGAAAAATACTCGTCAACGGCTGCTGCAAGGAATTTGATAAATATATTAGAACCTTTATTGGCAGAACAAAAATATTCATCTTATAATGACTTATCATGCTTAACTTTAGAAACGGCACTAATAAAAGATAAATTGCTTTTAAAACTACTTGTTACTGCTGGTTATATAGAAATATGGCAACATCAAAGCTTTGAAGAGGAAAAAAACAGTCTTGACCGCTTTCTTTTAGCAAATCTTCAAGATGTTCTAACTTACGTTTTCTGTTTTTATGATGGATTTACTATATATACTATTGGTAAAACGCCAGAAAATGATTTTCTCGGTGTTCACACTGTTGGTATTTGGACGTAATTACCGTAGGGAACGGGCGAACAGCCTGACCTACCGCACAAATAAAACTCCTGGTCTACCGCACAGGCATCTCGCCTGTGCTACGAAAAATTAATTCTTTTATATAATTATGAGTACATCTACAGAACAACTGCTAGCTACGCTGGAAGTTATTAGCAATTCAAGACGTGCAATTTTATTTGAAACTGCAAATCAAGGGGAATTTAATCTTTGGAATTTGATGATAACTGAAGGTTTTGTCACTCTTACTGATATAGAACTTGCTTTCGAGCATTGGCAGAATATAGAACAATGGGGAACACCAACCGACACAACCAACTACGAATACGCTCCTTCTCGTTCAGAACGCAAAGGTGACAGTTGGAATGATGAAATTGCCAGTGAACGCAAAGGATATTACCAACAGCTACAGCATATAATTAGTCAAAATCTCCAAAATGTACAAGCTTATAATTTATCTATCCTAAAATCGGTGCCTGAAACTTTTGAGTGGGATCACCCTGACTTTTATGTTCCTATAATAGTTGGCTCTACTAGTGACAATAACTGGTTGTGTCTTGCTCCTACTGTCCCCGACCAAGTAAGTTACCGTAATGAGAAATATAAATCTGTGACTAAAATAACGTCAGAAGAACACAGCGAAACTTCCCAAAACCTAATTGCTCAAATTCAACCTCTACTTGATAAACTAACCCCAATATCCATCTATGGTTACTACTACGGTGGATATAACTATACTTATCAACATCATATAGCAGGCGCCGTAGCTAAAAGTAAAGCAAAAGCAATTGAGTTAGCTTTACAAAACGCAACAATGGTGATGATACAACCGCTAACGGTAGAATATGTTAACGATGCTCATAACAGTCGCAAACTCAACCAGTTTATGAATGAGTGTTTAAATCATCGTACCTTGTACGACTTAAGCTTCTGGGACATTGGTTATACATATAAAGTTGGACAAACTCCAGCAGGTGATTGGATAGGAGTTTGGTCACAAAGCGAATTTGAGTACAATCCTTAGTAAGGCGCCTTTCTCATAGTGAACGCTTGCAAAATGGCGCCGTGCTTACTTGAGTCCATATATTATATAGATACAATTTTACACTATGTTTATGAGAGGCGCCCCATGACAAATCAACCTAAACATATAACAGAAGAAGCATTTGAATTCGGTGAGATTGACGAAGCACTAAATTTTCAACCGCTTACTGAAGCTGAAATGGTTGAAAAAAGCCTGTCCTCATTTGAAGCATATCGCCGTAAAGGTTCACGTGTGTCGCATGAGCGTGTGTGCGAATGGGCAGACAGTTTAGGGACTTATGAAGAACGCCCATGCCCCAGATAGTTTGGACTTTTATAATTCACTATATTGTTTTGGAGAATGATGTTGTAATTTTAAACGTCTATCATCGGCAAGAAAATTAGTAATATCGGAGCATGAAAATGCACAATAATCAAGAAATAAAAAATTTAGCAAAACTTGCTAGAGAGTTAAGCCAGAAAGCTGTTGAGGCTAATCAGCAAGGTAAATTGGTTGAAGGACATCGTTTAATGACCCAAGCTGCTGAAGCAGGAAGAAAGTGCCGACAGCTTATTCACCAGCCCAAAATAGAAAAAGTCCTAGCTCAGTTTGAGAAAAATCAACAGTAAGAATTAGCAAATACAATTCGAGGGCGCCTCGAACTATTCAGGAACGGCGCCCTCCACTAAAAGGCTGAATAAAATTCTTACATGATAAGACTTTTAAGCGATTCCCCCATAATGTTTGTTCCAATGTCATACCCTAGGAAGAAAAATTTTCGTTGTTTTAGCGAGCGCGTCAAGGATAAGGATAAAGTAAGTTCCCAGTTTGTTGTTTGAAATTTAAAATTTCTGGTTCCTCAAACCTTCTATAACTATTTCTTGTGATGCTGCTTCACTATAGCCAAATATAAATTTTATATTACTATCACAAGTCCTAACAGGATAAATTTTAGCTTGTATTATATCAAAACCGATTTCTTCAATATTCTTTAAAATCAACTGCTCTAAACACCAAACTTTACCATTAAGGCTTTCAATAACATCTGTAAAACCTGAATTTGTTAAGGCTTTTAAACAGCGTTTATCGCCTGTTAGTAAGTAATTAGTATTACCCTGCTGATTAAGATAACAAACATGGCTAATTAAAACCGCTTCGCCTTTGTCGATAGTATTATTATCATTATTATTTTGACTATAGTTTAATAACCTAGTATAAATACTAGTATCAAATTTTTCGGCATCTGATTCAGAAATAGTTGCGATACTTTGAGTAATTTCTAAAGCTTTTTGTACATTATATCGAGAATTGCTAGTTGCTCTATTCCCTCTTGTGCGTTGAATCTGTTTTTGAAACTTATATTTAAATGTATCAAGTATTTTAACTTGAGATGCGTCGGTGCCCAAGGTTATTAGAGTATCATAAAATACATCAAAAGTAGCGATTTTAAGGATTATATCGTTATCTAAACAGTAAAATGCCCCTGACAAAATTAAACTCCTAAAGCTCTCTCTAAATACTCATAGCTTTCATCACTAAACTTGTCCCAGTCTAATTTGTCAGCCAAATATTTGTTAATAACCTGTTGACCATCAACTGCACAACCTAACCTATCTAAAGCTTCGTGAGCAGAACCAAAATCATCACAATCTCCTAATAATAACCGAATAGCAAACTGCGAAGCTTCATTTTCTTCATCATCGCCATTGCTGTCAGATTCAATTTTCTCATCAATTAGAACGGGTTTTTGTTCTAAATGTCCTAGCGCTAAGTGAGCTAACTCATGTGCTAAGTCAAAAGTTAACTCAGCAGAATCTTTATGTGTTGAACTAAGAATGATTACAGGGCAAGAAGATTGCAACTGAATAAACCCAGTAAATTTCTGTACTGTTTCAGGAAAACGATTAAAATAACCAACAACTATTCCCTTACTCCAACAATAATCAAGCAAAGAAATCAAATTAACAGCTGTATGATTAGTTATAATTTCTGCTCTAATTTCTCTAACATCGGTAGGTAACGGTGTAAAATTAACCTCTATGCCATAGGCAATTAACTCAGCTAACCGACTACATAAAGCTTGCCCAACCGAAAGGGTGAGATTGTCCTGACTACTACGACGCTTAAACTTAGTAGGAGGGTAAGGATTAAACTTAATTTCTTCTTCTATCGCCAATAAAGATTTTAAGTCAACGTTAAGATTGTCAGCAATATAACCAGCACCTTCTAATACAGCTTCATGTTTATCGTTAAGGCTATCATCCCACCAACTTGGTAAACCATTATCTTTCACGTAGTCTTCGCTTAAACCAAGTCGGGAAAGTTTATCGTAGAGGCAAGACATGGTAAGTATTTTTGTCATTGTCTTATCCTCCTTTTTTATACATAGTGAAAGTTTTATTTTAATCTATATACACAAATTATTCCTTTATTATAAATGCTTTTGGGGCTTTTTGATGTAACGAAGACCAAACCCTTTAAAGGCGCCTACAATACAAAAGCACTTCGTACTCCTGAGATGATTTATGGAGAGAGCGCGCTCATGAGAGCAACGGTGCCGACTCCCCATGTATAAGGAAAACCCTAATGTTCCTCTTACCCGTTAAAATGACTGCTTTGAATAGAAATGTTATAATTATAGTTAGGGAATAAACGAACGTAAAATCTACTATTATTTGTTGTGTCAGCTAAAGATATATTCCACAACGCCGCAAAGGCTGCATTACAAAACGATGGCACTCACGTTACAGAGCCATTATATTTAAGGTTAGGAGACGACCAGTTACGAATCGATCTAGCTGCTGAACGTTTAATAGCAGCTGAACGTGAGCAGGAAAAAATAGCAGCTTTATGTAAAAAGTTTTATTGGAGCGTCGGCAATTACAGATTTTCATACCGCGTTGGGGCAATTTCTCAACTATAGAGCAGTGTTACAGATAAAGCAACCGGAGTGTCAATTATATTTGGCTGTGACAACAGAAATATACCGAACTTTTTTTCGTAGAGATTTACCAAAATTAAGTGTTCAAACTTACCAAATAAAATTATTGATATTTGACCCAGTAACTGAGGTGATTGAACAATGGATAAATTAAATTATTACCGTCAGCTAATTCGTCGATGCTTGATGCCATATTTGGAAATGAAACCATCAGGTGGAGAAATAGAAGTTTATAAAATGTTTGATATTGAAGACGACCATTATCAAATATTTCATGCTGGTTGGGATGGTTTCACGCGAATATACGGCGCCTTGATACACATCGATTTAATCGGTGATAAAATTTGGATTCAATATGACGGTACAGAAGATGGTGTTGCGAATACTTTGGTAGAATTAGGCGTGCCCAAACAAGATATTGTATTAGCTTATCATTCAACATTTTTGCGCCAATATGATGGATTTGCTGTTGGGTAAATATTACAAAACATCACAGATTTAATAAAAACCTGCTGAAATATACACGTAACATTCTTTACTCTCCCAACAATTCGTAGGGGTACAAATTGTTGGTAGCTGATACCAAAATTCCGAACAAATTTGTCTAAGCTTTTTCTAAATCTGAGGTTTCTGTAATCAATAAATAACTACCTACCATATACCTGCATTTGGGTTTTGTTAATGGATGTCATGTTATCGATGCCATTTTCATTTAAACTTGTATCTCGGCTTTTAAATTCTTCTAACAATTTATAGAAAACGTTTAAACCTTCTTGCTCAGAAGCACAATGGAGCATAATTATTTTTGCCCAAGAATTAGATGTTGATACATGATACTTTTTTTGTACCCAAGGCTGAAATTCTCGGTAGAAGTCCATTTCTTCATCTGTAGCTTTAATTCCTAATTCTCTTAAAGCTGTTTTAAAGCCAACTAGAAAATGGAATAAATCACTTACTGAAGGACTTCCAATATACATTCCAGGTTTAGTTTTTATCTTTTCTAAAATTTCAAAGAATTTACTCATATTTTGACACCTCTATATGTATGTAATATTGTTGCCTATATAAAATCATTTGCATAATCAATTATAAATTCTCCACTTGGAGAATCAAAATCATTTTTCCAATCTTCATATGTCAATCCCTCTGTAGATAGGTTGTCAAATACTTTACCTCTAACCTCCACTGCGTAGTGAATTCCATTAAGTGTAATCGAACTATTTATACCCTGATTTATGAGACGTGTACTCAGTATATAATCTTCTCCATAAGCCGTTTGAAGTTTAATAACTCGTCCCTCTATATTATTGTCTTGTAACCATCGCATTACTGCAACAGCGCATTCGTCACATTTATATAGTTCAAAATTTGTAACTATATTACCTAGTTGCTGAAAAATCTCCTCATCCGATAACCGACTCACCCACACACCCCGCGCAGTAAAAAACAAAAACTTTTATTGATTAATTTTACATCCAATCAAAGGGCATCAACTAGTATAGAAGCAACAATTAATCAAAGTGGCACTATCAAGATTGGCACCACTCATTAGGGGGATCAAGGGGAGGTTAATCAACTTTACGAATTTGCACGGCAGCATATTTGAGGTGAGGTTGTTTGCTAACAGGGTCAATAACAGTTAAAGTTAACTCATTCGCCGCGCGCATTCTATTAGATTTATCCCAGTAACCATAATGAAACGGAATAAATACTAATCCTGGTTCAATATCGCCTATTTGAGCAGGTGCAATAACTTTACCTCGGCGCGATGTAACTTCTACTTTATCTCCTTTAGAAATGCCATACTGTTTCGCATCTTCTTGAGAAATTTGTACAAAAGCATCCGGCGCCGCATTATTAAGTTCTTTGGAGCGTCCTGTTTTTGTGCGGGTATGCCAATGATAAACAACTCGACCAGTGGTAAGCATCAAGGGATATTGAGCGTCTGGCGCCTCACTTGGTGGTTGGTAATCTCCGGCTTTGATTAATGCTTTTCCTTTAGGGTCGTTTGCACGATATGATGAAGGCGAAATCATCTGACCTGTTTGAATGTTATGACCGTAGGTTTGGCAGTAGTCAGCGCTGGTATTGAAAACGCCGTTGGTGTACACGCGCGGTGTTCCTTCTGGGTTTTGAGCATTGCAGGGAATTTGAATGCCTGAATTACCTGTTAGTTTTGCATAGCTAAGTCCACTGTAGTCACACGGGCGCCCACGCGAGCATTCTTTCCACGCTTCAAATGCTTGTTCTGATGTTCGCCACTTAATTAAAGGGGCGCCATCTTTATCCCGAAAATCCATGCGTCGTGCATAATCAAGAAAGATATCAAAGTCAGCGCGCGCTTCACCAGGTGGTTTAATTGCTTGATAGGAAATATGAACGGTGCGGTCTGCGTTGGTAAATGTTCCTGTTTTTTCGCCCCAAATTGCCGCTGGTAATACGACATCAGCTAATTGAGCGGTTTCTGTCATGAATGCGTCTTGCACGACTACTAATAAATCTTCCTTTTGAAGGATGCGGCGCATACGTTCTATGTTCGGTAGAGAAACCGCTGGATTTGTGCCGCTTATCCAAAGCATTTTAATTAAACCTTGTTCTGCTTGCTCAAATATCTGTAAAGCGTGGGGTGGTGGTGACTTTTTCGGAATGATAGCTTCTTCAACATTCCAAATACGCGCGAGTTGAGCAATATGTTGTGGATTTTCTCGATTGCGGAAACCTGGCAAATCAGCTTCGGCGCCACATTCGCGTGTATTTTGAGCAGTGGGTTGACCGTTCATTTGAAAAACTGTACAACCCGGACGACCAAGTAAACCGCGAATTAGATGTAAGTTGTTGATTTGAACTGCGGCAATAGTTGCTTGATTTGATTGATATACTCCTTGTAAAGCAGTTGATACTAAAGTTTTGCTCGAACCTAGAATGGAGGCAGCAGCGCGCAACCGTTCTGCTGGCACCCCTGTAACTGCTTCTACTCGTTCTGGCGCCCATTTACTTACTGTTTGTTTAAGATTTTCAAAACCTATAGTGTGAGCGTTAATATATTCGGCGTC
The DNA here is from genome assembly GCF_002368415.1 of Calothrix sp. NIES-4105. Lineage (GTDB taxonomy): Bacteria > Cyanobacteriota > Cyanobacteriia > Cyanobacteriales > Nostocaceae > Dulcicalothrix. Next base: position 4,250,242 of record NZ_AP018290.1, read on the forward strand.
AATTTGTCCTGCTTGAATAATTAAGTTTAAAAGTCCGTTGAGAACAGCTACATTAGTCCCAACTCGCGGTGCTAGATGAATATCAGCTTCCTTTGCAGTTGTCGTTAAACGTGGGTCAATTACTATTAACTTAGGTGGATTTTCACCGCGACGACGGTCAAGAATTCGCATCCATAAAACAGTTTGTACTTGTGCCACATTATGTCCAACCAGTAAAATGGCGCCTGTAGTATCAAAGTCAGTGTAAGAACCTGGTTGTCCGTCTGTACCAAATGATTCGCGTAAAGCGAATGATGCGGTTGCAGTGCAAAGTCGGGTATTGGCATCCATGTTAGGTGTCCCTAATCCTGCTTTACCAATTACCCCAAGCGTGTAATATTCCTCTAAAAATAGCTGACCTGTAGTGTAAAAACCAATTGCACTGCTAGTATACTTCGCTTGAATTTCTTTAGAGCGACGTACAATCAAATTCATTGCTTCATCCCAAGAAGCTTGCTCAAGTTTGCCATTTTTACGAATGAGCGGTTTGGTAATACGGTCGCGACTATTATTAGCAACCCAACCATGTAAACCTTTCGGCCCTAACCTTCCCTGGTTTACTCGGTCAACTTCTCGACCACGCACACCAACTATTTTGCCTCCCCGCACACCAATATCTAATGCACAACCGTAAGAACAGAGAACGCAAGCAGACTGTACCCATCCTTCAGGTTCTTCTGTAATTCTTTGGTCTACACGAGATAACCACTGATTTATGTAAGGAGTTCGCTTGCCCCAAATATCTTTTATACTATCGCGCGTTTGTATTGCTACATTCGCGCGTTTGGTTGGAAGCTTGGCAATTACCTTTTTATTTCTACCACCCAGCAATGTTTCTACAATAGCCGTTACTACCCCTAATGTTATCAAACTTACGTTTCTAAGGAATCGGCGCCGTCCTAAATTGAAGGGTAGAATAATTTTTTTAATTTTAGAGTACTTATCTAGCATATTTTTTATAATTTTTTATTTATGAGCTATTAATAACTGGGGTGATGTACTTATAGCAATCACCCCAACGGTTTTAACAATCAGGACTTACGATATTGTCACAATTACTCCTTCTGTGCGTGAAGGCTACAAGTCTTATCATTACATTAAAATTTTTTCGTAGCGTCACACATCTACGGTTTTTATGTGCTAATCGCGTAAGTCCTAAACAATCAGTACTAAAATGAAAATATTTCGTTATTCAAACCTTTTGCTTCTATCTAGAGAGAGGGTTTATGACAAAATTTTAGAGATTGCAAAAAAAAAGTAAAATAGCCTTTTTTAATAAGCAAATGTAAGGATTCAGGCGCCTCTTAAAGTCTCCTTCCGAAAACTTTAAGCTCGTGACCCTCGCAGGGTACGGCGCCATAAAAATTAAATAAAAAAATTGTCAGCTACGACCTGAGCGAGCCAGCCACAATTCCCAGGTAATTATCGGCATTAAATCGCTCCAAGGGTAAAATGTACGCTAAGAGATTATACTAATCGCCAAAAGTGTTAATACTGAGGTTGCGAATAACTGTTTTTTGATCTTAATGTATTCGCAAAGCTTGCTCTTAAAATGCTCTTACAGTCGCTACTACTACTTGAGAACCTTTTGTAAGGTGTACAATAAATCTCTGACAGTGTAAGGCTTCGACAAAAATGTTTTTACACCCATGCTAGTCAATTCTAAAAGCTTATTGCTAGACATCAGACCACTAGTGGCAATAACTTTTATCTGTGGATTGATTTTTTGTAAAGTACGGATGGCAGTTAAACCATCCATTGTAGGTAACATTATATCAATTAATGCGGCGCTAATTTCTGTTTTATGTTGGGCATATAAAGCGATCGCCTCAATCCCATCACTAGCAATCATAGTTTTATAGTTGTGAAGTGTTAATGAGGTTTTAATTGTATCTTGAATAAACTGTTCGTCATCTACAACTAAAATCAATTCTCCACTTCCGCCGAGCGATCCCAAATCTTCTTCAGTTGGCGCCTCCACATCTTGCACTGCTTTTAAATACACTTGAAAGCGCGTACCATTGTGCAACTCACTATCCACAGTCACAAAACCACCGTGCTTTTTAATAATCCCAATTACAGTCGAAAGCCCCAGACCCGTACCTTTGCCTACTTCCTTTGTGGTGAAAAAAGGCTCGAAAATTCTATCTATAATATCTCTAGGAATGCCAACTCCCGTATCTGCAACTGTAATTACAGTGTATAGTCCCTCTTCGGCTTCCAGGTTCATGCGGCTATAATTTTTATCAATAAATAAATTTTTTCCTAAGATAGTTAAAGTACCGCCATCGGGCATAGCATCGCGGGCATTGACACAAAGATTCATTAACACTTGGTGGAGTTGCGTACTATCTCCAAAAACCGTCCAGAGATTTTGAGGTACATCAATGCTGACTTCGATGGATTTAGGAAATGTTTCTTTGATAATCTTGGCAAGTTCCAGAATTATATGTCTAAGTTGCAAAGTCATATGCTTGCCTTCAATACCCCGTGCAAACGATAAAATTTGTTTTACTAAATTAGCTCCACGTTTGGCACTATCTTCTAGAATTGCTAGCAAGCGGTCGTTTTCTTCGTAAATATTGGAGTATTTGAGTGGTAGCAGTTGAGCTACCGCTAATATCGGTGTCAAAATATTGTTTAAATCGTGGGCAATACCGCTAGCTAATGTACCGATACTTTCGAGGCGTTGGGCGCGAAATAGTTGCGCTTCAAGATGTTTTTTATCGGTAATATCTGTGTCAACGGTAAGAATTGATTTGGGCTTCCCGTTTTCATCGCACACCAAAGTCCACCGACTTTCAACTAAAATTTCCTTACCAGTTTTGGTAATCTTCGATAATTCACCCTGCCACTTGCCTTCGGCAATAACCGTTAAAATCGCTGTTTCGATTTCAATTGGATTTTGATTGTGCAAAAGTTCGCTAGCAATTTTTTGAAGAACTTCTTCTTTGCGCCACCCATAAATATGCTCCGCGCCTCTGTTCCAAAAAAGAATGCGGTTCTCTAAATCTCGAACCATAATTGCATCTGTTGTAATGTCAAGCAATGCTGCCTGTTCGCGGATTTTTTCTTCAGCAAGCTGACGTTCGCTAATATCTTCGGCAATGCCAACAACGCGGCGAACTTCTCCAGTGCTTTTGACGATGGGGAAGCCACGGTCCCAAATCCAACGAATTGACCCGTCCGGTCGAATAATACGATACTTTTGCTCGTACTGTCCCTGAAGCGCTTTCTCAAAGTAGGCTGTCTCCACGCGCTGGCGATCGCTTGGATGAATTGTCTCCATCCAACTTTGTTTCGCGTACAAGCTTGACAATGAGCGTCCCCAGACTTTTTCGTAAGCGGGACTAACATAAAGTAGCTGATGCTCGTTAGCATTTGACATCCAAAAGACTTCTTGGATGTTCTCGGCTAGCTGGCGAAATGTCGCTTCACTTTGCCGTAGTGCCTCCTCCGCACGTTGACGCTCAATTGCATAGCGCATCGAACGCACTAGCAAGTTACCGCTAACTTGTCCCTTGAGTAAATAATCCTGCGCTCCATGTTGTACTGCTGTAGTGGCGATAGTTTCATCGTCTAAACCTGTCAGCACAATGATGGGAATAGCGGGAAAACAAGCATGAATTTTGTCAAAAGTTTCCAGCCCTTGGCTATCTGGCAGCGACAAATCGAGCAAAATTGCATCAAAACTTTCTTTCCCCAAGTAATTTAGTGCATCCCAAAGCCGCTCAACAGGTATTAAGTTTACCTTAGCAGCAGGGACATCTAATAAAAATTCCTCCAACAAGAGGACATCACCAGGGTTGTCTTCAACCAATAGGACTTTGAGCGGTTGGTCTGCCATATTCTTCACTCCGGTGGCAGTTTTACCACGGTAAACCAAAAGTTCTCTATTGATTGTACTATCTTGACAAATTGATCGAAATCGACTGGTTTACTAATGTAACAATTGGCGGCGAGGTTATAAGCCTTAAGGATATCTTCTTCGGCTTGAGAGGTAGTCAAAACAACTACAGGAATGCGCTTGAGATTTTTGTCAGCTTTAACTTCTGCAAGTACCTCACGCCCGTCTTTTCTGGGCAAGTTAAAATCCAGTAAAATTATATCTGGATGCGGCATATTAATATATTTTCCTTGTTTTCGCAAGAATGCCATTGCCTCAACTCCATCCTCAACTACATTCAAGTTCACAGAGATTTTGCTGTCTTCAAGCGCTATCTTGGTGAGCAGTACATCGCCAGGATTGTCTTCCACTAGCAAAACCTCTATCGGCATAATTGTTAGTTTAATCACGAGCGCTTACATTAGCAGCAGTATTAGGAATAGTAAAGCAGAAAATCGAGCCTTTGCCCGGTTCCGACTCAACCCAGATACTTCCGCCGTGACGTTCGATAATTTTCTTACAAACTGCTAACCCAATACCTGTACCTGGATACATACTTCTACCGTGTAAGCGTTGAAATATTACAAAGATGCGATCGCAATACTGCGGCTCGATGCCGATACCATTATCACTGACTGAGAATTGCCATTCATTTTCCGTCCTCGCTACCCCAACATGAATTTGCAAAGGAAGTTCGCTGCGGAATTTTATTGCATTACCGATCAGGTTTTGAAATACTTGTGTTAGCTGGCTAGCATCAGCCATCAGTTCGGGTAGAAAATCGTGCGTTATTATAGCACCACTCTCCTCAATCGCAATTTTGAGATTAGCTTGAGCGACTTTGAAAATAGCATTACAATCAACTGACACTAAAGGTTGACCGCGAGTATTGACACGGGAAAAGCTCAGTAGATCGTTGATTAACGCTTGCATCCGTACTGCCCCATCTACAGCGTAATCGATAAACTCATCTGCTTTAGCATCAAGCGAACCTTTGTATCGTCGCTGTAGCAGTTGTAAATAACTCGTTACCATACGCAGGGGTTCTTGCAAATCGTGAGAAGCTACATAAGCAAACTGTTCCAATTCGCCATTAGAACGAGCTAATTCTTCACGTTGGCGGGTTTCTTGTGACAACAATTGCGCTTGAGCTAAAGCGATACCAATTTGGTTTGCCAACTGTTGCAATAATTCAATTTCTGTGCTGTGCCACTGACGCGGGCGGTCGCATTGATGGGCAACTAGCAAGCCCCAAAGGTCATCTCTAAGTAAAATCGGTACTGTAATGTTCGCCCTTACACCATACTGTAAAAGAAATTCGTGATGACAATTTTGAATATTTGCCTTTGTAATATCAGCGATCGTACCCACTCTTCCCTGACGATACGCCTCTTGATACTCTTGTGGAAAGCAGGAGTCGAGAATTTTTTGTCCCAAAATTACTGAATAACCAGGCTTTACTGCCTCTTGTACAACGGTTCCCGAACCATCAGCCCACAGGCGGAAAATGAGAACACGGTCGGCGTGCAACAATTTTATGACTTCGGTTACTGTAGTTTGGAGAATTTCCTCAAGTTGCAAAGATTGACGAATTTTCAAGGTAATTTCGGCAAACAATTGCGATCGCTCGTTTTGGCGCTTGAGTTCCTCTTCGGCTAGCTTGCGTTCAGTAATATCGAGTGTGACACCAATCATTTTTGTCGGATTATCATCAGCCTCGTAGCTGCCACGTCCTCGCGCTAATACCCAGTGAACGCTGCCATCGAGCCAGATATTTCGATACTCAGCTTCATAATCTTTTCGCTGTTCGAGAGATTGGCTTATACGCTCCTTGACGTAAGCGCGATCGCCGGGATGGATACGTTCGAGTAAAGTACTATAAGAAAGCTGAGTTTCGGGAGGTAAACCAAAGTTTGCCTTACATTGGTTAGATGCAGATAACTCTTCGGTGTTCAAATCTAGCTCCCAAGAGCCAAGTTTAGCCGCTTTTAATGCCAACGTCAGGCGTTGTTCGCTCTCGCGCAAGCTGATTTCCGCTTGCTTACGTTTGGTAACGTCCCGCGTAATCGATAGCAGGGCAATGATTTCGTCGTGAGCGTCGTGCAGGGGAACAGCGTGAGTTTCTAGCCAGCAACGGTTGCCCTTAAGCCCAGTAATTTCAAACTCCAAAATTCCTGATTCGCCTTTAAAAACCCTCTCCGTCAGGGCGATAAAAGCTTGACGATGTTCGGGAAGGATTATAGGATAAATGCATTGTCCCTGTACTCGGTCGAGGGAATCAGCTTCAATCATCCTCAGTCCTGCCGGGTTCATCTTAAGCAATGTACCGTCTTTGGCAATTAATTTCACGCACTCCGGTTCTGACTCGATAATTGTACGGAGCATATTTTCGCTTTGCACGAGTTTTTCTTGAGTACGTTTTAGTTCCTTGGCAACAAGCGACACCTCGGCTAAATTACGCCTTAACTCCAGTTGGTCAATAACTTGACGACTTAAAGCCTCAAGCGCTTCTATTTGTTTTTGGCTTATTTCCCGCGGTTCGTTATCAATTACACAAAGGGTTCCGACCATATCTCCCTTTGGGGTAATCAAGGGAACACCGGCATAAAACCGGACAAAAGGATAACTTTTTACAACTGAATTATTGGCAAACTGTTCATCAGCTAAAGTATCGGGAATTACTACAGCCTTACGTCGCTCTTGGCAAAGGTAAGATAAACCAACACAACGAGGCATTTGTTTACAATCAAGACCGAGTTTTGCCTTAAACCACTGACGGTTTTCATCAATAAAATTAACTAAAACGATAGGAGCGTTACAAATAAAGCTAGCTAGCTGGGCAATACTATCGTAAGCTTCTTCTGGTTCGGTGTCTAAAATTTGATATTGGCGCAGCGCTTCCAGCCTTGCTGCTTCGTTGTTATTGTGTAAAGCTTTCATTATTAATTTTATGTAATTTTATGTTTAAATTATACTAAAAATAAAATACGTAAAGGCGTTACATGTAACGTCTACCCCTATTAAAGTGAAGTTTTTCCCAACGTCTTAACAAGGGTTCCAGCCTTCACCAATTAAAATCTGAAACCAAAAAAATAATATTTACACTCAATTCGCAAAGTTGCTTGACCAAAACGCTACAGACCAAAACGATGTTTTGCAGTTTTAAACCAACCCTCAAGAAAGCCATCTACGTTTTCCTCACCATTTGATGGTGCTAGCCTTTAGGCGCCCTTTTAGTCGGCGCGTGATTAAATTCGCGCCCTCCCTGAATCCTTACAGGGTTTCGTATGGTAAAGATTCCGATAACTTCTACGAAACCGAAATAATATAGTAATCCGTTCAGGATTCATGGAAAAATTTACCACTCCAGACGTAGAAAACATAGAGCAAATTTATTTTCTATAGTTTAATTGAGGAAATAATTTCAGTGCATTTTGCCGCTCAATAAATGCTAACTCATTTTCACTAAAACCTTCGTATCCAGTCAAAGCTGAAATACTGTTTTCAATCAAAGATTGCTCCATGTAAGGGTAATCACTGCCAAACAAAATTTGTGTTGTTCCAACTAATTCTTGTAGCGCGCGTAAAGTTGGGGTACTGGTAGATATAGCAGTGTCATAATAAAGACGTTTCAAATAAGTAATCGCAGATTGTGGTGCTTTTTCTCCTAATTGTGGCATAATTTCTGTCGCTATCGTAAACCGTTGGACTAAATAAGGCACTGTTCCGCCAGCGTGCGACACAATTATAGAAATGTCTGGATAACGTTCTAAGGCGCCACTATAAATTAAATTTGCTACCGCGCGCGTGGTATCAAAAACAAACTCAACTATAAACCCTGGTAAATTAAGTTTAGCTACGTCACTTCCTGGTGGTGTAGTAGGGTGAAGTAATACAGTTGCTTTCCTGCGGTTGAGTTCGGCAAAAACTTCTTCAAATAATGGGTTGCCTAAATATTCGTTGCCATAACTAGCAAGTAAAATCACACCATCTAATTTTAAAGTAGAGAGCGCATAATCAATCTCTACTAACGCCGCTTCCACATCTGGCAATGGTAACACAGCTAAAGCTCCAAACCGCTGCGGATATTTATCTATTAAACTGGCAGAAATTTCATTACACCGTCGTGCCAAGTCACGCGCAAAATTAATATCACCAAAATAAACACCAGGAGAAGAAATAGAGGTGACAGCAGTCGCAATACCTTGACTATCCATCATCGAGAGCGCTGCTTCTACATTCCACTCAGGTAAAGCAGAACCACCAGACTCGCTCTTCCCAATACTTTCCAACGCCTGCACATACTCCCGTGGCAGGATATGATGGTGAACGTCTACACGATAAGCTTCCATTAATAAAGTTATAACTCCTGCACTCTCGCTTCAGGATAATAATTCAACGTCGAGTATTTCCTCTAGCTTAAGTGTGAGCTAGGTTTTTGAAGATAAAATTTAAACATTTGATTTAACACGCCGTGGTTTTCCAGAACGTGGACGTTCAGATAGTGTTGCCTCTAAATTTTCTTCACAAAACTGTTTACGAGTCCGCTCGACTGTTGTTACCGATGTGTGTAAGATTTTTGCAATTGCCTCATCTGTACTACCATCTGAAGCCATAAGTAGGGTGTGCGCGCGGCGAATAGTTCTAGCACTAGCTTTTCCTTTCTTGACTAAATCAAGTAGTTGCGCGCGTTCCGAGTCACTTAGATTAACTTTGTGCTTTTTATTCATAGCTATTACTCAATTTCATTAAATTTGGGGAGTTGGGTATGTATGTAGTTGGGCTTTAGCCCTCTAATTATTTTTAATCTTTTTTGCGCTAAAGCGCTACTACGTACCCATCAAAATTAAATTAGCAATCCATATAGGGGGAAGTCAAAATTTCTAATAAAGTAGATAATCGGAAAACCTATAATATATTTCTACTTTTATGAACCGTAAGCGTATACTCACGTTAATTATCGCACTTTTAGTAATCGCCGCTTCCTGGTGGAATGTCATCACAGCGCAAACTTCTCTAACAATTCGCCATATCCAACGCGCGGGTGTACCCTTACTATATATGGCGCCGCAACAAAATCAAAAAGTACCTGGTGTTCTTATCGCGCATGGTTATGCTGGTTCAAAGCAATTAATGCTGGGTTACGCTTACACATTCGCACATGCTGGCTATGCTGTAATGTTATGGGATTTTGATAGTCATGCAGCTAATACGCAGCCATTACAATCAGATTCATTATCTTCAAATTTGAATGTTGCTTATAGTGTATTAATTGAACAACCAGAAGTAGATAGATCACGTTTGGCAACTTTAGGTCATTCGATGGGAAGCGGCGCCGTAATGTCTGCTGCTATAAATAATGTTAATACCTACGCTGCAACTATTGCAGTATCACCAACAGGTGCCAGACTAACACCAAATTCTCCTCGTAATCTTCAACTGCAAGCGGGTAGTTGGGAAAGTAGATTTATTGCGAATGCACAACGCTTATTGCGAGCCGCAGGGGGAGAAAATCGGAATTTTGCAGATGGAAAAGCAAGGAATTTAGTAATTATTCCCAATGCTGAACATATTACAATATTGTTTCGTGCGCGTAGTCATGAAGCTGCGAAAAATTGGCTTGATGCTACCTTTGGTGTGCAGCGTCAAAGTAATTATATAGATAATCGCATTCTTTGGTATTTTGTACAGTTACTAGCTTGGTTGGTTGCACTCGGCGCCATTGCTCCTATTTTTAATGTTAACTTGAATCAGAAAAGTCCAAAAATAGTAAATTGGGCAGGTTTATTAGCCGCACCGTTTTTTGCCAGTGGTGCGCTGATGCTGTTTAATAACGTTGGTAATATCGATGGTTTAGGTGGAGTATTAGTAGGTGGAGCAGTCAGCATTTGGTATGGTGTAGCAGGTATAACTTGGTTGGCTATTATGGCACGCTTACCAAGACTCTCAATAAAAGCCTTTTTTGCTGGACTTTTTGTATTCGCACTGCTATGGATTGGGTTTGGGGCAATGGCGCAGGTCGTATGGTTACAATGGTTGTTGGCGCCTGTTAGGTTACAGCTATTTCCAATTTTAGCAATTACTTGTTTTCCTTGGTTTTTGGCATCGGGAGTAGCGCAGCAAAATATCACATTTGGAAAACGAGTTTTATGGTGGTTGGGACAAAGTGTGGTATTGATAGGTGGGTTTATTTTAGTGCTTTACTTACTGCCGCAACTTGGTTTTATTGCGTTATTGTTACCTGTTTTCCCTGTGTTAGTAGCTATTTTTTCGTATACTGCTAGTGTATTGAATGAGCCTTGGAGTTATGCTATCGGTAACGCCTTATTTTTTGGATGGGCACTTGCTGCCACTTTTCCTTTAGCAACTTGACAATAATCTGGCAACAGATTAGAACGAATGTAACAAGTCTTAATTTAATTAGCTGGGTTAACAAATGATACCAGCTCCGGAACCAATCCCCCCTATTTGTGAAACCAAAGTGACACCAGAATGGCTGACTCCAGAGTCAATACAATATGTCGCTGGATGTATGAATGACTGTGAAAATGCGGCTATGCTCGCTGACTTAAGACACATCTTCCCTCGTGAAGTATTAACCGAGGCATCAAAATACATCAAACCACATCAACGGCAAAACATAAAACTTTGGCTTTCAGAACTCAATAACTTAAAATAACTTAAAATAACAAAAGATTATTATAAAAATAACTAAAGATTATTATAAAAATAACTAAAGATTATTATAACCCTGCCGTCAGTTAGAGTTGTAAATCACGCAGTAGGTAGATGTATCGGGCGCCAGTATTTATTTATTCTCAGCAATATACTACTAACCGTCCCATGAATAAGGCTACTATTACTACTCAACCACTAGAAGATTTCGCCCTGACTCAATGGCAAAGTCCTAACATTGCTCAAACTCTCGCGCACGCTGTAGAAATTGCTGACTTTTGTGCAGCAAACGCAGTTAATGTAGATGTAAACGGCGCCTTTCCTCAACGTGAGTTTGAATTAATAGCGAATAGGGGTTTACTAGTTGCACCGTTGCAGCGAGAATTGGGAGGGTGGGGTGCTGGCTTTGATGCTTCTGTAACTCATGAAACGTTAATGTTACTCAAGCATATCGGACGTGGTAATCTGGCAGTCGGACGAGTTTATGAAGGACACGTCAATTCACTGCAACTCATTCAAACTTTGGGCAATGAAGAACAAATACAAATGTATGCTTCAGATGCCCGCAATGGTAAGATATTTGGTGTTTGGAACGCTGAAGCAAACGATGGTGTAAAAGTAATTCCGCTTGATAACGGTAAATATAGACTGTATGGTTCTAAAACATTTTGTTCAGGCGCCGGTTTTGTAGAAAGACCGTTTGTAAATGGCGCCTTACCAGATGGAACTTGGCAGATGTGCATTGTGCCAATGGAAGAAGTGGCCACTGTTAGTGACCCTAGTTGGTGGCAACCTCTGGGAATGCGCGCAACTGCAAGTTATAAAATAGATTTTACTGGCGTTGAATTAGAACAAAGTTCATTAATTGGCAACCCAGGAGACTATTATCGTCAACCTTGGCTATCTGCGGGAGTAGTACGTTTTGCCGCTGTTCAGCTAGGTGGCGCCGAAGCGTTATTCAACTTAACGCGCGAATATCTCCAAAAATTAGACTACACAAACGACCCATATCAAAGAGAACGTATCGGTAAAATGGCAATGGCTGTTGAAAGCGGTAATCTATGGTTGAAAGGCGCCGCTGATGTAGTAAATAACTATGCTCCGATTTTTGGTGGCTATCCAACACAACCACATCCGAAAGTGGATCAATTGGTCGCCTACGCCAACATGGTAAGAACTACAATTGAGCAAGTCTGTATTGATGTAATTCAGATGTGTGAACGTTCGGTTGGTACTCGTGGTTTACTGCCACCGCACCAAATGGAACGGGTAATAAGAGATTTAACGTTGTACCTGCGTCAACCAGCTTTTGATGCGGCACTTTCCAGCGTTGGACAATACTCATTAAGCCAAAACAATCCTGCTCACTCATTGTGGTATGAATAACCAGGTTATAGAGATATCACCTATGGCAAATCCTTATGTCTTACCCATAAAGACAATAGAGGAAATAGCCGCAAGTCCTGCCTTAATTGTTGCACCTCATCCCGACGATGAGACATTAGGTTGTGGAGGTGCCATTGCATTATTACGAGCGTTGAACTGTGACGTGCGCGTGCTAATAGTCAGCGATGGAACTTTATCGCATCCTAATTCAAAAAAATATCCGGCGCCATCCCTCAAAGCATTACGCGAAAGCGAAACACTTGCTGCTTTAAAGAAGCTAGGAGTCGAAAAGAAATCTGTAACTTTCTTAGGTTTACAAGATGGCTCAATTGGGCTTCAATATGCAAATGCAGTAGATAATTGTCGCGCTTATATAGCCCAATTAAAACCGCAAATGATATTTGTACCGTGGCGCCAAGACCCCCATCCAGACCATCGCGCGACTTGGAATTTAATTCATGAAGCATTAAATAACAATTACGAACCACGTATAATTGAATACCCTATTTGGGACTGGGATGCATCTCAACGGGGAGATTTTCACCAAGAAATACAGTGCTGGCGCCTGGATATAAGTAAAATGCTGGAATTAAAAGAAAAAGCAATCTTGACTTACCGTTCCCAAACCACAAACTTAATAGACGACGACCCCGAAGCATTTATTCTCACACCTGAAATGCTATCAAACTTCACCCACCCTTGGGAAATGTATTTAGAAGTAAAAAGTTAGCCTGTTTCTTGTGGAACAGGCATCCAAGGAGCCTGTTCTTATATATCCAAGGGGGCAGGCAGGGATGCCCACTCCACAAGAGATTTCAAAAAATATGAAACTAGTAATATTCGATATTGACGGGACGCTGACCAAAACTAACGATGTAGATACAGAGTGCTTTGTTCAAGCCTTTGCAGATGTATTTGAGATTACACAAATAAATACAGACTGGAGTAAGTATGGACATACCACAGACTCTGGTATCACCTTACAAATATTCCATGAACAATTTGAACGCGCGCCATCTGAAGACGAATTATCAAAGCTCCAGCATCGTTTTGTCGAGTTATTACAGCAGAGCTATTCAGCAAACCCAGAATTGTTTGCAGAAATACCTGGAGCTTCTGTAATATTACATAAAATATCATTATTACCAGATTGGAAAATAGCATTTGCAACCGGAGGATGGCGCCGTTCTGCTTTAATGAAACTACAAGCAGCTTCTTTAGATATTACATTACCAATTGCCACTGCAGATGATAGTTACTCACGCGAAGTCATTGTCACAACAGCAATAGAAAAAGCAAAAAAAGCATATAATCAAGAATTCGAGCGAATCGTTTGTGTAGGTGATGGTATTTGGGATATACTCACAGCCATACAACTTCAACTACCTTTCATTGGCGCCGCTACAAATACACAACACCAAGAATTACAACAAGCAGGGGTAGAATATATTATTACAGATTTTACAGATATCGATTTATTCTTCAAAGCCTTAAATACAGCAACCGTCCCCAAACCACATAAACCAGAACAGATACAAAAAAATTCCCTGCCACCAAGTTACTTTGAAACCCTATATACCAATAACCCAGACCCTTGGCAATTTGAAACAAGCGAATACGAAGCCAAAAAATATACCAACACAATTAAAGCTTTAGCAAAACCCCATTACCAATCAGCATTGGAAATAGGCGGTTCTATAGGCATCTTAACAGAAAAACTGGCGCCATATTGTGAGACATTACTATCAGTAGAAGTATCAAAAATAGCACAAGAACAAGCACGCGCGCGTTGTAACTCCTTGCCTCAAGTCCGCTTTGAACTCATGCGTATACCAGAACAGTTTCCCCAAGAAACATTTGACCTAGTTTTAATCTCAGAAGTAGGTTACTACTGGTGTCGTGAAGACTTACGGAAAGCACAAACCGCAATTTTAGAAAATCTGGCGCCAGGAGGACATCTGCTACTAGTACACTGGACAGAATACGCGCGTGACTATCCTCTTACTGGAGATGAAGTACATGATTCATTTTTAGAACTGGTGCCAACCCAATTAAAACACCTCAAAAGTCAACGCGAACAACAATATCGATTAGACTTATTTGAAAAAGTCTGATTTGAATGGCGCCATTTTACGCTCCTTGGCTGATTACCTGTGTTTTACTAAACCAAATATTAATGGTGCATTACTAAAACTTAATTTCTGCTTAAAATTTAGGTTGCTTTACACAGTAACACACCCTATAATGGCGCCACCAAGTTTACTGATTTTGCTGTAACCAACGTAATAAATCGTCAGTAGAGCTAAAATCTAATAAAGCTTCACCCAGTGCATCAAGTTTTTCAAGCGTTAGAAACTCAATAGTCGCACGGTTTTGTTCTGACACTTCTCCTAGAAGCCTAGTTAGCTGTCGCAGGACAAGTGACTTTGCGTGGTTGAGTTGACCGCGCTTTTCGCCAATACGTTCACCTGTGGTCATGTAAGTCATTTTCCGCTCCTGTTCAAATTTCTTAAAATCTTCCCAAAATTCGTTTTCCAAACCTTCTGGCAATATCATAACCCAATCTATGAATTTATAGAGGTTACGAATATCTTGCTCGCTTAATCCTTGGTCATAAAGCTCGCGAATTAAACTCAATTTCCACCGCTTGCGCTCACTAGGTTTTGAGCGCGTTTGCTGCGTTCTAAGGTGCGCCATTACCACAGTTGCAAACACATTATTACTTGCTTGTAATTGTTTAAAACGTCTCTGATATTTGAGCAGCTTCACAGAACCGAATTTGAAGTAAAGAGTTGTGTCTTCAGATGTGAAACAGAAAGTACTAGGATGCCAGTTCTTATCAGAATCACATAAAATTGCTAGGCTAATTGCTGACGTTTTATAACGATCAAGAATTCGGAAGTTATAGGTGTATATCCGAAGGGGAAATTCATCTTCTTTTTCTCCCTGTATTTCTATATGTATCAATAACCACGCATCTTTTCCAGAAAGATAGCGAACTTTAACTAGTTTATCGGCATATCTTCTACCTTGTTCGGCATCATATGATATTGCTTGAAATTCTTTATCCAAAAATACGTAAGGAACTGACCAGTCAATAAGCGCAGCAGTTTTCGGAAAGAAAAACTCCATTGCTTGCTGGAAATATGTTTCTAAAATATCCTTCCACGGGCTATCATAGTCCGCGCGCTGAATTTCGTCGTTCATAAATTAGTAGATAGTTCTGGTGTTCTTGATTCTAGAACATATATTTCTTGTTAGAAATATGTTTATGTATTGATTTATAAATGACTGTATGTATTATTTACTACATGCTATGATTGCTGATAAGTGCGCTTCGTTTATACCTGTAAGAGATTGGAAATCCCTATGCTAATAGTCTAATTGCATTAAAATGAAGTTTGATAATGTTAATCATTTTTATCTTTATGTGATATGAGGAGTGTAATTACTAAAACTAGCTGACATACAAAACGAAACATTACTTTATAATCGACTTTGCCTTAGAACAAAATTATTTGGCGCCGATAAATAAAAAATAAAAATATAAAAATTTTGTTTTGATGTCCGTAGAAATAATAGATTGGTATTAATTTGATTTAATTCTTATAAATTTCCACTTTTGTGTTTGGTTATCCCAGGACAATGTGTAGCTTAAAGAAACAGGCTTAGTGTTACCTGCCTTCATGTTATAAACAAGACGAGTATTCACTATGGCATTATTAGAATTGGTTTGTATTACATCTACCTGCTGCACATCAATTGATTTAACTGTTTCCCACCAACTTACGAATGATGCATAACCATTTGGATGTAGGTTTGTATTTTCCTGTAACGTCCTAGGTAATCTATCCCATGCGGATTGATAGCGACCACTGTTAATATTATTATAGTAATTTACTACTTCTGTGTTTGGAGATGGTAAGGAAGTATTGGGACTTGTTTGATTGCTATCAACGCGCGTTTGCTGCTGTACAGAAGTTGGTAGGGGTGATGGTGCTATTGCTGTTTGATTAGTCGTAGTACTTTGTTGATAAGATTGAGTTTCATTAGTAGTTTTTGGAGATGGTAAGGAAGTATTAGGACTTGTTTGATTGCTATCAACGTGCGTTTGCTGCTGTACAGAAGTTGGTAGGGGTGATGGTGCTATTGCTGTTTGATTAGTCGTAGTACTTTGAGAAGCGAAAGTTTCATCAGTAGTTTTTGGAGATAGTAAGGAAGTATTGGGACTTGTTTGATTGCTATTAACGCGCGTTTGCTGCTGTACAGAAGTTGGTAGGGATGATGATGTTATTGCTGTTTGATTAGTCGTAGTACTTTGTTGATAAGCTTGAGTTTTATCAGTAGTTTTTGGAGTATTTAATGCTGGTAATTGGGTATCTTTAGGGGGTTGTGGGTTTATTGTTGGTTCAAATTGGCTTGGTGATTGTTGTACTGCTGTTTGTGGCGTTTTTGTTAACATCATGCTAGCGATAACAGAACCACTAGTTAAAACGCCTATAATCAAGCTACCTACGATGATAGGATTTATTCCATTTGATTTATTGATAGAAGCATAAATAGTCTTTTTTGGTTGAACTACTACTGTTAGTGGCGTTGTTTGCCTAGGTAATTGTGTGTAACCATTTTGTAACGCTTCAAGCATTTCTTTTGCAGTAGTAAAGCGCTCCCGTGGATTATAAGATATTGCTTTATCAACTACGAATTTAAGTGTAGGGCTAACATTAAAAGCATGATGATGCCAAATAATTTCGCCTGTGCGAGAATCCGTTTCTAATTCTTCTGGTTGTTTACCTGTTAGTAAATGAATTGCAGTAATACCCAAACTATATAAGTCGCTAGAAAAAACTGGTCTACCCATTGCCTGTTCACTTGACATATATCCAGGAGTACCAATCACAATTGTACTTGTTGGTTTACCTTGAGAATTAACTGCTGTTCCCATAATTTCCCTAACCGCACCAAAATCAATCAGCACAGGTAAACCATCTTGATAGCGCAAAATAATATTATCTGGTTTAATATCTCGGTGAATAATTCGCTGTAAATGAATATAATCAAGTAATTGTAATAAACTCACTAATATTTCTCGAACAATGCTTTCACTTATAGCTCCTTGTTTTGAGACTTTATGCGCTAGAGTTTCGCCTTCAATATATTCTTGAACTAAATAAAATAACCCATTAGATTGAAAGTAAGCGTATAAAGAAGGAATTTGATTATGCTTATCGCCTAGCTCCTCCAATGTTGCTGCTTCGCGTTGAAAGCGTTCTTTGACTAACTGATAAATTTGAGGATTATTTTGAATAGGTTTTAATTGTTTAATTACACAAAAGCGCTTTGAAGGCATTTGGATATCTTCTGCTAGGAAAGTTTCACCAAATCCTCCACTTCCTAATGTTTTTTTTATTTGATAGCGGTTGTTAAGTAACATATTTTACTTGCTGTAACACTCGTACAATTTTAGTAGTATTCTAACTTATATAACTACCGTATGACACTCATTATTAATACACAAATATTAACTATTTACCGCCTTATTTTCAAATGTTAAGTATAAATTTAACCTATGTGCTTGTCAAGCTAATAAGCTGGTAATTTAATTTACAATTATTACCACGTAAATAATTTTATACATTCAGTCAGTTATTGCTTATCATCTAGCCTTGATTGTAATTTACGGCGCCTAATACTTTAAGATTTGATTTTTGAATGTTGCTTAAGCCTTTAACATCTGTAATATTCATATATTCTAATGGTCTATCTTTCAAGGTGTTTAAGCATTCACCTGTACGAATGTCCCAAATTTTAATAGTCTCATCGTAGCTACCACTAAATATTAGACTACTCGTAGAATCAATAGCTACTGAGGAAATTCTATTGGTATGACCATTTAATGTTTTAAGACATTCTCCTGTATTAACATCCCATATTTTTACTGTTTTATCGCTACTGCCACTAACTAAAATTTGGCCGTTAGCACTAAAGACAATACTGTCTACTATGCTATTGTGACCTTGTAAAGTTCTAAGACATGCTCCTGTATTAATATCCCATAATTTTATAACTTTATCGGTATCACCGCTAGCAATAGTTTTACTATCAGGACTGATAGCTATTGACCATAATGACCCAGTATGATCTGAGTAATTATGTAAACATTCTCCGGTGTTAAAATTCCAAATTTTTAAGGTTTTATCATCACCACCACTGGCAATAATATTACCATCTGGACTAACTGCTATCGACCATAACCAATTAGTATGACCTTGCAATGTTTTAAGACAGTTTCCTGTTTCCACATCCCATAACTTTGCTTTCTGGTCACCACTCGCACTTAATATGATATCACCTTTGGGATTAAAGGTTAACGAGTTGGCGCCTCCATAATGTCCGAAAAAGGTTTGCAAGCATTCTCCTGTTTCAACATTCCATAACTTAATTGTTCGGTCATAACTACCACTAGCTAAGGTTTTACCGTCAGGACTAAAAGCAACACAGTTTACTCTGCTCTTGTGTCCTTTTAATTTATTTTTCTGACATATTCCACTATTGATATTCCAAAGCTTAATTGTTTCTTCTTCGCTACCAGACGCTAAAGTTATATTATCAGGGCTAATTGCAACAGACCTGATGCCACCACTATGACCTTGTAAAATATTTAGACATTCACTGGTGGTAATACTCCATTGACGTATAGTTTGGTCGTCCCCACCACTGATTAGAATTTTGCTATCAGGACTAACAGCTACACATCTAACCCAGTTTGTATGTCCTTGCAAAGTTTGTAGGCATTCTCCAGTAAAAACATCCCATATTTTAATAGTTTTATCATAGCTACAACTAACTAAAATTTTGTTATCGTTGCTGAAAACAACTTTTCTAACTTCATCAGTATGTCCTTGTAAAGTTCTAAGACATTCTCCTGTGTCAATATTCCATATTTTTATGCTTCTATCGATGCTGCCACTAGCTATAATTGTACTATCTGAACTTATGGCTACTGAGTATATTGTACGACTGTGCCCTTCTAAAGTTCTAAAGCATTCTCCAGTGTCCATACTCCAGAGTTTAATAGTGGTATCACTACTACCACTTGCTAAAATTTTACCATCGGCACTTATTGTTACTGATTGAACTTTACTACTATGTCCCTCTAAGTTTTTATAACATTCTCCATTAGATACATTCCATAACTTGATTGCTTTATCTCGGTCGCAACTAGCTAAAACTTTACCGTCAGGACTAAATGCTATACAATATACTCGACTTTTATGGTCTGGCAAACTATGAAGACAATTACCAGTTTGAATATCCCATAACTTAACTGTTTGGTCAAAACCAGCGCTAGCTAAAATTTTATTATCCGGACTAAATGCTACTGAACGTATCCAGTCTCTATGACCTTGCAAAACTGCTACTACTTGGTTTGTTTGTAGTGACCATATTAGAACTTCACAGTTTGAATCTCCTGTAGCCAATAGCTTACCATCAGGACTAATGGCTATTGTAAAAACTGTACCAAACACTTTCGGAAAAACTGTGTTCTTCAAATTTGAGCTAGCAAGGTTAGTATGTTGCAAGCTAGCATTAGAAAAATCACCATTTACAATTACTGTATTGCTTAAATCTCTTGCCTCCAATGCTGAAGAATTAACTTTTACCGCTAGTGTTGCTGCATTGCCTCCAACATAACCAACTTCATCCTCGCTTTTACCGCGCGTTCCTTCAATAACTTTAATAATTAGCTCTATATCATCAACCATCGGCGCCAATAAATCCAACACAGCTTTCGTTAAAGGCGCCTTTCCAATTGTCTCTCTCAATTTCTCCAACGACTCACTCACAAATTTATTCAACGGAGCCGTCACATCCCTACCAAAATAAGATGACCAAGTATAATTCTGTGGTGCCTGACTATATATATATGATGTAGAACGCGCTAATTCGGTAAAATCGTTAGAAGCGGCGCCTAACTCAGCAGCAAATTTATATGCCACAAAAAACTCTAACAGCGAACGATGCGCTGGAGTATAATCTCCCGAAGCATTACGAATAAGCATCGTTTGCCCCATCATATCAAAATGCCAGTGGTCTAAATCTTTCTCTTCCTGCACTATTTCACCAAATAGGTACCTAATTCTATAAGGGAAAAGCCTATAGTTAAGACTCATTTGGTCGGTTGATAGCATTTCCCAAGATAATTCGCACAAGAAATAAAGTTTGTCAGCAAGCGAAGTAAATGTACGTTCGGTCTTAATATCATTCTCCATCTTTCGACGCACTGCATACAAATAAACCCGTGACATATCTACAGGTTTACCCGCTTCGATATCTGGTAATGCTTCTAATATTAACTCCGTCATCACCGGGCGCCTAGCTAAGTCCAATAATTCCGGGTTTTCCATCACCGAGTCAACTGTTGTAGAACAAGCTTGATGCGATAATACCTGTCTAATTTGAGCGTCGTTAAATTTTTCTAGTTCCAACACTTCAAACTGTGGTGTTTCCCCAGTTAAGTTTGCCGTTGAAGCTTGCAACTCGGCATTTAACAAAGCACGTCCTTCTCTGGCTTCAGGAAAATGTTCGGTACGACAAGTTAAAATAACTTTGGCGCCTGGTACTACAACTTTCGCTAATTCCCAAAAGTTGTTTATCATCTCTTGTCTGTCAACTCTTGCTGCCATCTCATCAAAACCGTCAAAAATTAACAGCAGCTTACCCATACGGTTAAGTTGTTCAAACGCAGGATAATGTAACTTACGCATTTTGTGCTTACGGAAGAAAAACTCCGAAAACAGCGATTCGACACTTACCGCCTTCGCATAATCACGTAGAGGAATTAGCAACGGTAAGCGAGGACGTTCTACACCGCGATTTTTGGCTTCTTGATATTTTTGCAACGCAACCCAAGCATAATGCAAAGCAAACCAAGTTTTACCAGTACCAAACTCTCCTAATATAGATATATGTTCCCGTACTGGGTCATCAAGCCAAAGGTCGATACACCCGTCAATCCAACCTTCTTCTTCTGTATATCTACTGACCGCTATACGACGTTTACTAACAGGGTCAATTTCCTCTTTTATACAAGCAAGCGGGACATATTTAGTATCAACTAGGCGCCGTTTTATCTCTCCTTCCAACCAATTTAGATACTCACTAAAGTCAGCATCTTGGTCTAGAAGCTCATCAAACGTGTAGCAAAAAACACTATTATATTCATCTTTCTTAACTTCATTTCGTGTTGCTGGTGAAATTCTTCTAGCACTAACTAACCATCCCTCATCAACACCCTGCTTTTCTACCGAAGCAAGTATTGCAGAAACATCTTTTACACCTGCCTCACCTTCAATACCACGCACCAAAATGCGGTCATACCCACGTCTACCCTGAATATTTATAATCCACTCAAAATAATTATTTTCCCAAACTTCGTATTTTTCAAAAACATAACCCAACGTTTCAAACCAACCGCGCATCCGCTGCGAAACAGCAATATTTTGACGTTGATTTTCACGTTGTAGAGACGCGACATGTCGCGTCTCTACATTATTACCCGGTAACGCGGGATAACCTTCTCCCACTAACTGCGCTATCTCTGTGCGAACAGCTTCCAATGTAGGTAGTCTATCAAAGCGCTCCTGAATCTCTTTTAACTTTTTGTGCAAAGAGCTAACTTGGTTACTTATTAACACCTCTGCTGGTGTACGACTGCGTTTAGCAACTTCAATAAACACCGACGCAAAAGTGGCAATTTCACGTCTTACATCAATACCTAAATTACGAATCTCATCACCAAGTTCATAACTACTAAGAAACGTGTCAACCTCAGAAAGGACAATCGAAGGATTATTATGGTCAAAAGCCTTACGAAATGCTAGCCTTATTTCCTCGTGGCGGAACAATTCCAAAAATACCCCAGGCTTACCCACCCCATATTCTACCAGCGCATAAGCATAAACCCCAGAAAAATCACTTGGAGGATGCTCCGGCGCCAGATTAAACCTTTGTAATAATTTTATTACAGTTTCGTTACGTTCCAGCACCGGAGTCACGGCGCCTGCAATAGCCTGAATTACGTCTTTAAGTTCAAATATCACGACAGCTTGTATTAAAAAATTTCAATAAACTAGTAATCATACACATACTACCGCATAGTTCTTGAGCAAGCCAGTCCCATATGAGGAAATAACTGAAAAACGCAGTACCAGTATTATGGCAATCAACATTATTCGTAAAATTATACATCTATATTTTTATTATCACTTATAATATATTATATTTTGAGAGATTATTTAAATCTATGAATATTGAAGAAATATTACAACGTTATACAGCAGGAGAAAGAGATTTCTCAAAATGCAGGTTTGAGAAAATCAATATGTACCAAACCGACCTCACGAATGCTAACTTAAGCAATTCACAATGGTCTTACTGTAATATAAAGGATTGTAATTTTTATAAAATCAACCTTAGTAAAGCTAAAATTGGTGATAGTCACATCATAAATGTAGATTTCAGTCGTGCGAATTTAAGTCAAGCTCATTTATATAGAACTTGCGTTGAGTATAGTAATTTAAGCAAAGCAAATCTTAGTGATGCTCAACTAAATATTATCATTAACTCTAACCTATGGAATGCTAATTTAACTAATACCACTATTGAAAGGTTACAAAATTCAAATCTTAAAAATGCTAATTTAACGAATTCAAAAATCAAGATTTTTATAAATACAGATTTAACTGGCGCCAATTTAGCTGGTGTAGACTTAAATGGATTTGATTTAGGCTTTTCAAAACTAAGTGGTAGCAATCTATCGGGAGCTAATTTAAGTCAAGCAAACTTAGAGGGTGCAGATTTAAGCTGTGCGTGCTTGACCAATGCGAATCTCAAGTCCGCTGTAACTAAAAATGTGAATTTTACTGATACTATTTTTTGCCAAACAATTATGCCTGATGGAAGTATAATAAATTCAGAATAGTAATGATGAGAAAAGTTTCAGCTATAAACTAAAAACTAAAACACATTTAAATTCCACATCTGAAAAATATAAAAATCCTCTTGTGGGATGTAAGTCTCTTACGTCCTTATTATACAAGTTAATTATAAGAACAGCTTAATTAAATCGTACTACTGGTTCCTGTCATTAATTGTGGTGTGTTCTCTCTTCTTAGCTCTTTCTTTGTGTCCTTTGTGCCCTTTGTGGTTCATTCCTCTTACTCTCTGTGTACTCTGTGCCTCTGTGGTAAAAAAATACATGGATTGCACATTTGGGACTTTATGCCACAAGACCATAACTCCCCAAAATTAATGACATAGACTACTATTCAAAGACTACAGTTCTATCACTATAAACCAATACTCGGTTTTGTAAATGCGCGCGCACTGCTCTTGATAGTACCATTCGTTCTAAGTCTTTGCCTTTACGAATTAAATCTTCGACATCATCACGATGACTAATTCTTACAACTTCTTGCTCTATAATTGGCCCTTGGTCTAAATCTGCTGTAACATAGTGAGCAGTGGCGCCAATAATTTTAACTCCCCGTTGATACGCGCGTTGATATGGATTGGCACCAACAAAAGCAGGTAAAAATGAATGGTGGATATTTATAACTTGCGGAAATTTAGTAATAAACTCTGAACTTAAAATTCGCATATACTTAGCTAAAACCACTAAGTCAATATTATATTGTTGTAAAAGTTCTAACTGTTTAGCTTCCTGTTCAAGTTTATTTTCGTTATTGATTGGAATATATTCATAATCAATACCAAACTGGTTTGCAATAACTTGTAAATTAGAGTGATTACTAATAATCAAAGGAATTTCAGCTGCTAACTCTCCCGCGCGCTGTCTCCAAATTAAATCTAACAAACAATGGTCTTGACGACTTACCCAAATTGCTATTCGTGGTACTGTGTCAGAAAAATGAAGCTCCCCTAAACGCATTTAATGGTTGAGCGATAGCGTTGAAAGCTGGACTGATTAATTCGCGTGGCAAATGAAACCCGTCTAGCTGCCACTCTATCCTTGTCAAAAACAACCCAACGGCAAAATCGGTGTGCTGGTCGGCATGGACAATATTACCACCGTTGGCATAAATAAAGTTAGCAAATTTTGCAACTAATCCTCGTTGGTCGGGACAAGAGATTAATAGAGTGGCAGTAGGGAACATAAAATTGGATTAGGTTTTCAGAAAAGGACGAATGTTAATATCTGTGACTTCGGCGGTGCGGGGTAATTGAAGGGCGCCGATAATTGTATTGGCAACATCTTCGGGTTGTAGTAACCGTGCGGGGTTGTATTCTCTTCCTTCGGTTTCCCGTATTGAAGCTTGCATAGGACCAGCAGTACTTCCTGGGTAGATGCTAATAACACGTACACCGTCTGAATTAACTTCCGCTCGTAAACTATCTGCTATTGCTTTGAGTGCTTGTTTTGTTGCTGTATACTGTCCGAAGCAAGCTTTAATAGTGTGAATAGTGATCGAGTTGATGAAGACAATTTGCCCTTGACGTTTTATAAGTGAAGGTAGCAATGTTTGGGTAAGCAGATAAGGCGCGCGCACGTTGGTACGATATTGTTCATCTAGTAATGCTACGGGTGTAGTTTGAATTTCTCCAAAGGATATAATTCCTGCACTGTGAATTAGTATATCTACTTCGCCAAAATCTTTTTCTATATACGTCTTTAAATAACCTATATCTTCGTCTTGGGTGATATCAAGTTGGTAAGTACAAACTTGCGGTGACGTTTTTCGTGCAATACTTGCTACTTCGTCTAGTTTATTTAGATGGCGCCCGATAAGGCAAAGTTTTACTGACTGGTTCGCTAGTTCTAGTGCTATTGCTTTACCTATACCACTACTGGCGCCTGTTATTACAGCTACTTGGTTTTTGAGCATTTTTAAGTTTGTGTGTATCAAATTTTATCCCCCTAACCCCCGCGTGTAAGGGGGGAACCGGAGTGATGTGCATGAATATTTGAAATTTTGATCCCCCCTAGCCCCCCTTGATAAGCTACCGTGTACACACAACTTTATAACCCTTCTTATATTCCCCCCTTTGTGCCCTTTGTGACCTTTGTGGTTTATCTCTTTAAGGAACCACGCTCGTGACAAAGGACACAAAGAAAGAGAAGAAAGAGAAGAAAGGGAAGAAAAGTAACTTTCAAAAACTTGTGTGTACACGGTAGCCGCTCAGGAGGGGAAAAGAAGAGTGCTTTTAGCCGCCCTTACACGCGGGGGTTTGGGGGGATTTTTAGCAAATCAAACTTTTCTAATGTATCCGCAGTTTCCTTAATTAAATCGAATTCTAAACCAGACTTCTCAGCGATATCCAACAAAGAATTTTCACCATCTGACATATTCAAAACCCACAACATCGCCAACTCGCGCTTTTTCGTGTCAGTTTGCCCACCAATGGCGCCGTAAAGTCCACGTTTACCAAGCTGCGGTTCACACTTCGGATTCTGATTAATATACTTATTATTATTATCAATAATATTCAAAACAGCCAAAAACTTAGTCAGTGAATCAGCTAAATATTCAGGCTTGACTAAATCCAAATTATCAGCTGAAGTATGATATTCAGGATAAGTACCATGAGGCGACCTCATAAAACAACCAACAGGTAAATTAAAGCCAGGAGAGCAGTACTGACGTTCATCGTATCCGTAAGGTGAAAATTCTTGAATTACATAATCCTGTCCTGAGCGCTGTAAAACGTGAATAGCAGCTTTATCAATATCAGCATTGCCACGACGACTTTTTTTGTAGTGTGACTTGCCAGGGTCGCCGATACAAGTTACAACTAAACCATGTTGAATTTTATTGACATTTACCTCATTTTGTGCGAGCCAAGTAATCGAACCAATAGTGCCAGGAAGAAAAACAAACCTGTAGGAATATTTAAGTTTTAATTGGCTGAGGTATTGTGCTAAGAACGCTGTTAAAGCTATACCCGCTAAATTATCGTTGGCAAGTGAAGGGTGACAGGTATGGCAGGAAATAAGTACTTCTTCTTCAGTGTCACCTTTAATGAAGTATTCACCATAAGTTAAGCTGCCATCTTCTAAAGTCGAGTCTATACAAACTTCGTATTCTGGGTCTTGCATTTCCATCATTTGATTATGGCTCATACAAAAACCCCATGTTTCTTTGTAATATGAAGTGCGATACGGTACCCAGTCAGGTTTATCAGGGATAGTTATTATATGTTGCTTTAATTCTTCGAGCTTAACATTCTGGCGAACAGGGATACTATAATTAAGTACATGTAAATTTAGTTTCTGAAAATCAATTATCTTTTCGCCTTGACAATTTTTAATATAAGCATCTCGAATATTCCATTCTTTCGGAACCGTCCAGTCGAACACCTGAGTGCCACTTTTTACTTCATGTATCGAGAGTGGAATATGCTGCTGCACGTAATAAAGCGTTTTCCGAACACCGTCGCCAGTAATACTGCGACAGATAGGATATAATTCAGATATCAAATCATACATTTTATGACTGATAGCTTTTACGTCAATTTCTGCCCCTATTTTTATAGACACGGTGATTACCCTACATGATTACAATAAACTTTTCCCAATTATATATCTTGGTAATTACGTAGGTTTTCCGTTTATCCAATCTTCACAATTTTATTAAGATAAGGGCGCCCCCTGAACGGTTACTTTGCTCCCGGTCTATTAAAAGTTTACCACTCCACTTGGCTGAAGCAAAACGTAGACAAAATTAAGAAAGGAGTCCCAGGAAGAAGGGGGAGGATGACACCTATAACCCCGATGACTAAGCTCATTGACCCTACTATTATTAGCACTACATTTTTAATGTTTGTCAATACGGCGCCAATTTTATTCTCCTCTAAAAAGTGAGTTGATTCTTCATATAAGGTTATCGCTCGCGTCACAGGAACATATGCTGGAGCATTCTTATCAATCAAATTTACTAAGTGCGTGCGTATTTGATCACCAGTATTCAAATCTGATTGATAACTAATAGCAATTGAGCCTGCTTTTTGGTTTAGGCGTACATCTGTAACTTTTGAATCCGATTCTATTAACGCTTTAAGTTTATCGGCATAATCAGAATCGGTTGCTAGTTTAGGAATTGAAAAACGGATACGACCAGGAATTTCATGGGCAATGCGATATGATTTTTCCAGACTTATCGCTGTATCATTAACTTGGTTTAGAGTCGTTTCTTTTAAATCAAACATACTTTTAGCTTTTAGAATTAATGTTTTATCTATCTGATTTATATTTTTACTATTTGTTTTTTTAATACTTATTAATTTATTGAATATATTTGTAATTTATGTTTCTACCTGAAGAAGTAAACATTATCTATCTAAAGTAACATTGTAAAGTTGCTTATGTCAACCTAAATATATTTTAAAAATAAAATATAATTTCTATATGGTAAGATTTAGTTTTGCTTATATTATTTGTGAATATATAAATTTTTGGATTAAAGAACAAGACTTTCTCTTACCTCTAACTAATGAGAGTGAAAATTTATTGGCTACTCTAACTTTATGAAAGTTTTGATGTCAAGTAGAAATGTGACTAAAACTACAAATTATTTCCGAAGTGCGTTAATACAACAAGGGATAGAATTTAAATTCCCCCAACCGCTTAAATAATTACTATAATTGGCTTGATTACTTGGACTGTTTTTACCATGATTCGGATGCCAGGGGAAAGCTTTAGGGGCAATTTACCACCGTTGACTCAATTTGAAGCCACCTTACGGGATTCTTTGAGGCGCCACGTTGAAAAGCTTGCCAATGATATTGGAGAACGTAACTATCTGCACTATAAAGGTTTAGTTAGAGCGGCAGATTTTCTTGATACTTCTTTTGCTGAAGCTGGTTATTCAGTTAAACAACAGGGATACACAATTGATAATAAAACTTACTATAATCTTGAAGTCGAAATTCCCGGTACTGAGCGACCAGATGAAATAGTAATTATTGGCGGACATTATGATTCGGTGTATAACAGCCCTGGAGCAAATGATAATGGTACTGGCGCCGCTGCCACTCTAGAAGTTGCTCGTTTGTTTGCTGGTAAAAAACCTGCCCGGACGCTACGTTTTGTCGAGTTTGTTAATGAAGAGCCACCTTTTTTCTTTTCAGAAAATATGGGAAGTCTGGTTTATGCCAAAAGCTGCAAAAAGCGCAATGAAAAAATTGTTGCTATGCTCAGTCTTGAAACAATGGGCTACTACTCTGATCAAATTGGCTCTCAAAAATATCCCGCTCCCCTCGATGCTGTCTACCCGTTACAAGGTAATTTCATCGCGTTCATTGGTAATGTCGCTTCCTCTTCCCTCGTTAGAGATGTTGTTGCTTCATTCCGCAGCCATACCCAATTTCCCTCAGAAGCTGCTGCTCTCCCTGGTGAGATATCTGGTGTTAGCTGGTCTGACCAATGGTCATTCTGGCAGCAAGGATATCCAGGTATCATGGTTACAGACACCGCCCCCTTCCGCTACCCTTACTATCATACCCAGCAAGATACTGCTGATAAGGTTGACTACGAACGTTTCGCACGAGTTGTTGCTGGCGAGTGAGCGTGTAATTACCAACCTTAGTGGAGTAGCTAACAATTAATAATCAGTAAACCGAAAACTTTCGCCCTTACGGCAAAGCACGGATTTCTGGTACTAGGGCAGGCTGATAACCTGACCGCTCATCCTCAAAGTTCGCTTTTCACACCTGTTAAGCTACGCGCGAGAGTTTTTACAAAAGCGCCCGATGCCCATCAAAATTCACACTTGTTATCGATTGCCTTTTGTTGATGAAGGCGCCTTCCCTGAGCTTGAATGTATACTATTTATCCAAACGTTTGATCCAACTGTTACAAATGATACTAATTTAAATTTGACAAGAATAACTCTTAAGTAAGATTATTTTGATCTGTGTTTTCATTACAATATATTATTAGATTGGGTGTGAAAAAGTAATAAATATGCTTATTATAATAGTTAGTACAGGAATTGTAAAAAATTCCCAAATGTAGATATCTGTTTATTTGGTGTTCTATGTTTGGGAATTTTACATAGAAATCTGCTGATTGTTATACAACTTCAAGACATCAAAAAGTTGATTTATAATATCAACTTTATTTTTTTGTGCCTATCAAATGATTCCTTAATATACAATATTGAGTTGCTTAATATGTCTAGTAACCAGGGCGATGATTATTTGACAGAAATAACTTCTGTTCCCATTCAAGAGAGATCGGAAGATATGGTAGTGATGGAGACGATGGTTCCTGTAACGTCAAAATCACCTTTGAAAGTTTCTAAGCCAGAAATTCGCATTTCGCTCAAAGCGTTAACTGTTGAAAGTATCTTTGCTACGGTTTTTTACAGTATTATCGGCGGCGCCTTGCTGACTAATTTCTTGTTAGAGCAAGGTGCTGATTGTGTACAAATTGGTCTGCTTGCTTCTATTCCTCAACTGGTGAATCTACTCCAACCGTTGGGAGCATACTTGTTAGAGCGATTTACAAGCTTCCGCTGGTATACTTTAGTCATTTTCGCTTCGTCGCGATTAACGTGGCTGAGTGTTTTACCACTGATTTGGTTAGCTAGTTCGTCTCGAATTACAGGTTGTCAAGTAGTACAGTGGACGTTGGCAGTTGTCTGGGTAACTAATATCATTGAAGCTTTTGGTCGCGCTCCTTGGTCAGGTTGGACGGCTATATTAGTACCACAACGACTGCGGGGACGGTATTTTGGTTTTCGCAACAGTCTCTTAAGCTTAACAGGTCTGCTAAGTGTGCCATTGTTAGGTTTTACTGTATCATCTTGGCCTGGTGGAACAGCTAAAGGTTTCGGCGTTATATTGACATTAGGAATTGTGCTTGGTGTTGTCAGTCTGGCGAGTCAGTTCTGGATGAAAGATGTTAACCCACAGCTATTAAGAGCCAAACATGACGATACTTCATCGCAATCCAAGGGAATAGATACTACCGTTTTTAAAGATGGTAATTTTTTGAAGTTTGTCTTCTACCTGGCTATATGGTGTTTTGCTGTTAATGTCAGCGGTCCCTTCTTTAACCTCTATATGCTTGATAACTTACATATAGATATTAGTGTAGTTACAATTTATAACGCTATAGCAGGGGCTGCTAACATGCTGATGCTGCCACTTTGGGGCAAAATAGCCGACCGCACTGGTAACCGTCCGCTCCTATTATTAGTAGGAATTTTGGTAGCAGTGACACCTCTATTGTGGCTCTTTACTGGAAAGCATGAAATGACTATGTGGGTATTGTTTCCTTTGTTGCATGTGCTTCATGGTGCAACCTGGGCGGCAATTGATTTATGTACTAACAATCTCATTATGGGAGTGGCGCCGTTACAGCATCAATCCTCTTATTTCGGGCTTTCAGGCGCCGTTGCTGGTTTAACTGGAGCAGCGGGAATTACTGCAGGCAGTTTTCTTGCAACAGGAGTTGGTGCTGGTGGTTTATTAGTGCTATTCGCTCTCTCCGGGGTTTTACGAGTAGTTGCACTCCTGCCCTTAATGTTTGTTAAGGAACAGCGTTCTATGTCTTTAGGTCACCTCATAGAACTTTTGTTTCCTTATACAAGAAGAACAGAGCAGTTGCTAGCAAATGATTAACTAGTAATCTATGTCATCATTAACCCCAAAGTCTTCTGCCTGCTTTGCCTTTGAGTTGTTCGTGAGTATTGAATAGCAGGGTAGGAATATCTAAATTCTCTGGACACTTGGGTAAACATTCCCCACATTCGGTACATTTGTTTGCTTTCATTCCTGGAAACCAGTGACCAGCGTTTTCAAACATGCCGTAGCGATACTGTCCGTAATCGGTCATATCATATGCTACGGCTAAATTTCTTAATCGCAATACTTCAGGAATATTAATGTTTTCAGGACACGGTAAACAAGCATAGCATTGACTGCACTTGTCAGCCCCTAAACTTATATTAAGTTGGTTTTCCAAACGCTGTAAAATATCGATTTCTGCTTGTGTAAGTTTATCTACACTATCAGCGATACGCAACGGTTCGATTAACTCTTCTGGGGTTGCTGGTCCTACACTTAATGTCGTAATCCGAGCATCGCTAAGTAAAAAACGATAGGTTAATTCTAAGGGTGTAAAGGGATGACAAATATCTTGGAGTTTTTGCGGCGCCGTGTATAGTTTTCCGCCTTTGTCTGCTGGTGAGATTATAAATATACCTATGTCTTTTGAGAACGTGCGCTCTATTGCTGCTGCATGACGTTGAAAAAAATAGTAATAATGCAGATTGACAAATTCAAATAAGTCTGTATTTATAGCAGCAAGAATTAATTCAAGCGTACCGTGGGTGGAAAAGCCAACATGTCGAACCCGACCCTCTGCTTTTGCTTGTTGTACCGCGCGCATACAACCGTCAGAAGCTCTCACCCAGTCAAGGTGTTCCCAAGTATTTAAACCATGAATTCCTAAGCAGTCTATATAATCAACATTTAAACGTTCTAATGATTCGTTGATGTACCGACGCATCGAAGTCGCATCTTTAGTGGGTGGGATTTTGGTGGTGATATAAACTTGGTCGCGCGATACTGACCCAGAAGCAATAACACCACCGAGAAGTTCCTCACTGTTACCGTAACCCCTGGCTGTTTCAATATGATTTATTCCCAACTCCACCGCTTGTGAGATAGTTTGCCGCGCGACTTCTAATGAACTTAAGTAGCGCATAGTCCCTAAAGAAAAAACTGACAAACTTAGATTAGTCTTCCCAAAGCGTCGGTATCGCATTTTTAAAAGTTATGAGTTAGGAGTTATGAGTTACTAATTATAACTTTTCTTCTTACTCAGCACTCAGCACTCAGCACTCATCACTCTTAACTGTTACTTCCAAAGCGTTTGATTAAATCTTCGGGTCGGAGATTAGAAACAAAATCGCGGAAAGCTTGCTGCTCTGCTTCGTCTGCATCGCGGTCTACGGGTATTGATGCATCAGCGACTACTTCCTCCATTACCCAAATAGGCGCATTTGTACGGAGAGCTACTGCAATTGCATCACTAGGTCGGGCATCAATTTCTTTTCGGTTTTCCCCTTGTTGCAAGATTAGAGACGCAAAAAAAGTGTCTTTTTGCAGCGAGTGAATAATAACCTTCTCTAAGGTCATATTCAACGATTCAATAATATTAACTATTAAATCGTGCGTTAAGGGTCGAGGAGGCTTCTGATTCTCCAACGGCGCCATTATTGCTCGCGCTTGTTCCTGACCAATATAAATGGGCAAAGCACGACGGTCTGTACTATCCTTGAGAAGTACAATCGGGCTGCGGGTGATGGCATCTAATGCTATACCAGCGACTTTCATTTCAATCATCTGTCAAGCCTCTACAACTCTTTGAGCGCTTTTTGGAGTTTGTAACAAATCATACCTATTCAAAGGAATGATTAAGATCGATGTAAACATAGTCTTTACTCGCTATAATTGCTTCTATTAAACTCCCTATTCGATGTAAACACCAGAGTAAGTCTAATTAGTTCTGTTTTACAATAATCTACTTACCCAAGTATGCCTTGAATTAACTATTAATGTATTGATAACCGTATACCAAATCGCGTCAGAAATTATACTGGAATAATTGAGCGCAACGCGATATTTACTAGTTTATAACAGCTGAAATTCATAGTAAATCAAGTAAGGTTGAAAAAAAGCAGTGTTTACAGGATTAATTCAAGCATTAGGAACAATTAAGCCCCTAGGGGGGGATTTTTGGAAGATTACATTTATCACCCATTCGCTAGATGTTATTTTACAAGATTTAGCATATGGCGATAGTGTAGCAGTTGATGGGGTCTGTTTGACAGTAGAGAAAATATCAAATGATGGATTTGTGGCAACTGCTTCTCCTGAGACGTTAAGAAGAACTACTTTGGGTGCTGCGTCAACGCAAACGCGATACGTTAACCTTGAAGCTTCGTTAAAAGTTGGCAGTAAAATTGGCGGTCACTTTGTAATGGGACATGTGGATGGGGTCGGGCAATTGTTAGAAGCACGGCAAACTGCTACTTCTTGGGAAATGACTTTTAAGGCACCGAGTTCAATTGCCAAGTATATAGTCCCGAAAGGAAGTATTGCTGTAAATGGTATTAGCTTGACTGTTGCTGAGTATGACAGTGAGGCAATGCAGTTTAAAGTCGCGGTTATTCCATTAACCTACCAAGAAACTAATCTAAGTCAGTTGGCGCCGGGTAGTTTAGTAAATCTCGAAGGTGATATTCTAGGCAAATACGTGGAAAAGTTGCTGATTTCAGGCAGAAGTAGCTATGATACGACTGAAAACGCCGACGATAGTAGTTTAACGTCAGCGTTTTTAGCAGAACATGGATATTTGTAATAGTGCTGAGTGGAAAGTGCTGAGTGCTGAGTAGAGTGAGGAGTGAGGAGTTAGAATTTAAAACTCAGCACTCATAACTCAGCACTCATAACTTAGCACTCATAACTCAGCACTCAGCACTTTTTACTGTCGATTTTGAGGTACTTGTGCGGTTTGTATAGACTGCATTAACTGTGAAAGAGCGTATTGTAAATGTACACCTGGGTCTATTGCTACCCAACCTTCGGGTGTTAGCTGACGGACTTCAAAGTGTAGGTGGGGGCCTGTGGAGTTTCCTGTGCTGCCAACTAAACCAATGACTGTTCCTTGCTGTACCCATTGACCTGGTTGAACGTAGAGTTGCGACATGTGTCCGTAAAGCGTTTGGACGGCGCCGTTATGGTTGAGAACGGCTGTTAAACCGTAACCACCAATAAAGTCAGCAACTTCGACTTGACCTGTGAATGCGGCAATAACTGGTGTACCCATTGCTGCACCTAAGTCTGTACCGGAGTGGAATCTCGTCTCACCTGTAATTGGATGATTTCGCCAACCAAATATGGAAGTGATTGATGCTGGTATTGATAGAGGGAATATTAATCCGTTGGGGTTGTAAGCAATTGTAGGGCCTGAATAAGCTACGCGCGGCAATGTTGATTCTAATGGTATGTTATATGCCACTCTACTATCGCGCGGCGCCACGTTTACTGCGTTTACAGGTGGTGGTAGTGCTACTCCATCTGTTGTGCTAGTACCTAGTGGTATGGGTGATGACGCAAAATTACTCGGAGAAGGAATAAATCGATTAGGGTGATAGGTGTTTTTGTTCGATGATGCAGTTGCTATAGATAATGGCGCGCGGGGTATACTGCGAGTTACATTAACAGTATTTTGATTATCTACATCACTGGTGCTGCGATTGGTTGCTGCAATTCGAGTACGCCAACTAGCTTGACCACTGGTTTTGTCGGTGTTTGTTGAGTTTGTTGTACTAGTTATAGCAGGGCGCCTTACATTTACTGCACTTGCTACGCTAATATTTTGACTCTTTCTAATCCAGCTTGGCTTACTTGCTCGTGCGGTATTATTATCGTTGTCCCCGTTAGAAGCTGTTAAACGTCTTCTTAGCGAAGCAGTAATAGGTGTCTTGAAACAATCGGCACGTACTCCTCCCGCAGCTAAAATGGCACGGCAACCGCTTGAACGCTCGGTTAAAATTACTGCGTTTGGTGATTCGTATTTGGCTGTGTTTCCTCCACTATAGTCTGTAGGGTCAATATAAGCGTTGTTGTAATCTTTAACTGGCTTATCTGTATCAGTTGTATTGACTGGTTGACTATTTTGTGATACTTCAGGTAACTTATCTGGTACTTGAGTGTTTTGTTCGCGCTTAGATTCTCTAGGTTGTGATGTCGCCTCAATACTTCTACGAATACGCACAGAAGGCGTTTCAATACGTGTAGACTCAGCAATTTTAGGTCTTAACTTTCTTATTGGTGGAATTTCTTGTGCTGACTCGTTTTGATTTTTTTTCCGAGCTTGGCGCAAACGTTGTATTGCTTCTGATGTTTGATTTGAAGTACGTATTCTTGGAGAGTTCTCCGATTGCGCTTGCACATTTCTTTTTAATCTCTCACGCAGCCTAGCACGACGCGATGAAAATTCGTTTTGATTTGATGATTGTTTTGACGGGGTGGTGTTCCGCTCTATGGTAATATTTGGTGCTGAGTCTCTGGAAGATTGCGTATTTTCCGTAGTTGGCACAATATTATCAATTGCTGATTCTGTTTGAGCTAGTACAAAACCACTGCTCATTAGACTAATACTACTTAGCCAACAGAGACTTTGGGCGCCTAGAGAGCGATACCATAAGGCTTTGGAGTTACGGGCGTTTTTGCGCTGCGTCATGTGTTCTACTAGTATACTTGGGGTGATTAGTTGTCAAAAGGATTGATTTTGTGGTTGACCTTCAGTTGATAGTTTAGAAGCTTAAATTATATTCATATATTACATTTAATTTGATTTAAATTTGATTCATTTTGCTCAAGAATTGCCATAGCCCAAACTGATTGTACCTGGAGATAAGAATAAATCTGGTGTATCTACTGATTTTGAATCAAAAGTTTCCATGCGAACATGAAGACAGCCTGTAGATGTTACCCCGACTACAGTACCCGAAAGATCTTCCAGGCAAACTCCTTCTCCAATATTTGTCAGCAAACTAGTGTATTTAGGCAAGAGTACATCTACTCCATCTTGGTCAAGGCATTCAATACCGGATTCTATACCAAGTAGAACCTTGGTGGCGAGCATTTCAATATTAAGTATTTCTTTAATCCCTTGCTGTTGCCATGATTGCAAATTAATGCCCGTTTTGGGAACTTGGTTTGTAAAGTTTATACCTACACCTATCACACAAGAGCTAATTTTGCCATGATTTATTTTTGTTTCAGTCAAAATACCTCCCAGTTTCAATTTATTTAAGACTAAATCATTAGGCCATTTAATCTCAACAGGGATGTTACTATTTCGCAATTGTTTAGTAATTCCCCATGCAGTGGCAAAAGTTAATTGGTAACTATCGCGCGCTTCAATGTTCGGTGCAATTGCTACTGATATATATAAACCACCTTTAGATGATACCCACTGGCGCCCCCATTGTCCGCGTCCTGCTGTTTGTTGCTCGGCAATAACTACACATCCATGTTCGTTACCTTGTTGCATTAATTCCCATAGCACTTGGTTTGTAGAGGTGACGCAAGAGTACAAATGTAGCGAAAAGGGTAAGTAATGACTTTGACGCGCGTCTAAAGCTGCTTCTATTGTTTGTTTATCAAGCACAGCAGTTAATACAATTAGGACGCTTGCTAAATTAACACATAAATTCGTGATTAAAGACTATTGGTTCAATATAGGTTTGATATTTATATATTTTTTCAGGATAGGCACCATCATTGCATAAGTGATTTTGATTGGCTCCTAATTGTATGTGTATGGATAGAGACGCTCTGATGAACATGGCGCCTTGGAGGACAACTCTCACCGAATAACAAGACGAATAATTATTTGTTCAATACATCTTTGATAACTTAGAAGTTATACAGGTTAAATATGCTACTTGACACACAACTTCAACAAAAACAAGACATGGTAAAGAGCTTAGATTTACTGGAACGCAAGTCAACCCACTTTGTCTTATGGCGACCTGGTGTTACTAATCCAGCACCCAAACTCTTTATTGGACTTACTACCCAACCGATATCTCAATTCAAAGAAATTCCTCTCGTTCATGCGGCTGAATTCCCTGATTTATGGCAAATACCTGCTGCTGATTGTGATTTAAAAGATGGTCAGGTCTATTATTACTGGTTTAAAGTCCGTAACACCGAACCTTATGATGCAGGTAATACCAACCAGGTTCTTTACTGCACCGACCCTATGGCATATACTATTGACCGCCGTGCTATAGCTCCTGTACCCCAAGATGTGCCTCCTGGCTTGACAGGCGCCTCTAATAATGACCCAGCGGGTGTTATTCTATACCAAGATGTCAAGTTAGTTCCTTGTGACCCAGATGGGCGAACGGCAAATTGGAGTAATGACCCTGACCCAAGCTCTTTACCTGCAAACAACAAGCTGGTTATTTATGAACTACCCACTCGCTGGACTCGCATTACCTCTCGCAATAGTATCGCAATTGGAAATGGTACTTTTCAAGATGTCTTAGCCCTTCTCGTTTCGGAACAAAAAGCCCCAACATTCGCTACAGTCGCTGCTTTGAATAACCGTGCCCATCTGGTAGAGTTGGGTATTAACGCTTTAGAATTGTTACCTCCAGCTGACAGCAACCAGCAGGAAACATGGGGTTACGGAACTGCAAACTTTTTTGCTGCTAGTTATTACCTTGGTTTACCGGATGGAAAGACGGAACCAACAGCATCTTTTGATTTTAGTTTACTAATTAATACTTGTCATCAAAACGGGATACGCTTTTTTAAAGATGCGGTTATGGCGTTTTGTACAGATATGCCTTATCGCGATATTAACTACGTCGATTTTCTGATTAAGTATACCCGTTCAGACGACCCTAATCATGACCCAGAACAGGGAGGACGCGATGGTTTTGGCGGAGATTTAATTAAGTACCGCTATCAAGTTGAAGGTTACAATCCAATTACGGGTGAGAAATCGAAAATTTTTCCTTCGCGGGAGTTTATGAAGGCGTATATTTATCATTGGATGGATTACTTCCGTATCGATGGTCTGCGTCTTGATAGTGTTAATAACATCGATAATTACGATTTCTTACAAGAATTGAAAGATTTCTCAAGGACTTTCTGGAAGCATCGGGGTGGACGGGATGATAATTTCCTTGTAGTTGGCGAAGAATTGAGCGTACCCTTAGCTCTTATCGAGCAAAATCGTCTTGATGGAATGTGGAACGAGAAGTTTAAACATATTATCCGCTCCGTGATACTTGGGCGCAATTGGTCGTCAGAAGCAAGTTTTGAGTGGAGCGTTCGCAAGATGATTGATTGCCGACTTTTGGGCTTCCGCGATGGCTCTCAGTGTGTAAATTATATAACTTCCCATGATGTTGGTGGTCAAGGGAATGAACGCCTTTATAATTGGTTAGATTTTGCAGGTGTGTATGAAAAGGAACAACGCGCGAAGTTGGCTTTTGTTTGCTTAATAACTGCTGTTGGTATTCCTATGATTCTTGCAGGTGATGAGTTTGTAGACCAAATGGATCTCGATATCTTTAGTGGTAATGTAAGTCAAGGCGATCGTGATTTTAGAAAACAAGTAGACCCAGTTAACTTTAGCCGTTTGGACGATGCTTGGCGAAGACGGGTATTTAATTATGTAGCTCGATTGGTTAAATTCCGAACTACCTCTAATGCACTTTCTACGAATGACACTAATTTTATCCATATTGACTTTGAACAAGGCAAGCGTGTATTAGTTTGGCAACGGGGTACGGGGGACAATATAGTTGTTGTGGTAGCCAATTTTTCTGATTGGGGTGTTGCAGATGCGGGAAATCCAAATGCACAGTATGTAATCCCTAACTTTCCTATGCTTCCCCAAGGTAAAAAGTGGCGCGAAATTACACAAGACCGAGATGTACCTTGGGAATGGGCTGGTAAGGAGCCTCTATTTCCTTGGGAAGCAAAAGTGTATGCCACTATTTAGTAATTAGTTTGAGAATAATTTTTTAATAAGGGCTAGAGCAACAACTACGAACTTACCTATTGAGGTAGTGTAAAATTTACGACTATCAAGATAAACTTGTTTGGCGCGGTTATACTTTATTTTTTGGGGTTAAGTTAACGATGCATGAATGGCAGTGGAGTACTTGGCAAGAATTGCCGTATTTAACTTGTAGTTTGCTTGATGGGTTTCCACACGGATTTTTTACTCAACAGTTTGTAGGAAGACCACCGTTAGAGTTAACGCATGTACTACATAGTGAAGCTTCAGGATATCGCCTTAAGCAGGTACATGGTAATGTTGTTTTAACGCCAGAAGAGATTATTAATAAGTTAGCAACAGGTGGCGATGATGTTGAGGCAGGTTCTGATTCGGCGCTTGTACATGGTGATGGTATAGCTAGTGATAAGTCTAATCAAGCTGTATGGGTAGCGAGTGCAGATTGTACACCTGCATTAATTGCTGATATTAAAACTGGCGCCGTTGCTGCTGTACATGCGGGATGGCGTGGCACTGCACAAAAAATTATACCTATGGCTATTGGGCGCCTGGTTTCTCAAGGCAGTAGGTTGGAAGATTTACGTATTGCACTTGGGCCAGCTATAGCGGGTGAAGTCTATCAAGTTTCAAGACAAACTGCTGCTCTTGTTGGCGCCACAATATTATCAGGTGATGAAGATTATATTGTAGAAACTTTATTAGAACAACAGAACTCACCAATACTCAATGACCCTGAACCAGATAAAGTCCGCTTAGATGTACGAAGAGTAAACGTACTACAAATGGAAAATATGGGAATTAGTGCCGAACAAATAGCCGTCGCTCCCTACTGCACTTTTCAAACTCCTGAATACTTCTTCTCCTACCGTCGCGAAAAAGAAAAGAAAATCCAATGGTCAGGAATAGTGAGTAGAAAGTGCTGAGTACTGAGTGCTGAGTATTAGTTACTCAGCACTCAGCACTTTTAACTCAGCACTCTTTTTTAACCAATTTTCTATTTCTTGCGCTAACCATCTGCGTTCAGGCTCGGTTAAATTAGTATACTGGTTAAAATTCAGTAGAGTAATGCCAGACGCTATTAACAATAGTTATGGTCTAGGTTCTTTATACTTTAAATTTAATTCAATTTTGACCGGAGATATTGTACTTCTATCTACGAAATATTTACGGTGCCATTTTAACCAAAGTATTTGATGAATTATAGTTATATATTGTGCTGTCATTAATATGTGTGTTTGCTTGAATAAACCCCATGCAATTAAATAAAATAGAATTGCAAAAGCAGATATTTGAAAAATTGAGTAAAATCAAGTTCCAGTTGGTGGCAATATGTTAAATGAATATATAAAACCAATCTCCGAAAAAGGAATCCCTAAAGTTAAAGGTGTGAGTATGGAAATAATAGCGATTAAGCCAACACCAAAGCCTTTTGGGGGCATAATAATTTCTAACTTATCGTCTGTTTTACTCAAAGCGATTTGTGTGCTAGATGGTTTATCTAATAATTGCTGTTTACTAATTGCTTTCGTTCTCGGTGGGGAATTATCGATAGCTGCAAGAGCTAAATGTGCCGACGAAAATCTTTGGTTTAAGCTTGGTTCTGTCATCCATTCTAACCAGTCGGCTAATTCTGGAGTAATATCAGCGAGTTGTCTAAATTGAATTTGCAAGTCCTGCTGAGGTAGCTCGGTTGGATGCATCCCAGTTACTAAATATATTAAAGTGGCGCCAAAACTATATAAATCTGATGCTGGTTTAGTTCTACCACCAAATTGTTCAGGTGGCATGTATCCATAAGTTCCTACTACTGTAATTGTGCCACCTTCTTGCGCTGCTATATTTTGCACTGAGCCAAAGTCTACTAAATATACTGGACCAATGCTGTTACCTGAACGGTTTGTAAGTAGTATATTACTTGGTTTGATATCACGGTGAATTATACGCGGTTCTTGGTTATGTAGATAAGTTAGTATTTCTAATACAGCGCACGCAAATTCCTTTACTTCAGTTGAACTAAATCTTCTCCCTGCTTCTACATGTTGTTCTAGCGATTTTGCGTCAACATAAGTTTGGACTAAACCAAAACCTTTATCATTAGCTGTATCAAACTCAAAATAATCTAGATATTGAGGAATTGCTGGAGGTTTGTACGAGCGCGCAACTTCGATTTCCTTCTTCAATCTCAAAGTAGTCAATATAACTAGGAATTGCGGGATGTGCAAGTGATTTGAGCGTTTCTGCTTCCCGTTCAAATAATTTTAAATCTTCCCAAACGAAATCGCTGCTGAAACTTAGCAACTTGATAATGACCATCTGCCCGGTTTGAATGTCCCTTGCTAGTACAGTTTTTCTACCAGCTTTTTTACTTAGTTGCTTGTGTATCTCGTAGCGTTGCAAAATTCGCTCGCTCATTTGCCTTCCTGTGATCAGGTTATACATTAGTTGTATTGCAGTTTATGTGTAGCTACTAAGTGGCGCCTGTATATTGTATGTAAAGTTATTTTGAAGTTTTGAAAAATACTGAGGTAGTAGATTAAAACTCAGTCATGTTAGTATTGCAGATTGCCGTAACTAAGGTTTAAAGCTTTAAATATAATAAATGCCCTTATTGCAATGGAGCTTGAATGTCGCAACAGCAACAAAATACCCAATCTCGGTTGGGATGGTCATTACAGGAACGAAATCCTACGTTTATCAATTTCTTGATGCCAATTTGGGAGTTGCTGTATCGCTATTACTTTCGTGTACAAACCAGTGGTTGGGAAAATATACCTAGTCAAGGTAATGTTTTGCTCGTCGGTTCGCATAATGGTGGTATTGCGGCGCCTGATATGCATATGATGATGTACGACTGGTTTCGTCGCTTTGGTGCGGAACGTCCGGTTTATGGGTTGATGCATCCCAAAGCTTGGCAAGTTAGTCCTGAGACAGGTCAAATAGCTGCGAAAGTAGGTGCTATTATCGCACGTCCACGTATTGCTGCTGCTGCACTGCGTAGTGGCGCCAGTTTATTAGTATACCCTGGTGGTCCTCAAGATTTATTTCGACTGCATTCACTGCGTCATCAAATATATTTTGCCGGAAGACAAGGTTTTATTAAGCTAGCACTGCGTGAAAATGTACCTATTGTTCCCGTTATTTCTACTGGCGCCCATGATACATTAATTATTCTTTCAGATATATATCCCTTTGTTGAGCAAATACATAAAATGGGAATACCTTGGCTGTTTAATGTAGACCCTGAAGTTTTTCCTGTATATTTAGGCTTACCGTGGCTATTAGGAATTGGACCTTTACCAAATATCCCGTTACCCGTACAAATTCATACTAGAGTATGTCCACCTATTGTGTTTGAACG
Source organism: Calothrix sp. NIES-4105 (assembly GCF_002368415.1). Taxonomy (GTDB): domain Bacteria; phylum Cyanobacteriota; class Cyanobacteriia; order Cyanobacteriales; family Nostocaceae; genus Dulcicalothrix. Next base: position 4,292,173 of record NZ_AP018290.1, read on the forward strand.
GTATGGTGCGGAAGCAGTGTTGGATAAAGTTTATGTTAATGATTGTTATGAAATGGTTGTTAGTAAAATGCAGTATGAATTGGATATATTGGTGAAGGAAAGTCAATTAAATCCCCCCTAGCTTGATAAGGGGGGGACAAGAAGGGTCAGAGTCACTTTTTTACAACTAGTTACAAATGTCCTCTTAAGCCCCCCCTTCCACGCGGCTACCGTGTACACACATTTTTAAGAATCGCCTTATTTACCCTCCTTTGTGACCTTTGTGTCTTTGTGGTTCCTTAAAAAATAAACCACGTAATCCGGACGATTTCCCGCAGGGAAGGCACAAAGAACACAAAGAAAGAAAAGAAAAGTAACGTATGAGAACTTGTGTGTACACCGTAGCCTTATTAAGGGGGGGTTGGGGGGATCAAATCATGATTTTAAACGTTTCTGTGCTGATACAAGTAACCTTTGTGCATCTGTATAAGCAGTAGTACCAGGTTTAATAGTTTTTAACTGTTTAATCATATCTTGCAGTTGTAATACATATGATTCTCGATTTGTTGGCGGGGATTGTGCTAAAAATTCAGCGCGGTTATAAATATCATCTAATGTTTCTGCGGCCGATGCCTCAAGTTGGATTCGGAATTTAATAACTTTAAGATTATTTTGATAAGTTTTAAGCAACTTCTGTGCTTCTCCATAACCAGGTTCGCCATTATCAATTGTTTCTAATTCATTTATTGCTTTATACCAAAACTGTTCTATCTCTTGCCAAGTTTCAAGCGGATGCGGTGGTTTCTGCGAAGCTTTAGCAGCAGCAAATGCATATTGCTTCGCTTGCCCAATACGCGCGACATTTTGCGTGAACCATTCTTTTTTATTTTCAAGCTGTTGATTTAAATCTTCCGCTTTCGCACGTAAGTGAGCATATTTATCATCATGAACCGTTTCAGTCTCAACATCCACATCGTAATGCTTGCTTCTTGCGCGCGAACGTTTTGACGAAGAACGCCTTCGCGATGATTTTCTCTCAACTTCTACACTAGTTTTAGTATATGTAGTTGGTAGATACTCCAAATGCGCTTTAACTTCATTTAACTTAGTTTCGCTTAACTGCAAATGCTGTGGACTTGTAGCGTTTACAATTAATTGCTCTGCTTCTTTTAGTAATGCAGTAACTATTGCTTTGCGTTCGTCTACACTCAAGGCGCCGGACTGTTCGCTCGAAGTACTGTTGACAACAGAAGCATTAAGCAGCGAACAACCACTACCTAGCAAAGTCATAGACAATAAAGGAATTATTCCTGCGGTTGATATAAGCTTTTTAAAATTGAACATACACCCAACTGGTATCTGGTTAACCTCAGTATTCCCAGATAACGCCAGAGCAGTTATAGTAAGATATACGGATTTTTATTTGTAAAGATTATATTTCTGATATAATTATTATGATTACGGAACTTGATAGAGTTATTCTTACAACTGACATATCTGATTACGATTTCAAAACTGGTGATTTAGGTACAATAGTTCTAGTGCATCAAGGTAGTAAAGGCTATGAGGTCGAGTTTGTTACTTTAGGTAGGGAAACTGTGGTAGTTTCGTTATTTGCCGAGCAAGTACGTTATGTAAATAGCAAGAAGAAGTATTAAAGATATTATTTATCTATTTTCCAAAAATTCATCAACTGTAATTTCTGCTTGACAAATTAAGCTTCTTAATAAACCAGGCGCCAATTCTCGATGATTGGAACTGATAAAGTTGGTTTTGACTCATGCCATAATATCATATGGCTTCCTGTTTGATGGTCTAATATATAGCCAAGCTTCTCAAAAAGCTCAATATATAGCACTTTAAAGAGAGGTGTCCCAATCGGCAATCAAAGTGTTGGCACCCCTGAAGGGTTATACTTAAATTAACTACAATCTATTCCAATACTACAAGGCATAGCATAAACCAATAATTAGATATTGCTGCATATATCGCTATATAACAATATCATTTTAATTGTCAACAATATCCAACTCCAGGTATATGATTACTCGGATAGAAGCATTTAAATATCGCTGCTTTGACCAACTTGATATTAAAGTCGGACAATATCAAGTATTAGCAGGCGCCAATGGTACGGGTAAAAGTACGCTATTAGATATTCCTTTAAGGCACCAAGCTTAATTTTTTTAGTTCAAAAAAATCTATATATTTTGTTGAGGTTCAGTTTCGTAAAAAAAGAGCTTTTTATTGGGACTTATTTGGAGAGATATCTTTATATCTTAAACAATATCGACCACGGCAAAACTGGCGTGCGGTAGCAATTTTTGCTCGTAAAAGCTTAGATACTGGTAAATTAAGGCAGTATGAAGAATTCTTTGATAGCGGGCGCCTAACAAGGATATATCTGGATGAGTTACCAGAAACATCTTCCTCATCGCTTGGACTGGGGATGATAAAGTTGGTTGTAGAAACAAAAGCAAAAGCTGGTGAGACAGCCAAACAGTTGATGGAGCAAACTAAGACGCAAGTTACCAACGCTGAAGCGCAAGAGAAAATTTTGGAATTAATCGATAAAATACTAGTATATAAGTTTCCGAAATTAAGTAGACAGGAGTTAGAGAATATGTTTAGCTTGGATGATTTGAAAAAGACACGCTATTTTCAAGATGTAATGGAAGAAGGGGGTTTGAGAAAGGCGCGCCAGTATATTGTATCAGTTTTGCAGGCACGGTTTACTAATGTACCTTCAGGTATTTTGGAAAAATTGAATAGTATCGAAGATTCTTCTGTTCTGGATAGACTGATAATACAAGCTGCCACTGTTAAAAATATTGCTGAGTTTCAACAAATACTGAAATGATTTGAAAACATATTCTTGTGGAACGCAAGTCCTCTTGCGTCCCTAGTGGTATACAAGTTTCCGCTTATTAGCAAACAGGAGTTAGAGGCTATGTTTAGCTTAGATGATTTGAAAAAGACGCTGACCTTGGTTCTCTGTTCGCAACGGGGTATTGGCATAACCGATATTCAAAAAACGTAATACGTTACCCATACCCATCACCCATACCCATTACCCATTACCCATTACCCATCACCCTGAAGGGTGGGGCAATACAAGCGAAGCCCGCCTTCGCGGGCTGGGTAGGTGTTATTTATTGATTTTTTTGGGGAAATATAGAACAAACATCTTTTAGATTATATAAACAAAAATGGCAGGAAATTTTACGCAATTATATTTGCATTGTGTTTGGGGAACTTGGGATAGGCGCCCGTTGGTAACACCTGATATTCAAAATATTATTTATAACGCTATTGTCAAGCAATGCAATGATTTGGGGTGTACGGTTATTGCTGTTGGTGGTGTGGCAGACCACGTGCATCTTCTTACTGGTTATCCACCTACCCTTACAGTATCAGAGTTAATAGGTAAAGCTAAAGGAAGCTCATCACATCTTATTACCCACGAAATTAAATCTGATAAATTTTTTAAATGGCAGGGGGGTTACGGCGCCTTTACAGTTAGTCACCGTGGTATTGATGCAGTAGCAAATTATATCAGGAATCAAGCTCAACACCACGGTAATAAAAATGTAGTTTCTGATTGGGAAATATAACTAATAAGCCCACAATAAATAGCCCGCGAAGGCGGGCTTTGTTTGTATAGTGCCACCCTTGAGGGTGACAATTTGAGGGTAACAATTTGAGGATCACACCTAACCCACAAGCTGCATCCCCCGTTTAACCAAAGCATCAGCAGTCAACCCATTAAACGCCATTAACTCACCTGCACTCGCGGTAGTTTCCCCACGTTTCCAGGCAAAAGTATCCCGCGCGCAGTTGCTACGTAACATAATAGGTTCTAGCATTGCCGAGGCACCACCAGTAACACCAATTAAAGCATCTCCTCCAAACAACTCGTTAAATTTCGCATCATCAATAAACCCACCATCAGCTTCAGAACAAGTATCCCAAGCGACATCAGAAGGACGATATAAACGACGAGGGTTAATAACAGAAACGATGCGACTTCCTATACCTTGTTCTTGAAGTAACTTAGCAGCTTCATAAACAGGAATTAACGTCATGTCACCGATAACTGCAAATACTACTGTTTTTTTTCCAGAAGTTTCCTGTAAAACTACGGCGCCATTATCTAAACCTTCGCGCGTTTGTGCAAAAGTAGTTCTAATTGCCAAAGGTGATTTACTCGCAGTAATAACAATTCCCTTATTCTTTGTACTTAATGCCCAGTCGTAACAAACTTGGATACTATTAGCATCGGGTGGGAATACAGGGAAAACGTTTCCATTCCGCATCATTGAGGCAAAGTAAGCTTCGATTTCTGGACGTTGGTGAGTCCAACCGTTGCGTCCTTGCTCTAAGGCGCCTGCTGTGTATAAAGTAATTGTAGACGGTGTTTGGCGCCGTAATTCAGCCATTGCCTGCGTAACTGTTTGGAAAATAGGCAACCCATTAATGGCAAACGACTCGTAAGAACACCATAATGTTCTGGCGCCCATTAATGCCAAACCTACTGCTAAACCCGCACATGCATCTTCACTCAACGGTTCATAGACTTGTCCACCAGGTGCTTGGTTATACAAATCATCTTTGACAGGGTGATTAATTTTTAAAGCTTGGTTGATATTGGCAATACCTGATGCTTCGTTACCATCTGCGTTGGTGACAAGGAAGTTTTTGTCTTTTTGTCCAACTATACCTACTAATCTTCCCATTGCTGTAGTAGAAACTTTCGCTTCCCCACCTACTTCATATTCTTCTAAAGGTAAGGCGCCAATATCAGCTAATGGTAATTCAAATTCGGTGACAGCAGTTTTAGATGCTGGACCACCACCTGCTTTTTCTAAGTTGGTTCTAACTAACTGCCAAACTTCCGGAGATAACGCGCGTTCCTTGAGTGCGTTTATAATATGAGGAGCATCAAGGGTATCTTTAGCATACAGGTTATGTGACTTGGCGCCGCGCGCATGAACTCCTGCACCTTTTAATTGTTTGATAATAAATACGGTTAGTTTTCCACCAAGTGCTGACTTGGCAGCTTTATCAACATTTGCTAACACAGCTTTAGTAAACTCTATCCGTTTCGCAAATGAGAAAGCTGTGCTATCAATGTAATCACCAGCTTGGTTTTTATCGTCGAAGTCTTTAGCGTCAACTAATATAACTTCCTCAAAACCATTACCCTGCCAATATGATATCATCTCTGCGTTAGATTTAGTTGATACCATACTGTGGTGTTCTTGGCTAAAACCATTCCATACCAACACGGGTAAGAAATTTGTTACATCTGGGTACGCTGTATGAAAATGCCCCATCGAACTCATAATATAAGGTTCACCCAAACCACCATCACCAACGGTGAACGGGAAAAGCTTATCGCGATGAAGTAACGCTGCTGACATTGCAAAGTGTTGCCCTTGCCCTAATGGACCTGCTGGCGCCAAAATACCAGGAATGTATCCAGAAAGGTGTCCGAGTAGTCCATGTTTTTCGCGGAACCTGTCGCGTAGTTGTTGCACTGTGGAAATGCCCATATCTTCGAGCGAACGGTCGAGGAACATGGCACTATAAAAACCGGGAGCATGGTGCCCTACTTCGGTAACAATATTTTTGTGACCAAGCATGACTAGAGCAGCATATGCTTCAGCTTGACTTGCGAAACCACCTGGGTGTCCTGAAGCTTTGGAACCAGTGACTTGTAAAGTTAAGTAACGGAGTGCATCAGCATAAAGAAGTGTCTGGTATACTGCCGCATCGTCATTTGGGTCAACGGCATTACCATTTAATGCACTCTTTTTCCCATACTTGTCAAATTCTGGCAAAGGTTCCCCAAAATATTGTATGCCTTCACAAAAATTGGGAACTACTGAAGTTGATTTTGGGGTTGTTGCTGTCATGCTTAGGTACCTTACAGATGCTTATTACAAATAGAAGCTTGTTAAAATCACCATCGGGAGCGCTCACAAACGACCTGACTAAAACCTATGTTCTATAGATTTTGCTTTATCCTCAATGGTGCGCTTGTCCAATTTAACAAAGATTTTACAACTTCCCGGTTGCTACCAATTATTTGTTTTCGACAAGGTAAATATAAGCAAGTTTGAAGGGTACATCTATTTGCTAGCTGTATACACAATACCTAAATTTGCAATATTATAGCATACTTATGAAAAATAGGCAATTATGCTAAAAAATGCCATATTACCGCGCCACAGGTATTTAGAACTAAATAGTATTTATATATTAAGATTTCAAATAGCATAATAATTCAATATTAATCTGCTTAATTTTGAATGAAGAGAAACTTATATCGAAAAATTTGCCGTGCAATAATTCTGCATTCTTAAATATGTTTGAAATTTTTAACTAAGAATTTCTTAGACGGTACTATCAGGGAGAAATCTGTCTAGTTATAGGTTGGTAATTATACAGATGATAGAACAAGAATACAAAGAAATAAGGAGAATAAGGTGACACGTCAGTCTCTAAAGCATTACAAGCTATTAGTTCTTTGCGTTTGTACAGCGTTTTTGATCTTTTCTGGACAAGTAGTCATCGCACAGAGCAATTATAACTTCAACAATCGGGGAGGAAAACAGAAGGCAGAACTAATTGTGGGTGGAGATTTTGTCGTTACTATGAACGAAGCACAACCTGTTATCCAGGATGGTGCGATTGCTGTTGCAGATGGCAAAATTGTTGCAGTAGACACAAAAGCCAAAATCATGGCATCCTACAGAGCTAACACGACATTGCCGGGTGAGGGTATGGTGTTAATGCCGGGTCTTGTCAATGGTCACTCTCACTCAGCAATGGTGCTTTTTCGCGGTCTTGCGGACGACTTAGCATTGCAAGATTGGCTTCAGAATTATATTTTCCCAGCGGAAGCCAAGTTCGTTGACAAAAATTTTGTCCGCGTCGGTGAGCAGCTTGCTTGCTGGGAGATGATACGCGGTGGAACAACGACTTTTGTTGATATGTACTTTGAGCCAGATGTGGCCGCCGAAGTAGTTAATAAATGTGGCTTGCGCGCTGTTATTGCACCTTCATCGATAGATTTTCCCAGTCCTGGTTTCAAAGGATGGGATGATGCGTTTGCTTTCGCAGTAGATTTTGTGAAACGCTGGAAGGGCAAGAACTCGCGTATCATACCCGCCCTTGCTGCACATGCTCCTTACACCGTTTCACCAGAGCATCTAACACAAGCTATTACTGCTGCGCGTCAATATGATGTCCCACTTACAATTCATGTGGCGGAGACACAAACCGAAGTTAAAGATGTCCAGCAACGCTATAACGCAACCCCAGTACAACACCTAGAAAATCTTGGCTTTTTAGAACCACGTGTATTTGCTGCACATATGGTATGGCCTAACGAAAGTGAAATTGCTCTGTTAGCAAAACGCGGTGTCGGTGTTATTCACAACCCTGACTCAAATTTAAAGCTGGCTTCTGGCTTTGCGCCGGTTCCAGCCATGTTGAAAGCAGGAGTTAAGGTTGGTTTAGGTACGGATGGAGCTGCATCAAACAACACCCTTGATATGTGGAAGGCAATCCGTCTCGCCGCCCTTATCCATAAAGGTACATCCCTTGATCCCACTACTGTACCTGCCAAAACAGCTTTGCGTATGGCAACACTTGGCAGTGCAGAAGCACTCAACTTGGCAGATAAAATAGGCGCCATTAAAGTAGGACTTCGAGCAGACGTGATTCAACTTCAACTTACTGAACCGCACTTGACTCCACTTTACAATGTCATCTCGCATTTAGTTTATGCAGCGGATGCTAGTGATGTTGATACAGTTATTGTAGACGGGCAAATTTTAATGCGTGAACGCAAGATGCTCACACTTGACCCTGATCAGATTCGCATTGAAGCTAACTCCATTGCTGAAAATATTAAAGCTAGTTCACGCCCCTTAAATTAAATCATTTATACCTTAGAGGTAGGCGCTCTTTCAGATAGATAAACTGGCGCCTCCTCCACTGCAACTCGCACGCATTGTATATAGCAATTATTTCTCTTGTATAAGTTAGTACTGTAATACTGGTAACTCACTAAATACTAGTCAAAGGCAAAAAGAGATATAATAAACGTACAAAATATAAAAATTGCAAATTTTGTACATTTAATTGCACATGGCAAACACAATTAGCACAACAGAAGCGCGCGCGAACCTCCAAGATGTGCTGAACCGAGTAGAACACGGAGGTGAGCGTATTGTGATTGAACGGCACGGTAAAGCTGCTGTCGCCATCGTAACGGTAGAAGACTTAAAGCGATTGGAAGACTTAGAAGATGCAATTGCATCCAGACAGCTACGGCAAGCAATCGAACAAAATGATGGTTTTACGACTTTAGAGGCAATTGTAGCTGAACGAGAGAAGAATGAGTGACCGTTATACCCTTAGAATTGCTAGAAGTGCAGAAAAAGAGCTATTTGATTTGCCTCTCAAGCAATTTAAACAAGTAGCTGTAAAAATATTTTCACTCCAAGGCAACCCCAGACCGCAAGATTACAAGTCACTAAAAGGTTATGAAGGTGGCTACCGTGTTGACCAAGGAGAGTACAGAATTTTGTACACTATTGATGACGATAATCAAATGGTTGACGTATTTCGCGTTGGTAAAAGAAATGATGACGAGGTTTATAAAAACCTTTAACAAAATGCAAAAATTATGAAGAGAGCGCGTTTTCCTCTACCGATTGTATCTAAACAACTACTGTTGCCTGTTGAGCAAAATGATGGTTTCACGACTTTGGAGGCAATTGTGCGCGAACGAGAAATCTCTAAGTGAGGTTTATACTCTATAATTGCCAGAGGCGCCTCCTAAAGAGTTATTTAATTTTTCCCTCGTGAATCAGTATTACAATATACATAAAAGAGGTTAAAAATGCTTGCTGCCGTTGAATTTGAAACAAAAGTCCAAAATGGTTTAATCCAAGTTCCCGATGAATATAAACAAGAATTTAGTGAAGGGGATGATATTAAAGTCATAATTTTGATAAAACATAAGTTACATAGGCAAAAAGATATTATTGATGAGTTAACAGAGAATCCGGTGCTAGTTGATGGTTTTCTTAGCCGCGAAGAAGTTTACAATTCACAATGCTTTAACGCTTGTAAGGTTGTTGTGTAATAAGTCCAGATATAACTCGATAGTGTTTGATGTTAAAAGTACACAATGTTGCACCATGACCAACAGCACAAGCACCAATTAGTGCATCAAGAAGACCCAAATTATTTGAAAGATGGTATGTGGTAAAATCCGACAAAGCGCGCGTGCAGTCAGCTTCACTAGCCCAAACTACAGGCAATGGAGCAACTAGCTTCAAAGCTTTTGTAACTTGTTGCATATTCTGGGCATCTTGAATTAGTTCCATGACAACAAAACCAGGAACAGAGGGTATTTCTGATAAACTAGCAAACCAAGCAATAGCGGGAGGATGACCTCTTTGGATGTCAACTTTAACCGCAAGGAGTCCCACACCATAATCTTGATTTGGTGTTGGGAGGAATTGCGATAAATTGTGTTGCATCCTCCTAACTTGATTTTTATTTTTAAATAAAACAAAGCGTGCGTAGGATAGCGACACAATTTATTATCTCTTTTACAAATCATATAGGAATGCTATATTGCTACACACATAGATTAAATAGCTTACTATTTATCAAACCTGCAACAAAAATTAATAATTAGTTTTGAGTTTTAATGACACAACAGAGATAAAATCTACACAGAAATATAAAACTTCTAAATATCTCATAAATATAGTTAGAACTTACGCACGTTGGAGCTGGTATTTTAATTAATAGCATTACTATTTAAAAATATGAGTATATTTAAGCGACAGAAGTGGTTACTTATAAATGTTTCCGTAATTATCATCATCCTGATATCTATAGGATTCATGGAATTCACTTCTGCTGCACAGCAACCTATCAATCATCCTCTTTCACTCTTAACAGAGGCAGAAATTAAAACAGCGGTTTCTGTCGTTAAAAATGATAAAAAGTTGGCAAAAACGGCAGCTTTTCCAGTTATAGCTTTGCAAGAACCAGATAAAAACGAAGTTCTGAAATTTACATCTGGTAGCACTTTTCAACGACAAGCTTTTTTAGTCGTTTACGAGCAAAAAGAAAACAAGACTTACGAAGCAGTTGTTGATTTAAAAAATAAAACTTTAAGTGATTGGAAACAAATACCTGATGTCCAACCTGCAATGTTTCTTCCAGAATACGAGTTTGCAGCGCAGTTAGTAAGAGCAGACCCACGTTGGCAAGAAGCTATGCGAAAGCGAGGAATCACTAATTTTAAGCAAGTTATAGTTAGCTGTTGGGCGCCAGGTATTCTAAGTGAAGAGGAAAAAAATACAGGAAACCGTCTGTGTCGAGGTTTGTCTTACTACAAGGGCAATAACTGGAATTATTTTGGTAGACCGATCGAAGGAGTGTTAGCAACTGTCAGTTTGAATACTGGCAAAGTTTCCAGTTTTGTTGACAATGGTATAGTTCCTTTCTCAAAGGAAAACTCGGACTACGATACAAAGACTCTAGGAAAATTACGACCAGCACTAAAAGCATTCAAAATTCAACAGCCGAATGGCGCCGATTTTAGTATTAAAGGCAATGAAATTAGTTGGCAAGGTTGGAATTTCCGTTATCAAATGCATCCTCGCGATGGTTTGGTATTGTATCTTATCACTTATAACGACGGGCAAAATACTCGACCGATACTGTATAGAGCTAGTCTATCGGAAATGGTAGTTCCCTATGGAAATCCTGACTCGACTTGGTTGTTTAGAAATGCTTTCGATGTAGGAGAATATAACTATGGTATACAAGCAACCACAATGGAGTTAGGTAAGGAAGTTCCAGAAAATAGCGTTTTACTAGATGCTGTATTTGCTGACGATAAAGGAACGTCTTATATGCTACCAAAGGTTATCGGTATTTACGAAAAAGACAATGGTATACTTTGGAAACACTACGAGTATAATACAAAGCGTAATGATGTTCGTCGCAGTCGAGAACTAGTAGTGACGACAACAACAGCGCTGGAAAACTATGATTATGGCATCAGTTGGATTTTTCACCAAGATGGAACTTTAGAAGTTCAAAGCGATTTAACAGGTATTGTACTGCCGCAGGGAACAGCTTCTATAAAGCAATCTGAAAAAGATGCTTACGGTAAATTGGTTGCAAAAAACATCGTAGGGGTAAATCATCAACACTTCTTTAACTTCCGTTTGGATATGGATGTTGATGGTAAGGCAAATGAGGTAATGGAAATGAATGTCAAACCCTTACCTGTAGCTGAGAATACTTTAGGAAATGCTTTTGTGGTTGAAGAAACTCCACTGACAAAAGAAACGACTGCTGTGCGTGATTTAGATATGAAGCAAAGTCGTGAATGGATGATTATGAGTGCTGATAAAAAAAATGCTTTAGGCGCCGCAACAGGATATATGCTAATGCCTGGAAGCAATGCTGTATTTTTACCTACTGAGTCAGCAGAAATTCGCTCCAAAGCTGCATTTGCAACTCATCATGTTTGGGTAACTAATTATAATCCAGGTGAACTCTATGCTGCTGGAAATTATCCCAATCAAACTAAACCCGGAAAAGGTTTACCAGAGTATATTTCAAATGATGAGTCTTTGATGAGTAAAGATATTGTACTGTGGTATTCGATGGGCGTAACTCATGTCCCTAGACCAGAGGACTGGCCTGTAATGCCAACTCACCGCGTTGGGTTTAAACTTGTTCCAAGAGGATTTTTTAACCGCAACCCAGCAATTAATTTGCCTCAACAATAATCTGAGGTTAGGTTAAGAGAGTTTGCAACAAATATTAATAACTAATTTAGAGTTTCAATGGCACAACAGAGATGGAACTTCTCTCTACACATAAACATGAAACTTCCTTCAGGTCCGCAAACTCCTACAATTGTACAAATGCTTCAATGGGTCGCTACTCCTATGTCGTTTATGGAAGATTGTGCAAAACGCTACGGTGATATTTTTTCTGTACAGTTGAATTTGCCACTTGTACTTGTTAGTAACCCGCAAGCGCTACAACAAATTTTAACAAGTGATGCCAAAGAATTTAGCGCCCCTAGCAATTTAAATACGGTGTTTGAACCACTTCTAGGAAAAAATTCTGTAATTACAGTTAGTGGTGAAACACACAAACGTCAGCGACAGTTATTAACACCACCTTTTCACGGTGAACGGATGCATAATTATGCTCAAACTATCAGTAATATTGCCCAAGAAGTTATTCAAAGTTGGCAAGTAGATAAAACAGTTTGTATTCGTTCAGCGATGCAAACTATAACTCTACGGGTAATAATGCAAGCTGTATTTGGATTATACGACTCGAACCGTGCCCAGGAACTTGAAAAAGTTATTAGTCTGATGATGGATGCTGGTGGAAGTTCACCTTTACGCGCGCTGATGTTATATTATCCTGCTCTGCAACGCGATTTGGGTAAGTTAACGCCGTGGGGTACTTTTTTACGGCGCCGCGAAATGGTAGACAACTTAATATACGCGGAAATTGCCGAACGTCGAGAAAATCCTGACTCTAAACGTACTGATATCTTAAGCTTACTAATGGCAGCGCGCGATGAGATGGGGGAACCCATGACCGATGTGGAATTACGTGATGAGTTGCTAACTTTACTATCTGCTGGACATGAAACAACTGCTACAGCTTTAACTTGGGCATTTTACTGGATACACAAAACACCATCTGTACATTATAAGTTAATGGCTGAACTTGATGGTTTAGATAATATGGATTTTAATGTTATTAACAAGCTCCCATATTTGAGTGCTGTTTGTAACGAAACTCTGCGAATTTATCCTGTAGGAATGCTTACTTTCCCGCGCGAGGTTAAAGAAGCAATTAATTTGTGTGGTTATGATTTAGAACCAGGTACTTACATTATGGGTTCTATTTATTTAACCCATCGACGTGAGGATATATATCCAGAACCACACCAATTTAGTCCTGAAAGATTTTTGGAGAAACAATTCTCTCCGTATGAATTTTTACCTTTTGGTGGTGGTGTGCGTAAATGTATTGGTAATGCTTTTGCTATGTTAGAGATGAAAGTAGTGTTAGCAACAATTATGAAGCAGTTAGAATTAGAACTTGTAACTACTGAAGATGTTAAACCACGACGACGAGGTTTAGTAACTGGGCCAAATCAAGCTATCAACATGCTTGTTAAAAATATACGCACAACCAATAAAACCGACCGTAGGTTGGGTGAACGAAGCGCGCAACCCAAAAATTAGTAAGATTTTGCTTTGATTAGAGTATCTTTACTTATGTAAAATCTATATATAAGCTCTAATCTTTAAACCAGATATGCATTTACCACCTACACCTCGTACTCCTCGAACTATACAGTTATTGCGCTGGATATTTACACCAATGTCGTACATGGACGAATGTGCTTCTAAGTATGGTGAAATTTATAGTTTAAATTTACGTCCTGATTATCCAGCAGTGCTGACAAGTAACCCTGATGCTTTACAAACTATTTTGACGAGTGATACAAAAGAATTATCGTCCCCTGGTAAGTTAAATCAGATATTTATACCTATATTAGGAACGCAGTCGTTAATCACTGCCAGTGGAAAACAGCACCAGCGTAAACGACAGTTAGTTATGCCCGCATTACATGGTGAACGGATGCGCGCGTATGCAGATATTATTAATCAAGTTACAGATGAAGTTATATCTAAATTAGAAATTGGCGCCGCTTTTTCGATTCGCAACGTAACGCAAACTATTACGCTCAAGATTATTATGCAAGCAGTGTTTGGATTACATGATAGTCCGCGCGCGATAGAGTTAGAACGGTTGTTAAACAATATTTTAGAATCTACAAGTTCTCCGTTATCTCTTGCTGGTGTAACTTTCCCAATATTAGGCAAGGTATTAGGTTCGTTAAACCCTGCCCATGACTTTGAGACTTTGCTACAACAATCTGATAAAATAATTTACGAAGAAATTCAAGAACGACGCAATAATGCAGATTCAGAGCGGGTTGATATCTTAAGCTTATTAATGTTGGCGCGCGATGAAGACGGACAAGCAATGACTAATGTCGAACTACGTGACGAACTGATGACATTATTAACAGCAGGTCACGAAACAACAGCAACAGCTTTGGCATGGGCAGTATATTTCATTTATAAGAACGAGAACGTCAAAACTAAATTACTGGACGAACTTAATAGCTTAGGAAAAAATCCTGATTCAAATACTATTTTCAAATTACCTTACCTTACCGCTGTTTGTAACGAAACACTCCGTATTTATCCTGTAGCACTGACGACTTTTCCTCGTCAAGTAGAAAAACCCATATCTTTATGCGGCTATAATTTAGAACCAGGTACATTAGTTTACGGTTCAATATACGACCTACATCGTCGTCAAGATTTATACCCAAATCCAGACGAATTTAAACCTGAAAGATTTTTAGAACGGCAATACTCAGCTTATGAATTTTTACCATTTGGTGGTGGCGCCAGACGATGTATTGGATTAGCGTTTGCTCAGTTTGAAATGAAACTAGTACTAGCAAAAATTCTTACATCTTATCAACTAGAACTTCTTACCCAAAACAAAGTAAACCCTAAACGTCGCGGTTTAGTATCTGCTCCCGACCAACCTATCCGTTTTAATTATAAGGGCGCGTTATCATAATATGACTTACCTTTGGGTTCCTACAAGTTAAATTTGCTGCCATCCTCTGAACTTAAAAACGTTAATACCTAACAATGTTATAATTCTGAGGTATTAACTTCGGGGTTATCTACTTCCCGTGTTATTTAGGATGCTGTCGTAAATATATGTACTGAAGGTCGGTATATGTTAAAGCGAGTACTTTCACCCATAAGTTGGGCAATTGCAATATTTTTTATTTTCGCCGCTTCCAAAGTAATGGCAGGTGAAATTCTAAGTGGAGTCGCTGTTTTGGTGTGGGGTCTTATTTTCTTATCATCATTATATAGAGCAACTGACCAGTATGGATTAACCAAAAATATTGCAGCGTGCGTAGTCTTATTTATATTCGTTCCCTTTCTATCCCCGGCACCAGCACTTGTAAATGTAACGCAGCCAAATGCACAACCCACGCCGACAACTTCTACACCAAGTATCACAGTCAAAGAAGCGCCGTCACTAACCCAAATACTTGAAGCATTAAAAAATCCAAATATAAAAGTTAATGGCAGCAAGATCGACCCTGATACACCAGTGCGCGCGGCAGTTAGTGGCAGTTGTCAGTGCCCATATGATACAGACATCCGGGGGAGTAGTTGCGGCGGTCGATCCGTTTATTCAAAGTCTGGTGGGCAGCAACCAATATGTTATGTCAAAGATAAGAATAAATAACAACGCTATCTACTATACATAGTCGTGGTGAGCGTATCTGCTCCCTCCCTCACCTATTCGCATGAAAATAATTGTAAGCACAGGTTATTATAGTATGACTATACCTTATAGTTAAAGGCGGGATATGATAAATCTCGAAGAATATTTTAACTTCTTGGCGCCGGATGATATTCGGGTGAAAGGAACACGAATTGGAATTGAGACAATTCTCTTTGATTATGTTTATCGTGACCGCACTGCCGAAGAAATCGCACAAACCTATTCCTCGTTGACATTGGAACAGGTTTATGCAACGATTTTGTATTACTTGCATAATCGAGAAATAATGTCGCAATATTTAGCGGACTGGGTTAAGCATGGTGAAGAAATGCGAAAAAAACAGCAACTTAATCCATCGCCAGTAAGAGAAAAACTACGGCGTTTAAAAGCAGAACGGAATGCTATGACAACTTAAATAATGAGCCTCAAATATCTATTTGACGAAAATGTTGACCTTGTTTATGTTCGTCAACTTAGACGACAAAAACCAGAGATGACAGTGCGTATGGTTGGCGAACCTGCAATGCCTCCCAAAGGAACTCTTGACCCCGATATCTTGTGCTGGTGCGAGACAACGGGGTTTATTTTAGTAACAAATAATAGAAGGTCAATGCCAGTACATCTAGCTGACCACTTGGCTCAAGGTCGTCATATACCGGGCATTTTTATTTTAAATTCAAATTTGAGTGTTGGCGATAATTTAGAAGAATTGATTATTGTAGCTGAAGCGTCGTTTGATGAAGAGTATCAAGACCGTATTGAATATCTGCCACTAACTTACTGATATTCCCCTTACAAATTTTTATGCTTTGGTGGTGCCAGATTTTGCTCCTGCTCGGATGTAACGGATAGTTTTGATCAAGAGTGGGTTGGGAAACGGGCTTTACGGAAATTTAACAAATAATATTAATCTTAGTGCAAAAAAAATCTTATTTTGGGAACCCTAAGTATAGGGACGAATAAGCTGGAAGTAAAAGTAAAGCATCTTAAACCAACTTTATTCGTGCATAGGTATAGAGATGTCAAGGAAATAAGTACAGTTCAAGCAAGTTTACAAAAACGTAAATCTTTATTTTATCAACACCAAAATTCATTTTGCTGTCTCAAAGTCGGTTTATTTAAGCTAAATTTTGGGCATTTTTTGAGTGAAGAAGAAAAAGTATGGCTGGTAGATGAAATTCGCACGTTTCTTAAAGCTACAAATTATCAATAAATATAGCAATTATTACTGTTACACTAGTGGTATGTGTCATTAAGTTTGAGAAATTCTCTCTTCTTACTTCTTTCAAAGTGTCCCTTTACTGCGTTCCTTGGGCGCGCCTTTGTGACGAGCGTGGTTTATTCCTATTTCTCCGTGAACTCTGTGCCTCTGTGGTAAAAAAATACATGCATTGCACAGGCGGGACGCCTATGCTACAGGCGCCAGCTTTTTGTTCGTAAAGCTAATCAAACACGAGGCGCCTAAATATTTATTATCTAGATTATTTTATATTTTCAATCCGGGAAACGACCTATATATAGTTCGCGCGTATTCTAAAGCGCTTCGGACAATTAGCTACTGATGGCGCCGCAACTCGATAAAACTAACTTTAAGCATAAATGACGATACTTCGTTAGAAAGACGTAATAATTATGCTGCCTTCTTAAGATCGTAAGCATTGTTTGAAGTATAAGTATAAGATTATGTCGTCAATTATACCTTTTGCTGTTGTAACTGGCGCCTCTAATGGCATAGGTTACGAACTTGCTAAACAGTTCGCTCAAAATGGCTTTGATTTACTAATTACTGCCACTGGTTCAAGCATAGACGAAGTTGCTTCTGAAATTGCTCAAACCTCTAAGTCCGAAATTCAGACAGTGCAAGCTGACCTTGCAACATACGAAGGTGTCGAAACACTATATAACAAGATAAAAGAGACTGGCCGACCTGTGGATGCTATCGCTATTAATGCGGGTGTTGGTGTTGGTGGTGAATTTGCGCGCGAGACTGATTTACAAGACGAACTTAATATTATCAACCTAAACGTTGTTTCGTCCGTCCACCTTGCCAAAAGAGTTGTAAAAGATATGGTCGAACGCGGCAAAGGTAAAATTCTCTTTACTTCATCGATTGCTGGTATTATGCCAGGACCGTTCGAGGCAGTTTATGCAGCTTCCAAAGCGTTTTTGCAATCTTTCTCACTCTCAATACGTAATGAGTTGAAAGATACGGGTGTAACTGTTACTTCCCTTATGCCTGGTCCTACTGATACCAATTTCTTCGACCGTGCGGATATGGAAGATACGAAAGCGGCTAAAAGTAAAAAAGATGACCCAGCCGAAGTCGCGAAGCAAGGATTTGAGGCTTTGATGGCTGGCAAAGATAGTGTTATCGCTGGTTCGCTGATGACGAAAATTCAAGGCGCCGTGTCTCAGGTTCTGCCTGATGGTCTTAAGGCTGAAATGCACCGTCAGTTAACTAAACCTGGTTCGGGTAGTTAAAATTGATCCCCCCAACCCCCCGCGAGTTCGCAGGGCTGTTTCATTCTTAGAAGGAAATTAAATTCAGTTCAATTTTAGTGCATAAGTACCAAATGATTCTATCTCTTCCTTTGTGTCCTTTGTGACCTTTGTGGTTTTTATTTAATGAACCACGAAGAACACAAAGAACACAAAGAGTAATAGCCATTTTTCTTTTTAGAATGAAACAGCCCTGCCCTTAGTAAGGGGTGGCTCTAAGTACTCTTGTTCCCCCCTTATCAAGGGGGGCTGGGGGGATTTTACATAAGCCTTGTGGGATAATCTTGTGGAACAGGCATAGAAAGCCTGTCCCCTATAAGCAAAAAACCCAACAGCAAGCTTAAAATGACTTCTTTAATACAAACTCTTCAATTAATCGTTAACCCCACCAAATTTCTAGATAAAAGCGCAGCAAAATACGGCGATACCTTTACAATGCGCGTACTAGGTATAAACTCCCCACCAGTTGTATTTTTTGGTCATCCGCAAGCCATATCTGAATGTTTCGCTATTCCAGCACAGAAATTAGACTTTAAAAAAGCAACCCACGTATTTAAACCACTATTCGGCGCCAATTCGATTGTCCTTCAAGAAGGTCTACAGCACAACCGTCAGCGCAGTTTATTAATGCCACCTTTTCACGGTGATAGGATGAAGTCTTATGGTGAGACTATATATAGTATTACTCTAGATGTCACTAAAAATTGGCATGAAGGTCAAATAGTCTCAATGCAGCATGTAATGCCTGATATTACTTTACAGATTATCTTACAAGTAGTATTCGGGATTAGTCCAGGCGCCAGGTATGAAAAGCTGAAACAACTTCTCAGCGCTTTATTAGATGATATTACTACGCCTTGGTACTCTAGCTTATTTTTCTTTCCACCTCTGCAAAAAGACTTTGGTGCTTGGAGTCCTTGGGGAAATTATCTCAAGCGTAAGCAAGATATAGATAATCTTGTCTATGCTGAAATTTCTGAAAGACGGTTACAACAAGATGATTCGCTCACTGATATTTTAAGCTTATTAATGTCCGCGCGTGATGAAGATGGACAAGTGATGAGTGATGAAGAGTTAAAAGACCAGCTTATATCGCTTTTACTTTTAGGTTATGAAACAACTGCTGGTGTTTTACAGTGGTTATTTTATCTCATTCATGCACATTCAGATGTTAAAGATAAGATTATTCATGAATTAAAGAGTTTAGGAGAACTAGAACCAAACGAAGTTACCAAGCTGCCGTATCTTTCTGCTGTTTGTCAAGAAACAATGCGACTTCACCCTATTGCATTAATTTGTACTCCACGCATGACAAAAGAAACAGTAGAAATAAGTGGTGTTGAATATGCAACTGGCACTGTTTTAGTTCCTTGTATTTATTTGGCACATCATCGTAGTCAAACTTACACAGAACCAGAAAAGTTTAATCCGCAAAGATTTTTAAATCAAAAGTATTCTGCAACTGAATATTTACCGTTTGGAGGTGGATATCGTGGATGTGTTGGTTCTGCTTTTTCAATGTATGAATTGAAGCTAGTTATGGCTGCAATTTTATCACAATTTGAACTTGAACTTGTTGACAGGCGCCCAGTTTTACCTGTGCGTCGCGGTATTACTATTGTTCCTTCTTCGGGTGTGCCCATGAAAGTAAAACAAATAAACCCTTGTGGAGCAGGCATCCTTGCCTGCCCTTGATATAGAACAGCACAGAACAGGCATCCCTGCCTGTTCCACAAGA
Organism: Calothrix sp. NIES-4105; assembly: GCF_002368415.1. Lineage (GTDB taxonomy): Bacteria > Cyanobacteriota > Cyanobacteriia > Cyanobacteriales > Nostocaceae > Dulcicalothrix. Next base: position 4,311,869 of record NZ_AP018290.1, read on the forward strand.
CTCTATCAATTGGTAGAATCAATAAAATAATGTATTACCTTCTAAATGTAGATTAATTTTAATTTTCTAGCGTCTAGATTTACAGAGTTGACGACACTTTGAGGTAAATGCAATGAAAACTGAACAAAATCTAGAAGGAACGGTAGTCTCTAAAGCTATTGAAACTACTGTGGGTCTTGCATTTGATAATGTTGATGAAATTGACGTTGATATCCAAACTGATTTGTTGAAACTTCTTAGTGGACAAGTCGATGGTATTGGGGTACAAGGACAGGGTTTAGAAGTGCAGGGTGTTCGCATCGAAGAAGTTCAGTTGCAAACCGATAGTGTTTCAGTTAATCCTTTGAACGCTGTTTTTGGTAAAGTTGAATTTGATAAACCTGTTAATGCTAATGCCCGTCTCGTTTTTACCGAGGATGATTTAAACCATGCTATGAGTTCTAATTTGGTTCGTAGTTTGTTACAGAAGGGAGTAGCTGTAGATATTAACGGTGATGTCGTTACTTTTAAACCTCAACTTATCCGTATTCATTTACCTGAACCCAACAAAATAAAGTTTGTTGGTAAAATCTTAGTTGAACAAGCAAGCGGCACACGTCCATTCACGTTTCAAGCTGTTGTTTGTCCTCGTACTGAAACCTCACCAATTATACTTGAAAGCTTTGTGTGTGCTGAAAATGAGGGTATTTCCCTTGATTTTACTACAGGTCTGATCAAGAAAATTAAGGAATTGACAGAGGCGCCTTATCTGGAAATGGATGGGACTGCTTTTCGTGTTAAGAAGATGGAGGTAGAAAAAGGTACAATGACATTAATGGCACAAGTGCATTTACGCAAAATTCCTTCGTCTAACAAAGTAGAAACATGCAAATAGATGTAAAGTTATTTACCCTGAAAAAACGTTTCCCGCTCAAGATTAGTTATGGGACAACGGCGCAGACGACGAATGTATGGGTAAAGATTTTACACGATGGTATTGAGGGCTGGGGTGAAGCATCACCATTTAGTGCTGGAGGTGATGCTTTAACTACCGAGATGATTTATTCTTGTTTACTTGAGGTGGCGCCGACTTTAGCAAAGTTTAGTCCATACGAACGTCACCGGATTGAAAAAGTTTTAATTGAAGCTAATATTATCAGCCCAGTACGCGCGGCAATTGATATCGCTTTACACGACTGGTTTGGTAAAAGTGTTGGTTTACCTTTGTGGAAAATATGGGGTTTAGATAGAAGTACTATTGTTTCAACTTCTGTAACGATTGGTATAAATACACCAGATGGGGCAAGAGAAAGAGTTAGAAAATGGTTGGAATACGCTGATGTTAGGGTATTGAAAGTAAAACTCGGTAGTAGTGAAGGTATTGAAGCTGATAAACAAATGTTGCTCGCGGTACGTGATGAGGCGCCTTCTAAAGAGATATTTGTCGATGCAAACGGTGGTTGGAGTTTAGAAGATGCTGTCACAATGGGGAAGTGGCTGGCAGATTTAAATATTAAGTATATCGAACAACCTTTAGCAAAAGGAAAAGAAGCTTCCTTAGCTCAGTTGAAAGCAAAACAGCCATTACCTATATTTGTAGATGAAAGCTGTTTTACTAGTCTTGATGTTCCTGACTTGGCAAATAGCATCGATGGTATTAATATCAAGCTGATGAAGTCGGGTGGGTTAACCGAGGCAATGCGGATGGTACATGTAGCACGCGCGTATGAATTACAAGTGATGTTTGGCTGTTATTCGGATAGCGCATTGACAAATACTGCTGCTGCACAATTTTCTCCGCTCGCAGACTATTTAGATTTAGATAGTCATCTTAATCTGATTAATGACCCTTTTTGTGGTGCGGTTCTACAATCTGGGCGCCTATTTCCTAATGATTTACCAGGTTTGGGGGTACAATATCGTGCGACTAGCGCTTAATCAAAGGGTTGCAATTCTTTTACATGGGGGACTTGAGGGAAAAAATGGAAAAACTGGGTTGTCGCTCCTGCGATATAGCGAAGCTCCAATAGTTGCCGCTATCGATAAAGAACGTGTGGGTAAGTCGATTGTTGAACTAACGGGTATTCAGCGCGATGTACCGATAGTTGGTTCGGTTGCCGAGTCACTTCCATATCAACCTGAAGTTTTGGTAATTGGCATTGCACCTGAAGGTGGTGCCTTACCCGATGATTATTGGCACGAATTGAAGGATGCTATTAAAGCGGGAATGTCTATAGTTAACGGTTTACATACTCCTTTAGAAAATATTCCTGAACTCAAAGCGCTATTAAAACCAGGTCAGTTAATTTGGGATGTGCGAAAAGAACCTTCTAATTTAGGTATAGCAACTGCACAAGCGCGCAACTTAACTTGTCGTCGCGTTTTAACTGTAGGTACTGACATGGGTGTAGGTAAAATGTCTACAAGTATTGAATTACATCATGCTTCGAGGTTAAGAGGATGGCGTTCTAAGTTTTTAGCAACAGGGCAAACTGGGTTAATGCTCGAAGGTGATGGAATACCTTTGGATGCTATACGAGTTGATTATGCAGCAGGCGCCGTTGAACAGATGGTACTGCGATATGGAAAAAACTATAATATTTTGCATATCGAAGGACAAGGTTCGCTGTTACATCCAGGTTCGACGGCAACATTACCTTTGATACGCGGTTCACAAGCAACACACATGATTCTTGTACATCGTGCAGGACAAACTGAAGTAATTGAAGGTGTACCTATTCCCCCTTTGAGCGAAGTTATTAAGTTATACGAGATGGTAGCTTCTGGTGCTGGAGCATTTAAAGGCGCCTCTGTTGTTGGTATTGCTTTGAATACAGCGCTTCTAGATGAAACCACAGCTAAACAAGAAATAGTTAAAGTGCAAACAGAAACTGGTTTACCTTGTACTGATGTGATTCGTTATGGTGGTGGTAAGTTATTAGATGCCGTCATGCGAAGTTGAGGCTAAAAATAGCTACATCGCAAGTTAGAGCCAGTAGAACTGTTAATTATTTACAATTGGCTTAAGTACTCAAGATTAAATAGTTGAGTTAAAATGCAGATTTTTGAATTTTTCAATCGTGTTAAGCGGCGCCATTTGAATTCGCTAGTCGCTTTAGGAGTTAGTGCAGGTGTTTTACTTTTTAGCACTAATGCAAATGCTGCGGATCAAGTTGTTTTAAAATATGGTCGGTTCCAAGGCACAATTTCTGTCAACGAATTAAGTCAGTTTGTGCAAACTGGTAAAACCACACCTACGCTACTAGCTTACTTACAAGCATCTGGACAAACCCCAGCTGTTGCTCGCAAAGCATTGACAGCAGGAATAAAAGCCGACCCTGCCTTTTTAGATAGTTTACTATCAAGTTGGGCAGGGCCTGTTTTGGTAGACCAAATTGGCTCGGTTGTTTATCCTCCTGGAAAACAATTAGACAAACAGGCATTACGTACTGCTTTGAGTGCGTCTATAAAGCAAAGTGGTCAAGTAACGCTGCTTGGAGCTATTCGTAACTACCCAACTACTTCTGTTGTACTTAATGGAAATGAGCTTGTCGCTGTTTATGAACGTTTAAGCGACCTTGCTAAAATTTTCTAGCTTTTTGTACTGGTTAGGATTAATGCACAAAACAAAAAATAGTTATAACTTTGCCCGATATTTGTCATAAATATCGGGTTTTTATCTATGTAACTACTTATATATACTTAGCTTTAGTCCTAAACTTCATAATTACTAGTATAATTTGTCGTCCAGAATACAATTATCTCCGTAAAACTTCATGAAAAATAAATAATGCGCGTAAATAAAATCACCCTATTACTCCATATAATAACGGTATGAGATTTTTAGCTTTGATTTTTTTATACCCACACTCTTGAAGGGCAGTGGGGCTATACGAGCGTAGACCGAAGGTTTTCTCGAAATGTAACCTGCCGGGAGCAGGCTATAAATAGCCAAGTTTTTAATATTATTTTATTTACTCTAAACAGTAGGGAGGTTTTATGCTGACTAGCAATTTTTTATTTTCAATTACTAACATTTTATTAATAATTTCATTATTGCTGGCGTTGCCAATAGTGGTTTTGTTTGTTGAATGTATGGCGGCACTTTTACCGGAACGCAATTATTCTTTAAAGAATCAAGAGTTGGATGTATGTGTGGTAATACCTGCTCATAATGAAGCGTTATGTATTGGGTCAACACTGGCATCTATACACCGCACGTCAACTATAAACGAGAAGATATTAGTTGTTGCAGATAATTGTACTGATAATACAGCTGATATCGCACGCTCTTGTGGCGCCACTGTGATTGAGCGGTGTGATTTACAAAATACAGGTAAAGGATATGCACTCGACTTTGGTTTTAAATATTTAAAAGCTAATCCACCGGATGTTGTGGTAGTAATTGATGCAGATTGTACTGTCCATTCAGGTACTATAGAACGCTTGGCAGCTATGACAGTAGAGACAAATCGACCAGTTCAAGCAAAGAATCTACTTAAGGCGCCAGAACACTTTACACCAAGACATGCAGTATCAGTTCTGGCATTTCTCGTCAAAAACTTAGTTCGTCAGCGCGGATGTTCTAAGTTAGGTGTACCAGCTTCACTCACAGGTACAGGAATGGCTTTTCCTTGGTCTTTGATAACCAAAGTCGGATTTGCAAGCGGTAATATAGCTGAAGACAAGCAAATAGGATTAGATTTTGCGGTAGCTGGTTATACTCCTATATTTTGTGAAGACGCACTTGTCACAGGATATTTCCCTAAGCATAAACAAGCAGGAAACTCACAGCGAACACGATGGGTTCACGGACACTTGCAAACCCTGCTCACACAAGTGCCTAAATTATTCTTAGCAGCAATCAGACAAAAACGATTTGATTTAATAGCCATCGCTTTAGATTTATCAGTTTTACCTGTATCTTTATTAGTGATACTTTGGTTCGTTAGTTTTAGCTTGGCATTGTCTATATCAACGCTTTTAGGTATTTGGCTACCAATGTTAATTCTGAGTGTTGAGGGATTATGCATAATTATTGCAATTACAAGCGCATGGTTTAAATTTGGACGCTCCGCATTACCCACACGTTCACTTCTAACAATACCCTTTTACATGATTTGGAACCTTAGTATTTACTTATCTTTCTTAATAAAACCTCAAAAAACTTGGGTACGTACCGAACGCGACAGCTAAAACAACTCAACATGAAATATCTACTAATTATAATTGCAGTATTATTTTTTACATGTTTAATCTTCGATAAACTTGCAAAAACCTCAAAATATCAGTTATTTGGACAATATTTCACAAAGATTAAAACACAAGAACCTGTAGTTGCTTTAACTTATGATGATGGACCCAACCCACCATATACTGAACAACTAATAGACGTACTTAACCAACTTGGAGTTAAAGCAACATTCTTTACTATTGGTCAAAATATCGAAGCGCATACCCAAACTATCCAAAAACTTATTGCCAACGAGCATGAAATTGGTAATCACTCTTACTCACATCAAAAATTAATTTGGAAAACACCTGCTTTTGTTCGTTCCGAAATAGAGCGAACTGATGAACTATTGCAAAATCTTGGAGTACAGCAAGAAATTCTATTTCGGGCGCCATATGGATATAAAAGATTCACTTTGCCGTATATTCTGAATCAAATGCAGAAGAAGAATATATTATGGAGTGTAGACCCAAAAGATTATAAGGAAGCGAACCCAGAGGTAATTGCTTCGCACGTTATTAGTAATGTGACTCCAGGCGCCATAATTTTACTGCATGATGGTGGAGAGCCAGGCGCCACTGTTGCAGCAACAGAGATTATAGTGCGTAAGTTACAGACACAGGGGTATAAATTCCAAACTGTATCGCAAATGCTCAATCAATGCTAAACGCAATTGCTCGTAAATAATCTACACTCAAGAAGTGATACCGATTATTTTGATGCTGTAGTTATGTCATCGATAGAATCATTGCCTCCGTCCTTGGCGAAAATTGTTCAGCGTTTCCAACGTGCGACAGACCAGAAACGACGGTACGAGCAGTTAATCTGGTACGGTACCAAGCTTAACCCTCTTTCAGAAGCTGATAAGGTACCAGAAAACAAAGTTCCTGGTTGTGTGTCGCAAGTTTTTATTACTGTTGCACGCACCCAGGACGGAAAGGTTAAATTTAGCGGTGACTCTGACTCACAGCTAACTAAGGGTTTGGTTGGTTTGTTAATTGAAGGACTCAATGGACTAACCCCTGCAGAAATTATTCAACTTACCCCTGACTTTATCCAAGAAACCGGTTTAAACGTTAGCCTCACCCCATCGCGCGCCAATGGTTTCTACAATATTTTCAAAACCATGCAAAAAAAAGCTTTGGAATCGGAGGTTGACAGTCAATGACAAATTTATTATCTCAAGACACTCCACTCAATCTTAATATTGGTGGTACCGTTCGAGAATACACATGGAACTACCAAAACCAATCTGTTCGCGTAGTTTACGAAGTTCTTGGCAACGGTACTCCAGTACTGCTACTACCTGCGTTTAGTACCGTGTCAATGCGTTCGGAGATGGGTGGTATAGCAAAGTTACTATCATCCAACTTCCAAACTATTGCAGTTGATTTTCCTGGATTTGGTGACTCTGACCGATTATCTCTTGATTATCAGCCTGCCATTTATCATCAATTTCTTCAAGATTTTGTCAGAAGTTGCCTGCAAACCCCTATTGCTGTTGTTTCAGCGGGGCATAGTAGTGCTTATGTTCTTGATCTTGCTAATAAACAGCCAAGTTTATTTTCGCGGATTGTATTAGTGGCGCCAACTTGGCGTGGACCTTTACCAACAATGGGGTTAAGTCGCGAGCAGGCTAATATTGGTAAAAATTTAGTGCGTTCTCCAATTGTTGGACAACTATTATATAAGCTGAATACCGCACCATCGTTTTTAAGTTGGATGTATCGGCGCCATGTATACGTTGATGCGAATAAGCTGACACCGGAATTTGTAGAACACAAGTGGCGTAATACCCAGAAACCGGGAGCGCGGTATGCACCAGCAGCATTTGTTACAGGTAATCTTGATGCGGTTCACAGTCAATCTGAATATTTAGAACTAGCAAGCAGTTTAAATATGCCTTTGATGGTAGTGGTGGGAGAGTCGGTGCCTAAAAAATCGCGAGCTGATATGGATGCACTAGCCGCATTACCCAACGTCATCAGCGTCACACTGCCAGGTACATTAGGGATGCATGAAGAGTATTCACAAGAAGTTGTTGAAGCAATTGAGCCATTTTTACGTGCAATATAGCTATCATAGAGATTAGCCTTTGAGAATGAATACCATTCAAGATAATCGTAGGTTGGGGAGCCACTGCGCCCTTACGGGTTTCTCGGTGAACCGGTTTAACAAACACCTTTAATCTTAAATTATCTAGAAAGAAAGCACATTAAGTAGAAAATGGTATTTGGCAAATAGGTAAATTAATCACTCCACACTCTGCGATTTTATGACAACTGATATTACAAGCACAGTTCCCGTAACAGTACTAACAGGTTATCTAGGCGCCGGCAAAACAACGCTATTAAATCGGATTCTCACTCACGAACACGGTAAGAAGGTCGCTGTTATTGTGAACGAGTTTGGAGAAGTTGGTATTGATAACCAGTTAGTTATCGATGCTGATGAAGAAATCTTTGAAATGAACAATGGTTGTATTTGCTGTACAGTGCGGGGAGACTTGATACGAATTATCGGCAACTTGATGAAGCGTCGTAACAAATTTGACCATTTAGTCATTGAAACTACTGGATTAGCAGACCCGGCGCCAGTAATTCAGACTTTCTTTGTCGATGAGGACATGAAGGACAAATTAGAACTCGATGCAGTTGTTACGGTAGTAGATGCAAAGCATATTTGGCAACATTGGGATGCGGATGAAGCGCAAGAGCAAATTGCATTCGCCGATGTGATTTTATTAAATAAAACCGATTTAGTACAGCCGGAAGAACTCGAAGAACTCGAAAAACGAATTCGGTCGATGAACGTCATGGCAAAAATTTACCGTACCCGTAATTCTGAGTTAGAAATGGATGCACTATTAGGTGTAAAAGCTTTTGACTTAGAACGTGCGTTAGAAATAGAGCCAGAATTTTTGAACGAAGAACACGACCATGAACACGATGAAACCGTAACATCGGTTGCACTTGTGGAAAAAGGCGCCTTAGACCCAGAAAAACTCAACGCTTGGTTGAGCGAGTTGCTACAAACTCAAGGTACCGATATCTTCCGTATGAAAGGAATATTAAACATAGAGGGTGAAAACGAGCGCTTTGTTTTCCAAGGAGTCCACATGTTATTTGAAGGCAAACCAGACCGTGCTTGGAAAGAAACCGAAACCCGTAAAAACGAACTAGTCTTCATCGGACGTAACTTAGACGAAGCCAAATTAAAACAAGACTTTTTAAGTTGCCTCTCTGCCTAAATATCCCATACGTCGGGTAGGCGCCTTGCCTGCCCTCGATATTAAATATTGTTTAAAATAAACTTAATTTTAATGGGAAATATTTAACTATATAGCTTATGACTTCAACTGCTACTAAAGATTTTGACCAAAAGTTTACTGGCACGCTGTCAGATTATATAACGTCTGTAAGATGGGCACCTGTTGGTTCAACGCTTGCTGTTGTTTCTGCTGCGGGAGAAGTTGCGCTATGGCAGAATGATAAGCTGGAAATATTACAAGCTGCGACTTCTAAGTCAGTTGACTGTGTGGGGTTTTCGCATGATGGCAAGTTTTTGGCTGCTGGGGGACAAGATGGACGAGTCCAAATTTGGGATTTGAATGAGAATAATATAGTCGCAACGTTGGAAAATGCTCCTGCATGGGTTGATAAGCTTGTTTGGAACCCAATTAGTAACCAGCTAGCTTTCTGCTTGAACCGTTATATTCAAATTTGGGATGCTTCTAAGAACGAAGTCGTCGCTACACTCAATTTTCAAGATTCCTCTCCATTAGGGTTAGGTTGGTCTAGCAATGGTAAAAACTTGGCTGCTGGTGGCAACCAAGGTGTTAAAGTCTGGAACTGCGAGAACTGGGATGAAGAACCGTATATATGGGAAATGCCTACTGTTAGTGTTGCACTAGCATGGTCAAAGGATGGAAAATTTTTGGCTTCGGGCAATATGGACCGTTCGGTGGGTGTAATGGAGTGGGGTAATTCTGAGCCTTGGTTGATGCGTGGTTTCCCTGGTAAAATTCGTAGCTGTGCTTGGTCTGATATTAATACACTTTGCGGCACCCCTTTACTTGCAACTTCGAGTGTTGAAGGTATGGTAGTTTGGGAAAAAGTCGAAGATGAATCTACTGGTTGGGAAGCGCGCGTTCTTACTAACCACGTTGATATTATTCAGGGTATTGAGTTTGCACCCAATAGTTTCTTGCTCGCTTCTGCTGCTAGTGATGGATGGTTATGTTTATGGAAAGGGGCAAAACAAGTTTCTCAAGTTCTTACAACTGAGGGGGGTTTTTCAAGTCTTGCTTGGCACCCCGAAGGTAGATACCTTGCTGCAGGAGGAGACAATGGAAAAGTTATAATTTGGTCGAAATCGTCGCGCGGTAAAGGTTTTGGTAAGTAAGGAACCAAACTTTATACAAAAAAGTCTTTACACTTGGCTTGCGGCTAATGACTTATTGCTGCGAATTCGTTATGCTTTATCACAAATGCCTTTCTTAGGTGTACACCATGAAGTTGATTAAACTGATTTTATTTACTTTTCCGGTACTGCTAGCTTCGCTGCTTCTCATTAGTCCAGTAACAGCAGAAGTTATTCAACCTGTACCTGTCCAACGTCTTGAACTAGTATCTAGTCATCCGACTAAAGCAACGGTTACTCCAAAATTCTCACAAAAATCCAATCCTATAAATGATGCTATGGGTTGTAGTTGCTCTGCTTGTGTAAGAGCTAAACTTCAACTCGAAGGTAAATTACAACTTTCTAGTCTTCTATAATAAAAATTTATTATGTGGGGTGCTTTACATAAGCACCTTACTAGTATTCCATGCCATTAACTTTAATAGGTACGTAGTAGCGCGGAGAGCGCGAAAAGTAATTAATAATACGCTAATTATCAATTAACAATGATTATTCACAACAGTATTGGCGGCAAACAAAGACATTTGGGTGAAGGTCAGTTCGCTCTTTAATAGAAAATCAAAAGTTTAGGGGCGCCTCGCACTCAGCTTGATGCAGGTCATTTGGGCTAGAGCAACAACTACGTACCTAACTTAACTGTTGATTCGGTGAAAAAGTAAAATCCCAATATACTTACTTAAATTTTTATAAATATTTACGCTAAAGAAAACAAGACCTTGTATATTACAAAATATCTTAAAAGTAAAAATTAATATCAAGCAATTAAATATATATATCCGAAAATTATTATGTAGAGATGCGATTAAATCGCGTCTTTACAGCAGTTTTGGAAAATATACAATTAATTAGATAGGTATCTACCAAGATGAATAATGTGTTGTTGCGATTGATCTCAAATAATGGTGCAACTATTAAAACTTATTCTCTGGAAGTTGTGAATGAGGATAGCGGTATTGCCCTAGGTCAAATCATTGGTATTTTAATATTTGTTTGGTGGATACTCATTGGTGGATTTTCTCACACTTTGCTCGTCGGAGCAGTTCTCAAAGCACATAAGATATCACCTACACGCGGTTCTAATTTTGCTACCCGCTTTATTCATTAGTTAAAGATAGTGCAAAACATATGAGCGTAATTGTCCTTAAGTCGCTACAATACCTTGTAAATATCATTAAACACTAGTTTAAAAAAAGTTAAAAAAATATGGGGAAGTTGCTGATATCTGTTTTAACATTGATTATACTATCAGCTTGTAGCAATTCAAACAGTAGTAAAAATACAACTTTAACTATTAGAACAACGGCGCCGCAGAATACGCAAAAACAAAATCTTGCTCAAGTAGTTGTGACTACGAGTGTATTATGTGACTTAACAAAACAGGTGGCAGGAAACACAGCTAACATAAATTGCCTTATTCCACCAGATACTAATCCTCGTAACTATAAACCGACGGCAGAAGACCGTCAAGCTATTGATAAAGCAAAATTAGTTCTTTACAACGGTTATAATCTTGAGCCAGGTGTATTTAATATCATCAAAGCTAGTAAAAATCCTGTACCTAAAATTGCTGTTGCCCAAGTAGCTGTTCCTAAACCAAATATTCAACAAGGTAACAAAAAGTCAGTTAATCCATACTTATGGCATGATGCAAAAAATGCTGCTGCAATGGTAGACGTTATCAGTAATAACCTCAAAAAAGTGGCGCCGCAAAATGCCAAGTTGTATACTGCTAATACCAGTAAACTCAAAAATCAAATAGGTGCGCTAGATAAGTGGATTAAATCACGAATTGCTAGTATTCCACCGTCACAACGCACGTTAATTACCAATAATCAACAAATGGGTTACTATACAACAGCTTATGGACTAACGTATGAAACAGCTTTCATAACTATTAATCCCTCAGAAGCTCCTACGTCTCCACAATTAAAGCCTTTAATCAATAATATTAAACAAGCGCGCGTGCCATCTATTTTTATAAGTAATACAGTAAATCCTCAGTTAGTTAAAAGTGTCGCGAAACAAGCAAATGTTAGACTCTCCGAACGGTCGCTTTTTACAAATAACTTGGGTGCGAAGGGAAGCTCCGGTGATACATATCAAAAAATGATGACAGCGAATACACGTACTATTGTTGAAGGACTAGGAGGAACGTATTTGATATTTAGACCTCCGACAAAGGGAGGCGCCGCTTCTAACTCTTAGTACGGGCGGGTTTACCTATATCCTGCTAAATAATTCAAAATTCAGGTTAACCCGCCCTTACTTTGTTGCCAATGTAGGTAGTTATATATATTAACGGCACGACTAACTATTTCTCTATTTGGGTGCATGAAAAGTTCTTTGAGAGTAGGCATTGCAGCAGGTATATTCGATAAATGTGTAGCACAATCACGACAATGTAATATAGTTTCTGGGGTTTGCTGTAATATCTCTAAAATATGATTTTCATAATATGAGTTTGAGCATTCAGTAGCTACTCCTCCTAAGCTGATATCTGTTGCATTGTATGCAGGTTCCCAAGTTACCAGCATGAAAGGTTGCTTGACTTCACTTGCTCTGACTTGTTTTTTTGAAGATTGCTTGAGCCACAGTTTGCCTCGGCGCCGCATAAAATCAGGAATATTCTGAGAGAACGCGCGTGAGGGTATCATTAAACGCTTTTCACCTTCTTCTGCGTCATGAACATCTGGCTCAAACCCGATAATAGTCGCGACTAAATTTTGTTCTGTCTGTGAAGGTAGACAAATATGGTCGCGAAGCTTAATAACTCCAGAACGAAGAACACCTATTAGTAAAGTCCAGTGACGGTAACTGTCTTCTCCAAAGTCGCGATGTACTTCACGGGTAGAAATGATTTCAAAAGCAAAAGGCATATTAATAAGTAGCAAGCACTGCGCCAAGCTTTGAGTTAGTTTAATCTTCAATATCTAATATACGGCAGAGGTTTTTTGTGTTGACTTTGTGAATGTTGGGTTACGCGCGGAGCGTAACCCAACCTACAACTCTACAACTTCCGCTCGCTTCTGTGCGTGAAGGCTATTAGATTATTAGCTTCGTTTAGGAATTGTTAGTAGTCTTCACGCACCCTACTAATTATTTCGTCGTCGCAAGAGAAGTCAATTTCTTGTTTATCTCTTCCGTTCGTAATAAAGTCCTGAACGTAAGCGTCTTTTAATCCTGAGATTAAATCGTATTCGGGTTGCCATCCTAGCTCGGTTCTAGCTCTGCTGACTGAGGCAAAGAAGTGTTGAACTCGCATTGGAAATGCTTTACGCTTGCCGAAATCGAATTTTTTGGGATCGTAGTGGATGATTTGGATATCGTCGGGAGATTTTCCTGCGGCAGTTGCACAAGCGCGCGCTAAACCATCGAAGGTGACATAACGCTCTCCTGAAACGTTATATACTTGCCCTACTGCATTTGAGTTTCCCAAAACTAAAGACATCGCGCGCGCTAAATCTTTAACGTGTCCTAATTGCGTGATGTGCATTCCATTGCCAGGAATGGGTATCGGACGGTTTCTTACTATCCGGTCAAAAAACCAAGCTTCTAGGTCGTTGTAGTTTTGTGGACCATAAATATAAGTTGGACGAATTGATGTATACGGTACGTTTTGTTTCTTTAAATAATCTTCAGTATCAAATTTACCCTTGTGACGGCTTTTTGGGTCAATGGCATCACCCTCTCTATGTGGCATTTGGTCAGATTTTAAATATACACCTGCGGAACTCATATATATAAAATGCTGCACGCTATCTTGAAAAATTTCCGCTAATGGTTGAGTATCAGTAAGTTCTCTACCGTTATTGTCAAAAATGGCATCAAATTTCTCGTTGCTTAGTTTTTGCTTTAATTGCTCAGGGTTAGTACGGTCGCCAGTGATTACTTCTACACCAGCTACAGGTGCAGGACGATTGCCGCGATTAAACAAAACGACTGAGTGTCCTTGTTCTACTAACAGTTGTGTGAGGTAAATACCTATGAAGCGGGTGCCACCCATGATTAAGATTCGCATAAATACTCTTCGGTGATGTTTATATAATTTGGCTTACCGGGGCTTTGCGTGTTTATCCCAACAACTAATCCCAACAACGAGGTTATCAGGTTGTGGTACACCTCTGGAACTAGTAAGGGGAGAATTACGTCTTTAATATATAGGTATGTTGCCAATTGTTTGTATATAAGGGGAAACTTCACAAGTTACCTTTGTAAAACGCATATCCCGTCTTTTACACCATAGTTAATTTTTCCGCGTTTTGTGTCATCAAAATATGCTTTAGTACATGAATGGCTTACACCGAAAGCCACTGGCGGTTCAGAACTGGTTGTCCGTGAAATTCTGAATTCCTTTGATGCGGACTTATACGCTCTAATTGATTTTGAATCACGTAACCCTGATAGCTATTTATACAAACGTCAAATCGGCGCCACTTTTCTCCAACATTTTCCTTATTCAGAGAAAGGTGTACAAAAATACTTGCCTTTGATGCCATTAGCGATTGAACAATTGGATTTGCGTTCCTATGACGTAATACTCTCTTCATCACATGCGGTTGCTAAAGGTATATTAACAACTCCAAACCAGTTACATATTTGCTACTGCCATAGTCCGATGCGTTACGCTTGGGACTTAACTTTTGATTACTTAAATGCGAGTAACGTCGGAAAGGGCGCCGCTGGTTGGATATCTCGTTATATACTGCACCGTTTACGTCAATGGGATGTATTAAGCGCAAATCGAGTAGATTACTTCATTGCAAACTCGCACCACACGCGCGCGCGGATTTGGCGCTGCTACCGTCGTGAAGCACACGTAATATACCCACCTGTCAATATTGATAATTTTCCATTTTCAGCCCAAAAGGAAGACTTTTACGTTATTGTGTCCCGTTTAGTAAGCTATAAACAAGTATCTTTAATTGTAAAAGCTTTTAACGAACTTCAAAAACCCTTAGTTATCATCGGCACAGGACCAGAAATGAGCAAAATACGACAGATATCAAAACCAAATATAAATATACTGGGATGGCAACCAGATGATGTGGTAAAAAAATATATGTCCGCCGCTAAAGCTTTCGTGTATGCAGCATGTGAAGATTTTGGCATTGCTCTGGTTGAAGCTCAAGCTTGCGGCACCCCTGTCATCGCCTTGGGTGCTGGAGGTGCATTAGAGACTGTGCGCGATATTCGCTCCTCACCTCATACTGGTACTGGCATACTATTTAAAACTCAAACGGTCACAGCAATGATTGAAGCAGTAAGGGAATTTGAAACTTATAGTCATAAATTTGATTCAGAGTATACAAAGGAACACGCTGCTCAATTTGACGTACAAGTTTTTGCACGTCGCTACGTTGAGTTTGTAAATGGGTGCGAAGAAAAAACAAGGAAACCTGGTTTATGAAGTCTTGATTGGTATGCTTTTGGTAATAAGTCTCTTCTGTTGGCGCCAACCAAAAAGCTTTAAGATTGGGACTATGTGTGGTGTGGATAATAAAGGAGTATGATGACAGCCCAGAGCTCACTCCTCTCCGGTAAGCGAAACCAAAGGCAAACAACTAGCGCTCACGCCCAGCGCAGTACTATAAAGTGGGGTCAACCAAAAAAGACACCATCGCCTTTGCCATTTGAGAGTATCAACGGAGAGTTTGCCAAGCGATTGTTTGATATAGCGTTCTCGCTATTCATGCTAGTAGCTTTTTCCCCTGTATACCTGCTGTTAGCCTTGCTAATTGCAATTAGCTCAGAAGGACCGATTTTTTACATCCAAGAACGAGTAGGGAAAAACTATAAACGATTTAATTGTATAAAATTTCGTACAATGGTGAGCAATGCCGACGAAATTCTCGTGCAAATGATGCAAACTTCACCGCAGTTACGGCAAGAGTTCGAGTCAAACTTTAAACTCAAACACGACCCTAGAATTACACTTATTGGTCGATTTTTGCGAATAACTAGCTTGGATGAATTTCCCCAGTTTTGGAATGTGCTTATGGGGGACATGAGCGTTGTTGGACCACGACCACTTGTAGAGGAAGAACTACCCAAATATGGCTGCCACATCGAGCAAATATTAACTATTTGCCCTGGTATTACAGGTTTGTGGCAGGTTTCTGGACGTAATGATATTCCTTACCCTAGGCGAGTTCAGATTGACCTACATTATGTAAAATTTAGAACATTCTGGCTTGATTTGTGGATTGTTTTAAAGACTGTTGGTGTGGTTGTTATTCCTAAAGACAACGGCGCATACTGAGTCATCTAAATGTATATTTTCAATTATATCTGTAAAGTATATTTTTGCTTTACAGATTTTATTTTGAGCTTTATTGTATTATAATTAACAATTTATTCACATTTTAATAATTCTTCACAAATACTGTAGTAATATAAAACTTTAATGAATATAAATAGAATAAGACTGAGTGTTTTAACGGTCATAGTTAAGCTAAGAGGTTGTGTACGTAAGTAGTTATCAGTGAATTTACTGGTATCTTTTATCATATGCTATGAATAACTAGTAGCTTTCCCATTGGGAAATAAAGCTAATAATTGCTAGCTTAGATCAGGTTGTATATGTCTATTACTTTCATCACAGTAAATAAAAACAGATAACAAGGGATATTAAGCATGACGCAAAGAAAGCGAGCGCTGATAACAGGTATCACAGGTCAAGACGGTTCTTATCTTAGTGAATTTTTACTTGAACAAGGTTACGAAGTTCATGGAATTATCCGTCGTACTTCTACATTCAACACTGACCGTATCGATCACATGTACGAAGACCCTCACAAAGAGGGAGTGCGTTTATTTTTACACTACGGCGACTTGACGGATGGTACCACGCTGCGCCGCATTTTAGAGGAAGTTCAACCTGTAGAAATTTACAACCTCGGCGCCCAATCACATGTACGTGTTAGCTTCGACTCACCTGAATATACCGTTGACTCGGTAGGTGTAGGAACTTTGCGTTTGTTAGAAGCAATTCGTGACTACCAGCAACGCACAGGCATTCAAGTACGTTTTTACCAAGCTGGTTCATCAGAGATGTATGGTTTGGTACAAGCTGTACCCCAAAGCGAATCAACTCCTTTCTATCCTCGCAGTCCTTACGCTTGTGCAAAGGTATATGCTCACTGGCAAACAATAAATTACCGTGAATCTTACAACATGTTTGCTTGTAATGGTATTTTATTTAACCATGAATCACCACGTCGTGGAGAAACTTTTGTAACTCGTAAAATTACTATGGCAGTGGCTCGAATTGCTGCAGGCAAGCAGAAAAAACTGTACATGGGTAATTTAGATTCTAAGCGCGACTGGGGTTATGCAAAGGATTATGTCCGCGCGATGTGGTTGATGCTGCAAAAAGATTCTCCTGATGACTATGTAATTGCAACTGGTGAAACCCACACAGTTCGCGAGTTTTTAGAGCGCGCGTTCGGTTATGTGAATTTGAACTGGGAAGAGTACGTTGAATTTGATCAGCGTTACCTGCGTCCAGCAGAAGTAGATTTGTTGATTGGTGATTCGACAAAGGCACGCCAACAGTTAGGATGGGAACCATCCGTGACATTCGAGGGACTCGTGCAGTTGATGGTAGAAGCTGACTTACAAGCTTTGGGTATTACTTCACCTAATCATAACGGTAGCCTTCTTCGTGACCTCGCAACTGTTCGTCAAGAACTTGGTGCGTTACACTTCTAAATTTTAGACGGGGCGGGTTTACGAGATGTTAGTAAGGTTTTAGGATGTTTGTTAACCCGCCCCCACCACGATAATCAAAAATCTAAAATCCATTCATGTCCCTATATGGGGAAAATCCAAAATTCTATGACTGGCTTAGAGCTAAATAATAAACGGATTCTTGTAACTGGCGGCGCCGGTTTTCTCGGAAAACAAGTAATTAGCCAGTTATGTAAAGCTGGAGCTAGCCTCGATAAAATTACTGTAGTCCGCTCGCGCGATTATGATTTACGCCAAATGGAAGCTTGTAAGCGCGCCGCAGACCAGCAAGATATTGTCATCCACCTAGCGGCACATGTTGGCGGTATTGGTTTAAACCGCGAGAAACCAGCAGAGTTGTTCTATGACAACTTGATGATGGGAACTCAATTAATTCACGCTGCTTACGAAGCTGGTGTTGAAAAATTTGTTTGCGTTGGTACAATTTGCGCGTATCCAAAGTTTACGCCAGTGCCTTTCAAAGAAGATGATATTTGGAACGGCTATCCTGAAGAAACAAATGCACCTTATGGTATTGCAAAAAAAGCTTTATTAGTTCAACTGCAAGCTTATCGTCAGCAGTACGGCTTTAATGGCATTTATTTACTTCCAGTTAACCTGTATGGGCCAGAAGATAATTTTGATCCGAGAAGCTCACATGTCATCCCAGCTTTAATTCGCAAAGTTCAAGAAGCACAAGCAAGAGGTGACAAGCAACTTCCAGTTTGGGGAGATGGAACTCCTACTCGTGAGTTCCTTTATTCAGAAGATGCTGCTTTGGGTATCGTGATGGGAACTCAATTTTATAACGATTCCGAACCTGTAAACTTAGGTACAGGTTATGAAATTTCCATCAAAGACTTAATAACTTTAATTTGTAAGTTGATGGAATTTGAAGGTGAAATCATTTGGGAAACTCATCAACCTAATGGTCAACCCCGTCGCTGTTTGGATACCGAACGTGCAAAACAAGCTTTTGGCTTTACTGCCCAAGTTGGATTTGAGCAAGGGTTGAAAAATACAATCGATTGGTGGCGCCAAAACGCTCAGTAAATGTCCACCACAGGTAGAATTTTTGAAAAATGTCCACCATTGGTGGACATTTTCCTTTTGTAGCACAAGCGAGACGCTTGTGCAGTCAAACAATATACCATTTTTCTTAACTGTCCACTCGTTTAACAAATCTTAACCTTGCTAAGATATTCCTGAAAATAGTTAATAAAATTTCAAATTTGAGGCATAGACAGCCGTGCGTCTAACAAATCGAATTATTAGTACATTGTTTCTAAGTTTATTGGCAGTAGGTGGTTGCGCGCCTGGAAATACTTCGGGTCAAGGTAATGTAATATTTATCCACCCAGACGGAACAAGTCCCTCACATTGGGGCGCCGGACGTATGTTACATTATGGTCCTGATGGCAGGTTGCATTGGGATAAAACATCGAACCTAGGTGTGTACTTAGGACACATGAAAAACCAACTGACTGCAACTTCTAACGGAGGTGCGGTAATTCACGCTACGGGAGTCAAGGTAAACGCTGACTCATTTGGGTTGGATGAGAATTTAAAGCCAGTCGTTGCAGCGTCAGGGAAAACTGAGACTATCGTTCAGGAAGCAGTTAAAGCTGGTAAAAGCACGGCTATCATTAACTCAGGTATGATTCATGAACCAGGTACAGCAGCGTTTGTTGCCAAGGTTCCCACTCGACGCAACTTTGCCGAAATTACCAAGCAAGTTGTTGAGTCAAATGTGGATATTATTTTGGGAGGTGGTGAGATGTGGTACTTACCGCGAGGTACTGCTGGAAGACATACCACTGCTGAACAAAGTCAACGCGCGGATGGCGTAAATTTAATTGAAGTTGCCAAGCAGAAAGGTTACACGGTTGTATATACCCGCGATGAATTATTAAAATTACCGCCTGATACTAAGAAAATATTAGGTGTATTTGCAGCAGATGATACTTATAATGATGCGCCAGAAGAACAATTAAAGCTGGAAAATAAAGGTTTCTATGTACCAACGGCGCCCACTGTTGCTGAGATGCTTGATGTAACTTTGAAAAATTTTGCAGCGAAGAATAAGAATTTTATAGTTGTGTTGGAAGAAGAAGGTACTGATAATTTCTCAAACTATAATAATGCTCCAGGCGCCTTAGAAGCAGTCAAGCGCGCGGATGATGCTGTTGGAGTCGCGATGAAATTTATTGAGAATAACCCAAATACTCTCATGCTCACTGCTGCTGATAGTGATGCTGGAGGTTTGGAAGTTGTAGGTGTCACAGAAAATAATTTTCCCTTCGATAAACCCCTACCCGAAAAAAGCGAAAATGGGGCGCCTTGGGATGGTAAAGAAGGTACCGCAACTACACCCTTTGTTTCGGCGCCGGATAAACAAGGTAAGCGGTTTCCGTTTGCTATTGGTTGGTCAACAGGAGGAGATAATGCAGGTTCAATAGTTTCTAAAGCACATGGTTTGAATGCTGATAAGTTACCCAAGACTTTGGATAATACCGATATTTATCGTTTGATGTATTTGACGTTATTTGGTAAGGAAATTGCACCGTATACCAAATAAAAACCGCGCGTTACGTAGAGACGTTACATGTAACGTCTCTACATGCCATATTCGGTGTTGCTGTAATTTTATTGATACAATCACAGTAATCTATAAAGGAGATAACTGATGCTTTCTGATGAAATGGGGAGGCAGTTGCACCATCGCTCAACTATTGGTGAACCATTAACGAACTCGGAGAAAGAGCAGCTAGATGCTTGGTATGCAAAGCATGATGCAATTGAAAGCAAGCTGCTTGGTAACAATATGGACTCTCAAATTGATCTGACAACATTGCAAACTCAAATTGAAGCATCTTTAAGCCAATTGACTTTCGTAACTCAACGCATTCAGCAAATCTCTAAAGAAAATGATGATTTACGGCAGGATATTGGCTTATTACGGAAAGTCTAGGATGATTGCTTGTTTTCGTTATGCTTTGGTGGAATAACAGCCCCAACATTTTTGAAACGTTCTTTAGCTTCAGTGAATGCTGTTTGCATTACAGCTTGAATTTGTTTCGGGTCTGGTTTTTTACCTCCCACGACATCACCAAAATAAACGCAAGCAGCTTCACCTAATGCCCATGTATATGATGCTGCCCAATATGCGGCAATAACGCTACCAAAACCAGGTATAAATTTTACTAACTCGCGTCCAATTGCTTGAGCAAGAAAACCGCCTGCAATAGCGCTAACAATTCCTCCAGCTTGCGATTGCGTTAAGTTTTGACCGTATAATTTTCCTAATAACCCAACCATTGATACTTGTAGTGCCGTTAGTACTGGCATGGTGGCTAAGGGTAACGGAACGACTGCTACACTTGCAGCCATGACGCAGAAAGCATACATGTAGCGTCGCGCGACATTTCGATATAAGCTACCAATTTGATTACTTGCTTGTTTATCTAAATCTAATAATTGACAAATCGCGCGCGCTTCAGCTTCGGGTAACAAATCAGCTAAAGTATCGCGTAATGTTTCTAAGCCATAAAAGACTGGTTCATAACCGTCTTCTTCCAAGGTAAAGTCAACTAAAATAGCCGCATCGTATAAACCTTTAAAGTCTTCTTTTATCGCTGTATATGCGCGGTTGACTTCTTCATAGTCAGGAGGATATTCGGGATGATTATCTACACCTTGTGGATAAACTTCGTGTAAACAGGTGACAGCAAGTAAAAAAGGAATATCTCGATACTTTTCTCGTAGTTGTTTCGCGATTTGCCGTAATGTATCGGTAGCAAAATCGTTTATTTTTATAGTTAATACCAAAACTCTGGCGCCGCGCGCTTCTTGCTGTAAGTCACCAATAAGTTCTTGAATAATACTCTGAGTATCCTGGTTAACGTCGCCTAAACCAACAGTATCAGTAAAAATTAGTAAGGGTAAATCATCAGAAGGATAAGCATAGCGTTGTGTATGCTGTGTGTGCGGCCGAAATCCTTGTCCAACAATTTCGGGGGAGACACCTGTTAAACCTCTAACTATCGAGCTTTTTCCGGCTTGCGGTTTACCAATTAATAGAGCTTCCGTTGTTGGTAATTGCGTCTTGACAGTTTTTAATATTTCTGCTATCTTCGCTTCACTAACGTTAAATAAGTTATAAACCGTCTTTCCTACTTGCTCGGTTGGCAGTAGTTGTACAAAGCGCGATGCAGTTTTGTTCCAAACGTCCAGAATTGGATTGGTATCTTTAGGTTGACTCATGACCCTTGAATCCCCGCGTTGCTGTCATCTGCATTAATTTTAGATTATTGTTCGCAGGCGCCATAACTTAATATTTGCCGTAAATACCGAATTAGTTAATTTCAAGTTTCAATTGGTGGATGCCATCCAGCAGAAACCCATGCTTGTCTAACAGTGACTGCGTAGACATTATTAAGTTGAAGCGCGATAACAGTAGCGCGCCCACAAGCAGTTATAGTTCGATTTTGCATAGTCAAATATAGTCAGACATGGTTTTCTATAATAGATAACTGCCATTTCTTCACAAAACCTTATAGAAGGATTGAAACTTAATTCTTACTTAGAAGGGAGTCACCATTTTGAGTGCATGACCTTCTAAATTTACCTTCCTGGGGGTAACTAACACCTCACTATTCCTTATCCCGAAGGCTTCAGGAAATGCTTTTTTTAGGATGTTGTAACTGCCGTTGACATCGGCATTTATAGCAATACCATTCTGCGAAATATACAAACCTCTTTTTACTCGTTTACCGGATGCTACCCAGTCTACAGGTTTAGAATTATATGTTGGAATAAAATCATTATCTAAAAAGCTTGCCTTGCTGGTGTAGGATTCTTCTTGAATAATTACTTGAATCCCTTTCATAGCAGCTTTATAGGTGAGCAGTTCAATTAATTGTGCATGAGGAATCTGCACAAAATTCTGATTGTTAACTGCTCCTATATTAATACCATTCTTCCAACCCTTGTTTTTTCCCAGCACTAGTTTACTAACTCCTAATTCTGCTAAAAGATTAATTACGTAAGTCGATGCTCTATGCAAATAATCTCTAACTTTGTGGTTTCTATAAGTAGTAAACCTCTTTAAACGTTTTGAACTGTTGTTGCCATTCTCTGAAGTAATTGCCGCGCGCTTTGAATTATAGAACTGGTTTATTGACTTTAACGGTCTACCATTAATGAGAACTGGACTAAAACCAGGCACATTTGAAGTTATAGCCATCAAGTTATTAACACCAAAATCTATTGCTGCAATTGAATTGTTATCGGATTCGGTCACATCAGGGATTTCGTAAACTATTTCTAAAACGTAATGGTCAAGTTTTGGTACAATGCGGGATTGACAGTACTTATTTATTGACCCAAGTTTTACACAAGTTTCAAAGCAGTAATCAATCTCAGATAGCTTGATTAATTCCTGACCTAATTGCTTTTTGGAAGTAGCCTGAGAAGTGAAAATTACACAATATCTACCATATGAATCTAAATATCCAGGTATGTTTGGTCTACCTGTAAATTTCGAGTCATCTAAACTATATTCCAAACTGGCAGCTTTAAATGATGTCCAGTTCTGTGCGACTAGTTTTAGAACTTGCTGAGATACCTTTGCAGGAAGTGCTTTGTATTCCGAAGAATCTTTCATGATCTGGTACAACCTATTGTATTGAGGAACAGAACTTTGTCCCCAAGAAAAGAAAGCTTGTCTCATGATATAGGTTGCAGCATTGTACAAATTCTTGGATGCAAAACACATCTCATCAATTTGTTTATAGACTTGATGGTTTGATTTTATTACTCTCCTTTCTACTAACTGCATATTCTTTAAATCACCTGTTTAAAGTATCGACCTATTATTAATCTACCAACAAATCAAAATCTTTTTATATTTGTGATTATATTGTTACATATCTTAACTATGAACTTAATAGCTTTCGCTCACAATAAGGGGACGCATTCAATCGGTAAAAATTGGACAACCTTCAAGCCCAACCCCTCGTGATTCCCAATATCTCTATAATAAGGTTGTCCAATTTTTCCAGTATTTATTCCACGGGAGTGGTTGCTTCCGTTGAGTCTTGTAAGCGTAAACTTTTGGCATTATAGTTTGTTTCAATAAAGCTTTCATCCACAATTACTGCACCGACACGCGCGGGAAGTTGCAATTGGTTGGAGGGAAATTAGGCTGTTTACTCCTTAATGCGGGCAAAGTTACGGAAGCTATGTGCTATGCTTACACAGAAAAACGGAGCGTACTTTGTGCAGATAGTTTTATAGTTTGTAATATTATACTATACCAGACTATTTTAGCCTATATAATGAGTAAAGTTTTATCATACCAATAATGTTGCTTCCATCATTCGTCCACTCAAAATGTTGCGACCAATTCTGTTTACGTGGGTTATATAACCTAACTTTCCGGTTTGTCAGTGGGTCTGTTGCATGGGTTTGAGCAGCCTTATAGTTATTGCATAATCTACAAGCAAGCCATAGGTTTTCTTCATCGTCATTTCCGCCTAAAGCTTTTGGAATGATATGCTCAATTTCAAGAATTCCTAGTACATACCTTTGTAGGCTTCGACAGTAACCACACTGGTCATTAGCTTGAGTTCTTATTTTAGCCCGAAGTCCCTCTGATATAGAACTCATGATAAAGGTTCTATTAATCCACGTTTGACTGCTTCACTTAAAGCTGTAGCTTTTCGCAACAATCCTTCTTGATAGATTTGCATTAGCGCTTGCAGTTCTTCCGGTTCGAACTCAGTTAAACTATCTGCTTGCTGTTTAAAAAGTAACTCGCTTAAGCGTGCGTCTTGTTCAGGTTGCATTTGTAGTTTTGTTAAAGCCATAACCTGCTGATCAGAGAGTGTCGATACTGGTTCTAAGTTTGCAACCTCTTTGCTTACGGGAGGTATAGAATAAAGTAAAGTATCAACTAGTACGCTAGCCACGTCACGATTTGCCAGGTGTGCGAAAAGTTCTGCTCGTTGGAAAAATTCATCCGGCAACGTAATGGTGATTTGAGTACTCATGGTGTTTTCAAGGGCTTTTTTCTATTATTTATCATTTTAACGCGCTCTCGAAGCAAGAAATTGGGATAGATATGTAGCTATTAACAAGGGCGCCAGTTTTTGCATATGCTCGCAGTTCTCTGAAATATTAATTAGTACTACTTTGATAGTGATGTCAGAACCTAACATCAAGTTGTTTGTGTTGGGTTGGGTTCCTCCACCGCTCCCTACCTAACAGTTGTTAAAGTTGTACATTTGATTAAGTACGAGCCTAAAAAATATTGTATTATCTAACACTCTCCAATCCAAAATCTAAAATTCTATGTCTTATATAAAACGGCGCCAATTTTTACAATTTGCTGGTTCTGCTTTAGCTACAGCAGGTTTTAGTCAGTTGGATATTATACGTCAATCTGAGCAGTATGGTAAAGTTTTGGGACAAAGTACTCCTCGTAAACTCGCGCTGCTTGTGGGGATCAATGAATATACTAATGGTATTCCTACTCTCGGTGGTTGTGAACAAGATGTTCTGTTGCAACACGAGTTATTAATGCATCGCTTTGGCTTTAAAGCAACAGATATTCTAACTTTGACTAGTAAACAAGCTACACGTCAAGGTATATTACAAGCGTTTAATGAACATTTAATTAAACAAGCTAAACCTGGAGATGTAGTTGTTTTCCATTTTTCTGGACATGGTTCCCAGGTACAAGATAAAGACCGTGATACTCCTGATGGCGTAAATGGCACTTTAGTGCCAGTAGATAGTTCTTTGCCTGAAAATGGTGGTGTCGTGCAAGATATTATGGGACACACACTATTTACACTAATGTATGCGCTACAAACTGATAATGTGACGATGGTGTTAGATAGCTGTCACTCTGGAGGTGCGAAACGGGGTAGGTTTAGAGTTCGTTCGCGTTTGGGTGGAAGTGGTTTTCTACCGAGTCCCGCAGAATTTGAGGAGCAGCGTAAATGGTTAGCTTTAACGGGACTGTCTCAACAGGAATTTATTAATAAACGGCGCCAAAACGTTGCCAAGGGTACTGTAATAACTGCTGTTAAGCGCGACCAGTTTGCTATGGACGGTCAATTTAGTGGCTTTGATGCGGGTGTTTTTACTTATGCTTTAACTCAATATCTTTGGCAAAAAACAGCGAATGAGTCTCTCGGCACTACTTTTTCTAACGTTAATCAAAGTGCTAGAAAAATAGCGTGGGAACAAAGGGGAGGTTTAGACAAGGAACCTGAAATTGAATCAAATTTGAAGCCAAATCAAAATTCATCGATATATTTTTCTGCTGTTCAAACTATTCCTGCGGAAGCTGTAATTACTGATGTCAGTGGCGCCAAAATAGATTTATGGTTGGGTGGAATAGAAGCACAAAGTTTAGACGGGTTTAACGAAAAAGCAATTTTAAATATAGTCGATGCTAAGGGTGAGGCAGGTGGACAGGTTCAAATCGAATCACGTACTGGATTAAATGCTAAAGCGAAATTACTCAGTGCTGCGCGCTCTAAACCAAAAAAAGGAACGCTTCTACAAGAAAGTATTCGCACTATCCCTAAAAATTTAACTTTGAAAATTGGACTTGATGAGACTTTACTCGATAGTGCTGCCATTACACAAGCGCGCGCAGCACTGCAAGGAATAGGACGCATTAAACCAGTTACCGGGCAACAGGAAACGCATTATGTGCTTGGTTCGATGACTAAAGAGAAGTTTCAGCAGTTACAGCGACGAGTTGCCAATTTACCTGCTGTTGGTAGTGTTGGTTTATTCTCACCCACTTTAGATGGTATTGTTGCGACTTCGTTTGGAAATGCTGGTGAAACTGTAAATGCAGCAGTTACTAGGTTGCAACCTCAATTAAAATCGCTGCTTGCTGGTCGAATTGTTAGCTATATATTAGGTAATACCAGCACTTCAAAGGTTAATGTAGGCGCCAAAATGATTGTTGCTGACAGTAAAAAAATCCTCGGTCACGTTTTTACAGCGCGCGGTATCAATAAAAATACAGGCGCCAGTCAACCAAACACACCTGTCAAGTTATCAGACCTAGGTATACCAAAATTACCTGTAGGCATGAAAGTCGCTTTCCAAATTCAAAATAATGAAAATGTACCGCTTTATGTCAATATTTTATCTATAGATAGCAGTGGGAAAATGGATGTAATTTTTCCTCTCGACTGGTCAGCTTCCGTAGGTGATGCTTTGATACAGCCTGGTAAACAAGTTTTAATTCCTGAGTCAGGAGGGAATAATTCTATCCTCCAAGTTTCTGAACCTTTAGGATTTTCTCTTGCGCTTATTATTGCCAGCACCGCACCTCTACGCGACTCGCTTCGGGTTTTACAAACACTTGCAGCTTCTAGAGGAATTACAGGTAAACGTAGTTTTATACCAGCAGTTACAGGTGATGAATTTTTGAATCTAACCAATAGTTTAATTGATGATTTGGATAGAAGTTTTCGCGGTCCCAGCAGTGGGAACACACCGCTTCCAAATAATGTTCGTGGAATTGACGTGAAGAAATTAGCTACAATGTCAATTTCATTTGAAGTCGTTTAACTTGATATATGATAAATTAAAACCTGATAGTAGGGGCATCCTGAACCGTCACAAAAACCAGTGTAAATACTGATATTGTTTCTTAACTTCTTATGCCAATATATAAATAATATTAATAATTTTAATTAATCTATCAGGTTATTCTGCCCATTACCCGCAAGCTCACAAGTTATACTTGGCTCGAAGGATATTTTAATAAAATAGGAGATTCCGGGCACCAGCAGTAGTGCATAACTAGGTGTACGTGAGATATAAGTTTAATTAGAAGCTGACTGTTAAAAATTTAGTTTATATTTATCTAGTATACAAACTTATGGGTAGCAAGATAAACGCTTTATTTGTTGTTCTATTTATTGCCGTCGCAACTCCTGCAACTTTGATTCCCACATCTGGAGAAGCTACACAGGTATCGCCTCAAACACCTACTGTACGTAAGGCAAAAGCCAGTAGATTGTTTAAGCAAGGTATTAATCAGTATCAAAGTAACAAATATCGAGCCGCTTTACAATCTTGGGCACAAGCAATAGCTATTTATCGAGAAACTAAAAAGCCTACAAGTTTACCTTCAAAGTAAATTGTAGGCCTACGCTAAGTTTTAGTTTATACTTTGTCTTTAGGATTTACTGAAGTGAATTGTTGTGGGTGGTTAATGTAGTCATATACGATATGCGAAACCTGACGGATAAAAGTTGTTGCTCTCGCATCATGATTTGGTCTTCTAACTAATATTCCTGCTAGGTAACGTTTACCACTTGCCGTCTGAATAATGCCAGCATCACCAAGAACAAATCGAAGCGTTCCAGTTTTATGAGCAATTACTGCACCTGCTCCTAAACCTGATGGCAGCATACTTTGGTTATGGCAGCGACGCATAATGTCTAAAATTTGATTACGACTTGCGTCACTAAGTATTTGATTGTTTGCGATTAAGTTTGATAACAGTACTAAGTCTTTAGCGCTGGTGGTGTTTGTACCATACTCATCAGCTAATAAATGACGTAGTGCGGTGTTTTGTAGTCCAAGGGTGCGAAAACGCTCATTTAATCGATAAAATCCGCCTAAACGGTCAATAATCATGTTTGTAGCTGTGTTATCACTGATGGTCATCATTTTGGTAGCAGTTTGCAAAACGCTAAACTTGCTGCCAACACGCATGTTTTGCATGTCACCAGAACCACCTGCTACTAAGTCACGTCGCATTACAAGAGTTTCATCTGGACGAACTCTACCCGCTTCTATTTCTTGGAATAGCGTAATCAATATTGGTAATTTAATTGTACTAGCTGCCGGAAATGCTTTATTTCCATTAATATCTATATAGTCACCTGTTTGTAAGTCAACGAAAAACATTCCTGGTGAAAGATAATTGTAGCGACTCATGAGCGCTTTAATTTGAGAATTTAACGTTGACATCTCTCTGCCTAAACGCATTTCTCCATTATTCCCAGGATTAACAGGAATATTTGCTGGATTATTTTGTATTGTAGGAGGGACAAAGCGAATGCTCGGCAGTGCTGGCAGCGGCGCCAAAATTGTATTATAATTATTATTATCAGCGGCTTGAGGTGAAGATGGTAATGGTGATGCAGTTGCCATTAAAGGAGAAAATAAAAGTGCAAGGCTACTGAAGTTAGCTAAATGTCTAAATAATTTCATCGTTGAATTTATCAAAGGTTGTGTGATTTGCTTGGTTGACGTTCATATTTGCTTGACTTGCACCCGAAA
This sequence comes from Calothrix sp. NIES-4105, assembly GCF_002368415.1. Lineage (GTDB taxonomy): Bacteria > Cyanobacteriota > Cyanobacteriia > Cyanobacteriales > Nostocaceae > Dulcicalothrix. Next base: position 4,340,559 of record NZ_AP018290.1, read on the forward strand.
CTTTAATCCCGTTTTAGAATTAAAAGCGAACCCATCAATTAAATCTTATAAACAAAATATTGGCAACAAATTCACGAAAGATTTATAATATTCAAAATACTATCGAGTGTTTTTCTATTGCGTGCGCTTGCTTGCCGTAGTTGTTAATTTTCAATTTAAACTGCAAAAGTGAAGAATCTGTGAAGTGATACGTTACAACAACAGACTATTAATTTTTTATAAAAGTAAATGTTTTTATTTTAATATTCTGTTAATATCACTTAGTAATTATCCAGTCTGGGCTATAAATAATGAAAGTTAGCGCACGTAATGCTTTGAAAGCAAAAGTGAAAAAAATTATACCAGGTTCTGTAAACTCTGAAGTGATTTTGGAAGTTTCACCAGGAGTTGAGATAACATCAATTATTACAAAAGATGCAGTCACATCACTTAATCTAACCGAAGGTGGCGATGCCTACGCTGTGATTAAATCGAGTGATGTTATGGTCGCTGTTGATTAATAAGTTTATTTTTAACTTATTTTTGGCGAACAAATAACCAAACGATATAAAACTGTAGGGGTATGGCATTGCCGTGCCCCTACAATTGTTTTAAAGTTAACTCTACTCGCTAGCAATAACGATATCTGTAGATTTAATCACAGCGTAAGCTTCTTTACCTACCTCAAGTTCTAATTCATCTGCTGAGACTCTAGTAATTACAGAAGTTAATTTGACTTTATGCACAACTTCTAACGTTACCTCACTATTGACCGGGCCATTTTTAACTTCAGTCACGACACCTTTAAGGACGTTACGTGAGCTAACTTTGAGCGGTTTCTTCTCAACGGTTGATTGTTTTGAAGATGTGTCATGAGTTGGTATCTGTTTCTCTGGCTCGTACTGTTTTGGTATTGATGATTGCGAGTAATTATCAGTAAGATTACGTAATAACTCCCGCAGCACCTCTGTTTTTGTACGCTGAGAAGAGTGGCAGAACTCCTCAAGGATTTTCCGCTCGTCCTCAGATGTTTGAAATGTTATCCATCCTTGTTCTTTTCTTGGCATAGTTATACCAAATTAATTGGTAAGTTGGTTAAAAGTTGGTAGTATATTAGAGACGTGGGGATTTATATGTAAGTTATCTCCCTCTACAGTAGTAGCACAGTCAAGCCCCACCTTACTTGTGTCAGTAGGGGCTAGTACTCCACGTCATTAATTTTAGTAAGTACGTAGTAGCGCAAAGAGCGTGCGAAAATATAGAGAGCTAGAGCAACAACTACGTACCTAACTCATCATAACTTTTGACATAAGCTACTAATGCTCCATGTCAGAATTTACAGTATATATTTTTACTATATAGACACAGAGAGAAGAGGAAGAGAGATTTAAGATTGGCGCCTAAAAGCCAAAATTAATGACATAGACTACTAATTTAAAAGATGTAATAACAGAAATTAAGACTACTTAGCAAAAAAATTATAACTTTGGTGTTCCGGATCGTCTGATTATACAAATTGCGCCTTTCTCAGGTTGATATTTCACAGTCAGGCTCAAAGATTTTATGAAGGTACGGCTGAAATACGAAGTTGTAACAGCGAAAAAAAACATCCCTAAACGATTTATCTACGAAAGAAATATAAAATTTGTATGAACTCATATGTATATTCGATGGTTTTATCATCAAGATCAGAACTTTTAGTCGTAAACAATACTTACGGGTGTGTTACTTTAATAACAATTAACTGGTAGATATTTATGAATAAGACCTCTGTTAGAACAAGCAACTCTATTTCAACTAATATTCAACACCGTACTCTTGAGCGTCGTGAATTAATCCCTCAACATGATCAGGTGCTGTGGCAAATTGAAAGAGGAAGCGTGCGCGCGGTAACTTGGGATGAAAACGGAGTTTATACGACTTTAGGTTATTGGGGGGTTGGTGATATTGTTGGTTATTCCATGACACGTGTTCAGCCTTATCATCTTGAATGTATAAGTAGCGTGGAATTAACTAGTGTTCCATCAGAAAGTTTGCATGAAAACTTAGACAAATTGTTGTTGCGTATTCAACGAACCGAAGAATTAGTAAGTATTGTGAACAGCAAGCGTGTATATACGCGCACATTTAATTTTTTAGTTTGGTTAAGCGAGAAATTTGGTCGTGAGCTACAAGAGGGTAAGTTGATTGATTTACCCATTACGCATCAAGAAATTGCCGATGTGCTAAATACGACTCGTGTCACTATTACACGTGTACTGCGAGACTTAGAAAATGAAGGTAAGTTAAAACGTCATAAACGTTGGCTTGTTATAACCCCATAAACCGCGCGCACTTGGCGTAGCAAAAAATCACAAAACTGACATCAGAGTGCATTTATGTGATATTCACGAATATTTATTATTTCTCAAGTTTTGTCTACAATTAAATTAGCAATATCAAATAAAGACTGTATTGCACCTTGATAGCCAACTTTAGTAGCAAAGATATTACCGAAATGGTCAAAAATCGGAATTCCTTGACGATAAAGAGGAATATTTAAATGTTTTGCAATCACTTCAGCATAAGAATTAGCGATTAATAAATCTGAACCTGCTGCGAGTTGTTCAAAATCTTCTAAATCACCAATCGTAACACTTTGAATAGGTATTTTTTCCAGCAGTGGAGAGCGCCCAGTTGTTACCGCTGCATGAATAGACATTCCCATTGAAATCAGAAAATCAATAGTTAACCAAAGTAAATCTGGTTCTAACGCTACAGCAACTCGCTTACAACTTAACTTTAGGTGAGTAGAAAGCATTGCTTGCTGTAAATGGCGCCTTTTTTGGCGGTATTTTTCTGGTACGCTATTACCACTGATTTGTACTAACGCATACAAAAGTTTATCTGTGGCATCAAGTCCAGTAAATTCAGTAAACACATCGTAAGGGATTTTGAATTTTTGCTGTAATATCCGCGCGCTAGAGCGCATACTTTCACCAAACGCTAAAGTGAACGTCGAATTGCCAACTAAGCGCAATTGTTCTAAGGTTGTACCCCTGGTGGTAACTCCAGGATTAAAAGTACTATTTAAAGGACTATCAAGTAAACCGGATAAGTCAGGTATAACAATTGGGTTTAATTCAAAATCGTGACACATTTCCTTGATTTCTTGTATGTCACCTGGTGTGAAAGCAGAACTAGCTAAAATTGTTATCTGCTTTGACTGCTGACTATTGCTAAGTACGGGAATTTCTTTGACAATGCTCTCAACTGCTGCTGCGAACCCATCTTGTAAGGAACCTTTAAAATCTGGTGTTGATACCAAGACCATTGGTAAATTGTTTAGTTCTGGGAGTTGGCGAATTTCTTTTAAAAAACGTCCCATGTCATCACCTCTAGTTTCGGTCAGTCCAGTGGTACACAGACCAAGAATTTCTGGGTGATGCTGGAGTACTAATGTCAAAATCGCTTGCTTGATACTTTCCTCACAACCCAAAACCGTCACGACTTCAGTCATTGCTGTTGTTGAAAGAGGAATAAGTTCACCCAAATGTTGGGCTAAAGGAATTTTCGCGAATGTGCTACAGCCAGGAGAGCCGTGTAGTACGGGCATTACTCCGGCAAACCCCATAAATGCTAGAGTGGCGCCAACAGCTTGACTATGTTTAAGGGGGTTTACTGCTACGGATGTGTTTGTGATGCTTACAATTGCCATAATTTAAATGATTATTACTTATTCCCAAGGCGCCGCAAAATTTAATTGCTTCAAAACAGGACTTTTAAAAGCTGTATATAATGAGCGTACTGCTTCAGTTATTCCTGTATAACCTGCATGAGTATATTGATTTTGGCTATTTAGGAAAGGTATTTGTGTAATTATTGCGATGTGTTGATAACTTATAGGCGCCACTAGCATATCTGCTGCCCAACCTTTAATTGTGTCAATAATTTGATTTGTTTCATTTTCTGGTTGTAAAAAAATTACATCTTTATTAAGTAATTTTTGAATTTTAACTTTATCTTCTGAGTTTAGTTGCTTGGCAATAGGAATAATATCTACATTCAAATCTTTAGCTATCGAGATGAATGAGAAATTACAATTAGCAACATCAATAACAATCCGCTTGTCTTTAAATTGCGAACGATATAAATCAAGTTGGGAGTTTAAATTCTTATTTCGTTCTGCTATTAACTTTTCGGTTTTTTGTTTCAACTCAGCGTTATTTAGCTTTGCCGCAATATTTCTTAAACAGTTGTTTATTTCTTCTATGCTATACAAAGATTCTTGAATGTAACTTATGCCAAACCGCTTTTCCATCTGCTTTGCCATTTTCAGCAGTGGTTTGGAGGAGATAATGACATTAAGTTTTGCCCGATGTGCGTATCGTATTTCGTTGAATTGACTATTATATGTAATTTTTGCCAAAACTCGAATTCCGATTTTTTCCAATAATAATTCGAGTTCTACGGTGCCACTTAAGGAATTATCGCTAATTAAGTTTATATCATAATCGGTAGTAAATCCTGGTTCGGCAGTACCAATAACATGTTGAATTAAAACATCACCCGCAAGACGAATACCTGAATTTTTGTTACCAATAAAACCTGGAGAATCTACGGGGATAACAGGAATTCCTAATTTTTCAGTTGCATCATGTGTGGCGCCATTAACATCATCGCCAATCATAGCAGAAACACAAGTAGAATACACAAATATTGCTGCGGGATTGTAGCGACGATGCACTTCTAAAATCGCTTTGTACAACTTTTTGGCGCCGCCAAATATAATATCACTTTCTTCCATATCGGTAGTAAAGCGAATTTTGTTAAGCATCGCAGTATTATCACTACCAGATGAAAAAGAACCAGCGCAACCAGTCGGACCATGAATTAAATGGGCAGCATCTGTAATATTAACTAATGCCCAGAACGCTCCATCAAAAGCACAGTCTTGTTGATTTTGTACAGATGATTTATGCCCATCGGAGAAGTCTTCTATTTTATCATGACTAGCTTTCATTTTAGTCGTGAATGGGTAGATTTTCGTCATCTATAATAAAATAACAATTATGAATATTATGTTATTTGTGTTCTTTATAAAATTTTTATTTTGTATCAATAATTATTGTTTAACATAACATATATAGCAATCCTAAATCATTTGTAATATTTTAAACATGTATCTTCTTTTTCTTCCTTTGTGTACGAGCGTGCCTAAGAAAGCGGGAAATCCTCCGGATTATGTGGTTCGTTATAGAGATTTCATTTTTTACTTTGCAATTAGGAATACTATAGATTGCCTACTATTGAATAAAAGGATACGCTTATTAATCCCCCCTAACCCCCCTTAATAAGGGGGGAAAATAAGTATTTTTAACTCCTTAATAAGCGGGAAAATAAACATTTTTAGCCTGCTTCCACGCGGGGGGTTGGGGGATAAAACCAATTAAACAAAGTAAGTTGCCATTTCATTTAAATGTAACTTATAATACAATACAAGTATAAAAATTTCAGAGAATTTTTATATAAGCGTATAAGCTTACACCTTGAAAACGATTTTTGTCTTGTATAGCGTAAGTAAAGTTTTTTATGTTAGTTACAAAGCAAGCTGTATTAAAACGTTTTTGGTACCCTGTTATTCCAACAAGTCATTTATTAGATGGTTATCCTCAACCATTTACATTATTAGGACAAAAAATAGTTCTTTGGCTAGATGCACAGAGGCGCCCGGTAGCAGTGCAAGACCGTTGTTGTCACCGTTCCGCGCGGTTATCAAAAGGGAAGATCACAAATGGCAATATAGAATGTCCGTATCATGGTTGGAGGTTTGATGGTACAGGAAGTTGTACACATGTACCCCAGCTTCAAGATGGAATGATATCACCCAGTTATAAAATAGGCGCCTATGCTTGTGCAGAACGTTATGGTTATGTTTGGGTATGTTTAGACGAACCATTATGTGATATTCCAGATATACCAGAAGCAAAAGACTCTAAATATCGTTTAATTCAAGAATTTTACGAACCTTGGAAGTGCGCTGGGTTGCGAGTAATGGAAAATGAGTTTGATACAGCACACCCAACGTTTGTACATACAACGACTTTCGGTAGTGAGGAACATCCTATTCCTGACAAAATGGAATTACAGGAACGCGACTGGGGAATTGATTTTTGGACGGTGTTGGGAGTGACAAACCCGAAGCTACAGCAAGAAAACCTAAAAATTGAGCAAAACCAGGTAGTGCGAACAATGTACATGACTTGGTACATGCCATTTACAGCCCAACTACGAATAGGTTATCCAAACGGTTTGGTTCACATAGTTGTCAATACAGCCACGCCAATCGACGATTCGACTTCTCAAATTATACAATTTTGTTTACGTAATGATACAGAAGCACAGACAAAAGCTGAAAATGTTATAGCTTTTGACCGCGCAGTTACTTTGGAAGATAAAGCAGTTTTAGAAACAACTGACTACGACGTACCGCTTGATATCACCAAAGAACAGCACATGATGACCGATAAACCTGGTATCTTGATGCGTCGCAAATTTTTGGCACTGCTTAGAGCTTATGGAGAAGTAGAGCAAACAAAATAACAATATATGTTGCCTACGGATAAAACTTGAATTAATTTCTCTGTGTCTGGAGTGTCTGGAGTGGTGATAAAATATTTTTATTTACCACTGAGGCACAGAGAACACAGAGTTAAGATATACGTGTGATTTATTCAAAAATAATTTCAAGTATTGGAATCGTCATGAAGTTGTAGCTGTAATACTCTTTTTTTCTTGCTGTTTCTTATGCCATTTTTCAGCAACTTTTTTAAATTCTTCTATTTCGTCAAAATCAACTTCCACAAATGCATTCTTAAATTCTACGCCTAATGCCTCACTAACATCGAGTATTTCTAGAAAACTAGCGCATTGATAATCTTTGCTTTCACACTCTTTGATTCGTTCTTCTTGGATGCCTAAAATATCAGCTAGTTCCTTCTGGCTCATTTTTGCCGCAATGCGAGCTTTTACCAATACATCGGGTAGTTTATTAAAACTTTCAACTTGAATTTTAACTGGCTGCTTTTTATCGCAATTAGTTAGTTGTTCGTATTCTGTTATTTCTTGGTTTAATTTATCTAAATGGCTTTGTAATGAACTTCGGTGTACTTCCCATCGCAAAGGGTCATTTTTTTTTGCTTCTTCGTCTGCTTCTACTAAGCCTATAGAATATGTAAATTTATTTGCACATTCTTTACTATATTCATACTGCTTTTCATTTTTAATCATGATTCCACCTCATTAAATCTATTGCAACAATTCCTTTCTTATTTAGCCCTCTATCTCGTTGAAAAAATTCGTAAGAATTTATGCCATAACTACCAACAGGCTCCTGAGATGGAAAAATTTCACCTTTATACTTTGCTTTTTGTGCAACACGGTCATAATGGTTAAATAATTGGGGGGCGTTAATTCTCAGATAATAGTAATCTACAGCATCTTCATCATAGCAAGCGTCAAAATCTCCTGGTTTTTCCTTACTTGTCGTAAAGCTGCCATCTATATAAATAGTTCTGCAACCTGCTTCTGATAAATGTAACATTGCTAGTTTTAAACCCTCTATCAGGCGCCGTCGAGTCTGATTATAATTAAATCGTGCCTCAAACTCCTCCCATTCTACCCAATGCACGCCTGGAGGTAAGTTACCATTCTCATCAAATGGAATCATTTCTCACACCCGCTCCACCTGTTTATTCGAGATTATGATTCAAATTTGATGCACAATTACAATAGCTTAATAAAATTCAACAGTAACTAAATAAGGCTAAATAACAATGTTATATTTGTTACTTATCCTCAAACAATAGTTCACCTTTGTGTAAGCGATAAGCCATTTGATAAGTTTGGGCTTGCGCGCGCATTGTTGGAGCATGTGCTGCCAAATATCTAGTTGCTGCAATTAAGACGTGAAAAGCTTTTTGAGATTTACTCAATAAGTAATATTGTTTAAAAGCCGCTTCTATTTCTTGGATGACGTGAAAATCGCGGTTCTCTCGCAACATTAATTTACCTAACATAGCCATTAATAACTCTGGTTTGCCGCCACTATATAGATACTGAGCAACTAATTTCCCAGCCTCATTTACTTGTTGCTGACGGTCTAATAAATTTGGTAGCTCACCAAGCAATTTCTCTGGGTTCTCTACTATGTCCTTTGGTTCAGGAATTCTTGCTGGTGGGACGTTTAAAAAGCGGTTGAGATATACACTCATGGCGCCATCAAACACACCACGCAATAATTCTAATGAAGGTACGCGCTGTAACCCTTGATGAACAGCGTTAGCATAAGTAAACGGATGATGTGCTGTGTCCCAGTCGCCAAAATCATTATTGGTGTTAAAACGGGCAACGCGCAAGGCAGCAGCATAAGCCACGGTAAGCGCTAATTGTTCTTCTGTTGCACCACAACGTAAGGCATTAAGCAACACATCAACTATAGCTTGGGGATCATCTCCTAAAAGAATAGTAGTTAATTCATCCTGAGCAGACCAAGTTGAGCGGTGCCCACTACCTACTTCTAATGCAGCAGGTAACTGCTTAAATGCATCATCTAGAATTGCCACTAAATCTACAGGATAACGCCACGAACTAGATTCTTCCATGCGAGAGGCACTTGTTAAAGGAACAACCAGACTTGCTAATACCTGTTCGGCGCCTTGCCAGTTTACATAATCAAGTGCTTCCAGTGCTTTATTAATAAAATCAACAGTATGACCAACATCAAGCCAACGATGGTCTGTGGCAGCAGCAAACAACATATCCGCTATTTGCTGTCTGGATAAACCCGTGCGAACAGCAGTCACCAAACAACGTTCAGCCGCTTCGCTATCTCGTCGCTCAATAAATTCGCGAAACCAATTTTTGAGGGTGTTGGCATTAACATTTGAATTAGGCAACGGATGAACGGCAAAATGTGGAGGTGCTTCTGCACTGTCGCGCGCAACAGCAGAAAGTCCTTGATAAAGGGCACAAGGTTTGTCTTCTGCGTCTAAATAAGGCAACAAATTCATCATGCAAGTCAAGATAGTTAAACCGCTACTCCAACCTCCTTTATTGTGATGAGCGCCAAATTCCAACCCCATCCGAAAAATCTCAGTAGCATCAACCTGCTTATCCAGAGCAATAACTGATTTTGCAATTACCAGAGAAATACTTTGTTCTAAACCATCCTGAAGTCGCTGACATTGGTGTGTAACTAAGTCAACTTGAGGAGTTAAATTTACCCAAATCTCGCCATCTCTAATTTCCACAGGAAACGCGCGTACATCATCAGCCCAGGAATCAAATGTACCACCGCTATCAAGGTCAAAACGGGCATAATGCCAAGGACAAGTAACAATTCCATCTTTACAAATACTGCCATGCAAAGGAAAACCCATATGTGGACAACGGTTATCAATTGCATAAACTTTGCCATCGCTGTAGAAAAGCGCGATAACATGTTGTTCTAAATTCACTACTTTACTACCAGAGGAAAGCACTTCGGCTAAATTAGCAGCAAAGACATAGCGTTCTTTTGTATGGGTTGGGTTTTCAAAGGTTTGAGTCATAAGATTTTTTTAAAAGTTAAATAAAAAAGGGGGAGCAAGAAAGCAAGAAATATTAATAAAAACTCTATGACTTTACAATTTTAAGCTCCTATTTCCTACTATGACAAAATAAACAGCTTTTGAGTCAGAACAAATTGTAAAAAATTATATCCTCGTAGAGACGCGATTAATCGCGTCTCTACAATCCACGTAAACCGGAGGTTTAAGAGCAGGGATTTTTATATTGGGTTGCACGGACTGCTATAGATTGATTCAAGACAACACCATATCCAGACAATTTGAAGCGCAATTACTAGCCTAACCATCTACTTTAATAAAAGCTTAGTTTCACCTTGAACAATTAATTAAATATTAAATTTAAGCATCATAAATGATAATTGGTACTGTTACCTAGTTGGGTGCTGCTCCTTCTGAGAATAAAGCACCTGCCAAATTAACATCATCCCAGTTGACATTATCTAATTTTGCTTCCCGAAAATCAGCCTGCGAAAAATTGCTTCCAGAGAGATTGGCTTCAGTTAAATCTGCATGGTTAAAAGTTGCTCTAACAAAACTGCCATCGCGCAGGTCTGCCTGTTTCATATCAGCACGGTTAAAACCTGTGTCGTTTGCCTTGACTGTGTAAAGTACTGCCTCACGCATATGGCTACCAAAAAACAAAGAACCTGTAAGCTCGGCGCCAGTCAAGTCAGCATACTCCAAGTTAGCATCTTTACAATAGCCGTTGATAAATAATACGTATTGGAGGCAAACTTCCCGCATTGATGCTCGGTTGAAACAAGCTAGTCCTAAATTTGAAGAAGCCAGATGAGAACCATCCAAATTTGCCTCCGTAAAATCCGCTTCAATCAATTGTGTTTCTGTCAGTAAGGCATAGTCAAGACGTGTACCAATAGCTAGTAATTTCTGTGCGGCAAGTCCTGTCAAATCAACTTTATGTAAATCTAATCCTGACAAATTTATACCTTCGATAATTTGCTGTTTACTGATAGCCGAATGTAACAAATCTAATATAGAAGATATAGCCATAGCTTAGACTTTTAAGGGCGATGTTTGATGTAAAATAGGCTTCCAGTTTGCTCCTGGCTTGTATTCAAGAAATTTTGTATAATCGCCGAATACGCCTGAAGGTTCTAAATGTTTCATTACAGAAAGCTGGTTGCTGCTTAAAGTTTCTACATCTGATTCCCAAGGATGAGGCGCCAAATCAAGTTGTATTCCTCCCCAAGGTGTATCTCGGATAATTGCACCAGAATGGCAGAGGCGCTCGCGACCAATCATCTTTACTAAGTCGGAACCAAACCAAGTACGAGCGCATACTGGAGTTGGACCGTATTTTTGAAGTTCTTCAGCAGTAATTTGTCCACAGGCACAATATTCTTGGCTAGCTTCTAACCAAACAGGGTGGACAGTACCAAACTCTGCCTCTAGCTGTTTCGCAAGAGCATCACCAAATGCAAAAACTTTGGGTAAGTCTTTTTGTTTAAGGGAGGCGCCGAACTCCACACTCACATAATTAAGGTCTTCATTCCTTGCCGAAAAATAAGCGCTCAGGACGAGGAGCTTGTCGTCGATGTACACCAGGCAGATAAACATTGCTTTTTAAGCTTCTTACTGCCTCGATTAACTCATCACGATTATACGAATTAGGCGCCCGTTCATCTAAACCCCAGTGGGTTGGTGTAAGTCCGTTAATACTCTCAAAAGCGTTGAGCAAACGTTCTAAACCCGCGTGGCAACGAAGAGAGTTTTTGGTAATAACAGTTATTTCGACTCTATCAGGCATGGCGTGAGCTTTGTACCTTCCGTTCGTATTCTACTTATTTTACTATTGTGGTGTGGAACCTTTCAGTGTAGAAGCAGCTTGGTCGTCAGTAATATCTTGCCAACCACCCTGAGCCTTATTAGCTCGCTTGTCCCAAATTGACCATTTTCCAGTTTCAAAATTATGATGAAGTACTATAGCAGCGTCAGCAAGTGGTTTGCGCTTGTTGGACATCAGTTCGATTGCTATTTGAGATAACGACTGCTAAATCTCGTTGTTTACCATCTGGATAACCATGACGGGCGCCTTCCTTTTGTGCCCGGAGTTGGTCTGTATAATAAGCTATTCCCTTTTCAATAGACTTAACATCTATCCACTTGGACTCTGTTACACCATCAGGACGAGTAACAATTCCTTCGTCACTCTCATATGTAATGGGGCTGCGTAATTGTCCATCTGGAGTCCGTGCATAGTTGTTATTTTGAATACCAAGTGCCTCAAGAGCAGCGTCTTCACAGGCTTGGCCTCTGTTTTGATTAGCACGCAAGCGGTCGGTAGTTTCCTGCCACTCATCTCTTGGCATAGGGAGGCGCCCTTCCTGTTCACATTCCCATTGGTAACGTTCATAGCGAACATTGTCGGCAGCCTCCTTAGTAGACGCGCTATCTATACGCCTGCGAAAATCAGCTTCCATTTGTACTACTGTTGTAGATGTTTACTGTGATTATTTCTTAACCTCCACAGCCTTTTTAGCTTTACAAGATGTGGCTTAGATATGTCCTCAATGTCAAGATTTTATCATGAATTTACACAAACCTAGACATTGGAAACTCATAGCATATTTTGTAATTTCAATCTCATATTCTTTGCAGTTGGCTCTTTGGATAACTCAATTTTTAAGAATAGGTCAAAGTAGTCAACGATTGTTTGCTTTGCTGAGGAAGGAACGTCTATATATAAACTATCTAGTGTCGTTGTAAAGTCAATCTTCTTGTGAGAGGATTAAATTTAAGATATTCATTTCTTTAGACTGAAATAATTTATTTTCATTAAATATATTTTTTCCTAATTTATCTATTGCACCACTATTAAAAACGACATAGGGAATATTTTGATAATTAGAGTCTATTGGCAAAATATTATGTGCTAATGCTAGTGTATAAACATATCTTGCTAAAATATCTCTAAAAGATGGATTAGAGCTTTCTTCAAGAGTATGTTTTGATGTCATTGTGCAACCTGAGTTTAATAACAAGTATTTAAACTTAATAATCATCCTGATAATTGTATAGTATCCACGTACCAAGACGAAAAATTGATATAAAAATTAAAAATTACCGTTCATAGGCTTATTGCACAATAGGATATTATGTAAGTACATGACGTATATACAGGCAAACATGAGCAACTCTTACAGCATTCGCAGCACAAAAATCGGTAACAGTGCGGGATTTCGTCTACCTGCGGAGTTTTACCGAGAGCATCCGCAGTTTGCTAATGCAGACGGTTGGATAGAGGTATTATCTCCCAATACGGCAATTGTGCGAATTGTTCCGCCTGACGATGATGAAGATGAAGATTCGGTGATGATGCGGCTTTTTCTCGATTTTGCTATGACAGAAGCTCTCAAAAATAATACGTTGCGACCTTATACAGTTGAGATGTCTGAAGCTGCTCATAAATTAATTGACGGTGTGGAATTGGAAGATGAGTCTTTATAGGATAGCTAAGTTCGTCAGTAATGGCTGGGAGATTTATTTTCACCCGCAATTATTTGGCACTCAGTATCAAGAATTGTTTGACCGTGTTTCTAGTTTGCGTGAAAAATTACCAGAAGCTGAATATAAAACCCACGCAACAGTCAAGTTATTTGCAGCAATTACAGTTGCAATTGAAACCAAAATTTCTTCTGACCCGAAAGCAAGTTCTTTTACGTTAACAGGGGCATTAAAACGATACGGGCGCCTAAAAAAGATGGGTTTACCTTCAAGATACCGTCTGTTTTTTCGAGTGTTTGATACCCCATTGAAAGCAATTGTCATTTTGTGGCTAGGGTTTCCTCGTAAAGAGGGCGCCAAAGATGATTGTTACGAAGTGTTTACTAAGATGGTAGAGCAAGGAACATTTCCAAATAGTTTAGATGAATTGGTGCCAGAAACTGATATGACGGAGGATGAATAACAGAATATTCAGAAATATGTTCCTGTGACGCAATTTTCTCAAAATCAAAAGGCATTTGAACTTTTGTACTACAAATAATTTCTCAAAGCTAGCGTTTCACGAGTTATAAAAGTTACATGAGTTTCTGAGTTATAATCAGAAAACTTTAGGTATAATTGTCACTCCAGCTTTGAGGCGCCAACTCTGTGATTGCTATTTATCCCGGAAGCTTTGACCCCGTAACACTGGGGCACCTCGATATCATCCAGCGCGGTGCTTATTTGTTTGAACGAGTTGTCGTTGCTGTGCTGCGTAACCCGAACAAAACACCTTTGTTTACTGTCCAAGAGCGGATTGAACAAATTCGTAAATCAACTAAGCATCTACCAAACGTTGAAGCTGATAGCTTTGATGGACTAACTGTAAACTATGCTCAAATGAGAAAAGCGCAAGTACTACTGCGAGGATTGCGCGCGATTTCCGATTTTGAGGTTGAACTTCAAATGGCACATACCAACAAAACGCTCTCGACCCAAATAGAGACAGTTTTTTTGGCAACATCAAATGAATATAGTTTTTTAAGTAGTAGTGTGGTAAAAGAGATTGCAAAGTTTGGTGGCTCTGTTAATCACCTTGTTCCTCCGCACGTCGCTGACGATATATACCAATGTTACGCCCACAAATACCAATCGAACCAGAGCATAACGGAAAACATCCCGTCTCTCACGAACCCCCCAACCCAAATGTTGGTGGAAAACCAGAACCCGAGGGATGTTTAAATATTCAGCAGTCACTTGACCGTTTTGAGGAAATGATTCTTGCTAGTTTCCGCATTCCGTTTACTAAGCGTACCTTAGTGGATGAGGAAAAGCTGCTTGACCAGCTTGATTATATTCGTTTGACGTTGCCAACAGCGTTTAATGAGGCAATGGTAATAAATCAACACAGAGAGGAAATTTTGCTCGAAGCTGAAGAGTACGGACAGCGTATTGTCGATGCTGCTCAAACGAAGCGCGCGCAAATTTTAGAAGAAAGTGATATTATTCGGCAGGCAGAACACGAAGCTTTGGAGTTAAAGCGTAAGGTTCAGCAAGAGTGTGATTTATTAATGCAGCAAACTCTCGAAGAAATCGACCTTAAACGTCGCCAATGTCAACAAGAATTAGAACAAATGCGAGCCGAGGCAATAGAGTCAGCTCAACAAATAGAACAAGGCGCCGATGATTATGCTGATAGTGTTCTCGAACACATCGAGCAAGATTTAAATGAAATGACACGTATCATCCGTAATGGGCGCTCATCACTTAATGCTTCGAGATCACCATACAAGGGAAAGTAGGGTAAGGTGGGCACTGCCAGCCCTTGATGGCGCGAACCAATGAACTATGAGCTTAAGCGCTTAAAACCCTTACTAAGTCTGGATTTTAAGTTAAAGCTAAATTTTGAACAGACATTGTGAATTAAGGTTTAATTAATCTAAATGTTCTGCTAAAAAGCTAAAATCTATACTTTTTTAGACTAAGCATACTGACTTTTAAATAAGACGACTGCGTAAAAGCTTGTCGTTTCGTTAAGAGAAAAAAGTAGTATCTGAGTTCGCGCCATCAAGGGCTGGGTGGGTACTGCCCACCTACGATTATTACGCGGCAACCATTACCTGATTAATTACACCGTACTTTAAAGTTAGCTCGTGAAGCACGCCTACAGTAGCATCTATTTGTTCTACGGTGTGCGCTGCACTTAAGATAAAGCGAATTCTTCCTTTGTACCCTCATCTGATTCTAATTTTAGATTATTTAATCAAACCAAACAAAAACGCTTACTTTACACCATCAACCGCAGAGTGCGCGTTTTGGTATTATAAGTAACTTCACTAATTCTTTTATTTGTTTTCCGTAAATACTCTAAAGTATAGCAATTCAATTTAAGTTAACGTAAGGAAACTATACAAAGTCAAGTTTAATTATGCGTCCTCCAATTGGAATTCGCTCACTCTCGGTTTCGTTCCCAAGCATAATTCGTACAAACGATTACTATAAAGAAAAATATCCGGAGCTATTTGCTCAAGCCGATAAAAAAAGTTTGGCAAAACTATTTACACCTGCAAATATATCTGCTCCGACCAATGAATATGACTTGGAGATGATGCCGTATCTTCAAGACCCATTTCGTGGTGCCGTTCAAAGGCGGGTGCTTGCTCCGAACGAGTCTTCTCTAACGCTAGAATATCAAGCTGCATCAGATGCGCTCAAAGCGGCAAATCTTTCTGTAAATGATGTTGACCTATTAATAGTTTGTTCTTTAGCACCTGAATACATTGGCTATGGCAATGCTGCTTTTGTTGCGCGCGAGTTAGGGTTGAAATGTGGTGCATGGAATTTGGATGCAACCTGTGGCAGCACACTAATCGCATTACAGACAGCCTCTGCCCTAGTGCAAGCAGGAGAGTACAAAAATGTATTAGTTGTTGTTTCATGTACTTACTCTCGCGGTGTCGATGAAAGTGATACACTTGCATGGTTTTTCAGCGATGGAGCAGGAGCGTTTGTTGTCAGCGCTTTGGAAGTTAATCAAGGCATTATAAGTACACATGCAGTTAATACTGGTGTATTGTGCGACCAATTCAAAATCAAAACCTCAAATGATGAGAAAGGAAATACTCGTCTTCATTTGCGTGTCGCTAGAAACACAAACAAAATGATGGCTGAGACTGCCACAGGACTTTTACGTACATGTTGTGAAGGAGCTATTGAGAAAGCTGGTCTAACGCTAAATGATATTGACTTTTTTATTTTCAACACCCCTACCGCTTGGTTTTCAAAGTTTTGTATTCGTGTACTGAACATTGACCCAGAGCGTACAATTGACGTTTACCCACTTTATTCTAATATTGGTCCAGCATTGACTCTCGCAAATCTTTATCATGCAGCACATATGGGTAAAATTCGGGAGAATGACTTGATTTTAATGTATGGTTTTGGCGCCGCTAGTAGTGCTGCTGCAAGCATTATGCGTTGGGGTAACGTTGCTCTAGGTTCTATACCTTAATCTTAATTTGTAGTTGCGCTTGAGAATAAAGCGCTACTACAAACTTTTACTTATAAATAACAATCACCGCGAAGATTATGAACACGTGGGTTCATTCCAATAACTTGTGTAGCGTCTATTGGTACCTCAATCAAAATGGATTGAGCAGAGCAGTCATAGCAAGCGTTCATTATTTCCGATAAATTACTTAAGTCTGGCTTCACTTTGTACCCATTCCAAGCATGAGCTTTTGCTGCTGCGACAAAATCAATATTTGGTAAATGAGAATGATATAAATCTTTATCAAGTCCTGGAATAATGGACGGCGCCCCTTGTTCAATTATTCCATAACAATTATTGTTCATAATGAATAAACGTAACCCAAGGCGAGAAGCATCAGCTAACGCACCCCCATATAAACGCCAACACCCATCGCCGGAAAATACAAACGTATGTAATGATGGGTTTGCCAGCTTGGCACCACAAGCAAGTCCAAAAGCACTACCCATTGCTGAACCATGATACATTGAGTAGAATTTTATATTCGGGTGGCGACGTTGCATTAAATATGGTCGGTCTTTGTAAGCCATACAGATGTCATCAAAGCCAATGCTATTTGGTTGCCAGTGTTGTTCTAACTGCTCGTATAAAGATACTAAATCAACTGTATTAGGGTGTACTTGACGAGATATTTTGCGAGTATTTAAACTTTGATAATTAGGTAATAGAAAGTCTTGATATTTTGGGAAAGGCAGCAGATTTAATATTTCCTGAAGTATTACAGTAATATTACCACGTACTTTACAGTATTTAAAAGCTGTACGATGTTCAAAAGTTCCATTTTGATGCCCATAAGGATTTTCAAAATCTGTTAAATGCCATACGTACCCAGCTTTGATTTGCTCACAATTAAGTACATACTCATGTGGGTCAAACCCAATCATAATCAGCACATCATCTTCATTAATGCTATGCCATAATTCCAACGCACGGTCATTACCACCGAACATGATATGTCCATATCCATAAGGATTTGTTTCACTGACTGCATTAGCACCATTAGTAGACCAGATAATTGGAGATTTTAGTTTATACGATAATTTATCGATTAATTGGGCAATACCTTCGTACCTTGCAGCTTCTTCTCCAACATACAGCACAATTCGTTGATTTTTTAATCGAGCTAGGTGGCTAACTAATGCTTCGATATCTAAGTAGTTTACTGAATTATATAGCTGTGTATGAGAAAATGTTAATTGATTAATATTTATATCTTGTGAAAGTATGTCTGGGTGGAATGCAATCACTACTGGTCGTGACTTTTGCAAAATTTTATTAACCATCCGTAGCTTTTCTTCAATAACACTTAAGTCATCAATAACGATACAACCATCACCCAACTCTGCTTTTAATTGTGGAAGCAAGTTCATTCCATGCTCTGTGACATCTTGTAATGGAGCTTTATTTTGTACATTGGTAGAATTCAATGCCACTAAAAACACTGCTGGGATGTTATGCAGTTTTGCTTCAGTTAATCCGCACAAACCTAACTTAGTCGCGGCGCCTGTTGTTAGGATAGTTCCAGCCAGAGTTCCTGTTGCGAGATAATAGCCAAGGGGAACGAAACCAGCGATATATTCGTTCATAGTCAACATACGTGCGCTTTCATCAACTTGACCAATGTGATTTAATGGCTGTAAATATTGTGCTAGTTTTATAACACCACCACCATTGACTCCAGCGTAAGTTTTTATACCTAATGATTGCAGCAGTTTTATTAATGCGAAATTTCCAGATACTAGTTTACTGACATCATTTTTAGCTACATCTTTAGTTAACAGCATTTTTTACTCTCTACTTTAACCTAAAATAAGTTTTTTATAAATTAATAATATTTCACTATTTAATACGATTGGTGAAAATTATATAAAAATCAAATAGACATTTATAAAAATATTTATATTATTTAAGTTTGTTAGTGCTAAAAATCTTAGTAGTATTACTGATTAAGCAATTAACAATAATCCCAAATTAAAATATTGTTAACATAAATTTTTAAGTAGAATACTTACGTGAAATATAGTATTCTCGCATTTCTTCCACGCATGTTTGCCTTCAGTTTTCGTAAGTAGGAATGACGGGTAAAATCTATTCACTCACGAGTGGTGAGTGCGAAATTCAGGTATTGGATTTTTATGTAGCATTCAGCATTAAAACATAGTGCGTTACGCTGTCGAATGAGCGCACCTTACGTAATTAAAAAATTAAACAGGATTGCTATACAGGAATTGATATTACAAAAGCAGTTCCTTCACCAATAGTTGAATTGACTTCAATAGTACCTCCATGCTTTTCTTCCACGATTTGACGGACTATTGTTAGTCCTAAACCTGTTCCTTTACCAACACTTTTAGTCGTAAATAGGTGGTCAAAGATTTTTGCTTTAACTTCTGGTGTCATTCCTATTCCATTATCTCTAATCGTAATCAAAACGTGACTTTTATCACTATTTAAGCTGGTAAATATTGTGATTTGCAATGGTGATTGTGTAATCTCATTAAAACTACGTTCGGCATTTGATTCTTCTAATGCGTCAATAGCATTAGCTATTAAATTCATAAAAACTTGGTTTAGTTGCCCAGGAAAACCCTTAACCTGTGGTAAATCGTCGTAGTTTGTGACTACTTTAATATTTGGACGACCTTCTGATGCTTTTAAACGGTGTTTAAGAAGCATTAAAGTGCTATCAATACCTTCATGAATATTAAATAAAACCTTTTTATGAGTATCTGCTCTAGAAAAGGTACGTAAGCTAATGCTTATTTCATAAATTCGATCAACAGCTTGTTGCATTGATTCAATTACTTTTGGGAAATCTTCTCTTATATAACTGAAGTCTATATCTTTAATCTCTTCAGCAATTTGTGCAACTGGATTAGGATAATAATTTTGGTACAAGTCAATTAATTCTAGCAAATTTTGTACATATTCGCGCGCAGGTTGTAAATTACCAGTCAAAAAATTAATTGGGTTATTAATTTCATGTCCTATCCCTGCAACTAAATTTCCTAAAGCGGTCATTTTTTCACTTTGGATTAGTTGTAATTGTGCTTGTTTGAGATTTTCAAGTGATAACTCTAGCTTTTGAGCATAATCTTGAGATTGTTGATACAACCTTGCATTCTCTAAAGAAATAGCAATTTGAGAACATAGTAGTTTGATAAAATTTAGTCTGCTTTCTGTAAATACTCCTGTTGCTAGATCATTTTCAAGATATAAAATTGCAACTAATTTTCCTTGGTTTAAAATCGGGTTGCATAATATACTTTGCGGCTTTTGCTGGAAAACATATTCGTCTTTGTAATTGGTATTTTCAAGTATTGTATTATTGAAAATTACGTGTTCTTTTGATCGTGATACATAATTAATTAAATTAACTGGTATTTCTTGACTTTCTTCGATTGGAATTGATTCTAATAATGATTTGACTATTTTTGTAGATAAACCAACAGCTTCAACCACCAGCTTACCAGAACTTGGTAAGATTAGCACAGCTTTAGAGGCACCAGCATTTTCTATCAGTACTTGCATCAAACTAACAAGTAATTTTTCTAACTCCATTTCGCTACTAATTGCTTGGGATGCTTTCACTAAACTTAATAAATCTAAAGAATTAGAGATCCTAGAAGTAGTTTCAGTTATAGTGAAGCTAGTACTATTGCTGATTGCAATAGTTTCGTAAGAATTAAAGTTTGTTTTGCGCTCTTTAATTGAAGTTAGTAAGTGAGGATATTGTTTTTCTAAATCTTGTAATTTTGCCGACGCACCCCATCTTGCATAGCAGTAATAAGCGTTAATCAAGTAAGTTTGAGCAATTGTATTTTGATTCCATCCTAAGTAAAATTTTGCTGCAAGCTCTTGAGCTAATGCTTCTTCCTGAAGATAATCATTTTGTTGAGCAAGTTTTATTGCTTGCTCATAACATTCCATTGCAGCAAGCTTGTTATCTAAAACTCTATGTATCTCAGCTTCTACTAAATAGTGTTTGTGCAGGAAATTCATCGGAGCATGATTTGCCCAATGCTGCATTTTTTCTTGATTAGAACGTACTTTTTCCAAAATTTCGTTTTGAAACGCTGGAGCCGTATCTAAATATACCGCCAATCTCACTAATGAATCATAATAATAAAAGGCTGGAAAAATTATTAATCCTGTTAATCCACTCAGATATTTCTCTGCTTTCATAGCATAATCTAAAGCAATATCTGAATTATTGAACAAATAATTAAGTGTACATTTGTTGAAATATACCATGCATATTGCCGTGATATCATTCATTTCTTGATGCTGCGGTAACATTACTTGCTCATCATAAGCAGTGCCAACTAAACTACATACATCATCACTTTTATTCATCAAATTTAATATTGTTTGATGCCATATTTTAATATAACCAAGACCTGTTTTCTGTTTTAATTGTTTGAGTGTTTCACAGTAAACAGACATTTCCTCTTCAAGCCCAATCAATTCTTGACCTGTCAAATATGAACCAAACGAATAATTATGTAGCGCATAGGAAGCAAATTCCAAATCACCAGTTTCCAGACCAATCCGATAAACTTCTTGCAATGGCTTTAAAAAATCACGTGCATGATTTTTCCAATGTCCTACCAAGCTATTATACAAAAGTAAAGTTTTAGCTTGTAACGAAGCGATGCTAGTTTGGGACAAAAGATTTAACGATAGTTGAGCAAATTCGTAACCTGCGTCAATATCACCAATAACACAACACAGTAAAAATCCATAAGTACAGTAACCATTTGCAGAAAGTCCTGTATTGCCATACTTAATTGATAAGTCAACCATTTTTAAAGTGACTAAAGGCACAAATTCAGGACTGCCAAGATAAGCAGCAGAAAACATACTTGACAAAATACGCATAGCTGCTAAGTTCTCAGGGTCAGTCATTTCAGGTAGATTAATTAAATCTGCTATATCCCTACCTATTAACAGTGCTGCTGTTGTTTGAAAAGCTTGTTGAATATCTAACTCTTTTGGTGTTTTTGGAAATTCTATATTAAGTAGCCTCAACACATCAAGGCTGATATTTAAACCTTCAATTAATTGGTTTTGTGCAACGCAAGCTTGAATTTTGATTTCATAAACCCTAATTCTATCTATAATTGTCTTTGCTTGGCTAATTACTTGCTGGGCAAACTTCTTCATGTTTTCAAAGTCACCGCATAAGTACGCTGCATCACATGCTTCCTCATATAAAGCTAATGCTAACTCATATTGATGCCAGCAGGAGTCACCAAGTATTTCAAGGGCAACGTCAAAATATCGAGCTGCCGCAACATGTGCCGTCGAAGCTTTAGCTTTACGTCCAGCATTTAAATTTAACTGTGCTAATTCTAAAAGCTGTTCTGGGATAGTGATTAAATCAACTCCGTAATTTAATTGATTTACTATA
Source organism: Calothrix sp. NIES-4105 (assembly GCF_002368415.1). Classification (GTDB taxonomy): domain Bacteria; phylum Cyanobacteriota; class Cyanobacteriia; order Cyanobacteriales; family Nostocaceae; genus Dulcicalothrix. Next base: position 4,362,553 of record NZ_AP018290.1, read on the forward strand.
TCAAAAATTTTATCTTCTTGTTTATCAATTGGTGTATTATTTAATAATAATTGACCAATATTTAAATGAGTTGATTGTTTTTGCTCTTCAGGAATCAGAGAATAAGCAGCTTGCTGTACCCGGTCGTGGATAAATTTGTAAGTAACTACTGAGTGTTTATTAACAACAGATAATTTCTCCTCATTTGCAAAATTGTCTTGATACAACTTATAAATTTCATTTGTTGGAATTATCAACCCTTCTTGTAATGCTTTCCATAAATCAACCGCAGTTTCAGCTTGATTTTTATCGTTTACAATAGCTAAAGTTAATAAATCAAATTGGTTCCCAATACATGCAGCAAGTTTTAAAGCAGACTGTGTAGCAAGTGGCAATTTTTGTAATTGTAATGCCATAAATTCTACGACATTATCTGTAAATGCTAATTCTTTAATTCTAGAAAAATTGCACTCCCATCCTCCACTTTTATGCAAATGATATTCATCTTTGTTGAATGATATTAAGCCGTCATCATACAGTGACTTAAAAAATTGGTTGCTAAAGAAAGGATTACCTTGGGTTTTTTGATAAATGATATTCGTTAACGCCGCCGCATTTTCAAAACTACAGTTTAACGTATCTCTGACTAAATGCGTTAAATTATCTGTTGACAGAGGCTTTAGAACTATAGTACTAATGAGGATATTATCTTTCTTTATTTCTTCTAACGTCAATAGTAGTGGATGTGCCGCAGAAACTTCATTATCTCGATAGGCGCCGATTAAGAATAAATGTTGAATATCGCTATTTACAAGGGACTGCATCAATTTTAGAGAAGCAGAGTCAGCCCACTGCAAATCATCAAGAAAAATGACTAAAGGATGCAGGGAGCAAGCGAAAACCTTAATAAATTTCTGAAAAAGTAAATTAAAACGGTTTGTTGCTGGGCTACCAGAAAGTTTAGTAGATGCTGGCTGTGAACCAATAATGCGCTCTAATTCCGGAATAAACTCAATAATCACCTGAGCTTGTGAGCCTAAAGCAGTTAATATCTGAGTCTTCCAATAAGTTAGTTGAGCATCGCTTTCGCTACTTAATTGTTCCATCAAGTCGCGGAAAGCTTGTAGAAATCCTGAGAAAGGAACATTTCGTTGAAACTGATCGTATTTACCTTTAATGAAATAGCCTCGTTGTCGCACTATAGGTTTGTGTACTTCATTAACAACAGCAGTTTTACCAATACCAGAAAACCCTGCGACCATAACTATTTCTAATGCTCTTCTGGTGTTTGATGTAGAAGGGTGAGGATTTGCCACTCGTTCAAATGCTGCAAGAAGAGTTTTCACTTCAGTTTCTCGACCATAAAGCTTTTCGGGTATTACAAAACGGTCAGATGCATCTCGCTGTCCCAACTTAAAGCCTTTATGAATCTGAGTTTCATCTTGATAGATTAAATTCGCTTGCTCTAAGTCATACTTTATTCCTAAAGCACTTTGATAACGGTCTTCTGCATTTTTCGCCATTAATTTAGCGATGATTTCAGATAGAATAATTGGAATATCTGGATTAATATTATGAACTAAAGGAGGAAGCTTTGCTATATGTGAGTACACTAACTCCATTGGGTCTTGACTAGTAAAAGGTAATTGCCCAGTCAAAAGTTCAAAAAAAGTCACACCTAAAGAATAAAAATCACTACGCCAATCTACCAAACGGTTCATACGTCCGGTTTGTTCTGGGGAAATATAGCCGAGGGTACCTTCTAAAAAATTACAGTATTGTAGAGTTTGTGTTTCTTTGGGTAATTTTGAAGCAATGCTAAAATCTATAAGTTTTACTTGCTTTGTAATTGGATTAACTAAAATATTAGCAGGCTTAATATCTTTATGAATAACTCGGTTACGATATAAGTCGTCTAGAGATGTAACTATTTGTATCGCAATGTCAAAAAAATCTTGAAAATAAGCAGAACTTTTTGTCCCTGCATTGCGTACACTCCAGTCTTTGAGCGAGACACCTCCAAAATCTTCCATCACCAGTGCATAGCTGTTTTGATAAGCTTCTAAGCTATAGGTTTTGATGACACCTGGAAGATCAAGACTTTTAGCAATAGCGTATTGGTTGCGAAACTGAACGAGTTCACTAAAGCTGGGGTACTCATGTCGTAATAGCTTGATAACAACAGGCTGTTCATCACATTCTCTCACAGCACGGTATACTGAAGTTCTGATACCGGAATATATTTGCTCAAAAGGCTTATAACCAGCAAGTTTAAACATATTACCCCCTGTCGAATTAATCATTTTCTACCTCGTACAGATATTGTTCCCAAAAAAATAGAGTTTATATCACCTGCTGTTTTATTCTCTTGCTGGTAAGGAAACTAACCAGTTTATATTTAAGTACACGTGATATTATCATACCCAACGCGAAATGCTGAAACTGGTTGAGTACAGGATGGCATTATCTCAAAATTTATAAAAAGATGGTTACTTGCTGGTTGATGTTTAACATGGCTTCAAATTTAATTACGTACCTTCTGGTGCTTGCAGTATTAATGCGGTTAGTGTTAGGAGCAGGCGCCGAATTTTTAATTTAATTACCCTTTATGATTGATTGATGAACAACCCCTATGTCATCTTGTAGTTTAATAAGTTAAGATTTGTAAAGATATAAATTAATAATCTTAGGATTGTCAGTAACAATTTACACAAATTCTTTACAACAAAGTAGAAACACTTGAGCGCCAAACAAGACAAAATAAACATTATAAGATGCACCTCCTTAGTAATGATTAATACTAATTAAACTTCGACTTAAGTATGAACAAAGATTAGTCGTAAAAAATCACCCTAAAAGGGTACCCGTTTCTGACTGAAAGATTAACAACACGTTGTTAATTATGTATAGAGGGTATAAGTTCATGAGGGAATCACTATGTATGGAGTAGAGGCATCTGCACCGTCAGGGAATCGTAATTATGACATTATTTGTTTTGGTGATGAAGTTCCAGGTGTATTAACGCTGATTTGTTGTGCGCGCGAATATTATCGTCGGACTAATAGCTATCCCCGTAGCTTGTTACTGGTCAAAAGCAATTCTAAATTGGGGATTGGTGGTCAGATAGTTCGTTCCGGTTTGGCATATCTAGACCGTTCTTCAGTTCCCAATGCAATTCGGCAAGAGCAGAACTTAGATATATTTGGAGATCCTGCTGCAATTTATAAAGAACTTCTAGTTCGCGCGCGCGTAGAGCAAGTAGCACTCGATCCGAGTAAAACAGATTGGATATTGCGCGAGATGTTACGTGAAATACATGCTGATATTTTGAGTAGTGTTGAAATCAAATCGGTTGTTAAAGAAGAACAAAAGATACTTGGCATTGAGTTAACAAGGGATGAAACTTACTTTGCCAAGCATTTTATCGATAGCACCGTGAATGGAGAATTAGCGCAAGCTGCTGGTGTAAGGAAATTTAAAGGGTTTGAAACGATAGGTTTGCCAAACTCAGAACTTCCCGTGACACTTGTGTTTGAAACTCAAGGTTTGAGTGTTGAACGACTCCAAAATATTGAGTATCAGTACCTGCAGCGTTTTACAAATCCCGAAGACAAAGAAGCACAGAATTTAATTAATCTTGCTGCGGGAGGAGATGCGAACTACGCTTCTCAATTAAGAGCAGACCTTGTTGATAAAAAAGGCTATCTCAAAACGATGGCTGTAGGCAAAGACTATATAGATATTCGCAGCAAAGCTTTATCAATTGCTTATCATGCATTTCGCGGTACTAAGCTAGATATAAACGCTCTAACAGGAATTCTTGATAACGGTAATGTTGCTCTGCTGTCACGAGTCAGGATGTCATGGAATGCTTTGTTATTTGGTGTTACTGCTAACGAAGCAGAAATCCTCACGCGCGCTAAAGCTCAACCAACGCGAAAAATGTTAGATGAAATCTTATTTATCACCAAATGGTTTCAATTGCTTGGTGCCAGTGAAGTAAAACCAGCCAAAGAAATTTATATCCCCCATGTAGGTAATATTACTGATGTAATTGACCCACTTACAGGCGCCAAAATGCTAGGAGGTGGTGTCCCAACCAACGAAGCAATAGGCACTTTTGGCTATGACTTCGATGAACGCGCGATAAATAGAGTTTTTGGTAATATAGCTCTGTTGACACCACCTTTATTTAACATTGGCATTCAACACGCACTACTAAAATATATTCCTAACCTAGCTATAGTTAGTCCATGTTCAGGATTTGAAGGTTACGCTTGCTCTGCAGGTCGAATAGTCGAGTTTAACTGCGGAGTTGGGCAAGGTGTAGGTATTGCCGCAGCTATTGCACTAGTTCAAGAACGCGAACTTCATGAAATCTCAAACAAAGAAGTGCATGATGTACTTCAAAGCACAGGACAACTTTCCCAAATATACGGTATCACCAACGATATCGATGCCGCACAACTCGATGAGTTTGAGCATTCTATGACTGCGTAATAAAGTGCTGAGTGTTGAGTGCTGAGTGGTTAGTGCTGAGGGCGGTTTCTTCTACATCTTGGTACGGTTGACAACATCTACTCACTTTGTCAAATTATTGCAAAAATTGTTTACAAAGCTTAACAAATAGTTACAAAAAAAGAGAAGGGAGGGTTGAATGACAGGAAAAGGTTTCAGCATAAACGAGCGCGCGCAGGTTAACAGCTATGCAATTAAGCCAAAAGTATATGCTGATAAAACTCTAAAGTTTGGCCTTACCGAGTATGCGGAAAAACTGAACGGTCGTATGGCGATGCTTGGCTTTATCTCGTCGATAGTAGTAGAAATATTAACCGGACAAGGTTTTATTGCATGGTTAAGTAATACATAAGTTGAGATATTAAGTCAAAAATATTACTAATACATTGATTGCCATTGGAACCGCTAAAGTACTTTGAGGCGCCGGGGATACGAATTTTGTTTAAAAAGTCTGCTCTGACCGGGTTTATTGAAAAAGCCCGGTTATATGAATGTTAATTTGAGAGTCGCTGAAGAGGATTAATGAAACTCCATGTATTATCAGATTTCTTAATCATCCATCCTGTAATTTGATACTCTTTATTATCTTTGACGTAAATAATCTCAGTTCTATTCTCGTGTAGAGATGCAGGCAAACCTTCACATTCTTTAACTGTGATTTTTTCGTATAATTTATTTTTATCTAAAGAAAAGTAGTCAACACCTGCTTTATCACTATTTGACTTAAGAATCTGACCATAATCTTGGTCTACCAGCCTAGATTCTGTACTAGCCGGAAAGTAATAATAAGAATTTGAAGTAGCGTTTTTGTTTTTATCTTTAGAATATACCTTGCAGGCAAAAAAGCCACCATGTGCTTCAACACTCACAGGTTTGAGCGATTGAGGATTTTGAGCAAAGTTAGAATTAACCGAGCCAGAATTTGTCGAACATCCAAATAGGTGTGTGGATATTGATATAAAAATTAATAAAAATATCCTATGCCAATTATTCATAAATTATTGATACAAGCTACAGTACGTTTTGCTTGAAACCCAATGTCTTGGTAATCACTCACCAATGTGACGACGTACTATTAAAGCTTGTTTCCCGAAAATTACGCAAGCAATTACGATACAGGTAGCTAATAACATCAGGGATGTAACTTGTTCGCGAAGTCCCCAAGCAGAGAATAAAATCGTTAAAAACGGTTGTAGTAGCTGTATTTGACTAACTCTAGCTACACCAGCAACCCGCATTCCATGATACCAAGCGAAGAAAGCAACAAACTGACTGATAATGCTTACGTATCCAAAACATAGCCAAGCGATAGGGGAAGCTGATAATCCATGTTGAAAAATTGTCAACGCTACAGGGACAATTAAAACAGGAGCCATAAAAACTAATGCCCAGCAAATAACCTGCCATCCTCCCAATATAGATGCAAGTCTGCCACCCTCAGCATATCCAATCGCTGCCGTAAAGGAGGCGCCTAAAAGTAAAACATGCGCCGATTGAATATTTCCACCGCTAGAAATTAAAACAAATAAAATAATTGTTGCACTACCTGTTATACTAGCAATCCAGAATTTCAGCGAAGGACGTTCACCGACTCTAACAGTAGCGACGATAGCAGTAGCCAGAGGTACTAAACCTGTAATAATGGCGCCGTGTGCAGCTGGTAATTGCTGCATTGCCAAAGCAGATAATAAAGGAAACCCAATAATTACACCGATTGCAACAACAAATATATTTCCCCAAAGTTTGCGCGGTGGCAAAGGCTGACGAGTTAACCATAGTGTCAGCAATGCCGGTACACTAGCAACAACCGCGCGTCCAAGTCCAACAACAACAGGGTTCAAATCTGTAACTGCAACACGAGTAGCAGGTAAAGTCAGGCTAAAACCTAACACACCCAAAAAACCATAAAATAACCCTAGGGTTTCCGGGTTAATACTAGAAGTAAACTTTTTCATTGCTTTATAATTAATTTCTACAACTAAAACGCTGTTCTATCCACGCGCGTATGTCATCTTCGGAACCAAAGCAAACATAATGTCTTGTAATAGGGTCGTATGCGTGCCAAGATAAATCACCATTTCTATCGCGAGTTGACCAAACTTGTAATTCTGAATTTGATGTAAACAATAGTGTTAATTTCTGCCAAACGCTGTCTAACTTAGATTTCAGCGCTAAAAATGAATTTATCATCATTTTTACAGCCCTGTGTAGATTATTTGCAGGCGCCTACTTTTAGGTTCTTACAAATACAGCTTGACGAGAAGGTACAAATTTAGCTAGTTTTATCTGGCACAGTTGCAATAATCTCAACTGTTCTAGTTCAATTTGATGTAACTGTACCAACTCAAATCATCAAAAATCACTTATATTGCCTGTAGTAGCTTTGATTACTTGCATTTTATAAGGGGGTACGCTTGTGAATATTCTTTTAAACCGTCATTCTTCGCAGCCAGTTTATCAGCAAATTCACAACCACTTCAGCCGTTTGATAAAATCAGGCAAACTTACACCAGGACAAAAGTTACCATCAATTCGCGCTTTATCCCAGCGGTAAACCAAACCAGTGCTTGCATAACAATAGTTGCTCCATATAGTAATTGTATATTTAAAGGTGTCGCAGGGTGGATAATTTGAGTAAACAGAGCAAGGAAAAATAATGTAGCTTTTGGATTCAGTATGTTAGCTAATAAGCCAATCCGAAAAGCTGCCCAGTTACTTATATTCCTAACTTGTTTCGTTATAGATTCCTCTTGATGTTTCTTCGCTTTTAATGATTTTATACCAATGTAAATTAGGTAAGCAGCGCCAACCCATTTAATAATATTGAACAGTAGAATTGAACGCGAAATAATTGCCCCAATCCCAATTAAACAGTAAGTTGCATGAACAATATTCCCGACAGTGATACCTAAAGCTGTATAAATACCTGTTTTACGGCAATAAAGTAAACTGTTTCGCAACGTTAAGGCAAAATCTGGGCCAGGACTCATGACTGCGACCATTCCCAAAGAAAAAACAGTTAACCAGTTGGTAGACATAAATTTTTTACCCTAATATGGTTATGATTATTATTACAGCAACCTGATACATACTGTCCTGGTGTTACACCAACCAAACGCTTAAAATGGCAATGTAAATGGCTTTGGTCAGTAAAACCAGTATCAAATGCAACTTGAGAAATTGATATACCTCTCATGTCCTTTCTCAATTGCTGTTAACAAAGGAGTTGAAATAGTATTGCTATCATCAACGTCAGCACCAGCAGCAATTAACACATCAACAATTTCTAAATTACCTTCTCTTGCAGCAGATTGAAGGGGACTGCCCAAACCAACAGATGCCATATTAACATCGGCGCCTTTTTTAATTAAAGCTTTTACCGTTTCAACTCGACCTGTTCCAACTGCCCAAACAAGCGAGTGTCGAAGTGATGAGTCGTTGGCGCCAGCTTCAATAAGCGCACATTTAATATCATCTTTACCGTAAGGCACAAGTTGGTATGCTGTATTATAACCCTTTTTCGCATTCGGATTGGCGCCTGTCTCAAGTAATTCTCTCACACGTTGAGTATCACCTGACTCAATCGCAGCAATCAGCTGTTCGTCCATAAAATTTTATACAAGTAGTTTATTCAAGCTATATTCTTATTCTGCCCATTTTATTTTTGTGAATTAACATGAGTTCCAGACTGTATTTGATATAAGCGCAATCCTTTGCGCGCATCTATATTAAATCTCAATCCAACTTCCATTCCAGGTGTTGTTTGAACTTGTTCTACTGCGTTGTCGTTAATTCTAATACTCTGAATAATTGCTAGCTGACAGTAAAATATTGTCTCATTAGCGAGGAAAAGGTTTTCTCCTACTGATAAATTTGTTGCCTCGGTCTTTACAACTCCAGCTTGTTGCTTTTTAAACCATTCTGTAATTTCACCAATTTCTCTTGCTTGACCTACTGATAGTTGATATTGAATAACTCGATAAGTTACTAATTCAGTTATAGCTTCGCACAGAATATCTATAAAATCGCATAATTCCAACAGTTTAGGGTAGTCTAAGATAACTGGAGATGCACCATGTGCTGCTTGATTCCGAAAAATAATCAAATCATTTAATTCTTTTTCTGCTGTTACTTCGTTTTCTCTAACCTCTTCAAGAAACTTGGTTATATTTCTATGCTTATCTAGCCAACTCCATGCATTTATTATACCTGCATCTGCTAGCAATTTATCTAAAATTTCTCTGCGTAAGTTCTGTTCATGAAAAAGAAATGCTTCTGGCACTAGCTCATATTCTTGATTCGTAACTCCATAAAATAAGCTACCAACAACTTTCTCAAGACCAAGATTTTCATACCTATTTTTCTTTAATTCTAGCAGTAATCTTGCTACCCCTGTTTGATGCGTATTTTTAATTCTTTCATCAAGATGTAAATAAAGGGGGAAAAGCTTTGGTATAATTTTCAACCAATCTTTAACTAAGTCTTCAACGAAGCGCTCATAAACAGCGTATAAACGTGTTACAACAGAACAGTGGTCATATAGGCGCCAGTCCTGAATGCTAGGAATATTTTCCTGACTATTAACTAAAAGTTCTGTGCCTTCCTGAGTTACTGGTTTTGTTGCGGCATTTTCTGCAAAAGCAGTTTTTCTTGATACTTCATTTGTTTTAATAATATAACGAACAGTGGAGGTATTTTTTCGCACTGCTAGTAAATGCTCCTCAAACATTGCTGTCTACTTGACGATAACTGTTGATAGCATATCATCAAATAAGCTTATTCTTTCTTGAACAACAGCTTTTTTGTTGCCTTCGTTTTCGAGGAATTTAAAATATCCTTTACTAAACAGTTGTTTTGTGTCTTCAATGATTTTGTGCTTTTGGCTTAATATTGCTTCTGCATTATCTAAATGTTTACTCAATCCGACCATAACAGCATCATAACATGCTTGATTGGCATGATGCGCCCAAGTGTTTAACTGTGCGTCATATGGCTTGAATAGATTAGCTTCGTAGATTTTAGAAGCTAAGTTAATAGTCGTGATAAATATATATCTTAAAATCTTAATATCCTCATCAGAAAACTTCATACTTTTAATCATGTATAAGTCAAGAAAATTTTCTATTTCTGTAGAATAATCATTAATATGACGAAGAGCAAAAAAACGAAGTACTAATTCAGTAAATTCGTTACTGTGTAAATTTTTGGTTAATCCATTACTATTATTTATTGATGTATTCCATGCGCTGATAAATATAGGATTTTCGGAAAGTTCAACTAATAGTTGGTTAAACTTGCCATTGTACAAACAGTTTCTTACTTGTTGCTTAGTTAAGCCTACTCTCGAAGCGTTGGAACGCTCAAAAGTAATCTGTTTTAAATAAAGCGCTTCTTCTGGTTCAAAGGTGGATTGTGTAAGTAGTGCTATTGATGATATGTAATGATTATCCAAATTTCTTCTAAATTCAATAGGAAGCTGTTTATAAGTACATCCTTCAAATTCAGACAAAAATTCAAGTTCTGTCAATTGGTATTTATTATTATAAAAATCACGAATCGCTAATATTCTCTGTTTCCCATCTATCAATTCATAGGAGTCGTATGTTTTTTCAAAAAGAATAATTGGTGGTATTGGAATATTTATTAAGATGGACTCTATAAGTCTAGATTGCTTCTTAATATCCCAGCAGTAATCAATTTTATTAAAGAGTTCTAAATCTATATAACTACGATTTTTTAATTCTTCTAAAAACCCTGGAACCTGCTTACGGCTACTTAGTCTAAGTATTCTTCTTTTTGCTTTCAAATAATCTGTAGTAATTTTAACATCACTATACATGTCATCCAGTTCGCTGATACTGTATTTTATAGGCTGTTTTTCCCACATCTTTTCTTCGTTCGGTGCAATTAGCATAGATTGTAACCTCCTTGTAAAGTTATTATATCGTGCCTGTTATGTTCTATAGTACTATTTTTGAGGATGAATCACAGAGAGCGATTATTAAGACCGTAAATAACTGGCGCCATTCACATCGACAATATTACCTGTTAAAAATTCTGAACCTGGTGAAGCTAAAAATAAAACTGTGTGTGCAATTTCTTCAGGATAGGCAACTCGATTTAATGGGCTTTGTTGTCTAATAAAATCTCCTGCTGGACTTTCTAAAACTGCGCGCGACATTTCTGTTTCTACATAACCTGGAGCTACTGCCATAACAAATATATTATTCGGCGCCAAGTATTGAGCTAATGATTGACTAAATGAATTAAGTGCAGCTTTACTGGCGCCATATGCTGTAGCTGTTGGTTCTCCTCTAAATGCACCGCGTGAAGTTATATTAATTATCCTTCCACTGCGTCGGCCTATCATATGTTTGGCAACACAATACGATACATTTGCGGCGCCGAGCAAGTTAACATTTATTGTTTGCTGCCATATGCTTTGCCAATCTTCATAACTAGTTTGATTAAGGGGATGTTCTTGATAAATACCTGCATTATTAACCAAAATATCAATTTGACCTAATTCATTTAGCGTCAAAGTCACCATTTCTTCAACTGCCACAGGGTTGGCAAGGTCTGCTCCAACTGTTATATGTCCTGTACCTACTAAAGACTTGCATACAGTTTCAGCATCATCACGCTGTTGATGATAGTGAACTGCGACACGGGCGCCACTAGATGCAAAACTAGTTGCTATTGCTTCGCCTATCCCTCGCGAGGCGCCTGTAACTAACACTGTTTTTCCTTGAAAATCGAAAGTAATCATAATATTTATCAGTACTACCTGTTTACTTAACCAGTAGTACCAATAGCATTTTTTGAGCAATCATCTCAAACCAGTAGTACTGCACAGGCCAGACGCCTGTGCTACAACCCTTTATTTTTTTCTTGTGGGATCGGCATCCTTGCCCGTCCCTTAATAAATTTAAATATTTAAAGATGATCACTTATGTAAATCAAGTAATTTACAAATAGCTTCAAGTAATTCTTCTGAGTCTACAGGTTTTGCAATGTGATGTTGAAAACCTGCTGCTAGTGCTTGCTGTTGATTAATTTCACCTGCATAAGCTGTTAACGCAATTGCTGGTATTTGCTGTATATTTTTATCTTCAAAATTACGTATGCTTTGTATTAACATATACCCATCCATCTCTGGCATTCCAATATCGCTAAGTATAATATCAGGCCTCGTCTGTGACAAAAATTCCAATGCTTCGCTTCCTGATGCCACTGTTGTAACATTAGCTCCATATTCTTCTAAGATAAAGCTGAAAAATTCCAGATTGTCTGCATCGTCATCGACGATAAGAATACTTTTACCCGTAAGTGGCGAGGCATTTTGAGGAGTATCTAATAAGTTCATCGTTGTTTCTTTCGTTACTATCAAATTCTGTATTATAGGTAATCTAACTATAAAAGTGGCGCCCTGTCCTTCACCTGGACTTTCTGCTTTAACTGTTCCACCATGCAATTCGACTAAATACTTAACAATTGCTAATCCTAATCCCAAACCGCCAAATTTTCGGGTTGTAGCACTATCTTCTTGGCGAAAGTGTTCAAATACATAAGGTAAAAAGTCTGGACTAATACCTTTGCCTGTATCGCTAACTGAAATTTGAGCTTGCTGATGAGCGCACTTTAAACAAATTTTAACTTGTCCAGATTGAGGTGTAAATTTAACGGCATTTGATAAAAGGTTCCAAATAATTTGTTGTAAACGTCCAGCATCACCTAGAACTTGTGCAATTGAGTCAAACTGTGTCTGAATCTGAATATTTTTTGCTTCTGCTGCTAAATGCACGGTTTCGAGTGCTGCCTCAATAATTGGTATTAAGTTGACACTAACCATATTTAAGCTGAGTTTACCTCGTAAAATTCGTGAAACATCAAGCAAGTCTTCAATAAGCTGCGCTTGTAATTTAGCATTACGTTCAATTGTTGAAAGCGCACTCTTTAAACCTGCTTCGTCAAATTTACGGCTTTGTAATAATTTTGCCCAACCGAGAATTGGGTTAAGAGGAGAGCGCAATTCGTGAGACAGTACTGCTAAAAACTCATCTTTAATTCTGTTGGCAGTTTCAGCTTCCGCACGCGCTGCTTGCTCTTGTTGTAATAAACGTTCGCGTTCTTGTTCCGCGCGTTTGCGTTCGGTAATATCTCGATAAAAAATACTTAGCCCACTTGAGCTTGGATAGGCATGTATTTCTAGCCAGACATCATAAACAGGTGGTAAATAATAATTATGTTCAAAGTGAACTGGAACTTGATGTTCCATTGCCCATTTATATTGATGTTCAATATTTGTACCTACTGAAGCAGGCCACTCCTCCCATTGAGTTTTACCAAGAACTTCTGTGCGGGGTTTACCATTGATACGCTCTGCTGCTGCATTTTGATAGACTATCTGCCAGTCTTGGTCAAGTGCAACGTATGCGTCGGTCATATTTTCTAGAAGTTCAACAAGCTGGTTGTAAGTCTCTTCGCTTTGTTGACGTAATGCTTGTTCACGTACCAATGCTTCTTTGCGTAACTGAGCCAGTTTTAAAGTTGCTGCAACGCGCGCGATTAGTTCACGTGCAGAGAATGGTTTTACTAAATAATCATCTGCTCCTGCTTCCATGCCTTCAACGCGCGACTCTTCACCTGCACGAGCCGATAGCATAATAATAGGAATATCTTTGGTATCAGGATTTGCTCGAAGTTCTCGTAATAACCCGAAACCATCCAGCCCTGGCATCATTACATCTGTTAAAACTAAATCGGGAATTTGTTGACGAATCGCAGCTAAAGCGCTTACTCCATCTCCTACTGCCTCTACTATATAATTTTCTTCTAATAAACGCTTGATATATTCACGCATATCTATATTGTCGTCTGCAAGCAATATACGAAGACAGTGCTGAGTATTGAGTGCTGAGTGCTGAGTAGAGATGGTATTTATTGCTGCGTTTTGACTCAGTACTTTCAACTCAGCACTTTCTACTGTTTGCGGTAGCCAGCGTAAAGCTTCCTCTACATAAGGTGTGGCGCCGATGGCTGTTGAAACTAGAGTACTAGTTGCATCGATACGGTCACCAGGGAGATGGGCATATCCTCTCTTAATTAATACTGTAAAGCAAGTACCTTTACCTACAATGCTTTCTACACTAATATTGCCACCGTGCAGTTTTACTAATTCTTGTACAAGCGATAAACCAATTCCCGACCCTTCTAAGGAGCGTCCTTTGGCGCCTTCAACACGGTAAAATCGCTCAAATAAATGTGGCAGTTCTGTGGGTGAGATACCAATACCAGTATCACGCACTTTTAATTCGATATTGTCGTCAACTATGTGTAGCGATACCTCAATTTCTCCTGTGAAAGTAAATTTGAAAGCATTAGAAACCAAGTTTAAAACTATTTTCTCCCACATTTGACGGTCTACATACGCAAATTCATATAAATCTGGGCAATTTACTATTAACTGTAGTCCGGCTTTTTCGATTGCGGAACGAAATACACTTGCTAATTCTCTTGAAAGCGTTGCTAAGTCGGTAGGTTCATAAACAGCTTGTACCCGTCCTGCTTCGATGCGGGAAAAATCAAGCAGGGAATTAACTAGTTTCAGTAACCGCAAACCGTTACGTTGAATTAATTCTAATGTCTGTCGCTGTTGTTGTGTAAGTGCCGGATCACACGCCATATCTTCTAGCGGAGATAGCATTAATGTTAGTGGAGTACGAAATTCGTGACTAACATTACTAAAGAAAGTGGTTTTGGCTTGATCTAATTCTGCTAATGCTTCCGCGCGTCGGCGTTCTGCTTCATATGCCGAAGCGTTAGCTATTGCAGTCGCAACGTTGTTAGCAACTAATTCAAAAAATCTCTGATAGGTATCATCCATACCACGTTGGGGACTAATACCCATGACTAACAATCCAGCTAGCTGCTGTTGTTGCCCTGATTGAGCAATGGGCATTACAATACAACTTGTTGGTGGTATACCCCAGACGCTCGAAGGTATTGCATCAAATTTAGATGCCACATCAATAATTACCGCTTCGCAAGTTTGATAAACTTGTGCAAAGTTCCACACATCATTACTTTGATTTTGCGTTAAATCTACCTGTATTGGACTTGCATCGGTTCCCGCTTCAATTCCTACCGTATCAACAAGACGCGCGGATGCTACCGAATCTTCCACTAAATACAGTAAAGCAAAAGGAATGTCATAAGGATTGTGAGATAAAGTATTAACAGCAAAGCTGCAAGCTTCTTCAACAGTTTTTGCTTTAGATGTGTTGGCGCCAAGTTCGCGTAATGTTCGTAAATGCCGCTCACCAATTACACGCTCGGTAGTTTCAGTAACAGCAGTAAATACTCCTCCTACTTCTCCTGTCTCTGTAAGAATAGGGCTATAAGAATATGTAAAGTAACACTCTTCAACAAAGCCAAACCTATTAATGGGTAAGTACAAGTCATCCGACCATGTTGCTTGCCCTGTATTTAATACACCATTGAGTTGCGCTCCAATAATGTCCCAAGCTTCTTGCCACATCTCGTATCCTGGTCGTCCGAGTGCTTTTGGATGTTTAATTGGACCAAGAATTGGGCGCCAAGCGTCGTTGTAAATTAAAACTAGTTCTCGTCCCCACCAAATTACCATTGGGAACCGCGAATACAAACAAATATCTACAGCAGTTCGCAAACTTTGTGGCCAGTTATCCTTAGAACCAAGTGGTGTTGCAGACCAATCCATATTCTGCACAAGCCCCACCATTTCACCTTCTTCCGAAAACAGGTTATTAGGATTTACTGGCTTTGCCTCTACCATAAGTTGTACTTCAATCTAATAATAATTAAATATTTTAAGATGCTTTAAATGCTATACAATCTATCCCTAGAACTACCGTTTGCAGATAAAAATATATCTAATGACTGAAGACTAATATATTATTTTTTGCATGCTACAAATATGGCGCCGATTACAAATACAGTTAAACCTAAATATGTAAAAACTGTCGCCCATTCTTCTATGCTGCCTGATACCAGAAAATAATTGTTCATTATAAAACCATTGTAAAGACGTGACATGTCACGTCTCTACATTTGTGACATTTGTACATTAAAATCGTAAACCAACACCACCTTGTAATGATAGTGCAGTACCACCACCATCACGGTAAGCATCAAATGCAATAATCGCATTACCAAAAATTACGGTGTTACTGTTGGGAATAACATAATCAACTCCAGGTTGCAGCGCAAAGCTAATTTTATTACCAACAGGAGAAGGGTCATTACCACCAGCAAGTACTAACCCGGCGCCAATATAAGCATCAGTTTGCCAGTTTAAAGGAATATCATAAGATACTGTAGGTACAATAGCCACACTATGACCTACAAAAGCTTGCGCGCGGAATGATACGGGTACTTCTAAAAGCTTGTAACGTGCTGCTAAAACACCTCCAACTTGAATACCATCCGAAAGACCAACAGCAGGACCAATACCTACATAACTTCCATATGCTACTTGTGCAGAAGCTGGTTGAGCAAACTGCATCAACCCCAATACTGAACCAGCTAATACAAGTGATGCCAAATGCTTCATTGCCCTTCTCCTCACATAATTTCAAATTGGAGTAAAGGGTAGATATTTCCCCCTTTCCCCATTCTTCATTTATACACTACGGGCATCTTGGATGAATGCCACCTTGAGTGCAAATGTAGGCTAGTTGCTTGGCATCTAGGTTTTTAGCTTGACTGAAATCAACACCTTTTATTAGTGCTGATTGTACTCCGATTTGAGGCTTTTGCACGAATTGCTCCGATGGGTCAGTACCTACTGCTGATAAAATTGCTCCTTGAAAATCGGCGCCTGCGACGTTTGCACCTTGTAAATCTGCTAGGCTTAAGTCGGCATTCCGCAAACTCGCATTTTCTAAGTTCGCTTTTCGTAATATTACGTTAGTTAACCTAGTTGCATTCAAATTCGCACTACTTAAATTGGCGTGGTCTAAATAAGCACCTGATAAATCGGCTGCTTGCCAGTTTGTTTTGGTTAAGTTGGCGTATGATAATTGAGCGCCAATTGCAATTGACCTGCCTAATTGGGCGCCAAACATTTCAGCTTCGTTCAATTTAGCTTCACCAATATCAGCACCCGTAAGGCTAGCATTTTCGAGAATAGCACCGCGTAAATCGGCACCTACAAGTTGAGCGCTGCTGAGGTTTGCACTTAACAAGCGTGCTTCAGATAAATTTGCTTTGTTGAGAGTGGCGCCACTTAAATCGCTTTTATTTAACAATACCCGACTCAAGTAAGCTTCGCTCAAATTTGCTTGCTTCATAGACGTAAACCGCAAATCTGCTATCGAATCATCATAAGTATCCAAGCGACCATCTGGCCCTGGACCCCGAAAACGACTGTTTTTAAAACTAGCTTGATTTAAGTTGGCACCTCTAAAATTGACACCCCACAAAGCTGCTCTGTCAAGTACCAAATTAAAGAAAGCAGTTGAACCAGAAACTGTTTGTGATAACCGAGAACGGCTTAAATCAATGTTTTGTAATTGACTTGTATAAGTTCCTAAAATTTTGTTAATTGCTTGCTGATTAACTTGTAACTCTTGTTGGTTTTTCAATTGTTCTGAGGAACTACTGCTATCTACTGCTTTTGCAAGTAACAGATTTTTACGCTTTAGGTAAGGAATTGCATCGGCGCCAACATTAACTAAAGCTTGCTGAATTGTATTTAGAAGAATTGGGTTTGTTTCTTCTGCCAATAAATCTACCAAAAACTGTGTGGACTGTGAGTAATCTAAAGTACCCATAGCCATAATCGTGCGCTCACGCTCCTCGACACTCGCGTTGGAAGTTGCTTTTAAACGCTTTTCTAAATCAATAAACTGCTTACGATTACCGGATTCAGTTGTTCGATTATTTTCCTGTGATTGAATATACACTTGTGTGGCTACAAGCGTTCCTAAAACCACAGTCATACTTACAAGCGCAATGCTAAAAAGGGTAATACTAGGGTTTGAAACCATCCAACGCCATAGTCCTGACTGTCGAATAGTCTCAGGAGACATTACAACTGAGGCAATAGCAGCTTCTTCATCTGATTCATTCCACTCTTCCCTTGACTGTTTCTTTGTAGCGCTTGGTGGTATAAAGGGTTTAGTCGCATCAATTGTATAAGTTCCGGCGATTTGGTCGTGGAATGCACGACGATTACGCAAGCGCGAAAATCCCGTTGCTTCACCACATAGCGCAATTGCAGCCAAACCAGTCAAGATTACCAAATTTGGAAACGCAGGACTATAACGCCATAATATATAAGCAACAGATAGAGGTACACCCCAGCGTCCAACTCCTTCGCGTACTAAAACAGCTGCTAAACCTGGTGGTGTTCCTTGTTCCGAAACAACCTGTACAGCAAACCAACGCTTAGGAATTGTGCTGCCAGTCTTTGCTAGTAAATATAACTGCCAACACGAAAGCGTTAAAGGTGCGAGAGCAGCAAGCGTCCACAATATATTTGTCGGTAATGATACATTACGATTGCCGTAACTTACGGGCAATGCTAAAGGACGTGAGACTTCGCGCTCAATTACTGCAATTACAGGATTAAGCGGTACTCTGCTAAATTCACTTCTTGTATTCGCAAAAACCCCGATTCCATACGGCACTAACCCACTTACTAACACAATTGCCACTTCTGCTGCCCAAGATAACAGGCGCCTTTTTTTTAAAGATAGTGAATTTGCCTGTCTGTTGGACTCAGATGGCTTATTGTGGTTCGTCCCTCTCCTCACAATTGGGGTTGTCATGCGGATTTCCTTTACTCTTAAATTATTAATAGTGAACGGGTTAGAACTTAATATTTCTCTACATATAACTAATGTTTACGAGGGACGAATGGAACCAAAAATAGTTGCCGCACGTCTATCAAATTAGCTTTAAACTACGCTTTTACAGCGAGAAATAATTGGCAGGTATTATTAAAATGAAAATAAGTTTACCTTTGAGGCTTGTTGGCGCTACTTTGGCGATGAGTTTATGTCTCACCATTGCTAAAGTTGCTACAGCAGAGCTAGTAAAAGTCAGTCCTAATTTCAAACCAGACCCTCTTACCTTAACAGGTCAATCAGGAGGTTCTAATAAAAGCAACTGTGGTAATATTTCACCTACACCAAATCAGGTTATCGAAGTCACTGAATCATTGCCGTATCTACGGCTAACAGTCGAGGGTTCTGGAAAACCCACGTTACTAATTGATGGCCCTGGTGGTCGTTTTTGTGTACTAGCCGATAATTACTCAGGCAAGAAGCCCGAAATTACTGGCTTTTGGCAAGCTGGTAAATACTCCCTACATGTAGGTGAATTATCTCAGGGACAGTATAACTATACGCTCCGAATTTCGCAACAGAGGAATTAATCAATTGACGACTGTATAATAACCCTCAGCTACGAATTGTTAAAAATACCTAGAATTATCACAAAATTTTGGTCGGCTATTCTTCGAGTAATTTCGTAGGTACTTCGACTGCGGTGACATCGATAGTTCCTTCGGGGGTTATGCGATGAAAATGTTTGTTATCCACTGATAAAGGTTCTCCGCAGTTCGGACACTGTAATTGTGTATTATTTAATCCTGTAAATTCTAATTGACATACTGGGCAGTTATCTGCTACTAAGTTTCGTTTCAGCCACCACTGAAAGCCAAAGAAAGCAATAATTGGCGCCACGAGTAACAATCCAACGATAATTAAGACTGAATTAACGAACCAGCCCAAACCAAGTGACCCTAGTAGCCAAGCAATAGCGACTAGAGTAAGTAGTGGGCGGAGCGATAATTGATACTGGGGAGATTTAAAACTCATTTTCAATCTTTTGTAATTCAAATTTCTTTTTTGCTCTCCTTCCTAGGATAGCGATTTTAACCAGTAGTTATAGATAGTTATTTAAACTTACTTAATCTGTTTTCTGAGCCGCGCGTTAAAAGCATCAAAACCAAAGTGCGATATTACCTGTTCACGTAGCCATTCGCCATTACACCGTTGGTCATCACCTTTGAGTATTTCCATAACTGCACAGGCAACCGCTTTAACATCACGATGTGGAACACGCCAACCAAGTCTACCATTTTGAAGTGGGTCAGCGGAACCATCAGCATTCCCTGCTAAAACCGGGACTCCACAAGCCATTGCTTCTAAATAGACAATTCCAAATCCTTCCTGCGAAGGCATAACATAGGCATCAGCCAAACGATAATGTTCTACTAATTCTTCTGAAGCAACAAACCCAGCAAACACTACACGTTCCGAAACACCACAATCTGCTGCTAAAGACGCTAATCTCGGTTGGTCATCACCCCGACCAATCACTAAATATTTTACATCTGGAAAAAACTTGACAATTTCAGGTAAAGCTTGAATTGTTATATCTACTCCCTTATATGGGTCACCCGACCATAGTCTTGCCACCGTCATCAACACTTTGGCTTCATTCAAACCGTAACGTTCTAATAGTGCTGCTGATTTTACTCCCGGTGTAAAATAATTACAATTTACTGCACAAGGTAATATTTTTATCTTTTCTGGGTCTAGCTGATTGGGGCCATTTACAATTATGTCACGGGTATAATGGCTTACCGTCCAAATCGAGCTAGCTGTTTGTAAACTTCTAATCGTTAGTCGTCTTAATGGTTGCCAAACTTCTTTACCATGCGTCATGACTGTGTAAGGAATACCCAAAAAATTACAAAATATTCCAATTAAAGCCGCAAGGTTGACATGCCCACAGTAAACATGCTTTGGTCGATGAAGCAGCAAATGCAAAAATAATGCTGCTGCCATTCGTATCCTATCGATTTTTGGCGAATTAGTTTTAAAGTAATGAAACCGTAGGTTAGGAGATTCAAAATCATTTACGCAGTCAGGAGCATCTCGCAGCAAAAAAACTTCTGCATGTGCTATTTCGTCAAGTGTCGCATAAGAACGAAATACGTCTTTTACGTAAGACTGAATACCACCCTCACAAGCAAAAATTTCTAAAAATACAAATACATGACTTGCTGAAGTTGTTGCAGCTAAATCTTTTACTTTATAATTTGTTTTGAGCATTTGCTTTACACAAAAAAGGGTTCGCTTGGTAGACAGAACAGTAAGCACCCTAAACTTAAGTATTTATCCTTAATATTTTTGAAATTGGGCACAAATTTTACTTGACTTTAACATAATTTTTCAAATCATATCAAAAAAAAACCGCAAGTAGAAATGCGGTGTTTACTTAATTACTGATTTAATTTTATACAAATTTAAAATTAATAAACCGGGTTTTTTGGTCAATAACTTGTAATAAAAACAATGATTTTACTTAGAAACCCAGTTTCTGTGGGTCAGCTTTTACTGACCTTGAAAACCATATTTAACAATAAGCAAACAATTTCGACCATCGAGCGTGCGTTCGTAAACAACACGGTCAGCTAAACGTCGCAGTAAAAACCAGCCATATCCCCCAACTTGGAGAGTACCTGGTTCTGGTTCTCTAATCGCATCAGGGTTAAAAGGTTTACCGCGATCCCAAATTCTAATTTCGAGTCGGTCAACAAACAAAGAAACGTCAATATCAATAGTTGTCTCTGGTGGTAAAGCATGGTGAGCATGACGAACAGCGTTGGTAAAACCTTCTGCCAACGCGAGATTAAGACGGTAAAGTTGACTTTCTGACCAGCCTCCTGGCGATAGATACTTCAGACAGAATTGTTCAAACCATTGTTGCACTTGGTTTAAAAGCTTTAGTTCGCTCTTTACCGTCAGATGGTCTCGCTGCTCCATGCCTAGCATTGACCTTGACTTAAACACTCTTCGGTATAAGTTATTTTCTGAATTATTGTAATGTACAGATTCTATACTAATGATTGAAACTAATGTCAAACTTCTTGAGAAAATCTGCCCGGTCTTAATTTTTTTGTTCTACAAACGACAATATCTACCCCCTTTAGATTTGACGCCTGTTAAAGTTTCAATTATGGTAGTGCTTTGACCACAATAACGAAACTCACAGGCGTTACTACTTATACGGTTACTGGCTTAGAATAATCCCAAAGTCAAAGACTTGTCGATTGGGAAGGTGGCGCCAATACCAAGCCATATTGTTACCAAAGTACCAAACAAGAATACTGCGGTAGCAACTGGACGACGGAATGGGTTTTGGAATTTGTTAACGTTCTCGATGAAAGGAACGAGGATAAGACCCAGTGGTACTGAAGCCATCAAGAATACGCCGATAAGTTTGTTAGGAACTGTGCGTAAGATTTGGAATACAGGGTAGAGGTACCACTCTGGTAAAATTTCCAAAGGTGTTGCAAAAGGATTTGCTGGTTCGCCAGTCATTGCTGGGTCAAGAACTGAGAGTGCTACGATACAAGCAAACGAACCCATGATTACTACTGGGAAAATATACAGTAGGTCATTAGGCCATGCAGGTTCACCGTAGTAGTTATGACCCATGCCTTTCGCCAGCTTGGCTCTTAGTTGAGGGTCGCTCAGGTCTGGTTTTTTTTGTGTTGCCATGTTTAAATATGCTCTCCTGCTCAAGTTTAAGTTAAAGCATTTGTTTAGTAATACTAGCTGCAATAAAAGCCCTTACCCTAGTATTACCCTTCAAAAATACGTTCCAATTACAACGGACCCGAAATACCTTGCTTGCGAATCATTAAGAAGTGGAAAAGCATGAATACCGCAATTAACCAAGGCAATACAAATGTATGCGCGCTGTAATAACGGGTTAAAGTAGCTTGTCCAACGCTGGCGCCACCACGAAGTAAATCAGCGATTAAAACGCCAACTACGGGGATAGCTTCAGGTACACCGCTAACAATTTTCACAGCCCAATAACCAACTTGGTCCCAAGGCAGAGAGTAACCTGTTACACCAAATGAAACAGTGATTACCGCTAAAATTACGCCACTGACCCAAGTTAATTCGCGGGGCTTTTTGAAACCACCTGTTAAGTAAACTCGGAAAGTGTGGAGAATCATCATCAGCACCATCATGCTGGCAGACCAACGGTGAATGGAGCGAATCAACCAACCAAAGTTCACATCGTTCATGATGTGCTGTACAGAAGTATAAGCTTCGGCAACGGTTGGTCTGTAGTAAAAAGTCATCGCAAATCCAGTCGCAAACTGGATAAGGAAACATGTCAAGGTAATTCCACCAAGACAGTAAAAAATATTTACGTGAGGAGGTACATATTTGCTGGTTACGTCTTCAGCAATCGCTTGAATCTCCAAGCGCTCCTCAAACCAGTCGTAAACGTTAGCCATACAATCTCTAGTTCCTAAAAATCGATACGCGGTTGATAAAGTTCCCAAACATCACTGCATGGGATTTTAGCTTATATGAGGTTCGCTTGCTGTCTTGGCTTTCAATCGTGCTAAGACTCTTAAATAAACTTAACACTCTTCAAAGGTTTTTCGTATGATGACGTACTTAGTACCCAATCTTGGAAGATAGACACAAAGTAAATTCTAGCGTTTTAAAGCGCGGATGACTTTCATAATTACGGTCGCCCGTTTAATGAGAGAATGCACCGCTCCTATAAAAAAAGTAACATAGTCGAGAGATATATTTCATCAAATCAGCGCTCAATTAGGATTAATTTAGCAATTCGGGTTAAATGTGTAGTTAACAATGGTAACAATGGTAAAAATACTTCATAAAACTTTTCGGGTAGTATTATCACTGCTACTGGCATTGGTCGTCACTTCTTTTAGCTTCAGTCCAAGTGCGGCAGCATTAACAGACGAGCAAAAACTGGTATCAGAGGTTTGGCGAATTGTCAACCGTACTTATCTTGATGATAGCTTTAATCATCAGAATTGGGCATCAGTACGGCAGAAAGTGTTGCAAAACCCGCTTCAAAACCAGCAAGCAACATACGCAGCAATTCAAACGATGCTCAAGAGTCTCGACGACCCCTTTACCCGTTTTTTAGACCCAGAGCAATATCGTAGCTTACAGGTCAATACTTCAGGTGAGTTAACAGGGGTTGGTTTACAGATTGCGCTCGACGCTGAAACTGGTAAATTAGAGGTTGTGGCGCCAATAGCTGGTTCACCGGCAGAAAAAGCTGGCATTCAACCGCGCGACCGTATTGTTAGCATTGAGGGTATTTCGACGCAAAAATTAACTCTTGATGAGGCAGCAGCTAGAATGCGCGGGCCAAGCGGTAGTATTGTAACGCTAGAGATTGAGCGTGACAATGAGCTTGTTCGTGAAATACAGTTAACACGCTCACGCATTGAACTCAATCCAGTAATTGCCCAATTACACCATAACGAGCAAGGAAAGTCTATAGGTTACTTGCGTTTGACCCAGTTCAACGCCAATGCTCCAATGGAGTTAGCACACGCTATTGATAATTTAGAGAAAAAAGGCGCCGACTCGTATATACTCGATTTACGAAATAATCCTGGTGGTTTATTGCAAGCAGGAGTTGAAATCGCGCGTCTTTGGCTTGACAAAGGGACAATTGTACATACAGTAAATCGTCAAGGCATAGTCGGCAGTTTTGAAGCACTTGGTTCAGCTTTAACTAACGACCCATTAGTTATTTTAGTCAATCAAGGCACAGCTAGCGCCAGTGAAATTTTAGCAGGCGCCTTGCAAGACAACGGTCGAGCATTACTTGTAGGTGAAACAACCTTTGGAAAAGGATTAATTCAATCACTATTTGAACTTTCCGACGGTTCCGGGTTAGCAGTAACCATTGCCAAATACGAAACACCACTGCACCATGACATCAACAAACTTGGTATTAAACCTGATGCATATGTAGCTTCTTCCTTACTAACGCGCGAACAAGTAGCAACAAAGGACGATACCCAGTACCAAGCTGCACTAGAACTTCTACAAAAGCAAAACGTAGTCGTAGGAGCAGCGTAAGAGTGCTGAGTGCTGAGTGCTGAGTAAATTAAGAGTTAAGAGTCAAGAGTTAAAAGTTAGAAATTAAAACTCAGCACTCAGCACTTTTGACTCATCACTTCATACTCAGCACTCAGCACTTTTGACTCATCACTTCATACTCAGCACTCAGCACTTTTGACTCATCACTTCATACTCAGCACTCAGCACTTTCCACTCAGCACTTATTTCGATAATTCGCTTACCTCGAAGAAACCCTGTATTTGCACCAGGACATAAGTATCGCAGTGTATCAGGGGAGAAACGGTCTAGTAGTAACTGTAAGCTTTTGATTTGACGTTTCCAATGAAAAGTTTTAGCGGTTCGCAATGGCATTGGTTTACCCGAACCGTCAGGGAGTATATGGCGCCCAGAGAATAATATCCCTCCAAAATCGCTATAGTAGAGACAAGAGGAACCAGGAGAATGTCCAGGTGTCCAAATCAACTGAAGCTCTGAATTGAGGCTTAACTCTTGATTGAAAGTAGTTAATTCTACTTCAGGTAACAAATAAGCTTCTTGTTCTTGAATAATAACTTCGCAGTTTAAAGCAAGTTTGAGTTCAGCAGCTTTACCAATAGCTGTGCGGTGAGTAATAAATAGCCAACGTACCCCACCATGTGCTTTGATAAAATCCTGGTTTGTATCATCCCAGGCTGGACAATCGACTAATATGTTACCTTCATTTCTTACAATGAGATAAGCGGTTCCTCCTAAAGTGTCTCGATTTGGTGCGAAGGCATAAATCGTATCAAGTACAACCCGTGGTTGCTTGACTATTTGGTTTTTGTCTTGATTAATGAGAGACATGGTTTGTTAGTTTATGGGAATAATAAGCCTAGAGCATTACTTGTAATTTAATAAGCGTGCATATGCAATGCGCGTTCAAACTACGGGTTATACCAATTCAAAATATATAAAAAATAAAATGACATTTTGGTTTCTGCTTTTATTAGGAATAATTACTTATTACATGGTGCAGCGGAGTGTCGCGCAAATCACCAAAACACCTGTTTGGCTGTTGTGGTTAGTGCTGATGGCGCCACCACTGATATGGACTGGATGGTCGGCTGTGTATGGAGTAGAAGTTCGTCCACCTAGGGCATTGATGATTGCTCCTTTGGTAATTAGCCCGATTTTATACTGGGTATTATTTCAATTAGGGCGCCGTCCGAGTGAAGCGACGCAAGCGATGGAAGCTGTACCTAAATCGCAATTGGCTATTAATCCTACCCCAGAAACTGTGGCATCAGCGCGTCCAATTCAACCAAACGAAGAAACCCAATTAAGAAACTGTTTTCCTTGGTCGTTATATTACCTGCAAGAAATCGAATACCGACCGCAAGCAGTGATTTGTAAAGGTCAACTGCGTACAGATGCAACAGCAGCTTATAAGCAAGTTAAAGAAAATATCGAAGCGGAATTTGGCGACCGTTTTATAGTAATGCTTCAAGAAGGTTTCAACGGGAAACCAATATTTGTATTAGTTCCTAACACTCAATTAGCTAAATATCAGCAGCGTAGCTCCGAGAAATTAACGCGACCTGGGTTAGCGTTAGCTTTACTTTTTGCGACGCTAATGACAACTACTTTGGTTGGAACGCGAATAGCTGGTGTTGAAGCGCAACAGTTAAAAGATAATTTAGGTGTATTATCACGAGGATTGCCTTACGCTTTAGCATTATTAACGATTTTAGGAATCCACGAACTCGCTCACTACATTACAGCTAGACGCTATAAAATTCGTGCGACACTTCCATACTTTATACCTATACCGCTTTTCTTGGGAACTTTTGGCGCCTTTATTCAAATGCGAAGTCCTGTTCCTAACCGCAAAGCCTTATTTGATGTCAGTGTAGCAGGTCCCTTGGCTGGATTTATTGCGACTTTACCTATACTCGCGTGGGGATTAGCGCATTCAACAATTACTCCCCTAACCGAACAATCTGGATTATTTAACCCAGATTCTCTCAACCCTAGATACTCAATACTGCTAGCATTAATATCAAAATTAGTTTTGGGAAGTCAATTAATCACCAAAACAGCTATCGATTTACATCCAGTTGCGTTTGCTGGGTTATTAGGTTTAGTAGTAACAGCATTAAATTTAGTACCAGTAGGTCAACTTGACGGTGGTCATATTATTCATGCCATGTTTGGACAGCGAAACGCTATTTTTATTGGTCAAATCGCACGTTTCTTACTGTTATTACTTGCGTTAGTCCAACCAGGTTTTTTACTGTGGGCAATCATGTTAATATTTGTACCATTAATTGACGAACCAGCATTAAACGATGTTACTGAACTTAATAACCAGCGCGATATTTTAGGAATTTTGTCAATCGCTTTACTAATACTTATTGTCTTACCATTACCAAACGTATTTGTACGACTTTTGGGTCTTTAATAATTAAGTAGAACTGCTACTATTGTTTTAATGATGGCGCCTGTCATTCTACATCGTTGATTTTAGGACACCCATATGCTTTCCCCGTTTCCGGGAATGAATCCTTACCTTGAAAACCCCGACCTCTGGGCAGAAGTCCATCATTGGTTAATTACACTCATTGCTAACAGCTTAGTTCCTCATTTACGTCCTAAATATCGCGTAGCTATAGAAAAGCGTGTTTATCAAACGGTAGGAGAAGAAACAGTTTTAGTTGGAATACCTGATGTATCAGTAGGACGTTCTACAACTGATTCTAATGACCCAGTTGCCTCGACCATAGCAGTTGCTTCACCTCCACGATTACCAGTAACTGTAACAATTCCAATGCCAGAGGAAGAACGAGAAGGGTATCTAGAAGTACGAGAAGTTGGAACAGGAGCAGTTGTCACAACAATCGAAATTCTCTCTCCAAAGAACAAGCACGCGGGTGAAGGACGAAAATCTTACGAAACCAAACGTCAAAAAGTATTAAGCAGCGAAACTCATCTTGTTGAAATAGACTTGCTACGAGGTGGAAAACCGATGCCAATAATGGGTAGATTTATTAACACTAGCTACCGAATTTTGGTAAGTCGTAGTAATTACCGTCCCAAAGCTGAATTATATCCGTTTGAACTAATTGAACCGATACCAACTTTTTCTTTACCTCTACGTCAAGGTGATACCGAACCATTATTAGATTTACAAGCTTTAGTACAAGAAGTTTACGACCGAGCAGGTTTAGATATGGCTATTAATTATACACACAAGCCAATACCTGAATTATCTGAGGCTGATGAAATTTGGGCAGATAATTTATTACGTCAGCAAGGTTTGCGCTGATTAAATTGCAATTGATTTAATAAAAAAGAGCGGAGTTTACCTTATTTTTGTGTTGAATGATGTAACTGAACTTAATAACCAGCGCGATATTTTAGAAATTCTGTCAATCGATTTGCTAATATTTATTGTCTTGCCTTTACCAAACATGTACCTGTATGCTTTCTCCATTTCCGGGAATGAATCCCTACCTTGAAAACCCTGACCTTTGGGCAGAAGTCCATCACGGGTTAATTGCACTCATGGCTTATAGCTTAGTTCCTCATTTACGTCCTAAATATCGCGTAGCTATAGAAAAGCGTGTTTATCAAACGGTTGGAGAAGAAACAGTTTTAGTTGGAATACCGGATGTGTCAGTGGGACATTCTAAAACTGATTCTAATGACACAGTTGCTTCGACTGTAGCAGTAGCTTCACCTCCAGCAAAACCCGTAACTGTAACTATTCCAATGCCAGAGGAAGAAAGAGAAGGGTATCTAGAAGTACGAGAAGTTGAAACAGGGGAAGTTGTCACAACAATAGAAATACTCTCTCCAAAGAACAAGCGCACGGGTGAAGGACGAAAATCTTACGAAACCAAACGTCAAAAAGTATTAAGCAGCGAAACTCATCTCGTCGAAATTGACTTGTTACGAGGTGGAAAACCGATGCCAATAGTGGGTAGATTTATTAACACTAGCTACCGAATTTTGGTAAGTCGTAGCAATTACCGTCCAAAAGCTGAATTATACCCGTTTGAACTAAATGAACCAATACCAACTTTTTCTTTACCTTTACGTCAAGGTGATATCGAACCATTAGTAGATTTACAAACTTTAGTACAAGAAGTTTACGACCGAGCAGGTTTAGATATGGCTATTAATTATACACGCAAGCCAGTACCTGAATTATCTGAGGCTGATGAAATTTGGGCAGATAATTTATTACGACAGCAAGGTTTACGTTGATTAAATTAGAATTAATTTAAGAAAAAATTACTTAAAACTCAAATCCAAGATAATTTAAGATAAATACTTATGCCTTCTCCATTTCCTGGAATGAATCCTTACCTGGAGAGTAGTGAGCTTTGTCCAGAAGTTCACAGTCGTTTAATAGTGGCAATCTCTGATGCTATTTCTCCACAAGTACTGCCTAAATATCGAGTTGCCATTGAGAAACGAGTGTACCAAGTAACTGAAGAATCTTTATCAGTAGGAATTCCAGACGTTTTAGTAATTAACTCAAAATCTGATGCTACTGATACAAGCTTAAATGTAGCAGTTGCCGAACCACTGAATAAGCCTATAAATGTAAATATTCCTATGCCCGAAGAAGTAATTGAGGGATATTTAGAGGTTCGGGAAGTAGGAACTGGCGAAGTAATTACTGTTATTGAGCTTCTTTCACCTAAAAATAAACTGTCTAAAGAAGGACGCAACGCATATGAAACTAAACGGCAGAAAGTTTTAAGCAGCGCAACTCATCTTGTGGAAATTGATTTGCTGCGAAGCGGAAAGCCAATGCCAATAGTAGGCAAAGAAATTCCTAGTAGTTATCGTATTTTAGTTAGTCGGAGTAATTACCGTCCCAAAGCTGAGTTATACCCGTTTGAACTCCAAGAAGCTATTCCATCTTTTCCATTACCTCTACGCGCGGGTGATATTGAACCGCTGATAGACCTGCAATTACTGATTAATCAAGTCTATGATAGAGCAGGTTTTTATGTAGCAATAGATTATAGTAGTGAGCCTACACCTAAGTTATCTAAAACTGATACAGTTTGGGCAGATAATTTATTGCAACAGCAAGGTTTAAGGTCTAGATATTAATTAATCCCCCCCTCCACGTGCGGGGTTGGGGGGATCAAAATATATTAACTTGATGCAGAACTAGCAGTTTCGGATGCTTTAGGAGCAGCAACACCCATACGTATCTCGGTAGTTAAAGAAGTAGTATTTACACCACCCGCTTGCTTAATTACATTAACGCGCATCCTGAGATTATCGCTGGCAAACCACAAACGTTCTTCATAAGAGACTGTACCAGATTCAAACGAGAGCGATAATGCTTCGTCTTCACCTAGCTTATATTGACCTAATGATGGTTTATCTTCGTTACTAACCTGACGTAAAAGTTTACCTTCGTTAGGATTATTGCTGGCAACTAAAACTAATACTGTTGAACCTACGTTTTTTTGATTTAGTTTAGTTGTATCGTTCCAATTCACCTTAGCTGCAACAAGAGAGGAATTTGATGCTACTTGCAAAACTTCGCAAAGTTTGACTACATCAGGGTGAGTCTCTGGTAATTTCTCTATGATAATTTCTGATTTGGCTTCGTTGGCTTTATTTGCAGCTAAATCTTGAACGGTACGATGGGCAAACCATTTCCCTGTACTTAATTCAAAAAAGTCTTGAATATTCATTGCTTATCAGGCGCCTGTTAATTACTGATGATTTATGAATTTTAGAGCAGGACAGGGGGTTAGCTATCCTACGGGATAACCTGCTTCTTTGAGTCTTTGTAGGGAAATTCTAGCTGACTCAGAAACGTGATGGTGACTGTCTTTTTCAAGGTATTTCAATGCTGAAACGCTTTTTGGACTTGGCAAATTTCCTAAAGCTTCTGCTAGTCGTTGACGTACTAACCAATCTTCTGCT
This sequence comes from Calothrix sp. NIES-4105, assembly GCF_002368415.1. Classification (GTDB taxonomy): domain Bacteria; phylum Cyanobacteriota; class Cyanobacteriia; order Cyanobacteriales; family Nostocaceae; genus Dulcicalothrix. Next base: position 4,392,912 of record NZ_AP018290.1, read on the forward strand.
TGGGCAAAGCGGAGAATATGGTCTACTGATGTTACATCTTTTATTTCTCCAAGCGCTGCTATTGCCGCTTGTTGCAATACTACTTCGGGTCCATCTAACGCGCTAATTAGTGCTTCACGTGCGCGCGGGTCTTTTAAATTTCCAAGTGCGACTGCAGCACTAAATCTTACTAACCAATTCGTCTCTTCATAAAACACACGCACCAACACTTCAAACGCGCGTTTATCTTCTAAGTATCCCAAGGCGCCTGCCGCATCAGCGCGAATACTGTAATCAGGGTCGTTTTCAACAATATTAACTAAAATTGGATACGATTCAGCGGTTTGCTTGATACCAAGTGCAAAAACTGCCATCGCTCGAATTTGCAGCGATTCATCGTTCAACACCTTTTTAATCAAAGGTACTGCTTCCTCGGCGGAAACATCGCGCAAAGAAGCAAGGGCAACCATGCGGTCGCGCAGACTAGAGCTTTCTAGCTGGGCAGATAGTTCGTCTAAACGGGGAGTAGCCATCTATTGTTTTAGTGCGCTTTTGCTACTTATATTTCTTATTCTAGTATTCTAGAATATTAAGTATTATTGCTATTTCTTTCATGTTAGGAAAGGCGTATTTTTGCACTTTCCTTAGAGAGATAACCTCACCCCACTGTAAACAACCCTAAATGCTCCTCTCCAGTACGCGATGGCACTGAGTTAACGACTGGAATTAGAGAATCAACCTTAAAATCAGCTTGGAAATACTGCTTAATTTCTTCTGGTGTGGCGCCATATGGGGGACCACCTGGACGATTATGTGTAAAAAATAACCCTATTAATTGACCTTGTGGTTTAAGTATGGAACTTGCTACCTGCACATAAGAAAGGCGCCGTTCTATATCAATGGCGCAAAAACACGTATGCTCAAGAATATAGTCAAAGTAACCTGTAAAATATGCAGGTAAATCAAAAATATCGCACTGCAAAAACTTAATGTCACAATTTGCTGACCTAGCAATTCTTTCTGCTTCCACAATTGCTCCAGTCGCAAAGTCAAAACCAATTACTTCAAAACCATGTTTAGCAAAAAGTACTGCATCATACCCGCGACCGCATCCTAGTACTGCGATACGTCCAGGTGTAGGTGCTTTATTGGAGGATAACAGACTAACAAATGCAGGCGCCGCTTGTCCGATATCCCAACGGGTGTTTTGTTCTTGGTACTTTTGTTCCCAATATTCTTGGTTTGGCATATTTTATCTTATATCTTGTGATTCTTGCCGTTGTTTTAACTTCAATAAGATTTCGGCGTGCATTTCGCGCGTGATCGGGTAGAAGTAAGTTAAAACTAAACCTAAAATCAATGAAACCAATGGTAGAGGGCCAACCGCAATACGTATAGCTTGTAATGCTGACTCTGGTTGAATTGGTAAGGCGCCACTTCCAGCAGTCGCTGCTCGGAAACCAGACGCTTCGAGTGACAAACCCACAACAAATAAACCTAATGCTAACCCAAATTTTTGCAGTAGCACCATAAAACCATAGAAAATTCCCTCGCGTCGCTGTCCTGTTTGAAGTTCATCAAGTTCAATCACATCAGGTATCATTGACCAGGGAATAAGGTATGCTGTGGAAACACCAAATCCTGCCATTACAGCTAGAACGTACATTAACGCGATTTGACCGGGCTTTAGAAAATATAATCCTGCGGCTGCTAATATCCACAAAGACATCCCCGAAAAGTAAACTATTTTTTTACCTACGCGCTTACTCAAAGCACTCCAAACGAATAACATGAATAAAGCTGTACCCTGTACCCCTATCATTACCATTGGCACATCAGAGTCTTTCAAACGCATACAGTCAACAACGAAATAAGGGATAATGCTAGCGGTGATTTGCACGGCAAGCCAAGAAAAAAGATATATACCAATTACAAATAAAAAGGGAATATTACTAAAAACTGCTGTTAGCTGTTGTGCAATTGGAATCACTGATTCATCTTCGGTTTGAATACGTTTTGCCTCAAATGCCAAAACTCTACGCTGTGTTCCAAACACGCACCAATATAAAGATGCTACAGAAATCACTCCGCATATTGCAGCTAGAACAACGTACTGCTGCTGACGATCTGGAATGGCGCCAAAAATAATTCTTGCCAATATTAGTGAAAAGATACTACCGCCAATCGAAAAAGTAAATCGAAAACTATTTAAGCTTGTACGCTCGTCATAATCTTGCGTTAGTTCGGGTGTCATTGCTGTATATGGCAAATTCACAACAGTGTAAAACACCTGCGAAAAGATTCCTATTGCCACGTAATACCAAAACAAACCCCAAGTATTATTCGCACCACTACCAAATCGTGGTACTATCCATTGTAGAAAGAAAAATATTCCAAATGGAATTGCACCATATAGCAACCAAGGTAAACGGCGCCCCCAGCGCTTTGATTTAGTTTTATCTGTTAGATATCCAACAAATGGGTCATTTATAGCATCCCAAATTTTCCCTATCATTAAAATACTGCCAGCCATCCCCGCTGGTATACCCGCGACGTTGGTGAAAAAAACCAGTAAGAAAAAAACCGACACATTCGCAGTAATCGCGGGTCCCAAATCTCCGGCGCCGTAAGCTAGCTTAGTACTAAAATTGAGCTTTTCACCAGCCTTGCTCCTGAGATAATCTGAATCAGAATCCTTCATAAATCTTCGCACTCATAATAAGATAGTAATCGCTTGCCATTAAGTATTATTAGCTATCAATCAGGTTGTTTATGCCAGACATTTACGTTTCTTGGTCAGATTATCACCAAAAAATCGAGCAACTCGCAGCTTCGATATATCAGTCTGGGTGGGAATTCAACCAAATTATTTGTCTAGCGCGCGGAGGACTGCGAGTTGGGGATATCCTCTCACGTATCTACGACAAGCCGCTAGCAATTTTCGCTACATCATCTTACAGCGGCGTGGGCAAGCAGGAAAGGGGAGACTTAATCTTTTCTCAGCATTTAGCAATGACAACCGATACCCTAGGTTCGCGTATTCTACTAGTTGATGATTTAGTTGACTCAGGCGCCACCCTTAAAGAAACTATCCCCTGGCTAAAACAATATAGCGCAACTTCAATCGAAGATATTCGTACTGCAGTACTTTGGTATAAAGCCTGCTCAGTAATAAAACCAGATTATTACGTTGACTATTTAGCTGATAATCCGTGGATTCACCAACCTTTTGAACCTTACGAAATGATGGCGCCAGCCGATTTAGCTGCTAAATACGTAACAGTTGCTAATGTGACATAACTATGAACACAGTGCCAGTAGTCCATGTCATTAATTTTGAGGGGTTTGTAGCACAGGCTTCTAGCCTGTGCAGTAATGTATTTTTTTACCACAGAGGCACTGAGAACACAGAGGGCTAGAGAAATTTTTTCAACTCACCAAATTTTATGACACAAACTACTACGACTAATAGTAACTAGCCAGCAACACCTGAAGAATTACAGTATTGGGCAAAATTAGACGAGTTGGATGCAAGCGCATTTGCTGGTAGAAAAATTCCTGAAGAAGAATATAATCGTATTTTCGATGCAATGATGGATGGTAGCAATTTAATCAAACATTTAGCAAAAATCAAACAACGTAGGCAGGAATTGATTCAAGAAGCTTACGAACTAGAAAAGTATGAAAAGTGGCTATAAAATCATATTCATGAAAAGCAAGCTACAAAAATTTAAATACAAATCGAATTATATCGTAACGCTCGTTGGAGGTTCTTGCCATGAAGCATGACTTTAATAACATGACAAAAACGGAGCTTAGAGCTTACGTTGTTGCTCATTCCGATGACCAAGAGGCATTTTATGCTTTTGTAGACAGCTTTACTGAAGAGGCGCCACAAGAAACATTCCCACCGATTACATCCGAAGCAGAAGTTCAAGAAGTGGCAAAACTAATTCGGCAAAAAGTGGAACAGAGAAAAATAAGCTAGCAAAAGAATAATAAAAGTGTGTTAAATCCCATTTATGGCAGTTCTAAAAAATTTAGACGGAACTAACCTTCACGCACATGTGGTGCCCGAAACAGGAGATAAACTTAAAAAAATTGCTTATATCCTTGGCTATATATACATGGTGAAGAAGGTTAAACTGGGCAACTATTAGATGTAATAGCTGATGAAAAACTAATATTGATTGCCACAACGCTCATCACCTTGTCCCTAGAGTAGCCCTCTAGGGGCTTCCTCCACTTTAATATTTTGCCAAAAAAACCCAAATAAACAATGTTAGATTCAGATACTACAATCTATTACCCAGTTTACTATCGAATTGTTGAACGTAGAAGTGATGGTTGGGCTTTTACGTGCATGTAAACCATTCTTAAATTTATTTAACGCACCTTGGTTATCTCATGAAGCCTTACTTACTGCTTTTGGTACTTCGACTAAAAAGGTTGCTATTGAATTATTTCGTATTAATGGTGGTAAGCAAGGTTACTATATCGCGAACATTCAAGGGTAAAAAATACTATTACTGCGGCACCGAGTGGGAAGATGTAAGAACGAAGTTAAAAGAATTAGGTATATGTAGACCTGACCCAATGGAAGGTGTAACATAAACTACGGTAATTTGATTGTAAAGGAGGCGCCAAATTTTCGTTTGCCAAGGAGTGACTTATTCACCACCAGGCAAAAAAATATGGAAAAAGCATCTTAAATTAAATCAAATTAAATTAACTGCTAGCACTAATAGCTTGAGCAGATTCTAGCGCTGCTACATGTTTTTTATTTCTAAGTACAGGCATAACTTGGCGACAGTTACGACAAAACCAGTAAACTTCAGTTTTTCGCACGTGTCGTAAAAGTCGGTCGGAGCAGCAGGGGCAAGAATTCATAGTTTTATAGCGGGTGTGTAAATTTTCATCAATCAAAATTTCTTTCTTCAAAGCTAACCTCTACTTCTTATCTACCGCACGAAAAAACTTAAAATCTTTAAATTTACGCAATATTTCTACATAATCTTCAAGCTAAAAGCCCAAAATAGTGTTTATACACGACTATTTTAAATTTTTGGATTACAATGGAACCGCGATTTATGACGCTACGTTGTATCTTCTTGTCTTAAACCCGAATGGATATTTTAATTGTTGAGGACGAAGCTGAAATTGCTCAGTTAATCCAACTGACTCTCGAAAAAGAAGGATTTTCCTGTCGTGTCAGTCGCGATGGGATCACCGCGTTAAGGATGTTTACAGAAGTTGCACCCGATTTAATAATTCTCGATTTAATGATTCCTGGACTGGATGGACTTGAGGTTTGCGCGCGTATTCGTCAGAAACCCGGTGCCAAAGACCCATACATCATGATGTTGACTGCCAAGGGTGAAGAGATTGACCGTGTTATCGGTTTATCTACAGGTGCCGATGATTACATGGCAAAACCGTTTAGCCCTAGAGAACTTGTCGCGCGCGTCAGGGCACTTTTACGTCGCAGTATGCGTCAAACCTCACAGCAACAATTACTCCGCACTAACCATTTTGCAGTTGATTTAGAGCAGCGCACTGCTAGCCGTTTGCTAGACTCGAAATCAACTGAGGAGCTAGATTTAACGACTTTAGAATTTAACCTTTTAAGTACTTTCCTTAGTAACCCTGGCCGCGTTTGGAACCGCAGTCAATTAATTGATAAGCTCTGGGGCGATAATTTTTTTGGAGATGAGCGAGTTGTTGATACCCATGTCGCGCGCTTGCGAAAGAAAATCGAACCAGACCCAGCAAATCCAACTTTCATCAAAACTGTTGTTGGAGTTGGATATAAATTTGAAGATACAGCACCGTAAAAAATTTCAAATCTAAAATAAAAATTAAAAATTAATGAAAGTGCGTAAGCGAAAATCTTTACCTTTAGCATCGCGTCTATTTCTATCGCACCTTGTAGTCATGATTGTCGGGGTATTAAGTTATGTTGTGATTAGCAAAATTTCATCACCGCGCTTTTTTGGGCAGCATCTTGAAAGGTTAGAGCAACAAGGAACTAATTTGGACGATATCCGGACTGACTTAGTACATTCTTTTGAGTCTGCTTGGCGAAGCAGCACTTTTTGGTCGGTACTAGTTGGCGCCAGTGCTGCTGGAGGATTGAGTTATTGGGTTTCACTAAGAATAATGCAACAGCTTACTGAAATGGAGTCGATAACCCAAAAATTCGCAGGCGGACAATTTGATGCTAGACTGCCTCTGTCAGATATTCCTGAATTTAACCGTTTGGGAGGCAGCTTTAATCGTATGGCTGCTAGTATCCAAGATGTTGAGGTTCGGCGCCGCGACTTAGTTAGTGATATGACGCATGAACTCAGAACCCCACTCACAGTAGTACGCGGATACTTAGAAGAACTTGCTGATGGACATATGAATTCTTCTCAACAAGTTTACCAACAGTTGATTAAAGAAACCAGGCGCCTGGAAAGACTAGTCAACGATTTGCAGGAACTCTCAAAAGCAGAAGCTGGTTATTTACCAACTAATATCAAACCAGTTGATTTATATCCATTACTTGAGTCACTCGTACAACGATTTGAAGACCAGTTGCTCGAAGATGGCCCGGTTCTGCTTTTAGAATCTTCACCGCCATTACCGTTTGTACTAGCTGATATCGACCGCACCGAACAAATATTAATCAACTTAATTGGTAATGCTATTCGTTATACTCCGAGCGGTTCAATTTCTATACGTACCTGGTGTGATGAACAACTTTGGATTGCTGTAGTAGATACAGGAGTAGGAATTGCACCTGAAGATTTACCTCATGTGTTTGAACGCTTTTGGCGCGCGGATAAATCACGTAATCGTAACTCAGGTGGAACAGGAATTGGGCTTGCTATTACCCGTCGTTTGGTTGAACTACAAAATGGTAAAATCGAAGTTGATAGCGAATTAGGCATTGGTACCACATTTCGCTTTTCTTTAGTTCTAGCGTAGTAGGTGTTGTAGATTACAAGTGTTGTAAATCATAAGTAACGAAATTGTATTTTTTTCCCAACCTGATCTACAAGTTATTGACATAGACTAGTCATAGCCGCGTCACATTTGATTGTTAGCTTGGAAATATAGTGTCCAAGATAGTTTAAAAGCTAAACCTTGCACTGATTACCCATACCCTACCTATAAAAGCTTGTCGTATGTTCACTTTATTCCTAGCTGCATTTCTAGTTAGCTTACTAACTGTATCTGGTTGGGCAGCTCTGGCTTACTTGTTTCCTCACAATAACTCCCAAGACTAAATTGGCATATTGGGCACACGCAACTACTTACCTCTAACTTTGTTTGGCTTCACTTACAAAAAAATTATAGTTTCCATTGATTATTACAAACCCTTTTTCAAGACTGGCTAAAACTTGAACATATGATTATTTTGTAGAATACTATCAAGCTAATAACTTGATAGTATTTTTTTTACTAAAATAATATCTTACTGGTGTTAGTCGGAAACAAATATCTTACGTATATAAATATTACTAATCATTCTTTAACAAGAGAAAACTACCCATAGTCTTTCGTTCAAGCACGAATGTAACATGATTTTTATCCGGGTTAGTTAGTTTATTTACGAATATAATATTCGTTGACTACATATAATTACTATATTTGTCAGGAGAGAATAAAATAAATTATACTGAGTATTTTGAATCCAATATGAAGCTCAGATAAACTGCTATTAGCAACACAAGCGTTATTAGACAGAACTTTAATGCATTTTTGTATCAAGCTAAACAGATGATACATTTTACACTTTGATCTTGTAAATTTTAGACAAATAATCAGTAAAGTTACAAAAAAACTATTGGTATAATTAGTAGTTAATGTATAGTAAAGAAAAAATAAGTGTATTTACTGATTTAGGAGTTTCAAGAGTTCTATTAACATCTATTTAATATACGCGCTTTGGTTCATACGCCTGAAATTGTCACAAATTCTCACAACGAACATACTTATCTAATATTCAAGTACGATTTCTAGATAACTTACTCTGCATCATATTTGTGTAAATATAGCTATTCTTAAGGAGATACCACAGTGAACAAAACTGAACTTATTATGGTTCTTAGCTATGTCCTAGTAACATTCTGCTTTTTCTTAAATTGGATAATATTTTCATTACGTCACCCTAGTTCGTCACCAGAAGATACTTTCTTATCTTTTGTAATGTGTTGTATTACCACTATTTTGTGGCCTCTCATTATTCCTATTTCTTTACTTGAGATTATCAAGAAGCGTAAATTAGAGTTTGGCACCGCTGTTCCTGTTGCAGGCGCCATTCTCGCCTTAAGCTTGTCACTGTACCTAGGTTAGCAACTTACTCTCCTGAGCGCGACTAGTCAACAATCTCAACGCCAAGTGCCTATCAGAAATTGTTTCATATGTATGAGTACTATCAAAACCAATAAATATATACAAAAAACCTCGATTCGTTTAAACCGAGGCGATTGGGAGAAAACCTAATATCACTAAGCTTTAAGTCTATTTATAATCCTGCTTACTTCACGAAAGCAGGGACTTTTATATCGTTAATATATAAACTTATATTAAGATATTAAAATTTTTGTAACAAAAGCACAAGAGGGCTTGACAATAAAAAACTAATGACACTTATGAGATTTACTTATCTTATTTATTTGGACAGTATGAGATATTATTGGCGCCTTCGGTATTAAACATAACAATGTAGAGACTAAACATGTTTAGTCTCTACAGCGTGCGGTGTATATTTATACGATAATGAACTCGAACGTGTTTATTGTGTTAGTGCTTGAGTTGGAAAAGCTCCGGGACGGACAGAAATAGTTACATTTTGACCGTTGCGGCGTACATCCATACGTAAATCGGCGCCGATTTTGCTATCTTCAACAGCCTTTTGAACACCATCGGCATCAGCGACAGGTTGACCATTGAGTTTTTCAATAATGTCACCCGCGCGAATTCCTGCTTGCGCTGCGGGAGAGTTGGGAACTACACGACGAATCAAAACACCTTTGTCACTATCAACGTTTAAGCCACTATTTGGATCAGAGTTAATATTTTCTTTCAACTCTGGGGTTAAAGCTTGCATTTGAATTCCTAAATAAGGATGTTGAACTTTACCCGTTGAAATCAATTGGCTTGAGATGCGCTGTGCTGTATTAATTGGAATTGCAAACCCTAAACCTTGCGCTCCTTGAATAATAGCGGTGTTCATACCAACAACTTCACCCCTTGAATTCAGCAAAGGACCGCCTGAGTTACCTGGGTTAATTGCTGCATCGGTTTGAATATAGCTAACACGCTTATCTTGGGCGCCAATAAGACTACTGCTGCGACCAGTAGCGCTGATAACGCCTGTTGTAACTGTGTTATCAAAACCGAGAGGATTACCAATTGCAATCGCAGACTCACCAGACCGCAATTGGTCAGAATTTCCAATCGTCACAGTTGGTAAATTATTTGCCTGAATCTTTATAACAGCAACATCGGTTAACTCATCTCTACCAAGAACCTTACCTTGGAAACTACGACCATCTTGGAGTTTAACGGTTACGGTATCAGCACCATCAACTACGTGGGCATTCGTCAAAATGCGACCATCTGCACTAAGAATAAACCCTGAACCTGTACCACGCTCGACTCTCTTTTGCTGAGGTTGACCTTGGGCGCCAAAAAAGCGACGGAAGAACGGGTCATTGAATTCATCAGGTAGCGAAGCTTTAACGGTACGCGAAGAATCAATCCGAACAACTGCTGGCCCAACTTTATTTACAACGTTTGTGACAAAATTCGCTTCTCCAACTAGTGCAGTAGCAGCTTTGACCGAACCAACAACAAGATTTGATGCGTCTTTTTGTTGATGTCCAGCAATGTAACCACCAGCAAGCGTCATACCTGACCCAACTAACACTAGGGATAGATTAAAAATAGCTCTACCCCAAAGTCTATTAGGCTTGGAGCTTAGATTTTGCTTATTTGATTCGTTATTATATTGGTCGTTTGGTTGTTTGTTTAACATTTGGTGTAAGTGATATTTTTAGAAGTACTTCCAATCTAGATACCCGTTGTGAAGCTTTTGTTGCACGGGTATTAAGAGTGTATGAACGACGATACATATATTAGCTTTTACCTTAAGCCATATTTGCTCAACTGGAGGCGCCGTTTCATTATTTGAAACAAGCTTACCCTAACTCAGATTCCCGACTTCTTTAAGAAGTCGCGAATCTAGGAATCTGAGGTCTGATGTGTATTTTGATTAAAACTTGGGCACTCTATATATAAGCTTCTATAGCAAAAATCTCTGAGTGTGCTAGTATGTCTACCAAACTGCCTTACGAATTAAATACTCTGCAAGCGCGCATTTGTTACCTAGAAACCGTTGTCTCGCAGCAAGTGCAGTTAGAAGCAGCACTACGTCAGAGTGAAAGTACATATCACCAAATATTAGATGCTATAAATGACTTAGTTATAATAAAGGGCGCCGATTCACGAATTATATGGGCGAATAAAGCATTTTGTGAATTTTACGGCATTACTAGGGAGGAGCTAGTAGGTTTTACAGATATACCTTTTAATGAACCAGAACACGTAGAAAAATATATAAAAGACGACCAGTATGTTTTTGAAACTGGTAAAACTCTAGTTATTCCTAAAGAACGCGCACTAAGACATGATAGAAAGGTTCGCGTTTTAAACACTACTAAATCTGCTGTACGCAATATAGATGGAGAAGTTATCATGACTTTTGCCATCTCGCGCGATGTTACAGTCGAGATGGCAACAAAAAAAGCACTCGAACAAAAAGCTGTTGAATACCGTAACATTTTTGAAGCTGTTACCGATGGAATACTTATTTATGATATAGAGGCAAAAAATTTAGTAGAAGTAAATCCAGCAGCTTGTAAGATGCATGGTTATACTTACGAGGAGTTTCTAAAATTGCCACCAACAGTATACATTCATCCCAACTCGCAGAAAAAGTTTGAAGAGCTTGTAGAAGCTGTAAAAAATGATAACAATTATAGTTATCAAGCTTTTTATGTGCGTCAAGACGATACAACAATCGAAGTGGAAGTGAAAGCAGGCAGGTGTATTTACAACGGAAAACCACATCTATTGACTGTTGTTCGAGATATTAGCGAGCGCAAACAAGTTGAGATTGCTTTAAGGGAAAAGGAACAGCGTCTTTCAAATATTAACAGCTTAGTACCTGGAGCAATTTATCAATGTGAGATTGACTTAAAGACTGGAGAATCACATTTTAATTATTTAAGTTCCAAAGCTCAAATCATATTTGAGTTAGATTCTTCAGAGCTTGTAGAAGGCGCCAATCCTATTATACCTTTAATCCATCCAGAAGATTTTACTTCATTAGTATTCTCAATTAATACTGCTGCACATCAAAATGCACCTTGGTATTGTGAATTTCGGGTTATTACTCGTTCTGGGAAGCAAAAGTGGATTTATGGTCAATCTGAACCAGTTGGAGAAAAATCAAAACGCACGTTGTACAATGGAATATTTATTGATATTACCGAGCAAAAACTAGCGCAAGATAAAATTAAACAGCAAGCACAAGAATTAACAGAAGCACTTCAAGAAATACAGCGAACGCAAACCCAATTTATTCATAATGAGAAAATGTCGTCTTTAGGACAGCTTGTAGCAGGAATTGCACATGAAATCAATAATCCGATTAGCTTTATATATGGCAACATTGAACCCGCGCGTCGATATATTCAAGATTTATTTAATTTAATCGCAATTTATCAAGAGAATTCTAATTTAGATAATGAAATTATAGCTCAAATAGAAGCTATTGAATTAGAATATATTATGGAAGATTTGCCCAAATTACTTCAATCAATGAAAATGGGGGCAGACCGTATCAAAAAAATAGTCCTTTCCCTGCGTAATTTTTCCCGAATGGACGAAGCAGAATACAAAAAAGTTAATGTTCACGATGGTATTGATAGTTCTCTAATGATTTTAGAACATCGTCTCAAACAAAATAATCGTGTTCAGATTGAAATTGTTAAAGAATATGGAGATTTGCCTTTAGTCGAATGTTATGCAGGACAATTAAATCAAGTATTTTTAAATCTCTTAACTAACGCAATAGATGCTTTTGATAAAACTTTAATTAATAATGAACTCTTAACTAAAAATACTATTAACATTAAACCTACAATACATATTATAACTGAAGCTACGACCGATAGTTACATAACTGTCTGTATTTCTGATAATGGAATTGGAATTCCTAAAGAAACACAAGCTAAAATATTCGACCCTTTCTTCACTACTAAACCAGTAGGTAAAGGTACAGGTATGGGTTTATCTATTTGTTATCAAATAATTACTCAAAAACATAACGGGTTGATACGGTGTCTTTCGGCGCCAGGAGAAGGTACTACATTTATTATCAGAATTCCATTATCGCAAGGAAAATTAAATGATTAGCTACGTTACAAATTCGTATGTGAGGCATAGCCCCACTTACTATTCTTCAACTAAATCAAAATCAAAGTGTGCGTAAATATCTTTGATGGTTATTTGAAAATCTACAGAGTCAAGCTCTAAAATAGCATTTTCTCCTTCGTACTCTTCAAATAACGATGTACGTAGTAGCGCTTCAGCGCGAAGAGTATTAAAAACATTTAGAGGGCTAAAGCCCAACTACGTACTTACAGAAAGTCTGGGCGCCTTTGTTGATTAGATTTTAATATATTTTCTAAATGCGTCCAATTTTTTTGCTCGATTAAATCAATTATTTCATCAAACTTGTGGCGATATTGATGCATTGATTTTAATAAAGCTTCACGATTATATTTTGCCATCATTACGCCTAATTCAGGATTTCCACCACCAACACGACTTGTATCTTTAAACCCAGAACTCGCTAAATTTTTTGCTAATTCCAAAACTTCTAAATCCTTTTCTTCCAGACATGATGCTATTAATGAAGCACTGACCATAACAGGTAAATGAGAAATCCAACTGACCGCTCGGTCATGTTGTTCTGGGGTACAGTAATAAATATTGGAATTCAATTGTTTTATTAATTTAGACACTACCTCTGTAGCTGACGCGGGTGTTGTGGGTGTTGGTGTTAATACATATGGTTTTTCCACAAATAAATCTTTTAAAGCAGCTTCAATACCGCTTGCTTCAGTTCCAGCCATTGGATGTCCACCGACAAAGTTCTGCCATAGTGATAATGATGCTTTCACTATTGGTGTTTTTACTGAACCGACATCAGTAATAACACTAGTTTGCGGCAATACCGTTATCAATTGCTCTATAGTGGGCACAATAAGTCCAAGAGGCGTACATATAAATACGACTTCTGCGGCGCCAAGTATATTGATGTCAACCGAAGCTTGATCAACACAACCGATAGCAAGTGCTGTCTCTATAGTTGAAGCACGGTGGCTGACACCAATTATATGATGTCCGCAAGCTCGTAAATCGAAACCCAAGGAGCCACCTATAAGCCCAAGCCCTAAAATACCAACATTCATAATTATGTTAAAACGTTTATTTTCCAATTTACCAAACTGGCACAGGGGTAGCGCGAATGAAGGCTCTTGAGTTTTTAGAGAAATATGCGATGGGGATACGAGATTTTATCGGTGTTGACCTTGGTGAAGCAAATTTAAGCGGAGCAAAGCTCAATGGTGTTAATCTCGCAAACGCGAACTTGAGCGTAGTTAATCTATCAGGCGCCAATCTCAATAGTGCTAATTTAAGGTATGCCAAATTAAATGTTGCCAGACTTAGCGGCGCCCATTTAATGGGTGCTGACCTTAAAGATGCTAGTTTGAATGTTGCAAATTTGATTCGTGCTGACCTCAGTCATGCGATACTTCGCAAAGCTTCGTTAATTCGTACTGAATTAATTCGTGCGAATCTTAGTCATGCAGACCTAATGCAAGCGAACCTTAAAAATGCTGACCTCCGCGAAGCAACATTGCGACAAGCTAACCTAAGTGGCGCAAATTTGAGTGACGTTAACTTTAGAGGTGGTTTTTTAACAGGTGCTAATTTAGAACAAGCAAATCTTACTAATAGTGATTTATGCCGTACCGACTTCAGTGGCGCCAACCTTCGTGATGCTGAAATGAAGCAAGCTAACCTGAGTCGAGCGAATATGAGTGGTGCAAATCTTAGTGGCGCTAATCTCCGTTGGGTAGATTTAACGGATACAGATTTGCGATGGGCAGATTTGAGCGGTGCAAAATTGAGCGGGGCAAACCTGAGTGGAGCTAATCTGTCTAACGCTAATTTGACAGGCGCCAGTTTGGTTCATGCAAATTTAACTCAAGCGAAATTAATTAAAGCCGAATGGGTTGGCGCTGATTTAACTGGTGCAACATTGACAGGCGCGAAACTTTATGCGACACCTAGATTTGGATTAAAGACAGATGGCATCATCTGTGAGTGGATTGATTTAAGTCCTACAGGAGACTCTTCGATAATTCAGTATTTTACTCCAGAAGCAGCGCGCGACTTCTTTAATGCAACTTCGCCAACTATCCGCATTATCGTTGATAAACCACTCGACCACGAAGCCAACTTTGCGATATCGGGTGCTTATTTTCAAATTGCCCAGCAGTATTTAAAGCTCAAACAACCACCATGTGTGGAAATTAGTAGGCGCCGGACAGTTTTTACATTCTCCCTTTCCTACGATGAAGCACTGTTACCTACAGCCTGCATCGTAATTTTACCATTTCAAGATGCCAGAAGTACCCAGCGAAATCTAGTTAGGGTAGTTGAGATGATGAAAAGTGATGATACATCTAACAATGCCTCGATTCCATTTCATCGTATTCAAAGTTTTAATCAACAGCTAGAAGAAGCCAAAGCGCAAGCTGATACAATTAAACAGTTAAAAAATATTCTTGCACTTACACAGCGACTCGCTTTCTTTCAGGCACCAACACAGGTAATTTTGACAAATTCGAGTTCGCAAAATCTTATAGTCCACGAACATCCTAATTTTGGTAAGCGTTTAATCAATCGTTCTGATGTTAGCGATGCTGTTTATGAAGATAAATATGACGAAGCTGTAAAATTTATACCTTTCTCAGTAGGTACAGTGATTGATTTTATGAAGGGATTTCATTATATAAGTCAATAGATAGCTAAATTAGAGAGATTAGGAGGCATATTATGTTCAATAGAATGCTGGGCAGAACTCGTTATGTAGTTTGCCGCTTGTTTATACATTTATCTGGGTCAGACGTGGCGCCTATTCTAGGTACACTAAACAGCGTCGCACGCGATGTGCTAGATGATGAAGGCGATATGGAAACAACAGGGGAAGGATTAGCCAGAATTTGCCAAAGTTTACTGCAATACGATGATTTTTGGACATCCGCAGCTAACGAAGGTGATGTTTTCTGGAGTGAGGGTGAAGCTGGAGATTTCGTTAACGAACTATTTACAGACTCTGCCCAGCGTTACCTAAGCGAACCAGATTTTACCAATGCGAATAATTCTAACCAACCTTTATCGGCGCCTGCTACACGCAATGTTATTGTCATGTTAACAGCAGCATTTGAAGGAGAAGTACCTGAGCTTGAAACCGACTTGTCTAATATTCAAGCTTTAAAACAAGGTTTGAAAGCGTTAATTAATGTATGTAACAACAATAAATTACGCGCGGCACAAGTACATTTCTCACCTGCACAATTTGGTGATGAACTCACCAGCGACCAAATATTACAGCATTACCCCGAATTAATTCCGCTTTAACCCGTAGCACAGGCGCCTTGGCGCCTGTGCAGCCATCTAGAAGATGCTTCTATGGGTAGAAGGACTGTGCTACAGTTTTGTAGTTTTGATACATTCGGCTTTCAGTAAAAACAAGTTCTCAGTTTCGAGCGTAGTACAAGACTTAATTAACTTGGGCAAAACAAAATCACTTTCCTGTGAAAGCTTGGAAGAAGCTGTTTTCGCTGCTGGTTGATACTGTTGAATCCATGTATTTTTACTTACATACTCAGGTTGAAAAGCATTGCGCTCTAAAAGCCAGTATTTAACGCCATATTTATCTATAAAGTTAACTATCTGCCTAATATCTTGATTGTATTGAGCATTTATTAAGTCAGTCATCCGTTGACTAAACTGAGCATAGTATTTTGTATGGAAAGGTAAAGCATATTCTTTGCCTACTAAAATTGGTTGCTTGGCAAAAGGAGGTATATTGTCTGCTTCCTCTGCTAATGATGCCACTAAACTATCTGGTGGTTGAGCAAGTAAAAATTTATATAGCGTTGGTACACTGCCTACTACATATGGAGTTTTGGGAAAAGTTTTTAAAGTGGTTGGATATAAAATAAGTGCGGCGCCTACTATACTAATAGCCAAGTAAGTCAGAAGTCGTTTTGTATTTTTATTCGACTGGGTTTGTTTTAGCCACTTTAAAGCTGCATCTAACAAGGTACTCAGCACAACTCCGGCACCAATTGCAAGTACTATCTTAAAAGTATGATGGGTATACCGACTGGGAAAGTGCAGCTTGAATGATAAAGCATGAGCAATAAAGAACATCACTGTAGATGCCAAAACTACTTGTAATAATACTTTTACTTTATTGGTTATTTTTGACTGGGCAGGAAGTTTTAATCGATATATTAGTACTATTGGTAACAAAAAACCAATTAAAATTTGAACCGGGTTTAGCAAAGCAAAAAGACCGCTGTCTCTACCATCAAGCCAAAAACTGACAACGTTGTCGTTATAATAACTGACTCTGCCACCTCGAAAGTAGTCTGGCATCGTTCTTGCAACTGCATCAGTAATAGTTGGTCCGAACTGTGAGGACTGTAAAGCATAAGGTGTAATTGTAATCAACGCAATAGCTAACACAAACCCAAATAGTACATAATCTTGCTTCTGCTGCGAAAAGCGAAAACGCATGTTTGAGAAGGAACCTAGTCGCAAAAATAAAATTCCCAGTTCGATAAATGCAATTAATGGGTAAATCAATGCTTGGATGGTAAACGCTATTATTATTCCCGGCGCCGATCCCCGCATCAAGTAGTACACAAATGCTAAAAACAACGGGTAAGTAAAATCTCTAGGACAAGCTGAGAAAAGGTCATCATGAATACAAAGGCTTTGATTCAATATTAAAGTTGCCAAAAATCCTGCTATGGGTACTGGCAATATTTGCATACAAACAGCAAAACAATAAGTTGTTGTAGTTAGTACCAGCAGTATCGGCAAAACTTTACTTAGCACAATTGGGTCAATAGCTATCATCGTCAACCGATAAATGGCGCCATATCCAATTGGTGTAACAGATTGAAAATAATCAGCGATTAAATCATTGGGAAATAATTTTGGGTTTGAATAACGGTACATCCAAGATATGTATTCCCGTGCATCATCTCCAATCACATATTCGCTACTAAAGCCTTGACGTATCCCTAAAACAATGTAAAAGCAGGCAAAACACAAGCTTAAACTAAACCAAAATATTAGGGAAACTCTATTTTGTCCATTGTTTTCGCTCTTTGATGATTTTAAAAGTTTTTCTACCTTAGAAACAAACATGCTCTAAAAGACGTATGTCTATATATATAGATGAAGTTTATTTTAACCCAACAAAGGTAGTAATAACCCACTTCCGTTTATAATGAGTAACCCTAGAATATAAGTGATTAGCTTAAAATCATGAGCGCAAATCTAAACATATAATGTTGTTCGGTAGCCCACACTGAATAAAAAATGTAAAATTTTGTTAATCTTGAAATGGGATGACTTAAATATGCTCATCAATGTAATCATGAAAGTTTTGCGTAAATTTACAGTCGTTGTTTTAGCGCTGTCGTTGTGTGTTACAACTGTCGGTTGCGGTGGTGGAGCTAACCAAGTTAGTTCGCAGGCAACACCACAAACTCGACAAAGTGCAAACCCTGTTTCTCTGTCGGCAACACCTGCTGATGGTCAATACGAAGTACAACAAGCAAGCTATAACGATGCTGATGGTGTGTATACGCTGTTTTTACTCGGTAGTAACCCACCTACTTTTAAGACTGAAAATCTACAAATGGCACGCTTGACTGATGAAGAAGTCCAGCAAGGTAAAAAAAGCTACCTGAAAGTAGAAAGTGGCAAGCCCGCTTTATACATAACTCCAGATTTCAAAATCGAATACGTTCATAACGTTACTGAAAATAGAGTTAATCCTCAAACTGGTCAGCAGGAGACTGTTGTTGTTCGTCAGCAAAGTGGTTTTTGGGCGCCGTTTGCTGGAGCGTTAGCAGGTCAAGCGATTGGCAGTTTATTATTTAGACCGCAGTATTACGTGCCTCCTGTGTATCAACCGGGCGGGTTAATTACTGGTTATGGTGGTTACGGTCGTACATATGGCGATGCAGTTTCAAGTTACCGCACACGCTATAACGCGCCTCCTGCGGCAGTTAGAAATCGTACAGCATTCCGTACTACTGGTAATCTACGAACAAACTATCCTAATAACCCAACAATTAGAACTCAACCAAGAGTTAATACTGGTAGCCGCGCGACGGGTTCCGGTTTTGGTAGCAGCACTTTGCGACCATCGGGTAATTCGAGTTCGGTAAGAAGAAACTCTGGTAGCAGTTTCGGCAGTGGTGGACGTTCGAGAGTTCCTCGTTCAAGCGGTGGTTTTGGTAGTCGAAGAAGATAATATTTAGTTATGAGTGCTGAGTGCTGAGTGCTGAGTGCTGAGTATTAAGTTATGAATACAGAAATTTAACTTCTAACTCTCAACTCCGCTCCTCCGCTCCTCAGCACTCAGCACTCGATACTCAGCACTCTTCTAAACTGTTGCTGGAACAGGTTGACTCCAGCGTCCGACAGCTTTACCAATAACTGCTAGTTCTTGCATAAGTTGGTCGAAAGCTTCAGGTGTTAATGATTGTGGACCATCTGATAATGCTTTTTTGGGATTAGGATGGACTTCTATCATTAACGAATCTGTACCAGCTGCTATTGATGCCATTGCCATTGATGGTACAAATTCTGACCAACCTGTACCATGACTGGGGTCTATCATTATTGGTAGGTGGGTTAGTTTCCGCAATACAGGTACTACTGATATGTCTAATGTATTACGGGTGTATTGACGGTCGAAGGTACGAATACCACGTTCGCACAAAATTACGTTTGCGTTTCCTGCTGCCAATATATATTCTGCTGCCATTAACCAATCTTCTATTGTTGCTGCCATTCCTCGCTTCAATAACACTGGCTTCGGTTGGGCGCCAACTTTTTTGAGCAGTGAGAAATTTTGCATGTTACGTGCGCCAACTTGGACGACATCGGCAACTTCAACAATTTTATCTAAGTCAGCAGCATCCATCACTTCAGTGATAATACCAAGTCCACTCGCTGCACGCGCGGCTGCAAGTAGTTCGAGCGCGCTTTCGCCATGTCCTTGAAAAGCATAAGGTGATGTTCTTGGTTTGTAAGCACCACCACGCAAAAACTTGGCGCCTGCTGCTTTCACACGCAACGCGACATCAATTATCATTTCCTCGTTTTCAACCGAACAAGGCCCCGCTACTACAGATATTGGATGATTCTCACCAACAATAACAGAGCCTTCGGGAGTATTAACGATTACTTCTGAAGCCTCACCGTGACGGTATTCGCGACTCGCGCGCTTGTAAGGTTGTTCAACCCGCAATACCTGCTCTATCCAAGGACTTACTTCTTGTATTTGTAACGGGTCTAAACTAACAGTCTCACCAACTAAACCAATTACAACCTTGTGTTTACCAACAATTTTTTCGGGCGTTAGTCCCCAAGTCATTAGTTCCTCGTTGATGCGGTTTATTTCCGCTTCTGGGGAACCAATTTTCATAACTACAATCATGCTTATATTTCCCTGATTTTACTTAGATTCCCTTTACTTAGATTCCCGACTTCTTAAAGAAGTCGGGAATCTGATTCAAATTTTCAAATAATTATGAAAACTAGACCTTTTTTTGCCGAGTCGCGCGCCAACCCTCTACCATTCGTCCCCAGTTAGTACCAAATTCGCTAAACCCAAATAAACTTCCAGGCTGTTCGGTGTCCCACGAAGCTGAAAGAACACCATAGGTAATACCTAATACTCCTAGACCAAATAAGCCCATATTTACCAACAAAACCGCAATTGGAGGTAATTTAATATGAGCGTATGCAGCAAGTAGATAGCTTACTACTAAACTAGCAATACCCAAGAATGTTGGAATACCACAAAATGCAGCTACACGTTTAACCATACGGTCACTGACTACTTTTGGAATAGCCATCTCCTCTTTGGTATAAGGAGTTCTACCCGCTTTTTTCTCAGGCTTAACTACACCTTGCTTAACAGGCTGTTGCTTTGGTTTGTTAGTCTTCTTTTGCTTGCTTTTTGGTTCAAATGGCAAGTTGTTACGTTCTGATTCGGCGGTCATAAGGCAAATATTATACTTTATCCACGGATACCAAGGCGAGCAATTAAAGCTTGGTAACGTTCACGGTCTTCTTGCATGATAAACGATAAAAGGCGCTTACGTTGACCGATTAACTTTAATAGACCACGACGGGAAGAGTGATCTTTTTTATTACCTTGCAAGTGTTCTGATAGACGCGATATGCGCGCTGTCAGCATTGCTACTTGAACGTCAGAAGACCCAGTATCGGTTTCGTGTACTTGGTACTGTGTAATGATTTCTTGTTTTCGCTGTTGCGTCAGAG
The DNA here is from genome assembly GCF_002368415.1 of Calothrix sp. NIES-4105. Taxonomy (GTDB): domain Bacteria; phylum Cyanobacteriota; class Cyanobacteriia; order Cyanobacteriales; family Nostocaceae; genus Dulcicalothrix. Next base: position 4,413,630 of record NZ_AP018290.1, read on the forward strand.
CCATGATTTGAATAGTTTTAAACTAACAGTATTGAGTTAATGCAGCAGTTTCTAATTTTATCACAATGTTTCGGTTATGGGATAAAAGACAGTCAATCGGCGCCATCAATTTTATTATAGTACTTAAAAACTACCCAAAATCAAGCTTTTGTTAACCTTACTTTATTGTCAAACGAGTAATATTGTTTAGGAGTTAGTGTAAATACGTAGGGTGTGTGAAAGCTATTACAATGAAGGCAATTAACGCTCATATAAACTGCTTTCACGCACCTCACATAGTCGCGCGTGCCAGGTTAACAAAGTGGAGTTATGAGAATTCTGGTAGTTGAGGATGACGAACTTATTGTTCAATCGCTTGTTGCAACGCTTGCCCAGTCGCATCATAGTGTTGATACTGCGTCTGATGGAGTATCCGGTTTGGAATTTACTCAAGCTTGTAATTATGACTTGATTGTTCTAGACGTAATGCTTCCGAAACTCGATGGAATTAGCTTGTGTCGCGAAATCCGCAACAATGGTACTATTGCACCAATTATTCTGTTGACTGCTCAAGACAGCAGCAGTAATAAAATCATTGGTTTAGATGCTGGGGCTGATGATTATATTACAAAACCTTTTGATTTACAAGAATTAACTGCTCGCATCCGCGCGTTGTTACGTCGAGGTGGCACAGTTTTACAAACAGTGCTGAAGTGGGAGAATTTACAATTAGACCCAAATAGCTGTGAAGTAACCTATAATGACCGATTAATACGTTTGACTCCCAAAGAGTATAGTTTACTTGAGTTATTTCTTCGTAATCCCGCACGGACGTTTAGCAGTGGCGCCATTATTGACCATTTGTGGTCACTCGAAGAAACACCGGGAGAAGATACGGTCAGAGCGCATATGAAAGGATTGCGGCAAAAACTACGCTCTACAGGAGTTACAAATGACCCAATCGAAAATGTTTATGGTATTGGTTATCGTTTAAAGTCTCTTCTGGATGAAAAGAAGAAAAAATCAAAAAAGACAGAGCAAAACACTACTAATAAAACTACCCCCAACATAATTACAACTCCAAACCCCGCATCAATCAAGCAAAGTCCACAAATCGCGGCGATTTGGCAACGTTCTCAACAAAAGCTTAGTGATCGAGTTACCAACATCGAATTGGCTTCTTCAGCTTTACTTCAAGATTCAACCGATAGTGAGATAATTAACAGCGCTTACCAAAACGCTCATAAGCTGGCTGGTTCTCTAGGTATGTTTGGCTTTATGCTTGCTTCAGGCTTGGCAAGTCAAATCGAACAGTTATTGCAAGTTGGCGTATCGTTATCTCAAGAGCAAAAGCTACATTTATCAAAATTGGTTGTAGCGTTGCGGCAGGAGTTACAGCAAAGCATCGATACCGAAGGTGCCAAGGTAGATAATCAGGTTAATAATCTTGTAGAACCGACCATCGAACCATTAACAACAGAACTTCAACAATCACATAACACAGGGCGAGTATTAATTGTTGATGACGATACTAATATACTAGAGATGCTTTCAGAGATACTTAAGCCTTGGGGATTAGAAATTACGACTTTACAAGACCCAAGTCAGTTTTGGGACACTTTAAAGGCTACAGCACCAGATTTACTCGTGCTTGATGTAGAAATGCCATCTATTAGTGGAATTGAATTGTGTCAGCAATTACAAAACGACCCAGAATATAGTCGTATACCAGTATTATTTCTAACTGCTCATTCGAGTCCTGATATTATGCGACTTGTGTTTGCCGCAGGCGCCGATGATTATGTTAAAAAACCAGTAGTTGCTCCTGAAATAGTCGCGCGTATTCTCAACCGTATTGAACGCACTCGTCGTTTGCGAAACTTTGCCCAAATTGACCCTTTAACTGGGCTTACTAACCGTCAAAAGTCCACTGGAGAAATCAATCAACTTCTTAAAGAAGCCCAAAATTACAACCAACCTCTATGTTTATCTGTTCTCAAAATTATTAATCTTCAACAAATAAATAATAACTATGGTCATACTATCGGCGACCAAATATTATCTATAGCTGCAAAAGTAATTAAAGATACATTTAATGGGCAAATTGTCAGTCGGTGGGCTGGTGCGGAATTTATATTATGTTTGTATCAACTAGAGCTAGATATTGTTATAAATTTGGTATTCAACTGTATAGAGGAGATTAAACAAAAAGTATTAAAGAATAATCAAATCAAAGTCTTAATTAGTACTGGTGCTTCTCAGTGTATAAAAGACGGTACCAACTTAGAAACGCTGTATAACATAGCTGCGTCGCGATGTAAAGAATGATGAAAAATCGAAGTGCGAGAAACAAAGGCAATGCGCGAAAACTTTGGCTACCGATTTTGGTAGGTGCCTGTGTATTTATTATTAATTTATTACTATGGCAGAGTTTTTTATATCAAGAACAACTTCAAATCAAAAGAAATATTAAAATAGTTACAGAAGGGATAAGGGAAAACATTTCTTCTCAAATTATTACTCGTACTCATGCGCTTGAGCGAATGGCAGAGCGTTGGGAGTTTAGCGGTGGAACTTCTAGAGGACAGTGGGTTTCGGACGCAATAAATTATTTACGCGATTATAAAGGGTACCAGGCACTTGAATGGGTAGATAATTTGGGTTTTGTGCGTTGGATAATACCCCAAAAAGGTAATGAAGGAGTAGAAAATCGCGCTTTGCTGTTTGAACCACAGCGTCAAAATGCGATGAATACAGCGCTCAAAACGGGTAATCCAAGTATGACGGGCGTAGTTTCTCTAATTCAAGGTGGTAAGGGTTTTTTGATTTATGTACCTTTATTTTTAAAGAATAATACTTTTGTTATTAATCAAATCAACGGTGCTGTTCCACAGAATTTCGACGGGTATATTGTTGGTGTACTTCAAAGTCAAACTATTCTCGATACGATTATAAATAAAAATTTAATGCACGAGTATGCAATCGCTATTTTTGATCAAGACAAGGAGTTTTATAGCAACGAACTTTATCGGCGCCTGAATGACAAATTTATTAATAAATGGAGCTATGAAACCTTAGTCGAACAGAACGGTGTAAAGTGGCGCCTGCGTGTGGCACCAACAAAAGCGCTCCTTGCCAAACAACATTCTCCTCTCACTGATATGATTTTAGTTGGCGGTTCTATAGCAGCCATTCTCATCGCATCCGTAGTATCTATGACCCTTAGTCTACGACGCTACGCAAGTAGAGTTGAGCAAAGTAACCTTAATTTATCGTGCGAAATTACCGAACGGCAAAAAGTAGAAGCATCGCTACAGCAATCCACCGCACAACTTGAAGACTTGTATAATAATGCACCTTGTGGTTATCATTCTCTAGATCAAGACGGTATATTTATTCAAATTAATGATACCGAACTTAAATGGTTAGGTTACAAACGCGAAGAAGTAATAGGTAGAAAGGTAACAGATTTCTTCACTACCGAGAACCAGCTTGATTTTGAAACAAGTTTTTCTGAACTCAAAACGCGCGGTTTTCAAAGAGATTTAGAACTTTTATTAATTCGTGCGGATGGAACAAAGATGCCTGTTCTTGTTAGTGCAACTGCGATTAAAGATGCAGCAGGAAACTTTGTAATGAGTCGAAGTACGCTTTTTGATATTAGCCAGCGTAAACAAGCTCAAGATGCACTTAAGATCAGCGAAGAGCGTTTTCGCAGTGCATTTGCAAACGCATCAATTGGAATGGCATTAGTTTCACCTGAAGGTCGCTGGTTACAAGTTAATGAGTCGTTGTGCCAAATGATTGGTTATTCTAAGGAAGAATTATTAGCAACAACTTTTCAAGTAATTACGTATCCAGATGATTTAGAGATTGATTTGAAGTATGTGCATCAAATGCTCAAAGGGGAAATTTCTACTTATCAGATGGAAAAGCGGTATTTCCATAAACTTGGACATATAGTATGGATTTTACTAAGCGTCTCATTAGTCTGGGAAGCAGGCAACCCGTTATATTTTGTAAGTCAAATTCAAGATATCACCGACCGTAAGCGCGCGGAATCTAAGTTACGAGAAGTTAGCATTGCTTTAGAAAGTGCTGTTGAAGGTATTGCTGAAATTGACGCGCGCGGATGTTACACTTATGTCAACCACGCATATGCAGAAATGCTTGACTATGAGCAAGAAGAACTGATTGGGGCGGAATGGCAAATAACTGTTTACCTTGAAGACTTGGAAAAAGTAACATATGCTTATCAAGAGATGCTCAAAAAAGGTAAGGCAGAAGTAGAAGCTAGAGGATTACGTAAAGATGGTTCGGTTTTTGACAAACAAGTGGTAATGGTCAGAAACTCTAATCAAGAAAAATTAACTGGTCACTACTGCTTTGTTAAAGATATTAGTGACCGTCGCGAAGTCGAACGTCTTAAAGATGAGTTTGTATCGGTTGTCAGTCACGAATTACGAACTCCCCTAACTTCGATACGCGGTTCTTTAGGTTTAGTTGCGAATGGTGTTTTACAAACCCAACCTGAAAAAGCGCAGCGGATGTTAGAAATTGCCGTTAATAACAGTGATAGATTAATCCGTCTCATTAACGACATCCTTGATATTGAGCGTATCGAATCAGGTAAAGTAGTAATGAGCAAACAAATTTGCGATGCTGCTTTACTTATGACCCAATCAGCGGAAGTCATGCAAGCAATGGCAGAAAAGGCAGGTGTAAACATAACAGTTAACCCTGTATCAGCAAGACTGTGGGCAGACCCAGACCGTATTATTCAGACTTTTACTAACCTGCTTAGTAATGCTATCAAATTTTCACCCTCTGGTAGTACGATTTTATTCACCGCAGTTAATGAGTCTACACAAGCTAACACCTACATCGTTTTTCAAGTCAAAGACCAAGGACGAGGTATACCATCCGATAAGTTAGAAGCTGTTTTTGGACGTTTTCAGCAAGTTGATGCTTCTGACTCTCGCAAAAAAGGTGGTACAGGCTTAGGGCTGGCGATTTGCCGTAGTATCATACAACACCATGATGGGCAAATTTGGGTGGAAAGCGAGCTATCTCAAGGCAGCACTTTTTATGTTTCTTTACCAATACTAGCGGCGCCGGAGCCAACTATTTTACCAAATGATGCAAATAGACATCTAGTGCTAGTGTGTGATGATGATTACTCAGCTCGAGCAGTTATACAAACAATGCTTGAAGAGCGAGGTTATCGAAGCATAGCAGCAGCATCGGGTTTGGAAGCTGTTGAAATTGCAACCCATTCATCACCAGATGTTATTCTTCTCAACCTAATGATGCCAGAAATGAATGGTTGGGAAGCTTTGACTGTACTAAAACAACAGCCAACAACCAAAAACATTCCTGTAATTATACTTAGTGGATTTATGCCTGATGCGAGATTAAGCACAAAACACCCAGAAGTAAACGATTGGATTATTAAGCCACCTAATGAGAATAACTTGTTTGAAGCGCTCGAACGCGCGTTATCAACATCTAACGATAATAATTTAAAAGTTCTGATTGTAGAAGATGACCTAGACCTAGCACAAGTCTTAATCGCAATATTTGAACGCTATGGTATAGAAGCTCACCATGCTCGTAATGGACGCGAAGCCATCCAGCTAAGTCAATGTTTGACACCTTATTTATTGGTACTTGATATCGGACTACCCGACTTTGACGGGTTTGCAGTTGTAGACTGGTTGCGACATCACAATCATTTACATCAAGTACCTTTAGTAGTATACAGCGCAAAAGATTTAACTAAAGCTGACTGCGACAGATTAAACTTAGGGCAAACTTTATTTTTAACCAAAGCCAGAGTTACACCCGAAGAATTTGAACAGCGCGCACTCGGATTACTTAATTGTATTGTTTCTGGTGAAAAGGAAGGGCGCCGTAATGGTAAATAAGCGTATTTTAATTATCGATGATGAAGATGATATTCGTGAAGTTGCTCAACTAACCCTCGAAGCGGTAGGTGGGTTTGAGGTTTTTACAGCAGAATCTGGCAGCGAAGGATTAGTAAAAGCACAAGCTGAACAACCTGATGCAATCCTCCTTGATGTGATGATGCCAGAAATGGACGGCATTACAACCTTTAAAAATTTGCAAGCAAATCCTGTAACTAGTAACATCCCCGTAATTTTACTTACAGCGAAAGTTCAAGCAAGTGATCAACGTCGATTTGCGGAATTAGGTATTACCGGAATGGTCGCAAAACCCTTTGACCCTATGACCCTTACCGAGAAGGTAGCAGAAGCACTAGGTTGGCAGTACTAGTATTGTATGTCATTAGGTAGGTACGTAGTAGCGCGGAGAGCGCAAAAAGTATTAAAAATATTTACAGCGCCGCATACGCGCGAAAGTGTTAATTATATTTAGAGGGCTAAAGCCCAACTACGTACTATTCTTCACGACTTCTTCACTATTAGACTTTAATCTAAAAATTAAGCCAGGTTGAGCAGATAAATTTGATCCAAATTTATTACTAGCACTGGGCTTCTAGTCGAAGCGCTTAGTTTGATGTTATTCCCTGTTGTATCTTATTTATTGTGTAATTATATTGGCACTTAGTGTGATCTAGTTCCCTATTATGACTCCTTTATAATCTTGTCGGCTAAATATCCTCCCATTTATATCTAAGACATCTACCTTGTGGTGCTACAAAGTAAATATCTTAGATATTTTTATTTTCATACTGCTTAATGTGAAAAACTATTTTTGTAAAAAGTGATTCCTATTCGTAAAAAATGAACATGCTAAAATACAGCGACTTCAACACTAGCACATTCAAGTCAACTGGGTTTTTATACGCATCTAAGGAAATAATGCCAGTCACAATTAAACATGTTTTAATTATCGATGACGAAGAAGATATTCGCGAAGTTGCAGAACTAACGCTACAAACAATGGGTGGTTGGGAAGTTACTACTGCTGCTTCTGGTATTGAAGGTTTGACTATAGCTCGCGCGCAACAACCAGATGCTATTTTGCTAGATATGATGATGCCAGATTTAGATGGAATAGCTACTTTAACGCTTTTACGGGCAACTCCAGAAACGCAACATATTCCAGTCATTTTAATTACGGCAAAAGAAAAAAACGTTGACCGAACTCGGTTAGCAGAATTAGGCGTGACAACTATTATTGGTAAGCCTTTTGACCCTATGACTCTAGCCGAACAAGTTGCCAATAACTTAGGTTGGACTTATAGCTAAATAGACATGCACAAAGAAATTTTTTCCTTCACTGGTTCTTCACTTTTTCGCTGTAATTTAGAAGATGAAGGAACCAAGCAATGAGATTAATCACTAACAAACACATGATTAACTCTACGAACGGTACTTCATACTCACCAGAGATTGTGAAGTGGGAGATGATAAGCTAACCCCCATCTCCCCCTATTTTTAAAAATCCAAGTTTCTATTATTTGCATCAATATTAGTTCGCGCGCACAATTCTCCGCGCGATTATTATCTTTTTACCTTAAATAAAAAACACCAGCTATGTATAACCAAGATTTTGAGCAAAATATCCAAGATTTCGATACAGCGGTTAATTTACTTGTTAATGTTCTAAAGCTTCAAGATAGAGATTTGGTAAAAGTTTGTGAAGAAGCGTTAACTCATTTGCTTGGTAATGAAGAAACAACGCATATGATAAATGCAGCAATGTTTCAACTAGCAGAAACTGCTCCTGAAACTTGTTATTGGACTTGGCATAATTTTCCAGAGTTACAGGTATGTATGGATTTAAAAGAGCATGTTAGTATGTTTGTCGCTCAAAAATTAATTCAGAAAGGTTTTATTTTAGGTAAAGATTTTAGCACAAATATATATGGTGAAATATTAGTTAGTCGAGCAACTAGAGTAACTTTAATGCTTGATTGTTCGCCTTCAGAATGGAAGTTTATTAAATCGGTTCTGCAAATTGCCTACTAATTTTTTCATTATATTAATATTCTAAATATTGGAAATATTCTAACTTTTTTATCAGTTATCTCTAGGTTTTAAGGGGCTACAGGTTAAAGGTGGATTTCTACCTTTAACCTTTTTTCTATTGTTGAGCCGACTCCGTTAACCTAAGCATGGTAAGATGTTAACCAATAAAAACTTTTGCTTCGTATGGTTTTAACTCAGTAATCAAAACATGAGCGTCTTCAGAATTTGTAGCAACCTTGAAATCTGCCATTAAATCGTGCCAGCTATCACCATCGGGAAAGTGAGTAAGTTTATACTCGCTAAAATTTTGGTCTGAGAAATTTAGCACTACTACGACGCGCGCACCTGTATCACTCCAACGCAAATAAGCTAACACTTTTGCATCGGGGTTTTCGTGAAAGAATTCGATGTTATCAGATTTTAAAGCCGGATTTGTAACTCGTAAAGCAATCAATTTTTTGTAGTATTCAAATAAATCTTTATTTTCCTCACGTTCTAATAATGGCCAAGCAATCTTCTTGGGTTGTGTTACAGTTTGACTTTTACGCTTGTGTTCCCCAAATTCTTCTCCCATCCATAGCATTGGGGTACCCATCGCTGTTATTAACAAAACTGCTGCTAATTTTGCGCGCGTAAATGCTGCTTCATCAAAAATGCCTCTATCCCCTAATTCCCTAAAAAGATGTTCTCGGTCGTGGGTTGCCAAATAATTGATTACATTTACCGTGCTTTCATACCCTTGTCTTCTAGGGTCTAATACTTGTTTGAGATTTTCTAAATCAAACTCTTCACCACAAATATTAGGTATAGCAAAATATCGGAAACTTTCATGCCAACACGCATCTAATGGACCATCTGGCTTTGTAACATCACTTGTATCAGGGATGTGTTCGGCAATATTATAAAACGGTTTAGGGGCTGTATTTTTTTTTGCTTGAGTTGCCAACCAATTCAAAAATTCAAAGTCTGCTAACTGCCTTACCGCATCGTAGCGAATTCCATCAATATGAAATTCTTCTACCCAATATTTTACAATATCACCAACATATTTCCATGCAGGCTTTACATCTAGCTTTTCATCATAGTTACTATAATTAAACTCAGGCCCCCAATAATTGTCAGGGTCTTCTGGATAGTGCATGTGTTCATAATACCAGTAATTACGGTCGATTAACATTAAGGGGCACTCTTCATCAGTATGGTTATAAATACCATCCATAAGTACACGAATACCACGCTTGTGACATTCATCAATAAACCGTTTTAAATCTTCGGTAGAACCATAACTTGACTCAGTAGCAAAAAAGTGACGTACTTTGTAACCCCAACTGTAATCACCAGGGTACTCGTTCACAGGCATTAACTCAATTGCATTAATACCTAGTTCTTTGAGATAATCTAATTTTTCGATAGCATCAACATATTTACCACGTCTATACTCATCAACTTCGCCACCAGTAAAATCAGCAACGTGCATTTCATATACTACTAACTCGTGATTTTCAGGTAATGGTTGTTCATCGTACTGCCAAACATAAGTATCTACTATTCTTTCACCACCCTTAATTCTAACTATACCTACAGTACGTTCCTCATCCACATCTCTAGCATAAGGGTCAATAACATCAACCCATTCATCAGGTTTGAAATTAGGACTTTTAGTTTGAACACGAAATTTATACTGGTAAACACCGTCTTCAATATCTACTTTTGTACGAAAATAACCGTCTTCTCCTTTGACCATTGGTATTTCTTTCCATTCGGAAAAAGACGCTATTAAAGCTGCTGCGTTGATGCGAGGAGCAAACAGATTGAATTCGATTGAGCTTGCCATGTATTTCGTCTGATTTCTAATTGTAAATATTTATATATATTCGTAAAATTATTAAAAATACGATTCCTTCTAGAGATAGATGTGGTCAGATTCCTGACCTCTTTAAGAAGTCGGGAATCTGAATGAAAAAAAAAGAGAAGTAGAATTAACTACTTCTCCAATTGATGCATCTACTAAACTTTTTATTGTTATAATTAATAGCTGGTGCGTGACGCTACAAGTTCTATAATTACGTTGAAATTTTTTCGTAGCGTCACGCAGCCTACTAGCTTACACCCACAGCTAATTCATTATTTTCATTATTTACTACTGAACGACCATCTAGAATTGGTTTGTGAGTGCTAAGGTCAAATTTATAACCATGTGGTAATATGTGAAGACGGGCGCCGCAGAATGCTAGAGGTTCATCGCGCAGGATTTCATCGACGTTGTTGTGAACTAACTCGTTCTCGTCAACCACCGTGACAACACCTTCACCAACTACTTCTGCAATGTCACCTGTTATCGCTATTGCAGTATTTTCATCAATTCCAAAACCTAATACTGCTTCTTGCTGGGCAAGTGCTGAAATTAGGCGCCCTAAGCGACCGCGTTGTGAGAAATGTTGGTCAATTACTATACCTGGCAAGAATCCCATACCAGGGCCAAGGTCTACACTATTTATCTTCGGATTAGTTTCTGAGTCACCCTCAACAATCATAATATCAGGCATTACGGCTGCGCCCGCACTCGTTCCCCCGACCACAACGCCTTCCGCATAACGTCTGTGAATGGCTTGATCAATTTCGGTATCTTTAAGAATACTAGTAATACGTGCTTGGTCACCACCTGTAAAAAATATACCTGTAGCCTCATCAATAGCTTTTAATGCAGTAGACGAAGAAGCATCTTCGCGCGTTTCAGTGTCAATAATGCGGGCACTTTCGGCACCGAGACGTTCAAAAACGCGAATATAATTCTCTCCAACTTCTCTAGGCAATTCTGTAGCAGCGGTCATAATTACAACCTTGGCTTTTGTACCTCCAGCACGACGTACAAACTCACGAAGAATAATGCAATCACCCTGCTTATCTTCTGCCCCTCCAATAATAACAAGTTGGCGTTTAATTTCATCTGGCACAGTATTGCCTCCCGATAACTATCTACAACACGGTTACAAAATAGACCGCTTTTTAATTGCCATTACATTGTCACAGATTGATGATAATTTTACTCTCATACCAACGATACATTTTGAATACTCCCTCCTGAAGGGGCAACCAATTCATTTATTCAATTTTAGAAATTATTAAATTAACTCATTTAAGTCATCAGCATCTGCTAATAGCGCAGTTAAAAACGACTTTGCTTGTTCCAAAGGAAAATGTCTTGGCTTACCCTCGAAAACAATTTGAAACTCTGACACATCTGGCCCATCACCATATCCGGAAATCAGCTTGCGATGAAAAGCGTCCTCAGCGAGTTGTTTCACTTCGTTTCTGAGGCTAGCTTCAGTTGCATTCATTACCGTCTCCCAAATCTCTTTGATTATTTTTTTAGTTTTAACAGAAATTCGTGTATAATTTCACCTCCCACAGGATATAAATTTAAGTCAAAACCTGATTTACAAAAGAAACATACTATTTTTATACATTTCGGTAGCTGGCTATTTGAATGTGTAGATTTATAGTTAGTAAGCGTCAAGCTTAAATTTCACTTCATGTCGCGACCACAGAAACGCGGGTTATTATTGTGTACAGAGGGATAGCAAAATTTTAATTTACCTGAGTTTTGCCGAAGAATTGTTCATCCAAGGGTGTTTTACCAAAGGGTTTATACAATGATTCAAGATCACGCAATCGAACCAGTTCGCGTTAACGCGCGTAGAACAGATGTTTTTGATATTTTCAACTTCAAAAATTACGTAGGTCCAAATCCTTATTTAGAAACAGGGGCACTTGTATTCGATTTTGCCTTGACTGATAACCGGGAAGCGCTGCCTTTAGAAGATTACGTCAAAGGTGTATCCGAGCGCTATCCAGAGCTAGGTGACGAAGAATACTCGGACTATGCTCACTTGTTTGCCCGCACTGCTTCCGAGGTGGCAAAACTAGATATGGATTTGCATCTCAACCGTTGGAGTGTTAAAGAAGACGAACATCACCATAAAATTGCGATTCAATCACTTTACGCACGTACTACCCGTGGAGTGATTTACTTTGTTTGGGATTGGTTTGAAGCAATAACCCAAGGTAACGATGTAGTTTTTGACGAACAGTTGACGACGCTGCAAAATCGTTTTCGCTCTTCTGTCTACGGTGGTCCTACAGTTTACGCTTTGCTGCGAACTGCTCATAAAAAGGGTATTCCAGCTTTTTACTTGTGGGAAGAAGGGTTAATGCAATATGGTTTTGGTAAAAAGCATGTTCGAGGTATTGCAACAACTTTCGATGGTGACAGCCATTTAGATTCCGACTTTACCACTCGCAAAGACGACTGCAAAGCGTTTTTAAAGACTTTAGGATTCCCCGTTCCTCAAGGTGACATTATCGCTAGTCAACGCGAAGCGTTATCTGTCGCGCGTGAAATAGGTTATCCTGTAGCGATCAAACCTGTAGTTGGTCATAAAGGTATTGGTGTTACAGCAGATGTTCAAGGACCAAAAGAGCTTGAAGCAGCATACGAACGAGCATTCAAAGCAATACCCGAAGACCAATCGACGAGAATTATCGTCGAAAAAAGTATAAAAGGAAGTGATTTTCGGATTTTATGTGTCAACGGTAGATTTGTCGCTGCTATCGAACGTCGTCCTGCTTCGGTTATTGGTGATGGTTACTCAACAATAGACGAGTTGATTCAAAAAGAAAACCAAAAACCCGTGCGTCGTGACACTCCAACTTCACCAATGAGTAAAATTCAATGCGATGAAGCAATGGAACTTTACTTAGAAGAACAGGAGCTATCGCTCATCAGTGTCATTGAAAAGGGTAAGCGTGTTTTCCTACGTAAAGTAGCGAACCTCTCAGCTGGAGGAGTCAGCATTGATGCCACACATACAATGCACCCTGATAATATTATCTTGGCGCAGGATATTGCCCAGCATTTCCGATTAACTTGTTTAGGTATCGATGTTATCTCTGAAAATCTAGGTAATTCTTGGAAAGAAGGCAACTTCGCGATTTTAGAAATTAATTCGGCGCCTGGTGTAATGATGCATCTTAACCCAGCGGTCGGTGACAGCGTAGATGTGCCGTCTTACATTTTGGAAACATTCTTTAGTTCAGGGGATGATGCCAGAATACCAATTATTACCTTTAATAAAATCTCGATTCACGACCTGCAAGAAACAATAGACCATATTCTTTCACAGCACCCCGACTGGACAGTAGGCGCCGTTTGTCAAGATGCCGTGTTTGTAAATCGTTCGCGAAAGGTTTCAAACTCAGAATACAACACCAATGTTCAAAGCTTAGTGCGAAATCCCAAGCTTGATTTACTTATCGTTGAGTACAACGAAGAAATTTTAGAACGCGACGGTATGTTTTATTATGGTAGTAACATGGTTGTTTTAGATAACCCAACTGATACCGAAATGATGCTATCGCGCGATATGTTAGATGGCTCGACTTTGGTAATCAAAAAAGGTGACAGCATTATGCTGCATCGCAAAGGTTTAATTGAGGAGTATTCGTTAGGAGAAGATGAACCGTTTACACGGGTTTATCTCAAGGAAATTGGTACTATCGTGTAAATACTAGCAACGGATGTAACGGATGTAACGGATAGAGCAAAAAAACCATCCGTTATATCCGTTTTATCCGTTGCCATTATTGCCAAACAAACACTTTTGCTTCGTATGGTCCCAAATCGGCTATAATTCCATCATCACCAGCTTCAACGTCGTAATTAGCTGTCCATTCGTGCCAGGTGCCACTAGATGGAAAATTAGGTACATGATAGCCACCGAGGAAATTTTCAGAGAAGTTAGCAACTACTACAACTCGTGAACCCTCATCGTTCCAACGGCTGAAAGCTAATACTTTTGCCTCTGGATTTTCGTGGATAAAGTCGATATTTTCTGTGTATAATGCGTGGTTATTTTTACGTAAATTAATCAAGCCCTTGAAGTATTCAAACAAACCACGATTTAAATCGTTTCCAAGCACTGTCCAATCAATTTTCGATGCATCAGGTGTTTTTGGTTTGTATTCGCCAAACTCTTCACCCATCCATATTAACGGTACACCAACAGCAGTCATTAAAAGTGCTGCACCAAGCTTGACTCGACGAAACGCTTCTTCATCAAAAATTTCACGGTTTCCTAACTCTACCATCAAGCGGTCATGGTCGTGGTTACTAAGGTAATTTACAACATTAGTGGCGCCCATAAAACCTTGACGCTTACAGTCGATAACATCTTTGAGTTGTTCTAAATCAAATTTGTCACCACAAACATGTTCTTTAATACAGTGATAGAAACTATCATGCCAACAACCATCCATTGGACCATCAATGTTGGTGATACTTGTAGTTTCAGGAATATGTTCAGCAATATTATAAAAAGGTTTGGGGCCAGCAGCGTTTTTAGCTTCCTGCACAATCCAATGCATAAAGTCATAGTTCGCTATTTGACGCGCGGCATCATAACGAATACCATCTAAATGAAACTCGCTAACCCAAAATCTCACAGTATCCCCGGTAAATTTACGCGCGGGAAAAGTTTCTAATTTCTCATCGTAAAGTTCGTAGTTAAATTCTGGTCCCCAGTTATTACCAGGGTCACGTGGTTCGTGATGATACCAGTAATCATGGTCGATTTGTGTTAATGGGCTTGATGCTTCAGAGTGATTATAAATACCGTCCATAATGACTCGAATACCCCTTGCGTGACACTCGTCAACAAAGCGTTTCAACTCTGCCGTCGAACCATAACTTGACTCACTAGCAAAAAAGAAACGTGGGTTATAACCCCAGCTATATTCACCTGGATATTCTTTAACTGGCATCAATTCGATTGCATTGATTCCTAAGTCAGCGATATAATCTAACTTCTGTGTTGCGTGTTTATATTGTCCGCGCGGGTTAGGGTCATCTTCACCACCAGAAAAATCAGCAATATGCATTTCATATATTACTAACTCATGGTCGGGAGGCAATGGTTTATCGTCATGCTGCCAAACATATGTATCAAGGATTCTTTCTCCATCCTTAATTTTGACAACACCGTTATCTTGTCCGGTAGACTCATCGATATCCGTTGCATAAGGGTCAGTTACATCAACCCACTGGTCTTCTTCAAAGAACCAAGATTTTGATTGAACGCGGAATTTATACTGATACTCTCCGTCTTCTAATTCAACTTTAGTACGGAAATAACCATCATCACCCTTTGTCATCTCTATTGGTTCCCAATTTGAGAACGAACCAATTACTGCGGCGCCTTTGTTATAAGGAGCAAATAAATTAAATTCAATGAGTGCCATAACAAAATTATTCTTATATATCTAATAGCGACAATAGCAGTATAAATAAACACTATACTTAGCATTTACCCGTCTAATTATGGGAGGAAAACGGCAATAATGACCAAATGTAATGTTTATTTAACTACCCAGGATAATTAATAGTATTTTCTGCTTTCGGACTAGATTTGCCTATCTCGCTGTAGAAATAATTAATTTACGGCTACCTCTATCTAGAGGATAGAATACAGGAATAGATGTAAAAAAATAGCAAGAAAATAGAAACCCAACTTCTTAAAGAAGTCGAGTTTCTCAAGTGGGTTTCTCAACTAATATTCAATTCCATGAATTTGCATATAACTTAACAACCAATTAGCAGCGGTCGCTCGGCGTGTTTGCTTTGGTCCAAACTCACCAATTTTGTAACCTTTGAATCCAAGTTTTTCTTTGAGTAATTGTTTATTCTCTTGAGGAATTGAGCGAGTTAACTTCATTGCTGCGGGACGACTATCAAAAAAATCTGGTGGTTCTGGGTACTCCGCGCGCCAGTCTGAAGCTAATTCTGTAGCTTGCCATTTACTCGTTGCATCATTGTATCTGTAACCTAAGTAATACCATACTAACTGGTTAACAGTAGGTTCATCGATTGTTTCATTAATAATTGCCCAGAGTGTTTCGGTATTAAGGGGTGGTAAATCAGTCATATTATTTATACTGATGGAACGTTAGTTAAGAATTTACATCCAAAGAAAGATTTGAAAGTAGAAGCATAAGTGCAAACTACAAGTTAAGCATTGCATTACTAATGGATTATTTAAATAGATTTTCGGTTTAATTTAACTAATACAACAGGACTATCATGGGTATTGGCGATTTTTTCAGAAAAGCTGTTGGGCGTGAAGAACGCGACCGCGACGATAACCAAGACGAACGTTCGTACCGTCGTCGTGATGATGAACGTGAATATCGCGATGATGAAGACGAACGTGATTACCGCGATAGAGATGATGAGCGTGATTATGATAATCGTCGCGAAAGAGATGACGATGATGACGACGAAGATGAAGAATATGGCCGGTCAAAGCGGCGCCGTCGTAGTGATGACGATGACGAAGATGACGAAGATGACGAAGATGATGATGATTAAACAGTAAGTTGGCTTTTGCCACCCTACCCTTGACTTCTCTCTGTAAAGACGCGATTAATCACGTCTCTACTATGTCTCTGTGGTAAAAATATTTACTAATTACTGTTGAAGTAATCTTACGGCTAAACCAAAAAACTATCTGTTACATCCGTTTTATCCGTTGCTAAATTACCCGAAAGTAGTAGACTGATTATCAATCACGATAGTTAGGCTATGTCAACATCACCATTCCCAACAGACGTTGTATGCGCTCATGTTCTCATTTCTGGAAGAGTTCAGGGAGTTGGATATCGCTATTCAACAGTTGAAACAGCAACCCAGTTAGGACTTAATGGCTGGGTACGTAATTTACCTGATAAGCGCGTCGAAGCAGTATTTGAAGGTAAACGCGCGGTTGTAGAACAAATGATTCGCTGGTGTCATGAAGGGCCACCAGCAGCACTTGTTGAAGCAGTTAAAGTTGAATATATGGCGCCTGAAGGTTTCGAGAGATTTGAAGTTAGGCGATTTTAAAGTTGACTGCGGTCGGTTAAAATTTCGTAACCAGTTTCAGTAACTAATACAGTATGCTCGAATTGTGCTGAGAGCGAATTATCTACTGTTACTGCTGTCCAACGGTCAGCTAAGGTACGTGTAACTTTAGAACCAGCATTTAAAATAGGCTCAATTGCTAACGTCATACCCGCGCGCAGTTTCACATTTGGCATTTCACGAGTGCGATAATTAAATACTGCGGGTTCTTCGTGTAAATTGCGCCCAACTCCATGTCCAGTAAAATCTTCTACAATCGTAAAACCGTTCATTTTTACGTGGTCTTCGATGGCGCCTGCTAAATCGAGTAAACTTTTCCCCGCTTTTACTTGCTCAATACCTTTATATAAAGCTTCTTCAGCAACCTGAATTAACTTAGCAGCTTCCTTAGTTACATCTCCCACAGCAATAGTTATACAGGAGTCACCGTGAAAACCTTGATAATAGGCGCCTGTATCAACTTTTAAAACATCTCCAGTACGAATAACTTTTTTGGTGCTAGGGATACCATGTACAACTTCATTGTTAATACTCGAACAAATAGAAGCTGGGAAACCGTGATAACCCTTAAAACTTGGGGTTGCACCCATTTCACGAATTCGCTTTTCCGCATGAGCATCCAAGTCTGCTGTAGTCATCCCTGGCTTGACTAGTTCAGAAATTTCTTTAAGTACAGTCGCCACAATTTTGGCAGATTGCCGCATAACTTCAATTTCGCGCGGCGATTTCAGTTCAATCCCTCGACGTTGGCGTTTTGGAGCGGTTTTAATTGGTTGAGAAAGCAGATTGCTTAAAATGTTCATCTAAAAAGCAAAAATATTGTCTGTACTTAACTTAACTTATTTTGGGTGCTAATGTTTTATGTGCTTGCGAGATTGTGTAATGGTTAGTTAGGTGCGTGGTGCCCTTAAGTCTTATTGCTACGTTGAAGTTTTTTCATAGCGTCACACACCCTACGTTTTGTGTGCTTGCAAGATTACTAATTTGACTGAATACCTGGTGCCGTAATAGCAGGGCCAGCAGTCACAACCACAATTTTATCTGGATGCAGTAACTCACGCGCGGCTTGGTTAACTTGAGAAAGACTAACCTGATTAATTTTTTCTGTAAATCCACGCAGTTCCTCTACATCTAACCCATAAACTTGATTCATCAAAATTTGGTGTGCTAGTTCTTCAGGATTTGCCAAAGATACAATATAGTTACTAATTGCCGTGCGTTTCGCAGTCTCAACTTCCTTTTCTGTAACACCAAGCTTATGAATGTCTTGAAGTAATTGACGTGTACTAGCAATTGCTTTGGCTGTATCTTTCGGGCTAGTCTGCATTTCAATTAAAAACGTGCCAGAGTTTTTACCAGCCAAGAAATTACTATAAATTCCGTAGGTTAACCCTTGACGGTCACGTAATTCTACACCTAATCGACTTGATAAGGTATCGCCACCCAAAATCTGATTTAAAACCAGCGCAGAATAATAACGTGGGTCATTACGATTTATTGTCGTATTCCCCATATAAGTAATTGCCTGGGCTTTACCTGGCAGCACCGAATTGACGCGAACAATGCTATCAGGCATTGATACATGAGGATAGTGTAACATTTGTGCTTTTCCGTGAACTGACCAGTCACCGAACTCAGATTGGAGACGTAATTTTACGGTTGCTGGCTCAAAATCCCCAACTAAAGCTAACACCATTGCATCTGGGCGATAATACTTAGCTTTAAAATCAATTACATCTTTACGAGTAATCCGCCGTAAACTTTGCTTTGTAGGAAATTTATGAAGCGGATGTGGTTTCGGATAAACAGACTGTACAAATGTTCTTCTTGCTACTTCTGATGGGTCATCTAAATCTTGTTCGAGGACACTCAAAGCTTGTTTACGACTTAATTCGAGTTCCCGGTTTGGGAAAGTGGGATTTTTGATTACATCAGCCAAAGTATGAAGCAGTACAGGTAAGTCTTCTGCCAAACTATCCCCTTCAATTCGTACACCTTCGCGCGAGGGGTTAAAATCGAGATTTGCGCCTCGTTCTTCCAAAGAAGAAGCTAGTTGTAACACGTCTTTGGTTTTAGTGCCACTGAGTAAATTATCTGCCACTAACTCAGAAAGTCCAGCTTTATCATCGCAGTCAAATTCTGAACCAGCTTTAATATAACCGCTTAGTGTCACCGTTGGAGTACTGCTATCTGCCAACATCAATACTCGTAAACCATTTGGTAATACAACTAATTCAGGCACACTCCGTAAAGTATCAGACGGTGCTTCAAACTGAGGTAAGTATTTTAATACATCAGCTTTATCTAAAACACTACCACTTGCAGAAGTAAAGCTTTCGTGGGTTTGACTTGGATGAGTTTTAACATGATTTTTTACATTTTTCGGCGCCTGAGTTGGTAAAAAGTAGCCAACGGTTCGCGCTTCGATATTGAGATAATGTTTCGCTACACGCTGCACATCCTCTGCTGTCACCTTACGAACCGCATCCAAATAATTATTCATAAATTGATAATTATCGGTAACTACCTCATCATTACCTAATTGCATCGCAAGACTAGTGATATCACGATTACCCAAAATCACAGATGACTCAAACTGTGCCTTCGCGCGCTTTAACTCCGAGTCATCAACTCCATGTTCAATAAATTTTGTAATAATTGTGGTTACTATTGAGTCAATTTTTTTTAAATCTTGCTTTGGAGTTGCTAGCACATTGATTTCATACCAACCAAAGTCTTTAAGACTAGCAACCGAAGCATCTACATCAGTTGCAATACCTGAATCAACTAATGCTTGATAAAATCTTGAATTTCTGCCATCTGACAATATATAGTCCATCACATCTAACGCTGGTGCATCTGGATGTTTTATATCAGGTAGAGGATAAACGCTTTGCAATATTGATGCGGCGCCTGGTTCTCTAAGAGTAATAGTGCTGAGTGCTGAGTGCTGAGTGCTGAGTTTTGAGTGCTGAGTGCTGAGTTTTGAGTGCTGAGTGCTGAGTGATGAGTGCTGAGTTGGGAGTGCTGAGTTTTGAGTGCTGAGTGCTGAGTTTTGAGTGCTAAGTGCTGGGTTGGGAGTAGTATGTTTATCTTTATACTCAGCACTCAGCACTTTCCTCTCAGCACTATTCTTCTCAGCACTATTGTTCTCAGCACTATTAAATAATCTTTTGACATCAGCAATTGTTTGTTCGGTTTCAAAATCACCAACAATTACTAAAACAGCGTTATCTGGTCGATAAAATTCTTTATAGTATTTTTGAACTTGCTCAACAGTAAATTTTTCAACATCAGATTCTGTACCTCCTACTGGTAGTCCATAAGGATGATTAGAGAATGCCGCGCGCATTACAGCACTGTTAAGACGATATTCAGGGCTATTTTCGTAACCTTGTAATTCAGAAATTACTACTCGCTTTTCGCTCTCTAATGCTGGAGCATCAATTAGAGAGTTGTGCATTCTATCTGCTTCCAATTCGAGCAAAGCCTTTAACTTTGTGCGCTCGACAGTATTATAGTATGCTGTTTGGTCATAACTTGTAAAAGCGTTTGAGTCACTACCCAGCGTACTAAATAATCTTCCAAATTGAACTGGACGCTTGGCTGTGCCTTTAAACATCATGTGTTCAAGCTGGTGAGCAATTCCATTAACTCCGTGTTCTTCGTTTCGAGAGCCGACTTTATACCAAACTTGTACCGTTACAACTGGAGCGGTATGAACTTCTTTTGTGATTACAGTCAGACCATTTTCTAATACTAATTTACGGGCTTCTTCATTCATTGATTGTTTATATAAGTTATTTATGTTATGAAAGTTAGTTTGTATTTCTTTACGTATATTTACTTGATTAGATATTTGATTAGACACGGTATTTGGTTGGCTACTTACAGAGTGATTTAGCAGCACAACTATAATTAACCAAAGACTTAATAGTAATAATGGAAAACGATACTGATATAATTTATAAAACACGGACATGCATTTTACGCTATCATCTGTAATCTCAACTACAGATTTTTTTATGACTATAGTATAATTCCTTTGGCGTTTTTGTCGCCTCGGCAACACTACAGATAAGAACATTTTAGAGACAAATGAACCTATAAATACCGTAAATACCGTAAAATCAGACTTTATGGCGATATTTTACCAATTATTAACTATTATCAAGAACCCTAATACTAAAAATATATAAGTAAATACACTTATAAAAAGTCATTCTTATAACTTTTTGACCTAATAATTACTGAGATAATGTTTTTGAAAGAATACGTATAAATTCCAAAGGCAAACCGTCAGAATCAGCAATAAAAGTAACTTCGTAAATGCTGCTGCCTATTTGCTGCTGTGTTGGCTCTAGAAGCACTTTAAATGGTAGTAGTCCATCAGGAGAACTTTGGGAAGCTACAGCAAAGCGTTCTTCTAGCTGGGCTAACCAACTAGGTAAATCAGGCGCCAGTTGAGTTAAATCAAATGAGAGATGATAATACCCTACATAGTGTTCATCAGCAAATGCATCAGCGGGAGGATTTGGTTCGGGAATTTGAATTAATTCAATTCTGCCGCCTAATCCCTCCATCCAACATGCCAATGTGTAGCCAGTGGTAAAACGTTCAACGACAGAAAAGCCCAATTGTTCGTAAAAAGCAATCGCGCGATGAATGTTTGCCGTCCGTATCGAAGCGTGATGCATAATTAGTTAAAAGTGCTGAGTGCTGAGTGCTGAGTGCTGAGTAGAGTTAGGAGTTAGGAGTTAGGAGTTAGGAGTTAGGAGTTAGGAGTTAGGAGTTAGGAGTTAGGAGTTAGGAGTTAGGAGTTAGGAGTTAGGAGTTAGGAGTTATGAGTTATGAGGCATGAGGTTACAACTCAGCACTCAGAACTCAACACTCATCACTTATTCAAATAATCGGAAGTACGGGTATCTAACCGGGACTCCTGGCTCTTTTTCCAAATCAAAGTTAATTACTTCCCAGCATGGTTCAGAGGCGGGGTCAGGGCTAAACTCAACGGGTAAACCATAAAGTCGTGCTGATGCTCCGTCTGACTGTCCTGAACGCCAGGGAGTACTTCGCTCTAAATATCCGCCCATTAATTCTTGATATCGTCGGGCGATAATTACTCGCGTTGCCCTATAACCTTGTGTATAAAGTTTATCTAGGGCTTCATGAATTTCAAAACGAATTCCATCTGGGTGCGTGTGCTGGCGATACCATTCGTTGTTCCATCGGCGCCAGTGTCTTCCTGACTGGAGATGAATTAGCTCTCCTGTTTTGGGATTGGCTTCAAATGCACCATGTCGAGGGCACAAGTAGGTGTCAGTTAGTGTCAGTGCCGGAATCGTTTGGCGGCAATGAGGACACTGAATTTCGGGACCAAATATTGGGTACTGTAAAGCTGAGTTCATCATGAAGTGCATTTAAACATATTTTTTTATTACCAGCTAATCACCAGCATTCACTGTTATTAGTTACATTTTTAACTTATTACATAAGCATAATCACCTATATAAATTCAGGAATTAAGCTGAAAGAAGTTGCGAACGTAACAAAGATATAGCATTTCATAGTTTTAGTTCGTTAGTTTTTAGCTTTAAGTTTAGATTTGTGAATAAAAACTATAATCTAATACTTATAACTATTCTTCATACTTGGCTATCAGCACTTCCGTTCATTAATTTACTTATATTCTATCGTGTCAACATCTTCCTACTGGTCTTTAAGCGACATTTCTCAAGCTTCTTTTGTCGCTCCTAGTGCTTCGGTTATCGGTTCGGTGACAGTTTCTGCAGGTGCGAGTATTTGGTACGGTGCCGTAGTGCGGGGGGATATAGAGCGTATTGAAATTGGCGAATGTACGAACATTCAGGACGGAGCAATTTTACATGGTGATCCGGGCAAGCCAACGATATTAGAAGACCATGTTACAGTTGGGCATCGCGCGGTGATTCACTCAGCTTACATTGAGCGTGGCTGTTTAATCGGCATTGGCGCCATTGTTTTGGATGGTGTAAGGGTCGGTTATGGCAGTATTATCGGCGCCGGTGCTGTTGTTACAAAAGATGTACCTCCTCAGTCACTTGTTGTGGGAGTTCCCGGTAAAGTCGTGCGTGAGCTATCCCCTGAAGAAACGGCAGAGCTAATCGAACACGCCGAACGTTACAAAAAATTAGCTTTAGTACACGCAGGTAAAGGAACTGACTTAGGATTTTAGCGAATTGTAAACTTTCTTTACACAAATCCGAAGAAGAATTTGAAAAAATTGCCATTTCAGCTAAAAATAATATGAGAAGAATTGACAAAACTTAAATCTTTAACTTAGAAGAGGGGATTTTATAATGGATATCGATTATCGTGTTGCAGTCGTTTTGGCGCCTATCGCGGTTGCTGCTGGTTGGGCAGCATTCAACATTGGGGCAGCTGCATTAAGACAAATTCAAACCTTTTTGAACAGAGAAGCATAAATTACGACACCCCCAATGGCATCGGCATATGAACGATACCCTTGGGGGCATGAGGGCATTTAATTATAAATTGTGAACATTGACGCAATAATCAAACCATTTCAGCGGTTTGGAGTGCATCTAGGACTCCAAAGGATTCATAAGCTTTTAGCGAATTTAGGAAATCCTCACCTAAAGGTTCCAGTTATTCACGTAGCGGGAACCAACGGCAAAGGTTCAGTTTGCGCTTACCTGTCTTCAGTTCTAACAGAAGCAGGTTATCGAACAGGACGTTATACATCTCCTCATCTGGTTGACTGGACGGAGCGTATCAGTTTAAACCAAGAGCCAATATCAAAACAAGATTTATGTGACGTGATACTTCAAGTACAAGCAAAAATTGACCCAAATGAAGAATCGCCCACACAATTTGAAGTAATTACCGCAGCCGCTTGGTTATATTTTGCACAGCAAGAAGTTGATATCGCTGTTATAGAAGTTGGGTTGGGAGGGCGCCTGGATGCAACAAACGTTATTCCTAAACCACTAGTATCTATAATTACATCTATAAGTCGAGAACATTGGCAGCAGCTTGGTCCAACTGTAGCTGACATCGCGCGCGAAAAAGCAGGAATTATCAAAGCAGGTTGTCCTGTAGTAATAGGGCAGTTACGGCTTGAAGCTCAAGAAGTAGTACTAACGCGCGCTCAAAAATTAGATTGTCCTACTTATATACCGCAACCCGCTTTGCAGCTAGATGAAGGATGGGCAGAATATTCATCACTATTTGAGTCAAAACAAATTAAATATCCTTTGGCATTAGCAGGACAAATTCAACTGTTCAATTCTGCTACTTCATTAGCCGCATTAGAAATTTTACAAAATCAAGGCTGGCAAATAACAGAAGAAGCCATTATTCAAGGAATGGCTTTAACAAAATGGCCAGGTCGAATGCAGTGGACTCAGTGGCAATATAAAGACACAAACTATAAATTACTGCTTGATGGCGCCCATAATCCTGCTGCTGCTGTAGTATTACGTAATTACATAAATTCTTTAAATCCCAAATCAGTGAGTTGGGTAATGGGGATGCTTTCGACCAAAGAACACGACGAAGTATTTAAAGCATTATTACGGTCGAATGACCGATTATATATAGTACCCGTTCCTGACCATAGTTCAGCAAAACCCGATGAATTGGCAAAACTGGCTTTAACAATTTGCCCTGAACTAACTTTTTGCCAAACATATTCAGATTTGAAATCAGCACTAGATGCTAGTTTTGCATTACCACTAAATTATTTTGATTTTGATGATTATACAGATAAAGTGTCTAAAGATTTAGTAGTCTTGTGCGGTTCACTATATTTAATTGGTCATTTTTTAGGAATGCCGGAATAAACGAAAATGAATCAAAAAGTGGATGCACTACCTGTCCGTTTAACTTTACTGTTTGTTAGCACACTTACAGTTATGGCAGGTGCAACTATTGCCCCATCGTTACCTGCGATGCGGCAATTTTTTGCGTCAGTTAATAACGCTGATTTTCTTGTTAGATTAGTGCTAACGGCGCCTGCTTTATTTATTGCTCTTGGTGCCCCTATAGTTGGTGTACTAATTGATAAATTTGGACGCAAACCATTATTGACAATTGCTTTGGCAGTATATGGTATAGCTGGAAGTTCTGGTTTGTGGTTAGATTCTTTAGGGTTTATTTTAGTTGGACGCGCGCTGCTGGGAATGAGTGTGGCAGGGGTAATGGTGACTGCGACTGCTTTAATTGCTGACTATTATGTAGGCGCCGCACGAGGACAGTTTCTAGGTTTACAAGCTGCGTTTATGTCATTGGGAGGAGTTGTATTTCTAACCTTTGGTGGCTTTTTAGCTGATGTTAGTTGGCGTTTGCCGTTTTTAATTTATTTAGCCGCTTTAGTTTTAATTCCCTGCGTTGTTTTTTTATTACCTGAACCAATAAAAAATAATTCTGATGATATTACAAGTGAAGAAACCGCAACGGAGTTACCGATAGCTGTTATAGCAACTACTTATATTGCAGCACTATTATCGCAAATAGTGTTTTATATGATACCAGTACAATTGCCGTTTTACCTTAAAGACTTGGTAAACGCAAATGCATCTCAAAGTGGATTGGCGATTGCTTTTGCCACTTTGTTTTCGGCGGTAACTTCATTGCTTTATCAACGGATTAAATCACGTTTTAATTTTTTAAGTATTTATGCGATAGCTTTTTTAAATATAGCTGTTGGCTATGCATTTATTAGTTTGGCAAAAAGCTTTCCGGTTGTAATGGGTGGATTGGCAATTACAGGTTTAGGACTTGGAATGTTGATGCCTAATATGAATTTTTGCTTAACTTCTATAACACCTCGGAAAGCGCGCGGTCGAGTTTTGGGAGGGTTGACGACTAGCTTTTTCCTAGGACAATTTTTTTCTCCTTTGATTAGTCAACCTTTAAGTTTAAAAGTTGGTTTGAGTGCGACTTATGGCGCCGGAGCAGCGATGATGTTGGTGATGACTATAATTACTATGATTATGTTAATGCGCTGGAAATAAATTATGAAATATTGTGGGATGGGCATCCCGTAGCGTCCTCGCTATATTTAGCAAATTTTTGTCTTCAACCTCTGTAAATATGCTTACGGTGTTTGCAGTGAAGAACTAAAACGGTTGATAATTTGTCATCTATTTCGTAACGTACTCTATAATCACCAATTCGGATGCGATACTCATTATCAAATCCCTTCAACTTCTTCACACCAGCAGGACGAGGGTCTTCGACGAGTGATAATATTTTATCTAAAATTCTGTCCTGTACATTGTCTGGCAAAGCATCGAGTTGCTTTTGAACAGGGTTAGGTATAATGACTTCGTAACTCATTAACTTTTATTGGAACGACTAGCAAGATATTCTTGAATAGTTTTATAATCACCTTTTTTGTAAGCTTCCCGTGCTTCTGCAATTTCTGCAATAATCTGTGGATTTTGCTCTGCCAAATCCTCCTCAGTTTCACTCATCTGCTCTTCTAAAATATCCATAAGCTCACGCTTCTGTTCTAAGCTCAAAGATGTGATTGCTTCAATCAATGATTCAAAGGAAACTTGAAGTCTAATTGTTGCCATTATTTCCTCCGCTCAAATTAGCTTGTATTTAAAAAAGTTACTTTCGAGGTCTAACTAAGAATAGGTTGGATTAAATATAGTGGAACTTAACTACCCTAAATTATATAACAATTCTAGATGATTTGTAAAAAATACGTAAATGTAGATACGAGGGGATTGTACAAATGATTTAGGAATACTATAGATACTATAGTAAGTTTACTTATACTTCATGAAGCCAATATAAAGTAGATTATAATGTTGGATTCCGCAAAGTCTCAATCGAACTTATATTAGTATCTTAGCTTTAATGAATTCTCAAATCAAAAAATTGGTAGTAACTGACCTCCAACAAGGATTACCTGCTATTACTCCAGCATTTGGTACTACATTGGCAGAAGCTTGTGCAATTTGCCTAACTGACCAAGGGCATACTCAGGGTGTAATAATTACAATAAAAGGAGATTTTACAGATACTTTTCAACTGTACTGGCAAGACGTTACTGACCAAATGCTACGGTGTTGGAATGACTTGGAGTACACAACAGAACAAGCGGCTTATGGTATAGCTTTCCTGGTTGTACAGCAGCTTACAGAGTATACAGTTATTCAACGTTCGCGTAAAGGAACTGGATTTGATTACTGGCTGGGTAAAAAAACAAACAGCAAAGGCACACCGTTTGAGAGTACTGTGCGCTTGGAAGTTTCTGGTATACGTAAAGGAGATGATAGCCGAATTAAAACAAGAGTTAAACTAAAATTAGAGCAAGTCAGCCCAAGCGATGGCGAGTTCCCAGCTTATATTGTGGTTGTCGAGTTTAGTAATCCCTTAGTATATATGGTGGAAAAATGAGTCAGATTCAAGAGTTGCATGAACAAGCGATGGATTTGGCAGAAATGGCAGAGGTTGCTAAACTTAGAGGCGATCTAATTAATGCTCAAGAATTATTTAGGCAGGCTTTTCACAAGGAAACAGAAGCAGCTTCTTTATTAGCAAATAATATAGAAGTTGAACCAGCTCGTTCGATATTACATAGAAGTGCAGCTTCGTTAGCAATTGATTGTGGCGAAATCAGTACTGCAGAGCGTTTAATTGCAATTGCTTTGTCAGGTAACCCACCGCAAGAAATTGCTGATGAACTTAAGGATTTGTTCGTTGAAATTAACATTCAAAAATATTTTGCTCGTCGGGGTCTTAATTTTGATGAAGCTAAATTTCAAAGCTTAATCACAGAAAAAACATAGACTGGATGATGGAGCATCCTGAAGTCAGTAACTTAACTGATTACAGGTTTAGGACTTGGAATGTTGATGCCGAATATGAATTTTTGCTTAACTTCTATAACACTTTGGAAAGCGCGGGCGAGTTTTAGGTGGGTTGACGATTAGCTTTTTCCTTGGATAATTTTTTTCTCCTTTGATTAGTCAACCTTTGAGTTTAAAAGTTGGTTTAAGTGCTACTTATGGCGCCGGAGCAGTGATGATGTTGGTGATGACTTTTATTACTGTGATTATGTTTGTTCGTTGGAAATAAAATCCCCCCTAACCCCCCTTAATAAGCTACCGTGTACACACATCTCTATAATCTTTCTTGTATTCCCTTTGTGCCCTTTGTGTCTTTGTGGTTTTTCCTTTTTTAATTAACCACAAAGGCACGAAGAACACAAAGGAACAGAAGAAAGGGAAGAAAAGTAACTTTTAAAAACTTGTGTGTACACCGTAGCCTTAATAAGGGGGGAATAAGAATCTTCTCTTAGCCCCCCTCCGGAGCGTTCTTGTTGGGGGGATCTAACTTTGTTGACTATTCCATTCTTTTTCAGCATCAGCAATAGCTTGGTCTACGGTTTTTTCATCTAGCATTGCTGCTTGAAGGTTGTCGTAGATTGCTTTTTGTAGAACGTTGAAGTTTTTTAAGGTAGGTGTTAGTACTTCTGCTTGCTGTAGTTGAGTGGCACTGACAGTACGCGCTTTGTCGTAAGTTGGAGCATTTGCTGGTACTTCTTTAAAGTAGTTGTCTGCTAATGCTTTAACGGTTGATGGTAAAACATTTGCTGCTTTGGCAAAAGCTAGTTGGTTTTGGTCGTTGGTTAGATATAAGGCAAATTTGACTGCTGCATCTGGTTTTTTGGTGTCGCGCGGGATAACGACATTCATGACCGCTACGTTTTTCTTGCCTGTTTCACCTGTAAGCTGAGGGGCAATAGAGCTTGCTTCAGCTATTTTTGGTGCATTTTGGGCAATTGTTTTAAGAAACTCAGGCCCAGAAGTTAACATTGCTGTTTCTCCTGATTGGTACAAATTTATGCCGTGTCGGTGTCCTTTCGTAAGTGCTTCTTTTGGAAGTAAACCTTTTTTATACAAATCTACCCAGTATTGAAATGCTGCTTTGCCTTGAGGGGTGTTAAATGCTGCTTTATTCGATGCATCTAGCAAATTTACTCCCATTTGTACGAAGGACTCAAGTACTTCCCCTGAATCTTGTGGGACAAATGTTACAAAAAAGGCATACTTACCTGTTTTATCTTTAATTTGTTGAGCAACTTGCGCGAGTTCAGTATATGTACTGGGCACTTTTGCTATCCCAGCCTGTTTTAATAAATCAGTGTTATAAATGGTTAACCGAGTCGTGAGGTACCAGGGAATACCAAAACTCTTACCGTTTAACGTACTCGCTTTCCATATGTTGGGTAGATAGGAGGAACGAACATCAGCCGGAATTTTCGTCTCTAAGTCCAACCAAGCGTTTCGTCCAGCTAACTGTGATGCGAAACCAGGATTTAAGTTCACCACATCAGGTGGCGTTTTTGCGGAGACAGCTGTTAAGATTTTGTTTTCCATTCCATCCCAAGGTATATCTACCCAGTTAACCTTTACACCCTGATTTTGCGATTCAAAACTCGCAATCAAACTTTGAAAGTAGTCGTTAAACTTCGGTTTTAGCGACATCGTCCAAAACTCGATGGCGCCAGCTTGTGAAGTTTGGTTTGTGGTATTAGCAGTGTTGGCTGTGCTACAACTGACAATCCAAGTTGTTAATAAGCCAAGTAAGACGCAAATTGTGAGCTTTTTAAACTTTTGAACAAGAATCATTGTAAGAGATGGTTTTTGAGCTAATAGGGGTAAAAAGACAAATACAGAATTGGGGTGATTATAGGCTAAATCAATTACTTAGTAAGTGGGTATGCGTAACTAAATCATTATTTGTACTTTATTTGTTGGCTCAAGGGCTATAGCTAATAGCCAGTGCTTAATAACTTTAATCATTAAAATTTTCATAGTTCTTCAGTTCTGCGGTCAAAACTGTGCTTAAACGCTTTAACAGTCCATTTGGGAAATCTAATAAAGGGGTAGGCATCGAACTGGCGCCACAACGGGTTAATATTGCCCGTATACGCAAACAGCGTCAAGGTTTAAAACTAGATGCTTTAACATCGGTGCCTGTTCCCGAAGGTGTCTTCGCTGACGGTCAAATTGCTGACCCTCCAGCGATGGCGCAAATTATCCAGCAGGCACTTGCTGAAAGTAAAATCAAAGTTTCTAAAGTAGCAACTGCCGTACCTGGTCGTGATTCTATCGTCCGTCTAATACCTGTGCCAGCAGAGTTAGACGATAAAGAACTACGCGAAATGGTGTTGAACCATGAAGCAGGGTTGTATTTGCCGTATCCTCGCGAAGAAGCTGATGTAGATTATCAGAAACTTGGTTACTTTGTCGATGAAGATGGCATTGAAAAGGTACAGGTACTTCTTGTCGCAACGCGCAAAGATGTTACTGATACTTATATCAGAACATTTGAGCAAGCGGGGTTGCAGGTTGATATCCTCGAAATCAACAGTTTTGCACTAATTCGCACAATTCGTGAACAACTGCGGCAATTTGGTCCTTCTGAGGCAGCAGTGTTAGTTGATATTGAGTTTGACAGCACGGAAATTGCGATTATTGTCAATGGTGTGCCGCAATTCTCAAGAACAGTACCAATTGGTATGTATCAGATGCAGATGGCGTTATCACGTGCGATGAATTTACCAGCATCGCGCGATATGGAACTGTTACAAGGGATGACAATTCCTTCAACTACAATGGATGGTGGTAAAACTGGGCAGACCTCAGCGAATCCTGGTATGGCAGCGATGATGAGGGTTTTGGGAGAACTAACCGATGAATTGCGTCGTTCGATAGACTTCTATTTGAATCAAAGTGAAAATCTCGAAGTCGCGCAGATACTGCTTGCAGGGCCTGGTGGTGGACTAGCACAGATGGATGAGTTTTTTACTCAACGCTTAAGTTTACCTACTACTAAAATCGACCCTGTAAGTGCTTTATCACTTACCGTAGATGACGAAAAATATCCAGAAATGCAACGTCCCGGACTAGGGATAGTTCTTGGTCTAGGAATGCGGGAGGCATAAGCAAGTGTATAGTTTAGACGTTAATTTTCTCAAAGACCGGGCACCGTCTTCAAACCCTAGTGGCGGCACCAAAATAAAGATGCCAGTGGCAGCTTCTGATTTAACGCCTTTGTATATTGGAGGAGCAGTAGCAGCTTTTTGTTTAGCAATAGTTGGAACTGGATGGTGGATTTTGCAGACACAAAATGAGCAATTACAGCAAAATATTGCCAAATTAGACCAAGAAAACCAACAATTAGAAGCTCAAATTGGGAATATTAATAAAATCAAACAACAAATCACTCAAGTTAAGAGTGAAACTCAAGCTCTGGTTACAGTATTCGACCAAATTCGTCCTTGGTCTGCCATACTCCAAGATGTCCGTGAACGCATTCCAGCCTCTGTGCAGCTAGACAGTCTTAAACATATTGCAGCGGCGGCGCCTGTAGCAACACCAGAAGGAGCAGGACAACCAGAACCAAGTAAAGCAGGAGCAATCGAGATTGGAGGCTTCGCGCGTTCGTTTAGTGATGTCAATGATTTCTTAGTGACATTACAACAATCGCGATTCTTAAAAGCTAAAGAAGTGCGAATTACAAATGCCGAATTAACCGAAGCTCCAGCACCTCCCATTCCCCTCCCTCCTGGAGCAAAGCTACCAAAGGTAGTGAAATATACTATTCAATCTAGTCTGAGCGATGTTCCAGCATCAGAGCTAATGCGTGAATTAGAGCAAAAAGGCACAGTCGGATTAGTAGCACGTATTCGTAGTTTGCAGCAAACAGGAGCGCTCCAGCGATGACTTATAGTGAAGATTTAGATTTTGAAGCAGGTGGGTTTGCAGAATCTGCCCCTGCGTACCCCGTAATTTTTGGCATCACCTTTACACCCAAAATAGGCGGAATCTTAATCGGGTTATTAGGACTTGGGGGAGCAGCTTACATCGTAATGAATATGATTCTGCCAAGTTGGGAAACATTCCAGCAGCAGCAAACCAAGCAAACCGACTTACAAAGTCAAATCCAGCAGAAAAAAGCCAGCATTAAACAAATTGACTCTGTTAAAAAAGAATTAGCTCAAGCCAAAGTTCAGCAAAAACAGGTTTTAGGTTTATTTGCCAACGAAAAGACCTTAGATACACTGCTAATTGATTTAAACCGACTAGTTGAATCAGGAAATGATTTGCTACCAGCAAATGCAGTCAAAGCCAAAATGCGGAAATACGCACCTGACGCTCAAAAGGCAGAAATTATTAACGATGGAACTTTTGGACCACTAGTTAACGGCAAATTAAAACGTAGCAAAATCACCCTAGAATTTACAGGAACTTACGATCAAACGCAGTCAATTCTTCGCAATATCGAGCGATTACAGCCATTATTGCTAGTTAAAAATTACGACTCCAAACTTAACCAAGAAGTTAATAACGACGCACTAGGAAAACCAATCCGAATGATTGGGCCAGTACAAATTTCCACAAACTTCCAGCTACAAGCGCTAATGCCACTCACACCCGAAGAAGCAGCAGCAGCACAGGCAAAACCAGCAGCTCCTAAGAAGTGATGAGTGATGAGTGCTGAGTGCTGAGGAGCGGAGGAGCGGAGGAGCGGAGGGGCGGGTTTAGTTATATCCTGGTAAATAATCGAAAATTTTGGTGAACCCGCCCGTACAGGAGTTAGGAGTGCTAATGTCATGCCCAGGTAGAAGCATCTTTCTTCTCTTTCTTTGTGTCCTTTGTGACCTTTGTGGTTCGTCCTTCTATTTCTAAATACATAATGAAAAATCGTGAGCAGGTTCAATTCAAATAATTGCAGCAATGTGAAATTTTGATTCAAATCTAACGCCCCACAATACACAAACTTTTACTTTATATCAGGTGAGGAATGAACTGTGAAACGTCACGGTAATATAAATAGTGCTTTCATATTTGGCGCCACTGCTGCAATTTTCGCAGCACAGCCAGTTTTCGCGCAAACCACCCAAATAACCAGGGTTAAACTAAACCCAAGTGACTCTGGAGTAAACCTAGTATTAGAAGCATCTTCAGGTGAACGCGCGCAAGTATTTACAACCAAACGCGGCAACGCATTAGTAGCCGATATAATAAATACCCAATTACGTTTATCAGAAGGTAACAACTTTCGTCAAGATAACCCTGCCCCTGGTATCGCATCAGTAGAAATTAACCAGCTCGATGCCAACAGCGTTCGCGTCATAGTCACGGGCAGTAACGGTGTTCCTGGCGCCCAACCAGTAGCACGTAGTCGCAACGGTCTAACCCTTAGTTTCACCCCTGGTGACGGAACTGTAGCAGCAACACCCACAACAATACCCACAACACCCACAGTACCACTAGCGCCACCAGCAAACATTAGCAACGCTCAAACCGCACCAGTACAAGGTCCCGGTCAACCCTCTAATATCGCACCACCATTCTTGCCTCGTGCAGTGGCGCCACCAGTAGGAGACATAGCAATTTCCGCAATAGACGCATCACCCAGCGTAATCGATTTAGGAACACAAGAACGAGTACCTCGCTTAGTATTACGCGATGCACCAGTTCGTGAAGTCTTATCTTTACTTGCGCGCGCTGCCAACATGAACTTGGCATATTCATCAGTAGACGCAACCGGTGGTGGTGGACAACCAGCAGCTAGTGGGCCAGGAGAAGGACTCAAAGTATCTCTAGATATTCAAAACGAACCAGTACAAGACGTATTTAATTACGTTTTACGTTTAAGCGGACTAGAAGCAAACCGCAGTGGACGCACAATCTTCGTAGGTCCCAGACTACCAAACTCCAGCCGCGACACAGTAATGCGGAACTTGCGACTCAACCAAGTAACAGTCGATGTAGCATTGAACTTCTTAGTCGGTTTAGGCGCCGAAAGTGCCATCAGTAGAGAGCGTCAAGTTACAAGCGTAAGTGCAGTACCTGTAGGACAAGGTGTAGCTACAACCCAAACTCAAACTACTACAGAAACCCGTATCGAACGCTTATCGCTAGATGACTCGAAATACTCTTCACCTTTACTTAGAGGTCTACAAGCACTAGGTGACCAACGCACTAACTCTCTAACTTTAATTGGTACGCCCAGGCAAGTTGAATTAGCAATGGCACAACTAAGTCAACTTGATGTAAGACGGCGCCAAGTTGCAGTTAACGTTAAAGTTGTTGATGTTAACTTAGCGGGTATTAAAGACTTCAACACTAGCTTTTCCTTCGGTGTTGCAAATACCTTCTTTGCTAGTGATGGTGGCGCAGCAACTTTAAATTTTGGTGGTGTTAATCCTCCAACTCAAGCACAAACAGGTTCAAGCTTAACGACCCCACCAGTCATCTCCAATCCTTATAGTGGAGAGCAAGGCTTTCTCGACCCAAATAACACAATTTCAGTTCCAGGAACAGGGGTAGGTCAAGTAGTTCTTCGAGATGGACAGATAGTATCAAACCTACCAAATGGTGCTGCGTCATTCCTCGCGCCTGGTGTAGGATATTCATCAGACCCATTTCGGTCAGTCATTACAAACGTGACACCAGGAACACCCAATGTTACTACTTTTACAACTCTTCCTGCCGTTCCCGAAGTTCGTGATGCACAAGGTAATATAACTACTCCCGGTACTGCCGCCAGAACAATTGTTGAAACTACTCCTGGTAGTGTGGGTTCAATTGCAACAGCACTTCCCTCGCTATTCCAATTTCCCAAACGTTTTCTCACAACTTTACAAGCACAGGTACAAAATCGTAATGCGAAAATTTTGACCGACCCGACTTTGATAGTTCAGGAAGGTCAACAAGCAAACGTTGATTTAACTCAGCAGGTTGTAGGCAACTTAAAGCGAGAAATTACTCGTGGTGATGGGACTTCAACTGAAACTGTTACAGTTGATAAAGAAAATGTTGGTTTAACATTGGCAGTTAAAGTTGACCGCATAGACGATAACGGTTTTGTATCACTATCAGTCGCTCCAACAATTAAGGCACCTGTTGCTCCCGCTAATATTAACTTAGGAAACGGTAACAACCAAACAATTTTCTTAGTTTCTCAACGCTCACTTCAGTCCGGTTTAGTGCGTCTGCGTGACGGTCAAACTTTGATTCTTAGCGGTATTATTCAAGACCAAGACAGAACAACCGTTTCTAAGTTACCTATCTTAGGTGATATACCGCTGCTTGGTTCGCTGTTTAGAAGAACAAACCGAGAGAATTCGCGTAATGAAGTAATTGTTTTACTGACACCTCAAGTTCTTGATGACTCCGAGCGTTCTTCTTACGGTTACAACTACAACCCAAGTCCTGAAGTAAGGCAAATGCTGGAACGTCGCGGTTTACAAGTACCAAGAAAATAGTTTCTAATTGTAAAATTTGTTTTAATTGTGTAGAGACGCGATATATCGCGTCTCTACATTTGCCTTTAATTAGGTGATCAGAATATGAGCAATCTTTACGAACTCCGGAGCAAAAATTCAAAAAAGACCTTCTATGTATCTAGGTAAACCAGCAATTAGTAATCTCCGCTCTTGTATAGCTGGTTATATCCTTGCTCGTCGCGAACTAGGAATTGCTCAAACCGAGCAAGAAAAAAATTTTACTGAATTTCAATCATGGGTTCAGGAAAAGTTTAATATTACTTCGAGTCAATCTTGGGACAAAATAATTCTTTTTTACTCCGAAGATGAGCGTAAAGCTTTAGACCGTTTTTTTGAATTATTTAATGAATATTTAGAACTTAATCATCTTCAATCCAAATCATTTAATTCAGCTTCAGAGCCTTTAATAAAATAGTGATGCCACAAAAGTCTTCGCTATCCCCTTATTATAATTTTGCCGCGCGTATTTTTAAAATAATCATTTAAAACCGCATAGCCACAATCAAAAGTATCTCTTTGAAACTTTTTATCAATTGGCAAAAACTTCCATCTCGTATTACCATCACTTGCCATACTTTTCTCTATACTTGTCAATGGCTTCTTTTAGTTTTCCTTTTAACTCAGGTGGGTTTTCCATCACAGAAAGAAATAAATCTCTGTCTCTGTCAGACAAAACTAACCGTTCATGAGTATCGATATCTTGCTTGGCAAGAGGTAAGAGATGGAGTAAAGTATATGCACTTAAAGAAATACCTTTGAGACTTGCCGCGCGTTCTAATAGTTCTTTTTGCTCTTGAGTAACTCTCAAATCAATACGGCTATCTTTAGCTGATGCTTCTGACATAAGTAGTTTCCGCTTTTACTACAGCCTGATCTAATAATATACCTTACTTTGGCGGACAATGTACACACTAATCTTTAAATATTTGTAGCATAACTTAATATAATGTGCTTGAACTTAGCAGGGTATGTGAACACTCAAAGAATAGGCGCCTCGAAAGCAGCAATCAAAAAAATGTAGGTTGGGTATAGCGACAGCGTAACCCAACATGAATGTTTTTAGCCTCTTTATTTCACCCATGACAAAAAATTTAATTTTGCCTTACCATGACTTACCATACTTTTTTTTGTACTTATGAATGGCGCCTTTTAATTTTCCTTTTAACCTAGGTGAATTATTTATTCAATATTACTACTAGGCTTATTTTTAACTTTTTTCCACCAATTACCTAGGGGACTTGATTCGGCAATGGTGCGATAGTATCTAATTTGTTCTTCGCGAGTGAGGTTTTTTATATTCTCAAAAGCTTCCTCTTGAGCTTTTTGTTTAAATTCTAAACAATCAAAATCTTTTTCAACTTTTGTCATACAATTATTAATTTATACAAAATTTAAATCTTTTAAGCTGTTACTTTCACATTTTGGGGTAAATAAATGAAGACAATATCTTCTTCTGGAATTCCTTGATTTATTAAGTCTTGAGTAATTCCAGTTTCTATGCCATCATACTCAATCAAAACTTTCTCATCTTGTAAAGTTATATAAATTAAATTACCTCTAACTCGTCGTTCTCTGTTCCAACCAACTTGGATTAAAGCATATCTATCTTGAGTTTCGTCAAATAATGTATCTAGACGTATATTTCCATGTGAAGGTACAAAGCGCGAATATTGGGAAATCACCTCTTTGAGGATTTGCCGATAATTAGTCATTTTATCCATGTTACTATCTCCGCTCTTGGTAAATTTACAATAATCAATAAATAATTGTCTTTCATCTTTATAAAAATAAACTTACATCCACTTGAAAAAAATCAGAAATTGCCTTTGCCTGAGATTCGGAAATACTACGTTTTTGATTAATTATATCTAAAACAGCTTCTTTTGAGCCAATTACTTCAACTAATGCTTCTGGCTCTAATGAGCGTGCTTCCATGAGGTGTATCAACATTGAGTTACCTGTACCTTTAGGAATTGGATAATGACTTTCTTCAAATTTTTCAATTAGTGTGACTAGCAATTCTAAAAGTGCTTCTTCTTCTGGTGTGCGATTTACACGATGTTCTAAATCCTCAGTTAAGGCAATGGCTGCATCATTTTCTTCTTCTGTTGTAATGTTTTTTGGTTGGTACTGAGCTAACAATTCAGCGTAATAGTCGCGGTTAAAAGTACTGGTCATCTTTCCATTTATCCTTATCGTATTCGGCGTGAGTTAGAACGTATTTGATGTAAATTCTTTGAGTAGAGTATAGAATATCGACAATTAAACGGTAACGGTTTCCTTTAATGTTAAAAACAGTAAAGTTTCCAACAGCTTCAGCCTTTGCATAAATAGTTTGAACATCAAGAAGGTTTCTCCATTCAGCTTTAGTAGCGACCCTATACCAATCGTACAGCGCATCACAAGCGTCTCCATGAACTTCACAAAATTCCCGTAAGATTTTACGGCTAATAACACGCATTTGAATTTGTTATTTATCAAGTTTAAAGTAATAGTTGGTTAAGTGTAATAGATGAAACATAAGCTACTAGCAATAATGCAAGGGATGGATATTGATCCCCTCTACCCCCCCTTAATAAGGCAGGGCTGTTTCATTCTTAGAAGGAAATTAAATTCAGTTCCATTTTAGTGCATAAGTACCAAATAATTCGATCTCTTCCTTTGTGTCCTTTGTGACCTTTGTGGTTTTTATTTAATGAACCACGAAGAACACAAAGAACACAAAGAGTAATAGCCATTTTTCTTTTTAGAATGAAACAGCCCCCCTTGTTAAGGCTGTCGTGTACACATAACTTTTTGGCATCGGGGGCTTCTTGAGCTCTTGAGCAGGGGGAGGTTGGAAACGGGAGAAGTGGGGGAAATTGAGGAACTATTCTGAAGCATATTTGCGTCAATAAAGAATCAATTAAGCCCCATATTTCTCCTTATTCCTCCTCCCCTCCATACCTTTCCGTTGCACCCAAAGCATCCCCTGCCATCTTTTTTAGACTTGTGTGTACACCGTAGCTTGTTAAGGGGGGTTGGGGGGATCAAAAATTGCCAACTTTTACTTCCCAAATCCTTTTGCGCGACTTGTGGAAGGTGTTGTCAAACAGTTTTCAATTTGTTTGAGTAGTGTTTCTTTGTCGAGGTTTTGACCTATTAGGACAACTTGGTTTTTCTTGGCGCCTTTCCATTCGTCGTCATCCATTGTGAAACGTTTGCCGCATAAGTGGAAAATATGGCGTTTGGGACTTTCTTCAAACCACATTATTCCTTTCGCGCGGAATACGTTTGTGGGTAGTTGGTTATCTAGAAAATATTGGAATTTTCTAATTACGAAGGGTTTATCGCTTTGGAAAGAAATTGATGTAAACCCATCATTTTCTAAGTGGTGGGAGTGATCATGGTCATGGTGATCATGGTCGTGACTATGGTCATGTCCGCAGGTTGAGTGGTCGTGGTCGTGTTCGTGATGGTCGTGGTCGTGTTCGTGATGGTCGTGGTTGTGTTCGTGATGGTCGTGGTTGTGGTCGTGATGGTCGTGGTTGTGGTCGTGATGGTCGTGGTTGTCAGTTTCAAAATATTTGTCTGACTCGAACAAACCGACGCTGAGTATTAATCCTAATGGTACCTGAGAGTTTTTTGTACGGATGATACGGGCGCCTTCTTTGACTTCGTTGATTTTTCTTTCTAAATCTGTTAATTCAGATTCTGTTACCAAGTCGGTTTTGTTAAGTAATATTACGTCACCGTAGGCAATTTGACTGTGTGCTGCTTCGGAGTTGAATAAATCCAAGCTATAATTGGCTGCATCAACAACGGTAATTATCGAGTCTAAACGAGTTAAATCGCGTAGTTCGGTGCCGAGAAAAGTTAACGCGACTGGTAAAGGGTCGGCAAGTCCGGTTGTCTCAACAACCAAATAGTCTATATTCTGCTCACGTTCGAGAACTTTGTAAACAGCATCGACTAAATCGCTGTTGATGGTGCAGCAGATACAACCGTTGTTTAATTCCACCATGTTTTCGTCGGTGGAGACTACTAATTCGTTATCAATACCAATTTCGCCAAATTCGTTGACTAAAACGGCTGTTTTCAAACCTTGCTGGTTTGTCAAAATGTGATTGAGTAAAGTTGTTTTGCCACTACCGAGAAAGCCAGTAATAATTGTTACTGGTAATCCCTGTTTGGGTGCGTCCATTGTTTGAGATTCAGAGGTAAGCGTTTGCATAATGCGATACAAAGAAATTCAATTTAGATAAATGTGTAGCGTAATGAGTACTGAAAACATTAGCATAGGGATGTGTGGACATCCTTCGTCCTAATGACTAAACATATTATTGCTCAAACTTTGAAGAGACTCATATATCGCTATGACCCTAACCGTTTACAATACACTCACCCGGCGCCAGGAACCTTTTGAGACTGTTGAACCAGGTTTCGTTAAGATGTATTGCTGCGGAGTAACAGTATATGACTACTGCCACTTGGGTCATGCACGTTCTTACATCGTTTGGGATGTGGTTCGTCGTTATCTTCAATGGCGTGGGTATCAAGTACGCTACATTCAAAATTTTACTGATATTGACGATAAAATTCTCAACCGTGCGCGCGAACAAGGTTCGACGATGGAGGCAGTCTCGAATCGTTTTATTGATGCCTACTTTGAGGATATCCGCCGTTTGAACGTGATGGACGCAGATAATTACCCCCGTGCAACCGAACATATCGAAGAAATCGAAGCTTTAATTAAAAGTCTTGAGGACAAAGATTTAGCTTACGCAGCAAGTGGTGATGTTTACTACCGAGTTCAAAGTTTCCATACTTATGGGAAATTATCAGGACGTAATCTTGAACAAATGCAGGTAGGCGCCAGTGGTAGGGTAGAGATTGAAGACCCAGAAAGTAAGAAAAAACAATATCCACTTGATTTTGCTTTGTGGAAAGCAGCAAAACCTGGTGAACCAAGTTGGGACTCTCCGTGGGGTAAAGGGCGCCCAGGATGGCACATCGAATGTTCGGCGATGATTAAGTCAGAGTTAGGTGACACAATTGATATTCATAGCGGTGGTGGTGATTTGATATTTCCGCACCACGAAAATGAAATAGCTCAGTCGGAAGGCGCCATCAGTAAACCTTTAGCACGCTATTGGATGCACAATGGCATGGTAATTGTAGATGGGAAAAAAATGTCTAAGTCATTAGGCAATTTCATAACCATTCGCGACCTGCTGGACGGGAAATGGTCGAAGTACCCCCAACCTATTGACCCAATGGCAATAAGGTTATTTGTATTGCAGGCACATTACCGCAAGCCATTAGATTTTACCGAAGAAGCAATTGCAGGCGCCGTTAATAGTTGGAATACTCTTAAAGAAGGCTTACTATTTGGCGAACAATTTAGGGAAAAGCTTGGTTTTACAAGTGATGGAAATTTACTTGATAAAAGTTTAATTGAGCGCTTCTCTGAATGTGGGGATGATGACCTCAATTTTTCAGGTAGTTTGGCTGTGCTTTTTGAACTAGCTAAAAAATTAGTTCGCGAAGGTAATATCCTAGTACATGGAGGAAAAACCGAAACTCCCACCGCAGAACTACAGACAGCATGGCATACATTGGTAACGCTCGCGCATGTTCTAGGTTTAGAAGCCAAATTAGAACAAACAGAAACTAACAGTACTGGCTTAAACGATGGTGAGATTAACGAATTAATCAAACAACGTACCGAAGCAAGAGCCAACAAAAACTTTGCCGAAAGCGACCGCATCCGCAACGAACTACAAGCACAAGGTATCACCTTAATTGACACCAAAGCAGGCACAACCTGGCATCGGATATAACGGATGTAACGGATGTAACAGAAAGTTTATCCGTTACATCCGTTCATAATCCGTTGCCATAGAATTTATATAAATACTTGACGACTTCTGCTACTTTTGATAGAAGCAGTAGATTATCACTTATGGAAATAAGCGAAATCGCCAAAAATAGTTTTTCATTTAAATTAATATGTTATCAGAACTAACAAAAGCAATAAACAATACAAATATTACCGCTGATTGGGTTGGTATTCGAGCCGTAAAAGATACATCTGCTACGCGAAATGTCCGCGATGGAATACCACAGCGTAACGGAAAATCAAGCAGTTTAGGAGCAATGGTTGAGGTCTTAGTTGATGGCTGTATAGGCTATGCTGCGACAAATTCACTGACTCATGATGCCTTAAAATCAGCAGCAGAAACTGCATACAAACAAGCTCGGTCAGCACAAAAATGGTCAGTATATAAATTTGCACGTACAACCGCGCGTCCAAAAGTTATCGGTGAATATATTTCTCCTTACACGCAGCCGTTTGATGCAATCAGTTCTGGCGAGATCAACGATATACTTGTTCGCACCTGCAAAACGCTTAAAGTTAGCGACAAAATAGTTCAAACAGTTGCGGAAATTGTTACTACAGACCGAGAAACTTGGTTTGTCAGCAGCAACGGTTCAGAAGTATATCAAAAATTTCTATTTATTAGTACTTATTATGGTACAACGGCTCAAGATGCAGGAGTAGTTCAACAACGTACTAGTAACGGTTGGCAAGCACATACATATCAAGGTGGATTAGAACGTTTCCAAGATGATAACCTTTGGCATCGTGTGCAGCGTATTGGTGAGGAAGCTATCGAATTACTTGGTGCCGAAGATTGTCCAGATATTCGCACAAATTTAGTATTGGCGCCCGACCAAATGATGCTACAAATTCACGAAAGTGTTGGACATCCGTTAGAAATTGACCGAATATTAGGGGATGAGCGCAATTACGCAGGTGGTAGTTTTGTCAAGAAAAGCGATTTTGGTAATCTCGTCTACGGTTCTAAGTTGATGAACATTACCTTTGACCCGACTGTTCCAGGTGAAATTGCTAGCTACGCTTTTGATGATACAGGCGCCGTTGCTACGCGGGAATATTTAATTAAAGAAGGAGTACTGCAACGAGGTGTAGGCAGCTTAGAAAGTCAAGCACGGGCTGGTATTCCTGGTGTTGCTTGTGCGCGCGCATGTTCATGGAACCGTCCAGCAATTGACCGCATGGCAAATTTAAACCTGGAACCGGGTGAAGGTACATTCGATGACGTTATCAAAGATATCGAACATGGCGTTTACATGGAATCAAACCGTTCTTGGTCGATAGATGACCGTCGATACAAATTCCAGTTTGGCTGCGAGTATGCCAAACTTATCGAAAACGGTAAATTAACCAAAACGCTTCGCAATCCTAATTACCGTGCGACGACTCCTGAATTTTGGGGAAGTTTGGTTAAAGTTGGTGGCGCCGCAACTTGGGAAATGTACGGCACCCCATTTTGCGGCAAAGGAGAACCAAATCAAGCAATATGGGTAGGACATGGTTCACCTGTTTGCGTATTTGCCGATGTTGAAGTATTTGGCGGAGGCGCATAACTCCGCTCCTCCTGTACGGGCGGGTTTATCTATATCCTGCTAAATAATGAAAAATTTAGGTAAACCCACCCCTCCTAGCTCCTAACACCTAACTAAACCAACCCATGAGTATCTCCGAACTATCACCTTTAGAAACAAGCTTCAATAAATTAGTTGAAACACTAATAGCTAAAAAATTAGAAAGCGAAGCATTTACTGTTAAATTAAGTAGCGAACGCAGTCAATTTACTCGTTTTAATAATGCGAGAGTTCGTCAGACAGGTAGTGTCGCTGATGGATATATTCAACTTACTTTGATGGATAATCAGCGCACTTGCTATCGTAACTTTCCCTTTACGGGAAATTCGGAAATTGACTGGCAAACGGCATATGCAGCTTTATTAGAATTGCGTGAAGAATTAGCTTTTTTACCATCAGACCCTTATTTAGTATTACCATCAGGTAAAAACACCAGCAGCGAAGTCAATACTGGTAAGCTATTAGAATTAGATGTAGTTGTATCAACAATATTGGCGCCTGTAACTGAATTAGATTTTACGGGAATTTACGCTGGTGGTATTGTAATTAAAGGATACGCGGATTCGTGCGGTCAAAAACACTGGTTTGTCACAAATTCCTTTACATTAGACTATTCTATTTTTACTAGTGAAGGACAGGCAGTAAAAGGATTTTATGCAGGCAGTCAATGGGATGATAACGCCTATATTGCCAAAATAAACGATGCCAAAAAACAATTAAAATTACTCGCGCATCCAGCAAAACAATTACCGAGAGGAGAGTATAGAACTTATTTTGCTCCTGCAGCAGTTTCTGATTTAATATCAATGCTGTCATGGGGTGGAGTTAGCGAAGCAGACATTCAACAGGGACATAGTTCTTTAGCTTTATTATGGCGTGGCGAAAAGCAACTTTCTCCATTATTTAATCTGAGAGAAAACTTTAAACTTGGCTTAGTACCGCGATTTAATGAATTAGGTGAAATGGCTGCACCGAAACTAGATATTATCGAAAAAGGTACTTTAGCTTCGACACTTATAAATTCCCGTACTGCTAAAGAATACGACAAAATAGCCAACGGCGCCAACAGTACAGAGTCATTACGTTCCCCCGAAATTCCCCCAGGAAATCTTGCATTTGACGATATTCTTAGTCAACTAGATACAGGATTATACGTCTCAAACTTACATTACCTCAACTGGAGCGATTTACCTAGCGGTCGAATTACTGGAATGACTCGCTACGCTTGTTTTTGGGTAGAAAATGGCGAAATTGTGGCGCCTATCGAGAACCTACGCTTTGATGAAACACTTTATAAATTCTGGGGTGAAAACTTAATTGACTTTACTAACTTCCAAGAATTTATCCCCGAAGTCGGCACTTATGAAGCACGACAACTAGGGGGAAATATGGCGCCGGGAATGTTGGTAGATAATTTTACTTATACTTTATAATTTGATCCCCCCGAACCGCCCCGCGCTCTCAGGGGGGCTTTAATAAGTTGTAGCATAGGTGTCTCGCCTGTGCAGTGATAAATGTTATTTTATTTACCACAGAGACGCAGAGGAGAGAGATTTAAAATAGGCGCCAACTTTCTCTTAGCCCCCTTATTAAGGGGGTTGGGGGGATCAATTATTCGATATTAAATATTTACTCTTTGGGCAGGTAAATTCGTTTGCGTAACTCAGCATCAATTTCTTCATCTGTAGTACAAATACAATATGTTACAAAAAGTAAGGTTCCCATGATGTCCTGAATGCGCGATAATAACTATAAACTTGTAATAATGTTTCTTAAATCTTCATGCTTTTTGAGTGGGACGAAGCGAAAAACCTTGAAAATATTCGTAAACATAAAATTGATTTCGCTAATGTTCCTCAGATGTTTAACGGTTCGATGTTAACTGAGTTAGATGAACGTTTCGATTATGGTGAGGATAGATGGATTGGAATAGGCTTTTTAGGTAATGGTGTAGCAGTAGTGGTTTGGACAGAAAGACGAGAAAATCTTATCCGCATTATTTCAGCAAGAAAGGCAAATAGATATGAACGACAAAGATTTGAAGAATACCTCTCGTACTAACTGGGAAGCATTAGAATCAATGTCTGATGATGATATTGACTATTCTGATATTCCACCGTTGACCGATGAATTTTTTAATAAGGCTGTTTTAAGGATTCCTGTTGCTCAAGCAAAAAATCTAGTGCAGCTTGACCCTGATGTAATGGCTTGGTTTGAAGAACAAGGCGGAGAATATAAAGAAACTATAAACTCTATATTACGCCGTTATATTCAAAATG
Organism: Calothrix sp. NIES-4105; assembly: GCF_002368415.1. Classification (GTDB taxonomy): domain Bacteria; phylum Cyanobacteriota; class Cyanobacteriia; order Cyanobacteriales; family Nostocaceae; genus Dulcicalothrix. The sequence continues at coordinate 4,458,576 of NZ_AP018290.1, forward strand.
ATGGCGACAAAAAAACTGCTTGAATCTTGGCGCCTTGTTTTTCTTTTCCTATATAGGAATTCTATATCATTTGTAAAAAATGCGTAAATGTAGAGATGCGTTCACGGAGTGTACCGCAGGTAAATTTTCCTACCCTACCCTTCGGGAAAACCTTCGGTTTACGGAGAAGCTTCGCTTGCGCGTCTCTACAATGTATAAATTTCACGTTGGGTTGCGCGGGTAAAAAGGAAACGATTAATTTAAAGGGTTATACTCCGAAAGTAAATTGTCTAAAAGCTTACGTTCGCTGGGTGTTAAATCAGATATAGAGGCACCAAATTGCTGTAGCTTTTCGTAAATTAAATCATGTTCAAATGTTTCTATAGTTTCTTGGATTTCTCCATATAGTTCCTGAAAAGTAAACTCAGTAGCTAATTCAGAGGCAATTTGTTCTCTGTCTTTACCTAGTAACTGATTATTAAATTTATAATTGCCTTGAGATTGAGATACTAATTTAAGGGCAATACCTAGAAGTAGGGTTTGATAAGCTTGCTTTAATTCTCTACTTGAACCAATTTCTTCAGGTATTAAATCGGGTATATAATTGTCTAGTTCGTCTTGCTGTATTTGTTCGCTTTGCGCGCGCTCGTAGCAGTCTCGATAAAACTCTATTTGACTGAGAAAATAAGCTGGGAAACCTAGGGAACGGGTCAAAACGCACAATTTTTGCTCATCTTCAGCTATTAAAGCACTCAAAGTTCGGTATGAACGACTGCAAAGTCCTAAAATTTGTTCTTTGTCTTTAGCACCAACCCAAAGTGTAGTCTCGCGTTGGGAAGTTGGGTTTAAGTTAGCATCGATGTCTTGAAGTCGCAGTAATAAGTTAGCGCTATCATGAAGCTGGTTTAAACGTAATGAAGCAGTATTTGGCGCCATTAAATCTGATGATAGCAAAACTTCTCCAATTGATAGCTTGCTTAATTGCTCGAACTGTTTCTGAGTAAACGATGTCAGTTGGTTTTGAAATGTTGCAGGCATTTTCCATGACTGAGAACGACTAACGCATTCTTGAATGAATGTTTTAGTTGGTGATAACTCAAGAAAATTTTGGTAATATTTCTCAATGTCTTTATCTGTTACAACTGCAAGTCTGGTTTCGGAAAATTTTGTTGTAGCTCCACACTGTTTAACCAAATTATTATGTATTTCCGAAAATAAATCAAGAGTTTGACGTAAAGAATCAGCTTTTTGTTTAGCTGTTTTTATTAAATAATTCAACGTTTCAACACGAAGATTTTGGACGTAGAAGTCATATTCTAATTTTAATTGGTCATTATAATTGCGACGTAATTCAACGGCGGTTGCTTTCAAACTGCTTTCTAGTCGTTTAATTTGTTTCTGAGTCTTCTGAATTCGGTCACGGATATTAGTGCTATACTGGAGCCAAACAATACCTAAGTATGTTAAAATTGCTACTGCTGTCCAAAGCAGGCAGTTAATTAAGTTTTCGCCAATTTTTTGTAGTAATCCCCACAGTATAGATTGGTTGAAAATTCCGATAATAATTAGCAAGCCTAATAAAATAAGGACGAAAAATATAGGATAAATAACTAAATGTTGGTTGCGAAAACGGCTTTCTTCAGTCAACAGTTCGGTCAGTTTATCTGTAGTTGTTTCGAGTTGATTTTCAGTGATAGTGAGATGCTTTTGAGTGGCAATAATTGCTGCTTCAGCTTCTTCACGAGCTTGCTTGCGTGCCTGGGCACGAATTTGGTTGGCAGATTCAATTTCTGCATTTGCGGCTTTTTGATACTCATTGGTGGCTGTTCTTAGCTGTTCTAAGATTGTTTGTAGTTGCTGTAGTTCCTGGTGATTTCCTTCGGCTATATTATCTTGTAATTGTTGCTGTCGCAATTTCAAAGACAGAACTTCATTCAACAGCTTTTTAGTGGCTTCGTTATCGATTACTACCTGTAATTTTGTATCAAAAAATGCTTCTGCTGCACGCAGTTCTGTAACTAAATTATGAGATTGGTCACGCGCTTCATCGGTTTGCAGTTCTAAATATAAATAAGTCAATCGATTTAATAACATAACCGCTTCATGCAAACCGCTCTCGTTAGCATCAGCATAGCGATTAATGGTATTGTCTAAGAAATTTGTTAATGTTGCCTGCACTTGTTTGCAAGAATTTTCCAGCGCGCGCTTATATGAAAGTAGCTCTTTGTTCTCAAATTGCCGATATGCATGTTGCATTTCCATTCCATACTCGTTAGCCATACCAGTGCGGATGTCAAGACGTGGGCTAAAGTCTTGCCAAACAGGTTTGCCGTTATCTCGTTCTAATTCTAAAAAAGCATTGCTAAATTCTTCGCTAAGTACAAATTCTTTTGCGTCTAATAACCATTTACGCTTATTCTCTGGTGTAAATTCTGGTTTCGGCAAAAACTGCTCAACCATAATATCGGCGCCTAAACTAGCACTTAAGCGGTTAATAACTGTTTCTCCTGGAAAAAACAGTTCTCCATAGCCAAAAGCACTGTAAGCAGGCATTTTTCCTCGGACTTTTTGGGCGCCTATCAATAAACCGCTTGTTTCAGCTTCTACAGTCAGAAAACCCGCAAAAGCATCAGCATAGCTACATAAATTATCTTTGAGTGCCCCAATTCGTTCATCAATGAGCCAGCAGTTATCAAAAGGTGGTGCTTTTTGACTACCTGCAACTACGACTCCACTAGTCATTTTGTAATCTAACTCTTTGAGCAGTCCATATGTCGCACTATAATCAACAGTTGTAACGTTGGTAAATAAACCAGGCAATAATAATAAAGCTTCTAAGCTGTGAGGTACGTCTGTGAAATATTTACTGTACAACCAGCGAATCAAACGTACTAGCTCGAAAACTACTGCCCTCGCTTTATGATTACTAGCTGACAGCATCAGGTATATTCTATGTGCGTTGCTAATTTCCATTCCTTGGCGTTTAGCAGCAATAGCTGACTGAGATTGAGTTGCTGATTTGAGTACTTCGATGAGTTCGGTTTGAAGTTTACCAGCAGCTTGCGTGAACTGAGTACGGATTTGGGAGATAGAATTATTAGGAGTTTGAGTTAGTTCAAAACTCATGTCGGCATATGTTTCTAATTCTGAACTAAAGTTAAAAGCTTGTCCATCCCAAGTTAGGGTGTAAGTTTGGATTAGACTGCTTTGGGCAGCGGTTGATTTTTGTAGTTGCCGCTTTATCGCTTCACAAAAAGCGGCACTGTAAGGGTCGAGTGCTAGTAAGATAGTTGGCTTTGGCATGGGAATAAATGAACCACAAAGGTCACAAAGGGCACAAAGGTAAGAGGGTTTAAGAGAGTTTTTGCGTAAGGAGCGGTTAGATAATTACATCCAAGTCTTCTAGGTATGCTTCTATTTCTTGGATTTCCATTTCGACTTGTTCTTTAACTTGGGAATCAACTTTTCCTCCTTTTAAAACTTGATTGAGGTGGTTGATGTAGTTATTGAGGGTAGATTTTGCTTGTTCTTCGTCTTGGTGAGTAATACGCTCAATTTTGTCAGAAATTTCTTTGACTAAAGCTAAGTTATTTTTGAAAGCTTTAAATGCTGATTTGCGGTCACTTCCCAAAAGCAATGTTCCATCCTCTGATTTGCGCGCTTGGTCTGTGTAAACAAAATATTGCCTTCTTTGATTGACAATTAATTTGTACATGTCAGGCGCCAGTGCTATTGCAAACCAGCGTAATGCTCCCCCGTCATCTTCCGGTGGTATTAAATTGGGAAAATTTCCCCAGTTACGGTGCAGGTGTTTGAAGACTTTATTCGGGTCTAGATAAGCTACTTCCATATCCTTGACTCCGTTAAAGGCAAATAAGGGAACACCTACTTCAACTCGAAACAAAGTGACTTTATTCGGTTCACCCGTCGGCACAAAAGATGGGTTGTCTCTTCCTTTGGGTAAACGATTAGAAAGCGGTGGACTGCTAAATATAGTATTGTTTGTCCCAACTCCGTAGTAATAAAATTCTGTGATTATATGCTGCTGTTGAGTGGGAATTTCTGTTTCTTCATACTGCCATAGAGGAACTGCTAGTTTACCAAGTTGTTCTAAATCTTGTGCCGCATCTTCTGGGTTACTATCTGCTAGTACTTCCTCAACAGTCATGCTTGTTAGTGGTTGGTAAGCTTCATTCAAAAATGCCAAAATTTCTGCTTTGACTTCTTCTGCTTTTTTCTCCGACCAATTAGTTAAACTTTGAGACTGTTCTCGATACCAACGAACGAAATCTTCACCGCTGATTTTAGGACGTTTCGATTGCAAATTCACACGCGCGATTGTGTGAATAAACGGATTGTCGCTTGTTGTTTGACGATTTACTTCGTGGTAACTCTGTTCTATATCTCGGTAAACTTTATCTAGGTTGCTATGAATACGTTGGCACTTGTCCTTAATTTCCTCTACTTTAGCTCGTAAGGCGCCGTAAAGTTCTGCTGCTTTGTCACACCGCTTCCAGTGTAAGTAAATCTTCCACTTTTGGTCAACACGGTCTTTGTATCTCTGACAAGCAGCTTGGATGTTATTCTTATTTGAGAAAAAACCTTCAGCAGCTTCTTTTATCTTGTCTTCTTGCTGCTCTAACTTCAAAGCATTGAAACTGGTTTGTGCTTCTTGTGACTTACGCTGTACACTCTGCTGCAATTCATCGAGTTTGGGGTAAAGCTCGGTCAAAAATTTCAAAGTATAAACTAGACCGTTCGGACGGTTGAAAGCACGTTCCCACCAAGCTTCTATAGCACTAGTGGCAGTTTGCTCCAAGCGATAAAAATTTGTTACAAGTTCTTTCGCTGTGCGTTGCTCGATTTGGTCTGACTGCCGCTTATAAAGTTCTTTAATCGTGGGTAATGCTGTACGGTCATAACGCATTTCGCCAATTCTGAAATCTGGTTTTATCTGTCCTCCACGCTCGCTTTCTATCAACGCATTTAGTACATTACTAGCTTCTGCTAAGTTAGAGTCTTGTAGAAAACGCGCGATTTCACTTTCTAAATCAATGGGGAGTGTAGGCGCCATCAACTCACTCAGTAGCAAGCTTTGAGCATCCTCTAATTTCATCCGCTCATACTGTTGTACTGGCAGAGTCAACGTAGCAAAGCCAAAGCTACAGTAATTAATCTTGCGTCCTCGAACTTTCTCACCAGTTGCTAAATAAGCGCGTATATTATCGGCGACGTTCGCAGCATCTAAACCAATTTGAGAACCAATTTGGATATATAACCCATCAGCGACTAAATTCTGCAAATCATCGGGACGACTAACTACAGTTCCCTTTTTGTTAACACCGTCAATTAAGAACACTGCATCAAATGGAGGGCGGTCTGCTTTTACCTTTGCAATACCATAATCAATTTCAATGGCGTTTAATGGTGACAAACCCCAAAAGTGTTCGATTTCTTTGAGGGCGCCATAAGCATTTGACTTGACCATATGAGTTTGTGGCAGATTCGCAAACACTCTAGGTAAAACGAATACTCCTGTAACGTTGGAAAAACTATTTAAATATTGTCGTGCTAAGAATGCCACATCTAAAAACGTGCCACTACCAGTTCCACCAGCTAAACTGCCAACAATAAATATTTCTACTCCATCGCGGTTAGAGACTTGAAAGTTATCTGAAAATGCTTGTCTGCTACTGCGAATGCCTCGTACAGCGTTAATTGCTTGACCGATAAGGCTACTAATATCATTGACTTTCGCAAATAATGCCAAGCGCCCCCGCGCGCGTATTTGTCCGGCGCCGTTAATAATGCCATATGCAGGAATTTCTCTAGGCCACCATTCATCAATGTGGTCGTTACGTCCTCCTAATAAAGAAACAGGGTTCGCTACGGATATGGCATAAAGTTCATTTGGTTCTAAGACAACCTTATTGCCATCTGGCGATTTTTCCCGTTCTTGAATATTCTCGGTAGTATCAATAGAAAGAAAACGAATAATTTCTGGTACAGACCCATATACATCTATAAAGCGCTTTTTGAGCTTGAGTACAACTTCATAACCTGTACCACCCAACCCGATAACAACAGTAGGACGAAAAACAACCGTAGGACGTGACATTCAATTTCCTCTCACATTATTAATAGTTGAATAATTAATAAACATCTTCCCCACTGGCTAGTTCAAAGGGGCGCTGATGTTCAATCCAGTTAAATTGCAGCTTCACTTTACCGATTTCAATAACATCGTCATCGTAAAGTTGATATGTAGTTACTTCCTTAGTATTGACACAAATTACACCTTTCAAACACCGTAATACTATATTTTTTCTGCCAGCTTCCCAGACTACGACTAACTCAGCATCAGAATTAGTTGCAGCAACTTCTGGTATTAAATCACTCAGTAGTACTTGAGTTTTGCGGAGGCGAGTCAAACTAATCTCTTCGTCTTCTGAAGATTTTGGCAATGGTTCCAATACGAAGATAGCTCCTTCCAAGTATTTGCGATTACGGATATCTTGGAGTAATTCAAAGGGAGTTTTGCGTTGAATTAAACAAGTTACTGTTAAAGCAATTAGCAACACCAGCAGTACAAATAGGAACCACAGAACTATTTTTCGCCATAGTGGCATAAAAATATGTATCTGAGCTTTTGTACTAGTGGAACTTGCAATTGGGTTATCAGGGGTCAATACTAATGTGAAGTTACGGGCGCCAAGAAAGCTGCTATCATTAACTTCCAACTGCACAGGAATTTTTGTTTCTCCTGCTTGCAATAATACTGATGTTCGTGAAGAAGGCACAGAAACGTCTTTAGTGCCATCTATATGTAATTTTGCGGTTCCAGATATATTGCTTTTGACTACTAATGTTTGAGTCTCAGTCATTTTACCTGTTTCCGTTGAGCCAAAATCTATAGAAGCAGGTTGGATTTGCAGTTCTGATTTAATAGTTACAGCTAGGTCTACTTTAGAAGGCGCCACAGAAGAGTTTGCAGGATTCAAAACTAAACGTAAGTTACTGGCGCCTCCTTGTATATTTGCTGGAATTTGCAAACGCAAGGGAATAGGTGTCGGTTGATTAGCAGCTAATTCAATTGAACTATTGGGTGATATCAAACGAATACCACTTTGATTAGGTTCGAGTTGCAAGCTGACCTTGACGTTTACATTACTGATGGCAGTAATATTAAGCGGTTCGGTAGTTGTTCCAGCTAATACTGGTTGTAAATTAGCAGTGGGTAAATTGATATCTAGTTTAGGTTGAACTAGCACAGGTCGGATATTTTGAGCTAGTTGGTTTAGCTGCACTCCTCCAGGGTCGCGCAATACCCGTCCTTTACCACACAACGCTGGGTTATTAGCAAAGTCATTAAGCTGCTTTTCGTGTTCTTTTAACCCTAGAGATACAAAAAATATGTAGGGTTTACATTGTTGCTCACGTAAAAATTGGGCATTGCTAGGAATCGGAACAGGATTTGGAATACCCTGTACTTGCTCTTGTCCATCAGTTAAGAACACTATACTGACACTACGACCGAGAGCATGGGAGCGCGCGTTTAACATCGCAGAATGTTGCAGCGCTGTTTGTACCGCTTTACCTGTATGTGTACGCATACCATTTGCTTGAAGCGTGCGGATTATTTGCTTAAGCTTGCCTCGGTCTTCATTGCTCGTAATTTGAGCATCCGTAGTTTGTAAGGTTACATCTCTATCAAAAGTATAGATAGTAACCGTATCGCCTAATTGAGCGGTGTTAACAAATTCAATAACAGAACTTTTAACTTGGTCAAAAATGTTTTTTGTACCACTGACACCACGCATTGAAGCAGAAGTATCTACCACCACAATCCAGTCAATTCCACCTTTGGGAGTCGTTTGAGCAACGGCTTGGCATAAGTAAGAAATTGACATTCCGAAAGCAATAATGCCCGGTATTGACCCCAGTTTAACCCAATGTTTTAAGTATTTTACACCCATAAATGTTGTAGGGCATTTTAAAGCTACTATGCCGACAGCAGAAACTAATATCGAAAATTAATTAACTCGATATCTCTACATTCAATATGCAGCTTAAAAATGTTTTATTATGCTGAATTGATAAACTTAATCTGAATTATGGTGATAATCAGCCAATAACTTTTGACCTTTATCACCAAGCTTTGCAACTAAAGCCTCAATTTGCTGTAAAGCCAGTTTGGAAGGTTTAGTATGCCCATTTTCCCAACGATTGACAGTTGGAAAGGTAACACCAAGAACAAGCGCGAACTCTTCTTGTGTTAACCCCATAGAGAGCCTAATTTCGTAAATAAATTTACCGATTGCAGGCTGGGTAACTGATATTTTCTTTTGAATTGACATTCAACTTAATATCACATGAAATAAATTGTTTTTAACAAGTGATTTATTAAGTTATATAATAACTGCTATATTTCGGAATGTCACGTTTTTAAATAAAAGAGTAATTTTACTGATACACCAAAATTTAATGTATTTACTTATTGAGTAAATACACACAAAATATTTAAAAATAATGGTTATTATTTATTCTCTATCTGTAAAACACCAATTTTGTTCTTGAATAATTTGTTGGATGTCAGCTTCGAGAGCTTGAAAAGCAGGCAAAGTCCTTAATGGAGAAAAATCATCAATAAGTTCTGATACTCTATGAACTCGCTCATGTAAATCATCGCGCAAAGAAGAGCGATATTGCTTAAAGACCGATTGAGTTTCTTGTTCTAGTAAATCATTCGGCGCCAAGTGGTACATTAACGGTGGGTTATCGACGATACGTCATTGATGATTAACTATTTCAGTAAATTTAGGCAATGCGTAGGCTGAAGTGCGCGTAAATGCTTTTTGTACATATTTCTCAACTCGTTGTTTATGCTTCGGATGTTGAGCAAATTCCCGTAGAATGTCAGCATCAATGCGCGAATACCACACTTCTAAGGCGCCCATAGTAGCATAATAATTCGTATGTTCTCTGTACGAACGCACTGCCGCCCGTGCTGCTTCAGAACAGTGGGTTGCAGAAATATTAATATGACGACCTGCTACTACACAACTTGTTGCCAAACGTTTAATATCCCACTCCCAGGCGCCGGGTAAAGTTTCATCAAAGTCGTTTAAATCAAAAACGCTCATTGCGTTCGGGTGTTGCGTATCCACCAAAGTTAAGTAAGTGACAATCGCCACATGTTTGTATATTAATACCAGTGGTAGGAGTTGTCGCACGCATCTGTTGCCATGACTACTGCGGCGCCTCGAAGGAAAGTGAAAGGAGACTTAAGCATCCGTGCATACCGAATAGGTATCAAATTTTCTAATCTTCCTTCATCAGACTTTTCTAATAAAGTAATTGGGTCTGGACGATTTTGTGCTGCCATCCAACTTGCATGAGATGAGCGAGGAACCCAGGTACGTAACGCTTACGAACACCGCGCGTTTATCTATGGGTGATTGGAATGAGGACATTTGTACGCTTGTAAAATGATAATAGCTATCTTATTACTTCAATCCTTTACAAATATTTTACGGTTTTTGGTACAAACACGTTTATACATGGGGTTTTATATTTTAAAAAGTCGAGAATCTAAAGAATCTTCATATAAGATTCAGAGAAAGTACGAATAGCTATTGCTTGCCTCTATAGTTAACATAGTGAGCAACAAAGTTTAAAAAATGGTATCAAAAAATGGCATCTATCAAGTTACTAAGAATTGCTTTAGCTTTACTAATTATTAATATTTATTCATTTTTTTCAACTACTTCCGCAGCGTCAGTTGGCAAAGAGCTACCGCACGGGTTATCGAAGATGAGCTAATGTATCTTTCGACCGTGATTACATTTTGGCTTTAAAAGCTTATCAAGAACGGGCGCCGATTTATTGTACGGGTGATTTAATTAAAGAAAACGGCGCTTTCATTTTAAAAAATCCTCGAAACTTTATTTTAGGTCAACTATAAATACTTCTCTATTCAGCCTTGCCAAGCATACATTCCTGTATTAGGCGCCGTCATGTCAGGAGATATGCGCGTTTACTTGTATTCAATAGCTTCTCTTAATTGAGAAACTTGAGTAATAACCTGATCTATCTCTTGTTGAGATAAACCGTGTAAAGCCATCGCATTACTAAGGTGTTTTAAAACTGCATCGGTATGTTCAGGTTGTATATTCAAACCTGCATGAGCTTTTTCCATTGAACGACCTGTGTATTCTTTTTTTCCTCCTAATGCATAAGATATAAAAGCTGTTTGATGGCGCCGTTGTTTTTCCATATCCGTATTGGCGAATAAATGATTGATGCTCTTATCTGCTAAAACATACTTATAAAAATCATCAACAATTTTTGCAATATATTTTTCCCCGCCAAGTTTATCGTATAGTGTTAGAGTTTGCATATGTTTGTCCTTTGCTTTCATACTGTTATTGTGCTATAGCTCTTCAATCAGTTCTTTGAGCTACCTCATAGAGGGAAATAAAAAATTTAAGCAGAATGGAAGCATAAGAATTGCTCAGTAAGCTATCAAATCAGGAAAAACATTATGACAAATTTAGTACATAGCAATGCTTGGTATACTAAATTACAAAATCAATGTGAATATCCAAGCAATCAAGTTTTAAGTAAGGTTCTACTCAAAGATAATAATTGTCAGCACAACCTAATTTGTATTGCGACGGGGATGGATATGGCTGAACACAGCACAAATCGTAATGCAATTATTACTGTCATCGCAGGAAAAGGTACTCTGGTATTAGAAGGTGAAGAAGTTTTTTTAGAACCTGGTGTATTTGTGTCGATGCCATCAGGAACGCGACATGCTCTAAAATCAGAACAAAATCTCGCTTTCTTGCTAATATTTTCTGGAAATTCTTAAATAAACCTCAAGTGTGCTTTTTAGTGAGAGGCAATATTTTCTTCTCCCTCCGCTATTTTATCTAATGCTTCCATATCTAAAACCGTAATTTTTCCACCTCGCCGATACTTAACGACAGGCTTTAAACTCCCAACTAAACGAACGCATTCTTCGTAAGTAATGCCAATACTCCGAGAGATTTGGTAATAAGAAAGATTCACTTTTAAATTTTGCCCTTCTTCGGATATATCAGTTCCATATTGCAACATCGCACATTGAATAAACCTTGCTAACCTGACTATCGCGCGTTCGGAAACCAAACCGTGTATAGTGTTATGAAGTAATTGAAGGCGTTGATTCAAAACGGTCATAATCTGTAGAGCAATTTCTGGAGTTTGCCGAATTGCTTCTAATAATGCGTCCCGTTCAATTGTGAGAATTTCACAGTCTTGTTCACAAACCACCGTTGCTGGTGCAGTACCATCCCCTATTAGCACATTCGCTGCAAAAATGTTCCCTGCGTACAAGATTCTTAATATCGTTTCCTTACCAGTTGCAGCGGTTTTCTTGATATGAATTCTTCCAGATGCAATTGCATATAATTTTGCTGGAAGGGAGTCACCTTCATGAAAAATAATTTCTTCACGTTGGTATTGCCGCACTTGAGTATAGTGTACTAATTGCTCTAACTCTTCTGGTTTTACGAGCGCAAAAACGTGAATCTTAGTTAGATGCTCTATATTTGCCAACATTTAATAAATACTCTCAAGATTTAGGCTACATAAATCAAAAACCAGACCTACTACCCGTCATATGATAAATAATATGTAAGGTGGCTGATGCCAAGCTACTATGATAATAGGATGTTGTATCCACGATATGCCGCGCGTTCGTTAATTTTATCTATATTAATCTTTTTGCCAGGTTCTAATACAACAATCCATTCAGTCTCATCAATATTTTTAATTCGTTCGATTGCTTTTGCTTCTGCGCTTGTTTGAATTAACTTTTCCATCTGGTATTTTTCCACAGCGTTACCTCAATACTCGCTTTCCTCTCATAGTACTTTGGAAACTATAAATTTGGAACGGGGCAAGAGAAAGCCCATTCCACTCTTAGATGGTTAATTTAATTTTTGCTCTACAACGGTAGCTGAATTATGCGGCTAAAGCGTTCTCGAAGTTATCTAAGCGCGCGATATCTTCTTGTTGTGCATCGGGTTGACCGTAGATTTTTGATAGTTTACCTGTACTGGCTAAGATGTCGTGAATTTCTTTGTTTGATATTTGGTTGAGGTTACGGTTGGTTAACATTGCTAATGTTGCTGCAATACCAATACCTTGTCCAACTGCACAATTAAATTCTACAATTCTTCCTGCTGAGGATGCGTAACCTTCAAATCCTGATGCTGGGCTAATAACTGCTAAGTTTGGTACATTTTTCAATATGGCGTGTTGAATGCCTACATTAAATAGTGGTGGGTCTAATTTAACTTCTCCTAAACCTTTAGCTGACGCGCGCGCTCCTAATCCTTCAATACCGCCACGGATATCAAAGTGGTAGCCAAATGTACCTAGTGCTTCCGATGCTGGTACGCCACCTTTGAGCATTTCGGCGCCTGTTAATGGGTCAATAGCACCTTCAACGTTACCTGCATGACGGATGTATAGTTCTGGTGCTGGTATGACAGCAGTGGCGCCAATGCTTTTAAACCATTGAATTAATAACTGCATTTCTTTGAGCATTTCGGGTGTAGGTTTGGCATCATTACGAGCTAATGCTTCGGCTTGGTCGGCGTTGACATCAAAGAGTAGTGCGTTCCACGACATTCTACCATTAGGTAAGATAGCGATGTTGGCTTTGTCTAATACAGCGCTGCTTCTTTCTAGTGACAATGCTGTGCCTCGGAAAGCATGGTAAGCAATCGAAAGTGCAAAGCTACGAACGTCTATATAATCGCTACCTGCGTACATCGCAATTTTACTGAGGTCGTCTTTATTCTTGATAAAAGGGTCACTTAGTTCTGCAAAACGTTGCCTATCTCTACCAGCTGCAATATGAATCCAGTTTTGTGAGTCAGCATTGTTACTATCAGCAAGAAACTGCATATACTGCATCTCAATATCCTTGAGCGCTTGTACACTCAAACCTTCAACTTCAAAAGTTAGTGTCACCGAAAGTTCGGAATTTGGTAAACCAAACGTTTCAAACCCTTTGAGCTTACTTACACCAGCATATACGGCAAGTTCAGCGTTGACTGTGGAGTCAATAAAGGTTTTTGCCATATAGGTTTCACCTTTAGTAAGACGAATACCCGTGATACTTTGTCCTTGTTTGATTACTGATGCTATATCAATACCGCTAAGAATATCCGCGTTAATTTCTTTTAACATTTCCCGCAGAACTGCATCAGCTTTTTTTGGGTCAAGTGCTACCTGAACTACACCCGCGCGTTTCAAAAACTCTTTGTAAATATCCGACTCATCACCATATACAGCCAAACCATAACGACTGCGAACATCGGCAGGAACAACCGAGCGGTCTAAATAAGATAAACCACCGCGAACCAAGTGACCACCGATACCTAATTGGGAATTACCTTTGAACAACAACAACGAGCGTGGATATTTATTAGTGCGACGAAAATGCTCACGCGCGGCAGATACTAAAGCGAAGATACCCGGAACTTCATCACCGAAAGCAATAATGTCATATGTGCGAGTTGGAGTATTAGTGGTATTAGTTGGCATAAAGTATTTTCTCAATAGTTTTTTAATGCTCTAGAGAAATTCAACAAAATAAATCAGTACAATTCCGGATGATAATTTTATAAAGTGCTGAGTGCTGAAAGCAGTGATGAGTGTAAAGTGCTGAGTGCTGAGTGTTGAGTGCTGAGTAATAAATTATTAACTCATAACTTATAACTCATAACTGCTCCTGTGCGTGACGCTACCAGATGATTAGCTTCGTTTAAGAATTTTGATAGCGTCACGCACCCTACTAATAAATCTTGATTCCACTCAGCACTCAGAACTTTCCACTCAGCACTCTTTGTATGGCGCCTCGATGTGATGAGAAGGAATATCGACAACTATTGTAACGCGCATGGACTGGCACCGTATTAGTTGTAGTATCGTGTTACTTTGCCAATAAGTTAAAAACGTAAGTAATAGCGATGGTGATACAAATGAATCCTATCTTACTCAGCAATTGGCTACCACTTTGTGAGCGCGCGCAAGTAGCTTACATTCCCGCAACTTATGGTTCAGCAGTAAATATCGACGAGATATATCGATTTTGTGAAGGATTGGGAGACACGCCAACGCTCGACCAAGCATACCATTGGTTACGTAAAAACTATCAACCCCGCTCTACAATGTGGCTCAGTTAATAATCCTAATCCGACGAATAGAACAATAAGTATAAGATTTAATTTATTAGAAGTCACCATTTTCCAAATCCTTAAATCTTAAACTGAAGAAGCTCTTCTCTCTCTGTGTACTCTGCGCCTCTGTGGTAAAAATAATTATACGTACTGCACAGGCGAGACGCCTATGCTACAATCCCCTAAAATTGATGATATGAATCATACTCTTCATCTTCCCATTCTTCATCCCATAAATCCTGGTCATATATTTTAGTTGCTTTAGAAATACTCAACTTGTGTGCTGCTGCTACACCTTTCCTCGGTTGCCAACCAATATTAGTATATCCTAAAGTACTTCTAACAGCGTTTGTATTATCGTTAATAACTGGAATATCCAAGCCTAATTGTTTCCTCATATGCACTCCCAACAATATGGCTTCTCTTTCATGATAATCAAAGCAAACTTCTGCTCGCCAAGTTAATTCATATTGTAAAACTCTTACCCAAGCATGATTAGCATAAACTGCTTTTGCTACAATTACATCAACTGTTTTTGGCGCCCAGTCAAAGTTCTCAAAAAAATTATCAACTGAAAAAGAGTCCTCTACATCAATATCAACGCCAAGTTCAGCAAACAAGTCTGAAGTATCCGCTCCTTCCCAATATGACGAATACCATTCTTTAATTTCCTCAGCTTTAAAATATTGGCAAGCTTGTTCAAACGAAAGCTTTTTCCATCCAGCATCGGTAATAATTTCGTTTCCAGTCTTAGTAATTCTTAATGTTCTATCGTCTATTTCCCAAGGAAAGCTGACGAGTGAGCGTTTTCTTTTTCCCATCTTAATAACAAACTTAATTTTTGCTTGACATCGAAATTGTCAACTAGCTGCCGCAATATCAATATCCGCATCTTCTTCGTGTAATCCAAATTTATCATAAAGTTCATCAACATTTTGAGGTTCTACCACCCCCGCTTTTGCCCTTTCTATAGCAGTTCGCAAGCGAGCAGAATTTGCAGGTGAACGAAGTAAATATAAAGTTTCTAATAAACTATTTAATTCAGCTTCAGAGATTAGAACAACATTTTTGCCATCTGGTTGACTAATGACAACTGTTTCTCCTGTGTCTAAAACTTGACTACAAAAATTTTTGAGGTTGGCGTTTGCTTCATTGAGCGTTATTTTTACAGACATAAATATTTAACTCCATATACTTTAGTTTTATCGCTATGAGTATTATTACTCATAATGGTATCTAGCACTGACAAAATTAATCCGGGAATCAGTAACTAAATATACAAGTCTATGCTCCTTATTTATACGACGCGACCAACACCCAGAATATTCGTATTTTAGCGGTTCAGGCTTGCCAATGCCTTCAAACGGTTCTCTTATAACTTCCTTAACAATTTTGAGAATACGAAGCGCTACTTTCCGGTCTTTATCAACCCAATACTCTAAGTCTTCTAGAAATTCTGATTGAAATACAGCTATGCGTTCGCGTCTAATATCGTCCTCAGCACCCATACAGTCTAGTTATGGTATCGTGTGAATTCGCCAATAATTTAAGATTAGCAAGTTATTATATCTTAACTGGTTTTTAGGAAAAGTTATGAAACTAATTGCTGACCTCAATGCAAACGAGAAGGGTGATTGCGTTTAAATGCTTCTACAAATGCTTCATCTTCTGCTAATGTGGAGTCTATGGTTTCTTGATTGTCAAAGTAATATGCCATTGCTGCATGAAGGCAAGCCATTGATAAGTTATACTTGGCGCCAATTTCCGATAATGATAGTCCCATTCTCAAATGCATCACGACAATATCTTCCACTGCTATTCTAGTTCCTGCAATACGTGGCTTGCCACCACGTACACAAGCGTGTAACTTCGATGTGTTCCGTGCTGACAGATAGCATAGACAAATTAAGCGCTTCGGAGTTGTATTCAATTTAAATTTTAAATGATTCTATGCTAAATCATCAATTATTAATGGATTTTTTTTGGTAAAAAGTTGTAAAACCAATTGCGAGCATCATCAAAGCTGCTATACAAACTCCTTGCCAATTCCAAATACTCCATGTATAGGCACCTAAGTATGAACCCAAGGCGCCACCAAGAAAGTAAGATGATATATAAACTGCATTTAAACGACTGTGTAATTCTGTTGGCAGACTATATATTCTAGCTTGGTTGGAAACTTGTGTTGTTTGCACGCCTAAATCTAATAAAATCACTCCGATTATTAACCCAATAATTTGATGTCCAAATATCCAAAATAATATAAATGAAGTAGTTGTAATTAATAGCCCAATTCCAACAACACGCTCATGCCTACTTCTATCTGTTAGTTTACCTACCATCGGCGCCGCAATTGCACCCGCTACCCCAACTAAGCCAAATAAACCCGCGACCTCACTACCATAATGGTAAGGTGGTTGCGCGAGTAAAAATACTAG
Source organism: Calothrix sp. NIES-4105 (assembly GCF_002368415.1). Classification (GTDB taxonomy): domain Bacteria; phylum Cyanobacteriota; class Cyanobacteriia; order Cyanobacteriales; family Nostocaceae; genus Dulcicalothrix. Next base: position 4,475,233 of record NZ_AP018290.1, read on the forward strand.
TGTACTCCAAAATACATTAAAGGCGCCAAAAGACATTGCTCCAGAAAGTGCAGCTTGAAGTAGTATTGGTTGTTTAATTAGCCCAAATAAGGAACCTATTAATTGGGAGTAAGTAATTTGTAGCGAAGAACGACTTTTTGGTAACGACTTGGATAAAATCAAAGCCGAACCTAACATTAACACACTCGCGAGCCAGTATACCGCGCGCCAATTTAGATTTGCTGCAATAAAACCACTAACTGTCCGCGCTAATAATACACCAATGAATAAACCGCTCATGATAGTACCCACAACCTTACCACGCTCGTGGGGTTCTGCTAGTTGTGCAGCCAAAGGTATTATTAATTGAGCAGCAACTGTAGTAATTCCTATAATTAAACTGGTGATTTGCAACCAAGTTATGTTTGGTGATATAGAAAACGCTGCTAATGCTACTGCTGTTACAAGAAACATGGAGATAATTAGCCTGCGTCGTTCGAGCAAATCACCCAAAGGTACAATTAATAATATTCCTAGCGCATAACCTATTTGCGTTAGCGTTGGAATGAAGCCTACTGCGTGACTTGAAACTTGAAATTTTTCTTGAATAACTGCCAGTAGCGGCTGATTATAATACAGATTTGCAACTGCGGCGCCGCTTGTCACAGCCATTATTAAAACTGTACGCTTTTGTAGACGCTCCTGTTTACCAAATACTTTCATATAGAGACGCTGAGTTGTTTTAGCATCTCTATATGTTAATCGTACTGGTCTTAAAAATTACTCTTCGACGCTGGTAACAAAGTAGTCTCCTTGTATTGATTTGATATAGCAGAAGAAAACGTGTTTCTCATGCTCTATTTCTTGACTCTTAATTTCGGCGCCATTTGAGTTACTGCCGCTCCCAACTGTTATATCAGCTGCTACAGTCACTAAGTACTCTTGTTCTAAATCATTGCGTTCTGAAACTTCAATATTGGTGATATCGCACGATAATGTTGTTGCCCAAGAATAAGTATCATTATCGGTGGTTGGCTCGTTTTGATTACTGCTGGCGCCAACTGAGAGGTTCCAGTTGTCCCAGTAATATATTCTATCTCCGACGCGGGCGTGTTCTTCTAAAATATACGTGCGCGCGATAGTACAAAGTTGGTCGTTTGTCGGATGTGCTGTTGTTGCAAGTGTGGATGCAGCTTTCATAACTCAAAACCAAACGCGATTTTTTGTTCTTTGCTACGTTACATCGCTATTGATAATAAATAAAGATGTCTCAATTTTAAATTTATAATTTCTCCCCTAATAAAAATAAATAAAAACTTATCAATACACAAATTAAACTATCCGTTACATTTGTTTACTTGAAATACTTATATTCCCGACTTCTTTAAAAAGTCAGGAATATTAAGTATTTCACATTGACACACACCGCGTAAAATTTACATACCCTACATAGGTTTAACTAAAAGCTAACCAGCCCAAGTTACCCATTTGTGGGATTGTCCTGTTTGCGATTTTTCGGCGCTCATTTCTTGTTCGCTCATAATAGCGCCTGTTAAATCTGCACCTGTAATTTCTGCTTCATATAAATTTGTGGCTGTTAAATTCGCATGGAATAATGTGGCGCCACTTAAGTCAGTACCGCTTAATTCGGCTTCGCTCATATTCGCTCGTGCTAAGTTAACCAAAACTAAGCTAGCACTTCTTAAATCAGCACGACTTAGATTTGTTGCCTCCATATTCGCATGAATCAAGTCGGCGCCGATTAAATTTGTTTCGCTCAAGTTCGCACCACTCAAGTTCGCATTTTTTAGGTCTGCGTCTGTTAAGTTTGCCCGACTCAAGTCACAACCAGTTAAATTTACACGGTTGAGGTTGGCGCCACTCAAGTCAGCACCACTCAAATTCGCACCGCTTAAATCAATATCAGAAAGATTTAAAGAATGCAAAACAACTCCGTTAAAATCGCGTTCCCCTGCCGCGTACCGATTCAGGAGCATAGTTCTATCCATAATATTGCCTCACTCCGGTCTACAGGTTTGCTTTTTAAGAATAGCGAGTCACTTCCCCTCAAGCCACACAAAGAGCAACGATATAATTCGATTGCTTGTAGTTAACGTTTTAGCTAAAACTTGTATTCTTAATTGTGCAGGTGTTTTTCGATTTTATGAAAATTACTTAACATAAATATACGTTTTGCCAGCGTAGTAATTTATAATTAGGTATTCACACTTAATCGACAAATTTATTTATTAACAAAAATTAATTTATATAAATATATGAAAAGTTCTGCTTTGATTATGTACGTATTCAAAAAATTTTCTATCGCCAGTCAAGTCACATACTATTAAATAAAAATATTCATCTATCTACAGCAATATAAATGAAAAACTAGGTATTTAACTTGTGAAAAAAAAATAAATGTATATTATGATTCTTGCACTTTAGAGTTATTATAATATAGCCATCTTAAATTATATGTAAAAAACTTATTTTCTTTCTTTGCGGTTCATTACATCAATATCATTTTTTACAGTTCATCTAGGAGTAATATAAATCAATTTTAAGTTAGGACGGGCGAGGACGCCCGTTCCACAAGACTAAATGGTCTGTGTCATTAATTGTGTAAGGTTAGCCTCTATTGCAAAATATAAGATGATTTTTGCTCTAATACCTCTAGTAAGCTTTGTTTAATTACCTCGCTGACAAATTTATTACCCTGTAAATTTAGATGAATGTGGTCGTGGTATAAAGTATCAAAGTCTTGGCGCCCGTTAAACAATGGCAGAAAATCTATATAATTAATCAGTTTTGCTTTGGTAAACTCATCAAGTCTTGCGCGCGCTTTTATTTCGTAGTCGCGACTTGGTTTTCCTAGCTCACGCTTCAAGGGTGTCATTGCCAGAATGAATTTACTGTTATTTTGAGTTGCAATATCTTGAATTTTTGCTATTGCTTCTAAATTAATACCGACTCTATCACCTCCTTCTTGTCGGACTATCTCAAGTTCTGGTATGGGTTTTGATTTTTGAACATACCGCTGATACACTTCAACTAGTGCAAGCGGTGGTTTTTTGTCAGGATAGTTTTTTTCGCGTCCTACTGGTAATGATGTCGGCGCCGTGGCAAATAAATCATCTGTGTTAATTAGTAGTACAATTGCTTGAGCGCTGAAGGTTCCAAATTTCTCTAGATACGCGAGTTCGTTACGCGGTCCCCAGGAGTTTGCTGATGCGTTTAATACTTCTGCCGATAATTCAGTACTAGTAAGTGACTGCATTATTAGATTGGATATAGTATTTTTTTGATCAGTCCACCACCCACCATTTGCTATTGAGTCTCCCAGTAAAAACACTCTAGTGGTCTTTTCTTGTGGTGTTTTTTGTACTGGCGCCCCACGCATGGAATACTCGTTTATCTCAATATAATTACCGTTACGTCGAGTCCGCTGCTTGGGTGCGAGTAAATAACCAATCGAAGTATCACCAATATATATCAACGGGTTGCCAAATCCGTATAGTATCCGCAATCCGACTTCAAGCGCTATCAATAATCCTAAACATACTGCTATAAGCATAACTTTCACCTGCATCGCCGAGTCAATCATTAAGTTATTGTGAAATCTATTACGGTTTAATGTTATAAGTTATACAAATTTATAGCAAAATATGAATATAAACGCGACAGTTAAACTACGGAATTATGTTGATTTTGACATCGGTAATTATGATGATGTCTTTTGTTGTAAAGAGAAGTCAAAATCGTTATAAAGGAATGCATATTTTTCGAGTAATTGGACTACAATCGAAGCGGGCAAATCACCTTAATTAGTCTATATAGGATAATAACGCTATGTCCGACTTAAACCGTGGCATCATGAAGTTCGATGGCGCCGACTCTCCCAAGCTTGTAACAATTTCTACTGTGGTTTTGTTAGGGTCAATCTTTGCGCTTATTGTTTGGGCTTTACAATCAGCTTATGCTGTAGGTTAGGTATTGACTCAACTCTTGTATAATTTTAATTTTATAAACTGTTTTTTGGGGAGACGTGATATATCACGTCTCTACAATTATGTTTTGTAGCAATCTAAACAATTTGCTGCAAATACGCTTATAAAATATCACTTGAGCATATATACTTATGCAAGCTAAAAAGAAAAAATATTTTAGTTTTAATATTTTAGCTTTTACATTGAAGATAGCTCTAAAATCCAAATTTAAGGATGCTTGAACTCTGGGGTTTACTGGTTATATTTGTTATCTGCCCACTATGTGGCGCCGTGCCACTGATTGCTTGGATAACACAGATTGTGTCGAAAAAGCAATTAGCACAATTGGGTACTGGTAACATTGGTGTCTCCGCCGCGTTTTATCACGGGGGGACATTGGTTGGAATGCTAGCTGTGCTGTCGGAAGCATTTAAGGGTATTGCAGCTGTTTTGCTTGCACGCGCGGTGTTTCCATCTGGTTCCGCATGGGAATTAGTAGCGCTGATTACATTAGTATTAGGTCGGTACTGGGTAGGAAAAGGTGCAGGAACAACGAATGTTGTTTGGGGTTTTATAGTTCACGACCCTTTGGCGGCGCTTTTTGTCTCATTGCTCGCTGGCATTAGTTTTACTATAATTCGTTCGAGACAAGCTGCCCAGTATGGTGTGTTACTTTTGTTTCCGATTATTGTTAGCGTCCTTCACCCAGAGGATGGGTTTAGGTTAGTAGCAGCTGTCGGACTTGCTGCCTTATTGGCTTGGATCTATAGACAAATTAAAGACGATATGAAATTACCTGTAGCTCAAGCAAGTCCTGACTCGCAAGCTGCAATGAATTTTCTTCGTGGTGGTGACCAGTCAATTTTGACGTTGGATGATGAACTTGATGCTAATTATGTTGGTAACAAAGCTGCAAGATTAGCTGAAATTAAACGTTGGGGTTATCCAGTTCCAAAGGGATGGATATTACCTCCAAAAGAAGACCCGCAATCAATAATTGATTTTCTTCAACCGTCAGAATTATCACCTTTGGTTGTTCGCTCTTCGGCAGTTGGTGAAGATACTGAAAATGCTTCTGCTGCTGGACAATACGAAAGTATTTTAAATGTAACTACTAAACAAGAACTACAAACTGCTATCGCGCGCACGATAGCATCTTACAACGCTCCATTAGCAACACAGTATCGCCAAGATCGAAATGTTAAAGAAGCTGCAATGGCTGTTTTGATACAACAGCAAATTCGCAGTGTTTATTCGGGTGTGGCATTTAGTCGTGACCCTGTTACTCAGGAAATGGATGCTATTGTAATCGAAGCATTACCAGGAAGTCCCACGCAAGTTGTATCCGGTCGTGTAACTCCTGAACAGTACCGCGCGTTTGTTGTCGAAAGCGATAATGTTTCATTTATCCACCTCGAAGGACAAGGAAGAGTTCCCCCAATCATCATCAAGCAAGTAGCCTACTTGGTTCGTCATATCGAAGAACGCTATCATGGTATTCCTCAAGATATCGAATGGAGTTACGACGGTCAAACGTTATGGGTACTCCAAGCGCGTCCTATTACTACATTGCTGCCAATTTGGACACGTAAAATTGCTGCTGAAGTTATCCCTGGTTTAATTCGTCCTTTAACTTGGTCGATAAATCGTCCTTTGACTTGTGGTGTTTGGGGAGCAATATTTGCCTCTATTTTAGGAGAGCGTTCGCTGGGTTTGGATTTTAACGATACTGCTACACTTCACTTTTCCCACGCTTACTTTAATGCGACACTACTTGGACAAATTTTTCGCCGTATGGGTTTACCACCCGAAAGCTTAGAGTTTTTAACGCGCGGTGCTAAAATGTCGGCACCTGCAATTGATACGACGTTACGAAATTTACCAGGGTTATTACGTTTAGTCGGACGAGAATTATCTTTGAGACAAGAGTTTCAGGCGGATAATCGGCGCCGCTTTGCAATAGGGCTGTCGCAATTATCACAAGAAATGCTTGATGATTTAGATGCTAGCAAATTAATTTTGCGTATCGACTATATATTAGAGTTATTACAACGTGCGACTTACTATAGTATTATGGCGCCGTTGAGTGCCGCACTTAGACAAGCAATATTTAAAGTTAAAGATACAGATATTGATAATAGTCTCACTCCCGAAGTTGCAGCAGTACGCGCTTTACAAAATTTAGCGCAACAGGCAAAACAGATACTATCTGCGACACCAGAAGCACAGGAACGAAGCGCAGGTTCCGTACCAGAATTTGACCCCGATAACGTATTTGAGGACTTAGCTGTTTCAATTGAAGGACAAAAAATACTAACAGAGTTTCAGAATTTATTAAATAAGTATGGTTATTTAAGCGAAGTAGGTACCGATATCGCTATCCCAACTTGGAAGGAAGAACCCGAAACAATAAAAAGATTGTTCGTGCAGTTTATGTTTTCCGATCAGCCTCCTAAAAAACGTAAAAAGCGTCCTTTGTTTGTTCAGAGCCGCGTAAACTTGAAAGGAAGAGTCACCGAAGTTTACTCACGCTTACTAGCTTATTTGCGCTGGAGCTTTATTGCTTTGGAAAATAAGTTTTTGCGCGCGGGTTATTTACAACAACAAGGTGATATTTTCTTCTTGGAATTTAACGAGGTGCGTGAACTCGTGCAAGCTCCTGACCCAGAAAAAATAAGTCGCTTACAAGTACTAATTTACCGTAGACGTTCTCAACTCGAACGCGACGGACAACTCAACCCGCCTTTACTTGTTTACGGTAATACTCCTGTAATTGTACCGACTTTGATGCCTGCTTTGGCGCCCGACCGAGTTATGCATGGTATCCCCGCAAGTCCTGGACAAGCTGAAGGAAGAGTTAAAGTACTGCGTAACCTTCAAGAAGTTCCCGATATCGATTCTGACACGATTTTAGTAGTACCTTATACAGATTCGGGATGGGCGCCTATTTTAATTCGAGCCAAAGGAATCATTGCTGAGGCAGGTGGAAGGCTTTCTCACGGCGCCATTATTGCGCGCGAGTATGGAATTCCCGCAATAATGGATGTCCAAAATGCTACATGGGTATTGCAGGATGGTCAACGAGTGCGAATAGATGGCTCTAGAGGTATTGTGGAAATAGATAATGATTTAAGACCCCGATGAAGTTTATAGCACTTAATCAATTACCTGAAGAATCTGTAGTCCATAACCCAGCTATCAAAAAAAAGGTAATGCTGCGTAAAGGTGACTTGCCGCATTTAACTAACTTCTCGCAGTCAAGGTTTGCACCTGGACAAATTGCAGGCGCCCATGCTCATGATAATATGGCAGAAGTATTTTTTGTCGAAGCAGGAAATGGCACTATATATATAGATGGTGAAAAATTTCCACTTTTACCAGGTAACTGCATCGCTGTTGAACCAGGAGAAGTACATGAAATTATTAATGATGGCGCCGAAGAACTAGTATTAACTTATTTTGGCTTACTTGTGGCATAGGCGTCCCGCCTGTGCCTGTCTAATTGATTCCAAACACCACCTTAATATCTTTAATTGTCACCATTAGCGTCATTGGCTCAACAGGCGAGGCAATAAATCCACATTTTTCATAAAATTGCTTTGCCCGTTCAGTTAGAGCATGAACAATAATAGCTCTGATGCCAGCAATTTCTGAAACTTGTAACGTGCGAATAACAGCATCGCGTACTAATGCAAAGCCGATTTTTTATCTTGCCAATTTATATCGACAGCCAACCGCCCCCACAATTAACTACATAGACCAATAGTTGTGCAGCAACCACCCGATCAATATTTATATCTACTATTACTCCTTAGAATTATCTTTATCTTGATTCCAACGTCCAGATTTTTTTGCTGCTTCAGTAAGAAGATATTCAATTTGGGCGTTGACACTTCTCAAATCATCTGCTGACCATTTTTCCAATACTTCGTATAGCTTGGAATCTAAACGCAACAGAAATCGTTTTTTCTGACTCTCCATAGCTGTAATACTACTTTAATGTCATTGTGATATCACTATAACATCAAAAAAAGCTCTCCGTTGGTTGGAGAGCGCTATGAAGCGTTACTACGAACGAACTATTTTTCTTCTAATTTGGCTTCGACGCGGAGGGGCACCCATACTATAACAAGTGCTACGAATTTTGTTTGGAACTCGGAATATTCCGCTTGTTGTGAGGATTGGTGAATCCCTCTTTGAAAGAAACACGGGTTTTAACTATATTTCAAGCATCTTGAGTTGCTACTTTCACATGTTTGTCATAGCCGTAATTAGTATGACTTTGATATTGCTTCTGTAATTTATTTAAATTAGCTATAAATCGAGCTTTTTCTCTACCATGTGCTTTACAAACATTACAAATTTCTGTCGCTGCTCGGTTTGTCTCTTTTTGTCTGTAATCTTTACTCATTACTTGCTGTACGCGACTCAATACATTCGCTTAACTTTATACGGTTCGGCTGTGAGTCTCCGTTTAGGCTATAACCAATGAAGGGCAAAACTCCTCAGTGATAAATTTAACATTTACATATATAAATATTTCTTAATTTATCTTAATCTAATCACTAATTTGGAACAAAAATGATAGATACATAGATGAATTCTAATTATTAGCATCAATTTATCAATATGTATTGAGAAGGCAAGGGTGCTTATGGCGTGATATATAAGTTTTTCCTTATATGTCCAATCTAATATTTATTTAATAATTGCTGGTTCAAAATGACCAAAATGACAAGAAACACTGTAAGCTAAATGAAACAACGTTAATTAATGTTTCTAAGTAACACGGAAAATTAACGTGACTGAAATAACCGTTTGCAATTAAGTGCTTCTCAACCGACTGCGTGCAGTTATCAGTTGAGTAAATGGCAACTATAAAAAAATAATCATTATTGATAGCGCAAGAAACACTAAGTTTCGTTTGCTAGCTTTGCCCTACCAAAAATTAGATACTCACCAACAGGAGATGTTATGTCGGAGTTTTTCAAGCAAGTTTCTCGTAGAAAATTCATCATTACAGCAGGTGCATCTGCGAGTGCAATATTGCTCAAAGGTTGTTTGGGAAATCCTCCAGAAGCTGGTGGCGGCAGTGCTTCTACTAGTTCATCATCATCTGGTACGGGCGCCACTGCAGTGCCAGTTGCCAATATCAGCCCTGAGCAGAAACCAGAAACAACAAAAGTTAAACTTGGATATATTCCAATTGTTGAAGCGGCGCCGTTAATTATCGCGAAAGAAAAAGGATTTTTTGCGAAGTATGGAATGTCTGATGTTGAGCTTTCCAAACAAGCTTCTTGGGGTTCCGCGCGCGACAACGTAGAAATTGGTTCTGCTGGTGGTGGTATTGATGGTGGGCAATGGCAAATGCCAATGCCGCATACGATTACTGAAGGTTTAATCACCAAAGGTAATCAAAAAATCCCCATGTATGTGTTGTGTCAGTTGATTACACATGGAAATGGGATTGCGGTAGCTAGCAAGCACGCAGGTAAAGGAATTGGATTAAAGATGGACGGTGCAAAGGGTTTAATTACCCAGTTAAAGTCATCTACTCCCTTCACTGCAGCATTTACCTTCCCACAAGTAAACCAAGATTTATGGATTCGTTATTGGATGGCAGCAGGTGGCATTGACCCAGATGCTGATATTAAATTGTTGACGGTACCTGCGGCACAAACTGTAGCGAACATGAAGACCGGAACAATGGATGCGTTTAGCACAGGTGACCCTTGGCCTTACCGCATTGTTAAAGATAAAATCGGCTTCTTGGCGATGTTAACAGGAGAAATGTGGAAAAATCACCCCGAAGAATACTTCGCAATGCGAGGAGATTGGGTTGACAAAAATCCTAAAGCTACTAAAGCATTGCTTAAGGGAATTATGGAAGCACAACAGTGGTTGGATAATTTTGATAACCGCAAAGAAGCAGCACAAATATTAGGTGGACGAAATTATTTCAACCTTGCACCTGAGATTCTTGCGGATCCGTTCCAAGGCGTTTATGATATGGGAGATGGGCGCAAAGTTAGTGATAAAACGTTAGCACCATATTATTGGAAGGATGAAAAAGGAAGCGTTTCATATCCTTATAAGAGTCACGATTTATGGTTTATAACTGAGAACGTGCGCTGGGGATTCTTGCCAAAAGACTACCTCGATAACGGCGCCGCTAAAGCAAAAGAGTTGATTGATCGAGTCAACAAAGAAAATATTTGGAAGGAAGCTGCTAAGGAAATGAATATCGCAGCAGCAGACATTCCAACCGACACATCGCGCGGAGTAGAAGAATTTTTCGATGGCGTGAAGTTTGACCCTGCAAAACCAGAAGAGTACCTCAAGAGCCTCAAGATAAAGAAAGTAGCCATTTAGTTTATACTCAGAAACTAATTAGTCGGCTGATTCGCACTCTAATTTATGGAAGACAAGCTAAAAATCATAGAATGTTCTTCCATTTCCCCCCCCGATAACCCCCCCAAGGAGATAATTCAATGACTACTGCCCAAAGACGACCGGCTGCAATGGACGGTAATGGTTTTGCCGCGCGTATACAGAAACAAATTCCGGAATTAATTCCCCCAGCGATTGCGATTGGAGTGTTTTTAGCCGTATGGCAACTATTTTCTTGGATACCTGGGGCAACATTGCCTGGACCAATACAGGTAATTCAAGACACTTGGATTTTGATTTTATACCCTTTTTATGATAAAGGCGGTACTGATAAAGGTTTATTTTGGCAGATATTAGCTAGCTTGCAGCGAGTTGCAATCAGCTACACCTTAGCAGCAATTGTTGGTATTGGCTTAGGGATTTTGATTGGTGTCAACAAAACCATCAACAAAGCATTAGACCCTTTGTTCCAATTATTAAGAACCGTACCTCCTCTTGCTTGGGTACCTATTTCCTTGGCAGCACTCCGTCAAAACGAACCAGCTGCACTGTTCGTAATCTTCATCACTGCAATTTGGCCCATTTTAATTAACACAGCAGTTGGTGTAAAAGAAATTCCTAACGACTACAACAACGTTGCGAAAGTACTCCAACTCAACAAAAAGGAATATTTCTTCAACATTTTGATTCCTGCTGCACTACCTTACATTTTCACCGGTTTAAGAATTGCGATTGGTTTGGCTTGGTTGGCGATTATCGCGGCAGAAATCGTAATGTCAGGTATCGTCGGAATTGGATTCTTTATCTGGGAAGCTTACCAAAATAACAACGTTAGTGAAGTGATACTCGCGCTTGTTTACATCGGTCTTGTTGGTTTGATACTCGACAAATTCATGGTATGGCTTCAAGGAAGAATTCTTCCCCCTGAAAGATAATTCAGTTATGAGTGCGCTCGTGCGCTCGTGCTGAGTTATAAGTTAAAACTCCTAACTCCTAACTCGTCACTCGTAAGGTGCGTGACGCCACTAGCTAGCTTCCTTTTGAAATGCTTCCTAGCGTCACGCACCCTACTCCTCACTCAGCACGAGCGCACGAGCGCACTTTCAACTTTTATAAATTTACCCCCCCAATTACTGCTATGTCTCTTTTTGTTGGTGTTGACCAAATCGATAAGGTCTTTGAATTAACCGGTGGTGGCAAGTACGTTGCACTTAAAGGTATCGACCTTCAAATTAAAAAAGGTGAGTTTGTATCTTTAATTGGTCACTCTGGTTGCGGTAAGTCAACTTTATTAAATATGATTGCTGGTTTGGATTTGCCAAGCGAGGGTCTTGTAACTTTGGAAGGACAAAGAATTACTAAGCCAGGTCCCGACCGGATGGTTGTTTTCCAAAACTATTCTTTATTACCTTGGCGTTCTGTACGCGAAAATATTGCTTTGGCTGTTGATGCAGTTATGCCTGGTATACCCGCTGGTGAACGTCGAGCAATTGTTGATAAACATATTGATATGGTGGGTTTACGTCCCCACGCTGATAAATCACCTACAATGCTTTCGGGTGGACAAAAACAGCGTGTTGCTATTGCCCGCGCGCTTGCTATTAAACCCAAATTATTATTACTCGATGAACCTTTTGGCGCCTTGGATGCCTTGACACGAGGTAATTTACAAGAGCAGTTGATGCAAATATGTGAAGAAAATGAAGTAACTGCTGTAATGGTAACGCACGACGTTGACGAAGCAGTATTACTATCTGACCGTATCGTGATGCTTACCAACGGTCCCGAATCAAAAATCGGTGATATCCTCGAAGTCGATATTCCCCGTCCTCGCAAGCGTATGGATGTTGTTGAACACCCCAGCTACTACAGCTTGCGAAGTGAAATGATTTACTTCCTCAACCAGCAAAAACGCATCAAGAAACTGCGTGCGCGTAAAACAGCAGCAATATCACGCCACGGTTTAGAAAAAGTTAACTTAGAAATAGGTTTTGTTCCTCTAACTGCTTGCGCTCCTCTTGCTATTGCTAAAGAAAAAGGTTTCTTCGCGAAACACGGTTTAGATGAAGTTCACCTGATGCGTGAAACTAGCTGGCGCGGTATTGTAGATGGTATTGCTGCTGGATACCTTGATGCAGCCCAAATGCCTTCTGGTTTACCAATGTGGATGACTTTAGGTGGACACCGCAACAAACCTCTACCTGTAGTTACCGCTTTGACAATGACCCGCAACGGTAACGCCATTACTCTCAACAAGAATTTTTTGAAGCAAGGTGTTCAAGGGTTATCTGACTTTAGAGATTATTTATTGCGAACTCGTAACAAACGTCATACAATGGGAGTAGTACACCCTGCTTCCATGCATAACTTGTTACTACGGTACTGGTTAGCAGCAGGCGGTATAGACCCCGATAAAGACGTACACATTCAAACAATTCCTCCTGCTCAGATGGTTGTCGATTTACAAAATGGTAGTATTGACGGTTACTGTGTAGGGGAACCTTGGAATATCCGTGCGGCTGAAGAAGGTACTGGTTTTACTATCGCAACCGACCTCGAAGTATGGCTTGGACATCCAGGAAAAGTTTTAGGTGTGCGTGAAGACTGGGCAGAAAGATATCCAAATACTCATATAGCTTTAACTAAAGCGTTGCTCGAAGCTTGCTATTACTGTTCACTGCCTGAAAACAGCGAAGAAGTTCGTCGTATTTTGGCTCGACCAGAATATGTCAGCACCGACATTGATTATATTCAACTCGGTGATTATGGCGACACATGTGATATAGACCACCAGGTAGAGTACGCTCACCACCAATTCTACGCGGAATCAGCTATTAACCGCCCAAGTCGAACCGAGCAAATGTGGATTATGACACAACTTGCGCGTTGGGCTGATGTACCCTTCCCACGTAACTGGGTAGAAGTTGTCGAACGCATTTGTCGTGTTCGCGTCTTTAGTACTGCCGCACGTGAACTTGGTTTAGACATCAGCTATACTCGCCAACCCATCAAATTATTTGATGGTACCCCGTTTGATGCTGACGACCCCATCGACTACCTTAATAAGCTCAAGATAAAACGCGACTTCTCTATTGCTGAAGTTGTTCTCGACTCACCTACACGTCAAGTAGCTGCATAATAAAGTTAAAAGTGCTGAACTAAAAGTAAAAAGTGCTGAGTGCTGAGTGCTGAGTTAAAGATTAGGAGTTAAAACTAATAACTCATAATCTGATACTCCTTACTCATTAACTCACTCAGTACTCAGTACTCCCACTCAGCACTCAGCACTCAGCACTCAGCACTCATCACTATTACCTTATTGAAACTTATGCAAAACCGCACTTTTAAAGTTAACGAGTCGAGTAGAGATAGATTAGGGCAACCTCTTGTTAGCGGCACCTCAGTTGCCAGCGGTAAAAAACCATACGTAGAAATTAAAGATGTTTCTAAAGTTTACCCAACTAAGAAAGGACCCTTCACAGTTCTTGATGGCGTAAACCTAAATGTATATCAAGGTGAGTTTATTTGTGTAATTGGTCACTCTGGTTGTGGTAAATCTACTTTGCTTAACATGGTGTCTGGTTTTAACCATCCCACTAGTGGTGAAGTATTGCTGGAAGGTAAACCTATCACTAAACCAGGACCCGACCGGATGGTAGTGTTCCAAAACTATGCACTGCTACCTTGGCGCACGGCGTTTGAAAATATTTACCTGGCTGTTAACGCTGTTTATCCTGATAAACCTGAAGCAGAAAAAAGAGGCATCGTTCGCGATAACTTAGCAATGGTTGGACTTGCTGACGCGATGGAAAAGAAACCGATGCAAATGTCGGGTGGTATGCGTCAACGGGTTTCTATCGCACGCGCGTTATCTATTCGTCCTAAAGTTTTGATTTTAGACGAACCCTTCGGCGCCTTAGATGCTATTACAAAAGAAGAATTGCAGGAAGAGTTACTCAAAATTTGGAGTGATAACCGCGCAACCGTGTTGATGATTACTCACGATATTGACGAAGCACTGTTCCTCGCTGATAAATTAGTAATGATGACCAATGGTCCACACGCGAAAATTGGCGAAGTTATGGAAATTCCTTTTGACCGTCCTAGAGACCGCGCGCGTATTATGGACGACCCACGCTACTATAAACTGCGTAACTATGCTCTAGATTTCCTCTTCAACCGTTTCGCACACGACGACGTTGGTTAAAATTCAAGAAACCCGGTTTCTAGAGAATTTAATTAATAATTAGATACACATCAAGGTAGAAGTTAAAACTTTTACCTTTTTTATTGTGCTAGCTTTTGTATCAACACGCCTAAAATTTGGACTCTCAATCTCCAACTCAGGTAGGATGACATATAATATTGATAAGTGATAATTACTTTATAGCGATATATAGAAATTACGTTTGAAAAGTTTTTGACTTAAGGACTGACTCAATCTAAGATTTATGAGGGATGTAACGTTCATTAATATATAGGATTTATTTATGCAGTCGCCTGAGATTCCAAGTGAAGCTAATCATAATTTTATTGAGGCTGTGCAGCTAGGCTCAATTCATAATAGTAAACCTGCATTTAGTAATCAAAACGTCAACGAAGTCAATAGTTTAGACAAAGTTAGAGACATTTTATTCGGCAACCAAATGCGGGAAGTTGAAAAGAAACTTGCTCGTTTGGAAGAACGGTTGTTAAAAGAGTGTACTAGTTTACGCGATGATACCAGAAAGCGCTTAGAAGGTATTGAAAATTATATTAAGCAAGAAGTAGAATCATTGTCACAGCGTATTGTTAATGAGCAAAGTACACGTGATGAAGGTTTACGGGTGCTTGTAGAAGATAACAAGAAGATTACTACCGCTTTAGATAAAAAATTGACTCAACTCGACGAAAATATTAACAATAATCAGCGTGAATTGCGCGACCAGATACTCAACCAATCTAAAAGTTTGCAAAACGACATTTTACAGAAGTACGAAGAAATACTAGCAGCTTTACAGCGGGAGTCGGAAGATTTGCGTCATGCCAAAACTGACCGTTCGACTTTAGCGAACTTGTTAAGCGAAATGGCAGTACGATTGAATTCTCAGTAATCTAACAAAAACATTGATAAATAAATATAAAAGTGTCCCATAATACTAGATTGTGTGAGTCAATCAGTTTGAATTGAAATTGTGAATGATTATCTTACACACTATCGGTCTAAATAGTTGGGGAAATTGAATCAATGAGTGAGCATTCAACGAATGGAGCGAGTAAATCCCCGAATTTGGATGATGAAAATCATCAAAAAACTGCTGCGGAGTTAAAGGAACTAGAAGAACTCCGCAGTATTTTGCTAGGAATTGAGACAAAAAAGCTTAATCATATATACGAGCGTATCGACAATATCGAAGTTAAACCTGAAATTATTAGTCAAATTTTACCGCAGGCTATAATACTGCGAACAATGCAAGATAAGCAGCTAACTGAAGCAATTGTTCCGACTATCGAGCAAGCAATTGATTCTTCGATAAAAAAAGACCTGAATATTCTTTCTGATACTATTTTTCCGATTATAGCACCTGCGACTCGACGCGCGATTTCATTTGCTCTCAATGAGATGACTCAATCATTGAACCAAACGCTCGAACATAGTTTATCACCTCAAAGTTTTAAATGGCGCCTTGAAGCTCGGCAAACTGGTAAGTCTTTTGCTGAAGTTGTGATGTTACGAACTTTAATTTACCGTGTTGAGCAGGTGTTTTTAATTCACAAACGAACAGGATTGTTACTTCAACATATTGTAGCACCCCAAACCGCAGCACAAGACCCAGATTTAGTATCAGCAATGCTGACGGCAATTCAAGATTTTGTCAAAGATTCTTTTAATGTTCAAAAAGATGAAATGCTCCAGACTCTACAATTTGGAGAATTAACAATTTGGATTGAAGAAGGACCCCTTTCAGTAGTAGCTGGAATTATTCGCGGTTCGGCGCCTCAAGAATTAAGATTGGTTTTCCAGGACGCAGTAGAAAAAATTCATTTACGATTTAACCGTCAACTCCAAACGTTTGAGGGAGAAACAGACCCATTTGCCCAAGCTGTTCCTTACCTTAAAAATTGTCTTGAAGCTCGTTATCAAGTTCCGGCTCAGAAAAATTATAGTTATGCGTATGCTTTAGCTGGTTTAGTAAGTTTGGCTTGCGCTGCTTTGGGATTTTTGACGATTAGTGAACAACAAAGATGGAATAGAGCAATTGAAAATCTGGCATCACAACCCGGAATTGTAATTATAAAAGCCGAACAGCGAGGTAGGTACATTAATGGGATGCGTGACCCAAATGCAGTTGACCCAAATCGAATTTTACAGCAGCACGGTATTAAAGCCAATGTAAACAGTAAATGGACACCTTTCTTATCTCTGGAACCTGAATTTGTTGTTAAACGCGCCTCATACTTACTTAAGCCTCCACAAAGTGTATCGTTCAGTTTTAACGATGGTATTTTGACGGCAACAGGTTCGGCGCCGAGGCAATGGATAGCTCATACGCGAGAAACTTGGGCTTTTATTCCAGGAGTGGTGCAATATAGAGAAAATAATCTTGTTGACTTAAATATTAGCCAGCTTAATGCTTATCGAGAACAACTTGAACAGAGAGTAATATTATTTGAAAATGATTCAAATGAATTAGTGCCTCAACAGACAGTTGAGTTACAAACACTTGCTACCGAAGTTAAGAGATTATTAGAAGCCGCTCAATCTTTGGGTAAAGGCGTAAAAATTGAAATTATTGGAAATAGTAGCCCTACAGGAGGTAAAGAACAGAATTTGCAACTTAGCCAACAACGCGCGTCTAAGGTCAGAGCTTATTTAGTATCACAAGGAATAAATCAAGCATACTTGCGAGGTGTTGGTATTGGTTCAACATTGGCTTCTACAATTAATCAGAAAGACATTGCAAGCGCGCGTAGAGTTAGCTTGAAAGTGTCTATAGATAATTTAAAATAACTAATAAACAGGACTGAGTAGCTATATATGCTTCAGAAAAAAATTTGTATGGTGGGTTCATTTGCTACAGGTAAAACAAGTTTAATCGCTCGATTCGTTCATAGTATTTTTTCTGAAAAATATCAAACAACAGTCGGTGTAAAAATTGATAAAAAAACTGTCAATTATAATGATAAAGAATTAAATTTTATTTTATGGGATTTATATGGTGAAGACGAATTTCAAAAAGTACGTATGTCATATCTACGTGGTTCATCAGCTTACTTGTTAGTAGTTGACGGGACTCGAAGAAATACCTTAGAAAAAGCGTTTAATTTACAACTTAAAGTTGAAGAGACTATTGGCAAAGTTCCATTTATACTAGTTATGAATAAACACGACTTAAGTGATGAATGGGAAATTGGAATAGATGAAATTGACGACTTAATTCAGAAAGGCTGGAGTATAATTAAAACCAGCGCTAAAACTGGTCGAGGAGTAGAAGAAGTTTTTCAAACAATTGCTAAGAAAATGCTGGAGGGATAAATATAAATGTTAGATGTTCCTACTCCCGTAATTGCTTACTTAATTGCTCTTTTACTCGAAAATCGTTCACTTGCTTACCTTTTAGTTCAAAAAGATGGTGCTTTGTCAGCGTGGGGAGGTAAATTAGCAGCTTACGGAGTTGGCAACTTACAAAAAGGGAAAAATGCCAGAGAGCAAATTTTCTTTTTAGAAGGTCTTCTTCCGCTAGATGATATAAGTTTGTTTCTTCCTCGCTTGAAAACAGAAGAAGGTATTTGTGCTGATGTTCATATGTTTCCAAGCGAAGAAGGTGACTGGATAATACTTTTAGATGCCACACTCGATGAAATGCAACTATCACTTATCCAGCAACATGCAAATGAATCTATACTATCGCAAGAAAAAATAACTCGAGTTCTTAATCAATAGTTTATCAATAACGTTTTAAAAGCAATATGTTATCATCATGAGTGACTCCATCATCGCAGATTTATTTGCTGCGCTCGATTTTTTAGTTTTAGAGCGCATAGAACCTGGTTCTTTTAGAGTAACAGGCACAATCCCCGATTGGTTAGGATTATTTTGCCGACGTCAGCTTGAATCTGGAATGGTATTATTAATACCTGAAGAAGAATTTCCCTTTTTAGAAAACTTTTTAATTGATGCTGAAGAATTCTGGCTTGAAGGTGGTAATACTAAGATTAAATCGGGTGCATGGGTTGAATATGACAGAAGAGGCCGCGAACGATATTTTGAAGCTTCGGCAATTTCTATGGAAGATAAAAAAATTTTATTAATTCAATTACAATGCGAAGATTACACAGAAAAACAATCGATTATACAAAAAGCGCGTGAAAACCAATTGAGTCATGAACAATTAGTCAAAGAAAATCAGAAAAAAGAAATTTTAATTCATTGTATTATTCATGACATTGCCGGACAACTAAGTGGCATAAATTGCTGTTTAGCTCTATTAGAGTTTGAAAATTTGACAGCTAAAGGAAAAGAACGTTTAGAAATCGGTCGTAGACAGTCGATTAAACAAGAAATGTTAATTAGAGAAGTGCTAGATGCATTTTCTGCTGATGTACAGTCGCTTGAGTCCTTCAATGCCAATATCGAAAATGCCCCTAATATTTTAAGGGTTGCTCAAGAAGTCGTGCAATTACTAACTCCTACTTTTGCTTTGAACAAAATTAAGTTAAGATTAAATCTTGCGGAAGGCGCCGACAATGATATGGCATGGAAAGTTATCGGCGACAAGTCACGTTTAGAAAGAGTAGTATCAAATTTAGCAGAGAATGCATTTCGTCACAGCCCAAGTGAATCAACTATAGTAATTAATTTAAGACAAGATGGTGAATTTATTTTTGCCGCTGTTGACGATGAAGGGAGTGGTGTACCTCGAAATGCAGTAGCAAGCTTATTTCAAAAATTCTCACAAGGAAATAAACCAGGGAGAATTGGATTAGGACTTTATTTTTGTAGAATTACCGTTGAACGTTGGGGTGGTGAGATAGGTTACTCTCCACGTCCTGAAAACGGTTCACGGTTTTGGTTTCGTTTACCTAAAGCAAGAGAGTGAAAAGTGCGCTCGTGCTGAGTGCGCTCGTGCTGAGTGCTGAGTGCGCGAGTCCTGAGTTATGAGTAGGAAGTGAATGAAGAGTTCAATATTTTCATTTTCACTTTTTACTTATAACTTCTAATTCTCAACTTCACTCAGCACGAGCGCACTTTCTACGAGCGCACTTTTTATTCAGCACGAGCGCACTTTTTATTCAGCACTTAACCAAGGAAGCTGAATACATCACGTATCACACTGTAACCAGCCAAGTCCCAAAGTAAGTAAGCAAGAAATCCAATCATTGCCAAACGACCGTTCCATAATTCTGCTTGGGGATTGGCGCCAAACATAAAAGCGTTACGATCTACTTCATTATAAGCTTTTGCTACTTTTGGTAAATCGCTAGAAGGACGAGTTTCACGAGTTTCCATTTTTTTCTCCTATATTAATTAGTAGGTTGGGCTTCTCTAAGCGGAACGCAACCTACAATTTACTAATAACCAATAAAGTGCAATACATCGCGTAATACACTATATCCTGCCAAATCCCAAAGCAAGTAAGCAAGGAATCCAATCATTGCCAAGCGACCATTCCACAACTCAGCTTGAGGATTTATACCGAAGATAAATGCGTTGCGGTCTACGCCGTTATATGCTTTTGCTACTGCTGGTAAATCACTTGAAGGACGAGTTTCACGAGTTTCCATTTTATTTCTCCAATAATTAGTAAGTTGAGTGGAGCGTAACTCACTGGAATGCACCTTCAAGGGCAATGGTAAGGTGGGCAGTGCCCACCCTACGCAAAAATAAGCATTACAAGCTCTTTACATTCTCAATAAGTTTGTGGTGCAAGATGTCAGGTAAGCAGAACCCGACATAAATACCTAATAATTGTTGGGTTGGGTTCCAGAACCCAACCTACAATTTATTAGTAACCGATGAAGTGCAATACGTCGCGTAGTACGCTGTAACCTGCCAAATCCCAAAGCAGGTAAGCAAGGAATCCAATCATTGCCAAGCGACCATTCCACAATTCAGCTTGAGGATTAAAACCGAAAAGAAAAGCGTTGCGGTCTACTCCGTTGTATTCTTTAGCTACTGCTGGTAAATCACTTGAAGGGCGGGTTTCACGAGTTTCCATTTTCTTTCTCCAATGTTTGGTAATAGGTGATAGGGTAATAGGTAATAACTAGCAGTTAATAAATATTAGTAACCAATGAAGTGTAATACATCACGCAATACACTATAACCTGCTAAGTCCCAAAGCAAATAAGCAAGAAATCCAATCATTGCCAAGCGACCATTCCACAACTCGGCTTGAGGATTGAAACCGAAAAGAAAAGCGTTGCGGTCTACTCCGTTATATTCTTTAGCTACCGCTGGTAAATCACTTGAAGGACGAGTTTCACGAGTTTCCATTTTTGTTTCCCCTAAATTTTATTTTTTAGCCCAACTTTTAGTCTAATTTTTAGCTTTATTAGTTGGCTGTTGTTTGTTTGTCTCTTGTTTTTAATTTAACTGCTAAAAAACTAATTTGTTTCCGTCTTTCGACACAACATACACGCACTTCTTATGGACGATTATTTTCAATAGTATTTACGTGGAAATATCCATCCCCAGGAAGTGAAAAAAAACAAATTGTAACGAAATGTAACGAATGTCACATTTGGTTGGAATAATCGCTCGATTTGATACGCAGGCGCCTGTTTGACTGAAGAATGGCGCCAACCTACTCAAGATAAGAACATTTCTATCTAACGCTGGAGGTAGAGTTCAAACTAGCGAGAGATGCTCAAAAAGGGTTGCATAGCGGATTCTATTACTTAAGAGTTGGGTAAACCATAGTTACAATAATTTTCCCTTATGTAATTTTATTGCCGCTGATTTAAGGATTAGAGGAAACAAATACAATGTTTGATAATCTAGATATAAAACTGTTGAGTATTAATCCACTGTTGTGGTTTATGCAGGTAACACCAGTAGACACTTCACAAATCTCACCAGCGCAGGCATCGGTAGTTACAGCAGGCCCCCGGTTTTTTGTGGCTTTAGTCGCTGGTGTTATTCTGGCTTTTGCAATTCAGCTAGTTTTAACAAATTTATCTGTTGCCGCAGGTATTTCCTATTTAGGACGTTCTTCAGATTCAGACTCCAACTCTAATGAGCATCACGAAGCAGGTAGTTTCGGCGGTACAATCAATAAAATTGGTACTGCGGTTGGTATCTGGACTTTAGTTACCGTTACGATTGCATTGGCAATTGCGTCATTTCTTGCGGTCAAACTCAGTTTATTGCTTGTCAGTCCAGGTTTAGGCGCCATATTGGGATTAGTAATTTGGGGTGCCTACTTTTTACTATTAGTATGGGTGAGTTCAACTACGGTAGGTTCTTTAATCGGTAATGTCGTCAATACCGCAACATCAGGACTGCAAGCAATTATGGGTACTGCTACTGCGGCATTAGGCGCCAAAGCAGTAAATAATCAAGTTGTCGCAACAGCAGAAGCAGCGGCAGCAGCAGTTCGCAGAGAATTTGGTAGCGCTGTTGACCCCCAAGGCATTCGGGATAATATTGAAGATTATCTGGAAATGCTTCGTCCCCCTGAATTAGATTTGAGTAAAATTAGAGGCGAGTTTGAAAAGTTACTCAACGACCCACAATTAAAGTCTATTGCAGGTAGTGCCGACCTTCGTAATATTGACCGCGATAAGTTTATTAGTTTAGTTAGCGACCGCACTGACCTTTCCAAACGTGATGCTAATCGCATTGCGGACACATTATATGGAGTATGGCAGCAAGTCGTTAATCAACAACCTCAACAAAAAGACCGTTTGGGTGAATTAGTTGATTACCTTAAGTCGTTACCGCCGGGACAAACTAGAACTGATGAACTCAACGCTAAGTTAGAAGCTTTAATCGCAGAAACACGTTCGGCGAAACAATCTGATGATAAAGCTGCGAAAGAAGCTACTCCTGGTCCAATACAAAGAACATTACAACAAGGAATTTCGACTCTATCAGGTATCGTACTAGGGCGTACAGATTTATCTGAGTTCGATGTCGAAAAAATCATCGGCACCTTGAGCCAAGCCAAAGATAAAGTTACCAACCAAGCAGATAAACTGGGTATACCAACACCTTCTCAACCTTATAGCCCAATTCGCGCGGATGTTGAAAACTATTTGCTTAACACCTACGCATGGCAGTTAAAGAACGAAAAAATCGCTCAAGAATTCCGCGACGTTATATATGACGCTTCTGCTGACCCAGCAAAAGTACGTCAAGAATTAGAAAGTCTTGGACGAAACGACTTTATTAATACTCTTGAACAGCGTGGACTGTTGACCCAAAGCGAAATTCATCGTATTGCTGACCAACTCGAAACGGTTCGTCAACAAGTTTTGCTTGACGTTAAAGTAGCTGAAGAGCGGGAAATAGTTCTTGACTTGCAGCGTCGAGTAGAAAGTTATTTGCTAGTCACTCCCAAAGACAACTTTACACCCGAAAATATCGAGAGGGACTTTAAGCCCATACTCGAAGACAAAAACGCTGATTACGAAACGCTATCGCGACGGTTGGCAGCATTTGACCGTCAGCAATTACGCGATGTTTTACTCGAACGGAATGATATTCAGCCGCGCGAAGCTGACTATATTATTGAGGAATTAGAAAAACAGCGTGAAAAAGCTTTAATCGAGTCGAAAGGACTGGCAGAACAAGCTAAGTACCAAGCTGAAACTTTGTGGTTGAACTTAGAAGCGTACTTGCGAAATACGGGTAAATCTGAACTAAACCCTGATGCCATCCGCGCAGACCTCAAAAAGTTACTCGATGACCCATCTGCTGGTGTTTCTGCGATTCAAGCACGTTTATCTCGATTTGACCGCGATACTCTCGTGCAATTGCTCGCGCAACGTCAAGATATGAGCGAAACTGAAGCGAATCAAATTCTTAATACAGTTTCCGAGTCGTGGAATAGTGTTAAAAGGGCGCCGTCAGTAATAGCCGATAAAGCTAAAGAGCAAGTCGATAAAGCTAAAGAGCAAGTCGATAACGTAACAACCACACTGACAGATTACCTGCGGAACACAGGCAAAGACGAATTAAATCCCGAAGGTATACAGCGCGATTTAAACAAGCTATTCCAAAACCCACAAGAAGGTGTTATAGCTTTACGTAATCGTTTGTCTAAAGTTGATAGAGATACCCTTGTAAAATTACTGTCACAGCGACGTGATTTGAGCGAGGAGCAAGTTAACCAAGTTATCGACTCAGTACAAACTTCGATTCGTGACATTGTAGGCGCCCCACGTCGAATTGCCACTCGTACACAGCAACGTGTAGAAACCTTCCAAGCTTACCTGCAAGAGTATTTGCGCCAAACAGGTAAAGAAGAACTTAATCCAGAAGGTATCAAACGCGACTTAAACTTACTGCTGCACGACCCACGAGTAGGAGTAGAAAATATATCCGACCGTCTCTCGCACTTTGACCGTGACACTATAGTAGCGCTGCTTAAAATTCGCGAAGATATTACAGATAGCGAAGCAGAACAAATTGCCGATAATATTGTTTCGGTACGCGACCAGTTTGTCGAGCAAGTACGTGGTATTCAACGACGAATTCAAGACGCTATCGATGGAGTTTTTGCACAAATTCGCAACTACTTAAATTCGCTTGACCGTCCAGAATTAAATTACGATAGCATCAAGCGCGATGTTCGCAAGTTGTTTGATGATCCCCAAGCTGGATTCGATGCTTTAAAAGACCGTTTGCAATCGTTCGACCGCGATACTTTGGTCGCAGTTCTCAGTTCCCGCGAGGACATCTCTGCTGATGATGTCAACCGAATTCTCGACCAAGTAGAACGCGCGCGCAACAACGTTTTACAACGTGCAGAACGTATTCAACATGAAGCACAACGACGCATAGAAGACGTTAAACGTCAAGCGCAACGCCAAGCTGAAGAAACCCGTAAAGCTGCAGCAAATGCCGCTTGGTGGTTATTCCTAACAGCAGTTGTCTCGGCTATATTCGCAGCAATTGCCGGTGCAGTCGCAGCTAGAACAGGACTTTAGTAGCACTGACTACTTTTTTCTCCGCTTAATCAATAAAAGCAGCCTCCCATCTAGTCTTGATTAGGGAGGCTTTTTATTTCCACGTAGTGCCAGAAACTAATTTACAATCAAGTTCGTTATTATTTTTAGATGCTTCAAGTTCGTATTCACTAAAATCTATGAAAAGTATAAATAAAACTATTTCCCGCGCGTTACGTAAAGCTTCAATATTAATTGCCGTATCACCGTTATTGATTACACCGTTATTTTCTAACAAGGCTTGGGCACAATCAACTAACCCTGACTTATACATCCAGCAACTAGGTAATCCTTCACAAAGTCAGCAAGCACTCAAATCATTAGTTAGTATAGGTAAACCCGCAGTAAAGGCTTTAATTTCCGCACTCCAGCACCAAAACCCTGAAGTGCGCGCAGCTTCTGCTACTGCATTAGCTCAAATTGGTAATGATGCGGCGCCTGCTTTACCTGCATTATCAAGGGCATTACAAGACAAAGACCCAAAAGTTCGTAGTGCCGCTGTGGAAGCTTTCGGCAGTATTGGCAGACGCGCGATGGTTCCTTACTTAGTTGCTAATTTAAAACACGAAAATGCTTCTGTACGTTATAATGCGGCACACGGCTTGACTCGTCTTGGTAATTATGCTGAAAGCGCCGTACCAACTTTGACTGATACTTTAAAAGATACAGAAACTTGGGTTAGATTAACAGCAGCGACAGCGTTAGGTAATATTGGAGTACGCGCGCTTTCATCACTACCCGCTTTAGTAACAAGCATGGAAGACAAAGATATATCGGTACGACATAGTGCTGCGTATGCTTTAGGTAGTATCGGTACAAATGCACAAGAAACTGTAAACAAAGTATCTACCAAAGACTTAGATACAATGATTTTACACTTGGAAAAAGGTTTAAAAGTAGCTGTAAAACCAAACCTAGAATTTAGAGAGCAAGCAGTCTCATCGCTTCGCACTCCTCTCAATGCTTTAAAACAAGAACGTAACAAGCGTAGAATTTAAATGTAAAGACGTGATATATCGCGTCTCTACACTAAAAATCTTTCTCTAGGATGTAGTAAAGCAAATAATTTAATCGTTTATTTGAAATAGGAGTATATATAGAAATAAGTAAAATGAATAAAACAACACTATCGATTGTAATATCTATCTTTTTACTACTGTTTATTTTCTCGCCGTTTGCTGCATTTTCAGGGTTGTTACTTGTATTATTCTTTTCAGTAATATATTCGCTCTTTGCGAATATATTTCAAGCATTGCTAGGAAAGAATACCGATAACCCAAATTCAAATACAGCGCCTTAATTGTAGGTTGGGTTGAGGACTGAAACCCAACCCAACCCCTTACCAATTAAACGTTTACTGCCGGACGATTATTAGCTACTGAGTAATCATCTTTATTTTTAACAGGTGTTGGCGCCATTTCATGACCTGTAATTAATCTTGCACCTCGGTTGTGGGTGATGTAATTCCATCCCCACTGCATCATCACAACTAATTTATTATTGAATTCAATCAAGAAATATACATGCACAAATAACCAGAACACCCAAGCAAGGAAACCAGTGAGTTTCATAAAGCCTAAATCGACAACCGCGCGATTTCGACCAATCACTGCTAAACTACCGTGGTCTTTATATTTAAACGCTGCTGGTTGTTTTCCAGCTAATCGCGCTTTAATTAGCGATGCAACATACTCACCTGCTTGCATTGCTACAGGCGCCACTCCAGGTAATGGTTTATTATTTTGATGCGAGTAATTTGCTAAGTCACCAATTACAAATATATTTGGATAACCTTTAACGCTAAAATCTGGTTCTACTACAATACGTCCTGCACGGTCACATTCAACCGAAGTCGCTTCTGCAAGAGTCTTACCTAATGGTGAGGCTTTTACACCTGCTGCCCATAATACCGTTTTTGCTGGTATTTGCTCGATATTATCACCGCTTTTAATTGTGACTATATTATTTTCTATGTTTGTCACCATAGTGCTAGTGCGTACAGTGACACCTAATTGCTTTAATGATGCAGCCGCTTGTTGTGATAACGAAGGTGCGAACGGTGGTAAAACTCGGTCTAAACCTTCTAAAAGTACTATCTGCGCTTCAGATGTATCTATATTGCGAAAGTCTTCCTTCATTGTATGGTAAGCAATTTCTGCAATGGCGCCTGCTAATTCCACTCCAGTCGGACCACCACCTACAACCACAAACGTTAACAAAGCACGTCTAACTTCTGGGTCGGTTTCTTTTTCTGCTGCTTCAAACGCACTAAATATACGGCGCCGCATTTGAATTGCATCTTCAACCGTTTTTAAACCAGGTGCATGTTCTTCCCACTCATCCTTACCAAAATACGAATGTTTTGCACCCGTTGCCAAAATTAACGAGTCGTAACTTATTACCTCATCACCCATGAAGACTTTTTGTCCTTGCGGGTCAATACTCGTAACTTCACCTAGCAACACTTTAGTATTTTTGCTTTTATTCAATACCGCGCGTAATGGTGATGAAATATCCGCAGGTGATACCGTACCTGTAGCAACCTGATACAACAGCGGTTGAAAAAGGTGAAAATTGCGCTTATCGATGAGCGTAACTTGAACATTATTTGCACGGCTTAACGCTTTCGCTGCGTACAACCCTCCGAAACCCCCCCCTACAATAACAACATTCTTTAGACTTGGCGCCGGAGTTTCCCCTGCTATAAATAGCGTTTGGTTTAATGGTGGCTGGTTATCGACTGCATCTACCATATAAAAGTTTTCCTAATTTTGACATTCCTGTCACTATTCTTAACAAATTTTAACTAATTCGTCGTGAGAGTTATTGTCTATTTTTTACATATAAAGTTTTGTTAAAGTGATAAATTTTGCGCTTTATACGTATTTAATTATACACAGTAGCCTCTTGTGGGGTGGGCATCCTTGCCCGCCCTAATAAAGTAAGGTGGGCAATGCCCACCATACGAATAAGGACAGGCGAGGACGCCTATCCCACAAGATATCCCACAAGATATTCCACAAGATATTTCCACAAAATATGCAACAAGGGTTTTGTTATGGAATGTTAATTTTTAACAAGCTGAATTATGCCCCATTGACCGTTGGTTAGCCAGTTTGTATCGGTTGGCGCCACTCTTTGAATGATTTCTGGTTTGATGCCAGCCGCAACTTCAGATTTTAGAGTACGTAGTGCGAGCATCGGCGCCGGGAAATAGGAGATGATATCGTTGATGTTAGTAGTGTAGTCCCAGTGTCTATCACCGAGTAATCGACGGTAATTTGCATCACCTTTAATGATAATCAAATTACTAAGAGCTAAATCATCCCTAACTCTATGAGGCATTTCCCAAAAGGGTAAGGGTGATGTCCAAAAATAATCGCTGCTTAAAGTTAGTTTTCCACAGGACAAGTATTCTTGTAAACGGTTTGCCAAAAATGTGACATCCTGATTATTGGAATTTGCAAAAAAATCAATTGTTTGATGTACATCCTCAATCATGGCATCAGATACAAAAGTCGGATGTGGTTTAAGATGTAATTTAATTTGCGTACCGCTACTTAATAGAAAATCAACTAAACACAAGTCACAAACTAGTTCAAACCCAGCATTATCAATAACAAAATCAATGCGTCCTTGCTGGCTGCGGTTGATTAAACTAATTACATCGGCAGTATCATTGACTAATATATGCGCTTGCTGAGTTTCGATATCAAATTGACTGCGGTCTGTCTCGAACGCTGACCATAAACTTAAATCAACACGATTGCCCCATAAGGCAAAATATAGTAAACCCAATAATGCATCATCTTTTGGATTATCCAACCAGCTATTAACTTGATGGCATAGCGTAGCAATAGAGTCAAAACCAGTTTCCAAACCCTGACGCTTTTGGAGTGCGAACGGGTCGATACCTTGTCCTGAACCTGGAGAAAAATAGCCAGTGATATTTAAAATCAAACGGTAAAAATAAGTTTCCACGAAAAACCAAGGAATATCAACCCAACGTTGTCCAAGATAAGGTTGAAGATATTTATTCCATTCAGCAATATCGGCACCTGTGTCATCTACCAAAGGTTGTATATATCCCGTTGGTAAATCAGTCGCTAGTTTTTCTAAGTTATCATTAACCGTAGTAGAAAAAGAATTTTCGCTCGATACGCGACGTGCAATAGCAGGCATTCGTTGCGTAACAGTATACTCTGTAAAAGAACCAACTTCGGCGCCGACAAGAGGTGATGGCAGAGGTAGTTTAGGAAGTAATGTAGTCACAAGTTGCCCAAATATATTTTTCCACCTATATATATATAACAATCCCTCTTACCTGACCCTAGAACTGTAATGATTTACGACGATAACCGATGCACCAGTACCAGGCGGAAATTAGTCGTAAGTTGGCTGAACGGGTAGATAAGCGCAAGTCTTTTTAAAGCGGTGCTGCTTTCATTCCGCTCATATGGTTATTCATACCCATATAGTCAAGAGCCAGCTTTCCTTAAACCCCTCGATGAGAAAAAGGGGTAGGCGTTCACGGATTATTTCTGCAAACTTTGTATTCTGTAATACTTTTTATCAGTCACCGTTTTATGGTATGGTACATTAAATATAGTGAAATATACTTATATTTTTCACTGCATCATAATTTTTTCGACTGGCTATTTAACAGAAAGTGTTTCCTGCAATCGATTTATACATGTAATACTTCAAGGTTTTACCTTGCTTAGGCTCAACTAAGCACTATTAAATTAACCACCCTCGCATCTAACACTTAAGTCAGAATGAGTACCAAGTATGATGTAATCCTGAGAAAAGTGCCTGGAGGAAAAGATTTCCGCGTTGCAGAAATACTCCATCGTGTACTGAATCTCGATCTTAAGGAGGCTGGACATATAGTCCAATCTTTGCCTCTAACAGTCATGGAGAGGGTTTCAGAAGAAAAAGCTGTACAGTTTCAGCAAGATTTGGAAGCATTGGGTTTAGGCTTTGTCGTTACTTGCAAATCGGTCATGAATCCTATTCTTGAAATACTCCAGGTAAAGAATGATGATTTAAACGATGCATATATTCTGGATAAATATCACTTAGCGCTAACCTGTGTTAATAACACTTACAAAGAATTGCAAGATGCCAAAAAGGAGTTAGTTCAATATGAAGAAATTCTCAAAGAGGCTCTCGAACTAGCGGAGAAGTTTCAACTTAAGAAAGTACCATCATCTTCAGCTTATAAATTAGAATCTTGTACCCCAATTTCAATAGAGATAACCAAAGAAGTTTTAGATAATTTATGTCGTGAGATGCAGGAATTTAATAGTCTTCATACAGAACTTAAAACAGAATTATCAAGTTTCCAGCAAGAGTCTGAACAAACTATATCACAATTGCAAACACAGAATGCTGCTATTCAAAGACAAATAGAAATCAACAGCAACAAAATTGAGTTAGTAAAAAAGCTCGTAAAAGAAGTATGCTTTTGTTGTTTTATATTTTTATTAACAGTTCTGTTCAATCCCAGTCTAATTTTAACAGTATATATCGCAATGTTAATGCTCTTGATAGGATGCAGATTATATATGATTAATCCTCATCCATTAGAATGGCTTGAAAACTCGATTGCTAGTTTTGATGATATGATTAATACTATATCTAATTTAATTACTCGAAAAACAAGTAATATTAATTTAATTAGAAAAATACTTAATAAAGTTGAGCCAATCATAGATGAATTAACCCAGAAAATATTAGTTGTAAACTGGATAGCTGAGAGAGATAATTTATTAAAAGAGGAAGAGCAGAACCGCCAACAGATACCCATAACTAGAGCTATTTTTAACGAACGCAAGCAAAAAAATTGCTCGAATAAACAATTGAAAAATTTAGAAAATGAAGCAATAATTTCTCTTTCAATCATAGTCTCTTATGTAAATCTGGCTCACCAAAGGGTAAGTAAGATTTTGCCGCGACGATTAAGAGAAGTGCAAAACTATCAGCAAGAACTCATCAACAGCCTAATGAGTTTAGTTAATGAATCGAGAGCAAACAAAGGAGTAGAATATCATCCTCGTTTATTAGCTCTTCCTTGGAATAATCCTCGTTGGACTCCATCGGAAAATAACACTAGTAACTACTATCCCCAAATAAATAATCAAGTACCAGGAATTTTACGTTTGGGAGAACTAAGAGAAGTAGAATATCCAAGTGTAGAACAAGCACCATTTATTGAACCATTTCCACCCGCGCTTATACCAATTCGCGCTTTAGATGCTAATCGTTTTGACCACAGACAAGGACATATTGTTATTTTCAGCCATGACGCAAATTCTAGAAATGCTGCTGTTGGAGCAATTCAGTCTATAGCATTGAGAATTATTTGCACTTTTCCTATTTTACAACTTCGTTGCGTGTTTATCGACCCAGTAGGGATGGGAAATAATTTTCCATTTAATAATATACCTGATTTTATTGCTGGTCCAAAAACTTTTACTCGCAGCGATGATATACGCGAACAATTACGAAATTTAACTACTCATGTCGAGCAGGTAATTCAGAACTATTTGGGTAAAGACTATGAAACGATTGAAGATTTTAACAGAGCTAAGTCTTTTGTAAAAGAAGCATACCGCTACCTGTTTATTGCAGATTTTCCTACTCATTTTGATACGAGTTCTTTAGAAGATTTAAAAAGCTTATTATCTAATGGAGCTAGAGCAGGAGTCTATGTAGTTCTCCATATCGATGAAACAATAGAAAAATTGCGAGATTTTAAGTATGAATTTTTTAATAGTTACTGTACAGTTTTACAAGCTGAGTATGAAAACAATCAAAATACATTGTTTACAACACAGTTGCCTAGTAGCTTAAATTTTAAGATTTTACTTGACCAACCACCAAAAAATGAGCAGTTTAACAAATTAAAAGATGTAATTGCTAAGGCAAGCAAAGAAGTAAAAACTGAGACAGTTCCATATCAAGAAATTTTACCTAAAGAGCCTATATGGTCGGATGTATTTGACAGTCGCAAAGAAATCCGAGCAGCTATCGGTGTTGTTGGTGCGAGGGAGAAGCTTGAGTTTTGGCTGGGTCAAAATGAAGATGGTTTAGAGGTAAGTCATGCACTATTGGCTGGCAAACCAGGAGCAGGAAAGAGTTACACGCTTCATGCAATTATTACTAGTTTGACAACCAGGTATGCTCCGGATGAGCTAGAACTATACCTTCTTGATTTTAAAGAAGGGGTCGAGTTTCAGCTGTATATAGATCCAGAACGTTCTAAGTCTACCGATCCAAACTTAGAGTTGAGCGAGGATAAAGCATTACCTCACGCAAGAGTAATTTCGATTGAGAGTGATCGCGAGTTTGGACTAAGCGTATTAAAGTACATCCAAAATTTATTGGAAGAACGTGGTAGGAAGTTCAAAGATGTTGGAGTAAGTAATTTAAAAGATTACCGTGATAAATGTGGAAAAAAAATGCCACGCATCTTGGTTGTCATTGATGAGTTTCAATATATGTTTCGGGAGAATGACAACATTACGCAACAACTTAACAGTATTTTTGAAGACATAACAAAGAGAGGACGCGCTTTTGGTATACATCTGCTCCTGGCATCCCAATCTCCAAATGTTACCAACATCAACCGCAGTATTTATTCCTTCATTGACTTACGTATGGCACAGCAGATGGATAAAAATACTGCTGCCTTGGTCTTAGCAGAGGGAAATGCTGATGCTGTTGACTTATTAGATAGGCCAGGGAAAATCATTTATAACCATGATTTTGGTCGAAGATCGTACAATCGCATCGGTCAGGTTGCTGATATGTCATCTGGTGCCAGACAAAAAACATTACTGGATATCCAGTTATTGATAGAGGAAAAAAGTTATAAGCGTCAGCAACCTTTAATTTTATTTGATGGTACGCGAGCAACTAAGTTGAGCCATAACCTTAAGCTTACTCAACTATCTGAAATGTCTCACTGGTTATCTCCGAAAGATTTAAATAAAGAAGTTCTTCAAGACCCAGACTGGTTGGTAGAGGAAACGCCAGGAGTTGCATGGCTTGGCGAAGCAATGCGAATAGGAAACCATACTAAAGCCATTTTTCGTCTTCGTTCACGCAGTAACATGCTTTTGGTAGGTACTTCAGAAGAAACAATATTTGGAATTTTAGGCGGTATTTTACTAAGCCTTATACATTGCTATGAACCACTTCATGCTGAGTTTCAAATTATTGATTTGTCCTCAGCAGATAATAGTTGGACAGAAATGTTTGTTATATTTCAAGATGCATTCGCGCAATATTTTCCAGTAACGTTAGGAAAACGCTTTCCAAAACCGGAAACGCAAATTATGCGAGCCGAAATTATTCTGCAAAACATTTACACAGAATTTGAGCGCCGCCAGCAACAAAGAAAGGATAATCCTGATGAGATTAATCAAGGAGCATCTATATTCTTTGTTTGTGCAATCGGTGGGCTAAATCGTTTTCAAAACCTTCGACCTGTTGCAGGGCGCCGTGGTGAGGAGATATCCCCAGATGCTGAAAAACTAGTAAAATTAGTTTCCTCTGGACCAGAATTAGGTATCCACACAATAGTGTGGGTAGATGATATGAAAACCTTTTTTAAAGTAACGCCAGATAGCAAAGCATGGTTAACCCATTTTGATTTGCGCGTGGGCTTGAGAATGCCAGAAAATGATTCAAGACAGTTACTCTCCGAGAATTATGCACATAATTTGCCCCGCTTGAGAGCTTACTTTCGAGATGAATCTACTACTACAGGAATGGAAAAATTTAAACCTTACTCAGTTCCATCTGCTCAAGAAATTATTAACTACAGTGAGCGGTTAAAACAACGTTGTTTAGGCTAAGGATTATATATGGCAAGTGATATTGATGTTAATCAAGAAGAACTATCTAAATTTATCGCCGAGTTGAAAACATTTCAACAAATCATGGCTGATAAATTGCAAGCTGTGGAGCGTGATTGGCTCTCGTGCGAACAGTCATGGAAAGGTGAGGCTAAAGATAAGTTTGCAAGCAAGTTTGATACAACTTTACAGGCACTTAGGAATGCTTTAGATATGGGAGAAGAAGCTCAGGATTGGTTAGAGAAATTCGATAAGGTTATTCGAGATTTCGAGGGATACAACTAAACAAAATGTCAAAACAGACATCATTCAACATTGAAGACGCAGAAAAACTCTTGACTCAGCTACAACAACTGAATGAAATAATTCAGCAAGACTGGTCTAGGGTTTTGAATCAATGGAATAATTTAGAACAAACCTGGCAAGATGATTCGTATGATGATTTTCAAACCAATTTTCAGAAAATAGTGGACATTTATAAGGATGAGCAAAATGAATTGGAGCAACATATTGCATTTATCAAAAAACAGATTGAAGCCGCACAAAATTTGAATCAATTAGGAATTCTAAACAAGTAGTATATTAACCGCAAATAAATCCAACGACAAATGGCAGAAAAAATATCATTTGAAATTGAGGATGCACAAGAATTGTTAAATCAACTGCAAAAACTCAATGAAATATTTCAACAAGATTGGTCAAGGGTGTTAAATCAATGGGGAAATATTAAGACTACTTGGCAAGATAAACAGGCCGTAGTTTTTGAAGCACAATTTCAAAAAATATTATCTATTTATCAGTGTTCGGGAAAAGAGTGTGAAGAATATATTGTTGAAATTAAAAGACAGATTGAAATAGCAAGGAAACATCAACAAATACCATTACCTCCTGAGTTTACAAATACTCGCTCTAACCCTGCCCAAACTCCCACTAAACGTGACCAAATAAAAACTTCCTCCCCTGCTTCAAAAGAAGCTTCTACAAACTTACAAATCCCGCATTCTGAGATTAAAAACACTCCTGCTGCTATTCAAAATGATGTTAAGCGTGAACAAGCAAGCCATAAAGCGAAATAATAGATGCTTTGTATTGAAATATCTTTTGATCTGTTCTAAAATTTCTATGATGTTCTTTTAACTTATTTAATGAGACTTTGATTGGCTCATTATCAGTATCGGACACAGCACAATTTACTATATCATCCACATACTGGATATGTTGGAAATATTCTCGTATTTGATTTATCTCCTTTTTAAAGTTCTCCAATGACCCTGTGTTCATGATTTCTACCTAGTTTTATAAGATAAAACCTTGTAGAAATTCCTGAAAATACTTTACGCGCGCTTCTACATCTTCTTTGTTATTGTATCCATCATCAAAAAGGCGCGTATTGTTCTCTTCTTTAACGTATAGCAAGTTTTTATTTGAGTATAGATTATTCTTTATAGATTGGCTATGCTTGAGTAAAGTTTCTCTATGCAGAATATTATTTGCAACTGCCTGCATCATTGGGTCGTAAATAGTTTTTGTTGGTGTTTTATTGTCACGGTTTTCTTTTGACAGTATAAAAGCATCCGAACCAAAGATTGAATAAACCAAATCAATAGTATCATTAAAAAGGTTCTCAAGATTTTTTATTGTTTCGTCTGGATAATTATTTGCTTGTTTTAAATAGTCATCTAAAAACTTATCTACGGTCGATTTTAAGTTAGCTATATGGCGATAAGCAAAGAATCGCAAAACCAATTCAACATCTTCCATTTTGCGATAAGATTCACTTTCAAGTAATTTTTCTTCTCCTTCAGATTCCAAAGGTAGTTTCCACATCTTACGGAAATTGGGGTTTTTAGCAAGTTTTATACATAATTGGTTAAACTTGCCATTGTATAGAGCATTTCTTGTTTCCTGTGGCGTTAGTTTCTCTCCACCACTATTCAACCTTTCAAAAACTATTTGCTTAAGAACATCAGCTTCTTCTGCGTTTTTTGCTGTCTCTTGCAATAACACAACAGATGATAAATAACGCCTATCTATTCCTCTTTTAATTTGTTCGGGTAAATTTTGATAATTTCGATCGTTAAGTTCCTGCCAATATTCCAATCCTTCTAAATTAAATTTTCCTTTGTAAAAATCATAAATAGCTGTTAGCCTTTGCAAACC
Source organism: Calothrix sp. NIES-4105 (assembly GCF_002368415.1). GTDB lineage: Bacteria > Cyanobacteriota > Cyanobacteriia > Cyanobacteriales > Nostocaceae > Dulcicalothrix. The sequence continues at coordinate 4,510,769 of NZ_AP018290.1, forward strand.
GTCCATCACTTCGTAGATAGAGTAATCTACTTCATACAGAAAAATAGGTGGAATTGGCACATTCATTATAAATGATTCTATCAAACGAGATTTTCGGGTATTGTCCCATCTTTTTCGGCGCTGATATTCAGGATTAAGGATATATTTCTTACTATCAAGCATAGTTTCTATACTATTCAGTGGGTAACGAGCTTGTTCCGTTACAATTCTTATCTCTCCTTTTTTGTATTTTTCATTAATCTCGTAATCTGAAAGAAAAACTTGAGAAATATTTGGTTTATCTGGGAAAACAAACGTTTCGCCTCGAATTAAGTAATCACTTCCAACCATGCTCAAATCTCCAAATGTAGTGATATTTTTTTAGTAAACGTATGATATTAATAAAATATTCCTTAATATTTACTTCTTCTTTTATAAATTCAATATAACTCGCTCGCGCGATAAATCTACGGCGCCTCTCGTTCTATATAGCAGGAGAATACCGCGACGATGGGCGCCAACTTGATGAAGGTGGGCAAAACGTCATAACTATTGGTTCATGTCAAAAGTTTTGGTAGGTTGTTAGTAAGGTGGGCAATGCCCACCTTACAATTGTACGCTTATTCAACTCCCCAAAATTAATGACATAGACCACTATAATATGGCGCCAACTCTACGCACTTAGATTTTCGATTTTTTGGTTTGCCAAATATATATTAAGTGCCGAGCAGATCAAATCTTGCATCATACAATTGCGCGCGCTCGGCAGTCTTGGAAACCCAGAAGTGCTGCAGACCCAATTTGGGGTTATCAGCAGATAGCTAGAACGTTTATAAAGTTACCTGTGCAGGGAGTTGGCTCAACCGTTAATAGTAGGAACATACTGCCGCAACAAATCATCAACAGGTTGTCGCTGGAAAGATTTGACCATTAAGTTAGATACTCTTTTAGCCAAACGACTAGAACTTCGTACAGCCAATATATCAAAATCTGGTTGCGAAGGATTTATACTCCATTCATAAAATAATATTTTCTCCCACTTAACAAACACTCCATTCCCCAGCCAAATACCATTTTCCATAACTGATGGTTGATACGTAAACCCGTTCAGCAACATGTAAACACCAAAAAGCAGTCGAGAGACACCTGCTATTGCCTCATTCGTGTTGTTATCTGTAACAAATGACCTCATCGATATAGCTGCTGACACTACAAAAAGTATTCCAGCTAAGAAAGCTAATACTTGACCGATATATCTTCCACGGTTTGGAACTGTCAGCAGTAACCGACCAGCTTGCATCCTCCCCACTGCCAAGTTGAAAATCAACCATACAGATAATGGAATCAAGAGAATATATAGGATGTCACTAACTTGACGTGCCATTACTGTCATCTCGACTTGAGTCGATTTAAATAAAATAGTTTTGATTTAATCATAATATTCCACTCTTTCTTGGAAATAAGCGATAAAACTATTAAATTTGTAATAACCCCTCTGGATTTACCGATAGAATCTCACGTCTTTGTAGACCTTCGCTGTGTAAAATTTCATTCGCTGCTAACAAGCCACTACTGACCGCGCGCTCCATTAACCCGCATGGGAAAGGCATTTTAACCCAATCGCCTGCATAGATTAAGTTATTAATATTACTGCGAGTTTCCGGACGTTCTGCGTAACTATTAGGTGGATATCCAGAAAAGTTTTTTTGGTTGACTAGTTCACGGTGCAGGATATTAGCTTGCTTGAGTTCAGGAACAATATCATACAGTTCTTGCTCAAAAGTCGTGAGTAGCGCTTCTTGGGTAGGAAAATCTTTCTCTTTATAGCAATAAGCGTGTAACTCAACGACACTACCACCTGTACGTTGCGACCAGTCGATAAATTGCTGCTGGATGCGATGATATAAAGTGATGCTGTCTGTGAGTGCGTAACCAGATAGCGAGGTAAAATTGCTTTGTTCCCAGTTAAAATCACGGTCGAACCAAAAGCGACACACTGCAAAGGGGTCTGCGATGCTCAATTTTTCGATTTGGTCGCGCGCTTTTTGATTAACGTCTCCATCTAAGCGTTTAAATAGCTGTTGCACTCCTGGTACATCAGTGGCAAATATATAGTAATCAGCTTTAAGTGTTTCAGATACTGTAGATTCTGGTTTAATTGCTACTAATTCTAATTCATCCTCTTTAAGGCGCCCAATAATATCAAACTTCGCTAAGTCTCGTTCTGCTGGCCCTTTCAAAACTGTACCATCTGCTGCAAATACTGCACCGTGACAAGGACAGTGAAATTTACCATCCTCTGCCATTTTGACGGTACATCCTTGGTGAGTACAAGTTAGCGAGACAGCTTCAGAACTACCATTCGCAACTGCAAATACTTCGTCTGCGGCGCCGAAATACTCTATCTTACTATTATCAGCTACAACATTATTACGCTTTACAGAAAATGGTACATCACTGACGCCGCTACCAACTTGATAAGTAAGTGAATTGACGTTGTTATTTTCGGCTTTAATTTCACTAACTGTTACATTATTGACAACTTTACCACCTTTACTTTTAATTGCATCAACAATCGGTTGCACTAAACTAGTGCCCATATCATCTTTAGTACCGTTAAAAGCTAAACCTTCGGGGTTGCCAAAAAAGTAAAAGTGGAAGAACTGCATTAATTCTGCCACACTCATCACATCAGGTGCATTTAAACTTGATTTAGCAAAAGGCAAAAAGTATAAGTCATACAAACCTTGTGGAAAATCCTTTGCTACCCAATCAGCTACCGAGATATTATCAAAACGCTGGTAATTCTTTTCGCGCTCAAATCCACCTATCGCTTGAAATACCTGTAAGTGTTTGAATTTTGTCAAATTTATTCCCCACTGTAATCGATTTGGTGAAGCAATTGCCAAATCAACTATATTCCACGGAAATGCTGAACTACTAGGACGAAATACTTCTGGTTTATAGTGGTCGCGGTAAACAAGTGAGTAAAAATTCAACGATTGAAAGTTATCTGTAGCGTTTAAGTCTTTAACTAAGTTATTTAAATTATAATACTGCGGGAAAAAACCATGAAAACCATGCTCCATCCTAAATTTATCGGCGCCGACATTAACCTGCCAAGAAGCAATTTTACCTCCGAACTGCGGCGATTTTTCAAGCAAAGTTACAGCAAATCCTCGTTGACTCAGTTCGTATGCACAAGCTAAACCAGCTAAACCCCCACCAACTATTACAGCAGTCTTATTTTGATTGAGTGTTTGATTTAGTTTAAGTGGCAACAAGAGAGTATCTTTTTGAAAGACCGTGGGTTTAGGTTTGACAAACCGTGAATATCCCATTACCCCGGCAACAGTACCAACACCAAATAATTTTAATAACGTCCGACGAGAAATAGGAGTTTCTGGCAGGTTTGAAAGTGTACTCATGTTTATAATTAACTACCTATCGATTGTTAGGTGGAATACAAAAAAAATAATTATGGCTTTAGACCGTTGAATATAACATCAATCATCTCATTCACAACAAGCTCAGGCGCCAGTTCTTTTCCTGCAACTACAAGTGGAATACTTTCCATCACCGATAGAAAAAATCCTGCTAGCACATTTGAACGTACTTGACGAATTTCTCCCTTTTTTTGTGCCCGTTCAAACATTTCTTGAATTGGTACAAATATACATCGATGTGAACTCGCCGATAGTTTTTTAAGGTTTTCTTCGCTTAAGCAAGGCATATCGGTATGTAGCATACTTAAAAGATGCACAGGTCTTTGAGAAAGAAACCATGTTGCCGCCTCTATTAGCTGCGTGCGTAAATTGTCTTGTTCTATAGCATGTTGTAAACCTTTTTGATGATGTTCAAACTCTAACTCCGTGACAGCTACATATAATTGCTCCTTGCTCTCAAAGTGATAGTACAGGGACGCTTGCCGAATTCCTACTTCAAGAGCAATGTCACGCATTGTTACATTACTATACCCGCGCGCACGAAACAATCGCTCTGCCGCATCAATCACGCGCGAGCGTCCACTACAAGAACTTGATAGCTTGGAGGGCGCCTCTGACAATGTAAACTTACCTAACGCTTGGTAGTTGAATGTTCCTAAGTAATCATACTACAAGTACATGTACTCGCAACAAAAGAATTTACATCATCATATAAGTTATTTATATAGATTGGGGATTAAATTAATGTCTTGGCTTTTTTTATTGCTTGCCATCGTTTGCGAAATATTTGGCACTACTTCTATGAAATTAGCTAGTAGTGTATCAAAACCTATATATTTAGCTGGCACCTTTGTTGGTTATGCTCTAGCATATAGCTTCTTAGCATTTTCTCTCAAACAGATTGAAGTTAGCGTCGCCTACGCAGTTTGGTCTGGAATTGGAATTGTTGGAACGTCATTAATCGGTTTTGTTTTATTCCAAGAAATATTAACTCCGGCTCAAGGTTTATTTATTGGCTTGATTTTCATCGGATCGATTGGACTATATTTAGTCAGCAATCATTCTTAAGATTGAGGATTTAAGACGCGCGCAGTCTTAATTTGGAATCAATAAAGATTGTTGTGCAATAAAACTATGAATTATCTTGTGGCAGTATTACCAGATAGAATGCAGGCTGAAGCAGCATATACTGCATTGGAAAAAGAAGGTTTACCAACAAACCAAATTGATATTCTTGGACAAGGTTACAAGAGCGCAGACGAATATGGGTTGATTAACCCTGAACAGCAGGCGAAAAAGGGAGTAAACCGTCTATCGTTGTGGTTAATTCCCTTTGGTTTCATTGCTGGCTATGCTTTTAATATTTTGAGTGGTATTGAAATATTTCCAATTGGCAGTCTTGGAAATCATGTTTTCGGTGGTATCTTAGGAGCTTTGTCCGGCGCCTTGGGTGCGTACTTCGTAGGCGGTGGAATTGGTTTAACAGTAGGTAGCGGTGATGCTCTACCGTATCGCAACCGCCTCGATGCAGGCAAATACCTTGTGATCGTTCGCGGTACACAAGAATTACTTAATAAGGCAACCCGGATTCTGCGCTCGTTTGAACCAGAGAATCTGCAAGGATATGCAGAAGCATAAGTTTGGTAACTAAACTAATAAAAAAGGTGGATTAAACTTATCCACCTTTTTCTTAATTCATGCTTGAAGCTGCAACAACTGAACCTTTAAAGTGTCCGTTTCTCTTGCCTAAACGCTCGGCTATAACTTGACGGTACACAGCTTCGTAACCATCAGCCATTTTCTGGGCGCTAAAGTTCTGCCATACATAGTCACGGCAAACGTTGCGGTCAAGAGCAACAGCTTTATCAATAGCTTCGACACATTCATCAACGCTTTCACAGATAAAACCAGTCTTACCATGCGCGATAACTTCAGGTGTGGAACCCATCTTCATCGCTATAACTGGGGTACCAGCTGCCATTGATTCAACCATGACTAAACCAAAAGGTTCACGCCAGGTTATCGGGAATAGCGTTGCATGAGCGCGTCCCATTAATTCATTCTTTTGATGGTGGTTTGCTTCACCTAAATACTGAATTTGCTTACCGTCGATATGAGGTTTGATTTGCTGTTCAAAGTATTCAACGTCTACCACGTCAACTTTACCAGCCATTTTCAGAGTCCATCCTGAACGCTTGGCAATTTCAATAGCGTGGTGAGGTCCTTTTTCTGGAGATAGACGACCAATAAAGGCTAAATAAGGTTCTTCAGATGGTTGAGGGAAAAACTTGTGGCTAGCGACATCTATACCGTTATAAACTGTCGCAACACAATTTAAATCTAATCGTGGTTCACGCTGTGAATCGGAAATACTAATATACGGCTGACGCTTGGCGTGCTTGAACATCTTCTCATTGTCAGGCGTAAAAATACCGTGCAGTGTATGAACTGTAGGCGTTGAAACTAGATTGACGAAAGGTAGCGAACTAAAGCCGACATGAGAATGAATAACATCGAACTCCGAAGCTCTTTCATAAACCCAGTTGAGTTGCAGCATTTCATAAATGCCGTACTCTTTAATACTTGAGTCTAAACGCAACGCACGGGGATGAACTGATTCGAGCTTTGCTAAAGTAAGCGAGTCTCCCGAAGCGAATAGTGTTACTTCATGTCCGCGTCGAACCAATTCATCTGTCAGCAACCCCACCACTAACTCAGTGCCACCGTAACCTGGTGGTGGTACTCTTTCCCATAATGGAGCAACTTGAGCGATCCGCATTTTTTTCTCCTTAAATGTGATTTAGACGCACTTGCACCCAAAAAACGGTGCCTGTGATAGTCTTAGTTGTGTTAAAAAACGTAAAGCTGATTTAGCTGATTTAAAAGTGGATTTGAGATTCTAATGAGAACTTTACGGGTTTAGAAATGAAAACACTCTCTACCCGAAGTATTGAAATTATCTTACCATAAGAAATATTTTTATCGGAATATACCTTTAGATAGCTATATTGAAGGCTGCTTAAGTCATACACTTCAAGTCTCGTGCGGGGTTTAGATATATCTTTTTATAACTGACAACTACCATACGTAAGATTTATTGTACTACTGCAATTGCTACAATATTAGTAATCATTTAGTACAGCTATATAAAAAGGCTAGTAAACGCATAATTAGTATTTTACTCATGAGAGTAATACTATACACGTTTGTTAAGTATTTGCATTGGTTGTACGTTGCGATGAATCAGTAAAAACCTCACACTGCTTACTTTTGCGTTGTAATTACTGATAGCTTATGTAATTCATTAGAAGATGTTTATTCGTCGAATTCATGTATAAAATGTCAGCAGTACGCACGCGATTTTTTTTCCGTATAGTCGCGTTTTACGTAGTTTTTCTATTAAGCTAGAGATACTTTACTCCGTTCCGTATGACACATTCGATACTTAACAAACATCTTTTTAATCAGACAGTTGAGATAACCTAAAGTACAGTTTGACAGTTGAAAATAGTAATCAAAATTACAGAAAGATTTAACAAACTGATTCATTTCAAATGATGTTCTCCCAATTCTGTGTACGATTGGCTGTAAAATTGACCTTTGATATTGACCTATGGATAAAGCTAAATTGTGGGTAGGTGTAGTTTCCGTGCTTGTTGGCTACTGGTTGCTAGTTAACATCATGATGTAACATGTGGGTCAGGCGGGGACGCTTGACCCACAAAGCACTGCACAGGCGATGGATGGTGCTTGTGCTACAACTCATTTTGTCTCGCGCTCGTACCGTCCCATCACTTCAGCTGTATCGAGTACATGACCTTCTATTGCTTTTGTTACCTGTTCTTTAGTTGCACCCTTTGGTAGATCAACAATTTGGTCTAAAGCTTCATATTTTGAAGAAGTAGCGATGGGCGCCATCTTTTGGTGGTGGGCAAGGTCCTCCATAACCCAGTTGACCAAAGCTGTTTTTCCCTTGTTTCGACATGAGTGGAAGTTCCGAATCATCACGAAATTCTTCTGGAATTTCACGAGCTTCTGGGGGCATGTTATATACAACCCAGTGAGTAAATACTTGGTTTGGTGCGTCGATATCATCGACAATTAAAGCAAAACTTTTAGTACCATTAGGTGGCGCCTCCCATTGTAACGGAGGAGAAATATTATCGCCGTCGCACGTGTATTTAAAGGGTATTGTTGCACCAAGAAAAAAAGCCGGACTTCTAATTTCCATAGTTTGATTCTAGAAGCTTTGTACTCTTATCTCCGTGGTGGTTGGTAAGGTGGGCAATGCCCACCATACTTTAATCGCGTCTCTAGGATTTACCCGAAGGGTCAGCAGCATGGACTAGTTCTGGTTCTTGCTCTGAAGCCGGACGTTCTATGGTTTGTTGGGCGCCTGGTCTAAGTTGACGTTCAAATGTACCTAATTGCACTGGTTTACCTGTTTGTGCAGATTCGTAGATAGCACGAACGATGCGAACATCGGCAAGTCCTTCTTCACCGGATGGTTCGGGTTCTTTATTATTTAAAACACAATCAGAGAAGTAGATTATTTCTGCGGCAAATTGGTCGCCTGCTGAGAATGATTCTTCTTGTTTTTCTTGATTAATAGTGATTTGCTGTTTAAGTTCTCCTTGATACGAGTAAGCAGAGTCCATCCGCAAGTCGCCTTTTGTGCCTACTACTTGGTAACTTGATACACCGGCGGCGCCGAAACTCGATGTAAATGTTGCGAGTCGTTCTCTAGGGAAGCGCATTATTACACTTGTCATTTCATCGATTTTTTCAAACCGCTTTTCTCCGTTGTTAGCACTAACGGCAATAACTTCGGTCGGTTCGTCTTGAAATAAATAGCGCGCGGCATTAATGCAGTACACACCCATATCGTAAACGGCGCCACCACCTATGGAAATATCTTCCATACGAACATTATATAAAGCAACTTGTTGGGAAAATACAGAGTTAAATATCCTTGGTTCACCAATTTTACCTGATTTAATCGTTTCTATCGCTTGTAAATTAGCTTTGTCAAAGTGTAAACGGTAAGCAATCATTAACTTAACGTTATTTTCCTTTGCCGCGCGAATCATTTGTTCGCATTCGTGTTCTGTAACAGCCATTGGTTTTTCACAAAGTACATGAATACCTTGTTTTGCGGCTCTGTTAGTATATTCGAGGTGTAAATGATTAGGTAAAGCTATGTAAACGGCATCAATTTCACCGTTATTTAGGCATTCTTCATATTGGTCGTAGGAATAAGTTTTTACACCGTATTTTTCGCCGAGTTCTTCTCGTTTAGTCGGGTCATCAGAAACTAATGCTGTGAGTTGGGAATTTTCTGTAGTAGCAAACGCGGGTAAGACTGTTTCTTGTGCTATCCAACCAAGTCCTATTACTGCATAACGAATACGATGACCGTTGTTTGAGTTAGAATTATTAGCCATAAGTGAGTTGTTAAGGAGAAGCTTTATCTACTTCTCAGGCTAGAAATTCATTCTTATAGTTCCATCTTCCTATTGATGGAGAGATACATATATTTTTTACTTGATTTTTACATCGTTTGACTGTTGTTTATATTTTGATATAGTACTTTGATTAAAATTAGATTCGCTTTGCGCTCTTTGTAAGTCAGTGGTTGAATAAAAAATTTTTTACCACAGAGACGCAGAGGACGCAGAGTAGAGATGCTATTTATCGCGTCTGTACAAAGAGAGTTTTAAAGAGTAATTAAAATGGAAACAAGGTCAAATACACACGTTATAGAACAGAAACTGGAACAAATTGGCAATATCTTGCGGATTGCAGGATGGTCTGGTTTTTGGGTGGAACTTGGGTTTGCTGTTGCTGCGGGACTGACCTTGTTATTTGCCATTACCGGGCGCAGTTTCAGCCAAACTATTACACCTCCCACATCTGTACCAGGAGTAGCAGTTAATTACGCTCAATCCGCTACACCAGGTCTTGGAATTGGAATATTTTGGGCAGGTTGCGGAATATTACTACTGCTATTTAATGTTTACTTAGCGTTTCGACAAACAAGACTTGCTAGACGACTTCGTAATGGTGATATCAGTACGCATCCTAAGAAATCTGAAGTAATGCAAATTGTACGATGGGGTATTATTGCTAGCTTAGTGGGAATGCTAGCAACAATTATAGGAGGTGGCGTTACTTTAGGAGTGCTACTAGCAAAATCAATCGCTGTCCCCCAAGGTGTTGCTATAGTTGACCCCAACCGTATTATCCGCGCGCTTGATATTTTTGTCGCCCTAGCAAATATGAATGGCATCACCGGAAACTTTGTAGGTTTAGTAGCAGGTTTAGGTATTCTAAATTGGTTACACCGAGAATGATATAAGCACTTAAACGTTCATGTAGCCACCATCAACAACAATATCTGCCGCTGTCATGTAAGACGATTCACTGCTAGCTAGAAAAACAACAGCAGAGGCAATTTCCTCCGGTTTCCCAAAACGTCCTAGCGGTGCAGACTGCTTCACATATTCTCCAAAACTATCGAGTGCTTCTGGTGGCAACCCCATTTTGCTCTGAAAATTAGTAGGTATAAAACCGGGGCTAACTGTATTCACTCTAATTCTACGAGATGCAAGTTCAGTAGCCAAGGTTCGGGCAAATGAACGTACAGCCGCCTTCGTAGCAAAATACACGCTGCCTGTTGCTGCTCCTTTCTCATGGACTGCCGAGGCATTCAAAATCACGCTTGCCTCTTCGTTCAACAGTCCAGCAAGTTTCTGTACGGTAAAAAAGGCGCCTTTAACATTGATATCGAATTGGTCATCGTAAAATGCCTCGTTAATCGCTTCTAGGGGTGCGAAAAGTCCAATTCCTGCATTCACAAATAGAACATCTAACCCATCAAATTCTGCTTTCACTCGTTCTGCCAGAGTGTTTAGGCTTGAAAGCGCTCGCACATCTGCTAGAACAGGAATAACCTTTGAGCCTAGTTCTTGGGCAGCAGATTGCAACCGCTCCTCGTTTTGTCCAGTGATGATCACCCGTGCGCCATCTGCAACAAACTGCTTGGCAGTTTCAAATCCGATACCTGTTGTCCCCCCTGTTATCACCGCTGTTTTGTTTTGCAACCGTGCCATAGAAATACCTCCTGGTAAGAGTTAACGTAAACTTAGACTGAATGGTTTAAGTTAAGGTAAAAAAATTTAGGATTGCTTGAAAAGTGCCATTGTTGCCTGAACGGTACTTTGTAAAAGCGCTTTAGTGTCAACCGTTCGACCCAACAGAGCCATTCCCTGTGTAGTACAAAGCAACATTCGTGCTAAATCACGAGGCTTTGCTATCTGCTTGAGTTCTCCGACTACAGTAGCGCGGGTAATAGCAGTACAAAACGCATCCTCTAAGTCTTGCAAGTAGCCCCGTAAGGTTGCTGCAATTTCCTCGTCACTGGTATTAAAGTCAGCAATATTCGTGCCAAGCATACAGCCTTTGCTTCCTGGTAAGGAATGCATCTGTTGCAGATTTTGGAGTACTGTCTCCAGATTCTCCAGAGGGGAACCCGGCGCCAAAAGCTGGTCTTGCATCAACTTCACCTCTGTCTTGGCATAATATTCGAGTGCTTTGAGAAAGAGCGAACGCTTGTTGCCAAACGTATCGTACAGGCTCTTTTTGCCAATGTCCATCACATCGAGCAGTTCAGAGAGGCTAGCTGCCTCATAACCGCGCGCCCAGAACACCTCCATTGCCTTTGAGAGGGCAACTTCAGGGTCAAATTGTTTATCTGGTCCTCGACTCATACACAGACAATAACATTACTTAAACCGATTGGTCAAGGTTTAGATATCAGATATGATAAAACTAATCAATATAATAAAAGTACCTTCAAACAATACAAGTTATAACAGTAGTAGGTAAATACACATGAGTCGAGAACAAGATTTATTAGTAAAATGGCGTTCTCTTCCAAAAGAAAAACAGGAGGAGGTTTTAGATTTTGTAGAATTTATTCATGCAAAAATAGTCAAGCCTCAACCAATAGTCTGTGGAAAGACATCTCAATTAGGAAAACGTTTACGAGAAATACGCGCCGAAATCGTGGCTTCGGGTGAACATTTGTTCACTCAAGATGAACTTGAAAAAGAAATTGCTAATCGTCGTGGTGGGTTACAGGAAACTGATACATGAAGATAAGTTTTATCGATTCCGGGGTGCTAATTGCTGCGGCGCGTAGTGTAGAAGATTCATCCGAAAAAGCTCTTTCTATTTTAGAAGACTCTGAACGGCAATTTGCTTCGAGCGACTTTGTTAAGTTAGAAGTAATTCCCAAAGCAATTTATAATCGAAAAACAAAAGAAACTGAATTCTACGAAACATTTTTTAGCTCTGTCGCTTATTGGGCAGCTGATTTAAATAAAATTATTCAAGACGCTTACCCAATTGCTTCTCAGTACGGTTTAGCTGCAATGGATGCACTGCATATAGCGGCTGCATTATCAGTCGGTGCAGAAGAATTAATCACAACTGAAAAAAGTACAAAGCCTATGCATCGCGTAACGACTATTAGCGTAGTTTCTCTTTTTGATTAATTACGCCAAGGTTGATTTCACAACGACAATGACACCAATTAATGCGCGCTGATAGTCCCCAACTTCCCCTTGGGGGCTATCTTTACTTATTAAGATAACATTTATTAATTATGAGAGAATCAAATAATATGATTGTTCGTCCTGTCTACTACAAAATTATTGAACGGCGAAGCAATGGCTGGGCTTTCAAACACGGTACACCTTTTATTAATTTACTTAACGCTCCTTTACTAGCGCAGGACGATTCATTAGCTGCCTTCGACACTTCAATGAAAAAGGTAGCAATTGAGCAATTGAACGTATCAACGGAGGTAAACAGGGTTATTACATCGCAAATATTCTAGATAAAAAATATTACTACTGTGGTACTGACTGGCAAGATGTAAAAAATAAGCTCTTAGAATTGGGTATCGGTAGAGTTAATCCAATCACAAGTTATGAAGAGTAGCACGTTGATTTCACAAATACATAGATTAACATAGTTTAAGCAAGTACACCATTTAACACTAAGTTAATTGCAGCCTGGGTGTAACGTTCAATCATTTCATCACTAAGTAATTCGACATCTGGGGTCAGGTGTTTTAGGTTCTCATAGGCATTTGCATAAAAAACGCATATACCCGCTATCGTCAGTGTTGTCATATATGGGTCTTGCTTACAAAAAGTCCCCTCTTGCATTCCCTTTTCTAATATTTTGGTAACATATGTAAGTGGTTGCGACCAATTTGTTTGCTGAAAATATTTACCTTGATTTTGATTCGCTTCTTGAAATAACAACATGCCTTGATAACGATGGGAAATTTCATACGCAATAACAGTTCGCAAAAACACTTGTAGCGCTTCAATAGCTGGTAGTTCTTCCAAATTCATTTGCTCCAACATCTGTTGAAATTCAGAAGCTGGTCGCTCTAACACTGCTTGATATAACCCTTCCTTACTCTGGAAGTAATAATAAATCATCCTCGGCGCCACTCCTGCACTTTTCGCTATCGCATCGGTTCGGGCGCCAAATAAACCATTTTTCGCAAACTCAATTACTGCGGCATCTAAAATTTGCTGTTTTGTTACCTCGGCATCACGAGTTGCCCGGTTGACTTTTGATGATGGTTGTGTATTCTCTGTACTGCCCACAGTCGCATTCAGGTCGTTTTGCAAGCTTCTTATCTGACTGTACAAGCTTTTGCTCATAGTTACCACCTTTTAGACTAAAACTATGAATTAAATTTTTAATTAACTGTTGACAAATAGTCCGTCGTTATTTCATGCTGTATTTATGAAATAAATTTTTAATTCATTAACTCATCCATCAATACTGGTTATGCAGCAACTTAAATCGGCTCTAGAAATGCCGGGTAGTTTTGGTGTACCAATTATCGACGACCTTCAATTTGCCGGAAACGAAGGTTATTCTCTACTGCAAAGCTGGCAGCGCTATGGTTCGGTATTTAAAATGCGAATTTTGGGGCAAAAGTGTGCAGTTTTAATAGGCGCCGAAGCAAATAAACTTGTACTTGTTGAGCAAGCAGAGCGTCTATCTTCTTATTTGGGTTGGCGATATTTTGTAGAACCAGCGTTTGGGAAAACGCTAATGATTCAAGATGGACAGCAACATTCCACAACGCGACGCTTGATGATGTCAGCGTTTCATGGTGCGGCAATCACTAGCTATCTTGAGACAATGCAGGAGATTGTACAAGCTTGTCTTAGCGCTTGGGCAAATCACGGTGAGATGGTTTTGATAGACTCACTACGAAAAATGACTTTGCTGGTAGGGGCTAGATTGTTACTAGGAGTGCAAGCAGAGAAAGAAATCGATGAAATTGAGCAGTTATATAATGCCCAATTACAAGCTTCCCTGTCATTACTTCGAGTCAATTTACCATTCACAACTTTTGGAAAGGGGCAACTCGCAAGGGCTTTGTTAAAGCATAGACTCCAAGCAATGATTACAGAACGGAGACGAAACCAGAATTTACAATCGTCACATGACGCATTGGGATTGTTTTTAGCGGCAATAGATAGCGAAGACAATGCATTGTCATTGAACCAAATCATGGATGAGATTATACATTTGGTCAATGCTTCTCACTTCACAACAGCGGGAATGTTGTCTTGGGCAATGTTTGAGCTAGCAGCACGCGCGGATTGGCGAGAGCGTCTTTTAGAAGAATTAGAACAAGTTGTAAAAGGCGAATTAAATATCGAACATTTGCGACAATTACCGCAAATGACCAACTTTCTCAAAGAAATTGAGCGTTTATATCCACCAACATCATTGATAATTCGGGGTGTAGTCAAAGAAATTGAATATGCAGGATATCGAATAGAACCGGGCTGGACAATCATTATTTCTCAATTTGTCACGCATCGGTTGCCAGAAATTTACACCAACCCAGAACAGTTTGACCCAAACCGCTTTGAAATAGGACGCGAAGAAGATAAAAAAGTCTCGTTTTCATTACTGGGTTTTGGAGGTGGCGCCCATGTTTGTATCGGTCGAGAGTTTGCACTGTTAGAAATCAAAGTTTTTCTAGCCACGTTACTACGTCACTACAATTTTGATGTCACACCAAAATACTCTACATTGGCGCCTGTCTTAGTTCCTCCCAAAGCTCAGAATCAATTACGTGTACGTGTAACAAAAAAATAGTAATAATTATGACTCGCTTTTTAATTGCTACAATTGCTGCTGCTGGACATGTTAATCCAGCTTTACCAATCGCGCGTAAGCTTGTTGAACGCGGTCACGAAGTATGGTGGTATACTGGAAAAGGTTTCAAAGAAAAGATTGAAGCAACAGGTGCCCGTCACGTTCCCATCCGCACAGGCATAGATTTCACTGACATCAATACTATTCCCCTGACTTTTATAGAACAAAAAGATGCTTTAAAGGGAGTAGCGCAATTTAAGTTTTACCTCAAACATGGCTTTATCGATTCAGCAATAACGCAACTGAAAGATTTAACTAATATTTTAGATGAATTCCCCGCTGATGTTTTGCTGTGTGATGTTTTTTGCCTTGGTATCTCGTGGTTACATGAAAAAACAGGCTTACCTTGGGTAGCGTTTGGCATGTCAGCACTACCTTTTAATAGCCGAGATACGGCGCCTTTTGGGCTAGGAATTCCACCGGGTAATTCCTGGGCAGAAAAATTACGAAATCGACTTCTTAATTACTTATCACACAACATCTTAATGCGTGATGTAACAATTCACCTTGACCGTGCCCGTGAAAGTGTTGGACTACCAAAGAAATCACAGGATTTTTTCACTGCTGCTTTATCTCCATTTCTGTATCTACAAGGCACTACACCGTCTTTTGAATATCCTCGTAGCGACCTTGCACCACAAATTCATTTTATTGGTAGTTTTTTACCTTTGGCGCCTGCATTTATACCTCCTGCTTGGTGGGATGACTTGACATTAGATAAACCGATAATTCACGTCACCCAAGGAACAGTCGCAACAGAAGCAAGAGATTTAATTCTGCCAACAATTGAAGCTCTTGCAAACGAAGATGTATTATTAATTGTGACAACAGGAGGACAACCAATAGAAAATCTACAGCTTAGTTCAATTCCTCAAAACGTTAGGTTAGAAAGATTTATTCCTCATGCTTATCTGTTGCCTTATGTAGATGTGATGGTAACAAACGGTGGATTTAATGGTGTACAGACAGCTTTAGCTTTTGGTGTGCCAATGGTTACTGCTGGTCAAACCGAAGAAAAACCTGAAATATGTGCTAGGGTTCAATGGTCTGGAACTGGGATAGACTTAAGAACTAGTACACCCACACCTGAACAAATTCGAGATGCCGTAATGAAGATTCTTAGCTCGCCAAAATATCGAGAAAAAGCAGAAAGCTTTAAAGCTGAAATTAATCGCTATGATACACCTACTCTTGCGACAGAATTACTAGAGCAATTGGCATTAACTAAAAAGCCTATATATACTACGCTTGTTTAATAGTAAAAGGCTCTCTCCTTGTAGGATACAAAAGAGCCAATGGTAGGTCTAACCCCGAATGGCACGCTTGTAGTCGTAAAAATAGGCGACGCGGTAAGGCAAGACAGGGAGACTAAGGTAATTGACTTCGTAAAGAAAGCCAGGTACTAAGTTCAACATTTGGAACAAGCTTGCCACTGTCAACTAACACAGAGATAATCTTTAAACGATTCTTAATTTTCCTTAACTCTCGAATTTCATTAATGCTGCAATTTCTCCAATTAGGTGCCTTTTCAAATGCTTCATCTAGTGACATATTCAAGCTATCGAAAAACCAGTTAATAACCCGGTCAATATCAAGAACAGGATGTGCTGGTATGGCGCCAAAATCCGCTATCATTGCAGCGCGCAGTAACATTGATGAAATAAGAAAAGACTCCCCTGCTGACTCTCCCGCGCGCCTTCCCAAATAATCATAAATCGATGTTGCAACTTCTGCCCAAGAAAGATTTATAACTGATGAATCATTACCGTAATTTAATCGAGCTTCCATAGCAGCAGCTTCAGCCAAACCATGCCAGTTGAAATTAATGGGTGATTCCAATTTACCCGACCAAACTTGTTTCGCCCAAGCCAACACATCACAAGCATCTTGTTGTAGTAACTCGTTTAGTAGCTTTGTTGATTCTAATTGATTCATAATACTTTACTGCCCTTCAATAATTTTATCAGCGCAAAAAGTATTAAAACTATTTAGAGGGCTAAAGCCCAACTACGTACCAATATTTAAGCACCAGGTTTAAAATAATCCCAGAGTCTATCACCAGAGTCCGCGCGCACTAATGCTACAACTACATCGGGTAAAGCAGTCACACTAGGGTAAACCAAATAACGCGGTTCCCAATGCGGCTGAAATTTTTCTTTGTACGCGCGCAATCCTTGAAAATTATAAAAGCGCTGCAAGTGGTCATAGAGGTATTTGAATACTTTATCTCGGCGCCTTGATTTTCCTTGTAAGCTTTCTCCAACTCCAGATAAGGCAATTAAACCAATATTAAAAGTGTCGTAACCACGTTCTTTGTAATGTTGAAACATTGAAATAAACAAAAAGTCCATTGTACCGTTTTCAATGGTCTTACGATGACGCATTAAATCATTTGTAACTTCGTTGAGTTGATATTCAGGTACTATATTAGTAAACGCTGTAATTTCTCCTTCACTTGATTCAACTACAGCAATTTCACTTCCGCGTAAATACTCTTCGTCAAACCAACCTAAAGAAAATTGTTTCTCTGAACCTTGCACTGTCTGTAACCACTCGTCACTCACTGGTCGTAACTGACGTATTAATTCATCACTAATTGGTGGTTGATAAAATTTGACATCGTACCCCATTTTACTCATGCGGTTAAGTGCTGTACGTAAGTTTTTACCAGCTTTTCCTTGCGTGGTAAATGCTTTGAGGTCTACTATTGCTTCTTCGCCTATTTGAATGACTCGAAAACCTATTGATTTATATAAGTCAATATCATTAGGTAAAGTTTGATAAAATGCTGGATACCAATCGTTACGCTCACAAAATACTTTGAATCCAACTAATACTTCTTCACGGTCTTCCCTTGGCCCTATTGGGTCACCTAATGCAATGGCGCCACGTCCTTTTGGTACATACGCAATTACACTGCGACCAGATGGGCTAAAATAGTAACTTTTATCACTTAATAATGCAAATGAAGCTAACGAAGAACAACCGTAGTTTTCAACTATTTCTTTAGCTTTTTGCCTTTCTTCTGGCGCCGCTGTACTTCGTAAAAATACTGGTTGTAAAATTGAAAATAAAGCATATGCAAATGTACATGCAGCAATTATATATATAGAGTTAGCAAAGAAATCTCCAAACCGACTTTTAGGCTGTAGTCCCCAATTATCCTCGGTAAAGAACATCGCTAAGGTTTGTAATATCGCTTCACGCCAGTTGAAGTTTTCTGTAAATTTACCGTCTAATAAATAAAATCCAATTGTTCCATACGCAAGCGTAAATAACAAGGCGCCGATTAATACTCGTACTCCATTTGCTATCGAAGGACGGTCAGAGCGCGCGGTAAACACGTGACGCATTGCAATTAATTGTATAAGCAATACACCCGACAATAAACTTTCTTCGTAATCTAATCCCTTAAATATATGACTGATAATCGACAGAACTAATAAAGTAACAGTTATTACCCAGGCAATCCGCTTACGACGCAGTAAATTAGTTGCCAACGTCAGCAAAATAAATCCTGTTAATGCTGCAAATACATGACCACCCGCGCGGATTTCAAACGGCAAAAATTGTTTTAAGAAATGATTTCGACCGTATAAATTTGGTGTGACTGATGAAAGTAAATTTACTACTCCTACTAAGCCAGTAAGTAGTGATGCACTCCATAGTCCGATTTTGATTTTTAATTGATTATTCATTGACCTTTTTTTTATTTATCAGATTTTGCCACTGATTACCTACATAAGATAGCGAACCTTTTAAATGTTTATGAAAATAGTTCCAACCAATATCAGGTCCTGATAACCCATGTCCACCTGGAAAAGCATAGTATACGTTTTTCACACCTAGTTTGTTTAAGGTTTCGTGAAATGTTTTTGTAGAAGCGAGTAAGTCAGTGTCATTTTTCCCCGCATCTAAATAAATTCTTAAATTTGCAAGCTGCTGAGGTGATAGCTGTTGCACTATGCTTAGAGGACTATTTTGGGCGCCGCTATCATCTGTAAAATAACCAGTATGGCTGAACAGTATATTAAAATTATCGAGATGACGTAAACCAATATTAAACGCACCCCATCCTCCAGAAGAGACTCCTCCCATTGCCCAATATTTTGGTTCATCAAGAACACGATAACGTTGTTTGACTATTTGTACTAATTCAGAACCAATCAAAGTACCAACATTGCCGTTTGGTCCATCATAATAATCAGGGTCGTATATTGGATTCGACCCACGTTTATCGTTTCCATCAGGTGTAATTATTATTGAGTAAGGCAATTTTTTAGCTTTATATAATTGTGCAAGAGTACTGATAGTCGCATATTTATCTACAAACGCACGTTCGTTATCATGACCACCGTGTAATAAAAATATGACAGGGTATCTATCTTTTAAATTCTTGTCGTACCCTGGTGGAAAAATAACCCCGTATTTACGGGTACTTTGCATTGCTTTACTCTCAAAAGTCTCAAGCTTAAACTTTAACTCTGTATCTGTAATCTCTTTGGGAGGGTCAAATTGCGGGGCGCCTAAAACAAAAACATACCAATACCCAGCACCCGTAAGTACAGCAAGCAAACTCAGAATTCCTACCAATTTTTTGTAAGGCTTCATTTGATAAAACTTAAATTAACGACACAAACTGAATAAATCATAAATAAATCTATATTTTTTGTTACAAATTATTACACATGATTATTACCCAAGATGTAAGTAGATTATATCTTGGGCAAATCAGCGAATTGGGAAGTAAAACTAAAAATTGTCAATTGAGTCAATTTGGCGCGGTTTTAGGCTTATCAAAACCTAGATTATCAGCGGCATGTGCAATTTGAGCAATTTTGAATTGTTCACCGACAAATGTTAACGAGTCAGTCAAATGCGTTCGCCAATAGTCCCAAGTATGGCTGCCTGGAAAGGAGCGAAATTGATTGTAAACCTTTTGCTGGCTTAGTACCTTACTAAATTCACGAGCTTCTTCAAGTTCTTCTGTATCAGATATACCAGAATCTAAATAAATTCTCAGTTTTTGTAAAGACGCTGGCGCCATTGTCTTGATATAAGTTATAGGACTATTCTTAGGGCCGCTTTTATCTTTGAAATAGCCACTGTGACTAAACATAACCGAGAAGTTATGCGAATTTTGTAACCCAACATTAACGGCGCCCCATCCACCCGAAGATAAACCACCAATTGCCCAAAAGTCAGGATTCGCTAAAGTTCGGTACCGAGATTGTATAATTTTTACTAATTCTTCACCTACTGCTGTAGAAACTTTACCATTCGGACCATCTATATATTGTGGATCCCAGTAGCGACTAGAGCCACGTTTATCATTACCGTCAGGAGTAACAACAATGCTCGGTGAGAGTTTGCCAGTTGTATATAAAGCTTGTAGAGTTTTAAGCGCGTTGCCTTTTTGCTCAAACCAGTCTTTAGGATTACCGTGTCCACCGTGAAGCAGGAAAACAACTGGATAACGTTGAGTTTTATTTTGGTCATAACCAGGAGGTAAAGAAATACCATAAGTGCGATTTCCACCCATCGCAACACTAATATAGTTTTCAAGTTTATATGTTAGAGGAACCGCAAGGTCACTGGCGCTTGGTTGAGGAGGAAGAATTTTCAACGTAGAGACGCGATTTATCGCGTCTCTATTTACTGCGTTTGATTGTGCATTCACAGCAATATCAGGATATCCACAACCAAATAGAGCTAATAACGAGGTCAATAAGACTAACTTAGATTTGTAATTTTTCATAAGAAATAATTAGTTGATTCAATTAATTCGTTTTTAAGGCGCCATAAAAGAGCCATTGTTTTAAATAAATCATCCGTTACATCCGTGTTTATCCGTTGCCAAGTTTCTTCACCCAATCACCAATTGCTGCATTTACTAGTTCCGAACATTCAGCCATTACTAAATGTCCTGCATTCTTAAGATGTAAATGAGTACGGTTGATAAATATACTCGCTAATTCATCACCCATCTCAACTGTAAACGTCGGGTCTTTTCCCCCACTAATAACTAAAACTGGAATATGATTAATTTTCGATATGGGATTTCGGGTAAAGAAACTATAGTCCCAAAATATTTCTAGAGCTTTATAGGTTTGAAAATCTATAGGTACTGGGCACTCTCTATGAAATCGAGTCATAACTTTGTGAGTATACGAACTTGATAAGCGATTAGTCAATGACTGCACACCGGGTAATAAATAGATATATCTACCACCCCAAGCCATGAATTTCATGAGTGGTATTTCCCACCACGGTGTCAAATTATGGGCGCCACCAGCTATTGCAATAATTCCACTGACTGAATTATGCTGGGCAAACTCTAAACCTGTAGGTACCCCGTAACTGTGACAGCATAATATTGGCGATTCTATATTAAAATGCTGTAACAATCGTTCTAAATCCCGACGATGCCTACCAATTGAATAACGAGTGTAAGAACTCGACTGCCCATGTCCTGCTAAATCATAAGCGAGAACCTCCCAACCCTGATTTTGAGCAAATTCGTACTGCGCGCGCAAGTTGAAACGGTTTCCTGTTCCCCCGTGTAAAAATACAATAGCTGGTGTACTACCTGCACTGTGGCAAACTTGTAAATTAACCCCTTGTCGCAGATTGATTCTAGAACCAACTAAAACATTTTGCACCGAGTCATCCATCTTCGTAAAAAGTCTTAAACCGAAATCAAATTTATATAACCGAACGGTCGTATCTTATCAAATATAATTGTAAGCACGACCTGTAGCTATAACTTGCCACTACAAGCTTATATAAGTATTGTGTTAATTCTGTGTCTTCTGAATGGCAATTTTGCGAATATTTAAATGCAATTTTGATTTTTTTATGCTTAAAAAACTCCAACTGAACTTTACTTCGCTGATTGGTTTGGTTTTGCTTATTGTTTCAGTATGGGCGCTCTTCCACGAGTTACGTGCTTATAATTACCGTGATGTATTGAATGCTATCAATGCTATTCCCAAAAATAGGTTGAGTTTGTCGATATGGTTGACTGCACTGGGATATATAGTACTGGCAGCATATGATATTTTGGCATTTGCTTATATTGGACGCGCGTTACGCTGGAATAAAATTGCTTTTGTCGGTTTTACTAGTGCAGTTTTCAGCAACACCATTGGTTTTGGTATATTGACTGGAGGCGCCATTCGATACCGATTTTATGCGAGTTGGGGAGTACCGGCTGTTGACATAGCACAAGTCATTGCCTTTGAAAATATTACTTTTTGGTTAGGAATTCTGTGTGTAGCAGGGTTAATGTTCGTACTCAACCCGTTACAAATTCCACCACAGTTACACGTACCTTTCACCGATGCTCGTCCAGCTGGTGTATTATTTTTAGTACTAGTTTTTATATATTTACTTGGCAGTCTATTTCTAAAGCAACCACTTGTCATACGTGGTCATGAGTTTAGATTTCCAAATTTCAAAACTGGATTTATTCAAGTTGTGATATCCAGCTTAGACTGGTTATTAGCGACTGGTGTCCTTTATGTTTTACTGCCAGCAAACACACCACTTTCTTTTCTCGACTTTTTAGGTGTTTACTTACTCGCAATGTTTGCAGGAGTTGCCAGTAACGTTCCTAGCGGACTAGGTGTATTTGAAACGATAATCTTACTAATTCTCTCTCCTAAAGTTTCTGGCGCCGCACTTTTCGGTTCGATGCTTGCTTATCGAGCTATTTACTACCTTTTACCAATGGTCATCGCAGCTCTAATGCTTGGAGTGTATGAATTTAGACACCGTATTAAGTAGGGTGCGTGAAAGCAGTTTATTATTTCATTTCCTTGCAGATTGTAATAGCTTTCACGCACCCTACTACAAAATTGATCAAAAAAATGTAAAGTTTTTCTTTAACGTACCGTTAAATTCTGATACCTTAGTATTCTGAGGCACTCCAAAAACCAGGTTTTAGTAATATCTCATTAAAGTTATGTCGCTAATAGTCCAAAAATACGGTGGTACATCTGTAGGTTCGGTTGAACGCATCCAAACGGTAGCGCAGCGTGTAAGTAAAGCTGTGAAAGCTGGGAATTCTGTTGTGGTGGTAGTTTCTGCGATGGGTAAAACCACTGATGGACTTGTGAAGTTAGCGCATGAAATTTCTAGAACTCCCAACCGTCGGGAAATGGATATGCTGCTTTCGACGGGGGAACAGGTTACTATTGCGTTGTTAAGTATGGCTTTGCAGGAAATTGGACAGCCAGCGATTTCAATGACAGGCGCCCAAGTCGGAATTGTTACGGAAGCTCATCATACGCGCGCGCGAATTTTACATATAGAAACCCAACGATTAGAGCGTCACCTCCAAGAAGGTAAAGTTGTAGTAGTTGCTGGGTTCCAAGGTATTAGCAGTACTGAAGCGTTAGAAATTACGACCTTGGGACGGGGAGGTTCAGATACATCAGCGGTAGCATTAGCAGCAGCATTACGGGCAGATTTTTGCGAAATTTATACTGATGTACCAGGTATTCTCACTACTGACCCAAGATTAGTTCCCGAAGCGCAGTTAATGGACGAAATTACCTGTGATGAAATGCTGGAACTAGCGAGCTTAGGTGCAAAAGTACTGCACCCACGTGCGGTAGAAATTGCGCGTAATTATAGTATGCCTTTAGTAGTGCGTTCGAGTTGGAGTGACCAACCGGGTACTTGGGTAACTTCAAAGAAACAGCAAGAGCGTTCGCTTGTAAATTTAGAAATAGCTCGTCCAGTAGACGCAATTGAGTTTGATGCCAACCAAACTAAAATAGCTTTGTTACGTGTTCCTGATAAACCTGGAGTTGCCGCGCGTTTGTTTGGAGAAATAGCACATCAAAAGGTCGATGTTGATTTAATTATTCAATCGATTCATGACGGTAATAGTAATGACATTGCTTTTACCGTAATGACACCAATCTTGAAAAAAGCTGAAGCAGTGGCAGCAGCTATTGCACCAGTACTTCGCAGTAACCCAACAAAATTAGATGAAGCTGAGGTATTAGTAGAACAAAACATAGCTAAAGTCAGTATTGCAGGCGCCGGGATGATTGGGCGCCCAGGTGTCGCGGCGAAAATGTTTGCTACACTTGCTGAAGCTGGTGTCAACATTCAAATGATTTCTACTAGCGAAGTAAAAGTAAGTTGTGTAGTCGATGAAACCGACTGCGAAAAAGCTGTTAGTTCCCTAGTGAAAGCTTTTGATATTACTACCTCCCCCCTTCCCCCGTCTTCCATCTCCCCTTCTTCCTCTCCTGTTCGCGGTGTTGCCCTTGATATGAACCAAGCGCGTTTGGCTATTCGTAACGTTCCTGATAAACCAGGTATGGCAGCCAAATTATTTGGTTTACTTGCAGAACATAACGTTAGTGTTGATATGATTATTCAGTCACAGCGTTGCCACATTATAGATGGCGCCCCAAGACGAGATATTGCCTTTACCGTCGCGCGTCTTGATGCTGAAAGTACTCAACTTTTGCTTCAAGAAGCAGCATTAGAATATGGTTGGGGCGAAGTAGTTTTAGATAGTGCCATTGCAAAAGTCAGTGTCGTTGGCGCCGGCATGGTCGGACAACCAGGTGTAGCAGCAAAAATGTTTGAAGCATTAGCACAAAACAAAATTAATATTCAAATGATAGCTACATCTGAAATCAAAATCAGTTGCGTTGTTGAACAAGAACAAGGCATCAAAGCTTTGCAAGTTATTCACGAAGCATTTGGTTTGGCTGGTAGTGAGAAATTTGTTGTTCCAGCGTAAATAGTGCGCTCGTGCTGAGTTGTAAGTTTCAAGTAATAAGTAATAAGTAATAAGCAGTGAGAAAAGAATGTTCTCTTTTACTCAGCACGAGCGCACGAGCGCACTTTCTACTTTTATCAGCACTCTCTACTTTTATCAGCACTTTCTACTCCTAAAACTCAGAAACAACAGCTAATTGTTGAGGTTTTTTGTTATCTTTTATTGCTAGCGCAGCGTTCAAAGTCATTTTAGGTTGATTTGGTTTCATAATAACCGCTTCATAACTCACAACACCAGCAGTTTCACTACCAACACAACGTGCAGCTTCGAGTGATAAATCAAGACTGCGAGGTGGGATATATGGTCCTCGGTCGTTTACGCGCACTATCACTGATTTCCCTGAATGTTTACTAGTTACTTTCAAGAATGTGTTAAATGGCAATGTCTTGTGGGCAACCGTAAGGTCGTTCTGGTTATAAGTTTCACCATTAGCAGTAGTACGACCGTGGAAATAGCCACCATACCAAGAAGCTAAACCAGATAGTTTCTGATTGGAATACTCTAAACCGTACATATCTTGCTGTCCTTCGGTGAGTGAAAGTTTAGGCGCCTTCAATGCAGTCCGAAGGTTGTTCACCCAGTCAATAGCTATCAAATCAGCACTTCGGGTTGTTTTGCTGGATATTTCTTTATTGACTCCAAATATAAAGCGATTACCAGTCATTATTGCTGGGGCGCCGTCAACAGAAGCAGGTCGTAATTGAGACGGTAAGAATCCTTCAGACTTCACTAATTTATTCAAACGTTGTTGCATTACACTTGCCTGTGCTTGATTTGGCAAGTTGGCAACCAAGTGATTATCTACCCAAATTTCATAGTTCGTTTCATCGCGACGAACGGTCATAACAGGCAAATTTGATTTGGTAAAACGCGACTCGAAAGAAATCGGGAGACGGAACAAGTTTCGCAGTGTGGGAGGTAATCCGAACCGTATGCTTCGTAAAATCTTGTTTGGGAAGTCACTGTCGTCTGAATTCGAGTTAAGTAACTGTGGTGAGTACGATGTGACGCTTGTTTTAACTGCATTCAAAGTCTTTGGTATTACTGTTGATGATTCGTTCTCATTACCCTTAGCTGAACAGAACCGACTGTTACTAGCTTTAACATCAGTATGTGATTGGCTCGATATCTGAGTTTTTACTTGTCCTAATTGCTTAGTCCCCAAATCTATATTTAAAAATCTTGACGGCAGTAACGTTGCGTTCAATGCTGTTACTTGCTGTAGTCGAACAAATAAAGACTGAGAATTATTAGCTGTTTTTCCTAAACTAGATGATAGTTTTGCCGTTGATACTTGTTGATTATTTACAGATATTTGATTTAACGGCAAAATATTACTAATCCAAGAAGTTACGAAAAAAATTCCAAGAAATAGCATGGTGTAGTGAATATTTTAGTGACAGCACCTTATATAGGTGCAAACCTACTCCTGACAAAGATTTATGGGAAATGCGTTCCTGACATCTAGCCGAGAACAAATATAGCCTAAAGAACACGATAGCCCTAAGCGCCAAACAAAGCCGAATACAAATCACTGGTTTGATCCCCAGCAAAATTCATATTATCTTGTCTTTGATAAACAAGCAAATAAAACTTTTCGATTTGTTCCTGACTTTTTCGACTTTTTTGATTTAAATTTTTTATATATCTAGATTTTTGTGCATTAAAATATGCAAAAATAATATTAATATCAACAGTCATTTTACTTAAAAAAATAATATGAATGGTCTAAAATATTACATAGTAGATGTTTTTGCTGAAGCTAAATATACTGGCAATCAGTTAGCTGTGTTCGTATGTGCGCGCGCTTTAACGCAGACGCAAATGCAGGCTATAGCTAGAGAAATTAACTATTCAGAAACAACATTTATCATTTCAGAGCAAGCAGTATCTGGGGGATATGACGTTAAAATATTTACACCTGCTCAGGAAATTCCTTTTGCAGGTCATCCAACCTTGGGAACAGCTTATATACTTCAGCGAGAGGTTATTAAACAATCAGTCGAAAGGATTATTTTAAATTTACAAGTCGGACAAATACCAGTCGATATCGATAGCAGTAATAGTGAACCATATTTATGGATGCTACAATTGGCGCCAGTTTTTAGTGAGAAAATATTTTCTGTAGAAATAATAGCGTCCGTTCTTGGAATAGAAATTAGCGAAATAGATACCCAGTACCCAATACAAGCTGTTTCAACAGGTTTACCCTTTATTATTGTTCCGTTAAAAACTCTTGCATCATTAAAAAGAGCAAAAGTCAATCAAGATAAGTATTACAAGTTAATTAGAGATATCGAAGCAAAAAGTATTTTAATTTTTTGCCCAGAGACTTACCACCCAGAAAATCACTTAAATGTACGTGTCTTTTGTGACTTTCTTGGTGTACCCGAAGACCCAGCTACAGGTAGTGCTAATGGATGTTTAGCTGGTTATTTAGTTGAACATTCATATTTTGGTAAGAATCAAATCGATGCGCGCGTTGAACAAGGTTACGAAATCAATAGACCGTCTCTTATTCTTCTTAAAGCTAAAAAATTACCAAATAAAACAATCGAAGTGCATGTAGGAGGAAAAGTCATCATGGTTGCTAAGGGTGAGTTTATATAATGAGCAATGCGTGTTAACCCCCATATTATTTGGTTATGATTTTTTGGAGTAATTTGGAGTTTGTACTCATCAACAAAAAGACTCAACAGGACTAGTGATCTATACCATTAGTTTTGGAAGGTAGAGAAATTGGCAACGGATGACTCTAGGATGTACCGGATAGGTTATTTTAAAGAATTAAGCTTTGTTTATAACAAATAAATAATCCGTTACATCTGTTGTATCCGTTGCTAACCAACCCACCAAAATCAATGACACAGACTACTAGTTAAGCGTGAGTTTTTGTAGCGTCATGTTACATGTATTTTGTGTGTAGCTCCTGATGAGCGGCGCCCTCCAATACTGTTTATAAGCGTCTTTATTGCTGTTAAATGTAAAACAGATGCCAAATGTAACGGAATGCAACGTATAATGAAAACGGCAAAACCATTAAGAAATATTGAAGAAAGTAAAGTAAATGCGAGTAGCAATCGCCGGAGCAGGTCTAGCAGGACTTTCCTGCGCTAAATATCTAACCGATAATGGTTATACCCCTATCGTCTTGGAAAGTCGAGACGTTTTGGGCGGTTTAGTCGCAGCGTGGAAAGATAAAGATGGGGACTGGTATGAAACTGGGTTGCACGTTTTCTTTGGCGCCTACCCCAATATGTTGCAGCTATTCAAGGAGTTGGGGATTACCGACAGGCTGCAATGGAAGCAGCATACAATGATTTTTAATCAACCAGATAAGCCTGGTACATACAGTCGCTTCGATTTTCCCAATTTGCCGGCGCCCTTCAACGGGATAGCAGCAATTTTGCGTAACAACGACATGCTCAGTTGGGGTGAGAAAATTGAGTTGGCAAAAGGACTGGTTCCGGCGATGCTGCGGGGACAAAGATATGTTGATTCAACTGACAAATTTACATTTTCAGATTGGTTGAAGCAGCAAGGTGTTGGTGATGATGTTGAACAAGGTATATTTATTGCCGCCGCTAAATCATTAAATTTTATTGACCCATCGGAAATATCTGCCTTGGTGCTGTTGACAGCGTTGAGCCGATTCCTACAGCAGAAAAACGGCTCACAAGTGGCATTCTTAGATGGTTCGCCTACTGAACGTTTGTGCCAACCGATGGTTGACTACATCACAGCGCGCGGGGGAGAAGTTAAAACAAACGCCCCTTTGAAAGAGATTTTACTGAACGAAGACGGCAGCGTTAAGGGCTTCTTGATTCGGGGACTCGATGGTGAAAGTGATGAAATCGTCAGTGCTGACTTGTATGTTTCGGCAATGCCAGTTGATGTGATGAAGGTAATGTTGCCTTCAAAGTGGAAGCAAAACGAGTTTTTCCAGAAGCTCGATAATTTAGAAGGTGTACCAGTCATCAATATACATCTTTGGTTTGACCGTAAACTTACAGATATTGACAATTTGTTATTTTCGCGATCTAAGCTTCTCAGCGTATATGCTGATATGAGCAATACCTGTAAGGAATACGCGAATCCCGACCGTTCTATGCTGGAATTAGTTTTTGCACCAGCAAAGGATTGGATAAACAAATCCGAAGAGGAAATTCTTAAAGCTACGCTAGTAGAATTAGAGACATTGTTTCCCCAGCACTTTGTTGGAGAAAACCCTGCAAAGCTTCTGAAACATAAAATTATCAAAACGCCTCATTCGGTTTATACGGCAATACCAGGTCGTCAAAATTACCGACCATCACAAGTCACTCCAATTTCAAATTTTTACCTCGCAGGGAGTTACACCATGCAGCCATTTCTTGGCAGTATGGAAGGTGCCGTGCTTTCTGGTAAACTTACAGCGCAGGCGATAAACGCCCAAGCACACCTAGAGGCGAAAACCTCGAGCAAGCCAACGCAAACCCTCCAGCCTGCAACGAATGCTGCAACTGCCTGATTCCCCCCCGCGCATGAAAACCTCCGTCTCTGCGGAAGAGTCCTACAATCTGTGTCGCAACCTCACGGCGAAGTACGCTAAGACATTTTATCTTGGTACTTTGCTAATGAGTCCAGAAAAACGGCGAGCTATTTGGGCAATTTATGCTTGGTGTCGCCGTACTGACGAACTTGTCGATGGTCCTGCTGCTGCGATAACAACACCCGAAACTCTCGACGATTGGGAGAAGCGGTTGGAGTTCATTTTTGCAGGTCGTCCAGGTGATGATTTGGATGTCGCTTTGGTAGATACTCTTGATTCTTTCCCTCTCGACATCGAACCGTTTCGCGACATGGTAAACGGTCAACGAATGGACTTATTCCGCAGTCGTTACGACACCTTCGATCAACTTTATATTTATTGCTACCGCGTTGCTGGCACCGTTGGTTTAATGTCAACTTCGGTGATGGGTATTGATACGTCTCAATCCTCAACACCTTGGAACCGCAATCGTCAGTTGTATGTTCCTACTGAAGAAGCCATTGCCCTCGGTATTGCCAACCAACTTACCAACATCCTCCGTGATGTCGGTGAAGACGCACGACGCGGTAGGATATATCTTCCCCTTGAAGACTTAGCACGTTTTAATTACACCGAAGAAGACTTGTTTCAAGGTGTTATTGATGACCGTTGGCGTGCTTTGATGCGGTTTCAAATTGCCCGTGCCCGTGAATTTTATATTAAGGCTGAACGGGGAATTAGTTTCCTGGCGCCTGATGCCCGACTACCAGTATGGGCTGCTTTAATTCACTACAGCCGCATCTTAGATCGAATCGAACGCAACAACTACAATGTGTTCTCAAAGCGTGCTTACGTTCCACAATGGCGCAAATTAGGCAGCTTACCTCTCGCCTGGTTACGCGCGCAAGTTCTTTAACTCCGATTCCAAGCGAGAAAAGGATAAGTAACACATTGTAAAGCAGCAAATGCAATTCCAAAGGACAGCGTAAGGGTAGAAGAACTTTCTTTACTCTTACGCTGCTTGCATTTTTAGCTCTAAAATTTTTCTTAAAATTATTATTGACATTGTTATTAAAATCATATACGCTTATTATTCGTACACCTGGAGAGGTGGCTGAGTGGTCGAAAGCGGCAGATTGCTAATCTGTTGTACGGCAGGTAACTCCGTACCGAGGGTTCGAATCCCTCCCTCTCCGATAAAGCTATAAGTTAAAAGTGCTGAGTTCTGAGTGCTGAGTGTTAACTCCACTCATTTACTCAGCACTCAGCACTTTTTACTCAGCACTCATTAAAATCCGCCAAAGTTGTAACCAACACCAACTAAGAGTCCAACATCGGTTTGGTCAAAAAATCCGGCGTTGATTGCTGCGGTTGCTGTAAATTGTTGAGTTAGCGGAAAATCGACTCCGCCTGTCACTAAAAATGCAACTTGTGCGTCATCACTTGTTTTAATTGCGGCACCAACTCCAACATAAGGGGCAATAGGTAATGGTTCTACAAATGGATCATCAGCTTGCTGCAAGGAAAAGTCATAAGTGACAGGAATCAAAATAGCTGTATTGTCACCAAAAATTGCCGCTGGTCGCACTGAAAAGGTTCTTGTTAGACCAACTTTACTCATTACAGCAAAGTTTCCGTCTCCAAGTGCTGAATCTCCACCACCAAGACCAATATTACCTGCTACACCAACATAACTTGAGCCACCACGAGTTCTCCGACCTGGGTCAATATCTGCTTGTGCTACCTGTTTGGTGGTTACTTCCTGGGTTTGCTCTTGACTTTGAATTTGAGTTGCTCCAGGTTCAGATTGCATTAACGCAGCAGAAGTTGTTGCTGTAGTTCCTGGAACGGGTATCACTGACTCATTGTGCGCGCGCTTCAAAGCTTGACTTAGCTTCTGGGCACTGTTGGGCGCCATTTGGGCTTGAGCTGAGGTGCTTGCTAACAGCAGTATAGATGTTAAACCGACTGCACAATAAATTCCATTGCGAGAAAAAATACTCTTCACGTTCACTCCTAAAAAAATACTGTCACACCAACTAATTAGTTTAATTGCTAGACATCGATTTCTAGCAATATTAAAAATTTAACACCAAAAATTTAATTTCAACATCATCTCAGAGACTAGTAAGGATAATATTTGTCACCCATGCATATACACAAATTACACGGATTATACGGTTGACAAAATTGCGTGTGTACTTAAATTACATAACTGATTCTTGTTCATACTGAACATCAGATAATAATTTCTATCATTATAGCAACAATTATCGATTGATATCTATATAGTCATGCGTGTTATATTGTTTACTGAATAATCAATCACATAGTAACTTTTATAAGGAAATCAACGCTTTAATGAAATACTTTTTGTAGTAAAAATAACTTTTATCTCTTCATTGACTTTTTATATACATTCTAAATATATTGAAAATTTATTCAAAAAATATCTCAGATTTTTTAAGTATACACATGATATGCTGTGTAGTGATTATGTTTTGTATATTTTTCAGAAACAAATCGTAACTTTTTATATTTAATAAATTGTGATATTTTGTTCACTTGACCGCATCTTATATATTACAATGCATAAGCCTTTACAAAAATTTCATAAAGCTATTTGTAGATGCAATTAGATAAGAACGGCAAAATGAGGTAATTGCAGTATTATCCCTGACAAACGTTCTATTTTTATCGTTTAGTTTTCATGAAAAACAGATAAAGAAGATATTATTACCTAAACAAATATGCTAATTTAGCATTAAGATATTCACAGATTTTAATCCTTATGAACTAAGTTATTAAAATCGATGCTTGAAATAAAAAATAGATACAAGTATCAAGCAAATATCTCCTCAAGCTATATTATTGCTTACACTTACTTGCACTCACAATGCCGTTTTTTCTGATGTATAAATTCACATGAAGAGTGTTCTACCATGAATAAAGTTAAAATCCTGAATTTAGAAATTGATAATTTCTCAAAGGTAGAATTTTTAGAGAACCTAGAGTCAGGTGTTGTGTTCACACCGAATGTAGACCATTTAATGAAACTGCAAAAAGACGCAGAATTTGTCCAGGCTTATAGTATTAGTAATTATAAAGTATGTGACAGTCAAATACTGCTCTTAGCCGCAAGACTACTAGGAACTCCTCTATGCGAAAAAATTTCTGGTTCTGACTTATTGCCAGCTTTTTATAACTACCATAGACAAAATGAAAATATTAAAATATTTCTTTTGGGTGCGGGAGTTGGAATTGCTATGCAAGCGCAGCAGAATATCAATCGTAAAATCGGTAGAAATATTGTGATTGGTTCTTATTCTCCAACCTATGGCTTTGAAAATAACGTTTTGGAATGTCAGCAGATTGTTGAGATGATAAATAATTCCGGTGCCACTGTTTTAGTAATCGGAGTTGGCGCCCCTAAACAAGAAAAATGGATATACAAGTACAAAGAACAATTGCGACACATTAAAATTTTCATGGCACTTGGCGCAACCATTGATTTTGAAGCAGGAAATATGAAACGGGCACCGAAGTGGATTAGTCAGACTGGGTTTGAATGGCTGTTTAGATTACTATGCGAGCCAAAAAGACTGTGGAAACGTTATTTAATCGAAGACATTCCTTTTTTATTTCTAATTTTAAAGCAAAAGTTTAATTGGTATCTTAAAAAATACTATCTGAAGAAAATCCTCAAAGACAGCCAGATTTACCACTTCTTAAAAAAGTCGGGAATCTAAAGAAGCCGTTCTGCTAAATTATGTAGGGAAGTTCTTCTTGATATCATTTTGGGTGTGATGTCAAGCCCGACTTTTTCCAATACCTTCTCCCAACGGTACACCCAGTCGTTTCGTAAAAGTGTATTGACTATATTATTACGTCGAATTTGCTCCAAGCGTTCTGGTTGTGCATCTAGTTCGGTAATAATATCACCTAAATTATTCGTATCGTAAGCAATTGGAATAATTGCGTCTTCCCAATCAAAGATTTTACTAAAAGCTTCGTAGCTTGGTGGTATTCCAATCATGACTGCACCTCCTGCTGCACCCTCGAAGAAGCGCGAACCTAATTCTTCTTGTCCACCTGTTTGTTCGGGTGTGTCGAACTTTGCTTTATTCGCAATGAAATAGCGACTGCGTTTTATCAAGTTACTATACAGCTTTCGGTGTTCCTTATAGTTAGTCATTTGTAACCCTTTGAGGGTATCATGTAAATATAATAAATTCTGTTGTTCGGCAAATTCGAGCAATGCTTTATGAACTATCGGAGAACGGCGCCCGATACTATATATATCGATACTTCTTTCAGGTTGGATATTTACGGGGCAAAATTGAATTGCATCAACAGCATAAGGTAGTGAATAGCAATTTGGGTTAATTAAATCAGCAATTGCAATAGCACTCTTCGTTTGGGTTGTAAAAATATAATCAAATTCTTTAAGAAGTTCTAAACAGATTCTTGTTTTTGGATTGCTTAGTTCTTTAATCCATATTTCATCTATCCATAATACTTTTTTACTACATTTTTCTCGCCATCCCTTAATCGAGTTGATGGACGTGATATCCCAAAAATGCTGACAGATGAAAAAGAACAAGTCATACTCTTGTTCAACATATGATGTCACACTGCCAAAGGTCAGCAATTCTTTTTTAGCTGTTTTGATGCCAATATAATTAGCCAAGCGTTTACGCACCGTGCTTGCTAAACTCAAATTAAATACTGGCGCCAATATATCAGCATAATCAAATTCACAAATAGCATCTTCAAACTCGAATTCTGGTGAACGAAATGCCTCAGCATGACAATCCCGCATTGATGCTATAAGAATACGTGCTTTACTTATTACTTTCATATCTTATTGTATTAGAATTACTAGATTATGTACCAAAAAAATAATTATTTTGTAAAAGTAACCGATAGATTATTGATTGCACCCGTGACATTTGTCAAAAATTGTTCCTGTCTTGATTTTAACCATTGAAGACGTTCATCAATAAGTTTGCTACAAGTATCTTCACCAAGATTACTACCTAATAAATCGACCAAAGTATAGGCAAATTCATCAGGCTGTTCAGCAACTTTAATTAAAGATGGATAATCGAAGATTCCTCTTAAAGCGACAGGAGTTGCAACTATTGGTAAACCTGAAGCGATAGCATCGAGTGTTTTAATCTGAACACCGCCACCTGTTATTGAAGGAATAGCAATGACTTTTGCTTGTGCCATAAATGCTTGGACATCAGGAACAAAACCACAATATTCAACATTTGCGTACTCACCCTGTAACCATTCGGCGCCTAACCCAGCAACATGTATTGACAAATGTTTCGGTAAACATGGGTAAACACTTTGAAAAAACCACTTCAAACCTAATAAATTAGCTTTCCACGTCCAGCTACCAATAATACCAATATCAAATTTTGCAAAAATCTGATGTTTTAATGCTTTATTACTAGGAGTTTTGCTAGCAGGTAAATCAAAAACTATCGAATGCTGATTAAATTTATAAAAATACTTGGAATCAGATTGAGTCAAAGTCCAAACTTGATGAGCAGAACTTGCTAATTTGTTTTCTATAGCTTTGATTAGATGCGCTTCACGCAAGTAAATGTACTTAGATAGTTGGCTTTTTGCGCTGCGGTACTGAGCTAAATAAAGTTGATGCTCAACATTATGAGCTATAAATATAATTTTACTATTTTTACTGATTTGATTGCGCGTTAATAAATTAGTTATCCAACCAATTTGGGCATGGTCTATAATTATAGTATCGTAATTGTATTTTTTAAGAAGTGAAGTAACAATTTTATTGTATTTTTTTGAGTAGTATTTGGTTGCTGAATATGGTAAGTTTTTTAATAAACTATTACCCATCCACACAATTGCTGCAAAATAAGATTTATGTGTTTCAATATTGCGGGCATCAACAGTAATTTCGTTCGTTTTAACTGTACCTAACTCCTGCCTTTGATAGCCAACAACTGTAACTTCATGGTTATCTCGTTCGAGTGCTTCAATGAAAGTTTGAGATGCGATTTCGCCACCAGTTTGTTTTTTGCTTGGAAGAACTGTTGTCAAGTATAATATTTTCATTTTGATGTTATGTGGATTTTAAAAAACTAGATATTATTTTTTAGACTCACGTTGATTGTAGGGACTTTTGAGCAATTACATAAATTATCTGCTCTTTGATAATTCTTTAATTCAATGAAATCAGTTATTTCTTGTAAAATATTTTTTATACTATGTATTCCAAACATAGATTCAAGTAATGTTGAGCTATTAAGTATTTTTTGTGAATTAGATGATAGTAAACAAACAATTGCATCAGCAAATGACTCTGCATCTTCAGCAATGTTAAAGTACTTGCTAACAACTTCAGGTAAACCAGCTATACCCTGCAATGTGGATACTATAGGTTTATTAAAGGCTAACATTTCAATTGATTTAATACTTACACCACTACCTGTGAGAGTTGGATTGATAAAAATACGTCCAGAATTATAAATTTCTACTGCTGATGTTGGATTTATTTTCAGATGTACTCCTGCTCGCTGACAAAGTTTTTTCACTTTTTCAACAGGATTGGCGCCTGCAATCAGAACTTTAGTAGCTGGTAATTTATTTAGTACAATAGGAAGAATATCAGTTAAAAACCAGGCAATTCCTGCAACGTTATTATTAGAATATAAATTTCCACAAAAAACAATATCGTACTCGATGCTTTTTTCGTTAATACTGTTAACATTAATGTTATTACTATGGCTGTAATCGACTAATGGTGGTAGGTACCGTCCATTTATAAAGCCTTGCGATTGCCAAAATTTTAAATCTTCTAAAGAAATATCGTAAAACAAAGCACTTTTTTTAAGTATGTTTCTCTCATACTTTTCCATATGCATTTTTGAGAAGAATCTTTTGATTTTGCTCATGCCAGTTGCCGATATAAATAATCTTTCAGAATATAAATACTCAATATTATGCGAGCGGTAAATCAGCGGTACATCTAATTTGTCACTCAACTCTAAAGCTATTGCTCCACCTTGAATACCATCAAGCCATATCAAATCAGGATGAAAAGAATCAACTTCTGAAACGAGTGATTTTAACTGAACGCTAACTATTCTGGAAGTGACTTCTAACGGATACTTCAATAACTGATATGTTTGCTGAATAGCTGAAAATACATTTCGCTGGTAGACTATCAAACATAGGTGTTGGACATATTTTTTAATTTGAAGAATGTCTTGTGCTTCAGGAGTTTGATTGACCCAACATACTACTTGTAACTCAATACCAAATTGTGAGAAAGCTTTTATCCGGCGCCACATATCTACTCGACCGCCATGAATCGCAGGATAAGCAACGTCATTACATACTAAGGTAATCTTCATTTTATATTAGTTATTTAAGTGTTTTATAAACTTGTACCGACTTGCTGTCAGGTATTTCTAATTCATATTCATAATTTCGTGACTGCAAGTTGAGTGGTAGAGAAAAAGCTGTTAAAACATAAAGTATCCAGTAAATACTGTTCGTCGCAAGCAAAGTACTTTCGCTAACGTTGTAAATGACTAGATAAGTCAGAAACATTAAATGCCACATACCCTCAACGTTTGTGGTCATTCGCAGCAGCTTGACACTTTTGATAAAAGCTATCAAGTAACTGCATATGAATGCGATTAATCCAGGAATACCCAATTCTGCTAGCAAGTCCATGATTCCGTTGTGACCATAAGGACATTCCCATGCCAGCTGGCGCCAAACCGAAGCAGTCACTTCACTATCCCAATCACGCCAAAATGCATTAAATCCGTAACCAGTCAAGGGACGTTCTGCGATTTTTTCAAGCATCACCGACCAAATATCAGTGCGTCCTGTTAATGTCAGGTCACGTCCAACTGCACCAGCAATGACATCAAGATTATCAATAATTAAAATTGCTGCACTTCCAACTACCAGCACAACACCAGCTGTGAAGGGAATGACATAAGAGTAGTTCCAGCGCCACGATCTGTAAAGTAAGAACATCACTGTTAGAACAGTACATGCAATCAGTGCTGTTTTTGATGTGCAAAGTATTATCAACGCTGCTGACAAACCATAACCAACCCACGATAGCCACTGATACTTGTTTTTTGGCGTGCCAAGCGCGGTAAACAAAAATATCATGTTGCTTAGTACCGTAAATCGACCCAAGATATTTTTGTGTGTCATTACTCCTCGCCATGCACCCTCGTGAACACCGCCTTCTTGAAAGCTCATTACACCGTAAGACGGTATGAAGATCGCGAATACAAAACTTAACACGACTACTAGTCCACAAGCACAAGCCAACATAATAAGCTGTTCGCGTAGAGTGAATCGCATTGCCAAATAGGCGCCAAATAAAGTTGTGCCCAACAGTAAAAAGCTTCGACGCGGTGTAATATCAGGCGCCACTGTCCAGAATATCGACGCGATAGCAATTGCAACGAGTAACCAAACCCAAATATCAAAGCGCACGACACGTTTAAAACTTTGCCACTCAATAACAATCAACACTGCCATAACTGCATAAATTCCCATGAAAATCAAAGGACTATATGGGTCTGGTGTTGCAATTGTATCTTGAGTTTCTAGCAAGACAGGTATTATCGCAGTTGTAGAGAAGAACAGCGAAAGTACCACAAATATCTTTTCGGCTATCGTTGGAATTTTAACCATTGTTAATATTGTCTCAAGTACTTTTATCTGTACAGAGAAAAATGCGTAAATAAATCATGTTAATTTTTTACCATGAACTTCATAAACGTGTTTTGGTACTTAGATTAAATAATTCATGCCTAAACTAACCCGAATTTGAGGTTTTTTTCTTTTTGGGTAAATGCGCTTAGGAACACCTTATAATGATATTCTCAGAATAATCTTTAAGAGTGTAGTCATTTTGAGTTGACTTCATTTAATCTTCATTCGTTAGCTCTAGTAGGCAAATTTTTCGTAAAGTCGAATAAATCGAACTATTTACGCTCATGATGATAATAAAAGTAAATTTTAGGTATCTTCAACCTGTTAAGTGCTGTACTGTGTTAAGAAAACGTAAAGATATGAATAATATTTGACGCAATTGGGTCTATATTGCATTACCTCATGGAATAAGTTAGATAAGTAGCTCTAACCAGAGCATCCACAAGCGCTGCCTAAATGTAAGAAACTAGAAACCCAGTTTCTAGAACGAAAAACCATTAATAATCCATTTAATCAATCAATCACGGGTTTTCATGGGAACACAAATACCGACGAAGGAAAATGGCGCATCAAGGGTTAAAAATCCTGCTGCTTCCGCACGTGATAGTTTTTGGGCTTGGAAGAACTTTGAAGAGGAGCAAAACTCCTTATTTATTCCAGCTTTGGGAGTTATTCGTCGTCAAGCGTGGTTAATCGCTCTAATAACGGTAGCAGCAGCTACAACTTCCGTTATATGGAGTGCAACGCGCGCACCCAAGTATGAAGGTAGGTTTCAAATTATGGTGGAACCATTAAAAACTACAGACAGCGAACTTCTGAAGTTATTATCTCAAACGCTTCAGCAAAACGTAAATGAGATTACCAAGCAAAATACCACAGCGTTAGACTACAATGCTTTAATGGAAGTACTTAAAAGTCCTAAGTTAATAGACCCTATCGTCAAAAACTTAAAAGCTGAGTTTCCAGAAATTAACTATGACCAGTTAGTTGGTGCTTCGGTAGCAGGTAAAACACCAGCCAACCGTGAAGGTACGTTATTAATGACGCGACTAACGAAAGGAAAAGATGAGTCGCGCGTGATTGAAGTACGTTACCGCGACAAGAATCCGCAGAAAATAGAGTTTGTATTAGAACAAGTATCTCAAACTTATCGCAAGTATAGTATCGAACAGCAGCATACTAGTTTGCGGCAAGGCATGAAATTTGTCGAGCAGCAGATACCGAAGTTGCAAATGCGTGTTAGTACGCTTCAAGGACAACTTCAAGCATTTCAACAGCGGTACAATTTTTATAACCCACAGCTACAAGGTGAGCAGTTGTTAAAGCGGCTTGATGAAATTAAAACACAGCGTTTAGAAGCCGAACGTAAATTCTTAGAAGCACGGTCATTATATACATCACTGCAAGGACAACTGGGAATGTCACAAAGTGATGCAATTGCTGCATCCGCTCTCAGTGAGTCACCGCAGTATCAACAACTACTAACTCGGATTGGAGAACTTGAGGCCCAAATAGTTGCTCAATCAGCACGATATCAAGAAGCAAGTCCGGTAATGCGAAGCTTACGCGAACAGCGTCAAAAACTATTGCCGTTATTAGAACAAGAAAAGCGATTAGCATTAGGCAATCGCGCAGGAGCAACCTTTACAAGCGAGGTTGGCACTTATCAAAACACGGTACGACGCGACTTGACGAAACAACTTGCTGACAGCACTAATCAGATGCAGTTACTTGATGCGAGTTTACGCGCGTTAACCCAAGCTGAGTTTCAACTTAACCAACAAATCAACCAGTATCCACAAGTCGCGCGTCAGTACGCAAATATACAACGAGATTTACAAATTGCTACCGATACTCAAAATCAACTCTTAGCAAGGCAAGAAGCTTTACGAGTTGATGCAGCACAACAAGAAGTACCTTGGGAGGTAATAATGCCTCCAACTTTACCGCGCGACAAACAAGGTCGCTTAATTCCGGTACAAGGTGCTCCATCGCAAAATATCCTACTGGGTGGAATTGCTGGTTTACTTCTTGGCACTGGCGCCGCATTTGTATTAGAAAACTTAAAAAATGTTTTCCATGACCCAGACGAAGTAAAGCGTGCAGCAAAATTGCCTATTATCGGCTCAATTCCTTTTTGTCGAAACGTTCCAATTCCCGTAGTTAGTAATGTCATTAAACTTAACGATAGAGTAAGGAATGAGGCTCTATCAAAAGTCGCTTTCAAGGAAAACAATAAAAACGCTGTTTTCACGCAAGCATTTTGTTCGCTTTACAACCGACTTCAATCCCTCGGTCAAGAAATGCCATTTCGCACAATAGCTGTAACATCTACAACAGCAGGTGAAGGTAAAACTACTATTGCAGTTAACCTGGCGCAAATAGCAGCCGAAGCAGGGCAAAGAGTTTTACTTGTTGATGCTGATTTGCGACATCCGCAAATTCATACTCAATTAGGGATACCCAATACACAAGGATTGAGTGAAGTACTTTCACAAGGGTTAGAAATTAACGATTTTGTTCAGCAGTTACCAAAAGAAGAAAACTTGTATGTGTTAACTGCGGGTAGAACTTCTTCAAACCCGAATAAGTTATTTACTTCTAATCAAATGGATAACTTTGCTCAGTTCTCGCGCGCGCATTTTGATTTAGTTATTTATGACACACCAAATTATTTAGGTAGATTAGATACACACGCTTTAGCAAACCACTCAGATGGTATATTATTTGTCGTTGGATTGGGTAAAACCTCTTGTCCTAGCTTCAAACAAGTAATAGAGGAGTTAAAAGGAGGACGGATAGGAATTTTGGGAATGGTGACAAATAGTTTGGAAAATTAAAGTGCTGAGTGCTGAGTGCTGAGTGCTGAGTTCTGAGTGCTGAGTATTAAGTGCGTTTGTATGATGATTTATTATTCATTTGCGAAAATTAAAGTGAGTGTTATTCAAAATCTAATTGCACAAATTCAAAACAAGCTATCGAACCAGTTTCTGCGTAACCTCAGTTGGTTGGGTATGGCAGAAATTATTTACCGTGTTTTCCGCTTAGTGCTTGTTGCTATTATGGCTAGGTTTCTAAGCGACTATGATTATGGCTTAGGCGCCATAGTCTTGACGGTGCGAGAATTTGCTGTTAATTTCAGTAACTTAGGCATTGGCGCCAAAATAATTCAAGCCGAAGAAAAAGAGTTAAATGTTTTATGTGACTCAGCATACTGGTTAAACTGGGTAATTTTTGCAAGCTTGTTTGTGATTCAATGCCTTGTTGCATTGCCTATTTCCTGGGCTAAAAATACCCCTGAAGTCGTTTTACCTATTTGTGTATCAGGAATTGCTTACCTAATTTGGCCAATTACCAGCATTCAGAAAACTTTAATTCAAAGAGAAAACCGCTTTAAAGTCATAGCAATTACCGACAGTCTACAATTTTCCCTAGCGAGTTTAATATCAGCCTTATTCGCTGTTATGCATTTGGGAGTTTGGGCATTTGCTTTACCTGCCGTAATTATTGCTCCAGTTGAAGTGATTATTTATAATAGATATCATAACTGGCGAATCAAGACAGGTTTTACAACTAAGTACTGGCGCTCAATATGGAGCTTCGGTAAAAACCTTTTAGCCGTAAGTTTATTAAAAACGCTGCGGAATAACTTAGATTACTTAATTATATTTAATTTTTTAGGAGTCAAAGAGCTAGGAATATATTTCTTTGGCTTTAACGCTGGCTTAGGAATTAGTTTAAGCATTATTAATGCCGTAAATTCTGCAATCTTGCCGCACTTATGCGCGGTACGTTCTGAAATTAAAGAGTTCAGAAAAACGTACTTTCATACCCTCAAAATAATTGCGCTAATTATTTTTCCCTTCGTACTACTACAATCAACTTTGGCGCCGTTTTATGTACCGATAATTTTCGGACAAAACCGGGTCAATGCAATTGCAATTATTATAATAGTTTGTTTATCAGCAATTCCACGACCTTTTGCAGATGCAGCTTCTCAGCTACTTGTCGCAGTCGGGAAACCCAATATAGACTTACGCTGGAACGTCATATTTACTTCAATATTTGGAGTTGCATTATTAGTTGGCGCCAAATTTTCAATTATAGGAGTCGCAATAGCCGTTTTATGGGCACATGTTACCTGTTTACCATTATTTTCCCTTTGGGTAACA
This sequence comes from Calothrix sp. NIES-4105, assembly GCF_002368415.1. GTDB lineage: Bacteria > Cyanobacteriota > Cyanobacteriia > Cyanobacteriales > Nostocaceae > Dulcicalothrix. Next base: position 4,552,688 of record NZ_AP018290.1, read on the forward strand.
CAACATGTTTTTGGGAAAAAATAATGGCAACGGATGAGCGCGGATGTAACGGATAAACCTTTAATTTTGGAGGGTTCCTGTAGCATAGGCGTCTCGCCTGTGCAGTCGTGCTTCAGTGTGGCATCACTTTTTAAGTAAACACTAACTTAACCAGTAGTACTTTTATATAGCCAATATACTGAGATGAATATATACTAAAATTAAAAATTAAAGGCGGACTTTTATACCATAAAAATACTGTTTTTGAAGTATTTACTTACTAAATTACACCAGTAGAAATTTTCAATTGCTTGCAGCAAAATGTCTACAACTATAGGCTTTAATATGATGTAGCTGCCCTAACGCAATTTGGTACTAGTGGTTAAATAAACAAGTAGTACTATTCATGACTTTTGGATTAATTGGTGCCGTTATTGGTACTACTGGTTAAGTAAACAAGTAGTACCCCAAGTTGCTTTTTGATGAATTGGTGCCATTATTGGTACTACTGGTTAAGTAAACAAGTAGTACCCCAAGTTGCTTTTTGATGAATTGGTGCCATTATTGGTACTACTGGTTAAGTGAACAAGTAGTACCCCAAGTTGCTTTTTGATGAATTGGTGCCATTATTGGTACTACTGGTTAAATAAACAGGTAGTACCCCAAGTTGCTTTTTAATGAATTGGCGCCGTTATTGGTACTACTGGTTAAGTCAACAGGTAGTACCGTTCGTAGTTTATGAATTAATTAGTACTGTTATTGGTACTACTGGTTAAATAAACAGGTAGTACTCGCTTGGTGCCGCATAGGAGTGCGGATTAAATTAACTAGTAGTACTCTGAAATTGCAAGTATATTGGTTAAAATATATACTATTAGCAAAAATAAAAACCCGAATTTTACACAATATAAATACTGAATTAAAAGTATTTCCTTATTAAATGATGCCAATATAATCCTTGAGTGATTTGTCGCAAAATGTTTACAATTATGTGCTTCTAATATGATCAGCTTGGCTTGACGCAATTTGGTACAAAGGTGTGAATTAACCAGTAGTACCAAATCTGGAGCCACTTCGTTCCTGACGCGAAAAACCCCTGCACGCGCTTTTGCTCCTGTATAGTAAAGATAATTACATTACTGCACAGGGGATGCAGTCCTATATTACAACAGCCCTTTAAAATGAATGACTACGCACTTGTTGACGGTTATAAACTATAAGTTATGAGTATTCGCGTTATTAACGCTGCTATTTCTAGCTGCTTCTAACTTTTGGTAAATCGCGGCTTGAACTTTCTCATCAAAATCAGGATCGTCTGGACTTGCGATTATTCTAAGCGGACGCTCATTTATTCTGTTTAAATATGCTTGAAAAGCAGCTTGGTCTTTACGATGTTTGAGAAAGTACTGCTTTAATTCCTCATTGGACATCGCGTCAAAATTAACTTGGCTCATCAGCAAACTCCCCATTTGGTAAGATTTGAAACTCAAGCTCCTCGTTGTACCCAGCTAACATATACAAATTACGAGTACGATTATCAATACACATTAAATGTATGGGCACAAGCATAGTGTAGGTCAGCTGGTAGCCGACACGATATAAAGTCGCTAGTTGTAAAGACGTAGGCATTCCGGTCACTTATTCCACCTATCACTTATTTTAACAAAGGCTTCTTGAATGCTTTCTTCACATCCACAAGCTTTACAATATAGCGGTTCTCAGTTGCGTGAGGTACAGATTTGATTTGTATATTTCTTGTGGAGTGGGCATCCTCGCCCGCCCCTATCTACTTCACTAGAACAGGAACCGCTATAATGTTTCTAAAGTACCTTAAAAAGGTAGTACCTTTCATAGCTTTTAGATTATTGGCACCGTTATTGGTACTACTGGTTAAGTCAACAGGTAGTACCGTTTGTAGCTTTTAGATTAATTGGCACCATTATTGGTACTACTGGTTAAATAAATAGGTAGTACCGTTCGCAATACTGCAAGGGATAACTAAAAATACAAAAATTTGTAGGTTGGGTTGACTAATTGGCGCCATTATTGGTACTACTGGTTAAGTCAACAGGTAGTACCATTTGTAGCTTTTAGATTAATTGGTGCCGCTATTGGTACTACTGGTTAAATAAACAGGTAGTACCGTTCGCAATACTGCAAGGGATAACTAAAAATACAAAAATTTGTAGGTTGACTAATTGGCACCATTATTGGTACTACTGGTTAAGCGAACAGATAGTACCATTTGTAGCTTTTAGATTACTTGGTGCCATTACTAGTTGTCACCTACGAGTATTAAAAATACTAACAATAGCTCCTAACATAGAGAGTCCGCGCATCAAAAGTAAAATCCGCACGCTATTACGTATGAACAAAACGCAAATAGGTAAACCAATCCAACCTAATTACCTCGTTCCTGTACCAGAAACTCTAAAATTGCTCCCATCCGGTCTAGGGTATTGTTAGTGGTGCGTTGCGATTCAGTTAGCTGACGTTGGGATTCAGTAAGCTGGGCAATGTCGGAACGTTGTCTAAGAAGTTCCTGTCCAATAGCTTCAAAATTTCGTTGATGAACCTCGCTGGTAGTTACTAGCACTTCGGCAGTAGCCCTCAAATCAGACACAGAAATCCTTAAATCTGCTACGGAAGCTTGTAGGGATTGAACTGTGTTATTTAGGATTTCCAATTGTGTACGCAAATCGGCGTTAACTTGTACCTGATTTTCAAGTGCAGCTTCCACACGAGACAAGCGGTCGTCGGGGTTTGGGTTGGGGAATTGTGTCATTTTTTTGGCTTCCTCTCGTTTGAATTTTGGGATTTTCTCTCTAATTATGTTTCTAAAATAACCTACAAAGGTACTAACTTTATAAAGTTACTTTCTTTGATGTGAACAGGTTGTACCGTTTGTAGCTTTTGGATTAATTGGCGCCACCCTTGGTACTACTGGTTAAGTAAACAGGTAGTACTTTTCGCTAGTTTTAGATTAATTGGTAACGTTACTGTGCAACTGCTTAAGTAAACAAGTAGTACCGTTCGTTGGTTTTGGATTAATTGGCGCCATTATTGCTACTACTGATTAACGCGCACAAGTGGTACTATTCGTGGCTTTTAGATTACTTGGCGCCATTACAGTGCCGCATTTTAAAGGCGGGTTTAAATAAAAATAATATAGAGATAGTATTGAGCCAATACATGTACTTTGTCACGGCTCAATATAGACTTTAACTTGCTTCTTGGCTGTTAAAAATACTTAGTTGCACGGATTTACTGGCTGTCTCAGCAGATTTTAATACATCAAGCATGAGAGGAATATCTAGTCTTTTATTATTTTCTAAAATATCTTTGATGGTTACTATTTGAACACATGGGTAGCTCCTACCCATTGCCTTATGAGTATACAAGCCATAACTGTTTGCTTCTTTCAGCATATCCTTTGTTGGTGACTCAAGAGTAATAAATATGCCCATTACTGCTTTTTCACGAGTTACAGTGCCGTATAAATCACGTATATGGCTGGAACTGACTTTACCAGATTTAACTTGTAAAATAATTTTTTGAGTTTTCTGCTGTTCGTCTAAAAAGTAAGTAACACCATCTACACCTTTGTCTGCACCTTTCTTCTGATTAATTGCGGCTCGATTATTTGAAAAAGTGAGAATTGCCCACTTTTCAAACTCTTTACGAGTTCTATCGTCTACACGATTAGCTAAAGCATTTGCAGATTTTATATCTTTAGGAATACCTTCTAACTTGATGTCATTAAGTGTTTTAGAACCATGAGCTTTTTCAATCCTTTTAAGTATTAAACTAATACTTTGATAAGTAATGTCTATTCCTATCCACTTTCTATTTAGCCTTTGTGCCACTGCTACAGTTGTACCGCATCCGCAATATGCATCTAAAATAACGTCATTTTCGTTGCTACTTGAATTAATAATTCTTTCCAGAAGTGCTTCCGGCTTTTGAGTTGGATAACCTAACTTTTCTGCCGATTTAGCAGAAAGAGAATCTATGTCAGTAACAATAGATTGAATTGGTACACCTGGCATTTCATCAAGATAACGTTTATATCTAGGAACACCACCAAATTTTTTTGGAAAATAAATACGTCCTTCGCTATCAAGCTTATCTAATGTTTCAATTGCGTATTTCCAATGGCTGCCTTTGATGGCTGGGTCTACTCCCCGCCAAGGCTGACCTGACGAACCATTTCTTAACTCAGGTGCGGTTAAATTATCCAGCATATATTTTCTACCTGTCCCTTCTTCAACATGACGGTAAAATTTTTTCACATAGTCTGGGTCATAAGGTGTGAATTGCTTATTCCAGGTATATTTATGTGATTTTGAATAAAAAAATATAACATCATGAATTTGATTCCATTTATGGGAGTCGTTTCTAGCACTCGTTCTTTTCCATATAACTTCTGATAGAAAGTCTCCGCCTTGCGAACAGTAAATAGAATCCAAAATTAATTTTAAGTAATGGCTAGAAGTTGGGTCACAATGTAAGTAAAATGTACCTGTAGGTTTTAAAACTCTATGTATTTCTACAACTCTAAGCGCGATACTAATTAAATAAGCTAGCAGGCTGCTTTTTCCTAAAACTTCTTGTAATCCAGATATTAATGCAATTGTTTGGGATGTAAATATTCCTTTATTATTACCTAATATTTCCTTATATCCCTCTTCTGCAAGTTCATTCCAATTCCACGTATCAATAAAAGCTTGAGCTTGTGCTTTATCCTCTAAACCAACATTATTGTAAATTTGATTATAATTTCTTTTAGAATTAAAAGGAGGGTCAATATAGCATAAATCAATAGAATTGTCTGCAATATATTTACGTAAAATTTCTAAATTATCGCCGTAATATAGGTGATTCATAAACTTAATATTAGCTTGATCGTTAAAGCAAAGCTAACTTTATAAATTTGAATTTTAAAATAGTAATTGTAATGAAATTTAACGCTCAGTAAATATACTGTTTGTAGTACTTATACTGACACTAAGAGCTAAGTAAGTATTAATGCCAGGAATGCTACAAATTTATATATAGGTAATATTCAAAAAAAACGGAAGATTAGGTACAAGTGTTTTTGTGCTATTCCGGCCAGGTGTTGTTTTTAATAATATTTATGGGTGTATGCCGAGATAACGGCATTCCGAGCATAATGCTGTAGTAAACAAAGCAATAAGTTCGTGTGGGATTCGATACCTGCTTACAATTTGAATGATGGACAGGCGGGACGCCTATCCTACAATTTAATCAAATAACTTATCCGTTACATCCGTTTATCATCCGTTGCCTAGACTGCGAATAGCTTCAACAAATTGCTGTGAAACAAAGGGTAAAATCTCGCGACTTTGAGCTTGGGGTTTTCCTTCGGTAAATACAACTAATAAATAAGGACGTAAGTCTGGAATTTCTATATAAGCTGCATCGTGACGAACAGAACTCGTCCATCCAGCTTTCGACCATAATTGTGCATCTTCAGGAAGTCCGGCGCCTAAAAAACCTGTAACTTGGTCTTCTTCGACTTCTTGGGGTAGTAATTCTGGTTTGATATCACGCTTCATTAAGTCCATCATCGCAGTTCCGCGCGCGCTGGAAACAGCTACCCCACCAATAATACTGTGTAATAACCTAGCTGTTGCATTAGTTGTTAACATGTTACGATTTTCGAGCATTTGCCCATAAAACGCGCGCTCACGTCCATAAGGGCCATCACACCAAGTTTTTTGACAAACGTTTATATTGGCTAACTCATCCCAACCCAAAGACTGATAATATCTATTGACAATTAAACGCTGATACTTCCATGTATCAAACGGTCCTGCTGGAAGTTCTGGCCCCGAAGTAGTACCGCTAAGTATATCCATTACCAAGCTAGTTGCATCGTTGCTAGAATCAACAATCATGTCGCGCATTGCCCGTTCTAACTCTCGCGACTCTCCTGTCATTCCTTTTTCTAACCATTCGTGTGCTGCTACTAAGTAAAATAACTTCACAACACTAGCAGGATACACACGCTCGGTGCCACGATAAGTAAATCCACGCACAGGATGATTCCAAAAAGCATCTGGTGTTAGTGCCCCACCAGTATTTACAAGTACGGGCGGGTCGTAGACAATCCAAGTCAGGGCAATTTGTTCACGGGCAAGCGTTGAAAATTTCGACAAAGTATTCTCTAACACACTTAGCCCAAGCTGTTCTAATTGTTCGTCTACACTGAAAAAGTTCATTTTTTGCAATTAACCTGTTTACTCATATGGTTTTCAATATCGAATCTAAAACCCAGATGTGTACTCTGGAGTACGAATGTCTAGCTAACTTAAATCTATATGATTCCCCTGAATGCTCTCGGTTGGCAACGCAAGCAGCAACTGGACGACATCTAAAATTTACATCAAATCAGGATACAGCTATTGAGGTACGTTTGTGTGAAGATGATTACCCAGGTTGGTTAGCTGTTTCAGATTTGAATTTACTACAACCAGCTAGTTTACCTTATCAACCTAAAACATTTGCTTATGAAGATATTAAAAAACTGTTGCCGCGCGTAATTGACTTTACCCTCCATGCTATGCAGCAGCCTAATTATTACCTGTGGGGTGGTACAGTGGCGCCAAATTATGATTGTTCAGGTTTGATGCAAGCTGCTTTCGCATCGGTTTTGATACGGCTTCCTCGTGATGCCTATCAACAGGAGGCTTTTTTACATAAAATTGAGGTTTCACAATTAGAACCAGGAGATTTAGTATTTTTTGGGACTCCCCAAAAAGCAACACATGTGGGACTCTATTTAGGTAATGGTCGCTATATCCATAGTTCTGGAAAAGAGCAGGGACGTAACGGCATTGGTATTGATATCCTTTCGGAACAAGGCGATGCTGTTAGCCAGTCATACTATAAACAACTGCGCGGTGCCGGTAGGGTTATCAAGAGTTACGAGGGAATGGTATGAGGAGTGGGTTAATTTCGGAAATAATGGTAGGACAAAATGGGGTTGCTCCAATTGTTCCTGATGTGTCAGTAGTGGCGCCTGTGTACAATGAAGTCGAGAGCATCCCACATTTGCTTGATGCTATCGCGTCTGTCTTTATACACAGCGAATTAAGTTATGAAATCATCTTGGTAGACGATGGTTCTACTGATGGATCAGCGCAAGTACTTACCCAACAAGCACAAGCTCGTAATGATTTAAGAGCAGTTATCTTACGCCGTAACTACGGACAAACTGCAGCAATGGCTGCTGGATTTAATCATGCGCTCGGTAAAACTATTGTAACATTAGATGCCGATTTGCAAAATGACCCAGCAGATATACCGTTACTGCTAGCGAAGCTTGATGAAGGGTATGATATGGTTAGCGGTTGGCGCCAAAAACGTCAAGATAAAGCTTTAACCAGGTTACTACCTTCCAAAATAGCCAACTGGATAATTCGCCGCATCACCGGAGTACGAATTCATGATTATGGCTGTTCACTTAAAGCATACCGCAGTGAACTTGTCGCGGATATGAACTTATATGGTGAACTGCATCGCTTTTTACCAGCTTTAGCATATATTGAAGGCGCGCGCATCGCGGAAATGCCTGTAAGACATCACGCTCGCCGTTTTGGTACCAGTAAGTATGGACTGTCAAGAACTTTTAGAGTCATGATGGATTTACTTACTATCGCCTTTATGAAAAAGTTCCTTACCCGTCCAATGCACGTGTTTGGATTATTAGGGTTAGGTTCAATTGTATCGGGTGGCGCCATCAGTATATATTTAACTTTTGTCAAATTAGTTTTTAATGAGGATATCGGTAATCGTCCACTGCTTATTTTAGCCGTACTGCTTCTTGTTACAGGTGTACAGTTATTTTGCTTCGGTTTACTCGCAGAACTATTAATGCGTACCTACCACGAGTCACAAGGAAGACCAATATACCGCGTGAGGGAAGTTGTATCAAAAGATATAAAGTAATGTAACAATAGAGACTAGAAATTAATTTTTAGTCTTTATCCTTCCAAACTGCATCTGCCGTGGACGCTTTACACACATCTGATTCAAAACTGCGCCGTAACCTGCTGGTATTATTTGCAGCAGGTTTATTATTCTGGTCAAGTATGGCTTCGCTGTTGCCAACACTGCCCTTGTATATACAGCATATCGGTGCAACTAAACAGCAAATAGGGGTGACGATGGGCAGTTTTGCTATCGGTTTATTGTTATGTCGTCCTTACTTAGGAAAATTAGCTGATGAACGAGGACGGAAAATAGTATTAATTATTGGTGTGTTAGCTGCTACAGGAGCGCCACTTGGTTATGCAGTTGCAACATCAGTACCTGTATTAATGGCGTTACGCGCGTTTCATGGTATTAGCATTGCAGCGTTTGCAACTGCCTTTAGTGCGCTGGTTACAGATATTGCCCCAAGTAACAAACGTGGTGAAATTCTTGGTTATATGAGTTTGGTTAACCCCCTTGGTATGGCAATAGGTCCTGCAATGGGTGGGTATTTACAAGAATCCGCTGGCTATATACCTTTATTTTTATTAGCAACTACATTGGCAACATTGGCACTGTTATGTACATCCCAAGTCGTAACTCCACCTTTGCCACCGACCGCAGGTGAAACAAATAATGCTAAATATAAATTTTGGCAAATTCTACTAAGTCCGAGAGTTAGAGTTCCAACCATCGTGATGCTTCTTGTTGGACTAGCATTTGGAACTATCAGTACTTTTGTACCTTTATTTCTCAAATCGACTCAAGTAGATTTGAATCCGGGATTGTTTTACACCGCTGCAGCAATTACAAGTTTTAGTATTAGATTATTTACAGGTAAAACCAGCGACCGCATCGGACGAGGTTTATTTATAACTATTGGTATTGCCTGCTATGGTGTAGCAATGTTTTTATTGTGGCAAGCCTCGGACGCAGTTGACTTTTTGCTCGCAGCTTTAATTCAAGGCGCCGGGGGTGGTACATTAATTCCAATGATAGTAGCAATGATGGCAGACCGTTCGCTACCTAATGAGCGCGGACGAATCTTCGCACTATGTATTTCAGGATTTGATGTTGGAATAGCGATAGCAGGCCCAGTTCTAGGTTCTGTTGCCGAAACAGTTGGTTATCGCGATATGTTTGGTTTCGTTGGAATTTTAACTTGTATAGCAATTGTGATTTTCTTTACTCAGTCAAGTAAAGACCTACACTCTTCAATGCAGTTTGCTTTGGGTAGAGGTAGAGATGTTTATGCACTTAAGGAGTGCTGAGTAAAAAGTGCCGAGTCCTGAGTGGGAAATTTGTTGCCCCTACTCGGCACTCAGCACTTTCAACTTTATACTTATCTAAATCGGGCGGGAAGGGATTCGAACCCCTGACACCGTGGTCCGTAGCCACGTGCTCTAGTCCACTGAGCTACACGCCCTTGCACTCACAAGAATTAATATTAGCACAGTCAATAGAATAACACAAGCCAATGAATGAAAATTTTTCTACGAATCTCAGTCACCTTGATTTTAAAGGGCAAGCACAAATGGTGGATGTCTCAGAAAAAGCATCTACCGCGCGTACTGCAGTTGCAGTTGGACGAGTACGAATGTTAAGCGAAACGTTTGCTGCCATTGAAGCAGGTAACGTACCAAAGGGTGATGTACTATCGACCGCGCGACTTGCAGGAATAATGGCAGCTAAACAAACCGCGAACCTTATACCACTGTGTCATCCGCTTCCGATACAGAAAGTAGAAGTTCAAATAATACCCCAACCACAATTACCAGGTTATGAAATTCAAGCAACCGTTAAAACCAAAGCCGAAACAGGGGTAGAGATGGAAGCTTTAACAGCAGTATCCGTTGCTGCACTGACTTTATACGACATGGCAAAAGCATTAGAAAAGTCGATTCAAATCGAGTCTATTCATTTAATAAGCAAAACTGGTGGTAAGTGTGGAGATTACAGCATCTAAGTACAAAACCATTTAATAAAGAACTTACGTAAACAGCACATAAAGTAGGGTGCGTGAAGGCTACGAAAAAATTTTACTCTTATTGATAAGACCTGTAGCCTTCACGCACCTACGAGCGTTTTGTGACTACATCTTATTTTGATACATTGCGAGTCGTTTGGATAAACTACGAATATGTGAATCAATATGTGTAATTTCCTTACTATTTGTTGAGTAGCGTTGCTTCAATTTTGCTTTTGTAGACAACCGCTCTTTAATTTTTTCTTGTAAAGCCTTTGACACTGATGCGTTTAATGTGGCTTGCTTATTACGTGGCTGGAATTGAGCATAACGCTGCTTCAAAAGGCGAATATTTTCTTTGGTGCCCTCAATTGCAGGAGCAAGAGCAATATAAAGGGTTTCAAGCCATGCCATTTCAACTTCCGCAGCCGCAATACGTGTTGCAAATGCATTTGATAACGCATTGTTAAGCGTTACCATATTTCCATTTTTGTTCTTAAAGTAAGCGCGCGCACCGTTGAGTAGGCGAGATGTACATTGGACGTTTGGATGTTGGGAAGTATATAGAGTTAGTTCAGAGGCGCGTTCAATTTCAAGAGTTGTAATTTTTTTTGTAAGCGTTTTCAAGTCATACATAGAAAATTCTTGTAGAAGGCGCCTGATTCTTAGTTCAGCCCCGTCATACCTCACACCATCTTTTGATTCAAATACAGGTGTACATGTATTTGTTTGCGCTTTGCTAATAGATGTAGGATTCGATGCCTGTGCAATAGTGAATGTAAATGTTGGAACGGTTACTACTGTAATTACCGCAATACTGTAACTAACAACTTGGTGTAATCTGACTAGTACTTTCATATTCAGAAAAAATCATACAAAGCCGCACTTTGAATACTTATTTTGATAGAAACACTACAAAAATACAGAGAATTCATACAACATATGTTTGTAATGAACACAAATCCTCCGTAATTGTTCCTACGCCCGTAAGCACAGAAGTTTTCACAGCAGCAGTATTTCTCAGTGCCATCAAAGTACATACAGCACTGGCGCCGCCTAAACGCAGCGAAAGCAACAGAAACTCTATAGTTGACTCATAAAAATATCTATTTTGGATTTATAGACAATTTCCCAGAATAAACAGCCATTATGTTGTACTTGATACACATTTTCTCTTAATTCTCTAAAATCAGCTATTTTTCCATTTTTTCTGGCATCAGACAGCTTGATGACTTCCGGCGGTGTTATAGACATGACGCTCTTCCGTTCTAACGGGGTCAGTGCTTCCCATGCTTGTTGTTCGTATTCACCAAGAGTTTTGAGTACTTCGCTTATTTCTTGCCATGAGCGTGCGGATTGATATTTCTCAATTAGTAAGTCTACAGGCAATTTTTCGTCAAATACCTTATTATTAACGAACTCGTAATCTTCAATATCATCACATATTTCATCCAATTTAAAAGTCCAAGCGTCTTGAGCGCACTCAATAAGCAAGTAATCGTCTTCGCTAAAATCTGTATTAGCCACAGTAGCGATGTTACTCAAACTAAAATCTTCCTCGTAAATGTTTTCTGCATACTCAGATGACTTCGACTCCGTAGCATCGGATTTACATAACTGCGCGGTGGTTAATTCATCCACTTTTATCGGGCGCCCATTTACAACAGCGTGCAATACGAACACTGCTTCTCGGACAATTGTTTGAAAGCTCAAACCGGAAGCAATACTCATTGCTTGCAGTATAGTACCCGTTTGTTCATCAACTTCATGAATTGGGGGAATTTGGCAATACCGCCCACTATCGGTCGGGCGCCAGATACTTGGTTTCTCTTCTTTTTTGGTTTGTCTTGACTTGCGGCATTTCTGAATCAAGCAGTTAACAGCATTTTGAGTGATTTGAGGTAGCGTAGGTAACTGGTTAATTACCGATTGATATTTTTTGAGGTTTTCTGCTAGCCGAAAAATTGTGCGCGGTTCGATTTGAGCTAAATCACGCGGGTCAAATCCAGCAAATGCAATAGCTGCTTTTAAATACTTTCGTTCTTCCCCATTCCAGCCAATGTTTTGTAACCATTGCCTAAAATCCTTTGTGCTTAAACTGGCTTTCAGTTCCTCTAACCAGAACGAGAAACTTAATATTCTGACACTGGCACCGTATAAGGCGCCTCCAATGTTTAAAGCCGTTGAATCATCTATTGCGTTGAAGTAAGCATCAACCTCTATAGTCGCGATGGTCTTTGCGTTGAAATTGGGAGCGATGGTAGCTGCAATGTGTGTCATAATTGAGACATTGGATTTTATTAAAGGCGGTTGCACAATTCTTGGCAAAGGAGTGCAACCGTCTTTGTTTATTGTTACCTTCATTATACCATGAGATAAATAGCTAATGCAATATTTAGATAATTAGGTAAATAAATATTCATATATTGGATAGATGTAAGCTAGTGAGGTAAGTAGATAGTGAAAGTTTTACAAATGTTCAGACCAGAAAGGGCGGAGCGACGAGCTTACGGGGAAACTAAAAAGCCAAAGCAGTTTATGATTACTGACTCGGCTTCGGACGAATTAGACAAACTTGCCGAAGAGATGGGAATTACGCGCTCTGAGGTTTTGGAGAGAGCTATTCGTTGTGGAGGCTTAGATGCTGCTAAAAAATACAATATTGATATAGGGGAATGTTGTAATGGTTGAAGAAGGGCGCCCTGTATCTGAAGGCGCCTACTCCTTTATCAAAAATGTTTACCTTTTTAAAATTAGCGATAAATATGTGGAATTAGACGTGATATTCGATTGATTATTATTAGTACATATTAGACAGTATTTGGATAATTTAGACATGGTTCTTCTTACTTGGAATGCGGTTAGTCCTCTGTAAAACAGCTTGAAACCGTTGCTGGGAAATAACAACAATCGTACCGAAGCGCTGCTTATTAATGTAGGAAGTTATGGCACCGCTTATATATGATTTGAATTAGTTGTCTAAGACGTTCTTTATAAAGTAAATCTTAAATAGCTGAAATAAATATATATGTTGAGTGTAGCTTCATCGGAACTCAACATAGTGCTAATGTTGGGTTCCCGCGCCCGCGTTGCCAACCGAAGAAAGCGTGCGGGTTTACTTGATATATGAATTCTAAAAGCTGGCAAACTAAAAAATAAAGGGCTATTAAATAGCCCTTCTAACTTTACCAACCATTAAACTTAATGACAGAGAATCTAGAAAAATTGAACTTATTTCATGCTACTAACAGCTTGGCTAACAGCAGTAGGGCTACTATATTCATTATCGGGTAACTGTTCTAAAACTGAAATTGCATTGTCATCAGCGCCATTCTTTTGAGCTTGTTTAACCAACTTGTCTTTGCTTGCAGGATAATCCATGCCTTTTAAATGCTTTTGTAACTGAATTGGATTTATCTTAGCCATAAATGTGTTTCTGTATTTCTGTATTTAAACAACATTCATCTATGTTACAGGCAAATAAATTAGCTACCTCTATCAAAAGATTAAGCAAATCAGATTTATTGAAATTAAGAGCTATTCCACTTGGCATAGCAGCCGTATTTTTGACTTTGTTAAGAAAAACCACGGGAAGTTGTAGAATAGGATACAATCAATCTTATGAAATCGACTCTTTACTATATATATGCCTCCGCGTTGGCCTCGTATACCCACTCGTCAAGACCCAAATTACCGTAAATTGGATGACCGCATGAATTTTGCCGTACATGTGGCAATATTTGCTGCTACTAATTCCGGAATGTGGTTTTTCCATAACTTTCTGAAAACAACTTGGGAGTGGTTGCCCTCTGTAACTCTCTCGTGGTTCGGTATACTGCTAGCACATCTTATTTATATTGCCGTACTCGCTGACTATTCGCAAAAACCCCCAGAATCTACCTGAGTGGTAAAACGACATAGAAATAGCAGTGCAGCAACTGAATTGTAACTTGAGGTAGGGTCGCCAATTTCAGTAATGGCGCCATAATAAATTAATAGCCCGGAGTCTGAATTAAATATCTAACTGAGGTTTATTTTTTATGGCTAACACAAACACTACAGAACTCCTTGAAGCCTTAGCTGCTGAAATTGGCGAAAATATATACATTGATATTGCAAAGTGGCACTTGTACTTATCGAATGCAAAATTGCATACAGTGGTCGCTGAAAAAATGTATCCATTATTGACATCAAAGTCGGTAAGCGAAGACCGAGTTACTCAAATTCTACAATCCATTCCTGTAAAGATTGGTGGTGGCAGACGCGAACTACCTTTAAGCGACTTACTACCACTTCAATGTCAGGTTAATTTAGTAGATATACTCGAAAAATTTCAGTATAACTTTTAGTAAATTTGATACACGTATTTTGAATAATACTTAAATCTTCTCCGATAATTGCTTAATTAGAAGCATAATTTATATAGGAGAAGAAATTTTATGTCCCAGTATCAGTTTCACGACGAGTATACCAAGAGCAGAAGTCGGCGACTCTTTAGGAAAAAAAAGCTTTAAAGTTGGGACTGATAGAAAGTTTTGTTGTGCCTTACTTTGCTGACTCTCGGCAATATTATATTGCAAATGAACAAGCTTCAAAACCGCTAACACCCGAACAAGCGTACATGCGATTAAAGACAATGGTCGAAAAAGCTGGTTATTAATAGTTTATAAGTTCGCACGGAAATACCCGGTTTTTTTAACAAACCGGGTTTTAATTATTGACTAATTATTTACGTTTTACAACGTTACTGTAGATTTGCCCAGATAATAATGATTTTATTTTTCACTCTTTAAATAATTTTAGTATCGAGTAGTAACCGCGCGTAACCTAAGCTACAAAGGCGCCACTCGGAATTGGCACAAGTTGAGGAGTAGACAAGCAGGTACCTTGTCTATACCAAACCCCCTCAGCTTCAAAAGCCTCAAATTGAGTTGTTAAAATTGCCCAAGCTTGCTCATTTAACCCAGCTGAGTAAGTCCAGGTAAATTGCCTGTCTTGATGCAGTCGTCGTTCAAGTTCCTCCAAGTCCTCTGGTAGCCAAAAGCGAGTCATGACTCTCTGGGTGGCTACCTCTGGAGATGTTTGTAACATATCAGCCATCGGCTGATTAACGATAATTTGCTTGCGGGTATCCTGTCTAACAATGCTAATTGGTCGCTCGCACTCAGCTGCTACAATCATCCGACGCAATAATCCAACTGGCATTTCCAACTGGCTGCAAAAAACGGCGCCTTCAGTGCGTAAAATTTGCTCGGCAGTTTCGGATGGTGTAGGAGCAGATTCCGAAGACATCCACGAGTAAAACTCAATCGGATGCTTACAGCGTCTCCATCCAATCCGAACCTTGCCATTAAACTTTGCTGCCGTATCGCTCAAAGCTTCTCCGTAACTTTGAGCCAGATGAGTTGCGTCTCGCTTAGTAGGAGCAACAATGGAAACTCCTTCGTAAGAGATTTTATAGTCCCAACCAGGTAAATTCAGAATCTTAAGAATACTCGCACTCACCTTCTTTTATACCTCCAGTATATTTATATAGTTTTACACCAGTTAAACTACTTTCCACGGAAACTTTATACGTTTCTTGCCAAATCATTTTCTTTTCTTCCTCTGTTAAAGCTAGAGCAGATGTGATAATGGCAAAGTCGCCTGGTGTTGGTAGTACTTCCCCTTTTGCTATTGCCTGCAAATTCTTAACGCCACAGCGCTTGAGTTTCGGCATGTTGACTCGCACCAAGTCCGCTATCGTCTTTGGAGCGTGCGATTCTAAATCGTCCGACACACCCTTAGAAGCAACCCACTCATATAGAATTTCCTCAAGAACATCACTTTGTGACAAACCCTCACGAGCGCAAATACTCTTGAAAGTCCGTGCTAGAGTGCTTGGTACATAACCGCTGACTTGCTTATATTCGTCAGAACGTCTTCTGTCAGTCATTTTTTCGACTGTCCTCCTAGTGTTTTATCCAACGCTTGTTCCTATTTTCTCTCATGACACCTAAAAATCAAGACATTTTGTGCCAAAATTTTTAAATGACATATTGACATTAAAAAATGACAAGAGTTAGTATAAAAGTGTAGAGTAATAAGTGGCTGAAGAAAAAGAATGGTAGGACACCCTAACAGCTAGCTCCCCGTGCTTGCTGCTAGCTTAAAACCAAAACAAGGAATCCGAGGTCTTTTCTAGTTATGTATCTAGTATATATGCTGTCTCTTACTTACGCAATACCTGTTAACTTAAGTACCTTACTTATTTTGTCTTCATAAAAATAATTGTACTTCGTTATGGCGCAGTCCGACCCAGGACTAACTGACTTGTATCAACCAGCGTGCAGTGACGCCATACTCGCTTACTACCAAACGTATAAATTTCATGGTATTAAATCGACGAACCTGCATGACACAACTAACTTTTAGCGAATTTATCCATCCGTCATCTAATTTTCCCAACGTGGCGAACCATTATGGTAGTGATGAGCCAATGATGGACGTATACACGATGGCAGGTCTAATCTTGTACTCTGCTTGTGCGAATAACAACCTGAACGCGAAAGCGAACACCCTCGAAGTATCAGCAGTTAATGCCGGACTAGTAGATGTCCGGTCATTATTCGAGCAGTGTCAGGCAGGAGATAGAACAGCCATATTAGAGATGATAGGGCTAATGGCAGCAGGATTAGAGAACAGAATTCAAAAGCTTGAACCCGTCTAAAAACGGCGTTTGAGGATGGTTTAATTGCATAGGAAACGTCAGAGACATGTTTTGCGTGCCTCTGTTTTTTTTTTGGCATTGTGGCATAGGCGTCAAAAGCCTGTGCTTTAATTTTTCGTAAGTCAGGCGCCTCTTGGTCAACCCCCATATATAATCTTCACCACGCCCGTCACAGAGGAACAGAGGGAGCCTTTTTATAAACAATATGCTGAAGAGCAAAGTTATCCGCACTCCAAACCCCCCTCATTCATGGCCTACCGTGTACACACAAGTCCTTCAAATTTGCTTAAGAACCAAATAACCCTTAACTTTCCTTTCTTTCTTTCTTTGTGACATGCAGTGACCTTTGTGGTTCATTAAAGGGATAAACCACAAAGACACTAAGGACACAAAGAGTGGATACGAGAAGGATAAGAAGATGTGTGTACACCGTAGCATTCATGGCGGGGATGAAAGCACATAGAATGGCTAAAGCCATCAATCATATTATAAGAGAGTAGAATCGGCGCCATTTGCTATCCTTTCTATTCGATAAACAGCAAATTGTTTAGAAATAATACTTTTTCAATACTTTTTAATATAAACGTGATATTTACTCGCCTACTTAAGTAATATTTGGTAGCTATATATGACACTAAAAAATCTGTCATCATCGCTATTGACGGAATTTACTGAAAAATGATTGTGCCAAATCAAAATCCGGCATACAGCCCATTGATGATTAGTTAAAAATACTGCATTGGAAAGCAAAAAATAATTGAAAATATAACCGTAAATATTCGTAAATACAACAGAAATTTATACAAAATAACTGTTTGTTTACACCTTTTTAATTTTTATGAGTTTATTATCTAAACATAGTTGATAAATTCACCTAAGTGAATCCAACTAGGTAAAAAGAATCAATACTCAAACTCTCCGTTTGACAGGGATTGCATCAACTTACTTAAGTTATCAGTATCTATATCTACCCATTTACGGCTATATTTTTCGCAGTCAAATATAGCTAATCTAATTAAATCACTTTTTTAGAATCTCCAATTTTTGTTATTCAGGGTGAATCTTTTTTTGTAATATTTCTTAACTCTCTAATTGCTGTACTGGCATTAGTATCGCGCGCTTTTTGTAAAGTATTTTGAACAATATCTAACACATTGATATTTGGAAAATAGTTACTGAAAGGCTTGAGAGTATACGCATTACCTTCTAACTGATAAATGGATAGTTGATTTCTTCTGAACAACCAAACTTCAGGCACTTTGTAAGGCAAATAATCATTAATATCTGTATAGCTAGTGACATCGATTTCGATAGCTAAATCAGGTGATGGGTCAACACCCCAATTAATCCTATCTTTACCTGCTACAGCAGCCCAATTATCAATATAGAAACAGTAATCTGGTTCTACACCACTGACTTCTGCTATTTCCATTGTAATGGGCGTAAATGCTTCATAATTTTGTTCTAAGTTATCTAACAAAGCAATTACAATCATCGATATAATATGGACATCGCGTCCATGTTTAGGTAACGGTGACATTAACAAAATTTCCCCAGGTCGATATTTTATGCGTGGTGAAGGTCTATCTCCTAACTGCTGGCATAATTTTTGATAGTCTTGCCAACTGGCAGGAAACCGCATTACTGTACCTGGGGGTAAGTGAATTTTTTCTGGTGTTACAACGGCAAACATAAACTTGAGTATTTCCCAATTGCAGCGAATAGCTTTATTGTATCTTCCCCCTAAGCTATTCCTCCGTTGACGCGAATGTTTTGCCCGGTTATCCACCGCGCGTCATCGCTAGCTAAAAATGCTACCACCGAGGCTATATCTTGAACTTGACCAAGGCGCCCAAGTGCTGCCATTTGGGCAAGGTGGTTAATTGTTTCTTCGCTTTTACCTTCGCGAAATAATTCTGTGTCAGTAGGCCCAGGAGAAACAACATTTACTGTAATACCTTTACTTCCAAGTTCTTTTGCTAGTACGCGCGTCATTTGTTCGACGGCGCCCTTAGTTGCTACATAAGCACTGTAAGTAGGCAACATCATCGCGGTAGTACTTGAAGAGAAATTTATTATACGCCCACCGTCTGCCATGCGAAGCGCTGCTTGTTGACAAGCAAAATATGTACCTTTGACGTTAATATCAAATATTTTGTCAAAGTCTTCTTCAGTAACTTCTGTAATTGGCTTATATATAATTACGCCTGCATTATTAACTAAAATATCAACTTTGCCAAATTTCTCAATAGAGGAGTCAAAAAGTTTTTTTATTTCCGAAATTTTACTTACATCGGCTTGAATTGGATACGCTTCAACACCTAATACTCTAATCTCTTCGACTGTTTGTTGTGCTTTTTGTGCATTCCCAGCATAGTTAACAATAATAGAGGCGCCTGACTTTGCTAATTTTAAAGCTATAGCTCTGCCAATTCCTCGCGAGGCGCCTGTGACGATTGCTACTTTTCCTGCTAATTGAGACATGATGTTTGGTAGTAATTAGTACGGTGGGCAGTGCCCACCCTACATTACCCTAAATCGAACAACAATATTTCTCCACCTACACTAGTGCTAATTTCTAATTGTTCGGCGCCATTAATTTGTACACCATCACCCGCGCGTAGTTCTTCACCGTTAAGGTTAACTACACCTTTTGCAACTTGTAACCAAGCATAGCGATGTGGCTGAACTTGATAGTTTACAGTATCACCGGAATTTAAAACCGATACATACAAATCTACGTCTTGGTAAATTTTTACTGCACCATCACGTCCATCTTTGGCACCTATCAAACGCAACTTCCCAGTACGTTCTTCAATGGAAAATGCCTTTTGCTCATATCTAGGTTCTAAATTTTGTTGGTTAGGTAAAATCCAAATTTGTAGCAAGTGAACTGGCTCAGTTTTAGAGTGATTATACTCACTATGCCTAATTCCAGTTCCCGCACTCATAATTTGCGCTTCTCCTGGAAGAATTACCGAACCAGTACCCAAACTATCTTTATGTTCTAGCGCTCCTTCTAATACATATGTAAGAATTTCCATGTCTTTATGACCATGAGTTGCAAACCCTGCTCCAGGCGCCACACGGTCATCATTAATAACTCGTAAACTACGGAAACCCATCCGGTTTGGGTCGTAAAAGTTGCCAAAAGAAAAAGTATGACGACTATCAAGCCAACCAATTTGCGTAGTACCGCGCGCGTTTCTATCATGAATTAAATGTGTAACTGTTTGAGTCATAATTCCCCCTAATAAAAAATATCTTGTATTCCTTCTCCCTCTTCTCTGTGTCTCTGTGTCTCTGTGGTAAAGAGAAGCAAATCGTTTTTTGTATATTTCTATATTAGATAACTTGACAAAAAATGAAAAGTACGCACTCGAAAGTAACGTACTTACCAAAAGGATACTATTGAAAAAGTTATGAGTAATGAGTGCGCTCGTGCTGAGTTATTAGTTATGACATCCTTTGTATTTGCTCCTCACTCCTCACTTCTAACTCCTCATTTCTAACTCCTCACTCAGCACTCAGCACTCAGCACTTTCAACTCTTTAATTAACACCAACAGTATCTAGATTTCTCGCAGTAGCAGGCGCCCCATTACTGGTAGTGCTAGAAGCTTGTAGGTGCGCTTCAAGGAACCATAAACGCTTGTCAATGGTGCGTGAAACTTCAGTGTACAAGTCAGATGTGTCAACATCGCCTAGTTCATCTGTAGTGTCAATAGCCTCACGCAAATGTTTCGCGTAGGGTCCAAAACGTTCTGCAAGAGATGTTACATGCTCCATGCCTGTTAAAATTTCGGTGGGATATTCTGACAAAATTGAATTTTCAGCTGCCATGCGAACAGTTCCCATCGCATAACCACCTAAAGCGGTAATACGTTCGGCAAACATATCAACATATTCTTCAAGTTCACCAGCAATCTCATCGAACAATTCATGTAATTGGTAGAAGTCACTTCCTTTTACGTTCCAATGTGCTTGCTTTGTTTGACTCTTTAAATCGGATGTAGCTGCTAGAGTCTTATTAAGTAATACTACTATCTGTTTACGAGCATCTGTTGGAATATCGATGCGGGTAGGATAAAGTCTTGATGCTAGATTGCCACTCATTAGTTTCTCTCGTTTTCGGATCGACTAGATAAGTCTACTAATATTCCACCGCTTTTCAAAACTCTCTAGCGATAGATGGGGGTAATGGGTTAGATGATTTATAATTTC
The DNA here is from genome assembly GCF_002368415.1 of Calothrix sp. NIES-4105. Taxonomy (GTDB): domain Bacteria; phylum Cyanobacteriota; class Cyanobacteriia; order Cyanobacteriales; family Nostocaceae; genus Dulcicalothrix. The sequence continues at coordinate 4,573,563 of NZ_AP018290.1, forward strand.
GCCTTAATATATAAAAAAAGGGGAAGACCCCTTTTATATAAACTAAGCAATTTTACGCGGTATGCATAGAATAGTAATATTGCTATATCCAGGATAAACAATCACAAATTTTTCAATACCAATATCTAAGTAAGATAGTCTTTCTGCATCTTTAAGTACTGCTACTATAGATTCAGGAGTTTGGCAATGAATAAAAACGTTTTTTTGTATCAGGTCAAATTTTAAGTGACAAACTCCCCACCAAGGAAATTTGTATGCTAAATACTGGGAAACTACTTGAATAACACTCATCAATTCTTCAACTGTGTATAACTAACTTGAGATAAAGTTTTTTTGACAGCTTGCACCTGCTGATAATCTGTTTCTTCCCAAAAATTAGCGTCAAGCTTTGATTAAAACTGACGCTATAGGACAAACGTCCCACAGAAACATATTTATAAGGTATACAGCTATTATGTAAGTAATCAACACTAGCTTGTATAAAATTGTTATTGTTATTAGATTGGCATCAAAATTATAATATGACTTAACATTTAATATTTTTTTAATATTTGAGTTATTAGAATTTATGATAATCAATCTAATCTTCGATTTCTAATGCTAGTTGGTATATATAGCGACGAGGAAGCGAAGTTAAAAGTGCGATTTCACGACTAGCTTGAGAACGCGCGATTCCCTGACTAATCATTTTTTGAAGTTCTGCCTTAATTTGACTTTCCTCTAGTTGGGTTTGATTTGTTACACCCCCAACCAAAATAGTATATTCTCCTTGTGGTTCGCGTGAATTGTAGTGACGACAAGCTTCTTCAACTGTTCCCCGCCAAAATTCCTCATAATATTTAGTTAACTCCCGCGCGAGAACGATATGACGCTCTTGTCCCATAACTTCTGCTAAGTCTTGTAAAGTTGCGCGCAGACGGTGCGGCGATTCGTAGAAAATAATAGTTCGAGACTCTGTAACCAGAAATTCCAACCGCTGGCGCCTTCCAAAAGTTTTGGGTGGTAAAAATCCCTCAAATACAAATTTATCAGTTGGCAAACCCCCTGCACTCAAAGCTGTAATTACAGCACTGGCGCCTGGAATCGGAATTACTTTAATATCAGATTCAATACAAGCTTTGACTAACTCATATCCAGGGTCAGAAATTCCTGGCATCCCCGCATCACTTACTAATGCAATAGTACTACCATTAATTAACTTTTGTAATAACTCCGGGATACGACTACTGCGGTTATGCTCATGGTAGCTAACCTGTGGAGTCTTGATTTGAAAATGCTGAAGTAACTTGCCTGTATGACGTGTATCTTCCGCAGCAATCAAATCAACATTTTGTAAAGTTTGTACCGCGCGGAAAGTCATATCCTCAAGATTACCAATTGGTGTACCGACAACGTAAAGTGTTCCTGATGTCATGAGAATCAAAAATAATGAGTAATGACCAATATTACGGATTATTCGTCGGTTTAATCACCCTAGACTTAATTTATCTTGCCTCATCACCACCCCAAAACAATCAAAAACTTGTAGCTTTAGATTATACGGTGGCAGCAGGTGGTCCAGCGACTAATGCAGCAGTTGCATTTAGCCATCTTGGAGGTAAGGTGGAATTACTGGGTGTACTTGGTTCACATCCGATGACACAGTTAATTCGTACCGACTTAGAAAAATACCAAGTTACTATCACCGACTTAGAAGCATCGTTCCAAAATCCCCCTCCAGTATCATCAATTATTGTCACCCAAACCACAGGGCAAAGAGCAGTAATATCTATAAATGCCATCAAAACTCAAGCTAGTCCTACTGCATCAAAAGATATTCTCGAAAATCTTGAAGCTAATACAGATACATATATAGATATAATTATGATTGACGGACATCAAATAGAGGTAAGTTACCAGATAGCTCAACTAGCCAAAGCCAAAAATATCCCTGTAGTCATCGACGGTGGAAGTTGGAAACCTGGATTTGAGAAAATCTTACCCTTCGTAGACTTCGCCATCTGCTCTGCAAACTTTCATCCTCCTAATTGTCGCACTGAACAAGATACTTTTGCTTACCTAGAGCAGATGGGGATACCTAATATTGCTATTACACATGGGGAACAACCTATTTCTTGCTTCATCGAAAAAGAAATTTTTACTATAAATGTTCCAAGTATCCAACCAACTGATACTCTAGGAGCGGGAGATATTTTTCACGGTGCTTTTTGTTACTATATCCTTCAGTATAGTTTTACCGAAGCTCTTAGTTTATCAGCAAAAGTAGCTGCTCGTTCATGCCAGTATTTTGGCACACGCCGTTGGTTAGAGTTGGAATCTTAAATTAAATGAAAAATCTACAAGAAATTTTAGAAATTGCCCGTCCTATCACTTGGAATGCTGCGGATATTCTACGTGGGTATTATCAAGGAACTAGGCGCCAAGATTTAGACATACAATATAAAAATAGTTCTACTGATGACCCAGTAACAGCAGCGGATATTGCGGTTAGTAATTACCTAATTGAAAACCTGCAAGCAGAATTAGGTTCGGAGGATTTTGGTTATATCAGTGAGGAAACTTACCAAGGTGAGCAAGTTAAAAATGAATTCGTATGGATAATTGACCCCTTAGACGGAACGCGCGATTTTATCGATAAAACTGGAGAATACGCAATTCATATAGGTTTAGTCAAAGAAAACCGTCCTATACTAGCACTAGTTGCAGTTCCCGAAGCTGAAAAAATATACTATGCGACTCTTGGTAACGGTACATTCGTAGAAACGCGCACAGGGGATATTCAACGGTTGCAAGTCTCAACGCAAAACAAAATCGAAGATTTAACCGTTCTTGTCAGTCGTTCGCATCGCAGCAAACCATTAGATTACATCTTAAGCAAATTACCCTGTCAAACCCATAAAAACGTAGGTAGTATCGGCTGTAAAATAGCCACTATCGTCGAACAACAAGCAGATGTCTATATTTCACTCTCTGGAAAATCGGCGCCTAAAGACTGGGATATAGCGGCGCCGGAGTTGATATTATCTGAAGCGGGTGGTAGATATACTCGATACGATAATTCTACATTGCTATATAACACAGAAGATATTAATAAATGGGGCGGTTTGCTAGCAAGTAATGGTAAATATCACGATATATTATGCCAAGAAGCTACAAATCTGTTAAAAGAGTTTGAAAATATTGCCACTTAGTAAGATTTTTTGTGCCGTTGATTGCGATATCGTAGTAACCAATCGCACCAGTAAATAACATTCATCAATGCAACGATTTAATCCAAACATATTCAAAGAGTTCTGGTCAATCGCAAAGTCCTACTGGTCAAGCGAGGAAAAATGGCACGCACGCGGGTTACTGCTTTTGGTCGTCCTGTTGTCCTTGAGCTATACAGGACTTAGTGTGCTGCTTAACAACAAGCGAGGTGCGCTAATCTCGGCACTGTCTACTCAAGATGAAGCTAGATTTTGGCAAACGATTTTGATCTTTGCTGGGACATTAGTTATTTATGCACCGCTCTATGCAGGCTATGTTTATTTGCGCTCACGGTTGGGTTTACAGTGGCGCCGATGGCTTACCAACCATTTTATTGAGCGCTACTTTGAGAATCGAGCATATTATAACTTAAATTATTCTGATGCCAACATTGATAACCCTGACCAACGTATTGCTGAAGATATCAAAAGCTTTACCCAAGAGTCGCTAACGCTACTGTTGGCGGTAGTTGATTCGGTGTTAGCGGTGGGCGCCTTTAGCGGCGTACTTTGGGGTATTTCTAGGCCGTTAATCTTGTTTTTAGTGTTTTACGCGCTGGTTGGCACCTTGATGACAGTTGGGGTATTCGGGAAGCCCTTAGTGCGACTCAATTTTGAACAGCTTAAAAAAGAAGCCAATTTCCGTTTTAGTTTAGTGCGAGTGCGAGAAAATGCTGAAGCAATCGCTTTTTACCACGGAGAGCAGCGTGAGTCGGATCAAATTAAAGACAGATTTGTAGAAGCCTTTGATAACTTCAAACGCTTAATATTTTGGGAGTTGAATCTCAATATCTTAACCAACGCTTATGAATTTATTCCCTTCATTCTGCCTGCCATTGTAGTAGCACCAAGCATTTTTGCGGGCGAGTTAGAGGTAGGTAAACTCACTGAGGCACAAGGGGCTTTCATCCGAGTATTTTTCTCGCTTAACCTAATTGTGGCACGCTTTCAGTCTCTTTCTACTTTCGTCGCGGGTGTCAAGCGCTTGCACACCTTTTCGGAGTCTTTGGATATCGGCTTAACCGTTAAGGAACCTGACTCCACTGAACAGACAACTATTAAAACTGAAATTGCCGATAGCCTTGTGCTAGAAGATGTAACGCTACAAACGCCTAACCGTCAAAGGACTTTGGTAGAGGGTTTATCTATAAAGCTATCAAAAGGCGAAGGAATGCTTGTGAGCGGCCCTAGCGGGTGCGGGAAGAGTTCTTTGTTAAGAGCGATCGCCGGACTGTGGGATGCAGGAACAGGTACTATTAAACGACCGACCCTTGACCAAATACTGTTTTTACCACAGCGGCCTTACATGATTTTAGGGACGTTACGGGAGCAAATGCTGTATCCAAATATGGATGCGACAGTTGAAGATTCGCAGCTAAGGCAAATTTTGATTCAGGTAAATTTACCCGACCTAGAGCAAAGAAGTGGAGGTTTCAACGTTGAACAAAACTGGGCGGAGGTTTTATCTTTAGGAGAGCAGCAACGCTTAATTTTCGCGCGTCTTTTGCTCAATAAACCTAGCTATGCCATTTTAGATGAGGCGACCAGCGCTCTCGATCTCGAAAATGAAAAACATTTATATCAACAGCTACAAGATGGTATAACATTTTTGAGCGTTGGACACCGAGAAAGCTTGACCGAGTATCACCAGTATATTTTAGACTTTAGTACGGCTCCAACCTTGTCGCTAAAGAATTCTGAAACTCCACCTAGTGCAAGCTTCTAACAATCTTTCTTAAGCAGGTATTGTAAAAGTAGGACAGGCGGTTAGCTATCCTACAAGAATTCATTAATTTGGTTTAAAAGTTTAGCATGAAACTCCCAAGGTAAATTATCTACCGTTAAACTTGCTTCGCCTGTAACTCCATCTGCTGCTAAATTATCACTAACTACTGTATGTAAAATCTTAAATTCAACCTCCGGCTTCAATTGTTCTTTAATAACACTTTTCCACTCTGGTTTAAGTAAAGCGCAAGCGCATAAAAAAGCATCTGCACCCCAATTAGAAACACCACAAACAATTAAATAATCGCAACTTGTAACACAAGCAATTCTCTCACCATATCGAATACTTTTAGAAATAACTTCTCTAGGAATTTTACCCATCCCTAGTTCATTACCACCATCACCAATACCAATATAAGTAATGTCAGGCAAATTAAATAATAAATGTAAAGGCGCCGTGTGAGCAGTAATATCTTGTCCGCGCATATTGCGAATAATCCCATCATAACCTGGGCCTGGACGCTCAATCGAAATAACATGCGTTATGGGAGTTTCCAAACACTTCCAAGCATCTAATATCGGAGTTATCACTTCATGATGTGTACTTGGTACTACAGGGACAATATCAAATTCAACATTACATGGCACACCAGCAGCAACAGCAGCACTTTTAATGGCTGGAAAACAATATGAATCTGTAACTATTCTTACCATTACTCCATTATGCATTAAGCTGGCAGCCAACTGCACGCTGCCTATCAAACCATCAGTCTCAGCTACAGGTGGATTCGTATGAGGCAAGAAAAATCCAGTGATAATTGCTACATATGGTGATGAATGATTAACTATTGAACTAGCGGCGCCTAAAAGTTCTCCTTGAGTTACATTTACAAGCGCCTGTATACCTCTACCTACATCTCGCGCGCAGATAGCTTGTAACTGAGCAATTTTGTCTAAACTTTCTTGGGTGTGTGTTGAATGAGTAAGCATAGCGAATTTAGATCAAAGGTTTGTACGTACCCACACAGTTTTACTGTAGCTCTTCTATAGAAAATATAGGTTTCTTGATACCATGTTTATTCTCACCCAGTTTTTCCCATAATTTCAAATCGTATGATTCAAACTTATCATAGTTCCATAGTTCAACCGATGTACACTTTAGCAGAAAGTTATGTGATGGCTCTTTCATAATTAGAGTTTCTGCATCCAGTATCACATAAACTTTATCTACATCTATATACCCATCAAATTCAATAAAATCACAGTTATAACAGACTAAAAATACTCTTTCTTTCCCTTTCCCCTTATTAATTTCAAACAAAAATAAATCGTCCCATCTGTCATACCGAAATAGAGTTGCTGTTGCACCAACCAATGACGGAAAATCTTCTATATTTTTTTTAGTAGACATCTTTAATCACCATCAATATCTAAGTAAAAATTACGATTTCTGTTAATTGAATATCGAAAAAAATAGTTTTGTCATTTGGTATTTTAACATGAATATAGTTTTAAGCATTTACTATCTCTTGACCATCTAGAATTTCTAAAACACCAAAAAAAGGACAAATTACTTCAAAGTAATTTCGGTCATATATTTTATAGTAACGAGGAGAATTTATTCGTTTTCCTTTCGTCTCTACTTCTATTTTAAGACCTCCAAAAAACCACTCTTTACAAGTTTTTACATAAGTTATATTAGCAAATTTTAAGACAAAATATCTACCGTTTTTTTCAAAATATACATACAGTTCTCGAAAACCAGGACTATAGGCAAATAGTGTAGCTTTTGTACCAACAAAATAATTTGTAATTTCTTGAAAATTCTTAATTTTTTGTTCGCTATCTATATGAATATTTGAATTCATTCTATCTACTCCTTAAAGGGAATATATATGTATTTTTGAAGGACAAAGATATTTAAAGATGCTAACCACATGTAACAAAATTTATTAAAGATGAATTATAATACTGACTGAATGCCGAAAACGTCAATACCTTTGTATCGCCAGGGCAACGCAGCATCCCCTCGTATGGATAACGTCAGACCAGGTAAAGATGTCGCAACATTTTCGGATGAGGGTGTTATTTGGGTCTTGACTACTTTGACAGATAGTACTTTACCAGGTGGTATTTCAACTTTTGCAAGTCTTGGGCGAGGGAAAAACTGGTGGAAATTAGACTCTGGTATCGACATTCCAACAGAGCTAAAATTAGTTAACGACCACAATAGTCATTGGTTATGGCAACCAAGTAGCATTATGCCGATAGAGGAGTATAAATTAGCACTGCGACAAGTGGGACAATTATTTTATAAAATTAATTAATATAGATATAGTTTGAGATATTCTAGGTAACTAATAATGAAACTTTCATTCAAAGATATTCAATTTATTATTGAAGCACTTAATAATTTAATTAGTACTTATGAGCAACGTCTTGATAGTGAAGATATTCACGAGGATGAAGCTTCTGATATAGGCAATGATTGTATGTTTTTGGAAGCTTTACGTGACGATTTAGTCAAAAACTTGAAACATAATATCATAGAGACACAAGTTAGCTTATCTTCAAATTTGCCAAATATAGAAATTGAAGCAGCAGAGATTTGATAACCAATGGTTATCAAATTTAAATAGAACATGAGTGCTACTCATAACTCTTTTATATCAGTTATAAACATATGTCCGGGTGCATGGGTAATGGCAATTTCAGGTTTTGCTTGTAGTAAGGCAACTTGGGGGGTGACGCCACATGCCCAAAAGACAGGCGCCTCTCCTGGATAAATTGTGACTGCATCCCCAAAGTCGGGTTGGTCGATGTCGGTAATACCTATTGCTGCTGCGTCTCCCCAATGTATCGGCGCCCCATGCGATAAAGGAAAACGGCTAGTTATTTGCACACTTTTAATTGCATCTGCTGGTGTTAAAGGACGCATTGAGACAACTAAGTTACCAGAAAATATTCCCGCACTTTGACAGGCAATGTTAGTTTTGTACATTGGTACATTTTTACCTTCTCCGATATGACGCACAGGAATATTTGCATTTAACATTGCTGCTTCAAACGAAAACGAACAACCAATCAAAAATCCAACGAAATCATTACGCCATAAATGTTTAATATCATTTACTTCCTCAATCATTTCACCGTGGCGCCATACTCGGTAGCATGGTAAATCTGTTCGCAAATCAGAATTCGGCGCCACATATCGCGCTTCCGGGTCGCCAACTTCGGTAACATCTAATACTGGACAAGGTTTCGGGTTACGGTGGCAAAATAGCAAAAAGTCAAATGCTACTGAATAAGGCAAAATAACTAAATTGGCTTGAGTATACCCCGAAGCTAAACCTGGAGTAGGGACTGTTAATTCCCCGGTTCGACAAAGTTGCCGAACTTCAAATCCTGTAAGCGATTGATTCATTTGCTAAACCTCGGCTTTATAGAACTTTACGCTTGTCTCTTACTTCTATGAGTTACAATTTATTTCGTCTCGTAATGATTTAATAGCAAATAATTTGAGAATTAGATATAATTACAGTCTGTATCTTAGAAAAATACAAAAGTTACCGTTAAAGGCTTTATGTGTAGCGGCTAGGTTGGTGTGTATACCTCTAACGGTGAAAAGTTGAAATACTATATATATAAATCTGGTTGTTATTTCCATTTGTGAATTATACTGTACCTTCCTCAGAAGTTGACCCAAGAGTCATATTTCCATTTGAACTGGATACTTTCCAGCTTGATGCCATCGCTTCTCTCAATGCTGGACGTTCTGTCGTTGTCTGCGCGCCCACAGGGTCTGGTAAAACCTTAATTGGCGAGTATGGTATTTATCGCGCGTTAGCACGAGGTAAACGAGTATTCTATACTACACCCCTCAAAGCCTTATCCAATCAGAAGCTACGTGATTTTCGGGATAAGTTTGGTCATGACCAAGTAGGGCTTTTAACAGGTGATGCCTCAATAAACCGCGAGGCACCTATTTTGGTAATGACCACAGAGATTTTCCGCAACATGCTATATGGTACCCCTATTGGACAAGTTGGTATTTCCCTCGTAGATGTAGAAGCAGTAGTACTCGACGAGTGTCATTACATGAACGACCGCCAACGCGGTACAGTTTGGGAAGAATCGATTATCTATTGCCCTAGAGAAGTTCAGTTAATCGCTTTATCAGCAACTGTAGCCAATAGCGACCAGCTTACCGACTGGCTCAACCAAGTCCACGGTCCAACTGACTTAATTTATTCTGATTTTCGTCCCGTTCCTTTACAATTTCACTTTGGCAATACAAAAGGTTTATTTCCCCTTCTCAACGACAGCGGAAATAAAATAAACCCTAGATTAATACAAAAGAAAAAGCGTAGAAGTGACGGTGATGGAGGTCGAAACGGTAGACCGGAGGCGCCAAGTATTGCTTTCGTTCTAGGTCAACTTTCGCAGCGTGACATGCTGCCAGCAATATACTTTATTTTCAGCCGTCGCGGTTGTGATAAAGCTGTGTCAGAAGTTGGTGACATTTGGCTTGTTAATCCAGATGAAGCATATCAACTGCGGGTACAAATCGACGATTTTTTAAATCGCAACCCCGACGCAGGTCGTTCCGGACAAATTGCTCCGCTTTACCGAGGTATTGCCGCACACCACGCGGGAATTCTCCCAGCATGGAAGGTATTAGTCGAAGAACTGTTTCAGCAAGGTTTAATCAAAGTTGTTTTTGCCACCGAAACCCTTGCAGCAGGTATAAATATGCCCGCGCGTACAACAGTAATTTCCAGCCTCTCAAAACGTACTGATACTGGACATCGCTTGTTGAATGCTTCCGAGTTTCTGCAAATGGCAGGACGTGCTGGGCGCCGAGGAATGGACAAGCAAGGTCACGTGGTAACATTACAAACACCCTTTGAAGGCGCCAAAGAGGCAGCGTATTTAGGAACATCACAACCTGACCCGTTGGTTAGCCAGTTTTCTCCTAGCTATGGCATGGTTCTAAACTTGTTGCAGACGCACACTCTCGACGAAGCCAAAGAACTTATCGAGCGCAGCTTTGGACAATATTTAGCGAACTTCCATCTCCGACCACAGTACGAGTATATTGATGAATTGCGGCGCCAACTCGAAGAAACTCAAGCACAAATCGATGCAGTTGGCGAACATGAAATCTCTGTATATGAAAAATTACGTTCCCGGTTAAAAGCCGAGAAACAGTTATTAAAAACACTACAAGAACAAGCAGTTGCAACTAGGCAAGAAGAAATAGGAATGATGCTTGGTTTTGCAATGGCAGGTACTTTGGTTAGCTTAAAAGGTAAAAATATTCCTGTTGCAACACCAATTACAGCAACAATTGTAGGTAAATCAGTAGGTACATCAAGTTCGTCACCTTATTTAGTTTGTCTAGGACGTGATAATCGTTGGTATGTAGCGACAACAGTCGATGTTGTTGATTTGTATGGCGAACTTCCACGTATTGACATACCACCAGATTTAATTGCACCCCCAGAATTAGCAATTAAACCTGGACAAACCTGGCGAGGAGATGGCGATACAGTAGTTTTAACTTCAGAAATTCCAGAACCTGACCCCGAATTACATCTGGCGCCAGAAGTTAGAGAACAACTAGCTCGTGTTACGGCAGTTCAAGCGCAAATCGAAGCGCATCCTCTGCATCAGTCGGGTAATGTCTCTGCCATATTTAAACGTAGAAACCGTCTTACAGAAATAACAGCCGAACTAGAAGAGTTGGAAGCTGCTGTCGAACAGCAATCACAGCGACACTGGGAAGAATTTGTCAATTTAATTGATATTTTGCAGTATTTCCAATGTCTTGATAATTTAGTTCCTACTCAACTTGGGCAAATAGCAGCGGCGATTCGCGGTGAAAACGAATTATGGTTAGGTTTAGCGCTTCATAGTGGTGAACTCGACAACCTCGACCCTCACTTTCTAGCGGCAACAGTCGCAGCGTTAGTCACAGAAACCCCTCGTCCTGATAGTATTGTACGTTACGACCTTTCACAAGAAATCGATGATGCGTGGTCACGGTTGCGAAATATACGCCGTACATTGCTCAAAGTTCAGTACCGTCACGGTGTAGCTTTACCTGTTGGTCTAGAAAACCGCTATATCAATATTATTGCTTTAGTAGAACAATGGGCATTAGGCGTTGAATGGGTTTCTTTGTGCGAAAACACGACTTTAGATGAAGGTGATGTAGTGCGAATTTTGCGCCGAACGCTTGATTTACTCTCACAAATTCCTCACGTTCCATATTTATCGCAAGCTTTATATAGTAACGCGCGTCGTGCCACACAGTTAATTGACAGATTCCCAGTTAACGAAGTTGTAGAGTAGTTGTAGCATAGGCGTCAAAAGCCTGTGCGGTGAAGTTGATTATTTTCACCACAGAGACACAGAGTTCACAGAGAGAGGGATGAACCACAAAGGCACAAAGGACACAAAGGAAGAGATAAGAGTTTCCACTACCCTTGTTATAAATATGTCAATATATAGACATTAAAAAACCGTTTGAAATATTCTATGCTAGGAAAGCTATTAGACGGACGTTACCAAGTTGTACAAATCCTGAGTTCGGGAGGGTTTGGTGAAACTTATATTGCCCAAGACACTCGGCGCCCAGGCAACCCAAAGTGCGTCCTCAAGTTGCTAAAACCTGCTAGTTCGGATACGCAGTATTTGCAAATAGCGCGACGTTTATTTAATAGTGAAGCCGAAATTTTAGAGCAATTAGGCAATCACGACCAAATACCCCGTCTCCTAGCATACTTTGAGGAAAATGAACAGTTTTTTTTAGTACAAGAATTAATAGTTGGGCGCCCATTAGGTCATTACATACGTCCAGGTGAACCTTGGAGTGAAAACCAAGTTATCCAAATGTTGCGAGATGTTTTGCAGGTGCTTGATTTTGTCCATAGTTTTGGAGTCATTCATCGCGATATTAAACCCGATAACTTAATTAAACGCGATGCAGACGCAAAGTTAGTATTAATTGACTTTGGCGCCGTTAAACAAATGCGGACTCAAATTGCCGTTGATAGTCAAATGCCTGCAACAGTAGCAATTGGCACTCCTGGTTATATGAGTGCCGAACAAGCCCAAGGCAGACCTAGACAAAATAGTGATATTTACGCACTTGGAATAGTAGCAATTCAAGCATTAACAGGATTAATACCTACTCAACTTGCTGAAAACCCCGAAACCGGGGAAATAATTTGGCAAGATAAAGTTCAGATTTCGCAAAGACTACAAGAAATATTAGAAAAGATGGTACGCTATCACTTCACTACACGCTACCAATCAGCAAACGAAGTTTTACGAGATATCGAACAGTTAACAGTACCAGTGGCGCCAACACAACCAATAACATCAGGAACTAATTCAATACCAGGAGCAACAGTTCAACAGGTATCGTTCGCAGCGTCCAACAATATTAATATAGACGACAATCCGACTCGAGGGTTAACGGCACCTCCAAGTTGGTTAAATCCAACTTTGTCAGTAGTTAGATATGTTCCATTCGCAGGCGCCGCAGGAGTATTTTTATTTAAAGATGCTGCTGACACACTAATTATTCTACTGGGTGTGGCATTAATTGGCGCCGGAGTCGGTTTATTTTTATTACGTTCTGCTTACTCACGACTAGCGCGCGATTCTGATGCAGTATTCTCAGTTGTTTTTTGCTTATGCGGTATTTTATTTGTATTTCAAGATAAATACACAACTCAAGAAATTCAGACTGTTGAATGTTTACTTTCAGGAGCGGCTATATTTTCAGCAAGTAACTCTATACTATTAAGACAAAAGTTAAAATAAAATGCTAGTTACTGTACTTATTATCACAGCTATTGCACTATCTTTAATCTCAATTGTCCGTCCGCAGTTATTTCAACAACAATATATTTTATTAATTTTAGCCTTTCTAATATCTGGTGGCTTATTATGGTCAAAAGGTAGCTCTCTTAAAGAATTACAACAATTATCACTGATTTTATTAACAGTAGCTGCTATTTTTTATACAGTTGAATGCTTACGGTTACAAAGTAAAAGCTAGCAATGGGTTATGAACAGATGTAACGGATAGTTAATTGGTTCAAATAAATTATCCGTTACATCCGTTTTATCCGTTGCTAACTTTCCGTTTCACAATCTGGCACACCGTCTCTAAACACGCGACTTGCCAAAATATCTGCTGCTTCGATAGTCATCAAATCGTCCCTTGTTACCTGTCTATCGCGCACATTCAACAAACGATTAGCTTGACGCAAACGCGCTCTATCAATAGCATTTCGCACAGAGCGCGCGTTGGCAAAATGCGGCATTGCTTTGCGTCTAATTAAATACTCACGGAATGCTTTCTCCGCATCTGGACTAAAGTGATAATGTTGATTTCGCAATATTGCATTGGCAATAATCATCAAGTTATCTACAGAATAATCATTAAACTCAATGTGCAAACCGATACGCGAATTCATCCCAGGATTACTGTGGAAGAAATGCTCCATCTGCTGCTTGTAACCAGCGAGAATTACAACTAAATCATCGCGCTGATTCTCCATCACCTGCATCAAAATTTCGATTGCTTCTAAACCGAAGTCACCAGGATGATCAGGACGAAATAATGTATACGCTTCATCAACGAGTAGTACTCCACCCATTGCGTTGTTCAAAACTTCGCGCGTTTTCGGGCCAGTTTGACCAATACCCTGTCCGACTAAATCATCGCGCGTCACTAGCATGACGTTTTCTTTACGGATATAGCCGAGACGATGCAAAATTTCTGCCATCCGCATTGCGACTGTAGTTTTACCCATACCCGGATTCCCCAAAAATGTCATATGTAAAGTTGGGGCGCCTGCGGTTAAACCCAGACTTTTGCGAACACGGTCAACTAACAATAAAGCCGCCATTTCTTTGATTTTGTTTTTGACAGCTTGCAACCCGACTAGCTCTTGGTCAAGCCGGTCTAAGATTTCTTGCACATGGGATTCGCGAAATGTGGCTTCTAAATCGATAACTGTATCAACAGTTGTATCAACTTTTACGTCGTATATATCGTGTCCAACAGTGCTAACTATGTCTTTTTCCAGGACTTGCTCGTTCATGGTTGTCACCTTCGTTGATGTTTTCGATGATAGCCTTGAATCCGGAAATATAAAAGATTGTAATTCTAATGTGACTGATATATTTTTTTAAATTATCAATATCCTTGGTAAGTCATAGGGAGAACATATTCAACTCACCGAAATGACTATTCTTATTTGGGGAATTCCCTATCCCACACATCTAATCAACAAACCCTATATGGCTATGGCTGTTAACTTGAAAAAATTGCTGTCAATTTTGGTACTAATTATCGCTTTTGTTTTGATGGCGCCGGATATTGCTTCAGGATGGACTCAATTAGATACTGCTAATGTATACTCGCGCTCCTTATGGAATCAAGATAACGTGACTCCACAAGAACACCAAGAGTTACAAGCAATACGTCAACGTCGTAACCGTGAAATTGCTGCCGTTTTGAATGAGTCACAGCGGCGCCAACTCGAACATTTTCTTCGTTCGGGTCATGACCTCGAATACGCGATCAACACATTAGATATCAACCACGACCAGTGGGACACAATTCAGGCAATTATGGAATTGAGCGCATTAAAAACAAAAGCTATACTATATCGCCACTCGCTACCTGTACCAAGTTAAATCATATTGTCTCTGTTCCTAGTTACCATTCGCTGGTAAATTATACAAGAGTGGATGTTTTCTATTGAGGAGCGGGAGTATAATGAGTTACCTAACTCGGCAACTTTTACTGATAGTGCTACTATTTGCCACCGTACTTGTGGCGCCAGGGATAGCGAATGCACTACCACCACAATTGAACAAAAGTCCAGTTGTAACCAATGTCACTAAAACAAATTTAATCGAACTTGACCTAACTCCCCGTCAGCGTCAAATGATTCAAGCAATAAATCAAGGACGTAACCGCGAAATCGGTAAAATATTGAATCATTCAGAGCAAAAAAGCTTAGTCAAATTAATACGCAGTGGAAATACTTTAAATCAAGCTGTCGATATGCTTAATTTAAAAAGCGATAAACGCGACATAATTAAAGCACTTAGCCAAGTATACGATTTGAAAATGAAAACTCTAATATCAGGCTTCTAAGATTTAAATTGGCGCCAAGCGGAAGCGCAAACAAAAGCTTATCAAGCAACGCTTAATTCCTGCGTCACATTTTCCTTCTTAGCTATAACAAAAGGTGATTCTATGTAAATTTCCCAATTTTCATCAATGAAATTCATATTTGAATCAAAAATGAGTTTTAATTCCCCAACTTCTTCTATTTCATCTTCGTTATCAACAGATTGCTCTTTGTGAGCATTTACAGCTTTGAGCGAAAAATTCAGTGTTACCCAACGAGAAGTATTAGTTTCTTGATTTTTCAAGTTTAAAGAACTACTAGTTAGTTCTACGTCGATTGGAGTAATAAACTCAACTTCTTCGTAATAATCATCTTCATCATAATATCCCATTACTTTATAATTGCAAGCTTCCAAATGGCTCTTTGCAAGTGCATTGGGATTAATTTGCCCTAAAATTACTGCAAACTCTTGCCAAATTGAATGATTGTTTAAATTAAAAGCCATAATAATTTTTTCTTATTTATTTTTTGGGATGTTTAAGATTCCCGACTTCTTTAAGAAGTCGGGAATCTTACCACCAACTTTTGACATAAAGCACTAATTAGATTTTTTCTCACTAGCTAAAAATTGTCGTAAGCTCAATAACGAGACTGTCTGTCCAAGTGATAATGGTAAAACAGTGACTCCTTCTATACGTGACTGTACCCAACCATCACCCCAGTACCATTCGTGGAAACCATCAATTCCTTGACTTAGTAATAAACGTAGACTATCAGAATTAACAACATCGACTCGGTGCTGAATCGAAATTAGTCCAAGGGAACGGGTAAACTCTAACCCTGGACGTAACTCTTCTGGCATTGAATTAACAAAATTACCGCTTATGAGCCATTTTCCTAGGTTTGCAGGACGCAGTAAACTATCGCGAATAGCTGCTGCGGATGCTTCTACTTCGATACGTATTTGACTTTGTTGAAATTTACCAAACATTTTTTTGTATAGTTATTGTGTATTAGTTGCTATTTCTAATTCTAACTATAGGCGATGCGCGCGGGCTATGGTAAATTAATAATTCCTTCTGAGCATTCCGCTAAACAAATTTAAATATTTGTCTATACCACCAACGAAATCCAA
Source organism: Calothrix sp. NIES-4105 (assembly GCF_002368415.1). Taxonomy (GTDB): domain Bacteria; phylum Cyanobacteriota; class Cyanobacteriia; order Cyanobacteriales; family Nostocaceae; genus Dulcicalothrix. The sequence continues at coordinate 4,589,837 of NZ_AP018290.1, forward strand.
AACACTATCTATATTATGCGGCGCCTGAGAAACCAAACTATCTTGTGCGATTAGACGTTGCCAATTTACTTTCACCTCTCCTTCTCTAATATTGCCATCTTCTTCATAAAACTTCACCCCTGAAGACTGCATAATTTTAATAATTTCCTGTGCCATAATGCCGTAACCTACTGTCGTCGGGTGAATACCATCAAGTGAAAATAAACCCCCATCAGTACGACCGAGACGTGATGTGGAACGAAAGAAACATGAATTTAATGTTGGTGAAATTGCTTGTAATTCAGGTGATAATTGATACTGCCCTCCGACTTCATCCCACCAATTAGGACGCGCGCTTGGGTCTTCGATATAGCGACGTGATGCCAAACGGTCGAGTAATCCGCAAAGTTCCAATAAATACCAATCTCTACCGTTATTACGCGCTTGTCGTACAACTTCTGTAATCGTCTCATTATATTGGTCGATAGCACAATCAATTGCGCGCGCTTCGTTTTCAGTTAGACATGGGTGTTTATTGGAGTTAAAATCCTTGTCCTGAATCCAAGGTAATGTGTAGTAAGGAAAATACCGCGACTTTTCACGAGCTTTTCCACCAACTCCGCGCGCGAAGGGCACTATTGTAATATGGGGTACTGTCGCGACAATAACGTGTCTAGCTCGAATTTTCTTTATTTCTTGAGCTAGTAAGTCAAATTCTGCTTTGAAATGAGTTGGGCGCCAAACTGTATATTTATCGTTGACATCCATATCATCGTAACCAACATCGCTCCACGAAACATTTAACGTTAAAATTGAGCCGAGTGCATTATTGGCGCCAATCATTACAATTAAAGTTTCAATTCCTTCTCCATTACCTTCTTTACCTAGTTCCGCTGCTGCTTGCACTGGTGTCAACGCTTTACCCTTGCTGTCGCGCGCACTATTAAGTACAACAGCTGCTGCGCGTTCGTTGTGATACTCAATAACTTGACGTAGAAAGTCATTTTTAGGAGGATTTTTAACTAAAACATCCAAGCAAATATCGGCATTTCGAGATAAAGTATTGCGTAAATCCCATCCATACACGGCTAAATTATGATTAATTTTGCCTGAATTATCGTATACAGTACCTTTGCCGCGTTCCCAGTAATCTTCGATTGCATCAAGATAAGAGCGAATCGATAATATAGCTTGTAAACCATTTGACCAGTTAATCTTATCTCCAAATCGTTTCTTTAAATCACGAGACAAATATTCTAAATTCAATGGTAATCCACCTTGTGGCCCCGAATAAACCGGGTATCTTATTTCCTTCCACCCCATTTCTTTCGCGATAATTGCCGGATATGACAAACTAGTGTTAAAAATTGCCCCGCTTTGAAATCCGTGCGTTAGCGAATCACCAATTGTTACTAATCGATGCTGGTGATTGCCAATTTTAGGTATATTTACGGCTATTCCCAAAGTTGGGTCTGTATTCGGTTTACGTGCTTCAAACCGTATCTCTACATCTGGAGGGGTTTTTGGGTCTTGAAATCTAGAATTAGATGCTTGTGTCATATTTTTTACTTACAATCATTTATCAAAATCTATAGAAATTTATCAATGTTCATCAACAAATTTTATTTTGCTACTTACACACTACAAATCAATCAATTCCCATTGATTACAATATTTCAATATTGGTCAGTATTTGTTGAGTATTTTTGTTAAAAAAAACACATTGCTATTTTAGCTAGTATCAGTTTCAACTCCTTAATTTTGACTTTTCCGAATAAAAGTTCATAGTATATCTTATCACAATTACTTAGAGTAGAATGTTACATAAAGTACTTATATAGAAATCAATTATTGATGTATATTAAGGTTTGTAGACTCAAAAGTATAGATTATTTAAAGAACGTAAGTGTAATTAACTACTTATATTTAATTGGAACTGACAAAAACAACATTATCTCAGATTGAGGTACCAACATGAAATTTGGAATCGATATTGGTCATAATTGTCCACCAGACACAGGCGCCCGTGGAATTAAATTCGAGGATAATTTAACTGTAGATGTTGGCAACCGGGTGATATCCAAGTTAAAAGCATTGGGACATGAAGTCATCGAATGTAGACCACAAAGAGCAGGTACAGTTAGAGAATCACTCTCACTTAGATGTGATAGAGCCAATTCCGCAAGAGTTGAAACATTTGTATCGATTCATTTTAACGCTTTCAACCAACAAGCAAACGGTACAGAAGTTTATGCAGTTGGGGAACAAAGTAGAAAAGTAGCTAAAACAGTATTAGATGAAATAGTTAAAATCGGCTTTTTTAATCGTGGTGTCAAAAATGGTTCACATTTATTTGTGTTGAGAAACACAAATATGACTCGAATATTAGTAGAGGGCTGTTTTATTGACTCAAAAAGAGATATGGCTTTATATAATCCTGAAGCGATAGCTAATGCTATTGTCAAGGGTCTGACCGGTCAACTACCTTCTCAAAATGTCAACACAGTACCTGATGAAGAAGACAATGTGGATGTATCAGTCTTACGGTTGCAGCGCGCGTTGAACCGACTCAAAATTACAGACCAAAACGGAAAAGTATTAATCGAAGATGGTACGATTGATGTCCAAACAAAATTTGCACTCGAAAAATTTCAGCGTATAGTTGGACTTCAAGTTACTGGAGTAGCAAACGAAGCAAGTTGGGCAGCTATTAATCAAATTTTAGCAAAGCGAGTTATTAGAACTAATCACGCTGGAGCACCTGTGGTTCGATATTTGCAGCACCGTGTAGGTGTTGACATAGATGGAGTATACGGCCCTGCAAGCGAAGAAGCGGTCAAGAGATTTCAAAGACAAAATGGTTTGTTTGCTGATGGAATAGTTGGCCCTGCTAGCTGGCAAAAGCTGATAGGGTAAAGTGGGCAACAGATGTAACGGACGGGAGGAGTAGGGTGGGCAGTGCCCACCTTACTATTGCAAAGGGAGTAGGGAGTAGGGTGGGCAGTGCCCACCTTACTATTACAAGCACCGCTCAATAGTAGCTAGAACAGATTCGGAAAGCGTGTCTAAATCGTAACCTCCTTCTAAACCAAACAAAATTTTACGGGTTATCTGTAAGCAGTAATCGGTGAACAATCCGTAATCTTGTGGTTGGAGGTTAATATTTGCCAATGGGTCATCAGCATTAGCATCATACCCAGCGCTGACAATAAGTAAATCTGGATCAAAGTTAGATAAAAAGGGTATTACTTTTTTTTCAAATACTGGTTGATAAAGGCTAATATCGCTACCAGGTGGAAACGGTAGATTCAAAACATTGTTGTGAAATCCCCGCTCTGTATGTTTACCAGTACCTGGATAACACGGATATTGGTGTAAAGAACAATACGCTATATTTGGATTAGTTTCGACTATTGCTTGAGTACCATTACCGTGATGGACATCCCAGTCAAGGATAGCAACACGGTTAATGCTAGGCTTTTCAAGAGCATAAGCTGCGGCAATTGCAGCATTAGAAAATAAACAAAACCCCATCCCAGTTTCGCGTTCAGCGTGGTGTCCAGGTGGACGCGCGAGAACAAACGCGGGTTTGCCCGTTTCTAAAACAATATCAATTCCATCCAACCACGCACTCACAGCTAATAGCGCTACATCATAGCTTTGAGACGAGACAGTTGTTTCAAAATCTATACAATCACCACCAGCTAGGCAAATGTCTTGAACTTTCTGAATGTAGCGCGCAGAATGCGTTTGTTCGAGCAATGATATCAAAGGACGTTCACTTACAGGTGTTGGCAGGCGCCAAGAGATTTGGGAAGCGATATTACCAGAGCGCAGTGCAGCAGTAATAGCACTTAAACGTTCGGGTCTTTCTGGATGTCCCCTTCCAGTCAAATGTTGAAGAAACTCGTCGGAGTAGATAACTGGCAGCATAGCACGAGCAGAAATAGTAAAACAGTGCTGAGTAGAAAGTGCTGAGTGCTGAGTAAGAAGTTAGAGGTACTACTCAGCACTCAGAACTCAGCACTTTTAACTTTAACCTAAATCTCCGGGTCGGTCGTCAAGCATTTCAGGCGCCATTGCTGGGTTGGTTACGCGCTCCTCTACAGGTAAATCACGCATCGCATCATCAATTCTTGGAGGATGTTTTATCATATCTAATATTTCCGGACTGAGTTGTTCTGGACTACTTTCCGAACTAGGATTTTCTTCTTTTTTAGACGCTTTCTCTTCACTCATGATTTTTACCTTTAACTTGTTTGCTTGTATCTTAATTTCTGCAATCCTTACACGCACACTATCTTAGGGCTTATTTTATTTGTTATATTTTTAAAATACCTTGATATTTATTTTAACAATTTGGGAATATAAACTTAGTAAAAACCATATAAATAGGCAGTTTTAATCTTGAAATTAATCTAATTTATAATTAGATATTTGACGATTAAAATAATCATTTAAATCCTTGATTATGATGATTTTAATTTGTGCATTGAGGGGGTTTTCCAAGAGATATGCAGAATTCCAAAATATTTGCTATATTGTATTTTGGCTTAATTGTAAAAAAATGTTTTTAATTTTTAATTTTGTGTTTAGTATTTTTTATCTTTGAATCGGCTACTTTAGCGGCAGAAAAAGGCGATCTGTGATAGAATTATGTACAAATATGGCTATTATTCAAGAAAATTTTGGAATAATTTAGCTTTGTTCTGGCTATTAAGGCTAAAAACAGCGATTTTTGGAGTTATTTAGGCTATGACATTCTCTCAGGAGAGGATTATCCCGACAGACCTACGGAATGAAATGTCCAGGTCTTACCTGGAGTATGCAATGAGTGTCATCGTGGGTAGGGCGCTGCCAGATGCCAGGGATGGTCTGAAACCTGTGCATCGTCGTATCCTCTACGCTATGCATGAGTTGGGTTTAACGCACGACCGACCTTTTCGTAAATGCGCGCGTGTAGTTGGGGAAGTACTAGGTAAGTATCACCCACACGGCGATACGGCAGTATACGATGCGTTAGTGCGGATGGCGCAAGATTTTTCAATGCGCTCACCTTTAATCGAAGGACACGGTAACTTTGGTTCGGTAGATAATGACCCACCAGCAGCGATGCGATATACCGAATCTCGGTTGCAAGCGCTGACCACCAATGCACTATTGCAAGATATCGAGTCGGAAACTGTAGATTTTGCAAGTAACTTTGATGGTTCGCAACAGGAACCAACAGTTTTACCCGCGCGCGTACCGCAGTTATTGCTCAACGGTTCATCAGGTATTGCCGTTGGGATGGCAACGAATATTCCCCCACACAATTTGGGAGAGTTGATTGATGGGTTAGTAGCACTTATTCACAACCCAGAAATCACAAATAACGAGTTGATGCATTATATTCACGGGCCTGATTTCCCAACAGGCGCCACAATTCTAGGAACTGCAGGAATTAGAGATGCCTACACAACTGGACGCGGATCAATAACAATGCGTGGTGTCGCGAATATTGAAACAATCCAACATCGCGGGCGCCCAGATAGAGAAGCAATAATTGTCACTGAGCTACCTTATCAAACCAACAAAGCAGCTTTGATTGAAAAGATTGCCGAATTGGTCAACGATAAAAAGATTGAGGGAATCGCTGATATTCGCGATGAAAGTGACCGTGATGGAATGCGGATTGTTATTGAGTTAAAACGCGATGCTTACCCCCGCGTAGTTCTCAATAACTTGTATAAGCAAACCCCTATACAAGCTAACTTTGGCGCCAATATGTTGGCGTTAGTAAATGGTGAACCGCAAATACTAACTATCCGCCAGTTCTTACAAGTATTCCTCGATTTCCGCATTGAAGCAATTACTCGTCGAACGCAGTACGAACTACGAAAAGCCGAAGAACGCGACCATATTTTACAAGGTTTGCTAATTGCGCTGTCACATTTAGACCAAATTATCAGCACAATTCGTCACGCTGCCGACGCACCAACAGCTAAAGGCGAATTAATCACAACCTATGGACTGACAGAAGTACAAGCTGACGCAATCTTGCAAATGCAATTGCGACGGTTAACAGCACTCGAAGCAGACAAAATCCGCAACGAACACAACGATTTGCAAAACACAATCGCTGATTTACAAGATATTCTGGCAAAACGTCAACGGATACTTGATATTATCGAAAGTGAAATTGCGAATCTAAAAGAAAGATTTGCAACACCACGTCGCACTTTAATCACGCACGCCGAAGGCGATTTAGGAGATACAGACTTAATTGCTAACGAGAAGGCTATAATCTTGCTAACCGAACAAGGTTATATCAAGCGGATGCCAGTAAACACTTTTGAAGCGCAACATCGAGCAACGCGCGGTAAGGCAGCAGCGAAAGTCAAAGATGACGATACAGTCGAGCATTTTCTCACGTGTTGCGACCATGACAGCGTATTGTTCTTCAGCGATAGAGGTGTTGTATATTGTTTGAGAGCGTACCAAATACCTGTCGGTTCACGTACAAGTAGAGGTACTCCCATTGTGCAAATGTTGCCGATTCCGAGAGAGGAAAAAATCACCTCTATCGTACCAGTCGATGAGTTTAGCAGCGAAGAATATCTCGTCATGCTAACAAAAGGCGGCAATATTAAGAAAACTGCATTAGAAGCGTTTAGTAATATTCGTTCCAACGGCTTGATTGCGATCTCGTTAGAAGAAGGTGATCAACTGCGTTGGGTAGGTCGTGCAAAAGTAGAAGACAGCGTTCTTATCGGTTCACGTCAAGGAATGGCAATTCACTTCCGATGTAACCATGCCCAACTTCGTCCCTTGGGTAGAGCAACTCGCGGTGTCAAAGCGATGAAACTCAAAAAAGGTGATGAGCTTGTTGGTATGGATATTTTGCCAGCGGCAATTCTCGAAACTTTCGCGGCAACTAACGAAGAGTCATCAGAAGAAATTGAGGCGCCGGAAATTGAAGTCGAAGTCGAAACTGAGACAGAAACCGAAACCGAGGAAATAACAGAAGTTAGCGAAACCGTTAGTGCTGGTCCTTGGGTACTGGTCATTACAATGGGAGGATACGGCAAGCGCGTTCCCGTCGCTCAATTCCGTCTGCAAAACCGTGCTGGACAAGGTTTAATGGCGACTAAATTTAAGAACCGCAAAACCAAAGACAAACTTGCAACCCTGCAAATTGTCAACAGCGACGACGAAATCATGATGGTAACAAATCGCGGTATCATCATTCGACAAGCAACAAATGCAATTTCGATCCAATCGCGTTCAGCTACAGGTGTGCGCGTTCAACGTCTTGATGAGGACGATGCTATCACAGGAGTAGCAATTGTGCCACCCGATGCTGAAGGTGCTGAAGTTGCAGAAGGCGAGTAAGAGCGAAAGTAAAAAGGTGAGTAAAATTTTATGAGTTACAAATCAAACAATTTTTACTCACTCTTTATCATTCACAACTTACCATTTTTTATTGCCCTATCAAGTGGAGTATTGATGGGGCTTACTGTTGCACCATTCAGTGCCTGGTTTTTAGCTTGGTTTGCCCTTGCTCCACTATGGATATTAATACTTAATGCAGCACAATCTAAAACCAAACTATCATATCTTCGACTGTCAGGCGCCTGGGGTTTAGGTTATTATGGCGCCACGCTTTCATGGATAACAGGACTTCATCCTTTAACTTGGATGGGAGTACCTTGGTTAGGGAGTATAGCTATTGCCCTTTTTGCCTGGACTTTTGTAACGCTTTGGGGAATGCTACTTGCGATGAGTTGGGGAAGTTGTTTTTATTGGATTAGTCGCAAACTAAAATCATCTCCTTTTACCCCACTATTGCGCGTCCTTATTGGTACTGCCCTTTGGTGTCTTCTTGAAAATATTTGGACTAATGGTCCATTATGGTGGAGTTCGCTATCATACACTCAAAGTCCTCATAATCTAGTAATTTTACATCTAGGTCAATTATCTGGCGCCAGTGCTGTAACTGCTTCAATTGTTGCTGTCAATGGACTGATAGCTGAAGTTTGGATAAAAGCAAGAAATAATAGACAATATAATAAATACTATTTTATACCTTTAAGCCTATTTTTGATTCTGCATTTAATCGGCTTTAATTTATATAATCAGCCATTGCTCAAACCACCAGAAGCAGCATTAAAAATAGGGATTATTCAAGGAAATATCCCTAACAGAATCAAATTTGATTCTTATGGATTACGTCGTGGCATCGAAGGTTACACTAGTGGATATTTAAAATTAGTAGACCAAGGTGTAAATGCGGTATTAACACCAGAAGGAGCATTACCATATTTTTCGCGCGATATACTGGATAGTTCCTTAGTTGCCGCAGTCAAACAAAAAGGAGTTGTTGTGTGGATAGGTGGTTTTGCCGAACGTCCCAATAGTAACGCTTATGCAAATAGTTTATTTACCTTTACAAGTGACGGTAAAATCTATAGTCACTTCGAGAAATCCAAGTTAGTACCTTTAGGTGAATATGTACCATTTGAAGAAATATTAGGCAAATTAATTAGGCGCCTTTCAGTAGTTACAGCACGACAAGTACCAGGTTCAACAAATCAAATATTTGATACACCACTTGGACGTGTAATTGCTGGCATATGTTACGAGTCTGCTTTTCCCGAACAATTTCGGCGCCAAGCTTTTTCAGGTGGACAATTTATTATTACCGCTTCCAACAATGACCCATACAGTAAAGCAATGCAAATGCAGCATCACGCATTAGATACAATGCGCGCGATAGAAACTGATAGATGGGCAGCGCGTGCGACCAATACAGGTTTATCAGCATTTGTTAATCCTCACGGCAAAACCCTATGGATATCTGGACATAATACCTACGAAACACACGCAGAAACTATTTATAGGCGCCAAACCCAAACAATGTACGTTCGTTGGGGTGACTGGTTAACCCCCTTATTAACAGTTCTAAGCATACTAGGATTAATTATAAACAACCTCAATACTTGTAGCACGGGCGTCTCGCCTGTGCAGTCACGCAAAATATAGAAATAAAAATATACTATTTCACCACAGAGACACAGAGTACACAGAGAGAAATTAAAAAATCTTCTATAAGAACGATAACCTGCCCAAATAACAAAGTTAAACTGAAGAAGTAAAAACCATCACAGCAAATAGTTGTATGGAAACACTTCCTCAACGTAAGCTCTTATCCGCTCTCTGCCACGGGGCTATATTTTTCAGTTCTACAATTATATCAATAGGTATACCTATAGCTATATTTTCGATTAGTGATGACCCAGTAGTTAAAGACAACGCTAAGGAATCTTTAAACTTTCACATTAATCTTTATATAGCGGCATTTGTTTTTGGATTATTAAGTTTTGTACTAATTGGTATTCCACTATTGATATTACTCGGTATTGTTAGTTTGATAGTGCCAATTATTGCAATTATCAAAGTAATTGATAACGAGAATATACCATATCGTTATCCGTTTATTTTCCATTTTTTTTAAGATGCGTTTTTTATTAGATACCCTCAAGGGTATCTCTATGCGAACAAAGCCTGCCTACGCAGGCTATTATATTTAAATATATAGCTTTTACGGTTTCTTCGTTATTTATAGCAATGAATTGCTCTAATCAGTTATAAATTGTCACTTTGAATTTATTTTGCGATATTTTTTAATTACAACACTTTTGTTAATTTGAACGGTAGGAGAAAAGAGTTTTTTGAGACTTTATACAACGGAGTTTTGACGAATACATTCTTTGTACCAGTCAAAACTTGCTTTAGGAATTCGTTGTTGGGTTGCATAATCTATATATGTAATGCCAAAACGGCGCCCATAACCCCAAGCCCATTCAAAATTATCCATAAAACTCCATAAAAAATACCCTTTTAATGGGTATCCTTCACTGACCGCGCGGTGTGCTGCTTTAAGATATTGTCGTAAATACATAATGCGGTCAACATCAATAATTTCACCTGCTGCATTAACTTCATCTTGTGCTGCACAACCGTTTTCGGTAATAAATACAGGTAAATTTGGATGTCCTAATGTTTCGCTAATATGTCGAACACCCCAATAAATGCTTTCAGGTAAAATATTCAACCAAGGCATATACATTCGTGGATAACCTTGAGGAAGGGCAAGAAACTCATAACCGCGATTATTATCTGCCGCACGTACATACCCACCTGTATAGATATTTAAACCTATAGCATCAAGCGGTTGATGAATAATTTCTAAATCTCCTGCTTCAATATCTGGCGCCTGTTTCCCTAATTCCTCTAACATTGCAGAACTATAGGCGCCTGTTAATACAGGAAAAATAATCCCGCCATTTTGCATACAAGTATGTAAAGCTTTTTTTGCAGCTTCGATATTAGCTGGTGACTCGCTAACTGGTACAGTCACAGCCATATTATCCACCAGCGCGACTTTGCAAGATACAGGAGTTGCCGCGCGGATAGCTTGACACGCTAAACCATGTGCGAGAATGGCATGATGCGAAGTTTGCCATACTTCCTTTTTACTGCTTACACGAGTACCGGGTGCATGGGGTGGTTCTTGCTCCACATCGTAACCCATATGAGTAAAACAGGATATTTCATTTATAGTCATCCAATTAGTAACTCTATCACCCAACCGACTTACCACTGCCGTTACATAATCAGCAAAATCATAAGCCATTTGCCGATGGCGCCACGAACCATATTTATCTTCCAAAGCTTGAGGACTATCCCAATGAAACAAAGTTGCGTGTGGCGTAATTCCATTTTTAAGCAAACAATCAACTAAACGCTTGTAAAAATCGACACCAGCCTCATTCACCTGTCCCCGACCATCAGGAACAATTCTTGACCACGCAATACTAAACCTATAATGCTTCACACCCAACGAAGCCATCAACGCCACATCAGCCTCATACCGATGATAATGGTCACAAGCCACCTCACCAGTATCACCACTCATCACCTTACCAGGAGTAGCACTAAAAGTATCCCAAACACTCTTTTTACGCCCATCCTCCTCAGTCGCACCTTCAATTTGATAAGAAGCAGTAGCAACACCCCAACAAAAATCATCTGGAAATTGATAAAAGCCCATAAATAATAAAATAATAATTATAAATCAAATCTCTCTCTTCCCTCTTCCTTTGTGACCTTTGTGCCTTTGTGGTTCATTCCTCTTAAACTATGCCAAAAACCAACCAACCAATAACATACCAAGGTGGATGTCATTGCGGCGCCGTCCGCTTCCAAGTCACAGTAGACAACCACAAACTAGACGAATGTAACTGCTCAATTTGCAGTAAAAAAGGTTTTCTACATCTAATTGTCACAAAAGATAAATTTACATTACTAAAAGGAGAACAAAACTTACAAACATACACATTTAACACCGGAATAGCAAAGCATAAATTTTGTAGCAACTGCGGCATCCACTCATTTTATATACCTCGCAGCCACCCAGACTGTATAGACGTAAACGCGCGTTGTTTAGATGGAGACGTAATCTCAAACTTTGAAATAGTGCCATTTGATGGAAAAAACTGGGAAGCAAATATTCACAAATTGCAGAAGTAAAATTAATTACAGTTAAAATTTATACGCTATTTTCTATGAAATATGTTCACCTCAATATTTGTAAAAAAAGACTGTAATAGTACTTAATTATCAGATAATTAGGTATTGATTTTAAGCATCTAGCCAAAAATGAGAACGGATACCATTTTTTATCAATTATTCCAAACTTTGCCCAGTCTATTATTTGAACTAATAGGAGAATCACCAACAATAGCCAATAGTTACCGATTTTCATCCAAGGAGGTTAAAGAATTAGCCTTTCGCTTTGATGGCATCTATTTACCAGCGGCTAAAAATTCTAAAAATAATATATATTTTGTGGAGGTACAGTTCCGAAAAAAATATGCTTTCTACTGGGACTTATTCGGAGAGATATCTTTATACCTTAAACAGTATCGACCAAAACAAAACTGGCGTGCTGTAGCAATTTTTGCTCGTAAAAGTTTAGACACAGGTGAATTACCACAATATCAAGAATATTTTGATAGCGGGCGCCTGACCAGGATATATCTGGATGAGTTACCAAAAACGTCCTCATCATCCGTTGGGTTAGGAATGATAAACTTGGTAGTAGAGCCAAAAGCCAAAGCTGGTAAAAAAGCCAAAGAATTGGCAGAACAGGCAAAAACTCAAATTGCCAAAGCTGAAGAACAAGAGAAAATTTTAGAATTAATAGATAAAATACTGGTATACAAGTTTCCGAAATTAAGTAGACAGGAGTTGGAGGCTATGTTTGGACTAGATGATTTGAAACAGACACGCTACTTTCAGGATGTAATGCTAGAAGGTAGTTTGAAAGCAAAGCGCGAGGATATATTGTCGATTTTAAAAGCGCGCTTTGAGAAAGTACCTTCAAGTTTTGCTCAGAAATTAAGTAAAATCGAAGACTTGACTGTTTTGACAGAACTAGTAACACGCGCGGCAACTGTTCAAAATATTTCCGAGTTTCAGCAAGCAATAAACGACATTGAAGACAATAATTAACGCAATTCTTCACCCTCTTGTCCCCCCCTTCCACGCGGGGGGTTAGGGGGGATTTTCTAAGGTTTTTAATTCGATATTTTTCAAACATTTTCTAAGAATGCAACACCAAATCTACAACTATTGCTGCATGGTCTGAGTTGCCATGTTGACTAATACCGGTATTAACTACCCCAAAATCTTTACTAACAAAGCAGTGGTCAATAGGAATATTTACTAACGGTATTAACCAGCTAGGTATTTTTACATGTGTAGCTGCACGAGGCCAACTTGGTAAGGTGCCGAAACCTAAACGTGTATTATGTAAACCTGTTTTTTTGATAAATTTCCGGTAATATGGCGACCAAGGACTTAAATTAAAATCACCTGCTATGATTACAGGATTTTGCTGTTGGTTAATATATTTTTCTAAAGCAGCTAGTTGACGGTTACGACGATGGAAAGTCCAGGGTTTTACTGGTACCATAGGATGTGTGCCAATAAAATGGATAGTTTTTCCATTTACTTTTAAGTTTGTTACTAAATGATGACCTGCTTCATCCAAATTAACACCCTGCGCGTCTTCAAGTGGTATACGGCTAAAAACAGCTAGTCCACCTCCAGGACTGCGAAATGAGTAAGGAAAAGTATCTTTTAAACGTGTTTTTAAGTTATTATACCAGGTGTCATGAATTTCAATAAATAAAGCAATATCCGGCTTATCTTTACGAACTATATCTACAGATTTTTGATATTCTTTATTTTCAACGTTAACATTAAAACTTTCAATTCTGATTTGAGGTGTTTGATTTATCGCTTGTTGCGAAGTGGGTAGATACCAAGGTAATATTTCAACTATATTTAAACTAATAATTACTAATGCAATAAAAATTGGTGCTTTGTTTTTGATAATACGTTTTTGGTGAAGAATGAATAATATTGCTGTTAAAATTAAGGCAATTACAAGATATTGAACTCGAAAGTGTGTTAATAGCTCTATGGGATAAAACCAAGCGAAATAGCTCGAAAGCGATAAGAGTCCTAGAATACATAGCGCAGCTATTACTATGATTTGTAGCATAGAGTAGATAATTGAGTTCAGTATGTTTGTTAATAGACTACAAGCTGAAGTGATGGCATTACTGAAAAATCAAAATCCTGGCTTCTTGAAGAAACCAGGATTATACATTTTAAAATTTGAAACAGCCTGGGAAGGCTGTTCCACAAGAGATAATTAGGCAGTGGGTTCTAGTAATTGGATGTTGGAGAAAATAAACTCTTGAACTGAAGGTTTACCATCAACATCGGTGGTAATTTCGCGACGGTTGAGAACAAAGTATTTGCCTACTTTTTCGTATTCATCAACGAAAAAGCTCTTACCACCTTTTTGTTCGCCTGTTTGGGGATCATGATATATCGAGTCGTAGGTGTGGGAAAGGTATCCTTCACCTGTATCATGACTGCTGAAGGTGTTGATAGTGACAACTACGTTATGAATATGACGGTGAACTAAGCTAACTTCGTTGTTACGAACTTTGTACTTGTCACCTGTGGCTTTACCACCCATTAATAGTTCTACTGCACCATCTGCATCTGTGGCGCCATATGTAAAGGTGTTTTCGCCGTGGGTTTGTTCAAAAGTGCGACGGACGCGGTGAACAGCAATTTCCCAAGCTTGACCGTGAATAGCTTTTTGTGCTTCTTCGTCTTCGACACCCAACACTTCCGCCTTCATATTGGCGCCAATAGTAACTTTACCTGTATACTCTTTGCCGTCGTATTTATAGGTAATATCAGCTGTGTAACCAGGGAAATCTTTGTCCCAGGTGTAACGGTTTTCGTAGGCAGCGCGGAAAAGCTCGCGAGCAGATACTTGTGTGGCTGTCATGTAATTTTCCTATAAACTGTTGTATATGTAAGCTTTTTACTTGCTTCTGTTATTTATTAGGATAGAAGTAATAGAGTCAGTCCGCCAAGACCCCAACTGGGTACACTTATGCCAAATTCCCTCCACACCGTATTTGATGCAATAGCTGGCGCCCAAACCGAACAACAACTGCAACTTGCTGTTATGGAAACGGTAGGTGAACACTTTGACGTACAGCGTTGGGGTATTTATCTTTTAGATGAGCAACCCGAAGTAAGGGTAAATTCTCAAGGTTTTCCTGACATCCCTGAAGTTTGCTTGCGGGGGAACCCTGTTGGTAAATATGTAGTTGAACGTCACGCACCAGCACATGAACAATTAATACTACCTGCTGGTGACTGGAAACAATTTTGTTCGCGCGATGACCACGCGCATGTTATGAGTGGTCCAATTGTTGCTGACGGGCGCCTTGTTGGTACATTAAATTTAGCGCGCGCCAAAGGCAACCCCGCATTTACAGCAAATGATTTAGCTGATTTGAGTGCATTATGTCTACATTTATCAGCAAAATTGGCATCACTACGAGCGCAACCTAAACCATCTTCTAATATTACAGCTTCGAGTCTTTTAACTCCGCGTGAATTAGAAATTGCCGAACTAGTCGCGCGCGGTTTAACGAATGCTGAAATAGGAGAAAAACTTTGGATTACACAAAACTCGGTTAAACAAGCATTGAAGCGAATGTTTCGTAAACTCGAAGTGAGCGCACGCGCGGAAATGGTAGCAAGGTTACAAGATATTTTGCCATCCAAAGTTAGCTGACATTAAACTAATCCAACGTCAATACCCCTGCGGGAGAATCTCCGACTAAACGCTTTGTTTGTAGCCATTTAACTCCTAATAGAGTGTCTTCTAATTGTAGTCCAGCTACTTCGTCAAGAGCTTCGAGCCGCTTTATTTCTTCTAGTAGTAGTCGTCGTTCAGGAAATACCCAACCTCGACGAGCCGTTTGACGTGAAGATGTTTGTGCCATATTTTTTTAGTTACGTTTAAGTTAGTAATATTAGACTTAAATTAGACCATTTATAAAGTAGCTTGCAAAATTTCGTTATACAATTACATTTTCTACTAGGCTGTTAATAACTAGTTGATTATTTTTGCGCCACCAGATATTTTTGAAACAATTTATACATTTTAGATGTTAATAATATAACCTTCTTGTTAATAGTCTAAGCAGGCGCCATTATTAAGTACTAGTTATGAGTTCAAGATATTTGGTGCCATTACATTTTTAAATATAAGTTGTATAAATTTTTTGATAATTCAAGTATTAATAGCTACTTGCCCTATTGCTTTAAGTTACGGTTTTTGCTAAAAGTCGTTTATCAAATTTGCTTGGGTGAAATTCTACTTGTATTTATACTTATGTTTTTACTGCCAGAGTCGCCTAAACCTACCAAGATTTTTTTCGCTTATTCTCCTTCTTATCAGGATGAGCAATTAAGACAGGTGTTAGAAAAACATTTAATGCAATTGGAATTGGATGTAGTGATGGTTTGGTATCAACACCATAATGAAAACAAATATGATGATTACGAGAATTTTTATCATTTGCAAACTGCTGATGTAATTGTATTGCTTATTAGTTCTGATTTTTTGGCTTTGATTCAAAATAGAATTGACTGGAACAGTGAAATAGAAAAATTGCAAGAAAAGCATTTGCTTGGAGAGGTTGTTGCTATACCTATACTTTTATATCAAGTTCATGGATGGCAGAAGTTATTGGGTAATATTGCTCCTCTACCAAAAAATGGAATGCCAATGAAAAGCTGGGAAAATCCTGATGCTGCTTTAGTTGATATATCACAAGGTATTGAAGCAACGGTAGTAGAAATCAAAAAATATCAGCAGCGTTTACAAGAATATAGATATAGTTACGGCGCCGCAATAGTTAAAGAATATCCACTTCGCGCAAAAGCTTTAAATAATTTAAACGATATCAAGAATTACTTGGGTATTAAAAACCAAGATGCGGACTTGATACAGCAGGAAGTAACTGCCCAAGCTCAACGTGAATATAAGCAAAAATTACTACAGTATAAAAAAGAATTAGATTATTTTAAACGTAGCAAACAAGGTATTACGGAAAAAGACCGTCAAAAGCTCCAGTCTCTTCAGGAATTTTTACGTTTACAACCAGATGACATTGCTTTGGGTGAGCAACCAACCCTACCAATTTTTACTGGATGGACAAAAAAGTATAAGTATGTAGGGCAAACTGCTTTAATCTGGCTTTTAGTTTTTACAGCTGCAACATTGGTGATTTTTAGTAGGGCATCTAACGCGAAGTCCGCTGAAAGATTATTAATACAAGCTCGAACTAAGTTTGAGCAAGGCGCCTATCAAGATTCAGTTAAAATTTATACGGCTGCCCTCAACTTAGACCCGCAAAATATTGATGCATATATTGAACGTGGTAACGCGCGCTCTTTCCTCAAAGATTACCAAGCTGCTATTGCCGATTATACAAAAGCGATTAATATTTCTTCTGAGTCGGCTGTTGCCCATATGAACCGCGCGGTCATAAATTGCACTTTAGGCAACAAGCAAAATGCTATCCAAGATTATCAGCGCGCGGTACATATATATAGACAGCTTGGAAGAGAAAGTGAAAGTAGGCAAGCTGCTGAAAGGTTAAATAATCTACAGTTATGTTTACCAAAATAAGCACTGTAACCTATATCTATATAGTTATATAAATCACATTCAATCTACCTTAAGATAGATAAAAATTTAGTGATTTTGTAAACTGGATTACAAAAAATGATTATTTTTTGAAAAAATAAAAATAAAATTGGCAAAAAAATGAATTATTGTGATGCTCGTCACTTGGAAAGAGTGATCTGATTTTGGTAGATTGACCACGTTGGAATTAGAAATCTTGCCTTCACGGTTTGTGTTTCTTTGTTGTACACAAAGCAATTATGAAAGCGGACGTTCGAGTTATTGGGTGGTTTTAGTTCAATTGTTCAATATCCAAACAAAATTGTAGTTCCCTATTACTAAAAAACAGAACAGATGAATAATACAAAGCTGTGGTCGGTTGTTGCTTTATCAACTACTGTTTTAGGATTACCTTCAGTTGCTAGTGCTGCAACTAAAAAAACTTCTCCTCAATTACCACCATCAGGTGATACAACAAATGGAGAATCAGAAGCAACTCAAAAGACAGCACCTGCTACACCTACTGCAGTTACTCAAATCCACGCGCATACTTTAGCTGGTAAACAAGCAGCAAC
Organism: Calothrix sp. NIES-4105; assembly: GCF_002368415.1. Taxonomy (GTDB): domain Bacteria; phylum Cyanobacteriota; class Cyanobacteriia; order Cyanobacteriales; family Nostocaceae; genus Dulcicalothrix. The sequence continues at coordinate 4,607,516 of NZ_AP018290.1, forward strand.
ATTATACGTTCGCAGTATTCCTGTTTTGACTTTCGTTGGTCAAGAAACTAATCCAGTTGAAAGAGCAAATGTCATTGCAGCCAAAATTAATCAGTTAGTCGCTTCTAAAGTTGACGCAAATCAAATTACAGCAAGCTGGACAAAAAACGGTCAAAGCATCAAAGTTAATGGTGAAGAACTTGTAAAAATCGATGCCAGCACAATCTTACCAGACACAACTAATGACTTAGCGCAAGATACATTACAAGCTACTAATCGTTTACGAAGACTTATTGGTGGCGCCCAACCTTTAAATCAACCAACTATTGCTCGACAAGAAAACACCCAACCGCAACAAACAGCAAAACAGCCACAAGTAGCTAACCAACAGCCCACACCTCAAAAGCCACAACAAAATACGAATGCTAAAGTAAAAGCAACTGCTACCGGTACAGCTTCTTATTACAGCTATGGAAATTCTACTCGTACTGCAACTGGTGAAAGATTCAATCCTCAAGACTTAACAGCAGCACATCGCACTTTACCTTTTGGTACGCGCGTTCGTGTCACTAATAACTGGAATGGTCGCTCTGTAATTGTAAGAATTAATGACCGTGGTCCATTCATCCGTGGTCGAATTATTGACGTTTCACTCGGCGCCGCAAGACAATTGGGAATGATTAGTACTGGTATCGCATCAGTAAAAGTAGAAGTTTTAGATAATTTATAACCAGCTAAAACATTTCAAGTAAAACATCTCAAAAATTAAATCATCAATCTTGTGGGATAGGCCGGACAGCCTGTCCCATATTTATTATTTATTAATTTTTAAACAAAATATCAGCCTTTTTATATAGCTACAGTTCAAAGCAACTACTCCTAGTGGCTGATGGCACCCGAATTTTAAAGTTTGAATATATAAATAGCAACACAAACAATTTACAAACCCTACAAAAATGCTTTTGTTATCTCGTGCGTAATGGTTTGCGCCGCTTGAGATAATGGAAGCTGTTTGTTTGCTGATTACAAAAAGCTATCTTTATACCTTGACTCGTACACGGACTAGTAAACAGAGATTTTATGAGCGAACATACCAACGAGCAAAGCAAAAATCAGGACTTAGAACAGTTCCGCAAAGAGCCGGGTGAGTTTATAACAACTAACGAAGGCGTAAAAGTCAATAATACAAATGACTCGCTCAAGGCAGGTACACGCGGACCAACTTTATTAGAAGATTTCCATTTACTAGAGAAAAACGCTCACTTTAACCGCGAGCGCATTCCTGAGCGCGTAGTTCATGCTCGTGGTGTTGGCGCCCACGGTTATTTTCAGCCATACGAATCACTTAAAGAATTAACAAAGGCAAAGTTCCTTCAAGACCCTTCAGTAAAAACTCCTGTTTTCGCACGCTTTTCAACTGTGGCAGGGTTCCGGGGTTCAGCGGATGCTGTACGTGATGTACGCGGGTTTGCTGTGAAGTTTTACACAGAAGACGGAAACTACGACTTGGTAGGGAATAATATCCCCGTTTTCTTTATTCAAGACGCAATGAAGTTCCCCGACTTAATTCACGCAGTTAAGCCTGAACCTCATAACGAAATGCCACAAGCTTCTTCTGCACACGATAACTTCTGGGATTTTGTGTCGTTGATGCCAGAGTCGATGCACATGATAATGTGGTTGTTATCCGATCGTACCATCCCTCGTAGTTATCGAATGATGCAGGGTTTTGGTGTTCACACTTTCCGTTTTGTCAACGAACAAGGTAAAGCACGGTTTGTTAAATTCCATTGGAAGCCATTGCTCGGTATACATTCAATGGTGTTCGATGAAATTCAAACTTTGGGCGGTAAAGACCCAGATTTTCATCGTCGCGATTTGTTGGAATCTATTGAAATGGGTGATTTCCCAGAGTATGAGCTTGGCGTACAAATTATCGAAGAAGAAGACGAATTTAAGTTTGATTTCGATATTCTCGACGCAACCAAGATAATTCCTGAAGAGTTGGTACCCATTAAACCAATAGGTAAGATGGTACTCAACCGCGTCCCCGATAACTTCTTTGCAGAAACTGAGCAAGTAGCATTCCAACCTACAAATGTAGTGCCAGGAATTGATTTTTCTGATGACCCATTATTACAAGGTCGGATATTTGCCTACCCAGATACACAAAGACATCGTTTGGGAACAGCAAACTTTGAGAATATACCCATTAATAAGCCTGTATGTCCGGTTCATAACGACCAGCGTGATGGCTTCTCCCAATACAATATCCCTACTTCCAAGGTAAATTATTCCCCGAATTCACTCGGTGGTGGTTGTCCAATGGCATCACCCGAAAATCTGGGCGCCTTTGTACATTACGCTGAAAAGTTGGGTGGTAGAAAAGTTCGTGAACGCAGTGAAAGCTTTAGCGACCATTTCTCACATGCAACACTGTTTTTAAACAGTATGTCGAAAGCTGAGAAGGAGCATTTAGTTAAAGCTGCTCACTTCGAGTTGGGCAAAGTGATGAACAAAGAGGTCAAAGAACGTGTAGTTGGTTTATTTAACCACGTTGACCATGAGTTTGCCACTTTAGTTGCCGCAGGTTTAGGTTTAGAGGCGCCTGCCAAAGAAGTAATTCCTAATCATGGTAAGAGTTCCGCTGCTTTGAGCATGGAAAATCAGCCCAAAGATTCAATCAAAACTCGTAAAATTGCTGTTTTAGCTGCTGATGGTGTTGATGGCGCCCAATTAATGGCAGTAAAAGAAGCTCTTAAAGCTCTTGGCGCCTTACCTATGATTGTTTCCAAGTTTGGCGGTAAGATTAAGAGTACAGATGGTAAAGAAATTGACGTAGAAAGAACTTTCCTTACCAGTGCTTCAGTGATGTTTGATGCTGTTTACATTCCGGGTGGAGCAAAAAGTATAGCGACTCTCAAATCGGATAACGATGTAAGTGAATTTATTTACTCAGCATTTAAACATTGTAAAGCTATTGCTGCAACAGGCGAAGGTGTAGATTTAATAGCTGTAGCTAACATCAAGGATATAAAACTAGCTGACGCAGAGAAATCTGTTTCTGACAAAGGTGTTATTACTAGCCGTAATGCATCAAGTGTCAAACAAGTTGCCAAAGACTTTGTGCAAGCTATCGCACAACATCGTCATTGGGTTAGAGAAGAGAAAAAAGAAACTAAGCAAATGATACCCGCATAAGGAAACATACTTAGATAGATTGTTAGGATTCCCGATTTCTTGAAAAGTCGGGAATTTTTTTATATAACTTGTAAAAATTCAAACAAGAAAAATGTTCATTTCAAGATTTATTAATCAAGTATATGATTATATTTAGTTTGTTAGAGAATAAAAGCTAGGTAATAAAAAACCAGGCTCTGTATCTCGACAAATTCAATGACGAAAAACCCCTTCGACCAATTTTCCAAGCAATTTTTCAAGGAATGTCTATCACCATTAGGTGAGGTAAGAATCAGTGAAGAAATTCCAGGTGAAGCAAAATATGTTGATATTTGGTTTATTCCATCAGTTAAACCTAACGCTGACATTTTGTCCGACTTGGGTATTTTAGCCAGAATTGCTGAAACCCCGTGTTTGTTAGAACCATTCCGTAATCAACCTACAGATGAAGAAATTCGTAGTTGTATTGGTAAGTTAGTTCATTTGGAAGCTGAACTGCGACGTGAAGCAAACCGAGATGAGGATAAGCTATCTTACGATCAACTTCCACGATTATGGATTATTGCAAGCACTTTTTCGGATGAAGCGTTATATGATTTTCCTGTTTTCAGCGACCCTTCTTGGCTAGATGGTATATATTTCTCAAGAAAAACACTTCTGACCCGAATTGTTGCGATTAATAAATTACGGCGTATCCCTGAAACGCTTTGGTTGAGAATTTTGGGTAAAGGGTTAATGCAAAAACAAGCTGCCGATGATGTAGTAGCTTTACCAAAAGGAAATCCCAAACGTTCCAAAATTTTAAACCTACTCTACAGTTGGAAGATTAACATGGAAGTAAGTAGTGAGATTGATATTGAAGATAGGGAAGAAATAATGATGAACTTATCACAAGCCTATTTGGAGTGGGAGCAAGAGACTGTCGAGCGCGGTAAGGAGATTGGTAAGGAGATTGGTAAGGAGATTGGTAAGGAGCAGGAACGACGTTCTGTTGTCGAAAACTTGCTGGCTGTTCGTTTTGGTTCGTTAGACCCCCAACTTCAAGCGATTATTCCATCTGTTTTGACGCTGTCACCAAGAGAATTTACCCCTATATTAATGCGATTATCGCGCGAGGAATTAATCGCTAGATTCGCTACGCAAAACTAAAAAGTCACTGTTTTTTGTTTTTGGGGGTGGGTAGAAATACTTTTACCCTTTCCTTTTGCTGTCTTATATCTGTGTACTCTGTGTCTAATAAGGTAAAGAGAATTATATTACCACACAGGCAGGATGCCTGTGCTACAATCGAGTCAAATTAATGACATAGACTATTAGGTAGACATTGCTACCCTTATTTTGTTATTCAGTTTTTGTTGTTGAAGCTGGTGGTCTGCCAGTATTTCTAACATTAACAGCTTTACCTAATAAATCAAACCAAAACGGCGCCCCCATTGCAATCGCTATTCCACTAATTATCCAACCAGGTAGTAAAGTAATAATTCTCCATATCGGGAATGGTCTACGCTGTTTACTTGTCCATGAAATTTGTCGCTGCAGGTTTGCATCACCCCAACCAATGGGTAAAGCTATTTGATTTAATGCTTCGTCAGTTTGACTTCGCAATGTGTCAATATCTACATATTTTAACTGGTCGCGATTTTGTAAAACAATTTGTCCTGCATTTTGTGTGATAGTGTCTCGCAGCGCTGAATCTTTAGATAATCGATTTACCATGTAAAAAGCATCAGCATTTGTTGCCGCTGCAATGGTTAAACCAAGTAATAAAGCTATACCCTTTGCATTACGCTTGTATACACCCGACGCGCGTTCCATTGAGTTATCAAAGTTATGTTCTATTTCTTGACGTAATGCACTGACACCTTGTTGAGTATTATTAATATTAAACTCCGCGCGCTGCGCTAAATCTTTAATATTATTAGCCATTGATGTAGGCAATTTATCAATTATGCTCTCTATCCTCTGCAATGTTTCATTATCCTTGTCTTGAAGCCTTGAAATTAGCTCATTATATGTATCAGTTCCACGTTTAATTGCTTGGGCTATTTCTTGTACATTCGGTCTTAGTCCCGTTCGCGAAATCGTACTTTCAACTGAAGTAAGTGAATTATTTTTTAAAAATTGCAATTGCTGCAATGGTTGAGATAAAGTTTCTTGCTGTGGCAAGTTTACTTTTAATGATTCGATAAATCTATCAAAACTAACAATCATACTGCTAATACTGTTATTTAAATCAAATTTATTTTGCTGAAAGTTCCAAACAACTTGCTCAAAATCAGCTTGAATTTCTGAATAACTTTGATACAAATAATTAAAAAATTCTTCGTGTTCCTCACCTTCTCCTATCTGCTCTTGCAATTTAAAAATTACGTTTTCAATTTCCGATAAACGCTGATTTTTAAAGCTGTCTAATCGCGTTCCTGACAGTGACTGCTCAATAGTTGGAATTCCTAATGTTTCAATCAAACTCGATGCAAATACGTTGGAAGGAATATATGAAGGGCCACTATGCCTACTATCACCAACTTGTTCGTTATTAAATACAGTTTGTTTTTTGTCAGGTTGAGTATTTGCTAAAGAACGGTAAGCACTGGCAACTGTCCAAGTAAAACGACGTGGTAAATTAGCTATCACACCCGTTGCTTGTTGATTAAGACTATTAATTAAAGGATTTGCATAAATTTGGTTAGCAAGTCTAAGAATTTTCTCTTGCTCCGCATCAGTTGCATTACCTGTCAAAAATAGTTCGATTGATTTTCTTAAATGCTCCGCACGCCATTGAAAAACAGTCGCAAGTAACTCCTGAATTTCTGATGCCAATAAACTTAATATCAAGTAGATAAATATTAGTCCTATTGATACATCTAAAATGAACGGTAAATTCATATATCCTCAACTCCTCATCACTGGTAAGGTGGCTTATGCCAAACCTATGTTGATTTTAATTTACTAAACTTTACATTGAAATTAGTATAAGCATCACCAAATAACGATTAAATCATATAAGATTGTCTTACTCCTATAGAAGAATAATTATTTTGACTTTATAACGTGACACGAATTTAAAAGAAAATTGACAAATTGTCAAAATATCTTTTTACAAATCAGTAAAAGTTGAGCTAACTTAAAGTTTGGTAGTCAAAAATATGCCTTGCTACAGGTGCAACTAACTTTAACGTCAAAGCGTCTGTCGTGAATAACTTAATTCTTATCCAAAATAAATATCTTACACTATGCAATTCGGAAGCTTCATTTGGGGTCGTCTAGAAAAGTACCGTACAGATTCAAAACGGTTAGACTTGATATGGGTAATTTTACTGCTAGGAGCGGCAATACTCATTTTTACTATTGATTTAGGCAACTTGCCGTTGCGGGACTGGGACGAGGGTACGGTAGCACAAGTCGCGCGTGAAATAACAGAGGCGCCTAATGGTTCATTGCGTTGGCTTTATCCAACTTTAGGAGGTTTATCATATCATAATAAGCCGCCTTTGATGCATATTCTTATTGCTTTTTGCTACTCGCTGTGGGGAGTGCATGAGTGGACGGCACGTTTGCCGGGAGCAATTTTAACGGCAATTTCAGTACCATTACTATATTTTATTGGGCGTGAGATATTTCCAAGACGTACAGCTGCCATTTATAGCGCTTTAATTTATATGACGATGTTGCCAGTACTCCGGCATGGACGTTTGGCAATGTTAGATGGCGCCTCAGTATGTTTTTTTATGGTGATGGTGCTGTGCTTACTACGTTCGCGTCGTAATCTTCGCTATTGTCTTGGGGTTGGAATAGGATTGGGTTTAATTTTTCTAACTAAGGGAATATTAGGAATTTTATTTGGGGCAATTGCCTTTATTTTTTTATTTTGGGATACTCCGCGACTATTAACGAGCTATACGATGTGGGTTGCAATTGTAATTGGCTGCTTGCCTTACGGATTATGGTACGCTGCTCAATTGCTCCAGCACGGTAATACCTTCACTAACGTTGGTATGGTTGACCAATCGCTAAGTCGCATTTGGAAACCTGTAGAAGGACATTCACAACCATTTTGGTACTACCCGTTAGAAATTGTTAAATATACACATCCTTGGTTACTATTCTTATTAGCTAGTTTTCGACTTACCTGGCAAAATCGTAACCTTAGTTGGGCAAAATTAGTACTCGTTTGGAGTTTCTTATATTTAGTTGCTATTTCTCTGATGAGTACTAAATTACCTTGGTACGTTTACCCGATTTACCCAAGTTTAGCGCTGACTCTGGGCGCGCTCGCAGTCGATATCGAAAATACACCTCTTTTATCATCTTATCCACGTCTTTGGACAACAGGTTTGGGTATCTTAGCTGTTGCTGCAACGGTTGGCTGCATTTATTACAGTTTCGCTCAAACAGTACACTCCGATTTACAGCTAATATTTGCCGCTGTCGCAGGTACTATGGCACTAGCCGCCATTTTGACTCTAAGAGGTGACGCGCAATTTATAAAGGTACTGCTTTGGGGAACTTACATTTCGCTACTGCTGTTTGTTAAATCAAACTACTGGGTGTGGGAACTCAACGAAGACTACCCTGTAAAACCAGTTGCCACAATGATTGAACGAGCGAATCCTCCACGTACAAGTAAAATTTATACTCTTTCACCTTACCATCGTCCATCGCTCAATTTTTACGCCAACCGTACCGTAACTGCTGTTCAGGCGCCAAACGAAATTGAGCAATACTGGCAGCGAGATGCAAAACCATATGTTTTACTCAAAGAACCTGACCGCTCAAAACTCAAGCTAGATGCAGCCAATACCGTTGACCGCGTTGAAGCAGGCAACGAAACATTTATACTATTAACGAAGAAAACTAGTACCAATTAATTAACTCACCAAGGTATTAATACTGTTTTTTAATGTTTTCAATAAACATAAATTTTTATCAACAACACAAAAAACAGCATTTATAGCCTGCCGGGAGCAGGCTTAGATACTATAGCCTCACCCTTCTAAGGTGGTGGTATTAACAAAATCAAGATTGATTCGATCAATAAATAATTGAGTACAGATAGTTTAAAATAAAACTATCCGTTACATTTATAATCTTTGAATAAATTTATTAGTTTTTTCAGTTTTTTGTAAATTTTGCTCATAACTAGTGTTTTGCTGTGTCGTGGCAATCATACCGAAGACAATTGCGCCGCCAACAGCCAAAGCTAATATTGGGCGAAGTAGAATAAAGTCACGGAGAATCCTAGCCAGTGGACGGCTTTGACGGCGTAAGGCGCTACTTACTATGATTTGCCTAAGTATGAAAGGGTCACGGACGTAATGCCCAGAATGCGTTACAACTAATCGTTCTTGGCAGTACGGACAACTGAATAATCCGACGCAAGATTTAATCGGTTTTGGCGTAGCATTCTTTTGGCAAATTGGGCAGGTCAGGTAATGATTGTCAAAAGTGTGTGTATTCATCTACTTTGTCCGTCAAGTCCACTTATTCGCTAATTACAACGAGTGTTATGTTAATTCCGAGTTAATCCTAATTTTAACTGTTCCTATCGTCTAACTCTACTAGTTAAATTTATGTATCAATTATGATTCATTGCTTCCTTGGGGTGGATATGACATCCACAATGCTAGCAAAATTTAGCCAATTTCTAGGGAAATAGCAAGGCGCCCAGCGAACAATAAAACAGTCAGTAGAATATGTCTTGGCCTGCAAGCAGAATTTCTGACTCTATTTTTACTGCCTGCTGCTCCTGAATTTATCAGGTGCTTTGAGTAAATAGAGCTTGTCTGGTTGGTATAGGATGGATGACAATATCAAGTAAGACATATATTTTAATTTTTTTATTAGATTTAAGTTCATTTATCGATGACTCTCCTGCCTCCCACGTTTGAAAAGAAGGTGGCAGACCAACCTGTGTCTACTCCTTCAAAACAACCTCTAACACATTTGCTCAATCGGTTTCAATTATCGCCAGAAACACTGATATTACTTTTAAGCCTGCTTATCGGTGGTGGTACTGGTATGGGTATCGTTACTTTCCATTACTCAATTCAGGTTATTCATTACCTGCTATTAGAGCAATTTATGGGGGTAATAGGTACTTGGGGTGCGTGGACTCTTTGGAGCGTTCCAATTATTGGCGGTTTAATTGTCAGTTTGATGCGCTGGCGCACTCAAGATTTTGGCCCAAGTTTATCTTCGCTCATTGCTGCTTCACGTTCTGGAGGTTTAAAGCAAAAACTTCGACCTGTTACAAAAATGCTTGCTGCTGCTGTTTCTTTGGGTAGTGGCGCCTCGCTTGGACCTGAAGGTCCAAGTGTGGAAATTGGAGCGAATTTTGGTGTTTTACTGTCGCAAGTGCTACAAGTCTCACAAGAACGCCTACGCTTATTATTAGGCGCCGGAGCGGCTGCGGGTCTTGCGGCAGGATTTAATGCCCCTATCGCCGGGGTATTTTTCGCATTAGAAGTAGTACTAGGTGCTACATCATTTGCGACATCAGCTGTTAGTGTTGTGCTGTTAGCAGCGGTACTAGCAGCATTAGTAGCTCAAATCGGTTTAGGTTCACAGCCAGCTTTTGCATTACCAGCCTATCAAGTTCGCAGTCCTCTAGAATTGCCTTTGTATCTAGGTTTAGGCTTGGGAGCAAGTTTAGTATCACTGTTGTATACCCAAGCGATTCGATTCGCGAAAGCGTGTTTTGAAGGAAAAGTACCTTACTTAACATGGCTAGCTCATATTCCAAGACCAGTTCATCCAATTATTGGTGGTGCAATAGTTGGAGCAGTAGCACTGAAATTTCCACAAATATTGGGAATTGGTTATGGCACAATACAAGCGATGCTTCAAGACGTACATTTATCAATTCAGCTTTTGCTTGCGCTGCTAGTACTAAAACTGCTGATGACAGCTGTGTCTACAGGCAGCGGTTTCGTAGGTGGTTTATTTGCTCCGGCTATGTTTTTAGGAGCATCATTCGGAGACGCATACGCAAAAATTATCGCGTTACTTGTACCTGATGTTGCTACTTATATGGCTGCACCTCCTGCATATGCAATGGTTGGTATGGCTGCCGTATTAGCTGCCAGTGTCCGGGCGCCATTAACGTCAATCTTATTGCTGTTTGAATTAACGCGCGACTACCGAATTGTATTACCACTAATGGCAGCAGTTGGGTTAAGCTTTTGGCTTGCAGAACAAATGTTGCCGAACGAAAACTCCAACACCAATTTACAGCGAATTGGGTTATCAGAGTTAAAAGACGACCAGGCAGAAATGCTGCAACAAATCTTTGTAATTGATGCAATGTATGCCAACCCTAAAAAATTGCCCTCAACAATGAAAGTGTTAGAGGCAGCTAATTCGATGTGGCACGCTCGTACTCGCAGCGCGTTAGTAGTAGATGAACTTGAGCAACTGGTCGGTATAGTTACTCTTGAAGACATTAACCGCACGCTCGCTAACTATCAAAAAAATTCGGACTTAGCCACTCAAATACAGCAAAATTTGTCAAATCTAACCTTGAAAGAAATATCTACTACTGATATTCTGTATGCCTACAGCGATGAACCTTTAACCGAGGCATTAGACCGAATGGCATTAAGAGGTTTACATCAATTACCAGTAGTAGCGCGAAACAATCACGAGCAAATTTTAGGTTTACTCGAACGCGAACAAGTTGCATTGACCTGCAATTTAGCAGCAACGCGCAAAGCTTTGAGTCATTACTTACCGCTACCCTCAAAAACTGATGTTGAAGAGTGCCTTGTTAGTCAATAGTTACTAGTCAATCGCTCATATAGGCATGTTGGTTGTGCGTGAATTACCCGCGCACCATCACACCACAAAATGGCGCACTGAGCGCAACCACCTTGCGTCTATATTACATATATAGTTTGAGCATATTATATAAAGCACAGATTATTCACTGCCCGTCTATCACAACAAGCATGAATAAGCGCGCGTCCGGGCTTGACTAATAACTAATGACTAAGAAGTGATGAACTATAGCTATTTAAGCTGTAGCTTCCAAAGCTTCACTTTCTTCACGCTCATCTGAGTCTACCTGCCGGAGTCTGATGTGCTTTTTACCTAACGTAATGATGAACTCATCTCCAGCTTGAAGACCCATTTGTTTGGTATAAGCCGAGCCAATAAGTAAGTTACCGTTTGATTGCACGCTAATTCGATAGCTAGCGCTACGTCCACCGCGTCCATTTGCACTAGGGGAACTATCTAATTGAATGCCTTCTGCATCAATTAAGGCATTCAAGAACTTCATCATATTGACGCGCTCGATGCCGTTTTTGGTAACGGTGTAGTATCCACAACGTTTAGCTTTTTCTTCTTTGCTCAGATTTTCGAGTTCTTTAACTTTGACGAGCAAATCTTCGCCTACGAGGGGTTCAATTTTTTTCTGTTTAGCCATCAACGTAAAACAAAAATAAATGGATCAATTGGTCGAATCGTTTTTATTTTAGCTGACAATTTGCTCTACAGAGTAGAACTTTTTATTTTTATATCAGCCTAGCTAAGTATATTACATAAGTAGGTGGTATGTGATTGTAATATTAGCCATATTGTCAAAATTTCTTTTATGAACGACTCAACCCGTGCGTCCAGTCGCATCAAAATAATTTTCAACCACTACTGATTTTTCGCATTTCCTTTCACTACGTAGACAAAAGCACCTTTTGTGTTCGGAATCTGGGCGCGCCCTTTTTGTTTAAGATTCATAAAGGAAAGCTAAAAAGTTGTCTACTTACTTATGGCATAAAAATTACATCTAACAAATGTAACAGGTTATAACAAACAGGTAAATACAATTAACGTGACTCTATGAAACTTACTACTCGTGGACACTACGGCGTCAAAGCATTACTCGATTTGAGCTTGCTTCAACCGGACGCAACCGCATCTGTTAAAGCAATTGCATCTCGTCAAGATATACCTGCCCCTTATCTTGAAAAATTGCTAATCGAAATGCGGAAGGCGGGGCTGGTAAAATCAATTCGTGGCAGCATTGGGGGATACCTGCTCGCAAAACCACCCGCACAAATATCAATAGGAGAAATTTTAGAGGCAGTAGGTGAAAAAATAACTCACTTGCCACAACAACAATCTGAACCTAACCAAGCTCTTGATTGGGTAACATTAGCTCTTTGGCAAAGGTTAAATCAAAAACTCAAAGAATCTTTATATTCTATTACCTTAGCAGACCTTTACTATGATGCTCGTAGCTGGCAAGCAGCACTTGGAGAAGAAGCTAGTTTTATTGTTTAGTCAAGAGTCAATAGTTTATGATAACAATCACAAATAAATTACTAGCAACTGACGTTATTGTTTTGCTGATTGCGGCAATCTTAGACTATTTAATTGGTGACCCAATCAAGTGGCTTCATCCAGTGCAAGTCATGGGGTGGGCAATTTCTCGTTTAACTAACATCGCTTTATTCTTATGTAAGAATTCTTTTATGCAGCGAATTGCCGGAATTTTCCTGGCTAGTATCTTAATATTTAGCACTTATACTCTCAGTGCATTACTGATTAAAATTATTTCATGGATACATCCACTACTGGGAATCACAACTGAATGTATTCTACTTGCTAGTTGTTTTGCCGCAAAAAGTTTAAGAAACGCTGCGGAAACTGTATTAGAACCATTAATTTTAGAAGATATTATCCGCGCGCGTTTAAATCTGAGTCAATTTGTCGGACGCGACACTGAAAATCTGACTTCATCCGAAATATTGCGTGCTGTCTTAGAAACTGTAACTGAAAATGCTACTGATGGCGTTATGGCGCCTTTATTTTATGCAATTCTCGGCATCATCATTAGTGCATATATACCAAAAATTGAATTTGTATCTTTAGCGTTAGCATATAAAGCCAGCAGTACCCTTGATTCAATGGTAGGTTATAAACAACAACCTTACACCTATTTAGGTTGGTTTAGCGCGCGAATAGAAGATTATTTAACTTGGGTACCTTGTCGTTTGACTGTAATAACCTTAGCGTTAATCTCTTTTAAACCTTTATATATATGGAATATTTGCTGTCGTGATGCAGTATTAGACCCCAGTCCTAACTCTGGGTGGAGTGAATGCGCTTATGCTGCCATACTAGGAGTACAAGTAGGAGGCGCCAACTCTTACCAAGGAGTAATTAAACATAAACCGAAATTGGGAAATAACATTCACCCAATTCAACCCCAAACAATCCGAGATTCGCTGCAATTAACAAGATATTCGTTTTTAATATGGTTGGGGGTAGCTACATCTATAGGCTTTTTACTGATAAACAGGTAATCATAAATATAAAGCTTAAAAATTAGGGACACTAAGCATATGAATCTGTCTGCGAAAGTAGTTGAGATTCTTTCACCTGAAGAACTTCGTCGTACTGTAAATCGTCTAGCTTCGCAAATTATCGAAAAAAGCCGTGATTTATCGCAGTTAGTACTTCTTGGTATTTTTACAAGAGGGGTACCACTAGCTGAACTACTCGCGCGTCAAATTGAAGCAATGGAAGGAATTTCCATCCCTGTTGGAGCATTAGATATAACATTTTACCGAGATGACCTAGACCAAATTGGTCTACGAACACCAGCAAAAACTGATATACCCTTTGACTTAACAGATAAAACAGTTGTTCTTGTTGATGACGTAATATTTAAAGGTAGAACAATTCGGGCAGCTTTAAACGCTGTTAATGAATATGGCAGACCAGAAGTAATTCGTTTAGCCGTGCTAGTTGACCGAGGTCATCGAGAAGTCCCAATTCATCCCGACTTCACAGGTAAACAGCTACCTACTGCTCTAGAAGAAATTGTCAAAGTTTACTTAAATGACTTCGACGGACGCGACGCAGTTGAACTCATTAGTTCTTAATATATTGATGAGTTGGGGCAATAGATATTAATATTTATTAATATACTGTTAACAAACTTTACCTCCAGCATATGAATCTTTTCCTAGTGGCTATAGACAAAGCATCTTACAACTCGCATCTCCAGACAATCTTAACTTTTGTAGGCATCGGAGGATTTTTAGCAGCTACAATTCTTGGCTCAATAGGCTGGTACAACTCGAAGCGTCCCCCAGGTTGGGAAGCTAGCGATAGGCGCTAAATTGGGTACCAAAAGTTCCAGAACAAAAAAAACAAGATTAGGTGTAGGGTGCGTGAAAGCCATTACAATCTCCAACAAAACGAAAAATTAATCTGCTTTCACGCACCTACTAATGGCGCCATTACCTCATAATCGGACTTGCATGGTGGTGTACCAAATACCACTTGCCACCAAGCAGTTCAAATATATTAGTAGCAAGTGATTTCGCTTCGATTTTGCGGTTTGCTGCAAACTGCATCACATTTTCAATCAAGATAACATAGGCAGTATTTTCACGTACTTCAACAGAAATAATTTCTTGGTTAATTTCAACATAGGCAGTATTCTTAAATATTCTTTGCCAAGAATCTCGAATATCTTTCCAACCGCGTAAAGCATCCCATCCTGGGTGAATACAAATACTAGCAGTACCTTGCGACCACACACTGCTCATCGCTTCGATGTCTTTTTTTTCAAAAGCACGGTAGAAAGCATTGTTCGTATCTAAAACTTCTGTTTTCATAACTTATAACTTATAACTCGCGTCGGTGCGTGAAGGCTATTAGATTATTAGCTTCGTTTAGGAATTGTTGGTAGCCTTCACGCACCCTACTCCACCTGTAGAGACGCGATATATCGCGTCTCTACACTCAGCACTCAGCACTTTTAACGGCGCCAATAGTTTGCAAAAGTTGCTTGGCAGTGTAGGGTTTAGGTAAAAAGGCTTTAACACCCATTTCAGTAACATTATTTATTTTATCGCTAGAGAGAAGTCCGCTAACAGCAATAATTTTGACACCTGGGTTAATCTTTTGTAGAGTCCGAATAGTAGTTAGTCCATCCATTGCGGGCATAATCATATCGGTTAACACGATTTCGATTTTATCGCGGTGTTCAGCATATAAAGCAATTGCTTCGATGCCATCGCTAGCTGTCATCGTTTTATAGTTATAAGCTTCTAAGGATGTTTTGGTGACATCGCGAATTGAATCTTCATCATCGACGACCAATATTAACTCTCCATTGCCTTGTGGTAATTCAGTTTCACCTTCTTCTACAACTTCAGGAATTTGCTGTGCTGGTAAGTAAACTTGAAATTTACTGCCTTTGTTGACATCACTCAAAACATTAATAAATCCTCCATGACTTTTAACAATTCCTAAAACTGTAGAAAGTCCCAGTCCAGTACCTTTACCAAGTTCTTTTGTGGTAAAAAATGGTTCAAATATACGGTCTAAAACATCCGAAGGTATACCAACGCCCGTATCTATAATTGTTACTAGTATGTAATTACCAACTCGTGCTTCAATATTCATCTTGACAAAATTTTCATCAATAAAAATATTTTCAGCTAATATTTCTAATTTTCCACCATCAGGCATTGCATCGCGCGCGTTAACACAAAGGTTCATCAAAACTTGATGAAGTTGAGTTGCATTACCTAAGACAGTCCACAATCCTGGATGAATGTTGGCAGATACTTGAATCGATTTTGGAAATGTTTCTTTGATAATTTGTTGAATTTCGGCAATTAGGTGCTTAATTTGCGTCATTGTACGCTCACCTTCAATGCCACGTGTAAATGATAATACTTGCTTGACTAAATTGGCGCCGCGTTTAGCGTTAGATACTAGTATTGGTAAAAGTCGTTTACTGCGTTCATCGTGTAACTGCGATTCTAGAAGTTGTGCTGTCATTAAAATTGGCGCCAACACGTTGTTCAGGTCGTGAGCAATACCACTTGCTAAAGTACCAATACTTTCTAAACGTTGCGCGCGGAAAAACTGAGCTTCTAACTGTTTTTTTTGCGTTATATCAGTATTTACCACAAGAACAGCTTGTGCTTTATTATCAAATTCTGGTACTAGTGTCCAACGGCTTTCAACGATGATTACACTGCCTGATTTAGTCGTTTGTTTTAACTCGCCTTCCCACGCACCATTTTTTAAGAGGATATTAAAAGCTGATTGTAATTGTGATAAGTTCTTTTCTTGCCAAAGCTCTATTGTTTGCTTACCAATAGCTTCTTCTTCCTTCCAACCGTACAAACGTTCTGCGGCTTTATTCCAAAAAAGTATTTGATTTTTTAAATTACAAACAAAAATGGCATCAGTAGCAACATCAAGTAACGCTGCTTGTTCACGAATTTTACGTTCCGCGCGCTTTCGTTCTAGTGCGTAGCGAATCGAACGTTCGAGTAATGCTGCATTAAGTTGACTTTTTTCTAAATAATCAGCGGCGCCAGCTTGCATTGCTTCAATATCAATATCACGTTCGCCTTGACCTGTCAGTAAAATCATCGGCGCACTCGCACCAGAAGCTACAGCAACACGTAGTAATTCCAAACCATTACCTTCACCCAAGCGATAATCAACAAGATAAACATCGTGCTGACGTTTCGCTATCTCCCTGAGTCCAGCATCATAACTGCTAACCCATTCTAATTCGCATCCAGCCACCTGAAATTCAAAAAACCAATCACGAGTTAAGATGTAATCATCTTCATCGTCATCGATAAGAAGCACCTGGATGGGGCTATTTTTCATAATTGCCTCCCCCGTCTAGAACGGTAGTTCTACAATTTCAAACCAGTATTTTCCAATTGTTCGCATCACTTCAACTAAAGATGCAAAATTCATCGGTTTGATGATGAACGAATTTGCACCTAAATCGTATGTACGATATATATCTTCTGGAGCTTTGGAAGTTGTCAGTACAATTACTGGGATTTTCCGTAATTCTGGGTCATCTTTAATTTCCTTGAGCGCTTCACGACCGTCTTTCTTGGGCATATTTAAATCAAGTAAAATCAGCCCAGGACGAGGTGAACTGCTCAAAGATACATACTGACCCCGATGATATAAAAAATCCATCAACTCCTCACCGTCTTTAACTATATACAGTTCGCTTGACAATCGACTTTCAGCCAATGCCTCGCGCGCTAACATGCAATCGTCTTCATCATCATCAGCTAATAGAATTTTTACAGTTGTCTGCCGACCCTTCACTATGCATTTTCTCCTTTTTGATAACAATAGTATTGGTTTAGTATTAAATCTCAATATAAAATGTGACAATAATACATATTCTTTTTAACTACACAAAAAACTGGTTTCTACTCCAAATTGTCGTTTTTATTACAAGTTATCGATCAGAAACCCGGTTTCTAAAATCAAACTTTACTTACTTAACGGTAATGTCACGATAAAGAAAGCACCTTGTCCAGGTTGACTTTTGGCAGTAATGGTTCCCTGGTGTCGCTCAACAATTTTACGGCAAATAGCTAATCCGATACCTGTTCCGTCATATTCGCTACGTCCATGCAATCGTTGGAAAACTTGAAAAATGCGGTCACAATACTTTTCGTCAAATCCAATCCCGTTATCTTTGACTATAATTTTATACATTTGTATATCATTTTCTTGCGTGATTATCTCGCTATAAATACTTACAACGGGTACTTGATGAGGACGGTGAAATTTCAAAGCGTTGCCAATTAAGTTTTGTAATAATTGTCGCATTTGAAGCGGATCGGCATTAATCGTAGGTAAATCGCTCAACTCAATACGTCCAGAAACTTGTGCAATAGTTACTTCCAAATCACATAACACTTCGGATACTATTTGTGACAAATTAACAGGCACAAATGGTTGAGCGCGCGTTGTTACACGCGACAATGTTAATAAATCTTCGATTAGTGCCTGCATACGCCCAGCTGCATTTTGCATTCGTTCAAGGTAATCACGTCCTTGAAGAGAAAGACTATCATTACATGTACTTTTAAGCCTATCTCCAAATGCTTTAATCTTTCGCAGTGGTTCTTGTAAATCATGAGAAGCAATAAAGGCAAATTGTTGCAGTTCCTCATTGGAACGGGTAAGTTCTTGACGCTGTAATGTTTCCTTCTCTAAAAGTTTTGCTTGAGCAAGAGCAACACCTATTTGGTCGGCAAGTTGACGCAATAGTTCAGTTTCCCAGGTCGTCCAGATACGAGGACACCCACATTGATGGGCGATTAACAACCCCCACAGTTGATTTTGGAGCAAAATCGGAACAACAAGGTTTGCTTTGACGGCAAATTGCTGCAAAAATTGAACATGGCAATCTTGAATACTGCCATCTTCAATATCTGCCCGTGAAGAAATGTTTCCGATTCGGTATTTTTGAATATAATTTTCACTAAAGCAAGGGTCATAGATTTCTCTACCTAACATTACAGGAAAACCAGGAACAACAGCTTCTTGAACTGCCGTCACCGCACCGTTTGAACGTAAACGCAAAACTAACACACGGTCAGCGTTGAGTAATTTTTGGACTTCAGTAACGCTAGTTGAGAGAATTTCGTCGATTTGCAGCGATTGACGAACCTTTAAAGTAAAATCTGCAAATAATTGAGAACGTAAATTCTGACGTTGTAACTCTTCTTGAACCCGCTTACGCTCGGAAATATCCATCATCGCGCCAATCATCCGCACAGCTTTGCCTTCTTGTCGGACAACATAACCTCTATCCAAAATATACGCATACGAACCATCGGCGCGCTCAAAGCGATACTCGTTTGACCAAACTTGTTCGCCGCTATCAATAACTGTTTGCATATTAGTGACGATCCGCCACTTATCATCAGGGTGAATGCGGTCGCGCCACCAAGTCGAATTTGAGCTAGCATCATTTGTTGAATAGCCAAATAATGTTTGAACGCTTTCATTCCACCATACCCGGTCAGTTATTAAGTCCCAGTCCCATACAGCATCATTTGTTGCTTGCGCGAGTATTTGAAATCTTTCTTCGCTTTGCTGCAATCGCGTTTCGGCTAACTTACGTTCAATCGCTGTTGCTAAAACATTGGCAATTGCTTGTAAAAAGAAAACTTCATCGCGGTTATAGTTTCTCTTTAACTTTGAATAGGCGCCTAGAACACCAAACGGTCGTTCTTTACCGTGAATAACAACACTAACACCGCTTTCCACATTATGCTCTGCTAATAATTGTGGCTTAGTAAATCGGGCTTCATTTGCAAAATCATTAACAATAACTGGTTCAGGAGAAATCAATGTAAATTGAAATTGCGACGAGAACCCAGCACTAAATACCTTTCCTACTAGTGAAGAGCCAAATCCAACTGCGGAACGTAATAGAAAGTTATTTTCATGCGCGCGCAATTCTAATATTTTACAATATTCAAGCCCTAAACTTTGGGCAATTACAACTACCGCTTGCTGCAATAAGTCATTTAGACTGGAACCTGCCAGGGCTAATTGGCTTAATTGGGCTATCATTGCTTGGCGGTTAGCGTATATTTCTAGTGCTTCTTCTGATTGCTTACGCTTGGTAATGTCCATATCAACTCCCGACATTCCTACTGCTGCACCTTTCTCATCACGAAACACAACACCTTTGCTTGCCATCCAGCGAGTTGTATTGTCAGGTAACAAAACTCGAAATTCTAAATCATATTCTGCCTCTTCTTCAACCGCGCGCTTAATTGCATGGGTAACTAAATTCCTGTCCGATGGATGGACGCAACGCATAAAAGCATCATAAGTACCTGCAAATGTGCCTTTTTCTAATCCAAATAAAGATTCTTTATCATCCGACCAAGTAACTGTATTAGTGATAATATTCCAATCCCAGATACCCATTTGGGCAGACCTTAAAGCCATCACTAACTGTGCCTCACGTCGCAATGCGTACTCTGTTTGCTCTTTCAATTTTTCCATTGTGTGTTTGGCTTCGAGCAAACGACGAACGCGCTGACGCAAAACTTGCCAATGAATTGGTTTAGTTATGTAATCTGTAGCACCGGATGAAAACGCGCGTTCTACCGAAATTTGGTCAGCAAGCCCTGTAACCATTAATATTGGAATTTCAGTTTTAGTAGCTCGTAACTGGGCACAGCAAGTAAAACCATCCAGAGTACCCATCAAAGCATCAAGCAGTACCATATCTGGTTGTCGCTTTTGGTATAACAACAACGCCTCCTCACCACTAGATGCTTCTATTATTTGATATCCTGAGTGCTGAAGTAACTCGCGTAATTGAATACGAGTCAAAGCATCATCATCTACAACTAGAATTAAATTATTCATTTTCAAACAAGATTTATTTATTTTTTAATTAACTATTTCTAATTACCAAAATAATAACGATTCGTAATTATATAGCTATTCTTGTAAATTATCGTAACATATTGATTAATCGAACTAATCCTTAAGACATATATCAATTACTTTTTTTCTATGATAATCTTAATCATAACTCTATTAAGCAATAAAATTTAGTAATTATTAATGTAAAGGAGTTATAATCCGACACGCACGTCGGGAATGTCAAACATAGTTTCTATTATCTAACAAATTAATCAAAATTTAGAGCGTCAATACTTTGTAAACAGCACTAAATAATTCTTGGGCAGTATATGGTTTGGGTACAAAAGTAAATTTTTTGGAATGATTATCTTTATATAGATTAATCGAGTCACTAGTTGCTAACCCACTAACTGCAACAATCGGAATTAAGGGATTCATGCGTAGTAAGGTGCTAATAGTAGTCGAGCCGTCCATATTGGGCATCATCATATCAATAATAGCGGCTTTAATTTTATTTTTGTGTTGAGCAAAAATAGCGACAGCTTCGATACCATCACTTGCGGTGATAACTTCATAGTTATAACTTTCAAGCGAGGCTTTGGTAATTTCTCTTATACTTGGTTCATCATCGACAACCAAAATAAGTTCACCGTTTCCGCGCGGAACTTCTACATGTAAGTGGTTTGAAGTAATTCCGCTATTAACAGCAGGTAAATAGACTTTAAATTGTGTACCTTTGCCAACAGTACTAGAAACGTTAACAAAACCTCCATGACCTTTAATAATACCCATTACTGTTGATAACCCTAGTCCAGTACCTTGACCGAACTCTTTAGTAGTAAAGAATGGCTCAAATATTCGGTCTAGGTTTTTTCTATCAATTCCAATGCCTGTATCTGTAAGCGTTAGCAAAACATATTGACCAACCTTAGCATCAATATGCATACTTTGGAAATTTTGATCAATAAAAATATTTTCAGCGTTTAGTGTTAACTTACCACCTTCTGGCATTGCATCACGCGCGTTGAGGCATAAATTAATTAATACTTGGTGTAACTGAGTATTATCACCATTAATCACTTGTAAATTTGGTTTAATATCGGTGTAAAAATCAATTGATTTTGGAAACGTTTGTTCGACGATTTGCTGAATTTCTTGAATCAAGTGATTAAGTTGAATTTTAGTACGTTCTCCTTCCATTCCTCGTGCAAACGATAGCACTTGTTTTACTAAGTCGGCGCCGCGTTTGGCATTCTTTTCAATTATTGATAAAATCTGTGACTCTCGTGGACTGTTAGATTTATTATTTAATAGTTGGGCAGACATTAAAATTGGTGAAAGCACATTATTTAAATCGTGTGCAATTCCACTTGCAAGAGTTCCAATGCTTTCAACCCGTTGCGCGCGTAAAAATTGACTTTCTAGCTGTTTTTTCTGTGTAATATCAGTATCAACAGTCAATATAGACTTAGGCTTTTGATGTTCGTCAAGTACTAATGTCCAGCAACTATCAAGAATAATTTCTTGACCTGATTTTGTTAACCTAATTAATTCACCTTGCCAGCAGCCCTTTTCTAAAACTGTATTATAAATTTCTTGATATTGTGGTGATTTTATACACAATAGTATATCCGAAGCACTACTATCAATAACCTCTTCTGCTTGCCAACCGTACAACTTCTCAGCACTTTTATTCCATAATAATATCTTATTCGATAAATCGCGTAAAATTATTGCATCAGAAGTGACATCAAGTAATGCGGCGCCAGAACGCATTTGCTGTTCAGTACGTTTACGCTCAGTAATATCCTCAAATATATATAATCTGCCCGAACAACACTCACCATCTTGACGAAACGAAGTTGAAACCCTGCGAATTACTCGTCCATCTTTTAACTTTATTTCATCTTCACCAACATTCGGATTATTTTGATTATGTATCAATTTATCATTTTCAACAAATGCAGGAATATCTACAACAAGCTTCAAACACTCGGCAATAACATCTTTATTTTTGAATTTGCCATGTTCCATTTCTTGTTGTAAATGTTCAATGCCCCATATTTTGCAAAAACGATTATTAAGGAAAAAAACCTGACCGGAACATTTATTAACAACATAGTACCCAAGAGGCGATACGCTGTTCATCGAGCGCATAATAGCCTGTTGGCAATTTAACTGTTCTTCAGCTAGCTTGCGTTTTGTAATATCTTGAAAATACACCGATAACCCATCTGCTGAAGGATAAGCATGAACTGCAAACCAAGCATTTAAGGGTTGATAAAATTCCTCAAATTCAACGCTAATTCGCTCTGTTACAGCACATCGATACTCATGATAAAACTTAGAATCTACAGCATCGGGGAAGGCTGACCATAAATTTTGGCCTAGTAGTTCTGAGCGCTTACGTTGTAATAATGACTCTGCTTGCTTATTCAGATAAGAAAAACACCAGTTATTATCTAAAGCAAAAAACCCATCCGTTATACTTTCAAATATATTCAGAATGCGGTTACTTGCTGCATGTTCACGCTCAAGCAGTTGTAACCGTTCTTCTTCAGCTTTGCCAAGAATATGCTCGCTATGATGAAGTGCTTCTTTAGCTTGTTTATAATCAATTTGAATAACTGCTAACTCGTTAAGATTTCTCCGAACTTCCAACTGTCGCATTATTAAACGAGCTAACGAGCGCAAACCATCAACCTGCTTTTGAGTTATCTCTCTGGGTTTTGTATCAACAACACAAAGCGTTCCTATCACCAAACCCTCTGGACTTTTCAGTGGTATGCCAGCATAAAATCGTACATAAGGCTCTGCAATTACAACACAGGAAGTAGCATATTTTTCCGAAGCTAACGTATCGGGTACAATTAAAACATCGCCTTTTTCAACGCAAATAGAGCAAAATCCGAATTCACGAGGAACCTCCACCAGATCAATACCAACCTTCGCTTTAAACCACTGACGATTCGCGTCAACCAAATTAATTAACGCAATTGGAGTATCGCAAATTTGTGCAGCCAGCATCACCAAATCCTCAAACGCTTCTTCCTGTGACGTATCGAGAATTTCATACTGTCTCAAGGTTTTCAGCCTAGCTGCCTCTTTATCTAAAACTAAAGAATTCATTAAAATAACCCTAGTAATTATAGAAATTACAATTTTTCGGTCGAGACAACACCAAAGCCTGCCGAGAAACACCTATTTACACGTCAAATTCACTCAAGAAGGAAGTTACGGGGTTTGTAAACAATTAAGCCACTTCAATTCGATTGGTAATCTCGAACCACATAGTAGGATGGATTATCCAATATAAATGGTCAAAAGCAATTATGTTACTCATACTATAGTAATATGCCTTAAGGAGGATAACAATTTTGTTTTCTAATATACGTATAATTACGTAATTGATAGAAAGTTTATGTATTTTTATGTATATACCTTAAGCTTTTGAAATCATCTGACTATTGAAAAAGTCGATTTTTGCAGCCCTGGATACTTGTATCAGGATTTTGCGGCGCCAACTAAGATTTCCGAGATATTAAAGAAGTCGGGAAGCTGACCACCCGCAAGAGCAAAAATAAAGGTAAAAATATAACTACCCATACAACCGTTATGAACATAAAATGAATCCAGGTGTAATATCTACCTATACCTCAGCAAAGCGCCATAAAGAGGACAGTTTTGCAATCAGCTTCGCACCGTTGTCTTTAGTAGAAATTTATGAATTAGCCTCAGACTCTAAAAATGGCGCCGTAGTTACAATGAGTGGCACGGTTCGCAATCAAACCGACGGAAAACCCGTAATCTGCCTTGAATACCAAGCATACGAACCGATGGCGATGCAAGTGTTTTACCAAATAGCGTCTCAAATTCGCTCGCTTTGGCCAGACGTTAACCGCGTAGTTATCCATCACCGGATAGGGCGCCTCGCTATCGGAGAAATCAGCGTTTTAGTTGCAGTTGGCTGTCCTCATCGTTCGGAAGCATTTGAAGCATGTCGCTACGCCATTGATACCCTTAAACACAATGCTCCTATATGGAAAAAAGAATTTTGGGAAGATGGTACGAGTAATTGGGTTAGTATTGGCGCCTGTGAACAGTCAGATGGCGCGTGCTAACCGCTTGAGTATTTTTAAAACCTCATTCAGATTATTTCGATATTGAGAACGAGTGGTAAAAATATCAGAAATGCCATACTGTTTTCCAGAGGTTTTCACAAACAAAAAACTACTACCATTCGTTACCATCCCATAAAGTACTTGGCTTGGGTCAGGATTTGCTGCCATATAAGCCAGTGCTTGAGGTATAGCCACCTCCAAATCAAAAATAGTCTTTTTCGACTCAATCAGAACAATCCACAATTTCGTTTGCAAAACTAGCGCATCAATCCGTCCACGCAAAATTTCGTCGTTATCTCCAACTGCTTCAACTTCAACAGAAACTTCTGTTTTAAATTTATAAGGCGCCTGATAAAAACCTGCAAGTTCGAGCAAAGGAGACAGCACGACCATTTTTACAGTTTCTTCTAAAAGAACTCCATCTGAAATTTGATACAGATAATTTTGCCGTACTTCCTCTAGTCTTATTTGTTCCGCTTGACTCAATGTAGGTAGTTCAGTAATCCACTCTGTAAAAAACTCGCTGTCCCTAGTTAATGTCAACCCGAATTTTTCCTCACAATTACGAAAAGTCGTAATCTCATCCGTAACAGCTAGAATTTGAGTCATGATTAAGTAGAAGCAATTGTTCCTATATAACTATATAGTATATTAATATTTGGTAATCCCTTAACTATTACCGTTACTTGATTGTCCGAGCAAATATTCCCAAACGCGGCGTATCTCAGATTGAAACACTTGGCGGTCACGTTCAGCATTTTGAGTTATCAGGCGCAAAGCTAATTGATGGTCGCGCGCAATATCTCGCAACTGGGCAACGGTTTGTTCTAAACTCGCGGTTCTTTGGCTCGTGGTGCGAACTTCCACCCTGATACCACTTTCAATTGTGCGCGCTAAGTCAATTTCGTCTCCTAGCGCTTCTAATCGACGGTCGATATCTTCGAGGCGCCCGGTAATGTCTTGTGGTTGGTCTGCGTTCGTCATAAAAAAATACTTCTATTTTTTTGAAACTAAAAATAAATAAACCGCTTCTAAAAATCTAGGAAAATCTAGTTTCCTCAATCCAAGTCCACGGTGTAACTTACTTTGACCCAGAATGGAAACGCTACTAAGTAGACTTGGAACAAGCTCGACGTTCAGCTTTTACACTTACTTGCTCAACCTGAACCTTGACCACCATTCCCCAGTTAGGTATGCTGAAATAGTCGTGCCGAGACTTGACTATGGCAGCAGTCAAAGTTAATTTATTCAATTTCGACCAACCGCTCCATACGTGTTTTCTCGGATTCACTCCAAGATAAGCGGACACGGATGCGGGTAATCTCTCAGACAGATTCATTCCCCTTCTAGCTATTACCAATGCAGCTACAATATCACTACTTAAACCATACATTCGCGAATATTTTACTAATCCAATAATTGAAGTATAAGCAGCATTTCTTTTATACAGACTAATTCCTCGGTTAGAAAGTATTGATTCAAGTAATTGATACAACTTACTGTATGCAAAACTTGACAGCATTCTTGCATACTTTCTACCCTTTTCCCGCAATGATTCTTTCTTTTTGGAAAAGTCCAATTCCTCGCAGACGACAGGACTTGCATATTTGGTAGCGAGATTTGATAGTTCCAAACAAGCGTTAACTAATTGCTCTTGATTAAAATTTCTTCCTAACCCTAATAACAAGGGAATAGTACCACAGTCAAATAAATTACCACAGGCATCTACATAAGCCCATCCTATAGAATCAGGATTAATGTCTATACCAATGGCACCGTATTGAATTGGTTTACTGACTTTTTCCACGGGCTTTGGTGTAAATTGGACACCTACAACCCAACGATTATTTTTTCTGAAAAAGTGCCAAGTTTTAGCTCCTTCTTCTGGGAACCTATTAATATTTCTATCAAAGTTACCTATTTCAGTTTCAATGTACTTACCAAACCGCTCCTCCAGACAATAAGGAACTCTGAAGCAAATTTTATTACCGTCGTATTGACAAACTTGATTACCAAAACTTTCATCCTTTGAACCAACAATATAAATTTCACTGCTTGAAACTTTTACCCGTATTGGCGCCGTTTTTAGATGAGCGATTTTTTTCTCAAGCACATATATGTAACGTTTCTTATGATGAATCTGGAACCGTATTGCGTGCCAGTTAGAACGACCAGTACTTAAATCACAGGATAGCGGAATTTTGCATCCTGTCTTAGAGTTCTGCCAATTTTTCTTAGCATAAAATTTTTGGCTGTCGGATAACCGTTTTAAAGCATTTTTTAACCAAATATTAGCTGATTTTAATTTTCCCTCTAATTGCTTAATGTGATTTTTTCTACATTCTCTTGCTGAATCAACTTTACCATTCGCCAGTGTAATTACTCCGTTTGCGTGCCTTTTACTTAAACCGTACTTTTTTTGCAGGTGAGTATTAAATTTACCCAATTTCAATTCAAAATCCTTGGAGGATAAAATAGCATCAACAGTCTCACAAACTGCTTGCTTGAAGATAGGGGAAAAGGCATTAAGAAACATTTCAAAATCGGTGAAACCAAGATGGTTCATTTCCGATTCTTTGGTTGGCAGACCTTTTACGTAGGTAATTGTTGACATGCACGCACCTGGTTTTGTGTCATTGTACTGATAGCTTTTTTATCTATTGGCACTTGCCTGTAGCGATTCCTCGTTACAAAGTGCCTTTTTGCGTCTTCTAGTACTATACGCTATTCACGTATTATATTTGATCAATAAATTCAGATAAATCACTTTTTTTTACAAGTTCTCGAATTTGAAGAATTGTATCTTCCTTTTTTAGGGTCGTGAGAACATAGTCAGGACGGTTAGAAAAATCTGACCCCCAACCTTCGACAGTACGAGCCGAAAGCCCTGTAGCTTTTGCTAGAAGCTTTACGCACGTTTTATAATACCCACGCTCACCAGGAGCAGGCGCCTTTAGCCATTTATGACAAAACTCAAGAGGTTCCAATTGTCTTTGTTTGAAATCATTGCCTATATAATGCACTTTTAAGGCAAGCATATAAAGTTCCTGTTGCTGCTTTTTTACGCAATCTACGTATTATATGTCGAATATGGCAAAGCTTTTAATTCATCAGTAATATTTATACCCTCGTACCGATCGTAACTTACTTGAACGGTCTGGGTACGAGGATTTTCAAGATTTCCAAATCAAAATACTAGGAAATCTTATGATTTTAGGTAACTACTAACAACCCACTTACCACTATGGGTAAATGAGTACTAAATGGATTTTTCTTGTTGCTCAAGCAATTCGATAATCATTCCTCTAACAAGGTGATACATAGGTACGCCTTTGTTAGCTGCAAATTCTTTTAGTGCTTGCTTCTCATGCTTGTGCAGAAACACTTTTAACAGTTCTGCATCTGGGTGCCCGACTGTAATCATTTCTGTATCCTCTAAACGTGGTACATGAGAAGTATAACCTGAACTGCCGTTTTCATGTACCATGATAGAGGAATTTTTTGTCTTTAAGTTTTGTAACTCCTTGCCGATTGGCTCAATAACTTTTTTGGGGGTTCTATATACCCCTTCTGTACAAGTACCTCTTTTACTAGCTCCGAAAGCAAGTTACTTACTGTTCGCCCTTCTGCGTCAGCCCACTTTTCAAGGGCTTCCTTGGTTTGGTCGTCCGTGACAAACATTACTCGTGGTCTTTTTCCTGCTGGCATTTTAAATATTTTTAAACACATACACCAAAACTTTAAACAATTCTCTGAGAATATGGCTACTAATTGTCTATTTATTTTGCAATAAAAGTAAATAATATATTGATAAATAGTTGATAATTCTCAGAGAAATAGTGTACCTTAAACGCATGGACGTAAAACGAACATAGAAAAGAGCAATTGGGTAAGTATTGGCGCCTGCTCTAAATGTGATGAGCGAGTATATATTAATATTTAAGAACTCCATAGTTTGTTTATGTTAAAATATCTTTCACGTTTATCATGCGGCAAAGTTTCTGCAGATGATTCATGTTGATTCAAGTTGTTTATGCGGCGAGCCAAGTAGCTCCGAAGGAGAATGGCTCATGTTGATATTCCCAACCAACAAAGTTTAGACGTTAAAGCTACGTTAACTGAAATTCAAAAATTGCAAACACGCACGTATCGTGATCATTGTGGAAAATTCTATACAGAAGGCGTGAGAAATTTTACCAAAGCCGTTGATAATGGTTTTGATATTAGCGCCATTATATATAGTGAAAAGCTACTAACAGCACCGCTAGCTCGTAAGTTAGTCCGTAATCAGCGCCGTTCTGGTATTTTAACTATAAATATTACACCTGAACAATTTAGACACATCTCATGTACTGAACGTGCGTCTGGTGTTGGCGCCATTGTTCGACAGCGATGGTCTAATTTAAAACAGATTTCACTTCTAAGTTCTTCATATTGGGTGGCATTAGAAACTGTACGTTCACCAGGAAATTTGGGAACTTTGATTCGCACGTCCGAAGCTTTTGGTGGCGCCGGATTTATTTTTATTGGTAATAAAATAGACCCATTTGACCCTGATGTTGTGCGAGCATCTATGAGTTCGCTTTTTAGCCAAAAGTTAGTACGCACTAGTTACCGCGCGCTTGGTCATTGGTTGCGGCATCAAGATTGTACGGCAATTGGCGCCTCTCCAGATGGAAGTGTTGATTTAGATAAGTTTAATTATCAGCAGTCAACGCTACTTTTCCTTGGTGAAGAACGTCAAGGACTTACCCAACAACAGCGTGAATTATGTCAACACCTCGTTCGTATTCCAATGATAGGCGCCGTTGACTCGCTTAATCTTGCTGTTGCTGGTAGTTTATTAATGTACGAAGTATATAAATCACAAAAACTGTGTGTTTAAACACAAATAAACATAGATAAACACAGGTAAACACAACAATTTGTTATATATATATCTAATTGTAGTGGTACCACCGTATCTCTACAATTAGATATATACTTAATTTTCTAATGCGTGTTGTAAGTGTCCATAGTATAGGCAATTGCAAAGCGTTAACATTAAAATCAAGTTTTATGTGTTCTGAATCAGATTTTATTTATTTTTTCTACTGTTAGCACATTTGCAATCCGCATGTCCAAAAATGTTGCATCTACGTATAACCGCAAAGTACCTCTAATTCTAGTTTTTGTGGTACCTTTTGTGTTACAAATTTTTGTGGCAGTTGGAGTCACTGGGTGGGTTTCATTATCTAACGGGCAAAAAACGGTTAGCGAACTGACTATTCGACTTCGAGAAGAAGTAACACAGCGAGTAACTCAAGGACTTCGACAATATTTAGAAAGCTCGCAAGTTGTGAACCGGATGAATGAGGAAAATATCAGGTTCAATCATTTAGATTTGCAAGACCCAAACAGCATTACTCGAACATTTTGGAAACAAAGGTTTTTGTTTGATAGGGTATGTGGTTCTGCTATGTATTTCGGCAACTCAGAAGGAGAGTTTACAGGTTTAGGATTACAAGAAGACGAAAACTGGAGAATTGGCAGGTCTGGAAAGTCTACAAATGGCATATTTTATAGATATGCAACTGATAACCAGGGTAATGCAACAAATTTGATTTTGAAGTTACAAGAATACGACCCTAGAGTTAGACCTTGGTATCAAGATGCGGTGCAAGCTGGTAAGTCAGTTTGGAGTAGACCTTATCCAGATTTTATTCGACAAGAGATGAAGGTTGCTTTAGCTCAACCTATTTATGATGATTATGGAAAATTGCAAGGAGTGATTGGAGTTGATTGTTTGCTAACTTCAATTGGTGAATTTCTTGAAGATATAAAAGTTGGGAATGGCAAGACTTTTATTATAGACCGTTCCGGTAAACTAATTGCAGCATCAACTGGCAAAATTCCTTTCAAAAAACACGTGAAACAAGTTACAGCAAGTGAAAGCGAAAGTTCTGTAGTTGCTGCGACTGGTAAGTTTCTTTCGCAAAGTTTTAGCGATTTGAGTCAAATTAAAACCGAAAAACAACTAGATTTTTACTTGAATGGGCAGCAAAAACTTATACAAATAACACCTTTTCAAGAAAAATTTGGTTTAGACTGGTTAATTGTAGTCGTCGTTTCCGAAGCTGATTTTATGGGAACGATTAATCAAAATACTCAGATAACTATCTTATTATGTTTTGCTGCTTTGGCTTTAGCAATAGGAGTTGGGATTATAACTTCTCGTTGGTTAATTCGTCCAATTTGGCGAACTATTAATGCAGCACATGCTTTGTCGCAAGGAAATTGGCACTCTCGTGTTCCAGAATCTAAAACTTATGAATTAGCGTTACTAGCGAAAGCATTTAATCACACTGCACAACAATTACAAACTTTTTTCTCAAATTTAGAGTACAATGCTAATCATGATGCTTTAACTGGTTTACTTAATCAAACTGCCTTCAAGCAAAAGTTAGAAGAGGCAATTAAACGACGTGATAGTGCTGCAACTATCAGTAATAGTAGCAAAAGTTATGCTTATCATTTTGCTGTTTTATTTCTCGACTTAGATTATTTTAAGTTGATTAATGATAGCCTTGGGCATATGATGGGAGATGAATTATTAATCGAGGTAACAAAAAGACTACAAAGCTGCATTCTTCCTAACGATACAATTGCACGCTTTGGTGGTGATGAGTTTCTTATCTTACTAGAGAACATTACAAATATACATGATGCGATTTATACTGCCGAGCGTATTTTAAAAGTGTGCCAGCAACCATTTTACTTAAGCGATAAAAAAGTTTTTATTACAACTAGTATCGGTATTGTTCTTAGTACGTGTGAATCCCAAAATCCTTTAGATTTCTTGCGTAATGCCGATATTGCCTTATACTGTTCTAAATCTGATGGTAAATGTAGATACCGTGTTTTTGATGCCCAAATGCACGCAGAAGCTGTAAATAGATTGCAGTTAGAAATGGATTTAAGACGTGCAATCGAAAACGAAGAATTTATTGTTTATTACCAACCGATTATCGATATTTATATAAATCAAATTATTGGATTTGAAGCATTAGTGCGGTGGCAACATCCTGGGGGAGATATGATATCCCCTGCTAAATTTATCCCTATTGCTGAAGAAACTGGGTTGATTGTCAAAATCGATGCGTGGGTATTACATGCTGTTTGTTGTCAAATGCGAATTTGGCAACAGTTAAACCTGCCTCAAAATCTCTTCGTCAGTGTTAACTTCTCTAGTAAACAACTTTTGCAACCTGATTTACTCGAACAAATTGAAAACATTATTACTAACACTGGTGTAGATACATACAAAATTAAAATTGAAATTACTGAAACAATTTTAATTCATTATCACGAGTCTACGAAAACCAAGCTTAAACAGATGCAGGATTTAGGACTTTCGTTAATTATTGATGATTTTGGAACAGGATATTCTTCTTTAAGTTATTTACACCAATTTCCATTTTGTAAACTCAAGATAGATTATTCTTTTATTTCTTGTTTAACAGAAAACGATAGAACTAGGGCAATTGTCGAAGCAATGATTGTACTCGCACACAAGTTAGAGATGGATGTAGTGGCAGAAGGTGTTGAAACTACTGAACAGTTAGACATATTGCACTCGATTGGCTGTCAACAAGTTCAGGGCTACTTATTTTCGGCGCCTGTAACCCACACTCAAGCAACAGCATTATTAACAGAAAATTTTACCAAAAACTAAACTACTTTACTTGTTCCCACAAATATGTGTATAATTGCCTATATATGAAGGGGAGTAGCTGCTGACGAAATCAAAGATTAGTCAGTACATCTGAATCAACATACTGGTGATGAACCTGGTTCAGACGGCATACAGTAAGTTTAAAAATTTTTAATGCGAGCGAGACCTTCACTGAGTTCACACAACCTAAACGTGTGGAGCTTGGTGAGGTCTTTGTTAGAATTCATCAAGCTCCATGCCGCAACATGAAAAAAGGAGCTTTATAGAGTGCTAACAGCTTTTACTGCGGGATTATCGATAATTACAGTTTCGGAGCTAGGTGATAAAACCTTCTTTATTGCGATGTACTTAGCAATGCAACACTCGCGACGGTTGGTGTTTACCGCAGTAACAGCAGCATTAGCGGCAATGACAATACTTTCTGTGGCATTAGGACAAGTTGCATCGCTCTTACCAGCCAGTTTTGTACATCATGCGGAAATAGCATTATTCTTGGGCTTTGGGCTGAAACTAATTTATGATGCCTATAAAATGCCAGTGGTAACAAGCTGTGACGACGTACTCGAAGAAGCAAAAGAAGCAGTTGTCAAAGCAGAAGCACAACTTAATAACAAAAATGCTTGGGCAATTTGGTTTGAAGGATTTTTGTTAACTTTTGTTGCTGAGTGGGGAGACAGAACCCAACTTGCGACTATCTCACTCGCAATTAATAACAACCCGTTTGGTTTAGCATCTGGCGCCGTTTTAGGACACGCTATTTGTGCAGCAATTGCCGTGACCTGTGGCAAAATGCTTTGTGGACGCATCAGCGAGCGCCAGCTAACTTTTATTGGTGGCTGTTTATTTATATTGTTTGGAATAATAGCGGTGTTTGAAAAAGCTTAAGTCAGTTGTAGGGTCGTCAGTGACGACCTTACCCTACTATGGTGTTGGACTTGCCGTGGGCGTAGCTGTAGCTGTGGGTGCAGGTGTTTGTGTGGCAGTTTTATTGATTTCGTCTTTGTACTGAGCAGGCGCCAGAGCAGCAGCTTTAGCAAATAAAGGTTTAGCTTCATCAATTTTGCCTTGCTCTTTGAGAACGAGAGCTTTTGCCCAAATCGGACGAAAATCTTTGGAGTCACTTTTGATTGCTTGCTCGTAGATTTCAAAAGCTTTTCCATATCGCTTTTGCGAAGCATGGATATTACCCATTAAAACCCGGATTGCCATTGTGTCAACGCTATTTGGTTGAATTTTATTTGCTTGAGGAGCTTTATCTAAAGCTTCTTGTAGCAAACCGATAGCAGCTTCTGGGCGTTTTTGACTCATCTGTAACGCGACCATCGACTGTAAAGCATCCATATCTCCTGGTTTTGTCTCCAAAACCGCGCGTAGAGTTTGTGCGGCGCCTTCATTGTCACCCATTTGCTGTTTAGCTTGAGCAAGCAAAACAGCGTACTTGGTCTGGTCGGGGTTTAAAGACGCGAGCTTTTCAAGCGGTTGAATTACATCTTTTATTTCTCCTTGCCCCAGCGCCAACAATTGTAAACGCGCTTGTAACAAAGCTTTTAGCGCAGTTTGATTTTCTGGTTCTCTTTGTAAGACTAGTTCATAGCCCCGTACCTCATCTTGCAACTTAGTTTTTTGGTCAACAGCAGGCGCCGCTCCTTTGTTATTGCTAGCATTAGAGGATTGAGAACTGCGCGATTCATTGAATGCGCCAATAATTGGAGCTATGGAAATTCCTGCAAAAAGTAAGACTCCCAGTACGAGTATGACCCTAACTATCAAGCGATTTGCTGATTGAGACACAAAACCTCCCTTGAGCGTGACAACAGGAAAATTTAAAAATTTGCAAAACTTTGCGGAATACCGCGTCAGCTTGTGAACTTTATAACAAATACCAAAAAACAAAGCAGTCTTAGAAAGTGCTAATTTTAGGAGGAATCGTCAGAATTGTAACTGTAATGTACTTCCGAAACTAGTATAAAGACACGCTTATTACATCATTATGTGTGAAATGAATGTACTGTGAACCAATATGTTTCCTTGAGGTGTTCCTCGTTGAAATAACTGGTATCGCGTATGAAAGTATCACACAAGGTACGCTGGAACGGCAGTTATGGAAGAAATATACTTTCATTCAACCGCACAAACGCTCTTTCCAGTTAAATTATGTTAAATCCCACCGTGGGGATGTATCTCCCTCGCAAGGAGTTTCTATGAATTCCGACCTGATGCCGTCAACAGAACCGATCTTACCAGTAAAGTCAAATCCCGATTCAACTATCATCGAAGCATCCGTTGATACCCCGACTCAAAACCATGCTTCTATTGAAGAAAGTTCGTCGGATAAAAACGAAACTGCTAATTTGAAGAGTGAGAATCGTCTTTCTCCAATTCCACCACCTAGCGAACCAATGCAATACCGAGCAATCGGTTTAATTCGAGGTCGCTATGTGAGCAGTGCCGAACAATTTACTCAAGGTTCGCTTGTTACCGCAGATGGCGCGTCGATCAACACCGTTCTCCTTGGACGGATGATGAGCTTAGTCAAAAACCATCTCGACCTAGAGCAAGAACATTTGTGGGTTGTTTACCCCCGCACTCGCCAAGAAAATGACCAGCTACACCTGCAAATAGTTGGTGTGTGGGAGCCAGAAAAACTTGCCAAATCGACTCCGAGCATTGAACAGACAGAAAATTATATTGACTCATCAGAATCTACACCATCAAGTGTTTTAGATGGTAAGTTTTCCGTGCGTGGTGAGGTTGTTTACCAAGCGCAAGATGGTAGCAATTTAGTTATAAAAATCAAGCAAGCTCCCCGCAAGCAGGATGATAAACCAAAATATTTCAAGCTTAAACTCAAGGGCAACCTCGAAATGAGAGCTGTAGGTAAGTTTTGGGACTTAGAGGTGATACGTCAAGGTGACGATCTTGCCATCGAAAGTGGAAAAGTAATCGCTGACCTACCCAAAAAACGGCGCCCACCGTTTAAAGGAGGAGCAGGAGGAGGTAAAAGACCCTTCAATAGCTTTAATAAAGGTGGTTCTAAAAAGCCGTTCAAAAGACCAAGCAACGGCGAAACTCCACTCCCAATCAAAAAGGGTAGTCCTGACTTCAACGCAGCACCAAGACCTGTAGCAACTTCTGGGCGCCCAACCCCCAAACCTGTTAAACGCCCAAAACCAGAAGAGTAGGGTGCGTGACGCTACCAACAATTCTCAAGCAAAACTAATGATCTGGCGGCGTCACGCACCTTATTTACACCTTATTTACAATTGATGGTGCGTGAAAGAAAGATTGATGGTGCGTGAAAGAAAGATTGATGGTGCGGTCCGCGCACTTTAACTTTGCGTTTCATTGATTGACAGTAATGGCTTTCACGCACCCTACATTTCAAAACTCTGTCCATCGGTCTTGCGGTACAAACGAGCGTTCCATTGGAATTGAAGCGACGGGTTCGGTTAAAGTAAATCGACCCTCTTCAATCCACTGTTTTAATTCCGTTGCAACTTGTAATGAAAGATACATACTTGCAAGAGGCGCCGTTCGCACGTTTTTACCTTCGATGGTAATGCGTCCTGATTTTAGTTGAGCATAACTTACCAAGCCAAATGTAGGACGAACACGTCGAGGAATTGAGAAATCTACTATTGGCGCCACTAAGTCTTTGTCTTGAACTGCACAGCGAGCTACAACTTCTTCACTAAGTACAGGATAAGGAACACCCACACCCAACATCAAGGACGGGCCATAATTTTTAAAGTAGCAGCCTCGCACCCAGCGGGCATCCATTGATTTAGCATCGCCAATCAATGCTAAAGTCGCAGCAGGGCCAATCGGAGTATCATTTGGTAATCGCTTTTGCAAAGGAAAATGCTGGGTACCTTCCCATGTCACATAGCCAATGGCCCCACCCAGAAAAATCCTAGTACCGATACCAACAAGTTGTAATTTTGGGTCGTTAAGAAGCGGTGAAATTTCACCCGGACTTGAAAATACTGCATTTCCTAAACGGGGTTGCAAGGGACCTAGATATGTAAATAGTGGTCTGTCTCCTCCATTTACCCCCACTATAAAATTTTGATAAAGATTTCTTGGATTAAATAAATAAAACTGATTTATAGTTTCGCGAGAAATTGTCGTTTCAAATAAAGCGCGCGGATAACAATCTGTTACTTGCCCTTCTGCCCGTAGTTGTATAGGTTTCCCAGCAATTAAATCTTCTATAACATGACCTCCACCACGTCTATACTTAGATGCTGCTTTCCGAACGCGCGCTTCTTCACCATCATTCGTTTCCACTACACAACTGGCGCCAATATATAAATCAACAGCACCAAAACCGGAGTATGCTGGTACCCCATCAAGCCAACAACGCCGAATTTTAATTGGTGGGTCTGTATGTCCTAAGTTTATAATGGCGCCGCTCGACTCCATTGGTTCAAAAGTACCAGTAGTAATTACATCAACTTCTTTAGCCACTTGAGTAACACCAACTTCTGCGACCCTTGCTTTGACTTCAGAAGCGGTTAAGACTACCGCCTTTTGTTGGCTGATTTTTTCGTTGATTTGGGCAAGTGTTCGCATCATCGTGTCCTGTTACAGAAAGTCTGATTTTGGGAAACATAGATATAGGATTTTATGCTCATGGCATATAGATTATCAGGTTAGCACTCTATTTTTATTTATTAATCTATGAATATTTCTAACTCCGAACGTGAATTTTTGTCTTTGGTTTCCAGACTCGAACAAATGGAACGCCAACAAACAGTCCTCAAAAATTATTTGCAAGGAATAAAACGTGAGTTAGATAATTTAGTAGATAAATTTGAGAACCGACCCGATGTTCAAATTGTAGAAAGTTTACAGTGGGAAGTAGCAGATTTACAAAATATTTTGTATCAAAAATTTAATATAAATCAAGATAATACAGAATTTTATAATCATGATAAATCCGAATTATCACCGCATACTACTGCAATTTTTTTAGAAGCAATTGATACTGTCTTAGTCCCAAGAAATACCAAAACGACTAAAAAACTTAGTGATGAAGAATTTAAGGTCGAGCGAATGCTGTTGCTACTTAACCAAATGTATATAGCACAGGGTAGAACAGAAATTAATATTGAGGAACTGCTCCAAAGATATCAAAATGGAGAGCGTAATTTTACTGAAGTTGAACTGAGTGGTGTTTCATTTACTGGATATTCATTAAATAATATTAAGTTAAACAAAGCTAATTTGAAAAATGCTGATTTTAGCAGTATCGATTTACGCTATGCTGACCTCAGTCACGCTAATCTCGAAAATGCCAACTTGCAAAATGCCAATTTATACGGCGCCAATTTAGCAAATGCTAATCTCAAAAATGCTAATTTGAGTGGTACAAAATTAACTCGAACGAATTTGGATGGCGCCAACCTTAGTGGTGCTGATTTAAGCGGTGTTGATTTCAGTGAAATTAGGCTAAATCGGATTGATTTAAGTGGAGCAAACTTGAGTTGGGCTACGTTGCGTAAAGCTGAGTTAAAAAACATTGATATGAGAGGCGCCCGTTTGAGTCGGGCTGATTTACTTGATACCAATTTGTCTGGTGTCAATTTAGACAATGCAAATCTTCAACATGCGGTTTATAACGAAGCAACTATTTTCCCTGATAATTTTGACCCTGCTTCATGTGGCGCCTATTTAATTGCTCCAGGCACCTGTTTAGAAAACGCGGTTTTAAGCAGTGTACAGCTTGGCAATACTAATTTAAGCGGCGCCAATTTATCAGGAGCAAATCTAACTGGTGCTGACTTAGGTGGAACTGATTTACGCGAAGCTAATTTAAGTGGCGCTAATTTAACTAAAGCAAGATTAGAAGGTGCTAATTTACTGTTTGCTAATTTAAGCAATGCTGATTTAAATGAAGCACAACTTAGCGACCCTGAAGGTGAATTTCCAGCAAATATGATTGGTGTTAATTTGAGTGGTGCTAATTTGAGTCGCGTCAAGCTAACACATATTAATTTAACCACCGCTAATCTCAGCAAAGCTAATCTTAAGTACGTGCAAGATTTTACACATAATTTAAGTGCTGCTAATTTAAGCAGTGTGAATTTGATGGGTATGTATCTAAGTAATGTTAATTTAAGTAGCGCCAACTTGACAGCAGCAAATTTATCTGGTTCGTGCTTGCGTGGCGCCAACCTTAGCAACGCGAATTTGAAAAATGCTGATTTGCGTGGCACCGACTTACGCGATGCTAATTTAAAGGATGCTAATTTAACCGATGCAAATCTAAACGGAGCAATAATGGAATAGTATTAAGCCACTCCTCCAGTTGAGGTTATCTCTTATTAAATTCTAGGCGATATTTACCCCAACCTGCGTTTCAGCTATTCAAGATTTACTTTATAAATGACCTCGAATTCACAGTCAACAAGAAGCCTATTTATTCCATCCATTATTATTGGAAATTTTTCTTCAGGTACGTTTAACTCCTGAAAACATTTATCTCTATATCTTTCTTGTTGAGTAAAATGAGTGATGGCTTTAACTAATGGCTTCTTGACTTCATAGCTTTCTTCAGCTTTAGCGATTGCCCGTGCAGGTATTTCGTTATTTACACGCAATATTGCTAAGTCAATCAAATCTCTAGATTGTGTACTTGAATCGTTCCATCGGTCAGCATTAGCCATTAGTTTAGATGTAAATCTATCGCTTATACTCAGACAAGGAATTTTTGTCCATTGAGGATAAACAGGAGGGTCTAAAGTAAAAGTACCATTGGCTAGAATTTCTACTTTAATAGTTGTTTCATTGACTACAACAGGGAAACGAATGCCATATTGATTTATTGTAGTGTCACCTAATTCGATATCTGTTGTACTTTGAAATAATGCTAGAATTCCTTCGTCGTAAATCAAATTTCTTAAATACCTGTAATTTTCAGTTCCATAAGGGAAGAGAAAATCAATATCTTTACTAAGCCTGTATTCATCATACTCTAACGCCAAGAGTGTACCACCGCCAAAGTATGCAAAAGCTTTTTTGAAAATTTCTGGATTAAAAGCATCAAGGATTTTAAGTATATTATTGTGATGCTCGATACTAAACATTTCAAAATCCGGTAATATCCAAGAGTTATATTTTTTTGCTAAATAATGAACAAAATCCTTTTCTTCTTGTTTTAAATTGTTGAATGTAGTTTGATGATGCCAATTGCGTTGATACAATTGAACCATTTCTTTCTCACTCATTTGATATACATTTTTTAGCTGCCAACCAATAGACTCTAGAAATGGTAGTTTTTGTTGATTGAGCATAAAATTAAAAAATTAATTTTATATTGAAGTTAATTATTTTCTCATTTCCTCCATGTCGGCATTTGTAGAGACGTGATTAATCACGTCTCTACGGAGGCGCCGTTTTTTACCGAATCCATATTTGAATAAATTTAGCATCCAGGTTTGGAAACCATCAATGTAGCTAAACAGCACTGGTACAACTAATAATGTTAGCAATGTTGATGTAGTAAAACCTCCTAAGATTGCCACTCCCATTGGTTGACGAACTTCGGCGCCTGCTCCAATTCCTAATGCTAACGGAACGGTACCCGCAATACTAGCTAGCGATGTCATCATGATTGGACGCAACCGCGATACTCCAGCTTCGATTAATGCTGCACGCTGTGGTTTTCCTTCGGACATACCAATGATGGTATAGTCAACGAGCAAAATTGAGTTTTTGGTGACGATACCCAACAACAATACAATTCCAATCAGCGCGTATATACCTAATGCTTTCTGCGATACTAATAACCCAATTAAGGCGCCTCCCAAACAAAATGGTAGTGCTGCCATGATGGTAACAGGATGCAAGAAGTTGTTGTAAAGTAACACTAAAATTGCGTATATACACGTTACGGCAAGTAGTACAGCCAAGCCAAAGCGACTAAAAATATCCTGCATAATTTTTGCGTCACCTGAGCTACGTTGATTAACTCCGGCTGGTAAATTTTTGAGTGCAGACAACTGAGAAACTTTATTTAAAGCGTCACCTAATGATAATCCAGTTAAGTTTGCTTCTACTGAGACTTGACGCAGGCGGTCAAAACGGTTAATTGTCGAAGGTCCACTACCAAATCGAATATCCGCAACGGAAAGTAACGGTACTGTACTTCCGTTTTGGGTTGGTACGCGGAGATTTTTAAACGTATCAATATTAGCTCTGGCTCTAGGGTCAATTTGTACACGTATTGGAATTTGACGGTCGGGCAGATTAAATTTTGCCAGGTTAGCATCGTTATCGCCAATTGTTGCTAACGATGCTGTTCGCGCTATCGCTTGTACTGTGACTCCTAAATCTGCCGCGCGTTGTGGGTTTGGGATAACAAGAATTTCTGGTTTAACTAAACTGGCAGTTGAAGACACTTCAACAACGCCAGGTATTGTCCGCATTTCTGATTCTAATGCCACAGCAGAGCGATTTAAGGCTTCGGGGTTTTCACTTTGTAATAATATCGTCAAGTCTTTACGACCACCAACTGCACCTGCCGAAGCAAAACTAACACGGGCGCCAGGTACTTGTTGAAGTGATGGACGTGTTTTATTTTCGTATTCGATTTGAGAAATATCGCGTTCTTCTCTAGGTTTTAGTTTGACTGTTAGTGATGCGGTATTTATCTGTTCGGTTGCAAGAACACTATCAACTAGAGGATTTTGAAGAATAATATTAGTTGCCGTAGCGCTTGCTCTCTCGACATCTTTTAACGTCGAACCTGGTGGTAATTCTAGATTGACCGTAGAAATACCAATATCTCCACCATCAACTAATCCTTTGGGAATAAGTGGTACAAGCATTAAAGAAGCTATAAAAAATCCGATGGCAATGCCTATTGTAATTACACGATGGCGCAGTGACCATCTTAATAATGAAGCATAAGGTTGAAAACGGCGCCTCTTACCATGATTTATAGTAGAGACACGAACTGCATCTCTATCTTCAGTATTTTTACCTTCATGCTTATCTTTAAGTAAATAGGCGCCCATCATTGGAGTAACCATGCGCGCGACTAAGGTAGAAAAAATAGTAGAAACGGCAACAGTAACACCAAACGGTTGGAAAAATTGACCTGGCACTCCTCCCATAAAGGCAACAGGCAGGAATACGGCGATGATTGTAGCACTCGATGCGATTACTGCTAATCCTACTTCGTCGGAGGAGTCGAAGGCAGCTTGCATCGGTGTCTTGCCCATCGACATATGTCGTTCCATGTTTTCAATTTCTACCACCGCGTCATCGACTAAGTTACCCACCGCCAACGCTAACCCTAACAACGTCATATTATTGAGGGTATAACCTAGCGCTAGCTGTACAGCAAACGTAGGTATCATCGATAAAGGCAAAGCTACAGCAGTAATTAACGTCGCCCGCCAATCTCGCAAGAATAATAAAATTACTATTATTGCCAATACTGATGCTTGGATTAATTCATCAATGGTGCTTTGGTAAGACTGTCTAACGAATGTTGCGCGCGTAAAGATTAGTTCAAGTTTGACATCTTTTGGTAGCGTCTTTTGTAGTTCTACAACAGCTTGCTTAACTCCTTCTTCGACCGTCACCATAACACTGCCGGTACTTCGCAGCACTTGA
The DNA here is from genome assembly GCF_002368415.1 of Calothrix sp. NIES-4105. GTDB lineage: Bacteria > Cyanobacteriota > Cyanobacteriia > Cyanobacteriales > Nostocaceae > Dulcicalothrix. The sequence continues at coordinate 4,649,330 of NZ_AP018290.1, forward strand.
AACGCGACGACAGGTTTATTATTTAACTTTGCTGCTTGACGAACATCACCAAAGCTATCGTCTACATTTCCCAAAGATAATAAAGGTACACTTCCTCCATTGGGCAAGACAATTTCATAGCTTTTTAAGGCAGCGACACTTTCGGCACTACCAAGCGTGCGAATACTTTGCTCACTACCACCCATTTCCGCCCGTCCTCCTGGTAAATTAATATTGAACGCACGGATTTGATCGTTGACTTGAGTCGCAGTAATATTTAAAGACTGTAATCTTTCGGGGTATAAGTTTACACGTATTTCTCTGTCTACTCCTCCAACACGGTTAATTTGAGCAACTCCACGAACACCTAGAAGCGCGCGACTAATTGTTTGGTCTACTAAGTTACTTAAATCTTCAACAGAACGAGATTCTGATGTTACCGCGTAGGTCATAATTGGACCACCAGAAAATTCCAACCGTTTGACGATTGGGTCATTTACATCTTGGGGTAAATTTTGCCGTATTTGGGCAACTGCGTTACGAACATCGTTTGTCGCGCGGTCAGTGTTTGTACCCAGAACAAAATTAATCGTCGTCACACTAGAACCATCGGTGACAGTTGAGCGTAACTCGTCGATATTACCCAGAGAAGCAACCGCGTCTTCTATTTTTTTGGTAACTTGTGATTCTAATTCGGCAGGCCCAGCACCAGGTTGTGTAACTGTTACTGATACCGTCGGAACGTCAATATTAGGGTTAATATCTATTCCCAAAGTGGTGAACGAATACCAACCAATTAAAGTCAAAATTATAAATAAAATTATGGTCGGAACTGGTTTTTTAATCGACCAACCTGAAATATTAAATGACATTTAGTTAGGAGTTAGGAGTTAGGAGTTAGAATTCAGCAGTCAGTAGTTAGCAGTCAGGAGTTAGGAGTTAGTAGTTAGTAGTTAGGAGTTAGGAGTTAGAATTCAGCAGTTAGTAGTTAGGAGTTAGGAGTTAGAATTCAGCAGTTAGTAGTTAGGAGTTAGGAGTTAGAATTCAGCAGTCAGTAGTCAGGAGTTAGGAGTTAGAATTCAGCAGTCAGTAGTCAGGAATTAGAATTCAGCAGTCAGTAGTCAGGAGTTAGAATTCAGCAGTCAGTAGTCAGGAATTAGAATTCAGCAGTCAGTAGTCAGGAGTTAGATATTCTGCATTCTGTATTCTGTATTCTGCATTCTGTATTCTGTATTCTGTATTCTGCATTCATTAATTAGGTATATCAGCGACTCTAACTGTGTCACCATCTTTTATATATCCGGCGCCATCAATGACAACTCTGTCACCAATTTTCAAGCCATCTTTAATTTCAACGCGGTTATTATTAAGTATTTCTCCCACTTGTACTTTTTGGGCTTTTACTTTGTCTTCACCCATTAGCATGAATACTATTGCACTACCATCAGTTTGTGGTTGAACTGCCTTTTGTGGCACAGAAACACCGATAGATGTAGATGTTGTGATAGCTCCAGTCGCAAACATTCCTGGTTTAAGTAAGTTTGTCGATGGTAAGTCTATCCTTACGGTTGCTTCGCGTCGTTGTTGATTCACCACTGGCTCAATTTCTCGAACTGTTCCAGTTAAACGAACGCGACTATCACGGTCTGAAGTTACTTGGACATTGGCGCCAACTCTGACTTGAGGCAACTGAACTTCGGGGACTTGCGCTTGTAATTCTAATTTGCCGTCTTGAACGATGGAAAATAGCTTTTGTGAGCCACCAACTACAGTACCTACTTGGGTTTGTGGTGCAATTCCTGTAACATCCCCAACACGTACTAACTTCTCTGCTATATATCCTGAAACTGGTGCCTTTACTACAGTTTGACCTAGCTGCGTTTTGATTTGCTCTAATCTCGCATTGTTACTTTTTACACTTGCTTGTGCGCTCGAAGTGCCAGCTTCAGCGATACGAACTGCTGCTCGCGCGCTACCTACGTTTGCAAGTGCCGTGCTAACATTTGCTTGAGCATTACGAATATTTGCTTGCGCTTGACGCACTGCTTCGCGCGCAGTTGTTAAGTTAATTTCTGCTGTCTCTAATGCTTGAAGACTAATGGCGCCTGCCCCCGATAATTTTTGGTTACGCTCATAATTACGTTGTGCATCAGTAAGTCTTGCTTGTGCGGTCGAAAGGTCTGCTTGCCGTTGTTGGACTACTGCTTGTGCTGATGCGACTGCTGCAGTTGCCGCTTCGACTGCGGCTTGCTTAGATATTACATCAGCTTGTTTGGATGAAACATCAGCTTGTTTTGATTCAACATCTGCTCTTGCTTGACGAATTTGGTCTTGCAATAATGAATTGTCGAGTACTGCCATGACTTGCCCAGCTTTTACATAGTCACCAATATCGACTAATACTTGCTTGACTTGTAAACCATTGCTTTGCGGCAATACTGGCGTCAAGTCGCGCGCGGCAATACTTCCCGTTACAGCCAGTTTACGAAAAATTCGAGTTGTTTCAGCTTGTGCAAGAGTCACAGTCATACTTGGCGCCACCGAAGTATTCGCTACGGGCTGTTTGGCATCTGTTGCTGCTGGACGCTGGCTAAAAACTCGTATACCGCCTAGAGCAATGATAATCCCCATTCCTAAACCAAGCATCAGCGGAGTCAACCATGTGCGTTTTGGTTTTAGTTCCGAATCCCAACTTTCTTCATCAACCGATATCGGCTGTTGTACTTCCAACTCAGAAAAACTTTCTTCCCCCACAACCAATGCCTCCACTATTAACCAAGCTGAATTTACGCAGTTTTACTGTACTTTGCTTAAGAAAGTTTTCAAACTATTACTATATCTTAACTATGCCGCACAAATTTGACTTTTGCATGTAAAATGCCTCACCCGATAGCATGATTTTAGTTATAATTGTGCGTCACAGTCGTCGCAATATCATGATCACAACTTAATTACTGTCAAATCACCATACTAAAACGAGTCGATATGACAAAATTATAGTTAAAACGATTTAGGTAAATTTATTGAATGTTATTCAAGAATGTATAATATTTCACTATATTGATAAATTGTTCTTATTAGTTTAAGCGTATTAAGCTAAATAGTATAATAAGAAGCTCAAAAGTTTCTACACTTAAATTTTTGAATTGTGAATCTCATTAATCATAAAACTTTGCATCTACCCAAAGGCATAGCATATGCTGTGATCAGGGTAGAAGCTGTATTCTTGTCCACGCAAATAATTTAATCAATTTTTTGAGTATTTGGTAACTATGGACAAAATTTGGGAAAAATCTATTGTAGAGACGTGATAAATCGCGTCTCTAGTATATGAAGCTATGCCGAAGAGGAATTAGGAAAAACCGATAAGTACTATACTATAAGATTCGTACCAATATGTTTAATACAACAGAAATTTTAATCGACGCATTTGTAAAACAGATTCGTGAAGGGTATAGACGGACTTACGGCTGTCTAAAAACAGACTATCAAGATATTATTGCCTGGGCTGGCAACATGGCTCTAGAGAATATTGCTAACAGTGATGCTCTCTATCACAATGTCGAACACTCTATTTTGGTAACTCTAGTAGGACAAGAAATTCTTCGCGGCAAGCACATTCGCGAGGGAGGTGTATCGAGCGAAGACTGGCTACATTGTATCATCTCGTTATTATGTCATGACATCGGTTACGTCAAGGGAGTATGCCGACAAGACCAAGAAATTGATGGTTTATATTCTACAGGCAAAGAAGGAAAAATGATACCTTTACCACCTGGCGCCTCAGATGCGAGTTTAACACCTTATCACGTTGACCGAGCGAAACTGTTTATAGATGAGCGATTTGGTGGTCATAAACTAATTGATTCTGAGGTCATCAAAAGCAATATTGAGTTAACACGCTTTCCCGTACCAGCAAAAGAAGACAGTCAAGGTACCCAGTGCTTTGCTGGGTTAGTACGCGCGGCAGATTTAATTGGACAATTAAGTGACCCACGTTACCTGAATAAAATCACTTCATTGTTCTACGAGTTTGAAGAAACAGGAATGAATAAGGTATTGGGATACAAAACACCTGCGGATTTACGTAAAAACTACGCCAAGTTCTATTGGAACGGTGTATTTCCATACATCCAAGACGGTTTACGTTATTTATCGCTAACGCAGCAAGGCAAGCAAATTATCGCCAATCTATATTCCAACGTCTTTGTCGTCGAACACGAGCGTCAACTCGAAGAAAAACTATACCTTGTTAGTTAAAAGTGCGCTCGTGCGCTCGTGCGCTCGTGCTGAGTGGAGGCGCGTCGGGGCGGGTTCACGCTTATTTTCGACTTTACCAGGATACAGATAAACCCGCCCGTACAGTCGGCGCGTCGGCGCGGAGTAAAAAAAACTCAGCACGAGCGCACTTTCCACTCAGCACTCTCTATTCAGCACTTTGTAAAGATTGACATTTTGCCCCACAACATCCACGATTAACTATTAACTTATAGCTATAAGTACTTGACAATTTACGATTAACTGACTATGAACTGGTGGCAACGTTTAAAGAAAAACCCTTTGGCAAGGTTTGGGGCAATACTATTGTTAATTTTCTATGTATCGGTAATTGGGGCAGATTTTTTTGCTCCTTACAAACCTAATGAACCACAAGCCAACGGTTCACTGCTTCCACCGACTGCGATACACTATCAAACGCGCTCGGGAAAATTCATTGGACCTCATGTTTACCCAACGACGCAGGGAAAAACCGATTTGGAAACAGGCAAGCGTGAAATCATCGTAGACTATACAAAGCCTTCGCCGATTCGACTATTCACTGCTGGGCCTGAATATAAGCTATTTCAAGTGTCTCTACCATTACCACCAAAATGGGAAGAAGTTGATATTTTGCCGGGTATCACCATGAACTTGCACTTATTTGGTGCTGATGGCGCCGCAAAAGTGAATATCTTGGGAACTGATGACCAAGGTCGTGACCAGTTTAGCCGTCTTTTGCATGGTGGTCGCATAAGCTTATTTATCGGTATCGTTGGGGTTGCAATTTCTTTTCCTCTCGGAATGTTAATCGGTGGTATTTCTGGCTACTTTGCTGGTTGGACAGACAGCGCGATTATGCGATTAGTTGAAGTACTAATGACTATACCTAGTACTTACTTATTAATTGCTCTTGCCGCAGTACTACCTGCTGGACTAAGTAGCACTGAACGCTTCTTGCTTATTATCGTCATTACCTCATTAGTTCGATGGGCAGGTTTAGCGCGCGTAATTCGCGGTCAGGTATTATCTATCAAAGAGCGTGAATTCGTGCAAGCCGCGCGGGCAATGGGGGGTAAACCTTTATACATTATATTGCGTCATATTTTACCCCAAACAGCGACTTACATAATTATTGCCGCCACTCTCTCAATACCTGGTTTTATTGAAGCAGAATCAGTATTAAGTTTGATTGGTTTGGGCATTCAACAACCAGATGCCTCTTGGGGTAATATGTTATCGCTAGCCTCAAATGCTTCGATTTTGGTACTCCAACCTTGGTTAATAGCACCACCTGCACTATTGATTATTTTGACCGTACTAGCATTTAACTTGCTCGGAGACGGTTTACGTGATGCATTAGACCCCCGCAGCTTACAGCGTTAAGATTAGCTTCCGTAGGGAGCGGTGGAGGCGCCCATGAACCCAACATAAAACTTAATAGTCCGGTAAGGTGGGCACTGCCCACCCTACAATTAATCATCAGTAAAAAACTCCGGGTCATCATCCAACGTTGAATTACCACGGACAGAACTACTAAGACCCCATAGTGGTAGCAAAAATGCCATACCAATAATCCCGATACCAGCGCTAAACGCTAAAAGCAAACCGAAAGGTATTTGAATTGACTGGTAAGACAGAAATCTTAAAGATACAGGTTCAGCGTTTTGAATAGCAACAATAGCAATCGCGATTACCCAGAACGCTATCAGTAAAGATGTCAGCAGGTTAGCAATAGTTTTCATTTTGTTTACTTTCTTAGCGTTTTGTTAACGGTTAAAGCTGCGGTAGTCGAACGTATAAGGCTATATATAACAGGATTACGGTCGTTTACGGTTGAAGTAAAGCCAATTAAAGATCAATAAATCGGTATACAACATAGCTTTTATATTTGCCACAATAGTGATCAAAGTGCTGTTGTGGCTGTTGCTGTTGCAAGCTCACGCTTACTACCGCTAATTGGTTGAGCTTTCATTACGCTTGGGTAGTATACCAAATAACCAAAATTAATTTTGGTTAAGTATAGGCTTTATCAATATAGCTTTTGAAACTGCCGTTTTTAATACAAACAAAACCTAATACCTAAAAAGAAACAATAATTCAGTCTAAGTAACTACAACATAATCACCTATCGCAAGAAAGGCGCCAAATTTCAGTTTGATGTTGGTGCCAAATTTTACTCATATTTATAACTGCATTACCACAATTGCTTAATTAATTGTCTAAATAATATCTGTCCTACTTGACTCGAACAATGTCCATCCCTGACCGACCATTTATAAGCTACCATCTTTGGTCATTAGTTGTCCCAGCGGCGGGACAACAACGTTTGCATTGCCAAATGCGACGGGGGTTTATCAAAGCACGTCAGCATGAACCACAAGTCAAAGCTTTGTTAAAGACCGCAACTCCATCACAACGTATCGGTCTATTAGCTCAAAAAGGAGTATACGAGTTTCATAACAACCCACATCTTCTAAAGCGAGATGACGGAGTTGAAAAAGTCGCACAGTTACTTAAATTAAACTATACAACTGTAGAAGTCCAAAAAAGGGTGCTACAAATCTTAAAAAACTATCATAGTTCACCTTTACTACATAATAAACAAATTATCCAACTGACGCGCGGTGATGAAGGTTTTCCAAAACCAATTGCTGTAGAAAAACAAGATTATCATTTCCGGCTATACGCGACAATGGACTGCGTTTTTATTGAGGGTGACATAGATATCCAAAATAAACCGACATCACTACGCACTCTACATATTTTAGATTTCAAAACCGGCAAATCTCCATTTGACCGTCGGCAAGCATTAGTTTACTTGGTAGCAGCACGGTATTTATACCCAGAGTATCAAGCGATAGCTTCATTTTATAATTTAGAAATTGGTAAAAAATCTGAGCTAATCGTAATTTCTGACAGCGAATTAGACCAAATCGAGCAAGAACTAGCAAATATAGCCAAAAAACACCAGCAAGACGTACAAAAGTATCAACAAAAATCACAGTTTTTTAATAGTATATTCCCACCAAATCCAGGTTATCACTGTCGCTTTTGCCCATTTAACTCAATTTGTCAATTTTCCAATGCACCTAAAAAATAGCTGGCAACAGATGACTCTAGGATGTAACGGATAGTTAATTTTATACAAAGAGATTTTGCCTATACCAAATAACTCATCCGTTACATCCGTTGTATCCGTTGCAATTGTTTAAAGTATGAAAGGTCTACATGTCCAAAATGGATACTGTAGGCAACATTTAATTGCTCAAGCGTCTCTACTAGCCAAACGATACCATTAGTCGTTGCCGACTCATAATGATTAAACAAAATTGCAAACCGCTTTGCTAGTAATGGTTTAACCTTACGACAAATCAACACAATCTTCAGTAATAACCCTGTTGTGATGAGGGTACCTTGGTTAGCAATTAAATCAATAAAAGTAAAATGTTGTGGTGATGTTGCACTTTCAACAACTAAAAAGTTGAGTAACTGACTACAAGTTCGGATTAGTAAGAATTCATCCAGTTTTTGGTCATCAGCATCTATCAACGTACTTTGTAATTGTTTATACAAACGTTGATTAAATTGCCGCTTACCATACTCTTTATCGATTCCAGAAATTAGATACTCGTATAAATCGTCTTTAAAGGCGCCAAAACAAGAAGCTTGGGTATAGTTTAAAAAAGCGCGCGCTAATTCTTGATAAGTGTAATCACCTTCAACTTTACCGACAAATTGTGTGAGAGCGGCATTTAAATTTGCTTCGCTTAATAAAGTCGGGTTATTAACGGGTAGAATTAGTTTTCTTGTATTAGCTATCGAATCAACTTGTGAAGCTTGATGGCAACGAACTTTCCAGGTAGCGTAACGGGATAAATCTAACTCAAAACCTTTTTGAACCTCAGCTTTAATTTTCTTGATAGTCCACTTATGCTCAACTGTTGAGTCTTCGGTTAGTAAACAATGCTCATATAAATATGGATAGCGTCGCATCAGCGTTGCTAAGGGTTGATGAGTATTTCGCTGCACTTGGTCAGATGAGATAATGAGCGTTAATCGACGTAAAGCCACATATTGTTCGCTTTGTGTAAAACTTTTTACTAATATATGTAGGCGCCGAATTGCTTTAGAACGAACGCTAATAATATTATGTCGAGAAGGTGGAGATTGAAACAATGTAATCAAATCGCGAATATAACTATGTATTAGTGGCTGCATGTGCCAACGATTAATTAAAATATGGCAGCAACGGTTAAGAAAAAACTTAAACTCATGTTCAGCATATTTAGATGCAGTAATTTCGTCTAGAGCTAACAATATTTCTGATTCTGGGTAATCAAAGCTATCTAGAAAAATAGCTCTAAAACGTATAAGCATCTGACTTGGAGATTCAACTTGCACGAAATGTAGCAAATGTTGATATATTTTTTGTTCTGGAACGCTTGTGGTATAAAGATTTATTAAATTGCTCACTTGCTTCACCGCTATATATAGTGCTGAGTGCTGAGTGCTGAGTGCTGAGTGTTGCTTGATAACAAGTATGAAGTAAAATTTAATATTTATATTTTTATATCTATTTTTTTGCTTTTAGGCAATGTCAATTACCGCTAGCACGACAAATAATATTTACATGTTTTCAATATATTTACTGAGGTACTTTACTTAAAAAAAATACTAATTAATGATAATATTACCTGGTTATCATCAAAGAGTTTTCACTGAACTTCTGTTACTGTTGCTATACAATTATATATAATTTAGTGCGTGATAATTTACAAGTTAATCTATGAACATTCTGAGATTAATCAAGCTGGAATGAAGCTTCGCGATAAAACCATGAATTATTTGTAAAAATAATTGTAGAGACGCGATTAATCACGTCTCTACTCAGCACTACATTGGTGGCAGCTCATTAAGAATTGTAAAGCGAATGTGATTAATCGCTAGCTCACCAATTGAGATATCTTCTTTTGTAAGCCGCGCGCCTTTACTATACAAGCTTTCAAATGAAATACCTTTACCAATTTCAAGATGGTACCAGCACAAACCCATGAAAAAGCGGGTTGGATGAGCGCTGTAATACCCCAAATCATCTGGGTTAGACTCCATTGGCAACCAACCAAAACCAGGAATGTAAAATTCTAACCAGACGTGATTGAAGTCAGGTTGTAAGGGAACGTTTTGATGTTCGGCAAACGGAGGACATTTATAGCGTCCAACTGTACGGCAAGCTATGCCATTTAAGCGACATAGCGCTAATAGAACCCCTACGTATTCGCCACAAGAACCAACACCACGTTCAAGGACAACATCAGGAGCGTCAATATAAGGTTTAATACCATAAGAAAGTTGGTCGTAGACATAATTACGGATGTTATACATTTTTCGCAAAATGTTTGTCTCGGTGCCAACAGCGTCTTTTGCTGCGCGGATAACTATACCCGTATCCATTGCCAAGTCATCGTTGTCTACGAGATAGCGCGTTTTGAATTCTTCGGGCAGTTCTGGAATATTTTCGACATCGCGCGGGGTAATGCGGTATTTAATGCCACGCACTTCCACAATAGCTTTCCAACCCAAAACATGACGTTCACCAGGGGTAAGCGCGTCAAATTTAAAGACAGCAACTCGCTGCCCTTCGATAATTTGTTCGCTAAAAGGTAGTCCAACAGGTTCAACACTAACGACTTTTTGACGGTCGGTATCGCTGGGTAAAGCAATATGCCATTCTAAGTCAGGGAGATAAATTTCTTCGAGAGGCGCTATTTCCTCAACATAAGACATTTCGATGCGGTACCCGTTCGATAAAGCAACGCGCTTTTGAGGGTCGTAATGATATTGCAAACGATGAATAAACGTCCGATCCCGATACGCAACCTCGTAGTTTGGGTCGGCGTTAGGGTTATCGCGCACGTAAGGCTCATCTGAGGCATAGGCAACATAGATATTACTGGTGCCGTTTTGGTCTGTGTGAATAGCTATGCCTGTAGGCGAATCGAACGGTGTGAGAACATTAAACTGAATTTCTCCTGTCGCGCGGTCAAGAGCATAGACTGTTTGTTCAGTCCGGTCACAAACCCAAAGCGTTTCTTCACATACTGCTAAATTTTCTACTCCGACACCAGGCGCATAAAAATGTGTAATTTGTTTACGTGTATTAATGTCAAAAATGAGGATTCCACCAAGCTTTTGACAACTCACATAAACCGTTGACCCCCATACTGCAATACCGTCAGCGGGGTAAGGTAACGTTACAAAATGCTGTAAACCCAACGAGTTGAGCTTGCATAAATAAACACTATTATCGCGCGTTACCCACAACGTATCTTCCCAGATACTAATGCCTGTTACTCCTGTAAACTCGCGACTAGAATGTGGATTCAGTACCTTAGTGTTATCCGTGTGAGGGTTAATTTCAAGTAAAAACCCCTTTCTTTGGTCAATCGCAATGAGTGTATCCTTGATGAAGGCGATGCCATAAATCGAGGCTGCACACAGCGGTCTGATCGTCCGTTGCCCAAACATCTTACCCGTAGTTAAATTATCAACTGCGTAACTCATACTAAACTTACTTGCTCAACGCTTTGATTCATCTAAAATTGATTTGCTTTATCTCATTCATGCACAATTTCAGACCTATTTACTCTCATAATCGTAAATTATGTGCTACAAATTACTCTATCGAAAGTCAATATCACTTAGGTGTGAAGAAAAACTTGCCATGAGATGCTAGTAACATCTATATAGTATTACTTATATATATGATGTATATCTATAGCAACTCCAATGTAAGCTTAGTCAATGGTTTTTTAACCAATGTCTAAATTATGATTCAAACTTGTAACTAAATACGAGTGTAACTTATACGATGTCTGCTCATTCTCTGCCTGATAATGCCGTTTGGCATAGTTTAGAACCAAATAAAGCAATACAACAACTGTCAACTAGCGCAGACAAGGGCTTAACGCCGGAAGAAGTTGAACAACGGTTGCAAAAATATGGCCCGAACGAGCTAGAAGAGTCTGGTGGTCGCAGTTCCTGGGAAATCTTGCTAGACCAGTTCAAAAACATCATGCTGCTGATGTTAATTGGAGTGGCTTTCATTTCCGGAATTTTAGATTTCATATCTTGGCGCGCGGGAGAACTCAAACCGGGCGAATTACCCTTTAAAGATACAATCGCCATCTTAGCAATTGTTATTTTGAACGGCATTCTCGGTTACGTGCAAGAAAGCCGCGCGGAACAAGCACTCGCAGCTTTGAAAAAACTATCTTCTCCAAATGTTCGAGTTATTCGCAACGGCAAACAAGTAGAGATTGCAGGAAAGGATTTAGTGCCTGGTGATGTAATGCTGGTTGAAGCAGGGGTGCAACTCGCAGCAGACGGGCGAATAATCGAACAATCAAACCTGCAAATTCGCGAGTCAGCATTGACGGGGGAAGCTGAAGCTGTTAATAAGCGGTCAGATTTAGCGTTGCCGGAAGAAACTTCTTTAGGGGATAGAATTAATTTAGTCTTCCAAGGAACCGAAGTTGTAAATGGGCGCGGTAAAATCGTCGTTACCAACACGGGAATGAAAACCGAGTTAGGTAAAATTGCCCAAATGTTACAGTCAGTCGAAAGCGAGCCGACTCCACTGCAACAGCGCATGACTCAATTGGGTAATGTACTTGTAACTGGTTCACTAATACTAGTAGCTTTAGTAATAGCGGCTGGAATGTTCCAAGCTATAAGTTCTGGCGTGACTGGAAACAAGTTACTAGATACTTTTAGAGAACTTGTAGAGGTTTCGTTATCAATGGCTGTAGCTGTAGTACCAGAAGGTTTACCCGCTGTTATTACTGTCACCTTAGCGCTCGGAACACAGCGAATGGTTAGGCAAAAAGCTTTAATTCGTAAGTTGCCAGCGGTAGAAACTCTAGGTTCGGTGACAACGATTTGCTCGGACAAAACTGGTACCCTGACCCAAAATAAAATGGTGGTGCAGCAAGTTTTCACCAATAACCAGTTATTTGGGGTGACAGGAAATGGTTATGCTCCTACTGGGGAGTTTAATCTCAATGGTAAAAATGTTTCGCCTGAACAAAATCCAGAAATTTCTGCTTTATTAGTCGCTTGTGCTATTTGTAATGACTCAGACTTACAAAACGATGGGGGTGACTGGAAAATTTTAGGTGACCCTACCGAAGGCGCCTTAGTGACATTAGCAGCAAAAGGTGGCATTGAAAAAGACCAGTGGGAAAGCAAATTGCCTCGGAAGAGCGAATTTCCATTTTCATCCGAACGAAAGCGGATGAGTGTTATTACCAAAGTCGAGCCTGTAGATACAGGTTCATTAATGAGTAATATTGACCCAGTATTAAAAGACCGGGTACGTCAAGAAAAATATTTGATGTTTACCAAAGGCTCACCCGAATTGATATTAGCCCGCTGTACGGGAATAGATAACGGTAAACATTCACTGCCCTTAACCGAAGATATACGTAAAGTAATTCTTGCTCAAAACGACAACATGGCGAGTAACGGTTTGCGTGTATTAGGTTTTGCTTATAAGCCATTAACTGAAAAACCACCTGAAGATTCTGATGAAACTACAGAACAGGATTTAGTATGGTTAGGTTTAGTTGGAATGCTCGACGCACCACGACCAGAAGTTCGCGCTGCCGTAAAAGAATCTCGCGAAGCTGGTATTCGTCCCGTCATGATAACAGGTGACCACCAATTAACAGCGCGCGCAATTGCCAAAGATTTAGGTATTGCAGAGGGCAGCAACGACAGAGTTTTAATTGGGCAGGAACTGCAAAAAATGAGCGACCAGGAACTTGAGCAGCAAGTAGACCTGGTAAGTATTTACGCACGAGTGGCGCCTGAACACAAATTGCGAATAGTACAAGCGTTGCAACGGCGTGGTCGTTTCGTGGCAATGACAGGAGACGGTGTTAACGATGCTCCCGCACTCAAACAAGCTGACATCGGTATTGCAATGGGTATTACTGGAACCGATGTTAGTAAAGAAGCTAGCGACATGGTTTTACTCGATGACAACTTTGCTACTATCGTTGCTGCAACAAAAGAAGGTCGCGTAGTTTACACGAATATCCGTAGATTTATTAAGTATATTTTGGGTAGTAACATCGGTGAAGTAATTACAGTAGCAGCAGCGCCATTACTAGGTTTAGGGGGCGTACCGTTATCACCGCTACAAATATTATGGATGAACTTAGTTACAGACGGTTTACCTGCTTTAGCCTTAGCTGTTGAACCTCCCGAACCAGACGTAATGAAGCGTCCACCATTTAGCCCACGTGAAAGCATATTCGCGCGCGGCTTAGGTTCTTACATGATTCGGATTGGGATAGTATTTGCGATTATTACTATTACAATGATGGTATGGGCATATAGATATACTCACGCATCGGGTTATCAAGGAGATCCAAATTCTTGGAAAACAATGGTATTCACAACATTGTGTCTTGCTCAGATGGGTCATGCGATTGCAATTCGTTCCAACAACCGCTTAACTATTGAAGTCAACCCCCTATCAAATCCCTACGTGTTAGCAGCAGTAGTAGTAACCTCAATCTTGCAGCTAATGTTAGTTTACGTTCCACCACTGAGAGATTTCTTTGGAACACATGTTCTAGATAGGACTGAGTTGCTAATATGTGTAGGATTTAGTGCGCTGATGTTCGTTTGGATTGAAGCTGAGAAAATTTTCTTCCGTCTCATTGGCAAGAAAAACGTGTAGGGTGCGTGAAAGCCATTACAATCAATCAATTGTTAGTAAGATTAAAGTGCTTTCACGCACCACCAACCTCGTGATTTAACGCACCATCAACATAAGCGCGATTAGAATGAAGCATGAGATACAAGATTAAATTGTTTTCACGTGCCCTTAATCTCGCGTTGGTGCGTGAAGGCTAGCAGTAATCTTAATCTCGCGTTGGTGCGTGACGCTAGCAGTAATCTTAAAATGAAACAGAATTACTAGTAGCGTCACGCACCCTACCCTTACATGAATTTTATGTTTCTCCAATCTATTCAACTTCGAGCATTTCGTAATTATCGGGAGCAGTACGTTGAATTCACTGCTCCTAAAACTATTTTGTTAGGTAATAATGCTCAGGGCAAATCAAATTTGTTGGAGGCAGTAGAATTACTTGCGACTTTACGAAGCCATCGAATGGCGCGCGATAAGGAATTAGTTTGTGATGGTGAGGAAATTGCTCAAATTAAAGCTTGTTTGAAGCGGCAGACAGGTATTAGTGACTTAACATTAACCTTACGTCGTAATGGGCGCCGTACTGTAAACTTGAACGGAGAAAATCTTAGGCGCCAAACCGATTTTCTTGGTGTTCTTAACGCTGTAGAATTTTCGAGCTTAGATTTAGAACTAGTTCGCGGTGGTCCTGAAGGTCGGCGCCACTGGCTTGATACATTACTAGTACAGCTTGAACCAGTTTACGCCTATATATTGCAGCAATATAACCAAGTCCTACGTCAACGTAACGCTTTTCTAAAAAACATTGCCACTACTACCCGTACAGACACTACTCAACTCAGCACGACTCACGACTCACGACTCACGACTCACTCAGAACAACTGAGCGTTTGGGATGCACAACTTGTTACAACTGGGACAAGGGTAATTAGAAGACGCTCTAGAGCTATACAACGTTTGGCGCCTATCGCTGCCAAATGGCACGCTAGTATTAGTGGTAGTACAGAAGCTCTTGAAATTAAATATGCTCCAAATGTAGAAACTGCTGAAAATGAACCTGAACAAGTCCATCAGGCTTTTTTAAATAAAATACAACAGCGTGTTATACCAGAACTACGGCAAGCAACTACCCTTGTCGGGCCTCATCGTGACGAAGTAGAATTGACAATTAATCAAACACCTGCTCGTCAGTATGGTTCGCAAGGTCAACAGCGAACGCTGGTTTTAGCGCTAAAGTTAGCAGAGTTACAATTAATCGAAGAAGTAGTTGGGGAACCACCTTTACTGCTACTTGATGATGTATTAGCGGAACTCGATCCGTCGAGGCAAAATCAATTGCTTGACGCGATTCAAGACCGTTTTCAAACTCTAATTACTACTACTCATTTAGGGTCTTTTGATTCGCAGTGGTTGAATTCATCACAGATTCTTTCAGTTCAAAGCGGAAAAATTTATACCCAATCTTCAATATAAACATTGATTGATTTGATATAAATAATAATATCAATAAAACTGCATATAATAAATAACTTTATAGTAAATAATACTTATATAGCCTAAATCACCGTTCAATAATCCTCTTGCATAAATTATCACGCATACTACTACACACGGTAAAATCAAAGATGCAAAACAGCAAAAATGTACTAAACAGTAATGAAATCGAATTGCTAGGAGCTTCGCTGCATAAAATTGAACAGAAACTTATTAAAAAAACAAATCAAGACGGTACGCAGCGAATTTGGTATCAAGGAGAGGAACCTTACTTTGATATATTTTTTGATCTTCTTGATTCAGAGATAATATGGTTTCAATTTACACTGCGTGCTAAGTCACTTTCTTGGGATAATAAAAGGCGAGAGTTACAAACAGGTGTAACCAACGAGTTAAAAGTGGATGATGTTAGCTTTTATGCGGCAACAAAAACAATTGAAGCAGATGAAAAAACAGATCAGAATTTTTTAGAGTTAGTCAAAGCCATTCTACAAACTCGTTGTGAAGAAGAGATATTTAAGAAAGCACTTTTACTATTTGATGAAGCGACGAGCAGTAATTAGGGTTTTTCAAAAGTACGAGAAACCTCTTTTAATTGATTAATGTAATTGTAAGGTTATAAATGCAAACAAACAAACAAAATACTTGAGTGGAAAGACTTTATTGGCTTAATCAAATCAAACACCAAGACCAGAGTCAAGTTGGTGATAAAGCATTTAACTTGAGTCGCTTGCTGCAACATGGTTACCCAGTGGCGCCTGGTTTCGTTATTTCTGCGGATGTAACACGTGATTTTCTCTTAAATCTTAATACGGAAACTCTAATCACCGACTTGCCGTATTCTGAATTACATCTGGATATTAATAATTGGCGCCAGTTACAGCAGGTAGCAAGTAGTTTGCGTCAGGAAATTATGACTGCAAATGTACCAGCCGCATGGGTAGAGGTAATATTTGACGCTGCTTCCCAGTGGCAAGCGAATTGTTTAATTTTTCGTCCAACTGTTGCCATATCTTCTAAAACAGCAATAGAAAATTTATCTGGACTATTAGAATCACAAGTTTGTTGGTGTAATGTTACAGATATTGCTGCATCACTCAAACGTTCATGGAGCCAGTTATTTCGCGCTCGTAGCTTATTATATTGTCAGCAAGCTGGAATTGACCTGCGGCAAGTGAACTTTGGCATATTAGTACAGCCGTTATGGGAAGCAACAAAAAGCGGGTTGTTAGTTGCAAATTCTTCTGGGTTAGAAATACAAGCAAATTGGGGATTAGAGATTGCAATTGCCCAAGGAGAAGTTAATGGTGATTATTACAAAATTAAACCTGATGGTACAATTCTTGAACAAGCATTAGGCGATAAAATTTTGGCATATAAAGTCAAAGATTGTTATCAAGCATCAACACATAGTGATAATATAATTGAACCCGAATCAAGTTGCTTAATTACTTCTTTATTAGACATCTCAGAGCAGCAAAAATTTGCACTTTCTCAAGACGAGTTAAAAGAATTATTAAAACTTAGCCATCAACTCCAAAATGAATTAGGTACAACTTTTAGTTACAAGTGGATTATATTGAAAAGTAACGAGACACTATATTTAACCCAAGTCACGCTTCCTGAATTTACAGCATCTAACTCGCTATCCCCTTTAATTAAAGGTATTAAAGGACTTGGCGCCGCTTCTGGGCAAGTGATAGGAACAGCGTATGTAATCACTAACTTTCACGAACAACCTCTATTACCCAAAGATACAATTTTAGTGGCTGGCTCAATTACTATCGATTGGCTACCTTTAATGCGAAGTTGCATAGGAATTATAACTGAATATGGTGGTCTGACATCTCATGCCGCAATTTTAGCTCGTGAACTTGGAATACCAGCTGTAGTAAACGCGAATAAAGCAACAGAGCTAATAAAAAATGGCGATAAATTAACTATTAATGGCGATAATGGCGAGATAAAGTATGTAGAATTTAGTACATTATCTCCCTTAAAAAATTCGGAACAATCGTTTATAAGCCAAGATGCTTCGATGCAAATTGCAACTGCAACTCAATTAATGGTTAACTTGAGCCAAACGAATGTAATCGAGCAAGTTCAAAGCTTACCCATTGATGGAGTTGGGTTGCTACGTTCCGAACTAATGGTTACTTCTTTTATAAACGAACAAAACTTGAATATTTTGCACAATCAAGAACGACGGGCAGAATTTTACGCACGTTGGTACGAGCAAATTTTACAATTTGCCAAAGCATTTACACCTCGACCAATTTTTTATCGGTCACTTGATTTACACTCTAATAAAATAGCAACAAGTTCGCTATCGCAATCTTTAGGACGTGGAACGTTCAGCTATGTACAAAATTCTGAAATATTTGAATTTGAACTAGATATATTAGCACAAGTGTACTCTGATGGTTTTGATAACCTTCGTCTGATTCTACCGTTTGTTCGTAGCGTCGAAGAATTTATATTTTGTCGTCAAAAAGTTGAAAAAGCTGGACTTACCCGTATTTCTCAATTTGAACTTTGGATAATGGCAGAAGTTCCTAGTGTGTTATTTATGCTGCCAGAGTACATCAAAGCAGGAATACAAGGAATTGCTATTGGTACAAATGATTTAACACAGTTACTGCTAGGAGTTGACAGAGAACTCCTACAGTTAAAGCATACTTTAGATGAGCGCAACCCTGCCGTAATGCGCGCGATTCGCCAACTAATTGAAACTGCGCGTGCGTACAAAATACCATGTTCTATATGTGGTCAGGCGCCAGTATTATATCCGGAAATAATCGACCAGTTAGTACAATGGGGTATCACATCAATTTCCGTCGAACCCGAAGCAATATTAAGAACTTACCGTGCTATCGCGCGCGCGGAACAACGAATAATACTAGAAGCATCCCGGCAAAAGATCACGGATTAGACGGATTACAGGATTACACAGATTAATTAAAATGTCCTATAAAATCCGTGCCATCCGTGTAATCCTAATCAATCCGTGTTCAATATCTGAAAATGGCTGCAACTGGTGTGCTATAAGGGACTTCTTGGGGTTCGACGGCGTAAACCGTGCCACCATTTAATAAAGTATGTGCTGCTGCTAAGTCTAATAAATCTTCGTCACCTGTTTCTTCTTCTGAATGAAGGTAAACGGTTTCACTCGATGGGTCAAATAACCCCCATTGTTGTTCTCCAACTGCAACTAATAGAGAATCAATACGCTGAAAATATGCAGCAGATACAATTTCTTTGATGTTATTTGACGCTTTGCCTGTGTTGCCACCATACAATTCGTGGAATCTTTCTAAAACTTCTTGTTGTGATTGGTGGAAGTATGGCTCGACGAGAGCCACTGCTTGTGCGTGTAATTCCTTCGGGCTTTCAATCTTAACGTTTCCGGTAATACCTTCTTCAAGTACATGTTTGTAACTACTTGCCGAGCGATACAACGGGAACAAATATTCAACTCCTGCTAGTACTAAAGGCGCTGTATCCTCGTGGAGTTTATCATGCAGGGCGCCGTCAATTACATGGAAAAATTGTAAAATATCGACTTGATGTTTGTCTTGGTCAGGACTACCTTGACCATGAAATGAACCGGGTTGTACGGCTGCATTACCCGTTCCACCTTTTGATGTGGCAATGCGAAACTGTCCATCTTGAGCATCTTCATCGTAGTTGAGTGCTTCGTCAAGGCTTTTTGGCATATTTTCAACTTCGACTTCCTGAATGCTATAACGTGTCGCTTCAAAGAATTTCACTTCTTTTTGGCTCAAAGTCAGGATGTAAAAACGTCCGTTACCATTCAATATACGCAGTAATGGTTTGATATGAAAGCGGTCTGTAACAACTACTAACTCATCAACCTCTAACGGCAGCGCGTAGTAACGAAAAGTATCATTGGAAATAAAAATAGCCAACCCTCGCTCACCTAATTCTTGCCAAAATTCAGCGTTATCAAGTTCGTGAGCTTTTTTAAGAAGTGAATTCGCTTCTTGTTCTTCTAAACCTGCGTCAATTAAGCGCGCTTCAGCATCTTTGATTAAATTTTTAAATCTAATTGGGTCTTGTCGCACTTCAGGGCCTGCTGGGTGCGTTGGCATATATATAGATACAGAGTTTTGCTTGGGCTGCTCAAGTAATGCTTTAATGTCTTCTCTGGTGATTATTTGCATGTTTCCCTCTGTGTTTTGATCTAATTTCCATATATCTGGACTTATTTCACCTCACACAAAGGAAACTTGCATCTTTCCAGAGAATTAGTAGGTTGGCTCCGGCACCGCGTTGCCTCTCTTTCCCCCGGTTGTAGCGAGTGCCGTTGGAGGAACCCAACGCAACATCAAATATAAATACAATTTTATTAACTGTTTAGTGAACCAATATTCATTCTACGAGTTGATTGTCTGACAAAACCCAAAGTTACTCGCTTCATCAACCAATACAATCCAGTCAGAATTGCGAAAGTAATAGCAATAATCACCAAAGGTTGTTTACCTAAAAGTTCCTCAACTCCGCGCGTTAGTAAGTAATCAGGTTGCGTGACTAAATCCCAACTATTGAAGCGCAAAAATCTTCCCCAATATATACCAACAGCGGATAATGCGTGGGTTGCTAATTCAACTCCTAAAATCCATTGACTCTTACCAACACGGTGTAAGTGAGAACTCAAATTTATTAGAGAAACTACATAAGCTTCAAATCCTGCAAAAATAACAAATATGTAGAGAGGAATTAGGATTAAAGTAATTATCCATACTGATTGGATTGTACGAATATCATCTATAAGGTGGATTACATCTGTTAATAAGTAAGGTGCATTAGGTAAAAAGGCATAGAATATAATAAAACCTACCCACCACCCTACAGAGCGTCCGTACTTACTCTTTGCTAACCAGATACCGAGTGGCAGTAAACCAAAGATAGAAAATAAAGCTAGTTTGAGCGTGGAAATATTAGTAATGTAATTCTTTATAAAAATTAAAAAAATCTTTATATAATTATTGTTGGGAGGTATACACGCAAACAATGCAAGCAACCCTAACGCCCAATATTTAATATTGTTACGTTTGTTACGAAACAGCCAAATACTCAGAACTAAGGGTATAAACGCCAGAAAAAGATTCCAAATCATCCATGTACTGTTGATTTGCAAAACCTGTGTGACTCTAGCCGTAAGTTCGATTAGTTCTGCCTTCATAAATGATTCCTAAAAAATAATATTAGTAGTGCGCGCGTCACGTCTCTAACACAGTATAGCTAGAACATTACTGCCCATAATGTGACAAAAGTGTGAATCTTTGATGACTTTTGCGGTTTTACAGCTTTGTTCTTACTATTTTAATCAACTACACATCCACTTGGTGTAATTCCTGAATTAGCAAATGGTACCCATTGGGTACCTTTTTTGCGCGCGTTCCCAAAAAAGTCCTGTTCTAACGTACTAGTACACGACTGCGAGGACCAACTTGTGTTGATTTATTTCTAGCACTAACAAGGGCTGCACTATTGGAATTTACTGCCGTGCTACTCCCACTAATACTCCCACTACTAAATTCTACATTTGGTTGAATTGAAGGTGATACCGTTGAGTTAATACCTGTTGTTGGAGTTGAAATAGAAGTAAAAGTATTTGTATTTGGTGTTGCATTACTAATTGGCGCCACGTCTGATGTACTAATGGCAGCAGTATTTCCAGTACTAGCCATACCACTCGGCGTATCACTAGCTGTACTACTTGTCGTACCAATAGGAGCAGTACCTGTACCACTAGGCGTACCACCTGATGATGTACTAATTCCAGAAGTAGCTCCACTAATAATTGTATCAATTGGCGTACTAATAGAAGTAGTAGTCCCACCACCTGTTGTACCACCTGTTGTACCACCTGCCGTACCACTTGGTGTGGTAGCTGGTGTACTACCTGCTGTACCAGTTGGCGTAGTAGCTGGTGTACCATTGTTAGGATTAATGGGTTGCATTCCAGATGGTACTAAAATTGTTAGTCGTACCAATGGAACGTTAGTCATTTTATAGGAATTTAGTGCTGGTGTAGGTCTAACACCAGATAATGGGTCGTAGTCTGTTTTGAAATCAAAAACTGTAGGACTGTCACCACCATTTCTATCGCTATAGCGAGGTCCTTGTCCGTTGACTTCAAAGACTCCTTGGTACTGCTGTCCTGTTTTGGGGTCGGTAACAATACCTTCATAAAAAGCTCTTTGTAAAGCGAGTTCGTCTTGAACTGCCGCTTGGAAATTAACTAAAAATCTTGGGTCTGGTCTGCCTTGGTATTTGTAAGGTTGAAGTTTACCTCCTGAAAGCACTGGTGAAGTAATTAACCCGTCAGGAGAAATAAATTGCAGACCTAAAAAGTCTACAAATGATTTTATCGAACCGTCTGGATTTGTTTGAATCTGCACGAATTTAGAAGAATATACGGGAATTAAATTTGGATTACTTCTAGTACCTATATTACGGAAATAAGTCCCGTTTTTATCTGTATCAATACGAGTCACACGACCATTGGTAGTTGTGCCAAAGGGAAATTGTAATGTCCCGGATATTGTACCAGTGCTTTGAATTGTAATTTGAGCCGCAGCATGTGAACTTCCCAAGCCTAAGAATAAAGCTACTAAGGAGCCGCTACTTAACGCAGAAAATCCAAATTTATACAAGTTTTTTGATGAAAATTGCATTTATTATTCTCCAAACATTCCTGCTTACGCAGATTATTAGTAACTTTAGTTACTATTTTCATACGGATAAAATTAAAACCGGAATGTCGCGCGTAGGGCGCCGACGATTAAAGCGTTACTATCTGCGTTATGGTTAGGGTTAAAAATTACAAATAGACCTGGAGTCAAAGCAATATTGTCATTGAGTTGCGCGCGGTAGAACATTTCGAGGTGGAGTGAAGTATCTTCGCGTCCTCCTTTGCCACCACCAGTATCAAAGTCGGGAACTGCAAAGTTTGGCAGGTTGTAGCCATCAGGTAAAGTACTTGATGTGATTTTGGGTGGTTGTCCGACGAGGATACCGCCTAAATTACCAGGACGAAATAAATTTGGCAGCGCTGCGAATACTGCCCAGTTGGTAGTTTCAACACTACCAGAAAGATTAACTGGATTAGAGGTTGTCCAACCACCCCAACCACCTAATTGCAAATTTGGATTGACACGCCATGCAACGGTGGCGCCGACAGCATGAGTATCGAAGGTGTCTGTTCCTACTAAAGGTGAAGTTAATTGTGTGTCACCAATACCAGTGCGGAGATTACCATCGGGTGAGTGGTTGAAGAGATAATGAATACCAACATCTATATTTTGAGTTGGTACGAGTGTTAACTGGGCGCCAGCAGTGTAACTTCCACCAAATAAACCACCAATCTCGATATCACCAGGAAAACTTGCTATTTGAGAACTGTATACGCCTTGTAAACTGATACGGTCGCTAATTTGCCAATCAAATCCAATACCGCTAGTACCGCTGCCAATTGCCAGAATTGGGTTACGTTGACCAAACAAAGAAATGGCGCCGTCACCTGAACCTTCTAACGGGTTAATACCACGAAAAGTATTGACGGGATTAACTCCTGCTGTTCCAACAACAACTCCTAAATTATCAGATACGGGAAATCGGTATGATAACTCGCCCAGATATAAGTTTTCACCTGTATCTGACTCAAAACCCAACCTGCCCATATTCGTAGATACCGACTGCGTAGAAGGTTTTAAGTTTCCGGCAGATAATCCAGTTAAAAGTAAATCGCGTCCGGTAAATGAAGTTGCGAGGGTGAGTTGAGTATTAGCAGTTAAAGTAGTGTTTGTTTTGGCTTTGCGGGGTTGTTCTTCACCGCGATACAAAAAGATATCGGTTTCATTAGTTCCTTGGACACTAAAAGTAGCTTGTCCGTAAAGTTTAGTTGTTGCAGAAAATTGATTTGCCTCTACTTGAGCAGAACGTTGCTCTAAATTATTTACGCGCGCGGTAACTTCTTTAAGTTCTGCTTGAAATTCTGTTTGCAAGCGTTGCAATATAACTAAATCTTCTTTAGATGCCAGATTTTCTTTACCAACAGCAATTAATTCGCTTATTTTGTCCATACAGGAACTTAGTCCTGCCGCAAATTCATAACGAGTTATCGCGCGATTACCTTTAAAATTTCCATTTGGATACCCGGCAATACAACCGTAGCGCTCTACTAAAGACTGTAAAGCAGTAAATGCCCAGTCACTTGGCAATACATCATTTAATTGCGATACAGATGTAACTTGCGACATCCCCGAAGTCGCTTCGACCGTATCAGGAAAAGTAAATTCAGGTGTACTTGGGGAAGTGGGAGAATCTAAAGAAGCATTAATCGACTTAGCAGGAGAAAGATTTTTTATTTGTCCCTTTGGACTTTCCGCTTCCCCTTTATCCTTTACCCTTGTCTTATTTAATATATTTTTCTGCTGTTGAGTTAGTTCTGAAGTTATTCGTTCGGAATTGTTTTCCTCTAGGGTAAATTCTGGTGGAGCAATTTTATCTGACGAAGAAATTTGCGGCGAATCTACTTTCTCATCAACGATTTGCTCCCCCTGAGTTGTCGGCTCCGGGGGTAATATTGGCAATGATGGCTGCCCTGTTGTTAATACACCCGCCATCAGCAGACTAATATCGCTCATTGTATTCCTGTTTACTACTACCAACAATCAAATAAACAAGGGCAGTAGATTATTCACAGGATTTTTTACGTAATAATACGTTATATAAATTACTAATATTAATATAAACCAGTATATTTACTGAATTAGTGTCAATTCGGGAAAAACGACTGCAACGATTCTAGAAAACCGAACTTGAGCAAAGCTGCGGCGCCGATTAAATTAAAAGATTAATTTTGGGAATAATGGTACTACTTTATGCTTTAGCCCTCTAGATTTTCTTGCGAGTCAGGCGCTACTACGTACCTACCAAAACTTTTGACATGGACTACTAGCTAACAATCGACTCAACAACAAAAGCTGATTGTGTACAGGAATTTTTAAGGATTGCTACGTTATATAAATTACCAATAATAGATATTTACCGTATTTTTTACTTAAGAGAAGAGCGCGTTGCACTTGTTTGAATCAATTGACTTAAATCTTCAACTGCACTAGCATACTGAGGATCGGCTGATGTGCCAAAGGTGCGGTTTAGAGCTAATTCTTTCTGCTGTGCTTCGCTCAACTCCACTGTAATATTTGGTTGGATGCCAACATGATTGATATCTCGACCTGAAGGCGTGTAGTACTTGGCTATCGTTAGTTTTAACGCTGAACCATCTTCTAAAGGTTCTACTGCTTGAACTAATCCTTTGCCAAAAGTGCGAGTTCCTACCAACGTCGCGCGCTTATCATCTTGAAGCGCTCCTGCCAAAATTTCACTAGCACTAGCAGAACCATTGTCAACTATTACTACTAAAGGTTTATTGGTGAGTGGATGTCCGGTTGCATTGTAGCTTTCTTTTACCTGCTCGCGATTGACCAAAGACACGATTGCGTCTTTTTTCAACCACATACTAGCAATTTCTAAACTCGCGTCGAGTAGTCCACCTGGGTCAGAACGTAGATCTAAAACGTAACCTTGTACTTGTTGCTTTTCTAATGCTTTAATTGCCCCACGCATTTCTGCAGCAGCGGTTTGTGTAAACTCTGGCAAACGAATATAACCTATTTTGCCCGCTGGTGTTGTTTGCGTATTGTAAATTACTGGATGGATGGGAATATTCGCGCGCGTAAGTTTGAAAGTTTGCGCGACTTTGCCTCGTTGAATTGTGAGTACTATCTTGGTTCCCACTGGACCGAGAATCCGCTTGACGGCATCGTTGATGTTTAATCCCTGAGTCGTTTTACCGTTAATTCCGACAATTATATCGTTCGGTAAAATGCCTGCTTTAAATGCAGGTGTTCCTTCAATTGGGGCAACAACCGTTAAAGCTTTGGTTTTTTCATTCTCCGCTAGTTCAATACCTACACCAGTTAGGTTCCCAGAAAGGTCGTTATCTAGAGCTTGGTATTCCTGGGGGTCAAAAAACTCTGTGTAGCGGTCACCTAACTTAGCCACCATTTC
Organism: Calothrix sp. NIES-4105; assembly: GCF_002368415.1. GTDB lineage: Bacteria > Cyanobacteriota > Cyanobacteriia > Cyanobacteriales > Nostocaceae > Dulcicalothrix. The sequence continues at coordinate 4,674,888 of NZ_AP018290.1, forward strand.
TTGAATTGCCCCGTAAGCCTGTTTCTTAGAAGTGTACGAGCGGCTTATATACTGCTGTCGAATTGCTTTCCAGTCTTGATGGTTAAAGCTGCCATCAACATAGTTTTGATCCAGAATTTGCCAGACCTTATCTACCAATTTTTGCGAGCTAGATTGGGATTCACCTAAACTTTTTGAGGCATTGAGACTGCCTCCTGCCAAGATTGCTGCTATAAGAACTATTTTGATTTTGATGAAGGATTTTCGCTTGAACATGCTTCAACTTATCCCTGTAAATTTACTGTTCGGATGTTTGAAAAATTGCTGTCTTACTCGCACAAGCTAATCTTAGTGCTTGGTGATGAAGTTCCGCATGAAGTAAAGTTCCTGACCTAACCAGTAAAAAAGTAATTGATTGATCGTGACTTTTTTCATAGCTTAGGCAGTCCGAACGCTTCTATCAATATAAGGCGTTAATTCGTTATATAGGAAGAAGATAATTATAGCGCCAACACTCTCATGTTCCATTTAGAATCAGGAAAATGTACATGCTTACGACGTTGCTCACTCCCTTGACTTGGAATATTTCTATGCTTCGCCGAACCTACCCATCGTTTCGTTTGCTACTTTACTTGGAGTGGCTAATGTTAGCTACGGCAATATTTGAAGTGGTGGTGCCGTTTAATTTATCCTGGTTGTCACTTTTGGGAGTAGGAGCTATTGCCTGCTTTGGTTTGATGGGTTTGAGACTGCCAACTCTTAAACAGCGAACAAAATTACTTTACACATCTTTGGAATTCGCTTTAATTTTGTTGCCAGCAACTCTATTAAACTTATCTCATCGCTCGGTTTTCCTGGCATGTCTGGTGCTGGTGATGCGAAGTTGTTTGATATTTAAACGAACGGGACAGTTGGTTGTTTTAGCCTTATCGCTGGTAACTTATGCAACAGTGCTTTTGTCAAGACCAATTGTACACGAAAAGTTGAGAGTCGCTGTCTGGGATTGGCGATTAAGTAATGTATTATTATTTAGCCTAACGGTGGTATTTGCTTTATTATTGATTAATGCTTTGCTTGCGGAGCGAGAGAGTCGAGCGCAATTAGAAATTGCCCATCAGCAGTTAGAGATAAGTAATCAACAGTTGCGACAGTATGCACTGAGAATTGAAGACCAGGCAACTTTGCAGGAACGTAACCGCATCGCGCGCGAAATTCATGATGGACTTGGACACACTCTAGCTGCCCAAACCATTCAAATTAATAATGCTCTACTTTTTTGGGAATCAAATAACGATAAAGCATTGACGTTTCTCAAACAGGCAAAACAACTGGGGGCTGAAGCGTTGCTGGAAATTCGGCGATCGCTTTCTGTTTTGCGCTCAAATCCATTGCAAGGGCAATCTCTCAAATCAGCCATTGAAAAGCTGTTAGCAGACTTTTACGCCGGCACAGGCATTGAACCGTCCACCAAAATTGATTTACATTTATCCTTACCGACAGAAGTAAGTACCACACTTTTCCGCATTGTGCAAGAATCCCTCACAAATATTTGTAAACATGCTGAGGCGAAGAGTGTTACTGTTGGACTATTTGCGCGCGCTGGGATGATTTATCTTTCGATCGAAGATAATGGAAAAGGGTTTAACCCGACTCAAAATACTACCGGATTTGGACTGCAAGGGATGCAAGAACGAACGATTGCTCTGGACGGTGAATTAAATATCCATAGTCAACCAGGCGCCGATTGTTGTATTTCTGTTTCTTTGCCATTAACAAAAGTTTTATTATGATTCATATTTTATTAGTAGACGACCAGCATATTATTCGTCATGGGCTTAAAAGTATGCTTGAATCCAATGCCGATATGCAGGTAGTTGGTGAAGCGGAAAATGGGCAACGCGCGCTCGAACAGATTCCCGCACTGCAACCCGATGTGGTGCTAATGGATATTCGGATGCCCGTGATGGATGGAGTTGCTGCAACAAAAGCGATCACCCAAAATTATCCCGATATAAAAGTTCTAGTTCTAACCACCTTCGATGATAATGAATACGTTTCTCAGGCAATGCGGTTAGGCGCCAAGGGTTATTTGCTCAAGGACACCGAACCAGAGGAACTGATGATGGCAATTAAATCCGTCTACAAAGGACAAACCTTACTTGGCCCAGGACTATTTGAAAAAGCAATTATACCTGTTGCGGCGCCTACAAAAAACTCCGAACCACCCCCACAATTAGCGCAACTTACACCGAGAGAATTAGAGGTATTGCGTTTAATTGCTTCTGGAGCGAATAACCGTGAAATTGCGGAATCACTGTATCTTTCAGAAAACACTGTTAAGAACTATGTTACCAACATTCTCAGCCGATTAAATTTGCGTGACCGCACCCAAGCCGCTTTGTTTGCTCATTCGGTGTTCGGTAGTTAGTACGTAGTAGCGCTTTAGCGCATCTTATTCCAAACATCAAAAAAGCTTTATAAGTTTATCTAATCATTTTACCTATATATTAAAGAGTTTCTAAAAATTTAGGTTAGGTTTGGAAATAATTAAGATACTGCGCTCTCCGCGCAACTACGAACAACTACGAACTAACCAATGTACGAATATCGGAAACTCTCTCAGGAAGAAAAAATCACACTTGTTCAAGAAAGATTAAAAAAAGGATTCCCCCCACATTCGCCACCACATCCTATAGAAGATAGCGAGTTTTATCTGATTACAACAACCTGTTATGAGCATAAACCTCGAATAAATTCAGAAGAACGTCGTCAACAATTACTAAATGAATTATTTGATAAATTTATTAATCAAGGTGTTGAAATATTGGCATGGGTGATTTTACCTAATCATTATCATTTATTAATGAAAAATGTAGAATTTAAACTGTTAAGCCAAACACTTCGTTTAATACATGGTCCTCTTGCTCGTCAATGGAATCTTGAAGAAAACACCACTGGTAAAGTTTGGTGTTCCTATAGTGACCGAGCAATTCGTTCTGAGCGACATTACTATACAGCCAATGCTATGACCCCCAAGGTTGAAGCTGTCGCAAGGTCACTTGTGGAACTAGAATGAATATTTAAATTAGATAAATGAGCTTGTAATTGAAGCTGCATTTTCATTTTATGTGTAGAATTATTATCTAAAATTATACTAAGCTTTTTATATTCCCTTTGAACACAGTCACTCACAAGCGATGCAAAGTATTCGGAAACATCTTCAGTTTTTGATTTAGATTTTAATTGTAAGTATTCTTCCCCAAGGAAACATAGAACATCTGTGGTTACATTGCTTCAACCAGTCGTAGTGTTTATTTCTCCAAGCATTACTATTCATGTATGAATAATAATCGCTTGCAGTTAAATACTTTTTCATTTTATTGGTCACTCTCCTCTTGAAAATATTAGAATTTCAAATCCTTAACTGATATAAAAGCAGTTGAAAAAATCAAATTTTTATCTACTTTGTAATCAGCATCATTCTGCAAATAATTCATAAATTCCTGATGCCCTTTGGATGTACGCCCTACAGGACAACCTGCGCTTGCGTCGTCAACTAACTGTTGGTCATGTGCGCTATGCTGATTGGCGCCAATTAACGCGCGCTGTTTCAAATCACCAGAGTCAGCCTTGCCGTTACGATTTTTATCACGCGATATATCAACTGGCGCCACTTGTACCAAAGCAAGTTCTCGGTTCTTATGCATACCAATGCGCCATGCTTTATACTGCCCCGGTACTTGTATATGCGCCGCACCCAATGCATTCATCGGTTGCTTTGTGTAATGGTTTCCTGGCTCTACAGAGGCATCCCAGGCGCCAATCAAGCGCGGAGTCGGATTGACTTCAACTAAAAATCGACTGTCATTAAATTGATTCGGAGCATTGTCATTACTAACACCATTAGGGAACATTCCTTGAACGTAAAAGATGTTGTAACGAGTCTCGCCAGTTCGTAAAGACCAATTATGAGCGCGCGCGTAATTTACCAATGCAGCAGCAATTTTATCAGATTCTTGAGGTTTATCAGAAGTTACTTTGGCAAAACTAATACTGGCAATGGGGTTTAGCTGAAGCTTTGTTTCAACCCATTGGTTGAGCCTAGGATGGGTGATGACGATTGCCATGACGAGGGAAAGTCCAAAGCAGAACAAACGACCTCTTACTTGTGCTGCCAGATACTGACGCTCTGTTTCTTCTAATGCCTTAATTTCGCGATACTGAATTTCTAGGGGGAGGTATTTGAGTAATTTGTTGGCTCGAAGTGACATTTAGCACCCGGTTTATAAGCGTCTAGTAGCGTTTGACAGTTTTTACTATTAGCTTGATTTTGCATAGACTGTTTTTTCGTTTTAGGGATGGGTGAGGTTGTAGAACGTACCAAGTTCTCCAAATCCGCGCGCACGTCGGTGTTTAGTATCGCAAGTGGGCGTAAGTCTGGGATAAAAGCAAACTTACCGTACCCAGGACTTGCCATATCGAGGATAAACACAACGAAGGTGCTACTAGTAATAAGAAAACTATAAGCAGGTACCCTCACCCAAGCCATTTTTTACTTCCTCCCAACTGACTGGTAGCTACCACCCCCAGCCCAAGTAGTCAAAGGTAAAGTAGTTGTGGGTTGTTGCGGTTGTTGTACAGTTATTCTCGGTTGTTGCCAATCATTACTAGTGCCCGAATTTAACCGTACTGCTCTATCTAAACTGTCACCTGCTCCCGTCGCAACAGTACCAAACCCATTCCACACTCCTGTTGCAACAGGTTTACCAGCATTTACAACACCATGACCAAATCTAACTGCTGTGGGTGCATTTTGCGGTAGCTGTCTTGGATTACGAGTTGCAATCAGTCCACCCAAAAAGAATTGAGTAACCCATCCACCCACAATTAAAGTACCGATGCCCATCGACCAGAAAGCAAACGACCTCCAAGGTCGGAACGGGTTTGTATGGCTAGCAACAGTACCCAAAGTACCAATAGCTGCACTGGCGCCGTTTTCCATTGCTGGTGTAATACCACGACTATAATTTTGTCCCCAGTCGTAAGCATTCCTCGCATAACGTCCAGTACGGTACGCGCGCCCATGCCAGTTCGATGCCCTATTGTGACGATTGGTATAATCATCGTCAGTTTCTTCGTAATTTGCGTCCATAACATCAGTACTTAAATAATTGGTTGAGTGTAACTGTGGCAAATTGGTGCCTAATCGTTGTTTTCTAACCATAAATATTCCTGAAATGACAGTAGTTAATTTGGCTCGGAATCAAGTCCCCATATATCTTCTTGCTCAATCAGTTTTTGGCGAAACTGTTCTGTATCAACCGGGATATGAGAATTATCTTCTATAGGTTGTTGAGCATTCGTTGGGAGGTACAGAAATTGAGGACAATATTTTTGTACAAGTTGTATGTAGTTGTACTTATCTTTTCCATCAATTCGAGTTGCAGGTGGTCCCTGCATCCAATGGGGAATATCAACTCTTAGTTTCTGACGCTCTCCACCATCAGGACGAATTAAATATGCCCAGCCTGCACATCGCTTGTTACCTTCAATGTTTCTATCCGTCACTGCCTGGGCGTATAACCAGACAATCGCATCTTTAATTGTTTCTGATTTTCCAGCCAAAGCCTTGGCGCCGCCTAACATTGCTTGAGTATCACCGTGGCTAGCAAAAGATACTGACATATTGGCTTGCCGCACAAACTGCACCACTGCTTCCCAAAATTTAGGCATGACAGTAGCATCGATATTATCCACTTCGCTCGAATAATTGGACATTTCATCAAGCGAAAGATGAATGTGGATATCTTCAAACGGCTCGTATTCCTTTGTTTCATCGCCAGCTTCAGCAATTCTAAAAAAAGCAATGCGGGTAAACTCACGAATTGCGTTTGTAGCTTCAACAAAGTTGTAACCGCGTCCAAAAACTTTAATTCCCTTCCAATGTTGACCCTTGGCGAAAGGATTAACCATCCATACCAAATGACCTAACTTAATATGTTCGGCAATTAGATAACCAAGTTTGGATGTTTTTCCGCTCCCTTTCTCCTTACCAACAATACCCACCGTGTTTTCGTAAACCAGGGATTTTACGTCTCCATATTTATCTTCACCCGTGGCGTGCGGCAACATTTGACTAACTCCATCAACTTTATTTCCTGAGTTTAGAGATTCATAGGCGCCAGTATTGTAGAAATTTGGAACTTGCTTGGCAATTCGAGAATTATTTGGTTGTCGGCTTGTGTCAATTTGGTAACTCTCAACATTGCTGTCTTGAGGAACTTTTTCAACTTTGGGTTGCGTGTTATTTGTTTCTAACAAAGACGGTTGAGGTTTTTTATACGCAACGTTTTGACTTGCAGATAATAAAAGTTGAGGCTTGGCATACTGCCGCCGTTTTCTACTTGTTAATTCCCAAAAAACTAAACTTGATGGTCCTGCGACTGCCAAAACGGCGCCACCAATTCTTAAAAAAGATTTAGCTGGTTCTGGCATTTCTACTTCGACCGACTGCTTTTGAGTAGAGTATGGAGTTGCTGGCTGCGTTATAGTGCTTATCGTAAAGCTACTTGTGAACATCCAGCCACCTATTAGCAAAGGTATGGGAGCAAGAAATAGCTTACTACTCATTTTGTTCCTCCTTGGTTGGTTTTGGAGGTTGGTCTAACGGTTGTGATTTTCGCCCTTTTGGTTTTGGCTCCCCTTTGTATTGCTGATAATCAGATATTTCTGCTGCCAAAGGTGGATTGATTGTGTTTCCAAACCAATCGGTCTTCTCTAATTGCTCGGCAATAGGCGCCAATCCTTTAACTCGTAATGCTTCGACTCTTGTATTTTTGATGTCTGATAGAGCTTTGCGCGTATTTTGGGCAATTGTAATTAAGTCGAAGCGTTGTGTTGTCTCCCTCCTACTATTTGAGATAATGTTTAGTTTTACTAAACCGCTGGCTGTTAATTCGGCAGAGTCGAGAGGAATTGTAACCCATGAATCGGTGCTTGGGTCAATATATCGTAATTCTGCTTCTTTACCAGATGCACCAAGGTTAATACGTTTAAGTGCTTCAATTTCTGAGCCGTAATTAATCACCTCCTCATGTAGGTTGTATGCCTGGTTTTGAGGGTTATTCTGATTGGCGACTATTCGGTTGCGGTAACGCGCGGAAGCTTCTAGCACTGCTGCTTGTAATAAACCTGGATTGCTTACCATCCCAGAACTGTAATCATTGCGCGTTAAATATTCTCGGAAGTTGCTGTCACTTGCCTCCAAATTTTGAGATTTTTGTAATAGTGCTTGCTGTGTCTCTTGTTCGGGTGTAAGCTCTGTCGAACGTTGACCTTGAATTATTACTGCAATCGAAGCAATCAAAATTGAAATTATTGTCGCGATGAAAATTGATACGAGCCAAGGGTTTGTTACTAAAGAATCTAAACTCCCAGATTTGATAATACTAATAAGCCCTGTGGGTGAAGGCGCCTGGTTTTGTTGAAACTTTCCGCGCGGGTCTGGAACCCAATCCGCATCGAAATCATCAGAGCTATATTCATGATTTTGGTAATTGGATGGCGAGTCTTGAAACTGCATTTTGGTTAAGCTGTTAATTAAGTGGGTGAGACAAACCTCCTAAACTTTGTTATTTAAGATTTGTTTTCTGTAATGGCGAAGAACTAATGCCGAAGAGCGCTACTCCCAAAATAGTCCCACTGATGAAAGTACCTATAATCTTCAAAAAAACTGGTTTTGGGGGAGAGCTAACAGCAAGGGCAATAGTGGCGATAGTGGTGGTAGTAGTAATCGCAACAGCAGTAGCAACCGTTCCCCCTTCGGTCATATAGTTTGTAATTGTTCGGCGCTCACCAAGTAGAACTTGATTTATCGTTGGCGCCATTACTTGTAACGTTTCTGCTGCCAAAACTGGAGTCGCTTCAACTATTTCTTCGACACATGGGATGTTGATGTAGTCGTTTTCTTGGCACTCGGCAGCGATGTTTGTTTTGCCGCTGCCAATACTGGATGTTCTTCCTCCCCCCAATTTACCGACGTTCCTAAAAAATTTTGCTCGAACTGATGCTCGATACTTTCAAATGCGGTGCCGAAACCATTGACTGTTTGGTTGTGCGTAATCTCTGATTCTTCAACACCGTTTAAAATTAAATCTTGGGTTTGGCGCAGAAACGCTTCTCTGAATAGCGTGTAGCCAACTTGAGATATTGAATGAGATTTGAGTAATAGTTGATACAGGTCATAGTGGTAGCTACCAGCTTTGATTACAGAAGGGTCAACACCAATGCGCTGTCTGAAGAATTCATCCAAATTAAAAGGAGCGCCCATTTTTTGTTGTTGCGCTTGTGCTTCGTTTTTAAGGCGTAGCAATTCTTCAATACCCTCAGAGAATGAACATGAACGTTCCTTGCAAGCATTAATGAAAGCTTGAACTTTCTGGAAATTATCATCGCTAATTGAGTTATCGGTAATTGCGATATCTAAAGCTATTAAAATCGCTTTCAAATCGGTTACGGGTATTTCAAGCTGCTGTACTGCTGCTGACAGATTCATTACTTTGTTCCTCCTTCAATTTATCAATTAATATTTTCACAAAAAAGTTATCTTGCTCTTCTAGAGTTAAAAATTCAGTCAGGAATGTGTATAAATCAGTACGCCGAACTTCGCGGACGTATAATTTTAGCCCTCCTCTGCTAACTACTTCTTGTTGATAATCGACTTGCGCGACTCTTAAAAAGCGGTTAGCAACGTAAAAGCAAGCTAATAATTCTAAATCAAGGCAACTAAATAAACCTCCGCGCTTTGGTGATTTGATATCAGCAAACTCGCACCAATTTTTGATGGTTGTTACGCAAATACCTGATTCTTTGGCTAATGTAGTTTGGGAATAAAGTCGCTGTACATATTTCATGGAGCCAATTTTAATTACAGTCAAACCTAACGTTAAGTTTAGCTAAAATCCAGTTTGGATTTAGCTCAAACTTAAATCGCATAGCATTACTTCTTATTTAACACTCTTATACTTGAGCATCACCTACATTTACGTAAAATTTCGGTAATTAGCTCACAAAAAGTAAAATACTCATTTATGGCATTTTGGTGTAAAAATGGACGATTAAAAAGAAGTCGAAAGTCGTAGGTCGGAAGTCGGAAGTAACTTAAAGCTCCGGGGGATTTAAACCCCGTTCACGTAGTGACTCGAAGAGTAAACGTCGGAAAAATTCGTCTTACTTCCGACTTCCGACTTCCTAGTTCCGACTTCGTTAAAGAGTTATATTGTTTGCTGCTTAAATAATTGTTTTAAATGAAAAATTAGGTGTAAGCAATGTATTGACGCTCGTCGTAACACTTATAATCGTCTGAAATTTTATGTTTTCACTTCAACGATGCTTCACCCGGATTTCTGATCACATTTCTCAAAGCCTTATAAAACCTAGATTTATATGTTTCACACTGTGATAAAATTGTTCCCCTCTAAAAAGCTTGAAACAGGTTCTGGGTAAAGGCTATAAGATATGTGAACGTAATGCTTGGAGAAATGCGGGTTTACGGCGCCTTGATTACAATTCGCAGTTTATGATTAGAATAATTACAATGCCAGCTTCAAGTGTACGAAATTATACACGCACGGTTTATTAAATAAATAGCATATAATTGTAAGAACACTGGACTTACATAAAGCCAGTTGTATTTATAATGGGCTTGAAATATAAAACACTTGCTCAACACCAAAATATGAAAAATGATTGAGGAGTACCAAATGAAAGTTAGAGCAATAAAACGTGGTCAGATTATCGAATTATTGGAACAAATTAACGACATTCCCGATAATACAGAAATTTTAGTTGAGTTGCAGGTGCCAAGAGCTAGTACTATAGGACAAACTTTAACTAATGACGAAAAGTTAGCAAAACTTAATCAACTATTTGGTGCCTGGAAAGATGATACAGAATTAATAGAAATATTTACAGAAATCGATAAAAACCGTCATGCCTATAGAGGCAGAGAAATAAACTCGCTTGATAAGCAAGTGGAGGACTGATGTATTTACTGGACACCAATATTTGTATTGCGCTACTCCAAGATAATCGTTTGGCAGTAGGAAAATTCAATCGTTTTTTTGGGCAGTGCTATCTATCTGCAATTGTTGTTGCTGAACTTTATAAAGGTGTTTACTGTTCTCAACAACTTCAAAGGAATTTAGAAGGATTAGTTTCCTTCGTAGAATTATTACCACTGGAACCATTTACTTTAGAAGCAGCAGAAGAATTTGGTAAGATTCAACTTGAACTAAGACGTATTGGTAGACCGACTGGCGAATTAGATGCATTAATTGCGGCTGTCGCGCGTTCTCGTAATGATATTATTGTCACCAACAATATCAAAGATTTTGAAAATATCGAAAATTTACGATTAGAAAACTGGTTGCAACCTTGAAATTATGTTCATCAATTCAGGCACCCTAAATATTTATATTTATTCGTTGTCAAAATTGTAAGACAAGTAATTTGACACCGACTTCAATTTTTTAACTTTTGTTGCAGTTGAAAAATCAGATGAAAGCATCGCAGCAAAATTCCTACCGAATAATGGTAGGGTTTGCCATAAAACCATCCTTCAATAGTTCTTTCGTTATACCCTGTTAATGTTGACAACGTTGTAGTACATGCTTTCATGTACCCGTGAGGATTCCGTTCTCCAGGATAAGGGAGTTCAACATCTGGATGAATAATAGGAATCCATATTAGGCACCACTCGCATGGCGCCATCGGTTTGAGAAGCGCCAAGAATATTTGTTGATTATTTAGTTGTTCTTGTACTTGGGACAATATAAATCTCATTAACCAACGTGGAATTTTAGTATGGTGAGATTGCTTTTCTTCACATTGCATTTAAATAATCGCAGTTAAGTTGGTGGTGGATTGTTTCATGAGTACAGCTTCGCTTTTCAGAGACAAAATGTTTCATTTCACCTAAAAAGGGCTACTGGGTTTGAGGCGCCAATGTGAAAAGGCGCCAGTTTAAAACGCGACTTCGGGACACAGGTTATCAGAGTGTGTTAAATCTGAAATAAAAGCAGCAAGTGCATTGATACCAGTGTGTAACATCCCATCGGATGACCGATAGCCTCGGCGCCCCCAACCGTTCCAACCCAAGCTATGCCCGACTTCTCCAAATCTTGTGATAACTTCCTCATAATCAGGTGCCGATACCGAGGTTTTTTGTAATGTCTTCAACTCTTCTTGTTGCTTGATACTAATTGCCCTTAGCTGAATTAATTCTTTATCTTTGAACTCGACAACATTTTGTAAGCGCTCGACTTGTGCCATCAGCGGTGCAATAGTTTTCTCTAATTCTGAGTTGACCACTTTTGCAGCTTGGTTTGTAAAAGTGTTATCCCACTTATTTGCACTGGCGCCTGCCAAGGAATTTTCTAACTCTGCTACTCGTTGTTCTAATTTTTGATTTTTAATTTGTAACGCGCGGACAGACTGTAGTTCTTATTCAGTAGCCGTTAGTTGCGAGAATTTTTGCTTGTTTTTCTTGCACCATTTTTTGAGCATAAAGTTCTGCTGCGATAAGTTCCCGTTTTGCTGCTTGTAGTGCAGCGTCCCGAATTTCTATAAACCGTCCCTGTTCTTCTTCAGCTTTCTCTCTGTCTCGTTGTGCGTTCATCGAGGCAATTTTCTCCTCAACTTGGGCAGCAGTAAAAAATTCTTTAGAAGCTGGTTTACTAACTGCTCGTGTTTAATAATTTCTCGAACCATTACTTCATCAATTTGGTTGCTAGAGTTTGGATATAGCTCAACTCGAAAATGATATGGTTGCGCGCCCGTAAATTAACCCAGCTGCGTGTAGATTATCAATTAAAGCATTTAGACGCGCGTTATATAAATCATTAATATTGAATCAGAGGCGCCTTTACAGTTGGGATGTTAACAACTGGCACCATTACGGCATAAATTATTTAGCAGCGATGGATTGACCAGCCTTGCTAAAAATATCTTGGAGGTTTGTTACAGAAGCAGTGTAGCTACCACTAGGTCTAGCGAAGGTTTGTTGACCGGAAGCCAAGTTCTTCTGTGAAAAAAACGATTTGTATATTTTTTATATCAAAGATAGGCACCAAGAGCGTTGATTCAAACCAAACGTTAAAATACAGGTGCCGAAACACTACAATTATTTCACGATCTCGAGCAAACCTGACATGTCTAATACTTTTTCGCTTCAAGTTGCGAAGACTGCGCGGTAACTTCTATAAGAAAAGCTTCTGTGAGAGTAATAGTTGACCAGTTATGGCGCCAGGAAAGTAGTTGTTTTTGAAGTTCGCTTAATTCTGGAATAAAACCTTCTTTTAGTAATAGAGATACGTAAAGTATACTCTCATCAAGAACAACCGAAGCGACTTCGCGGTTTGCGATCAGCAGCAAGTGCCCATGCTTTGAAGCGTGATAAGGACGATGCAAGCTCGCAAGCGTTGTCGTTGACGACTGATACGTAAAAATGATTTTTCAATCTTAATCCAGTCAGGCATTATATTTCTCCAAGTAACCTAGTTGTAATTTGTGTTATCCGTTCCCTTAGCTCTGGAGACTGTATTATCATTGTACGATTATTTTGACTTGGGCGTATGTTAATTATTGATTCAAAATAGATTGTTTAGCATCAACTTATCGTTATAGTATGAAAACACGCCCCAGTCCTAATCTATAGGGATGCTACTTGAATCTTGCTACGTATACTGAGAACTAACCTTTGTATAGCAAGCTTCTAGTCAGCCTGGTTGTTCAAAAATCTGCCGAAGGAGTCCTAATATTACCAATTAAAACTACTCTAAGTTTAAGATAATTTGCGATTAATAATCAACTTGTTATGCCCCAAAATACCCAATATAGCTATCAAATCGGCGGCAGTTTAGCCATTAATGCACCTAGTTACGTACAGCGGCAAGCCGACTCGCAGCTATACGAAGCGCTGAAGCGAGGAGAGTTCTGCTATGTCCTCAACTCCCGGCAAATGGGTAAATCCTCACTGTTGGTGCGAACCAAGCATCGCCTTGAGCAAGACGGCTTTCAGTGCGCTGCCGTCGATTTGAGTGTGGTGGGGAGCGAACAAATTACTCCAATGCAATGGTACAAAGGGTTCGTAGGTGATTTATGGCGACAGTTGGGGCTACTGGAAACCTTGAACCTGAAAACTTGGTGGCTTGAACGCGACGATCTCGGTTTACTGCAACGGCTGCGGTGGTTTATTGAGGAATTACTACTGGTGCAGTTTCCCCAACAACGGTTGTTTATCTTTGTTGATGAAATCGACTCTCTGCTGGGTCTTAACTTTTCAATTGATGACTTTTTTGCCTTGATTCGCTTCTGCTATAACCAACGGGCAATTAACCGAGAATATCAACGCATTACTTTTGCCATTTTTGGGGTAGCAACTCCCGCAGATCTGATTCGAGACAGAACAAAGACACCGTTCAATATTGGGCAAGCAATAGAACTCAAAGGGTTTGAGTGGGAGGAAGTGACTCCTTTAATTCAAGGGCTGGACAAAACGGTGGATGTGCCAGCAACGGTTCTAAGGGAGATTTTAAACTGGACGGGTGGACAACCGTTTCTGACTCAAAAGTTGTGTCATTTAGTCGTGCAATTGAGTCAGCGAACAATGGCGGACGATAGCTTAGGGTTCATTCCACCAGGTACGGAATCGTTCTGGATTGAGAACTTGGTCAAAACTCGCATCATTGAGCATTGGGAATCGCAGGATGAACCGGAACACCTAAAAACCATTCGCTCACGCATTGACCGTAACGGTCAGAGGGCTGGTAGAATTCTAGGCATTTATCAACAAGTTTTGCAAGGAATTGAAATAAATTGTGATGATAGTCGAGAACAAATTGAATTGTTACTCAGTGGCTTAATCGTTAAACACGAGGGAATATTAAAGGTAAGAAATTGCATATATCAACAAGTATTTAATCTTCAATGGGTTGAAAAAAGATTAGCAGCGTTACGTCCTTACTCGCAAGCCTTTAATGCTTGGGTAGCTTCTCAACAAAAAGATGAATTACGATTGTTGCGCGGACAAGCGCTCAAAGATGCCCAACTTTGGGCACAGGGGAAAAGTTTGAGCGATTTAGATTATTTATTTTTTAATGCCTCTCAATTCGTAGATCGAAAAGAAGTAGAATTGCGCTTAGAGGCAGAACGTCTTAAAGAAGTAGAAGCCAGACTTGTACAAGAACAAAAAGCTGCTAGAATTCAACAAGTCTTGCTCAATGCCAATATGGCGGCTTTACAACAATCTAGACTCAGTGAGATTAAAGCAATCGCCAGTGCCTCGGAAGCCCTCTATGCTTCCCATCAAGGTTTAGAAGCATTAGTTCAAGCAATTATTGCCAAGCAAAAGTTACAACAATTAGGTTTAATTGAACCCGAATTAGAGCAAAAAATTGATAACGCCTTGCGACAGACGGTTTATGGCACAACCGAATGTAATCATCTGACAGGACACACTGCCGATATTTGGAGTGTTGATATCAGTCCTGATAGTCAATTCATCGCCTCGACTGGAATCGATAAGACGATCAAACTTTGGCACAGGGATGGTCAGCTGCTAAGAACCCTGCAACATGAATCTATGGGAATTTGGTCAGTCAACTTCAGCCCCGACGGGCAAATGCTCGTTTCGGGACATAATGATGGTAGTGTGCAACTGTGGCGACTGGATGAAGATAAACCAAAAATCCTAGCCAAATATTCTGCAACGGCTCGTGTTGCCAGATTCAGCCTTGACAGTCAAAAAGTCGCTTCCGGACATGATGATTGCATAGTCAATTTATGGACTTTGGACGGTGTCTTACTCAGCTCCTTCAAACATTCAAACCAGGTGGCTGATATTATCTTTGTTCCTGATAGTCAACTGATATTTACAGAGGCAGAGAACATCATCTATCTCTGGCATGAAGACGGCACTCTGGTGAAAAAATGGGAAGCACACCAAGCAGGAATCAGTCAATTAATTCTCAGCCCTGACGGACAAATTCTCGCTTCTAGTAGTCACGATACGACTGCTAAATTGTGGACGCTTGATGGTACGCTCTTAACAACTTTAACCGGACATAGTGCAGCAGTATTGGGCATTGCCTTTAATCCTTCAGGAAAAACCCTCGTGACTGGCAGTGCGGATAAAACCGTTAAAATTTGGACTGTTGAGGGAACAGAACTACTTACCCTCAAAGGACATCATTCGACGATAAGAACTGTTGCCTACAGTCGGGACGGAAGTTTTATTCTTTCTGCTGGTTCGGATTGCACCATCCGAATGTGGAAACCGACTCTTGCTCTTAAAACTGCTGTGAATGCTCACAGTGCAGCCATTTTCGGCCTTGCTATCAGTCCAGATAGTTCCACCCTAGCAACTGCCAGCCTCGATTACACTGTTAAACTGTGGCGACGGGATGGGACATTGCTGAATACCTTGCAACACGAAGCATCAGTATTTACCGTTGCTTTTAGTCCTGATGGAGAGATGTTAGCAACTGGAGGCAACGATAGTATTATTAGACTCTGGCAGCGCCAAGATAGAAACTGGAAGCTGGTTAAACTTCTAAAAATGCTTCCAAATGAAGGGGGATTAACGTTTAGCCTTACCTTTTCTCCTGACAGTCAGCGAATTGCCTCTTGTCATGGAGATGGTGCGCTGAGGCTTTGGGGTGCAGATGGAACGCTGCTAGCAACCTTAACTGGACAAAAAGGGATGGCTCAGGGTGTTTCTTTTAGTCCTAACGGTCAATTTATCGCTTCCGGTGGTTACTCAAACCAAATTAAAATTTGCGATCGAGATGGGAGATTGCTTGCCACTCTCGCCGAACATAATGCGATTGTTATGGGCGTTGCTTTTAGTCCTGATAGTCAGTTACTTACCTCCAGCAGTGGAGATGGCACGATTAAGCTGTGGAAATATAATTCCAAAGATGGAGTTGCCAGCCAATCCCAGCAAACCTTTGTAGCTCATAAAAGTGTAGTACTCAACATTGCTTGGAGTAGCGACAGCCAGTTTTTTGCTTCTGGGGGAATGGACACAACTGTGAAAATCTGGAGTCGAGAAGGAGAGTTGCTTCATACGCTACTTGGTCATAGTGGTGCAGTTTGGAATGTGGCTGTAGCACCTGATGGCAGTTTTTTAGCTTCTGTAGGTGAAGATAACACTCTCGTTGTCTGGAATTTACCGCGCATACTCAAACTTGACCTGCTGGAATATGGCTGTAACTGGGTACAAGATTATCTGCGGACAGGAGCAGAGGTGGAAGAGGGCGACAGGCAACTTTGTTGTAACTAACCAACTTTTAGCTGTAATTGGCGCATTAATTCACCAATTTAGTATATTGACAAAAATAATTAATTGTTTTATATCACTTTACAGCAATATAACTTTATACAAACATACCAACTTTATCTACTGCTCGGTGAGTTAAAGAACTGAATAATACATATGTAAAGCACACTGCCAGCTTTGGCGTTCAACCCTTATTAACGACCTCAGCGCGCGTGGCAGTTTTACGTTCAGGCAAATTTTCCCATAAGCGAATTTTTACCAATCCTAGCTTTGGGTCATTTAACGTCAGCTCCATCGTTGTTTGCTGCCATGAATCGCACCTGCGGAATGTGGGATGAAAGAGCAGCCTAAAGGAAAAAGTTTGGATTGACAAGCAGGATATAAGCGGAAAAAATTTTTTCCTGAGCTTAATTTTGAGAGCGATATTTTGAACCATCTGGCATAATTGCGCCTTCTAGAAAAGCGTTGCTGAGTTCATAATCGCTCACTTTCGCATTTTTGAGATTAGCACCACTTAGGTAAGCTCCCTGCAAATTAGCACCACTCAAACTAGCATCTTTCAAATTAGCACCATTCAGGTTAGCATGACTCAAATCTGCACAAATTAAATTAGCACCACTCAGGTTGGTACTATTGAGATTAGCTTGACTCAAGCGAGCAAAACCCAGTTTTGCTTGACTCAAATTAGCACCACTAAGTTTAACCTGACAGAGATTAGCATTATCTAAATTGGTATAGTTGAGATTAGCATTAGTCAAATCGCTTTCCATTAAATTGGCATTACTTAGATTAGCATGGGAGAGATTAATATCTACGGGAGCATCCAGTTTTGGCAGAAATACCGAAACAAGAGGCGCCAAGAGATAAGTACTCTCATTTTAAACATGGTTAATTACAATACTCACTACAAACACTACAAAAAAAGTACAATATTCATTTAACTTTCATCATTTAATTAATAATTATTCTCAATACAAAACAAATAAACAATACTAACAAAAACTATATTCAGCACAAGCGGAGGCTACTAGCTTCAGCTAGGAGCGACGCCACGGCGCCTAAAATCAAGTTCATAAATCTTGATATTATAAAATACTTTGGAAGCTAACACAGAAAAATATCTAAATTATGAGATAATGCTTATTATCAGTAAAAGTGTGCATAAACCATTATGAACCAAGATAAACTAGAACGTCTTAATGCTTGTCTAAAAGAAATGGCAGAAATATTGTATGAAGAAGCAGACAAAACTAATTTGACAGACCTTGAAGGTATAGAAAAAACTGTACGTAGTCAAGTATTAGAGTATGTAAGTCCAGAAATTGCCCTTTTTTTGTTGAGAAAACAACGGGAACGAAAGTAGGTAAGAAAAGGAAAATAAAAAGCATTGTTGGGGAATTAAATCTGAAAGCTAAACAATTAGATAAACTAGGTTTGAAGCCCTTTAGTAGATTAAGTCCATTGCTTCAAAAGTTTTGTTTAAGAATATCAGCGCTCTGTACATATCAGAATGCAGAAATAGAGGTTGAAGCATTAACAGGTATTAAAGTTGGGCATTCAACACAACAAAAATTAGTTTTAGAATACGAGTTTCAACTACCACAAGCAAAACAAAGTATTTCAGAAGTAAGTATAGATGGTGAGTCCAGTTGGCGGTGTCGGCTTCCGTCCCGCCAAACTGGCGAACCCGAAGGGGGGTAAAGTAAGACTGCGTGGACAACCAAAAGAAGGCTCTGACTGGAAAGATTATAAAGCGGTTCGCCTTCAAGGAATTTATTATTGTGCGTTTTTTGATGATAACCAATCGTTAATTGATTATATCAACAGTCAGCCATTAGTAAATCCACTAGTTTGTTTAGGAGATGGCCATGATGGGGTTTGGAATTTAGCCAGAGAATTTGGGACACCAGAGTTTCAACAATTAGAAATATTAGATTGGTATCACTTAAAAGAAAATCTTTATAAAGTTGGTGGTTCTTTAAAACGTCTAAAAGCTAGCGAAGTTGCCGGACAGAGTACTCTGTCCCGGCACATTCGCGCTGAGGCTCTTCTATGGCAAGGTTCGGTAGATGAAACTCAAGCTTTATTTACGGGGTTAAAAGGTAAACAAGCGAAAAAGTTTATTGCGTATCTTGATAAGCATAAATCTAGAATTGTTAATTACAGTTATTATCAAGCTGAAGGAATATCCTCTATTGGTTCTGGAGCAGTAGAATCTGCAATCAAGCAGATTGGAAGAAGAATTAAAATTTCCGGGGCAAAGTGGAATATTGAAAGTGTTAATCAAATTCTAGGTGTTCGTTGCGCTTACCTAAACGGTTTACTTAACGTTTGAATTTGATATCTTTCTAAAAGTTCAAAAACACGAACGCTACTACATACTGGTGTCCGTAAAATATAGAAATATTGTAAACAATTTATGATGCTGTATTGTAATTTTACAGTATCAATCAATTCATTTGCTTTAATTACAGGCGCCGTGGCGTCGCTCCTAGCTGAAGCTAGTAGCCTCCGCTTGTGCTGAATATAGTTTTTGTTAGTATTGTTTATTTGTTTTATATTGAGAATAATTATTAATTAAATGATGAAAGTTAAATGAATATTGTACTTTTTTTGTAGTGTTTATAGTGAGTATTGTAATTAACCATGTTTAAAATGAGAGTACTTATCTCTTGGCGCCTCTTGTTTCGGTATTTCTGCCAAAACTGGATGCTCCCAACAGGTTTTCACCACATATTGGGCATTTCCATTTTTGATTTTCGGCGACTTTATAATATTTTGAGTTTTTCTCCCATCGAGTTTTACCGATTGAAGTTCGTCGCTTTTCCCAGTATTCGGCTAGGGTGGGGTCATCTGGTGATGAGGTTTCTTTAACTTTGACGTGGCGTATAATCGGGATTTCGGATATTTTGATTACCGATTCTATCTTTGGTTTTCCTCGTCTGTCTTGAGCCTCTGCCGCAAATATCCATTGCCTCCTTCCCAATGTGCGGAAATATTTGTTTTTAACCCATTGCTTTGATTTTGTTGGATGTCTCCTGGTTGCCCATGTCCATAGCATTTTGTGAACCATATGGTCAACGTAGGAAAATATCCTTTTGCTTACACCCGTCCTGTAGTAGTTTGCCCATCCGATTAATTGCTGATTAAGATGTGCTATTACTGCATCTTGAGGGAGACTTATATTTGCTTTTAACCAGTTTCGTAGTTTTTGGAGAAAGGCTAGTACTTTTTCCTTTTGAGGTTTTGTTAGTAGCTTTCCTCTGTACTGACGTAAATTAAAACCAAGGAAATTAACTCCTTTTTCTATATGGGTTATAGAGGTTTTATCCTGGTTCAATGTTAGCCCTCTTTGTTTCAGCCATTCTTCGACTATGGGGACTACGGCTTTAATATCCTCCTCGCTTGTTGCGGTTATTAGAAAATCATCGGCGTAGCGGATATAGCCATACATCGGTGATTTAACTTTTTCTTGTTGCCCCTTTCTTTTGCCACTCTTCCTGATTTTGATGGTTGTTTTTGTGTACTTTTTGAGAAGTTCATCCAATCCATCTAAGGCAATATTTGCCAATAGTGGGCTTATGATTCCGCCTTGGGGAGTTCCGCTATGTGTAGGATTGAATATTTCTGCCTCAACATATCCTGCTTTTAACCACTGTTTGATTAGTTCTCTGCCTAGTAGTTTTTCGACTATCTTAAGTAGGAAACTGTGGTCTATATTGTCAAATGCTCCTTTAATATCCGCATCTAGTACCCATGTGTCTCTGCCGTTAGAGAGCCGCAAGAAGCATTGTTCGATAGCGTCGTGAGTGCTTCTAGTAAAGTCAGCGACTCCCTCGCGGGAGCCACTGCTCTCCAAAACCGTGCTTGAACCTTTAGATTCACACGGCTCCTCAGTAATTTGGTGTTTGTCACACATACCTCATTACCAACATATCCTCCTCCCAGAACCAAGTAAGCTCAGAGGGTGGTTTAGGCTCGACACTATTACAGTCGGATTGATTGCCTGGACTACTATCTAAAGCCGTCTTTGTGTCGTGGCAGTGTCTGTGTAGTAGTTGCCAATTTTTATACTCATCCTTTCCACCTCTCGATTTAGGGATGATATGGTCAATTTCCATCACATCGTTTTCACGAAAGAACAAACCGCAGTGGGGGCATTTACCTTTTTGCCATTTCAAAAGTGAAGCCACTCTTTTAGGCATTTCTGGATTATTACCCATTCTTGTACTCCAATAAACCAAGTTCCCATCGTATGGGGACGCAACGCCAGAAACCTTTATATGCCGCACTATTTTAATGTGGGTATGGTCAAGTAACCTTAATGAGTCTTTTCGTGCTTCCTTAGTTGCAAATGCCCAATTATCACCGTTTATTGAGTGCCAATATTTCTTTGACACCCACGTACATGATTTTTTGGGGTGACGGAATTTTGCCCAAGAGACAAGTTTTAAGTACACCAGGTTATCTAAAGATGAATAGATTTCCTTGCTTATGACAGTAGAGTAGTAATTAGCCCAACCCCGAATTATCGGGTTTAGTTGTTTAATAAGCGCCGCTTGCGGTGCAGCTTTATGAGCATCAATCACACGCGCTAAATGGTCATAATGTGCCTTAATTTTTTCTTGACTTGGGGTAATGATGGTTTTAAAACCTAGTTTTTCCCCTTTGGTATTTTTACCTGTATGGTGTTTTCCTACAGGGAACTGACGTATATTAAACCCAAGGAAATCAAACCCTGGTTTTTGCCCTTCATATATTGATAGGGTGTGCGTCAATCTTGTTTTACTAGGCTTTAATTCCAAGCCATAATCATTTAACCATTCTTCCAATATTTCCCGGCATTTTTTGACGACGGTTATATCTTCATGAAGAATAACCAGGTCGTCGGCATACCTAATCAACATTGCTCCTGGTTGATACCCAGAATATTTACCTTTTTTAAGGATTGTACCTTTTGGGAAGGCTTGTTTGATTCGGTTTTCCATGCCGTGGAGGGCAATATTTGCCAAAAGTGGCGAAAGAGTGCCGCCTTGTGGCGTTCCCTCAGTGGTTGGAAACAACTGCTTATTCTCCATCACCCCCGCTTTTAACCACGCACGTATTTGACGGCGAGTGGTGGGGGATGTATTTAATTTTCTAAGCAGTGCTGAGTGGTCGATACGGTCGAAGCACTTCGATATGTCGGCATCTAACACAAATTTGGGTTTGTATCTAATGCAGTTAAAGATTGCCTCGATTGCATCATGACATGACCTTCCGGCTCTGAACCCGTATGAGTTCGGTTCAAATCGCGCTTCCCATTCCGGCTCTAAAGCGAGAAGCACAAGCGCGCGGCATCGCGCGGTCTAAAATTGTAGGTATACCTAAAGGTCTTTTTTCGTCCTTTCCAGGTTTGGGAATCCAAATACGTCTGGTTGGGCTAACCTTAGAACCCAGTTTTAATTTATCAATTAAGGATAGACGCTGCTTTGGGGTTAGTGATTTAACGCCATCCACACCTGCCGTCTTTTTCCCTTGATTATCCTGGGTAACTCTACGAACCGCCAATGCTCTTGCTGACCAAGAATTCATCAACGTTTTTTGGAGTCTGCGGTATGCTTTTACATCGCCACGTTGAGAGGCTCGATAAATTCTATGAATGCAGCTTATACACCCTACGCTCTAGCTTTCGCCAGTTTATAGAGCGCCATTCCACGCCCTGTCTTAAAACTCGTATTAGACATATTTACTGCTACTGGAAACTTCATCTTCCAAATCACCGTGATTCTGTCTGCATATCCTTACCATTACAGTCAGGCATTTGCTTCTGAATCAATCTTTCCTACTCGTGGTATTAGTTAGCACCTACTCAGCCATAAAAACTGAGAACACACGAGAGGTTACTTCGTTTCTGATAGTCATTGTTTGAGTTTTTAGAGCGGTACTATCCATCGGGTTTAGAGGAAGTGCTTGTTGGTCACCCCGGTCCGTGCCAACTCCCCATTATCCTTGCCCTTTTGGGACTCCCAGCGTGTAAGCCTTATTCCGCTAGTTCTTTCCTGACGATGGTTCAAACATACCTTCGTATTCCTACTCATGAACTCTTGCTTGATGTATACCAGATTAGGCTTCCAGTATTTAACACCTTTCACCCCCGCTTCAAGGATTGATGGCGTGAGGAGCTACCTTGGGGGACACAGTTCGAGACTGCGCTCTGTGCGCTTTCACTCTTGCACCTAGAGGGTGGGACTTGGCTCCTATGAGCTTCACCCACATGACTATCAAATTGTCAAGGCTACTAAGTAACTTTGCGGGTAGTCCTCCACCCTTTTCAGGGTTAGTTTATACCCAACGAATCGCACTCCGGGTCTAAAGCCGAAAGAATTGGCTTCAAAATGGGCTTCAAAGTGCGGTTCGTAGGAATTTTTGACTACTGCTTGTAAAACTCGGTCTTTAATTGTAGGAATACCCAAAGGTCTAAAATTTCCGTTGGCTTTAGGTATATATACTCGCTTGGTAGGCAGTGCTTTCCAAGGGGTATATTCCACCATTTCTCCGACTAGTTTCATCCTCTGTGTTGGGGTTAGTATCGTTTGGTTATCGACACCTGGCGTTTCCTTCCCTGGTTTTCCTGTGTTACTCGTCTTACTGACAGTTGCAGGTTGGAGTAGCTACGTAACATGAGCTTCATAAGGCTTCTTACCTTATTCCACTCACCTTTCTGGGTTGCCCGATAAATTCTCTGTCTTAGTTTCCTAACATTTCTTTTAACAGACTTCCAATTGATGTCAGCCCATTGTGAGTTTTGTTCCTTGACTCCGATACCATTACTGGTTCCATCTTTCATCTTGGTTTGGATTCTTTACAAAGGTTTATCGTTTAAGACCAGTTAGAAGTCAGCCACCTTTCGGTGAAGGGCAAATCTTGAACCCTTATTCCCTACATTACATAGGGACTTTCGCTTTTTCTAACCTCCTATACCCTCTAAATGTTCACCTTCCTTGCGGTTGGCTTACTCATACAAGATGAGAATTTATAGGGCTTACCGTGTTCCGTGTGTTGAACCTTCATCTCATTTGGGTTCCTTCTATATTCCGGCAGAAGCTTTGTTCTTTCGTAATTAGCACAGACATCTAATTACCGTTCTGCTCACCTTTTGGTTAATGTGTATCAGCCTTATTTCACATCTTACTCAATAACGGAACTTGAGAAGATTCACTTGCGTTAACCCTTTTGAGATTTTCCCTTGCCCGGTGTACCCCTTTTGGGCTAAGAGTACATTAGGCTTTAGTGCCTTGCTTCTATGCCAATTTCATTACTTACTTTTAGCATTGGCGGAGTCTTGTGACCCTTTTACTTGGGAACAGGAAGAAAGAATTTCCTGGAGGAGACTGCTCCTCAGTTCTTGTGGAATGGTATCCACTAACCTCACGACTTCACGTCGCACATCTGTAACGAGTTCCTGTTCTGGGCTGAGTTTGCGATTATCGAGAACCACGAGTTCGCAATTAAATTCTGCACAGAGCCATTGAATAAGGTCGAACCCGAATCTACAAAGCCTGTCTGGATGGGCAACAACAAGGCGTTGAATATCTCCCGACACAATTCGTTTGAGTATGGCAATAAACTTTCGCCTCCTAAAATTGAGTCCACTTCCAACTTCTGAAATAATTTCTGCCTCTGGGTATCTTGTGCCAAGGAAATCAATTTGTCTATCCAAGTCATCTCGTTGACCACTGGTTGAAACCCTCCCATAACATACTGTTCTAAGTCGAACTCTTTCTGTTGCAAGCCCTGTAAACTGTTCCACCTCTGACCGTTTGAACCTTCTTTGTCCTCCCGGTGTTCGATAGGCTTTGATTTTTCCTTCCTTTTCCCATCGCCGGATTGATTGGGCATGGCATCCGATAAGGTTTGCTGCTTGGGAGGAATTGAGCCATTCATCTTTTTCCATTCATGGTTATCCATATGATTGCTGCTCAGTACACAATCATCCTATAAGGTCTGTTAGCCTTTGTCAAGTTTGTTAATAAATTTGTCACTAGTGGGAAGCTCCTGATGGCGAGATTATTGCTGTGGCAACCATTGGAGATGGTGTCCAAATTTGGCAGCGCGATGGCAAGTTGCTTCGCACCCTCAAAGGACATCTTGGCCCGACCTAAGTTTCGATGGTTTTTCAGCGATTTGGGCTGTTTCCCCACAAAACTGTTGCCCAAAATGTAGAGAGGCGCCTGATGTTCTTGCTAGTATTAGCAGCATTCGGTTGCACATGGCGAGGCTTGCCGGGGGGCTTTCCACCTTGGCAAACAGTTTACGGATATTTTCGAGCATGGCGCCTAGATGGGACTTGGCTAAAAGTGTATGATAAACTTTATCAGTGGGTAAGAGTTGGAGGTGTGCTTGTACGCCACTATTAAAGGTTGTTTGAAAAGTATAAAATTAAACTATGACGAAGGATTGTGTATTAAAGATAACTTTTCAAACATCCTCTTAGAGGAGAAAATTTATATGCACCCCACACCGTGATAAAATTTAGATATTCTGGCGAAGCTCCACCTAAAAAATATGAGCTACAGTGATTTTACTTTTATTGAAGTACTAAATAAATTTGGTTTGACGCGAGAAGAAAGGTCAGGAGTATTTTCTCAAGCTGCTGAAATTGAGCCTACAGACTTCTTTAAAACTGGTTTTAACCGAACCTATCGCTTGCTGGGAGTGAGCGGTACAGAGAAGTTAAGGTCTGAAGGTATCGTCTACCCATTATTAAGTGATTTAAACGAAGTAATACAAGCGCCAGTCCTTGTGCTATCAGGTATTGAGTTTAATATTGACCCTGCGCGAGGGTTAAACGGTAGATGCGATTTTCTTCTCAGTAAAAGTGATGAACTTTTGGAAGTGCGGTCTCCAGTTGTAGTTGTAGTCGAAGCGAAAAAAGAAGACATTCGCGGCGGTATAGGTCAATGTCTAGCTTCGATGATAGCCGCACAAATCTTCAACAGTAATAATGGTGATAATATAAATACCATCTATGGTTCCGTGACAAGCGGTACTAACTGGTTATTCCTAAAATTAGAAGGTAGTAAAGTCACAATTGACTTAGATGAGTACTTCATTGATAAGCCAAATAAGATACTAGGTATATTAGCCCAAGCTTTTAATTAACGCCTACGCAATGTCAAATTTATCTGACTCACCAAAAGTTTTCTGTCTACTGTCAACAGATGAATTATTCTCAGTAGGCATTTAGCTCAACAATAAGAAGTTTACTATATAGCAATCGGATAGGGTATGCCTAAAAGTTATAAGCGCGATGCTCGTAAAGCATTAGACTTGGCGCGCGCTTTATTACAATAGGGCTTTATTAGTTTTTAAAAGTTTTCTCGCATCGGCTACTACATCAATTAAGTAGAACGACTTGAAAAAACTAAACTGTGTAAAGATAAGTAAATACGGATAATGCATCTACCGAGGTAACTACTTACGGGGAGTCAAGTGGGAAAGTCAAAGTTTATACATTTTCTTTTTCCCAAAATATTGTTACAGAAATGAACCTTCACCAATTATGCTTTTTTATACTTACCACCCTTAGCTGGGTCTGACCAATCACAAGCAAATCCCTTAGTTTCTTTCACGAATTGATTCCAAGGAACTGGCTCAACTGGCGCAGGTGTAGCATAGACAATATCAAACAAACCATCATCTCTGACTTGACCAATCCGCACAACTTTGGATATGTGATGATTAGCATTTACTGTCACTTTTCCGGACGGTGCATCTATGGTTTGACCATAGGCTGCAGCACGCACTTTAGCTAAGTCAGGACTACCCGCTTTTTCTACTGCTTGCTTCCATAAATAAATGGCGATATATGCGGCTTCCATTGGGTCATTTGTTACCCGGTTAGCACCATACTCTTTTTTAAAAGCTTCGACAAATTTATGATTAGCAGGGGTGTCTACTGTTTGGAAGTAGTTCCAAGCAGCGTAGTGACCTTTAAGATACTCAACACCAATTGCTTTAACTTCTTCTTCGGCAATACTTACCGACATAGAAGGATATTTGTCTGGTGTTAATAAGGCACTTTTTAACTGTTTGAAGAAAGCTACATTGGTATCACCATTCAAGGTGTTATAAATTATCCCACCGTTGGGCAAAGTTTGCTTAATTCTTGTGATGATTGGTGTAACTTCTGTATTACCCAAGGGTAAGTAATCTTCACCAACTGTTTTTCCACCTAGAGCTTGTAATTGGGCTTTTATAATAGTGTTAGCAGTCCGAGGGAACACGTAGTCTGAGCCTATTAAAAAGAATTCTTTGCCTTGATTTTTCAACAACCAATCAACAGAAGGTTCAATTTGTTGATTTGGCGCTGCACCTGTGTAAAAAATGTTTTTAGAACACTCTTGACCTTCATACTGCACGGGATACCACAGCATATGGTCTTTACTTTCAAAGACGGGTTTAACATTTTTGCGGCTAGCTGAAGTCCAACAACCAAAAACTACAGCTACTTTATCTTGCTCGATCAATTTGGCGGCTTTTTCTCTAAAGGTATCCCAGTTAGAAGCACCATCTTCAATAATGACTTCAATTTGTTTATTTAAAACACCACCAGCCGCGTTAATTTCTTTGATGGCTAATTTCTCAGCATCGACGACACTTTTTTCACTAATAGCCAGTGTACCACTCAGGGAGTGCAAAATACCTATTTTGATGCGGTCGCTACTAGCAGCCACAGGAGAAGCTGTTGGGCTGTTCGTAGTGCTTGGAGAATTATTGACGCAAGCCTTCAAAAAGATGCTATTACCGATAGTTGCAGAACTGTAAATCAAAAACCTACGTCGGTTGAGTCTACTCATAATATTTGTTAATTTTCCGCCAAGAAATCAGCCAGCTCCTAGAAAGTTGACAAGATAATGCTTAATGCTGCGATATTGATTTGATACTTAGCCACGAAAAAGTTATTTTTGAGACTGAATTTTAGAGGATGTTTGTCAAGTCACAAAAAGCTCAAGTAATACAACCCAGTATAAAAATTGATTGAATTTGGCACAAACAGCATCATCTGCTTCCTGAAAGTCCATGTTGATGGTTTTGTATCCACAATGGATAGCAAGATTAAGAATCTTTGACAGGAGCGAACTTTTCTCCTGAAGCTTGGGTGCTTTAATGTCGAGCGCGCATCCTAGTTGACTAATTTCAGTGTAGATGAATTTTTCCATCGGGGAATGAATGTAGAGTGGGGAGTTTAGGAACAAACAATCACTCTTAATTGTTGGTTGGTTCTGCGTGACTGGGGCATATTTACGATCTTCTGCCTCTGTGTTTTCTGTAAAATTTTGGTACTCCTGGTGTATCCGCTCAATAAGTAGGGGTAACGGTAATATACGAGCGCGCGGCGCATTCCAAAAGTGTAAAGTAAACGTATCGTCATGTTTAGGCAGTGATATTGCCCTATTGTTACCGTTTAAAATTCGGCGCCGACTGCCGTTTACAACGAGCGAGGGCGCCCTGCCCAAAACACACGTAATATAAAAAAATTTATTTACAGCAGATAGCACGGCTCCCAGCTTGCACCATACGTGTATAGGGCACTAACAATAAGTCCTTATTCAGAACAGTAATAAGAAACCAGATAAAAAAATTGTGGTTCGAGAAAAAAGTGCGCTCGCACGTTATAGAATATGGCACATGACACAAAAATTATCTCCTGACAACCAAGTAGATACGTTACTGCAAACCATTAATCCATCAGGAATTGCAGACGAATCATTACGCCGTACTGTTGAGATATTACTAAACCTGGTAGAGGAGTTACAAACGAAAACAAAACAACTAGAGTCGGAAAATCAAAGGCTTCGAGACGAAAATAATCGGCTCAAGGGTGAACAAGGGAAGCCAGATGTAAAAGCTAATAAATCCTGCATGTTTTAAAGAAGACCACTCATCGCCCGAAAGAACGCCAAACACCAAAAAAACATATAAAAAGTAGTAAAAACGTCAACATTTCAATAGATAGAAAGGAAATATTAGATTATCCCCAGTCAGAACTGCCCCCCGATGCTGAGTTTAAAGGTTATGAAGAAGTAATCGTTCAAGACATCTCGCTTAAAACTGATAACGTATTATTTGTAAAACTAAAATACTATTCAGCGTGACTAGGGTAAAACATACTTGGCGCCGTTGCCAGCAGGTTATGAAGGAGAATTTGGACCTGGAGTAAAAGCATTAGTTATGAGCCTGTACTACGGAGGCAACATGACTCAGGGTAAACTTTTAGAATTTCTAGAAGATATCGGTATCTCAATGTCGGCGGGATATTTGTCGAATTTGCTAATTAAAAATACTGTTGATTTTGAAGCTGAGTTTAACGAATTATATATAGAAGGTTTGGCCAGTACTCACTGGCAACATCTAGACCAAACGTCCGCGCGTGTTAAAGGGATAAATCATACTACGAATGTGGTTTGTAACCCGTTGTATACAGTTTACTCAACAACGCTCAAAAAAGATAGATTGACTGTACTAGGGGTATTACAGAATAAACAAGAACTTGAATTTATTTTAAATGAGCTGACCTACGAGCTATTAGATAGTTTAAATATACCGACTAAATGGAGTAATAGACTCAAATTATTGCCTCAAGAAACAGTGTTCACTGAATCACAGTTTAATTCTTTGCTTGATAAATACTTAAGCAAACTAGGCTCTCAACATCGTACTCGTGTTCTAGAAGCAGCAGCGATTAGTTTTTATCACCAGCAAAGCAACATTCCAATAGTACAAACCCTTGTATGCGATGACGCTCCTCAATTCAAACTATTAACTAGTAATTTAACTCTGTGCTGGGTACATGAAGGGCGGCACTATAAAAAATTAACTCCGTTTGTTGGTTGTCATCAAGATATTTTAGACGGCTTCCTTAAGGAATTTTGGGATTACTACCGAGAGTTACTTGCTTACAGAGATTCTCCTTCCCCTAAGAAAAAAGTTGAGCTTGAGTCAAAATTTTGGGAAATTTTCGGTACTGAAACAGGCTATAAACAGTTGGATGAACGAAAAAGATTAACTCCAGCAAAAGTATCTGAACTGCTATTGGTTTTAGAATATCCTGAACTACCTTTACATAATAACCCAGCGGAGCTAGCAGCTAGAACTATGGTGCAGCGACGCAATATTAGTTATGCGACTCAAACGAGTGAAGGTACTAAGGCTTGGGACATTTTTATGTCTATTGTTGCAACTACTCGTAAATTGGGAATAAGCTTTTTTAAATACATGCAAGACCGTATTTCTCATAAAAGTGAAATTCCGTCATTGGGAAGAATTATTATAAATAAATCTTTGACTACGCATCAGCCTTTGTCATGGCAAGAAGAATTATTTTGTATGTCAGGATAAACATTTTTATGTTAATCCCTTTTTAAATTAATAACTCGATACCTTTGATTCTGGGTGCGCTCGATTGTACTGCGTAAAAATTTATGCGTCCGTTGGTGACGCACGGTTGGGATAATGCGTTAAAAGTCCATTATTACATTATCGCTATGGTAAGAGCGTATTTTTTGTTGTTAGTTACTATAGTGAATTCTTCTACTTCGTAATAAAAATCGCAGCGCCCTCCGTGCCCCGTAGCATACGTATTTAAAGCAGCATTCTGTGCCGCAGCGGGCGCAGGGCGCCCGCATGGCTTAAGTTTTTTGTATAAATAATAAATTTCTTCAACAACACCAGGTAATTACTACTTACCCCTACTTATTGAGCCGATACAAAAACACAATACGTAAAAGGATATTTGAAAATAGGTAGTAGGCAACAAGGTCAAATAGATGAAATTAAAATCCCAACTAATTTTAGACAGCGGACTTTAAATCAATTAGAATTTTTGAAAATCATTTATATAAAATAACTTTTTACTATTGCCTATTATCTATTGCCTTGCTCTAATCTTGAAGAAGCAATACAAACTACAAGGAACTTTATTTAATCATGAAGAATTCAACAGAATCTAAATTACAGCATTACGCATTTGTAAACAAACAAAAAGCAAGCGAATTAACAGGTCTATCTACAGAAACTCTAAAACGATATAGACTTAAAGGCAAACTTGAAAAAGGTATTCATTGGGTTGAAATTAATTCAAGAGTGGTTAAATATAACATTTCTCTAGTTTTAGATTGGGTGCAAAATCATCGTGATAATCCTCAAGAACATATAAAAGCGATAGAACACTACTTAGCATCACTTCCATCTAACCATAAACAGAGAGTCACACCCCACGCTTGAACGATAAATCAACTATTTCAGCAACAAGTGGCACCTCATTCGACATAACTGGCGCCGTTTATTTCATCTACTGGTAGTCTGGACTACTTTAAACATATTAGTTTACAATGTTCGATTTGTGTCTTAACTCCTACTCAATAACGTTTTGACTCTTGGAATGGAAATAATATACATAACTTATGCTTGTAACTTTTGATGCTACAGAAAATTTCAGTTTTAAATACAATACATTTCGTTTTAAAATGTATATAAAGTAGCGTTTTCGAGCTAGCACATCTAGAAATGTCACTAAAAGTTACTATTTAGTACAAAATATCAGACTTTTGCTCTGATTTGTATAAAGCAATTCTTCCCTTCTACCATAAGTATTGCTGCTTCCTGCCATATGGCATTTGGGCGATAAACAGTGCCAAATAAAATTCTGGAGAAAAACTCGAAGAGCTAGCGTGCAAAAGCTAGTAGTGCTGTCGCTCGCTTGGATGGGTACTACAAATTAGTTACTTTTTCGGCGCCGACTTATACCAAGTTGTGAAAGTTAGTACTGTTTAAAATCTAAGCGATGGTTCTGCCTAACTAGACTTAGCTTCCAAGCCAATAACACAAACTACCACAACTTGATTGGTATGACTTACACTTCTGGAACTGATAAATTGCGACTTTTTCCTGCGTAATATTTATAAATAATCTCTGGGCTATTGCCAACCCACATTGCCACATCTTTAGCATCTACACCAGCATCAAGCATCAGGGTGATAAATGTGTGACGAGCATTGTATTGAGGTAAGTACTGCTGAACTTTTCCAACATTAACAAGTTTAAGAACAACGGGCTTCCAAATACGATTGAGAAAATTATGTGTATCTAAGACTTGCCCTCTTGGAGAAGGAAACACCAAATTATTTCGTGAAGCTTTTTCTGGTTTGATGGACAACAAAAACGCTTGAAGATTCTTGTTACAAGGAAATGTACGAGAGGAATGAGTTTTTGTGTCACCTTCGATGCGTGTGTCGCTTGGAATTGCTTGTTCAAAACGTATTCTTTCGCAATTACCCTGAATGTGCTTCCACCTAAGAGCAACAGCTTCTTCTGGTCTACACCCTGTCATGAATAAAAACTTGACGTATGGAAAATAGTATGAATGGCAGGTGGGCGCGTGCTTTGGTGAGTAAGTGTTCTGCTCAAAAGCAGTAAGAATCACTTCTCTTTCCTGAACTGTGAAAGGAGTACGGTCGTTACTCCTTTTGACCCGTTTAATATCCTTCTGCATCCCATCAAAAGGATTGTAGGAAATCAGCCCTGATTTTACCGACCATTTACAGCAAGCGTTGAGTTGTACTAAAGTCCGCCGTACAAGCTCGCTACTGTATTTTTTTAGAAGCCAATCTCTTACCCCAATGGCATTGTCAATAGAGTAAGGAATTTTTTTTATATGTCTGGCAATCTTGGCGTAATCCCTAACTAGAGTACTAGCTGTTATTTGAGTTGACTTGAACTGGGTATATTGTTCCCAAAGTTCTAGCAAAGTGGGGACTTTCGTGATTGGGGTAATTTTTGGGGTAAAAGTAGAAGCTCGCGTGCCATACTTCTCAAGCGTTGTGTCAAAACGCTCGTAAACAATATCTGACTCAATCAGTTTTGCTTTTGCCTCTGCTACCTTTCGAGCCGCAGGAGAGTCAGATAATCCTAACGATAGGTATTTACGTTCGCCAGCATAAGTAAAAACTAGTAGCAGGCGCCCGTTAGAAGATTTGATACGGACGGAACCGATCTTGTGCTTTATTTGATGAGGGCTGTGAACTTTTTGAGTACATGGCAGTTCTTTGTATAAAGCTTATACTCATGTACTATATATCGATTTTTGCCGAAAATTTTTACCCCAATCTTACCCCAATGATTTACCCAAACTGACCTAAAATGACCCAATAAAAAACCGAAAGCCCCTCGCTGAGGGGCTTGTAATGGTTTAAATCTGGATGGCTCAGGTGTGACTCGAACACACGACCAAGGGCTTATGAGTCCCCTACTCTAACCAACTGAGCTACTGAGCCGTAATTCGTTTGATAAATTTGGCGATACAAATTTTGTCCAACGATTTATAAATGTAGCATAAGATTTTTGTCTTGACTAGTCTTTGTTCAAATAAATTTCAACTGATGTTGAGATTGCCAATAAAAAGCAAAAGAGGGAGGCTGGCTCCCTCAACCGTTTGGTTGCTATGCACGTAGAAGGCAGCCAGTAATTACACTCTTGGAGGTAGCATTGCAATTGGGTTAACTGCGCCTTTACCTGCTATGTGAATTTCAAAGTGGCTGTGTGGACCAGTACTAAAGCCGGTGCTTCCCATTAGAGCGATGATGTCACCTTGCTTGACTTGTTGTCCTGCTTGAACCATGAGTTTGCTGTTGTGACCGTAACGAGTCATGCTACCGTCTGCATGGCGAACGTCTACGACATTGCCGTAACCACCGTTGTTCCAACCTGATTTTTCAATTACACCTGCTGCTGCTGCATAAATTGGTGTCCCAACTGAGTTCGCAACATCAATACCACGGTGCATTCTACCCCAGCGCCAACCGTAGCCAGATGTTAAAACGCCTTTAGCAGGCCAGATGAAAGCTGTATTTCCAACTCCTGGCGCCCCACCTGGAGCAACTGGTGCTGGTGTGTTTTCATCTATTGGTCTGGGAAGATATCTATCAACCGCAGCCAAAGGTGGTAGTTGTGGACTTACTGTTACTCCTCGCATGTTACCTAGCGACTCGGAAGCATTAACAGTTGTTGGTACTGGTGGTACTGATAATTGATTGTTATTGCGCGCGTTGCGGGCAGACCATTCTGGGTTTAACGGCTGGGCACTATAATTTGGCACCCGAAGCGTTGGAACCGGAATGGGGATAGCTACAGTATTTGGTCTTACAGTAGGAACTGGAATTGCAATATTATTAGTTCTTGTTGTTGGAACTCTTGGTACCGTTACAACATCAGGAGTATAGGTAGGAACTGGTACCGAGACGTTGTTCAAATTAGCTTGTGTCGGTACTTGATTACCAGATTGTTGCGCGCGATATTTTTCGCGTAAGCGCTCAATTTCTGCTTGCAAACTGCGAAGACCACGGTCTTGCTTTTCTTGTTTGTTTCTCGCATTACGCTGTTGCATCTCGGCAAACACTTTAGGCGGTGTTTCACCACCTATACCGTTTGCTTGTGGATCAACAGGCGTAGAATCTGATGGAACAGAAGCTTGTATTGTTGCTACTGGTGTTGGAACTACTACTGGAGCTATTGTCGTATTGTTCGATGCAACGGCACCCAATTGTGCGGGTGTAGGGATAGCCACGTTACTTGCTACCGATACCTGATTTGTTTTCGCTACCTGTGTAGCATTTATAGGAGCATTTGTTACAGGAATATTTAATTTCTGACTAATTTTTAGCTCGTTGGCGTTTTGAAGCCCATTCGCATTAACTATTTCGCTAACTGAAGTACCATTACTGCTTGCAATTTCAAACAGTGTATCTCCAGGTTTTACTTCATATACTTTTGATGCTCCGGGTACGATTCCTACCCTGTTAGGCATTTCTGCGACAGTAGGATTTTTTACTGTACTTGAATCTAAATTGTTTGTTGTTGCATATTGTGACTGTTGAGTTACTTCAACTGTTGCATTTGCTTGCGGCAAAGATTTATTGTTCTCAACAGACCGCAATTTACTAAGACTATCTCTTAATCTGTCAGACTTTTGCTGTAGTCTATTAATCGCAAACTCTTGCTGTGCTTTGAGTTGGGCATTTGCATCCTCACTTGTGTTAAGTGATGATACTGTTTGTGGGCTTGTTGTTAATTGGGCAACTGAGCTATTTGTGATGCCGTAGCTCGTTGGAACTGGTGCTGGTGCCTGAAGACGTGCTTGTACTCTAGCAATTGCACTCTGAATTTTCTGACCTTTATTAGCTGTGTTTAGATCGGCAACAGAATTCGGCGTTTGGGCGGCTGTTTGGGTAAATGAAGCAGACACTTGCTCGCTTCTGCTTGCTACAGTTTGCCATTTAGCACCAAGCCCAGGCACTTGTGAAATTGCTGTTGGTTCTACTACAGGAACGGGATTCTCTGGCGCCGAAACATTAGAGACGGCTTGGCTTCCCATCTTCTGAGTGGTTGCTAATTTCACACCAGTGTCACCAGCAGCAGGAATGGCAGAAGCTGTATTTTGATTGCCTACAGGCTCTGCTGCTAGGGCTTGGTCGCTTTGCCGAGTCACGAAAAGGCTACTTGCTCCCATTGAGATTGCCAAGCCAATCATGGCAGCACTTGTCCGCGTGCGGCGGTTTATTTTTTGTAATGGTAAATTCAAACTGTCCACCGTGGCATCCTCACTGGGGTTATTTTCTAAATTAGCCTTTACTTTACTTCTTAATGCTCGTTTCAAAGACGACCTCCTATGATCGCTAGCGCTTAACTGACCTCGATTTTTTTCAGTCGGACAATAGTCAATGATTTAGATCACTACGAACGATTGATCAAGATCACATTCACCAGAG
Source organism: Calothrix sp. NIES-4105 (assembly GCF_002368415.1). GTDB lineage: Bacteria > Cyanobacteriota > Cyanobacteriia > Cyanobacteriales > Nostocaceae > Dulcicalothrix. Next base: position 4,710,012 of record NZ_AP018290.1, read on the forward strand.
ATACTTACGCAAGATTAACCTGGTTCTCTGATTTAGACAAGTTCAGATTGATTCAAAAAAACTTAAATTTTGTTTTTACTTGTCTTATCACTCCTCACTACTCAACTTGTTTCCTCTTTACAGTTATCTCCTTATGTGCTGACCTTCAGGAAAATTCAGACCAACACCGAGGCAAACTTAAGGAAAGCAATCGAAAAAGCGAGAATATCTTTACAAACAGACAATGTATATGCCTTTGGGATTGATATCAGCCCTCTTCACTCTTCATGCACGCTCCTCACCTCCCAATACGAGAATGTACGTTGATTATTCCCTAAAAAACGACCGTTGTAACAGGGGAGGTCTTGTTTGTGTCGCAAGCAATCTCTGATTAGTCTTAATCGTTCAAATGCTTGATATGACTACACCATACCTATTTTGTTCCCTTCTAATCAAGGATATTAATTTACAAAAATCTATGTTTAAACCTAGATTTTACCTCACCGAATCTATACAAATTTCTTATATAAACATACGGAGCTTTTTAAGTATAATCACTCAGGCATTTTTTGTGGCTATCGTATATTTACTACAGTTTAACAGCAATTACACTGAAATAAAGTTTATTTTTACCATAGCAATTACTGATTATATCGATATTTTCTTTGTGTATAGGTAATTATTTTGGTGTAGCAAGCGCGTGCAGAAGCGCAAGACGATCATTTTTAATTTTACAAATAAAAATAAAAATACATATATTAACACTTGCGAAAAATTATAAAATATGCTTTGCGATGCTTATGTTAAGTAACCCAACTGGCGCCGAGATTCAAACAAACCAACTGCAACGCTTACAGAAAGATTTAAACTACGAACTCCTGTAGTCGTCATCGGAATATAGAGCGTTTCATCACATTTATCAATGACTTCAGGCGGTAAACCATTAGTTTCACTACCAAACAGCAACCAGTCGTCCTGTTTGTACTCGAAGCGGCAATAGTTATGTTTACCCCGTACTGTAAAGCAAAGAGTGCGACCGGAACGCTCTTTATGCACCAATTCAAAATCCGCTAATGTTGGGTGGTAATGCAATTTCACATATTCCCAGTAGTCTAACCCAGCCCGCTTTAAATAGCGGTCACTTAACTCAAAGCCCAGCGGACCAACTAGATGTAATTCAGTACCCGTTGCAGCGCACGTTCGGGCTATATTACCCGTGTTGGGAGGTATTAGCGGATTGATTAAAACAACTTGAGGCATTGATGCTAGTTACTTCTATGTATTGAAATACACATTGTGTCGTTTATTGCCAATCTACCCGTAGGTAGAAGGCAAATGATAGTTTTTATTAATATTTGATAATCTAGCACGATTGATTAGAAATTTAAAACAGACAATAAGTGGATCATAAGAAACTTGACATTCAGATAGCTTCTATGAATTATACCAGCTAAATATATTTTAGTTTATTAGTACTAAACAATAATATGGTACTAATTTGAAATTTTGAATTATTTCGCCTCGTTGATGGTGCGTGAAAGCACTTTAATTTTTCGTTACATTGATAGACTGTAATAGCTTTCACGCACCCTACGTTATTTATCGGCTCCTGTGGCGCCAACAGACGAGCAGATCTTATTTTCTAATTCAATTTCACGGTCGCGTACAACCGCAATAGCTTGAGTAAGACAAGAGCGAGTACTAACACCTACTGTGTGGAGTTGTAACCATTGCTGTGCTTCATTACCGGAGCGAAGAATTTTTTGAAGTGGCGAAAGAAAACAACTAAAACCGTGCTGCTTGGCAGTTAAAAAGGCGCCATCGTAAAGTTCGGCAATCCAATCACGAGCTGTTATTGTTCTGCCGTCCTGCCAATGTTGAAGTTTGGCATCCAGACTTGAGGTTGCAGCTGCAACTTCATTCGCTAAAGTAATATCAATTAATTCGTCGGGAGTAAACTGACTACTAACGAGAGGGTCTAGATTTGATTCGATTAGCTGGAGTAAACGCGCTTCGAGTAGGGCTGTAATTGAGAGTAAAGCAATTGGGTCTGTCACCAAATCGCAAATTCTAAGTTCTAAACGATTTAGGTCGTAAGGGCGCCTGTCTCCATTGGGACGTACAGAAGACCATAAGTGTCGAACATTCTGCATTGTACCTGCCGCTAGCTGCTCAGAAACCCATTGAATATGATGAGCATGGCTTGTAAATAAAGGTACGCGGGCGGGCGTTTGTGGAAAAACTCCCCAACGAGTCGAGTGATATCCGGTTGCCTCTCCATCCAAAAACGGCGATGCAGCGCTAAGAGCTAAATATAAAGGAGCTTCAACTCGAATTAACCGACACGCGCGCATTAATATTTCAACATCACTAATACCAACGTTGATGTGAATGCTGGCAGTGACTACTTTAGTGCCGTATGTTTTTTCAATAAAGTCATGATATGCATTATTTGGGTCAGAACGGAAAAACTGATTATTTCCTCCCAACGACAAAGTGCTTCCCGGTATTATAGTATAATTACCTAATTGATTTAAATATGACCGCAACTGCTGGCGAGGACGTAATAAACTACACAATAGTTGTGAATAACTTGATGATGGTGCGGTTGTATACTCAACGTTGCGACTATCTGGTTCACGGACAAACCCATCTAAAGATGTAACTATTTTGTCGGAGAGACCTACAACATCACCGTTTGGCGTTCCAGTATACATTTCAACTTCAAAGCCCTTTAATAGCGCCACGAAAATATCTCCTAGTCTCTCCTTTACAACTAAATTGTATCGGACATTACGATTGGGCGCCTATGCATTTTGGGTGAAATAGAAGAATTCAGCAAACAGGTGGAGCGGAATGTTAGGTTTAAATGCTGCACAGAAGGTGTTGCGTTTTTAGATATGCTTGCTGCTCATGACTCCAGTTGCCGCGCGTATAACAAGAGAATGACGGTAAACCAGGTCTTTAAGGTTGTCAGCATAACCACCCCCAATAACGCAAGCAACTGGATAACCTCCAGCAACACAAGTAGTTAAAACTTGCATGTCACGTCTAAAAATTCCTGTATCAGTTAAAGCTAGCTTGCCGAGTTTGTCAGCAATATGAGGGTCAACACCTGCGTCGTACAATACAATATCTGGCTTAACCTGTGATAATAAATCAGGCAAGTATTTTGCTAAAGTTTGCAGGTAATCATCGTCTTCCATACCTATTGGTAGAGGAACATCTAAATCACTTTTTTGCTTGGTACCAGGAAAGTTTACATCGCAATGCATCGAAAACGTGAAAACGCTGTCATCACCTTGAAATATAAATGCAGTTCCGTCTCCTTGATGTACGTCCAAATCTATTATCAGGACTTTTTGCACCAAATTTAATTTTTGCAAAACGCGCGTGGCAATGGCTAAATCATTGAAAATACAAAAGCCTGAACCGTAAGAAGGAAAAGCATGATGTGTTCCACCAGCAGTATTGCAAGCTAATCCATATTGTAAAGCTAAAGAAGCTGTTAGAATTGTACCGCCAACTGCTACACAGGTACGATTCGCCAATGCTGGACTCCACGGTAAACCAATTCGTCGCTGTGCTTTTGCGTCAAGAGTTCCCTGACAGTAAGCGTTGACATATGAGTTTGTATGAACTAGTTCGATTAACTCCTGCTGTGGAACTGTCGGTATATGAAACTGGTTATCATACGCAACACCATCTTTTAATAATAATTCGTAAAGTAACCAAAATTTTGCCATCGGAAAGCGATGACCCTCTGGTAATGGAGCCACATAATCAGGATGATAAACGATTGGCAAATCCATGAAAAGTGCGTTGTAATGTGAATGGCGCTTGAGAGACTTTTAAATTAATTATCTTGTGGAATGGGCTTAAGATTGCGCCGTTCCTAACTTAAGGGCAAGGGCGGGCTTTTGACACCCACCCCACAAGAAAATTGTGGGTGTTTTTTATTTGGAAGTCCCTAAGAGTATTGAAATTAAAATTTATAATGTTCTATATTTTACAGAAAAATCAAGCAATAATCGCGCTAATTTTCCCTTTTACGGTAATATTAACTTATATCGGCTGAGATTTGATACTGATAATTTTTGTGACTACTGCTATTGTAGGAAATGGCTAGAGATATCTAAGACTAAGACGTAATGTCTAAGATTAAGACGTGATATCTAAGACTAAGACGTAATGTCTAAGATTAAGACGTGATATATCCCTGCTCTTAAACCTCCGGTTTACACGTCTCTACTTTGTGTTGTTCTCGAAATTGAAATTGCTTATGTTGCAAATGCAATTGATTGTACCGATATTATTTGTGTTTCTTGGCTTGGTCGCAGGAATAATTGGTGAAAATGTTATTTATAAGCGATTGAAAGATTTTGTAGGGAAGCGTCAAATACCTGGTAGCGAAATCATAATTAAGTCGCTGCATCGCATGACGTTGCTTTGGTTTGTAATTGCTGGTTGTTATGCAGCGATTTTAGCGTATCCTAGTTTTACCCCTGATATTAATAGTGCGCTGCAAAAAATTCTGACTATTGTTTTTTTGTATTCGGTTACTGTCGTTTTTGCTCGTTTGACTGCAGGGTTTGTCAATATCTATGTTCGCAGGTCAACACTTATATCGGCTTCGTTATTCGCTAATATTGCTAAAACTGCTGTTTTAGTGTTAGGTACTTTAATTTTACTTCAAACTGTAGGTATACAAATTACTCCTGTAATTACTACTTTAGGAATAAGTGGTTTGGCTGTTGGTTTGGCGTTAAAAGATACTTTATAAAACTTCTTTTCAGGATTCTATTTGATTTTCTCTAAACAAATCAGAACTGGTGATTATCTTAAAATTGATGGTGGACATGAAGGTTATGTCACAGATATTACGTGGAGAAATACAACGATTCAAGAATTGACTAATAATATTATTATTGTGCCTAATTTAAAGTTAGCAACTGCTATTTTTACTAATTGTCATCTTCCTGTTAAAGAAATTAGTCTTACTGTTAATGTTGGTGTTGATTATGAAAGTGATTTAGATTATGTTGAAGATGTTACAATTTATGTTGCTAAGGAAGTTATGCAGGAAGTGGCACCTGATTTAATGAAAAATGAACCTTTTATTAGGTACCAAAAGTTTGGGGATTTTAGTATAGATTTTACTGTTTATATTCGAGTGAATGAATTTTTTGACCAACGTATTGCACGACATCTTTTTATTAAAAAGCTACATAAAAAGTATCAGAAATAAGGCATTAAAATTCCTTCTCCTGCATACGAACTACATCTCCAAAAACATAATACAGAAAATATTTAGCTCGTAGTAAGTACTTGATTACTTACATCTTTTTGTCATGAACGTACCGTTAAAATTCTTACAGCCAGTGCTTGGGATAAGTCCTCTCGGATGCCAAATTATTGAAAACCACAGCGCAAAGTACCAAAATAATAGAACCTTCCAGGGCAGGTGTTAGCAGAAATTGCCAGGGAGCTTTTGTCATCATTACGACTAATGCAACTGCTCCCGAAGGCGGGTGTAGAGTTCCGGTGAACTGCATCATACCAATGGCTGTTGCCACTGCTAGTCCCATCGCCCAAGGTTCCGAACCGAAAATATGTAGAATAGTTAGGCTAACTAGAGCAGCTACAAAATTACCACCAATCACATTACGGGGTTGAGCCAAGGGACTATCAGGTACGCCAAAAATCAATACACTTGTGGCGCCAAACGGAGCCATAAGTAGAGGAGTATTGGTTTTCGCACTTAAGTAAGCTGTTGCTGCTATTGCTAAGAAACTACCGAACCAACTCCAAAAAATATGTCTGTGTGATGGTCTATTTATAGGACATGTTAAAGGACATGAATCCCAAGTCCCACGTATTTTGAACCAGTAATTTTTAAATTTCAAGCAAACGTTTTTGTAATTCAATCTCAGCTGATAAGTGTAATTAATCCGCTCTTTAGGTGAATGTCCTTTCATAAGCTCCACAAAAATAAATGAACAGCAACCTTAAAAAAATTAGCTGCACAATTCTGAAAAACGCCATCTCGAAAATATATGAATCAACAAACATAAGCTGTTCTAAGCTGATTAGCAAAAGCAATATGTCAAATTGATTTATAGGCTGAAGAAATCAACGCAAACTTTTAGAAATTTGACCTTGTATTGCTTAATGTCATGATTCTTTAACATTCTAACATCAAGCGCTCCTTTAAATTTTTAAAAAAGTTTGCAATACATATAAGAAAAAAGTATAACTATGATAAGATTTGCTTATCAAGTCCCATTAGTACAGCAAGTAGCGCGCGGTTGCTGTTAATGGCAATTAGATTTCCGACAACTTTTACACAGGTAGGGAGTCTGAACCAGAATGATTATTAAAATCGAGAAGATCAGAATCATAGTGGCTTTTACGAAAATGGGATTTTCACTTTTCACTCTAGGATTTAAGAATGCTATAAAAGTCAATTAGATAGGCGCCTTGCTAAACATGTAAAAATCTGCAAAATAGCACCAAAGATATCAGGAATAAAAAATCGAGATTCCCAATCTAACTAGAGATATTTATTTTCAAGAAGGTAAACCAAGTATTTGCAAAAAGATTAGCAACGGATGCAACGGATAATGTATTTGTTAGAAACACTAACTTTCCATCTCAGAGAGTTCGTTTTTACACATTTGGTGATATAACATTAACTTAACTGTTTTTATGCGGCTATAAATGAATTTTTAGACAGATGCCTAGTCAAACATATATTTATAAAAAAGTTGCACCAATGCCAAGTAGAAAAAATAGAGATTCCCAACTTAGTTAGAGATATTTACATTAAAGAAGGTTTGGATAAGTTACACACGATGAGCATTTAAACGAGGCAGAAGTAAAATAATTAAAATCAAAAGTGCAATGGTGCCTGATATTGTTACTGTTAGCAGCGCTAGATTACTCGAATGCTTGATTGCGATTGCTATTAATGCCCAAATTGTTACTCCAGTATAAGCAATATCTTGATATTTGGTAGCCATAATAGATGCTAAACCAATAGCAATAAGTATCATGATAATTGTCCAAGTGGTTGGAGAAATTCCTCCGCCATTCCAACCTGAAGCGAAAATAGCACTGGCAACGTTTACAATTGTAGCAACGCTTATCCAGCCAAGATAGATACTTATGGGAATGCGCGCGTACCATTTGTAACTACGAGTCATTGTGTTGGCTGAACTGAGTTGTAAAACGGCGCCGATTAGTGGTACCAAAATAAATAACATTGCGATAACCGATAGCGGGAACATTCGTAATAAAAATAAATATACCCATGCAATTTGAGCAATACTCGCAATAATTAAAAATAATCCGGCTTTACGTAGATACGAATTATTTCGCTGTGCAGGAAGAATTTGGTAGACTCCAAATGCGAATAAACCTAAATAAATAACTCCCCAAATTGCAAAAGCATAATTTGCCGGAATAATTAAAACATCTTTGAATACAGTATTAGATATTTCACCAATACTGAGTCCTCCTATAGGATAAATATTTGACCAAACATTGACAACAAATGCAGCAATAATTGCTATAAGAGTTGCTAGTGGTAGGATGAATTGATTGGAATTAGAGTTAGATTGTTGCATGGATTTTGATGTGCATAGGTTTTGACAATTGTTAGGTTGGGTTGGGTTGGATTTTTTTACCCAACCTACAATTAAATTATAATTTAATTAGTTACAACCCCATTACAAATCTATAGTGTGACTCTAGTTCAGCTGCTGTTTTTGATTTGCGTGATTTTTGCCATTGACTATGTTCTAATAATTCTTGCCGCAAGTTGTCAACATCTATTGTTGTGACTTTACCTTCAGCTACTATTTGCTTTCCATTTACCCAAGCACTATCTACAACGTTGACTGGGCGCCCAAGTACTAATAGTCCGATTGGGTCTGTACGTGGTAATAGTGATAAACTTGTTAAATCATAAAGTACTAAATCAGCTTTTTTACCTATATCAAGAGAACCATTTTCCGATGCCATATTTAATCCAGTGGCGCCTCCTAATGCAGCCATTTGAACAGACTGATGTGGTGTTATCCAGTGTTGGTAATCAAAATCAGTAACATTATGTACTATTGAACCAATTTTGATTGCTTCGAGTAAGTCTTGCGAGTCGTTACTTGATGCACCATCACAACCAAAAGAAACGTTAACACCAGCTTGACGATATTTTAATATGGGGGCAATACCGCTACCTAAACGTAGATTACTAAGCGGGTTATGAACAACAGTAGATTTTGTATCGGCAAGAATCTTAATATCACCATCGGTAAGGTGGACGCAGTGTGCTAAGGAAGTGCGGTGATCTAAATACCCTATACGCTGTAGGTGTTCAACCGCAGTACATCCATACTTTTCTTTGGCAAGTTTTTCTTGTGCTTTGGTTTCAAGTAAATGTGAGTGACGGCAAAGGTTGTATTTATTGCTTAGTTCCGCACATCCTTTAAATAAAGCATCGCTACATAACTGAATACCTGTTGGCGCCACTGCAATATTAATACCAGATTCTGGTTGATGAAATTGTTTGACAGCTTCTTCGATAATATCGAGCGTTGCTTGGGTGGAACGAAAATAAGGTTCGTGAGTTTGCTGAGTATCTCCAGATGGTATACCAGCAGCGAGTGATTCGTCTTGAATGAGGGGAGCTACAATTGCACGAATACCAACTTCTTGATACGCGCGGACTGCGGTGGCAATGGTTTCAAGTTCTTTACCTGGAATTAAAACTAGATGGTCTACAACGGTAGTGCCACCAGAAAGTAAAGTTTCAACGGCAGTACCTAATGCGCTTAGGTACACTTTTTCAATATCAAGCGGGGCAAAATCATACAGTTCAGCAAGCCATAGTTCGAGGGGAAACATTGACATTATCCCACGCTGCCACATTTCGGATGAATGAGTGTGGGCATTGATGAAACCTGGAAGTAAAAGCTTATTATGAGCGTTTATTGACGTGCCAACGGTAGAAAGTTCGGGAGAAATACCCCTTATACGACCATCTGTAACCAGTACTTTGGTGCTGGTGTAATTATCGTGTGTGGCAATTAAAGCATTCTCAATAGTAAAGTTCACAATTGTAACCTTAAGTAAGTAATTAGACTCAATAGTGGATTTTCGAGTTAAAAAGTAAGGTACGGGAAGTAGCGATCCAATTCCCCTTCCTCAATATAAATCTGTTTATGAATTTACCACTTCGGAACTTGGGAGTAGCGCCAAACGCTTGGTCGGTCAATCACGAGGTTGCTGATATTACTCGTCCTCCACTACCTCCACAACCTGTCATTTTAACAACTGCTACTAAGCTCTTACGTATTGATTTGGCGAAAACTGCCATTCTCGTTGTTGATATGCAAAATGACTTTTGTCACCCAGATGGCTGGTTAGCACATATTGGTGTGGATGTTACTCCAGCACGGCAACCTATTCAACCATTACAAAAATTATTACCAGTATTACGCCAAGTTAATATTCCTGTGGTTTGGCTGAACTGGGGTAATCGTAAAGATTTAATGAATATTAGTGCGTCGGTTCTGCATGTGTATAATCCAACGGGTGAAGGAGTTGGTTTAGGCGACCCATTACCAGCAAATGGCGCCCATGTTTTAATGGCGGGTAGTTGGGCAGCGGCAGTAGTTGATGAATTAGAGGTGGCGCCTCAAGATATTCGCGTCGATAAGTTTCGGATGTCTGGGTTCTGGGATACACCTTTAGATAGTATCCTGCGGAACCTAGGACGGACGACACTATTATTTACAGGTGTAAATGCCGACCAATGCGTGATGGCAACACTTCAAGATGCGAACTTTTTAGGTTATGACTGCATATTGATTGAAGACTGTACTGGCACAACATCACCTGAATATTGCTGGCAAGCAACCATATATAACGTCAAACAATGCTTTGGTTTTGTTACCGACTCTGAAGCAATTTACAAAGCAGTTAAAAGTTAGGAGGGGCGGGTTAACCAAAATTCCGCGTTATTTACCAGGATATAGGTAAACGCGCGCGTACTGCCAACAGTTAAAAATTACAAAGGAGGTATTTATATGCAAGTTAAGAGTTGTGTTATTCCTGTAATTAGATCTCTTAAAGACTACCAAGTCTTTCGTATTAGTCCTGACGATTCCAATCGATTGGCAATTATTTTTGATACCGCTAGCGCGAACACGTCTTTAACCTGTTGCGTCGAAATTTTTGATGTTGGTGGTAAAACTCCACCAAATCGTCATCAATGGGCTGTAGAGATGTTTTTTGTACTCAAAGGTGAAGCAACTGCTATTTGCGATGGTAAAAATGTTCCGATTAAAGCAGGAGATAGTTTATTAGTACCGCCTACAGGTACTCACATGATTAAAAATACAGGCGCCACACGTTTGTATACTTTAACAATCATGGTACCAAACGAGGATTTTTCTGAACTTATTCGTAGCGGAATTCCTGAAGAGTTAGACGAAGAAGATATGTTGGTATTAAGTCGATTGGCGCCTTGATTTTAGATTCCCGACTTCAGAAGTCGGGAATCTAAAGCCACATATAATTTTAAAAATAAAAAAGCCTCTACCAAACGATAAATAATACATTCGTTTGATTTTGGCTCTTAAGAATGAGGGAACTGATATTGTAGATTCGTAAACTTAAACTTATACATTTATAAAATTCTGTAGCAATATTTACATTATGGCTGGCAAAACACAACCAAAAGGTAATCAAGAAACTGATCACAACGAAGAACAGAAGCAATCAGCACAAAAAAATGGCGCCGAAGCACCTGCAGACAACCAAGCTGATAATGACTTAGTAGAAAAGATAGAGTCTTTGCGCTCGACACTTAGTGGTGATTTGGCTGACCTTGAGATAGAAGCAGCAGTTGAGTTAGTTAGCGAATGGCAAGGTGTATTGCAAAAAGTCAAAGAACCAGAAGTAAAAGAAATTGCTTCACACCTGAAAGAATTAGCGAAGCTTTTAAAAAGCAATAAAGCAACAGGTCATGAAATCAGCGAAGTACTAATAGAAATTGGTGAGCAAACAGCTAATTACGCAGCGGATGCTGAAAAAGATGTTAAGACTCCTGTTCGACAATTAGGTAAGCAATTAGCAAAAGTTGGTAATACTGTAGGCAAAATTGAAGAACACGAGCAAATCGAAGAAATCGATGGTTTGATAGATACTTTAGATGGTGATTTAACTCAAGTTGATAGCGAAACTTCAGTAGGAGCCATTGATACTTGGTATAAAGTACTGCATAATTCCGAAGACGAAAATTTAAAAGAAATTGCTAACGGGTTAAAAGAACTTAAGCAAGTATTAAAGCGCAGCAAACCCAAAGGTGCTGACATTGCTGAAGTTTTGACCCGTTTGGGTGAGCAAACGAGTCAATCTGCTCACGAAGCAAAGAGAGGATTTAAGGGGCCTATCCAACGCTTAGGTAAGTTGCTATCTAAGACTGCAAAATCTTTAGCACAAGAGTAACACTGGCAACGGAAACAACGGATGTAACGGATAGATTTACTTAGATTTTCAGCAATTTGGTAGAGACCGTATTAATTCGGTCTCTACATCGTTATTATACAGATTGAAAATGCGCGCGGTAGTTTCCATCAAGCGGTCATCATTGGAAAGCATTAGTGCATGAATCAGTAATGGGTCGGCAATGAATTCTTCTTGTTTATTATTTAAAGCGTTATTAACGCCGAACTGTTGTAGAAAAGTTATTTCTCCTTGTGGACTAGGTTTAAGCTTGAGTTTAGCGGCAATGAGGCGATGATTGTCTAAAACATGTAATGTGGCACCAATCGGATTTAACTATAATGTAATTATTGCGGCGCCTAATTCTCCACTAACATCCGTTGCCGCTCAGATATTTGAAGTTGGTAAACTCATCTGCGTGTTGTAAATTTCTTATTTCCTTTACTCAAATAGAGCTTCAATATCTCGTGCGCCGTGGAGAATTCTAACTACTTCTATTCCATTATCCAGAGGGCGGTAAAAGATAACGTAGCTCTTTACAGGAAAGCTACGAATTTCTTCCATAATCTCTGGACGCTCTTTACCCATAAATGGATGTTGTGCAAGGGATTGTAATGCTTCATCCAACACTTTTAAAAAGTTCGACGCGCGTTCTTTGTCTTGCGCCGCAATATATTTCCAAATTTCCTTGAGGTCTGTTTTTGCTTCGGGTCTTCTAACAATACGGCTCATGAGTCACCCTAACCTATAGCTCTCTTGCTGCTTCGTTAATAATTTCCTCCATATCAAAAGGTTCAGCAGGCCCGCTCTCTAGTCCAATTTGAATTTCCCTACGAAGCTCTGAGAGTTTTGCTTTACGTAAGTCCTCTTTCTCTTTGAGAAGCCGTAATCCTTCGCGGATAACTTCGCTCTGCGATTGATAAAGTCCGGTTGAAATAAGTTCGGCAACAAACTTATCAAAGGTCTGCCCAAGGTGTACATTCATGATCTACTCTCCTTATAGCATTAGTCTTTCTTAATATAATGCCACGAGCTAACAATAAGTGTCAATTTTTGCTATTGTAAGTGTTTTTGAGCATAAAAAAGCCATTTCCCGTTTTTTTCTTTGATCACAAGCACACAGTTGTGGTATTCAATAAGTATCCCTCCTCATAATTCAAATACTCTTAACATAAAGTAAGTATGAATATAGACGATGCTATGCTAAGAAACTGGTTATCTCAAGAACGGACAGAATTGACATAGGCAATCTTTAGCGCAGTTTCCAAACATGTATCCGCACTCTCTTCCATTCAATGCATCGCTCAAGAGTTACCAGAAAACAATTACTCTTTTCGTGATACTAGAATCAAACGGGTGATTGCATTCAACCCTACTACATCTTTATTATTTGGCGATACTGGTTTATCTAAAGTTGAAGTTCCTACACTTATACTCGCTGCTTCTGCTGATAAAACCACACCTGCACTAACTGAGCAAGTTTTAGGCTTTGACAAACTTCCAAACCCAAAATCTCTAGTCGGTATTGTTGGCGCCACTCACCGAGCGCGTTAAAGACCCAAGCGCAACTCTTGACCAACGCGGTGAAATCGATACTCCTATTAGTGGGGGTGAAATTGTTGGCGACCAAGCTGTTGATGTTCGTAATTATGTAAAGAGTATTGTACTGGCTTTATCGGCTCAACTTACACCCCAAGCCAAAAACTATGAGGTGTTTCTAACTGCCGACTATGCTCAATTTGCTTCAACTGTTGCATGGACAATTCGTTTCATTACGCAAATTCCCCCTGAAGCAATGGCTATCGCTAGGGAGTTAGTCCAAAAGTAGAGACGTTACATGTAACGTCTTTACAAAGGTATACCTTCGGAGTTTGACGATTTTGAAATAAAACGTTACATTACTTAATATCAGAGTGACTCCATCCTCTGGTATCGGTTTTTTGGTATCTCCCATCAATGTATGAATTAGAACAAGCCTTGGTCTGGTAGCCGAGGTTTTTTCGTATCTAATTTTATACATTGGTAACAAGACTTTATTTTCACTACATATAGATATTTGTATTGATAACGAGAGTGCGCTATCGGTTATGATGCGTTGCGAGAAAGTTTATTTGTTGCTGTTTATTGAATTACTGGGGCTGTTTTTACTGGTGGTTATGATTAAAATCTTCTTTTTTACTGGGGTTTTTTTGTTATATCCCCCAGTAAAACATTATTCTTTCCTGCTACGGGTGGGCGCCGAAAAATCTTTATTACCCTCCAGTCACGAAGGTTCAACATTTATAAGCGTTATCAAACCACCATTTTAGAACTTGTATACTAACAAGCATTTGCACTTCTAAGTAATGTTTGTGTTGAGAGAAAGTTTATTTGTTGCTGTTTGTTGAAATTACTGGGGCTGTTTTTACTGGTGGTTATAATTAAAATCTTCTTTTTTACTGGGGTTTATTTGTTATATCCCCCAGTAAAACATTATTCTTTCCTGCTACGGGTGGGCGCCGAAAAATCTTTATTACCTTCTAATTACGAAGGTTCAACATGTATCAACGTTACTAAACAACCACACAGACACTTGCACTGATAACGAGAGTAGGCAATTAGTAATGTTTATGTTGAGAAGAAGTTTATTTACTGCTGTTTATTTTAATTACTGGGGCTGTTTTTACTGGTGGTTATAATTAAAATCTTCTTTTTTACTGGGGTTTTTTTGTTATATCCCCCAGTAAAACATTATTCTTTCCTGCTCCGTGCGGCACCAAAAAACCTTTAAATTACTGGGTTTTTTTTCGCGTATCCTCCAGTAATTACGAGCAGCGCCAATTAATCGGAGCTTTTTTCCCGCACTATATAATGACGCCTAATAAGTTTAATATCTCTTGTACTGGGGCTTTATCCATATCTAACTGAACAACTTGAGCAAGTAGTTGCTTGGGAATGTAGCGTGATGACTTGTGAAGACGCTCTCGGTTATTCCAAAACTCATAATGATACCAAGGTTGTAAGTACTGTTTACCGTTAACGGTTATTGCTTTCCATTGAATGTAGCCACTGCCATCACCTTTATGTCTTCTTGTTTGACTATGACTTGAAGAATTAGCATTTGTACTAGTATCGTTTTGAATACTTACCAGTAAATTATCGTTAGTTGTACTTGAGACAATAGTTCGGTTTTGTATACCTAGCAAATTCAATATCTCTGTAACTGGACGCTTTTGTTTATCGGCTTCTTCTATAACCGCTAGTAATTTTTTCGGAATGTATTTGCTATACTTATTGCCATTCTCTTTCCAGTGGTAGTAGGACTGATTGTACTCCTTACCATTTTTGGTAATCGTGCGCTGCTCGATGTAACCGTTACCCTCTCCCCATTTGCGCTTCTTGCCATATGTAGTTGCATTCTTGGATTTTACAAATTGCTGCTTTACTAAATTACTGGGGCTGTCTTCGGTATCCCCTAGTAATTTTTCTAAAGTACTATAATCAAGGCTTTCTGGGATTTCATTCTTAATACTTTGTGGTGGTGTATTATTGGCGCCATTAGAAGAATCTGTTTTCTTTGAGGTAGAGTATTTACCACCACTCTCTCTAACTCGATTGTTGACTAGATAATAAGAAGCTCCGTATCGTTCAACGAGACAAGAAGGCTTTGATTTCGACACTGGTGCTAATTGCTTCGGCGCGTAGATAGGTAACTGACTTTTTATTGGAGTTAGTTTCATATTAAATAAGCACCCTTACCAGTAATTACAATTCCCAGGTATACAAAACCGAACTATAAGCAATTCTTTGTTTTCAGATGCGATACTAGGGAGTAAGCTTTATAAACAAATTACTTCACTAATAGTGAATTTAAGTTAATTATCAGTGAATTAAGTCATCAAGTCAACAATGCTGATACATAAATGTTTTGACGAAACTTTGAAAAAGTACAGAATTACGGGAGCAGTATTGTCCCGACATGTTGGTGTCAGCCCTTCTCATGTCTCACAGTTCAGAAACGGTAAGGGTGGCGCCGTGTCGCATACAACCTTAGAACAGATGTTAGAAGCTTTGGAAGAACTGGCGCCTGGGTCAAGGTTATACTTCTGCTTATTACTCGCTGGTAAAAATCCCGTTGATTTTCTGACTAACTCTCAAAATCCTGATTTGCGCGAGCTTGTTGTCTCCGCGACACCTGCCGAAAAAGCCGAGATTTTAAATATAATTGCGAACTGGGTTGTATCTAGTAAAGATGAACCCCTCGGAAACAAAGTTGAATTAGAATTAGCTTCTTAGTGTTGCATGTTATTGATTGACTTTTTGTGCTGACTACGAGTTTTCAATATTAATTTTGATGAATTGGTAATTGAACTGTGAACGTGGCGCCTTTATTTTCACCAACGCTAGCTGCTGCTACGGTTCCTCCATGTAATTCGACTATTTGGCGAACAATTGCTAGTCCCAAACCTAATCCACCGTATGTACGTGTGATGCTGCTATCTGCTTGACGAAAGCGCTCAAATACATAAGGCAAAAACTCTGGGTTTATGCCTTTACCTGTATCTGTAACGGTGATTTGAGCATAATTAGATGTGGTGGCGCCCAAAGTTATCTGTGATAGTGTGATGCTGACATTTCCACCATTTGGTGTAAACTTAATTGCGTTTGTGAGTAAGTTACATAAAACCTGTTGTAATCGATTTATATCCCCCATCACTAAACAGCGAGTTGTTTGTACGAATTGTAAATTTATGGATTTCGCATTTGCCGCAAGTTGCACTGTGTCTATTGCTGCTTGGATAATTGATTCTAAGTTCACTACTACTGCATTGAGGGTAAATTTACCTCGTAATATTCTGGAGACATCAAGTAAATCGTCTATAAGTTGATTTAATAGCTTAGTGTTACGTTCAATGGTTTCTAACGCGCGCTCGTTTTTAGCTTCATCGAGTTTACGTGAACGCAATATTTTAGTCCAACCCAAAATAGGGTTAAGGGGAGTTCGCAGTTCATGGGAAAGTACAGCTAAAAATTCGTCCTTGATGCGGTTTGCTGACTCTGCTTCGTTACGAGCAATTTGTTCGCGTTCTAATAATTCGTCTTTTTCTTGATTTGATTTTTGTAACTGGATATTCGCTTGCTCTAATTGTTGACTAAGTTGAGCTTTGACTTGATATTCTGCCGCGCGCACCCGTTCGACAGCAAGCATTGTTTGCATCGTAGCTTGTTCGGTAATTGCAGAACCAATTAATAAGCTGACTCCACACTGCACGAATAAACTGAGTTTGTGAACTTGTACGATTTCTAAATTAAACGGTACGAGTGAAGTATCCGCATTGGGAAAATTTATAATATAAGCCACAACCGTTGCAAATACACAAAAGCTTGCTGTAAGTGTACCACCAATAATTTGAAAGCGAGTTGCAGCCCAAATAATTGGGATAAAGTTCAAAAAGGAGTAGTTCTGAGACAACATGCTGGATGTATCAGCTTTTTGTACGGTTGTTATAGCTGTAAATATACAGAGAATTAAAATAATGATTGCTTCCAACCAATTTGTAATAATAATTTGTAACGCGGCTTGTTTAGAACTAGTACTATTATCAGTCGGCGCCGTTAGTTGTACGGAGGGTTGGGAAGATTGTTGACTTCTGAACCCAATATAGCCACCCATTGTTAAAAATGGCGTAAACAGTAGCAAAAGTAAAGGTGTGATAGCCATAACTCCAACAGCATTTCCTAACCACCACCGCAAAATATTTTCACTCAAGGAAAGCCACGGCATTTTACCGACAGTTGAAAGCACCAAACAACCAACCGATGCAGAAGCTCCACAACCTAGTATTGGTGCGCTGATAATAAAAGTTACTGCATCTGTTAAGCGTTTAAAATCAAGTTTACTACGCCAAAAATAACGAAATAGCAGTAAAGCTACTAAAGGTTCTGTAATATCCGTCAAACTTGCGAGTCTATACCAGCCATCATTACCCCATAGATGTGACATTGAGAAGGAAGCTATCCATGTCAAGATAACTCCTATCCAACCAAACCATAAGCTCAGTGCTACTGCAACCCCAGACGGCGGAAACCATAAAGAAATTGCTGGACTAACTCTAAAAATCAATGCAACGTAATGTGCTATCACAAGTGCTGCCAACCCTAACACAATTGGCACCCATCTATTTAAATTCATTCGGCTACTCAAGTTCAAATCAGGCAATTTATGTCTTTGTATAGAGGTAATATTATAGCTGTTTAATTATCACTGGACAAAGCTTAAGAGCGCATCTATCTGATGACGTACAGGCAATTCAAGCTTTTTAAAAAACATTATTTTTTTGTCTTTACTAATACAATTTAAATTAATAAATTTTGAGATTTGTACCTGATTTGTAATAAACTATAAATAATATATATAAAAATTATAATTTTTTTATATAATTGGCTCTATATGAGATTAAATCTAGACTAAGGACGTTTAATATCGAGAATTCTTCAACCTAAAGACGCAATCAATACATAAGTACCAAATTTAAGTCTTTAGATTATTGTGTGAGATATCTTAAGTAATACATATATCTGCGATACTCATAATTAAATTCAGTCGTAGGATAGGGTATATTTACGATAAAAAAATATAAATTAGTAGTTAAGAAATACAAATGACCGCGACAAAAAATAAAGTCTATTATTCGATTTCATTTAACCCCAAGGAGACTCATTATGGATAATACTATGTTTGAACTTAGTTTAGAGCAACAATTCCAAATGCGTATAATGCAAGAATCTGCTCAAGATTTAAGTCGTGACCAAATGATGGATATGTTGATGCAAACGTCACGGATGCTAATGGTAAAGGACAATATTATTCGGAATTTGGTCAAGAATGGAAGTTTGTAAGGTTGACGTGGAGAGTTGAGTAAAAGTTTACTTCTCTCCACTTTTCTTTTTATAACCTTGCTTAAATGACTTCGGGTTTTTGTACGCTTGCTGTTGTTGCAGCGCGCAGAACTGTTTGCTGTTTGGATGGTGGTTTTCCGGTATGAAGAGCATAGTTAATAGTTAGCAGTCGTAACCATAAACCTGGGTTACTTTCTAACCAAGTTTTATTTTTGGCAAGAAAGTTAGGAAACCAACTTCCCAGTAATGCGCCAACTATTGCATGACGAGTAAAGTTAATATAGTTTCCTAGCCAACGGAATAAATCTTTGGCGCCTGCTAATTCCCATATCCACGGTAGTAAAGCAGGGTTCTTTCTTGCTGCCCTAAGTGCTAATCCATTAAATGTCAGCCAGTCAAATCTATCTTTGATAAAATTTTCAGCGACTTCTTCGGATGAATCGGCTAATAACCCAAAGAAGTTATTTAACATTGAGTTGATGCGTTCAGGAGGTAAAAACTTTCCTGTTGGTACCATCATCCCTTTAGAAAACATCCATGTTACCGCAATATTACTTTGAAACGCGCGTATTCTGTTTAAATGTTGTGCGCTTAGTAAATCGTGCTTTAAAGCACAGTCCAGAAGTTTGGTAAGACGCTCTAAATTGCGAACTAGCGAACCAAAACCTGTAAATACTAATGGTGATTGTAACGACGCTGCATCTCCAATTGCCACTAGTCTATCAAATGCAACGGTGCGCGAATTTGAATTAGTGCTGAAATGTCCAGGAATATACCCAAATGTTGGCTTTTTCCACTCTAGCTTTTCAATGTCACAGCGTTTATATTCTGGCAATATTGTAAAAAAGTCCTCGTACATTTCTAATAGCGAACCAGGATTTTCAGCATTTACTTGGTGGTAGTGAAATAAATAAATCGTTAACTCATCATTTTCGCCTGGGAATAATTCCCATATCAACTGCCTACCCCGTGATATATCACCGTGACTGTATAGAACATCACCATAATCTGAATCCCATACTCCGGGTGGAAATCCGCTGACTACTGCTCCAACTGTTGGGCAAACGCTGTCAAATGCCCGACTTCCATTTAATTGCCAAGCTATTGGTGAAGCTGTGCCCATTGCATCTACCAATAACCGCGCGCTGACTTGTTTCTCTGTATTATGTGTTAAATTTTTAACTGTTACATTTACTTGAGACTTATCTATATCGGCACGAATAAACTCTGTCTCATCCCAAATTTGACCACCTGCTGCTTTCAATTTTTCTCCGCACAATTGTAGCCATTTATCTGATTTTAAGGAAACATTTAATACTTTGGGTGTATGTAATACAGGCGCCTTTAGTTTTTTGGGATTATTACCATCAAAGAATTTGTTGAACCCATCTTTATACTCACGTGCGATTACTGACTCAATTTCATTTGAAGTCACTAAACCCAAGTTTATTAGGTTTTGAATTTCATCTCGCGAAATATTCCATTCCCGGTTCATTCGACCAAAAGGTAAACGTTCGATTAGTAACACTTTATACCCTAGTCTAGCCATTATTGCTGCGTGAATAACGCCGAGGGCGCCGCCAATGTAAATAAGGTCATATTCTGGATTATCCGCTTTTGTATCGTGGGTAAATATTACTTGTCTCGGTTGAACAGGGTTTCTTACACCTTCACGCCAGCGTTGCTCCCACCAATACGCACGTTTAAGGTCATATTCACCGTTGGGCATTTCTTGGAAGTATTTGACGGTTTTCGGGTAATACTCGGACAAAGCTTCAAATATAGTTTGCTTGGATAAATCAATTGCTGGTGGTTCAGGGTATTGGTTGGGGAAGCGTTTGCGAATAAGAGTTTGGAGACGTTTGAGAATTTTTGCTTCGTGATTGAATGTTTTATCTCCCCAGCGAAAAACTTTTAAATAGGTAGTTCGCTGCACTGACCACACAAATATCGAAAGTTCCTGAAGTTTGTCCGGAATAGTCTCATCTTGTGCTGTAGAAGCTACTCTCAAACGAATTCCGTCAGGAGTTCTTGATATAGCGCAAATTTCTACTGTAAATTCCGTTTGCAGCCAGTCTCGAACTGAGGCTGTGTCAGGGGTTGGGATTTCTAAATAAAGCAACTGTTTCATTTTTTTGGCAATCTCTGAAAAATCTACTCATTAAGACAGATTTAACAAACCTGTAAAGTGCGGTAATATCCGCCCTATCGGTTAGATGAAAATTCAGTAAAGAAATTTTAAGAGTTTATCAAAAATTATCATCTATTAGTTCGCTCTGTACCTCACGCCATGAATTATCCCATCCCAAACAGTCCAGAACAAATTTTTGACCTGCGGCAGGCGCCAGTTGATGAAGAATTGGTAGCCGCTGCTATCGCTGGTGTGATCAAAATCGTTCGCGCTCAGGGTCAATCTCTCGAAGAACTAACTGCACAAGTGCTAGCTGATGACATGGTTCTTGACAAACAGCAGCGTCGCTGGTTGAGTCAAGTTGTAGCTCAAGCTTGGGACAGTTTGTAGTATGTCATCAACTTACAATCAAGATATAACTCAAAAGCGATAAGTAATTAATTTGTGGATTTGTTATAGCCCTGACATAAAGCCAATCATAATTTATGGTGTGAGAGTTAGATTCAGGGTTTTGTCTAATGATTGGCAATTTAATCAGGTTATAGCAAGTCGGTCAGTTTGTCGATTAAAGTTTGATTTTGCTCGTCTGTACCTACGGTAATGCGTAACTTATCATCAAGACCCGGTTGAAAGAAGTAACGTACTAGGATACCGCGCGATTTAAGTTTCTGGTAAACTGTTTCTGCTTGTTGTAGCGGTTGTACCAGTAAGAAGTTAGCTTGCGAGTTCCAAACCTTAAATCCTAACTGTTTGAGACTTAACGCCAATTTGGTACGACTCGATTTTACCTTTTGAGCGCATTCCTGAATATAAACTTGGTCACGCATTGCAGCGGCGCCGACCATACAGGCGATAGCATCAATGTTATAGCTATCTTTGACTTTGAATAACGCCTCCAATAATTTTGGGTTGGCAATACCAAACCCTAATCTTAATCCTGCTAGAGAGTAACCTTTAGATAGAGTTCGCAGCAAGATTATATTTTCAAACTCATTTAGGAGCGTCAAAGCGGATTCTTCTGCAAAGTCAACATAAGCTTCGTCTATAGCTAAAATTCCTGAAAGACGTCCAGCCAAAGAGCGTAAATCATCAATTGGAACCGCATGTCCATCAGGGCTATTAGGTGATGCAATTAATGTTACGGCGCCATTCTCAGCAACTAATTCTTCTAAAGGCAATTTAAAATCTTCGCCATAGGGAATTTCCACCGCTTCGGCTGGCTGTATTGCCGAGAGAGTACGGTATAAAACATAAGTAGGCATTGGATATACAACTTTACGGGCGCCATCGCAACAAGCACGAATAAGCACATTCAGAATTTCATCACTACCATTACCAACAATTATCCACTCGCGCGGAACACCCAGCGCATCACTAACAGCTTGTCGAAACTCGTTTGCATAAGGGTCAGGATAACGTCGTAACAATTCGCTATCAACCCGCTGCAAAACAGACATTGCCTTAGAAGAAGGTGGATAAGGATTCTCATTAGTGTTTAATTTAATAATATTTGTACCTGGTAGTGGTTGTTCACCAGGTACATAAGGCGCCATCGCATCAACATTAGAACGAAAAAAAGAAACCATAATTATTGTGGGGGCGGGTTAACAAACATCCTAAAACGAAGTGAAACATCTCGTAAACCCGCCCCGTGCCCAGATATCAGGTTTACAAATATCCCAAATGAAATTAAAAACTACAATTAATGAAAATTGACTTTTATATGATTTAATTTGCCACTACAGTAAGGTGGGCATTGCCCACCATACAAATGCACTATAGAAATGCACTATACAATGCACAGGCTAGAAGCCTATGCTACAGAAGGCAGGCGCCCCAGCATTTAACAACAACCCATATTCCAACCCTTCAACAACAGCTTGATATGACGCATCTAAAATATTTGCCGACACACCGACAGTAGTCCAACGCTGTTGTCCGTTACGTGACTCGACGAGCGCGCGTGTTTTGGCATCTGTACCCGCATTTGGGTTAAGAATTCTAACTTTGTAATCAGAGAGTTCAAATTCGCTGATGCGAGGATAGAAATTTATTAAGGCTTTGCGTAAAGCTGCATCTAATGCCGCGACTGGCCCATTTCCTTCTGCGGCTTGTAAAATATCTTTACCTTCAACAGCAACTTTAACTGTCGCAAGGGAATTATTTATTTCTTTCCCCCTTACTAAGTCACAATTAACCTGAAACCCTTTGACTTCAAAAAACTGTTGCCTTGTGCCTAATGCTTCACGCATCAGTAACTCAAAGCTAGCTTCTGCCCCTTCAAACTGATATCCTTCGCTTTCTAATGCTTTTAATTTTTCCAAAATTTCGCGCGTCGCAGGGTTTTGTTTATCTAGGTCAATACCAAACGTGCGCGCTTTCGCGATCACATTGCTAACTCCTGCGTGTTCGGAAATCACTATCCGGCGCCGAGAACCAACTTGTTCTGGTTGAATATGCTCGTATGTTAGAGGATTACGTTCTACAGCAGAAACATGTATCCCACCTTTATGAGCAAATGCCGAACGTCCCACAAAAGCTGCATGTTCGTCAGGTGCTAAATTTACAACTTCACTAACGAAACGACTCGTTTCTGCTAATCTTGTTAATTGGTTATCTTCTATACATTGATAACCTAATTTAATTTGTAAGTTAGGTATTAAAGAACACAAGTTAGCATTACCGCAGCGCTCTCCATAACCGTTAATGGTGCCTTGAACCATTGTGGCGCCTGCGATGACTCCAGCGAGGGCGTTGGCAACGGCAGTATCAGAATCGTTGTGTGTATGTATTCCGAGTTGGACTGCTCCTAAATGACTGGTAACTTCGGCTACAATTTGGCTGATTTCGTGGGGCAAAGTACCACCGTTAGTGTCGCATAGCACTATCCACTCGGCGCCTGCGGAAACTGCTGTGGTTAAAGTTTGTAGAGCATAATCAGGATTATTTTTGTAGCCATCGAACCAATGTTCGGCATCGTAAATAACGCAGCGTCCCTGCGCTCGAAGATACTCGATACTATCGCGAATCATCGCCAGATTTTCTGATAAAGTAGTTTTAATGCCTTCAATAACGTGTAAATCCCAAGATTTGCCGAAAATTGTTACCCAGCGAGTGCCAGCAGCAAGGATTGCTTGTAACATTGGTTCCGTAGCAGCGGTTGTGTTGGGACGACGAGTTGAGCAAAAAGCTGTAACTTGTGCGTTTTTGAGCGGTTCCGATTGTAATTGCCAAAAAAATTGCACATCTTTTGGATTCGCTCCAGGCCAACCTCCTTCGATAAATGGAACACCAAGTTCATCCAACGCACGGGCAATGCGTAATTTGTCTTCTATCGATACCGATAAACCTTCGCGTTGAGTGCCATCTCGGAGCGTGGTGTCGTAAAGCCAGATTTGAGGTGAGGATTTGGTCATAACGTTATAAAGGAACAGGAGTCAGGGGAAAAGGAGTCGCGTCGGGGCGGGTTTACCTATATCCTGGTAAATAATGGAAAATTAGGTGAACCCGCCCGTACAGGAGTTAGGAGAGTCAGGAGAGTGAAGTGGGAATGCCAAAGGTATTAGCTCAGGGTAAAACAATTGAGTGCGATATGGGAGCAAACTTAAGAAAAGTTTTGCTCTCGAATGGTATTGACCTGTACAATGGCGGTTCTAATGTAATTAACTGTCGTGGAATTGGCAGTTGTGGTACTTGCGCTGTTGAAATTGAAGGTTTAGTCTCACAAGCGAACTGGCGCGACCAAGCTCGGCGCTCTTTACCTCCTCATTCACCAGAGAGAAATTTACGCAAGAAGTGCCAAACCAAAGTTTTAGGTGACGTTAAAGTTACAAAGTATGACGGATTTTGGGGACATGGTTCTCAAATTGTCTGGAGTTCCCTGTTATAGATGGGAAGTTATAAGATGTACAGCTAGCAAATTTAATTAAGGGGAATATTAATATGGGAAGATGGACACCACTAGTTTTAATGGCAGGCGGTTTAGCGATATTGTTAGGTACTTTAATTGGTTCTTTGTATCCAATGGGTGGCCCTCAAACTGCTCAGGCGCCTCAAAACGCACCAAACAGAGCATCAAGCGTTTTGCCAGCAAATCTAAATGTTAACACCACTACAAGTGGTTCAGGCAATCGCGGCGCCGTAGCTCAGAACAACGCAGGTTCAAGCGACAATAATAATACAACTACAAACAACACCAACATCGACCAAAACCAGTCTACAACTTCAGGTTCTAATTCAAACTCAGGAAACGCGCCAATTCGAGCTTTGTGGTAAGGTAAACAAAAGGTAAACATTTATTAAAACACAGGCACAACAGTAGTTATATTGTTGTGCTTTTGTTTTATTGCATTACGTATTGTTGGTTGCTATGTCTGATGGCGCAGAATATGCGCTATGAGTTAGTTGTTAGGTAGTTGTAAGTCGCTGTCTGGAGTTGTAACATTAAGACCCTTGGCAAATGATTAATAACTAACGACAAATAACTAATGACTTGTGAGCGATGGTTAGCGATATTTTAATTATTGGTGGCGGTATTATTGCTTTGGCAACCGCCATCGAACTAAAGATACGGGGTTGCAATGTTACTATAGTCAGTCGCGATTTTAAAGCTGCTGCAACTCTTGCTGCTGCTGGAATGTTGGCGCCTGATTCTGAGAAGATTTTAAGGGGTGCAATGCGTGATTTGTGTTTACGGTCGCGCGCTCTTTATCCTGAATGGACAAGTAAACTCGAACAACTAACTGGTGTAAATACAGGATACTGGGCTTGCGGTAGCTTGACACCAGTATATGATGTAGGAATAGTAGAACAAGATAATCATTCTTACTGGTTAGATAAAGAAACAATTCACCAGTATCAAGAAGGACTAGGTGAGGAAGTAATTGGTGGTTGGTGGTATCCAGAAGATGCACAAGTTGATAACCGCGCGCTGAATCGCGCATTATTAACTGCGGCACAATCGCTTGGTGTGGAAATCAAAGAGAATTGTCGGGTTAACGGTATTTTAATTTCTGCTGGAGAAATTACAGGTATACAAACTAGTGCTGGTGTAATGAGTGCTGAACATTACATCTTGGCAGCAGGAGCATGGTCAAACGAATTATTTCCTTTACCTGTACGTCCGCGCAAAGGGCAAATGTTGAGCCTGCGCGTACCAGATTTCCTTACGGAATTACCCTTAAATAGAATTTTGTATGGTGAGGAAATATACATTGTACCAAGGCACGATAGGCGAATTATTATTGGCGCTACAAGTGAACAGGTTGGTTTTACACCTTACAATACTCCCACCGGAATTCAAGCTTTACTGCAAAATGCAATCCGTTTATTTCCTCTGCTAAAAGATTATTCGATAGAAGAAATGTGGTGGGGATATCGACCTGCAACTCCCGACGAGCTACCAATTTTAGGTGAAAGTCCTTATAAAAATTTAACTTTTGCTACAGGACATTTCCGTAACGGAATTTTGTTAACACCAATAACCGCATTACTTATTGCTGACCAGATTACAAAGCAAGGTAATGACCCTTTAGTGCAAAATTTTCATTACTCTCGCTTCCAAATAAAGGAAAAAATAATAACACCTATGCTTACACACTCCGCTAATTTTAGTAATGGCAGTATAGTAAAAAATACATCTACCCAATTAACGCTTCCAACCCCCGGTGCAATTTCTGACTCTCGACTTCAAATTGCGGGAAAATCTTTTACTTCTCGTTTAATGACAGGTACAGGTAAATACCGTTCTATCGAGGAAATGCAGCAAAGTGTTGTGATGAGCGGTTGCCAAATCGTAACTGTTGCCGTGCGACGAGTTCAAACCAACGCTCCGGGACATGAAGGATTAGCAGAAGCACTTGATTGGAGTAAAATTTGGATGCTACCAAATACTGCTGGTTGTAAAACCGCTGAAGAAGCAGTTCGTGTAGCAAGGTTAGGACGTGAAATGGCGAAGCTATTAGGACAAGAAGATAATAATTTTGTCAAGTTAGAAGTAATTCCAGATGCTAAGTATTTACTCCCTGACCCGATAGGCACGTTACAAGCTGCAGAACAGTTAGTTAAAGAAGGATTTGCAGTATTACCTTATATCAACGCCGACCCAATACTTGCCCAGCGTTTAGAAGAAGTCGGTTGTGCAACTGTGATGCCATTAGCGGCGCCTATCGGTTCTGGACAAGGAATACAAACAGCCGCTAATATCCAAATTATTATCGAGAATGCTAAAGTGCCTGTTGTCGTAGATGCTGGTATTGGCGCCCCATCCGAAGCAGCAAAAGCAATGGAAATGGGTGCCGACGCATTATTAATTAATAGTGCTATCGCTTTAGCACAAAACGCTCCAGCTATGGCACAAGCTATGAACCTCGCCGCAACCGCTGGGCGCCTAGCTTATCTAGCCGGTAGAATGCCAATTAAAGATTACGCTAGCGCTTCTTCACCTCTAACAGGAACAATTAATTAAGAGTAGAAAGTGCTGAGTGCTGAGTGCTTAGTAGAAAACACTCAGCACTCAGCACTCATTACTCAGCACTATTTTTTTGTAAAGTTTTGTAAAGAAGGATGAGAGTAATAATGCTTAGTTATGTAACATAAAGTAAAAGAACTTAAATTAAAGGAACAATTCATGCCTTATACCACAGAAGAAGGCGGTCGTCTTAATAATTTCGCGCGAGAACCGAAAGTATATACCGCAGAACCTCCAAATGATGGGCAAAAGCGTAATTACATTTTTTTGGGAGTTGCTGGAGCTTTGCTTGTTGGCGGTTTGATTTTTGTGGCGTTTTCTGTGTCTTAACCTTTTAAAATATACGTTCTTAAATATTTCTTCAAATTGTTGATAGTCATATCTACGACTTGAGAGAGTCTCAAGCGAAAAAACTTGCTATCATTTTCAGGTTCACGCCTATAGTGTGAGCCTGCTTTTTTATTTGTTAAAATTACATAAAGTAGCGCGTATAATAAGATACTTATTCTTTATAGGAGTTTTAAAATCATTATTTGTCCTGAACAGCAGGGTTTGAAGTTGAAAAACAAAGCAATAGCAAGAGTTATAGGCAATAAAAAGCAAATATCTCAATTGATTAAATGTAAACAGCAAATAAGCATGTGACGCCACCATGAGCGTGAATGAAGCTACACACCCTGAGAATTCAGCTTGGAACAAGCAAGTTTATCACCGTCTCAAGCTTGCCCTAAGTCTTGGCTTGCGGCGCCAAGTCTTTTTGGCGGTGTGTGACGATTTAAATCTACGAAATCAAGTGGCAGCACGGTTGCATTCAACGCTGGCATATCCAGTTGGGCAGGTTTTGTACCAGCCTGCAAATTCGTTAGAAGCGAGTACTCCAGCGTATCCGCGACTGGTAACGCTGCGGTTGAATTTGAGTGACCCAAATCCAATCTCTCAAATTAACCAATGGTTGATAAATTATCCGCCACCAATTGTAGGTGGAACAAAAGATGCTCCAGGTAGACCGCTACCGATACCAGTATTTCAAATAGTTGGAGTTGAGCAGTTAACGCGACAACCTGTTGCGACGCAGCGGTTATTCCTGCACTATTTACGACTAACTGAACAGCGTACATCAACACAAGAGTCAAATCGATTTTTAGAGTCGAGTTTACTTTTGTGGGTACCACGTCCGTGGTTAATGGCGATACAGCAGTCGGCGCCGCAATTTTGGCGGTGTCGGACGGGTGTGTTTACTTTTGCAGGGGAACCTACACCAACTGTTAAGACTAAAAGTCCTGAGAGGTTTTTAGCTCAGGAAGTAGATTTGGGTAATTTTGAAGAATCAATATTAAATGATGTTCTTCCTGGGGGAGTTGGGAGTGAAGATGATAGGGAAGATTTTGATTTTCAAAGACATGAACAACTTGTTAATCGTAGCCATAAAAAGAAGGAACCGACACCGTTAAAATCGGAACTGCTTGCAGTAAGACTACCCAGTGATGAACCGCTAACTACAGATATTTCTAGTACACCTTCAGTTAGGGCGCCTGAAAATTTTACGCACATTACCAAGGAGTTAGTCGAGCTTGTTCTGGCAACGCTGGATACTCGAACAGATGCCGAAGCTACGTCACCGCAAGCAATTTTAGAAGAAATTGAGGAATTACATAGTAAGAAAGCTGCTACCGAAAGTTTAGCTGTTGGATATCAAAAGCTTGGTAATTTATATCGCTTGCGGATTGAGCAGGGACAGTCTAATTTAGAAAACTTAATGGTAGCAATAATTGCTTATCAAGAGGCAATTACGTATGATGAAGTTTCGCCTCAAGTCCCAGATATTTTGAACGACTTAGGGACTTTATATTGGATGTTATACCGTACTCCTCCAAATTCAGAGGAGGGACAGTCATATATCGAGCAGGGAATTGAGTTTTATCAACTAGCATTAAAATTAATATCACCGCAAACCCATCCTGAAACTTACGCGCGGGTACAAAACAATTTAGGTACCGCATATGGTGACTTAGCGCGCTTTTCTGACCCAGCAGAAAATTGGCAGCTAGCAGTTGCAGCATACTCGGAAGCACTGCGCTATCGTACTGCTGAAGTCGAACCGCTCAAATTTGCAGCATGTCAAAATAATTTAGGCACTGCGTTCTGGCATTTGGCACAATACAACCTTCCTGTCGCGCATTTAAAGAAAGCCATTACTGCTTACAATTTAGCGCTGGTGTATTATACTCCTAATACTGAACCCTTAAAATATGGGATGATTCAAAACAATATCGGCACCGCTTATTGGAATCTTGCCCAATATGAACAATCTAGCGAACATTTACGTACTTGCATTGGCGCCTATAACGAAGCTTTAAAATTCCGAACTTCTACAAATCAACCTGCTGCTTGTTCTGCGACACAAAATAATCTTGGTACTGCCTACTGGCATTTAGCAAACCAAGTTCAAACACTTAAAGAAGAACGGCATGATTATTTAGAAAAATGTATTGAGTCTTATCAAGAAGCTTTAAATTTAGCGCATTCGCTGAGTGGAATGACATTAAGTTTTGATGTTTTTGCTACACATAATAATTTAGGACTAGCACATTATCAACTTGTTACTGATGCTTATTATGAAGGAAATAAAAATGAACGTTCTCGACATTTAGAAGCTGCATTAGAAAACCATTTGCAGGCACTTAACGGTATGAGCAAACAGCCTGAAACATATCAAACAACACTCACGTATATCATTAAAACTATACGCGGATTTCATAATGAGTTAGGTATTCAAGGGCAAAATTTGGCTTTATCTAAAGTTCCTGGTTCGTTGTTACCGGAGATTTTGCCAAAATTGTAAGACGGATTAACCTGTGTATCTATTGTCACACTATGCTGCAATTGTACTTTCCTCACCACCATCCGCATCTTTCTGTTTTGATTTTTGCTCAGATGCTGGCTTTTTACGCGCGTCACTGGATACACAATGGTAGTCTACATCAAAATCGCGCTGCTCTGTATTGCGAAATTCAACCAAATCATCAAGTTGAATCAACATTCGGTAATTGCCACGACTCTCACATATATAATTAATCGCACTTACTATCTGTATCCAACGTTTTTCGTTAATTTGTGGCAAATACTCGGCTTGGCGCCACCTAGTAACATTACTAACGTCAATTTTTAATACACGCGCAAACTCGGTCGAGCCTATATCACGCTCGTCCATCAATCTCTTCAAATTCCAACGTACAGCGCCAACTGCTTTTTTAGCCATTCAAGACCGCGCCTTCCAATACCAAACACCTTTATCCTAAGACATAACTTCAGCAAACAATAAACGTCAATGCTAAAATTATTAACTTTTGTTACAATTTATTTTCTATATGCATCTATTACACATATAGTAAACAAAGAAAAATGTAGTTGGATACACATATGTAGTTGGATACATATATATAGCCAGCTACTGATACTAAATTGAGCTGCCATTCTATCATGATTACAACAACATACGCACCGGCATCATTGGATAAAATTAATACACTAGACGGTTCAACATACGCGATACTGGAATTTGCACGCGCGCTCTTTGCTGATAAACAATACTTACCAAGAGCCGATTTCAACAAAATAGTGGAATCATTTGGTTGGAGTAAGGAGATAGTTCGCAGCTACATCAAATTGGGAAAGAAAAATCTTAACCATACATCATCATATCTACTCATCATGGATAGGTTCGTGTTCAGAGATAATTTTATCAATAGCATCCCTGACTTTTTGGCGCCAGTTGGGGATGCTCATTAATTTGTCTTTTACTCCAACCTTAAGAAGTATGGTTAATGGTTTCCGGTCTAGAGGTTCGTTACTGGTAAAACCCAACTTATTATTTTTTTGAAAAGGCACTTGACTGACCTCCTGTGTTGATATATAAACATATACATGGATAAAACAGGGAGGTGATACTCATTGCCACAAGCTTACCAAACCTACGTAACTCAGATTCAAAACGGCTATCTGAGGGAACAAAGTGCTATTGACCTGTTAGAGAAATTATCTCCAGTTGCAGCATTGATGTCAAGAATGGCGTTAGAGGGTTTGCAATCTGGGATGAAGGAACATAAACTTAATACCCAAATTCAGCAGACTTTTGGTGTAAATAAACGTTACGCATCCGGTGTAATAACTTTCGTGGCAGGGGAATTAAAATCAGCATCAGAGTCTTATAAAAGGCATCTTGATGTAATAGGAGCTAAAATCAAGTCGATTAATGAAACAATTAATCACCTAAACAAGAGGCTGAACAAGCATCGCGAGTACGTCAAAGCACTTGAGAAATATAACTTAGCCATTAAGTATGCTGAAAAAACAAAGACTGGGAAAGCTAAAAAAGTTCCAACTTTAAAAAAGAAACCAGAGTTTGATAATGCTTGTCCAATTAATGGAAAGGGGGATGGTAAGACCTATTTACAGTTAGCCAAGTTTCAATTACATCAAAAGAAACGGCAGCTAAAAATATATCTAGACCGTACTGCTGCATTAATAAAACAGGGTTTTCAAGTCAATTTGGGGAACCTGGGTAAAATTTCTTTTGTTGGAAGTACTTCTGAAACTAGCGGGAACAGTATATGCCAATTTGAACCGGGAATCATTCCTGTGTTAAAGATTCGTGTACCTTATTTCCTAGAAAAAAGTTTCGGTGAGCATGTTCAATTACCATTGTACAAGTTCAATGATTATGGTTCTGACCAGATCAAAACTGCTTGGGCATTAAATCGAGCTTTGACCTACGTTTTCTCTAAAAATAAGAAAGGGAAATGGATAGTAGCAATTACTGGATTAGTTGATTTCTCCTGTAACAGTAATGATAGAAGTAATGGATGTATTGGTTTAGATGTAAATCCTGGTTCAATTGGATGGTGTGCAACAAATCAGCACGGTAATCCAATTGCATGTTCTAAAGTTAATTTAGATTTACATTCCTGTTCAACAAACCAAACTGAGTCTCGTTTATCTCTTGCAGTCACGGAAATAACACAACGAGCTTTGGTATCGAACAAGCCAATTGTGATTGAGAAATTAGACTTTTCTGAGAAAAAGAAACAGTTTGGTAGTCACCGGAAATATAACCGGATGCTATCTGGTTTTGCCTATTCAAAGTTTTTTGAATTACTCAAGTCTCGATGCTTAAAACTAGGGATTAGAGTCATAGAAGTAAGTTCCCGATACTCAAGCCAAATTGGCATCGTTAAGTACATGCGTCGTTATGGCATGGGTTCTGACACGGCAGCTGCATTAGTTATCGCACGCCGAGGAATGGGAATTTATTATGAAAAAATGCCAGCGAGATACGCTTTTCAGAGTTCAATTCAAGCTGAACCTCGTAAACACGTCTTTGCACACTGGCAGAAGTTCAATAAGCATTACAAGAAGACAGGTTCTCGTAATGCTTGGTTCGATATACCCAATCTAACAGGTTCTACTGGCGACACCTTGACGAACACCGTTCATACTGTCAAATTGGCAGTTAAAGGGATGAACAAAGCTTCGGTACAAGGAAGGAAGTTTAAGTCCCGTCAGGAAGTAAAGGTGTGAATCCTTTGGGGTAGGAAAAGTTGACCGCTACTTTTCTGGGTTGCTGTATTTATGCCTTGTGGATAGGTATGAGTAGCTTTTTCTGAGCGGAATGGCATTTATCGATGTAGAAATAAGCAAGCTGGTAATGATTGAGCCACACACATTATTCAAAATCACATCAAGCAAAAGGTTTGCTAGCGTAGTGTTTGGCATCAAAAACGCGGTTGGTCATATTACCCAACAATTCGTCCAAAATCTTATTGATGGCTTAAAGGCGTCACGGGCAAGCAAACCCGACAAACCAACAATTTGGCGTGGTGAAAAGGATACAAGTCGTACATGTGTCATTCCTCCGATTAAGGAAGATGACCAGTACACAGGTACGTCAATTCAACGTGCTATGGATGATGAAAAAATCACAGCACAAAGATTTGTTCGAGAAGCGGCTGCATTTCGGGAAGCTATTAAATGTGGTGCCTTTAAGTTGGTAGGTGAATTGCCAGCACACCTCAAAGCAATATTAGGTTTAGAGTACTCGGCGCCAACACCAAGTAATGATGAGAGTGAGGCACAAGCAACAACAGTAGTAGAAGAAACGGCGCCTGATGTTGAACTAGTACAAACAGTGGTCGAGAAAACAGCACAAGAAGAATTAGTACAAATAGCAGAGTATGTGCAAGCTTATCCACTCAACTACTGCATTGTTAACGAAGTTTGTCCGGAAAACAAAATCAAAAGCGAACAACCATCAACTATTCCCGCAGCAGAATCATATAGCGCGGAAGAAATTGCAGCACTGCTACGCGACTGCAATACTTGGTTAGAAATCACAGCAATTACTTCAAAGCTAGATCAGCCCACACGCATGGCATCTTGGTCAATGCTCAGTAAAGAAGAACAAAACCGCATTTACAAAATAAAATCAATTGCTACCGAAGCAAAAAATCAAAATATCACCACTGATGAACCTGCATCAATCAAAGTCGGTGACATAGTAGTTTGGGACAACTGCTATCCTCACCTCAATAGTTGGCAGCCTTTCAAAGTGCAGCGAATCGAAGTTAATGGGTTTGTCAAACTCGAAAACGTCATCAATCTAATACCAATTGAAGAATTGAAATTAGCATGACCGTGCATAACAATTACAACAGGTCATTTTTCACACACGGTTTCAGTTTGGTGTGGGCGCCTTCAGAGCGATCACGTATTCGCATGACCTGTCAATTTCATTAAAATAATATTAATATCTTCGCCCTTATTCTCTTGCTTCTCGAATTGATAAATCGCCAAGGGATATTTCTTTTCTCAACTCCTTGAATTGCGTTTTTCTTTTATCTAATCCCTGTTTATTTACTTGTTTTAAAGCATTATTTGTATTAACATCCTTACCCGTCTTTTGAATATGCTCTTTAATCTGCTGCAACATTAAAGCTGACTTTTGATAAATGATTTCATCTGTGGAAAGGCTTGACTTTGTATCTGTTTCAATAACTTGCTGTAAAATAGCTTTTACTTCTGCTTGTAATGAACGACCATGTTGCTGTGCGCGAGCTTGCAAGCGCTCAATGATTCCTGAATCTAAATCTTCGACAACAAAGTTAACCATTTTTTTATTTAGTGTTATTTAAATAGAATATAGCAAATAATTAATAATGTTACTGTAATTAGAGTAAATTAGATATAACTCAAGTATACTAAACAATTTCATGCAGAATAAAACTAAAATCATTTTAGATACAGATCCAGGTGGCGATGATATTTTTGCGTTGCTGTGGCTTTTAAGTTTGGTTAACCAGGGTTTTGTTGAATTGGTAGCTGTTACGACGGCAGAAGGAAATGTTAATGCTAACGTTACGTTTGCTTGTGCTAGTAAAGTACTTAATTTTACTGGGTTTGCAGAAGTTGAGTTAGGTAGAGGAGTTGTTGAAGCGACTGATATGGAGGATGCTGCGTATATTCACGGCACCGATGGTATGGGAGGGTTGTCAGAAAATTTGCCTGATGTCAAGCACGACTATAGCAACGCGCGTTACTCTGATGATTTGATAATAGACAAGCTAAATGCCTACCCTGGAGAAATTACTTTGTTAGCTGTTGCCCCATTAACGAACCTTGCTGCTGCTGAAATTAAATCTCCCGGCATTTTGAAAAAAGCCAAGGAAATTATCGTTATGGGTGGCGCCTTTGAAGTACCAGGAAACGTCACCTCCAAAGCTGAATTTAATATCGCTTTTAACGTTGATGCTGCACAACTCGTTTTTAAGAGTCGTAATGATACTGTTGTATTGTCGTTAGATGTTACTAACGAGTTAATTTTTACACCAGAAATGGCGCAAGAAGTTTATTTGTCTAACTCAGATAACCCTGTAGCTAAATTTATCGTGCAGTTATGTGATTTTCTGACTTACACTTCCCTAACCTACCGTCAAACAGAAGGTAAAAAGGGCTTTTTAGTTCATGATGCTGCGACTGTTGCTTATTTATTTTATCCAGAGACTCTTTTATTACAACGCGCGCAAGTTGATGTTGAGACACAAGGTCAATTTACTAAAGGTCAAACAATTATAGATAATCGACATGTAACAAAAGCGAATGTTAATGCTTGGGTAGCTTTACAGGTAGATGCTGTAAATTTATTGGCAAGTTTGGTAGAGGATTTGAAAGTGCTGAGTGCTGAGTGCTGAGTGCTGAGTAATAATTCCTAACTCTTAACTCCTAACTCCTAACTATTAACTATTAAATCATTCAGCATCTGGAGATGAGGTCATTGCAGCAAAAAGCGAAGAGTAATCAGCTTGAGCAAATGACATTCGGATTGCTGTATCAAGAATTGTGCGGACACCATCGATGCCATTGATATTTAAACCCGCGTTTTTGGCTTCGTCGATAAATAAATCTGTATCTTTTAATAGATGTTTAGTAGGGAAGCTAGGATTGTCATAATTATTTTCTAGCATTCGTTGTAATTTATTGTCAAAGATTGGTGCGTATAAAGCACTCTCGCGCAAAATTTGCATGAATACATTTACATCTATATCTTGACGCTGTACAAACTTTAATGAAAGTGCAAATGCTGCTGTTAATGAACTAATTAGCTGGTTAAATGCTAGTTGTAAACCTGCTGCAGTTCCAACTTGTCCTACATATACAGGTTTTGAACCAAAGTGTTTTAGTAATTCTAAATGACGTTGATACTGTTCGCGATAGGCACCAACCATAACGATTAGTTTACCTTGATTCGCTTCGGTAGTGCTGCCCAAAACAGGCGCCTCGATATATTCTCCTCCTGCAGCTACAACAGTATCACGAATTTCTTTACTTTCTGACGGGGTAATAGTTCCCATTTGAATAACAGTGCGTCCAGCTAACATCCGAAAAGAAGTATCCGACAGTAAAACGCTGTAAATAGCTGGAGCATTAGTTAACATCAATATTACACAATCTGCCGCACGAATAGCATGACGTGGGTGTTCTGCAATTTCTGCACCCCTCTCTTTGAGTGGCGCCAATTTCTCTCTTGTACGGTTATAAGCTATCAATTCTATATTAGCCTCTAATAACCGCTGTGCCATTGGCAACCCCATTAATCCTGTTCCCAGAAATGCCACCTTCATACTGTATCCCAATACTTGTTCTTTATATTCTCTATCCTAATTGTTAATTCTTTATGTTTGAATGTACAATCGCTACGAACAATAACTTATTAATTAATAAATTATTTCAAAAGTTAGTTAATAACATTATTTTTAATTTTAATTGTTAGTATTTAACTTTTAATCACCCCAACCCCCCTTCCACGCGGGGGGCTAAGAGCAGGTTCTTGTTCCCCCCTTCCACGCGGGGGGCTAGGGGGGATTTCCAAAGATTATGATCTTATTAAATAAAAGGCACCTATTTAATTAAAAGGGCGGGCAAGGATGCCCACCCCACAAGATTTTATTAGCCGCCTGCTGCAAATGTTGCCATAATCAACACTGAGAGTAATATTCCTGGGGTCAGTAGTCCAACTAACATTAATAAATCGTGAGTACTCATTGTTTTTTACCTTTTTATTGTTACTTTTAGTTTCTTTTTCGACTCTAAACCTTGAAATGCCAATTCGGCTAGTTTTGCAACAAAATTAACAATGTTTTTATTTTTACTCTTGCTTGGGCGCCTATACTCAACCCAACCTACTGGTCTATGTCATTAATTTTGGTAGGTTCATAGTAGCGCGGAGAGCGCACGAAAATATAGAGGGCTAAACCCCAACTACGTACCTAACTACATATGTTAAATGGGTATGGTCAGACCTTTGAGGGGTTGCACTGCTTGGGTGGATGTAAGTTTTTTACTTTGAATCAAAACTCCAAAGTCTCCTAGTCCCATTGGATCAAGTAGTTGGTGTAATGAGTCACGGCGCCGCAGTATGTCTGATACTGAAAGATTAGAATCAGAAAGGGCTGCAATTCTTTCTCCTAAACCTAATGCCATTAAAAACAAACTTTGCTTTGTAAATCCTACTTTAACTAAGCCGCACGTTTCACCCCATCGTTCTAAAGCGGTAAAATCAACATGTGTTGTGATATCCTGCTTGCCTACATATATATATGGGTTAGAGTGGCGCCGATGTTGGTAATAGCATTGCAGTGTACCCTGACTTCTACGAGGATTATAATAGCGATACGCTGGGTAGCCATAGTCAATAGTGATTATATAGCCAAGTTGTAATTTGTCGCTGACTTGAGTTAGCCAATCTTGTGCAGCTAAGTTAATTTCACTTCGGTATCCTGTAGGGTAGCTACTAATGTCAATTTCGATTAAATCAAAATATTGAAGAAGCTTTGGCGTTGAAGGTTCATCAATAATTTCTACAAATCTATCTTGGTCGCCAGATTGTACTGAAGAGGATATTCCAACATAAACCTCTTTTAATTGCCCTGCTTCTACGACAAACTGATGTACTGGCAAAGCATCTACCAATTCATTTGAAAAAATACATCCAACTACCGAATTATTTTCTATTTCTTCTAAGTTACACCAGTATACTGGGTAATTTCGCAATTTTTGCTGTTGTACTTGTTTTAATAAAGGTGATTTTTCAACTATGGTATATTTCAAAACAGTAAATAAATCTGTATGATGTTGCTGAAGGTAATTTAAAATATCAACAGCTAAATAACCTTGTCCGGCGCCTATTTCCACGAGTGTAAATGGTGCAGGTTTTCCGAGAATATCCCACATCTGGACAAATTGTATTGCTAACATCTCGCCAAAGTCGGCGCCGAGATGAACCGAGGTAAAAAAATCTCCTTCTTTACCTATACTTGCTGCCTCTGTCGAATAATAACCATGACTAGGATGATATAAGACTGTATCCATATATTGAGCAAAAGTAATTTGCTGCTTGACTTTAGAACCAATACAGCGAATAATTTCATTAATAAACGTAATAGAATCCATTGAAATGTATAGGGGTTGTTGACTAATTTAAATATTAGGATTGATTATTTCAATTAATGATATATGCCAGAAGTCAGTTGGCATGGTGATTATAAAATATGTAAAGTTTTGTAAGGGTACGTGAAGATTTTTACTTTTCTTTACCTTTACCTTTTTTAGCACAGTTAGTGAATTTATTTGCATCGACTTATTTATGCGCCCAATCCTACCAGGTTCCAAAATTCTGGTTGTTGATGACAATGCTGATATACGTGATTACTTACAGCGTATTCTTTCTCAACGGTGGCGCGTTGAGGTAGCAAATAATGGCGAGCAAGCAGTGAGGTGTATAATTAACAATCCGCCAGACCTTGTTGTTACAGATATGAATATGGCGGGAAGCGATGGTTTAGCGTTGCTTCGTGAGATTCGCGCAAATCGACATGCCATACCTATATTAATGTTAACATCACTCTTCGACGAAGAAACTGCTGTCAATGGTTTGTTTGAAGGCGCCAATGATTTTATTGTGGAACCATTTGGGGCGCGCGAATTAATGACGCGCGTTGTAGCGCAGCTTGAGGTTAACCGGATTCAGGAATATAACCGACAAGCGATTTTAGCTTCTGAAGAGCGGTATTGTCAATTGTATGATACTTTACAACACAAATCAGAGCAACTCGCTTTTGCACAGCGTGCTGCGGGCATAGGGCTGTGGAGCTATGATTTAAAAACACATACAGGTTTTGTTACTTCGGAGTGGCGCCATCTGATGGGGTATAAAGAAGAAGACGAATCGTGGAGTTTTGCAAAGTTTCTTGAATGTGTACATCCCGATGACCGAAAACTGATTAAAGCGGCGCACTGGAGAGCAATCAATAGTGAATCAGGTTTGGATATTGAGTTTCGTATTAATCACACCGAAAAAGGGGAGCAATGGATTCTCGCGCGCGCTCAATATATTCCACAGAGCGATTCAAATGCGGCTCGTTTACTTGGTTACACTATAAATATTACTGAGCGTAAGCAATTTGAGGAAGGGCTACGTCTAAGCCAAGAACGTTATAACTGTTTGAAAATGGTAACTGCTGCAATTGTCTGGACTGCGGCGCCGGACGGTCGCATTATAGAGGACGTGCCGATGTGGGAAGCTTTTACGGGGCAGACTCCTGCTGAGTATAAAGGATATGGCTGGTTGAATGCGCTGCACCCAGATGACCGCGACCCAACTTTAAGTCTTTGGATAGATGCGCTTGAAATAAAACACCCTATGGAAGCTTTGTTTAGAC
The DNA here is from genome assembly GCF_002368415.1 of Calothrix sp. NIES-4105. Lineage (GTDB taxonomy): Bacteria > Cyanobacteriota > Cyanobacteriia > Cyanobacteriales > Nostocaceae > Dulcicalothrix. The sequence goes on from NZ_AP018290.1 coordinate 4,749,250, forward strand.
TTCGCCTCCGCGATGGCACATACCAAGAAATGCTATCAGTTGGGCTACCTGTTTTTGATTTGAATGGAAATGTATGGGAGTGGGTAGGTACTGTAACAGAAGTTAGGGGTTAGTCGGGGCGGGTTCACTTAAATTTTCCATAACTAATTAGGATGTAGGTAAACCCGCCCGTACAGTCGGGGCGGGTTCACTTAAATTTTCCATAACTAATTAGGATGTAGGTAAACCCGCCCGTACAGAAGTTGTAGGGTGGCTTAAGCCACCTTACGAGGCTTAGTTATTTATCGGTCTACTGACCCCATGATGATGTCGATGCTACCGAGAATTACGACGATATCAGCTACTTTGACACCGCGTAATAATTCGGGCAGGATTTGGAGATTGTTGTAGTCTGCTGGGCGAATTTTGAAGCGCCAAGGGAATACGTTATCATCGCCAACCATATAAATTCCTAGTTCACCTTTACCGCTTTCGACGCGCGCATAAGCTTCACCTTTAGGAATTTTGAATGAGGGAGAGACTTTTTTGGCGACAAACTGGTAATCAAAACCGTTCCACTCAGATTTTGCTCCTTCCATCATTCTCTTGGCTTCGAGGTTTTCAAATGGTCCACCTGGAAGTCCTTTTAATGCTTGGCGAAGAATTTTAACTGATTCGCGCATTTCTCGCATCCGCACTACATAGCGTGCCATGCAGTCACCTGCGGTTTCCCAATGTACTTCCCAGTCAAAATCGTCGTAACATTCGTAATGGTCAACTTTACGTAAGTCCCATTTTACGCCAGAAGCACGCAGCATTGGTCCAGAAAGTCCCCAATTTATCGCTTCGTCACGGGTAATGGTGCCAATTCCTTCAATACGGCGCCGGAAAATTGGGTTATTTGTCACCAATTTTTCATACTCGTCTATTTTCGGTACGATGTAATCGCAAAATTCAAAGCACTTGTCAACCCAACCGTAGGGTAAGTCAGCGGCAACACCACCAACACGCCAGTAGTTATTGTTAACCATCCGATAACCTGTAGCCGCTTCCCACAAGTCATATATCAATTCGCGTTCGCGGAACTGGTAGAAGAAGGGAGTTTGGGCGCCAACGTCAGCGAGGAATGGACCGAACCATAGTAAGTGGTTAGCGATGCGGTTCAATTCGAGCATGATCACGCGAATATACTGCGCGCGCTTGGGTACAGTTATACCAGCAATTTTCTCTGGTGCGTTTACAGTTACAGCTTCGTTAAACATACCAGCTGCATAGTCCCAACGACTTACGTAAGGGACGTACATAATAGTAGTGCGGTTTTCTGCGATTTTTTCCATTCCTCGGTGTAGGTAACCTATCACCGGTTCGCAGTCGATACAGTCTTCACCGTCTAGGGTAACAATTAACCGCATAACCCCGTGCATTGAGGGGTGGTGCGGTCCCATGTTCAACACCATCGGTTCGGTTCTGGTTTCAATTCTTGCCATAAATTTTAGCGTTCTCCAGTTTGTAAAAATTTAAATTGAACCGCGCGCGATAGCTTTGGGGATGCGTAAGAACGTTTAGTTTTGTTGCACATATATAATTATATTGATATTGAGATTGGCATAACGAGCGGCGGCGGATTTTTTTAAGGAATGTTGCCACTCCACGTCAAAATCGACCAATATACACGCACAAACCAAATTTACCAATTTTACTGCTATATATTATTGAAGTTAATATCTTAATCCTCAATCACAAGCATAAGAAAAAAGTTCTCCTTGTGTTCAGGCATACAAGTTGCTTTTAATCAATAGTAATTTGATACATATTGTTCCTATGGTATAGAGTACCACCATGAACCCCGACTCTTTAAAATCGCTTTCTCCCGAAGAACTAATATTTTCGCACACCCCTGTCTTACCCCAAGAAGTAATCTCAGGTTTGGCAGTACGCGCGGGTGGTCACTATTTAGATGCTACAGTTGGTGGTGGTGGTCATACTCGTTTGATTTTAGAAACGGCGCCTGATGTTAAGGTGACAGCACTTGACCAAGATGAAGATGCTTTGGCTGCGGCACAGAAAGAGCTAGCCCAGTTTGGAGATAGGGTAAAATTTATTCATACCAATTTTGCTGCTTTTAACTACCCACCTGATAGTTATGATGGTATTTTGGCTGACTTGGGTGTAAGCTCGCATCATCTTGATACACCCGAACGCGGTTTTAGTTTCCGTAAAGAAGCTAATTTAGATATGCGGATGAACCAAAAACAATCTTTAACTGCTGCGGATGTTATCAACCATTGGAGCGAAGCTGATTTAGTTGATATTTTCTTTAAGTATGGTGAGGAACGATTATCACGACGTATTGTTAGACGCATTGTAGAAAAACGTCCGTTTAAAACAACTACACAATTAGCTGACACTATAGCATCTGCCGTTCCAGCAAAATACCGTCACGGCAGAATTCATCCTGCTACGCGCGTCTTTCAAGCATTACGTATCGCAGTCAACGACGAATTGAAAGTTCTCGAAACCTTTTTAGCAAAGGCTCCATTAGCATTGGCACCTAATGGTAGACTCGTAATAATTAGCTTTCACAGTTTAGAAGACCGCTTAGTTAAACATTCTTTACGCGATTCACCAATATTACAAGTTGTAACGAAGAAGCCTATTATTGCTACCGAAGAAGAAATCATCCAAAATTCCCGTTCTCGTTCCGCTAAGTTAAGAATCGCTCAAAAAGTAATGAGTGCTGAGTGCTGAGTGCTGAGTGCTGAGTAATGAGGTTAAGGTTAAGGTTAAGTAATAAGCAATAAGTAATGGGTGCGCTCTATACTGCCCACGGGTAAAAACTGAACTTTTGTCATGCTGAACGAAGCGAAGCGCAGTGTAAAGCGAAGCTTTTCCCAAAGGGTTGCATCTTAGAGATTCTTCGCTTCTAGAAGAATGACAGTTCCTAACCGTTTTTAGTATAAGCACTTTTCTACTTCCTACTCAGCACTCAGCACTCAGCACTTTCCACTCCCTACTCAGCACTTTCCACTCCCTACTCAGCACGAGCGCACGAGCGCACTTTCCACTCCTCTTGGTAATTCGACGCGAAAAGTTGAACCTTCTCCAAGCTCACTTTCGACGCTGATAGTTCCACCTATCAACTTGAGTAGTTTGTCAACTATTGCAAGTCCTAAACCTGTACCTCCATGTGTACGGCAGTATGTTTGATTTACTTGTCGAAATTCCTGAAATATACACTTGATGTCACTTTCGGCAATACCTATACCTGTGTCTCGCACAACTATAGCGATGCGACAGAAAGGCATTTCATATGCTTCAAGTGTTACACTACCTTTATCGGTAAACTTGATTGCGTTATCGAGAAGGTTAACTAGAATTTGACGAATGCGCTCGCTATCACCAATTATTGTTGGATTTTGTAACTTAATGTCTACGACTAAAGGTAATTGTTTGCGTGAAGCAAGGTGTTGCAGTTCTTGAGTAACACTTTGAATGAGTTCAGCTAAGTTGAATTGTTGAGAGTTTAAACTTAACTTACCTGATTCTAAGGCTGTAAAATCAAGAATATCTTCGATTAATGCCAATAAATGCTTGGCATTGTTGTAAATTCGCTCCACCATGTTCTTTAACTGCGGCGCCAAAAGCTTTACGGGTTGGCGTAGAAGCAGTTGAGCAAATCCCAATATTATATGCATGGGGGTACGCAGTTCATGGGACATCATCGCCATAAACTGTGACTTTAATCGTACTGTTTCTTGTAACTGTAAATTTTCTGATTTGATTGCTTGCGCTTCTTCTGCTTGCTTACGCGCGGTGATATCGCGTATCAACCAATAAAAATGAATTTCATCATTAAGGTTTTTTACAGTGTTTACACTGATTGTGGCAGGAAATGTTTGACCGTCTTTTTTACAGAAAACAACTTCCCAATCTTTTAGTGTTTGTTCGTGAGGCAGTCTCAGTAGCTGATAGTGAAATGCATTCTGCTGATCTTGAGGTAAAAAATCAAGTAACGATTTATTAGCCCAGGCATTATATGATTGAATCCGTAATTGAAATAAATTTGCAGCAGCACGATTTGCATCTACGATATTGCCATCGCGATCAGTGATTAAATAAGCATCAGGTGCGAAATCGAACGAATTACGATAGCGTTGACGTTCAAGTTCTGCACTCCGGTAACAGTCTGCTAATTGTTCTTTCTGTAAAAGTAACTCATTGTGTGTAACTTGCAGTTCCTCTAACGCATCGTGGAGTTGGTTAAAAGCTTGCACCAACAAACCAGGTTGTCGCGAAGAGGCAGCAAGACTTTGGTTTAGTGTCTCCGTTCGTCGCTGTACTGCATTAATTTGTCGAGCAAATCTGTCCATAACTCACATACCGCTATTTCCCCTTCATTTAATAGCGTAATTGGTCAACCCAATAATTTGACTCTATCTATAGTCAAACTCTAGTTAAAACTTAAGGGTAGATAATGGCAACAGATGTAACGCATGTAACGAATGAGTTATTTTTTAGATAGTAATCATCCTTGGTTGGTGACTACCTTGGGTATCTCAACGCAAAAAGTAGAACCTTCACCAACTGTACTAGTGACAGAAATTGTTCCCTGCATCAAACGTACTAAATGGTCTATGATTGCTAGTCCTAATCCTGTGCCGTTATATTTACGTATGGTTGTTTGGTTGATTTGTCGAAACGCTTGAAAAATATATTTTAAATCTTCTTCTGATATTCCAATTCCAGTATCACAAACGCAAATTGACAATTTATCTTGGAGCAGTTCTTTAACGTCAATATTTATGCTACCTGTGTCTGTAAATTTAATTGCGTTGTCAAGCAGGTTAACTATAATTTGCTTAACGCGAATGCTATCGTTAATAACTATATTATTATCTATTTCGATATTTAGGTTAAGTTTTAAATTCTTTTTTTCAGCTATTGGACGCAATTCGTTTACGGTAGATGTAACTAGTTCTATCAAATTAAATTTCTGTAATTGTAACTTTAATCGATTCGACTCTAACTTGGAAAGGTCGAGCATATCCTCAATTAAAGTCAACAACTGTTTACCATTATTAATAATTTTTTCTAACATCATCGGGGAACTCGATGAAGACCACTGCTGAACTTGACGTTGGAGTAAGTTAGCAAAACCTAATATAGCGTGTAGAGGGGTACGCAATTCATGAGACATTATTGCTATAAATTGCGATTTTAACTTGGCAGCTTCTTCGAGTTGTAAATTTTGTACTTGTACCGCGCGCAATTGTTCTTCTGTTTGCTTACGTTCTGTAATATCTCGTAACATCCAACGCCAACCTTGAATTTGACCTTTATTGTCTGTTATAGTAGTCCTACTAATAGAAACGTAGGTTATATGACTATGGCGTGGCTGTATGCGAGTTTCCCACTCACTCACTCGCCTAGGTTGATGCTGCCGCAATAGTAAAGAACGAAACGCGCGTCGTTCTGATTCTGGAATAAAATTAACTAAAAACTTGCCGGTAATGAAATGCTTGGGGATATTAAGCATTTCAGCCGCAGCATTGTTTGCCGCTTGAATTTTTCCTTCAATGTCAGTAACTATATATCCATCTGGCGCCAAGTCAAAAAGTTCTTGGTAACGCTGTCGTTCTTGAGCTAACGAATAATGTGCCTCTGCTAAAATATGATTTTGCTCGCGTAATTCTTCTTCTGCGACCTGCAACTCTTCTAAAGCTATATGAAGTTCCTCAAGTGCTTTGATTAACAAATCTTGTTCCTGCAAAGGCGATTCATTAATGTGTTGATTGAGCGCTTGTGTATTTTTATATACTTTCTCTATTTTTTGATTAAAATCATGCATATTTGTTACCTGAATCACCCCCAACATCTATAAACTTATAAATAGTAGTGATTTAATATATCTATCTGTAGAGGAAGTTATGTAATGATTGTACGAATATTAATCATCTAATTTTTCGCGCTCTTCCATCAGTAGGATTACTCCTTGGATATCTGTCGCTGTACGTAGAAGGGGAGTACAAATGATTTGGCATTGTATTGCCCGACCCCGACGATTTCTAGCATCTAGTAAAATTTCGTAATAATCAGATTGCTTAGTAAAAATATCGCGTAATGGTATCTTGAGCGGTTCGAGTGGTAAACCAATATCTAAGCTCATAAAGTGTTGTAACAGAACTTCATCGTTACGCAGTCCCCACAAATCCTCTGCTTTACGGTTCCAAATCAGAATATGATAATTGGGGCTAAGAACAACTACACCCGCGCGTAAACTGGTAAGTATCGATTCTAGAAAACCGTTAACGCGGTTGAGTTCTTCACTGCGCTGACGCAATTCTTCATTAATTGACTGCAATTCTTCGTTAGTAGATTGCAGTTCTTCGTTCATGGTTTCGAGTTCTTCATTCGTTGACTGTAATTCCTCGTTGGTAGTTTCGAGTTCCTCGACAGTTGATTGAAGTTCTTCGTTGGTAGTTTCTAATTCTTCATTTGTAGATTGGAGTTCTTCGTAAGCTGTTTCGAGTTCTTGATTCGCGTGTACTAATTCGTTTTGTAGCTGTTTAAAACTGGTAACGTCAATAAATACAATTTTGATACCTAGTAATTTATCAGTATTTTCATCTAATAAAGGTATGATTTGTATGTCAAAAAATCGTATTTCCCTTTCCGAGGTAGGGTATTCGATATCTTTTAAAGTTACACTGCGAAGGTTAGAGCGAACTTGATCAATACGTGAACGCAGTTCAACAGGACGGTAAGAAATTTCTAAATCTTGTAGAGGTCGTCCTAAGTCGCGAAGATTGAGATTAAATAAATTTCTCGCTTCTTTGTTGGCAAGTAGTACAGAATTATTTGAGTCAACTACTATTTGGGCAACCGGGTCAATTTCAAAAGTCGCTTCATAAATATGAATTTGGTCAACCATTTCTGGAGCGGTTTGGAGGTTTTGAAGATGAGACATGCTTAATAGAATATCCCTTAAGTTAGCGTTTGGAGTTTTAGTAAATACCCGGCGCCGTAAATCTACGGCTGTAAATGAGTGAGTGCGAGTAAATAACATTTCAGCCTTACCTAAGAAAAGAAACCCTCCTTCATTAAGAGCAAAGTGAAAGCGGTCGAGAATCCGAGATTGGGTTTCGGTATTAAAATACATCAAAGTATTTCGGCAAATCAGCAAATCAATTCGAGATATTGGTGCATCTTGCACTAAGTCATGGCGCCCAAAAATAACACAATGACGCAGTTCTTTTTTAACAACATAGTGCCCGTTTACATTTTCAAAATATTTCTCAAGTAACCTAGGAGGAACATCTTGTACATCTTTAGTAGTATATGTAGCATGACGGGAATGATTGAGAGCTTCAGTATCGACATCTGTAGCAAAGATTTTGACGCGCTTTGAATATTCCTCCATCCCAAGAGCTTCTGCCAGTAACATCGCCACAGTATAAGTTTCTTCTCCCGAAGCACAACCTGCACTCCAGACACGGATAAGTTTTGTTCTCTGCTTGCTCTTAATAATAGTAGGAATAATTTCGGATGCGATATATTCCCAAGCCTGCGGCTCTCGAAAAAAAGTAGTTACATTAATTAAAATCGTATTGAATAAATCTATAAACTCGTTTGGGTGAACTTCCAAATAATCAAGATAATCTATGTAATTATCTACACCTATTGTCTGCATCCGCCTACATATACGACGGGTTAAACTTGTACGTTTGTAACCACTAAAATCAAAACCACGGGTATGTCGAATGTAATCTAGTAGAGCTTCCAAATCTGGATTTTGTTCGGTAGAAGTCATAATTTATACTAATTAGTTAGGAGGGGCGTCGGGGCGGGTTCACCTAGATTTTTCGTTATTTAGTAGAATTTAGGTAAACCCGCCCGTACATGAGCAGCGTCGGGGCGGGTTCACCGACATTTTTCGTTATTTAGGTAAACCCACTTATGAATTAGGAGGGGCGGAGCAGCGTCGGGGCGGGTTCACCTAGATTTTTCGTTATTTAGTAGAATTTAGGTAAACCCACTTATGAATTAGGAGGGGCGGAGCAGCGTCGGGGCGGGTTCACCGACATTTTTCGTTATTTAGTAGAATTTAGGTAAACCCACTTATGAATTAGGAGGGGCGAAGGAGCATCGGGGCGGGTTCACCTAGATTTTTCGTTATTTAGTAGAATTTAGGTAAACCCACTTATGAATTAGGAGGGGCGAAGGAGCGTCGGGGCGGGTTCACCTAGATTTTTCGTTATTTAGTAGAATTTAGGTAAACCCGCCCGTACAGGAATTATTTTGTATTAATTATCAAGGAAAATTGAACATAATTAATAAAAGAAGAGTAAAAATCATTCAGCAGTTAATTCTAATAAAATGGGAGCAATTTCTGATAAAGGCAGTATAAAATCAACACATCCAGTTTGAATTGCATTAGATGGCATACTAAAGAATTCCGAAGTTACGTGGTCTTGAGCAATAACTTTACCACCCGCGCGTTTTACTGCTACTACTCCATCTGTGCCATCACCATCCATACCAGTTAAAACTACAGCAATAACTCGTTCTTGGAAACAAGCTGCTGCGGATTCAAATAACATATCGGCTGCAGGACGGACACGACAGACTTTCTCAGTATTTAATAAAGACAGCGTACCATCGCTATTAACAACTAAGTGCAGGTTAGGAGGTGCTATATATACTACCCCAGTGGTTAGTAATTCTGACTCTTGAGCTTGTTTAACTGACAAAGGTGTGTGTTGATTTAGGATTTCGGCAAGGCAACTAGGGTAATTTGGGTTAAGGTGTTGCACTATTGCTATAGGTGGAGCAAAGTTTTCGGGTAAGTTTGATAAAATTTCGTTTATAGCTCGGATTCCACCAGCAGATGCAGCTAGCACCACCAAGTAGCGGCTACTCATTATTTACAGCTTCTTGAGTTACGAATAATTGAGGTTCTGAATTTAGATTATCTTCTTCGGTGCCAGCATGTTGAATAATTACATTGCGAATGATTTCAGCGCGTCCTTCGGCATCTTTAGCTTCTTGCTCTAAACGTTGTGCAGATAAATTTTGGTTGCGCTCGCGCATTCTTTTAGCCATACGGTCAGCAAGCGATGCTTTTTCCTCAAGAGCGCGAATTGCAATCCATAAAGCATCTTCTAATGATTCAGATTGCTTGAAGAGCAAACTTTCTGGCGAGTAAGCATGTCCAGTGCGACAGCGAAACCTAAATATACCGTCTTCTTGTAGTTCCCAAAGACCACCCCCACAATCAGGACAAACATACTCGGAAGGCTTGCCAGGTTTATTTTTTGAGTGAAGCCTTTCTGCACTCAGTTGTGCTATATCAGATTCGTATTCCATGAGTTCAGGAACTTGCTTGTTATTTTTTTTTACAACTGGTGTATTTACTAAATTTACTAGTTTAGATGGAATCTCCGATAGTGGTAAAACACAATCAATATCGCTAACGTTTTCAATCGCACTACGTGGCATTCCATTAAACATTGCATCCGAAGGGTCTTGGACAACTGCCAAACCACCTCTAATTTTCACTGCCGCTAACCCAGCAGTACCATCATCAAGTACACCCGTTAAAACTACACCTATTACTCTTCCATCATAAAAGCGAGCTGCGGTGCGAAACGTTGGGTCAATAGCTGGGCGATGGTTATTTTCTTTTGGTCCACGAGCCAAATTAACGTATCCAGATTTTATGAGTAAGTGATAACCCGGTGGCGCCACATAAATTTGCCCCGGTTTTAGGACTTCTCCATCTTTAGCATGATGCGCTGGCAGACGTTTAGCTCGGTTAAGAATAGTAGGTAAAACACTTTTACCTTCAGAAGGTACGTGAAGAATTATAATTATACTAGCATTCAGGTCAGATGGTAAATTGCTTACTAAAAAAGTCAGTGCCTCAACTCCTCCTGCTGATGCTCCGACAACGATAATATCGTGATTGGGCATTATATTTTTTCTCCTTTATAACAGCATCGTTTACATTTAACGACACTGCCTAAACAAAGTTAGCAGAATACAAGTAATTCAATCACCTAGCTGTAAGAAGATATATTTATTATAAGTCATCTACCATAAGTTATAATTTGTAAATATTACAGGACTTTGTAAACCAAAAATCCATTTATTGCGTCCATTAATACTTCTGGTTCATCCGCGCGGATTAAATGGCTACTGTTTTCAAAGATTCTTAAGTCAGCGTTTTTTATGCCTCTGGCAATTTCTTCAGAGAATTCAGGCGCGCATATCCAATCATGGCGCCCACCTATTACTAATGTCGGTGCAGTAATTTTATACAGTTGGTCACGTACATCATATGTTCTCAAAAATCCACCAAAAGCTTCATTAATAGCATCTATTGAGAGTATTTTGTGATCCCAGACTTTCACGGATGTATTCGGGTCGTGTTTGAGTGAATACATCGGCGCCAAAATTTTAAAGTAGTCGCGCAGTTGTTCTTCATTCTCAAAATTACCATCCCAAAGTCGCTGGGCAATAAGATTTTGTTCTTCAGTTCCGCGTTCTCTTAAAATTTGCTTTGCCCGTTCTAAAAATTCATAACTCGCAGTGCTGACAATGATAATCAAATGTGAGACGTTTTGAGGATAACGGACAGCATATGATAGCCCGACCATGCCACCGTAGGAAGTCCCGATAACAACGATTTTGTCAAGTCCTAAATATTGACGCAGTGCTTCCATATCTTCGACATTATTATCGAGAGTGTAGGTTTCCTTGGCGCCGCGTTTAGACCGTCCTTGTCCACGATGGTCAAAATATACTAATTGTAAGGAGCGTGTTAAAGCTGAGAAAGTCGGTTTGTAACCAGTATGGTCGGCGCCGGGACCACCGTGTATTAAAAAAGCGGTAGGTTTTGTGTAAGTGCGGTTGTTTTCAACTACTACACTGCACCCCTCAACATCAAAGAATATTTCTGTATCGCGAATTTTGGCAAACATTATTTTAGATATTAGATAGTAGGGTGGGCACTGCCCACCTTACTACTGTATTAAATTAGATTGTGCTTTGTGAAGAATTATTAGATTAACTGATTATGAAGCTGTGTTATTTATTAGTTGCCGAACACGTGCGATAATTTCAGGAGTTAATTCTGACTCTGGCTCAACTATCTCACGTTCAGCTAAAACTATCTCAATTTCTTCTTTTGAAGCTTTCCTCGACCGCTGTAGAAACTTATCGAAGGATTGCTTTTGCTCTTGTCTTTCTTCTATAGATGTTGCCTGAATCGAATAATTTGATGTCATAACGGCACAAAGTAAGGAAGTTGTAGACCATATTATCATGGACGGGCAGGATGCCCGTTCCACAAGAGGTTTAGATTAAGATGCTTTTTGTTGTCTAATTCGGTCGGCGCTACCTGTAGGAATTGATGCAATGAGTTTTTGCGTGTATTCTTCTTTGGGTTCGCGGTAAATGTCTTCGGCTCTGCCTTCTTCGACGATTTGACCACGGTTCATGACTAAAATTCTATCACTCATGAATTTTACCACGCTTAAATCGTGGGAGATAAATATATAAGTCAAGCCGAATTCTTCTTGCAGTTCTTTGAGCAAGTTTAATACTTGTGCTTGGACTGATACATCGAGCGCGGACACTGACTCATCGCAAATAATAAATTTAGGATTTAATGCTAAAGCGCGCGCGATACAAACCCGTTGCCGTTGTCCTCCTGAAAATTGGTGCGGGTAACGGTTCATTGCGTCTGCACTTAAGCCAACTCGTTCAAGAAGATATGCCGCGCGCTCACGCTGTTCTTTTTTGGTTTTGCCAATACTATGAATTACCAAAGGCTCTATTATTGCTTCTCCGACTTTCATGCGTGGGTCGAGGGCACTAAATGGATTTTGGAATACTATCTGCATCTGGCGCCGCAATTTTTGTAATTCTTGACCTTTGAGTGGTGTAATATCACGGTTTTCAAAGATAATTTGCCCGCTTGTCGGTTCGATAAGTCTTAATAAAGTTCGAGCTAGTGTGCTTTTACCGCATCCTGACTCACCTACAAGTCCCAAGGTTTCGCCGCGTTTGATATCGAAAGATACATCATTTACTGCCCAGAAGTAGCGTTTTGTCGCGCCAAACACACCTTTAACAGGAAAACCGACTTTGAGATTTTTGATTTGTACGAGTGCTGGTTCTTTTTCGAGGTTTTCTAGGCGCCGGGTAATTTCTTCGATACTAATTTGGATTGGTTCACCAGGTTCTTTACCTTGAATAATAATATCTCCCGTTGGCATTTCTTCAACGCTCATATAGTCGGAAACGGTAAGAAGTTTCACAGGACGACTATTAAGTGTTGGGCGACACGCTACTAGTCCTTTAGTATATGGATGTTCGGGATGATGAAAAATTTGATCGGAGGCGCCGTATTCAACGACTTTACCTTTATACATTACAGCGACTTTATCAGCGATTTCCGAGATTAAACCCAAATCGTGAGTAATAAATATTAACGCCATATCGCGCGTTTTTTGCAACTCGTGCAGCAAATCAATAATCGTTGCCTGTACAGTTACATCAAGCGCTGTAGTTGGTTCATCGGCAATTAGTAATAACGGGTTGCAAGAAATAGCCATTGCTATCATTACCCGTTGGAGTTGTCCCCCCGAAAGTTGATGGGGGTATCGTTGAAGTATTGAATCTTTGTGCTGGTTAACTAAGTCGGAAATTTTTTGAGGTTCGACGGATGTACCAGCTTGCTTTGCTGTATCTAAATACTGTTCACGCAACTGCTCATCGCTAGGAAGAAGCTTAACTTCTTGCAACCCAGCGATAGCTTTTTGTTTTGCTTCGCCTGCAGAAATATTTTGGTGACGTAAAATAGCTTCAGTAAGTTGATAGCCAATTGTAAATACAGGGTTAAGCGAACTCATCGGTTCTTGGAAAATCATCGCGATATCTCCACCCCGGTAAAGCTGCATTTGCTTTGGAGGTAGTTCTACCAAATTGACGGGTGGGGTATTTGGTTGGGGGGAAAACAATATTTCGCCATTTGTTACCCGTCCCGGAGACTGTAACAAACCCATTACTGCAAACGAAGTCACAGATTTACCGCTTCCTGACTCTCCGACAATTCCGAGAGTTTCGCCACGTTTCAGGTCAAATGATATACCATCAACAGCTTTGACGCTTTTACCATCTCCTGGGAATTCTACACGTAAGTTGCGAACCGATAGTATAGTATCACTCATATAATGTATGAATATTAATGAAAAATTATTTGGATTTTAACACTACATTTAGCGATTGTATGTTAGATGATGGTGATCCCCCCTAACCCCCCCGCGTGGAAGGGGGGAAATAAGAGCGAAAGTTATAATTACGCTTTGAGTGGCTGAAATTTATGTTTTTGTTTACAAAACTTTATATTTAAATTCTAGCATTGCTTCTTCGAGGTGCGAATTTAGATTAGAAACGATTTTTGACATTAGGGTGCGAAAGCAAAAATGTGAGTGTCGTCATGGAAATATGGAAACAGGCGCCTTCAGATCACAAAAGTTAATTGTTTGAATGTCGTAATGACACTTAACACCACTTACTATCCTGCTTACATAGACCTACCTGAAGAATTGGTCGAAATTAAAGCTACACTTAAAGCAATAGCTCAACAAGTTAGGTTACAGTATATTCGGCGGGGTAAACCAACCAATGGAAATGTTGCTGTTTCAAAGCTTGTTCTTTCAAGTGACAAAAGTTATGAGCCAAAAGCTACGAGCAAGGCAGAACCATTAAATATACCTGGTAAAGAAGGGGGACCAAAAAAATATTATGAACCGCATTATGATACTGTGAGCGAGCCACCCTATCCAAACGAAGCTCATGCAGAATATAAAATATTCAATGCACTTACTCAAGCACTTGAAGAAGATGGGTTGACAGAAAATGTTGAGGGAACACTATACCTTTATAGTGAAAGAGATATGTGTTCAGGTTGCGTAATTTCCTGCGAACAAGATTTTAAAGGCAAGTTTCCCAAAATTAACATAATTGTCTTCTCTGATATTCCTCATGAAAAAAGTAAATTACCTTTATAATTACAAAGAGCAATAATCAAAGAAATATTAAGGCAAAAGCCTGAAGGGAAACGGATTGAAAAAATATCAAATCATGATTAGGAGTAAGAAATAAAAATGAGCGTTGGCTACTATACAGAATTAAAATTGCCTCAAAATCTAGAGCTTCCCAATAATTTACTTAACAAAATTAGGGAAGTTTGGGGTAGAAAATATCTTGATTTGTATGAGAATGGGGGAAAGTGGAATGTTGAACAAGCATTTGAAGAGGTTTTGCAAACTTTTGGAAGCAAGAATGATAAAATTGTACATCAGCGATATGTATATATGGCAATGGGAATAACGCTTGCAGCCCAAGCAACCTTAAAACACTACTTTCCTGATGATTCTAGACCAGATATAGTTTTAGCAAAAGTAAATAATTGGATAGAAAACGGTGTTGAAGTACCCGATTATTTTGCAGATACTTTATTTCCAGATATTTTACAAGGGGGAATGTATCAAGCAGCAGACGAAGCTTATAATATTTTTTATGCGTTACTAAAAAGTTTAAATAAAGAATCTGCTTATGAAGAGCTTATAGATATTTTGTATGAAGCGATAACAGGCGATGCAATTTCTCCTTTCGCAGCAGCCAAGAGAGATTTATTCAATTGGTGGATAATCGATGTTGTTCCCAGAGCATATTGTATGATGCTTCCATCTAGTTTATATCAACGAACGTCAGTATTTCCAAGCTTAAGTTAGTATCCAGATGCTTCCAAAATTCTTTAGTCCGATAGTCGGCGCCACTATCAGGATAATTAAGTGGTCTATTTTAACGAATGTATAATTATATGTACAGGAGTGTAAATTTATGGCTTGGGAAGAGTTTGAGCGAAATGCAGTTAAGGGAATAACGGGGGATCAACCCATCGATGAATTAGCCATTGCGTTGGCAGAAATTGCAAAGGACTATGAAGACAGATTTTCTAGTAAACCCACTATCATCGAAATAATGTGGGCTATGGAAAATTTATTAGGAAGCAACCCAAGCCGTTATGTGTCTGATCCGGAGGGTTTAAAATACGGTGACATAATTGTAAAGCGGGATTATCAAGCAGAGCGCAATGATATAGACCCAACTCAGTACGAAGCTTCTGCTGGTAACGATCCACCGGGTTATATCTTTGTGTCGCGACGTGGTTCACGCCAAAAGAATCTACCTTTAATAGATGTCATAAAAATTACAACTCTTGACTTACGGGAGCGAAATTTGGTTTGCGAGTATGAGATTCTTACTCCAGACATCTCCGATCAAATGGCTCAAACACTAATTTT
Organism: Calothrix sp. NIES-4105; assembly: GCF_002368415.1. Lineage (GTDB taxonomy): Bacteria > Cyanobacteriota > Cyanobacteriia > Cyanobacteriales > Nostocaceae > Dulcicalothrix. The sequence goes on from NZ_AP018290.1 coordinate 4,764,606, forward strand.
GAGTGTCGTATTAGGTGATTTTTATGATTACTACTTCCACTCCGAAGCCGACAACATTGATTTTATAAGAAAAATGTCGAAAACCCTTGAAAAAGTATAAACAATGGCTATGCTGTACAACATTTTTATAACAAATATTTTGTACAACGCTTAAAAAATGTTTACTCCTGAGTAGGAAGATAGCAAAAAATGAGTGACTTACGGATTGTACTCAAAGAATCTGTATCCAATGATGATATTAACCGCTTGGCTTGGCAATAAAAGTGGGAATTATACGATATTAGTCCTCGCACCGAAAAGGCGCCTCTAACAGATTATTAAGTAGAATTGCGTGTTCAAGAAATTTCTGCAACAATAATATCCAGTGTCGCGCGTCAAAAACCGATGGTTTGGGCATCCAGACAGCAGCTACAAGGCGGAAAGTACGTAATCGAGCAGGTGCTTGGGCGAGGTGGGTTTGGTATCACCTACAAAGCACGTCATACTATGCTTAACGCTTTCGTGGTAATAAAAACCCCAAATGACGACTTGAGGAATGACCCAGAATATCCTAAATTTATCAAACGGTTTCGAGAAGAAGGACAGCGACTAGAAAAACTTTCCGAAAACCAGCATCCAAATATTGTCCGCGTTAGGGATTTATTTCACGAGGGTGGTACTTATTGTTTGGTAATGGATTTTGTACAAGGAGATAGTTTATTTAACCTGGTACAAAAAAGAGGAGCATTACCAACACAAGAAGCAGTTAAATATATCAGTCAAATTGGTGATGCATTGAAAATAGTACACCAAGCCGGATTAGTACATCGAGATGCCCATCCTGGTAATATCATGGTGCAGCAAGATGGCAAAGCAGTATTAATCGACTTTGGTATTGCAGGTGAAACTGTACCAATAACCCCTAGTACCCAGTTTTTTGCAAATCCAGCGTTTGCGCCTTACGAACAAATGCGGGGAGATAGACAACCATTTGTCGATGTTTACTCGCTAGCTGCTTCTCTTTACTACGCGGTTACAAATCAACTTCCTGAAACTTCAATAAACCGCAAGCTTTATAGTATGGCATTAGTTTCACCGCAGCAACATATTTCCAGTATTAGCGACAAATTAAACCAAGCAATTGTTAAAGGGATGGAACTGGAACCAGAAAACCGTCCCCAAACGATGCAGGAATGGTTAGAAATGCTAACGGTAGCGGTAACAACTTGGACAAGTGGATATCAGCTACAAAATGGGAAATACACGATAGAAAAAGTTATTGCTCAAGGCGGTTTTGGAATTACTTATTTAGCTAGAAATGAAAATCAACAACCTATTGTGATCAAGACTTTGAATGAAATAGTGCAAAAACGACCAGATTTTGCCAAACTTGAACAAGATTTTCTCAACGAAGCCTTAAAGTTAGCAAAATGTAACCATCCTCATGTTGTCAAAGTCCGCGAAGTATTCCAAGAAGGGATTTGGTGCATGGTAATGGAATATATTGAAGGCGAAAATTTTGTAGATAGAGTTGTAAATCGGGGTGTGTTATCCGAAGCTGAAGCGGTGGGATATATTAGGCAAATTGGGGAAGCATTAACGGTAGTTCACAATAATGGATTGTTGCATCGGGATGTAAAACCAGCGAATATTATTGTGCGTACTAATAAGCGAGAAGCTGTATTAATTGACTTTGGGATTGCACGAGAATTCGTCCCCAGTATAACACAGTTGCATACCCCATATCTTTCCCATTGTTTTGCACCAATTGAGCAATATCAACGTGTGGCAAAACGCGGTGCATATACAGATGTTTATGCTTTAGCAGCAACGCTATATTTTTTATTAACAAATAAGCTACCGTATCCAGCGATAAATAGAGCTAGCGGGATGGTACTGGAGGAACCTATAAGTATAAATCCGAGTATTAGTGATCGGGTTAATAAGGCAATACTTAAAGGGATGGAGTTGGAACCAGAAAACCGTCCTCAGACAATGCAGCAATGGCTGCATTTACTAACAGTTCCCGTTTCTTCACCACAAACACCAAAACAAAAAACACCAAAGCCAGATGATTTGAGTTCTGACAAAAACGTAGATTACAGCAAACTACGAGATTTACTTAGAGATGGTAAGTGGAAAGAAGCTGATGAAGAAACTCTTGCGGTTATGCTAAAAGCATCTGCTAGAAAAAATCAAGGTTGGTTGAATATTGAATCTATCAAAAAGTTTCCTGGTACAGACCTTCGCACTATTGACCAACTATGGGTAAAATATAGTCAGGGTAATTTTGGTTTTAGTGTTCAAAAACGTATTTGGGAAAGCGTTGGTGGTCAACTCAATGCTGAACATAAAATTGCGCTTAAGTTTGCCAAAACAGTTGGCTGGTATCTAGATAAGAGTTGGATAGATGAGGATAAACTACAATTTACAATTGATAACGCTAATAAAGGGCATTTACCCTCAGTTTATAAAGCTGGACTATATAACATTTACCGCAACTGGTATAATTTCTTTGCTCTGTTATGGGGTCTATCAACCTTGTTACTTTTAATGTTCATTTTATTGATATTAGTTTGGAATGGATTAAGTTTGTTCTTTAGAATTCCTTTTTTCCCTTTTAATAATCTTAATTCTGCTTGGCAAAACTTTTTTCTTGCGCTAATAATTTTTTGTTTTTTTGTAGGTATGTATGCGAGTATGCCACTATATTACTTGGAATGGAGAACAACAATGAAGGGATATACTGCTCTCTTCGCCCGTTCAGAATTGTAAGCTTTGTTTATAACGACTATATTTTATGTCAAGTAGAATCGCAATTGCTTGTAGTAACCCAACATTAAGTAATTTGTCTATAATATTTGGTTCCGTTAACGCTGCAACGCCACTTGCTACAACTTTGGTCACATAAGCAACGTAGTGGCTTCCCAAGCTACACAATTTATTCAAGTTTTTTCAATAGCATTTAAATCAATTGGTTTAAACTGCTTAACAACGCAGTCTGGATGTTGCGGAAGTTGAATGTCCGCGCGCTAGGTACATAACACCAAACCCACCATTGCCAAGCAGTCAAGTAATTTGATACCGTCCAGCTAGCGTTTGACCTATCATTCAAGTTACCGTATCTCCCAATAGAGCGTTTAAAAGTTAGTTTATGAGCGAATGAGTGTGAGTAATCGAGATTCCTAAGATTTTACAGCATATAAAAAATTTAAGCCAGTATATTATCAAACGCGCGCGTCTCTATGATGAATACAGATGCAGCAAAATACAGCTTAATGAGTTTGGGAGAAATTTATATTTTAAGTATTATGTCGATAATTATACAAGCGGCACGGTTTTATTTACAGGCGTGCGATAAAGGGAAAGCCTTCGGCTAACGGATGTTTACGCGCGAAACAATTGCTTAAATTTTAGGCGCCAGTACTACTGGGAAAGCGCGCTCCAAGTAGTACCGTTGATAATTAAGTTTAGGCGCAGGCTCTCGTTGGCGACGAGCCAATGTACTAGCAACCTTCAACCCACGTAATTCGAGAAACTATCAACAAATTACCAGTAGATTGAGCCGTTAAGGATTGAATCCAAGTGGTTCCTGTTTCTGGAACATACCGTTTAAGTAAAGCACAAAATCCAAAAAGTATACTGTTACCACTCACCTCGATCCTCAAAGCTAGTTGAAGCCTGATATAAATTAAAAACGCGACTAATTTTATGATAGGAGTTAAGAAAAATAATTAATGGTAGTTGGTCGAATGGAAGAAAGTGCGATTAGAGAATCTGTGAATGCACGGGAAGAGCAACCCAATCGACAACTGCGGCAAGCTGCACAATCACTTCGTAGTGAAGGCTTACAAGACCTTTACAAGCGAAAACTTGAAGCAAGTGAAGATGAACAAGAAAAATTTGAAACACCACAACAGCAGCGACAAAAAAGACAACAAGCTGGTACGTTAGATGAACCCATCATTATTCCTAATCAAGAAGGTCATTTTGCTGCACAAATAGATGTAGCCTCAGCAGAGCGTCTGCCTTGGACTAATGAGTATTTTGCCTTTGGAGAATATTCTTCAGATGATAAACCAGTCAGAGAGGTACAAACCGGAAGTAAGCTTCCAGGTAGTATTTTCGTGACCCAAGGAGGTAAATATCAAGAGTTAATGTCAGAATTGAGACAGTTGGAAGAAGACACAGGTTTCACTCCGACTGATGTTGTGCAAGCAATGGAGATGCTTATTCAAACAGGGCGCGTTCCGAAAGCTTTTGCAAAATATCCACAGTACAAAGAGAAAGTGAAAGCTATTACCAGGCTAATGTTCGATGTTGAACCAGGACGAGGATTACCCGCAACAGTTACAATTCCAATAAACTTTGACTTAATGAAGCAAGGAGCAATTACCCCAGAAGAAGCATTTGTCACCCTCAACCTGATGTCACCCAAAAAAATAGCCAAAGTCGCACATGAAGCAGATCTCTATTTGGGGTTTGTAAGAGTTGGAGAATACCAACAAAAAGCAACCAACCAGCAAGTGCAACAGTTCCTAAGTAATGAAAGAGAATGGTTAGTTCGTTATTTATTATCTAAGAGCCAAGGAGATAATCCATTACTTAAAACTGAAGCCGACTTGCAACGCGCGCTCGATAGCTTACCAGATATACTTGTAACAGATGCGAAAAAATTCTTTACTCCTAAGTAGAAGGATAGCGAAAAATGAGTGACTTACGAATTGTACTCAAAGAGTCTGTTAAGAATGATGATATCAGCCGCTTGGCTTGGCAACAAAACTGGGAACTAGATGATATTAGTCCTCGTACCGAAAAAACGCCTCTAACCAAAATTTGGACAACTCCAGATGAACAAACAGGCATTCACTACATTGAAGATTTTTACATTAATGCACGGTACATACTGATTCGAGGAAAAAATCAAGAGGAAATAGCTGAAAAAATTCGTGCATCTTTAGCAACGTATAGTATATATGAGCTACAAGAGAAATTAGAAAAAGTAACAGAGAAAAAAGAATGTATTGGTGTCATTCTTCGTCTATCTGCTGCAAGTACTCAAGATTATGAACCAAAAATTTTTCATGACTTGAAAACTATGATGTATGATAGCGATGCAGATGTTAGAAAAGCAGCAATTTTTTCTACTACTTATTTAGGTTGGCAAGAATTTCGAGAACCTCTAGAAGAATTAAAAAATAATGACCCTGATGCAAGTGTACAAAAATTTGCAGCGGTTAATCTAGCAAGTCTGGCTAAGAACTATTGGCATAAACAAACCAAGACTGATTAATTGTATAATAGAGAGTCTATATACAAGCGGCACCGTTTATTTACAGGCGCCTGTTAATACCCGCTTGTGCTTTTGCCCATAAGTGCGAGTAAGTTAGTCAAGCAGCTATTAGTAAAGTTTGTATTAAACTCTAACAGATTATTAAGTAGAATTGCGTGTTTAAGAAATTTCTGCAACAATAATATCCAGTGTCGCGCGTCAAAAACCGATGGTTTGGGCATCCAGACAGCAGCTACAAGGCGGAAAGTACGTAATCGAGCAGGTGCTTGGGCGAGGTGGGTTTGGTATCACCTACAAAGCACGTCATACTATGCTTAACGCTTTCGTGGTAATAAAAACCCCAAATGACGACTTGAGGAATGACCCAGAATATCCTAAATTTATCAAACGGTTTCGAGAAGAAGGACAGCGACTAGAAAAACTTTCCGAAAACCAGCATCCAAATATTGTCCGCGTTAGGGATTTATTTCACGAGGGTGGTACTTATTGTTTGGTAATGGATTTTGTACAAGGAGATAGTTTATTTAACCTGGTACAAAAAAGAGGAGCATTACCAACACAAGAAGCAGTTAAATATATCAGTCAAATTGGTGATGCATTGAAAATAGTACACCAAGCCGGATTAGTACATCGAGATGCCCATCCTGGTAATATCATGGTGCAGCAAGATGGCAAAGCAGTATTAATCGACTTTGGTATTGCAGGTGAAACTGTACCAATAACCCCTAGTACCCAGTTTTTTGCAAATCCAGCGTTTGCGCCTTACGAACAAATGCGGGGAGATAGACAACCATTTGTCGATGTTTACTCGCTAGCTGCTTCTCTTTACTACGCGGTTACAAATCAACTTCCTGAAACTTCAATAAACCGCAAGCTTTATAGTATGGCATTAGTTTCACCGCAGCAACATATTTCCAGTATTAGCGACAAATTAAACCAAGCAATTGTTAAAGGGATGGAACTGGAACCAGAAAACCGTCCCCAAACGATGCAGGAATGGTTAGAAATGCTAACGGTAGCGGTAACAACTTGGACAAGTGGATATCAGCTACAAAATGGGAAATACACGATAGAAAAAGTTATTGCTCAAGGCGGTTTTGGAATTACTTATTTAGCTAGAAATGAAAATCAACAACCTATTGTGATCAAGACTTTGAATGAAATAGTGCAAAAACGACCAGATTTTGCCAAACTTGAACAAGATTTTCTCAACGAAGCCTTAAAGTTAGCAAAATGTAACCATCCTCATGTTGTCAAAGTCCGCGAAGTATTCCAAGAAGGGATTTGGTGCATGGTAATGGAATATATTGAAGGCGAAAATTTTGTAGATAGAGTTGTAAATCGGGGTGTGTTATCCGAAGCTGAAGCGGTGGGATATATTAGGCAAATTGGGGAAGCATTAACGGTAGTTCACAATAATGGATTGTTGCATCGGGATGTAAAACCAGCGAATATTATTGTGCGTACTAATAAGCGAGAAGCTGTATTAATTGACTTTGGGATTGCACGAGAATTCGTCCCCAGTATAACACAGTTGCATACCCCATATCTTTCCCATTGTTTTGCACCAATTGAGCAATATCAACGTGTGGCAAAACGCGGTGCATATACAGATGTTTATGCTTTAGCAGCAACGCTATATTTTTTATTAACAAATAAGCTACCGTATCCAGCGATAAATAGAGCTAGCGGGATGGTACTGGAGGAACCTATAAGTATAAATCCGAGTATTAGTGATCGGGTTAATAAGGCAATACTTAAAGGGATGGAGTTGGAACCAGAAAACCGTCCTCAGACAATGCAGCAATGGCTGCATTTACTAACAGTTCCCGTTTCTTCACCACAAACACCAAAACAAAAAACACCAAAGCCAGATGATTTGAGTTCTGACAAAAACGTAGATTACAGCAAACTACGAGATTTACTTAGAGATGGTAAGTGGAAAGAAGCTGATGAAGAAACTCTTGTGGTTATGCTTGAAGCATCTGGTAGAAAAAATCAAGGTTGGTTGGATATTGAATCTATCAAAAAGTTTCCTGGTACAGACCTTCACACTATTGACCAACTATGGGTTAAATATAGTCAGGGTAAATTTGGTTTTAGTGTTCAAAAAAGTATTTGGGAAAGCGTTGGTGGCAAACTCAATGTTAAACATGAAATTGCGCTTAACTTTGGCATTATAGTTGGCTGGTATATAGATAAATGGATAGGTAAAGATGAGCTACGATTTACAATTGATTATGCTAATAAAGGGCATCTACCCTCAGTTTATAATGCTGGACTATTTGGAATATATTATAATAGTTACGTAATATGGTCTAGTTTTTTTTCGCTGTTATTTGTACTAGAAATCCCATTAATTATTTTACTTGGACTTCTCAGTTATAGTATCTCCTTTCCTGCCTGGTTTCACCACCCTTGGATTATCAGAGGATTTGGCCTTTTGTTTCTTACATCATGTTGTTCTCCCGTTATTTGTCTGAGACTAATAAGCTTGGGATGGAGAACAACAATGAAAGCATATGCTGCTCTCTTCGCCCGTCGGGAGTTGTAAGCTTTGTTTATACCGATAGCAAAATACAGCTTAATCAGTTTGGGAGAAATTTATATTTTAAGTATTATGTCGATAATTATACATTAACAAACCTTTTTATCCTATATTTTCAAAACACAATACTTATCCAGAGGGAAAGCAATATTAACGGTAATATTAACGACTTTCCTTGAATGCTTGGATAATGGGATTGCGTAGCGGGGGAGGGGTGTACTCCATCTGGATGCAAAGCGCTGTATATCTTTCACTTGTAAGGATAAACCACTTTACTTATCAATACTACATCTAATTAAGCTAGACTAGTTGCATTGTCGAGGGCAAGCAAAATTTCTATGTCTCGTTGGTTTAATACCGCAGGTCCTTGTAAAGCCGACATTCATTATATGCTTCCGCCCACTGTTCGGTTGCCCAATTTGGAACGCTTGATTGCCCAGCAAAACTACTTTGTAATTCACGCACCTCAGCAAACGGGTAAAACCACTGCGATGTTGTCCCATCTAATTAGATAACGCTTTTTTGGAGTAATTCGGAGCCAATAGTTATAAATAGAAGTTAATTTAAAGGGCACCGGGTACGTCATGCATCGCGCAGTCTAGAGTGAGGAAAGCGTTTGGTACCGTTCGGTTTAAAATTGGCAGTTTGAATACTATTAATCTGTGTATCTTATTTGACATAAACAAATCAGTAGAAAGCGTCAGTATTGTAAGTGGAAATTTCAATCGTTTTTAACGTATAAAGTTTTTTAAAAATTACTAAACTTTAGTAATTTGTAGTAATATATCATTAACTATAAACATAAAAATATGGCAAGTAAGAAGTCAAGCATAACAAATGAATATACTGTAACTAGGGTAGTCTATTCCGTCGGCACTATTAATCCTGAATTAATTAAACTAGCTTCTGTATTAGGAGAACTTCGTTCTGAACTGTGGAACAAATACGGTTCTCTCAAAGCTTGGGGAATAAATAAAAATGAAATTATCAAAAATATTAGAAACAGTGAAAATTTACGTAGTATCTATGGTGCTGAACGTTTTAACCTCTCCTCTGAAATGTGGGAGAGAACAGTTCAGGCAGTACTTGACGATATTCACGCTGTTCAAGAGGCAGCTAAAGTACAAATTATTCGTAAAATATACGAATATTTTAAACCGGAACGCACACTAGTTCAAAAAGGTAAGAAGCTAGTTTGGCAAGATATACCAGAAACATCTTTCCGGCAAGAATTAATCACAGCAATTAATTCTCGCTATTTGGTATGGTATCAGTACCCAATTCTTTGTCGTTGGGTAAGACAGTTTTATAAACGTGGGCACACTTGGGTTAATAACCAAATTGTAATTAATGCAACTGCTTCTTCAATGAAAGGTAAAATTACCAAAGATGGCAGAAGTGTTACAACTTACAAGATACCAACTTTTATGGATGGTAAAAAATGTCAGTGGGTAGAAATTAAAATTCATACTGGGAGAACTTGTCCGAAAGCTGGTAGACTTCGCCTCATTTTTAACGGCGAAAAATTTGAGTTACACTACCCACATACAACGAAAATAAATATTACGAAACAATCGGGTATAATTGGACTTGATAAAGGCTTTACGGAAGGTTTTTATGGTAGTAATGGACGAGCTTATGTCGAGTCTTTAGGTGAAGTGATTAAAGCTGCTTCAAACAAAAGAACAAAGAAAAATAAAAAGCGCTCCGTAATATTTGCGATTTCTCAAAAAGTAGATGCTAAAAAATCATCTCAAATTTTATCAAATAACTTGGGACGCAAAAAAGCATCGAGAAAAGATAGTATTAAGCGCTTACATATTAAGCAGCTTATCCGAACCGATGTCAATCAAATATTTAATAATTTTGGAGAGGTTGTTGCAGAGGACTTAAGCAAACATATCAAAAGTAAGAAAAAAGCAAAAGCCATTAATCGAAAGTTAAATGAATGGTCAAAGGGAGAATTACAAAAATCATTAGATGAAATATCAGTTAGAAAGGGTGCAAAAGTTACACTTGTAAATCCGGCATATACTTCACAGGTTGACTCAAGCAACGGAACATTACTAGGAAAACGTGTTGGAGACCAATTTATTACTTACCAAGGTGTGATATTTCAGTCGGATATTAATGCAGCAATAAATATTAAAAACCGCGCCTTAGATTCAGAGATAACGCGGTTTATGAAAAAAGAACAGATCCATAGAATTTTACTTAATCGTACTACACAATTTCTTGATAAATTAGGCTACACGCTTGAAGCTGCTCTCTACATGGGGTGGTTAGATAAAAAGCATAAACATCTACGATAAAACTTTGATCGAGATTGCTTGTATGTAGATTTATATACTGTGTCTCCTTTTGCCATTTTCTCAGATAATTATGGAAGGGAAAACTTGAAATTTCATAACTAGTTGAAGACGTTATTAAAAGATATCTTTGTGTTATAATATTATGTATAGAGTTAAATTTGCACCATATAGGTTGATTGTTAGAAAAGCGTTACTGGGAAAACGTGTTTAAAGTCAATTCTTCACCCATGTGGGAATGGTACAAAATACTGATTAGAGTGCGATATGGCTATAAACTCCACGGCGTACGAGTTAGGGTCTAGATACAGTGATCTCGCGAGATTTAAAACAAGTATAGCCATTCAATTGTTTTAAATACTGCTGTCAATCAGACTGCAAATAAAAAAGACAAACAAAGTATATGCGTGGCTTTTCCAACTTGTTTGGATTACTCCGAAATACTACGTTATGTCATTACGCCTTGCAAAACAACTTACAGAAAGTGGACGCTACACGGCAGTTATGGTATCTGTGGAAGTCGGGGCGCCGTTTAATCATGACCCAGGCGCCGCAGAGGATGCGATTCTTTCGTCTTGGCGTGCGCGTGCCCAAATGCGTTTACCCAAAGAATTACACCCCCCTGATTGGAATGAAGCCAAGCCAGGGCGAAGAATTCAAGCGGCTTTGCAAGCTTGGTCACAAGATTCACCTCGTCCCTTAGTACTTTTTATTGATGAAATTGATGCTCTTCAGGACGAAGCTTTAATTTCAATTTTGCGACAGTTACGGGATGGTTATCCCGACCGACCCAACAACTTTCCCCAGTCTGTTGGATTAATTGGCTTAAGGGATGTGCGAGATTACAAAGTTGCAAGCGGTGGTAGTGAGCGACTAAATACATCCAGCCCCTTTAATATCAAAGTCCGCTCCCTAACGTTGAGAAATTTTAATGAAACCGAAGTAGCTCAATTGTATCATCAACATACTTTAGACACAGGACAGGTGTTTACTGATGAAGCAGTTCAAACAGCATTTGAGTTAACCCAAGGACAACCTTGGTTGGTGAATGCCCTTGCAAAAGAAATCGTAGAAGAAATTGTTACCGATTATAGTGTGACAATTACAGAAGAACATATTCGCAGAAGTAAAGAAGTATTGATTGCACGGCAGGATACGCATATCGATAGTTTGGCGGAACGTCTGCGAGAACCGAGAGTAAAGGCAATTATTGAACCTATACTAGCGGGACAAGCTTTAGGTGATACGCCTTCAGATGACCGTCAATATCTAATTGACCTAGGGTTGTTACGACGTGACCCAGCGGGAGGACTGGTAATTGCTAATCCAATTTATCGCGAAGTTATCCCTCGTGTTTTGGCGCAGGGAACTCAAGACAGTTTACCTCACATTAGTCCCAGTTGGTTAACAAACAGTGGAGAGCTAAATACTGATGCGTTGTTGGAGGCGTTTTTGGTATTCTGGCGCCAACACGGGGAACCATTACTAGGTAGCGCAGTTTACCACGAAATTGCACCACCTCCGCGTACTGATGGCATTTCTACATCGGGTAGTTAATGGTGGTGGAACTCTCGAACGAGAATACGCCATTGGAAGTGACCGCATGGACTTATGTTTAAAATATGGAAATATCACATTAGGAATCGAATTAAAAGTTTGGCGTGATAAGAAGGGTGACCCACAATCCGAGGGACTTGAACAACTAGACTCACCTCCGCGCGCGCATAGGAGTAAATTCCGGTTGGTTGTTTATTTTCGACCGACGCGCGAAGGCGCCATCAATTGAAAAACGCTTATCAACCCAAATTACAACTACGAAAAATAAACGTTCCATCACCGTTATACGTGCGTAGGGGTAAACAATTTTTTTACCTGTTTTTTATTTCAAGCATTTAATACCTTACTGGGTAGTATTAATTTGTTTGATTGATTTACAAAAAATTGTAATGTTCAGTTTCAGGCGGATAGTTAATTTTTGCATAAGTATTAGATGCACAGGAGTATATATAGTTGAAGGCTTTATGGGGTGTTAACTATAAAAGGCGCCGTAAACCGTAATAGTTTGATTGTAGTTTAAGTGAAGGAATGTAACTCAAATTTTGCTCAAGTTTAATGTTGGGTTCCGCACTCGCTGACACCCAACCTACGACTGGGTCCTAATTTACCGTATTAACTCTGTTGCTAATGATACATAGTAGAGAAGACAATATTGTAATAAGTTTAATTTTCAACACAAAGAGAAAACTATACTTTTAATTAATATGCCAGATAAAAAAGAAAGCGGATGTGGATGTGCGAGTATTCCATTCTCGGTTATTCTATTATTTTTAGGTGGTTGTTACTGGTGGTTTATACATCTAGGTAATTTTAATAAGATGGTTAATTATGTAACTAGCTTTTTGCCAATTAGCCAACAAGCGAGTACTCCTATTATAAAGGAGGCGCCAAGCACGTATGAACCTATCGCGAAACCGGAGCAGACGCAAGTTATACCAACTAATATACCAACAACCAAACCACAAGTTACCCCAACTAGTACACCAAGAACGCTACCACGAGTACCATTACCTCAAACTGCTTGGGATAAAAAAGTAATTAGAGGAATTTATTTAAGTCGATATCAAGTTACTAATAATGCTGACGAACAAACTATTCGCGAACGAGTTCGTTATTATCGCGCGCAAGGTATTAATACAATAATTCATGGAGTGTGGGGTAATGGCTGCACGATGTATAATAGTGAAGTTATGCAGCAAATCCTTGGATTTAAAAGTTGTCCTAATCAGTTTCAAGATAAATGGTTAGATTGGATGATTGATGAGGCGCATAAACAAGGGATGCAGGTTCATGCTTATTTTGAAAAGGGTATTAAATTAGATAAGAATAGCCCTATCTTTGATATGGCAGTTTCTAAAAAGTGGCTTGTGTCTGGGGTTGATAGAACTTATGCTGGAATAGAACATTATGTTTTAGATGTAGAGGTTCCAGAGGTTGCTAATTTATTTAAGAAAATTTCAGTAGAATTTGTACAAAAGTATCCAACTATTGATGCTGTTCAATGGGATGATTATTTAGGTTATCATGCCGAATTACCTGGTAAAGTTGACCGCACTGCCTCTTTGACTAAATTTGTGCAGCAAATGATAGGTGATATGAAAAAAGCTAATCCGAAAGTTAGTTTTGATATTTGTCATCATAACCCTTATTGGGCTAAACGTTATTTTGCGGCTGATTGGCTTTCTTGGAAAGTTGATAGAGTTTTTATTCAAGCTTATAATGATGCTAATTTTAAACAAGAGTTAGATTATGCTGAGAATTATGCTGGTGTTGCAATTACTGATTATCAGTTGAATCGGTTAAAGGAATTGGTTGATAATAATAAAATTAAGAGTATTTTGGTTTTTCCGTTTTCTGGAAAACCAGAGGAGACTGCTGTTAAGGTTAAAGGGTTTGTAAAATAATTAGTGTTTTATGTCATAGTTTTTGAGGTTGTGAAACATCTGTCCCCAGATGTAATATACTGCAATTATTTTTACCACAGAGATACAGAGACACAGAGGGGGGAGAAATTGGCGCCTACCTTCCAGATTTAATGCCTTATAGTTATTTCTTTGTGTCCTTTGTGTGCTTTGTGGTTCTTTCCTTTTATCTACAGTGTATTACTAATGGTTAAGACGGGCGGGGACGCCCGTTCCACAAGAACACGAGCGCACGAGCGCACGAGCGCACGAGCGCACTTTCTACTCAGACTTTTACTTCCTCAGCAAAACTAGCCCACCGCGCGAAGTGGAACGCACCTGCGATGGAACCCCATGCGTGTTCGTCGGTTTCAAAGTCTCTTCCTCGGTCTAGACTGAAAAACTCTTTTTCACTAATTTCAAATTCGTTGTCGAGATAAGTTTTTTTGCCGTCACGTTCAACAATACAACCTTTGCCTGGTTCGACTCGACCTTTAAAACTTGTACCTGTCCACTCAACTATCATGTTGCAACCGGGCATTTTTACTAGTTCGTCTGCTGTTAGTGCTTGTAGACGTTCGGGTTCGCGCGAGGCGCCATAATATTTTTGCTCGTTCTTAAGGGTATAATGTTCAATCTGAATATGGTTATCGGATGGTATCAACTTCATTACCCGCATTCGGTAAGGTTGATTTAGCGCAAAATGATAAGCTTGTTCGAGAAATAGTGTTACCCCAGATAAAAGTTCTTGGGGCAAAGGACGGATGCAAACGCGGATGTGAGCAAAAAAGGGTGGGTTTTCGTAAGCTTGTTCTTGGTTGCTGAAGTCCGCTGCCATCAAGCGCGCTAAAGATGCAACATCTGTAGAATTAGTCATTATATCAGTTTTGGATAATCTAGTCAGGTCAAAATTGATTCATATCGACTATTTTTATTGTAAAGCTTGTAGCAACTTCTATCACAGGAGAATTTTTGGTTTAATAGCGTCACTCACTATATATATAGTTAAAAATAAGGAAAAGTAATTATGATTCGTCGTTTAAGCATTATTACTGCGCTAACTTTATCTTTAATATCAACTTCTTCTGTACTTGCACAAACTAAAAAACCGCAGTCCCCAGACAAGTTTGCTCCAAACCCTTTGGAAATAAAAGTTTCTGACCCGTTATTACCCGCGCGCAAACTAGACGTGCAACCTTTAACTCCTACTGAACTACAGCAGCTAGAAGTTGCACTCGATAATCTTAACCAAGAAGCTACTACTAAATTTCAAGCAGGTAATAAGGAAGAAGCTTTTGATACTTGGAACCGTGAGTTACGTTTACGCCGATATTTCGGAAATTTAGCTGAAGTACAAGCACTATCCAGAGTTGGTGAGATTGCTTGGCGAGATAACGACCGTCAACAAGTGCAATATATTACACAACGGTTGCAATCGATTCAAAAACCGAAAAAATTACAACCTGTTAGCGACTTAGAAGTACTACGCGCGCTAGGGCAAGCTTACCAAAATATACGGGCGCCTAAACTAGCACTTGAAGTTTACTACCAAGTGTTAGCACAAGTGCAACAACAGCAAAATACTGTAGCAGAAGTAGAAACTTTAACTACAATAGGGTCGATCCATATGAGTTGGTTTGATTATCCTCAAGCAGCAGTAACTTACGAGCAATTATTAAGTTTAGCTTCAAAAAGAGGTGAGCGAGAGAACGAAGTTGCATACCTCAAACAGCTAGCATATATATATGAGCAAGCGAGATTACCGCAGCAGTCGGTTAAGATTCGCAGTCAGTTAGCGGAAATTTACACAAGAGAAAATATTAGAGATGAAATTCCTGCATTGAGAATGTCTATTGCTGCTGACTATGAAGCTTTGGCAAAACAAGACCCTAGTCAATTAGAGAATGCATTTCAAAATTACCAACAAGCTTACACCATCGCTTGGGAGCAAGAGCAATTTGTACGCGCGGGTGAAGCACTACAAAAGTTAGTAGCATTGTACCGTTCGCAAGGGCAAATTGACGAAGCACTGCAAACAAGCCAAATTTTACTCCAAAGTGAAGAACTTGCTGGTAATTTCTATGGGATGATGACTACTTACGACCAAATTGGACAAATGTACTTGCAGCGTAAGCAATATCCTCAAGCGCGGAATGCGTTTCAAGAAGGACTTAAAATTGCCCAGCAGTTACGGTACGAAGATAGTTACTTTTCAGAGCAAATTCAAAAAATTCCCACGAATTAAAAACGTCGTAGCATAGGCGTCCCGCCTGTGCAGTCAAGTAATTATCTTTACCACAGAGACGCAGAGTACGCAGAGAGGAAAGATTAACCACAAAGACACAAAGGACACAAAGGAAGAATAGTTAACGATATAAAGCAATAGTGTTTATGTTATCAGTTTTGGGAAGTTTTAGCATAAGTGTCTCGCCTGTGCAGCAACATATTTTTACCACAGGACACGTAGAGATGCGATTAATCGCGTCTCTACATGGAGAGAACAGAGTAAGAGAGTTGGCGCCGCTCCTGCTAAAATTAATAGCATAGACCAATAGATGTTCTCTCTTCCTACTTCTTCCTCTTCCTTCGTGTCCTTTGTGTCTTTGTGGTTCATTCTTCTTTGCTCTATGTTTTCCACGTCTATATGGTAAATAAAACTACATCACTACAAATTTGGGGCTTTGTGCCACAACACACTAAAATTAATGAAATAAACCAATAGACATGAAGGCGCCAACGTTATGTGTTAATTATTTCATAAAGTTTGTCTTCAAATTTTTGCATACAAGCAGACCAGTCAAATTTAAGTACAGACTCGCGCGCTTGTTGTTTCATTTGCGCTTTTAATTCTGGGTTAGAGAGAATAGTAATTACTTTGTTGGCAAAGTCTACGGGGTCATTCGCTTCTGCAAGAAAACCATTGACTCCTGGGGATACTTGTTCGGATGTTGAGGGAGCTTTTGCTAGAACAATGGGTGTCCCCGATGCTAGTGCTTCGTTGTTTGAGGTACAGAAGTTTTCGGTTGTTGATGGGTTGACGAATATATCCGCGCGCGCGTACCATCCTAGTAATTCGGCGCCGTATGACTCACCCCAAATTGTAATACCTTCGTAGTTTTGTGCTAAGGTGCGAACTTCTTCGTCTAATGGGCCACTACCAATTATTACTAAGTGGACATCGGGAATTTTTGCTGCTATGTATGGAAATGCTTCAATAAGTTGGGTAACGTTCTTTTCTGCGGTAATTCTACCAACGAATAATAATGTCGGTCGTTTGTCGTCGGGTATTGGGTCGTGAGCAATATTCGCGGGTTGGAATTTTTGACAGTCAACACCTTGATAAGGTAAATATTCGCTGCGCTGTGATTTAAACTCTTGGTAGCGAGCTAACTGTTCGCGCGAAGGAAAAAGATTATAATCGTAAACTTCGCTAAACTTCTTGATGGTTATTGGTAGAATAGGACGCACTAAGTTAAAGAATTTATCACCCAAGTAATATTTGATATAAGCGACGATATCAGTATGAAACAGTGAGACTGTTGGTGTACCCGTTAACTTACCATATTCGGCGCCGATAGGACGACCGTAGCCTTGAAGATATAACGAATAAAACCCGCGTAACTGTGCAGCTTCTTCAATTACTACAATATCGGGTTTGAATTGTTTTAATAATTCCGTATCACTCCAATACCGATGATTTAATGGTTGAGGAAGTGATTTATAGAATATTAACGGTTGAGTTGGAAAAGCGTAATGTGAAAAGTTTGGGAAAGATTTAACTTCCTCAAGTCCCGGCATTGAGCGTTTAGATAATTTTTGGGGATATTTATCATTACACTCTGGGTGTATCAGAAAAACGCTGTGCCCTTGTTTGAGTAACCAATGAACTCGATGGTGTACCCCAATTGAAACTCCTGATAAAAAAGGAGCATACAAACTTGTAATTATTGCAATTCTAAGTGGTTGCTTGCTCATAGTTTTAATGTTATTCATATATCAACAAAATTTCCGTGTATAAATATGACGTAAGGTGGGCACCCACCATAAACATCCTAATAGTAAGGTGGGCATTGCCCACCCTACAGTTATCCTAATAGTTAATTAAAACGATAATTGAATTATTAGCAACCAAATTTATATTTGACTAAACTTATATAGTTACTGATTAACTTTTAATATCCTAATTTAATTTTATTCACATTAGAAAGTATATAAAACAACAGAAATAATATTTGTATAAGTTAAATTAGCTATTAAATTCTAGTTCTCATTACTTTTCGCTTTAGTAAAACTAATATTTATGACACACATAGCTGGAAAAAATGTATTACTGACAGGCGCCTCTGGAGGTATCGGTGAATATATCGCGCGAGCGTTAGCTAAACAAAAAGCTAACGTTATATGTGTAGCGCGTTCGCAAGCTGCACTAGAAAAATTAGTTACAGAAATTGAACAAGCTGGTGGAAAAGCAATTAGTATTCCTTTTGATATCAGTAAAGTCGAAGAATTACCTAGTTTAGTAGAGCAAGTTACTCAAACTATTGGTTCGGTCGATATTGTAATTAACAATGCTGCTATCGAAAAGTACCGTCCATTTCAGGATTATTCACTAGATGATATTCGTTCGACTTTAACTACTAACTTAATATCTGGTATGGAGTTAACTCGGTTGTTGCTCCCAGATATGATAGGCAAGGGTAGCGGTCATGTTGTAAATATTGCTTCTGGTTCGGGTAAAAAAGGGGCGCCATATAACAGTGTATACTCAGCGAGTAAAGCTGGGTTGATTATGTGGACGGATGCTTTACGTCAAGAACTAGCGAGTAGCAATGTTGGAGTAACGGTAGTTTGTCCTGGGTATACGCAAGCAGGAATGTTTTTGGCATTTGGTTTATCTGCACCAAAAATGGCGCGCGTTTCTCAACCATCGGATGTTGCTAATGCAATATTACGAGCAATTGAGAAAAATCATGGTGAAGTCATGCTCGATGGGTTTTTAACTAAGTTGCTTTTCTCTTATATCCAGCTTGTTCCTGATTTTGGTGACAGACTTTATAGATGGATTGGTTTAACTAAGCTTAATCAAACACGTGCTTTTAACCAAATGAGTGGGGGTAAGTAGGCATTACATGAATGATAATCATTATGACGTGATTATTGTTGGCACTGGCGCCGGTGGAGCTACTTTGGCTTATCAACTGGCGCCAAGCGGCAAGAAGATTTTGGTACTCGAACGCGGTAATTTTTTACCGAGAGAAAAAGCTAATTGGAATCCACAACATGTTTTACAAGGAGCATACCGTAATGCTGAGGCTTGGTATGACAAACAGGGTAAGTCTATAAATACTAATGTACATTATTATGTAGGTGGAAATACAAAATTTTACGGTGGCGCCTTATTTAGATTCCGTGAAAGAGATTTTGAACAAGTTACACATTCTGATGGTGTTTCTCCAGAATGGATTTTAAAATATCGTGATTTTGCACCTTACTATACGCAAGCTGAAAAACTCTATGAAGTGCATGGGCAGCGAGGTTTAGACCCGACTGAACCAGAACAAGAAGCTTACCCGTTTCCCGCTATTACTCATGAACCTCATATTCAAGCTATCTATGAAGGTTTGAAAGATAAGAATTTTCATCCTTTTTATCTACCGTTATCGATTAAGCTTAATCAAACTAATGCTTTATTAAGTGCTTGTATCCGTTGTGATACGTGCGATGGTTTTCCCTGTTTTCTCAATGCTAAAGCTGACGCGGATATTAACTGTATGCGTCCGGCTGTTACATCTTCTAATGTAACTTTAATGACTCAGGCAAAAGTTACATGTTTACATACGAGTGCATCAGGGAAAGAAGTTACTGGTGTTGAAGTTGAAGTCGCAGGACAGCAGCAGATATATAAAGCGAATATAGTCGTTCTTGCAATGGGCGCCGTTAATAGTGCGATTTTGCTGTTAAAATCTGCCTCAGACCAACACCCAAACGGGTTAGCGAATAGCTCAGGTTTGGTTGGACGGAATTACATGGCACATAAATTTGGAGTCGTTTTAGCTTTATCAACGCTTGCGAATCCGACTGTTTTTCAAAAAACAATGGGATTCAATGATTTTTATTGGGGTGAGCAAGATTTTCCTTATCCAATGGGTAGTGTACAATCGCTAGGTAATATTCATTCCGAGAGAATTTTAGCTTCGGTTCCAGCTTTTACACCTCGGTGGATTGGCGAAACAATTGCTAATCACTGCGTTCCTTGGTTATTAATTACGGAGGATTTACCGAATTTAAATAATCGCGTTTCTCTTAAACAGGAAAAAATTCATTTAGATTATACTCCTAATAATGAAAAAGCTTTTAACCGTCTGATTAAACGCTGGATTGCTGCTTTAAAATCTATTGATAGCTATAAATCAAAACAAATATCTATATACCATGCTGAAAAAATGTCAATAAAAGAGGTTGCACATCAATGTGGTACATGTAAGTTTGGAGAAGACCCTCAAACCTCAGTACTCGATATTAATTGCCGCGCGCATGATGTTGATAATCTTTATGTTGTGGATAGCAGCTTTTTTCCATCAAGTACTGCCATAAATCCATCCTTAACTATTATGGCAAATGCTCTGCGTGTAGGTGAGCATTTACTTACTAGATTAAAATAAAGTTTTTAACGCACCGAATAATGCTAAAATTAATAACTTTGGTACTCGCGATAGGGTAAGCAGCGTACAAGCGCCACCCAACAGCGACAAGCCAAGGTTATATCTTGATTATTATGTCTTTTTCTACACTTGGCTTGTCGAACGAAATTATCCGCGCTGTTACTGAACAGGGATATACAAAACCCACCCCAATTCAAATGCAGGCAATCCCCGCTGTACTTTTGGGCAAGGATTTATTAGCAGGCGCCCAAACTGGTACTGGAAAAACCGCGAGCTTTGCCCTACCACTGCTGCATCGGTTGTCCGAAAGTAGCCATAATGACCATAGTGAAGGATGCGTACCAATTCGAGCCTTGATTTTGACTCCAACGCGCGAACTCGCTGCACAAGTACAGGAAAGCGTATATCAATATGGTAAGTACTCGAATTTGAAATCAATGGCAATGTTCGGTGGTGTAGGCATTGGGCCGCAAAAACGACGCTTGAGAAATGGTGTAGATATTGTCGTTGCAACACCTGGGCGCCTTTTAGACCATGTGCAACAGGGTACAATCAACCTGTCAAACATTGAGTATTTAGTGTTAGATGAAGCAGATCGAATGTTAGACATGGGTTTTATTCGTGACATACGTCGTATCCTGAAGCTTCTACCCAAACAGCGACAGAACTTACTATTCTTTGCCACATTCTCTGATGAAATAAAAGCACTCGCCGCTGGGTTACTCAATCATCCGACAATGATTGAAGTCGCACGTCGTAACGTTACCGCTGACACAGTAACGCAGAAAGTATACCAAGTTGACGGTAATAAGAAGCGCCAATTACTAGCTCATTTGATTAAGCAAGACAAATGGTATCAAGTACTAGTGTTTACTCGCACTAAGCATGGTGCCGACCGTTTGGTTGAACAGTTGGGAGAAGACCGCATTCAAGCGCTAGCAATTCACGGAAATAAGAGTCAGTCAGCCCGTACCTTCGCCTTAACAAAGTTCAAAAGTGGTACTTTACAAGTACTAGTAGCAACAGACATAGCCGCGCGGGGTCTTGATATCAGCGAATTACCCTATGTAGTTAACTTCGATTTGCCCAACGTACCATCAGATTATGTTCATCGTATCGGTCGTACAGGTCGTGCTGGTGCAAAAGGTGAAGCTATATCGCTGGTATGTGCTGAAGAATCTAAGCTATTAGCAGATATTGAAACACTAATCGCGACTAAGTTGCCTAGGGAAACAATTATAGGTTTTAGTTCTAACTCACAAACCAAACCTGAACAAATTCCAGATAAACGTAAGCAACTCAAGCAAGGTAGTCAACGAACAACTTCAGCAGGCGCCAAATCATCACTAAAATCATCTAAGAAATCGTCAACGCAAACCAAAGGTACCAAGAAACCAGGTACGCGCACTTCCCGTTAAATACGAGGCGCCGTGACAAGATAAGCGAAAATAGAATTACCGCATCTTGTAGAGACAAGGATTAAATCGCGTCTCTACGTTTGGCGCCGCGTCAGGTATGATAAATACACTCAATTCAACACTTTCACCTTTTGACTTTTCCTACTCTTAATTTTACGAATGATAATGTTATAGTTTATGCGCTATCTATTGGGTCAACACGCCCAATACCAATTTCTAAAAGTTTTTGCTTTACCATTTCTGCCTCTAACCCGCAGTAATAATATTGTTTACGGCGTAGGTCAGCAATGTAATAACCAAGCTTACCACTACCTATACGAAATAACTCGACCAAAATTTGCTGCTTGTTAATTCCATACAGTAATTCAAAATCATTAATATCTACTTTGAGATGAGTCGAAAATGGCTTCATTGCTTTAAATAGCCATCCCGAAGGCTTGCGTTCAATTATGCGAATGTAATCAGGGAGAACTAGTGTCGTATCGTTTATATCTGTCATAGCTATAATAAAATATAGGTTCAAGAAAACCTCAAGTGTGTAAGAGTTGAGGAACTGTATATTTAATTACGAATCACGACTCCTATGAGTCTTCGGAGCTTTCGTCGTTGGGAGTTGAGGGTTCGTTTGTTAACTATAAAGGGGAGTTTATCTACAACTTCTCCTTCATCTCCTTTGATGTCAGCTTTGAAATACCCAATTTTCTCACTATCTTCATCGCCAGGTGCGAACGCTGGCTCGAAAACTTCGAGTTCGTTGGGTTTGACATCTTTACGGTGCCCATTGTTGCCCTTAGAAGTCAATTTATATTACCTCCTTTGTATTCAAGATTTGATGTGAGGATTTTTTTCCTCACATATAATATTATCGCTTAAGATTTTGACTGGTAGGCGCCATTTTTAAGCACGCTATACTTATATTACGGTGTTGAGAGCAAACCAACGTCTAATTAACTCAACTTGAAAACGATAACCATTACTCACTTCTTCTATCAATTCTCGTTGTAACAATAAATTTATTGTACTTTCAACTACATTTGGTTGAGCGAATAGCGTACTTTTACTAAGTATTGCTCCTTCTCCTTGTGATGCAATTAACTGCAAGATATTTTGTCCTGCTGCATCTACTTGGTTATTTTGAATATCCGCAAAGAAAAAACTACCGCTACTCAAAGCGGATGGTATTGATGCTTCCACATCGCGCATCGTTGCCAGTCGTCGTATAGAGGGGTCTTGTTCATTTTTGTAAGCAATTAATTCTGCACAGAGTAATTGCACTAAAAATGGATGACCATAAGTAAGATGTAATACATATTCAACTGCATCAGGTTCATAACGCAAGGTAAAATCTGCAACTGGATGTTCAATTAGTTGGCGAGCTTCTTCTTTCTCTCAAAAAACTGGGGTAGAAATCCATTCTCGGCAGGGAATGAATAGCTATTTAAAAGCAATTATGGAAGAATTTGAGGAATTTAAAAATATTTCTCTTAAAGGTTCCCGAAGTGCGAGTAAAAGGGAAGCTCTCACATCTCACGAGCTAGAGTATTTAGTTGATGGGTTAAAAGCTACTTTTAGTATTGAAAATTATTTAGGAGGAGTTTATTACTTAACCCCAGATGAAATATTTCATAACGGAGATACATATATAATACAAGAATCTAAAAACACTTCCACAGATTCACTACCAAAACTTTCCGATATCCAAGATGGATTATTTAAGTTAATATTATTTTCCAATCTCGATTCTTTAAACCTTGATGGGCAAGCAGTATCATTTATACCCAAGTTAAAATTAACAGGTAAAAACGTTATTGGCACCATTACATTCCCGGATACCTCAGTAGAGCTAGAATCATTTTTAGCAGCTAATTCAAAAACATTCAAGAAAAGCCAAAAAGAAATAATTAAGAAATTGGCTATAGAAGCAGAACACAATCAAAAACTTAAAATTTAAATTACCAGTAATATTACTTTAAATATATAATCACTGCTATATTGTATGATTGTACAATCAAATTTATATTTAAACGTCAGTCTACGAACGCATAAATTATGTCAAAAAGTATGATAAAAAGTCCATTACGTTACCCAGGAGGTAAATCAAAAGCCATTGACCAAATAACCGAATATATACCAGATAGTTTTTCCGAGTACAGAGAACCCTTTGTAGGAGGCGGTTCTGTATTTATATACCTAAAACAAAAGTTACCTCACCTCAAAATTTGGATTAATGATTTAAATCGCGAACTTTTCCTGTTTTGGAAATTGTCTCAATCTCACCTACCGCAACTTATAGAAGAAATACGTCGCATTAAAGATAAATATACAATTGGCAAACAACTATTTGAAGAATTAACCAAAGTAGACACTAACAAATTATCTAATTTTGACAGAGCAGTACGCTTTTTTGTCCTTAATAGAATTACCTTCTCTGGCACCGTCGAATCTGGGGGATTCTCCGAGCAAGCTTTCCACAAACGGTTTACTTATTCATCCATAGACCGCTTAGAAAAATTAGAAAACATTTTAACAGCAGATGTAAAAATTACTAACCTAGATTACAGCGAACTATTACAAGCAGAGGGTCAAGATATATTTATATTCTTAGACCCACCTTATTTTACAGCGACTAAATCCAAACTTTATGGTAAATCTGGAGATTTACATATCTCATTTGAGCATCAAAGGTTTGCAACACTCGTACAAAACTGCCCCCAACGCTGGCTAATAACCTACGATGACTCACCCTGTATCAGAGAAAACTTTAAATCTTCTTACCTGAACGAATGGGAATTGCAATATGGAATGAATAACTATAAACAAAATGGCGCCGCCAAAGGTAAAGAGTTATTCATCACCAATTATGAAATTAAACATAATTCTAACAGTAATGTAAATAGTCACGAAAACCAACAAGCTCCATTACAGCTAGGTTTAGAACTCTTATTTTAACCACTAAAAAGTCGCTTTATTGTGGGGTGGGCTTTCTCTTGCCCCGCCCATTTGAAAGGAACGGGCAAGGATGCCCATTCCACAAGACCATTCCACAAGCCCATTCCACAAGACGGAGAATTTAATTTTTGGAAGTCCCTTAGTCTAAACTTCAGTTAAAATGAATCAACTATCCGTTACATCCGTTACATCCGTTGCCAAAATTAATCCAGCGAATACTTCATCTTGATATTGATGGTTGTATTTTTGTCGAGTGTAAAGCTAGCATCTTTAAATTTTGGTATACCACTTGTGACTGATACAGTAGGGTTACGAGAAATACCAAAACCTTCTTTAGGGATACCCAAGAAATCAGTATGAAGTTTTGCGTCTCCATTTTCATCGTCGATTACAGCTACAGCATATTTTCCTGGTTTCAAGCCATAAAATTGCTTTTTGACGACATTACCTGTAATTGGAGTGCAACCACTTTGTACTTCTCCTTTATTATCTAATGGAAATCCCTTTTCGCCCTTGAAGACTCGCAAACAAACGCGACTTTTATGTTGACGTACTCCATTTACTATTACTGTTAGTGTTGGAGTAGAAGTTTCTAAAGCATTCACAACTGTAGCAATGTTAATGGCTGCTATTGTTACTAGCCCGCACAAGCTCCATTTAATCAAGTTCATCTTCATTCCCTTTAATATATTTGTGAGCAAATATCAAAATTAATGGCATTTGATAAATGCTAATTGGGCTGAAAGACTTTTTCTGTTAGATTATTACAATTAGAAGTCAACAACTAAAAATACACATGCTGTTTTTGGTTGTAAAAGGTGTAGAATGACTTCCAATCATTAAGATATATGTAATGCAGCAACTTCCATGTCCCATCTGAGCCAAATTTACTTAATTGCGTTAACTCTGATGCATATTTGGACATTTTTGCTGATGTTGATTCTGGTAAAACTGCCATACAATACATTGCACACAATAATGATTTTTGCACTGACTCGATGACTGTATGATTTGTTGATAGTGTTGATAAACCTTTACTGTCTGAGTAATCAGGAATACATAAGCCGTTAAGTGTAACTATAAAATTACTACTCGCATGTACAATCAAATCTTCGATTGTTCTGGTTATTTCTTCATCTGTTTCAATCTTAAAACTGCCAATTCTGTCTCCGGGACGATAAAAATGTCCTCTAGTTCCTTTTTCCATTGCGACTAATGGTACTCCGCAAGCTGCTGCTTCTTCGTGAGTAATGCCATATGTTTCTGTATCTGAAGCGCTGACAAAGAAACCATGACGTAAGCGAACAAAGTTATATATGTCGGGTAACAGATGATTTGGAACTAGTCCAGTAACTGTTACGCTATCTCCAAATCTATTTTTGATTTCGGATGCGGCAAATCCGGCGCCAATAAAGATAAAATGAACTTTATCCTTTATGCCTTTACATTGAAGTAAATGCTCGTAAACATCTATTAAAATCGAAATATTCTTCTCGTCGCTCAACCGACCAACGTAGATGATACATCTTTTGGAAATTTTTTCAGGGTTGGTAGCAAAATCAATCAATGCATTAGCACCCTCGTTACTAAGCATTTCTAACTGACGCGCGATCTGAACTCGTTCGCTAAAAGTATCTACAGATGGTTCATAGACTTTAAACTGTGACAAGTCACATCCCAAAGGTAATTCCCATACTGGTGTATTAATATAATATCGAGCTATATCCTCCGGTCGAGAGACAGTTACAGCATCGCAACGGTTGACATAATAAGATATTTGTGATTTGAGAGAAAATCTTAAAATATTAGCTAAAAGCTTACTTAATCCTACTTTCGGTCCTTTTTCATCTCCTCTGCGAACAAAATCGTATGTTAGCTGTAGTGGTTTGGTTAGATAGTTAAACCAGTGTCGAGATTTTTTACGATTGCGTCCGGTTAAAGAAAATTCTCTGAGGTTACGCACATAATGATTAATCTTGACTTCTAACTGCTGGTACTTAGCTTTGAATATAAACTTTAGTAAAGCTTGGACAGCTTTCACTATCGAGTCTTGTATAATTCCCAGCAATTCAAATAACTTGAGCAGCAAAATAGCAGATGACCCAGATTGCCAGTAAGTAAAGAATTTTAGTATAAAGGTTAGTAAAGATATTAAAGATGGATGTTGTGTTGAGGTTGCATAAACACCACCTTTAGCACTTTCATAGATAATTCTCAGTATAGATTTTGTATCGACGATTTTATAAAAGTAGATAACGATACGTTTTAGGTAATCGGCAAAGTAAGTATCAACTTCACCCATTACTGTATTAATGAGTTTTACTGGCTTTTTCTGTGATTGCATGATTTTAGCAGCTATATATCCTGCTATATCAGTAACACCAAAAGTATCAAAGGTATGAATTATATCAGGTTTTTCTTGAATAATTTTTATAATTAAGTTAGGATGAATAGGTATTAAATCAACTAGGAATGGAAAAACACTCGGTGGGACTAACGGCAACAGCGCACGGTTACTCAAATAAGGTTTATATTGTTTTACACTAACATTATTAAAAGGATAATATTGCTGTTTCTTTGTACCAAGACAGTAAACTACTAACTCAATATTTGGGTCATTCGCTGAATGACTAATCCACTCGTTTATTATTTTTTGGGAACCAATAGTACTACCATCTACGGCGCCAGTTCCAAGAAAATCAGCGCACATTACTACTTTGAGGCTTTTGTTTGAGTTCATAGTCCACACTAAAATAATTTTTTTAGATTCCCTAGATTCCCGACTTCTTTAAGAAGTCGGGAATCTGATCAGCGCGTAAGCTTACTGTTGTTGCAGCCATTGTTTTGTTAGCTGCATTCCTTCGTTGATGTCGATTTTGGGTTGATAATTGAGAAGATTTTTGGCTTTGGCTATTGAGTAAGCGTAGGGACGACTCATAAAGTCAACTGATTCTGGTAGTATATCTGCTTCTTTGCGGAAGAGTTTTTGCCCTTGGTGACGCAGTTGCAAAAATAGTTTGATTTCGTCTTTGGGTAATGAGAATGGAGGTGGTTGGTCTACTATTGCAGCAAGACGGGTGAAGTATTCTTTCCAACTGGTTTCGCTGCCATCGGTGATGTTAAAGATTTCTCCATATGGTTGTTTTTCGATAGCGAGAAAGATTGCTTCGACAAGGTTATCTATATATACATGGTTCATGACTCCTTTGCCATCGTTGACGCAAGCAAAAGTGTTTTGACGCATCATGGAAACGGGACGAACTACCCAAGGAATGCTCCCTGGCCCGTAAACGTCTCCAGCACGAATGATGACTACTCCTAGTTGAGGTGGTTGATTATATTTAAGAACGGCAAGTTCTGCTTCGATTTTTGTTTGGCAGTAAGGGTTTTTATCTGTTCCTAATTTGCCGTCTTCGGTAATGTGGTTTGAGTAGTCAAAGCCGTAGACTAATACGCTAGACATGTGAATTAATGTTTTAACACCAGCTTTACTAGCTGCACGCGCGACCTCGACGGCGCCATCAACGTTAACTTTCTGAAAGTCTTTGAGCTTACCTCCTTCTTTGGTCATTTCTGCCGCATGTAAAACTACATCTACTCCAAGGCAGGCTTTTTCTAATTTCTGGGAGTCGTTAATATCACTAAGAAGCAATCCTCGGACTTCCCAACCGCGCGCTTGTGCAAGTTCTGCCGCACGTTTTCCAATGCATTCATTAATACCAGTGATGAGAATTTTAGTCATAGATTTGAGCTAATTGTTGAACTAATTATTGAACTAATTTCTGAGCTAATTAAAAGATATCGGCAGGGTCGGCTAGACGAAGTTTGTTGATGGCAAAAATTCCAGAGACTATGCACATAAAAATTGTGGAAACCAATACAATTAGCGCATTATGAAAAGTCATCATAATTGGTAGCTTAGTTGTATTCATTGCAAAGTCATACAAGCCTAGCGATAATATGAACCCTGGAAGATAGCCTAGAATTGCTAGAATTATCGCTTGCTGAAAAACGACTGTTAGCAAATAATTATTCTCATAACCAATTGCTTTTAAAGTTGCGTAGGCGACAAACTGACTAGAAATATTGCTGTAAAGGATTTGATAGACTATTACCACCCCAACTATTGAACCCATTGTCAGCATAAGGTTTAAAATAAAGCCGATTGGTGTTCTAGCTGCCCAATATTGCTTTTCGTAGTTATTGAATCCTGCTTTGGTAAAAATTCTCACATCACTAGAAAGGTTTTGACGCAAGTTTTTTGCAACTTTTTCGGGGTCGGCGCCACTTTTGAGTTGAATAGCACCTAAGTCAATTCTGTCTGATGGACGGCTAGCAAAAATCCTCAAAAAGGTAGAGTCGCTCACAATTAAATTGCCATCAACTCCGAACGAGGGACCAATGCTAAATAAGCCACCAACTCGGACTCGATACCCAGTCGAGTCATTGAAAGGAAATACTTCAACTATTTGGTCAGTATTTCCTTGGTTATATCGTTCAGAAATATCGCCAAAGTAAGCGCGCGAGTCGCGGTCAAAGAGTATCACATCAGGAATTTTTAACTTATCTATATTACCTTCAACTTCTGGAAGATCAATTACGGATTTTCCTGGCTCTACTCCAATTACATATATAGGGTATTTTTCCCCAGTATCTGGATTTTTAAATTTGGCAAATTCCAAATACATAGGACTTACTGATTCGACATTATCAAATCCTAATGCCTGATACAAACGCGCGCGGGGAAAACTTTGATTTGATGTTAGAGCTTTATACTGCGCGCTAACTAGAAATAAATCACCATGTAAGCGTTGATGAACTGCTGTAGCACTGGAATAAAGTCCGTCTTGAAAGCCGAGTTGTATAAACATCAACAGCACAATAAATGCCATACCCGCAACGGCTACAATGAAACGTCCTTTTTGCTGCATTAATTGAAGCCATGCAAGGGGTGTTTTAAAAACCATTTTGGATTTTAGAGAAGGTTAGATATGAATGGCTACATCAACTTGTAGGTTTGTTAAAGAAGCAACACGCTGGCTATCGGCAGGATTATTGATACGAATTTTGACTTGGATAACTCTGCGGTCGGTATCCGCAGAAGGGTTAACACTAAGAATACTTTGACGCTCGACTTGCAGACCAATATCGCTGACAGTACCTTCAATTTTGCTGCTAAATGCAGTACTCGTAATTGTGGCTTTTTGTCCTATTTGAACTTTTTCGATATCGGTTTGATATACTTCTGCTGCTACGTACATCTGTGATGTAGTACCAATTTCGACAATTCCATCACTACCGATAACTTCGCCTGTTTTGGCATGAATTTTTAAAACTTTGGCATTGATCGGAGATCTGATATAAGTCAGTTCGTGTTCTGCTTTAGACTGACTCACCCCACTTAAGGCACTTTTGACTTCTGCTTCTGCGAGTTGAATATCAACTGGACGCACTTCGTTGAGACTTGCTAATTTAGCTTGTGCTTCCTTTATTTGGTCTTGCAGTGTACTTGTTGTACGATTTAGTCCTGCTTCAGCTTCGCGAATTTGTTGTTGAACGGTTTGATACTGCAATCTTTTATCATCTGCTAACGACGCAGAAACTGCACCTTGTTGATATAGCTGTTGATACCGATTATTTTCGGTACGCGCGTTATTTAACTGTGCTTGTAACCGCGCGATAGTAGCTTGAGTTGTGGCAATTTCACCTCTCGCACTAGCTCGTAAACTTGAAATCGTTGCTTTTTGGGCAGCTATGTCACTAGTCTTTGCCCCTGCTTTAGCTTGCATCAGTTTTGCGCGCGCAACTTGGACTTTATCTAATGCTTGTTGAAGTGCAGCATTGGTTCTGGCGAATCCTTCAAGCCATGCAACAACTTGTCCTGCACGAACGGTATCAGCTTCTTGCACAAGAATTCTCTCAACTCTGACTCCACTCAATGAACTCGGCGCCGACAACTTTCTGACTTCTCCAAGTGGTTCAATACGTCCCAAAGCCGTAACAGCAACTCTCGCTCTCGCAGTTTTAACAGGTCTAGCCGCCTGCTTCTCACTTTGTGCTGAATACTGCATAACTGCAAAAAATGATACTAATGCCGCTGTTATTCCAATAGAAACAGCTAGAATTATCGGAGCGCGAAAACGAGACTTCGTGTAAAACTGGCTGTCATTATCTACAGTCATATTTAGATTCCAGTAAAGTACGCAAAGAATTAGCCCCAGTGGCTATTGTGTATAATTAGATAAAATCTCATTTCCAAAGCTTGGCGTTATAAATGACTACAAATGTAGAGGCATGTAGTCAATTAGCTTAAATATTACACTTGCGGGTAGGTCAGATTCCCTCAGATTCCCGACTTCTTTTCTTTAAGAAGTCGGGAATCTTATTGAAGCGTTGGTAGTAATAGCTTAGGATGACTAAATTCAAATATTGCAAAAAACTTGATAATTGTCAAGTAAATGTAAAGTAGATATTGTTTGTATAAAGAAATCATGAATTACATGATTGTTAAAAGCTAGTACTTTATGAGATAATCAGCAAATCATGGCAGATAGTTGATTAACTACCTTTAAGTTCACTTTATTCCCCATTTTCTGGATAAAGCGTTACGTACATTACAGAATTTCTGCTGCGATTCCAAATATTTCTGATAAAAGGTAGTCATCTGATACTGCAATTAAAGTCATTTAACCAGCTAGTAACTGTACAGTAAGTTATTAAGCGTTCATATACTCTATAAAGCAGGGAACAAGACACTATATTAAAAGTGTTGCTCTCTGATGTTAGCCATGTTCATTTACATTAAATAAAACATGCCAATCAGAATTTTTACAAAATTTCGTGTTCATAGTACATCGAGAATATATTGGGTATATTATATTCTTAGTAATTTGACTGGGCACTAGGAGAGAAATAATTATGCCTACAGTGCTATCAGTATTAATCGACCAAATCAATATTAATGCCAATCGGCGCCCGGTAAAAGATGACAAAGTTGCCGAGTTGATGCAATCAATTCGAGCAAACGGTTTGTTAAACCCAATTACGATTGACCAGAACTTTAATTTAATTGCGGGGTTGCATCGACTCACAGCTTGTAAAATGCTTTCATTCAAGCATATTGAGTGTAAAGTCGTAAGTTACGAAGATGCAGACCACGCGCGACTGGCAGAAATCGATGAGAATTTTATTCGTAATGAACTTGAACCTTTAGAGCGGTATGAACTTTGGTTAGAACGCGACCGGATTCTTGAGCGCATGGGTCTACGCTTCAAACCGGGCGATAATCAATACACCCGAAAAGGTGGTGAAACGGTTTCGCTACCTCCCAGAACAACACTAGAGTTAGCAAGAGGGTTTGGATACAGCGAACGCTCTTTTCAACAAGGTAAACAAATCGCCAGAGATATTCATCCTGATGTCAAACAAAGAATTAGCACGACTCCATTTAAAAAAAGTCGTACTGTTCAACTCAAAATAGCCAGAATTGCGACAGTTGAGCGTTTAGCAGCCGAAATGGCTTCTAAAGCGTTTGAGGACGCAATGGCAAAAGGTGATAAAACGGAGGCCGAACGTCAAGCTCAACTAGCACAACAAGCTAGAGACAAGCAAAAAGAACTACAACTGCAAGCGCTTGAGGATGCTGTATCAAACAAGTCAAGCACAAGCAGTAAAAACGATAAACCTATTACCGCTATCATTACAAATCAAGAAACTAATATAGACACAGGTGAAAAATGGATGCTTCACAAGCATTTAGTTTACCGTGGCAAAACTACAAGTAAGCAGTTTATTAACTTATTACCTTCAGATGCAGCACTCGCAATTGCTACCTTATCACCGTTTTGGGAACATGATTATCTAATCAACGAAGCGCGCGTTGTGGCAGTATTGCGTTCTCAAGGACACATCAATAATTTTTGTCGAAACAACAAAATGCCTTTCCAATACGAATTAGTTCTTAATCAACTTTATGTCAGTATTTTTTCTCATCACACAATTCCTAAACCATCTGCACCAGTTTGTATCGAAGGTATCGAAGCTGTTATTAGTTATTTGTTAAACATGTACACTCATCCCAACAGTTTTGTGATATCTCCATTCATGGGACATGGTGAAACGCTTATTGCTTGTGAAAGATTAGGACGTGTTTGCTTCGTCGGTGATGAAAGTCCTAATTTAATTAATCGTGGAATCGCGCGGTGGCAAAAGTTAACCAACAAGCTAGCAAGAAAAACTAGTTTGTAATTCTGCTATACAATTAATTTTTGTAAGGTGGGCACTGCCCACCCTACGAAACTTACTAAAAAAATATATAAATTGTGTCTATAGATAACTAAATAAGTATAAAAATATCTTTACAAATAGTTACTAGATATACAGTTTTATTAACCTTAACATTCACATAATTACTATTACACATTTTTATAAAATTTATAAATCTCTTATCCGAAATTTTATATATGTGTTAGTGTTTGAAGTAATTGTAAAGCTCCAAACTAGATGCAGCTATAAGCAGCAGTAGTGAAGGGTATGTAATTATGAACACGTGCGTCAGGAGTACGGTTATTACTGCTAGCTAAAATTTAAGTATTTTTAATCTTATTTTAGTTGGTATTGCTCTTAGAATAGGAGAGTTTTTGTAACTGATTTGTCAGATTGATAGAGGTCAAATTCATTAAATTATATAATCTTGGATGCTGAATTTAGCTATGCCATTTATCAAGATACAGAACGTCGTCTTAATAGTTACTCATTATGAGTGGTTGAGTTTACTGGTCAGGCAGAAGACAGCATTACAAGATAATTTTACGACTTTCGACAATGTAATTGACTTGTTACCGCAATATCAATAAAGTGTTATTTAACACGTGTTAGTAACACCGTTTTGTTTGAAGTTAGTAACAGGTTTGAAGTAGTTTTACTATTTTTGATTTGGATAGATATGAGCCAATATATTAGGTAGTTATGAAATTATTTAACTTCGCAAAAAAAATGCAAATTGTAAATAGTCTACAGCTATTCCAAAATCATTTACTTAGTGCAAGTTATTTTCGTCGGCTTAGTTATTGGATAACATTATCATTAGTTATTATGTAGTAAATCTAAAATAGAATGGTTAGAGTGGAACTTCACGTACAGACGCAATTAATCCGCAAGACGCGATTAACCCGCAAGACGCGATTAACCCGCAAGATGCGATTAATCCGCAAGACGCGATTAATCGCGTCTCTACTCTCAACTTTTCAATACAACAATCTGTGGCACTATTCAACAAAATGGTATTACAATTGGTGTTAGATTGAACTCAAACAGCGTTAAAAGTTAGTCGTCATTAGTTAGGAGTTTTTGCTTATTAATTATTACTTATTAGTAAGTAGCAATAACAAATGACGATTCTGTTGACGCGATAAACTTTGGTCATTGCAAATAAATAGCTGCTGTAAAGAACAGATAGCTCGTTTTTGGTTGGTAACAGACATTACCAATTTATTATCAACACTACCAAAGATTAGCCTATGTCTGCTTCTTGGATAGATACAGCCTTGTCACAGTTGAACGACGAAATAAGTAATTGTGAAAAGGTTTTGTTCAAGTTTATTGAGGATAAAAAGAGGATGACAGCTCAAACTACGCCGATACATCTAAACAGAAAGCTGCAAGATAATCCTATCGCTATTATCGGCATGGCTAGTCTGTTTCCACAGGCGAGAACTCTGCGCGAGTACTGGGAAAATATTATTAATAAAGTAGACTGTATTACTGATATTCCAGATTCACATTGGAATGTTGATGATTATTATGACCCAAATCCGCGCACACCTGAAGATAAAACTTATTGTAAACGCGGTGGTTTTATTCCTTATGTTGATTTTAACCCGATAGAATTTGGGTTACCCCCGAATATTTTGGAAGTAACTGATGTTTCCCAATTATTAAGTTTGGTAGTAGCCAAAGAAGCGATGGAAGACGCGGGTTATAGTACATCCCGTGAATTTAACCGCGATAATGTAGGAGTAATACTTGGTGTTGCAGGTTCTAAGCAGCTAGCAAATCCTTTAGCCGCGCGTTTGGAATATCCTGTATGGGAAAGGGCACTTAAAGATAGTGGGTTATCTGAAGAAGATACGCAAAAAATCATTGAAAAGATAAAAAGTTCTTACATCAAGTGGGATGAGAACGCTTTTCCTGGAATGTTAGGAAACGTTGTAGCAGGACGTATTGCTAACCGTCTTAACTTTGGTGGTATTAACTGCACTGTTGATGCTGCTTGTGCGAGTTCGTTCGGCGCCCTCAAAATGGCGATTAGCGAATTAATCGAAGGGCGTAGCGATATGATGGTTACAGGTGGTGTAGATACCGACAACTCCATCGTGGCTTACATCTCGTTTAGCAAAACTCCAGCAGTATCACCAAGCGATAACGTTAAACCTTTCGATGCTAAATCTGACGGGATGATGCTAGGCGAAGGTATTGGGATGTATGTTCTCAAGCGTCTTTCTGATGCCGAGCGCGACGGTGATAAAATTTACGCAGTGATTTGCGGTGTTGGTACTTCGAGCGATGGACGCTACAAGAGTATCTATGCACCCCGAAAAGAAGGTCAAATCAAAGCGTTACAACGTGCTTATGATGATGCTGGCTTTAACCCTGCTACTGTTGGTTTGATTGAAGCACATGGTACGGGGACAATGGCTGGAGATCCAACGGAGTTTGGTTCTTTACGTGAATTCTTTGGCGAAGATAACGCTAGAAAACAATATATCGCTATTGGTAGCGTCAAATCACAAATTGGACATACTAAAGCAGCAGCAGGCGCCGCGAGTTTAATCAAAACAGCACTAGCACTGCACCACAAAGTGCTACCACCTACAATTAACATTACCGAACCTAACCCAAAACTAAATATCAAAAATTCGCCATTTTACCTTAACGCTGAAACTCGTCCGTGGGTGCGTGCTTCCGGTACACCTCCAAGACGCGCGGGTGTAAGTTCGTTTGGGTTTGGCGGTACTAACTATCATGTTGTTCTTGAAGAATATACAGGCGCCGAGGTAATTGAGAATATACCTACAGCATCTCCTTACCGTATTCATACAACACCATCAGAGATATTATTGTCTGCACCCTCACCAGCACAACTGCTCAAACAATGCGAAGAAGTATTAACGAGCTGGCAATCTGAAGTTGGAGAAAAACATTATCTCGAACTAGTTGAGGAATGCAAGACTAAGGAAATTCCTCTAAGTGATGCACGAGTAGGATTTGTTGCCGAGTCGCGCACGGAAGCGGTTAAGCTATTACAACAAACTGTAGATTTATTACGTACATCAGCAACACCAGAATGGCAGCATCCCCAAGGTATTTACTACCGTGAAACAGGGATGCAATTAGGAGGCAAGGTTGTAGCGCTGTTCTCTGGACAAGGTTCGCAATACCCAGAGATGGGACGCGAACTAGTAATGAACTTTCCTGAAATGCAGCGTCTTTATGGCTACATGGATAGTTTATTACTAAAAGACAATTCTCAACCACTATCGGAAATCGTTTTCCCTCATCCTGCATTTGATGCTTCAGAGAAGGAAGCTCAAACTGCTGCACTACAACGTACAGAATATACTCAACCAGCGATTGGTATGTTAAGTGCTGGAATGTATAAAATTCTCCAGAAAGCAGGTTTTAAATCTGACTTTACTGCTGGACACAGCTTTGGTGAATTAACAGCTTTATGGGCAGCAGGTGTATTTAGCGATGAAGATTACTGCTTCTTAGTAAAAGCGCGCGGTCGGGCAATGTCACCACCACAAGACCCCGACTACGATGCAGGAGCAATGCTAGCTGTTAAAGAAGATTTATCTAAAGTTGAAGCAGTACTCAAACAGTACCCGCGCGTAACCATTGCTAACTACAATTCTCAAAATCAAATTGTGCTAGCAGGGCCAACGGCAGAAATTGACAAAGTTAAACAAGCTCTGCAAGACCTTGGTTATAGTGCAATATTACTACCAGTCTCTGCAGCGTTCCACACATCGCAAATTGCCTTTGCACAAAAAGCATTTGCAATAGCGCTGAAATCTATAAACTTCCAGACTCCCAAAATTCCAGTTTACAGCAACGTTACTGGTAATGTTTACTCAAACGAACCACAGACAATTAAACGTTTGTTAGAAACCCACCTTGCCAACTCGGTACTCTTCAAACAAGAAATCGAAAATATCTATACTGCTGGTGGTTACTGCTTCGTTGAATTTGGTCCAAAGAAAATTCTCACCAACCTTGTTAAAGATATTCTTGGCAACCGTCCTCACTTAGCTATTGCCCTCAACGGCTCACCGCAAAAAAATAGTTACCGTACTCTGCGCGAAGCTACTGTACAATTGCGCGTAGCGGGAATGCCTCTTAAAAACCTCGACCCTTACCAAATTCCGCAGCAGTTAACAACCGAAACAAATAAAGGTTTGAACTTTCGCATCAACGGTGTTAACTACATATCAGAGAAAACCAGAAAAACGCGCGACGAAGCAATGCAAGAAAAACACCAGGTATCTCTTATTGAACCTGCTCGGCGCCTTTCTGGAGCGATTATCAACACCGAAAAACCATTAATATCATCTACAAGTATGTCACTAAAAGAAATTTCCTTACCTGAAACTAACGGACACCACCCTAAACCACAAATAGAACCAATCACCAGTAATGGCGCCAATACCCACATTTTGCACTTCGAGGCGCCATCAAATCAAACATTAAACGTAACTGAGCAACCAACAAAAGAATTATCTGTACCAACTCCATCCGTTGCTACCGAGACAAACTCATTACCAATGCAATCGGCGCCAAACGCTGCTTATTACCAAAGGGTTTTGGAAAGCTTAGAATATGTTTTGGCACAATTCCAGCAAAACCAAAGTGAAAATTTACAAGTTCACGGACTATATTTGAACCATCAGAAGGAATATGCACAAACCTTCTTCCAACTGATGCAACAACAAAACACATTACTTGCTCCGTCAACTTCCAACCCAAACCCAGAAATTAAACCCGTCATCATGGAAAGCTTAGAGCGGAGCATGATGCAGTTCCACTCACAGCAAAGTGAAACCCTGCGTATCCATGAACAATACCTTCAACACCAAGTTGAGCATACTAAAAACTTCTTCCAACTCATCCAGCAAGAATATGCGGCTGTAGTAGATGGTAATATTACCCCTATAAGCCCTATCAAAGTTCAACCTGTATTACCACCTTCAACAAGCTTAGAAATCAAAGAAACTAAGAAAGAAGTAATTCACGTTGAAACACCTGTCACACCTGTTGCACCCGTAAATAAAATAGCACAACCAGTTGCACCAATAACTGCTCCTGAAATTCCAACGCTACCAATACAACCAAAAAAAGAACCAGCAATTATTAATCAGGTAGTTGAGCAGCAAGTAACAGCACCTATTCCTGTAGCACCTGTAGCAGTTGTAGATAAAATAGGTAAAACAGCTAAAACACCTGACTTATCAAACCTAAGCGACAAATTACTAACTATCACGAGTGAAAAAACAGGTTATCCCATAGAAATGCTCGAACTCGACATGGATATGGAAGCTGACCTAGGGATTGATTCTATCAAACGGGTAGAAATAATGGGCGCCTTACAAGAAGCGTATCCTGAACTACCTCAACCAAACCTCGAAGAACTAAGCGAAAAACGCACGATAGGTCAAATCGTTCAATACTTACAATCTAATTCGTCTTCCAATGTAGAAGTTGCGACCGTCGAAGTGCGAACGACCGCAGATATGACCTCTGTAACAACACCTACTGCCTTAGAAGTTATAACGGCGCCAAGTAACGTATTAACTCAACCTTACACAAACAAGAGCGCAAATCCTGAGTTTGAAAATCTCGACCAAACACTACTTGCAATCACGAGTGAAAAAACAGGTTATCCCATAGAAATGCTTGAACTCGACATGGATATGGAAGCTGACCTGGGGATTGACTCGATTAAACGGGTAGAAATAATGGGCGCCTTACAAGAACAATTACCCGACTTGCCCAAACCGAGTAACATGGAGGAAATGGCAGAACTGCGAACAATCGGTCAAATAGTTGAGTACCTTCAGAAGCTATCTGGAGGTGAAAAAAAAAAGCATGAGTTTGATACGATTGACCGACGAACCGATGTAGTTGATGTCGGTAATACCATCATCGAAACAGGTATTCAGCGACTACCTGCTCAACTTAAAAAGTTAAACGAACCAGATTGGTTAGATTTCAACTCACCACAAGGGTATGTAGTGATAACAGATGATGGTTCGGCAACAACAGCAACAGTCGCGCGCAGCTTAAGCGAGAAGGGATGGAAAGTAGTAGTCTTGAACCTTCCTCCCACACTCGTCCCCGAAAAATCGGATTTGCCTCCAGGTATAGAAAGAGTTACGCTGACAGACGTTTGCGAACTGCACTTACAACAAAAGCTGCAAGATATCGCAACTCAATACGGTTCTGTTGGCGCCTTTATTCATATTCACCCACTCTTTCAAGCTGATAATTCCCAAGGTGTTTTTTATAGCCAACGAGAAAAAGCAATCGTCAAACATATTTTCTTCATAGCAAAACACTTGAAAAAATCGCTAACCGAAGCAGCACAAGTTGAACGCGCTTGTTTTTGCACCGTTGCTCGTCTTGATGGAGCATTTGGACTTACTAATAAAGTCAACTTTGGCGCCATCGGTGGAGGTTTATTTGGATTAACTAAAACAATGATTTGGGAATGGCCAAACGTTTTGTGTAGAGCAATTGATCTTAGTCCGCAACTAGATGCTGATACATCCGCGCGCTGCATTATTGCTGAACTGCATGACCCAAATCGTTATCTTACCGAAGTCGCTTACGGTAGTTATGGACGAGTAACGTTAATTGCTAAAAATTAGTAAATCCACAAAAAGACCGAATCTATTCGGTCTATACATCTTCCTTTGTGGTTCATTCCTAGTTGCTGGTTAATTGTTTTTAGCTGTTACTTATTCCAAACCAGCAATCCAACATTTAACTACCAACTATAAACATGTCTAAAAAAAGTGTAATAAATTTTATAGGTCGAGTTATCGACTATCGAAAAGAAGCACCAATTCGCGGCGCCAAAGTTTCTCTAAAAACTGATGACATTTCTCTGAATTCTTACACTGATTTGGAAGGGATTTATAAATTTCAAATTAGTCCTGATAAATCTAAAAATGTACGTGCGGAGATTTTTGTCGAAGCTTCTGGTTATAAACTTTATCGCGGGTTGATTAATTTGGCACCCGATAAGAAAGATTTAGGGGATATTCGATTGGGGGCGCCTAGCAATCAACAAACTGTTCTACAAAATAATCAACAAAATAATCAACAAAATAGTCGGCAAAGTAAAAGTAATAAGAGTGATTTAACGCCTGTTATTACTGTGATTATAATAGCATTTTTTATTTTGCTTTCGCTGGCTGTTAGAAGTTCTCCTCGTCGTAACCCTGTTTATGATAGAAGTCCGCGCGGTGAGAATATTGATGATTTTAGACGGTAATTGGTTTGTGGTGTAGATTTTTTTATTGAACCACAAAGGCACAAAGGGCACAAAGAAAGATTTAAGAGGATTAGAGAGATTCTATATAACTCCTGTACGGGTGGGTTTACCTATATCCTGCTTAATAATGGAAAATTTAGGTGAACCCACCCCTCATAACTCCTAACTTTTATAACTATGACAACACTTGTTCAGGTAAATCCTTCGTCTGTTTTTGTTGTTAGCGGTGGTGCTAAGGGTATTACTGCTAAATGTGTGATTAAGTTGTCACAACAACATCGTTGTAAGTTTATTTTGTTGGGTCGGTCTGAGTTGGTTGAAGAACCTGCTTTTGCTGAGGGTTGTTTTGATGAAGCGGTTTTGAAGAAGCGCATTATGGAGGAGTTTATTGCAACTGGCGGTAAACCGACTCCTATGAGTGTTCAGAAGTTATATAATCAGATTGCTTCGAGTCGCGAGATTAAAGAGACTTTAGCTGCAATTAAACAAGCTGGTGGTGATGCTGAGTATTTAAGTGTGGATGTGACTGATGTTGCAGCTTTAAAAGTTAAAATTCCTCAAGCTGCAGCTAAGGTTGGTGCTGTTACAGGTATTATTCACGGTGCGGGTAATTTGGCTGATAAGTTGATTGAGAAAAAGACTAGTGAGGATTTTGAGAAGGTTTATACTGCTAAGGTTCAAGGTTTAGAAAATTTACTTAATAGTATTCCGACGAGTCAGTTGCAGCATTTGGTGTTGTTTTCGTCTGTGACTGGTTTTTATGGAAATATAGGACAGTCTGATTACGCTATTGCAAATGAAATTCTCAATAAGTCTGCTTATTTGGTTAAGCAGCAGCATCCCGAATGTCATGTTGTTGCTATTAACTGGGGTGGTTGGGATAGCGGAATGGTAACACCGGAGTTGAAAAAAGAGTTCGCGCGTCGAGGTATTGATATTATCCCTGTAGATGCAGGTACTCAAATGTTGGTTAATGAACTTAACCCGGTTTATCACGATAGTACTCAGGTGGTTATTGGTAGTCCAATGATTTTGCCCCCAGTACCTCTTGGTTCTGAGTTACGCACTTACCGGGTACGTCGTCGTCTACTAGCTGAAGCTAACCCGTTTTTACTCGACCATACAATTTCTGGTAATTTAGTTTTACCTGCTACTTGTGCTGTATCTTGGATTTCTAATGTTTGCAAGGAACTTTATCCAGGATATATATTTTTTAATGACTCTAATTTCAAGGTGCTAAAGGGTATTACTTTTAACCCAGCTCTGGCGCCTGAACACATTGTAGAATTAAAAGAAATTAACAAGGTAGATGGACAAGAAGTTAATCTACAAGCCCAAATCTTGAGTGAACTTCCAAATGGTAAAGTTAACTATCACTTTAGTGCAGCAATAAAATTAGTTCGCGAACTTCCTCCATGCCCTATTTACAATAATTTTAACTTTGAGTCAGATAATATAATTACTTTGCGTGGTAAAGAGTTTTATCAGCAAGACCCGTCATCGTTGTTTCATGGCGCCACTTTTCAGGAAATTCAGCGTATTTTAAATATCTCTCCTGAGAAAATTACCGCTGAATGTTTGTGGAAACCTATTAGTAGTGAAGTTGCCGGTCAATTTCCGATTGATTGGCTTAATCCTTATGCAACTGACTTGAGTACACACCCTTTATGGATTTGGTTATATCACTACCATAATCAAATCTGTTTACCAGGTCAAATGGATCGATTTGAACAGTTTGAAGAAATTCCTGTTAATCAACTATATTATGTATCGTGCGAAGTTAAGCAAAAAACTGCAACAGGAATAAGTGCTG
The DNA here is from genome assembly GCF_002368415.1 of Calothrix sp. NIES-4105. Lineage (GTDB taxonomy): Bacteria > Cyanobacteriota > Cyanobacteriia > Cyanobacteriales > Nostocaceae > Dulcicalothrix. Next base: position 4,806,591 of record NZ_AP018290.1, read on the forward strand.
ATTTTATCATTCATAATGCCAATGGTAAAGTATTCCTGCGATTGCTAGGTACAAAAGGTATTATATTGCCTAAATTATTAGGTTAATAATCCCCCTTTTCTTCTCTTCCTTTGTGTTCTTTGTGACCTTTGTGGTTTATCTCTTTAAGGAACCACAAAGACACAAAGGACACAAAGGGGGATCAACTCGCTATTTCACCCATTTTTAACAGAGCATATAAATCGTGGAAAAAATTGCTATTATCGGATACTCTTGCTTATTCCCAGATGCTAAAAACCCTGATGAGTTTTGGCATAATTTAATTGAGCAAAAAAACTCTGTTTCAACAATTACTGCTGAAGAAATTGGTGTAGAGCCAAGTATATTTTATGACCCAGTAAAAGGTAAACCTGATAAGTTTTACTCTTTGAAAGGCGCCTTTATCCGTGATTTTAAGTTTGATAGCAAAGGTTACAAACTTCCTCCAGATTTTCTTGACAGTCTCGACAACACTTTTAAGTGGTCGCTATATGTTGCACAGCAAGCACTCCGAGATAGCGGTTATTTAAACAATTCTGAAATACTCGCAAAGTGCGGGGTAATATTAGGCACTCTTTCTTTACCTACGAAGTATTCCAATCGTTTGTTTGCTCCTATTTATCAGCAAATTTTGGCGCCTGCTATTCGAGAGTTGCTACAAACAGACTTTGATTTACCTTCGCTTGGTAATGGCGCCTCAATTCATAATGCTATGATATCGGGTTTGCCGGCGGCTGTGATCGCCCAAGCGCTATCTTTATCGAATATTCATATGAGTATAGATGCTGCTTGTTCTTCACCTTTATATTCAATACGGCTGGCATCGCATTATCTATGGACGCATAAAGCAGATATGATGCTGGCTGGTGGTACTAGCGCTTCTGACCCGTTGTTTATCAGGATGCTATTTTCTAGTATTCAAGGGTATCCCGAAAATAATGATATTAGTCGTCCGCTTGATAAAACATCGCGCGGGTTGATGACTGCTGAAGGTTCAGGAATATTTGTACTCAAACGCTATAGTGATGCTGTTAGAGATGGGGATAGAATTTACGCGGTAGTTGCTGGAAATGGTTTGTCGAACGATGGACGCGGTAAACACCTTCTTAGTCCAAATTCAAAAGGTCAAGTTTTAGCTTTCGAGCGCGCGTATCGTGAAGCTTCGATAAACCCGCGCGATATTGATTATATGGAGTGTCATGCTACAGGCACTTTACTTGGTGACACAACCGAGTTTAATTCCATCGAAACTTTTTTCGGCAAGCATCAAGCTTCACCGCTTGTAGGTTCGGTGAAAGCAAATATTGGACACCTTTTGACAGCAGCAGGCGCCCCTAGTATAGCTAAGGTACTTTTGAGCATGTCCAAAGGTGTTATTCCTGCCACTATTAATGTTAAGGAACCTACTGGAACTGGAAATAACGTCCTGACAGCCAAAAATGTTGTTCGTAGTGCCACTAATTGGTCAAGTAAATCCAATATTAAACGCGCGGCAATTAGTGCATTTGGGTTTGGCGGTACAAATGCCCATATCATTCTCGAACAAGGAATGACTACACATCCAACACATTCAGAAGAACCACTTCAACTTGTGAAGATGGCTATTGTAGGAATGGACGCTATTTTCGGTAATTGTAATGGTTTAGATGCATTTGACCGCAGTATCTATGACTGTACGCAGCAGTTTATCCCTTTGCCTCTTGAACGCTGGCACGGTATCGAAACACAACATGATTTGCTTTCTCAATACGGTCTAACTAAAGGGGCGCCACAGGGAGCATATATTCAGAATTTTGATGTTGATACATTAGGGTATAAAATACCACCATTAGAATTAGCAAAATTGAATCCGCAGCAATTATTATTGTTGAAAGTTGCTGACCGCGCGCTTCAAGATGCGAATATCTCTGAAGGCGCCAATGTCGCGGTGCTAATTGCCACGGAAACCGACTATTCTGTGCATCAGTTGCAGCAAAGGTGGAATTTAGACTGGCAAATTAAAGAAGCAGCAACAGGGCAATCTTTAGCTTCAGACACAATTAATCAACTCGAAACGGTTGTTAAAGATGCAGTTCACAACAGAGTCGAAACCAGTGAGTACGTTAGTTACATATCTAACATCACGGCAAGTCGAATTAGTGCCTTATGGGATTTCACTGGCCCGACTTTTACTATTACTGCGGGTGAAAATTCGACGTTCAAAGTATTGGAGATTGCCCAGCATCTATTAACAACTGGGGAAGTTGATGCAGTATTAGTGGGAGCAGTAGATTTAGCTGGTGGATTAGAGCATGTACTGCTGCGGAATAATGTGGCGCCAATTAACACAGGTGCAAATACTTTAAGCTACGACCAAAAAGCCAATGGTTGGAATGTTGGCGAAGGTGCAGGCGCCGTAGTACTAAAGCGTCATGATAGTAAAGAAAATCGTGTTTATGCAGTAATTGACGCAGTTAGTCTTTGCCTTTCTCACAGTACCACAAAAGATATTTTAGACAAGCGTCTTACTACTCCAGATGCAGCACAGGTTAAAAAAGTCTCAGAGCAAGCGCTGCAAATTGCGAATGTACAACCAAATGAAGTTGAGTATGTAGAAGTTTACGGTAGTGGTATAGCACAAGAAGACGAGGCAGAAATAGCAGGATTAATACAAGCGTATCCTGGTCATGGATTAAACTGTGCTTTAGGGAGCGTTAAATCTAATATCGGTCACACGTTTGTGGCATCGGGAATTGCCAGCTTAATCAAAACAGCATTGTGTCTATATCATAGATATATTCCCGGAACACCAAAATGGACGGGTGTGAAAAACCAAGCAGTATGGCAAGGAAGTCCTTTTTACGTTGCTCCCGAATCACGTCCTTGGTTTTTAAACAAAGACGTTAAAAAGCGAGTTGCTGCCATCAACAGTATTGGGATAGACGGTACTTATGCTCACGTTATCTTATCGGAAGAACCAGAGCAAGTAGAGCGTCAAAGTAAGTATTTGGAACAAACCCCATTTTACTTATTCCCAATAGCAGGAAGTAATTGCAATGACTTGCTAGAAAAACTCAATAATCTCCAAAAACAGATTGCTAATTCTACCAATCTTGCAAAACTTGCTAGTCAAACTTTCACAACTTTTAAAACTTCCAACAACTTAGACTATGCGCTTGCAATACTTGGACGCAACCAAGTGGAACTAAGCAAAGAAATAGACAACGCGATTACAGGAATAAAAAAAGCATTTGAAACCGGGGAAGACTGGCAAACACCTCAAGGTAGTTATTTTACTCCCAAACCACTGGGTAAACACGGTGAAGTTGCTTATGTTTACCCTGCTGCAATTAATTCCTACATTGGTATTAGTCGCAATTTATTCCGCTTGTTTCCGCACGTTCACGAAGACAAAGTAATTAAAAGTCTTTATAGTCTGGTAGCTGATATTGCTCAATTAGTCTTTCCACGTAGCCTCAACAAACTTACCACCCGTCAACTTGAAAACCTCGAAAAACAATTTCTCGAAGACTCGCTTGCTATTTTCGAGACAGATATGGGGTTAGCGCGCTTAGTTACAACAATTATGTGTGACGATTTCCAAGTTAAACCAAAACATGTATTTGGTTATAGCTTGGGCGAAACAAGTATGATGTCTTCCACGGGAGTATGGAGTGACTTTAGTAAAGGTATCAACGCTTTCCACATCTCTCCCTTATTTGGTGATAGAGTCTCAGGCGCCAAAAATGCCGTGCGTGAATATTGGGGAATGCCCACAGTACATCAATCAAACGATGATAGTTTTTGGAGTACTTACCTATTAATGGCAGACCCTACGAAAGTACGCGAATACCTTAAAAATGAACCGCGCGTTTATTTAACGCAAATCAACACACCCGAAGAAGTCGTAATTGCAGGTGACACCGAAGCTATAGAACGCATGATAAAAGCACTTGGTTGTAACGCATTTAAGGCGCCGTTCAACCATGCCATTCACAACGAAGCAATGCGTTCGGAGTATTCAGAAATCGTCAAACTTAATACCCTGCCAGCGCAAGAATTACCAGATGTAAAATTCTATTCAAGTGCCGAATACCAAGAAATAGCATTAAATACCGATACTATTGCTCAAAGCATAGGTAAATGCTTATGCGAACCGCTTGATTTTCCCCGTCTTGTTAACCAAGTCTACAATAACGGCGCCAAAATCTTCTTAGAAACAGGTTCTGGGAACGTATGCTCACGCTGGATAGACAAGATTTTAGAAAACAAACCCCACATCACCATTCCCTTAAACCGTCGAGGTGTAGATGACCACACCTCAATTGTTAGAGCATTAGCAAAACTACTCTCACATCAAGTCTCGCTCAACCTCGAACCGCTGTATACCCAAATCGAAACAACCAACAAACCCACTATGAAAACCGTCACCACAGGTGGACAAAACATCATCGAAAAAATCCTCAACCCTGAAAACCGTCAAAAATTCCAGAATGGCGCCATCACTAACCAAACTCCAAAACCGCTTCAAACAATACAAAAGGAATTCATAATGGAAAAGGTTACGAATAACAGTTTAAATTCCGCCCCCACAATAGAATTTGAAAAGTTATCTGGAACAACCAAACCAACTCCAGAACCATCTTATAAACAGCCCATTACTATACAGAAACTAGAGCAAACAACTAATTGTTCTAACATTACAACACAGCACTTGTCACAACACTTATCTAAGCTCAGTACAAACAACTCCAACATTAGCAAAAACCACGCGGCATTCTTACAATCGAGACAACAATTTAGCAAGCAAATGAGCGAAATCATCCAATTACAAATTGCTTGCGCTCAGAATTTATTGAAAGAGTAGGGTGCGTGAAAGCTATTACAATCTACAATCAAAGGAAATAATAAACTGCTTTCACGCACCACCCACGACAAATGCCGATGCATGATGCTAAAAGACGAATATCGGTGCGTGACGCTACAAGTTCTTTCGTGAAGAGTGGAATTTTTGCAAGGCGTCACACACCCTACCTTCATCCCTCTGCGTCAATTTGAATACCTCAAAGGAATAAATAGGTGAAAACTGTAGAAATCAGAAATTCACAGGAGAACGGTTTAAACTTTCACGCCTTTTCCTTTTATCAAAACCAAACTTGGAAAGGTTCACTATCGTGCGTATCGTTTGACCCTCGAAGCATCAGAAATAAACTATTAAGCTTAAATCAACCTTGTTATATTATTAGACATGAGGGGAGAATAGGCGTTACAAATGATGGTTATACTTATGCTACAGACAATACTGACAATAAATCAGTAGAATTGCTCGCAGTATTGGCGCCTACTTCCACCTCAAACCTAGGGGACTCAAGCTTTCTATCATTTCACGGTGTTAAATATGCTTATAGCACTGGTGCAATGGCAGGTGGTATTGCCTCAGAAGAAATGGTAATTGCATTAGGTAAAGCTAAAATTCTTGCTTCATTCGGCGCCGGTGGTTTAAGTCCCGACAGGTTAGAAGCAGCTATTAACACCATTCAAGCAGCATTACCAGAAGGCCCCTACGCATTTAATTTAATTCATAGTCCTAACGAACTTAAGATCGAACGTCGCGCGGTTGAGTTATACCTCAAATACGGTGTACGAACTATCGAAGCTTCAGCATTTCTAGATTTAACTCCTAATATTGTTCATTACCGTGTTGCCGGATTAGGATTAAATTCTAATAACGAGATTGAAATCAAAAATAAAATCATTGCGAAAGTTTCACGTCGAGAAGTCGCAAGCAAATTTCTGCAACCAGCACCTCAACGTTTACTCAAACAACTTATTGAACTTCGTTTAATTACCGAACATCAAGCATTACTTGCAGAAAAAGTACCTATTGCAGATGACATCACCGTCGAAGCTGACTCTGGTGGTCATACAGATAATCGACCTTTAGTTTGTTTACTGCCTTCAATGTTAGCTTTACGCGATGAAATTCAAGCGCAGTATAACTATAAACACCCAATTCGGATTGGTGTTGCTGGTGGAATTGCTAACCCACAATCAGCACTAGCTGGTTTTATGATGGGCGCCGCTTACATCGTCACAGGTTCTATCAATCAATCCTGCGTAGAATCAGGTAGCTGTGAGTATACAAAACAACTGTTGGCAAAAGCCGAAATGGCAGACGTAATGATGGCGCCAGCGGCAGATATGTTTGAAATGGGAGTCAAGCTACAAGTACTCAAACGCGGTACAATGTTTCCCATGCGCGCGCAAAAGCTTTATGAATTGTATAGAGCTTATAACTCAATCGAAGAAATTCCCCTTGCTGAAAGAGAAAAATTAGAAAAGCAAGTCTTCCGCAAAAGTATTGCCGAAGTTTGGGAAGGAACAGTTACATATTTAACACAACGCAATCCAGAGAAACTAGCCAAAGCTGTAAATAATCCCAAGTTTAAAATGGCGTTGATTTTCCGCTGGTATTTAGGGTTATCTTCACGCTGGTCAAATTCAGGAGAAAAAGGACGCGAAGCTGATTATCAAATTTGGTGCGGCCCAGCGATGGGTAGCTTTAATGACTGGGTGCGAGGTTCTTACTTAGAAGAAGTCAAAAACCGCCATGTAGTCGATATTGCCAATCACATCATGATTGGAGCAGGTTATTTATATCGTATTCAAAGCCTAAAATTACAAGGCTTACAACTTCACGACTCCTACACTCAATACTATCCAGCAAGCTCAACTTTAGACTAGTCATTAATTTTGGTGGGTAGGAAGAATAAACCACAAAGGGCACTAAGAACACAAAGAAAGAAGTAAAGTAAAATTCACAGTTATCTATACTTATACCGATAAGTCTTTGTCTTTGTGCCCTTTGTGTTCTTTGTGGTTCAAAACAGAAGAAAATAAGCATTTTAAACAGAGGCAAATAAATGGTTACTCCCGACAAATTGTTTACCGCAGAAGGTATTCAAGAATGGATGGTGTCAAAACTCGCCGAGTTGCTATCAGTTGCACCAAATACTATTGATGTACAGTTACCTTTAGAAAATTATGGTTTAGACTCATCCCGCGCGATGATGTTAGTGACACAAGCACAAGAAGTGTTTGGTGTAGAAATATCACCTGTATTATTATGGCACTACCCAACAATTGAAGCATTAGCAGAGCGTTTAGCAGAAGAATGCCAGGAAAATGCATCAAATTCTGAACAAGGCGCCACTACAACAAATATTACTTTAGATTTACAAGCAGAAGCGGTACTAGACCCGCGTATTTACCCAGCTTCACCTTACATCAGCGATTTTATATCCTACCCAGACAACGTATTTTTAACTGGTGGTACTGGCTTTTTAGGCGCCTTTTTAATTTATGAGTTATTAACACAAACAGATGCGGATGTTTACTGCTTAGTACGCGCTCAAGACGCAGAAGCAGGAAAGAATAAAATCAAGCAAAATTTACAAAAATATGCAATCTGGTCTTCGGACTTTGATAGCAGAATAATGCCCATTCTAGGGGACTTATCACAACCGCTACTAGGAATTAGCCGCGAAGGGTTTGATATGCTAGCGGCAAATATGGATGCTGTCTACCATAGTGCGGCAATGCTCAATTATGTATATCCTTATTCAGCGCTAAAAACAGCCAACGTACTCGGAACTCAAGAAGTAATACGCTTGGCAAGCATGATTAAAACCAAACCACTGCATTATGTATCAAGTGTTGCAGTGTTTGAGTCTCCTTACTACGCGGGTAAAGTCGTCAAAGAAGACGATGAATTTAACGAATACTCAGGTATTTTCCTTGGATACTCGCAAACTAAATGGGTAGCTGAAAAACTAGTAAAAATCGCGCGTGAGCGTGGACTTCCTGTAACTATCCATCGTCCCCCATTAATTGCAGGACATAGCCAGACAGGTGTCGGCAACACAGATGATTTCATTAATCTTATGGCAAAAGGCTGTATCCAAATGGGGTGCTTCCCCGATGTCGATTACATGATGGACATGTCCCCTGTAGACTATGTAAGTAAAGCTATCGTCTATCTCTCACTACAAAAAGAATCACTTGGCAAAGCATTTAACTTACAACATCCTGAACCGGCGCCGTTAGAAGAACTGGTAAACTGGATTAGCCAATTTGGTATTCCCATCAAATTTGTTCCCTACCAAGAATGGCAAAATCAGTTATTAAATATAACCTCTCCCGACAACCCCCTATATACACTGCGACCATTTCTACTTGAGCGCTGGTCAGAAAAACAACTTACCATACCAGATTTATACTTAAAATCAAATCGACCAATAATTAGCTGCGAAGCAACACAAAAAGCACTTGCAGACAGTTCGATAACTTGTGCGCCAGTTGATTCAAGGTTATTTATGACTTACGCCAGTTACCTAATTCAATCTGGTTTCTTAAGCTTGGCTTAAAATTCGGCAGAAAGGGCGATCTGTAGGGTGGGCACTGCCCACCATATCAAGGAATCTGATAGATAACATAATTGTTGTAGAGACGCGAAATTTCGCGTCTCTACATTGTTCGTTTTACATTTAAGATTGTTGTAAAACAGTGCCTAGGAAATACATGAAAAATATTAATATAAAACAACAAAAATTTACAATAAACGACGTACCTACGCGCTTGCATCATCTTGCTACTAACTTATCCGAGATTAAATCTTTATTTATGTCAAACTCGCATCAGGAATCAATACTAGAGCTTATTAAAGAAAGTAGATATTTTATCGAATGGGTTGTTCCCGATATGGTATCAATAGATGTTGAGCAAGCAGGTTTAAAAATTATTATCGCATACAGTATTAAAAGCAGGAATACCGTATCGAACTATGTTGCCTTCATTATCGAATCCAAATGCTTGTCCTACTGTTGTTACCTGACTAGCCAATCCCATCGCATCTCTAAATCCTGTAATACTTCTTCTTATTTGGGTAGGTTTTGTAACATTTATGTGTTCACCATTGTTAAATATTAAATCAAAATCAAGAGTTCCAATGGTTCCAACAGACGAATTTAATTGAAATTGAGCTTGTGTTCTTCCAGTGTTATTGTTACAGGTTATAATTACTGTGCCACCATCCAAAGTTTGACGACTTGAACCTGCAAATGTACCTGAAGGGATAAATAAGATTGTTAAACCAGAGACTATGATAACTAATATTTGAGTAACTTTAACTGCTTTACTAGCCTTGTTAAAATGAAAGTACGTAGAGTAAGGAGTTACCATATTTCCCTAGATTTATCGAAGCGCTAATTCGTTACTATACTATATTTATAGTAATTCTGGTTACTGCTATGCCTTCACCATTTCCAGGGATGAATCCTTACCTTGAAACTCCTGATTTATGGTCGGGGGTACACGGGCGCCTTATCATAACTATAGCTGACATTCTCTCGCCGCTATTACGTCCAAAGTACTTTGTTGCAGTCGAAGAGCGAATTTATGAGTCAACGCCTAACAATAGGATTCTTGTAGGTATTCCCGATGTTTCAATCCAACGCCAAACTACAGGCACCAACACAACTAATGCTACCGTAGCGACACCTACAGTTCAACCGACAAATGTTACCCTCCCTATAACTGAAGAAATTAAGGAAAGATATTTAGAAGTAAAGCGAGTAGAAACGAAAGAAGTAGTTACTACAATTGAAATTTTATCTCCTAAAAATAAGCGTTCGGGTGAGGGACGTGCAGCTTATGAAACTAAACGTCAGCGCGTATTGAGTAGCAATACGCATTTAGTAGAAATAGACTTATTACGCGGTGGAGTCCCATTACCAATTATGGAAACTGCCATTAAAAGCCATTATAGAATTATAGTAAGTCGCAGCGAACGGCGCCCACAAGCTGATTTATATGCTTTTAATATACAAAACTCTATTCCCGGATTTCTACTACCTTTACGTACAGGAGATGTAGAGCCGATGCTTGATTTACAGACTATATTAAACCAATTATATGACCGCGCGAGCTATGATTTAGTCATCGATTATCATCAAGAACCTGTACCTGGCTTATCTAAGATAGATAAAGATTGGCTTGATAAGCTATTACGCGCGCAAGGATTAAGGTAAAAAGGAAAAAATTTTTTTTGTGGGGTGGGCGTCAAAAGCCCGCCCTTAAATATAGGACGGGCTTTTGATGCCCATCCCACAAGATAGTTACATCCCACAAGATAGTTCTATCCCACAAGATAGTTCTATCCCACAAGATAGTTACATCCTACAAGATAGTTCTATCCCACAAGATAGTTTTTAATTATACAGCCAGCGCTTCAGATGACCCTTGGCGCCAGGTACAGCAATAGCAGCAACGGAACCGCGCGCGGGTACAAGTTCTAACAAACTCCAATCTGAAGCAGTATTGATTTTTGCTCCTTCGTTGGGAGTTAGCGAAACTTCAATTTGTTGTAACTGAGAAATACCGGCGCCAGTAGCTTTGAGATACGCTTCTTTACAAGTCCAGTAGCGGAAAAATACTTCTTGCTTTTGATTTGGAGGAAGCAATTTCATCACCGCGTACTCATTTGGTGAGAAAAATTGTTGAGCAAGTACTAAAACATCAGTTACTGGTCGAATATACTCTAAATCTATCCCAATTGGTCGGTTAAGAGATACTGCACACAGTGCCATCCCTTGACAATGGGACAAATTAAACCACACTTGGCTATCTTTAAACGGTTCTGCTAGTACTGGCTTACCAAATGCTTCATAATCAAACTGTATTTCTTGTGGTGCGACATTTAAATAACGGCTTAATATGGTTCGCAGCATACCCCGACCAACTGTAAAACGTTGTCGGTGCTGTTGGAAGTATAAACGTTCCGCACGCGCGAGTTCGTCAGGAGAGAGAAGTTTGGCAAATTGTTTCAACTTAGACTCTGGCTGGTCAAGCTCCATTCGCCAAACATGAATCTCGTCTTGCAACAGGGTTAACTCAGCGGGAGCAGTTAGCCATTGAGAATTGCTATCTGTCACCAAGGTACGCAGTTTAGAATTTTGCATGTTTATTTTAGATTATTGATACTTGAACGAATTGGCAATAGGGAACGGCAATCTCACTCTCACTAACCACACAATCAAATTTCACTTGTTTCGATTAAATAATCGCTCTGATCAAGTGACTTAAACTAGCTTGACTTACGGGTATATGAATCTTTTAATCCTCTAGCTAAGGAATAATAGATTTTTTTTAAGTCAAAATTGTCTTATCCGCCTATTGAACGCGCGGTGTACACACAAATCGCATTCCGGTAAGGAGGACTATGGGATTTAATACGCAATTCCCCAATTATTGGGAACTTAGGGAGATTACAACAATCTATATTAGTAACCGACAAATTTTCAGACATCCTCAAAAAAATTAACGTAATAATATCTATCTAGTAAATTTAGGTCAACACAACAAATGTATCTGTAAATTTACATATACAGAACTATAAATGATAATTAGACTAACTTGAACCGACCAATATCATGCAGTAATTATGACTAAGATAAATTACCTATACTGCTTGATATTCATAGCTGGGAATTTGTTTTATTTATTTTCACCCCAGTACTTCGGTAGCACAACACTAACTATTCCAATCGTGTAGCAACTAGCTTTCAGTTAAGATAAAAATAGTTATTGATGCTTCATACCACTGTTAACTCTCTATTGTAATTACTTTTATGTGAAAGTAAAGAGAAAAAATTATAAAAATATGAAATAAAAGCAATTTATTTGATTTTATTTGGTAACGTGTCTTTACAAGTCAATAAGCACTGTACATTTTTAGAACAAACCATATTTTTATTTACAAGTAATAAGTAAATATCAGTAAAAAGTATTAGTAAGTGCATTGATAAAAGCATAATCAACAAATAGTTCCCTTGATATATATAGCTGTTGAGTATTCATGCATTAATTGGCGCCGTCCTATAGAACATGGATAATCTGTATCAGATTATGATGTACGTAACGAGTAAAAATGCGGTATTTTAATGCATCATCAACAAAAAACACTGCAAAGGAGCGGCATAAAGAATGTCATTGATGCGGCATAAACACAAATCGCTATTTTTCGGCGCCGTTACATTACTAAGTCTGGTTTTAAGTGCTGGTGTAGAGCGAAAGCGCACATGCAGAAACAGTCACGGAGAGAGTTAAGCGCACGGGAGTATTAACAGCAGGTACTAGCTCCAGACGCAATTCATGAGTGCTTATGTAGACAGTAAAGGGCAATCAGTAGGTTACTCGGTAGACATGCTGGTACAGATTAAGGAACAATTGGAAAAACAGCTAGGCTTTGAAAATTCAACTCAAATTAGTTAAACTATCTCCTGCAGAGCGAATTCCCCAAATTGAGAGAGCGTAAAGTCGATATAGTATGTGATGCCAGCAGCTTTACCTGGGAACGCGATAAACTAGTCGATTTCTCGGTAAGTTATGCCATTACAGGTACACACTTACTAGTTAAAAAAGATAGCACATTGGGTACAGCTGAATCGTTGTTAGGAAAGCGGGTTGGAGTGTTGCCGCAAACCACAAACGAACAGGTAATTCGTAAAGTGCAACCCAAAGCACAACTTGTAAACTTCAAAAATCGTAACGAAGCTTACACAGCATTGGAACAAGGGAAAATAGATGCTTTTGCAGCTGATGGAATTCTCTCGCTCAGGGTGGCTGCAATTGCAGAAAAACCATGATGCTTTTAAGATAGTACCTGACCGTCCTTTCTCGCGTGAAGGTATTGCGTGTATGGTACCAGAGAACAATTCGAGATTTCTGGACACTGTGAACTTCGCGCTAATTAAATTTATGCAGGGATTTATAAACGGTAACCCGCGCGTCGGTAGCAATTTTCGACCGCTAAGAAGGCGCCAAGGGTACAATTTTTATTAATCAAGACCTGCGTGATTTAGCAATAGAGACAATGCAACTAGTTATCGAGTCACGTCAAGAAATTCCGAAAAACGATTTGTAAAAGGGTAGTTCTTGTAGCTCACGGATGGGCGCCTGTGCTACGGTCATCTGGAACAGATAACCTACATATAATTATTTTCACTACTAACCCACAGCATAATCAGTAAATTGCCGTTTAAAAGGAGAATGAAATCCAATCACAATATCTTGTTTCGGAACCCCCATAGCAGCTAACTCATCAGCAATATCTACCTCTGTGCTGTTCCACTGAATCCAAATTTTTTCATCTATTATATCTATATGCATCGAACAACCGTACACACGCCGCTTATTTTCCCAGCCGACATGAACAATTTGATAATGGTCACGTACAGTATCAAAAACTTGCTCTACTTCTACTTCCCCATAAGAAGGTTTATAACTACCATGTGTTACCAGAAATTCTTGAACATATTCTCTGTAGCTCTTTAACTTATCCATCTCACAATCTCCTCAGTATCAGTATCATAAATTACTAGCTTTAATTTATATTCTTGGATTTGAAGCTGTGTAAACGGGAGTATAAAAAAATCATTATAAGTTATTATATCAACAGCCAAATATAACTTACGTTCTGGGTCTTTTTCTCTTAGACCAGTGCGATAGTTAAGAAACTGTCCCAGAGCAACATGAAAATCAGTGATAGCTGATGCTTTTAGAAAACTCTTGATTTCAACAGCAATTTTTTCTCCGTCCTTTTCGGCTGCAAGTAACTTTTCTGCTCCCAAATCAATTCGCATCTGTACTGTTCCAACAGTAATATACAAAGGGTCATCTGTAATCGTCCACCCATCTTTCTCTAATGCTAATTTCACAACTTCGTGAAATTTATCTTTTGCTGACATACCTTATTTGCGTGTTTGGGAGTATCCTAATTTTACACTACGGCTAATGATTGCTAGTAGAATCGTACCACAGTCAATACGAAAAGGCGCTACCTTTCACGAGTTAATCATCCGTTACATCCGCTGCATCCGTTGCCAATTTCCTCTGTTCAGAAACAATTGTTTTATACATCATGTCACTGTTGAGAAGCAGAATTAATCTGTTTGTATCTCTGGACTGGTGTAATCAATGATGAAGCGAATTGGGTCATTATCAATATATATAGCTATGGCTGTTTTTGGCGCCATAAATACTAGCTGCTACCAGCAAGTAACAGCATCTACTCTAAAAACCAGCTATGAAAATAAAACTAACTACTCATTAAGAAATAATCAAGTGTCAACCCCGTTATATCGGATTGTCCAAAATGGTAAATACGGTTTTATAGACAAAAATGGAAAAGTTGTCATCCGTCCACAGTATGATTTAGCTTGGAGTTTTATTGATGGGTTAGCACAGGTGAAGGTGGGCGCCCGATATGGTTATATAGATACGCTAGGTAGAAGAGTAATTTCGCCAAAATACCGTATTTCCTATGCTTTTGCAAACGGGGTGGCATTAGTTTTGATTGATGACAAATACGGATTTATTAATGAGAAGGGAAAAGTTGTAATTCAACCGCAGTATGACGGCGCCTTAGCTTTTAGAAATGGAATGGCAGCAGTACAAATAGATGATAAATGGGGATATATTGACTATACGGGTAAAACAGTAATTAAACCGCAGTTTGAAGCGGCTTTACATTTTCACGAAGGACTTGCTGCTGTTCAACTAGATAATAAGTGGGGATATATTAATGTTGATGGTCAAATAGTTATTCAACCGCAGTTTGAAAGTACTTTAAAATTTAGCGAAGGTTTAGCAGCAGTACAAGTAAATGATAAGTACGGATATATTAACCAATCAGGTAAATATGTCATCAAACCTCAGTTCAACGATGCTTGGGAATTTAAAGATGGTTTAGCAGCGGTACAGGTTGGACAAAAATGGGGTTTTGTAAATGTGTCGGGTGAAATGATAATTCCTGCACAATATGATAAAGCTACAAATTTCTCTCAAGGTTTAGCTGCAGTAAAAGTGAACGATAAATATGGCTTTATTGATAAAACAGGACAAATGGTAATTGCACCACAATTTGATTTAGCGCTCTCGTTTACAGATGAATTAGCTTTAGTTTACGCGCGCGGAGGCGCCGGTTATATCAATAAGCAAGGTGAGTACATCTGGAACCCTACTAATTAGGGTTTACTGAAATTTTTTCTTGTGGGGTGGGCATCAAAAGCCC
Organism: Calothrix sp. NIES-4105; assembly: GCF_002368415.1. Classification (GTDB taxonomy): domain Bacteria; phylum Cyanobacteriota; class Cyanobacteriia; order Cyanobacteriales; family Nostocaceae; genus Dulcicalothrix. Next base: position 4,821,718 of record NZ_AP018290.1, read on the forward strand.
GCCCACATATATGGAACGGGCAAGGATGCCCATTCCACAATTGCAGGTTAATCTAATTTTTGCAAATCTCGCTCATGAAATCTTGCTCAACTTATCAACCAGCCTTGAGCGGGTCAGCGATGTACTTAAATGTTGGCTCAGAGTTCCAGGGACCGCGCTCATCTTGGTTTACACCATTTTCCTGATTCGCAGTAGACAAATTGTAGTAAATATCAACTGTGTTATCGGGTTGTATATTACCAAACATCGGGTCTGTGAGTTTACCTAGAGAATCTAGTGCCTTCATAAACATCTGCGTGTGAGAAATTTCTCGTGTTAATAAATGCACTAAGGTTTTTTTACTACCTTCATCGGTAGATAGCTTAATTAACTCTTCATAAGTCTGACGGGCGCCAGCTTCAGCGGCAATATTAGCTCGTAAATCACGCACTACGTCACCACCTTCGTTAACATAGCTTGCAGTCCAAGTATTACCTTGACTATCTAGCAAATGAGGCCCCACACCGCGCACTGCAAATAGAGTGCTTTTATATGCTTCGGTTTGGTCAACATTCTTGGTATGAGCTTCAATCATTCTGCCTACCATTTCTAAATGTCCGAACTCTTCTAGCGCAATATCTTGCAGCATATCCCGAATTCCTGCATTTTCGCAGTGGAACGATTGTGTCCAATATTGCAAAGCTGCCGTCAATTCTCCAGTGGCACCACCAAATTGCTCTAAAAGTAATTGAGCAAAACGAGGGTTTGGTTCATCAATCTTTACACTATGAATTGGTTCTTTCTTGTGAAAAAACATAGATGCGTTCCTCTCTGTGTACTTGTGCTAAGTAAAATCCTATATCTTAATCTCAAGCAGTCTAGCCTAATTTGTTTGATTTATGAACGTGAATAAATTTCAGTTTAAATTAGCTAAACTCGCATTTCATTTTTAATTAGAATCTTGTTTCTAATCTTCTATCTCTAGAAATAATAAAATATTTTAATACCTGTGTCTAAAGTATTAGTTTCTTTTCCGTAAAACTCACATATTCGTAGGCATAATTTGTGGTAATCCTAATTGTTGGCGCAATTGAGCAATATCTTGTGCGTATTCTTATCTGGAAGTTATTTTTGATAACTAGCTTAACTTTTCGTGCATTAATATGTATGAGGGCGATATCGCTCTAAATGTTGCAGTTTAGATGCTACTTATGGATTTACTTTGGCGCCCACCCCACAATCATATACGGTGAAATAAACATTCATACGAACATTAAAAATAAGGAATAACTTTGAAGCAAAATACACATATATTAATTATTCAATTGTCGTAATAGCTGCGGTCGTAATAACTAGTGTTGAGATAGACTTGAGCTTCATACAAAGTCCTAGCTGTTGTTACGTAAGAACAATTACCTGTTCGGTAATTTTATTGTATTAAATTACACTTTAATTCATCAAGTATACAGTTAGAGAGTGCATTAATATATCTAGAATCAAACCTAGGTAAAAGCTTGCATGTTTTTATTAAAAGCAAGGAAACTTAGTATTAATGCCTATCTGGAATTGATTTTACGGCTAATTGCGTTGGGGAGCAACCGTGAAATGACTTGTATATTAACTATGGAATGAATTCTAAAAAACTATGTCATAAGTATTTAAACGCAGTTCAAGCGCGACAGAACTTATGCGGGAATTAGTAAACGCTAGGCTTTAGAGCTAATTGTAATTTCAACACGGCGCCAAGCCAATTCGTCCGAAAAAGTAAGTACACTAAATTTAAGGAAACAAAATAATGCGTGTTTTTGTAACTGGTGGTTCCGGATTTGTTGGTCGCAACCTGATAGCAGCTCTCGTACAACAAGGTATTGAAGTGCGCGCGCTCGTCAAATGGGAGTCTGAAATTCATATCATTGAATCAAGTGGCGCCACTCCCATAAGCGGGGATATCAATGACTTACAGGCACTGAAGCTTGGAATGTCTGGATGCTCAGTAGTATTCCATGCAGCTGCAAAGGTAGATGATTGGGGAGTTTTAGAAGATTTTCAGAAAGTCAATATTAATGGAACAGAGCAAGTAATTGCAGCAGCAAGAGCAACAGGTGTACCACGCCTTGTTTATGTGAGTACTGACGCTGTTCTGATCGGAGGAAAACCAATCATTAATGCCTCGGAAACTCATCCTCTTCCCGCAAAGCCATTAGGCTATTACGCACTCACTAAAGCAATTGCAGAAACTTTGGTTGTTAAAGCAAATTCTTCGGAACTCACAACAATGGTGGTTCGTCCGCGTTTTGTCTGGGGAAAAGGAGACACAACATTAATGGCACGTTTTGTTAAAGCTATGCGTAAAGGTGATTTTGCCTGGATATCTGGAGGTCGCTATCCTATCTCTACCTGCCACGTCAGAAATTTGTGTGAAGGGTTGATTTGTGTGGCAGAGCGAGGAAAGGGGGGTGAAATTTACTTTATTACCGATGGTGTACCTGTGGAATTTAGAAGCTTTATTACAGAGTTAGCAAGAACTCAAGGAGTTGAGCCAGGAACAGGTAGCATACCACACTGGTTAGTTTGGTCGTTGGCATGGAGTTTAGAGACTGCTTGGAATTTATTAAACCTTAAAGGTTCACCTTCAATCACCCGCACAGCTTTATCTATGATTGGGTCTGAAGTTACGGTAGATGATACAAAAGCACGACGCGAGCTTGGTTATACACCAGTGATTTCACGCCAAGAAGGATTATTAGAAATGATATGACTGCTGTAAATGTAGGTATTTGTAAGGTGGCTTAAGCCACCCTACGGAATCCTATAATTACATTTCTTCTAATTCCTTACCTTTGGTTTCCTTAATCAATAAAATTACAAAGAAAATAGAAATTGCTGAAGCAATGGTATATAAACCATATGCGGAACCCAAGCCAAAGTTTTTTAGCAGAGGAGGAAATGTAGTAGATATGAGAAAATTCGCAAGCCACTGTACCGCAGCAGCTAAAGACAGGGCAGCCGCGCGAATCCTATTATTAAACATTTCTCCTAACATTACCCAAACAATTGGTCCCCAGGAGAAACCGAAAAAGACTACATATAAATTAGCTGCTACCAAAGCAATTATTCCCGATGTACCCGAAAGAGTGGGAGTACCTGTAACTGCATCTACAGTGGCGCCACCAAAAATGACAGTCAAAGTGCCCAAAGTGACCGTCATTCCAATTGAACCAAGCGCAAGTAAAGGTTTGCGACCAAATTTATCTACATATGCTATTGCAATCAAAGTAGTCAAAATATTTACAACGCCAGTGATAACGGTAATCAGTAAAGAATCCTTTTCAGAGAATCCCACTGCCTGCCAAAGTACGCTGCTGTAGTAGAAAATCACATTAATGCCGACAAATTGCTGTAGGATAGATAGTCCCATACCAATCCAAACAATCGGCAGTAATCCACCACTGCGACTAAACAAGTCAGAAAACTTGGGTTTGCGTTCCGTCATCACAGTCTGGCGAATTTCATCTATCTTCGCTTCAACATCACCACCAAGCACTTTTTTGAGGACTACCCCTGCTTCTTCGTAACGTTGCTGGGCAATTAAATATCGTGGTGACTCTGGAATCTTTAACGCAGCTAGTCCATACAACACCGCAGGTGGAACTTCTGCCCAAAACATCCATCGCCATGCTGTCACGCCAAACCAAAATGGAGCTTCCGCCGAACCTGCTCCAGATGCAATAAAGTAATTACACAGTAGTGCTATAAATATTCCTACAACTATCGCTAACTGTTGCAACGAACCTAATCTTCCTCGCAAGTGAGCAGGCGCCACTTCAGCAATATAGGCTGGAGCTATCACACTGGCCATTCCAACCGCAACTCCACCCACAGAACGCCAAAATATAAAATCCCAAATTCCAAACGGCGCTCCCGAACCAATTGCACTCAATGTAAATAAAATAGAAGCAGCTACCATCGTTTTGATTCGACCTTGCCTGTCAGCAATTGGGCCAGCTATCCAGGCGCCAGCAGCCGAAGCTAACAAAGCCGAAGATACTGCAAAGCCTGTCATGAAGCTATCAATATTGAACGCTTTGCTCAAAGCTCCTACGGCGCCGTTAATCACAGCAGTATCAAAACCGAATAAAAAACCACCCAGCGCTGCGGCGACTGCAATTAAAATTACATAGCTTGTATTTTGTTTTTTTGTCAAAACTTGACTATTAGATGCCATTTCCTATTCCCTAGTTTTATTGATTGTCCTAGGGCGGGTTTACAAATATCGTAATGGTGAATTAAAAATATTCGTTAACCCGCCCTTACACACAGATATACCTACTCGTTACTTTCCGCGCGCGAGTAGAGTTAGTTATGTTAAGTTATCCCCCTACTTATTCAATTTTTATACTTGTGCGTAGTTAAGTTCTCTATTAATAGGCAGATAAATTTATAAATGTCAAGTGAGCCTTACCCCTTAAGTAAATATGAGAATTACTATCAATGTAAACTTTTGTAATCTCCATACTGCAATAATTAAGAAAAAATTAATTCTACTGAGCTATCTTGAAAAAACAATGTAATATCCCAAATCACATCGTATTAAATTTGACTCTTGGTGCATTACAAAGAATTGCTATGCCTACTACACGTACTGATTTGACCAAAATAATTATATACATCGATAATGGTTGTCACACCGATGCGATACAGAGTGGCGCCGACTCGTAAACCGTCTTTAAATTCTTTGCAACGGATGATTAACGGATATAACGGATAAACCATCCGTTACATCCGTTCTTATCCGCTGCCAACCTGCCCCTATCTGAAAACTCTTTATGAAAAATATCACCCTATTAATTTTCTTCTTTTTTTTATCAAATTTGAGTAGTTCAGCATTTGCAGAAGTAAAGCGAGCCAAATTTAGTAATAACGGGCAAGCTTTAATTGTTGAAACTTTGGATAATGACTTAATTCATTTTGAATATTCGGCTCAGAAAGATAGTGATAAAACTTCTAATATTAATACACCCTTGTATACCTCACCGATGATTTATCGGAAAAGCTATCCAGGGGCATCTGTTTATTCCCAGAATCGAAACGTTATTGAAACAAGTGATATTCAAGTTAACGTTGATCAGAATAATCTATGTATTTCTATTTTTGATAAAGTAAAAAAAGCTGCATTAACTACAGTTTGTCCCCAAGACTTACAGCAAGATTGGAAAGGTTTAACTCTGGCGCCAGAAAAAATTGAAAACGTTTATGGTTTGGGACAGCAGTTTAAAAAATTGGGTACTGCTGATGGTGACTGGTTAAGTCATGGGGTACGGGAAGAACAACCCAAATGGCAAGAACAAGCACATGGAAATGGTTTTATGCCATTTGGCTCTGCGGGGATGGTGGGGAATGTCCAGTTTCCAATTATGTATGGTTTGGGAAAAAATAATCTTAACTATGCTCTGTTTCTTGATAACCCTTACAAACAACGCTGGGACTTTACAAGCAACCCCTGGAAAGTTCAAATGTGGGGTGAGCAAATTCGTTTTTATATCATGACAGGTAAAGATTTACCCGACTTACGTAAGGATTATCTCGAATTAGTTGGTAAACCTCCAGTACCACCAAAAAAAGCCTTTGGAATGTGGGTTTCAGAATTTGGTTACAAAAACTGGAATCAAGTTAAAACGCTTCGTGATGGTTTACGCGCGGATAAGTTTCCTGTTGATGGATTTGTTTTGGACTTGCAATGGTTTGGAGGAATTATTAAAGATAGTCCAGATAGTCGCATGGGAGCATTAGATTGGGACGAAAACAGTAACGATGGTAATAACTTTGAATTTCCCAACCCCATAAAAGAAATTTCTGATTTTCTACAAGATGGTATTGGTTTAGTTGCCATTGAAGAGGCTTACATCAGTAAAAATACCAATACTTTTGCACCAATGCAAGCTGCAAATCTATTAGCTTATAAAAGAACTAATAATCAATGTGATGCCAGCAAGCAATCAGCAACTGTAATTCTCAAAAACTGGTTTGGTGAAGCTGGGATGGTAGATTGGTCGGATAAAGCAGCAAGTGAATGGGTACATGAAAACAGAAGGTTTCCAAATTTAGTGCAAAAGGGAATTCTTGGTCATTGGACAGATTTAGGAGAACCCGAAAAGTACGACGGTAATGCTTGTTATGAGGGTGTGGAAGTTGCAGGTGTTAAACATAATCAGCACAGAGATATCCACAACCTTTACAACTTGTTTTGGAACCAATCTATATATGATGGTTATTTCCGACATCGTGATAAAATCAAACGTAGACCTTTTATTGTCACACGTTCTGGCGCCCCTGGTACTCAACGATATGGCGCCGCGATGTGGTCAGGAGATATTGGTTCAAACTTAGATTTACTAGCGACTCATATCAATTCGCACATGCATATGTCTTTCTCAGGTATTGATTACTATGGGTCAGATATAGGTGGTTTCCGACGTGAGGGTGTTCCTTATAACGAGAATCATTCTGGCAACTTACAATATCAAAACGAAATGTACACCACATGGTTTGCTCATGGCGCCTGGTTCGATGTACCCGTTCGTCCCCACACAGATAATAGTTTCCAAACAGCAAAGCGTTATGAAACATCACCTAACTTAGTTGGCTACAAACAAATAAATTTAGCAAACCTCCGTCAACGTTACGAACTTACCCCTTACTATTACTCGCTTGCTTACCGCGCGCACTTATTCGCAGAACCCCTCATAGCTCCCCTGGTATTTTATTTCCAGAATGACCCAGTAGTTAGAAACATGGGAAATCAGAAATTAATTGGTAAAGATATAATGGTAGGCGCCGTTACCAAACATGGGGAATACGAACGTGATATATATCTACCCCAAGGTAAATGGGTAAATTACCATACAAATCAATCACTAACAAGTTCTGGTGAATGGATAAAATCTTTCCCTACTTATATAGATGGTATTTTCCGCCTACCCACTTTCGTCCGCTCCGGCACCATAATTCCCTTAATGCACGTTGATGCTGAAACCAAAAATGTCTTTGGAGGAACTTCGAGGAATGACCTAATTCTCAAAGTTTACCCAGATGAAAAAAACAGCCAATTCACACTCTACGAAGATGATGGTTCGACCATTAGCTATAATAAAAACAAAGAACCAATATATCAAACCAGAACTACAGATATTACAGCTACAAAATCAGGAAACATTGCCACAGTTACAATAGCAAAAGCAAAAGGCGCCTACAAAGGAGCAACTCAACAGCGAAATAACATAGTACAACTAATCGCTGAAAATGCCAAAGCTACTTCTGTAACTGTAAATGGTACAAAACTACCTCAAATTAATAATAAAACTGAATTTGAAGCCGCCAAAACAGGTTGGTACAACGCAGGAGAAAACCTAATTTTAGCCAAATCAGGAATTCAAGGCGCCCAACAAGACAAAACATTTAAATTCAATCTGACTACCATACCAACTACAACATCTATAAACTTCGTCTGTGATAACGCTTGGACAAACCCAGGAGAAACCATATACGTAGTAGGAAATCAACCACAACTAGGAAACTGGGACACCAACAAAGCCAAAGCATTATCACCAAACGTTTACCACGAATACATTTACAACCCACCACCAAACCATAACGGGCCAGGACCAAAAACACCAAAATGGACAAGCTTAATATCAGGCTTCTCCCCAAACACATCAATAGAATGGAAATGCGTCAAAAAACTCAGCAGCGGTAAATGGCAATGGCAAACAGGAGAAAACAACCAAACCCAAACTAAAAACATCACCTACTCAGGTTCCACAAAAGCAAAACTATAAATAATGTCATGCTGAGGAACGAAGCATCTAGGTTGTAAGGTGGGCACTGCCCACCCTACGTAATGTATATTTTTTTGTATGTACACACCACATAAAAATCACTATTGAATGGAAACTTACAGATGAATAACCAACCATATGTCCCACCACCAGAAGTTAGAGAAAGATTGAGTGCAAATCTAAAAAAAACAGAGTAAGAGATGAAAAGAATAGGAAAATCAGTTGATAAATTATTAGCACATCTAGACGCACAAATCGCTGCCCAACCCAAACGAACAAAACAAACACTCCCTCATTTATAATCCAATATTCATAATTAATTAATAACTTGCTGTATAATTAGGTTGTCGCTCTCCGCGCAGCCCCGAACTTATCTGTGGAATACTCGCGCGTGCTAAAGCCTAATCTTCTACACGCTACGTAAACGCCAAGGAAAAAAAATTATGACAGTTGATGCAGAAATTTTAGAAACTCTGGAAAAGATGCCACAGCGTCTCAAAGCAGAACTTTTGCATTATGCTAAATATTTAATAGATAACTACTCTAAGGATGTATCTAAGGTAAATTCTTCTCATAAAAAACGCCGAAGTGGTATACTTAAAGGTACATTCAATTTACCATTACCTGACGATTTTAATCAGCCTTTAGAAGACTTTAAGGAATACATGGAATGAGTTCATTATGATTAGATACTCATACTTTTATCTGGTTGTCCGAAGAAGATACAAACCTACCAGAAAAACTTAGAGTAATGATTGAAGAGGCTGATGATGTTTATCTTAGCATTGCTAGCCTATGGAAAATAGCAATTAAGCTAAGTACGGAAGAACCGGATTTTAGAGCCAAGTTAACCGACTTCTTAAATTAATTAGGGAACCAAAATCTTTTTGTTCATTTTTTAATGATGCATGGCTAACCAAAGCATCTGCATAAATTATCGTTGCGGGAAGCTTTTCTGTACGACGAAATGAACCATTAGCTCATTTTCCTTGTTATCTGATGCCGATATAGGATATTCTTTTAATAAAAATGGCTGATTATCCAAAGTTAAGCTTTAAATATGGATGGGATGATAGAGATGATGAAGAAACCTTTCGGAAAGGGTATAGAAGTGATGGTATAGTTCAGAGTCCAGAGGGAGAAATTTATCCGGTTTACTTTATTGACCCTATTCGCTTACAGCAAGACTTGGAAGCAGAAGAGGATAATGGGTCTGCTTTTTTGGCTGAACCTGGATTAATTATCTTACCCGAAGTTACCCGTGAAGCGATGGAAAATGTGGTTAGACAATTGTGCGAGCAAGGTTATTTCAAGTCTCTTGTGCCTTTAAAAATAGAGATAGAAGAAACTAAAGAAAAAATAAGGGCAGTTACCTGAATTAAGCTTTAGCCAAACAAATCGACTATCCATTACATTTATTATATATATGTTAAAAATTTTATATCTATACTGTATTAAGTTTTATTCCCTTTGATAGATACCGCTCCGTATGCGAAGCGGTGCTTAAATCGTGCAGGTGATAGGAAAGAAAAGTGCAAGCGGTTGTTAACTTGCTATTGTAGAATCTGATAGCGCTACTAGTTGCTGTAAAATCACTCGGCAGCGTTTACCAGTCTCCGACGCTTTTTTCATTAACGCATGACCATTTTCTATATCGCCACTTTTGATTAAGGCAATACCTTGCCGACTATAATCAGCAGCATATGCAGCTAACTCTTTAGCTCTGCTTCTTAGGTCTATCATCATTCCTCCATTTCAGAAATTATTGTATTTATATTTTCCGCTTCTTAAAAAATTTTATCTGCTCTTGTTTCTAATAGAATAGCATCAAAGTCATTTCCGTCGTCAGTGGCTTCTTGAACTGCCTCATACAACATTGCTGCTGTTTCTTGCAATTCTATATATGCTTATGTCAATCTTTGTTTTGTTTTTGGCTGCATAAACTGCTATAGTCATTAGTCTTACGGGACACCTCCCATACCGCTCTGCTTATCTTAGGTTTTGGCAACTGACTTATCGCAATGGCGCCTGTTTTGATAGGACAAAGCTTTTTATACCTACATATCTTAACAATGTTCATTATTCATTGCTATATCTCCCGCTTACCCTTTTGTTTTAATTGTTATATATTATAGTTTAATTGATACTTCAATAGCAACACGTCATTATTATAAGCCTTGGAATCAATCAATGATAAATTAACAGTTTTTGTACTTTTTCCAAAAAGCCTGATGCCACTACCAAAGATAACAGGATTGAGCTTGATTATTAATTCATCAATTAATTCATTCTCAAATAGAAAACCTGCAAAAGTTCCGCCTCCACATAAATAAATATCAGTTCCCGGCGCCTTTTTCAATTCCTTTACAAATTCGACTTCATTGTTATCTATAATTTTAACCTGCTCATGTGGTTCGGCGCCAAACCGTAAAGTCTTAGAGAAAATATAATGCTTCATATGAGAATAAACAGGTGAAGGTTGTCCAGGTTGAACACCATACTGGTAGCCAAACTCATAAGTTGCTTTACCCATCAATACCGTATCGTAAGCTTTTAGACTCTGCAAATAATCATCCGCATGTTCTCCCTCTGCTAAAAATCCTTCGACAGAACCATCCTCATGCGAAATATAATTATCAAGCGTAGTGGCAACATGATATATAAGCTTTCTCATTACGTCCCCCTTTAGCGAATAATTTTGTACTCACAACAATCAGTTATTGGTAAATAACCTATTTTGCGATAAATATGATTTGAAACAGGATTTGCCAAATCAGTAAACAAAAAGCAAGATTTACAACCCATATCTAAAAACTTCTGGCTTAACTCAGCTACACAAGTAGTGGCATAACCTTTTTTACGGTATTCTTTTGGCGTATACACGGGCCCAAGCCTTTTGCCATTGGGTGTTGAGCCTGCACAGCACACAAATGATACTGGAATTTCATCCTGCCATATATAAATAGTGTTTTGCTTGATGTGGTTATCTATATATTGTGCATTGGTCAATTGCTCACCAAATACTTCAAGCTCAAAATCTTGATTCCACTGGAGTAAAAGCGCGCGGTCTGCTTCGGTGGCATTGCGTAAATAACCATTAGCTCTAGCAATAGGTTGTACAGCTTGTAGTTCATGAATCCGCATTTGCATACCTAATTTATAGGTTTGACCAGTAAGATTTTGCCACGTCTTGGCAAAAGCTAGAGCTTCCGATGTTTGACCGCTAACTCCTGGTACTTGTAAGCTTTGAGTATATAAGTCTTTGGCAAATATTTCTATGGCGCCTAAATCCTGACAAGACAGTACTAGCTTGTACGGATGTGTCATTATTGCTACCGCTACAACTTGTTCTGCAACTTCTACAGATGCTAAATAGGGGTTTGGTGGGTATCTTTCTGGATTATGAACTAATGTATCACTGATACCTAAAAGCAAGCAATGTTGTGCTTCTCGGCTAATAAGGTAATCTTTTACATGGTCATAAAATTGGATTGCATTATAAAAGCGATTTAGTTTCATTGTTTACCTCAAATCATGTTGGGTTCTTTTAGCCTGCACCCAACCTACATCTAGATTGTATTAAAGTTGCGACGTAGCAAGTTTGACATCGGCATGTTTCCAAGTTGTCTCAAACTGCTTTTGTATTTCCTCTGCTTGCTTTGTCTTGCCCTGCATATCTAAACTTTGTGCAAGTCCAAACAGTGACCAACCATTTTTAGGATTATGTTTTAAATCCTCCTGATACACTTTTTCTGCATCCGCTGGACGGTTTGCTGTAAGTAATACGGCGCCTAACAAATGTCTAACTGGGGAGTACCAAGTTGCAGGTTCGTCGTAGTTTAGTTTATCTTCTAGCGCAACACCTTGCTTCAAATGGTCAATTGCCTTAGTATAATTACCCTGTTTTGCCGCAATTTCACCTGCTAGTACATGTGATGCAATTTGCATCAAATCAGCCGCAGAGTTGATATTCCAGATTGTTACTTTTTCTAAGGAAGGGTACTCTGCTATTTTTCTCAACTCTTCTAATTCCTGGGTTGCTTGTTGAAGTTGACCCAAACCTTGAAATGCCATCCCGCGCGCGTAATGCCAAACTCCTTGAGGATACTTTAAGTCTGGTGCTGGGGTAGATTGCTTAAGAATTTCATCCCATTTACCAAACTTTGTTAAAGTGTAAAGTGGCATTGCATAATAATGCTGTAATGTCTCATAACCAGTTACGCGCATTTGTTTTTCATCTGCCATTGTTGCTGTATCACGGGCAGCTGCAATTGCCAGTTTACTTTGTCCGGACATTGTTGCAGATGCTAACAGAAAGTGATGGTTGTGCGGCATATAAGCTAATGGGTAAAGACCAGAGGCTTTATGTTGGCTCATATATTCTTTATCAACAGCGATTGCTTTTTGATTTGCAATCACAGCATCTTGATAACGTCCGACTCGAATATAAATGTGTGAGGGCATATGTACTAAATGTCCGGCGCCTGTTGCAAAATTGCGAAGACGATCAGCACTCTGTACTCCACGTTCGGGATTTGGTGATGCTTCAACAGCATGAATATACAAATGGTTTGCACCTGGATGGTCAGGATTGCGTTTTAGAACAGATTCTAAGGCATTTAAAACTTCCACTGTCTCCTTTCTTGGTTTACCATCTGCTGCCCAGTAATCCCAAGGAAAAGTATCCATTACAGCTTCAGCGAATAAAGTTGCTGCATCCAAATCCGTAGGATAACGCTCGTGCAACTCTCGCATCGCATTAGCATAAGCAATATCAAATGATTTTCGGTCTGCTAAAATTTCTTCTGATGGATAACGCTGTGCCAGTGCTTGAATGTAGCCTTTTTCTGATTCAGTGACGTTTTTACTTAATTCAATCGCTTTTTGCAATGCAAGCCGTGCTTCTGGTACAGCGTCAGCTTCCATCGCTGCGTTGATGTTAGGACCTTTGACTATAGCAATTCCCCAGTAACACATAGCACAACTGCTATCAATTTCTGCTGCAGTACGAAAGGAGCGAGCAGCTTCATCATGGTTAAACGCATAAGTCAAAATTAGCCCTTGGTCAAAATAACGTTGAGCAAGTTCTGATTTTGTAGAAATTGGGTGATGGTAGGCGCCGAGATTCTTTAATAAAGGCGCCGTTTGTGAATGTATCTCAGTACTGCGACTATACTCATTTGCTACTGCTACAGGTGTTTTTGTGAATAAACTATAAAATAAAATCAAACTTATCAGCGCAGTTAAAATATATATTATCTTCCTTTTCATGAAATAATACTCCTAATTTACACTTGCCCAGCAAATTTGGGGTTCTGGATATTGAATACGGTTCGATAAAAAAATTTATGCAATCAAAAACAATGCTCCCGCTATTTGTGCCACAATATTACTAATTCACAACATTAATTTGGTCTTTCTATGGCTTCACCTTTTCCAGGGATGAATCCTTACTTGGAAAACCCTGTACTGTGGCAAAAAGTTCATAAGCGTTTAATAGTAGCTATATCAGATGCTTTGTCTCCCCAATTACGTCCAAAGTACATAGTCGATATTGAAGAACGTGTATATCAAACTAATGATAATGATTCTCTACTCGTAGGTATACCTGATGTAGTAGTGCAAGATCATCAAGCAGTCATTAAGCAAGAAACGGGAAATATTGCTATTGCTTCCCCTCCTGCCCAAGCAATTACCGTAACAATTCCAATGCCAGAAACAGTAAAAGAAAGTTATTTGGAAGTGCGAGATGTAGCAACAAAAGAAGTAGTAACAGTTATTGAATTATTATCTCCTAAAAATAAACGTGCTGGGGAAGGGCGCTCCTCCTACGAGAAAAAAAGGATGCGCGTACTTGGTAGTATGAGTAATTTGGTTGAAATTGATTTGCTACGTAATGGTAAACCGATGCCAATTTTACAAGGTAACATGCATAGCGATTACCGTATATTAGTTAGTCGCAGCGATTTTCGTCCCTTAGCCGATTTATTCGCATTTAATTTACAGCATCAAATTCCATCTTTTAAATTACCCCTACGTAATCAAGACGTAGAACCTATATTTGATTTACAAACTATATTAAACGAATTATACGACCGCGCCAGCTATGATTTAGTTATTGATTATAGTAAAGACCCGGCGCCAGAATTATCTAAAACCAATAAAGAATGGCTGGAAAACACTTTGCATTACCAAGGACTAAGGTAAGTAAATCACCATCAACATCAAAATATGAAATTGCGGCTAATAATTTATTATCAAAATTAATGACATAAAGCTTGTTAGTTTTGATGTTGGGTTCCTCAGAAAGCTCCACCCAACCCGCGACCATTACGACTACACCCGCGCTTGTGTTACCATCATTCTAAACTTTCCAATAACTGCTGCAAATCTCCATAGTCGTAACATAAGTATAAATTTTATCCGTTTTGAATATAATGCTTTAGGAGTTAATATTGAGAACCTAGTAGTCCATCTCATTAGCTTTGGAGGGTTATATCTTAATAACTCTATAACTCTTCCTTTGCGTGATGCAGCGTCCCTTCACTACATTCGAGGGCAAGCCTTTGCCGTTCACTTATCTTCCCTCTGTGTACTCTATGTCTAATAAGGTAAAAAGAAATATATTACTACATCGAAGTGACGAGGTGCCACAACCTAAATTAATTCTTCTCTAAAAAAGGCGCCTATTCTTATATACTAAAGACTGATTACAACTTGATTTTTAACAAGTGTGAGAATCTTAGAGATGCTTTTACCTGGGCATGACATAAATCTAAACTCGGGTAAGAACGCAGCTAACAATCTATAATTACCGAGTATAATTGTTTAGAGGTTTATGCTTGTTTATACTTAATGTTGGGTTCCGCGTAAGCGTAACCCAACCTACGGTTAATTTCTAAGAAATTTTTTATCTAATGCCATCAAGTATTCGCCTAAAGGTGGACAGATACAATGCTTTTTGAAATTTGAGTCAGATTGCGTGCAACTTCAAATTCGTGATTGTGGTATTGGTATTCCCCCCGATGACCAAAAACAGATTTTTGAGCTTTTTTATCGAGGAAGAAATGTCCGCCATATTTCTGGTACAGGATTAGGACTAGTAGTTGTCAAAAAATACGTAGAATTGCATGGAGGTAACATCGAAATCACTAGCAATCTCGGTCAAGGAACAACTGCAACAATCATACTACCTTTAAAGAAGGATTAAAAGATACTGTACTATATTCGCACTTCTAATATTAAGTTAAAGGGTGTTGCAGTCGCGCGACGACAATGACTAAATCCTGCTTCAGACATTACTCGTGCAAGTCTTTCCTCTCCTGCTTGCGCTCCTAGTCCCAGTCCAACTTCTTGAGAAAGGGAATTTGGTGTGCATATGGCAGTGGAACTTGCGTAGTACATCCGACCAATTGGATTAAGATTATCCTCAAGTTTTTTTCCTGCGAAAGGTTCAACTAATAATACAGTTCCATCTTCGCTTAATACTTCTCTAGTATATTTTGCGGCGCCTACTGGGTCGCCCATATCATGAAGACAATCCATAAAACAAACCAGGTCATAATCGTTTCCTGGATAATCCTTAGCAGTAGCTACCTCAAAGTGAACCCTGTCTGCAACACCCGCAGCTTGCGCGCGCAGACGTGCAGTAGCAATTGAATCAAAGTGATAATCAAAGCCAAAGAAAGTGGAATCAGGATAAGCTTGCGCCATGATAATAGTGGAGGCGCCATGACCACAACCCAAATCAGCAACTTTGGCGCCAGCTTTTAACTTTGCTTCAACTCCAGAGAGTGCAGGAATCCACGCATTAGTTAAATAAGCTTTGTAACCATTTCTAAAAAATGCTTCACAACTACAAAACAATCGAGGATTATGCTCGTGCCAACCAATACCTTTACCTGTTTGGAAAGCATCAATAGTTTTGTCTTCATCTAACCACATTGAAGAAACCAAGTCAAAAGCAGGACTCATGAACACAGGACTTTCAGAGTTAGCTAACACCATCGCATGTTCATCAGGCAACTCATAAGTGCGCGCGGTGGCATCGTAAATAACATAACCACCTGCCGCTTGATTATTGAGCCATTCTTGCACGTAACGTTCCTTTGTATTGGTCTTTTGGGCTAGCTGCTTGGGTGTAATTGCCCCGGCGCCTGCCATTGCTTTGTAAAGACCGAGCTTGTGTCCGATGTTCGCCATTACACCAGACATACTTGCGGCCATATCACCAACAACTTGATACACAAATTCTTGTAAGCGCGCTTCATTCATCTTAGATATACCTCTTAATCTATAGGAATTCCAATTTGCTTAAACCAGGAAGCTTTGTCCCAGTACCCACGCTGAAAACGGATTTTTTCATCGACAACATGAAAGAAGCCACATCCTCTAAGTGTGTACTTTCTACCCTGTGCTGTTGATTCAGTGTCATTTCCAACAAATGTGCCGCCACCAGTCCATTCAAGGATAGCCCAATCTCCATCCTCAAATAAGTTCTCAATATGCGTGTAAGTGTCTGGCGTTGAGCGAAAGAAGTTAACGAAATCCGCATGAATGGCACTTTTGCCTTCAACAGGAATGCCGATAGCAACCTGAATATTTACGGCATCTTCATGATAAAGTGCGGCAGCAGCATCTGCATCATGAGTATTCAAAGCATCTACCCAGGCAAGAATGATTTGCTTTGGTGTCATGCGTATTTCTCCTTTGCTCATATAAACTTATTAAGTGCCGTAACGCACATCAACAGTCAGAGAATAATACATTCTTTTTGTTGATGTCTTCTAAAATAGAGATAAATCGGGTAGAAGTCGGGAAGAATAATCGCCATTTTAAAAAATTTCTTAGTGAAACTATTTAACAAGAGGAAAAGTTAACCCATATTTTGTAGAAGCGAGTTCAACAGCTTTTTCAATATCAGCAGGACTGGGAGGTTGGGAGAGACGGCGCTTTTCTTCCTCACTTATTGGCAACTTAACAGGTTGTCCAGCTTCTGCAAAAAATTGCTCTGGTCCACCCGGTGTTACCCACATCAAAAGTTTGGCAGGTTCTGAACCGATATTCTTAAAACTGTGAACCTGACATGCTCCAATGTGGAGGAAGGCGCCCTTCGTTGCAACAACAGTTTGACTGTCAAGTTGGTATTCAATTTCACCTGCAATAATATAGTGCGCTTCGACTTGCTCATGCGTGTGCGACGGTATTATGCTTTGTGGCTGCATAACTACCTCAACTAGTCCATAGGCGCCCGAAGTATCTTTTCCTTCAGCTAGAAGTGTATACAAGTCGCCTAAAACCGAATATGTAGAACTTTTATTTGGTTGAACGAACATTGGTTTGATACCGTTCACCATAATAGACTCGCTTTTTCTGTCATTTAAACTACTAAACTTATAGTGATTATTTTCAAAATTTATGCAGCAGTTCCTGCATAACTGGTAAATTTCATGAAAACAGGCGTGTAGAGACGTTACATGTAACGTCTCTACCAGCCATGTTGTGTGGTAGGTCAGGCGAGGCTCTTATGTGGTAGGTCATCTGAGACAGATAACCTACGGGTTGGTAAAGGTAAACCTGGCGCCTCCAAAATCTCCTGTGGTGGCGCCTCTCGTTCTGCACTTCTAAGATATTTTCCATCGTTAACAGGAGGAACAACCTTCATTTTGTGAGGAATGCTGTAATAACGGTGGGTTTGTTTAGTTTGCTCTCGTTCTTGGATGCTTTCATTAGCAATTTTCTTCCGCAGTTTAATAATCGCATCAAGTACAGCTTCTGGTCTGGGCGGACATCCTGGGATATAAACATCAACAGGAATTAACTTATCCACTCCACGCACAGCACTAGGTGAGTCCACACTAAACATACCACCTGTAATCGTACAGGCGCCCATTGCTATCACATACTTAGGTTCAGGCATTTGTTCATAAAGCCGCACCAAGTTAGGTGCATACTTCATAGTTATAGTACCTGCGGTAATAAGTAAATCTGCCTGCCTTGGAGTCGCGCGTGGAATCATTCCATACCGCTCCATATCAAACCTAGAAGCATAAGCTGCCATAAACTCCATAAAACAGCAAGCTGTACCGAACATCATTGGATACAAACTAGACATTTTTGCCCAGTTGTAAAGGTCATCTAAAGTGGTGAGAATAATGTTTTCAGAGAGTTGTTGTGTAATTTCGGGATATTCAACAGGGTTAACAATTGTATCTGTCATGGCTAAAGTCCCCTCTATGAGATTTTAATTCTGAGAATATTGTGGTTTTTGGTATACCAAACGTTAAAAAATATACTTTCCGGAAAGCTTTATGTTCTAATATTGAGTATGTTCTGCAATTAGAAAATGCCCTTAAGCATTGACTAACTACAGTTTGCAATCAAAAATTTTCGGACGCTAGTAAAGATAAAGGCGTTAACGTGCTAACTTAAGCAGCCACCTGGCTCAATTTTTGCTCCAAGCTGAAGAATCCGTCCTAAATCATCAGCATTTCGCCAGGTTTCCATTATCTTGCCGTCAACTATCCAAAAAATGAACATAGCAGTAAACGTCTGCTCTTGACCATGAGCAGGTATTCCAAAGAAACTTTCCTGAACACAGGTATTGGTCGCGCGCACTACAACTTTGTCACCCTCAGCAATAATGTCTTCAATCGTCCATTTTTGCTTGATAGGTCCGATTGTTTGAAACAGTTGGCGAACTCCATCTACCCCAGAAGGAAGGTTTGGTGGACCACCGTGCATCTTCCAAGTCGAAGCAATCATTTCACAGATTTCTTCAATTTTATGCTCGCTTATAAGTTCAAGCCACCGTCGAGCAATTCTCTTATTTTCTTCAATCGAAGACATCCCCACTTGCGGCTGTTTGGTAGGATTAATAGTTTTGTCTGTCATATATATTAGTCTCCTCTACTACTTTTTGAAAGTAATCATGGTTGTTATATCAGATGTAAAAAAGAAACTTTCCGGAAAGCTTTGTGTTTTAAGTGCCTCTAAGAAGATGCAGGACTCGCTCGTTGCTAACTACAGTTTGCAATCAAGTATTTTCGCACGCTAGCAAAAATAAAGGCGCCATTTGTACATCCATAAAGGAAGGTAATTTTTGAGACAGCCATTGAGCCACTAAGCTAGAAAGCCTAACCGTTTACCATTATCACGAGCCAAACGGATAAGATTCTGACGGGTAATGTGGCTGATATGAAAGTAGTCGCAAAAATGAACTATTACTTGAGCATGTACCGCTATCAATTTGCCACGTAGTTTATTAAACTTAACTTGACCTAGACAGTTACGAGTTAAAATTACTATTGGTGCAAACATTCTCTTTAGTTCTCCTTTTTTAATTTTAAGTTTTGTAAATGCTTGTAGTTTCAGTATCTCTTTACAAAACTGTTTGCACCAGTAAAGATAAAGGCGTTAAGCGCTAAGTTAAGTTTTGTAACCAAATTTTGACAGTCGATACCGAGCGCGGTTTGTAGCGATATTTTTTTGCTAATTGTTGTATAAAATGTAAAGGAATTAATAGTTTAGGCTTAAAACCAGTAAAATTAGTTTCGACACATTAGCCTTCTTGCCCTATGGAAGCCTCTAAACAAAGACGCAGGCGTGGTGTAATTCTTAGCCTCCAGGGATGGAAAAAACTGACTGAGGCTAAACATCAAGCTGAGATTTTGGAAAACGATGGCGCCAGGTTGACTTTAGAAGAATTAAGCGCGCGAACACAACTTGCTCCTTTTACTGTTTCCAAAGTGATGGCAAGGGAAGAAGGAGTAGATAAGCAAACCTTAGAATGCTTTTTTAGAGCTTTTGAGCTAAATTTAACGCAAAGTGATTTAGCAAAAGTTGGAGAGACTATTTCCCACCCTCTCACACTCTCACCTTCCCACCCTCTCACAGACTGGGGTGAAGCAGTTGATGTTGGGATTTTTTTTGGACGCGCGCAGGAGATTGTACTTTTAGAAGATTGGATTTGTAATAATAATCGTTTAATATTGCTGTTGGGGATGGGAGGAATAGGTAAGACCTCTCTATCTATAAAGGTAGGACAACGTATCCAAGAGGAATTTGAGTTTGTAATTTGGCGCAGTCTTCGCAATAGTCCCAGTTTGGAAGATTTACTTGCCAGCTTACTTAAGTTTTTTGCCAACTCTAAACCGATTAATTTACCAGACGATAGTAATGAGCGCTTAACACAGGTGATGTTGCATTTGCGCTCTCATCGCTGCTTGGTGATATTGGATAATATAGAGTCAATCTTAGCAAGCGGCGCCCGTTCGGGTCGTTATCAAGCAAATTATGAAAATTATGGAGAGTTTTTCAAGCTAGTAGGAGAAACAAGTCATAATAGCTGCGTTATATTAACGAGTCGGGAAAAACCCCAGGAAATTGCCACGCTTGAAGGTGATGCCCTACCAGTTAAAACATTACAATTAACTGGTTTAAAAGAAGATGCAGCTTTAGAATTAGTAAAAAGCAAAAGTGTTATCTGTGGTTCAAATACTCAATGGCAAAACTTGATACAACATTATACTGGTAATCCCTTAGCTTTGAAAATTATTGCCACCACTATTCAAGAATTATTTAATGGCGATGTAAATGAATTTCTGGCACAAGGGACAAAAGTTTTTGGTACTATTTACGACTTACTATCACAGCAATTTCACCGTCTTCCACCTCTTGAAAAAGACTTAATGTACTGGTTAGCAATTAATAGAGAACCAATAACTTTAGCAGAGCTACGCGCGGATTTAGTAATACCTGTATCATCAATGAAGCTCTTAGAAGCTTTAGAATCTTTAAGTAGACGAAATTTAATCGAAAAAACATCACTTCTCCACACATCAGTACAGTTTACACTACAACCTGTAGTAATGGAATATGTAACTGAACAATTAATAGAACAAATATCGAACGAAATAGTTTCAACTCCCCACTCAGTACAGACGCGATTAATCGCGTCTCTACACTCATCACTCCTCAACACTCATGCTATCATTAAAGCCACAGCAAAAGATTATATTCGTATTGCTCAAACAAAATTAATTCTCCGACCAATAATTGAGCAATTATTATTGCAATTACGAACAAAACAATCAGTAGTAACCCAACTAGTAAGAATTGGTTCATATGTATCTTGCACATCAACATCAAATACTCCGTCTGAGCCAGGTTATGCAATTGGCAATATAATTAACTTGTTAAATAATTTACAAGTAGATTTAACAGGTTATGATTTTTCTTGTCTAACTATCTGGCAAGCATATTTACAAGATACACCTTTAAAACAAGTTAATTTTACAGGCACCGACTTATCAAAATCAGTATTTGCCAAAACTTTTTCGACGGCAATGTCAGCAGTATTTAGTCCAGATGGTAAAATTTTGGCAACAGGTCATACAGAAGGTTCTATTTCGCTGTGGGATACCAGCAACGGTCAACATTTAATTAAATTTCAGGGATATCATGCTCCAGTTTGGTGCATTAAGTTTAGCCCAGATGGTAAAATACTTGCCACTGGCGCCGACGATGGAGTAATTAAACTGTGGGATGCAAGTACAGGAGAGTATTTAAAAATACTAAAAACTCTAGAAGGGCATAAAAGCGGAATTTTCTCTATTATATTTAATTATGATGGTAAAACATTAATTACCAGTAGCACTGATAATTCTCTTAGAGTATGGGATATTAATACAGGACAATGTATAAGAGAAATTTCACAGTCGAATTCAGTTTCAATAACTTTTGCCGCATTAAGTCCAGATGGCTCCATAATAGCTACTTGTGGTAAAAGTAATGTTATTACCCTATGGGAATTAAAGACAGGTAACTGTATTAAAACTTTGCAAGGACATAGCGACTGGGTTATGTCGATAGCATTTAACGCACAGGGAGTACTTGCTAGTACTAGTTTAGATTTAACTATTAGGCTTTGGGATATAGATAAAAGTACTTGTGTTGGAGTTTTGCAGGGACATAGCAATGGAGTATTAAGAACTATATTTATTAATGATGATACCCTCGCTACTTCTAGCGTAGACAGCACAATTCGTCTCTGGGATATTACTAGCCAACAATGTATTAAAACTTTATATGGACACACAAATTCTATTAATACTATTGCAGCGAACCCTCAAGGAACTTTGCTTGCTAGTGGTGGTGATGACTTCTCTGTGAAATTATGGAGTATCTTGGATGGAGAATGTGTAAGAACTTTCAAAGCAAGAATTAACTGGGTTGGCGCCATTGCTTTTAATCCAAGTGGCACAATTATAGCTAGTGGCAATGAAGATTGTATCGTTAGACTTTGGAATTTAGATGGAGGGCGCCGCAATTTAACTGGACATACTGATTTTGTTTTTTCAGTTGCATTTAGTCCAGATGGTCATACCTTAGTAAGTGGTAGCGCTGACCAAACTATAAGATTGTGGGATATAGAAACGGGTAATTGCACAAAAGTTTTGCGGGGACACTCTGGTATGGTGACAGGAGTTGCCGTTAGTCCAGATGGTAAAGTTATAGCGAGTAGCAGCTACGACCGTACTATTAAACTTTGGGATATTGCAACAGGTCAACTTCTACATACTTTTCCAGAACACATTGCCATGTCTGTAACTTTTAGTCCCGATGGAAAAAGTTTGGCAGCAGGTAGCTTTGATGAAAATGTGAGAATCTGGGATTTGGAAACTCTTCAGTGTAGTTTAACTTTAAAAGGACATATTTACTGGATTTGGCGAGTTAACTTTAGTCCAGATGGTAGTACTATTGCCACTGGGTGTAGTTCTGACCATACAATTAGACTGTGGAAGGCTAGCACAGGTGAATGTATACATATAATATCAGCACATAAAGATTGGATATGGGCTGTTGTCTTTCATCCTGACGGTAAAACTCTCGCGAGTTGTAGCAGTGATGGCACAATTAAATTTTGGAATGTAACAACAGGTTCCTGCTTGAAAACTTTGGAAGTTTCAGCAAATACCTGGGTTATGTCTTTAGCTTTTAGTCCGGACGGTCGGATGTTAATCAGTGGAGATACAAACGCTGTTATTCAAGTGTGGGATGTAGAAACATTTGAATGTATTCAAGCTTTGAAAGCAGAAAGACTTTACGAAGGAATGAATATTTGCGGTGCCACAGGTTTGACAGAAGCGCAAAAGCAGACTTTGTTAGCTCTTGGGGCAGTTGAGAACAGAGATTGTAGCACGGGCTTATAGCCTGTGCAGTGACGTATTTTTTACCACAGAGACTCGACGGGCACAGAGAAATTGGCAACGGATGATAAACGGATGTAACGGATAAGTTATTTTAACTAGCTGTAAAAAAAAATTAATGATTATATTTGATTCAGGCGCCACTACTAGTCCATGTCATTAATTTTGGGGTTAAGATTCCCGACGCGCGTAAAAGTTGTCGGGAATCTGATCAGCCGCAACGTGGTTTATTTCTCTTCTCTGTGTTTCCTCTGCGTCTCTGTGGTAAAAAAATCCATTACTGCACAGACTATAAGCCTGTGCTACAACAACCCATCAAAATTAAAGTCATCATTTATTTACAATTAATGTTACCACTAACACAAGTTCATCTGAAGATTTTATGACATTTTTTAGACTAAAGTAGCTGTTTTTAAGTGGTATAAATTCTTCCTAAGATGAAGGTCTGTGGTAATTGGTTGCTATAGGATTTATTTGAAAAGGCAAACAACGCTGTCAGAAATAAATAGGTTTTACGCTCGCTTCATTTCTAGTATCCCGCGCACAAGAAACTTTTGTCTCACACAGCCCAAAAAGTGGCTTTTAAGTGATAGTAACAGTGAGGATGAAAAATGACCATCTTAGAATATACAAGTGTATTGATGTCGCTACTAATAGTACTGCTTGGAGCAATGACTCAAATGAGTGTTGCCCTAGATGAAGCAGATATTGAGCGCTTCTTTGTTTGGATAGGTATTGCTTCTGTCATTGCTAGTTTGCCAGTAATATTGTAGTAGTTAGCGGTGGCAACACTCATGTCCAAAGGTAAAATTTCAAACATTGAGGGAATTAACACACACAGACAACAACAAAAGTTTATGGCGCCGATGCTTTCTAGTGTAGGTGCCTCTTGGGACAGCATTGTTGTTGAATACTGGCAGCTAGAGGCACACGAGATACCGCCACAAACACCATTGGAGTATATCATTAAATTGCACTTCCAGCGTCCAGCTAGGGCAGAGTTAATGTGGGATGGGCAACTTCAGAGCAAGCGGTTTACATACGGTGAAATTACAATTTTGCCTCCAGGTTTACAATGTTCTGGAGTATGTTATGATGCTTGTGACTTCCTAGTATTACGTCTTAAACAAGCTTTTGTGACTCGTATTGCACAGGAGTTGGGATTAACAGACAGTATTGAGATTGTACCTAGCTTGAGCATAGTAAGTCCCCAAATTCAGCATATTGGGCTAGCGCTGAAAGCTGAACTTGAATTTGGTTGCAAATCTGGGCATCTTTACAATGAATCACTAGCAACCGCACTTTCCAGTTATTTGCTACAGCAACATTCTACCTCTAGCACTGTTGAGGATTTTACTGGTGGTTTACCTAAATACAAGTTATCAAACGTACTTGCGTACATTAATGACAATCTTGAGCGTGATTTGACACTAGTGGAACTTAAGAACGTGGTACAAATGAGTACTTATCATTTTTCTCGTTTGTTCAAGCAGTCAACTGGTCTTACTCCTCATCAATACATCATTAATTGTAGAATCGAGCGAGCAAAGACTTTACTAGCCCAGAAACAATTGTCAATAGCTCAGATTTGCGAATGCTTAGGTTTCCGCAACTCTAGTCATTTCACAGCACTGTTTCGGAAGCTGACGACAATCACACCAAAAGCTTATAGAGAAAATCTTTAGTTTTCAATTTGTTTTTTCAGCTTGGTTCGTCATCAGGAATACCATCAATATTTAATCGAAAGGCTTTTGCAAGAGTTTTGAGAGAAACTTTTAACTCACGAGCTAAAAGAATTATATTATCAAATCGCGGAATTTTTTTCCCAGTTTCCCAATCGCCAATAGTACGAAAACTTAGATTTAATCGGCGGCTCAACTCTTCTTGCGTTAACCCGCTGCTTTCTCTAAGATTTTTTAATGTCGGTTTTGATTGTTCTTGTGAGTTCATTCTAACACTAAAGTATTCACACTTTAATGTTTGAAAATTGCCTTTCTTACATTAAAGTATGGTTAAGGGTAGTTTTTGTATCAACATACTTATTAATTCTTTACCTTTATCCGTCTGATATCAACCTCTAATTGGGATGTTTTCGCAAGTTTACGACATTTATAGCAAGAATAGAATATATTGCTAGGTAGACTTTTAGTAGATATAGGCGTACCATTAATACAGATTAAATAATCAAGCAAGTTTGGTTTTTTAAATACACGTATGTAAGGCATAGCCCTACTTACAAACGGCACATTTTTTTTGAGATTCAACCGGATTCTTATATATCTATACTGAACACTTTATTTAATTAAAAAATAAGGTGTTTATCAACATTTATATTTGATAATAGCAGAAATAATAGATAGATTTTACCTAAAAAATGTTCATTCTAAATAACCATTAAATTCGGTATTTTGTAAATAAAATAACAGTGAAATTTAAAGGTTATGAAAGCCAAAAAGTTTACGATTACTTTTGCATTTCTAACTACTTGCCTTACTGCTGTTGCCGGAACGAAAGCTGCACAAGCTGCATCTCTGACGGTAATTGCCGATGGAATTAGTAACGCGCGCGGTGCAACATTTGGTCCTGACGGTAATCTTTATGTAGGAGAACCAGGCATCGGAGGGAATGGAAACTGCCAGCCATCCCCTAGTACATTGTTTCAGCCTATTTGTGCAGGTAATACTGGTTCAGTTGTCAAAATTACATCCGACGGCAAACAGGAGCGTATATTCAACAACTTTCAGTCTTTAGCAGAACAACCTTCTGGCAATCAGGGAGCAGGACCTCAAGAACTCCAATTCGACTCGCAGGGTAATGCCTATCTTCTAACTGGATTTGCCGGTTATCCAGGTAACCGTGATTTAGAATTAAATACCCTTGGTACTCAATACCCACTCCCAGAAGCGCAACTCGTTACTTTCCCTCCATCCCCACCAGATCAAGTCTTGAATACCCCTAACTTGGGAAAACTGTTCAAAGCTGACTTGAAAACTGAGCAGTTGACAGAGATTTTCGATTTTGGCAGATATGAAATCATTAATAATCCTGATCAAGCAGATGTCGTTAGTAACCCCTATGAATTAACCATTGGTGGCAATACTGCTTACGTTGTTGATGGAGGAGGGAACACCGCTTATAAAGTCAAGCTTGATGGCAGTGATGTAGCGGCAATTCCATTACCCAAAAAACTCATAAATAACCCAGACTTTCCACCGCTTCAACCAGGGGCAGAGCTACCTCCAGGGCTAGTAGAAATACCAGCAGACGCGCTGCCAGAGGGAGAGCCTGCGGCGGGAGCAGGGCAAATACCTGCCAAAATATTAGTTCAATCAGTACCCACAGGCGCCGCAATTGGTCTTGATGGCGCCTTGTACGTTGGCGAATACTTAGGTTTTCCTTATCCCGAAGGTCAAGCTCGAATTTTCCGCATTGGGGAAGATAATCAGCCACAAGTTTTCGCTGAAGGGTTTACACACATAACTGACTTAACCTTTGATAAAAACGGTAATTTGCTAGTTTTACAGTTCAGCGACCAGTCACAGTGGAAGGGTGATTTACAAGACTTGCCAGGTTCTTTAATTCAACTAGCTCCTGATGGAACTCGAACAACTCTTGTTGCAGCAGGTGAAGGACTGGCATCGGCTGATGGAATCACTATTGGCCCTGACAACCAAATATATGTAACAACGCGCGGTGTGGGTCCAAACCTAGGACAAATTGTTCGGGTTGAAAGGACACGAATTCCGGAACCTTCTTCTATGTTGGGATTACTAGCGGTTGGCGCTATTGGTGGTGGTGCAATGTTGAAGCGTAAGCACAGAGTTAGTTGCTAGTGGTTCATGTGATTAAATCCGGGGGGTTGGTTTGCAACGGATACAACGGATGTAACGGATGATTTATTAGTTATAAATAAGTTCTTGTTTTATAAAATTAACCATCCGTTACATCCGTTTATAATCCGTTGCTAGTCTTCATTAAACTAAATTGCCGCGCGCAAAACAGAGGTACTTCCCGCTTGTAGCCAAGCTTGAAAGAGAGATTCTAAAACTTGCTCTCGGATTTCACTAAGTTCAGCCGGGAACCACTTCTCAATTTTAAGGATGTGATAACCAAGTTTGGAAAGCACAGGTTCAATCACTTCGCCAACATGCGCTTCAGTAATAGCCTGTGCAATCTCTGGTATTAGTTCTTTTAGAAAGCGAATACCAACAAAACCAGCATTTTGTTGAGATTGCTTACCCTTTGAATGTTCCAGTGCTAAAGCACAAAAAGAAGCATTTTCCTCTCGAATGGCATAAGTTACTTTCAGAGCTTCTGTCAAGTTGCTCACTAAAATCTGAGACAAGGCAACACGTTTATAATCATTACGGTTGCTTAAATAATGAGAGTCCACAATATCTCCAAACAAATGTTCTTTTAACTTATTTGTAAGTAGCGCTACTCTGATACCTTGAGTCCAATCTTCTACAGAAATATGCTGCTTTTGAAGCCACGCGACAGTTTCTGAAGCTCCCAGCAACTTGTGTTCTAGGCGAAATGCATCTCCGGCTGCTTGCAATTCCTCATCAGAAATAGTAATATCAAGCTTCTCGCACATACCTAAAACCAGTGCATCACGTTCAGCCAAAGCGGTAATTTCAGCAATTTGATGAGAACGGCGTAGGTAAGCAATAACATCTTCATTTGTAGCAAGGGCAATTTCTGGCAGTACAAATTCCTCTGTAGACTCCAATTCAGTTTTTTCTAAAGTTTCTGCTATCATTTTGTTCTCCTTTAAAAGTAGTTTGTGGTGCAAAGATTGTCCTGATCGCTGCTTAAGTTGTGTCTAGACCGCTTTTGGTAGAGTAGTAGCGATGGAACGCGGAAGCGAAGGCTTACACCGGGGACTATATATTGTTGGACGGCACCAGGGACTGTTGTATACTATCCCTATACCGCCATTGATACTGCCTAGTTCGCTATCGACTAACTCGGTCATAAAGTTTTCGGAATCTTTGAACAATTCAGAACCAGCAGGGTACAGGTTGAAAATCTTAATACTTGCCATTTGAAATTTCCTCTTCAGTAAAGTTGTATAGATTGTGATTAAGCTGTGTCAGTTTTTTCCAAACTTTATTTCATGGCTTTGTTCTCCTGGGTGAGTAGTTTATTGTGCTAGCATTGCTCCCTAAATTCGGTAAAGTAATCGCTCAGATGGAATTTCTTGAACTTTCAGTTTATTGCGATGTAAATCGCCGTAAATGTTTAGATATTCAAGTTCTGTAGGCGTGAGTTTGCCCTGCTGGACTCCAGATATTGCGGCATCAATTTGTTCGCGGCAAGTCAAACCTGTTAAGCAAATATCGACACAGTTCTGTGTTAAAGAGTAGCGGTATAAATCAGGAACAGTAGGTTGCCAGCACCCTTTTGGTAGACCATCAGGAGCATCCCATAGCGCACCTGTGTGAGAACCTGTTGATTTGAATGTAACAATGCCTGGTCGAGAAGGGTTTTGTGCCTCAAGCTGATTAAACACATAGCTTTGTGCCGATCGGTGAGCAACATTATGTCTAACCATGACCACATCTAATAGTGGGCTATGCGACCACTGTCGAGCCAAATTGATATCGTGGAACGAAGCACCAATGTAGCGAACAGCACCCATTTTTTTGAGACGCTCGGAAGTGCCAAACATTCTTTCGATGGTGCGCTGATAAACGCTATTCGAGCCTCTCAAATCGGGGGTAAGCTGCAAGCAATCCTCTAAAGCTTGTCCATCATTTGAACCAATCCAGCCCCAAAACAACACATCAATATAGTCAATCCCCAGTTCGACAAACTGATCTAATAACGCTGCTATTGCCATTTCTGGACTTTTGATATAAGTCACAGTTGCCAGCACCACTTTCTCGCGCGCCCTTGAGCCACGCCCACACAACTGGCGCAGCGCCCCAGACATCGGACTGTAGAGATAGTGGTGCAGGTCACTGGAGTAGAAAAAGTAGTTAATTCCCCTGTCGAAGGCGTAAAGGGTATCTTCACTGGAGATACTACCGCCACCACCCAAGCCCAGACAGCTAACCGTTAAATCAGTCCGCCCCAGTTTGCGGTAAAATGGTAAATCAGATGAAAATTTATCTGCTGGATGGTTGACAACGCTGGCTGAGACAATTGATGGTGGTGCGAGATCGGTTAGTTTCATAGGTATAACAGTGTGTAGATGTCTTCAGAGTTGGCATTGAGGTAAGCACGCTGCCAGTCAATTCCCAAAACAGAGAAGTGCTGGTGGATACATGCCATGCGATACTCGGTTGATTCATCACCTGTAGCCCGTGCTTCGAGCAAGCCATTTGCAACAATTTGGCAGCGGTTCATCCCAAAACTCTCTACAGCAGCAAATTTGCAATCAGGTTCTTCTGCTAGAGCAAGCCCAGGCGCCAGTAGCTTTGTGAACAAAGGTACTTCCGGGCGAAAATGCGATTCGTTTTCTACATAAACACTTCTTAGCACTTGCCGGACTATTTCATAGTTGCTTTTCTCAAAGTAGAGAACCCCTGAGTCATAACGACCGTAGTCAGAAAGGTTATATAGCACCTTAAAGGTAAAAGGAATTTTAGTTTCATTGAGTTGCCGTGTTAGACTTTCCATAACGGCAACTGCACCTTCTGGTGTTAAGTTAAAGTAAACTCTCACTGTTTGAGGATGAGTGTCCGAACCTGCATTGCTGACCGCCATGTAAAACCCATTTTGTACAAAATTCCGAGGCATCCGGATGGCAACTGAGTCGCCTACAGTGGCGGATTGTTGAGTTTGTTGTAGATGTTTTTCGCGCTCAATATGCAAAGTCAAACCGCCCTTTTTCACGGCCAGACTACCATCACTCTCCTGACGCAGTATAGACCAATCAGGGTCAAAGTAACCTTCGCCGCTATTACTTTTATGCAGGCGCTCGTAAAACTCCAGGTCTACCCCCAGGAAAGTATTGTTCTCTAGATTTTGATGAAGTGCTACGTCGGTTGCACTTGCATCTACTGCTAGGGCAGCTTGCATAGAACCGTTGTAATAGATACCGTAGAGAAAACTTTGCAGTTGTAAACTTAAATACTTATTTTGAAGATCCAAAGGTGTTCGTTGAAAACGGGTGACTGCCTCAGCAGGAATTTCAAAGGGTTTGTAAGCTGGATGGCTAATACAAAAATTGGATTGGAGCTGAATATTGTTGGCTATGTCTTGAAGACAATCCAGCACTCTCACTGGCGCCGAAGTTAACAGTTGACTTTGAGGAGAATCCAGTAATTGCATAATATTTGGGTGCGACTAAAAATACTTAAGCAAGAGAACGGTTGAGGCGAGTGAGTTCAGATTCTGCCACGCCAAAAACAGTCGGGATTGATTGTTCTGGGCGGCACAACAAAGTTTTGGCAACCTGAAGCATACAAATACCCATATTGCCAAAGGATTTTTGGTATTGAAGCATTGCCTGAATTTGTTGAATTAAGGCAAGTCCAGAAAACTGCACAACTCGTATCAAAAAGTCAGGATAGCGCTCGATAATTTCTGGAAAGTTATCAAAATAAGCTTTAGTAAGCGCTGCAATAGAAGGTTGGAGTACATCAAGCGGTGTCATAGCTAGGCGTAAAGATTCTTCGACATCGATAGACTTACTAACAACCAAGCTACCCAGCCAAATTTGTAGGTAGCTGGCGATGAGCATTCCTAAATCGAATGCAGGGTCTCCCCAGGCGCCGCGCTCCCAATCAATCAATCGAATAATGCTATTATTTGATTGCTCTACTTTAGAGATGTCTTGCTCCCAATCGTTATGCAAGAGGATATTGTTCAGCTTGAGATCATTGTGGGTTAGACAACAGGGTTTGAAAGCAGTAGTAAGTTCTGTGATCGCTTTTCCTAGACTATCGTAGCGCTGATAGAGAGCAAAGAATTTCAACCCATCTGCGGGAACCTGACCAAAAATTTCTGGGCTAATTCGTTCTAGTCCACGAGCAAATTTAGGAGCTTGGTCAATGTGGGCGCCCTCAGAATTTTGAGAGAAGAAGTCTTGGTACTGCTGACGATCTAAAGTAGCGCGATGGATTGTTGCTAGAGTTGTTCCAATTGAGGTGGCGATCGCAGTCGGGTAAATATTCTCCTTTGTGTAGAAATCAGCTAGATCGCAATAGTCATTGAGGTAGTTGAAGACAATAATTGAGTGATTTGCATCAAAATGAAGTACTTCAGACATTAATGGGCGAATGTGGTAAAGTTCAGGAGTTTTTACAACGAACTCCTGAATTTGCCATTCACTTAAAAATTCGCCAGCAGTTTTCCCTTCTCGATCGTGACGCTCCTGTTTAACGAGGAGTTTACGACCGTCTTGCAAGCTCACTAATAGATTAAAGTTTTTGGCAACTTTAAGTTCGACTTGGCTCAAATCTTGCTCTTTTTGAGTAAAGATATTTTGTGCTACTAAATAGTTAAAAACGTTTTTTGAGCTTAAAACAAGTGTCATATCTCTCCTTCGATTGGAAATTTTTATAAAAAAACCTAGTATAGCTGACGAAAGGCTATCAACGTTTTTCTCCTTATTATGAAAAGCAGATAAAATCCTGGTACATTGAGATTGTTGATTAAAATGTTTGTTGTTATAACTTATGCACAATTAACGAGAAAGTAGGTGTTCCAAACATATTAGTTCTTCCAACCCTTCCCTTAGAAAGGGGAGCTTTGCGTAAGTCCTATTATGGTTGATTTCTTCAAGTAATATGTTATACCGTTTGTTTATGAAGATACGCTTTATCCATAATTGTAGAGATTGACATGTCAATCTCTACAGGATTAATTTGGCGCAACTTTATGCAGAATTGGTATTACTTGATTAACTCAGTTGTCAATTGCGCTTGAACCAGCGTTCGACAGCACCAGCTGCTCCAGCTATGCCCATAGCGCATTGCTGTGACGAACGGGCGCCAGCATATCCAAGTCTAGCAGCAGATATAATTAGCGCTGGTGTTAAACCACCGTAAATAGCGTCAAATTCACTTTCACCCAGATCATTCATGTAGCCTTCAGAATCAGAAAATAGTTCAGAACCAGTAGGACGTAAGTCGGAAATCTTGATAGTAGCCATTGTTTTCTTCCTCTTAGATGAAGTTGCTTTTAATTTGATTAGCTGTATGTTGCTTATAGCGTTTCTTAGTCAAGTGAGGTACAAATTAAATTAATAAATTTTTTGTGGGGTGGGCATCCTTGCCCTTGTGTACTTCATAAGAACGGGAAACGCTATAATTAGATTTACAGTGTTTATCCTTAATACTCTAACTAATTGTTAGGGCGCTTTAGATAACGTGCTACCTCACGTGTTAGGCGGGGACTAACGATCCTAGAAACGACAGCAGCGCAAACAGGAGAGGTTAGAATTCCACCATTGACACTGATAAGTTCGTTGTCACTCAGTTCGCTCATGTAGCCTTCAGAATCAGAAAATAGTTCAGAACCAGTAGGACGCAAGTCGGAAATATTGATAGTAGCCATTGAATTTTTCCTCTTAGATAAAGCCCACTCTATTAAAACGCTGCTTTGTTACAGGTTAGTTAGCGGCACGTGCAGTAGTAACTACAAGTGAAGCAACAATAGATCCCACAACACTAAAACGAGCTGACCATATTACGCATTTCCAGCTAGAAAAGCCACCCTGGATAGTACCAATTTCGCCGTCACCCAGTTCATTCATGTAGCCTTCAGAATCAGAAAATAGATCGGAACCAGCAGGACGCAAGTCAAAAATTGCAATAGAAGCCATATGGAATCTCTAATTAAATGAGTTTAGTTTTTGAAAGATATACGGTAATAGGCTTTGCAAAAAAGCTAAAACTAATCCCATACACCTTGGAAAATAACTGACGGTAGCTTAGATAAAATCAGATTTATCTAATCCATATCCCTACTCCCGCTCCATTAAAACACTGCTTTGTTACAGGTTATTTAGTATGCTGGTGGTGCAAAGATTACCATTGCAGAAAAAAGGAGTGGTAGTAATCCAAATCCACCATTGATAATGTCAAGTTCACTATCACCCAACTCATTCATGTAACTTTCAGAATTAGAAAATAGATCTGAACCAGCAGGACGCAAGTCAGAAATATTGATAGTAGCCATTGTTTTCTTCCTCTTAGATGAAATTCGATTAGCTATCTATTGCTTAATCACATTTCAATCTTCTGAGATTCAATCTATTATTTCAAGGGTTTTAAACTTCTTTTTTATGCATAACTACATGAGTTATGTTTTAATTATTTAAATATTTAATACACCAAAATAGATGTACTTTCGTTTAACAAATCAAAGTGCAGTAACGCATCACTGCTCCGAATGATCTTTTGTTGTAGATGGTGTCGTTTTTACCCTGTTACAGCAGCAAAGCCTGAAAAGCCGCACTCCTGACCGTTTACGAGATTACTGTAAAGTTTTGTAACGAGTCGTGGAATTTCTGGACTTTTGACTCAGATAAGTAAGGAGAAAGAAACTTGAAGCATCCGGATTAACTTCCAAAGGGAGCAAATTCGACTAGGAGGAATCGCTGTGGAAAATCAGAGTCTTTACTTAACCCCTTTTCAGCGCAAGCTTCTGCTGAAAACTCTAGAAGCAGATTTACGTCTGGAATATCGCCGTCGCATTGAAATTATGCTGCTGGCAGATGCAGGTCAATCTCAGGCACAAATTTGTGAAGCTTTGGGGTGTTCTCAAGAGACTGCAAGGTATTGGATTGCGATTGCACAAGCAGGTAACGCTCACCATTGGAGCGCTCGCCCGATGGGGCGCCCCAAGGCTGTAAATGAGCAATATCTCGCACGCTTAAAAGAAATAGCAAGTCATAGTCCGCGTGAGTATGGCTATCCATTTGAACGCTGGACAGGGCAATGGTTAAGCAAGCATCTGGCAAAAGAACTAGGGATTAAGGTTAGCAGTTGCCATATCAACCGTTTGCTTAAGGAAATGGGGCTTTCGACTCGACCAAAAGTCAACATAACTGAGAAATTTTCTTCATATCAACAGAATTCCGGCATTACGATTGGTGATTTATCATCGCGCGTCGAGCCTAGTTTCTTGTGGCAATTAAGTTTGATGAAAACCAGCAATTAGTTCTGCGAAAACCATGATTCAGAAGAAATCTGCACCTCCCAAGCAACAGTTAGCTCAACAGCTTACCCACACTTTAGGACAAACTCTAGAAGAGCAAGAACTTTCTCATTGCCTCCAACAAATTGAAATTCTGGAACCAAATGCAGGCAAAGCGTTCTGGCAGACAGCAGACGCGACGATTGGCATCTACATCATCCTGGCAGGTAAAGTTAGACTATTAGACCGCGCTGATAACATAATCGCTTCCGTAGGTACAGGAGCATCATTTGGGGAGCTAACCCTGTTTCGAGAAGAGCAATTTCAGCCTTACTCTGCCAGAGCTTCTGTAAATCTCAAACTTTGCTATGTATCGGGTGATTGTTTGCGATCGCTCATCCGCAAGCATCCCTCTATTGGACAGCATCTTCACCGCCAAGCTGTGTTTTGGGATTTACTGCTGTTGTGTCGTAACAGTTCTCAATTAGCAAACGCTCCTATAGAAAGTGTGTTGCAAACGCTACCACTGTTAGAGCAGCAAAACTTACAAATCGGCAAATTACCAGCCTCTCTACTGAAAGACCAGCAACTTTGGATACTGCGCCAAGGAGAACTGCTACATTCATCAGAACTCAAACTTACCCCTGGAAATATTTACGTTTGCTCCCAGTTACCCAAAGAACGTGGTTGGCAGGTGACTCAACCAACCCAACTATATACTCTCAGCCATTCTCATTGGGAAACAGCACTCGCTAACTTGCCACAACTGGCTGAATTAATTTCCTCTGGCGCCCTGCGAGTGGGAGAGGGGGAGATAGGGCAGTATAATTCGCAGATTCCCCTAACGCCCCTTGACAAGCAGGACTATGTTCCCCCCTTATTAAGGGGGGCTAGGGGGGATCAAGTCTTACCATCCAAGAAAAAAATCAGTAAGGCTTACTTCCCAAACCCGACTGTAAAAATCGGTCATTTGTGGCAACGTATCACTAAGCGCTATCCTTACTTTCAACAGCAAAGTGCGGCTGACTGCGGCGCCGCGTGCCTGGTGATGGTTAGTCAATACTGGGGTAAGCACTTTAGCGTCAACCGACTGCGAGACATTGCAAATGTCGATCGTAATGGTGCATCGCTGCGAGGTTTAGCTGCTGCTGCTGAAAGTATTGGGTTTTCGACTCGACCAGTAAAAGCCACTATTGACAAAATCGCAGAACAATGCTTACCTGCTATTTTGCATTGGGAAGGCAAACATTACATTGTCGTCTACGAAGTAACAAGCGACCGCGTTATCGTTGCCGACCCAGCTATTGGTCAGCGTAACCTAACTTATGCAGAATTAAAAGTGGGTTGGACTGGCTATGCATTATTATTACAACCCACCGCTTTACTAAAAAAGACCAAAGATACTACTACTCCTTTTTGGCAGTTCTTTGAATTAGCGAAACCTCACTGGTTAGTTTTGCTGGAAGTGTTCATCGCTTCTGTACTGCTGCAAATTTTTGGACTAATTACACCGCTGTTTACTCAGTTGTTGTTAGACCGAGTAGTTGTGCAGCGTAGTGACCTGACATTAACGGCTGTAGGTATGGGCTTGCTCATCTTTAGCCTTTTCCGCGTTGCCATGACTGGACTGAGGCAATACCTTCTTGACCATACAGCTAACCGAATCGATTTAGCACTAATTGTTGGTTTTATTAACCATACCTTCCGCTTACCCCTGAGCTATTTTGAGTCTCGTTATGTCGGAGACATTATTTCTCGCATTCAAGAAAATACTAAAATTCAACGCTTCCTAACGGGTGAAGCACTGTCTATTATTCTCGATTTACTGACAGTGTTTGTTTATTTGGGACTGATGTTTTGGTACAGTTGGAAAATGGCACTGCTCGTGTTGGTGATAGTGCCGCCATTTGTATTGCTGGCGCTAATTGCTACACCTTTTTTGCAACGTGTCTCACGCGAGATTTTTGGCGCCCATAACGAAGAGACTGGGTATCTGATTCAATCCCTAACTGGTATCCGCACAATCAAAGCAATGGCAGTTGAACATTCAGTACGCTGGCATTGGGAAGAATTGTTTGGTAAGTCGATTAAAAAGACTTTTTCCGGGCAGGTAATTGGCAATACGCTCCAAATTTTTAGCTCGACTATTGAAGCGGTAGTAAACACGGGCTTAATGTGGTTTGGAGCGTGGCTGGTGATTCAAAATGAACTAACAATTGGGCAATTAGTCGCTTTCAATATGTTGCTGGGCAATGTGATTCATCCCTTTCAGCGACTAATTGTGTTGTGGAATGAGTTGCAGGAAGTGATGATTGCGATTGAGCGCATCAACGATGTGATTGACGCTGAACCAGAAGAAGACTTTCAACGCTCCTCTCGTCAATCTTTACCACCAATTCGTGGTTATGTTAATTTTGATAAAGTCACTTTCCGCTACCATCCAGAAAGTGATGTTAACACGCTGGAAAATATCAGTTTTGAAGTGCAGCCAGGGCAAATGATAGCGCTGGTGGGACGCAGTGGTTCGGGAAAGACGACCATTTCCAAGCTGATGTTAGGATTGTATCCTCCCACAGAAGGAAAAATTTTGATTGATGGTTATGATGTCACTAGCTTGTCAATGCAATCGCTGCGTTCCCAAATTGGTGTAGTTGATCAAGATACCTTTCTGTTTGGCAGTACAATTCGAGAAAACATAAGTGTAGGTCATCCCGAAGCTTCTTTAGAAGAAGTGATAGAAGCAGCGAAACTCGCAGGAGCGCATCAATTTATTAACTCACTGCCGATGGGCTATGAAACCCAAATTGGTGAGGGGGGAGGAATGTTGTCTGGAGGACAACGACAACGATTAGCGATCGCGCGCGCTTTACTAGGAAATCCCCCACTGCTAATTTTAGATGAAGCTACCAGCAGTCTTGACGCTGAATCTGAACGCATTATTCAAACTAACCTCAACAAAATTTTCAAAAATAGGACAACGTTGGTAATAGCTCATCGCCTTTCCACAGTCCGTAATGCTGACAAAATTCTGGTGCTAGATAAAGGCGTGTTAATTGAAAGTGGAACTCACGATCAACTAATGTCTAAACGTGGGCAATATTTCTACCTTAATCAACAACAACTTACAGTTACAGGCATTCATTGTGATTAATTGAGAACGATTGCTAAGTAATTATGCCAACATTCAATACAGAATACCATAGTAATAATGGTAAAAGCCCGATGACCCAAAGTTTATCTAAAGAGGTTCTAGACTTTAACAACCCTAAAATAATCCCGTCATCTGAACCAAATTCTCCTGAATTGCCTAAGAACGAATGGTCTTCTTTAACTAAAGAAATAATTGATACTTTGCCACGGGTTTGGACGCGCGGGATGCTGTATTTTATCGTGGGATTTGCTGCTATACTCTTACCTTGGGCAACACTATCTAAAGTTGATGAAACTGGTAGTGCTAGAGGACGGCTTGAACCGAAGGGAAAGACTTTTAGGTTAGATGCGCCCGTTCCTGGAACAGTTGCTAAAGTTTTAGTAAAAGAAGGTCAACTGGTTAGGAAAAAACAACCTTTAATAGCACTGGAATCAGAGGAAGTTCGCAATGAGATACAGCAGCAACAAATAAAATTAGAAAGTCAAAAAAATCGACTGGCACAGTTAGAACTTCTTAAAAATCAACTGTCCCTTGCTCTTAGCGTGCAGCAGCAACAGAACCAAGCTCAAGAATTAGCAAAACTTTCACAAGTAGATCAGGCGCGACAGAATCTAGATGCTAGTAAAACTGCCTACAACTTACGAAAAGTAGAGCAATTTACACAGTTCAATCAGGCACAGCAGAACCTGAATACAAGCAAAGCTAGTTACGAACTAGCAGATAATCGTTATGTCAAGGCAATTAAAGAAGTAGAACGCTATCGTAAACTTTGGCAACAAGGTGTTGTACCAGAAATCAAGATTGTTGAAATGAAAAATTTGGCAGAAGAAAATCAGAAGTTACAGTTACAGGCTCAATCGGAACTCAAGCAAGGTAAACTCCGTTTACAGGAACAACAAAATCAAAGAAAGAGCGTTGTTCATCAAGCTCAGTCTGATATTCAGCAAGCTAAACTCCGCTTGGATGAACAGTTACGCAGTTACCAGAGCATTGTTAAATCAGGCAAACTGGCTATGCTTAAAAGTGAAGAACAACTGAAAGACGTAGAATCACAAATCACAAGTCTCACAGCCGAGAATGCTCAAACAATCACTCAAATTACATCCTTGAAATTTCAGTTAAATCAACGAGTGCTACGGGCGCCTGTAAATGGGACACTGTTTAAATTGTCGATTCAACATCCTGGGGCTGTGGTACAACCCAGTCAAATGGTAGCTGAAATTGCACCCCAAGGTGAGTCCTTTCTGCTTCGGGCACAAATGGCTACTCAACAAAGCGGATCTATTCATGAAGGAATGGCTGTTAAGGTGAAGTTTGATGCCTATCCTTTTCAAGATTATGGGGTAATAGAAGGTCGCTTAATTCGGATATCAAAAACCTCAAATGTTACGGAAACAGCACAGGGTCAGGTAGCTAATTTTGACTTGGATGTTGAGTTGAAACAAAGCTGTATCCAATCTCCAAAGGGATGTATCGCCTTAACTCCCGGTCAAACAGCAACAGCAGAGGTAATTATTCGGCAGCGACGCATCATTGATTTCATTCTAGATCCGTTTAAGAAGTTGCAAAAAGGAGGTTTGGAACTTTAGAGTCAAGTCTTCTTCCTTGTTACAATTTCGCAATTTAACTCAGATTGATATATTACCAAGGAGTTTTACTATGTTAGAAGTGCTAACTGTTTCTCACGATGAAATTGTTGGTCAAATCAAATTTTCCTGCCAAATTCCTACTGTAGTTGAAGGTATTCTTACTCGCAAGATTATCGCACGTGCAGCTGGGGAGGCTGATATTAAAGTAGAGGCAGAGGAACTTCAGCAAGCAGCAGATGGTTTGCGATTGATGAACAAGCTGACTAGCGCTGATGCTACTTGGTCGTGGCTACAAAAACATAGTCTGTCCCTAGATGAGTTTGAAGAATTGGTTTATACCAATGTTGCTTCCTCAAAGTTGGCTCAACATCTGTTTACAGAAAAAGTTGAACCTTTTTTTGTCGAACATCAGCTTAATTATGCTCAGGTTGTGATGTATGAAGTAGTATTGGATGACTTTGATTTGGCAATGGAACTTTTTTATGCACTTACTGAAGGTGAGATGAGTTTTCCTGAATTGGCTCATCAATATATTCAAGATACAGAACTACGCCGTAAAGGAGGATATCGAGGGATATTGCACCGCGCACAGCTAAGGGCAGAGATTTCTGCTGCTGTCTTTGCGGCAACTCCACCGCAAATTCTCAAACCAATATTAACATCCATTGGGGCGCACCTGATTTTAGTTGAAGAATTAATTGAGCCACAATTAACCGAGATGCTGCGCTTAAAAATTCTTTCCGACTTGTTCTCCCAATGGCTACAACAACAAATTGAGCAAGTTGAAATTGTTACAAATTTGGCTTGAGGTAATCTAAGTTCAAACCAATAAGATATGGACTATTAGATGAATTTTTGTAAAGAGATCGCGATAATGCATAAAGCTGGCGCCACCAAGAGTGAAAATTATGTGGATGTGCTTTACAACTAAACCAAAACTGCTGCAATGCAATCGAGGTGCTTTCATGGGCTGGAAATTAGGGTTCACCTGGGGGCTTTTTATTGGCGCCGCGATATCTTTGAACGCAAATTGTGCTTCTGCCCAAATTACTCCTGATAGCACTCTGCCCAATAATTCGAGTGTCAAATTAGAGGGAAACACCAGAATTATCGAAAGTGGAACACAAGCCGGAACCAACTTGTTTCATAGCTTTGAGGAGTTTTCTGTACCCACTGGCGCCACAGTTTTCTTTAACAATGCAGCAGGCATTGAGAACATTATTAGCCGGGTAACGGGTAAATCTATTTCTAATATTGATGGTGTACTTAAAGCCAACGCGCGAGCCAACCTATTTCTGCTTAACCCTTCGGGGATTATTTTTGGTACTAATGCTCGGTTAGACATTGGTGGCTCGTTTGTTGCAAGTACTGCAAGTAGTTTCAAGTTCAGTAATGGTAGCGAATTTAGTGCCATCAATCCTCAAGCACCACCATTACTGACAATTAATGTAACACCAGGGTTACAGTATGGATCGAGTCAACCTGGGGCTACAATTACCAATACGGGAAATTTAGCAGCAAAGCAAGACCTAACGCTAGTAGCTGATAAACTTGACTTGCAGGGGCAGCTACAAGCAGGAAAAGATTTGACACTGCAAGCGCAGGATACAGTGCGAGTACGTGACAGTGTAGAAACACCATTTCTCGCTACTACAGGTGGTAATCTTACTATTCAAGGTAATCGCTTAATTGATATCCTGGCGCTGAATCATCCAACTATGGCGCCGTTTGTGAGTGGGGGTAATCTGAGCTTAATCAGTGATGGGATTATTTCTCTTGATGCTCACTTTGCCAGCGGTGGTAGTTTTTCGATACAAAGTGTATCAGGGGGACTGGCAAACTTTGTAAGCAAATATGACCCGATAATTAGTGCGACTGGAGATGTCGATGTTGCTGCTAACTATACAGGAGCATCGCTTTTAGTCGAAACTCAGGGAAATATTCGCTTACTCGGCGATATCAACATTACCGAACCGGATACTAGTGCGTTGCCAGCAGGAGCAGATACTGCAACCCTCAGCACGAGTCCAGCATTAATTCTCCGTTCAGGGCAGAGCGCTCTGACTTATGGAGGTATTAACTCTGACTTAGTACCCGCCGATGGCACTGGAACTGTGCCTGCTGGAATTACGTTGGATGGAGCGGTTACTTTACAGCCGTTTAATGGACCTGGGGGGATAGTTAGCTTGTCGGCAGCATCGGGGAATGTGAGTACCCAAGGAATTACTACCAATGGAGGTGTGATTAATATTAACAGTGCTGGAGCAATCGCCACCAATGGACAAATCCTGGACGCTAGGAATGACATCAACAATGGAGGCGAGATTAAGCTAATTGCCAACGGCAGCATTAACACTGGGAATTTGTTCTCTTTCTCGTCGGTAAATGGAGGCGAGATTAGCCTTTTAACTACCAATGGCAGTATTAACACTGGGCTTTTGTACTCTTTCTCGTCCTCTAATTCTGGTTCTGGGGGTCAGGGGGGTGCAATTAGCCTTGAAGCCTCCAACGGCAGCATTTCCACAGGCAGTTTGAAATCTGACTCGCATTCTGCTGGTCCTGGGGGTCAGGGAGGTGCAATTAGCCTTGAAGCCTTCAACGGCAGCATTTCCATAGACGGCAGTTTGGTATCTGACTCTTCCTCTAATTCTGGTCCTGGGGGTCAGGCGGGCGCGATTAGCCTTAATGCTACCAATGGCAGCATTTCCATAGACGGCGGTTTATTCTCTTACTCGTCCTCTTATTTTGACCTTGGGGAAAATGGGGGCGCAATTAGCCTTAATGCCACCAACGGTAACATTACCACAGGTAATTTGGGGTCTGCCTCACTCTCTAATTCTGGCGCAGCGGGAAATGGGGGAGTGATTAGCCTTTTGGCAACCAATGGCAGCATTTCTACAGGCAAGTTGTCCTCTGGGTCAGAGTCTTATTCTGGCACATCGGCAAATGGGGGTGCGATTAGTCTTAAAGCCACCTACGGTAACATTACCACAGGCAATTTGGACTCTCACTCTCAGTCGTCCTCTTCTGACCTTGCGGGAAATGGGGGTGCAATTAGCCTTGAAGCCACCAACGGTAACATTACCACAGGCAATTTAGACTCTCACTCGTTCTCTTTTGACCTTGCGGGAAATGGGGGCGCAATTAACCTTGAAGCCACTAACGGTAATATTAACACAGGCAATTTGGACTCTCACTCGTCCTCTTTTAACCTTGCGGGAAATGGGGGCGCAATTAGCCTTAAAGCCGACAGCGGTAACATTACCACTGGCTTTCTGAACTCTTACTCGTTCTCTGTTTCTGGCTTTGGGGGAAATGGGGGCGCAATTAGTCTGGGCACTTACAACGGTAATATTACCACAGACAATTTGAGTTCTTACTCATCCTCTTCTGAGGGCACAGCGGGAAATGGGGGTGTGATTAATCTTAAAGCCACCAATGGCAACATTACCACTGGCAATTTGTTCTCTTCCTCGTTCTCTGATTCTGGCACAGGGAGAAATGGAGGCGCGATTAGCCTCGAAGCCACCAACACCATCAAGCCTGGTTCAATTAACTCTATAGGGGTGCTGGGTTCAGGAAATATTACCATTAATAGTCAGGCAGCTTTTACTTTAGACAATCGCCTCATCTCTAGCGATACCTTTGGCTCTGGCAAGGGGGGAGATATTCAGATTAGCGCTCCTTCCATTTTCCTTAAAGCTGGCGCACAAGTATCCGCGTCCACCCATAGCAGTGGACAGGGCGGGAATATCACTCTTAGAGCCTCCGACAAAGTAGAACTGAATGAAGCAATTACAGATCGCTTTTTCTTGTTTGCTCCAACTGGTCTAGCGGGAATTCCACCCGATACGTTCCTCGGTGGTTTTATTCCCACTGGTGACACTAGGCAAAGACCTGCCAATGGCACCCTATTTCCTAGCGGCGTGTTTACTCAGACAACTGTCGGCTCCACTGGTAGCGCTGGCAACCTGAGAATTGAAACAGGGCAACTGAGCGTTAAGGATAAAGCAGCCATTGCCACCACTACATTTGGGCAGGGTAGGAGGAATGCAGGTAGCATCTCAATAGATGCAAAAGACTCTATCTTAGTTGACAATGGCTCAATATTAAGCGGCGTGGCAGGAGGAGCAAGGGGTGATAGTGGTCGGGTTAACCTCGCTACTTCTTCCCTTTCTGTAACAGGGGGAGGAGTTGTGCAAACGCAGACCCTAGGAGAGGGAAATGCTGGAGACATTCGGGTAGATGCCCTAGATGCAGTGAGTCTCTCTGGTGCTGGCAGTGGTCTACGCTCTGGTAGTGGCAGCAACAACCTGTTAGGCACTGAAGGTAGCTTCATTGGGGTGGGTGGCAACATCAGTGTCACCACACCCGGCAGCCTAAGCGTAGCTGATGGAGCAGTTTTGGATGCCCAAACCCAGACTAACTCCAAGGGAGGCAACATCACAGTTAATGCCAATACCTTAAGTGTTCTTCAGGATGCGCGATTGCTCACTTCTACGTCTGGCGGTGGTATTGCAGGTGACATCACGGTAAACGCGAAAGAAATACAACTGTCTGGCGCCAACAGTGGTTTATTTGCCCAAACAAGCAGTGAGGCAAAAGCTG
Organism: Calothrix sp. NIES-4105; assembly: GCF_002368415.1. Taxonomy (GTDB): domain Bacteria; phylum Cyanobacteriota; class Cyanobacteriia; order Cyanobacteriales; family Nostocaceae; genus Dulcicalothrix. The sequence continues at coordinate 4,865,183 of NZ_AP018290.1, forward strand.
GAAATTTAACGCTTCAGCCCCTTGGCAACGGGCAAACCTTAAAGGTTAATTTCCAAGATGGAGCGCAGGTATCAGCATCTACAAGTAGTAGTGGCTCTGGAGGAAAGTTGATGGTTACTGCCCCTGAGTCTATAACTCTCAGTGGCAATGGCTCTATTATCTCAGCCGAGACTACAGGCAAAGGGGCAGGTGGCGACCTTACCTTGCATACAGGTTCGTTGGCGGTTCGAGATGGGGCACAAGTCACGGTAAGCAGTGCAAGTTCAGGTACTGCTGGCTCATTAACCGTGGAAGCTGACTCTATCCGTCTCGATAACGGGGCAAAAATCAGCGCTGATACCTTTGGAGGAGGTGGGAATATCACCCTGCGCTCTCCCTTATTGCTAATGCGCCGTGGCAGTAGTATCACTACTAACGCAAAAGGAAGCAATATTCCTGGAGGTAACATCACCTTCGATGCCAAGAATGGCTTCATCGTCGCCGTTCCACAAGAAAACAGTGACATTAGTGCTAATTCTACTGAATTCTTTGGCGGTAAGGTGATTATTAATGCTTTTAGAGTTTTTGGCACACAGTTGCGGGATAAACTTACCCCAGAAAGTGACATCACCGCCACTGGGGGAAGACCTGAGTATAGTGGCACTGTAGAAATTAACACCCCTGATATTGATCCTAACAGTGGTTTGGTTAACTTGCCAGCTGTACCCGTTGATACTTCTGTCGCACAAAGCTGTACTGCGGGTGGAACTACTGCGCAAAGCGAATTTATTATTACTGGACGCGGTGGTTTGCCGCAAAATCCAGGTGAAACCCTCAGCACTGATGCAGTTCAAGTAAATTTGGTTACTCTCAACAGAGAAGTTAATAAACACTCTACTCCAGCAGTTTCCACAAATTCTACCAAATCTGCAACGCCTCCGATTGTAGAAGCTACTGGTTGGGTGAGAAATGCCAATGGCGATGTAGTTCTCACAGTTGAGGCGCCCACCACAAAGTCCCCTAATTCCTGGCATCAAACAACTGATTGCCGTGCATTAAATCAACACCTACAAATAAACTACTAATATCTGATAACTAGTACCAAAACATTTTGTAGAAGTCGCGGTTTTCCGGTGAGTGCAACCGATTCGACTCTTTTACAAACACGCTGCCCGTCCCTTGTAGATTTCTTTCTCATTCCTACTTGGATTAACCTTTCGTACTAAAGACCGCCTCAAGGCAAGCCCTACTAGTTTTAGCGTGCAGGATGATACAAGGTGTACTGCGTAGCAACAATCACTCTGGTTGTTTACTACATTATTAGTATAATAGCATTCCTGGATACAAAGCAAGGAAATATGATCGACAAAAACATGCTAATTTTTAGCTTCTTTTAGTACTTATTAGTAGATTTTTGTAGCTAGTTAGTAGGCAGCAAGAGCGTTGATGTAGCAAGTAATGCTTATTTATTGTAAAAAAGCCAGCACTCTGTGTCATTAATTTTGGGGAGAAATGCGCCAATTTTAAGCTTCTCTTATTCTTCCCTCTGTGCCCTCTGCGTACTCTGTGGTAATTATCTTGACCATCAAAACAGGTTGTAAAGTTTTGTGAAAAAATAGCGTTTTCGCGTAAAACTCTGCGGTTAAAGCTGAGTATGAAGCAGAGCTTGTTCAAATAAAAAGATTGTTTAAACCTGAATTGATTGAAGGTAAGGACAATTTAGGGACTTTTTCGACATAAATTTTGACACATGAATTTAGGCGTTAGTTTCCCGTTTATCCTTAGCGGTAATAATCATGACAATAAACCAACCATCTAACAATCACAATGAAAACAGACTTTACACTCGATTAATTACTATTTTAAAGATACTTCAGTTTATCGGCTATTTTCTTGTAGCTATTTACTCTTTAGCTATAAGTAGTATTTACTCCTTAGCTATAAATAGTATTCCAATGCTTTCTTGGCTTCCCATTATGTTCTTTTTACTTGGGTGTATAAGTATTTACGTTTCTACACAAGTAATAATAGCAATCATCGACCTTTTAAGTCGTATAGAAAGAAATACAAGGTTGGAATAATTAGTGAGGAAATGTAAAGTGTTGTTAAAAAATTGTATTTTTGTGTAAAAATATGCGGCACTTATTAAGTACAAAGCAGAGTTTGTTCAAATAAAAAGATTACAAAAAATGTAACCCTTTTGATGAAGTTTTATAAAGAATTGCCTCTGTTCGTGTAAAACTTAGGCGCCTATCTCTGAGAATTAGCAGTGACAAATAGTGTAGCGTCATCGTTGTTAAGTAACTGCTACAGGGGGTGCAATGTTAAAAATGACACGATATAAGCGTTTTTGGCGCCCCAAGAGCGGGCTAGGAAGTTTGTTAGCTTTTGGGGGAGTAATCGTATCTACTAATTGTGCATTAGCGCAGCAGAGTAACATTGTTCCTGATAATACTTTGGGCGCCCTTAGTTCTGTAGTTACACCTAATGTTGATATCAATGGTATTAAGAGTGAACAGATATCAGGGGGAGCAAGTCGAGGTATTAATTTATTTCATAGTTTTCAAGAATTCAATATTAAGGACGGACACGGCGCCTATTTTACTAATCCCACTGGCGTTGAAAACATTTTGAGTCGAGTTACAGGGGGTAACGCTTCTTCCATTTTGGGAAAGCTGGGAGTATTAGGCAATGCCAACCTGTTTTTGATTAATCCGTCTGGAATTATATTTGGGCAAAATGCCAGTTTGGATGTTAGGGGTTCGTTTGTAGGGACGACAGCTAATGCGATCGGGTTGTCTAATGGAGACATTTTCAGTGCTAATCCGGGAGAACCTCTGCCAACAGGGCTTTTAAATGTGAATCCTAATGCGTTTTTCTTCAATCAAATTGCGGCTCAACCTATCACAGTCAACTCACGTAGGTATATAGGGAATCGTTTTGGTTCGCCCGATCCTTTTAACGCATTTAATAGCTATCAGGGGTTAAAGGTTCCTGATAGTAAGAGTTTGTTACTACTGGGCGGCAATGTAAGTTTGGATGGTGGGATTTTACAGGCTTTGGGTGGTCGAGTCGAACTAGGAGGAGTAATAGGTCTGGGAACAGTAGGGCTAGTTGTTGATAGCAGTAATCTAAGTTTGAGTTTTCCCGATGTTGTGCAAAGAGCAGATGTATCGCTTACCAACATGGCTGTAGTTGATGTTATTGCTGGAGGTGGGGGTAGTATTGCAGTCAACGCCCGGAACTTAGATATTTTGGGAGTAAGTAAGCTTCTTGCTGGAATAGGAAAAGGTAATGGTTCAGTTGACTCTCAGGCGGGAGATATTACGCTCAATGCTACAGGGGCAATCACGATAGGGCAGTCAGATTACTCAAGCACAATTGAAAACAATGTAAATTCTAATGCCATTGGTAATGGGGGTAATATTAACATCCAAGCTGGGTCGCTCTCCATGACTGATAATGCTGTTCTAAGTACCAGCACCGCTGGACAGGGGAATGCTGGCAGCATATCCGTGCAAGTTAAGGGCGCGGTCGATCTCATAGACAACAGCTATATCGACAGTTCTGCAAGCTCTTTTGCTATGGGCAATGGTGGCAATATCCAGATTAAGGCTGGGTCGCTCTTGATGGATCGCGCTCGGTTGAGTGCCAGCACCACTCGTACTCAAACAAGAGGCATGCCTTCTGGGCAAGGGAATGGCGGCAGCATATCTGTGCAGGTTGAGGGCGAGGTCGATCTGATACACAGCTCTATCGACAGCATTGTGGGCTTTGGAGTAGTGGGCAACGGTGGCAACATTCAGATCATGGCTGAGTCGCTCTCCATGACTGATGAAGCTATTGTCAGTACCAGAATTGAAGGACAGGGGAATGCTGGCAATATATCCGTGCAGGTTGAGGATGAGGTTTCTCTCACAACTAGTTATATCAACAGCTTTGTGAACTTTTTGGGTAAAAACTTTAGCGCAGTTGGCAAAGGTGGCGACATCCAGATTAAGGCTGGGTCACTGACAATGAATGCTGACCCTCGTTTAAGAACCATGTCTGGAGCAAGCATAAGTGCTAGCACACTTGGAACGGGAAATGCTGGCAGCATATCCATGCAGGTTGAAGACAAGGTTTCTCTCTCAGGCAACAGCTTTATCAGCAGCGATGTGGGTTATAATGCTCTGGGTAATGGTGGCGATATCAACATCAAAGCTAGGTCGCTCTCGATGACGGATGGTACTGGGCTGACTAGCAGAACAGAAGGGAAAGGAAATGCTGGCGACATATTTGTACAAGTTGAGAATGAGGTTTCTCTGAAAAACAACTCGATTGACAGCAATGTCAGCACACCCTCAGCAGTCGGCGACGCTGGCAATATCCAGATAAAGGCTAGGTCGATCCTGATGACTGATGGCGCCAAGCTAAATACCAGCACACAAGGACAGGGTGATGCAGGAAATATTGAGATCAATGCTGATGATTCTGTCAGCATTTCTGGATTTAATCCAGAAGTTAAATTACTATCCAGTGGATTGTTTACCAGTACTGAGGAAAGAGCCATTGGTCAAGGCGGCGATATATCAATCACTACTGGTATTTTGCGCCTGTCAGATGGAGCAGTTTTAAATGCAAGAACTAGAAATGATGCAAGTGGTGGTAATATCACTGTTAAAACCAATACACTAGATCTGATTGGTGGCGGACAAATCCTGACCAGTACCTTCAGTAGTGGGAGTGCAGGTAACATCACTGTCAATGCCAGTGATCACGTCAATATCTCTGGCAGTGATCGCACATACGCTACTCGCCTTGAAGAATTTGGTGAGGCAAGAGTTGATCCGGACGGTCTCAATAGTGGCTTATTTGCTCGCGTTAGAGGTAACGCAACTGCTAATGCTGGCAAAGTTGAAGTTAATGCTGGCTCGATCCGTCTTGACAAGCAGGGTACTATTACAACTGAAACTACATCGGGTGAAGGTGGGGATATTATCTTGAACGTCAGAGATATTCTACTACTGCGTAACAACAGCAGCATCACTGCCACCGCAGGCACAGCACAGCAGGGCGGAAAGGGTGGTAACATTACTATCAACACGCCTAATGGTTTTATCGTTGCTCGACCAACAGAAAATAGCGACATCACAGCTAATGCTTATACAGGCAAGGGCGGTAGAGTCGGAATCACCGCATTTGGTATCTATGGCACTCAATTTCGAGAAAAAGAGAATCCTCAAACAAACGACATCACCGCCAGTTCTACATTTGGCATTAATGGTACTGTCGAAGTAAATACCCCCGATATCGATCCCAATCGCGGATTAATTAACTTACTAGTCGTACCAGTTGATACTGATGTAGCGCAAGTATGTAGTGCAGGTGGAACTACTGCACAAAGTAGATTTACTATTACTGGACGTGGTGGCTTACCTTCTAATCCAAGTGAGAGCCTTAGTACTGATGCAGTGCAGGTAGATTTGGTGACACTTAACCCGAAATTTAAGCAACCCTCTAATACAATTTCCACAAGTGCTATTAGCCCTGCACCAATTCCTATTGTCGAAGCTACTAGATGGGTGAAAAATACCAGAGGAGAAATAGTGTTAACTGCTACACCTACAAGAGCGCAGCATAGTTCCTGGCAGAAAACAGATGATTGTCGCGTACTCAATCAACGACAAAAATGATGATGTAATTAATTACACTAATCAAGCTTCTTGCTGAATTGATAAAAGACTTGATTTGAGGGCAGCACCCCAACTTCGACTAGCATCGTAAAACTGCTGCTGAAGTTTCAAACAAGCAAGGCGCTTTTGTTCATAGGTTCTGGAATTACTATACAGTTCCACTATTGCCTGTGCATATGCCTCTGGGTTATCGGGTGGAACTTCAACAGCAGCAGGACGCACGTAGGACAAGGCTGGGCAAACAGCGCTCGTCACTACCGGACGACCGGACAAAATGCTTTCGGCAACGGCACGATTGAAACCCTCGATAAAATCACTACGGGTAGGTACTATCAGAATGTGGGTTTTCCCAAAAATTTCTTGCATTTGTTGCTTATCACAATACCCATGAAAGATAAAAAATCTATCTAAGGAGTGTTGTATTACACTCTGACGCAGAGAATCTAATGCTGTACCATCGCCGCAAATATCAAAAATAATGTCTTTTATTCCCTGTTTTGATATTTTTCTAGCAACTTCTAGCAAGTCAAAGACACCTTTATCGAACTCAATACGACCAATAAACAAAACCCGAAAAGCTGATAATTCTTTAGAGCATTCCTTTTCTTTGGTGGTGACTTGAAAACTTCGTTCGGGTGGAGGTGCAATATTGTCAAAGTAACCGCGTCGATACGTTGGGTTGAATTCATAAATAGATTGATTTCGGTATTGCGTCAATTTTGTAACTTGTTCAGCAATATCACGCGAGACTACATGTATGCTATGACACGATGATTGGAACAAGCTGCGACTTAACTTCAGAATAATTCTTTCACCGAAAGTTTGCTCTCGATACTTACGCCACAAAGTACAGTGAAGACACGGAATGACTTTGATTCCTATCCAATTAAACAGTAATAAAACAAACCAGTATGTTGTACCGCTAGCAAAAAACGCAACATTTGCACGAAAGCGAATTGCTACAGTTAATAACTGCAATCCCCGTAACAGTTGACGTAGGTGATAGAAGATACCAGAACCATTTGCAAAAAAAACCGGACGACGTTCAACAATAAAATTTTTGTCTTTAATAATTTCAGCCGCAAAAGATTCTGCAATAACGTAGCCTTTTGCATCCAAGCTTTTACAGACTTCGTAAAATTGGCCAGAGTAAGTCATCGATACTTGCGACGAAGTATCTTCACCTTTTCGCCAAGATTTGTATGAATCTATAACATTTTCTGGGCCAAGTGCGTATAGAATTCGTAACTGTTTTGACATATGATAACAAGAATTTATCCTTGAAAGGCTTTGCCTACTTATCAGAATTAAAAGCTCAGAATTTACACAACTATTTACAAAAATTCATAATTAGAAAGTGAATCGGCTCAAATTGGAAAACAAGAATAATTATTTTGAAAAGAAAAGATTTGAAAAATAAAAACATAACTCATGAAGTTATGCATCATTAAATAAGTCAAAGTGTCGCATATACGCTTAGAACCATGCTAAATTTGTTATGAGGTTGCCCATGTCGGTGCTTTAAACAACACAATCTGTACCAATACTACTCGGTTAAGATTAAAATCCCCCCAACCCCCCTTAATAAGCTACCGTGTACACACAACTTCTTGGCATCGGGGGCAGGGGAGCTAGTGGTGCTCTTGAGGTATGGAAAATCAAGCAATTGGAGAGTTGGGAGATTTCAAAAAATTAATTCCAGGGCACCAATACGTGAATACGTGCGGAACTCTTAAGCCTTTAAAACCATGCCTTTTTTCCTCAGAGCCACCCCTGCCACCCCTGCTACCCCTGCTTTTTAAGACTTGTGTGTACACCGTAGCCGCGTGTCAGGGGGGCTACAGGGGGTTATAAAGTCCCCCTTATTAAGGGGAATTTAGGGGGATCGACGTTGAGTAAATTTCTTAAGCGAGCAGTATTACCATCTATACCCATTTGATTAAGCTGCAAGCGATTGTATGACCTCAAAAACGGCAAGTGCTACGCTTATGGAGCAGGGTAAAAAAAAGTTCAAGACAGGAATTAGATGGTTAGCGTGGTCAGGAGTTTTGGCTACACTTAGCATCGGCGGCTGGCTAATTTATGTCCATCAGAATCGACCAGTCGAGTCGGTACAACAGCCTGTAGTTGCCGTCGAACGTGGCAACATTGAAACCACAATCAATGAGAGTGGCATTCTGGAACTGCGCGGTCAACAGACCCTTAAGTCTCCGGCAGAAGGTGCAGTTGAGCGGGTGCTAGTGCGGCTAGGTGATCGCGTTAAAGCCGCTCAACCGCTGATTATTCTACGTAACCCCGACCGACAAACTATCCTCGCCAACCAACAGTTGCTAATTCAAAAACAGCAACTCACCATCACAAATAACCGTCAAAAAATAGTCGAAGCTGAGGCAAAGCTAGAAGCAATTAAACGGGAAGACCAGACTAACAAGCAATTCCAGATTCAAAAACAGCAACTCACCTTCACAAGTAACCAAGAGAAAGTAGTCGAAGCCTCAGAAGCACTAAAAGACGAAGAAAAGAAACTCCAAGAGCTTGAGGTTTTAGATCAAAGGGGCTTCATTCCCAAAAACGAACTTCGCGCGCAGGAAGAACAGGTTCGCCGTGCAAAATCTGCCGTGCGCGCGGCTCAGTTAACTGTCAGTAGCGATAAACTCGAACTCCAGAACCTTCAGATTGAGCTACAAAATACGCAACAGCAAAGGCAGAACAAAGTTATGGAGGCTCAATCTGCCCTGCGGGAGGCTCAGTTAGCCGTCAACACCGATACCCGTGAGCTGAGGCGCCTTCAGTTGGAGTTGCAAAAAATTCAACAGCAACTCCAAAACAATGTCTTGAGTGCGCCAATTGATGGTAAAGTCCTCGACATCAAAGTTAAGGATGGAGAAGGAGTTCAGTTGCGTACTGACATGCTCACTCTGGGCGATTCCTCCCAAGAACTGGTGTTGCTACAGCTTTCCACCCTCAATGCAGCCAAAGTCCGAGTCAACCAATTGGCTCGCATCAGTGTCATCGGTCCCAATGCTCAATCATTTGAGGGACGGGTGCAGAGCTTGTCTCCCATCGCAACTACTTCTTCTGGAAACGAGAGCCAAGGCAGCAGCCAACAAGCGGCGCAAGCGGGGCAAGCAACGGTATCTGCAAAAGTGCGACTTAATACTCCTTCCGGCAAGCTGATTCCAGGCAGCCAGGTAAATGTCGAGATTATTTTGCTTTCTCGGCAGAACGTGGTGGTTTTGGACACGGAAGCGATTCAGCGGTCTGAAGAAAAGCCTTTCGTGTTGGTGCGGGATAAACAAGGTAAAGCTCAGAAAAAAAACATCACTCTAGGGCTAGAGGGGTTGACTAATGTGGAAGTAACCTCTGGTCTGCGTCCTGGCGATCAAGTGGTGCTGCCCTCAGCTGATTCCAAATCGGAACCAGGAACGTCAAGCTCCCAAGACAACCCAAAAGAAGGTAAAAGCGAATAACATGAGTCTCAAATCTTTCGACCTACTTACTCTTACTATTCGTTCTCTAAGCGGCAACCCTTTGCGTTCCACCCTAACCACCTTGGGCATTTTTATGGGTGTAGCTGCGGTGACAGCGACGCTTCAGGTTGGCAGCATTAGTCGGGCAGTGATTGTCCGTCAAATGGCAGAGCGAGATGCACCTCAAGTAACAGTATTCCCAGAGTCGCAAATGAAGCTAGAAGACATGAAATTTCTGCAAAAACGGCTCTTGGGCTTGCAAGCAATTAGCGCGTCTAGTGCCCCAACTTCTTCTCAAACATTTTTTCAAGATAAGGAAGCAAAGAATCCTTCGATGTTGGGTGTTTCCCAAAACTTCTTGCTCACATCGGGTAAGCAACTAGTGAAGGGACGGTTCTTCACAACAGCAGATTTTGCCACCTATCGACCTGTGGTGGTAATCGATCAATTTCTCGCAGACAAACTTTTCAAAGGTCAAAAGCCCACGGGTAAGCGCATCTATGCCGATCACCGTCCGTATATTGTTGTAGGAGTGGTAAAGACTAATGCCAGTAACAACCAGGCGCCTGAAGGTGAGCTACTAATACCGATGTCGGTTTTCAATGCCTTAATGGGTAGCCAGAATATTGGAACTATTTGGATGCGCCCTCGCAAACTTGAAGACCTGAAAAACTTGGAAGACCAAACAAAGAAACTGTTGGAGCAGCGCTTTTCTGGTAAAAAATTTTATGTTGTGAACAATGTGGAAGACATTCTGGAGCAACAGAAAACCCTTGAATCCGTTTCACGGGCACTGGCAGCAGTGGGGGTCATCTCTCTATTGGTGGGTGGTGTCGGTATTGCCAATATCACGATTGCCACTGTAGCAGAGCGTACTTCTGAGATTGGTCTGAAGCTGGCAATAGGGGCAACAAAGCAGGACATCATGTTGCAGTTCATTCTCGAAGCGGTGCTTTTGAGCTTATTGGGGGGAACTGTTGCAATCGCCTCGGTGCATGGATTGACGTTAGTAGTTGCTGGTACTTTTAATTTGCCCTACCAATTTGAAAGCAGTACAGCAGCCTTGTCGTTAGGGTCAGCACTCCTGGTGGGGGTGGGCGCTGGTTTTCTCCCGGCTCTGCGAGCTAGTCAGCTAAATCCTGTTACAGCTTTGCGTAGCACGTAGTGCTTGCTGTAGGCATCGCAATAAACTACCCCACTCGATTTTTAGAATTGGGTGGGGTAGTTTATTATCTAGCCGTTATTGACTATCAAGAATATCTCAGGTTTCCATCATTATTGTAGATTCCCCGAATCAGAATCGATGTTGGGTTGTATGTGCCATTTATTCTACGACAACTTGCTGTTAGGGTAGCTCCTGCAACAGAAATGCTCCGACAAGAACTTTGATAACTACTTGCCGCTGTGGGACTGCCAGTATACCTCAAGTTTCCATCGTTATTGTAAATTCCTCGAATCAGAATCGATGTTGGGTTGTATGTGCCATTTCTTCTACGACAACTTGCTGTTAGGGTCGCTCCAGCAACAGAAATGTTCCGACAAGAACTTTGATAACTACTAGGAGAGGATGGTCCTGCCAAAGCAGTATCAATGGGAATTGTAGCCAACATTGCACTACAAGCTGCAAGAGTTATTAAACCTGATGACCGACTTAGCTTTGTAAGATAAGACATAAGCATTCTTCCTTGATAAATAGAGTTTTATTGCCCTTGCTTTACCTGAAAAACGACAATATAAATACCAACAGTTGCTTGGTTAGCCCGCTGGTATTACTTGCCTATTTTTGGCACCGCGATTTCAAATTGAGAGTAAATCTAAACTCTTGTCAGAGGTCAAATTAGCATTTCTTCAGTCCGTCAAACCGGGGCGAACGTCCTACGACGGTGTGAGAGAAGCTTGTTCCAGGGGCGAGCGTGTTACATGCGCTATCGAAACCGAACGCCCAGAGTACCTTGACTCGTTGCGTCGTCTTGCAATCGTTAGTTACCCTGACGGTTTGGCTTGCGCGACCGGTACTGCGTCTTGTGGAAACACAGGTTGGCGCGGGAGCGGCAAGTGATGGTGGGACGGCGCCAACAAGCGAAAGAGAGGTTGCGGCAGTACCGATAGCAGCCAACCGAACCAAATGTGTAACCTTTGCTATTGCTTTGTTCATGATTTATCTCCTTTAGGATTTACGCATTGAGAAAATAAAAACAATCTGCATCACTTTGTTGGTGCAGTAATTTGAACTTTAAAGTTAATTCAAACTCTGACAAAAGTTTGGGGTTTGCATTAAGAGTGTAGGTGGAGTTATAGTTCTTATTCACCTACTTTTATCAAGTAGAATTAAGCTATCAATGCCTAATCTACTTAATTCAATTTTTAGACTAGCAAATCTATAAAGTCAAGGTGATGAAACTGATTAATAAAACATAACTACAGTAGTTATGTTTCGATTATGTAAAATTTCAAAAACTTAAGATTATTTCAAATTATGAATAGTAATATTGAGATGACTTACTACTTATCTTTAAAACCTTGTTGTTAATAAATTCATAATTTTTGCGCTCAAAACTAAAGCACTTTTGTTTCCGAAACTTACACAAAAGGTAAGGTAAGTAGTGTAGGGTAAAATCATGACTAGTATCCAGACGGCAATAAGTTTTACTAAACGTAAACTACTGCCCGATGCAACTTGCACGCGCTGACAACGCCAACCTGACAGTAGCGGTAATGTCTAGAGATTTGACTGTTCAGTTCAAAGCGAATGGCTTTGTTTAGGCAGTGTCGAAAATGAATCTCAATCCGCGCATCAGCCAAGTAGAACAATCTACTAAATTAACCTCGTTATGCAGAAGCCACCTAACCAAGACTCCCAACCTCAAAACCAACTTTATCTATCTAGACGACCCGTCAGCTTTTTGTTATTTAATGCGGTCGCTATTCTAGCTGTAATAGGTATGGCTCGTATCCTCATTGAGATTTTTAACACCCAACAAATACTTAAACCTGCTGTCGGTGTTGAGGCAGCGGTCAAGCCGCCAATTGTTCAACCTGCGACTCGTGAAAATATCAAACACATCGAAAGCAAAAATAAAGGCAATCAGCAACGGGAGCAAGGCAATGCAATTATTTTACCCTGGAAAAACTTTTGGGAAACTCCTAGAGGGCAGGAACACCAACAGTTAACGCAGACAGGGAAACGCATATACTATCCTTCAAAAATGTTTACAGTAAATGCGAACACACTTATAGCCAACCTCCAACCTCTTAACAAAGAGAAGCCGCAGCAGAATTTTCTGGAGCCGCAATCGCGCGAATCACACGCTACGCGAACGCAGGTTGCCTTTGGATTACACCCGTCAACCTCTATCCCGGTTCTGACAGAGAATAACAGAGCGCCAGAAGAAATTCAAAGCAGCAGCTCACCAAAAGCATTCTCAGGTGGAAGGGAACGAAAGGGAAGTGTCTCTTACGGAGAATCGTCGATCAAGTTTAAGTTAACGGCACAGACCCAAGCTCATCAAACTCCAACAGCAGCAGCGCTAATTTCTCAGAATCAATTTTCACTAGCTGAAAATAGTCGCAAACAAAATCAACAGCAATCATTACCTCTTGCTCGCACAATTGCACTGCGAATTTCTGATATTGTCGCCTTGGCTCTGGCAAACAATAGAACTATTAAAAACTCATATCTCGAAAGGATAGCTCAAAGACAAGACCTAGCAGTGGAAGAAGATAAATTTGCCCCTCAGATTACACCTACCCTGTTGATGTCGGCTGGTCAATCCGGTACTGGAACCACAACTACTAATGATATTGGTCTTGAGGCAAAAATGAAAATTCCAACTGGGGGGGAATTGAGCGTAGGGTTAACAAATAATGCTCTAATGCCAAAAATTACTTTTAACCAACCTTTACTAAGAGGATTTGGAGTCGATGTCAATAGAGCTTCAATTCAGACTGCTCGACTCACAGAAAAAACCAATATCTTGGGTTTAAAATTAACATTGATTAATACCATTACGGATGCAATTTTGGCATACCGAAATTTACTCCGCGCGCAGGAACGACTGAAAATTGAGCAGCTTTCCCTAAAAAGTGCCCAAGAAATCCTCGAAATTAACAAAGCTTTGATTGCAGCAGGTAGATTGGCGCCTGTTGAGATTATTCAAAGTGAAACTGCTATCGCTAATCGACAAGTAAGCTTGGTAGCTGCCCAAAATACTCTTGAGTCAGCAAAGTTAGCTTTACTTCAAATTCTCGATATCGATCAAAATACCAATATTGTGGCAGCAGAAATTCCCAAAGCATTACCCGTTGCTTTAGACTCAAATAAACTTCGACAATTAGCGCTCTCAAATCACCCAGACTATTTACAGGCACAGTTAAACCTTGACAAGGCTAAACTTGACCTATTGCAGGCAAAAAACAACAGACGCTGGGACTTGGGATTGAATATCAGTTATGACAACACAACGGTTAATAATAATACAACACCAGATGTAAGAGCAGGGCTAACTTTTAGCAAAACATTAGGGGATCGAACACCGGAACAGAGATTTCAGCGCAGTCGAGTCAACCTACTGCAAACCGAAAATAATTTGAAGGAGCAGCTTGAAAGCTTAGAGATTCAGGTAACAGACAGAATTAGAGATGTTAATTTAAGTTTCTCTCAAGTGCAACTCGCGCGACAAGCTAGGGAGTCTTCGGAACGACAACTAGAGATTGAAAGAGAAAAACAGAGATTAGGAAGGGGATCTGGAGTTTTCGAGATTGTCAGTCTTCAAGATAGTTTGGTAGAGGCAAGAAATGCAGAACTGAATGCAACTATAGAGTATCTAAATGCCTTAACAAACCTTGATCGTTCTGTCGGAACCACGTTAGACAGTTGGCAGGTAAAAATTGAAACAACTAAAAGCTGAGTTTTTGCGTTGTGCAATTGCCGTGCCAATAGAATATTGTAGGCAATTAATAAGCCCCCAAGTGGCAAGCTATTGGGGGCTGTCCTACATTTATTTCAGATAGCTTTTTAGAGTGCTACCGAAGCGATAGCCGTGAGATGTTGCCTACACGATGTTGAGGTAACTCTGACCGACCGTAGGGTATACTTCTACAGTTGGTAACGTTTACAGTTCCGGGATTTGATATGTAAGTACATCTATTTCCAGAATACATGTTGCAGTGTTCCTTAAATACCCATTTCCCCTTCCTTTTTACGTAGACATCACAAATTCTAATGTAATCTACTTCAAGAGCATGAAGTTTTGGTGCAGCAGTACAGGTAGGTTTCTGAGATACGCTCTCTACCAAATTCCTTGTATTTGGAAAGGCATTCGCCTGAGCCGCTCCCGCTCCGCTTATTCCCAAAGCAAGACAAGCTCCAGCGGCAGCAATTGATAATTTAAGTTTTGTGACCATAGTTTTCGGAATATATTTTGAGATAAGTTTTGCTCCCATTCAATGCGGACTAATACCTTTAGGGCGACATGGAGGTGCAAAAGTTTATGTTTCCTATTAACGTGTAGGTTTGGTTATCGTTTTTTTCACCTACTTTTATCGATAGAACTAAGCTGTCAATGCCTAATCTATCTAATTAAATTTTTATATGAGTTTATATATGAAGTCAAGGTGATAAACCTTGTTTATAAAACATAACTACACTAGTTATGTTTTGATATTGTCTAAATTTCAAAATCTCAAGAGTATTGACATTATTAAATAGTAACATTTATCTAATTTTATATTTTTTGGAAAACTTGATTATTAAATTTATAATTTTTTGCGTTCAAAAGTAAGATACTTTTGTTTCCGAAACTTACATAAAAGTTCGGTTAGTTGGCGATGTCTGTGTAAAACTTAAGTGCCTTACATTCTCCTTGGCAATTAGTTTTAAGTTTTGTAAATAAAATATGATGTTTGTGTAAAACTGGCACCATGAAAACTGAGAATTAAGCAGAGTTTACCTCGACAATTTGGAATCGTTTATATTTCGGAAATTACTGATAATCTACTTCTTCAAAAATTAATTATGCCACGAAAAAATCATGTAGTAGCATTTCTTGCATCTGCAAATATTGCCTCAATATTTGCCACTTCTTTTGCAGCTATACCTAAAGCAGAAGCAACGTCAAGTGGTTGCTCTGGTGGGTCGTGTGTGTTTGTGCAAGGCGGGGGCTTGCACGTTAATACCGTTCAAGGTGGAGTAAAAGTAGGTACTAGAAAGAGTGTTTATGGTCATGTAGAAATTTGGGGATCAGGCTTTCATAAGAACACGTCGGATAAGACTTACAGAGAATGTAATTCTCAAACGGGTGGATGTAATGTTATAGTTAAAGACCGCGAAATTGTTCGCCTTAATCGCAATCTACCAAACGGCTCGAAAGTTTGTGCGAGGTTTTGGCGCAAACAAGGTAGCGGTTACGCTGATGAAGATATTGCTTGCGTAACAATAACACGTTAATTAGCAATCAAATAGTCCCTCATGCTTGTTCTATGGTCTGAGGGATTTTAGTTTTTATATACGTAAATATAATGTACTAATTACAACTTAAAACTTTAATTATTAGTAATGATTTTTGATGAAGTTTTGTAAAGAATTGGCAATGGATGTGTAAAAGTTAGGCGCCTATCTCTGAGAATTAGCAGTGACTAATAGTGCAGCGTCATCGTTGTTAAGTAACTGCTACAGGGGGGCAATGTTAAAAATGACACGATATAAGCGTTTTTGGCGATGGTTCAGTGGGCTAGGAAGTTTGTTAGCTTTTGGGGGAGTAATTGTATCTACAAATTGTGCGTTAGCGCAGCAGAGTAACATTGTTCCTGATAATACCTTGGGCACCGAAAGTTCTGTTGTTACACCAAATGTTGATATCAATGGTATAAAAAGTGAGCAGATATCAGGGGGAGCAAGTCGAGGAAATAACCTATTTCATAGTTTTCAAGAATTCAATATTAGGGACGGACGAGGCGCCTATTTTGATAATCCTGCTGGTATTGAAAATATTTTGAGTCGCGTAATAGGGGGTAACGCCTCTTCCATTTTAGGAAAACAGGGTGTATTGGGTAATGCAAACTTATTTTTGATTAATCCGAAAGGTATAATTTTTGGTAAAAATGCCAGTTTGGATGTTAAAGGTTCATTTATAGCGAGTACAGCAAGCAGTTTGAAGTTTGCCGATGGCACACAGTTTAGTGCGACTGCTCCTCAAGCTACATCGTTGCTGACTGTAAGTGTTCCAATTGGGTTACAATATGGAGAAAATGTTGGAAGTATTCTCAACCAATCCTCTGGACGCAATAGTAATAATCAAATCGTTGGCTTACAGGTTGAACCTGATAAAACCTTGGCATTAGTGGGTGGTGATGTAATGCTGTTAGGAGGTCGTCTGACGACAGCAGGAGGACGAATTGAACTAGGCAGTGTCGCCGATAATAGTTTGGTTAGCTTGAACCCAACAGATAACGGCTATACTCTCGGATACGAGAGCGTACAAAACTTCCAAGATATAAAACTGTCCCAACGCGCGGTTGTCAACGCCAGTGGTAGTGGTGGTGGTGATATCCAGCTTTCAGGTAGGCATGTTAGACTCACCGATGGTTCCCAAGTTCAAGCTAATACTAATGATTCAAAATCTGGAGGAATTATAGCTGTGACAGCTTCAGAAGCTGTGGAAATAATTGGCACATCAGCAGACGGTAAAGAGCGCAGCAGGTTGAGAACTGAGACACAAGGTGATGGAAAAGCAGGAGCAATATCAATTACCACCAAAAGGTTGAGTGTTCAAAATGGGGCACTGATATCAACAGGTGCTTCTTTAAATAACGGGGTTCCTATATCCGCTAAAAAAGGAGCAGCAGGAAATCTTACTATCCGCGCTTCTGATGTGGTTGAGGTAATTGGAGAAAGAGCAGATAGCAATTTTGAGAGTCGCTTGACAACTCAGACGGCAGGCAGTGAATCTGCCAATGCCGGGGATATAACAATCACTACAAACAGGTTAGTTGTCAAGGGAGGAGGACAGATATCTGCTGGAACTTATCCTCGTAGCCAAGGTGAAGGAGGAAGTTTAACTATTACTGCTTCTGATTCGATAGAGGTAAATGGAGCATCGGCAGATGGTAAGGAAGTAAGCCGCTTGACAAATTTGACAACAGGTGAAGGGAATGCCAAAAACTTGACGATTACTACTGGAAAGTTAATTGTTCAGGGCGGGGGACGGGTACATGCTGGTAGCATGTCTAGTAGTAGTAATCCTGATAACTTTAGTTTAGGGTCAGGGGGTAATTTGAATATAACCGCTTCTGACTCTGTTGAGATAATTGGAGGTTTAGAATATAGCGCACTAAGAAATAATGTAAGCAACCGCAGCCGTATAACAACACAAGCGGAAGGTGCAGGAAATGCAGGAGATTTAACAATTACTACTGGAAAATTAGTTATTCAGGATGGCGCCCAAGTATCTGCTGGCACTCTTGGTGCATCTAATAACCAGCTAGCAGGACGTTCTGATGGGGGGGATGTCAATATTAATGTGACCGGGGCAGTTGATATTGTTGGGAGGAGAGGCACATCCTCCAGTGGAATTTTCAGCAATGTGGGAAAGGGGAAAGTTGGCGATGCAGGTAGTATTACTATAAATTCTGGTTCTTTCTCATTACGAGATGGCGCTCTACTTTCCGCTGAAACTTCTGGACAAGGGAATGCCGGAAATGTGACAGTGCGGGCACGAGATGCTATTTCTCTTGAACGTGCCAGCATCAACAGCAGCGTGCAAGCTTCGGGTGTAGGTAACGGAGGCAATATTGACATCAATGCTGTAACGTTGTCACTAATTAGTGGCGATAGATTGCTAAATTCCACAACTTCTGGACAAGGGAATGCCGGAAATGTGACAGTGTGGGCACGAGATGCTATTTTTCTTGAACGTGCTAGCATCAACACCAATGTAGAATCTGGGGGTGTAGGTAAGGGAGGCAATATTGACATTAATGCTGCAACGCTGTCACTAATTGATTCAGGTCAACTGCAAACTTCCACTAGTAGTACATCTAATAACCAACCAGGAGGACGGGGGGATGCGGGGAATGTCAATGTTAATGTAACTGGAGCAGTTAATATTGCTGGAAGAGTCGGTAATTCCCCCAGTGGGATTTTTAGCTATGTGGGAACGGGGACAGTTGGCGATGCAGGTAATATTACTATCAATTCAGGTTCTTTATCATTACAAAATGGCGCTCGACTTTCTACTCAAACTTTTACACAAGGGAATGCCGGAAATGTGACAGTGCGCGCACGAGATGCTGTTTCTCTTATTACAAATGCTGGCATCAACGGCAGGATAGAAGCTTTGGGTGAAGGAAAAGCAGGCAATATCAACATCAATGCTGCTTCTTTATCACTAATTGATGGCTCTCAACTGCAAACTGCCACTGGTAGTGCATCCAATAACCGGCCAGGAGGACGGGGTGATGCGGGGGATGTCAATGTTAAAGTTACTGGGGCAGTTGAGATTGTTGGAGGCACATCATCCCTCAGTGGGATTTTTAGCTATGTGGGAAGGGAGACAGTTGGCGATGGGGGTAATATTACTATCGATTCTGGTTCTTTATCATTACAAAATCGCGCTGAACTTTCTACTCAAACTTTCGCACAAGGGAATGCAGGCACAATCACAGTTAATGCGGCTGATTTTGTCACCATTTCTGGTAGCAGTTCTAACTTTAACACTGGTTTATTTGTTAACTCCCAAACTACAACGGGTACAACTGGAAATATTATCGTTACCTCACCTAAAGTTACCCTAAAAAACAATGGCAGACTCAACGCTCAATCTACATCGGGTAACGGTGGCAACATTAACTTACAAACTGATTTACTTTTTCTGCGTCGTGGCGCCCAAATCTCTACCACCGCAGGTACGGCACAAGCTGGTGGTGATGGTGGGAATATTAATATTGATGCTCCGTCGGGCTTCATCGTTGCTGCTTCAAGGGAAAATAACGACATCACCGCGAATGCGTTTAGAGGCAGTGGAGGGAGAGTCACAATTAACGCTACTGGTATTTTTGGTATGACAGTGCGTAGTCGAGAAGACTTAGTGAGGCTGCTAGGAACTAACTTAAATCCTCAATTCCTACCCACGAATGACATCACAGCATTTTCCCAGACAAATCCGACTTTAAACGGTACTATAACAGTTAATAGCCCAGATGTTGACCCTAATCGCGGCTTACTTAACTTGCCAACCGTACCAATTGACACCTCTGTGGTACAGAGTTGTACTGCGGGTGGCTTTCAAGCACAAAGCAAGTTTGTTATTACTGGACGTGGCGGTTTACCCTCTAATGCAGGTGAAACCCTTACAAGTAATGCAGTTCAAGTAGGTTTAGTTACTCTCAAACCGGAAGTTGCTCAACTCTCGACTCCAGTATCCACAAATTCGATTAAATCTGCACCAGTTCCGATTATAGAAGCTACTGGTTGGGTAAAGGATGCTAGTGGCAACGTGGTTCTCACGGCGAATGCGTCTACTGTCACGCCTTATGATTCTTGGCAAAAAACAGCTGATTGCCGTGGATATAATCCATAGTGAGAGCGCTGATATTGGCAACTAATGCTTATCTATTGTAAAAAAGCTTGGCGAACGAGGACTAGAACATGGCTTTGAAAAAATTTAGATTCCATAGAATCAAACGCCTCTTAAGTGTACTGCTGCTTTTGACCATGTTCTTTGGCGCCAGCTTATTGCCCCCCACTTTAGCCCATATAACAGCGGAACACTCCATCGTACAAAGCTTGCCCGATGCCGAAAACTTAGTAGAGCAAGGAAGAAAATTTTATGAAGTGGAACAGTTTGCTAAGGCTACTACAATATGGCAACGCGCGGTAGCTGCATTTAAAGCTTCGGGGGACGAACTAAAACTTGCAATGACACTGGGCAATTTATCATTAGCTTATCAGCAGCTAGGACAGTGGAATGAGGCAGAAAGTGCGGTTGCTCAAAGTCTAAATTTACTGGGATATCCACAGCAGAGGGAATCAAAAGTCAAAAATCTACAAGTTCTTGCTCAAGTTTTAGATATTAAAGGGCGCCTGCAACTTGCTGTTGCAAAACCTGAAGATGCGCTGACAACTTGGCAACAAGCACTTGACATTTATGGCAAATTAGGAGATAATAACGCAGCTATTCGCAATCGCATCAATCAAGCGCAAGCATTGCAAACATTGGGGTTTTATAATAGAGCTAGAAAGACGTTATGCGAAAGTACTCAGCTTTTACAAAATCAACCAAACTCGTCGCTTAAGGTTGCAGGATTGCGTAGTCTAGCTAACGTTTTGCTGTTTACAGGTGATGTACAAACACCTAGACAAGGTGATATACAAACATCCCCACAATGTTATTTAAAAACGCCACAGCAGATATTACAACAAAGTTTAGAAATAGCTACCGAGTTAATAGATAAACAAGCGATTGCTGACATTCTTCTTAGTTTAGGTAATACAGCGATGGCAAAAGCAAATACCCAACCAGCTATAGATTTTTATCAAAAAGCTGCCAACGCTGGTGCCTCACCAACTACTCGCGTCCAAGCTCGAATTAATCAATTGAGACTACTGCTTAATACCAAGCAATTTTCAGAATTTCAAACGTTGTTTCCCCAAATCCAAACTCAGCTTGGCGATTTGCCTTTGAGTCGCACGGCAATTTCCGCACGCATCAACTTTGCCGAAAGTTTAACGCGATTCAGACAAAATACTACTATAAATAGTCCTTCATGGCTGGATATTGCCCAAATACTATCAACTGCAATTGAGCAAGCAAGAAGTTTGCAAGATAGACGTACAGAATCTTATGCTCTCGGTACTCTTGGTAAGGTGTACGAACAAACTAAGCAGTGGTCTGATTCACAAAACCTTACTCAGCAAGCTTTAGTTATAGCTGAAGCTATTGATGCTAAAGATATAGCATATAAATGGCAATGGCAATTAGGAAAGTTACTTAAGGCTAGGGGAGAGATAAAAGAAGCTACAGCAGCTTACACAGAAGCAGTTAATAACCTCCAAGCTCTCCGTAACGATTTATTTGCAATGAATCCAGAGGTTAGGTTTTCTTTTCGCGAAGAAGTTGAACCAGTTTATCGGGAGCTAGTCGATTTACTTTTGCAACCTCCATCCAAAGAGGGGGGGGTTAATGTCAAAAATCTCGAACAAGCTAGTAATACAATTGAATTGCTGCAAATTGCAGAACTAAACAACTTTTTTCGTAACACTTGTTTAATTGCTCCAATCCAAAGTCCCAATAAAGACCAAACAGCGGCAGTTATCTATCCATTTGTTTTGCCAGACCGACTCGAAGTTATCCTGCATTTACCGCAAAATCGGTTGTTGCACTTTACTAGCGCTGTAGATGCAGAAAAACTAAAAGCGACTTTAAAGCAACTACAAGAAGATTTACCAAAACCTCACACGCAGCGGCAAATTCAATCTTTATCCCAGCAGTTATACAGTTGGCTAATTCAACCACTTGAAGCAGCTTTGGCTGAAAGTAAAACCTCAACTTTAGTGTTTGTGCTGGATGATTTGCTGCGGAATATCCCGATGGCAACTCTCTACGACGGCAAACAGTATTTAATCGAGAAGTATAGCATTGCACTTGCCCCAGGTCTGCAACTAGTTGACCCTAAACCATTACAGAAACAATTACAAGTAATAGCCGCAGGATTAACCGAACCAAGTTCTGGATTTTCTGCATTACCAAACGTCAAACTTGAATTAGACAAAATCCGTTCCCAGATTCCTAGCAGTATACTTCTTAACAAACAATTTACTAGCACCGCTTTGCAAAGCCGAATTAATTCTCTGCCTTTTCCCGTAGTTCATCTAGCAACTCACGGTCAGTTCAGTTCCAAACCTGAAGAGACATTTATTATTGCTGCGGATGGACCAATATATGTGACTCAGTTTAATAACTTAGTGCGAACTGTAGAGCAAAACAGACCAGAAGCGATTGAATTACTTGTTCTTAGTGCATGTCAAACAGCTGCTGGAAACGAACGCGCGGCTCTAGGAATTGCTGGTATAGCTTTCCAAGCAGGAGCGCGCAGTACCATTGCCTCGCTGTGGAACTTAGATGATGAGTCCACAGCAGTGTTGATGAGCAAATTTTACCAAGAATTAGCCAACAACAAATTGACTAAAGCCGAAGCACTTCGTCGCGCGCAAGTAGCTCTTTTGCAAAATCCCAGATACAAACGTCCTAGATATTGGGCGCCTTATATTCTTCTTGGCAATTGGCTCTAATAGGGGTATATGTAGCATCGCTGACACTTGGGGCAAACTAAACCATATAGTTTAAATGTCGTTATACTCATAATATTGCCGTTTGGCAGGCTTGTACTTCCAATTTTTATCGGCAATGTTATACTTTTAATACTTACAATGCTTGTCAAATCTAGATTACTGTTTGTCCTCCTATATAAAATATGTAACTGGAACGATTACTTGGCAGAAAAAGACACTATATCTTTCCAATCATGTTCCGGACAAATTATGCTTTCAAGGCTTAAATTTAAGCTGGGTAAACTTTTCACAAAATAGTAATTTAGTTCTAAACGTTTTTATCAGGTTTAAAGAGTGCTTTCTTTAAGGACTCACGTATCGCTTTATGCTTCCATTTTTAGTCAAAAGACAAATTATGGTTCCTTATTAGCAATTATTCGCAAATTTCTAACGTAGCAATAAGGGCTTCAAACACTGAAATTCTAGCTTATGTTTCTAGATACTGGCAAGTTTTGGGTCTGGTCATAATAATCCCTATGACGGATAACCCCGCGCGCTTATCAAACTTAAAAGCTCCCGTTACTAACGAGAGCAATTACAATTAAATATTTTTATTCTTCCTAAACTCCCAAGGTGATACAGAGTTTATATTACCCTACACCGAGGCGCCTATATCAAGAGTTCTAGTCTTCAGCTATACATTTTTCAGTACAGTGCAGGTACCTTCTCACCCGTACCATTGCAAGCACGTAGTTAACTTTAAATTGTGGTACAGGCGCGCTCCTCTACCTACCATTTACAACTTGAAATTATGTTACAGATGTCGGCGTTGCACTGACAACACATTTTTAAAAGATGTCTGAACTAAAACTGGTTGTTAAATCTTGGCTAGTTGTCAAACCAATATTATATGTTGAAAAATCAGTAGATTTGATTTGAAAGATGTCTGATTGAACTCCTTGGAAAGATAGGATACCGAGGCTGTTATCATAATTGAAATCGTCAAGTGAAGTTGCGGGACTTACTACAAACACACGATCACCTTCTTCAGGGTTGTAGTCTATTTGGGCACTACTACCTGTGTTTACGAAAAAAACGTCTGCTCCAGCACCACCAAGCAAGGTATTATTGCCGCTATCACCTATTAAATAATCATTGCCATTACCACCGCTTATATAGTCATTGCCATTATTACCCCTTAGAAAGTCATTGCCATCGTTACCGATTAAAAGGTCGATGCCATCACCACCATAGAGTTTGTCATTACCATCACCACCATAGAGTTTGTCGTTGCCACCGCGACCTTTTAAAGTATCATTGCCACCACGACCTTTTAGAGTATCATCATCTGAACCACCAGTTAGGATATCATCGCCGGGACCGCCAGTTTGTATTGCCATAATTTCTCCTTCATTAACATTAATGCGGGCAGGAACGCTCATCCAGCTTCTTTATAAAATCAGCTTGACAACTAAAGCCTTCATATGTTTTTCGGAGGAGAGAGGGGAGGTTTTACACAATTATCAGATCATATTTACAATTCTTAACCTAATGGTTGTATCAATTCAATTTTTTACCAAGATTTGCTTTCCGGTGCGATATCTCCGTAAGGAATTGCACCTAGTAAAGCTAATGGTTTCTTAGCATCAGGCCACTTTTCCCATAAAAACCAATACATTGGTAGCGCAAAGGAAATTGCTCCGCAAACCCCGCTAATGATTGTACTTATAATTACTCCCAAAACTGCTCGCATAAAAATTACATGATTGTTTATTACAATTAATGTACATGAATGAAACAAGACGCGCCCCTATGGTTAAAATACCCACAAGCAAAAAACTCACGCTCTTAGAATTTCTATCGCTTCCCGACGGAGATACATATCATGAGTTTGTTGATGGTTATGCGGTTCCAAAAGTGTCACCAAAATTTTTTCATTCAACTTTACAATTAGCTTTAGGACTTTTGCTGCGTACATGGTGTAAAGGCAAAGGTAGAGTCTGTTCTGAATGGGCAATTTTATTAAAGCGCAAAGGTCAAGACTGGGCGCCAGTACCAGACTTAACTTACATTTATTATACTCGTTTACCACGAAGTTGGAGCCGTAATGAACCATGTCCAGTACCTCCAGAATTGGTGATAGAAATTATTTCTTCAGATCAAACAATGGAAGATTTTGAGGAGAAAGCCAAGGATTATTTTGCAGCAGGTGTATCACGAGTATGGGTAGTAGACCCAGAAAAAATTATCATTCGCGCATTCTTCTCAGCACAATCAAGTCAAGTAAATACAGATGAACTACCAATTACAGATAATTTATTACCTGGTTTAACATTGACAGTAAAGCAGATTTTTGAAGAAGCAGAATTAATTTAAACTAAAATTAAGTCTAAACGGAAGTAACTATATTAAGAAACAAAATTTTACAATTTTGCAGAACCAGTAAGTGTACAGCATTCAACTTTTGGTTCATTTGCGATATCTTTCAAACCAACACTTTGCAACAGCGCGCGCCAAGAATTATTTTGCGGTTGGGTGCGACGCAGTGTACTAGCAACACTTAGTGCTTCGTACCAAATACCATTGGCCCCATAAAGCGTTACTTGCTGACTCGGTGTGGCTTTTTCCAACTGAGTTTTTAAATTAGAGTTCAGCGGTACTCGTTTTACATATCCTTCAACATCAGCAACAATTTGATTATTTTTCTGACAGTAAATATTGAAATAAAAGCGGTATTGTTTGCCAATTTGTAGAGGCGCCGCTGTTGATGGTAAGCGAAGGTTTACTATTCCTGGCGCCGCTGTTAAAGAAGTTTTGTAAATAGTCTGATTTTGTGCCTCATCTTCTAGCACAAATTCTCCATATGCAACAGACGATGAATAAGGAACATAAAACCAGAAATCTGGACGCTCGGCAATCGTTGTTGCAAAAACTTGTTCTGACTTCGGATAAATGGGTAATAAGGCTGTAAGCAGCTTTTGAGAAGGAGCAGGTTTGTTCACGTCCTGCCCGCAACCACGACTACCTGCTGCCGAGCGCTTACCAGGTTGTCCAATATCTGCTGGTGGGGGTGGTGCAACAAAAATTGGTGAGTTTGGTAACTGTGCCTGTACTTGTACGTAACAGGTAAGTATTAAACTGATAGCAGCGAGTGAAATTTTTTGCATATAACGTTTCATATTAAATACCTTAAGGTAGAAACTAGTTGGTAAAGGTATTGATTGATAACCGTGGTGAAGATAAATAAATTGCTACAATGGCGCCATTTAATATTAATACCAAGACTGAAGGTACTAGCGGAATCCAACAACCTTGGCATAAGAGAACTAAGCAAAGAATGTATAATATGCTGATTGCGCCGGAACCTGCTAGTATTCGATATAGTCCTAATTGACAGTACCAAACTATTACACCTCCAACTACACACCAACTCCAAATCCACAAAACTTCACCCCAAATTGGCAAAACCCATAACAAAGGGCGCCCATCTTTAACCGCACTGACGATTTGACTAACCATTTGTGCTTGCACAATTACTCCTGGTATTTCTTGATGAAGTTCCTGCTCAGATGTGTATGGTGTAGGAATATAATCACGAAAAGTTTGAGCGGTAGTGCCGATGAGAACGATGCGGTCTTTCACTTCTTCAGGCTTAAGTGTACCTTTGAGAACTTCTGTAAGCGTGACTTTTGGAGCAATTTCTACAGGAGAACGACGGTAAGAGCGGTAATTAAGCAATATTTGATAGCCTTCTGTATCAATTTGTTGATAGGCGCCCATATGCGACCGCAACCGCTTAAAAATAACTTTACCTAACTGTAAATCTCCTGTTGCATTGTACTTGGCAGAAATGCCCTCTTTTTCTAGGTAGTGAAATGCCATTTGCGCGCTGAGAGCGTAGGGTGCAGCACATTCTGACGCAGGAGATGGAGTCATTGCTAACAAATGGCGCCGCAAAACACCGTCTGTATCTTTTACAACGTCACTAAAACCAAGACGTTGTTTTGGAACTTCAGGAGGAGGTTTAGTACCAGGATGGTTGTTTGCGCTATCGCTAGCTTTACAAATCGCAAAGAAATTCTGAGTATTTTGCAGACGAGTCGCTAAAGAAGCTTGGTTTGGTTGTACTGCATTATCACGATAAATATCTAAGCCAATAGTTCGCGGTTGCAACTGTACAAGCTTTTCTAAAAGTTTTGCCAGTGCAGTATCTGATAATGACCCACTTCTTTGCTGCTGTTCTTTTAGTTTGAAATCTTCTTCGGTTACTTCTACTATCAATAAGCGAGAATCTTGCTTTTCATCTGGACGACTACGCATAAGTTGGTCAAAGAAATGCAATTCCCATGTTTGAAATGTTCCCAGTTGCCGCACTCCCATTACACTGGTAGTTACTAGTAAACTAGATAGTAACAATGTTTTGAGACGGCGACTGTTTGGAATTCGAGGTTTTGGCCAAGTTATTGGCGCCACGGTAGGATTTTCACAAATTATCGGCAACCAACTGGCGCCTGGATATTCGTTTTCTATTCCTTGCAACCGTACTCTCGCAGAACGAACCGCAGTATATAAAGACTCTCCAGAGGAAAAAGCTACCAGAAAATGCCTTAAAAATTCTTGAGCCACCATATCCGGTACAGGTTCGCGCATGACAATTATTTGCGGGATATGTAAATTTTGTAGCTCGCGCGCTAATCCCAAACCATCGCAGGAATTAAAAATTGCCAACTGCAACCCATTAGCTACGGCTTTTCTTAAAGCGTATCTAAGTTCGTCAATCGTTAAGCTATCTGTTTGATTAATATAAATGTTACCAATTTTATTCTCAGTCTTACTATGACCAGCAAAAAATAAAATGTCCCAGTGTTGATTCCACAAATGGTCATTGATGTCTTTTCGTTGGGGTTCTACCAAAAAAGTTGTAGCGGCTAATGGTAGTCTTTGTAGCAACTGGCGGTCTTGGTCTATATCAATACCATCACTATTGCCTAAAATCGCCAATATTTTAATTTTACTACTAATTTTATTACTATAGATAGATGTTTGTGATGGAGCTAATTGTTCTGATTCTGGAACGCTTAAAGCTACTTCAGCTTCAAGGTAATCCCGGTCTACTAAATCCCACAAATGCCAAGGAAGTTTCTCTAACTGCTCTTGTGCAGTCCTAATTAACACCCGTACCTCATCAGAAGGCATTAAGTGTTTGAGCAATTTTTCTCTGAGAGGACGAAAAGACTCTGAGAGCAACCAGTTATTAAGGTGCGCGCGTAACTCAGTAGCTCTATGATGACAGTCCTGGCGCCGTTGGCTAATCGAACCATCGTAAACAATTTTTTTAGCTTTGATGCGGGTAAATTGCCACAAATTACGATAAGTTGACTGCCACTGGTCAATTGCTGCTAGCATAGCTGGATTGGGAGGTAAATTGCCAGTAATTTCTGTATTGGGACGTTTGCCTTCTTCCCCAATTTCTAATGTTACTCGCACTCCGAGTTCCAAATCGCCATCTAACTTTAAAACAACTAATTTCCTCACTTGCAGCACCCCTATTGTTGTCAACAGATGATAAAATCTTCTACAACACTGATATCCCCTAAAGCAACTTTAATACTAAAACGTTCTCCAACTGCCCCACTAAATTGTAATTGAATATTCTTATTGCTGCTTCTGGTTTGGGCTTCCATAACAGATAATCCTTCAAAGTCTAATATCATCAATTGGAGATTTGGTGGCAAATAATCTTGTCCGCTTTTAGGATGTATTTCTACAATAATATCCATTTCCTGTTCGTTATCTTCTGGGAGAGTAACAACTAAAACTACTCCTTGCTCGGTCAAAGTTCCAAAATCAATTAGCTTACCCCTACTAACAAAAGTATCATTACTACTTCTCAAGCTCCAAGCTGGTAAATTAGCTTGAGTACCTAAAAGAGTTTCAACACTAAGCCAACCTGCTTCAAAAATATTTTCCAACCACTGCTTTAATTTAATTAAAGTCTTGTTTGGCGTATGTAGAGACCGAATTAATACGGTCTCTACTTCTAAATATTCCAGTAAATTTTCCAAAGATTGCAGTTGACTGACTGGTAATAAATCGCTTGCTACTTCCTTAACAAAACCTAGCAGCTTTGCTTCTCTATATGATTTACTAATCTGTACAACTACATAGCCAATTCGGTCTAACTGTGCTTCTTCTGGTATATAAACAAACTTTTCTCCTTCTAAAATCGGACGACACTCTAAGGCGCCTAAATTCTTTAACGACAAATCAGCGACATCCGTAAGTGTTTGCTGCACTGGGTTCCAACTGTCGCTGTTCTCTAAGTCCGTCTCAAATCCCATGCATTGTAAATACGAATTAACAAAAGATACAGATAAGATATTAAGACGGACTCGTTCGCCTTTTTCAGGTGTAGCTTGTTGTCTAGACAAATGTTCGGCGCGGCGCCTTGCATCTGGAGATATAGGCCCTGTAAATGTTAAAACGTCTGTGATACTGTTCATAATTTGTTGGCCTTCTGGTTAGGTCATAGTTAAAGATATAGATGTTCTTGAAATATGGGAGTAAATTTTTTTAGGCAGCGTTGGTAAAAAATATTTAAAGAAGAAATTCCAATACCCCATTCTGCCGAAATATCTTTCCAAGAAACCCCACAACACCTTTTTCTGGCTATTGCTTGAAAATTTGCCTCTGGATGACCTGTTATATGTACTTTGACAAATATTTTTTCTGGGTCAGATTCGATACATTCGACTACTTGTTCAAATAAAGATGTCGGTTGAGATGATGATATGTTTTCCAAGTGAGAGTTCTCAAGATTCACTTCATTTTCTCTCCCGATGACTTTAGGGATAGCTTCTGGAAAAAAACGCTTACTTAGTAGCATATTTATCCAGGTCATAACTTCGCTGCGTTGTGGGTTATAATTGTTAATATTATCACCTTGACAAAGATGGAAAAATAAGTTTTGCACTGCCTCATCATAAATATCTTTATAAACTAGTTGAAATTGACCTTTATAGGGTTGATAGAGTCTACCCGACTGCCAAATCGCATTAATCAGCCGAGTTAGTGCGACTCGCCGCTCCCTAGTTGAGTGTGGGTGTTGTTGAGCTTCGAGTGCTAATTCTTTAAGTTGTGCATCTAATTGTTCTTTTAAGTCGTTAGTCATAAAAGACCCCGAATTTCCGAACCGTGCTTGCGGCTCTCTATATTAGTCAGGTCTTTACGCGCGGCTTTTACACAAACTAGCCGTGATTGTTACAAAACTTTTCATTAGTTTTCCACAATCTCTATAATTCCTTCACAAAACGCAATGTTTCTGACTTGATGGAACCTTACATAAATACCGATATTGATTATTTAGCAATTGAGAACGTTTGGATATCCAAGCGGCATGTCCCCGTTCGCAGTTATGAGGAACATTTGACGAAGGTTGGTGATGTTGTGCTACCAAATGGACTTCCCCCAAATGCGCCTAATGTCAATGATTTAATGGCAGAGCTAGATCGAGCATTATTCTTTGGTCATATTGCTGGTTGTACTTGGTCTAGTGAAGAATTACAAATCCTTTCCAACCAAGTCGCTCAATACAAAGAAACAAGTGTACTTTTCCCTAAGACTCCTTTTTACGGGGACTTGCAAACAAAACTATCTAGAGATGTAATTTTGCTGCTCAACCCTCTCAGTAAATCTACTTTAGTAGACCTCAAGCAACAAGTACCTCCCTCAAGCTATTCTTTTGAGGAAGTTAAGCTGTTGTTAGCTGTTCTCAATGCACCTGAGAGTTGGTTAGGACAAATGCGAATTGATCTACGTTTGACCCACTTTGAATTTACACAACGGATTGAATGGGCAAATCAACAACTTCGTATGTATCGGCTAGAGCCTGCATACTCCTACATCCAACCATTACCCGAAGATTCTGCATTACCTTCAACCTCAAACAACAAAACTTTGGCGCCTTTTGAGAATGAAAACTTCTCAGCCCAACGTATGCTTAGGAATTTGTATCAATTTTGACAACAAGCAGGTTATAATGAAGCCAATATTTGCAAGTTACTAAATATAGTCTCACAGCAACAAATTGAGCCAACATATCTCCACTACTATAAGCGCTATCAACTACCCAAATCCACATTGGCAGATTTGATTCGCCTGTTTTTACTGCAAGGCGCCTTTACGAAAGCCAAATTGCAAGAAATTTTTGGTCAAGAGTTATTCTCAACCTTATGTAGCTTAGGTTTACTAATTCAGCGTGGTGAAGATTGGGCTTCACGAATCGATTTATTTGCTGTTGCTGGGCTATACGTGGCTACAGATCATCGCTACATGATTCTTCCTGAAGATGAGATTGAGGAAGATGTTGTAATGTACGTAGGTATGGATAGTACAGGGTTGGTTCATACGGCTCCTCAATATCCAGCAAATCGAGTTTTAGACCTGTGCTGTGGTAGCGGTATTCAAAGTTTAGTAGCAAGTCGTTATACAAAAGAAGTGGTCGGAGTTGATATTAACCCACGAGCAATTCGCTTTGCTCGGTTTAACGCTCAACTCAATGGCATATCTAATACTCACTTCTGTTTAGGCAATCTCTACGAAACAACTTCTGGCTACTTCGACACAATTTTAGCAAATCCTCCCTTTGTTCCCAGTCCTAGCCAGGAATGTCGCTTCCGGGATAGTGGGGTAGCTGGCGAAGAAATTCTGGCTCGAATTATTACTGAAAGTGCAAACCACCTGGCGCCATTAGGCAAGCTATTTATTGTTTCGGATTTGGTCAATATCCAGCAGTATGAGTCTAAACTGGAGCAATGGTGGCAAGGAGGAGCGGCTGATAAGTTAGTACTGAGTACCGCTGATCGTAATGATATTCTATTCTCAGTTCCCCACTGCCATACAGCTTTTAATCAAACTTGGGAGCAATATAACATTGAGTTAGATGAGTGGCTACAGAACTTTCATACAAGTGGCTTACGCACAGTTAACTTTGGTTATATCTTGATCTGTCAGGTTGATAGTACTAGTAAAAGCTCTTATTATAGTCGCACAATCCACAACCCGAATCAGCCAATTCATCAGTATGTACAAGAATATTTCCAGCAACGGCAGCTAATACAAGAACAGCAAATTAACAATTACTTTTTAGCGATGTCTCCTGATTTACGATTTCGCCTAGAAATCAGTTCCACAACAGGAGAGCGCGAAATAGAATTATTTTCTCCCAATAACCCCTATTTCACAACTTACCAAATCAGCGAACAAATGTATCGCATGTTGCAAGATATCAATCACTCCCAACCTAAATGGGAAACCTATGCAACCGCACTTAATCAAAATTGGCTCTATGAATTGATTTATAAAGGCATCCTTTACTTAAGTCCTCAAGCTACTACAGTTAAGCAGAATCGGCGATTGAAGGTTCCACCTTCCACAGAAGGGCTAAAAATCGAAGAATTAGAAACCAAAACAACTCCAACCTGCATCTCGTCGTATCTACACTAAATCGGAAAATATTGCAAGGCGCCTTTATATTAAATAATCAGGCGCCCAGCATCCACTACCTAAAACTGATATACTAGATGCAAAGACGATTCTTTTCTTAGGTTTGGGCTAATGACATTATCAGTAGAGCAAAGCCTTGATAAAAATACTCACATTCCACCATTAGAAAATGGGGATAGGCTGACTCGTCAAGAATTTGAGCGACGATATACTGCAATGCCGCATGTTAAGAAAGCAGAATTAATAGAGGGTATAGTATACATGGCATCTCCAGTCCGCTCTAAAGCTCATGGTAAACCTCATGGAAGATTAATGACGTGGTTAGGAGTTTACGAAGCAGCTACTCTAGGCGTTGATTTAAATGATAATGCAACAGTTCGGTTAGATGCAGACAACGAACCACAACCGGATGCTTCGCTACGTATCGAATCGAATGGAACTTCCTGTATCAGTATTGATGATTATATCGAAGGGGCGCCGGAATTAGTCGCTGAAATTGCAGGAAGTAGTGCAGCAAACGATTTATACGATAAGAAAAAAGTCTATCGCCGCAATGGCGTAAAAGAATATATTGTTTGGCAAACATTAGATAATAAGCTTGACTGGTTTAACTTGCAGAATGGCGAGTATATATCCTTAGAAGCAGATGCAAATGGTATAATAAAAAGCCAAGTTTATCCAGGTTTATGGTTAGATGTCACGGCATTATTGAAGAGTGATATGGCAAAGGTTTTAGATGTATTGCAACAAGGTTTGAATAGCTCAGAACATGCTACTTTTGTGCAAAAATTAGCGCAGCCATAAATTTTAAATACACTTTCTACTGTACTAGCGTCATAGGAACTAATATCGCGATAGTAAACTAGTTACAGTGCTACTATAAGGTATTCTTATCACTATAATCCTAAATCTGATGTTACCATGCTTAATTGTTATCAAGTAGCAAATTTTTGCTTACTATACATTAATGGGGTGAGCGAATGGAAGGAAAAGTTTTAGCTAGACGTTACCAGATTGTCAAGGGTTGTAGGGATAATAATTCCTTCTTTGTGCCCTTTGTGTCTTTGTGGTTAAAAAAAATCAACATAACTAAGCCTCTCCTCGCAGGGAAGAGAGGTTAGTTAAATTAGTCAAAATCACGGCAGGCAATTAAGCAAAGGCAAATTGGCTGGCATCATTTAGGTCTAAGCTAGTTGCTTGCATACCACCTAAAATAGCCAAAGTTTGACCGCCAAAACTAATTTGTGTATCGCTACCAACTTGGATTAAATTCAGAGTTGATGCAGAGATACCCAAACTATCACTACCAAGAATTCCAATTACATCAGTACCAACTTGGAAATCGAGAATAGTGTTAGCTATATTAGGTAATCCCGCGTTGGCAATCCAAAATTGGTCGGCGCCAGCACCACCAGAAAGTAGGTTGCCACCACCAGATCGGACGTAGAACTTGTCGTTACCATCGCCACCTAATGCACGGTCATTGCTGCCAAGATAGAAAATATCATCCCCTGCATCACCGGACATGCGGTTGTTACCTTTAGCACCAGTAGCATCAAATACATCATTTCCATCGCCACCAGAAACGCGATTACCTTTGCTAACAAAGATAGTATCGTTACCACTGCCTAAGTCAATCTGATTACGACCAGCAATTGGAGATGTTGCAGTTTGTGTATCAACTTCATCATTGCCTGCACCTGTAAATACAGTGTCATTGATACCGTCAAAGCTACTACCAGGGGCGCCTGCAATTAAGATATCATCGCCATTGGTACCGGATACTAACTTGGTTTCTTGCTGTGCGGCAGCAAATTCTGGTGTGACACCAAACAACGTCTGATACATTAAAGCGTAGATTTCGGTGTTATCTAAGGTACTAGATAATTTATCTGCATTCATTCCGTAGGCTTTGGAAACAATGCTACCAGGGAAGTCTGGTGTACCGACCCAGGCAACACCAAAGTTACCCATTGGTCCATCTATACTGTCTTGAGATGTAAATGGTATCCAAGGCGCCTCTGCACTACCTGTACTACCATTCACACCGTCCAACACAGCTCGGTTAGTATTAGTTGTTGTTGGGTTAACGTTGATGAAAGGAGCAGATGGTTCGCTATCGGCGATTGCTGGATTATTGGGAGTATAGTTGCCAGAAGGACGAGTGTAAGGCGCAAATTGGAACACCTGTAACCCACCTGCATCACTGTCTGCGGCAGTAATGACTAAAGTGTTTGGGTCTTGGGTATTAACATAATTCATTGCCACGCCAATTGCTGCATCTGCCCGACGGACTGCCTCAACCGTTCCTACGGCGTTATTATTATTAGCAAAGTTATCCGAACCTTCTTCCTCAACTACCACAAAGAAGCCATCCGGGTCTTTACTAACTATCTTCAAAGACGCTTCCGTCATCTCGGCAACGGTGGGCGCCGTTGCTACGTACAACGGTAGAGGGTTGCTGCCGTTGAGTCCTAGTGCTTCTTCAGTGCGGTCGTCAAAGGTATGTATCGCCGCAAACACACCCAACAGTCTCTCCGGTGGGTTAGTGCTATTAACGACTTCGTTCATTTGTTCTTCAGTGTAAACCACTGTGTAACCCAAAGACTTTGCTAAATCAATCAGGTTAGTAGTAGGGCGCCTTTCGGGGCTACTTTCTGAAGCATCTAGTTCAGCAGTGACGTGGAAACCTGTAGTCCCCTTTGGCAACATATATAGTTCACCACCGCCCATAATTACGTTGGTACCAGAGCGGATGACATCCTCGATAATTTCAGCATACTTATCGCGCGCCCGAATATTGTCACCATCACGATTAGTAGTTTCCGCAGCAAAGGCAGCAGTACCAGGTTCTGCTAAGTGTCCTGATTGTATCAACGCAGTCGCTTTTCCAGCTTCAATGGCTTCTTCAAGAATAGTGTAGCCAGTTTTACCTGAAGCTGGAGTAACGCGAGTATTATCTTCTTCCAATCCAAAGGATTCGTTGAACACCTTTACGCCGTTAGCGTGGGTAACTGCACCCGCGTTGGAAGTACCTGTTAGTTGGTTTTCCATATGTCCCAGGTAAACCCCAGCATTGGACATCATGTCCCAGTTGAGGCGCCCATCAGGACCCTTATCGATGTTTCGCAGCGCCATATAATGTGAAGGGCTGGTACCATCGGGGTGAATGAAGATAACATTGCCAGTGTCCTTGGTGGCTTTCGGTGCTGCTGTTGGTGCCCTTTTACGCGAAGGTAGTTCGGTGTTGAACAGAGTTTCGTACATCAATTCGTACATCCCCGTGTTGTCTACCGTTGCAGGTAACTTATCTGCATTAAGACCGTGTGCCTTGGATACAATGGAACCGCTGAAGTCGGGTGTACCTGCCCAACCGACAGCAAAATTGAAAACATCACCATTCGCATCGGGAGCAGCAACGAAAGGCAGGGTATTTGCTCCTGTTTGACCATCGAGGGGTACGTTGCGCGCAGTGGTGGTGGGGTTATTGTTTATACTGCCGACAGGCTGACCGGGAGTACGGGGGTCAACTACTTGCAAACCACCTGCATCGCTATCAGCTGCAGTTAGCAACAGAGTATTGGGATACTTGTTAATAAACTCCATTGCTACCCCAACCGCCGCATCTGCACGACGTAAACCTTCCAGAACTCCAGCAGCATTGTTATTGTTGCCAAAGTTGTCGGTTCCTTCTTCTTCTACAACTGCAATCGAGCCGTTATTGAAGTTAGGATGTTTTTCCATCAACTTCTGGGCAACATCCAGCATCTCGGCAATTGTCGGGGCTGTTTCAACATATAGGGGTAAGCCCTGTGCTGCTAAAACTTCTTCTGGACGGTCGTTGAAGGTGTGGATGGGAGCAAATACACCCAATACTTTGGTCGGTGTTGTAGGAGTCTTGGTCGGATCGAGCAGGTCGTTGAGTTGTTGCTCATTATAAACAACAGTGTAGCCGTCGCTTTTCGCCAATTCAATCAGGTTTTCGCTGGGGCGTTGCTGGGCGCTAGTGCTGAGGGCATCATATTGAGCCGCCGTGCCGTGGAAGCCGTCAGTACCGATGGGCACCATGTTAAGTTCACCACCACCGAAAATGAAATCTACTCCAGAGAGGATGACTTCTTTAGTAATATCAGCCAAGCGCTGACGGGGTGGAATTCGGGTTCCATTTGCATCAACTGTTTCACCCACCTCGGCTACAAAGGCGGCTGTACCAGGCTCATATGCAGCACCCGACTGCACCAAAGCAGTCACCTTGTTGGCTGCAATTGCTTCTTCGATAATGGTCTTACCTGTGTTACCAGACAGAGGAGTAACTTGCGAACCATCTGCATTCAAACCAAAGGATTCGGCATATACTTTGGCGCCTGTAGCGTGAGTCACAGCACCACCATTCGAGGTTCCCCCAAGTTGGTCTTCCATGTGACCCAGGTAAACACCTGAATTAGACATCATGTCCCAATTCAAACGTCCGTCGGGTCCCTTATCTACAAATCGTCCCAAAGCATAATGCGATGGACTTGTTCCATCTGGGTGCAGGAAAATTACATGATTCCCGCTAGTAGCATTTGTCATATTTATAACACCGATAATTTTTCAGATGATTATGTAGCTATTGTTTTATTCTGGTATCAACTATCAGCCACTTCATCAGGCATATCCAGTAGACTAATAACTTGATAATGTACAGTTACAAATTATTATTTCCTAGAATCCACTGAGTCTTATTGGCTTAATAATGTCACTTCCTGATTAACGTAAGTTTATGTTATGTTTAATTAATCTAAAACTTGAAGATAGGCGCCGACGCTAAAATCCATGACAGAGTTAAGAAACAAGATATATTAGTTGCTTTATTGGCTTATGAAGCAAAATAAGCCAAAAATAACCGCAAATAGTCAAAAAAAACTAGTAAAAATAGTTTTAATTTTATTACTAAGTTTGTTTCTGTAGATAGATGTTTGCTATGAAAGTAGCCAGCATTTCTCTAGATTTGTCAGGTCTTGACGCGCAACTTTTATACAAACTAGTCATAATTTTTACAAAACTTTACATTTAGCTCCGATGTCAAACACCTAGTGACGCTCAACCGATATACTAGATACAACGACAATTCTTGTCTTAGGTTTGGCGGCAGGACAGCATCAGTAGATCAAAGCCTATTTGTAGTCTGTAATTATACATCTCGAATTGGAGATAACAACGCTTCAACCCACTGTTCATCTTGTTTCGATAACGCAGGGGATGGAACAGGCTGGTGATAATCTATGCGTGTTGTATAACGCGCGCGTTCATACACACCATTAAATACTTCTTGTAAATTCACTAAAGGCTCTTTTTGATTAAGTTTTAAAGGAACTCTTAAAGTTGGTAACTGCTGTTGTAGAGAAACACGGTAAAGTTCTGCTGCGGGACGTTGATGACCGCGACTAATTAAGATTCGATATGCAGTTGTTGATTGCATTCCTCGAATATTCATCGGTTTACCAGCTCGTAACAAATCTAATTCGATTAAATTAGTAGCACTGCCTAAAATTGCGCGCCGTTTTTTCTCATAAGCTATTCTACCATCCCCAGCTCGCTTATTCTTTGGAGATAAAAGTTCAATTACAGTAATTACCTCATCCGTTACCATCTCGCGTACTTCTAAATAACGCTCATTAACTGAAACTGGCATAGGTAGTGTAACTAGTTCAGGACGAGACTGTGTGGCTACTGAGCTATCATCCGTAAGTTGTTGAGAGCTTGTTGCATCAGATTTGTTAGCGAATACAACAGCATCTGGAATGCCAATCATCAAGCTATTATCACTGTCATCGCTTTGATAGGTTCGGGTTTCAACTTCGACATAATACTGTGAACTGAGTTGCGGTTCAATTGCATCCGCAATAGCTACTATAAGTCGGCTATGAAACGAAGACCAGAAGACAGCCTGTTCAAGGTATGGATCCATGCCGGGAAATGGTGAGGGCATAGGTAAAACTCCCGTCGCACAAGCAATACTTCTAGTATACAGGTTCTCTGCGCTTCCGGCTTAAGTGCCATCTATAATAAGAAAATAATAAGGAGGAAGCAATGGTCAGCAGTCTGAAAGAACTTATACAAGAACCAGAGATAGCTCTTGCTGACGACCCAGAGGAAAGGTTTATTACTAGCGGTGTCAGCTGGCATAATTATGAAGCGCTACTGACGAAACTAGAACAAAACTCTCATTACCGTGTTACCTATCTAGATGGAATATTAGAAATTGTGTCACCGTCCATTAGGCATGAAGGTATTAAAAAACGTTTAGCTATTTTGTTGGAACGCTATCTTTACAAAAAGCGAATACAGTTTAAACCTATGGGAAGTTCTACTATCAAAAAACAGCTTAAACAGGCAGGCGCCGAACCGGACGAATGCTACTGTATTGGAAACCCTAAGCCTATTCCCGACCTTGCCATTGAGGTCAATATCACTAGTGGTAGTGTTGATAAGCTGGAAATTTATCGGCGCCTGGGAGTATTAGAGGTGTGGTTTTGGGAGAATAACAGGCTAAAGTTGTACCGCAAAAGGGAAGATACACCTGCAACGTTTTTAGATACTAAGGGCTATGAACTGATTGATACAAGCGAGTTGTTGCCAGACCTAAATATTCCTTTACTCGAAGAATGCACTTTGATTTCAGATGATATTTTAGCAATCGACGAATTTGAGCAAGGTATTTAGGGTTATAGATTTTTGGCGAAGCTGGGAATAATAAGGCTGTACAACTACCGATTATCGGGGAGAAAACGTAGTGTATGGCTGAGGTAAAGATAATTCGAGCAGCCTTTCGTGAAATCCAAAAGCTTCCACCTGCTGATTTGCAAAGGATTTACCAGATTTTGCATCGGTTGAGTCAGGGAGATGAAAGACAAACGAAAGCGCTTAAAGGGTTTGATAATTTGTTGCGAACTCGTTCTGGCAAGTGGCGCGTTATTTGGCAGCGCGCGGATCACAATGTTGTTGTAATCAAAGCGGGGTTGCGCGATAGTGTTTATGATGATGCGTTCGATGAGCGCGCGTGTTCCCAAACACAGGTAATTGAAGAACTTCTACACCCACAAGGTACTGCTTTAGAGGAAAACCCAGCATATCAATGGAATCATGAGCAAGATACCGATTGGTACAGGTTTGTTTATGGTAGTTACCGTTATTCGCCGATTTTAACAAATTATCAGCGCAATATATTAGACGAACCTTTGCGAATATTGTGTTCGCAGTATCAACCGACGACGGTACATCAATTTGAAGATAGTTCGTGCATTGTCATCCAAAGCGCACCCGGTACAGGAAAGACGGTGTGTGCTACTTTGTTTGCATGTGAAATCCACCGTAATTTTGGCTGGAATACAATGTTGATTGTACCCGAAGCTTTACGGCGTGATATTTCGGAATTTTCTGAGGTTAAAACAGCAGCAACTCAGGAGAATTTTTGGTTAGGCACGTTTCCGCAGTGGTTGACTAAGATTAATCCTGAATTTAAAAATCGTCTGGCTTCAGGACAAGAAGAGTTAGAAGCTTTGCAACAAGCATTAAAATATAGCCGCCAAAATGATATTACTACAAATGATGTTTTATTATACCAAGCATTTGTACTTGATGAGAATAAGCATAGAGCTAATGATAAAAACGTCATGTATCAAGTAAACTCACATAGAGTTGAAAGTTTATTAAAAATAAGTAAAAAGCATTTTTATAAAGCTTTATCTTGTCGCATATCTCGCTCGGATGCAGCTAAAATTTTACAAAACTCACTCAATATTAATCCAAGTAATTCTGAATGCACTTTATTAATAATAGATGAAACGCAAGATTACTTATTAAGCGAGTTACAAGCTATTATATCAGTATGTAAATCCTGGGCTGCTCAAGGACATCAAACGTATTTATGGTTGTTAGGTGATTTAAATCAACGCATTCAAGCTACTGATTTTAATTGGTCACAGCTACAAATCAAAAACTCGATTGAGTTAGTACGCAATTACCGTAATTCACGCCAGATATTAGAGTTTGCTAATCAATTTTGGGAAGTAGCAAAAACAATTACATCTGAAAACAAATGTAAAGAATTGCCATTACCTGCGAATCCACAGCACGCTTTTGAAACTGGTGAAAACGTCCGGTTATTGGAATGTGCATCTAAAGAGGAAGCAATTGCATTTTTAGATGAACTTGCTGGAGAATGTGGCAGCGAGGAAAATCGTCGTTATTTACTCCGTGACCTTGCGAAAGCTGTCAAAGTTCTTTCCAACAGCGCATTAAATTCTCACGAAAACTTAGTAATTTTAAACCCAGAAAAAGCTAAGGGACGCGAATTTGAAGCTTGTGTGGCTTTTTGTTTATTTGAAGGTGAAGGAAAACCAACTCTAGAAGAAAGTTTTCAATGGTATACACTCCTAACCCGCGCGCGTTCGCGTTTACTAGTCGTTGTCACAACACCGGAAATTAGGCGCCTACAAGATAATGGTTATGACTTTTTCCAGAAATGCGAAACTATCGACCAAAAAGGCGCCATAAATTGGATTAGCGAAGTTGTTAGTGATGCTGATTTGAATCAAATTACATCAGACGTGCTTTCCCGTTTACTTAAACGTTGTGAAACAGGTTATATATATTGGGATACTTACTTAGCGCTGCAATTTGCCGGAGTTGAAAACGCAGAACTATATAAATGGGAAACCCAAGCAATTACACTTTTGAAAAAGCACACACATGAACATTTAAATAGCGAACTCCAAAAAACTCAAAATATCCACCTGCGTTGTTTATTATTACGTGCGATGGAATCATCTTGGCAAGCTGTCGCCGAAGCAGAAGTATTAAAAGATACTGACTTTCAAGAATATAAGTATTTGCTCAAAAGTATAGCCAAAGACTTAGAAGCAAAAGGTTTACCTTACGAAGCAGCGCGCGTGAGGTCACATATATATGATGGCAAGTACGAACAAAATCTAAGCTTTTGGCAAGACATAAATTCTCAATCAAACTTAAACGAACCACTTGTAACACTACTATGTGAGTCGTTTACATCACGTATTAATAACTTACTATCCAAAACAGGAGAACAATAAATGAAATTACATACAGATGTAGAAACAGCCAAGCAACTCGAAGAACTTTGGCATACCATCGAACGAGGAATTACAGTAGCAAATCAAGCTGCTCAACAAGCTGGCGCCATTCATGCAGCTATAATGCAAGATTACAGCAAAATCGAGCAATTAAAGTTAGACACATCTTCGTTTGCCCACACAATTCAAGATAATATAGATGAAGTTAAACAACAACAGCTTTATTTAGAAGACAATATTCAAGCTGTAAGTCATATTCGTCATGAAATTATATCACAATTGGAGCAAATAGGAGATTATCAAACTCGACTAGACGCATTTAAACAAGAACTAAAATTAGTTATAGACAGCGTAGACACAACAAAAAATCAAGCCCAACAGCTTGAAGCAATTTTACCTGCATTTACCAAAGACTTGCCGCAGCAACTCGAACAAATCAATCAACTAGCAGTGCAAATTGAAACAAACAAACAAGAAATAGCGAAGTACCAAGAAAAAACTCAACATCAAGCCAACGAAGGCGCCCAAGCACACTCACAAATTCAAACCTTAAAAACCGAAATCGAAACAGTAATTACCAACTTCGGGGGAAAGCAAGCACTAGATAACCTACATCTAGAAAATCAATCTATCCAAAATAAACTTCAACAAGCACAAACAGAAATCGAACGACTACATCAAAAACTAGAAACTCAAACAAAAAAGCAAAAACAATTCAACAACTGGTTACTTGCCCTGTCTGTGGGTGTAACTTTAACCTTGATTTTTACAATCATGCGTTAACATTCACCTGCCTCACGACATGTTAAGAACCTCGCCCCTCAGTTCCACGATTTGCCTGCGGCAGTGAATGCGTTGTTTGCGAAGATGTAGAGACGCGATATATTCCCTTCGGGACACTTTGTGAACGCGTCTCTACACGCCTGTTTTTATGAAATAATGTGTATTG
The DNA here is from genome assembly GCF_002368415.1 of Calothrix sp. NIES-4105. Classification (GTDB taxonomy): domain Bacteria; phylum Cyanobacteriota; class Cyanobacteriia; order Cyanobacteriales; family Nostocaceae; genus Dulcicalothrix. The sequence continues at coordinate 4,907,116 of NZ_AP018290.1, forward strand.
CCCCCGAATCGCCAGCAGTATCCTGCGAGGAGAGGGGGCGCCGCCTAATTAAACTAGTTTTTACATAGAATATAATTGAAGCAAAGTAGTTTGAGGCAGAAACATGACTACAATAGCCATACAACCTATATTGGATGCTTCGGGGCAAAGGTCTTACCGTGCGGTTTATGGTGACAAGCAATCAATAGGTAAAACTGCTGGTCAAGCTTTAGATGCTTTAACAAATCAATTGGGGGAAACGGAGTTTCGCGCGATACTTGTGTTTCAAAACTTTCATCCTGACCAATTTTTTGGTATTGAAAAGCAAAAGCGTTTATCTGAATTGATGGAATTATGGAGAAAAGCGTGCGATGAAGAAAAATCGCTATCTGCTGAGTTACAAGCAGAATTAGATAGCTTGGTTGAAGCGGAGTTAAACGCAACAGCAGAAAGAGCAAAATTTTTAATGCAACAAAGTGAATGAATCCAAATTATACATCGGTAGCTAATCGAGCGAACCATTGCTGTGAATATTGTCGCGCTCCTGAAATCATATTTAACTTTGCTTTTGAAGTAGAACATATTAGACCAAGTTACGTTACAAAACTTCACATTTTTGGTTTTCATCTCGCAAAAGTCGCTGCACAATTCCTGGTAAATCTTCCACGCTTGTCGAACACCAAGAAATGGCACCCGACAATGAAAGGGCTTTGGTTTATAAAGTGCCTACGTACAAAGCTTTACCTGGAATACCTGGAAGTTCGTAAATCATTGACGAGTAATCGTATTTTGAGAAATTTTAGTATAAAATATTTTTCTATCAGCCCTATATTCTCGGATTAGGCAAGCTGTCATAGTGTAGAAGTTTATTTAAAGGATACTATAATGCCAGAAGATAACCGCGTAGAACTAGCAGAACTCATAGAGCAGGTTAAAAAAGAACTACTTTCTACTTACCCAAGTGATAAAAGCAACACTCCATTTCTCAGTGTAGACTCTATTGAGTTAGAACTGCAAGTGACAGTGAAAAAAGAAGCTAAAGGTGGAGTAAAAATTAATGTTTTACAATTTGGTGGGGGAGAACTAAGCGGGGGAGGTAGTAGAGATGATGTGCAAAAGGTGAGAGTAACACTTTCTCCTCTTCTGAAAAAAGAACAACTACTTAGTATTTATCAGAAGAATAATCCAGAGCAGTGGCAACAATTTTTGAAAACTAGTGTAGAAGCTCTTACAAAAGGTAGCGAGCAAAATATAGTAGGTGAGTACTAATAACGTTTGAATTAAGGAAGTACATAAGTGGAGCTATTAAAGTTATCTCTCTCTCCCATAGATGAACTTAACTTCAATATTTTCGCTGATTCGCCGAGTGCAGGTGAGGGAGAAGTTAAATCAACTTTACCTTTTTTTAATAATGGCATTAACCGACTTAAGACCATAATTAAGACATTAGATATTGTTAATTTTTCTGTTGATAAATTTCAGCAGGAAGAATTAAATTGGATGATAACTAATAAATTTATCGGAGAAGATAAAAATGCTTTTAATCCGAACTTGTTAGTTATTATCGGAAAAAATTTATTTCAAGCCCTTTTTCCACCTAATAGTAAAGTTAAGTCAATATTAAATAGTGTTATTACTTTAGCTGATGATAAGCATAGCAAGGTTCATATACAATTCACTTATAGAAGTGAAAACCCATCTGATTTGACTCATTATCCTTGGGAACTAGTGCATGATGGTCAAAAATTTCTAGCACAACGTAATTTTACCTTCTCAAGATACATAGCTTATGATGCCGCTCAACCAAATGTACTACCAGTAGAGAAGCTTAATATTCTTTTGGTTTCTTCGAAAGCTTTCGATCTTGATAATAATTTAAAAAAATTTGATAGTGGTGAACAAGAGGCAATACGTAGAGGTATAGCTAAAGTTCAACGAGATAAATTAGTTTATCTTTCTAAATGCAAAATAAATAAATTTAATGAATTGCGAACATATTTAACTGAAAATAAAAATAAAAAAATTCCTCACATAATTCATTTTGATGGGCATGGAATGTATGGAAGAGCTTGTACAAACCAACTATGTGGGAAAATTAATTCTGGTGTAAAAGTGAGCAAGTGTAAACAATGTAATTCCGATTTACATAGTCCTCAAGGGTATTTGCTTTTTGAGAGCGAGAGCGATAAAGGTACAGCAGATTACGTTAGTGCTACTAAGTTCGGTGATTTAATACAGAAACATAGTTTTAATTATAAAACTCAACAAGGCATACTCTTGTTAGTACTTAGCGCCTGTAAATCAGGGATGGCACTTGCAGGTGATTCAAATTTTAATGGTATCGCTCAAAACTTAATTAGTCGTCAAATACCTGCAGTAGTAGCAATGCAATATTTAATTGAAGTATTTGTAGCACAAGCTTTTACAGAACAATTCTACCGCTCATTAGGACAAAAAAACTCTCTAGCAACCGCAGTTAGTGATGGTTATGAAGCAATAGGTTTTGAAACAAATCAGTGGTATCGTCCAGTTCTTTATCTACGTTGGAGAGACAATGAAGGTGGACAACTTTTTGATAAGTCATCACTGCTAGAACCAGAGCAAATAGAAAAAATAGTTCATCAGTATTTAGCGAATCAACGAAATTCTGCTACCTCTGAAGATTTATCTAAAGAATTTAGTGATGCGGTAGATGAAGTTGAATCAATCATTAAAAAAACTCAATTTCTTAAACCAGCTGAAAAATGGCTGCAAGACGATAATACACGATGGCAATTAGCCGATACTTTAGTAAAGAAAACGCTAAAAGCACAACATTTAAAAAGTTATCGAACCCAAGAAGCCAAGGATGAGGCAAAGTTCCAGTACCATTCAAACTTGTATAATTGTTTATATTGGCTTTTGGAAGCATTTCAGACCTGGCAAGCCAAAGAAATAGACTATTTTTATGCTGATTTAAGTGAGTTTCCTAATCAACTATATATTGATGCTTTAAATAAGTTGAGAGATATTGCTTTGAAGGATTTTGCGTCTAATCAAAGTGTATTTAAAGTGATTAGCCACTATATTGATATGTTAATTGACAACTTAAATAAGTACACTTCATTTTAATGACATTGGCAAATATTTATAATTTTTTATTACGCTTTAAAGACCTTTTTCTCCAATGACCTGATACTAATACCCCATTCCTCAAGTGTGCGCTTACCCATATAGAACCATCTTTTGTATGTGAAGTAGAATGCGTACTTAAATTTGATTTTTGGGAATATTCTTTTCTTGAATTATTGCTAATATTTTTTGGAGGAGGCTTTGGTATAAACTGTTCATTACTGGCTCTATAGGCTTTAAGGCTGTCTATTGCCGATTTTAAATACGCAACTGTATCCTGCACCTGCGAAGAACGCAAGTTAATTAATCTTGAGCGAATCCCTTCTAAAGTGTCAATAAATTGAGTTAAAAAATCTTTGCGTGCCATATCTACTTAATTTCACTAATAGTTTTAGCAAGATTTACAAAAACGACAGATAGTCTAAAACTTAACTACCGTACACAATTAATATCAATATTGATGATGTAATTCGTCTGTTACACTAATAGGGAATTTTGCCAATTTACTGAGCGTTTATAACTAATTTTTACTATTAGTTATATATTTATTAAGATGTCATATTAATAGTTTATTTTGGACAAGTCACTACCTTTAACTGGGACAGTGGTTTACTGGTAAGGAACTACTACTAAGAAGACCTAAAAAGCGTAGCAAGCTTACACGCGGCGCCTGCCACTCCTACGAATGCTCATAAACACAAGCAGTTTTGAAAAATCTTGATCTTATAAGCTTTTTAGTTTGTGGTCTTGAAAAATACATTACTTAGCAGCTAATAAAACAAGCTGAGTGGATGTGTATTTTTTATTACACTGATTACTTGGCAAAAAGGAGTCTAGACTAGCAAGCTTCACATTTCACAGTGGCTATCTGTCACATGCAAGCCTTGCCATTTAGTTAAAATTTTTACGAATCTTGAAGCTCAGTGTTCTGAGCTTTAAGATGAGACAAAATAACGACAAGTATCTTAGCTTTCTAGAAAAAATTCGCTGGGAAGCGCAGCCACAGTGCCCTTACTGTGAATCAAATAATGCCACACCATACAAAAATGAACGAAGATACCATTGCAACAGTTGTTATACTTCGTACAGCGTTACTGTCGGTACGCTCTTTCACAAAACCCATATAAGTATGGAGAAATGGCAGTTGGCTATTCGCATAATACATAATTCGCCAGAGGGCATTAGTGTTCGTCAATTAGCCAAAGAGTTAGGAATTAATAAAAATAGTGCTTCCTACATGATGGAACGTATTCGCAAAGCCACATCTGAGGAACAAAAACTTCTACAGAAGTTTGCCAACTTTCAGCTTCAGGAGGATATTTAGCAACCCTATCTAAGCTAACAATTTCTTAATTTGCACAATTCGCTTTTATCTAACAATGAGTGGGATGGGCATTCTTGCCCGTCCCTATTTACAAATTTTCAGTATATCCTTTTAGCATTTGTAAACTTAAACTTTTTATAATTATCTACACGAGTCTAACTTTGATATTATTTACTATGTCAAAAGTAAAATACTCAAGAAATGGTAAGGAAAAAGCGACCAAGAGAACATATAATAGCAGATTTAAGTGTTAATTCTGTTGAACGATATGTGTTTTTATGTGGTTACTCTGTAGAACGCATTGAGTATGATTATGGCTATGACTTACTAATCTTTACTTATAATGCTGATGGTGAAATAGAAAATGGTCAGATTTATATACAATTAAAGGCTACAGATTCGCTTTCTGTACTTGCAGACCAAAAAACTATTACTTTTACCCTCGCACGCTCAGACTTAGAGCTATGGTTATCTGAGCCGATGCCATGTATCTTAATTATATATGACGCAAAAGATAGTCAAGCTTATTGGCTCTATTTACAAGCATACTTTGAAAGCTTAGAGGGATTTGACCTATCCAAGGCTGGCGAAAGTGTAACAGTTCGCTTATCTAAACATAATATATTAAATAGACAAGCTGTTAAAATATTTGCTAAATTGAAAAATGATGTTCTCAGCCAACTACAAGGAGTAATTCGTCACAATGGTTAGAGAAATAAAGTTTACAGAACTAGAACAGTTGCTTTTAAGTATAGGTTTTGTAACAATACCAACAACTGGTTCACAGAAAGTTTATCAGTATCCATCATCTGGTGCATTAGTTGTTTTGCCTGGTTACGAGCAACAAGCGTATGTACGAACAGTGCATTTAGTAGCTGTACGTCGGATATTATCAGAAAATGGCTTAATGGATAGCGATAAATTCAATCATTTTTTGAACAAATTAGCCAGCTAGCTACAATATTACTAAGTATAGTTTAGTTTTATTTCAGGCGCCTGTGTATAAATATAACTTAAATAGTAAATTTATATTTCCACCTGTGTTGGAATTTCTAGTTTTACTTGAGCTTCGACAAAAGAGGTGTAAATAGGAATATTAGCTTGGGTACTTTCAAAGCTAATAGCCAAAGAATATGGAACCGTCGCATCAGGGTCATTGTTCCAACCTTTATGTCCTACCACCGCAATACAAAAAGCTTCTGTTAATTCAAATGACTTTACATAAGTCCAATCTTTTTGAATAGTTCCAGCGCTTCTGGAGACATCTCTAACTATTCCATGATTATTTTGTTTACCAAGCATCCATTTAAAAATACCATCTCCTTTGTCAGTATCATCAGGTGCATCATGTTCTTTTAAAATCCTTGCCAGAAAACGCTCTGGGTCTTCTCCCTTACCACTACAATCCCAATCTAACCAAGTTGAAAGGTACTTTCTACGATTTCTACGTGTTCGACGTGGTTGTGCTTTGTACGACAAAGTAACTTCTACTAAAATCTCAAGTTCCTCACCTGGAGAACGTAATTGTTCTGGCAATTTAACTTGGTAAACATGAGCTTGCCTAGCTTTTAGACGACGCTCTCCTCTTGTAATTAATGTAACGCGATTAGGAAAATTACCTAACGCGCGGTTTATGTTGGGAATGCCATAACCTATTTGCCGCAGAACTTGCAGTTTATTTACATTAGAAGACATTGCCCATTCTGGCCATTGGGCTGATTGTACTATTAATGCACGATATAAAAGACAACTTTCATCCCTGAACTCAGCAGCAAGACATGCTGCAATATGGCTGACTTTCGGTGCAGCAAACGATGTTCCAACATTATCAGAGGCAACCGCCGGACCACCACTTAAAGTTGAGCGTACTAATTCGGGGCAAACTTCTTTCGGGCTAGTAATGTCAGGTGGTGTACCTTGATTTTTTACAAAATCGCCACCATACTCAACAACTTCAGGCTTAATCGTAGACCAAATTCCTAAGCCAGAACATGAAAAGGCTGAAGGTTGATCTTTTTGTGATACAGAAGAACACGGCGGTACTTTATAAGAAATTGAGGAAACTGAGCCAACGGTTAATGCTTGAAAACTTTGTGCAGGGTTAGCGATTCTACAAGAATTTTCGAGAAGATAATCTGGATATTGCCGATTTGCTGCAAAATGGTCTTGAATAGATAATCTCGTAGAGCCTATTTTCCCATTTAATGGTAAATTACCTGCTGCCACAACAAAAAGAATATCTTGTTCCCATGTAAGATTATCGATAGTTGATGCCCAAGCACTCATGTATTGAGTTTGACAAGCAACAGCACCTGTTACAGAATGGTTAAAAATTCTTGTTCCTGTTTGTTTGTGATAAACTCCTACAATTTCGCCAAGCAAATTAGGGGGATATAATTGTTTAGGAAGTTTGCAGTCAGCATCAAGAACTCTTGCGTTTTGAATCCAGCAAACAGCTTTTTCACTGCCAGTTCTGGGTATTGTATTAGGGTAAATTATGGCGCCAGCAACTCTAGTACCATGTCCTCCATTTTTAACGCCATCAGCCGTTATATGAATTTCTCCTGGTACCCAAGACCTTGAACTTGCTGAGTCAATAGCTGCTCTCAAAAGAGAGTGTCGTTCTTGAATACCACTATCTATAACACAAACTTTAGGAGCATTATTATCTGGCTTTTCTAAACTAAATGCGGGGGTATTATCATCAGATGAAGTACTTTCTATAATTATTTCAGCAAACTCATCGGGTTCACTAACATCAAATATATAGGGGAAGTTAAAAACTAAATCTTTTAATCCTTGACCAGAAATTTGAATTCTACATGAAAAGCTGTCAGGTAGTTTAGCTCCATTCGGGATATCTGCCTCCACGAACGAACTTGTAATTCTCCCATTATATGTTTCAACAAAACTTGTTAAATCTTGCTGCCTCTCAAATGCTAAATCATCCCATTCGTCATAAGTTGCATCACGTTTACTTATCCATTTATTAACTCTGTTAGAGTATTTTTCATTACTTTCATCAGGCTTCTGTTCTGGAAAATCAGGAAACCGAGACTTAGCACCGATGCAGGAAATACCTACATCAACAGTATATATTTGTTCATCTCTAATTTGCTCCCATTCATTTAGTAATTCTGCTGATAGAATATACTCAGGTCGTCGGCTACCATCAATAATATCCCAAATCTCAGAGATTTTATTGCCACCTTTTTGTTGCTGAATAAATAGTTCTATCTTTTTCTGTAACTCGCTAAACTCCGGGTCATTCGCTGAAGCACCAATAATATATCCATTCTCTAATTCAGCAACTACTTCAATACCAAACTTTCGTAAATCATTTGAATCAAAAGCTGTAGGGTCAATCTGTAATATGATAGGCTTCGATTTTTCAGAGAGCGAGGGCTTGCTTTCTTTTTCTCGTTGTTCTTGAGTATATTGCCAATCACTTATTAAAAAGTCTAAAGAACTCTTTAAGCGTTTTCCATGCCCCTGACGATTACTGAGATTTGCAGCCGTTTGGGGATTTTGTTTCCTTCCTACCGATGTAAAAGGTTTAGCACTTCCTTCTATTATCAATTGAAGTTGAATATGTGGTAATCGTTCGGGGCGTTCAACCATTTATTTCTCCAGAAAAACCAAACTATTTTCAGTTCACTTTGATTTCTGCAATAGCTTCTTCTAAGTGTTCCTGAATTACTAGCTCCTCCCGTTCTAGGATTGCTCGTTTCGCAGCATCTTGTGCAACCCTTACAACTTGAGCAGCAGAAAAACCATCCATCAGTTTAATAATATTAGACCAGTTTACGGCGCCTACTTCAAGAGCAGATAGTGTTTCTTTTAGTATAAATTCTAGCTCGTTTTCTCCTGGTTTGGGAACTTCTATCAAATCATCAAATCGTCTCCAAAGCGCTATATCCAGAGTTTTATTCAAATTCGTTGCAGCTACTAAAAGTCCAGATGATGGTTCATACTCATCTAAAATTTGCAAAAATGTGTTAACGACCCGTTTAATTTCACCTACTTCTTGAAAGTCCTCTCTTGATTTAGCGATAGAATCACACTCATCAAGAAACAATAGGCATGGTTTTTTTGATGCTTCTTCAAACACGAGCCTTAAATTACTGGCTGTCTCACCTAAAAAAGATGATACCATTGCATCAAATCTAACTTTGATTAAAGGTAAACCCGTATTCCAAGCTAAACGTTCAGCCCCTAATGTCTTACCACAGCCAGGAGAACCATATAATAGAATTTTTTGCCGATAACGCAGTCCGTAATGGGCTAACCTGTCTCTAGCTGCATACTCACGTTCAATTCGACGGAACCGTTTCTCAATATTTTGAGGCAATATCATATGGTGCCGTAGTTTTTCTCTCGGTACGGCACTTACTAAAGGTATATTAAGTCTTTTGCTGGTAGGTAGCTCGCTTAAAGCTTGTAAGTTCTCTGGTGGAGATAATGTCTGCTCGCCGCTTGAAGATGATTTTTCTTTTCGGCTCTTTCTAGTAATATTCTCTAATTGATCTGCTAAGAGTGTATGCCCTTTGTCGCGCTCTTCCTCTATCACTAAGCTCGTGAGCTTATCAATTGCTTCAGTGTCTGAGCTAGCAATCGCTCTAAACAGTCTTTTGAGAAGCTCTGCCTTCATAATGCCTCTCATCCTATAATAATTTTTATAGTATTATTGTATCATGAAATGAGTTTTGAGAAAAAGAATATATTGAAATCATACACCTAAAAGCAGTTTTAGGTAAAATAAAATTCAGCATTGATAAGTGCAGCCTACCTTAGCTAACTCCTTGTCTATGTTGGGTTCCGCAAAGCTTCACCCAACCTACGATTGCTACTTCATTTTTCAGTCCATTTTAATGGACTTATGCCCCAACGCCTATAGCTGAAAGCTATAGGTGGGTATAAGCGTTCATAATGCTAATCCTTCCTCAAGTCTTTTTAATTCTTCATCAAGTGCTGCAATTTCGTCTAAAATTTCTTCAACACTCCTTAATTTCTCTGGCTGATAAAAGACTTTGTTAAAGTTAATTTCTACCCCTACTACGTTTTCTAAATACTCAAATGGCTTGGTAATATACTTTGCCATAAATGCTTCAATTGCTGCCTGATTTGCTGTCTCATCTCTATGGAAAGGTATAATTTCATAATCTTTCTGATAATCCGGCGCCAATTCTACAGTTATTTCAATCCTTTCTGACTGGGTTTTCGTCCCTTTCTTAAACGCTGCTTTGACCACAATTTTACCGCAACCCAATGCTTCCTGCTTATCCAATGTCTCTTTAATCAGCGTTTCTCTGTCAGCATCAAACCGATACAAAGCTTTTTCTGTAATTACCTTTAAGGGTTGCTCTTTATAGTCCAGAGAATAAATAAACGGCTTAATATCTAGCTCAAATGCCTCAATGAACGAGCCAAACCGTTGCGAATCGTAATCTGTAATTGTAAATTCTGTTAGTGTTCTTTCCCCATTGTCTAACTTTAACGGCGCCAGTTTCATGCTAGTTTTACCTTCTTTCAACCGACTTGCAAAAGTTTTGCCTTGCTCATCTACATTTGTGAGCATTATTGCCTGTTTGTTAAAATAGAAAAATTCCTTATCAAACACGCGCGCATATTCATTGTCTACAAAGTTTGTCAGAGTTTCCACAATCTCTATACGGTTGGTTTCATCCACCTCTTTCCGCTTCGAGCCTTTATTTTTCTTCAGTGGTTTAAACTTCTCACTCGCATTAATCAACATTACTTTATCTTGACATTTTGCTGATTTATGCTTATTCAAGACCCAGAGATATGTATAAATGCCCGTGTTAAAAAACTCATCAGTCGGTAACTGAATTATCGCTTCTACAAAATCACAATCTAGCATCCATTTACGTATATTACTCTCTGCCGAACCTGCATCCCCGCTAAACAGGGTCGAACCATTATGAACTACAACTCCCATACCATTTGCATTTAACTTTGATATTAGATGCTGCATAAATAATAACTGACCATCAGAAATTGATGGCAGATATTTAAATCGCTGGGTTTTGTCGTTTTCAATATCCTTTTGATAACCCTTCCAACTCACCCCATAGGGAGGATTTGCAATCACTACATCAAATTCATCGTTATAAAACTTATCATCTGTAAGGGTATTTCCATGCTCTATTTTGGAATCGACCCGAAACCGACTTTCAATTTTTGCCAGCGCGTATAGTGCATCATTCCAGTCTTGCCCAAAAGTTTGGGTTAGTCGCTTAGACCTTTGATGGATTCTATCTTCCACCCCAAACAACAAATTACCACCACCACACGTGCAGTCGTAAATTTTTAGTAGCTTATCTGAGTCCTTAATCTTAGAAGCAATAATCTCCGCAATCAGCCCAATTACATCATCCGGTGTGTACTGTTCCCCTGCCGTTTCCGCCGAAATATCCGCCCATCGCCGCTTAATATGCTCTTCCAGCGTCGTAATTGCCGAGTTATCAAAAGCTTTAAGGTTAATACTGCTCCATTCTTTCGTGTAGCCTAACAGTACCTTTTTCGCTTTTAGCTTGGTAATCACCCCTTTAATATCGAGAAACTTCTCACCTTCCGTTGCATCAACCCCCAACAGGTCTTTTGTTTCTCCATCAAAACCCCGCAAATATGCTTCAAAGTCTACATCAAAGGATTTATCATTTTTACAAATGTCCTTTAGGGTTTGGTTCTTCTCAAAAATATAAACGTTATAGCCTTGTCCTTTATCCTCAATAAGCTCCGTTAAATCTCCTAGTGCAATTTCTGCTAATGCCGCTTCCCCAATTTCCGCCTTTAATTCATCAAACATCCTCACCAAGCGGCTTTCGATCATCACCAGTGCAAAAAACGGCATCATATAGGACGGCCATTCTGACTCCTTGATGCCGCAACCCCGCAGCAAATCGGCAGTTGCCCAAATATTTGATTCGTATTGGAGGATGTTATTGACAGTCATGTAGCAGTCTTTTGCTCAAGGGTAGAAATCAGTAATACCCATTTTGACAGGGAAATTAGAAAATATACAACATGTGTAACATCATTAGATATTTAATCAGAACGCAACGCACGTGCTAACTGCGAACATGGAATATAGTACAACATCTAATTTATTCGGTTTTCACTACTTTTTATTCCGGAAAACCGAATCTATATGAGAAAAAAGTAGTATTTAAGTTCGTTCTAAAAGGGTGGGCAGTGCCCACCTTACAGCAACTAGTCGAAGCGCGTTACTACAGCAACTAGTCGGAGCGCGCGACTTAAGCCCAAAGCAAAGTTGTCCAAGTTTTAATTCCGACGATACCATCAGTTTGTAGATTATTTGCTTTTTGAAAGTTGACAACGGCAGTTTTGGTTTTAAGATCAAAATAGCCGTTGACATTTCCCGGCGCCATTTCAGGTTTTTTAAAGTTTGTTAAATATAATTGAACTTCTTTAACTCGGTTTCCTGATGAACCTATTTGAACAGGGTTAAATCTATTTAGGTCTGCCTTACGACTAACTCCTGCAATATTGCTCACATCACCTTCATATTGATGAATAAGGTAATTTCCACTTCCCCAAGTACTAGGTATTAGTGACTCTGTGACACTGTATTCAGCAATCCACAATGGATATGCATTAAAATCAGAAGGGTTGCCAAGAGTTTCAATCCAAAAATTAGGATATGTGTAAATAATTGGCTTAATTTTTCTTTTTGTTTGTTATAAAAGCGCTTTCTCAACCTCCGCAAGCCATAATTTCATTTTGGCAATGATAGTGCTACGACTTGCACTATCATCAACTTCTACATCAAACGCTGGTGGTAAATCTCCTGGCTCAAATTTACCTACTGTTTTAATAAATTCGCGCGCTTGTTGTACAGGGTCAGAAGTGCGTGGATGAAAAAAGTGATAGGCGCCGCGAAGAATGCCGTGTTTTTTCATATTCGACCAATGTCCAGCAAAGGCATCATCTTTAATGCTAACACCTTCTGTTGCTTTGACATAAGCAAAAGTTTTACCAGAATTTTTAACGGCAGCCCAATCAACGGCGCCGTCACCTTCATAAACATCAATACCAAACATATTCTTTCCTCAGTAAAATTTTCAACGTTTAGTTTATTTGATAAAAATATAAATTTACATACAAATTTATCTCAAATTGTAATTGCTTATTTGAGTTTAAAAAGCATATAAAACAACATATAAAATAATTTAATTTACTTTATTAAAAGTGATTGATGGAGCGTGAAAGCTATTTGACTGACTTTTGTGAGTGTTGATTGTCGGCGCCCTCTGGGCTTCAAACAGGGGTTGGAGGAGAGGTAAAAATTATGCTTGACATATCCACTCGAAAAGGGTAATACTAGATTCCAGTAGTAAATTACAAAGATTATGTTTACCAAGCAGCTACCCCTACAAGTAACTTCTAGCCACCTACTAGGGCTAGGGCTACTACTATGCCTTGGTTAAGTAATTACTAAAAGTTTTATACATCTAAATAGTACTTGCATTGGAGATACATATGCTATTTCATCAATCGCTCAAGGTATTGCTGCGACTAATTACGGGTTGCTAGGTTTGGTTTTAGTGGCAACAGTAGCAGCCCTATTTTTATCCAACTCGCCACAATGCCTTGTAACTAGAGAAATTATCAATAAAGGAATTCACGGTGTTAACTAATCCTGCATCTAAATATCGTTATGAAGCCCCTATTAACTTACCGAACCGCGCGTGGGTTAATCAAACAATAGAGGAAAGTCCAATTTGGTTGAGTACTGACTTACGCGATGGCAACCAAGCTTTGATTGAACCGATGGATATTACGCGCAAGTTGCGTTTATTCAATCTGTTGATACGCATAGGTTTTAAAGAAATTGAAGTTGGTTTCCCTTCCGCTTCACAAACTGAGTTTGATTTTGTTCGCCACTTGATAGAACAGCAGTTAATTCCCGACAATGTGGCAATTCAGGTATTAACTCCCGCGCGTTCACAATTAATACGTCGCACTTTTGAATCATTGCGCGGTGCCAAGAATGCGATTGTACATCTATATAATGCGACATCACCAGTATTTCGCCGTACTGTCTTTGGTTTAGACCGTGCTGGAACAATTAATTTGGCAACAGGAGCAGCAACTTTGTTTAATGAACTTGCAGCACAGCAACCAAATACTAACTGGCAGTTTCAATATTCACCAGAAACGTTTACAGCTACTGAACTCGATTTTGCTGTAGATATCTGCGATGCTGTTTTGGATGTATGGCAACCAACACCGCAGCACAAAGCGATTATTAATTTACCTGCAACGGTAGAAGTATCAACACCGAATATATTTGCCGACCAAGTAGAATGGATGCATCGTAACTTAAGGCGTCGTGATAGCTTAATATTGTGTGTTCATACTCATAACGATAGAGGTTGTGGTATTGCTGCTGCTGAAATGGCACAAATGGCAGGCGCCGAAAGGGTAGAAGGATGTTTGTTTGGTAATGGTGAGCGTACTGGTAATGTTGATTTGGTAACTTTGGCTTTGAATCTCTATACTCAGGGTATTCATCCAGGTTTGGATTTTTCAAATATCAACGAAGTCGCGCGTATAGCAACTGAATGTACGCAACTGCCAATACATCCACGTCATCCATATGTAGGTGATTTAGTATTTACAGCGTTTTCAGGGTCACACCAAGATGCGATTAGAAAAGGGTTTGCAGTGCAGGAACCCGATAAAATTTGGGAAGTACCTTATTTACCGCTTGACCCTGCTGACGTTGGTCGCACATATGAGTCGGTAGTAAGAGTGAATAGTCAATCAGGAAAAGGTGGAATTACATTTTTACTCGAACGTGATTTTGGTTTGGCATTACCTCGACGGTTACAAATTGAATTTAGTCGAGTTGTGCAGCGAGTTATGGATACTACTGGTAAGGAGTTATCTTCTCAAGATTTATGGCAATTGTTTGAACAAGAGTATTTGCACCGTGAGACAGCATTAAGATACGTGTCGCATCAAGTTTATACTACTGATGATAGTACACAAATGCTGTCAGCAAAATTAGAAGTTAATGGGGAAATGATTGAGATTTGCGGTAAAGGTAATGGACCTATCGATGCTTTTGTTAATGCGTTGGGTATAGGAGTGCAGATTTTTCACTATGAAGAACATTCACGCAACTTAGGCAGTAATGCTGATGCTGTTGCGTATGTGGAAATGAGTACTGATTTTATGACCGGGAGTTTATACGGTGTTGGGATAAACTCGAATATTGTCACTGCTTCAATACTGGCAATTATTAGTGGTGTAAACCGTATAATTAAATCTGTTGATACGCTTGTGCAAATTGAACAGTTGATGAAATTGAAAGATTACGCTTCTAAAGCACTTCCAAAAATTTAATCCTTCCGGAATGTGGAATGGGCATCAAAAGCCCGTTCCTTTCAAAGCGGTTCTCTCTGCCCACCCCACAAGAAAATTATAGTCTCTATATATAGTTGTCAAAGTCAACAATAGGACCCTTCGGCACAATTCTATTAGGATTAATATCGGTCATACTCATGTAATAACCACGTTTGATATGGTCGAGATTACACGTTGCTTTGAACTCTGGACGTTGATATAGGTCTTTTAGATAATTCCAGAGGTTGGGATAGTCGATAATTTGCCGCAAATTGCACTTAAAGTGAGCGTAATATACTGTATCGAAACGATATAGCGTTGCAAACATACAAATATCGGCTTCCGTCAGGTTATTGCCACACAAATAGCGTTGCTTGTTGAGGATGATTTCCCATCGATCTAAACTCTCAAATAGTTGTGTCACCGCTTCTTCATAAGCTGCTTGCGAAGTCGCAAAACCTGCGCGATATACGCCAGCATTGATTGGTGTATAAATCGCATCGATAGTTTCATCAATCTGCTGTTGTAAGTCAGGCGGGTATAAGTCTATTTTCTGCGTTGCTAATGAAGCGAACTCAACATCAAACATCCGCATGATTTCGCGCGATTCGTTGTTGACGATGGTTTGAGTTTGCTTATCCCACAACACCGGAACGGTGACTCGTCCTGTATATTTAGCATTGGCTTTGAGGTAGATTTCTTGTAAATATTGTCTGTGATTTACCAAATCGGGAATAGTTCCTGGCGCCTCAGAAAACATCCAGCCCTTATCGCTCATAATCGGATCAACAATAGAAATAGATATGGCATCATTCAGTCCTTTAATTTCTCTCATAATTAAAGTGCGATGTGCCCACGGACAAGCCAAGGCAACGTAGAGGTGATAGCGTCCTGCTTCTGCTTGAAACTCACTAGAACCATCTGTGGTAATGCGTGCGCGAAACGTTGTTGGTATCTCATGGAACTCACCGTTTCTTACTCGCTCATTCCCATCGGTTATCCATTTACCTCTAACCATTATTCCTGATACCATATTTCTCTCCTGGGCGGGATGATATAATTATTTTGATGCTGCTACGCGGGAGTACACCTGTCTTAAGGAATAGGAATGTAATCATCAGCAAGATATACTAATCATTCGATATCCATTTAGCAACTAAGCAATATTTGTTTCCATTAAATTCTTGAACCCAAATTATTGAGAGCTTCGGTGAAGAAAATGGTTTGATATTTGTAGTTTCAGTACTAACTGCTGTACTATAAAATTGAGATTGTGAAGTCATTACAGCAGAATTGCCAACTAATTGCATATTACTTTACCAGTGGAAAACTATACTCATTTACACGAGACAGATTTTGGAATTATGCATTAACTCGCAATCGGCTTAAATCTGGGAGTCAGATAGGTACACATCCCACAGGGTAAGGACAACTTTTCTTGGTGATGAATCGAGAGGGTTGGGTCGTCGGTTCTGATGGTGAGCGCATCAAACTTAAAGCTGGACAAGGCGCCTTTTTTGAACAAGGGGTGTACACGGTAGCCTTTTTAATGGGGGTATCTAATTTAACCATGTCTACTTTAAACTGGAAAATTGGTATCGAAATTGAATTGATGGCGCCAAGAGGACTTAGCCGTCAAGATTTAGCTGTTGCAATTGCTCAAAAATATGAAGGAACGGTTATAAGTTACTTCCATCCTCAATCTGAACCTAGTCAAGTTCCCGGATGTCGGTTTTTGAGAACCTAACTCTAGGTTTTGAGGCAATTGATAAACAGGGAAATTGGATTGCTCGATGCGTGGATGACCTAACGCTTCAAGATGATTTAGATAAAACTCAAAGCCCTAAGCCTGGATGGTACCGTATTGTTAGTGATGATACACGACTTCTACAATTAATCGCCTGTCAAGCTGACCCAACAGCAAGTATGACAACCGTACTTAAACCTATCGCTGAGTTATTTAATACGCAGATTGAAGCTGGTTTAGAAGGAATGCTTCGAGTTACTGACCAAACCAAGAATCTGATTGCTATTGTTGCACCCCTACCAGGAGAACGGGAACGTCCTTGTGAGTTGATTACTCCACCGTAAGCTAATATAAGTACCAACTTTGTACCTAATAAAAAACGGCGCCCTGCGTTTATAGTGAGCGATGAGAGCGTTAAAACAGTTAGTATAGTAAAGTCTTCGTAGATTAAGAATTATGATTACTTCAAACGGATTACAAACAATGGCTTTATACAACAAGTGGCAGAACGAAAGCCTTTTTAGTCTTTGTGATGAATTGAGTCAGGAGCAACTTCTTTTGGATAAAGGAATGTTTTTCGATTCAATATTTAAAACTCTGAATCATATTATTCATGTGGATGAAACTATTCATTCATTGATTTATACGAAAACTCTCCCCAAATTTGACCCAAGCTTCATCCCATACCCTGAATATAATATATTAAAAACTGCACGTTTTGAGTTTGATGAAAAACTTGTTAAAGAATCTCAAGAATGTTCTCAGGCTTGGCTCGATGAGGTTTTTGAATTTTGGAGTGAGAGATTGAATCGAAATAGAAGAGTACCCAGAGCCTTCTATTATATGCAAATGTTTAATCATCAAACACATCATAGAAGTCAAATTACCTCCGAGTTACATAAAATGGGGATTAATTATGGAAGTACTGACCTTCCATACAATCCTTACTACAAGTTCTAGATTTTGGCATTTAGAATTGGCGCCACTGTTACTTTAAATAGTACCTTATTGCCGTTACACCATCACTGGTGCCACACAATACATACAGCGTGTCGAATAAACAACAATTCAAATAAAAAATTCAATGCATTAGCTAATTAGCTAATGCATTGAAAAGGGGCGCAATTATTCTTATTCGTGAGTTTTAAGGTGTAAATTCTGAATACCTATTTGTTGAAAATGTCGTTTTAAAATTAATTACAGGCTGAGAAAATGATGTCACTTGTTTTTGTCCAATTCGATTAGTTAAGTAGGCAATGCCCCGATAAATTAATTGATATGTTTCTTGGTGTAGGAATGATTGAGTAGATTTATGATTGGGGTTAACATTATAATTTAACCCACGATAACTTAATTGATAAGTTGCTTCTGATTCACGACGTACAGGCTGAAAAGGTTTAATGGTTTCTTGGCTTTGATTTTCATTCATGTTGTATTCGTAGCTCAGACCGCGATAATAGAGTTTCATACATCACCTCATTAATAGTTCAGAATTTGAGTTTGTTTCTTTCTATATTCTTATTGGGGGACACAGAAATTGATTTATGCAATTTTTTGAGAAAGTAAAAATAATTTCAGTTTTGGTTTATTTTTATACTTATATTTTACTTACATCCACCAATAAATACGGTCTTTTTTGGTTTTCGAGTTGTTGCTTGTGTTTATACTTGCCTGTATATTTTCCCATGCAAATTTTGACTTGATGTCACAATTAACTACATTTGACCAATAAATCGATGAATATTGAGATAACTTGATATTTTTAGCCGACTGCTTTGAAGATTCATCGCTTAAGCTCGATTCTGTCTTTTTATCAAATTTGGCGCCTAAATTCGATAAGGCAGTTTCTATATTGAACTTGGCTCGATTGAATGTAAAATTAAATAACATGATTTTTTCCTGATTGACAGTGAATTCTCGAAAAATTCTAATTTGACTCGTTTATTTCTATATATTTAATAGGGACACTCAATTTGATTTGTGTATTTTTGTATAAATAAATAAAATCACAGAAATGATTGACAATATACACTAATTGTCTGATACCCATTTAGCAACTAAGCGATATTTGTCCCCGTCAAATTCTCTAACCCAAACCATTGATAATTTTGGTGAGCGAGATGGTTTGATATTTGTAGTTTCAGTACTAACTGCTGTACTTAAAGATTGGGATTGTGGAGTAATTACAGTAAAAGCAGAATTGTGAACTAATTGCATATTTCTTTACCAGTGAAAAACTATACTCATCTATAGGGGACAAAGTTTAGAATTATGCAAGTCGTAAAGAGTGTAAATATTAATTAGCTCACGTAATAAAAGCACGCATACCTAATCCCCCTACCCCCCTTCCCTCGTAGGATACAGAAGAGCGAATAGGAGTTATGACCCCTTATTTCACACAAATTGGTTGGTAGAAACCGTATTAGGTTAAGGATATTGTCGAGCAAGTAGGTGTAGAAACCTCTAGTCGGGCAGCATCCAAGTCTACTTAGTAGCGTTTCCATTCTTATTCAAAGTAAGTTATACCGTGGACTTGGATAGAGGAAGCTAGATTTTCCGAGATTTTTAGAAGCGGTGGTTCATGGAAACTTATTGGGAGAGACATAATTTGTTTATGCAGGGGCAACTCTCAAAATAGGCTGTTTCGTTGCTGCTAATTTTTCAAGCAATATAGCGGCATTTGTTGGTGCATTATAACGGGCAATCTCAGCTTGAAAATATTGAGCTTTTTGTCGGTAGTGTGAAGAGGTTAGAATTGTTTTTACTGCGTCTTTTAACTGTTTTGGTGTAGAAGTCTTAGTTTTGAGATTAATCCCCACTCCAGCCCACTGCACCCTGGCTGATACTTCTGTCTTATCCTCGGTTTCACCAGCAGTAACTAAGGGGATACCATGTGCCAGAGCTGCTTGTATACCACCATACCCACCGTTTGTTACCATAACATCAACGTGTGGTAAAAGATGATAATAAGGAATAAACTGTTCTATCCTGGCGCCAGTTGCCTCGACTTGGGATTGAAAACCAAAACCAGTGTACCAGCAAACTTCATTTCCGCGCTCCACTAATTGGCGAGCAATGGGTAAAACAGGATTGACATGCCCAATCGCAGGTATTGTTGTTAAAAGAAAGCGAGCCATATTATTTTTGTCAGGTTGAGTAACTTGCGCTTTGCCGTTAAATCAAATGCTTCCAAGGGTACTTATGGGGAGAGACATAGTTCGTTTATGCAGAGGCAACTCTCAAAACCATACAACGTGTAGAAACAAAACCTCAAGTTAAAAGTAGTCTCCAAACAGCAACACCACGGGAAAAAGCTGCCCTGTACGCGCGCGAAGGTTTTTGGCAAGACGCATTAACAACTTTAGGAGAACTACGACGCAGTAAACCGCAAGATACAGCCCTAGCATCTGATTGGCAACAACTGTTACAATCTGTAGGACTTACGGATATAAGCAATCAACCGATTTCACAGTGCTGTAAACCATTTAGCAGACAAACTACCAGTTCAGGAAAGATTTTACGTTAATTGAGGCTTGTCGATAAGAGATTAACCCTGGATTACTGAACGCTTACATTAAATTACACGTTGTCGAAAAGGCGCCGAGTTCAATCTATCCAAATGGTGAATTGATCTATTAACCTACGATGAGAAAACCTCTTTCTAGAGAAAGATTTAGCCGATAAGCCAGATGAAGTAAAAATAATATGTCAAATGTAACAATAATTGTATCCGATGAAACTAAATTACTTTACAAAACGCCTTTCGGTAGTAGGACGCTGGATAGCTACAACTTTATTTTGTGTATCAGCATTCACCTTTATTTGGCAGGGTACATATTTCTCTAACACCGCAGCGTTAGCTTCTGGGAATCAAATCTTAATCGCATCAAGAGACGCAGCTGATAGCGCTCAAGAAGCTGCCGGCGAAACCAAAGGAAAATCTAAAGGTTTTGTTGAAAATACAAAAGATTTCGTTAAGGATGCTGCGAAGAGCAATGCATCTAAAGTTGATGACGCAACCGATAACGATAACCCCATCGCGCGTAAAGCTAAGAGTGATGCTGCTACAATTCAGCAAAGAGCAGAGGAAGATGCTGCTAAGACTGAAAAGGCTATAGACAAAAATATGGGTGCAGTTCAACGCACTATTGAAAACATCAAAGACGCTTTCAGCAACTAATATTCCATTTCAATAGTTTTACAGTAATGTAGAGATCGGAAATTTCCGGTCTCTACATTGCTTTTTACCACTTTATTTCGCTAAATTTTTGACACCATTAACTCTACAAAGTTGTCTTGACTTAAAAAATCGTTCGATAGAACCTCAGTAAAATTAATGAGGCTAATCATAGAGATAAAGAGCAAAGTAAAAATAAAAATCTCTAATCGCCATAAATAAAGGTGGATTTCAGCCTTGCTCGACGCTAATCTCTTTTACGCGCTGTTTTACCATAATACTGCTAAAAAGCGTAAAATACTTAACCAAGAAATATATGAAGATGGTTATTAGTAGTCTATGTCATTAAATTTGGGGTAGGTGCCAAACTCTAACTCTCTTAACTCTTATCTCTGTGGACTCTGCGTCTCTGTGGTAAAAATCTTTACCGTCAAAACTAATGAAACGAACCATTAGTTTTATACCACCCTCTTCTTAGACTAAGGTGTAGGTGTCGGTGTTGATGTTGGTGTCGGTGTCAGTATCGGTGTTGATGTTGGTGTTGGCGCCACCGTTGGTGTAGGTGATGGTGACAATGTTGTAGGAGTCACCGTTGGTTCCACTGTTGGAGTTGCTGTTGGAGATGGCGCCACAGGGTTAGTAGCAGAAATATTAAGCGTATAATCTAAATCACTCGAACCGGAAGAAGCTACAACAAACTCGTAAAATCCATCTTCGGGCAATGTTAATGATAAGCTTCGCTTCGTAGAATCTTCTAAAAATCTTTGGCTACCACTCGGTGAATATACTGATAGTAAAACTTTGCTGTTTGCATCTAGTTTTAATTCTAACTTTTGATTTTGTGCAAGGTCGGCGATAAATACTCTACCATCACCTGGTTTAAGTGTTCCACCTGTTTTTGTACTCGTGGCGCCTGTATTAAATACGAGTTTCTTAAATGAGCTGCCAGCAACAATTGCATTCAGTTTATCATTTACAAACCCATGCCAAACTTGTCCAATTGGTTGGTCGATAAAATTCCTACCGCGCTGTTCTGGAAATTGCCGATAAAATGCAGCGTCTCCTAAATCATAAAGCGAACGACTACCGACATTAATTTTATTAACTTCAACTTTCCAGCGGTCACGTTCCGCTGCGGTAAAAGTACCTAGCTTACTGCGTGAGTCAGAACTTAATGGTGAAAGCTTGTTTAAAACCGAAGCTGCTGTTTCATCCCATTTAGTTCGTAAAGCAGCATCTTCGGGAGCATCAGTTAATGTACGTCCCTTTAAACTAGGGTTTTTATCCCAAAAAACTTGATTTACTAAATTTACATAGAAATTAAAGTCTATACCTAATTGTTGGCGCCGATTTTTTAATGTTTCTTTTCTTGCTCTTTCTTCAGGAGAATAGCTAGCTTCGGGGTCAGTAGGTTGATTATTAGTAGGAGTGGGACTAGTGGTTGATTGTGGTGTATTACTATTAGATATATCCTGTGAACCAATTAAGTTTCTTGCACCCCATACACCTGCACTAACGACACCAGCTGTTACTATTAATGCGACAGCAACTTTTCCAGGTGTCCACCCAGTGGGAGTAGGAACTGCGGATGGAGAATTAGGAATTGGAGCATTGGTATTTTGTGTTTCCCGCCTTTGAGTTGGGGTACCAGGAGATACAGCAACTGTTGCTTTGGTTTGTTCTTGTTGGGGTGGTAACTGTGTTGGTGGAAATTCTGTTGCCGGAAATTGTGTGGCAGGATAATTAATAGGTGAGTTAAGCGCTAACATTACTTGTCTTGCATTTTGATACCGTTCAGAAGGCATCGGCGCCAGCATTCTATCAAGTATTTGCCCAAAATTAGGAGTTAGATTAATTTCTCGGCGCCACTGCCAAGTTAAGTTGTAATTATCTATAAGTTCTTGCGGTTGTTTTCCTGTAAGTAATACTAATACTGTTACAGCCAATGCATATAAATCACTATGCGGTTCTACAATCCCTGTTTGCATTTGCTCAGGAGGAGCATAGCCAATTTTACCTAGTAGTGTTGCTGGAGGGGAAGGTACATTTTGACCAGTTTGATAGTACTGCGAAGCAACAGCGGCAACTACTTGTTTAACACCACCAAAATCTATAAGTACAGGTAATTGGTCTTGTGAACGTAAAATTAAATTATCGGGAGAAATATCACGGTGAATTACACCCATTGAGTGAATATAATCTAAAACAGGCAAGATTTGCTGTAATAACAACTTAACTTCTGTCTCACTAAACCGCATTCCAGAACCTAAGCGCGCGTCAAGTAACGAACGGTAATTTTGCCCTTCAACATAATCTTGAACTATAAATAAATATTCTTTACCCCCTAAGTTGCTGCGGAACAGTTCACGAAAACGTGGAATTTGGGGATGCTGAAGCTTGTAGAGTACAGTTGCTTCACGCTGAAACAGTTCTTCAGCTTTTTGCAGAACGTAATCAGTTTGTACTTGTGGTGAAAACTCCTTAATTACACAAAGTTCGCGAAAGCGGTTAATATCCTCAGCTAAGTAGGTTTTTCCAAAACCACCTTGCCCAATTTGCCGTACAACTAAATAGCGTTCTCCCAAAGCTACCCCTGGTTGAATACTTAGCTGAACTACAGTATCTATTTTTTCGCCACAGTGCAGGCAAAATTTACTACCTGCTGGGTTTTCGTGTCCTTTGGAACAATACATATAAATTTAATAGTTAAAAGTGCTGAGTGAGTCGTGCTGAGTATTGAGGAACAGAGTTAAGAGTTAGGAGTTAGAAGTTAAGAGTTAGGAGTTAGAAGTTAAGAGTTAGGAGTTAAGAGTTAGGAGTTGAAAGTTAGAGTGATTATATTTATAACTTATAACTTTACACTCAGCACTCAGCACTCATTACTCAGCACTAATTTGATTCCAGTTTACTAACCTTGGACGCTGCAATTGCATACCATATTTGACCAAACGTCGGTTGATTGAGTTTCCCACGTCGTTGTCCGGGAAACAAGCTATCAAATGTACGGTTGGTATCGTTGTTAAGTTGTGTAATCGTATATTTACCGAAATCACCAGCTTCGGCTTTTTGCTTCCAAGTCTGATAATCTTGCCCAGAGTAACTTCCCAACCTTTTACGCGCGTCGCTACTAAGGTTAGCTTGTTCTAATTTATCGAGTAATTCTTTACCAATATTAAGCCATTGCTGACGTAACGCTTCATCCTCGGCACCACTGCTTAAATTTCTACCCTCTAAGTCAGGGTTTCTGGAATAAAAAATATAGTTAACCGTTTGAGTAAAGAAACCTTGAGGAATTTCTAATGCGGCACGCCGACTAGCTAAATTACCATTACCACTACTACTATTGCTTTTAGTGGTTTCGGAGGAAGAATCTGAGTTACCACCAGGTAAACTAGGTAAACTAGGTAAGGAAATACTCGGCAGTGAAATCGATGATACACCTTTGACTACTGCATTAACTATACCTAAAGCTCCAGCACAAACTAAAACTATCGCTGTTGTAGTTACAGCACTAACAGCAAGTGGACGCATCCACATCGGCAACGGCAACGTTTGAACAGCCATTTGTGTTCTGGAATGCAAATTACCCGCGCGTCGAGCAGGCGCCGCTATCATTGTTTTTATTTTTGTAACATTTGTATTGACTTTATTCACAGCAGGTACAGCTACAGGTGAAAGTTTCTGTAAATCCTTTATTACTTGTTCTGCGTTTTGGTAGCGGTCGCTTGGTTTATACGCGACCATTTTCTTTAATATTTTTTCTAATCCCTGGCTGACCTTTATCTCTGTACCCCAGCGCCAAGCTCCTTGGAAACTGTCATAAAGATTTTGTGGTTCTTTACCACTTATCAGTACTAAAGTACTGACTCCTAGTGAATATAAATCACTACAAGGAAAAGCTTTACCTTGACGTAGTTGCTCTTCAGGTGCGTAACCTTTTTTGCCTAACAACGTCCGGTTGGCGCCCATTTGCGTCATCCAAAACCCTTGAGAAGCAGGAATTTGCTTAACTCCACCAAAGTCAATTAACACAGGCTGATTATCAAAGCTTCGTAAAATTATATTATCAGGAGAAATATCGCGGTGAATTACATCTTGGGAATGGATATAGCTCAACACAGGCAGCATTTGCTTAAGCAACAAAGTTACTTCATCCTCGCTAAAGCCATTTTGCCCATAAGTAAGACGCTTGTCTAATAAATCCCAGTAAGTGTCACCCTCAATATAATCTTGTACCAAAAAGAAAAAATCCTTCTGCCCAAACTTCGTAGAGAGCGAAGCGTGAAACTTAGGAATTTGCGGATGTTGCAGCTTCTTAAGCACATTTGCTTCGCGTTCAAACAATTCCTTTGCTTTTCGGATATCTTCTGGTTTTTCTACTTGAGGTGCAAACTCCTTAAGAACACACTTTTGGTTAGACTGCTGGTTAGACTTTTGTAAGTCTTCAGCTAAGTAAGTACGTCCAAACCCACCTTGCCCCAACTGATTTAAAATTTTATAGCGACCAATAATAATTTCCCCTTGCGGTAGTGGCAAAGACTCACCGCATTGGATACAAAAACGATTACCTGTAGTATTCGCGTGTTGTTTGCTGCAATAGATGTGCATAGCGCAGTTAGGACATTAAGGGGGTTTTTAGTAAATTGCTACAACGTTGAGCGTCGCTATTACGGAAATATCACTTTTTAACATCAAATTACTCCATTGACAACTATGATGAATCCAGAAGAAAAAAGACAGTATGCTATTGAGGCATTTTCCGATTTTTTAAATACCTCCCTAGATACTCGACTCCAGCGACATTGTGACACAGAACCAACTTCAACAGCTTTGAAGCTATTTAATAATGTCGCTGCAACCGTGCCTGCATACAAGACCTTCTTATCACAAAACGGTATTAATCCTGCCAGCATTCAAACAGAGAGCGATTTTCAAGCGCTTCCACCCTTAACAAAGCAAAACTACCTACAAAAACATTCTCTGCCTGATTTGTGTCGTTACGGACAAATTGAAACCAGCGATATGATAGCAGCATCTTCTGGTTCAACAGGTAAACCAACGTATTGGTGTAGGTTTTTCGCTGACGAATTAGAAATTACTACACGCTTCGAGCAAATCTTCCACGATAGCTTTTTCGCAGATACCCGTCGCACCCTCGCAGTTATTTGTTTTACCCTCGGTACTTGGGTAGGTGGAATGTTCACAACTAACTGCTGTCGTTATCTAGCAATGAAAGGTTATCCAATAACAGTTATTACTCCTGGTAACAATAAAGATGAAATATTACGTGTTGTCTCGGAACTCGGCACCAACTTTGAGCAAGTCGTGTTATTAGGGTATCCACCATTTCTCAAAGACGTTATAGATACAGGAATTGCGCGCGGTGTTGAGTGGCAGCAGTACAACATTAAACTAGTAACAGCAGGAGAAGTATTCAGCGAAGAATGGCGAAGTTTAGTAGCAGAAAGAATAGGTTCACAAAACCCCTGTTATGATTTTGCATCATTATATGGAACCGCCGATGCAGGGGTATTAGGCAACGAAACACCATTATCTATATGCATTCGTAGATTTTTAGCAGAAAACCCCTCAGCAGCACGCGCTCTATTTGGAGAATCACGTTTACCTACACTTGTACAGTATGACCCAATGAGTCGTTTTTTTGAAGTAGAAGACGGCGCCTTACTATTCTCCGGCAACAACGGCATCCCATTAATCAGGTATAATATTTTAGATAACGGTGGTGTTATCACTTATGATAAAATGATTGAATTTTTGCAAGGATGGGGATTCAATGTGGCACAGGCATCTTGCCTGTGCAGTCAAAGAGGCATAAGAAATTTACCATT
Organism: Calothrix sp. NIES-4105; assembly: GCF_002368415.1. GTDB lineage: Bacteria > Cyanobacteriota > Cyanobacteriia > Cyanobacteriales > Nostocaceae > Dulcicalothrix. The sequence goes on from NZ_AP018290.1 coordinate 4,933,698, forward strand.
CGTTTACGTATTCGGACGCTCAAACTTCACAGTTTCATACTTCGGCGCCAACATATACCCAGAAAACGTCACAGTCGGTTTAGAAGTACCAGAAATTAGAGAATGGGTAACAGGTAAATTTGTCTTACAAGTAATAGAAGACAGCGATAAAAATAGACATTTAACAGTCACCGTAGAACTGGCGCCGAATATTGAAGCAAGCGTTGACAAAAAACAAGCAATAACAACATCTATATTGACACAACTAAGGCGCCTCAACAGCGAATTTGCAAATTACGTACCAGCCGAATATCAGGCGCCGCAGGTTACATTAAAATTACATGGTGATGGCGAGTACTTTCCCATAGGCGTAAAACATCGATATACACGCGCATAATGATCCCCCACCCCCGTAAGGTGGGCACTGCCCACCATTTTCTATAGAAATTCAAGATTAAGCATGTTATTGTTGTTACCAAACTAGCCTCATGTCTAAAACAAAACCTAGTAGCACATCTTCTCCTAATAATGTTGCAGGAGAATCTAATATTTCAACTTCTTGTCCCAAGCGATAAATTTCTACACGACGATTTTTTCTATCTATTAACCAACCTAATCTAACTTCTGCTGCCATATATTCGCGCATTTTAGCTTGAGTTTCACTCAAACTATCAGATGGGGACATTAACTCCAACACAAAGTCAGGAGCAATAGGGGGAAATTTTTCTCGTTCAGAAGGTGTAAGTGCATTCCATCTGTCTATTTGTATCCACGATACATCGGGGGAACGGTCGGGACCATTGGGAAGTTTAAAACAAGTTGAAGAGTCAAATACTTCCCCTAGTTCGGTTTGTTCGTTCCACAGTACAAACCGTGTAGTAAGTTTGGCATTGCGTTTCCCTGTTTCTCCTCCTGTTGGTGGCGCCACTATTAGTTGTCCCCATTGATTACGTTCAAATTTGAGTTCAGGATTATCCTGACATAGTTGATAAAATTGGTCGTCTGTCAGCTTTACTACGTTATTCAAGTTAATGGTAAGGGAAATCATGGTATCGTGTAAAAGCAGCGATTCACTTTATTTTAGCGTAAAGTCGTTAGTTAACAGTCGTTATCTCAGTACAAGGCATAACCTTTTTGTCAATAAAAATACAGATTAACCCATTTTAGATTAATACAGCAAAGTCTTCCACATAAATTGCTTAGTTTTAGAACTGTGTCATTTTAGATAAGGTAAAATAATCTTAAATCACCAATTATACTGATTTAAAACAATAAATTGAGCTTGTAAAGAAAGCCCAGTGTTTTGCAAATTATTTATAGCTTTGACTATTGCTGTATAACTCATATTCTTCATTGGGTCAGCATCTTGATATATTGCTAAAATTCCCGAATGTTCTGGGTTCGCTTCGTGAATTGCCAGAAAATCATCGCAGTTACGGGTAAGTAATATTCTTTGTTGAACTCTGGCTAGTTCCATTACAGATGCATCAGGTATACCAGTCACACCAGCCTCACCAATTGTTAATACATCATGACCATCTGCCCGTAGCATTTCAATAAGACGGCGAGAAGAGTGTGTCTTCATCTACAAATATTCTAAGACTCAATACTAACACCCCGTTCTTTCAATCGATAAAGTTCTTCCTGGGCTTCCATCTTGATTAGTTCTTTATTCGCTTCGCAGTAACGAATAATTTCATTAATTGCATCTAATGGTAAATCAAAATTCTCAGCTGCTTCTTCGGTGCTAAGTTCATTTACCAGGATATCTTGCCAAACAGTAGAAGCTAAAAGGCGTCGTCCTTTTACATAAAGCTGTCGTCTCCAAGGATGTGGACGGGATACTAAATATTTCCAAGTTGACTGTGGTGGTGGTTCTAGTTCGGGTATAACCAGATGAATTTGCTCGTTTGGTGTTACAAGTCTTATTTGGTAGCCTTGTTGCAGATAATTTTGGAGAACCGTTACCACTGATATTGAACGTAAAATCGTTTCTTTGGTAGTTGTGACTCCCATTGCTTGTCGCAACCACTCTATTTGCGCTTCTTGTTCAGGTGACACATTGAAATTTTGCCGTTTTGTTTCTCCTGCTTGGCTCATTGGGGTTATGGTTATATGAGTATATTATGAGTATAGCTTACTCATGTGTCTCGTATAGATTTATTGTCTGCAATCAATATGGACAGGGTACAGAGGGCGCCTATTCCATTTAATCGAACAGACTGCTCTTGACGCTGACAATGCAATTGCATTACTATAATCTGTGAAATCTGGCTGACAAACTTGGAAGTACTTATGGCTAGAGATTTAATTCAAGCCCAATCAACGCTTACTCACCGATACCAAACTACGATTCCTGATAGTGTGCGAAAAGCTTTGGGCTTAAATAAGCGCGATAAAATTAATTACGCCATTCAGCCAAACGGTCAAGTTATCATCTCAAAGGCTGAACAGCTAGAGGATGACCCTGTGCTTGGACAGTTTTTGGATTTTATTGTTGAAGACATTAAAAAGAATCCTCAGCACATTCAGGCTATTAGTTCTTCTATCGTTAACCGTGTTCAGTCCTTAGTTGCCGATGTTGAGTTTGATATTGATGCACCACTATCTGATGAGGATGAATAAGTTTGTCCACAAGCGAACCGTTGGTAATTAATGGGTGGAGTATTTTTGCTCATCCCCTTTTTCTCGACCAGTTTGAACAACTTTTGACATCTGTTGAACTTCTCCGGCAAAATGACCCCCAAAATTATCACAAGAAAAATGCTGCTAAACGTTTGGCAGCTATAGCTAAACTTGTATTTGAAGTTATTCCTCAAGACCCAACGCGCAGTGAGTACCGTCAAGGCAACACTCTAGGCGCCGAGTATAAACATTGGAAAGCAGCGAAATTTTTCCAACAGTATCGATTGTTCTTTAGATATCACCAAGAAGGTAAGATTATAGTATTTGCTTGGGTAAATGATGAAGACTCGACAGAAGACAAAATTATTGAAATTCGGAAACATTGCTGTTAACGAGCATCTGGCAGCATCACCCGATAAAAGTTGCGCCTGCTAAACAACCAGAAATTTTGTTTGGTAGTTAAGCCCTTTGTGCATTCCTACCTGTTACTAAGAACGCCAGTGCTGCAACTGTAAACATTTATGCTTAAGATGGCACTGTTACGTATATTTAGATTGATAAACTTGGGTTTGGCACCTGCTGAGATACTGTGTCTAGACTTGGCTCAGAGTATGGTTTTACGTCATTTTGATGAACTGCAAACCAAGCAATAGTTGTGCCATCTTCGCGGGAAAATTCAACTTCGTAAGCTTCATCACCATATACTTCTAAAATAATGCCAATTGCTCCAATTGAGACTCCTCTATCTTGATAGCGGTCTGTAATAAGTTGAATAACTGAATATTGTTCCAGTAGCATCATGAATTACCCTCGACATTATCATTCTTTTGCAAATCCAGAAAATGGAGTTGCCAACTTTAGTATACCATCTGTGTCCAAAATCCATCCGGTTAAGAGGCGCCTACCTCGAATCTCAACAACTATAGTAAATCTTTGTCCATATTGATCTCTCTCACCAACAATGTAATCACGAAGATTAAACTTAGCTTGAGCTTGACTAATATAAGTTGACAAAAGCTCTTGTGCATCCTCATCACTGTTAGGACGAAAGCCTAAAATATTAATAAATATTTTATCCTTACCAGTTTTATGGTTAGGTACTAAAACATAGTTTGAAAACTTTCTGGGGTCGCCAGTAATAAGTCTTACTTCCCATTCAGTCGATAGTTCTTGATTATTGGCTTTATCTTCACTATTGTTCATGTCTTCAAATGGCTAATTATGCAGATAAAATAATCATTTTTGCACTCATACTTACGTTCTTAATATGTTATTTGATTATTATCTACATTATTATACCAGGAGTATTTATTCTTTAGTCATGCACAAACAAGTAAATGAGGACGCAGGCAATAGAAAAAAATATAAATATTTGATACAAATATCTGGCTTTAGCGTACAGAAAATGCTTTATCTCAATTGACAATAATAGGTTTAAGCAAGAAGAAGATGACAGATTTTCACGAATTACAATATCTGCTGTTACAGCCATACCTGGTGCCAGACAGCTTTCCAAAAAATCTGGATAATCCTGATGACGCAGAATATGACAAATGATGAATTTGGCAATAATATTGTAAGTAAGTTGGCGCCGGAAAGCACTACTATGTTGAGTTTTGTAAAGAAACTCAAACCCAAGCTAAATAAGGCTTTTCTTAAAGTTTACATTCTGTTACTCGCGTTAGTTTTATTTTCACTCACCTACTTATTACGAAAAAAAAGGCGCCGTTTGGTGGCGCCCTTGGATACTTCTTACTGTATTGTTTTTAGCTTTGATGCATTTGCTCTAACTGAGCTAAAGTTTTTTCTATTTTGGGTTGATTAATCAACTGGCTAGCTTTTCTTCTGTGCTTCCACCGCTTGCTGCATTAAGCGATGGCCTTCTACATATTTTCCTTGTCGGTTTAAATCAACTGCTTGTTGACTTAGCTCTTTGGCTTGCCTTGCTAGCGCTTTTGCTTCTTCAATCATTTTCATACTCCGATATAACTTGTAGTATCGAGTCCGCTTCAAAGAAAGAGTCTATTGGCTCTTGCTTCTAATAAACTAGCATCTGCATAATCTTCATTTTCGCTCTTCCTGCTCGTATTCCGCATACAACCTGGATATGATTGGTTGCATAGAATTATAAGCCTCTAACATTGCTTGTCTAGTAGATTGTTTCATCGGCACTCCTGATAAAACGACACCGCAGTGTTGGTGTCTGCTTTAAGTTTTCCTAGTACAACAGGCACAGAAAGCATACTGTGTAACTACGACGGGCATAAATGCTTCGTTACATGACATGGTAATGGCAATGCCATTACCATGTCAAGAAAAAAGTCATTATAATTGCCATTACCAATTAAAATTGTTAATTTCAATATAAATAAGGTTTTGGAGGTTTCCGGGTAATGGCAAAACGAGAGAGAACTTTGATTCAGTTTCAAGTAGACCCCTTAACGAAAGAAAAATTTACTAAGAAGGTAGCTCAAGAAGGTAAAACCATTACTGAGGTGATGCTTGAATGGATTAAGGAATATATAGGCGAAGCTGAAGCTGGTGTTGATGTCATCGAGTTAAATCGGCAAGTTCAAGCTTTGAAGCTTGCTGTCCAAGAAATAAATTCAAGACTGGTGGGGAAAACGTCCGCTTGAGAGAAGAATTGCCTCTTCAAGAAAGATTCTCCTGAAATGCAGGGTTTTTCTCGCACAAACCTTCTTTACATAAGAAGTTTTGTAGAAGCTTACCTAAAGTTAGGAAATTGTCCAACAAATTGTTGGACAATTTCCTTGAAAGCATAACATTCCTGTATCAGATGCAGAAAAACACCCTGACGCTAGACTTTGATATGTACAAAAGAATTATAAAGGTTGGATATTAGCTCATTGAACTGCTTATGAGGCTTTAAATTACTTAATCTTCACAAGTACATTATCAAAGTAAACAGCAACCCCTTCTCTCTCACCACTTGAAGAGATAAATCCAATTTTGCCAGAAGAGATGGAGTTGTCTTCAAAGCTGCCTATCATTTTATCATTTATATACCCAATAATTGTGTTGCCATTGCAAACTATCCTTAGTCTATTTGTAGTACTTTGATTTCCAGCCAAATGTTTTAGATCAACTTCTGTATCTATCATTTTGTTTGTGATGATTTTCCCAAAGCGAACATCTCCATTTCCATTGATTCGCAAGTAATAGAATCTATAATTATCATTTCTTGCAATTATGCCAAAATACTCATCATCAGAACCGCTGCTTTTTTTAACATCCGCTGAAAAATCAACATCTTTTAAGTTACTAAACCAAGGCTTTTTCCAAGTAGACAATCGCATCGTGTTTTGATCTGGTACAAGTTGAAATAAAGCTTCGTCTTTTATTTCAGCACCTTTATTAAGAAACCAGTCGTTTTGATTGGGATTTTGAAAATCTTCTTGAAGTATTACTTTGGTAAAAGCTGATGTATCAAAAGCGACTTTTGTATAATATGTATGCCCTGCCAGTATAACTACAAAAATTATTGCCAATATTTCGATTATTTTTGCTCGTTTTCGACGTGCTAATACTTCTGAGATAGAATTAGTATTTGTAGTTTTTATGTCCTCTTGGCTTAACAAGACCAGCATCCAAATTATAAAACTTGCAGGAAAAACTAACGACCACCCTGATAAGAATGAATTAGGATTTATAAAACAGTTAATTACTCCAAGAGCAGGTACGCATATAGCGAGGTTTATTTTAGAATAAATTGATATTTTTTGTCTTTCAGCAACCAACCCATTTAATCCAGAAATAAATGCTATAAAAGACCAGCATATTAACCAAAAAATATCTACACTTTCTCCGTTGTTTGTGTAATGGTAGACTGAAAAGCTAATTATAGCTGCACTAATGGAAGCAAGTATAGTAATGAAAAAAATACTAATAATATTAGACTTTTTATTTAATAAAATGTAATTACGTGTTCCAATAAGAAGTAACCATGATATAAAACAAAATAACCATAATCCACTAAGAAATTTATGAGGGTATATAAAAGTATTAATAACTCCGGTCAAGGGCAAAGCCGAACTAATAATTATATTGCCAAATAGTGGACAATCTTGAGTTTTAATTGAGCTTGAAACTGTTACGGATGAAGCTAAGACTACCCATAAGCCTAAAGAAACAGTTAAAACTTCAATATTATGATAGTGTATACATGTATATCCGATGAGGTATAAATTAGGAATACATAACCACGGTATAAAATATCCGTCATTATTTCGACCACTGCTACTAGAAGGTTGTACTGTTTTTGAAACAGCTTTATTAGCACTTGATATCTGAGAATTATTTAATTGTTTAGAAGCTGAATTGCTGGCATTAGGATTACTAACGGTATTAAAGTTACTTATAGATTGATTTTGTTTTACTGATGAAGCCGTTGTACTGCTGGAAGAAGGAACTCTTTGCGGCGCCGGATTCGATTGATTATTAGAGTTAGGCGCCTGTCTTGGGGGAGGTGGTACGGATGGAACTGGTAATGATGAAGTATTTGAAGTTGATGGTGTGCGACTATTAAGCTGCGTTTGACTAGCGTTAACATTTGAGGAAACTGACCCTAACCCATAGTTTTCCAGCAGTACATCTGAAAATATAGACTCTGATTTTGACGCAGCAACATGAGATTGTGGTTGTCGAACAATACCGGGAAAGTAATCAATATTATGATTTGTGGCGCATTCACACCAATAGCACTTGCCATAATTCTGGCTGTAGTAATGGTTGTCAAACTTTCCACAAAGAGTTAGTTCATTAATAGCGACTTTCAGCACTCTCTTCCAATAAGAAGCAGTTGGACGTAAGTTAGGATTTATATGCCCATCGTTAAAGCACTTGAGAAAACTTTGTTGAAGTTGTGGATGCACAATATCAAGGGGCAATATTTCTAATGGTTGAATGCTCATGTCAGGTGCATAAGTCCATAAGCCACGTTGAACTAGCTCATCTACTTCTGGCGCCTCTCCCACTCCTGTCCATTTACCTTGAAAAGGACTCCTGGTGAACAATAAATGGTAGATTATTACGGCTAGCCTAAAGTTATCATGAAATTGTGTTTGGTCAATGTTAGAGAAATCTTTCCCAATTAATTCAGGTGGTGTAAATCCTGGTGAACCAACTTCACAGCGATATATTTCACCTGTTAATGGATGCCGAACTTGAAAGGAATCTGTATCGATAATTGAAGGCAACGCGCGATTATTAACAAGGATATTCTGCGGTTTGATATCACCTAAAATATAACCAGCAGCATGAATAGCTTCGATAATTGACGCAATGTTCAGTGCTGTTGTATGGAGAAAACGCCAGTCTATCTCAAGTTTCTGAGACTTGCGTTGACGAGGATTATAAATATCAAGGAGTTGTTTACCCCCTTTAATTTCAGGCATTAAAAAACCGACATAATTGCCGTAAACGTCTTTTAGCAACGATTTAGGCCAAGCAAAGGAGATATGATTGAGGTGAGAGTTTGGCTCTTGGGGTGGAAATGCTACCATCACCTCTAGCTTTTGGACAATCTCAAAGGTTGGAGGCTTTTTATAAATCTTAGCTACATAGCCATTGCGATTTGTCTGCCAAATTTCCCCTTCCCCTCCCTTAGTAATATATTTATCTAGGGTTATCGATTGTCCCGTACTAGCACAGGTATAAACTTTCATTTCTTTCTACATTTTGTCAAACAGGCACAACAGCAAAGTTTTATCGTCGTCGGTGCGAGCATTCAACCGTTCAGAGTTAAGGAAGTTGCTTAAATATTCGTCTTCCTTCTCTGGGTCGCTCGTTTCCCGTAAGTATTCCTCTAACGGCTGGAAGAATGGTGGAAAAGGCGCCCAGTCCGAAATGCGTATTGCGAGTTTCTCTAGCCCATCAGTGGAAGCACAGATAAATTCTGGTTTTCCTAGCAATACTTCTACCTGCATTTCATCTTTAGCGTTTGTTGATGTGACAAATGTCGTCTCGTTGGCAAATTCTCCTTTATCTGGGGGGAAAATTAATTTATATTCGCTGTCAGTAGCGCGCGTCACTATAAATCCATCCCCTATCTGCATTGCTGCGACCCATTCAGGAGTAGCGACAAAAACCAAGAGAGTGCAAGCTAGCTCATCTATAGAATAATCCTTACTATCAGCTTGCTCTTGCAAAGCAGCGCGCGCTTTTAAAAGTGTTTTTGTAAACAGCTTTTTGGCTCTTTGTTGAGAAAGCGCTTGAGAAGAGCAAAGCGTGCAACGTTTCCGTTTTTGGATGCGTTTAGCAATCTCTAATAAGTGATTTACTACAGATTCAACTACCAAGTTTGCCCCAATATCAGAATATTTTGCACTTCCGGCGCCATCAGCTACTGCTCCAACAATCACATCATCCGAAATTTCATATTTACCATAATCTTGACAAGGCATACCCTGCTTTTGATGACTAACTCCAATTACAGCGCGCGCAATTGCTTTCCACGTCACAATATACCCTCAATATATATAATTTAAACTAATTTAAACTGTAATTTGACCCCATCCGACAGGCGGTAATGCTACTGCTTGCCCAACTTTGCCACTCGATACTCGTTTCATGGAAGTCGATAACCAAACAAATAAAGAACGAAAGTCTAATCCATTTAGCAATACAGGTGGACGCTCAGGAGGTGCAATTTGATTTAAGATTTTCATATCGGCGCCTTGCACACCGACAGCAAAAAAACATAATCGACGATTTGCTTCTGCCTCTCTGACACGATGCGCTGCATATTGCCAACTATCAGTTGGGGCGCCATCAGTAATTAAAAATACCCAAGGGCGATAGTACAAAATACCGTTTTCTCTATAACTCAGCTTACGCGCTTCTAACGTATCCAAAGCATACTCTATTGCTTCACCCATCGGCGTGACATCATTCGCTTCTAGCCTAGGAGGTATAAATTGGTCGATGGTGACAAAATCTTGAATTAGCTGTACAGAACCACCGAACGTGATAATTTCTACTTCTACACTCAAAGATGCTTGAGTATCCTTTAGCACATCTTCTTTGAAAGCAGCAATACCTTGATTTAACTCTTGAATGGGTTTACCAGACATAGAGCCAGAAGTATCAAGTAACAAAACTACTGGACACCGATTTTCGGGGTTTTCAACAAATTCTGGTAGTCCTATTGGCACGCGCGCACTCCTTAGTTAAAGTTGTTTGATTCTTAACTACTTACATCTTTAACTAAAAAATATTACTTTACAAACAGCATTTACACGTAAAAAAGCTTCTTGCGAACGGGCAGGGATGCCCATTCCACAAGATAGGGATGCCCATTCCATAAGATATGGATGCCCATTCCAAATCAAAAGCGCTGTAAGTATAGGTTACAGTAAAGACTTATATCTTGGAAAATAAGATCGGATGTAAATTTATGAGTCTCAAAGCTACAGCCAAAATTGCAGACTTGTACCGAGTTCCAGATAACGGAAAAGCCGAGTTGGTAAATGGAGAACTTGTAGTTATGGCAGCAACCGGGTTTCTACCTGGATTTGCTGGGGGGGAAATCTACAGCAGCTTGCGTGACTATGGATTTGCAACTCGGCGTGGTTATGGATTACCAGATAATGTAGGATACATTGTTAATTTACCAGTTCGTCCAAAAGTAACTGTTTGGTGGGAATCGGCTAATGGTTGGCAGGAATTTACTACAAATCTACCCAAACGCGAGTCGTTTAGTCCAGATGCTGCATTTTTTGCTGGGGCACTTCCAGAGAACCAGGGGAAATTTCTCGAAGGGGCGCCAATTTTTGCAGCCGAAGTAAGAAGTGAAAGTGATTATGGCGAAAAAGCTGAGAAGGAGATGGCTAAAAAGCGATTGGATTACTTTGATGCAGGAACTTTAGTAGTGTGGGATGTAGATGTTCTCAGAGGGGAATTAATAAAAGTTTATCAGTCGAGCGACCCGCGTAATCCTATTATTTACCAACGGGGGGAGATTGCGGAAGCCGAACTTGCTTTACCTGATTGGAGATTGGAAGTTGATCGGCTGTTTCCACCAATTTGGCTATGAGAAAATTACCCTACTATGGATTACCATACAAACTGCATATCTAAAACAAACCCTGGTAGTACATCTTCTCCTGATAATGTTGCAGGAGAATCTAATATTTCTACTTCTTGCCCTAAGCGATAAATTTCCACAGGACGATTTTTTCTATCTATCAACCAACCTAATCTAACTCTTGCTGCCATATACTCGCGCATTTTTGCTTGAGTATCGCTCAAACTATCGGATGGGCACATTAACTCCAACACAAAGTCAGGAGCAATGGGAGGAAATTTTTCTCGTTGAGAAGGAGTAAGTGCATTCCATCTATCTATTTGTATCCATGATATATCAGGGGAACGGTCGGGACCATTGGAGAGTTTAAAACAAGTTGAAGAGTCAAATACTTCTCCTAGTTGAGTTTGACGGTTCCAAATTACAAAATCCGCAATCACCGATGCATTGCGTTTAAGAGTCTCTCCCCCTGTTGGTGGCATTACTATTAGTTCTCCCCATTGGTTACGCTCTAATTTTAGTTCGGGATTATCCTGACACAGTTGATAAAATTGGTCGTCTGTAAGCATTACTACATTATTTAAGTTGATGGTAATGGCAGTCATGGCATTTGTGTAATAGCTTGGCTTAATTTTAGCGTAAAGTCGTTTATCCTAAGACATTAGATTGGCGCCCTTGCACATTTCCAAATATGCTTTTGGTGTTTGACCAGTCCAGCGTTTAAAAGCGCTCATGTACCACAGCTTCCGCAATAGTTCTGAGAATGAGGTTGGCAAGTGTTTCACTGTGGATTTTAGGGCAAAGTGAGTTTTTTGCACCAGTTATTGAACACGCACCTGTTTTAGAAACGGCGCCAATTGGGTTTATTTTATGGGAAATTTGGCTAATTGTCGTTGGTGTTTTCTTGCTGCGAAAAAATGGAGGGCGCCGAATTGTAGCATAGGCCAAAGCGCCTGTGCAGTGGTTAAAAGTAATTGATTTTACCACAGAGACTTCTAGGGCACAGAGAAGAGATACTAATTCTTTTTATAAGAGTGTTTTTAACCAATAACTTTCTAATGCCTTGTTAATCCTTTCTCTTGAATATTCGTCCTTTAGAGAACAATATTCGAGGTATGAAACGATTGCTTTTTTCTCCTCTTGGTTAAAATGTGAAAACTTTATTGTTGCTATTTCATACCAATTAAAGTCATCTTCCCTCTCAAATTCCTCGTCAATTAACCCGTATGTCAGGTGGAACACTGGGTCGGCATTAGACCAAGCTCCTTCGATTTCAGGTATGATTAAATCGGCAATCAAAAAGGCGCCTATAAAGTATCTAAATCCTTCATCGGTGAAAAAACTTAAAGCTGAGGAGTTTACAGCAAGAAAATCCGGGTGAAGTGTTTTCCAATTTAATCCTCGAAACTCCATTGCATACTCCGCAGGCTCATTACCCAAATCTGAACCGCAAAGGCTATTATCTCCCGGATATGGAGTTTTTTCAAACGCTGCGTTGATTTGCTGTTGAAGTTCTCTTACTTGTGGGTCTTTAGCAAGTGGATACTGGTAATTATGGAGACTTCGGTAAAACTCTTCACTTTTTGCTTGAGCCGGATGTGTTTGGTTATTCCAACCCCATCTCAAAGCCTGCGCGCTCAAAAATTTTAATTGAGGTAGTGTGTCAAATACTAGCCCTAAAAACGAGCAAACTGCTTTATACTGTTCTGAGGTAAACAGCGAGGTCTGATACTCAAAGTCTTCATCTTTACCACAATAATATAAACTATGAAAGCTAGGAATCAAACTAAAAACTGTTGAATGAATAAGGTCGTTATCCTCTGAAAAATTAGAAATGCATTTAGTCAATAGAGACGGTAGATAATAACGATAACCCTCAGCGCTTAAATAACAAAACGAAGACCATTCTTCCACCAAAAATTCTTGCTCAAGACTCAACCAGTTTTTACCGACAAGCTTGTGCCCTATTTCCTGTTCCTCCTCCCAATCACCTGCAGATGGTCTTAATAAATTTGTCAGCTTTGGTACTTCTAGCCAGGAAAACGCATCAATTATTTCTTGTTCAACTTTTTCAATCATCTTTTTACCCCATTGCACCTCGAATCATTCCAATTGCTACAACCGCAACCAGCATAATTCCGCAATTTTCTTGAACATTTCTAGTTTTTTGAATTGGCGCCTGTATCGTTGTAACAATCAGTACGCTCATAAAAGGCGCCCACTACTTACTTGCTCCCCAGCTGCTGTTACGCACCAAAACATATAAATGCACAACTTTTAATCAATATAAAGATTCCCGTCTATACTTTGATTCAATTTTAGGTGGTTCTTGAGGCGCCCGCGTGTTGGAAACATTTGATAAACGATGCTTTCTTTGCAGGCACTTTAGAAGCGTTATGTATAATGCAGCATCTCCTAAATCATGGATTTCTGCTGTATCATCATCGTACTCGACTTTAACATTAAACTCTTTTTCAACTGCTCTAACAAACTTGACGGAACCAATACCCTATTAGCAGAGCATTTCTAAAATGTCAGGGGTCATACTTGATTAGGTATAACTCATTCCATAATTTTGTTCAATCCATCTAGTATTTTCGGAACTCCGGCAATACCTTGACTTGCAGCAGCTAATATTCCACTAAAAAAGTCAACGATTTTACTTAAAAAGTTAATAGATGTATTGAACCCTTCAAGGTCATCAATAACTGTATTTAAGTTAGCAGTAACTGATGTAATTTGGGATTCAAAAGTTCCAAATGTTTTAGAGACTACATCGAAAAGTTTAAGTGTTATATCTTTGCGGATTTTGCGAAGTGGTTCTTCAATTTGCTTACGAATTTCAATAAACTGGTCATTGTTTATTTTCTTCTGTGCTAAGAGTTCGTTACGGTTTGCTAAAGAAAAATCTAGAATTTCAGAAATTAACTGTCGGCATAGTTCTAAATCTGTCAAATCAGGCTGAGACATTTTTAACTCCTTATAATCATTGTAATGAATAATACAGTGGTTACATCAAGCACTTATTTTTACTAAAGTTAATACTGAGTACAAATTGCTTTAATCCCATCAAGAATTTTTGGAGTTTCTGGATAGATTTCTTCTTGACTAAGAAGATTGTGAAAATAATCAACTAGTTCACATAGCTTTTGGATTAGTATCTGAGAATTTCCAGTATTTTCAATAAATTCTTGCAATTTTTGCCTAGTAGTATTAATTTGCTGCTGATAAATGGTTACTGAGCTTACAGATTGCTCATTGATAATTATTGCCATTTCATCCGCAATTTCGCATAACTTAAGTTCAACATCTGTAAATATTTGGTTAAACTGTGCTTCATCTATTTCTTTTTTAAACAGCCGTTCCGCGCTATTTGTTTGTACAAAATAAATAATTTCATTAATTAAATTACGACAGACAAGTAAGCTTGTGACATCTTGAAGCATCATGGTTTAACTCCTAATTTTATTTTTATTTGCTATTATCGTTGTTTGTTAAGTTTTTGTAGCAATGGCTCTATAACTTTTACGTGTTTATCGATAATCGCTTGAACTCTTCGCATCGTTTCTGGTTTAATTTCCTGAGTTTGTTCTTTCTCTGCGGTTTTAGTATTAGACGACTTGAATAAATCTTGACAATACTTGTCGAATTTAGCACCTGTCAAAGGAATATCGCCATCCTTAACAAATTCTGTTTTTAAAGATGCGTGCAGTGATGACAATTCCCTTAAAATCTTTGTATATGCTTCAGCTTCATCTTTACGAGTACGTACCACATCCATCGCAGTATTATACTTATCTTCTACTGACATAAATTCAAGGGGATTTTTCCTTAAATCATCTCCCAGTAGCGCTATATACTCGCTATAGTAAGTACGGATACTTGTTTCTTCTTCAACCAATAGTCCATCAACGTAAACTTTTTTGGCGATTGCCACCAATCCTCCCGGCTCTGGTTGTCCTTCGACTGCACCTTCACCCTTAATATAGGTTTGGATACTACTATCTGTACATAAAATTGCTTGCTTGAGCTTGCTGCGACGAAGTTCTTTAGTAAATAGGTTTGTGAGAAACTTCGCGATTGCAACTCCTGCTTTGACCTCTGCTTCTTTAAATACCGTTTGCGCTTCTGAAGAAGGTGATGGTGAGTATTTAAGATTTGTTAAGGAAGTCTCTAATGTTTGAAAGCTGGCATCAAAGGTAATTTTTTTTCCTTTCTCCCGTTCTCCGTTAGCAACTTGAACAAGGGCTTTCATATAATTGATTAAAACCCCATTCGCATTGTCCATGACAGAAGAAACTCGCTTGTAATTATCATCACAAAATTTTTCTTCGGGTTGTCTTTCTGTAAATACAGTAGGAGAACCAGGTGTTCCAAAAAATTGAGTTGCTCTAATACATGAGCGATACATATCTTTGGAGATATCTCTACCTTTGCTGTCGAGTTTATCAACAGTATCACTGACCCCTTGTAATGATGGAATATTGCGTCCGCAACTGGCTAATAACAAACTGATTGTTACTAGTAACAAATTTTGATATAATTTAGTACATATTCGCTTCATTTCAGTCAAATTTATATTAATTTACAAAAATTACTTTCTAACGGCGCCGTTGGGCAATCAGCGGCTTGAAACAGCAATGCCTGTTTCAGCTTGTAAAGCCTGAAAATATGCTGGTAAGATATGATTATTGGGGATACGACCTGTTTGTAAAGTAAAGTAAATTGGTATTCCAATATGCTCGTAATCAAATCTTGATGATTTTTTAGTTGCGATAACTGTGGCGCCTGTTTGCCCAGGAAGACTAGCAGAGGAAAGTAATAAACATGGCATGGGAATTTTAGGTACAATATCTTCACTATTGGCAATTCGATAACACTCTAAATTATCAAAGTTGCGAGCAAAATTCATATCTCCGACTCTTGGACTTGCAAACGAATAAAGAATTGGAGACTTAATAGGTATCCTCTCGCTAAGGTGAATATGTAATGTTGCAATTGTTGCTAAAGCTCCACCTAAACTATGACCTGTAACAAATACACGAGAATTAGCTGGGCAATTGCTAAGAGTTTTCTCTATTGTATCTCTGATTGAATTATAATTATCATCACGGTTGAAATCATATATCCGATCTATTAAGTTTCCAAGGTCTGGACGAATGTAAGTTTTGTAGAAACCACGATGAACTTCACCTAATATTGTTCTGGGTATAGTTGGGCAAAGCGGAGGATTATTAGCTTGCTTATATGATTGCTGAACAAATTTAAAGTTAGAAATCCATTCTGCAAGATTTGCTGTTCCTCGAAAAACAACATAAATATCTTGAGTATCTTGCCTTTGAGCTATAAAACCAAAGGGGACTCTTTTGCGTTTTAAAAACAAATAGTGAGCAAAGCCAAAATTAGCAAGTATTTTATACTTTTTACCATTTACGTTTATTGCTGTTAAATCTTGTTCCCATAAAAATGTTGGTTGTTGTTGAGCTTGTGCAAATTGATGATGAGCTTGTTGAATTAGATACAGCATCTCCAATGCACGGTCATGGTCAAAATTGTTAAAGTTATTAGGAATTAGATTTGTATTCATGGATTGATGATATTTTCAGTTAAACTCAATTTGATTGCTGATACATTAGGTATTGGCACGATAATTTCGTACCAATACAAATATTCACTTGCAGCTAATTTTTAGAAGCTTATGAAAATTAACGATGAGAGTTTCCATTTAGTGAAACTTCTAATTGGGGTGAAGAAACAGAAGTAGGAACAATATTTTCGCTTCGGGTTTCCCTAACGATAAAGTTAGCAGGGACGCGATTTGTAATAGTCTCAACAAAAGCTGTTAATTCGTCAAACGAACCATTAAAGTGATTTCTATCAACTTTTCCTTGAACTCCAGGTACAGCACCAGTTTCTGTATACTGCCAGAAATTCCAACCATTTCTACCCCAATTATTTGCCGGAACTAATGGTTGAGGTTTATTTGTATAATTAGCAATCCACAGTGGATATTTGGCAAATACTTGTGTATCACCCATATACGATGTCCAGAAGCCGTAACTTGTATAGATTATTGGCTTGCGTCCTGTTACGCTTTCAACAATATCTAACCATTGCTGCACTCTAGGAATACGTTCATTGGATGGGGTTTTTTCCCATTGTCTTTTAACATAGTCTGGGTAATGTTCCAAGTCGAGAACGGGTGGTAAGTCGCTAGATTCAATTTTGCCAACGACTCGTAGAAAATGCTGTGCTTGTTTTTCCGAGTCAATTAAAGGGAGGAAGAAGTGATAAGCACCGCGAATGATACCAGCATCTTTCATTCGCTCCCAATTATTATCAAAATATTTGTCTGTAAAGTCTACCCCTTCGGTTGCTTTAGCAAATGCAAACACGACTCCACTACCTTTTGCTTTTCGCCAATCAATAGAGTTTCCATTATGGTTAGAAACATCTATTCCATGATTGGTTGTAATACCTCCTGAAATCCGAGGAATTTCTTTAAACAAATCATCGCCAGCAATTACTGTAGTTAGGAATAGATAATTGTTGTTTCGTTCATAGCGTCTATCTTGCTTAAGCAGTGCCATAAACTCTCTATGTCCTTGTCGAGTTCTACCAACAAGACAACCAGCACCAGCCATGCCAATGTCAGCACGAGGTAAGTCATAACCCCAATGCTGATTGATGGCGAAATTACCTGTATCAAGAAAATCACCAGGTCGAATAAAGTCTTGGTTTTTATCTCGATAAACAGAAACAGGAGTATGCTGAATTAAGGCTTCATGTGGATCGGCGCCTGTTTGCCCACGATGAGTTCCTACTCGCCAAGCTTTATACTGCCCAAAGGCTATTCGTGCGGCGCCTAATTCATTCAATGGGTTTAAGGTGAAGTGCGTACCAGGTTCTGTTGTACCTTCCCACTTGCCCCGAATAACTGGTATAAAGTCTGATTTGGGAATTTCTATGACTAATCGTAAATCATTAAACTGGTTACGAGCATCCGAATTTAAAGTTCCATCAGCATTCATTCCTTCAACATAAACAATGTTGTATTTCCTGTCGCCTACAGAAACACGGTAGTTCATTTCTACCATGTATTTGATTAGACTAGCGGCTAAATCCTGGCGCGAAAAGTCAATTTTAGGTTTAAGTTTAGATATAGCTTCTGGTGCGGTTTCAATTAAAGCTCTTGCAGTTTCTAAACTTAGAAATCCCAGTTCTTGAGCAACTTCCGGTCGGACAGTGCTAATAAGCTCTTGAAATTCAATAAATGCATCTGTAGAAATTGGACCAAACTTTCCATCGACAGGTGGGTCGAGAAATTTCAGCCAAACAAGACATTCTTGTATATGTCTTGTTAGTTCTTCATCAGCAGCAATTGCTTCTATCCCGTAATCAAAAGCTTTACCATTATCTGTAGCTAGCTTGCTCGCTTGAAAGAAATTTTCTAAACGCATTATTTCTAACCTTCTATAATACACGCATGAACCTTGTTAGTAACTTACGCATCTAATACTAAAAATTCAGTTCTTGTATATTTCCTCTCACCCGCATCCTGATTTACTCTATAAACCGTATCGATGTACGTAAGTAACATGTGCAATAAAATAAACATAAACAAACCACCCTCCTCAAATCAGCTAACATGCATTAGTAACATTATTAGTAAACGATAATTGCTAATGGGCATTAGGTGATTTTTCCTAACTATCCTGGGTATGTTGTTTTTATTGCGGGATTAATCTCGATAGAGCAAGTAAGAGGGTGTAGGCGAATCGCCTGTTTTGGTTCTGAGGAAAATATTTAAAACAAAAAGGGACAAAATTATGACATTTTACTGGAACGGTAATAATACAAACAACTTTTATAACTACACGGGGACAGATATTCTCCAAGCTAATGGATATGGTGGGAGAGATTACATTTATGGTGGGAGCAACAACGACATTATAAGAGGTGGAGCCGACGGCGATTACTTATACGGTAGGAGTGGAAATGACACCTTATATGGGGATGAGGGGCACGATTATCTAGTAGGGGGTATAGGAGACGACTTGCTCTATGGAGGAATCGGTAACGACCAATTATATGGCGATAATGGCGATGATGCCCTATACGGTGGAGAAGGTATGGATAATTTATATGGCGGTGCTGGGAACGATAAATTATATGGCGGTAAAGGTGATGATTACTTAGACGGAGGAGATGGTAACGATTTTTTGTATGGTAACGATCACTTACAATATGGTACTGGAAATGACGAACTAAATGGTGGTGCCGGCAATGATTATATCTGGGCAGGTGGCACTAGCAATAAACTTATGGGCGGGACTGGTAACGACTACCTTCAGGGTTCATACGCTAGAGATGGTTACAATGTTTACAACCGATTTGAAGGTTTTGGTGGTGGAGCCAATGAAGTAGACTATTTGGTTGGTTCTGCAACTGGAAGCGATATGGATGTATTCGTTCTAGGTAATGAGAATGGTTCGTTCTACAAAGATGCTGGTTACGCTCTTATCTATGGTTATTCTGCTTATTCTTGGGATCAAATTATTTTATCTACGAATACAACCAATATACACTCTGAATATTTTATCTCTGATATCCATTGGGCTGGCAGTAGCTCTCTTACCGATAGAGCTATTTTTGCTTACGGTACTAACGATTGCGTCGCCGTACTAGTAGACGACAATACATTCAGTCTCAATAATGCGTTTACAGTTTGATATGATTTTGCGTTCGCACTCTCTAATACTTGATGAATTAATGCGATCTCACTTTCCATAGCCCAATAATTTTATGCGATCACACGCACCCTACCACAACCCAGAAATTTTGTGAGATCGCTCTTCCCATCACCCAATCATTTAATACAGTCCAACCTCATTAGGTCGTATTCAAAATTTAATATATAGGACTCCTATTTGATTTTTGAACAACTAAGCTGCCTAGAGATTTGACATCCCTTCGCTTTCCTTCTGAGCGTATTTTCGCCAAAGGGGTAGCCATGCCAGTTTTATTAACGGTGCCCAGGTTTATTTTGTAGGAGTTTTTTCAATTTTGGACTGATTAATTAACTGGCTAGTGCAGCTTGGCTAAAATAACTTACCAGTTGAAAAATGTAAAAAAGCTTGTGAAATAAGCTTTCTTACTTTTGCCTTGTTGTACTAGCTTTTCTTCTGTGCTTCCACCGCTTGCTGCATTAAGCAATGACCTTCTAGGTATTTTCCTTGTTGATTTAGATCAACTGCTTGCTGAGGCACGCAAAGGCTGCTTGCCTTGCCAAGATGAGTGCTTCTTCAATCATTTTCATGCTCCGATATTACTTGTAGTATTAAGTCTGCTTCAAAGAAAGAGTCTATTGGCTCTTGCTTCTAATAAACTAGCATCTGCATAATCTACGGAAGATACGTTAGATTGGTCATAAGCTACAATCTCGTTTAGTTTAGTGGCGCCAACGTCGAAACTCGACTTTCTTTACGTTATGAAGTACGTGCAACGCTTGGGCAACTTTATGGCGTCGAGTTTTCTGATTATTTGGGATTGTTGGTTTGGGGTTGAGTAATTTGACGGGAGAGTTCGCTGTAAAATTTTAAATGCGACTAAAATTTGCCTGCACAATTACATCATTATAATCTCTATCGCCACCTAATGGTAAATCCTCAAAACCCCATGCGTTATTTCCTAACAGGCGAGTATGGTCAAACCTTCCAGGATTTGCAATTGATGAACCGAAATAAACATCAGGGTCGTTATTGGGATTATTATCGAGAAGCTCTTCTGGCTTACCATTACTAATAATCAATGGCGCGTATAATAATCCACCATTCAGGTCGATAGTAAAAGTAGCGGCGCCTTGATTACTAACCGTCAAGTCAAGACCAGCAACTCTTGACTGTATCGCAGCTAGAGCATAACCAGTATCGCCAGGACGTAAATCAACTGTTCCATTATTATCGAAATCAACACTACCATTAACGTCTGCAACTCGATAAAAGGTAACGTAATTATTAAAAGCAGCTTCTCTATTTACTGTAAATGTAGCCTTTACCTGACCATTTACATCACGTAAATCAATTAATTCGCCTTCGGGTGTTGCTTGATAAGAAGCACCTAGAGGTATGGGTTGATTGGTTGCTACAGCTTTTACTACTAAATCGTTGAAGTCAACTACACTGTTACCTTTGCCATCTTCCCAAGCGAGAGAAAATTGACCATTACCTAAAACTTCTACCTTTTGGGTTTCGCTTCGGGAAAATAAAATTTCTGATGTGGGGGTGGCGCCAGAGCGGACAGCATCAATTGTACCGTTTCTTACTAGAAAGAATCCGAGCTTATCACCTGAGTTAAATTCTATAGAACTGGTTGTATTAATTTGATTAAATCCTAATGGTGGATTAGAAATAGCAGAAAAAACTACCTTTGCTCGTTCTAGTGCTGCTTCTACATATCCAGCCGAACCAGGTGTAATACTGTTGATTGTTCCTTTCTCATCATCAACTTTAAATACGCCCAATTCATTCACGAAATTAGAATTGCGTCCTGTGAGAGTGAATTGCAGTTTCGCGTTACTACCCTCACCTTCGATGGTAAATATATTACTGCCACCACTATAAGTAAGATTGGTTGGTATATCCAGATTGTTAACTTGGATTGTTAACGGCTTTTCAAAGAACAGTCCGCCTTTGTCAGTTGTGCGGATGCGGATATTGTAACTGGGTTTGGTTTCAAAGTCTGGGGAATTTTTGATCTTCAGGCTATTGCCATCAATCGTGAAGGCATCATTATCAGTAAAACCATTTTCGGAAACTAAAGTGTAAGTAAAAGTATCGTTTTCGTTAGAGTCGATGGTGCTAAAATTACCGATGACTGTTCCTGCTACCACGTTTTCATTGATACTCGTAGCGCTCAATACTAAATCTGTAGGTGCTTTAAGCTCCTAATGCTCCATTAATTTGTGTGGCATCAATAATTTGAATTGAAGGAAACTTATTAAAACTTCCAGTTATCCAATCTTGTGCTAGACTTTGTGCCTCCTCTCTATCAAAGTCGTTGCCAAAGGTCAGGATCATTTTTTCAAAAAAGTCTTCATTTGTTGCGAAGGATGTAAGAAAGTGGCGAGTTATTTGTAATGCCTGTTCTAAAGTCTGATTATGTGAAAACTGATTGTCTAAGGAAAACATCTTAATTACTCAACTTTTTAAATAAGTTAACGCCAGCGAAAACAGCTAAATAAATTTAAAATAAAGTACTTATAAAAATCACCTAATATGCATTAGTAATACCATTAGTATTTTGTGCCAGGATTTGCCCATACAAAAAAGTACACTTAGAGGTTTGAAAAGTCTAAAAATATACATTAAACCCCTCTCCAAACCTCTCCCCGTTCACGTAGTGTGCCGCTTCGGCAAGCGGGGAGAGGCTTTAAAAGCCTTATACTATCGTTCCCCTTCCCTCGTAGGGAAGGGGTTAGGGGTTAGGTTTTTGGTCAATATTGATACTTTTCAAACATCCTCTTAGGGTTAACCTTCACGTAGAAAGAAACCCTTACAACTAACGGCGCCGTTTAATATGACGTAATTTCAGCAGTTGAAGCTAACCTTCGTGTAGTTATTTATCCTACAAAAACGTTCACAGGTGTTAAGTTTAGTCCTAACAATGATGTGTTTGCTAGTTGCAGTCAAGACGAGACAATTCGACTTTGGGATGTCAAGAAAGGGAAGTGTCGGTAAGTAGTGCGCGCGCGTCGTCATAGCTGAAAATATGAATATTACGGGTATCACTGGCTTAACAGCAGCGCAAAAAGCAACACTAAAAATTCTAGGCGCCATAGAATCAGCCCAGGATACTACACAAAGAACTGCATTTTGGTAGTACAGAAAAACTTACTGTACAAATATAAATTACACGCAAACGGTAGAGACGTTACATGTGCGCGTCTCTACAATCCATTCATATGCGTTCACGCAGTGTTCCCCAGGAAAGCAAAATCACACTGACAGGTAATTTGAAATCACTCATTACTTTGGTCTGATCTGAGATTGATTTTTTGCTCTCGCATCCTATCTAGAATCCGTTTTTCTGCTACTTCTAAGTGAGCAAGCCCGTCTAGTGTTTCTTGTTTCTTTTTTTGCACTATTTCCAAGTTACGAATCAGGTATTCACCACTTAAATAATAATTGCCTAATCGCAATACTTCCTCATCTGATACTTCTTTTCCAGCGAAAGCATTACTTTCAAGCTCCTCTATTTTTTCAATCCAAGTATGTGCTTGTTCAGGTGTCATGTCTATCTTCTCCAACGCAATTTATATGCTTCTAAAAATTGTAGCGCTTTTTCTCTTGTAAGTATCATCTCTCTGGAACCATCTGGGTTCTCTTCAAACCCAATACTTCTGTAAAATTCGATGGCTGCTGGTATGGCTGCTACTTTGAGTATTCCACTCATTTGATTTGGAGGAGAAATAGCTTCTTGAATTATTTCTGCTACTAGCCAAGTCGCTGCTCCTTTTTTTGTCTCAGGTACACTTTGGGGTAAGCAGTTCCAAGGTGCAGAGCAAAGTATATCTAAAAGTAGATGTTCTTGCCGACCTTCATATAAATAGATTTCTCCTCTTCTGCTCTCAATAATTGCACCAGCGTGAAGCATATTATCGCTTGCTACTCCTCTAAAACTAGTAGGATAATCGCTAGCAGATTCTAGTAAATATTGAGATTTATTCATGCAAATACCAAACTTAGTTCTTAGGGCATTAGCCGGGTCTGCATCATAGTATTCAATCAAGTAACTCTGTATCTTATTCTGCCAATATAATAAATTAGAAATTACTACATCATTTGCATAATTTACAAAAACAAATTGATTTATCGTCATAGTAATTGACATTAAATTTAAAATAATTTTAATCTAAATTGTACTCTTTTTTAATAGTTTAATATTTTTTTAGTTAATTTATATAACAAAACTATTACGATAAAAATTTAAAAGCAGATATTATTCATAAGCGCCATAAAATCAGCGCACAATGCTACACAAGCGCTTGTCTTATCAACGCTTTTGCTTTTTCAATCATTTTTATGCTCCAATATTATTTGTAGTATAGTCCTTAGTGTTTAATATAATTAAGAGCTTTGTTGGGTTACGCTGCGCTTTACCCAACAAAAGTAGGTAAATTTTGTTACATTTAAGCAATCATCCTAATATGCGCGTTAATATTTGGTATAAAGGTACAGCAAGTAACATCTTCTTCAAAAAAATACATACTGCCTCATCCTAGATAAAAAACCAAAGTTATTACCAGGTAGGATTTACAGCCAATTATTTAATTTTTGTGTAGCTTTAACCAAATTCTTTATGTGTGATTTAAGATACTAGTTATCAAAATTTATTCCAACCATCAATTTAATGGTATTACACGCTTATTCACCGGGTAAGGAGTTCGCGCGCTTTGTCGAAGCAAGCAAGTGTTGGTTTGTGCATCAAGTCCAACTGAAATGTTAATTACCCGTATTGAAAATACAGTGGATGATGTATTTTTTATTACTATTTAATTGAAGAGTAGGCGTTTGATTGCTAGATTCCTACTTAGTCTGGAGTCATTGTTAATTAAGACTTACGGCGAATTATAAAGTTTGTGTTTTTTTTAACACTAGTGTTAATACTTAGGCTAATATATTTAAGTTAAAAACTTTTATCAGAAAAATTGTAATGTTATTACACTCATCATCACGATGCGAAGAGTTCGCGCAGAAGTTTGTTCAAGCCAACGAGTCTTGGAACTTGGAGCAGTTGTATCAAGATATTGCTTTTGCCAAGCACCAAGAGAGACAACTATATCGTAAACAACTGACTCCGACGGAAAAAGCTTGTTTACGAGGGTTAATTTGTGGTTACAGTCCAACTGAGATAGCTTGGGAACTCAACCGCGAACCAAATGGTTTACGGGTGGAGCTTTCCAGAGGTTTATATAGATATATCGAGAGTTTGACTCACACCCGCATCAAAAATTGGAGCAACGTCTCAAAAGAATTGGAAAACAAAGGATATAAATTACATAGCATAGGTACAAACGTTGCCGCAAATTGTAGAGACGTTACATGTAACGTCTCTACAATCCAAAATCCATTCATGTCTGAAGGCAAATCTATTCATTGTCGAAGACAGATCCAAAATCAAACTGATTGGGGAGAAGCCATAGATGTATCTATATTCTACGGGCGCCACACCGAACTCACTACGCTACAATACTGGATAGAACAAGACAAATGTCGTGTAGTTGCCCTGTTAGGTATGGGTGGAATTGGAAAAACTGCCTTATCTGTGAAGTTAGCGCAACTGGTAGAAAACGAGTTTGACTTTGTAATTTGGCGCAGTCTCCGTGATGCTCCGACCATAGAAGAACTATTAGATACATTAATCAAATTTTTCTCGTGCCAGCAAGAAATTAATTTACCTCAAACGGTCGGCACCAAAATATCACGTTTAATTGAATATCTACGTAATGCACGTTGCTTGATAGTATTAGATAACTTTGATGCTGTGTTATCTGGTGGAGAACGCGCGGGTAATTATCGCTCTGGGTATGAAGACTACGGGGTACTGCTACAACGACTCTCCGAAACGGCGCATAATAGTTGTTTAGTGCTAACTTCGCGCGAGAAACCAACGGAAGTGGCAGCTTATTCTGGAGAATTTCTACCAGTTCGTACTTTACAGTTGTCAGGATTGAATAATGATCATGCACAGGGTATTTTAGCTGCTAAAGGTCTGACTGGGTCGGTGGAGGAGATTGAGAAATTAATCGAGTGTTATGGAGGAAACCCATTAGCACTAAAAATTGCAGCGACTTCAATTTTTGATTTGTTTGATGGTAGCATTGCTGATTTTTTACAAGAAGGGACAACTGTTTTTAACGGTGTTCGCAATCTTTTAGACCGCCAATTTAAGCGCTTATCACCTCTAGAAGAAGATGTAATGTACTGGACTTGTATTAATCGTGAACCTGTACAAGTAGCAGAATTACAAGGTGATATTGTGCCAACGGTATCGAAAGGCAATGTATTGGAATCATTAGAGTCTTTAACTTGGCGTTCTTTAATCGAAAAACGTAGAGACGTGATTAATCACGTCTCCACATTCACGCAGCAACCTGTAATCATGGAATATATGACTGAGCGATTGGTTACAGGCGCCACCCAAGAGATAAAAACAGGTAAAATTAATTTATTAAATAAATACGCTTTAATTAAGGCTACTGCTAAAGATTATATTCGCTCTAGTCAAGTTCGTGTGATTTTAGAACCTGTATTAGCTAATTTACAGTCTGATTTAAAATCTCAATCTGTAATTGAACAGAAAATTAAAAACAATCTTTATAACCTGCGCGATCAATTTTCAAATCAATCAGGGTACTTGAATGGGAATTTGATTAATTTGTTACACCACCTCAATGTTGACTTAACTGGGTATGATTTTTCGGGTTTAACTATTTGGCAGGCTTACTTACAAGGTGCAAATTTACATCATTGTAACTTTATAAATGCGAATATTCACAAGTCAAATTATTAAATTATAAAAAAAAAAACTAAAATGTAGAGACGCGATATATCGCGTCTCTACAATCTAAATATTCATGAATAATTTAGGATTACTGTATTATCTACTTCCTCTAAAAATGATAAGAAACACCAACAGAAAGCACTGGATAAATACTATATCCATCTAAATCTTTTTCCAGTTGTCTTTCCTCAGCTTTCACATCTCTAAGGATTTGTTCCCGTGTTGCTGCAGGTACACTTGGGTCAATATTTCCGGTAACATCAACATTAGGAGAACCTGTAAACATTACACCTAAATTAACCGCAAAACTCAAACGATTTCCTGGTCTTACAGCATTACCCCAACCAATACCTAAATAAGGCGCCACGCTATTTGGTAAAGAAACCTTTGCTTTTGCAGAACCAATTTGAGAGGTATTGTAAGTATTACCATTAAACTCAAACTCTTGGTTATTTCTAGCTTGGGCATTTCCTTCAACTTTATTGTTGTTAAATACTACACCTCCTGTTAAGCGAAGACCAGAATTTTTGAAAGGATGATAATCAACTAAAGTCGAAACATTCAATAAATTCAAATCTGCTTTGTATTTAACGTCGGTTTCCTCAATATCGATACCGTAAGAAAAAGCATTGATCCCCACTCTTGCATTTAAATTAGGTGTCAGTGATCTCGTTGTGGCAATCTAAAAATTTACCTAGAAATAGAAATGGTAATAGCTTAATATTGCCATCTGTACTAAGACAGATATTTCTAAGCTACTTAATACTTTAACAACATGTATCTTATTTGACAGTCACAAAAGGTAATGATAAAGTCATAATAAAGTAATATTTTATACTAAAAAATAATAGTTATATGGTTAATTAGCTAAAAAAATTTTATATCCTGAAATATAAGTCAGAGCATGGTATACCTAAATACTTTTGCGTTGTAGATGACGCAAATACTTTAAATCACCCACACAAAAGGAGATGATATTGTTGACGGTTGAAGAGGGATTAGCAGTTGTTGAGCAGTTACTACCGCAAGGAAATTTGAATAAAGTTCAGCAAATTGTTTTTCGCTGTTCCTGGGCTGGTCAGTCTTACAACGAGATGGCTAAGACTTATGACTATGATTATGGTTATATAAAAGACACTGGCTCAAAGCTGTGGCAATTACTGACAAAACTTCTGGGTGAGAAGGTAACAAAACTCAATATCAAGGGCGTATTATGGCGTTACGTCAAATGTAAAGACCCGGCATGTACGGTTTCCACAATCCCAAATTCAATATCCATAATCCAAAATACGGATTGGGGAGAAGCCATAGACGTATCTATATTCTACGGGCGCCAAAGAGAACTTACCACATTACAACACTGGTTAAAACAAGATAAATGCCGTGTAGTTGCCTTATTAGGAATGGGTGGAATTGGTAAAACTGCTTTATCAGTAAAGTTAGCGCAACTGGTAGAAAACGAGTTTGACTTTGTAATTTGGCGCAGTCTCCGCGATGCTCCTCCACTCCACGAATTATTAGATATACTAATCAAATTTTTCTCATGTCTTACTGAAACGAATTTACCTCAAACTCTCGGCGCCAAAATCTCGCGTTTGATTGAATATATACGTAATGCACGTTGCTTAATAGTACTAGATAATTTTGACGCTGTGTTATCTAGTGGTCAGCGTGCAGGTAATTATCGCTGTGGGTATGAAGATTATGGGGAACTGCTGCAACGACTTTCTGAAGTATCACATCAAAGTTGTTTAGTGCTGACTTCACGCGAGAAACCAGCAGAGGTAGCAGCTTACTCTGGAGAATTTCTACCAGTTCGTTGTTTGCAATTATCAGGATTGAATAATGATGACGTGCGAGGCATTTTAGCTGCTAAGGGTCTTACTGGGTCTGTGGATGAAATAGAGAAATTAATTGAGCGTTATGGAGGAAACCCATTAGCACTAAAAATTGTAGCAACTTCTATTTTTGATTTATTTGATGGTAGTATAGCTGATTTTCTCCACTCAGGCACAACTGTTTTTAATAGTGTTCACAATCTTTTAGAACGCCAATTTGAGCGGTTATCACCCTTAGAACAAGATATAATGTACTGGACTTGTATTAATAGAGAACCTGTGCGAGTTGCAGAATTACAGGCAGATATTGTGCCAGCAGTATCAAAAGCAAATATATTAGAATCATTAGAGTCTTTGACTTGGCGTTCTTTAATCGAAAAAAGTAGAGACGTGATTAATCACGTCTCCACAATTAATCACGTCTCCACATTTACGCAGCAACCAGTAGTCATGGAGTATATGACTGAGCAACTCGTTGCAGGCGCCACCGAAGAGATAAAGACAGGTAAGATTGAATTATTAAATAAATACGCTTTGATAAAAGCAACTTCTAAGGATTATATTCGTGACAGTCAGATTCGCGTGATGTTAGAACCAATATTAGCTAATTTACAGTCAGACTTCAAATTTAAATCGGAAGTTGAAAATAAAATTAAAAAAAATTTGCGTAATAATTTTTCAGAACAACCAGGATACAAAAGTGGAAATTTGATTAATTTATTACGCCAACTCAAAGTTGACTTGACTGGGTATAATTTTTCTGGTTTAAACATTTGGCAGGCTGACTTACAAGGCGCCTGTTTACATGACTGTAATTTTGCCAATACCAATGTTAGTAAATCCAATTTTAGCCAAGCGTTAGCGAATATTCTTTCGGTAGATTTTAGCCTTGATGGAAAGCTTTTTGCAACCGGTGATGCTAATGGGGATGTGTGTTTGTGGGATGCGGGTAAAATACACAATGTAGAGACGTTACATGTAACGTCTCTACACGGTCATGTTGGATGGGTGTGGTGGGTCAAATTCAGTCCTGATGGAAAAACGCTTGTTAGCAGTGGCGAAGATGGTACTATCAGAGTCTGGAATATAAGTACTGGTGAATGCTTACACGTTATACAAGCTTATTCGATGCGATGTGCATCGGTTAGTTTTAGCCCAGATGGAAAAATATTAGCAAGCGGTGGAGTTGATGGAACTATCAAACTTTGGGATGTTAGGACTTGGCAATGCGTAAATATATTCAAAGGACATACAAAGCTTTTACGCGCGGTTACTTTTAGTCCAGATGGTTTATTCATTGCAAGTGGAAGCGATGACCATACTGTAAAGCTATGGAATATTAAGGACGCTGAATGTCTATATACATTTACAGAACATACTGATGCAGTTCTTTCGGTTGCCTTTAGTCGCTCTTGGCGCCTTCTCGCTACCGGAAGCGCAGATAAAACTATAAAATTATGGTGCCTCGACACAGGTAAATGCTGGAAAACACTACAAGGTAATCAACTTGATACAGTTGTTACAGTTGTTTTTAGTCCTAATGGGCAAACCCTAGTTACTGGGGGTGAAGCATCTGTCATTAGTTTGTGGGATATCGAAACTGGACAATGTTTGCAAAC
The DNA here is from genome assembly GCF_002368415.1 of Calothrix sp. NIES-4105. GTDB lineage: Bacteria > Cyanobacteriota > Cyanobacteriia > Cyanobacteriales > Nostocaceae > Dulcicalothrix. The sequence goes on from NZ_AP018290.1 coordinate 4,963,367, forward strand.
TTTCGGTGGACATACAAGACGTGTCTGGTCGGTTACTTTTAACCCTCAAGGAAATATTCTTGCCAGTGTGAGTAGAGACCAAACTGTAAGACTATGGGATGTTGCCACAGGCAAATGCTTGAAAACCTTGCAGGGTTATACAGGTAGAGTTTGGACGGTAGCTTTTAGTCAAGATGGTAAATATTTAGCCAGCGGTACAGACAACACCGTTAGACTTTGGAATTTGTCTAATAATAAATGCTTCAAAACTTTCCACGGTCACACCTGTGAAGTTTGCTCGCTGACTTTTACTGACAATGGACAACTAGCTAGCAGTAGCTATGACCAAACAATCAGAATTTGGGACACTAATATTCATGAAGACGCTCCTTATCGCGTCTCTACACGACTCACTCAGCACTCATCACTCACCACTATAAAAGGACATACTGGTTTTGTATTTTCTGTATCTTACAGTCCGAACGGTCGGATTTTAGCTAGCAGTAGTGCAGACAGTATGATTAAACTATGGAATATTGAGACAGGGCAATGTCTTAAGACTATAGACCCACAAATAGGTTGGGTTTTTTCTGTTGCTTGGAGTCCTGATGGGGAAATTCTTGCAGCTTCCGGCAGAGACGGTATTATCAAACTATGGAATACTAAAACTTGGGAATGTCTTAACACGTTACAAGGACATATTGGTTGGGTTTACTCAATTGCTATTAGTCTAAATAGTGAAACATTAGTTAGTGGTGGAACTGATTTAACTTTGAGACTATGGGATATCAAAACAGGTAACTCTAAGCTAATACCGCAAGCACATACAAACATGATAACCAATATCAAGTGTAGCCCTGATGGAAAAACATTTGCTAGCTGTAGTCGTGACCAAACTATCAAAATTTGGAATTATACAGGAAATTTTCTAAAGACACTTGTAGGGCATAAACATTGGATTTTAGGAATAGACTTCCACCCAAAACAACAAATATTAGCTAGTGCCTCTCAAGACCAAACTATTCTACTTTGGGATGTAAATACAGGAGAGTGTAAAGACATTTTACAGGCGCCTCGTCCTTATGAAGGCATGAATATCACAGGTATAACAGGTTTAAACTCAGCACAAAAAGCTACTCTGAAAACACTTGGCGCTTTTGACTTATAATATATTACAATTCCCATCGGAGTACCTACCTATGCACAATTGCAGCGTCAAAAAATTCGTATCGGTAGGCAAGATTTACGAATAGCGTCAATTGCTATTGTGAATAATGCAATTTTGGTAACAACGAATCAACGAGATTTTTCGCAGGTGCCTGGTTTAAAATTTGAAGATTGGACGAAAGAAAACTAGCGCAAGCTATGAAAAAATTTCTTAGATGGTTGTTGACTGGCGCCTCATTGTAAATTTTCTCTATTCGGTGAATGGTAAAATCAACTTCAAAGGTCAAATGCGGCGCCTCCTATTGAAGCATAAAACTCAGCCATTGAGTTGTAAATATTGATGGTTTTATGCATTGGTAATCTTTATTAAAATATAGAATCCCGGTAACTTTTAGGATACCGGGATTTTAAGATGTTGGGTTTTGCGTAGCGACACCAACCTACATTGGCTCTAAATATTTAGAGGGTAGGAGGTAAAATCACTTTGTCGATAACGTGAATAACACCGTTGTTGGCTTTAATATCAGGTTGAACAACTTTAGCGTCGTTTACTGTTACACCAGTAGACGGGTCTATTTTGACGCCAATAGGGTCCCCTTGCAAACTCTTGACTTCACCAGGTTTCAAGTCGGTAGAAAGTACCTGACCTGATACTACATGATAAGTCAAAATTTTCACCAACACTTCTTTATTTTCTGGCTTTAACAAGTCTCTAACTGCATCTTTTGGTAACTCGGCAAACGCTGCGTCTGTTGGTGCAAAGACAGTGAAAGGACCTTTACCTTGTAAAGTTTCAGTTAGTCCAGCAGCTTTAAGTGCTTGAATTAAGGTTTTGAACGAACCGTTTGCTTGAGCTACTGCAATAATATTCTTGTTAGAGTCGCTTTGACTTCCTGGTTTTGTACCTGGTGTGGGTTTTTCTGGTGTTGTTGTAGGTGGTGTTGGTGTAACGCTAGGTTCGGTTGGTGTTGTAGGTGGTGTTGGTGTAACACTAGGTTCAGTCGGTACTGATGGAGTCTCTTGACCACTAGGTACAGGGAGTGTAGTCGGTGTAGGAGTAGAGGTGCCGCCACCGGGACAAGCGCTGCGGTTGTATGGACACTCCTGTAAAATACTAGGAGCAGGATTTAATTTAGCTCCTGGAGTCGTATTCTGAGCGCTTTGAGTCTTTTTCTTTTTATTGGAATTTTGCTTTAACGCATCGAACGTTGGTTCGCTCGGTACATACTGTGTGTTGGTCAGTACGCGCTGACTGCGGTTGTAGGTTGTTTCCGCAAAAATACCGGGGTTTGGATTGAGTTTATTTTGGGCGCCTGCTGGCAAGTTAATCAAGAGACCAATGCCCGTTACTCCCACTACGCCAGCCAAAAAGGGCAGCCAATTGCTGTTATTAACCTTCATAAATCTATGTTTGGCTTAGATTTCCACACATTACATAGAAGATATATAACATTTTTTTACGCACAAAATCTAACGAGAGCAAATAATATTTTTACTTATAAACAACTTGCATTGGGGACTTCCAAATTCTAGACACCAATATTTTTACTTGATTTACCTGTATTGATTAAAAGGTTATGCAACGAACTTTGAACTTATTCTATAAGCAATAAGCCTCTCAAACGCCAGTATCAAACCATAATTTCTCGTTTCTACCAAGCGTGCGTTTTTACTACCACAAAAAATAATTAACTACAAATTCTTGAATCAATCAGTAAAAATATATACATTACTGTTCATGTTTTTTACTCATAAACTTTAAAAAGCATATTTCAAGGCTCATACACATTTTAACCAGAAAAAATCATGTTATTATTTATACTTAATTTTTAATTAAATTTTATGTAGATAAGGCTGAGAAATGACATTAGACTATCAAAAATTGTACACGACTGACGCAACGATGAGATTGTTCCAACATGTATAAATTATTCATGGATAGTATTGCTTGTATGAGTATTTTTTAAGCGATAATTATAGAAGAATGTAATACAAGCTTATATATACTCAGTAATAATCTATGTTTGAATCTAAGGTAACTATATCGTTCGATAGTTGTGCTGTAAAAATTAGCCCAACATACTAATTATGAACTGAATGAACTTAAATAAAGATAAAATTGTACAATCTACGAGCCAACTAGTAGTAGGGAATACAAAATGCTAGAACTGTACCAATTTGAACTGTCGCAATACTCAGAAAAAGTGCGATTGATTCTGGATTACAAAGGGCTAGATTACCGCAAAATTGAAGTAACACCTGGTATCGGACAGGTTGAGTTATTTCGGCTAACCGGACAGCGACAGGTGCCTGTACTTAAAGACGGGAGTAGGTATATCGTTGATTCTACTGAGATTGCTAAATATCTAGATTCCGTATATCCCGACCGGACGCTTATACCTTTAGACACTAAGCGTCGAGGTTTAACCTTGATGATGGAAGAATGGGCTGACGAGTCGATTGGTATAAAAGGAAGAAAAGCGCTATTTGGCGCCATAAGTCAAGACCAGTATTTTCGTAAATCATTGCTACCAACAACGACACCGGATATCTTGAGGACATTGGTAGAGGGTGTACCAAGTGATTTGGTTAAAGCTTTGGGTATAGGAGTTGGTTATAGTCAGGATGCAATTAGAAGTGCAATCGAAGACTTGAAGCAAGATTTAGAAGCATTATGCTTAATATTGCAAGATAGTCCTTATTTAACAGGGGATGAGCCGACTTTAGCCGATTTTGCCGTCGCAGGTTTATCTATATTGTTAAAATTTCCTGAAGGTGATTATTTAGATTTGCCAATTGGTGTTAGAGGCAAAGGTGTTCCTGAATTAGCGAATAATTTGTCTTACCAACGCTTTTTCACTTGGCGTGATAATTTGTACGCGCGTTACCGTAAACCTTTAGCGTACACCTCTGTTACTTCAGGTGGTGGCGCCCCAACTTCAATTCAAATCGAGTAGACGCTTATTATTTCTCTGCGCTCTCTGTGTCTGGAGTGGTAAGATATTCTATTTTCACCACAGAGGCACAGAGTACACAGAGGGGTTTTTACATAACTTAAAATATTACAATTTTTAGATATAGTACATTTTTTCTTGATTTTTTAACATAATAATTAAAATTCGATTTAATATATATCGAGAACATTATGTGTTTATTAACATGCAGTTGGGACAGCCGTTAGGCTCAATTACTCAAGGTTCGCTTACTGGTGGACTAGAAGTGCGTTTGCACCCCGATATTTCTGTTGAAGATATGCGCGTCGGGAAATTTTTAGTAGTGCAGGGGATGCGGTCGCGTTTCTTTTGTATGTTGACTGATGTTGCACTCGGTATTGCTAACCAGCGAATTATTGCAAATCCTCCAAGTTGGGAAGATAGTTTTTTACGCGAGGTGTTGGCGGGTAGTGGTACTTATGGCACAATAAATTTGGCGCCGATGTTAATGTTTACCCCCGAAGTTGAGGAAAAAGTCACATTCTCAAACGGAAACCCAGCAAATGCTTTCGTTCCTAATAGATTAAATGGTTTGGCATCGTTTCAACCCCAAACAAGTACAACAATGGAATTGTTACCAGTAAAAACGATTCCTAGTCACTTTAGCCAAGTTTACGAAGCATCTGAAGAAGATTTTCGTCGCGTTTTTGGGTGGGAAGACGACATTCACCGCAAGAATTTTTCTATCGGCAAACCATTAGATATGGATGTTCCGGTTTGTATCGATTTAGACAGATTTGTCGAACGCAGTAATGGTGTATTTGGTAAATCAGGTACCGGGAAATCTTTTTTAACACGTTTACTATTAGCTGGGATAGTTCGCAAAAATGCCGGGGTTAACCTTATATTTGACATGCACTCAGAATATGGGTGGCAAGCCGTCTGCGAAGGTAAACAATACAGTACAGTAAAAGGATTAAAGCAATTATTCCCCGATAAAGTCGAAGTATACACCCTTGACCCAGCTTCTACAAAACGTCGAGGTGTACAAAACGCTCAAGAATTATATCTTAGCTACGACCAAATCGAAGTTGAAGATATTCGACTTTGCAGTCGTGACCTTGGACTTTCAGAAGCAAGTCTCGATAATGCCAATATACTCTTTGCCGAATTTGGCAAATCTTGGATTCTTCAATTAATTAACATGACCAACGAAGAAATCAAGACATTTTGCGAAGAAAAGCGTGGACACCAAGGTTCTATCACCGCATTACAGCGCAAACTGTTACGGATGGAGAACTTAAAATACATGCGTTCAGCATGTCCCCAAAACTATGTCAACCAAATATTAAAGACTCTCGAAGCTGGTAAAAACGTTGTAATTGAGTTTGGCTCGCAGTCAGACATGTTATCGTACATGTTGGTAACAAACATGATTACACGTCGTATCCACCAACATTATGTTGCCAAAGCCGAGAAATTTCTGCAATCGGGTAATGTAGCAGACAAACCAACCCAATTAGTAATTACCATCGAAGAAGCGCACCGTTTCCTTGACCCTGCTATTGTTGCCAGTACTATCTTTGGAACCATCGCGCGCGAAATGCGGAAATATTTCGTAACACTATTAGTAGTAGACCAGCGTCCATCTGGAATTGACAATGAAGTCATGTCTCAAATTGGTACGCGCGTTACTGCATTATTAAACGATGAAAAAGACATCGAAGCAATCTTTACAGGAGTATCAGGTGGTACCGCATTACGTTCAGTACTAGCAAAACTAGACTCAAAACAACAAGCATTAATTCTAGGTCACGCAGTACCAATGCCAGTAGTCGTGCGTACACGTCCTTATGATGAACAATTCTACCGTGAAATTGGAGACCCAATATGGGAAGAAAAAGACGACGAAGAAGTATTTGCAGCAGCAGAACTAGCAAAAGCCGATTTAGGATTTTAGTGTAGTGCGCTCGTGCGCTCGTGCGCTCGTGCGCTCGTGCTGAGTATAAATACACTGTAAACGACTAAAATCTAGGCTCCTTGTCATGCTGAGGTACGAAGCATCTCCAAGGCTGTCATGCTGAGGTACGAAGCATCTAAAATGAAGCATCTCCAAGATGTTCACGTAAATTAAAAGTAAAGTTGTAATCAGTTTTGAATATGATTTAAATCTGAAATCTTTATGGAGTTTGAATGGGATGAAAACAAAGCGATACGGAATCTAGAAAAACACGGAGTTTCCTTTGATGAAGCAAAAACTGTATTTGATGACCCAGTTTATTTAATCTTCCCAGACCCAGACCACTCAATTCGTGAAGAACGGTTTATTATAATGGGTAAATCAACGCAAAACCAATTACTGGTTGTGTCTTATACATAACGTGGTCAAATTACCAGGTTAATTAGTGCAAGAACAGCAACTCGTCAGGAACGTAAAGTATATGAATCAGAAATATAACTCCGAATTTGAAGACGAATTACGCGATGAATATGATTTTAACAGTTTACCAATAATCGCAAGAGGTCGAGGACGAAAAAATCCAAAAAAAGTAACGATAGAATTAGAACCAGATGTTGCAGAAATATTTTCTGACTCTGTATCAGTCAACGAAGCTTTACGCTTTTTAATTAAGGTTACTCAAAAGTCACTTCCTCAACCACGATAATTACGTTTATTGGTCAGATGATCTAGGTTATTGTATAAATTACGTATGTAATTCACCAATTTTTATAGAAGATGAAATGAGTACAAAAGATATTTTAATTAAAGAGATAGAACAAACACCTGACTACCTTTTAACAGAGATACTGGATTTTGTTAAATTTGTCAAAAATAAATATTTACAAGCAAAAATTGAAATAAGTATAATCACCGAATCCTCACTTGCCAAAGATTGGTTGAAACCTGAAGAGGATGAAGCATGGAAAGACTTGTAAAAAATCATACTATTATCAGCCATTTTATCTTTGATTATGATATAATTTATGATTACCTTAAATAAGTTTAAATAATACGTAAAACTACTGAATAACATGATGAATTTGATTAGAGCAAAAATACTTGAAAAAATAGACGCTTTACCAGAAAATGAATTAGTTGAAGTTCTTGATTTTGTAGATTTTTTAAATTGGCGCCAAAAGAACCAAGAAAAATCTTCATCTCCAAATTCCGAATCCATAAAAGACAAAACAGATGATGATTGGCTAGAAAGCGACTTATCAAACCTAGGTAGCTATGAACCTTACGAATGGCAACCAGGTGAATTAGATGAAGCTTTACCTGTAAAATACGTACCAGGAAAAGGAATAATTATCATTAGGGAATGACAAATACTTCTTTAAAATTTGGCGATGTAGTTACAGTCAACTTTCCAGGCGCAAATCCTCAAGGACGTGAACAGGAAGCACTTAGACCAGCTATTGTTGTAGGATTTCCGAATTGTTTAGGAACACCACGCTTTGATTTAATTATTGTTATTCGTTTAACAACCGATAAAGGTCAAGCATGGGCATTAGCTTCACCAGATTTATATCCTCGTTTTCCAGCCGGAGTTGCTCGCTTAAACTTACCATCAATCGCTTTACTAGACCAAATTAGGGCTATAGATGCTAATAGAATAACTGCATATCTAGGAAGTTTAACACCAGAACAGTACGAACCTATATTAGATAGCCTTCACCGTTTGATTGGCGTTTAAATATAAACTGACTTATGGGACTTTCAAAAAAAGAAACTCGAATAATTACTGTAAACGGAACAACTTATAAATGGGTTGTTTCACCTAGTGGCGGTTATCTATATTTAATTATTGAACATAACGATTTTTCTGGGCAAAGGCTTAACGCTGGGTTTAAATACCATAACACTTATGTTTATAATAAAGATAGCGAATATCGGAGATTGGAGCAACGGCGCCTAATAACTCCTTCTTTAGTAAAATCAGTTATACTCCTAGCTTTAGATAAAGGTTGGAAACCTGCTCAACGTGGTTTAGGCTATTTTAGTCTTTGGCTTGATGAAGAATTTCCAATTGCTGAACAAAAAACATCAGGTATTGCTCTTGAAGATATTGCTGCGGATATTGCCCATGAACTACTTTATCAAGTAAGCGAATTTTATGAATGGCGCCAAAGATTATTCTATGCGAAAGTGGGCGAGCGATTTGAAATAATAAATGATAATAGCTACGGATTAAAATTTCAGGCATTTCTTGATGGTTGGACAGAAGACGGTTTTTGGTTTATTGCCGTTGAATGTATCAATTTTCCACATATAGTTTTTTATAGTATGAATGGTGTTTTGTAAGATAATAATCAATCTTGTCTTATTCATGTTGTGCTGAAATATTTACTCAAAATATTCATGCTACTTTTTCTTGCGGGACGGTTAACTCTGTATCTGGCTCAATATATGCTGGAAATAATTCACTCAGAACAGCTTCTCCTTCAATTTCACCAGCGCTTGTAAACCGTTCAATTTCAACTGAACCATCATGGAAAAACTCAATTTCCCATCTTTGCCCAGGTACTGCTGTCAGAACCATGATTGATTCATCTCGGTGATGAGCTAATGTATAATTAATTTTATGCTGTTCTAACTGAACCAAAAAATTTGTGAGTTTTATAAAACCATTACTATTCATTTATCAAACCTCTTATCGCTTAATAATTTACGGATTGTTCGATATCCTGGAATATTTACTTCTGCTGCTGCTTCTATCTCCTCCCAGGTCATGTTATTCAATTCATCCCAAGTAGGTGCGTTTTCTGGCAATTGAGCCTGTTTAATACTACCTTTTTTGAGCTTTAAAATATCAGAGACTTTCAAGCCTACAAACCGATGTGGTGGAATACTTACCTCCTTGATGCGGACATCACTATTTCGTTTATTATATAATATCCATAATGCAAGTAACCGACAAAGCAACTAAGCGGCGCCATAATATAAACTATTAAATTTATGAACATAATTACTAATCAATCTTCTCTGGCAAAGGTTGCACCAAAATATTTAGAATTACTTCATGAGCTACAAACAAGAGTAAAAAAAGATTTTGGCGCCGACTTGAGAGCATACTATCTCTTAAGCAGTGTTGGAAGAGGTGAAAATTTACCAGGTGTCTCAGACATGGATACAGTTATTATCTTACGACGGGCGCCTAACGATGAAGATGAATTATGGGAAAAAGCAATTCAAGAAAAATTTGAACCGAAATATCCAACTCTTACCCTTCTTGATATTAGCTGTATACATGATAAAGAATTCGATGACCCAAATGCAGAACGGTTAAGGTTTATTTTTAAAACTGACAGCGTATTGGTTTGCGGTGAAGATATTACTGCATCGTTTTCATCGTATCCACCAGGAGTACAATTAGCAAAACTTTTAAATGCTAATTACCGCAAAACGTTAGAGGATGTACGAAAAGATATTCTTGAACCAGACGAAGAAGACCGAAATTGGAATGCGCGCGGTGGGCAAGTAAGAAGGTTTTACGCTTATGTTTGGGTATAACTATGGTCACTGAAGCATTTTATACTAGGCAGATGCAAGTAATTGCCGAAAAGTTTTTAGAGTTGTATCCTAATTATAAATTGCAAGTTGAAAAAGCTTTACATCAATATATACAGCCAACTAATAAAGTAAATGAAGCGATTGATTTTATAGACGAGATGAGTATGAGTATATATAAACTAGCAGATGACAAGTTTAATTTTGTCTAGTTGTTACAGAACTGAGCATAAAAGTATGACACCAGAAGAAAAGCAAGAAATTATAGAAACTTATAAATGGATAAAAGTCAAGCATTATGAAGATGATGAAACAAAATCTTTGGAAGAAAGGTATAAACAACTGGAGAAGCATCATCTGGAAGAAACAAGTTTTTTGATTGCCAAAATTCGTGAACTTGTTCAAATGCTTTAAATTAGCAGCATCAACTCTAATTATTAATGAAATGCACAGGCGAAGAATACCTATGCTACAAGAATACATTAAAATATGCACGAAGCTCTAACAGAGTAGAAATCAGGAATGTATTTTGTATGAAATCACATTCTCTTAGGTTTTGGCTAGTTCACAACAGTGCTTTTGTGTCACTGTCCTTTGTCAACCCAACAGTAACACAGATAACACGAGATGGAACCTTACCAAATAATTCTATTGTTACACCACAGGGAAATGTAACAACAATAGAAGGTGAAATTAAGTCTGGTAGTAATTTATTTCATAGTTTTGGTTATTTCTGAGTTCCAAGTGGCACCACTGCTTTTTTGATAATTCTTTGGATATTCAAAATATTATTACTAGAGTCACGGGTAAATCAGTATCTAATATAGATAGGTTAATACCATCAGCTTGTATGCCTAATAATACTGTTATATCAAATCAATGAGGTGTAGTGACAATGAAAATAATATTTCTTTTCCTAGCTACATTATTGCTAATCTGTAATATTCATCCCCTTTCCCCTACCCACGCAGCAGATATCCCATCAAATCCTCAAGTTTTAATTGAGCAAGGTCGAAAACTTTATGAAACTGGAGAATTAACGCGCGCTGATGCAGTTCTGCTACAAGCTGTGCAAATTTTTAAATCAAATGGTGATAAGTTAGGAGAGGCAATAACATTAAGCAATCTCTCTTTGGTTGCTAAAAAACTTGGAGAATTGAATAAAGCTGAAAGTTATATTACACAAAGTCTTCAAATCTTAACAAAATCAGAACTTCGGACAGACAAGATATCAACACTACAAATACTTGCCGAAACTCTAGATATTCAAGGTCAAATACAATTAGAATTAGGTCAAGCCGAAAAAGCTTTAGATTCATGGAAATTAGCTGCGAATATTTATACTAAAGCAAACGACGAAGTTGGTGCAACTCGCAGTTTAATTAATCAAAGTATTGCCCTGCAAGCTTTAGGAATGTACCGTCAAGCACGCGCGACTTTAGAACAAATATATCCTCGTCTTGACAAACAAGCAGATTCGCTTATAAAAGCTACCGCGTTACGTAGCCTAGGTGACGTTTTACAATTAGATGGCGATTTCAAAAACTCCACTAATATATTACAGCAAAGTCGGGACATCGCAGTAAAACTACAATCTCCTTCACATATTAGTGCAGCTTTAATTAGTTTAGGCAATACTCAATTAGCTCTTGGTAAAAGACAATTAGTACAAGAAATTAATACTACCTACGAACAGTCTACACCTTTAAGTTGTAAAAGTAGTCAAAATCTTACTCAATACCCACTCGCCTTTAAATTTTATAATCAAGCAGCACAATTATACTCAGAAGCTGTTAATATATCAACTTCACCACTTGCACAAGTTCAAGCACAACTTAACCTGTTAGATGTTCGGCAAGAGCTTCAACAATGGTCAGAAGCGCAAAAACTAGCAAGTCAAATTAAAACTAAATTACAAACAATACCACCTAGTAAAGCAGCTATTTATGCTCAAATCAACTTAGCACAAAACTCGATTTGCTTAAAAAAAGCTACCACAGCAGATAATCTTAGCTGGAAAGAAATTGCTCAAACTTTGGCTGTTTCTATTCAACAAGCAAAAAATATTAATGATAACCGTTCGCAATCTTTTGCTTTAGGTGCCTTGGGTGCATTATATTTAGAAGCTCAAGATATAAATAACGCACAAAAGCTTACTCAATCCGGTTTAGTAATAGCTACTGCAAACAAAGCTATAGATATAGCTTATTTATGGCAATGGCAATTAGGTTACATATACAAAGCAAAAGGAGATATTCAAAGTGCGATTACTTCATATAAAGAAACAATTAATAATCTCAAAGATTTACGTAATGATTTAGTATCGCTAAATCCTGACATACAGTTTTCCTTCAGAGATAACGTCGAACCTGTTTATAGGCAATTTGTAGATTTACTCTTACAACCAGAGAATGAAGACTCTAAAAAACAATTATACTCCCCACTCAGCACTCCCCACTCAGCACTCAGCACTCAGCACTCAGCACTCACGCAAGAAAATTTAAAATTAGCGCGCGAAGCAATCGAAGGATTGCAGTTAACAGAGCTAGAAAACTTCTTCCGTGAAGCTTGTTTATTGCCAAAAGCCAAGCAAATTGATGATATTGTTGATAAAACAGACACAACATCAGCAGTTATCTATCCAATTGTACTAAAAGACCGCTTGGGAATTATTGTCAAATTACCAAATCAACCAAATCTCAAATATTATACTACTTACAAACCTTTAGAAGAAGTCGAAAGCATTTTAGAACAACTTCAGAAGAAGCTAAGGGAACCCGATAGACTTAATGATATCAAGAAGTTATCGGGGCAAGTATATAACTGGTTAATACAACCTATGGAAAGTGAGCTTGCTACTCAGAAAATTAAAACATTAGTTTTTGTTTTAGATGGTTCACTGCGAAACATTCCAATGGCTGTTCTCTATGATGAAAAGCAAAAACAGTATTTAATTCAGAAATATGCTGTTGGTCTGGCGCCTGGTTTACAATTAATTGACCCGAAACCCTTGGTGAGAAAACAGCTAAATGCTTTGACTGGTGGAGTGAGCAAACAACTTAAAGTTGATGGACGCTTATTCACTTCACTTGATAATGTACCTGGAGAACTGCAAAAAATTCAATCTACTATACCCAATAGTAAAGAGCTTCTTAATCAAACTTTTACCAAAGCCAATGTGCAAAATCAAATTCAAAGGTTGCCATACACGGTAGTTCATATGGCAACGCATGGTGAATTTAGCTCAAACGCTGATAAAACGTTTATTTTGGCTTGGGAAAAACTTTTAAAAGTCACAGATTTTGACAACTTATTGCGGTTGCGCTCCCAAAGCGAGCGTCCCATTGAACTACTCGTTCTTAGTGCTTGCCAAACTGCTGCTGGAGATAAACGCGCGACTTTAGGACTTGCTGGTATTGCTGTTCGTGCAGGCGCCCGCAGTACATTAGCGACATTATGGTCAGTAGAAGATACATCAACTGCCGTAATTATGAGCAAATTTTATCAAGCGTTGACTGATACTAATGTACATAAAGCCGAAGCTTTACGACGCGCGCAATTAGCTGTGTTAACCCTTGATGAAAATCCTTATTATTGGGCGCCTTATGTGTTAGTAGGCAATTGGCTTTAAGATTTGAGAAAGTCAATTACGTTTTGAGCAATGACTTCATTACCATCTTTGGCAATTGGTTCAGGTTGACTGGGTTGATTAAATGGTTGGTTGAGAAAATTCCAGTCTCCTTCAAAAAATTCTTGTGGTGTAAGGATTTTATGCTGATTGTAATTAGTAATGCCTTCAAGTAAGTACGCTGCTTCGGCAAAGTTGTCGCGCGTAATGGTAACTATCGGTAAATTAAGTTTGGTTGCTTCGGCAAAAGTCCCGTAACCAGGTTTGGAAATAACTTGACCGCAAATTGGCATTATATCTACTGGACGGTATTTACGGTCTGTAATTTTTAGTATATTTGGAAACTCTGGCGTCGAGGCATCAAAGGTAATAAATTGCCAGTCGGGAAATTTTTTGAGATTGTCGTAAGGAAAATCCTGTAAACCTAATCCACCAAAGGTGAGTAACGCAGTTTTTTCTTTAGGAGCATTAATTTTCCACTCTTGATAAATTTCTTCAGCTTCGTAACGTGGAGAACCACCAGTCAAACCCACGTCAATAATGTTGGAAAACATAGACATTGGTTCGTGGAACGGAAGACGGAAAGTGCGTTGACATTTGCTGTAGCATTCACCAATCCAGTCAGCAATGGCAATAAATTCTCCACCCCAGTCACGATATATAAAATCCCAGCCAAAGTTTGTCATCATCCAGCAGGGTATATTTGCCGCACTGGCAATCTTGCCCGCAAGAAAGGGAACATCTGCCAAAATTAGATTAACGCGATTTTGGCGTATAAAATTAACTTCCGAGGCAATTATGGAATTTTGGTTTTTCTTGATTTCCAATAATTTAGCCAAAGTTGTATCTTTATCCATCGTTAAGCTGTCAGCTTGCACCACTCCCAAATCATACGCGCGCGGACGATGAATAAAATCACCCTCTATATAACATTCCAGTAACCATCGTGGTGCTGTTGTCACCATAATTAGCAAAACTTCGGGAAATAGTTTTTGGATGGTAGCAGCAACAGCAGCAGTGCGAGTTGCATGACCAAAGCCGTGATTAGTGATAGCAATATATATAGTTGGACGTTGCATAATAACGTTTCGTGATGACGTTGCGTGATATCGTAGGGGCAGGTTAACCAAGATTTATAACCCATCACGACAATATCGTAAACCTGCCCCCCACGCGATGAATAGTCGTAACCAATTCGTCAATTTCCGATTCAAGAGTGAAATAATGTACACACGCGCGCACGCAGTCAGGATTTGCAATAGTACGAGTTAATATATTATGTTGCACCTCCAAATAATTAACCAGTTTCTGGTGTTGCCCATTATCTAGTTGAAATGAAACTAAGCCACTTTGTGGTGGAGAAGTTAACAAGCACCTTACTCCAGAAATAGTTTGTAATTTACGCCACAGATATTCGCTATTTTTCAGTATTTGCTCGTAACGTTTCCCAATGCTTCCCCACTGGTCATGAATTGCCATCGCTTCACACAACCCTGCCAGTAACGGAATATCAGAAGTAGCTACTTCATAACTTCGTCCATCCTGTTGCCAATCTTGCGGATGCCCTTGCGTATCAGTTATAACACTACGCCATCCGACAAATGTTGGTAGCAAATTTTCTCGGACTTGAGGACGCACGTACAACCCACCTAACCCAGCGGCACCGCACATCCATTTATGTCCAGTAAATGCGTAAAAATCTACTCCTAATTGATTCAAATCAAGAGGCATTGAGCCAAACGACTGTGCCGCATCCACTAGTAATAATGTTTGATTAGCACTAGATATTTCTGATATTTTGTCAACTGCTAATACTTGACCTGTGTTCCAAAGAATATGGCTAATAGCAAGCAAGCGAGTGTTAGGTCGAAGATGCTGCTTAATTACTTCAACAGGGTTTTGGGCTGTGAGAATTGGGCAAGTTGTGATTTCTATTTGAAAACGGCGCCTGATAGCTTGAGCAATTGCAATAACTGCATGATGTTCACAATCTGTGAGTAATAGATGGTCGCCAGGTTGCCAATCAACACCCCACATAGCAATGTTACAACCCACGGTAACATTTTCGGTAAGGGTAATTGTTTGAGATGCGACATGTAAATGAGATGCGATAGTATCGCGCGCTGTTGCAATTTGTTGATTCATCCAGGAGTACGTCGCATTACTGAATGGACCTAGCTGCTGCATTTGAACTTGTGCTGTAACAATTGCGTCGATAGCAGTTTGTGGCATTGGTCCTTGTCCACCATAGTTAAAGTAAGTCTTTGAAGCCAATGCTGGAAACAGTGCGCGATGTTGATGCAGTTGGATTGTATTAGTCATAATAGTAAGTATCTATATGGTGTGCTTTTGATAACATTGCATGAAAGTTATTTGTATTACTCCTATTCGTACCAAATTATTGCTAGCCTAGAGAAATGTTAATTAATGCTGAACTTTTGCTGCAATTCCAACGCTGTAGGCGCCGACCGTTTTTAGACATCTACGGCGACTATACGCTGCGTGACAAGCCAACCGATTTATTAGTTAAACTTCAACAAGATAAAATTATCCACCAAAAAAGTATTCTACGACGTACTGAGTACATTCGGCCGACGTATCGACCGGGTGACTGGCGCGCGGGTGCGGTGGAAACTTTAGAATTAATGCAGCAAGGTGTTGATTGTATTTACCAAGGGGTTTTGCTTGCAGATTATGCTGATATCGAATGGCGTACCCAGGCAACAAATAGTTTAGAAGAGAATATTTTAGATACTGAGAAGGCTTGTGTTGCGGCGGTTGCAGCAAATGATTCTGGTGATGATAGTGTTTGTACGCTTCCTGTCGCGCTCGATAATTCTTACAGTAATTACACGGCGCCGCCATTATTTACTCCTTTTGTTCCAAGTCGTGAGTATACGTTGGTAAGTTGTCCTGATTTGTTGATTAAACAACCAGGAAAATCACGGTTTGGAGATTTTCAGTATATTGCAACTAGTATTGAACTTGGTAAGCGTCCGAAACAAGAGTATCAAGTTATTGCTGCGTATCATGCTGAATTACTAAGAATAGTGCAACTCAGAGAACCAGCGACTGCTTGCTTGATACTGCGCTCCAAAGAAACAAGTTATCACGTTGATTTAAAAAGATGGACTGTTCAAATGCAGCGAATTTTGTCGCAATGCGTTGAGTCACTAGAAGCTACGGTCGCACCTGACGTGTTTATTTCACGGCAAAAATGCACTCTTTGCCATTGGCACAGTGATTGTTCCAGCGTTGCGCGCGCTTCACATCATCTTTCGCTATTGCCTGGAGTAACTCCAGTTCGTCTTGCTCAACTTCAAGGTCTTAATATTATTACTCCCGAATCTTTAGCTAATACGAATCCGGTTGATTTAGAAAATTTACCAGGATTTGATAGTTATATTGCACCGAAGCTAGTAATACAAGCTAAATCGATTATCGAGAATCGCGCTCTTGCACTTCCTGACAGTACGCGCAAAGTTGAAGAGTATACAGATTTAAGTCTAGTATATACATATACAAGTATTTCTTCATTACGTCAAAGTCAAATTGCCGTTAAAGATATTCGCCAATCTTCACCTGTAGAACTTTATTTTGACATCGAAGCGCAACCAGATTTGAATCTGAACTATCTATTGGGAGTTTTGGTTGTTGACAAAGTGGCTGAAACTGAGCGGTTTTATTCGTTTTTGGCAGAAAAACCTGAAGACGAAGGGTTAGTTTGGCAACAGTTTATGGATTTAGTTAATCAGTATCCTCTGGCGCCGATTTATCATTTTTGCGTGTATGAGTTTGATACTGTGAAACGACTAGCGAAGCTATATAACACTCCTAACGATGTGGTGTTGCCAATACTCAGTCGCTTTGTCGATGTTTATGACTCACTAATCAAAAATGTTGCTCTACCTATAGAAAGCTACGCGCTCAAAGCAATTGCTAAGTGGTTGAGATTTGAATGGCGTGACAGTGATGCAAGTGGAGCTAAGTGTATTTACTGGTATGACCAATGGTTAAAAACAGAAAATCATGCTTTATTGGAAATAATCCAGCGTTATAACGAAGATGACTGCCGTGCAACGCGCTGTGTAAAAGATTGGCTGGTTAAGTTCTTCGATTCTATTTAACTATGGTATCGTGTTGGTAATTTTGACGATACAGCTATAGTTATGCAGCTAATCAGAAAAAACAAAGGCTTACAATTAATTGTCTACTTTTGTATACCTATTCTAATTATTAGTTTATTTTTTTTTAATTTTCCTTCATCTGCCGTTGAGATTACTGGTATCGAGTTTATCGGACAAACTGTTATCCCAACGGGTACGACTTTTCAAAATACGCCTATTGGTGGATTGTCTGGCATTACTTACGACTCGATCAACCAACTTTACTATGCAATTTCAGACGACCGCAGCGAAAAAGCCCCAGCACGGTTTTATACTTTTAAGATTGATTTGAGTCAAGGAGTACTCAATAAAGGTGGAGTGGCGCCAGTTGGGGTTACTGTGTTAGTAGATAAAGATAATCAAAATTTTGCAAGCGGCACAATTGATTCTGAAGGAATTGCTTTAACTAATCGAGGGACTGTGTTTGTATCTTCTGAAGGTGATGCAGCTTCTTTGATTAATCCCTTTATTAAAGAGTTTTCGCTTGCTTCTGGTAAAGAAGTGAGTAGCTTACCTATCTCAGATAAGTTTGGCCCTTCCTTGCATGGCAAAAAAGGTGTTCGCAATAACTTGGCGTTTGAAAGCCTTACAATTACACCCGATAATAAGTATTTGTTCTCTGCTACGGAAAATGCGCTAATTCAAGATGGTTCAGAAGCTAAACCAGGAAATAGCACACTTTGCCGTATTTTGCAATACAATCTTTCTACTAACCAATTAGAAAAGGAGTATTTATACCAAACCGAAGCGGTAAAACCGTTGATTAACTTGACTGGTAAGTATGCTCAAGGTTTACCAGACTTACATGCGATTGATAATCAAGGACATTTTATTAGTATTGAACGCGCGTTTACAGGTTTGGGATTTGCTGTCTCGCTATTTCAAGTCTCCTTAGAAGGCGCCACCGATATTCACGATGTTGATAGTTTGTTAAGGGTAAATACGCAGACTCTCAAACCTGTCCAGAAAAAACTACTGTTAGATTTACGTAAACTTGATCTTTTGCTTGATAACATTGAAGGTTTAACGCTGGGTCGAGTGCTACCCAATGGACAACCAACGCTAATTGTTGTTAGCGATAATAATTTTCAGAAAATCCAGCGTACCCAATTCCTCGCTTTCAAGCTTAAGACTGAATCTTCATCACCATTACAACGATTATTGCGTCGTCTGTCTTCGTAACAGACGGTAAATACTATATAAGTATATGTACTGAAATCATGATTGCCGCTTTTATAGCGGTTTTCATGTTTCAGTGAATTTTCTCATATGGATAGCTTAAAGTATGTGTTAAACCTGAATGTAGATAGTTTTACAAAGACTATTTATTGACTTTATATATATTTTATATTTTTTTAAACTAGTTTTTATGAGCTTTTTTCAATTCATTATAAAATGTAATTTGTATCACAGCTATACTTGAAAGGTAGATATCTGTAAAGGCAATTGAAACGATGAGATGAGAGATAAGATTTATGGGTGCTTCTATGTTGTCGGATATTCAAAATGAAGTAATGCACAAGGCAGAATTAGACGGATACATAGGAAAATTTTTAAATAATCGTTATTTAATTAGAGATTTAATTGGTAGAGGTGGTATGGGTCGCGTTTACCTAGCAGAAGACGCTGCTAAGGGTGGAATGCCAGTTGCAGTTAAGATTTTATCTTTAAGTCTTGATAATCAGCAAATCTCACAACGCTTTGGAAGAGAGATTTTCATCGGTGCCCAATTAGGACGTAAAAGTAAACAAATTGCGCGCGTTCTTAGCTATGGTGTCACTGATGGGAAAGTTCCTTTTTATGTCATGGAATACCTACAAGGTAAAAACCTAAAAGCCGTGATTAAGTCTGAGTCATTAAATCTTACTAAATCATTAGAAATTATTTATCAAATCTGTCTAGGTTTACAATGCGCGCATCAAGGAATTAGCCTCAAAGGTGAAATTTATCCTGTTTTACACCGTGATATCAAACCTGAAAATATTTTTATTGTTGATGATGCTAAAGGGTGTGTAGTCAAAATATTAGATTTTGGAATTGCAAAGTTCTTAACAGAGCGCGCGGGGATGACGCTTACAGAATCTTTTATTGGCAGTTTGCCTTATTGTTCTCCTGAGCATATGGAAGGACGCAAGCTAGTAGATGTACGTTCTGATATTTATAGCTTGGGAGTACTAATGTATGAAATGATTACAGGACAACATCCTTTCGCAATCAAATCTAATTCGTTTGGAGATTGGTATCAAGCACATAAGTTTCAAACGCCACCAACGTTTAAACAAATTAATCCTGACCTAAGAGTTCCTAAAGAGCTTGTTGAGTTAGTAATGAGTTGTTTAGCAAAGGAAGTCAAAGGTCGTCCTCAAGATATGGGGAAGGTTTTAAGTATTTTAGAACGTATTCAGCAGTTACAGAATGGTGAAGTTATTAATTCAACGAATCAACCTTCTCAAAATACAGATAATTTGCAATTAGTACCCGTCACCTCCATTTCAGAAAAAATTTGTCTACAGAAAACATGGCCTTTGAATAAACCCAAGGCACTGATTTGCTTTCCACACTTACTACAGTCAACTCAAGGTAGCATACCTACTTTGTGGGCAATGTTACCTAAAAAAGAGATAGACGCATTAGTCAAGCAAATCAGCAATACCGAATTTATTTTTCAAAAAAACTTGTATCCCCTGCTACTTTGGGTGACGACTTTGTGTGACAAAAAATTTGATTTAACACGCTGGCTATCTTATTTTCTCGATATGAAAGACACCAAGAGCCAAAAAATCGCCCATGCTCTTGTTAATACTGGTTATTATCATTTACTCTTTTTCTCGCTTGAAAATCCAGGTAAGTGTGAAAAAGTTGTAACTTTAACTTTGTCTGCACACCAGCGTCAGCAACTTATAGATTCTTTAGAATTGATTGAAAATACAAATTCAATCGTCAAGCTTGATGAAAGCAAGAATATATTGCGCTTACATCTCGAAAAAAAGAAACCAGAAATTATAAGTCAACTCGTTGAAAAACAGCAAAATCAGAAAATAAGTTTTAGAGAATGGCTGAACCATGCTCTATCAAAAGTCTCTCGTGTCATATCACGCCCAGTTTTTTAATATAAATATTATTTATATAATAAATTTATGCTATAAATAAATACTATTACATGGAATTATGAAAGGCGCCTTCCCCTGACTTTAAATTACCACAAAGGCGCCTAGGCCTGAATTATGGCGTTCTTAAGCTTCCATAAATCCGCGCTTTTACGGTGTAATTGATGAAATTAAAAAAAGTACTTGACAAATTTCTATTGTCTGAGCATAATGAATAAGTTACTGAAAAAAGCAAATAACTTTTACAGGAACTACAATCTGGGGTCGTAGTTCAATCGGTTAGAGCACCGCCCTGTCACGGCGGAAGTTGCGGATTCGAATTCCGTCGACCCCGCTGTAGGAAATTATACATCCATTAACTCAGTAGTGGGGTCATATTTGTCCAGATAATACTGGTATATTATGTCAAGCCCATTGCCGCAGCATTCTGCTAGCAGCATTGGGTCTGCCCCATTTCTGATTTGGATGGTTATGAAGGTATGCCTAGTAGAACTCGGTTTAAGGTACTGTTTGATTTCGTTGCTTTTAACTAATTTCGATACTATACCTGGGTAGTAGTAAGAGTTACACTTTTTGCTTTTGTCTATACCTAGCCATACACTACTAAGTTTTAACCTAGTGTACTGTTTTCCCGTTACAGTTGTAAAAACATACTCTTCAGGTGAGAAGTTAGTAGGTCTGATTCTTTCTAGTAAGGTATTAAGTCGATTTAAACCTTTCCTTTTGAAGGGTCTGGCTGTATTAGTTTTAGTAGATTTCGTGATTTTTGTCTCAGTTGAATAACTTTCGTCAAACCAGATTAAATCACTTTCAATATCTTCCCATTTGAGAGCAAAAGCTTCGCCTAATCTACATCCTGTGAGAAAAAGGAATTCTACTAAGGCGCCTGCTTGCTTTTCACCTTTGATAGTAGAGGAATAGAAAGCAGCGATAATTTTATCTCTTTCTTCACGTGTAAATGCTCTTCTATCCTCGTCATCATCGTATGAGTGCAGCGGTTTCCGAGGAAGTATAATTGATTCTTGCAAATCTAGAAAATAATTTTTCTTTAACTTTCCTTGTTTAATCAATCTCTCACATGCGTGTGATAAGCAGCTAAGTAATCTTTTCATGTTCCTCATATTTGAGGTTTTATTCTTAATCGTTAAGAGAATATCCTCAGCTAACTCATCACTCAATTCTCTATCAAAAAAGGGCATCAAAAAATATGTGTAAGTCCTTTTATACCTTATTATATAAGTAGTTTGACAAATTTGTTTTGATTCTAGCTTGTACTCAATAAACTCGAACCACACCTCTTTTAGCGTCATTGGGATTATAGATGTATCAGGTTGCGGTTTATTGTTACCAGCCGTATATTTACTGCCTGATTCTTTAAGGTAATTCTTTTTACGTAAAGTTTCTTGACTAATGGCGTACATTTGCCGTTCTTTATTTTTTGGCGCCGATAGTAGATACATGTTTAATATCTCCGTAAGTACTGTAATATTACTACATTACTAAATAGTTAAATATAACTTATTGTTAAGAAAAGCAGTAACAGGTCGTGCCAAAGTTGAAAGTCGAGAATTTTGAGTAAAATGTGGTGTAGAGAGGATTTAAGAGCCAGCAATTAATATAATTAGTTTTGCCTCCCCACAATTAGATAAGAGAGAATAAACTCGTGACAGTAAGAGTTCGTATTGCACCCAGCCCAACTGGAAACTTACATATTGGTACAGCTAGAACGGCTGTATTTAACTGGTTATTCGCGCGCCATCATGATGGTAAATTTATTCTGCGAATCGAAGATACTGATGAAGAGCGCTCAAAAGATGAATTTACAGAAAATATATTTGAGGGTTTGCGCTGGTTAGGATTGAACTGGGACGAGGGACCATTCTTTCAATCGAAGCGCTTGGATATATATAAAGATGCTGTACAAAAGTTATTAGACCAAGGTGTAGCTTATCGCTGCTACACAAGTGCTGCTGAACTCGATGCATTGCGTGAAGTTCAGAAAGCTAAAAATGAGGCGCCTCGTTACGATAACCGTCACCGTAACTTGACACCTGAACAGGAAACTGCATTTAAAGCAGAAGGACGCAGTTCTGTAATTCGTTTTAAAATCGATGACGACCGGGAAATTGTATGGAATGATTTGGTACGGGGTCAAGTTGTATGGAAAGGTAGCGACTTAGGTGGTGACATGGTAATTGCGCGCGCGGCATCCGACTCCGTGGGGCAACCACTTTATAATTTCGCAGTGGTTGTTGATGATATGGACATGCAAATTACCCATGTTATTCGTGGTGAAGACCACATAGCCAACACAGCAAAGCAAATTTTGCTATACGAAGCTTTTGGTGCTAAAATTCCCGAATTTGCTCATGCACCGTTAATTTTGAACCAAGAAGGGCGTAAACTATCGAAGCGCGACGGAGTAACATCAATTTCTGACTTTAAGAAAATGGGTTTTGTCGCTGAAGCCTTAGTTAACTATATGACGTTACTAGGTTGGTCTGCTATTGACTCAACACAAGAAATATTTACCTTAGAAGAAGCTGCAAAACAATTTAGCTTTGAACGAGTTAATAAGGCTGGGGCAAAGTTTGACTGGGCAAAACTAGATTGGATTAATAGTCAGTATATCCACGCAATGCCTGTAGATAAGTTAACTAGTAT
The DNA here is from genome assembly GCF_002368415.1 of Calothrix sp. NIES-4105. Lineage (GTDB taxonomy): Bacteria > Cyanobacteriota > Cyanobacteriia > Cyanobacteriales > Nostocaceae > Dulcicalothrix. The sequence goes on from NZ_AP018290.1 coordinate 4,986,523, forward strand.
GCTAATCCCATATTGGGAAGAGGCAGGGTACCAGATCAATGGGCACCCCCAAGAATGGTTAGAAAAACTGACCGCGTTAATAGGCGCCAGTTTGACACGCTTAACAGATGCTGTAGAAATAAGCAAACCTTTCTTCTGTGACATCGAATACAACTCTGAAGCAAAAGCTCAATTACAACAATCCGGTTCTAAAAACGCTTTAGAAGCAATTCTAACAGCATTAGGGGATACAAAAGAACTGGCGGAAAATTCTGCACAAGACATTATTAAACAGGTGATGAAAGCTCACAACCTCAAAAAACCTGTAGTAATGAAAGCCGTGCGTGCGTCCTTAACAGGCGAAACTCACGGACCAGACTTGGTACAGTCATGGTTATTACTCCACCAAACAGGGGCCGATGCATCACGTATAAAAAGCGCGTTACAACTAATTAGTTAGCTGTAAGGTGGGCAGTGCCCACCCTACGATTGGTAGCAAATTACTCTTTGTCTGGGAACATAGCACTTAGAAAAGATGTCATCTATTACACGTAGAGTACTATGCAATCAAACTTTCAACACCGTGTTAAATCAAACTTTAAAATTATCATTTTTGTTAGTGACAGTCGCTGTCACCTCAGTAATCAATACCCATGTACGCGCGCAAGAGGTGCCACCTATATTTGGTGATGTGACTATAGGTCAAAAATTTGCTCCAGACCCAATAACAGTAAGAGGGATGAGTGGTGGAGAGATTTCTGGCAGACAAATAACAAACTCAAGAGAAACACCAACTGGGCCATGCGCTGGCTACTTTGACGAAAAACCAGACCATACCATCGAGCTAAAAAATCGATTTGAATATTTGAAACTGCAAGTTCAAAGTCCAGCGGATACAACTTTAATTGTTAAAGGTCCTGGTGGCAGTTGGTGTAATGATGATCTAAATGGCAAAAATCCGGGCCTTGTGGGTGAATGGCTACCTGGAATCTATAACGTCTGGATTGGCTCTTATCGAAAAAATAGTTACATTCCTTACACGTTACAAATCACAGAAGTAAAGTAGTAGGCTGCTCGTGGTGAGATTCCCGACTTCAAAAGGAGAGAAGTCCGGAATCTTGAAAAAGAACCATCTTGGGGTAATCTCTAGTACAATTAATAAGAATTAAGTTAAATTTAATTAAGATTCGTGTTGACGTTACGGTAATGTCGTAGTGCGAACGTCGTATTATCACACCGCGTCACGCATCCAAATTAAACATGCAGGGATTAACAAACATCCACTCATGACGTGCGAAACAAACCTTAGTGTATAGCGCGGTTATTGCACGAAGTTGTATAAGTATACGAGGAACAGCAAATTAAAATGAAATTTTCCTGGAGAGTACTGCTACTCTGGACACTACCCGCTTTAGTTATTGGCTTTTTCTTTTGGCAAGGAGCATTCGCCAGCGCTCCTGCTGAGATGACTAGGAATACAGCCAGTACGCGCATGACCTACGGTCGCTTTTTAGAGTATTTGGATGCGAATCGGGTAAAGAGTGTTGATTTTTATGAAGGTGGTAGAACTGCGATTGTTGAGGCTTTTGACCCAGCGCTCGATAATCGTGTTCAACGGGTACGAGTTGATTTACCAGCTTCCGCACCGGAGTTGATAAGCAAGCTCAAAGAGAAAAATATTAACTTTGATGCTCACCCAATGCGGAATGACGGTGCAATTTGGGGACTGTTAGGTAATTTAATTTTCCCAGTTTTATTGATTACTGGATTATTCTTTTTGTTCCGACGTTCGAGCAATCTTCCTGGCGGCCCTGGTCAAGCAATGAATTTTGGCAAGTCGAGAGCTAGATTCTCGATGGAAGCTAAAACTGGCGTTAAGTTTGATGATGTAGCTGGTATTGAAGAAGCTAAAGAAGAACTTCAAGAAGTTGTTACCTTCCTCAAACAGCCTGAGAAATTTACTGCTGTCGGCGCCCGTATTCCTAAAGGAGTACTTTTGGTCGGACCTCCAGGAACTGGTAAGACATTGCTCGCGAAAGCAATTGCTGGTGAAGCAGGTGTACCGTTCTTCAGCATTTCAGGTTCGGAATTTGTTGAAATGTTTGTAGGTGTGGGTGCTTCGCGCGTTCGCGATTTGTTCAAAAAAGCCAAAGACAACGCTCCTTGTATTATCTTCATCGATGAAATTGACGCAGTAGGTCGTCAACGTGGTGCGGGTATTGGTGGTGGTAATGATGAACGTGAACAAACTCTTAACCAGTTGCTTACTGAAATGGATGGTTTTGAAGGCAACACTGGCATCATTATTATTGCTGCAACCAACCGTCCTGATGTCCTTGATGCCGCATTATTACGTCCCGGACGCTTTGATCGTCAGGTAACAGTTGATGCACCAGATATTAAAGGTCGTTTAGACGTATTAAAAGTACACGCGCGTAATAAGAAGCTTGACCCAAGTGTTTCGTTAGAAACTATTGCACGTCGTACTCCTGGTTTTACAGGCGCCGACTTAGCAAACCTTCTTAACGAAGCTGCAATTCTAACTGCTCGTCGTCGTAAAGATGCCATCACACTCTTAGAAATTGATGATGCAGTTGACCGTGTTGTTGCAGGTATGGAAGGTACACCTTTAATAGATGGTAAGAGCAAGCGATTAATTGCTTACCATGAAATTGGGCACGCCCTCATTGGTACACTCCTCAAAGACCACGACCCTGTACAAAAAGTTACTTTAATTCCGCGCGGACAAGCTCAAGGTTTAACTTGGTTTACTCCTAACGAGGAAATGGGCTTAGTAACTCGCGCCCAATTGCGCGCAAGAATTACTGGAGCGTTAGGTGGTCGTGCCGCTGAAGATGTAATTTTTGGCAGCGCAGAAGTAACTACTGGCGCCGGAAATGACTTGCAGCAGGTAACTGGAATGGCACGTCAAATGGTAACTCGATTTGGAATGTCCGATTTAGGTCCCGTTTCATTAGAAAGTCAGCAAGGTGAAGTATTTCTTGGTCGCGACTGGACGACACGCTCAGAATATTCTGAATCAATTGCATCGCGTATTGATGCACAAGTGCGTGCTATCGTCGATGAGTGTTACGAAAACGCCAGAAAAATCATGCGTGACAACCGTACAGCATGTGACCGCTTAGTAGATTTGCTCATCGAAAAAGAAACAATTGACGGTGAAGAATTCCGTCAAATTTTAGCAGAGTACACCGAAGTACCTGAAAAACTCCAATTTGTACCTCAGTTGTAAGAATTCTAATACAAGTGTTTTTCTGTTTACTTGAAATCTAATTTTTTGTGGGGATGATATATATCATCCCCTTTTCCGTATTTATCTAAATCCTGTTTGTAGTTTTTATAGCAAGCTTTGAAGTGTAAGTAAACGATAAAGCCATACTAATACGGTTGAAACTACGCGCATTAAGATTTTATAAAGGACTTAATATGGAAACCTCAGAATATCAAGAACCAACTATGCAGTTATTAGCCAATGCTAACGGCTTACCTACTTTACGTTTCGGAAATTCAGGTGAGTCTGTTAGAGTATTGCAAAGACTATTGCGGTCTAATGGCTATCCCGTCACTATTGATGGCTCGTTTGGCGCATTAACAGAAAGTGCAGTTAAAGCCTTTCAAACTCGACGTCGTTTAACTGCTGATGGAGTAGTAGGTCCAGTTACTTGGCGTGAACTAACTCGTTAATTTATATGATTAAGTAAAGCTTGCAATACAAACAAATAGTCACAGCAAAGCATTAACTCGACTGTGACTATTCTTTAAATTAAAGATTATTGTTCAAGCGTAATTATGTTTTAGTTACTGAGCAGGAGCAACTTTAGCATCCACCTTTACACCTGAAACACCTTTAATTTGTTGCGCTAAAGCAGGAATTTTGTTTAATTGCTCTTGTGTTGGTACTGTTCCGGTGATAGTGACGGTGCCGTCTTCTGCATCGACTTTCAAACGGCTTGCTGGCAGATTCGCTTCTAACTTACCACGAACCTCGCTTTCTAAATCATCGCTATCACGCTTGTCATCACCACCTGTTGCATTATTACGCTGCTCGCGCGCACGGATATCAGACTCAATTTGGTTCTTGCGTGTTTCACTTGTAGCGTCGTTTTGAGCTTGCTGAGAAGCTTCTTTTGCTGGAACTTGGGCAGTCTCCGAAGCGTTGTTAGGTGCATCGGCACTTGTTTTAGAGCTAGACTCACAAGCCGCTACACCTGCAACTAGTACACTGCTGATAAGTAATGGAATTAGTTTTTTCATTTTGCTCCGTGAAACTATAAGCTACGGGGTAAGGTGTGAGGAGTCTGCCGAGATAACCTACACTACAGTTTTGCCTTATGTCGAAGCTTAATTCATCAACCACAGGTGTAGGTTCAATATCTCTCAATTGATGGTTAGAGAAGATAAACGAATCAACAATAGATAATAAGCAATGAGTGATTAAAATTTGTGTACAATTTGAACAAAATGATTTTTTGACTACTCCAAGTGCAATTAGCGTGTAAATTGCCCTATGCATGTTCGGTTCTACGACTTTCACACATACGCAAATAGATATAACCTCGTAGTAGTTGTGTATGCCTATCAAAACTATATTGATATCGCGTCTCTCTTGGGGTGAAAAGTTGTGTATAAATGGATTCTGCCAAGCCTGAGTGAAATTTTAGCCGCCAACCAAATTCCTATGGCGCCTGCTTGCTCTGCAAACGCGGAAAGCCAGTGGCGCTTGAGCATAGCGGCAACCGAAAAACTACTACTAAGTACACTTACCACTAATTGCATTGATAATAACACTCAAGGCTTAGTTTTAGCTGCACCTGCACCACTATTTAGCCAGCTTGAACTAACCCAAATTCAAACAATTACTTTTACGGCAAAGCCATTTAACCCTAAAGCGTTAATGCCGTTTGAGACGCCCACGAAAGAAGCAGCTTCTTTAACACATCCAACTGAGCCTGTACTACCATTACTAGCACAAGACCCACTAGGAGCTGAACAATTTTGCTTAGTGTTTACGAAGGCCTTTCAACTAGTGTTAGTTTTAGGCGAAGATGAAGATGGCAATAAATTATTTTCATTTTCCTTCGACCCAGAAACCGTACAACAAGCATGGAAAGTCTTGGGCGCCCGAATAATGATGGTTAACCCTGACTGCTTTGCTAATTTAGCTAATTTAGTACAAAATTACGGAACTGTGGCGCCTGATTTTCGTATCGTTACGCAGTTTAGCCAATTGCTATTGGCAGAATTTTCAGAAGATAAAGAGATAAAGTCCGCTGCTATTGATAAAGAAGATTTGCAAGTTATAAACACCTCAGCAAGTTCTCATCACATTCCTCTAACCTCATGTACCTCATATCGTTCTGATGTTGAACTTCTCCAAGCTTTTGCTCACGAAGTCCGTACTCCTTTAGCAACTATTCGTACAATGACACGGTTATTACTTAAATATAAGGATTTACCTGCAAATGTCATTAAGCGACTAAAGATGATAGATGATGAGTGTACGGAGCAAATAGATCGAATGGAGTTCCTATTTAGAGCTGCAGAATTAGAAACGTCTACAGCTACAGGTACACACCTAACACCAATGTGTTTGGAACAAGTATTACAGGAAAGCATTCCCCGGTGGCAACAAGCGGCAAACCGTCGTAATTTAAAGTTAAATGTAGTTTTACCACAAAAGCTACCAACGGTTGTAAGTAATCCGAATATGTTGGATAGGGTTCTTACTAATTTAATTGAAAACTTTGCTCGCAATTTACCATCTGGTAGTCAACTACAAGTGCAATTCATTACTGCTGGTAACCAGTTGAAGTTACAATTGCTGCCATTACTAGAGAGTAATGATACAAATACAAATCTTAATAATATTGAATGCACTCCACCAATTCGTAAAGCTATCGGTCAGCTGCTAATGTTCCAACCAGAAACTGGAACTATTAGTTTAAACTTGGCAGCGACGAAGCATTTATTTCAAGCAATAGGCGGTAAGTTGATTGTACGTCAACGTCCTAAGCATGGTGAAGTCATGACAATATTTTTACCTTTGGAAGTTGTGGATGATTCAAAATTGTTGAATTGTTAAAGCCAGTCACCAATTAAAACAAACGGCGCCCAGTAAAAGGGATGTGTAAAATCTTTACCTTTTAGCAATGTCAGTTGAGTATTGCGTAATGCTTGAGCTTTGCTTATACCCGGAGTCGCGAGTTGTTTGTAAAATTCCACCATAAATAAAGCGGTTGATTCATCTTGTACAGCCCATAAAGTCGCTACAGTACTGCGGGCGCCTGAACGTACAGCTACTCCAGCTAGTCCCAAAATAGCCCGGTTGTCGCCAATAGCAGTTTGGCAAGCGCTAAGAACAATTAAATCGACAGGTACTGAGTCAGGTTCAGAACGTGCTTCTAATAGTTCATCTAATTGCTTAACGTTTATTTTGCCATTCCAAGTTACAATATATGTATCTTCAGATTTACTACTAAATTGACCGTGTGTTGCAAAATGCAAAATAGAAAAAGGTGTAGATTTAATTAATTTTTTTAAATTTGAATCAGTAAAATTTTCATTTAAAAGCAATTTTGTTGGCAAATTATTATAAATTTTTGTAACTTCAGATTTGACTGCAGGTAATGCTTTAAATCCTTGATTCGCTTCGCTTAATCCTCCTGCAATTACTTTTAGGCGCCTATTTTTAACTGATTGCGAGCGCATAATTTGCAAGCCCGGAGAAAGCGCTACACTATACTTTTCTAACAAATATTGTTTGCCATCGTATAAAGCAGCCATCGGTATATTACGAAGCGAACCATCAAGTACAAAAACTAGAGTTTTAATCCCACGACGTGCTAATTGGTCTTCTACCGGACTAATTAGCCATTTATATATTTGTTGCGAAGTCTGTAATCGCAAGGCATTAGAAAATGCAGGGTTGAGCGACTGACGCATTAATTTAATCGTATTTTCAATTTCGGTTTGCCCTTTGCTGGTACGGTAACTAGAAAGAGTTTCACCACCAGGCATTGATACAATGACTTCCAGACGGTCTGGTAAGATAATCGGGTATATTACTGCTGCGGAGTTATCGATTTTATCAATTTGTTGGGGTTTTGCGTCAATACAAGCTTCGCGGAAAAAATTATCGAGTTCGGCAAGTTGCAGCGCTTCAATAGAAGAGCGCGCAATATTTAGGTTATCTTGAGTAGAGATGCGATTAATTGCGTCTGTACGAGTGAGTAGCAGTGATACGTATTCACGATAAACAGGTTCTACGCTTTCTTGAAACGAAAACTGAATATCTGAACTAACCGTTACTAAATCACTTCGCAGCGACTTTAAAATTTCTACGGCAGAACTATATGCTGATATTGCACTGTCTATATTACCTTGACTTTTATATATACGTCCAATTTGCCAAGCAGCTTGATAAGCAATATCCGAAGCGTTAATACCTTGAGAGATAGAAAGAGCTTTAGTACTCAATTTTAAAGCCGATTCTAGTTGCTGCGAAGACTCATATAATTTTCCTAACTCGTTTAACGAGTAAGACAGGGAGCGCAAATCACCCAAACTTTCAGCTTCCGAAACCGCGCGGGCTAAAATTTGAGCTGCTTGATAATGCCAAGGTTCATGTTTATCTTTTTGCGATAACTGCTTAATGCTTGTAGCAAAATTAACAGAGAAGTAAACCGACGTTCGACTAGTAGGGAGCTTTGATAATAACGGTTTGATTTTTGGTATCAGCTTAAGAGCTTGATTTATCTGTGATGCTTCAACATACATACTTAGCTGGTTAAGCAGCGCTTCTGCCTGAACTCTAGAATTTGTAGCTGTCGAGAAAGCTTTTTCATAATAGGCAAGAGCGGCTTGGTTTTGTTGTAAGCTGCGTTTAGTGTTACCCAAGCTAAATAGAATCTCGCTTGTGTCAGTATGTAAGCCTAGCTTTTGGCTAATACTAAGACTTTGCTCTAGAACTTCCTGAGATTTTTGTAAATCACCGATAACTTGCAATGCAACCCCCAAACTTCGCATAGCTTTAAGTTTGAGCGACAAATCTTGTTGCTTAACTAATTTATCGTTGACTTCGGTTAATACGCTTTTAGCCCGACGATATAATCCCAAAGCCTGCAATGCTTGAGCTTGATTAATTTTGCTACCAATTTGACCTGCTATATCATTCGCTGCGGTATAAGCTTTTTCTGCTTCTTGCCAACTTAAGAGCGCAGCTTCGGGTTGCCCTATTGAAATTTTTAAGCTACCTTGAGTGTTTAAGACAACTGCTAGTAACAAAGGATTTGCGGTTTGCTTTAAGCTAAGTTGCAATAACTTAAGGCTATTCTCAATAGCAGTTTGTGCTTTTTGCCACTCTCCTAAACTTTGGTAAGCAAGTGATAAATAACTCAAGCTCCACGCTTGGTTACTTATATCTCCTTGTCGTTGGTAATTAACTACAGCTTGTTGCCATATGTTGGCAGCTTCGGTAAACTGTCCAGCTTCATATCTAATTCGACCTTGGTCAAGAAACGATTTAGTGCTTTGAATATCTATGCTTTGAATAGTATTTTGGGTATTAATGTTTGAATTTGATTTTTTTTCAACAGTTTGAACTGTAATAAGCGACTTGGTTTGATATATACTTGCATGTATTGGCGCCATGTGGTAAACCAGTAAAAAAGCTAGTAACCCTATACTGAATCGAAACAACGCGCGAGTTCTAAAAGAATGCTTTCTAAGTATTAAATTAGACCAGAGTTTTAAATAATGTTTTCTAAGTCTCGAATTAGACCAGAGCTTTAAAAAATCCCCCCTATTAGCCTTGGTAAAGAAGGCTAAAAATACTCCTTTTCCCCCCTTATTAAGGGGAATTAAACTTTGAAAATATTTTTTTAAGTTACTCATATAAAGGCTTATTATAATTTATTTGTAAAAATCGATGTTGATATAATAAACCACAAAGGACACATAATCCGGAGGATTTCCCGCAGGGTAGGACACAAAGAAAAGAAAGATGCCCAGGTTTGCTATATTTAAATTGGAATTTTAATAGTAAATTCTGTTCCTTGACCTAAATTTGATACGCAGGAAATTATTCCTTCATGCTTCTCAGCGATTTGACGACTAATTGACAATCCTAAACCCGTTCCTTTGCCGATAGATTTGGTAGTAAAAAACTGGTCAAAAATTCTTCTTTGTATTTCTGCATCCATTCCTAATCCATTATCTTTGATTGAAATACTCACGTAATTTTCATCATCAATTTTTGTAACAATACTTATTGTTAAAATAGCTTGGTTTCTCTGATGTCTTTCTAAAAATGCAACTGATTCTTCTAAAGCATCTATCGCATTTGAAATAATATTCATGAAAACTTGATTAAGCTGTCCTGGATAGCAGTTAACAAGAGGTAAATCTCCATATTGCTTAATAACCTCTATTTCGGGATGCTTTTTACTCGCTTTTAAACGCGGTTTGAGAATCATTAAAGTGCTGTCAATCCCCTGATGAATATCAAATTCAACTTTATTGGAAGTATCTGAGCGAGAAAAATTTCTTAAACTAATACTAATGTTAGAAATTCGATCAATCCCAACTTCCATTGAGGAGATAACGTCCGGAATTTCTTTAATTAACTCATCTAAACAAATTTCTTTAGCGTCTTGAGTAATTTCTGCAATCGGTTCTAAATAATTACGACGATAAATTTGTAAATGATTGATAATTTTATAAGTGTAATCTGCTAAGTGACTTAAATTACCTGTAATAAATCCAACAGGATTATTTATTTCATGTGCAACGCTAGCAACTAATTGACCAAGTGTTGACATTTTTTCGCTTTGCACTAACTGGAGTTGAGATTGCTGTAATTCGTGTAGTGCTTTAGAGAGTTCATTAGTACGTGCAGCAACGCGCTTTTCTAAGTCTAGCTTTTGTTCTTCAAGTTGTTTATTTAAAGAACGTAGTTGAAGATGTACATTAATGCGAGCTAAAACTTCTTCAGTGTGAAATGGCTTGGTAACATAATCGACTCCACCAATAGAAAGACCTTTTACTTTATCTATCGTATCAGATAAAGCGGTCATAAAAATAATCGGGATTTCGCACGTTTCTGGATTAGATTTAAGATGGACACATGTATCAAATCCATCAATCCCAGGCATCATTATATCGAGTAGTATCAGGTCTGGGTGAGCATATTCAGCTTGTTCTATAGCGCTTTCACCGTCATTAGCTACTAAAATTTCCCAGCCATAATCTGCTATTGCCTCGCATAAAACTTTAAGATTATTTTGATTATCATCTACTATTAAAATTGTAGCTGTAGGAAAAGTAAATTTATTCATAATTTTGCTTGAGTGATATTTTGAATAAATAATTTAATCTTCTTAGGCTGATAACTATTAGCTAGTTCGCGCACTTTGAAGACAAAAGGAATCAATTGCTCATCCCTGCTTTCCAGTATATCTAATATTTTATGAATGTCTTTAATATTTCCTCGCATCGCTAAATCAAGAATACTATCCATATCACTGGGAAGCGGTAGTATCAACTCTTGATTTTTAAATGTACTATTAGGTATGTTATGTTTACTCTGATCAGCTTTTTCTATATAAATCCATTCAAGCTTTAAATATTTTTCTAAAATATTTAATAATAAATCTAACTGTATAGGTTTTGGAATAAAATCATCGGCGCCTGCTGCTAAACTATTATTTTTATCCGTTTCAAAAGCACTAGCAGAAGACACAATTATAATCGTTTCTTTAAAAATTGAGTATTTTTTGATAGTTCGCATTAATTCAAAGCCATCCATCACTGGCATCGCTAAATCTGTGATGATTAAATCGGGACATATTTGTTCAGCTTGTAATAAAGCCTCTTTTCCATTACTTGCTTCAAAACAATCAAAACCGATAGGCGCCAGTAAGTTAATAATTACCGAGCGATTTTCCCATTGGTCATCAACAACGAGTATTTTATTTTTATCACCTCGAAAACCTACTATGTTTTTGATTGGTTGTATTCTCGGAGGTTTGACCAATTCGCACGAAACAACTAAATCTACATCGAACCAAAATCTACTGCCTACACCTAAATCACTTTCAACATTTATCTTACTACCCATTAACTCGATAATTTTAGAACTAATCGCCAGCCCTAGCCCAGTTCCTTCAGACTGCTTTTTGTTCTCTCCAACTTGTTCAAATGGTAGAAAAATCTTATCGATTTGTTGAGTAGACATTCCGACTCCAGTATCGATAATTTCAAACCTAATCTTATCAATTGTGATTTGCTGTTTATTTGTACTATTTAAAACTTTAACATTAAATGAAACATGCCCAGTATCAGTAAATTTAATTGCATTTCCAATCAAATTAATTAAAATTTGCCGCAATCTTTTTTCATCAGCACAAATCGCTATTGGTAGGTGTTTGTCCAAATCAGCAACGAAAGTAATAGTTTTCTGCTCACCTCGAACTCGGCACATTTCAATAATGCCAGTTAAGAATGAACAAAAATGAAAATTAGTATTTTGTAATTCTAATTTACGTGCCTCTATTTTTGATAAGTCTAATATATCATTGATCAGAGTCAAAAGGTGTAAACCACATTCTTGAATAATGCTGATACCATCAAGTTCACGCTCCGCCATAGTTTGTGAGCGTTGAAGAATTTGAGCATATCCTAGAATACCATTCAGAGGAGTACGTAACTCGTGACTCATCGAAGCTAAAAATTCGCTTTTTGCTTGATTGGCTATATCAGCAGTTTCTTTTGCTAAAGCTAGTTCACGTGTACGCAAAGAAACTTTTTGCTCAAGAGTCTTTGAATATTCTTGCAGTTGAAGATTGGCTTGTTCGAGTTGGAACTGTTTATGATAAATAGTAGTGATAACTGTAGATATAAGTAAAGCTAAAATCGGTGAAATAGAAGGAATCCACCAACCTACAGTGAAAGCAATAAAGTTAAAAATAATTATTGCACCAGCAGAAAATATAACTCCGAGGGGCAACAATCCTGGAAAGGATTTTTTTTGTGATGCGTTATTCTTCAATAATTGCCAGCTAGCGGAGCTACCAAACAATGACCAGCAAAAAATCCAAAGCCACGTGCCTAATAAATGTAATCCACGTAACAAAGGTGTTCCGTCAATTGCTGCACTCAAAATTTGACTTGTTAAATTCGCATGAATAATCACTCCTGGCATACGTTGGTATCCTGGGCGCCAAGTGCGGCTAAAACCAACGTTATGAAAATCATTGCTGCTAGGTGCAATTGAACCAATCAAAACGATACGTGAATTTATTTTTTCTTTTGGTACTGAGTCGTTTAGTATATCTTGAAGCTTTACAGTTTCAAAATTATCTTGATAACCGCGAAAATCAAGAAGAATTTGATACCCTCCCAAGTCGGCGCCGTAATAATTAAATTCTTGTTCATGACGAAGTGGATGAAAGACTGCCTTACCTAAACCGAAAATCGTTCCGCTTTTGTCAAGTGGTTTTAAATCAATTCCTAATGGTTCCAAATACATTCGGCTTAATCGTACAGCTAAACCTTCATAAAAATTTCCATTATTTACCCCTGCGGTCAGCAAACCTCGCCGTACTTTGCCGTCTGCATCTAAAACTACATCCGCAAGTGCTACACGGTCGAGTTTAGCTAAAGTTGGAGGAGGCGCCACTCTTTCCCCCGCTATTTTTTTGACTCCAATCAAATTAGGCGTACTTTCCATCACCTTTAGTAGCTCCTGGTGTCCTGGTTCAACTGGTAAGTCTCGGTATATATCCATACCAATCGCAGCAGGAGAAAAGCGGTTAATTTTTGTGATTGCGAGTGCGATTACATTATCAGGAATCAATGCTTTACCAGTATTAGTTATGTCTTCTTCATCATAAGTAACAACTAATATACGGTTTTCTAGTGCTTTAGCAGGACGCATCGCAAAAAATTTTTCTAGCGTTGCCCATTCTAATAATTGAAACCATCCCAACATGCTCGCAACAATAATCAGTATTGCGATGCTAGGAGATGTTATTAACACAACACGCCATTGCCATAGTCGTTTTTTTAATTTGCGCCACATCCCATCGCTTTGCTCAAAACTAATAGCCGTAATTTGTTTTTATAATTCTTTCTTTTGCATGAATGCCTTTTTACTTTTGGCTTATTGTACTAGTGGTTCGTTTGCAATAGCATTCAAACCGACCGAAGAAAGAAGGTTGGCCCAAGATGTAGCCAAAACTTGGTTATTCGGTTGCGACAGTCGCAGTTGTGCGAGAGTAGCAAGCGTATCGTACCAAATGCCAGTCTCGGCTAATTCAGAAACAGAGTCCAGGGTTATATTTTTATTTTGATTATTTCTAATGTTAGTTTTATACTCAACCCGACGAATCCATCCGCTTACAAATGGGCTATCTGGCTCTAAATCTGCGGTGCAAATCATTACTAAAGACCATTTATAGTTTTTATTCGTTTTTAATCCCGGCGCCGAAGTTGGTAGTTTTACTTGCATTACACCCGGTTGTTTGGGCAAATTGATATCTGCTTGATAAACATGATTGTTATCTTCATCTTGAATACTGAAAAATGCTTTTCGAGCATTGGAAGCAGGGACATAGACAAACACGGTTGGGTGTTCGGTTAAGGTGAAGCCAATATTAGTTGTAGGTAATACTGGTGTTACAGACTGACCAATACCGGAACGCGCGGAACTGCAAGCGGCAACTCCAAGCGAACCATCTCGTGATGCTCCTCCAGAAGAACTTTTTGGTGCTGGGTCAGAAGGTGGCCTGAAGGTCACTCTTCCTGCCATGCTGGGTAGTGATAGCAGGGGTATGGCTATCAATGTCACCAGTGTGGCTAATAACACCCGTAAATATGTAAACGAATGCTTGTTGCTTTTCGGCATAAAAGACTTATTTGTGAGCAATTTATGCAAAACTATATTGACTTTGATTTATAGAATATCAGCTTTACGTTGAGATATAACTAGTCTATAGGTATCATTTACCAACTGACATCCGTGCAATTGCTATATTACTTACTATATTCTGCTTTTAAAGTTATTGGTCAGATTCTCGACTTCTTTAATCAGTAGGGAATCTTTAAAGATGCTTTGATTCGCCCTTAATTCTAACAAACTCAGCGAAAGCGGCAATTACACCAGATACAGCAATTAGAATGACGCTTAAAGCATTAATGTCTGGCTTAACACCAGTACGAATGCGACTGAATATTTCCATTGGCAATGTGTTGGCGCCGCTACCAGCAGTAAAAGAAGCAATTAAAAAATCATCCAAGCTCAGTACAAAAGCTAGCAAACAGCCAGCGACAATAGCAGGTGTTAACTGTGGTAGCAAGACTTTGGTAAATGATTGTAATGGAGTTGCACCCAAATCAAGTGCCGCTTCTTCTAAGTAGGGATTAAGATTAGTCAGTCGTGAAGATACTACCAACCCCACATAAGCTAGGCAAAAAACAACATGCGCTGCGATGATTGTCGAGATGCTTAAAGGTACAGCAAACGCAGCTAGGAAAACAAGTGTAGCAACTGCAATTGCAATATCAGGAATAATCAGTGGCAAATAAGCAACACCTTGATATACACCTTTACCAGGGAATTTATAGCGCGCCAAACCCACAGCCATCAATGTTCCCAGCACTGCTGATATCATTGTTGCACTCAAAGCCACAATCAAACTATTTTTTAATGCCGATAAAATGCGCTCATCACTAAATAACTTTTGATACCAAGTTAAAGTAAATCCTTGCCAAGAAGCACTATAAGGTGATTGATTAAAGCTATAAAAACCAAGCACTATAATCGGCAGATACATAAAAAGGAACATTAGCAATGAGAAAACTGCCTGCCATGACCCGACACGCTGCTTCTTAGAGGTTAATGGTATACTCACGTCTTTATATTTATATATTTGTATATTTTATTTTTATCCTATATAATTTCGTTGATATCATTAATCTAAGATTGTGTCAAGTTAACTTTTATTATGCTCCGCGCGACGTTTCGAGTTAATGTGTTACCCTTGAAGCTTTGGTTAAGCGCGATAAACAAGACTCAAGGTGTTCACAATTCTCGCATTCCATCTCTTTACCAGGGTTTCGGCAACCACACGGTGGGTTGATATAGCAGCTATCTGGTAAGGAATGAGTAAATTTGTCGGCAGTCATTTGTAAACACACTAATAAATCATTAATAAGCATAAGCCAATAGTAAAATTACTGTATTATTCAAGAGTTGTTGTATATACTATACTAAATACAAACGATTAGAAATTTAATTTCCTTAACTATATTATCGGTATCTTAAATCATCAAGTCTTCATTCCAAGAGCATGTTCGGCGCCATCTTAAGTTATATTTATTAGCCGACGAATAAAGTACATTTGAATTATTGGTATATATATAAGCATCTCACTGGCTTCTATCTCTAAAGTTACACACTGATAAAAAGCAAAAACTAAGACTTTAGTTAGTGGTAAAAGTCTTACCGATGAAAGATTAAAAGCGCAAATAATTTGTTTAAATTATTAATAACGTTGTCTAGAAATTTTAGAGATAGTAATTTATGAGTACTAATTCCCAAGAACCTATCAATCAACCCGTTAGTCCTACTTACGAAGATAGACAGAACAGAAATGAACCCAACGTTAAAGAAAGAAATTTAACGGCAAATCCTGGAGATAGAATCTCTGATGAGGCTCAATCAATAGAGGAAAAATCGAAGCAAATAGCAGTTGATGCTCCAGATATTACAGGTGACCATATTACTGTACCTACTTATTTTGTTGCCGAAGATGAAAAAGGTGAACAGAAAGCACTTCACCACGTTAAAGACGCAGAAGAAATATCTGACTTAATTCGTCAAGCGCGCGTAGACGAAAACGGCGAAAGAAAATGGTAATTATGCACAAGCGATAGAAAATCGTAGGCTGTGTGACGCTACAATAAACCATCAACTCAGCGAAAAATCTTGTAGCTGATCGCACCAACAAGCACAGAATATTCAAATAGTGGAAAGTTAATAATGAAGGAGGGGAAACAGCTAACCCTGTTTCTCTTTCCTTTTTTTGTTGAAACACATAAATTCATTACATATAATTATATAGTACATAGACTCTAATTGTTTCTATCTATAGATATAAATAATTGTAACTATTTATTTATTATTTTATTCCTCATGAGTGGGGTCGAAGTTTGAATTAAATGCTGCACTAAAGAAAGAAGCTAGTACAGATATTAGACGAAGCTCATAAATACTAAATAAATAAAGGTTAAATTTAATGGTAAATGTACTCAATAGTAGAGAACTAAGCTATCGCAGCACTGAAGAACTAAAAAATCAACTTTTGGAATTGGTTAAAGACAGAGATACAGACGCATTAAAGACCAAAGTTCTATTTTACCAAGATGAACTGCTACCATATTTTGAGGAGTTGAGTAAGCGCAATCCATATCCAGTAGTTGAAGACCAAATACCGATTGTGCTTGGTGTTTGGACTCCACTTTGGTCAACAATACCATTTCATGATGTATTGCCCGGACGTATACACTCTTCATCGTATCAGATTTTTCATGCGGATGGATTATATGCTAACATCGCGCGTTACGCACCAGGGCATCAATCATCACTATTGAAGCAAGTTTCTGCAAAGTTACCAGCTTATGACTTGATGGTGATGCAAAGGTATGAGGTTAAAAATAACCAGTGGTATATCCAAAACGTCGGAATATTCCAAGCGTTTAGGAACAGAGACATACCCTTGACCATTGATGATGCAGATGAGTGGTTTACCAATGTTGTAAACACAAAAGTAAAAGATAAGCATAAAAATGGGGAACTACCTCAAACTCTGAAGCTGGAAAATTTGGATAGAAGTACAGTTAGGAAACTTGAAAAAACTTATCTTGCGACTCCTGTGCTAGAACACTTATACGTAGACGGTGACTTACGACTTGTAAAGACTCAACGTGAGCAAAATCAACGACCTAGTTATACAATTGCGATTCGCAGACGCTAAAATAGCATAATCGGGATTTAACGCGCGGCGCCATAACTGTAACATGAGTAACAGTCGGCGCCTTTAACTTATGATGGTAATACATCCGACTATTAATCATGAAACAGTCTTCTGATGACTCAATTAACACAAACTGTCAAAGAACTTATTGCCAAAGCTAGAATTGTTAGCTTTGCTCAATGGCAACAAACGCACCCAAGCGAAGCAATACAAATATTCCAAGCAGCAGATGATGCAGGTAAATATCTAAGTAATGAAGATTTGGCAAAAATTGAGTTGCTTGCACCCAACAACAGTAATTTCATCTCGGTCGTCAAATACTTACGCGACCATGTTACTGAAATTATAAAAGAAGCGCGCGAACAAGTTTTAGCAATTCCTGATATTACCAGTCCTGGAGGTGGTCTTTATCCAGCCGCGCGTGCGGATGCTTGTTTGCGTGATTTTTGGCACTTCGAGCGTTGTATTACTTACGGTATCGCAGGGCAGCATATAGAATATACTAGCTCTGAAGGATTACATTATATGAAGTTATTGTATCAAGAGTTACAAGTACCATTAGATGCAATGGTGGTGGGACTAGAAGGGCTTAAAGCAGCGAGCTTGAGACGGTGTGAAGAAAATCAACTAGTGGCGCCATATTTTGACCACTTAATTCAAAAAATGGCAGCTTTTAGGGTTGTAGAGTAATTACTATAATGATGTACCCTGCCGCATGGGTGGGTTTACCTATATCCTAGTAAATAATGGAAGATGCGCGGTTAACCCCCTACGAAATTATGTCTACCTCAGAATTTCAACAATTTTTTGATGATTGTGTTGGAAATTGGGCTACAGAACGTACTTATCATTATCTGACGCAGCAAGAAGTCGAGCGTTCACATACTAAATTTGTCGTTGAACCGATAACGGAGACGCTCAAATTGAAAGTACTTGCAGATAATGCTTTTAGTGTGCCACCCGATGTTCACAATTTACCTGGATACCATCTTAAGTTTGAAACTGTTTCAGAGAAAGGTGAGAAAGTTTCGCAGCAGTTGAATATGCTATTTGTCACCCAAGGGCAAGAGTCAAATTTTCTACAAGGAAAATATTTAAGGGATCGTGCTTACGAGGAAGAACGACCAATAATTGCCGATTTTCGCTTTGATAACATTAAGCGTGAGTTGTTAATGACTACCAATTATACCCGTGTAGTCGCGGTTGACTCGATTACCATGATTAATCCGAGCTTACGCATTCGCCGTATTTTAACATATCGGCGCCCTACTGATGGGCAACCTCTCGATGAAGTTGTGTTGGTAGGGTTTGGTGTAGAACAGAAGGGAGTGTGAAAGAGTAGGAAAGTGGGAGTCTACCCTCTCACCTTCTCGCTATTGCCGACTACACAATTAAAAGTTACAATTTTTAATAAATATCGTCCCAAAGCCATACGAAAATTAGAATTGAAGTTGATGTCAAAAACTACATAACTTAAAAATCATTGCAACCAAAGCATTTCCACTACTATACTTGTGTTATCCTTGGCTAAAAATGATTAACTTTTGTAAATATATTTTCATAAACAAGGGCGAGAATATCGTTTTTAACAGGAGATTTTAATTCATGGCATCAAACTAGCATCACGATACATAAAAGTATTGGGCAGTGACTTGATGTGGAAAGTTCTAGCTATCAATGATAAAATGTAAGGAGTTATACTTTTATTCAAAAAAGTGATTATCTAAAGATAGCTGAATCTGAGACAGTTGAAATGGTTTATCGAAGGGAGGCAATTTTGAAGTATGGTATAGCGACTACTAGCGCTAGCTCTAACGATAAGAATAGTCAAGGTGGCATTAGGAAAAAGCCTTACAGCTAACTTTTTTTAATGCTTGAATCGTGCTTGGCATGACTTTAATTTCTGGTTATAGAGATTAAGTTGTAAAAAGGGCATGAGAAAACGCGCGCTCAAGATTTTAAATATTTTAATTTGGCTTTAAAACTTGTTTTGTTATGAACATTACTAAAGTTTTAGGACTGGACGGGCATTAGCACTCGATAACCTAAAAGTTGTAGAGGTTTGAAATTTACTCATCTAAATTATTAGAAAAAGATTGAATTTTTGAAAATTCAGGTTAAAACATTATAGGAAGCGTTTATTTTTGCTTTTTCTTAAAGGATACGCCTATATTCCTCACGAGTTAAAGTGCAGATACTAGTTATTTGCGTGCCTTGAACGCGGTGGATGACGGGAAATTTTAGTAATCAAAAACAAGCGTTTGCGAATTCTAAACAATATACCGACATTCACATTTTCTTTTGACTCCTACCGTTCGATTTTTTTTCTAACGTTATCTATTCTGAACAAGTCTACGAATTATGTTAATGCAATTAGAATCGAAGAGTGCCAAAATGTTGCCTCCACAGGCTGAAAGAAAGATGCGCTGCTGGGTTCGCAGCCGCCATCTTATTTGTTCTGGTCACTTTTTCATTTTTGAAACTGTTGAATACACGACGATTGAACGCTTTGCAGAATGTGTTGCAGCACTGGGAGGTACTTTAATCTCAGTTGAACCTATCAATAAAATCTGGATGGGCGCCCATCGTCAAGTAATTCTTTATCAAGCCAAAGCGAGTTTACACACACCTCATCACACCTTGAAACAATACTGGATTAAATACGGTGGTTTCTACACTCGCTTTGATGAGCGATGTTAATGTGATGTGATGATTAATACTTGGTCATTGAACAACTGATTTAATTGATTGACAACTTTATCGCTAATAGCTGATGGCTAGTTTTGAGCCTATGGTTGATTATTAGTCGTTGGTTATTAGCAATGTTAAACAAAAAGCACTTTATATTGTTATATCGGTTTTTCCAAAAGCAGCAAAGAGATAAAGAAATCAGACATAAAAATAGCTACCCAAGAACTAACAACAGCTGCCGTTGCCGCTTCACCAACTTGTTTAACTCCTCCTCTAGTAATAAGTCCCCAGCTACAACTATTAACGGCAACCATCGTGCCAAAAATAAATGCCTTAAACAAAACAATCAATAAATCTGATGGTGATAAAAATGTTCTAATTGATTCTAAAAAAACTTCTGGAGCAATTTGATAGAACTGTGCAGCAATGAAAATTCCACCAATAACACCTACGACTAAACCAAAAATTGTAATAATTGGCACCATTACGCAGCACGCTATGACTCTTGGAACAACTAAATAATTAATTGGGTCAGTTTTCAGCATATAAAGAGCATCAATTTGCTCCGTAACTTTCATCGCACCTATTTCCGCTGCGAAAGCTGAACCAACTTGTCCTGCAATGATACTCGCTGTTAAAATAGGCGCCAGTTCTCGACAGAAAGCCAAAGCAAAAGCACCTCCAACGCTTTCTACAGCACCATATTTAACTAACTCGCGCGCGGTTTGAATGGTAAAAATCATACCGGCAAAAAAGTTAACAAGTAGAACAGGAGATAAAGAACCAGGGCCTACTTTTACCATGTGTTGCATTACCTTGCTGTAACAGGTTTTGCCTTGAATAAAACGTAGCCAAACTTGACCGAACAGTAGTACAGTTGCAATGAAGTGTACAATGCCATTCAGGGAATTAACACTTTGCTTTTGTTGCAATTTAATAGCCATTATCACGCTTATATTTTTGCAACTATGTTAACCTGTATTTTTCAAATTATTGTAAAGACATCCAAATCGGTATGTAAACACACATGTCGGTATAATATCCCTAGTTTTCCTTTTTAAAATCTAAACTACAGGAGTGTTGTAACAATTCTTAACAATTAACTATGGCGCGAATCAATCAATCTATATCATTAGCTGCAATTTCTTTACCACTTGTATCACCTAGTTTTTCTAATGCCAAATATTTAATTTAATTGTGCTTGTCGCAGTGCTAAGATGAATTAGACTTTTATTAACATGCGACTTAAAATTAAGATGTTGCGGGTAACAAATAATTTTTATGCATACACCAGAAGCTAACCCAGAAACGAGCAAAGCGACAAAGCTTTACGAAACTGATTTTTACGCATGGACTATTGAACAAGTATCTTTGCTCCGTAATAAGCAATGGAGTCAAATTGACCTGCACAACTTAATCGAGGAGATTGAATCATTGGGTAAACAGCAACGGCAAGAACTCCGAAATCGTTTAAGTGTATTAATAGGGCATTTGCTTAAATGGCAATACCAACCACAAAACCGGAGTCGTAGCTGGTTAGCAACAATACGTGTGCAGCGTCGTGATATATTACGTTTACTTAAAGACAACCCAAGTTTAAAGTCGTATATAAACGAAGCCTTGTTAGAAGCTTACGAAAATGGTAAAGATTTGGCAATGGGAGAAACAAACTTACCAAAAGAAACTTTTCCATCAGATAATCCGTACACAGTAACATCCATTCTTGAAGACAACTTTTACCCTGGTGAACCAAGTGATTTAGAGTAATCTGGTGCTTGAATAGAGTAATCAATAAAGTAAGTAGAGTTAGAAGTGAAGAAAATGTTCACTGTATAAATATAGTGAGTTAGTATTTCCAATTAAGCCAACTAGCTTTAACTTCGTCCGGAATACAAATATTATCAAGAGCAGCTTCCTTAATAGTGATTCTAGGCTCTGAAGCCAAATGTTGTAAAACTTCATATGGAGTAGCTATATTTTTAGCTATTTCTCTTAACACTAAGCGATGCTCATTTTGAACTAGTGCCATTTTCTTGAGTGTTTCTGGTGGTGTTTTTCTATTACGTGCAACGTGAATGCGTAGTTTGTGGATATCAGATGTTGATAATTTTTCCAGTACATAAGGATTAACACCATAACTTGAAGCAACCCAAGTAATCCAAGCACCGTTTTGGTACTCGCTAAATTTCTTTAAAAGAGCATCTAAAATTTGTGCAGGCGCCTGGGAATTGAAAAAAACACCTCTACTCACCTCAGAATTTGGGTCATTAGCCAATTTTAATATTGCTTTGATAGGAATATTAGGGTTTTGAGCAACACCGCTGCGAACATGGAAACTCTTATCTACTACAAATTTCTCTAATAAGTAAACTGGTGTATTTGGATTCAGTGCAACACCATAGCGGGCATTTTCATGTTTACTTATTGCAAGCTGCTCTAAAACAGCTAAAGGTGTATTTGGATGTTTGGCGATAGAGAAACGAGTCATCGAATCTTCACTATTGATAAGCTGTTGCAATACCTCTCTTGGCGCCAAACTTGAGTATATCTCTTGTTTTGGAATTCCTTTCTCAGAATAACAATGCTCTAAAACATAATCACACAAACTAGAAAGTGTATTTGAAGGAATTTGCTGGAAAAAGTTCGGATTCTCTAGCAGTAACAACGGCAATATAGGGTTTTTGAGAAATTCAACAGGAAATTTTTTGCCTAGCTGACACAATACTTGTGTTGGAGTGTTAGGGTTAGCTGTAACATTTGCGAGAATAATATTATCCCTACGTCTTGCCATAATTTCAAGCAAGTCTGGAGGAGAAGCCGGATTTGCAGCCAGAACGTGCGCTAAATCCAGATTTTTTTGAGATAATTCTAGAAGACGTTCAAACGAAACACCATCAGTCGTTGCTTCCTTAACAAGGCTATCAAAATCAGGCAATTTTGCTTTCATACTGCTATATCAAACGGCAGGTATATTAAATAGCTTATTTATTCATTAGTATTATATATTATTTTATTTTAAGTAGGTGAGTCATAGCCCTACTTACTATTATTTTGCGTTAAGTAGGGTGGGCAGTGCCCACCTTACTATTTGCGTTAAGTAATTTTATTTACCAAATCAAGTTCTGATATCAAAACCAGAATCTTGTACCCAAACTGATACAGAACCACCTTTACAACGAAACTCACCCCAGCCGTCTTCATTAGTATAAACAGGCTCTTTAATGTGTTCAGTGATATCAATAAATTTGGTTTTGCGCTTGCCTACTTCCATCCATTTAAAACCTTCGGTGCCATCGCTCATAATAACAGCCATTGCTTTTGGATGTTTTTCATCACCTAAACGTGTCCAGCCAATAGTATTAAAGTGGTCGAAGTAATCGTATTGAGAACCGTGAGCGTAATGAGAGCGCGCGTAAAGTAATTTATCAATTATCCAACTATGTGAAGGCATGTGAATATTATATCCCTTGTCGTTGTAATCGGCGCCGTAGTAATCAGCGTAGAAAACACAAGGATAACCTTCACTACGTAGGAGGATTATGGCGTATGCTAGAGGTTTAAACCAAGGCTCAACAACAGATTCGAGAGCTTGTAGTGGTTGAGAGTCGTGGTTTTCAACGAATGTAACAGCTGCTGTCGGTCGTTGCTGCATTACAGTACCGTCTAAAATGCGACGCATATCGTAGTTACCACCCGACTTGCTTGCATAGTGAAAGTTGTAGTGTAACGGGACATCGACAACTGACATTCTGCCGCCAACATAATCAATATACCAGTTTAAGGTATTAATATCGGGAACCCAGTATTCGCCAACAACGAATAAATCTTTACCAACATACTTTTCTAAATGATCTAACCACTTGGGAAAGAACCAAGCTGAAATATGTTTTATTGCATCCAAACGGAACCCATCAACATTAGTTGTATCTAAATACCACTCACCCCAATCAGTAATTTCACGGCGTACCCATTCATCTTGAAAGTCTAAATCGCACCCCATTAAATACCCAAAATTGCCTCTCTCAAGAGCAACATAATCATCAAATACCTTACCCTCTACCAAGTAAACAGTGCTGCGGTCATTTGAGTTATACTCGTTGTAATCGACACCATCAAAATGCCACCAATGCCATTCAAACTGTGAATATTTATTTTGGCGCCCAGGAAAATGAAAATGAGTATAACTTTTAATTTCTCCTAAACCACCCTTGGGACTTTGCCTATTATCTTGCCAGAAAGGGGTAGCTTTAAAGATTTCGGGAGAGTCGGCGCCTATTCTATGATTAAGAACAGCATCAGCATAAACTTGTATACCCTCATTGTGGAGTGCTTTAATCGCATCAAGATACTGTTGACGAGTTCCATACTTAGTACGAACAGAGCCTTTTTGGTCAAATTCTCCTAAATCATATAAATCATAAACACCATAACCAACATCGTATCCTCCCCCAATACCTTTATAAGCAGGAGGCAACCACATTGCTGTAAAACCTTTCTTACCTAACTCTTTAGCATTATTTTTTACCTGATTCCAAAGGCTACCGTCGCTACTGTTGTACCAATGGAAGTACTGCATCATTACGCCGTTAATTGCCATGATTTACACCTACATACAGGTCAATGTTGCAAATTATGACTTTAGCTTGTTGATTGGTCAAGTTGATTTAACCACTTGGGCGCCGTCGTTAATATAGAGGTAGGGTGCATGACGCTACGAAAAAATTCAAACGTAGCAAGTGGACTACTAGCGTCACGCACCAATTATTTGATTGTGACTCAAAAAAGGATTACACAAGTGGCACCTAAAGAAATCAACACAGATGAAGAATACGAACGTGCTTTAAAATTAGCAGAGCAACTAACGTTTACAAAAAATCAAACTCCCGAACAAAGGGCACTATATAAATTGCTGGTAACACAAATTGAAGTATATGAGGCTGAAAACTACCCAATGGATGAAGTCAGACCACATGAAGTACTTCAACATATAATAGAAGCAAGTGGTATTAGTCAAGCGGATTTAGCAAATCTCATTGGTTCAGAGAATGAAGTCTCTGATGTATTAAGCGGTAAAAAGCCTATTAATCAAACACAAGCTCAAGTTCTTGGTAAACGTTTTAAAGTATCACCTAGTTTGTTTATTGAGTCGGCGCCGAAAGTTTAAATAACTCAAGCTTCTTATTGTGGTATTTATTTGTGCTTCCTAATGGAACCATTCCTAACCTTTGAGTAACTCTAATTGATGCGATGTTATCCTGGTTGGCAATCGAGTAAATTTCCCGTAGATTCAAAATATTAAATCCGTAATTAATGATTGCTATTGCTGCTTCTGTTGCATAACCTTTACCCCATGCAGATTTTTTCAAATGCCAACCAATCTCATAATCTTCCGTAAACTGTCCATCATTACCTTTTAAAAGTATTAAAAGAATAGTTCCTACAATTTCTCCAGTTTCTTTAAGAACCATTGCCCATAAACCAGTACCATTATTAAGCTGAGTAGCTCTTTTTAACCAACGCTCTAGTATATTTACCATTTGTTCAACGTCCGAAGCTTTGGTGGAGGAAAAAAAGCGAGTAACTTCAGGGTCGCTGTAAATCTTCAAAGCTTGCTCTGCATCATCTTGAGGTATCCAAGTGCGAATAACCAAACGGTCAGTTTCAGCAATAATAGTCATAATATTCTAGAAGTGAGCAAGTTCTTTAAAATCGGTAAAGGTATAGTAATTACTTAACTACCACTAAAATCATTTTTACATCTTTGATTAAATTACAATAAATTTCGCTTTCTTTAAGTAATAACTCTGTATCAGAAGCATTATTAGGATACCGTTCATACCATACCTCACTAGGAGTATAGGAAACATCCATTAACTCAAAGTCAACATTCAGATATAAAGCAAGTAAAGTAAAAGCTTTCCCGCGCGCTTTCCACTCGTTGTTCAGTCGCTTTGAAAACATGCTCAAACCAACAGGTGTAATAGGACGAACATGAGTTGGGTCATGAAAAAACCTATCACTGCGATGATGGGGAACTGTAATATATATCTTGGCGCCTGCCTTACAAATTCGATACAGTTCTTGAATAATTTTCAAGTATACTTCTGTTTGCTGCCCCAGATGCTCTAATACATGATGCATCCTAATTTCAGCAACACTGTTATCTTCCCAAGGATAAGGAAAAGTTTCCAAATCAAATTTTAAGTCAGGGTTGCCAAACTTATCAACATTTAAATAACCAACGAGAAGATTGGCGCCGCATCCAAGATTTAATCGAAAATCATTCATATTAATAAGTTCTCTATTACTAACTTTAAAGCTGCACAGTAGAAATCTACGATAAAGTAATCTATTGGTCGTTGTCTTACTACTCTATATTTAAAGGTTTTTAAATAATTGTTCTATAGTTTCCTTTCTGCTGGTGTCTACTTTTTTCTTAGTTCTTTAGCTGCTTCTTTTAATTCTGGATTGTATGGTAAGTAATAGTCTATTTCAAAGTAGATGTTTTTGCTTTGGCATTTTGAAGGAAGGCGTGCATTGTTGTATGTTGAGTCTATGTTGGGAAGGGAAGGGAGGTTAGGTTCTACGTTCGTTTTTCCATAAGACGTGAAAAGTCAGGGACAAGAGAGGTTGTTTATTGCAATTAGTGAGGATAAATACGACAATTTACAAAAAAAAGCCCCCCTGCCTTATTAAGGGGGCTACCGTGTACACATAAGTCTCTTTTTCTTCTCTTTCTTCTCTTTCTTTGTGTTCTTTGTGACGAGCGTGGTTTTTTAAAGAGATAAACCACTTTGAACACAAAGGGCACGAAGGGGGGAAAAGAAGGGGTTATTAAAGATGTGTGTACACGGCAGATTAAGGGGGGGGATAAATTAACGATAATCTGGACTTTGAATTTGGCGTAACCGCGCGGCATCTCGCATTCCATATTCAGGACGGCAGAAGCGGCTTATTTGCATTTCAAAGAATTCGCGGTTTGCTTGTAAGTGTTTGGGGTTGGGGTCGTCTAATGGGTATAACAAAGCAGTTCGCAATGCTTGAATTACTGCTGAGGTTACGTTGTACATTGACCGTTGGAAAGTAATACCCAATTGAATTAGGATGTCCTCGTCACCACGGCAATGTTCAAGGTAATAATCTTTAAGATATTTGGGTAAGAAATGCAACATGTCTTGCATTAAAAGTGTTGGTGGGATACCAGCGGTTCCTACTGGGAATACGTCGGCGTAAAGGATTCCGTAGTGGAAGTCTGTTTGCTTGTCGGGTACTTGACCTGCTTGGGCATTGTATGATTTTGTACCACGGAATGGCGCTGTACGGTAGAAGACGGCTTCGACGTAGGGTAGTGCTGCTTCGTATAGCCAGGTGAAACCTTTTGATTTAGGAATGACTTCGTAACATTCTCCGTCTACGTAAACGTGGTGGTAAATTGGGCGCCCAGCAATGGCGAAGATCCCATTTACCAGGAAGTTCATCGCGTCGGGTACACCTTTAAAGCCACCTTCGTCGTAAATATCCGACATTTCAAAGAAGACAGGCGCCATTACTTCCCAGAATAAACCTAGGTTGGAGTAATACGACATTTGGCGGCACTGTTCGATGAACATTTCTGGGAATAATTTATATAGTCCCATCATTAAGGGGTTGCGTTTGAAGTACGCTTTGATGGCGCGGTCAGCGTTCGCGCGGTATTCGTCTGAGTCTAGATAGGCATCAAATCGGTTGACAGGAGCGTACATGTGACGATGCCATAACATCGCGCGCATACAAGCTTCGGCAAACTCCATATTTACCCGGTCGTGTAACAGGTGATGGAGTAGCTTTGGCATTTTACCCGTTTCACCCTTTTCCATGAACTCTAAAAGTTCAGGGTGTGCTGTTGCTGGGCCACGCCAAATTCTTAAGTCAGCATCGTCTCCAGCATAATGGTTGTGAAGCTGTAAATATTCTTCAGGAATAAAATATTTGAAGAAGGGGAAGGGGTCTAAAAATACTTGTTCGGCAATATAAAGCAGGTCACGCCAGTAAAAATCCATTGGCACAGCGTAAGCTTTATATATACCAATGATTTGCATTAGGTTTTCTGGTGTATCCGGCAGCATTGAACCACCTGCTTCTAAGCGATGAATGACATCGGCAAATTCGTGAGTTGAAGGTGGTAGTTTGGTAGTTTGTTTTTCTGGAGTTAGTACCATTGAGATTCCCTTATTTTAGGTTTTAGATTATTGTTGGGGGGCGGGTTTATAAATATTTTTCGTTTATGACTAGCATATTTGTTAACCCGCCCTTACAGATGTTTTTCGTTTATGACTAGCATATTTGTTAACCCGCCCTTACAGATGTTTTTTGTTTATGACTAGCGTATTTGTTAACCCGCCCTTACAAGATTATGTATCAGAGAGCTTCATTAACCCGTCTGTTTCTTCACGTAGTTTCAATGCATGAAAGAGACTTAATATGTCGTGTGTCCAGACTGGTAAGATTAGCGTCATCAATATTTCTTCGATACTGTGAACGGCGCCTACAATACAGCTAACCCATAAGGGAATAACTCCATTGTTAAATCCTTTCCAATGCTAGAGTGGCAACAAAAAGCGTTATTCCCCAAAGTTTCGCGGAGTAAGTGTGGTAGCTTGCCCCTTTGCCATATTTAACAAAGTTAACTAACCACCACATTAACTGCGCTACTAGTAATGTTATTAAAGGTAAACGACAAGCAATTACAACATCACGATGTACTATCCAAGCACTAGCTGCAACACAAATATATAGAGTTACATCAGCCCAACTATCTGCTTGTCGTAATTGAGCGTTACTTACACCCAATTTACGAGCAATAATGCCGTCGAATATATCAGAAAGAAAGGCTACAACAAAAGCGATGATAAACCACAAGCCTGTCTTGCCATCCAAAGCATCCCAAAGGAGAAATGGAGCAATTAAAAATCGTAAAATTACAAGACTAATTGGAATGTAATTCATCTAATTCCGCGTCTCCTGTACGGGCGGGTTTACCTATACCTTGGTAAATATCTAAAATTTAGGTGAACCGCGCCTCCTAAGTACGGGCGGGTTTACCTATACCTTGGTAAATATCTAAAATTTAGGTGAACCGCGCCTCCTAAGTACGGGCGGGTTTACCTATACCTTGGTAAATATCTAAAATTTAGGTGAACCGCGCCTCCTAAGTACGGGCGGGTTTACCTATACCTTGGTAAATATCTAAAATTTAGGTGAACCCGCCCCTCCTAACTTTTAAATTTATTTCATTGCTACTTCTGGGGTATAGGTAGGTTTATCTATATCGTGGTAAATCATTGATAATTTAGGTGAACCTGCCCCTGCTACTTTTTCCATTGCTGGAATTGCAGCAACCATTGCGGTGGTGGTTGGCTCACTCCAACGTACTAAATTATTAGGCTGAAAACCTAGGTATATAATCAAACCAGCTAAAAGTAAGCCAGGGATTTTTTCTGACCACAAGGTGCGTGGATAATATGCTTCATAATTATCTAATTTGCCAAAGCAGGTGCGGTTGAGCAGAATTACAAAATATACTGCTGTTAAACCTGTGGCAATGACACACAGTAATGTTGGAATGGGAAAAACAGCGTAACTGCCTTGGAAAACAATAAACTCAGCTACAAATCCTGTCATCCCCGGAATACCTGCACTTGCCATACCACCAAGAACTAGTAGTGCGCTGGTTAAAGGTAAACCGCGAATAGGACTCATTAAACCGTTGAGCTTATCAAGTTCGCGCGTGCCAACTTTAGCTTCGACGACTCCAACTAGGTGGAATAGCATCGCGAGTATTAAACCGTGACTCACCATTTGGGCAACGGCGCCAACAAGTGCCAGAGGTGTACTAGCAGCAGCAGCGAGTAAAATGTAACCCATGTGTCCAACCGAACTGTAAGCGACCATGCGCTTGATGTCCTTTTGAGCAACAGCAGTTACTGTTCCATAGACGGCACTAACTGCACCCCAAATTGCTAAAGTTGGTGCAATAATGCTCCACGCATCCGGAAATATTCCTAAACCAAATCTTAGTAAACCGTAAGTTCCAAGTTTTGCTAATACACCACCAAGGAGAATTGCTACAGGTGCTGATGCTTCAACATACGCATCAGGCAACCAAGTATGGAAAGGGACTAAAGGTATTTTTATACCAAAGCCTACCACAACTCCAACTAACAAAAGTAATTGTAACCCTGTTGACAAGCTTTGTACTGAAATAGTATCCATTGCAAAGCTTCTAGAGCCTGTCAACCATACTATTCCTAGGAATGATGCCAGAATTAAGGCGCCTGATACAGCAGTATAAATTAAAAACTTAATTCCTGCGTAAGCTCGCCTTTCACCACCCCAAATTGAAATTAAGAGGTAGAAGGGTATTAATTCAAATTCGTAGAACAGGAAAAATAGCAGTAAATTCTGTGCTGCAAACGCTCCTGCAACACCACCACTGATTAGCAAAACCATCGAGTAAAAAAGTCTCGGACGTTCTGTCTCTTTACTGCTGCTATAAATTGCAATCCAAGTTAGGAAGCTATTTAGCACCAACATCAAAATTGATAAACCGTCCGCTCCTAGTTGATAGTTCAAACCGAGAGTTTCATTCCAGGGTAGATACTCAGTAAGCTGCATTCCTGGATTGGTAACATCGAATTTGAGTAAAATAAACAGGTTCCAAAGAAAGACTAGTCCTGCAATAAACAAGCTTATAAACCGAATATTACCTGCAGGTAGCCTTTTTGGGAGTATGGCAACTACTAACGCACCTAAAATTGGCGCCCAAATTAAAACACTTAACATAACGTCTAATAAGTTTAAAGTGCTGAGTGCTGAGTGTTGAGTGTTGAGTGCTGAGTGAGTCGTGCTGAGTGCTGAGTATTGAGTGCTGAGTTTAATCCTAACTCGCGCCTGTGCGTGACGCTATAAAAATTTTAGAACAAAGCTAATTATCTAGTAGCGTCACGCACCCTACCTCCTAACTTCTTACTCAGCACTCAGAACTTTCTACTCAGCACTAACATAAGATAGTGAAGCGGACATTAAATGCATAAATTCATCTCCCCAGAATTGCCAGGTTACGAAGGCGCCTAATAGACTAACTCCCAACACAACGGTTAATGCATAGAATTGTGTTTGTCCAGAGTTACTGTATTTGAGTCCTTCACCACCACCAAGGGAAATTAAACCAAATAGGTTGACGATACCATCAACTACGAAGCGGTCAACAATATCAGTAAGTTTTGAAATTAAATCGACACCCAATACTATGCTCGCACGGTACAGTTTGGGAGTGTAAAAATCGTAAGCTAGTAAGTTTTGTAGAGGTTTGAACGGTAGTCTAACTGGTTTGGGAATGAAGTCGCCCAAGTATATTACACCAGCAATGCTTACACCAAATATACTCGACCATATCAACAACAGAGCTACATCTTTGTTGAGTACTGCCCAGGAAGGTAGTAAAGAGAAGCTGTCTAATATCAATGGCAAGTGCAATACAAATCCAGCCAAAATAACCATTGGCAATACCATCGGCCAGAAAACTTCAGGAGAGCGTTCGCTCATCTGTTTAGCTTTGCCACCCCAAATTAAACCAAATTCGCGGGTTAAGCTAAAGGCTGTTAAAGCATTGACTGTAATTATTACTCCGACTAAAACAGGGTTAGTTGTCCACAGTGCGTCTGCGATTTTGAGCAGTGCCCAGAAACTTCCTAATGGTGGGAAACCAATCAATCCGAGGGCGCCTACTATATAACATAGACCTGAGATTGGACGACGTGACCATAAACCACCAAGCAGTCTCACATCTTGAGTAATGCTATTCCAAACAATTCCACCTGTAGACATTACTAACAATGCTGCTGACAAAGCATGGCTAAGTACTAATAACAATGCAGCTTCGTTTTGTTGAGTTCCAACAGCGATAAATATTAAACCCATGTAAGCACTTACCGAATATGACTGACAGCGCTTTACATCGATTTGTGCTATCGCAATAAGTGAAGCTCCTACTGCTGTTACAGAACCAATAGCTACCATTGCACTTGACGCAAAAGGCGACAAGCTCAATACTGGCTGTAACTCTACCAAAACCCAGGCGCCGCTGGCAACGACTACCGAGTTCCGCAAAATTGTGCTTGGTACAGGCCCTTCCATCGCTTCATCTAGCCACAAGTGAAGTGGGAATTGCGCGCACTTACCCATCGGACCTGCAATTAACGCTAAACAGACTAAAGTTATTGCTGTAGGGTCAACATTTGCACTATAAGCCCACTGTCCTAAATCTGTATAGTTCCAAGTTTGTGCTAAAGGATATATACCTAATACACCCATCAACAAGATTAAATCACCTATCCGTTTTGTCAGGAATGCGTCGCGCGCTCCTGTCACCACCAAAGGTTGACTAAACCATAGTCCTACTAATAAATAAGTTCCCAGCGTTAGTATCTCTAATATTACGTAACTACAGAACAAACTATTAGATAGAGTTAAACAACATAATCCTCCTTCAAATAGACCTAACAAAGAGAAAAAACGTCCCCAACCCCAGTCCATTTCCATGTAGCCGATAGCGTAAATCTGTGCTAGAAAGTTCAATCCACAGACTACAGTCATCGCAGCAACGTTAATAGATGTTACTTCTATATCTATTGATATATTTAACCCAACCGTTGAAAGCCAAGGAATAAATATTTCTTGCGGTGGATGGTTTAAAGTTCCTGTTAGTGCTAAAGCGCAATGAATAAACGCTGTAGACGTCATAACTAGGTTCGCATAACCAGCCGGTCTTGGACCTGTGAGACGATTCACCCCAGGCGACCAAAGTAACGCTATAAGCCCACCCAGAAGGGCATAGCAAGGCACCAACCAAATGGTGTCAAGCAAGTACTGAATCATTAACTTACCTCTAGATTTGCAGCATTAACTTAGGGGCTGTGTCCCATCAACCTAAATTCAGGCACCCCGAAAATTGCAACTTATGCAAATTTATATTCGCTTAATCTTATTAGTTATAGGTTAACTTTATATGGCTAAAAATGGAATTATTATTTGAAAAAAATCAGCGATAGATGCTCTAATTTTTTCTTATATAAAAAAATATCAGTATATTTAATATTTACTATTGCTTTGAATCTATGGATTGATTTACCCCTATCCATCACTATTCGTTTAGTCAATCCCAACTATTGGTCTTTTCTATGCTAATTGTTGAATTTTGTATAGAATCTGAACAAAAATACTCAAAATATAGTAGTGCAACTTGCAACCTTCGCAAAAACCTGAATTTAGGTGCCATTCCTTAACAATTCGTCATACTTCCGAAGCGTATTTTCTCTCACAAAATTATTTGCTCTTTTTACAGCTTAATAAGGTAATTTTGTAAATAAGTAAATGTACTTTCCTTAATCTGACTTAACTTTTTGCAGAGTAATTTCAAAAAGCATCAAAAATTATTATCATTATCATCAATTTTGTAGGATAGGCGAGAACAGCCTGTCCTAAAATATAGACAAATTTATTGCTTAATCGTTAAGCCTACAAACTGTGAATCAAGAGTATTATTTGACGAATGAGTATATATTACCTGTGAATAATTGAGCATACTGACTGGCGCCGGTTTCATTTCTCCTCTAAAATCAAGGAACTGGACGATGATTAGATAAGCGACAGCTAAAATAATTGAGATGGCGCCAGTCAGTATAGCAACTATTTTCGAGCGATTCATTTCGATTTCCTATAAAGCAACCATATTAATTCTACGCGCATCCTCGCATAACTGCTGGCGAGTATAGTCAAGGCGCTCTCCTGCCTGTGCTACAAAGGATTTAAGGTATGGCGCCGGATATTGTTTTGAGTGATGCAAATGTTTCTATAATTGAATTTAAATATTTTTTGGCAATCAGAATTAGACAAACTATTTTTTCGGTGCGTCGGAAACCGATAATAGCTCTAAGACGGTGATAAATACCATTTTTGCTGTTACCTTGAAAATCTGGGCAGCGTTTAAGTGCAGCATCTAATAGTTTTAGATATAGCGAGTAGTCTTCAAATAGCGCATATCGTGCCATATCGAAGTAACCAGCAGCTAACGCGCGTCGGTAATTATTTGAAAGTCGTTTATTTTGTGCTAGTTTACGTTCTGCTTTTTCTAAGACTAAACAATGACCCATTATCCAGCGTGGCCGAGAGACTGTTGAAACTGTAACGTTTCCGTAACGTCTATAAATTGAATAGCAACCAGGTTGATACATAACTAATGCACCACACATTACTACAGAGATGATAAAGTCTCTATCTTGTGCAGTGCTGAGAGTTTCATCCCATCCAACACTTTTTTTAATAGCTTCATGTCTATAAAGTAAAGCAGCTACAGCGACCCACCATGTACCAAGTAATGATTCGAGGATATCGGTTTGTTGTCCAGTAGTTTTAGTATCTCCAAGTTTGTAGCTACCGTTATTATAATGATATTGATGGCACCAGTCTCCATAAACAACGTCGGCGCCTGTTGATTCTAAGAAATTAACTTGATGTTTAATTTTCTCTGGTAAAATATAATCATCTGCATCCAAAAATTGAATATATTCTGCCTGAGACAAAGATAAACCAACGTTACGCGCGTGGTTTCCTCCTGTATGGGGAATATGGCGCCAGATGATATGATTATTTTTTGCAGCATAACTCTGAATGATTTCTAGAGAATTGTCTGTAGAACCATCATCGATAATGATAATCTCAATATTTGAATAAGTTTGGTGTAAACAACTGTCAATAGCTTCCGTTATCCACCGACTGGCGTTGTAACAAGGTATGATAATTGAAACAAGTTTAGACATAACATTAATATTAAGTTATATATATTTATACGGAAAAAACTTTCCAAATATGAGGTTGATAAAATAGAGATTGACTAATAACTCGATTCGCTTTAACTGCAAATCTAAAAGATTGCACAATATCTAAAGATTGCACCCCCTGTTTGATATAGATTTTGGCGTTGTATAAACCTGGTAACAGGCAACAATAAGGCATTTGCATTTGAATTTCTACTACACCAGCTAAGATTTTAAGTAACTCACTATCACTTGCGGATGTAATATATAAAACGCGCTCATTTTGACCGGACAAAGCGGAAATTATTATGCCAACATTGGTATTATCTATATTTTGATAAGCTTTACACTCAATCACTAAATTAGCTGGTTCACCAGATGTTAATATAGGAATGACTTCACCTTGATTGTCTTTGAAGCATAGTGAGGTAATATCAACTCCCATGCTTTCTGATTCAGGTTTGGCTGGTAAATACATAATGCTCGAAGACTCAGAGTAAGTCACCATATTTAAATCGTCTTCATAAGCGCGAATCACATCAACAGTGTTACCTGAAGTGATAATATTACCCTTTGCTAAATAAATCGATGTTTCACATACGTTGAGAACAACATGTGGATTGTGAGCAACTAAAATAAAAGCTGTACCCTGCTCGCGTAGCTGTGCTAGTTTTTGGTAGCACTTCATCCGAAACTTGATATCACCAACAGCTAATACTTCGTCGATTAATAGTACATCTGGTTCGATATGAACAGCACAAGCAAAACCTAAACGTGCTGCCATTCCTGAACTATAAGTTTGTACAGGTGCATCAATGGCAGTTTCAATTTCGGCAAAATCAATTACATCTTTTAACCGTTTGGTAATTTGTTTTGTAGATAACCCCAATATTGACATATTGGCATAGATATTTTCACGTCCTGTCAGAATGGGGTTAAAGCCGGCGCCTAGTGCAATTAGTGGCGCCACTTTACCACGCACTTTAATACATCCGGTGTCAGGTTTCATCAAACCGCTAATCAAACGTAATAAAGTAGTTTTACCCGCTCCATTGGCGCCAACTAAACCGAGTGCTTCACCTGGTCGTAGTTGTAAACTGACATTTTGTAGTGCCCAAAATTCACCCGTGCGTAATTTTTCACTGTTTCTATTTGTACCTGTTATTTCTGTAATAATATCTTGAACACCATATTTTAAAGACTGTTTAAGATTGCGGCAGAATTTTTTAGATACATTATCTACCGTTAGGAGTGTTGTATCAGTTTTGATTGTTTTGTCGATTAAATAAGTCATATTTAGGAACCTACCCTTTCAACAACAAATGGCATTGCAAGACGAAAGACAATCCATGTTAGGATTAAGCCGATGAAGGTAATAATGCTAACAATCCAAAATCCTGTAGTTTGAGATAAGTTACCTGTAGTTGCTAACTCGCGCGCTGTAACTAATAAAGGTGTGACAGGGTTAAAATTTACTAATGCTGCGAAAACACCTGTTTTGGGAACTGGATATATTACAGGTGTGAGAAATAACCAAAACCCTGTTATTAACGTTAGTCCTCTGGAAATATCTTGATATAGTAGACCTAGTGGCGCCAGTAATACACCAATGAAGGTTCCGAGTAAGATTAAGTTAATAATGGCTACTGGGGATAATATAATAGTCCAGGTTACTGGGATTTTAAACCAGATAAATAAGGCGATAATTAGAAAGACTTTGATAGCGAAGTTAAATAAGATTTCTCCGAATTTGGCTATAATTAGTGCCTCGCGCGGAAAGTTGACTTTTGCGAGTATTGGTCTTGCTTGCGTTACTGCTTGTAATGGTGCGTTTAACGCTTCGATAAATGTTTGCCACAGTGCGGTGCTGATTGTGACGTATGCTGGGTAGGGTAGGTCTGTTTTTCCGACTTGGATGACGTTGGCTTGGTTAGCTAGTGTAAATCCTGTTGCCATAAGTATTGGTGGTAAAAATGCCCAGGTTATCCCAAGTAAAGATTGACGGTATTGTGAGTTGATGTCACGTACCATTAGTCTCCATGCTAGTTCGCGCGATGCGAGGAGGTCTTGCCACATTTCGCGAAGTAGTTTTTTGGGGTGTCGCAGACTGCTTAGAGGTGTGTAGATGGTTTCTCGTTTCATTGGGGAGGAGGATATTTAACCACAAAGGACACAAAGGACACGAAGGAAGAGAAGAGGAGAGGAGGAGAGATTAGGTGTGTTGGTGTTTTTTGATGTAGTGGTTAGTTAGTAGTTTGTTTATTGGTTTGTCGATGAGACGTAGGAGTTTGTTAGTAATTTTGGCGCCTATACGTGAGGGG
Source organism: Calothrix sp. NIES-4105 (assembly GCF_002368415.1). Taxonomy (GTDB): domain Bacteria; phylum Cyanobacteriota; class Cyanobacteriia; order Cyanobacteriales; family Nostocaceae; genus Dulcicalothrix. Next base: position 5,023,420 of record NZ_AP018290.1, read on the forward strand.
ATTTTACTGCTGATTGGGTTGATAATGGTCATGTTACGGCGCCATCCTAAGCGTTTATAGCGATTTTTAAAATATTCGTCTTTGGTTAGATTCCATTTTTGGCACAAATGCTGTAAACTCGCTTTTTCCCATGCGTCACTCCAACGCAGCATGTAGTAGGGTATGTCTGTTAGTTCTAAGGATGTGGTTGGGACGTAGGTGACGATTGATTTTGGTTCTAGGTAAATTGAACCGTTGGCGTTTTGGACCAGCATACATAAGTCTACATGTTCTTTCGTGTTGAGTAGGTTTTCGTCGAGGTAGCCTATTGAAGTAAAGATGTTTTGACGTACTAAGACACAGTGAAATTCTGCTAGTTTTGTTGGTTGTCGTTCAATGTGGTTGAGAGCGAGTTTTTTGCCTTGTAGATTAATTTTCTCGATTATTCGGCGCCGATGAGTTATGCCGTTTTTAGTTTCTTCTAAAATTCCAGTTTCTCCACCTGCACAATGAATTTCACTGTGTAATGGTGTTCCCTGACATATTAAGGGACTTACTACAGTTGCTCCTGTTTCGTCTGCAGACTGTATCAATGACTGCAACCATCCTGGTGAAACGATAACGTCATTATCAATGAAAACTACGTATTGGGTAGTTGCTTGCTGTAATCCAAGATTTCGCGCATGATTTGGTGAAAGGTAATAATTTTTACGTATCAACTGAAATTTTTTATTTTCAGCTTCACTCGCTAGATAGTTTTTGATATGTGGAGGTGAACCAGCATCTATATATATCAACTCGAATGGATAGTTCGTATTAGTATAGATACTCGTTAATGATTCGCGTGTGTAACTAAACCGCTCGCGCGGTACGACGATGATTGTTACTAGTGGATGTAATATACTTGACATAATAGTTGTGATTTTAATTTAAATGAAATGTTGATTTAAATCCCCCCTAGCCTTAATCAGGGGGGGTATCAAAATACGTGAATCTACTAACACTCTTTGATATATTTCAACAAGTTCATCGTTGAGCTTGTTAATTTCATAATGTTCTTCTACACAACTTCTAGCTGCTTTTCCGATTTTTAACCAAGCATCCTGATGTTCGATAAGATACATTATTTTTTCAGCAATAGCATCTACATCTCGTTCAGGTACAAGAAAACCAGAAATACCATCCTGGACTAATTCGGGAATACCTCCGTGGAGGGTTGCAATAACTGGTAGTCCCATTGCCATTGCCTCTTTCAAGGTGTTTACAGGTGCGTCTTGGTTCCCATCTTTCGCAGTAACGCTAGGTGCTATGAAGATGTGCGAGTTATTTAAAATTTCAATAATTTCTTGCTGATTTTTTTGTCCTAGCAGGTTAATTTTACCATTCATGTTGAGCGAGACTATCAATTGCTGTAGAGACTCTTGTAAACACCCGGCGCCAATAATGTTATATTCAATATCTATATTTGAGTATTTATCTATTACTTTTGCAACAGCACGTATTCCGTACTCAATACCCTTTTTCTCAATTAAACGACCTACAGTGACAATTTTAATTTTATTGTTGTCATTTATATTACGCGGTTGAAAAGCAAATCGACTACAATCGATTCCAGAACCATGCACTATTATTTTATTTTCATCACATCCTAGTTTTACCGCGCGGTTGCGAAAGAATTGGCAGTTGCTGAGAAAAAAGTCACCTTCACGAAACAATTTTTCATAAACACTGTCTCCATATTCTTGAACATACCAGCTAATATCATACCCACGGAACGAGGTAATTAACTTGCCTTGAATGGCGCCTATTTCACGCAGTATGACACCTTCAATACCGAACATTCCAAATTGACAATGGATAATGTCATATGCTTGTGATGTTAGCAAGGGTATGACCAAATAAAACAGCCTTAACGAAGCCGCGCGTCTACCATATTTTAAATTCAATGACCGTAAAATTATTTTATATGAGGAGCGGAACTGAAGCGCCAATTTTATCGCTTTGAGCAGGCGCCATACATAATTCTTAGGAACTGACGGAGCATAATATGTATGTTCTAACAAGTTATAACGTAAGACATCAGGATGAATTTTGGGTGTATCATCCGTTTGACGTGCATAAATATCAACTTGATGTCCACGTGTGATTAAACCAACAACTTGATTTAAAACAAACGTCTCAGTCAAAGCAGGAAATTTCTCAACTATAAAAGCAATTTTCATAGCTTAAATAACAGCTTACTTGCTGTTTAGATGCTGTTTATCAAAACGTGTTTGGCAAGCATTAGGATAGAGTTAGGAGTCAATATTTTCTATGAAAGAATACTTACATATAATATATGTTTACTGTTTGTTTATACAAGCTTAACAGAGAATAAAAAAAAGTCAGTGATTTTACTCACAGCATCAGAGAAATTTATAACCTATATAACAAATGTAACAGATAAAACACACCCTATATCCGTTACATCCGTTGTATCCGTTGCCAATCTTACCCTGCTGTACGGTACGAAAAATAGCTCACAAAGTTAGAATTATGCGTAATTCGTGATTTTGAACCACCATTTAAGAACTATGTCTCTAACTGAAGAAGTCCTCGTGCGTCTACCAGGTAACGTCTGGAATGGTTTGCAACGTGCTGATACCTTACTCGAAAAATTACGCGAAGGTAATATTCCTATACGCACGGTAGTTAAAGAAAACTCCGAGTCTATTGGTGAAGTTGAATCAGATGTGGTAATTTGTGGCGGTACGCTAGGAATATTCATAGGCGCCGCTTTAGCGAATAGAGGTATCTCAGTCGTACTATTAGAAAGAGGTATTTTAAAGGGAAGAGAACAAGAGTGGAATATCTCGCGGCATGAGTTGCAGGTATTTATAGATTTAGAATTGCTTACAGAGGAAGAATTACAGAAGGCAATAGCTACAGAATATAATCCCGCGCGAGTTGCGTTTCACGAAGGTGTGGAAGTTTGGGTAAAAGACGTACTTAATATAGGAGTAGACCCAGTATACCTACTGGAGACACTCAAACAGAAATTTTTAGCTGCTGGCGGAAAGCTATACGAAAATACTCCATTCCAAGAAGCTGTCGTACACCCCGACGGTGTAATTATCAATAACCAATTCAAAACCAGACTTTTGATAGATGCGATGGGGCACTTTTCACCCATTGTTCAGCAGGCACGTCAAGGGAAGAAACCTGACGCACTTTGTTTAGTTGTTGGAACATGTGCCCAAGGTTTTCCGGAAAACCGAACCGGTGACTTGTTGTTATCTAACACACCCTTGCACAACCAGTGTCAGTACTTTTGGGAAGCATTCCCAGCTAAAGATGGAAGAACAACATACATGTTTACCTACATGGATGCAAATTTGCGGCGTCCTAATTTAGCAGCACTTTTCGAGGATTATCTCCGCTTAATGCCTCAATATCAAGGTGTGGAATTAGAACAGCTTGATATTAAGCGCGCGTTATTTGGATATTTTCCATCCTACCGCCAAAGTCCGTTACAAACTCCTTTCCATCGCATCTTACCAGTTGGAGACAGTAGCGGCAGTCAATCACCGTTAAGTTTTGGAGGTTTTGGGGCAATGGTGCGACATCTACGCAGGTTGACACAGGGTGTAGAAGAAGCATTACAGAGTGATGAGTTATCAAACCAAGCTTTATCATTACTCCAACCATACCAACCCAACTTAACAGTTACATGGTTATTTCAGAAAGCCATGAGTGTAGGTATAGAGCAAAAAGTAGGCGCCAACCAAATAAACAATTTGTTATCAGCAGTATTTATCGAAATGCAAAAACTAGGAGAACCAATACTCAAACCATTTTTGCAAGATGTCATCCAATTTTCAGGGTTAACACAAACTCTATTTAAAACAGGTTTAATGCATCCGCTACTAGTGATGAGAATAATTCCTCAAGTTGGAATAATCGCATTGCTAGACTGGACAATACATTACATAAATCTTGGTATTTACTCAATCTTATATTCATTAAATCAACACATAGAACCGTGGATAAAAAGATTATCATTGAAACAACAATATTACTGGCGCCGTCGTATAGACGCATGGAAATACGGTTCAGGAAGAGACTATTTTGATTGAAAACCGAATGTAGAGACGCGATTAATCGCGTCTCTACACGATACACCAATTAAAACCGATTATAAAACCCTTCTATAACATGCTTGAAAAACGAACCACAGGAAACAGAAACTTTACAACATTAATCAACCTACTGCGAGAACGGCAAACATTCCTAGAAGAAATTCGGCAAGGAACAAGACTACCAAGTAAAATCATCTCCTTACTAGTATGTAGTTCCATATTTCTAGCAATATATGGAGGAATAATAGGCGCCTATCACAGTTGGATGCAAGCATTATCATCAGCAGTCAAGTTACCTGCTTTATACTTAATAACACTACTAATATGCTTACCAACACTATACTTCTCCAACATCATATTTGGCTCCAAACGCTCATTCCCCCAACATTTCGCCCTAGTCCTAACAGCAGTTTCAGTAATTAGCGTATTATTATTTAGCTTCGCACCAATAACACTCTTCTTCCTAATAACCACCAACAACTACCAATTCTTAATCCTGTTAAACGTCATCATTTTTTCTCTCACAGGATTTATTGGTATATCCTCACTACACCAAGCAGCAAAAATAGTCTTAGAACAAGACGGAGAAGGAAGCGACGTGCGTCGTAAAATCATCCGCTCCTGGTTGCTACTATACGCATTCGTAGGAAGCCAACTAGGATGGACATTACGACCATTCTTTGGCACACCCGACTCAGCATTCCAACTGTTTAGAGAACGAGAAGGAAACTTTTACCTAAGCGTACTTCAATCAATCATGTACCTCCTAGGTGTCCGCTCGTAAGAAGGTGCGTGAAAGCAGTTTAATTTTTCACCTTGCTGAAAATTGTAATGGCTTTCACGCACCCTACTCCTTCCCTCTCTTCCTCCTCTTCTCTTCCTTTGTGTCCTTTGTGCCTTTGTGGTTAATTAAATCATGCTTCAAAAAAAGACAAACAATATCCAACACTTCACAGTACTACTTAGCCTCCTAAGAGATCGTCAAAACTTCCTAGAAGAAATCAAACAAAGCACACGCTTACAAAGCAAAGCAACATCATTATTCGTATCCAGTTCCATATTCTTCGCAATATACGGCGCCATCATCGGTTCATCCCACAGCTTTGCCCAAGCATTATCAGGCGCCATCAAACTACCAGCATTCTACCTGCTCACACTAATAATATGTTTTCCCACCTTATTCTTCTTCAACGTCCTGTTTGGTTCCCGCAGCAGCGTCCAACAGCACTTTGTCGTATTAATGACAGCAATCTCAGTAATCAGCGTCTTATTATTTAGCTTTGCACCAGTAACATTATTCTTCTTAATCACCGCTCCCAAAGCATACCAATTTTTCAAACTACTAAACGTCGCCATTTTTGGCATCACAGGTTTCTTCGGCGTAAAATTTCTATACGAAGGAATGCAGTTATTATCAGAACTAGATGAAGTCGGCAAAAAAACCCGCACCAGTATATTAAGGTCATGGTTACTACTATATGGCTTCATCGGAATGCAACTAGGTTGGTTCCTACGACCATTCTTTGGTTCACCAGATACCAAATTCGAGATGTTTAGAGCAGTACAAGGTAACTTCTACCTAGATATAGTATCAGCAATATCCGAAATTTTAGGCTACCGCTAATATTTGAGAACTTGTAGCACATCTGTCCTCAGATGTGCAGTGGTGTCTTCTTATTTACCACAGAGGCACAGAGGGCACAGAGGTAAGAGGAATAAACCACAAAGGCACAAAGGTCACAAAGGAAGAGTGAAGAAGAGAGAATATACCAAAAATTTGATAACCATTGGTTATCATTTTGGTTGTTAGAAGAGAGCAGAAGGCTTCATGGGCGTTGTTACCCTACTGTCTCTACACATGCATATATTTATTCCATAAACCATGCCAAATCTCAATAAGCTCATCTTCACGCTTGTTTCGGCGCCTGCGAGTTCCCGAATATAAGTTATCTCAACCAAGTAGAAAAGCAATTGAGGGGTATTATAAGCGCGTTTTTACAAAAGCAGATTACTTAGTTTAATTAATTTTATGATTTCCATTTATCGAGGTGCCTCAATCTAAAAACCATTGATTGTCAATTTCGTACATTTGTTTAAAAATGATCAGTTCCCACTTGTACAGATGGCATAACTTAAACAAGCGTGAATGTCTTCAACAACAATATCTGGGTAGTTACGGAGAATTTCGTTAGTTGTCCAACCTTGGGCAAGGAGGTCGATAATAAATTCGACGGCAAGACGAGTACCTTTAATAATAGGTTTGCCAACAAGGATATTGGAATCAATAATGATTCGGGATTGCGAGTCCATAGCTTTAAGTTAAATGCTAGGAAATACGATTATACTATATATGATAGAAATATAAAGGGTTAAAGGCTAATGTTTGAAAGTAATCAAGTTATCAGTATCTCACCCGAAGTTATGGGTGGAACCCCAGTTTTCACAGGTACAAGAGTTCCGGTTCAAACTCTTTTAGACTATCTAAAAGCTGGTGAATCAATAGATGATTTTTTAGATGGGTTTCCAACCGTTAGTAGAGAACAAGTAATTGCACTGCTTGAAGAAGCAGAAAAACGGCTTATTTTAACTGCTGCCTAAATATGAAAATCCTGTTAGATGAATGCATTGACCGTAAGTTGGCAAGAGAGTTTACTGATTATGAGATAAAAACAGTTCCTACTATGGGATGGGCAGGAATAAAGAATGGTCAACTTCTTGCCCTTGCAGAAAAAGAGTTTGATGTTTTTATTACAGTAGACCGTAACTTGTCATTTCAACAAAATTTAACCCAATTCAATATTGCTGTAGTTGTTTTGCAAGCTTCTTCTAATCGCCTAGCAGACTTAAAGCCTTTAGTGCCGAAGATATTAGAGATTTTACCTTCGACAATTAAAGGTCAAGCTACGCTTGTTAGTTTATAAATAAATGTACTACTCATTGTTCCCATTAATGTAACCGTTCTAAGGCGCCTAAAATAAGTCTTTTCACCACTTGTGCAACTGCGAACTACTATTCTCCAGCTATCCAACGTACATAAGGACGAAAACCACCAGTTCCTTTATATGTAATTGTTGTATTTAGTGTCACTTTACTCAAATCCAAGCGAAAATAAACTTTTCCATTCCGGAACTGGAAGTAGTAGACATCTGGTCTTTCCGATTTAGCACTGCCAACACACGATTTATAAGATTGTCGTAATTCTGCTTCGTATTCTACAAATTTATTGCCTGATGCTATCAACTTAGTATTTATTGGAATGTCAGCAACAGCAGTATGCTCGGCGCCTCCTTCAAAAGGCAGCATGAAAGTCCAAATTCCAACTGTTTGAGGACAAACTCCTGACTGACGTTTGACATTGATTATCATATTTGGTTTTTCTAGGGATAAATCATGATTTACTGCTTGTAACTCACCAGCTGTCGCTTTTTCACTTTTATCTTTAACACAGGCAGCAAATATAGATAAACTTACTATTGGAAAAATTAAGATTAAACTTAAATGCTTAAGATTTGTAAAAAACACGTTTTTGCCTCTATTGCTTAAGTTGTCTTTTTAGTAACGATAATTCACAGCAAATTTCCGGTAAATTCTGTACACTGGTAATGCCCGAAACCCTGTAGAGACGTTACATGTAACGTCTCTACATGTGTCACTGTTGCACATAAAATACTGTCTTGTGTAATGTATTTTAAATGACTTATTTCAGCATTAAAAGGTTGCAAGTCTTTTAAGAATCATTAAAAATTATGTTTACTCCACCTTTACACACATTAACATTAGAGCAAGAAACAATAATTAAAAACTACGAAGCAAAATGGTTAAAGCTGATATCGACTGATAGCACAGTTGATAAAAATGCGGCAGCAGAAGCAATAAACGCAGCATATGCTATTGTTGGAGAACAGAAGCCTACTATCATTTTCTGTGACAGTCTATATGCTGCTTTTAGAAGTATTCTTGAACAAGGTATGTGTAGACTAGAATCTGGAGTAGAATATGAATTAATCAAGAAAACTTGGAATTATATAAAAAATCAACTTAATCCTGAAGTAACACGATTAATTTGTCAAAGCAATGAAGAAGTTCAACACAGAGTTAGTCAATATAAAAAGCAAATTATTAACCAAATTCGGAGACAGTTAGATAGTGAAGCTAACCAACAGCAGAAAAAGATACTAATACGTTCTAGCATTTATATTCAGCCAGAAGTGTTAGCAAGTTATGGAAGTCAGTGTGACTTTTGTATATCGGAACTTAATTGTGAGTATGACTATGCCATTTGGCAAGTTTTTCAATCAATAGTAAAAAATTGTGGTTGGATTATTTCATTAGAAAAATTGGTTAGTACTGAGAATAATTTCGTGAATAGAGAAAAATTAGTAATTATTTGCGAAAAACCTATTATACCCTTAGACAGTGAATATTCTCTTCACATGGATAATAAAAAACCTGTTAATAAAATTAGTGATGGACAAACGGTTATATTCTGACTTTGAAATTAAAAAGAAACTTGAAAAAATCCGGAGAAGTTCATTAAAACTAGTAATCATGGATACGATTGTATATACATAAATAAGTACTTAGGAATAGAAGCTCAATGCAGTTGCGTTATTATTTGTATTTAGCGTTAAGTCTGGTAATTTTGGGGTCAAGCATAGTTTGGAAAGGACTATTTTATTCTACTACACAAATACCATCTCCTGAAATAGCCGCGCTTCAAGCTAAACTACTCAGTCCAGAGAAGTTGACAAAAATAGAAGTTGATGAAGAAATACTCCTGCCTTAACTAATGAATATTCACCTCCTTCAAGGAATTTAGTTATGTTTGAGATTAAACGAGTTAATTTATGTTTAAAGCTTGGTAAAGGCAATATGTTAGCGGTTTGATTGGCTTTTACCAGCTTTGGCAATACTTGAGCATTTGATGTTAGAAGTACTGGAATTAATTTTTCGCTTGGGTTGAAGCGAAAGGGTAATCGCGTCTTATTGGTTGTGTGAACGTCTATTTGTGTAGTACTAGCAAAGTTGTTTTCAGGGATAGCTAGTGCGATTAAATCTGGATGCCATGTTTCGGTGTTAATGCTATTGTTTGATTCACTTGATATCATGTTGGTTAGTCATTGTGCGTATTTGTATGGTGGGCCGAAGCCCACCCTACACTTGCATTTATACCTGATTTATAAAATATGCCTTATGGTGGAGACGTGATATATAACGTCTCTACATTTTGTGATTTTAATTGGATTTTGGGTTATGCGTGTTCTTGTATGTGTATTTTTATTAATTATTACGCTTTTGACGCTCATCGTATCATTCACAATAGTTTATTTGCGTACTATCTAATAATTAGTCAAATTCTTTCCAAAATATTTCATTTATTTCAGTAAAGTTATGTCTGTATTATTGTAAGAGTAAATACTTAGTACCACAGCAGGAAGGAAAATGAATTATAGTTCATATACTGCAAAGGTTGTTTCAGTCGCTCTCAGTTTAGTCGGTTTTGGGTTAGGCACTGAGGTTCGCGCACAGACTACTTATCAATTTGAACCTACCACTTACGACTCAGTAATTACTACTAAATTGCTTCAACAAGCTCCTACTGAGATAATTTTAGACACAAATGTTACAGGTCAAACTAGTAATGCCCCATATGGTCTAACTAACCTTCAAATCAATAACTACAGTAGCGTTAACCCTGCTACTGGTGTAGTTACATATAATACAGACCCAGCAGCGTTTGGTTTACAAGGCTTAGGATTTGGCAGCTTAACCTTATCTGGAAGTGGAAATGATAAACTATTTGGAACTAATAGAGGTACTGTTTCACTTGAGAGTGGTTCTGGTACTATAACTATCACTGGTGGTGAAGGCAGATTCGTTGGTGCTACTGGCTCCTTCAACTTATTGCAAACTATTACATCCAATCCAGACCCAACAGGGTTAACTACACCTATATTATCACCGGCGACAATAAGTGGCTCGTTCCAGACACCCCAAGCAGTTCCCGAACCGAAAACCGATGCAGCACTAGTTAGCGTAAGTTTTCTAGGAGCAATCTTCCTACTAAGTCAGCGTCGTCGGTTTGCTGTACAAATTAAATAGATGCTTTGTTTTATTAGTATACAGCTTCAATCTTGGAAGTTGATTTTGGTAGATACCGATAATGACCGTGAGTGCTTGCTTAATCAATAAATTAATTATACGTTTTCTGAAACCCTTGTAGAGACAAGGGTTCAATCGCGTCTCTACGTAATTTTCAAAGATGTCTATTAGATGAAAGGGCGGACAGAAATGCCCGCTCCACAAGAGTTTAGGATTTTAAGCAGCCTTATCTACGGCGCCTGCTCCTAGTTTTGCAAGGTGGTCTGCAAGTAATTGCTCTAGGTTTTCTAAGGCTTTGGTGAAACCTTTGATTCCTTCGTCGAGTTTTTCTGAAGCCATGCGGTCTTCTGCGTGCATTTTGTCGTAGGTTGCTTTGTCAATGGTGATTTTTTCAATTGACATTGCAGCTGCTTTTTCTGCGTCTAATTTGCGGGGTAGTTCGCCAATTGTTGATTGTAGTTCTGATAAGAGTTGGGGAGAAATGGTTAACAAGTCGCTACCTGCAAGTTCAGTGATTTCGCCAAGGTTGCGGAAACTGGCGCCCATAACTTCGGTTTTGTAGCCGAATTTCTTGTAGTAGTTGTATATGTTGGTGACAGAAACTACACCTGGGTCTTCAGCAGGAGCATAGCTATCGCGTCCGGTTTCTTTCTTGTACCAGTCGAGGATACGTCCAACGAAGGGAGAAATTAAAGTGACACCAGCTTCTGCACAGGCAATTGCTTGGTGGATACCAAATAGTAAGGTGAGGTTACAGTGAATTCCTTCTTTTTCAAGAATTTCTGCCGCACGAATACCTTCCCAAGTACTAGCAATTTTAATCAATACTCGTTCTTTGCCAATACCTGCTGCTTCGTACTGAGCAATTAAACCGCGCGCTTTGTTGAGGGTTGCTTGAGTATCGTAAGATAAACGCGCGTCTACTTCGGTTGAAACGCGACCAGGGATAATTTCAAGAATCTTTAAACCGAAAGCAACTGCCAAACGGTCGAAAGCCAAAGTCAAAATATCTGCTTCTTTGGCGCCTGCTCCTAAATCTTGCTTTGCCTTTAAAAGAGTATTGTTGACAATTTCCTGATACTCAGGCATTTGTGCTGCAGCAGTAATTAGAGAGGGGTTGGTTGTTGCATCGCGGGGTGTGAACTTGGCAATGGCGCCGATATCTCCAGTATCAGCAACCACTACGGTCATTTTCTTAAGTTGTTCGAGTAAATTACTAGACATAAAATTCCTCTTGAAGTTTATTTATCAGGACTTATATCAATTGCGTTTTGCGTCGGCAGGAGTACTGTGGTGTAACGCGTGTTTATGTAACAGGCAATTAACAATGCCACTACGCTTGTCCTGAGTTATCCCCCTCCAGCCCTATTCTAGGCAGGTCAGATTGAATTTTACAGTGTGTTTTTATGCAGTTTTGTTAAATCATCTTGATCTTTTGAGTACTGAGTGCTGAGTAATGAGTGCTGAGTAATGAGTGCTGAGTGCTGAGTGCTGAGTTTTTAGTCATTAACTCATAACTCATAACTCATAACTCATAACTCATAACTCCTAACTCCTAACTCTACTCAGCACTCAGCACTTTCTACTTAATTCCTTCTTTTTGTGCCATTGATAACATTAGGTCGATGACGCGGTTGGAGTAGCCCCATTCGTTGTCATACCAAGATACGACTTTAAAGAAGTTGGAATTTAATTCTATTCCGGCGCCTGCATCAAAGATACTGGAACGCAAATCTCCTTGAAAATCGGTAGATACTACTTCGTCTCCGGTATATCCCAAAATACCTTTAAGTCCATTTTCGGAAGCTGCTTTCATTGCTTCGCAAATTTCTTTATAGCTAGTAGATTTACTTGTTTTGAAGGTTAAATCTACTACTGATACGTCTGGGGTAGGGACGCGGAATGCCATACCTGTTAATTTACCTTTCAAGTCGGGTAACACTAACGCCACAGCTTTAGCTGCACCCGTTGATGAAGGAATAATATTCTGTGCGGCGCCACGACCTCCACGCCAATCTTTTTTACTCGGTCCATCTACAGTGGGTTGAGTGGCTGTCATTGCGTGGACTGTCGTCATTAACCCTTCGGCTAATCCAAAGTTATCATGAATAACTTTAGCGATAGGCGCCAGACAGTTTGTAGTGCAGCTAGCATTAGAAACAACTGTATGCTTCGCTGGGTCAAATAAGTTATGGTTTACACCAACCACGAAAGTTTGAACTCTTTCGGGTTCTTTAGTGGGAGCAGATATAATTACCCGCTTTGCACCTGCTTTAATATGGTTTGCAGCACCTTCGTAATCGGTGAATAAACCAGTAGATTCAACTACGTAATCGGCGCCTAATTTACCCCAAGGCAACTCAGCAGGATTACGTACCGAAACACACGGGATAAAATGACCATCAACCACAATGCCATCAGGCTTTGCTTCGACTGTACCCTTATACATCCCGTGGGTTGAATCGTACTTTAATAAATATGCCAGGTTATCAGGTGGTACTAAGTCATTAATACCCACAAACTCAATTTCTGGGTTACTAATACCCGCGCGAAACACCAACCGACCAATACGTCCAAACCCGTTAATACCAACTTTCAACTTAGCCAAGCGTTATCTCCTTCTGCCGCCATGCAAAACATTCCAAGATTAAGGATGCAGCTGATTTGCTTTTAGTTCAGTCGCGGTTAAGTCAGACTGTTCTTAATTAATGGTGACAGTACCATTGGGATAAAGCTAATTTGATGGATTTGTTTTAAGATTTCTGGCAACGGATGCAGCGGATGTAACGGATGATTTGTGTATAACATCCGTTACATCCGTTCATATCCGTTGCCTAACTGCCCTCGTGTCCAACATTAGTGCTGGCGCCTATATCTTCCCATTTCCAGTCTCGAACTTCGGGCATGTCCTCACCGTACTTGGTAATGTACAGGTTGTGTTCGATGAGTTTGTCTTGCAGCATTTGCTTGATATATGCTGCGTTGCTACCTAAATGGGGTACGCGGTTGATAACGTCTATGGCTAAATGGAAGCGGTCTAGGTCGTTCAACACTACCATGTCGAATGGTGTCGTTGTTGTTCCTTCTTCTTTGTAACCACGAACATGCAAGTTATTGTGGTTGGTGCGACGGTAGGTAAGACGGTGAATTAACCAAGGATAACCGTGATATGCGAAGATAATTGGTTTGTTAGTGGTAAATATTGCGTCAAAGTCTTTGTCTGATAGTCCATGCGGGTGTTCGGTAGGCGATTGAAGTTTCATCAGGTCTACTATATTTACTACCCGCACTTTTAATTCTGGTAATTCCCGACGCAATATGTCTACTGCTGCTAGTGTTTCTAATGTTGGTATATCTCCTGCACATGCCATTACTACATCGGGTTCGCTACCTTTATCGTTACTTGCCCATTCCCAAATTCCAATTCCTTTGGTGCAGTGTTTAATTGCTGCATCCATATTTAGGTATTGCAACGCTGGCTGTTTACCTGCCACAATTACATTTACATAGTGGCGACTTTGCAAGCAGTGGTCTGTGACTGATAAGAGAGTATTGGCATCTGGTGGTAAATATACGCGAATTACTTCGGGTTTCTTATTTACCACATGGTCGATAAAACCTGGGTCTTGGTGCGAAAACCCGTTATGGTCTTGGCGCCATACGTGTGAAGTTAAAAGATAATTAAGTGAAGGTACTGGTCGGCGCCAGGGAATATCCAAAGTTGTTTTTAACCACTTGGCGTGTTGGTTAAACATGGAGTCAATAATATGGATAAACGCTTCATAACACGAGAAAAACCCGTGACGACCTGTAAGTAAATATCCTTCTAACCATCCCTGGCAAGTATGCTCACTCAAAATTTCCATAACTCGACCATCTGGAGCAAGATGTTCGTCTTCAGGTATACGGGGAGCATTCCAAGTTCTATTGGTAACTTCAAATACTGCGTCTAAACGATTCGATTGCGTTTCATCGGGACCAAAGATTCTGAAATTACGGCTTTCTTGATTCAATTTCATTATGTCTCTGAGGAATTTACCAGTTACCTTGGTAGCTTCGCCAACAACGCTACCTGGTTTAGGCACATCAACCGCGTACTCTTCAAATTCGGGCATTCGTAAAGGACGCATTAACACACCACCATTAGTATGTGGGTTATCGCCCATGCGTCGCTGGAGAGTTGGCGCCAGTTGTGCGAGTTCAGGAATAAATTTACCGTTTTCGTCAAAGAGTTCTTCAGGTTTATAACTCTTCATCCATTGTTCGAGAAGTTTGAGATGTTCAGGGTTGCTTTTTAATTCACCAAATGGTACTTGGTGCGAACGCCAAAAATCTTCTGTTTTCTTGCCGTCAACTTCTTTCGGTCCCGTCCATCCTTTGGGACTTCGCAAGATAATCATTGGGTATTGAGGACGCTTCGTAAACCCATGCACGCGCGCTTCTCTTTGAATACCTTTAATTTCTTCTACCACGGTTTCCAAAGTTGCTGCCATTTGTTGGTGCATTAGTGTTGGATCAGAACCTTCGACGAAGTAAGGTTTATATCCATAACCAACAAATAAACTTTCTAATTCTGAATCTTCAAGACGCGCTAGTACTGTTGGATTAGCAATTTTATAACCATTTAGGTGCAGAATAGGTAATACGGCGCCATCATTTACAGGGTTAAGAAACTTATTCGAGTGCCAGCTAGTTGCAAGCGGTCCAGTTTCAGCTTCTCCATCACCAACAACACAGGCAACTAATAAATCAGGATTATCAAATGCGGCGCCGTAGGCATGAGATAATGCATAACCAAGTTCCCCACCTTCATGTATTGAACCTGGAGTTTCTGGCGCCACGTGACTAGGAATACCACCAGGAAACGAAAATTGCTTGAATAAGCGCTTCATTCCTTCAGTATCTTGGGAAATATTCGGATAATATTCGCTATAAGTGCCTTCAAGATAAGTATTTGCCACTAACCCAGGTCCACCATGTCCTGGCCCAGCTATGTAAATAGTACTTTGGTCGTACTTTTTGATGATTCTATTTAGATGAACGTAAATAAAGTTTAAACCAGGAGTGGTGCCCCAATGCCCTAAAAGCCTTGGTTTAACATGTTCAATCTTTAAAGGTTCCTTCAGAAGCGGGTTATCTAAAAGGTATATTTGTCCTACGGATAGATAATTAGCCGCGCGCCAATAAGCGTTAATTAAATGCAGTTCTTCGTCAGTTAACGGTCTTTGTTCGGTCGAAATTGCTATAGTCATGATTACACCTGGTAGCAAACCGATTGGACTAATTTGTTCTGGCAAACAAGTATTATTGTTCTATTACTTTAATGATTGGTTAAAAACCATTTAAAAGCAGGAATAATTATAGTTGCTAGCCTTTCCCAACGTTAGCAAAGCATTTACGAACAAAACTCTTATTTAACTATTATTTTAACCAAGTATAAGTTTATAAATAATAATTAGATCTATCTATAAAATTTTATAGAGATACCTCAAAAAATCTATCTCTAGACAGAGGTTAAAAAAATTAGATTTTCCTAGTAGTAGTCAATACGACAATCTTCAACACTTATCAAAGTAAACCCGGTTTCTCGATACAACGAGTTATTCAGTTGAGGCGATGAGTGGAATTTTAACAAAATTTGTAATTTTACAATGTACTTATTTCCACAATTGCCTCACCTTGTCTTAATTGTTCTAACGCTGTAGGAAAAGTAGCTGTTAACAGTTGCTGTAAATTACGATTAGTTACATTCCCACATGTTAACCAGAGAATTTGGGGTGGTGTACCCAAACGACAGACCAAATCAACAAAATCGCTATCTTTTGTCATAATTACATTTCCAGGGATTTGAGCCGCCTCAAAAATGACAGTATCTAAAGCGTCACGCAATCCTAAGTCTTTTAATGATTGAGCATTCACATTGAACGTGCTACTTAACCAACCTGCCAGTGTTGGTGGCAATTGAGCATCAATCCAAATATTCATGCAACTAATCTCGGAAACTCAGTACGTTTAGCTGCAAACAGAAGACAAGCTTGAATATCCTCTGGCTCAAGGTCAGGAAAGTCTTCTAAAATCTCTGTAGTACTTACGTTCTCAGATAACATTTCCAAAATATCGCTGACTCTAATTCTCATTCCTCTAATGCAGGGGCGCCCACCACATTGACCAGGAGTTTGTGTAATACGGGATAGCAAGTTATTCATAAATAGTAAACTTTAATCAATCAACAATAAGTACTTAATTATCTATTCTAAGTTAAAATAGCAAAATAAATCAACGAAGTTAATCATCAATGCCAACTACTCTAGCAGTTACAGAAGCACTTACTTCATTAAATGAAGCTGAGTCTACATTCAACCTTTGTCGTAGTGCAGATGCTGATTTTTTTAATGAATGGTTAGATTTGCCATAAGTTAATGCTGAGGAAAAACAGGCTTTAGACCGCATCAAGAATAGTTATCTATATAATAGTGCAGACGGCGCCCTTACGGAAGCAACGGTAAATTTATTACTTATTTCCCCATTATTATATTTAGCAGGTTTTTGTGACCCAGCGTTTAAACTCAGAGCAGAAAAATCAGTTGATATTTCAGCAACAGAAGGTAATAAAGTGTACAAAGGTCGGATTGATGGTTTAATTCTACAAAATCAATTATGGCTGCTTTTAATAGAATCAAAACAAGCAAAATTTTCATTTTAAATCGCTATTCCTCAAGCTTTAGCTTACATGGCAGCTAACCCTAATCAAGATAAACCAACATTTGGTTTAGTCACTAACGGTGATAACTTTTTGTTTATAAAACTGCAAAAAGGCAAATCTAACTTATATGATTTCTCTACAGATTTTTCTATCTTTGCCCGTCCTGGGAATGAATTGTACCAGGTTTTAAGCTTAATGAAAAAATTACGTGATTTTATAAGTTTGTAAGGTTGCCAATGGCGACCCTACCTCACATCTTGCACCTTCTCAACAAGGGTAAGGTGGGCAGTGCCCACCCTACGCAAAAATAAGCATTACAGGCTCTTTTATTCGATTGGAAGCTCGTGGTGCAAGATGTCAGCTACTTTTAAATACTTTTTATTTTACGCCGCTATTCTAGAATTAAAGTATTTCATACTTTTCATATAAGTTTATAAATTTATTATTAATCATTAAGTTCTAACAATCCCTCTGGAGGAGTAATTTCCGCGCATTTATTTTCTATATCTACAACAGGAACTATCTCTTTCACAAAAGGAATTAAAATCGTTTTTGCTTTTTCATTATCTTTATTATCTAATTCAACCTCAAGCAAATCATTACCAGCCGGAATAAGATTAACAACTGTGCCGATAAATTCCCCTGACATAAAAACTTTTAATCCAACTAAGTCTAAAATATGATATTCGTCCTCGCCTAATTCGGGACGGTCATCTTCAGACACTAATAACTTGCAACCACGCATGTCCTCAGCTTGATTACGATTTTGTATTCCTTCTAATTCTATAATATATAGATTTTTACCTTCTAAATATTTGCCTGAAATTAATTCTATCGGTTCTGGTTGTGTAGAACCTGGACGTAATAACCAACGGGCGCCAGGTACTTCAAAGCGTTCAGGAAAATCGGTATCAGGATACACTCGCATTTCACCATGTAGTCCTTGTGCAGCGACAATAGTACCTATTTCTAACCAACCATCGGGGATAGGGGGAGGTGGAATAATGGGGGAAGAGGGAGTGGAAGGTTGATTTTGACTTTCCTTTTTTCCTTCTTTCTTAATTTGCTTCTCCATATTTCTTTACTTTGTGTTCTTTGTGTTCTTTGTGGTTTATATCATTAATATGTTGGGTAACGAAGCGCCGCTCCACCCAACCTACGTTTTATTATTAAACGTTTACGGTGGCGCCACGATAAACCTCAAGAGCCATCTTAGCCAACCGCTGCATTGCCACAGCTATTTCTTCATCGCTACCAGTTAGACTAATTCGTAAACACTCTTGTTTGTGTTTCCACTCCTCACGCAAACCAGGGAAGAAGCTGCTACCAGGAACAGCAATGACACCTACTTTCTTTAATTCTTGGTAAAATTCCCAGTCGGTCATTGGCAAATCTTTCAACCATAGCCAAGCAAAAATGGCGCCTTCACCACGATGCAAGAACCAAGGTAAATCATTTGGCATTGCTTCATCCAAAGCACTTTCTAGTACATTAAACTTATTTTGATAGAACGAACGAATTACAGTTTCTGAAATGGAAGCTAAGGCGCCAGAATTAATTGCCCGTGCTGCGATAGCTTGTCCATAGCGGGAAGCGTGAATACAAGCATTAGTTTGGAAACATTCTAATACGTTTATTACTTCCTCATCACCAATAGCAATACCAATACGTTCTCCAGGCAATCCAGCTTTTGATAAACTCATACAGTGGATAACATTGCCACCAAATAACGGTGTCATCTCAGTAAAATTTAATGCTGGGAATGGGGGAGCATACGCAGAGTCCACCATCACTGGTACATTATACGGCGCCGCGAGTGCAGCTATTTTGCTAACTTCTTCATCACTAAGCACATTGCCTGTGGGGTTACAGGGACGTGAGAAAATAACACAACCTGTATTTTCGTCTATTGAGAGTTGACTAAAGTCGGGACGGTATTTAAATCTATGTGCTGCGTCATCTATATCTAAAGTTGGTTTATAAGCTATTAATGATTCTGGAGTTAATGCGACACCTCCATAGCCAGTGTAGTCAGGACTGAGAGGTAGGACTATATATTTTAAATCCCCCTCTGCCCTGCCTTGATAAGGGGGGGTGTAGCCACCGAATGCATTTGCAGCGTAGAAATATAAAGATTGACTACCAGGAGTTATGAGAATGTTACGGTCGGTAAGGTTTAGGTTGTAGCGTTTATTAAAGTCGTTTACAACAGCTTCGATAAGTGGTGCGTAACCTTGACTTGAACCGTAGCGGCAAACAACTTCGCCGTATTCGGAACTAGCTAGTAAATCAGCGGTACAATCACGCCATAGTTTCTCAACTTGAGGCAATATTAACGGATTTCCAGCACTTAAGTTAATAAATTGCTGTCCTGCACCCGCGCGCAATGTTTCGATAATGTCCTTCATAATAGCTCGAACGCCTGTGAGGTTGGACATTTGGGCGCCGATTTTAGTAAGTGCAGGATTCATAAGCCGCAAACAATTAAAATAAGTGATGGATCGAGTAATTCTATATCTTAGAATATTAAACTCAATTACAGTCCATAACGCAGCAGTAGGTAACGTAGGGACATGAAAGTTAAAGCAGCAGTAGCTCAAGAAGCAGGTAAGTCATTAGTTATTGAAACCGTTGACTTAGAGAGTCCGAAGGAAGGTGAGGTTTTAGTAGAAATTAAAGCCAGTGGAGTTTGTCATACTGATGCGTACACTCTTTCTGGTAAAGACCCCGAAGGATTATTCCCTGCTATTTTAGGACATGAAGGCGCCGGTATCGTCGTTGAAGTCGGTAAAGATGTTAAAAGTGTCAAACCGGGCGACCATGTAATACCGTTGTATACTCCTGAATGTCGCCAGTGTGAATATTGTCTCAGCCAAAAAACAAATTTGTGTCAGGCTATTCGAGTTACTCAGGGTCAAGGTTTAATGCCTGATGGTACGAGTCGCTTTTCTCTTGATGGCAAAAAAATCCATCATTATATGGGTACTTCGACGTTTTCAAATTATACCGTTCTACCAGAAATTGCTGTCGCTAAAATCCGTGAAGATGCTCCTTTTGAAAAAGTTTGCTATATCGGATGTGGTGTTACTACTGGTATTGGGGCAGTAATTAATACAGCTAAAGTTGAACCCGGTGCCAATGTGGTTGTATTTGGTTTAGGAGGTATAGGTTTAAATGTAATTCAAGCTGCGCGTATGGTTGGGGCGAATATGATAATTGGGGTAGATATTAACCCTAGTAAAAAAGCTTTGGCTGAAAAATTTGGGATGACTCACTTCGTCAACCCCCAAGAAATTGATGGCGACATTGTTCCATACTTAGTGAACTTAACTAAGGGTGGTGCCGATTATACATTTGAATGTATCGGTAATGTTAATATCATGCGTCAAGCGTTAGAGTGCTGTCACAAAGGATGGGGAGTTAGTGTAATTATTGGTGTTGCTGCTGCCGGTCAGGAAATTAGCACTCGTCCATTTCAACTCGTTACAGGTAGAGTTTGGAAAGGTAGCGCATTTGGTGGCGCCAGAGGACGTACTGATGTACCAAAAATCGTCGATTGGTACATGGACGGCAAAATAAATATAGATGATTTAATTACTCACGTAATGCCAATTGAGAAAATAAACGATGCATTTGACTTAATGCACAAAGGTGAATCCATCCGTAGCGTAGTTACATTCTAGTTTCCATTCAATTAGTTGCCCTAATTAATAGGGACTGCTCCATTTTAGACTCTGGCTGTGTAAAGCGGCAATAAGTAATTAATATATATGTAGGTTGGTGTACGCAATGCGTAACCCAACAAAGTCCATATAAATTAACTACGATGAAGAAAATTACTCTCATTGCCTCAGCTATCATATCTTTAATGGCGCCAGTTACCCAAGTAAACCTATCTCAAGCATCTATTCACATGTCCGAATTTAATTTAGCGTCACATCAATGGAGAAACCGCATCTTACTAGTGTTTGCACCGAATAGTCAAAATGTAAGCTATCAGCAACAAGTACAGTTATTTAAACAGCATCAACAAGGTTTAAATGAGCGAGATTTACTTTTAGTTACAGTCTTAGAGCAAGGTACAAGCTATAGTAACGAACAGGCAATAGATACAGCGTCTGCGGCAAAATTGCGTCAAAAGTTCAAGATTAGTGATAATGATTTTCGTGTTATCTTAGTTGGCAAAGATGGTGGTGCAAAACGCCAAGATTCTAATGTCGTTCAAGCAGAAACTATTTTTCGTGAAATAGATGCTATGCCAATGCGACAGCAAGAAATGCGGCAAAAACCTGAATGATGAATGATGATATTTATTTGGTTGACTACATGTTTGACACCTTTCCTCAACTTGAAACACAAAACTTAATATTAAGAGAAATTAAGTCATCTGATGCTGAGGCAATATTTGCCTTTTTTTCAGACCCAGAGGTTTTGCAGTATCATGATGCCGAGCCGTTTAGAAACGTTGAACGCGCGCATCGGTTGATTAATACTTGGAATGAGCGTTTTGTAACTAGACAAGGTATTCGTTGGGGAATAGCTAGAAAAAGCGAAAATATTATTATTGGCACCTGTGGTTATCGTCTCTGGGGTAAACCAATGTTCTGCGCTGAGTTAGGATATGAGCTTTCAAAACCAGACTGGCGAAAAGGTATAATGACCGAAGCGCTCTTAAGTATAATTGGATTTGCGTTTGACAAGATGGAATTAAACCGCATTGAAGCTACCGTGATGTTAGATAATAATGCTTCGATGAGTTTGCTCTCAAAATTAGGTTTTATAGAAGAAGGTATTTTGAGAGACTTTGGTTACTGGAAGTTTGAATTTCACGATTTAAAGTTATTCTCGCTTTTAAGAAGAGATATCCACATACAATAAATTTATTATAAATTTACAATAATATTCCGGACGCATGTGAATATTGTTAGAAATATAGATAATTTCAGCACGCAACCTATATGTCAAAAATACTACAACTGAATTCAGTTGAGTGTAAATGAATGCAAGAACAAGCTTGATAAATGACTTTTTAAGAACTATAATAGGCGAACTATATACTTAAATTATTACTAAGTAATTCTCAGGACTGTGTCGCTATGGAATTTCCTAGGGTGAAGATCTTAAACTTAAAGGAGTGTTTGAGCGTTTAGATTTCAGTTGCGACCTTGGTATAAAAACCTAAAACATATTGAAATTTTAAGATAAATGCTATACTCTTGTTCCGAATTGCCTACGTAAAAATTCTGTGTTTTGAGGAATACGGACGCTATGTCTGCAAGTAAGACAGACGCTTTGAAAAATAAGTTAACAGCGTTTGCAGTAGTTTTTACTGCTGCACCAATGTTGTTTTTCTTGATTTTTTCGCAAACTCGACACCTGTCGGAACGCCAAAAAATCGAATCCATGAACCAAGCATTCACAACTAGCGCAACATATTTTTTAGGGTTAGCGGTGTTTGCTAATGCTTATTATGCACGATTACAAGCCTCGGCGATGCAGAGAAACGCAATTGCATCTGAAAAAAGGAACCAACAATTAGTGTCGGATGCTCAAATTGCTCAGGAACGCTTAGTTACAGACCGTTTGATGACAGCAATTACGCAGCTTGGACATGATAACGTTGCTACACGCACAGGCGCCATTTATGTTTTAGAGGGAGTTGCTAACGAATCAGAAAAGTCATATTGGACGGTTATGGAGATTTTGACGGCATTCGTGCGCGAAAATGCTCCTATCAATTACGAACTCGAAGATGGTAATCACGAATTGCTTCGTGTGCGTACCGATATTCAAGCAGCTTTAAATGTAATTGGCAGACGTGACATACAAAAAGACCGAACTCACTGTAAGCTCAACCTTCGCAATACCGATATTCGATGCGCGGACTTGCGTAAAGCGAATTTACAGCACCTTGACTTGCGCGGTTCTTATTTATGTCATGCTGATTTGCGAGGTGCTGATTTAGCTTTGGCAGACCTTGATAATTGTAACTTTGCTGGTTCCATATTGTTTGAAGCTAACCTGCACAAAGCCAACTTGCGCTCTTGCAACTTGCAAGCTGCAAATTTGAATCGAGCTTGGATATGCGGCGCCAATTTACAAGCTGCGAACTTAGAACGTGCGTCTTTACGTGGCGCCAATATGTCGGGTGCAAATTTGTATAAAGCGAATTTGCAGTTTGCGAATTTGAAGGTCGCGAACTTGTCGAGGGCAAAACTGTTCTTAGCGAACTTGCAAGGTGCAAAACTTGGCAAAGCAAATTTACATAACACCGGGTTGATAGGCGCCAATTTGTGCGGGGCAAATTTAAATGGAGCCAATTTGACAAAAGTAAATTTAAATGCGGCAAGATTGCATGAAAGCGAAGCTTTTTTTGCAAACTTTACGAATGCTAGCTTGCAAGAAACTGACTTGTACAGAGCGAATTTAATGGGTAGCAACTTTCAAAAAGCTGTTTTCCATGAAACTAACCTTTGTGGTGCAAACCTGATGGGAGTAAATTTAGAAGGCGCCAGCTTTAATAACGTTAGATGGGATGGAGCTAATTTAAGCGGCGCCAAAATGAGCGAATTTGAGCCACACCAGCAGGCAATAGCTGTAGCTGAATAAAAATAATAGTACTGTCATCACAGGGTCTCTACCAAACCCTATATAAGTATAGGTAACACACAGTCGCACCACTCCGTGCTTATAAATTGAAATTGACAATCAAATTTATAATTATATTTAAAATTAATTTTAACTTCTTAAAAAAACTAATATATATTTTTTATATTAAAATTTGCTGTACAAATGATACATAGTTTACTTTTTAAAATAAAATATTTAGTTACGTAATTGTACGTATACATATTTGATAGAAAGTTTATAGACTATTTACAGTAATGCCTATTAGGCTATTTATATAGGTAAATCACCTTATGTTTCTTGTAAATATTCCTACTGATGTGGCAAAAGTGAAGTTGGTGTGGCAACTAATAACCGGTTTATTCACGTTAATAATAAGTTTGGTTGTGCTGCTAATACTTGACGACCAAAGTTTTGTAATCGAACAAAAAATAGAATATACAACACATTTATTAACGGCAGTAGCAACAATTGTAGGTTTAGGAATAATCTCTTATAACATTCATTACACAAGAATGCTTGTTAAAGAAATACAAGAGAAACATAGTAATGATAGTAATATGTCATCTACAAAACTACAACTGTTAGAAAAACTCATAGAAAATCAAGATATTAAAATTGAAGTTAGCTATACAAACTCAGGTGATGATAAAATACCAAAAGACTTTTATCAAGCAGTAGAGCAACTTGGAAGTGATATAGCATCTTCACGGTTAGGAGCAATATATACTCTTGAACAAATTGCTAAAGATTATCCTAGTAAACAATGGACTATTATGGAAACTTTAGCAGCATTTATTCGGGAAAATGTGCCTTATGAACAGAGCGATGAGGACTTAGACGACGAGAGTATCGAAGAATTAGTTTTATTACCAACCGACATACAAGCTGCTTTAACCGTCATTGCGCGACGTGATGTTAGTAAAGAATCTGCCAATCAAAAATTAGATTTGCGCTACGTTGATATAACAGGTGCTGATCTAAGTGGCGCCAACTTACAAAATGCTGACTTTACAGGTTCTTGTTTGCAGGGTTGTTTATTTATGCAGGCAAATTTACAAGCAGTAGATTTTTCGGAAGTCGATATGCAATCAAGTGTACTGTACGAAGCTAATTTAACAGAAGCACTGTTTTATGAAGCTAACCTACAAGCGGCAGTCTTACCAAAAGCCAACCTTAGCAAAGCCGTTTTTTATCAAGCAAACTTGCATCTTGCTACACTGTACGACGCTAATTTAACTGAGGCAATTTTTTATCAAGCTTTCTTAGAAGGCGCCAACCTTAGTGATGCGAATTTAAAACTTGCCAATCTTGAAGGATGTAATATTTCACATGCCAACTTAATAGGAGCTAATTTGCAAGGAGCAAACCTCATCGGCGCCAATTTACAAAATGCGTCTCTAAGCACAGCTTGTTTAACTGAAGCAATACTATTTGAAGCATCATTATCAAAAGCAAACCTCTATAATGCAAACCTAACCCATGCAAACCTAGTAGGCGCCAATCTTACTGGCACAATTTTACAAGATGCCGACCTCAGTGGCGCCGACCTCAGCCGAGTTCAAAATTTAGAACAACAACAACTAGAACTAGCGCAAGGCAATACCACCACCACCCTACCACAACACCTAACACCACCTACAACCTGGGCAAAATAACCACAAGACGGATACATAAAGTGAGTTACCTTGTTAAACTACCCTCGGTAATAGAATCGAGGGTAATTTATCATGATTGACCTATACACATTTACTACCCCCAACGGACGTAAACCCTCAATAATGCTAGAAGAACTAGGGCTTCCTTACAACGTCCACAAAATTGACATTACCAAAAACGATCAATTTACACCCGAATATATAGCCATAAATCCCAATAGTAAAATACCCGCAATTATCGACCAAGAAACCGGAATTACAGTATTTGAATCAGGCGCCATCCTAATGTACTTAGCAGAGAAA
The DNA here is from genome assembly GCF_002368415.1 of Calothrix sp. NIES-4105. GTDB lineage: Bacteria > Cyanobacteriota > Cyanobacteriia > Cyanobacteriales > Nostocaceae > Dulcicalothrix. Next base: position 5,048,910 of record NZ_AP018290.1, read on the forward strand.
ACAGGAAAACTGCTGCCAAGTGACCAAAAAAGCAAATATCAGGTTATTGAATGGTTAATGTTTCAGATGGGGTCAGTTGGCCCAATGTTTGGACATTTTAACTAATTGAAAAATAACGGTATATATCGGACAATATCTGTATAAACCAGACAGAACAAATAGTTGATATGTACTTGTCGCCCAAGGAAGCATCCGAAAAATATAACATCCACCCCAAAACTCTATCACGCTTGGCAGATAAAGGCGTGATCGAGTTTATTTTAATGCCTGGTAGTAACCACAGAAGATATAAAGTTAGTTCTATAGAGAAGCATATCGGTTTAAATCAAAGCACAAAAAAGACAGTATTGTACGCACGAGTATCAACATCAAGCCAGAAAGATGATTTAAATACACAACTTGTTTATCTACAATCCAAGTATCCAGGTAACGAATGCATAAGCGAAATCGGCTCAGGGATGAATTTTAAAAGAAAAAAATTTATTCAATTAATAGAGCGCGTGCTTAAATATGAAGTCTCCCTAATAGTTGTGGCATATCCCGACCGATTGGTTCGTTTTGGATTTGACTTCTTTGAGTGGTTATGTAAACTACACGAATGCGAAATTATAGTATTAAATAACTCAAAACTCAGCCCCCATCAAGAGTTGATGCAAGATTTTATGTCGATAATGCATTGTTTTAGTAGTAAGCTCTACTTTTTGAGAAAATATGAAAAAAAAATAGAGAAAGAGTACATTGATACACTATATAAAATAGACTAAATAGGATATATTAGACAAATGTTGCAAAACAGGAGGTGATAAACGTGGCACTAGCCAAAGTAAAAGGGAAGCGCATAGAAACCAAGACGCAAAGAAGCAAACTAATACGACAAGGCGCATTTATCGAAGATACAGTGCGTGTGTATCGTGAATCAATAGCATTTTATATTCAGGTCATAAATCAGCATCCTTTTGGGATAGATTTAAGCCGTGATGAAATGCGTAAATATTATGATGAATTAACACTTGGAGAAAATGCAAAATATCCTTTTACTACCTTGGATATGCCACGTGATTTGAGATGGGATGTGCTTGCCACGGCAGTGGGGCATTACCGCTCTTGGTCTAGTAATTACAATAAATGGGAGGTAAGTCAAGCGAAGCGCGCGGCACGTGCAAAGAAAAAGAATAAAGAACATAGACCGCATAAAGCCCCAACTTTACCAACTGAAGTAAAAGACTCTCCTACCTATTACAAATACAGTATGTATAAGGATGATTCAGGTTTCGATGTGTTGCTTAAAGTTCGAGTTGGTAATGGCTGGGGATGGGTAAAATTTAGTTATTTCTCGTATGATTATAACGAAAAAGATAACGATGGTAACAGTTTCTGGATAAAAGGATGTCCAACAATTGTATTTAAACAAGATGGTACATGTTGGATAAACTGGACGGTTGAGAGATATCATGTTGCAACGGGAGGAGTAAAAGCGCAAGCTAACGAGCGTATTTGTGCAGTAGATATTGATTTAGACGGTGATTCAATTTGTGTGCTATCCGTACTTGAACCGGACGTAAACGGGGAAGTAATCGAAGTAGCGAGACACTTCGTAAAAGGACATAATTCTCACGTCAGACGCAGGAAGTCGGATTTGAATCGGATAGCTAAAAAGATGAACCAAACCAAAGTTATAAGTAAAGGTTTTGCACGTACCATATACGAAAAAATAACTCGTAGGGAAGTAAGTGTTGGTTGGCGTATTGCATCACAAATTGCCAAGTTCGCCCATGAACATCATTGCCACGTAATTGTATTTGAATACTTGGTTAACTTACGTCCTGAAAAAGGAAGATTTTCTAAGCGTTCAAATCAGAAACGTGCGTATTGGTTAAAGAGTAAAATTTTCCATAAATCTGTCCATATTGCGCGGACTAAATATAATATATTATCGACACGAGTTAGCCCGAAAGATACGTCAAGATACAATGCTTATACTGGGGAAGAAGTCTTTAGGACAGATAGCGAAATAGTGATGCAATTTGCTTTCCATAGTCGCGAAAACTGGGAATCCTGCATGGAGTCAGAAGGGTATCATCCCGGAAAATACGCAATTACTCCTTCACTAAACGTTGTCCATTCAGGATTAAATGCTGCTAGAAACATAGGTATGAAATTCTATCAGCGTTATGACAATAAAAATCTTGTCCTTGTAAAAGGGTGAGTCGAGCATTCGCTACACGCGAAGCGTCTCGTCCCTATGTGTAGAAGGGAGATAATTCGCTTACTAATTGACTAATCGCTGTTTAATGAGAACAGTATTTTATTGGTAACTTGTTACACAAGTGATACCATGATTAGCCGGACAGAGGCGAACCAAAAATGTAAGGAAAAGTCGGGTTGTCCAATTTGTCCCGTTTTCCGCCTACACAACTCAACCATTTTAAAAAATTCGCAAAAGAAAAAATCCCTTATGCTATCGAACGCTACGAAAAAGAAACCCTTCGTTTATATAGTGTCCTAGATAAACAACTCAGCAATAACGAATATATATGTGGCGAATATTCAATTGCCGACATCGCCACATACCCTTGGGTAGCAACTTCTGAATTTCAAGGCTTAACACTAGATAATCATCCCCACCTGAAACACTGGGTGGAAAGACTTGAACAGCGTCCAGCAGTACAACGCGGCATGAATGTACCGTAAAGGCGCCCCTAACAACCATCCTCAACAGTAAGGGCGGGTTAACCAACCATCCTCAACAGTAAGGGCGGGTTAACCAACCATCCTCAACAGTAAGGGCGGGTTAACCAACCATCCTCAACAGTAAGGGCGGGTTAACCAACCATCCTCAACATAAACACACAATTCATATAAACCCGCCCCTTTGCCCACCTGCCCATCCTACCCAGTAGCTCTACCTAACCAACATGAGGCGCCACTTCTACCACTCATCCAGGTGTTCTACATGAATTGATATATAAAAGACTTGGAGATATCAACTTTGCATGGTCAAATAAAAATGACGTTGAAGTTATAGCGCAGTTTCCTCATGGTTAGCAATGATTTTAGACGATTTGCATAACCGTGGTAAACTGCGCCTAATTAATCAATAAGACATATTAATTATTTGACCATGAAAAAAGTTATTACTAATACAATATTATTTGCTACTGGTGCTTTGCTTGTCACGGGTTGTGCTGGTGGAAACGCTGGTGGAAGCTCTTCCATTCCCATTGGTATTGGTTTTGCTCAAACTAGCAATGTGGCATTACTCGGTCAAGATGGAATAAATGGAGTCAAGATAGCGGAAAAGTATTTCAATGATAAAGGTGGTATAAACGGCACGCCTATCAAATTAGTATATCAAGATACAGGTGGAGATGAGCAAGGCGCCATCAATGCCTTTCAAGCGTTAATTAATAAAGATAGAGTTGTAGGTATTGTTGGCCCAACGTTATCGCAACAAGCATTTAGTGCAAGTCCAATAGCAGACCGTGCGAAAGTGCCTGTTATTGGAGCATCTAATACAGCTAAAGGTATTCCAGAAATTGGTGATTATGTAGCGCGCGTTTCTGCACCTGTATCAACAGTGGCGCCGAATGCACTTAAAGTAGCATTAAAGCAAAACCCGAATATTAAGAGAGTCGCAGTCTTCTTTGCACAAAACGACGCATTTAACAAGTCAGAGACAGAAATTTTTCAAAAAGCTGTTTTGGATGCTGGTTTAGAAATAGTTACAGTGCAAAAGTTTCAAACGACTGATAATGACTTTCAGGCACAAGCTACAAGTGCAATTAACGCCAAACCTGATTTAGTAATTATATCGGGACTAGCAGCTGATGGAGGTAATGTAGTTCGGCAATTACGTGAACTAGGCTATAAAGGTTTAATTGTTGGTGGAAACGGGTTTAATACATCTAATATATTTAAAGTTTGTCAGGCTTTGTGCGACGGTGTGATGATAGCGCAAGCTTACAGTCCAGAACACCCTGGAGAAATTAATAAGACATTTCGTCAAGCGTACAAGAGCCAGTTTAAAACCGAACCACCGCAATTTAGCGCTCAGGCTTTTACAGCAGTCCAAGTTTTTGTCGAAGCGTTGCAAGCTTTGGATAAAAAGACAAAAATTAGTAGCTTGCAACTTCCACAACTGCGAACTGAGTTAAATAAGCAGTTGTTAACAGGTAAATATAACACTCCACTAGGCGAGATATCATTTACACCCAAAGGGGAAGTAGTACAAAAAGACTTTTACGTCGCGCAAATCAAAATGGAGAAGGGCGGCAGTACAGGTAAATTTGCCTTTCTTAAATAGATTAACGTATGGTGGGCAGTGCCCACCGTACTTCGCCGCACCTACTTTAACATAAATAAAATGCTGACATTATTTTTCCAACAACTTCTAAACGGATTATCAATTGGTAGTACGTATGCAATTTTTGCATTAGGCTACACTCTTGTCTATTCTATTTTAGGAATTATAAATTTATCCCACGGCGCCGTTTTTACTTTGGGTGCATATTTTACCTATGCGCTAATGGGGGGTGCGTTTGGGTTTAGTGGAGTACTGGCAAATACAACATTTCCTTTTGGTTTACCGTTCGCTTTTGCTTTGATACTAAGTAGCACTTTGGCAGGACTCGTTGGAGTAGCTATTGAAAGAGTAGCGTTTTTACCGTTACGACGCAGAAGTTCTGACCCATTGTTGACGGTAGTTTCTAGTTTGGGTGTTGGTTTAGTTATAGTCAACTTAATTCAATATTTAGTAGGCGCCGAGAATTATAACTTTCCTGCAGATACCTATGGAAACTTACCCTCAGCTATTAACTTTGGCACAGTTGAAAACCCAATTCCAATTCGCACTGTCCAAATAGTTATTTTTGTCGTCTCAGTGTTAATTGTAGCGCTTTTGACTTATTTTATTAATAGTACTAAGTATGGAAAAGCGATGCAGGCAATTGCTGAAGACCCAACTACAGCAAGTTTACTAGGAATCAACTCCGACCAATTTATAATACTAACGTTTTTTATTAGTAGTTTTTTAGCTGGTATGGCAGGGAGTTTACTTGCTTCAAGTGTAAGTATTGCAGGCCCATATTTTGGAATTGCTTTTGGTTTACGAGGTTTAGCAGTAATTGTTTTAGGAGGTTTGGGCAGTATTCCCGGTGCTGTCGTCGGAGGTTTTTTGATTGGTATTATTGAGGCATTTGTACCAGGGCAGTTTTCTGGCTATAAAGATGCTGTTGCGTTTGGTATTTTATTCATCATGCTATTGGTGCGACCACAAGGTTTATTAGGACGCAAGTTTATTCAAAAAGTTTGAGATATGGCTGAATTTTTTAATACTTATGGTTCGTTGATAGTCTCGATGGTGTTAGGCGCCTTACTCGGATTATCATTATATTTACCTTTGATGGCAGGACAGTTATCGCTGGCGAGTCCTGGTTTTTATGCGCTAGGTGGATATATTGCGGCAATTTTATCGACGACTGTTTTTAATACGGGCGCCGGATTTCCTGTATATTTGCTTCTACTTGAGATGGTAATTGCTGGTGTAGTGTCGGGGTTGTTAGGGGTAGCTGTGGGTATTCCTGCTTTGCGGTTGCGAGGTATTTATTTGGCTATTGCGACTATTGCGCTTGTAGAAGTACTGCGGGTGTTAGCGCTTAATTTAGATATTACAGGTGGCGCCGTTGGTATTTTTAATATTCCTCAACCTTTTTCAAGTCAAATTGAGTATTTATGGGTTGCTTTGCCTTTGTTAGTTGTAGCAATGGTATTAATTTATCGTTTGGAACGAGTACGTGTAGGTAAAGCATTAATTGCAATTCGCGAAGATGAGCTAGCTGCGGGGTCAATGGGTATCAATCCGACTTACTATAAGGTATTGGCTTTTACTTTAGGGACAATATTAGCCGGTGTTGTTGGTGCTATTAGCGCTCATTTCCTTAATACTTGGAACGCGCGTCAGGGTACTTTTGATGCGAGTATTATTTATTTGACTTTTGTGTTGATTGGTGGTTCGAGGACTTTTTTGGGGTCGGTGGTTGGTGGGATGGTGTTTACTGCTTTGCCGGAGGTGTTGAGGGGGTTGGCTGATACGGGTGGTTTGCCTGTTTGGTTGGCTCAGTTTTTACGCGATGGTCGGTTGATTATTTTTGGGGTGTTAATTGTTGTGGGGACTATATTTTTTCCGCAAGGGTTGGTGACTCCAAGGGTTTTTGGAAGAATGAACCACAAAGGCACAAAGGACACAAAGAAAAGAGTATGAGTGATATTATTTTGGAGTCACAGTCGTTGACGCGCCGTTTTGGTGGTTTAGTGGCGGTTAACAATGTTTCGTTTTCTGTGTATGAGCATGAAATATTTGGGCTAATTGGTCCAAATGGCGCCGGCAAGACTACTTTATTTAATTTGATTACTGGTTTGATTTCTCCTTCAGATGGTAAATTAGTTTATAAGGGGGCAGTGGTATCTCAGAAAAAGCCTCATGAGATTGCATCGTTAGGTATTGCCCGAACTTTTCAGAACATCCGTTTGTTTGGTGAGCTTTCCGCTTTAGAAAATGTCGTTATTGGTAGACATTTACATACTAAGAGTGGAATATTTACAGGTGTGTTTGGAATACCACCAGCACCTAAAGAAGAAATTCAAAGCAAGCAAAAAGCTTTAGAGTTACTCGAACTAGTAGGTTTACATGAGCGCGCGTATGAAAGTGCAAAAAACTTTCCATACGGTGACCAACGTCGTCTAGAAATAGCGCGCGCACTAGCACTCGAACCAGAAATACTCCTACTTGATGAACCAGCAGCAGGAATGAACCCCAGCGAAAAACAACAACTGAGCGACTTTATCCGGCAAATACGTAACACATTCAACCTAACCATTATCCTTATCGAACACCACGTCCCCCTAGTCATGGGACTATGTTCACGTATAGCCGTATTAAACTTCGGTCAACTAATAGCACTAGACAAACCAGACATAGTAAGAAACAACCCAGCCGTCATCGAAGCCTACCTAGGAAACGAATAACCCTCTCTTCCTTCCTTTCTTTCTTTCTTCCTTTGTGTCCTTTGTGCCTTTGTGGTTCATTAAATAATATATGAATACTATTACAATCCTAGAAACAAAAAACCTCTGTGTAAACTACTCCGGCATCCAAGCCCTAAAAAACATCAACTTATATATAAACAGCGGCGAAGTAGTCACCCTAATAGGCGCCAACGGAGCCGGAAAAACAACCACCTTACGAGCCATCTCCAAAATCATCAATATAAAGAGCGGCGAAATAATCTACTCAGGACGCAACATAGTCCGGCGCCCACCTCACGAAATCGTACAATTAGGTATAGCCCATTCCCCCGAAGGACGACGAGTCTTAGCACGACAAACCGTATACGATAACTTATTACTAGGCGCCTTCATTCACAACAACAAAGCCAATATCCAAACAGATATAAAACATCAATTTGAATTATTTCCAAGACTAGCCGAACGTCGTAACCAACTAGCAGGAACCCTCAGCGGAGGAGAACAGCAAATGCTAGCCATTGCGCGCGCACTAATGAGTAGACCCAAACTATTATTACTCGACGAACCCAGCTTAGGATTGGCGCCAGCAATAGTCAAAGAAATCTTTACAATTATCCAAAATCTACGTGAAACAGGTGTAACTATTTTACTTGTCGAACAAAACGCCAATCTAGCTCTACAAATAGCCGACAGAGGATATGTACTAGAGGCAGGTAGTATAACATTAACAGGCGCCGCATCAGAATTAATTACAGATGAACGTGTGATGAAAGCTTACTTAGGTTAAACAGGTGTAAATTTAATGTGGAGATTTTTTAAACCACGAGCAAAAAATCCATATTCTTCAGGCAATTCATCATTGACAAACTGCATATTTTGCATACTATCTAATAATAAGTTTGTTGCAATAATTACTTCTTCTCTTGCCAATTTTGTACCAATACAAAAATGTTTTCCTCCACCAAAAGCAAGATGATTTGCGGCGCCCGAAAATGCTCGATTCACGTCTAAATCCTGGCGAAAAATGTTAAAATTATCAGGCTCAGAATATTTGCGAGGGTCGCGATTAGCAGCAGCGATTAATCCGATTACCATTGAATTTGCAGGAATAGTGCCACCTGTCATTTTTACATCTTCAAGCGTCAAACGCATCAACCACTGTATAGGAGGTGAATAACGTAGCGTTTCTGTAAAAGCTCTCTCAACTAGACTGCGGTCTGCAAGAACTTTTTGTAACTGTTCTCGGTTTACAATCAAATTTCTAAACATTAAAGCTAGTGCTTTATCTGTCGTTTCTCCACCTGCACCAAACAATAACATTGCCAGCGATGTAATTTCGTCATCAGTTAACTTGATACCGTCTATTTCAGCTATACATAAGCTAGATAGTAAATCATCTTCTGAATTTTGCTGTTTTCGCTTAATAATTGGCACCAAGTAAGCTTGAAACTCTTTACTAGATTGTAAACCAGCCGCAGTTACATCTGGATTTTTTGATAAATTTGAAAGAAAATTGCTGATATCTATACACCATTTCTTTAGGAGTGGCATATCGTCCTTCGGTAAACCAAGTATAGTTCTGATTACGTTAAGAGGATAAATACTAGTGAACTCTTCAACTAGTTCCACTTCTCCTCTGCTGCTAAATTTACTCAGTAAATCTCTACCATTTTCTTCAATTAGTGGCAAAAACTTTTCGTTTAACTTGTAACTGCCAAGCGCTTGTATCACTAAATTACGATTTGTTGCATGTTGTCTGCCGTCCATTTGTACCATCGTTCGACCATACACTGGTTCAAACTGCGCTTCTGCATGACGACTGGAAAATGCAGGGTCTTTAAACGCGCGCTCTACATCTTCGTAACGACTAACTACATAACTGTTAGTAGCTTCATGAAAAAACAACGGATAATTCTCACGTATATTTTCATACAACTGGTAGGGAGATTTATCAAACTCAGCTGAGAGGATATTAGGCGCCTGCATATTTTAACTTTGTGGTTTAACGAGATTCCCTAAGATTCCCGACTTCTTAAAGAAGTTGAGAATCTGAACTGAACGAACATTTTTACATAAAAACTGTTGAAAATACTGATAACTTTCACTCACTTTTTGGGAACTCTATAGTGTAAAGAATTATTTTGCAAGTCTCAGGTGAAATTATGCTGCCCATAGCAATTCCTGGTTATGAAATTACCGAAGTCATCCGTGAAGGCTTAAATACAGTCATATACCGAGGTATGTCTAATCAACAGCAAGTTATTCTTAAAGTTTTGAAAGCAGAATATCCTAGTTTAGAACAAATTACTCGCCTCAAGCACGAATATAAAGTTACAGAAAATCTTGATTTAGATGGAGTCGTCAAAGTTTACGGTTTAGAAACGTACCAAAACCGTTTAATTTTAGTTGCAGAAGACTTTGGTGGTATTTCCCTCAAGGAATTTTTAACTTCATACAAATCAGAAAAAACATCTTTGATTATCTTTCTCAGCATCGCTGTACAGTTAGCGCAAGGACTAGTATCGCTACACAAAAACCAAATTATTCACAAAGACATCAAACCAGCTAATATCATTATCAACCCTCAAACAAGACAAGTAAAACTAACAGACTTCAGTATTGCGAGTCGTCTTAGTCAAGAAACTGCGTGTTTGACAAACCCAAACCAATTAGAGGGAACTCTTGCATATGCGTCTCCTGAGCAAACGGGGAGAATGAATCGGTCAGTAGATTTTCGTAGTGATTTTTACTCATTGGGTGTAACTTTTTATGAAATGCTTACAGGTCAGTTACCGTTTATTAGCAATGACCCCTTGGAATTAGTACATTGCCATCTTGCCAAACAACCAACTCCAATTCAGGAATTAAATTTAGAAGTTCCGACAGTTTTGGTAGAAATTGTGAGTAAACTGATGGAAAAAAATGCTGAAGACCGCTATCAAAGCGCCGAAGGGCTTTTGGCAGATTTGCAGCAGTGTTTATTGGAGTTAAAACAAGGTAAAATTACTTGCTTTATACCAGGAGAATATGATAAAGCTTCTCGACTACTTATTTCTCAAAAACTCTACGGACGAGAAAAGCAGGTAGAAATTTTGCTTGAAGCTTTTGAACGGGTAAGCAATGGTAAATTTGAACTAGTAGTGGTGGGTGGTTATTCTGGAATTGGCAAAACAGCATTAATTAACGAAATTCTCCGAGGGTTAACTCATCGCAAAGGATACTTTGCCTGTGGAAAGTTCGACCAATTTCAGCGTAATGTTCCTCTTGCTGCTTCAATACAAGCTCATCGAGATTTAATACGTCAACTTTTGACCGAAAGTGAGGAGCATTTACAGTATTGGAGAGAAAAGTTTATTGCCGCAAGTGGCGCCAACGCTCAACTCATCATTAATATTATTCCAGAACTGGAGCTAATTATAGGCGCCCAACCACCTGTAGTAGAATTAGGGGCAATCGAAACAGCTAACCGTTTAAATCAAACATTCCAACAGTTTTCTCAAGTTTTTCAAAGTTCCAATCATCCGGTAGTGTTATTTTTGGATGATTTGCAATGGGCAGATATAGCTTCACTGCAAGCGTTACAAACGTTTATGAGTGATTCGACAAATTCTTATTGCCTTGTTATTGCTGCTTATCGCGATAACGAAGTGAGTTCTACCCATCCTTTTATGCAAACGGTAGAAGCAATTCGTCATACTAAAGCAAAAATTAGTGAAATTAAGCTCACACCATTATTGCTTGATGATGTCACGCAACTAGTAGCTGATACACTACGCGCGTCAATAGATGTTACGTCTTTAGCAAGCTTGTTATTTGAGAAAACCCAAGGAAACCCTTTTTTCTTAACGCAGTTACTCAAGTCGTTGTATGATTCGGGGTTGCTGTGGTTTAAGACCCCCCTTTCATCCCCTCTACAGGGAGGACAGAGGGGAGTATGGCAGTGGGATTTAGAGAAAATTCATAAACTTGGTGCAACTGATAACGTTGTTGAGTTGATGATTAATAAAATTCATAAACTTGCGGCGCCAACACAAAAGATATTACAATTAGCTGCGTGTATTGGTAACAAGTTCGATTTAGAAACCCTAGCTACAGTAGCACAACAGTCATACTCATCAGTTGCTGAGGATTTATGGTCAGCGCTCACCGTAGGTTTAATTGTACCTGTAGGAAATAATTACCGTTTGCCACAGGTATTTGGCGCCCAAGAAATAGCAGAAGTTATTCAGGCTAAAAATATTGAATATAGTTTCTTGCATGACCGGGTACAGCAAGCAGCTTATGCGCTAATTACAGAAGACCAAAAACAAGCTACTCATCTGAAAATTGGAAGATTGCTACTACAAAAGTTTTTCATTGTTTCATCAACAGAAGAACTAGAAGCCCAAGTTTTTAATATTGTTAATCATTTAAATATTGGGATTGATTTAATACTAGAATCATCGGAAAAAACTGAGTTAGTAAAACTCAATTTAATTGCAGTGCAAAAAGCGAAAGCGTCAGCAGCGTATGATGCTGCATTAAAGTATTGCTGTACTAGTTTATCATTGTTATCAGATGAGAGTTGGCAAACCAACTATGATTTAACCTTGGCATTGCACGAAAAAGCAACCGAAGCAGCATATTTCTGTCGTGAATTTGAGCAAATGCAAAAATTTGGTGAAATTGTTAAACAAAATGCTCAAACTACGCTTGATAAAGTCAAAGTTTATTATTTTTACATTCTCGCCTATATTGCTCAGAAACAACTGCCCGAATCAATAGCTATCGGATTAGAAATTTTGGAATTGTTGGGAATGCTTTTTCCTAACTCACCAACTGAAGCTGACATTCAGCAAGCATTAACAGAGACAATCTTGTTAGCTCCAAAATCAGGAATTGCGTCACTAATTGATTTACCATTAATGACTAATCCTAAATCATTAGCAATTTTACAAATATTAGATGCGATTAGTTCAACAACTTATTTCCTCAACCCTCCATTGTACACACTTACAACTTTGGCAATGGTGAAATTATCAATGCACGATGGTAATACACCTCTATCCCCAGTTATCTATAGTCAATACGGCTGTATTCTTAATGCTATTATAAACGATATAGAATCAACTTATCAGCTTGGAAATTTAGCATTAAATCTACTGAATACTTTAGCTGACCAGACCTATGCTCCTAAAACTCTATTTATTACAGCGACTTTTTCAACACATTGGAAATCTCATTTTAGTGAGAGTTTAGCACTGTTTAACCTTGGAGGACAAAAAGCTTTATTAGTTGGAGACTTTGAATACGGCGCCTGGAATTATGTCTATGAATGTCGTACATCGCTTTTAATAGGCAAGCCACTTAGTGAGGTAATGGACAAAATTTCAATTTTCAAAGCAGAAATTCAAAAAAATCAACAGCAAGTTTCTTTAAATCATATTGAAATGCTAGAGCAGATGGTTATTAATTTGATGCAAGAGAGTAATAACCCATCTTGTTTAATTGGTGATGTATACAATGAAGAAAAATCATTAGTTGACTATTATAACATTCAAGACGGATTTTCGCTTGTAACTTTGCATCTGTACAAGCTGACTTTGAGTTTCCTTTTTGACTTATATGAGCAAGCTATTGAAAATGTAGAGAAATCAGTCGATTACTTAGCTGCTGCATCTGCAATAGATATTGCTCAATTTTACCTTTACTCTTCACTTTCATATTTAGCACTTTATACTTATGTCAATGCTGCACAGCAAAATCAATACATACAAATAGTTGGAGCAAACCAGGCAAAAATGCAAGAATGGGCACATCATGCGCCGATGAATTATTTACACAAGTTTCAATTAGTAGAAGCAGAAAAATGTCGGGTATTAGGACAAATTCAGCAAGCAATGGATTTATATGATTTAGCAATTCAAGGTGCATCAGAAAACAATTATATTCAAGAATTAGCGCTAAGTAACGAACTTGCTGCTAAATTCTATATGTCTTTAGGTAAGAAAAAAATTGCTAAAGTATATATGGGTGAAGCTCATTACTACTATACGAAATGGGGGGCAAATACCAAAGTCAAGCATTTGGAAAAACGCTATTCAGATTTAATTACTTATAACCAAGAAATAGTAAATACCAATTCGACAATCACTACTATATCAGCAAAAACTCAAACAGCGACTAGTACATCTAGTCATAGTGAATTATTAGACTTTGCCACTGTTATCAAAGTATCCGAAGCTATCCAAAGTGAAATTAACTTAGAAAATTTACCTTGCACCCTTCTGCATATTATATCGGAAAACGCAGGCGCCCAAAAAGGTTGTTTAATTTTAGAGAAAAATAATCATTTATATATTGAGGCAATTCAAAATAATCAAAGCAAGCGTATATCCATACCTGTTGAAAGTTCTGAAGATGTACCAATCTCTTTGATTAACTATGTAGCGAGAATTCAAGACGCTATAGTCATAAATCATGCAACTCTTGAAAAAATTTGTCAAAATGACCCTTACATTATTAGCCAAGAACCCAAATCAATACTATGCACACCAATTCTCACGCAGCGTAAATTAATCGGTGTACTCTATCTTGAAAATAATTTAACTTATAATGCATTTACACCCGCGCGGTTACAATTATTAAAAATTCTAACATCTCAAGCCGCAATTGCAATTAAAAATGCTCGTCTTTATCATCGCGCGCAAGAAAAATCCAATGATTTAGAACAAGCACTGCTTAAACTCCAGCAAACTCAAAGTCAACTCGTACACACAGAAAAAATTTCATCTCTAGGACAAATGGTTGCAGGGGTAGCGCATGAAGTCAACAACCCTGTAGGATTTATTAATGGGAACTTAGCTCACGTAAATCAGTATGTTGATGACTTAGTAAACCTACTAAATTTATATCAAAAACACTTACCATCACCACCAGCCGAAATTGAAGAAGAAATAGAAACAATAGATTTAGAGTACCTTCTAGAAGATTTGCCCAAGATGATTTCTTCAATGAAATTAGGCACAACACGCATTAAAGAGATAATGCAATCACTGCGTAACTTTTCTCGTAATGACGGAGATGATAAACGCGCGGTTGACATTCACGAGGGTATCGAAGCAACTTTAATGATATTATCTCATAAACTAAAAGCTAAACCCGAACGTCCAGCAATTGAAATAATCAAAAATTATAGTGACTTACCACCAGTTGACTGCTTTCCAGGACAACTCAACCAAGTATTTATGAACCTGATAGCAAACGCAATTGACGCATTAGAAGAGACAAATCAAGGTAAGAGCTATCAACAAATCAATAATCAAATTACCATCACCACAACAGCAAAAAACGGGTGGGTAACAATAAGCATAGCAGATAACGGTATGGGAATGGCAGAAGAAATAAAGCAAAAACTATTTAATGCATTCTTCACCACAAAACCAGAAGGTAAAGGCACAGGTTTAGGACTTTCTATCAGCCACAAAATCGTAGTCGAAAAGCACAATGGTAAATTATATTGTGAGTCACTACCTGGAAAAGGAACAAAATTCATTATTGAAATTCCACTAGGTTAGGAACAGGAACCTAAACACAGCAAAAATGTTTTATCATTAGTAGTATTCTGGTAGGTTCGTAGTTGTTGCTCTAGCCCTCTAAATTCATGTTTTTGAAGCGCTGAAGCGCTACTACGTACTTATTAAAACTATTGACACAGACTACTACCTCCTCAGTACTCTTGACTCAACCACCGACGATACAACTCACACCGGATCTTCACCTGCCCGGACTGCACCTTGATCAACCCCATGTGATTTAACTGAAAGAGTTCTAATGACTTGAGGTAAACTGGTTCTTGTGCTGTGATGATGGCTTTAAGGGTAGTTGCTAAGGTTGTTTGCTTTTTCAGGGTAGATAACTGGCGTTGCAAATGATGGTAAAATGGGCTGCTAATGGTCAGGGCTGAATCCAACAGTTCATCTAGCGTCGTAGGCGTGCGAGCGATATGATAAAGTGCCACCCGCACCAGATAAGGGTGTCCTCCTACTTGAAACATCAATTTTTCGACCTCAGCCTTTGTCCAGTTGAGCCGATGCGAATCAATTAGGGTTTTCACCTGAGCGGCGTTAAACTCTGGCAGTTCGATGGAAATGCCGACATTAAACGGCGATTGGTTAATGTGAAGGGGAACGTAAGCTTCCGTAGAATGCACCAGAATTAGCCGCAGGGTTTGCCACAATTCACTGTTCTTGGCATCTTCATACCAGGCTCGCAGCAGGGTAAAAAAGCCATCGGCGGTTGCCGGATAGGCAAATAGGGTATCTACTTCATCCAATGCCAACACTAGTGATTGCTGACATTGCGGTAACAGGTAATTTTCAAAGTAGTCTTTGCAACTCGTTTTACTGCCAAATATGTCATCCCAATAGTCGGCTAACTGCAAGGGAAGTTTCAGCGCATGGCTAACTCTGGCACAAAACCATTGTAGGAAGCGATTAAGATCTTGCAGAATGGCAGTATCTACCAGTTGCAGATTGAGCAAAACAGTGGAATATCCCTGTTGTTCGGCGTCGTTCAAGATACGAATTAGTAACGAGGTTTTACCCATTTGCCGGGGTGCGCGGATACGCAGCAGCGCTCCAGGTTGGCTGATCGCTTGATAACAGCTAGATTCTATTGGCGGGCGATCGCAATACAGGGTTGAGGTAAGTTTGACAGGTCCATCAGGAAATTCCAGTGATGGTAATACAGATGTTGTTGCATTGAGACAAGCAGAAGATCGGACTGACTTCACGGCAGACAAATCTTTGTAGCGACGCTCAATAACAGAGCGAAAGTTTTTTTTGCCTACCTGTTCATTTAGGATTTCAGACAGCAGTTCCCACAGGGCAGCCCCAATCGTTTTAATATAAGGTTCAGACCAGCAAGTACCTTTAGATATGTCCTCATAGGTTTCTCCAGTCCAGACTCCCTGAACGATCGCTACCTGCAAGTTGTTTAAATGCTTACCTGTTTTAGCAAAAACCAGGCAATCGGTTACAGTAATTGCTGTTTCTAAATTAAACGATAAAGGTACACAAGGCTCAATAGGCTTCATTAAACTTGATCAATCTTGGCTGTGGATTTGTTTGTTTGGAAAGTTCTGATAAATGAAGCTTTGACAGCTTGACTTCGATCTGCTCAATTTCAAAGCTTTTCATTCAACACTGAACTATTTCAATGCACCTCATCAGGAGTGCGATAATCCATCGCTTGATGTGGGCTGTTTATATTATACCAGGCGCAAACAAAAATTACTGAATTGAAATTTCCTTGTGTGTGACTTGGGGTAGCTCCTAACTTGCACATTCTAAAATCCTATATCTAGCAAGGGTTTCAGAAAAATGTGCGTTCTTCCATATTAACTTACGCTTTTGCGGCGCCAGTCGGAGGCTTACCGGAATGCACCTAACGTGTAAACCTGTACAAAGCGAATTAGAGAGGATAAAAGTATAACTACAATATAAATTTTTATTCACGTAGAAAAATAAATATTTGTAACATTTTTCTACGTATTAATACGTAGTTGGTGCTAAACTTTTGATTTGATAATGGCGCCGTTGATGCGCGAAAATTACATACAAAAGTACTACTAAAAATGAGTGGTAATGAACTTTATTTGCATTGTGGCGCCAAAACATGAGAAAAAGGGCGTTGAAATATTACGTAATTCAGCAAGAAAAATGGTTTCAATTCTTAGGCACGGGATAAAATAAGCGTTTACACTTTGCTGTCATTGATGCCTGTAATGTTACGAAATTAACGACCGAATCTGTCAACAAAACCCTCACGCGCGCTGGTACTGTGCGTATGTTCTGCAATAGTACATTTGCTTTTGGTGAGAAAGATTACTATAATTTAACCCTGAGCAAATTACCTAACATTCTTCAATGCGCCCTCCGCACCATCGAAAATGCCGATGCGTGAAGGCTACAAGTCTTTTCATGAAGAGTGGAATTTTTCCGTGGCATCACACACCCTACCGCGCTTAACGACAGGCGCCTAATGAGCGAACTCTCTTAACTCAAGTACTCTGTGTACTCTATGTCTCTGTGGTAAAAAATATATTACACCAAAACTTATGACATGAACTACTAGTGGTCTGTGTCAAAAGTTTTGGTGTGTTGATAGTAAGGTCGCCATTGGCAACCATACAATTGTACGCTTATACAGCACCCCAAAATTAATGACATAGACCACTAGTGGTTCGTGTCAAAAGTTTTGGTATGTTGATAGTAAGGTCGCCATTGGCAACCATACAATTGTACGCTTATACAGCACCCCAGAATTAATAACACAGACCACTAGGGTCAAACACTAAAACACGAAATTGTTGGGGTTATTAAAAGTGCCAGTACTTGCTAAGTTCACCGTGATAAAAGGTCTGAAGATGTCGTTGCCTGTGAGGCCATCAGCATCAATTAGCACGCTGAAATTTCTGGAACTACTACCCGGGACAACTTTCACATAGCCATCATCTATGGCGTTAGTGCCGTTGTAGCCTCCTGGTACTAGGCTGTCGAGCAGTTGAGTGAAAACAATCTTGTCCTTACCCACTTTAAAATCTGTAATTGTGTCCCCGCTGTCGTTGATGTTGGTATAAACAAATTCGTCATTACCGCCATTACCTGTCAGGGTATCTGCACCACCTAAACCGACGATGCGCTCGCTCTGGTTAGTGCCAGTTAAAACATCACGTCCTGGTGTGCCAATAATTTCATTCTGCTGTTTGGCATTGATAATTTTTACGTCAAAGACATCTTGACTACTTGCGTTAAAAGTGTCTGTTGCTGTTAATTTTAGGCTCAGAATGCCAACATCACTCTTGGTTGGTGTACCACTAAATGTCCGTTTAGCTGCATCGAATTTGAGCCAATTTGGTAAAGGATTGCCATTAGCTGAGGTTGCTGTATAGTTGAGACTATCACCAGGGTCTACATCCTTGAAGGTGTTGGCATCGAAGGTGAAGCTAAAGGTTTCCTTTGCTGTGGCTGTTTGGTCAGCGATCGCATTTTCTAGAGTGGGTGCTGTATTGGTAATCGGAACTATAATCACTGGTGGGACAGAACCGCCACTTGCTATCGGAGCATTGCCATTGTTAAGGGTGAGGGCTTTCTCAAAGAACAATCCATCTTGATCGGCTGTCCTCACTCGCACACTGTAACTGGGTTTTGTGGCTAAATCCGATGTGTTACTGATGATCAGCTTATTATCTGTAATCGTAAAGGCGCTGTTGTCATCTGCACCTGACCCATTCACCAAGCTATAGGTAAAAATGTCATTTGTATTCGGGTCATTAGTGGTGAACGTTCCAATTACCGTGTTCGCTGCAACATTTTGGTCAATGCTTGTGCTGCTGACGGCTATATTAGTGGGCGTTTTATTGACGTTAAATGAGAGGATTTTTTCAAAGGTCAGTCCCCCTTGATCCTTCGTTTGCACTCGCAGGCTGTAACTTAATTTATCACTCAGAGCAGGAGAACTATTAATTTGCAACTGGTTGCCATTGATACTAAATACCCCATTATCTGTTGAGCCAGGACCATCAACGAGGCTATAGGTAAACGTGTTATTGGTATCAGGATCGGTACTGCTCAAAGTGCTAATAACAGTATTCGCTGCAATATTTTCATTGATCGCCGTTGTGCTAAGAGCGATATCTGTGGGGGCTTCGTTGATTTCATTCACCCCAACACTCAAGGCTTTCTCAAAAAATAAGCCGCCTTGGTCTGTTGTCCTAACTCGCAGATTGTAACTCGATTTGGTTGCCAGATTTGGAGAGGTATTAATCTGTAGTTGATTGCCAACAATGGTAAAGGCACTGTTATCTTCTGCACCCGTTCCCGTAACTAAGGTATAGGTAAAGGGATTGCCCGGATCTGGGTCGGTTGTGGAGAACATGCCGACAATTGTATTGGCAGGAACCTTTTCATCAACACTCAGGGCGCTGAGGGCTAAATTAGTTGGTGCTTCGTTGGCATCTGTGACGAGAACATTGACAGTTTGAGAGGCACTTAAGACTCCATCAAAGGCGGTCACAATCAGGTCATAAATGTTATTGCCGCCATTGTCCGCAGGGGCATTATAGCTAGGAGGCGTTTTAAACGTCACAGCCCCAGTACCGCTGTTGATATTAAACAGATTACTATCTGTTCCCGACAAGCTATAGGTCAGGGTCGTTCCGGCATCTGGGTCTGTAGCTGTAGCGGTATAAACTGTACCTGTGCCTTTTTCGGCAAAGGTCACTAACCCCAATTTCTCAATTTTAAGATTATCGACTGCTGAAATTCCATAACTGCCAAAGTTGAGATAGTTGTTGGTGTATCCCCCGTTACCTTTGACGTATTTGTAGATCAAGGTTGTATCGGCATAAACATAAAGATTGGTTTGTCCCACGCCATCAAAGGGATTTCCATCCGTGGGGTCAGTAGCAATCAGGGTAAAGGGATAGAGTGTAGCATTATTGCCAGTTCCGCCCCAATTTTTATAGGTACCAGTTACATCTTGGCTACCGTCAAAAGCTTGAATTCCTCCATTACCACGGAAGAGAATCCCAAAATGGGGAACGCTACTGTTGACAAAGCTACCTTTATCAGCAGCAGATAATCCCAGATTTAGACTAGCCCATAGGGTTTGGTCAGGTAAGTTTGTTGAGTTTGGCGCTAAATTGAAGCTAATTTTCAGCCCACCTTGGGAAGTAGCTGTGTTGAAGTTGTAATCTAGAGCAGCCGTTCCGCCATAAGCAGTCAGCAGATAGTTACCAGAATCTATGCCAGCGGTGGGATTACCAACTTGAGCATTCCCAGACCGAACCCAATTAACGTTGGTAGGCAAAGAACCGCCTCGGCGCCCGATGAGATTGTAATTAAGGTCGTTGGTTGAGGGAGTCCTCGCAGCCAAGAAGTTATCGGTGAGGAGGGCAAAGGTGGGGGCTTCGTTACGGTTAGCAACGTTAAGCGTTAAAGCTTTTTCAAAAGATAATCCACCTTGGTCGATGGTTTTGACCCGAATGCTGTAACTTGATTTAGCTTCAAGGTTGGGAGAGGCGTTGATTTTCAGTTGATTGCCACTAATTGTAAACAAGGAATTATCAGTTGAACCAGTGCCAGTCACAAGCGAGTAGGCAAAGGTATTGTTGAGATCGGGGTCGGTAGTGTTTAAAGTTCCAATAATCCCATCGGCAGGAATATTTTCATTAATGCCACTCGTATTCAGGAAAATGTCTGTGGGGACTTCATTGAGGTTGGTAACATTAATGGTGAAGACCTTCTGATAGCTTAAGCCATTTTTATCAGTAGTTTGGACGCGAATGCTGTTGCTGGGTTTTGTGATAGCGTTGGTGGCTGCGGTATTGATTTTAAGTTGATTGCCACTGATGGTAAAAGCTGCATTATCGTTTGAGCCTGTACCATTAACAAGGGTATAGGTGAAGGTATCGCCCAAATCTCCGTCGGTGCTGCTTAAGGTTCCCACTAATGTGCCGATTGCAGATTTTTCAACGATTGCCGTCGAACTTAAAGAGATGTCCTTCGGTGCTTCATCATTATTAACATTGGTGACGCTAACACTATAGGTTTTATCCGTTTCCAAATTCCCATCGCTGGCGGTAACGATCAGGTCGTAAACGTTATCCCCATCAAGGTCTTGAGGCGCTTCATAGTTGGGAGCATTTTTAAAGGTAACAACTCCCGTAGTGCTATTGATGTTAAATAGGCCACTATCAAACCCAGGAGCAAGGCTATAGCTAATGGCAGACCCCTCTGGATCTCTCGCCGCAGCAGTAAAAACGCTTCCTGTGCTATTTTCAGCAAAGTTAATGATACCTGTACCGAGGTTGAGTTGTTGAATGCTGATATTATCTACCCCTGAACGCCAGAGACTGCCGAAATTTAGGTAGTTATCGCTATAACCGCCATTTCCTTTGATATAGCTATAGATCAGCGAGCCATTGGCAAAGACACCGATATTTGTTTGACCAACGCCATTGAAAGGATTATTATCTGTGGGGTCAGTGAGTACTACCGAGAAGGGGTACAATGTTGCATCATTACCTGTGCCTCCCCATTGGTTGTTGGGGTTAGTGACGAGATTGGCGCTGGTGATATCGGTGTTGCCATCAAAGGCTTGAATCCCTCCATTACCACGGAAGAGAATGCCAAAGTGCGCCACATTTGCATTGACGATCGTATTCTTATTAGCAGCCGATAGACCGAGACTGAAACTACCCCACACACTTTGATCGACATTATTTGTGGGATTTGGGGCTAGACTAAAATTGATTTTCAATCCCCCCTTGGCGATCGTGCCATTGAAGTTGCGATCGAGAGCAGCCGTTCCGCGATCGGCGACGAGGAGATACTTCCCTGAATCAATCCCCGCCGTCTTGTTACCAACTTGAGCATTGACACTACCAACCCAGTTTGTGGTTTTCAATGTGCCTGTTTGTCGAGTGGCTATCTCATAATTCAAGTTAGAAGTAGTGGGGTTGGTGGTCGTTGTAAAACTGTCAGATAAAAGGTTGACAACCGTATTACTGAGATTAAGGTTTTCAATCGCCAGGTTATCGATACCTGAACGGTAGTTACTTCCGAAATTGATATAGTTGTCCTTATAACCCCCATTGCCCTTCACATAGCTGTAGACAAGAGAGCCATTAGCATAGACATCTATATTAGTTTGACCAACACCATCAAAAGGATTATTGTCAGTGGGGTCTGTGAGTAAAACGTCAAACGCTTGCAGAGTTGCATCATTGCCACTGCTACCCCATTTATTAGTAGCATTTGCGACAAGATTAGCACTGGTGATATCTATGTTACCGTCAAAAGCTTGAATGCCGCCATTACCTCGAAATAAAATGCCAAAGTGCGGTAAATTGTCTGTAATGTAGGCTGTTTTGTTAGCCGCAGATAACCCCAAGCTGAAACTGCCCCAAACGGCTGGATCTGCACCACTTATACCTATGGGATTCGGGGCCATATCAAAACTGATTCTTAGCCCGCCGCGAGACGTTGTACCATTCAAGTTATAGTCTAGGGCAGCATTTCCACCGTCGGCAAGCAGTAGATAGTTTCCTGAATCAATAGGAGTTGTACCAGTGTTTCCAACCTGGGCGTTAACCCTGCCAACCCAGTTTTTCGTTTCTTGGGGGCCAGTTTGTCGCGCCGCTAGGTTGTAATTGAGATTGGTTGTATTCGGATTGCTTGTGGCTGTAAAATTGTCAGTCAGCAAGGCGAAGGTGGGGAAGCCCAGGTTTTTCACCTGATAAGCACCGTTTGCAAACTGTAGCTTTTCAATCCCTTGGAAAGTGTCTGTGCCATCATCACCGTTACTCGTCACCGTATCCCTAATTTGGATCAGCCCGCTTAATAATCTATGGATTTTATAATCGCTATAGTTACCGCTATAGATGGCCGTATCATTCCCGGCGCCTCCTTTAAGGATATCATTGCCAGCTCCACCTGTTAGAGTATCATCGCCCTCTTCACCCAAAAGGGTATCATCACCATTCCCGCCAGTTATAGTGTCATTGCCTTTCCAGCCTTGAATCAGATCCTTGCCATCACCGCCATCAAGGATATCGTTGCCATCCCCCGCATCAAGGACATCGTTCCCTGCTCCGCCGTAGAGCTTGTTGTTGCCCTGTCCGCCATCTAGGAAATCATCACCGTCATTCCCGTAGAGGATATCATCTCCGCCTAAGCCATAAACTTGGTCATTGCCACTCGTTCCCGGATAGTTATTGTTGGCACTATTAAGATAAGTTCCCGACTTGTTCAGCGTGGTTTGAAGGAACGCGGTAAATATTTCCTTCTCTCCCCCAGTTTGGAGAAGGGTTTTTAGATCCGGTGAAGCAGCTTTTAGGGCTGTATTCAGTTCATTAGTTAAATTTGTCTTAACATTAACTGTTCCTTCCACACCTAGCTCTTTGGAACCAAAGATTATCACGCCCTGGCCTGCCGCCACCGCTGCTGCGGTAAGGACAACCGAAACAGGCCCAGCAGTGCTCGCAATTGCACTAAAAGCTGCACCGATCGTAAACCCCCCTGCTGATAGGGCAGTTGTCCCACTAGCAGCAGTACTTATAATAGCTGAATAAGCAACAGAGCTTATACCAGGGAGAGACAAGAGAACACTTCCTTGAGCAACCGCTGTTGTTGCCAATATCGCGGTCCCTACAGCAGAGTATGTTACGACCGCAAGTGTACCGGTTGCCAGCCCAGCCCCTACGATTGTTGCAGCCACTTGCCCGGCGCTTGCTCCCGATGCTTGTAAATATTGAAAGGTTGTGGAAGCATCAAGTAAATTTTGTTGATAGCGGGCAAGCCCTTTACTCGTCGTTTCTGAAGCAACTTGACCTTGAGGACTCAGGCTCAATTCTCTATAATAATCTGCTTTAGCATCCCGACGAACATCAGGCGGGCTGGACACTGAAAAAAAAGAGCCTATACCCCTACGCGGCGCGGAATAGTTGGGAAAGCCAAAACCTTGAGGGGTTTGATAGGTATCAGCGTTTTGTTCCCAATCTTCATATCGATCCAAAGCCAGCCGCTTCTCTTGAATGCGATTCAACCGGATTCGATCTGCCAGGAAAGATAATGCACCTTTTTCTGTATCAGTTTTTTCTGCCTCAGGTTTGTTAATAGCCTGCAACAATAAACCGAAAAGGGTAGAGCGGACTGTGGTCAAATCATTAGACGAAGCCAAGTTTTTTGCCTGTGCCGCAAGAGCTTCAAAGGATCGATCAGCGACATAAGTACCTATTGGCGAAAAAAGCCCAATACCAGAGTCATCATTAACAATGGAATTGTCACTGTTTATCAAATCACTAGCGATGTATTCGGCATTAACCACCACTACCTTGAAGTCATTAACAGAATTAGTGATAAACTTAGTGTTAGTATCAAAGAGAACCAGATCACCTGTAGAGCCTATAACCATGTCCTGGGGAGAGCTAACGGTAGTGGGTGTTGTTGCCTGAGGGCTTTTCTTTAAAGCAATATTGAGTTCGGTTCCATTGAAGCTAACGGTTTGATCGGCATCTGTGACAACGGGAGCATTGACAAAATACTTAAGGGTGCCATCACTGCTTCCGGCAATCACATCTACAGCACCATCTCCGTTCAAGTCCCCTAAAGTTGGACTGATATAAGTTCCGCCATTAATTCCATAGAAAAGACTATCGCTTTGGCGCGTAAAGAGGGGATTTGTGGGACTTCCTGTATTTCTGTAGTAAGTAAGACTGCCATTCCTTTCACCAACGAGTAAATCGAAGTCGCCATCGTTATCTACATCGAATAACGTGGGAAAAGCCCTTGCACCTACAGCTGCACTATTGAAGGGGTTGGCTGTCCCTGTTTGGGCAATATATCTGGGGCTGGTGGCACTGCCTGTATTTTTGTAGTATTTGAGGTTGCCTTCCCAGTCGCCCACAACTAAGTCTCGATCGCCATCGCCATCGAGATCGGCGAAGGCAGGACTGCTTAAAAGACCGACATCAATACTGTTAAAGGGGTTGGCTGTCCCTGTTTGGGCAACATAACTGGGGTTTGTGGCACTGCCTGTATTTTTGTAGTATTTGAGGGTGCCATCTGCCGAACCTGCAATCAGGTCTAGGTCGTTATCTCCGTCAATATCGACTAGGGCGGGACTGCTCAAATCCCCCACATCAATACCATTAAAGGGATTAGCATTCACAGTGATAACTCTAGGAAAGGTTAAGCCCGTGTTTTGGAGTGGGACAAATATAGTTATATTTGTGCTAGTAGCCCCTTGTTCAGCATAGGTAAGCCCAGTATCACTTTCATAGTTTTGGAATGAAGCGATCGTCCCGTCACTCTTGCCCACAATTATATCCAAGCGACCATCGCCATTGATATCGGCGAAGACGGGTTTACTAAAGTTGCCCACATCAACTGTACCAAGCGGATTAGCATCGCCTGTTTTCGCCACATAGTTACGGATGCCAACACCAAGCGAAACAGCAGTCTCCACGGATACAGGCTGACCTTCTACAGTAATTGTGGCTGAGTCATTCTGAGATTGGATGGCTTGAATTTGCTCTGAAGTAAACGAGACACCGCGCACCAGGTCTGAAAATAATTCCCCTTCATCCCCTTGGCTATCCTTGGTGTTAATGCGTGCATCAATGCTGTGACCAATTTCTTCCAGAAGCACAGCCACAATTTGAGACTCAGAAGCAGTGTCTAAAAACGATTGGGATAGATAAATAGTATTGTTAGAACTGGCATAAGCTCCAGCAATACCCTCCATGCCAGTTTTCAAGATTTGGATGGGCGGTAGCTGGTTAAAGTTACGGTTCTGCCATTGGCGCCTCAAATCTTTGACAAGAGCTGAATTATATTGGCTGCCAAAAGTTCTATTGAAGTCTTGCCAGAAATTTTTTGAGTTAGCAAAATCAGCTAAAAGGTCAAATACTGTATTGAGTTGAACAAATGCAAAAGACATAGTGATTTTTCCTAAGTATGATAAAATTAGCCAAGAGGATGCACGAGTCTCTGTTGCTGTCGTTATCTGTCGGCATTGACAGCGATGTAGTAGGGTTAACTATAATCAGCGCAAAAGCTTTTATCTCTAATTTGTGATTCTAAGCAGAGGAAAAATAGAAATCAGGGTGATTCAGGAATATACAGCACCGCAGCGTGTTCATGCGGTACATGTAGAGACGTTACATGTAACGTCTCGAAGCGGGTTTTGGGCATCATGTGTGTACCTCCGGAACCTGAAATATGCTGTAAAAATAGGATAGGTAACGTAATTGACAAGGGATTGAACTTTAGCAAATCCCAATGACAATTGAGGAATAGGAAAGATGGTAAGCCGAGGCTGAATTAAATTAAATAGGATAACAGGTTGAACGATTAAACGGCTGAACGACGCTCTCTAAAGCTCCCTGAAATGCTTTCAGTGTTTTTACTGTCTTATTATCATCTCATGAGACAAATAATAGAGGAATAAGAAAAAGTATTGATTTTTGATTTTGTAAGTATGGTTATTTTTATATTTCTGCCTACTTTTTTGATTACTGACAACTAAAAAGTATCATTTAGTAGTATTTTGCCTATCCTAGAGAACAATCCACAGCAAAGTGCTGTTAGCGGTAGCTCGGCGCCATCGCCGCGTGCTGAGTAGAAACCCAGTTGACACGCTTTGGCGCCGCTATAAGCCTAACCAAAAAATTTAGGATAAAACCGTTACGCGCGTGAACCAAAATTGTCACGCCAGAAAATCTACTGGCTTAAGAATTGCCTTTGCACAACCCCGCGTCTTTTTTTGCCTCTGGATTGGTTCGCAGATAATCTCGTACCCAATCACAACCAATCTGTTCTAGTCGATTGATATCAACTGCTTGTTGCAAATTCCAGATAATCGCACTCTTATCCCAACTGCTGGATGTTAACCACCGCCCATCTTGGCTAAAGGCTAACCCAAAAACAACATCTTGATGGGCTTTTAGGGTTGCCAATAAGGTGCCGTCTAGTTTCCAGAGCTTGATAGTGCGATCGCGGCTCCCGGATGCGACCGTTTTGCCATCTGGGCTGAAAGCTACCGCGTAGACTTTGCTGCTATGACCTTTGAAGGTACGAAGGAGTTTCCCCTCCACTGTCCAGAGTTTGATCGTGCGATCGTGACTCCCTGATACAATGAGTTTGCCATCTGGGCTAAAGGCGAGATCCTGTACTTCCGCTTTATGCCCTGTAAAAGTGCGAATCAAGCTGCCATCAAGATGCCAAAGTTTAATAGTGCCATCATGACTGCTGGTGGCAATCTGCCTTCCATCTGGACTAAAGCGGATGCGGCTGATACCATTTTGATGTCCGGTTAGGGTAGTAACTAGGCTCCCGTCTAACTTCCAGAGTCGAGCCACATCTTGTATTGTGTTGCCTGCTGCTAACAGTTGACCATCAGGGCTAAACTCAACGGTACTACCTTCGGCTGATGGCTGCTCGTTTTGGCGCAGATCGATGGTTCCAGTTGGCTCTTGGAGCGAAAATGTCTTTAACTGCATACCATTGGCTTGCCAGAGGTGAATAATGCCAGTGCCATCGCTAGAAGCCAGACGTTGACCATCGGGATGAAAAGCAACTCCATTGGCGATCGCTTTATGTCCCCGAAAGGTGGTGAGTAAGCGACCATCCCGCGTCCACAGTCTCACTGTCTGATCCCAACTGGCCGAGGCAACGCGCTCACTGTCGGGGCTAAACGCCACCTGCAAAATCTGCGCCTGATGTCCCAAAAGACGGGTCAACACTGGGTTGTGCAATTGCCAAAGTTTGACTAAATTGTTAGAACCAGAAGAGGCAAGCTGCTTTCCATCCGAGGTAAACTCCACTCTCCAAGCAGCATCTCCCTGCTTCAATGTTAATAACAATGTACCATCTCGTCGCCACACCTTCACTGTTTGATCCGCACTTGCGGAAGCCAGTAGTTGTCCATCTGGACTAAAGCTAATGCCAAAAATGTCAGTAGTATGTGCCGCCAAAGTCTGCATCAGGCGACCATCTCGATGCCAGAGTTTCATTACCCCATGCCTATCTCCAGAAGCTAGCAGTTGCCCCGAAGGACTAAAGCTTACCACATTAACTTGTCCCTGATGCCCTACTAACGTTTTGATTAAGCGTCCATCGCTACTCCAAAGCTTGACGGTGCGATCTCCGCTGGCAGAAGCAATTGTCTGTCCATCCTTGCTAAAATCCACACCCCAGACCACATTCTCATGCCCCTTGAGGCTGCAAACCAGGCGACCTTTCAGATCCAAGAGTTTGACGGTGCGATCTTCACTTGCGACCGCAATTGACTGACCATCGGGGCTAAAGGTAAGCTTGAATAAGAGAATCTGCCTCTGTGAATCAGGCTGCTTCCAAGTCCAAAGCAGCCGTCCGTCCCGTCTCCAAAGTTTCACTTCTCCTGCTTGAGTGGATGCAGCCAGGAATTGACCATTAGGGCTGAAAACCACGTCATAAACCCAATCACTGTTATTTAAAGTCTTCAATAACCTGCCATCTGCCGCCCAAAGTTTGATGGTCTTGTCGCGGCTACCTGTGGCAATTTGTTGCCCATCTGGGCTAAAAACCACACTGTACACATACTCCTGATGCCCAACCAAACGGTTAAATTCCATAGCGCCATATACTGCTTGCCGTAGCACTTCTTCGACTTGGGCGCTCGTGGCAGGATTGACGCTGCTTAATCGCTGCAATTGCTGTTTGGCTCGCAGTGCTTCAAGAAGAGCATCCAGGCGCCGATCAGAGGCAAACAAGGCTTCAGAACTGCGGGAGAGGGCTTGAATTTCACTCACTTTCGCGGTTTGATATTGCCAGAAAGTCGTTAACCCCAAACCCAATACCACGATCAATGCCAGACTGATTACCCCTAACAAGTATCGTTGCAGTCGAGCCGTTTTTTTCTCCTGCACTAAGCGGGCTTCGATTTCCCTTGTGCGGGCAGCTTCTAAGGCTTGCTGTTGTTCTCGTTTCTCTAGCGCATGGGAAGCTGCTAAAAACTGATAATCCTGATCGCCAATTTGTTTGCCCTCTGCCCAGACCTCGGCATCTCTCAAAGCCTGTCCTTGCAGCAACCGTGATTCGTCTAATCGTTCGGAACTCAGCCAGTCCCTTAGATTAATAGCATAAGGTCGCAGATTTGTCAATAATTGCTCCACCCATTCAAAGTTAAATACCTCTGCATAGATGGGGTTGCGAACTCGCAAGTAGCCCTGCTCCTTGACGACTAAGCCCGATAGCAGTAACTCGGTTTGTTCGGGGCTGTTGTCGATGGGAACAGTTTTACCCCGTACATCTAAAATCTGCTGATATAAACCTAGCAAGCGTCCGGATTGCTGTTCGTCATATAGCAGACGATGGGCGATAGTTCGCAAATGTTCTGGTTCATCTTGGAGTTCCCAGTAGTCGATCAAGCGCGATCTCACTAGGGTTTCTAACCAACTTGCTTCTTGTCCTGTAGGAATGGCGATCGTGCTATCCTGCCAAGCATTCAGCACCAATTGACAAAGCTTTTGGGTTAAAAAGGGTTGTCCATTTGTCCACTCTAAAATGTGACGCAGCATGATTTCCGGTTGGTTCACTGTTAAGCGCAAACCGGGAAGCAACGGCAAGGCTTCAGGCAACCGAAATCCTTGTAAGTCGATCGCCCGTCCAATATTAAAAGGTGTCCGACTTTTGTCCGCAATTAGATCGCTAGGCGTGGCTACCCCCAACAGCGTGAAGGTGAGCCGTTGATAAATTGGTTCTTCCACCCGCTGATTATAACAGGCACGAATCAACGCAAAAAAGTCATCAATGGGAAAGTCTAATCCCAGGACACTATCAATTTCATCAATAAAAATGACTACAGGTTGCTGAATTTCAATCAGTAAAACTGTTGCCAAAAAATCATTAAAGCGTTTTACAGGGGAGAGATGCGATCGTTCTCGCCACCAGGTTCGCAAATTTACCCCAAGCCGGAAGCTGCTAACAATACTTTGTAAGACTGAGGCATACCACTGTTCGGATGTCATCTGTTGACTACCAATGGTTGTCATATCAATCGCGCCCGATCGCATACTCTCAGCTTGCAGGCGATCCATGATCCTCACTCGCAGGCTAGACTTCCCCATCTGTCTTGCATTCAGCACATAGCAAAACTCTCCCTTTAGCAATGCCTGATATAATTCATCATCCGCCTGTCGTTTAACATAACTGGGCGCAGTTACAGGAAGGCTACCACCTGCTTGATATTTATAAAGAGATGGACTGGACATTAAGTTGCTCGGGGTAAACTAAACTTACTTAAATATATGCAGGTTTGAATTAAAAGTGCTGGAAGTTGAAATAACAGAGTTAAAAATTGCGGATTATGAAGAAGTGATAACTGTTTGGGAAAATAGTCAAGGTGTACGTTTACGCTCCGGCTGCAAGAACGCTTGCTTTTGCTTCTGAAACTACATATTTCTGAGGTTTGAGTACTTATGCAGTTTTAAGACCTGATGATAAAAATAATCATTATTCTGTTGAGAAGTTAAAGCAATTTGTTGAACAAAAACGGCGCCAGAATTTAGAACCATCATAAACCTCAAGGTAGTGCATACCTCGACTTTATCAACTTAAGTTCTAAACAATATCCGCTCATTATGTGGCAGCCCTAAATAATATAGGGCTGATCACCTCGTAGTTGGCGCCCCAAAACCTTACCCTTGTTGAGCATTTGTTGGGTTACGTTTCTCCACCCAACCTATAATCTATAAATTTTGATAAGTTTTTAATAATTCTTCCTCTGTGTACTCTGTGCCTCTGTGGTAAAGAAAAATAACATAGGCACAGGCGTACAATTGTATGTTGGCACTGCCCACCTTACTACTAACCTACAATCAAATTTCTGTAGGGTTAGTTCGGTTTACCGTACAAAAAAGACAAATGGCACCGTGAGGTAAGAGCGCAAAATTTGTCTAGCCCCTTAAACGCTTAACATAACGAAACATGTCATGATAGATATTTCACACCTCGCGTTTATCCTCGCACTCGCTGGAAATAGAGTGAATGTCTCAGATAATTTGGATTGCTAGACACGCTAACCGTCTAGACTTTGTAAACCCCGATTGGTTTCTTACTGCTGAACGTCGTTATGACCCACCACTTAGTGAAGATGGGTTTATTCAAGCAAAACAGCTAGCAAGTCGTCTTAAAGGCGAAAAAATTCATCATATTTTTGTATCACCGTTTTTGCGAACCGTGCAAACAGCACATGCTATTGCTGAAGTACTTAATTTACCAATTAAATTAGAGACGGGGTTGAGCGAATGGCTAAATCCTGATTGGATGGATGAGGAACCACAACTCCACCCGATTCGCGAATTGGTCAAATTTTATCCCCGTATCGATACTAGCTACACACCTATCATTGCTGCTAGATATCCGGAGACACGAGCGCAAGTTCGTGCGCGCGCTGGACAAACTGCCAGATGTTTGGCTACTGAGTACTCTCCAGAAAATATACTGTTAGTGGCACATGGTGCATCAGTCAACGGTGCTGTACTAGGAATTGCAGGAGAATCAATTTACCAAGCTGAAAAAGTTAGGTTGTGTAGCTTGTTTAAACTCGTTCGTCAGCACCCTGAATGGTGGATCGAGCTAAAAGGAGACACATCGCACTTGACTGAGGTGGAAGAAATGGTTCGATTTAATTAGTTGCGTTCTTCAAATAATTATGACTTTATTACTAGCAGGCGATATCGGCGGAACGAAGACAATTTTACGATTGGTTGATGTAACCAAAGAATCATCATTACGAACTGTGTACGAGAATACTTACCGTAGCGGTGATTTTGTTGATTTAGTACCGATGGTCAAAGAGTTTCTACGCGATGCCAATTCTGACCACCCACAAAAAGCATGTTTTGGTATAGCTGGACCTGTTGTTGGTGATACCGCGAAATTAACTAATCTAGCTTGGTATCTTGATTGTGGGCGCCTCCAGGTGGAGCTTAATATACCTCAAGTAGCTCTAATTAACGATTTTGCCGCCGTTGGTTATGGGATTTTAGGGCTAGAAAGTCAAGATTTGTGTACTCTACAAGCTGGTACACCCCGTGATGATGCCCCAATTGCCATTATTGGTGCCGGTACAGGTTTGGGGCAAGGTTTTTTAATCAAGCAAGGACAAGATTATTATGTGTATCCTTCGGAAGGGGGACACGCGGACTTTGCACCACGAACAGAATTAGAGTTTCAATTATTAAAGTATCTACTTGATAAACACGATATTCAACGGGTTTCTGTTGAACGTGTTGTATCTGGTTTGGGTATTGTCTCGATTTATCAATTTTTGAGAGACCGTAAAATTGCTACTGAGTCTCCTGATATTGCACAAGTCGTTCGCGCGTGGGAACAACTTGCAGGACAACAAGAAAAAAGTGTAGACCCAGGTGCTGCTATTGGTAGTGCAGCACTTAGTAAAAGTGATGATTTGTCCGAACAGACAATGCGGTTGTTTGTGGAAGCTTACGGCGCCGAAGCTGGAAATCTCGCATTAAAGCTTTTACCATACGGAGGATTATATATTGCAGGTGGTATTGCCCCTAAGATTCTTCCACTTATTGAATCATCCGACTTTCTATTGCATTTCACTCAAAAAGGACGAATGCGAAGCATTTTAGAAGACATACCTGTAAAAGTTATTCTGAATCAAAACGTTGGGCTAATTGGCGCCGCTATTTGTGCGGAAAGGTTATAGGTGAGTTATAACAGATTGGCATGTACGTGATATTAACATCACTAATAGCCAAATCTATGACATTAGCAGCTTTTAGCCAACTAACTATTAAAAATAAAATTCGGGTTCTACCATTTTTGACCGTAACCTTAGTTTTAGCGCTCGCTACAACCGTAGAAACAACCGTAGCAGCACGAAATGAACGTCAACCATCAGTACCAAAACCTAATCCATCGGAACTAGAAAAATTTCGATGGAAGGTATTTACTCCTTCTGATGGACGTTTTAGTGTTTTAATGCCGGGTCAACCAAAGGTAACATCCCAGACCCAAAGAACATTTATGGGAGAAATTAACCTACAGATGTTTATTGCCCAACCTCCCAGACAAGAAGTTGCTTATGTAGTCACATTTAACGACTTCCCCCACAGCTACGGACAAATGGCAAACTCCGAAGAAGTACTGAAAAATGCCCAAGAAATGGCATTAAAGACAACCAAAAGCAATCTTCTAAACCAAAAAACTATTCGCAGTTCCAACGGACACCCAGGAAGAGAAATCGAATACATCAACGCTGGTGGTAAGATTACCAGGAACCGCTTGTATTTTGCAGAAGGGCGCCTGTATCAAGTCATGGTCATCACCACTAAAAGACAGCGAAACTTTTTAACCAAAAGTATTACTGGATTTTTAAATTCGTTCAACGTCGTTCTACAGAAATAATATTTCTCCTTCTTAATCATTAAAACCTGGTTGATACATAGATTCTTTGTAGTAACCGGGTTAAAGAAGTCAATGAAAATAATACTTATAAATCGACAATCTTAAGAAAAGGTTAAAATAACTACTTAGCATGTAATATTATTTTCACAGACTCTATAATCATCAGATACTGCAGCAAAAATACATTTTTTCTTACTTTCTGAAATCGAGAAGAGTACAAATAATTTATTATTGAGATTAATTTTCGATAACTCACATTGGTAAGAAGCTGTAGTTGGTCAATTTCAAGCTTAGAAGCATATGATTCGTTTTCATGTTCATAAAACACTTGCCGCATTGAGTCTGAGTGCGATGTTACTAGCTGGTTGTAACAATGCAGAACAAGCGGGTACTCAAGCACCACCCACAGCAAACCCAGCTTCAAAAGTGGAATCAAATTCTTCTACTGGTTCTTCTTCAAATACTGGAGCTTTATTGAGTGTAGTAAGCAAAACCAAAGCTGCTGTAAATAAAGGAGACTTTGCGGAGGCCAAAAAGGAATTTGACGGGTTTGAAAATGCTTGGGAAAAAGTCGAAGATGGTATCAAAGCTAAATCGCGCGATAAATATAATGCAATAGAGAAAAATGCCGACCAAATAGAAGACACATTGAAAGCTTCTAAACCAAGTAAAGAAAAATTATCTACAGCATTGCAGTCACTAGAAAAAGACATCAATGCTGTTCCTAAGTCATAAAAAATCCCCCCTAACCCCCCTTATTAAAGGGGGAACAACATGAGTTTCTTAGCCCCCTGAAGGAGCGAGGGTTGGAGGGATTAATATTTATATTAATCAGATTATAACCATTATTATCTAGTATCTATAAAATCTTTCACCTTCAGGCTATCTACCCAATATTAAATCGATTAGCATTAATTGCTTTATTAATAACTGGTTTAAGTATGTCAGGCGTTTTTCGTAGTAAAAATAATAAGCGTACAGAAACTTGATTAGGTCAAAGTAAAAACATGGCATCTATTTCAAAAGAAGAACTTCAACACTATCGCGCGCAGTTATCTGAGTACCCGGATGCGGGCGCCAAAAAGGCACTCGATACAGTTGAGAAATATAATGGTGATCTCAATGCTGCATTCGCTGAGTTGTCCGAACAAGATGGAGAAACTCAATTTCGAGCAGTTGATTTGGAAGAGTTAGCAATAAGATGCCGTGAAACTGTGTGTAGTCAGCCAGCAGAAGATTTTTTAGGCTTATTGAATCTAGTGGCAGGATTTCTGCCTCCACCTATTTCTTTGGCTGTTCCGGTGACTTTATATATACTTAAGATTGGTATTAGGAATTACTGTCAATCGCCAAAACCTGCTTAGAAACTTTAAATTTTTTCTAATCCTGAGCGCAGTACTACCTGTTTGCGTTAACCAGTAGTACTAATTGGCGCCGTTTTGATGGTAATTCTGAGCGTAGTACTACCTGTTTGCGTTAACCAGTAGTACCAATTGGCGCCGTTTTAACGATAATTCTGAGCGCAGTACTACCTGTTTGCGTTAACCAGTAGTACTAATTGGCGCCGTTTTGATGATAATTCTGAGCGTAGTACTACCTGTTTGCGTTAACCAGTAGTACTAATTTTTTCTTGATAAGAGAGACTACATATGTCTAGTAGTCTGTGTCATTAATTGTGGTAGGTACGTAGTAGCGCGGAGAGCGCACGAAAATTTAGAGGGCTAAAGCCCTACTACGTACCTAACACCCCAAATTTTATGACATGAACCAGTAGTCTCTACAACATTTTGATTTCAACGAGGGGTAAAATTGTAGGCTTCTTGCTTTTCGGGTCGTGTGGATTGTGATGGATTATACCCATCATTTCGGGCACGGCGCCGTAAGTCACCAACGTCAGGAGAAGCGTTGACTGCATCTTCGACTCGAATTTGCCCGGTTAACATTAAGTCGCATAGTGCGTAGTTCATAACCTGCATTCCATCCGAAGTACTGTCTTCCATAAGTTGGTAAGCTTGCATGTCCTCACCTTTGAGCAAGAAATCTTGCATTGTAGGAGTGTTGAGCAGTATTTCCATTGCGGCAACTCTTCTAGCGTCGGTTGATTGAAGTAACTGCTGTGCAACAACGGCAACTAGCGAATCAACGATTTGAACCCGCATTGCAGCTTGTTCGTCAGGGTTATAGATATTTAGTAATCTGTTAATAACAGTTATTGCGTTTTTGGTATGCAATGTTCCTAAAACTAAATGCCCTGTTTGTGCTGCTTTTAAGGCAGTATCTACAGTTATGCGGTCGCGCATTTCCCCAATTAAAATTACATCTGGGTCTTCACGCAGTACTGACCGTAGCGCATCGTGAAATTCGTAGGTGTGCAATCCAACTTCGCGCTGGGTAATTAAACATTTTTGCGAAGTGTGGACGTATTCAATCGGGTCTTCAATCGTAATAATATGTTTTTGCGCCGTTTCATTGAGAAAGCGAATCATTGACGCGATTGTGGTCGATTTACCTGAACCCGTTGGACCTGTAACTAAAATTAAACCCTGTTTTTTAGTAATAATGTCTTTGAGAACTGCTGGTAAGCGCAAGCTATCAATTGAAGGTACTTCCAAGGTAATTAACCGCAGCACCATCGCTCCACCTGTCAGGGTTTCAAAACAATTGACTCGACAGCGCAAAAAGCCAGGATAAAAAATTCCTGTATCGAGTTCTTTTGTTTCGGTAAACCGTTGTCGCTGTGATGGAGTAAGTATTTCGGTCAAATAAGCTTCAAAACCTTGAGGTGTAACTATTTCACCCTTGCTGTAAATCACCATTTGACCCCGAATCCGAAATCGTGGTACTTCTCCAACACGAATGTGTATATCTGAAGCTTGTTGGGCATGAGCATCGCGTACCATTTGTTGAATGGTAAGGCATTTAATTACTGGCCCAATTACTTGCAGTAAATTTGGTGGTGGTGGAGGTGAGCATTGCGTTGCCAAGGACAGTCGCTTCGGTGTGCTTGAACTTTGTTCCGGTTCAGAAGCGCGCTTACCCATTAGGGTTTGACCCGTTGTGGCAGTTGCGGGTAGATGCTCTAGTTTTGGATTTTGTAACGGGGACGTTGTAGATTCGTCCATGACTGCGTCCTTTCGCCGATTGCAGGTTATAACATATTGGTTCAATCTAGAAAGTTATATATTTATACCGTAATATTACTGGTATAAAAATATTTTTTGTCTCTAGATTGACCGTAAACTTACGGTCTTGTTACTACTGTTAATGTACACCTATCTTAGTTAATATCTACAGTTCATAACTCATCTTTACAGTGATTTCATTAAATAGCATGGTTAGTGTGAACTATTTGTGTTGGTAGGTTAATCTAGAGTAGAACTATGCGCGTAGTTGATGGTGTTCTAACAATGAATGTAACTTTTATTACCTTTATAAATATTTATATATGAGAGTTATTAATTATTTTGAAACTCGTGCTTGTGCCCCTGCTTATAGCGGTTGGGTGTTGAGTGGAATCACGATTTGTTTTTTTGGGGCTGCAATTAACACGATGGCTGGCTGGTTATATGTTATCAGCGGTGTAAGTTGTGCGCTGCTCTTTATAGCTGCTGTTTTACCTGCTAAATCGATAAAATCCTTATCTATCAGGCGCCGTTCGATTCAACCAGTAACAGCAGGTGATGATTTAGTAATAGAGTTTGAAATTACGAATCAATCAAAACAACCTGTAACTATGTTGAGTGTAGAAGATGTACTACCGTATGCGCTCAAAAAGCAATCGCCCCATTCGAATCAACATGCGATAAATATAATCGATACGCTCGATAGTTACTCGTTATCGTACTGCATAAACGTTCAACATCGGGGTTTATACCGTTGGCATACAGTTGAATTTAGAAGTGGGGCCCCATTTGGATTGTTTTGGACGAAGCGCGCGCGTTCAAGTCCAGCCATAGCAATTGTTTACCCGCAGGTCTTACCACTTAAAACTTGTCCGTTAATTGATGAAATTGGTTTAGATTCTAGTTGCAGAGGCAACCCACAGGGGAATCCTTATGTAGCAGCAACAGAAGGACTCGTGCGGTCTTTACGTCCTTATCACGTTGGTGACCCAATTCGATTAGTACATTGGCGTACTAGTGCCCGTTATGGCGAACTACGAGTGCGCGAGTTTGAGACAATAAGGAGTGGACAAGATATTATTATCGCCCTAGATAGCAAAGGCGAGTGGGATGAAGAAAACTTTGAGCAAGCAGTAATTGCCGCTGCATCGCTGTACTTTTACGCGACTCGTCAACAAATGAATGTACAACTGTGGACAGAGTATACAGGTTTAGTAAAAGGCGAACATTCGGTACTTGAAACTCTCGCAGCAACTACACCACTACAAGACCACGTAAATAGCACTAAAGTGCTACCAAAGCTACCAATCATTTGGTTAACGCAAAACCCTGTAACACTTTCTTCAATCACCAATGGCAGTCGTTGGTTACTATGGCAACCCAAATCTAATCGCGCGTGCGAGATCGTAAATCAAAATACGCCAGGTATAATTTTGAACCAAGATGAACAGCTACAACTTCAATTACAGAGGCAAATAACTGCTAACTATAACTAACAACCATAATTAACAGATGTAACTGACGAGATTCTGTGTTTTGTCAAAGTGTTATCATACTCAAATAAAACTCGTCATTCCACTTGTCCTATGATTGCATCAGACGCATCAGAAGTTAATTTAAAGTCCAGCGATAAGAATCTTGAAGCAATGCGCCATTTTTCAGAGCAGTATGCAAAGCGCACTGGTACTTACTTCTGTTCCGAACCTTCGGTTACTGCTGTTGTAATTGAAGGACTTGCTAAACACAAAGATGAACTAGGGGCGCCTTTATGCCCTTGTCGGCACTACGAAGACAAAGAAGCTGAAGTCGCAGCAACTTTCTGGAACTGCCCCTGTGTGCCAATGCGCGAACGCAAAGAATGTCACTGCATGTTATTTCTTACCCCAGACAACGAGTTTGCAGGTGATAAACAAGATATCTCGCTCGAAACTATTAAAGAAGTAAGGGATAGCATGGCGTGAGCGAAGAAATGCCTCAATCATATTGGCAAGGTGTAGAACAGTTCAATACTGGGCAGTTCTACGCTTGCCATGACACTTTAGAGGCTTTATGGATAGAAGCCCTAGAGCCAGAAAAAAGTTTCTACCAAGGTATATTGCAAGTCGCTGTTGCTTTATACCATTTGGGCAACGGTAACTTACGCGGCGCCACAATTTTACTCGGAGAGGGTACTAACCGCTTGCGACGTTACCCATCAGTTTTTGCTGGCATTGATGTAGATGAATTTTTAGAGCAAAGTGTTGGTTTGCTAAAAATACTACAACATACTAATGCGGAAACGATTATTAATCTCAAACTTGGTGAAGATGAAAGGTTTCCAATACCAAAAATAATAATCAGTGCTGAGTGCTGAACTCATTACTATTAAAGATTTTTGCGTTAAGTTAAGAGTATACAGTCGCACTTTTAATTAAAATATCAAAGCATATGGACGTACAAACTCTCAAACAACGCATTGTTGCCGTTGAAACTAAGCGAGAATACCTGCTGCAACTTCTTGAACAGCCTAATTTAGGAGCATTGAGAGTTGATGTTAATCAAGCTTTGGAAGAAATGGATGACTTAATAGATGAATATAGACGTACCTTTCCACAAGGTTGAAACATTTGAGAGGTGATACATTAAAATAGCGTCGGTACTTCTATTCCAACAAGGAAAGTACCGACGCTGTTGCCAAGAGAACTAGTAGATGTAATACTCTTGACAGAGAGAATATTAAATTTAACTTATTTGTATGCATCGCATAATCTAAGCTGCTTCGTGATTTCCGCTTCCTAATTCCCGAACTAAAGCGATTAATTCAGTTGTAGGCACATCCTTTTTACAGAAAACATCCCAACGACCCATGTCGTGAACACCTACATTTTTAGCATCTTCTACAGAGGAGTAGGCGATGATTTGGGTATCAGGAGCAATATCTTTAATTTTACCCGATGCTGTCCAACCATCCATAACTGGCATTTGTAAATCCAGTACTATTACGTCGGGTTTGTGGCGTTTTACCATATCAACAGCTTCTTGGCCATTGGTTGCTAAACCAACGACTTGCATATTTTTTTGACAAGACAGAACCATTTGCAGGGTCATACGAGTTAGTTCGTGGTCGTCGGCGACTAACACCCGCAGCGTAGAAGGCTTACAGGACAACATTAACATCCAATTTAATGAACGGATAATAAAATATAACCCTTACAGTTTAAAGGAACATTCACTTCTTACAACTCTATCTAATGGGTGAATAAATGGTGAATACAAACTATCACCATTGATATTTAAGTTAAACACTTTTGGGATATTTGGAGACATTTGCAATTTTGATAATTATTATCAAAGTTTAATTATTTTTCATAATTTACTCAATTATTTAAAATTAACGTTAAGAAAAAATATCAGAGATAACAAAAAATTAACTACGGACAGTACTTATCGGTTCCAGGTTTGGGATAACTGTAGTTGAACCTAACGCCATTGCCATTAAGGCTTGTTGCGAGTTGGAATCTGGACAATCATCTCCTGGGCGCCGCTGAATATAGGTACCATCTGATTGTAGTTCCCAAGCCAAACGGTTATCGGCAAGCATGATTCCCAATATCTCTTGCAAATCTTTAGCAATATCAACATCTTGAATTGGAGTAATTGCTTCAACGCGACGGTCTAAATTACGTGGCATCCAATCTGCACTACCAATAAATATTTCTTCCTGTCCATTATTATAAAAATAATAAATGCGAGAATGTTCCAAAAAGTTACCAACAATACTAATAACGCGAAGATTCTCACTAATATCTTTCAAACCAGGACGTAAACAGCAAATACCCCGAATTATTAAATCAATCTGTACTCCCGCGCGCGATGCTTCATACAAGGTAGCAATAATTTCTGGGTCAACAAGCGAATTCATTTTCGCAACGATACGTCCAGATAAACCGTTATGAGCATTTTCGATTTCACGACGAATTAGAGTTAAAAAACGGTCGCGCATATTGACAGGAGCAACGAGTAACTGTCTATAAGATTTTTGTCGCGAGTAACCAGTTAAGTAATTATATAAATCAGTTAAATCGGCGCCTAACTCATCACGACAGCTAAATAATCCTAAATCAGTATATAAACGCGCGGTTTTATGATTGTAGTTGCCTGTACCAATATGTACATAACGACGAATACGGTCTTTCTCACGTCGCACAACTAATATAGTTTTACAATGCGTTTTTAAGCCAACTAAACCGTAAACGACGTGTACTCCCACACTTTCTAGGCGCCGTGCCCAATATATATTATTCTCCTCATCAAAACGTGCCTTAAGTTCAACAAGCACCGACACTTGCTTACCATTTTCAGCGGCAGCAATTAAAGCATTTACAATTGGTGAATCACCAGAAGTGCGGTAAAGAGTCATTTTAATTGCTAACACATCTGGGTCTTGTGCAGCACTAGAAATAAATTTAACTACAGATGCTGAGAAAGATTGATAGGGGTGGTGAACTAATATATCGCGCTCACGAATTACAGTAAAAATATCTTTACCGTCATCGGTATCGTGTACTTGGGGGTTACTGAGATTTGGTTCGCGAATACGTTGTAATCTT
Source organism: Calothrix sp. NIES-4105 (assembly GCF_002368415.1). Classification (GTDB taxonomy): domain Bacteria; phylum Cyanobacteriota; class Cyanobacteriia; order Cyanobacteriales; family Nostocaceae; genus Dulcicalothrix. The sequence continues at coordinate 5,089,611 of NZ_AP018290.1, forward strand.
GTAGGTACCACTCCCTGCCAAGGACGGTTTTTGTGTTCTCTTAACGGTAATGACATAAAATACATCAAATCGCGTAAACCTAGTAAACCTTCAACTTCGTAACAATCAATCTCATCTAATTCTAAATCTTGTAAAAGTCGTAAACGTACAGCAGAAGGTGTTTGAGACTGAATTTCTAAACGTACTGGGTTTCCACCGACACGACGTTTCCGCAATTCTTGTTCGATAGCAATTAACAGGTCATCAGCTTCATCTTCTTCGACTTCTAAATCAGCATCGCGCGTAATACGGAAAGTGTGATATTCCTGAATATTCATTCCTGGAAATAAAGATTCCAAGTTATGAGCAATAGCTTGTTCTAACGGTATACCCGTCCAATGTGCCCCTTTACCATTGTGAGTCATTCCTAACTCTGGAGGTAGGGCTAAAAATCGTGGTAAGACTTTGGGAACTTTGACGCGCGCAAAAAATTCTTCTTCGGTGTCTGGGTTTTTGACAACAACAGCTAAGTTCAAACTGAGATTAGAAATATAGGGAAATGGATGCGAAGGGTCAACAGCCAAAGGTGTAATTACAGGAAATATCTGTTCTTCAAAGTAATTATCAAGATAAGTACGCTGTTTTTCGTTTAACTCAATATAATCAACTAAATAAATACCGTTTTGTGCTAGCTGTGGTCGTAGAACTTTCTCGAAATGTTGATGTTGCTGAACAACCAAAGGACGTAATGAAAGGCTAATATCATCTAACTGTTGCTGTGGAGTTCTTCCATCGACTCCTAACTGAGTAACCTTTGCTTCTACCTGCTGCATTAGTACAGCAACCCTTACCATAAAGAATTCATCCAAGTTAGAACTAAATATTGCCATGAATTTAAGCCGTTCTAACAGAGGAGTACGTGGGTCAAGTGCTTCATGCAACACACGGTTATTGAATTCCAACCAACTTAGCTCGCGACTGATGAAATATTGCGGATCTCTGAGATTGAGAGGTGATAAACTTTTCTTTGCTTTTGCCATAATGCACTTTAAACGCCCACTTCCTTCAAAATGAATCTAGGAATATTCTATATTAGAAGCTTCATACCGCGTAAATCTCTTACGACAGAACTCTACTGTCATTAGCACTGAAGTGCTAATACAAATATTTAGTACTTTAGTCCTATTATAAATGTTTCAAGCAACTCGTCGGCGCCTAGCGTTATGGTACACCTCAATTACAGCCGTATTACTCTTACTGTTTGCAAGTGGGGTATATTTATATGTTCGGAGTACATTAGTTGAACGTGTTGATGATACCTTGAACCATGTGGTCGAAGTTGTCGAACGCGCGTTAGTAATTGAGCGAGTAAATCCTCAAAAAAAGGAATACCGTGTAAATATCGAAGCGAGTTTTCGCAATAATGACAATTCTGTCGAAGATGACCGCATTGACATTGAATGGTTTAGTCCAACAGGAGAACTACTTTGGACAACGTTCCCCGAACCAATAAATATTCCTATTCATGCAAACCGTAACGGTGAAACTGTTCGTGTTAGTGAGTCGTGTAGAGACGCAATTAATTGCGTCTGTACGAGTGAGTCGTGTGAAGAAAAAAGTAACTCCTCATTCCTAACTCCTAACTCCTCACTATTATTGCGTCAAGTTACCGACCGTGTAGAAATTGGGCGCCAAGTTTTAGGATATTTACGTGTAAGTCACCCTTGGTTTGAAGTGTCAAAACCGAGTCGGCAATTAATGTTTGATTTGGCTTTAGGAACTGGTTTAATGGTACTTTCGGTTGCTTACTGCGGTTGGTTTCTCTCTGGAAAAGCAATGGAACCTGTGAATGAGTCTTACCAGCGTTTGAAACAGTTTACCGCAGATGCTTCCCATGAGTTGCGAAGTCCTATTGCATTAATTCAAACTAATGTGCAGGTAGCGCTATCTGATTTAGAATCTAATTTACAAGTAAACGAGACAAACGGCGCCGTCAAGTCGCAGTATAAAAAACAATTAAAAATTATCGAGAAACTCACACAGCGTTTAGGTAAACTAGTCAATGATTTACTATTCCTCGCGCGTCAAGATAGCGGTATTAGTAAAGATATATTTTCATCATGCCCACTCGACGCTTTATTAATGGAAGTAGTCGAAGAACAACAGTTGTTTGCAAAAGAGAAAGAAATCGCGCTTTCATTGACATTAATTGACCCCCCACAAACAGAAATAGACCCAGAATTGCTTGACAATTGGTTTACACTAAATGGCGATTGGAGTCAATTAGTACGATTATTTACTAACTTAATAGGTAATGCCTTACGTTACACTCCATCTAATGGAATAGTAAAAGTAGAATTAACACGTATCGAATCTATTTACCGAGTATCAGGACTGCGTTATTTGACTCCACTATTAAAAGTAAAAATCAGTGACACAGGTATCGGTATTCCTACGGAAGCCATACCAAAATTATTTGACCGCTTCTATCGAATAGACCCAGCGCGCGCGCATAACCAGAGTGAAATTACAGAAAAAGCAACTGGTTCAGGTTTAGGTTTAGCTATTGCCCAAGCTATAGTCGAACTCCACCAAGGTCAAATTCAAGTTGAAAGCACAGTAGGCAAAGGTACAACATTTATCGTTACATTACCTATAGTACAGGGTGGCGAATAGTGATCTATGTGATTAATTTTATGTGATTAATTTTAGGAGTAGGCGCTAATTGTAAACCTCTCTAACCCTTGTCTCGGTGTCTCTGTGTCTCTGTGGTAAAAATATGCAATCATTTTCTCAATTTCGGAAGCTAGAAAGCACCGTACCACCGTACCTCTATTTAAGAGTAAATAATGCACGGCAATCTTACTACCACAGTCGCCGAACTTCATAAGCATCAAATGCAACATCTGATCCAATGATAGGTAAATCTTCTAACATTGCCTGAACAATAATAAGTCTGTCAAATGGGTCGCCATGATGCGGGGGTAATGTTGCAACGGCAATTAAGTGATTTGTCTTAATATCAAGCAATTCAATATTATTCAAACTTAGCTGTCGTTTAATAAATATATCAAATGGAGTATCAAAAGTTAATTTACGGATGCTGTGCTTGATTGCCATCTCCCAGACACTTGCTTTACTCAGAACAACTTCATTATTTCCGTCATTGATAAGTAATTTTGCGGTACTACTAAATTTGCTATTATTTGTTACATACCAAATAAATGTGTGTGTATCTAGCAACAATTTCATTACATATATTCCTTAAATTCTTCTAACGGTTCATCAAAGTCATCCGACATCCAAACCGAACCTTCTGCGCTACCTGGTTGACGATTGCGCTTTACACTTTGTGTAACTGGAGTTAATTTTACAACGGGCAGGTTATCCTTGATAATAACTATTTCTTCACCTGTAAGGGCTGCATCAATAAACTGAGCTAGCTTTTCGGATGCTTCTGTAACAGAGATTTGCAGCATAACAGTTGCACTCATTGAGATTACAATTTTTATTTTAGCTTTTTAGCCGAAAGAAGGAATGAACGGCACCCTTGAGCGTTGTATCATATATCTTCTGCCTGTGGTTTCTCTGTAAAAATGCGACACGAACCGAAACGTAAATCCTCGGCGCCATCATTAAGACGGGTGCTAAAAATCTTAAGTGTCTATCGCTTGCTAGTGCTAGGCGCCATCACTAGTTTACTGCTGCTAATTACAATCAATGCTATAACTCCGCAGCTTTTTCGCTGGGGAATTGACCAAGGTATCGCAAAGGGTAATCTAGATGTTATATTCAAGTGCGCGCTGTTTTTAGTTTTAGCAGCAATTGGACGAGGATTATCTAGCTTTGGGCAGAGTTTTTTCGCAGAGTCAACTTCGCAAAATGTTGCTTACAATCTACGCAATCAAGTTTTTACTCAAACTCAGTATTTGAGTCAAGCTTACTATAACCGCACTACAAGTGGACAGTTACTAACGCGCGTTACCACCGATATAGATCAAATCCGCACTTTTGTTGGTACTAGCTTACTACAAATATTTAGCGGGCTAATTACTTTAATTACGAGTGCTTCAATTTTACTTGTAATGAATTGGAAGTTAGCACTCATTACGCTAATTTCAATACCCGCAGCAGGGTTTGTGCTGGGACGCTTCTTTAAGAATAACTCGCACTTATTTAGATTAGTTCAAGCACAGCTAGCAAACTTGAATAGTGTTCTCGAAGAAAATTTGTTCGGTGTGCGGGTAGTTAAAGCATTTGTACGCGAACAATCGGAAGTATCAAGGTATACAGCACTCAATGGTGAGTTATTAAAGTTGAACATGAAGACTGTAAGGGTGCTGCGGAATGTTTTCCCAGTTTTGTTTTTACTAGGTAACTTTATTACTTTAGCAGTTTTAGGATTTGGTGGCGCCGAAGTAATCAATAGACAATTATCTTTAGGTGAGCTAGTTGCATTTAATTCGTATTTAGCATTTATTCTCCAACCAGTGCTGCAAATAGGTTTTGCATCTGGAGTTATTGCCCAAGCATCAGCTTCAGCAACGCGGGTATATGAAGTTATTGATACACAAGTAGATATTCACAACCGTGCGAATTCTATTACTTTAGAAACATGTGCGGGTAAAATAGAATTTGATAACGTCGATTTTCGTTATCCAGAAGCAAATACTGACGCGCTTAAAAAAGTTTCATTTACAATCAAACCGGGTGAATTTGCGGCTATTGTTGGGATGACGGGAACGGGCAAAAGCACAATTGTTAATTTAATACCCCGTTTCTATGATGTCACGTCAGGCACCATAAGAATAGATGGATACGATGTACGTGACTTAGCGGTTGATAGTTTACGCTCTCATGTTGGTGTCGTTTTCCAAGATGCAACTTTATTTTCAGGAACTATCCGCGATAATATTGCTTATGCTGTACCAGAGGCGCCTATAGAAAAAATAATCGAAGCGGCAAAATTTGCAGCTATTGATGATTTTATTAGTAGTTTACCAGATGGTTATAACACAGTCGTAGGAGAACGCGGTATTGGTTTATCAGGGGGACAAAAACAGCGAATAGCTATTGCACGAACTTTACTTACCAACTTTAGCATCTTAATTCTTGATGATAGTACTTCTGCTGTCGATGCGAAAACAGCAACGTTAATTCAATCTGCTTTAAATGATTTAATGCAACGGCGCCATTGTACAGTAATAATGGTTGCTCAACGACTCAGCAGTATCCGCAATGCCGACCGCATATTACTTATTGATAAAGGTAAGTTAGTCGCGCAAGGTACGCACGAAGAGTTATTAGGAAATCAACTATATAGAGCTATTTTAGCTTCACAACAGAAACAAGCAGCCTTGGAAAATACCAAAGTCGTTCATTAAGATGTAGCATAGGCTTATAGCCTGTTCAGTATATATAATTATTTTTACCACAGAGACTTCTAGGACACAGAGAAAAGAGTTTAAATTAGGGTACTACCGACTGCATTACATTTACCACTCCCGTTAGCTTACTCAACCGTTGTGGTACAAAGTCGTATGGGTTGGCGCCTATAATTTGTGACATATAGCAATCAGAAACTGCTAATAAAAACCCTTTGATTGTATCTTGCCCCGACGCTTTAACCAAATCGTCTGCTTTTTTTAAAAATCCTGAACGCCATTTGCCGTCATTGTTGCCGTATATATCTATAATATGTAAACCTGCTAAGTATTCAGCTAAAGGGTCGAGGCCAAACCTAATTTTATCTTTTGCCGAACCTACTGTTTGAATTAGATGCAGACGATTTTCTAGGTAGTCGAGGCGCCTGTCTACATAATCAGGGTTTATAGTTGATAAAGCAGTTACAGCATCCGTGCGTGAAGTTGTTGCTGGTTGATAATTACGCTGCAAACATTGCCAAGCTATAGCTTTTGCATCTTGATGTATAGTTCTATCGTCTAATTTATCACTAGCGACATCGCGATTTAATTCGTTCAGATAACCTAGCATTAAATTTGGTACCGTCTGCGGAATATCATATACGATTTGCGTTTCAACATTCGCAATTAGTTGTTCGGCATATAATTTTGCTAGTAATACCGTAATATTACGGTGACTGACCATTAAAGACAAACGATTACAAGCATCAAAAAATTCTTGGTCTGTGAATTTATCACGCTTACCACGCTGCATCAAATAAGCTTCCATAAATGATGAAAGCTTGTTTGCTTCAATTCGTAATGGTTTAATTGTAGTTTTATTAACTCGTCCTAGCTTTTCTTCTAAGCGTGAAGTAATTACTAGTGCATTAACTGGAAAATCTGGTGAGTCTGGTTGTAATGCTTCGCGGGTGGTTGTGTTCAATTCAGAAAAACGGTCTACTATTACTAAGATACGTTGTTTTCGTAACAGCTTAACTAGCAATTCCTCGCATATTGGTTCTGGTTCATCTATTAATGCTTGTAACTGTCCGCGAATAGCTTCTTTCAATGATGACTTTCCATCTACCGTGCGAAAATCTTCTTCTAACAGCACAGGTAACATTAGATGTTGACACAAACATTTATCAGCAATATCACTCATTGCCCAATTAGCAACTTGACAAGCTAAACTGGTTTTACCAATTCCACCTTCGCCTGATATTATCAAGCAACTACGCTGTTTGGAAAAAGTCGCACGCAAATTATCTGGCGCCAATTGTGCTATGGTATTGCCATCCAAAACAACAGGAATGGGAATATAAGTATTGCGATTACTCACAGTATCTTTTTTAGGAAACTGTTCGCGCGCATCATCAACATATTTATTTACCCAAGCATCAAGTACTTTGGGATGATAATGAAACCACCCAACGAATAACACATACCGTAAAGGTACATTAATACTAATAAATGGTAATGAAAAATCAGTGTAAGGCTTAAGAGCATTATTAATTTTTAATAACCATATCGGTTTGACTCGTAGCAATGTAAACCACAGAGTCGGCAGTAAAGTTATATATGCCGCAATACCCAATAGTAACTTGTGCTTGAGAAGCCATTCCACAACTCTATCAAATAACCGAGTTTCTTTCTCAGATTTTAAAGCTTCTAACGGGCGCCGAATTCTTGCGCTGTCAATTTCGGTAAAATTTTCCTTATGTTCTTCTATAACTTTAATAACTTGCTCAAAATCAGTAATAATCTTCGTTAATTTCGGACTTGGTAATTTATCAGCAACATCCTGATAGGCGCCAATAATACCACCTAACCCTTTTGCAGCCCCATACCTCACATAGTATTCGCTATCATTTAACAACCCAATCATATCTTTTACAGCAGAAGTTGCTTCAGTTCCCATTGCACCTAAAGCTAAAGCGGCATTTTTACGAACGCGCGGATTATTATCTTTAAGTGCATTTATTAAAGATGGAACAGCGACTTTAGCATCTGCACCTATTCGTCTTAATGCTGAAGCTGCATAAATCCGAACGTACAGTTCTTTATCTTGTAACGCTACCATTAAAGCAGGAACCGCTGGTTTTGCTTGTATACCAATGGCGCCTAACGCTAATACAGCATACATTCGTACTTGAGCATCTTGGTCTTGCAAAGCTTTTGTTAGTGCTGGAACTCCAGATGCAGCTTCGGCACCCATATCTCCCAACACCCAAGCCGCACGCCATCGTATATTACAATCGGAATTATTTAAAGTTTCTATCAGTGTGGGTACTGCTCCTGAACCAATACTCACAAGTGCATCATGCGCTTCCAAACGAACACGCGCGTTATTATCAATTAATTTTTCAACAATAGGAGCAATTTTGGCATCTATGGTAACTTGTGCCCAGCTATTGCCAGTCCACAGCAGGAACACCATCAGGCACAAAATAGCCAGTTTTAGCATTTTGGTTATTAAAGCGGTGATGTTCACTGCTATTCGCTCCGTTGCTTTACTGTATCTATTTTACTCTAGGCGCCAGGTGGGCAACGGATGTAACGGATGTAACGAATGATTTTGTTGCCTTGGAGGCGCCGTAAGTTAATGGCTTTTTCCAGTAATAGCACGTTATCAGCTTGTGGCAGATTTTGAGCATCAAACCTGCTCCCATATCTAAACTACCTTTAATATCCTGAGTGTAAACCAAGCAATAGGTTCGTATCCGCCAAATATTTCTTGCAGTTTGAGCTTGCTCAAATTGTACTGACTGAGTAAGTGCGAACTGCTGCATCTACGGTTGCGCTCTTTTAAACCTATGTAATTCTATGCACAAGTGCTTAAAACCAACAATAGGGAGACTTTGAGCGCGGAGGTCTTTTGAATATGAGGGCTATCAAGTAGCTGCACCGTACCACCCGTAGGCGACGTTTGCCGTAGCTTGCGGTGCGCTCGTAGAGTTACTCCTTACCTGTTTTTTACCGCCAGAATACCATTTGTGACGATTAAAACCGCCAACAATGTTTATCTTGCGTCCAAACCTTTTCCACGCATCCGGCTTCAAGCAATCCTCTGGTTTCTTAAAGAAAGTTGCATGGTACGCTGGGTTCGCTTTTCTGTTCTATTCTGCCCGCGCCTAGCTATCACCAATGCCGCAGCGCAACCAGAATTGAGACTATACATTGCCGTATACTTTGTAACCCCTATTACACTAGTATAACTGGCATCGACTTTTAATAATTCAATTCCAAATTTGTTGCAACGCCTTTCAAGCATTTCGTTGAACTTTGAATAAGGCATATTTGAAAGCATCCTTGCATATTTTGCACCCTTTTCTTTCATCGATGCTTTCTTTTTTTCAAAATCTAAATCTTCAATAACTATTGGTACTTGATAAAATTCTGCAAGTCTAACAAGCTCTGCACAAGCTTTACCAATTATATCTTCTGTTTGGTTAGAGCGTTTATCTTGAACGTTAATTTTAATCGAGCCATGACGTTTTAAATTTCCATGACGGTCTATCACTGCCCAGTCTACTGAAGCGGGATTAAAATCAATACCCAAAGCACCTTTTTCTAATGATGTAATATTCGGTTTTTTGGGCGCGTCAATTGTTGCATTCAAATAATATTTACCAGAGCGGATGACAAAACGATAAGTTACAGGTTGCAAGCTTGCAGTGCGCGATTCTTTTCTAACATTACCTTTTTTATCTTTACGGGTTACAGTTTTGATTACAGGTACAATAGCTGATTTTAACCAATCCAAACCATGAGGAAAATTTACACTCCTCATCACTACTTTTTCGCCGTACTTTTGTTTGAAACACGGAGATACAGTAATAGTCAAAGTTTGTGTTTCAATGTCATATCTGACAAGCTGATTACCAGTAGCAAAAGCTGCCGCACCTTCATAATATATGATATGCGACCGTGCAGAGCGCCAGTCACTAAGCCAATCTCTATGGTCAGCGTAACCGTTTTTTTCTAAACGGAACTGGGCACCAAATAATTTCTTTGTACCAAAAGCAACGTGATATTTACCTTGCTCGCGGTCAATTTTTAGCTTTATAATTACCGATTCCAGGTGCTGAATTTTATTACGCTTGAAATTAATTGACCGTTTGAAACGGTGGCAATACTGAATATTATTATTTTTTTCAGCTTTTTTTCGCTTGGCTTCAAGTTTTTTAATGCTGCGTTTTATACCTTGAATTGCTGAATAGTTATCATACACCTGCACCATATTTCTGGTAACTAACGCGCTCGTATCCAACCATAATACTAGAAATACTTGGCTTTCAATTATGCCATGTGAATTACTCTCAAGAGGCGCTCCGGTAGGGTGATGAATCGTTTGAAGCTTTCAAAAAGGCTTTAACCATGACCGCAGGTGCTCGGATTGCAGGGTCGTAAATTAATTATACCGTTTATTTATTAGTTGTTTGTCACAAATAAATATGTTGTGGGCACTACTCGCTCAGACACCGCGTCAGAAATAGCAGTTTGCGTTGGTGTATATCAAGTAAATTGATACAGCACTTAAGCGCACGCATGGCATAAAGAGAAGCATTGCCAATTGCTCGTGGGAGTAAACGTACATTAACTGTAAACTATATGGCGAGTAAATTCCATCACAAAAATATGCGATGGCGTGCGTGGGGAGCTAACATGTCATTCAATCTTCGGAAATTAGGAATGAGTTTTCAGTGGCGGTTGAAACTGAAGTCAGTTGTGCCAATTTTATTTTTACTGACGTTTATCGGGGTAATAGTATTGGATACTTTTGCTCCTGCGTTGGCGCAATTTCCGGCGCCGCAGCCAATTCCACCAATACCACAGTTTCCTGGGCAGCAACCAGTTCCACAACCGCAATTTCCTCAACCCGTTCCATTACCAGTTCCATTACCTCAATCTCCACAGTTTCCACCTGCTGAAACTGACGGATTACCGCAACCTGTACCACAACCTGTACCACAACCTGTACCACAACCTGTACCACAACCTGTACCACAACCTGTACCGCAACCTGTACCGCAACCACAACCAGTTCCTCAACCTGTACGACGTGTTCAACGACCAGGACAGGAAATTCGTGGTGTGTGGATGACTAATAATGACCTTGATATATTAAGGGACAGGACTAAAGTTGGCGAAGCTATGGACAAGCTGCGGCGGTTAAACTTTAATACGGTTTACCCTGTTGTTTGGAATTCGGGGTATGTGATGTACCCTAGTGCTGTTGCACAACGCGCGGAAATTCAGCCATTTGTATATAAAGGTACAGATGGTCATGATATTATTGCGGATGTAATCAATCAAGCACATCGTCGCGGTTTACTAGCAATTCCCTGGTTTGAGTTTGGTTTCATGGCGCCTGAAACTTCAGAGTTAGCTTTAAATCATCCTGAATGGCTAACGCGAAAACGTGATGGAAGCCAAACAAGTATTAGCGCAGCAGGTGAGGTAGCATGGCTAAACCCCTTTCATCCCGAAGTTCAAAGATTTATTAGTGACCTGGTGTTAGAAATCGTGACTAAATACGATGCAGATGGTATTCAGTTCGATGACCACATGAGTTTACCGCGAGAATTTGGTTACGACAGATATACAGTATCTTTGTACACTCAAGAAACTGGCAATCCTCCTCCAGCTAATCATCAAGACCAAGCGTGGATGCGTTGGCGCGCGGATAAAATTACGGCTTTTATGTTGCAACTAAACCAAGCTGTCAAAGCACGCAAACCAAACGTTATTTTCTCAGTTTCTCCAAATTACTACGACTTCGCCTACAAATTCCAACTCCAAGACTGGTTAAACTGGGTACGGTTAAATATTGTCGATGAATTAGTAATGCAAGTCTATCGTGACGATTTAAATTCATTTACTGCCAAACTTACCCGTCCAGAAATCTTAGAAACACAACAACTAAATATACCAACGGGTATCGGTATTATGGCAGGTTTGCGAACGCGCCGAATACCAATACAGCAAATTAAGTCACAAGTCTTTGCCGCAAAGCAACGCGGTTTAGGTGTTGCCTTTTTCTACTATGAAAGTTTATGGGATACTGGCCCCGAAGACCCTGGTCAACGACAACAAGGTTTTCAAGCAATTTTCCCATCTCCAGCACTGCGCGCGAGGGCTGATTAACAAATCTGCGAATAATCTTTTTGCTTACAATACAAAAGCACTATAAAGACGTAGCAATGCTACGTCTTTATGTTGTTTACGTAAAATTCCTAGAGGATAAACCAGCTTTTAAAATATCCTCTAGGAAAATTGCTTACATGTGAACAATTATCATTCTTGTTAAAGATTAACCATTTGCATCAACGCTGCTGGATAGCGCTCGCCTAAGAAAGCACCTTTTGGTACAATGTTATCAATCCGCGTTAAATCCTCATTACTTAGTTGAACTGACTCGGCGCCTACATTTTCTAGTAAGTAAGAAATGCGCTTTGTCCCGGGAATGGGAACAATATTCTCATCCTGTGCTAATAGCCAAGCCAATGCGAGTTGTGCAGGAGTACAACTTTTTTCAACAGCTATTTTTTTGACTTCTGTGACTAAGTTTAAATTGTGCTGAAAATTTTCTTTTTGAAATCTTGGAGAATTTCGGCGCCAGTCGTCGGATGCTAAGTCTTCAAATTTTTGAATTTGTCCTGTGAGAAATCCTCTTCCCAAAGGACTCCAAGGTACAAAACCAATTCCTAATTCTTTACAAGCGGGTAGAATTTCTGTTTCAACATCCCGACTCCACAAAGAGTATTCACTTTGTAACGCAGTAATAGGATGTACTTTACTCGCACGATATAAAGTTTTTGCTGACGCTTCAGATAAACCTATATATCTAACTTTACCTTCTTTTACCAACTCTGCCATTGCTCCTACAGTATCTTCAATTGATACATTTGGATCAACCCGATGTTGATAATACAAATCAATAGTATCAATTCCCAAACGACGTAAACTAGCTTCACAGCAGGCGTGAACATATTCGGGTTTACCATTAACAGGCATTGCTTTACCATCTTTACTAGTACTAGCAAGCCCGAATTTTGTTGCAATTACAACTTGTTCGCGTTTACCTCGAATTGCTCTACCAACTAATTCTTCATTATGTCCAACACCATACGCATCCGCAGTATCAAGGAAAGCGGCGCCCCCCCGAACGTTTAACTCTATCGCTTTATGAATTGTTGCAATAGCTTCTTGTTCGTCTGTACCTCCATACATTCCTGACATTCCCATACAACCCAAACCAATACTGGAAACGACTAACTCACTACCTAATTTTCTAGTTTTCATATTTACTTCCTCAAATTAAAACGACGAATAAAGAAGCGACTGGGGACATTTTTTTCTTTTCCAGGTAAAAGACGATGACGAATACGTGACTCTGTAACCCAAACATCGTTACCTGCGACAGTTAGGTTAACTGGTGACTCCATATTTTCACCTATAGTCTCTACTAACCGAGGTGTATTTTTGGGTGAAACCACATCAATACTAAGTAGGCGCCCGTTACCACTCGTTACACTACCTTCAGTTACAAGTAGTTTGCCTGTTTGTGCAAATTGCATTCCATCAGGGTTTTCAAGTTTGCGTGTCAGAGATATCTTCTCAACCGCGACTCCTTGAGCTTGAGGTGTAACCTTGAAAAGTTCTCCACTAGAAAACATACTCACAATAATTACACCATCTTGCCTACGAGCAATTCCAGCAAGTCCTATTTGCTTCGAGTTGAACAGTGGATTTTCTGCCCAAACTTGTAATTGGCTTGCTCCAGGCGCCAGATAATAAATACGAGGACGCGAACTGTCAGTTAAATAAACGCCACCATTATTGTCAAGCGCGATATCATTCCCAAAACCATTATCAGGCATTTGAATGACACGCAATACTTTACCTGTACGAGTATCTATGGCAAAAATTCGATGTGGGCGCCGAATTATTTCACCTTTGGAGTTTTTAGTTCCCAGAAAGTCAGGAGAAGTTCCCCAAAGAATACCTCGCTGTTCATCAAGCCGTAAGCTAGTAGCAGCAAATATTTCGCTACTTCCAGGGAAGAAAATTTTGCTTGCTTGAGAGTCAATACGTAGTATTTGACCGCTTGTTACAGAACCAACATATAAAGTACCTTTAGAAGTGCGTGCAATCCCGTTTGGGTACTGAAAATTAGGAGGCAATTCAATCGAAGCTTTAATATTAGAGCTTTGAGCGACCGATTCCACAGAAGTTAAAACAAATGCCGTTACTAGAAGAGTAGAAAAAAGATTATGCATTATAATCTAAAATAGATTTCAGATGTGATTATCCGATAGCTTAATTACAACTTTCCCAAAATGTTTACCATTCTCTAAATACTCGAATGCAGCTTGAGTTTGTTCAAAGGTAAAAACTTTATCTATTACAGGATGAATATCATAACTTTCAATTGTATGATTCATCGCTGCGAAATCATGTGTGGAACCTACTTCCATTCCTTTAATCGTAGCTTGCTGATGTAGTAGTGCTAGTGTATTGATATTAGTCTCAAACCCATCAAGTAAACCCACTACTGAAATATGTCCACCCATTCGCAATACATTAAGTGATTTTTGCAGGTTGCTACCACCAACAGTTTCGACGACTATATCTACACCTTTTCCATCTGTATATTTACGAATAATATTTTCCCACTCAGGTGTAGTTTTATAATTTATTGTCAAGTCGGCGCCTAACTTTTGTGTTCTTTCAAGCTTTTCATTGCTGCTTGATCTAATAATGACTTTGGCGCCTAAAGCTTTTACAAATTGCAGTGCAAAAATTGACACTCCACCTGTACCATGTAGCAATACTGTATCACCTGCTTGAAGGTTGCCGTATTTGAGTGCATTCCACGCTGTTAAACCAGCAATAGGTAATGTGGATGCTTCTACAACTGAGAGATTGTATGGTATTTTGATTAGCTGGTTCACCTGAAATATTTTATACTTGCTTAATTGCCCTGCAACATTACCTAACCCTTGACGAGTAGAGTAATTAGTAGCTTGGCTAGTAGGTTTACCACTTATCCAATCTGGTATAAAAGTTGTTGCTACTCTATCACCTGGTTGAAAAGCTGTAATATTGGCGCTAACGCTTTCAATAATACCTGCTCCATCGCATACAGGTATATAAGGTAACTCCAGGCTAGGATTAAGTAAACCTTTGACTACTAACAAATCAACATAGTTAAGCGATACTGCTTCAATTTTGACTAATACCTCTCCGAGTTTCGGAACAGGAACAGTTTGTTCATTCACTTTCAGGTTACTGATACCAAAAGCATGTAGTTCTACCGTCTTCATATAACTACCACTATCCTATAACCCTGATTATGCAAGCGTTAAATCATTATGTCCAAGACCTTTTTTGCACTAAACTGATACCTAAAAGGTATCACTTGGTTTATTGTAAGGGCGGATTTATGAGATAGTAAATTAGTTTTAGGATATTTGTAAACCTGCCCCTACTGCATATGGAACTCCGTCAACTTAAATACTTTATTACGGTCGCTGAAGAATTGAACTTTCGACGCGCGGCAGAACGTTTATACATGGAGCAACCACCGCTAAGTCGTCAAATTAAACAGCTTGAAGATGAATTAGGAGTTGAATTATTTGAACGCAGTAAACGCGGTGTGTCGCTAACTGATGCAGGAACAGCGTTTTTGGACGAAGCACGTTTAACACTCGCACAAGCTGAACGTGCAGCAACATCCGCGCGTAAAGCAGTAGAGAGGCGCCAGCAAAATATTACAATTGGATTTTCTATTTGTGCATTTAATCGGGTTCTGCCAGAAATAATTCAAGAATTCCGCAATAATTATCCCAATGCTAAGGTAACACTGACAGAAATGTCTTCCCAAGACCAAGTACGCGCGTTACTTGATGAAAAAATTGATATTGGCTTTATTCATCCACCTGTTGAACTTCAGGAGATAGAGATACTAACCCTGTTATGTGAACCGTTAGTAGTTGCTCTTCCGTGTAACCACCCATTAACAGAACAAGAAACAATATCTTTTGCAGCGTTGGCAAAGGAACCATTTATAATTTGTCCTCAACACGTTAAACCTGATTTATACGCACAAATCATCAGTGCATGTCAAAAAACAGGCTTTACACCGAATATAGTTCAAGAAGCTAGTCCACCAGAAGTAATGCTTAGTTTTGTAGAGTCAGGAATGGGAATTTCACTCGTTGCAGCAGGCGCCGAAATACGACATAAAGTAAGTGTAGTTTACCGTCCGCTTGACGGGGCGCCGATGCTAGAAATTGCCGCAGTTTGGCGTAAAGGAGAGATTTCATTAAAGGTTTTGCAAGATTTTTTAGATGTAGTAAAGTCTTGGTAATAAGATAAAGCTTTTTATATAGGGGGCGGGCGCTCCGGGATGCCCGCTCCACAAGATGCTCTACAAAATACTGCACAAGATGGCTATATACGGTTAATACTACAAAAATTAGACGGTGTGTTTTCACTAATTAATTAATGGTTATCTACACCAGATTTTTTGAAGCGTATCTGTCAATATATATTTATGAGGCAGAGGAAGCTATCAATGAGAAAGAACTTTGTTACCCAGGTTTTGCAAAATGGAATTCGTAAAGCTTTACGTAATCCTAAATATCGTTGGGCTGCGGTTGTTGCAGCGTTGTTTTATTTCATCAGTCCGCTAGATATTGTGCCAGATGCTATACCCATTTTAGGACTGATTGATGATGGTGTAATTGCTAGCTTTTTAGTTGCGGAAGTATCCCAAATTGTTATGGAGCAACTTAAAAACCGCAAAAAGCAAGGTTATGCTGTTGATACTACTAGTGTAAATAATGTAATCGATGTTGAAGCTGTGACTGTAAATTAAACAGCCAACTTAAATTTTAGTCATTATCTGTGTATATCTTAATACGCATTATTAATTAAATAAGGAGAAATATCTATGTCTACAATTAAAGAACGGATTGCTCAAGATTTATCACAAGTCAAAGAAACAGGTGGCGCCAGAACTAAAAGAATTCGTGAAATAGTTCAAGTTGCAGTGACTGATGCTGTAAATGAAATCAAAGATGGTTCTGGAGAAATTCGCAATATCGCTAAAGATGCCGTTACCGCAGTTATAGAAAATTTTAAGACCAAGGGTCAACAAGCTAAAGACGAAGCGATGGCTGCAATGGAAGGCGCCATTGCGGGGGTAAAAGATAGCAATACTAAACAGCAAACAGCTAACCAAACTATTGGCGAACAACAAATATTAGAAGCTGTTGACGGCGCCCTTGTTGCAGTAGAAAGCAATCAACAAGCTCCTCGTAGTCGTATTATGTCTCTACTGTTAAAAGCTTTCAATGCTCTAAGAGGTAAATTATCTGTAAGCCTTCAAAAAGATTATGTTTCCCTCAAAGAACTATTGGCTAACTGGGACGGTAAACTAACAGAGCAATATGGCGACCGTTACACCCAAATTAAGCAACGCTGGGAAACTGCACAAACTTCATACAACGCCACAAAAACAAAAATGTCAAACGGCGAACCATCTCCTGTAGATGAATACCAAACAGAAGCAGAAGACAAAGCAGCCAAAGCAGGGGCAACAGTTGCTCAAACCGAACAAGTACTTAGAAAGCAACTCAAAACCATTCTACAATCTGCCGCTGCCAAACTGTAAACATAGTGAAAATTAATAACTTTATGGGATGGACTTTTCCAAGTTCGTCCCATTATTCTATAACTTTGTCCCAAAGTCTCAAGTAATGTATTTACTTAGAGACTCAACATAATCAGTTTGTAAAGTGCGTAAGCCCTATTAGCTTTGTGTGGGCAAACAAACGTTTTAAGCCAACCGTCTCAAATGCATATCCTGATAAATGGTGCCTGATAGTAAAACCCTCTTCATTCGACAATGATACCAACCAAATAAAGTAGTTTTTATAAACTATATAGTTTTAATGTATTAGTTAAAGTATTCCAAGAAATAAATCATCCCTTAGATTAGGCGCAACCGCTTGGTTACAGTATTTCTCATGACGCTCTTTACGTGCGCGTTGTTTTCTGTGAAGCGTTTGCTTACGACGAAGGTTATATGGCGCCAAAATCTCTTGCAGAAAGAGTTCAAAGTATAAACCTGTATCAAAATTACGCCCTTGTGAATACATTATTCCTATAAAACAACGCTTTTTTTGCGTTAACGCAGTTTGCCCGGAGGGCGATAAACACGTAATCTTAAAAAAAATAGTAATAATATTTACCTTTAAAAGTTTAGACCTGTTAGACTCTGATAGCGCTGCGATGCAAGAGTTATGTAAGCGGTTACGGCGCCTAAATAGTATTGAAAAGATAGATGATATCGAACGCTCTATACTGCAAGCAATCGGGAAAAGAACCAAAAAATGCACTCCTGATATTCACATCTTATAATAGTCAAGCACAAAAGGCTAAATATAGAGGTGAGTTATATCGGTCAGATGAACCCGTGGGCGATTTGGGCTTAAATTAATTTGATTTTTTGCAGCGTGACAGAATGCAAAATCGGAAAGGAATTATTGCTATCGATTAATGAGGTGGGAATCATGATAAAGAATGAAAAAGAATATAATTATAGTAAAGAATGTGCAAATAAATTTGAATATTCTATATCCGTGATACAGCAGGATGAAGCTTGGAGGCAAAACAATCCTGAAAGCTGGCAATCTGATATTGATGTTAAAAAGTCTCATTTAATGGCTTTAAAAAAATAAATTGAGGAATATGAAAATTTAATAAATTGTGAAAATCAACAACCAATAAGAATAAAAGTAGAAAATTTGAATAAGCTACCAGACACCCTGATTAAAGCTCGCATTGCTGCAAAGATGAGTCAAAAAGAATTGGCTGATATAATTGGATTTGAAGAAGAAAAAATTAAAAACTATGAAGCAAAAAATTATAGATTTGCCAGTTTCAGTGGAATTATTGAAATTAGTACAGCTTTAGGTATTGAGTTTGATAATGCGTTTGTAAAAGTAGATTTTGATGAAATAGAAGAAGTTAAAAAAGTTGCTGGACAATGGCGTAGACGCAAGAAAGGCAAAGAGTTACAACCAAAGTAGAAGTTCAGGTTTGAGATAGGCGCCTTTCCTCAGATTACTGTTGATTTAAAGAAGATGAGAATCTTTGTTTGGCTTACCCGCAGGAATAAACATCTATTTTATTGTTAAATAACTGATATTAACGATACAGAAGTACAAATGTCTTTAAGCATTCAACAGTTAGATGAAATCAACGCGCGTGCTTGCGCTCTCTGGCATTATGAGGCGCGACTAAACTTCTATAATTTCATCCCGATGAAATCGAACAAAACGTACAATACTTTCTTGACCCTCGAAACAACTTCTACGGTATATTTGAGAAGCAGGAATTTATTGGCTTTTGTAGTTTTGGAGAAGACGGGCAAGTTGATGGAGGTAATTACAGCGCGCTTGCTCTCGATATTGGAATGGGTATTCGTCCTGATTTGACAGGGCTTTTGTCGTGGGAATTATTACGTATCAGCAGTTTTAAATTTCGCTTTAAGAGAATTTAATGCTCCTCTGTTTCGGCTTGAGTTGCAGCGTTTAATCAGCGCGCGCTTCGGGTATGGAGTAAGGCAGGTTTTCGTCCTATTGATACTTTTGAACACCAGCCACAGGGTGAAACTTTTGTAATTTTAGTACGAGAAGCCCAAACTTAGCAGGGCATTATTAAAAGTTATTGCTTGTATAAACGTGCTTAACTAGTGTTAGAATATACATTACAATAACTGAGCGAATAGCTATGTTATGAGCGGCTGTGTTCTACAAATATATTATTATCGATGATTACAAAGCTGACATCTCAACAAGAAGAATCTATTATATCTTATCAGCAAAAATGGAGAGCGATTAGTTTATCTACAGAGCGTATAAATCGCGAGAGAGTATTGGGTGTACTAGAAGATGTATACAATTTTTACCCTGAAAGCTTTATAATGCCTGAAGTCACTTTTTTTGATAGTCCGTATGCTGCTTTTAGTGCTGAGTTAAGACTTACAACAGCTAACTTGAATGGTCTTAGTGATGATGAAATTATTAATCAAGTAGCTAGCTTACAAACTATTAGTGGCGAAGGTCAACCAAGAACTGATTTATGGTGGGATTTACATGCGGAATTATATCCAAGCGGAATGAATCCTCAAATTAGTCTACAAATCTGGGAAGTTTTAGATGAAAATCTTACGGATAAAGTAGGTCGTAAAATTCATGAGCAATTATGGAAAGTTTTATGGGATTGGCTTTGCGACAGGTTAATTAGTGACTTGAAAGATTGCCCTGACGCTTTTGGTCGTTTTTACGATAACTTTATTTATCCTGATTCGGAATGGGCAACCTACGCTGGCTTATTCGACTATTGCATCAATGAATTAGGTTGTAAGCATGAGCAGGAGCAATGGCGGGTTTACAGAGATTTATGTACTGAGTGTGGTTGGTGGTTTATACCAATGCCTGCACATTACGTAATTTGTGATAGACCTACAAAATTACTGCTTGACGATGACGGCAAACTCCATGCAGATGGAGAAACTGCAATTCAGTTTGCTGATGGTTTCGGTTTATATGCTCGACACGGTAAAGTTGATTCAATTTGTTTTCCCTAAAGTTAATTTACCGTATCTTATTGTTAAACTTTGGGTAAGATATTTATGTGCGCGGTGCCTATTAAAGCGACTATCTGTACCGTACTTTCGTTAAGTGAAGCCCCATTAGCTACTTTTTAATCTGACGGTGTTGCTTATAATAGTCAAGAGCTTGTTCTAAACGTTCGACAATATCTATTGCATCTTGAATTTCTCGTCTGGGTGCAATCACGAGTTGAGCATGACTAAGGGGATTCATAATACAACTGCGGTAAAGTTCAACATGGAATACTAAATCTTCGTCAATATATTTTGGAGTGCCATCTGAGTTCTTAGCATTCTTGATGGGTTCCCAGAAGTCATTGGTGTCTAGCTCTTTTGGTTTTTCGCGATACCTGACAGCAATATTCAAGTTTTCGCAAAACCATTTAATTTTAACCTCAAAAGCAGTGCGTAAATAAATTGCAGCTGCTTTGTGGTCATTCGCTTGCAAATAAAATTTGGCTTTGTCAAGGTATGTTTTATTTTCAACTAGGATTGGCATTTCATAATCGCTACCATGCCCAACATAAAGTTCGATAGTTTTCCAAGAAGGAAAATGTCGCTTCAGGATGTCGTACCATTCTTTATCGTAAGTCATCAAGAAGATTTGGTAATCCAGAAATAAGTCTTTTAGAACGTCAATGATAGGTAAACGATTAGACATATCTAACCCAATCAACACGTCATCAAGAACTAACACTTTTAGCGCGCTACTGGGGTTGATTAACAAAGCAGCTAAGTAAATGGTAAGCGAGATTGCTGATAACTTAGCTTCATTAAGAAACTGATGAGCTAAAGGAAACTTAATGTTAAGGAAGTCAACGCGCAAAATAACTTCATTACCTTTTAAACATTTGTTTTCTAAATCGTAAGTGACTCCCTGAAAGTCAAAATCGAGAAGGACAGGATAACCAAAGCGTTTGAGAATATTTGCTGCTTCGTTTTTGAGTTGATTTAGTATACTACTCAGACCATAATTAAAGTTATTAAGACTTTTTTCAAGCTCTTGTATTTTACGAGTATGTTTTCCACTGCGAGGTAGATTTTGCTTTATTTCTGCCCATTCTTCACTAAAACGTTTGCCTGTAAAAGTATTTATACTATTGCTGAGGATAGTTTTTGTTAATAGGTCAAACAAGTCTACTTCGCTATCCTTTATGCGAGGGAAATAAATTTCCAATAAAGATTTATAATCAAGAGTGCCCTTTGTTTTTGAAGCTTCAATGATAACTGGAGCATGTGTTTCGCGGGTAATATCTGACCATTCGTAAGTAGTTTCAGCGTCGCGTTCGCCAGCGCGCATAGAAATTTTAACATAGCCGCCATCAGCATCAGTTACAAAAAAATTGCGGTGCTGAGAAAATTGGATGTCTCGCAGATGAGAATCCATAAATAGTTCAATTGCTTTGAGCAGCGAAGATTTACCACTGCCATTTTCACCATAAATAAGTAAATTTCTACATTTCTTGCCTAAGTCGATATTATGTTCCCCATAGAACGCTCGAAAGTTCTTTAGCTCGATTTTCGTAATTTTCATCCAACCCTCTAATTGTACGTACCACAGGTACGCTATCCAAAAAGAATATATTTACACGAATTGGATGCTCCTTGTCAAATAATCGTCGAAAAACTCTGCGGAGCGCTTGCATTTTATCACTTTCATTTTTGTCTAAGCTTTGCAAGTTCTCATGTAGGAGATGACGCATAAATTCTTTATCCTGGGTATGGAGTTCGTTGGGTAAATACAACTCCATCACTACCGCATCTAGAATTTGCTCAAAATAACTTAGCATTAGTTTATCATCTGCTACTTCCATGAGCTTTTTGCCATGACTGGGTATGTCTTTAAGTTGTTCTGAAAGGTATAGGATATAGCCAACTAGTGTTTCTATTGCTTTGCGTTCTGGTTCAGTAGCAGTGGGAATCGGAAGTTTCCCCAAAACATTGTGTGAAAAACGCAATGCTCCTCTTAAATAACTTGAACTATTCTTAAAATAATTCCATGCAATTGATGAGTTGAGTATTGCAATTAAAAATAAATCGTTTTTAGCAATAAAAGAAACTGTATTGATTGGATAATAATTTTTTGTATCAAAAGCAAAGCAAGATTCTCTTGCAATGTCAGGATAAATTATTTTAGGCGTTTCAAAAGCTTGATAGTAGGAAAGTTCCTGTTGAATTTCGTACCACTGGTATTGTTTAGATTTTTTGCCTTTTGGACTTGAAGTACTTTGCTTTGATGTTAAGTCTTCTTTCCATTGCTCTAAGTGTTCCATAATAGCAGGGTATTGATTCATGTTGATTCCTCTTCTCGTAAAAATCAACCATCTATCATTTTCTTGAATGCGCCACTTTTGCACATCCTTAACCACCACTAGAGGCTTGATGATTTCTGCACTTTTCGGCTCTTTGGCAACCAGTTCAGCACGTTTGGTTTCATTAATGACAAAAGCTTCATTGAAACCTGTTCTAATACCGGAATAAATTTTTCCTTTCACATATTCAGCCAAAGGCATTACCATAGTTTCCATATCCGCCTCCAATACAATATCCTTAACAATAAAGCCAAACATTATTGCTAGCTGTTATTGGGTTGCCACTTTTCACCAACACTATCGCTGCTAACTTACTAGTGGGACTGCAAGCCCTGATGGATGAATTAAGCCGCTTATTTTTATGTTATCCAACCAATACGGGGTTATCAAGGAAGCTTAAAACAGATTCTGAAAATTATAAGCGTTTACATTACTGGCGCCCATCATCAGCCTTATACTTACATATGGTTATTTGGTGATATATATGATAACAGGCGCCGCTCTACGTAAAACTGGTAACGGTTATGAGTTATCGTGACTAATACGTACTTGAAGAATTTCCCGGTATAGGGACATGAATGTATGGAAACGCTTAGAAGAGCTATTTCAAGTAAAACCTATTGCACGGCAGCACAAGCGCTCTGGGTGAGTTCTGCGATATCTTAGCAGTAAACAATAAACAACTGTCAATACTTGAGCTCAAAAACACGCTCGGATAGGTATATCGTCCAGCAGTACTGTTACGTTTCACTGTCAAAAGCCGCTAAGGCTGCTCATTTGTGTTCAAATTTCAAGAGTTTAGCAGCAATTGATTTACCAATATTATCAAAGCATTGATTGGTTACACCTCTGGACGTAGGAT
The DNA here is from genome assembly GCF_002368415.1 of Calothrix sp. NIES-4105. Classification (GTDB taxonomy): domain Bacteria; phylum Cyanobacteriota; class Cyanobacteriia; order Cyanobacteriales; family Nostocaceae; genus Dulcicalothrix. Next base: position 5,112,858 of record NZ_AP018290.1, read on the forward strand.
GTTTAGCTATCACAAAAACAGTTTGACTATTTGTGCCAATTAAAAAACCTTCTGAAGTTTCTAAAAAATCAACTTCTGCTATTTTTTTCCAAGAGTATTGATATGATACACCGTAAAAAACAACTGAAGAAGGTTTATACTCTCTGATCTTATAGCTAATATGCTTTATTCGCTGCTCAAGGCAATGATTTTCATAATTTTTTCTATTAGATAGAAAAGGGAGTTGAGAATGTTGGCTATATATCCATTGGTTAGTAGATGGTGACGGCAAAGAGAATAACTCTAATAAACAAGTTTCTTGATTTTTTCTTCCTAATTCGTTAATTTGATATTTACGAACATCTTCTCTATTAATATTTTCTTTACCTTTGGCACTAAGTACAATGCGAACTAACTTATTCCAAGTTCCTTGTATTGGAGCATCTGGTTGAAAAAGCCTTCCTGCTCCTATCGCTATATGATATTCTACAAGGTCATCTAATTCCTTTTCTCCTCTACTTGACCATATATTGATTCGGTTATAACTATCTTGAAAGTCTCCTCCCGCTTCTTCCATACCAATAAACCAATAATTTCCTTGATAATTACCATATCCATAAAATTTATCAACCCTTTTTTCTAGAATCTGATCATTAAAACAATTTTGATTATTCATGTCTACGTGATTATACTTAAATTAATTAAACTTGACTAGTCAAAATTAATGAAGTATGAATGAAATGTCAAGTTAAACCACAGAAAAGAATCAGGAGTAAATATGAGTGTAAGCTGGGATTCTCTGCTGAAGTTGTTACAACAGAACCTGAAATAGTCAAAGAGTTAATTTTACAAATAGTAGATGAAGAAGATACAACGCCAGTCCATAGTCTAGAAATAAAAGGCACTTCTATTTTTTTCAATTCAGATGGATATGGCTGTTTTGGCTTAGAATCGGAAAATTACAATGATTCTCTTTTATTTCAAAAACTATTTCAACGGTACACGGGAGCATTAATTTGTTTTGAATCTGTTAGACCATGTCAACAGCAAGGCTATTTATTCTCATCAACTTGGGTTAAACCAGAAGGTGAAGTTCATTGGAATGAAGATGAAAGTGATGAGGATGACATGAATGAAGAAGCTCAAAATTATTATAACTATTCTCGCGTATTATGGTTAGAAGGCGATGTTTCAGAATTTCCTTATGAGCGTGATTTTAATGCTGCTGATATCTGGTACATTACTTTTGATTCACTGGAAAATAATAAAGAAGTAATGCCAAATCTCTATGCTGCTTATCTTAATGCAAAAGCAGATGGATTTGATGACTGGCCAATTAGCTGGAATGATAAAGAGAAAGTAATTAGTTATGAAATTGCCCAACAAATAGGAGAAATGTATAGTGATAATCAAGATGCTGTACTTGAAGATTGTTTAGAAAAAATATATAAGTGGAACTCTTATCCCATAGATATTGATGGATATGATGAATTTGAACTTCCTAAAAATTTCCCTACTTTATTAATTCTACAATAAATATTCTATAGTGTAGGCGCCGACTTCAAAACATGTGTACTCTTGACTGTTACATTGACCTGTAGCAATTTGGCACCATTCATAAGATATTTCTAGTATTACATATCATTAGTTGTGGGAAGTTGGTACAAATTTTAAATCTCTTCTCTTCTCTCTGTGCCCGTCGAGTCTCTGTGGTAAAAAAATTATGTGTACTGCACATCACCAGACAGATGCTTGCGAATTTTCAAAATAATTCTACAAGCTATTAGCAATAATATTGCGTAATAATATAACTGTTGGGTTCCTCTTCGTTCCACCCAACCTACGGTTGATATGCATGAGTTGAGTATTACTCAAAATATTGTAGCGATTGTTTCTGAATATGCTGAAGGTAAGAAGGTACAGCGTGTTTTATTAGAAGTTGGTAAGCTATCGGCTATTTTACCTGATGCAATTAAATTTTGTTTTGATATTTGCTCGCAGGGAACTGTTTTAGAAGGCGCCATGTTGCAAATTAGAGAAATCCCTGGTTTGGCAAGTTGTCGCAACTGCGGTACACAAATTTTACTTGAAAAGCCTTTTGGTCGATGTACGTGTGGTTGTACTGAGTTAGATTTAATTGCTGGTGAAGAGTTAAAAATAAAAGAAATTGATATAGAGGAATTATGTGTGTAACTTGTGGATGTTCGGATGATGGAGATGTAAAGGTTACTAATTTAGAAACGGGTCATGTTGCTATGATTAATTCACTCCTGACTGATTATCATCATCATACACATGTCTTACCAGATGGCAGTGTAGTTACTCATACACACCATCATGATGAACCTGCTCATATTCATGCTCAAGTCCACAGCACAACAATATCAGTAGAAACCGAAATTTTAGCAAAGAATAATTTACTTGCGGCTCAAAATCGCGGTTGGTTTAAAGGACGAAATATTTTAGCTTTAAATTTGATGAGTTCACCAGGCGCCGGTAAAACAACTTTACTTACCCGCACTATCAAAGATTTAAAGGAAAAATTACCTATCAGTGTTATTGAAGGCGACCAAGAAACAATTAATGATGCTCAAAAAATCCAAGATACTGGCTGCAAAGTTGTACAAATTAATACTGGGACAGGTTGTCATTTAGATGCAACAATGATTGATAAGGGTTTACAACAGCTTAACCCACCCCTAAATTCGGTTGTGATGATTGAAAATGTTGGTAATCTTGTTTGTCCGGCATTATTTGATTTGGGTGAGAATGCAAAAGTTGTAATTCTCTCTGTAACGGAAGGAGAAGATAAACCTATCAAATACCCTCACATGTTTCGTGCAAGTCAGGTAATGATTATCACTAAACTTGATTTGTTACCCTATGTACAGTTTGATGTACATAAATGTATTGAATACGCGCGTCAAGTAAATCCGCAAATTCAAGTTTTTGAAGTTTCAGCACAAACTGGTCAAGGTTTAGATGATTGGTATGATTGGTTACGCCAGTAATTGTAAGGTGGCTATGCCACACATACTTAATTTGATAAATGTAACGCTGATACTTTTATAAAACTGTAAGATAACTTTGCTCAGAATTCATAGGTAATAATCGCAACTTATGGTTTGTTAAATCTGGCTCAAGTCCTAAACGTTGCATTGGTAACACACCTAATAAAGCATATGGTACTTCTGTTAGCTCTAAGCAGTCAAAAGTACTTTGGCGCCCTTCAATGGATAATTCAGCATTTTGAAATATTCGTCCTTGTTGTAGCCCAGCAGTGGTTTGAATGCTTGCTTCACCTCGCTGTACTAAACCTAATTGAGTAATCACAGATGAGGGTAAACATAATAATGTTGCACCTGTATCCACTAAAACGTTTGTTAATGTAACAGAACGGACTTCTTCTGGGGAAATAAAACCACGCTCGGCTAATATTTGATCTATTTGATTGGCTATGTTTAAGGTTATTATTACTTGACCCATTTGTCTGTCTGAAAAATATGGTATCGATAGCTTTCTCATAATATCCTACCTTTAAGCATTTACTACTATAATATGTTAGGTTACGCACTCCGCTCCAACACTACTTACTTTTCATCAAGTTTTTCAAGTTTCTGCACAAACAGGTCAAGGTTTTGATATTGGTATAGCTAGTTGTTTCAGTAAGGTGGCATAGCCACCTTACAAATAAGTAGTTTATGCCAGAAGTGTTGGTGCGCTCTCTATTCTTACCTCTTCCTTTGCGTCCTTTGTGCCTTTGTGGTTTATTGTTCTTCCTGTATGTAGAGACGCGATTAATCGCGTCTCTACGTGACGGGCGTGGTAAAAATACACGGTTTGCACAGGCGAGGACGCCTATGCTACAAGAGTAATTTATCTGGTGTTAATGGTAGACTTCGCAGGCGCCTACCTGTGGCATGATACACAGCGTTGGCTATTGCTGCAGAAACTCCTGTAATACCAATTTCTCCTACTCCTCTAACTCCCGCAGGGTTAAAGTTAGTATCAGGTTCACCAACAAATATTACATCTATACGGGGAATATCCGCATGTGCTGCATAGTGATATGTTGCTAAGTCATATACAACGGGATAACCTATATTTGGGTCAAACTGACATTCTTCCATTAACGCATGGCTAATACCCATTATCACACCACCGCGTACTTGACTCGCTGCGGTTTTGGCGTTGATGACTTGTCCTATATCTATTACTGACAACCAACGAACTACACGCAACCTACCAATACTTTCATCAATCGCGACTTCACAAAAGTGGGCGCCCCATGATTGAAAGGCAAATTTCTTACTTTCTTCTCCTGGCTTAGATGATGCTGTAGCTTCAAATGCGGCGCCACCAGATTTTTCGAGTAGTGCAAATGCTTCTTGGGCTGTTTTGACTTCGGCTTGTTTAAGAACTTCTTGACATGCTGCCATTACAGCAGGCGCTATTGATGCGCTCATCATCGAACCACCTGCCATACCTCCATCTGGAAGTCGTGAGTCACCAAGTTCAACACGAATTTTTTCTACTGGTATTTGTAGGGTTTCGGCGGCAACCATTGCTGCTACTGTATAAGCACCTGTTCCCATATCATTACCAGCAGTTAAAACTTGTGCTGTACCATCTTTCAACAAGCGAACTTTGACTGAAGCTGCACCACGTAAACCTGGAAATGTTGATGCCGCCATTCCCCAGCCAATTAACTTTCCATCACGAGTCAAAGCACGCGGGGAAGTGGCTCGCTCTTTCCAACCAAACTTCTCAGAACCAACTTTCAAACAGTCCGCAAAATGTTTGGCGCTGAAAGGAAGGTTTTTACGCTGATGAATTTTGGTTTCATTTTTAAGTCGCAACTCTACAGGGTCAATTTTTAAATTCCATGCGAGTTCATCCATCGCTGATTCTAACGCCCACATTCCCGGATTCTCACCCGGTCCCCGCATAAAAGTTGGTACTCCAACGTTCATCACCGCTAGTTCCTGCATTAAGCGCAGGTTGTCAGTTTTATACATTGCAGGAGTAACACTCGTACAACCTTCTGTAAATACATCTACAGGCGATGTCACTGATTTGACTTCATGGTCAATTGCAGTAATCGTACCATCCGTAGTAGCACCCAAACGAATTATTTGCTCGGTTTCGGAGCGATGTCCAACTAAAGCAGTCATCTGGCGCCGACTTAAAACAACTTTCAGCGGTCGTTTAATTTCTTTTGCTGCTGCTGCACAAAGAATAGCGTGCGACCAAGGAAAGGCTTTAGAACCAAAACCACCACCTATATACGGACTAATTATTCGCACTTTTTCTGTTGGTACACCTAGTAATTCTGCGTAGGTACGTTGTGAACCTAAAACGAATTGACTATGCTCATATATAGTAACTCCATCGCCTTCAAGCCAATCTACAATGATGGCATGAGGTTCCATTGGAGCATGAAGCTCGGTAGATGTTTGATAAGTTTCAACAACTTTTGCGGTTGCGTTTGCCATCCCCTTACTAATATCACCCGTCGAAAACTTCATTTCCTCGCCAAAACTTGGTGGCGCCTCTTTGAAGTTTGCAATACTAGCATCAATTACAAGTGGTTGAGGACTATAATCAACCAGTACACGCGAAGCTGCATCGCGCGCACGCTCAAAAGTATCAGCAATTACAAGCCCAATAATTTGCCCTGCATAATGAACTTGATTATCAGATAAAGGCAAACGTGCTTCATAAATCTTTGATTTGGCAAAGTTATTTGTAGGCTTAAATATTTTGGGTGCATTTAAGTGCGTGAATACCGCAATAACTCCAGGTGCCTTAGTAGCCTCACTAATATCAATACGCTGAATTTCTCCACTGGCAATAGTTGATGTAACAACATATCCATGAACTAAATTAGGCAGTTGATGTTCTGCTGAATAAGTTGCGGCGCCAGTAACTTTTGCTATACCATCTTTACGACTAACCGATTTCCCTATAACTTGACTCATGCTATCCCACCTCCATTAGCTGATACCATTAATGCGCGACGAATAGCACGTTTGCTCATTTCCACTTTGAACTTGTTATGTTCTAACGGTTGAGCGTTGCGAAGTGCTAAGTCGGCAGCTTGTTGAAATAACGTTTCATCAACAGCCTTACCAACCAAAAACTGCTCTGCTTCTTGTGTACGCCAAGGTTTGTGTGCAACACCACCTAATGCAATTCGAGCGTTACGAATCTTATTATTATCAATATCAAGAATGGCAGCTACTGAAATAAGCGCGAAACTATAAGAAGCGCGGTCACGCAATTTCAAATACACTCCCGATTTCGCATTTATATTTGCAGGTAATATTACAGCAGTAATAATTTCCCCCTCCTCAAGTACAGTATCACGTTCAGGTCGATTACCTGGTAAACGATGAAACTCACTAAAAGGAATTTGGCGCCGACCTTCTGTTCCTTCAACTTCAACAACTGCATCCAAAGCTGCTAATGCGACACACATATCCGAAGGATTTACAGCTACACATTTATCGCTTGCTCCAAAAATTGCGTGCATCCGATTTATTCCCGTTGCTGCCGGACATCCACTTCCAGGCTGTCTTTTATTACAACCAAACGCAGTGTCATAATAATAAGGGCAACGAGTACGCTGCATCAAATTTCCACCAACAGTTGCAACGTTACGAATTTGCTGCGATGCTCCTGCTAATATTGCCCGTGACAATATTGGATAGTTTTGTCGCACTTGTGGATAGTCTGCTACTTGGGTATTAGTAACCAAGGCGCCTAACCGTAACCCGTTTTCAGTGCTTTCAATCTTTTTTAAATCAAGACGAGAAATATCAATAACTTGCGTCGGTTGGTCAAGAAAAACCTTCATCCGGTCAACTAAATTTGTGCCACCAGCAATAAGTATTGCTTGCGTTGTACCAACAGTATCTTCTATTGTAGTTGCCCGTGTGTAGTTAAAATTCTTCATGCTAATCCTTCTTGTCCTTGCACCATTACTAACGCTGCTGGTTCTGGTGGCACCTGTCCTGCTACTTGCTGTATTGCCGCGACAATACCGTTATAAGCACTACAGCGACATAAATTACCACTCATTCGTTCACGAATTTCTAATTCTGAAAGATTTACTAATTGCGACACATTTTGAAAATCTTCTGAAACTACACTCGCACAACCTTGCTTAACTTCATCAATTAATGCTGCCGCTGCACAAATTTGACCTGGAGTGCAATAACCACATTGAAAACCATCATTTTCAATAAATGCCAACTGCATCGGGTGAAGGTCATCACCTTGAGTCAAACCTTCAATTGTTGTAATTTCTTTACCTTCCTGCATTACAGCCAGCGATAAACACGAATAAACGCGCTGCCCATCAATTATGACAGTGCAGGCGCCGCATTGTCCGTGGTCGCAACCTTTTTTACTACCTGTTAGCTGTAACCGTTCACGTAAGGCATCAAGTAAAGTCACGCGAGGCTCTATCGCGAGTGTATACTTTTCACCATTAATATTAAGGTCAACAGTGATTTCTCCGACTTCTACTTTCACGCTCTGTTTGTCTTGAGTAGCTCTAACTGGTGATGCAAGAGCTACGGCGCCAACTGTGGCTGCAACCTGCGTTTTTAATCCTTGCTGTAAAGCGTTATTAGGTCTATCATCGTTGTTACTCATGAATTACCCCACTGTCTTTGTAAGTTTAATATGCTAAATATGTCGCAGGATAGATGTTTGAAAAATCATTTTAGCGCTAACAGTAGCAATAACTCCCTTGTTTGTTGTCTAATACAAATATAGATGATTGCATCAAGAAATACTATTTTATCTAATGCTAGCTTTGATTATAACCAATATTCTGATTTCTTTCCTTTGTGCCCTTTGTGTACTTTGTGGTTCGTTAAATAAATATGATTTTTTACGAATATTAAGGACTATTATATAGATTTAATGGTTAATAATTAATCATTTAGATAAAATATGATTTTTATATCATAATATTTTTTTTATTAAATAACAAACCAGAAAAAAGGCAAAATTAAAAAAATACTATACATAGATTTGCAACTTATTAAAAAAGTCCGTAATCTGATTTAACAAAATGATTTAGGATTACTATATTAATCCTTTTGTATTCTGATTTTTCTATGATTCGCCTTGCAACTGCTGATGATGCTGCTTCAATTCAAGCAATATACGCTCCGTTTTGCCTATCATCACCAATAACATTTGAGACAGAGGCACCTACTATTGAACAGATGCAACAGCGAATAACCAAACTTCTTCTTCAATATCCTTGGTTGGTGTATTGTTCTAATAATGAAGTTTTAGGTTATGCTTATGCGGCGCCTCACCATGAACGTGTAGCTTATCAATGGTCAGTAAATGTGAGTGTTTATATACATGAACGCGCGCGACGTATGGGAATTGGAAAAAGTTTATATACTACTTTATTTGAAGTCTTAAAACTTCAAGGCTATTACAACGCATACGCAGGTGTAACACAACCTAATATACCAAGTATGTGCCTGCATGAATCATTAGGTTTTCAGCACGTTGGTACTTATAAAAATGCTGGATATAAATGTGGTGAATGGCATGATGTTACTTGGTTAGGACTCATACTACAACAAACGGCGCCTAACCCTAAACCGCCTAGTAGTATTAAAGAATTTCAAAATACTGATTTGCAACGGATATAACGGATGTAACGGATGAGTTGTTCGTAACGAACAAATTTTTGCTTTTTAAAATTACCCATCCGTTACATCCGTTGCCAGCAGGATTACTTTTTCTTTTTAGATTTGGTTTTTACGCTAACTTCTTCAACTCCAGGTTGATAGCTCTCACTGAAAGAACGAATAGCATCAAAACCAACGCGCGCACAAAAATCTCCAAAGGTTTCACTCTTCTTGCGCGACTTTTTGAAGAATACAAAAATTGGTTCGAGGAAAGTCTCTAGGTCATCAACGTGCATTTTTTCGGTGTACGGTTGTGCTAGTCGAGTTTGATTTCGACATCCACCAAGCCAAACTTGATATGATAAAGGCGCACTTCCGACAAATCCTAATTCTGCCATATAAGGACGCGCGCATCCGTTCGGACACCCAGTCATTCTAGTAACAAAATGCTCATCCGGCAACCCGACTTTATCAAGTAATGCTCGTATCCGTTGTAAAAATGAAGGTATCGCGCGTTCAGACTCAGTTACTGCTAAACCACATGTGGGCAAAGCAGGACATGCCATAGAGAATCTTTCTAGCGAGTCAATTTTCATAGGGTCAGTAACTACACCATAACCATTAAGAATTGCTTCGATGTCTTTTTTGTTTTCTGGTGTAATGTTACATAACAACGCATTCTGATGTGGTGTTAGGTGTATTGGTAAGTTGTATTTCTCAACAATTTCCCGCAATGCTGTTTTGAGCTTGAAGTCACCTTCGTCTTTAACGCGCCCATTGTCGATGGAAATACCTAAGAATAAATTACCATCCCCTTGCTCGTGCCAGCCGAGAAAGTCATGATATCTAAATTTGATTAGTTTTTTAAAAGGTTCGACGGCTTTACCGAAGTATTCTTCGACTTTCGCGCGGAACTTGTCAACGCCCCAATCATTTATTAAATACTTTAATCGAGCATGGCGCCTGTCGGTTCTATCACCATAATCGCGCTGTGTGGCAACAATTGCTTTTACCAAGTCGTAAACGTCTTCTTTATTGACGTAACAAATAGGGTCTGCGATACGCGCGAAGGTTTCTTCTTTGTTGTGAGTTCGTCCTAAACCCCCACCAGCAAATACATCAAACCCTTTAAGCTCTCCTTTTTTATTGGTTATCACAACCAAAGTCAAATCTTGACTATATAAATCAATTGAATTATCTCCTGGTACTGTCACGCTCACTTTAAACTTACGTGGCATATAGTACGTACCATAGATAGGTTCTGGGTTGTCATGAACAACAGTACCCGTACCATTTTTTTGACGTGCTGCTACGACTTCTGGGTTTTCTTCAGCACTGATAGCTTTTTCACCATCTAACCAAATTTCATAATAAGCTCCTGTTTGTGGTGTTAGTAGTTGGGCTATATTTTCGGCATATTCCCAAGCGTACTGATATTCAGGTCTATTTTTAAAAGGAGCAGGTGGCGCCATCACATTGCGGTTCACGTCTCCACAGGCGCCTAGGGTTGAACCCATGCTTTGAACTATAGCAGCAATTGACGGCTTTAAATTTTTCTTTAAAATCCCATGCAGTTGAAACCCTTGGCGAGTCGTAGCACGTATTGTATGATTACCGTATTCGTCAGCTAGTTTATCTAAAGTCAAGTACAACTGGGGTGGTACAAAACCACCAGGGTTACGTGTCCGCAGCATCATTTGATAATCTTTATCTTGACCTTTGGCACGGTTATCACGATTATCTTGCTGGTACGAACCATGAAATTTCAAAATTTGTACAGCATCTTCACTGAAGTGATTTGTATCTTGAAGTAACTCAGTAGCGACTGGTTCACGTAAAAAGTTACTACGCTCTTTGAGTCCTTCGACTTTAGAAGGTTTGCGAGTTTCAACGGCGGGAGGAGGAGCAGATTGTACCATTTCTGTAAATTAAAGTGTTCTTATTCAGTCATCACTACACGCCGAAAGACGGTAAAATTTAGCACCCATTCGGCTTTCTTGGACGGTAATCCGGTCGGGATTAAGTTGAATTATTTATATTCTACCACGTCAAAATGCCGACTTTGCTAGTGATGTAACACTAAGACAAACCCGGCAATAATACTTATTAGTTGTTTGGAAATAGTTAATGAATTATTAGTGATAGTTAATAGGCAGGGCAGCAAACAGTAAACTTTGGATGAGCTATTAACTATTAGTTATTGGAGAAGAGCAAATTTTTATCTAAAGCGGTAGCCCAAACCTCCGTTGATACTAACAGCGGAAGCGGGGCTATTCTGATAAGCGTTAACACCAACAGTCGCATTGCTATAGATCATAAAATTCTTTGCTACTTCTGATTCAACACCAGCTACAACAGCAACACCATCTTTGTTGCCACTAGGAGTTGGTTTGCCGTCTTTTTCAACAAAACTATAACCACCACCAACATAGACGTTAGTACCTTTTGCGATAGGTACATCCACAGTTAAGTGAGGGATAATTGCGCTTGTTTGGTCGCTGAAGTTAATAGTACCACGCGCGGATACTGGTAAATTCCCCAAGGGAACACGACCGGTGATATTACCACCAAAAGTTGCTGCATCTCCATTTTGACCACCGTTGGTGACACCAGCAGCAACACCAACACCGATATAGGCTGCGTCAGTACCTTTTTTAGGCGCCGCATTCGCAGAACCAGCAGACATAAACATGGGAGCAATTGCTAAAGCGGACAATGCAGAAATTGTCACAAAAGACTTCATCACACCTTTCATATTTTTAACCTAATTTGTAAGTATCGCTTTATATTCAAGGTCGAAAAAAATACTAAAAGGTTCCAGTTGTTTTTTAGCCTTTTTAAAGTAGAAGTTGTTATTTATAAACAGTTTTTTCAGCAAATTAAATGACAAAAACATTACTATTACAGTCTTTTAACGAAAACACAGGATAATTAAATGTTTTAGATGACACTTTTATATCTGTCACACTTTCGGGAACAAATTAAGTTAGAAATAATACGCAGTAGTTGTGGGGCGAAAATGCTAGAAACAAATAAAGTTTTATCTGGTTTAATGGGTGTGTGTGTCGGTGATGCCCTAGGAGTACCTGTCGAATTTACAAGTCGCGTCGAAAGAACCGCATTGCCAGTAACATCAATGCAGGGTTATGGGACATGGGATCAACCACCTGGTACTTGGTCGGATGATAGTTCACTGACTTTTTGCTTGGCAGAAAGTTTATGTAATGGGTTTTCACTTCATGCTATAGCCAAGTCGTTTTGGCATTGGTACCACGAAAGTTATTGGACTGCTAGAGGGGAGGTGTTTGACGTTGGAAATACTACGTTTATGGCAATTGTAAATTGGAAGCAAGGCGCCTCACCCGTAGACGCAGGAGGTAAAACTGAGAACAGTAATGGTAATGGTTCGCTCATGCGAATTTTACCAATAGCTTATTTACATAAGGAATTAGAATTTTCTGAATTAATCAAACGAGTACATCAAGTATCATGTATTACCCATGCTCATCCAAGGTCACAAATGGCGTGCGGGATATATATTAGTATTGCAGTTGCTTTACTTGCAGGCGCCGACAAAAATGCAGCTTACCAAGAAGGTTTGTCCAAAGTTCAGGATATTTATAGCACTGCTGAATATAATATGGAGATGCAGCATTTTCAGCGAGTCTTTAATGGCGCCATTAATAAACTACCAGTAGAGCAAATTAGTTCGGATGGGTATGTAGTTGATACGCTCGAAGCATCACTATGGTGCCTTTTAAATAGTTCTTCTTATGCTGAAGCTGTACTTAAAGCTGTTAATTTAGGATTTGATACTGATACTACTGCAGCTGTTACAGGTGAGTTGGCAGGTATTTTTTATGGTTTTGATAATATACCCAATGATTGGCTAGAACAAATCGCGCGTAAAGATGACATTATTGATTTAGTAAATCGATTTATAAAAGCATTAGATTATAAATAAGGTTTGTCTCTTGTGGGCGCCAAAATTCCGCTTAGGATAAGTCACATAGAAATATATCCTCTAGGAAAATCTTTATAACTAGTGGTCTATGTCATAAGTTTTGGGATGTTCACTTCTTAAAAATTCTTTCTTTGTGTCCTTTGTGTCTTTGTGGTTCATTCCTCCAACACCCCAAAATTAATGACACAGACTACTAGTGCTTCATGTCATAAGTTTTGGCTGGTTGGCGCCTGTCGTTACGGTATGGTAGGGTGTGTGACGCTACGAAAAAACTCCACTCAAGACTATTAGACTATTAGCGTCACGCACCACCATGACTCTCCCTTTGTGTCGAGAGTGGTTTATTGCTCCAACCAGCCAAAATTAATGACATAAACCACTAGAAAGCTACAAGTTAATTAACTTTGGTATTTTCGGAAATCCAGTTTAAATAAGGCTGTGAACCTGTGAGAATGGGAAGGGCGATAATTTCGGGCACTTCGTAGGAGTGTAATTCACGAATTTTGGTTTCTAGTGTTTCAAATAGGCGCCTGTCGGTTTTGATAAACAACTGAAATTCAGGTTCGTTGTAAACTTGCTCTTTCCATGTATAAATTGATTGAATAGGGAATATGTTGACGCAAGCAGCAAGTTTTGATTCTACAAGTGCTTTGGCTATAGTTTCTGCTTCTTGATGTGAACTCGCTGTGACAATGACTACACAGTAATCCATAAATATATTTATAGTTTCTATAACTGGCGCCTTTATTATAAGTAATTAGACAAACAATGAGGGCACAGTTTAATGGTGCCCTCAAGGTAGCGAACGTTAGTAATGTAGTTCATTTTTCATAGTCCATCTCGCGTTCTTGAGTACTGACTAATGATTTATAACTACACGGGAGATAATGAATAAACCTGACCGTCGATTAACAAGCGGGTTATGCCTTTAGCTTGCAATTGATAGCGGGCTTTATGTAACATTCGGCTGTCGGGAACTTTAATCACGCGGTCGCGTTTGGTCGAAAACCGTTTGGCAACTCTGTGATTATCAAATATAGGTAGGGTACGCTGTTGGGTTTCTGGGTTGGGTATTTGCCCTAAGTCACCGAAGTCGCGCAATGGACGAGTAATTAGTTCCGCTGCACGGTCGATGACGAGATAACAAGTTCTAGGTAAACTAGCTGCACTGAGTGGCAAAACTCGAACTAAGCTATCACCACGACGAGTTACCAACGGTCTTGGCGCCTCCCACTCTTCATCGTCTTCATCGTCTTCATCATCAAGGTCGTCTAAATCATCTAAATCGTCCCCTTGATCATCAAGCAACTCCTCGCCAAACATTTCAGCAAATGTGTTTTGCGTTGCTTCTAACTGCATCGCTGTTGTATCACTACGTATATCCTCTTGAATATCCTCCTGAAATTCTGAATTTGTATAAGAAGGAGCAGTTGATGATTTTGTTTCCAGTAGTTCTAACTGTTTTGGAGCAGGTCGAACAGCTAAAGGCGCCTCTTCTTCTGCCGAAGAGCGTTTTTTACGCACTCGCCGAACTCCAACTTCGTTTTTATCCTCTGCTAGTACAGGCATCTCCACCACTGGTTGAGATTCTTGTGGCTCTGGAGGTACAAGCTTAGTCTTACTCCGAACCGATGGTTCTTCAACTTCTACTGGTTCAGAGATAACCGACTGAGGATTAAACGCTGGAATGTTGTCGTAACTTACCGTAGCTCTTCCTTCTGGTGTGCGCGCGGCTCGCTTAAGCGAAACAAGATATTCATACTCATCTTCAGGCAAAGTACTTTTTAGCAAACGACTAATTGTTGAGTTGCTTACGTCGTACTTCTCCGCTAAGGTTGAAGTTGTTTCAGCACTTTCGCGATAGCACTTAAGTATCTCTTGTTTGTCTGACTCTGTTAGTTTTCTCACGGTAGATACCTTTGTTTAAGTTCGTTTTTTTGAACGTTCGCGACGTGAACGATTGAGAGATGCGTCATATTCTAGGACAGCACCCATACCAAACAACACTCCACTCCACACATAAAACACTTCTAGTATCCCTCCACTTTGATAATTATCAATCCACGTGGTAGCGTATTTTTGCCACATATCTGCGATATAAAGCGAAAATGCTGCGGCCGCAATCATTCGCCAAGATAAAGAAACACGTCCACCCCAAAATGCTAGCAGTAAAGTAGTCGCAATGATTAATAGCAGCACGTCACAGATTACATAAAACCAGTTTAATAGCGGTGCAATTTGGATTGCCCACTGCTCAACTTTTTCTTTTTCTGCACCCGGCGCCTGATTTGATATTAACCAAGCAAGCGCACTACCACATATAGCAATCGCCGCTATAATAGTCCACTGCATTGGCTCAAGTTTGATTCGTCTAGAAGCTACTGCTAAAACCATCGCGCAACCCACGACTAAATAGGTAATCACAAAGAATATATCGCCAATTGAAGGGAATGGTTCTTGCTTTAAGACGATTTCTGTGTAGCCAAAGAATACTCCTCCTAAAAAGTAAGAAAGCATACCTATGCCCATCAATAGCCAAACATTCCGGTTGCTAACTATCTGCTGGCTGCGCCAATTTCTTAAGCATAGAACACCTGCACCAAGATAAGCCACTGCTTCAAAAATATTTGTACCTATTATGTACCAATCCGTGCGCTTCATACTCCCGTCTGTATCTGGAACTTCAGTACTAAATAACAGAAAGTACAAAAGCGTTAACACACCCCAACCTAAACTAGCTAATACGATATTCTGGGTTGAAAACAGCGTCGAACGATACGAATTTTTGTAAGTGTTACTCATATAGTATAAATGCTCTAAATAAATTGTAGTCTTTTGACTTCCTGTTGAGAAAGCAAGTCTTAAAGTAAAACAGGGCTAAGAGCTACAATATACTCGCTTTTATCAGACTTCAGCCTAAGTAAAACTACTAAATACTACTGCCAAGTTTTATTGACGGGCGATTGCGAAAGCCAGTTTATGAAAAACGAACGGTCATTTTCTGACATGTCTTGTAACTTATCAACAATAGGATGAGCAAAGTTAGTGTTTCCAAAGTAAACTTTACCTAACCGATACAGTTCTTGTAAAAAGGTAACTATGTGATTTTCCTGCCAGGTTGGTAGTTGAGCGGCGCTTACAGGATCGACGCTTAGTAAGTATTTTAAAGATTCAGGTGAAGATACCTGGGGATATTGCTTTTGTCTACACACGGATGCCATATCTTTTTCAAACAGTACGGCTTGTCGAATACCAAGAAGTTCTTTAATGTCAATATATACAGACTGGAGTAACAAAATACTAGCTACGAGCAAAGTTCCTGTTTTTGTTGAATCTTCAGTCTCTGTGCTTAATTGGTCTAGGCGAACTTTTCCCCAAACGCTGTAACGGTCGGTTTCTTCAAGAAGTACACAAGCTTTACCCCTATTATCTGTAAGCTCGCGCCACAATGCTTTGGCTTCTTCTTCTTGATTTGCTCTAAATACACTAATCAACCGAAAAGTTTGCCCCTGATAATAAAGGATGGGCACCTGTTGGTCCCGCTTCGGGTGCTGAATGGTTGATATTTCAACATCCTGCCGCTTTAAAATGAACATGACAAACGCTTCACTACTCCTGACAGGGGCATTGTTAGTTTTTGAAAATAAACAGCATAGTGGCAAGTGGGCGCCAATTGCGTTTACTTTGTATCCTGTATACCAATATACTCGATACAAGGACCGCATAATTTTACTTTTATTCAACTTGACATTCTAATATATCTACTGCGGCGCCTCATTGATGCTATGCTGTGGTTGTATGAGTAATAATGTAGTTTACACCTGAGATTTTAGTTTTGGCTAAAATTCGTAAGGAAGTATTGCTTTTTTTACGAAATTTATGTAACATATTGGTGTTGTAAGCTGGGCGCGTAACTCAGCTGGATAGAGTAACGGATTTCTAATCCGTCTGTCGCAGGTTCAAGCCCTGCCGCGCTCGTATTAAATGATTTGTAAAGTTTGTCCTACGACTAGGCGCCTAAAATTTCAGGCGCCTACGAATGTTTGTGTCCTTTAATATAAAATTAGAGATACTGAAAACGGAGTAATGGTAATGGTTCGGTTAATTGTAATAGCTGTGATGGTAGTGTTACTAAGCGGATGTAACAATAACCCACTCACACCGACAAACGGGTTGGTAAAGAAAGCGATTGCGATTCAACTTGAGCAAACTCAACAACAGCTTAGTAAGCAGTTAGATTTGAACGTGAAAGGATTTGATATCAAGCATCTAGCAATTAAACAGCTAAAATCTCAGACAGTTAACACCTTACCTGCTTATGAAGTTAAAGGAACTTACGATTTATCTTTGAAACTAAGCAAGCGTCAACTGACTCAACCCAAAAAACCTTTTGAGGTTTATATGCAGCTACAGAAAGAAGGAAAAACATGGCGCCTGCTCCAACAGCAGAAGAATAGTGAAGGTGAAACAGCTTGGTACAGTTATTTAATTCAGTAATACCAAAGATAGTATTTAAAACGCCATCGTAAAAAAGCCTTAGTTTGAAGTATTGGAACAATTATAAGATACCTACGTCTTGATTAGTTGGCTTTATAATACAATTACTTTAGATGTGATTCAATTGATAGTTACGAGTCAAGCTAATCAGTAGATACATTCTTTAGATATATCTCACAAGACAGGTTGTAAGCACGCTAGAAACTTTCCTCAGTAACTCCACGTCGATAACTTTAACTAAAGAACTTGAGGAAACTTGAAATGAAAAGTCTTCGCCGCTGGAATAGCAGTGCTGCTGCCATGATGGCAATGGCAATTACTACAAGTACTGTTGCTCCAATATTTATAATGTCACCCGCTAATGCTCAGTACAGAATTGGACAACCAAGAAATGGTAGTAACTATTATAGTGATATAACAATTAGTTCCGGAGCAAGAATTCCAACTACGTATGAAAAAGATAAAATCCTTGTTTCTAAAGACGAAACTGTTGATGTCACGCTTATAGTACCTAGTAATATTACTGATAGCCGAGGAAATGTATTAATTCCTCGTGACAGTAAAATCAGAGGTAAAATCCAACCAGCTAATAGTTACTCCCAAAAAGGCGCCCAATTCGTCGCGCGTGAAATAGAGTATCCTTCTGGTCGCAGGCAAAATATAGACGCAGTATCCAACATCGTTACTCGTACAGAGAAAATCTCAAAAGGTTCCAGTACAGGTCAGATTCTCACAGACGCAGCATATGGTGCAGGCGCCGGCACTCTGATTGGATTGATTACAGGTGATAAGAAAGTCGGAGTTGGTGAGGTATTAGCTGGTGGTGGTGCAGGCGCCTTAGCAAGCATCTTACTACGCCGTAACAGCGCAGAATTAATATCGATAGACCCAGAGAGAGACTTGACTTTAAGACTTACTTCTCCGTTGACTGTATCCCCAAATAACAGATAACACAGTACATGTGACTTTTAACATCCTACATTTATAGCGGTTGTACTCAGCAGAGGCAACCGCTTAATTATTGACACAAGCTCAAAAATTTTTATCGCTACAATGCAACTATTTTTTTTATACTGCGTCATTCAAAACATCAGGCAAAAGAATTCTACTTTTTATCTGAATCGCTATAGCTAGTTCAAACTAACGGTTTTATTGATATTAGATTTTGACAACTAGTTTATAGAAAAAGACTCAAATTAATAGTAATTACCAAATCGTTTTTAATTATGACCCATTTTTTAAAGTGAAATGCAATTTGCATCAGCTTATTAAAATGGTCAGTTTTCATGCCTTTAATAAACGGATTTGGTATTGATTATTTGACTAAATTCATCATTATTAATACTGAATCTCTAGTCAAAATTGGAACTTTAAAAATCAAACAAACGTCCAAATAATTAACAAGTAAAAAGCAAAAAGTGTTGGGGAGAAATAAAAAAATGGCACACAGAAATCGTTTTTCATCTGGTTTGGCTGCATTCATGGCTATCGGTATCACCGCAGGTACAATCGCGCCAATGGTCGCGCCGACACCATCATATGCTCAAACAGCAACTACATTTACTGATGTGCAGTCTGATTATTGGGCATCGCAATTTATTCAACAACTAGCACAACGTGGTGTTATCGCAGGATTCCCCGATGGTTCATTCCGTCCACAAGCTCCTGTAACGCGCGCTCAGTTCGCAGCGATGCTTAACAAAGCTTTCCAGAAAAATGCAGTACGTCAGGGTATCAGATTTTCAGATGTACGCAGCGATTACTGGGCTTTAAATGCAATTCAACAAGCTTACACCACAGGCTTTTTGTCAGGGTATCCTAACAGCCGTTTTGCTCCAGAAGAGCAAATTCCTCGCCAACAAGTATTAGTTTCATTAGCTAACGGTCTGGAATTTAGTCCTCAAGGTAATGTAGAAAGTATACTACAAGCCTTTAACGATTCTACAAATATCGCTTCATATGCTCGCTCACCAATTGCAGCGGCAACAGAAAATCGAATTGTAGTTAATTATCCTAATCTTAAATTCCTTAATCCTGAACAAGTAGCAACCCGCGCGCAAGTTGCAGCATTTATTTATCAAGCATTAGTTAGTACCAATCAAGTTGCTGCAATCAACTCACCATATATAGTAGCGCTCAATAACAACAGTGGTGAACAACCTCCAGTAGCTGTTGTAATTCCACAAGGTACTGCAATTCCAGTTAAATACGATAAGGCAGAGAAAATCCTTGTAACTCCTGACGAAACCGCACCTCTAACTCTAACTGTTGCTCAAAACGTAGTCACCGATAGAGGTGCAGTAGTTATTCCCGCAGGCAGCCAAGTTATTGGTCAACTTAAACCTGTTAAAGGTCAAAAAGGTTCGCAATTTATAGCAGACAAGTTAGTAACAACTAATGGTACTGAATACAAACTTAGTGCCCAATCTGAAATAATCACTAAAACCCAAAGAATCGAAAAGGGTAGCCGTGTTGGTTCCGCACTTAAAAATGCAGCATTAGGTGCTGGCGCCGCTGCTGCAGTCTCTGCCGTAACAGGTGACCGCGCGATTGCAACAGAAGAAGTTCTCGGCGGTGCGGCGATTGGTGGTTTAATTGGCGCCTTCTTCGGTAGAAAGAGCGTTGACTTGATTGTCATCGACCCTGACACCGATTTACAAATGACTATCGGTCAAAACTTGCAGATTTCTCTAAGATAAATAGTATACAAGTACGGTGGGCAATGCCCACCCTACAAAGCAACTGGCAACCACACAATATTTAATTGGCGCCTTCTTCGGTAGAAAGAGCGTTGACTTGATTGTCATCGACCCTGACACCGATTTACAAATGACTATCGGTCAAAACTTGCAGATTTCTCTAAGATAAATAGTATATAAGTACTATGAAGCAACTGGCAACCACACAATAAAAGTCGTTCCGGGCATATGTTCCGACTTAATCACTGAATCAATAGCAGGGCTGAAAACTTCAATTTCACCCTGCATTTGCTCTATTAACTGTTCAGCAATTGCAATACCTAATCCAGTACCGGGAATATCTGTTTGTGCTTGTACACCTCGGTAATGACGTTCACCAATATGGTTTAAATCTTGTTGTGGAATACCAGGGCCAGTGTCACTAATTGCAATTCCTTGCATATTCGCTTTTCGCTTTCCCACGGACACCAAAACTTTTCCCCCGTAAGGAGTATATTTCAACGCATTATCGATAATATTGCTTAAAACTTCGCGCAATGCTTTACTGTTAGCTCGCATACTAGGCAATTGACTTGGTATATCACTAATTAGTTGCAAACCTCGCTCACTCGCAATTGCGTTTGCAGAATCCAATAGCGGTAACAGTATATCTGTAACATTGCAGTCAGTTTCAACTTCATCTGAACCAGGTAGCAACAACGCCCTTTTTACCGATTTTGAAGTCGGCGCCTCAGCTAATGCTTGCTTGTTTGATGAAAGCAATGGCGCAAATTCTTCAGCTCTTAAATCAATCACCTCATCAAATTTCTGAAGCAATTCTTGTAAACGCTCGCTTTCACGTACAATCGATGTAGCAACCTCGCGGTTTTTATCTCCAGGTTGCAATCGCTTCATTAATAATTTACCAAAAGTTCGTAATGCAGTAAGCGGGTTGCGAAATTGATGTAGTAAGCTGTCAAGCAAGTCTTGCTGCTTTTCTTGAATCATTTGAGACGAATGTAACTGAGAATGCAACCACGCTCGTTTTTGGTCTAAAATACAAGCAATTGCTAAGGTTTGTACAACTCGCTTAATTTCGCTTCTTTCTTGTTCATTCCACATTAGCCCAGCAGAGCGTGTTGTCACCAATAGCCCTAACATCATATTTTCGTGAATCAACGGCAAAACCAACTGATTATCACTCAAAACAAATTCTTGATTGAAACCACTTGAGTCAGTCGAATTTTCATCATTGCTAGTTGCAGATAAATATGACCTTGCTGACAATTTGTTATCTGTCGTCGGTAAGAAAATTGTAGTTACATTATTTCTTAGTACTAAAGAACTAATATTCTTTAAACTTTCTTGACTCGTATCTGCTTGTTTGAGTGCAGCTGTTTCTGGGTAAATCACGACAGGAACTAATTTTGCCTCTTTAACCTGGGCTTCGGCTAGTTCTTGGGTAAGATATAGAACACTTAAAGAAGCTCCCAGCCCTTGGGCTAACAGCGCCATTTGCTCTCTGACTAGAGCAATAAACTCCGAACTGGCAGACATCAACATATGGAACAAGAGGCTTGGTGATTGGCGACAAGCGAGAAAGGTACTTAACAATATTAACGTTAGTAACGCTGCTTACGCTCTTGATTGACATGATGTTAACTGACTTCTTCTTGAAGCGAGCGTTTCATCGAATTCGATGTTACACTTATAGCCACTCTTTATTTATCTACCTTCAAAGGTATTATTCAAGTAACGACACCAGCAAAAAAATTTAGTGGTATGTTC
Source organism: Calothrix sp. NIES-4105 (assembly GCF_002368415.1). Lineage (GTDB taxonomy): Bacteria > Cyanobacteriota > Cyanobacteriia > Cyanobacteriales > Nostocaceae > Dulcicalothrix. Next base: position 5,134,430 of record NZ_AP018290.1, read on the forward strand.
CAGATAGTTGTATCATTTATTTAAAAACAGTTGATTTTTTAAACTAGAACTTTTATAATTACGACGGATTTTGTAGCTATAACTACAATCTTTTTGCTTAAAAGAGGAGGAATTTAGCTTGGCAAGGAGACGCAAGCGGAAGAGCCGTAGGCGCCAGGAAGGACGGCGAATTCTTGAGCACGTGCCTCAATATAGCATCGACAGCGGTGAGGAAAAACCTGTAACGGCAGCCAGAAGGTTTATTCAAACTGAAGGTATCCTGCCACCTGCTTTGTTACTCGTAAAGCGTAACGAACATACGACAGACCGATACTTTTGGGCTGAGAAGGGTTTATTCGGTGCTCAGTACGTTGAAGAGAATCATTTTCTATTTCCTAGCCTAAGAACATTGGAGCCTTCTTCAGGGCAGGAGGTACTAGCCATCGCAGGTAGATGAAACAGCATACTTAATGTCAAGGACTGTTGATAATATTTGGTCATTGACAATAATTAACTGGCAAAAAGGCGACAAGGATTTAAAAATTAATTTTTTCTTAATTATGTGGCTCTTTGCCAGCCATGTTAATCCACCAGGCACCTGTTCTAGAGGCAAGATAGCTTGTCTTCTAGAACAGATTAATTATTTGTGTGAGGAGTAAAACTACTAAAAATAAGCTCCAGAATTCTCATAGGCGCGACCGTGTGATTGCTCAGTGCCTACCCAGTACAAAACGCAATATTCATTTAAATATCTTCTAACTGTAGTGCTTGCCGTAATTCGATCAGTTCATCACGATGGGCAACTACAGTTATTCGGCTTGGGAAAGTTTCATTGTTAGAGGTTTGTTCAACCTTCAATGAAACTTTCTCAAGTCTTCCAGCTTTTCTCCAATAAAATAATCCACTTAAAGGCGACAGAATCAGCAACCCCAAGCTTAGAGTACCGAGGTTCGGAAAAAGCTGCGACAAAACCAAGGCAAGGCATAATAGTCCAACAGTAGATAGAAGCGTTAAAAACACTGCTAAAAACAGGCTAGGTCGGACAAAACCTTCAAAAGTGACTTGGTTTTGGCCTGGGTCTACCGCTGCCACTCGGTAAGACCGCGCTCGGAAATACTCCTTCAACTGCGGCAAAAGTGTTGCTTCTTGTTGCTTTGAAATAAGTTGTGCTGTTTCGGTACGGTCTTTAGTCGAGGCACGGATGAAAAAGAATTGCCCAACTAGTAAAAGTATCGTTAGCATCAACGTCGATGGCAGAATTGCACTATCCATAACAAGCAGTCAAGTTTAGATTAGAGACGATTTATTCATTATCAATTATTCGTCATTAAGTCCTCTGCTTGATATACTCCTGCCATAACTTAGCTAACTTTCGCGCGTGTTCCTGCCATTCCGGAGAAATTTGGTACATCCGCCTAGGACGACCCCGCCCTTCGAGCTTTTTCCAGTAACCAGTCACAGCCTTTTCGTCTTCCAAGAATTTGATTGCACTATAAAGTACAGTATCCGAAAGGCGATAAGTCGGGTGTTCGTTTTCTAGTTTTTGGATTAACTCAGTACCGTAAGATTCTCCCTCGTTAAGCAAAACTGACAAAATGTAGCAGACCGCGAGTTCTTGGCACAAGTAAGTTGGCGGAGGATTCTCAAAAAACTGATATATATCCTCGAGTTTCATGGTTGGTGAATGGCTATATAAATGCCTGAGGGTTAAGCATACGATTTCTTAGTCAGTATATAGTGCTACCCCCTGATTATGTAAGTATATAACGTTACTTAGGGTAAAATGCCACTAAGCTTTCGTTACAAACAACTCCCATGCTGACTATTCATGGGATGGGAGATACAGTCCTTTAGGCTCTGTAAAACAAAGCCTTTATTCAACAAAAGCATCTAGTGTGGTGAGGAGCGATCCGAGTAACAGCAGCTGCTGCCTTTGTGTTAAGTGATGCTAGGTCGATTAGGACTGCTTAAGCATAAAATGCCACTCAAGATATTTTAAAGGTAAAATGCTATATTTTTCGTAAAACTTAACAAACACTTTTTATAACAGTGATTACCGCGCGGCAAAAGTGTTAAAAAATCACTAGTTAGTAGTCTTGGTACAAAAGATTTATACAATTCTACACATTTTTATGACTGTATAATATTGAAACATTGTATTTAAGCCATCTAGAAAGAATTTTTATAATGTGATATGTGATAGTAGACTTAGTAACCGCGCTCCTCCAGGTAGCGCTCGTTTCAGCTATGACAGAAAAATCCGATTCTCAACTGCGAGCAATTGCAAAACTTTTTCGTCTCACGGGTTGGATTACCTTTTGGGCCCAGTTAGTTCTAGGTGTGATTTCTGGTGGGATTTTACTGTTTGCCAGCATCAGTCCAAGAACAGGAAATGCAGCTCCTAACGCTGGAGCAGGACTAGGTGTCTTTTTTGCGATTAGTGGACTTGTTGCTTTAGGTGTAGGTCTTTTTATTGCCTTTCGATACATTCAGATTGGTAGACAACTTGACTCTACAAACGTAAACAACCGTCCTCGTAAATTAGAAACAGTTCAAGTTGTGCGTTTAGGTTTAATTGTACACTTGGTGGGAATTTTACTAACTCTTGTCGGCGCCCAGGCAATTGTGGGTATATTACTAACCAAGGCTCTGACATTACCGCAATTTACCGGTGGTGTCTACACACAGCTTGACCCTAGTCGAGTCATACAACCACTAGATATTTTTGTCGTGCAAGCTAACACTAATACCGTTTCCGCACATTTTGCTGGGCTGATTGGGTCAATCTGGTTACTTAATCGAATTACTAAGTAAGGCACCAATCAAAATCAATGCCAGTTATAGTAGCTGTATATTATACTCTATTTACGTTATATTAAATCAAAATTAATATATGCTGGTTTGTTGGCAATACGATATTAGTTATTTATATAGTTAGAGCTAGAGAAAATGAATGCTAGATATTAAGCAAATACGGGAAAATCCAGAATTCGTACAGCAGCGTTTGAACACGCGCGGCGGTAAGTTTGATATTCAACCAATACTAGAATTAGATAAAGAGCAGCGCTCCATCGAAGCAACCCGAAATCAGCTTCAAGCACGTGGAAACGAGATTGCTGCTTTGATCCCACAGAAAATTAAAGCTGGTTCAGACCCTAAATCCTCAGAAATTGCCACGTTAAAGGAAGAAGGCAAATTAGTTAAGGAAAAAATTAGTTCACTTGAACCCCAAGAAAAAGATATCAAAGACCGAATTCAAGAATTTGTACTCGCGCTGCCAAATTTGCCCAGCGAGTCTACACCTATTGGCAAAAATGAAGACGAGAATGTAGAAGTTAGAAAATGGGGTTCTGAGTATATAGCTGAAAATAAAAGTATTATTCCACACTGGGAAATTGCTGAGAAGTTAGGAATTATGAACGTTGAGCGCGCGGTAAAAGTCGCTCAAAGTCGGTTCGTTACTCTGATCGGAGCAGGTGCTGCGCTTGAACGAGCATTGATTCAATTTATGCTCAACACGCAAATAGGCGCCGGGTATATAGAAGTAATTCCGCCAATTTTAGTCAACACCGAATCACTAACAGCAACAGGACAATTACCAAAATTTGCCGAAGAAAGCTTCAAGTGTGCAGCAGACGACTTATGGCTCATACCCACAGCCGAAGTACCCGTTACAAACCTTTATAGAGGCGAAATCTTAGCAGCAGAAGATTTACCTATATATCACTGCGCTTATACCCCCTGTTTTCGACGCGAAGCAGGAAGCTATGGACGTGATATGCGAGGCTTAATTCGCTTACATCAATTTAATAAAGTTGAACTTGTTAAATTTGTCAATCCAAGCACCTCCTTTGATGAACTAGAAAAATTAGTAGGCAATGCTGAAGCTATATTACAAGCATTGAAATTACCTTACCGTGTTATAGAGTTATGCACGGGTGATTTAGGCTTTGGTGCGGCAAAAACCTATGATTTAGAAGTTTGGCTACCCTCGTCTGAAAAATACCGCGAAATTTCAAGCTGTTCCAACTTCGTTGACTTCCAAGCAAGACGTGGAGACATTCGCTTTAAAGAAGCTGGAAAAAAAGGAACCCAATATGTCCACACACTCAATGGTTCAGGTCTAGCCATTGGCAGAACAATGGCAGCTATATTAGAAAACTACCAACAACCTGACGGAACTGTACGGATTCCCGAAATTTTACAACCAATCCTTGGACGTGAAGTGCTTTAATTTCGACGAATTGTAGCACGGGCATCTTGCCTGTGCAGCCACAATGTAATTATTTTTACTAAGTAATTACAAAGCTAAATAAGGAAGAACAATGAACCACAAAGACACAAAGGACACAAAGAAAGAGTCATTAAGAGAGAAGAGTAAATATTATTACTACTGAGGTACAGAGAGTGGAGATTTGATTAATCGTTTCTGCACAGAGATATTCTCGGCGCCTACCCAAAAATTCACGCTTGGTTAAAGTATTATTTACCCCTTTCCACCCTAATTAATACATTCTGTAGAGGTTAGAGCTTGTGACTCGCTTTAGAATGGAAACATAGCGTCCCAAAAGTTTAATTAAAGTTCACTCTATGTCATTTTTAGCGGCAATCGCAGTCTTAGCTGTTTTAATCCTGGTTCATGAACTAGGTCATTTTATTGCAGCAAGGTCACAAGGCATTCATGTTAATCGCTTTTCGCTAGGCTTTGGTCCAATTATCTGGAAATACCAAGGCCCGGAAACCGAGTATGCTGTTCGTGCTTTCCCATTAGGTGGTTTCGTCGGGTTTCCAGATGATGACCCAGATAGCGATATCCCTCCCGATGACCCAAATTTACTGCGTAACCGTCCAATTTTAGACCGGGCGATTGTTATCAGTGCGGGTGTAATCGCCAATTTAATATTTGCTTACTTATTGCTAGTTTTACAGTTTGGAATTGTTGGAGTCCCAGAAGGTTTTCAGTTTCAACCTGGTGTAATAGTCCAGCCAGCAGAAGAAACCTCTATTTCCTACCAAGCAGGTATAAGAGATGGCGACGTTATTCTCGCTGTTAACAATGAGCAAATTCCTGCCTCTAAGGATTCATTGTTGGTACTCAAACAACAAATTCAAAATCGTGCTAACCAAGAATTGGATATCAAAGTTCAGCGCGAACAACAGCAACTCAACTTTAAACTCACTCCTAAAGCTGATAAAGATGGTAACGGGATAATTGGCATCAAACTTATCTCACCCAACGGTAAACCCATCTATCGCCATTCTGGAAATATCGTTGAAATTCTTAGTATCGCCGCTAATCGGTATCAGCAGATATTTTTTGGCATCGTTCAAGGTTTTGGGCAGCTAATCACTAAATTTGGTGAAACTGCTGGACAAGTGGCAGGGCCAGTCAAAATTGTGAAGATGGGCGCCAATATTGCCCAAAACGATGCAGGTAATTTATTCACGTTTGCTGCACTTATCAGCGTTAACTTGGCTATTATCAACATTTTGCCCTTACCAGCACTAGATGGCGGACAGCTAGCATTCTTATTAATCGAAGGTCTACGCGGTAAACCTTTACCCACCCGTATTCAAGATGGTGTTATGCAAACAGGTTTAATGCTACTTTTGGGATTAGGCATTTTCTTAATTGTCAAAGAAGCATTATTTCAGTGAACATCACTCGCAATCGGTCATCTAAAAAACAACGGGCACTTGAAGTTCTCGTCCGCTTAAATCGTTTATACCCAGACGCAACCTGTTCTTTAAACTACTCAACTCCTGTACAACTGCTGGTAGCCACAATTCTATCAGCACAATGTACGGACGAACGTGTGAATAAAGTTACACCTGCTTTATTTGCGCGTTTCCCAGATGCCCAAAGCATGGCAGGCGCCGACCTAGCAGAAATCGAAGACTTAGTTAGAACCACAGGCTTTTTCCGTAACAAAGCAAAAAACATCCAAGGCGCCTGTCGAATGATAGTTAACGACTTTAACTCACAAGTGCCCGCGCGGATGGATGATTTATTAAAACTTCCTGGAGTTGCAAGAAAAACGGCAAACGTTGTTTTGGCACACGCATTTGGAATAAATGCGGGAGTAACAGTTGACACTCATGTAAGTCGCCTTAGCCACCGTCTTGGCTTTACACAGCATGAAGACCCTATCCGTATCGAACGCGACTTAATGAAATTATTACCGCAACAAGACTGGGAAAACTGGTCAATACGGTTAATTTATCATGGACGAGCAGTTTGTAAAGCCAGAAAACCAGCTTGTGAAGTATGTGAACTGGCGCCTTTATGTCCTACAGGGAAGAAAGTGAGTCGTGCTGAGTGAGTCGTGCTGAGGAGCGGAGGAGCGGAGGCGCGTCGGGGCGGGTTTATCTATATGCTGCGTTCAGAACGAAAATTTAGGTGAACCCGCCCGTACAGGAGGCGCGGAGTTATAATTTGATTTTGATTTAACCACTCAGCACGACTCACTTTACACGAGCGCACTATAATAGGGGATGCTGGCTAAAAATTTATCTTAAGACTGTAATGGCAAAGAAGAGCATGGTTGAGCGCGAGAAGAAACGCGCGAAAATGGTTGAGAAATACGCAGCAAAGCGTGAAGCTTTACTTGATGAGTTCAGAACAACCGAAAACCCACTACAAAAGTTGGAAATTCACCGCAAAATTCAACAATTACCTCGTAACAGCGCACCAACCCGTCAACATAACCGTTGCTGGGTAACCGGGCGCCCCAGAGGATACTACCGCGATTTTGGTCTTTCCCGTAACGTTTTACGTGAATGGGCACACCAAGGTTTACTACCAGGTGTTGTTAAATCAAGCTGGTAAAAGAAAGTAAAAAGTGCTGAGTGCTGAGTGCTGAGTGCTGAGTAATAACTTAGTAACTTAGTTACTCAGAACTCCTAACTCCTAACTCCTAATTCCTAACTCCGCTCCTCATCACTCAGCACTCAGCACTTTACACTCATCACTGCTATTGTCCGCAACACTTGTTATCAATACCTAAACTTTCGAGGAGAATGTCGCTAACTGCATTCGCAATAGCAAACTCTCCATAGAAACTTTTAGAAAAATCAAACGCCTGCATCTCGGTTACAATTGCTAAAACTAGAGAACCGAGGTCATTTTCTCCTTCCATACGCTGACGTACAAATATTTGCGCCGCGCGTTCAGCAATTTGTTGGTTCACCGCTTCAGGAATAAACTGATTATCAAGCCATTCATGTAAATTTTGTTGTAGCCAACGACCCTCCTGTACAGGGTCAGTAGCTGGTAGTAAAGTTATGGCCCCAATTGGTTCTGTCATAAAGTTTTATTTATTTTTATGCAATATGACGTTGCTAGCATTATTCAAAGCTACGCTCAAGGTTATTTTCTCATGGCTGATGATTACAATAACTTGGGCTGGTATCAAAGTCGCGACCGTACCCTCATTCCTCTTGACTCACGCTTCGATTATCCAAAATCGCTACGTCGCGTTTTAAATAAAAATATTTTTCAAGTTGAAATTGACCGTGACTTCCCAGCAGTAGTAAATGGCTGTGCCAACCGTGAAACAACTTGGATTTCTGACGAGTTGAAAGAAATATACTTAGAACTAAATCAAGCAGGTTGGGCGCATAGTTTTGAAACATGGCTTGGTGATGAACTTGCTGGTGGCATTTTAGCAATTGTTATTAAAGGCGCCTTCATTGGGGAGTCAATGTTTTTCAATATCCCTGATGGTTCCAAAGTCGCAATGGTTAAGCTTGTTGAACATTTGCGACAACGAGAATTTGTATTCTTCGATGCCCAAATGATGAATCCACATTTAGAAAGATTTGGCGCCTATCGAATTGCAGATAAAGATTACCGAAAGTTGCTTCAAAAAGCGCTGCAAGCAAATTGTTCATTTTTGTAAATATTAATTTTTGTTATATTTACATAAAGATTAAAAAAAATTAATAATTCAAAATAAATTTTAATAAATTAAGAATATCTTTAAAAAAGATTACACTCTCTAAAAGATGTTGAGAAAGTGTTATCCTACGCTATGTTTATACTGTCCTAACTCTGCCGTAAATTTACATGGCTCAAGAATATCGCCGTGCGAAGCTCAGAGGTAAATCCTTTAAAGGCAAAGACCTTAGTGGCGCCGATTTCTCTTACTCGAATATCCGAGGTGTAGACTTTAGTAATGCTAATTTAGAAGGTGCAAACTTTAGTCATGCTAAATGTGGATTACAAAAACGCTGGATAATTGTCTTAGTATTTAGCGCATTACTACTTTCGGCTTTATCTGGTTTACTTTCAGCAATAGGCGGCTCATTAGTAGGAATTTTATTACTCGATACCAACCGCGAAAATCTTTATGTTGGGATTGTTAGTTCATCAGTATTGATGCTCTTCTTTCTGATAACTCTTTACCGAGGAGTTAGCGCAGCATTTGGGTTTATGGCATTATCAGTGACTTGCGCTGGACTTGCAGCAGTCGGATGGGCTGGAGTTGTGGCTGTAACATGGGCAGGTGGTACTGCACATGGTGGGGCAATGGAGTTAGCGCAAGTTGTAGCAGTTATAGTTACAGGTAGCGTAGCTGTTGTTGCCACTATTCTTGGTACTGTTACAATTGCAGGCGCCGTAACACTTGCAGGCGCCGTAGCTGGTTTAATAGCAGTCACTGGAGTTATTTCGATTGCAGCAGTACTTTCTGGGATAATGACTGTAATGGCAGCAAGAGTAAACCCACTTGCTGGAGCAGTAACCGTTGTAGTTGCTGTAATTGTAATTTTATTATCGGCTTATGTAGGGTGTTGTGCCTTATTTGAAGACGAAAAACAAAGTGCAATTCGTAATTTGGTTTTATCTACTGTTACTCGATACGGTACCAATTTTCAAGACTCTAACTTGACCGACACTGACTTTACGCGCGCTTCAGTTAAAAACGCCAATTTTCTCAAAGCAAATTTAACACGTACCTGTTGGTTTGAAGTTCAAAAGCTCAATCTTGCTGTTATTGGTAAAAGTTATCTTGCAAATCACACAATTAGAAAATTAGTAGTACATAAAAACTTGCATAATCAAAACTTTGACGGTTGGGACTTACAAGGAATAAACTTACGTGCAGCAAATTTGATTGATGCCAGCTTAGTTGGAACCAAACTCAGTAATAGCGATTTGCGGAATGCCAATTTAATGAGAGCAAATTTAATGCGTTCCCAAATTGATAATACTGACTTTCGCACCGCAATTCTTACAGGCGCCTATATTGATAACTGGGGTATAACTCCTCAAACCCAACTTGATGCTGTAGAGTGCGAATATATATTCATGCGCGTACCAACAAAAGATAATCCTAACCCTCGGCGCCTACCTGCTAATTGGGATGAGAATTTTAAACCTGGAGAGTTTGCAAAATTCTTTAGTCCGTTATCTAGAACCCTCAATTAATTGTAGGGTGGGCACTGCCCACCATACTATATACGATTAAAGATTAAAGATTAATCCCAATCAGGAATTGCTGCATCTTCACCACCAATACCAATACCAGTACCATAGATATCGGCATCACTGATATCCATATCGTTCATTGATGCTTGATAAACGTTAGCATTGTGAATTGTTGCTTTGCTGAAGTTAACTTTATCAAGGTCAGCTTGTTTAAAATTAACATTTGTAACAAAAGCCGAAGTTAAATTGGCGCCTTCAAGATTAGCTCCTGTTAAATCAGCACCTTCTAAGTTAGCTTTACTTAAATCAGCACCTTTTAGATTCGCACCGCGTAGATCAGCACCGATTAAATGGGCACCTGTTAACTTAACTCCAGATAAATTACATTTAATGCATTCACCAGTTTGCAATAGCTGCTGTACCTGGTTTGTATTCTGAGCCTTAACTGTGCTAGCAATAAATAGGGGAGTTGCTAGAACCACAGCCGCTAATAATCTAATTTTCATAATTAATCCCCCTTAAACAGCAATAATTGCTTTCACTAAATTCCTCACGGGTTCATTATCGCACCTTTTTGTTTTTTGGTCATTAGTTCAGTTTTCAAACTGTGCGTATTTTTTTAATCAGAGAATCTCATATTTTAGTTATCTACTCAATTAAAATTTAGTCTGGATAAAGATTTCAGCCTTTTTTATTACTTTAATAAAGCTGGCTTTCATAAATGTTTAATATTCTTTACAATATATTGATAATCTCGATGATTATTATTTGTTTGTAATAGAGTCAAACCAGTATTTATACTCTAATTTAATCAGAGTTGGGTGGGTTATAATCAAAAACCCTCCCACGTTATAGTTTGATATCTTAAGCGATTAAGAATGACCAACACCTAGAAAATCACGCATATACTGATTTACCAATTGCGGTTGTTCTTGCTGTACCCAGTGGCTACAATTGGGAATATACTTAATTTGAAAATCTCTGACATACGCTTCGGTACCATAAGTTAATTCTTTACCTAGCGCGGTATCCTTTTCACCCCATATCATTAGTGTCGGTACTTCTAACACACGGTAACTCTGGGTAAAAAATTTTGGTTGAAGAGCATTGCGGTAGTAATTAATAGCGGCAGTCAAGGCGCCGCGTTTAGCGAAAGCGTCTTTATAAGCTTCGATATCTGCCTGTGTAATAGCACTTTTATCGACTGCCATACCTTTGAATGCTGTTTCAAGTGCTTGGTAATCATTAGACTGAATTAGCAATTCTGGTAAAACAGGTATTTGGAAGAAAAATATATACGAACTACGCAGTAGTTGTTGAGGAGTGCGGAACCCTTCAGCAAATTTCGCAGGGTGTGGAAGGTTGAGTATTATTAGCTTATCTAACATGGATGGATGTTTATAAGCAAAATTCCATCCGATGATGCCACCCCAGTCATGTCCAACCAGTACACATTTGCTGTATCCTAATCCCTTAATTACGCCTTCGACATCTTTTACCAGTTCATCCATCGTATAGGCAGATTGAGATGAAGGTTTATCACTATCGTTATAACCGCGTAAGTCTAGTGCAACAACTTTATAATATTGGGCAAATTCAGGTATCTGATGGCGCCAAGAGTACCAAAACTCTGGAAAACCATGTAGCATCACCATTAAGGGTCCATCCCCTTGGGTAACATAGTGAAGTCTCACACCATTAGTAATAATATATTCGTGGCGCCAATTATTCATGTCTTTATCCCTTGTAACTAGTTATTAGCTATTTTTTCTGCTTTTACACCTTAAATCTTACTGCTGTGGGTTGATTTAAGATTTGTATTACCACAAAGACACAAAGGACACAAAGGAATGGCAAGTACGGAAATACGTGGAGTATGGTTAACGACTACTGATAGTACTGTCCTTAACTCGCGAGATAATATAGTTGAGGCGATGGAATTTCTTGCTGACACTGGTTTTAATGTAGTTTTTCCTGTGGTATGGAATAAAGCAGCTACTCAATACCCAAGTCAAGTTATGCAAGAAACGTTTGGTATTGAAATTAGTCCGCAGTGTATAGGACGTGACCCTTTAGCTGAAGTTGTAGAAGCCGCGCGTCAAGTAGGCTTAAAAGTGATACCTTGGTTTGAGTATGGATTTGCGAGTTCGTATAATCTCAATGGTGGAATGCTTCTTGCAAAAAAACCCCAATGGACAGCACGAGATATACAAGGAAACTTATTAAAGAAAAACGGTTTTGAGTGGTTGAATGCTCTTGACTCTCATGTACAAGAATTTATGTCCAACCTAATTCTCGAAGTAGTTCATAACTATCATATTGATGGTATTCAGGGTGATGACCGTTTACCAGCATTTCCCTGTGAGGGGGGGTATGATACTGCAACACAACAACGTTACCACTCCACATTTGGGAAAAACCCACCATCTAACCCCAAAGATACACAGTGGTTACAATGGCGCGCGGATATTTTAACTCAATTTTGGGCATTACTCTATCATAAAATCAAAGCAAGAAACCATAATTTGATTGTTGCCGTCTCACCCAATATACATGATTGGGCATTCAAAGAATATTTACAAGATACTCCAGCTTGGTTACAGCAGCAGATAGTCGATATTATCAACCCACAAATTTATCGACGTGACTTCAATAGCTATAAATCTATACTAGATACAACAAGCCAACAATTCAAAGGCGCCTTACCAAGAATTGCACCAGGTATCCTCATCAAGCTAGGCTCCTATATAATCAGTCCAGACCTGTTAATCCAAACAATGGAGTACAACCGTTCTCAAGGTATAAATGGAGAAGTACTATTTTTCTATGAAGGGTTACGCGCGGATAATAACCGACTTGCCAAAGTCTTAAAAAAACACCTTTATAATAAATCAGCAACATTCCCAACCATATCCGACCTAACCACCCCCACCCCAAACACCAACATCACGTGGTGGCAAAAACTACAAAAAATATTTGAGACGTGACATGTCACGTCTCTACATCTCTTCCTTTGTGTCCTTTGTGTCCTTTGTGGTTCATACATCAAAATGCAACAAATAATAGAAACATTAAACAAAGACCTACCTAAATTGTTTGAAAAAGACATAACCTACGACATCTACACCCAAGACATCCTATTCCAAGACCCAGTAAACAAATTCAAAAGTAAACCTAATTACCGTATAGTTTACTGGACACTGCGATTCCACGCGCGCTTATTTTTCACCGATATTCACTTCGACCTACACAACATCGCACCATCCGACGAAAAAACCATCATCGCAAACTGGACAGTACGCGGAACCGTGCGTCTACCCTGGAAACCCAAATTATACTTCAACGGTTACTCAACATACAAACTTAATCAAAATGGCTTAATATACGAACATGTGGATACATGGGATAGAAAGCCAAGTGAGATTTTAAAGCAATTTTTCCAAAAACCTACTTCTTGAGTGTAAATATAAAACTAGTTCCAACACCAATCTCAGATTCAACCCAAATTTTACCATCATGTAATTCAACAATCTTCTTAACTAACGCTAGCCCAACACCTGTACTATCAGAATCTTGTAAACTAGTTAATTTTTGAAAAAGTTGAAAAATTTTCTCAAAATGTTGTGGTTCTATTCCGATACCATTGTCAGCCACACTAAACCTGTAATATTCTTGTTCATCGACACAAGTAATCTTAACCAAACCTTCTGGCTTATCTATAAATTTTATTGCATTACTGATAAGATTTTGAAAAAGCTGTCCAATCCTGGTTTTATCGCAATTAATAGTTGGTAATTGATTAGAAATCTCTATTTTAATATTTTCGGGTATATTTAAAACCTCAATTAACTCTGATACGACTTGATTTAAATCTACATGTTTCTTTTCAACTTTCGCGCGTCCGACTCGTGAATATTGTAAAATATCGTCAATTAATTTATGTAGTCGTTTAACTCGACTAATCATTAAATTAACCATTTTTTTGCCTTCTTCGTCAAACTCTTCACCATAGTCAGCTAATAACCATTCCGATAGTGAAGTAATGCCTCGTAACGGTGCCTTTAAATCGTGCGATACTACATAAGCAAAATCGTTTAACTCTTGATTTGCGCTTCTAAGCTCCTTTAAAATACCCACCATTTTATCCTGCGACTGCTGACGCTCTTTGATTTCTTGCTGAAGCTGTGCGTTTGCTGACTCCCACTCACCAGTACGAGTTTGGACAATTTCTTCTAAATGGTCTTTGTATTTACGTAACTCGGACTCTACACGCTTACGTTCTATAATTTCAATCATCAAAGCTTGGTTAGCAGTTTCAAGCTGTGCAGGACTTGGCAGAGCTAAAGCTTTTGGAACTAAAGGTATCAAAGTTAAAGCTGTATAAAACGATATTAATGCTGTAACTGCTTTTAAGGCGCCTGCGAACCAGTAGTCAGGATGCCATAATGTCCATACCTCGACAATATGAGTTGTACCACACGAAATAATAAAGGCGCCGAACAGTAAAAAAATACTTTTAAACGGAATATCCACACGCTTGCGGATAAAATACACAAGCGTTAGGGGTATTGAATAGTAAGAAAGCGCAATTAATACATCTGATAGTATATGCAGCGATACTAATTCCGGTTTCCATAGGTAACAATGCCCATGCGGGATAAAATTACCTGAGTAGAAAAAATTCTGCAAGCTTTGTAAGTCCACGTTAGTATCTCCACCTTTTAACATGGGAATACACCGTTAAATAACTAAAGCAAATCTACCTTTGGAAATAATTATTTCACATCTAGCCAAAAATCAGCCGTGTCAAGCTTGCCATTGCGGTTAAACTGTAGCCAAAGCTTATAAGTTCCTTTAGTTGGGAAACTCGATATAAAACTAACTTGACCGTCGGGTGAGTTATAAAGTGGAGTTGCTGGTATATAGTCTGCACTTTTAAGAGGTGATGAACTGCGGACTATAAATAAACGTGCTTTCTCGTTCGTCTTTTGATTTGGATACGGTCGTAAGTCTTTTACTGGTTGATTATTTTTCGTATCCTGCAAGTTAAAACTTAAGTTTACCTGTTGTCCTGATTGGAAATTTGAGTTACGCACCGACAGTAATACTAAAGTATTATTTACGGTTTTTGTATTGCTAAATTTTTCAAGTTCGGTAGGTAAAGGAACATTGCCAGGAATCTTGATTTTTTGTATTGTCACTTGTTTATTTGACCCAGCCGAGTAATCGCTGAATACAGTATAGTTCCCAGGCGCCGGGAAATCGGGATTAATTTCAAACTTGCCTGCTTTATATATTGGTGTTTCGTGCTGAAAATACCGCAAGTCATCGCTAACTACTACCAAATGCATTTGTTTATTGGATGAGTCGTCTGTAGTAGGAGTTTTTGGCTGATCTTGAACCTTAACAGCTAAAGGTACTGCCTTGGTTGATTTTACTTCTTTAACTTGCTCTGGTGTAGGGGTTGATGTTGGTAACGTTTGATTATTGCTTGTACTGTCTTGCGTTAAAACCTTCTGTGATGATGAACAACCCTGAGTCAGTAACAATATCCCTAATATACTAATAATTCCTAAAACTGAATTCATAATTAATTACTTATGCCGTATGTCTAAAATAGAACATGCAACATCATTACACACGAATCTTAAAATCGTCACCTATTTACTTAGTTAAGGTCGCACGCTTTTGTTACTGAGACATCCAATAGTGTAAAATGTATCAAATATAAGGAGACATTTTCATAGATTTGTAGCACAATTTTACCTAACGTGTATCGTTTGTCTTTATGGATATCTCAACCAGTTTAGATGAACTTAACTTAAAATTAAGCTCTGTCTTGGGAGATTTACCGCTTTGGGATATAAGTTTAGAACTTAGCGGTCTAGGCAATAGCTTAATTGAATTATTTGACAAAGAACCTTTAATGCCTGGGGTAGTCTTGACTAAAAATCATGACTATATTGGTATGATTTCAAGGCGCCGTTTTTTTGAGTTTATGAGTCGTCCCTATAGTTTAGGCTTATTTAACGAACGCGCAATTGACAATTTGTACGAATTTCTGAAATCAGATATTTTGGTAATGGGCGCCGATATCACTATCGTTGAAGCAACACAACAAGCACTGTCCAGAAATCCTCAATTTGTTTATGAACCTATTGTTGTTGCTGGTGTTGCTGGAAATCAACTGCTTGATATTCAACAGCTACTTCTAGCAAATTCAAAAATACATACGCTAACACTTTTACAACTTGAAGAAGCGACTAACCAAGCTCAACTAGCTGAAACTAACTTACACGAAAGTAAACAAAGGCATTTGGAATTATTACAAAAGGAAAGAGCTATTGCATTAGAAGAAGTATTTTTGAATGTTCAACGCGAAATAACGAGTCCAGCAAAACTTATTGTTGGCAACTTAGTTCACGCAAGTCGCTGTATTCAACAATTAATTCAAATAATAAGTCTTTATCAGAAGTATTATCCACAACCCGTAGAAGAAATTCAAACTGTAGCCCAGAAGATAAAATTCAACTCGTTAAGTACCGAACTTCCCCAGTTATTAAACACTATCAAAGTACACGTTAAAAAAATTCAAACATTTAGTGACTCTCTGAGTGGAAAGAAACGCTCGTAGTCACAAACGCAAAGAGCGTTTCCCCCCAGCAAAAAGAATTTATTAAATTTTACGCTGCAACTTCTTCAGTTTGGCAATCAAATACAAGCATGAAATTAGCATCAGGAGTTACCCGAAGTAATAGCTGCATGTGTCCATCTGCATCTGATCGACTACGGAACCGTGCGACTATTTCACGCTTCATATCTGGAAGCATACGAGCTATTGCCCAAGAGTTGAGCCGCTTTTTATAACTTACAGGTTGGTTTTGCTCGGAATAGCTGGTGCGAGTGTCTTGTGCCATGATGATATTACACAGATTTATTTGGTCAACTTTGTCAGCAAGTCCCATATACATGTGAGGATTGCTGACGTTTTTTTATCTAAGCTGTCACTTGAATAGCACACCAAAAATTGAACGTCAATGATTTTGGGAAACAATTCTTAAAAATCGTTTCCCAGAGCCGAAATTAAGTTTTTGCCAAATGTATACGTCTACACATCCTCCTCCCCTCCCCTCCCCCCTCCGCTCCCCTCCCCTCCCCCCCCCCCTCGTTATAAAGTACTTTAGTACTTTAAAAAACTTATAAACTATTTACTAAACAACATATCAAACTCCGCTTGCAAAGCTTGAATCTCCGCAACTCTGGTAACGATTAAATTGTCCTTACCCGCATCAACCAAACGCGACTTCCAATAGCAAATACTTTCAGAGTTATTCATCCAAAAATCAATAACAGTTTTAACCACTTCGTCCATTTCCCAAGATTCTTTGGTGGGCACAGATTCCACCGTTTCAATAAACGCATCAAGCGTACAAGTCGGCGCCCCCAAATACTCTATACCTTTAGGTTGTGCTTCTATCAAAGATTTCTGTTGATGATTAAAAAAGTGTAAAACTGGAGATACTCCAACGATATTAAAAGCATATTTCATCTGAATGTCCTCCCAGTAATTTATTTAAACAAGTTAATTTGAACGAAATTTTGCGATTAGTCAATCAAAAATTACTTACCTAAAGAAATAAGTAATTAGACATAGATATTTACTGCTACTGACTCTAAAATTGCTGAAACCAATCTAGTTTTAACTAGCAGTCAATCACTGCGAGTGAATCACGATTAGTAGATAGAAAATTAGCAGTTAGTAGAAGTGAGTGCTAATAGTTATTGGTGCCTTTATCTTAAATTATTAGATATTTTCAATAAATGCAAATTGCTATATAATAATTTTAATAATTTGTTTATATTGCAAGCGTGACAAACTACCAGGGTGAGATTGCAGCGTTGGTTGCAGCAGTGTTGTGGGCTTTCGCGTCGGTTGTGTATGGACGTGTCGGCGCCCATATCCCACCACTGCACTTAAATTTAATCAAGGGAATAATTGCAATTATTCTGCTTTTGATTACAATAGCCGCCACAGGAGAACTCTCTTTAGTAATAGCTCCTATACCCTTATGCTTACTTTTGTTGAGTGGGGTAATTGGTATTGGACTAGGAGATACTGCATTTCTGGCAGGAATAAACGCTTTGGGTGCGCGTCGGTTATTGCTTCTCGAAACGCTGGCGCCACCAATGACAGCTGTATTTGCCTTAATATTTTTGCAGGAACGATTAAATGCAAATGCTTGGTGCGGTGTACTTTTAACCATCTTGGGAGTTGCTTGGGTAATTAGCGAACGTACCGAAAAGGAAATTACTTCTCATTTATCCTTACGCGGAGTCGTTTTAGGGTTACTTGCTGCAGTCGCCAATGCCCTTGGCGCCGTTCTTTCACGTGCAGCACTCGCAAACACAAATATTAACCCCTTGGTCGCAGCTTTACTACGCTTAAGCGCAGCTACATTTTTCTTATTGCCTTTAACTGCATGGCAGCCAAAGTTCAAGACTTCCATACTTAGTTACTCCAAACAACCGCGTGTAGTCGCCGCTACCTGCTTTGCTGCATTTTGCGGAACTTATTTAGGCATTTGGCTACAACAGACAGCAATTAAACTGGCGCCAGTAGGAATTGCGTCAACATTATTACAAACAAGTCCGATATTTATATTACCGCTAGCTTTGTTGACAGGTGAAAAGGTAAGTTTAAGAGCAACCGCAGGAGTTGTAGTTGCAATCGCTGGAATTGCATTATTGTTCTATTTTAGATAACTTTATTTTATCCAAGCACTTTTATTACTTGACATGATAGTCCTGCCACAGCAAGCTTTTTAGCTGATGTTTAGTAATTTTTTTTGAAAGCGAGAGCAAATATTCTTGTGGAAGTGAATAATGATTAAAAAACGGATATTTAGGTAAGCGTGACGTGTAATCAAAGAAAAGTGCCAACCTATCTGATGCGACTGGTATCTTGCCACGATGAAAAATACTGCCTGTTGCAGCAAATATAACTGTACCAACAACACCCAAACAAGATTTACAATCCGATAAAGATGCCGTATGTTGCATCACAGAGTCTTGAATATAACCTTGTTTGTACTTAAGTGTTTGCACTAGTTTTTGTGTCACAGCCATAGGGATATACTGAAACGGACCTTGTTGTTCATTAACATCATGTAAGTAGATTATTGCTTTAAGTACCTGTCGGTCTTCAGTATCCATATGCCATAAACGAGACTTTCGCTGCACATTATTAGCTATGTCTCTACGTAAATAAGCTCCATGATATGCAACTGGAAGACCGAAATAAGTTTCTGCAATATTGAGTATGCGTCTTTCTAGTCCCCAAAGAAAAATCTCTGGATACTCCATCATCTGCTCATTTGTAGCATGAACTACATATTCATTCCTTTTCACAGCACATGGAATTAGTGGCATTATTTTTTTTGTTGCTGCGAGCATATTTGACGAGGAAGCAATTACTAATTCTTCCAATGAAGTAATCGCCACTCCTTCGTTTTTCAGAGCTTCTACTAACTTTAAGTCCACAGGAGATAGTATAGGCAGGTTAATAAGATGTTGTTGTAAAGCTTCCTGATAGACACATTCACCGCGTTTTTGTATCGAAGGTATAGTGTGTATATGTTTCAGAACTTGGTTATGGATTTTTTTGATCAAGTTCACAGTTTTTATTTCTAATTGGCTAATTTTAAGCTTTTTCATTGTAAGTAGTCTTATTAAATTTTTCCTAATCCTTAATAATTACTTTACTTAATACTTCATCATTTCTTCATTACATTTACTGAACAAGTATATTGCTTTATACAATCTATATATTTTATTAACAAAATATACTAACTAATTATTTTTTCATACAAAAGTATTATCAATTTGTTTTTTTAAACATTGTGTATAAAATAGAACTAATAATTTGATGCATCCTGCACGCTTAGATGTCGATTGGATAGTAATATTTTTAATTATTGGAAAAATGGTCTTACTTGCTGTAGAACTATGTGTTGTAGTGATAATTACATTAAGGAGTGACTAGGTATGCCACTGATTTTAATTCAGGGTAAGTATAAAGTACTATCAACAGCCCCAGATGGTGACTCAATCCGTTTTTATCCCAATAATCCAGAATTGTGGAAAAAATTATCTACAAAAGTGCGCCCAAATAATTTTGGTGGCGCCCAGTTACGGTTAGATGCAATAGACGCACTAGAAACTCATTTTTCGCCGAGGGGGGGCATAGGAGTGCAGCATCAACCATTAAAGTATGCTCATGGTGCAGCGTCCGAACTGCTAAGTTATTTAGGATTTAAGGATATAACGCGCGGTAAGAGTGAGAAAATAACCTCGATTACGCCAGACGAAGTGCCAGGTTTCATATTGACTAGGTTTGCAGATACCTATGGTCGGGCTGTTGCGTTTGTATTTAAGGGAGAAATAAAACAAGAAGATGGTAGTGAGGTATTTTTAGACAAATCACTATTACACAAGAGTGCAAATTACCATTTATTAAGTGAAGGACTTGCTTACCCGACTTTTTACTCAAAGTTGTATCCTGATGTCCGAAAAGAGTTGACTATAGCTACCGAAAAGGCACGTAAAGAATCAAAAGCTTTATGGAGTGAAGATAAAACTAATACAGGTTTTTCTGTAGAGAGCTTAAAAACTATTACCGATGATGTAGTAATTTTACCTAAACTTTTCCGGCGCCTGTTAAGTTATCTAGCGATTAACGATGATAGTGTAGCGCTTGATGGATTTTCTAAATATTTAGATTCAAACGATGACAAAATTATAATCCTGCCTGACGGTCACGTCACAGGCTTTGATTTCGTCGTTAAAGTAGAAGGGCAGAAAATTAAGATGACACAGCAACCTGAAGATATTGTGTTTATTGAAAAATAAAGCTAGTGCTTCATGTCATAAATAATGATGAGTTGGGTACGTAGTTGGGCTTTAGCCCTCTAGAAATGTCAATACCTTTTTACGCTCTTTGCGCTACTACGTACCTATTAAAATCAATGACATAGAGTACTACTGGTTCGCTTAACCAGTAGTACCACTTCTACTGGCACCGATAGTCCATGTCAGTTACATCCGTTTATCATCTATTGCCAGCGAATGCTAAGTTATAACTTAAACGTCAACTTGAATTTATGGGCGCCTGTAATTTAAGTATTTAGATATTTAACTATCTAGAACTTAATAAATATCGGCGCCTGTTATAGTTATAAATATTCAACTTAGAAGCGTGTAATAAATCACCTATTAAATGGGAAATAAGTAATAATCCCTAATTCCTAAAACCTTGGTAGAGACGCGATTAAATCGCGTCTCTACTTGCGTCTCAACTTGCGTCTCTACTAATTGTCAGCAGAAGGACTATCTGTAGCTGTAGAACTACGTTCTTGCGACTGTTGAGTTGGGACAACAACATCCGAACGTTCAGATGATTTGGGTGCAGGTACAGTTGGCACTACTACAGAACCAGATGAATTTGACGGTGTGCTTTGCGATTTATTATTATTTGGTGATGTTTTAGCACGAGAATCACGCACTGTTCGTAATCTATCTACTAGAGATGGACTTGGTGGGCTTGATGATGTACTTGAGTTAGAACCATTTGCACCACTGGAATTATTAGTGTTAGTGCCAGTACTTTCAGTGTTAGTACGTTTTGGTGTGCTGTCGCTATCCGCAGCGCTGCCACTACTATTGTTGTTATTGTTGTTATAGTTTCTACGTCTTGTTGTAGTTGTATTGTTATCAGAATTATCTGAGTTATCAGTTGAGCGATTTCTCGAATTTCTATTATTTGTGTTGGAATTATTATCGTCGTTATAAACACGGCGCCGTCTGCGTCGTACTGGAGTTGAGACAGGCGCCTCATCACGATTTGATGCCTTTTCTGAATTTGATGCTGCTTCGCTACTGGGGGATGGAGTTATTGGAGTTGGAGTTAAAGTTGGTGTGGTTGTATTAGATGCGGGGAAAATACCGCTTGATTGTTCTACTATCGGCTGTTGTGCCTTGTTACTCGCAGAATTTGAGGCAATCCGTATAGCACTAAAACCTGCCGCAGCAGCTAGCATTGCAACCCCTGTACCGATAAATACTTTTGGCTTCAGTATTTTATCAGCAATAGCTTTAATAGCTTTGTCTTTATCTTGTTTTTCTTGTTTTTCTTGTAGTAATGGTTCTTGTGTGCCTAATTGCGTTACTGCAACAGAATTTAGATCAATATTAGATGGCTGTTGACTTGACAAATCTATTGTTTGTACTGCATAAGTTGGCACGGGTTGCGGATAAGGACTACCAGTTGATGTAGGCAGTAAATTTAACCATTCAGCAACACTCGTCGGTCGAAATCTAGCATCAACAGCCATACCACGCATTATAGCTTGGTTAACAGCAGCACTTAGATGCGGTTGCAGTTCGCGTGGAGAAGGCATTTTCTCACGGTCACGTAATAATGCTGGCATCGGAACAGTTGCCGTCAGCAATGTGTAAAGCGTTGCTGCTAACCCATAAACATCCGTTGCAGGTGTGCGGGCAGCTTGCGATAAATATTGTTCGATTGGAGAATATCCCTCAGAAACCATCCCCGTATGCGTTTGCCTCACTCCGCTATTAAATTCGCGCGCGATGCCAAAGTCAATAAGCACTACAGATTGAGTACTGGAGCGAAGAATAATATTATCGGGCTTGATATCGCGGTGTAACAACCCGTTTTGATGGACTACTTCTAAAGCTGCCCCAACTTGGCGAATATAATGAATAGCAGTTGCCTCATTTAAAGGAACTCCTGGAATTACATAAGCTTCTCCCAATGTTTCACCAGGAATATACTCCATCACCATGTATGGCAATGCCTCCTCGACAAAAAAGTCGCTAACCCGGACAATATTAGGGTGAACACAAGTTGCTAACCGTCGAGCTTCATCTTGGAATTGCTTCTCGAATTTAGCAAAATCAGGATGCTGTCGCAGCTTTTCATTCAGGGTTTTAATCACCACCACCTGGTGAAGGTAATGATGAGTCGCTTTAAAGGTTATCCCAAAGCCACCCCGACCAATCTCGTGATCAAGAGTATATTTGCCACCCTGCAAGGTTGTACCAGCAACTACCATAGCGATTTTAGATTTGAGGTTTGCTTTTTGAATTCGTCAGTTGTTAGATTTATTTGATTGTAGATGACCCACAGCTATTCACCTTGTTCTTAAGTACGAAATTTCAAATCCGTAACTCAAGACAAAAGCACACGCACCCTAATTATGATCTTTTAATTAGGAAAATAGGGATCAAAAAGTAACAATATAGCACGATTTAATTTTTTTTACTGACTACACCCAAACAATCACCCTAAAACGCTTTCACTAAATTGATTTAGTAACACGCATTTAAATCTAGATTTCAAACTAAACGCTGCCTCAACCATAACGCAAGCAATGGAAGCGCTAATTTATACCCTTGCTCGGCGCCATAAATTAAGCCCTTATGCTGTAGCCCAACTAATGCGCCTTGAAGACTACCACCGCGAGATAAACCATGTTTTTGAATATACTCACGGCTTTGTGGTTTTTCCGTAGGGTCGCAAGCTAATGCTTCGAGTAAGTGAACCTGGTTAGGAGGTAGAAGCATTAGCAATGATTCAAAGGTGATAGATAAATCTTTGAGTAATCCTTGGATGGCATCATGCACTGCTTTCTCGGTAACTAATCCATCTGGGCGCCGCACGGATTGAATGCGACGAATCAATGCCATCGCATCACCAATATGTCCTTGTACGGCATCTAAAAATAACTGCAGCGCTTTAGAGCGTGAGTCAAAGGTTAACCCTTGAGCATGTAAAATCTCTCTCGCCCAAACTGCAATTACATCTCTAACCAGAGGCGCCAACCTTAAGGTTTCTAAGGGGTAATCGCTCTCTTCGGCGTGAGTACTACCCTCAGCAATTGTTGCAACTAATACATAGCTAACGTAAGTTTGAGCTTTGATCTCGCGTCGCAGTGTTGCTTCCCATAAACCGTTTTTATCCCACGACCGAATATGAGGAAAAGTATGCAAAATCAAAACAACACGCTTTTCGTCAGCCGATGCGATTTGTTGCGGTAATTTGACCAGCAGTTCAAACGCTTGCCACAACTGCCTTGAGTTTAAACCACGTGTGAGCGAAAGCTTACATGAAGTTTCCAAAGCATCGAATCTAAAATACTCTCTCGCTGTTTCATTAACCCAACTTTTAATTTGTGAGAAGTGAAAATTTTGACTCACTGCTTCCGCAAGCAATTGCAAGAAACGTTCACCATCAGTCGCGCGGATGCAGTCGATTTCTAAAACAATCGCTCCTACTTCCTTCGCTGCTGAACGCACTAAGGTACGGCGCCCGCTACCAGGCACCCCCGCAATCAATAAATCACCGTCCTGTGCCAAAACCTCAACAATGCGTTGAAATTCAGCCGAACGTCCAATAAGTTCTAATCGAACAGACAAATTCAAATACACGCGCTTTCTGCCTTCAACCCAAGCTGTATCGCAAAGCATACTCACTCCACTAGTTTATCGGCAACAACCATTGGTAAAATTTATGCAAATTATTCAAAATCAAAGGTGTTATATCTAAATCAGCACTTATAGTTAGTGCTAATCATTATTTAACACATATTTTAAGATTATTTGTAAATTAATTCCCAGGTAATTAAGTTACATTTGCTTTCGGAGTACGGAGTGCAATTTAAATATAAACAAATCATTAAGAAAATTTATGCTAAGTATCGAAAAAAAACAAGTGTTGGTTCGTAGCTAGCACTAAAAAAACGTGTTAAAAAGTATTTAACACAGATTTTTAAGGATAGCTCAAAGGAAAATAATCATGGTGCAGGTAGTATCTGCGGTCGGACTGCCCTCTGGACAGCCTAAAGTTTGGCATTCAATGGAGGTAGAGGAAGCACTATCACTCCTAAAGACTACTTCCGATGGAGGTTTAAGCCATTTTGATATTAAGCAGCGTGTTGAGAAGTACGGCGCCAACGAGTTAAAGGCAAAAAAAGGTAAGCCAGTATGGTTAAAATTTTTACAACAATATAACCAGCCATTACTAATTGTCTTACTGTGTGCGGGGTTATTAAAAGCGTTGTCAGGAAGTTATGTAAATGCGGGAGTGATTTGGGGTGTTACGACAACCAATGCGTTCATTAGCTTTATCCAAGAATCGAAGGCAGAAGGTGCAATTGAGGCACTTGCGAACGCAATTACTACCGAGACCACGGTTATCCGCGATGGGCAGAAAGTTCGTATTCCTTCACGTGAGTTAGTACCTGGAGATGTAGTTGTACTAATTTCTGGTGATAAAGTTCCTGCTGACTTACGCTTAGTACAAGCTAAAAATCTTCAAGTTGACGAGTCAGGTTTAACTGGTGAATCTGTAGCTGTTGAGAAGCATGTCGATATCCTAAACCCAGAAACACCTCTTGCCGAGCGTCGAAACATGGCATATGCGGGTGGTTTTGTGACGTTTGGGCAAGCTGTAGGTGTTGTTGTCGCAACAGGAAATGAGACAGAAACCGGGAAAATTTCCCAGTTAATGGATAAACACACAAACCTGACAACACCGCTAACTCGTAAGTTCGATAAATTTAGCCATAATTGGCTGCGTGTGGTTTTAGCGTTAGCGACATTAACATTTGTTGTTGGACTTAGCACCAAGGGTTTCCAAGATGCTCTTGAAGCTGCTGTTGCTCTAACTGTCGGCGCCATTCCTGAAGGTTTACCCGCAGTAATGACGGTAACTCTAGCAATCGGTGTTTCCCGAATGGCTCGGCGACATGCAATTGTTCGGAAGTTGCCAGCTGTAGAAACTTTGGGTAGTGCAACTGTTATTTGCTCTGATAAAACGGGCACTTTGACTGAAAATCAGATGACTGTCCAAGGAATTTATGCGAGTGGGCATCAATATGCTTTGACAGGAGTAGGATATGCACCATCCGGCGAGATTCTGCGTGATGAAAGACCAGTTAATCTAAATAGTGATAAAGGTTTACAAGAAACTTTATTGGCTGGAATACTTTGTAACGATTCTCAACTTGAATATAAAGATGATAGATGGGTAGTAATGGGCGACCCTACCGAAGGCGCCTTAATAGCTTCGGCGAACAAAGCTGGATTTAATCAGGCTTCCCTGACTCGTCAGATGCCTCGAATTGACACAATTCCTTTCGAGTCAGACTATCAATACATGGCGACGTTACACAGTACACCAGCAGGCAAAATAATTTACGTCAAAGGCTCGGTTGAATCAATATTGAAGCGCTGTAGCGGAATGCTCAACAGCGAAGGTCAAAAGCGTCCGATGGATTGTGTAGAGACATTAAACCAAACTAGTATCGAGCGCGAAGTAAATATCATGGCACGCCAGGGTTTGCGTGTACTAGCACTAGCGAAAAAGAATGTACCTGATAGCCAAAACACTGTAGACCACCATGATATTGAGAAGGGACTAGTTTTCCTTGGTTTGCAAGGGATGATTGACCCACCGCGCGAAAGTGCTATTAAAGCTGTACATGCTTGTCAACAAGCAGGTATTCAGGTCAAGATGATAACGGGAGACCATGCTGTAACTGCACAAGCAATTGCTCGACGCATGGGCATGGGTAAAAACGGTTCGGTACTCGCATTTACTGGCGCCGAGTTATCCAAGATGGATAAAACAGAACTGGCGCAGGTGGCAGAGGAAGGTGTAGTATTTGCCCGTGTGGCGCCAGAGCAAAAGCTGCGTTTAGTTGAAGCATTACAGTCAAAAGGCGAAGTTGTAGCAATGACGGGTGATGGTGTGAATGACGCACCTGCATTGAAACAAGCTGATATCGGTATTGCAATGGGTGGTGCAGGTACAGAAGTAGCAAAAGAAGCATCAGACATGTTGCTTACCGATGATAACTTTGCCTCAATTGAAGCAGCAATTGAGGAAGGACGGTCAGTTTATAAAAACCTTCTCAAAGCGATTTGCTTCATTCTCCCTGTAAATGGTGGGGAGTCGATGACAGTATTACTTAGTACCTTGTTAGCAAGAGACTTACCTATCCTGTCTTTACAAATATTGTGGCTGAACATATTAAACTCCATCACAATGACTGTACCTTTGGCATTTGAACCCAAGGCAGCAAACGTGATGAAGCAGGCGCCGAGAAATCCAAACGAGCCAATTCTTTCAGGCAGCCGAATTAAGCGAATTCTACTAATATCCCTGTTCAACTGGATTGTAATATTTGGTGTATTTGAATACTTCCGCGCGACAACAGGTAATTTGGCTTTAGCACGGACAATGGCTATTAACTCACTCATTGCCGGACGGATTTTCTACATGCTCAGTATCAGCCAATTAATTCCTAATTTAATCGCCAAGATGGACGGAACCATCGAAGAAAACGTAGATATTCCCGCAATTGGATTTGGAATCATTGGAGCAATATTACTACAAATCGTCTTCGCCCATGTGCCATTAATTAACCAAGTCTTTGAAACGGCGCCTCTCAGTTTCCAACAATGGTTATTATGCTTAGGAATTGGTTCACCAATGATTTTATGGGCAGCCCTAGCTAACAAGATTGACCCTCCAAATTAAATCACTTCTCATATTTTGCCTCTAGAAACCCGACTTATGTAAGTAGTCGGGTTTTTAATGCTTGATGTTATTCTTCATTCAAAATCATGCTTATCCTTGTCTTTATCTTTATTTTTTAGCCCCAGTATCAAAGGTGTCACAGCCGTAATCAAAACTGGGAGTAAAGTAAGGTAGTCATAAGGTGTTGGTGGCTGTTGTAAAGTTGGAACATTGGCTGTGGGTGGCAGACCAATTTGAGTTCCAGTGGACTGTGATTGTTCTCTAATGTTGAGTATCATAGTGTTGAATCCTTTAAATTCATAACAGATTTGCCAGCATCGACTCCATCGATGCTAGTAATGGGTGGTTTGACGCACACCCAGAAGTAACTGCTAAACTACTGGGTTGCTCTTTATAACAGTGAGTTTGAATATGAAATTGGTTTTTGACGAGTGATTAGTATTATCTCTCCTTCATTACTATATATAGGTAATACTGATACTTCATTCGTTTTTACACTGAAGTTGTTGAGGCTTTTTTATCTTATTACCAGTATTTTTACGGTTGACATTTAGAAGCTTTAAAAGCAACCGAATATACAGCTTTTATCTACGTAAGTACATAATATCAAAGAAGTAATTTGTATGAAAATACTGCCAAAGCATTTGGGGAACCAAATTAATAGGATAACGCAACGTCGCGTTTTATTTGCAATTATAATTTTGCTTTTAGGACTTATATCAACGCTACTGTTATCGCTATCTCAAGGTGCCGTTCCCCTCAGCTTCAATGAGATGTTACAAGCGCTACTTCACCGAGGCGATCCACTCAAACAAACTATACTTTGGGATTTACGTATTCCGCGTATTTTCGCAGCGATGGTAGTTGGCGCCGCATTAGGAATGTCAGGTGCCTTATTACAGGGGATGTTACGTAATAGTTTGGCAGACCCTTTTATTTTAGGAATTTCCGCAGGCGCCGGACTAGTGGTAATTGTGATGGTAGTATTACAAGTCTTTCAAGCTTGGATACCCTTAGCAGCTTGGATAGGCGCCATAATTACAACTGCGATAGTAATATTTCTTGGTCGTTCAGGTAGTAAACTCTCAGTCGAACGATTAATTTTGGGTGGTGTTGCAGTAAGTTCGTTGTTTGGTGCAGTCCAAAGCACTTTACTTCTACTTGCAGAAGACGGTCAAATTCAACAAGCCTTAAATTGGTTAATTGGAAGCTTAAACGGAAGAGGTTGGCGAGAAGTAAACGCAGCAGCACCATATATAATTATTGCCTTAATTGCAGGATGGCTACTCGCGCGTCCTTTAAATTTATTAGCTTTAGGAGATGACTTAGCGGTAGGTTTAGGAGTTAACCTCGGACGGTCGCGTATACTAATAGCAGGTGTAGCAACACTTTTGGCTGCTGGTGCAGTTAGTGTCAGCGGACTAGTTGGTTTTATCGGTTTAGTAGTTCCCCACGGAGTCCGCTTACTAGTAGGGAACGACCACCGTATTTTACTACCACTATCTGCCCTTGGCGGCGCCTGGTTATTAATGTTCTCCGATTTACTCTCAAGACTTGGTTCTGTAGAATTACCAGTAGGTTCAGTGACAGCACTTCTAGGTTCACCCTTATTTATTTGGTTACTATATCAACGTAAAACCGAAATGTAAGGTGGGCACTGCCCACTCTACAACTACAACTAACAAACTTCTAACTCCTAACTTAAATAAATGCCTTTAGAAATCCAAAACTTAAGTGGTGGCTATACTACAATACCCATCATCAAAGACGTAAACCTAGACCTCAAAACTGGGGAATGGCTAAGTTTAGTCGGCGCCAACGGTTCAGGTAAATCAACCTTTTTAAAATTACTGAGTCGAATTTTATCTCCGTTACAAGGTGCCGTATTACTAGATGGCAAAGTAATTCACTCACAACCTCACCTAGTTTTATAGCTTGATTTTTTATAAAGTCTCCCCGGTAACTTTTATTAATATTGCCGAAGAATCAGTTCTATTAATCGACTACTTTTTTCAACAAATCTTTAATCATAAGGAGAACAATAACGCTCAAGGTTTTACCTTTATTAGCAATCAAAATAGCCAGAGTAAGAACATTAATGGCGTGACATTTTTTAAAATAGTCATAACCATACGAGTTCTGCAAACTTTAGCGCCTGTAGCTATAGTAACTCGCTACTGGTCTATGTCCGACGTTATAGTGGTAAATATTATCACAGATACACGTAGAGACGCAATTAATTGCGTCTCTCACAGAGATGCGTGGGAAGAGAGGTTTAAAATAGGTGCCTACGTCCCAAATAGACGGAAATTATTGCTATTTTTTCCAGTATATTGCTTAATGCTGTGATTTTGCGCTTTTTAGAAGCAATTAAGTGGATAAAGGTCAAGTACGTTTGTATAGGTAAATAAAGTGTCTTATACTCTATTTGCCATGCCCTGTAAGAAACGTAGTATAAGCAAAAGCCATCAATCTGGCAAAAGTTAATCTAGATAAGCTATCTTTAAAACATTGGACATTCGCTTTTACATTGATCCACAAACCGATCTACCTCACATCTATAACCACAATGTTTATGAGGACGAAGTAGAAGATATACTTACTAGACCAGGGGAAGACTCTCCTGGTCGAGATGGTTCGAGAGTAGCTATTGGTCAAACTCAAGCAGGTCGATATTTACGTGTAATTTACGTACCAGACCCAGAACCAAATAGCGTTTTTGTAGTTACAGCATACGAGTTAAAGGGTAAACCTTTAGCCGCTTATCGGCGTCGCAGACGTAAATAGGAGATATTTATGAATAAAAACCAGTTTCCAGTCGGTTGGGATGAGCAAAGAGTCCGTAAAGTTATTGCTCATTATGAAGGACAAACAGAAGAAGAGGCGACCTTAGAAGATGAAGCAGCTTTGGAAGACCAAACCGAAACAATTATGGAGGTACCTAGCGAGTTAGTGCCCGTTTTTAGGGAACTGATAGCCAAGCATTTGGCATCTAAATCATAATCAACTAATTTTAGAGGCTGTTAGTAATGCTTTACGGAACATAATCTCTCGTTTGAATTTGGGTAATAGTTGTAACGTAACGCTTTAGATTTTTATATTCAACATAACAGCCTATTTCATTTGAATCTGAGACTTGAGCCAAACCAAATAAAAATTATGTGACTTATTCATTAATCAGATTAAGAAAGTTGCTAAATGTACATTCATGTGAAATGAAGCTAGTGGTATAAGCGTATAAAAAAGTGGTTATAAAGCATACGAAAACATCCTAAAATTTACGATTATCACAACCATTAAGTATAAAATTATCAGAAACTAAATAGATGCCTTTAGAAATTCAAAACTTAAGCGGTGGATATACAACAGTACCCATCATCAAAGACATAAACCTAGACCTAAAAACCGGAGAATGGTTGAGTTTAGTCGGCGCCAACGGTTCTGGTAAATCAACCTTTCTAAAATTACTAAGTAGAATATTATCACCCCTACAAGGCGCCGTCTTACTGGATGGCAAAGTTATTCACTCTCAACCTCCAAACATAGTAGCTCAACAGCTAGCATTACTACCCCAACAGCAAACAGTTCCCACAGGTTTAAGCGTTCGTCAACTAGTCAGCTTAGGACGAACACCCCATCAACCTTGGTGGCAATGGGAACTAAGTGGAGAAGATAAACAAAAAGTAGAAAGCGCTATCCAAAAAACACGCTTAGAAAACTTAAGCAATAGACCAGTAGAAAATCTATCAGGTGGAGAAAGACAGCGCGCGTTTTTAGCATTAGCATTAGCGCAAGAGCCAAAAGTCTTACTACTCGATGAACCAACCACCTATTTAGATATTAATTATCAACTCCAACTATTAGAATTACTCAAAGAACTAAATCAACAGCAGCAATTAACCATCGTTACAGTTTTACACGAATTAAACCTTGCAGCCAGATATAGTGACCGTATAGCATTATTTAATCAAGGAAACCTTTGGGATGTTGGTACACCAGCAAATGTATTAACACCCAAAGCAATAAGTCAAGTATTTGGCGTTGAAGCTTTGATTATTGATACTCCTGTCGGTATACAAGTTTGTGCTGTCTCTTCTTTGTAAATTTCACTACATTTTTTCTCTGTTATCTCTGTGTCTCTGTGGTAACTAAAATGAAAAAGCTACTTATTTACACGCTTCCATTATTCTTAACAATAAACCTATCAGCTTGTACAAACAATCCTCAATCACAAATTACCCAACCAACTCAAAAATCGCAACGAGTAGTAACACTAACACCCTTAGCAGCAGACATAATATACAACCTAGACAAAACCAAACTTATAGGTATATCAAACAGTAGATATACAGATACAGTTGCCAAATCAAAGTTTAGTAACCTTCCCAGAGTTGGAAAAAATACAGCCATAAATATAGAAAAAATAGTAGCATTGAAACCAGATTTAGTAGTCGGCGCTGAAGGATTCCACGATAAAATCATTACCAAGCTTCAAGAGCTAAAAATACCCACCCTTGTAGGAAATATCAGCAGTTGGCAAGATTTAGAGGATAGCACAAAACAAATCGCACAACAAATAGGCGCCGACCCAAAACCAATACTAGATAAATACCAATCTTACACTATCAATATTCCAAACAACGGCAAAACAGTTTTAGTATTACTTAGGGCACAACCAACATCATCACCAAATAAAAACAGTTGGGCAGGAAACTTGCTAGAAAAATTCAAATATAAAAACTTAGCAGCAGAATTACAAGGTAAAAGCCGCATTAAAGGATATATAACAATTTCACAGGAGAAAATACTTGAAGCAAACCCCGAAAAGCTTTTTATTATAGAGTCAGCAAACTTAAACCCCAATGATTTTAAACAACTACCTTACTGGAGTAAATTAAAAGCTGTACAAAACAATCAAGTATATGTATTTCATCACGATGGACTAATTACACCTACAAGTATAGACACTCTAGAAGATGTAACAAAACAATTACGTGAAGTAGGCACCAAATAATTTCCTAGAGGATAAAAGGTGAATATTGGCGCTCTACTCCTACTCCTACTCTTGATTTGTAAACTTCAATACTGGGCAATTTTCAGTTACAGTACGAATTACGTTTTTTGGCACACCATTAGCAGCAGTGCATCTAATTTGACACTTGCATAAAAACGTGTCGGCGCCTTATTTTATGGTTCTGAGACAGTTATTGTCTCTGTGCCCTTTGATATTGAGTTACTTGCACTTCGATTTGTATTATCTGTTTTATATATAATAGTAAATAAAGTATTGTAGGAGAAATTTATGTTGGGTTTAAATAGAATTACATTTAACCCGCGCATTATGGGTGGACAAGCTTGTATTCGAGGAATGCGAATTCCTAGTCAGCGGTGAACTACTGCCTAGTGTTATTTTATTTAGGTTAGCGAATAAGAATTACAATGCAATTAATGAACGTTTGACAGAGGTATTGAGGCAATGTCAGGAAGATTTAGAAGCAGGGTCAATTATTTCTGTAACTAATGAAACGTTTCGGGTTAGGAGATTACCTATATAAAAGACTCAAATAGATTTTATTTATCCTACGATTGTATTTGTTTTTGTACCCAACGACGAAATGCTTTAAGTGTTGCATTTCTGCCATCAGTTCTACTTTGTTCAAGATATTGAGGAATAATTTCAATCAAAGGTAAGTTGGGAAAATTTAAACTTTGCTGAGATTCTACATATGAGTCTGCTTGTAGTAAATTAATTTGCAATTTTTCTTTATCAAAGCGCCAAAGCTCAGGAACTTTTAATGCTTCATAAATGCTTGTATGAGTTCGTGATGTAACATCTATCTCTAATGCTAAATCTGGTGGAGGGTCTTGTCTTAAATCAAGTCTTTTTTTGCCGCGAATCTTAGCTTCATTTTGTATATAAAAGCATTGGTCTGGCTCTATACCTTGAGCCATAGACTGTTTTTTAAATGTTGTGGAGCCAAGAGTTCTAAATTCTATATCTAGTTCTTCTAGGAGTGCCTTTACTAAATCACTAATAATTTCTTTATTATCTTCATGCTCTGGCAACGGCGCCATAATTTCCAACACTCCTTTATCATATGCGATGCGCGCGGCTCGATGTTCACCAAGTTCATCAAGAATGGCTTCAAATTCTTGCCAGGTAATATCACGCAGCAATACACGTTGCCCAGGTGGGACATCGATACGTTTAACGCTTAAGAGCATAAGTGCCACTCCTATTTATTAAGCTATCTCTAGCTTAATTCGGTTGCATACCTTTTTGCCACAATTTCTAAAGATTATTAAGACTTGCATAAATAGTACTGCTTCATGCTGTGTAACTTAATAAAGTAATGTTTCGTTTTGTATAGAAGCTAGTTTCAGTAATTACACTTTCCACAATACATTAATTAAAAATGATTAATATTGTCATATTCCATTAAAATGGAATTACGCTATTCGCACGGGTATTTTAATCCCATGCAGGTATAAACGAAGCGAGAAGATAATAAATCATCATGTATTTAATAGTACTCAAAGCAATTTATAAATTAATACATAAACGTTGCTGTAAGCGCATTTGAAGTTCATCCGCGCGTTGACGTGCCTTTTCTGAGTTTATTTTGGCGTTTGCTTTACGTGGTGCTTCTTGCGTTTTAAGTTCACCCGCACGGAAGTCCCAGTAATTTATCTCTTTTGTCAATCTGCCTTTGACAGCTATCATCGTTTTAATGATGAGCATTTTTAAGGCTGGCGGATGATGAGATTTTGATTATCAATTGTTACCAAGAATAATTCGGGCATAGTAGCGACGGTATCTACTGAATTCATGTGTCTTTGGGTCGGCTAATAGTTGTTTATTTGTTAAGCTTTCATTATTGGTTGCCATCCCAACGCTGCCTAACCAACAGTTAATGGTAGAATTCTCTGTGTTTTGAATCGATACTGAAACTGTATTGTCCCCAATTGTAGCGTTTACTGCATCTTGGCTGTTACTCCAGATGACAGTGACAGCAGTATCTTTCTGATTCTCAGCACTATTGTGGAGGAAAATGGTATACGATTGTCCTGAGTGTAACATACTATAGGTAGCTGTTTCTCCATTGCAAAGTGTGATTTGTTGACACCCATCCCAATTAGTTACGGTTGATTTTTTATTTGCTACCATTGAACCAACTCCTTTGTAAGGTTTTTGACAAATAACCAGTTGGTTTACTTGTTGTTTGCTTCACCGAACACATACTGCTTTGGATGCTATATTTACCCATTGTTTAAGATTGAACTCTTGCAGTTGCTCTTTGTTTCGAGGCTGCATTCAAGCCGATGTCTCTATAATTACTTTGTTTTTCTGCCTTTGTCAGTCGGAAAAGTCGGATAGTAAAGTCGGGGAAAGTCGGATGTTGATAGTTTTAAGCCAAGCGAGTAAATCCTAATGCACTATTCAACACCAGCCGTAATATAATGTAATATAATGTAATATTAGTTATCTATGCTACCAAAAATGATTAAATTTGCGTATTATCCACGAGAAGATAAACAAGGAATACATATTGGCGCTGATAGTAGCTTAAAATACAGCAAGTATCAAGGTGCAAAAACCAAAAGCCTTACTTTAATAACAATTACCGCTCATGACCTTGGAAGAAGCACTCTTATTTATACAAGCCTCCTTAGAAGCCAAGACAAGTCAAAAATTGACTGCAACCGAAGAAGCAATCTTGAAAGCGGCCTGGGAAAACGACACTTATAGTAATGTCGCTGAAAGCTTATACCTGAGCGTAGGTCATGTTAAGGATTTAGCTTACCCGTTATGGCAGCGTCTTTCAGATTTATTTGGAATAAAAGTAACTAAGAACAATTTTCGACATATATTAAAGGATAAAAGCGTTACCTCTGTGCCTGATGCAGACGAGATGATGTCAAGCGACCAATATGATTCTCTAGACTCTAAAGGAAATATTTTAATTGTTGATGACCTGGTTGATAACTTGCATTTTTTAACCGACCTATTGACTAAGCGGGGGTATAAAGTTCGCAGCGTCACCAATGGCAACATGGCAGTAAGAACAATCCGCAATAATCCACCCGATGTCATCTTGCTAGATATTAAAATGCCAAATATGGATGGATATCAAGTTTGTTCATTACTAAAAGGCGATGCAGAAACCGCAGAAATACCGATTATTTTCTTGAGCGCGCTTGATGAAGTTATTGATAAAGTTAAAGCCTTTCAAGCTGGAGGGGTTGATTATATTACAAAACCCTTTGAGACAGAAGAAGTTATTGCTCGTATTCAAACTCAATTAACTATTCAACAACAAAAAAAAAAGGTATCCGCTCAATAAGTAGGGGTAACGGTAATATACGAGCGCGCGGCGCATTCCAAAAGTGTAAAGTAAACGTATCGTCATGTTTAGGCAGTGATATTGCCCTATTGTTACCGTTTAAAATTCGGCGCCGACTGCCGTTTACAACGAGCGAGGGCGCCCTGCCCAAAACACACGTAATATAAAAAAATTTATTTACAGCAGATAGCACGGCTCCCAGCTTGCACCATACGTGTATAGGGCACTAACAATAAGTCCTTATTCAGAACAGTAATAAGAAACCAGATAAAAAAATTGTGGTTCGAGAAAAAAGTGCGCTCGCACGTTATAGAATATGGCACATGACACAAAAATTATCTCCTGACAACCAAGTAGATACGTTACTGCAAACCATTAATCCATCAGGAATTGCAGACGAATCATTACGCCGTACTGTTGAGATATTACTAAACCTGGTAGAGGAGTTACAAACGAAAACAAAACAACTAGAGTCGGAAAATCAAAGGCTTCGAGACGAAAATAATCGGCTCAAGGGTGAACAAGGGAAGCCAGATGTAAAAGCTAATAAATCCTGCATGTTTTAAAGAAGACCACTCATCGCCCGAAAGAACGCCAAACACCAAAAAAACATATAAAAAGTAGTAAAAACGTCAACATTTCAATAGATAGAAAGGAAATATTAGATTATCCCCAGTCAGAACTGCCCCCCGATGCTGAGTTTAAAGGTTATGAAGAAGTAATCGTTCAAGACATCTCGCTTAAAACTGATAACGTATTATTTGTAAAACTAAAATACTATTCAGCGTGACTAGGGTAAAACATACTTGGCGCCGTTGCCAGCAGGTTATGAAGGAGAATTTGGACCTGGAGTAAAAGCATTAGTTATGAGCCTGTACTACGGAGGCAACATGACTCAGGGTAAACTTTTAGAATTTCTAGAAGATATCGGTATCTCAATGTCGGCGGGATATTTGTCGAATTTGCTAATTAAAAATACTGTTGATTTTGAAGCTGAGTTTAACGAATTATATATAGAAGGTTTGGCCAGTACTCACTGGCAACATCTAGACCAAACGTCCGCGCGTGTTAAAGGGATAAATCATACTACGAATGTGGTTTGTAACCCGTTGTATACAGTTTACTCAACAACGCTCAAAAAAGATAGATTGACTGTACTAGGGGTATTACAGAATAAACAAGAACTTGAATTTATTTTAAATGAGCTGACCTACGAGCTATTAGATAGTTTAAATATACCGACTAAATGGAGTAATAGACTCAAATTATTGCCTCAAGAAACAGTGTTCACTGAATCACAGTTTAATTCTTTGCTTGATAAATACTTAAGCAAACTAGGCTCTCAACATCGTACTCGTGTTCTAGAAGCAGCAGCGATTAGTTTTTATCACCAGCAAAGCAACATTCCAATAGTACAAACCCTTGTATGCGATGACGCTCCTCAATTCAAACTATTAACTAGTAATTTAACTCTGTGCTGGGTACATGAAGGGCGGCACTATAAAAAATTAACTCCGTTTGTTGGTTGTCATCAAGATATTTTAGACGGCTTCCTTAAGGAATTTTGGGATTACTACCGAGAGTTACTTGCTTACAGAGATTCTCCTTCCCCTAAGAAAAAAGTTGAGCTTGAGTCAAAATTTTGGGAAATTTTCGGTACTGAAACAGGCTATAAACAGTTGGATGAACGAAAAAGATTAACTCCAGCAAAAGTATCTGAACTGCTATTGGTTTTAGAATATCCTGAACTACCTTTACATAATAACCCAGCGGAGCTAGCAGCTAGAACTATGGTGCAGCGACGCAATATTAGTTATGCGACTCAAACGAGTGAAGGTACTAAGGCTTGGGACATTTTTATGTCTATTGTTGCAACTACTCGTAAATTGGGAATAAGCTTTTTTAAATACATGCAAGACCGTATTTCTCATAAAAGTGAAATTCCGTCATTGGGAAGAATTATTATAAATAAATCTTTGACTACGCATCAGCCTTTGTCATGGCAAGAAGAATTATTTTGTATGTCAGGATAAACATTTTTATGTTAATCCCTTTTTAAATTAATAACTCGATACCTTTGATTCTGGGTGCGCTCGATTGTACTGCGTAAAAATTTATGCGTCCGTTGGTGACGCACGGTTGGGATAATGCGTTAAAAGTCCATTATTACATTATCGCTATGGTAAGAGCGTATTTTTTGTTGTTAGTTACTATAGTGAATTCTTCTACTTCGTAATAAAAATCGCAGCGCCCTCCGTGCCCCGTAGCATACGTATTTAAAGCAGCATTCTGTGCCGCAGCGGGCGCAGGGCGCCCGCATGGCTTAAGTTTTTTGTATAAATAATAAATTTCTTCAACAACACCAGGTAATTACTACTTACCCCTACTTATTGAGCCGATACAAAAAAAGTTACGACAGGAAATTGAACGACATCAGCAAACTGTGGAAATTGTTTACCAATCGCGCGCTTTACTTGCGAGTTTATTGAATAGTTCTTTGGATGGAATTGCAGCGATGCAAGCGATAAGAAATACAATGACTGGAGAAATAAATGATTTTCGCTGTTTGGTAATTAATCCCACCCTTGCTAAACTATTTGGTAATAAAAAAGAGTATCTTATGGGAAAATCAGTATTGAAAGAACAGTTTAATCAGCTTTATTCTGGATTGTTTGATTCATTAGTACAGGTCGTTGAAACAAACGAATTGTTAGAGCAAGAATTC
This sequence comes from Calothrix sp. NIES-4105, assembly GCF_002368415.1. Lineage (GTDB taxonomy): Bacteria > Cyanobacteriota > Cyanobacteriia > Cyanobacteriales > Nostocaceae > Dulcicalothrix. Next base: position 5,172,532 of record NZ_AP018290.1, read on the forward strand.
TTATGGTTAAACGATGGAATTCAGAAATGGTATTATTTAGTTGCTGTTAAATTTGGAGACGGTTTTTCGATTAATGTTCGCAATATCACAGAAATTAAAAAAATTCAATTGTATTTAAACTAGTGGTCTGTGTCAAAAGTTTTGAGGAGTTCGTAGTTGGGCTTTAGCCCTCTAAATTAAGATTTTTGACGCTCCGGAATCGCTACTACGTACCCACCAAAATTAATGACATAGAATACTAGCAATTAATATTGCGCTCTTATTGAGTGGAATGAGGGTATCAATTAGCTTTAGCTCCGCGCGCATGGTTGGCAGAGCGCGTAAGGACTTTCCTTCGGTTTTGGCATACGCGCTCTGCAGACCAAATTGGCGCCCCCTCTATGCAATCAATCATTGGACAGCTTAATTTGTTCTAATGATTACTTACTTCTTCCGCGTTTACAAGTCGGTAAAGTCGGATTATAAAGTCGGAAGGGTCGGATATTTGCTTTTTGAGTGCTTAAAATTATCAGGATTTATCAAAGCTTCAGTTAAATCCAAAATGTTTTCAAACTGAAACTTATTCACCCAATCTTTAAGAGTCATTAACTCAAGAGTGTAAGACGAAGGAATTTCCTCAATCAGTCGAGAAACTAATTCAGAATCAGCATCTAGGGCAGCTTTATACAATTTAACAATCCATTCATTTGGCATTACTGCTAGTAAGTCGAAAAAATTTAACGCCTCGGCTGAAACGTTATAAATTTGGGTTTCAGACTTAGTATCCTCGTAAATGTAAATTATTCCTAGATGTTTTGCCATTACATCAAAAAGTATTTGTTCTTGGAATGGTTTTCGTACAAAATCGTCGCACCCAGCAGATAAAATTACCTTTTTTGTTTCTTCTAGGACGTTGGCTGTCAGGGCAATAATAGCAGTGGCTTGACCTTTGATTGTGCTTTTAATGCGTTTAGTAGCTTCATAACCATCCATAACCGACATCCGCATATCCATCCAGATCAGATGAGGTGACCATGAATCCCATATTTCAATAGCAACAGAACCGTTATTTGCTTCTTGGACTTCAAAACCAAGAGGTTGGAATAGTTTAATTAACAGTTGTCGATTATATTCGTTATCGTCCACTACTAGTAAGCGATATTTTGGTTGGTTGGGAGCAAGAGCAATAACGCGAGGTTTTTGGAGTTGGTTTTGAATTTCGTTGGCATCAACAACATCTACATGAATATCAAATTTGAATATAGTTTTAAATTCTGTGTCTGAATATAAGAGAATTTTATCGTCGCTTAATTCACTGCATCCTGTTCCAGGAGTAAAAATTGTGCTACCACTGATGACGGTCATTTCTCCTCCCATTAAGCGAACAAATTGATGGCTAATAGTTAATCCTAGCCCTGTTCCTTGCTGCACTTTTTGCCCTGATGTAGTTTGTATAAAGGGTTGAAATAATTTATCTAATTCCTGTTTCTCAATACCAACACCTGTATCTTTTACTTCAAATGTTAGGGTGTGGTGTGTGACAGGCGGGATGCCTGTTCCACAAGATACAGATACAGAGATATTGCCACTTGGTGTAAATTTAATTGCATTACCGATGAGGTTGATTAGCACTTGGCGCAGTTTAATTTCATCCGCGCGAATATATTTAGGAATATCAGCAGCGCATTCAAATTGTAACTGTAAAAACTTTTCTTTTGCTTTCAAAGAAAACATGTTTTCTACATCTGTCAGTAAACTTGTAAGGTTAAAGTTATTTGACGATAACGTCATGCGTCCCGCTTCAATTTTCGAGAGGTCAAGCACTTGGTTGATGAGCGTTAGTAAATGTTCGCCACTACGATGAATTATTTTGAGATTTTCTTGTTGTTTAGACAAAAGGTTTGTATCTTGGTTCATTAATTGAGAGAATCCCAATATCGCATTTAGAGGTGTTCGCAATTCATGGCTCATGTTGGCGAGGAAAATACTTTTGGCTTGATTAGCTGCTTCTGCTGCTTCTTTTGCTTTTTCGAGTTCTGCTTCTATCAGTTTTCGTGAATAAATTTCTGACTCTAACTGAGCATTTGCTTGTGCTAATTCTTTCGCACGTTTTGCTTTAGCATAGAGTTTAGCGTTAGTAAGTGCAATAGCTGCTTGCGTAGATAGTAGTTGAATTATTTCTAATCGTTCTCGTGTAAATACGTGCGTTGCTAAATTATTTTCTAAATACACAACGCCAATTAGTTGCCCTTGATTCAGCACAGGATAGCACAAAATTGACTTAGGTTGGTGTGTTACAATGTAAGGGTCGTGAGAATTTTTAATTTGAGATTCGAGATTTTGAACTTGATTAACAGCATCATCCAAAACGATATATTCGGACGTGCGGGCAACATAATAAATAATAGACGAAGGCAAGCAGGTTTCAATCGGAATTGACTGTAATACGCTAATTTGCTCGTTTTCTACATTACCTGATGCTTCTACCCTTAACCCACCATTGCTTTCTAAAATTAAATAACCCGTTTGCGCTCCAGCATTTTCTAGTAGGATTTTCATTAAGGTAGTAAGCAGTTTATCTAACTCAATCTCACTCGTAATAGCTCTTGTTGCTTTCATCAAGGTTGCTATATCTAAAGCTTTTTCTAAATCTCTACCCTGAGAACGATTGGGTAAACTGGTGCGGGTCGGTATAGGAGCATTTTCTGCTGTCAAGTTTCTGAAAAATTCTGGATAACGTTTTTCTAAATCTTTAACTTTAGCTATTGCTCCCCAACGCTGATAACAGTAGTGAGCTTGTTTATAATAAGTTTGGGCAATATTCTCTTTTCCCCATGCAACGTAAAATTTAGCTGCTAGTTCGTTAGCTAAAGCTTCTTCGTTAAGATATTCGTTTACGCGCGCTTGCTCTATAGCTTTATCATAATAGTCAATAGCCTGAGTCTTTTTTCCTAAAAATCGATAGATTTCTGCCTCCACTAAATAAAATTTATGTAAGTGATTCATAGGTGCATAATGTGCCCATTTTTTCAGCTTTTTCTGATTAGCTTTTACCCGAAGTAAGATGCATATTTTTTGATAATAATTTTTGGTACTTTGGAACGGCGCCAGCTTGATTAAAGAATCGTAAAAATAAAAAATGGGAATAGCCTGTGTCCCAAGTCCTCCATCTAAATATTTTTCTGTCAAGATTGCGTTTTCTCTCGCTTGTTCGTACTCCCCGAACAGGTAGCAAAGTGTAGTTTTGTAACTATAACAATCAAAAAGGGCGGCGTAGTCCTTAGCTTCCTTTGCTAAAGGTATTTTTTCTGATTCATCGTAGATTTCCCCAATTAACTGGCATGGATTTTCTGATTTACCCAATAAATTCAAAATAAATTGTCTGTGAATATTAATATTTTCAGCACTTCGCTGTTGTCCAATTTTTTTAACTTCCTCTATATATTTAGCTATTTCTCGTTCTGCTAACCCTAAGTCTTGCGAAATAAAACCATAATAACAAGCGTAGAGCATTACACAGTAAGCTGCACTTTCTAAATTCCCAGATTCCAACCCGCTAGTATACGCCTCACGTAAAGGCTGCAATGAATTTTTCGTATGTTCTCGCCAGGGCTTGATAAAAGAACTAACTGTCAAAAGTACGATAGTTTTTGCTCTACTCAGATGAGATGACTGCAACAAGTTTAAAGCTAGGTTTCCAAAGCGATAACCTGTTTCAATATCTCCCAACACTCCACAAAGAAGTAAACCGTAACCAGCATAAAAAAGATTTACTGACTCAACTTGGCCATACTTGAGCAATAAATTGAGTGATTTGAATATTATAATAGGAAACAAATTAGGACTTGCCAGATAAGCTACAGAACTTATATTACCAAGCAGAGAAAGCGCTGCTTTTTTGTCAGGAGCAGTAATTGCTGGTAAGTCAATTAAGTCCTCAACTCGTTTCCCTAACAATGCTAACTTTGTCTCGATAAAACTCCAGAAAATATCAAAATAGCTAGGGTTTTTCGGCAAATTTACTCCCAACATCTTTAAAACTGCTATGCCAATATCAATAGCTTCTATTAGTTTTCCTTGTGCCGCATAAGCAGCAATTTTGATTTCATAAACTTTTACCTTATCCAACAGTAATTTAGCATGTTGCAGCACGACAGAAATTAATCTTTCCATCTCGTCAAAATTTCCGCAAAGATATGCAGCTTCTGCGGCTTCTATATATAAAGCCAGTGTAATATCGTATTGTGTCTGCCATCTATCAACAGCTAATAATTGTAAACCATATATAAAATAGCTAAAGGCAGATTGATAAGCAGCAGATGCTTTAGCTCGACCACCAGCAATGAGATTTAAATTAGCTACTTCTAGAGCTTCTGTTGGGGTTTCAAGTCTTTCCAGCAAATTGAAATGATTAACAATATCAAATATTTTTTCTTCTCGTTCCCGTCCTGAGATATTATTTATCAGCAGGCGCCCAATAGAAAGGTGAATACCTTGCTTTTGATTTTCTGCAATCAGAAAATATGCAGCTTGTTGGATACGGTCATGAACAAATTTATAAGCAATTCTTAACTCAGATGCATCTAAAGCTGTTTGCAGAAATTTATAATCATCTCCAACGGGCACTATTAACCCATCTTGAATAGCTGACCACAAATCATCAGCCGTTTCTTTTTGAGACTTTTGATTGATAATTGACAAATTTTTTAATTCAAAATAATTGCCAATGCAAGCAGCTAACTTTAAAATATTTTGTGTATGTTTTGGTAAATTTATGATTCTACCTGCCATTAATTCTACAACGTTATCAGTAATGGCGAGTTGCTGAATTTGCTCTAATATCCACTGCCATTTATTTTGGCTATTATCAAAGTATAAAATGTTTTGTATATATAAAGATTTAATAAACTCGTTAATAAAAAATGGATTTCCTTGAGTTTTATTGCTTACTAACTCTGCTAAAGCTTGAGTTTTGCTGATATCACCTTTTAAGGTATCAGCAATTAACTGATTAATATCACTCATTTTTAAGGGTGAAAGCGCAATATGATTAACAAGCACTCCTTGCTTTTGAATTTCTGATAAAGTTAATATTAATGGGTGTGCATCGCTGACTTCGTTATCTCGATAGGCGCCAATCAAAAAAAGATATTGAGTATCGGTATCAGTCATTACTCTCTGCATTAGCTTCAGAGTAGCTGAGTCTGCCCACTGAAGGTCATCGAGAAAAATGACTAAAGGATGTTGTTGTTGACAAAAAACACGAATGAACTTTTGAAAAACTAAATTAAAGCGATTTTGTGCTTCTTGTGGTGGTAACTCCGGTACAGCTTCACAAGAGCCAATAATTAGTTCAACCTCCGGAATAAAATCGATAATAATTTGTCCATTAACTCCTAAAGCATCTGTAATTTTTTCTTGCCATTGCCGCAACTGGGTTGGAGTTTCTGTTAGTAGCTGTCGTACCAAATCTTGAAATGCAAGTGAAACTGCTTTATAAGGAATATCCCGCTGTAGCTGGTCAAATTTTCCAGTTATGAAGTAACCTCGCGTTTTTGTAATAGGTTTATAAATTTCTTGTACTAAAGCTGACTTACCAACTCCAGAATATCCGGAAACCAGCATCATTTCAATTTTATTAGTTGCATGGTCGTTACTGTTTGAGCTATCGCAACCACTAACTCTGTCAAATGCTGCTAGTAAAGTTTTTACTTCTTTTCCTCTGCCATAAAGTATTTGGGGAATTTGAAGTTTGTCGGAAATATCTTGTGTAGCAAGGGGAAACGTTTTGATAGTCCCGCTTTCTAACTGTATAAGACAATTTTCTAAATCAGCTTTAATACTATAAGCACTCTGATATCGTGACTCAGCTGTCTTTGCCATTAACTTCATCACAATTTCTGAAATAGCCAAGGGAATCTCTGTGTTTACTTCATGGAGAGGTGCAGGCTGTTTAGCAATATGGCAATGTAGTAATTCTATTGGGTCGATAGACTCGAAAGGTAGCTTTTTTGTTAACAATTCATAAAAAGTAACACCCAGCGAGTAAAAATCTGTACGATAGTCGATATCTCGATTCATTCGACCAGTTTGTTCTGGAGAAATATAAGCCAATGTTCCTTCAATTACGTTAGGACTTTTAATGGCTATATTTTCGCGCACGCGCGCAGTTGAAAGTCCAAAATCAATAATTTTTAATTCTTGAGTTTTGAGATTAAAAATAATATTGGATGGGTTAATATCTTTATGAATAACGCCAAAATCATGAATGCTGGCTAAAATATCTGTAATCCGAATAGCAAGATGCAGAAATTCTAATAAAGAGAATGAATAGCGTGACAACAATATTTCTAATGATTCTCCACCAAAATCCTCTAATAACATCACAAGCGTGTTATTGTATTTTTGTAATTCATAAACTTTAATCACTCCTTCTAAGTTAAGAGATCGAGTAATTTCGTATTCTTGCTGATAGCGGTAGAGTTCAGCAGGTGTCGGATAATCTTGTTTAAGTTTTTTTAAAATTAATGGTAGTTTTTCTGTTTCTAACGTGGCAAGGTAAATCTCAGAGTTTGCACTTGTGTAGATTTGGCGCCGGACTGTGATATAATCTATTGAAATCATGCTAGCTATCTATGTAGTGCTTTTGCACTGAGACATTATGAAGGTTTTAAAATACTCACTAAAATATTAAATAATATTTCTAAGTCGGTAGGTACTCTATATAACATTAAATGCTGAGATATTGTTTTAGTCTCTCTTGTAAAACTTCCGAATTGCCAGATATCTCCAGTGGTTACGGTGCCATATAGTACAGGCTCATTATTATCAATCCACCCATCCAAAGCAATTAACTCAACAGCTAGCTGAGTAAATCCTCTTGTTAAATCTGCCTGTTTAGCTTCAACTACTAAAACATGATTACTAGATTGGATATAATAATCTAAATCACCTTTTAAATACTGATTAACTTCTATGGGATACTCAATATTAACAATTGATTCTGTAAAGTGAGCTAATTCTAAAACTATTGGCGCAATTAATACTTGCTGTCTAGCAGATTCGCTAGTTAAATTCACCCTAAAAACAGCTTCTTCAAGGCGTTGACGTAGTGATGACAAACGGTTAGGTTCAGTCGTAGAACCTTGAGGAAAATTAATATTGCTTTTCTTAAAGTTAACTCCTAATTCCCATAAAATATCTGCTATTGGGAAGCGCATATCGAAGTAACTACGAAATGTATAAGATTGATTTGGATTAAGGATTCTTTGTTTTCTAGAACCGGAACTCATAATATATATCGATTTCCACGAACAATATTTATCTCTTTACTTTTGATTATATTAATTAAGAATAAAACGTGCGCTTTGAACAGTAAAGCGCTCACCAGATAACTTATACAAAATTATGCTATCAGAACATTTAGCCTTGAATGGCTCAACCTGTTAGCTGTTAAAAATAAATAATATGTATAAACTAATACGAGCGTGGAGGGACTTGAACCCCCGACCTACAGAACCGGAATCTGACGCTCTATCCACTGAGCTACACGCCCTCGTTCTAAATATTATATCACAGTTTAAATTTTTTGGAGTAATGAGTAATGAGTAATGAGTGCTGAGTAATGAGTGCTGAGTGCTGAGTGCTGAGTGCTGAGTGCTGAGTAATGAGTGCTGAGTAATGAGTGCTGAGTGCTGAGTTTTAACTCCTAACTTTTAACTCCTAACTTTTAACTCCTAACTTTTAACTCCTAACTTTTAACTCCTAACTTTTAACTCCTAACTTTTAACTCCTAACTTTTAACTCCTAACTTTACTCAGAACTCAGCACTTTCCACTCAGCACTCTATAAATATGCTGCTGGGTCAGTTGGTGTACCGTTTCTACGGACTTCAAAGTGTAGGTGTGGACCTGTTGATAAACCAGTGGAGCCAACTGCAGCTATTTGTTGTCCGCGCGCGACTGTTTGCCCTTCAGATACAAATAACTGACTACAGTGACCATATAAAGTAGTAAGACCTTTACCGTGACTGATTATTACGGCATTACCGTAACCACCATACCATCCAGCAAATATTACAGTTCCAGCATCTGCCGCGCGTATCGGACTACCATAGGCGCCGGCAAAATCCATACCAGCATGTAGGCGCCGATAACCAAGTACAGGGTGAGTTCTATAACCAAAAGGACTACTAATAGGTGCATCGCTAGGAAAGCCAAATATACCTGTACCTTCAGTAAAGCGTTTACTAATTGCTTTTTGTGCAGCTTCGCGCGCTTTGGCTGCAGCGATTTTTTGTTGAATCAAATTACCAATAGCTTGAGAATCTTGTTCGAGTTGAGTTTCTGCTGCTGCTAAGGCTAAACGGTCATTATTCAATCTTTGTATTAATTCTTCTTGCGATGCAGCTTGAGATTGATAGTCACTTTTTTGCGCTAGTAACTGCTGCCGAATCAAGCTTATCTCGTTTTTGACTTGTTCTACAGTAGTTTTTTGCTCAGTAATTCGATTAGCTTCTTCTGTAAGTTTTGCCAATATTTGCTGGTCTGCTTGATATACCATCTTTAAATGTTGGCGCCTTCTTTGAAAATCATTTATACTTCGGCTTTGTAGCAATACACCCCATCCATGACTAGCGGTTGAACGCTGTAAAAACCTCAACCTTCCCACAGTCGCTTCTTGTCTTTCTTTGAACGAACGTTCAGCCACTGTTAAATCAGCTTGGAGTTGTTCGAGACGTTCAGTTGCTAACTTTAAACGGTTTTCGCTGTCTTGAATTTGCGTAGTGGTCGTTTGCAAATTTTGCTGTAACCCATTAAGTCGATCTTGTGCGACATTTTGCAAGTTGCCCAAGCGGTTACGCTCTTGGTTTACTTCCCCACGTTGTTTATTAAGCTGCTGCTGTTGCTTTTGTAAAGTATTAATAGATGCATTTTTTGTTTGTTCTTGTAGCGATAACGCGGGAAGCCATGTATAAACGATACATAAAATACAGATAATAGTAAGAGTAAATCTTAAATAATACCGTCTTCTTGGAAAATATAGCGATTTCATATTTTAGACTACTGAAGATTTTAGATTTTGCTTTCCTGTGGAACACTGCGTGAACGCATATGAATAGATTTCGGATTTAGGATTCAATCTAAAATCCAAAATCCAAAATCCAAAATTCAACCACAGATATTATTCCCAAAAAAATCTGTCCACTAACGGCAAAAGGTAATTTTGCGATTGTTTGCCAGATACCAACGCAAAAATACGGGTATGTCAGCATTAATTGCATATATTACCTGACATGAGGTCGTATGAATTCAGGCAGAGGTATACTTTTGATAGCATTAGTGATTCCCGGCTTAATTGTCATGGGGTCATCACTTTATTCTTACGATGTTGATTATAACGCTTTAGAACGAACTGAAGATTACATCGAAAGACTCGCGCGCGATGGTAACGGTAGTACTCGGCAACTTGACTTTGCTTATCACCGCAGCTTATCACACCGCATCAACGCTTTCACGGATGGCACTTGGGGATTTATCGGCGCCGCAATTGCTGCCCTTGGCGTACACGGTATGATTACAATGAAAGAAGATGATTTCGACTTCATTGGCAAAAAGCAAGACAAAAAGAAAGCTCAGTAACCACTACTCAACAGCAATTGGAAAATTACATTACTCTTCACTACCCTAGGGGAAACACCACATCCCTAGGGACTTCTCATTTTAATAATTTACACTCGCCTCTGCTTAGGGGCGGGTTTTGAGTATTTTTTCTTATGCCTGGATAATTGGCGCCGGAAAATTATTTTCACAATTCGTTGCAAGTCATAGTCATTTCGAGTATGATTAATTTCGAAGCTCAAGAAAGAGATTGTATAGAAGACGGGCAAGGATGCCCGTTCCACAAGAGGGATTATTCCTGCAAGAGCATTATATTCTTTTAATTTATTGAGATTATTTTTTGTTTAACTGTTTATTTTGGAGAAACACATGACACATGTCTTAGCACCATTACCTTATGACTATGCAGCGTTGGAACCATATATCGATGCTGAAACAATGCAACTGCACCATGATAAGCATCATGCAGCATACGTTAACAATTTAAATGCAGCATTGGAAAAATATCCTGAGCAGCAAAGCAAGTCACTTGAAGAGTTGGTAACGAACTTAGATGCAGTTCCAGAAGCTATTCGGACGGTGGTGCGGAATAATGCAGGGGGACATATTAACCATACAATGTTCTGGGAAAGCATGAAACCAAATAGTGATGCAGTTCCTAGGGGTGAAATTGCACAAGCTATTGAATCAAGCTTTGGAAACTTTGACAACTTTAAGCAGCAGTTTAATGATGCTGGGTTGAAGCAGTTTGGTAGCGGTTGGGTTTGGTTGGTCGTTGACAAAGAAGGAAAATTGCAAATTGTCACAACTCCAAATCAAGATAGTCCTTTAGCTCTGGGACTGCAGCCGATATTGGGTAATGATGTCTGGGAACATGCATATTACCTCAAATATCAAAATCGACGTGCGGATTATTTGAAAGCTTGGTGGAGCGTTGTAGATTGGACTGTTGTAGAGACGCGATATATCGTGTCTCTCCACCGGGGTTGATAATATTCACTGGGGTTGAAATATTGAATAACCCGTCCCGCAATATAGGGGCGGGTTTATGAGATTTTTCGTTTGTTGTGTGGTTAGTTGGTTAACCCGCCCCTACGGTAATTTTTTTCCAATTTTCTAAATCCTGTAATGACCTATCGCGATATTTTCCATACCGTTCTGGTTTGGATTTGATTTTCACGCCTAAATCTGGCAATATACCGAAATTGGGTGGCATAGGCTGGAAATGTTTGGGTGATGCAGAACTGATAAATTCAAATAAGGCGCCCATCATTGTTGTATTTGGTAGCATTACAGGCTCTTTACCTAATGCAACACGCGCGGCATTAGTTCCAGCAAGCCAACCACCTGCAGAAGCTGCTGTATATCCCTCAGTACCAATAATTTGACCTGCGGCTAGTATATTTGGACGGTCTTTGAATTGCAGTGTTTGATGCATTAACTGGGGAGCATTAATAAATGTATTCCGGTGCATTACACCTAACCGCACAAATTCGGCGTTTTCTAAACCAGGTATCATCTGGAAAATACGTTTTTGCTCACCCCAACGTAAGTTAGTTTGGAATCCTACCATATTCCACAACTTGCCTTGCTTGTCTTCTTGGCGCAATTGAATAACTGCATAAGAACGTTCCCCAGTACGACTATCAGATAACCCTACAGGTTTGAGGGGACCATAGCGCATGGTTTCTTCACCGCGCAGTGCTAATTCTTCAATTGGCAAACAAGCTTCAAAAAACTTAACTTTTTCCCTGTCAAAATCTTTCAACTCGGTTTGTTCAGCTTTGCAAAGTTCTTCTCGAAACCGAATGTACTGTTCTTTGTTCATCGGGCAGTTTAAGTAAGCGGCTTCGCCTTTGTCGTAGCGCGAAGCCATAAAAGCAATATCCCGATTTATTGATTCTCCCACAATTATAGGACTTGCGGCATCAAAAAAACTAAGATATTCCATTCCCGTAATGCGGCGCAAATCTTCTGCGAGGTCAGGACTCGTTAAAGGACCACTCGCTATTACAACAACACCTTCAGGAATAGCAGGAATTTCACCTCTTCGTAGTTCAATTAATGGATGCTGTGCGAGGGTATTTGTTAAATCTTCGCTAAACTGTCCTCTATCAACAGCCAAGGCGCCACCTGCGGGAACTTGGTGTTCGTCAGCTTTGGAAATTACAATAGAACCAAGGCGCCGCAGTTCTTCATGCAATAAACCAGATGCTCTGTCACTTGCCATTGCCCCAAACGAATTACTACAAACCAATTCGGCGAGATGTTCAGTATGATGGGCGCCGCCGAAGCGTTGGGGACGCATTTCATGTAGAATTACTGGCACCCCAGCAGTAGCAATTTGCCAAGCTGCCTCAGTTCCAGCAAGTCCACCTCCGATAACGTGAATTGGTTGTTGCATTGGAGTTTAACTATATATAGTTTGGTACTTGTGTATGTATACTACACATGATAGATGATTTGCTATGGTGTGAGCATTTTAGCTAAGATAAGCAAACATCACCAAAGTTTATTTAAATACAAGTATTTATAATCGTCCTTTCGACGATCAAACACAGCCCAAAATATTTTTAGAAAGTCAAGCCGTAATCTTAATTTTACAGATGGTTGAGGCTAAACTAATAGAGCTAGTTAGTTCTTCGGTTTTAGAGTATGAAATAGTCGTAATTCTTTATTGCTCAATCAGCAGACAATGGAGCGATACCTACAAATGGCCACAATGAAACAGGAGGTAAACGAAGCCATCAGGGAAAGAGCAGAGCAGTTAGAGCAACAAGGAGTAAAATCAATTGATGCTCTTCATGTAGCCAGCCTGTGCTGAAGCATCCAACTGCGACTATTTAATAACTTGCGATAAAAGATTAATTAACCGCTGTCGAGGATTATCACTTCAAGTCATTAACCCAAACAACTTTATTGTGGAGTTATAAAATGAAAATTAAAGTTCTTAGTGAGCAGCAAGTTTTACAAGAAGCTATGCAAGTTTTGATGACGCATTTAGAACCGTCCAAGGTATTAAAATTTTGGGCGGCTTGTAAACTAGGTGAGGGTGATTATCTTAAACAGAAAGATCAACTTTTTGAGAAAGAAACCGTTGCTAGTCTTTATGAGAAAATAAAAACCTATCAAGATATGAGCAACGAGTAGCTCCTTACAAGTTATTATTTTTGCTATTCGGGAAAAAAATCACCGCTTACCTACCTACCTGGTTAGGTAAGATTGACTTGTTGCTATACAGATTTTAACAGGCACTACAGCGATTACGGCAGCAAACCGTGTTTCATGATAGTCTAGCAGCTATAATCACCTGTTATAGGCAAACAACTAATCCTAAAATTTTGTCTGAAGAGGGTAATATATAGTCAGTCAAATCAATTTATCAGTATTATAGTACTAAAAATAGGTATGTAGCAATGAGTATTGTTATCCCAGATGAAATTATTACTGCAACCCGAATGACGGAAGCTGAGATGAAACAAGAAATTGCGGTTATGCTGTTTCAAAGGGAAAAACTCACCCTTGCTCAAGCAAGCCGATTTGCAGGAATGCATCGTGTCGCTTTTCAGCATCTACTGGCTAGTCGCAAAATTTCTGTTCATTATGATGTACAGGATTTCGAGCAAGATATAAAAAATCTACGGGAGATGGGTAGACTGTGATAGTTGTCAGCGATACCTCACCAATTAATAATCTTGCAGCTATCAACCAATTGGAAATTCTTCGTGAGCTATACGGTACTGTTATTATTCCTGAAGCTGTTTACAGAGAATTAACTGAACCAGATTTTCCTGTGGCAGGTGCAACTGAAGTCCAAACTTTTAACTGGATTGAAGTACGTCAAGTTAGTAATCGTACTGTAGTTAACGCACTTCAAAGTGAACTTGATATTGGTGAAGCAGAAGCAATAGCCCTAGCACTGGAGGTATCAGCAGAACAAGTCATTATTGATGAACGTCTCGGTCGAATAGTTGCTGATAGATTAAGCCTTAACTACACAGGAATTTTAGGTATTTTAATTGAAGCAAAAACTAAAGGATTGATTCCAACAGTGAAACCTTTATTGGATGCTTTACGTAACGAAGCTGGTTTTTGGATTGCAGAACCTTTATATAACCGTGTTTTACAATTAGCTGGCGAAAGATAAGCAAATGTTACTATACTACAGATATTTTATTTAGTCGGCGCCAAAAACCGTAAACAGTTGTGCCTAAAAGTTATTAGATTTTGTCCTGACATATTATAGACCATAGTGGATATAGAGATAGTAGATGCACCCTGATTCACTTTTGACCTCAGTCTGTTACGGGCTGAGGTTTTTTGTTTGCTGCTTAAAAATTATGTGCTGATATGAAAATAAACATAACTTAGCCAATGTAAAAGTTTAGAATTTTACTGCTGCATCATCCACACATAAAAGCCTAAAATTTGGTCTACAGGAGGTAATGTATAGTCAGTTAAATCAATGGTTACATTATTCTCTTCTAATTTCAGAAACCGCCACTGCGTACCGTTAGTTATAGAACCAAAAATAGTATTGATTGAATTATTGTATGTTAGATTAAAGCGTTGAGCAGCAACCATTTCTGCAACACATTGCCCATAGCCACTTTTTATGTCAGCTTTTTTTGCTTCAACAATAACCGCAACAGGAGCTTGGATTTCTAATATAAGTGGAGAACGACTAAGGAGAAAATCAACAAGTCCATTCAACCCAACAGAATCATCAACAGAAAAATCTTCACCAGAAAATAATGAGATTTGTTTATTTAAAATTCTTCTTACTTCTAATAAAACAGGATATATAATACCTTCTGAACGAGCTTTTTCACTAGCAGTTGCAGAAATTATTAAGGTATCTTCAAGATAATCCTTAAGTAGTGCGGAAGGCGCAATTGGTTGAATTGGCGGAAAAAATTTTTCTTCTTTAATATTTAAGTTAAAAGCATCTGTTGCTCGCTTTAACGTTGTGAATTGACTGTAAGGCATTTTTTGACCTCATCATTATAGAAATTATATCCACGTAGAGACGTGTAAACTTTGATGTTTTCCCGCTCTTATTAATCACGTCCCTACACTATTAAAATATTTGTTTGTATTCTATTGTCTCAATTTTACAGATAAATCCAGTTTTTGATGTTTGGCGGCGCCCATAGAGAAGTGTTAAAAAGGAATAACGTAGTGGATAGTTACGGCACAAGCATATGGATGAGGTCGCGAAGAAAATAGCTGCTTTAGGTTTACCTGGTATTATTTTAGTCTTAACGATGGCAGCAACCGGTTTAACTGGCGCCGCTGCAATTACCGCAGCACTAGCATTTCTCGGTGGTCCTGCGGGAATGCTAGGTGGTATTGCTGTATTAGGTTTAACAGGGTTGATAACTGATGCTTTAGCCAAAGTTGGATTAGAAGATTTATTAACAGAAGTTTATTGTGAACGGCGCCTTGATGAACCACACGGTAAACTATTAGAGGAAATAGATACGTTATCGTTATTTGACGGTGATTTAAAAGAGAGACTAAAAGCAACTGTAACAGACGGGTGTGGTTGTGGCAGAGTAATAACACCAGATACAACAGGTGATACTAGAGAAGTTATAGCTATTTTAGAAAGAGTGCCTGGTATTACACGCGCGCATCACAGAGACTTTAAAAGCTCACAACCAATAATCAGACTTCGAGACGGTTCAACTGTCAAAACCTGGAAAAATGCACTTGGGGTAGACCATGTGTTTGTCGCAGATAGAAACGACCGAATGATTTATGGTGGTTTTGTAGGTTGGGTTCATAGTGAAGGGTTAAATGCTGCTATTACCCGCATTCGTATATATTTTACCTAATAATGTGGAGGTTTTTGTGCCTGTAAGCTTTTCTTTATCCAATTTTAAAAGTTTTAAAGAACTTGATTTTGTCGAATTTAACCCTCTAACAGTTGTTTGCGGAACTAACAACTCTGGTAAGAGTTCTTTAATTCAAAGTCTACTTTTGATAAAACAGTCAAACTTAGAAAATACTAAAGCCACCTTAAATACATATATAAACGAACCATTAATTTTTAATGGAGTATACACGAATTTGGGTAATTATGTAGAATGCAAATGATATTGATATTAGATTACATAAATATGGAAAAATATTGATTAACAAGAAAAAATATGACAAATATAGTGCTGATGTATTTCAGATGGGACGCGGAACAAATGATAGGAGGTGTTCAAGAATTTTCTTTTGTAAGATAAATAATAAAATTTGTTTATACGAGTATGACCCTGATTTTCATGCAGGTGAGTGAGTCCTTTTAGATTTGTCTTGAATAATTTCAAAACGGCGCCTACAAGTGTACCTTAAAATAAACAAAATACTGCTACATTTACCTAAGTGGTAATACGTTATTTGCGTAATTTTTTCACAATTTTGCACGCTGATTGTTCTAGTAATCTTATAATAGTACATAATCGTAAAAAAAATTATGGCTCAGGCAATTATTGAGACGATTCTTACCCAACTTAAAGAGCTTGAAATCGAAGAATTATATAAACTGAATCAAGCAATTGAGCAGCATCTAGTTGTAAAAACGCAAACTGCTGAACATACTACATTTGAGCAGGCATTATTAGAATCTGGACTGGTCAAGCAGATTAAACAACCTACTTACCGCCATGTTAATAGGGAGAAGTTAATAAATGTACAGGGAAAGCCTCTTTCTGAAACAATTATTGAGGAACGGCGTTAATACCTAAAATTTATTTTATTTTGTCCTGATACACTATAAACCATCGCGGATACAGAGATAGTAGATGCACCCTGATTAAACTTTGACCTCAGCCCGTTATGGGCTGAGGTTTTCTGCGCTTAAAACGGGTTAGTATTTTACTTTTAAAGTAAGCGGAAATCTTGAAGATGCTACCTTCTGGGAAAGCTCTGTTTACGTGCCCGACTCATGACAGTTTGAGATGCGACCTTCCGGGAAAACTTCGTTTACTTCCCGACTCATGACATCAGTCAGACTTTGAGGGTTTCTGCTTATTGGCTTGTAAATTAGGATTTAACCTAATTTTATCTTCTCGGTTTTATCTAGAATTGCTTGGCTAACTTTTTTACGGCGCCCAAAAAATACATAATAGAAAATTGCGCTTTGCAACAGAAAAACTGCTACGTCTACTCTTGGGTCACCAGTATCTTTTGCCGTCCACATTGCAGGTACTGAAAGGACAGAATCTTTTGTAGTCACGAATAAGAAACTGAGGTTATTTGCAGCGTGAACACCTAATGCTAGTTCTAATCTATTATCTTTCAAAGTAATTAAAGCAGTAAGGGCGCCGAATCCAAAGTAAAAAAGTGCCATCCATGCTCCCCGCTGCATTTCTGGGTTGAATAAATGCGGCAGCATGAATAATATACTAGTAACAAAAATTAATGCTAATCGATTTCGAGTAATGTGACTTAATGCTTGAAGCAGATACCCACGAAAAAACAACTCTTCACTCGAAGTTTGAATTGGGGTAAGTATTAATGCTGATATTAAAAGCGGTAGCCACTGCAATGGGTTAAAGGTAAATTCGTAGCTTTTCGCGTCAAAAATTAGACTTACTGCAAGCAGCACAATTAGCATCAAAAACCATACCCCAAAGCCAGCTAAGATACGTTGGTAATTAATTGTCCCCGAAGCGCTAATCAAACTGTTAAACTTACGCTTGTGTAATAACTTAACTGCAAGAAATATACCAATAGCAAAAAATATAGATGGAATATTTAATGTAATAAAAGATTCGACGGAGGATGATTTCAAAAATGCGTTGACTTGCTCTACTGATAAATCAGTTAAATTTAAACCACGCTGTACTAAAAAAAATACAACGGCAATACTTGTTACGCTAGTGCCAATAATCAACCAGAAAAACAATATTAGGAGCGTTGCTAGCAGATGGCGCCACCAGCTATTTTTACCTTGTTGCGCTATTTCTAGGTAACTTTGACTCATAAAGATTAAGTGTAATACACCCACAGTTGATGAATGTTAGTGACTACATCAACAGGTGGGCAAATTTCGGATGAGTCTTAAATAGTAACCGATTTAGCAGGCACCACTGTCTAATTTAATACTAAAATTCTTTCCTTTTTCTAGCTAATGATTTTTTAGGAAGTGATGTCATTTTTTTTACCACAGTTAAATACACACACGTAAGGTGGGCATTGCCCACCCTACAACTTACTTGCTTGCTTAATTTTCTTGCGTTGTATAATCGTAAAAACTCTCTTAAATTGCTCGAATTCTTCTGCATTTAATTCTGTGTTTTGCCAAACTTCGCGTTGCATCAAACGCTCATACCAATCACTCAATTTCGGATAATCACCCAAATTAAATCCAGACTTTACTAGTAAAGATATATCAGTTCCAACTACAATATCTGCCAAACTTAAAGTATCACCACCAAAATATAGGCTTTTACCTAGTGTCGCAGTAAAAAATTTGAATACATTATTAATATGCTCCTGTGCTTGGATATATTTTGGTGAATCTTTATCTTCAAAAATTAGTGAGATAGCTTTTGGCAATAATTCATTACTAGATACCAACTGTGCCATTTTTACTTTTGCTAACGCTGTTGGCTCTTTTGGTAAAAGTGCAGGCACCGGATATTTAGCTTCGAGATAATCTAAAATTGCTAATGACTCAATTATGCGAAAACCGTTATCTACTATCACAGGTACATGATGAAATGGGTTTAGCTCTAAATAGTCAGGTTGCATTTGGTCACCATTTAAGTTCATTACCACTGGTTCAAAGTCAATTTGCTTTTCCAGCAAACCACGCCAAACACGTCTTGCCATTGGTGAACGCTTGTTGTAGTAAAATTTCAGCATCTTAATTAACTCCTGAATAAAAAACTAAACGGTCTGTTTTTGGATAAACAAAAAATTGAGCTATATTTCCCAGTCTGTACTTCCCACAAAAATAGTTGTCCCAGTTTCTAATTGCTTATCAAGTCCAGAAGAAGCGATAGCGCGAGCAAATTCTTCAGCAGTAGGAAGAACACCTGCTTGTTTGCGACGAGTTTCTATCAAACCTGGATTTTGACGCTGCATCAACTTGGGTGTAATAGTGCCTTCGATTAAATCACCACTAACTATAATCAGCTTGATATCTCTTTTAGATAGTTCTGGGATATACGCGCGTAAT
This sequence comes from Calothrix sp. NIES-4105, assembly GCF_002368415.1. Classification (GTDB taxonomy): domain Bacteria; phylum Cyanobacteriota; class Cyanobacteriia; order Cyanobacteriales; family Nostocaceae; genus Dulcicalothrix. The sequence continues at coordinate 5,191,312 of NZ_AP018290.1, forward strand.
GCTTCTTCACCTGCTTTTTTGCTTTGTGCGATGGGTTCATATAGTGGGTAAACTGGCTTAACACCGTGGAAATGCGCTAAATGACTGGTGACAAACACTATACGTCCACCATCTAACATTAAAGGTAATGACAAATCAACCGCGCGCTTCTGAGCAGTAAGATTAAGTTGCATCGGATAATCAGCGTCTTTGCCTTTTTCTAATCCACCACTAGCATTCAAAACAAGCAAGTCAAGACAACCAAATTTTTCCTGCACTAACTTTATCATCTCCTTCATTTCGTTCTCGCTAGTTAGGTCAGCTTGAGCAAGTAAAGCTTCGCGACCTTTCTCACGTACAATATGGGCAACTTCCTCTGCACGAGAACTTTTGCTGTGATAGTTAATTACAACGTTAAATCCTGCCTCAGCTAAAAAACCTGCAACGCTGGCGCCTACACCTCGTGATGCTCCTGTAACTAAAGCTACCCGTTCTGAATCGTTTTTCATATCCAACCCTCACTAATTATTCCTTTCACGATATAAACGCAATACAAATCGACCTGCTGGTGTTTTCCGAAATTGATTAATTTCTTTTGCCATTATCCGAGGAAATTCATCTAAACTACGTTTAGTTGGGTGTTCTGGTGGTGCAATAGTGGGTGCTGCAAGTGCGGCAAATGTAATGTCTGCTGCAGATAACTTATCTCCGACTAAGTAAAGGCGCCCGTCTGCTAAAATATCACTTACTTGCTCAAATATCTTCTGAATTTTTTCGCGCGCTTCTAGGGAAGATTCTGGAGTAATATTAAACTTTTTACAAGCTAGGTTGCGAGTTGTTGGAAAAACTACTGGAAATAATGCACGTTCTATCCAGGGTACATTTCTACACCACGCTTGTTTTACAAGTTTGGAATTATTTATGACATGAGAGTAACCCCAAAGCCTTGTTAACACACCTAGCTGCTCATCAAATAGTTCTTGTAACTCTTCAGCTTTTTGCCGCAATTCTACTTGGTCAGGGTATAATTTACTATCTTCTGAAGCAATCGAGTCAAGGTATTTTAAACAATCGCTTGAGTCAAGAAATGTACCATTTTCTGTAACAAGAATCGGTGTTGTCTTACCACCGAACCGAGGTGTCACTAGTAAATGAAATGGTGGAGAGTGACATTCTTCAATGTATGAAATTTTCAGGTGGTCTAATGCCCATCTGACCTTTTCGCAGTAATGACTAATGGGGATTGTGATTAAACGCATTGGATTTTTGATATTAGATTTTGTTGGGGTGGGTTTATAGATATCATAAAAGTGTGCTTAATATTTCATAAACCCACCCTTACCAAGCGACCGATTGGTTTGTTTTTAAGCAAAATGAAATTGAGCCGATATGGGGTAGTCTATACCCTCAGATTGCTATTAATATAATTAGTTAAATGCTTGATTGCTCTTTCAAGGTGTACTGAGTCATCGTTAAGTTTGCTCATCATTATAGACCCTTCGAGTAGGGAAATCATTATTGATGTAACCTCGTCAGCGTCAATATTTGGGTTAACTTCTCCTTTTTTGATGCCTTTTTCAATAATACGACGAAAAAGCTGGCGCCATGAATCCATAGCTTGCTGCGCGCGTGCTTTTAAAGCAGGATGCGCGTCATCACTTTCGATAGCGGTATTAAGTAAAGGACATCCACCTTTAATAATGGGATTTTCTGGATTATCTATATATATACGGAATACATCAACAATAGCTTGCAAACGGTCTACTGCATGTTGCTTACTTGCCCATGCTTCACGGTAGCGTTTTTGAATTTGCGAAACTGCATAATCAAAAGCTTGCAGAGCTAAATCGTCTTTACTTCGGAAGTGGTTATAAATTCCCCCTTTCTGCAACCCAGTCACCTGCATAATGTCCGACATCGAAGAACCCGCATATCCTTGCTGGTTAAACAAAGATGCTGCTTTCTCGATAATCATCGCTTTGGTGTCATCGCCTTTTGACATACTGAGTGTAAAGTGCTGAGTGCGCTCGTGCTGAGTATTTAAGACCGATTGGTCTGAGATTAACATGTGGGTAGTTAATTAGTCAATAGTTCGGATTATGGCCGTAGGGTGTGTGACGCTACGAAAAAACTTCAACGTAGCAATAAGACTCGTAGCGTCACGCACCGATTTTGAATTGTAACTGCTGCTATTGTGGAAGCAGATGCAGGTGATGAAAGCAAGTACAGGGGAAGCCAAAGCGACTTTTACGAAGCTAATTAAAGTAAATCAAATCACTTGAGACAAAATCTTATCTTCATCTACATAATCTAACAGCCACGGCGCCGCAAATTGCTCTGGTTGTTCGGGTAAGTTCGCACGTTGCCAATTTACCGTTCGCTTTAATGCTTCATTTAAAGGCACTATTTCTTTATATTCCAACTCTTGACGGATACGAGTAGAGTCTACCAACCAATCTTGTTGAGTGTTAAATGGTAATTTCCACTCTTTGGGCAACTGACTTTGAGTTACAGTCACAACTTTACCTTGCCAATGTGTAATTTCTCCAATTTGGGTTATACGTTCAACTTCGGTGAGTGCTTCTACATCACTAACATGATAAATACGGTTTTGTGCTATTGCGTTTGTCGCAGCTAAGGCAATAGCATAAGCAACATTCTCAACATATCCATAAGAACCACGCCAATTAGCTATACTTTCTGGTACTACAATTGCAGGACGTTTATCATCTATTCGCTGTAAGTAAGGAAACAAACGATGCAAAGGGTCGTTTTCACCGTATACCATTGGCAACCGTACAACTGTTCCAGGTAAATCAGTATTCCCCATTATTACGTTTTCGACCAGAATTTTCTCATAATCATCTGGCGCCCCTAAAGGTCTGTTGGGCATTTCTTTAAATGGATACAGTAACGAACGCAGTGAAGAATTTTCCGTTAAAGGAACAGGTACAATATCGGATTCTTTGCCCAAAAGCACGCTGTAAGCTTGATATACATCCATACTGCTAACCACAACTATACGCGCTTGCATACCTTGGAATGCTTCTATCAACGCGCGTGCGTCATGTTCAGTGTATGCAATCATATCCAGTACAACTTCTGGAGAAAGCTGTTGTAACTCATCTTTCATCTGAGTTAGATATTTTCGTTCTCCCAAAATTTGATGTACACCTGCTGGTAATTGAGCAGTTGTTTTGCCTCGATGAAATACAGTTACTTCATGACCCATTGCGATCAGGTGACGAACGACAGGAGGACCAATAAAGTTTGTGCCTCCAATGATGAGAATTTTCATTTTCATAATTATTCCTCAAAAACTCCGATTGCTCCTAAACGAATTGTAATAATCTCTACATCTGTAATTGCTTTGTGTAGACCGTTCTTAGCATTGGCAGGTGTAAACCAAAATGTTCCAGCTTTGCACTCACGTCCACCCGTCTCAATAATTCCATTAATCACATATACATATTCATCGCTTGGATGATAATGAACTGGAATTACTGTACCCGCTGCCATTTTCAGCCGATGAATAGAGCCTTGCGGTACTGGAACTGCAAGTGGCAATAACTCGGCGCCAGGAAATTCTTCTAATTCTTGCCATTTTTGATTATTCGCGTCGATAAAAACTCTTTCTTTGTGTTCTTTGTGCCCTTTGTGGTTCATTCCTCTCTCCTCTGTGAACTCTGTGTCTCTGTAGTAAAAAAATAATTTCACTGCACATCTGAGACTATGTGCCACAATCCATCAAAAGTGGGGCAAGAAGTTCAGGACAAGACAAATGTGGGTAATGTCCAGAAGGTAGCTCAATAGCATCAACTCCCAAGCGTTTACGTGCAGCATAACGTGACCATGCAGGAGATATTATTCGGTCATCGGTGCCGACAATATATTTACACTCAACTGAAGGCAAAGCTTTTAGAGGATTTTTTTCAAAAAGATGTGCGGTTGATTTTTGCTCCCGTTGTTTCGAGATTGCCCAGCGTGCTACATCTGGTTGACAATCATGAAAGAAAAACTCCATTAATACTGCTTCGTCTGTAAAATCTTTCCCTGTCGTAGCTGCTTCAAAAATATTAGGTTCCAAGTCTAATTGCTCGATTGTACTAATTCCAGGATGAGGAATAAGCCCTGTCAAAAACACAAGTTGACGCACGAGTAACACTTCTGCGACAAGAGGAATTATAGTGCCAGCCATTGAGTGACCAACTAATACAATATCATCATCTGTTTTTGGAATCGCTTGAATTACTATTGAAGCAAATTCTGACAAAGTAGCTTCAGCATTTTCAATTGGCAAATCCATTGCTATAGTTTTGTGACCCTGTGCTTCTAAGTAAGGTATTAGTAAATCCCAACACCATCTGCCCTCAAAGGCGCCGTGAACTAAACAAAAAATGCTCATATTACCTGATGCAATTTAGGTTTCTAGGATTTGTGGTAGATTTTGATTAAGTTTGTATTCCCATCCACCATTCAAATAAGAATTGAGAATAATGCTGGTTGGTTGCTCAAAAATATTGTTTTGTAACTTATAGCTGCTAGAAGTTAAAGTTGGAGCTACCAATTGCCTATTTAAAGAAGCTTGCCAATTGTGCTGTGAGTTAAAACGTGGCGAATACATTGGCTGTTGCAAACCAGTAAAAGCCGTTTCCAGCACTCTGTGTTCCAGATGTAATTCTGTACCACCATCTACAGCTTGTAATGTCCAAGTCACAATCGAAGGTTGACACATCATTTTATCTTGCCAAGTAAATGACAGGCGCCTAGGTTCTTCTAGTTCTATGACCTGACAATTTATACTTTCTTCAAAACCTGGTATTGATGAGTATATAAATTGAAATTTGTGTCCAACACATGGTTCAAAGTCGTTTTTCATTAACCATGTGGCTAGCGCATCTTGACTAGTCAACACTTGCCAAACTCTTTGCGGGGGATAAGGATAAAATAATTCTTTCTTCAAGCATCCAAGCATGGATTCTCCTCCAAATAGTTGCTAAGGGCGCCTAATTTGTCTTGCCAGAACTGCTCATACTCATTTATCCAATCAGATACTTGTTTGAGTGGCTCTGGATTCAACCGATACAAACGCTGGCGCCCTGATTTCCGCATTTGTACTAAACCCGCTTCACAAAGAATCTGCAAGTGCTGAGATATCGCTGGCAAACTCATTGCAAACGGTTCCGCTAACTCTTTTACTGCCTGCTCTCCATTACATAACTTGTCTAATAGCGCGCGCCGAGTTGGGTCTGCTATGGCTACAAACACATCAGCACTAGCAATAGGTCTACTCATTCAAACCAAATATATATTTAAGCAATCGCTTAAATATAATAATATATAAGCAATTGCTTAAATGTCAACTATTATTTTTTAGTACGCTCTCTGTGTCCTCTGTGCCTAATAAGGTAAAAAATTTATTTATACTACCACAGAGACTTTAGAGACAGAGGAAGAGAGCTACACGAGTTGTAATTTGAGTAATTTGACCATTTCCTCAGCAACTAGTGAAGCGGAAGCGGGGTTTTGTCCGGTAACGAGACGTTCAGATACACTAACTTTGGGTTGGAAGTTTGCAGCTTTTTCTACACTGGCGCCTAATTCAATAAATTTCGCTTCGAGCAAAAATGGCACTACTTGAGTTAGTCCAACTGCTGCTTCTTCTTCATTGGTAAAGCAAGATATTTTTTTCCCAGCTACTAAATGTTTGCCGTTACTAAGTTTAATGTTTACCAGTCCTGCCGGACCATGACAAACGGCGCCAACAATACCACCCCTTTCATAGATACTCGAAGCTATATTGGCAAGTTCACTATTTTCTGGAAAGTCCCACATAGTACCATGTCCACCTGCGTAGAATATTGCTTCATATTCTGCTGGGTTGACTTGATGCGGCGCCAATGTATTTTCTATCTGCGCCATTTTTTCAGGGTTTTCTAAGAATGCTTTATTTAGAAGGTCGTTAATATCAACACCAACCATCGGTGCCTTGCCTCCTTTTGGGCTGACATAATCAATACTAAAACCATTACGAGTAAATACTGCTTCAGGGTGTGTCACTTCGGGAAGGTAAAACCCAGTATATGAACCAGTATTGCCAAGAGTTGCATGGCTAGTGAGAACGATAAGAATTTTAGGTTGCATTTCTTTCTCCTTTGGAAATCAATTTATTGCTGCATAAAATTTCCACAAGAATTTTTCACTGAAAAAGTTTTAGTTTCTCTTCAGCATGATGAAAATATTAGCTATGTAATTAAGTATGGACTTGCAACCGAGTTAATAAAGCTACTTAAAGACTCCGAACTAGATGCAGTTATCGCAACGCAAAAAATTAATGACCCAGAAATCGAATACCAGCTTATATATGAAGAGAATTTTTGGTTAGTGGCGCCGCCTACAATAGAAATACCCTTTACACAAGACATATTACAATCTGATTTAACACCCTTAGTAAAATGGTCAAGGCAACAATCTTGGATAGCTTACGGTGAAGACTTACCTATTATTCGCCGATTTTGGCGAGTAGTGTTAGGAGTAAGAATTGATACAAATCCTAAGCTGGTAATTCCTGACTTGCGCGCGGTACGTGACGCTGTGTCTTATGGGTTTGGCTTGAGCGTATTACCTGACTATTTGTGTCAAGATTGGGTTGATAACAAACGTTTAACGTTGGTATTGAAACCAAGTAAAGCTGTTACAAACCAGATTTGGCTTGCATTTCGTAAGTCTGAGCAACAAACGCAGAAGATACAAATGCTATGTGATATTTTATTTTAATAGAGTATATCTTTACGGTGCCTTAATGTTTCTTAGCATTTCGTTAATCAGGTTAACGCGCGTAAGGTTAAAGCAATAAGTGCGTTAGTATCCTATATAAATCATTATGAGTACTAAGATTCGATATACCTTATGGAGCCAGATTCATTGCCAACTGAGGTAATTTTGACGCATCCACGTCAAACTCTTGGAAGTGTCCAACTTGACTGGATGCCACAACCAGGAAATTATCTTGATTTAGAAGGAAAAACTTACGCTGTTTTAGAACGTAGCCATAAGTATCAGCTTAAATCTGGACGCTACCGTTTGCATAAAATTGCTCTCTACGTTCAATCAGCACAGCGTCCTTCTGAAAAAAGTTTAGTAAATGGACGCTGGGTAGTTGGCGATGCGACTTGCCGTTACAATGCTAATTCAGAAATTATACGCTGTGCAGTTAACCCAGAGGGGCTTTGTGAGTCCTGCCGATATTATGAAAGTGCTGAGTAGAAAGTGCTGAGTGCTGAGTATAGTTAGGAGTTAGGAGTTAGGAGTTAGAAGTTAGAAGTAGGAATGAAACTCAGCACTCAGCACTCAGCACTCAGCACTCAGCACTCAGCACTTCTCCGACTGTTAACCTTGTTCCATTTACAAAATCCCATCCAGACTGGGGACGTTTACCTGATGGTTGAACTTCTAGTAGCAATAACATCCCATCTCCAGTTTGGACTAATGCTCCCATCCCTTTTATTATGCTGACTACTTCTCCTGGTTTAGCTAGGGGTGTTGGTTGTTCTAGTAGTTTTTCTTGTATTGATTTGTATTTTTCGGGTAAAGTAATTGGGTTTGTTGTGCTAAGGGGAAGAGTGGCAGTTATTTTCAGTGGTTGGTTGCGAAAGCTGGTTATGCAGTTAGGGTAAAATCCTCGGATTTGATTGTGCAAGGCAAGCGCGCTTTTTGTCCAATCTAATTTATAGTCGTCTTTTTTTATTAGTGGTGCATAAGTTGCTTTCTCGTTTTCTTGGGGAATTGGCTTTATTTGATTATTTTCTAGTGATCGCAATGTTTCAAGTAGTAAATCGGCGCCTAGTGTTGCAAGTCGTGATGCTAGTGTATGAGCATTGTCGAGCAAGTCTATCGGTGTTGTTGCTTTCATTAACATCGCTCCTGTATCCATGCCCGCATCCATTAACATTGTTGTAATGCCTGTTTCGGTTTCTCCGTTATATAGACACCATTGAATCGGAGCGGCGCCTCGATAGTACGGTAATATTGAACCATGTACATTGATACAACCGAGTTTGGGCATGTCTAAAATTTCTTGCGAGAGAATTTGCCCATAAGCAACTACCACAAAAGCATCGGCGCCTAATTGTTTTAGATTTGCTAAAGTAATATCGTCTTTTTTGATTCTCGTGGGTTGCCAAATTGGTAGGTTGTGAGTTAATGCTAAACTTTTTATAGGCGATGGTGTTAATTGATTCCCACGCTCTCGGCGTTTATCAGGTTGAGTTACTACTGCTAACACCTCAATATTTGGGTAGCTCAGTAATTTCTCTAGAGTGGAAACTGCAAACTCTGGTGTGCCAAAAAATACTATTTTCATGCAAATCGCAAATTCTTAGGAACGAATAACTCTTAATATATTTTTACTGTTAAGAAGAAAAATAATTTTAGCCTGAATACCTAATTATCCTAACAGTATTGTCAGTGATCTAAAACACTATTATAAGCGTGGTTATTCGGTTGAGCATTCTCTACTTGTGGAATAAATTGTATGTTCAAAGCAAGGCTCACTATGATTATTCGAGGAAAAGGAGAGACAAAATATAACCAAGTCGGGTTATAATAAATTGACTATATAGCTAGCCAGTACATCTACCGTGTCTGTTTATATCCAACTCTAATTTCTAAGTAGTGCTTGCAACAAAAGTTTACTCTTTTGGCAGATTGGATTAAAAAAGTAGTTAATCTAAACTGCAATTAGCCCCAGATTTACGAGTCCAAGTATCGAATAGGCATCTTACTGAGATTATTTTTACCTGCCAGTTAGTTTGAACTATTTCCGTAAGGGCTAGGTCAAAGGCTATATATTTATGAATTTACCGCCTAAGTTGTCTGTAGCAGTTTACATTCGGAAAATCTAAGCTTACACTCGAATGGAGTTCCGCGATTCTCGCGCTCACCATTGTTCGCATTATATTTCCTGAGCCGCACAACGCTGCTTCCGTGCTTACGCTATGTAAAACGTGTGCAGTTCATAAACTTGAAGCTCATTCATTGACTGGTTTGTGACTCTTAACGCTTTGTAATTCTGAAAACATTACGTTGTTTTCAGGAATTGCTCGGCGCTAAAACGTATCTATATATTGTTGATTGATATTGTTCAAACACTATTCAAGATTTATTGAATGGTGATTTTAAATACATGTTTATGTAAAACTATGCTAGACTTAAGCGGATTTAAACCCAATGCTTTAGTAGCCTGTTATACATAGAAGCATTAGTTTACCTGGTTTCGCTTCCTCAGTATTTCTCTTCGCACAGCAACACCCTAATCTAGAGAGTCAGCAGATGTTGAAAACCCTTTTGTTGTCTGGATGGTTTCGCACAAAGCCATTCCTTAAGTACGCTTTAGTCGTGATGCTCATTGCCCCCTTAGCGGCAGCCAGTAGTCACGCGACTTCAACAACACTATCAGAAGTCAAAAGCACGTCTGTTGCTACAACTGATTCGATCCCTAATAGTACAAATGTTGACAATATTGATGTGAATCAAGAATTGGCCTCAGTTCCTGATAGCTCCTCACAACAAAAATCTGACTCAATCTCAATGAAGGCTGCTGTTGTTGCTCAACCGCTTGCGAAGGATAAAGATGATTCATTTCAGATTGATAATTATTCTCAAGCTAACGAATCAACTAACAATTCGCTAGCGGCCGTCGAATTGGCGCCACCTATAACTCGCTCAGGGTTTTCATCAATTGTTGAGATTCCAGAGCAACAAAGTGACCTAATTCAAAGATTGAAAGCAGCTAAAGCCAAATCGTCCGCTTTAGAACAGGATTCACTCATTGCGACAAAAGTATCACCTGTACTACGCGATTCTAATGGTGGAAATAACATAGAAGCACCTTCTCAACCAAGTGAGGCACAGCAAAATCCTGATGACCCACTCGGTAGCGCTTACCCAATTCCGATGAAATGGATTACAGCAACAACCGAATCAATGGCGCCAAGAGGTGGTGGTGTACGTTACTACCGTAGTGTACCTGTAATTTCTCCAGACGGTCGATACGCTGTTTATAGTCGAATTCAACTCGAAGTTAAACCTGAAACACATAACAGTCGTGTTAGCAGCGTTTTATTTATAGAAGATCGCCAAACCAAAAATTTGAAGGTTCTTTCATCAACCTCGCGCAATAGCGATGTTTTAATAAATATCAAAGCAACAGCAGACGCGAATGGAGAAGGAACAATTGGAGTATTAGTACCTGTAAGTTGGTCTGAAAAAGGCGACCGCTTTTTGGCGCGACGTTTTGAAGGTGTAATGAATACATCTGATGTCTCAGATTATGCAGTAATTTGGCATCGAGAAAAAAATAGTACAAATACTGTTGGTCCAGCGTACAAAGAGCAAGAGCATGAAAAAATCTCTATTTTGCTAGGCTGGAGTAAAACTCAACCTAATCATGTTTTGTTCCGTGCAGGGGAAATGGGTGATGAAAACTGGGCACTCCTCTCTGTTTCTGATGATGGAAAAACGTCGAACGCTAACGAAGTTGACCAACCTGTAACTTTTGGCAAACAAGCATCAGATGTTTGGGCAGGTCCACAAGTTGCTTATCGCTAGTGGGTGGTTCATGACTAGATTCCCGACTTCTTTGAGGAGTCGGGAATCTTGAAGTTTCTACGTATAACCTGATGTTTACTTTAATAATTTATATTTATTGCATTTATTACCGTTGGTAGATAATAACTTAATAGTTAAACAGTAATAAAATTAGATAAATCAAAACTCGTGCGAAATAATTATTAGTAATTAAGTATTAGCAGTTAGTTTTCGATTTATTGAGATGTGGAAGCATCTAAAGAATCTGAAGAATCGGATTGTCCCCCAGTAATGACAACATTACGTTGATTTGGGTCGAATCGATATCCTTGCTGCTGCATGATGGATTTGGTTTGGCTTGGGTCGAAGTTGTGGCTAAATTCAGCGTTTAACTTATTAACGCGCGCTTCTGCAAGGTTAACAGATGTGCGAATTGCACGCAGTTTTTCTTGCTGCGACCAATGATATGGTAATAGCTGAATTAATGCGGATACAGCTGCTGCGGAAATCGCAATATTTACGCCAATCTTAACTGCTGTTTCAACTGCCATAACTTGATACGAGCGTGCCCGGAGATTACGTTTAGGTCTAGGTGACTTTAAACGCTTTTGAGATGGCTGTTGAACGGACTGTTGATCGTGTCTGGAAGGTTGGATTGCGTTCATGATGGTACTAAAAATAACGAAGCTAATTGACGAACTATGGCGCCAAATAACTATTCATTCTAATAATTACGGCAGTGTTTGCTGTAATATTACTGCATTTTTGATATTTTGCTACTGTAATTTCACTGCCAACAAAATAAACCTGGCATCCGAAGTAAGTATTTGCACTTATTTATAGAGCAGAAAACGTCCTATAAATGAGAAATACATTGCTGATGCCAGGTTAAATTGCTTTTATCGCGCTTTACATCCGAATCAAACCGGAATATACAACGCGCAAGGGAAGCCTAGTTCTTGTAAAGTTCAGATGCTAAACGCCAAGCTAGTACACCTGGAATCAAAGCAACTACGAGAGCAACATAGACTTGAGTATCTGATATCGACATGGTTGGAAGCCTCCTATTACCTGTTTGGATTTAAATACCTCGTTTACTACTTTTCACCTTTTTGCCAAAAATGGGAAATAGGTTGTTACAAGATGCAACAATTGAAGTTCGTAGAAGTTGGAAATTTTAACTTTTATTAATAAAATATAAGAAAAATGGCTTTGTATCTAGGCATTGACTTTGGAACTTCCGGCGCCCGTTGTGCAGTTATTGACTCTGAACAGAAAATTATAGCTACAAGTCGTTACGAGTTTGATATGGCAACGACAGATAATTTGCCGTGGGTTTGGCAAACAAGTTTGTTTACGCTGTTTGACCAAATTCCGCTTTCACTCTTGAAGCAGGTGGAAGCTATCGCCATTAACGGTACATCTTCGACTGTAATGTTGTGTAATGAAGTAGGACAGCCAGTAGGTACCCCATTGCTTTATAACGATGCTCGTGGGGCAATAATGCTCGATAACCCAGACAATAATTTAAGGTTGGTGGCGCCAGAAAACCATACAGTATTAAGTGCTACTTCTAGCTTAGTAAAATTACTATGGATGTTACAGTTACCTACTGCGTCCGAAGCCAGGTATTTTTTACATCAAGCTGATTGGTTAGCGTTTTTGCTGCATGGAAGAATAGGTATTAGTGATTACCATAATGCTTTAAAACTGGGATATGACGTGGAAAATTTAAAATATCCCGAATGGTTAAACAAGCTGAATTTGGCTGTAGAATTGCCACAAGTTCTGACTCCGGGAAGTATCATGGCGCCTGTAAAGTCAGAAATTTTGGTACGTTATGGTTTTCCTTCATCCTGTGTAGTTTGTGCAGGAACAACCGATAGCATTGCTGCATTTATTGCTAGTGGTGCATTATTGCCGGGTGAAGGAGTGACGTCGCTTGGTTCAACGCTCGCGATTAAGTTACTAAGCCGTACCAAAATAGATAATTCCCAGTACGGTATTTATAGCCACCGTTTTCCTAATTTCAACCAGTCTACACAGTCTCCTTTATGGCTAGTTGGTGGTGCTTCTAATACGGGAGGTGCGGTGCTACGTCAGTTTTTCTCTAGTGCTGAGTTAGAAGCTCTTAGCAGTAAAATCAATTTTTCACAAAATAGCAATCTCGATTATTACCCTTTAATTAAAAAAGGAGAGCGTTTTCCAATTAATGATGCTAATTTACAACCGCGACTTGAACCACGTCCTGATGACGATGTTGAGTTTTTACATGGCTTGCTAGAAAGTATCGCTCGCATTGAAGCGCGCGGGTATGAACTGCTACAAGAATTTGGAGCCGATAAATTAAACCGTGTTTATACTGCGGGAGGTGGCGCCGCAAATGAAGCCTGGACACAAATTCGCCGCCGGCATTTGAACGTTGCTGTACAAGCTTCTGCTTACACTGAAGCCGCTTATGGAACCGCATTACTAGCTTTATTGGGTAAAAGTACGTTGGGTTCCCTTTAAGCGCAACCCAACGTATATGAGAAAAGTTGTTAGTTGTTGGGTTGGGTTCTACAAAGCCAACCTACTTTACGGGTTCTTCGTAAATGTTGAATATTTCAGTATCTATACCAGTGACAATCAATATTTATCGGTTGATACTGGGATGGTTAGACACTGGGCGTAATGGTTCCAGGTTAATAATCTGGGCAGCAATTCTGGGATAGATGTTTAGCGCTATGCGAATATCATCTATCCCTTTTAATTTATAAAAATAATAATAATAATTATTATTATTAATTAATTTAAAGACGTATTTGATTTCAGAACGCTTGGTATAGCTGTGATTATTTTTTGAGTAGTTTGTTCTGGGGTTTCGTCTGTAGCGATGGTTATATGTAAATCAGCTTCAGAATATAGTGCTTGGCGCTTCTCTGCTAGGGTACGTAGTTTTTCTTTGGGGTCAGCATCTTGTAATAGTGGTCTAGTAGTATCAGCAGCTAGACGGTTGTAAAGTAAGTCAATAGGAGCATCAAGCCAAACTACTAAGCCGCAATGTAAGTAACTCCAATTTCGGCGCTGTAGAATAATACCTCCACCTGTGGCAACTGCTAGTTTTGTGTGGGCACAAACTTTTGATAGTACATCGCTTTCGAGACTGCGAAATGCCTCTTCTCCATTTTGTGCAAATAGTTCGTTAATTGTTTTGCCAGCAGCCTTAGTAATTACATCATCGGTATCTAAGAATCTATATTGCAAATGCTCTGCTAGCAAGCGTCCCACCGTAGTCTTTCCGGCGCCCATCATTCCAATCAAGTATATATTTAAACCTTGTAGTAAGTCAGTCATTTGCCAATTAATTACTAATCCCTATTTTCAACTTTACCTTTAAATTCCGGCATTAAAGCGCAGTTCACGAATATAGTTTTTGAGTTGTGTTTCAAAAATAGGATGATTAGTTAGTAGCGAGGTTATATGCGTATTACCAGAACGCATGTTCTCTTCAATCAAACGTTCAGCGATATACTCAATTACAACTGGAGATTGAGAAAAGCTTGAAGAATATCGCTCAATCAAAGACCTTCTTTGTAGTAATTCTATTGCTTCTAAGATTAATCGTTGTGAAACTCTTGGCAAAATATCTTTTTGCAGCTTTCGTACTGATAAAAAATCTTGGTTGAGTGCTAACCAATACATTACTTGCTTTTCTATATGCGATAAGCGCTCAAACTGCTCGTCTAAAATAGCACGTATCTCTCCAAAAACAACTGTGCCTTGTTGTAAAAATTCATACACACTACCATCGAATAATTCTTGAATTGCTGTTGCTACTAACTTTAAAAATAAGGGGTTTCCAGCATACCAATCGATTAAAGTAGTTGCTTCAACTTCAACAATATTGTTTAATCCTTTGGCTTTAAGAATAGATAAACTGTCTTGCTTATTTAATCCTGTTAGTTTTAAAGCTTTGACAGGAAGACTTTCACCTGAGAGCGCAGCTATAGTTTGAGGTTTTTCTCGACTTGTTAACAAAACACAACTTTGATGCTTTGATTCTCCTAAACGCCGTATTAACTCACCATAACCTTCGTAACCTGGACGATATTTTATAGTACTTAAGGTCGCAGCATCTTTTTGACCTTTATGCTCTTTACCTGCCAAAATCGCATCAATGGAGTCTAGCACAATCAAACAGCGCGCTGAACGCATATACTCAATTAGTTGAGAAATGCTTCCTTCGACTGTGTTGTCTATTTCGGCATTGGGTGGTGCTAAAAATTTAATCAGTTGATTAACAATTATCGATAAAGGAGGTTCAGACAGTAGTGACCGCCAAATTACAAATTCAAAATCGTCTTTACATTCATGTGCGAGTTTAACTGATAATGCAGTTTTGCCAACACCAGCCATTCCTAGTAGTACTATTAATCTACTACCTTCAAGTACCCAATCTTGGAGTTGTTTAAGCTCGCGACTTCTTCCGTAAAACACTGAGACATCAACTGCCTCACCCCAATCTTGTTTTACTGAAGCAATTTTTACCGATTCAAGGGGTTCTTTTTTACGTGTCATTACTGAGTTAGTGATTGCTTCGATAGATACCCAATTTTTTTTGTAACCAGCTTTTTCCAGTAGTTGTGTCACACGACTCCAGTTTTTGACTTTGATGTTGCTTCCTGATTGGTTGCTCAACATCTCCTCTATATATTTATATAATCCGTTCGATAAGTAAACTCGAACGGTGCTGCTGCTGCGAGTTTTATAAACAGTGTTTGCAATTTCGGCAGGACTAAAGCCACAAAGTAACCCGCGTAAAAACTTTTTCTCAACAGGCGTTAGTGCTTTACCCTTTGCGGATGCTAAATCAACATATAGTTTTTCTAATTCCCAGTTATTTTTAGCTTCTACAAATTCCTCTTCGATTACATGTGATTCGCTAGCAGTCATTCTTTTAACGTTTTTCCTTTAATTTATCGCAATATACTAACTATTTTTTTGTGAAGCTAGAATAAATAAAGAATAAATTCCTAACGAATTTAATAACATTCGTTAGGTGACTTAGGAATTCTCGCTTCGGTATCTTAAGTCTTAACAGGAATTTAAAAATTCTTGATTTAAACTTTAATTATTTTATGGTTGTAAGGAATAAAACGATGAAATAAATTTTGGGTTGAGTGATTATAGCTTACTTTGTGGCATTGGTGCTATCTAAACACTACAAATACTTGACTTATTTTAAGAAAAGTTACTTCTCTTGTAATGAAGTCTAGAAGTATTTGTTTGTGGCGTACATTTCGTTAACGGTTATAGAATTACACCAAGATTTTTACTTATTCTTGCTGTTCTTTACTGTTTAGGCGCCCTGATAGCTGCATAAATGATCAAAGAAAGTCCGAATGTACAAGTGTGGTATGAAAGAGGTTCCAACAATGGCTCGGATTCGTGATGTTGTTCAAGAAGCCCTAATTACAGGATATTTAACCCTAGAAGCTGAAAACCAATTACGGCAGCTACTAACAACTCGTTACGACAACGAAGATTTTAATGCGTTTATGAAGCTGCAAGAAGCTGCAATGGGTGGAAAAGTCAAACAACAGTCTCGTGAACGAAATTAGTACAAAGACACAGGCAGGACAGCGCCTGCGTCTCTACTTCTCGTTCTTTTCATTGTCTTCGTCAAAAAAGCTCCAATCATCGTCATCAGATTGTTTTTTCTCTGGTGAGCTTGAAGTCCGGTTTGGTTCTGCTGGGTTGTAGGGCGGGACTATTACCCGATAATCAGCGTCATAGATTGATTCAGTTTTACCAACTCCAGAATCTTTTGGTTCACGTGAACTATATGAGTAAGATGTATCTGCTTTTGAGGAGTTTGTAGTTTGCCGACGCTCGTACATTTCTTCGTCGCTTATCCTATCTTGTTTTTCTTGAGGAGATTTTCTCGCTCGCTCTTCAAAATCCCAATCTTCACTAGTACCATCTAAATCCCAGTCATCCTCTTTGTCTGTTACAGTATTTTTGTATTGGGTATTTTGAGTTTGTGAATCGCGACGCTGTGTATCTTTACGGTTAGAATTAGCACGACTTGAGGCTTGGAATTTTTTCGATTGTGTAAAGTAACCCGCGAATCCAAATAAACTATTAACTATTAATGATGTGGTGGCGCCTGCGACTGTGCTAAACAATAACCACATGGCAAGGGGGAAGGGTTGAGTTCGCGCTCCTAGAAACACTAGCGGTAATGCTGGAGAAAAATTCTGCGCTAGCAGTAGTGTTAGTCCTCCCAGTACCGAGACTAATATAATTAAACGAATTACAGCCATAAAAATTTTAACATAATAGAAGGTAATGAGATGGATTAGAGCTTCATTACCATTTTATTTTGATTTATTTTGTACTTTATTTCCTGCCTTCCCAACGTTGAATAGGTATACAGTCAATATCTAGTTGGTCGAGCGCGCGGGCAACAACGAAATCAACTAAATCTTCTATTGTTTGGGGATTATGATACCAAGCAGGGATAGCTGGGACAATACGGGCGCCTGTTTCAGCTAGCGTTGTTAAGTTTCGCAGGTGAATTAAGCTAAAAGGTGTTTCGCGAGGAACTAATACAAGTTTACGTGCTTCTTTAAGCTGTACATCGGCTGCACGCTCAAGTAAATCGGAACTTAAACCGCCTGCAAGTTTAGCAACCGTACTCATACTACAGGGAATAATGAGCATTCCTAAAGTGCGGAACGAGCCACTAGCAATGTTTGCTCCAACATCACCCCAAGCATGGCAGTTAAGTTTACCAGTTTCTACTTGACATTGTTGGCGCCAAAATAATTCTTGTTGTGTTGGTTCTGATGGCATCCTCACATCTTGCTCAGATTGCCAAACCATGTAACTTGATTTAGAAGCAACTAACTCGACAGAATAATCGGCGCAAAGAAGATATTTAAGCGCGCGAACGGCGTAAATTAATCCAGAAGCACCGGATACGCCAATAATTAAAGGTTTTGACACGTAGGGGCGGGTTCAGCTAAATTTTTGATTATTTACCAGGATATACGTAAACCCGCCCGTACACGAGGATAAATTTTTGGAGCAGGTTCAGCTAAATTTTTGATTATTTACCAGGATATACGTAAACCCGCCCGTACACGAGGATAAATTTTTGGAGCAGGTTTACCTAAATTTTTGATTATTTACCAGGATATACGTAAACCCGCCCGTACACGAGGATAAATTTTTGGAGCAGGTTTACCTAAATTTTTGATTATTTACCAGGATATACGTAAACCCGCCCGTACACGAGGATAAATTTTTGGAGCAGGTTCAGCTAAATTTTTGATTATTTACCAGGATATACGTAAACCCGCCCGTACACGAGGATAAATTTTTGAAGCAAGTTCAGCTAAATTTTTGATTATTTACCAGGATATACGTAAACCCGCCCGTACACGAGGATAAATTTTTGGAGCAGGTTTACCTAAATTTTTGATTATTTACCAGGATATACGTAAACCCGTCCGTACACGAGGATAAATTGGAGGGGCAGGTTTACCTAAATTTTTGATTATTTACCAGGATATACGTAAACCCGCCCGTACACGAGGATAAATTTTTGAAGCAGATTCAGCTAAATTTTTGATTATTTACCAGGATATACGTAAACCTGTCCGTACACGAGGATAAATTGGAGGGGCAGGTTTACCTAAATTTTTGATTATTTACCAGGATATAGGTAAACCCGCCCTTATTTATTCGTCGTCTTCGTAGTCTTCCATGTCCTCGTCGTCATCGTCGTCATCGTCATCGTCGTGGTCGATGTCGTCGCGCATGTACATTGAAGGTACATTGCTGGTGTTATAGTCTTTACCGATTATTGGATTTCCATCACTGCCAACTGTAACTAAATCAATTTGCTGACGGTAGTAATCGACGCTCTTAACTTGGACGGCAACACGGTCACCTAATCGATATGATGCCCGATTTTTCCTTCCAAACAATGCTTGCTGTCTTGCGCGATACTCGTACCAATCGTCTTTTAATGAGCTTACATGAACTAAACCTTCTACTCTTAATGGATTAGCTGCATTCTCATCTTCGGTTGAAACTTCAATCTCTACGAAAAATCCGTATGATTGAACACCAGTAATTACACCATTGAAGACTTCACCAATGCGCTGTTTCATTAAAGAAGCGCGCTGTAAACCAGCTAAATCAGTTTCAGCTTCTTGAACTTCTTTTTCACGGTCGTTAATTTGGGTAATTACGCGCGCTAAGTCGCTTTGTAATTCGCTTTGCAGTTCGGGTGCAAGAACGTTCCAGTTAATTTCAGCATGGGATGTTGAAGAACGTAAATTAACTCGCTCTTTAACACGAGTATTGCGACGGTCGCGTCCATGTTGAAGAAGACTGTAATAAACGCGCTGCATTAGTAAATCTGGATAGCGACGTAGCGGAGAGCAAAAGTGCGTATACCCGTGGGAGAGTGACAAACCAAAGTGAGGTGCTAACTTAGTTGTGTAAACTGCAGGCTTAAGGGTGTCTTGAAGGAGATATGTTAAAACTTGCTCGGATGGTGACTCGGCAAATACTCGCGTTAATTGCTGGTAGTCGAGTGGCTGAACTTCAATATCTTCTGGAAGAGAAAGTTCAACACCTAAATTAATCGCAAGTTTAAGCATTTCCTGAACATCTTCAGAGTCTGGCACTCCTTGAACGCGCCAAATTGCTGGAACTCCCAAGGCACTTAAGTGCGTCGCCATAAGTTGATTAACTAATAATACCAACTCTGTCAACAGCATTCGCATTGGTGAATCGCTCTCAATCAAGCACCCTAAGCTTCCTTCATCGTAGTAAGGATTTTGTACTGGTGGCAAATTTAACTGCAAACTACCGCGCGTCAAGCGAATTTGTTTGAGAGCATTGCTAAGACGAAGTAAGGTTTGCAGCATTTCGATAGTTTCGGTAGAATCTTTGGTTTTTCTACCTTTAGCAGGCACATCATCAATACTGCCATCAAGAACCGCATTTGCTTGTTCCTCGGTCATAAACTTGTCTACTTTGACAACACTTGGTTGAATTTCCCATTTCAGGACATTACCAGTTCGTGCTTCCAAAGTAATCAAAAATGAAATTGCCAAACGGTCGTTACCAGGAAGTAAGGCACATTTTTCTGAAACACCTGGAGGTAACATTGGCAATACAAGTTCTCCCAGATATACCGACCGTCCACGTTTAATAGCTTCGCGGTCAAGGATTTCATCGGGCAGAATAAAATGCGTAAGATCACTGATGTGAAAACCTAACAACCAATTGCCATTTGGTGTTGATTCCAACGTTAAGGCATTTTCAATATTATTTGAGTCAATTTCGGTACCAATTGCAACAGTAAATTTCTCTCGTAAATCGAGCCGATTTTTCAAATCTGCCTTCAACAGCTTTTTAGGTAATTTTGCTGCGGCATCGAGTACTGCATCCGAAAAAGTACGCTGCATGTCATGTTTGCAAGTTACCAAATCAATGTCAGCAGCAGCTTCTGCATCGCTACCAAGAACTTGAACGACTCGACCTAGTGGTGGATACTGTGCAAGTGGGTAGCGTAATACCTCAACATGAGCTAGGTGATCAATTGCTTTGCCCAAAGCATCGAGATTACCATTACTAGCTAACAGTTTTAACTCAAATAGCAAACGGTCATCCAGAGGCACCGCGCGATAACCACCTTCGACCTGTTTAATTCTGGCTAATAAAGTGTGGTTGGAACGTTCTAAAATTAACTTGACTTCGCCTTCTGGAGAACGGCGCCGAGAGCCTTCTTTTAAAACCCTGACTAAAACGCGGTCGCCATTCCAAGCATTACTTAAATGGCTCTCACGGACGTAGATATCTTCTGCTCCTTCCACATCTTGGATAGCGAAGCAAAAACCCTTACTCGAACAACGAAGTTTAGCTTCAATAAGTCCCTCTTCGGTTACACGGCGATATTTGCCCCGCTCTTTCACCAATATCCCGATTTTTTCGAGGACCTCCAAAGCAATATGAAGTTTTTGCAAGCTGGCTTCGTCTTCGCAGCCAAGTTTTTTCTCCAGCAGTTTACGAGCTACCAATTTATCATCGGTGAAATTGGCAAGGAGTGTAGCGATTGAAAATTCCATGCAGTGAACCGACCTTTGGTCAAAACATCATTTGTTTTTGTGTTGTTGAAACTGGTTCACGACTCACTCCACACGCTTGTACATTTTAAGAAAGCCCAAGATGTAAATCTAGGACAAACTTTCGTTGACTAAAAGCGATTTAGCTATATCTACACACGTAGAATATATACAGATACAGCCCAGTAACGCATTTACCAACTCTTACTGCACGCCTTTAAAGTGAGTTTGGTTCGTACTAGTTCTAACGCTTTCACGAGCAACCGTACAAAGCACCTCATCTACTGTCGCACGTAAATCGCGCTAGTTGTACTTTGAATGATTGTTCACGTTTGGCATTTTAACTACGAGAAACTGTAGGCGAACCCAACTGCACCACATGTAGAATCGGTAACAATTAGGTAAACAGTTCAACAAGCTGTGAGGGTGAACCTTACCTTCACTATTGTAGATTTAGAGCGTACTTCCAGAAAATACTTCTGGATATCAAATCAGGTAATTAGTATAGCATTGCTTTTTGTAACACCTAGAGTTATAGCGTGCTTTTGGCTCAAAAAATTATTATCTTGTACTGAAGAAGCGCTACAATCGTAAACGTGTACTTATATCAGTTAAAGGTTTGTCGCTTACAATGGTAGGTATTGCGCGCGCCAAAAACATTCAACTTCGCACGATTTAATGTACGTTCTGAGTTTGGTAATAATTATTTATGTTGGGTTCGTTTCTTAGCTCTTATCCCACAGGCAGTCTTTTAACAGAACTTGTCCAAATCTACAACGGTAAATATATTGTTAAGGCAAGTTTACAAATCGAGGCTGTAACTCGCGCGACCGCAATGGCAGCTGCTGAAACTTTGGAAACAGCCGAAGATTCTGCAAGACAAAGAGTTATTACATTTTTTGCAGGTAATGAGAGTTTGAAGCTTTCTTCAAATGCTGCCATTCCTGAGACAGTACCTATATCAGTACAGTCAGCACCAATACAGTCTTCTTCAAGTACTGATAGTCAACACAATCAAAATCATGGTGTCACTATAGAAACAATACCAGTAGAGATAAAAACAAAGCCACAGCCAGCTTCTAATATTGCCCCAACAAACATTGACAATGTATCGAATCAAACAAGCGTTCCAATTGAACTACCCCCAGTAGAAGAAATTGTGGCGCCAGCTAAAACTAAAACAAAAGCAGAAGCAAAAAGCAAAACTACTCAAGATTTAACGCAATTAACAGAAGTAACAACAAAACCGGAAAAGGCGCCTGACATTCCTTCTTTAACTCAATCTCAAACTATACCAGATGATGAGCCAGTTAAAGAACCTTTATTCGACGCATATGAGGAATTTACCCCCAGCGAGCCTCAATTTGAACCATTTGAGACATCGACTATACCGAAAGTAAGTACCCCACCAAACAATGTTACACCTTTTACAGGTCGCAATTACAACCCGCCCGAAGAAATTGAACTACCACCAGTGGATGCAATAGTAGAGCTACCGACAAGCACAACAAAACGTAAAAAGAAAACTGATACCACCGACCAGTCGGACGACATCGCCAAAATTGGGATTGAAATGCAACGCTTAGGGTGGACAACCGAACAAGGAAGAGATTATTTAGTCAAACAGTACGGCAAGCGTTCGCGTCATTTGTTATCTCCTGATGAACTGCGTGATTTTCGCGCTTACCTCGAATCTCAGTCAACACCTGAAGACCCTCTTGCCTTTGATCCAATTGCTGGGTTTTAGTGGCGCCTGTAGTATTATCTGCAAAAATGTAGAGACGCGATTCAATCGCGTCTCTACGTGTTTATATAATCGTTTTTGTTAGGCAACAATAGCCATCGGACGACTACCAGCAGAGTGACGGTCAATTACCTGGTCGATTAAACCATATTCCTTTGACTCTTCAGGTGACATAAAAAAGTCACGTTCGGTATCTTCTGATATTTGATCATAAGATTTACCTGTGTGTTCAGCGAGATATTCATTCAAGCGTCGCTTGTGGTAGAGAATTTCTTTAGCTTGAATTTCAATATCGGTTGCTTGTCCTTGGGCGCCACCTAAAGGTTGGTGAATCATAATTCGCGAATGAGGAAGACTCATGCGCTTACCTTTAGTACCAGCACTCAAAAGAAAGGCGCCCATACTCGCTGCAAGTCCAGTACAAATTGTACATACGTCCGAACGGATGTACTTCATGGTGTCAAATATACCCATACCCGCAGTCACCGAACCGCCGGGAGAGTTGATATACATATATATATCTTTTTCTGGGTCCTCAGCATCCAAAAATAAAAGTTGAGCAACAATTAGGTTAGCCACATTGCTATCAATCGGTTGCCCTAAGAAAATAATCCGCTCACGTAAGAGTCGCGAGTAAATATCAAAGGCGCGCTCGCCTCGACCCGATTGTTCAATAACGATAGGAATCATGTAGCTTTATTAGAGTTATTTTAGGTACATTTTATCGATTTCAGAGCTAGTGTCGCTGTCCAATTAACCGAACATCTCGTAGGATTACCAAAAGAAACCGGGGTTCTTGTCAAAGATTTCGCTATAAACCTTAGATTTTCATAGAGAAGCCTGGTTTGTGTTCGCGAGAGTTAGATCAAGCAGGATTTTGGGAACTATAGGTATGTAACGACTGCTTGAGTTTAACTATATTATATGTAACTTTAGCAAATTCTTTATTCTTGGCTTCCGGATTTAATCATCCGGAAGAGGTAGATAAAAAGTACGAGGCACATTATGTCGAACTCCATGCCGTCCATGCTATCCATCCAGAGAGAGAAGTTATGTTTAAAAAACTTATACAGGCTGCTATGTTCACCTGCTTGCTTCAACTGTTAGCTACACTCAGTTCAACTTCTGTAAACTCAACTAAAACATCACCATCTCTTGTAGAAAGACCTGAGCCAATCGCTCAAACATCAGTATATATAGGGCATTCCGATTTAGGCGTTAAAGAATAACCTATTAAAAATATATAAAACGCTAAACTAGATGAGAAGGCTTATAAAGTGCATCGAAAACTATGACTAATCGCCTTGCTCAAGCAAAAAGCCTCTATCTTCGCAAGCACGCGGACAAT
Organism: Calothrix sp. NIES-4105; assembly: GCF_002368415.1. Lineage (GTDB taxonomy): Bacteria > Cyanobacteriota > Cyanobacteriia > Cyanobacteriales > Nostocaceae > Dulcicalothrix. The sequence continues at coordinate 5,215,100 of NZ_AP018290.1, forward strand.
CCTATAGATTGGTGGTACTGGTGCGATGAAGCTTTATCGACTGCGCTATCACAAAATAAACCTATATTTCTTTCAATTGGTTATTCGAGTTGCCATTGGTGTACTGTTATGGAAGGTGAGGCGTTTTCAAATCTTGAAATCGCCTCTTATATAAATGCTAATTTTGTCCCTATTAAGGTAGACCGCGAAGAACGTCCTGACCTTGATAGTATTTACATGCAATCGCTGCAAATGATGAGCGGTCAAGGTGGATGGCCGCTAAATGTATTTTTATCTCCTGAAGATTTAGTACCATTTTACGCTGGTACATATTTTCCCGTTGAACAGCGCTACGGTCGTCCGGGTTTTTTACAAGTGTTGCAAGCACTGCGTCAATATTACGATACAGAGAAAGCCGATTTACAAAAACGTAAGGGCGTTATATTAGAAGCATTACTTGAAAGTGCTGTTTTAAATGTAGGTTACGTAACTGAAGCTCAAGATAATGAGTTATTACATCAAGGCTGGGAAAGATCTGTAAAAATTATTACACCACAACAGCAGGGTAATAGATTCCCGATGATTAGTTATGCTGAGTTAGCATTACGAGGGACTAGGTTTAACTTTGAATCAGATTATGATGCAAAAACTTGTTGTAAGCAACGCGCGTTAGATTTGGCACTAGGTGGAATTTTTGACCATGTAGCAGGTGGGTTTCATAGATATACAGTGGACTCAACATGGACAGTGCCGCATTTTGAGAAAATGCTTTACGACAACGGACAAATAGTTGAGTATTTAGCAAATATCTGGAGTGCAGGATTTAACGAACCCGCATTTGAAAGGGCTGTTGCCTTAACTGTAGAATGGCTGAAAAGGGAAATGACGGATAAGTCTGGTTACTTTTATGCAGCACAAGATGCTGATAATTTTACCAACTCTACAGAAATCGAGCCAGAGGAAGGCGCCTTTTATGTATGGAGTTACAGTGAATTACAGGAATTACTGACGCACGAAGAACTAACGGAATTACAGCAGCAGTTTACTTTTACTACTAACGGTAACTTTGAAGGTAAAAATGTATTGCAACTGCGCCAAGCAACAAAAATAAGCGATACAGTCGAGACGGCTTTAGAAAAATTATTCATCGCGCGTTACGGTGTAATGAAGAGTGAGATAAAAACTTTTACACCCGCGCGTAATAATCATGAAGCCAAAACTTTAGAGTGGCAAGGACGCATTCCTCCCGTCACCGATACAAAAATGATTGTTGCCTGGAATAGTTTAATGATTTCGGGTTTAGCAAAAGCCTACATAGTCTTTCGTCAACCAGTTTACCTCGAATTAGCAACCAACGCTGCAAATTTTATTCTAAGTCATCAATATATAGATGGGCGCCTGCACCGACTAAATTATGAAGGAGAGGCAACATTACCAGCACAGTCAGAAGATTACGCCTTTTTTATCAAAGCACTTCTAGATTTACATAGTACAGATGTAATTGGTAGAGACGCGATTAATCGCGTCTCTACATCATCGCGTTTTCTTGAAGCAGCAATTTCACTTCAAGAGGAATTTGATAAATATTTATGGAGTACTGAGTTAGGTGGGTATTTCAACGCAGCTAGTGATAATGTAAGCAAGTTAATTATTCGAGAACGCAATTACCAAGATAGTGCAATTCCCTCAGCAAATGGAGTTGCGGTTGCAAATCTTGTGCGTCTTGCTTTGCTCACTGACAATTTACATTATTTAGATTTGGCAGAAAAAGCTTTGAAAGCTTTTCGGGGGATAATGGGTAGCGCTCCCCAAGCTTGTCCTAGTTTATTTTCTGCTTTAGATTGGTATCGTAATTCGACTTTAATTCGCACTACTTCTGACCAAATTGATAAATTATTATCTCAACATCTACCTACGGTGGTATTTTCGGAAATATCTAAATTACCTGAAGCAAGTGTTGGTTTAGTTTGTCAAGGATTAAAATGCCTTCCGGCGCCAGGAAGTATAGAACAGTTGTTGGAGCAAGTGCGGCAAAGTTCGCAACGGATATAACGGATGTAACGGATAGACTATTAAATTTTCTTGTGGAACCTTTCTTGTGGAACGGGCATCCTTGCCCGTCAAATATAATGATACATACAGCAAAGAAAAAAATAACCGCGATTATATTAGCTGGCGGAAAAAGTTCGCGTATGGGGCAAGATAAAGCGATGCTCTCTATAGATGGAGTGCCAATGCTTATGCGAGTTTATCAAGTTGCTGACTCTTGTGCTGATACTGTTTATATAATTACTCCTTGGCAAGAACGTTATCAAGATTTGCTGCCACCAAGTTGTCAGTTTATTCGTGAGGCGCCGTTTGAAGGTGATATTAATGCTGGTAGTCCTTTAGTAGGATTTGCTGAAGCATTAGTTCAAGTAAGTACTGAGTGGGTATTACTTTTAGCTTGTGATTTACCTAATTTGCAGGTAGAGGTGTTGCAAGCCTGGATAGAAGGATTAGAGAATGTAAGAGCAGAAGCAATTGCGGCTTTAGTAAAGAATCAAAAAGGGTGGGAACCCTTGTGTGGTTTTTATCGCAAAAGTTGTTTAGCGGGACTCAATAAATTTATTAGCCAAGGTGGACGTTCATTTCAGGAATGGTTAAACCAAAACCCTGTTGAAGTTTTGCCGAACCCCAATATGGACATGTTTTTCAACTGTAATACTCCAGATGATTTGCGGCGCCCTTCATTGTAGGCGTACAGTTTGAGTTTACAATTATTATCTAAACTTTAATTTGCCTTTAAGGTTATAACAGCTTACACATTGATGTAAGTTGCTTTTGCCACCTACCAACTATTTACCATACCAACTACTTGTTTGGTTGCTGTTGTTGCCTACCATGAAACACACTCTTTCCGTTCTAGTTGAAGACGAAGCGGGAGTTCTTTCCCGTATATCTGGTTTGTTCGCGCGTCGTGGTTTTAATATCGAAAGTCTCGCTGTTGGTCCTGCCGAACAATCGGGCGTTTCCCGAATTACGATGGTTGTACCTGGTGATGACCGTATTATAGAACAACTGACCAAACAGCTTTATAAACTGATAAATGTTTTAAAAGTTCAGGATATTACGGAAACTCCCTGCGTTGAGCGCGAGCTAATGTTGCTGAAAGTTAACGCAACAAGTAGTAACCGCTCAGAAATTGTTGAGCTTGCCCAGATATTCCGTGCGCGCGTTGTAGATGTTGCTGAGGATTCGCTAACTTTAGAGGTAGTGGGAGATCCTGGTAAGATGGTCGCGATAGTACAAGTATTGCAGAAATTTGGTCTTAGGGAAATCGCGCGGACTGGCAAAATAGTCCTGACTCGTGAATCTGGTGTTAACACGGAGTTGTTAAAGTCGCTTGAAGCTAAAGTGTGAGCAGGTAATTACTGAACATATTAAACATATCATTGTGGAATGCTTTTGGATTCATTCATAGTATTCTACAATGATTATATGAGTTTTATAGAGTTTAATATTGAATTCAAACCGCAATACGTTGCTTAAGTAAAAATTTTTACTGTTGTTTTTTTAACAATCGATTATCAGCAAGTCGTTATTCCAATTTTGCATTAAAGTTCTGCCAAAATGGCACACTTGATTTAGATAAACCTGTTACAAAATAATAGGAAAGATTAAAACATAAAACAAAAGCTTAACAAAGCGCAATGTTTAGATATTAGCTTTCCATACCAAGTCGCGTTCTAGCTATTTCACTTGTTTCAATTAGGAGCAGGTCAAAGTGCGTGTGTTTGCTTGGTACAAATAATAAAACGATCGAGCATTTTACTTTTGAGTTGTCTGTTATAAGTACATTCATTGATGATGATTGTAGGTGACAGGAACTTGTAAAGCGTTTTTAAAAATGTTGTTTTAAGTATCATGACTTAAAATAAATGTCGTGTCTGAGGTTGCATACTCATATGTTCGTTCTAAATAAAACATACAACGTTAATAACAAAAAAATGTTGCAGGCTAATGCGTTTACAACAACGTGCGACTGATAGGCAACAGTGCATGTGAAAGTTGGTTGTGATATTTTCTTGGTTTTAGGATCACGTGAATTTACACTATGTTTAAGTTGACTTTTACTTAATGTTTGGTAAATAGTAAATTTTTTGTGCAGGTTATCTACCCATCTACTAAAATATAGCTGCTGTTCGTAGTTTTAATAATGCAGCCCTAGAATAACTTGCGTAAAAGCTACTTCAAGATTGTAGGTTCGGTTGAGCAACTACACCCAACCTGGAGTTATGAAGTCAGAAATTGGCTAGTTAAACTAATTTGATTTGGTTTTATATCCTTGAGAAGGATGTAATCGAATAATTAGTTGTACTGGCGCCCTCAGCTTGAACATACATTTTTGGATGTATGTTGCAAGAATGCGCGCGGATTACCCAGGAGGACTGGACGGATATGAATATTTTATTTTTTGTTTCTCACTGGTTAGTTAAAAATACTTTAAATATTGTTTCAAGTCAGTTACTAAGGCTACGAAATCGTCATTTATTCGTTGTTGACGTATTTATATTTTTGATAACGCCTTTACTAGCGCTACTTTTGCGTCTAGATGGACATCTTGATATAAAGTTATATGCAGAAAGTTTAGCGGTAGCAACAGGGCTATTCTTAGTAATTAAAATAGTTGTATTTTGGAGCTTTGGATTTTATCGCCGCTACTGGCGTTATGCAAGCATTGAAGAGTTAGTATATGTAGGTGTTATCACAACTGCGTCGGTAGTTATTCAAGTTTTATTATTTGATAGCATAAAGCTTGTTTTACCAGTGACTTTAAGCGGTATACCAAAATCTCTACCATTTATTGACGGATTGCTGACGTGCGTTTTTATTGGCGCCCTTCGCTTTAGCTTTCGAGTTACTGAACGTCTTCAACAGCGACGCGCAAGTTTTGATTTGGAGGAGCGTGTAATAGTTGTCGGTGCCGGAAATGCTGGAGTGTCGCTGGTGCAAGAGATGCAGCGCAATCCTCATCTGGGCTTACGTCCGGTTGCTTTCATCGATGATGATCCCCAGAAGCTGAATACAAGAATTCGCGGTGTTCCCGTTGTCGGCACCCGGACGGCAATTCCTGATGCTGCTAGAAACTTGTATGCTTGGAAAGCGATTATTGCGATGCCAAGTGTGAGTGGACAAGTGATTCGCAATGTTGTTGATATTTGTAAAAGCGCTCAGATTCAAACAAGCACTGTACCTGGACTTGACGAGATTTTGAATGGTCGTGTTCGCGTTGAAAGCATTCGCGATGTCAGAATTGAAGATTTACTACGTCGTGAACCTGTCCAAACTGAAACTGAGCGTGTATATAAGTTTATTCGAGGCAAGAAGGTTTTGATTACAGGCGCCGGAGGGTCGATAGGTAGTGAATTGTGCCGTCAAATTCTCAAATGTCGTCCGAGTGAAATAATATTAGTTGGACACGGTGAGAATTCTGTCTTTAATATCCAGCAAGAGCTTGAGCAGCTAATTCAGGTACTCAAAGAAGAAGGTCAAGCTTTACGTCAGAAGCCGCGTTTGTCTACCTTTATCGCAGATATTCGCTTCCGTGACCGTCTACAGCACGCTTTTGAGCGCCATCAACCTGATGTAATTTTCCATGCTGCTGCACACAAGCATGTACCATTGATGGAAGTCAATCCTGCCGAAGCTATAACTAACAATGTTGTGGGTACCAAGAACTTAGTTGAATTAGCGCTCAAATATAACGTTAACCACTTTGTGATGATATCCACTGATAAAGCTGTCAACCCAACTAATGTAATGGGCGCCAGTAAGAGAGTGGCAGAAATGCTAGTCTTACAAGCAGCAAAGCAAAGCGGCAAATCATATGTAGCGGTGCGCTTCGGCAATGTATTAGGGAGTCGCGGCAGTGTAGTTCCTACATTTAAGAAGCAAATTGCCGCAGGTGGTCCCATTACCGTTACCCATCCCGATATATGCCGCTACTTTATGACCATTCCAGAAGCAGTGCAACTCGTATTGCAAGCAGCAGTACTCGGTAGAGGAGGTGAAGTCTTGATGTTGAATATGGGTCAACCAGTGAAGATTGTTGACTTGGCAGAAGAACTGATTAGGTTATCTGGATATGAGGTCAATAAAGATATTGATATTGTGTTTACCGGGTTGCGACCAGGAGAGAAGCTATTTGAGGAGTTGTTTATTGAGGGAGAGGAGTATGACCCTACAGAGCATGAGAAGCTATTTATGGTGAGGAATGCTAGTCAAATAATTCCTGATAATTTGAATGTTGCTGTTAATGCTTTGTGCCAAGCTGCTACTAAGAACGATGCTAATTCTATTATGTTTTTGCTAGAGCAGGTGGCGCCGGGGTATAAACCGAGATACACGCAAAACCAAGTATCGGTAGATGCTTCAAAAAATACTTATGTAATAGAAAAATCAGTTGACAAGATATTTACGAGAATTGAACCAAAAAGGACATAAAGAAGCTACATCAAAAGTGAATAGGAAAGTCAACTGAAGTAAAACACGTTTAAATTAGACTCATTAATTAGTGTTTGGAGTTGGAAATAAATGACAATTTGGCAAAGGCAAGGACAAAAATTACTCATTTTTTGGAAAAAGCAAACCAATGCTTCGGTCAACCGTAAAATTTTTAGTGCTGCCATTGCCGTCGGCTTATTCACTGCTCTAGTAAAAGTTGTCGCCATAATTAAAGAAGTGGTAGTTGCATGGCGATTTGGTACGGGAAACGAGCTAGATGCTTTTTTAATTGCTCTGACAATCCCCTCTTTTATTATTAATCTTGTGGGAGGCTCTTTTAGTTCTGCTTTGATACCTGTGTATATTCAAGTACTGGAGCGAAAAGGGGGAAAAGCAGCTCAAAAGCTTTTTTCTGGGGTAACAATTTGCGGTTTGGGGTTCCTGAGCATAGCTGTCATACTTATGTTAAGTACGGCATCAATGTATCTGCCCTGGATAGCTTCTGGATTTAGTTCTGAAAAGCTAAATCTAACTTTTGAGTATCTGTGTGCCCTTTCACCTCTGATCCTATTAAGTAGCCTGGTAATTATTTGGAGTTCTATATTGAATGCAGGGGAGCATTTTGCTCTTGCTGCCTCGTCTCCTATTGTAACTCCTGTGATTAGTATTGCTTTACTTCTATGTTTTAAGTCTTGGGGTATTTTTGCCTTGGTTGCAGGGCTATTCTTAGGGACAGTATTAGAAGTTGTTTTATTGGGTATAGGATTGCGTCGTCAAGGCATATCATTGTTTCCCAAGTGGCACGGATTCGATGCTCATTTGCGCCAGGTATTCAGTCAATATATTCCTATGATTGCAGGAGGATTCTTACTTTCTAGCGCTATTATTGTCGATCAAGCTATGGCTGCCATGTTGTCACCAGGGAGCGTAGCAGTATTGAACTACAGTAATAGAGCGATCGCATCACCCATGAGCTTAATTACTACAGCTTTAGGTTCTGCCGCAGTTCCTTATCTCTCTAAGATGATCGCTGTTGAAGATTGGATAGGATTGCGTCAAACCTTAAAAAAATATTTGCGGCTGATATTTATAACTACTGTGCCTCTAGCAGGAATATTTATTATTTTTTCTCAACCTATAGTTCAATTACTTTTTCAAAGAGGTTCATTCCGGCTTGAAGACACTTATATTGTCGCCGACACTCAAAGTTTTTTTGCATTACAAATACCTTTTTATATTGCCAATCTTTTGTTGATAAAAGTAGTTGTATCGATGCAAATGAGTTATATACTAAAATGGGTTTCTGGGTTTGCTCTTATTCTTAACATAATCTTAAATTATGTATTTATGCAGTGGATGGGAATTAAAGGCATTGCTTTATCTACAAGTTGTGTGTATCTTTTCTCATTCCTTTATTTGTTTTTTTTCGCTAGTAATAAAATTACTAAAAAAATTAGTAGCCAAAAGTAAAATGATAAAACAATCAGAGCATGTATTATTATCTATGGAAAGCTACCAGTACCTATTTACAGTTTTTACGCCCACTTATAACCGTGCTTATGAACTTCATCGCGTTTATGAAAGTCTTGAAGCGCAAACATATCGTGATTTTGAATGGCTGATAGTCGATGATGGCTCGACCGATGGGACTTGCGAACTAGTAAAGCAGTGGCAAAAGACAGCTTCTTTTCCAATTCGTTATATTTGCCAAGATAATAGTGGTAAGCATATTGCTTTTAATCGAGGAGTTAGGGAAGCTAAAGGTGAATTATTTATTAACCTAGACTCGGACGATAGCTGCGTTCCAGAAGCGTTAGAGCGATTTAAATATCATTGGGATACCATTCCAGAAAACCAAAAAAAATATTTTTCTGATGTGACTTGTTTGTGTAAAGATCGATATGGAAAAGTGATGGGCAGAACTTTACCATTTGATAGTATTGATTCTAATTGGTTAGAAATACGCTATCGATATAAAGTTGTGCATGAAAAATGGGGATTTCATCGCACAGATGTACTAAAGCAATTTCCCTTTACAGAGCAAGTCAAGCAGACTTACATTCCAGAAACTTTGGTGTGGCACAAAATTTCCAGAAAGTACAAAACCAGATTTATCAATGAACATCTGAGAATTTACTGGACTGATACATTATCAATTATGCGAGGTGGAAATGTAAAGAGTGCTGCTATAGGCAACCGGATTATGCACCAGACGATCCTGAATGAAGAAGTAGATTGGTTGCGTTTCGATCCACTTAGTTTTTTTAGATCGGCAATCCACTATAGTAGGTTTTCCTTTCATAGGTGCATCTCAATTTCAGAGCAATTCAAACAAGTTCAAACAGTCTTAGGTAAAGTATTATGGTTTGTTAATTTGCCTATAGGCTATGCAGTATACCTTAAAGATCAATTGCTTTACTGATTTTACAGGGTTAGGTTGGAACTTATTATAGACAGAGGTATTGATGTATGACTAAAGAGCCTATCGCTTTCTTTCTTCCTAATTTATCTGGAGGTGGAGCGGAAAAAGTAGTAATAAATTTGCTTAAAGAAATGTCGCAGTTAAATCTAAATGTAGATTTAGTTGTATCTAATACGGAGGGGCCTTATTTAAATCAGCTACCTAAGCAGGTTCGTCTTGTAAATTTAGCAAGAGAAGGAGTTTTAAAGTCTGTTATACCTTTATCACGTTACTTAAAAGAATACAGACCCTGCGTCCTAATATCACATATGAGCCATGCTAATGTAGTAGCTATATTAGCTAGTAGGTTTGCTCGTACAAAAACTAAATTAATATTAGTAGAACATAACACTTTATCAGTTGACAAATCTAAACTATTACGAGCTAAGTTTGTTCCTATGTTTATGAAATGGCTTTATCCTTATGCAGATAATATTGTCTGTGTATCGGAAGGTGTAGCTGAAGATTTAGTATTTCAACTTGGTTTGGCAAAAGAGAAAGTCAAAGTTATTTACAATCCTGTAGTAAATGAAGAATTAATTGCTGCTTCACAAGCATCCTTAAATCATCCCTGGTTTCAACAAGGCGTTCCACCAGTATTTCTAGCTGTGGGACGTTTAACAGAACAGAAGGATTTTATAACTTTATTAGAAGCTTTTGCGCTGTTAAGAAGACAGACAGTAGCTCGCTTGGTAATCTTAGGTGAAGGTGAACTAAGAGGTAAATTAGAAGCAAAGATAAGTCAATTAGGAATAGCTGAAGATGTTTCTCTTCCTGGTTTTGCTACCAATCCTTATGCGTATATGAGTAAAGCAAGTGCTTTTGTGCTTTCATCACGTTGGGAAGGATTAGGAATTGTTTTAATTGAAGCTATGGCTTGCGGTTGTCCCGTCATAGCTACAGATTGTCCGAATGGTCCCAAAGAAATTCTAGAAGGAGGAAAATACGGTTACTTACCTCCAGTTGGAGACGTAGTAGCATTATCTAAAGCTATGTTACAGGTATTGAATGCTCCTGTTAATCGAGAGTTATTAAGGCAGAGGGCAATATATTTTTCAAGCAAGCGGGCAGTTTCTGAATATTTGTATTTGTTAGGTAATGGAAACAATTTTCAAAACAACTTGAAAGTTAATTAAAATAACTCTAAATCTCAAATAATGGTATGATAGCAGTAGCTCATATTGGATTAATAGTTTTTATTATATTCACTGAAATTGTCCGTAAAAAAGAGCAGGCATTTGATTTCTTTACTATATTCAATGTGTTTTTTTGCTTGCTATATCCTATATCTGTACTAATGCTGATGATTAATGGAGATGGCAGCAAATTAGAAGTACTCTACGGTAGTCCATCTTACATTGTTAATATCCAAACTACTCTGGCAATATTTTTAGGATATTTTTGCATAGCACTAGGCTTTAACTCAAAGTCAGCCAAGCTATTTGGAGAAAATATTACTATTAAAAGTAGAAGCAACACACACGTTATTATTTATGCTATTTTACTGCTTTTATTCTCTTGTATAGCAATATATATATATGGCGCTCAATATGGCGGAATTTTAGAAGCTCTATCAAAAACAATTTTAATTAGATCGAATGCTGTCGAAAGTGGTTCGCTGGTATTTTTTAAACATTTTATTCGAGGTTCATTTTTGGCTTCCTATTTACTCGCTTCTTTAATTTTATACTTAAAACATAAGCCATTGAAATTTATTTTATATCCTGTTTTTATATTTTCAGTAACAGTTTCTTTTCTTGCTGCTATGCTTTCGTCTGGTCGCGGCTTTCTGATTAATTACTTTCTTGGCTTTTATTTAGTTTATTTACTCAAAACAAAAAAAATTTTTTCTTGGCCATTTATCCCCATTGTTGTGTTTGCAGGTGTGTTTTTGATAACTGGTAAAACATTTTTCTTAAGTTTAACTGCATTACCAGACGGGTTTGATGCTTTTTGGAAAACATTTAATGACTTTCTTAAGGAGGACGAAGCAAGTGAATCTGGATTTTCAGAATTTCTGAGGAATTTTTCCTATACAATTCCTTCTCTAGATCACGCTTTTGAGAGAGAATATGAAATGCGCTTATTTATTGATTGGTTTTATGGTTTCATTTATTTAATTCCAGAACGTATTTTTAATATAGTCAAGCCAGAAAGTATTTCATTTTATAATACTTTCTATATTACCGGAGCCAATGATTATGAGGTACCGACAGGTCTTTTTGCTTTTGGTATTTATAGTATGTGGTGGCCTGGACTAATACTAGTCTCTTTTATTTTTGGATGGATTGGTCGTTATTTACAAGCCATTTGGAACAAACAATGCCAAAATATACATTGGGCAGCATTTATTTATGTTTTTATTATCCAAATTTGGATAGATATTTTGATGTTTGGAGACCCAAAAGTGTTTGTAAGTGCCCATTTTGTGTCTTTTTTATCGATACTTTTGTTACTAGCTTTAACATGCAAAATTTCTTGGATTAAAAAAAATCACAAAACATACACCAGATAAAGGTTTATATGAATTCACTTGATAAAGTTAAAATCCTGTATATAATTACCAATCTGGATATTGGTGGCGCCGAGAAAATGCTCTATAGCTTGCTATCTAAAATAAATCGGTGTAGGTTTGAGCCAGTTGTTATTTCTTTGATGAATATTGGTACTCTAGGCAATAGCTTGAAAGCTTTAGGCATACCCGTATACACTTTGGGCATGAGACCAGGAATGCCTACTGTGTCTGTTATTTGGAAATTAGTTCGTTTAGTTCACAAATTAAAACCAAATCTCATTCAAGGTTGGATGTATCACGGTAATTTAGCAGCACAATTAGTCAAGTTGTTTAATCTGCATAAAATTTCTGTTTTATGGAGTATTCATCATTCGATAAATTCATTAATATCTGAAAAAAAAATGACTCAATCTATTATTAGGTTTGGGGCTTTTCTTTCTCAATTTAACGAACAAACTGTTTTTGTATCTAAAAAAAGTAAATTACAGCATGATACACTGGGATATTGCTCCAAACGTAGCTGTGTAATTCCTAATGGATTTGATACTTCATTATTTAAACCATCACTTGAAGCTCGATCTAGTTTAAGAAAAGAAATAGGTTTGCCAGAAGATACTTTTTTAATTGGCTCATTTGGGCGTGACCACCCTATGAAAGACCGTGCTAATTTTCTTAAAGCAGCCGCTAAATTATTGAAAAAATTTTCTGATGTACATTTCGTCTTAGCTGGAACTGGTATTGACCCAAACAATCAGAGCATAAATGAATTAGTTCGGGATTTGGGAATTGCCCATCGAATTCATTTGCTAGGAGAACGCAATGATATACCGTATATTACTCCTGCTCTAGATATTTTTACTTCTTCTTCAGCCTACGGCGAGGCTTTTCCTCTAGTTGTAGGAGAGGCGATGTCTTGTGGTATCCCTTGTGTGGTAACAGATGTAGGTGATTCGGCTTGGATTGTTGGGGATACAGGGATAGTTGTACCTCCAAAAAATTCAGAGGCTTTAGCTAATGCTTGGGAAGAGTTAATTATGCTTGATCGCGAAGATAGGCAAGCTTTGGGAAAAGCTGCACGCTCAAAGATAATTGAATCCTTTTCTCTATACTCTGTTATAGCTCAATACGAAACCTTGTATGAGAAAGTGCTGGCTGAAAAACTTAACTAAGGAACCTTGCAAAAGTAACTTGAACACTTTTGATGAAGAGTTAAGCTCACAAATTATTCCAGATTTTATTTGTACAACTTATTTTTAGATGATGCCTAAAAAGCCAAAACAATTTTTTCTTGATCTAATAGTGGTCATACTAACAATTATTTTGTTGTTTCTAATATTCTTTAAATTTGCTAATTCAACTATGATAGCTCCTTCCGCTCAAAGTGTGACAGATCCTTCCAAACAACAAATTACAGAAGATGATTGGTGGTTACCAGAGTGGGTAAAGCCGTTTCCTGATGTAATCGGATTTTATGGTTCCAATCCTGATGATATACGAGAACAAACTTTAAAATTAGTTACGTTTCGGTGGCGAGATGTTAACCCGCAAGAAGGAGTCTACGACTGGAGTATTTTGGAAAATGCTTTGAAGCAGCCGCAAAATATCTATATCAGAATGGAAAACTCCGATGTAATTCATTGTCCAGAATGGTTATCAAAGAAATATCCCGATTTAGAACCAATAAAAATTTCTTCTTATAAGGACAATTTTGAGGTTGATAGTAAAGGTTTATTTTACCCAATGTGGCATCCCGGATTCAAAGAAGAATTCAAAAATTTACTTAAAAGTTTTAAACAACATCAATTTGGTTCTCATCCTCATCTAAAATTTGCTTATATACCAGGTGCTTGGCAATCTGGTGAGTTTGATATTACCTTTGTTAAAGACATGAAAGCGAAAGGAATGAATGCCAAAGATTTCCTAAAATGGTTCCAAGAAATAATAGATGCATATGTCGATGCTTTTGGTAAAGAGAATGCTTACAAACTTATGTATACAGGTTATGATGTTATTCCCATAGCTGATGGAGATGTTGAATGGCGTCAAGCACTAGGCAGAGAACTTTTTCGGTATGTTATCGAGCAAGGTGGAAGTACTCGCTTCGGACTTCTGGAAAAATATAACTTTATGATGACTGATATGCCCAATTATGGAATTCGCGTGGAAAATATAGGTGGTATTAGATATATGATAACCTACGATAATTCATTGTTGATTGCTGACCCTAAGCGCTTTATTGGTAGCGAAAGTGAAGAAATAGATAACGAAAATATAACTGTTTCTACTTATTACCAACTGAAAATGTCAGTACTCAAGAATCTGCAAGTGCGGTCAAATGTGGTCTTTCTTGGAAAAGATATTTGGAAGCAAGCTCCTAAATTGCACCAATATATGTTAAAAACTCTTGGTCGTAATTACCACAATTCTCCAGATGCTTGGTGTGCATTACGGGAAGGCAAAGATATTTATCAATTATGGTCACGTTTCGATTTAGGCGAGCAGGATGGCTGGTGGATACGTAATTTTGAACGTTGGCTTTTCCAAAGAGAGGTCGAACCAGATGGTCATACAGTTAGAACTTATTATGTCAAAACTCCAGTAGAGCATAATGAAGAAAGTTATGAAGCTTTACGTACAGACACAAAAAACGGTAGTAACTATATTTATTTTGGAGTTGATGACAAATTTATGAAAGGTGGCAGTAATAATATTCAAATAAAAGTTACTTTTTTAGATGATAATACAAATACTTGGTGGATTGAATATGATGCATTCAGTGATGATTTTTATAAAAAAAGTTCCGTTATAAAGAATGAAGGTATAGGAAAATGGAAAACAGTCACTTTTGAAATAAATGACGCAACTTTTTTAAATAGACAAATAAATAATAATGATTTTAGAATTTATAATGGAGGTAAAGAAGATATTTCTGTCAGATTTGTTAGAGTTATTAAATTAGATCAACCAGCAGTTGAATAATCAAAAAAATCTACTCAGAGTTTTTTAAATATTAACTAAAACACAATTGTTAATCATGAAAAGTATTTTAATGGTTACGACCATTCCCGATACATTACAGGCTTTTCTGCTTCCCATCGCCTATCATTTTCGTTCTCAAGGTTGGCGTGTAGATGCAATGGCTTGTAAAATTTCGAGTAATGCCCAGTGTCTACAGATTTTTGATAATGTCTGGAATGTTGAATGGTCGCGTAACCCCCTAGAACCACAAAACTTAATACTTACTCCACGCACAATTCAACAAGTAGTACAGCAAGAAAAATATGATATAGTTCATGTTCACACTCCAGTAGCTGCTTTTGTTACCCGTTATGCTTTGAGGAATAAACATTTGTTTCCACATAAACCTAAAGTAATTTATACAGCTCATGGCTTTCACTTCTATCGTGGTGGTAAACCTTTAAAAAATGCTTTATTCCTAAATTTGGAAAAGCTGGCTGGGCGCTGGACTGATTATTTAGTAGTCATTAATCGAGAAGATGAGGAAGCAGCAAAGCACAAAAAATTAGTTTCTCCAGAGCGGATTTCTTACATGCCAGGTATTGGCGTAAATTTAGAGGAATATAGTTCTGATTGCATTTCCAGTTCTGAAGTTATCCAGGTTCGTGAGGAGTTAGGGTTGACACCTCAGACTCAAATGTTGCTATGCGTAGCTGAGTTAATTCCGCGTAAGCGTCCACAGGATGTTTTGAAAGCCTTCGCCCATCTCAATAAATCTAATACGTTCTTAGCTTTTGCTGGAAATGGACCACTACTTTATGACATGCAACAGCTAGCCAAAGAACTTAATGTAGCAAATAAAGTACGCTTTTTAGGATTTCGTAAGGATATTCCAATTCTGATCAGCGCAGCAGCAGCAACCGTGATTGCTTCAGAGCAAGAGGGATTACCTAGATGTGTGATGGAGTCTATGAGTTTGGGAATTCCTGTAATCGGTACTGCAATTCGCGGAACTCAGGATTTGCTCAAAGACGGTTGTGGCTTTTTAGTAAAAGTAGGAGATGTCAAAAGCTTGGCAAATGCAATGGCTTATGTCTTAAACAATCCTCTAGAAGCTCGTATCACAGGGCAACGTGCGCGTGAACGCATGACTCAATATGATCTAAGTCATATTATCAAGCTACATTCGGCTTTATACGCTCAGGCTGTAAGTACCAAAATTGGCGCATAATTAATTACCGACAAAATTAATGCCAATGCTCGTATCAAGTAAATTTAGGATATACATATGATTGGTGGAAACATTCGAGCTATCACTATAATCAATCGTAATCGGATGATTAAATATTTAGCTGACCAAGTTATAGCAATGCTTGCTTTAATTATTCTTTCTCCGATACTACTAGTAGTTGCAGGTTTAATTTATTACAAAATGGGGCGCCCAGTAGTATTTACTCAGCCTCGACCGGGTAAAAATGAGCGAATTTTCAAATTCTACAAGTTTCGCACGATGACTGACGCGCGTGATACTAAGGGAAATCTTCTCCCCGATGAAGTTCGTCTCACTCCCTTCGGACAATTCCTTCGTAAAACAAGTCTTGATGAACTTCCACAGTTGTGGAACGTTCTCAAAGGTGATATGAGCTTTGTCGGTCCACGTCCTTTAATGGTTAGCTACCTTAACCGTTATACCCCGGAACAAGCACGGCGCCATGAAGTCAAACCCGGTATCACAGGTTTAGCGCAAATTAAAGGACGTAACTCGATTAGTTGGGAAGAAAAGTTTCAA
The DNA here is from genome assembly GCF_002368415.1 of Calothrix sp. NIES-4105. Classification (GTDB taxonomy): domain Bacteria; phylum Cyanobacteriota; class Cyanobacteriia; order Cyanobacteriales; family Nostocaceae; genus Dulcicalothrix. Next base: position 5,231,288 of record NZ_AP018290.1, read on the forward strand.
TACGATGTTTGGTATGTAGATAACTGGAGTTTATGGTTTGACTTGAAAATTTTGTTAATGACAGTGCTTAAAGTTTTACGTCAAGACGGAATTAACCAAGAAGGTTATGCAACATCCGAAGAGTTCATGGGACAACTTCGGGAGAATTAGCTTGGTTTTTGAATTTGCTCCTGTTCACATCCCACGCAAGAGGTAATTATAATGGTAAATACTCTGACTCCACGACTTACAGAGGAACAGTTAGCGCTTTTACCAACCGAAGAAGATATCGCATTCTACGAGGAACACGGTTGGTATATTTCCAAAAAAGTACTCTCAGATGACATCATCTCCGAAGCGATTCAGGGAAGTGAACGCTTTTATCGGGGAGAACGCGATGGTACACTGCCAACTAACACTGGGTTTACCGATTGGAAACCAGAGGATGGCTACGATGTTGTTCGTAACAATGAATTTATCTCATTACGAAATAGAGAACTGCAAAAACTGGTAATGCAGCCAATAATCGGCGCCATTGCCGCACGTCTTGCGCGTACCGAAAGCATTCGTCTACTTGATGACCAACTCGTTTACAAACCACCCCAAAACCCGGATGGCAAAAGTGCAGTTGGTTGGCACGCTGACCGTGCTTATTGGTCTACTTGTACTTCACATAACTTACTGACAGCGTGGATTCCATTTCATGATTGTGACGAATCGATAGGGCCTTTGGTTGTTCTCGACAAAAGTCACAAATGGTCAGGTATTGAAGACACGAGGTTTTTCAACAATCATAACTTGGAAGATATGGAACACAAGTTCTATCGCGAGGGGCGAAAACTTGTTAAAGTACCAATGACTTTGCAAAAAGGACAAATAAGTTTTCATCACTGCTGGACAATTCACGGTAGCTTGCCGAATCACAGTAATTTACGCCGCTTGGCACTTGCAGTTCACTTACAAGATCACAGCAATCATTATCAACCATTTTGGACAAAGCAGGGTAAAAAAGTGCAAATAGCAGATGAATTAATCTGCCGTAAATTACCAAATGGTAATCCTGATTTTAGTGACCCAAGAGTTTTTCCTGTATTCTGGTCAACTTGTAATAAATAACTCTTGATGAATCAATAGCTATTTACTCTCGATAAAAAAATAATTAAAACTTTCTCAGGAGTGCATTGTTTGATGATATATTTAGTTAGAGATAGCATAGCTAAATGTATGTTAATAATTTAGAGGATTGGCACAAAAGAATTAAAAGCTAAAAATCTAAATCAAGCACCTTAGCTAGATAGGAAAATCATGCAAAGCTTTAACATTCTATTCACAAGCGCAGGCAGACGGGTTTCTCTAATTCAACATTTCCGCCAAGCTCTAAATAATCTAGAACTAACCGGATGCATTATTACCGCTGACTGCCAAAAAAATGCACCAGCGCATTTTGTTGGTGATTTTCAGGAACAAGTTCCGCGCGTTAATGACCCCAACTACATTCAATGTTTATTAGAAGTTTGTGAGAAATACCAAGTGAAACTTCTAATTCCTTTGATTGATACAGAACTATGTTTGCTAGCACAACGTAAAAAAGATTTTGAAGCAATTGGGGTTACTCTACTAGTCTCTTCAATTGAAACAAACCAAATTTGTCTTGATAAACGAAACACCTACAAATTTTTTAAAGAAATAGGTGTAGCAACTCCAGAAATAATCTCACCTGAAACAATTTTGGCTGATCCACAAGCTAAATTCCCGTTTATTATTAAACCTTCTGACGGAAGTTCGAGCGCTGGCTTTACTAAAATAAGAAACGCCCACGATTTAGCATTTTTTAAAGACTACATTAAGAATGCAATTGTTCAAGAATTTGTAGTCGGACAAGAATACACGCTTGATGTCCTAGTTAATTTTGAAGGTACAGTACAAGTTGTTGTTCCTAGACTGCGTGTAGAAACACGTGCAGGTGAGATTAGTAAAGGCATCACAGTTAAAGACTACGAATTAATTCATGCAGCTAAAAAAGTAGTTAATTTATTACCTGGAACTGTTGGATGCATTACTGTTCAGTGTTTTTTACAACCAGACGGAGAAATAAAATTTATTGAGATTAATCCGCGTTTTGGAGGTGGCTTTCCTCTTGCTTTCCAAGCTGGTGCAAACTTTCCTACTTGGATTATCGAAATGCTTTTGGGTAAAAAGACCGAAATTAAAATTGATGAGTGGCAAGATGGTCTTGCAATGCTCCGATACGATGAAGCAGTTTTTGTGCGTCAGGAAATTATTGCATGATAAAAGTTTTGGTATTTGATCTTGATGATACGCTATTTCCCGAACATGATTTTGTGCGGAGCGGTTTTCAGGCTGTAGCAAATTGGTTGGAAAAAAAATATTCGATTACTAATTTTTTTGTTGTAGCCTGGAAGTTGTTTGAACAAGGGAAAAGAGGCAATATTTTTAATCTGGCTTTAGAAGAAATGGAGGTATTTGAGCCAGAAATCATAGCTGAACTTCTACAAGTTTATCGCGAACATTTTCCCAAAATTGCGCTTCACAATGATGCAAAAAGTGCAATTAGTTATTTTAAAAGTAAAAAAGAATTGGGGATTATTACTGATGGCTATCTTCGAGTTCAGCAAAACAAAGTTAAAGCTTTGGGCATTGAAACAGATTTTGATTGGATTATTTATACAGACTTTTATGGTAGAGATTGTTGGAAACCAAGCCCTATACCATATTTAAAAGCAATGGAATTGGCTGAAGCAACAGGTTCGGAATGTGTTTACGTTGGTGATAACCCAAATAAAGATTTTGTCACAGCTAAACAATTAGATTGGTTAACTATTCAAATTTGTCGTGAAGGAGAATACACAAATGTAATAACATCAAGTGAATATAAAGCTGATTTAAAAATTGAATCATTGATTGACTTAATGGAAGTTATCTAATCAACCAATTTCTGCCAAACACCTACCTTTAACTTGATTTTTTCAATCTATATTATTTAAGTAAAACTACTAAAACTCATAAGAATAAATCAAAAATAAATGAAAGTTGAAGTAATAAATTTATCAAGCAATTTGTGGCTCGAAGCATTGGCTAACATCCGACACGATGTTTATCAAACACCTGATTATTTAATTTTAGAGGCAAGGCGAACAAAAACCATACCAGAGGCTATATACATACAAAAAGATGATAAAGTATTACTAATTCCATATTTATTACGCCAATGCGATAATATTTCGGATCAATCGTTTACATCTGATATTTTTGACATCGTATCGCCTTACGGCTATTCAGGAATATTGGCAAGTTCAGCAGTTGCCAATTCACCTCAATTTTTTAATGAAGCCATCAAAAGTTTTAAAGAAATTTTGCGAGCAAAAGGTGTATGTTCAGTATTTTTGAGATTACACACTATTTTGAATCAAGATTTAGTCAAAGTTTGCTCACCTAATTTTACTCAAAATGGTCAAACTGTTTCAATTGATTTAAATCTTTCAGAATCAGAACTGTGGGCACATACTCGCAAGGGTCATCAAAGCACGATTAATAAATGCAAGCGCCTAGGATTTACAGCTAGAGTTGTAAGTTTTGAGGAATACTATGATGAATTTATAGCGATTTACGAAGAAACAATGAATCGCGTTCAAGCTCAACAATCATACTATTTTGATAATAGTTATTTCACTGGATTATTAGACTTAGGCTCAAAGCTGCATTTGTGTATTGTGGAATTCGAGTCACAAGTAATTTGTGCAAGTTTATTCTTTGAATGTTGTGGCATTATCCAAGCTCACTTAGGTGGAACGAAGAATGAATTTTTAAGACAGTCTCCTTTCAATTTATTACTACACCATGTTCGTCTTTGGGGAAAAGAACGCGGCAATGAATATTTACATATAGGAGGAGGAATAGGAGGTTCTACAACTGATACTCTTTATACTTTTAAATCTGGTTTTTCACGACAACGCCATGATTTCTTAACCATGCGTCTAATTACAGATGAAGCAAAATATCATTATCTTGTTGAATTGCGCGCCAAAGCATTAAATAGTCAAGCAAAATTATTGTATCAGTCGGGATTTTTTCCAACATATCGAGCAGCAATAACAAATCCTCAATATAGGCAGCCAGAAAAATGAATAAACCTATTCTCCTTTCAACCCCCCATATGAGCTACCGCGAACTTGAATTCGTTAAAGAAGCTTTTGCAACGAATTGGATAGCTCCCGTCGGCCCGCATGTTGATGCATTCGAGAACGAATTTTGCCTCCTTACAGGCGCCGCACATGCTGCTGCAGTTAGTTCAGGAACAGCAGCAATTCATCTAGCACTGCGTTTGCTTGGCGTCGAGTCGGGTTCGGAGGTTTTTTGTTCGACTCTGACTTTCGCTGCAACCGCAAACCCGATTGTTTATCAAGGCGCCAAACCAGTATTTATAGATAGCGATTATAAATCTTGGAACATGAACCCCGATTTGCTGCGTGAAGCCCTCGCAGCCCGCGCGCGCATTGGTAAACTACCGAAAGCAGTTATTTTAGTACATCTTTACGGACAAAGTGCCGATATCGAACCAATTCTAGCGGCGTGTAATGAATATGACATTCCTTTAATTGAAGATGCAGCGGAATCATTAGGCGCCACATACAAAGGGCAAAGTCCTGGTACATTTGGACGTATCGGAATTTATTCATTTAATGGTAATAAAATTATCACTACTTCGGGTGGTGGAATGCTAGTTTCTGACAACCCAGAATTGGTTGCAAAAGCTAGGTTCTTAGCAACACAAGCGCGCGATAATGCTCCTCACTATCAACACTCAGAAATCGGGTTTAACTACCGACTTAGCAATGTTTTAGCCGGTATAGGTCGCGGTCAGTTGCAAGTATTATCCGAACGTGTAGCAGCACGACGGCACAATTTTGAAGTTTACCAGCAGGCGTTGGACAACTTGCCGGGAGTTGAGTTTATGCCCGAAGCCGATTTTGGTACTTGTACTCGTTGGTTAACCTGTTTAACTGTAGACCCGGAAGCTTTCGGTGCAGATAGAGAACAAATTCGTCTCACTCTGGCTACTCAACAAATCGAAGCTCGTCCCGTATGGAAACCACTACACCTTCAACCTGTATTTGCAGAGTGCGAATGTTTTGGTGGCGCCGTAGCATCCGATTTGTTTGCGCGCGGGCTTTGTTTACCTTCTGGCTCAAATCTTACTCATGAAGAATTAGAGCGAGTTATCGAAGCAATTTTCACTGTTTATAATAATCGTAATAATTAGTTATCTTCATTTTATGCTTTGATTAATTAAGTAGGTAAAATAGAGCTTTTTAATTCATGCAAGTTGAAATTATTGATGTTTTTAGCCCTCGGTGGCTACAAATACTACAAAATCTACGCCATGATGTTTATCATCTACCACAATACATATTTACGGAAGCATTTAGAACTAATAGCAAGCCAGAAGCTATTTTGATATCTGAAGGTGAGAAAACTTTTTGTTTGCCTTACTTATTACGTCTATACACAGGTTTGTTCGACAAAAGTAGAATTTTGAAAGATTGTTATGATATAGGCTCTCCAATTGGTTATGCTGGTTTTTTATTGAGTGACGCAGCAACTAGCGAGCCAAATTTTTTAAAAGCAGCTATTGAACAACTAATTACTACTTTTAAAGCGAGGAATATTTGTTCTGCTTTTTTTCGTCTGCATCCAATACTCAATCAGAACATAAACCAGGTGCTATCTTCTGAAATTATTCAAATTAGCGGAGAAACCTTATCGATTGATTTGAATCTTTCTCCTGCAGAAATATGGCGGCAAACTCGACCGGAGCATCGTACTAGTATAAATCGCTGTAAACGCAATGGTTATACAGCTAAAATAGTAGATTATAAAGAATATATAGATGAGTTTATTAATATATATTATGAAACTATGGATCGCGTAGGAGCAAAAACATATTATTACTTTGATTACGAGTACTTTTGCAAATTAATGAATTTAAATGAAGCTATTCACTTATGTATTGTAGAAAAAGATAATGAAGTTGCATGTGCCGGAATTTTTACAGAATGTTGTAGAATCATTCAGTATCATCTGGGAGCAACAAAAAGCCAGTTTTTAAAACAAGCTCCCAGTAAATTGATGTTTGATTATGTAAGATTTTGGGCTAAAGAACGTGGTAATGAAGTATTTCACCTAGGTGGAGGACTTGGAGCAAAAATAAATAGCCTTTATCATTTCAAAGCAGGTTTCTCTAATCAAAAACACTCTTTTTTAACACTCCGTTTGATTATAGATAAAGAAAAATACTACTACTTAGTAAATTTAAGAGCAAAAACATTAAGCATCGAACCAGAAAAATTATTGAATTCTAATTTTTTCCCTGCTTATCGTTGTGAAATCTAACAGCTATTTACGAAATGATGAAATTTATTGATTTGTCTTGATTAACTTCAAGATGTGATTTAAAAAAACAAGAGGTTAAAACTATGGCGAATAATAAAGAAACTTATGGCGGTGTAGATTTTGATTACTGGGCTTATCTAGAAAATTTGTCTGATGGGGAAAAATTTATTATAGAAACATATTTGGATAAGAATGCTAAAACCTTAGAAGCTGGTACAGGAGGAGGAAGAATTACTCTAAGTATGCAACAAATGGGCTTTCAATCACTTTTTGCGTTTGATTATATACCCAATTTTATTGAACATGCTCGTCAGAGAGATAAAATAGGTAATGTTTCTTTTGCTGTGGAAGATGCAACTGCATTAACTTATCATGATGATTCATTTGAGCAATTGGTTTATTTACAACAAGTTTTATGTTGTATTGAAGATAAATACGCAAGATTAAGTGCTTTTAAAGAAGCTTATCGTATTCTTAAAAAAGGTGGGACAGCAATCTTTTCTTTTCTAAATTTTGATTCAAGAATTCAGAGTAATTTCCATAAAGGGTACATAGGATATGTACAGATACTGAGAAAAATTTTTAACTCGGAATTTTCATCTCAATACATTCCTCGACTTAAATTGGCAGGTAAGCCAAATTTAGGCGCTATTTTTGATCAACAGCCGTATATGTATTGGTATCAAATTGAAGAAGTGTATCAAATTTTTAAAGATGTTAATTTTAAAATCGTTGCACTTGGAACTGACTTCCAGCTAAGACAAGAAAATATGGTTACTTCATTAGAGCTTTTGAAAAAGGAACCAATTGAGGGAATGCTGTACTTCATATGTGAGAAATAATCGGAGGAGTTGGAAAGTTTAATAGTTGGAAAAATATTAAATTATTAACGCTGATATAAATAGGGAGATAAATAGTAATGAAGAAGCGTGTTTTACTAGTAGCTAGAATTTTAGATTCGGGTGGAGTTACAACACATATGTTCTCCCTTGCAAAAGGATTAATGTCAATTGGTTGGGAAGTAGCAATCGCTAGCAGGGGACAAGTAGGAGAACATTCCTACAGCCCCGAATGGTTTGAGTCAAATGGAATTAAACATTTTTATATTCCTTTTCCAGAGCCGTCACTTTCTTTTAAAAATATTGTACGTGTAGTAAAAGCTTATTTTGACATCAGCTCGGTAGTAAATACATTTTCACCAAATCTAATACATGTACATTGGCGCGCAACTAGTCCTTATGTACACCTAGTTACATTACTGCATAAAATACCTTACGTAACCTCACTGCATCTTCAAGGAATTCCTGCAAATTTTATATACAAACTTGCCTCCTTTTGGGGAAATCGCGCGATTGTTGTTAGTGCTGAAACGAGCGATTATTTGGTTCAAAAATTTCAAATACCACGTTCCTCTATCCGAGTTGTTCACCTTGGAGTAGATGAATCTTATTTTTATCCACCAACGCAAGAGCAGTACGAGAAAGCGCGCGAAAAATTTGGTTTGAGTCAAAACGACAAAGTAGTATCAATATTAGCGCGGCTTGAAGCCGTAAAAGGACATGATGTATTAATTAAAGCATTAGCTTTACTACGTGCGAGAGGATGTAATGTCCGAGCCTTATTCGCGGGAGAAGGAAGCCAAGCTCAAGCTTTGGCTCAACTGGCAGCAAAAGAAGGCGTTGCAGACCTGGTTCGCCAAATTGGCTACGCAGACAGTCGGGAAGTTTTATGGGCATCTGATGTATCAGCTTTGCCTAGCCGTAATGAAGGGTTTGGGCTTGTAGTTGTTGAGTCCATGCTTTGTAAAGTAGTTCCAGTCAGAACACCTGCCGCAGGTGCATACGACCAAATTGAAGATGGTGTGAATGGTTTTATTACACCGTTTGATAATTATGAAGCTTTAGCAACACGATTACAGCAATTACTAACAGACCGCAAGCTTAAAAATAGGATGGCAGAAGCTGCTTTAGTAACTGCAAAAAATAAATTTACTCAGCGAGTCATGCTAGAAAAAACGGTAGCGGTATATGAAGAAGTATTGTAAGCCATTGTCGCTCAATGTAATAAAATTTTAAGTAAATTACAAAATAAAATTATGGGAAATCAAGAATCCTCAACGTTTAGTAAATATTGGCACATTTTACAACGTCGTTGGGTACCTGGACTGGGAGTATTTTTCCCAGTATTTTTACTTTCATTAGTAGCATCGTCATTAAAAAAGCCATCTTATCAAGCCGAAGGAAAGTTACAGTTTCAACGTACAAATACAACTTCAACGATTACTGGTTTCGGTACAGAAGTTAGTAAGTTAGAACCTGTTGTTCAAGACAATAAAACTAATCCGCTCAATACTGAAGCAGAAGTTATACGGTCATATCCTATCATTCAAAAAACGATTGACCGTCTTAATCTCAAAGATGATAAGGGTGCCGCGTTTAAAACGAGTGAATTCCTCAAAAAGCTTACAGTCAAAGATGTAAAAGGAACCGACGTTTTACAAGTTTCTTATAATGATACTAATCCAGAAGCTGCCGCTAATGTAGTAAATACATTAATGTCAGCATATTTAGAACATAACGTTTCATATAATCGTAGCGCTATAACCGCCGCACGTAAATTTTTAGAAAAACAAGTACCGAGTGCAGAGTCAGTTGTCCGCAAAGCCGAAGCAGAACTACGCGAATTTAAAGAGAAAAATAAAATCGTTTCATTGCAAGAAGAAGCAAGCAAAGCGGTACAAATGCTCTCGGAATTACAAAAGCAAATTGGTGATATAAAATCACAAATAGCTGATAGCAGTTCTCAGGCAGAAGCAAATCGTCAAAAACTTGGTGGCATCACTTCTCAACAAGCACTAACAATGACATCCTTAAGTCAGTCAACTGGAGTGCAAGAGGTAGTTACCGAGCTTCATAAAATTGAATTGCAACTTGTAGATAAACGCGAAATACTTCGAGATACACATCCAGAAATGATTAAGCTTCAAAATAAAGCTAATACATTAAAAGGCATTTTACAAAATCGAGTTGGCATTGTTGGAGGAGAAATTCAACCAATTGGTTTAGATTTGCAACAAGGTGAACTCAAACAACGAATAAGTACTGAACTTCTCCAATTAGAATCACGGCGCCAAGGGCTAGTGAGTCAACTTGCAACACTAACAGATTTAGAAAAAACGTACCGACTTAGGCTTAATAATCTACCTAAACTAGAACAGACACAGCGCGAATTAGAGCGTAAAGTTCAAGCTGCCCAGTCAACCTACTCATTATTATTACAGAGATTACAAGAAAGTCGGATTGCCGAAAATCAAAATTTGGGTAATGCTCAAATCATCAGTCAGGCGCCAACTCCCGATGAACCAATTTCTTCTCCTACAATGAGTTATTTAAGTGGAGCTTTACTTGGCTTATTAACATCAATGGCTACGATGTATCTATTAGAAACGCGCGATAAGTACATCAAGAATATCGACGAAGCTAAAGAACTAATGGAATTAACCTTATTAGGTGTCATTCCTTCGTTTAGCAAGCCAAAATCATCACTATTCCGTCCTAACAACGACGAAATTGAAAGTTTGAGTCCAAAAATTGTTGTTCGAGATACTCCCCGTTCTCCATCCAGCGAAGCTTACCGAATGCTGCGCGCGAATCTAAAGTTCATCAGTGCGGACAAAGAAATTAAAGTAATAGTTGTTACTAGTTCTGTTGCTCAAGAAGGTAAATCAACCGTTGCTGCTAACTTAGCAATGGCAATAGCTCAGATGGAACGCCGAGTATTACTAGTCGATGGTGATTTACACCGTCCAGTTCAGCATAACATTTGGGACTTACCTAATAATGAAGGTTTGAGTAACGTAATTGTTGGTCAGTCAGACGCGCGCACAGCAATTTCACGAGTCATGGATAATTTATACGTTCTATCCTCCGGACTTGTACCACCCAGTCCAGCGTCATTACTCGACTCCAAGCGCATGGCAACACTTATTGACTCATTTAGAGGTAGTTATGATTGCATCATTATTGACACACCTGCACTGAGTGTGGGCGCCGATGCAGCAACACTAGGTCAAATGGCAGATGGTGTTTTATTTGTCGTTCGTCCAGGAGTAGTTGACGTTGTTAATGCAGCATTTGCTAAAGACCTGTTAGAAAAATCTGGCCAAAACGTCTTAGGACAAGTTGTAAATGGAATCATCGCTAAAAATGAACCATATAGCAACTACTACTTCAATAACGAAGAAGTTCATCCGCAAGATAGCGTTGGTCAAGTTGTAAATGAATGGATTAGACATTAAAGGGTAGTAATTTTACATAAAAAACCTTAACCCAACTACTTGCCTAAAATTAAAGTAAAAAACATTACAAAGTGGAATACAACTAATGCTGATTTTCCCCATTTTCAATTTATTTATCAACTATTTAAAGCGCAAAGCAAGCAAAACACAAATGCTGTAGCACAGGTGTCTCGCCTGTGCAGTCAAATAAGCGTCTCGCCTGTGCTACTGGACAGGCTTTCCGGCCTATCCCACAAGATATTTTAAACACGCTTGTTCGCCACAATAGTACGGTGACGCGGGTCGCTTTCTACAGTTAACGGCGCCTCAAAACCAACTTCTTTCAATTCCTCTTCAATATTAAACATGTAATATTCATCGCTCCAAGGCTCAGTACTTTTCATGAGCGTAAATAGCACTGGTGGTAAATTTTGAATGACCTTAGATTTAGGATTATTATCTACAATTGCAATGGCGCCACCAGGTCGAACTAATCTAAACGCTTCTTTAAAAATTGCTCTAGATGCTTCGTTCGGAAGTTCGTGAGTCACAAATTGTAGAGTTACCAAATCAAAAGAACTATCTGGTAAGTTTGTATTTTCAGCTAATACATGTAGCCATTGTGAAATTTCATTCTTTGTATCTAGTGTTTTAGCAACAGCTAGCATATAAGGTGATAAATCAAGACCAACCGTCCGAACCGGATGGTTTTGTTTTTTCTGGTAGTAGCGATGTAATGCCAGAGTTGAAATACCTACCGAACAACCAATATCTAAAATATCTCGAACTTGTTTAGGCCCATAAATACCCAAAACATCGTGAAAACTATCCCTTAAACGGTTGTGAGCAACCTCCCAAGTCAAAGGTTCGTTTTTCCAAACCCGCAATGCCATTGAGTAAGTCGCACTCGGCGCCTCAAATGCAGCTTGCCAACATAAATTACCCTCACTATAAGCATGAAAAGGCACCTGATAATATTTTGGGTAAGTAACTTCTGGGTTAGTTACTGCCGCCAAATCTTGTTTAATTCCTGATTTCTCTAGCTGCTCATAGTTTTGGCGCCAGGGAACACCATTTTTTTCAGCAGTTTTAATAAGTACTTGCCGAGCCTGGTGTTTCATCACCTTGTAGATAGGCTCAGTTTTGATTAACAAATTTACAAACTGCGATAACAGGTCTTCACCTGCCCAGTCCGGCTTTAACTTTGTATTCATATACATCTATGAAGCGACCGATTTTCTTTTACAGGTAAGGTTAGCAAATTTCTTCTCATTATATTGATGTTCACAAATTAACTTAACATCAGAGCCTTTCGTTTAGTAGAAGTTAACTGACCAACAACACTGTATTTATACTTATAATAATTTTTTAGAATGTTATGCAGTAACAATCACAAAATACTGATACAATCAATTATTTGCACTCGCAGCATCGTGATTGGAGTTCTGGTAAATGATTACAGGGGAGCTAAAGTCAAAGGTAGACCGTTTGTGGACAACATGAAGGAATAACGGCATTAGTAACCCGCTGTCGGGAACCCTCGCAAATTTCGGCTCTTGCTATTTATCAAGCGATTGGATGATTTGGAACTGGTAAAGGAGAAGAAAGCGCAGCGGTTAAGTAGACCTGTGGAAAACCCAATTTTTGGGGAGAATAATAAACACGCGCGGTGGTCATATTTCAAAAACATCACAGATACAGAGGAAATGTTACGGGTAGTTCGCGATGAGGCATTTCCTTTTATTAAGAACCTGGGGGGAGAAGCGGCAAAATCAGCATACGCGCGTCACATGAAGGATGCGATGTTTTTAATTGCCAATCCTGGGTTACTTACCAACATAGTAAGTCAAATTGACTCTATCCCAATGGAAGACAGGGATACAAAGGGCGATTTGTATGAATATATGTTGTCTAAATTAACCACCGCAGGAACTAATGGACAATGAGCGAACACCACGCCATATTATAAAGATGATGGTAGAACTAATGGCGCCAGGAGCAAGAGAAATTGTGTGTGACCCTGCCTGCGGAACTGCAGGGTTCTTAGTATCGGTAGCTGAGTATTTACAGTCACAAAAAGACAGTGATGGTAATTATATTTTAAACGCACCAGGCAACCGCGAACACTTCAATAAAGATATGTTTCACGGGTTTGATTTTGATGCCACAATGCTGCGAATTGGTAGCATGAACTTAATGCTACACGGTATCGAAGACCCGAAAATAGAAGCGCGCGATTCTCTTTCTCAAGACCATGCGAATATAAAAGAAGCTTTTACATTAATCTTGGCAAACCCACCATTTAAAGGTTCGGTGGAAAAAACCAGCATTGCCAAGGATTTAACCAAGGAAACTAATACAACCAAAACCGAATTACTATTTTTAGCTCTGTTACTACGATTGTTAAAAATAGGCGGACGTGCGGCGGTAATTGTACCTGATGGGGTGTTATTTGGGTCATCAACAGCACATAAAAAAGTACGTCAAATGCTTGTAGATAATCACAAGCTAGATGGCGTGATATCAATGCCTTCAGGAGTATTTAAACCTTATGCAGGTGTATCAACAGCAGTATTAATATTTACCAAGACAGGCGCCTCTGGAACAGATTGGGTTTGGTTCTACGATATGAAAGCAGATGGTTTATCCCTTGATGATAAACGTCAAAGAGTACAAGAGAATGATATACCAGATTTATTACAGCGATGGCACTCTAGAGTGGCGCCGGATGTACCTGTGAAAGATGCCAGTTATAAAGGATTACCATTATTAGATGAGAACAAAGAAACCCCGAAAGTAGCGCGCTCTTGTAAGGCGTTTTTTGTACCCAAGGATGAGATACAAGCGAACGGTTATGATTTATCGATTAATAGATATAAAGAAGTAGAGTATTCCGAAGTTGAATATGAGGCGCCGAAACTTATTTTACAGAAGTTACGCAATTTGGAAGAGGAGATAAAAGCTGATTTGGATGCGTTGGGGGAATTGTTGGGATGACTACAATATATCCAATACGGCTTCTTGGTGAGTTAGTTGAAGTTAAAGGAGGAAAAAGACTTCCAAAAGGAGAACAGTACTCTACTACTTTAACTAAGCATCCATATTTACGAGTATGTGATTTTATTTCTGGCTCAATAGACGAAACAAACTTGCGTGAGGAAAGCGTAAACTTTGATGCTGCTTTCTTAATGCTGCAAGGCTTAAATCAGGGGAGTCAATAAAGCATTGCAAAATAAAATTATCAGGATGCACGACTGCCAGTTGGTATTGAGTAAGGGCAGCATCAGGAAAATCTTTCAGGTTAAAGGTGACTATAACATCGCAGTTGCCCGTTATAGCAGCGGCTACTACATGCCTATCATCGGCATCAGGAAGCATAATATTGGCGATGTGGTGTTCAAAGTCTGTTACCAGTGCATCTGGACTACGAGCGTTCATAAGCTCTCTGGTACGGTCAAGACGTTCTGGTAAAAGGTCGGGACGTGCCTCAAGAAGATTTTGAATCCATTCGGCATGAATCATCTCTGACCATTTTGGTACATACACACCTTCTACGGCTAACCACATTAGTAAATCACGCAACGGTGCAGAATAGAGGACACATGCATCTAAAAGAGCGACAGGGTAGGTCATGATTAATCGTAAAGCCCCATATCTTGCGCTTCTTTGGTTAGTTCTTCCATGACTACAGATTGTCGTTGTTTTTCAGTTTTTTGATAATCAAGCAGGTCTTGGAGTAATACGCGGCGATAAATCCCAACTTTTCGTGAAGGAATTGTACCATCATCCAATAATTTGACTAGATAGGGACGTGAGACCCTTAACATATCAGCTGCTTGTTGGGTGGTAAGTTCGGCACCCAGAGGTAGAATAGTAACAGGCTCACCACGGCTTACAGATTGCAGTACATTCACCATCAATTGAAACATGCCGCTTGGGATAGTGATGCTTGTATCTTGCATTGCGGGGTCAAGGATTGCAAGGGTGATGGTATCAGGAGGATTAGCAACAAACTCCGAAATAGTTTCTAGGGCTTGATTTGCAAGTGTGATTGCCTCGGAGGTAGGTGTATAGGGTTCTATAGGTCTTGGGGTAGCCATACATATTTAAGAGGCGCCACAGTGCGCTGATGGGTCATACTTTATAAATGTATCGTCAAATCGAAACACTCGCAATACTAAAAATACTCGAAAAAATGTAATCATTCTCGCTGTACGAGAAACTACGCACGTAAGCTATAACATAATAAATACAATGTTGCAGTGTTAGATGGCATCAAACTTCGACAATCTTTGCGCCCATTTCCCCTTACTCCTAGAACACGCATCGCTTGCGGAAAGTCTAGTTTATACAGAAGAACGCGCAAGCTGCTTTTATTCTCGCTTCACGCTCTTTGCAAGCGGTGCAATGGCTGTATGCGAATGATGCCTATCTACAACTACCCTATAACAGTAACCTCGGCGCCCTAATACACGAACAAACTTTTAAGGATAATCTCAAACCAGGTTTGCTTGCTAAGGTCAGTGTAATCCATAAAATTGGTAACACTGCGGTTCACGATGCTACCCCCATAAATAGCGGTGATGCTCTCCATGTTGTCAAGGAACTGTTTCATTTCCTTTATTGGCTGTCGCGTTCCTATTCCTCTAATCCTAAAAATCATCCCAATGTTGCCTTTAACAGCGACCTAATCCCCACAGCTAAGAAACCGGGTAAAACCGATTTATCTCTTCGTCAGTTGCTTGATTTAGAACAAAAACAATCGCTTGCTGACCAAATACGTCAAATAGCTCTTGAACGAGAGAAAAAGACCTCTACAGAAATTGCGGAACTGAAAGAAAAAATCTCAACTCTGAAGAAGCAAAGTTCTTCTGTTCCAGATTCCCATCTAATTAGATAACGCTTTTTTGGAGTAATTCGGAGCCAATAGTTATAAATAGAAGTTAATTTAAAGGGCACCGGGTACGTCATGCATCGCGCAGTCTAGAGTGAGGAAAGCGTTTGGTACCGTTCGGTTTAAAATTGGCAGTTTGAATACTATTAATCTGTGTATCTTATTTGACATAAACAAATCAGTAGAAAGCGTCAGTATTGTAAGTGGAAATTTCAATCGTTTTTAACGTATAAAGTTTTTTAAAAATTACTAAACTTTAGTAATTTGTAGTAATATATCATTAACTATAAACATAAAAATATGGCAAGTAAGAAGTCAAGCATAACAAATGAATATACTGTAACTAGGGTAGTCTATTCCGTCGGCACTATTAATCCTGAATTAATTAAACTAGCTTCTGTATTAGGAGAACTTCGTTCTGAACTGTGGAACAAATACGGTTCTCTCAAAGCTTGGGGAATAAATAAAAATGAAATTATCAAAAATATTAGAAACAGTGAAAATTTACGTAGTATCTATGGTGCTGAACGTTTTAACCTCTCCTCTGAAATGTGGGAGAGAACAGTTCAGGCAGTACTTGACGATATTCACGCTGTTCAAGAGGCAGCTAAAGTACAAATTATTCGTAAAATATACGAATATTTTAAACCGGAACGCACACTAGTTCAAAAAGGTAAGAAGCTAGTTTGGCAAGATATACCAGAAACATCTTTCCGGCAAGAATTAATCACAGCAATTAATTCTCGCTATTTGGTATGGTATCAGTACCCAATTCTTTGTCGTTGGGTAAGACAGTTTTATAAACGTGGGCACACTTGGGTTAATAACCAAATTGTAATTAATGCAACTGCTTCTTCAATGAAAGGTAAAATTACCAAAGATGGCAGAAGTGTTACAACTTACAAGATACCAACTTTTATGGATGGTAAAAAATGTCAGTGGGTAGAAATTAAAATTCATACTGGGAGAACTTGTCCGAAAGCTGGTAGACTTCGCCTCATTTTTAACGGCGAAAAATTTGAGTTACACTACCCACATACAACGAAAATAAATATTACGAAACAATCGGGTATAATTGGACTTGATAAAGGCTTTACGGAAGGTTTTTATGGTAGTAATGGACGAGCTTATGTCGAGTCTTTAGGTGAAGTGATTAAAGCTGCTTCAAACAAAAGAACAAAGAAAAATAAAAAGCGCTCCGTAATATTTGCGATTTCTCAAAAAGTAGATGCTAAAAAATCATCTCAAATTTTATCAAATAACTTGGGACGCAAAAAAGCATCGAGAAAAGATAGTATTAAGCGCTTACATATTAAGCAGCTTATCCGAACCGATGTCAATCAAATATTTAATAATTTTGGAGAGGTTGTTGCAGAGGACTTAAGCAAACATATCAAAAGTAAGAAAAAAGCAAAAGCCATTAATCGAAAGTTAAATGAATGGTCAAAGGGAGAATTACAAAAATCATTAGATGAAATATCAGTTAGAAAGGGTGCAAAAGTTACACTTGTAAATCCGGCATATACTTCACAGGTTGACTCAAGCAACGGAACATTACTAGGAAAACGTGTTGGAGACCAATTTATTACTTACCAAGGTGTGATATTTCAGTCGGATATTAATGCAGCAATAAATATTAAAAACCGCGCCTTAGATTCAGAGATAACGCGGTTTATGAAAAAAGAACAGATCCATAGAATTTTACTTAATCGTACTACACAATTTCTTGATAAATTAGGCTACACGCTTGAAGCTGCTCTCTACATGGGGTGGTTAGATAAAAAGCATAAACATCTACGATAAAACTTTGATCGAGATTGCTTGTATGTAGATTTATATACTGTGTCTCCTTTTGCCATTTTCTCAGATAATTATGGAAGGGAAAACTTGAAATTTCATAACTAGTTGAAGACGTTATTAAAAGATATCTTTGTGTTATAATATTATGTATAGAGTTAAATTTGCACCATATAGGTTGATTG
Source organism: Calothrix sp. NIES-4105 (assembly GCF_002368415.1). GTDB lineage: Bacteria > Cyanobacteriota > Cyanobacteriia > Cyanobacteriales > Nostocaceae > Dulcicalothrix. The sequence continues at coordinate 5,248,830 of NZ_AP018290.1, forward strand.
TTAGAAAAGCGTTACTGGGAAAACGTGTTTAAAGTCAATTCTTCACCCATGTGGGAATGGTACAAAATACTGATTAGAGTGCGATATGGCTATAAACTCCACGGCGTACGAGTTAGGGTCTAGATACAGTGATCTCGCGAGATTTAAAACAAGTATAGCCATTCAATTGTTTTAAATACTGCTGTCAATCAGACTGCAAATAAAAAAGACAAACAAAGTATATGCGTGGCTTTTCCAACTTGTTTGGATTACTCCGAAATACTACGTTATGTCATTACGCCATAACTACAACGAAGAAGAAACCCGTCGCTATTTAATTGATGTACTTCTACTAGAAGCTGGTTGGGATGTTCATCAACCAGATTGTAAAGAGTACGATGTCGAGGGAATGCCTAGTAAAACAGGTGATGGTCGCGCTGATTATGTACTTTGGGGAAGTGATGGTAAACCTTTGGCAGTACGAAGCTAAACGCACCCGCAAAGACCCCGCTGCTGGTAAGCATCAAGCTAAACTTTACGCAGATTGTTTAGAAAAGCGTTTTAATCAGCGTCCAGTTATTTTTTATAGTAACGGTTATCAACATTGGATATGGGATGATGTAAATTACCCACCCCGCGAAATTCAAGGTTTCCTCAAAAAATATGAACTTGAACGCTTAATTTGGCGCCGTCAAAATCAAAAATCATTAAGTTCAATAAAAATCAACACTAATATAGTAGAACGTAGTTATCAAATAGAAGCTATTAATCGCATTACTGAGAAATTTGATAAAGATAAAGGATTAAAAGCACTGTTGGTAATGGCAACGGGGACGGGGAAAACTCGTACCGCTATCGCTTTGGTTGATGTCCTCAAACGTGCCAATTGGGTAAAACGAGTATTATTTTTAGCGGATAGAAAAGCGTTATTAATTCAGGCACAGCGCGCGTTTAGAAGCTTTCTACCGAATCTTAGTACTGTAAATTTGAGTGAAGATGGTAAGGATAATATTGATAATATTGAGGTAGTACTCGCAACTTATCCAGCCATTGCCAACCGTATTAATATTAGTGATGGAAGTAATCGAGTTTTTGGCAGTGGTCACTTTGATTTGATTATCGTTGATGAAGCGCATCGCTCGATTTATAAAAAATATCGCGCGCTGTTTGATTACTTTGATGGGTTATTAGTAGGGTTAACAGCAACACCTCGCAAAGAGATACACCGCGATACTTACCGTATTTTTGATTTAGAACCGGGAGTTCCTACTCATGTTTACGAATTATCTGATGCTATCAAAGATGGTTATCTAGTTCCACCATTAGGAATTAAAGCATCGTTTAAGTTTCTGCTTCGTGGGGTAAAATACGCTGACCTGAGCGAGTCAGAAAAGGAAGAGTACGAAGAAAAGTTTCAAGACGACGAAGGAGCAGTACCAGAAAAAGTTGGTGCAGTAGCGTTAAATGCATGGTTATTCAATATTAATACAGTTGACGAAGCGCTGAAGTTATTAATGGAATATGGGTTAAAGGTAGATGGTGGTGATAAGCTTGGTAAAACTATAATCTTTGCCCGTAACCATAATCATGCTGAATTCATTGTTCAGCGCTTTGATAAGAATTATTCTAAATACCAAGGTAAATTTGCCCAAGTTATCGATAGTCATAATTCTTACGCACAAAGTCTTCTTGATGATTTCTCTGACCGTAATAAACAGCCAACTATCGCGGTATCTGTAGATATGCTCGATACAGGTGTAGATGTGCCTGAAGTTGTCAATTTAGTATTCTTTAAACCCGTATGTTCCCAAGTAAAATTTAGCCAGATGATAGGACGGGAAACGCGACTATGTAAGGATTTATTTGGAATTGGCACCTCGAAAACTGAATTCTTTGTATTTGATTTATGTAGTAACTTTGAGTTTTTTGACCAGCAACTACCTGAAAAAGAAATCAAACCAACTCAAAGCGTTAACGGGCAGTTATTTAAAGCGCGCGTAAAATTGAGTAATGCTCTATCTGAAAGTGGTGGTAAATATAAAGTTTTACAATCAACCTTACTCAATAACTTACATCAACAAGTCTCTAGTATGGAGCGTGATAACTTTTTAATCCGTCCTCATTTACAACGAGTTAATGAGTTTTCACAACGCGCGCGATGGGATGCAGTTACTAATCAAGACATAGAAGCAATAAATCAGTTAGCTCAACTTCCGAATGGTTTAACTGATGAAAATCCTTTATCTAAACAGTTTGATTTACTAATTTTGAAATTGCAGCTTGCGGTTTTATCCCCCCAACAGGGTAATAACTTTGTACGGTTGCGTGACCAAGTGCGGGACTTAATGCAACGCTTGGAACTGTCATCGCACTGTCCCCCAGGTAAAAGCACAGTTACAGTTAATTGAGGAATTACAAACAGAAGCTTGGTGGACTGATGCAACACCAGAAATGTTAGAAACTATTCGGCAACGGTTACGTGATTTAATCAAATTTATTGACCGTGAAGAGCAAGCTATTGTATATACAGACTTTGTTGATGAACTCGAAGAACTGGAAGAGGTTGCTGTACCAACTCACCAAACTGGTTTTAGTAAGGAACAGTACTGTAAAAAAGTAGAAACATATATTCGTGAAAACCAAAACCACATTGCTATTGCTAAACTGAAACGCAACGTACCGTTAACTTAGTCGGATGTAACTGCACTTGAAAAAATGTTATACGGCACCTCTATAATTGAAAGTCGAGAGCAGTTTCAGCAAGTATATGGCGCCGTTAATATAAAGAGCTTTATACGTCAGCTTGTAGGTCTAGACCGCAAAGCTGCGAAACAAGCATTTAATAAGTATTTACAAAATCAAAACTTTGGCACCAATCAAATACGCTTTGTGGAAATGATAATAGATTATCTCACACAAAACGGAGTAATGGATCCAGGAAGACTTTATGAGGCGCCGTTTACTAATTTACACCAAAATGGTTTAGATGGTGTGTTTAGTAATGATAGCGATATTGAAGAAATTATCGCTATTGTAACGGAGTTTAATAAGAATGCTGACGTGAAGTTTGGCGCCGCTTGATGCAAGTACTTGTTAGATACTGAAAAGATAAGGTAATAAGTTTGCCATGCCACAGAAAGGCAACAAGGCAGTGTAATTTAAGGTGGTATTGTGGGCACCTGAAACGAGTAAAGTGTAATAAATTAAATTAGATTGGCACCGTGATAACAAACTATCTCGCTCCCGGATTAAAAATTTCATGTCCTCTGTGTCCTCTGTGTCTCTGTGGTAATAAAAATAATTTATCTTTTCCCACCATTAATAATTAATATATAACGGCGCCTCATTGTTTAAAAACTTTACTTAGCTTAACAAACAAGTTGCTATTTTTCTGAAATTAATGCATGAAAGCGCGCGCTATCTTGTAGATTATCAAAATCAGAGTCAGTTCTATCAAAGTATTTATATTTTTCCGAATTAAGATTATAATTGCTCGTTGTAAATTTTTTATTGCCAAATAAATATTCTTCTGCAAAGCATAGCAATAGGCTTTTTTATAAAAGATAGATGGGTCATCAGGTTTAATTTCTAAAGCTTTGTCAAAGGATGCAACAGCTTTTTCTAATCTTCCTAACTGACGCAGCGCATTACCTCGATTGTACCATGCTTGATGTAAATCAGGTTTAATTTCAACAGCTTTGTCGAAGGATGAAACAGCTTCTTCTAATCTTCCTAACTGACGCAGCGCATTACCTCGATTGTACCAAGCATAGTGGTCATCAGGTTTAATTTCAACAGCTTTGTCGTAGGATGCAACAGCTTCTTCTAATCTTCCTAACTGACGCAGCGCATTACCTCGACCGTACCAAGCATAGTGGTCATCAGGTTTAATTTCAACAGCTTTGTCGTAGGATGCAACAGCTTCTTCTAATCTTCCTAACTGACGCAGCGCATTACCTCGACCGTACCAAGCATAGTGGTCATCAGGTTTAATTTCAACAGCTTTGTCGTAGGATGCAACAGCTTCTTCTAATCTTCCTAACTGACGCAGCGCATTACCTCGAGTAGTCCAAGCATAGTGTTCATCAGGTTTAATTTCAACAGCTTTGTCGTAGGATGAAACAGCTTCTTCTAATCTTCCTAAATCATCCAGAGCATTACCTCGATTGTACCAAGCTGTGTGGTAATCAGGTTTAAATTCAACAGCTTTATCAAAATGTATAAATGCTTCTTCATACTCTTCGTTAGCATTATGTATTCTTCCTAGTTCGCGAAATAACTTAGCTTTGTATTCAGATGTTTGGTTATGTTCTTGCAATAGTTCTTGTATTTCTACAATACGTTGATTTCTTAATTCCGGCGCCCAATCAAGATACATTTGGTAATCAGCATCCTCAATAATGCGGGATGATTCTTTTTGTAAAGTGTCCGCATCTATAGGAAAATCAAAGGAACCCGAACGCCAATCAAAAAAATCAGGCGCCCTTTGAATAAAGTATCTGAGTACAAATACTGGAACTAAAAAAATAAAGCAAGTTGGAAAATTACTTCTTAAACGCTCTCGTTGTTGGTTGAGGTTAATAAAAATTGGTGGTACACCCTTCCAACTATAAGTATAAGCTTCTCTACTACTCCAACCAGCATTTTTTTTAGTTTCTTCATATTTAAGCAAGGATGATTCTATATTTTTTATAAATAAAATGTCTACTTGCTTGATATCGGGAAAATTTTCTATCTCTTGATATAAATTCTCTACATCTTTATTTAAGTTCAATACTTGAACATTTTTATCTGGAATATCTCTTTTGACGCAAGAAATTATTTTCTCCCCCTCCGCAGGAGAACAACGAACAAACATTAAACCAAAACCATCAGTCCATTTCAACGCACGCAGTAAAGCTTGATATTCCTCTGCTGCTGACTCAGAAAAATCTTGTTTTAAGTCAAATGGTTCTAGACTCATGGTTTGAAGTAGGGGTATGTAAAAATAAGCATTACGATTTTAACTTCTGCAAAGCAGTTTTAAAATCATCAATATATCTAATTATAGGATGAACATCATACCAGCAACGAACATTATTTTCACCATCTAAATAGCGGTATTCTAAAATACAACGATTAAATAATAATTTTCGATGCGAATCATCATTCTTAATTTTTTTAGATAAAAATACAGAAGCTAATGTTTCCCACTCATTAGCATAAACAGTTGCATGGTAAGTATTACGAAGCGAACTTATAGCTTTCTGTACTGCTTTTGGTTGAATTGGTAAAGTATCTGTATATTTTATTGTCTCTTTCATTAAGAGTATTAAGTTTCTCAAATGACCACCACTCATTAAACATAATTCATCTAAGTTTTGAGGATTTTCAAATAAACTTACAATCGACATATTCGAGTTAACTAACTTAACTCTTTCTTGTAATAACTTCTTAAATGTATTTAATCCTCGCTCATACGTTTGATTATCAGGGGTATATACCATTACCATTGGTAAAACTAAAGGAATATCAGCATATATATCTTGTAAATTGGCGCCATTGCCAGAGTAAACTAAAGAAATTGGTACTGTGTATATTAAATGACAATCTAAGGCTTTAAGCTGTTCGTTATGGTCGAGAAAAATTTGCTCATGGTTGCTACGTCCATCATCGTATATAACAGGAACAATCCTATCCAAATTATCCGTAATTACTACAATATCCTCATATTGTTCTGGTAATTTTTTTCTAGCATCGTCGATAAACTCATTCAAAGCTTGAATTAAAGTTTGAGTATGAGGGTTAACTAAATTTCGTATTCTGCGACGCTGGGTAGGTTCAGTATGAATTTTAGCAGTCATCTTCGCAAAAGTCGGTATATCTTTTTCTACAGTAATTTCAGACAAAGATATATCAGGGATAATATCCTTTAAATCTTTAGCGAGATTTTTTAACCACTCTAAAACAGGGTAAGGATTCCCCCTATCTTTCAAAGCTTCTAATATACGTCGCGTACAAGCCAGAAGAATATCGCTATATTCAACATCTTGTGGTTCAATATCCTGCTCATCTGCTGCAAAATATACCACAAAAAAACCTTTATCATCTAAATCTTTTTGTAGCCGCAATAGTTCTGTTGACTTTCCGGCGCCACGATGACCAGAATAAAGCTGGCAAGTTTTCTCTTCAGATAAGAAAATATCCTTACCTATATCTATCAAAATGTCCCCCTCACCTCGCACATCGTTACAATCTACATATGCTGGGTCTCCTGCTGGTAAAGGTGAGGATGGGTCAAAGACGTTATAAAGTGCTTTGATTAATTTCGGATCAAATTTCATAATTAATAAATCTCATTAATTTAAGTAAATAACTATTTTGAATCGTTGATGTCACCCGTAATATGCACCATAATTCCTCATTTATCTGCACCAAAATATTCTCTAACTCTCCATTAAAAGTCTTATTTAACCGTCAGAAACCATCACCTTGGGTTTTAAACTCTCCTTGGTCTAAAGGTCATTCAGTAAAATTTGTTACATATTTAGTGTATATTTTATAGCACATTAATTAAGATTTGACTATGATAATAATTATACTTAGTTGCCTAAATGCTTATATAAACTACTATTGATATTTTGTAACATATGAATTTACTATGTGTCAGTGGTATGCGCGTTTAACCGCACTACTCGCAGTTTATTTGTAAAATTGAAGCGTCTTGTCGCGCTCAATAGCGCGATACCAAAAAACAATGGCGCCTTGTATACAACAATATTTATAGGTGAATCTAAATTTTCGCTCTCCCTGATGTGGCGCCTGCAATGCCCATGATGCCCGTAATGTCCACAACGCCCATAGGCTTCAAGCCTGGGGCTATTGATACGAAGCCCACCTCCGTGGGCTAAAAAACAGCCTGCGCGTTGGTGGGCTTTGTTTAATTAGGCGCACGATTCGCTCTTGTGTGGCAGGTTTTGGGATTTTGCAATAACTCGGCATCCTACCTGTAGAGGACGCTCTAATATATAGATATTGCACTTCGGAGTAAAAACACCATGACTGGAACAAAACCAACAAAGCAGCTTCGTAGAGGAAGAATATTCCCAGAAATACAGTGGACTGAGGAACAAAAAGAGCAACGTCAAGCTCTTCGAGAAGCTTTTAGAGCGCGCTGTTTGCCTATCTTTGAAAGACTCAAGCCAGAATTAATAGAAACTCATTACAACTGGTATATAACCATTGAACCCGACAGCGGCGAGTATTTTATTAACCAAGACCGAATAAAAGGCGCCTTAGAAGCGCGCGAGAAATATCCTAACCATAGGTTCCATACTTTCCGTATTAATGAAACAGGTGTGTGCGGAACAATATGATAAACGGTACTTTTGGTGTTGAGGATGCCTTAATGTTTGAAATAGAATTTATTGCATCAGATGGTTCGGGGCTAGAAATAGAGTCTATGTTCGACACAGGATTTTCCGGGTGGCTTGCAGTTAACGACCAAGATATAGATGGTTTTGGTTGGATATTTATTGACCAGGAAGATATGAGGACGGCACAAGGTACTTCATCATTTGATATTTATGCAGGAAAAATCAAACTTGACGGTCAGGAATATGATATCCCTGTGCATGTTGGCAAGAATTTAACTGAAGTTCTACTTGGGCGCCAATGGCTAGAAACTAAACAATTACTAGTCAATAAATCACAGGGTATATTAACTCTAGGATAATTTTACACGGAGCGCGCCGCGCAACTTTTAAGGCGCCCTTAAGTATCGTGGCACCTTAAAGCTAGATTAAATGTAAAAACTAATTAGTATAATAGCTAAATATTAATTAATTGTAAAATCATAAAAATTTAGTGTGACTCAAACAACATTGGCTGATATAAATACTGATATCGTCGTTATTGGTAGCGGAATTGGCGGTTTAAGCTGTGCTGCTCTTCTGGCGAAATATGGCTTTGATGTTATTGTTTGCGAAAGCCATTCTATCCCAGGAGGCGCCGCTCACGGTTTCGAGCGCAACGGTTTTAAATTTGATTCAGGACCTTCACTTTACTCTGGATTATCATATAGTCCCTCACCAAATCCTCTACAGCAAGTACTTGCAGCAATTGAAGAAGAATTACCTTGTGTGACTTATGATACTTGGGGCTGTTGTTTACCTGAAGGTGATTTTGATACAACTGTAGGCGCCGAACAATTTTGTGAAGTATTGCAAAAATTACGCGGTGAAGATGCTGTAGCTCAATGGAAGAGACTACAACTCGTCATGGAACCATATGCTGCATCTGCTGTTGCGTTACCAACTGCATCGCTACGTTTAGATTTAGGCGCCATTCGGACAGTGGGAAAATTTGCTCCAAAGATGTTGCGTCACTTCTCTAACATTAGTAAGCTTACAGGGCCGTTCTCACGAATAATGAACGAAACTGTTAGCGACCCTTTTATCTGTAATTGGTTAAACTTACTTTGCTTCCTTTTATCTGGACTAGATGCTTCGGGTACAAATGCGGCAGAAGTAGCGTTTATGTTTGCTGACTGGTATAAACCTAACGTTAAACTTGATTATCCTATTGGTGGTAGTGGAGCGTTAGTTGAAGCGTTAGTAAGAGGGTTAACGAAGTTTAACGGTACGTTAATGCTTAATGCTCATGTCGAAAATATTCTCATAGATAAAAAACGTGCATCTGGTGTGAAACTGCGATCAGGGAAAACTATTCAGGCACGTAAAGCTGTAATTTCTAATGCATCGGTATGGGATACACTTAAACTTATTCCCGAAGGCGCCATACCACCAAAATATCGTCAACAACGGCAAGCTACACCTGAATGCGATAGCTTTATGCATCTTCATCTGGGTATCAATGCTGAAAATATCCGCACCGACTTAGCTTGTCATTATATATATGTTAAAGACTGGGAATTAGGCATCACCGCTCCTCAAAATGTTGTACTTGTTTCTATCCCATCATTATTAGACGCTTCACTGGCGCCACCAGGTAAACATGTAATTCACGTTTATACACCTGGCAACGAACCATATAAATTATGGCAGGGTATGGATAGGCAAAGCGAACAATATAAACAACTAAAACAAGCGCGTGCGGAAATTATGTGGCAAGCGCTAGAACGAATTATTCCAGATATAAAACAGCGTTGTGAAGTCACATTAGTAGGTACACCGCTTACTCACGAACGTTATTTGCGACGACATAACGGTTCTTATGGTCCTGCAATTAAAGCTTCAGAAGGACTATTCCCCAGCGCGCGCACTCCTCTAACTGGTTTATTTTGCTGTGGAGATTCGACATTTCCAGGTATCGGTTTACCAGCGGTTGCAGCCAGCGGGATGATTGCTGCAAACACTTTGGCGCCTGTACATAAGCATCTAGCTATGCTTAATCAAATTGGTTGTTAATGATTGTTTTTTACGTTTTGCATTTGCTACACCCATTGCACCAGCCACTAACATACCACCAACCATGCCAGGTTCAGGCACACTCTGAGAATGAACAACTTTGATTTGGTAAGCAAGTTTTGAGTTATTGGGTGTAGTGCCTGTCCAAGCAAATGAGGATTTACCAGTTAAAGTAAATGGTGTAGTAATACCGCTTATTTGGATATAGTCAAGATCGTTAGCGCTAGTGGCTGTTGATATTAAATCCTTACCAATAGCCTCACCATTCAAAAACAAGTCTGTTAGCTTTGAAGTACCCCCAGTGTTTGCAAGGGCGAAAGTCCGCAAGAAAATATCAGTTGCAGCACCACCTTTAAAAGTGCTATCACTACTAAGTAATTGACCACCAACAGTGTACTTTACTGAGTTACCATCGTACTCAAGCTTAAAATCTACAAGTTCCCCACTTTTCCAAATGCGCTGACCTTCAGCGGCTATAGTAAGCGGTGTAAAAGTTCCATCGCCTTTAGAAAGTAAAGGGTTGTTAATTCCCAGTTCTCTGTCTCCATTGGTCTGATTATTACCCATCCGACTTTCAGCAACGAAAGTCTCTGTGTATTCTCCTGTATGCAGCAGGTTGTTGAATTGTGTGTCAGTAAGATTATCTCTATTAACAATAGTAAAAGCGCTAGCGGAACTCGGCGCCAAAATTATTCCAATAGCTGACAAACCTAGAACCAGTAATAATTTTTGCTGATTTAAAAACTTCTTATAACAAACCATTAGATTTAAAATGCATTCAGTTTATTTGATGTTTTTAAGCTTAAAACATACAAACATTACTGTCGATCAAAAACCATCTAATTCATTTAATATTTGCTTTGAGATAAAATTATTATTTGTTAACGTATAAATATTTAATACAAAACAAATATATTATACTGTGGTTTCAGTGTTATCAACTTCTTTAATCAGTAATATTACGTTTAATAAATTCGACTTTATAAAATATATATCAAAAAACAATGAGTAATTAAAAATGACTAACTCTTAAGTCATCGTTAATTACTCATGCTGATCTATTCAATTAAACGGACTAATTATCTTTACCTTCCGCACGTGCCAATCTACCTGCGGTACACTACGTGACCAAACCTCTCTATGTCTCTGTGTCTCTGTGGTAAAAATAATTGACTGCATTGCACATCACCAGACAGATGTGCTACAGCTACGCGGTAGCCAGTTCTTTTGCTGGTACTGGTACTGGTACTGGTACTGGTACTGGTTGTTCGGTTAATTGAATATACAATTCACTCAGTTGCTCTGCTACACCATCCCAACTGAACTTCTTCCGAACACGGATTTTTGCTGCTTCACCTAGTTTTGCACGCCATTCTGGATTTTCTAAAATCCTGTCAATACATGAAGCAAATGCTGGTACGTCTTGAGGTGGCGCCAATAAACCAGTTTCTTCAGGAACAACTGTAAACTGAAGTCCACCAACATCACTAGCGATAACTGGTGTACCGCTAGCCATTGCTTCAATCGCAACTAATCCAAATGGTTCATAATGACTAGGAACTACACATACATCTGCCGCTGCATAATAGGTTGGCAAAATATCCTGACTCAAACGACCTGCGAATGTTGTACACTCACGTAGTCCTAATTCATCAACAATACTTTCAATACGGTCGCGCTCAATTCCATCACTCTGTCCAGGAACGCTACCACCACCAATTATTAACTGCAATTTCTCATCACCATAAAACTTAGACTCTCGTAACGCACGTACTAAAGTCTCAATACCTTTACGCGGGTCAAATCGTCCTACATATAATACTACTTTTGCTTCATTCTTAATTCCTAATGCTGCTCTTGCTGCATCTCGGTCTACCGAACCAAACCGTCTAGTATCTGTACCACAAGGAATGATATCTATTTCTCCTTTTGTTGATACCAACTGACGCATGTGCGCTTTCTCTTGTGGACTTGTCGCTACTATACGCTCTGCTGTTTCCAACACTTGACACTCTACATCAAGTCGCTTCGCCGCAATTGTTGGAATATCATCTATTGTTGCGTACTTAACGGCGCCAAGAGAATGATAAGTATGAACCTGCTTACACCCTATTTTTTTCTTTAACTGCATTCCTACCCAACTCGAAAGCCAGTAGTTTGTATGCACTAACTCATAGGTAAGATTGTTTTCTTGCTGAAATTTTAAAAACTTCTCAATAAATTCTGGTAAGTGACCAAACAACTCATCTCGTGGAATAAATTCCAAAGCACCAGCACTAAAACGAATAGTTCGGCAGTTTGGCATGTGTTGAACGATTTCTTCTTGCGCTGCACTGACTCTGCGCGTGTACATGTCAACTTGCCATCCAAGTCGAGCTAGAGCTTCCCCTACGTTACGCACGTAGACATTTTGCCCTCCAGCTTCTTCTTTGCCAAACTCAATCGCTGGATCTCCGTGGACTGAAATTAAAGCGATGCGCCGTTCTGTTTTAGTGTTCATAGTTTTTTGGTTTTTTCTTTTACTGAGGTATTAAGTGGCTCAAGAAACGAGTTTATTCTTTTTACCTCAATCTGTGGAAAGTTTAATAATTAATATCTTAATTTACTTTGTGAATTATTTTTATACATCTTCTCTAAGAAATATGCTTTTTTTCGTAAGTATTAGATTTGATTATTCTATAGTCATATTCAATTTTTCTTATAACTATTAGGGATACTTCTTAATATATATATAGCGCTTTAATCCTTACTCTATAAAGGTTTGCTTTCTATGAAAATAACAAAAGTTACAGCTACGTTGCTAATAACTTTAGCAGGAAAGCTGTAATTAAAAAAATAATTTATACTGCTCTATTTTAATCGTCTATAAACTTTCATAAATTTACCTAAAGAAATATTTTTCCTACGATAAATAAATTCTGAAGGCTGATGTTTTTCCTATTTTCTACAACACTAACGATTTGTTGCTGTTTTGTTAGGGATTATACTAACCGCCTTATAAGTACAAAATTGTTACAGGGGATACAATTTGTTAAAAAAGTTGACAATTGTAATAACGTTTAGAGTTTTTATATTAAACTTTGTAAAATAAAATTTAATCTGACATTGGTAATAAAAGCGCTTTTCTACCTTGCGATTTTTACAGCTAAGTGTATATATAGCTTTAAATTGATGATAATCATTGGTTATTGTTAATCTTTTGTATAAAAAAGAACGTACTTACGGATGTAAATACGTTTAGAAACTTAACGAACAAAAAAAGATGACTTTATATTAGGAGTCATCAAATCTTTTTATATAAAAGTATTGATAAAAATTTAGGCGCCGATTTGTAGCGATGTTCGGCAAGGTATATAAGTAAGCTAAAAAGCTATGTAACTCGTAAATAATGTTCAATAAATAAAATCAGGTTATGGTTGGACGCTCGATAACGAGCGCAAACCACCATACACAAGACTTTGTTTTGTTACGATACCAGTTTTGCCGCTTTTAGAGGAAGATAAAAATTAAAAATCAATAAACTTGGTTTTTAATTTTTAATCTTGCTCGGATCGGAATTAATTTGTGGTTTGTGCAGCAAGCCGTTGTTTGAGTGTTTCCAACTGTGCTGCCCAGCGTGGGTCTGGACGAATAGCATCGGAGTCTCCACTCGTTGTTGATACGGTTTCTTTCTGATTGCTACCACCACGACGTGATTTTTTCGAGCTTTTCCTTCCCTCTCTATTTCCACCACCACCGCTGCTAACTGGAGCTGCGTTGCTGCTACTTTCTCTCTTTTCTTTAATTGGCGCCGCAGTCGGTTGCTGTTCATCACCCTCCTCACCTTTTGTTCGAGGCAAAGCCTTTTCTAGCTTGATGGGAGAATCTTTGAACATCTGACCGTTATATTTCTCAATAATCGCGTCAGCTTGGTCGTCATTATTGACCGTTAAAAAACCGAAACCACGGCATTTACCCGTTTTTCGGTCTTTTATCAACTTCGTTGTTACAGCATCGCCTTCTGCAGCAAAGACAGCTTGTAAGTCTTGACGATCAATTTCTTCTTTTGGCAAATTGCCTATGTATAGGCGAACAGACATGAACAATACCTCCAATCAGAGAATTAATAAAACGCACGGAGAAACCATCTGTAGGCGCGAACGGTTATTGATAGATGCCATAAAATAACATTCCTGTCAGCAACCAATTTTTGTACTTAAAACTGTCATCCCATACAATACAGTCTTTCCGCAGAGTGAAGCTTATATAATACAAGAGGTACAAAGCGCCAAAAATTTCGCTTATTCTAAGAGCTTTTTATTTTACAACTTTATTCCTGCCACTATAAACTCATTTAGTCTTTTACACTCAAAATCAAACACCATTTTTTAGATTATCACGCCCTGTTGTGCAAAGCTTGCTCAAAGCCTACATTTTTATTACTATATTTAAATATCGTAACATAAATTACATTTTTCCACCATCACTAAACGTGAAAAACCAGCCGACTTTGGCTGGTCGATTTCATGCTGTGTTGGGGGGATAAAAAAGCTTTGGGCATACAAAAAAGGCACTTCAATGATGTATAAGCAACTAAAATTTATGCACCTGGTTATGCCGACTGCACTTGTCTTCTTCAAAAAACTTATTAATAAACTTAACATTATTTCTCTAAAACCGCAACAAAAATTTACAAATAACGAAACAAAAAACAAACAGAGATTTTTAGATAATTAATTTCAATTTACAATTACCCCTTAAGTAAGATGTAGGCGCCCCATGCTTGGAAGGCAACAGCAACAACAGTAGACCAGATTGGGTGTGTACTATTGATTGTTTTACCAGTTTGTGTCTTAAGCGATTGAATGTCAAGCCAAGGTGTAGCATCTCTTCGTAACCAACCCATAACGGTTACTTGTCTGCCAATAAAATTCTGGGGGTTGACTCTTTGTCCAAATGAAACGTGATGCATTTTGATTAAGGCTGTGTTCGTTTGAAGTATTAAGTCTTGTCCTAAGCTGTTACTTACACCTTGACGACCAAGCAATTTGCCAGAAAGACTTACAAAAGAACTGTCAATGCCAATCGCAGCAGGATTTGTTAGTAAAGTAGGTAAATGCTCATTCGTTTGTAAGGCAGAGGTTGATTTTAGTTCAGGGAAGTAGACATTGAGACGGACTAAAGTTCCAATACTAAAACCAATGGCAATACAACCGATGGCAAAGCGCCAATCGTCATATATCCATTTTAGATTCAGAATTTTGAAAGCATATAGCGTTTGCCAAACCAAACCAATTAGAAAAGCAAATGCCAAACCAGTCGGAATTCCCAACCAAGGAGCGATTTGTAAACCAAAAAGTTGTTTCCTAACTTTTATCGCGCGCACTTTATCAATATCCAGTTCGCAATTTAGGCGCCCAGAGCGTGCAACAGCTAACAAGCGTTGAATCCGGTCGCCAATCAAAGGATGAGTGTTATTAATAGTCAACCAGTAACGGTAAGGGTTAAGATAATCCCACATCATTATAGATTCAAAATTTATATGCGGTGCAAGACTTCCTAAAGTAATACTTTGTTTCAACCCTACAGGAAAACTTATATTCAAACTTTCCAGGCGCCAGTTTGTTTGTTCTTGCTTTTGAATATCATTCGCAATACCTACAGAAATTTTGAGCAAAGCACGAGTAATACCATTTGGGTTGCCCGTTAAATTAGTCGCAAAACAGTCAGCATAATAAAGCCTCACCTGAGAAAGCGCAATCGCACATCCACTACATAAACACCAAATACCATAAATCAAGCTTGATACAACTATATATATATATCTAATGAAAGCTGCGCTTGTTCTATCTCCCCAAGTTGAAATCTGCTGGTATAACTTATAAATTGGAATTGTCACGACGGATACCAACGACATCACGCTTACATCCCAATTTCGCACATGTCCTAATTGAAGCGCATATACTGCCGCGATTTCATCATCGGTTAATTGCTGTAAAAGCCCTTGACTCACTACTATACGAGTAGTTAAAGCAATATGTCCATATGTAAATGCAATCGGCGCCGCAATTTGGATAATCTTGGTTTGAGTCTTTCCACGAAACAGCTTATCAAATCTTTTCAAAAGTCGAACTGCTTCTGTACTATGTAAATCAAGTGCCGTAGTCTCAAGCCGCTGCATGTTATAAAATATAGAAAGCCATTGATCCAACAACCACGGTGACAATCCAGTCAATAAAAGCAATAGTACTAATAAAAATATTGTTGGGTCTTGATATAAAAGCTGTATAGGTTCAACAAATGGCAACCAAACCAATATATTATTGATTGATGACATTAGAAAAACGATAATTATACGCACGACCCAAAATAAAGCTACAAAAGTTCCAACCGTTAGTAATCGTAATGGTGTTAAATTTAGTTTTTGCTCTTGCCAAGTTTTCGCACGCTCACTACAACGCCAATGAATCGTCGGCAGCTTATTTGATTTAATAAGAACTAAATTACTATTCGGCTGACTATCTTGTGGATTATTAATACTCTCATTAATCTCATTAATCTCATTGATATTTAATAATTCAGGTTTATCACCATCTTTAGGATGCAGTAGTGTTTCTATAGCTTCTTGATTTTGTTGTATAGGGCTATCATCAAAGGGTACAAAACCTGTGGCATCTTCTTGAATACGCGCGTTAATATCAATGCGATTACGTTTGAGTAATTCCTCTAACGAACGGTTTGCCCATTCTTGAACTTGCGGGTTATTGCTTTGGGCAAGAATCTCTGAAAGAGTCATTGCACCAGCAATATCACCTGTTTTTGCATATGCGACTACCAAACCAATTTGAGCTTGCACCGCACGTGCAGGATTATCAGAAACTGCAACACTTTCCAAAATGGCTTTAGCTGTTTCCCAATCTTCACTTTTAAGAGCTGCTAACCCTGCTTCTAAAGAAGGCTTTGAATCTCTTGTCATAACGAGTTAGTTCTAATTGTAGTTGATGAAATGGGGAATATTCCCCACTCCATCACCCATTAACAGGTTGTTGTGATGAAGATACTGGTGCAATTGCACTCAATACCAAATCTGGATGGTCTTGTAAAAGTTGCCCTAAGTTCCACTCGTTGCGGAATAATAAAACCGGGCGCCCCATACTATCTTTTACAGTAGTTGTATTAAACAACCGTCCAACTTTTTCGAGTGCTTCCCAACCGTCATTAACCCAACGAGCTACGCTGTAAGGTAGTAAATCAAGATTTGTTTCTACTCCATACTCGTTTTGTAAGCGAAACTGTACAACCTCAAATTGCAACTGACCAACAGCGGCTAAAATTGGTTCGCGTTTAGCTTCGTCAGTAGAGTACATAATTTGAACTGCCCCTTCTTCACGCAATTCAGAAACACCTTTTTGAAATTGCTTAAACTTAGAAGGATTTGGATTTCTTAAAGTTGCAAATAACTCAGGTGAGAAATAGGGTATGCCTTCATATTCTATCTTCTGCCCAGTATAAATTGTATCGCCAATCGCAAATACACCAGGATTATTCAAACCGATTACATCACCTGCATATGCTTCATCTATCGACTCCCGCTCTTGGGCAAAAAGCTTTTGTGGACGTGATAACCGCACAGCTTTTCCAGTACGCGCGTGATTTACTGTCATATCTTTTTCAAACCTACCCGTA
Source organism: Calothrix sp. NIES-4105 (assembly GCF_002368415.1). Taxonomy (GTDB): domain Bacteria; phylum Cyanobacteriota; class Cyanobacteriia; order Cyanobacteriales; family Nostocaceae; genus Dulcicalothrix. Next base: position 5,265,881 of record NZ_AP018290.1, read on the forward strand.
CAAACTCGGACGAATGCTATCCGGTCACGATGTTTTGGATCCATATTCGCTTGTAATTTAAATACAAATCCTGAGAATTCTGGGTAAGTTGGTTCAACAGACCCAACACTGCTATTATGGGCGCCTGGTTTTAAAGCATACTCTAGGAAATTTTTAAGAAATAGTTCAACGCCAAAATTGGTCATTGCGCTGCCAAAAAACACAGGTGTCATCTTACCCGCATGTACTAAATCTAAATCTAACTCCGGTCCTACCCCTTCGAGAAGTTCCAAGTCATTTTTTAATTGGTAGTACAAATCTTGTTCGAGTAACTCTTCAATGCGGTTATCGCCAAGGTCAACAACCGTATCAGTAGCTTCACGGCTACCATGAGCAGTACGTTCAAACAAATGTATTTGTTGTTTGAAACGGTCGTACACTCCTTTAAACCTATCTCCCATACCAATAGGCCAGTTTACTGCATAAGTTTGCAGCCCTAACTCTTGTTCAATCTCATCAAGTAAATCTAAAGGTTCGCGTCCTGGACGGTCAAGTTTATTAATAAATGTAAAAATTGGAATGCCGCGCAGTTTGCATACCTCAAATAACTTCCGCGTTTGTGGTTCTAGACCCTTGGCCACATCTATTAACATTACTGCATTATCGGCAGCCGCTAAGGTTCGATATGTATCTTCGCTAAAATCTTGGTGCCCTGGTGTATCCAATAAATTGATTTGACAGTCGCTGTATTCAAACTGTAACACCGTTGAAGTTATCGAAATACCCCGTTGTTGTTCCATCGCCATCCAGTCTGATGTTGCCTTGCGTTGCGTGCGTCGTGCTTTAACGGCGCCTGCTTCGTGAATAGCACCTCCGTACAGCAAAAGCTTTTCGGTCAGCGTTGTTTTACCCGCGTCTGGGTGAGAAATAATGGCAAAGTTTCGGCGCCGTTCAACCGCTTGGCTAATTTCTGTCTGGAGTTCAGTTGACATAAATGTACTTGCTTGCTCTTACTAATCTAATTTAACTTTTTTAATTAGAGGCTGGACTTTTAATCTTAAGATATCAGTTGCCATGATAGGGTCTTTATATGGCAATTCTGATTTGATTTAATTATTCGTGAATAATCAACGTCTTCGATCCATATGACCCAAAAACAGTTCCAAGAGGAGAAAGTGATGTACGACACGGATAAACGAAAGCTGCTGTCAGCACTGTGTCACGGTGCCATTTTTTTAAGCACTACGTTAGTTTCTGTTGGTATACCTATTTTTATCACTTTTGTAACCGATGACCCAATTGTCAGAGAAAATGCGAGAGAATCTATCAACTTCCATATCAATGTTTGGGTGTATGGCTTTATTGTTGGGGTATTAGTTTCTATGACTTGGGGTGTACTAGTGCCAGTTGCGGGTATTGGTTTCCTACTACATTGGGGTTTAACAGTTTTGGCGCTGTTCTATGTTTTGAGCGACACTGAAAAGCCTTTCCGCTATCCTTTTATCTTCCGTTTAGTCTAGTCACACCTTTTTTTGTGTCTCAACTGTAACATCCGTCACAGAGAGTTTTGAGAACTTTTAATAATTTTTGCCTACATTCGATTCGATAAGTTGAACAAGCACTGTAAAATACAAAATTGCCCCACACCACAGGAGCAGTAGTAGGGCAGAGGACAGTTAAGCGCTACATGTTAGTTTGCTTTACTTACGTAAAATTCTGTCCTACGTTTGTGACGCTTTGTTAATTGTCCATTAATAGCCGTAGAGCGTTTATAACAATTTATGTTTCCCATCCATCGCCCTCGCCGCTTGCGTACTCATTCTCAACTACGCCGAATGGTACGCGAGACAGTTTTGACAACAAACGATTTAATTTATCCATTATTTGCCGTACCGGGCGAAGCAATAGCAAAAGAAGTTAAATCGATGCCAGGAGTCTTCCAGCTTTCGGTTGATAAAATCGTTGAGGAAGCCAAGGAAGTTTATGATTTAGGAATTCCGGCAATTATATTGTTTGGTATTCCAGCAGATAAAGATGTTGATGCTACAGGAGCATGGCACGATTGTGGCATGATTCAAAAAGCAGCCACAGCAGTAAAAGCCGCAGTTCCCGATTTGATTGTAATCGCTGATACCTGTTTATGCGAGTATACGAATCATGGACACTGTGGTTACTTGCAAGTTGGTGATTTAACTGGAAGGGTACTAAATGACCCGACGTTAGAGTTACTTAAGAAAACAGCTGTTTCTCAAGTTAATGCAGGCGCCGACATTATAGCTCCTTCGGGAATGATGGACGGGTTTGTGCAAGCTATTCGCAGTGGTTTAGATGAAGCTGGTTTTCAAGACACACCAATTTTATCCTACGCTGCAAAATATGCATCCGCTTACTATGGTCCATTCCGCGATGCTGCTGAGTCGGCGCCACAGTTTGGCGACCGCAGAACATATCAAATGGATCCAGGTAACGCGCGTGAAGCGATAAAAGAAATTGAGTTGGATATTGCCGAAGGCGCCGATATGCTAATGGTAAAACCAGCTTTAGCGTACATGGATATCATTTGGCGCGTTAAAGAAGCTAGTAACCTGCCAGTTGCAGCATATAATGTCTCTGGCGAGTACTCAATGGTAAAAGCCGCAGCATTAAACGGTTGGGTTGACGAACAGCGCGTAGTAATGGAAACATTAACAGGTTTCAAACGCGCGGGTGCAGACTTGATATTGACTTATCACGCCAAAGATGCTGCGCGGTGGTTGAGTTAAGAGTTGAAAGTGCTGAGTGCTGAGTGCTGAGTGCTGAGTGCTGAGTGCTGAGTGTAAAGAGTGAATATATCGGTTTGAAAAAGTGCGTTTGTGTGGAGACGTAGTTGATGAGTTAATTATGACTCCATGCGAGCGCACTCACTATTTATATATATATATTGCATGAGTCAGAAAATACTTACCCTGAAAAGCAGATGACAGTGTAATCCTATATGAAATAATATAGTTAAATACAATATTACAGTTGGTGATATTCGCCAATTGGTTTTTTATACAACATATATTGGTGTCTATTGGCATCTGCTAGCTTTGCGCTGCTGATGTTAGGCTAATTATAGTTTGAAATTTAGACTAGGTAATATCCGAGTCTTAAAAATAAACTATGTAACTACCTTCACTAGGTAGGTATTTAAGATGGCTAGAAGCAAATAGCCAATCGAAGCAAGTGAAATCAGGTAAATCTATAGTAGTAAAGGGGAGCATTGTAATATGGATATGCAAGTTCTGAGAGAACGGGCAGGGTTAAGTCGTGCAGAAGTAGCCTTCAGACTTGCAATTAGCGAAACCAGTGTTCGTAACTGGGAAGCTGGACGCACCGAACCAACGATGACACCGAAAAAATACTTAGACGCATTGCGACTATTTAAATGTACCCCTGAAGAATTAGCACAAGCAAGCGAAAAATCTATCAATCAACGCCACAAACGCAAACCTGGTAGACCTAGACGCTTTCCTGACACTCAAATAAACCAGATACCACAAACTATTTCTTTAGCTGATACTCCTGTATTATACTAACAGGCGCCTGTGGTAAGGTGCGTGAAAGCGATTACAATCTTCAACAAAACGAAAAATTAATCTGCTTTCACGCACCCTACCTAAAAATCCTCTTGTGCGATATCTTGTGGGATAGGCATCCGAAGCTGTCCCTATAAATTAATTTGCCTGTCCCCTCAAATAACAATGACAATGAGGCTTTTCAATTAATGACTCAATCAGCGCATTCAATGCTACCACTGCAAGCAACCCACCCCCATTTATACCCAAAGTTGTAATATACTCAACACCCGAACGAGAAAGGCGCCGTTTTGCAGCAGGTGCATGGCTAAAACCAATTGGCATTCCAATAATTAAAGCAGGTTGAATTTGCTTTTTCTCGACTAAATTACAAATCGACATCAAAACTGACGGTGCATAACCTACTACTAATATGCATCCTGGGGTAACTTGCTGTAATTTATCCTGCCATTTTCTCGTTGAACAGTACTCAAGTTCTATTTCAGTGAAATTAGTAATATGAGGGTCATCGATAAGAGTATTGACTGTGGCGCCTAGATGTGCGACACGAGCTTGGTCAATGCCAGCACAAACAGCACTCACATCAACAATAATTTCACATTTACTTTGAAGCGCGTTACGACTTGATGCAATTGCGTTTTGACTCCAGCGCACAAAATCTACTAAAGTAACATCACCAGAAGCTATAACTAATTTTGAAAGTAAATCAACTTCGATTTGTGAACGCGCGGGCAATGGTAGTAACTGCTGTAATGATTCATTAAAATCTTCAGGATGAGCATCAGTTGCTGCATCTAAACCATCCCAAAGTTGTTCAAGCTGTTCTACAGAAGCGCTGGTTTCAACTTCTAATTGCCGTAACTGTAATAAAGCTTCTGCTTGGACATCTAAACATGAATGGTCTCTACCTAATAAACCTTCAAGCGCGCTAGCTGTTTGTCGCAGTCGCGTTAATTGAGAAGTCACTGACCGATATTGCTGCTGTAAGCTATCGAGTAAATCATTGCTCAACGGCGCCTGTTTAGATAATGGTTGTAGTAATTTACGAATATGGTCAAGCTGAAACCCTTGCGATTTGAGAGCTACAATTCGTCGCAGGTGTTGAATGTCTTTATCTGTATATAAGCGGTAGTTGCTTTGTGACCTTGAAGCTTCTGGTAATAATCCGAGTTTATGATAATGCCTTACCATCCGTGGAGTTAAGCCACCACCTACTAGTTCTGTTAATTCTTTAATAGTTAGGTTTTGTAAATTTTGCGCGCGCATGTTTAGATATTACCAACAAACACTAATTACTTTAATTGATTTGACGTTCTTTCTCTCTTGCTAAGTATTGATTCAATGCCTCACGTATTAAATCAGGCACAGTACATTGCTTATCTTCTGCCAACTTCTTAAGTTCTTCTTTTACTTCTGGATACACCTGTGCTTTTACTTGTTCACTTAATGGTACATCTCTACCATAATTTAACTTGTATTTTGTACCGAAATCTGGATTTCCCCCAACTCTTGACATACTATGTTCCTCTCTAAACACGCTTATAATTATACCGCTACATCCACAAGCTAAAATTAAAAAAAATATTGCCTCTATTAGTAAAGTACGCAACTATTATGTTATTATATAAATATATTTTGTCAGGGATATTTTATGGGTGTGCTTTACCACTTGAAGAATGCTAGCACTTCGCTATTAGTCAAAGAATCTCAAGCACAGTACATTACAAATAGATTTACTAAGCCTGAAGTAACATTCTCTGAATTTGCAGCAGAATTATCGTATGATGAACAGCGCTCGCGAGAACAGTTGGAAAAACAGGTAGAACGGTCGTTTTATGAAGCAGGACGTTCACTGAAAATTCTTAGAGATAGGCGCCTGTACCGCAATACTCATGAGACTTTTGAAGATTACTGTAAAGCCAGGTTTAACTACAACCGTTCCCGGTCGTATCAATTAATTGATGCAGCAACTGTGGTGGACAATCTTCAAGAATGTCCACCATTGGTGGACATTTTACCAACGACTGAAAGACAAGTTCGCGCGCTTGTATCGCTTGAAGCCCCACAGCAGCGTACTTGTTGGCAAGAAGCTGTTGAAGAAGCTGGTGGAAAATTACCATCTGGGAAAATCGTTAAAAGTATTGTGGATAAGATTCGAGAACGAACAAAAATACCTATTCCTTACTCTAAGGGTGAAGTTTGTATAATTATTCCTAAAGATAATCCTGATCTGAGAGGACAAAATGGATGTTGGTGCATCGTTACGAGTGTGCATGAATTTAGCTGTCAAGTATCAACTTGGGATGGAGAATACTTAGTGAAACCAGAAAATCTAAAGAGTTTGAATTTATTGGAAAATGATAATGTTGCAATGCAAGAGTTGCATTTTCGCTTAAAGCGCCTAAATAATGTTGAAAATTTGGATGAGATAACTCGTTCTATACTTAAAGCATTTGCGGTCAGAACAAAGCCTTATTTGATACCAGTGCAGAAAAAGATTTTAGAGTTGATTGAGCAAGAATACAAAGTTATATAGCGTGATTGAAGCCGTAGAAGTACTGCCACTGTATTGATGTTATGGCGCCATTCTTTTAAAATCAAATCAGGTAAAATATTTTGGTTTTACTGCTTGACATTGACATTGATGTCAAGGTTTAGGGTAGTTAGAGTATATTGCCTCTACTACCCTTATGACAAGCTATTCTTTTACAAAACCTGATATTAGACGGTTCGTAGCTGAACACCCGGATGCTGTTGCAGCGGGTTTTTGCGGTTTATTTTTACTTTTTGGTTGGCTTGGGCTTACGCGCGGTTGGGTTGGGTTAGCTTTATTGCTTTTGCCTGTTGCTTATGTGGTCGGTGGATATGCGAGTGCGAAGTCCGGTTTGACGACGCTTATTGAAGAGAAAGAGTTTGATGTTGATTTATTGATGATTGTTGCAGCACTCGGCGCCGCTGCTTTAGGGTTATGGAAGCGTGAGTATCATTTGATTGTTGATGGTGCTGTGCTAATTCTAATTTTCGCGATCAGTGGCGCCTTGGAAGGTTACGCGATGGCTAGAACTAATCGTGCGATTAATAGCTTAATGCGTTTAACACCTGATACTGCGAGAGTTATTTCGTATGGTCAGGAAAAAGAGATTGCGATTAATCAGTTACAAATTGGCGATAAGTTATTAGTTAAGCCTGGTGAATTGATTCCAACTGACAGCATCATAACCGAGGGTGCTAGTAATCTTAATGAAGCATCGATTACGGGTGAATCTTTGCCAGTGGAAAAAACTATCGGTGACTGTGTTTATGCTGGAACAATTAATGGTACTGGTGCATTAGTTACTGAAGTACACCAACCGCCTGAAAGTAGTTTAATTAAAAGAGTAATTCGTTTGGTTGAACAAGCACAAAATGAGGCGCCACCTTCACAGTTGTTTATCGAACGGTTTGAGCGTGTTTATGCGAAAGTAATTATTCTGTGTGGAATAGTATTGATAACTGTACCGTCAATTTTTCTAAATCAAGATTGGGAAACTACTATTTACCGCGCGCTGATTTTTTTAGTGGTTGCTTCCCCGTGCGCTCTTATGGCAGCGATTATGCCTACTTTATTATCGGGTATTGCTACTGGTGCCCGCAATGGCATCTTATTTAAAAGTGGGGCTGATTTGGAAATGATTGGCAATGTAAGCGCAGTCGCTTTCGATAAAACTGGTACTCTTACCACTGGACAACCATGTGTTGTGAAAATTATATCCTTAGATGGATGTAATGTAAATAGTTTATTGGAAATAGCTGCTGGAGTTGAAAGCTATTCAGAACATCCAATTGGACAAGCGATTGTTAAATATGCTCTTGATAATCACTTAAATATTGCACCTGCAACAAATGTAGTAGCGCATACAGGTTTTGGAATTAGTGGTGAAGTTGACTCAAAACAGATTTTGATAGGGAAAGCAAGTTTTATACAAGCACAAATTTCCATACCTATAAACCAAGACTTGATAAAACAGAGTACAAGTCTTGAGGCTGAAGGTAAAACAACAGTATTAGTAGCAGAGAACAACCAAGTGTTAGGAGTTATTGCCGTTGCTGATACAGTTCGTAGTGAAGCAGCATTAATGGTGAAGCGGTTGAGAAAATTAGGCGCCTCTGTTATCATGCTAACTGGTGACAATGAGCGCACTGCTTTACACATTGCTCAACAGCTAGGAATAAAAGAAGTGTACGCAGAACTTTTACCAGAAGACAAAGTAACCGTGATTAAAGGTTTACAACGAGAATATAAAACAGTCGCAATGGTCGGTGATGGTATAAACGATGCACCAGCACTTGCCACAGCTTCGGTAGGTATTGCAATGGGTGTGGCAGGTAGTGATGTTGCGCTACAAACTGCTGATATTATTTTGATGGCAGACTCTTTAGAGAAATTAGTTGTAGCAATAGAACTGGGTAAACGCGCGACGCGGGTTGTAAAGCAAAATATTGTGTTTGCACTTACATCTGTTTTGGTACTACTAGTTATTAATTTTACTGCTGGTATTACTTTACCTTTAGGTGTAATTGGACATGAGGGTTCTACTGTGCTTGTAACTTTAAGCGGTTTACGCTTACTAAAAAAATAATCGATAACCAGATTCCCGACTGTGAGAAGTCTGGAATCTTAACTTTGTGCTATAATTAAATGCGGCAAAAACGGTACTTTGGTGTATCTTCAGGTTTACACTTGTCTTTAACTTGTACCAATACACCTAATCGGTTTTCGTGTTCTGGTTTTATTTTGCGGTCGCTTAAATTATCAAACTCAATTACTCCTGTGGCACTGGGAGTTGATTTAAAAGATGGTGAACTTAATATGTTGTACAAACCTTCACGAGTTGGGTTTTCTCCTTGTTTTTGCAAACCATCGATAATGACTTGAGCAGCATCATAAGCACTGGCTGTTTGCCATCCTACAAATCGAGTTCCCCAAAGTTGCTCTGATTCTTTTTTGAACCATTGCGGCGCCATTTCAATATCGAAAGGTATTGCCAGCACCATATTATTAGCTTTGTTATTAATACTACTGCTTGAATTAGGCGTTAGCTTGTCGTCACTGTATAAAGCGTCTCCCCCTAATAGTGGTAGAGTGCTGCTTTGAATTACAGAAAAAGCTCTGTCAGTATCCGCAGTTCCTAGCGATAACATTAAAAAACTTGCACCTTGTATTTGAGATGCACATCCTTGAGAACCATATCTAGATAAATCGCAAGAAATTATATTATTAGCATTATTAGGCAGAAAATTCCTAACAAATGCTTGTTGTAATGATTGACTATATGTGTTTACTGGTACTCCAGCACTATAAAATACGGCGCCTTTCTTACCAGCAAAGTTTGTCTGAACATATTTAAATAAATCCTTAGCAGCAACTGCATCAGTAGGTGCGACTCGAAAAACGTATCGACTCAAATCAAATTGGTAATTGGAACCTAAAGTTTTTTGCCTTTGTCTAATTGCTGTACTAGTCGGTGATACCGCTACGAGTTCTCCATTTACGTATTCTTTGTCGGCATCTAATATTACATCACTACTTAAATTACCAATTACTGCCATAACACTACCACGAAAATTTTCATCGCCAGGAATTTTATTTTCGGCAAGGTGTTTTGCAGCACGTTGAGCAATAGTTCTATCGTTATTGTCTCGAACAATCATTATCTCTAGCAATCGTCCGTTAATACCATTTTTAAGATTGAACTTATTTTGCACTTGAGCAACACCGCGCAATAATTGTTCGGAGAGTTTGCTAAATTCAACCGAATTACCATTAATTGGAGTCACTACAGCAACAGTCAACAAGTTGTTACTATTACGTGCTTTTGCGTTGTTAAGAAAAATTTGAGTTTCTGGGTCTACATAACACCTAGCTGTAGGGGTCGCTACTATTGTCGCTTGTCGGAATAAATCTATAGCTGCTTGAAAGTCTTTTTTGGAAGCTGCAAAGTTCTCGTTGGCAAATTCACGCATTCCTGCTTCTTTCTTTGCAAATGCTTCAGTACAAGTTGCACTAGTAGAATTTATATCTTGTGTAAGTAAAGATTCTTCACCACGAGTGAAATAGTTACTAGAAAGTGGTGATGACTGGGGTTTATTATTATTAATGATTAAGACAATAGCATACAATGCGCTTGCTACTCCTAAAACCCCTAATATAGCAAGAATCCATAATGGGACTAATGGAACTAACTTTTTTTCTGTTTCGAGCAAACCTGTTTTTCGTAACGCTACAATAACTTCGCTTGCTGACTGATACCGCTGTTTTGGGTCTGGTGCCAGCATTTTATTTATAATCTTGACCAAATTCTGGTTAATTTTTACACCCGTTTTCCATTTCTCTAAATTATATGGAATACCATAATTCAATGGACTTTCGCCAGTTAGCAAAGTCACACATGTTGCAGCTAAAGAATATAAATCGGAAGCAAATGTCACTGTTCTGCCATGCGCTTGTTCGGGAGGCGAGTAACCAGGCGATATAATTACAGTGTCACCCTCGCTGGCACCTTCTTCAACAACCTTTATAACTTGTTTTACGGCACCAAAATCAATAAGATAAAGCTGTTTATCATCATTCCTCCTAACAATGTTAGATGGTTTAATATCTCTATGAATCAGTGGTTTTTTGGGGTTCGCATGAATGAACTTAAGTATACCTAACACTTCGTGTAAAACCGATACTATCTCTTCTTGTGAGAAATTATTTCCCTGTTCTCGTCGCTGTCTTAATTCTTTGTCTAAATCTAAACCTTCTATATACTCTTGAACTAAATAAAATAATTTTTGTTCTCTATTTAATGAATAATTATAACTTGAAGAATATGCTGGTACCGATAAATTAAAAAATGCGTAAAGACGAGGAATTTGATTGTGCCTAAGTTCTTCTAACGCTTCCGCTTCTTCTCTAAAAAAACGCTCAACTAATTCTAGCGACGAAGAAGATAAAGACTGACTTGGGTGCAATAATTTTAAAATACGGCGCCGTTTCTGACCTAACGCTTCTCCCGGAGAATCTAAATCTAATGCTACAAAAGTTTTGCCAAAACCACCTTGACCCTTTTCTTCTAATACTACATAGCGGTTTTTGACAATCAAAGGCATTCCACAAACAGAACAATACCGTTGTTGCGTATGACCAACAAGTAAATGGGATTCTTCTATGTAGTTTACGTGTAATGATTCACCTTGTTCGCGCGGACGGGTACAGCAAACTCGCATTGACTAACTTTAATAGTTGGCTTTATTGTCCGATTATACCATCATGTTATGTATATAATTACACAAATAATAATAAAAACAGTAATATAATTATAAAGGTTTATAGTAAACTATTGCCTGTTGTTTTAGAAGTGAGTTGAGGCAGTTACTGTTAAGAGTTAATGTTTGGCAAAGCTCTCGAATTTCAGAAACGCCAATAATGACCCGAACTCTCAAACCGTATTCAGTTAGATAAACTTCATATGAAAAAGGTTTATCAGTGTCAGCAGTCAAGGCGCCTGCAAAAAGAGGAGTGGTACAAATTATTGCTTTTGTATTTGCTGGTACGTAGTAATCAACAACAAAATCAGAGTCCTTTGAGTCTTGTGTCCAACCGCTAACAACTGGTTCAGAAGCCCATGTTAAACAGTTTGCGTCTAATCCTTTGTCATAATTGAAACCTTCTTGGATTACAATTTTCTGAGTTGAACGTTGTTGCAAAGCTTTTAGAGGGTCATTTTGGAACTGCGCTTCAAATTCTTTGACTAAATTATCCACTTTAATAACGCGCGCTCGAACTATACTAGTGAAGAGACACGTGTATACAAGTAGAAACCCTCCACCTAACATTGTTGCAAGAATTAATAACTTTTTTGGCGAAATAGATTTTATACTAGTTTTCATCTTTGCGCTTACAGAAGCATGTTTTAATGTTTAAGAATTAAGAACTATTACAGGCGCCTCAAGAAAAACCAGTAAAAATCGCAATTTTACCATAAATGTTGGGTTAGATTAATGTATAAATTAATGAAATTACACAAGGAGAAATTTTGACTCGTAAACGTTTAATTATTGAAATGGGTATGGGTATTGACCAGCATGGGCAAGAACCAACAGTAGCAGCAGCTAGAGCAGTACGGAACGCAATCGCAAATAATGCTTTGCCTGGAGTATGGGAAGTTGCTGGTTTAACTGACCCAAATCAAATGATAGTCGAAGTAAAAGTTGCTGTTCCTTACCCTGAACAAGTTCGAGAAGCAGAAGTCTTAGCCGTACTACCATTTGGTCAAAAATCGCTTTATGTCGAAACTGGTGGAATGGTTGTTCAAGGTCGAGCGATTCCTGTACTGAACGATAAAAATGATGAAATGTTAATTGCTGTAGCAGCCGTTACAGTTTACATCGATAATTAATAAAAAATTAATAAAGTTATTATTTTTTTTTGGTATTTACCCTTACTTACTTACTCAAAAAGACGGTTTCGTTAAACTTAAGTAACTAGATTCCCGACTTTTAAAAGAAGTTGGGAATCTGATATTACTTTATTAATAAAAAAATTAACCGTACTTTTTTAACACTCCTGGTTCCTGCTGCATCGGTAAAACATCTAAAATATCTGTCTGAGAACAGTATTCTAAATCTTCATGACAATCTAGACGCAGTAAACGCTGTCCATGACTAGCATGATGCAATAGTCCTAAAAGGTTTTCTTGCCACTGCGAATACAGCGAAATTGCACTAATCATTTCATCGTTCCCAGCTAGTTTTTCAATTGGTAAATTGGTGTGCTGACAAACACTGTGGGCAATGGCGCCTGCACATACAGTATCTTCAAGAGAGTAACTACCTTCCCAACCTGAACCAACAATCCAAACATTTTCTGGTTCTTTTTCAACCACATACTTTACCACTGCTGCACGGTTAATTAGTGCCGCCGCGATAACTGCACCAGCATCCTGTATTCTTTGTAAAGTTCGAGTTCCATTAGTGGTACTAATAAATAAACGCCTTCCCTGTACTAATTCAGAAGTACAGTCAAGGGGAGAGTTACCTAACTCGAAACCAGGAACTTTGGCGCCACCCCTTTCTCCGGCACGTAGCCGTTTGTCGGGATGCCAATTTTCGCTCTCCAGCATTAATTTATCTAAATCACTAAAGACTTGCACTGCTTCGCCTCCAGCCGCTAGAACCGTAGCTATAGTGCTTGTCGCTCTCAATACGTCAACTGCGATAGCACATTCGGGTACTTCGCAATTGGGAGTTTGTTCTGGAGTGTGATAAACAAATAGCTTCACGCTCTGTATACACCTGATTTTATATTTACGACCGAAATTACATTCTAAGCTAGTTAATGTAACCAACTAGAAGCGCAGCACCTTAACATTTTTTTTAAGGTGTTACTCATGTATCTACCTTATCTCCGCTTGTGCATTATGTAACTTCTTTTTAGTACCAACACAAGTAACATAGAAAAAGCAGAAATATACAATGTATAGGTTTGAGGTTACTTTGAATCATATTATAGTAATTTTAAATAGTATCTATAAAAGTAGTGCGCTCGTGCTGAGTGCGCTCGTGCTTAGTATGTAAGGGCGGGTTAACGGAATTTATAATACTGTTTTAGGATATCTATAAACCCGCCCATAGGACAATCTATAATCCAAAATCTAAAATAATATGGCGCCTTTACCTGAGTATCGTCCTAAACAACTGTCAGTTGGTCCACTTGAAGCGGAGATATTGAATATTATATGGGAACTCGGTACCGTTACAGTTAAAGATGTACACGACCGAATTTTATCTGACCCAAACCGGGAACTGGCATATACTTCCGTAACAACTGTCCTGCGTCGTCTAACCGATAAAGGATGGTTAAAATGCGATAAGTGTGGACGCGCGTTTTACTGGCGTGCGTTACTAACAAAACAGCAAGCGGAAGTTATTAAAGCGCACGAACAGCTACAGCGATTTCTTGCAATTGGAAACCCTGACGTAATTGCTGCTTTTGCTGATAGTCTTGATGAAGCAGCCAGCACCCAAATTCAAGCAATCGCAAAACGAATACAAGATGCACGTAAAGCAAGAGAGGAACAGTAATAATGCATCTCATTATCCTAAGCGCATCACTCTTAACCACTTGGTTTATACGACGTAATGCTTCCATATCTACTGGCAAATTCTCCACACGTTGGCACCAAACCCTGTTTTTGTTCCTTTTCCCACCCTTGCTAATTTTTACAACTGCTGTTGCACTACTGTGTATGGGTACCCAAGGTAAAATGGGTATCTGGCAAACAGGTTCTATAAGCTACGCTCTCGCACTTGGTAGCTTACTAATTTTTCTAATTTTATTAGTAAAATTAGCATCTCAGGGGTTGCATTCTATACATTCTGTCAATAAGTGTGCTGAAACTAAACTTGGCGAGCAAAATGTGCGATTACTAGACACACAAGCACTTTTTGCTGGACAAATAGGTTTTTGGAAATCTGAACTTATCATTAGTAAAGGTTTATTGCAAAGTCTTTCTCCTGCTCACTTAGAAACCGTTCTTGCTCACGAACAAGGGCATTATTATTACCACGATACATTTTGGTTTTTCTGGCTTGGTTGGATGCGTGAATGCACTGCTTGGTTGCCAAATACTGGAGTACTATGGGAAGAACTCCTGATTTTACGCGAACTGCGTGCTGATGCTTATGCTATAAGTCGAGTTGATAATTTACTTTTAGCTGAGTCGCTTTTACTTGTTGTTTCCGGGCAAACACAATCAGAAATTGGAACTGAAATCTTTTGTGCTGCTTTAGATTCATCCAGTCATGGTAAACGATTAGAGCAGCGTATTGAAGCTTTGCTTAACCAACAAGAATCTATTAATACCCATAGTTCACAATACTGGCATTACTTTTTGTTAGCATTGCTACCCTTAATAACTGTGTTATTTCATCAATAGCACTTCGACGGTTAAACTTACATTAATGATTTATTTTGGAAGCGTCCATTTTCCAGATGCGTTCCAAAAATTCTACATCTCTTGCTTGCTTGGATTTTTTCCAAAACCCTGCTTGGGATATTATCCGCGTAATTGCTAGGAATATTAGCATGACTGCTAACCCTCCTAAATAATCACATACTGTTAGCGATGCTACCGTTTGAGCTATTTTTGCTGTCGGCGCCACTTCCGTGTGCTGTTGATTTGTTGAATTAGTCATGTTGGCTTGATTAAAATTGGTATTTGTGTTCGAGTCCATATTTATTGCCTTTGCTATAGCGTTTAAATTAGTAAGAGCCAAAAGTTACTTAACAAGAGGGTAACAAATTACATAAGTCGTTATCTAAGTTTTTATGTAAATTTAAATACTTATCTATAAAGCTTCATGTATAAATGCAACCTCTATTTATTTCTATAGAGCATGGTTTTTAGTTTTTATGCAATTGTTCAAAAAACTTTAAGCTTATAAGTATGTTTGTAAGTAAATGTAAATGTATTAGAGGTTAGGTTTTGCCAATACCGAGTCGTAGAAAACCGCGTTTCTGGTTTTTTGGCTTTTGTGAACTATTTGACCTTAATCTAAATCTACTTAAAAAACCTTGACGCTTTTGCTTTTGCTGCACTTTTTGTTTTGGCTGTGTTTGTCGTCTAAGATTAAATTTACTAAAGAATCCTTGACTCGGAAGCTTGGACGTGCGATTTCGTTTAAATCCAAACCGCTGTAAAATTCCTTGCTGCTTGGCTTGCTTCATTCCTGGCTCTACATCAGATGTACTAACGGTATATATTGATTTATTCTGTACGGCCAATACTGGGGAAGAAACTAAAGAAAATATTAAGAAAAAAGTTAATAATTTGCTTGGAAGCTTCATATTATATACACTTGTGTAGATTCTTGGAAATAGTTTAGCAATTATGCTTGTGGAAGTGGCAATGTTTACATATAGTAAATTGCCTAATTGTGAAAAGCCGATTATACCAATAGGTGTATGAAAATACTGGTATTAAACGCAGGTTCAAGCAGTCAGAAAAGTTGTTTATACGAAATACAGGCTGATATTCCGCAACACCCACCAAAACCAATTTGGGAAGCACAAGTTGACTGGCGCCTTCCGGAAGTTGCTTCCCTTAAAATTAAAACTGCTTCATATGAGATACAGCAAGAGATTAAGGCATCGCGTCCTGAAGTAATTGGCTATTTACTAGACAGTATGCATACTGGCGCTACCAAGGTAGTAGACTTATCAGAAATAGATGTAGTTGGGCATCGAATTGTACATGGTGGTAAGCAATACCAAGAAAGTGTAGTAATTACAGAGCAAGTTATTGATACAATTCGACAGCTTGCTACCTTGGCGCCAGCACACAATCCAGCTAACTTAGAAGGCATTCTAGCAATTCAACAGCACTTAGGCGACGTTAAACAAGTTGCAGTCTTTGATACAGCTTTCCACAGTCATATCCCTGATGCTGCCGCTATTTTTCCAGGACCATTAGAATGGGTATCTCAGGGTATTCGTCGCTATGGCTTTCATGGTATCAGTCATCAATACTGCGCCCAGCGTGCAGCCCAAATACTTGGTCAAAATTTAAACTCACTACGGATAATTAACTGTCATCTTGGTAACGGTTGCTCGCTTGCTGCTATCAAAAATGGACGCAGTATAGATACTACAATGGGTTTTACGCCTCTTGATGGTTTGATGATGGGTAGTCGTTCTGGCGCCGTTGACCCAGGTATTTTGATTCATTTGTTACGCCAAGAAAACTACACTGTCGAAAAACTCGATAATATTCTAAATAAATCATCTGGATTACTTGGAATTTCCGGTATTTCCGGAGATATGCGTCAAATACTTAGCGCTATATCTACTGGAGAATCACGCGCGCAACTTGCATATGATATCTACATACATCGCCTTCGATACTACATTGGCGCCATGCTCGCCAGCTTGCAAGGTTTAGATGTGTTGGTATTTACTGCTGGAGTTGGGGAAAATTCTCCTGATGTTCGCTCTGCTGCTTGCGAAGCTTTCGGATTTTTGGGACTTTCTCTTGATGTCAACAAAAACCACGAGCGACCTATTGATATCGATATTGCGGCGCCAGATAGTAAAGTTCGGGTTTTGGTAATACATACACAAGAGGATTGGCAAATCGCTTGTGAATGCTTTCGTCACTCATTAAATAAAGATTAACTCTGACAAAGAATTGTAAATTAATGTAAATATAATCGTAGAGTTTGGCTTCACAACCAAGTACTCACGTTTCAGAAAAATGAGGAAATTGTAAAGATAAGATTAAAATATTAGTATCAACCATAAGCCGGATAAACGTGGATATTCCAATCGGATGATTTATGCTGAGAAGTTTTATTACATCGGTAGATGGACAGGTCAGCAGAAAAGTTTTACAATCTGAACTGCAACTTGTAAGTGTACTTATTGCTTAATTAATATAACCATAGTAAAGATTAGTAAAGATTAGTAAAAATTATCGATTAGTAATTTTTGAATTAACCAGGGCTACATTAAAACAATCAAAACCTACATTTAAAAAGGACACAAACCAAATGACCGTAAAGCTAATTTTAGTCGCATTGACAGTTGTTTTCACTTTCGCTTGTTTGTTCTTCGGCACCAAAAATGGATTTTACGATTCAGACAATTATCACGGTAACGGTTCGGCTCACTAAATTAAATACAGAATACAGAATACAGGAGACAGAATACAGAAGACAGAATGTTGCCTACTGAATACTGACTATTGAATACTGAATTCTGAATACTGACTTAAGGTAACTGCAATTTTTTTAGGAGGGTTAGGATGAGCGAACGCATCTCGGTATCCTCGCTAGTTGGTACTGGGGAACCGATATGTGAATTGGAGTGCTTACCGTATGGTGTTCATCATAACGGTGAAGGTGTTTGTTTGCTTGTACGACTCGGACAGTATCGTATTTTGCTTGACTGTGGTTTAGATGATATTTCTCCATTAGTCAAAGGGTTGAAAAAGTCCGCGCGGCAAGGCAGTTCACCATTACCAGCAGATTTCGCTTTGGTAAGTCATGCTCATTCTGACCATGCCAAAGGTTTATTGCAGTTACACGAAACATTTCCACTTTTACCTATTTACGCTAGCGAGGTAACAAGTAAATTACTTCCTCTCAATTGGTTAGAGCGTGAAGATAAAGAAAACTTGCATTTTTGTCAAGCTTTGCCGCTACGTACTCCAATTGAACTTAAAGAAGGTTTAGTGGCTGAGTTATTTCCAGCAGGGCATTTACCTGGCGCCGTCGCAACGTTAATTACTTATACTACACCACAAAAAGTATATAAAGTTTTATACACGGGTGATTTTTTCTTATCTAATTCGCGTTTAGTTGAAGGTTTGCGGTTAGAAGAATTGCGGGGATTAGAGCTTGATGTTTTGATTATTGAAGGTTCATACGGCACCGCGCGTCATTCACATCGACGAAATCAAGAAAATCAACTCGCGGAACGAGTAAATCGTGCAATTGCAGAAGGTTACTCTGTTTTAATGTTGACTGCTGCGTTGGGTTTAGGGCAAGAAATGCTCATGCTACTTCGTAGCCATCATCATTTTACTGGACGTGATTTGGATATTTGGGTTGATGATACTGTTGCTGTTGGCTGTGATGCTTATCTTGAACTTTTGCCGCATTTACCTCCATCCGTTCAAAATTTCGCCCGACATCAACCGTTGTTTTGGGATGAACGAGTCCGTCCGCGCGTTCGACGTTTGCACCCTCAATCACGTTCAATTGTCGGCAAATCTTCCTGTATTATTCTGACTGATTCGATTCAAGTTGATATTAACGACTATTGCCAGCTTGATACTGGACCTTGGTTAATTCTCGTGCCTGAAAAAGTTGATATAAAACTTAACAGTCAATTATCACGACTTGTGCAGCTAGAAACTTATCTTCTGGCACAACATAGCGATGGTCCAGGTACAACCCAATTAATTCATAATCTTAGACCACAGCACGTTATATTTGTTCACGGTTCGCCTACTTATCTTGCTGATTTAACTTCTTTAGACGAATTACAAAACCGTTATCACGTACATTCACCAGCTTTGGGTGTATTAGTTGAACTACCTATTGGTGATACATTTTTACAGCCTGCTCCTCCAGAAACGAATTATGAAGGCGAACTCACGGAGTTAGGTTCGGTAGTATCGATTACATTGCCTGATGCAATTGCTGCAGACCCACGCTGGCGCCAGTTTGCTGACACAGGGTTAATCGAAGCGCGATGGCAAGGTGAAGAGTTAGTACTTAGAGGATTATCCCAACGGGAATTACTCAATCAAAATAACGATAAATTTATTTGGCATGACGTTGACTGCTGCGGAACCTGCCGACATCAACGGGGTGGACGATGCTGGAATCCGATTTCTCCTTTATTTAACTTTCGAGTCACGCTTGAAGGTTACTGTCCTGCATTTGAGAACACGGATTAGACGGATGTCACGGATTTCACGGATTTCACGGATCTATGGAAATCGATAATTTTAAATTTAAAATGATATAACCCCCCTTTACGTGTGTAAAGAGGGGTTAATGCTGCGATTGTGAGGCTTTTTCGCTCTTGAGAGCAAAAAATAAACAGAACAACTTTTAACTTTTGATGGAAAAATATCCATCGTGGCGCCTGTACACACTTTTTATGACGATAACTCACAAAATAGAGGCAAAGGCACCGCGAATCATATTTATTCTGGATTCGAGTCAGTGTAATGGTTGCGAATACGTTCAGCTTCGGGACAGTCTTCTGTCAAAAGTGGCTCAACATTACCGCGCGGTACAGAAGCCAATTTTTGCGTTACGGCACCTATACTCTCAAGCCGAACCATTTCTTCCCATGAACAAACTTCGTCTTCTTCATCTGTTTCATATCGGAGAGTAACTAAATCTCCCTCGATATCTATAATGCGGGCGCGCTCTATCCAGCGTTGCTGGTCCCGCAAGAAAACACAAACCTCACGCCCATCGCAGCACAATTGATAAATCTTGCGGTGTAGCATCTACTGCTTCTGCCTTTGTTAACGAAGTTAAATTTTTTTGAAAATTCGGGTATTAACCCTATAGATAGCACCATTTGAGGGTCCGGAAAACTAACACATCAAAAGTTGCTCAGAATCAACCCAAGTCAAAGTAGCTCGTTTTTAGCTTAAAGTGAAATTGAAGACAATTACTCAGGGAGCAAACTTGTCTCTTCACTTCACCTTTAAACCGGGTCGTAAGTAAGAGTGTCTACCTCGTAAAAATCGTATAAGTCAGGATTTTCCCTTACCAGATTAACCATTACTGGTGAGTCCTCCCTTGTATAACGTAATAAATTATACTCTAACACAAGAGTTAGTCGCGGTTGCGTGAGTTGCCGACTGGTAGTTTTTGGCATCGTTGGGAACTCAGGGGACTATGCTTAAGTTAAACCCCTATGTATTTGATCTTAGCTCATTCTCTGGCTGTCCTGAATGATTTTTCGCAACATAAATACAACATTTTTTAGAGTTCGGGTAGTTTTTTTGTTAAAGAAGCGTGGAGAATCGGTATAAATATAAGCAATTAGGCGAATACATACAGATGATTATAGAAAATTTGGATAATCTATACGATTATCTATATTGTGCAATCAAGTCAAATAAAAGGTTTGAGGATGCTTCTCGCTTGACATCACCTGCTTGCACAGCATCACATAATGCGACCAAAGCTTTTAGGTCTTCTGACTGGTAGCTTCTTGCCGCTAATACCTGATGGATAAGACCTTCGGACGCGACACTTAAATATCCTGTTTGAAAAGCAGACTCAATTAAAGCACGAATCATAGTTTGATACAGCAGTACGGTAGGTTAATAACCTCTACTGTGGAATATTTAATCGCATTTTAGATTGATATAAGTCAGTCTATGCTAGTGATTGAATAGCATTAATACAGGTGATTAAAATCACATACAATTGCGTAAAGGCATATAATGCTATACATATTGCTAGATGTCTATTACATTGTATCAAATTAATATATTTTAAATTAACATATGTATTATATCTTACTTTTTTTAAGTAACATTACGCAAAAAAAAGTGTTTATAGATGAAACAGGCGAAAGTCTTCGTCCATTTGACTTAACAGCGAGATAACGCCATTACGATTAAATTTTTGAACTAACTTGCTACAAGCCGGACGCTCAGTAGCATAATGTCCTGCATCAACCAAGATTACTTTGTAGTCGCGGCTTTCTTGAAAAGCATGAAATTTACAATCAGAAGTTAAATAAACCTCGGCGCCACACCGCGCGACATCCTTTATATAACTGGCGCCAGAACCCCCCAAAACTGCTACGCGCTCAATGGTTTGGTTTAGATCAGCAGGCGAATACATTAGATTAGGAGGTTCAAGACGAGCTTGAATAATTGCTAATAACTCTTCTAAAGTCACGCTTGGTACTAGAGTACCAACACGTCCATATCCTAAACCATTTTGAGTAGGCGCTATAGGAGTAGTTTCTTTGAGTTCGAGAATTTGACTCAGAACATCGGCAGTACCATCTTCAACTTGGTCAAAATTTGTGTGCGCCGAATATATACCGATATTATTAATAAAGGCTAACCGCACCATCTCACCAATAGGGTCGGAAGCACATAGTGACTTAGAAGGATGAAAAATTAAAGGGTGGTGGGCAAATATTAAATTGATACTCGTTCCTGCATTGCGAAGTGCAATAGCTTCTTGCATAACGGCCAAAGTTGGCGTTAAACAAACCAGTACTGTAGCTGTCTCGTGCAATACCCCAGGTTCAACCTGCCAACCACAATTATCCCATTTCTCTTGCCAAGCGGGATTTGCCCAAGCTTCAAACCAATTAATTAATTCAGAAATTTTCATATTTCTTCTTTTTGACCAAACAATTTCAACGATACCTGTTCACGAAGTTGGTCGAATGGTTTGTCCCATACGGTCGCAGCATTCCAATTCCAGGCGGTTACTGGTATAAGTTTATGATAAGCAAGATACGTAAGTAATTTATATTCGTCTTTGGGGTCGCGCGAAAAACGAAAAGTATTGCGGTAGCTTCGCGCGTCCATCTGGTGGTAGCGTGCGTCATCTATACTAATTCTATGTAATAATTCTTTACCTTTACTATGTAAATAATCTAAAAAAGTTAGGCTAAAAGGTTGAATATTAGCTCGTACCGGGTCTTTTTGTACCCAGCGTGCCCAATCAAATCCATAGGTAAAATCATGTACGTAGGGGAAACGAATTTCGCGCTTGCACCCACACATAAACATCAGTTCTATAACTTTATCGGCAAATACTTCTAAAAATTTTATTCCTCCTTCTTTTGCGCTCACTGCTTGTTGAAGCATACTATATATCAAGAAATCAAAATCCCAAAAAATATTTTCTGGAAAATTTTTTAATTGCGCGCGCAGGATTGCTTCTAGAGTATTAAATAAACATTGTATAAGCTGAGTATCATCAGTTCTTTCTGCTACAATGTTGCCGATATCTCGAAAACTCGTAGCTACATTCTTATGTGGATTTAATGACAGGGGTGTGATTCCATGCTCAATAATTATTCGATCAAGAATTTCAAAGCGAGAAGATACTAAATATTGCTTCGTCATATATAAAAGGAAATTTTGAGTCTATTTATTTGTACTAATTAGGCATTAAAAAATATCATAATGTAAAATCAGATATAACTATATGAACATTTTTATAAATCTGTTTCTATTTATTTCAAGGAACCATAATAGAATAAAATCGATAAGTAAATATACTGAAAAAAGTTAAAATTTAACTCATTGCCCTAGTTAACGGTGGGCGCCAAAATAAAAGAGTTGCATTTTAGGTTATAACAGTGCTTCCATTACCAACAATCAATGCTCTTAAGCAAGCAACAAGTTCAGCTTGGGTTGAACAAGCCATAGCAAACCTCGACACGATTTTACTCGACCACTCCCACTGCGAGCGCAAAGCAGCTGGTGTAGCGTTAAACTTCATGTTTCGTTACCCTTCAAATACCAAGATGGTAAGGGAGTTAACGAAAATTGCCCAAGAAGAACTCGAACACTTCGAGCTAGTCAACCAGTGGCTAGAACGTCGTAATATTGCATTGGCGCCTCTACCACCCCCACCCTACGGTGCTGGTTTAAAAGCACAAGTACGTCCCCAAGAGCCACATAGATTTTTAGATTCGCTACTTGTCACAGGTTTAATAGAAGCGCGTAGTCATGAGCGCTTAGGCTTACTAGCAATACACTGCCCTGAACCAGAATTAGCAAAATTTTACAAAGGTTTAATGGCTTCAGAAGCACGACACTTTGGTATGTACTGGGTACTTGCTGATACTTACTTTGACCGCAAAGCTGTAATGCAGCGACTTGATGAGTTAGCGGTAGTTGAAAGTGAATTACTCGCGACTTTACATCCAGAACCTAGAATTCACAGTTAGTTATAATTACTGCTCCCGTTATGAATCATTATTATAAAGATTATTTAATTAAACCGTGGGAAGAGCATCATCGTATTCCCGCATCTGAAGTCATTCGTTCGGTGCTAGCAGAATATGGTTTAGGTTGGGAACCAGACGGCGCCGATAAAGATGTTTTACAAATTGAGAAATATTACTTAGCTAGTAATGGTGAGTTTTGGGTTGTCGAACATCAAAACCAGGTAGTGGGAACAGGCGCCTACTATCCTATTGAGCGGGGTCAAAATGCAGTTGAAATTAGAAAAATGTATTTATTACCGCAAGTTCGCGGATTTGGTTTAGGGAAATATTTGTTACAACAGCTAGAAGAAACTATTGCCGCGCGTGGTTTTAAGGAAATTTGGATAGAAACCGCAAGCGTTCTTGTTGAAGCTGTCAAACTTTATGAAAGCAATGGTTACAAGCCAGCAACAGGAGTTGAGACGGCAAGATGCGATAGAGTCTATGTGAAAAAGTTAGGGGCGGGTTTACCTGAATTTTCTATGATTTACTAGGTTATAGGTTAACCCGCCCGTACAGTCGGGGCGGGTTCACCGAAATTTTAGTTATTTATCAAGATATAGGTAAACCCGTCCGTACAGGAGTTAGGAGTGCCCCTTAAAAACTTTTTTAATTTATTTCTTAAATCTGATTGTCCGCTTTGCGAGCGCGCGACATCGAGTCAGTTGTGTATTAACTGTACGAAACAATTGCAAAAATGTCAGCTAAATAACGCTTGTGTTCTGTGGAAGCAACCCTTACCTATTTTCGCTTGGGGCGCCTATGGAGGTATTCTCAAACGAAGTATTGCGGTGATGAAGTACGAACAACACCCTGAAATCGCGCGTATGTACGGTCAATGGTTAGGACAACAATGGCTCCAAGACGCACCAATAGGGGTACAGTCAAGATTATTAGTTGTGCCAATACCTATTCACCCTGAAAAATTAAAAAAACGAGGTTTTAACCAAGCTGCACTAATTGCCAAAGGCTTTCGTGATGTTACAGGCTTTCACGTCAAAGAAAATGGACTCCAAAGAGTTCATGAAACTCAAGCGCAACATGGCTTGTCTCAAAGCGAACGTAAAAAGAACTTAGCAGGCGCCTTCGCAGTTGGCAAAGATTTATACGGTTGCTCAAAGCGCTTATTGATTATCGATGATATTTACACAACAGGCGCCACAGTCACAGAGGCAGTAGTAACACTGAACCATGTGGGGATAGAAGTAGTTGGTGTTGCAGTTGTTGCCGCGACGCCTGGGGCACCCTCAAGAAACGTAAATTAAAATAAAATATACCCTGGCGATTCAGGTTATGAATAACTATAATTGACCAAAATATATGCTCTTTAGTGGGAAAAGTATTGTGATGATTAGTAAAACTGTGGCGGTGTTGAGGCAACTAGTTACCATTCCTGTTACTTTACTTGTAATGGCAATGAGTACAACCGCAAGTTTTGCTCAGGTAAACAAAGTGTATAGTCCTTTGCGTTTACCATCAACTTACGAAGTCACAGATTCGCTAACAGACAAAGACATCCCTACAGGTCAAGGTGGTTTTGCGCGCGATTATACGGTGAAGTTGAACAAAGGTGAAAATTTAGCAGTAGATTTATCTTCAGATAGTTTTGACAGCATTATTACTTTACTCGGTCCAAACGGCACCACTGTAGCAGAAAACGATGATGGCCCAGATGGCAGCAGTAATTCGCTGCTATTTACTCGAATTAGTGAAACAGGAAATTACATCGTTCGCGTTCGTTCGTTCGGAGAAACTGGAGTTGGCGCATTTAAATTAAAGGTAACGCGATTGCAGCCAATTAAGTAATGAGTGCTGAGTAATGAGTGCGCTCGTGCTGAGTGTTAAATCATATTCTTAACTCCTAACTCCTAACCCGTAAGGTGCGTGACGCTATAAAAATCTTACAACGAAGCTAGTTGTCTAGTAGCGTCACGCACCCTACCTCTTAACTATTAACTTCTAACTCTACTCAGCACGAGCGCACTTTCCACTCAGCACTATCATTTCAGCACTGTCATTACACACAAAAACAGTGCTTCCGTCCATTCAACAACGGCGCCATAAGTATCGCCTGTGTGTCCGCCTAATTTATAGTTGAACCAGGCGCCTGTCACCACAGATAGCGTGATACCTATTAGTACTGTAAACGGTACAAAAATCAGATTTTGAGGGTATATTAGGGCATAAAAGCAACTTATTACTAAAAGTAATAGTAATCCCGGTAGTAAATCTAATGGTACACGTATAGCTTCTTTATGAAAGGCTCCTTTGCCAGTAGGTTTTAAGTAGTTGTAGCGTAAAATCGCCAACACTTGCCCCCAACGTCCCCAACAACATGCTGCGATGATGACGAACCAGCGATTTTGCTCAATGTCACTGAGTGCTGCTGTTTTTAATAACAATATTAATACCGCAGTTGTTGCCCCAAAGGCGCCTGTTACACTATCTGCCATTACTTCTAAACGTCGTTGTGGATTTGTTACTGCTAACCCATCAGCAGTGTCCATTGCACCATCTAAATGCAAACCACCTGTAATCAAAACCCAAAGCGCAACCACTACCACGCTGCGCGTTAGTATTGGTACACCTAACCAACTTAAACTAATATCCGCCATAAACAGAAGCATACCCACAAGAAACCCTACTGCTGGTGCAAAGCGCGCAACTTCTCTAAAATCTAATCCTTCTATGTATGGCAACGAAATTGAGGTATAAAATATAATACTTGATATAAAACTTAACAATAAGTCTTTACACCACTGGCAAATAGTTGTCATATTAGTTACATTAATTATATTGTGAATATATTTTAGGTAATGAGCAATCAAGCGTTTAGTTTATACATGGATAACAATATGATTCTTAAAGCTTTTAATAAGATTGTCTCGTGAAAGTAACTCAGCCGCTAAAATTTTGTTATGCTTATGCCATGACCATAAATCAAAGTAGAAGTATAAAAAAATACTTTAGTAAAAATATGCTGAGTAGCTGACAGTTTTGTGTTACCGATTTCGGCTAATAATAAATTACAATTTATTAGGTGAATACCCTACATTTAACAAATTAATATTGATAATAATTAAAGTGCAGGGGGTCAACAAAGCTGTAACATTTTTTTAGTTAGCGTTGTTGTAAATTATCTTCTCGCAGTCTTCTTTCTACTATGACTCACCATCTACCTGATACTAAAATACCAGCTCCGTGCATTATAGACACAGGCGTAGTTGTCAATAAGTTGGATATGCGGCGATTGTTAACTGATTTAGGTCGCGTTCGCTACATTTACCTTTTGGATGGTGAAGTGCATAAAGAGGGTGAAGGCGATGTGATGGAGGTATTCGCTAATCCTTCTCGTTCGACCTTGGTAGCAAATCAAGCGCTTTATCTAAATATTTGCAGTTTTGACTATCTTGAACTAAAGCAGACCCCGGAAAAAGAGACTCATTTTGATTTAGTGCAAGAAGGATGGCGCCTACGTTTAATTCCTCTTTCAACTCCTTTACAGGAAAGGCGTGAGCGCAATTTGAATGTAAATGCGATTGAGGCGATGATGGAACAGGTAATGAGCGCGCGTTGGGATGCAGAATTTGATGACGATTGCTCTGATATGTTTTGAGCTTCATATAAATCTTAAGTTTTATACATTTTTAAAAATTCTCGTAAAATAACCTCTGTATGGCTTCTCGAAAAAGAAGTCAGTTTTTTGTGCTTCATAGCTTTTATAGAGGTAAATATATTTTGACAGCTAATTTTTCTTTCGAGTGTGTTGCACAATGTAACCACACCAAAGCGCGCGCAGGTGTTTTTCATACCCCACACGGTGTTGTCGAGACACCAAAATTTATGCCAGTTGGCACGCTGGCTAATGTTAAAACCATAACTCCAGCACAACTTAAAGATACTGGAGCGCAAATGGTATTATCTAATACGTATCATTTACACCTTCAACCAGGTGAAGCGATTGTAGCGGGTGGTGGAGGGTTGCATAAATTCATGGGTTGGGATGGCCCGATGCTGACTGATTCTGGTGGGTTTCAGGTTTTCAGTCTCAGTGAAATGCGAAAAATAACTGAAGAAGGTGTAACATTTCGCTCTCCTCACGACGGTCAAATCATTAAGTTAACACCTGAAAAGTCTATCGAAATTCAAAATATTTTAGGCGCCGATGTAATAATGGCGTTTGATGAATGTCCACCTTATCCAGCAACTCGCATAGAAGTCGAGACAGCAACCGAGCGAACGTACCGTTGGTTAGAACGATGTATTGCAGCCCATCAACGTACTGACCAAGCATTGTTTGGTATCGTTCAAGGTGGAGTATATCTAGATATGCGCGCGGCTGCGGCATCAAGTTTAGCAAAATTTGATTTACCTGGTTATGCAATCGGTGGTGTCAGCGTTGGAGAACCACCTCAACTAATTCACCAAATTGTCGAAGCAACGGCGCCGCTGTTACCTTACCATAAACCTCGTTACTTGATGGGAGTAGGTACATATCAAGAAATGGCAATTGCAATTGCATCAGGTATAGATTTATTTGATTGTGTAATTCCGACTCGGTGGGCACGTCACGGAACAGCAATGGTGCAAGGAGAACGTTGGAACTTGAAGAATTCAAAGTTTCGTGAAGATTTTACTGCTTTAGACGAAACTTGTCCTTGTTACACCTGCCAAAATTTTAGCCGTGCTTACATATCACATTTGGTACGCTCTCAAGAAATTCTTGCCTATACCTTACTATCTATTCACAACATTACCGAACTAATTCGTTTTACTCAAAAAATCCGCCAAAGTATTATAAATGGCACTTTCGCCACTGACTTCGCTAAATGGCTCTCATTAAGTGCTGAGTCAAAAGTGCTGAGTGCTGAGTAGAGTTAGGAGGTAGGGTGCGTGACGCTATAAAAATCTTACAACGAAGCTAGTTGTCTAGTAGCGTCACGCACAGACGCGAGTTAGAAGTTAGGAGTTAAAAACACTCAGAACTCAGCACTCATCACTATTTTTAAGTTTTGTAAACTCAGCACTCAGCACTCAGCACTCGCTACTAGTTGCATGTTAAGATACATCTCAAATATTAAAGCTGTGTTGGATAGGTGGATTTAATTAACATGGAACCTACATTATTGTTGGCAAAGTTGCCTGAAGCGTACCAAATCTTCGACCCGTTGGTAGATGTTCTGCCAATTATCCCTGTATTCTTCTTACTTCTAGCCTTTGTTTGGCAAGCAGCCGTAGGTTTTCGGTAAGTTGTTTCTTAATTAATTAACGTTCAGACAGGCAAGTTACGCCTGTCTTATTTTTTAATTCTCTCTTGAATAAAGTTAATATTAATTAATATAACTTAACATTTGTATATAATATTTAACGAAGTAAACTAACCGTAGTTTTAAATTAAATTTAACAGTTCGTGAGGTAATAGATAATGGGTAACATGAATTTCGTCAAGGAGAGTAAAGAAGTAATAGCAGCAAACGGCGCCAATATGCGGCTTTTGGCAATGCAAAACGGGATAGATATATATAAGGTTTGGGGAAAGATGATGAATTGCGGTGGTTATGGTCAATGCGGTACATGTATTGTCGAAATCACTGAAGGTATAGGAAATCTTTCACCTCGTACAGACGCAGAAAATCGTATTTTGAAAAAAAAGCCAGAAAACTACCGTCTTGCTTGTCAAACTCTAGTTAATGGTCCAGTTAGCATTGTAACTAAGCCTAAGTAAGATAATTTTTTACCTCACCACTGTAGTTAGTGGTATCCTAAAGTTGTTGGCTGGATAACATAGAGAGGCTTTGCTAATATGCAAACTAATGATTTGGGGTTTATTGCGAGCATTTTGTTCGTACTTGTTCCTGCGGTCTTTTTAATTCTTCTTTACACAGTCACTGCAAGCCGTGAAGGTGGAAAAGATTCTTAAAAATCAGTGTATAAAATAGTAAAACCCCGCATGTTAATTCATGTGGGGTTTTTGTTGCATTTAAGCTGCTTCTGTACGCGCGAGTAATACAGGACATGTGGCGTTAACACGAACATAGTCCGAAAGCGAGGCGCCTAACAAGCGGTCTAAATCAACAAAGCTTTTAGCAATTGAAGGACGACGGTCAGGGGAACCCATTAATAGCAAGTCTATATTGTATTGTTCTGCTAAACGACAAATTTCTTGACCCGCTCGACCACTAGTAGTAGTAATTGCATCTTGTCCAGTAGTACCACTACCCAAAACGCAACGAGTTGGTATACCATACTTTTTAGCTTCGGCAGCAGCAGCAGCTAAAACAGGATTATCTGCTGGATTTAATTCAGGTTTGTTCGATTTGCCTAACCATTCAGTATTAACATTGGCAAGAAACAACTCGGCGCCTTTTAAATCTTGCATTAAGAACAAAGCTAACTTCAAGCAGTGTTTAGCAGAATCAGAACCGTCCATTGCTACCATAACTCGATTAATCTTTTTGACATAAATGTCATCTTTAACGAGTAGCATTGGACGCGATGATAGTTGAAAAACGTATTGACTAACCGAGTTAGATAAAATCGACTGTAACCGCTTTAGTCCGCGCGAACCCATAATAATTAAATCCGCTTCGATTTCATCTGCCACTTGACAAACTACATCTTTCGGTTCACCCTGACGTAAAATCGAAGAAACACGACTGGGGTCTAAGTTCAGATATTGAATTGCGTTCGCTAATATTTTACCTCCTTCTTCCCATTTTGCGGTCATCTGCGAAGCGCCTGTTTGGGGAGGTACTACGTGTAAAACAGTTACTTTCGCGCGCTTTGCAGCCGGTAAATCAGCGAAAGTTTTGAGCATTTCTTCTGCGTGCCCCAATCCGGAGACAGCTAGCAATATTTTTTCTATCATCTTACTCGTTCAGGTTCACAGTTTGGGTGGTAATCGCGTTGCGTAAATAAACATTATCAATCTACAGCCAAAGCATTGTTGACTGCTAATCGATAAATGTTTTGTTTATATGTTTATTTACGCAGAATTATTGTTTATTTTGTTTGAGTTGAAGCAGATAAACTACTTAAGTAACAGGAGCAAATAGTGCCTTATAAATGTACTATTTACAAGCTGTTGTGTATTTATTGTTCGATTATGTTTATCTACTACTTTTGAGTATACTCTATTATTTTCTACTCATCAGTTTAACAATTGTTATCTAGGTGATTAGTCTTTATCTATATCTACCAATTTTAATTAACCAAATTTATAAAATTTGTTGCAATCTGTATTGTAAAAATATTCATACATTAACTTTTGTAAAAAATAAGTAATAATTCCTTAAGTTTTACGTGACGGTAATATTAAGTTTGTTATAGATTCTTTTAATATTAGTTATATTAATAATGATTAACGATACTAAAAGTTTCGATAATGAATTGTAGGTTATGCATCTGCCCTTGACCACTGCACGAGCTACAAAGAAAGAAAAATTTACATTAAAGTATGATAATGGCGCCGTTTTTTGTCTTCTTTGTGTTCTTTGTGACCTTTGTGGTTTATTATTTTTACCACAGAGGCACAGAGGACACAGAGAGAGGATGTTTGAGAGTGTGATGTTTTATTTAAGTTTCGCCATTTTGCTGATTGAGGAGACGGTCGAGCGCACGGCGAATTTCGGTTTGTAAGCCGTTAAAGCGGATGTCACTTTCGATTTTTAGTTGTCTGAACTCTGCTAGCATTATTTCAAAACGCTGGTCACTCTCAATTTGACGCTGCTTTATATTTTGCAATTCGGTGGTTACTGTTTCAAAATTTTGCTGATGAATTTGAGCGGTCTGTAAAAGTGCTTCTGCTGCTGCTCGTATGTCGTTCATATCGCGCTCCAATGAAAGCTACTTTATTTTCTAGAGGTTCGGGTTGTTGAGGTGTTCGGATGATATTATGTTGTTAACTTTATATGTATAGCTATTTTATACGATTGGTGTTGAACTTGCTTAAAGGGTCTTTATCAAGTAGACGATAAATGCCTAAACAATGCTTTTACGTTAAACGACCTGTGAGAGTACAATTTTTCTATGAAGTTTCAGTGGAACCCTGAAAAAGCGCTCTCTAATGAAAGAAAACATGATGTGTCTTTTGAAGAAGCTGTTACAGTATTCGCAGACCCATTAGCAGTTACCATAGACGATCCCGACCACTCAATCGGTGAGTTACGTTTTTTAACAATCGGTCTATCGATAATGTATCGCCTTCTAGTAGTATCGCATACTGAAAGAGAAAACCAGGTTCGTCTTATCAGCGCTCGCCCAGCAACTCGACAGGAGAGAAAAAGTTATGAGTCAGGAGAATGAGCAAGAAGTCAATAATGATGAAATGCGTGCAGAGTATGACTTTTCGGGCGGTGTTCGAGGAAAGTACTACGAGGCTTTTACAAAGTCTAGTAATGTTGTAATTCTTGACCCAGACGTGGCAGAAGTTTTTCGTGACTCGGCATCAGTAAATGAGGCATTAAGGCTTCTTGCTAAAATTGCTCGGTCAGTCTCAGCTTAACAGATACTTGAGTATTTAAAACTTAGTTTTTGTTGGGACGGGCAAGGATGCCCGTTCCACAAGATAATAACTATGAGGTTTTTGTTTTTAGGCTGCTACTGGCGCCAACCCGTTATGACGTAATAAAGGTTCGGTGCTTGGTTCGCGTCCTCGGAAGTTTTTGAATACTTCCATTGGGTGTTTGCTTCCACCTAGTGCTAGTACGGTTTCGCGGTAGCGTCTACCTGTGTCTTTTACTGCTTCTTCGTTATCTAAACCAGCTTCTTCAAATGCTGCAAAAGCGTCTGCACTTAATACTTCTGCCCATTTGTAGCTGTAGTAACCTGATGCATATCCACCTGCGAAGATGTGACCGAAGGCACATAAGAAAGCGTCTTCTGGTAAGGGTGGAATAACGGTGGTTGTTTTGGCAAGACGCGCGCGGAGGTCTGAAGCTTTTTCTGCACCACCTGGACGGTAGCTGTTGTGAAGTTCTAAGTCAACTAAGCTAAAGTGGACTTGGCGAAGTGTTGCGGTACCGCTCATGTAGTTCTTGGCGGCGAGTAGCTTTTGGTAGTAATGTTCGGGTAATGTTTCGCCTGTTTCGTAATGTTTTGCCATGCCGAATAATGTTGGACGCTCGTAACACCAGTTTTCCATAAATTGACTGGGTAGTTCGACTGCATCCCACTCAACGTTGTTAATACCTGCTGCACTTACATAATCTACTTTGGTAAGCATGTGGTGCAAGCCATGTCCAAACTCGTGGAATAAGGTTTCAACTTCGTTAAATGTCATTAAGCTGGGTTTACCATCAATAGGTGGAGTTTGGTTACATACCAAATACGCTACAGGTAAACGAGTTTTACTTGTACCATTTTGGGTTAACTTTGCCCGGTTTATACAAGTATCCATCCAGGCGCCACCACGTTTTTCAGCGGGACGGCTATATGGGTCAAGATAGAAGTAAGCAATAGGGGAACCTGTATCATCAGCTATTTGGAAGTAACGAACATCAGGATGCCAAACGGGTGCTTGTCCATCAATAGGAGTAACAGTTACACCAAACAACCGTTGTACTAACCCAAACAAACCATCAAGAACTTGAGGTAGTGGGAAGTAAGGACGCAGTTCTTCTGCTGTAAAATCAAACTTAGCTTCGCGCTGGCGTTCTGCCCAAAAACTAATATCCCAGTGTTTTAAATCTGATGCTTCTGTGGCGCCTTTTGACGCTGCAAACTCTTTGAGTTCTTCTAATTCTTTTACTGCTGCATCATAAGAAGCTGCCCGTAGTTCTTCGAGTAATTTTTGTACAGCTTCGACACTTGGCGCCATTTTGCTCTTTAAGCTAACCTCGGCATAATTCTTATAACCAAGTAGCTGTGCTAATTCAGTACGTAATTCTAAAATACGCTCAATAAGTGGATTATTATCTAACTCACCTGAAGACGCGCGTGTGATAGAAGCTTTATATAACTTTTCGCGCAAATCACGACGAGTACTATGCTGTAAGAAAGGCCCATAACTAGGAAAATCAAGCGTAATTACCCAAGGGCCATCTTCTGGTGTAGCATTTTCTTCACCTTTCTCGCGCGCAGCTTGGGCAGCAAGACTTACTAAGCTAGGTGGTAAACCTTGTATTTCATCTTTACTTGTTAACTTCAAACTAAAAGCTTTAGTAGCATCAAGAACATGGTTAGAAAACTTCGTCGAGAGTTCCGCTAACTCCATTTGAATAGCATTGAAACGTTCCTTGCCTTCAGCTTCCAAACCAATACCAGATAATTCTGCATCACGAATAGCAGACTCAACAATACGCTTTTGGGCAGGTTCAAGCGTTGCCCATACATCACTGTTACGTAGAGATTTAAAAGCGTTGTAAACAGGTTGACTCTGACTAAGCTTATTAGAAAACTGAACTACTTGAGGTTGAACACTTTCATAAGCAGAGCGCAGTTCATTACTATTTTTCACACCCATCAAGTGACTGACGGCGCCCCAAGTCCAGTACAAGCGTTCGGTAATTTTTTCCAGCGGTTCAACCAAACCACTCCAAGTTGGCTGTATGTTATTCTCCAACTTAGTAAGTTCTGCATCCAGTTCGGTTATTAACTCAGTTACCGCAGGTACTACATGTTCAGGTGTAATTTCTTCAAAAGGAGGTAAACCAGAACCTTTCAACAAAGGATTATTCGATATAGTTGCTGTACTCATAGATTTGTGTGAGACGCTTTCTGTCCTAAAAGTTATCCATCTTTATAATGTAGCGATTGTGGCTGCTTTATTTAACTACCAGATTCCCGAACCTGGCAACGGATACAACGGATGTAACGGATATCAATACTGCTCGGTTTAGAATAAGAATCCCCCCAACCCCCCACGTGGAAGGCAGGGCCGTTTCATTCTTGGAAGGAAATTAAATTCAGTTGAGACTTGCTACGAGATTACCCTTAACTACCGTCTCTTTCTTTGTGCCCTTTGTGACATGCAGTGGTTTATTCATTTAATGAACCACAAAGAACACAAAGAACACAAAGGGTAATAGCAATTTTTCTTTTTAGAATGAAACAGCCCTGCCACGTGGAAGGGGGGCTAAAAGCCGCTCTTTTCCCCCCTTCCACGCGCTACTGTGTACACACATCTTTGATAACCCCCTTGTATTCCCCCTTTGTGTCTTTGTGGTTTATCTGCTTAAGGAACCACGAAGGGCACAAAGGGCACAAAGAAAGAGAAGAAAGGGAAGAAAATTTTGTTTCAGAAACTTGTGTAAACACCGTAGCCTTATTAAGGGGGATCTATTTCGAGAAAATCTCAAAACCTACGTAGTATTGAAACGGATATAGCAGATAAACCATCCGTTACATCCGCTACATCCGTTGCCAGAGCTTATTTTGAAGTATCTTTGCTTGCAACGTCAGCTTCAGGAAAATTTATTTCGCCTTTACGGTTAATGCTTATTTTGCTGTTGGGGAAATTGCGTTGTGTTAAAGACCTGACTAAATCAATAGTTTCTCCGTACTTATCAACTTGAGGAATTCCGGTTTTATCCAATTGAATTGAATCAATTTTACCTGATACAAAATCACCGTCTTGGTTTAATTTGGCTTCGAGAATTAGTGAATCACCTTTTTCAGCAGTTGTTGAAAATGTTTTATATCCCAGGAAGTTTCCTAATGAGTACGCGATAAGTTTACCTTTGTATACTTCCATTGCGCGCGGGACGTGTGGACCGTGACCTAAAATTAAATCGGCGCCTGCATCTACCATACTACGGGCAAATAATACTGAGTTGCCTCGGTTTTCTCCATAGAAATATTCGGTTTGGTTACGAACGTGAAGTGCATCGCTACCTTCTCTTCCAACGTGCATTGATATAATAACTATCTTGGCTTTTTGTCTTGCTTGCTTGACAAGTGCTTTGGCTTTTTGAATATCCTGAACAGTATTGCAGTACTCATAAAAGCAAAACCCTATCCAAGCAACAGGAATATTCTTGACTTCTGTATAGAGAATCTGATTTTTGGCGCCAACTGTTTTGACTCCAGCAGCATTCAAGTTATTAACTGTATCGGAAAACCCTATCTTACCAAAGTCCATAGCATGGTTATTGGCAACACTCATTACATCAAAGCCAACTTGTGAAAACAGCTTTGCATATTCTGGTGGAGAACGGAAAGCAAACACCATTCCTCTACTTGTATTTTTGGTAGTATATGGATGGTTTGTTAAAGTACTTTCGTAGTTACCAAACAAAATATCTGAATTTTTAAGCTTATCTCGAACTGGTTTAGGAAAAAGCTGGTTAGGATTCCTAGGAAGACGATAATCTGGAAAGTTTGTTCCAGCAACAATATCTCCAACGGCTTTGATAGTAATATACTCAGATTTAGATTTTTGCGATGGTTGCGTAGAATTGTTTATATTAAAATTATTCGCAAGATAAAATGATGGAGTTTGTAAACTAAAAAACGTTAAACCTATAAAGCTAATGAAATAGTTAAGATTAAAATAATTCATAGATATATAGCAAATTTTTGTATAGTCTTTACTTCTTAAACATTCGCGATTTAAGAATTTCCGGAACAATTAATAGTAAAGAGTTACAAAGGATGAAATTGACTGATATTCAAATTCTATTAACTTGATTTAAGATACGGCTGAGTGAAGATACGTATTTTATTATCCTATTGAACCAAAATATAGACAGTACAACTTACATCTCATATAGTTTGTAGCACAGGCATCCCTGCCTGTAAATTACGTATAAATTTTTACTAAAAATATACATAAGACACAGAGGAGAGAGCAGGAGAGCTTTTAAATGCCTGAAAGCAGTTTTCAACAGTATGATAAAATAGTATGATGTTATGATAATCCAAACAAATGGTTAAAAAAGTTACAATAACCCTTGATGACGATGTTCTTGCTTTTGTTGATAAGCAAGCATTAGATAATGAAAACCAAGGAAACCGTAGTGCTTTTATCAATACTGTATTGAAAGAATTGAAAAAGCAACGTTTACAGGAAAAGTTAAAAGCAGCATATATACAAGACTCACAAAACGAAGCTTATCGAAAAGAAGTTGCTGCGTGGGATATAACTGTAGGTGATGGTATTGAGTAATGCCAAATGGTAATTTAACTTACCGACGTGGAGAAATACGTTGGGTTGATCTAGAACCAACAATAGGCAAAGAAGCAAAAAAACTCGTGCTTGTTTGATTATTCAGATGATGTTGGAAATCGTTACAGTTTTTTAACCATAGTAATGAAGAAACTTTATTATGAAAACAAGTCGAAAGACATTACTCCCGACTTTTCCATGCTTGAATTTTCAAAGAATTAATTTTATTGAAGTTCTTGGTTTAACCAAGCTTCCAAGTCACTTAAAGCAGAAAAATCTAATAGCGCTTCTGCTAATGCTTCTAATTGCTCTGTAGACAGCAAATGGATACTTTCAATTATAGATGCATCAATCTCACCAAAACGGCGATAAAGTAGGCGTAGAACAAAACGTTGTCCTCCTTCGACTCTTCCTTCTTGCTTGGCAAGTTCGCGGGGACAGTTGATAAAGTGGCGCCAATCTCATAATTAACTCCGTTTCCTCACTATCTTCTGGTTTGTTAAATTCTAGATTTTGCTTGAAGCTACATAATGATTATTACAAAAAGTCGAAAGACATTACTCCCGACTTTTCCATGCTTGAATTTTCAAAGCATTAATTTTATTGAAGTTCTTGGTTTAACCAAGCTTCCAAGTCACTTAAAGCAGAAAAATCTAATAGCGCTTGCCCTAATGCTTCTAATTGCTCTGTAGACAATATACGAACTCGTTCGATTATCGATGCATCAATCTCACCAAAACGGCGAGAAAGTTGGAGTAAAACTAAACGCTGTTCTCCTTCAGCTCTTCCTTCTTGCTTGGCAAGTTCACGGGGACAGTTGATAAAGTGGCGCCAGTCTCATAAGTAGCTCCGTTTCTTCTGTATCTTCTGGTTTATGGAATTCTAGATTTTGCTTGAAATTATATAATGATTCTAGCGTTGCTTGTTTGAAAGCGTTATTCTCTGGTAGTGAGATAAATTCATCGATAGCATTTTCCTGCGTTGTGTCTCGACCTAACATCCTTAACCACAAAGTTTCAGGCACGCTTTGTAAATCGTGTATAGCGACGATTGCTGTTCGTAATATTTCTGGCGTAAAATACACACCTGGCGCCCAATTGGCATTTGGTTCTGCTTTACATTTGGATAATATCTCATCGGATATCGTTGGTGTAAGAATCCATAGCTTTGGTATTGCTGTTTGTAAAAGAACAGTTTTGTTTCGCTAGCTTGTGGCGCTGTAATGATTTTTGAACTTCCCATACCTTGATTATACAATCGGAAATATCATCTTCTGGCACCGGATTACGAAACGGCTCAATTATAGCGGGAAACTCTGCAAACTTTCCAAGTAGACCTAGTGGTTCTAACTCAGGGTTTTGCAGCACACGAGGAGTAAATAAAATATCTATCATCTTGACTTCTGCTGCAACGCGACTTGGTACTTTAATTGCACCATAAGGCGTTAGTAAAGATTCGATAAAATCTTTACTAAACTGGTCATGTATAAATCGAGTCATTCAGTTTTGCTACTTATTAAACTGATTTTATAAATACTAAAGTACCATTATCATCAATACTAAAGTATTAAATTATGTAAGAATTTGCATGTATATAAAATCACTCTTATTCTCATTATACAAAACGTTTCATTTTATAAAAAGCTGTTTTTATATGAATTGATATAGGGTATATATTGATGATAATGATTATTAGCGTGTTCAAATAATTTTTGTTTAACGACTTGAGGTTTTTCCTTTGAGTCAAATCACATTTTGCACTTTCTCAACAAGGGTAAGGTGGGCAGTGCCCACCCTACACAAAAATAAGCATTACAAGCTCTTATATTCGATTGGAAGCTCGTGGTGCAAGATGTCAGTCAAGAAAGCTAGTTTCTGCTTGGAAAGGCGCCAGAACCCCTCTCCAAACCTCTCCCCGTCACGAGGAGACGCTTAAAAATACTATTTTCCCATTGTAATAAGTTTATTTTTTGCTCAAAACTATAGTTATTGCAATACTGCTCAGTTAAGAGATTTTCTCGAAATCGATCCCCCCTTGTATTCCCCCTTTGTGTCCTTCGTGACGAGCGTGGTTCCTTAAAGAGATAAACCACATAATCCGGAGGATTTCCCGCAGGGTAGACACAAAGGGCACAAAGAAAGAGAAGAAAAGTAACTTTAAGAGACTTGTGTGTACAAGGTAGCTTAATAAGGGGGGATTTTTATTCAAAACCTACGTAGTATTGATAGTTATTATGCCCCTCTCCGTTGCGGAGAGGGGTTGGGGAGAGGTTCACGATTACGAATAAATACAATGTCAACCAAAAACTTTTGACTCATGTAGGCTTGGACTGCTGTTTAAAAAAATCTTGGGTTGCTCTTTTGTAACCCAACCTATGAATTTATAATGTCCCGCAAACCACGCGACCTCAGACCTGGATACTCCTACCA
The DNA here is from genome assembly GCF_002368415.1 of Calothrix sp. NIES-4105. Taxonomy (GTDB): domain Bacteria; phylum Cyanobacteriota; class Cyanobacteriia; order Cyanobacteriales; family Nostocaceae; genus Dulcicalothrix. The sequence continues at coordinate 5,304,479 of NZ_AP018290.1, forward strand.
CGTTACCACCCGCTGTAATAATCGCGAATTTAATTTAGTACGTCACGAATGTCGAGAGGTGTTTATTTATGCGATTAAAAAGGCGATAGATAAATTTGATTTTAAGCTTTATGCTGTATGCATAATGTCAAACCACGTTCATTATTTACTCGAACCATCATTACCCGAAGATTTACCCAAAATTATGCACTGGCTCAACTGGTACACAGCAATGTGCTTTAATCAAATGTTGAACCGTACTGGACATTTTTGGGAAGAGAGATACCACAGTTCAGGTTTTTATAAGCACGAGCATCGACGGGCATTAAATGCATTGCGGTATATTCACGCTAATCCTAAAGCCGCAGGAATGCAACAAGGTTTTTTCTACGATTTCAGTAATTACGGTACTTATGATAGGTTAAGCGATGATGGTTTAACCAAATGGCATCCCGTTTTTTTAACTTTGGGCAAAAGTCTAGAAGAATGTGCTGCAAAATACCGCGCGTTTTGTAAAAAGTATACACCCAAGTCGAAACCAGAGAAGCGCTACCACTGGGGTAGTAAAATGTTACCGAAGGTGGTAAAAGGCAAAGGGAAAAAGAAATCATCACCTGGACAAATGAAGCTACCTTGGGATAATTGGGAAATTGCAGATTCAGAAGTGCGTGAAGTCGCAGAAAAGTTTGTAATGGCTAATTGCTATGACCAAAAAATTGCTGCACAATTTTTCAATGATGGTTGATGAAACTTGGGAGAGTGAAAATACATAATTTTCCACAATTTATTTTGTCAAATTCTCCAGAACTCTCCTTGTCGGTGAATTAAATAAACCCTCGTAGAGACGTTACATGTAACGTCTCTACAGCATGGGTAAAATTTATTTCGCACACGTAATATAGCTGGAAAAACGCAATCCAAAATCAGAAACTCCCTGTGCAAAATCCCCAGTGCCAGGTATCGAAATCGGGGAATGCTTATTATTGCGTGGAAAATGCTTGTGATATATTTCTTAATAAAAGTCTGAAGCCTTTATATGTTACAGTTTACAAGTCGCAACGCGAGAGAAGAGAACCCGCCGTCTCCATCGTCGCGCGCGAGAGAAGAGAACCCGCCCCCCGTCCACCCCGACCGGTACTCCGGCGATAGCAGGTAGATGTCCGACTGGGGCACCCCGCATATCCGACCGCCATACTAGTTGGTTATATTCCACCCTCCACCAACCTCCTACACCTACACCCTGATTCTGATTATACCATCCTATGCTTTTCCCGAAAAGGATATAGTTTTCTTCGTTATAAAGCTTATTAAATTCTGCTTCATTTCTAACCAGTTTATTTCCAGTTTCTAAGTAAATACGTTTTTGTACGCTAAAACCAAAACGTTGACTAGAAGCATCCACCCATTTTTGGTTCATTTGTTCTAAATCAGGACAGGACAATTTTTGAATACTTTCCCAATCAAAATACCCTTGCTCTTCTAGTCCAGCACTATAAAGTATCAGGCGCCGTGTTATGCCATCAGCTTCTTTCCATTTTTTATTTGATAGGTAGTTTCCTAATTCATCAAAAAAGTGTTCTTTTAAAGATTTAAATACTTCCCTTCGTGTTTCATCGTTTTTATCTGGTAATAATTTTAAATATTCTCTGTGAAACGCTTCAACATTCTCTTTTGACAAGAGTTTGGTTTGTATGTTTGAGTTAAATGGGGGGCTGATATTAGACTTATTTTTTGTTTTTTGCTTTTTCAACTGATTGAAAATATTAAAAGCTTGTTGATAATACTTAATCGCTTTTTCGTTTTTACCATCAGCATTTTGTGTATCAAAAATACCTTGAGTTCTTAGTTTGAGAATTTTGATTTGTAGAGCTTCTGGAGAGTTGCCTTGTATAGATTGTATTTTATCAAGATACTTTTTAGCTTCTTTAATTTTTTCTTTTGCTTGTTCAGAATTTTTATCTTTATTTATGTCTATATAATTTTCTCTCAGTCTCAGGTTTGCATAAGCTATTCCTGTATATAAAAGCTGCTGTCTTAAGTCATGCTCTTTAATCTTTACAGATTGAGCAGATTGTGAAAATAATTCTTTTGCTTCAGTATCTAAACCTTCATCTTGAAGTTTTCCTGTTAGTTCTGCAAAAGTTTCTGATGTTTTAAGATAATCATAATTTTTTGTAACTTCTTTGCCTGTCTCAACTGCTTTTGTCGCTAAAATTCCTGTTAGCAATAAAGAGAAAATTAAAATAGAACTACCTATTTGAATGCGTTTTCTAGCTCTTTTATTTGCCTGACTTAATACCTTATTTCTCTCTTCCGTAGCTTCCCTATCCTTCCTTTCCCGTTCAATTTGCGCTGCATTTTCCTTTTTCTCAATTTCTTCTTGAATTTCCTTCTCTTTACTCGCGGCTAAAAATTGCCTATCTTGATAGCTAATATTTTTATCACTTGCCCATATTTCTGCATCTTGAAGTGCTTTACCCCGCAACAATCTTGATTCATCTTTACACCCAGAAGCAACCCAAGCTCGAAATGTTTCGGAATAAGGACGCAGTTTTCTTAGTTCTGTATCAATCCAGCTTTGATTAAAAACCTGATAATAAATTGGATTTAAAACCCGTAATTGATTTTCCTGCTTTGCAACTAACCCTGACAGCATTAACTCGCTTTGCTCAATGCTGTCATTATTTGTTATTTCCCCAGACGCGCGCACTTGCTGGTACAATTCCAATAAATACCCCGCGCGCTCTTCATTTCGGAGTATTCTGTCACGAATAGTACGTAAATGTTCGGGAAAATCTTGTGATTCCCAATTTTCAATTATTCTTGCTTTGACTATTTGCTCAAGGTTACGGGGATTTGCTGTTTTTGATTCTTCAACCACGAACTGACACAGCTTTTGCGTCAAAAATGGTTGTCCCCCTGTCCAATGTAATATCTCTTTAATTACCGCGCGGGAATCTTCAAAGTTAGGACGCAACCCTTTTTCTAGCGGTTCGACTTCATGCGGTTGAAACCCTTTAAGTATAATTGCTTGACCAATATTAAATGGGGTGCGGTTTTTATCTGAGATTAAATTACTCGGTGATGCAACCCCTAGTAAACAAAAGGCAAGGCGGTTATACTCAGGATTATCGACTCGTTGATTGTGACACGCGCGAATAAACGCGAAAAAGTCATCGGTGGGAAATTTGAAACTGAGAACGCTGTCTATCTCATCGATAAAAATGATAATATTCGAGCGAACCTCAACGAGCAAAACCTCTTCGATAAACTTGCGAAACCGAGATAACGGGGAAAGTAATTGGTATTTGTTCCACCACTCCCCCAACTCTATATCTAAATCAAAGTTTTCAATTATATAATCTATCAAACCCACATACCATTGTTGGGGTGTCGCATCTTGAACACTATCGCTAGATAAATCTATTGACACACAAGCAACATCCTCATCTCGCAACCGTTGCATAGTTCGCACTCGCAAGCTAGATTTGCCTGACTGTCGAGAATTGAGGACGTAACAGAATTTACCTGCTTTGAGTCCTTCGTATAATTCTTTGTCTGCTTCGCGCGTTACGTAGGTGCTGGCATTTTCTGGGAGACTGCCGGAAAAAATGTATTGTTCTAGCATGAGAAAATTAGGAATTAGGTAGGGGCGGGTTTACTATATTGTTATAAATAACGGAATATTTGGTTAACCCGCGCGTACAGGTATTAGTAGTGGTTGGTAGGGGCGGGTTTACTATATTGTTATAAATAACGGAATATTTGGTTAACCCGCGCGTACAGGTATTAGTAGTGGTTGGTAGGGGCGGGTTTACTATATTGTTATAAATAACGGAATATTTGGTTAACCCGCCCGTACAGGTGTTAGGAATTTATATTGCAAAAGAGTAGGTAAAATTTAATGCCGCCTCTCCTTTCATATTTAGTAGCGGGTTATTATTTGTTTTCTCTGTGTCCTCTGCGTCTCTGTGGTAAAAAAATATATTACTGCACAGGCGAGACGCCTATGCTACAAGACGCGCGCAAAAATATTGTCTATATAAGTCGCAACTGGGGATGCAGTCGTTACCGGATAGCTTTACTAAACCCAAGCTGTGTAATTTGAAGCTAACTTCTGAATCAACTGCTACGGGGAATTTAGCCATTACTACCTTTTTATATGCATCTTTTAACGAAGGGTTGTGCTGTAAGTTCCAGAGCAACTGACGTAAATGGTTTGCATAAATACCTTGTTCGGTTGGTGCAAGCTGTAAAAGCTGTTTGAGAGTGGTTTGTTGATTTTTCAGTTTATTTTTTAAGTTTGAAAATGCTTGTTGTACTAGATAAGGATGTCCTCCTACTAACTCCATAAGTTGATTTATTCCTTGTTCTCCGACTTGCCCGTTTAAGTGATATCCTCTAGCTACTGCTTCTACCTGACTTTGAGTAAATTCTGGTAAATCAACTTCTAACCCAACGTTGAAGGGAGAATAGTTGGTATCGAGTGCAGGATAAGTATCTGTGGAATGAACGACAAGTAAGCGTATTTTTTTCCAAATGTTGCCTATCTTATCCGCTGGTTTGGCTTTTTCATACCAACTTCGCAGGAGTTTGCTAAATTCAGAGAAAATATCAGGGTATTCAAACAGCAGTTCAAAGTTATCTATGGCAAGTACAAGCGGATTTTCAATATTGGTCAATAAATAGCGTTGAAAGTAACGAGTACAGTTTTTATTTAATCCATACATCTCTTGCCAATGCTCATCAAGTTTAGCTTCCATATCTAAACTATCGGAAACATCCACACAGAACCATTGTAAAAAGTTTTGTAAGTTCGCAAGTACCGAACTATCTGCAAGCTTTAAATCTAACTTTGCTGTTGCATAACCCTGTTCGCTAGCATAAGAGAGCAAATTTTCCAATAGTGAAGTCTTGCCCATTTTAGTTGGCGCCTTAATCCGTATCAAGGCGCCTGTATGTAAAATGGTTTCATAGCATTTTGTCTCTATTGGCGGTCGGTTAATATATATATCTGTATCAAAGTTATCAGCGGTATCTGGCAATTCTACCTCAGATTGTGATTCGCATGGCGCCTGTATATCATCTTTTGTAACTAACTGCGGTATTAGTTCCTGGGGTATTCCCGCAATTTTAATCAAACTGCAACCTAAATCATACGCAAATTTATAACCTTTACCCGCTCCCAACGCATCATAAAAACCTACAGCAAACTCCAATGCTGCTCTATCCTGAATTGTATTACTCATCCCCACCACATAATTAATATGTCGGGCAATTTCTGAAGCTTGATAGTGAGAGTAGCAACCATTAAGGACAACACACTCAACTTGCTCACTGAAAAGTTGGAACAGTTGAGCTAAAGCTGCAGCATCAATTAATTTAGTTTGACCTGCCTCCGATTCAAAAATCAACCCTTCCTCACCCGCACCATGTCCAGAAAAATGTATAATTTGTGGCTCATAGTCGAGGATAGCCCTGTGAATATCCCGATACCTAACTGCTTCTGCCGTGTTTATTAAATATCTATCACGATGCTTAGAACGCTTTAAACCCTCTTTAATTTCGCGCATTTCCTCATCTATACGCAGCCTAGATGTACTGAGAGGATTTGCCGACATTAATAGGATTCGGGTATAAAATCTATCGTTTATATCCATAAAGTTAAAATATAACGACAACCTCAAATTGGAGATACAGATTTATATAGGTTGATTTCAAGTAAATATATGCAGGTTGAAGTTAGTTGATTTATATTTTACATCAATAATTATTCTCAAGGAATTTAGGAAATGTTTAAGAAGATGTTTGATCCCCCAACCCCCTTAGTAAGGGGGGCTAAGAATGCTTCTTCTCTTGTTCCCCCCTTCCACGCGCAGGGCGTGTACACACATCTTTGAATAACTACCTTTTTTCTTCCCTTTGTGTACGAGCGTGACGAGAGTGGTTTTTCCTTTTAATGAACCACAAAGACACAAAGAACACAAAGAAAGAGAAGAAAAGTAATTTTGAGAGACTTATGTGTACACCGTAGCCTTCCACGCGGGGGGTTAGGGGGGATCAACGATTCACCGTACATTAAAACATCTTGGGGTAAAATATTACGTTTATTAAAGTTCCGAAATGCAGACAGTCAAACAGGCGCCAAACGTTAAGTTTTTCTGTAGTAAATACGTGGAAAATAGGCGATATCTAATCTAGAAGCGATAATCGGCTTATTTAAGGCGAAAATTTCAATAGTTAATATAAGTTTACAAAGTCATTAAAATATCACAAAGAAAGTATAAATAATTAGCAACATAGGGTTAAGACAGTGAACAATACCCATAGCTAGATAGATATTAGAGTAGGCATCCCTCTATGCAGCCCATTCGGACTTTTAACGTATCACCATCTTTACCATCTCGACTCGAACCATTGCGAAAACTCGCATATAACCTACATTGGGATTGGAGTGTCGAGGCAAAAGACTTATTTCGGCGCCTAGACCCAGATTTATGGGAAACTAGTCGCCACAACCCAGTATTGATGTTGGGTACAATTAATCAAGCGCGTTTAACGGAAGTAGTGGAAGATGAAGGCTTCCTCGCGCAAATGGATCGTGCGGCGCAACAATTAGAAGATTATCTAAAAGAACGAACTTGGTATCAAAAACAGCGTGCAGGTAAACCAAAGGAATGTTACGCCTATTTTTCGGCTGAATTTGGTTTAGTTGACTGTTTACCTGTATATTCAGGTGGTTTAGGGGTTTTGGCTGGGGATCATCTAAAGAGTGCTAGTGACTTGGGTTTACCTTTAGTGGGTGTTGGTCTACTTTATCAGCAAGGGTATTTCGCACAATATCTCAACGCTGATGGTTGGCAGCAAGAACGCTATCCCATCAACGATTTTTACAACATGCCACTGCACCTCGAACGCAAAGAGGACGGGTCAGAGTTGCGAATTGAAGTAGACTATCCAGGACGCAAGGTTTACGCGCGCGTGTGGCGAGTTCAGGTAGGGTCTGTACCGCTCTACATGCTCGATACTAATATTGAGCCAAATAATCCTTACGACCACAATATTACTGACCAGCTATATGGCGGTGATATCGACATGCGTATCCACCAAGAAATCATGCTTGGTATTGGTGGTGTGCGGATGCTCAAAGCTCTGGGTTACAATGTAACTTCGTACCACATGAACGAAGGACATGCGGCGTTTTCAGCCTTAGAACGTATTCGCATGTACATTCAAGAAGAAGGTTTAAATTATTCAACCGCGCGACAAGTTGTAATTTCCTCAAATATCTTTACTACCCATACGCCAGTACCTGCCGGGATAGATTTATTCTCTCCTGACAAAATGCTGTATTACCTAGGGTATTACGCAGATATTTTTGGAATGAACAAAGAGCAATTTCTCGGTTTAGGGCGAGAAAATACGGGTGATTTGTCGTCACCGTTCAGTATGGCTGTACTGGCTTTAAAAATGGCGACCTTCTCAAACGGTGTAGCGCAGTTACACGGTGTTGTATCGCGTCAAATGTTCAAGGGACTATGGCAGGGTGTACCTGTTGATGAAGTACCTATTGGCGCCATTACGAATGGTGTACATGCTCGTAGTTGTGTAGCAAAATCAACACAAGAACTATACGACCGCTATTTAGGACCAAACTGGTCATCGGTAGCTGTTGATAGTCCATTGTGGGAACGTATGGACGCAATACCTGATGAGGAACTATGGCGTAACCATGAACGCTGTCGCTTAGATATGGTACTGTACGTGCGCGACCGTTTGGTTAAACACCTGCGAGATAGAGGCGCCTCACCATCAGAAATTGCCCAAGCACAAGAAGTTCTTGATCCGAAAGTATTTACAATTGGTTTTGCCCGTCGTTTTGCCACCTACAAACGCGCGACACTATGGATGAGCGATATTGAGCGCATCAGAAAGATTATATTGGCAAACAAAGACCGCAAAGTACAATTTGTAATTTCTGGAAAAGCACACCCTAAAGATATCCCAGGTAAAGAACTTATCCGCGATATTAACCACTTTATCGAAGAAGAAGGTTTACAAAAACAAATCGTCTTTGTGCCCAACTATGATATTTACATAGCTCGGTTGATGGTATCAGGTTGCGATATCTGGTTAAACACACCTCGGCGCCCGCGCGAAGCTTCCGGAACCAGCGGTATGAAAGCAGCAATGAACGGCTTACCAAACTTAAGCGTTCTTGATGGCTGGTGGGACGAAGCAGACTATGTACGCACAGGTTGGGCAATAGGACATGGTGAAATGTACGATGACCCTACTTATCAAGATCAAATCGAAGCAAATGCGCTTTATGATTTATTAGAGAAAGAAGTCGTACCCTTATTCTACGACCGTGACGCTGACGCATTACCGAGACGTTGGGTAGCGAAAATGAAAGATGCAATTCGCTTGAATTGTCCATTCTTCAACACCGCGCGGATGGTAGGAGAATATGCACAGCGCGCGTATTTCTCAGCCAGCGACCGTTACCACAATTTAACTGCAAATAATTATGCCCCAGCCAAAGAACTTGCAGATTGGAAAGACAACTTAAGAACTAGTTGGTTCAATATCAAAATCAAAGATATTAACGTATCATCTGGAACTGATATTTTGGTTAACCAAACTGTTAACGTCACAGCAAAAGTTGACTTGGCTTCCTTGAAAAAAGACGACGTACAAGTCGAATTATATCAAGGCGCCATCGATGCCAACGGTGAAATCGTCAACGGTGAACCTGTTGTAATGGAAAACAAAGGCACTGACGAGAACGATTTAAGTACTTACACCGCCGAAATTGTATACAATACATCCGGCTTGCAAGGCTTATCACTGCGCGTACTACCAAAACACGAGTACCTATCAAGCGCTTATGAACCCAGATTAATCGTTTGGGCAGAATAAAAACACGTAGAGACGCGATTAATCGCGTCTCTACATATAAATGTATTGAATAATACTCTTGTGGGGTGGGCATCCTTGCCCGCCCCTTTTACATACACCTTTATATAAGAAACCACAAAGGGCACAAAGAACACAAAGGAAGAAAAGAAAGATTGAGTAAAACGTAGGTTGGGTTGACATCAGGAAACCCAACATTATATGTTTTGTAGGGTGCGTGAAAGCCATTACAATCCTCAACAAAACCGAAAATTAAACTGCTTTCACGCACCTTACGACAGGCGCCTATTTTATAAGTGTTAATAGTAAATATTTTTACCACAGAGGCACAGAGAGCGCAGAAAAGAGGGTAATAGAGTTGGCGCCAATCTGACACAATTAATGATATAAAGTACTAGTTTCAAACTTGTGAGAATTATTATCTTAAACCAACCGCAAATGATTCCTCCACACCCTATTACCAACGAAGCACAGTTAGTAGCAGTTCAAGAACTTATCGATTTTATTCTAGATAAAAGAAAAATTACTCAGAATGAGAAAAAATACCTAAAAGTGCTTGGTACTTTGGTTTATAACTATGAGCAACAGCATGAACCTATGCCTATTTTAAAAGGAATTGAAATGATAGAAGCTTTACTAGAAGAATCTAACCTCCAGCCTAAAGATTTAATACCAATTTTGGGCACTGATACTAATGTTGAAGAAATCTTAAGTAGTAAGCGGGCGCCAAGTCAAGATGAAATTGAAAAGTTAGCAAATTTTTTCAATGTATCTCCTAGACTTATTTTCTAAAAAATATGATTAACGCCTCATTGTAAGCTTTTAACCTAGCTGCTAGCATTAATGTAATCCATATAAAACAAATATATGCCTGACTCAACTACCTATATCGAAGCTTGCAACAACTTTGATAAAATTTATGAGCAAGCACTTTCAACCCGTAAACCTGTTGTTGTAACGAAGGAAGGCGCCGAAAGCGTTGCAGTTATCCCAACCGCAGAACTAAACAGCATTATTGAAACTGCCTATTTATTTCAGTCACCAGAAAATGCATCACGTTTAGTTGCCGCTATTGAACGAGCGAAAGCACAGACCTTTAAACCAAGAACAATAGAAGACTTACGTCAGGAGTTTGGACTTGTCGAAGAAGAGTAAAAAATTTAACTCAGAGTCGAATGAACAAGAAGAAACTCCCCATTCTAAATCTTCTACAGATGAGAATGTAGAACGTGACCTTGTATTCGACTCTCAATTTATAGCGGACTTAACTTACTGGGTAAATACCAATAGAAAAATTGCGCTTCGTTTATTATCTTTCGTTGAGGAAATAAGGCGCAATCCTTTTACTGGCACAGGAAAACCAGAAAGATTAAAGTATCAAGATGCAAATATTTGGTCACGTCGTCTAACAGAAGCAGACCGTACTGTTTACATGGTGACTGAAAACAGGATTGATTTTCTTCAGGCACGGTATCATTACAGTGACCGTTAGCAAATACAGCAGTAAAGTACTAAAGTCGGTTGGGTTAAGGTCTATTAAGAGTTCAAAGACCAAAATTAGTAGCTAGCGATTAGTATAACTCTTGTGTATTTATGATAAGTAAGTAGGGCTATGCCTGACATACATTTTTTACCACAGAGGCACCGAGGGCACAGAGGAGAATAAACCAACTACTAGTAATGCAGTGTAGAATTTCGTTCTTTACTCACCTTTGTACTCATTTTTAAATCTGATCATAGCTAATTTCAAAGCTTCATTTGGTTCTGGTGGATTTTCTATTAGAGATATAAATAAATCTCGGTCTGTATCGTTTAAAATGCAATTGTGCTGAGTCTCTGTATCTAGTTGATTAGCTTCTTGCTTTTTGTTTGCGTCTTTCATTTTAGGAATTCTCTGTTTATTTAATTGGTTTATGGTGCGTTACGGCTTGAAGGTTGCTTGTTTGTCGTGCCGTAACGCGCCCTATGACTATATATATACTACGATTAAAGTTCGCTAAATTTATCTGTGGCGCCTATTAAAGCGCTTGCTATTCCTGGTTCGCTCATTGAGTGTCCAGCATCGGGTACTACAATTAATTCTGCTTCTTGCCATGCTTTATGTAGTTCCCATGCTGATAGCATTGGACACACTACGTCATATCTACCTTGGACTATTACAGCAGGGATATTACGAATGCGGTCTACATTTCTTAGTAATTGGTCGTCTTGTTCAAAAAAGCCTTTGTTGATAAAGTAATGACATTCGATACGCGCGAACGCATCTGCAAATTGACTTTCACCGAAGATTTGCATTAAGCCTTTATCTAAAAATAATCTGCTTGTACTCGCTTCCCATATTGACCACGCGCGCGCAGCTTCGAGTCTTACTTTCATATCATCGCTCGTTAAGCGCTTGTAATATGCCGTGAGCATATCATGTCTTTCTTCAGGTGGGATAGGTTTTAAATATTCTTCCCAAGCATCGGGGAAAATATAACTGGCGCCTTCTTGATAAAACCAGTCTATTTCCTTTTTCCGCAGCATGAAAATACCACGTAATATTAACCCCTTACAGCGTTCGGGATGCGTTTGACTGTAAGCTAGTGACAATGTACTTCCCCAACTGCCACCAAAGACTACCCATTTATCTATATTTAAGTGTTCGCGTAGTTTTTCTATATCAGCGACTAATTGCCAAGTTGTATTTTCGTGTAATTCTGCATGAGGTGTACTTTTACCGCACCCTCGCTGGTCGAACATTATTAGGCGCCATTTTTCTGGGTTGAAGAACTGACGATAGTAGGGAGGACACCCACCACCTGGCCCTCCATGTAGCAATACTACTGGTTTACCTTGGAGATTACCAGACTCCTCGTAATGAATTGTGTGTAAATCAGAAACTTTTAATTTACCTTCGTTTAAAGGTTCTCGATGTGGGTATAACTCGCGCATAGTTAGAATTAAATTTAACCAAGAATAATAAATTTACTGTTCTTATAATTTTTACCCTATAACGAGAGAAACTTCAAACTACAGGTACAGAGATAATCCACTGCACGTCAATTATTCTTTAAAAGAAAATCAAGTACGCGCAAAGGCAAAAATGAATAGCAAAATATCCAAAGTTGGTGTAGTTGGTGCTGGTCGTGTCGGCGCCGCAGTTGCAAGTGCTTTAGTTATGATGGGTGTATGTGTATCGGTTGTATTATATAACCGTACTTTAGATAAGGCAGAGGGTGAAGCATGGGATATTGAAGATGCGATTCCCTTACTCGAAGAATGCAATATATTACCTACAGATAAATACGAAGATTTTGCTGATTGTGATGTTATTGTTATTACACTTGGAGCGCCAACAAAAGACGGTCAAAGTCGTTTAGAATTATTAAAAGATAATGCTGATATAATTAGCTCGACAATTAAAGAACTCGACCGAGTGGCACCGAATGCTATTTTAATTATAATTAGCAACCCAGTTGATATTTTAACAAGGATTGCTATCAAAACTTCAACTCGACCAGAAAATCTTATTATTGGTTCAGGAACAGTTTTAGATACAGCACGAGTGCGCTATCAGCTAGGTAAATTACTTAATGTCAGTAAGCAAGATGCTAATATATATGTTATCGGTGAACATGGAAACACTTCATTAATAGTGTGGTCAAACGCGCAGATAGGAGCAATCCCTTTAGAAAAGTTTCCACTTCCTCAAGATATATCTTTAGATAAAATTAAAGCTGAATATGTTGATAACACCCGTAAGCGCGCGTATACAATTAGTGAACGAAAAGGTGGTACTAGTTATGGTATCTCAACTGTAGCTGCTCAACTAGTTGATACTGTTCTGCGGGATGAGAAAAAAGTATTTACTGTGTCAGTAAAAGCAAATGCCGAATATAAAATAGGTGAGCAAGTAGTTTTGGGTCTTCCCTGTATTATAGGTAAAAAAGGTATCGAGCGCAAGTTACATATACCATTGAGTCAAGAAGAACAGCGCGCGCTTGAACATTCAGCAGAAGAATTAAATAAGGCTTATGAGTCTGTGATGTGATTGGTTTTGATCCCCCCAACCCCCCCGCGAGTTCGGGGGGGCTAATAAGTTCTCAAACCCTCAAAACATGATTTATAATTTGTATAAAATTGGTTATAGCAGTCCGTTCAGGAATTGTAAAAATTATATCTACGTAGAGACGCGATTAATCGCGTCTCTACAGAGGGCGGATTTTAAAACTGATGCACGGAATGCTATACACAATTATTACTTTCATTTTAAAATGGCAATTCAAGCTGTTTGGATGCTTGGTTTTTATCAGAAGAGAGAAGCTTATTGTTAGTAATTAAGTTCATATAGCATTCTACATTTTCTATTACACTTTCTAATTTTCCAGTCTCATGTAAAGAGCTAAATAGAGCAGCAGCATGAGCTTGACAATTAATAGATTTGCTGGGATTAAATACAATATCAGAAAATCCTTTAAAGCCAATAATTTTTTTTGATAAGTCCCTATTTTGCCAAAGCGCATTTATGTATAACCAGTCATAAAATGCTGTTGTTGGTTGGCTAGAAAAATCTTGACCTAAAAATGAAAAAGCAATTATATTACCTGAGTTTTTCAATCTAAGCGGAATACTTGTACTGAGTAGGATTTTTGAGGTAGCATTAAATAAAGTGCAAATTTAATGCTGCCTTTATTCTATGCTAAACATTAGTCGAGACATTCATTCACTTTCAAGCTTTAAGCGCAATACCCTAGAATTTATAGAGCAAATGAAGCAAAGCGGAAACCCTGTAGTATTAACAGTTAACGGAAAAGCCGAACTTGTAGTTCAGGATGCACAATCTTACCAAAAGCTGCTTGATTCCTTGGAAAGATTAGAAACGATTGCAGGAATAAAGCAGGGCTTGGAGGATGTTGAGGCAGGTAGAACAATTTCTCTAAGCGAATTTGAGCAAGAAATGCGGAAAAAATATGGCATTTCAAGTTAAGGTCACTCAAACTGCTAGAACAGAAATTGACATAGCTTATTCTTGGCTGAACGAGCGTAACCCAGACTATGCGGATAAGTGGTTTCGCGGACTAATGAATACGATTGCTACTTTGCAAGAAAAACCCCGACGTTGCGCTCTAGCTCCTGAAAATGATGCTCTTGCAGAGGAAATTCGCCAGCTTATTTATGGTAAATCAAGAAATAAGTACCGAATTTTGTTCACAATTCGGGAGGATACTGTGTTTGTGCTTCATGTACGTCATAGCTCGCAAGCTCCTTTAACAAGTGAGGAAGTATCGGAGGAGGATGACTTCTTATAAAAACTTGTATCTTGCAGGGCATGAGTTACCTTAATACATTAGGCAATCAGAAAAATGACATCAAACAAGCTATTTGCTGTATACCTAGGTGGTCATGCCAAGGGTTGTAATATTGAGGTACATGATGTTGTATTTGTAGTCGGCGCCGATTTACAATCAACATTCCCGATACTAGAGAAAAAGTGGTTTGGCATCCGCAAAGGTTTACATGTCGATGCTTGGGTTGAATTGAATTATGCAGATGGTTATCAAATAAATGTATTACCTGCGGATGCGTCAAGTAACGAAAGTGATTTAAAACTGTATTTTATCAACTTCGGCGCCTATGAACCTAGCTTTTTTGGAGAAGTACATCAGTCGGGGTTTTATGTGGCAAGTAGCAAAAAAGAAGCACAGGCAAAGGCGAAAAAACAACTTTGTTTGAAACTAAAACAGCGTCATCATGATGATACCGTTGTAGTTGAAGATAGTATCGCGGATGTTGATGATTGTATTGAAATTAACGATATTGATAACTGGAAACTCGTGTTTACTCCTACAGATGTTAGGGAATTTTGCCCAAAATGTGAATATATTAAGTTGCCAAAATAAGACCAGAACAAAGCACCTACGTAGTCAAGCAGTTAAAGTTCCTCGATACCAAGCAGTTTTACTGCTAAAGTAAATAAGTTATATAGTACTATTGAAACCAAATTCCTTACTTAAATTCAAAAATATGAAAATTACACCCGAAGGACAAGTAACTATTCCCGTTGAGATACGAGATAAATTAGGGCTTTTACCCAATACAGAAGTAGAATTTGAACTTATTGGAGATGTGGTCTACTTAAAAAAAGCTAATTCAAATCTTACCGCTGGCGAAAAACTAGTGGAAATGATGCGAGGTAAAGCGACAGTAAAAATGACTACCTCTGAAATTATGTCACTAACTAGAGGAGAGGAATGAAAGAAATACTGGTTGACAGCAATGTTATTCTCGATATTGTCACAGAAGACCCAAATTGGTTTGCTTGGTCAGCAAATAAACTAGCTGAATATGTACAGTTAACTCAGCTTAATATTAATCCCATTATTTATGCTGAAGTGTCAACCGGGTTTGATAAAATAGAAGAACTAGAAGCCGTCTTACCTATCAATTTTTTTCAACGTTTAGATTTACCTTGGGAAGCAGCTTTTTTAGCAGGAAAATGTTTTATTCAGTATCGTAAAAAAGGCGGAACAAAGCAGTCTCCTTTACCAGACTTTTACATCGGCGCCCATGCAACAGTTAAAAATATGATGCTTTTAACCAGAGATGTTAATCGCTACCGCACTTACTTTCCGAACTTAGAACTTATAGTTCCAGAATGTTAAATATGACTGTAGCAATATTTATGTACTATAAAAACGCAGAAGACACAGAGAGATTTTTAATCACGTCACCAATAGTATGGTGGCTTTTGTCGCACTTACAACCCTCCAAAACTTATTAATATGCAACATTAGTGGTCTGCATTTTTAGCGTTGGAAATACAGGTAAAAAGTAGAGAATTATTAATTCTTTTGGATACTCTTAGAAGAACTCGTATTAAAAAAGAGGAATTACTTCCGTAGCAAAAGGCGCCTACCCTTATGAAGATCAAGAGAGCAAGTGATTAAATAATTTTAATATTATCTCCCTTCCACGCGCTTTTATTTATACCACTTTTATATGAAAACGCTGGCTTATTAGCCTGCAAAAAGCAGGCTTCTTTTAATTAGCTCTAGCTTTAAGCTAGGGCGGTTTATGCTATATTATAAAAAAAGTAATCGTTAAAACAATCAATGGTAGGTAATATACCAAAGCTTTTGTACCTTGATGACCAGCATATCATGAAGACTGCGGTCGCAAAGGAAGCAAAACAGGCGTTAGGTGTTCTTGAATGCCATGCATTAGAATCGCACTACAACCCAATTTGTAAGCAAACTCAATCGAATGTCCTGCTCCTAAAGCATCATAAAACCCAACTGCAAATTCAATGGCTGCTTTATCACCGATTGCTTTATTCATACCAATAACATAATTAATATGTTGGGCAATTACAAGAGCTTGAACCTGCGAGTAACAACCATTCAATACTACACAATCAATCTGGTCTTTAAATAGTGCAAATAAACTAGCTAGCGCATCTCCACTTACTAATTGAGGTTCTCCCATTTCATTCTCAAAAACTAATCCTTCTTCTCCTGTGCCATGTCCCGAAAAGTGAATAATATTAGGTTTAAAATCTAATATTGCTCGCCCAACGTCTCTAGGACGTACTGCCCACTTTTGCTCCAGTTCAAAATGGTCACGCATTTGGGAGCGTCGCAGTCCTTCTGGAATATCTCGCAATTCTTCATCTAAACGTATAGGCGCCGTACCTTTTGGGTTGCTGGCTAAAAATAATACTTTTTTAATGCCAGTATTGCTAGGGGTTTCCATTGGAACTACTGATGGTTTCGCTTGTAACTGCAACTTATGTACAATGGGGATCATTAGGACGCGCGTTTCAAAGCAGCGAACGAACAGTAGTATTAATCGACGAAATCGATAAAGCTGATATAGATTTTCCTAACGACTTACTTTTAGAACTCGACGAACAAAGGTTTATAGTCGATGAAACGGGGCTGAATGTTCAAGCAAAGGCGCCACCGATAGTCTTTATTACCAGCAACGACGAGAAAGACTTACCCGATGCCTTTTTGCGACGCTGCTTATTTCATTATGTGGAGTTTCCTAGCATACCAAGGCTAGTAAATATTGTAAATGCCATGTTTCCCGATACACCACAGGCTTTGACAGATAAAGCTGTGGCAACATTTTTACAACTGCGTGATCAAATGCGGAAAGACAAAGGGGAAGGAGGGAAAAAAGTTAGTACTAGCGAGTTGATAGATTGGTTTCGCGTCTTGCGTCGCTATCCTCAAGATGAGGTTTTAGCAAAACTCGATGGTAAGCTACCTTATGCTGGTGTACTGTTGAAAAATTGGGAAGACCACGTGCGATATTTGAGGAGAAGCCGTGGAAGCTTATAATTTACCTTTACTAGAACTATTTTCTCGCCTACGGGAAGCAGGTTTACCGCTTGGTATTGATGAGTATCAGCTAGTTCTGTATTCTTTGCAAAGTGGTTTTGGCATCAATGATAAAGCAGCATTGAAACGTTTATGTCAGACTTTGTGGATAAAAACTGCTGAGGAAAGGCGCCTATTTGATTATCACTTTGAATATTTAATTGGTAGTGAGGTTTCGTTAACAGACTCGCATGAAAATAAAATAGCATCTAAACAAAACTTAAGTACTGATAATCAACCTGAAAAGTCAGAAAATACTACTACATCATTTAATCAACAGTCTCCAACCTCAAAAGAACCATCTAAAAAGCATAAAACTTATCAGGTTTTTAGCTACGCTATTATAACACTTTTAGAAGTAGGAATACTATTAGCTGTAGGAAGCACTTCCAAACAATCAAACCAGCCAACAACTGTAACACAGCCTATCACCACATTACAACCAACTGCGACACCACAACCTACCACTACATCACAACCAACTGCGACACCACAGCCTACCACTACATCACAACCAACTGCGACACCACAGCCTACCAACAATAATTTATACTGGGTAGTGGGAATAACGTTATCAGTCATCGTCTTAAGTGCTAGTTATGCAATTTTCAGGTTAGGAGTTAAACGCATTCCAAAACAGCAGCTTAAAGAACTAGAACCAAATGCATCTCCTTCAATTCCGGAATTGGCGCAAACTATAGATGATGAAGTACAGGTAGCTAAAGCTGTGCTGCAAACTAGCAAAGGACACGAAGGAATTTCTATTAATCACTTCATGCTGACTAGCAATTATCTTCCTGTAACAGAGCGACAACTGAAGCAGATTTGGCGCCATTTACGTCGTATAGTACGTGAGGGAGTTACGACAGAATTAGACTTAGAAGCAACAGTCAATCAAATTGGAAGGCAAGGTTTATTATTACAACCTATATTAGTTCCCCGTCGAGTCAACGTAGCCCAAATGCTGTTATTAATAGACCAAGATGGCTCAATGGTGCCTTTCCACAGTTTATCACAGCGCCTTGCAGAAACGGCATTACGGGGAGGACGTTTGGGTAAAGCTGGTATTTACTACTTTCATAATTGTCCTACCGATTACCTTTACCACGACCCCCATCATCAAGAAGCGGCGTTAGTTGATGATATAGTTGCCACCATTTGCTTTGAGCGCACATCGATATTAATTTTCAGCGATGCAGGCGCCGCACGTGCTAGTTTGAGTGAGGAACGCTACGATGCCACGAAAGAGTTTCTTAACAAGCTCAAACAACAAGTACGTTATATCGCTTGGCTTAACCCAATGCCGAAAAAGCGTTGGTTTGGTACAACCGCAGGTGAAATTGCTAATTTGGTTCCGATGTTTGAAGTCAGTCGTGAAGGTGTACTGGATGCTGTTGGGGTGTTGCGGGGGCGTATTCAGTGAGGTTTTATGATAAGCAAAATGAAACTAGAAGTTGCCCAACAACGGATTAAATCTTTTACAACACGCTTTGGAACTGCACACCTATATTTGGCATATCATGCAGCTTTTCCCTTAGCACTCACTCCCGATTTACTTTATCGTTTATGGGCAAACTTTCAATGCGATATTCACGGAGAAATATTAAATATTCCCTGGATAGCAGTAGCTGACTTGCTGCTTTCCAACATTTGCGATGAAGTGGGATATGAACTTTACGAAATAGATTTAGCTATCAGGAGTTTACTACTATCACAATTGAAAGCAGATGAAAAATTGTGTCAAACTCGTTTGAATGAACTTGCAGAGTTTTTACTTCATTATGTACAAAAGCAGCTAGATAGTGAAGACCCTGATATCAAAGATTTTGCTCAAGCTCAAAAGTGGACAGCTTTAGCATACACGCAACCAACAGAAGCTGCGCGCGAATTAGCGTTAGCCTTTTCTTCTATCAACCAAAACGATACATCCGAATTGATACGTATCGCTTCTTTAAAGGAAACATTGGCAGAACCATTAGCTGATTTTCAACCGTTATTAATCTATGCACGAGCGATGAAAAACTTCGCCTATAATGACTTGGGAGCAGCTAAAGCGGAGTTAAGCAAAATTCTAACTCAGAAAAACGAAGTTAAAGTTGTTGATATAAATTTACCGATTCCCGAACAAATCGCACCAGAGAAAAAAATTATATCTCGCCACAGCGTACTTCAACATCTTGAACGTGAAGGTGTTGATTTTGGTTTAACATCTGACGGCAGTATTTACTTTAGCTCGGTAGATAATCTGCAAACCTCTGAATTTGAAGTCGTTACTGTTGATGCTAGGGGAAATATTGTTAATCGTCGCCAATGTCAGGCAAAGTTTTTTGTTGAAAATTTGGGAAATGGTGTATTGTTAGAGATGGTAGAAATACCAGGTGGAACCTTTACAATGGGTTCGCCACAAGATAAAGCAGGAAGAAATAATAGTGAAAGTCCACAGCGTCAAGTAACAGTACCTTGCTTTTTTATGGGCAGGTATGAAGTTACCCAAAGACAATATAAAACGATTATGGGAAATAATCCTTCACGTTTTAAGGAGAATGGTGCTAACCGTCCGGTAGAAACTGTGTCATGGAATAATGCTGTAGAATTTTGTAAGCGGTTGAGCCAAAAAACAAAACGTACTTATCGCTTACCAAGTGAAGCTGAATGGGAATATGCATGTCGCGCTGGAACAACAACACCTTTTCATTTTGGTGCGACGATTACTACTGAATTAGCAAATTACAATGGAGAATTTGAGCCATACGCTTCTGCGCCTAAAGGTCAGTTTCAACGGCAAACTTTGCCAGTTGGCAGTTTCACTGCGAATGCTTTCGGCTTACACGATATGCACGGAAATGTTTGGGAATGGTGTGAAGATGTTTGGAATAATAGTTATAAAGGCGCTCCGACAGATAGAAGTGCTTGGATAAAAGATGAAAACGATGAATTGCGTTATCGAGTGTTGCGTGGTGGTTCGTGGTACTTCCTTCCACATAACTGCCGTTCTGCTTATCGTCTAAGGCTCAACCCTTCCAACGGCAATAACTTCAGCGGTTTTCGAGTGGTATGTGGTGGTGTAGCGAGGACTCTCTAGCCCTTTAGACTTCTTAACTTTGCTCTTTGCCTTCGGCATAAAATGGGTAGCAAGAACGTTAATTAGATATAGGCGAGTCATTCTTGCCTTTCACGTACTTGTTGAAACTGTTCAAGAATTTGGTTTACAAAAGTTTTTCCATCAACAGGTGGAGTATGGACACTAGCTGCAACTGCGGCATCTATTTTTTGCCGTGCAGAGTTTATCCAATCAGAGTCTGCTTGCTCATATTCATCAAGTAGCCTGAAAGCAAACTCCAATATTTCTTGAGCAGTGCGATATTTACCTGTTTGCAGTTTGGCTTGAATGAATTGTTCTTGCTCTTGCGTAAGTATAATGCTCATTGCGTTTATTTCGGTTCTTTTGTAGATAGCGTGCTAAGTTTGTAATTAAAATCGATGACTTTGCTTTAAAAGCAAGGCTTTCAGGCGCTTATAGTCTTAATTTCAGTAACAGTCGCCCATTCATACAGATAATAATGGCTGTTCTGCTTGCCCCGCAAGGTTTTTAAGCTTATTTTTCAACTAATGAGCGCACGCTAAATACGCAAGAACCTTTATTTCTACTGTTTGCTTTCAACTTAAATTATACTCTTAACTCCGTTTTGCTCAACTCTTTCCACGCCATAAATTGACACTCCTGCATATAAAATCAAGCGTTATCATTCGCACTCGGCGCCTGTACTTATTGCTGATTATAAAGGGGTGTCCAGCTATCTACACCAGACTTCAAACGACTTACCAATATTGTGCAAGGCCATACCAGTGCTACAATAGTCAGAAGCTCAATAGTAATTAAGTACTTTAGCAAATGAGTATATCACTTAGTGAGATTCATGAGCAATTTGTTTTATCTAAAATTAAAAGTGGAAGATTTGCAACGGTTGACGAAGTAATTGAAAAAGCATTTCAACTACTGGAAGAACAAGAGCAAGAGTATGCTATGCAGGTTAAAGAATACTCGTGATAAAGTTAAAGTTGGTTTGGAAGAAATTGAGCGAAGTGAGATTTTAGATACAGAAGTTGTTATCAATAAATTAAAATAAAAACTACGTTATAAACGTGAGGTTCAAACATGAGGCGCTCCACGATATATCAAACTGCAAGTAAAGACCTATCTGAAATTATTATAGATATAGATTACTTTGCTTTCCTTTAATATTGAAGCAGGGGAAAGCTTTATCAAAGAGTTTGAGAAAAAAGGTAAAAATCTTATCAACTTCCCGAATATTGGGCGTAGTTATGAACTTCGCGCTCATAAGTCGGTAGGACAGATGCAGCAAATTTTAGGTATGTAAGGTACATAAATAATGCCCAAAACCTTGTAAAGACGCGACATGTCGCGTCTCTACATGTACCCCATGTACACGAAATCCGCTGTAATAGAGCAGTTTTGTTAGTAATGGCGCCAGAAAATGCCAAAATTATATTTGCTTTGTAACACTGAGTTACAATCGTGAGCGGGTTTGGTTCAATTGTAATGATTAACACGATAGTAGGGTAACTCGCCTAATTTTTCACGTCATGTGTACAAGCACACGAAAAACCCAATCCCAACTACTAGAAAACGGCAAGTACATCTGCTCCCCTCTCCTTGTAGGAGAGGGGTTGGGGGAGAGGTTTTTAAGCCTATGAAAAGTTAGGATAACCCGCCCCTACATTTATAATGACAAAATCATTAAACTAAAGGCTATGGGCAGGCAACGTATTCTTTCTGGAGTTCAACCAACTGGTAACTTGCATCTGGGTAACTATTTTGGCGCCATTCGTAATTGGGTGGAAATTCAAGACCAGTTCGATAATTATTTTTGCGTGGTGGACTTGCACGCTATTACTCTACCTCACAACCCGGCAACGCTGGCAAACGATACATATACTATTGCAGCGTTGTACTTGGCGTGTGGTATTGATTTACAGTATTCCAATATTTTTGTACAGTCACATGTTTCTGCCCACAGCGAACTAACTTGGTTGCTTAACTGTATTACCCCGATGAACTGGCTTACTGATATGATTCAGTTCAAGGAGAAAGCTGTTAAGCAAGGGGAAAACGTCGGTGTTGGGTTGCTCGACTATCCTGTATTGATGGCAGCGGATATTTTGCTGTACAACGCTGATAAAGTACCTGTGGGTGAAGACCAAAAGCAACACCTCGAATTAACGCGCGATATTACAGACAGGTTCAACCATCAATTTGGTAAGGGCAAAAAGGTATTAAAGTCTCCCGAACCAATGATTCGTAAAGACGGCGCCCGTATAATGAGTCTCACTGACGGCACTAAGAAAATGTCCAAGTCAGACCCTGCGGAAGGTAGTCGCATTAACTTGCTTGACTCACCTGATGAAATTACCAAGAAAATTAAACGCTGTAAAACTGACCCGATACGCGGTATTGTGTTCGACGACCCCGCGCGCCCCGAATGTCAGAATTTGCTGACAATATATATGTTGTTGTCGGGTAAGGCAAAAGAAGACGTAGCGGCAGAATGTGCGGATATGGGATGGGGAGATTTTAAGAAGTTACTGACAGAAACAACCATAAATGCCCTAAAACCAATTCAAGATAAATACGCTCAAGTCATGGCTGATAAGGGTTATTTAGAATCAGTATTGCGTGAAGGGCGCCACAAAGCCCAAGAAGTAGCGAACCAAACTTTAAAAGACGTAAAAACAGCAATGGGGTATTCTCTGCCACTGTGAGCTTTCCACTTGGGGTCAAATTGTGTTACAGCTGTACTTAGAGTGAAAATGCTCATTGTTATGCTTGATACACTAACACCAATTACACCAGTTAAAGTAAGTTCATTTCGTGCTGCTGCTAGGGACGGCGAGTTTTTAGTAACAGCAGAGGTTTGCCCACCGAAAGGAGGTAATCCGCAACACATGCTCCAAATGGCGGCGACCCTTAAGGGGAGGGTTCATGCCGTCAATATCACCGATGGTAGCCGCGCAGTGTTACGTATGTCTCCGCTAGTAGCGTCAATTATTTTACATCAAAACGGTATTGAGCCGATATGTCAATTCGCATGTCGGGACAGAAATCGTATTGGTTTACAAGCTGATTTGATGGGCGCCCATGCTTTAGGAATTCAAAATATCCTAGCGTTAACAGGCGACCCAGTAAAAGCAGGCGACCACCCCGACTGTAAAGCCGTTTTCGACCTCGAAGCGGTGCGCTTGTTGCAAGTTATCCAAAAACTTAATTTGGGAGTAGATTATAACGATAAACCCCTGACCGATGGGGCGTTAGACTTATTCTGTGGCGCCGCAATTGACCCGCAATGTAAAAGTTGGTCAGGGTTGCAAAGTCGGTTTGAGAAGAAAGTCGCAGCAGGCGCCCAATTTTTCCAAAGTCAGCTAATCACTGATTTTGAAAGATTGGAAAAATTTATGGATACCATAGCCGCTGGGTGTAATAAACCAATACTTGCCGGAATATTCCTGTTGAAATCAGCCAAAAACGCCGAATTCATCAACCGCGTAGTACCAGGTGTAAATATACCGACTCACATTATCGATAGATTAGCGCAAGCCAAAGACCCCTTAGAAGAGGGGATGAAAATTGCTGCTGAACAAGTTCAAATCGCGCGGCAACTCTGCCAAGGCGTGCATATGATGGCAGTCAAGCGCGAAGATTTAATTGCGCCAATCTTAGATATGGCTGGAGTTGCAGCAGTTAAGTAAGATAAGTAACATTTTTTTGATTATGGCAGCTATTTGATTATGGCTGCTTTTTTATTGATATCATTTAAATAGTGTCACTTTAATGCTAAGGGTAAATAAACGCTACTATGTCGCAGTAATTTAAACGAGTAAAAATAGAAGATTTTGTTTTACAAGATGACATTACTGAGGGAGACAGAACCGTGACTAGTTTTAAGGAGCTTGATACAACAGATTTAGCAGAAGATATAGCGATAGAAGGTATTGAATTAGACGAAGAAGAAATAAGTGAGCCTTTTAGCCCTGCTCAAATAAGAGTTGACACTAGGCGATTTACAATTAGCGCTATCTTAAAAAAAATAGAACTTAATGAAATTGAGCTTCAACCAGAATTTCAACGTAAATTAGTGTGGAATCAAATTGCAAAAAGTCGATTGATTGAGTCTATACTTATTCGCATCCCTATTCCTATATTTTATCTTGATGCAACGAGCGCTAGTAGCTGGATGGTAATAGATGGTCTACAAAGATTTAATACTTTTAAAGAATTCGTAATAGATAAAAACCTTAGATTAACAGGCTTACAGTCATTTACACAATTTAATGGTAAGACATATAATGAATTACCACGTAATTATCAGAGGCGCCTAGAAGAAACA
Organism: Calothrix sp. NIES-4105; assembly: GCF_002368415.1. GTDB lineage: Bacteria > Cyanobacteriota > Cyanobacteriia > Cyanobacteriales > Nostocaceae > Dulcicalothrix. The sequence continues at coordinate 5,329,146 of NZ_AP018290.1, forward strand.
GAACTTACAGTAGTACTTGTAGAAAAAGGTACACCCAAAGAGTTTAGTAAAGCACTGTTTGAGCGAATAAATACAAGCGCTTCAGCATTATCAGCACAGGAAATACGTCATGCGCTCAACCAGGGCAAAGCAACAAAAATACTAGAAACTTTAGCGAACTCAGTAGAATTTAAAAACGCTACCGATAATGGGATAAGTAGCTATAGAATGTTAGACCGTGAGTGTATACTAAGAGTTTTAGCTTTTATAATTTATCCAAATATTGAAGAGTTAAATATTAAAAGCATAAAGAAAATACTAGACGAAGCGATGCTAAAAATTAACTTAATGACTGATAATGAGATTGATGTGATAAAAAATCAATTTTTATATGTGATGAAAACAGCAGCAGAAATCTTTGATAAAAATGCTTTCCGTAAGATATATAGTGCTAAAACTATAAAAAATCCAATTAATAAAGCACTCTTTGAAGCATGGTCAGTTAGCCTGTATAAATTGAGTCATGAAGAAATAGAGCTTTTGAAGCATCGACGAGATTCTCTAATTGTAAAAATTAAAGACTTTACTGATGAAGATAAATTTGACGATTCAATTTATAAAATTACTGGCAATTTAAAAGATGCATTACGTAGAGTAAATGATATTGAAAAAATTATTAAATTAGTATTACTATGATACACTCACTTCGATTAAAGAATTTTAAACCTTTCAAAGACCAGACTCTTGAGTTTCGCGCGCTAACGTTATTGTCTGGGTTTAACGGCATGGGCAAATCATCAGTATTACAATCGTTATTATTGCTAAGGCAATCATATCAACAACGAGTTCTGCAACGCGGGCTTTTGGCTTTAAATGGTAATTTAGTTCGTATAGGAACAGCCCAAGATGCACTTTTTGATGGTGCAGAAGAAGAATTTATCAGCTTTGAGCTTGTTGTTAAACTACAAGAAAAAATGATGTGGGAGTGGCGTTTTGCTTATGACCAAAAAGCCGATGTTTTGCGAAGCGAAAACGTGCCTACTACCCCAGAAATAGATGAATTTTGCCTTTTTGGAGATAACTTTCATTACCTTCAAGCAGAGAGAATTGGCCCACGAAATGTATATGAAATGGCTGATGACATGGTACGTCAACATTTTCAGCTTGGGACGGCAGGTGAATATACAGCACATTTTTTGAGTTTGTTTGGAAACTGTAATATCAATACTATCGGGCTTCAAAAAAAAGATATTCAAACAAACAATCAAACTATTGAGTGCCAGAACCAAGAGATGTCAAAGCAATTACGTCATCCAAAAGCAAAATCATTTGAATTAAAAGACCAAGTAGAAGCATGGATGGGTGAAATAAGTCCAGGAACAAGGATTTATATTACCTCAAATACAGATATTGACTTAATCAGTACTCAATATTCATTTGCAGTGGGAAACGATATTAGTAACAAATACCGTGCAACTAATGTTGGCTTTGGAATTACCTATAGCTTATCAATTGTTGTTGCACTACTTGCATCTCCACCAGGTACATTAATTCTCCTTGAAAATCCCGAATCTAATCTTCACTCTAGAGGACAAACAAAAATGGGAGAATTAATCGCTCTTGCAGCTAGTAGTGGTATTCAAGTAGTTGTAGAAACTCATAGTGACCATGTTTTAAATGGTATTCGTTTGGCCGTTCATGGTGGCAAGCTGAGACCTAATGATGTTCAATTGCATTATTTCCAGCGTCAAGAGAAAAAAGGGCAAACTTTTACAAATGTAGTGTCACCACGTATTGATAGAAACGGCAGAATTGATAAGTGGCCAGATGGTTTCTTTGATGAGTGGGAAAACAGCTTGGATGCATTATTAGAACCGACGAGGGAATAGAGGGTGAATTTTGATCTGATATTGAATGAACTGTCTTTGCGAAATCTTGCTTCAAACGAGCAAACAGCACAGCAAATAATGTCCGAATTTATCAAAACCATAAAAGCTATTAAAGCTCAGGGAGTGAAAGTTAACCTTCGTACAAAAGACAATCTTTATACAATAATAATCGCACCAAAATACCCTATAAGGCGATGGCTGAATGATACAGATGAAGTTGAGAGAGTTTTTATTAAAACTCTTGCTACAAAAACACCTTTTTCAAGCGATATTGCAAACTCTGAGATTCAAGATATTGAAAATAATGCTAGCTTATCTGAGTTTAATTATCAGGGAGAGCTTGCTGTTGGGTTAGGAATTGCTTATGTACTAAATACAATTGCTATTAGCTTTCTATCTGAAGAATGTTGGGATTGCAGTCGTTTAGAGCTAGAGTATAAATGGTTTAATAAAAATGAAGAATTAGTTCACGAAATTGTTGAAGTTATCCACGCTAGTCGTAGTAGTCATGTACAAGAACATATTGATTTAATTCAACAGATAAAGGAGCGTATTCGTGAAGGGGTAGATGATGGAGTAGAGCTTTGGCAACGAAGAGAAGAATTATTTCCAAATTTAGAATTTTGCGATGCTGTTAGAAGGCAGTTGGAAAATATTCTTACTGGACAATTAGAGCTACAGCCTGTTATTAATACATTATCTCAGCTTCAAAAGTGTTGTGAAAACTGGAGTAATGGTTATTTTAATCTTGATGGATACTCAATTGAGGAGTCAGGAGAAAGTAAGCCAACCCTTGATAAATATAGAAAGGAAAGAACTTTTCTTTGTCTTGATGGTAAAGAACGTCTGTTTGAACGGCATGTTAAATTAAGATTTTGCAACTGGCGAATTCATTTCTTTGCAGAAAAACCAGGAAAAGTGATTATTGGTTATGTTGGGCGCCATCTCCCTACGGTAAAGAATCGAACATAATTAAATAAAATCTTTCCTTCTTTTGTTATATATTACCGCACCGTATTAATATCCGATGCGGTAATATCGTTTCTAGTTGTATCTGAATGGCTTAAATTACAGAAATGCTTTTGACATAGAGAAAGATAAAGAACAAATAATTGCCATGCAGACGCATTTGATATAAAAGGTAAAATTAATATAAGAGACAAGAGCAAAAACAATCATGACTACAGCAGTTAAACCCATCACCTTAAAAGAATTCCTACAATTACCCGAAACTGAACCTGCTTCTGAGTATATTAATGGAGAAATTAATCAAAAACCCATGCCACAAGGAGAACACAGCCGACTTCAAGGTAAACTCGTTTCCACTGTTAACGAAGTTGCAGAACCTCAAAAAGTTGCCTTAGCATTACCTGAACTACGCTGTACATTTGGCGGCGCCACCGTAGTTCCCGATGTTGCTGTATTTCGATGGGAACGCATACCTCGTACTGAGTCTGGAAGAATTGCCAACCGCTTTGAAAGCCATCCTGACTGGGCAATAGAAATTCTTTCACCAGAGCAAAGCCAAACTAAAGTTCTCCGTAACCTACTACATTGTAGCAAAAATGGTACAGAACTAGGGTGGTTAATTCTTCCAGATGAAGCTGGCATTTTGGCTGTACATCCTAACCAACGTGTTGAGCTACTAGAAGGAACAGATTTACTGCCCATCCTCAGTAATATTGACTTATCTCTAACCGTCGAGCAAATCTTTAACTGGCTGAATATTTAAAATGCAGTTGGCATCGTGCCGAGATATGACCAAAAACCTGCAAGATGCCCTCAAAAGGCTTGATTTATCGTTACCGAACATGGCTTTTTTGACTTTAATGTAGCAAATTATCAAACCTGGACACGACAAGATTTTTCAGTCCATCTTGCTGGTTTGCTAGGGTCGATGAGGAGCATTGCTGCACCTCACCTCCCATCCGAAACCGTGCATGAAAGATTTCCCTTCACACGGCTACTCAATGTGTTTCCCTTTTGTCACTACGGGACTTCTGACTGCCATCACTGGCAGTTTTTTCATCATGGCAATGGCGGTGCAGTAATTGGAGATTTTCCCACTTGTCTTTACCTCCGCATGTAGTGGGTTCTATATGGTCAACTTCCAATACATCACCTTCTTTGAAGTGCAAGCCGCACCAGGCACATTTCCCCTTTTGTTGCTTTAGTAGTAAAGATTTCCTACTAGGCATCTCAGGGTGTTTACTTAGTCTTTGACTCCAGTAGAGAGAGTCACCATCATACGGGCTTTTATCGGCTAAGACCTTAACGTAATCGTTTACACTGGAATGGAACTCAATATAGGTTATTAGTTCCAGAGCATCGCTAGTTGGTCGTGTGGCAAAAACCCACTTTTTATCACCTATTGTGTGCCAATATTTCTGATGACCTTTATTGGTGCTTCCGGTTTGTCTTTTCGCCCATCTTCTAAGTCGAAGATAGAGTACTCTGTTTAGCCGTGCAAAATCCCCTGTGGTTCCTGCATCTGAAACTCTGTAATACCTCGCCCATCCTCTAATTACAGGATTTAGGTCTTTAATAAGCTGCGCTTGTGACCTTGATTTGTTTTTAGTAAAGATGGTTTTGATATTTTGTTTGTGAGCCTCAATTGCCTTCTTTGAAGGGGTAATGAGAGTAACGAAACCAAGACTTATACCTCGACTATTTTTATTATCTCGGTATTTTCCAGCCGGATGTTGTTGAATATGGTGTCCGAGGAAATCGAATCCTGCTATACCATCTTCACTTAAGTGCGGATGGAATGTATGTGTTATTCGAGTCTTTTCTGGTTTCAGTTCCAGACCAATACCTTTTAGCCATTCTTTTATGATTGCCTCACACCTAATAATGACCGCTTTGGACTCATTTAGAACAACGAAGTCATCAGCATACCTTATGAAAGTAGGCTTCTGGATTTGCTGCCCAAATTTAGCTTTTGACCCTATTACTTTTCCAGACTTATTAGCTGGAAATTCTTGGTCAATGAGGTTTTCTAAACCATGTAATGCAATATTAGCTAATAGCGGCGAAAGCACGCCTCCTTGAGGAGTCCCATCGTTACTAGCTATGAATTTTCCTGAATCTATAGCCCCAGATTTTAACCAAGCTTTGATTTGTTGCTTGATTTTTCCTTTGACGTTTAGTTTCAGAAGTAATGCTTTATGGTTTATGCGGTCGAAACACTGCGATATATCTGCATCAAGAACGAATTTCGCTTTTGATACTATGCAGTTTTTGATATGTTTAATGGCATCATGGCATGACCTTCCGGGTCGAAAACCATAATTTGATGGCTCAAATCGAGCTTCCCACTCTGGCTCTAACGTAGCTTTTACTACAGCTTGAAGGGCACGGTCAAAAATGGTGGGTATCGAAAGTGGTCTTTTTTCTGTTTTTCCTGGCTTCGGAATCCATATTCTCCGCGTAGGTTTGGATTTACCATTTATATATAGACCATTTGCTAGGTTCAGACGCGCTTCTGGGGACAGTACTTTGATACCGTCCACACCTGCTGTCTTTTTACCTTGGTTGTCTTGCGTTACCCTTCTAACCGCTAATACTCTGTTCGACCAAGACCTCATTAGTGTTCGTTGGAGTTTTCTGACTCGCTTAATATCACCACAACGCGAAGCGGCGTAGATGCGTTTTTGTAACTTAAAGACGTATCTCTCGACTTTGCGCCAATTGATACTCTTCCATCCCTCAGTATCCAGTATTGAATCTGATTTAAGCTTTTCCATTACTACTTACACCCCTAGCTCTATGCACATTGCGGGTTACGTCTGCTTATCCTGGAAGTTACTCCATCCCTTTTCAGGCTTTAACCGTTACTTCGGTTTAGGCATTTGCTTCTTAACCCATCCTGCCCAACTTAAGCTTTTAGCCTGACCGCCTACCTATGTATCGACCTCCATAGGAGCTATAAATTGGGTTACTTCGTTCCTGATATCCATTATTTTGAGTCTTTAGAGGATGCCTATCCACCGGGGGTCTAGGAGGTACGCTGTTCCGGTCGCAAGAACCTAACAGTCCCTACCCTATCGGTTATTTCCGAACCAAGGTGTGTCCGAAACACAAGCTTATATCCCTTGGTGAGATTTTACGATGGCTCAACGACATTTCGCTTGCTCTCCCCATAAACTCTTGCTTGCGGTTGGCGCTTTCAGCAATTACCGCCTATTACCGCTTTCATCCCCGCTTTACGGATTTGATAGTCAGTCTCGTCCGTGAGGGCTACCATGATTAAATGGTAGTTTATGTGCTTTCAACCCCGCACCAGGGCGTTAAGACTTGGTTTTCTAGGATACTCACCTCACTTACATGGATATCGAAAGTTATCATCAGTAAAGGATTAAAGTGCGGACTCAACCAAATTTGGTTACTTTACTGAAGCCTGGAATCCTCCCAAATAATGGGTTTCTCCAGAACGAATCGCACTTACTTGAATCTCGGCTCAATACCCAGTTGGCTAGCTTGTACTTCCGTGTGGAAAATATAGAGATTTTTTAGTCAGCCTCTCCCTTTAGAGATAAAACTCACTTCCTTACTAGATTTATCTTAAAAGTGGGAAGTCGTTTGGGTGTTTCTCATGCTGCATCGTTTTACCGAACAGGGTTTAATTTGTATTACTCAACCTCATCATGCTATTATTGCGGGAGAACTAGCGCGCGCTTGGGGTAATGAACAATTTGGTAACTTCGCTCCATTTGATGAAGTTTGTTTAGGCGCCGCCATACATGATATAGGTTGGGTTACATGGGAGCAAAAGCCAACACTGAACCCTGAAACTGGCTACCCTCACAAATTTACACAGTTACCAACACAAGTACATATAGATATATGGTCTAGTGCAAAACAGCTTGCACTTCCGTTTGGGAGATACGCAGCATTAGTTGTTTCATTACATGGGACAGGATTGTATGAAAGGTTTAATAACTGGCGAAACTCTCCACAGGCAGCTACTCTTGTGCAGGATTTTCTTAATCAAGAGGTAGCGTTTCAACAACAGCTTATCAATATTCTCAACCAAGATAAATATTTTGCACCATATGCGGCGCCGGAAACCATCAAACGCAACCAACAACTTGTAGCAACCTGGGATAGTCTCTCAATAATGTTATGTCAAGGATTTACCGAGAAAGAAGAAGTAACGAAAGTTCCAACTAGTGACGGAGAAACCACACTCGAATTAACCTTGCTAGAAAAAGAAGGTAATTGTAACCATATAGCAGTATCCCCTTGGGCATTTCAGCAAAGCGAAGTAAAACTTATTTATGAAGGAAGGCTTTTACCACACACCTTTGATGATGAAGCAGCAATGCAAGATTATCTAAACAGGAATTGCTGGATAACTTTAAGTACAATCTTAAAACCACTTTAATTTTTATATTAATCGCAAATACCCCCTCTGTGCCCTCTGCGCCTCTGTGGTAAAAAAGATAATATCAGTATAAACACTAGTTCCAAAGGTTTGCCCCGTGAAAGTTACTATCCGAGATAGCAGTGTCCTCAAAACTGTAGAGCCTCATATATTAGAAGCTCACTTAAAAACTACTGGTTGGCGAGAAACTGCTCGAATTTTAGATAATGCCGCGTCTGTATGGAAATTAAAAAAAGATGAATTTGGCGAATTTGAAATACTACTACCTTTAAAGCCAGATTGGGCTGCCGGTCGCTGCGCGCATTAGCGATGTTTTAAAGACTTTAGAATAGGTAGAAAATCGCTCACAAATTGAAATATTAGGAGAATTAATTACTAAGGCTAATAATATTAAAATTCAGGGATTAGTGACACATGTAGAAAAGCATAATCATAAAATGAGTGGACAAGTAACATTATTTGGTATTGTTTTTGATAAACTACGAAAAATTAATGTTTTGCTTGCAGATGATGAGTATGTTTTAGCAATTAAAGCTTATCAAGAACGTCTACCAATTTTATGCTTAGGTGATTTAGTCAAGGTAGATGAAGTTTTTACTTTACAGAATTTACAAAAATTTGAGTTAGATAATATTTAAACTTTTTTAATAGAATGTAAGGTTACTTTAAAAAGGATGAACATGTATACAAGGCATCCAAAACCATAACATCTTCCAAGGTTATATGCACAAAATGCTTAGATAAGCTATAATCGGTATTATTTCTTCAACCAAGCATTAGTCAATTATGGCTCAAATAGTAGTTGAAAATTTAGAACCTAATGTTATAGACAAGTTGGAAGCTCTTGCCAAACAGAATGGTAGGTCTTTGCAAGAAGAATTGAAGCATATTTTAAAACAAGCAGCAGAAACTGCGGTACAGTATCGTACAGGCGGTGATATAGCGAGAGCCAGAGAAGCTGTTGCTCGCTCACAGGCTAGGTATGCTGGAAAAAAACTAAGTGATAGCACTGAACTTATCCGCGAGGACAGAGAGCGGTGAACCGATATGTTTTAGATGCAAGCGTTGCTATTAAATGGTTTGTGGCTGAGGTATATTCAGAAGCAGCTCAACTTTTACTTATAGATGGCAACACTTTTTTAGTTCCAGATTTTTTCTTTCCTGAAGTAGGAAATGTTTTGTGGAAACGAGTGCGTCGAGGTGAAGATACACAAGATAATGCAAGACAAACATTAGCTGACTTAGATACAGTTCCTATAGAGGTTTATTTATCTAGACCTTTGATGCCACTTGCTCTAGATATAGCTATCCAGACAGATAGAGCCATTTATGACGTTTTGTATTTAGCACTTGCTATTACGCATAATTGCCAAATGGTAACAGCCGACCAAAAATTTTATAATGCTATTGTTAATAGTGCTTATGCAAATAATATTGTGTGGGTGGAAGATGTTTAAAATTTGAGCGTCTTGTGCCCTTTATATCTGAAGACGGTTTTTCCTAGATTATTGTTTAAAAATGCACGTTGTGAAGACGTGATATATCACGTCTCTACACATTTTAATCACACAAAATTTTGTCTTCATGACTTGGTGGTTGAGATACTACTATAAATTCAATATTTTGCTGGGACTCGTTAAATACTTGATGTGTTTGACCTGGTAGAATTTCTAAACCTTCATGCGCGCGCAACACTTGGCGCCGACCATTTACTTCTATTGTTGCTTCACCACATAAAATAAAGAAAAATTGCCGCGAGTGTTGATGATAGTGTCGCACTTCAGATGTGTTTGGCGCCATTTCCTCTTGAATAATGCTGAGTTCAGGTTGTTTGACAAGGTGCCAACCGTGGCAGTTATTGCCCCAAAGGTAATGTTTAGCAGTATGTTTATTCTTCTTCATCTTCTTCAAGCTCAACTTTACATTCTGCAAGCAATTTTTCTAAGTCTTCAGGAAAATCTCCATTCTTTACCTTCTTATAAAAAACTTCATAACAATCATTTTTATCCCCTTCTTTACGAGGAAACCCTAGCCATAGAATTATTATAATTTTTTGTTCATCAAATACTCTAAAAAATAAACGGTAACGTGACGGCAATCCCATTTTCTTCAAACGGCTGTATTTTTGCAACGGTTTTTGCAAAGCAAAATGTGAAGCTAAAGGGTCTTGAGGAATTTTTTTCTTTATACCAACGTCCAATGCTTTTAACCGCTTTACATCTGGGTGTGTAATAAATTGTTCTTTCGACAACTTGCTTTTTAAATCGAGTACAAGAATTGATAAAGTTTCCCATTGTTCGTGAAACAATGGGTAAAAAAATATTTTCCAACCGTTAAAAGTAGTCGAACTCATTCCTCTTCATCTTCATCAATCGTTACATCAGCTAATAAATCATCCATGTAGTCGCTCATTTCTTGAGTGTAAGGAACTAGCTTTGATGGATTTTGAATAGCATCCTTCATCAAAAAGTCTAGAAATAAACTCATCATTAAACTGTCTTCTTCATCTGGTTCTGTATCTTCCGTATCTAAACGAATCAACAAAGTATTTTCTGATACAACCTCTAAATAACCAGACGCCTTTGCTAAATGTGGGAAGTCTTTGAAAAAAGCACTTGGTAAGCGAAATCCATCTTGATTGCCAACTTTCGCATAAGTTACTCGGTAATTTTTACCTGCCATACCCAATGATACCATTAAGTTATAACAATTGTTATAACATATTGAATTTGTAATGTGCAGTAGCAAACGTTAATTTTTATGTGCTTCTAAATTCTGATGTTTTAGCATTAAGCAGTTTAGGTTATGGCAGTAGTTGGAATTTGACTTTTCCTGTAGAGAGCATAGTGTAACCAGCGCTAACTGCAAATAATGATAGTGCAAAGGAAATTAATGATATGGGAGTTAGAAAAATTGTGCCGCTTGCAATGGCGTCGGTGGCGCCACCAGCAATAAACAACCAGCCGTATTTACGATATTGTCGCGCGTAAGTTAAAGCCCATACTCCAGATATAGTAAGAAGTATTACGGGTAAGCTTTGAATTAAGTGTCCAGATAAAATTACACTGCCTGCTAATACTTTAATGCCTATAAGCATAAGTGCTAGTCCTGGAATTCTAATTATAAGTCTCATATATATTGCCACTGTGGTTTAACAATGAAACTTATGTCTGATTTTATGGGATTATGCAGTTACTCTTTCTTTCTTCTTTTCTTTGTGTCCTTTGTGCCTTTGTGGTTTAATATACAAATATCTTTTTTATGAATGATGTTGGGTTCCGTTGCGCTCCACCCAACCTACGATAGGCATCCTAAACCGCCATTCATCTAGAATATTTGTAGTAAATTTTCACACTCTTATATCTAATGCCAAACCCTTACTACGTTGGTGGCCCTGTTCCTTTAGAGTACTTTTTTGGACGCGCGTCAGAAATTACAACAGCGTTTGACCAAATTTCCAAACGCGCGCATTTAGCTATATATGGCAGTCCTGGTATGGGAAAATCTTCTTTGCTGAAATACCTAGCGGCGCCTGAAATTTGGCGTCTTCGAGGAAGAGATATTTCAAAAGTATTTATTGTATCCCTTAGCTGTGCTGGTATTAGTCCTTTCACTCCTTCAAAATTTTGGCGTGAAATACTTAGCCGTTTATACGATGATGCTTCGGAAGCTTTCCAAAGTGATATTCAAAGCATATTAGACGAGGAAACGGTAGAAAAAGGTGATTTGCGCCGTATTCTCCGAAAAATTGGACAACAAAATAAGTTTTTGCTGCTGCTACTCGATGACTATGATGTGGCGCTGCGTACTAATGAGCAGTACACTGAAGTTGAAATGCTAACGTTTTTGAGCGAGTTTCGTGACTTGGCTGTTCATAGCAACGAAGGTAGATATCTATCAACAGTTGTTACTACTTTCCGGCGCCTAAATGAACTTGGTCCAACCATCACACCCGGTGGTTCCCCGTGGTACAACCATTATTTATTTCGACTGCTACGACCATTAACGACTGACGAAGTTAGCACTCAGCTTTTTGTTAATATATCAGGTTTATTTAGAGTAGGTGTTTTAAAGATTATTGATGGACACCCAGCTTTACTGCAAAATGCTGGTTATTTGCTGTATGAAACGCTGGAAGCAGGACAAACTCCTAATATTGATGTGTTTACACGAGACTTTGAGAGCGCTACCGAACAGTATTTTCGAGACACGTGGAGGTTTTCGACTGAAGAAGAGCAAATTTTGCTAATGTTAATTGCACTTGGTAATTTGCAAGGTCGCTTGAATAGAAATACTCGCTATGGTTTGGGTGATGTTGATTTAGTTTTTAGTCAACGCAACCGAGAACTTGTTGACTTGGAAGAACGAGGTGTTATTTTACACGCAGTTAGTGAGGGTAAAATTGTTTATAGTTTTGCTTCGTCGATGATGGAGTGGTGGGTAATTCAAGAGATTCAAAATAGTAACGAAGAAAAGCTTTTAGCGCGCGAGAGAGTTTTCCATAATTTGATGAGTCGCGAACAGGCAGGAAAGGTACAACAAGCTATTCGCTGGCTATGGCAAAATCGTGATATTGTTAAAACTACAGTTTTTGCTATTATTCGCCAATTTTTCGGCGCCCCCGTATAATTATAAGTCCGGTTAAAATGGAAGTGGGGAGGTATTGCTAATGGTATTCTCTGCAACACAGTACTCAGATCGATGGGAAGAAAATCCTTACATTATTGGGCGCCCAATTTATGAACCGGAGTTATTTTTTGGACGGGAAGAACTATTTCAATTTATTAAGGATAATTTAAATCAAAGAGTGCAGGTTATTTTACTGCATGGTCAGCGGCGAATTGGCAAGTCTTCTGTCTTATCTCAGATTCCGAATTTTGTTGTTTTAGAAGACTTCGTTTTTGTGCCTTTATCTTTAGAAGGTAAAAGCCGAAAATCCTTGTATGAAGTTTTGTATGAGTTAAGCGAAGATATTTTTGATTACTTTGATTTTTCAAAACAACAAGTACAATTACCTCAAAAAACGGCTTTTCAAGAAAATAACTTAATATTTTTTGAGGAATTTTTACCTCAAGTTTATCAAGCGCTAGGTAATAAAAACTTAGTACTGTTACTTGATGAGTTTGATGTTTTGGGTGACTCTAACTCAGATTCAGCGATTACTCATTTTTTCCCTTTCTTGTTGTCAATGATTGCTCGACAACAGCAGCTTTATATTATCCCTGTAGTGGGACGGCGCCTAGATGATATGCCGAATTTACTAAGTTTGTTTCGACAGGCGCCAACTCAAGAAATTGGGATGCTCGATAAAATTAGTGCAGAACGGTTAATTAGTAAACCTGCTCTTGATGTATTAGTTTACGATTCTGATGCTATCGACGCTATTTTAGAATTATCAGCAGGACATCCTTATTTTACCCAAGTGGTGTGTTTTGCGCTGTTTACCTATGCTAGAGAAAAAAAGCAACCCCATATTACGCGCGCGGATGTATATAACATTATTGACCAAGCAATCGAAATTGGCGAAGCCGGATTAACATGGTTTAGAGATGGACTACCAATACCTGAACGAGTCATTTTCTCCACGGTTGCCGAACTTCAGCAGGAAAAGTCTAAATTATCTATAACTCAAGGTACACCGTTAGCGTTACTGCAAAAACATGGAGTTATAGCTACCGAAGCATTACACAAAGCTGAAACTCGTTTACTCGAATGGAATTTTTTAACCAGTTTACATGCAGTAATGCTGCAAGCTAGTAGTTATAAAGTCACTATCGAGTTAGTTCGACGCTGGTTTATTAAGCGTTGTCCACTGCGTCGTGAGATATGGGAACTTGAAAAAATTGATGAATCACTTGTTAGTTCTATATACGAACAAGCTATCAAAGTACGAATAAGTGAAAAATATCAAGCGATTAAATTATATGAGCAGGTTTTAGCGATAAATCCTAATCACTTTCATGCACTGTTTGACTTAGCTGAGTTATATTTTGATATTGGGGATTATTCTCAAGCTGTAGAGCTTTACACTAGAGCTAATAAAATAGACCCCGTTCGTAATCAAGAAGCATTCGAGCGAGCGACTCAGTATTACATTAATCAAAAAACAGAATTTAGTGTATACCGTGGCACGACTAATATTCTTCTAAATCTGGATGATACTCGTGAAAGTATTGCTCAGAGAGAAATTGACAGATTTTATCAAGCTTTTAATCCAAGTAAACCCTTAGTTTTATCGAACGCTTTAGATAAAAAATATTACATTGATTTTGCACCAGTGCGAGGCGGCAAAATTGTAGAATCTTTGGGGCGAACGATTACGCGAATATCTCCAGAGGCGCCGACATGTCAATTATTTACAGGTCATATCGGCTCTGGAAAGTCAACTGAGTTATTGCGTCTCAAAGCTGAGTTGGAGCAGCAAAATTTTCACGTAGTTTATTTTGAATCTAGCCATGTCCTTGATATGGTAGATGTTGATTTAATAGATATCCTGCTTGCTATCGTCGAACAAGTTGGCGAAAGTCTCAAAACTATTAACATTCGTTTTCAATCTACGTATTTTAACAAGCTACTTGGAGAAATTAACACTTTCCTACAAACACCTCTTGACTTAAAACTAGAAGGAGAGTTATCGCTTGGCGCTGCTAAAGCTACCGCTAAAACAAAACAAAACCAAAACCGAAGACACCAACTGCGTGATTATCTTGAACCACGTACCGATATTATTCTCCACTTAATAAATCAAGAACTTACAAACGTAAACAACGAGTTAAAAGCAAAAGGGAAAAAAGGACTCGTCGTCCTGATCGATAATCTTGACCGTGTAGATATTCATACTTTGCCCTCTGGACGTTCGCTGCCAGAACATATATTTATCGACCACAGTGAGGAATTACGTCACATCAATTGTCATATTGTATACACAGTACCAATGTCTCTGGTTCTATCGAACGAAAATGCTTTACTACAGAACCGTTTAGGGGGAGGTGTGGCGCCGCGAGTATTGTCTGTAATACCAGTGCGGCAAAGAAATGGACAAATAAACTGTGCAGGACTTGCAATGATGCGACAGATGGTACTAGCACGAGCATTTCCCGATGTAAGTCCAGTTGAGAGATTAAAGTTAATCAAACAACTATTTGACTCCCAAGAAACCCTTGATCGGTTGTGTTTGATGAGTGGAGGTCATATTAAAGATTTACTTGGACTCGTATTTGAATGCTTACGCGAGCAAGACCCACCGTTTGAGCGCGATACAGTAGAAGCCGTAATTCGACGATACCGCGATTTTCGAGCAAATCCAATAGACTCCCGCGAATGGGATTTGATATTTCAAGTTTTAGAAAAGCAACATATTAAAGACGATATCGAATATCAAACCCTACTAAATACTCTATTCATCTTCGAGTACCGGGATGCGGATGGCTCCTGGTTTGTTATTAACCCTCTATTAGCAGAAACAAAGCAATTTCAATCTTGGTTAGAGAATAAAACCAAGTCAATTCAGCAATAATAAGCATAATTATAATCTTTCTTAGGGCTGATTATATGATCCCCTAGACTTATTTAAATTCTTGTCAGCTTCACTTCCACAGTTAGAGGTATATGTTGGCACGGGTTGTTAGTTTATTAATGTGATTGATTTAATTAGTGTATTTAATTTTGCATTAAATGCATTTTGAATGTGTTTTTCAAATGTCTGTTAATTAGCCCTCATAGAAAAATTTACCCTGCAATTATTAACTTTCAGTTTGCATTTCTGATTTAGGTGTGTAATTATCTTTAATTTTTCGTAGTTGTATTTACTTAAAAGGAGAAGTCACAGTGAGTAATAAATCTAACAATTCACGTAATCCCATAAAATTGTTTGGCGCCATCGTTGGTGGAATGCTAATAGGTCTACCTTCAATATCGGTAGCACAAGCACAACAAACACCAGTCAATCAAGCTAGCTCAAGAGTCAATCCTTGCCCAAGCATTTTTTACGAAGAACCTCACAATAACCAAGTAATGGTTCCACAAGGATGTAGACCAAATGCCTATACAACCCGGATGAATGCTCAAGGAATGCCCATGTCTAACTCTTCAGTGGCGCCTACTCCTGAACAAACACGCTTAGGTGTCGGTGGTGAATCACCTAATAAATCACCTAATAATAGTTCATATAATACTCAACAAAACTATAACGGCACAAATCAATCAATGACGCAAGGCGCCGTTTCATCCTCACAACCATTGAACTATCCAAACCGTGGCATCCCAAACAGCCAAATTGATAGTACAACTGGCAACCGCGTAAATGGTCCTGCGGGTGGCTACACTAATTTAAGACAGTCTCAACAAAACCAAAGCTATAACCAATCATCTACAATGCAGTCGCAAGACAGCAGTACCTATTCTTCTTCAAATCAAGGTATTCCTAATAGTCAAATCAATAGTAGTACAGGTAACCGAGTAAATGGACCTGCGGGTGGTTATACAAATTTAAGAAATCAAGATACACAAAGTAATTTGGGTGGTCGATATCAGAATGCAGTTGCAGCAGTAACTCCTACCGCTGGTCGTATAACTGTTCGTTTGATTAATAAAACAAATGCACCAATTACATTCCAAGCTGTTGGAGATACACAAGTACGTACCCTAGCTGGACGTTCAGAAATAGCACTGCAAGGTTTAAAAGTTCCTACAACAGTTACTTTCTATCGTAACGACCGTGGGTTATTGATGGTAACACCAAGAAGTTCTGAGTCTGGAGTATTGGAAGTCAGTATGCAGGAAACGACTGATTTCGCTATGGACAGAACCGCACTGCGAATTGAAAATAACGGTTCTGTCTACCTAAATTAGTAGAAAGTAGAAAGTGCTGAGTGCTGAGTACAGAAACGATTAATCCCTGCGGGAAAACCTCCGGTTTACGTGTCTGTACAAGTTAAGAGTTATTACTCAGCATTCAGCATTCAACACTCAGCACTCAGCACTCAGCACTCAGCACTCATTACTTTTTGAGTATTCGCGTTAGCCTATCAACTAAATAAACCTCTTTTTTATTATCTTCGAGGGTGCGTGATAACACTATTGCCCGTTCATAGAAATTACGTGCGGTTTGATATTTACCTTGCTGTTCGTAAAACTGAGCATAAGACTCGAAGGTTCTAAGCTGCTCTCCTAAGTTCTGTTGTTCTTTTGCCAGTTCTAAACGCTGTGCTAGCAAGTCAAACGCGCGCTCGTTACGTCCAACCGAGGTATGCGCTAAAACTAGTCCATCGATAGCGCGATATTCGTTTACGCGGTTTCTGGTCATTTTCGCCAACCGTAAAGCATAGCCAAACGTGCCAATGGTGTTTTGGTAATCTCCAATCGCAAGGTATGCTTCACCCAAGTTATTGTATGTGTTTGCTTCAGCAATTGGGTCACGAGTTTGACGACGATATGTTAAAGCATTTTCGTAAAGTTTTATAGCTTTGTTGTAATCACCAAGTCGCGCGGTTGCTAAACCAAGATTACTCAACGATAAACCCTGTGCTTCAATTTCATTAATGCTATTCGCAATACTAACGGCTTCTGTAAATGCTTCTAAAGCTGGCGCCGTTTCTCCTTGTTGTAACAACAAACTACCAATATTATTTAAACCAAAAACTTGACCCCGAAGGTCTTTAGTATCTCGCGCAACTGCAAGACGGCGCCGTGCTGCATCTTCTGCTTCTTTAAAACGTCCTAGCTGAATATATGCTTGACTAAGTAAATCAAAAGCTAAACCCTCTGCTTTCAAATCATTCTTGAAGTGGTAAAGCTCTAACGCTTTTAGTAATGAGTCAACAGCCTTAGATGGTGCCTGTTGTTGAAGTTGCTGTTTGGCTATACGCAGCAAACTGTCAGCGTCGTCACGTATCTCAGGCATTACTCGCAACTGTCTTGGATAGTGAAGTTGTTGGGTTATATCAGCCGCGTTCGCAGCAAATGGTACAAAGACACTTGTTAAAAAAAGTATGTAGATATGATGCCGAAGCTTAATTGTTCGCCTGCTCGGAAATAAAGATGCTGGTGTTTTACTCATAAAAGGCTTCCCGCAGTCGGGTTTAAGTAAAAGAATTTACAAACTAATTATTTTGAAAAAATAACACCAATAATAGTGTAATTACTGAGAAGCTGCCGGAAGAATATTTTCGCCCAAATATATAGCTCGTATATCCGTAGGCAATTTGTCCTCTAACATACGATAACCTTCCTGAAGAAAATTTGCTACTTCGTGAGGGGCAATACCCTCACCTTCTGCTTGAAGATAGGCAGCAATGCGGGTTTCACTCCAATGAAACGTTTGTGCCATCAATACCATCAAGCGCAGCACTGGAGGTAACTGTTCCAAAGCTTGTTCTACATAACACCATAATGGCGGCGAAGTAGCTTTAAGTGAATAGTGAATTGCTTCTGTAGGGGGTAACTCAATTTCATTGATACAGTAAGCGGTCATATTAATTAGCCAATTTTGCAGCGTTAGATTTTCATTTATTGGCTCATTTAAGTCAAGACCAGCAAGCTCATGATACACATGTTTCCATGTCAGAGCAAATAAATAATCGGCTTGAACTGGTGAACGCGCGGAATGGCGGATTAAGGTGTAAACTATAGGACTATAGCGGCAAAACATCGCCGTAAAAAACTTACCAGCCTCCGGATGCTGCTGGAATAGGGTTAACAGTTCACGGTCGCTATGATGAAACAGCGATTTCACAAGCGGGTGGTTAGCTTCGGGGAAATGTGGTATTTGCACGGCTTGCAACTCGGATTAATTGATATTTGTTGCTACTGACTAAAATAAGCGCGATAAAGTTTATTTATTTGCTTGCTTATTTTGCGAACGGTATGATTAAAGCGTCAACCGTTTAGACCTGTTTGTAATTGATACACTAGAAATACAGACTTAAGATTTGAGTCCTAATTCTTAAAAATACTCCCAAGCCTCCCTTATACATAACTAGATGTTTTCATGTTTATAGCAGTTAGTTTACCCCCCCTTACCCTAGCGTCGTTCTTGCCCGCACTCGATGGTTTAATGTCCACCCAAGGCATTATGGTTATGCTACTGGCAGCTTACGCAGGCGCCATGTGGATGTTTTTAACTAGTGCGCCAAAAGTATACACGGTAATGGTGTCAGATTTAGAAATCGCCCGACAATTATATGAAGGATTACTCGATTTACCAGCCGCTGAGGTACCTTTGCACTATTACTATAATTACGAACAAACTATTGGCGCCGCAGGAATTGATCCTTTATACATGTCCGCGACTCCTAGCTATTCGGGAAGCCGTATGAGCAACGCGAGTGAAGGACTTTGGTATCAACTCAAGAAAAATACTCAACTGCATGTTATTACAGGTGCTAGTCTTGGCGCCAAAAATCAACAGCGTCACGTTTGTTTCGACAACGATGCACTTGAGTTGATTTTAATGCGTGTTGAAGTACGTGGCTTGAAATTCAAAATTCGCAGCCGCAAGCCCATGAACTTTTTGGTTAAAGATTATGATGGGCGCGTTATTGAAATGGCAGAAGTCGCAAATTAGTAATGAGTATAAAGTGCTGAGTTCTGAGTAGAATTAAGGAGTATCACTCAGCACTCAGCACTCAGCACTTAAAACTTATCGAGCATCATTAATTAACCATTGGCTGGAAGTTGCATCCCATACCAGGGTAAAACGTACTCGTGCTGGAGATTGTTTACCGTTTCTAAGTAGATAGTTTAACTGTGCGTCTACTATGGCTGAGTAGTCATTTTGCTTTACTAAATTAATTTGATCTACTTCGACTTGCTCAACTTGCCCATCCCACCAACCAGTGTATGAATCAAAACCTCTAGGGTGAAGTTTACGATTACTTCGTAGTTCTGGAGTTAACTTATTCCAAGTTTTTTTTAAGTTTTTATTATTAATACCGTTGTAATAATTTTCTACAAACTCTGCTGGTGATGATTCTGTAGTTGGTCTTGGTGGTCTTTGTGTGGGTATTACTGTGGGAACAATTACATCTGGAACTTTTGTATTTGGGGTTTCGGGAGTTTGGGTTTCTGACGGTGATGGTAAAGGTTGTTTTGTCTCGATAGTTGTTGGAGTATCTGTTGGAATATCAGTTGGAATATTTTTTGGAATATTTGTTGGAATATCTGTTGGGGTATCTGTTGCTGTAATGGTTGGCTCTGGTTCTGGTTCGCGTGTTGGGATAGACCTACGGGTAGCTCGATTTCTAGGTGTTGATATTACAGGTGGTTCGGAGTAGTCTTGTGTTGGAGATGGTGTTGACCGAGGTACATTTGATGTTGCAACAGGGGTTGGGACGGTATCTTCTACTTGACCTTGATTATTTAGCATCGAAGCTAGAACAACTGCACCACTAATTAAACCAGCACCAATTATGGCGCCTACTACAACACCTCGTGTGTTACTTCGTGGTATTTGACGTGCATTATTTTGACCTATAGGTGGTGTATTTCCTGAATTACTAGCTTGTTGATATGGTTGGTTAACAGGACTGATGGGAACTGTATTTTGTTGTGATTGATTAGTTAGTTGATTAGTTGGTTGATTAGTTGGTGGATTAGTTGGTTGATTAGTTGGTGGATTATAAGTTGGGGTTTGAGAATAAGGTATTGTTGGTATAGAAGCTGATCCCGATTGTAAAGCGAAAAGCATGTCTCTAGCACTATTGAAGCGATGCTGAGGAACAAACTGTATTGCTTTGTCTAATACCATTGCAAAACCTGGAGTTAAAGAAGTCGCTAAAGAGCGCCATAAAAGTACACCTGTTGCAGGGTCGTTTGGTATTTCCTGGGGTAATTTGCCTGTCAGCAAAAAAATTGCGGTCATTCCTAAACTATAAATATCACTTGCAAACATTGGTCTACCAACCGACTGTTCACTAGGCATAAATCCCGGCGTTCCAATTACAATTGACCTCGTGGAATTACCAGAAGGCGTTACAACTGTACCAATTGTCTCCTTCACGGCGCCAAAATCTATTAGTACTGGCTTACCATCAGATTGGCGAATGATGATATTATCTGGCTTAATATCACGGTGAACTATACCTCGACCGTGAACATAATCAAGAACAGGTAAAAGACTAATTAGAATATCCCGAACAGCATTTTCACTCATCACACCTTTAGATTGGACTTTGGCGTTAAGAGTTTGTCCTTGGATATATTCTTGAACTAGGTAAAACTGCCCATTCTCAGAAAAATAGGCATATAAACGAGGAATTTGATTACTATTATCACCAAGTTCTTCTAAAATAGCCGCTTCGCGCTGAAACCGTTCCTTAACAAGTTGGTAAATTTCAGGATTATTATTGATTGGTTTTAGCTGTTTGATGACACAGCGACGGTTGGATGGCATTTGAGTATCTTCAGCAAGGAAGGTTTCTCCAAACCCACCGCTTCCTAGAGTCTGTATCACACGATAGCGGTTATTAAGCAGCATTCAAGTAACTAGCATTCAAGCCAAGGGTGTTGCTTTAATATTCTACAACTTATATATAAATGGGCTGTGCATCGCATTTATTTAAAATAATGTAAATTATTGTCTGTTTGATATTTATCAATATAGGTAGCGTTACTCATCTCTAATTTTGATAACAACTTTAAAGAGTCAAATTCCTGTGGTGAGTACTGCGGATGATACCAAGACTGTTTATTAAAATAGCTTTGTAATCCTGGAGTGTCAAAACGGCGCCCTAACCGTGCAAAAATCGAGTTACGCATTATGTCTAACTCTAAAGCGGTTTTTCCATTTAAATCAGCATCACTTACAGGTCGTTGTGATAGCCAAGAATAATCATTATTGATTGCAGTAGGAGTTGGTGTAGCGCTGATTGAAAATTGTTTAAAGTAAAATCGGTCGGATGGTGCGTTCGGTTCTTTGCTTGCAAACGTACAGTATGCGTCCTTATTTTGTAAACCGAAGTTACGTAACAAATCTACACACTCAGCACGAGTGTTAAATTTTCCTGCGTGTGCAGCGTATAATTGTTTGCCAGAGAGATTTGGGTAATCAGGTATCCAAAATATCCCTGCTTGTTGATATCCTTTTGCTTTTAATTTCTCTACTTGTTTATTTGCTGCTTCTCGTTTTGCGTAAGCCGAATCTATAAGAAAATATGAAGAACTAGGAAGATTTGAATTAGATTTACTACCAGTGTCCGGTAATACTGCATTTGATGAGGGTTTAGTTGTAAGAGGTGATTGTAAATCGTTCTGATTATTACTATTATCTACAGCTTTTACAGTATCGGCAGTTGCAGGTGTTTTTGTATTTGCTACTTGATCAGAAGAAAATTTGCTGATTGAGAATACAATTGCTGAGGCGCCAATTATTCCTACTATTAGACTACCAATAATAATACTGTTTCGACTGCCACTTGTAATTGTAGCTGGTGGTAGCGGCGTTTGATTCGGTGGTAATGGTACTGTTTTTTGTACTATTTCATGTACGTTAGGAGGTATCGTTTGGGCAGTGCTTTGTAAAGCGTAAAGCATATCCGATGCACTTGAGTAACGTTCACGGGGATGATATCTAATTGCTTTATCTAAGATTTGCTTTAATACAGGACTAATATGGGAAGCATTGGGATGCCATATTATTTCCCCTGTTTGAACATCGGTTTCTAACTCGTGCGGTTGTTTACCTGTTATTAGATAAATTGCTGTTACACCTAAACTATATAAATCACTTCCATACATTGGTCTACCGGCTGCTTGTTCAGATGGCATGTACCCAGGTGTACCAATAATAATCGAACTAGTTGGTGTACCTTGCGAGTTTAACACTGTCGCCATCGATTCGCGCACGGCGCCAAAATCAATCAAAACAGGTTTGCCGTCTTGGCGCCGCAAAATAATATTATCCGGTTTGATATCGCGGTGGATTATACGCTTGCTGTGAACGTAAGATAACACAGGTAATAAATTTACCAGCAGTGAGTGAACTTGATTCTCATTCCACAATCCATGATTTAATGTGCGGGTAAGAGTATCACCTTCTATCCACTCTTGAACTAAGTAAAATTCTCCATCCGCTTGAAAGTAAGCGTATAAACTAGGAATTTGGCTACTGGTGCCACCTAACTCTTCTAATATTGCTGCTTCGCGTTGAAACCGTTCTTGTACTAGTTGATGAATTTGGGGATTATTTTGAATTGGTTTAAGCTGTTTAACTACACAACGACGCTTTGATGGCATTTGGGTATCTTCTGCTAAAAAGGTTTCACCAAATCCACCACTTCCCAAAGTTTGTATTACACGGTAGCGGTTGTTAAGTAACATTTATATTAAGTATATATTTTGTACTAATTAAATATCTCCAATTAACCTTGCTTTTCTGAGAATAAATTGTAAAACAGTTTCCTGTTGTGAAATAATATCGGCTGTCGCTTCCATCCCCGTTTGAATCGGGTACTGTTGATTATAACGCTGTAAAAATAATTTCTCCGGCTCGATAGTAAGCTCGTAATAAGGAGCAGGCGCTGAAGAATCAAGTTCTTTAGTGATAATATCAGCAGTAATCGTTCTAACGGCGCCGTTGAGAATTCCATAATCTGGATAAGGATAAGCAGAAATCCGCATCTGTACTTTTCCAGCTTTACATTGCGTAACTTGTTTTATTTTACAAACCTGGACTTTACTTATATCATCGGAACTAACGCGCGCTTTCATAACTAAAGGCGCCTGACTAGGTACAATTTGAGCAATAATGTCACCAGTACGCACGACTTGCCCACTATTTCTTAATTCTAATTTCAAAACTGTTCCTGACTCTGGACTGGTAATTACAGCTTTTTGTAATTCGGTTAATATTTGTTGCTGTTCTTTTTGAGCGTTACCTATTTGACCTTGAATTTCAACTCGACGCTGAATCAATTGTATACGTTCTTTATTTAATTGAGCAATCGCTGATTCTGCCTTTGCTTGTTCTTGAGAAATTCGCTCCGTTGCGATTGTAATGTTCGCTCTTACGGGATTGATAAGTGCTTTAGTACGTTTAAATCTAGCTTCTGCTGCTCTAAAAGCTTGTAGTTTTTCTTGAATTTGAAGAGTGGCAATTGCACCAGTATTTGCTAACTCTTGATAACGTCTCAACTGCTCCCTAGCTAGTTCCACTGATGCTTGTGCTTCAATTAATTCACTTTGGCTAATAATTTGTTTATCTTTGTACTCACGTTCATTGCGTTTCAAATCAGCGCGCGCTTGAGCAATTGCACGCTGTGTAGAATTAGACTCAGCTATAATTTGAGATTGTAGAACTCGAAGTTGAGCATCGATTTGAACAAGCTGTAATTTATACTGCTGAATATTTTCAAACAGTTGACTCTTCTTAGTTCGTAGCTGTGAAGAATCAATAATTGCAATGCTATCTCCACGCTTTACAACTTGATTTTCTCTAACTTCAATACTATTTACAGTCCCCTCAAAACTAGCTTGAACGATTCTTACTTCCCCACTCGGACGAACTATTGCTTTAGCTTTGACCGTAATATTATACTTAGTAAAACTAGCTACAATAAAAGCTAGACCAATACTCCCAACCAAAAATAACCCTCCTAAAATTGTCCATCGATTAATCGGAGGGAGAAAATCATCACTATCAAATTGAGGCAGTAATTCTGACATAATGCAGGAAGTAGAGACGTGACATATCCCTTTGAAAAAATCTCCAGTTTATACGTCTCTACAATATTATTTTTAAAAATTTAACAACTTAAAACCTAACAACCTAACAACGTAGCGACTGTCATACCCTTGAATGTCATATTCATATAGGGTTTGAGAGAATTTTTTACAAACGTTTGGTCTGCTGATGAGAGTCCAGAATAAGTTTGTTTAGCGGTTTTTACTGATTGGTTTATCTCAGTCAGTGTACTGCCTGAAAAATCATTGAACACTGTTTGGATGTCGAATTGATTTTGTTTCAACAAACTGTAACAATTGTTTATATACGCACTAGTCGCTACAAATCCTCCTCCAGAGATAATTTCCATCTCACTGTCTGTTAATTGTGTTAACCACGCAGGAGTTGTTTTGCTTTTTTGAATATTTTCAGTATTTTTCAGCATGTATTTTGCTCATAACTCTATAACTTTACAATCTCATTCAGTATAATTATGGATAAAATTTATACAAACAAGAATATATTTAGTCAAATTTTACACTTATTTATCATCTGTGCCAGTATTGTGAAATTTTGATTAAATATTGATTGTGAGCCATGAATATATAAAAAATTGGAGAATATCTTTAAAATCTTATAGTTAAAACCACGCACGCGCGTAAGTTCATGTACGTTATATGAAATACTATATTGTCCGCCAGCATAGCGAGGAAGACTGCGGCGCCGCTTGTGTTGCTAGCATTACTAAATATTACGGACGTACTTTTACTCTCAACCGTATTCGCGAGGCGATTGGTACAGGGCAACTAGGGACAACATTATTGGGTTTGAAGCGAGGAGTAGAAGCACTGGGTTTTAATGGTACAGGCGCCAGGATTTCTAAAGAAAATCTTAATAAAATCAACGAAATACCTCTACCGGCAATCATTCATTGGAAAGGCTACCATTGGGTAGTGCTATACGGACGTAAAGGTAGAAAGTACGTTATTGCTGACCCTAGTTTTGGTATTCGTTATCTTTCCCAAGCAGAGTTAATACAAAGTTGGACAAATGGAGTAATACTTGTACTTCAGCCAGACGAAGTGCGCTTTTTTACCCAAGATGAAGATAATATCAATGAGTTTGGGCGTTTTTTACGTCGAGTCTTACCTTATAGATGGATATTGGCAGAAGTATTGCTAATCAATACTTTCTTAGGATTGTTATCACTGACATCGCCGTTTCTATTACAAATTCTCACTGATGATGTGCTTGTACGAGGTGATACTCAGCTACTTACTGCGGTCGCAGTAGCAATTATCGCAATGAATTTGGTAAGCAGTTGTTTGGGATTAGTACAATCCAACTTAATTGCTCATTTTGCTCAACGTTTGGAACTTGGGTTGGTTCTGGAATTTGGGCGCCAAATTTTGCATTTACCTCTAAGCTATTATGAAGCTCGTCGCAGTGGTGAAATAATAAGTCGTCTTAGTGATATCCAAGAAATTAACCATCTAGTCTCCCGAATTGCGATTAGTTTACCAAGTCAGTTTTTTATTGCTTTAGTTTCCTTTGGCTTTATGCTGTTTTACAGTTGGAAACTTACGATAGCTACAATAATTATTTCTATTTGTATGGCGCTATCCACGGCAATTTTTATACCAATACTTCAGCAAAAAACTCGTAGCTTATTGGTATTATCTGCGGAAAATCAAGGAGTTTTAGTCGAAACATTCAAAGGCGCACTGACAATAAAAACTACAACATCGGCACCGCAATTTTGGGATGAGTTTCAATCTAGATTTGGACGTTTAGCAAAACTTTCTTTTGGCGCTACTCAAATTGGGATTATCACCAGTACATTTTCAACTATTATCTCTAGTATAGGTAGTGTGATTTTACTATGGTTTGGTAGCAGTTTAGTAATTAGCAACTCATTAAGTATAGGACAGTTACTCGCATTTAACAGTATGAGCGGTAACTTCACCGCTTTAATTAGTACAGTAATTGGGTTTGTCGATGAGTTTATGCGAGTGCAAACAGCTACCCAACGTTTAACGGAAGTCATCGACTCGACACCCGAAAATCTAGATGACATTAAAAAACAGTTTGCGACAATACCTAAAAATGCTGACATCATTTGCGATAACCTCAACTTCCACCATACAGGTAGAGTCGATTTACTCACAGATTTTTCCGTTATAATTCCTGGTGGTCAGGTCATTGCTTTAATTGGCAAATCTGGCTGTGGTAAAAGCACACTCGCAAAACTAATAGCAGGTTTGTATTTTCCACAGTCCGGCAATATTCGCTTTGGTAACTATAATTTACAAGATTTATCGCTTTCAAGTTTACGCTCCTCAGTTGTTCTGGTTCCTCAAGATGCTCATTTTTGGAGTCGCTCGATTATCGATAACTTTCGCTTGAGTTCACCCCACGTTAGCTTTGAGCAAATAGTCACTGCTTGCCAAATAAGCGGTGCCTCGGATTTTATCAGCAAACTGCCCGACAAATATCAAACAGTCTTAGGAGAATTTGGCGCCAATATATCAGGAGGACAGCGGCAGAGGCTAGCAATCGCACGAGCTATAATTAACGAACCACCGATATTAATTCTGGTTGAATCCACTGCTGGGCTAGACCCTGTGAGCGAAACCCAAGTTTTAGATCAATTATTATTTCATCGTCAAGGTAAAACTACTATTATTATCAGCCACCGTCCAAGAGTAATACAGCGCGCGTCCATGATTGTGCTATTAGAGGATGGTAAGTTAAAAATGCAAGGCTCGATGGAATATTTACAATCTCAGCCTGGAGAACATTTAGAATTTTTAAATGCGTAGAGATGTTACATAATGTACAGACGTTACATGTAACGTCTCTACCTAAGCAGGTTTTACAACTAAAACCGAACAGGGTGCATCTTCAACTACTTGACTGCTAACGGAACCTTGGACAATTCGCGTCATCCCTGTTAATCCACGACTACCTATTATGATCAAGTCGGCTTTATAAATATTGGCAAGACGAATAATTTCTTCTGCGGGGTCGCCGGTAACTAGTTCAACATCGCTATCGACTTTTAAAGCGCTTTGATATGACTGTAGCTGTTTTTCAACTTGTTGATATAAAGTTGCCGACGGTTCTGAGTGTGGACGGTCGGCAGGAATATAGTCTATTGAGTTTGACGTTGAAAACACATGGCACAAAATAACTTTGCCATCGCTTGGAAGTAACAAACGATGAACCGTTTCAATTACTCGGTCGGCAATTCCTGAATCGTCCAAAGCCACCAAAATTTTTTTTAGCACCGCTTGAGGCCTCCGCTTACGCTCCCGGACTACAAGTACAAAGGAAAGGTTAACTATAGGGCAAACGAACCATAACTAAATTATGGTATCACTTTGTATCGCCCTAAACTTTTAGTTTGCAGCCATAATGGGAGTTTTGATAAAAGTAAGCAGAAAAAATTAACAATTGATAAATAGGGTTGGGTACAAGGGGGAGCAGGACAAAGGGAATTATGCTGCTCCCGCAACACAAGGTTTTTCGCACCCTCTGCGACTTTAACCTCTTTTCTTCAAACCTTTCTAATCCATATCTAACTCCGAATCAGATTCTTTCTGGACTCGGCGCCGTACTGAATCAGCGTGAGAAGGTAAACCTTCTGCGGTGGCTAGAGAGTCGATAGCACCAGCAACTAATTCGAGTGCAATTTGTGAGTACTGAATAATGCTTGAGTGCTTAAGAAAAGTCTCAACACCTAGCGCTGAAGCATATCTAGCTGCACCAGAAGTGGGAAGCGTATGGTTTGGTCCAGCCAGGTAGTCACCAACAGCTTCGGGTGTGGAATGTCCTAAGAAAATCGCGCCTGCGTGACGTATGTCGGTTAACAACGCCCAAGGGTCTTCGACTTCTAACTCCAAATGTTCGGGTGCAAATTCATTCGATAGTTCAGCTGCTGCTTTGAGCGATTCGACGACTACGATTAAACCATAGTGAGCAATCGATTTCTCAGTATCTAGTTGTCGCGGATGGTCTACTAGCTGCCTTTCTACTGCCACTTGGACATTTTTGGCTAGTTTTGCATCGGTTGTTAGCAATATTGCCGCCGCCATCGGGTCATGTTCAGCTTGCGCCAACAAGTCAGCCGCAATATGTACAGGATTCGCTGTTTCATCGGCGATGATTAAAACTTCGCTTGGTCCAGCGAGCGAATCAATCCCTACAGTACCATATACCAATTTTTTCGCTAAGGTAACGTAAATGTTACCTGGACCCGTGATTACGTCAACTTTTGGTATTGTTTCGGTACCATACGCCAAGGCAGCAACAGCTTGGGCGCCACCGATTCTGTATATTTCATTTACACCAGCTTCGCGTGCTGCTACTAGTACCGCTGGGCTGATACCTTTTCCTGTGCCTGGAGGTGTTACCATGACTACGCGCGGGACACCCGCAACTTTAGCCGGGATAGCATTCATTATTACCGTACTTGGATACGATGCACGACCACCAGGTACATATAGCCCTGCACGGTCTACAGGAGTGTAGCGCTTGCCAAGAACAACATCATCATCACCAAAATGTACCCAGCTTTTAGGGACACGCTGGCGATGAAATGCCTCGATTTGACGACACGCGAGCCGAATTGATTCAAGTAGTTCAGAAGACACCGTTTCGTAGGCTGCATCAATTTCTGAGGTAGAAACGCGCAGTTCCGATGGTTTAAAAACTTGGTTGTCAAATTCGGCAGTGTAATGCAACACAGCTTTGTCGCCTTGGCGTTGGACTGCTTGCAAAACTTCGCGTACTGTTGCTTCTTTGTGAACAACTTGTTCTGAGTGAGTGCGATCGCAGATGCGTTGTAGTTCTGCTCGAACGTCTGCCTGCTGAGTGATGATTCGCAGCATGGAGTAAGGACAATGCCAACTTTAAGAATATACCTGCCTGAGAATGAGTTCCACTTCAAACCACCGGACGGTGGAAGCGTTGCTCAACTTTCTTTTCTAGCTTAACCTGTATTTTTTTGATACTACGAGCGCAAGTTAAATTGCTGCACGCGCGTTGCCACATTTTATTTTAGGTTGGCTAGTAGTCAAAGGTTACGGCATCGATAGCTATTAGCCATAACCAAAAACACCCGTACAAATTACATAGTTTGAATAAACAAGTAGTGTTTCTACTTGGCGATAAGTAAATGATAACAAGAATGCCTGTTTTTTCACTTTATAGCTAGTATCTGCTAGAAAGGCAAGAGAGAGGATGCTTTAAGGCGTTACTTAATAATTCCAGAATCAAGAGCCATCCTCTATTGCTTAACTTATGCAGTGCATCGTTCGTTATGAGATTAACCACAATGCAATTCGGACTAGCACGTCGAGGAGTGAGGTCAGGGTAAGGAACAATGACTATGGTTTTCCATGATTAATTCTAACCTATTTTTAGTCTATATAACACATTTAATATCATAGTTTAATAATTACAACCTGAGCAGCATTGTAAAATCTGGCAGCCAAAACAGCAAATCATTATATTTGCCATCGGATTCCAAAAGTCCAATTACTTTGTTTTATCAATATGAGTACAAGTTTAATTCTTTGTAAATTCTAAACTTTTTTGTCATATTAAAACCTCTAGTTAAGTAAAAATACTAGCATAATTATCTTCTCTATGTTCAGAAAATATTTCAAGCTACACCTAACCGTAAATAATATTTAAACGTAGTTTACATCTACTTAATATACTAGTTTATAGTAGTTGGGAACATTTTTATTTAACTAGCAATCTTTTTATATGTAATTTTAAAATAAATCTAGTCAAAGCTATGGTAAGAATGCATACACTGGTGTTTACTGGGTTTTTAAAGCAGTCGATTTGTAGTTATTTGAATTATAATTTATAGAATAAATACATTAAATAGAGGTGTAAAAAATTAATACTTGTTGAATAGCAAATGAAACATAATTATAAATTAATTTTTAATTTTATATTTAAACAGTTAATGTAAGTCATACAAGTTTTTTTGTTGATATCTAATCACATATATTTATCAGCCTAAAAAATAAGTGTGTAAAGGAATTTATTTTTATTCAGTATTTGCTTTTAACACAGTACACATTAAGTTTGGTAAAGTAAGTGTGAAGTCTATGTGAAGTAATTGTAGAAGTACTTTTCAATCAGTGCTTTTGTATCTCTATTTATTTAAGTCACCATCAAGGTACATGGTCAAGAGCAATATTATTGGACGGTTAGGAATTTTTTTGCTCAATCACTTTTATTATGGACGAACAATGGCGCCGTGCATATGATGGAAATTAAATGTATAGCTAATAGGTACGCGAACAAAGGTGACGAGCTAAGTACCCAAGTAGCAAAGGAAATAATATTACATATACGACGTGAGCTATATACTCCATTATGAAAAGGCAAAGAATTCAGTTTTACCAACGATTGTTTGTATTTACTGTTGCGCTACTTGTGTTTTTAAGTGGGCTATTAGGTCAATTACCCAGCACCGCAACAAGCAATACCACTGCTGCTACGACATATAAACTACCACTGTCAACAAGTGGAGCAAGAATTATTGATGCATCCGGAAAAACTGTCTTACTAGCTGGTGTAAATTGGTTTGGCATGGAGACGGAAACACACGTGCCGCATGGATTATGGTTTCGTGACTATAAAGAGATGCTCTCCCAAATCAAGAGTTTAGGTTATAACACTATTCGCTTGCCATATTCAGTAGAAGCACTACGAAGTAACAATATTTCTGCTGTTGATTATACAATTGGTAGCAATAAAGAACTCGAGGGTAAAACACCTCTTGAAGTTATGGATCTTGTTGTTAAAGAAGCCGAACATCAGGGGTTAATGATTGTTCTTGATAGTCATCGTCTTAACACCAAACGTATTCCAGAACTATGGTATGGCGATGGTTTTACTGAAGCTGACTGGATTGATACTTGGCGCCTGTTGGCACAACGCTATAAAAATCAAGCTAATATCATCGGCGCCGACTTGAAAAACGAACCCCACGGTCGAGCTAGTTGGGGTACTAATGACCTTAGTACAGACTGGCGCCTAGCTGCCGAGCGCGCAGGAAATGCGATTTTAAGTATAAATCCTAACTGGCTAATTATTGTCGAGGGAATAGAGTTGAATGTACCAGGGCAAAAGTTAACAAGGCATTGGCAAGGAGGCAACTTAGAAGGTGTTAGGCGTTTTAGAGTACGATTAAGACAACCAAATAAATTAGTTTATTCGCCACATGAATACGGGCCAGGTGTGTTTAACATGCCTTATTTTTACGATAAAAGCTTTCCCAAAAATATGCTTTATCGTTGGGAAACAGGCTTTTATTATATTGCGCGCCAAAAAATAGCGCCAATTTGGATTGGTGAATTTGGTGGTAAGCAAGTAGATAAAAATTCAATTGAAGGAATTTGGCAAAATAAATTAGTCGATTTTATCCGCGATAAAAATTTAGGTTATGCTTACTGGAGTTGGAACCCTAACAGTTCTGATACTGCTGGAATTTTACTCTCTGACTGGCGAACAATTGATGCTCCAAAGCAAGTCATGCTTTCGAGAATATTATCAGTTAAATATAACCCACCAACACAAGTTACACGTGAAACGAATGAACCTGTGAAACCGCAAGCGCCCAGAGAGCAACAAGTAATTCAACCGCAGTTAACAAATAATTTGCTTAAACCTTCATCTTCTACCATATCTTCCTCCTCAAGTAAGCAACTCCAAGTAACAAGTAAAATAGACTCGGATTGGCAATCAGGGTTTTGTGTAACTTTTAAAGTCGGAAATTCCAATAGCACGAAAGTTCAAAATTGGCAACTTACATTCAATATGGATAAAGCTGCGATTAACAACTCTTGGAATGCTACCTTCAAACAAAAAGGAAGTGAGTACATAGTTACCCCATTAGATTGGGGACGGGTAATTGAGCCAAACCAAGTTCGCGACGTTGGTTTTTGTGCCAACAAATTAAATGCTGCTAGCACCGATTATCAACCAAAAAACGTCAAAGTCAAAATCCCCTCCTAGGGGATAACCTAACGTGGACTAGTACTAAAAAATAAGAGTGTTCCTAAATATCCTCTAGGAACACTCTTTATACTAGACTTGTGCTACTTACAAAAATATCTTGTAATATTGCTCCAATTCATCTTTATTCTTCAAAGTCGTCCTCATCGGCATCATCGACATCCAGCTCTTCATAATCATCTTCGTCAGCGAGGTCGCTAACTTCTGACACCATAAAGTCGTCATCGTCGAGAATCGAATTATTACGACGACTAGTACCACCATAGCTACCATCAACAAGACCAGGTGAATCTAAGTTGTAATTACGCGCGGTGCGGTCATCAAGAACCATGTCGAGAGAGTCTTCGACCTCATCTAAAACGGCACTACCCATGTCAGTGGAGTAGTCATCAACTATACCTGGTTCATCATAAGTATTGAAGCCTGTACCTGCCGGAATCAAACGTCCAATAATTACGTTTTCTTTCAAACCGCGTAACCAGTCTGATTTTCCTTCAATAGCAGCTTCGGTTAATACCCGTGTTGTTTCTTGGAATGATGCGGCAGAAATAAAGCTGTCGGTATTTAAAGATGCTTTAGTAATACCTAATAGCATTGGCGTATACTGCGCGCGGGCGCCACCTGTAATTGCCATTGCTTCGTTAACCTGTTCAATTTGGCGCAATTCGACCAACTCACCAGGAAGCATTGTAGTGTCACCACCATCATCGACACGCACTTTCGAGGTCATCTGACGGACGATAACTTCGATGTGTTTATCGGCGATATCAATGCCTTGCGATTGGTATACTGATTGCACTTGGTCAACGAGGAAGTTTTGAACTTTTTGCAGGGCAACACTAGCACAGGCATAAATACCATCAGAGTTACCAAGGTTGAAGAACAGTTCTAAAATTTCATGGGGGTTTGCTAAACCGTCGGTTAGTTGTTGTCCAGCTTCTACTGGTTGACCATCGGTGATTATTAAGTTTTGTCCAGGTCCGAGGTTGTAATCTGTGACGACACCATTTGACTCAATAACTTTAAGTCCTATTGCTTCATCGCCATCGCCATAAACAACTTTAACTTCGCCACTACGCTTGGCTAATATACAAGCTTCTTTGGGTTTGCGTGCTTCGAGCAATTCTTCAATCCGTGGTAAACCCTGGATGATGTCCCCTGTTTTCGCACGTTCAAATACTAGTAGTACTAGATTATCACCACGCTGTACCAAACCACTGTCTTCGACTTGCAGTACTGCACCAGGGCTGACGCGATAAGGGCGCCCAATACGTATTTTTATAGTATTACCAGTGGCTAATGCTGAACCAAAGGTCGCGTCGGGTGAGGAATTAGAAACGCTTATAACTTGTCCAGATTCAGTTGCTCTAACACCTGGAGCAATAAGGGAACCTTCAACTATTAAGTCTCCCGCACTAACTAGTGGCGCCGTAGTTGTATTTACGGTCATAACATCGCTATTACGTAAGACTAAACAACGACGTACAGCTTCGGCGCCTTTTTGAACACCGCGAACTACGCCACCTTCTTTGCACAAAATCTGGGTGCGGGCAACAACGGCGCCCGAAGCAATTGTTTGTCCGTCTGTCACCTCAAGATTTGTTTGTGTCGATCCAGTTGTCGCATCTGCGGATACATCACGGCGAATCACTAGTGATTCAAGGATTACTAATTGTAAACGCTGAATATTTGCATCTTCGCTATCTGGTACCAACTCAATATCAGCTGCTAAGGGTGATGCGTTATGGTCAACGTCGCCACCTACAGCATCAATTTCTAATACTAGTTGTGTACGTAGAAGTTCTACACCTTCTACCGATTTGACTCGCTCTGAATCTTTGTATGGTAGACGTTGTACCGCGCGTAGTTGAATCGAGCGTCCTGTTTGTTGACTTACAGATGTTGTTGATGGCACATCTGGCTCACTAGGAACTGCAAATTCAACTACTGGACGTGATATTAGTGCTGGACCTTCGGGTGATTCGACATATTCTATGTAGCGTAGTTCGGTAAAAGTACGCCCCATAAATTCTTCACCCGGCATCACAAATGTTCCACTTCGTCCCATTACTGCTTCTGGGTCATCGACCATAAGAAGTTCACCCGGTTTGACTACGACTTCGCGCAGAATGTCGTTTTTCTGGGTGACTTCGATTACACCGCTGTTTGATGTAAATATGTCTTTGACTATTTCATCGCCGGCGTTGACAAATTGACCGTCTTCTACTAGCAACAATGAAATATCTTTGTTAACTTCGTGCGTTTCTTCGGGTATCCATAGTAGGCTACCACCGACGGTAACTTCGTAACCAAGTTTAGCTTTGCCCTTTTTCTGGACTTCTACACCTGCGAACTTGAGTAAACCGCCTGTGGTTGTACGGTAGCGGTCGTCGATTAGTTCGGCTACGACTTGACCGTTTTGAACTTTTGTTCCTGGTGTCGCGCGTAGGTTAAAGACTTGATTATTTCCGGTTGTGACTAGATAATTATTTCGACCATTGGAGGAATTCGAGGTTACGGTTGCAGAATCGAGAATAACCGAAGCGGTAATTATTTCGATTTCTCTAGTACTTTTACCTGGTTGAATTTCTCTTAAACGTACTACACCACCGTGAACTGTTGTAAGTTGAGTTTCTGCGAGTACCCCTAGGGTTTCTACACTTTCTGAGTCTTTTACGACTAGTTCGGATAGGGGCGGTAAGTTGTAAACATCACCTGACAATATCCAGATCAAACCACCTCTGGAAGCTGTTGTGGTTGTGTTACCTTGACGGTCGGTTTTTTGTTCGGCAACGACTTCAGAGAATTTTACTTCACCTGCAAGGTCGGTCGCTACATCTTTTACGGCTTTTTCGGTGTTGCCACGAGAAGCCCGTCCTGGTAATAAGACTTCTGCGACGAGTTGCCCAACTTTTACTTTTTGACCACTCGACACATATAGTGTCGAACCTTGGGTAATACCAACTTCGGTTATAGTGCCTGCACTATCTTCGATTGTGATGTTGCCGTTGGTTTCTACATATAAAGCGTCTTCACCGTGACGAGTTCGGTAGGGACGTGTTCGTAGTTTCTTGGTAAATTTTACAGCGCCTTCGTGTTCGGAGCGTACTTGTTTTGCTACCTCACCTGTGAATACACCACCTGTGTGGAAAGTACGCATGGTTAACTGAGTACCTGGTTCACCGATACTTTGCGCGGCAATGATTCCGACCGCTTCGCCCAAGTCAACCATTTTGGCGTGTGCCAAACTCCATCCGTAACAATGTTGACATACACTTCGCGCGGCTTCGCAAGTTAGAGGAGAACGTACTACTACAGTAGTAACTCCTGATGATTCAATGCGTTTACCTAATTCCTCGGTAACGGGTGTATTGCGCTGGGCAATTAGTTCTTTTGACCGTGGGTGGACTACGTTTTCTCCAATTACTCGTCCCATTAAACGAGTTGCCAAAGGTATTAAAGTTTTATCACCTTCGGTCATCGATGATATGGGAATACCGCGATCTGTACCGCAGTCAATTTCCCGAATAATTACGTCTTGGGATACGTCTACTAAACGACGGGTAAGATATCCAGAGTCGGCGGTACGTAACGCTGTATCTACTAACCCTTTACGGGCGCCATACGAGGAAATAATATACTCAGTAACGGTTAAACCTTCACGGAAGTTAGTTTTAATC
Source organism: Calothrix sp. NIES-4105 (assembly GCF_002368415.1). GTDB lineage: Bacteria > Cyanobacteriota > Cyanobacteriia > Cyanobacteriales > Nostocaceae > Dulcicalothrix. Next base: position 5,364,780 of record NZ_AP018290.1, read on the forward strand.
GGTAAGTCAATGATTTCACCTTGCGGATTCGCCATCAACCCTCGCATCCCGACTAACTGACGTACCTGGGAAATGTTACCGCGCGCTCCAGAGAACGCCATCATATATACAGAGTTAAGCGGGTTAGTACTTTTGAAGTAACGAACAACTTCATCTTTGAGCGCTTCGGAAGTACCGTTCCAAGTATCGATTACCTTTTGGAAACGTTCAACTTCAGTAATTTCACCACGTTGGTAGCGTTCCGTTGTCGCACGAATTTCATCCTCGGCAGCATCAAGTAAAGACCGCTTACTTGGAGGTACCATTAAATCATCAACACTGATTGATACCCCTGCTCTTGTTGCATACCGAAAACCCAAATCTTTGAGCTTATCCGCCATTACTGCAGTGCGCGCGGTTCCGTAATTAATAAAAGACCAAGAAATTAAATTCCGCAGTTGACCTTTATCAACTACACGATTGCGAAAAACATGGTTCTCGTTAGCCATAATAATAAGTTAAAAGTGCGCTTGTTCTGAGTTGGAGTTATAAGTTATGAGTTATGAGTTATGAGTACTGAGTGCTAAGTATCTTTTTACTCAGCACTCAGCACTTTCTACTCATCACTAACTAGCTAGTGCTTCCTGAATCGCTTTATTGTAAATAACGCGACCTGGTGTAGTGCGTACATACTGAGAAATGAGATTTCCCGAAGCGTCTTCACGGACGCGACGGTATTTGTACATTTTGGTTACAGTTCCGTCTGAGTTCTTGTCTTCAGATATCGCTACGGTGTCTGGTTCGGGTGACTCAACTTCTCCATCGAATCTGACATATACATAAGCGTGAATATCAACAGTAGATGATTCGTATGCCATGATTACATCATCAAGTGAAGAAAAATACTTGCCGGCACCATGAGTCGCGTTTGGATTTTCGGCGGTTAAGTAATATGCTCCCAATACCATGTCTTGGCTAGGCGTAATAATTGGTCTACCTGTTGCAGGTGACAAAATGTTATTTGAGGCTAGCATTAACAAGCGCGCTTCTGCCTGCGATTCTAAGGAAAGTGGGACGTGTACTGCCATTTGGTCGCCGTCGAAGTCAGCGTTAAATGCTGGACATACGAGGGGGTGTAATTGAATGGCTCGACCTTCTACTAATATTGGTTCAAACGCTTGAATACCTAAACGGTGTAGCGTTGGCGCCCGGTTTAGCATTACGGGGTGTCCTTCGATAACTTCTTCGAGGACATCCCAAACTTGCGGGTCGTTACGCGAAATTAGTTTTTTGGCTGCTTTAATGTTATTAACCATGCCGCTGCGAATTAAGCGGTTAATAACAAATGGTTGGAATAATTCGATTGCCATTTCTCGTGGCAACCCACATTGGTGAATATGTAATTTTGGTCCGACTACAATTACACTTCGGCCTGAGTAGTCAACCCGTTTACCAAGCAAGTTTTGACGGAATCGTCCTTGTTTACCTTCGATGATGTCAGATAATGACTTTAATGGACGATTATTGGCGCCGACCACGGTACGTCCACGACGACCGTTATCGATCAGCGCGTCTACTGCTTCTTGTAACATCCGCTTTTCGTTACGGACGATGATTTCTGGCGCCAGAATTTCTTGTAAGCGTGCTAATCGATTGTTACGATTAATTACGCGACGGTACAAATCGTTTAAGTCACTAGTTGCAAATCGTCCACCATCAAGTTGCACCATTGGACGTAAATCTGGCGGAATTACGGGAATAACCGTCATTACCATCCACTCAGGCTTACTACCAGTCGCGATAAAGTTATCAATAACCCGTAGACGTTTGATTAACTTCGCGCGTTTCTGACCTTTGGCAGTACCTATTTCTTCGCGAAGGTTTTCTGCTTCTTGCTCTAATTGAATATCCGCCAGTAGTCTTAATAATGCTTCAGCGCCGATACCAACTTCAACACCAACAAGTTGAGAATCTTCAGCGTAAATTTGATCTTCGATTTCTAACCACTGGTCTTCACTGAGTAGCTGCTTGTAGGTCAAAGTTTCCGCATTGCCTTGACTCAATACAACATAAGAGTTGAAATAGACAATTTGTTCTACATCCCGCAATGGCATATCCAGCAAGATGGCAATGTAAGAAGGAATACCTTTTAAATACCAAACGTGAGCGACTGGTGCAGCCAGCTTAATGTATCCCATGCGGTGGCGCCGGACTCGCGACTCAGTAACTTCCACTCCACAACGTTCACAAACTATACCACGGTGACGGACGCGCTTATATTTACCACAGTGACATTCCCAATCCTTAGCTGGACCAAAGATGCGCTCACAAAAAAGCCCATCCATCTCTGGCTTCAAAGTACGATAATTAATCGTTTCTGGTTTAGTTACTTCTCCGACGACCTGACCGTTGGGTAACGTTCTTTCACCCCATACACGAATTCGTTCGGGTGAAGCCAAGCCGATTTTTACGTAATCGAACTGATTGTTTTGACCTGGTCTCATTTTTGTCTAAATTACAGGACTTAACTTAACAATTTGTTTAAACACACAGTTTTTACCGCTCTGGTGAGGAGTATTTAATTTTTTAGTGCTGAGTTGAAAGTGCTTCCTTACTGAGTAGAGACACAATTAATCCCTTCGGGAAAACCTCCGGTTTACGTGTCTATACGGAGTTAGGAGTTATAAATTAGAACTTCCTTCTACTCAGCACTCAGCACTCAGCACTCAGCACTCATTACTCTTCTTCGTCTGCGTCGCGAGAAGATAGAGACTCGTAAGTGGGTCGTGGTGGAGTACGGCGATTTCCGACATCTGCCATTAAATCAACCTCGACATCGAGTGAGCTTCCATCGGTTTGGGTTTCGACTTTGTGAACTGCAATATCTAATCCCAGCGATTGCAACTCGCGCATTAATACCTTGAATGATTCAGGTGTACCAGGTCGAGGAATTGCTTTGCCTTTCACAATTGCGTTTAATGCTTCGTTGCGTCCTTGCATGTCATCAGATTTTACGGTCAGCAACTCTTGCAAAGTATACGCGGCGCCGAATGCTTCGAGTGCCCATACTTCCATTTCACCAAAGCGTTGTCCACCTTGCTGTGCTTTACCACCCAATGGTTGCTGGGTAACAAGCGAGTAAGGACCTGTCGAGCGTGCGTGAATTTTATCGTCTACTAGGTGTACCAGCTTGAGCATATAAGCCACACCAACGGTTATCGGACGGTCAAATGCTTCGCCTGTACGACCGTCGTAAACCATAATTTTGCCTGGTTCAGAGGGGTTATATACCCAATTTTTACCTGTTTCATCGCGCGCTTCTTGTAACTTACCGTGGACAATTGCCCGCGAAGATTCTTCACCGTACATTTCATCAAAGGGGGTAATTTTGAAACGTACTCCTAAGTTGTGACCTGCCCAACCGAGTAAACATTCAAAAACCTGTCCAACGTTCATCCGTGAAGGCACCCCTAGTGGGTTAAGCACAATATCAACTGTGCTGCCATCTGCCAAGTAAGGCATATCTTCCAAAGCGCATATCTTGGAAATAATCCCCTTATTACCGTGGCGCCCAGCCATTTTATCGCCAACTTGGATTTTACGTTTTTGCGCTACATACACACGTACTACCATGTTAGCACCCGGAGGCAATTCATCGCCTTGTTCACGGGTAAATAAGCGGACATCTACGACCCGTCCTTTTTCTCCGTTCGGTACACGCAGCGAGTTATCGCGAACATCACGAGCTTTTTCACCGAAAATTGCACGCAGCAATTTCTCTTCAGGTGGTTGGTCGGATTCACCTTTGGGTGTTACCTTACCTACGAGAATATCTCCAGATTCAACCCAGGCGCCGATGCGAATAATTCCTTGTTCGTCTAATTGACGTAGTGCATCTTCGCCCACGTTGGGAATTTCGCGCGTAATTTCTTCTGGACCGAGTTTGGTTTGCCTGGCCTCAATTTCATATTTTTCAATGTGAATCGAGGTATATATATCATCTTGCACCAAACGTTCGCTAATTAAAATCGCGTCTTCGTAGTTGTAACCTTCCCAAGGCATGTACGCGACGACAATATTCTGTCCTAGCGCTAGCTCACCACCTTCTGTGGAAGAACCATCAGCAAGTACCTGTCCAGCAACAACTTTTTCGCCCATCCGCACCAGCGGTTTCTGGTTCAAACAAGTATCTTGGTTCGAGCGCTGGTATTTGGAAAGGTAATATTTTATTTCTCTTGTATCTGATGGTTTTGTAGAAATCTCACCTGCATCGTTTTTGATGCGTGGTCTAACGCGAATCTCTGTGGCATCTACGTATGTTACGTCACCATCTGTACGCGATACTATTACCATCCCTGAGTCACGCGCGCCTTGTGCTTCTAAACCTGTACCAACTAACGGACGCTCTGGCTTTAGAAGAGGAACGGCTTGACGTTGCATGTTAGAACCCATCAGCGCGCGGTTCGCGTCATCATGCTCCAAGAATGGAATCATACTTGTAGCAACCGACACAATTTGTACGGGTGACACAGCTACACAGTCAACCTGTTCGGGGGTTGTGGTAGAGAACTCCTGACGGTAGCGGATGGGAACTTGTCCCATTAAATAGCCGTTTTCATCGGTCATTGCGTCGCCTGCTGCTACCCGCAAATCGTCTTCTTCGTCTGCGGTCATGTAAACAACTGGCAAGTCCAACCGAACTTTGGCGTTTTCAACTTGACGATAAGGAGTTTCTAAAAAGCCATATTGATTAACGCGCGCGTGAGTAGCGAGTGAACCAATCAAACCCGCATTTGGACCTTCCGGTGTCTCAATCGGACAAATTCGTCCATAGTGTGAGGGGTGAATATCACGTACCGCAAAACCTGCACGTTCGCGAGTTAAACCACCTGGACCTAAAGCAGAAAGGCGCCGTTTGTGGGTTAATTCTGCTAAAGGATTAGTTTGATCCATGAATTGAGATAGCTGCGAAGAACCAAAGAATTCTTTAATGGCTGCAACTAAAGGTTTTGGGTTAACTAAAGAAGCAGGAGTTAATACTTCCGCATCAGATACTGTCATCCGTTCACGAATTATTCGCTCTAAACGGTTAAGTCCGACTCTAACCTGGTTTTGCAGCAATTCACCAACGCTTCGCACTCGACGATTACCTAAGTGGTCAATGTCATCAGTATTACCAATATCAAATTCAAGGTTGATCAGGTAATCGACTGCTGCTAATATGTCGGTAGGAGTCAAAACGCGCGTTGGTTCGGGAACCGAAAGCCGTAGTTTCTTATTCAGCTTATATCTACCTACTCTTCCTAAATCGTAGCGTTTAGGGTCAAAAAACCGCGAATCAAGTAACTGTTGTCCTCCCAACACAGTTGGAGGTTCACCAGGTCTTAGTTTTCGGTATAATTCCATCAACGCTTCTTCTTCAGAAAACTGTCCCTCTTTTTCAATAGTTTTTTGAAAGTACTCAGGATGGCGTAGAGCATCAAAAATTTCGTTATCTGATAAGCCAAGCGCCTTCAGAAGCACTTGCGCGCTCAATTTACGAGTTTTATCGATACGTACCCACACCAAATCGTTACGGTCTGTTTCAAATTTCAGCCAAGCTCCTCGGTTCGGAATCAATGAAGCTGAATAAGTACGGCGCCCGTTTTTATCAATCTCAGATTTGTAGTAAACGCCAGGAGAACGAACAATTTGGTTAACAATAACCCGTTCAGCACCGTTAATAATAAAAGTGCCTCGGTCGGTCATTAAAGGCAAATCACCAATAAATACGTCTTGCTCTTTGATTTCACCAGTTTCTTTATTAATTAAGCGAGTTGGCACGTACATCTGTACAGCATAAGTGCTATCGCGTCTTTTCGCTTCCTCTACACTGTACTTGGGTTCCTTCATTTTGTAGTTTTGACCCAAGAAATGCAGTTCGAGCTTACCCGTATAATCGGTGATTGGGCTAAAGGAATTTAATTCTTCTATTAACCCTTCTTCCAAAAACCAGCGAAAACTGGAACGCTGGATTGCAATTAAGTCGGGCAACAGAAAGGCGGGTTCCATTATCGAATCGTTACTCATGCCTCTACCTTTGTCATCAATATAATTAAACTAGAACTGGACACTACTCCAAACGTTTATGTATCAGCATTCATAAAACTACCATGCTGGTCTTGAGTTACCAGACCAATGAAGTCTCGTTAACTTTTTCATAGTAATTATGACGAGGGCCATTACCCTCACTCTCGGAGAAAAAACTTGACCAATAATTAGTTACTAGTCTAATTTCTCCAAGTTGAAAGCTTAGAACGTGTATTTTTACTTTGCTCACTTCCCCTCCAAAAGTGCGTCTAGAATGATAACAGGCACTATATGCTCCAAGTTGGAAACCCGTATTGGCTCTTGACCGCGCAATCGCTTGAGTTTGCTACATCTGTCGAAATATTTATGACTTGTAGGAAATAAGATTTTGATATAGTTCGCTTATCGTGCTGTATAAAGTTGACAGTTTTTAATGATGACGCGCGGGACGGCTTTGTGTGAGTAGAGAGTAGTCTATTATAGACTTACAAGGTTTAGTTAGCTCAGGATTGTAGATTTTGTCGTGCATAACGCTTGCTGACAAGACAAGTTGGCGGGAAAATGCTTCTATGTATACGTATACTCATCCATTAGTTGGCGTGAGTATTTATATATAAGCAGTATATAGCCTCAAGAAAGCAACACTTACCATTATGGCGCAAGCTAGCACTTTTTGGAGGAAATAATTTTAGCACAGTTTGCCCCCATCTTAATTGTTTGTGAAGTCAAACTAATTATATAGTATAAATTGGCTTTATAGCGTTAATCCGAAAAGTTGGCAAGCATTTTGGGTAGTTTGAGCCGCTATCACTTCTATTGCTTCGGAGCGCAACGCGGAAACATGTTCAGCGACGTAACGAACGTAAGATGGTTCGTTACGTTTTGTTCCGCGTTTTGGATGTGGCGCCAAAAAAGGACAGTCAGTTTCAATTAAAAGTCGCTCCGGACTAACAATCTTACAGCTGGCTTGGATATCTTTGGCATTTTTAAACGTAACAGTACCGCTAAAGCTGATGTAGAACCCCAAATCCATAAACCATTGAGTTTCTTCTGGTGTTCCACCCCAGCAATGCATTACACCTCTTAGTCTTTCACCCTTGAGATTTTTCCAATGTCGAAGAACTTCTTTCAGTTTCGGCGCCGCATCACGACAGTGAATGATTACAGGCAAATTTAAATCAGTTGCAATCTCTAGCTGCGCCTCAAACACAAGTAATTGCTGCTCGTAGTTATCTGCCTTGTAAAAATCCAGCCCCATTTCTCCAAGTGCAACAACTTTTGAATCTGATGTCGCAAGCTCTGTTATTTGCTTTGATGTATCGACATCCCACTCAGAAGCATCAAGAGGATGTAAACCGACAGCAAAGCTTAGTTCAGGAACACGTGCGGCAATGGCTTGAATGCTAGAAAACTCTGATGGCGAGACGCAAGAGTGGACTAAATGCACCACACCTGCTTCTTGCCATCGTGAGCGCACAGAAGCAAAATCTTGTTGAAAAACCTCAAAGTTGAGGTGTACATGGGTATCAATCAGTTGCATTTTTACATTCATCAATTACTTAGCTGCGATTGCTTCTTAAATCGACGCGAAGCTAAAAGCCAAGGCCATGTAAGCTTAAGCGGTTGCTGTCTGAGTTACGGATTTAAGACGCTTCGCAAGTCGAGACTTTTTGCGGGCACCGTTGTTTGAGTGAAGCACGCCACGTTTTACGGACTTATCGATTTTACTGTAGGCCTCTGACATACGAGTCATCACTTCTGTTTTGGACTCATCAGAAGGGCTTGCAGCATAAGCATCTAATGCCACAAAATATTTCTTCATCAGAGTTTTAACCGCTGACTTATATGACTTGTTACGCATCCGGTTACGTTCTGCGATTTTGGCACGTTTGAGAGCTGACTTATTATTCGCCACTGTTAACTTCCAAAAAATTAATATCTATAAAATGTACACACACTACTAGATTTACTAATATAGCATCCTTCTTGACAATGTAAAGATTTCAAAAAAAATATTTTTGGATTGTTAAACCAGCTACAATTAACGACATAACTATATAGAAATTTATAAATATAAATATAACTCTGTAATAGTCATAAAAACTAAATCTTAATAATTTTTTACTATTGTAATTATTTAAGATTCTTTTGGTATTACCCCTCAGTACACAGACAAATTATGTAAATGTGTACTATAAAATACTTCTTTGCTCAAATGCTAAATCAAAAATTAACAATATTGAGAGTAATAATACGCAAGTTAATAATCACTTCGCTCTTATTATTGCGAGTATTTATGTAATTTAAATTTAATAAATATACTAGGAATTAACCATAAAATTACTTATATTGTTTGTACTTTTCTTGCATTCATTTTGAGATGACATCAGAAGTAATGACTCCTGAGCAAGGTTTCTTGTATTTGTAATATAGCCATTTATTTTAATTCTCATTAAAAAGGGTGTTTATAATTCAGTAATATTACAGAAAAATTAGTAACTTGTATAAGCACATATCGATACATTATTTACAGTAAAAAATTCATCTAAAATTTAATGAATGCTTACGTCTCTTCATCAGCAATATATTGAAAATGTTCTATATACAGACTAAATTAGGTATAAAAGCAGTAATCATAAATACTTAGCGCCCAGAAAAAATCTGATATAGTCCGATATATTTTTTACAGAGTGATTGCTGTGACTGCGTTCGCACGGACGTATATTATCTTCGATAACTAACTGAGACATAAATAAGACATGAGCTTATCAGCACTAGGAAAATTTGTTCTACCGCCAGTCATCGCCGCAGCCGGGGTATTTTCAGCAATGAGCTTGCCTCTAGCGATGATAGGCGATAAGCCAGTTGGCATCCGATATGAAGAGGAGCCAGTTTTTGATGGCAGAATCAGAGATATTGCTCCACCATACGTAGTGTTCGTGACAGCTTTGAGTTTTGGAGTTGGAATTGGTGTTGCTGCCTTCGGTGGGTGGCGAAGTTCTGCTCGCAAATCATCACAGTTTCAGCATCAATTGTCTACTCTTGAAGAAGACCTTGAAAAGAAAGACAAATTACTCAAAGAGTTGAAGCTTTCAGATTCAAGGTTGCACGTGTCTGGACTAGCTAACTTCTTAGACGACCAAGTTCCTTTTGACCAACATGCGCTTGCTCCCGCTTTACCTGCAGTTGTTACTCAACCTGTTGTACAGGAGCCAGTTATCGCACAAACTTCAGTTCAAAAGTATCACCAATACACACCAAGCCCTGTGCCAACTATGGCGCCAAAACCAATTGCAATTGCGATGGCAACTAAAGAAGTGGCGCCAAAGAGTCCTGTAAGCGTTACAAATGTAGTATCGTCGTTTGGGTCTGGGGCTGTTTCTCAAGCTTTCTTAAGCCACGATAAATCTAACAAAGCTGCAGATGCAACACATAGCATAAGTAGCCCAGTTCAACCCATAGTGTCGAATGGAGACTTTGAAGCAATACAGCAACAACTTCGCTCAATGATGGAGCAGATGCGAGCTATGCAGGATAGTATGCTGCAAATGCCTCAACCTGCAAGCGTTCAAACAAGTTCATCAAATAAGTTTCAAGTTTATTACGAGGCGCCAACTTCATCAGAAACGCGGTTTCAATAAAAGGTTATTAAACGTGGGCAAGTTGTTTATCAACTTGCCCAATATTATTTATGAATGTTTAATCAGCCAGTTAGCGTAAAAATTCTGATGTTGAAAGTGGAGCAGTAGTTTGCCTTGATTTACTTACTTGGGGTGGAGTGAATGTAGAAGCTACTGTTTCAGGTTGAATAATGTATCTATTACCCCAGCCATCATTGACATCTTCTGCAAGTTGTTGTGGTGGCACAGTTTTTCCAAAAGGTAGTGGAATCGAAATAGATTGACTAGCCTGGACGTATCTTTCTCCTTGATTGGTAAAGCGCAATAATTTACCTTCGAGCGATTGAAATTCTGGTGCTGAATCTACCGATGTTTGACTGTTCTGGTTTTGAGTTCTTGGAACCTGACTTTGTGGGTCAAAGGTAACGGTGAACGTCACCTCGTTTTGTGGTGTCTGTTTTGAGGTCAATTGATTTTTCTGCCAGGTTTCTTTATAACTGCCATCTGGTGAGACTTGCCAAATATTTAAATCCGCTTCCCATTGCCCCTGTTTAACTTCGACTATTTTACGGTCAAGGATGGAGCGGTCGGCATCTAAATCTGCATCTACGGTTTGTGTTTCGTTGGAACTGAGGTAGCGAACTGCTGTAATTGCAACTTGACTGGATTCAGGTAAGTTTGTGCTACCAGCAACTTTATATACACCGTTACCGCCTGCTGGTTGTAAGTTTTTTATCTCTAACTTCACTTCGTTTTGTGCTTTTTGTGTACAACCGTAGTTTGTAACAACCAATACCAAAGAAATTACTGTTAGTAAACTTCTGGTAGTATATTTTCGGAAACAATAGCTATTTAAAGCTAAAAAGGGATTGTACATAGAGTATTTACTTAGAGAGTCAAATTTCATGGACATATTGCCTATATTTTGCCCGATTTTTCTAAAAAAAGTGCTATGAAATAAAAAGCTTTACGTACCTTTGATGTAGTTGATTATCATCTACAAAATCTGTACACTGTCCTCGAATATACTCTAAATGTTTGCTAAAGTGGCGACATCTACTAACCACAAAATTTACAAGTCATAAAAATAGGCGACATGTTGCCCACTGTATTTGATTGTCATAAATTAACTTCCTCAAAATTGACATACAAGCTTTACCTGTTGATGTGCGCTGCTTCTACCTCCTTTTTCTGGGTGTTAGCGACAAGTCAACAAACCTTAGCCCAAGTCAATCCTCAATCTACTTCCGGGTTACTGCCAGTACCACAGTCTCCTTCAACCAAGTCTGTTTCATCACAGTCTGTTCCACCACCACCTGGAACTAGTGAATGGCAACCAAGTGCTGTGTTGCCAAGCGGCGCAGGTTCGGAAAATGTCAATACTTTGATGTCAAACCAGCCAAGCCAGTCACTTGGACAGTTAGAAAACTTGTTTATTCAACAAAGCAAGAATACGCGCGCTCAAAAGTCGCGACTTGAGCCAAGTACTACCGAAGTTACACCATTAAAAACGCAACTGCCGAATTCTATTGGTGGAGATAGTTTGGACTCAATCGGACTACGACAAGGTAGTTCATTCGTGTCGCAGAATATGAGGCTTGAGAATAACCATGCCAACACAAATACCCAAGAGTTTACAGCACCTGGAACAACACCAACATTTAATCAACTACTGAATTCTCAATCTTCAAGTAGTGCAGTTGCTCCTTTACCTCCACTTGTTGGTGAAAGTCAACAACCGCAGTTGGGAAATAATTTAGTTACTAACACAACTCCAACTTTCAACCAGTTATTAAACAACCCAGCTACATCTAGAGGAAATGGGGCTAATTTAATAGGCAGCGCCACACCAACTTTTAATCAATTACTTAATGGTCAACAAGTTGGACAACGTGTTAATCAGCCATTTGTTAATAACAACGTACCTCCAACATTCGAGCAAATTCTCAATGCTCAATCAAGTGGTGGATTATCACAACCAATAGCACCGCTTAGTTACCAGCAAATTCTAAATGCTCCTGTGGGCAACCCTAATCAATTTATAGGTACCGAGGCGCCTGAACCTCCTACATTTAACCAAATTTTGAATTCTCAAGGTGGAGCCTATCCGACACCAGGTGAGCAATTGAGGCAAGAACAACTCCAAAGTCAACTTCAACAAGAAACAACACGCCCCGAGGCAACAGGAGGGCGACCCTTACTAAACAGTAGTGCCTTGACAGAACCGTTTGTGAGAGTGGAAGGTGTATACGTTACACAAAAGGAGACATCGGCACGGGCACGAGTGACAGGTGTTTACCCTCTGACTCCAAATACTTTAGTTGGGGCAACACTTGATTTAGTTAGTAATGGTAGTACTTTTACTGACTCACGTAACGAAGGTTTAAACATTAACGAGCTATATTTTGCTACTTCGCTAGCTGGTTTACCTAATTTACGCTTCGTTGTTGGTCAGTTAGATTTAACTTCATACTTCGACCGTAATAGTTTTGCAAAAGACGGCGCCAGTCAGTTTTTCAATCCGGTGTTCCAAACTAACCCAGCTCTTGCTGCAACGGGTATTGCATCGCGTCCTAGTTTACTTGTAAACTGGAGCGTTACGGACAATATAGACGCAAAAGCCGCTGTATTCTCTTCTTCTAATAGCCTAAGTAATTTCACTTTAGATGGATTTGCTGGAGAAGTCGGTTTTCGTTATGGTAACGCGATTATTCGTGGTACTTATGCTACCGACCGTGATGGAGGCAATCGCGATTCATTCCCTGAAATATTCAGCCTTGCTAGAGGTTCGGGGCAATTTGGAATTCTTCGCGATGACCGTGAAGAAGCATATGGTTTAAATGCCGAAGTTTATATTCCTAATCTCAAATTGGGGTTGTTCGGCCGCTACGGTCGCTACGAAAACCGCGATGCTAATAGGAGTGCAGATACATACGTTTTGGGCGCCAGTTTGCTAGATTTATTTACTCCAGATGACCGTCTGGGGATAGCTTACGGACAAGCTCTAACAAGTGACTCACTTCGCCGTGGAAACCGTCCCGACGTACTGGAAATGTACTATGATTTTCCATTCTTACCTAATTTAAGACTTGGTTTTACGGTGCAAGGACGCGATAGTTTCGAGGAAACTGTCCTAGGAATCAGAGTGAAATCAGATTTTGACATAACCCCAAGGGGGAGAGTACGGTAATGAGTATCGAGCAAAAAGGTAAAAGTTTCTTTTGGGTAAATGCGGCAATTAAAACCCTTTCCTTTTTTCCTTTGTACTTATTCGTTTTTAGTATTGTTGCCGTATCACCTATAAGTTTGATTGCTCCTGCTGTTGCTCAAAAAGCAAGTGACTCTGAGCAACGAGGTTTTAACCTTCTCAAGAAAGGTTGGGTGAATGACGCGATTAAAGCTTTTCAACAAGCTTTAAAAAGTAATCCCCAATCGTTACAAGCCAAGCTAGGATTAGCTATTGGTTATAAACGAGCAGGAAAAATTGATGATGCGTGGAATGCTTATCAACGGGTATTAGCACAAGACCCAAATAACCAACTGGCATTAAAAACAATTGGCTTATTTGGTACTTACAAACCACAGTGGCACCAAGGAGGTATTCAAGCACTTTCTAAAGTCTTGCAGCAAAATTCATCGGACTTAGAAGCGCGTAATCTACGAGCAATACTCTACTTTTATCAAGGCAGGCAAGCAGAAGCTGTTGCTGACTTTGAAATTGTTTTGGCAAATAATCCAACAGCAGAAACCATTATAAACGCAGCACAAGCATACACTTACAACGGTAATTCTACCAAAGCCGTAGAGTTATTTAATCGTTACCGCGCGACAGGTAAACCAATTGTTGGTGATGCTGCTGTAGCTTACGGGAAAGCACTGCGCGAAAGTGGTAACGCTGCACAAGCTGTACAAGTTTTGGAAGCACAGCTACAGCGTTCTGGATCTCTCGACCGAACTGGAATTGAAACGCGCAAAGAGTTAGCTGTTGCATATCTTGCAAATCAGCAGCCAAATCAAGCAGTGGAAACACTACAGCCCTTGCAAGGTAGACCTGATGCCATATTACCTTTAGCTCGCGCGCTCAATGATATTCGCAGACGCTCGAATAATCCAGCGCTAGCTCAACAAGTTGCAACGCTTTACCGTCAAGCTCTCTCCGCAACTCCTAATCCTCCACTATCACTAGTACGTGAAGTTGCGGATGTATTTAGTGGTTTACCTAACGGTGAGCAGGTGGCAGTCCAACTTTACCGTCAGTTAGCTTCACAGCAACCAAACGATAAGAGTTTATTAGTGCGGCAACTGGCATTAGAAAATAAGCTTGGCCTTATTTCTCGCGATGAATTACGCCAACGTTTAAATTCGGCGCTGCAACCGCTGCCGTCTGACACTGTACAGCAACAAAAATTGGCCGTTGCCTTAGCAGAACTGAATACACCAGATGCGGAGTTTTTACCTGTATATCAAAGCCTTGCTCAGAATCGTACTGATGTACCGATGTTATATTTCCGAATTGCACAAATGTACTTGCAACTTGGTGATACAGCAGGCGCAAGGCAAGCCTTAGCTTCTTATACAGCGACTCCTGTAGGCAGTAGAGATTTAGCACATCAACTACTAGCGGCAGAAATTGAGCGTCGCGAAGGTAGTTTAGATGCAAGTCTTAAACGCTATCAAGCTTTACTAAAAAGTAAACCTGACCGTACTGACATTTATGATGCCGGATTACGAGGATTTGCTGGAATTTTAAGGCAGCAAAAACGCTACGACGAAGCGTTGGTTGTATACGACGAACTAATGAGTCGTAATCCTCAAAGTCAGGAAATGCAGTTAGGACGTGCAGCAATAGCCTATCAAGCTCGTCGTATCTCGGAAGCTGAAGCAAAAGGCATTTTAGAAAATTGGTTGTCAACACAGCCTGCAACTAATACACCACCTGAGTTATATAGTTTGGTGGAAGTTCTACCGCTTTATGAGAGTAAAGAAGCGCTATATAACTACTTGGCTGAATTAGACCCTAATAATATTGCTATGCAGTTGCGAGTAGTCGAGGCCATATCATCACGCAGTCCATCACAAGCGCGCGCTCGTGTTAAACAGTTGATGGCACGATTACCTCAAAACGCTAGTTCATACGATTTACAAGCACAGTTAGCAAAAGCATCTGGTGACTTGAATCAAGCGGGCAAAATTTACGAGAGGGTTTTGGCGCAGCAGCCAGATAATCTTACGGCTTTATCAGCACTGGCTGGTATTCGGTTTGAGCAACAGCGGTTTGCGGACTCTGAGAATATCTACTCGAAAGTTATAGAAGAAAAGCCAGAAGATTTAGATGCACGTCGCGCGGTCGCTGATTTAACAGCGATTTTAGACAAGCCGTTAAGCGCACTCGCGCAAATGGAAGATTTACAGGTCGAGAAAATGCGCCAAGGTTCTCCCGACCCTGAATTATCGCGGCGGATGCAGCAAGTCCAAGAGGAATTCTTGCAACGTCGGGGGTTTCAGCCTCCTTGGGAAGATTATTTGAGACGGGGAGGTAAGTAGTTGTAGCGTTACAATGCGTCCTCAAAAGAAAAACTTGCAGTTCTAAGTTAATAGTCGAGCATGAGAGGGGAATAATAAGCACAGGGATAGCTTTAAGGAACTCCCTTAATCTTCCCCCTTTACTTCTTGTTTTGATCGACTTAGCCAAATTACAAATCCAATGGTTCTTAGGATGCGGCAACTTCCTTTATTGTTGGCGATTGTCATACCGATTGGTCTTTGTGGTTGTTTCTCTGGTTACTCGTTTGTTAAACAGCCAGTAGACAAACCAATAGACACATCGGTAAGTTCTTCCCAACCATCTGTTGGTGGTAGTATTTCAACTTTTCTTGCTGCTTTGCCCCTATCTACTCCTAATCGGGAGTTGCTCGCGCAAAGCTGGGATGGATATCGCCGTCGATTTATTCAAAGTGATGGACGGGTGATTGATTACGAAGCAAGCGACCGTTCTACTAGTGAAGGTCAAGCATATGCCATGTTACGAGCGGTATTAATCGATGACGCTGAGACATTCGCTTTAACTCTGAAATGGGGTGAGAATAATCTCCAGCGAAAAGATAAAGGACAAAGAACTGATAGTTTGTGGGCTTGGAAATGGGGCAAGCGCGCGGATGGAAGTTGGGGTTCTATCGATAACAATTTTGCCAGTGATGGTGATATTGATGCGATTACCGCTTTAATTTTTGCTGCACGTCGTTGGAATCGTCCAGATTATTTAGAATTGGCACGTACAAAGCTACTTGATTTGTGGCGCCTATCTACAGCGACAGGACCAGATGGTAAACCATATTTATTACCAGGCCCACATGCTGCCTTTGTTCCGAATCCATCTACACTCCATCTTAATCCCTCGTACTTGGCAACCTATGCATTTCGCATCTTCGCTAGTGTTGACCGCTCACACGACTGGTTGGCATTGGTTGATACTAGCTACCAAGTACTTGAAAAATCTGCCCAGGTTTCAAAAGTTGGTTTGCCTAGCGACTGGGTAGCTTTAGATATCAAAACAGGTCAATATCAACCCTTACCATCGGATAGTCCAATCCAAACTTTATATAGCTTTGATGCGTATCGAGTTTGGTGGCGAGTTGCTTTAGATGCTGCTTGGTTTAATTCGAGTCAAGCACGGCAGTATTTAAAGAGTTCAACTAAGCATTTGGAAAAAATTTGGCGCGAACAAGGTAAACTACCCGCGCGCATTGATTTGCAAGGCAACAAACTTGTTGAGTACGAAGCGACATCGCAGTACGCAATGCTGTTTTCTGCTTGGCGCATAGTTGAACCTCAACTTGGTCAAGAAGTGCTGACTAAAAAATTGTTACCTCAATACAAACAAGGTATATGGGATGACTATTCATCATATTATACTCAAAACCTTGCTTGGTTAGGGTTAGTAAGTCCTTCAGTACTCCCAAAAAAATTGTTGCCCTATGAGTGATATATACCTTCTTCTTAATGTCTTTAACAAAGCATCAAGATTGAATAGTGAATTTTAGGTTATAAAAGGAACAAAATTCTTTTTTGTAATTATAACGAAGACAATATAGTCTTAATTAACACCAATATCCTAGTTATCCTTTTATTGTGTATCCCCCATGAAACAGTTGTTTCTTCTTTCCCAAATTAGTAAGAAAGCGTTTGTTGTCACTTTCTGCTTGCTGCTATTTCCCAATGCATTACAAGGCGCGCGTGCTGCAAATAGCAAAGACGTTGATGGTCTGGCACCAGAATTAATACTCGCGCAAGCTACACCAACTCAAACTCCTAGAAAGACCAATAGTGCAAATAGCCAAGAAACAACCGATGCGACTACCACAGAATCAGCTAAAGGTTTAGCCACTTACAATCTAGAGTTTAATCGCAGTCCAATTGTTGGTAATCAGATGCGGTTGCGTGGTATTTACTCCGAAGCTCGTCTTGGTTTTACTCGTCCTCGTGGCTGGAAACTTGATAGCGGTACAGTACAAGCGCTTATTCGCTTTCAGCATTCACCATCGCTTTTTGCTAGTCGCTCAAATTTGACAGTGCTTGTTAATGGTAGAAGCGTAGGCAGTACACCGTTGAACCGCAAGCAGTCTCAAGTTGGTCAGCTACTGGTAAACATTCCACCAAACATACTTCAAGACTATAACGAGCTAACAATAGTAGGTCAGCAGAACAATTCAGCAGAATGTAGCGACCCTAGTAGTCCTGATTTGTGGACGGAGATTCTGCCTGACTCAAAAATTACTTTCAAATATCAAAGACAACCGCTCGCACTTAACTTTAGCCGCTATCCATTTCCTATATTTGATGATTTGGGATTGGAAACAAACAAGATTGTTTACTTACAACCGAGCCAAGCTTCTGCATCGTGGTTAACTGCTGCAGGTCGTTTCCAAGCTGCGTTAGGGCGGTTAGCTGATTTCCGTCCGCTCGAAACTAGTATGATATCTAGCGTTGCGGGTGTTAAAGACTCAGAGCGCTTAGTTATTATTGGAACTCCTAGCGAACAACCAGCGTTAGCAGAACTAAAAGATTTGCCGTTAAAAATAGTAGGTGGGCAAGTTCTTGATGCTAGTAATAACCCAGTGCCTCAAGACCGAGGTGTGTTGATTTTAGCTAGCTCTAAAAAAGAGGGTGGGGCGCCAGTTCTTATCGTTACAGGTAATAGTTCCAAAGCAGTTGAAAAAGCTGCAAGATTTTTGACACAGCCTGATTTAAGAAAAATGGGCACAGGTCAAGTAGTTTATGTTGACCAAGTTAAAGAAACAACTACCCCAGGCACCCGTCAATGGCCGCGTCATTTGCCAGAGGCGAATTCATTCAAACTTAGCGACCTAAAAACTTCAATTAATAATGAATCGTTTAAAGATGTAACCGTGCGGGGTGCAGGGGCGCCGCCAATAAACATTGACTTCCGCGCTTTACCTGATGACAGGTTTGTTCGTGGTAGTTCGATGAATTTGGTATATAGCTATGGTCCACAAATTAACCCACGTACTTCTGCAGTTCAAGTCTTTTTAGACGGTAACTTTATTGGTGGTGCGCGCTTAACAAACGAGTCAGGAGAATCTAATAAATCACTCAAAGTCGATTTACCTGCAAACCTAGTAAAACCAGATTCAAGGTTACAAGTATTTTTCCGGATGAATGCGCGCGAAGCATTTGATAGACAAAAATGCGTTTTCGCTCCAGACCAGCAGCTTACTGGTACTGTTCATGCGGATACAAGTTTTGATTTAAAGCGTGAAACCTCGGTTCAATTACCTGACTTAAATTTACTTAAGTTTGGTTACCCGTTTGCGGCGCCTCAAGATTTGTCTAAAACAGCAGTTATCATGCCGCAAAATCCATCTGCTACGGATATGCTGACGCTGTTAGAATTTACTGAACGTTTGGGAAGACTTAGTAAAGCTGATTCAGTCAAGCTTGATGTTTATACTCAAGAAAATATACCAGAAACCGTTCGCAAAGAAGATAATTTAGTTGCGATTGGTACACGTGACAGATTTCCGTTACCAGATGCATTAAAGGCGCCTGGATTTAACTTAAGTCAGCAGTTTGGAAGGGGAAGCGCGCAAGCAAGTGTGGTAACTCCGCAAGACACACAAGGAATGATTAAACAAGTTATTTCTCCTTGGAACAGTCAGCGAGTAGTTTTAGCACTGACTGCTCAAACTGAAACTGGTTTAGACCGAGTTCGACAAGTGCTTAATCAAGACCCTTGGTTCTTCCAACTTAAAGAAGATACTGTGTTGATTAGCAGCGATAAAAAAGACCCTGTACCATACGACCCAGACGCTTTTCAACTAGCTTTTTTTGAAGATTCACCAACCGTTAGCCGTGTTGAAGATACAACTCCACTCAGCAAAATATCGCGATTAATTCAAGATAATTGGTTGCTATTGATTGTTGGAATTTTGGGTTCATCGCTCTTGCTCTTTGGAATAGTTCAGTTATATCTGAAGCGTTTAACTACAGAGGAAAGAAGGTAGTCGTTGTTGTAAGTTGGCTGGTGCCACACCTACTGTAAGGGCGGGTTAACGAAATATCAAACACCGTTAAGTAAATATTCGTAAACCCGCCTCGTCCCAACCAATCCAAAATCCAAAATCCCAAATAAAAAATCAAAATGTCTTCTTCCTCATTTAGAACACCTCCAACACCAAGAACGCATAATCCGCTTAGTAAGTTTATTGCTGAGATTGCGCCTCGATTCTTTGACCGCGTGCTTGAAAGAGTAGGAGTCAAGCAATTTAAATGGCTTGTAATACTTGCTTTAATAATTTCAATTCCACTAATTATTACGCCATTAGAAGTTTGGCAACAAGGTGTAATTTCAGTCTTTTTAGTAGTATTTGGGCAAATAATTGTTCGTGCTGAAGAACAAGAATCCTCAACTGATATTAGTCAGTACTATCACTTATTCATGGTGTGGTTAAGTATAGTAACAACGATGCGATATTTATATTATCGTGTTAGCTATACTCTTAACTTTGATACCTGGGTAAACGGGATTGCATGTACATTACTATTTGCTGCCGAGCTATACGCGATTTTGACATTGGTTTTGGCGTACTTCCAAACACTCAAAATCAAAGAACGTCAACCAATAAGCCTTAATGCTATTCCCGAAGAAGAATGGTATTCAGTAGATATTTATATTCCTACTTTTAACGAAGACGTTGAGCTTGTTCGCAAAACAGCGTTAGCTGCACAAGCGTGTGAATATGCACCTGGGAAAAAAGCGGTTTATGTTCTTGATGATGGTCGTCCCGAACGTTACAAAGACTCGGACCCGCGTCGCGAGAAGTTCCGTGCGCGTCGCGAACAACTACGACTAATGTGTGAAGAACTTGGTTGTATTCACATGACGCGCGATAACAACGACCACGCGAAAGCAGGTAATATTAATACTGCATTCCGCAAAACAGGCGGTGATTTGGTAATGATTCTTGATTGCGACCACATCCCGTCTCGTCAATTTCTGCTGCACACGGTTGGTTTCTTCTATGATCCCAAAGTTTCGTTTGTACAAACACCACACTGGTTTTACAACCCTGACCCATTTGAGAGAAACTTAGTTACTAGTGGTCGAATTCCAGTTGGTAATGAATTATTTTATAAAGTATTACAGAAAGGAAACGACTTTTGGAACGCAGCATTTTTCTGCGGTTCGGCAGCAGTAATTCGTAAAGACCATGCTCTTGAAGTCGGGGGAATTGCAGTTGAAACAGTAACCGAAGATTGCCACACTGCATTGCGCTTACACGGACGCGGTTACAAATCGGTTTATTACGACAAAATTATGGTGGCAGGTTTGGCGCCTGATACCTTCAATGCTTATGTAGGTCAACAGGTTCGTTGGGCACGGGGAATGGCGCAGATTCTTCGTCTCGAAAACCCGTTGTTTAATCTCAAACACAAGCTATCTCTAGGACAACGGATTTGTTATTTAAGTGCAACATCGCACTTTTTATATGGATATCCACGACTAGTTTATGCTGTGGCGCCAACTTTGTTTTTGCTGTTTGGTATCAACTCAGTACAAGGTCTTGGTATTGAAACCCTAGCTTACGCGGTTCCCCATATTCTGCTATCGCTATTCACTAACCACATTATTTATAAGCACGTCCGTTTTTCCTTCTGGAACGAAATATTTGAGTTTGTGATGTCGTTCCAAGCTGGATGGGTAACACTACTAGCACTAATTAATCCTAAACTCGGTTCGTTTAACGTAACTGATAAAGGGGTTAACATTAGCAAACGTACTTTTGACTGGCAATCAATGCGCGGTCTAGTTATAGTTACCGCTTTAGTTGTTTGCTCATTACTTGCAGTTCCTTACTGGCTATTGCTACGTCCGGAAGACTGGCAAGCTGTAATGGTAAACACAATATGGTCAGGGTTTAACATTATTTTGCTATCGAGTGCTTTGCTAGTAGGTTTTGAACAGCCGCAAATTCGCACGGCACATAGATTAGCGCGTCGTTTACCTGTTATTATCTCTGTCAATAACCAAACCCTGATGGGTGAAACGATAAATATTTCTGAAACTGGAGCATTAGTTAAGCTCGAATCTTGGCCTAATTTACCTGATGAAGTTCAAGTTGAAGTTCATGGCGACTTTACCGCGCGCGCGACACTTACCGCTAGGGTTATACGTCTATCGCCAGTGAACGACACAGAAACTCATCTCGCAATTGACTTTGTAAATATTACCGATGACCAAAAAGATGCCTTAACTTTAGTTATTTACTCAGATGTTCGCGAGTGGTATTCTCAAAACCGTCAGTACGCAGACCAACCTTTTGCCTCACTTGGCTTCTTAGCTACTAGTTTGACTCGCTCCCTGCGGGATATCAAGTCAACACAAACCAAAAAAGTTCGCAAGCAAGTGCAAGCGCACGGTCAAATTTATTGGGACGGTCACTTCTTCCCAGGTGTGGCTACAGAACTTGGAGTAACAGGTTTACGTTTAGAATTAAATAGTAAACGTGCTGTTTCCTCTGAGCGAACACTGGCACAGCAAGACTTACAATCAATGCAAGCCGCTAAACCACTTGTTGGTTTATTACTAAGTCAAGAAGCGGCGCCTGCTTCTGGGAATCGCTTTGTTGCTGAAATTACCTCGGTTCAAGAAGATACCAGTGGTAGAGTTGCGATTGAAATGAATTTCCCTGAGAAGTTTAAAGAACGCCAATCTACAAAAATCAAACAACTGTTACAAGTTCTTTAATAAATTATCTTGTAGAACATCTTGTAGAACATCTTGTGGAACATCTGTCCCAGATGTCCTAACCTAATTAACCCGGTTTCCATGCGAAGCCGGGTTTTTTTTATTTGTATATCAATTGTTTGACAAAGTTATTATGTCATGCCATTGTGTGTCAAATTTGTTACAAGGGACGGGCAAGGATGCCCATCCCACAAGAATTTTATTGAGTTTTTTCTTGAACTGTATTTAAAACACGATTTATTCTAAGCGCGCTTTCTGTTGTACAATAGACGCTTATTGTAAGTGTGAAAACGAAATTTAGATAAAAATTTCAATTCGTTTATGACAACAGAAAGCCATGCTGCGTTAGCATCTCTAGAATATATTCCTTATATTGATGAGAATGGTCAATTACCTGAACAGTTTCAGGGTAAGATTGGAGTGTATGCAATTTTTGATACCGATAAAAAATTACAGTTTATTGGATATTCGCGCGATGTTTATTTAAGTTTGAGGCAGCATTTAGTTCGATTACCTGATAAATGTTACTGGGTTAAGGTTCAAACTATCGAACGTCCGAGTCGTGCGACTTTAGAAAATATTGAGAAAGCTTGGATTGAAGAAAATGGCGCCATTCCTGTTGGTAATGGTGAAAGTAAAGATGTATGGACTCAAGCTGTAAATGTTAAAGCTTTGATGACTGAGGAAGAAAAAATAAATTATGACAGTCCAAATAATGATGAAATGGCACAGATAAAAATTATTAAAAATGTTGCCCGTCGGGTGGAGGCAGAGATTTTAAAAGTATTGGAAGCGCGGGGATTACAAACACAAATTCGATTTAATCCGAAGTTGAAGGAAGAGGGTTTATTGGATTTGAAGTAGCACATGTGTCTTGCCTGTGCTGTGCATGTGATTATTTTTTACCACAGAGACACAGAGTACACAGAGAGGAGAAGAAAATGAGTAAAAATGTTTGGTTAACTGTTTTACTTATGACTTGAGGAAAATCGAGTTGATGAGTTAACTTCAATAGCGTAATGTCAACGCTGCTTGTGGAATGGTAATGACACAATTTAAGAATGGAATCCCTGCTTGTGCCTGGAATCGTCCCATTGGTAAGGGTTGGAATCAGCCTTACACTGTTCGCTATGCGAGCAATATAGATGATGGTCCTTGGCATGGTATGCCTCTGGGTGGTTTCGGCGCCGGTTGTATTGGACGTTCTTCACGAGGTGATTTTAATTTTTGGCATATCGATGGGGGGGAGCATGTTTTTCAAAATATCCCCGCTTGTCAATTCAGCGTTTTTGAATCTGCTGAAAATGAGAAACTTGCTTATGCTTTATCTACAGAGGCGCCGACTGATGGTAGCCTCAAAAGTTGGAAGTGGTACCCGTCAAATACTAATGGTACTTATCACGCATTATATCCCCGGAGTTGGTTTGTATACGAACAAACAAAAGCACAATTAACTTGCGCGCAATTTTCACCAATTTGGGCAAATAATTATAAAGAAACTAGTTATCCTGTAGCTGTATTTGTTTGGACTGCTCACAATCCAACTGATGCACCTGTTACTATCAGCATTTTGCTCACCTGGCAAAACATGGTGGGGTGGTTTACTAATGCGTCAAAGTCACCAGAAATTGTACTTCGTGATGATGGTAGTCCGGTATATGAATATCAGCCACGTTTGAATGAAAGTAAAGATAATTATAATTTTATAGTTGAAAATACTGATAAAATTGGCTGTGTTTTAGCTCGTTCGGGAATTGTTACACCTTCTGAAGAAGGAGAAGGTGAGTGGTGTATTGCCACAAGTAAGCAACCAGGTGTTGAGGTGTTCTATCATACTCGATTTAATCCTGTTGGTACTGGGGATGATGTATGGGACAGTTTTGCAAGTGATGGCTCGTTACCTAATATATTAGATGCAACTCCTGCTGACCAAACTGAACAAGTCGGCGCCGCATTAGCTGTAAGAATAACGCTGCAATCTGGTCAAACATTAGAAATTCCGTTTGTACTGGCTTGGAATTTTCCTATCACTGAGTTTGCGTCCGGTGTTAAATATTATCGTCGCTACACTGACTTTTTTGGACGTAGTGGTAAGAGTGCTTGGGCTATTGCATCAACCGCATTAGATGAGTATCAAGAATGGTGGCGCCAAATTGAAGCATGGCAACAACCAATTCTTGACCGTCAGGATTTACCCGACTGGTTTAAAATGGCTTTGTTTAATGAACTTTATGATTTAACAGCAGGTGGAACACTGTGGAGTGCTGCTACTGATATTGACCGCTACGGGCAGTTCGCAGTGTTGGAATGTTTAGATTATCGTTGGTACGAAAGTTTAGATGTGCGGCTTTATGGTTCGTTTGGACTGTTGATGTTGTTCCCGGAATTGGAAAAAGCTGTAATACGAGCTTTCGCGCGCGCTATTCCCAAAAGCGACGACCGCACCCGCGTTATTGGCTATTATTATGTTATCGGCGCCCCCTGCCAAGAAGCTATTCGCAAAGCCAAAAATGCAACCCCTCACGATTTAGGGGCGCCAAATGAGCATGTCTGGGAAAAAACTAATTACACTGCTTACCAAGATTGTAATTTGTGGAAAGATTTAGGTAGTGATTTTGTACTACAGGTGTATCGCGACTTTATCCTCACGGGTGGTAGTGATTTTAAGTTTTTGGAAGAATGCTGGGACTCTGTAATATACACGCTTCATTATCTTAAAGGCTTTGACTTAGATAACGATGGTATTCCTGAAAACTCTGGGGCGCCTGACCAAACTTTTGATGACTGGCGTTTACAAGGAGTGAGTGCTTATTGCGGTGGTTTATGGTTGGCAGCATTACAAGCTGCAATTTCAATGGGGACAATTTTGAAAATTGCTGACGCAGCACTTGATACTCCAGAACTTGATGATAGTCTCAACACTTTTCAATCTTGGTTAGAACAATCTTCGCCTGTTTATCAAGCAAAACTTTGGAATGGACAGTATTACCGTCTCGATAGTGGTAGCGGTTCTGATGTTGTGATGGCTGACCAATTATGTGGTCAATTTTACGCGCGATTGTTAGGATTACCTGATATTGTTCCTATTGAATGCGCTCACTCTGCTCTCAAAACAGTTTATGAAGCTTGCTTCCTGAAATTTAATGATGGTAAATTTGGCGCCGCAAACGGTTTACGCGCAGATGGTTCCCCTGAAAATCCTAAAGCTACCCATCCATTAGAAGTTTGGACAGGTATTAATTTTGGTTTAGCTGCCTTTTTGGTGCAAATGGGCATGAAAGATGAAGCTTTCAAGCTAACCGAAGCCGTTGTTGGACAAGTTTATTCTAACGGGTTGCAATTCCGTACTCCCGAAGCTATTACTGCCGCTGGGACTTTCCGTGCTTGCGTTTATTTGCGGGCAATGGCTATTTGGGGAATTTATCTAGCCATGAATCAATCAATACCTATTTCTTGATATTTTTGCCATCTCTCTCCGGATTGATTCTCTCTTTGATGGAAAAGTAGGGTGAGTTGATCAGTCAAATATCTTTGCGGACGCAAGATATTTGGCTAAACTTACCTTGCTAACATCATTACAAATCTTCAAATGTTTCTCAGTAACATTATGCTTGTAATTTTTTTTATCTACAGAGATAATATTGCTGAAACTATTAGCATTTTTTACACTGCTATGTGTGATTTAATCAAAAAATCCTTATTTTCATAACTTTAATCGAATAATGTTTGGTTAAAAAATATACATTATACTGATGTTGACTTGAATGAAAATCAATATAAGGCTAAGTAAAATTTTGATAAAGCGCAACAAGTTTTTTGAAGAAATAAGTCAAAATATTATAAAAATGTATTACAAGTTAATTAGGTACTTTAGTAGATCAAGTAATATGCCAAAAATGTGGTTTCGGTACGAGCCTATGTTTGATTTAAGTCCACAACGCTGCTTGGTAAAGAGATACAAGGTGCTGATATTGTAACTAAAAGCACAGTTTAACTTGTTTTAGAACTGTAGTAAAGGCTTTTACTTCGATTTATACTGAAGTTAAAAGATTCAAGTGCTAAAGCTAGACTTTTTAATTGGTTACTCAGTATCGAAAAAAATTTAAAAACAAGCCTAACAGAAAATTTTGCTTGATAATGACAGCTTGTATTTAAGTTAATAAGCGCACCTAAATAAAATCCTCATGAACTTCTCTTCGTTGTTACGAGTTCAGGGAGAGCATATAAATCAAGTAAATGCTGATAATGTGCTTGCTCCCACTCCTGAAGCAACTATTAACCAATTATTCAGGTTAGTTGCAACGGATACGAGTCTCGATGCAAGAGAATTCTATCAAGCTTGGACAGTTAAAGAGTTTTCGCTTGGTGATGAGTTGATTAGCGATGAAAGTGCGACAGATATTTTTTATTTAGTTTGTACTGGACGTGTACGGTTATTAGGGTATGAGCAATCTGCCGCGCGCTTCTATAGTACGCAGTTGCTCGTTGTTGGCTCTTGTTTTGGTGCAGATAGATTATTTTATCCCAATCCACTACCGTATCGCGCGGTTGCTGCTAGTGCTGGCACTGTAGCAGTGCTAACAAAAGCTGATTTAAAAATTTGGTTACAACGCGCTTTGCATTTCGAGTCATATCTTCAACAGACTGTCGAAACGCGACAAAAGTTGATTTTTTGGAGAACATGTACTTTTTTGCGTTCAACAAGTCAACTGCAACATCTATTACCATATTTTACGCTTCGTGTAGTTAATGCCCATGAATCGTTACAACAAGCAACTCCAGCTTCCTTGGGACGCTATTGGCTAATGCATGGTCAGATTTCTCAGAATTCTCAAATTGGTTATAGCTGGGGATACCCGGATGTAACGTCACCTGCATTACTAGCAGAAACACAATTACTCTTATGTCATCTACCTGTTGAAAATTGGGAACTTGTAAAACCCTTTATTTTGCCGTTTGAAGAGCAATTTGAAGAGCAAGAAAATGATACGGGCAGCACTTCTATTCCAGATGAAGTTGAATCCAATCAAGCTGAATCAAATGATAAACAGCAAACGACTGATGACAATACAAGTGCTTATAAACGCAATAGAAAATATCCGTTTATTGCACAACAAAGTTTATCAGACTGCGGCGCCGCATGTTTAGTGATGATATGTAAATACTGGGGTAAAAAAGTTAGTTTGAATACATTACGCCGTTCATCCCAGACAACTCGTATCGGCGCCACTTTGGATGCATTAGCTGACGCATCAGTTAATCTCGGTTATGAAGCAGTGGCAGTAAAAGCTAATTTGATCGCACTTAGAAAACACCATTCTCCGTGGATTGCTCACTGGCAGGGTAATCACTACGTTGTTGTTTGGGAGGTTAATTCTAATCGTGTATTTATTTCTGACCCTGCAGTAGGCAAGCTCTCGTTACCCATTTCGGAGTTTGAAGCTAACTGGACTGGGTATGCTTTGGTGGTTGAACCAACCCAACGGTTACAACAACTACTAGACGAGAAAATATCATATATGTACTTTTGGCAATCATTGTCTAAATACCAACACCTAGTTTTACAGATAGTGATTGCTTCGTTAATAATGCAAGTCTTTGGGCTAGTTTTGCCAATAATCGCTCAGATAGTTATTGATAAGGTAATACCTGCACGCATGTCTGTGACGCTGAATATTTTTGCTTTGGGCTTTTTGGTCTTTGGTATTTGGTACCAAGGTATTAAAACAGCACGTCAATACCTGCTGGACTATTTCTCAAATCATCTGGACATGAGCTTGATGAGCAGTTTTATTAGCCATGTTCTCGAATTACCATTACAGTTTTTCGCACAGCGACAAGTTGGAGACATTACTAGTCGTTTTGAGGAAAACCACAAAATTCAAACATTCTTAACTCGTCGCGCGCTAGGTGTGATTTTAGATGCGCTATGTGCATTCTTGTGCTTAGGCTTAATTGCTTATTACAACTTGCCGCTAGCTTTACTTGTCCTGGGGTTAACTGTACCTGTTGCTTTGTTCAGTATGAGCGCAAATCCACCGCTAAAACGTATATCACGAGAGTTAGCGCATTCGGACGCAGTGCAAAATCATGTTGTAAGTGAGATGATAACGGGTATTGCTACAATCAAAAGCTTTTCTGCTGAAAGATGGGTGCGTTGGCATTGGGAAGAACGGTTTGCAAACACTATTAAAACACGACTGCGCTATCAGAAACTCACGAATAACTTACAACTTACTAATAACTTGATAAATCATTTTAGTAGTACTTTTGTTTTATGGTGTGCAGCCAGTTTAATGATGCATGACCAACTGTCACTAGGTGAGTTTGTAGCTTTTACTATGCTTGTTAGCAGCATAATTAATCCTGTTTTGGGGTTGGTTGAGTTGAAAAACGATATTCATTCTGTAATTGTTTCCATTGAACGACTAAATGATGTTTTACTTTCCTCTCCTGAAACGGCGAAAGAAAAGTTACAGGTTATCTTCCATGCTGAAGTTCGTTTTGAGAATGTGTTGTTTCACTATCAAGGGCATGATATTGACGTGCTGCAAAATCTCTCATTTGTCATCAAACCTGGACAAACGGTTGGTATTGTGGGCGCCAGTGGTGCAGGTAAAACTACGCTGTTGAATTTGCTGTGTGGTTTATACAAACCAGATTCCGGCAGGATTTTGATTGATGGATACGATATCTCAACGGTGTCACCTCAAACGTTGACACAGTTGGGGGTTGTGCCTTCTGAGACTTTTATATTTTCGGGCACAATTTTACAAAATATTACCTTATTTACTCCATTCCCATTTGAGGATGTTTTGAATGCTGCAATCATTGCTGGCGCCCATGAGTTTATCGAGTCACTACCCCAAGGTTATGACACTTTGATTGGCGCCTCATATAAAACGCTGTCTCCTTGGGAGCGCTATTTGATTGCGATTGCTCGCGCTTTGATTCGCAAACCTAAGATGTTGATTTTGGATGAACCAACGAGCGCGTTAGTTCAAACTGAAAACTTAGTTAAACAGCTTCAACAAGGCGCCCTTGGTTGTACGACGTTTATCGTTACTCACCGTTTTAGTAACCTCCAGGCTACTGACCGTGTTCTAGTGCTAGACAGAGGTATCATTGTTGAACAAGGCAGACATCACGAATTATTCGCAAAAAGTAAGTTATATTCGCACCTAGTGGTGCGGTGAACCTAACTTCAATTGACTATTCATCCTGTAATAATTGCGAATAATTATCGAATATTAGTTAGATTATTTTCTTAGTGCTAAATTTTCTCAAATTTGCTTAATACTTTCTCTATATATCCTGTAATTACAACAATCTGTTTGTCATAAACAATATATTGAGTGCTTTTACCGGACGATAGTTTGTTACGTCTTTCGATTCCAAGTCTCGACTATTTCCTTTGATGGAGTGCGAGTGTGAAAGTCACTAAGCTCAAAACGGACTTTAATACAAAAATCACAGTAAATTCACTCGAAACTCGCATTGATGCGTTAGAGCTAAAAGCTTATACAGTAAAGATTTTAGCAAAAAAACTTACTTTCTTAACAAACTGTAAAAATATTTATGATATGCAGCTGCTTCAGCACAAATTCCATCAGTACTACCCGCAAATTATTTCTTCATCAATGGTTTACAAACCTTAGTTAGTGCTACAATTTTCTGGGGGCAATTCGCTAGAACAAAAAATCAAACCTAGTCATAGTGAGGGGTTTCACCCCTCAACAATTAATAACAAGGGGACAAAACGTGAAGTTGCACATTACTTAAGTGAATATGGAAAATAATTGAGTAAATTTGACTAATAGAATGCCAAATTGGCAGATGACACTCACGGCAAAAAATAGTATAAGTACGAATGTTGTTATTTAAAATGAAAGCTAAACATTTTCATATCTGGAGTTAGGACAATGTGTATAAATACTTAATTTAATATGAAAAAAGGTAGTAGACAATACTATCTATGTCAGAAGCTAGTCAACGCTTATCTAAGTTGGCGTTGGTTTTTAAGGGCATAAAGCTGCATCTACCATAAGCGAAGCTTCGACACTTTTTGAGTGTGAGCGAACAAAATCGATGATAAACAGTTAGACTTCCATATTTAGGTCAGCTAATGAAAAGAATCATCAGGTTAAATGCAGTTAAAACTAAAAACGAAGCAAGCTCGGAACGCGCGAAGTATTTACATCGCATAAAAGTGTCCGAGGCGGTAACTATTTATGGGGGTACGGTTATTGCACTACCAACCAAGAAGGTAAACATGTCAGTTGCAGCAGGAATAAATTCGGCATCTTTGCAGAAGATATTGAACCAGCAACCCTCGGTTATACCTTATTTAGTAGTTTTAAGCAGTATTGCCTTTTTAGTAATAAGCTCAATTTGGGCTTGGAATACGAAAGTTGAGGAAGCTAGCTTGCTTTTTTCCCTTTTTCCATTTGGTGGTAGGGAAAAAGCACTTATAACAGCGGCGCCTAAAAATAAGGATGTAGCTTCCATACCATTAGAGCAATTGCCATTAATGGTAGAACGAATAGTGCCTTTTAAGCCAACAATGACGCTGGTCAAGCATTCTAGTTTTAGTGTAATTAATTTGGGAGACATTCAACTCATGCACGAGCAAAAGTTAGGGCATGAGAGCGTTTCAGGAAAAGTTGTAGCAATATTTCCAAGCCAAACGAATAATCCAGTAAGTTATCAGACTGAAATCAAAATTATACCAAAACAGCTTAAAAATACTTCGGCGCATATTAAGTACCAAAGTAAGCCAACCACAAAAGTTAATATCCACACTTATCGAGTCGCGGATATGTTTTTTAAGGAGTAGCTAATGGTTAACAGTTAATACAGAAATGTTCTAGTTGATTACGAGAACAGAATTTGTGTCCACTTTGTACATTTGATAGAGTCTTTTACTTCGATTCAATTTTATTTTATTTAATGAGTCAAACCATGAGTCAAGATAACCCTGGTATAAGCAGCAATTTTAAGAAACCTGTTCACCCTGAACAATTCGACCAAGTAGTTGAAGCAATTTTAGCTGGAAAGTATTCTTGGGCTTGTGTATTAATGCTGCGCTTTGCTGGGTACAACCCTCTGCATTATATTCCTTATCGGACTTACAACCGACTACTCAAAGATAACTCTCCTGAAAAGCCAAATAAGCATCAAAATAATACTGGTGCGGCGCCTGCATCAGAGAATTCCCATAATAACATTCCATCGAGTTGCCTAAGTAAGATTAAAGACTTAGCTTATATGGAAGTAGTGGGTAAGCAAAAAAGAGAAATCAGAGGTGGCAATTTAGACGAATGGCTGTCCACACAAATGCACGAAAACCTATCGAACAAATCTGAATCACAGCAAGACTCGCAAAATAGTTGCCACCTAAAACTTTGTGAATTTAACTAAACCCTTTTGTAAAGCTAAACTCTCTTGTAAAGCTAAACCCACTTGTGAAGCTAAACCCACTTGTGAAGCTAAACCCAATGAGTGGAGCGGGCATCCTTGCCCGCCTCCTACAATACTTCACACCATACTTAAATATACCGAATATCAATTTATCATTTCTTTGCAATAAATCTGCCAAAATGGCAAATAAATTGCTTGTTTTTTTTATACATTAGATATAGCAGAAAACGAGTTAC
Organism: Calothrix sp. NIES-4105; assembly: GCF_002368415.1. Classification (GTDB taxonomy): domain Bacteria; phylum Cyanobacteriota; class Cyanobacteriia; order Cyanobacteriales; family Nostocaceae; genus Dulcicalothrix. The sequence continues at coordinate 5,396,369 of NZ_AP018290.1, forward strand.
AATGAGTTATTAAGGGTGAATTACTACATTAGTTTATTATTAAGGAGATAAAGGAAGACATGCGAAACTAGTCAGTAAACTCTTCCTCCTGAGAAACGTAGCAATATTATTACTGTTGGTGGCTATTACTTATGAGTGATTGTATATAATCAGTAGTAGGAATAAGTAATGATACTATGTTTAATGAAGTTTGACTAATATTTCTTTATTTCTTTTAACATCCAAATAATCCTATTCCTCCCAATTAGGGTTATTTAATTATTCAAAAGTATTGGAAGCTATATTTAATAGCTTCCAATTTTTTATTTTTACATTTATAACTATATAGTTGTAAGGTGGCTTATGCCAGCCTACATACAATCAGAGTCCTATATGTCCGAAGGTTTATTTAAAAATCATCTTTAAGAGGAATATAATTAAGTTCTAATGAGGATAAATTAAAATACGTGGAGAAAATTTTACCACGATTTTTCAAGTTTACTTGAAGTTTTATACATTCCAACACAATAAATAAGTTTAAATAAATATTAGTAGTAAAAGCTACTCAATATGTCGCTAAATAATATACGCTGAAAGGTAGTAAGATACAAATAATACAATGAGCGATTTTAAGACAGTTGTTGAGGCAGAAGAAATAGTAAACTATCTCAAACAGGAAATGAGCTTAAAAGAAACGCGCCAGAATATATTGTATCAAAGAGTAATCGCGCGAGTTGCACAACAACTGGGAATAAGCGTTAGTAGTTTGGAGATAGAAAAAGAAGCTGATAAACAGCGTCGGGAATTACAGTTAGAGAAAGCTGCGGATACTGTAGCTTGGTTAACCGACAACATGATTAGTCCTCATGATTGGGAAGTCGGTATTCGGAACCGACTGTTGGCAGACAAGCTAGCGGAGCAAATGTTTGGTAAGGAAGTCGAAAAGTTCTTCATTCAAAATCGCGCTTCCTTTGAGCAAATTATTTTATACCGAATAGTAGTAGCGAACGATAAGCTAGCTCAAGAACTGTATTATCAAATCGAGGAAAGAGAAATTAGCTTTTATACGGCTGCACATAATTATGACATTGATCAAAACCGTAGGCGCCTGTGTGGTTATGAGGGGCCAGTTTATCGTTGGGAAATCGAGACGGTTATAGCATCTGTAGTTTTTAATACATCACCACAACAATTGATTGGCCCAATCAAAATCGAACAATGCTATCATTTGCTTTGGGTTGAAGAACACATACCAGCCGAGTTAACGCAATCACGGTATAAAGAGCTACTCAATCATATGTTTAAGCAATGGCTAAATTCAGAAGCTCAACAATATGCTTGAATTTTAACGTATTCGCGGAATTCCCCACCCTCCGCGAAGCAGGGTGGGGATGGTGCTTCGCGGCAACTACGAGATACACCCCTTCTGGTCGTGGTTCGAGTAGTTGTCAATCTCTAAGTTTGGCAATCTATCAATCCAATCCTCAATTAACTGAGTCATTGTTTTTTCTTTACTTGCTGCGTATAACCTGAGCTTATTCAATCTGCGTTCAGATATACGCAAATTCAACCTATTTTCTTTCATCTTTGGCTACCCATTATCTGCACAAATGCTATTATAAATGGTAATTCAAAAACAACAAGGCGGTGATTGCTAGTGACGTTCAAAAGCAAAGAACAAAAACAACAAGATAAAGAAAAGAACAAAGATACATATGTTTCAACTGTTGTACAGCATCTAAAATTATCAAGTCTTGGGTATGCTGTGATATCCGATATTTTGGAACACGCAAACAGTTTATACAATACCTTGACCTACAACCTGAGACAAGGATTTTTTGTATACAGCACATTGAATTTTCAGTCTATAGCCTATGATTTACAGACTGATTTCAAAGAAAATTACCATTACAAAATGCTGCAATCGCAAGCAGCGCAATCGGTATGTCATAAAGTGGCTGAGAATTTCAAATCATTCAAACAGCTTTTAGACAAGCATTATATTGATGGTTCTAAAAAACCCAAACTTCCCGGTTATCGTATGCCTGGAGGGATGTTTGAGGTTACTTATCCCGGTCAAACAGTCAAAATTGAGATAGAACACGGAATAAAATTCGCAACTATTTCAACTGGAATACAATTCAGAAAGTTACGTAAAGAAGATGTGGTCGGGACTAAATTGAATGAGTACATAAAACTCAGGGTTCCTGATACTGTTGAAACTTCAACGCTTGTTGAGTTGACAATTACATCAAAGCACAGACAGATTTACGCACACTGGGTATGCAGAAAGAAGGCTGAAGTTTTTACAGCGTTGGATAATTCAAATGTTTTAGGTATCGATATTGGCTTAAACAATTTTGTGACTTGCATCCCCAACACAGGTAAAGAAGGTTTTATCATAAATGGGCGACCGTTAAAGGCAATAAATCAGTTTTATAACAAGACTGTATCTAAGCTGAAAAAAGGTAAGGATGTAGATTTTTGGAGTGGTAGTTTAGCTAGAGCAACACAAACTAGAAATAACCAAGTACGTGATTTTATTAAGAAGTCAGCACGCACAATAATCAACAAATGCCTAGAATCAAAGATAGGTAAAATTGTATTTGGTTGGAATCAAGGAATAAAGAACGAAATAGATAATGGACGTGTCAATAATCAGAATTTTGTACAGGTCCCATTTACTGCATTACGTGACACGCTCAAGTATCTATGTGAAAGATACGGTATAGAATTTGTAGTTGTTGAGGAATCATACACCTCAAAAATGTCATTTTTTGATGGTGATGAATTACCTGTATTCGGAAAAGAAACCGAGTCACAGAAGAAACTAAAACCTTCTGGGAAGAGAACAAGACGCGGTGAATATAAAACAGCTTCCGGTTCAATCATAAATGCGGATGCTCAGGGTGCATCAAATATTTTGAGAAAGGCAAAAATTGACACGTCTAAAATAACTTATAAAGTGTGTCAAGTTCTCAAAACAATAAATATTTGGATAGGTAAAAAATTATCCAAACGTAAAGGCACGGTTGCTAGCTTGTCTAGTAGCACGGCTATAAGTGCGACTGAACCCGCACAGTAAATTAGAAACCCCATCCGCCATGCGGTGGGGTGGTTCATGAAATTGATTATATAGTTTAGCTGTATTGTTAATTGTTTATAGTTCTGATTATTCATGCAATCCCAAATTATTACTCCACCACCATTACAACCAGGAGATTTACTGCGAGTTATAGCCCCTAGTGGAACTTTACGTTCGTTAGAACCATTTCAGCAAGGTGTCGAGGTATGGCGAAGTCGTGGTTATCGTGTTGAAGTTATTTCTGAGATTAATGACCGATGGGGTTATTTAGCTGGGTTAGATGATCAAAGGCGCCATCATCTTAAAAATGCGTGGTTTGACCCAGAGTGTAAAGCCATATTGTGTGCTAGGGGTGGTTTTGGCAGTACTCGTATTTTAGAGAATTGGACTTGGATGCTTAGTAATGTGCCAACTCAACCTAAATGGTTAATTGGTTTCTCTGATATTACGGCATTATTATGGAGTTTATATAAAATAGGTATTTCTGGAGTTCACGCACCTGTATTAACAACACTTTCGGCTGAACCCGACTGGTCAAAACAACGGTTGTTTGATTGGGTTGAAGGTCGTAGTATTGAACCCATTCAAGGTAATGGTTGGGGTGGGGGTATAGCTAGCGGTGTATTATTACCAGCGAATTTGACGGTTGCGACTCATCTTCTTAGTACTCCCTATCAACCAGAATTCGATAATGTGATTTTAGCAATTGAAGACGTGGGAGAGGCGCCGTATCGTATCGACAGAATGCTGACACAATGGCGTATGAGTGGCGCCTTAGCAAAAGTAAGCGGTATCGCAGTTGGAAGGTTTAGCCAATGTGAACCACCAATCAACATACCAAGTTTTAAAGTTGAAGAAGTATTAAAGGAACGTTTAGGAGACTTAGGTATTCCTGTTGTCTCTGACCTTCCTTTTGGACACGACGGTTGTAACGCTGCACTACCTGTAGGCGCCAGTGCTACATTAGATGCGGATAATGGAGTCTTAACGATTGATTAACTCGGCGCCTCCTGTGCGGGCGGGTTTAGTTATATGCTGGTAATTAGTGAAAGATATAGGTGAACCCGCCCTTACCGTAATTTTCTCCAGGGTGTAATATCTAATGAACCATTACGTTTGAAGACGACGCGAAAATGCGCTAGCGGTTCTTTATCTTTAGGAGCGGCAATATTAGAACCGTGAAGTTCCTGGAATATTAACGGTAAAGGTGTCTCGCGGAAATGGTCGTATGCGACTTGGTTAATTGGTTCGTAGTCAGCAACAACACCATTCTTGTTTACAGCAACACGATACTTTAAATCTTGCTTTGCTGTAGTTTTACCTTCCCAATTTTGGCGTAATGTCGTTGTTAGTTGTCGTTGTAACTTCCTCAGCAGTCTAGGATTGGTAATTTTATTACCAACAACATCGGGAGTTTTGCGAAACCCTCTCCACGGACTAATTTCTAGTACTCCTGATTTCCGAAACACAACGCGGAAACTTCCGAAGGGTTGGTTTTGAGTTGAAACAGAGGTGTTCGGGTTGGAAATTAAATTAGATAGGGGAGTTTTGGCAATTTGAGCGCGCGCGATTTGGTTTAATGGCTCATAGCTAATAACTTCCCCGTTTGCGCTAATTGCAACTTTATATACTAAATCCGAACTAAGTGTTTTTCGTTCTACCCAAGATGCATTAACTTGGTTGAAAAGCTGTCGTTTTAAGGATTGTAGCTGTGAATCATCAATAATTTCTCTACCCTGCGATATTCTAGTATTCGCTGGTTTTTGTGTAATATTTTGTACTTTTACATTTTCTAATTTCTGTGTATCAACTAAAAGTATTGTGTGTGGTATATCAACTTTTGGCGGTAACGGGTATGTATTAAATATCAACATATATATAATTCCATATATCTAAATCAATTTTCAGTATTCATTGTTGTTTAAACAATTTAGTTATTTAGAGCTTTTCAATTACATAAAGTTCCAGCGTATCTGTTTAATACTGTAGCCTTTGTCGGCAATCTCTTGGAGTGCTTTTGTTACAGTTAAGTTTTTTATAACTTTGTGATTAATAAAGAGCTTTTTATGCTTATGTTCAAAAATACTACATGCAGTAGAATTTAAAATATGATTAAAATTTGATTTGATTTCAGTAATAACCACAATATGATTCTTATAATAGTATAATATAATACATTTATTGTAATTGGAATGATTGGTTTTCAGCATTAAGCGTGCAAGCGAAAACAGTAGGTCTTAAGGTTCGGCGCCCATATTTGTTTTTAGCGCGAATATTAATGTTGGGTTCCGCCAGAGCGCTCCACCCAACCTACGGTATTTATTAGAGTGTAGGTTGGGTTCTGGAACCCAACCCAACAAAAGCACGAGTATTTACTAGTGGTTTGTGTCATTAATTTTGGTAGGTACGTAGTAGCGATTCCGGAGCGTCAAAAATCTTAATTTAGAGGGCTAAAGCCCAACTACGAACTCCCCAAAACTTATGACACAAACTACTAGTGGTCTGTGTCATTAATTCTGGGGTGTTGGTTTGCAACGGATTTTAACGGTGTCACTCCTGAATTATTTGTTAAAAACAAGGTCTGGGTATTTAAAATTACCTATCCGTTACATCCGTTCCAACAGGAGTTGCCAATCTTTCTACTCCCCAAAACTTATGACACAGACTACTAGTTGTTTTTCAGCCAGGTGAGGACAAAGGCATATTCAAAGGCTAATTCTTTCAAACTTTCGTAACGTCCTGATGCACCACCATGTCCGGCGCCCATATTTGTTTTCAGCAGTAGAATATTATCGTCGGTTTTAAGTTCTCGGAGTTTTGCCGTCCATTTTGCGGGTTCCCAATATTTAACGCGCGGGTCGTTTAAACCTGCTGTAATTAGTAGATGGGGATATTGTTTTGCTTCTACGTTGTCGTAGGGGGAGTAAGATTTCATGTACTCGTAGTAAACTTTATCGTTGGGGTTGCCCCATTCATCCCATTCAATGGCTGATAAAGGTAACGATGTATCAGCAATTGTTGTTACTACATCTACGAACGGTACATCCGCGACAACTACTTTGAAAAGGTCAGGACGCATGTTGATAACGGCGCCCATTAGTAAGCCACCTGCGCTACCACCAGAGATAGCAAGGTGTTGTGGGGATGTCCACTTTTGGTTGATTAAATATTCAGCGCAACTAATAAAGTCAGTGAAGGTGTTCTTTTTATTTAAGAACTTGCCGCTTTCATACCATTTTCGTCCAAATTCTCCACCTCCGCGAATATGGGCAATTGCAAAAACAAATCCCCGTTCTAATAAGGGTAAGCGATTCGATGCAAATGTTGCTGGATAGGGATAACCATAAGAACCATACCCTGTTAAGAATAATGGATTTTGCCCATTTTTTGCTATACCTTTTTTATAAACAATCGAAATTGGTATTTTTGTGCCATCTTTAGCGGTAGCTGTAAGCATTTCGCTTTCGTATTGGGCTTTGTCGTATCCTCCTAGTACTTCAGTTTCTTTTTTTAATTCCCGCGCGTTTGTTTCCATGTCATACTCAAACACGGATGGAGGTGTGATTAATGAGGTGTAAGTAAATCGTAGAATATTGGTATTGAATTCTGGATTTATACCTTCAAAGAATCCATATGTAGGTTCAGGAAAAGTGATATTATGTGATTTATTCGTGTCTAAGTTTTGGACGGTGGCACAAGGTAAGCCGTTTACGCGCTCATAAATTACCAAGTGTTTGGCGAATAAGCTTATTCCCGATAGCATGACATCTTCACGATGAGGAATCACAGTTTCCCAGTTTTGCTTTGATGTTGAAGCAACGGGAGTTTTCATTAACTTAAAGTTGATTGCTTTATCGTTAGTAACAATGTAAAAGTAATCACCATGATGGTCAATTTCATATTCTACACCTTGGACGCGCGCTTCAACGACTTGAAAGGCGCCTTTTAAGGGGTTATTAGCATCGATAAAATGAGCTTCGGATGTAACTTGACTGCCCAAACTCATCACAATATAAGCATTGCTACGAGTTTTACCTACTGATAGAAAGTAGGAATCATCTGGCTCATAATGTATTAAAGTATCTTCTTGTTGTGATTTTCCTAGTTGGTGACGGAAAAGCTTGAAAGGACGATTTGCTTCATCAACTTGTGTATAAAAAACTGTTTGATTATCATTTGCCCATGCAAAAGAATAATATGTTTCGGATATAGTTTCTGGATATAATTTGAATGTTTTTAAATCTAGAAAGTAAATTGTGTATCTTTCCGAACCATTGTTATCAACAGCATACGCAAGTATTTCATGGTTAGGACTGACTTGAAAAACTCCTAAGCTAAAATACTCTTGTCCATCGGCAAGTTCGTTTTCATCGAGCAAAATTTCTTCGGGCGCCTCTAAACTACCTTGTTTACGACAATGAATAGCATAAGCTTTACCAACTTCTGTACGCGAGTAATAATAATAATTATCTTTGCGAACTGGTACAGATAAATCAGTTTCTTTGATGCGGGAAAGAATTTCGTTATATAACTGCTGCTGTAAATCAGTAGTTGACTTCATTGCTTCTTCGGTGTAAGCATTTTCAGCTTCGAGGTAAGCAGTTACTTGAGGGTTCTCGATATCGCGCATCCAAAAATAGTTGTCGATGCGACGGTCACCATGTAACTCTAAAACGTGTGGCTGTTTTTGGGCAACAGGTGGAGTCGATTGATTTTGCGTCATATTATCGTGCATTATAACCTTCCTAATAACGTCTATTCCTTAACCGCTTGTGTACCACGTGCAAAAAGACGACAAAAACCAATTGCGGGAATAATTCCAATAATTAGCGCTGTGAGTCCCTGCTCGCACAAATACAATACTAAATCGCGGTAAACCTCTGGAATAGAATCTTGAGCTAGAGATAGTAACCATACCAAAAAACTGATCAACGCAAATGCTAGAGAGTTAATAAAGTTCCACCACCAAGATTGTTTGGTGTAGCGTCGCAATACTATCCATTGGAAAAAACTTATCCAGATTGCGGAGAAAATAAAGGCAGTAGTTGAGGCTATGGTTAGAATTATTATTTCTTCGGGTGTTAAATCACGATTTAAAGAAGCTCCGAATGTTTCGATGTACTCTCGCCAGACGTTAGAAACTTTGATGGCAGCTAACCAACCGAAGCTTGTTGCTAGCAACCACCACCATCCAGAAATGTAACGGCGTACTACAATTGCTTGGTCGGCACCGAAAATTAGGGCAAAGATAGTTAAGCTGACATAAGTTCCCCAGGTGTACCACAGTGTTTGAACTTCGGGAGTTGCCTTAACTATAAATTGTTCGTTTATGGTTTTTTCAATAGCGATGCTAGCGATACCACCCACAACCCAGCCGACGATGGTCATTAGTACATAAGTCCAAAAAAACTTACGGCGCCTGTCGCGTGGTATCAATAGTGAGTGTTGTGGATGGGTGTCAGTTGGAGTTATATCAGGCTGTGGTGGGTTATTGGGGTCAGTTTGCATAAAAATTTAAGTAAGTATTTAGTGTAATAGCTGACAAATTTAACCATAAAATCTTGATAAAGCAAATTTTTGATTTTTCTTGAGCTGGAATTACTACAATTACAAGTGATGCTGGATAATGTATTAGCTTTCAGTCAATGCGACCATTCTCTAGTAAAAGAAATTAAGAAAAGTAACCTATGCGAACTCATTATTGCGGCGAACTCCGTTCCGAACATATTGGAAAAACTGTCACCCTGTATGGATGGATAGATAGGCGCCGTGACCACGGAGGAGTAATATTTTTAGATTTACGCGACCGCGATGGCATCGTGCAAATAGTCAGCGACCCGCAGCGCACCCCAAATTCTTATGATGCCGCAAATGCTCTCCGTAGTGAGTACGTAGTAGAAATAGTCGGTAGGGTAACACAACGTCCTGATGAGTCATTAAACGAGCGTATCCCGACAGGTGAAGTGGAGATTTATGCCGACAAAATAACACTTCTAAACGCTGTCCGCAAGCAGTTACCGTTTCAAGTATCGAGTGCGGATACAGACCCAGTACGAGAAGAAGTGCGGTTGAGGTATAGATATTTAGACTTACGACGCGAGAGAATGGCGAACAACATAAAATTGCGCCATCAAGTAGTCAAAGCAATGCGTCGCTACCTCGAAGACTGTGAAGGGTTTATTGAGGTAGAAACCCCAGTTTTAACACGCTCAACTCCTGAAGGCGCCCGCGATTATATATTACCAAGTCGGGTCAACGCAGGAGAATGGTTTGCGCTGCCACAGTCACCACAGTTGTTCAAACAAATCTTAATGGTATCTGGGTGCGATAGGTATTATCAAATCGCGCGTTGTTTCCGTGACGAAGATTTACGCGCGGACAGGCAACCCGAATTTACCCAGTTGGACATGGAAATGAGTTTCATGTCGCAACCGGAAATTATTAAGTTGAACGAAAAACTTGTTGGTCACATTTTCAAAACTGTAAAAGGTATTGATTTGCAGCATCCCTTTCCTCAAATTACTTATGCCGAGGCAATGGATAAGTATGGCAGTGATAAACCTGATACTCGGTATGATTTAGAGCTTGTTAACGTTTCCGATATTCTCAAAGATAGTGGGTTTAAAGTATTTAACGAAGCCATTAAAAACGGCGGTATCGTGAAGATATTGCCTATAGCTAATGGTAACGATGCCATTTCTAATGTTCGTATCAAACCAGGTGGAGATATATTTAGGGAAGCAAGTGAAGCAGGCGCCAAGGGTTTAGCGTATATTCGTGTGCGTGATAATGGAGAAATTGATACTATTGGTGCCATTAAAGACAACCTCACAGAAGAGCAAAAACAAGAAATTCTGAATCGTACAGGCGCCAAACCTGGTCACTTATTACTCTTCGGTGCAGGAGATGCTCCTACTGTAAATAAAACATTAGACAGGCTGCGTCAATTTTTCGCCAGAGAATTTAATTTAATCGACCCAGAGAAAATTAACTTACTATGGGTTGTAGATTTTCCAATGTTTGAGTGGAACGCTGATCAGAAAAGACTCGAAGCATTACACCACCCATTTACGGCGCCGCACCCTGATGATATTAATGATTTGAAGACCGCGCGCGCGCAAGCTTACGACTTGGTGTTAAACGGGTTTGAAGTAGGTGGTGGAAGCCTTCGTATATACCAACGCGACATTCAAGAGCAAGTTTTTGAAGCCATAGGACTTTCACCCGAAGAAGCGCAGGGTAAATTTGGTTTCTTACTAGAAGCATTTGAATATGGCACACCTCCACATGGTGGTATCGCGTTTGGGGTAGACCGGATGGTGATGTTACTTGCTAGCGAAGAGTCAATACGTGATGTTATTGCTTTTCCAAAGACGCAGCAAGCAAGGTGTTTGTTGACAGAGGCGCCTTCCAGTGTGGATGCGAAGCAGCTTAAAGAGTTGCATGTAGCATCAACTTATAAACCTAAGCAGTAAACATTGATTGCAAAATAGGCTTCTTGTAGAGCTTCTTACAAACCTTCTTGTGGAACGGGCATCCCCGCCCGTCCCAAATGTAAGGGTTTTTGTTTTAAGAGGATGTTTTAAAAGTCAAAGAAAGTATATATTTACCACAGAGACACAGAGTTCACAGAGAGAGGAGTGTGAGAGCTTTAAAATTGGCGCCTAATCCCAGAATTAATTACCGTAGGGTGCGTGACGCCTTTGAAAAAATTTGAGCGTTATGAAAAGACTTGTAGCGTCACGCATCGGCACGCGGCGCCATAACGATGACACAAAAAATGAAAATTATCTATTACATTGCTAGCTTAATTAGTTTTAAATCAAAGGATGACTTATTTGATTACCAACTCGAAAATAACCCACGCTTTTTAGCACGCATTGAAAAAGCACGGCAAAGTTTGCGTGAGGGAAAAGGAGTCAAGCTAGAAGACTTAGACTTTTAAATCAATTAAAATGTACTATTAGTGTGTAACCTATTGTGGAGCGGGCATCCAGCTTGCCTCTATAGAATTATTGTTGATTTTTACAAAAAGCTTAATAATTATACAGAGTAAGCTGCGTTAGGAGGTTAAAATGGCTTTCAGTAGTTATAAAACAATTAGTCGTGTTCTTAAAGAATATCAAGTTTCATACGTAGAATCAAATTTTATGGGTGAAGCTGAGTTTAAAGTTTCCGATTATTTTCGTGATGACTTAGAAACAGTTATGCGCGAAGGAGTTGTTAATAACTCAGAATACGCTATCTGCGAAAATTTAATATATCCAGTTTTAAAAGAAGTTTGGAAACACTACAGCAGGAAGTTTACTTTGTGGAGCCATGAATTTCTTGATTATAACGAAAAGTTAAGTGGTTATCCTGAATATATTATTGCTAAACGGTCATCTTTAGGAAAAGTTGTATTCGACAAGCCATATTTTATACTTATAGAAGCAAAGCAAGATGATTTTGAGGGTGGTTGGGCACAATGTCTAGCCGAGATGATAGCTGCTCAGAGATTAAATGGAGAGTTTAATATAACTTTATTCGGTATTGTTTCTAATGGCGCCACTTGGGAGTTTGGTAAGTTGGAAGCTAATAGGTTTACTAAAAATATCACTCCTTATACTATTTATGAGCTAGATAGATTATTTGCAGCAGTTAATTATGTTTTCCAACAATCTGAGTCACAGCTAGATAATTTACTAGTTGCTTAGAGTTAGTTTTTTATAAACTTAAACCCGCGCGCCCCTAGCAACTAGGGGTTTTCTTAATCCATTATAAGTTATGGACACTATTGTTTATCCTGGTTACATCTGTTTAGTGCTTCGGTTAAAAAACCGCTGGCACAATCTTTGTGGCGAAACTTTCTATAACCCTTACAATTTCCCAATTTATAAACTTGAAGATTTATTTCTTTTTCTTGGTTTGACCATGAAGGAAGTTGCGAATGAACTCAGAAAAATCAATAATGCGGCGCCGGTTATTACAAGCGCTGATATCGTTGAAAGAAAGTACTACTATTGTGGTACTGAGTGGGACGATGTTAAACGTACTTTGCGAGAATAATTAGGTATTGGGCGCCTTGATCCTCATTTACAAAGAAAGAATTTTTTACAAAGATTTAAATTGTGAGACGTGATATATCACGTCTCTACATAATCAACTTGATAGTTGATTTAACCAACTTACCAAATCCTCTATGGTTGTAAAGTCTAATAAAGCTTCTGCTAAATCTTCTAACTGGGTAACTGTAAGACTGCGAATGCGTTCTTCTACGTCTGGCGCCATCAAACCAATTTTGCGGTTAAGCAGACGCATGACTAGTTCTAACTTTCCTTCTTGTCTACCTTGTAACTGCCAACTGGTGACGATTTCCATAACTGCCTCCTGTTTAACTGGTTCTAGTTTAACTATTTCTGATTGGAAAATTTGTTCTTCTGCTTCGTTTAGCTTGAGGTAGGTATCTACAAACCCTGAAACCATTTTCGTTCGTGCTTTGTCGAGGCGCAAAGTTGATAACAAGCGCAAACACTCAAACTTGACTATTGGACGGTCAGATGGCGCCATATCCATTTTAGCCATAAAGGCAGCAGCTACAGGATTTTGTTTCTGTAAAAAACTGCGCCAGTTCAATTGATTGAGTTGAACTACTTCAAAATTGAATACATTAACTGTTTTATCCGGAAAATCAACACTATATATGTTTGATTGGAGTGTGCGTGGATTGTCGTAAGATAAAACGGCAATTGAATACACGGGTAATGCGTGTTTTTGAGATAACAGAGCAAAATAATAGTACATTCTTCGCTCGAACTTATTTTGTTTATATGATTGATTTTCAATGTGAATCAAGAATTCTCCATCTTTGTTAGAGAAGCGCGCTTTTGCCAATATATCGGTTATATATTCCTCTCCTTCGGTAACATCAGTAAATATTTCTTTATCCAAAAATTCTATTGAGAATATGTCTGTATAAGCTAGCACCTGTGGTACAAATAGTTCTAGAAACTCGATAAAAAATGTCGTAATTAGCTCTTTGAAGAGTCTATCGTGGTCAATCATACTGATATTAGTCAATCAATAATATGATTTTATCAAGATTAGGTATACAATCTAAATTTTAAAATTATAAATATTCGTTCAAATAGCTAAAAATTATGTTTTATGAAAATTATAATATTTTAAAAAGAGTGAGTTAATTTAATTGTTGAAAATATCTTTGATAAACCACGCATCTACTTTTATGGATATTACCCATTTGTTCCAAACTCTAACTACTCATAACCCGCGCGCTTTCCAAACACAAACTATTACTCGCATCCTCAACCACCAAAATACTCTACTTCGGGCGCCTACTGGTTCAGGAAAAACTGAGACGGCAATAGCACCGTTTCTCTTTGCGAAAGCTTTTGACCTCGACTTTCCCCAGAAATTAATCTATGTTGTTCCTTTACGTACTTTGGCAAACAGCTTACGTCAGCGAACAGAAGAACTAGTGCAGCAATGGGCGCCATTACATAAACTACCCCGTCCTATTGTGGTGACTTTGCAAACAGGGGAAAACCCAGAAGACCCACGTTTTGAGGGTGATATTGTTTTTTGCACTATTGACCAGATGTTAAGCAGCTTTTTAAATATCCCTTATTCGGTTGGTCGTGGTTCTGCTAATATCAACGCAGGCACCGTGTTTGCGTCTTATTTGGTGTTTGATGAGTTACACCTTCTTGACCCTGAGCGTTCATTTACAACTGTTTTGAAAGTTTTGCAGCAAGTTAAGGGTATTTCACCGTTCCTGTTGATGACTGCGACTTTAACTGATGAGCTTGCAAGTCAAATTAAAAATATCGTAGATGTTTAATATGTTGGAATTTGAAATCTTTATTAAAAATCCGCGTTGTAGAGACGCGAAATTTCGCGTCTCTACATTTACGTGGTTTATAAATTAATCAGGGATACCATATACAAATGGAAATTATCCAATTAGAAAACACTGACTTACAACAAATTGAAGCAAACCGTTGTCGTACTTTCCGCGTGCTTTCTGAACCTCTGACAGCACAAGTTATTTGGGATGACATCCGCGCGCATCAACGCCAGCGAGTGATAGTTATTTGTAACACTGTCTCTTTTTCACAGGCATTATATAAAGATTTAGAAGCACTCGACAATGACTTTAAACTAAATATTACTCTGCTTCATTCGAGGTTTTTGCCTGAACATCGCGCGGCAAAAGAGTCTTTTCTTAAAGAAGCATTTGCTAAAAATTGGAAATTACATGATACAGGCGCCTGCGAAGTGTTAATATCTACACAGGTTATTGAAGCGGGAATCAATATTACCTGTGAAGTTATGCATGTTCAGCTTTGCCCGATGAACTCGCTACTGCAACGCGCGGGACGTTGTGCAAGGTTTAGCGGTGAACAAGGAGAGGTTTTTGTTTATCGAACAGTAGAAGTTAATCAGAATTATGTAGAATTAGCTGAGGCGGATATTGACTCAGAAGATAATCAAGATAAGAAAATTAGCTTTTTGCCATATCCTAAAGAAACATGTGAGCTAACTTGGCAAGTACTACAAACACATACTAATTCCGAAAATGTACATCAAAACGTTGGTTTTAGGCTTGAGGAACAATGGATAAATCAAGTTCACACACAAGAAGATTCTCTCGAACAAAAGCGTAGGCAAGATAGTCGGATGGAGTTTGAAAGAAACTTTGAAGATGCTGTTTTTAAAGGAGACGAGCATACTGCACAAGAATTAATACGTAAGGTTGATAGTCGCAGTATTTTTACTTGGGATAACTCAATTATTACAGATTTTGATACAGAAACTATTGACCCAAATAAATTATTGCCTTTCTCAATTCCTATATCTACTTTATGCAAAGCTTTGCGAGATTTTAAAGAAAGTCTACACTTTGGCGATGATTGGATTTTTAAACGAATTGAGGCGCCGCAAAAAGACAAATCAGAAACTTACGCAGAACCTAATTGTACACCAATTACTTCGCGTGATTTCTTAGTTAGCAGCATTAGGATATTAGTTAACCCTCGATATATTGCCTATGATGAGCATATTGGATTGCAAATAGGTATAGATGTATTTGGTAACGGTTTTGAATCACCTGCCAAACAAGATAAAGAGGTGACTAGCCAGTACTGCTACAAAATGGATAATTATGTAGGGCATTTAGTATTAATGTGGAAATGCTGGTGCCAACCTTTCACAACCACTATCATCAAAAATAGTACATCTGAAAAAATTACCTACATCAGCGCGCGGGAAGAACTATTAACAGCAGGTGGAAAATTCATCAAAGCTAAAATTTTTCCCGAAGCAACACAAAGTCAAACAGAAGCATTGTTTGAAATATTAGTATTCTTAGCAATCTTTACCCACGACTTAGGCAAACTGCAAACTAAATGGCAGCAAGTCATGCGAGGATGGCAACAAATAGCTCATCAACAATTTAAAAAAACAAACCCCAGAAACCACCTACTAGCACATACTGACTACAACCCAGAAGACAAGCAGCAACAGCAAGCACTAAAAATTTACGAACGTAAAAGCAAACGTCCCAACCACGCAGTTGAAAGCGCTTTCCTCGCACAAGAAATTCTCAAACAATCTTTAGAACCGCTATTAGGCGCCGAATTTAACGCCGACACTGAGCAAATTAAACACATTTACTACACAGTAATTATGGCAACAGGGCGCCATCACTCAGCTTGGGCAAGTGGATGGAATAATAAAGACATAGCAAAGCTTCGCACTATAGAACTACATCCAGAAGCACAGAAAGCAATAGCTCAAAGTTGGCGAAGCATGATAAAATTTTTACCTCAAACCTTACCCTTATCACAACCAAATTTAAAACGTAACCTCTACCCGCTCAAAGAACTCGACTTAAACAAATTTGCAAACGACGAAGTAGAATACTTCCAACTATATCTATTAATAGTCAGGGCACTGCGCC
Source organism: Calothrix sp. NIES-4105 (assembly GCF_002368415.1). Lineage (GTDB taxonomy): Bacteria > Cyanobacteriota > Cyanobacteriia > Cyanobacteriales > Nostocaceae > Dulcicalothrix. Next base: position 5,412,394 of record NZ_AP018290.1, read on the forward strand.
TATGCGACCAAAGGGCTGTACAATTGTTACATTAATCTAGACAAAAACAACAACTCGCCTTATTATTAAACAATCAGCTTGATGTTTCGTAAACCGAAGCGAGGTCAAAAACCCTAGGGGTTTCACGAAATTGCCTATAACCTAGACAAGATAATAATCACAGCATTTACAGCTTTGCAATAACTGCAAATAACTCTCAACAAGCGCGGCTGAAATCGACTCAATTTAGGCACTTACGAAAATCCTTTCTGGAATCCTTACTCTGTAACCTTCGTAGCGCGCGGCCTTGAAACCTTACGAATCCCGTCTTCGGGACTGAAACACTTAACTACCATTACTTTAGAACCAGCAGATGATAGTCTTGAAACCTTACGAATCCCGTCTTCGGGACTGAAACCAGCAACCTCCCTCGCCACTTCCAAAGGCGCCTTCTCTTGAAACCTTACGAATCCCGTCTTCGGGACTGAAACGATATTTTATAAATTGATATTTCTTACTCGTATTATCTTGAAACCTTACGAATCCCGTCTTCGGGACTGAAACGAACTACCATCCATCTGATAAGGTTTAAATTTATCAGCTTGAAACCTTACGAATCCCGTCTTCGGGACTGAAACCCTGCATCATATGTATCCCACGTCAACCAATTATGCTTGGGCTTGAAACCTTACGAATCCCGTCTTGCAACAAGCCATTTTATTGGTGATTGGTCAGACCCTTTGTGTAAATACTCAGACGCAGCAATGCACAAAAGTTGTTTTCTTAATTGGGATATGCGAGAAACATTTATTGCTAGATATAATGAAGTGATGAAATCGTATAGAGCAGAAGATTGGGAAGTTAGAACTTATCTATATATGATGCCTGATGGTAGTATTGAACAACGAAAACACGCGGTTTAAATAGAAGTTAAACAGCGTAGCAAGTCAAAAATAAAACTATTGTTGAGTACGCACTGTGAGGTCAAATAAACCAATTAGTGTAGCAACATATCAAGTTGTTTAAACTGTACCGCAAGAACTGCAAAATCAACTTCCCTCTTCTGAACAGGTATCAAAACTACTTGGAAGTATAAAGTAGAAATATCCGTGTATATAACTTAGGAGTTAGGAGTCAAATCGCGTTTTACAGCTTCGCAAATAATCCTTCGTAAATACTTAACTCGCTCCTCCGGCACCAGTGCGTGCAGGGTATCGTGAACACTCTGCGGCAACCTTAAACCTGTTACCTGCTTTGCTAAGGGTTCGTTAATCCAGTCCTCAATATAGCCTTTATTTTGTTGCTCAATAAACGCTTGCGTCTGCTTGGGTCTTGGGTTCGGCATAATTTCCTGGTTAACTAGGGTCTATACACATTATAATTTGCCAAAATTTTTCTCGTCAAATATTGAATTATCCTTGTTAACTGGGATATTATTATATATGGAAAGTTTTAACTTTCCATGCTGATCCTTGAAAATAAAAAGGAGGTTAGATGACCGAAAACGGCAATGGAAACGGTCGCCGTAGATTGTTCGATCCAGTATTAGTTTTTATAAAACTTATACTAGGTTGGGAACGTCGAAACCAAGTTTCTAGGGAAGAAAACATCGTCAATATTGATGAAGTTTTAGATGACCTGGATGACCGACTCGACGAGCCAGACAATCCAAGCGAAACCGAAAATTAATACATTGTTAAATGCCCCTAGTTGCACCTAGGGGTTTTCTTAATTTAATTATACAGTATGGACACCATTGTTTACCCAACTTATATACGTTTAATAGTCCGAACTTCAAATTGTTGGCGCTTTGTTAAGGGCGAGCGTTTTTACAACCCTTACAACTTTCCTGCTCTTGATCAAGAAAATTTGTTTCGGTTTCTTGGTTTAACCATGAAGCAGGTAGCAAACGAACTCAGAAAAATCAACAATGCGGCGCCTGGTTATTATCTTGCTGATATTGTTGAAAGAAAGTACTACTACTGTGGTACTGAGTGGGACGATGTTAAACGCACTTTACGACAAGAATTAGGTATTGGGCGCCTTGACCCCTTGGTGGAATGAATTATTGCTGTCTATAAGTTTGGGTTCCTCATTTTTAGTAAGGAACCCAACTTTTTAAAACTATTAAAAGTGGTTTAAACAGCAATTTTATAAGTACTTGGTTCTGGAAGTGTTTCGCCTGTTGCTTCATAAGCCATTATCAGCGGCTCCAAGGCTTCGGTTCCATTTGCAACAGCTTCCTCATAAGTATCTCCGTGGGTTCTCCAACGCTGTCTGGAAAAGTCGGGAAATCCAACTAGAAAACAGTTATCTTCATCTGACCATTGAATTATCATTTTATACTTAAAATTATTCATCAAAATTAAGTGTAGGATGCTGTTATTTTAATAGTTTTATCTTAATACGTTGTTTGATCCCCCTAAATCCCCCTTAATAAGGGGGACTTTGAATTTGATTTTCCCTACAAAATAAATACTTTGAATCTTGTTCCCCCCGCTTCGGGGGGTTAGGGGGGATCAAATATTTATTGGAAGACCCCTATTCCAGCGGGATATATGATATTGGAAAGTAAATAAAAGGCGCATTCGCCAATGCTACGATTATTCATTTCCAAGAACTACGGCAATTATGCTGACACGTTTTTAATGTTGGGTTTAGCGCGCGTTGTTGAATATGCTCTCAAGGTGACTAACCAAAAAAGCGGTATTCAACTTATTGATGAGGGGACGCGCTATTGTATCCAGTTTAAGAAGAGTGTGAATTTAGAACCGATAGCTAAAATCACGTACACTTCCCCTTTCCCAGTTGTGAAGGGACAAAAAACGGATATTAGTAAGATACCAGAGGAGGCAAACATTTTTAATACTGTTGAACATAATGAAATTCGCAAGGTTTACCGCGAGTTTATGTTTCAACGGGGTAAACGAACGGAAGAATCACCACAACCTCCAGACTATAGAACTCAGAATGGCGCCATCTTAACTTCGATGCGTCATGACCGTAACCATAATGATTTATGGCTAGTTGGTTGGGAACTTAGAGATTATTTCGGCGCCTTAATTGTTGCGCTGTGCCAAGGTTTTAGCCAGGAGAATACTACAACTGAACTCGTTGCAGAGTTGTTTAAAGCTTCAACTGGATGTAAGTTACCTGATGCTAGTGCGGTGAAGGTTTATTTACCTACTTCTGTTCAGGGAGTTAACAGAGTTAAAGCAGACAGTAATAAAGTTGATTCGCAAAAAACAGATTGGTTGAGTTTATGGTTAATTGCCAATGGCTTATTTAACTTTGCTGTTGCGGAACGAGTCAAAATTGCTGAACGTGTTTATGACTGGCGCCTGGTTGCGTTACAGCCTCAAGATATATCTTTGAGTAAATACGACGATGTTTTAAAGCAGCTATTAATACATAATTTACCTGGAGGTGGACACGGCGCCGCGCGGTTTGATGCAGAGTTGGTAATCAGGTTTTGTCAGGAATTACTCAATCATCACCGTGCAGCGAATGAACAAGATGACTGGGATAAACCAGTAAATCACTTTGTTAGTAACTTTGCTGGCACTCACTTTGGCGCCAAAGGTCAAGTTTATGGAGTCAAAGAAGTCTTTAGTTTAGGACTTCCCGCTTGGGTATATCCTCGCAACTACAATGAATTACTTGATTACCAAAATGTATTAGACGAACATCTCAATGTAGTCCGCGCGCTTTCTCTTGATGAAGGTCATAGCGAATTAATTGCTGCATATCGGGATTTTATTACTGGCAATGATTTATACCAGTTCTTCCGCTTTCAAGTTAGCTATGCCGATTATATTACTAAGATGGCAGGCGCCAATGCTAGGGTTGCACTTTTTTCTAAACAGGGGCTTAATTTAATGTTAAAGAATTTAAATAATAAGTACCGTCAAGATGACCGCGAATGGTCTTTAACTGAAATTACTCAAGACTCAGGATTTTTGAATATTGCCAAAGCAATTAATAGCGCTACTGTTTATGCTGGCACTATTCGTGATAAAGATAATCAAAGTAAAGATACTGGTTGGGAAAGAATTTATGGTTTGGCACAGCGTTTAATTAGTCAATCTGGTTCTAAAAAGGATTTTATTATTGAAATCATGTCGTTTCTTGCTAGCTATGAGAATGAGAATCTGCGTATTGACGATGAGTTACGGAAATTGAAAAAACCTCGTCGCATTTGGACGACGAAAGATGATTTGGATAGGTTGATTAATTTGATTGATAATCATGGCTCTAGTTTGGTGGCTAATCTTTTAATTGCTTATGGGTATGCAAAAGGTTGGGGTAAAGCAAAGGATGAGAAAGAGCAAACAGAGGAGAGTTTAGTTGAATGCGTTAATTAACCTATGGCGCCATTTTTTGAACAAATTAAGCTGCTTGTAAGGTGGGCATTGCCCACCATACGTCTAAAATTCATCTAAAAACTATGAAAAACACAAATTTTCTTGCTTACTCTATTTCCATCAGCGGTCTGCTATCCTGGCAACTTCATGCTTTGAATAACGAAGGAAACGAGGGAAATCAATCTTTGACTCGTCGCTTTTATATCATTCAAAAAGGGATGAGCGAGCCAGAATATGTAAATGGTGTTTCGGGTGATATGCTCAAACATATCCAAGCTGAACATTTACACAGAATTGCAATTGAAGAAGGATTGAGTTTATCTGAAGGTGGTAAACTATTTAATCCTGATAGAATTGGATATGATATTGAGAAAAATCTGCCCATATTTACAGATAAAGATGCTGGTTTAGGCGCCAAAACTCATAAAGTTCTCCAGCGCTGTACTATGAGTGACTTGGAAGGGTTTATGGTAACGGTGAAAGGAGGGCAAACACTGAAACGCGAATCTGCTATTGAATTCGGCGCCATTGTTGGTTTACCTACTCTTGTGAAAACTCAGAGTTACTTTCATGCTAAATACGGTGTTGAAAATCCTACTCCTTATAATGTTCAGGTAAGTTCAGGTTTATACGCTACTGTTTTGAATATTGAAGCTTTCCGCATTGGCTATAACCCCCACAATTTTAGCTATAGCATTGATGGCGCCGAGCGTAAAAAACGTTTAGATGCTTTACTCAAGAGTGTACTTTATACATACATGCAACCTAACGGTGCAAAGCGAAATACAAATTTACCTCACCCTGATTATTTTGAAGGAGTAATTACTGTAAGCACTCGTCGCTGTCCGGCGCCTATGCTTAGTCCTTTGGAAACTGACTATCACCGTCAAATTTATAGTTTGGCTGATACTTTGAATAATCTTAACGGCGCCGATACTATTTGCTGCTTTGATTTTGAGTCAATGGCTCAGTTTGCTGAAAAAATTCAAACAATTATTGCACTAGCACAGCCTTGGGAAAGTGAATAATTATTTTTACCACAGAGACGCAAAGTACGCAGAGAGTAAGAGGAATGAACCACAAAGGCACAAAGGACACAAAGGAAGAGGAGTATAGGAGATAACTCACCTAAATTTATGAGATTAACTACTAATAGTTCCCCTCTCCTCGCAGGAGAGGGGTTAGGGGAGAGGTGGTTAACAGTCATTTATCAACCCGTAAGTTTATTTTCCCTGAAACGTTACGATGCTACCAGTATGGCCGTGCGCTCTAATTTAATTCCGACTCCATATGCAATTAAAATGGCACTGTTAAAAGTGTTGCTCGAAAGTCAGGGAAAACACCATGAAAATGACTTCGACTTGTGGATAAAACACCAGTTTATCTGGATTCGTGATTTACATATATATGTGATGCCACCAGAACAGTTAGTGGTAAATCGTAACGGTTACAAACTGCGTTATTATGACCAAACCGCAGATAAAGCCGATAAAAGTCGCACGACTATACCTATGCAAGATGGTTTTGTATTTCGAGAATGGATACATTTACAGGGAGACTTACAAATTTGCTGCGGTAAGACAACGCGACTTGATGAACTTACACAGCTATTTGCCCAAATTAATTATTTTGGTAAACGAGGTTGTTTTTTCCAGTTTCTACCTGGCGCCACTCAAGAAACTTCCGAACCTATGTTTACATCTGACCCCAGCACCAGTTTTACTATTCAACCAATGGATGACTTGGGTAAAAAGACTACCTTCAACCGTATAAATCCTTTCTCCAACGAAAAAGCTCAACTCCATAAAGACAGGATAATAGAACCTGGATATTTACCTTTACAACTTCGAGCTACTGGCGCCCGTTATGACTTCTACCAAAGATACTAGTACACATTTTGCTGGACTAAGCGTTGTTTTACGGCCTACCCAAACAGTATGCGACGCTACCCCCTTAACATCTTGGTTGCCAAATGAATTATTTCCTGCTTGGATACCTCAACGGTATATAGATGGCGTTACAAAGATTATGCCTGTATTGCCACAACCTGCTTTGTATGAAAGCTTGATGCAATGTATTATAGGGCAAATCGGTAGTAATAATCTGGTGGAATGGCGCCAAAAACCCTACGAATTAACAGGAGTAGAAGTAAATAACAATTCTTTACATAGCATTCAAGTATCAATCAACCCTGTTAGTCCTCTTCCTCCTACCATTGCACGCGCGGTTCATGCTTTGTGCTTCCACTGGTTTGCCAAAACAGACCCTACTTTAGCTCAAACATTGCACGAACAAGAAAATTTACCAATGACTACAGGAATAGAGTATTGCTCCGCTAAAAAGATATTGCTCAAAATCAACTTATTGCAAAAAGAATTACTGGCGCCGCTACTATGGGGAATGAGTTCAGATTTAGGCAATGAGATTAGTATAGCGGGAATACCTTGTAGGTTAAATACTTGGGTTGACGTAGTGCAAGCAAGTAGCTATGAAAAACTCATGCAAGTACCTGCCCAGAACTTTATACAATTAGAATTTCTCACCCCCACAAGTTTTAAACAAGGCAAATATATCCAACCATTCCCATTATTAGAACTAGTTTTTAACGGTTTGCTGCGACGCTGGAATAAATTTGCCCCAGAAAACTTACACTTTCCCCAAGTTGAATGGAACGGTTTAGTTTCTGCTTACGAACTCAAAACCCATGCGATGAAAATGGAAGGAGGAGGAGAAATAGGCGCCGAAGGTCGGGTAAAATACCGTTTTGCTTCTTCAGAACAAGCCAAAATTGCCACCGTCCTAGCGCATTTTGCCTGCTTCGCTGGAGTTGGACGCAAAACCACAATGGGAATGGGACAAACAAGAATCAGTTAGGAGTTAGGAGGGGTGGGTTCACCTAAATTTTTCATTATTAAGCAGGATATAGATAAACCCACCCGTACAGGAGTTAGGAGTAGGAGTAGGTTGGGTGGAGCGCTTGCGCGTAACCCAACATCAACGTGCGAATTCATATTGAATTTTACCCAACCCATAATAATATAAATATCCAATGATAGAAAACTATTTACCTCTAGCTTATCTAAACGCTTGGGAATATTGCGCGCGCCGATTTTATCTAGAATATGTGTTGGGCGAAATGGAAGACAACGAACACATTATATTAGGGCGCCATATTCACCGCAATATCAACGAAGAAAGCATACTCACTGAAGGTGATACTGTAATTCGGCAGCAGCAATGGGTATGGAGTGACCAATTAAAAGTAGCGGGTATTATCGACGCTGTTGAAGAGTGTAATGGTCAACTAGTGCCAGTTGAATATAAAAAAGGCAAAATGGCACAACATTTAAATGACCATTTTCAACTTTGTGCTGCTGCTATATGTATAGAAGAACGCACTGGACGTAGTATTCCTTATGGTGATATTTTTTACCACGCCAATAGAAGACGAGAAACAGTAGCTTTTACACCTCAGCTTCGACAAGCTACCGAACAGGCAATTTTACTTGCTCAAAATGCCGCTACTGGCGCCATGCCTTCACCAATTAACAATACCAAAAAGTGTCAATCATGTAGCTTGCAAAGAATTTGTTTGCCCTTTGAAGTTAAAGCATTACGCGCTCATAACCAATCACAAATATAAAATAAAAATGACTGTTCTTTACGTTACTCAACCTGAAGCTGTTCTCAGTAAAAACTACGAAGCCTTTACTGTTGCACTCAAACAAGAAGATGGAACTTGGAGCAAAAAAAGTATTCCTGCCCAAACGGTAGAACAAGTTGTGCTTATGGGCAATCCCCAAGTTACCGGAGATGCTTTAGTATATGCTCTAGAATTAGGAATGCCTATACATTACCTTTCCCCATTCGGTAAATACTTAGGCTCTGCACTTCCGGGACACTCACGCAACGGGCAATTAAGACTGGCGCAATATCAAGTTTATAACGATGCAGTTCGGCGCCTGGAATTAGTCAAAGCAATAGTTACAGCAAAAATTCACAATCAATACCTAATTTTATACCGTCATAACGAACGAAATAATCCCCTTAAACAACGTAAAAACCAAGTTCAAAGCCAGCAAAATATCGACCAAGTGCGAGGAATTGAAGGTTTAGCAGCACGAGAATATTTTGCTTGTTGGGACAGAATGGTTGGTAAACAATGGACTTTTACTGGTAGAAATAGGCGCCCACCAACTGACCCTGTAAATTCACTTTTAAGTTTTGCCTATGGTTTATTACGAGTTCAAGTTACAGCAGGTGTTCATCTTGCCGGACTTGACCCTTACATTGGTTACTTACACGAGGTTCATCATGGACAACCTTCGATGGTCTTAGATTTGATGGAAGAATTCCGTCCCTTAATTGCCGATAGCGTAGTGTTAGGAATATTACGTCAAGGTGAAATTAAACCCAATGATTTTACTGAAAGTTTAGGTGCCTATCAGTTGTCTGAATCTGGAAGAAAGTGCTTCTTAGAGGCATTTGAACGTAAGATGAACGATGAATTTAAGCACGCTGTATTCGATTATAGGTGTACGTATAGACGCGCGGTAGAACTACAAGCACGGTTGCTAAGTCGGCATTTACAAGAAGGTACTCCTTATAAACCTTTGATTTTAAGATAAAACCCCTCTCCAAACCTCTCCTCTGCGAGGGGAGAGGCTTTTTCGACTATTTTATCTTTGCCCTTTTCTCCTTTCTCTATTTTCAAAACACCATGACTACACTGTTTTATCTAATTATTTACGACTTACCAGATAACAAAGCAGCTAATAGGCGCCGGACTCGCTTGCATAAAATGCTCACTGGTTATGGAACATGGACACAATACAGCGTATTCGAGTGCTTCTTAACTGCGGTAAAATTTACTCAGCTACAAATAAAAGTAGAAAAATTAATCAAGCCCGATGAAGACTCCGTGCGAGTATATGTATTGGACGCTGGGTCTGTAAAGCGAACCATTACCTATGGCTCAGAAAAACCTAGACAAGAACAAGTAATCGTTTTATGATTAAGCTATCAGCTTGACGTTTCGTAAATCGAAGCGAGGGCAAAAACCCTAGGGGTTTCACGAAAAACGCCAGAACCTTGACAATATAATAGTTTGAGCATTTTCAATATTGAGACAAGTGCTAATTAGTCTCAATAAGCACGGCTGAAATAAAGCCAAATTTAGGTTTCACGAAAACCCTCTGTGCAGTGCTTACCCTGTAAGGGTTTCAGCGCGCGATCTTTAAACTTTACGAATCCCGTTATCGGGACTGAAACTTCTATTGCGGTGCAAGCCGCATTGACGACACTTACCTTTAAACTTTACGAATCCCGTTATCGGGACTGAAACTCCCCAAAAATATCCTGCACCAATTTTAACAGTGGACTTTAAACTTTACGAATCCCGTTATCGGGACTGAAACCCCACGTGCCTTGTTCATCAAGCTTGTCTCCACCTTCTTTAAACTTTACGAATCCCGTTATCGGGACTGAAACATCAAACGATGCAAGGAAAAACACTATCGATAAAACTTTAAACTTTACGAATCCCGTTATCGGGACTGAAACATAACACTTAACTTTTAGGCAACTATACTATCACATGGCTTTAAACTTTACGAATCCCGTTATCGGGACTGAAACGTACTTACGCATCTGGCCCGCCAAAACTTACAGTCACTTTAAACTTTACGAATCCCGTTATCGGGACTGAAACAGATTACAAGCTAGTGCAGGTGGAGTAATCGCGCACTTTAAACTTTACGAATCCCGTTATCGGGACTGAAACTCATCTACTAATACCCAATCACTAGACTTATCTAGCTTTAAACTTTACGAATCCCGTTATCGGGACTGAAACGTTTTGATTGGCAACCGATTGATAATACTAAACCTGCTTTAAACTTTACGAATCCCGTTATCGGGACTGAAACTCTAACTGAAGGTCAAACTTAGTAAGAGGTTCCAACTTTAAACTTTACGAATCCCGTTATCGGGACTGAAACATACAAAGCCCGATTAACCACTATTATCATCGTGGCTTTAAACTTTACGAATCCCGTTATCGGGACTGAAACGTTTCCCAGCTTCTACATCGCCCCTAGACGCTCGCCTTTAAACTTTACGAATCCCGTTATCGGGACTGAAACCGTATTTTAACCTTGCAAAGCGGAACTGTAATTGGCTTTAAACTTTACGAATCCCGTTATCGGGACTGAAACCTTCCAAACAGATAATTCCATATACCGATGCCATTTCTTTAAACTTTACGAATCCCGTTATCGGGACTGAAACCTGATTGCCGATAGCCCAATCATCAAAAGCAAATAACTTTAAACTTTACGAATCCCGTTATCGGGACTGAAACTGTTATCTGTAGTTTACAAAGTACGGCTCTGCACCTTTAAACTTTACGAATCCCGTTATCGGGACTGAAACATTACTCTAATTCCTGAACTGGGATGTGCTGCTGGCTTTAAAACTTACGAATCCTGATATCGCAAGGCGCCATATTAGAAATACATTACGTGTTAGGTTTACCGTACTTATATTTTTCGTATTTACACGACTCCTAATTATCCTATTAATAACGGTCGGTTTTCATTAATATAAAAGTAATATTAACCCTATTTCCAAGCATTTTAAACTTCATTACTATAAAGACATACGAAACGATATACCAAACTAATTAATTAATACACAAGCAGAAAGGAGCAACGCAAAATGTTATTATGTTACAATCCCTGGAATGAAATGAACGCAATTACAAGCCAATTAGATTCTTTGTTTCAAGAACTTCAGGCGCCGACATTTAGAACTCCTGTTGCGGAACTGCATGAAACCTCGGAAGCAGTACACCTAAAATTAGAATTGCCTGGTATTGAAGCTAAAGATGTAGATATCGAAGTTACCAAAAATGCAGTTAAAGTGGTAGCTGAACGCAAAACAGAAACTCTTACTGATGAAAACGGTAAGGTCAGAAGTGAATTTTATTACGGTAAGTTCCAACGTGTAATTCCGTTACGCGCGTGCATTCAAAATACTGCCGTAACAGCAGAATACAAAGACGGTATCTTAAATTTGACACTACCCAAGTCTGAACCTGAAAAGAACAAGGTAGTAAAAGTAAACCTTGGAGAAGTCTCTGCGTAATCATTACAGCAATTGGTTGAAAAGGTAATATAAGTTTGGTGCCCAGTCTCTATTCAACAGGCTGGGTTTTTGCTTTAAAATCAGTATTACAAAACTCTAACAGATTGCAATACTGTGTAGGTTTTGCATTTTTTTGGTGATTTCGATGATGTAGAGACGCGATTAAATCGCGTCTCTACAAGGTTTGTGGTATATATGATTAAGGAAATTGTATAAGCAAATAATTTTCATGTTTAAATTTAAGAAAACATATTTTTACCTTACTCTTGCACTATTTTTAATAGAGGTGTGTATCGCTATTTTTATAAATGATATTTTTATCCGTCCTTTTATTGGTGATGTTTTAGTCGTTATACTTATTTATTGCTTTATTAGAGCTTTTTTTAATATACAATCATCTATCACCGCTGTATCAGTTTTTACATTTGCTTGCATGATTGAAATACTCCAATATTTTAATTTTGTAGATAAATTGGGATTACGAGATAACAGAATTTTAGCTATTGCATTGGGAAGTACATTTGATTGGAAAGATATAATAGCTTATGCAATAGGCGCCATCACAGTCTTCTTGTTAGAAAATAAAACAAATTGGTCAAATCCCCAATAAAAATTATGGGGTAATAAATACAGGCGCCGTTTCACATATTGCTACTTATGGGCGATGTGCGCGCTATAAATCTCAATTGATAATTCAAACCAGGCTTGAGGCGCGAATAACTCCGATAGTGCGGCAGAACACATCCGAAGAGCAAGCGTCCGAAAAGTTGGGGTAGTTCATCCACAAGGAGAAAAAATGCCTGGAAGTACGTCAAATTCAGAAATGCTGTACCGAGAACTCGGCAGTACAGGAGAAAGAGTTTCCGCAATTGGGCTGGGTGGTTATCATATCGGCTTGAAGCACGTTGATGAAGAATTGGGGATACGGATTGTTCGTACAGCAATTGATCGCGGCATTACCTTCATGGATAATAGTTGGGATTATAACGGTGGGGTGAGCGAGATTTGTATGGGGAAAGCACTGCGCGATGGCTACCGCGACAAAGTGTTCCTAATGACGAAAATCGACGGTCGTTCTAAGGTTGAAGCTACAAGACAAATAGACGAATCCTTGCAACGCTTACAAGTTGAGTGTATAGATCTTGTCCAGCATCACGAAATCCTCCGCTTTGAAGACCCACATCGAGTCTTTGACGAAGAGGGAGCGAATGCCGCCTTGATTGAGGCGCGTCAAGCTGGTAAATTGCGATACATTGGTTTTACTGGGCATAAAGACCCCTCTATTCACCTGCATATGCTGCAAGTAGCCGCAGAACAGGGGTTTAAGTTTGATGCTGTTCAAATGCCGCTTAATGTCATGGATGCTCACTACCGAAGCTTTACGAAGCTGGTTGTGCCAGAATTAGTCAAACAGAATATTGGCATTCTAGGTATGAAAAGCATGGCAAACGGTATTTTGTTACGGTCAAATACTGTAACGCCCATTGAGTGTTTGCATTATGTCCTGAACCTGCCTACATCGGTTGTGATTACAGGAATTGACAGCATGGAGATTCTTGACCAAGCGTTTGCAGCTGTGCAGTCGTTTCAACCAATGAACGAGCAGCAAGTAAATTCGCTGTTAGCAAAAACATCAGAAGCGGGTAAGCGTGGTGAGTACGAGCCGTTCAAAACGTCATCAATTTTTGATTCCACTGCCCAAAATCCCGATTGGTTAGGAAAAGAGCCACAACGCCTCCAGCAATTGATGCCAGCATGATACGCGCGCAAAAACTTGATAAAAACTGGTAATAATTTGTAAAATCAGTACCAATGATTGAGCCAGGGTACTAGTTAGGCGCCACTCAATAAACTAGCTTAGTAGTGCAAATGTTTGGATTATTAAGCTAACCAATTACCTCGGCTACCTTAACACGCAATTGTTCAAGCGAATTAATTTCACCAGTTTCAACAGGATAGTCTTCGTCACCTCCAGAGGAAGACACATCGTACCTAATACTGTTATTCGAGAGGATAAGCACAGTTATTGAAACATTCTCGGTTGAAGCTTGGCGGATAAACAGCATTCGACCTTCAATTTCTCTGTCTAAAGGACGATTAAAATCAAGACTTAGAAGGTATTCAATAGCAGAGTCTATTTCGGCTCTAGTAAAAGTCTTTTCGTGTGACATTTTTTAACTTCCTTATTTATTTATGTTTTAACAGATTGACTTGAAAAGTGTTCGCGCAACTTTAATATCACCTGCAAATAGCAACTCAAGTTCGCCAACTTTATTACAAATACTAGCAAAACAAAAGCAACAATGGATTATTGGCGCCGTAGTTGCTTTACTTGGACTAGGAGGAATATGGTATTTCCAATCTCAACCAAAAGTTGATACTGCCTTTAGTAGGGCGCCATCTGCAATCGAGAATAGCAAAAAGTGCATAATTGAAATGTTCTGATTTTTATTGACAATCCCTGGAATGAAATGAATGCAGTTACTCGCCAATTAGATTCATTGTTTCAAGAACTCCAGGCGCCAACATTTAGCACTCCTGCTGCTGAACTGCATGAAACAGAGTCCGCAGTACATCTAAAATTAGAATTGCCTGGTGTTGAAGCTAAAGATGTTGATATCGAAGTAACTGAAAACGCAGTTAAAGTGGTTGCTGAACGTAAGACAGAAACCAAAACTGAAGAAAACGGTAAAGTTAGAAGCGAATTTTACTATGGCAAGTTTCAACGTGTAATCCCCTTACGCGCGCGCATCCAAAATACTGCCGTAACAGCAGAATATAAAGACGGTATCTTAAACTTGACACTACCTAAGTCTGAAGCTGAGAAGAATAAGGTTGTCAAAGTTAACCTTGGAGAAGTCTCTGCGTAATTATTGATTGCAATGGTTGAAAAGTGATATGAATGTGGCGCCCTGTCTCTACCTCAGAGGCTGGGTTTTTTATTTAGGAATTATCTAAGTACCAAATTCTCTTTGCTTTTAAAGGACGAAAGCAACTTTTCTACAAAATAATCAACTTCATACTGTTTTAAGTATTCTTGTAGTATTTCATCAGTTTTTTTCCGAGCTTGTGCAATTTCTGGTAATGCAAAACAAATATGTAGGGTTATTTTAAGTGATAAATATCTAATTTATTATGGGACGGGCAGGGATGCCCGTTCCACAAGATAGTTCCACAAGATGGATGGCTTAAACTTTAACTCCATTTTTTTCTAATAAGCTATCTCGATTGTGCGGCGCCTCGAAATCTATGTTTGGGCCTTTGGGTACGATGCGGGTGGGGTTGACTTTGGGATGACTTTTGTAGTAATGCCGTTTGATGTGGTCGAGGTTACAGGTTGCTTTGACTCCTGGGTATTGATATAGTTCTTTAAGATAGTTCCATAAGTTTGGGTAGTCGATGATGCGGTTGATGTTGCATTTGAAGTGGACGTAATATACTGCGTCAAATCTAAATAAGGTTGTGAACATGCACCAGTCTGCTTCGGTGATTTGGTCGCCACATAAATAACGCTGTGTTTCTAGTACTTTTTCCCAATGTTCTAGTGCTGTAAATAATTCGGTAACTGCTTCGTCGTATGCTGCTTGAGATGTGGCAAAACCTGCACGGTATACGCCGTTATTTATAGGTTGGTATATTTTATCGATGGTTTCGTTTATTTTATCTTGTAATTGCTGCGGATAAAAATCTACGTCTCGGCGCCCCCCTGAACTGTTACATTCGTTAAATTCGGTGTCAAGCATTCTAATGATTTCGCGCGATTCGTTATTTACTATGGTGTTTGTTTGTTTATCCCATAGAACAGGTACTGTGACGCGACCACTGTAGTTAGGGTCTGCTTTGAGATAAATTTGCCATAGATACTGAGCATTATTTACAGTATCGGGTATGCTACCGGGTTCGTCTGTAAATTCCCAACTGTTTTCTTTTATTTCTGCCCCAACGACTGACATGCTGATGATGTCTTGCAGTCCTTTAAGTTCTCGTAAGATGGCTGTGCGGCAAGCCCACGGACATGCCCATGATATATATAAGTGATATCGTCCTGGTTCTGCTTTAAATCCACTTGAACCATCTGCGGTAATTTTGTCTCTAAATGTGGTAGATGGACGGATAAATTTACCTTCTGTGTCTTCTTGGTCGCGTTCTGGTATCCATTTACCGTCTTTGAGAATTCCTAATCCCATGATGTTTAGCCTACCTGCAAATATAGTAGTGTTGGGCGCCTGTCTGTAACTTATTGAGGCAGGTTATGGTATTTATTTCATCTTTCTATAGGTTGGTTGTTTAACAGGTGGGGATGCCTGTTCCACAAGATGTAAGATGAATGTTTTTTAATAGTTTTTTCATGATTGATTTACTAATTTTGCAGAGTATAGATAATTAGCGTTCAAACGGTAAGTTTACGGGAAGAACGATGTGGTATCAACAGCGGGCAGGTTTGCGATTTGTTCAAATATTTATAGTTTTAATTGTAACTGTATTACTAAGTGTTTTTACTTTTTTACAGGGGGCGCCTGCTTGGGCAAATCCAGTTAAAACACCGAATGTGCGAATCCAATTGATAAGTGAGGTTAGTAATGTTCAACCTCAAACGCCTTTTTGGGTAGGGTTTAATTTTAAAATTCGCCCTGGTTGGCATACTTATTGGCGTAACCCTGGTGATTCTGGCGCCGCTTTCAAGGTAAATTGGAAGTTGCCGAATGGATTTACGGTTAGTGATATTGTTTACCCGTATCCTGAAAAGTTTCCTGTTGGACCGCTAATGAATTATGGATACAAGAATGAAGTTACTTTACTTAGCCAAATCACTCCTGCGAAGATAGCTACTAATAGCCCAGTTGAAATACAAGCGTCGGCTGAGTGGTTGGTGTGTGAAAAAGAGTGTATTCCAGAGGAAGCAAGTCTAAGTTTAAAGTTACCTGTTACTACTGGTGCCGCAAATACTAATACCACGTGGGCAAAGACTTTTGAAGCAACTCGACGAAATATACCAAAACCTTCTCCGTGGAAAGCGCAAGCTAGTATTAATGGTGAAACGCTAACTTTACAACTTCAGGCACCGCAGTTAAAGAATAATCAAATTCAAGAGGTGTCATTTTTTCCTGATGAGGATGGGTGGATTAATAATGCTGCACCTCAAAAAGTCTCTTTTAATGATGGATTAATTTTACAATTACAACGCGGAAATCGTAGCGATGTTAATAAAGTTAGCGGTGTGCTGGTTGTTCGCGAGAAACTAGACATTCCAGTAAACCAAGCTTTTAATATCCAGGCGCCTGTAGGCACTCAACCATTACAAACACAAGCTTCTACTTCAATTCCTCAAGTACTTCTACTAGCATTTCTGGGCGGAATTGTTTTAAATTTAATGCCTTGCGTTTTTCCTGTTCTGTCTATCAAAGCTTTGGGTATCGCACGAAAATCTCAGGCAAGCACTCAGGAAGTACGGTTACAAGCACTCTTCTTTATGGCAGGGGTGTTAGTAAGTTTTGGTGCTGTAGCGGGAACTTTATTAGTATTACGTAGTTTGGGTGAACAAATTGGGTGGGGTTTTCAGTTACAGTCTCCTGTATTTGTCACTTTGATGGCTTATTTAATGTTTGCCGTTGGACTCAGTTTATCTGGAGTATTTATTTTCGGCGCCGCATTAATGGGAGTCGGGCAATCTTTAGTATCGCGCTCAGGTTATTTAGGGGAATTCTTTACAGGTGTTTTTGCAACGTTGATAGCTACACCATGCACTGCACCTTTTATGGCAACGGCAATTGGTATTGCTTTAACTCAACCTCCTTTAATTGCCATAGCGATTTTTGAAGTATTAGGTTTTGGATTAGCACTTCCTTATGTAGTAATCTGCTTTACTCCAGGGTTACAGCGCATACTCCCAAAACCCGGCGCCTGGATGGAAACACTTTCTCAAGTTCTAGCTTTTCCAATGTATGCTGCCACCGCTTGGCTAGTATGGATATTAACACTACAAGCTGGAACTAATGGTTTAGCTGCTGCTTTAGCTGGACTTGTATTAATTGCTTTTGCTGCTTGGTTCCACCAAAAGACCCGGTTGGCTAAAGTGTTTTGGCAACGTTTGGGTACTGTCGGCGCCTTAGTAGTAGTTGGTTTTGCTTTAACTTTGGCGCAAATTCCTAATAACACGACAAACGCAGTCGTAAATAATCAGCAGCAAAATAGCTTAATCAATTGGCAACCGTATAGTTTAGTACGGTTAACCGAACTTCGCCAAGCGAAAAAACCTGTATTTGTAAATTTTTCAGCAGCTTGGTGTGTAAGTTGCCTCGTAAATGAACAAGTTGCTTTAAATCAACCAGATACAGTTGCAGCTTTTAAATCAAAAGGCGTTACTTTGCTCAAAGCCGACTGGACAAATCGTAACCCTGAAATCACCAAAGCATTAGAATCTTTTGGGCGTAGCGGAGTACCTTTATATGTTTTATATTCTGCTACCAATGACCAGCCCATAATTTTACCTCAGTCGCTTTCTGTAAGCGAAGTCGTAAACACCTTGCAACGGATTTAACGGATGTAACAGATGATTTACTTGTTACAAAAAAAACCTTGTTTACACTTAATTACCATCAGCTTATCCGTTACATCCGCTCTCATCCGTTGCCAATCTTGTTAACTAATAAAGCCAACCATGAACAAACATCTACTAAACTGGAAAAAGTTAGTCATCGCTGGAATTACAACACTTGCTATTGCTTCAACAGCAGGTTGTGATTCTTCTAATTCGGCAAATCAAAATAACGCTAACCAAACGGCGCCGCAACAAGAGTCAAGTCCTGTTTCACAAAGTACCGAAACGAATGCTGTGAGAGTTGGTGCCCCTGCCCCTGCATTTACAGCAGTGGATAGTAACGGCAAGACACACAACCTTAGCGATTTTAAAGGTAAAACAGTTGTATTGGAATGGACGAACCATGAGTGTCCATTTGTGAAAAAGCATTATGAAAGTGGTAATATGCAAGCACTGCAAAAGGAAAAAACTGGTAAAGGAGTAGTTTGGCTATCAGTTATTTCCTCTGCGCCTGGACAACAGGGAAATGTAACTCCACAAAAAGCGTCGGAACTAACTAAAAGTCGTAATGCGAGTCCGACAGCAGTACTTATTGATGCTGATGGCAAAGTTGGTAAATTGTATCAAGCCCGAACAACGCCCCATATGTATGTAATTGATAAAAACGGCATATTACAATACACAGGCGCCATTGATGATAATTCTTCAAAAAATCCTCAAGATGCCAAAACAGCTAATAACTATGTGCGCGCGGCTGTAGATAGCGTCCTTAAGGGTGAACCAGTCAAAACATCTACAACTCAACCTTATGGATGTAGCGTAAAGTATGCTACTTAATATTTTTCTCTGCGCTCTCTGTGACGGGCGTAGTAATCAAATCTTTTTACCATAGAGACGCGTAGAGACGCGATTAATCGCGTCTCTACACAGAGAAGGAAGTTATTCGGGGTTTAAGATTTTTGGCACTTTGAAAAATTCACCTTCAGTAGCAGGCGCCCCGCTTAGAATTGCTTCGCGTTCAGGATAAGGTTGTAAATTATCCGCGCGCACTACATTACTAACATCAATTGCTCGCGTGGTTGGCGGGACATCGGTGACATCTAGTTCGCCTAACTGGTCTACGTATTCTAAGATACTTCCTAATTGCGTAGTGAATTGTTCTTCTTCTTCAGGAGTTAATTCTAAGCGCGCTAATAAGGCGACTTTATGTACTAGTTCGCGATCAATCATCTTTTTTAGTTATGAGTAATGAGTGCTGAGTGCTGAGTAATGAATGCTAAGTAGTAAGTTTAGAGTTTTAATTCTTAACTCGTACAGACGTGATTAATCACGTCTCTACTCAGCACTTTTAACTTCTAAAAGAATATGTCAACTTGAGAGCGTCCTGTAGTCTTCAGCCAGTTTTGCGCTTCGATGTAGTTGTTCGGCGCCAAACGAATCGCACGAATCCAGTAATCGGTTGCTTGGTCAAACAGCGCTTCTCCAGCGTCGTTATCACCTGCTTCTTTGGCTTTTTCGCCTTGATAGTGGTAAATTACGGCGATGTTATTTAATGCTTGAGGCATTCGTGGGTTTAATTCGATTGCTTGATGGTAGTATTCCAAAGCTTTATTATGGTCACCGTTACTTGCGTATATTAACCCCATGTTGTAAAGAACATAACTACGGTCGCTAGGGTCTTGCTCAAGTTCTAGGGCTTCATTGTAATATTCTAAAGCTTCGGCGTACTCTCCTTCTGCCTGCGCCGACATGCCGTCACGATAGTAAACGAAAGCTTCTTTGGCTTTTTTGTTCGTTGGCAGTATCTTGAGGATGATATCCGCCATTACGGTAAAGGACTTATCGATAAAGTTATCGTTCTTCTGGGTTCTTGGCATATCCGTGTCTTTATACTTTTATCAATATAGATATTGTAGGGTTGGTTAAGCCGTTACGTCACAGGAACAATACATTCAGGTGTGTTGTTACGTGGACTGTTTACGATAGTACTAACTGGGTATGCGGTCATTGCTTCGGTAGAGAATGGCTGCAATAGTGGTTGTAGCATCTTTGGGTCTTGCATTTGTGGGTCAAGCCACAAATCGTAATCTTCTGGCTTTAATATTACTGGCATCCGGTCGTGAATTGGCGCCATCAAATCGTTGGCTGCTGTAGTCAAGATTGTACATGTATCAATTTCTTCACCGTCCGGTGACTGCCATTGCTCCCATAACCCCGCAAACCCAAACGGTTGTTTTTCTTGAAGTTGAAAACGGAAAGGTTGTTTTTTACCTTCTGTTCGTTGCCACTCGTAGAACCCGTCTGCGACTATTAAACACCGACGCTTCTTAAATGCTGAACGAAATGAGGGTTTCTCGGCAACCGTTTCTGACCGCGCGTTGATTAACTTTGATGCAATGCTTGGGTCTTTTGACCAGGAAGGTATTAAACCCCAACGTAATGAGTTCGCTACACGCAAATCGTTGTCTGTATCATATAAAACTGTTACTACCTCTTGCGTTGGAGCAATATTATACCGAGGCTGCAAAGAAGGAACAGATTCGATATTGAAACTGTCTTGTAGTACTTCTGCTGCTTGAATTAAGGTGAATCTTCCACACATGGTTTTACTGTTAATAGCTGTTTAAAATCAGTCGTTAAATACGGGAATCAAATATTACTTTTTTGAGAGAATTGTCTGCTTTTTATACCTTAATTAATGTATACATAATATTTTATCTTAATTATCGGTTGAATCTGATAATATATACTTTCTTCCTCCTTCTTTATTATTCCACTTCATCCCAATTTCTTGGCATGGAAACACTGCGTTTGTTCGATTTTTTACCTTCTGGTAATGGTTATAAGATACGGCTTTTACTAACACAACTGGGGATACCTTTTGAGCGCATAAATCTGGATATAACCAAGAGTGAGACTAGGAGTCCAGACTTTCTGAGCAAAAATCCAAATGGTAAAATTCCAGTGTTAGAAGTCCAACCGGGTCAGTACTTAGCTGAGTCAAATGCGATCTTAATTTACCTTAGCGAAGGTACTGAGTATTTACCATACGACCGCTTCTTACGCGCTCAAGTTCTACAGTGGTTGTTCTTCGAGCAGTTCAGTCACGAACCTTACATTGCTTCACCAAGATTTTGGATATCTATTCTTCGTACTCACGAGGAACATAAAGCAGAAATTGAAAAACGACATCACCAGGGTTACGCAGCACTACGGTTAATGGAAAATCATTTACAATCAAATAACTTTTTTGTCGGAGGTCGTTATTCGATAGCAGATATCAGCTTATTTGCATATACCCATGTGGCGCCTGAAGGTGGTTACGATTTAACACAGTTTCCTGCTATCAACGCCTGGATTGAGCGAATTAAAAGTCAACCTGGATACATCGATATTACAGAAGAGTAAACACACAATATGTAGAGATGTTACATGTAACGTCTCTACTGTTAAATATCAATTTCAATTACCTTTTGCCGTGCGGATAAACCAGATTTGATTATGACGTGAGATTTCGGGACATTATATTCATCAGCAACAGTTTTAATTAATTCCTCGTTTGCTTTGCCATCTACTGGAGGAGACTTGAGGTATACAGTGAGACTACCGTCTTCTTCTTCAATGATTTTTGCCGTCTTGGAGTTGGGTTTTACTTTGACTCTTTTTTGCATAGCTTCCGTCAGATTTTCGACTTCTTTAAGAAGTCGGGAATCTTAAATGAATCCACAGGCTGTCCGGCCTGTGCCACATGAAAATGAAAAGAATAAAAATGCTCATCACTGTGATGAGCAAAGAGAGGATTACATAAAGGCTTTAAGTTTGCTTTGACTATTTTATGATAGACAAAAAGCCTACGTGTAAAAGTTAGATAGATAACTTTTTTACCGAGCGGCGCCGCAAAACTGAAAGTGATTTTTAGGGTTCGCTGCGACTACCATTACCAATAACTGATATTTTGTGGCGATATATAAGTTCTCCACCATACCAGCCAGATAACCCTAGACCTGTGGATACTATAAGTGAGATCACGAGTCCCCAAGGTAGTACAGCAGAAACGGGATGATTCCAACGAATTAGCAAGTTAACGAGCGTTAAACCTAAAGCGATAACATTTAAAATTAAATGTGCCCAACCTGCGGTACGCTTGCGAACTCTCTCAATGCGGAAAAAGTCTGATAGTCCCGTAGCAGCAGCAAGAAGTCCACCAACGAAACCACCAAGGATTAACCAGTATGCACCTAGTGCCCAGAAACTATCGCGGTTGAACCAAAAGACTACATCCGCTATTGTGGCGCCAACAAGAAAAGCAACTGGGAACTGAACCAAAATAGGATGAATTGGATGTCCAGCAACTGCTACTGTGCTTGGTACACCAGCATCACGAAATTCGCGACTATCGCTCTCAAGAACAGCAGGAATGTTTGGATATGGGGTAGTGTTTCTTTGTTCTGTTTCCATAGTTGTTTGTATTTGCTAGTTAATAGTTAATGGTTCGTTGATAATGAACTTAACCAATGTGAATATTTTGGTTAGGCTGAAGGAATTTGCTCTACATGTGCTTCAGCAGCAATAATCAATTGACCAACTTCAGGGTATAAACCTTTAATAGTCAGCGTCATGCCTTGTAAATCAAAATTATCCAGGTTTAAGATTTCGCTTGTAGCATCAATCAAGGATTGTGTGATTGACGAGCTTTCCTCACCTTGTGGATATTGAACGTTTTCTAAGTTGATTGTTTTTCCGTTTGCGCTGACTGTTGGAACTGCTGAAAATGCAACTCGATGAGTTTCATTATTATCTAACTGTAAGTCAGCTTTTAGCTCAATTCGATTTTGTCCAGGCAAATGAAAGTCAACTTGCTTCAAACTAACTGCTACAGCTTGACCTGATAAGTTAATTGTTTGGCTTTGCAACTTGCCACGAATATAATCTGAGTTAAACGCGCGATTAATATCAGCTTCAGTCAAAACAATCTTTGCACTGCCTTGAGTTGGTTTTGTTAGTTCAATTTTACCAAATGCAACGCTTAGGGGATTAATTGAAACGCTATCAACCTGCATGTGCAGTTCTTCCACACGCAGGCTGTTTTGCATTACTAATCCTTCACCTTCGATTTTGACGCTATCAACTTCTCCCTGCATCAACTTCAGAGGGTCTGTTTTCACATCTACGTCTAGGTTTTCTACTTGGTCTAATTGGCTTGTTATACCAATCTCAGCAGCCTTATTTAACGCCTGCTCGCCTAATCCTGGATTGTTAGGCATTAGTGTTGTATCTCCCATCTTAACCTTCACTGTCAATCTAGAAAATCGCAATCAAATTTTTCTCTATCTATTGGAATAGGAAGTATTGATTTTGCCTCTATCGAAAGGATAAATCTGGTTTTTGCAATTATTTCTTTATTTATTAATACAACACAAAAAATATAACCATGCGTTTCTACCTTACGATTTTGATCGTAATCGCTCAAAAGTCAGATGGAAGACTCGTGGTTTCTGTGGCAACCTTGGAATTAAGAGAACAAACAAGACCTTTTGAGAGGAGAACACACAAATGGTAGCTACATTAGACGATACCAAGCGCTCTGCTATCGGCATGAAGCTAGCTGATATGAAAGCGTTGCAACAATTGTTAATTCAAAACGAACAGCAATTTTTGCGCGAATCGACTGATTCTGAAATCTCTGAGCGCTTCCAGAAGATGCTCGAAGATGACCAAAAAAATCTTGGTATTCTAGACACCGTGATTGTACAGTATGGCGTACAAGCGCAACCTGAGCAAACCGTTACCAAAATGATTGAAACGGTTCAGAAGTTGATGCAAGGTTCAGAATTGAGCTTCTACGAAAAAGTATTCCAACATGAATTGTTGAAGCACCAACAAGTAATGAGTGGTTTGACCATTCATAAGGCAGCACAGAAAGTTGGTGCCGATGTAATGATGGCAATTGGACCTTTAAACACCATTAACTTTGAAAACCGCGCGCACCAAGAGCAACTCAAAGGTGTATTAGAAGTACTAGGTGTTCGCGAACTTACCGGACAAGACGCTGACCAAGGTATTTGGGCACGAGTACAAGACGCAATGGCAGCTTTAAGCGGTGTATTTGGTAGCGCAGTTACTCAAACCACCGATAAGAGTGACATGAACATCCAAGACTTAATTCGCTTGGATCACAACAAGGTAAACACCTTATTCACTCAATTGTTTGCTTCCAACGATCCTCAAAAAATCCAAGAGTACTTCGGTCAAATCTACAAAGATTTATTAGTACACTCAATTGCAGAAGAAAAAGTTGTATATCCTGCAGTTCGTCCTTTCTATGGTGAAGAAGACACCAAAGAGTTGTACGATGAGCAAGCGCACTTCCGCGTATTGTTAGACGAAATCAAAGCTACCAACCCTGGTGCGCCTGAATTCAAAGACAAAGTTAAGAAGTTAATGGACGAAGTTGGCGACCACATTCGTCAAGAAGAAAGCACCATGTTTGCTGCTATCCGTAACAACTTTAGCACTGAGCAAAGCGAGCAGTTGTCTACACAGTTCAAGACTGTTAAGAGCGAAGAGCAACAAAAAATGGCTAAAGAAGCCGGCATGATGAAGTAATCGTAGCGTGGGCTTCAGCCCACCTTACAACATATATATGAAATGTAGAGACTAAACATGTTTAGTCTCTACATTTTTTTTGGTGCTTTACTATCATGGAATAAAAGTATGTAGTTTGATTGAGATATGTTGACCGATATAAAAGACTTAGCAACAAAGTTGGCGCCTCGCTTAATCGAAATTCGTCGTCACCTGCATTCGCATCCAGAACTAAGCGGTCAGGAATACCAAACGGCAGCTTTTGTTGCTGGTGTTTTATCTTCAAGTGGTCTACATGTACAAGAAGGTGTAGGTAAAACTGGTGTAGTTGGAGAGTTACACGGCACTGGGGAGAATCACCGCATTTTGGCAATTCGCACTGATATGGATGCACTACCAATTCAAGAACGCACGGGATTAGATTTTACTTCACGCGCGTCGGGTATAATGCACGCATGTGGGCACGATGTCCACACAACAGTAGGTTTAGGAACAGCGATGATTTTATCGCAGTTAACAGAACAATTACCAGGAAAAGTTCGATTTTTGTTTCAACCCGCTGAAGAAATAGCTCAGGGTGCGAGTTGGATGGTTCAAGATGGGGCAATGAGTGATGTTGCCGCAATACTGGGGATACACGTCTTTCCTTCAATCCCTGGTGGTTCGGTTGGGTTACGTTATGGCGCCTTAACAGCAGCAGCTGATGATTTAGAGATTATTATAATAGGCGAATCGGGACACGGTGCCCGTCCACACGAAGCAGTCGATGCAATTTGGATAGCTTCGCAGGTCATAACAACACTACAACAAGCTATTAGTCGAACTCAAAACCCACTGCGTCCAGTAGTTTTGAGCATTGGACAGATTAATGGTGGACGGGCGCCGAACGTAATCGCAGATAAAGTAGAATTAAAGGGAACAGTACGCTCACTGCATCCAGAAACGCGCGCGAACTTACCTGCTTGGATTGAGAATATTGTGGCAAACGTTTGTGATTCGTATGGCGCCAAATATCAAGTAAACTACCGTCAAGGTGTTCCCAGCGTCCAAAACGATTATGTATTAACACAATTACTACAATCCGCAGCCGAAGAAGCATGGGGATGTGAGAGAGTACAAGTCCTACCAGAACCCTCATTAGGCGCCGAAGACTTTTCAGTATATTTAGATTATGCACCCGGCAGCATGTTTCGTCTCGGTGTGGGATTTAAAGAAAAAGCGATCAACTACCCATTACACCATCCGCTATTTGAAGTTGATGAAAATGCCATTATTACAGGTGTTGTAACAATGGCATATGCAGCATCTAAATTTTGGAGTATGTAATAAATATCTTGTGGGGTGGAATATCTTGTGGGGTGGGCATCCTTGCCCGCCCTTTAAAATAGATGAAATAGACGGCTGTCCCCAGCCGTTCCACAAGAGTATCAAACATTCCACAACATCAAAATTTTTGCTGAACTGGGATTTTAATTGTAAATTCTGTACCTACATTTGGTGTAGATTGATAGTAAATATATCCACCATGCTTTTGTACAATTTCGTAGCTCATAGATAAACCTAATCCAGTTCCCTTACCAATTGGTTTTGTGGTAAAAAACGGCTCAAATATTTTTTCTTGCACTTCTTTGCTCATACCTAGGCCGTTATCAGCGATTTGAATTGCAATCCAGTTATTATCAATTAGTTTAGTGCTAATTTTAATTATACTGGGTTGTTTAATAACTTCTTCCAACGAACGCTGTTGATTGTAATCATCCAAAGCATCGATCGCATTAGCAATAATATTCAAAAACACTTGATTCAACTGCCCTAAGTAACATTCTACTAAGGGTAATTGACCGTAGTTTTTACTTACTTCAATGCTTGGATACTCTAGCTTTGATTTGAGACGATAATTAAGAACGGTTAGTGTGCTATCAATTCCCTCATGAATGTCACATGCTTTCATTGTTGTTTCGTCTACACGAGAAAAATTTTTTGTAGACTTGACAATTTCATGAATACGTTTGGCGCCAATATTCATTGAGTTAATTAATTTAGATAAATCATCTTTAATAAAATCTATATCAATTTCTTCTGATTTAACTCTAATATGAGATGACGGATTTGGATATTCCTCTTGATAAAGATATAAAAGACTCAAAATATTTTGAATATACTCGTTAGCATGAGCTAAATTACCATAGATAAAATTAACAGGATTATTAATTTCATGTGCAATTCCGGCAATCATTTGCCCCACACTCAAAAGCTTTTCATTTTGAATAAGCTTGATTTGCATTTGTTGCAAATTTTTGTAAGCAAGCTTTAGTTCGGCATAATTATCTTCCAACAGAGTGTTTTTATGTTCTAATTTTTCCGCTAAGTCATGCAACTTTAAGTGTAATTTCACCCTTGATATTACTTCTTCTTGCTGGAAGGGTTTGGTAATATAGTCAACGGCGCCAACTTGAAAACCTTCTACTTTATTTACAGTATCAGAAAGTGCCGTCATAAAGATAACGGGAATATCTTGAGTTTGAGAATTTACTTTTAATTGACGGCAGGTTTCATAACCATCAATTTCTGGCATCATTATATCTAATAATATCAAATCTGGTAGAGCATATTGAACCCGTTCTAAAGCAACTTTACCTGACTTTGCTACCCATATTTCAAACCCTTCTTCGTCAAGCGCATCTGATAATACACTTAAATTAGCTGGATTGTCGTCAACAATTAAAATTGTGTTCATAAGATTTTTTTGATTTAATAATATCTGAATTTATTTATAAGATTGAATTAATTCCAAAATCGCTTGGTCTTGAAACTCTTTTGACAATTGCAGCATTTTTTTAGCAAAGGGAATGTATTTTTCATCTATTTGTTCCAGCGCTGCTGCTTTTCTGATAATTCCTTTAAAATTACCAAGCTTCGCCAAGCTATAGAATTCTTCTAGTTCTGTAGTAGGTGCAACTAGTTTTTTATCATCTTTTTGTTGCAATTGAGTAGTATTTTCTTCATAAATCCACGTTAAATTTAAATGTTTGCGTAATGTTTGAAATAAATCAATTGCCTGTATAGGTTTAGGAAGAAAATCATTGCCTCCTACTTCTAAACTACGACATCGGTCGGTTTCAAAAACGCTTGCTGATGAAACAATAATTGGTATATTTTTAACGTATTTGAATTTTTGAGATTCGCGTAACTGTATAATTAAGCCAAACCCATCAAGTTTTGGCATCAATAAGTCAGTAATAATAATATCTGGCTGAAATTCTAAGACTTTGTGCAAACCTTCTTCTCCGTTTGTTGCCTCTGCTACCTCAAAACCAATTGGACTAAGCAAATTCGCAAGAACCGAGCGATTTTCCCATTTATCATCAATAATAAGCAATTTCGGATGTGCATCTTTAATACCGATGATTTGACCATTATCATCAGTTTGAGAGGTTTTAACCCATTCCAATGCTTCAGGTAGGTTGACATCAAACCAGAAAATACTGCCAACACCTAATTCACTTTGAACCTGAATAGTGCTACCCATCAGTTCTACTATTTTCTGACTAATTGCTAATCCTAACCCAGTACCTTCTGTTTGTCGGCGCCTTTCTCCAGCTTGTTCAAAGGGTTGGAAAATAGTTTGGAGGTTTTCTTGGGCAATACCAATACCAGTATCGCGAACTTCAAAGCGAATTTTTTCTACAGTGGCATAACTGACAGTAAATGTAACACTACCAACATCGGTAAATTTGATCGCATTCGAGAGCAGGTTAATTAATACTTGTCGCAAACGCTTTTCATCAGCACTAACACCAATGGGTAATTCTGAAGCTATTTGATAATGGAATTGAATTCCTTTAAGCTCCGCGCGGATACGACACATTTCTGCGACACCTTGCAAAAATGCTGGAAAATGGAAATCGGTGGGCATAATTTCGACTTTTTGCGCTTCAATCTTCGATAAATCGAGAATGTCATTGATTAAAGTCAACAAATGTGAGCCACACTTGTAAATAACGTCTATTTTAGAGCGTTCATCTGAATGCAAGTTTTTGGAACGCTGAAGAATTTGAGCATACCCTAGAATACCGTTGAGCGGAGTTCGCAACTCGTGACTCATGTTAGCGAGAAATTCACTTTTTGCGTAATTCGCCGCTTCTGCTGCTTGTTTAGCTCTAGCAAGTGCAATTTCAAATTGTTTACGTTCGGTAATATCTCGTGTTATTGCGATAATTCCCAGAATGTTACCATGTGCATCGCGCCAAGGCGCCTTTGTTGTTAGATAAGTTGCATTATCTACACCATTAGTAACTTCCTCTTCGTAAGTTTCAGCAATACCTGTTGCAATAATTTGCTGGTCTTTCGCCATTACTTCACGCGCGACTTCGGGGGGTAATAACTCAGTATCATCTTTGCCAATAATGTCTTCTATTGGCTTACCAAAAAAGTTTGCCAAATTTAAGTTAACAGCAATATGGCGCCCCTGACGGTCTTTAACAAGTACAAAACCAGGTGTATTTTCTAAAATTGAGCGCAGTAATAAATTATTTTCGCGCAAAGCATCTTCAGCTTGTTTACGGTCGTGAATATCGGTACAGGCGCCTATCCACTCTCGAACACTACCATCTTCATTTAAAATTGGAACGCCTCGACACTGAAAATAGCGGAAATTGCTATCTATTGCTTTTATACGGTACTCTATTTGATACAAACTTTTTGTTTTTACGGCTTCCATCCACGTCTGAGCTGCACTTTCGCGGTCATCTGGATGTAGCGCAGTTAACCAACTAGTATCGTCTTTTCGGGTTTCTAAGTATTTTCCAAGGACTAACGAAGCTTCATTTAAGACATTTCCCTCTGCATCCGCTGTCCAGACAAGTTGAGATGTTGCGGTAATTAGCGAAAGATAACGTTCTTCGCTTTGTTTGAGTGCTAGTTCGATTTTTTTGCGCGAGCTAATATCAATGATGATGCCACCAATTCCAAGAATGGCGCCATCGGATGCTACTAAAGGATAATAAGATGCTGACCAATAACGTAAAATACCAGGTTTTTGAGGCGTTTCTCCACTAATTTCATAGTCATATACTGGTTTCGCTGTATGGAGAATGTCTTTAAGCAATGGTTCTAATGAAGCCAGTTGTGGTATGACATCAAATACAGACTTTCCAAGATGGGAAGCAATATCTAAACCATTTATTTCTACTAATGCCTGGTTTATATAAACATACCTCAGTTGGCAGTCCAAAATCATCAGCCCAGCATTCGCACCTCCAAAAAAGGCATTGAAGCGCGCGAGATCAAGTAACTGTGTACTGCTACAAGTGTTTATAGACGGGAGTTGCTGACTCATGGTCAATCCTGAATTCTAGCTTTTTAGGGTTACTACAATATATAGAGATATATTTATAGTTCCCTGCTAGCTAGGACTAATAACACAAGTCAACTATTTTTTATTAATAATTCTTCCTTTGTGTCCTTTGTGCCTTTGTGGTTTTTTCCTCTTCCGTCTGTGTCTCTGTATCTCTGTGGTAAAAATTATTATATGTACTGCACAGGCGGGGACGCCTATGCTACAAGAGCTAATCTCCACCGAGTTCTACTAGCTTACCGATATTGAAATCAATTCTTATCCAACCTCGGTTTTTCTGCAAATTTTGAATTAATAGCAAGAAAATTTGCCAGTGAGGATTCATTAAAAATGGTAATGGGTCTTGCCAAGAAAAAATTGCATCGGTTCCGCGCGTTATAATTTGCAGTCTCTCAACAAATTTTGACCATGAACCAGCATTAATTAGGCGCCACATTTCATGATATATCCAGTAAGTTGGTTTACTGGTAGGTAAGGGTTGAATAGGTTCCTCCAGGTTATTTAGTGTACCTAGATATGCGTCTGCTACACCTGGGTGGTTGTAAAACATGGTGATAGCGCTATGAGTGCGAGGGTTACATTCGATAGCATATACAGTACCGTCTTCTGCTTCAATAAAGTCAAAAGAAACTTGTCCGGTAATACCTAATTGTTTAAGAAAGTGACGTACCCATTCAAAAATCTGCGGGTTATCTACCTGAGCGTAGTTGACTTGAAATGCTGAAGACTCGCAGCAGCAGTGCAATGTAATTTCTCCGTTACGAACGGTGCTGTGGGTACAATATTCTTTACCTGGAATAAATTCTTGCATTATCCAAGGTTTTTCTGGACTAATGGGTAAACTTCTCACGAATGCTGCGGTTGCTTCAGGAGTGTCGCAGGGAAGTTTAGTTAAATCTAATCGTCGTACTGAGTCGTAGGGAATACTTTTAAGAATGTATTTTCTCTTTTCTTGGGAAAAGTCGAAATTTATGACTTGTTCGGGGTCAGTAATTTTGAAGGACTTAGGAACCGATAACCCAAAACCGCGCGCAGTTTCTGTAAATGCGTATTTATCATCGAGCATTTGGGTTGTTAGAGCATCGCAATGTATTACTTCACATTGTGATGATAAAGCTTTTTTAGCTAAAGAATCATAGTAGCTGGCAACTGGACTACATACAGGTACATAAACATCGATGTTTTCTTTATTTACGATGTCTACTAGTGACTGTACATAACCTTCTGGGTCTTTTTCTGGCGCCTCTACTGTGTAAAATTTATTTACGGCAAATGAAAAGCGGTGTCCTGTTAACCAATATTTGTGCGCTTCTAATAATACGACTCGATGTCCAGCATTGTGGAATGAACGTGCGAGTTGTAGCGCTTTGGTCATTTTACCACCACTAATCAATATATTTTTCGGATTTGCTGCGGTGGTAATATTTCTAGGACGTAAGCTATTTAAAAGCAGCGCTACCAAAACAAGCGTTGCATTGACTGGTAAAGCAAGTAACAAAAGCGTCAAAGTGCCTAAAGTTTTTAATGATGAGGAAATGTCAACACTTTTATTGTTTACTTGATTTATTGTCGGTGAGGAAGTAAGCGAAATTGATTGTGGCATGTGTGTGTTATGAATCAAATTCTTCTTATCAAAGTAACACCATCACGCAAAGGTAGTATTACTTGTTCGACACGGGAATCATTTGCCACAACTTGATTAAATTCAGCAATTGCTTTACCATTCACACTACGCTGTTCAGTAGGTAAATATACTTGTCCTTGCATTAATGTGTTATCAACACAAATTAAACCACCAGGCGCCAGTAAGCTGCTGTCTAATATAGTATGGAAGTATTCGATATACCCACCCTTATCAGCGTCGATAAAGATTAAGTCAAATGATTCACCATCTTGAGCTAGTTTTTGCAAAGTTTCTTTTGCAGGCGCCACTTCAACTCTAATTTTATCGCCATGAGGTGAATTTTCAAAGCAAGCCTGAGCAAAGCTAGCTACATAAGAATCAACTTCACACGCTACAAGTTTACCATCATCAGGTAATGCTTCCGCCATTGCCAATGCAGAATACCCGGTAAACATCCCCACTTCAAGAACACGTTTGGCTTTAGTCAAATAAACAAACATCTTGAGTGTTTGTCCTTCAATATGTCCCGATAGCATCTCTTGTTCGAGTTGACGAACTGTTTCACCATCAGAAAAGCGTTTTGACCAGTCTTCAGTACTTGTTTTTTGTGCGAGTGCTGTTAATGCTTCTGACTCGTTTGTTGTATGTTCTCCGATATAAGGTTCCAGACCTGCGGCTAACTTATATATATGTTGTAGTGAAGTCAATACCTCTTCAGAAGTATTTGATGTTTGGGCAAGTTGTAATGTACTTTGTAGTAGCTCAACTATAATACCGTGAGGTGTTACGGCTCTAGGTTTGTTTGGGATAGTGGTAGTCATTTGATTGCGCGATTTTGGATTTTTTGGGGCGGGCTTACTAGATATTAAACAATGTTTTATGATGTCTGTTGACCCGCCCTTATGTTTACTACACCTATTTTTACACTGGTGCCATTTCTACTTCTTCTGTGCCAATGTATGCATCAATTCCTGCACCAGAGCGCGGCAGGTTTGCACAGATTTGTTTATGTGCGGCAACTGCTTCATCAAGTTCAGAGCGAGTTAAATCATTGACAAAGAAACAAGTACCGATTGGTTTTGGCATTGCTGCACGTAGTTTACCATCACGAGTTTGAGTTATTGACCCAGTAGCGTGCCAAAGTAAATCACCTTCTAATAGCGGATGGTCGAGTGCTAAACCGATACGAGACATGAGATTAAGTATACGGTCACGGTCAGAAACTGAAATATATCCACGTCTTTCAGCTATTGTTGCTGATAATGCCATGTCAATATTGACTGCATGACCATGATATAAAGGAACGCGCGGTGCCAGTTCAAGTGTGGGACTCCATGTATGACCGTAAGCGATTACTCGGTCAAGGTCAATTTCATGCAAGTTAGGTGTTTCTAACTCTAGCATTGTTTTAATTGCTTCGTAATTCACCTTATGGGCGATTTCTTGCAAATGTTCGGAACCGTTTACATAGCCAAAGTGAGTCTCTAGCAATTCATGACCATACTCGTACAGCAGTTCAAATACTTCTAAATTTGATACAACAGCAATCTTAACTAGTTCTGCCATTCCATTACGAACTTGGGCTTGAGGCAGAGTTTTTAAGAACGAGAAGTCAAGAATTACCTTCTGCGGTGCATGATAGGCGCCTAAACGGTTCTTCAATTTCTTGTGATTTACCGCTACTTTGATTGCTACACCCGCATCAATTAAACCAATTAACGTTGTCGGAATACGGATATAGTTAGTTTTACGACGATATGCAGAACAAGCAAACCCAACTACATCAGTAACTAATCCACCACCCACAACTAAAACTGGCTCTTTACGAATCAAACCAAAATCAGCAAACGCATCTACGATTTCTTCAAACGTCGCGAGTGTCTTTGCTGGTTCAGTAATAGTGACAGCATGTACAGTCAAGTCAATGTCATAATAACGGAAGTACGTGCGAATTTGCTCACCATATAAACGGTTGACATTCGCATCAACTACTGCTAAACAGCGTCCAAATGCTTGGTAACTATCTGCAATTTCAGTATTTTTGATATCAAATACACCGTTGACATACTCCAGACTAAAATCTATTCTTTCGTACCCCGTAACATGAAACGCCTTTTCAGTCGCTGTAAAAGATGCTGATGGTATGCTCATATTTCTCGTCCTTGATTTAATAATTAACAACTGACGTGCGTTCAAAATACTATGCTTTAACTGACGAATAAACGGTTACATACAACGAACGTTTATTCATCACAAAGCAACCGTGCAAATGTGCAACATATAGAATAAAAACTTTATTAATACATATGTACTTTCCTAGATAAAACTAAGTATAGTCCCTATGGATTAATAGGAGAAAATTTGCAGCGTTTTATAGCCGTCTTGACGTATACAAACGAACAAGCAGCACTCAGTTGTAATCAATAACGATTACACACGTGATACAAAGCAAATGTAATTTGAAGTTATTTTGTCGCTACTAACCACAAAATTTAGATTAACTCTATTAGGTAACTTATTTACCAATCTAAACATTAATATTAATTATCAATGAAAAATATTAAATAAATATAAAATATATAGTGTTGAGATGTAAAATGTGGTATGGGGCGAAAAGTATGGTGGGCCGAAGCCCACCCTACATTTATTCGCGTCTAGTAGGAGTTTCCTCGGTTACTTGCTCGGTAGAACAGACGCTACCGCGCGCTCTATCTTCAATCTTGAATTTTTCGCAATCTCGTTTTTGAGCGCGTTGTAATGACCAGCCGTAAGGCTTATCACCGGTGACATTACCATTAGACATCGTTGTTAAACGGAAGTAGGCGCCTCGGAAATTGGTATAACCAAGCCTTGCTCCTCTAAGGTTTGCTCCTTCCAAGTTAGCACTCATCATGCTGGTAAAGCTCATATTGGCGTTTTCCAACGATGCTGATTTTAATAAAGCGCCTGTGAAAGAAGCAGCAGTAAGGTTAGTATTGCTTAATACAGCAGCTTCTAGGTTTGCACCAGTTAGATCGGCGCCAGTTAAGTTAGTGCCGTTAAAGTTGGCGCCTTTGAGGTTGGCATCACGTAGAATAACTCTAGTTAGATTTGCACCGCTTAAGTCGGCGCCGCTTAGATCACAACGAGA
The DNA here is from genome assembly GCF_002368415.1 of Calothrix sp. NIES-4105. Lineage (GTDB taxonomy): Bacteria > Cyanobacteriota > Cyanobacteriia > Cyanobacteriales > Nostocaceae > Dulcicalothrix. The sequence goes on from NZ_AP018290.1 coordinate 5,447,116, forward strand.
ACATGAACCAGTAGCCTTGAACTGCTCTAAATCTTGTTGATTGACCGCTCTTGCTTGTTGGGTTAATCCTAAACAAGCTAGTACTGTTAAAGTCGCAAGAATTTTTTGTCTTTTATTTTGCATATTTCAGATTTTACCAACCGTGCGTATAGCCATACTGACACATACAACTTTTTTCGCAAACAATAGGGATAAAGTCAATATGAAGAAATAATAAAAAATCTATAAAATATATACTTACATCGTTTGTATTGGTACCATAAGTGTAATCTAGTAAACAAAGTCTCAGTAATCGTTATAAATACCAACGATTACGTGAGTAAAAGTATGAAGAGCTTGTTAAAAAACTGTAAAAATACGATAAATTCATGTGTCTGAACCACTGAAACTAACACATAGCGATTAGAATGGAAATAACTCCGAATTATACAGAAACTCTATAGTCTAAGCCTTATGTAATCCCCCGGTCAGGTATGACTGGGGGATAAACATTTTTAGTTATAAGTGCGCTCGTTGAAAGTGCGCTCGTGCTGAGTATTAGATTTATAACTCCTAACTTTTAACTCAGCACGAGCGCACGAGCGCACTCATAACTTTTACTTCCACCCTAAAAACTTTAACCAAGGAACTACCAAGTAATGACTTATGGCTAGGTAAAAGCTGTTGAAAATACCTAAAAAACTAAAAAAGATAACAGAAGGCGCCAGGGAAAGTGTTTCCTTCGAGAGTAGAAAGTCGAATAAGCTAGGTGACAAAATACCGAGGTTAATAAGCAAAGCAAAGGTTAAGGCTGTACCAAAAGCGCTGATTATTGCATGAACTATGTGATGACTACGTAGTCCTAAACCTAACGTTAGAAAAGAAACAGCTGTTAATATCAGTCCGGTTAATCCGGATGCTGTCACTTTTGGAATGATATTGCCAGCAGGTGAAGTCATTGCAGCTAATACTACCCATCCTAGACCGTAGCCAATCATACTCATTATTGAGGCGACAAAATAACGCCGCTTTTGTCCAAATGCTCCGCTAATTGTTAGCGACCAAGCAATTCCTAAACCAGCAGTTGCGAATAATATAATTTCTGATCCTGAAACATTATTCGTATTATTCAAAACTCCTGGTAGCTGATTGGCGATATATGCTGAAAGTTGTTTTCCCCAAATGGTATTATTAGCAAGTAATAAACCAAGAATGGTGCCAAAAAGAGCGCCAATACTAGCCAGAAGCATTGCCCAAATTGTACTGAGGCAAGCGAGGATAGTAGTGATAAATGTCTTAACTGTAAAAAGTACTGTTTGGGAAGTAGCTTGTGCAAAAGCAGTAGTAACTTGTGTACCTACACCTTTGAATTTTTGCCAGAAGTTAGATAACGGAGATGTTGTGTTATTAACTTGATGCGTAATTTTACTAAATGTTTTTTGAACGTTTTGCCCAACCTGCGAAAATACAGATACAGCAGGCGCCTGGGAAATATTAGCTAGTCTTTTCCCAATAGCGGTAGCAGATACAGGACGAGAACGCACGTCAGTTTTTACCATTTCTTCGAGTAAATCGCCCAATTTGGGTTTAACATCGACTAAATGGCGCCAGTGTAATTCTCCAGTCGCAGGGTCTTCCAAATCTGCTGGGTTTTTAGCAGTTAGTAATTCTATCATCGTTCGACCCAGCGCATAAAAATCAGCTTGCGGTCCAACCGACATACCTGTTAGCTGTTCGGGAGGACTATAACCTGACGAAAATAATCGTGTTGACCGACTTGGAAACCGTAGCATTGACGAACTAACTTGCTTAACTCCACCAAAGTCTATTAATACTAGCTGGTCCCCACGTACTGCCCCACGAGAAAAGGTGCTTTTTGTTCGCAGCATGATATTGCTCGGTTTAATATCACGATGGATAATTTTACGGGAGTGCAAGTGATTTAAAATATCAATAGCTTGCAGCAGCCAATTGAGTATTAATGCTTGCGGACAACCTTGTGGGTAGAGCTTTTGAATTTCCTCCAGTGTCAAACCATCGATTTTTTCCATAACCAAGCACGACAGTTTGCGAGGTTTAGGGTGTGACAACTCAACCTGGAAATGCCCACAAATATCAACCTGCGGAACACCAGGGTGTTGAAGATGACACAATATTTCTGCTTCTTGCACAAACAGTTCGAGTGCTTTGGGTGAGCTTTCGATTAAGACTTTTAGCACTTTTTCCGTTTGTGCGATTGTGTCCCAAACCGTGTAAATTTGGGCAAAACCGCCAGAACCTAGAGGTTGTAATGGCACATAACGGTCGAGTAGCTGTAGATTGGCGCCGCAGCTATTGCAAAACTTATTACCCCAAGGTTGCGGATAGGGACGCGCACAGTCAGGGTTTATACAATGAATCGCACTATTATTTACCTGGGACACAACCGTTCTCAGACACTGGTTTAGTTGATTGTACTAAACACAGGGTAACGTAAACTGTGATTCATTAACTATTGTTAAGCAAGTACAGCCATAATTGTTACAAAATTTTAAATTTTCAAATCCCGGTTTCAGTAGAGACGCGATTTAATCGCGTCTATACAATAATCGCGTCTATACAATAATCGCGTCTCTTGAATAATTAACCTTCTTCCCAAGAAATTGGCAAAGTATATTCTGAAATGGTAGAAAAGTCGCGATTTTTATTGCTAGTTTCTGCATCTAAAACTTTAATGACTTTGTTATAAATATCTTGAGCTTCTTGCAGGGAGTCACCAATACTTGTTAACCCCAGTTTTCCAAACTGTGACAAACAGCCCATTAAATGGAATACCGTTCCTGTCTCAGTACCAGAGTCAAAGTGCAAGCGGTGATGGGCAATAATATCCATCAAGTCATTGGGTAATAGTCCTTTATAGCGGTCTTTTTGCAGGTTGTCGGTGGCAATATAGTATTTCGGGCGCCCTTGTTGGCTGTAAAATAATCCAGTTGAAGCATTATAACGACCGTTCGTTAGTAGTTTTAAGGTCATGAATGGGTGGGTTGTACCACCTTTTCGCAGGTTAATTTCAATTGCCTCAATATCCCACTCGCCGTTTTCTTTTTGGACAGTAATAAAGTCAACACCAAAACGTTCTAAAGCGCCTTTTTCTGCTAAATTTTTACCAACTTTTAAACCATACTGCTGTAAGCGTAACCTATATGCCTCATCAGCTGGAAATTCACAACCTAAGTATATTTGCCCGTCGGGGCCACCTAGTATTTGATCGTGAGTAGACAGAATTTCTACTTCCCCTGTAGGAGTAATGCGTCCTTGAACACTCGGAGAACGTTTGATTTCTCCTTCTACAAATGCTTCAACGATGGCGCCTAGTTCTTCAATACGGACAGAAAAATTATCCCAGCTTTCTTGACTTGCTTGGAAGCGTAGTAGTGGAAAATTCTCTTTAATTACTGCAACACGCTCTGAATGTGTACCACTAGGTGGTGCCATATGCGATATTGGTCGTAAGTCTAATAGCGCATTACCTTCGCCAGAAATACCTTCATTCAGTTTAACAACCATACGTTTTAATGTTGGTTGACGCTCCCACAACTGAGCGGCAACTTCCGCTAATTCCGAAGCGGTTTTAACTAAAGCGCTTCCCTTGGGATGGGGAACATTTGATTCAGCGAAGATTTGCCTACTGCCACTTTTCGTTCCCCAAATTTGTAGGTCAGGAGCAGCAGCATATAAAGGTACACCTAACTTTACTGATAATTCAGCCTCATAATCGCTGGAATTATAGCACGTCATAAATGACTTGTTTAACCGCAAAGCTTGACGAATCCGCTCAAGCAAGCGGGGACGCTCTAAAATTTTCTGACTCAGGGGCTTTTGCGATGAGTCGTATGTAGATAGTAGTAATAGACGGTTACGCGCGTGAGAAAACGGAATTCCAGGTAATAACTGCAAATAATAATCGATAACGCTCGGATGCAGTGGCATTGAAGTTACATAAACTAACCGCGTCCGAGGATTTCGCAACCGAATTAACGAGAATAATAATCGTTCTTCATAATGTTCACAACCTTCAATTTTCATGAGTTCGCGTTGGTCGATACTCAGCGAGGGGATGACAAGAATATCAGCATCGCTGTTGTCGAATAACTCGATGGTTTTCCAACGGTCGCGTAAAGTTGTTTGCAAGTCCCGGAATGTATCAACCTCGATCACATGCGAACTACTATCAAAGGTCTGCATAGTACTTGTGCCTCATTTACTCCCAAATTTCGCATTAGAGCGATTGTCGTGTTTAAGTTAGATTACTTAAATCTCGAACAAAAATCTGACGTTGGCAATTAATCTAAAGAAGCACTTTTTAGATTGCCGATTCAAAGAAATCGGTAATCTAGACTAGTAATCTGTACCTCTACTTCTTTGATTATGTCTCAAGGTTGATATATTTGAAGTTATTTTTGATTTGTTTATATCAAAAGAACGATTAATTTATGTAAAAAAAAACTTAAATTGTAAATATCTGTTTACAAATAAATCCTTGATGACGATGGGTTTATTGCGTAAATGACCGTTGTCGATTATGAAGGTATAGTTATTGGTGTGAGCGAATAAAAGGTTTCTTTACATTGATTTGGCAGTGTCAGTAATAACTAGCAATGTCCAATGGGAACACACACTTATTTTGCCTTGGTGAGAGAAATCAATCCAAGGTTTAGTTTTAGATTCCGGAAGATAGATATTAGTCGATACTATTAAAGCATCATTTTTTGTTATGCCACAAGAACAATTACAGCCACCACAGTCCCAAGAGTTACCAGGGTCTGAAGCGCAAATGACACCAAAGCCCCAAGCCGATGATTCTAAATATCGGGGTAGTGGTAAGTTAGAGAATAAAGTCGCGTTAATTACAGGCGCCGACAGTGGTATTGGACGTGCGGTAGCAATAGCCTATGCTAAAGAAGGCGCCAACGTTGCAATTCTTTATTTAAGTGAACACGAAGATGCCAAAGAAACAAAGCATCTAGTTGAGAAATACGGCGGTCGTGCGATTACAATAGCAGGTGATATTGGCTCGGAGTCGTTTTGTCAACAAGCCGTTCAGCAAACAGTAGACGAATTTGGCAAGCTAGATATTCTAGTCAACAACGCAGCCGAACAGCATCCGCAAGAAAGTATAGAAGATATTACCGAAGAACAATTGGAAAAAACTTTCCGCACCAACATTTTTTCAATGTTCTTCCTAACTAAAGCCGCACTCAAGCACTTAAGCGAGGGTAGTGCTATTATTAACACGACTTCTGTTACAGCTTACAAAGGTAATCCGCAATTACTTGATTATTCCTCTACCAAAGGCGCCATTGTAGCTTTTACCCGTTCACTATCACAAAATTTAATAGAAAAAGGCATTCGCGTCAACGGTGTTGCACCCGGTCCAATATGGACACCTTTAATTCCCGCAACATTTCCTGAAGATAAAGTTGCAAACTTTGGTAAGCAAGTACCAATGCAGCGAGCAGGACAACCCGAAGAAGTGGCGCCAAGCTATGTATTTTTAGCCTCTGATGATTCTTCGTATATCTCAGGTCAAATACTGCATCCAAACGGCGGTGAAGTAATTAACGGTTAATAATACTGTTGTTTCCCCCTTATCAAGAGGGCTAGGGGGGATTAAGCTAACATCAATGTCACCAATATTTCAACCGTAAGAAAGAAGACTTGATAAATATTAATTGTTACTTTTATCAAAAGTGACGAATATAAAATAAAGGATAATACTATGGCATCTCTAGAAAAATTGCAAGGTACAGAGTTAGTAGACTGCGCGCGTGCGAATGCCAAACAAGGAATAGAAACGGCTGCACGGCAATGCGGTTATGGTGATAATCTTAACGAGTTTGCTAGAGACTTGCGGAAAGCTTGCGAAGATATGAATTTACAAGTAAAAGAACTAAGCGAATTAATCACCGACCAAGATATGATGTTGGAAATTGGCGAGGGTGAAATTGTGGCGCCAGACACAGAAGGTGTATTATAATGCCGCAAATGTAAGGACGGGCAAGGATGCCCATCCCACAAGATTTTTAATCTAGCTAATGAAAATATATTAGTAGGCGCCAGTCTTATTTAAGACAACACCTACAGTTTTGAACAAGATTTTCAAATCAAGCCATACTGACCAATTTTCAATGTAGCTAATATCTAGTTTCACTCCTTCTTCAAAATTTTCAATATCCGAACGTCCGGAAACTTGCCATAAACCAGTAATACCGGGAAGCACATCTTGACGAATAAAGTGCATTTTCTTGAAACGTTCGACATCGCGTAGTGGAAGGGGACGCGGGCCGACAAGACTCATCTCACCAAATATTACATTAAATAGTTGTGGTAATTCATCAAGACTGTAGCGACGTAAAAACTTACCAACCTTTGTAACGCGCGGGTCATCTTTGAGTTTAAACAGTACACCGTCTTTGATTTCGTTTTTTGCTTCTAATACAGCTTGCAATTTTTCTGCACATAACGCATCCAAAAATAATAACGTAAAGACTCGAAGTAATCTGACAGCAAATCCTCGCTGAATCTGAATCTGGTCGATCTTTGCATACATATATATAGCAGCTCCCGAAATGACTAAAGGAAAACCTTCTCTTAAAAGCTCTTTAGCTCGTTTAAGTGAATAAGTATTATCTGTTTTAATTAAAACGCTTCCTTGAGCTTCATAAGTTGGCTTTAATGAAAAGGCATACATTGATGCTACAGTTACACTAATTCCGAAAATTCCAACAGCAGACAACCAACGTCGCTGTATTACCTGTAAATATTTTTGAAAATCAATTTCTTCTACGTTTGGAAATGACTCTATCATGCAGATATCTCAACTACTTCATTACTTTAATTGCACCACCTGACGTTCGGCAGCCAGGGTTCGCAATCACTATATACGCTTAAGATCAAATTCATCTTTGACATCGTATCCTCTCATCCGCGCGTGTCTGCGTGTAAATTCACCCACAGACGAGTTTCCTTCGGGGCTAATTACTCCTACCGCACGTTGCCATAGTTCAGCAGGCGCCAGCGATATTTCATAAACACGGTCTTTCTTCTTGACGTAATACCATTCGATGCCTTGGCACTGGTCGCACCAGAATGCTTCCAACCACTCACCGTCTGGGCTAATTGTCGTCTGAGATGCGACCAACATCATTGCTTCTTTTCTGCGTACACCGCGCTGCTGAAGTTGTCCAGCAGTATCGGCGTAAAGCGAGTATTTTTGACTAGCGCTATCCAGATAACATCGATGTATCGGATAAAATATCGCTCGTCGTTTAGAGCGCTTTCGGTTTCGTTCACATCGTTTCAGCAATTTAAGATATCCCCTATATCAATGCAACATGTGAACTAATCACATGCCGTCGAAAACCAATCTGCCAAACAGCGCACAACAAAATAATTATCATCGCGCTCCTGCCGTCATAATTTCATTGCTTTGTTATTTTTACGTAGAATATTTGCTACAAACAAATTTATGAGTAACAGTAATAGTTACTAAAAAGTAGCTATCATACTTCATAAATATGAATTCGTTGATTTATATCATCTGTGCCACTGAATAATGTGTGAAGCGAGTAATAAATGGTCGTTAATCAGCATATTTGTATGTATAAATCTAGACAATATCTCTTCGATTCCACCTTCTTCCTGCCAAAAAAAAACATAGAACAAGGTTTCTTGAGAGAGACTGAGATCTAAATGACCGTCAAAGTCCCATCATGACAACAGGCAATTATTTGATTGCAGTTAGATAGTTAGAACACTTGATTTACAAGGAGTTGATAGCTTTATCAATACTTTAAATATACTAGCAATATCTTCATATTTTATTAAAGATTTTTAGTCGATTCAACAACATGTTTCTTTACAAGGTGCCTGTTTACCTAATGTTTAATTACTCTCACTACCAAAAAATATTAAGCATTTGACGGGCGAGGACGCCCATTCCACGATGCCCATTCCACGACGCCCATTCCACGATGCCCATTCCACGATGCCCATTCCACAATGCTTATTCCACAATGCTCATTCCACAATGCACTTTTTATCGAGTAAACAAAAGTAATGCTGTTTGGAATAAGCCGACGATAAACCCTAAAATACCACCTAGACTTACAATCGCTTGCAATTCGTTTTTCACTATTCCTTCGATTGCAGCTTCTAAATCGGCAGGTGATGTAGATTTTACGCGGTCGATGATAACTTGGTCGATAGAGAGAATCGGTATTACTTGAGCTACGATTTTTTCTAAATCTCTTTCTAAATACCGTTCGAGAACCAAAGCCAGTTCTTTGCTAACGGTTTCCAAGGAAGCGCTGACAACTGGTGAGGCGCCCAGACGGGTGATAAGTACAGCTGCTATATTGTCCCAGTCCATAGATTCGCTTAACCCTTGAAGCAAGTCACCACCACTACTTTCCAGGTAATGCCGAACGCTCTCGCGCGTGGTTTTGCGTAATTGGCGAACTGTGGCGATAGGGAGATTTTGTAACGATAGGTCGAGCAAAAATCTTTTAATGCGGTTGTTGACGTTTAAATCTTGGGTGAGTTCGCGTAAGCGAATATTTGTTGCGTCTTTTTCGTCGAGACAAAAAGTTCTCAAACGAGTAAGAGTATTGCGTAACCCAAATAAGTTGGCCACCACCCAGTAAGTACCACTGGTTTTTTCGCGAAAGCTCTCATCTATAGTTTGAATTGTACGGTCGGTTAAAAAATCAACGATTGCCAACCGGATAGTATCAGGTGGTAAAACAACTTGCAGTAACCAATCAGCTAGACGCTTGGCTTGTTCTTCGTTAAGCTGGAATTCGAGTAATACTTGGTCAAATATTTGGTTGATTTGCGTCTCTAAAAAATCTTCGCGCCGTGCTAAAGTTTTAAGCAAACGTGGTAAAGACTCGCCGAGCAAGTCACGCAAAATACTCGCCACCAGAATTTTGGTGCTTTTTTGGTCTTTATCAAGCTTAATTTGTTCGAGTGCCGTTTGCAGCAACCAAAGAATCGCACCCTCAACACGCTCTGTTTGCAATAGGCGCCGTGCCAAATTTTGCAATTCTTCGGGTGTCAACAGTGACCCCATTATCGTATCCGAGATATTTTTAGCAAGACGTTCCTGGTTACGGGGTATCAAACCAGGAGTAAACGGGATGCGTTTTCGACCGATATAAAGCGCGCGGTAAGGACGGAACAGCATTTTGATAGCTATATCGTTGGTGAAATAGCCAATAATTCCGCCGAGAACCGGGGGGGACACATAAAGCCAGAGATGAGACCAATCCAAGGGATAAATGTAGTTAGGAGTTAGGAGGTAGGAGGTAGGAGTTAGGAGTTAGGAGTTAGGAGTTAGGATTTAAAACTCAGCACTCAGCACTCAGCACTCATAACTCTTAACTTTTATTAACGACTAATACTCCCATCATACCGTTCGCAATCGGGTAATGTGTGGAATCCGTGAAACCAACTTGCCGCGCGATAGCAACTTGTTCGCTACCAACAGGGAAACGGTCTAAGCTGGGACTAATATAAGCATATTCTTCTTTCAATCCCATTTGTGTAGCGGTACTCACGACTAGATTATCTAAATACCATTGCTGAAACGCGCGCATTATTGGGTTACTTGGACGGTGAAAGTCTAGTATCGCGCATGAGGCGCCTACCTTTAAGACACGATAAATTTCTCGTAAACTGCCAGGAATATCGCCAACGTTTCTTAGCCCATACCCCATTGTGGCAGCATCGAAGTAATTATCCTCAAATGGTAAATCCAGTACATCCGCCTCAACCCAAGTAACTGGAAGTTGCTTGTACAAACTTCGTGCGCGCGATGCAGCTACTATTAATAACTGGCTCGAAAAGTCAACTCCGTACACCTTCCCCGTCCCGATACGACGCGCTAACCGTAATGAGATATCGCCACTACCGCAGCATAAATCAATACAAGTATCATCTGGTTTAGCTTTGCTCCATTTCACCGTCATTTCTTTCCAAATGCGGTGCTGTCCAAAACTTAGCTTGTCATTTAGCTCGTCATAGACCGGAGCAATGCGGTTAAAAATAGCACGTACTTCTTCGCTCATGAATCAGTGAAAATATTTCTCTTACAAGAATATTAAAGCAAGCTGCTGCAAAGAAACAGAAACCGGGCTTCTTTTCAAGAAATTAAGCTTTTTCCCATAATCTATCATGAGAAGCCTGGTTTCTTTAAAAAGACAATTTAATGCTTTGCTTCAGGTAATTGAGATATGAACAGCACGACGACGAGAATAAGTCCACCACCTAAAGTTTGTATAAATGAAAGTCTTTCTCCAAGAGTTATATAAGCTGTTGCGACCCCAAATAAAGGAATAAGCGTTAAATATAGCGAAGTCACACTTACACCAGATGTCCGCAGCGTTAGTAAATATAGCCAAAATGCTAAACCTTGTCCGATAATACCGGAAATGACTGCTAACAAAACACTTTCAATATGGACTTGCGCGAAGTTAAAAGCGTTTTGACCCCAAAACTGTGACACCCCAAGAAGTAATACAAATAAAACAAGTGCAAACGACTGCTGAAGCGCTACTAAAACTAATGGCGCCGCTTGAGACAGCAACGGTCGAGCTACGATAGCATATAGCGAAGCGCACAAAACTCCAAGCAGTACCAGAAAATCTCCAGTCAAACACTCACCTGTAATATTAGTTATACTTGGAGATGCGACCATCCCAACTCCCACACAAGCAACGAGTGCTAACTTTATTAAGGGTGAACTAATTTTTTCTTTGAGCAAAACAGCTGCTAAAGCAATGGTGATAATTGGTTCGCTGACAGAAAGAAGCGTTGCATTGCTTGCCGTCGTTAAGTTTAAGCCAATAGTCGCCAAAATAAAAGATAAACCCGGTTCTAAAAAACCAACTAAACTCGCTCTCAAAGCTACTGATTTTTTTGGTATCTCAACTTTTTGATAAAAAATTACAGACCATAAAAAAATGATGCTTGATATACTTTGAATGACCAAAATCATTAAAGGTGATAACTCATTCAGCGATTGCTTTGTCATCGGAACTGTTACACCGAAGCAAGCAGCACACAGCACTGCAAATCCAACTGCTGGAAATTTTGATAGTTTATTTGATAGTCTACTTAATACCGCTATTGCAAACGAGTTTTTCTTAGTAGTCTCGACGGTAGTTTGTACTAGCTGAGTCATAAAAAAGTTTGGTAGTTCGAGACTTAGAACTAGTACGTTACACTAGATCATACTGAAACTAGAGACAATATAAGTAATGTCTCTATGCTCCACAAAATGGAGATTCATAGTCTCTTTTTCGTTATATTGAGGAATGGTAATTTTTAATTTCTATGGCTGTATACTTTTAGCTTTGCTATTAGTGCATTAGTTTTTACCACAACTTTCATGCAATGCACTGCCTTACTCTAAATTGCAAGCCTACTCACAGCTATGCTATAGTAGCTATATGTCGGGAATTCCTTGTAAAAAATTATCAAATTTATACATAAAATCGTACCTCAACTACTATTGATATAAAAATATTCAGTAGTAGTTTTGCCGTTGAACTACAAGTGATTTTTTTATAGTACTTACAACAATATTACGATATTTAATTAATTTAGTCAACAAATTTATGAGTGGGAAGTACTAATCTTTCTATTAAGATAGTGTTTTATATGTCTAAATGTAGATGCTTTATATAATACATAGATGTAAATGAATACATAAATGTAGAGATGCGAAATTTCGCGTCTCTACAATGTGATGGTTTCTACGATAACGTCTAAACACCGTAATTAACAGCAACGAGTTGCAGTGAGAGCTATGGCAGCAAGTTGAGCAGAACTATGAATAAGTTTGAGTTCGTCTTCACGCAAAGCTAGTGGTTGTTTCCACTGAAGCGATAGCACAGCAAGAGTTTGGCTACGATAGATAACAGGTAGGATTAAATGTGCTTTAACACTATTATCTGAGTAGTGTGAAACTGCTGCTAACTTTTCATCATTACTAACATTTACCGAGACTTGCATTTGCCCGGATGCAATTGCTTGCTCGAAGAGCGGATCTTGAGAAAGCCAATTTTCAAGTTTTCCTGCTGTCGAGTAACTTCCTTGTACTGGCACCAGTGTACCAGCCTCAATCATCTGTAAAATACAACCATCAGCGGCAAAGCTTTCTCCAAATGACCTAGCAAGTGGGTCAAGAATAGATTCAAAGCTGGTTGATAACTGTGTAACGTTGACCAAAGAAGTTAGAAGTGCCATCTGAGCATTCGCACGACGCAATTCTTCTGTACGCTGCTTAAGTAAATCATAAGTTTCTGCCGCGCGTTGAACCACTGCCTTCAGTTCAGTAGGGTCCCACGGTTTGGTAATGTACTTGTAAACTTGTCCAGCATTAATTGCTTCTACCAAATCCTCAATATCGGTAAAACCCGTGAGGATAATACGAACGGTATCAGGAAATTGAGGCACAGTTTTACTCAGAAACTCAGTTCCCTTCATTTCTGGCATTCGCTGGTCAGAGATAATAACAGCAACTTCCCCCTCAGCAGCTAGAACGGAGAGTGCGTTGATACCGCTGTCTGCTTTTAGAACATTAAAGTCTCGTCGAAAAGTACGATAGAGCAAATCGAGATTATCTGGCTCATCGTCAACGACTAAAAGTTTGAGTTTTTTAGGTTTTTCTATCGTCATTAATTGCCTACGGATTTTATCAATTTCAGGAATCGGATTATCCATAAGATAATTCCTTTAATTCTTATTGATATTGTGATATTCAATACCAAGCTTAATTTAAAAATACAAGTATTAACTTGTGGAATATCCTGAATTATCTCATTGAAATATAAAATAATTACGTATTTGTTTTTAAATTACGTATCCGTATTTCATTATTAAGCATAGTGAAAAATACGTAAACGTACTTATACATATGAGTATTTTTTATTTATAACCACAATCACACATATTCGGCAAGTGTTACATCCCAAATCACCAAAAACTAGTTTTGTAAAGGATTGTGTTGGAACAAGGTTTAATTTTCCAGTTTCTACGGAGCTTCATAACTATATGTTGCGTAATCAAGAACGAGTATACGTGCTTACCGTAAAATAGATTTGACTAGTTAAAATGCGCGATTAGCGTTACCGTATGAGTTCCCAACCACAAGATACTCAAAACCCAGGAAATATAAGCTCCGAAGAAAAATCTGAGCTACTGCGAAAACTCAGACAGAAGCAAGGTAATTGGGTCGAATGGGGTTCTGCCATCACGCAGTTGCAAAAATCTGGTTATAATCCCCAAACTATTTTTGAAGAAACTGGTTTTGAGCCAGTTCAGCAAAATCAGGTGACAGTCGGCGCCCAAGTTTATTCGTCAATAGAAAAAGTCGGCGCCTCAACTGAAGTACTATCCCACTTTGCCCAACGCGCTAGCGATGTACTATATGAATTTCGCTTACTAACTCAAGAAGAACGTGCGTCTGCTGCCGAACTTGCTTTTAAACATCAACTCGACTGCGACGAAGCTAGAGAAATCGCGCGAGCAATCAAAGACTTTTCTCGTTTCCGTAACCCTCCTGAAGGTTTTACAGCACATCCAGGTGATGCAGTAGCGTATCAATCTTGGAAACTCGCACGTCAGTACACCGACTTACAAGAACGTTCGCGTCTCATTGCTAAAGGACTACGTTTTGCCCACTCACCCGAAGCACGCAAACAAATCGAGCAATTATTAACAGACTTTACAGTAGTCAGCAAACGTCCGGCGCCAACTTTACCTTTTTACCGTCTCGAATCAACAAGCGAGTTAGCACGCATTTTACCCGTAGCAGGAGAAATGCCATTAAAACCCCAAGACTTAAAAGCTGTACCAATAGTCGAAGAAATCGGCGCCTTTCGGATGGTGCGCGTTTCAGGTACACAAGCATGGGTGCCACTACCTGGTTGGCAAGTAATACTTGCTTGTGAAGACCCTGTAGTAATTTTAACCAATAGTGATAGATTACCCAATCAAACCGCTAACTCACCATTAGAGCAGGTTTTAGTCATTATCGACCGCGCGCAACGTGAGTGGAATGACGGTAGCTATTTTGTCTTCGATAACAACGGTGAACTAGACTTTCAATGGTTTGAAACGGTGCCTGACGTACAAATTCTTGGCAAAATTACTGTTATAGTGCGTGCGAAAAAGGTACTCGACGAGGACTTTAATAAAGACTCCTGGCAAATCGAGGAGTAACTGGCAACGGATACAACGGATGTAACGGATAGTTTGTTATTTAATGTTTAAATTGTTTGTTGGGACGGCTGGGAACAGCCATCCCAGAATATAATAATTTAATAATTTTGGATTCTGCGCTTTTTATACTACTTTATTAATAGTCCATTTTAATGGACTTCAGCTATTAGCCTATGATTTTTAATCATAGACGGGTATAAATATTTTACACAACGAGAATGTAGCCATTCATCCGTTACATCCGTTCAATCCGTTGCCAAGTCACATCGATAAAGTTGATAAGGAATACCAATACGGTAATATTGTTTATCATCTTTATTACAAGTTGCTTGCGAAGAAATATTGAGTTTTTGAGGAAAGTCACGTCTTCGTAAACCAGAAGCAACAACCCATAAATTTAAACGCGCGGACTGAGGTGGAGGTAACTGTGCTAGCTTATCTATAACTTTTTGAAAATTAAGTTTTTTGTCAAAGAAGGCTAAATTAGTTTGAGCAAGTTGGATTTGATTCTTGGTTTGAAGTTGTTGTAATGCCAAACCAAAGCTTAATCCTAAAGCTACATCTTGATAATCACTGTATCCGACTACTACCATTAATGGAACAGAAGGTTCTTGGTTAAAGTTACGCGCGACTAGTTCCGGTTGAAAAGGTTTTTGAAAGACTAAGTTGAAGTTTGAGAATATACAGCTAACAACACCAATAAATAAAACTACAGCAAGCGGAGATTTAATAAGCTTTTTCCCCCTTCCCCTCTCCACTAAACTTACAGCTAGTATTGCACAAAAGCCAGGATAATATACGAAGTTATAGCGTGGTACGACGGTAATATCTTTTTGAGTTAGATAAATAATGGCAAAAAATTCTAAGATTACCCAAACTGAAAAACTTAATAGTGTTAGGGTAGGAAGTTGAGTGTCGGGTTGATTTAAAAGCTGTTTCAACCCTTTTATTGCTTGCGTTCCAACCCATACTCCGCAAAACAACATGAAAACAGCACAAACTATTGCGGTGAGTATGGGTTGCTGTTCTACAGGGAAGGCAATCACCATTAATATCCAGTTAATTATAGTCTGGTAAAACGGGGCTATATGTTGAGGCGCCTCTAACCAAGTAGTTTCGGAACGCTTTGAGTGATGTAGCATCACCATTAACCAAGGCAGAAAACTGACTATAATACCTGTGGTAGACAAAGTTAGAAGAAACCAGATTCTCAGGCGCCTAACTTTTTGCCATATTAATAGTGAGACTAAAGTAGCTATTTGAGCAACTAAAGCCAGAATACAAAAGTAATGCACGTAGAGACTAACACTATTAACTATTGCCCAACTGCACCAGACCCAAACGCGAACCCTTTGCAGAAAAATATCTTTTTGAATTTGCACAAGGAAGAGCAGCGCTAAACTAATCAACAGCATCGGCAAAGTGTAATGTCGCGCTTCTTGAGAAAGGTATACTGCAAATGGAGAAACAGCCATACAAGCTGCTGCTGCTAACCCAGTTTGCCATGAGAACGCGATGCGGTTTACCCAGTAAATCACAAAAACTGTCGCTACACCAAACAAA
The DNA here is from genome assembly GCF_002368415.1 of Calothrix sp. NIES-4105. GTDB lineage: Bacteria > Cyanobacteriota > Cyanobacteriia > Cyanobacteriales > Nostocaceae > Dulcicalothrix. The sequence continues at coordinate 5,462,926 of NZ_AP018290.1, forward strand.
GCTGGTAGAAATCGTAATTTAGCTATCCAATTTCCTGTATGTTGCAACCACCCCAACCAAGTGTACATAGTGCAGAAAAATAATGGTGGGTGTGTAGATTGCGAAATAAGATTTAAGGCAATATCATGACAGCTTTTACCAGGTTGATAAGTAAAAATCTCTGTTAAGCTTATTAATGGAAATACCCTATCGAGTGGTAAATCCTTGTAATTTTTACCTAAACTAAAGATAGCGGTGATTACTTCATCCATCCATAGCGGTTTAAAATCTAAATTCCAAAACCGCAATAAGGCGCCGAGTAGAATCACCCCTAGTAAAATTTGATAATGTAAGTAAAGTTTCTGTTTTATCATTCAGATCAGGGGCGGGTTCACGAGATATACACGCACGGTTTTAGGATATCTGTTAACCCGCCCGTACAGTAATCTAAAATTTAAAATCTTATATGTCCGACGCTTATATTAATAATTCAGTGCCGCAAAATAATCTCCACCCAGAGAGAAATAACGACAATACTCAACTAGATACGCTAGCACTTAGGAATGTAGCAATTAACCGTATCCGTAATGGGTTGCGTCTGGGTCAGCAGCAAATGGCAGATTGGACATCAGGGAAACTAGCGGTTTCTGCTGTTCCTGGCGCCGGTAAGTCAACGGGGATGGCAGCAGCAGCAGCTATTGCTATCGCGCGTCAGTACGAACAGTCGGCTAGTAGTCTTCGCAATACTCGGCGCCAATTAATTGTTGTAACATTTACTCGTTCCGCTGCTGCGAATATTAAAATTAAAATTCGTAATTACCTCCGTGACCAATTATCTTTGCCCCAAACTGGGTTTGTAGTCAACACGCTGCACGGGTTAGCGTTAAACATTGCCAGTCGTCACCCAGAACTTTCAAATTTACAACTGAATGACGTAACTTTAGTTACTCCTAACCAATCCCATCGCCTCATCCGTAATGCTGTTGAACAGTGGATTGCATATAATCCAGGACGATACATGCGGTTACTTGAAGGTGTCCAATTTGACGGCGAAGAGACTGAAAGATTGCGGCGCCAGTCAGTACTGCGAACTGAAGTATTGCCCGAATTAGCAACAACAGTAATTCACGAAGCTAAAAGTTCAGGTATATCTATAGAAAACTTGCAAAACATGAGCAAGTATATCGACGATGAGTACAGAATATTAAACGTTGCCGCTGGGTTATACGAACAATACGAAAATTTAATGAAAGCGCGCGACTTTATCGACTACGACGATATGATTTTAGCAGCATTGCGAGTTTTAGATGACCCCCATGCACGCCGTATCGAACAAGGTCAAGTATTTGCCGTATTTGAAGACGAAGCGCAAGATTCTAGTCCTTTACAAACGCAACTCTTAGAAATTCTCGCTACAGACCCCTCCCCTACCACTCCCCTGCGAGGGCAGGGGGAGCAGATCGGGGGAGAGGTAATTAATTTAATTCGTGTAGGCGACCCGAATCAAGCAATTAACTCAACGTTTACTCCCGCAGACCCTATATACTTCCGTGAATTCTGTGAAGAGTGTGACGGGACTAATCGACTCGCCACAATGGATCGCGCCGGACGCAGTAGCCGTATTATTATCGAAGCTGCCAACTTTACACTAAATTGGGTCAACAGTTTCTACGGAGCAAAAGCAAATTCCACTTCTTCCACTCAGCACTCCTGTACAGACGCGACATGTCGCGTCTCTACAACTCATCACTTTCCCACTCCTTTCCGTCCGCAAATGATTCGCACTGTTGACCCGGATGACCCACAAACAGATGCAAACCCTCCTCATGTAGGACGTGGACTTGAGATTTGCACTCCACGCGATATTCATCACACTGTTGATTTATTGAGTAAACGTATCGTTGAACTTTTTACCCCAGACCCAAGTAAGACGCGCGCTGCTATATTGGTGCGCGAAAACCGTCAAGGAAAATGGTTAGCAGAAGCACTTGCTCAAGTTTGTAAAGACAACAATATAACTTTATATGATGCGGGCGAACGAGATAGACACTCGCACGTTCCTGCTGAAATTTTGGCGTTATTACAATTTTGTGACCGTCCTCACTCTCCTGATTTTCTTAAAGCTGCTCTTGATGTTTTGGTAAAGCGTCAGTTAGTACCAACCCAAGACCTTAACACTCTTGCTGCACAACCTGAAGACTTTTTATATCCAAGTCCTCTTGCCCCTGTGCAACCTGAACCTGTACAAAAAGCCGCGCGTTTATGTCGCAGCTTACTTCAAGCAAAGCTAGCCCTACCGCTGTATCAATTAATTTCTTTTATTGCGTTAGCGCTTAACTACGACCAAGCCGAACTTGCAACCGCTGATAAACTTTCCGAACGGGTAACGCAGCAAATAGCTAGCACTAATTCGATGGGTTCTATGCTGGGTGTTCTCAGTGAAATTGTTAGTTCAGAACGTTTTGAAGCTGTAGAAACCGAAGACATCGAAGCGCGCTATACACGTGCAGGGCAACTTACTATTATTACGATGCACAAAGCCAAAGGGCTAGATTGGGATTATGTATTTCTACCGTTTTTACACGATAACTTGATACCAGGTAAATTTTGGGTGCCTCCACAAGCACAGTTTTTAGGCAACTTTACGCTTTCCGAAGTCGCACGCGCGCAAATTCGTGCAGCACTCCACGGTGAAGAAGATATTCCCAGTGTTAGTGAAGCTTGGGAACAATCAAAATATCTTAAAACTGCTGAAGAATACCGTTTACTATATGTAGCAATGACGCGCGCAAAGCGTTTACTGTGGATGTCCGCTGCTAAAAAGGCGCCGTTTACTTGGAGTAAACCAGAAAATCTACAAGACCAAAATCCTTGTCCTGCTTTTAATGCGTTAAGGCGCCAGTTTCCTCAATGTATTGTTGATTTAGCTGTTGCCACATCGTAGCACGGTAAGATTCCCGACTTCTTAAAGAAGTCGGGAATCTTAGACTAAATTTTGAGTAACTTGGCAATGGCATTTATTAGGTCATCAGGTTCGATGGGTTTTGCTAGGTGTAGCTGAAAACCTGCCGCACGGGCTTTTTCTTCATCTGAGTCGCTTGCGTATGCTGTTAGCGCTATTGCTGGAATTAGATTACATTTATATTGTGATTGTGCTGGCGCCATTTCCCGTATTTGACGAATTAGTTTATAACCGTCGGTTTGCGGCATGGCAATATCACTTAATAGTATATCTGGCTGTACTTGTTCAATAATACTTAATACTTCGATTGCGTTCGATGCCACAAAAACAGTTGCACCGCTTTGTTGAAGTATTAATTGCAATAACTCGCGGGTGTCTACTTCATCGTCTACAACTAGTATCTTGACTCCAAATAGCGAGATTGAGATATTACTAGCAGTCGCAATATTAGATTCAGAGAGTATTTGTTCAACTTGGTAAGCTGGAAGTTTAACTGTGAATGTTGCTCCTTGTCCCTCTCCAGCACTATACACTTGCACTGAACCATGATGTAATTCAACTAGTTGACGGACTATTGCTAAACCAAGTCCTAAACCACCAGATTTTCTAGTTGTACTGTTATCAGCTTGACGAAAATAATCAAAAACATATGGTAAGAAGTCGGGTGTAATACCTTTACCTGTGTCACTAACTGCAATTTGAATATGAGAATTAACTCGCTCTAATCGAATTGATACTTTTCCTCCCGTCGGAGTAAATTTTATCGCATTAGAAAGTAAATTGCCTAGAATTTGCTGAAGTCGATTTACATCACCCCAGCAGAAGTTATTGCCTGCACTTATATTATTTACATAATCTATATATATATTCTTCGTTTGCGCTGCTAGTTCTACTGCTTCTATAGCGGATGTAATTGTTGATGACAAGTCAACAGCAGCAAAGTTTAAATTAATCTTACCACGTAGAATTTTTGATACATCGAGTAAATCATCTATTAGCTGCGTTTGTAACTTCACGTTACGCTCAATGGTATCCAAAGCGCGCGCAGATGCAGCAGCATCCAATTTGCCACTTTTAAGTAACTTTGTCCATCCTAATATTGGATTGAGGGGAGAACGAATTTCATGAGAAAGCACGGCAAGAAACTGGTCTTTGATTAAATTTGCCGTCTCAGCTTCGGTTCTTGCTTGCATTTCGCGTATTAACAACTCTTCGCGTTCAGATAAAGCAACTTTTCGTGCGGTGATATCTTGCACGGTTCCCAGCATCCGAACTGGTTCACCTAACTGATCGTATATTGTACGACCGTGCGCTGCAATCCAATGAATGCTTCCGTCAAGCCAAATAACGCGGTACTCTGTATCGTAATCTTTCTTGGCTAATATGGCGCCGCGCGCTGTTTCTAAAACCCGTTCGCGGTCTTCTGGATGTACATTATCTAGAAAAGTCTTTTCACTTATATCGCCATTGCCGAGTGTGAAACCCAATATATGCTTACACTGATTTGAACAGAACGCCATACCCGTCTGTAGCTGTAAATCCCACATTCCTATACCTGTAGCTTCTAGGACAAGCTCTAGACGTGCTTCGTTATCCACATCAATGAAATCACACATTTTCAATAGAGAGAGGTAAAAGTTTTCTGAACCCGAATTTTAAATGAGTAAAAAGTTACATGCGATGTAAGTTACTTACTTAAATGGCAATTCGGTCAACTTGAAATTTCCCTGCTCTATAACAGCATTAGGAGTTGAGCGATTGGCATTCCTCTTTGCAGCACTCGTACCCTGTAGAAGTTTTGCAAAGTGCAGGACGCAAAGTTTGGGCACTTTCACTCATATTTTCCTTAAAATGAGAAATATTTGTGAGTCCTCTACATGCTTAAAATAATTTACCCTAGTTTCTCTTGAGATCAAGCATCAGTCGATTTTTGTTATGAAATTTTTACTTTTAGTTGCCAATATCTTGTTGTTTGTGATAAGCAATAAGTCTACAAATCAATCTTCGTTGTTTAAGAGATTCTAATTTATAGACATGATGCGGTATAATCGGCGAAATCGTAGTAACATATTAGATTGTGTCGTTTTAAAGCCAATTATGCCGAAGCTAAAGACTCGAAAAGCTGCGGCGAAACGATTCCGCGCAACAGGAAGCGGTAAAATCGTCCGTCGTAAAGCTTTCAAAAACCACCTTCTTGAACATAAATCCTCAAAGAAGAAGCGCGACTTGTCTAAAATGCCAGTTGTGAATGAGTGCGACGCAGAAAACGTGCGGATGATGCTCCCTTATTTGTAAGTCAAAGAATACTCAAGGAATTATTTAAGTTATGACACGGGTAAAACGCGGTAATGTCGCACGCAAACGCCGCAAAAAGATTCTCAAAATAGCTAAGGGTTTTCGCGGTTCACACTCAACGCTGTTTAGAACTGCCAACCAGCAGGTTATGAAAGCGCTCCGCAGTGCTTACCGTGACCGCAAAAAGAAAAAGCGTGATTTTCGCCGTTTGTGGATAACGCGCATCAACGCTGCTGTACGTCAACATGGAATGAGCTACAGCAAGTTTATTGGCGCCCTCAAGAAAGCTAATATCAACCTCAACCGTAAAATGTTGGCGCAAATAGCTGTTTTAGACCCACAAGGTTTTAGCAAAATAGCTGAAATTGCGGCTAGTCAAGCACCCTAGTACAACAAGGCAAAAGTAAAAAGTAAAAAGGCAAAAGAATACCAACAAGGTTTGCTGCTGTTGCGCTATGATTAATCGGCATAGTATCAGTGTACTTTGTTTTATTTGATTAAAATACGATTTTTAATCTTGTAGGTATAAAAATGCAGTTTATAGTAATCATCTTTTTTACTTTTGCCTTTTGCCTTTTACCTTGCACCTTACCAAGCGGCGCCGCTCAACTCGAAGAAATTCAACAACGCGGCTATATTAAGATTGCTGTTAAAGATAATCTCCGTCCATTGGCATTCCGTGACCAAAGTGGAAATTTACACGGTTTAGAAATAGATTTAGCGCAACGTCTAGCACAGGACTTACTTGGTAATAATAAAGCTTTTAGGTTTGAGCCAGTTCTAAATCGCGACCGCATATCTCAAGTCTTAGATAATAAAGTAGACATTGCAATTGCTAGAGTCACAGCTACTTCATCGCGCGCACGCATAGTAAATTTCAGTATTCCTTACTATTTAGACAGCACTGTTTTAGTCACAAAAAACACATCAATACAACGTCTAGAAGACTTTAAACAGCAGAGAATAGGCGTTTTATCAGGCTCCAGCACAATCGCTCGTGTTAAATATTTTATACCTAATGCTGAGTTAGTTGGCGTGAATTCTTATATTCAGGCTCAAAACCTGCTGGAAACCAATAAAATAGAAGCTTTTGCTGCCGATGCAACCGTTCTCAGCGGTTGGATACAGCAATATCCGCAGTACCGACTATTAAGCGCTAGACTTTCCACTGAACCATTATGTGTAGTCATTGGCAAAGGTTTACAAAACGATAAACTTCGGCGCCAAATTGATATAATAATCGCGCGCTATCAAGAAACAGGGTGGTTGCAAGAACGCATCAAGTACTGGGGACTTCCACCTTCGCGCATTGCTGAGTTGAAAGTGCTGAGTGCTGAGTAAAGTTAGGAGTTAGGAGTTAAAAGTTATGAATAATAAAAAACTCAGCACTCAGAACTCAGCACTCAGCACTCCAAGAGATAATAAAAACGAAGGCGACATTTAATAAAACAATGAGTGACAAATTACCGATTTTTTACCTCTCTGTTTTCGTAGGGATACTAGCATTTGTGCTGGTTAACGTAGTGCGGCAAATCTTTAAAACTCGTCGAATTGAAAATTCGTTCTCGAAACTGCGGAACAAACTCACGAAAGAACAGGGCACAACCCAGGAGTATTATGAGCTTGCGAGCATTTACTCCGAGAAGAAACTATACTCACAGGCTATTTCCTTATTTCAAAAAGCTTTAAAGACCGCTGAAGATGAAGGTGAAGAGAGCGTCGCCCCTATTTACAACGGACTTGGCTTCGTGTACTTTGCTCAAGAACAGTACGACCTGGCGATTCGGCAATATAAAGAAGCAATCAAAGCAAAGAGTGACTACGTTGTAGCTTACAACAACCTAGCACATGCTTACGAGCGCAAAAAGCTAACTTCGCAAGCGCTAGAAATGTACGAGCAAGCACTCAAGTATAATCCAAATAACACAGTTGCAAAACGTCGCGCAGAATCTTTACGGCGCCTAGTTTCAGCATAGTTTGATCCCCCCTTCTACGCGCTGCGGTGTACACACATCTTTGATAATCATTTTTATATTCCCCTCTTTGTGCCCTTTGTGTCTACCCTGCGGGAAATCCTCCGGATTACGTGGTTCCTTAAAGGAATAAACCACTGCATGTCACAAAGGGCACAAAGGAAGAGAAGAAAGGGAAGAAAGATAACTTTGAAAAACTTGTGTGTACACGGCAGCCTGAGAGCGCGGGGGGCTAGGGGGGATTTAATTTACTATTTAATCATTTTCGCTAATACATTTCGCGTTATTGCTTGCGCGTCTTTACTTAGTAATTGAGGACGCAGTTGTGGCGCATTGAAATTATCTAAACCCCAACTCCACTGAATTGAACCTGTTGCAAATACTGATGCACCTGAATCAGTTGTATAAATTGTCATATCTGAATATTTGGTTCTACCACTCTTACGGTAAGGTGTATGAGCTATACGAATCGTATTAGGCGGCGCCGATTTAAACATTTTGTCAACTTCATACCCTAATAACCCTGTCAGTCGCATTTCTTTTTTATCTGGAGATAACAAAGCTAATAACTTATTTGATGCTTGGGCTGTTTGACTCAGCTGTGTATCAGCAAGAAACCACTGCGGCGCCGTATTTGTAACTACAATATCAGCATTAACCTGGAACGTATCGTACATAACCCCAATTAATGCATCTTCTGGACGCTTTATTGGTTCAGAGCGCCATGTAGTTGTCACAAGATAATCATTATCTGTGTTGTTATCGCGCGCATAAGGGTCTAATGCTTTAGCTTCCTTATACCCGACAATAATACGGTTAATGTCTCGACCGATACGACTTGGTTCAAACCGTATTTGCCAGTAACATGTATTAGCTGAGAAAAACCCTAAACTTACACCCGCATCGCGCGCTGCTTCAACGTTTTCCCGCATTTTCAAAGACCAATATTCATCGTGTCCTACTGATAAAAATGCCTTGTGCAGCAGCAGTGCAGGTTTGCCACTTAGTTCATCCAAACGGTTTTCATGAGTATCTATATTAGTAGAGTATGTTACGTCATAACCATTTTTTTCTAACCAACGCACCATGTTATACTCCCAACCTGCGTTATAAGTTCGACGCTTAGGTTGAACGTTAGTTAAAAATTCTCCAGCACCTACACCATATGCAGCAGCTTTGTTCGGACTAGCTGCATAAGGACGGTTGAAAGAAACTTTCGACGCTTGCTTACCCCTACTATTCCAGCGATACAACGACATACCACCCCAGTTATTATATGCCTGGTATGTTGTCACACTCGACTGAAATAATATATCTGATGGGCGCCCATCGTCACGAACCACAAAAATAATATAGCTTTGTTTTCCACTGCGACTTCCCGTTAACTTCGCTAAATAAAACCCACTTGCCCATTGCGAAGCGTCATCAATATTATTTGGTATCTTTAATACATATGGGTCTTTCCAATCACATTCGATTAACCCTGTTGCTTCGTCAATTATTGGCTCCGATTGTTTTACTGCTTTGCGAAATACTGCGGGTGCTACTTGGCGCCCACCTTTACCACCGTACCAACCCATACGGTAAAGTTCGATTGTGTAACCTGGGTCTTTAGTTTTGACAAATAACTTGATTTGATCACCACGATTCACACTAGTTAGTGAAGCATACCCCTCAATTTCGTGGTTTATAGCTGGTTTGGTTAACTGCCAGTCAGAAGTACCCGGTTTGATATTCTCTATCTGAATAGGATTATTCTTTTGCGTTGGGAGTGGTAACTCAACCGCATTTCCTGGTGATTTAATTAGAAATAAAACTGTAATAATAGGTAGTAATCCTGCAATCAGTAATCTGACCTTATTTATATTTCTAAGTCGTAATTTTAAATTATAACTTGATACAAATAAGTTTTTATAATGCAAAATACCAACTACACGGTGTAGCCTGTGAAAATATAGTATTTGTGTTCCAAGTATCATTAGCTTTGACTTGTGGCACTAAGAATTCTTACTCGATTGTGTCACTTCGTTCAAAACTTTGAAACTTTGCATGTAATCCTGTATACGTTTAAAGTACAATAATTAATCTTTATCTAATGCATGATGATAAGTACAACATTGCTAAGTGCCACAATTAAGAACTACATAGATGTGCTTCTAAATAGAACTGGAACACATTCTAAAGAAATAATAAAATTATGGCACTATACTATTGTACTGTTGTAATTGAGTAACAAACGTATATTAAATTTGAGCAATGCACCTGATAAGTAGCTACCGTGATAAAGCCAAATCACGAATTAGAACTAATCGCGAATCAATATAAATACTCAACGCAGCAAGTTCTTCAGTACTAAGGATTCCTCTGAATTGAAGTTGTTTGACTAGCTGTTGTACTAGTTCCGTATCGCTAAAACTTAGAAGGATGTTAGTTTGAGTTTCTTCAACGACTGACCAGAGTTGGCGTAGTAGCGAAGAATTTATAGGACATATTGGCATTGCATTAGCCTTTGTGATTGTTTTTAGCATAGCAGTGCTTTTGTGAATCTTAAGACAATCTTAAGTTACTAAGTCCATTTTAATTGAGCTAGTTTACATTTAATTTATAATTTGATACAAATCTAAATAAATCCTTTACAAAACTTAAAGATAGTCACGACAGCTTAGTTAAAAGCCCTAACAGCCGCTTAGTACGAGGTGTAAGAAGCGTTCGACGGTATGCGTCGGCAGCTTTTCTGATCGCTTCCGCTTGAGTTGGATAGGGGTGGATGACGCTGGTGAGTTTGTTTAAACCAAGTTTGTTAACAATTGCAGTTGTAACCTCGGATATCATTTCACCTGCGTGCCGCGCGACGATTGTAGCACCAAGAATTTCGTCAGAACCTTGGCGGTGAAGAATTTTAACAAAACCTTCTTCTTCTCCATCGGCAATAGCTCGGTCTATGCTACTAAAAGGTATTTTAATCGTTGAGGCGCCACTTTCGTTAACTTGATGAGAGTACATTCCAACATGCGCGACTTCGGGGTCAGTGTATGTTACCCAAGGCATTGTTAAGCTGCTTAGTCGCTGCTTTGATAAACCGAACGGTGAAAATAAAGCGTTTTTAATAACAATTCTAGCAGCCGCATCTGCCGCATGGGTGAATTTCCAATCCATGCATATATCTCCAGCGGCATATATTTTTGGATTTGTTGTTTGTAAAAAATCATTAACAATTACACCCCGACTTTCGTCGTAGTCAACACCGACTGCTTCGAGATTTAATCCGGATACATTCGGCGCCCGTCCAGTGCCTGCGAAAATTTCGTCAACGGTTATCGAATTACGCTCTCCGTTGCTACTAAAATAAATTCGTTTACCGTCGTTCGTTTTTTCGACTCGTTCAACTTGGCAGTTGAGTTCTAAACGTATCCCTTCTTTAATAAAAGCGTTTTGTATAACTTGTGCAGCGTCTTCATCTTCTTTATTCAGGATGTGGGACTTGTTATGGAACAATACCACGTCGCACCCAAAGCGTCTAAATGTCTGTGCCATTTCACAACCATTCGGACCACCACCAATTACTGCAAAACGCTGTGGTCGTTGGGTCAATGAAAACACTGTCTCGTTTGTTAGATATCTTGCTTCTTCAATTCCTGGTATCTCTAAGGAAGAAGCTCTTGCACCAGTAGCAATTACAGCCTTTTTGAATCGAAGTGATAATCCAGCAACTTCGACTGTATCACTCGAAGCAAACCGCGCGCTGCCTAAGAAAACATCTACACCTAACTTTTGAAACCGTTCTGCTGAATCATTATGACTAATCGAAGCTCGTATTTGTCGCATCCTTTGCATAACGGATGGAAAATCGACTTCAATATAGTGAGCAGGTGAAATACCAAAATCCCTAGCGCGAAGCATTTCTCCAACTACCCGCGCGGAACGAATAATAGATTTAGAAGGTACACAGCCATAATTTAAGCAATCTCCACCCATAAGATGCTTTTCAACTAATGCTACTTTTAACCCTACACCTAACCCAGCAGCGCCTGCTGCTACAACTAAACCAGCAGTACCGGCGCCAATAACTACTAAATCATAATAATCGGCGGGTCGTGGATTTACCCAATCTGGTGGGTGCGTATAAGAGACAAGTCTTTGGTTATACTCGTCCATCGGACGTAGAGAAATCGGATGAAATTCAGAATTCGACATAAAATAATTATTTATTTAAATTTAACCAAACGTATCGTAGGGGCAGGTTCACGACAATTTTGATACAAAATGAAAAATCTCTGTAAACCCGCCCCTACGGTATTGTCGTATCGTTTAATGCATTGCGTGCGATACGGGTAACATAAATAGTGACCGCAACAGTAGCAACAAAACCGACGATACGAACAGCCCATTGCAATGTTGGATTTGTCGATTGCTTCATGCCAATCATCGCAATATCTCCTGCAAGCGAACCGATATAAACATACATGATGGTACCTGGAATCATACCAATCGACCCTAGGACATAATCACGCAGCGTAACTTGTGTAATGCCAAAAGCATAATTTAATAAATTAAATGGAAATAACGGTGATAAGCGAGTTAAAAAAACTATTTTCCAACCCTCACGAGCAACCGCAGAGTCAATTGCTTGAAATTTTGGATATTTCTCAAGCTGTCTTGATACCCAATCGCGCGATAAATAGCGTCCAATCAAAAATGCAATAGTAGCTCCAATCGTAGCTGCAATAAACACATAAATTGAACCCCAAAATACTCCAAATAAAACACCTCCCCCTAAAGTTAGAATCGAACCAGGTATAAATAATATTGTAGCTAAATTATAAATAACTATAAAAGCGATTGAAGCCAGCACACCTAGACTTTGTACCCAAATCAAAGCTTGCTGTAATAAACTTTGAATGTTTAAAGCTTTTGCTGTCAAAATTACAACAGCAAGCAAAAAGCATACTAATAAAATTTTAATAATAAATTTCAATTTAAGTTTGCTCATATAGTTATATTTTGTTTGACGAATTGTATATAATCTCATTAACTTTCTTAAATTTATCTTAATTTTCCGACTCGATACCAATTAGCTAACCGCTGTGGTGAAACACGCAGAAAATACCCTATAATTATAATTTGATTAATCAAAGTAGTTTTTAAAATTCCACGCTGTAACCATCGGCGCCCAGATGTAAGTACATGTGCTGGAATAATTGCAATTCTTCCAATGCTCTTCAAGCGTCGCACTAGTTCAAAGTCTTCCATAATCGGTAATTCTGAAAAACCATCTATTTTCTCAAAAATCTCGCTTTTGCAGAAAATTGCCTGATCACCATAAGGAAGCTGAAAATATTTGGAGCGCATATCAACTCCCCATTCTACCAATCTTAAACCCCAAGGTTTACCGTTAATTTTTAATTTAAATGCACCTGCCACAACACCAAGTTGTAAAGTTTCACGAACCATATCATCAAATTTAGAAGGCAACAAAGTATCAGCATGGAGAAATAGTAAAATATCTCCACTTGCAACTGCGGCGCCTGCATTCATTTGTACCGCGCGTCCTCGGTCTGAGGCAATAACTTTTACACCAGTTGTATTGGCAATATCACAGGTACCATCTTCTGAACCAGCATCTACAACAATAATTTCAGTATTAGTACTTTTTTGAGCAGTAATAATAGTTGCTAGGATATGTTTTTGTTCATTGTAAACAGGAATAATAATAGATATTTTGCTAGTATCACTACTCGAACCACGCATATGCCACTTCTGAAAGCTAATTGACCTATATCAATTTACAGCGGTATAGCATATAAACGGTATGTTCTGTGACAAAGCGCAAAAATATTAACCTCAGTAAGAGTGGAATTGTGGAATGGGCATCTTGCCCGTCCTACATATAAAGTTGCCCATCCTAATATAAAGGGCGTTACAGTCAAATAGCATATAAACGGTATGTAATGTGACAAAGCGCAAAAATATTAAGCTTGATTTTCGCGCTCTTGTAATTTCGCTAATAGTTCTTGATAGCGCTGACGCTCTCTTTCCAATTCCTGCTCTACAGCAACTCTTGCAATGCGCTCAGTTTCAGCACGTTGTTCAGCTTGTTGAGCAAGTTGTTCAGCTAAAATACGTTGCTGTTCTTTTTGTTGAATTTGCTCTTCAAGCTCTATCGGACTTGCAAATTTACGGTTATCTGGACGATATATTTCGAGCGTTACAGATGTTAATACAAACTTAATTCCTAAACGTGGGCTTGTCCAACCATTGATATTCTTAATAGGTTTAAGCTTCTTACCTGAACGCGACCAGCCTTTTAAAGTATTTTTATCTGGGTCATATACATAATATTCCTCGGCGCCGTATCTTTGGTAAAAGTCTAGTTTTCGCTCCATTTCTTCGCGCGTGTTGCTCGGTGATAGTATTTCAAATACAACTTGTGGTGGAATGTTACCTTCCTTCCACTGTAAATAAGAACCCCTATAACCTTTTGGTCTACCGAACACTACCATTGCATCTGGTGCGTATTTAATTGTATTGTCACCTTTGACAGGGTACCAAAATAAATCACCTGCAACAAATACATCTGCTATTGAACCATATAATATTTCTAGACCTTCTTTAATTTTGACAATCCAATTGAACTGTAGTGTATTTTGTGCCATCGGTTCACCGTCGCTGTCTGGGTAAAAAACCAAATCATCGGCGGCTTCTTGTGTTACTTCTTGTACCATGTTGTAAGCACCTCGTTTCTTTATTGAGGTTGTTATCCTCATTTTAGATGGTAGATTTGGTGAGTTTGGGTTATCTGTATTATTAGAAGATACTGGGAAGTATGTATTTACTGGGTGATTCTTTATGACAGATTTTGAAGTGGCATGTTAATTCCTGTAGAATAGGCCGGACAGCCTGTCCTACGGGATGCTACACAAAAGAAAAAATTAAATTTCTAGCCTGGTTAGATTACTTACCGTATAATCACCAAGTCAAATCATAAGGCTAAAACACTGTGTTCCGACTCAAACATTTAACGGTAATAGGTCTAGCCATAATAACTACCGCTATATTAATCGTAGTCTTCCCAAGTATATCAGGTGTAACAACCGTCAGCTTTAACGGTGTAGCATCAGGAGATGCCACTCAAAACAGTATTATTCTATGGACGCGCGCTTTCAATACCGCAACTAATCAAGGTATCATAAGTAATTTAACGGCTCAAATTGCCACAGACTCTAAATTTCGCAATATCGTTTCTTCTACTAAAACTACTACCGACCCCAAACGCGATTATACTGCCAAGCTTGATGTAAAAGGCTTAAAAAGTGGTACGCGCTACTATTACAGATTTGTGGCAAAAAATAAGACCAGTCCAGTTGGTACTTTTAAAACGGCGCCAACTGCAACAGCTTCATTTCCTATTCGTTTTGCTTTTAGTGGAGATGCTGATGGTCAATGGCGCCCATATCCTTCAACACAAAACTTTGACAAGTTGAATTTAGATTATTTTATTTTACTCGGTGATGCAATCTACGAAACCAAAAGCGCAATATCTGAGGCGACTGCCGACCCTTTTACAAATACATCTCAAGCATTATTAGACTACCGTCGCAAATACCGCGAACAGTTAGAACCCGTTAAAAAGGGTGGTTTTACAGGTTTACAAAAGCTTTTCGCCGCAAATGGTAACTATACACTTCTCGATAACCACGAACTTGCCAATAAACAGTTTATCAATGGTGGGGCGCCTGCTGGTACACCAGAAGGAAAAGGTGTAGATGCCGCTAACTCACAAAATGATGTCAACACTGCCAATAAATTTATTAATAAAACAGAAGGTTTCAAGACTTTAGTCAAGTCTTATAGTGAGTATGAGCCAATTCGAGAGAAAACGATTTCCATCACAAACGACCCTCGTACAGATAAAACGCAAAAGCTTTATTTTGCCCAGCAGTGGGGTGCAAATAGTATTTTTATCAATTTAGATGACCGTTCATATCGCGATATTCGACTTAAAACAGAGAAGAATGCTGATGATATAGGCGCCCGTGCAGATAATTCTAAACGTACCATGTTAGGTAAAACTCAATTAAGCTGGTTTAAAGAAACGCTTTTGGATGTTACTAGAAAACGTATACCCTGGAAAATTGTAGCTATTTCATCACCAATTGACGAAATAGGCAGCGATAGTGGTAAATCTTGGTATGGTAATTATCGGGCTGAACGGAACGAAATACTCAAGTTTATCGATGATAATAATATAGAGAATGTAGTTTTTCTGTCTACAGATGACCATCAAAACCGCGTTAACGATTTAACTTACTTAGCTGATTTTAACAATCCTAATACTCGTAAAGTCAGTCCAAACGCTTTTACAATTGTTGCAGGCCCCATAGGCGCCAGTGGTCCAGATAAAATTACCAAACACGACTTTGCGACAATTCAATTTTTAACCGATGGTCTGGTAACTTTACAAAAAGCCAAAGGTATCAACCCAATAGGTTTAGACGCAAAATTCCCAGGACTTCAAAAAGTATATCGCGAAGGACACCCACAAGCAGACCAATACCGTGAACCAATAGATTTTTTCAGCCCAGACACATTTAACTACGTTACCCTTGATATTGGCGCCGATGGTAAAACATTATCTGTAAATACCTATGGTATAAACTCTTATGCAGCAAATACATTCCCCGAACCAGAGCAAACAGACTCACCTCGCCGCATTTTAGGCTTTGAAATTCAAAAAAATTAATACTTTTATCTTGTGGAACAGGCATAGAAAGCCTGTTCTTAATAAGTCTTCCACGGTCAAATACGAAACACCGGGTAATCGGGATGCTTTGGATTCGGAATTAAACGTCTATTTTCATAATCGACAACAAAATCTAATGTCTCTAAAGCAATAAGACCAATTATCATCTCCGAACGCCGAGTAACTACAGCGCCTCCTCTTGTCTCGCGTCCTTGCACTTGGATAATTATTGGGTCACTTAATCCCACTATGTCTTCTTTACCATCCACGTAGCTAACTGTCTGATAACGGCGAATATCTAAACCTAGTTTTTCCGCAATATTTGTCGGTAGCACTGTACGTACAGAGCTTATGTCTACCAAAGCCTCTGTTTCTAAGGTATGTACTTGCTCAGGATTAATTAGTCCACGATAGACTAATTCTTCATCTATTTCATTTGTTAGTTTTACCTGAACTTTTATTCCTCCATCATTCTCGCTCATCATGCGTCGTGAACGATTAAAATCAAGCATTGTCTTTACCGCCTATTAAATAGTTAATATTTTTGTTAAGCCAAGTTCGCCATATGGTGCAAATTTAAATATAATATGTAATTAATCTTGTGGAAAAGGCATGATTAACTGTTCTTGATATATAAAGTTGACCATTTTAATTAAAAAGCAGGCGAGGATGCCTATCCCACATTGATTTGGCAGAAAGATAAATATTAATTGAAAGCTATGCAATCACCAACAAACTCATTTGACAAAATTAGTCCTACCGCTATAATGGTAGCTGAACTCAGGCAATTTACAGATATTCCTTACAGCAAAGAAATTGCACAATTAGTCAATGCTCAAGCTGTGGTAGAGAAACTAATTGAAAATAATTTAAACCGACCAGTAGAAGTAGGTGTTTGGTTAGAAGGACGCTACAAATCTGTAAATAAGTTAATTGGACAAGCTACGCAAATAATAGAATTAGCATCTGGCTTACAACCGCGCGGGATGGTAATGACAGAAAATCCAGATATCATATTTATAGAAAGTGATTTACCTGGAATACTTTCTCAAAAGCAAGAAATAGTCAAAAAACTTATTGGTAATCGTCCAAATTATCATTTGATACCAATTAACGTCACAAGTGATCCAAGTCAATTTCCTTTACATGCTAATTATTTAGATACTCAAAAGCCAGTTGTAATTACATGCGAAGGGTTAATGATGCATTTAACATTCGCAGAAAAGCAGATGGTTTTTAAAAACATTCGTGAAATGCTAGAAATTTATGGAGGTATGTGGATTACTCCAGATTTAAATGATAAAGTTGGATTGAATAAAATGAGGTCATTTAGCCCCGGTTTACAGAATATTAGTCGAACTACTGCCGAAATCACAGGTCGCAACGTTGATGACTATCTATTTGAAAACCCCGACCATGTAAAACAGTTTGCACAACTGCAAGGATTTACCATTGATTCATATAATATGCTAGAGATTATCGATTCACTCACTTGCTTAGAACCTTTAAAGATTGATGTGGAAATCGCTAAATCTATGCTCGCTAACGCTTTTGTATCTGTGCTAAAACTCAAAAACAGTAACCCAAATTGGGTATAAATGTGCAGGTAATTCGTTAAGAAAGTAGTTTTAATTTAAATTATTTCCATAAAGCGCGCGCGATAATTACACCTAATTGAACAGCAATAACTCCAAGTATTGCGTTACCTGCCCAGTAAAAACTCGCACGTAGTAAGTTTCCTGTACGTAACAAATTAATCGTATCTAACCCGTAAGTCGAAAATGTAGTGTAGGAACCTAAAAAACCGACTGCAACGAGTAAACGTATTTCTGGTGGAATAGTTGGAATTCTTTCGAGTGCTAAAGTGGCAAAGAATCCCATTATTAAACAACCTGTGATATTTATAAAGAATGTACCATAGGGAAAACTGGCGCTAAATTTTTGCACAAACCATAATGACAAGTAATAGCGAGTTAATGCACCTGCGATGGCGCCTAAACTTACTGCTATGGCATTTCTAATTTCTTGTTCATTTCCCATTTAATACTTTTAAAGTTTGAATATCTTTTAATGGAGCATATACAGGCAACTGGACTGTAAACGTTGCTCCTTGATTTTCACCTAAACTACCAGCGCTCACAGTTCCACCGTGCATTTCAATAATTCGATGTACAATTGTAAGTCCTAAACCTAATCCTCCAAATTTGCGGGTATTTGAACTATCTTCTTGCCGAAAATACTCGAACACATATGGAAGAAACTGAGCCTTAATTCCAATTCCTTGATCAATAACTCGAATTTGCGCTATATTATTAATCTGCCTAAGTTCAACAGTAACTTCTCCTTGATTACTGAACTTAATAGCATTAGTAAGCAGGTTCCACACGACTTGCTGCAAACGATCCGCATCCCCAATAACAGGTTCTACGGTAGAATCTAAATTAAGAATAAGCCGAATTTGCTTTGCTTCTGCTGCCAATCGTACTGTATCTACGGCGCCTAAAATTACATTTGCAAGTTGGACTGGCGCCCCTGTTAACGTCAATTTTCCTTGCATAATGCGAGAAATATCAAGCAAATCCTCAATTAGTTGTGATTGCAGTTTTGCGTTACGTTCGATTGTTGAGAGCGCAATATTTCTTTTAGCTTCGTTTAATTGGCTCTTTTGAAGCAATTGAGTCCAGCCCAAAATCGGGTTGAGTGGTGAGCGCAACTCGTGTGACAATACTGCGAGAAATTCATCCTTAATTAGATTGGCACGTTCAGCTTCCGCGCGTGCTGCTTGTTCTCGTTTAAGTACACGTTCGCGCTCAACTTCTAGTTGGACGCGCTGGGTTATATCAAACGAAACACCAGTTACGCGCACAGGTTCATTCGCTTCATTGTAAAGGAAGCGTCCATGTACAGCCAACCAAATAATCTCTTGATTATCACGTCGAATAATCCGATACTCCATACAATAGACAGTCTGATTGCGTTGAGCTAATTCTATTGCTTGCAGCACTTTATCTAAATCATCACGGTGTACAGCAGAACGCCACATTTCGATTGTCGCTTCCCCGTTTGGCGCCGCCGAATAACCTAATAAACTAAAATATTTATCATTCCAAACTGCTTTATGAGTACGCAAATCTACATCCCACGTTGCCATGTCTGCCCCTTGGACAGCAAGCCTAAACCGCTCCTCGCTATCTCGCAAAGCTGCTGAGGCTTCATGTTGTTGTGTAATATCTTTAAATATAAACAGGATAGATTTAGCAGTGCTGGTTTCGTCGCTTAGTGGCGCCGCCGAAATACTCACGACTACACGAGAACCATCCTTTTTACAACGATACGTTTCGATTCCAAATATTGTCTCCCCGTTTACAATTGACGCTCGAATTTGACGACATTCTTCTATTTTGTCAGTAGGAACAATGGGTAATTGTTTACCCAAAACTTCTGCTTCATCCCAGCCAAACACGCGCGTAGCAGCAGGATTCCAAAGCTGCACGGTATTGTCTGGTTCAATCACTACAATAGGTAACGGAGATGCTGTAATTAACGTTTTCAAGGTTTGGTTGACGGATTGTGCTTTTATACGTTCGGTAATATCAATGAGCCACCCATCCCAAACCTCACGCTCACCAGAATAATTTGCACTCGATTTTCCTTGAATCCATTTCGTTTTACCATTGGGAGTAATAATGCGTCCCGTCCACTCCCAAGGCAAAAAATTTTCAACTGCCAGCGTAACAGATGCTTGAAATGACTGTAAATCATCTGGATGAATCAATTTCCAAAGCGAATTAGCATCCTCTAACCCCGCTTCTGGTTCCACCTCAAACAAGTCACGACAACCAGAGTTAATAAACGAAAAGGCATCAGAACCATTTGCTGCACAAGGAATGTATCGATATATCATTCCTGGGATGTTTGCAAGTATTGCTTGCACCCGATCAACCGATGATAGGGTATTCTGCTTTTTGTTAATATTTAAATTAAAATCTAAGTCAAAAACTTCACTTAATATTGTTACCACTGCGTAAGTCGTACTATCGCTTTGAAACAAAGGGCGTGAGTCAAAGCGTAACCAAATTAAATCATGATTCGGCTTATAAAACCCTAAAACTATATTGAGGCAAGGTTTTCGTGTACGTGAGGCAACAATAGGTGGGTAATCATCTGGCAAAAATGGTGAGCCATCTGGATGAATAGTTTGCTTCATCAAGTCTAAGAAGCTTTTGCCAATCAGTTGTTCTGCCGGATATCCAAACATTTGTTCTACAACTACATCAAATGCTTGAATAATGCCATCAGCAGATTGAAGTACGGTTCCTATTCTTAGATCAGCGTTTTCATCAAGCTTTGATTGTTGGCTATCGCTAACTTGCACACTCCAAGACATGAAATCGCTCGCTTTATTAAAGAGAAAACAAACTATTTTTATTAATGATATAGCAAATTATTATAAACATGTGAGTTAACAAACGTTTTTAATAAATATTTTCAACTAACAGTTCGTTTTTTATGGCTGCTCGCGCGCTTGCAATAAATCTTAAATCTAAAATATCCTCATACATCATAACACGTTAAAAAACATCTATCGTTAGATATATATAGCTGCTATTAATATTCCCGGCTTTTTAAATAAGTCGGGAATCTGATGAGAATCTGATTATCATAGGCATAAACAAATATTTATAAAGCTGTAAGATAACTCTGCTCAGAATTCATTGGTAATAATCGCAAGCGATGATTTCTTAAATCTGGCTCTAGTCCGAGACGTTGCATTGGTATTACACCTAATAAAGCATAAGATACTTCAGTAAGTTCTAAGCAATCGAAAGTATTTTGGCGCCCTTCAATATATAAGTCAACGTCTTTAAATATTCGCCCTTGTTTCATTCCTGCACTTGTTTCTACGCTTGCCTCTCCTGCTTGCACTAAACCTAATTGAGTAATCACAGATGAAGGTAGACATAGTAATGTGGCGCCAGTATCGACTAAAACATTTGTTAATGTCATGGAACGAACTTCTTGCTGGGGAATAAAACCACGTTCGGCTAAGATTTGGTCAATATGATTAGTGATGTTTAAAGTAACTATTACTTGCCCCATTTGTCTTTCTCTGAAATCTGGTATCGGTAGCTTCATCATAATATCCTGCCTCAGCGTATAACTGAATATTAATCTCCATAACATCATAATTCATTTTGGATGAATAAGACGGAAAACCGTACTGGATTAGGGCGCAATTTCTACCTTAAAAATTGATGTTGGAGTTGATACAATCGAGATGTGGCTGAAATCTTGCTGTTAGCTATTAAGCTTAAAAAATAATATAGCAGTCTTCAGGAGAATATAAAAATATGGGAAATCAATTCAAAACTCTAGGTTTACTTGCTGCGTTAAGTGGTTTGTTGATTGCAATTAGCTATTACTTTATCGGTGGAACTGGCGGTTTAGTCATCGGTATTGGTTTGGCAGCAGCTACTAACTTATTTTCTTGGTATCAATCAGATAGAATTGCTTTGGCTGTATATGGCGCCCAAGAAGTAACCGAAGCACAGGCGCCTAGACTTTATCGGATGGTACAAAAATTATCCCAGCGCGCGGGTTTACCAATGCCACGAGTATGTATTGTTCCAGGCCCAGGTGCGAATGCTTTTGCTACAGGTCGCGACCCTGAACATGCAGCAGTTGCTGTCACCGAAGGCATTATGAGCATCTTGCCTGAAGATGAACTCGAAGCTGTTATCGCACATGAACTTACTCATATCTCTAACCGCGATACTTTAACACAAGCTGTTGCTGCTACCGTTGCTGGCGCCATTTCTTTCTTGGCTCAAAACCTGTTTTGGTTCGGTGGTGGTTCCCGTGACGATGAAAACCGTGGGGGTAACTTTGTTGGAGTACTATTAACAATGATATTGGCGCCTTTGAGTGCCACTGTTATCCAAATGGCTATTTCTCGCACTCGCGAATTTGCCGCTGATGCTGGCGCCGCACGTATTACTGGTAATCCTCGCGCACTTGCCCGCGCATTGCAACGTTTAGAAAGCACAGCAAAACAAATGCCTATGGAATCAGCAAACCCAGCATTTGAACCACTGTTAATTATCAACCCATTTTCGGGCGGGTCTTTGGCAAACTTGTTTAGAACTCACCCCACAACCGAAAAACGCATCGAAGCATTACTGCAAATCGAACAACAACTATCCATTAGATAATCGTAGTCGTAGGTTGGGTTACGCAAAGCCGGAACCTAACCTACGCTTAGTTAATAAGCCCACCGAAATCAAGTAGTTTCGCGTGGGCTGTTTTTGTTAAGATTTAAGAGCTAATATCAACAACTCTTGATTTTTCTACTCTTGTAGTAATTTTAATTAATTGTGGTAGATTATATAAGTAATCACAAGAGACTCTAACATTCAACCAGGGATTCATCTACCTTTTCCTTGGTAAAATTTTTGCTACAACTAATTAGTAACTATACGGTGTGATAATTCTTAATTTATCCACACCTGTAATATATTTGGTTGTTATTAGAATTGATTTCATTGATAAAAATTATACAGCTAGGTTAAGCTAAAAGCAAGCTTTCTGCGTTCTGAATCTTTTACTATCAATTCTATGTTGACTATAACTGTTCACAATTCGCAATATTGCTACATAAGCTACGAAACACAGGTATACTTCCTAAAGAGAAAATAAAATTAAAGCTTTATTCATCAAGAATCCTCCGTTAATTGCCAAATCTTGATGGTTTTGTCAGAACAGCCACTAACGATAAAGCGGTCATCAGGAGTAATTGCGATAGAATTAACAGTACCTAGGTGTCCGGTGAGAGTTTGCAGTAATTCACCCGATGGTAAGTGCCAAATTTTAATAGTTTTATCACTGCTACCACTGATAATTAATTTGCCATCGCGACTAACAGCAAGACTTTTGACTTCAGCAGTATGTTCGATTAAATTGTGTAATATTCTACCATTGTTTAAGTCCCAAACTTTGATGGTGCAGTCAGTACTACCGCTAACCAAGATTTGTCCGTTGGGATGAAGCGCTAAAGCTTTGACTTCTCCCGAATGTCCCATGAAGGTACGTAACGGTTCACCTGTTTGAGGATTCCAAAGTTTGATTTTATTATCGCTCGTACCGCTAACTAAGGTTGTGCCATCGGGAGTGATCGCAGTCGCATTAACTGAAGACGAATGCCAAAGCGTACACACTCTATCACCTTTTTGCAGGTTCCAAATTTTGATTTTATTACTGCCGCTAGCAAGAATTTGACCGTCGGGACTGATGCTTACGACATTAACAGGTTTATTGTGTCCAAGCAGTGTATGAATTAATTTACCTGTTTGAAGCTGCCAAACTTTAACATTGCTACGAGCTGTATCGCAAATCCCTACAGCCAAAAAGGCGCCATCAGGACTTACTGCTACGGAAGAAATTTCCCCTGAATGTCCTGATATTGTCCGAATAACTTTGCCTGTATGGAGGTTCCACACTTTTACAGTTTTATCAGCGCATCCACTTACAATTGTTTCACCATCAGGACTAACGACGACGGATGTTACTTTTTCAGCATGTCCGGTCAGAGTGTTGACGACGTAGGCATATTCAGAGGAGCGCAGCTTTTTTAAATCGTTAATTGCCGAAAGCATTTCCTCGACTAAATTAAGATTAGGCAAGTCTCCAATCGCAGTAAAATAAGTTTTGAGATTACTAATATATTTTTCATCTTCAATTCGTACAGCGTTCAACATTGCCTTAAGCGGGTTACTAGTCTCATTTGGAGAAATGTGATGCAGTTGTAACCAAGCGTCAAGTGAATAACTTACTTGTTGACTTGCCCAAGTCGGGTCATCTAAACTTGATAGACTATTAGCCAATTGTAACGCTAATTCAGGAACCCAGTAGCCTCGTTCACTCTCCAACGCCTGATAAACTTGTTTGTATCCTTCGGCAATGGCGCCTACCGATTGAAAATCGATACTATCATCTACTAAATGCGGCAGTAATTCGGGTAACAGTGGGGAAACATCGTGATGAATCAGGTGATAAACATCAGATATCCAGCTAGCTACTAAACAATGACAGTTAGTTAATACTTGGCACAACTTTTGAAAATCTTGACGATTAACTCGATATTTCAGTTCAATTTTAGTAGTATCAATTCCCTTATCTTTCCATTTCTTTTCGCGCTCTAAAAGTTCTAAATTATAGACGTTATCTCCCCCCATCTGATTTATCTCATCTATATCTTCCCCTAAAAGTATCAACTCATCGCGAATTTGCCTCCACTGTAGGGCGCGGTTTTTTGCCGATTGATAAACAATATCTCTGTACGATATCCTCGAAATAGTCTTGTAATAATAGTTGTCTTGACCTAAACCCCAATACCCAATACGAAAATTAATATAATCTCCGTCAGTTTCCGACTCTAATATTAGTATAGGCTCCGATTTCAACATTCCAAACAAAGCCTTAATACTCGATTCGCTATGAAACCTCTTACTATACCAGGCGCCAGCTAAAAATTCAGTTGGACGAACAGGGTTATGCAGCGAGTAATAGCAATTGAGAAAATCACGCAAACCCTCTGCTAACATTGGCTCAATTTCCGATATATCTCCTTCACGAGTATCAAACTTATCAAATAAAATCTTAGGTGCAGCAACAAATATTTTTAGTGGAGTCCGAGTTGTATTATCTTTATGCGACTCCAAAATTTGCGATGGATATAACCGCAGAGGCCAACTATCAAGTATTCGGTTGACTTCAGGTAACTTTAGTGCAGTTTCTCGTTCGTACTTAGCTATATGTAATTGAGTTTGACGGTTGTATACAGCTAGTTGCTGCTGAATTGTCTTTTCCCGTTCATATTCAACTTGTGTTAGTTCCGATGCATTACTTTCTACAAGCGAACTATTTATAACTTCCAGAAACTCTTTAACTTCGCTGGGTGGTTGAAGTTTGGCAAGCATTGAACTTGCTTCGTTTCTTTTTTGTACTAAATTTGCTACTACGGGTGCAAATTCAAGCACTAACTGAATTAATACTCTTAATCCTTGCTCCATAAGGAGTTTCCATTTTAGTTAATCAAACTAGTAATTTTTTCTTTTCAACGCTTTAACTTTCTCTTCACTCATTGCTGCTATCAATCTGGAATGACTCCAGTTGCATTTACTTTACTTATATTTATGATAACGCCAAACCTACACACATATGTTTGCGCGGCGCCTCGATTGTACCGGATTATTTCCCCAGCTACAGAATTTATACCAAAATTTTTACAATACTCTTACTACATATAATCTAACCCACTCTAAACTAAAGTATTTTTGAATTGGTCGCGTTGACCATACAAACTTTACCACTATTGCTCATAAAGTCTAGTGATTTACCCTATAAATACCTACCGAATTTTATAAGTAAAAAGACTCCAAAAATATTATATCTACGTTAGATAGCCTTTGTAACATCCTTTTTGCCGTGTTTCTATGTAAATTTACTATCAAGATACCTAAAAAATATCTTTAATCGCCTAATCTCTGTAATATTGTATATTTTATAACTTGTATAATCCCCTTACTGAAATTTATCAAATCCAGGTTCGCCAACTGGCAAACCTGAACGATAATTTATAACTACTTCTGCCAGAGATTATGTGTATATCAAATCAGAACCTAATTCCTAACTGTCCATTAAATCCGCGTACCGAATTGTAACCGCCTCCTACAAAAAAGTTATCGCTAGCACGAACTTGAACTCCACCAGAAAACGCGACACCTTTATCTTCAGAATAATATCCTAAGCCTACATAAGGTGATACAAATGGTAAAGATAAGAACTTTAGCACATCTACACCAGTAGATCCATCAGGTCCAAAGCCGAGTTCGGCGCCTATATCAAAAGCACGGGCACCAACCGAGTAAGTAATGTCACCTTCATTGCCACCAACAGAAACCCAAGGTTGAGGTATGAGTTGCGCTGACGCACGCGCGGGAGCAAATAAAGTAAAAAAACCAAGTGAAGCAATAAGTGTTTTAGTAATAAGCGCAGTTTTCACCGTTCATCTCCTCATACAGTAACGACTTTACTTGTAATATTTATATCAGCACTTCTACCAAATACTGATTTTAAGCCAGTAATGGTGACGAATTTTGCATTGCCGATGTGCCCAATAACCCGCCTATGACAATAAGTCATAAGCTAATAGCACAAGTCCATTAAGCGAAATTCGTTCCAAGGGGAATACATAGCCTTGGGTGAACACGCGGGAGTTACTAACTCCCAAAACTGTTTATAACTGACCATTGGATGTGGGTGTAAACCCCACCACTGAGGAGACAGTTGACTTCCTATCTGTCCACACCGAACAGGCTCAAAATCCTGTAGAGTAAAGCTAGAAGCAGGGCGTAATCAGGACTGAATCAGATTAGTTTCTCTTGCGCCGCATGTTTACGTACTCCTCAAACTGAAAATACTTGTAAAATTTAAATTTTGAGTAAGTTTATAATAATTGTAAGCAATAATTAAAATTGGCGCCTGTGGAAGAATTGGGGGAATCAAATGAACCGCCAACCGTTGCTAGACCCAAATCGCTCGTATACTTTTAGTAATTACTTTGAGTTAGGTTTTCCGGTTGACGATTTAGTCGCGGAATTTGGGTACTCATTCGAGCGTAAATTTATTAATTTGCCTCAGTATTCCGGCACATTAGACAGACTTACTGACTTGAAGCAACGAATAGAAGAGGTATTACCGTATGTAGATTTAGAAAACGAAGCTACACGCAGGGAAATCCTAATTGCGCCGATTGTAACCGATTTAATCCATTATTCCCGTGCCAAATTACGAATTGAATATACTATTAAAGTAGATAATCGACTCCAAGGTAATTTAGATTATTACTTGCGTTCTAACACTAATTTAATTGTCATTGAAGCGAAACATGCTGATATCAATAAAGGATTTACACAGTTAGCAACTGAGATGATAGCCCTCGATAAATTGACTGATTCCACTCAAAAAGAGATATTGGGAGCAGTAACCACAGGTAATATTTGGCAATTTGGTATATTATACCGACAAACACAAAGTATTGAACAAGCAATTAATCTTTATAGGGTAACAGAAGAATTAGAAGCTGTAGTTAGAATTTTACTAGCTGGATTGATGAATCCAATCCCTCCAATCCCTTAATAAGGAGAGCTAAAAACCACTTTATTATTCTTCCCTTATTTAGTGGTTAGGAGGGATTATAGTCTCATTCATACAAAGCAGAATAACGATAATAATCACTATTTTGAGGTTCAACGATAACTTGGCATTCAAGCTGATATAACTTTTGAATCATCGAATCCGATAACTGATTCCTTGAAACATCTAATAGATAAAGCTGATTAACCGCTGGACAGTTTAACAAAAATTCGGCGCCGTAATCTGTTAAAGGCGCCTGTCCTCCTAGTACTGCATCAAATTTTGTTGGTTGGTTTGAGTCATTCATTTGGTTTATGATTTTATGAGATGTTTACCACAGAGACGCAGAGGACACAGAGGAGGAGAGGAACTGAGATTTTGCCTATATTTATGTTTCCCATTTTGACGAGATTATTTGGCGCCAAGGCTTATCTTCATTATTTCTTTTAATATATTTGTGGGGTGCGTGACGCTATAAAAAAATTTCAACGTATAATAATACTTCTAGCGTCACGCACCGATTTGAAAGAGATATCCTAATTTTAAAACGCAACGCTTAGTATCTATGTGTAACGATACTTTAAGTAGGTAGGCGCGATTAAAACGGACTTTTGCCCCAACGCCTATGGGTTTTAAACATAGGCGGGTCAGATTTTACAATGAGCGTGAGAAACCGTGTCTGATATCTTCCTCCAAGCGTAATAATTCAATCTCCTGTTGACCAGAAACACCCAGGCGCCGAAGATTAACTGTACCTTTTGCTGCTTCTTGTTCTCCAACAACAGCGATTAAAGGAATCTTACGTTCAAATAGTTCACGAATCTTTTTAGAAATTGTCGCATCACGCTTTGCTAACTCCACCCTAACACCCTTACGCCTCAATTTAGATGTAACATATAAAGCCCATTGAGCAGATTTATCGGATATTGCTGCTACTGCTATTTGAACTGGCGCCAACCATAAAGGTAAAGCACCATGACTTTCTAAAAGTATTCCTATCCAGCGTTCGATTGAACCTAGAACTGCTTGATGCAGCATTACAGGTTGTTCAAATGCTCCCTCACTGTTGACAAAAGCAAGGTCAAATATTTGTGGCAAATTAAAATCTACTTGAATTGTACCGCACTGCCATGAGCGTCCAAGATGGTCTTCTAAGCTAACTTCGATTTTTGGTCCATAGAAGGCGCCTTCACCTGGTAATAATTCATATGCGTATTCAAGCGCTTCACAAGCATTTATGAGGGCGCCTTCTGCTTTATCCCAAAGAGCGTCAGAACCAAGACGTTTTTCTGGTCGTAGAGAAATCTTGATTGAAAACTTCTCATATCCAAACGCTTTGTAGACTTCACCTACCATGTTCAAGAAGTCACGAATCTCGTTTTGAATATCTGCTTCTTGGCAAAAGATATGAGCGTCATCTTGGACAAATTGACGTAACCGCATACAACCAGATAGTGTTCCTGAAGGTTCATTCCGGTGAACCATACCAAACTCCATTAACCGGATAGGCATTTCGCAATAACTGTGACGATGGGATTTATAGATACCAATATGTGCAGGACATGACATTGGCTTTAATGCATAATCTATGCTCAAGTCTTCTTTATCTTTTTCTAAGCTACCAACTACAAAAATGCCTTCGTGGAATTTTTCCCAGTGACCTGATTTTTCCCAGAGTGCGCGACTCAATGCGACAGGTGAGCGCACTTCTAAAAATCCATATGATTCGTACACCCCACGCATATAATCTTCAATTACACGATATAGGTGCCATCCCATCGGATGCCAAAAAATCATACCGGGACTATGTTCTTCAAAATGAAACAAATCCATTGCTCTTGCTAGTTCTCTATGATCGTACATTGGTTTACTCCTTGTTCAAAAAAGTGTTGAAATTAAAAAACCCCTCCGAGCGTTTGCGCCTGAAGGGGTTTGGTAATGAACGCATTCAACTACGTCACAACCCCTCCAGGTGTGATAGTGGTGGTAGTGGTAGTAGTTGTAATGGCTTTGAAATTCTTCATATTGTGAATGGGAAATAATGGTAATAAAAAACCCTCCGAGGTGGCGCCTAGAGGGGTGAATCATTGCTTATATACGCACGCGCAACGTTTCACAACCCTCCGTGGCTGGTAGTTCGAGTAGTTATGGTGGTTGTGACTAAGCTGATAATCATGAGTATTGAGTTGGATAATTATTTGAGCCTGTAATTCTATTTAAACAAATTTCACTCGATTGTCAACACAATTTTGTTACAAATATGTAGAGACGTGTTCACAGAGTGTCGCGAAGGGAATATATCGCGTCTTTACTATATGTTGGGTTACGCCGCTCCACCCAACCTACAATTCGCCCAGTAAAAAGCATTCTACGATCAGATATATTCTTTAACTACTTAAATATCCTTTTTGTGAGAGTAATAAAGGAACATCTCTTCAATTTTTTGGTTGTAATAAAAACAATGATTTGCGTAAAAACCCGGATTAGTATATTGTAAACAACAGGCGAATTATTATCATTTTTTAACGCAAAGCACTTAGTAGTACCGTCCAACTTCCATATCTATATACAATAGAGGATATTTTTATCACCAAATTGGAAATACTTGTGTTAGCAAGGAATAAAATAGTTATGTCAAATAATCCTGAGCAACCTAGAGAATTTGATGCTGTACTTGGTGGACAAGTGGCGCCTCCAACTGATAGTGTTGTTTTGGGTGGTATTGAAGGTGTTAAAAGCCGTTTGAATAGTCCTGTGGAAGAGGTACAGCTATTAGCATTACACGAGGCATTTAAATATGGAGAAGAAGGCTTTGATATAATAAATCAATCTTTGATTCATAAATCAACAAGAATTAAATGGGCTGCTTACGAATTACTTAAAAATAAATTAGAAGCAAAGGTAAAAGAAGAATTAAAAAATTATCGCTATCATTTTTTTACTTGTATTCGGACACTTGAGGGACATATATCTAAAATTTATAGCATTTGTTTAAGTTTAGATGGTTTAACTTTATATAGTGGTAGCGAGGATAATAATATTAATGCTTGGGACTGGCAAGCAGGAGAATATACATGTATTTGTAAATCTCAGCCTATGCAATATACACCTACTGTATCCTGTTTACAATTAAGCCCAGATGGTCAAGAAATTGTAATTGCTTATCGTGGAGAATCTATTGAAACTCGTTCTCTAATGAATGCTCGAAGAATTATAGTTCAAAATTCAGGGTTATATCATTCTTTTGTAATTAGCCAAGATGGGAAAACTATTTTTACAGATGATGGTAAGAAACGTGAAATAGTAGCTTATGACTTTAGAAGTGGTAAGGTCAAATATAGCTTGCCAGAACGGTTACGTTCAATTTCTGCTCTAGCTATAAGCTTAGATGGAAAAACTCTTTTCAGCAGTAATTCTGACTATACAATCAAAATCTGGGATTTAAAGACTGCTAAACCAATAAGAATTTTATCTAATGCTCATACTTTCACAGTGACTGCACTTTGTTTAAGTCCAGATGGAAATATATTATTTAGCGCAAGTAGTGATAATACTATAAGAATTTGGAACTGCCGCCAAGAACTGCTTAACTCTAGTTTAACAGGTCATTCAGGTGGAGTTAATTCAATAGCACTTAGTCCAGATGGACAAACCCTTTTTACTGCTAGTAATGATAAAACAATTAAAATTTGGAATTGGCAAACAGGAGAACTTATAAATACATTAGAAGGACATTTAGGTAACGTCAGTTCTATAGCCATTAGCCCAAATGGAGATTATCTTTTTAGCGCAAGCCATGATAATACAATAAAAGTCTGGGGATTGGAATAAATTAAGGAAGAGGAATAGCAATTTTTATTTAAATGCTCCCAACGCGATTGTATAACTAAAAAACGCTTTGTATATTTGATGTTGGGTTCCGTTCCTCTACTCAACCTACAAATTTTTTTAAGCCCAGCGTGTGACGACTACTTTTACTGTACCGTCTTGCATAACTTCATCTTCTTCTATTGTAAATCCTTGTTCTTGTGCGGTTGCTTTTAATGCATGATAACCGTACCGCTGCATTAATTTGTTCATCCATTGTTCATTATATCTATGTCGGTCATATTCGGAGATTATTGCTTCATATTGTCCGTCTGTTTGTTGCTTGAAGCCTATGTCATTACTGGAACTACCTATATATTGGCGCACGTCACCTTGATAGCCATATAGATGTTGTGCTGTCTCGTGAAGTTCAATGTTTTTAAAGCCGATATCTGATAAGGCTGTAACTAATGCGTCACGGTTTTTAATTTGAGTTTTAATGCTTGTGAAGTGTGACATAATATTACTGCTTGGTTTATTAGCTTCGTTTTGTACTAGTTTCAATAACGAACCACAAAAGCACATAATCCGGAGGATTTCCCGCTCTTTAGGGCACAAAGAAAGAACAAAGAAAGAGTTTTTTGATATGATAAAGGTTATTGTTATATTCAGTCCATTTAAATGGACTTCTGCTATTAGCCTTGGATTTTGAATCCAAGGCGGATTGCAAACAAATGACCTTTATCTCAATATAACGATAGGCACCCAATATTTACGCCCATCTACCAACAACAACTCTTACAGTTCCATCTTGTAGAACTTCTTCTTCTTCAATATTAAAGCCTTGTTCTTGAACTGTTGCCATTAAGGTTTTATGAGCATACTTTTGTGTGATTGAGTTTACAAATTTATGCTGGTCAATTTTGGCGCCCCAAAAGTCTGCAACGATTTCATAATTATCTCCACTACGGCGAAATCCTAGGTCGTAACCGTTGTTTTGACGAATTACATATTCGGCTTGAGTGGTGTCTCCGTGGTACCCGCGTACTTTGGTGTTGCATTCGACTTTGTGTCCTAGTTCTTGCAATACTTGGTGTAATACTTCGCCGTTTTTGATTTGAACTTTGATGGTTGTAAAATGTGACATAATTGATTTTAGGTTATTTTATGGGCGGTTGATGGGGCGGGTTTAGTTAGATTGTTTGTTTGGTTTTGGATTGTTGGTTAACCCGCCCCTACGGTATTTTCGGATGGTTTAATCTACTTCTAATGGTCCCATTCCTTGTTGTATTGAATACTGTTTTAACTCCTCTACTAATTGAATATCATTTGATGCTGCCCTGGCGCCTGCTTGTGCTGCCCATTGTTTGAGTGCTTCTATTTGGTCGCGCGCTATTGCTGCTAAGGGAACTGTTTGCGATATTGCTTGTAGTATATCCTCGGTATTGAAGTCGCGGCGATGTCCGTTAATTCTTGTGGAAAATGCTTGGTGCATGGCATCAATGATTGCTTGCTCTATTTCGGCGCCGCTAAAGTTATTTGTTTGTTTTGCTAGTGCTGGCAAGTTGAATTCACGTAAGCGACTCGGACGTAAGCGCTGTAAGTGAACTTTAAATATTTCTTGTCGTTCAGCTTCGTTGGGCAGGTTTAAAAAGAATATTTCGTCAAACCGACCTTTTCGTAATAACTCCGCAGGTAATATTTGGACATTGTTGGCTGTGGCTACAATAAATACTGGGCTAGTTTTTTCTTGCATCCAGGTAATTAAACTACCAAACACTCTCCGTGATGTTCCGGAGTCACCGTCAACACCGCTCGTAATATTACCAAATGCTTTATCTATTTCGTCTATCCATAATACACACGGCGCCATTGCTTCGGTAAGTTGAATCATTTGGCGTACACGACTTTCGCTTTCACCGACGATACCACCAAATAGGCGCCCAGAATCAAGCCGTAATAATGGTAGGCGCCATTCATGCGCGATAGTTTTGGCTGATAATGATTTTCCGGTTCCTTGAATACCTACAAGTAACATCCCTTTCGGGTTAGGAATACCATAACGTCGCGCTTCGTCGGTAAAAGCATCTTGACGCATTAGTACCCATTGTTTAAGTTGGTCTAGCCCACCAACCCGTTTTAAAGATTCACTTGGAGTAAAAAACTCTAAAATACCAGTTTGGCGAACTGCTTGCTTTTTCTCTTCTAATACACCATCAATATCTGTTTCGTTAACTTGCTGTTTCGCAGCTAGCGCTTTTGCCAAAACCCTTGATATACGAGTTCGACTCAAACCTTGGCAAGCTTTAACTAACTGTTCGCGCGCTAACCCATCTATATTTAACTTCTCCGGTACTACTAACTGCTCGATTAAATAATTTATCTCCGGTACACTAGGCAGTGGAAAATCAACCACCGTCAACTCTTGCTGTAACTCATCGGGAATTTCTAATGTGTGGCTAGTAATAACTATAGTTTTACGCGCGCGCTTTAACTCCCGCGTCAAATTTCGTAACTCCCGCACTATTGGGGCACTTTTCTCTGTTGTTGGATTTTTGATAAATGGATGTAAATCACGCAGCACAAACATTGTAGCTGTTTGAGCATCGGCTTTACCAATTCGCCCTAAAGCTGCCATCACCGAACCCTTATCTGCATTATTGTCACTCCAACCTCGGACAATATCCCAGAATAAAACCTGCCTTTGGGGTTGCGCGCGCTTTGCCACCTGTATTAATACTTCTTCAACAGGTTCTTCTTCGACGCAAATTAAATAAAGCAGTGGATAGCGTGCGCGAATCATCAAATCTAACTGTTCAACCAAAGCAGCATACCGCTGGTTCTGGCTATCGAATGCTCCATTTTGATGCGTGTTATCCATATAATTCCTCGTGGGGAAGTATTGCACCTTCGGGAATGGGAAATTGGGCAGAGGTGCCCTTGTGATTACTTGTAGTACATAGTAGTATTGTGGCACACCTAATAAGTTTGCCCAGCAGCTTTATATAAGCTTTATCTCACGAACGTATGTACTGAATAATTAAAATACAGTTTATCCGGTTTTTCCTACCATGCCAAGAATATTTACAGTAAATTTATGAAAAATGCTCATTTAAGCACTGAAGTGCTTGTGACGAGTGCCTGGGCTTGCTGCGAGCGTTGTTTGTACTATCATGTGAAATAATAACCGTCATTTGTAATGTCGTTATGACTATAACTTTGGCAAAGTGGACTATAGACAAGTACCACAGTATGGTAGATGCGGGTATTCTCGCAAATCGACATGTAGAACTACTGAGAGGAGAGATTGGTCAACTACCTACACCAACGCCTTCGGGTGTCGCTATATCAGTGGATGCGGTAATTTAATAAGTAAAAATTATATCCAATGTACATCCTAGAAATCTCAGACAAGCCAATTCACGAGGTGCGCTATTTGACGATAGCCTCTGGTGGTGTCAGCTTGGTTGAGAAACATATACCTATATTATTAGGAGAGGTAGATGTTCTACCCAATAACTTGGACGCGATTATTGTAACCAGCGACTTACAAGGAATAGACCCAAAAAATCAACAACTTGTAGGTCATCTTATCCTCGAAGAGTTAGAAAACTTAGCAGAACAGCAAAAAATACCATCACCCAAAAACACAGGTGTTATACTAGCAGGCGATTTATACGCTGAAACCAATAAGCGTAGCGGAGTCGTTGGAGATGTGCGCGAAGTTTGGCACGCTTTCAGGCGCCAATTTCGCTGGGTTGCAGGTGTAGCAGGTAACCACGACAGTTTTGGCACCAAGGAAGAAGATATTCAGCTTTTTAAACAAACCAAGGGTATTTACTACCTTGATGGTGAGATAGCAAAAAACGGTGAGCTTAATATTGCTGGAGTCTCCGGTATCATTGGAAGACCAAGTAAACCATTTCGGCGCCGAGAGAACGACTTTATCCGCGAAATTAGAGAACTAGTAAAACAGGCGCCGGACATTTTAGTATTACACGAAGGTCCCGACTACCCACAGCATAACTTACTTGGTAAAACATCTATAAGATTAGAGCTAGAAGAAATAAATAAAAACAGTAAATTACTTGTCATTTGCGGTCACTCGTATTGGAAAATTCCTATGATAGTTTTAAAGAACGGTATTCAAGTCGTTAAATCAGATAGTAGAGTGATTGTATTGGTACAAAAAAAATAAATCCATAAAATACTTGAATTTAATTTTTGTTTAATTATTAGAAAGTTCTTGGCGCCAATAAACACCGGATTCTCTTTGCATCAAGTTATAACCTATCATTTCACGACGTAGCGTAGCACAATCAGGGTGAAATTGCTTGAGAATTTCGTTGACCTTAGCTTCTGGATATTTTATACCCTGTTCAAAATGACTTACTAGCCATTTTAAAATTACCAAGCGCTTTTTACGAGTTGCTGGAATATCTTTCAAACGTGGTAATGCGCTTGTTTTGTCAACCAATATATAGTTACTAAGGACTTTGGAAGCCCAAATCTCATCCTCGACTTGTTCGAGTGACATGTCAAATTGCTGGTTACTCATATATTACTAATTAGATGTGTATCTAATTAGTATAGCGTTGTAAGGTGGGCACTGCCCACCGTACTTTGAATACGTTGAAGAGATTATATGTTTTTCAAGTTGCGGTGTGTAAAGGGTTTGGCTGAAGCGCCTGTATAATCAGCAGCAATATGTCCGTTACCAGTCATTTGATATTTGTAGGTTACTAAACCTTCTAAACCAACAGGGCCGCGTGGTGGCATTTGCTGTGTGCTGATACCAACTTCGGCGCCGAATCCGTAGCGGAAACCATCGGCAAAGCGGGTGGAACAGTTATGATATACTCCTGCGGCATTTACTAAAGCTAGGAAAGTGGATGCAGCGTTGGGGTCTTCGGTGATAATTGCATCTGTGTGCTTGGAACCATAGTTATTGATATGCTCAATTGCTTCTTCCAAGCTATCTACAATTTTGATGGCTAAAATCAAATCGCTGTATTCGGTTTGCCAGTCACTAGGTGAAGCTATATTAGGTAAGATTTCACGAGTCAGGTTGTTTCCACGTAACTCAACACCCATATTCTGTAATGCAGTTGCGACTTTAGGTAAAAAGCTTGGCGCCACGGAAGCATGAACCAGCATTGTTTCGATAGCGTTACATGCAGCAGGATATTGAGTTTTAGCGTCTACAGCTATTTTTACTCCTTTTTCAATATCTGCTGCTTTATCTATATATAGATGACAAATTCCATCTGCGTGCCCAAGTACGGGAATGCGAGTATTTTCTTGAACGAATCGTACAAATGAATTAGAACCGCGCGGAATAATTAAATCTACATATTTATCTAACTTGAGTAGTTCTAATGTTTCTTCGCGCGTTGTTAGTAGCTGCACTGCATCAGGGTTTACAGCAGTTTGTGCTAACCCTTGTTTAATAGCTTTAACTATAGCTTCGCACGAACGTACTGCTTCTTTACCGCATTTAAGAATAACACCGTTCCCTGATTTTATTGCTAGTGAGACGATTTGAATTGCAGCTTCAGGACGCGCTTCAAAAATAATTCCTAAAACTCCCAACGGACAAGTTACCCGCTTTAAAATTAATCCAGTATCAAGTTCGCGATGAATTTGGACATGTCCCACAGGGTCAGGTAGCTTACCGACATCGCGTACCCCTGTAATTGCATCTCTTAATTTATGTTCATCCAATTGCAACCTTTTATAAAGCGGTTTCGCAATACCATCAGAAGAAGCAGCTTCACAGTCTGTAATATTTGCTTTGATTATTTCATCGCGCGCTGATTCTAAGGCAGAAGCAATAGTCTCAATAGCTTGATTACGTTGTTCAGTCGAAAGCACTGCCAACTTCAAAGCTGCTGAACGGGTTTGCTGGGCAATTGTAATTAAGGTGGAAGCTACTTGGAAAGCGGTCATAACATGCATATCGCGATAATTGCTACTTACCAATCGTAGCGTTAATAATCAACCAAATATTTAATTGGTTGGCACCATCCGAAATAATACGACTAATTACTGTAGCAACTACCTGTAAACAAAAAACTTTGTCTATATATTCTATATATAAGGAATCACAGAAATGACTTCTGCAAGCAACTTACCTCTAGTAGCTACCTCAAGACCTGTACTAAAAAAAGGTGATCGTGGCGCCAGCGTTAGGGAACTACAAAAACTTTTATATGATTATGGTGCGTTTGCTTTAGCTTGTATTTTTGGTCTTCCTGAAGTTTTAATTGATGGTGATTTTGGTGACGATACAGAAGATACGGTCAAAGCGTTTCAGCGGCAAGTTTTTCTCAATGTTGATGGTGTTGTAAGTAATATTACTTGGCAAGCACTGATTAGAAAGGCGCCTATTAGTTTGCCAGTCTTGAGAAGAGGTAGTAAAGGTGAACTTGTATTGCGTGTTCAGCTACGATTAATTATTAGCGGTGATTATCAAGGTACTATTGACGGTGATTTTGGCATAGCTACAGAAGAAGCAGTTAAATCTTTACAACGACGTAATCGTTCAGGTGTTGATGGAATTATAGGTAATGCCACTTGGGTAGAATTAAGTCAAATCAAAGAAGCAGAATGTTTACCCTAAATAAAATTCCTGACTTTTTAATCAAAGTTGGGAATCTAAGCGTTTAGAAAGCGGAATCAATCAAATCAAATTTGATTATAAATATATATTGAACCACCAGACTAATAGTAAAAGTTATGACCATTACAATTAATACTGTAACAACTCCTTTTGGTAAACCTGTTCTCAAGCAAGGCGCCAAAGGTGAGGTTGTTAAAGAATTGCAAAAATTATTATTTCAATATCATGTCTTTGTACATCTAGATAAGCAAGGCGCCTGTGTATTTCCTAGCGAAGAAGTTATCGATGGTATATTTGGAGCAAAAACAACCGCTGCTGTGAAACTTTTCCAAAATCAAATGTTTCTCATACATGATGGTATCGTTGGTAATGCTACCTGGAAATCTTTGTACAAAGGGGCACCTGTTGGTTTACCTATTCTCAAAAAAGGTAGTCAAGGTGAATTAGTTAACCTCATCCAAGAACGTATGTCGCTTGATGGTTTTTACAAAGATATAATTGACGGTGACTTTGGTGCTGCTACTGAAACGGCTGTTAAAGCTTTGCAAAAACGCGCTCTGTTAACTGAAGATGGCGCCGTTGGTGATAAAACTTGGGCTTCTCTCAGTAAGATTAATACTATATTTTGTTAATTACAATTTTAATTTCCGCTCAAATTCGTGTACACACAAGTTTTTGATCCCCAACCCCCCGCGATTTCGGGGGACTAGGGGGGATTAAAATGTTTCATTAAATTTTACAAAAAGAAAGTAAAAATATCCTTAAGATATTAGAAAGTATCAATTTTAGACTTACACTGATTAAAAATTATTAATTTTGTAACCTGGAATCATCGGTATAGACGTGATTAATCACGTCTATACATAATTTTCGGAGATATCCATGAACCCTTTTCTAACTAATCTACGGTTGAAGTGGTTTACTGCCACTAGGGCACTTAATTACAGTACCGATTTCGTAACGATTCTTTATCAAATTTACCTAAATCACAATAAAATTATCCATTTTAGGGAAGGTTATCCAGTTTTTTCTTTATCAACACCCGCTTTGTTCAGTAAGCCTTCTGCCAATTTTATTTCTAGGGCTTTATACAGGACAATTCAAAACAAGAATTTACCAAATATGATGAGTTTTGCCGTGAATGATGTTTGTAATGCTACTTGCGAGCATTGCAGCTTCTTTTCGGCAGTCGAAGAAGCGAATAGAGAAGTTTTAACACTTGAGCAATCGAAAAAACTAATTCAAGATGCTCAAGATTTAGGCGTTTCTGTGATGAATTTTGTAGGTGGTGAACCTTTAATGCGAGAGGATTTACCCGAAATTATTCGCTCTGTCAATAAAACCCTTGCTACAACTATCTTATTTACTAATGGATGGAATTTATTTGAGAGGGCAACAGAATTAAAAAAATCTGGGTTAGATAGTGTTTATATAAGTATTGATGCTGCTACAGCAGATAAACATGATAAGTTTCGTCAAAAGTCAGGTTTGTTTGATAGAGCTATTCAAGGAATACGCAAAGCCAAACAGCTAGGGTTTTCTTGTGGAATTTCTACTACTATGACTCCAGAATCTTATGAAGATGGAGAACTAGATAGAATCGTGGAGTTGGGAAAACAAATAGGAATCCATGAAGTTCTCGTTTTTGATGCGCTACCTAGTGGAAGATATCAGGAACGTTTAGATTTAGTTGATAACCAAGACTGGGTAGAGTCCATGATTAATTCAGCTAAAAAATATAATTTAGACAGTAGTTATCCGGGAGTTGTTTTCTTTGCCTATTTTAGTAGTTATCGAAGTGTTGGTTGTTCCTGTGGTACTAGCTACTTTTACACTTCTCCTTACGGAGATATTATGTCCTGTGATTTTAATCATGCTAAATTTGGGAATATTCTGCAAGAACCACTTTGGAAAATATGGGATAGGTTAACCACTCTACCAGAATTTTGTCAGGCTAAATGGGGTGGGTGCAAAATCAAAGATTCGCAATATAGACAAAAAGAAGTTGTTTCTGGTGGCAAGTAAAACTTATGATTTCAGATTTTTCTCTCATTCCAATACTTGCAACATGCAATTTTGATAAGACCCCAACTTTACCAATAATTTTGTTTGAGTCATTTATTGGTTTGGGGTTTGTAGCTAGCATGTTATTTTTGCCAAAAATAAAAGATAAGATTTGGCAAAGGTTTGGTATTATGGCTGTAGGGGTGTTGCTATTTGAGATGTTTACGGCGCCCATGTGGAATAATCATAGAATGGGTGAGTGGGCTTATTTATATCATGATGTTAGCTGGATTTTAACAATTGGTTGGACTTCTCTGATTTTGACTACTGTTTTAGTAGTTGATAAGTTACTTCCAAATATAAGAGAGTCGCAGAGATTTATGGTTTATTTGGGAGTGTTGACATTTTTGATTGTGCCTTTAGAAATATGGGCTGTGAATATTAATCTGCGTGGTTACTCGCCAGAAGTTAACAAAGTTTTATCTGGGGTTTCTCTTTTTAAAGTACCAATAGAGATTTTTTACTATACACCTGTATTTACAGGTTTAATTATTAGCTTTTATAAATACTGGAGCTTTGTAATTGATGATATACCATTAGTTCCTGTCAAACGTAGAAAATGGGTACGTGATATTACGATTGCTTTTATCGGTATCTTCTTGTTTGAAGTAATGGTAGAACCAATGGCAGCAAATCAAAAATTTCCTCAGTGGTCATATATTTTTCATGATATCAGCCTTTTTATTATCGGAACTTGGGTTTTGGTAATTGGGATTACTGCTGTTTTGATAGGAAAATTTTTTAGTCATTTACCCATTATTTACAGATTTTTAATCGCATTAAGTATTACTACGTCTTTAGCTATACCGATTGAAGCAACATTTATTAGAAATGGTTTTAGGGTATATAGTGCCAGCGCTCAACATTTTTATACAGGTGTGTTTATGCCTGTTTTAAAGATACCTATTGAAGTTGCATTTGCTGTTCCTTTTTATATGGCGTTAATGATTGCTTTCATACGTTATTGGGAAAATATTTTAGATAATAATTTGTAGGGGGCAGGGTGAATGAGACGATTTATACAAATTTTAATAGGCATCCCAATTACATTTGGTTCTCTAGCACTAATGTCTGGTGGTGTTCAACCTGCATTGCAAATAGTTCAGCTATCACTTCTTTGCACTCTAGGAATTAGCTTAGTAGTTTGGATTCCCCTTTGCTGGTTTGTTGGTTGGGTAGTACTAAAGATTGTTGAAAGTATATCTGGGCAAATTCTTGTACCATATGATTCTGCAGAAATAAGTAATAATGTACTTAGAGAACAAAATGTTTCACTGGCGCCTGAAAATATTTCTTTGGCTAATTATATCGAAAAAGGTATTAAGCAAGGTTGGAGCGAAACTCAAATTATTAGCAGACTAAGAGCGCAAGGTTGGAACGATGAGGAAATTGCAGAAGCTCAATTAGTTGTAAGAGCCAAGTTGGAAGGTAATTCATAAATGCTGCTAGAACAAAATCGATGGTGGATTTATCAAAAAGAACGTTTTCCTGTAATTAAAAACGGGCTATTAATCGCTGTTTTTAGTGGTTCTGCAGTAGGTTATTCTTGTTTGTTGCGTGGTGATAATAATATACCTAGTTTATCTTCATTATTAGTTGCGTTTATTAGTATTTTTATTTTCTTTCTACAATTGCGAATAGCTGATGAATTTAAAGATTTTTCCGATGATGCTCGCTACCGTTCTTATCGCCCAGTTCCTAGAGGATTAGTCAGTTTGGATGAATTGGGTTGGGTAAGTGTTTTGGGTGCAACAATTCAGTTGGGGTTGAGTGTTTATTTATCACCTTGGTTGGTGTTGGTGTTGGGTGGAGTTTGGCTTTATATCGGGTTGATGTGGCAAGAGTTTTTTGTGGCTAAGTGGTTGAAGGCTCATCCTTTGATTTATATGTTGAGCCATATGCTAATTATGCCTCTGATTAACTTTTATGGTACTGCTTGTGATTGGTTGGTTACTGGCTCATTGGCGCCAGTTAATGGGTTATGGTTTTTGTTGGCTAGCTTTTTTAATGGGATGGTGATTGAAATTGGTCGGAAAATTCGGGCGCCGAATGATGAGGAGTTTGGGGTGGAAACTTATAGTAGTTTGTGGGGGTATAAAAATGCGGTGCTGGTTTGGCTGTTTGCGCTTGGTTTAGGTGCGTTTGCTAGTTTGTTTGCGGCGTTTCAAATTAATGAAATTACTTTAGTTGGTTTTGTGGTGGTTATATTGTTACTTGGTGCTGTGGGAGTTGCATGGGTTTTTCGGCGCCAACCTGTAAGTAAGTGGGCGAATTTTATTGATATTATGTCAGGGCTTTGGACTTTGTTTGTTTATCTTAGTTTGGGTGTTTTACCAAGCCTTGTGGCATAGGCGTCCTCGCCTGTGCAGTGGATATATTTTTTTACCACAGAGGCACAGAGAGCGCAGAGAGGAGAGATTTATGTAATGAACCACAAAGGACACAAAGGGCACAAAGGAAGAAAAGAGAGGTAAGAGGGGATTTTAGGATATACAATTTTTTAAAAATAATGCTATATAATTATGAATTATATTATTTATCCCAAATCTACACAGGCAGATTACTTAATAGGTGGTAAAGCAAAAACTCTTTTTGATTTACAACGTAATGGTTTTCTCATTCCTCAAGGTTTTGCTCTTTCTATCAGTGCTTGGTCGGATTGTTTTACTCCTGAACAGCATTGTTGTTGGAAAGCACAAGATGAAGTTTTAATTGAGCAATTACTCTTTAGTATTCAATTACATCCAACGGTTCAAGAAGAAATTCAACAAGCTGTTAAAGTACTTTGTCCGAATGGTGAGTTGGTAGCGGTGCGTTCTTCTGCTATTGATGAAGATGGTGTGCAATATTCGTTTGCTGGGCAGTTGGATAGTTTTTTGAATGTCACTCCTGAAGATGTTCCTGCTAAGGTTGTGGAGGTTTGGCGTTCTGGTTTTAGTCACCGGGTTCTTGCTTATCGTCGTCAGCATGGTTTACCTTTAATAGCTTCTCCTCCTGCTGTTTTAATTCAGCATATGATTAACCCAAGTGTTTCTGGGGTTGCTTTTAGTGCTGACCCTGTAACGGGTAGACGTTCTGTAGCAGTGGTTAATGCTGTTTCTGGTAATGCTGTTTCTCTGGTATCGGGAGAATGTAATGCTGACACATATTATATAGATATAAAGGGTAATATTATTCAGCATCAAGCTACTGAGCAACTGCTGGAAGATAAACAAATTGCTGAAA
This sequence comes from Calothrix sp. NIES-4105, assembly GCF_002368415.1. Classification (GTDB taxonomy): domain Bacteria; phylum Cyanobacteriota; class Cyanobacteriia; order Cyanobacteriales; family Nostocaceae; genus Dulcicalothrix. Next base: position 5,505,786 of record NZ_AP018290.1, read on the forward strand.
TTACAGCTTTGGTACGTCAGGTGAGTAAACATTTTACTCGTCCCCAAGATATTGAATGGGCAATTGAAGACAAACAGCTATATCTACTACAATCTCGTTCTATCACAACTTTGGCGCCAATTCCTGACCCAGATGGACTATTAAATTTGTGGGATAACAGCAATATTGCCGAAAGTTACAATGGTGTTACTACTCCTTTAACTTTTAGCTTCGCGCGTAAGGCTTATGAAGAAGTATATCGTCAGTTTTGCTACTTCATGGGAGTTCCTCAAACTATAATCTCTCTTCATCATGATACGTTTGCTCGGATGATTGGGTTAATTAGAGGACGTGTTTACTACAATTTACTAAGTTGGTATAAAGTATTGGCTCTGTTGCCGGGATTTAAGTTAAATCGTGGCTTTATGGAGCAGATGATGGGTGTACGAGAATCTTTACCAGAAAATATTGTTAGTGAATTACAAGCTGCAACTTGGCAGGATAAGTTACAGGATAGCTGGCACCTATTAAAAACGTTTGCTGGTTTAGTAACGAATTATTTACTATTACCTAAACGAATTCAGAAATTTTACTCACGATTAGAGAATGCTTTGTACTTATCAGAACCAAATTTAGCTGATTGGCGCGCTGATGAGTTGGCGGCATATTATCGTAAAATTGAGGGTCAATTACTTAGCCGTTGGGATGCTCCTCTCATCAATGATTTCTTTGCGATGATTTTTTATGGAGTGTTGCGGCGCCTAACAGAGAAATGGTGCGGTGAACACCTAGCTAGTTTGCAAAATGATTTAATTAGTGGCGAAGGTAAGATTATTAGCACCGAACCTGCAGAACGAATGCAAAAAATGGCTAGTTTGGTGAGGGAAAATGTTTTCTTCGTCAAATTACTGTGTGAGGGTTCCTTAGATGAAATTCTCCAAGAAATCAAACAACTGCCATTTCAAGGGCAATATCAAGAATATTTAGAAAAATTTGGCGACCGCTGTTTAGAAGAGTTGAAATTAGAGAGTCCAACGCTTCACGACCAACCTCTACCGTTATTGCGAGCTATTGGACAATTGGCAAAGTTAGAACAAGTAGAGCAAAAAACACCCAATAATCGTCAACAAGCAGAAGAAAGGAAAGATGAGATATTAAAAAATTATCCCTTGCGAAAGTTAATATTTAACTGGGTATTAAAAAACGCCCGCATCCGGGTACGAGAGCGTGAAAATTTGCGGTTTGAACGTACCCGTGTTTTTGGTAGAGCAAGACAAGTATTTCTAGAATTAGGGCGCCGTTTTTACGCTCTCGATTTATTAGCATCACCACAAGACATTTTTTATCTAGAAGTAAACGAGATACTAGGATTTATTGAAGGTACAACTACCTGCACAGATTTAAAAGGATTGGTGGGTGTGCGTCAAGCCGAATTTGCCAAATATCGAGAAATGGCGCCTCCAGACTCGCGATTTGAAACTCGTGGCATTATTTATCAAGGCAACTCCTTTGTACAACCCGCAAAAATAACACAGTCAGAATTAACATCGCAAAAACAGGGTATTGGCTGTTCTGGAGGTATAGTCAGAGGTTGCGTGCGAGTAATCAAAGACCCCAAACAAGTTTTAAGTGGTGAAAATCAAACTTTATTCCCAAAAGACACAATTCTCGTTGCCGAACGTACAGACCCAGGATGGATATTACTTTTTCCTTTCGCCGCTGGATTGCTAGTAGAATGCGGTAGTTTATTGTCTCATGCAGCAATTGTTTCACGAGAGTTAGGAATTCCAGCAATTACTTCCGTTCCTAATGTTACCCAATGGTTAAAAGATGGCGACAAAGTAGAAATGAATGGCAGTACAGGAATAATCACCAAAATTGCTTAATGGCTTGCTTGTGGCACAGGCGTCAAAAGCCTGTGTCGCCTCTCTTAATTCTTCCTTCGTGTCCTTTGTGCCTTTGTGGTTAATCCCTCTTCCCTCTGTGGTAAAAATAGAGATTCAAACATCAATATAGCCAAATTAGCAATACCTAACGTAAAAGCAATAGCCCCTATCACCCCATGTAATTCAGGAGTCCTTCTCATTTGCTCATCCCAAGCTAGCCACAGAACAGGAAAAGTATGTATCGCTCCTGCCGCTATCAATGCGATTGCAGCTAATAATTTAACATAATGTATGATAAATAACTTTGTCTTACGTAACACCTTTACACCATAAATGTATTAAATTGAATAATACTTACATAGGAACATGATAAAAATCCGATTAATTTTTAACTCAATTTTTAAATACCAATTAAATGCCAAGTGAAATAAGCAACAAAGCAGATTTTTCAAAAATTCGCTATGCTCAATGTTGGGAAGATGCGGATATACTGTTGGATGCGCTCGACATTCAAAGGACTGACGTTTGCTTATCTATTGCCTCTGCTGGTGATAATACTTTAGCGATGTTAAGCCATAGTCCAGCTAGAGTAATCGCAGTAGATATTAATCCTGCACAAATTGCTTGTTTGGAGTTACGAGTTGCAGCTTACCGAGAACTTAGTCATCCCGAATTATTGGTATTAATTGGGTCATTGCCTGGAGACGGCGCCCATAGAATTAGTTTATATCATCGCTGTCGCTCTCAACTATCCACAGTGACTCGTCAATTTTGGGATAAACGTAGCACGGCAATAGCGCTAGGAATTGGCACAGCAGGTAAATTCGAGCGCTATTTAAGTTTATTTCGCTCAATATTACCTCTAATTCACAATCAGGATATTATTACCGAAGCTATTACAGATAAAACAGAAACAGAACGTCACATATTTTACCAACAACACTGGAATAATCATCGTTGGCAATTATTTTTTAAAATCTTCTTTTCTCAGTTTATATTAGGTCGTTTAGGGCGCCACCCAAGTTTTTTTGATTACGCTCAAAAGGATGTAGCAGAGCATTTATTACAGCGTACTGCCTACGCAATGACCACAATAAACCCTTCTGATAACCCTTACCTACAATGGATTGCGACAGGACAACATCTAACTGCATTACCCTACGCTTTGCGTCCTGAAAACTTTGAGATAATTCGCGCAAACCTTGACCGTTTGGAGTGGCACTGCACAGCAATTGAAGATTTGTTAAGCTATCTAGATTATGACTTTATTAATAAATATAACTTAAGTAATATTTTTGAGTATATGTCTAATCAGAATTACGAGAATTTGCTTAAAAAGCTAGTACGTGTAGGTAAAAGTAGCGCGCGGTTAGCTTATTGGAACTTACTAGCAAAACGTTCTCGTCCAGAAGACATGAAGAATTTATTATATTCTCTTACTTCAGAAGCAACTAGGCTGTATCAACAAGATAAAGCTTTTTTTTACAGTGCCTTTATCTTAGAAGAAATTATCTGAAATGCAACAATTAACCCTCCCCAACTTTGTACAAACAAAAGATATTACAGATGCTGATGCCCACTGGCGCCTCCAAAGCGATACTCAGGTAGTGGGGCAATACTCTTTGTGGTGGAAACAAACACCATCACTCAATGGATGTAAACTTGGTTTTATCGGACACTACCAAGTGCTGGATAAAAATGCCACAACTGTTTTAGCACATGCTTGTAAGCAACTTGCGTCCCTTGGTTGTAATTTAGCAGTTGCACCAATTGACGGCAATACTTGGCAGCGTTATCGATTGTTAACAGAACGAGGTACACATCCAACGTTTTTCTTAGAACCCGATAACCCAGATAATTGGCACCAACACTTTATTGAGCATGATTTTACACCACTGGCTAATTATAGTTCCAGTTTAAATACTGATTTAACGCAAGTAGATTATCGTTTGCAATTCGTAGAGCAGCGATGCAAACAGGCAAACATTCACATCCGCACGTTAGATTTACAAAACCAACAGCAAGAACTACATCATATATATAATGTAGCGATTCAAAGCTTTCGGAATAATTTTCTGTACACACCAATTAATGAAGCTCAATTTATTACCCAGTATCAATCATTGCTACCCTACATACAACCAGAATTGGTATTAATTGCAGAACATAACCAAAATCCTGTAGGGTTTCTATTTGCTATACCTGATTGGTCGCAAAAACAAAGAGGAGAACCTATCAATACCATCATTATAAAAACCGTAGCCATTTTACCAAAACGTATATACGCGGGATTAGGCAATTTACTAGTAGCCAAAAGTCAGCAAATAGCTCATAAACTTGGATATTCACAAGCTATTCACGCTTTAATGCACGATGCAAACCCTTCCCGTAATTTAAGCAATCGCTATGCAACCACAATACGTCGATATACACTCTTTAGCAAAAAAATCTAAATTTATTAATGAATATCATTACCATATTACAGCAATTTGCTACCACTCATGCTGAAGTACCAGCAATAATTGACACCTATAAAAAACGTAGTCGAACTACAACCTTTGCTGAACTAGAAAAATCATCTGCTGTTATGGCAGCTTTATTACAGCAAAAAGGTTTACAACCAGGGGATGCAGTACTAGTTTTTCATCCTATGTCAGCAGAACTTTATATAATTCTTGCTGCTCTTTTCCGTTTAGGATTAGTTGCAATGTTCCTTGACCCTGGTGTAGGTAAAGACCACATAAATAATTGCTGTTCTTTATACCCTCCTAAAGCACTCATTGCTAGTTCTAAAGCCCATTTCCTACGCTTACAATCACAAGCTTTACAACGTATACCTTTAAAATTTGCCGTTGGTTGCCCTATACCAGGCGCCATATCTTGGAATTCTGCTCAACAGGCGCCGTATGATATTTCTTGTAATATATACACAACTACTTTAGATAGCCCAGCCCTACTAACATTTACTAGTGGTAGTACAGGTAAACCAAAAGCAGCCTTACGTACTCACGACTTTTTACTAGCTCAACACCAAGCTTTAGCTAATACCTTACAACTTCAACCACAACAACTAGATTTAGCAACCTTACCAATTTTTGTTCTTGCCAATTTAGCATCTGGTTTAACTAGCTTAATTCCAAATGCCAATTTGCGAAAACCAGGAGCAATTAATCCTGCTCCAGTAATAGCCCAAATTCTTACTCATCAACCCACACGAACAGTATCATCACCAGGTTTCCTGTCGAGATTAATAGAATATTGCCTTCCTCATAACTTAACTTTACCCAGCTTAGAGAAAATCTTTATTGGTGGCGCCCCAGTAATGCCAAACTCATTGGTAAAATTACAGCAAATTGCTCCCAATAGTCAAATCACTACAGTATATGGTTCCACAGAAGCAGAACCCATTGCTTACAATCATTATCAAACCCAAGCGGAAGACATAGCAACCACATTAACAGGAGGAGGGTTGCTTGTAGGAAAACCAGTAGACAGTATTCAATTAAGAATTTTGACTCAATGTTGGGGTAAACCTATTAGTCCCTACACCCATGCACAATTTAATGAAGCTTGCCAACCAATAGGAACCCCTGGAGAAATAGTCGTTAGTGGAAACCACGTTTTATCCAGTTATCTTTTCGGTCATGGTAATGAAGAAACAAAATTTACAGTCGAAGAAACTTCATGGCACCGAACAGGTGATGCTGGATATATGGATAACAAAGGTCGTTTATGGTTGCTAGGTCGTTGCATAGGATGTATTGAGGATATTCATGGCGCCGTTTATCCTTTAGCAATAGAAGGAATTCTTCAAAATCATCCCGACATTCGTCATAGCGCAGTAATTCTCCATCAAGGTCAGCGAACCTTAATAGTAGAGTTAAATAAACCAAGCCATCAAATAGACTGGGTATTCGTAAAAGATTCTTTAAAAAACATGCATATTCAAAATATCAAGATTTGCAAAAAATTTCCTTTAGATAAAAGACATAATGCCAAAGTTGATTATCCAGCATTGCTCAAAATGTATAAAAAATTTGCGTTGTAAAGACGCGATTTAATCGCGTCTCTACGCGGATATAATTTTTGACTTAGTGCTGATAAGCGCGTTAAAACAAGTACAAACTTCAACTTAAACTCGAAGATATTATGCCTTCTGAAGTATAAGATTAAATTTATATTTAATTATTTTTTATTAAGGGACGGGCAAGGATGCCCATCCCACAAGATTATTAATCCCATCCCACAAGATGATTAATTTATTTTTTTGAGATTTGCTGGCAGTATATATATAAGGGTAAATACTTAATTAAAATTATTTTTTATACTTTTTGTGAAGTTTGCCGAAATAGTAGTGACTTTTGTTGAATCTATGATTATCCATGAATTATAGGCGCCTCCTACTTGAGGAAGAAATATGTCATTGCAATCTGGGTTAGATGCCCTAAAAAACGGAAACTATCAAGAAGCTATTGAACTGTTGGAAGATTTTTGTCGCAGTGAAAGTTCTGGAACCTCAGACTATGCGAAAGCGCAGATGGGTTTAATAAAAGCTTATCAACGCGCGGGTCAGTTTGAACAAGCGATGATGCTGTGTCAGCAATTGATGCATAGCCAGAATTCACAGGTTTCGGAATGGGCACAGCAAACTTACCAAAGTTTAATATCACAAGCACAAACACAACAGACTGGTACCCATACAGCAGGACGTGCAGCAACTGCTGGTGTCAAACTAGCAATGGGTGGTGTGGGTGGTAGCTTGGCACTTGCTAGCGGAGTCACTATCACGCTGTTGTTTGGGATGGTTTTTGTATTGGGGTTAGCGGTAGTTTTAATTTTGGGTAGTGATAATCCTAGTCAAGGGTTAATATTTGCTATTGCAATTACCCTGATATTTAATACTTTAACTTTCTTCCTGGCGCCCTTTTTAATGGATTTAACTCAATCATGGCTTTATCAGACACGCTGGGTTGATTTCTCTGATATTGAAATTCGTAGTCCAGAGACAGCGCGCGTACTGCGTCGAGTTTGTCAGCAGAAAAATCTCAAAATGCCGCGTTTGGGAATCATTAGTGATAATAATCCTACGGCATTTACTTACGGTTCATTACCTAACAGCGCGCGTTTAGTTGTTAGTGAAGGACTGTTTAAATACTTAGATGATGACGAAATTGCTACTGTTTACGCTCACGAATTAGGACACATTGTCCACTGGGACTTTGCTGTGATGACTGTTGCATCTACTTTGGTGCAAATGTGCTACTTAATTTACATTACGTTTAGACAATTTGGACGTGGTGGTGGCGATAACAAAATCAAAGATGCGTTGCAAACCGCAGCTATCACCGCTTACGTGTTTTATATAGTCGGCACATATATGGTGCTGTATCTATCGCGAACAAGAGAATATTTCGCTGACCACTTTGCCGCAGAAAGTACAGGGAATCCGAACGGACTTTCGCGCGCTTTAGTAAAAATTGCTTATGGCATTGTTGAAGAAGGTTCACGCAGTAAAGAACCGAGTCGCTTAATTGAAGGTACCCGCGCGCTAGGTATTTATGATGCGAAAGCTGCAAGTTCAACAGGAACAGCGTATCGTGTTGCTTCCGATAAGCAAAAAGTTGGGCGCGTTTTCCTGTGGGATATGTTTAACCCTTGGGGCACCTGGATGGAATTAAATTCGACTCACCCATTGACAGGGAAACGAGTTCGTGCCTTAAGTACCTATGCTGAACAATTAGGTTTGGATATTGAATTCGACATGGGACGTATTGTTGCTGAAGGTAAAAATCTAAGCAAGAGTAAACTATATGGTAGCTTTGTTTTAGACGTTTTACTTTACGGCGCCGAAACTATTGGTTTTGTTGTTGGTATCATCGCGGGTATATTTTTAGCTGCCGGCACCAGTGGTCATATTGGTTTTGTGTTTGGCTTACCTTTAATTGGGTTGGGTATAGGAATACTTATCAAAGCACTTATTATGTACCCAGACTTTAGCCAAGCTCAACCAACCGATGTTTTAACTTTAATGTCCGACCCTTACGCGAGTCCATTACGTGGTAAACCAGCTAAACTTCAAGGTGAATTAATTGGACGTGGTGACTCTGGATATAAGTTTGGCTCGGATATGATGCTACAAGACCGCAGCGGGTTACTGTATTTACATTATTGCTCGCGTTTCGGTCCAATTGGTAATTTCTTGTTCGGGATGAAGCGCGTATCTAGTCTTATTGGTCGTGAAGTTGGTGCAACTGGTTGGTTCCGTCGAGGCGCCGCTTCATACATGGATTTGATACAACTTAAAAGTGAAAGTGGCACTGTTGTTAACAGCTACCATCGCTTTTGGTCGCTTGTGTTGGGTAGTATGTTAACAATAGGCGGTATTGTTTGTGTTGTTTTAATTAAGTAAATCCCCCATAACCCCCCGCACAGGAGCGGGGGAATAAGAATTAAAGGTATTAAACACTTACTACTTCACGACCGACACGAATCTTAATATCTGTATATTCTGGAACCCATCCAGTCGTGCCGCAGAAATAACGCACGGCTTTAACACGTTGTGCAGGTGTCAAAATAAACCAGTGTTGTGTACCTGCTGGAACGTTAATATATTCTTGCGGTTGCACTGTTAGTTCGACTTGACTACCATCTGGACGCACAAATCCAAAAATTCCTTCACCCGCGACTATATAACGTACTTCATCATCAGCGTGGGTATGAACTTTATCAAATTTTGATAGCATTGTGTCGAGGTTTGGTACCTCTGGATGCAAAACGATTAAATCGCGCGATGTATAACCCGCGCGTTCTGAGAGTTCTTTAAAGTAGTGGTCTAAATGACTTAGTACGGTTTCTTTTTCTGTATCATTAAGGCTGTCTTGAGCTAATAATTGGTGTAACTGTGGGTTATCTCCAATTGACCAATAATTAAGCGTTATTCCAAGAGGCGCCAGTTCTTGTACTATGGATTGTAAATCAGTAAGCTTGCTACCGTCTTCTTTTTGTAAAATCGCCATAAAAACCTCCTTGATGTCACCTTTATTAATTTAGCGCAGATGGTTAGGACATGGAACAGGCAAGGATGCCTGTTTCACAAGATGGTTTACCTTGTGGGGGTTTAATTTAGAGATGTTGGAATATTACGGAGAGATTGTTGGCTGGCATTTGAAAGGTTTTTAGGAAGGAAAGGTTTTGTGCGGTGGCAGCAGTTATTACTTCCTCTAAGTCGCGCACACCCCATTCTGGATTTTGCATTTTTAAGGATTCATCAAACGCTTCGTTACTTGGCGCCGTATGTTTACCGTTTTGTTTGTAGGGGCCATACATATATAATATACCGCCTGGTGGTAGTATTCTACCTGCACCTGCCATCAAACCTAGACATGCAGCCCACGGCGAAATATGAATCATATTTATATTGACGATGGTTGTTATTGGTGAAAAGTTTGCTATGTATGTTTCTACGCTCCAAGTTGGTGAAGAAGCATCAATATCGAGAGGTTCGTAAAGATTATTACTTTCTACTTCATTTGACCATGCTGCAATTGAAGCGCGCGCTATTGGGTTAGGGTCAGAAGGCAACCACTTGTGTTTGGGCAAACGCGGTGCCACGAATACTGCATGTTCACCTGTACCAGAAGCGACCTCTAAAATTGTCCCACTTGGCGGTAGTACTTGTAGAAGTACCTCTAGAATTGCTTCCCGGTTCCGCTGCGTTGCAGGAGCATATTGTTTTGCGCTTGAAGTCATTGTCCCTTTTTAATGTACTTACCACGATTCTAGTTCGGTATTTATGAATTAATGAGGTGTAACAAACCGTATTTTACATACTTTTGAAATAAATAATATAAAAGTGTGAGCGGTAAGTGAAACGCCGAACACACCAAAATAAACCAAAACTAAGAAGTAGCAAAATTTCAATAGGAGGCAATAATATGAGTCTCACCCGTTGGAATCCTTGGCAAGAAATGAACACATTGCAACGTCAAATGAATCGATTATTTGATGAAGCAATTACCCCCTCTGCATTATTTGAGCGTGAACAGTTTAAAGCTCCTGCTATCGAAATGAGTGAAACCGCAGAAGCTTTACAACTTAAGCTTGAGCTACCCGGAATGGAAGCCAAAGACTTAGACATTCAAGTCACAGAAAACTCGGTATACATTAGCGGTGAGCGCAAGCAAGAAAGTAAGACCGATGAAAATGGTGCTACCAGAACCGAGTTTTACTACGGTAAGTTTCAACGTATGATTCCTTTACATACTCGAATTCAAAATACTGAGGTGAAGGCAGAATACAAAGATGGTATTTTAAACCTGACACTGCCTAAAACACAGCAAGAGAAAAATAAAGTAGTTAAAGTTAGCCTTGATGGGCAAGCTCAATAATTTAACGTGAGTTCAGAATCCCGACTTCTAAGAGAAGTTGGGATTCTGGTATTTAAAAATCAAATATCACCTTGTGGGTATTCATCCCATAAAGTTGTGATTTCACGTAAGCTCTGAAAATTACCGTTACCCAAAATTACATGGTCAAGCAGTGGAATGTTCAAAAGCAAGGCGCCTTTTAATAATTGACGAGTTAAATCAATGTCTTCAGTACTAGGTTCGACGCAACCAGAAGGATGGTTATGCGCCACTATTAACCGAGTGGCGCCTTGACGTATGACTTCGCGGAAGATTTCCCTTGGTGGTGCAAGAGTTTCTGTTGCTGAACCAATAGTTATAACTTGCTTTCCCAACATTTTATTTTTCACGTCTAATAAGATAACTGCAAATCTTTCTTGCGGATACCACATTAATTCATGACTCAGTACTGCTGCTGCGTCTGCTGGACTTTCAACTGGAATCCGTTCATCTGGACTTGCTTGAAACGCACGTTTACCTAATTCAACAGCAGCTAGAATAGTTGTTGCTTTCGCAGGCCCTATTCCTTTTATATTCATCAATTCATTTGGATTGACTTCACGCAAAGCTGCCAACGGATCACGTTCGTACTTTGCCAACTCAGCTAGTATGTGTTGTCCTAAACCTACTGCAGATAACTTTCCGGCGCCTTGACCTGTAGCTAGTAGAATTGCAATTAACTCTGCTGTCGATAGTAATTTTGAACCGTGTGCTAGCAAACGCTCTCTCGGACGCTCGCATTCTGCCATGTCAAGAACTCGGAGACTATAAGCCATATATAAAAGGTAGAAGCTTGTTAAAAGACAAATGTACCTATGTATATTTATCGCCTTTTTATTTCAAAAAATCTTAATTTGATAGAATCTTCAATTAGTTTAAATGTACGCTTCATTAAGTTATATATACAAAAATGTAAATATTTATGACAATGGGACAGGCAGGATGCCCATCCCACAAGACTATGCCCATCCCACAAGACTATGCCCATCCCATAAGACTACATCTCACAAGATTATGGTTTAAATGTTCATTAATTCCTAACTCCTCTACGGGCGGGTTTACCTATATCCTGCTTAATAATGGAAAATTTAGGTGAACTAACTCCTCTACGGGCGGGTTTACCTATATCCTGCTTAATAATGGAAAATTTAGGTGAACTAACTCCTCTACGGGCGGGTTTACCTATATCCTGCTTAATAATGGAAAATTTAGGTGAACCCGCCCCGACTAACTCCTAACTTTTATGGATGCATTTGTGTTGCTTTGAGCATGTGATAGGTGACTAGTAACTGAGTTAAAGCTAATGGATAACTTTGAATTGTTTCGCCAGTAGTGCCGGAAATTTTACCTAGTTCGGGATTTGATTCGCGGTCGCACACACTTTTTAAATGTGGCATATCTGAACAAATCATCTGTTCAAGTATATTAACTTGTTCTAAGGTTGCGTGACCGTCAACTTCCAAGACATCTACAGGTTTTCCCATATCTCGGTCTAACTCTAATCGAATCGCGGTATTAAGATTGCCATGAACTGAAGCCAGTACTTGGCTAAAATCAGGATGAGGTATTGTAGGACGCAGTACTAAACGTACATTCAAATGTCCGTTTGCTTGGTCAATATCATCGTTTGGTGGGTAAAAACTAACTACAATATCCGACCATTGACGCTGTGGACGAATGTACTGTTCAGAATCAGGTTCTCGCTTTTCTAGCTCTGCTAATACTTGTTCTTCGCTATAACCCCGCTTTTGGGTATCACGTTTGATTTTCCACTTCGCACGCAGTCCTTCCGGGGGTGCAAGATATACTTTAACGTCGTAACAATCTCGCGCGGCACGAGTTGAATACCCTAATAATCCTTCGACAATTACAAATTTCCCTGGTTTTATATACTCCGGCGCCTCAAAGCTACCTGTTTTATGGCTATAAATTGGTTTTAATATTGATTGTCCCATTCGCAGTAGCGATAGTTGCTGCTGCATAATATCTAAATAGTTACAATCTGGATGAAGCGCAGTAATGCCTATTTCCGCACGCTGTTTGCGGTCATACCTGTGGTAGTCATCGGTGCAAATCACCGTTACATTTTCCGGCCCTAGTACCTGAGCGATTCCTTTTGTTAAAGTCGTCTTACCTGCTGCACTATCACCAACAATACCAAGTATAATCGGACGGCTCATCGTACTTCTCCCTAAAACGCAGAAAATGGAGCAATAAATTGTATTTTATTTTACCAATTATCAGAAAAATAATCACTGATATAGTTATGGAAACCTTGACAATAGTCAATGATTAATCGTTTCATAGCTGTACAACCACGAAATATCAACCTTATTACAACTAAAATAGTAATGATTGATTATTATTTTGTTTTATTAAATTTTGTAAATTTGTAGAGACGCAATTTAATTGTGTCCCTACGCGGATATGATTGTATTTATCGATATATCTGTAGATAAAATTCAAGAATCTCCCTTACAAAAAGTAGCTAAACCCTTGCACTCGGATGAAAAACTAGGTGTACGGATACGATGACATCAAAGGGAGCAAAAAAAGACTCTCTATCACGTACAAAATTATTACCGAACAACATTGTGGAAAATTAGATGTTATCGCGGCGCCTTTTACTGGAGCAGAATTTATAATTAAAATTCCACAACAATAAAAGCGCATCCGGGGAACTTATCTATAATTATTATTTAGATAATTGAATGCATCTTGTGAAGTTTTGAAACTACCTACTACTTGCGGCGCCTGACTGTTAGGGTAAACTTTCAAGTAGTAACCAAAAGTACCGGGTGTACTCCATATTTCATAACTATAATTACGATTGTTGCCTTTTCTAACTAGGGGACTAGTCTTTTTGAATACTGGAGAATTGAGCAAGTTTAATGCATCTAAGAAATGTACAGTCATTATTTTTCCCTGATTATTCTACGATAAAATATTTTACATATACAATGATAATTCTTTGAAGAGTCGAAAGCATGAAGTAGGTTTGTATTCTTGGTGAAGTAATATTGTTTTTATTTAAACATTTGATGTGATAACATTAGTTATATTTACTGATAAATATATTGACAGGTTTATTAAGATGACAAAACAAACGCTTGGACTTGAAAAAAACCTTCGTGATTACTTATTATCTGTATCGGTACGAGAACCAGAAATATTGACGCAACTGCGACACGAAACAGCACAGCACCCAATGGCAATAATGCAAATTGCTCCTGAGCAGGGGCAATTTATAAGTTTGCTTGTGCAGTTAATTGGAGCAAAAAAAACTTTAGAAGTCGGTGTTTTTACTGGATATAGTGCGTTAGTAGTTGCACTAGCTTTGCCTGACGATGGCAAGATAGTAGCTTGTGACATTAGTGAGGAGTATACACAAATCGCGCGGCGTTACTGGGAAAAAGCAGGAGTATCACATAAGATAGATTTACATATTGCTCCAGCAGTTGATACGCTTGATAAGTTAATACAAACAGAAGCAGAAACGTTTGATTTTGCTTTTATTGATGCAGATAAAAGTGCTTATGATGATTATTATGAACGCTGTCTGCAACTTATACGTCCAGGTGGTTTAATTGCTATTGATAATGTATTGTGGTTTGGACGAGTTGCCCAAGAAGAAGTGCAGGATAATAGAACGAAGAAAATCCGCGCGTTGAATGCAAAGTTATATCAAGACGCACGGGTTAATATAAGTTTAGTGCCTATCGGTGATGGATTGATGTTGGCACGTAGGGTGTGTGGCGCCTTTGAAAATACTTGAACTTAATGATAAAACTCGTGGCGCCACGCACCGGTAAAATTGTGATCAGCACGAATACTGTTGTTGGGCCTCCACCCAACCGGAAGATGTTAATGACCCTGGCGCCTTTTTTCTTCCAAACCGGCGCGTTTTTCGGGAGTTAAAGTGTCATAACAATGATGGCAACAAATACCTTCTTCGTAGTGGGGAGAAAGTTTGTCTTGGTCGTTGATGGGATGTCCACATCCTACACACATGTCATGGGTTCCTTGTTCTAACCCGTGTTGGACTGCGATGCGTTCGTCAAATACAAAACATTCTCCTGACCAAAGACTTTCTTGCTGTGGTACCTCTTCTAAATATTTTAGAATACCGCCTTCAAGGTGGTACACTTGCTCAAATCCTTGAGACAGCATATAAGAAGACGCTTTTTCGCAGCGAATACCTCCTGTACAAAACATTGCCACTTTCTTATGTTTTTTGGGGTCAAGGTGATGACGCACATAGTCGGGAAACTCTCGAAATGAAGCTGTCTCTGGGTTAATGGCGCCTTTAAATGAGCCGATTTTGACTTCATAATCGTTACGGGTATCAATAACAACTACATCGGGGTCAGATATAACAGCATTCCAATCTTTAGCACTAACATAGGTTCCGACTTGGGAAGTAGGGTTAACAGGTAAACCTAATGTTACGATTTCTTTCTTTAACTTTACCTTCATTCTTTCAAATGGTGGTTCTGAAGTCAAAGATTCTTTGTGTTCCAAGTCAGCTAGGCGAGAATCTGAACGCAGGTAAGATAATACTGAGTCAATACAGACACGCTCACCCGCAATAGTACCGTTAATGCCTTCAGGCGCCAGTAAAATAGTACCTTTGATTTTTTGAACTTGACAAAATGCCAGTAAAGGGTCTTGCATCTGAGCAAAATCTGGCAGTTTAGTAAATTTATAAAATGCAGCTACTACCAGAGTCATTTTTCCTATAACCTCTTCCCTTAATGGAACACTATCATATATAATTTTATCATTCGTTAAATTCAAATTTTGGGGGTTTAGCTCAGTTGGTAGAGCGCCTGCTTTGCAAGCAGGATGTCAGCGGTTCGAGTCCGCTAACCTCCATATGTATGTACTATAAAATCAATTAAATGTAGAGACGTTACATGTAACGTCTTTACAAAACAAATGGCACAATGTATTTGTGGCAACCGGGGAAACTGTTATGGTAAATCCAGGGGAAAAAGGTTTCATAGAACCTTTTCAAGGTAAAAGCACTTCTAAGTTGGAAGTACTTAACTGTGTATCAGGGGAAAGGTTTAAGGTTGAGATTCTTGGTTACAAGACATTATCGGGAATAAACGACCCGGTAATAGCGCAAGCAATATTCTATGCTAACCAAGCTGGAATGCAACTCAAACAAGTTAAAATTACTCTTTTAGGTGGGGAAGCGCAAATCGAAGCAGGTGCCTTACAGTATTTACACGGCAACATTCAAGTTGAAAATAAAGCAGGTGGAGTAGCGTCTTTAGGTAAAGCGATGCTCAATAAGTTGCTTACCAACGAATCTGTATTTATTCCTCGCTACCGTGGTAATGGAGCTATATATCTCGAACCGTCGTTTAGTCATTTCATGGTTTACTACCTTAATGACGAAGAAATTATTGCTGACAAAGGTTTATTTTACTGTGGTGAAGGCGCCCTTGATGTCGGTGCTTTCATGCAAAAGAATGTTTCCTCAGCATTGTTGGGTGGTGAAGGTTTGTTCCAAACTCGCATTCGTGGTACAGGAATATGTGTCTTTGAATTACCAGTACCTGCCGACGAAGTACATTGTATTCATTTAGAAAACGAAACGCTTCGAGTCGATGGTAACTTTGCTTTGATGCGAAGCGGTAGAATCGAGTTTAGCGTTGAAAAATCAACAAAGAGTATTTTCGGCACTTTAACGAGTGGTGAAGGACTATTGCAAACTTTTCGAGGTACTGGTAGAGTTTGGCTGGCGCCAACTCAAGGTGTTTACGAACAAATTCGTCTTGGTGGTATCGATAGTTTGACTACGGCGCCAAAATCCTCGAATACTTATACTTAATTTTATTTTATAGCCATAGTTTGTGTAGCATAGGCGTCTCGCTTGTGCAGTACAGTTTATTATTTTTACCACGCCCGTCGCAGAGAACACAGAGGCAAGAGAAATGAACCACGCTCGTCACTCATCGCACGCTCCTATCAAACTCCGGTTCTAAACTACGACGTTGCTCCCCTTGTTGAATTTCGCGCTCTAGGAAATAATTTAGTAAGGTTCGTAGCAAGACGATGGCGCCTAAATTTAAAATATCTTGGCGAGTAGGTGCTACAGCAGTGCGTAAAATATCGCTAGCAACGGAAAACTCCAATCCCAGAGCTAACATTCGTCCTAATTGCAAGCGAATTAGTTCTGCAGCATCGAAATGTTGTCTCGAACGAGAAAATAACATTTTTATGTAGCTAATGATACCTTGAACGACTGCACCGCCAATCACAACTGCTGCTGCAATTTCTGCTCCTCCCGCTAAATATCCGACAATAATTTTTAGCCATGACTCTAGAGGACTTGTTAATGTTCTTTCTGCTGTGCCTTCTGTAACATTCAAACTTAGAAGCAGAACTAGTCCTAAGATTAGTGCTAGCGGTAATAGCAAGTTAATTAATGGTTCACGTGATGACTCTCGTTTCATGCCATTTCAGCACTCGTATAAAAAGAAATATTTACACGATACATATAGTTAAATTAAATTAGATGCTACTTAGGTTAGATGTTATTAACTTATTTATCTGGTGTAAGAGATAAAGGCATTTGCTTAAGTACCACATTCGCTTTTATAATAAAAAATTAACATAAATTAATTATGTCTTCACATTTAGAAACATCATTACTTATAGGTTCGGCGCCATTACCAGACAGTAACGCTTTGCAAACAGAACAAGCTGGTAGCAATTCTGTTGACGACCCACTTATTGCTAAAGGTTGGGAAAATACTTCTTACGCTGGAATCATTTTACTAGTATTTCTGATTTTAGGGGCGGTTGGATTATTTAGCCGCAGAATTGAATACGTTATCATTGTCGCTTTGTTCTTTAGTTTACTGTTTATTGGCTTCATTTTAGTCGCGCGTTAGTTTCTAAATCTAACATTAGATATAGATATTTTTGAAAAATATACCTCCGTAGTATATTTACAAATTTGCTACTTACACAGCATTAATAACAACATATGTATTAGATTACTCAAATAAATGTCACCTCCAATTCAAATATTAATTAGCTCGACAGGCTCGTTAATATTGTTGTTATTAACACCTCATTATTTATTTCTGGTTGTGAGTATTCTTGGCGCCCTAATTAATATTTTTAGGAATGGTTTACATTATCTTTCTTGTTGAAAGAACGTTTCGATTTTGTCTGCGGCAAGAACTACACCAGGGTGAGCGTTAATCCAATCCTGAAATTTTTTCAGATTCAAGCGATATAAGGGAGTATTTAGTACTAGCGTAAGTTTCTGGAGTAAACGTTCTTTTGTGAGTTGCTTGGGTGTAATCACTTCTCCTACTCCTGCGCGACGAATGCGAGCAGCAATACCTGGTTGGTCAGCAGTTATTGGGATGGCTACCGTGGGTACACCATATATTAAGGACTCAAGTACCGAGTTCATCCCAGCATGAGTAATGAAGGCATCCGCACGCTGGAGCATTTCTAGCTGAGGCGCCGAACGTACAACCACGGCAGTAGGATGCAGTTGCTGGAGATGGTTAATCTCTATGTCTCCAATATTCTTGCCTACGGATACAACTGGTGTTACTTGCATCGTTTGTATTGCTTGTAGAATAACTCGGTAAACATTGATTTGGTTATTAAACTCAGTGCCAAGGGAGACGTAGATAAGCGGTTGGTTGGGAGGTACTTTAGTCCAATCAAATGGGATATTAACCCGTATATCTGGGTCAACGAATGGTCCACAGTATGTGTATTGCGCTACATCAGGTCGAGGAAAATCAAATTCTGGCGGGCAGGTCGTTAGATAGGCGTGCGAGCTTCTTTGGGCAAGCGGTCTTGGTGATCGAGGCAGACTCCACTCAGTCGCGAACTTGTTTTCCAAGCGATAAGCTGGACGCAAAACTGGGGAAAGCATCTGCCAACCAACCCAGTTACGCAACCGACCAAATAAATCTGCTCGATGCTCCCAACCGAAGATTGCTGGAGGTACAGCACTTGTGATTGTAATAGGGACAGAGGTAGACATTTTAACTAATTGAAAAATAACGGTATATATCGGACAATATCTGTATAAACCAGACAGAACAAATAGTTGATATGTACTTGTCGCCCAAGGAAGCATCCGAAAAATATAACATCCACCCCAAAACTCTATCACGCTTGGCAGATAAAGGCGTGATCGAGTTTATTTTAATGCCTGGTAGTAACCACAGAAGATATAAAGTTAGTTCTATAGAGAAGCATATCGGTTTAAATCAAAGCACAAAAAAGACAGTATTGTACGCACGAGTATCAACATCAAGCCAGAAAGATGATTTAAATACACAACTTGTTTATCTACAATCCAAGTATCCAGGTAACGAATGCATAAGCGAAATCGGCTCAGGGATGAATTTTAAAAGAAAAAAATTTATTCAATTAATAGAGCGCGTGCTTAAATATGAAGTCTCCCTAATAGTTGTGGCATATCCCGACCGATTGGTTCGTTTTGGATTTGACTTCTTTGAGTGGTTATGTAAACTACACGAATGCGAAATTATAGTATTAAATAACTCAAAACTCAGCCCCCATCAAGAGTTGATGCAAGATTTTATGTCGATAATGCATTGTTTTAGTAGTAAGCTCTACTTTTTGAGAAAATATGAAAAAAAAATAGAGAAAGAGTACATTGATACACTATATAAAATAGACTAAATAGGATATATTAGACAAATGTTGCAAAACAGGAGGTGATAAACGTGGCACTAGCCAAAGTAAAAGGGAAGCGCATAGAAACCAAGACGCAAAGAAGCAAACTAATACGACAAGGCGCATTTATCGAAGATACAGTGCGTGTGTATCGTGAATCAATAGCATTTTATATTCAGGTCATAAATCAGCATCCTTTTGGGATAGATTTAAGCCGTGATGAAATGCGTAAATATTATGATGAATTAACACTTGGAGAAAATGCAAAATATCCTTTTACTACCTTGGATATGCCACGTGATTTGAGATGGGATGTGCTTGCCACGGCAGTGGGGCATTACCGCTCTTGGTCTAGTAATTACAATAAATGGGAGGTAAGTCAAGCGAAGCGCGCGGCACGTGCAAAGAAAAAGAATAAAGAACATAGACCGCATAAAGCCCCAACTTTACCAACTGAAGTAAAAGACTCTCCTACCTATTACAAATACAGTATGTATAAGGATGATTCAGGTTTCGATGTGTTGCTTAAAGTTCGAGTTGGTAATGGCTGGGGATGGGTAAAATTTAGTTATTTCTCGTATGATTATAACGAAAAAGATAACGATGGTAACAGTTTCTGGATAAAAGGATGTCCAACAATTGTATTTAAACAAGATGGTACATGTTGGATAAACTGGACGGTTGAGAGATATCATGTTGCAACGGGAGGAGTAAAAGCGCAAGCTAACGAGCGTATTTGTGCAGTAGATATTGATTTAGACGGTGATTCAATTTGTGTGCTATCCGTACTTGAACCGGACGTAAACGGGGAAGTAATCGAAGTAGCGAGACACTTCGTAAAAGGACATAATTCTCACGTCAGACGCAGGAAGTCGGATTTGAATCGGATAGCTAAAAAGATGAACCAAACCAAAGTTATAAGTAAAGGTTTTGCACGTACCATATACGAAAAAATAACTCGTAGGGAAGTAAGTGTTGGTTGGCGTATTGCATCACAAATTGCCAAGTTCGCCCATGAACATCATTGCCACGTAATTGTATTTGAATACTTGGTTAACTTACGTCCTGAAAAAGGAAGATTTTCTAAGCGTTCAAATCAGAAACGTGCGTATTGGTTAAAGAGTAAAATTTTCCATAAATCTGTCCATATTGCGCGGACTAAATATAATATATTATCGACACGAGTTAGCCCGAAAGATACGTCAAGATACAATGCTTATACTGGGGAAGAAGTCTTTAGGACAGATAGCGAAATAGTGATGCAATTTGCTTTCCATAGTCGCGAAAACTGGGAATCCTGCATGGAGTCAGAAGGGTATCATCCCGGAAAATACGCAATTACTCCTTCACTAAACGTTGTCCATTCAGGATTAAATGCTGCTAGAAACATAGGTATGAAATTCTATCAGCGTTATGACAATAAAAATCTTGTCCTTGTAAAAGGGTGAGTCGAGCATTCGCTACACGCGAAGCGTCTCGTCCCTATGTGTAGAAGGGAGATAATTCGCTTACTAATTGACTAATCGCTGTTTAATGAGAACAGTATTTTATTGGTAACTTGTTACACAAGTGATACCATGATTAGCCGGACAGAGGCGAACCAAAAATGTAAGGAAAAGTCGGGTTGTCCAATTTGTCCCGTTTTCCGCCTACACAGAGTAATATATGGTAATCGATACTTTTCAGCCACTAAGTATAATTCTGGGCTAACTACATCAATAAGAAGACCATCCAAATCAATGTGTTCGCTTAAAACTTGGTCTACCTCACGCAAGTACTGCTCAGTCAAATCAGTCAGTAGCTTAATGATGGAAAAAACTGCTGCTGGTCCAGATTTACCCTCTAGAATCTGTCGCGCTTCAGCAGAGGCGCCACTGGGAAGTCTAGCCGAGTCAAGAGCAACGAATTTGCAACCTGAAAGTTCAGCAGCTTGTTGAGCTTCTGGAAGACAGAAGAGCCTGACTTCATGACCGCGACGAGTCAATTCTCTAGCAAGCGCTAAAGCTGGGTTAAGGTGTCCGCTACCGGAGGGAGTAAAAAGTCCAATTTTCATTTCTTTGCAGTTGCTCAAACAAAACGCCAAGACCTCACCTTTAAAGCATCCAGCAGTAAAAGGAGTTGGCGCCAAGAAAGGTATCTATAACGATACGAACTAGTATCGTTTATTTATAAAAGCATGTCAATTGGGAATAGCCTGATTGATTTCACAATTATGTTATATTTAAAGCAATTATTTGTGATTTTTTCACAAATTTAACGAATAAAGTATACCCGCATCCAAATGCTTATAGAGTTTAGTGTCGGCAACTACAGGTCATTCAAGGAAAAAGTCACCTTTAGCATGGTGGCAGCTAACATAGTCGCAAAAGACAAGAACCTTGACGACAATAATGTTTTTGCAGTTGACACTGACCTCAAATTATTAAAAAGCGCTGCAATATACGGAGCTAATGCTAGTGGTAAAAGTAACTTAGCTAAAGCATTAAGTTTCATGAAGTGGTTCATGATTAATTCATTCAAAGAAACTCAAAGTACAGAAAAAATAAATGTAGAGCGTTTTAGACTTAGTACAGAAACTGAGAAGGAGCCATCTTTTTTTGAAATTGTCTTTCTAATGGATGGTCAAAAGTATAGATATGGGTTTGAAGCGACTCAAGATAAAGTTATCTCAGAATGGTTGTTCTATATTCCAAAGTTAAGGGAAACCAAGCTTTTTGAACGCGAAGAAAACAAAATTAGTAGTTCTAAAACATACAATGCTGATGGAATTCAACGTTATACAAGAGATAACGCTCTTTTTTTATCTGTATCAGCACAATTCAATATTAAGATAGCTGAAAAAATTTTATACTGGTTAACAGAAAAATTAAATATTATTACTGGCTTAGATGATACAGCCCATGTTACATATACAGTTAGATGCATAATTGAAGATATAAATAGAGATGATATTATTCAACTAATTAAAAAGCTTGATTTAGATATTAGCGATATAAAAATTGACCAAATACAGCTAAACACCGATTCTTTGTTAAACGAGATGAATAGTGATTTAAGAGAAAGCATCATAAAAATAGAGAGAAGTCAAACGTCAATAAATACAGTACATAAAAAGTTTGATAATGATGGTAATTATATCTCTACAGAAAAATTTGATATAGAAAAACAGGAATCAGAAGGGACACAAAAACTCTTTGCCTTAGCTGGTCTTCTTGTTGATACGGTTAAAGTTGGTAAAGTTCTTGTTTTTGATGAACTTGATGCTAGACTTCATCCTTTGATTAGTTTCGCTATTGTTAATTTATTTAACTCTAACCAAACAAACCCGAATAATGCTCAATTAATCTTCATGACCCACGATACAAATTTACTTAATAACAAGCTATTTCGCAGAGACCAAATTTGGTTTACAGAAAAAAATAAGTATGGTGCAACAGATTTATACTCACTAGCTGAATATAAAGTCCGTAATGATGCGTCATTTGAGAGTGATTATATTAAAGGTCGATACGGCGCTATTCCATATATTGGAAATTTAAACTCTGTGGTTGATTCTCATGTCTAGGAAAAAATCAAGCTCTCGCGGGTATTCAGAGCGAAAAGTCGATATAAGAGATGTTAAACAGAGATTTTTGATAGTTTGCGAAGGGGAGAAAACAGAACCTAATTATTTTAGAAGTTTTCGTGTACCTAAAGTTGTAATAGATGTACAAGGTTTAGGAGAAAATCCGAGTAGATTGGTTCAAAGTGCAGAAGAATTAAAAAGTCAAGATGACTATGACCAAGTATGGTGTGTTTTTGACCGTGATTCTTGGACTGAGCAAGACTTTAACAATGCAATAAAAAATGCTAAAAGCTTAAATTTTGGAGTTGCTTATTCTAATGAAGCATTTGAACTATGGTATATTTTGCATTTTGAATTTTTAAATACTGGAATTCCTCGCAGTGATTACCAAAAAAAACTAGGTAGTCTTTTAGGACATAAATATCAGAAAAACAGCGAGACAATATATGATGAATTATTAAGCAGGCAAAGTACTGCTATTAAAAATGCCGAAAACCTTCTCAAGCAATATGAATTCCATAATCCAGCTAAAGATAATCCATCTACCGCAGTACATATATTAGTAGAGGAACTAAATCGATTTATTTATTAATTAAAGCTGCGTTTCATTTTGTAATTGTTTGGAAGATAAGTGATAATACTATTTTTAATTATTCTGTATTAGATGCTGTTGCTGAAAAATATATTGACAGTGTAATTATTGAATAGTCAATCAACAGTGCCCTCCTCTGTGTCTATGTGGTAAAGAAATATATATAATTAAATGAAATTTGCGGGCGGGCAGGGATGCCCGCTCCACAAGATTTTAAAATATTATAAATTTCAATTTAATACACAATTTGGGGTTTAATCAACAGGTATTTCAATAATAAATTCGGCGCCTTCTCCGGGTGTAGAATTGACCTTAATATTGCCACTGTGTTTCTCAATGATAATTTGCCGCACGATTGCTAGTCCTATTCCTGTACCTTTACCAACTGCTTTAGTAGTAAATAAATTGTCGAAGATGCGTCCTTTGACTTTCTAATTGGAATTTTAGATTGTAATGAAGTTAGTAACTGAGGGTGTTGCAAAATTAAGTGCGCTACTTTCGCTTTTGCTCCCCAGTGTTGATATGCTTCGTATGCCTTAACTATATAAGTTTGTGCAATTAGTTTTTTACCCCATTTCAGGTAAAATTTTGCCGCAAGTTCACTGGCAAGTGCTTCTTCGTTAATGTATCCGTTTTCTTGAGCAAGGGCAATAGCTTTATCATAATACTCCATTGACTCGACTTTATTATTTAATACCCGATGTTGTTCGGCTTCTACTAGATACCATTTATGTAAATGATTCATTGGAGCGTAGTTCGCCCAGTTCCTAATTTTATCCTGATTTTGTTTAACTTTGTCTAAAATTATTTGCTGAGATGGCGCCGTTTGTTTTGAATATATTCCAAGTTGGCACAAAGAAGCATAAAACGGTATCAATGCTGAGTAATAAGTTCCAGCAATGGCAAAAGCATACTGTTCGGCTAAAATCGCATTCTCCACTCCTTGTTGATTTTCACCAAACAGTACACATAATACCAACTTGTGTAGGTATTATGTCCCAATCGAGTAATTATCACCTACAGTAGAGTGAATCGGTAGCATTTCTAACTCGTTATATACTTTACCCTTAAAAGTAATAGGATTTGTATTATTTGTACTGAGATTTAATGCTGCCTGGTAAAAAATACGGTGAAAGTTACGCGCGCTTTCCTGCTTTATTTGTAGCATCGATTGATTATATAAATCCATCTCGTATACTAAAGTCGCCAAATTTTTACCCGACCAATAAGATAGATTACAGTAATTAAAAGCACAATAGGCGCCAAATTCTAAATCTCCAGTTTCTAAACCGCTGTGATAACCTTCTAATAACGGTTGGATATTGGTTTGTAAATGAGTTTTCCAGACCAAAACAAACGGATATACCACGTTAATTACTTTTGCTCTAAATTCAGTTGCTTGGGGTAAAAGATTTAGTGCGGCATTTCCAGAACGATAGCACCTGAAGAAGCGGGGCCTCAAATCTGATTCCCTCCTGACTAAGGCTACTGTGTACACATAAGTTTTTTAAACTTGCTTTTCTTCTCTTCCTTAGCGTTCTTAGCGGTTCGTTAAAAAAAATAAATCGCGAAGGACGCTGCATAACGCAAAGGGTAATATAAGAAACATTAGAAGATGTGTGTACACGTTAGCCTTACCAAAGGGGCTAGGGGGATTAAAACTCAAATGGTTCTAAACCAAAATTGCTCCACTTATCCTGATACCACTCAGCAACAAAAGGACGCGCGGTAAATCTAGGCGGATTTCCTGCTTTTACATCAATTCGTACAAACGAGTAAGGCAGGCGCCTTGTTTCACCATGTCCATTCTTACCAGCAAATAAATAAGACTCAGCAACTTTACGGTTATCAATTCGATTAGGAGTAATAAATTTTTCCATTAATGAATTGCCTTCTTTGCGTTGGCGCCTCGGACGATGACCGCTTCCACCAGAGACGATACAGTTAATATTAGAGTCTGCATATCCGGTGTTAGTAGTTCGTAAATGTTCAAAGCAGTGAGCGTGACCGTTTAAAATTAAGTCAACAATTGGACGTTCGCTGTCTCGTGAACCTAATGTTTGTGCAACCGCATCAAATACTTCACGTAAGCGATGACGTACAGCTAATGTTTGCGCTTGATGCCATTTAGTTGCTTCTGTAACATAAGGTGGATGGTGAAAATATATGATGCGTCCCCGTACCTCGTCGCTATGCCAAGATTCAATTAAACGTTTTTTGAGCCAATCAAGTTGTTCCCAATCAATCAGGTTGGTTTTATAATTAGACGCTAGTTGCTTTTCAATGTCTATTTTGACTTCATCAATTTGATTTAATTTAGCGTTGAGTTCATCTAACTGTTGTGCATCTTCGCTTTTTTCAGGATTTAGCTTGGTAATATCCTCAAGGATTTGAATTTCTTCTGCTTCTATATCACTACGCTGTTTGGAAAGCTGGTGCCGTTTTTCTTCTCCCTGTTTAGTTGAGGGTATCGGTGATGGCATGTTAAAGGTGTCTGAGTCAAGGGCAAAAAAGTCTATGCCACCATAGCGGAAAGTATAATAACGATTTGGAACGCGCGTAAAAATTCCCGGTTCATAGCGCAAACACAGTCCTGTATCAGTTTTAGCTGTGTAGTGCGTATCCAAATGTTCATTAAGTAGGGATGAGTCAATATTACCTAAGCAGTCAATAAATGCTTGTGCGTATGCGTTTCCTTGTTCTGAACCATACCAACCAATTTCAATATCTTTATAGCGGAAAAATTGCCGCAGCAGTTTTGTGCTTCCAGATACCAAACGCGACATGAGAGGCACATTATAATAGTCGTGGTTGCCTAAAACAGGCAAAATTGGCGTTTGATTGAAAGTAATACGGTTATAAGGAATACGTTTATAATTTTCTCCTCCCTGTATAAATTCACGATACGGCTCAATAAAATTACGTGGGTAGTATTCTTGCGAACCTACAACGTATATTACATCACCTGTATGGAGTACAAAACTACATTCATCGCGGTGGGGAAGCATCATTTCGGCAACTTTTCTCTGAGGATGGAATCCTGGATATGGCTTGGTTCCACTATCTCCGATTACCATAAATGAGAAATCAGGGTTATTTTGTTTGCCGTCATCTAACACCATGCTAGTTTGGTCAATGTTGCGCGCGGTAATGCTAGAGTGGCGCCAGCGCACTCGTTCTTTCATTTTCTGAATTTTGACTCCTGTGGATGCTTCAGATATGAATTTCATGTTTTGACTCCTGTGTCGCACCACGATTCTATCCGTTTATTTGGTGTATACAAAACAAACATGCCTTACAAATTAGCTATAATTGCCGTTTATGCCGCTTTATATGACATTTTTTGGTAAGTATTCAGTAATACGACTAATCTTGTTATTTTTTATAGTGGTAGGAATTACTGCTATTTGGACTTCCCAAGTTGCAACCGCAATTTCTTTCTCTTCTTACCAAGCTGTTGATGTTAAAGATGGTGCTGGTTTGTATAAAAAGCAGTTAAGTAACGGTAATGAAGCTTATTTGCAGGTTATCAACCTACAAAAGATGCAAATGGACCAGATATTGGGAAGCGAAGATGGTAAGGGTTTAGGTAAAGGCAAGTATTACCGAGGAGAAGGTAAATATAATAGTCCCTTTTTCATTCGGAAGTCGTTTGAGGAAGTACTAAAAAACTATCAAAATTTACATAAAGACAAGGTTTTCTCGATTATTAACTGCGCTTTTTTTGAAGAGTACAAGTCTAGTACACAATTATCATTCCCAGCCAAGCTTAATGGTAAAGTAGTTACTGGTGGAAGTAGTCCGTATGGTCCTGTACGTAAACCAGCGAACAAGTACTACGCTAATATCCGTTTGAAAGCTTTGGTTTGGGATCAAAATCGCGTATATATTACAGACTATAATTCTGCGACTGGGGCGCCTTTGAATAGACCTAGTGTCAAAAATGCAATCGTTACTTATGCTGCCAACGACCATCCAGCCAAAGTACTAGCTAGAAATCAAATTAACCGATACCACGTTATAGGTACTTTAGATAAAGACGGTAAAAAGGGGGATGAGTTGCTGCTGATTTTAACAGTCAATCGAGCTACCCTTGACGAGGCGTCTCGACAATTGCGCTTACTGGGTGTAAAAAGTAACGTTATTACTATTGATGGCGGTAGTTCAACTTACCTCTTTAATTCCCGTTTGGGCAATATCATGCTGCCATTTGCGGCTGATAACTCACCAGGTCTTGCTATTCGCAACCTTCCTCACTACTTAGGTGTTCGCTATAAATAACTTGTTAAGATTCCCGACTTCTTTGAGAAGTGGGAAATCTTACCACCCGCAACCACCGATAACACTCATCATGATAGGCACCTATCGTTCAAGAGATGTTGAACGGCGCCTGCAAAATCATATATATAAGATGAGAGTGCATCATCCTAACTGCGTAGGATAGTCATATACGCCCAAACTAGCACTACACAAGCTTTTGAGAAGAATGAAAAAATATTTCCAAAAAAATTTGAAAAAAGTGTTGACAATATTATTTACGCTCGCTATATTAAATAAGTCGCTGATGAGCAAGCGCGAGAGAGCGCGGTTCAAAAGTGCTAGAACCTTGAAAATTATATAGTTTGATAGCCAGTATACACATTTGCGTTAGCAATGTAAAGAAATAAACCTTGGCTGAGGTTAAAATCAGTCGTTAAGAAGCTCATTCAAACGAGTGTGCAGTAATGACGGGATTTATCACGTCGCTTGCACATTAACTTCAAAACGGAGAGTTTGATCCTGGCTCAGGATGAACGCTGGCGGTATGCTTAACACATGCAAGTCGAACGGTACCTTCGGGTATAGTGGCGGACGGGTGAGTAACGCGTGAGAATCTGTCTTCAGGTCGGGGACAACAGTTAGAAATGACTGCTAATACCGGATATGCCTTTTGGGGTGAAAGATTAATTGCCTGAAAATGAGCTCGCGTCAGATTAGCTAGTAGGTGGTGTAAGAGACTACCTAGGCATCGATCTGTAGCTGGTCTGAGAGGACGATCAGCCACACTGGAACTGAGACACGGTCCAGACTCCTACGGGAGGCAGCAGTGGGGAATTTTCCGCAATGGGCGAAAGCCTGACGGAGCAATACCGCGTGAGGGACGAAGGCTTTTGGGTCGTAAACCTCTTTTCTCAAGGAAGATTTCAGACGGTACTTGAGGAATAAGCATCGGCTAACTCCGTGCCAGCAGCCGCGGTAATACGGAGGATGCAAGCGTTATCCGGAATGATTGGGCGTAAAGCGTCCGCAGGTGGCTTTATAAGTCTGCTGTTAAAGCGTTAGGCTTAACCTAATTACGGCAGTGGAAACTATAAGGCTAGAGTATGTTAGGGGTAGAGGGAATTCCCAGTGTAGCGGTGAAATGCGTAGAGATTGGGAAGAACACCGGTGGCGAAAGCGCTCTGCTAGGACAATACTGACACTGAGGGACGAAAGCTAGGGGAGCGAATGGGATTAGATACCCCAGTAGTCCTAGCCGTAAACGATGGATACTAGGCGTTGCCCGTATCGACCCGGGCATTGTCGTAGCTAACGCGTTAAGTATCCCGCCTGGGGAGTACGCACGCAAGTGTGAAACTCAAAGGAATTGACGGGGGCCCGCACAAGCGGTGGAGTATGTGGTTTAATTCGATGCAACGCGAAGAACCTTACCAGGACTTGACATGTCGCGAACCCTTGTGAAAGCAGGGGGTGCCTTCGGGAGCGCGAACACAGGTGGTGCATGGCTGTCGTCAGCTCGTGTCGTGAGATGTTGGGTTAAGTCCCGCAACGAGCGCAACCCTCGTTTTTAGTTGCCATCATTAAGTTGGGCACTCTAGAGAGACTGCCGGTGACAAACCGGAGGAAGGTGGGGATGACGTCAAGTCAGCATGCCCCTTACGTCCTGGGCTACACACGTACTACAATGCGACGAACAAAGGGCAGCTAGTTAGCAATAACATGCAAATCTCAGAAATCGTCGCTCAGTTCAGATTGAAGGCTGCAACTCGCCTTCATGAAGTCGGAATCGCTAGTAATTGCAGGTCAGCATACTGCAGTGAATTCGTTCCCGGGCCTTGTACACACCGCCCGTCACACCATGGAAGCTGGTCACGCCCGAAGTAGTTATCCTAACAGTTCGCTGGGGGAGACTCCGAAGGTAGGGCTGGTGACTGGGGTGAAGTCGTAACAAGGTAGCCGTACCGGAAGGTGTGGCTGGATCACCTCCTTTTTAGGGAGACCTACCCATTTTAGATTGTGAATTTTTGAAAATCGATTGTGAGAATTAATCTCAAATCGATTGAAAAAAATCTAAAATTGTGTCATTCCTAGGTCGGTTGTTAATGCGATGTGGCTATCAAACTATATTTATGGTTCGATTATGGGCTATTAGCTCAGGTGGTTAGAGCGCACCCCTGATAAGGGTGAGGTCCCTGGTTCAAGTCCAGGATGGCCCACATTGTCATTTGGGGGTTTAGCTCAGTTGGTAGAGCGCCTGCTTTGCAAGCAGGATGTCAGCGGTTCGAGTCCGCTAACCTCCACATTTGAAAAACTAGAATTAACATTTTTGAAAAAGCATGTTAGTATAGTTGTATTGGAAAGTTCAGCAACTGAAGTTAGTAATCTAACTGAGCCTGCTGGATGAATATCCAGTTATTGAACCTTGAAAACTGCATAGTGACGCAAATTGTAGGCAGCAAGTGAAATCGTAACAATTACTTCAGTAATTACTAAAGTAATTGAAACTAAACCACTCGTTGACTTACAGATAATCCTTTGAATTGAATGATTTGGTCAAGCGAATAAGGGCTGACGGTGGATACCTAGGCACGCAGCGGCGATGAAGGACGTGGTTACCGACGATATACTCCGGGGAGTTGGAAGCAAACTAAGAGCCGGAGGTTTCCGAATGGGGCAACCCTATATACTACTTGTTGAACACATAGACAAGTCAGAGCCAACCCAGCGAATTGAAACATCTTAGTAGCTGGAGGAAAAGAAATCAAACGAGATTCCCTCAGTAGTGGTGAGCGAAGGGGGAAAAGCCTAAACCAAATTGTTTACGATTTGGGGTAGTGGGACAGCAATATCGAATCTATAGAGTAGACGAAGCATTTAAAAGATGCACCAAAGAAAGTTGAAGTCTTGTAGTCGAAACTTGTGTAGATAGTAGCTGAATCCCGAGTAGCATGGAGCACGTGAAATTCCATGTGAATCAGCCACGACCACGTGGTAAGGCTAAATACGTCTGCGTGAGCGATAGCGAACAAGTACCGCGAGGGAAAGGTGAAAAGAACCCCGTTGAGGGGAGTGAAATAGAACATGAAACCGTCAGCTTACAAGCAGTGGGAGTTCGATTAAACGGATGACCGCGTGCCTGTTGAAGAATGAGCCGGCGAGTTATATGTGCTGGCAGGTTAAGTAGTAGTTACGAAGCCAAAGCGAAAGCGAGTCTGAAAAGGGCGTTTGTCAGTATGTATAGACCCGAACCCTGGCGATCTAACCATGCCCAGGATGAAGCTTGGGTAACACCAAGTGAAGGTCCGAACCGACCAATGTTGAAAAATTGGCGGATGAGGTGTGGTTAGGGGTGAAATGCCAATCGAGCCAGGAGCTAGCTGGTTCTCCCCGAAATGTGTTTAGGCGCAGCGGTGAATATTAAGCTTTGGGGGTAAAGCACTGTTTCGGTGCGGGCTGCGAGAGCGGTACCAAATCGAGACAAACTCAGAATACCAGAGTGAATTATCACTAGTAAGACGGTGGGGGATAAGCTTCATCGTCAAGAGGGAAACAGCCCAGACCACCAGCTAAGGTCCCCAAATCAATGTTAAGTGGGAAAGGAGGTGCAAGTGCAAAGACAACCAGGAGGTTTGCCTAGAAGCAGCCACCCTATAATGAGTGCGTAATAGCTCACTGGTCAAGCGCTTGTGCGCCGAAAATGAACGGGACTAAACATTGTACCGAAGCTGTGGGATTAGTAATAATCGGTAGGGGAGCGTTCTATTTGATACGAAGCATTAGCGGCAAGCAGATGTGGATTGGATAGAAGTGAGAATGTCGGCTTGAGTAGCGCAAATATTGGTGAGAATCCAATACCCCGAAACCCCAAGGGTTCCAGAGGCAGGTTCGTCCACTCTGGGTAAGTCGGGACCTAAGGCGAGGACGAAAGTCGTAGTCGATGGACATGAGGTTAATATTCCTCAACTGTTATCGCGGAGCATTATTTGGGACGCATTGAGAAGCGACTATGCCCTAATTGGATTGGGAGGGGAATACGTTCTCCGTTTAGTTGTCATCGGTGTCAAGAAAAGCAAGTAATGTGTTGAAGTTATAGCACCCGTACTCGAAACCGACACAGGTGGGGAGGTAGAGAATACCAAGGGGCGCGAGATAACTCTCTCTAAGGAACTCGGCAAAATAGCCCCGTAACTTCGGAAGAAGGGGTGCCCATAGATTCTATGGGTCGCAGTGAATAGGTCCAGGCGACTGTTTACCAAAAACACAGGTCTCTGCAAACGAGTAATCGGAAGTATAGGGGCTGACGCCTGCCCAGTGCCGGAAGGTTAAGGAAGTTGGTCAGGGGGAAACTTTAAAGCTGACGACCGAAGCCCCGGTGAACGGCGGCCGTAACTATAACGGTCCTAAGGTAGCGAAATTCCTTGTCGGGTAAGTTCCGACCCGCACGAAAGGCGTAACGATCTGGACGGTGTCTCGGAGAGAGACTCGGCGAAATAGGATTGTCTGTGAAGATACGGACTGCCTGCACCTGGACAGAAAGACCCTATGAAGCTTTACTGTAGCCTGGAATTGTGTTCGGGCTTGGCTTGCGCAGGATAGGTGGGAAGCGTTGAGATACTCCTTGTGGGGAGTATGGAGCTAACGGTGAGATACCACTCTGGCGAAGCTAGAATTCTAACCAATGTCCGTAATCCGGAATTGGAACATTTTCAGGTGGGCAGTTTGACTGGGGCGGTCGCCTCCCAAAAGGTAACGGAGGCGCGCAATGGTTCTCTCAGCACGGTTGGAAATCGTGCGTCGAGTGTAAAGGCAATAAGAGAGCTTAACTGTAACACAAACAAGTGGAACAGGTACGAAAGTAGGCCTTAGTGATCCGACGGCGCAGAGTGGAATGGCCGTCGCTCAACGGATAAAAGTTACTCTAGGGATAACAGGCTGATCTCCCCCAAGAGTCCACATCGACGGGGAGGTTTGGCACCTCGATGTCGGCTCATCGCAACCTGGGGCGGAAGTACGTCCCAAGGGTTGGGCTGTTCGCCCATTAAAGCGGTACGTGAGCTGGGTTCAGAACGTCGTGAGACAGTTCGGTCCATATCCGGTGCAGGCGTAAGAACATTGAGAGGAGCCTTCCTTAGTACGAGAGGACCGGGAAGGACGAACCGCTGGTGTGCCAGTTATTTCGCCAGAAGTAAACGCTGGGTAGCCATGTTCGGAGCGGATAACCGCTGAAAGCATCTAAGTGGGAAGCCCACCTCAAGATGAGTGTTCTCATCACTATAAGTGAGTAAGGTCACACGTAGAACACGTGTTAATAGGCTTTAGATGGAAGTGTGGTAACATGCGAAGTCGAGAAGTACTAACAGACCGAGGGCTTGACCCTTATCAATTCAAATGCGTCACTGTGCAGTCTTCAGGGTTTTAAAAAGTTTTTCCTGGTGCTAATTGCGCGGTGGAACCACTCTGATACCATCCCGAACTCAGTTGTGAAACGCCGCAGCGGCTACGATAGTTGGAGAGTTGTCTCCTGCAACAATTGCTCAGTGCCAGGGCAATATTACAAAATAAAAGCCTTCTCTTGCAGATAAGAGGAGGTTTTTGTTTTTGGCACCTTCACATAATCAACTGGTTTTGTTGGGTTAGGTTCCGGAACCCAACCTATGAATATTTATTCATGTTTACAGTATTGATAGCGGTGCCAATGTAACTATTCATATTATGTATGTTATGTATAACTAATTTTTTAAATTTTAGTAGTTTAAATTAATTAAGTGGTCTAATGTTTGCTTTTAGCACGCTAATTACTTCCACACTTGGAGCTTTACCACCAACTGCTTCTTCAAATACTCGAACGTTTTGAGAAGTACTAAAGAAATTTGGATACTCTGCTAAAACTGTAGAAGCATAAGTTTCGATACATTTGCTTTCTAAAACTGATATATCGTTAGATAATAAGCCAGAGATAGGTTCACTAAGCTGTGTATACTGAGATATATACTCTCCTTGAAGATTAATAAAGCAATTTGCTCGTCGAATCGCACGTAAAATTTCTTCTGACAGCGCTTTTGATATTTGTAACTTTTCAGCAATTTTGTTTCTAATTTCATTAAACGTTAAGGGTTCTTCAAGAGAAGCAATTGTGTTACTTAACTCTTTAAGAACATTCAAACGGTGTTCTGGTGATGGACGAAGCTTTTTATGATTTAAAAATGTGTAAAGTTGCTCTGTACTAATAGAGACTTGGGTTGTTTGAACTGAGGCAGTTGGTAGTCCTAAACTACTCGTAAAGCAATTAGTTAGATTATTCAGATTTACGACTGTAATATTATTATTGTTTCGATTCCAATCTTCGGTTTCGCAATCAGTTAAAGTAGTAGTCACTAAAAACGCGCGATTTTTTGAAAGATTTAGGCGCCGTCTTTTAGAATGTTCATTAATCTGATTAAGATATACATTACTTTTATCACCCGTTTTAACTTCAAACAAAATTAATTGATTGTCAACAATAAATAATGCGTCAAGTTCATAAAATTTTGACTCTTCAAAAGAGTAACTAATATGAGGATTAATTAAATACTCAAACTTAATATTGTATAATGAAAGCAAATGACATATTCGATATACAACAAATTTTTCCAACCATCCTCCCTCAAAAAAACTTCTAACTTTTGCATCACCACTATGAGGTTGAAATCGAATACGTTTTTCAGATTTAATATACTTAGAAGTCCATAATCCCTTACTTTCTAAAATACTTCTAAAACGAAGACAAATATTATCATCTTCATCAATACCAGATAACTTGTACGAAAAACCTCCTTGCATATCACCACTAATACTAGCTTTCATCTTTCGATACAGCGAAGCTAACACTGTATAGTTATCCCCCATAAAAATGGCTGTATCAAATAAATCATCTTTCTCTAACTGCTTGTAAGGCAATCTCAAAGTGATTTTTAATCGATTTAATTCCGAAATTAACTGTTGGGTGCCCGTCGTGGCAATATCTAAAGGTGTATGTTCAATATATGTATAGCCAACTGAAGTAGATGTAAAATTTGAATCAACAGAATTAAATTGAAGCTGATTACTACTTTGAAGTTGATAAAATCTCTCTAGAATCTCTACCTTTTGCTCTAATTCAGCGTGAGCATTCGCTATACGTCTAACTTCCCTAAGTATCTGCTCGCGCGATTTGCTTTCTTCCTTAATATTAAATACAGTCATACCCACACTAGCAATAGCACTACTAATTACCGCTGCACCAGTTTTAAACGATGGTGAGAAAAAAGCTGCAACAGTACCGAAACCGAGAGTTACAGAAAAAGTAGCTAGCGTAGATTTCAAGGATTTTGGCTGCATTGTAATAAAGAGTAAAAATTGCTGCGACGATCAAAACTCAAGCAATCAAGGTAGAATAATTACGTATAAGTATTATCATAATAAAAACATAACTCACCGTGAGCTTACTAAAGTTGTATCAATCCAATCCAAAATCACCTGATTTACTTCGTCTGGGCTTTCATCATGGGGACAATGCCCAACATTATCCAAATTAAGTATCTGTAAATTACTATTGTACTGTGCGAATATAGGCGCCAATGCGGGAGGAACAAATCGGTCTAAATTACCCCACACCAATAACATTGGCATTGTTAAAGTCGGCAAAATGGCTTTGACACTAGGACTAAAACTGGCGCCAATGCTAGCCTTGAATAAAGCAGTAAATGCACGAACACTGCCTCGGTCAGTAGTCGGACCTGCAATAATATCAATCAATTCGTCAGTAATAGCTTCAGGATTAGCATACGCGATTGCCGCCCAACGACGCAACACTCCGGGTTGACGAAGAAAATAAAACAAAGGCTTAAGAAAAAAAGGTGAAGCAACGAAATTCTTGATTGTGGCGACAGTTGGACGTAATAATGGGGGTATTGCCTCAAGCTCTAAGGATGGGTCTGGCAAACTCATCATCACTAATCCTTTTACCATAGATGGATGTATTGCCGCAGCGGTTATAGAAACTAGCGAACCTAGGGAATTTCCCACTATTACAACCGGCTTTCTAATAAAAGCTTTCCAAAAATCGTATACTTGTTCAGCCCAAAGACTAACGCTGTAATTACATGGTGCTTTTTGAGAGGCGCCCCATCCCAGCATATCAAGCGCGTAAACTGTGTGATGCTCGCTTAGTGCCTCCAAATTTTGGCGCCAATGACCAATAGAGGCGCCAAAACCATGCAACAGAATAATCGGTATAGAATCATTACTGCCTTTTAGGCAACGAATGTATGTATAGCGAGTTTGCCAGCCGCGCCATACCCAATCGCGCTGCTTCCCTATTCTGTGCTGCCACTTCGATTGTACCATTTACGTCCTCCGAAGTTAATTTTTGTAACAGTTCACTC
This sequence comes from Calothrix sp. NIES-4105, assembly GCF_002368415.1. Taxonomy (GTDB): domain Bacteria; phylum Cyanobacteriota; class Cyanobacteriia; order Cyanobacteriales; family Nostocaceae; genus Dulcicalothrix. The sequence goes on from NZ_AP018290.1 coordinate 5,541,566, forward strand.
GTTTGAAGAGACTTTATTACGAGTTACTAAATCTATTCTAAGTAAATTAATCTGTGTATGTTTTCAAATACTGATAAAACAGACTTTGCTGAGACAATATTAGTAAAATTTATTGTAGCTATAAGTAAAATAGCAAAACCATATTATACGTATATTTACGGATAAAAAATCAATTTATTTATCCCATAGAGGCTGTTACAATAGTTGATAATGACTGTTTTTATGTAATTTAGGTTAACAATTTGACAGAAATTGGGTTGGAGTGAGTAGAATAACAAGTATGGCTAAATAAAACTAACATAAACGTGCGTTTATGAATTAGCGACACTAGGATTATGGGTTTGTTTTCCTTGGAAAGCTATGATTATCCTAGTATTTAGCTTTGGCAGACATTATACACATTCGTACAGTAACCAAAATCCTAGCAAATAGCTCTTACAAATCATACATGCTTGTGATTGAAAAAAGAAGAACTCGCGACCTACCCCAAATTAACGAACGAATCCGCTTCCCGAAAATTCGGGTGATTGACACTGACGGCGCCCAGTTGGGAATTTTAACACCCAATGAAGCATTACAGCTAGCAGAAGAAAAAGAGCTAGACTTAGTGCTTCTCTCAGATAAAGCCGAACCGCCTGTATGCCGAATTATGGACTACGGCAAGTACAAGTTTGAGCAAGAGAAGAAAGCGCGTGAAGCCAGGAAGAAGCAGCACACAGCTGATGTTAAAGAAGTGAAGATGCGCTATAAAATAGAAGAACACGACTACGACGTGCGCGTCAAGCAAGCAGAGCGCTTTTTGAAAGATGGGGACAAGGTAAAAGCTACCGTAATGTTCCGGGGTCGAGAAATTCAGCATAGCGACTTAGCAGAAAAGTTGCTAAATCGCATGGCGAAGGACTTAGAATCATTTGGTGAAGTGCAGCAGGCGCCCAAAAAAGAGGGTAGGAACATGATGATGCTAATATCGCCAAAAAAATAGTGCCCGAAAAATAGTGTTATCCTAGCACTTTGCTGCGTAGCAAAAAAATTTACATAAAACATGATAGTCCTGGGCACTGAGTGGGAAAAATAATACTCAGTAGCTCAGGACTTTTGTCGTAGGCTAGTCAACGCACGAGCAAATCCGCATGTTCGTCTATCCTTCATGGGTGGCGCTCACCAAAAAGTACAGCATGGAACTAAAACATCATTGGTCAGCAAAAGGGTTAGGTAAAAGTTTAAACGAGCAAATCTTGGCGATTGTTAACCTACGTCCGGAGGAGAGTCAGCGCACATGGCTGATGCTGGCTTTTTATACAACAACATCAATTGGGTTACGTTGGACGGAAGATAGTACTGTAGCACTGTTTTTAGGTAAATATGGTGCTAACTGGTTGCCTTTAATTTATCTTGCCAGCGCAGTAATGGGCACGTTACTGGTTTTTTTTTACTCCCGTCTGCAACGAGTATTTCGCTTACGTTATGTAATAGCAGGAATTGCACCATGCATGTTCTTACCACTATTAGTACTGCGTTTGGGTTTAGAAATTCCGACTTTAGCTGTAGCGACTGTGTTTCTGTTGCGGTTATGGGTTGATGCGTTTTATGTTCTTAACGACCTCAATACTTCCATAGCTGCTAATCACATCTTTAATATTCGTGAAATTAAGCGCGCGTATCCGATAATTAGCAGTGGACTGTTGGTAGCGGATATTTTTAGTGGTTTTAGTTTGCCGTTGCTTTTAATATTCGTGGGACTAAAAAACATTATTATCCCGGTTTCGGCAATTTTCATTGTTGCAGGCGCCTTAATGCTGCTTTACTTAAGTCATGAACACAGAAGTTCATTTCCAGAACAGCAAGTAAAGTCAGCAGTTGAAGCCTTAAGCGCGCGACCGCAGCTTTCAGGTAAGCTTCGACGCTATTCGATAGCGTTATTTGCCTTCTTTGGACTATTACAAATCATTAATATATTAATTGACTTCCAATACTTAACTCAAATCGAAACAACCCTGAGCGGTCAAGAGATAGCAAGCTTTTTAGGCGTATTTAGTGGTGTAACAGGTATATGTGAACTATTGACGCAATTGTTTGTATCGAGTCGAGTCCTCGAAAGGTTTGGAGTGTTTTTCACTACAGGCACATTACCAGCCAGCATTGCAATTCTATTACCTTTATCAATAATATCATTAGGGTTGCTGCCAATTATGCAAGGGCAAACGTTCTTTTGGAGTTTGGTAATTTTGAAATTTCTTGACGAACTACTGCGCTATACCTTTGTAATTAGTGGTAGTCCTTTGCTGTTTCAACCAATTCCTGAGAAATTTCGCTCGAACGTCCAAATTTTATCGGGGGGAATAGCAGAAGCTTGGGGTACAGGTATTGCTGGCGCCCTGATTTTGATTACGCTTTGGTTAGGAGCATCGCGAATTCCCTTAGCGCAAAATTGGGTATTAGTAGTCGAGACAACAATCGTCGCACTTCTGTGCTTAGGGTTACTTTGGATATTGCGGTCACTTTACGTTGACTTGTTGGTTTTGAGTGCAGGACGGGGAAAACTTACAGGCGCGGATGTCGATGTGCGTACATTCAAACAAGCAGTAGTAAAAGCTTTGAAAGAACCTGGTACAGAAAGTGACAAGCGTTCATGTATAGACTTGATAGCCCAAATTGACCCCCAAGGAGCAGCAGAAGTACTGGCGCCACTATTAACCAAACTACCAAGCACTCTACAAATATCGTGTTTAGAAGCAATGCTAAATGCAGGTGCAACAAAAACATATTTACCACAAGTCAACTCATTACTCAAGGGAACTCAAACCGAAATTGACCCGGAAGTGTTTGCACTCTTACTGCGTTATATTTGGCTTGCAGAAGATAATCCCAATTTAAGTAAACTCGAACAATTTCTAGACGAAGAAGAACATCCAATAATTCGTGCGACTGCTGCAGCACTGCTATTGCGTCAAGGAACAACCCAGCAAAAGGTAGCTGGTACTCGCACTCTCAAAGCGATGTTAACTAGTTCGAGTGAACGCGAGCGGGTAGATGCAGTTAGAGCATTAAGCAGTGGTGTTTACTTGCTATCCGTGAGGCTTCTAATTCCAAATTTGTTAGAAGATAAATCATTGCGGGTGCGTCGTGCAATGCTAGAAATGATTGCTGCGACACGTTTAGAAGATTATTATCCAGCCCTTTGTCGTGGACTTTATCACAAATCAACGCGCGCTTATGCAATGCGTGCCATCATTAAACTTGATAACGAAGCATTGCCACTAGTATTGGATTTAGCGACCAATCCTCACAAACCAGAAATAGTGCGGATGTATGCGTGGCGAACAATAGGAGAAATTCCGACATGGGAAGCAATGGACACGCTATGGAAAAATTTAGAAACATCAAAGGGTAAAAATCGCAGTCGTATTCTTCGTAGCTTGCTCAAACGATGTGAGAAAGAAGAAATTTTTAGTAAAGTAGGGAAATCATATCAAACGCAAGTAGAAAAATTAATCGATGAGGAGATAATATTTTTATGCGAGATATACGCAGCGTATAGAGACTTAGAAACACAAGGTGAAACATACGCCAATTACCTAGAGTATAAAACGCGCGAATTTGTCACTGACTATCTATCTAGCCGTAAAGTAGTTGCAATATGCCAATTATTACAGCGCGCGCTGCTTGATTTAGAAGTTGATATTAAAGAACGGTTATTGCTAATGCTCAAACTACTTTATTCTCAAGACAAAATTCAAGCTGCGGCAGTTAATGTACTATCTGAATCACCAAAAAATCTAGGACGAGGACTAGAAATTTTAGAACATACAATTACATTAGCAAACAAATCGCTGCTGTTAGTTATCTTAGACAAACGCGAGCCTCAACATAAACTTCAAGCATTAATAGAAGCTAAAATTTGTAAATACGAGCAAATGGTTGTCAGCGATCGAATTCGTCATTTGCTGACACTGGAAACTTTGCTTTCAGATTGGTGTTTAGCATGTTGCTTTCATTTTGCTTCTGCTGCACGTATTCGTATAGCTACTGACCAAATCATCAAAAACTTACGCCATCCTACTAGTTTTGTTCGTGAAGCAGCGATTGCTTATCTAAATGTAGCTTCACGTCGTGTCTTAATTGAACTATTACCACAGTTACAAAAAGACCCTCATCCATTAATTGCAGCACAAATAAAAGAGTTAAGCCAAAAATATCTATAAATATATAATCTATAAAAATATATGCTAACTAGCGTTGACCGTTTATTATTTGTTCGTCGCGTACCAATATTTCAAGAACTACGCGATGATTTTATAGTTCGTCTTGCCTCAGTAATGGATGAATTATCATTTGGCGCCAATCAAACAATTTTTCGGCAGGGAGAAGAAGGACGTTCACTGTTTATCGTTGTTTCCGGTCGAGTTAAAGTTCATATTGAAGACCGACAGCTTGCTGTATTTCCTCAAGGTGAATCTTTTGGAGAAATGGCAGTTTTCGATGCTCAACCTCGTTCAGCAACTGCAACAGCATTAGAACCATCAGATTGTTTAGAACTAACTCAAGAACAACTACACGATGCTATAGAAGAAACTCCCGAAATAGCTTTAAATATTATTCGTGTTCTCTCACGTCGCATTCGCGATTTAAATGCAGTTATTAATGAATTTGGAATTGAGGAATAAAGATTTGCAACGGATACAACGGATGTAACGGATAGTTTGTAGGTTGGGTGTAACGGTAGCGGAACCCAACACTATATATTGCGGTATCACGCAATTTTAATATAGATACGCTCTTTCCCTATCAGTCTAATCGTAAAAAAATATATTTAAGTAATTTTACCTGAGCTTTTTGGTCATTATTGGGACGAGCGAAATCGAGAACACTTTGCTCGAATTGCTGGACTGCCAAAATCGCCAGGTAGAGAAGCTCTCTGGGCAAAACTTCAACAACAAAAAGCAAGACACGCAGGTAAAGCATGAATTTTTTGATTGACCAAAATACTTTACTTTGCATTTTTAAGTTTATAAGCCAACCAGTCGCGAAAGGTGTGGTGATAAAAGCTGTAATAAGTTTCTCTACCTATTTGATGCTGTTGTAAGAATTCAAACCAATTTTCTAATATTTCTTCAATTTCAAAAATATCATACTCGTCATTATTTATATTTTTTACAATTTCGTTTACTGTTATCCCATCTTTTCCCGCTTCTGTTAGGGCGCCTAGCATTTTAATTTGAATCTGAGATAAACCGTCACCTTGCATTTTCCGCCAATGTTTGGTGAAAGCTTCTACATCATCCCAATTTTCTGTTTTATACTTAGATAAATCAAGAATTTGTGATGGCGCCTCAATCAACAAACCAGATTTATCTTTTGTGAAAGGGCGCCGTGCAATAATAAAATAAACTCCATTAGGGAGGTATCGAGGCAAATAGAATAAATTTGTACCAGAAAACTGTCTATTTCTATCAACAGCATCTAATCCATCAATGACAATTATTAGCCGTTGATTTGGTTCTTTGTTATCGCTAATATGAAGAAGCAACAGCGAAAGAAACCCACTACCCAAGTTGTCAATATTGCCAGGTACAGAATGTAGAGACGTTACATGTAACGTCTCTACAATTTGGTTACAAATAGATTTCAAAAATTCCTCAGCGCAATTTTTACCTCCAACATGAGCATTGTAATAAATAACATCAGGATTATCTGTTACATACTTAGCTAAGATGGCACTTTTACCACTACCAGGTACACCAACAATGGTGAAATAACCATGCTTGTAACGGTAGAGGAATTCATTGATAGCAGTAAACACAAATTCAAAATTGCGGAAGTTTTTTATTTTATCTTGAATGATTTGCTCAAATTCCGTTGGCAGTCGAGGATGGTTATTCATAATTATATCTCTATGCCCTCTAAACGGAGGAAATGCAGGCGCCCGGATGCTTCCCCTGCGACTATTGTGGCGCCGTCTGGAGCAAAAGTGCAGCTAATTAATCCACTATCACCAGTAAAGCAAGTAATTTCTTTACCAATATCTAAGTCCCAGACTTTAAGAGTGCTATCAGAAGATGCAGATAGTGCATATTTACCATTACAGCTAATCGCAACTGCATTTACAGAATCACGATGACCTGTAAGGTTGAATTTTAGATTGCAAGAAGACAAATCCCAAACTTTGACTGTGGTATCTAGGGAACCAGAAATTGCGTGTTTGCCATCTGGCGCCATTACAACAGCATTTACCCAAGAGCTATGACCTTGTAGGAAAAACAATTCTTTGCCAGATTTTAAATCCCACAATATTAATTTACAATCCCCAGAACCAGAAATCACGTATTTCCCGTCACAACTAACAGCAACCGCATTAACCGAGTCAGCATGACGACATGTAAACAACTCTTGACGAGATAGAAAATCCCAAATTTTAAGCGTTTTGTCAATCGAACCAGAAATTATATATTTACTATCTGGTGTAACGGTAACAGCTTGAATATAGGAACTATGAGCTTTGAGTGTAAATAACTCTTCACCGGACTGTAAATCCCAGACTTTGATAGTTTTATCGCGCGAAGCAGAAACTACATGTTTATTATCACCTGTGACAGCAACTGCTGTAACCCAATTGTGATGACCTTTGAGGGTTAACTTTTCTTTGCCCTGCTGTAAATGCCAGACTTTAAGCGTTTTGTCACTACAAGCAGAAATGACGTAATTATTATCATTAGTGACAACAACTGCATTAACCCAGTGATGATGGGCACTAAGGTTAAAATTTTCTTTACCCGAACGTAAATCCCAGATTTTAATAGTACAATCATCCGAACCAGAAATTGCGTATTTGCCATCGGGTGTAACAGTTACGGCGTTAACTTGCTTACGATGACCTCTGAAAGTATGTATATGTTTACCACCAGATTGTAATTTCCAGACTTTGAGTGTTTTATCTGCCGAACCAGAAATTACGTATTTGCCATTTGGTGTAACACCGACTGACTTTACTTGCTTGCGATGACCCTTAAAAGTCAAAAATTCTTTGCCTTCTTTCACATCCCAAATTTTAAGTTTATTATCATCGGAACCAGAAATAATACATTTTCCATCATTAGTAATATCAACTGCACTTACTTGCTCATAATGACCACTGAGGGTTAAAGTTTCTTTACGTGTACGTAAATCCCAAGTTTTAAGTGTTTTGTCCCCTGAACCAGAAATTATATATTTGCTATCTGAAGTAACAGCAATTGTATATACTGCCTCATCATGACCACTAAGAGTAAATTTTTCTTCCCCAGACAGTAAATCCCAGACTTTGAGTGTTTTGTCCTTTGAACCAGAAATTATATATTCGGCATTTGGTGTAACTGCAACTGCTGCAACCGAGTGATGATGACCAATAAGGGTTAACTTTTCTTCCCCAGTATATAAATTCCAAACCTTGAGTGTTTTGTCACTTGAACCAGAAATTATATATTGACCATCTGGTGTAACGGTAACAGCTTTTACTGAATCATAATGACCACTGAGAGTTAGCTTTTCTTCTCCAGATTGCAAATCCCAAACTTTGAGTGTTTTGTCACCCGAACCAGAAATTATGTATTTGCCATCTGGAGTAACAGCGACTGCGTTAATAGCAAGCTTATGACCACTCAGAGTACGAACCAAGGCGCCACCAGGAGGAGTTAAGCTACCTGTTAAAGTACGTAAGCAAGGACTTGTAGCTTGGGGTATTTGTTGCAGCAAAGCTTGAATTTCTAATGCATCAAAGTATAATAGGCGCCCTGTGAGTTGCCCTACTAGTTGATTTGTATCTTGATTTACAATATGTGCCGACAGTCGTAAGGCGCCTTGGATTAATTTCAGTGTCTTTACTGTTTCAGTATTATATTCTGGGTTAGCTAATAATTCCGTATCGTCAATTAAATCATAATCTTCAATCAGCGCTTGCACGCCAAATTCAAGATAGTTAATTTTTGTTTCTATAAATGTAAAATTAGTTAAGATTTTATAGTACTTATCTAAGTTACCTGATTTAACTAGGTTATAAGGAAAGCTGCTTAAATAGGCTTTTTGGAAGTAAGACTTTTGTGTTTTTGGTGGTACAGATAGGGTGTTCATTGTTCTACCTCCATGCCTTCTAAACGTAGAAAGTGCAGGCGCCCGGATGTATCACCTGCGACTATTATGGCGCCGTCTGAAGCAACAGTGCAGCATGTTATAATACTTTCTCCAATGAAACTAGCGATTACTTTGCCAAGAGGCAAATCCCAGACTTTGAGTGTATTGTCACTCGAACCAGAAATCACGTATTTGCTATTTTGAGTCACAGCGACTGCATTAACCAAGTCACTATGACCTTCAAGCGTAAATTTTACTTTTCCTGATTCTACATCCCAGACTTTAAGCGTATTGTCACTCGAACCAGAAATCGCGTATTTGCTATTTGGAGTCACAGCAACTGCACGAACCGAGTTACTATGACCTTCAAGCGTAAACTTTACTTTTCCTGATTCTAAATCCCAGACTTTAAGTGTATTGTCACTTGAACCAGAAATCGCGTATTTGCTATTTGGAGTCACAACGACTGCATTAACCGAGCCACTATGACCTTCAAGCGTAAACTTTACTTTTCCTGATTCTACATCACATACTTTAAGTCTTTCGTCACAGTCAGCATAAATCACGTATTTGCTATTTGGAGTCACAGCAACTGCATTGACATAATTATGAACATCAAGGGTAATTTTTAGTTTTCCTGATTCTAAATCCCAGGCTTTGAGTGTTCTGTCCTTAGAACTAGAAATCACGCATTTGCTATCTAGAGTAATAAGGACTGCACTAATTAAATCATTATGACCATCAAGGGTAAATTTTACTTTTATTGATTCTAAATCCCAGACTTTGAGTGTTTTGTCATCAGAACCAGAAATCACGTATTTGCTATTTGCACTTACAGCAACTGCGCTAACCATGTTACTATGAGCATCGAAGGTAGATTTGACTTTTCCTGATTCTAAATCCCAGACTTTGAGTGTATTGTCCCAAGAACCAGAAATCACGTATTTGCTATTTGAAGTAACAGCGACTGCATTAACAAAGCTGCTATGATCATCAAAGGTAAATTTTACTTTTCCTAATTCTAAATCCCAGACCTTAAGTGTTCTGTCCCAAGAACCAGAAATCACGTATTTGCTATTTGGAGTCACAGCGACTGCATTAACCGAGCCACTATGACCTTCAAGCGTAAACTTTACTTTTCCTGATTCTAAATCCCACACTTTGAGTGTATTGCCCCAAGAACCAGAAATCACGTACTTGCTATTTGGAGTCACAGCGACTGCATTAACAAAGATACTATAATCATCAAGGGTAAATTTTACTTTTCCTGATTCTAAATCCCAGACGAGTGTTTCATCATCGGAACCAGAAATCACGTACTTGCTATTTGAAGTCACAGCGACTGCATTAACCGAGCAACTATGACCTTCAAGGGCTAATTTTTCTTGTCCTGATTCCAAATCCCAGACTTTAAGTGTTTCATCACTCGAACCAGAAATTACGTACTTGCTATTTGGAGTCACAGCAACTGCGTTAACCGAGTCACTATGACCTTCAAGCGTAAATTTTACTTTTCCTGATTCTAAACCCCAGACTTTGAGTGTTCTGTCCTTTGAACCAGAAATTACGCATTTGCTATTTGGAGTCACAGCGACTGCATTAACAGAGCTACTATGACCATCAAGGATAAATTTTATTTTTCCTAATTCTAAATCCCAGACTTTAAGTGTTTCGTCACTAGAACCAAAAATCACGTATTTGCTGTTTGGAGTCACAGCGACTGCATGAACCGAGTCACTATGACCTTCAAGCGTAAACTTTACTTTTCCTGATTCTAAATCCCAGACTTTAAGTGTTTCGTCACTAGAACCAGAAATCACGCATTTGCTATTTGGAGTCACAGCGACTGCATGAACAAAACTACTATGACCGCCAAGGGTACGAACAAGGGCGCCACCTGGGGGAGTTAAGCTTGCTGTTAGAGGACGTAAGCAAGTTGTTTGAGTTTGCGCTATTTGTTCCAGCAAAGCCTGAATCTCTGGGACATCAAAGCACAATAGGCGCCCTGTTAATTGCGCTACTAGTTGATTTGTATCTTGATTTATAATATGTGCCGACAGTCGCAAAGAGCCTTGTATTAATTTCAGTGCTTTTACTGTTTCGGCATTATACTCTGGATGAGCTAATAATTCCGTATCGTCAACTAAATCATAATCTTCAATTAGCGCTTGCACACCAAATTCAAGATGGTTAATTTTTGCTTCGATAAACGTAAAATTATTTAATATTTTATAATATTTATCTAAGTTACCTGATTTAACTAGGTTATAAGCAAAGCTGGCTAGATAAGCTTTTTTAAAGTAAGTCTTTTGTGCTTTTGGTGGTACAGATAGGGTGTTCATTGTTCTACCTCCGTGCCTTCTAAGCGCAGAAAGTGCAGGCGCCCGGATGCTTCCCCTGCGACTATTGTGGTGCCGTCTGGGGCAATAGCGCAGCAATTTATACTACTTTCTCCAGTGAAACCAGCGATTTCTTTTTGAGATTGGAAATTCCAAACTTTAAGTGTAGTATCAGATGAAGCTGAAATTAAATATTTACCGCAAGAAGAAATAACAAAAGCGTTTACTGAATCTTTATGACCTGTAAGACTAAACTTTAGTATCTGATTTTCTACATCCCAAGCTTTAATAGTATGGTCTGATGACGCAGAAATAACTTGTAACCCATCTTTACTAAAAGCCACAGCATTTATCGACTTTTTATGACCACGAATAGTTAACACATTTTCCTTACTTAATAAATCCGAAATTCTAAGAGCGCAATGCGATGAGCCAGAAACTACCTGAAGTCCACTATAACTAAAAGCTACAGTATTTAGCGATTCTGTAGTATCATCATTATTATCATGATTTTTTTCAGGTTGTGAAAGATATAAATTGCCACTATCATTAAAAAGTAAAGTTTTCATAATATCATCATTACCATTTATATTATCATGATTTTTTTCAGGTTTTGAAAGATATAAATTGCCACTATCATTAAGATATAAAGTGTTCATATTACTATCAAAATCAATAATACATTTTTCATTTCCAGTTGCCATTTCTATAACTATTAATTTATTGTTAGAAGCTATAATAGCCCATTTATAGTTAGATGTAATTAAAAAAGAATTCCATCCTTTTAAAGTTAACTTTAAACTGAATTTATCATCCTTTCGTAAATAATAAATGTCGCAAATAAGTTTATCTTTATATCGAGTACTTGATGGAAAAAAATTGTCAAGGTCATAATAATATTTATTTATTAAAGAATATTTTCCTGCTTCTACATATAATATACCATTAGTAGATAGGAAATAAGTTTTTATGCTGTTATCAACAGGTAAGCTACATGCTTCCTTACCTGTTGATGCAATATTAACTTTTATTCGATTATTACTAACACTAATTTTCCATTTTCTATCAGAAGTAAAAGCTAGATAATCAGAATTTTTACAGACATATTTTTCACCTGTTTCTAAATACCATACTTTAAATGTATTATTATAATTACTAGATTTTTCTTTAGTAATTGGTCGAGTAATCAATTCTTTTCCTGTGGCTAATTTCCAAAGTTTTATAGTGTTATCAGATGAAGCAGAAATCAAAATTTTGCCATCAGAGCTAATAGCAACTGCATTTACTTTATTATTATGACCAGTTAGGGTAAGAATTTTTTTTGGAGTTTTTGAATTGCGAATAAAATCAAAAAAAATTTTCCTTGCGCCTAAATTCCATACCTGAAGAGTATTATCAGATGAAGCAGAAACAACTTGTTTACCATCAGGAGTAACAGCCACTCCATTTACTGAGTCCGTATGTCCAAAGAGTGTAAAATTTTTCTCCCCTGTTTCCATGTTCCAAATTTTAAGAGTACTATCAGATGAAGCGGAAATAACTTGTTTACTATTAGGTATAATTGCAACTGCGTTTATCGACGCGCTATGAGCATATGTAATAACAGACTCATCAACTATTTCTAAGTTCCAAATTTTGATAGTATGGTCAGAAGAAGCAGAAATAAATTGTCTACCATTAGGTGTGACAGCAACTGCATTTATTGAGCCATTATGATTAGGGGTAGTAAAATTTGTTTTACCTGTTTTTATATTCCAAACTTTCAAAGTATTGTCTGATAAACCGGAAATAACTGTAGACATATCTGATGTAACAGTAACTGTGCTAACCCAATCATTTTTGTTAGGTGAGTTTAACAGTTGCTTGCCAGTGTCTAAACTCCAGCATCGAACATTATTATTTGATGAAGCAGAAACTACTTCATTACCATCAGGATTAACAAAGACTGTTCTTATTGCAGAATTATGATTTTTGAATGTAAGTATTTCTCGACCCGTTTCTAGGTTCCAAACCTTAATAATGCCGTCTAATGAGCCAGAAATAACTAATTTATCATTTGAAGTTATCGTTAAAGTATGCACTGGAGAGCGATGACTATTCAAATTGAACTGTTTTTCTCCAGTTTCTAGATTCCAAATATTGATAATGCTATCAGATGAAGCAGAAACAACTTGTTTACTATTTCGACTAATGCTAATAGCATTTATACAGTTACGATGACCCTTAAAAGCCAGTAGTTCTTTTCTTGTTTCTAAGTTCCAAACCCTAAGAGTATTGTCTTGTGAACCCGAAATCACCAGCTTACTATCAGAAGTAGCAGCGACTGCTGTAACTGAAGCAGTATGACCTATGAGGCTAAACAGTTCTTCTCCTGTTTCTAAATTCCAGACTTTCAAACTATTGTCTGATGAACCGGAAATTAATCTTCTGCCATCCGCAGTAATGGTAACTGCATTAACTGAACCACTATGACCATTGAGGGTACGAACAAGGGCGCCACCAGGGGGAGTTAAGCTAGCTGTCAGAGGACGTAAGCAAGTTGTTTTAGTTTGCGCTATTTGTTCCAGCAAAGCTTGAATTTCTGGCACATCAAAGCACAATAAGCGCCCTGTTAATTGCCCTGTTAGCTGTTTTGCATCTTGATTCAAAATATGTGCTGATAGTCGCAAGGCGCCTTGTATTAATTTTAGCGCTTTTACAGTTTCAGTATTATACTCCAAGTGAGTTAATAATTCTGTATCGTCAATCAAATCGTAATCTTCAATTAGCGCTTGTATGCCAAATTTAGAATGTTGAATTTTAGTTTCAATAAATTTAAAATTAGTTAGAATTACATAGAACTTATCCAAGTTGCCTGATTTAATAAGATTGTAGGGATAACTACGCAAGTAGGCTTCTTGAAAAAAGGATTTTTGAGCTTTTAGTTTTTTGGTATTGTTGACCATTCCTTTATATGATTTTATGAAGTCATATTTTAGCGTTTGGGTAACTAGCATAGTATATGTTGGGTTCCCGGAGCGTACACCAACCTACATCGGGAGCATTTGTGCGCTTAAATTTCAACTATCAACCGTAACCCTCTCCCAATAATCAACAATCCTCTGATTAACATCTGTAAAAATCTTCCGCTTAGAATCTAAAACCCGCTTTCCTTTCAAAAAGTCTAGAAAACTAGCGTGATAAAAGTTATAGCAAATTTCCCCATCAATTTCTTGGTCTTTCAAATACTCAACCCACTCATCTAAAACCGACTGCACATCATACCCATCCTGCTGGGCAATGTCGGCTATCATCTCACAGGGAATCGGTGTACCAATCTCGACTAAGATAAATAGTATAATTACCCGCATCTCTTTCGGCGCCGTATCCATTCCCATCCTTACCCAATGCACCTGATAATAATCTTGCAAACCATCAGGTAATTTATCTAAACTCAAGTCATCGTAAAAACCGCGCGCTATTCCTGGTAGAACATAGCGCAGGTACATAAAGTTATTTTCGCTCTTTGCTGCTACTTGCTCGATAAATGTTTCTAAATTAAGATTACGGTCTGCAATCCATTTTCTCAATGTATATTTATGTTCGGGGTCATTGTTGACAAAGAAGTGGATATATGCTCTTACATCATCTCGGCTCAAGCTTTCATTTTCCGTAGCTGTTAAATCTAACTCTTGTACGGGAACAGATACACGCAAGCGTTTTTTATCTATATTATATGGGCGCCGAGTCAGTAAAAAATACACCCGTTCTGGTAAAGTATAGGGTAAAGATAGAATATTTTCTGCTCCAGCTTCTTGTTCGACTTCATCGAGAGCATCAACTAAAATTACTAAGCGTTCGTTATTCAGTAGTTTTTTGCTAATTTTTACGAGTAGAGTCGATAAATCAGCATCACTCGCATCCTGCAAATCATAACGTTGAATTAGCTGTTGCCGGATACTTTTGAGAAACAGTTCGGGACGATTACGACCTTCTGCAAGAATGTTAAAATAGCAAGGGCAGTGATGGTCATAAACATACTTTGCAGCAATGGCACTTTTTCCCATGCCTGCATCCCCAACTACTGTAAAATAACCATTAGGGTTGTTTTTGATAAAATTGGCAAATGCGTTAAATACAAACTGGCGCCCACAAAATGATTTGATTTTTTCTTCGATTAATGATTTAAACTCGTCTGGATAGGGATTCTGTTCTGGAAGTGGTTTAAATTTTGGGTCGTTCAAAGCTTCCGCTGGTGTGCGCGTGCGTTTGCTTACATTGACAAATACTTTATAAAATTCTTCTATTTCAGGTCGAATGTCGATATTTTGTTCTCGTATTTCATCCCCCAACGTATTCCACTTGAGAAAATATTCTGCATCTTCTAAAAAAACAGAGGGATTGTTATTAAAAGCTTTCCAAAAAGATGTTTTTATTTCTTTCTCTCGGAAAAAATCCAAAATTGGCGCCGACTTATATACCGCGTACTCAACTAAAGCATAATTATAAACTCCATCAAAATCCTTGGGAGGATGTGCTGGGTCGAAATTTAAAGTTTTTAAAATTTTAATTACAGTTTCGTTACGTTGAGCTAGATTGATGATTTTAGGAGCAGCAAAACGCGCGATTTCATTTATAACTTTTACAGGCTCAAGATTCATAATAGTTAATCGCCAGTCAAGATTTATACATCTTGAACTTATGATAGCGATTTACCTGAAAAGTTGCACAAAGATGCTTATTGTTTTTTTATAGCCTAAGTTGATAGCCTAGTCTCTATAACTTGTATGCTAGATTCCCGACTTCTTTAGGGGTTTCATACTGCAAGTTGTCTCTAAACTTAATATCCAGAATACGTTGCTGTTCTGACTTATCAAGCATTGTCCAACTTTGGATACGAGTTGATTTGTCGATGCTTTCGGTAATGGCAGTAATATCTGACCAAGTTTGACAACTTCGTATGAGTGTAGCGATTTGTTCTGCTGATGCTGGTTCAATTATATTTTCCGTTTCGCTGGAATCTTCGTTGATTGCGATTTCAATTTGCGGCGCCACTGTATCTTCATTAATTACTTCTACTGTTTCCACGGGAGCATCGGTAGTATCGTCTACTTCAACTTCTACTACTGCTGTTGCTTGTTCGGATGTTGTTTCTACTTCTACATCTTCATTAATTGGTGCGTTTGTACCTAACTTATCACCTAATATTGCTTGCAAATGTGGTGGTAATTCACCTACTAATATTAAGGCGCCACATTGCCATGCTTCCCAAAATGCGGTTGCTTCTCTTACAAATGATTGCGCGGTAATTCCTTCATTATCCATCGCGCGCTGAATTGTCTTGCCTGTGTACTGGTCGTCTTCTTTAATTGGTGGTATTACACAAGTTCTCGAAGTATCCTTTTCACCCCGCCAAATTGTTGGCTTGGAGGATTTTTCTTTCCGTGGCGCCTTAAACTTGTCAATCAGGTGTTCTACAAATTGCTGCGTGACGTGACCAACTGCATTTCTGATTCCTTGCACCACAGGCGCAAATCTTTTGCTCGATGTAATCTTAAATAATGTGCGAGGTTCTATATTTGCCAACTTAGCTATATCAATATCTACAAATGCCAATCCTAGTTTTATGTAGTTGTTTGCTACTTCTTTTCCCCAACCGAATGACTGTATCAATTTGTTGAAATCAGGTCTAAGTAAATTATTCTTATCGATTAACAGTGCCTTTGCGAATTCGATTATTGCGGTTGTCGAATTATCTAATGTATCAATTTTAACCAATGACACCGATGCGTATGCTGTGTAGTTCATAGTAAAATCAAGGTTACTTTATTTTTTGAATCAGTTGGTTACACGTATTGTGTAGCCAACTACATTTCTCTATTTAGAGTATACTATTTTTAGTCGTATAAGGAAAATGTAATAAAACTTAATAATATTGTGTACCTATCGGCGACTGCTCGTATTTATGGTGCTAAAATCCGATAAAAACTATTGATATCTACTAATACTCCTCAAAATATTGAGTATTTGTAAAATCTCTATTCACTTAGCACACATGTGATAAATATAGCAATCAAGACTTTATCTAAAGGGAAATTATGATTTATCCTTTCTCTACTCAAGCAACTTCAGAAGATATCAACACTTTTGTATTGATTAAAAGATCAAGAAATATTACAGTTGTAAATGTGATTTGAAAAATCAATATTATCTGTTAAAATATAAATTAAATAAACAACTGTAGGTCGAACGGTTATAGTATGGGAAAATCATTGTTAAGTGAATTAACACATCGTTCTTATTCAAAAACCAAAAATCCGGATGGTACACGGACTCCACAATTAAGAGTTGGAATTGAAGCGCGCATTGATTATCACCCATTCCTAGACGATTGGGGTGATAGATACCAATCAATAATGCGTACAGCATTAAATGCATTACTTCAGGGGCAATCAGAAGATAATATTGAAAAAAGTTTTCAATCTAGATTTGATATTGATTGGGCATGGGCAGACTCAATCGCAACGGATGCAAAGGGCATATTTGACTCTTTAATAGAAGCGCGCGCTTTAAAAATAAAAGCATTAAATGATGATTTGGTGGCAGGTTGGAAGTCTGTTGCTACTACAATTGAATTGATGTCACAACAGTTAGCAAACCCGACACGGAAAAATATGAAAGGGTTTGCAAAACGCTTGATGGGTACGAAGTCAAAATTTAATAGACTTGAGCGCAAACAGGTAGAGAAAAATGAATTAGAGCAAGCAACAAGATTACATATATGTTTTGGTGGTGCTAAATTATTTAATGCCCAGTACCATTTAGAAGAGAATGGTTATTCGTCTCATAATGAATGGCGTGTAGATTGGGAGAAAAAACGTGGTGGGAATTTCTATAGTGTAGGCAAGGGTTCAGTTTTAGGCAACAATCCTGTCGCCAAAATATTTTATATAGATGATGATATATTTAGTGTAACATTCACTGTTCCAAGATATTTACGTGGTGATTATGGTGATACAGTTAGTGTTGAATTTGAAGTGACAGGACAACGTAAACATAATTTACTTTACGCATTAGAATCAGATAAACCAGTAACGGTTCAATGTTTTAGGCGTGAACATAAAAACGACCAATGGTATATCCACCTCACAACTTATGTACAAGATGTTCCGACTATTTCTAGTAGAAACAATGGTTGTATTGGGATTGACTTAAATGCAGAAACTATTGATGTAATTTATATTAAACGTGATGGCAATCCCGAAAGATGTCGTAACGCCCTAAGTTTCCCTATTCCAACAGGAACAACTGGCACCAAAGTTGCTCGACTTCGGGATATTGTATGTGAAATAGTCAAATTAGCCGAATTTTATCAATGCCCTATTGCTTGTGAGAACCTTGATTTTTCAACAAAGAAGAATCAATTAAGGCATAGTGTCAGTAAAGAATATAACCGAATGTTGACAGGGTTTATATATGATAAATTTCGTTCTTATCTTGTTGTTAGGGCTGAAAAATATGGGATAGAAATATTATTTAAATCACCATTTATGACTAGTGTCATTGGAATGGTCAAGTATATGGCAAAATATGGGCTAAACAGCGCTAGTTCTGCCGCTATGGTAATAGCCAGAAGAGCTATGGGTTTCAAAGAATTTATCCCCCAGAAATGGTTAAAAACTCTTTCTTCATTTTTTGAACCAGAGGATTCAAAAGATGGAGGATTTGCGGGAGGATGGCGAAGGATTTCGGCATGGCTGAAGACATTTTGTATCCGCAGACCGCAGTTATTTCAACTCGATACCGTACTTCGGTTCTTATTAGATTCCTTAGTAACCCAATCTCAGAAAAAGACCCATAAAAGGCGAAAGCCGGGAGGTAGCAGTAAATCTGGGGGCAAGAGAACGGGAAGGGCAAAACCCACTGAAGGTCAAGTTCCACTTGAACGAGAAGAGGTAGTGGTTACGAATATAGGGGCAGTCACCGTGGCTCCGTAACTGGTAACGGTAATGATTTTATAGGTTATTACCAGTTTTTATCAGGTTTTTTAGTAGGTGGAGGAGTATGGTTTTAGAATAGGAATGTTAAGCAATTTGGTGTAAGCATCGATATGAAGCACAGTAAGGGAGCGTTGCGTTGGAAATTTAAGAAAATCATGGACGAGCTTGATATAGGCACGTTAGAGCTTGCAGCTTTTATGAGAGTTAACAAAGCAACAGTTAGCGAATGGCGTAAAGCTGATTATTTCCCAAAAATAAGTGAAATTCGCTGGTTGCAGATATGTGAGGCGATGAATGAAATGTGTCGTCTTCGTGGTAAAAGCGTAAAAGTCCAACCACTTGATTTGATTGAATTTTGCCCGGATGAGGTGCGTGATATTAGGTTCTTGGACTATCAGCACGCTTCGGGTTACGTGGGTAAAAAATCAGCATCTAAAGAAAAAGATCAAACCGATGGTAGTGTGAAAGATACGGTTGCTGCATGAGGTAAAACGACACGCAACACACCAAAATCTATTTATATGAATGATGGGCACAAGAAAGACTTTTTCCCAGGACAGGGTGAGATGAGGGGACTTATGCGCGCTTTCGACTGGGATAGTACACCTGTTGGTGCGGTTGAAATGTGGTCGCAAAGTCTTAAAAGCACTGTTAAAACGCTTTTGGCTTCACGCTACCCAATGGTTTTGATATGGGGACCTCATTTAATTCAGTTTTATAATGATGCTTATTCAAAGCTTATTGGCGATAAGCACCCTGCCGCTCTTGGTACTGATATAAGAATTACGTTGGCTGAAGCGTGGGATACGCTTGGTCCCATGATTGATGAAGTGATGACAACGGGGGTGGCAAACTGGGTTGAGGCACAAATGTTGGTTTTGGAGCGCTCAGGCTACCGTGAAGAATCATATTTTAGCCTTTCTCATGCTCCAGAGTCGGATGATTCAGAGCAAGTAGTCGGGATGTTCTGTGTTTGTAGTGAGGTAACTCAGCAGGTATTAGGCGCCCGCAGGTTAAGGTTGCTTCGTGACCTTGCATCTAAAGCTGGTGAGACACAAAGTGTAGAAACAACTTGTCGCTCTGTTGCGGCAGCGATAGCAGAACACCCGCTTGATGTGCCGTTTGCGCTAATTTATCTTCGCTCTGTTGATGGCAAAACTCTCACGCTCCAAAGTACGGTAAGGGTTGCCAATGCCGAGCATATTATCCCCGTTACTTTTGATATCTCGGCGCCTAATAAAAATGATATATGGTCGCTCAAGAGAGCCTGTAACGGTGAAACTGTTTTAATTGAGAATGTAGACCAGCATTTATTGTTACCAGGTGGACCTTGGAATGAACCAACTGTAAGGGCGCTTGTAATGCCTATCGCTTCTTCAGGTACTGCTTATCCTCTTGGGGTTATGGTTGCTGGAATTAGTCCTAACCGCGCGCTTGACGAAGGGTATAGTTCATTTTACGAACTGCTTGCAGGTCAAGTATCGGTTGCTTTGCGAAATGCTCAAGCTTACGAAGAAGAACGCAAACGCGCTCGTAAGCTCGCCGAACTTGACCGGGAAAAAACCATTTTCTTCTCGAACGTCAGCCATGAGTTTAGAACACCATTAACTTTAATGTTGGGGCCGCTGTCGGATGCTCTCCAAGACCCAGAAATTACACCAACTCAAAGAGAGCAAATAAAGATTGCTCATCGAAATAGTTTAAGGTTGCTTAAACTTGTAAACACGCTTCTCGATTTTTCACGCATCGAAGCTAACCGAATGCAAGCTGTTTATGAGCTTACAGATTTGGCGGCGCTAACCACAGACCTTGCAAGCGTGTTCCGATCTGCAATTGAGAAAGCAGGATTACAGCTTATAGTTGATTGTCCACCTTTAAAAGAACATGTGTATGTAGACAGGGATAAATGGGAGAAAATTGTTCTTAACTTGCTTTCAAACGCTTTTAAGTTTACTCAAATTGGACACATTGCTGTTAAACAGTACATAGTTGGGGAAAACGTCGAGTTACAGATTCAAGATACAGGTTGTGGTATTGCTGAGTCTGAAGTTCAAAATGTGTTTAAGCGCTTTTACCGTATCGAAGAAACACAAGGTCGAACACATGAAGGAACTGGAATTGGGCTAGCGCTTGTACAAGAACTAGTACAACTTCATGGTGGCGCCATACAAGTACAAAGTGTGTATGGTCAAGGAAGTACTTTTACTGTTTCTATTCCATGCGGTAAGGAACATCTTAAAAATAACGAGCTTGTTCGTGAGAGTGTACTTAACCAAACAAACATTCGGTCAGACGCATTTGTTCAAGAAGCGCTTGGGTGGTTGTCAGATAATGTAGAGGATATTGAACCACTAGAACTTAATGAAATACAGCAACCACGAGCGAAAGTGCTACTAGCAGACGATAATGCAGATATGCGTGAGTATGTACGAAAACTTTTATGTACACAATATGAAGTTATTGCTGTGGCAGATGGGGAAGCAGCCTTAGCATATGCTCGTGAACATTTACCGGATATTATATTAAGTGATGTGATGATGCCGAAACTCGATGGTTTTGGTCTTCTTGCTCAGTTGCGCTCGGATGAACGTACTAGTTGTGTACCAATTGTGCTGCTTTCGGCTCGCGCGGGTGAAGAATCGCGTGTTGAGGGACTTTTATCGGGAGCAGATGATTATTTAATAAAACCTTTTAGCGCGCGTGAGCTTTTGGCTCGTGTAAAAGCAACTTTGGAAACATCACGGTTACGACAAGAAGCTGCTAATTCAAAAATTGAAGTTGAAGCAGTGAAACTTCGGGCAACAATTCTCGAACGAGTAACCGATGCTTTTTATGCTCTTGATAAAGAGTGGCGTTTTACTTATATAAACAGCCGATGTGAGGAATATTTAGGTAAAAACCGTTCTGAGCTACTTGGGAAAGTTATTTGGGAAGAGTTCGAGATGGTTAAGGGAACAGCTTTTGACGAGCAGTACCACAAAGCGATGCGTGAGCAAGTAGCTGTGTACTTTGAAGTATTATCTCCTTTTTCTAATCGATGGGTAGAGGTGTTCGCTTATCCTTCTGTTGATGGACTTTCGGTGAATTTACGTGATATTACTGAGCGTAAAGAACTAGAGGCACGCCGTGAAGCACTTTTAGAAAGCGAGCAGGTTGCCCGCGCGCAAGCTGAACAAATTGGGCGCCTTAAAGATGAATTTTTAGCAACCGTTTCTCATGAACTAAGGACACCGCTTAACTCCATCCTTGGTTGGGCACAAATTCTACGTAAGCAAAAGACAGTTCCTGCGGAATTCAAAAAAGGGCTTGAGGTAATTGAAAGAAATTCACGAGCGCAAGCGCAGATTATCGAAGACCTGCTTGATATGAGTAGCATAATTTCAGGAAAAGTTCGACTCGACTTTAAGGAAATTAATCTTAACTCAATAATTCAAGCTGCTATCGAATCGTTCGTTCCGACTTTGCAAGCAAAGAATATACAACTTCAAACAGTTTTGGATGCTTTAAGTGGTTCTATTATAGGGGATTCAAATCGGTTGCAACAAGTAGTATGGAATCTTATATCAAATGCAATTAAATTTACCCCTGAAGGTGGAAAGATACAAGTGTTGCTATCTTTGATAGACTCGCGCGTATCCCTTACAGTTAGCGATACAGGAATTGGCATAAAACCTGATTTTCTACCTTACGTTTTCCACCGTTTCCGGCAGGAAGATTCTTCTATTAGACGCAATGCAGGCGGTTTAGGATTAGGACTTTCAATTGTCAAACAAATCGTTGAGCTTCATGGAGGAACTGTAGAAGCAACAAGTCCCGGAGTGGGACAAGGAGCCACTTTTACTATAGTACTTCCACTTGCTCAAATAGAACCTGATAAAAATCCTCTTACTGAAGAGAATCCTGATTTGCAGCGCTTTTGCTCGTTTTGAAGAATGCACAAATACGCAACATGTCTCTAACTCCAAATCAATGAAAAAATTGTCTCTTATTTTCCCCTTTGTTATCCTACTTTTTGGTAGCATAGTTGTTAACAGCCAAGAAAGATCCTCACCGAAAACTTACACTCAATCTGTCACCCGTAAAGTTTTAGCTAATGGTTATCCTACTCAGGATAAAAAGCAAATTCTTGAACTTGTGCGTTATATAATTGCACCAAGAACGAAACTCCCTATTCATACTCATCCGGGAATGCAAATTGAACGAGTAGAGGCAGGAACTTTAACTTATACTGTTGTGAAAGGAGAAGCTAAAGTAACTCTAGCTAACGGTACAGAATTGATTATTCCAAAAGGGAAAACTATACAGTTGACAGTAGGAGATTCTTTAGTTGAACCTGGTGGAATGGTTCATTATGGAGAAAACCAAACCAACAGCCCAGTTATTCTATTGTCTGCTTCTCTATTTAATGCTAATCAACCAAAAGCTATTTTGATAAATCCTGAAAACAAATAAAAGCAGGCGTTGTTGACGCTTTGATAGCAATCGATATTGGTGAATTGTGAAGTTCGTCAACAGTATCGAGGGAGAGCCTTTCACCTTATTTTAGAAGCAGAAGAATACCTACAAAACATTGTCCCGCGTTTGGGAGGACAACCAAAATAACTCGGTGCCAACAAAACCCAGTGAGCGTAAAACTACGGAGCAATTGTACTATGTCAAATCAATCAAGGTGGCTTGTATATCTCTCAGATTTAAAACTGGAAGCTCATGAGCAGTGGGTTAATAACGGATGTGTTGATGATGGACGCTTAATAGTTCAGGAGCGTAACTTGTCAGGAGCAAATATACCAGGCGCCAATTTAATCAAAACACAATTTATAAAGTGTAATTTGAGTAGTGTAAATGTACGAGGTGGTGATTTAACCAGTATTGAGCTAGTAGAGTGCAATTTAGATTCGGCAATGCTGGAATTATCAACGTTAGATAAAGCCACTATTAAGGATTGTAAATTTATAGGGGCTTATCTCAATGCTACAAATTTTATAGGTGCCAAAGTCTCCGGCGGAGATTGGAGCAAAACAGATTTACATAGGTCAGATTGGAATAGTGCAGTTGTAGAAGGTGTATGCTTGGGTAGAGCTAGGTTGCAAGGAGCTAGAATTCATGGAGCTATTTTTACTGATTGTAAGAAAGCAAGCTGCCAACTTAATCGCCACAACCGCATACAACACTGTATTTAACCGTTGCGACTTTAGGAATACTGACCTAGAAGAATTTGCTATAAAGAATACCACATTTTACAAGTGTGGATTTTATAACTGCACAAGCGCCCCTAAGATAGAAGGAAAGTGTGAGTTTATAGAACCCGACTTATCTGTATATTTTGATGGAAGTAAAATAGTTAATGAAGATAAACTTTTAACGCTTTGGAGCAAAGCATCACTCAGTATATAAAAATGCATACTGTAACTTTAAATGGAACCAGGTTTCAAGTATCAGAAGACCCTGATAAACTTATTGCCGATTTTTTATCATTAGCATTATCTGATTACTATATAAATCAAGTTGAAGAACTTTTTACCCCTGATGGAGAAGGAATAGATGACCTTTATGGAGATGTTAATATTTATGCTTATCGCGCGCGGCACATAGATGATTTACCAGAGTATATATCAAAATCTCCACAACTTAATATCCTTGAAAACGAAGTTTGGATAATATCAGCATCTGGTTTTTGTTATGAAGCCCAGCCTATAATTCTTTTTGGTGATGAATTGAGGCAAATAATTAAAGAAGCCCAGAAGCTTGTAAAATGTGATAGGTTGAATTAGACTGGCGCCGTGATAGCAAAATATCTCGCTCCCGGATTAAAAAATCTCATGCTATCTGTGTCCTCCGTGTCTCTGTGATAATAAAAATAATTTATCTTTCACCACCATCGATAATTAATATATAACGGCGCCTCATTGTTTCAAAACGTTACTTAGCTTAACAAACAAGATGCTACTCTTCTGAAATTAATCTTTGAAAGCGCGCTTCAGTACGGATATTATCAAAATCCGAGTCAGTTTTAGCCATTTCTTTATATTTTTCAGGATTAAGACTAATTGCTTGTTGTAAATTTTTTATCGCTAAATCAATATTATTATGCAAAGCATAAGTACAGGATGTTTCTTAAATGACCACCACTCATTAAACATAAGTCATCTAAGTTTTGAGAATTTTGAAATAAACTTACAATAGACATATTCGGGTTAACTATCTTAACCCTTTCTTGTAATAATTTCTTAAATGTATTTAATCCGCGTTCATACCTTTGATTATCAGGGGTATGTACCATTACCATTTTTATCACTTAAATCTTTTTGTAGCCGCAATAGTTCTGTTGACTTTCCGGCGCCACGATGACCAGAATAAAGCTGACAAGTTTTCTCTTCAGATAATAAAATATCCTTACCTATGTCTACTAAAATATCCCCCTCACCTCGTACATCGTTACAATCTACATATGCTGGGTCACCTGCTGGTAAAGGTGAAGATGGGTCGAAGACGTTATAAAGTTTTCTGATTATTCTAGAGTCAAATACCATACTGATAAATTTTATGTTTCTTAAGTAATATTAGCGTAGATATTTTACCAACCCGCGCGGCATTAAAAATCCTATGATGGTAGCCATTCGTCTATTAAATTAGTGCGTTTGAATGCACTTCTGCTATTCTTATTGGGAATTTATTCCTATGCGAGTATGAACGAAGCGAGAAATCATGATATAAGTGTTGGGTTACGCTGCGCTACACCCAACCTACTTAAAACATAATTACCCCACATCTTTCCATAACTCATCATTTATCTGTACTAATAGTTTCACAGAAACACGGTGGAAGCTTAGAGTGTATTTCAGAACCTGGGGAAGGCACACAATCAGATTTACATGTGTAGAGACTAAACATGTTTAGTCTCTACCTATCACGTGTATTATTACGCTGCTGCTGCTTCTTCGTATATTACAAACAGTTTTTTCTGGGCGCCGCAAATTGGACACTTCCAGTCGTCGGGTATTGCTTCAAACGGTGTACCAGCAGCAATACCTGAGTCTGGGTCACCCGTTACAGGGTCGTAAATCATTGAACATTGCCGACAAATCCATTTTTGCGTGGCAGGATTCCCAGTTTTGGTTTTAGCAGCAGGCGCCACTCCATCTAATGCTTGTAATGCTTCGCTATACTGTTGAGCATGATGATTTTCAACATGTGTTAGCAAGCCAAAGTTATGTGCAGCTTTCCGGAACGTTTGAGCATGTTCTACAGATTCTGCTTGCTGCTTTTCAAATTCAATTACTGCACTTCCATCTCGGTCACCGCGCGCTTGCTCCGCAAAACCTGGGTACATCACAGTATACTCATACGTCTCACCCTCAATTGCTAACTCTAAACAACGCGCGGCAATTGCTTTTTTCTGTTCGGGTGTTAATGATGCTGCGTCTGTTAGTACCAACTCTGGATGCATTAATCTAAAATGAGCAAACGCATGTTCTGTCTCTTGCTGTGCTGTCTCACGAAACAACTTTGATAGTTCATGCATACCTAAATGACGAGTCACTTCCGCGAAGAATAGGTATTTGCGATTAGCCATTGACTCTCCACCAAAAGCTTCAGCCAAATTGTTCGCGGTATTAGATGTCAATTCCATTCTGTTCTCTCTGTTTACAAACGCAAAACTGCCTTCACAACAGTTTTTGGCTAAATCATAATCGTAATGACTATGATTTAACCATATTATCTTAGTTATAACTGAAAAAAAGCGTTTGTTTACAAAAAAAAATAGCCGCTCAAAATAGAACTATTGAGGCGCCTATATTTTAATGAAATCAGTATTCGCTTAATCTTCTGGTTCTATTCCTTCGTCTATCCAAGCATCAATTGCCCTTTTTACTTCTGTTTCTGTAACAGCAGACCATTGTTTTTCGTTGATAGTTGTTTGAAATACGGCTCTTTTCCCGTGACCGACTTTTTCTATACTGTGACCGCGATACAAATTGTTTGACTTGTTAGATTTAAGCATTTTATAGTTCGCTTTTATTATTCATTATAGCGAATATGGCGCCATCGGCGTGTGTAGTCATGGATGTTGCTAAAAAAGGCACTAATTAGTGTATCTGTAAAAATAGGTAGGTGTTTAAGTATAAGAAATAATTCTTCAGTCTTAGGAGTTATTATCAAGTTTACGATAGATATATTTATATATAAAAATACATCAATAAATAATAATTTCACTCACGGCGCAAGTTAGAGGTAACGTGAATAGTTTATAGATAAATTAGTAATTGTAAATTAATTAATGTAAACAAAATGCAGAATATACAGAAAGCAGAGCAAAAAAGGTATTTCTCACGCTACATATCGCTGGCGCCAGTTCTAGCTGTTGTATCGATATCACTAGCTTTTACAATATGGGCAATATTTAATAATTTCTTCCCAGATTTATTATTTCACCCTCTACCGTAATGTATAAAGTTTACACGCGTGCATGTTTACTCTACGTCATTAAAATGGCGCCGAGTAGAAAGCAGTTAGATAATTGGTAATCTAAACTTTCTCAGTAGTAGTTTCTTCGACTGTGGATTCTTTAACTCTACGAATAGGTAAGTTAGCAATCAAAGCAGTTGTGCGCTGATTGCTTTCAAGGGTGAATTCTAAACCTTCCGTTTCTACTTCCACATAGCGGCAAACAATTTCTAGGATTTCTTGCCGCATCTTCTCTATCATCTGAGGACTTAAATCAGCGCGGTCATGAGCGATTACCAGTTGTAGGCGACGTTTGACTTCACTACGACTGGTATCGTTATTACGAGAAAAAAGACGTTCTATAAATTCGAGAATCATTGCAGCCAGAAAGTGCAAGGGTGGAAGTATTAAATAATCTTTGTCCACAACAGCTTGCGGAGGCGGGCAAAGATGTTTTCGTTTTGCGAGTCAAGGTCGAGAAATTCGACGGTTTCACCTTCTAATCTACGAACGATGTTTTCAAACGCCGTTGCAGCTAAAGAAGGAGTCTCAGATAATACAAGAGGCTCGCCACGATTTGTTGAGACAATTACGCGCTCATCGTCAGGAATTACACCAATTAAAGGAATTGCTAGTAGTTCCTGAACATCCTGTACTGACATCATATCATTTGCCCGTACCATTGCTGGACGAATGCGATTGATAATCAAATGCGCGCGCTTAACACCTTGTGCTTCTAATAACCCAACCACACGGTCAGCATCACGGACGGCAGAAATTTCTGGAGTTGTGACGATTAAAGCTTCTTTAGCTGGTGCAATCGCATTTTTAAACCCGTTTTCAATACCAGCAGGACTATCAATAATTACGTACTGATACTTCTGTGCTAGTGCATTCACCAACAACTTCATTTGGTCGGGTGTAACAGCTTCTTTGCTACGGTTTTGTGCAGCAGGTAGAAGTACAAGATTCGGTTGACGTTTGTCTTTGACTAAAGCTTGTTCTAACCGACACTCGCGTGCCAATACCTCAACCGCAGTATAAACAATGCGGTTTTCCAAGCCAAGGAGTAAATCGAGATTTCTTAGACCAAAATCGGCATCAACAAGTGCTACTTGGCGCCCCATTTTGGCGATTGCCATCCCTAAATTAGCAGAAACCGTGGTTTTACCCACTCCTCCTTTGCCGGAGGTAATTACAATAATCCGAGTCATGATGAAAGCGCGCTCGATTTAAGACTCAAAAAATATACAGAAGTCTGAATATAAAAGTATAAGACAAGAAGTACTCTGGATAAATCGTTAAGTATTAATTTTTTACCTGTTGATGATCCTTCTGTTTCTTTTATTCTTCTATTTTTAATGACTGTTGATTTATTTTACTTAATCTGGAGAAATCAGCAGCTTTGGCGATATGAATTACTCCAGATGTAACATACGCCACTTCTGGATAAAATTGCGTAGGTGCTTTTTCTGGCGCCCGTGCCACAGCATCGGCAATGCGTAGCTGTGTTGGTTCCATTTGTAACGCCATAATTAAACACTCGCTGTTGCCACTAACACCAGCATGAGCCACTCCACGGAGACGACCCCAAACTAAAATATCGCCCGAAGCAACTACAATACCACCAGGATTAACATCTCCCAAAATAATAACAGTACCAGGATGACGAATTTCTATGCCCGAACGGATTGTCATTTCCATGTACAGAGGTTCTGCTGAAGGAGTTACAGCATTTTTATCTTCGGACAAAGAAATTTTGGGTTGAAGTTGAAGTTGTTCGACTGAATAACCTGCTGTAACAGCAGCTATAGCAGTTTGTCTTCGACTGGTTGCCACAGATTTTAATTGCAGTTCTACTTCTTTTAAAGACTCCCCAAGTTCTTGGAGTTGTCTTCCATCCAGTAATCTGTCACCAGCGACTAAATGTACATTAGTATTAGCTACACGTAAGCGGTCACCACCATTTAAACGCTGTTTAAGCTGTTGCCAAATTTCAGACCAACTGTACTCATTAATACTAATTTGCGACTCTTTAGGCAAAATGATTACTAGTCGTTCAGCTTCGGTTTTAAACTGTACCTGAATATTGCGACTTGGAACAGGTTCTGGTAAAGAATCTAAAGAAGTAATATCTTCATCTGTCAGGTTTGCGATAATACCTTCTTCTTTCACAGTGTCTTCAACAGGTAATTCAGATTTTTCTTCCGAACTACTAGCTTGTAAGACTTCATTACTACCGGGAGGAGGTAACTGCTTTTGCTCGAATACTTCCGGACTATTCTCAACAGAGGTTTCGGAAGGAAGATTATTAGCTTCTACTATTTTTGTATTTCGAGAGGGGGTATCTAATTGTTGTTGGTCTGGTCCTACTGGTACTTGAGTATTATAAACAACATCAGAATTTACATCGTTGGTCATCCTTACCTCTCTATCATCAAGTAGTGAATCTACTTTATACTCAGCAACAGGGGTAGACAGGTATGTTGGAATACTTGTTTCCACAACAATGCTCTGAGCTTCCAACTTTTCTTCATCGTTGGAGACGCTAGTTTCAGAGTTTGCCAAACTAGAGATAAAGTGACTACCGTCGTCGAAAGTTGGGTTGGAAATAAAATGCAGAACAGTATTTACTTCTGCATCTGGAAGAACTGGATTAATATTTTCATCAAATTCATGAGGCTTAAGTTGTGCTGGTTCAAAATTATTAGGATTTGATTCTAAGTTGGGAGTAGCAGAATCATAAGTCATATAGCACCAGCCAAAAAACATTCTTGTTAAACGGGAGTGGCATCCTGTTACTAGCATAGTGGTATTTGGCGCCACTTATTGCACATCTGGGACTTTTATGCTACAAAGTCTTTGATAAACTGTAGCTAAAGCGAAGTCATCACCAACATTACCAGGAAACAACACAACTGGTAGATTTGGGAATCGCGGATGGTCGTCTGGAGTTGTTACCATCGAGCAACCTGCTAGTATTTGACCTAGTAACCGCGCGGATGTTAAAGCTAAACCATTACTTAGAACATCATTCGACGTAATTCCACCTTTACTAATTAAAAATCCAATATCTTCAGGTAAACCCCTAACGATATCCATTAGTAAATTGGAAACTTTGGCGCCAAAGTCTAATCGAGTTTTAATATCGGGGAAACTAAGTTCTTGACGACTTGTAAAGACTACAGGAGTTTTACCTTCATTATGTACGGCGCCTATATCTTTGAGAGTACAAGATAAAAGTGTGGCAGTTTCGTTACCACTTTCATCATTAACTAACTTAGCTACATCTATTTCAATTCCAATAATACCTTCAGCTTGTAATAATTTTTCTAACTGAGTCGTTGTCTTTTTTACATGTGAACCAACGATAACGGCGCCAGGTTTACCAGAGCGTACATATTGTGACATGGACTCGGCGCCTATGGGTTGGGGTGGTAAAGCAGCGAGTGCAGTTAATATGCTGGCAGCACTGCGAAACAAAAAGCGTTTACCTTGACTTGCGGCTGATAAAATATCTTGAGCAAACTTATCTAAATCAGCTTGAGTTTCACCATCGACAGCACAGCATTGATTATTATGAAGATTCATTAAACGGTCTAAACTGCCCGCGCGGATGTCAGATAGTAAAAATCGTTCTACAGAATCTGCTGATATTTTACCCTTGGTTTTTTCTTCAGCGTACTTAGGTAGATAGCTATAACTATAAGCAAATACCGAATCGCGCGCAAATTCGGTATCGTGAACAGGAGTGGGAACTCCATCAATAATCAAATAATGAATACTGTCGCAGGTAATACGTCCACCTTCAAAAAATGCAGGTACTAAGAAGTGAGCATCAAAGGGCCCAAGTTCGGATGCAATAACGTCAGTTTCGATAGGGTAATGTCCCCGTAATGTAGAATCTGAACGACTTACAACCAAGAAATCCTGAATTTTTTCTGCTTCAATGGCAATTTTGAGATTATGACAAACTTCTTTTGTTACCTCAGCAGCAGCTTCGGGAGTTAAAGACCGAGTATTAGTTAACACAAAAAATATCGGTGAATCATCGCGTAAACCGAGACGCAAAGTATCCACGTCCCAACGCATTAAAAGCAGGCAACTATGAACAGTTTGTGAACCTGTTGGGTCATCATCGAGAACGATTATTTTAGGTTTAGTGGTCATTTTTTACTCAACGCTGCGACTGTAGTTTTCTAATTTCTGCTTGCACGTCGATAGCAATCTGTAATGATTGATTAAGAAGTTGAGCATATTCGCTCGCTTCTGTGCTAACTTGCAAAGCTTGCAGGTTAGATAGATTATTTATAGATAATTGTTGATTATCGGCAAGCAGTTCTTTATTATCCCGCAAAATACGTTCCGTTTTTAACGCGCGTACCAAATCTTCGCGAATTAGCTGTAGTCCTGAAATAACTTTTTCCCGGTCTTCGATATGTGAAGTTTTATTTCCTGATGTTGCTAGTTGGTCGTTAATGTGGATTGATTGAATGACTGCATGGTATCTATCGACTTCATCTAATAGTGCTGTTACTACTTTTGGACATGTCTTTAGGCGCCAGAACCAGCGACCAATTAGTACTAATATTGGTACTACAATTATCAAAGCAATTCCTAACGGTATAGATGTACCAATTGTGGGTAATATTAGGAAAGCATAAATAAATCCGACTATAAGCGGGGTTAATGCTAAGGCTACCATTAGCTCGTTGCCAATAAATCCTAAGCGCTTCTTTTTATCGCGCATTATTGAAGGTCGAAACACTTCATCTGGGTCAAACCCTGTTAAACGTCTGAGTTCCCCCTTACTTATTTCTAAACCAAGTAAATCTGTTTCCACAATTAATTTTCCTTGTATGGCAAGTTTATTTTAATTGGAAAAAAAGGGTTGCGTATAGAGATTAACTCTATTCACAACCCAGTAGGATGCTTGGATGCATGAGGATGCACCTTAATCACTTACGTACTGTAGGAATGCGATACACGAGTATACGCACGTCGCATCTATTTAGAAACTACAAGAGTAAAATGTGTATTTCGTGAAGATTGGCAACGGATATAACGGATGTAACGGATAGTTAGAAATATCCTTGTATATATTAATTGCAGTAACCTTGTGGAACTTGTGGAACATCTGTCCCCAGATGTATCTTCATCACATTTAGGGTAAATATTTTTACCACATAGTCGCAGAGAACACAGAGAGAATTGGATAAATTTATAGTTGGCGCCATATAGAAAAAGGGTTTTTATAGATGCAGGTGCCTAAAAGCATAAACCAATGATATAAAAGAGAGCTTATACTGTATCTATATATCAGATATCATAATTTTAAGATGCCAAGAAAAAAACTTGACCGTACAACGGTTCTAGCGAGAGTGGCGCCTACAACACCAGATAAAATCAAGGAAATAGCTGAGAAACTAGGTTATACATATGCTGGAGAAGGTTCAACTGGGCAACTACTAGATGCGATTGCGTCAGGAAAATTAATACTTATTCATACTAAAACAAGTTAAACTTTATTCCATAATGATATACACTTATATATTGAGGGAAGAAAAATAACCCTCATAAGGAGGTGAAATATATAAGCAGAAACAATGGGAATGGCAACGATAATAATGGTCGTCATCGCTCCCCAATCCGTAGTATCCTAGATTTCTTTATCTACCTTGGTAGAAATCTTTGGGTACGTCAGGCAAATGGGGAGGATGAGTTTCAAATGTCAGATGACCTGGAAATCAAAGACATGGAACAAAACGACCAAGACCGTAACTAATTAATGATTGACAGTTCCTAGTCCCACTAGGGGCTGTTTCCTATACTATTGAGTGTAGCAAATGGAAACACATTTAGTCTATCCGCTTGGATACAGAGTAATTAGACGTGGTGTCAAAGATTCTAAACTGTTGTGGTTTTTTCAGAAAGTAGAGGTTTTCTTTAATCCTACTAATTACTCTGTATCCAATATTTCGGATATTGAAGGTATGTTTGGTACTACTAAAGCATCAGTTGTTACAGAGCTATTTAGAATTAATGGTGGTAAGCTAGGATATTACCTGGCTAATCTTGTTGATAAAGAGTATTACTATTGTGGCAATAATCTGGAGGATGTGAAGGCAAAATTTATTGAATTAGGGGTTGTTAAAAATTAAGTATCTGGCAAGATGGTAAATTGTGCTTTTTCGGCAACCATTGGAGATGGGTCATTGCGGAATGCATACAGTCTCTGTTTAAGTTCATCGTTCCAACCTTGGACTTTTGATTGAGTAATTAGTGCTGCAAGTGCAATACGACGCAAATTTTCATCCTCGCTTGGTGCCAACAGTTCTTCTAAATGTATTAACTCGTTTGCATCATTTCTTCGGGCAGCACTTGTGATATTATATACAGATGTAAATAAAGCTTCGGGATGTATTTTTCCTTCCAAAGCTAACTGCTGGAAGAAAGTTGCTAGTTCATTCCAAGGTAAAGTCCATACTGCTAACTTGATTTGTAAACAAGTTGTTAATGGGTCTTCTTGCAATACTTCAAGAATTGCACGCACGGTTGGTAACATTTGTTGTCGCTTCCATTCTACGGTAAGTGCAAGACTTTCCAGTGTATTATTCAGTATGCGACGGTTAGAAATTATGCTTTTAATAGCATTCGTAACTATATTCGCAAATTTACCACTGTAAGTAGCAAATACTGCATTTGCTGCTGCTGAAGACTCAGAAGGTAAGGGTGAATTTATCGTTTGTAATAGCTTGGGTAAAAGTATTTGTTCAGGGTCATTGACAGGTAAATAAGAACAACGTTGTAATACGCGCAAACGTACTTGCGAGCCAGGATGGTTTAATAATAATATAAGTAATTCTAAAAGCTTCTTCTGTGCATTTTGTGATAGTCTGTCAGTCGGAAGGCGCCCAACAACGATTGCTAAAGCTTCATCTGATGAACTGGCAATACCTGAGAGTATCGACCAAGTTGCATCACGTTCTAAATGATTCCATAATGCACGCAGGAAAGCAACGCGCACGTCACGGTGTAAATCACGTTCGTTCCAACTAAGTAATTCTTGATATGCTTCCTCGTCCGATAACTCACCTAATAAGCGTACTACTTCTTTTGCAACGGTTACTTTATTTAAAGGAACTGCGCGTAGGATTTGTAATGCTTGATTTGTAGGCATTTGTAAAATTGAACTTCGCATCGCATAAATAGCAATTCGCGCACGCTCATCATTCATTGCTTCCAGAAGTGTAGGAATACCATGAGGAGTATCTAAGTGTGGAAGTGCTTGTAATGCAGTATCGCGAACGGCTAATTTAGGATTATCACGATTTGCTAATTCTGATAACCTTGTTGGTTGTACTGCTGGTAGTGCAGCTAGTTGATTGATGACACGTATTAAAGTTGGAATATCACAGTCGTTATCTTGGGTTACTTCCTCAAGAGTTTTTTGGAAAATTTCTTGCT
This sequence comes from Calothrix sp. NIES-4105, assembly GCF_002368415.1. GTDB lineage: Bacteria > Cyanobacteriota > Cyanobacteriia > Cyanobacteriales > Nostocaceae > Dulcicalothrix. The sequence goes on from NZ_AP018290.1 coordinate 5,575,899, forward strand.
GTTGTGTAGTCCAGCGATAAAACCCCTTCGTTAAAGGTAATATAAAACAAGTTTTGCCAGTACTGAAGCGACCAGTGTAAGCTTGTTGTCCTAAAAATGGTGTGATTAAATCCTGACGGCGCCGATGTAAAAAATCGTAGACTGTATATTGAGTTATCCAACTGGGGTCTTGCTGTAATAGTTGAGGAATAAGTTCTTTTAATCTATCTCGTTGATGTTTTGCGATTAAATTAAGTGCTTCGGATGCAACGAAGTTATTTTTCGTATCGTTAATTATACGCTCTAATATTTCAAGTAAGCCATCAAATACTTTTAAACGGCGCCCAATAAATCATGCACATGCCGGCAGGTTTCCCATGTCAGAAGGCTACTATTCCGCAAGAGTAGAGACTATAAATAAAAAACCCAGCCTCTACTTGAGAAACCGGGTGCCATATCATGTCATACTTTCAACCAATTGCAATTGAATATTATGCAGAGATTTCCCCAAGGTTAACTTTGACTACCTTGTTTTTTTCAGCTTGTGACTTAGGTAGTGTCAAGTTTAAGATACCGTCTTTATATTCTGCGGTTACGGCAGTGTTTTCAATACGCGCGCGTAGGGGTATTACACGTTGGAACTTGCCGTAATAAAATTCGCTTCTGGTTTTACCGTTTTCTTCGGTCTTGGTTTCTGTCTTACGTTCTGCTACTACTTTAACGGCGTTTTCGGTAACTTCAATGTCTACATCTTTGGCTTCAACACCAGGTAATTCTAATTTGAGATGGACTGCTTCGTCGGTTTCGTGTAGTTCAGCAGCGGGAGTTCTAAATGCTGGCGCCATGTCTTGTTGAAATAATGAATCTAACTGGCGAGTAACAGTGTTCATGTCATTCCAAGGGTTATAACGTACTAACATCTTGTTTCGCTCCTGTTCAAATGGGTATCGATTAATTTGTTCTGTATATCGTTTCATATGTTCTTATAGTAATAAAGGTTGAAATGCCTGCAAATACGGCTTATATCACTTTTATATTAATGAAAACCGAACAGATATTTAGAGGTGATGTTAATACGAATAATGTTGGTACGGAGAACCTAACCCCCTAACCCCCTTCCCTACCAGGGAAGGGGGGAAGAAATTTACTCCCCTCTCCTCGTAGGAGAGGGGTTGGGGGAGAGGTTCCTTACCAAACTGTACTTAACTGCAATACAAACCCAGGTAATACATCCTCCCCACTTAACGTAGTAGGATTATCTAACTCTTCCACCGCAGTATTAGGACGATAAATATAAACTTTGCGGTTAACTCTATCAATTAACCAACCTAATAAAACACCATTTTCAATATACTCTTCCATCTTATCTTTTAAAGTTTTTAAAACATCTGATTCCGAACGTAATTCAATTACAAATTCTGGACAGATAGGAGCGAACTTTTTACGCAATGCTTTTGGTATAGCTTCCCAACGTGTCTTTTTTATCCATGCTGCATCAGGGGAACGTACTGCACCTGATGGTAATGTAAACCCACCACTGGAACCAAACCCCACCCCAGTATTATCTTTTTTTACCCATATACCTAATTCCACAATTAAATCAAAATTTCGTTGGTCGGTTTCTGAACCCGTGCGAGACATAAATATAACTTCCCCTGCTGCGTTGCGTTCGATACGGTAATTTTTATTGATCTGACAAAAATCATAAAATTGGTCATCTGTCAGCGACACAATTGGATGAAATTGTACCACCATTGGGTTTATTTCCGTTGTCGATGGAAGTTGTGCGGTCATATATCTCACGAACCAACTTTTTGATATTATTATAGGCGCCTTCTTAAATTATGTGCGCTTCTATTTTTTACTGACCCGCTCTAAATATCTGTTCTGAGGTCAAGTTTAAGAGAACAAATTTACTCCCCTCTCCTCGTAGGAGAGGGGTCGGGGGAGAGGTTCTTAACATTTACGCTAATTTATCGTAATCTTCTGGTTCAACATCGGGGACTTTGCTCAACACTTGTTTGAATTTATCCCCCCCAACCCCCCCTTAATAAGGGGGGGCTTAAACTCCAATTTTTGTCAAAAATATTACATTAAAAACATCCTCTTGTTCCCTCTTATTAAGGGGGGTTAGGGGGATAAATATTTACCTTAATAGTAGATAATTAAAGTGTTTGTTACGGTGTGAGTTGATGATTCCCGACTTTGACGAAAATGGTAATTTACCACCAGGGGTACATTGGGCTGAATGGAGTGAGTTCCAAGATAGATTTGGTTACAACAGGCGCCGTAAACTGTTAATCGAAGGCTTAGAAATGGCAATGCTTTCTTTACAGGCAGCAGGGTGTAGAGTAATTTACATAGTTTAATAATGAAAACCGAACACGAAAGACAACAATTAATTAAAGAGATTAATGTGCTACTAAATCAAGCTTATGACAGGACGTTAGATGAAATTTACGCACTGTTAAAACGAATCGATGAGATAGAGGACGAAGAAGACTTATTAGCTATTAAAGAAGCTAGAAAAGACATACGCATTAATGGTACTATATCTTGGAATGAAATAGAAGAAGAAATAAGAAACGATATACTTCATAATGTAGCGTGAGCTAAATGAAAACGATAGCTTATCAAATTTTGCATTACCTTAGTCACTTACAAGATATAGATTATTTAGCTGCAATTGTTAATTCGGCATCTGACACAGAACTGTGTAATATAATCAATGAACTTTTACAATCAGAGGATAATGAAATTATCGGCTCAACTTGTCTCTTCATTCGAGATTTGCTAATTTTAGGTTCTCGACATCATAATCGTGAGAAGTTTATAAAAGGTTATCCAGAGTCTTTAATTGTTGAAAATATTGAACAACTTCTTTTTTCTCCAAACCATTTTACCCGTAAGCAAGTAGTGTATACCTTGGGTAAAGCTTGCAGCTATAGCAGTACGAGAGTATTAAATCAAGCTTTTAATACATATCGAGACACTGACCCAATTCTATTACCTAGATTAATCGGTGAGATGGGTTGGCTCGGCGCCGAAAATTTTTGGGAACTTCTTGACTCAATGATGAATAGCAAACTATACATGACTCGATGGGCAGTTGTCCATGTGCTATCTGAATTTATTGGTGATGATGCACAGGTACAAGACGAACTATTTCAACACAAATTAAGGTGTACTGAGCAACTGCGACAAGATTCAAATATTCTCATTCAGTCAGAGGCAGAGTATGAGTATCAACTGTTAAAATTTCGTAGCTCGTCATATAATTTACAGAGAGCAGAGCGCAAAAAGAAACGGAAAGACCTAGAACGGCAGTATAAACCAGCATTTTGTTTTACTGGTATATCGAGTGCGTTTACAAATCACTTGCATACCAAGGGGTTAACGCAATATTCTATAGCTGAACTTGAAGCGTTTATTTTAGATATGACCCAAGCATCGCTGTTTTATAATTAATAAAAAACCTTATAAAAAACCTTTATGTCAGACAATCAAGAGAAACTGGTGCTACCACCAATCGTAAAGCCTAAAAAGAATATAGAAATTCCCCCGACTGCACAACCCACAGAAACAGATGCTGACTTTCCCTGGTTCAGAATTATTGTTTACAGCAGTGGGTATAATCTCAGGTGTAGTAGAGTTCGTAGAAGATACAAGGTCTGTCACCTTCACACGCGCGTGGCTATAAATACCCATTATTCCACATTCCCAACAATAAAGGTTCAGTGGCTTTTGATGCGCTAAGGAAGCATATAGCCAATACCGGAAATAATAATTATCGTTTAATAGTTTATCCCAAAATAATTCACTTGCCAGGACGAGATAAACCCCATCAAATCGAATTCCAGCTTGTAGCATTCGACTCTGGGAATAATGAAGGGATGTATGGAGAATTAAAAGACCTTCAATTTAAACGAGCGTGGAATATGGCAATTTATCCCAGTCTGCCAAACTCCTTGTATTTCTATCTTCAGAAACTTCACAGAGCTTCATATTAGAATATATTAAGTTGGCAGATATAACTAAACGGGTTAAATACATGAAATCAAGCCATATTCCTTTATTTTGTCAGGATGCACCTGTACCACCGTTTAGATTTAACCCCAAAGTACCAAAAGAACAGCAGGGACAACCATACTTTGTTTCTGTAATAGCGCGCATTCCTTCCTTACAAAAATGCATTTGGTTTTGAGTCACTTGCAAGGGATGCCATTACAAGAGGCGCGCCCCGTTTCTCAAAGCTAGTAAGAAGATGAAAGCAGAAGCACTTTCACTGCGTAAAGGGGAAGTGGCGCCGAAGATTGAAGCTACTACAGATAGTAGTAAGTTTGCTATGCCTGTTAAACGCAACAAGGCGGATTGTAATTGAAGGTGTGTGTGGGCGCCGCGATAATCAAAAATTGCCAAGACTGGATGCTCCCTGTAGCACTGTTATTAGTCCATCCTTGGTTAATATTCGTGCAAAAATAAACGAACTTTTGCTTATGGTTCTACTTGTAGGAATTGCTCAAGCTTGCCTAGATCATCTAGTTCATATAAATCATCACAACCACCAATAGGTCGGTCGTTGATAAAAATTTGAGGTACGGAATATCGTCCGTTAGCTCGCTCTGCCATAGCAGCCCGTGCTATTTTATCTCCATCAATGCTGTATTCAATAAATTCAATGCCTTTTTCCTTTAGTAAAGCCTTGGCTTGTCTGCAATATGAGCAAGTTTTGGTCGTGTAAATTTCAACTTTTGCAGTCATAATACTCTCAACAAATTAATTGGATAGAAAGCAATTGAACTTAAGCTGTTTCTTCTAAATATTTATGAGCAAAAGTGACAGCCATAGCACCTTCCCCAACTGCTGAAGCCACGCGCTTTACAGAACCGTGTCGGACATCACCAGCAGCAAAAGAACCTGGAACACTCGTTTCTAGGAAGAAAGGATCGCGCTCTAGCGTCCAGCACTGGGGTAAACGACCTTCTTTTATCAAGTTCGAGCCAGTGACTAAATAACCTGAGCGATCGCGGATAATGTTGGTATCTTTTGCCCACTCGGTATTTGGCGTACCGCCAATGCAAACAAATAGTCGCCCCGTATCGATTTCTTGCACCGATCCATCATTACAATTAGTAACTTCAATTTGGCGCAGCGATGTATCGCCATTTAGCTTGGTAACTTGAGATTGAAACAGCACCTCAATATTGCTAGTATTTGTAATTCGATTAATTAAATAATGCGATAAAGTTGCCGCCAAATTATTGCCGCGAACTAAAATCGTTACTTTCCGTGCATAGCGGGAGAAATACATGGCGGCTTGACCAGCAGAGTTACCGCCACCGACGACAAAGACGTGTTCATTTTGACACATAGGTGCTTCACTTGCGCCTGCACCATAAAATAATCCAACCTTTAAAAATTGGTCTTCGTTGGGTAGATTCAGCCGTCGGTATTCTACACCAGTTGCACAAATATTTGCTCGTGCAATCATTTTGCTACCATCAGCCATATCTGTATAAATACGATTGTTCTTAAATTCTGATTTTACTCCCTCACGTAATAGTAGAAGCTCTATTCCAAACTTAACCGCTTGCTGCCGTGCGCGTTCGGCTAAATTAGCACCGCTAATTCCTTCAGGAAAACCCATGTAGTTCTCAATTAAAGAACTTGTGCCAGCTTGTCCTCCAACAGCATGACGCTCAACTAAAACTGTACGTAAACCCTCTGAAGCAGCATAAACAGCAGCGCTTAACCCCGCAGGACCTGCACCATAAATTGATACGTCGTATTCTTGAAATTTTGGTTGCGTTACCCACCCCAAATATTGAGCAATTTCGCGGATGCTAGGAGCAGATAACTGAGTACCATCAGGTAATTCAACTATCGGTAATTTAACATTGCTTAAAGATGGTAATCCAAGCTCTTTGTTACAATCAGCATCACAAGTAAGTGTAATCCAGTCAAACTCAACAACACTACGGTTGAGAAAATCACGAATTTCGTAAGCTTGTGCTGAGTCTGGTTGGCCGTAAAGCCGTACCTTTTTTTGCTGTGCTTGTGAAGAATCTAAATTTTTCAGTTGGGTCATTTTAGTTTACTAGGATAATTTTTTAACTATAAGCTTTTTTGTTGAACGACTTTTGAATGTAGTAAATTCCTACATTCTGTACCCTACAACCTCAAACTCAACCTTCGTTTTCGAGCAATTGCTTATCAATAATTCCAGGCAAAAGATAGAACAAAGGAATAAGCACGTAAAGAACAATGCTCAAGTTGATGCTAATAAAAGCCAAGCCTGCGGCAATCAGATAAGAAATTGGATAGCTAAGAGTCCAAGCAGTTGCTTTTTGGATTGTTTTTTGGTGAATGAGTCTTTCAGTCTTGATGTAGCGCTCGACAACATAAAACCAGAGCGCATTGTAAACAAATCCCGTTACTGCTAACGACAGCCCGTAAAAAACAACGATAGGTAATGACCCTCCATACTCACCAATAAGCGCAGTAGGATAAGGAATAAAAGCAACACACATTAGTAAAAGTAAGTTGATTACTAAAATAGTACGATCTACTCGTCTTACAAAATGAAAGAGCGCATGATGATTAATCCAAATTACGCCAATAACAATAAAACTGGTGGCATAGCTTAAAACGTGGGGAAATACTTGGAGTAGTTTGGTAACGGCCTCAGATGTCGTTGCTTGTATTAGATCGGGGGGCTTAATTTCAAGCACAAGCAAAGTCACGGCGATTGCAAATACGCCATCACTAAATGCCTCAAAACGGTTCAAACTCATTAAGGGAATCTGTTTTTTATTCTTCGATTGCAGCATTTTATTTTCTTGAAGTAATAGTTTAAATCAGTCTAGAAAGATTTGATTGGTAGTGCCTAACCTATTACTCTAAACTTTTTGTTGCTCCCGTATCTAAATTTTCACGCCTCTCGACTTTTTCCGTAACGAAACTGAGAGCGATCGCCCATTAGCTGACCGGATGCCATTAATTGTCTACCATAAGCTAATTGACTTGGCTCCCAAGCTGGCAGAGCTTCAATAACATTATGGTTGTATTTAACTAATGTATCAGCAAGAGAACTTGCATTTGCCGCTGCTTTTGCTGTACTTGCTGCTGTATGAGGGCGGGGAATAAAAGCAGCATCGCCAACTAGCGCCACCCGTCCAAACGTCATTTGTGGCACTCCCATATCCAAAATCGCTTGCACAAATGGCTCTTGGGTTGCTGCAACAAGTTTTTGAAATGGCGGAGCTAGTACCGTATTGGCATAAGAACGCATCTCCTGCTCAACTGCTGGTGCTAACATTCCGGGTGGAATAGAATAATCCCGGTGTTTGCCTTGCTTGTCTGTCAAAATGCTCGGTAATTCTGTCGTCTTGTCGTAATTGACATACCAAACCCAGTTAAAGCGGCGTTCTCCAGGTACTAAAGATTCGCGATCGCCAGGAATTACATATTGAAGAATATGCGAGTTAGGGAATTGATAAAACACAAATCGCTCTGTAAACAGAGCCTTAGCATCTGAAGAAAGTTCGTTTTCGTTGACAAGTCCCCGATAGGCAACATATCCAGCATAACGATAGCGCTCCCTTGGTAGTACGTGTTGGCGCACGGTCGAATTTGGTCCATCCGCACCAATCAATAAATCTGCCGCGTCACGAGTTCCATCAGCAAAGATTGCTGTAACCTGTTCGCCGTTTTGCTGAACGTCAGTTAAATATTTTCCGTAATGGTAATGCTCGGATGGAAAATGCCGACGCATAGAACCGTAAAGTAGATTCCAAGAAGTCAACATCTGACGCATTGGCATTGATTGGGCAATACTGCCATCTGAGTTTAAGTAATAACGTTCGTGCGCTACTACGCCAAGGGCTTGAGTAGAGATGCCTGCGATTTGAAATGCTTCAATAACATCGGGCTGGAGTACAATTCCACCACCGCGACTGTCCAGATTGCGCTCGGAGCGCTCGTAAATATCGACATCCCAGCCAATAGAGCGCAGCATGATTCCAACAAACAAACCACCGAGGGATCCACCAATTACAATTGCCCGATTACCTGTTGGTTTTATAGTCATTGAATCCCCTATATATTTTTGTTACGCGACTTCTAGTTCATTTACGGCAGTTTGTAAGGCTGTCAAAAAGACATCAACACTCTGGGCGCCAACAATTGTTTCTCGACCAATTTTGATCGATGGTACGCTGCGTATATTTCGGCTTGCTGCCTGCTTTTCTAGGGCTTTGACTACCTCAACACCTTCAGTAGAATTTAGAAATGCTCTAACTTTGTCAGCATCTAACCCAACTTCCGCAGCAAGTGTAGCTAAGGTTTCAACGTTGGTAATATCTTGCCCTTGTGTAAAATAAGCGTTCAAAATCCGCTCAACCATCTCAGTAGCTTTGCCGAATTGCTTGGCAAACCAACTCAAGCGATGAGCCTTTAAAGTATTTGGAGTAACCTGCATCAAGTCATAGCGAAATTCAATGCCATCACCATTAGCTGCTTGCATCGTTTGAGCATCCAGCGCTTGTGAATATTCCCAACTACCAAATTTGTTAGAACGATAAGTTTTACGATCCATGCCTGCTTCTGGCATAGTTGGATTTAACTCGAATGGATACCAAATGCGCTCAATCTGAATAGGAGCTTTCAGTTGCTTAATTGCTTGATTAAGTCGTTTATCTACTACTAGACACCAGGGACAGATAAAGTCTGAGGTGATTTCAATTGTTAAGGTCATGGCTGAGTGCTAAATATTGATTCCTGACCTTTTAACCATAACTCCATTTGTAAATAATGATAATATAGCTAATATGCTAAACACCTTTGCGTTTTATGCAATAACAAAAACATAGGTAAGCCGATGGATCAGTTTGCGGCTATGCGCGCTTTCGTCAAAGTGGTAGAAACTGACGGTTTTTCTGAAGCTGCACGACAAATGCAGATGGCTGTCTCTTCTGTGACTCGCCAGGTAAATGCTTTAGAAGAAATGCTTAATACCCAATTACTCAACCGCTCAACTCGCAGCATTACCCTTACACCGCAAGGTCGTAAATATTACGATAAGGCAGTTCGTATTCTGCAAGATGTGCAGGAAGCGAACCAGTGTGTGATGGATCGGGATGTTCCACAGGGATTATTAAAGGTCAGTGTACCAGTTGCATTTGGGAGACTGCATATTGTACCTATCGTCAATGATTTTCTAATTCAGTATCCAGAAGTAAGGTTAGATTTGAAATTGAGCGATGGATTGTCTAACTTAGTGGAAGAAGAGTTAGATGTTGTAATTCGTATCGGAAACCTTGATAGATCCGGAGCAAATTTAATCCTGCGTAAGATTGGCTCATATACACGCTTTGTCTGCGGCAGTTCAACGTATTTCAAACAGTATGGTAAACCTAAACACCCAAACGAGTTAGCACATCACAACTGTCTATTGTTTACCTATTTTATGGGGTATGATATCTGGCGATTCAAACGAGACACTGAAGTTTGCGAAGTTAAAGTAAGTGGTTCTTTAGTGTCAAATAATTCTGAGGTACTGCGCCAAGTTTGTTTGGATGGTACAGGTTTGATTTTGATGCCAACTTGGTTAATTGGTGAAGACATCCGAAAAGAAAGGTTGCAAGCTGTGCTAACCAATTTTCAGATATATCCCCAAGTCAATATGGATATGGACATTTATGCGCTTTATTTGCCAAATCGCAGACATTCGCTACGGGTGAAAACGTTTATCGATTTCTTAATTAAACGATTTGGTAATCCACCTTACTGGGAAGAAACCACGCTCTGAACTGGGCTATAGTAACAATTTAATAGTAAATGCGACCCTCAGTAACTGGAGAACCGCGCCCATCACCTAAAATTGTAGATTTAGTGCGCTCCGGCTTAAGAATTGTAATGTTATTCGAGGGTTTGTTACGCCATCACAGCACCCTACCCCACATCAAACCACAATTCATCAAAAATCTGCACCAATATATTCTCCAACTCTCCACCAAACGTCTTATTCAACCGTTGGAAACCACCCCCTTGGGCTTTAAACTCCCCTTGGTCAAGTGATTCTCTATCAACAATAATTTCTTTCTCCAACTGTTTCTTTATCCTCTCCAACCATTTACGCCCTCGGAGGCGCCCAACGCGCGAGATGATAAAATCTTGCTCATAGCTTTATCTACTCGTTTTGAATAAGGTATTAGAGCATCACCCAAGGTAGCTTGACGAATGAAACCGATGATACTTGCTGCTATGTCCTCATTGGTTTTTTGTTGCCATGCTGTTTGTAAGCCACGTTCGATGTAGCCTTCGGTATCCAATAATAAAAGTAGTTCTTGCGCGTTGTGCCAAGCGTAAGTTCCCGTGGACGCCCTTGTAACTACCATCAAAGCAGGTATTTTATTAAGGTTATCCCGCTCTAATGCTGTAAAGCTGTCTAAATAATCTTCTGGTTTCTGGGCGCCACCATAACCCCTTTCTACCCGTCTCAGTTCATCTGTATGTCGGGATATTAGTACAGGCTTTCTACCTCCATCCTTAGCATCTAGAATTTGAGCTATTCCTTTACGCTTGTTAAACCATTCTTTGAGTTCCTGCGGTGAAGACTGGCGCCAGTAGTTTATTAATTCCTCAAATGGCATCCCTGACGAAATTTCTAATCGTTGTTGAATACTTTGATTACTAGTTTGATATATTCCACCTTCTTCACCAACATTTGACCTCACCCCCGACCCCTCTCCTCGTAGGAGAGGGGAGCTAATATACTCCCCCTTCCCTTGCAGGGAAGGGGGTAGGGGGGTTAGGTTTGAATTTATCCGGCACCGTAATTTAGCAATAAACTGGTCAATAACAGTATTAGTATCTTCAACCGTAATAATCTCTTCTACCAGTTGAGTAAAACTAATCTTCGGGTTTACCACTACTGGTTTCATCGTTGAAAAATCTTTTATAGCATCGTAGAGATTTACTGCATCATATATTCTAAATACCTCTTTACCAATATCATCACATCTTCGTGTAGCTCTCCCTAACATTTGTTCGTATAATATCCGGGAATTAACACGACGAATAAAGACCAAATTACATATAGCTGGAACATCTATCCCAGTGGTGAGTAAATCTACAGTAACGACAATCTTAGGATTTTGTTCGTTTTTAAAGCGTCTAATTAATTGTAATGGATTATCTGCGGCGCCTGTTATTTTAACCACGGCATCATCTTCTACACTGCCATATTTACTTTGTAATGCTAGTTTGAGTAAGTTAACTACAGTATCCGCATGACTATTATTGACGCAGAATATTAATGTTTTCTCTGGTTGTAATGGGTCTATATTCTCCGCTAACTGTTCGCATACCACCCTGTTAAATTCTTCTGTTACAACTTGTCTATTAAATTGCTCAATATCAACTCTAATTTCATCTGGTGCATTAACTGTATCGATAGTACCTGTGAGAGGGTCAAAATATTCCATCTCCTCCCCACGTTTCCAAACAATACCATCCTCAGAAAGTGCAGTGATAATTCTGTATGGTGGTTCATAATCTATTAACCAACCTTCTATAACTGCTTCTCTATCAAGCTGTAACTTCTGGTGTGCAGCTTCGGTATCTACAGCCAATAAATCTTGTAAACCCTGCGGTGAATACCATGTAGAGACTAACATGTTAGTCTCTACCCAAGGGATGGCGAATATTTGATGGTTTACGTATATCACAAAACCACATCCCGCTAAGAGTTTCCAACTGCCTTAAAAACGTGCGTCCATTGGTTGCAAATACAAATGGAACTTTATATTCACCCCAAGGTCTACCGGGTAACGTCTCCGATCCTCTAACTATGTAACCGCGACTATAACGCAACGCGAAGGTCGATGGCGCCATACACATCAGTACTTGTTATCCCAAAAACGCTGTGATTAAATCCTGACGGCGCCCTTACAAAAAGGGTTGCGGGTAGATTGATACTCCCACAACCCAGATATAAATAAAACCTCACAACTTGCTGTGCTGATGCGAGTGTGAAAACTCATAAACCAAAGTTAATTCGCATATCGCATCTTAAATAAGCTACACAAGCGTAAGTATATTTTCCTGATATAGCAGTTAATAATCTTTCTTCTTTTCTTTGCGTTCTACCCTGCGGGAAATCCTCCGGATTATGTGCCCTTTGCGGTTCGTTATATAGGTATATAAGTAATGTTGGGTTCCGCAAAGCCGTAACCCAACCTACGCTACGTTTGTGCGGCGATATTGATACACTTTGGGCAGGCGCCACCAAGGGTAGTGTGGATATTCGTGATGTTCTTCATGGTAGCCGAAGTGATAGCAGGTAATGAAGGATAACCAAGCTGGACGCGCGATAGTATGTGAACGATGTGGTTGTTTGTAACCGTTTGCAGGTTCGCGATGTGGTTCAAAAGTACCAAAGTAAAATAGCTGTAGTGAACTTAGGATGGGAGGAATAACCCAGAAGTATCTCATGTTCTCTTCGGGAATATGTAGTGTACGAGTAATAACGTTGAAGATAACCATTAATGTAATTATCTGGCGCCAACTCCAGTAACGTTTCATGAAATACGAATACCAGCCAAAAAAGTTTTTGCGTTTGCCATCATGAAAGTCTGGGTCTAACTCACTTGCTGGATGTTGATGGTGTTGCCAGTGTTTTTTAAGCAGTTTTTTATACGATAAACAACCGTAAAGTATTAAGCATAGTGAACCAATAAAGTGATTGATTTTAACGTTACTAGTTAAAACTGACCCATGCATGGCATCATGTGCCGTAATAAATAAACCTGTATAAATAAAAGTTTGCCACAAAATCGCTGCTACAAAAGTAAAAGGGTTGAGTGTGTGTATGTCTATAGATAGTAAATATACTAAGCTTACTGCCCAAAGAATTATTATAGTTATGGGAATTAACAATGATTTGTATGTTAATGTTCCTGTGTCTGGAAGAGGTTCGATTTGGTCATTTAAAAGCTTTGTAGTTTTTAGCACGTAAACACCTAATTTTGCTGACGATAATTAATAAAATATAGCCACGACACAGTAAAATAATCACTGATTTAAAAATCAAAACAGTGATTACAGTAACGTTGGATAATTGAATTTTATAAAGCTTATAAAAATTACTTATTTATAAACTTGTATGAGTCTACAAGTTTTTGTATAGGCGGCTCGAATCGTGTTATTTACAATGCATTGCTGCATTGTTAAAGATAACCGATGCTCTTGCCACTTCATAAATATTAACACAGATTTAGAATTTTGTTAAGAATTGTAACTATGTACGTAAAAGTCTTTTTTATCGGGGCTTGGTGAAAAGTTTTGCAAAGGAAGAAGTAAGCAACCGAAATAAAAGGTACGGTTTACCGAACCTTAAGAAGCGAATTATAATAATGACAGTTGAATTGCTGGTTGATTGATTACGTAAGTGACAGGCACCTTATTTTTACTGACCTTACCTTCAGCGACAGCCCGATTTAGCCAATCTTGCATTTGTGGTAGTCTTACATTTAAGGATTCAGCAAGGTTTTCAGCATCTCTGGGTTGCTGTAAATGCCGAAGGATGATAGGTAAAACTACTTCGTAAATGTCTTCTATGGTTGATAAATTTGTTACTAAAAGTTCCTGTAATGAATTCCAAGGTTCTTTTGGAAAAGGTTTGGCGCCTTTTTTATATAATTCTTGATTACCTTCTGATACGGTATTATCCAATCTGACAAAAACAGGAATATCCTTAAGTTTGGATAAAACTTCTGTTGCACCTGCCCAAGTACCACCTTTGCCAACTGTGGAATTTACGACAAGCGCATAATCTCCTAAAGCATAGATATATTTGTTTCGTCCCATCGCATTGCCAGCAGAAAAACCTGCTTCAGGGTCGTAACTGGAAACTAAGGTAAGTCTACCGTCTTTAATATGAGGTCGATATTTATTATTTACTGCTGCTTTTGCCAAACTATCTGCCAGTACACCAACAGATGTTCCCCCTGCGTCTAATGCACCGAACATAGCAGCTTGGTCTACTCCACGGGCGCCACCTGAAATAACTTGTATACTTTGGGCAGAGCAAGTTTGTGCAATTTTTTGTGTATAATCAAGTCCTTCTTCATCGATATCGCGAGAACCAATTATTGCAAGTCCCCCCATAGATAATAATTCAATATTGCCAACTCCATAAAGAATAGGAGGCGCCGATTGTTTGAGTCGCATTTTGAGACGTTTGGGATAGTTGGCATCACTGCGTCCAAGTATCCAAATGCCATGAAGAGTCCATTTCTCGACTGCTAAACTTAACATGGCGCCTCGCTGTAGTAAATCTAACAGCCTTTGTGTATCAAGTTTGCCGTTGTAAGTCTCTGCTGTAGTTGGCGCCAGTAAATCTGCGGGACGCATTTGGTTTTGTAGTAACCAGTCTGCTAAGGAGTTATATTCGCTTAAGGTTAGAGGTTGCGGTCGGGAAAGTCGGTTTTGCCCAAAACTAGCACATAGAAGTAATATTGCTTGTGTGTCTGGTGGTAATACATGGTTAGACATATAGTTTTAAATGAAAATGATGTTTATGTAATGAACCACAAAGAACACAAAGGTCACAAAGAAAGAGGAAGAAAGAAAGAAGGGAAGATTTTACTCAACTCTTCTTTTCTTCCTTTGTGTACTTTGTGCCTTTGTGGTTCATTCTTCAATAATAAATTTTTACCAATAACTCCCAACTCAATCTTCACCCAATATATTAAGTGCCAACGCTATAGGAAAAACTGCTTTACTACCCGCGCGACGTAAAAGTGCCCCTATAACAGTAAAAGTCCAGCGAGAGTCAACCATGTCATCTACCAAGAATACAGAACCATTTATACCATCCCAAGAATCTACAGCAAAGGCGCCATCTAAATTATGAGCTTGTTGGAAACTATTGCTCATTTCTTTTTGTAACTTAGTTTGACGTATTTTTCGCACAACTGGCATAAATGGTAAATTTAACCGTGCTGCTAAACGTTTGGCAAAATTTTGAACTAGTTCTGTACGATTTAATGAGGGAACACATGTTACCCAAGTTGGGTAAGGTTGAAATGAAGAGCGCTTAATCATATCCACAACCCCATCTACCAATGCATCGTCAAAATATTTATCGTGATATTTACCATGTTTGACTAATTCACCCCAGCCTGCATCACCCCATAAAGACAACGCTTTTCCTGTTTCGACTTTTAAATCATCTTTGATTTTCCCAGAAAATCCGTAAATTGGGAATGCCTGTGATATCCACATTTTACGAGGTTCTATGATTTGGTCGCTACGTCGTAAATATTGAATTGCCTGATTTACAAGTTCTAGGGAATAGGTTTGTGGTAATAGAGGTTTATTTAAGCATACAGCGCATTTGCCGCAATCAGTTGGATTTGGTTCGTCTAATTCAGTCGCGAGAAAAGTCATCAAGCATTGTTTGCTTTGCATATAGTCCCGCATTCGGGCTTGTTCAGTGCGCCGGATTTGTGTTAACTTTTCGATACGCTCTGTATCTGGCTGATAATCCACAGCAGTAAGATACCATTTTGAATCTTGCTTAACTACTGGTGCAGGGGAATGAAGAGACAGTAGCTTTAAAACTTTATCTATTTGCCCGCGCGAAATATTGAGTTCTTGTTCAAGTTGAGGGACAGAAAGACCATTTGCAGCTTGTTCGAGAGCATTTAACACCATTCGTGTATTCGCTTCGGGAGGAAAAGCTGTATTAATAAAGTAATTACTAATATCATCGTCTTCGTTTCCACTCAAAAGAATACCGTAGGCTTTTTCAACTGCTCTACCCGCGCGTCCTACCTGCTGATAATAGTGTACAACCGAACCAGGACGCTGATAATGAATTACAAATCCTAAATCAGGTTTATCAAAACCCATTCCTAAAGCAGTTGTTGCGACTAATGCTTTAATTTCGTTTCTAAGAAGCTGTTCTTCTAATTCCTCACGAAGCGTGCTTTCTAATTCACTATGATAAGGCTTTGCGTTAATTCCTTGAGATGTTAACCAACCTGCGATTCGGTCTGCATCTCGAACAGTTAACGTATATACAATCCCACTACCGTGTAAATTCGGTATTTGAAGAGCTAACCATGCCATTCTTTCGGCTGGACTAGGAAGATAAATATTTTGCAGATGCAAACTTTCTCTTGTTAAAGTGCCTGTTAATACTTGTAAGTTAGAACCAATTTGAGCAGTTATATCATTAACGACTCGATTATTAGCTGTGGCAGTTGTCGCTAAAACTGGTATATTTTGGGGAAGTGCTTGTAAAATTCTGACTATTCGCCGATAATCGGGTCGAAAGTCATGCCCCCAATCAGAGATACAATGAGCTTCATCAACTACAAATAAACCGATACGTTGCGATATTGGTAAAAGGATTTTTTCTCTGAATTCATCATTTGCTAGCCTTTCAGGAGAAATGAGTAAAATATCTACTTGCCCTGCTAGCAATTGTTTTTGTACAACTTGCCAATCATCTTTATTACTAGAATTAATCGTAGCGGCTTTTACGCCAATACGTTGCGCTGCGGCAATTTGGTTTCGCATCAAAGCTAGTAGTGGTGATATGAGGAGAGTACATCCGGCGCCTTTATCTCGCAGTAAACGAGTAGCTATAAAATAAACTATACTTTTCCCCCAACCTGTACGCTGAACTACGAGTAAGCGCGTTGTATTAACTAGCTTTTCAATAGCTTCCCATTGTCCCGCGCGGAAGTTAGCTGTAGAGTCATTAAGCGCTTGACGCAGAAGTAATAAAGCCTGTTTGTTAAGATTTGTTGTCATATATGGTTAACACCCGGTTATTTTTCTGTTTTATCACCAGGGATAAGTGGCGCCGTTAAAGTTGTTATTAAGTGTTTGTAAATCTTTTCGGTGCATAGGGTGCGTCAAAGCCATTACAAACTTCAACAAAACGGCAAATTAAACTGCTTTGACGCACCTGACGACAGGCGCCAACCAGCCAAATATAATGACATGAACCAGTAGTTGTCGCTAGAGAGCATGTGGAAGAAACGTTGTAGCATATCTGTCCCAGATGTGGGATGATTTTATTTACCACAGAGGCGCAGAGGGCACAAAGAGGAGTAGGGGAGTTTACAAGGAAGGCGCCAATTTATAAGTATCCAAAATATACATTTCCACATATTTAAAACGGCGCCGTTACTTCGGGTTTAATTTGGCTTGACAAAATGTTCTCAATTTGAGAGCAGAGATTGGGGTGTGAAGAGTGCGGTTAAAAGTTTGGATGCATATAATTACTCGTAAGAAGCTTCGTGAATTTTGGGAAAGGCATCCTGACTCTTATGAAGCTCTTGATAATTGGTACAAGTTATCTAGTAAGCCTAAATGGACTAATTTAATAGATGTGCAAACAATGTACCCGACAGCGGAAGCTGTTGGTAATTTTACAGTTTTTAATATCAAAGGCAACAAATATCGATTAATTGTTGATATTGTTTATACAGAGCAGACAATTTTTGTCAAGTATGTTTTAACTCATGCTGAATACGATAAAGACAAGTGGAAAAATGACCCTTACTTTTAATCCTCAAACCTACGCTGACCTATTGGCTAAATACCAACCTAAAGTAATTAAGACAGACGAAGAAAATGAGCAAGCAACAGCATTGGCGGAGGAATTAGCACATAAAACTAACCGAACTGCTGAAGAAACGGCGTTATATGATTTGTTGATTGCTTTGATAGAAAAGTATGAAGAAGAAAACTATCCAATGGGTAATTCTAGCCCTTTGTCTTTGCTACTTCATTTAATGGAAGCGCGTTGTTTGAAGCAGGCTGATTTAGTCGGTATTATAGGTTCTAGAGGTGTTGTATCAGAGATTATTAATGGAAAGCGAGAAATTAGCAAAGCACAAGCTAAATCTTTAGGTGAGTTTTTTAATGTTGATTCAGGGTTGTTTATTTAGTGGCATACAGGAGCGGACACATCGACAGTCAGCGTGCAATCTATCTCAATTAACTACCTTGTTGAATTTAATAATCCTTGTAAATCTTCCATACAATCTAGCTTATTGGCAAGAGCAATAGCCCGCTCCCATATTTTTTGATTAAACTCATTTTGCAAGAATTTTTTCGCAATTATAAATGCGCTTTTGAAATCTTTGCTTGCTTCAAGCTCTTTTATTGTGTTCAAAGTTATGTCTCCCCACAAACTACTACAGTCTGTAGTTTTCTGCCCCTGTGAATGGTTGTTCTGTCTTTCTGGTAGGATATGTGGAAGATTTTCTGAACCATTTACTGAATAGCTAGCTTCCGTATCTTCCCATATTGGCTCAAGCGCTGTATATGCTTCTTCTAATGTCATACCTAGTTTGGCAGCTACAACTTTAAGCTTTTGGTTATCTATAATAATAGTGACTTCAAAATCAGCTCCTAGCGCTTCTAAATATTTAAGTACTGATTCAAAAGTGTGGTCATTATTTGCACTTTCAAGTTTGGAAACCCAACTTTGTCCTATACCAAGCTTTTCTGCTAGCTGTTTTTGAGTTAATCCTTTTAGCTGTCTAACTTCTCGCATAGCTTGAGTCAAAGCAATACGAAATATTTCTTGCCTTTCTACAAGACGTGTAGAAGGTGTATCTGGAATTACTGAATTAAGGAAAAAGAGCGCATCACTGCCCAGATGTGGATTATGTGTCACTACTATTCTCCTTCTCTACTACTGCATCTCTCCTTTTCGCTGCGATGGCAATCTCCTCTCTTGGTATTTTACGACTTTTCTTTTTAAAGCCGTGCAATATAACCAGACGTTTTCCAACCAGCGCACTCGCAAAACTACAGCAAATAATAAAGCTACTACTGTAGCGCTAATAGTAAGAGTTAATCCACTTACAGGAATGGTTCAAGCAACTACGCCAAATTTATTTCCTGAGTGGGTATCATACCCGGAATTAATGGGACATTTAATTACTGAAAAATGGGAACCAGACTCTGAGAATGATGTAATTACAGATGACCTTAGTGATGAAGAAGCAAACAATATTAAACGCGACAGAAAATTAATTGATAAGTTTGTTAATGATTGTTTAAAAGATTGTCTAAGCACTGCAATAGGAGATGAAAAAAAACCTCGTGTATTATTTATGGCAGAAGCGCAAAACGCGCGTAAAATATTAACATGGCTGCAAAACCCTAATTTACCAGCAAACGATATACCAACAGCACTTGAATTCACAGATTCTGAGAAAAATCGTTTGTGGTTAGTACGGTTGCGAGTAGCCAATAATTGCGAAGTGCCTGTTAGTATTATCAAAGGTTATTCTGGTAGCAGAGGTAGTGGAGTATTTAAATGGGAAAATGTATGTGAGCAACCTGAAACAGATATTTACTTAAGCTTGAGAAAACCATTGACAACAGAACAAGGCAAAAATACATTAAAAGTAAAGCAATCTCGTTTTGATGATGGTTATAGACAAGCAGGTAATCCTAGACTTTTAGAAATAGCTATCGTACATCATCCAGATATTGAGCAAGATAAACTAGCGATTTTTATTCATAACCTCAGAAATCGTTGGCCATATTTTGCTGATGATATTTCTCTACCCTTTCCTTTCCCTTTTGCTAGATCAGCAAAAGACTATGCAGTAAGTGCTAGAGATGTTATGAAGTTAGAAGATTTAAACGAGTCGGAAGAGACTGAAGATTTAGCTGACAGTAACTGACACGTTTATTTGTAACATGGGATAGCAAACATTTCTATTGGGCAAGCGAGAGAAAGACTACTTATAAAACATATCGCAGAACTCGACACTTCCCAACAAAGCTAGACATTTGAACCCCCCATATTCCATACGTCGATCTTTTCCCCCCTTGCTAAGGCTACGGTATACACACATCTTTAATAACCCTCTTCTTTTCCCCTCTTTGTGTACGAGTGTGTCAAAGTGGTTTATCTCTTTAAGGAACCACAAAGGGCACAAAGGGCACAAAGGAAGAGAAGAAAGAAAAGAAAATTTTGTTTTAGAAACTTGTGTATACACTGTAGCTTGCTAAGGGGGTTAGGGGGGATCAAAATTATAAACGGTACTACCTGTTATCGAAACCAGTAGTACTCACGGTGCCTGTTCAGCAGTACCCATGTTTTATATCTCAATACAAAGTCGATACGAACTCGATATACTCATGCGTGAACTCAATAGGCGCCACGTAAGAATGAGTTTAGCAGAGGTCAAACCAACCCTGCTTAAACTAAAACTCATTTGACACTATATATATAGTTATGAAATTCGCCTTACCTACATTTTCCTCCGGAGCTTATACATTAGCTGCTTTATTACTGCTGGGTTTTGCGGCGCCGATGGTTACACCAATCTTTGCTTCTGAGAATACTGATGCTTGTAGTTCACTTGAATCAGCACGTCAAAATACACCTGAAGATTTGTCAAGCATAAGACGCTATCAACAGGAATGTGAAAAAGCCTCGCTTGATGGGGTTTCTTTAGCAACGCAAGCAATTCGTCTTAACCCTAAAGATGAAGAACTTTATTATCAGCGTGGAAACTCTTACCAGCAACTTGGTAATTACAAAGCAGCAGTGGCAGACTATACCGAAGTTATTAACTTAAATACAGGTAGGTTTGGTTACAGTCGTAGTGCATACTGGCAAAGAGCTAGGGCTTATGACAAGTTAGGCGAAAAGCAGAAAGCTATCTCAGATTTAAATAAATTGATTGGTAATGATAGTATTAATACAGATGATTACTTATTAAGAGCTAGACTTTACAAGGATTTAGGGGATAAAGAGAAAGCCATTGCTGATTACAAAGCCGTAGATAAAATTTTGCAGCAAGGGCTAAATGGAGTTTTCGGCAATGGTCTTATGGATTCTCATTATGAAGTAATGTTAAATAAAGCCAGGAATGAATTATCACAAATAGGTGTATCACTTCCAGCACCACAGCTTAAAACTCGTGAGCTTTTACAATCAATCCCCAAAATCGAAGTTGAGCGAGCATTAAATTTAGCAGGTTTTACTCCTCAAAATCCAGTTATTCAGCAATTTGACGCTCAACTTCAAGAAAAGTACAAACAACTAGCCATATCACAACCTCAACCATATAAAGGGACGCTAAAAGCCCTGGTATCAAATGCTGCATATGAGAAACTTGATGGTATTGAGAAAGAGCGCGCGCAACTTATAAAGCAGTTTACCCCAGATCATCCAACAATCAAATCAATTGACACTCAGATAAATGAATTAAAAATATTGGCTGACCGTAATAAGCATGTTCCGTCTGACTCAGACAACCAGCAAAGTTATTCAAAAGAAGAACTACAAGAAATGCTGCAATGGGAAGATAAGATGACGGAGGAGTTATTTAAATACTGGTTTAAAGGTGTAGAAATGGCGCCAGAACAAGAAAAGTTTGCACGCGCGGAACATGCGAGTTACCATCAAGAACTAAAGAAATTTGGTGCAGAGAATAGAGATGTGGTGCTATCAGGTGCTTTTAATTCCTGGCTTATGGGAAATGGGCGTTACATATGGACTGGTACTAAAGCATTAGAATTTGAGGAAAATTTCTTGAAGCGTTTAGAAAGTGGGATGAGTAAACAGCAGGTTCAACAAGTTAGAGAAAGATTACATAGCATAAGACGCGCGGTACAACTTGGTATTCCTGAACAAAGCTAGAAATTTTATTCCTTTGCAATTTTTTTAGGATAACCATTTAACCAACGGTTTCAAATCATTGCCTGTAGAGACGCGATTAAATCGCGTCTCTACGCGGATATAATTTTTTACAATTCATATGCGGGTATAAATTAAATAATACAACCAATGAGCAATCATTTTTCATATAAAGTTGGTGGCAGTCTTACAGAAGATGCCCCAAGTTACGTAGTTAGACAAGCAGACTCTGACCTATATAATGAATTAAAAGCTGGTAACTTTTGTTATATTTTTAATTCCCGACAAATGGGTAAAACTAGCTTGCAAGTTCGTACTATCAAACGACTGCAAGCGGAAGGAATCGCTTGTACTACAATAGATGTTTCTGGACGCAGTGGTAAAGATATTAACCCAGAACAGTGGTATGCGGGTATTGTCTACACATTGGTTGCTAACTTTCAAATAGCCAACCCCAGTGAATTTATTAGAACCTGGTGGAAACAAAATTGCGAACTATCTCCTTTACAACGTCTAGATATATTTGTCCAAGAGTTATTATTAGAAACAATCAAAAGTCAAATCGTAATTTTTATTGATGAGATAGATAGTATTTTAAGTCTAAGCTTTCAGGGAGATGATTTTTTTGCTTGGATTAGAAGTTGTTATGAAAAGCGCAATTTAAATTCTGAATATAATCGTTTAACTTGTGTTATTATTGGAGTAGCAACACCAAGCGATTTAATTGCTGACAAAGTACGAACACCCTTTAATATAGGTCGTGCAATTCAACTTGATGGCTTTAAGATACATGAAATTTCACCTCTAGCAGCAGGGTTAATAGGAAAAATTGAAAACCCACAAGCGATTTTACAAGAAGTTTTAGCTTGGACTGGGGGACAACCCTTTTTGACACAAAAATTATGTGATTTGTTAGTTACTTCTCAACAAGCAAATTATACTTATATCAACGATATTGTGGCAAAGCTTCTTGAAAACTGGGAATCACAAGATGAACCACCCCATTTAAAAACAATCAGAGATAGAATATTGATGAGCAAGCAAAATACAGGCGCCTTGCTTGGTTTATATCAAAATATCTTACAATTAGGACAAATACCTGCTTCGGATAGTCCAGAACAAATTGAATTACGATTATCGGGACTTGTTGTAGAGCAAGATGGATATTTAAGGGTTTATAACCGCATTTATGCAACCGTTTTTGATTTACATTGGGTAGAAAAAGCTTTAGGTAATTTAAGACCTTATTCAGAAGCATTATCAGCTTGGTTTGCCTCAAACTGTCAAGATAATTCTAGATTACTCCAAGGGTTAGCACTAGAAGAAGCAAAAAATTGGGCAGCTAATAAAAGTTTAACTGAACAAGATTATCAGTTTTTAACAGCTAGCCATGAATTAGAAAAACAAGCAATAAGTAACGCATTAGCACTTCAAGAAGAAGAAAGCCGTATTTTGACACAAGCCAATGATACTTTAAAAGCGGCGCAATATAAAGCTAAAAGACAAATCCGCATAGGTGCCGGAGTTTTCATTTGCTCTATAATTGGAGCAGCTATTGCCTTTACCGGAGCAACTAAACAATTACAAGAAGCTCAAGAAGGTACAAAAATAGAACAAGCAGGAGTTGCAGCAATACGACAGTTTGAAACTAAGCAAATTGAATCTTTAGTAACAGCTATAGATGCAGGACAAAGATTAAAACGACTTGTACAAAATAGACCTCTAGAAAAATACCCTGCAACTAGTCCACTTTTAGCCTTGCAAACAATTACCGATAATATCCGCGAAGTTAAACAATTTGTGCCTCATCAAGAAGATGTTACGAGCCTAAACTGGAGCCATGATGGAAAGTATATTATCACAGCTTCTAGGGATAATACTGCTCGCATTTGGGATTTATCGGGTAAGCTAATAACAGAACTAAAAGGACATAAAGGAGGTGCTTTTAATGCTCAGTTTAGTTCGGATGATAAGCATATTATCACTATGTCATCTGATGATAGAACAGTTCGTGTCTGGAATCGTTTGGGTAAACAATTAGCAATATTGAAACATCAAGGATTTATAACAAGCGCCAGTTTTAGTCCCGATGGTAAACGTATAATTACAACTTCTGAAGAATCATCTGTAAGTTCGGATGGTAAAAATATTGTCAGTAGCATTAATGATAAAACCGCGCGCGTCTGGGATTTATCTGGTAATTTATTACTACAACTCCAACATCCAAGTAGAGTTAATAACGCTACTTTTAGTCCAGATAGTAAATATATTCTCACTGCTTCTAATGATAGAAAAGCGCGCGTTTGGGATGCATCAGGTAAACTTTTCACCACGCTACCAGAACATAAAAAAGAAGTGATAAGGTCTTATTGGAGTCCTGACGGAAAATATATTTTAACTATCTCAGATAGTGCATACCTGTGGGATAATACAGGCAAGCAAATCAGGCAATTTCAAGTAAACAGCCAATGGGCAATTGCTGATGCTAGTTTTAGTCCCGATAGTAAACTAATTTTTGTATCCGCTAATGAAAAAACTCTCCTTTGGGATTTATCAGGTAGGATAATAAGAGAAATCGAAAATCAGAAAGTATTAAATAACCATGTAGAATTTAGTCCTGATAGTCAAAAAATTTTTACAACTGATGACACAATAAAAGTGTGGGATATCAGAGATGAAGCTTTCAAAGCATGGGACTTATCTAATGATTTAATTACCACAATACCAGGAAGTCAGAGAAGTCCTCGTTGGAGTCCCGATGGAAAATATATTGTTACTTATGGAGAAGACAGAACCATCCGTCTTTGGGACTTATCCCATAGGGTACCAGCAACAACAATCCTCAAATCACAAGATTTTACTATGGGACTAAGTTGGAGTCCAGATAGTAAATATATAGTTACCCCAACCAGAAAATCTGTATTAATTTGGGATAAATATGGTAAACAACTAGGAAAATTTACAGGACATACCGATGTCATTAGTAGCGCTAGCTTTAGTCCAGATGGAAAGCGTATTGTTACTGCATCGCATGATAAAACAGCGCGCGTTTGGGATGCTTCTGGAAAACAACTATTATTGCTTCTCAAGCATGAGGATGCATTATTACACGCAGCTTTTAGTCCAGATGGGAAGTATATTCTAACTACAACAAACAATGATAGTAATAAGCAAACTAAAATTTGGTCTGAGTCAGGTCAATTAATAAGTACATTCCCAGCCAGAGGTATGACTTGGAGTCCTAATAGTAAATATATTATGGCTACGTATAATTCTGACGGCAAAACCTACTCTACTTTGTGGAATCTTGCGGGCAAAAAAATACTAGAATTACCAGGAAGTAGAAATAGTTTTTTCGGCGCCAGCTTTAGTCCAGATGGTGAGCGTATAGTTACAACAGAAGGAGAAACAGCAACCATTTGGAACACATCTGGAGAAAAATTATCAGAATTCAAAGCAAATAAAGAGATTTATAACGCTAGTTTTAGCCCCGATGGCAAACAAATTATTACAGCTTCCCCAGATAGCAAAATTATTATTTGGGATACTTCAGGTAAACCAATAATGGAAATACCGCATCCAGATATAGTTGTATACGGCAAATTTAGCCCAGACGGTAAGCGCATGGTTACAGTGTCAAACGATAAAACTCGTATCTGGGATACATCAGGTAGACTACTTGCAGAATATAAATACTCATCCGTATTTGTATCGCCAGTCAATTTCAGCCCTGATGGTAAATATATTCTTGCTCAAGTTGCTGCTCATTCTCCTGACGTACTAATTTGGCGCCTTGACGACTTAGATGCACTTTTAACGCGCGGGTGCAACTGGTTAAAAGATTATCTGACTACCCAACCTCAAATGCAAGAAAAATTAAAAGCTTGTTCAAGTAAATAATTTTATATTGTGGCATAGGCGTCCTCGCCTGTGCAGTTCAAACTTACCATTTCACCACAGAGACACAGAGTTCACAGAGAGGGGATAAGAGAGATTTTAGATTGGCGCCAAAACTCTACAATTCATGAAATAGACTAGTAGCCAAAGGTAAGGTGGGCAGTGCCCACCCTACGATTACGATAAGCTTTTCAGTTCAAATTTAATTACTTTCATCCCAATCTGTCATAAATTCCCATTCGTCATCATTTTCTTCTAAAGTTTCTGTTTGCTGAATAACTGGTTCTCTACCTTGGAGTAAGTTATCATAGGCGCCTGAGTCAATCCACTTTAACAGTTCAGATGCTCGCATTACAGCCCAAGGAAAAGTATATTCCATAAAACTGAAAGTTTTGGCAAATTTACTTAAATTATCAAGTTTGTCTAATTCAAAAGCACGAGCTTGTATCTCAAAATCATTGATTGTATCTTCATTAAGATAATCAGATGGTAAACCACCTATTTTCATTAAGGTTGTAATCGCAACATCTTTATCTTGACAAGCTAATAAACCCGCACGGTCGGCGGTAAATTCTGACATTATCATCCAATTATATAATGCAATTTCTAAACCGTTTGCCGCTAATCCACCCATACCAAGCGTTGTGGCGCCTATTATATTTTTGATTACGGGCATGACTTTAGCCATTTGCTGATATGCTAAATATTTACCCTTAATCAGAGCAACTTCGTGTCCAAACAAAAACATTAACTCATTACGGGAAAGCCATTCCATCCCCTCTAAGTTAATACCAACAACTGGCTTTTCTACTCCTATTGCATAAGCTTGAATATGTCCAGTTCCGCGAAATACATAAAGTTCTGGAATTGGCGTAACATCTAAAATATTACAAGTTTCAATCATCGCATCATGAAGAAGCGGAAAATTACGAGATGTAACTTTGAAGTCACCACCCATTACTTGCATGTGCAGTAACTTATCAATTCCAAATTCGTTGACTTTCTTCAGCAACGTGGGTAGCACAGGTGTGCGTTCTAATGACATCAGCGCTCTACGGTCAGCTGGATGTTCGTAAACTTGTGTTTTTAAGCCTGGAAATTGTATTCTTGCCATAAGTTTATTGTATTTTTTAAGTTTAAAAGCAAATTTCCGGAATTTGGATAAAGCAAAGTGAAGTTAAATAAATATTTATTATAGGATATGTAGCCTTTAACCAACGGAAGTCTATGCTAAAAGCGCAAGAAATATTGGTAGAACGGTATCAACTTCTTCGTGTGCTGGGTGAAAGTGCAAGTCGTCAAACTTGGTTAGCACAGGATTTGGTAAATCAAGAGCAAGTTGTTGTTAAACTGCTGATTACGAGTGACCAGTTGCAGTGGGACAATTTGCGACTTTTTGAGCGCGAAGCAAAGGTACTGCGACAATTAGACCATCCGCGCATTCCCCAATATTATGATGATTTCGTTCTTGAGCGCGATATCGTCTCTTTTGCTTTGGTTCAGGAATACATACCCGCCAAATCTCTCAAGGAATTACTTGCTTCGGGGAAGACTTTTAGCGAAACTGAAGTCAGGGATATAGCTATTGCTGTCTTGAAAATCCTTATCTACCTTCATAAGCTAAGTCCTCCTGTATTACATCGTGATATCAAACCTAGCAATTTATTGTTCGATGAGTCAAAGAGTAAAAACCAAATCTACTTAGTTGACTTCGGCGCCGTTCAAGACCGTGCTGCATCTGAAGGCGCCACGTTTACTGTAGTTGGAACTTATGGATATGCACCGCTAGAGCAGTTTGGCGGACGGGCAACACCCGCATCTGACCTCTACGCACTGGGAGCTACTTTAATACATTTAGCAACAGGTATTTCACCAGCAGATTTACCGCAATTTAATTCAAAGATGCAATTTGCTCATCTTACCAAACTCAACCCAGGATTTGTCAGGTGGTTACAGCAAATAACCGAACCTAACTTAGAGAACCGCTTTCAAACGGCGCCAGCAGCATTAGAAGCACTCGAAATAAACCAGCTAGCTATAACTAATGGGAACCTGTATACTCCTTTAACTCCTATATTGGTACGTAAATCATCAGATAAATTAGCTATTCATATTCCCAGCTTAAATAAAAATATTATTGGGTTAACAGTTGGGGGAGTTGGACTATTATTTTGGTTATTTTTCTGGAAATATGCTACAGCTAGCGTTACTTACAGTTTGGCTAGTCTTCCAATCTTTACCTGGGTTTACATCTGGCTAATAATGGGTATTTTGTTAACTGCCTGGTGGATATTACCTAACTATATAGAAACAGATATCGATTTTGATAATCAAAACTTTGAAATGAAATGGAAGTTATTTGGTTTCACTGTTAAAAAGCAACGTGGTAAGGTTTCGGATATTGATAAAGTCTATAGTTCTAAAGGCAGCTATCAAAATCAAAAGCAAATCCATGAAGTAATTTTGTCATTAGGGGTTGATGAGTACTATATTGGTAGATTTAAACAAAGTTTAAGTCAAGAAGAAAGTCGCTATCTAGCTTCTACTATTAGAGATTGGTTAGGAATTTAAATATCCTCTTTCTTTGTGCCCTTTGTGTCTTTGTGGTTCGTTTTATAAGTTGAAATTTATATTCAGATTTTAAAATTGCTAAATCATGGATTTTTATATAATAAACCACGCTCGTCACAAAGGACACAAAGGAATAAAAGAAAGAAAAAGGTAGGGGGCGAAATGTTAGAGTCAGGACAAGTAATTAATAATCGTTACAGATTACAAAAAAAGTTAGGGCAAGATACTAGTCGTCAGACTTGGTTGGCGAGATTCTTGGATGCTCAACAGCAGGAACAGGAAGAAGTTGTTCTGAAACTTCTAACCCTTAGTCCACAAATGCAGTGGGATGAACATAAGTTATTTGAACGAGAAGCGGCTGTTTTGAAAAATCTCGAACATCCTCGTATTCCTAAATATAAAGATTATTTTATTGTTGAAAACTTACCTGGTTCTAGGTTTCTTTGGTTTGTGTTAGTCCAAAGTTATATTCCCGGCGCCTCTTTACAAGAGTTGCTCGACCAAGGATATCATTTTTCAGAATCACAAGTAGAAAAAATCGCGGTAGAAATATTAAGTATATTAGTTTACTTGCATGAGCTACAACCACCAGTTTTGCATAGGGATATTAAACCGAGTAATTTAATTTTGGGAGAAGATGACCGAGTATACCTTGTTGACTTCGGCGCCGTACAAGATAAAGCTGTTGCGGAAGGTGTAACTTTTACAGTGGTGGGAACTTACGGTTATGTACCGATAGAGCAATTTGCTGGACGCGCGGAACCTGCATCTGATTTATATGCACTAGGCGCCACATTAATTCATTTACTGACAGGAAGGGCGCCTGCTGATTTACCTTATCGAAATTCTCGCATAGAATTTGCCAATCTTGTCAGTGTTAATTTAGGTTTAATTAACTGGGTGGGAAAACTCACTGAACCAAATATAGCCGATAGAATTAGTACTGCCAAAGAAGCAATTGCCGCGCTAAAAAGTAAACAAACTCTTAGTCCCCCAATTACCACTAACAAACCAACTGGCAGTAAAATTAAAATTAATAAGTCAGCTAGCCAGCTAGAAATTAAACTCGCTAGACGTGGAAATAAATCATTACGAGCTTTCTATTTAGTTGGGATATTTACACCTTTTTTGTGGCAAACTATTCAATTTATTAATATTGCTATTAATGGTAGTAATTATGTTTTTTGGTTTTATAGCACTATTATTCCAATTATTATAATAACATTAATACTAGTAATTATATTACCAGTTTTTGGAGAGACAGATTTATACTTTGACCGCGATAACTTTGAAATTAAATGGAAATTATTCGGACTTTGCTACTGGCGAAAGCGTGGTAAAACTAATTTAATTGAAAAGCTTTATAAACAGCAGCCAAAAACACCCTTGGCGCCTATGGGTATAACTATAGAACTAATCAAAGGTAAAAAATTTACCACTACTCCTTTATCTACTGTAGAACGTCACTGGTTAATAGACCAAATAGCAGACTGGTTAAAATTCTAACTCTGTGGTAGGGTGGGCAGTGCCCACCTTACAAAGGACAGGCTGTCCGGCCTATCCCACGGGATATTTAAGGATATAAACCTCTATCACTGAGCGCGCGCGCGACTCTACCAACACCCAAAGTATACGCTGCTAACCGTAAAGGAATCTGGCGCCGCTTCGCTTGTTGTGTAACTTGCTCATATGCTTGTACCATCAAATCTTCCATTTCCCGGTTAACTCGTTCTTCATCCCAGAATAAATAAGATAACCCTTGTACCCATTCTAAATAGCTAACTACTACTCCCCCAGCATTTGCCAATATATCCGGTAGTACTGTAACACCGCGCGCTTCTAAAGATTTATTTGCTCCCAGTGTCACAGGACCATTTGCTGCTTCGGCAATAATATAAGCTTGAACTTGGTTGACGTTATCTTCAGTAATTTGGTTTTCCAAAGCTGCGGGTATCAATACATCACAAGGTAAAGTTAATAGCTCCGCATTGGTAACAGATACCGCTTGTGGATAACCTACTAAACTTCTTTTATTTTCCTTAGCATAAGCTTTAACAGCAGGAATATCTAAACCTATTTCCGAATAAATACCTCCTGCACCTGTGGAAACTGCAACAACTTTGGCGCCTTCCAAATACAATAACTCTGCTGCGGCGCCTCCAACGTTACCAAAACCTTGAATTACAACTTTGGCGCCTGCTAAAGATTTACCCAAATCTTTTAAGGCTTCACGAACAACAATCATTACACCGCGTCCGGTTGCCATTTCTCTACCTAGAGAACCACCAATAGAAAGCGGTTTACCTGTAACAACTCCAGGTACAGCATGACCAACGTTTACCGAATAAGTATCCATCATCCATGCCATTTCCCGCGCAGAAGTTCCCATATCAGGTGCAGGAATATCCACGGATGGACCAATATCTTTAACTAACTCACTAATAAAACGTCGGCTAATACGTTCGAGTTCATTGACACTAAATTTCTTCGGGTCAATAGCAATACCACCCTTGGCGCCACCATAAGGTATTCCTAGTAAAGCGCATTTCCAAGTCATTAACATTGCTAAAGCCGAAACTTCCCGTAGCGTCACCGCTGGATGATAGCGAATACCACCTTTATAAGGACCTAAAATATCCGAATGCTGTACGCGATGTCCGGCAAAAACTCTGATGTCCCCATTATCTAATTTGACGGGAATCGAAACAGTAATAACCTTACGCGGATTGCTAAGTATCTCTAATATACCTTGGTCAAGCTTTAACTCTTTTGCTGCGGCATCGAGGTAACTACAAGCTTGGTCAAACGGGCAAATGTGTGCCGGAGTGGGCGTTTCAACGGGCAACAGAGACGTTGATATCATATATTCCCCTAACCCTTTATTGTGGCGATTATCTATGTATATATATTGATTATCGCGCTTTTATTAGCAAATGTTGACTTTGTGTAAAATTCGTTACAGTTTTCAATTTTTGGATTTGATAAGCCGAGCCAGGAAACTATACAATCAAAAAACCAGAGATACATATATGAGCGAACACAGATACAAATGATATATCATATCTGTGTTTTTTTTATTTTATTTCCTTATGTATATTTATTATATATATAGTTATATTGTTATTTAATATCTATTGCCAATCACCAAGTTGCGTTGCTAAAAAGTAGCGCACATGGTCAACAAACGAACAACCCCACTTATTTACACCATGTGCCAAACCCGGAACTACATAACAGGCGCCGTCTGGAAACAGTTCAGCACATTTACGGGCATCTTTAACATTTACAATTGGGTCATTGGCGCCGACTAAAAACCTAACGCGACGATTTGGTTTAACTCTATCTATATAATTCATTGGGTTACAAGCAAAACCATGCTCATCAGGCTTTTTCAGATTATTGACTACTTGCAACAAATTAATAAATGGCAAAAATTCACGCCTTTTTGTATGACTAATAACAGTTTCCAATATTTTACCAATTCCAGAAGCAGCTAATTCAGGTAGCCACAACCTTCCCCACGTCCTAGCAAATGCTGTTATATTAGCATGACCGATAGCTCCCAACAACCTTTCTCCAAAACCCTCAGCAGTAAAAGCATAGGCGCCTAACAGTACCCCCATACTTACCCCAAATAATCCCACTCTATTATTTGTTAAACCATATTGATTGCCACAAAAGTCCTGAACTCTGGCAATATCTAGAGCAGTAGAACGAAATACTTGTAAAAGTAACTGAGTATCAAAGCGAAGACCATGTTCAATAAGCGGCATTATTTCATCATGCACCATACCATTAAAAACGCGCGCCAAACTACGCTCACCCGCAAACGGCGTATCAAACAAAGCCACCGCAATACCCATAGAAGTTAGTGTTGGAACAATAAAAGCATTCCATCCATAAGGCGCCGACATTCCCTGTAAAGCAATAACTAACGGTGTTTCCTCACGACTTCGATGTTCAGGTAAAAACACTGCTACAGGAAACCCGTTCAACCTCTTATCAAATTCGGCAATACCAGTAAAAGTAAAAGGGTCGTCAAACCAGTAACGATGACCTGTAACACCATCAAACGTAATTGTATCTGCCCCGTAAATTGCCATATATTATGTATAAACCGTTTTTACAAAAAATATAGCATTAGACGCAACATCTAACATCTCCACATCCGCTTTTGGCTTTACGGAAACAAGTGTTAGTTAAGTTAGCGTACAAGCAGCTTTACCTGAAATTTTTTTAATTGTTATATTTTGCATGGCTTCTTCCCTGACATATTCGCATTTATCTATTGCGTTTTTTCGCTTCTTCCCATTCTTTGTCTTCCTGATATATACATAGGCAAACCCTCAATTTACTATGATAGAGTAATTGTATTATTATGATTGGCGCCTGTGCTATCGGGTAGTAACAAAAATCAACATTACATACAATTAAAATCAATGTATATAAAGTTACAGTGAATTAAAGATTTACAAAACAGCAACCTCTGTGATTAAGTCATCGAGTTCATTATCGATTTTATCTAATTGACTGCGAATTGCCGCCAATTCTCTAAGTTTCTGCTCGACGTTAACTTCCCCTTTTTGCTTCTCCGCTAGGGTTGAACAGACTTGCTCACGAATACTTTGAATCTCTTTACTAAGTTCTTGGTTAACAGCATCCTTGATTTTTCCGATTTTGCGCTCGTAACAGTATTGTTAGATAAAACTGCTTCTTTCATACATAATATTTCACAAGTTTAAATTGTTCGAGTGGTTAATTCAATCGAAACTACGGGAACAGCTTTATTAAAATTTCATTTTGTAATGACTTGTTTCTTTTTTAACGTTGCTACAAGCAAAAAAACACCAGTAAAAATACTGGTGTTATAGTCCTTAAGAAATAATCTAGAAGTGCCTTAGTTTAAGCATTTATACATTATTTGTATGTATATCCAATTACTATCCTTGTGGATGATTAAAATGAGCTATCAGTTGTTCACGAGGTAGCTGTAACAGCAGAGGAGTAAATTCTTCTGTAGGTAGCGCTAAGACTAGAGGAATGATAGCTGCTAGTTGCTCGTCAAGTTCCCCAAAACGAACCTTGAGTAAATTTTCTACTAAGCGACGTTGCCCAATCTCGATTCCACGACGTTCAGTAGCTTCTTCCCACTTCTTATATTCTTCTGATACAAGCATAGCTAGTTCCTCATCTTCTTTTTCATAGTCACCGATTGCGACTTTAGTAATATTCCAAACTGACAATAGCTGCTTTATAACATCAAACCGCTCATCAGTTTCTTGTAAAGCAAAAATTTCTCTTACTGCTTGTACTTGAACTTCCCCTTTACCAAATAGGCGAAACACAAGAGTGTCTGGGGTTTCAGGTAAACGATGAATGGCTACGAATATTATATAATATCCTTCGGGGCTAAAGTATATACTGTTCAACCAACCTTTACGTGTAGAGGCTCCGTATCTTCTTAGAAAATTCTTTGAAGTTGTTGGTGTTAGTATCTACAATAATGGTAGTTCTTCATCGGGTATAGTTTCTTCATCACGTTTTGCTTGCAGTACAAAATCAGCTTGTACATACAATAGTTTTTGCTGACAACTACGAATTTCACTAGATTTGGGTTGGTTACGAAATGGCTCTATTAAACAGGGTTTTGCTGCCATGTGCCGCATTAGACCCATTGATACCGGAATATAACTGACATCTTGAGACGGCGTAAATAATATATCAATGAAGCGAGGCTCACCTGGTACTTCAAAGTTTGTTTTCACTTCACCGTATGGCTTTAAGAAAGCTTGAAATACTTGTTTGGTAAATTGGTCGAAGGGATTTTTTGTCATTGCCTACCCTGGCTTGTTTGATTTGCCTAGGGTGATTGTACTATCGGCAAATGTGTTTATGATTATATGGCTATAAAAATCAATATGAACATCTGATTTTATAACAACTTTAAAGAGCGCTAATCAAATCTTTATATATATATATATATAGATGGAGGCAGGCAGGGATGCCTGCTCCACAAGGTTAAATGAAGACTGATTCTACAAAGTTTCCATGTAACCCATATGGGACATGATGTTTAAGATGTAGTTTGGCAATGGCGCCTTTAGTAAAATCCTTTGCATCTAAAATCACTACATCTGAACGGTGGTTTTCTGAGTCATATATTAACCCTAATACCCAACCGTCATCTTCACTTGTACCATTTTGACGCGGCACAAATACTGGTTCACCTGTAAAACCGCGTGGCGCCGCACTCCAAAGTTGTTTTTCACCTGTTTCTAAATCAAGTTTGACAAATGCTTGTAGTGGTGCGTTTCCTGTTTGTCCATGTGCGGCACCCATATATACATATCTGTATGGGCGCCCTAATTTGTCTGGATGCAAGCTAGGAAATTCGCAGCAGCGCGGTTCGATGACTTCGCGGTTTACGGTTTGGGTTTTTAAGTTGAGGTGGAAGCGCCATAATTGTCCGGGTTTAAGCGCATCAAAATCAACTTGACGGAAATCACTTTCTGGTTCTACTTCAGGTAATGATTCATAGCATATTGAGTCAACTATGATTTCATCACCTTGTTCAAATGCGTTTGAGTGGTGAAATACAAAACCTGATTGAATTTCTAGGGTTTGCATTTCTCTGCCAGATACTTTTGAATTGGGGTCGCGAGGAATAATTATTGCGCGCGTTGGTTGATTTGGTTGAAATTTA
Organism: Calothrix sp. NIES-4105; assembly: GCF_002368415.1. GTDB lineage: Bacteria > Cyanobacteriota > Cyanobacteriia > Cyanobacteriales > Nostocaceae > Dulcicalothrix. The sequence continues at coordinate 5,610,743 of NZ_AP018290.1, forward strand.
ATGCATTCACCAGCACCCCGCATTCCTAAAGCAAAGGGTATTGGATTGAATGCAACGGGGTTTTGGAAGAATATACAGTAGTTTTCGGTAATGGCAAAATCGTGAATAAAGCAGAAACCTGGTACGCTGTGCGCGTGTTTTCTGATGATTTTGCCTGTGGTGTCTAACTCAAATACTGTAATTGTGGTGGAAAGTCCTGGTTTGATGGAGAAATTTACCATGCATGGGGCGCCACCGTCCATTGCACAACTTGGGTCAATATGTGGATGTGCGCCAAATGCCTCACCTTCTGATAAAACACCGTTGAAGTATTCTCTTCCCAATGTTTCTAAACTTGCTGCGTCGAGCAGGTGTGGTTCGGCAGCTTCCCAGAGTGCGAGTAATTTACCACCCCAGTAAATGACGTTTGTGTTGGCAATATTTTTTAGCTTGACATCAAATATATTTGCTAGCCATCCACCGGGTTTTTGTGTTCCAAAAACTCCGCGATAAAGAAGTTTGCCTGCTTGTTGCTCTTTTATATATCCTTCGGTACGGACAAAACGGTTACTGTAATGCGCGCGTCCCGAATTGAAAGTGATTCTACTTATCATTCCATCACCATCGAAGGGGTGATGAATTCTTTGCCCGTTGACTTCAAATAAACCGGGTCCATTTTTAAATAATGTTCCCTGTAGTGAGTCGGGTATTTCTCCCTCTATATCATCTATCCAGTAATCGTACTCTTGTTTGAGTGATTGATATCCCCCTTGCCAGTCATCACGGAGGTAGGATGGTTCTGGTACTGTTGTTGCGTGTTCGTAAAGTTGAAAACCTTGCATGTTGAGATTTTTGTTTAAAGATTAATTTGCTCGTATTAATTACCGTAGTAAGCACGAAGAGGGCTTTCTTAATTCCAAAACGCACATTCCTTACGACGAAATCATTTTACGAACTTATTCTTCAGTTCCAGCTTGCAGCACTAATTCGGGTACTAATTCAGTTATCACTGATTCTTCTGCTGGTAAGGAAGAAATTTCTAAAGAAGCTATTTGACTTTGAGGGTCTGCGGCAGGTAGCCAACTTAAAAATGGTAGCGGTAATAAAGTACTTAAATTAGTTATAATTACTAACAAAGGTAAGTTATCAAAATTACTTTCTGTAATTCCCATTAAGTACATTAAACCGGCGCCTAATTCGTTAGAAAGTAATCCTGCAAAGTTAGAAACGGACATTAGCAATGCGAATAAACTAGCTTCTACACCAGGAGGACATAATCTTGCTGAAAGTACCAATAATGGCATGTAAGCAATTTCTCCCATAACGGTAAGAACTAAGCTATCTCCCAAACTAAACCAGTGGTCTTCAATACCTAACGCGCGGTTAGCATGGGTGACTAACAGCAGCATTGACATTCCCAATACTGTGGAGATAACCATAGTCCAACCAAAGATAACGCGGAACGGAATCGTTTTTAAGTAGCGCTGGAATATCCACACCCCGAATAACGAAGCTATGCTTGTAACTAAACGCACTCTCCCCAAAAATTCAGGTTCAAAGTGAAGTTCGTTGGTACTAAAGAAGAAATATGCTGAACCCGCGCTAGGTGTGCATCGCCACAGAAATATAAAAGCTGCGGGAAGCCAGATTGCTTTTTGTGAAATTGCTTTGCGAAGTAGTACAAATTGATGCTTGGCATCAATCACATCCCCTGTAGGCTGATTTTTGTCTTGATTAACGGGAGACTCAGCAATTAACCACGCTATAGCTGAGACTAGGAGGGGAAAAGAAGCGGTAATGCAAAAAATTGTGCGGGTGCTGTAATGATGCAAAAGTATTCCGCTTAAGTAAGCAGTTACTAGCCCTCCAAATGCAGAAGTGCCCCAACATAGTGATTGTAACGACCCCGCAAACTCGTGAGATTCTTCACGTGCCCGCTCAACAACTAATGAGTCAGCAATTACATCGCTAACCGCAACTGAAAGCGAACCAAGTGCTATCGCAAGAGTAGCCGCTAACTGAGTGTGAACAGTTGTTGCTAACCACACCCAAGATATTGCCCCAAGTATTCCTGAAAGTATTAGGTAGGGACGGCGCCTGAAGCCAAAAATCGGCAAACTATCAGAAATAAAGCCAAATAAAGGTTTAATTATCCAAGGTAAAGCGACAATCCCCATAAGTACCGAAACCTGCGCCGGACTAAGCCGCAGTTCATCTTTGAGGAAGAAGCTGACGGCAAGGCGCGCCAACCCCAAGATACCTTGGACAAAGTAGACAGTTAAAATCGCGATTAACTCAGCACTCGGTTCGTTGCCGAAGAAAATCCTTTCCTTAACTGAGTCTTTGACCTTGGACAAACCAGAGGAGGAAATCAGCATTGATAACATTCATTAAGAAATGTGACTTTCCTATCATATCTAGTTTTTACAGATGAAAGTGTAGGGGCGCCCATTTGTTAAGAAACTTTAAATATTCTGTAGAAAGCTTACTGGTATTAAGGGACAAAGATTTTGGTACAGTGAAACTTCTACTGTACTAAAGCAACAAAATTATCCTTCTTGAGAATGAACTTTGAGAATAGAGGATTTGAGAATAGGCGCCGCTTAGTTGAGATGTGGTGCCATTTAGTAAGGTGGGCAGTGCCCACCCTACCAACGTATCATTTTGCGCCAGGGCAATGTTTTACGATCTTCAAGTAGAAGGCAAACTTTACCTGTATACCGAGTTTCAGCCATGTCAGAGTTGTAGTAGCGTTTTGCAGCAGTTCGAGGAAAAGTTTGGGCAAATAACTATACAAGTTTTTTGGGATCACCCATTTCCACCTGATTTTTAAAAATAAAGAGGTTAAAAATAAGCTATGACTTTGGAATGGAGTGGTTTTACAAACAAAGAATTATTATGCAGTATGCCTGACTCCTTACAGTGTGTACTGAAAAAAGTATTAAGGCAACACTACGAAGAACTCTACGAACCAAAAACTGAGCAGACTGCTTCACTGTCACATGCCATAAATGAAATTTTGCAACTATTTCAAGACAGCAACCAAAAATTAACTCACCTTCGTTATGTCTGGATGGGATTGATACTAGCTTTAGTTGTAGAGCCAACTATTAAGTATTATCAACCAAGTAGCTCAATTCCAACAAAGACAGTAGAGCTAACGAGTTTCTGGCTCATAGAAACTTCGGCAAATATGTTGGAATCGAAAAAAGTTAGTACGTTTAATAGCAAATCTGAAATTGAGAGCCTAATTCTAGACATTAAAAACAATCAAAATTTTAGTGATAGTAGATTAACAAGTCTTCAAATTTGGCAGGAAGCTTTAGATGTTTATAGTAACGCGATTAAAACACTTGATTTTAACGAATCGTTAGAAGCATTATTAGAAATTTTGGATAGCTGTCTAGAAGGCTATGCAATATTTCCAGGTTCATATGGAAGACGGGAATTATTTGATTGGTGGTTACTAGAAGTTGTTCCAGCAAGCTGGTATTTACTACCTCCTATCTCTATTTATACAGTCAATAACATAGCAGAAGAAATGCTTGCCCTTAGTCAAATCAATATACTAGAACATCTTAGCAGTGCTATATGGTCAAATGCAGAAAATTGCGAGCCTGTAAGAGTATTATTTAATTCGCTTCCAGGTGGAATTTACAACAATCTAATTATTCGTTCGGCATCGCACGCGCGGGTTGGTTGGGATGAAGCTTTTACTAAAATGGCAAAACAAAATGATGATATTTTGGTTGATGATGTCCGTACTACCAATTGGGATAATGTTGAGTGGGAATGGTAGATACAAAATACGTATCGGCATAAAATACTGAGAAATTGCAATCTTCTCGAATCGTTTGTCAAAATAAAGAATATGTATAACCTTATTTTTGTACAAAACTATGCTAAGTAATGTAGTCACGCGACGCTTTACGCTAGATGAATACCATCATTTAATTGCACTTGGCTTTTTCCATGAAGACGAACGTGTCGAACTTATTCGCGGAGAACTGGTAGAGATGGCAGCAAAAGGAACACCACATACAACCTGCTGTAGTAATTTAATTCCAGAACTGGCGCCATTAGTTGCACGCAAAGCTGAGTTACGATGCCAAGACCCAATTACTTTACCTAACAGCAGCGAACCTGAACCTGATTTTGTAATTGCCCGTCTAGCACAAGACCATTATTTATCTGGACACCCTAGACCAGAAGATATATTTCTAGTGGTTGAAATTGCTGATTCATATGCACGATTACGACCGTGATGTCAAAATGCCTTTGTATGCTGAAGCTGGAATACCTCACTATTGGATATTCAATGTAGTTGCAAATCAACTAGAAGCATACAGCGAACCTTACCAAGATTCACAAAGTAACTTTGGTTATCGTTTTAAACGGATTTTTTTAGCAAATCAATCGGTTGACTTGCCACTACCGTCTTCTTCGCTCGATTTATCTTCTATTTTTCCTTAACTCGCTTCTTAGCTAGCACAGGCGCGACACCTATGCTACTGCTTCCTGACTTAATAGTTGGTCGAGTTGACCTTGAGTGTCAAGTTTATACATATCATCACATCCGCCAATATGTTGATTGTTTACAAAAATTTGCGGAACTGTCCGGCGCCCGTTTGCCCGTTCTGCCATTAATGCGCGTTTTTCTTCTGAACCGTCTATTTTATACTCGGTAAATTCGACACCTTTCCACCACAGTAGCATTTTGGCGCGGATACAATAAGGACAGGTTTGCCAGGTGTAAATTTCAACATTTGCTTTAATTTTTTCTGGATGGCGCCCAAGTAATGAATTTATCAAATTTTGCATGGCTTTAGTATAAACACTTAAGTAATGTTGCTAAAAGCTACCATTTAAATTGGGTACATAATAGATGGCGCCTAAACGCCTATCATATATTATAAGTTAAAATACTTATAATGCTTAAAGCCTTACAGGGTGATAAAAAATAATTATCTGAGAAAATCTAATTCTAGAGATTTCGGCACCACAAAAATAAGGAAAAATGAAAACAATTTGTACGTGTAACGTAAAAATAACTACAATTGTATATAGTAGAACAAAAGTTTTAAAGTTCAAATGTTCTTTATATGAATGGTGGTAAGACAAAAAAATTTATGAAGTCCGAGCAAAGACGTGTTTATTGGGTATCCGCCCTTTGGTAGACTTGAAAACTGATACGGCTGTTGGAAACGACGCGAATTCAAGCAATTGAGAGGGCAGACTCTGTGGAAAATACTCTTGGGTTAGAGATTATCGAAGTAGTTGAGCAAGCGGCTATCGCTTCCTCGCGCTGGATGGGTAAGGGTGAAAAGAATACTGCTGACCAAGTAGCAGTAGAAGCAATGCGCGAACGCATGAACAAAATCTACATGCGCGGACGTATTGTAATTGGGGAAGGAGAGCGTGACGAGGCGCCGATGCTTTATATCGGTGAGGAAGTCGGTATTTGTACCCGTGAGGATGCCAAAGATTATTGTAATCCGGATGAACTAGTTGAAATTGACATTGCTGTTGACCCATGTGAAGGTACTAACCTTGTTGCCTACGGTCAAAATGGCTCAATGGCTGTATTGGCAATTTCAGAAAAAGGTGGTTTGTTTGCTGCTCCCGACTTCTATATGAAGAAGCTTGCTGCACCTCCACAAGCAAAAGGTCATGTAGATATCAATAAGTCTGCCACCGAAAACCTTAAAATTCTATCTGAATGTTTGAACCGTTCGGTCGAGGAATTAGTAGTGGTAGTAATGGACCGTCCGCGTCACAAAGAATTAATTCAGGAAATTCGCACCGCTGGCGCCAGAGTTCGACTCATCAGCGATGGTGACGTTTCTGCTGCTATTTCCTGCGGTTTTGCTGGAACCAACATCCACGCGCTTATGGGCATCGGTGCGGCGCCTGAAGGTGTAATTTCTGCAGCTGCAATGCGTTGCTTGGGTGGACACTTCCAAGGACAGTTAATTTATGACCCAGAAGTTGTTCAAACTGGTTTAATTGGCGAAAGCAGAGAAGGTAATCTTGCCCGACTTCAGGAGATGGGTATTACCGACGGCGACCGGGTTTACGATACTAACGAGTTGGCTTCCGGTCAAAACGTATTGTTTGCCGCTTGCGGTATCACTCCTGGAGTCTTAATGGAAGGTGTTCGCTTCTTCCACGGTGGTGCTAGAACTCAAAGCTTAGTAATTTCCAGCCAGTCGAAAACCGCTCGCTTTGTCGATACCATCCACATGTTCGATAACCCACAGACAATTCAACTGCACTAACAAAGTTATGAGTGCTGAGTGCTGAGTGCTGAGTTAAGAGTTAAGAGTTGTTAATCATCTGAGTTATGAGGCAAAAGTTACAAGCTAATTTTTCGTGCCTCCTAACGCAGGCGCCTCTTAACTTATAACTCACAACGAGCGCACTCAGAACTCAGCACTTAGCACTCAGCACTTTCTTACAAAACATTGTTACAAATTACGATTTAGCAGATGAATATAGCAGTAGTAGGCTTAAGCCATAAAACCGCGACCGTTGAAGTCCGGGAAAAATTGAGTATTCCAGAACAATTGGTTGAAACTGCAATCGCACAACTTCTCAATTACCCTCACGTCGAAGAAGTTGCTGTTCTCAGTACCTGTAACCGTCTGGAAATTTATATTGTTGCTCATGAAACTGAACTTGGTATTCGCGAGGTTGTCCAGTTCCTTAGCGAACATAGTAAGTTATCGGTATCAGTGTTGCGACCGCACTTGTTTATGTTGCTTCATGAAGATGCTGTTATGCACTTGATGCGTGTTGCTGGTGGCTTAGACAGCTTGGTTCTTGGCGAAGGTCAAATTCTTGCACAAGTTAAAAATACCTATAAACTTGGGCAGCAGTATGATGGTGTAAAAACAATTTTGAATCGATTATTTAAACATTCAATTTCAGCCGGAAAACGGGTACGTTCTGAAACATCTATTGGTACTGGCGCCGTCTCTATTAGTTCGGCAGCAGTCGAGTTGGCGCACATTAAAGCCGCAAATCTTAACATTTCCCGCGTTGCAATCCTCGGCGCCGGGAAAATGTCGAAGTTACTTGTACAACATTTAGTATCTAAAGGCGTAGCATCCATCTCTATTGTTAATCGTTCGATGGCACGCGCGACTGAGTTAGCCCAGCAATTCCCAGGACAACCAATTAGAACTCACCTACTGACGGACATGATGGCAGTAATTGCCGAAAGCGATATAGTATTTACCTCTACTTCGGCGACTGAACCAATACTAGACCGTGCCAAATTAGAAATGGTTTTAGAACCAAATCGTCGTTTGATGCTATTTGATATCTCAGTACCACGTAACGTCCACGTCGATGTTAATGAACTTACACATGTTCAAGCATTTAACGTTGATGACTTAAAAGCAGTTGTCGCCCAAAACCAAGAAAGTCGTCGTAAAATGGCGCAAGAAGCTGAAGGATTGTTAGAACAAGAATCTGAAGCTTTTGATGTTTGGTGGCGCAGTTTAGAAACTGTTAGTACAATCAGCTGCCTGCGCTCCAAAATTGAATCTATCCGTGAGCAAGAATTGGAAAAAGCTTTGTCACGTCTAGGTTCTGAGTTTGGCGATAAGCATCAAGAAGTTATCGAGGCTTTAACGCGCGGTATCGTTAACAAAATTTTACATGACCCAATGGTACAATTACGCGCGCAACAAGATGTAGAAGCTCGCCGTAAATGTATGCAAACGCTCCAAATGCTCTTTAACCTTGATGTTGAAGAGCAGTTTAGTTGAAAGTGCTGAGTGTTGAGCCAAGAGGCGCTCCGGGGCGGGTTTACCTATATCCTGGTAAATAATCGAAATTTAGGTGAACCCGCCCGTACAAGAGGCGCGTCGGCGCGAATTTAAGAGTTTGGTTGTAAAATAAGGCTATTACTCCTAACTTATAACTTGTAGAGACGCGATTAAATCGCGTTTCCATACTCAGCACTCAGCACTCAGCACTCAGCACTCAGCACTCAGCACTCAGCACTCAGCACTCAGCACTCATCACTTTTAAAAAATGTTCCGCCGATTTTGGAACCGCCCTAATCTGGTTATAATACTGCTACTAGGTGTGTGGCTAGTTTTTGACTTGGTTTCCCATCTGGAAGCTGAAATTTTGTGGTTTCACGAAGTTGGATATTCAGAAGTTTTCCGGTTACGGTTGAATACGCAGTTATTGCTTTGGTGCGCTGGATTTTTTACCGCAGCTAGCTTTTTGCTTGCTAATTTAACTATTGCCAAGCGGTTAAGCTACCAAGTATCTGGACAAAAAGAGAAAAACCCTCAAAACTCACTCGGTACAGACGCGATAAATCGCATCTCTACTCAGCACTCAGCACTCAACACTCAGCACTCAACACTCAGCACTCAACACTCAGCACTCAACACTCAGCACTCAGCACTAAACTTACGTTTTCTTCTACCAGCAGTAATTTGTTTAAGCGTTTGCGCTGGGATTATATTTGCTTATTATGCTCAGGAAACGCTTAATATTTGGCATCTCCCTATAGAAGTACCAAAGCAATTTCAACTAGTTTTTCCTTTATTTAAGGGAATACAAATATCAATATCGATTTTGCAAGTTGGTTTGCTAGTTGGAATAACATTGCTAATTTTAATTTTCCATTTTTCTAGTTTGCTTGTTTTGGGATTATTTCAAAGCTTGCTACTAGGGTTTTTGTTTCTGGCAAACTGGGATAAGTTTTTACAGTTTTTTCACTTCACTCATTTTAATCTAACTGAACCTCTTTTTGGACGAGATATCGGCTTTTACGTTTTTTCGCTACCAATTTGGCAAATTATAGAATTATTTTTTTTAGGTATATTTTTATATAATATTGTCGCTGTATCACTTATCTATCTACGTTCGGCTAATAGTCTTAGTGAAGGACGGTTTCCAGGTTTTTCTATATGGCAATCTCTCCATCTTAATATTTTAGCTTCCCTCTCTATGTTTGCTGTGGCTTTACAGTATTGGTTACTGCGCTATTGGCTGCTTTTAGATAAACATGGAGTTAACTTCGGCGCCAGTTATACAGATTCAGCTTTCAAGTTGCCAATTTACACTGTATTGAGTTGGTCGGCTTTTTTGATTGCTGTTTACCTATTGCTGCTAGTTTTTGTGTTATACCGAGTCGCGCGACGAGCAAAAAGACAAAACCTTCATAAGTATAGAAAAGAAGATAAGAAGCTAAGGGAGTTGCCTTATGGGCGTAATTTAGTTTATACACTTACTGCTTTTAGCATAATTGCTGTTTTAACAGGGGAACTCATCCCAACGCTCGTACAACGTTTGTTAGTTCAACCTAATGAATTAACGCAAGAACGTCCTTATATACAACGAACTATTGCCCTAACTCGACAAGCATTTAATTTAGACGATATTGAAGAACAAAATTTTGCTCCACAAGGAACATTAACTGCTGCTGACTTAAAACAAAATGATTTAACAATTCGTAATATTAGACTTTGGGATACAAACCCGTTATTGGACGCAAATCGTCAGCTACAACAAATTCGACCTTATTACAACTTTCCTAGTGCTGATATTGACCGTTACACTTTAAGGACAGATGTAGGAAATTCTGAAAGTGAAAAACAGCAAACAATTATTGCCGCACGTGAATTAGATTCGACTGCATTACCTGAACAAGCAAAAACCTGGATAAATCAACATTTAATTTATACGCATGGCTATGGTTTTACACTTAGTCCAGTCAATATTGTTGGTGCGGGTGGTTTACCAGAGTACTATGTAAAAGATATTGGTGTTGAGTCAGGAAATAGACAAGGTTCTTTGCAGTTATCGGATGAAAATATTCGAGTTAGTATTCCGATTGGAAGACCGCGCATTTACTACGGGGAAATAACTAATAACTATGTAATGACGGGCACAAAAACTCAAGAGTTAGATTACCCAAGTGGCAACGATAATTTTTATAACGTTTATGATGGACGCGGGGGAGTTCCAATTGGTCAGTTTTGGAAGAGATTGATATTTGCTGAGTATCTTAAAGATTGGCAAATGCTCTTGACTCGTAACTTCACGCCACAAACCAAGTTGCTGTTTCGCCGCAATATTATGGAGCGAGTCAAAGAAATTGCCCCATTTTTACACTATGATAGTGACTCTTATTTAGTCGCGGCAGACGGTGGCGCCACTACTTCATTAGGGGAAGAAATTCATCTTTACTGGATTATTGACGCTTATACAACAAGTAATACCTATCCTTACTCTGACCCAGGTAAGCATGAATTTAACTATATTCGGAATTCAGTCAAAGTTATTGTTGATACTTATAATGGAAGCGTCAATTTCTATGTAGCTGATAAAAGCGACCCAATTATTACAACGCTTACGAAAGTCTTCCCAAGCTTGTTTAAACCACTCTCAGCAATGAGTAGTTCACTTGTAAGTCATTTACGCTACCCAGTAGACTTATTTAATGTCAAAACCGAACGTTTGCTCACATACCATATGACTGACCCGCAGGTTTTCTATAATCGTGAAGACCTATGGCAAATACCGAATGAAATTTATGGTACTAAACCCCGTACCGTCGAACCTTACTACTTAATTACTAAGCTACCAACAGCTAAAAGCGAAGAATTTATCCTACTGCTGCCATTTACACCCACTCAACGTCCAAATTTGATTGCTTGGCTAGCTGCACGTTCAGATGGCAACGAATACGGCAAGTTACTTCTATATAAATTTCCTAAACAGCAACTCGTTTACGGACAAGAACAAATCGACGCATTAATCAATCAAGACCCTGTGATTTCGCAGCAGATCACTTTATGGAATCGTGAGGGATCGCGAGTTATCCAAGGCAATTTGCTAATAATTCCTATCGAGCAATCGCTATTGTACGTTGAACCTATTTATCTCGAAGCCGAACAAAACAGCGTCCCAACTTTAGTTAGAGTCGTTGTTGCCTACCAAAACCGCATTGTTATGGCGCCAACTTTAGATAATGCCTTAACAGCAGTTTTTCAACCTACTACACCTACACCTCCTGCTATCGTTCGTCCTGTACAGTAAAAATGCGATTGTTCTGTTACGTCTCTACATAAATGTTATGGATGAAGCGCATTAATGCAGGTCTATTTTGATGTACATAAACATAGTTTCTCTAATCAAACCTTAATACCTAACCTGGGATGGATTGTTTTTGTTAAAAAGACTCCTCATGTATTTGTATAGTTTTGATTTTCTAATACTATCATTATAAATTACTTATATTTACACCCACATTCTGAATCTACTAAATCAAAGATTTGTAGCTTAAGAGCGAAACTTTAGATGTAGAAATGTAAAGAACTACTTAAGAAACTAAATTTTCCTAGGAAAAAGACTACAAAATGAAAAATTGACTGTAAAAAATATAAAGCAGCAAAAAATCAATGCTGTGTCCAAGGAGGGCAGCACAATAGTTAGATTCAGCTCTAATTAGACGAGTATCGAATCAATTATAGCAAACTATGAAAAATGAACAATTTAAAATTTTGCTGCGTTTTTTTAAAGCGTTAGCAGACGAAAGCAGGTTAAAAATTGTAGGTATTTTGGCTTCACAAGAATGTAGTGTAGAAGAATTAGCCGCACTACTACAACTGAAAGAGCCAACAGTATCTCACCACTTAGCTAGATTAAAAGAGTTAAATTTGGTTAGTATGCGTCCAGAAGGAAATGCTCATTTATATCAGTTAGATAGTGAAGCATTACACAACTTGAGTAAAGAAATTTTTACACCGGAGAAAATGGCTTCTTTGGTTGAGGATGTTAGCACACAAGCATGGGAAAATAAAGTACTAAAAACCTATATAGAAGGAGATTTTCAAAACCCTGAAGCTATGCAAAATCTTAAAGAAATTCCCGCAAGTCGAAAAAAGCGTTTAGTTATTCTCAAATGGTTAGTAGAAAAGTTTGAAGTGGGAGTTAAATATCCTGAACGTACAGTCAATGAAATTATTAAGCGCTACCATCCTGATTGTGCTACTTTAAGACGCGAGTTGGTGGGATACCAACTTCTTGTGCGTGAACAGGGAATTTATTGGCGTTGCCCTGAATCTCAATAATCACAAAACTGTGATTAGTCATACAGTGCATCAGTACTCTATAACTAATGATATATCATGCATGGCAGTCTAGCGGCTGTCATTTTTATTGCTGCTTAATTTTTATATACAGGCGCCTATGCTGTTCACAAGGTTTTGGGCATTATTTATGTACCTTACATACCTAAAATTTGCTGTAAAAAACTAGAAATATTAACAGGCACCAGTTTTGATGATGAGCAGTAAAATGTAAATCCTTGAGTAACTCTGGATTCACATGCGGTTTCTCCCACTGAGTAACAGTAGTTTCCATACAATATTAGTATTTTTTATTACTTTAATCTAAAACAATATAAATGCTCAGTTTAAATGTATTAGTAAGTTTAGACTGTAACACTTGATTCCAGCATAGTTGTACCAAATCAGGAATGCTATCCCAGAATGTGCAACTTTTTTAACTGAACACTGTAAAGATATGTAGGTTGGGTGGAGGCTTTGCGGAACCCAACTAAATATTACGTTGCTCCTCGGCGCCCCTTCATCACCAGCACTACTAAGCTAAATTTTGGCTTGGGTATAATAACGGATTTTAGATTAGAAAATACCTATGTAAGGTATTTGAATATTTAATCTACTTTAAAAAGTTCTTCTTAAGTTTATGTATTTTTTCTTATAAATCAAGCAATAAGTTGTTTATTGATGACGAACAATGGATTTATAAATAAATAATTTATTGTGAAAATATTCAACTGCTGTATATTATAAATTTGCTATGAAATCATGGGAATATTAATAATTAAATAGTGGTGCAAGTACTGAGGCATCAAGCGTATATATCGGCAAAAATATTTTATTAACTATTAATGACATTTTTCAATTTGTTGTCGCTTTAGGAAACATCAATAAGTATGAAGCCTGTATTAAACAACCATTTTTACGCTTTGCTCAACTCTGAAGAAGCAGTCTTATATAGCACAACAGGTTGTAGAAAGTTAAAGAAAGCAAAAAGTATTGTTTTTATTGATAATAATATTTCTGATAAACAAAGCTTGATAGCGGGTGTCAAGCCAGATATCGAAGTTGTGATACTTGATTCTACTTTAGATGGAGTAGAGCAAATTACTGAAAGTTTACAGGCTACCCGATATAATTCGGTTCACATAGTTTCCCACGGTTCGCCTGGATGTTTGTATCTAGGAAAATCTACTGTTTGCTTAAGTACACTAGATGTTTATTCCAACCAGTTACAACAATGGTTTGAAAAGCAAGAATTAAATGAATTGCTTCTATATGGTTGTAACGTTGCTGCTGGTGATGCGGGAGAGGAGTTTATTACTAAGTTACACCACTTAACAGGAGCTTCGGTTGGCGCCTCAGCTACGCCCACTGGTAGTGCAGCTTTAGGAGCAGACTGGAATCTTGAAATTACCATCGGTGAAATAAGACCTGCTTTAGCATTTGAACCTGAGCTATTGAAAACTTATAGTTACGCTTTTCCTTCTTCTAACGATGACTTTGCCAACAGAATTGTTCTTTCAGGTGTTTCAGGTACCAGTTTTGGAAATAATGTAGATGCCACGGCAGAAGCAGGTGAGGCTAGTCAGTCAGGAATAAATAATTCTGTATGGTGGAGTTGGACGGCGCCAACGAATGGTACAGTCACGTTTGATACCATTGGCAGTAACTTTGACACATATCTATCTGTTTACACAGGTAATAGTGTCAGTAGCTTAACTCGTGTAGCTTTCAATGATGATATTGGTAGTGGAAATGTTGCTAGTCGAGTAAGTTTTACGGTAACTGCTGGAACAACTTACTATATTGCCGTAGACGGGTATAGCAGCAACACAGGTAATGTTACTTTAAATTACTCTTTCAACAGTGCTGGTACTACTACCACAAGTAACTTAGCTCCTATTCTGGCGGACACTGTAGTAACTTTAAACTCAGTAAGTAGAGATGCTGGTTTACCATCTGGTGCAGTTGGTACTTTAGTATCTTCACTTGTTGGCATTGGTAGGAACGTTACTGACTCAAATGGCGCCGTTACAGGTGTTGCTATTATCTCTGCTGACAGCAGCAATGGCACTTGGTACTATAGCACTAATAATGGAACTAGCTGGAATACTAATGGTACACTTTCCAGCACTAATGCTCGGTTATTAGCAGCAGATAGTAATACCCGCCTATACTTCCGACCGAACGCTAATTACACTGGTAGTATTAGTAACGCGATTACTTTCCGGGCTTGGGATCAAACGAGTGGTGTAGCTGGTGGTTTAGCCGACGCTAGTATTAATGGTGGTTCTAGTGCTTTTAGTACTGCTACCGATACTGCCTCAATTACAGTTAGCAACCCAACTCCTGTAAATGATAATTTTGCGAATCAAATAACACTGGTTGGGACTTTAGGTAGCATTACAGGTACTAATATTGGTGCGACAGCAGAAACAGGAGAAGCTACACAGTCAGGAACAAATAACTCTGTATGGTGGAGTTGGACGGCGCCAACGAATGGTACAGTCACTTTTGATACTATTGGTAGTAATTTTGATACGTACCTTTCTGTTTATACAGGTACGAGTGTTAGTAGTTTAGCTTTAGTTGTTGCTAACGATGATAGCGGTGGCGCCAATACAAGCCGTGTTAGCTTTAATGTCACTGCCGGAACAGTTTATCGTATTGCTGTAGACGGATATCAAGCACATACGGGCAACATTTCCTTAAATTACTCTTTGAACAGTGGCGGCACTACTACCACAGGTAATATTGCCCCAACCTTAACAGACACGGTACTCACTCTCAACCCTGTCAACAGAGATGCAGCATTGCCATCTGGTGCAGTTGGTACTTTAGTATCTTCACTTGTTGGCATTGGTAGGAACATTACTGACTCAAATGGCGCCGTTACAGGTGTTGCTATTATCTTTGCTGACAGCAGCAATGGCACTTGGTACTATAGCACTAATAATGGAACTAGCTGGAATACTAATGGTTCCGTTTCCAGCACTAATGCTCGGTTATTAGCAGCAGATGTTAACACCCGTGTATACTTCCGACCGAACGCTAATTACACTGGCAGCATTAGTAACGCGATTAGTTTCCGGGCTTGGGATCAAACGAGTGGTGTAGCTGGTGGTTTAGCCGACGCTAGTATTAACGGTGGTTCTACTGCTTTTAGTACTGCTACGGACACTGCCTCAATTACAGTTAGCAACCCAACTCCTGTAAATGATAATTTTGCGAATCAAATAACACTGGTTGGGACTTTAGGTAGTGTTACAGGTACTAATATTGGTGCGACAGCAGAAACAGGTGAAGCTACACAGTCAGGAACAAATAACTCTGTGTGGTGGAGTTGGACGGCGCCGTCGAATGGTACAGTCACGTTTGATACTATTGGTAGTAATTTTGACACATACCTTTCTGTTTATACAGGTACAAGTGTTAATAGTTTGACTTTAGTGACTTTTGACGATGATGGCGGTGGCACCAATACAAGCCGTGTCAGCTTTGCTGTCACTGCCGGAACAGTTTACCGTATTGCTGTAGATGGTTATAGCAGCAACACAGGTAATATTTCTTTAAATTACTCTTTCAACAGTAATGGCACTACTACCACAGGTAACTTAGCTCCAATTCTCACAGACACGGTAGTGACTTTAAACTCGGTTAATAGAGACGCAGCATTACCATCTGGTGCAGTTGGTACTTTAGTGTCTTCACTTGTTGGCATCGGTAGAAACGTTACTGACTCAAATGGCGCCGTTACGGGTATTGCAATTACTGGCGCCGACACTACCAACGGCATTTGGTACTACAGCACTAATAATGGAACTAGTTGGAATACTAATGGTACACTTTCTAGCACTAGCGCGCGGTTATTAGCAGCAGATGCTAACACCCGTGTATACTTCCGACCAAATGCTAATTATACTGGCAGCATTAGTAACGCGATTACTTTCCGTGCTTGGGATCAAACTAGTGGTGTAGCTGGTGGTGTAGCTGACACTACTATTAATGGTGGTTCTACTGCTTTTAGTACTACTACTGACGTTGCTTCAATTATTGTTAACAGTCCATCTCCTATTAATGACAATTTTGTTTCTAGAACTGTTATTTCTGGCAGTTCAGGTAGGATTACAGGTACTACTGACGGTGCCACAGGTGAAGTAGGGGAACTTACGCAGTCAGGAACGACTAACTCTGTGTGGTGGAGTTGGACGGCGCCAACGAATGGTGCAGTTACGTTTGATACTATTGGTAGTAACTTTGATACATTTCTTTCCGTTTACACTGGCGATTCAATTAATAATTTAAGCCTTGTGAGAAGTGATGATAATACTGGCGGAAATAATGCAAGTTGGACAAGTTTTGCAGTTACTGCTGGAACAACTTATCAAATTGCTGTAGATGGCTCTAACAGTAATACAGGTAATGTTGTTTTAAATTACGTTTTGAGCAGTAGCGGTAATAGACCACCAATTTTAACTGACACAGTTGTTACTCTAGACGCAATAAGTCAAAATGCTGGTACACCTTCAGGAGCGGTAGGCACTCTTGTATCTTCATTAGTAGCATTAGGAAGAAATGTTACAGACTTTGACTCAGGCGCCCGCACAGGTATTGCGGTAACAAATGCTAATACAACTAACGGTAGCTGGTGGTACAGCATCAATAATGGTGAGAATTGGTTTACTTTGGGCGATGTTTATAATGACCTTGCTCGTGTACTAGCAGCAGATGCGAATACTCGTATCTACTTTCAACCCAACGCTAATTTTACTGGCACTATTGACAACGCCATATCTTTCCGTGCTTGGGATTTTAGATTTGCTGGTGACAACGGGTTCCGGATAGCTGCTGCAAACTTTTCAGAACAACTAAGCAATTTTACAGAAACTGCTTCAATTACTGTCAATACATCAACTAATTCCTCTGGCAGCGCTCCTATTCTTGCAGACACGGTTGTAACATTAAACTCTGTTAACGAAGATGCAGGCGCCCCTTCGGGAGCAGTCGGTACTTTAGTTTCCTCCATAGTTGGTTTAGGTAGAAACGTCACCGACTCTAGAAGTGGAGCAGTAACAGGTATAGCTATTAGTAGTGTTAGCACCAGCAATGGTACATGGTGGTATAGCACGAACAACGGAGCGAGTTGGCTTCAGATGGGTACGTTGTCTAATAGTAATGCCCGTCTTTTAGCAGCAGATACTTTCACGCGCGTTTACTTTCAAGCCAATGCAAATTACAACGGTAGCATTAGCAACGCCATCACTTTCCGTGCTTGGAACCAAACTAGTGGTGTGAATGGCAGTATCGCTAACACAACATTAAATGGAGGGTCTACAGCTTTTAGTAGCCTTGCTGATACTGCTTCGATAAATGTAAGTGCTGTCAATGATGCCCCTGTAATTTCACCAAGTTATCCTCTAGGAATTCCGACTAACGCGACTAATGGCACAATTATTGGGTCTTTAACTGCAACAGATATTGACTCAAGCAACACTGTATTCTCCAATTGGAGGATTGTAGGTGGAAACATCGACCTTGATGCCGATGGAAATATGGCGTTTAGCATTAATTCTAATACTGGGCAAATTGCGGTTAACGATATAGACGACCTTAACCCACAAGTTAACCCCACAGTAAACCTACAGGTAAATGTAAGCGATGGTGTAGCTACCAGCGCTAACGAAAATGTTGTAATTAAGCTGGCACTCAGACCCGGTGAATTAGACCCAAACTTTGGTATCAGTGGTATAGTCACTACACCGAATACAGCTTACTCTCGTGGCGTTACGGTTCAGCCTGACGGTAAGATTGTTGTTGCGGGCGGATTTGGTAGTTTCGATGTTGCTCGGTATAACATTGATGGCACTTTAGACACTAGCTTTGGTAATAGTGGCAGAGTTAATACTGATATTGGACTTGGAAGTGAAACTGGGTATAGTGTTACTCTTCAATCCAATGGCAAAATAATTGTTGGTGGATATGTATGGAATAGCGAGCAACCTAACTATCCAGATTTTGCTCTAGCCCGCTACAACGTTGACGGTAGCTTGGATAGCACCTTTGGTAATGGAGGAAAAGTCGTTACTAATTTTGGTGAAGATTTCGGTCGTAACGTTTTAGTTCAGTCCGACGGCAAGATTATCTTAGCTGGGTATATAGGCAATGGTAATCCAGATTATGTTTTAGTACGTTATAACGCTGATGGCAGTTTAGATACAACTTTTGGCAGCAGTGGTAAAGTTAACGGCACAAATGGTCATGTTGCAGCGCTACAGTCAGATGGCAAAATTCTGGTTGGGGGACGTGTACAAATTCCAAACGTTGCTGAATTTGATTTTTCTTTAGCGCGCTATAACAACGACGGAAGCTTAGATACTAGTTTTGGTAATGCTGGTAGGTCTATTGTCTCGATAGGTGTCGGGGAGGAAATCGATAGTATTGCGATTCAAGCGGACGGTAAAATTGTTGTGGCTGGGCATGTATGGAGATATGTTGGTGGTAGTAGCTTCAACCAAGACGACCTAGCCCTCGCCCGTTTCAATACTGACGGTAGTTTAGATACTAATTTTGGTTCTGGTGGCAAAGTTATTACACCTTTAAGCACGACTAATAGTGACCGTGCAAATGGTTTAACGATTCAGCCAAGTGGCAAAATTGTTGTATCTGGTTATTTTGAAAGCGGAGCAAATCGCGACCGCACTTCTGTTTTAGTGGCTTATAACCCTGATGGCAGTTTGGATAGTAGCTTTGGTACAGGTGGTCAAGTTATTACTCCTATTGGAAGTAACTATGATGTTAATCGTGCTGTTGCGACTCAAGGAGACGGCAATATTGTTCTTGTTGGTCAACCAAAGACTTCAGGTGGCTTTACAGTCGCGCGCTATATAGGAACTACCGACAACAATATTGGTGGTACTTCGGGTGATGATTTGATATACGGTTACTGGGGTAACGACAAGCTTGATGGATATGATGGGAATGACAGAATTTGGGGTGGTGATGGTAATGATGAAATTTGGGGTGGTTTAGGCAATGACATTTTGAATGGAGGAAGTGGTAAAGATACTTTTGCTCTCGTCACAAATCAAGGTGTAGATACCATTGAAGATTTCCAAGTCGGTGAGGATATACTTGGCTGTGCAGGAGGTTTAAGATTCACTTCGTTGTCATTCATTCAGCTTCAGGGTGACACTTTAATTCGTGATACAGTTAGCAATCAAGATTTAGCTCTTTTAAAGGGATTTACTGGCAGTCTTAATAGCAACAATTTCCGTACTTTGTAAAATGTAATTAGGTGTCGTGCGGATGTCTTCCTGTGGCGCCCAATTATAATTTTGAATCCACTATAATTGCTGTAATTTATTAGTTTTAGGCGCTTCCAAATAACAAGATGTTGAAAATTTTCTTGTGGGATGGGCTTCTCTTGCCCTGTCCCTTACATCAGGGCAGGTAATACTTATATATTAGGGCAGCTTCGGATGCCTGCTTCACAAGAATTAAATTGTGTTAGAAGATTTGTTCTAGTTTTTGGAAGTCGCGTTGTACTGAGTCGAATAAGGATTTGTTATTGGGGTCGGTTTTTAGGGCTTTTTTCAGGTATATACGGGCTTTTAACCATTGTTTTTCGGCGATGAGCGCGCGTCCCCATACTTGGTATGAAATTGCTTGCCACTGTTTTACTTCTGGGTCTTCAGGCAAACGTTCGGCTAATGCTTCTGCTAGGGCAATGGCTTGGGGAAAACGTCGTTCGCGGATGAAGCGCTGTAGTTGTTCGTATGTTTTCCACTTTAGGCGCCGTTCTATTTCAAGTATATTTGGCGGTTTTGGTTGTGGTTGTTGTGGTTGTTGTGGTTGTTGTGGTTGTTTGGGGGGTTGCTTTGGTGCGTGTTGTGCCGAAGTTTTTGGGTTTGCTGGTTGAGTCGGTGCTGTTGATGAAACTGGAGATACTGGTGTTACTACCTGTAAAAGGAATTTGTACGCTTCTGTTAGCGCAATAAATTTCTCTTTTGCTTTATTGTCATTCGGGTTGATATCGGGGTGGTATTGCTGTGCTAGTTTGCGATACGAAGCTTTGATGTCGGAAAACGAGGCGCCCGACCTTAAACCCAATACACGGTAGCAATCTACTACATCCATCTTTAAGCCGTTACAAGCACGAATAATTGTTTACATAACCTGAAAAAGTTCTGAGTGCTGAGTGCTGAGTATTTATACTTGACTCTTAACTCTTTACAAATGCCTTTTGGAGGCGCTTTCTATTTCAGGGATAGCGTGTAAACACCCGTTTGGGTACTTACTTTCTTAAAGCTTAGAACCTGGAACCTTAATAATAAAGACTATTTAGTTACTTTTCGTTACTTTTCGCTGTTTAGTCTTGACAATTTTTACGGGAACGTAAAATGCTTTTCCGGAAACTTTGCAGGCGCACAAACGATAGCATTTACTAAGTATAAATGACTTTACCATCCGTATCGAAGCAAAATTACGCTACATATACTATCGCCTCAACCCCTTTCTTGAAAAGAGGAATAACTAAAATCGAGTATTCAGATGTAATATTTATAACTAAATACTCTTAAAAGATTCCCGACTTCTTTAAGAAATCGGGAATCTAACTAACACCTTAAGGTTAATTAAGGACGTTCTTCGATTACTTTGTCAATCAATCCGTAATCTTTAGCCTCTTGTGCGGACATGAAAAAGTCACGATCCATGTCTCTTTCTATTTTTTCCAATGGCTGACCTGTATTGGTAGCGTAGATACCGTTGAGTTGATGGCGAATTCTGAGAATTTCGCGCGCTTCAATTTCGATATCAGTCGCTTGTCCGCGCGTGCCACCCGAAGGTTGGTGAATCATGATACGCGAGTGGGGTAATGCTAAACGCTTACCTTTGGTACCACCTGCAAGCAAGAACGAACCCATCGAAGCAGCCAAACCGACACAAATCGTTACAACATCAGATTTGATATGCTGCATTGTGTCATAAATCATCAACCCGGATGTTACCATCCCACCTGGAGAATTTATATATAAGGAAATATCTTTACCAGGGTCTTCAGAATCCAAATAAAGCATTACTGCTACGATTTGGTTGGCAATTTCATCGTCAATATCACGGGGCAAGAAAATAACCCGCTCACGGTAAAGACGATTATAAATATCAACCCACTGTGTATATTGTTCCCCCGGCATCCGGTAAGGAACTTTTGGGACACCTATAGGCATTTTGTGTAACTCCAATGTGAATAGTTATTAGTGATGAGTGCTGAGTGCTGAGTGCTGAGTGATGAATAATAAACTAATAATTTTTAACTCATAACTATTAATTCTACTCAGCACTCAGAACTTTCCACTCAGCACTATTTAAAGGATGCTCGCAGCAGGGAGTGGGGGATTGGCAAGTTCTTCTTTCTCGAATACTCGGTCAATCAATCCATATTCCACAGCTTGGTGAGGTGTCATATAGAAAAGACGATCCATATCCTTCTCGATTCTCTGTTTGGTTTGCCCTGTAGTAGTCGAGAGGATATCAACCATAGTGGCTTTATTCGCTAATACTTCTTTGGCACGAATTTGAATATCCGTGGCTTGACCTTGAGCATAGCTCTTGGGCTGGTGGAGTATAATCGTAGCGTGGGGCAACGAGGCACGACAGCCTTTTGTACCTGCACTGAGGAGCATAGCCGACATACCCATTGCTGAACCAATACAAATGGTATGGATAGGCGGTTTTATGTACTTCATTGTGTCATAAATGGCAAAGGCTTCTGTTTCAAAGCCAACTGGTTCGCCACTATAACCAGAGGTGCCAGTCGAGTTGATGTAAATTTTAATTGGCTTTTCGGGGTCGTCTGATTGCAAAAATAGCAGCTCGGCAACTATAAGTTCCGTGACAGCAGGTACCAGCGGCATTCCGAGATAGACAATTCGCTCCTTCAACAAAAGAGAGGGTAAATCTGGTGGCGGTGTGCGGTAAAAGTTATCGCCGTAATAAGGGGCTTGCACAGCCTTGATGGGATCCATGTCCATAGCAACTGTTGCCTGAGATAATGCCGTTAACTGTAATACATCCTAACGTTTCAACAGGTCAACTGGAGGTGTGGATTTCTCGATAATCTCGCTAATCTCTCGTTAATCTATATATAGTCCCTGGTTCTAAACAGTCAATTGTTATTGATTTTCTCAGAAATCAAGAACCCTAGTACTAATATTTACTAGTATTTACTAGTTACTAGGTATTAACTATTAACTATCAACCATTGACTATAAACAATTCTAACTTTTCCGTAGCAATTACACTGGCTACTGAAGTTAATTATAAACACGTGTCGCCGGGATAGAAGGATTTATGAAGGTTAGCTTGCAGCCTGCTCTAAATGATGGCAACTTAGATGGGAGCCAGCCGAACAGTCAACGACAGTTGGCGATATCTATATCAGCCGTTGCAGACAATATTAATCGCAATGTGCCGCTGAATTTGTGTCTGATTCTTGACCACAGTGGTTCGATGAGTGGGCGCCCGTTAGAAACTGTTAAAAAGGCGGCTTGCCGTATTGTTGACAGATTAAATCCTGGAGATCGCCTGAGTGTTGTTGTTTTTGACCATCGTGCCAAGGTGTTGGTATCGAACCAAACGGTAGATGACCCAGAACGCATCAAACAGCAAATTAATAAACTTTCTGCTGATGGGGGTACTGCCATTGATGAAGGTTTACAGTTAGGCATTAAGGAACTGACCAAAGGAAACAAAGAGTCGATATCGCAAGCCTTTTTGTTAACCGACGGTGAAAACGAACACGGTAGTAATAAGCGCTGTTTAGAATTTGCCAAATTAGCTGCTAGCTACAATTTGACTTTGAACACGTTAGGTTTTGGTGACAATTGGAACCAAGACGTTCTCGAACAAATTGCTGATGCTGGTGGTGGTGCATTATCTCACATTCAACGGCCGGATGAAGCAGAAGCTAAATTTAATCAGCTATTTACCCGCATTCAGACCGTAAGTTTAACAAATGCTTACTTACTGTTTTCATTAGTTCCAAAAGTACGGTTTGCCGAACTTAAACCTGTAGCACAAGTGGCGCCGGAAACAATCGAGCTACCTGTACAGCAAGACCCTGATGGACGATTATCTGTACGTATCGGCGACTTAATGCGTGATGTTGAACGGGTAATTTTAGCAAACTTGTATATTTCGCAACTGCCAATAGGTAGACAACCAATCGCGCAACTACAAGTACGTTACGATGACCCAAGTCAAAACACTACAGGGATACTATCAGAAATATTCTTCGTCGAGGCAAATGTTACAGGACAATATCAATCAGTAGTTGACCCAAATGTACAACAGCACGTCTTGGCACTAGCAAAATATCGACAAACCCAGCTTGCAGAAACAAAACTACAAATGGGTGATCGAGCAGGCGCCGCGACAATGCTGCAAACCGCTGCAAAAACCGCTTTACAAATGGGCGATATGAGCGCAGCAACAGTGTTACAAACTTCTGCAACCCAACTTCAAGCCGGACAAGACCTATCAGAAGCCGACCGCAAAAAAACCAGGATTGTATCAAAAACCATATTACAAGATTCTTAAAGAATGTAGAGACGTGGTAAAGACGTGATATATCACGTCTCTACAATATGTATATTTCTATGCGTAAATCTTATTTATGAAACCCATTAAAATTCATCATGCTGCAATTATTTGCTCAAACTACGAAATATCCAAAAAATTCTACGTCGAAACGCTAGGCTTCAAAATTATCCAAGAAACATATCGGGTGCCACGAAATTCCTATAAATTAGATTTACAAGTTGGAGAAAATCAAATCGAGCTATTCTCATTTCCTAACCCTCCGCAGCGAGTTAGTAAACCAGAAGCATGTGGTTTAAGGCATTTGGCATTCGAGGTTGAGAATATAGAAGAGACTGTTTTGTATTTACAATCTCAAGGTATCGAAGTTGAAAATATTAGAATTGATGAGATTACAGATAAAAAATATACCTTCTTCCAAGACCCGGACGGCTTGCCATTAGAAGTATATGAAATGTAGGGTGCGTCACAGCTACAATCAAACAACGAAGCGAAAAATCTTCTGCTGTGACGCACCATTTATGACAATTCATAATTATATCGATGGTGCGTGACGCTACAGGATTATCTGTTATGATTGTAGATTGTTTGTAGCGTCACGCACCCTACAGTCCTAATGTTCGACCCGGAAATCCCGCGACGTCAAAGTAACGAGTTTTACCAACGGTTTGATATTTTAAAATAGTCTTTAATCCATTTTCAGCAGGTTTTGATTCCATTGTAAAAGACTTGGCGCCCACAGTATCCGGTTGACCTATCAACGCTTCAGTTATAACTCGTCCTGTTAGTTTACCCAAAGGTTTAAGCTGTAGGTTTAATACTTTGGCTATAGTGCGTGGTACATCTGCATTACTTACAGGTGCAAAGTCTTTAAATCCTTTTTTAAAGTCTGGACCAATGGCGCCCATCATATTGTAAGTGTCCGCGCGACTAAAGCTACCGTGCATTCCTTGCCCTTGTTGTAACTTTGTGTCGGATACTTCTGCACCACATGCTGTAGGAGTTCCACATCCTGTATCAAACGAACGGAAGTTTATTAGCATTGAGGGTTTGGGTGTACGCGCGTTGCCTCTAAGTCCAATATTCTCTAGTGATAATGTACCTGGTATCTTGCCCAAATCATTATTGACGAAAATACCGCTAACATAATCCTGTTTGAACAGGGAATTAGCTATTTTTTGCGCTAAATCTTTTTGATTAGCTTTATTTGGTAGGTATATCAAATCTGAACCACCGTTTGCTGCCACAATTACATCAGGTTTGTTTGGGTCTTTAGCAAGAATATGATTTCGGGTATTTTGACCTTTAGTTGGGTCTACAGGAGCATTTTTCTTATCTGGGTCAAATAAAGAAAGGGACAAATCTTTTGCTAAATCAATTGCTACAAAACCTGATGGTAAAAACCCTTTAGGTACATCTGGATAATTAAGAGTTGCAGCGTAACTAGTTTTACTTTCTTTGCTAATTGTCGAAAACCCGTGGTCAGCAGTAATAAATATATTTGTTGTCTCTTCTAATCCTAAATCTTTGAGGGCGCCTCGAATTTGTGCCAAATTTTTATCTACATTTTGACGTGCAGCTTGAACTGTGGGGCCATTAATTCCTGGTACTAGCTGGTTAAGACTATCACCATGATTGTGTTGCGTACCATCTGGGTCGCGCGACCAATACACCATTACGAAAGGCTTTTGACGCTGTTGAAAAAGCGGCAGAATTACTTTGGTTGTAACATCCGCAAAATATTGCTGCTGAGTAACATTGGCAGTTTTAGTTCCTGGGGTTTTATTATCACCGCTTTTACCATTATCACCACGTGTCGGTGTTTCTTTTGGTAATGAACTTTTATCAAGTAAACTGATAATATCTGGATTAAGCGCAACTCCCTCTGGCTTTCCTGTATCATCATCAAAAATGATGGTGGGTTCACCTTGCTGTAAAGTAACGTCTTGAATCAGTACTGGACCAATTTTACCTACTGCTGCTGTACTAAAACCTGCTTTACGCGCGGTTGCTAATAAAGTTTGCTCATTTAAGAAATTGGTGCCGAATTGTTTATTGACTTCTTTAAGAACAACATTGTTTTCTAGGTAAGGAACAAGACTATTTTTTGCACTTTTAACAGGAGTATTAACTTTAATCGTATTACTAAAGTCTCCAGTATCACCAAGAAAATGACCTGTTGCAATTGCCGAAGCATTAGAAGTAGTGAAAGTTGGAAATAAAGAGTGACTGTTAAGAAAAGTTACGCCTAAGGAGCGAATCTCATTTAAATTTGGAGTATCGGTAGAATTTACCCAATCAGGACGTAAACCATCAGCAACAAAAATTATTGCATTGTGCTGCTTGCCTTGTTGAGTTGTTTGCTGAGTAATTTTTTGAGGCTGTTTTGTACAAGCTACAATTATCGTAACAACACAAAGCGCGAGGTAGATGAAACGATGGAAGTGTTTAGGAACCTGCATACTGTGGTAGATTATCAAGATACCCAAATTTTATTACCTTAGATTGATTTTGGGATTATTATAGGGTTAATTTTTTGATAATATTTTCTTAACCTCGTAATTGTTAATTGTATGGTGGGCAGTGCCCACCTTACGTAGTAGTTAAATTAGATAATACTTCTACTAATTTTTCAATATGAACATTTTCATGTGTAGCCATTAATGTTATCCGAATACGACTTGTTGGCACTGTAGGAGGACGTATTGCAGGAGCGAAAATACCAGATTCTTTCAAGTGTTTACCTACTTTTAAAGCATCAGTTGCACTTTCTAATTGGAAGCACAGTATGGGCGAAGATGAAGGTAATATTTTTAACTCAGGTAAATGTTTTTGTATTAATTCTTTAAGATATTCGACGTTGTGCCATAGTCGCAATATACGCTGTGGTTCGCTGCGTACTATTTCAATTGCAGCGTTTGCGGATGCTGTGTCAGCAGGGGAAAGCGCTGTAGTATAAATCCAACTCGGCGCCCGATTCCGAAGAAAATCTATTAAAGTAGCACTTCCTGTAATATATCCTCCTAAACTACCCAAAGCTTTACTCAAAGTACCCATTTGTATTAATTCTCTACCTGTACATCCAAAATGCTCAACACATCCGGCGCCAGAACTTCCTAATACACCAGTACCATGTGCTTCATCAACCAGCAGCATACAGCTAAATTCTTCTGCTAAATCTAATAGTGTATGTAAAGGACATAAATCGCCATCCATACTAAAAACGCTATCAGTAATAATTAAACAGCGACGATAGTTTTTTCTAAGTTCAATAAGCTGGTTTTTTAAAACTTCAGCATTGCAGTGCGGGTACTCAGTAATACTTGCACCACTAAGAATTGCACCGTTTTTGAGGCTAGAATGATTATATTGGTCGGATAATATTAAATCACGTTTACCTACTAATGCTGTAATGGCGCCGATATTCGCAAGATAACCGGAACTAAAAACAATAGCATCTTGGGTTTGTTTAAGAGAAGCTATTGCTCGTTCCAACTCTCGGTGTAACGAACGCTGTCCGCTAAGTAACCGCGAACCAGTAGAACCAGTACCAAATTCTTTAACAG
Source organism: Calothrix sp. NIES-4105 (assembly GCF_002368415.1). Taxonomy (GTDB): domain Bacteria; phylum Cyanobacteriota; class Cyanobacteriia; order Cyanobacteriales; family Nostocaceae; genus Dulcicalothrix. Next base: position 5,637,984 of record NZ_AP018290.1, read on the forward strand.
CATTGACTGCTGCACTGATTAAACGTTCATCACCAGCTAAACCCAAATAATCATTACTAGCAAAATTAATAACCTCCTTACCATCTAAAACAACAACGGCGCCAGGGATACCGTGAATTGTTTGTGTAGAACGATACCAATTAGCGCGTTGAATTGTTTGTAAAGATTCCTGTATCCAATCATATGCGGACATGGTGATATTGTGGGGGCGGGTTAACGAAACATTAAACACACTTTTAGAATACTCGTAAACCCGCCCTGTAAACCCATAAAGACATTGATGAGAAAAAATTAACCACAAAGGTCACAAAGGGCACGAAGAAATAAAGGGTTTGGAATATTAATTAACGTAATATATCAAATTAGAACAACAACGGGAGCATTCAAACTTAATAAGTCAAATCAGGTAGATGACCCAGAATAATAATTAATCCCAAATCCATTCATGTACGTAAACGCAGTCCCTTTACTGTTAGCAAAATTCTTACACTTCAGTACTACTAAGATGTGCTATTGCTTGCCGTATCCAATCTTCAACAAAAGCATCTTTAGGTAGCCCAATATCTTCGCTAACAAAGTGTAAAGCATGGCTGACTTCACTTGGTGTATAACCAAGCTTAAGTAGTACACTTTGTACATCTTCGAGAATACTCGGCGCCGGACCATCGGTTGCAACGAAAAAGCCTGCTGTTTTACGCCACTCAATCAACTTGCTTTTTAGTTCCAAACAAATCCGTTCAGCCGTTTTCTTCCCAACACCAGGCGCCTGAATAATTAATTGTACATTCGCTGTAACAATTGCTTGCACTAACTCCGGTACTTCGAGAGTATCGAGTAATGCAATAGCTAACGCGGCGCCTATTCCACTTACACCGATCAAATGCCGGAATAGATCCCGCTCTGCTGGCGAACCAAAACCATAGAGTATAGGAACTTCTTCACGGACTTGATAATGAGTAAAAATTTGAACACTCTCACCTGAACCTGGCAGTTGTTTCGCCAACTTTCCGGGAATTAGCAAGTCGTATCCCATATAATTCACTTCCAAAGTGAGAATATGGCGATTACCACTGCTTTGAATATTCGCAACCAGACCTTTAAGATAACTAATCATTTAAGAAACCAAAATGTTTCAAACCTTCAATAATTCCGCCTGCACAATGATTTGAAGCCAGGTAACGGTAATCCGTGCGATTAGTACTGTACCACTGTAGTAATTCTGGGCGTGCATTCCCTACAAGAATTCCCCGTTCCTCTCCAGTGGCAAATAATGATATATCGTTACCTGAATCTCCACAAACAACCGTTTGTTCAGCTACAAACTTCCACTTTTGACGTAGAAACTGCACTGCCTGACCTTTATCGCTGTCACGAGGCACAATGTCAAGATCAATCCCACTACTATAGATTAACTTTATATTTAAAGCACACTTTTGCAACTTTGAATCAAGTTGCGGCAAAATTTTTTCTGATAGTTCATCTTTCAAGAAAAAACTTACCTTAAATGGACGCTGTTCTGTCTCTGGTTGTGGTTCTAGCTCTGGAAATTGTGATGTCACTGCAATAATAGCTTCTTTATTCCACCCAGGTGAAAGCTTCTCTGACCAAGACGCATCAGGGGTTTCGCTATCATCAAAATAAATTTCTGTTCCTACAGATACAACCAACGCATCAGGGTCTATCAAGTTTTTCTCTTCTTTAAGTTCTCTATATAGTACAGGCGAACGACCCGTTGCATATACAATCTTACTACCATAATTTTGTCGATGCTCAGTCAATATTTGGTTCAATAGTACTAATTGAACATCGGCGCCAACGACAGTGTGATTAACGAGAGTGTTATCGAGGTCAGTGACAAACAAAAACGGTTTCATGGGAGTAAGGGGTAAGAAGATTGGAGTAAGCAGCAAATATTTGATTTACCCAATAGTTAATAGGTAAATGTCGCCCTAACAAGAGTTGAGTATTATTAGTAACTTGCTTTGCGAAAAAAGTCTATAGGCAATGCTAAACGATTTTGATAACAATTTTGTAACAATAAAATATATGATACGTATAATAAAAAGGCACAACACATTGTTGTACCCTTGTAAATATGCTTTATGAAATATTTTTTATTGAAGTTGCTTAAGTAAGACTCAGCCAGTCAAATACATCTGCTGCTGTCAACTGCCAATTATCCAAAACATCTAGTACAGGTAAAATATCTTGTTTTTCTTTCACCTCTGGAAATTGGTTTGGTTGAAAGACTGTTATTGATTCATCATCACAATCCATTAACCAACCAAGCTTTGTTCCATTTTGTATAGAAAAAGTAATTTTACGAATAACTTTATTTGCAGATTCTTCGGGAGAGAGAATTTCAATTATCCAATCAGGATGAATATCAAATCTATTAGCAATTTCACCGTTAGTATCAAGAGGAATTCTTTGCCGTTCAAAAACAGCAATATCTGGTACTATCGAATTTCCACCGAAATTACAGGTTAGTTCTATAAGAGCATAAGCTAATTTTTTCGCTTCTCCTACTTGGTTAATGGCAGATGATAAACATGTTTGAATTAAACTATGTTTTCCTTCCGCCATAGGTTTCTGGTAAATTATTCCATTAACATATTCGCTCGCAGGTTGTGTTTCTGGCAGTTTTAAGAATTCTTCCAGGGTTAATATAGAGTTTGGCTCAATAGATGGCACCATAAAAAATGACTCCTTAAAATTTTATTGATTAGATTATCAAGACGACTCATCCTGTAACGTTTCTATTAAGATATCTACCTGTTCCTGTTTCGCCGCAAGAAAACTATCGCACTCCTTTAAATATTGCACTGCTGTAGCAAATTGTTCAAAAACTTCTTCTAATTCAAGTTCACCCGCTTCAATTCTGGCAATGATACCGTCAATTTCGGCAACTTTTGCTTCATAGCTAAAGTCATCACTTGTTACCTTCTTACCCTTAACCATTAAATCTTTGCGTCCTTTGCGTACTTTGCGGTTAATTTTCTTATTCTATTACTTTTACCTACTCGATGAAAGAAAGATATTATGAGGCTGTCGGAAAGCGATTCACTCTAATGACTTTACCAATTAAAGATGTTTCTGCATAAACTATCTGCGATAGCATTCCTATATGAGTTGTAAAATCTCTTCTTTTCTTCCTTTGTGTCCTTTGTGCCCTTTGTGGTTCATTCTCGAATTATAAATTTTATGAATGATGCGCGGACTGCTATAGCAACTGCGCCATACACAATAGTATCTTTTAATAAGAATCTAAAATTACGTCAGCTTCTTCTTGTTTCTGAATAGCGTAATAAATTTCATCGGAAAATGCTTCTGCGTATAGCCATGCTGTTACTAAGTCAATAGCACTTAGTTGGGGATATTGGTCTAAAATATCAGCGTCTGTTGCCCCTTGACGACGATAGCTTTCCAAAAGCCAAACTGGTATACGTGTTCCACCAATACAAGCATCACCACCTATAACACCGGGAGTCTTGGTAACACCACGCTCCTTAGTACTTATGCTCTTAGTTAAAATGCGAATTGCTTCGACTTTTTCGATTGGTGTTAAAGACAGCAGTTTCGTTTCTAATTCTTGAACTGTCATAAATGTTTTGTATAAAATAAGTATAATTGTATTGTCTTGATTTTAGCAAATAAACTTGTAACTTTGCTCAAGAGTTCAGTTAATTAATTTTTGACATGTATTACTTTTACTTTTACCTCACCCTCACCTAATAGTACAACTAACTCCGAACCAACATTTAATTCATTTGCCGCACGCACGATTTCTCCATTTTCTTTTCTTACCACTGCATAGCCACGCTGTAACACTTTCTTTGGGTCAAGAGTTTGCAGTTTTTGCCGTAACATTTCTACATGTTGCTTCTCGGAAATTAACTTTTGTGATGTGGCTTGTAATAATCTTTCTTGACGCCAATTTAATGCTTCAATTCTTTGTTTAACTTGTTTATCTAAACTTAATCTTTGTAGACGGTTTCGCATTTTTTGCAGTTTATTTGCTGCACTTTCATATACGTAACTAACTACTGCTGATAATTCTTCAATGCGGTCTTGATGTTGATTATATAAATCTTCTAATGACGGTACTACCCGTTCTGCTGCTGCAGTGGGAGTGTGGACACGCAAATCTGCTGCTAAATCAGCTAATGATTCATCACGTTGGTGCCCAATGCCAGTAATTACAGGGATGGTACAATTTGCTACCGCCATTACTACCCGCTCATCATCAAAACAAGCTAACTCTTCAACGGCGCCACCTCCGCGCGCTAATATTAATACTTCTGCACGTCCGTCTTTTTCAACTCGCTCAATTGCATTAACTATAGAAGCTGGCGCCTCATCCCCTTGTACAATTGCTGGGGAGAATAAAACGTGTAAACCTGGATAACGACTCCGCAAAGTCTTTTGAATATCTCCCCATGCTGCTGCTGTGGGGGAGGAGACGACGGCAATTGTTTTTGGATGCGATGGTATATTGCGTTTGCGGTCAGAGTCAAATAATCCTTCTGCTGCTAAACGATTTTTTAACTGTTTGTAACGAATTGCTTGTAAACCTTCACCAGCAGGTATGACTTGCCACACTTGAAGTTGATATTCTCCACGTGTAGGATATAAACGAATGCTGCCCAAGATAATAACTTGTTGTCCTGGAGTGGGTATTTGCGCTAGTTTTGGGACTTGAGTTTTCCATGTAACGCATTTTATCGAGGCGCCACCACCTGGGTCAGTTAGCGTAAAAAATAACCCAACACGGTGATTATTCGCGCTGGAAACTTCGCCAACTACCCAAATTTGACGAAGAATTTCATTTTCTTCGAGAAGTACCTGGATATATTCGGTTAGACCTGCCACTGATACTGCGGTTTCAGGTGTAAAGGTGTTTGACATGAAATTGTGATGTGAGTGCTAATACAAGGATATATATTTTGGGCACCAACAAAGCCCTGAGCATTTTTGATAACCATTGGTTATCAAAATGTTGGCGATGGGTGATTTCACTATACTTAGTGGTTCATCTCATAAAATTTAGTGGCTATGCTGGCAACAGATATAACGGATGTAACGGATAAGTTATTGGTTATCAAACAAAGTCTGGTTAATTAAAGTCAGCTATCCGTTACATCCGCTCATCATCCGTTGCCAATGTGTACTTTTGTTAAGGCGTTGGTTATGGTGCGTTATGCTACTAGGCTTTTAATTCTATTTTTGCTTTTTTCTATGCATCACACAGCCTACGTCTAATTTATTTTGTCATTTTATACGTTTTATTACGTAGATATAATGTTATATTTTGTATTTATTTGTGGATGGTGAGTAAGCACTACCTACATTAGACTAAAATCGCGTTAGGATATTGTCACAATTTTGTAAAGCATATTCCATTTTAGATTTTTCTGGCGTAAGATAGTATAAATGTTCCTTGTAACTAGTAAATAAACGGTCGCCAGAATAACACGTTAAATTAAGCGCAAATCTTTAAAGTAGTAAATCACGCAGGATAGAGGCTCTAATGGCAGCAAATACCGCAGATAAGGAAAAAGACAATAGTTCAGGTAAGCAAAAAGCGCTCAATATGGTTCTTAGCCAGATTGAGAAGACCTTTGGAAAAGGCACGATAATGCGTCTGGGCGATGCCAACCGAATGAGAGTTGAGACGATTTCAAGCGGCGCCTTAACTTTGGATTTGGCATTAGGTGGTGGTTTACCCAAAGGTCGGGTTATTGAAATCTATGGACCAGAGAGTTCAGGTAAAACAACCGTAGCGCTACACGCAGTTGCGGAGGTGCAGAGAGAAGGTGGTATCGCTGCTTATGTTGATGCGGAACACGCACTTGACCCTGCTTACTCAGCAGCACTGGGTGTAGATATTGAAAATCTGCTGATTTCTCAACCTGATACTGGTGAAGCAGCGTTAGAAATTGTTGACCAGTTAGTTCGTTCAGCAGCGGTAGATATAGTTGTTGTTGACTCGGTAGCAGCACTTGTACCCCGCGCGGAAATCGAAGGTGAAATGGGTGATGCTCACGTTGGTTTACAAGCGCGCTTGATGAGCCAAGCTCTACGTAAAATCACTGGTAACATTGGTAAATCTGGTTGTACTGTGATTTTCATTAACCAGTTGCGTCAAAAAATTGGTGTTACCTATGGCAACCCTGAAACTACCACTGGTGGTAATGCGTTGAAGTATTACTCATCAGTACGTTTAGATATTCGTCGGATTCAGACTTTGAAGAAAGGTGCTGAAGAGTTTGGTAACAGAGTTAAAGTCAAAGTTGCCAAAAACAAAGTGGCGCCACCTTTTAGAATTGCCGAATTTGACATCATCTTTGGTAAAGGTATTTCAACTATCGGTTGTTTAGTAGACTTAGCTGAAGAAACAGGTATCTTGACTCGTAAAGGCGCCTGGTACAGCTACAACGGTGAGAACATCTCCCAAGGTCGCGATAATGCGATTAAGTACATGGAAGAAAAACCCGAAGTCACCGAACAACTCAAGAAATTGGTCAAAGAAAAACTCGAAAAAGGCGCCGTCGTCTCCGCTAACTCAGTTCGCAAAACCGCTGAAGATGAGTTAGAAGAAGAAGAAGAGCTAGAAGAACCAGAAGAGTAGAAAGTTCTTGTGGGATGGGCATCCTTGCCCGTCCCTTTATGCTATTTATCCCAACTCCCCTTAAACCTTACATTACAAAAAGCTAAAGCTATCTAACCCGCAATGAAAGCGGCGCCACCTAAAGGTGTTATTATCCCTAGGCTTACTATATTTGTTAAGCTGAGGAAGTGTAAGCTGGCTGAAAATAATAATCTACTAATAACAAGCAATTCACTTGTAATAAACGTTTTTGAAACAGGGCTATTATTTAGTAGAGTAGCAACAAAGAATTATTAAGTTTTGTTTGCAAAATCTGTATAGGCAAAGTTTCTGTAATATTTATAAATTTATAATAATAAACAACAATCAACCAATACATGAATGAATTTAGCTTTGTAGTTGGAGCAACAATCGAAGTTCAACAAGGCTTTATTATTTGGGATAGGAAAATTAGAGAATATCTCAATACTTATTATTAAGGGAATAGGGAAAATGCTAAAAATACGATATTTTACATTTGTATATCAAAACCTGAAGAAATTAGTAGCAATTTAATTGAAAGACAAAATGATTTTCGTAGTGTATTTGATGATGCTTCTTTACTAGCTGCTAGTTGTATTATTCAAACAGCAAATATTGAAATAGAAGGACGGTTTTATCCAGGTATAGAAATTGAGTCGTTTACAAATAGTCCTTGGAATACTATCTCATATCCACAACCAGAAAGGCGCAAAGGTTCGGCAACATCATTAGTTGAAGAATTGATACGAGAATGTCTTGGTAATGGGCTTAGTGGTATCCTCAAAGCATTTACAATACCTAGCGCTCGGCAGTTTTATAGCGACATCGGTTTCATCGAAACAAACGGTTCGGGAGAGATGATATTAACTGAGTACGGAGCAAGCGAATTTTTACAACGACAAGAAGAATTAAGGAGACGATACCATGACACAGGAAATTAAAAAAATTGGAACCACTGAGGAACTTCTCAAATGGCAAGAAGAATTATATGCTTCTGAACAATACGCAGTATCGGGTAAATCAATATCAGATAAAGAAACAGATGAATTAGTAGCTAATTATCTCGACCCTAACAAATATCGAAAGCAGCTTGAAGAAGTACGCGCTTACAAAAAAAATTATTAGAAAAAGTTGAATGGGCTGACCAGCGTGAACAACTGCTACTGTCAGAAATACAAAGACAAGAGCTTGAACATAATCAACCTTGACTCCCCTTAGACCCTACACGATAAAAAGCTAAAGTTATCCAGCCTGCAATGAAAGCGGCGCCCCCTAGAGGTGTTAATATGCCTAGGCTAAATGTATTTGTTAAGCTCAGAGCATATAAGCTGCCCGAAAATAATAATATTCCTGTAATAAACAGCCATCCGCTTACAACAAGTGTTTTATTGGGTTCTGGACTGTTGGTTAATAATATGGCAACGCCGAGAAGTGCTAGAGCGTGATACATTTGGTAGCGAGTACCAACTTCAAAAATTTCTAGCGCACGCTCACTTAATTGTCCTCGTAGTGAGTGTGTACCAAAGGCGCCTGCTGCAACGGATGAGGCGCCTAGTATTGCTGCAATAGTTATAAATATTTGTTTCATAAATTTTATTATAAAACAGCACGTTCTGTAGAGACTAACATGCTAGTCTCTACATGTGTTGCATGAACACGCAATCTCCTATATGTCAAAATGGTAAGAAACAGAACCTTCTTCGCTGATTTTAAAATTGGCGTTAAATTCCCTAGCTCTATTGTCTAAATAATCTTTTGCATTAGCTGGGGGTAGCTGTGACTGCATGGCAAACCCTAAAAGTGTAACTCTTCCCTGGTTTTCTTGCACCATACGGTAAAAAATCGACTGCAACCGCTCGCTAGTTTGCTGCTGAAGTGCTTTTTTCTCTTGTTTATTACGACGGTATAAAGAAAGCGCTAACCATCCACCCAATACTGTGCTAGGAACCCCAAATACAATTCCAGCAACTGCAGTACTATTAGCAGCACTATTATCTACGAATCCTCCGCTGCTTGGATTCGCTGGTTCAGAAATATTATCATTTATAGGTGGAGGTACTAGTTGTTCTGTAGCTTTTTTCTCTAATAACGCTGCGGATGATATCGATAAAAACATAAATCCGAGTGTGAGTAGCCAAAATGAAGCCAATTTTTCAGCAGTCTTCATAATTTCAAATTTGAAGCATCATGTGCGATTCTAACTTCACTTTCATTAATGTTCCACTAAATTTAATCAGAGGTGAGAGGGTGAGCTTCTACGCTCCCACACTCCCACATTTCCCCTAATTAACTAGATGTTAAAGTAGTAATATATACCTCCTTCTTTCCCTAGGTCGAAGGTCGCGTTGAATTCCTTCGCTTTGTTATCTAGGAACTGCCTTGCTTCTGTACCTGTGATATTTGCTTCTTTTGCAAATTTGAGTACTGAGATGCGCCCTTGCCCAAGTTCTACCAAATTATAGAAAGTTGACTGGAGGTGCTGGGATAACAACTTGCGATTTTGGCGCCGCGCTCCCAGAATTAAGCATCCTCCACCTACAACCAATGGAACACCTAGAGCGGTACACCCTATTGCTGAATCTCTGGCATCACGGATTTGTAAAGAATTATTATCTTTATCTTGCAATGAAGACAAAGCTGATATTGAAGCAATGAGAAACAAAAACCCAAGCGAGAGCATCGAACCAGCAGCAAACTTTGTGAGGAGTTTCATACGCAGCGAAGATTATATAGGTATCTTGCCGCGATTTTAACTTCACTTAACGTGTAGCCTCCAGTAGTCGTGAAAAGTAAAATCGAGTTTTTGTCATTGATGAACGCTTAACTGTAAAACCGTTCGCTTGCAAAAACTTGACTACATCCGCTTCTCTATGGAGGTATGCTCTTGTCGCTTTGCTGGCGCCTGGGAAAAAGCTGCCTATTTTCTTCAACAAACTTAATGCAAAAGTTTTTGGTGCAAAGCTAAGTATAATTCGTGACTCGGCAAGCGAACACAAGTGCGATATCATTGCTGATGCTTCATCTACAGGGTAGTGGATGAGAACATCAAGACAAATTACGGTGTGATATTTACCACTCAAAGCAGCTAAATCTTGCACATCGAAAACAGGGTTATCATTATTGCCAAAAATGCTTGCCGCACGTTCAGATGCTTCTCCCACCATCATCTCAGAAATATCGCTGGCGTAGACTTTGGCGCCATTCGAGGCAAGTGGGATACTAAGACTACCAACACCACACCCAGCATCACAAATCGAAAGTCCCGCTAAGTTACCATCAGCAGTAAGCCAGTTAATTACTTTATCGACTGTTTGCTGGTGTCCGTTGCGAATATCAAGCTGGACTTTATTGACTTCGCCGTCGCCATATATACGCTTCCAGCGGTCAAAACCAGTGGAATTGAAATAATCTTTAACAATCGTTTTATCGTCAGTTGCGTTCATATAAGTAAATAAATCAACCCTTCTCAATACTTTAAAGTAGCAGGAGAAGGGCTAGCAGGGGAATAGTTAGAACTAATGTATGCCCACAAAACCATATGAGCAGACAAACTCTTCTCACTAGTGGGGAACAATATTAAGGTATTTGTGGTTGAATAAGTAGTGGCTGAATCAATAAGGGGAAATTCTAACCAAATAACCAAATGTATCTATTATTTGTTGTAATTTGTTTCGGAAGGATGTATTAAGTAACTGAAACTAATAGTTAACAGGTGTTTAAGAATTCTCACAAAACTCGATTAGGTAAACTATTGACTAGCTTTTATCTAAAAGAGTTTACTATCCTCATTTAAATAGATATATAAATTATTACCAAGGTACAGGTCGATATGGAAAGTGTAAATTCTTCACAGCAAACCCATCAGGTAGAACCAGTTGATGATTCGGTAAATCACGTTCATGAACACGAAACGGATGATACGAGTCATGTTAGCGCGATTACTCCATTTGAAGAGTCAATCGAAGAGTCAATTCAGGAAGGGCAAAGACGCAGATTAGCTCGCAAAAGGACTTTGCGTAGAGTGATTCTCGGTTTACTGCTGGGAGCAGGGGTAGTAGCATCAGGTGTTTATTTCTATCGGTGGTTTCAGTTCAACAAATACCATCTCACAACCGATGTTGCTTACACAAGTGCGGATATTTACCCAGTTACTTCTCGTGTCGCTGGGGTAGTAACTGAAGTTTCGGTCAAAGAAAATCAACCAGTTAACCCAGGAACGGTTTTGGTTAAACTTGATCCCCGCGAGTATCAAGTTGACTTAGCGCAAGCAAAAGCTGCACTTGATGTGGCAAAACAACAAGTTGAAGTCGCGCGAGAAAGTGTCAATAACGTTCCGCCAACGATTGTAGCCCAACCAGTTAACCCATCTCCAACCAACCCCAATCAGCCGAAGCTTGTTCTTCCTGCACCACAAACTTCTAATACACAATCCGAAGTCAACAAGCAGCAATATAAAGCTGCACTCGCGACTGTTGTACAAAGACAAGCTGAAGTTAAACAAGCCGAACTTAAGCTTAGTTATGCCAGTATTCCCGCGCTGGTTCCAGGTCAAGTTCGTAACTCAGTTGTCCGTGTCGGTCAGCAAATACAGCCCGGACAAACTCTTGTTGAAATAGTGCAACCAAATCCTTGGATTGTGGCGAACTTCCAAGAAAACCAGTTAGAAAGAATACAGCCTGGGCAAAAAGCTGAAATCAAAATTGCCGCTTTTCCTAGCCGTAAATTTAAAGGAACGGTTGAAAGTGTGTCTTCGAGTCCAACAAATGTAGTCGCATCTCCTTCCCCAAATAATACTGGAAGTAATTTTGCCAATATGCAATCGAATAATCCTCGTCGCATTCCTGTCAAAATTGTGTTTGACCCTAATAGTATTAAAGGTTTTGAATCAAAAATTGCTCCTAATATGTCGGCTGATGTGATATTGAGTACACGTAAATAGAACCCCCCTAGCCCCCCTTAATAAGGGCTACAGCGTAAACACAAGTCTCTCTTTCTTCTCTTTCTTCTCTTTCTTTGTGTCCTTTGTGCCCTTCGTGGTTCCTTAAAGAGATAAACCACAAAGAACACAAAGAACACAAAGGGGGGAAAAGAAGGGGGTTATTTAAACATGTGTGTACACGCCCTGCGCGTGGAAGGGGGGGAACAAGAAAGGGTGTTCTTAAGCCCCCCGCAAGTTCGGGGGTTGAGGGGATTAAATCTTTGCCAGTTTAACTCACTGTTTACTTCATCAATGTGCCACCGTAAAAGGTTAGAAATAGCAGCACCAGGTATAATATTTTTTAAGCCAATTGCTTGACGCGGCGCCGAGGTTGCGAGTTTAATTGCTTTCTCTACATCACAAATACCCCACTTAACCAAGTTTTGCACTCCTACTAATAACGGCAGTGTTGTTCCTGATAGGGTACCGTCGGGTAAAAAAGCTGTACCATTTTTTACTTCTATTTCGCGACTATCCCACGGGTAGGTACCATCGGGAAATCCTAAAGGCGCCAATGCATCGCTAACTAAAAATAGACCCTTGTCATAATTGCTCGCGCGTAAAAGTATATCTAGCATAATTGGTGAGACGTGCTGACCATCGGCGATAAACCCACACATGACATTTGGGTTGGTAATAGCTGTACCTAATAAACCTGGTTCGCGGTGGTGCAGTGGTGGCATGGCGTTAAATGCGTGTGTTACCATTGTGGCGCCGTTTTCAAATGCGAAACAAGCTTGTGCTGCTGTTGCTTGCGAGTGTCCAAGACTAACAATAATATTTTTTGAACGTAGATATTCAATTACTTCGCCTGTTGGGTCTAACTCTGGGGCGAGCGTGATAACTTTCACTGTATGGGTATAATCGCCTATAACTCGTTTGACTTCATCGATAGTTAAAGGCAGCAAATATTCAGCAGGATGGGCGCCGCGTTTTTGGTAGTTTAAAAATGGCCCTTCTAAATGGACACCGAGAATTTTGGCGGTATGAACTGTGTTGTTAAGCTTTATGTAGTCGGCAAAAAAAGCCAACGCGCGCTGGATATTTTCTACTGAAGTCGTTACTAAAGTCGGTAAATATCCATCAACACCGTTATTCCACAAAAATTCCGATATTTTGGGCAATAAATAGGCATTATCGGAACTTAAATCGGGAAATGCTAAACATAAGCCACCATTAATCTGTAAATCTACACCTCCTAGCGATAGCCAATCTCCTTTAACGTCTATTACTTGTAAATTATCTGGTGGTACTCGTTTGAAGATTGTACCCATCGATAAGATTCGCTGAACAATGCCATCAGAAATCAATAACATCTGTAAATCTTTGTAACCAGGTACACGCGCGTTGATAATATCTATAGGTGTCGTAATCGTATTCATGTTGGAAATATAGCTTTAACTGCTTTGATTTAAATATTACTTCTAGGAATAAAGCAAGAATATGTCACCTGTTATTGGCATTATTATGGGCAGCGACTCTGACTTGCCCACGATGAAAGACGCTATTACGGTCTGTGAAGAGTTTGGGGTCAGTTGCGAAGTTGCTATTGTTAGCGCACATCGCACTCCTGAACGAATGTTTGAATATGCTAAGTCAGCACATGAACGCGGTATTAAGGTTATTATTGCTGGTGCTGGCGGCGCCGCACATCTACCTGGAATGGTAGCATCGCTAACACCGTTACCTGTAATTGGTGTTCCTGTTTCTAGTCGTCATTTACAAGGTGTTGATTCTTTATACTCAATTGTACAAATGCCAGCAGGTATTCCTGTAGCGACTGTTGCTATTGGTAATGCTAAAAATGCGGGTTTGTTAGCTGTACAAATTATTGCTATCTATCAACCTGAATTACTGGCGAAAGTTCAACAATATAGAAGTGATTTGCGAGACTCAGTAGTAGAAAAACAGTTGAAATTGGAGCAAGTTGGTTATCAGGATTATTTGGATAAGGTTATATAAACAAAGAGGTAATAATTCGTAATATATTGAAGAATATAGGCATTCATCCTAGGGTATTAAATTGTGTCGAAGTTTGCAAAGTTCTGACAATTTGTATTGAGTGTTACAGAATCCAACTGTTTAAAAATACACAATCGATAACAAATTTATTAGGTTTCCCAGAAGCTTTACTCCCTTCACGCTCAAAAAATACCCAATGAACGAACCGCTGCATGACGCTGCATTACGCTAAGGAAGAAAAATTTATAGGTAATCTTCTAGCAGGAAGGGAGTAAGCAGGTTGAAATTGAATGCAACGTGTTTGTAAGTTTTGATGTGTTGAAATAAAAACAAAGGTCAAAAAATTATCAAGGGTAGTTAAATCAGATTTTTTGAGTTTTACTCTTAACTACAAAAACCGCACTAAACCTTCAGGTGTTCGCACAGCGGAATAAGTTACGTGAAGCTACGTTAATTAAAGAAATATTAAAATCCTGGTTTCGCTTATGTAACCAGGATTTTTCGTTAAAAAAACCAAATTTTCTCTTATCAGGTCAACAATAATTTAACTTGCTTTGAGTTGGCTATAATCTTGTACTAATTCACCGTAAACATCAAGCGTCGCAACGGAAGCGCGCGTGACGTGAAAGCGTTCTAAATTCTGCTGCGCTTGATACTTCCATTTGTCTAAGGTAGATGGTTGACTAAGTAATTCATATAAAGCTGCTGCCAAAGCATTGCTGTTTGATGGTGGTACTAATACACCTGCTTGTCGATTATCTAATGTTTCAGGAATTCCATCCACATCTGAAGCAACAATTGCACAACCCGCTTCTCTTGCTTCTGTCAGAACTAAACCGAATGACTCATGATGCGAAGCTAAAACAAATATATCTGTTGAGAGCATGTACCGCTGAGGATGAGTTTGAAATCCTTCAAAGTGGATGCGGTCGCGATACTTACTTTTTTTAGCACGAGCTTCAAATTCTTCTCGGTCTGGTCCATTGCCCACTAAATATAGATGTGCATCAGTGTGAGAAGCAATTTGAATAAAAGCATCGATTAACTCACCAATTCCTTTACGTTTGTACATTCCAGCAACAGTAGTAATTGCGGGACGTTTTAATGGTACTGGTAAACAATCTTTGATTTTAGGATTGCGTGGACTGTTGAGAGTCGCATTGCCCACTACCCGAATTTTATGCTTAGAGATACCACGACGTATCATTGAATCAGCAACCGCATGACTCACAGTAATAACGCGGTCAGCAAGTCCCATCAATATAGAACTAGTCTGAAACTCATTGTGAACAGTCGAAACTAAACCGTACTTGCTCTCCGAACGTAACAACCACGCAAGTAAAATACCTGTCATCATATGACCATGAACGATATCTGGCTGAAACTGCGTTGTGATTACTCGAAAACACCGAGCAGCGTTCATAAGGTTGATTGGTTTTCGCGACTGGTCTAAATGAAAGTGCTTGACACCATATTGAGTAAGTAACGTTTCATATTTTCCACCTGCTGATGCAACAGCAACTTGATGACCAAGCGAGGCCTGCATACAAGCTAGGTCTACTGCCACATTTACAATACCGTTACCGATTTCTTCTATATGGTTCGCAATATGTAATATACGCATTTAACTGTTCTCCACGGCGCCTGCTGATGATTAAAATATGTAAATTAGTATATAGATATATAAAGCTTGAATATTTGGTAAACAGGTATTTATAGTTCGACTTTAAAAAAGATTTCATACGAACCTAAAAACCGATTTACAAAGCCTACAGGTAGGGATTCTGTCTGCGAATTATACGATGCAATTGCCTGTTTTTTTTGCGTTTTAACTTTTGTAATTAATAACCTTCTTGCCGCTGCAATGTCCTTAAGCTTAAGCATAATAAATAATGGCGCCCGCCAAAACATCCAAATTGGATACTGGAGTAACTCAACTTCGGCTTTAAGTTGCGCGATTGCTTCTTTAACCAATATATAGGTTGCTTCGTGGTCGCAATGACAATCTTTGTAGTGCGGAACATAAACTTCTTGAGGATTATACTTGTTTAAAAGCTCCATAATTTGCTCAATTGTTTTCTGCCTCAACTGCGAGTGTAAATTGAGTAAAGTTCCGTCTGGTTTGTCCAGAAAGTGAATATCACTTCGCTCAACACCTAAAACCTTTAATGCTGATTCAGCTTCTTGTTTGCGAATTTGAATAATCTCTTCTTTAATATTTGACTTTGAACCACCATTACCTTGTCCGTCAGTCAGGAACACAACCGTAACTGGTGTAAGTTGCTCGCGTTTGAGTGCAATCATTCCACCACAACCAAAGGTTTCGTCGTCTTGGTGAGGAGAAAATACCATTGCTGACTTTGAACTCAACTCCAATGGTTGACTATGAAAGCGCAAAATCAAAAAAGACAATAAAGTCGAGTTAAGATTTTGCACTCGTTGGAGCAAGTTGCTAGGTATAAACTTTTGTGTTTTTTGCAGAATTTTCTTTATTGTCATAATTAACTGTTTATGATATAGCAAATAAGTTAGTTAACATTGGTCGCAAATCTTACTGTCTTTAGAAAAAACAGATAAGATTCTATTATTTTTTGCAAGAAATCATATTTAAATATATAAACCTTTTTTACTATATTTACAAGAACTGTAATTGTTTTGATGTACATAGCGTAATCTATGCATCTACTCAACCAGCAGTTGAAATATATTAGAACTTACGCACAGAAACCGGGTTTCTACGATAAATCATCGTTTTCACGAATGAATATGAACAAGAAATCGGTTTCTCGCCTTTTATGCGTAAGTCCTATATATTATCGATATATATTTTTGTATTTATAAATTACATGAAATTAACCCAGTAATGCATCATGAATAACTATAATAAGCATTAGTTAATTAATCCAAATAAATATAATCATTTTCATTGCATATAGCAGTCCGCACAACCCGACGTAAAAATCGCGTCTCTACGTACATGTATAAGGCTATCTCACTTACATCAAATCTTTAAGCAAGCTGAAGTGCATTAATCAGATGAGTATGCATCAATTGTGAAACATATCTGAAACATATATTCTTGTAGTGGATTGTATTTGTAAATAAGCTATCAAATATATGTATTGACCGGATTATGTTTACAGTAAATTTATGGAATCTACATATGGTTTTTAAAATTAAATTATTTAACCTTAGCTTAAAGTTTTAGATATCATTACTAAAAGTAGTTATGATTTAGCCAAAGCTTCAAATAAGCTAATCGAATTTAGGTGCTACAATTTTCTACAATACTCCACACCAATCGTCCAATCTATTCCTTATGTGATACTAGTTTACTTATATCAAGCTAAATACGTATATTTTAATGTTACTGCGTATCATGAGTTACAAATGCAGTAATTGTAGCAATATATATATACATTAATAGCATAGCTTTTTTACGGTAGTAACATTGTGTTATCTGGTAACACAGGGAATCTATACTAAACTTTATTTTAGAGGCGCAATTTTAAAAAATGCGAGTAGAATCGGTGAAAGGTAGTGATAACAATATTTTTAAGCCTGCGTCAATCTTGTGTGTAGGTGCGGGTTGGTTTCCAAAAACGCCGGGAGGGTTGGAAAGGTATGTTTATGAATTGACGCATAAGTTGGCAGCATTTGACCGGATAGAACTTTGTGGTGTTGGGTTGCCAAGGGACGAAAACAATTCACCGATCAAGTTAACAAACTTAGCTTCTCCTGATGCTCCAATTTGGAACCGGATGTGGTCTTGTCGCTCGAATTTCCGTGCGTCGCGTACTTTTACACCTGATGCCATCAATTTACATTTTGCTTTATACAGCTTTCCAATATTAGATTTATTACCAAAACAAGTTCCAATTACGTTTAACTTTCACGGTCCTTGGGTATCGGAAAGCGTACAGGAATCTGGCGAAAACAAAATTAGCATTTTACTTAAGAAATGGTTAATTGAGCAGAGAACATATAATCGATGCGACCGATTTATTGTTCTCTCAAAAGCGTTTGGTAACATATTACACCAGAAATATCAAATTCCTTGGGATAAAATTCACATAATTCCTGGTGGAGTTAACACTGAAAAATTTCAGCCGAATTTATCCAAAACAGGCGCCCGTGAAGCATTAGGTTGGCCGCAAGACCGTCAAATTCTTTTTACATCACGTCGTTTAGTGCATCGTGTTGGTATAGATAAATTATTGGATGCGGTAGCTGCGATTAAATCTAGAAATCCTGATATTTGGTTAGCAGTAGGGGGGAGAGGTTCAATGCTTGAAACTTTAGTTTCTCAAGCAACCGAGCTTGGTCTTGATAACCACGTTAAATTTATTGGATTTTTAGAAGATGAGTTATTACCTGTAGCATATCAAGCCGCAGACCTAAGTGTAATGCCGAGCCAAGCATTTGAAGGTTTTGGGTTAGCATTAGTCGAGTCACTAGCTTGTGGAACTCCAGTTGTTTGCACACCAGTTGGTGGAATGCCAGAAATATTAGAACCATTCTCACCTGATTTAATTTGTGCTTCGACAACTAGTAGCGCGATAGCAGAAACTTTAGAACAAGCTTTATTGAAAAAAATTGCAGTTCCATCACCATCACAATGTCGCGAATACGCAACTACTAACTTTGACTGGTCTAAAATTGCTCTACTTGTGCGCGCGGTGATGTTAGGAGGGGCGGGTTCACCTAAATTTTAGATTATTTACCAGGATATAGGTAAACCCACGCGTACAAGAGAGGCGGAGTTATTTTTTGGCTTTTATTGTAGTTAAAAGTGTGGCGACCCAACTTGAGGCAACGGCGCCAACTAAAAACAATGCCATTGGTATAATCCATATTGTGTTAGCCAACGATAGAATAATGCTAAGGCAGCCTAGTACAGCGAGACTAATGGTATAAATTCTCATTGTTTTGCGTGGGAAGCCGATTTCGCAATGAAAGCTTGCTGCTGTTGGAATTAGTAGTAAACCGAAAACAGCAGCGCCAATTAATGCAGTGTTATGATTAGTAAATAAATATACAAAAAAAGATAAAATCGCAATACCAAAACAGGCGCCCCAATAGTTAGACTGTAGAATCTCGGTTTCTGTTAGTGCTAAACGTCCGAATTTATCAAAACGTAGTAGGAGAGTAAATAACGGGTCAATAATCCATGTCAAAATTACAAATAATAGATAGCCTATAGCAACAACAATTACAAGTTGTTTTAACCCGACCTGATTTAATCCTACTAGCAAGAACCGCACGGCAAAGTATAAGCCGATTGTAAATACCCAACGGGTTGTATTATTGAGGCGTGATGACCATAAAAAATAGCTCCGCATCAACCGATAGAGAGGGTTTTGTGCTTTCAGCGCTTCGATTATTCCAGAACGTGCCCATTCCAGGTTCGGATTTAAACGTAATGCTTCGCGGAAATATTCCAAAGCTTTTTGATGAGATTTACCGTGAGACAGCAAAATCCAACCACTGGAAGCATAACAAGAAGCATTCAGAGGCGCCGTTGCGATAGCACTTTCTATAACTTCAACTGCTTGATCTCCTTTACCTAGTTGTGATAGCGACAACGCGCGGTAATTTAAGCATTCAACGTTTTCAGGGTCAATAGCAAGTCCATTTTGTGCGGCATCTAAAGCATCTTGCCAAAGTTTCTGGTTGTATTTGCATCTTGAAAGTAAAGCAAAATAAGAAGCTTGATAGCAGTTAAGCCGAATTGCTTCGCGTATCGATTTTTCTGCTAATTCAAGTTCCCAACGTTCGCATAAAATGCAACTTAATGTATAGTGGGAAAAAGCATCGTCAGGCGCCAATGATATAGCTGTTCCTGCTGCTGCTATGGCTTCTTGATATCGCTGCTGGTAATTTAAACATAAGCCTAACAAAGCAGTTGCATATGCATCACTTGGTGCCTGTGCCAAAGCTTGCCTTAACTCGCGTTCCGCCATTTGATAACGCGATTGCTCTATTAATAGTGTTGCGCGTTCAATGTTCACAAAAGTTAATAATCTCAAATTAATAAATTACATTTTTAAATACTTTAAAATATCATCGTATAGCCCACCTTCGTTCGCATACAAAGCGTAGTTACGCGCGCTCTGAAACCACTCTTTTGTAGATGGTTTAATACTACTAGCAACAGATAATAAATCTTTTGTCGTTAATGGTTTGGGAATACCTATTTTAATTGCTTCTTGCAACTTCCGCTCGACTGCTATATCCACAACTGCTTTTAAATCGGCGCCTGAGAAATGCTCAGTCTTTTTACTAATAAGCTCATAATCAATTGCACTGACAGGTTTACCACTACACAGCAACAGTAAAATCTCAACTCTAGCTCTTGCATCTGGTGGTGGAATAAACAATATTCGTGAAAACCTACTAGGACGACGAAACGCTGGGTCTAAATGCCACGGAGCGTTAGTTGCAGCTAAAATCAATACGCCTTCGTTCGATGTTTTTACTCCATCTAGTTCGGAGAGAAACTGGTTAATAACCATACGACTAGAACTTTGCCGCATATCAGTACGGTTAGCGGCAAGAGCATCTACTTCGTCAAAAAATAACACGCTTGGTTTTGACGCGCGAGCGTTTTCAAAGATAGAGTGGAGATTGCGCTCGCTGTTTCCTAACCACATATCAAGAATATCATTTATACCAACTGCTATAAAGCTGGAATTAATTTCGCCTGCTGTCGCGCGTGCGAGATATGTTTTACCACATCCTGGAGGACCATAAAGTAAAATTCCACCACCTATGGTTTTGCCGTAAGCTCGATATAATTCGGGTTGTTTGAGAGGATAAATAATCTTAAGGCGAATTTCATCTTTAACTGTATCCATTCCCCCAACATCTCGAAACGAAATTTGGGGGCTTTCAATATTACCATTTGGAATTTGTGTATCGGCGCCAATGCTTACCCGTATCTTACCGTCAACGATTTCGTTTACTTCGTCCTGCTCCCTGAGTACTTCATTTGATATACCCAAACGGTCAGCAAAATCTTTGTCAGCAATAGATTCATCAATTGCTGTCGCGTAGCGATATTGGCTAACTGCTTGTTGTATGGCGCCTGCATTTAATAGTAAACGCGCGTGGAGTAAATACGCTCCGGCAGGGCAGTCAGCGCTTTTAAGTAAATCTTCGATAACTACCAACGATGGTGAGTACTTGCCCTGCTGAAAAAAAACTGTCGCCAAACCAAGTTTTAATATAGTGTCTCCTGGTTTAAACATTAGCGCCTGACGGTATTCTTGCTCGGCTTCTGTATACTGCTCCATACTCAACAACACTTCTGCTAAATGTTGCCTGAGTGGAACGTTATCAGGAGAAAACTTAAGCGCTTCGCGCAGTGCCCGCACCGTATTCGGACTGGTAGTCATATAGATTAATAGATTTAAGCAATTATAAAAAAGGAATGGAGGGGCGGGTTTATCTATATTCTGGTGAATAATTAAAATTTAGGTTAACCTGCCCGTACTATCATAAGCAATTAAAAATCTAACGTTAGAACCTAAAACAGGCTGTAACGCATACGTAGCAAGCGTTTAATCGCTGCGAAATTTTCTTTTTAGTCTTCAATCACACGCTGATTCCATTGTAATATAAGTAACATCACGTTCTGATTCAAATTGCTTCAATTCTTCCCAAAACTCTTGTTCTAATGGCTCTGGCAATACTAAAGCTGTGTCAATAAATTTATACAGGTTACGGACATCTTGCTCTAAGAACGCTTTTTCATAAAGTCGATGAGTCAACTTGGTTTTCCAGACTTTACGCTCTAGAGGCGCCTGTTTTGTGTTTTGCGCTTGTAAATGCGCCATAATGACATTGGCAAATGGGTTAGTGCTGGCTTCTAACTCTTTCCAACGCTTTTTACTGTTAAAATCTAAAAGCTTCAGGTTTTGAAAGCTAAATTCTATGTAACTACCGAACTCTTTATGACCTAAACTAAATTGTTTGGGGCGCCAATTTTTATCGTCATCGCATAAAATCACTAAAGGATAGGGGTGTTTACCATAACGCTCAAAAACCCCATAATTTATCTTATACATCTTACTTGGTAACTCTTCAAAGTATCCTCCTTGGACTTGAAGATGTATCATCATCCATTCTTCTTCTTGTTGATTAAGCCAGACTCTAACTAACTTACTCGTATATCCCTGATTAAATTCAACATAGCGAGTCATTTGCTCAAAATCATCATTTAACAACTCATACGGAAGCTCTAAGTCAATCCCCGCAGAAATATCAGGAAGAAACTTTATCATGTCAATAAAATATGCTTCTATAATTTCATCCCACGCACTTCCATAATTAATACGTTTATCATTATTCATAAAACAAGCTTATTTTTATTTAGATTTTTAGTTTATATTATAACCATAATCAAAAACAAGATTCCCAAAGAAGTCGCGAATCTTAAGATAAGTAAACTTATATGAACTTAGATTACAATCAGATTTTGGCAGAATCCTCATGTGTAACAACTCATTCCAAAAGATTAGATGAAATTTATAATTCATTGAAAGATATCGCTAAACCTGAAAAAAATGCAATTGTCGAAGCAATTGGCTTAAATCCCAACACAAACCCTGATACAATTAAAAGTATTTTCCAAAGATATGGGGGAATGGCAGATAAAATCATCCAGCATAACTCAGCTATACCCCTACTACAACTATCGAAACCTGAAATACTTAAAGAGTGGATAGAAGAAAGAAGCAATCCAATATTTTACAATGTAAATACTTCGCTTTTACTTCAAGAAATAGCACTTTCCACTAAAAATAAAAAAGTATACGCAAACCTTGCTAACTCGAAGCATGTAGCAAAAGAAATTATAGAAGCTATAGCAAAGGATATAGATTTCTCAGTAAAGGCTAACAATGAAGAAGAATTACGATTAAGACAAGAGCTAATAAAAAATCTACATACTCCTTTTAAACTACTATTACAGGTAGTACAAAAACGGCACCAGATTTATAACTACGAAAACGAAAATGCCTGGATAAATATTAACTCTTGTCAACACAAAAAACAAGAAGTAATCAAATTATTTAAGTCATTAAATACTCCCAAAAAAGCCTGGGCTGAAAAAATGGTAGGGAAAATAGAAGCTTTACTAACTAAATCGAAACTTGAAGGCGCCCTTCATGAAGGTAAAGACGGATACCAAAGTTTTGTATATGAAGATTACAGGATTGAAGTAGTGCCGAAAGCTGGAATTAAAGCTTTATGTGAAGGCACCACTTACGTTTCAAAAAGAGTTATTTTTAACTACGACATAGAATCACTTCAAGTATTTGTAAGTCTGCCAACCGAAGATGATATAGAATTTTGGGATAATGTTTCTATGTGAAAGTTGCCTTACTTGGTTGGGTGGAGCGGCTTAGAGCTTCCCAACCACATAAGTAGGCGCCAACCTATGATTGATTTTGCTGTAACCACTGTGATAAATCGTCGGCGCTTGTAAAATCAAGTAAAGCTTCGCTAAGTGCTTCTAACTGAGCAAGCGTTAAAGACTCAATTTGCGCGCGTACAGGGAGCGAAAGTTGTCCCAACCGCTTTTGTAGCTGTCGTAGAACTACTGACAGTTCTCCTTCAACTCGCCCTTCAACTCGCCCTTCAACTCGCCCTTCAACCAGTCCTTCCTGTTTGCCGCGATCATAGCCAATGCGTTCACCTGTAGTTATGTAAGGCATACTCTGCTCCTGTTCAAATTGCTTAAAATCTTCCCAAGATTTGTTTTCCAACCATAAGTAGCAATATCATAACTGCAGACTGACACCTCGAATTTAACTATACTCGATAAAATTTTTGGGTTACGCTTTACTTATCACATTATGTATAAATGGTTGAACTTATAATGCCCATAAAAAGTATCAAGGTAAAAGACTTAAAACAAGTAATTAAATCAAAGGGGTAAAGAACAAAGTTAGACCCTTCCCCTTTTTATCATGCCAACCTATGATTGATTTTGCTGCAACCACTGTGATAAATCGTCGGTACCTGTAAAATCAAGTAAAGCTTCGCTAAGTGCTTCTAACTGAGCAAGCGTTAAAGACTCAATTTGCGCGCGTACAGGGAGTGAAAGTTGTCCCAACCGCTTTTGTAGCTGTCGTAGAACTACTGACAGTTCTCCTTCAACCAGTCCTTCTTGTTTGCCGCGATCATAGCCAATGCGTTCACCTGTAGTTATATAAGGCATACTCTGCTCCTGTTCAAATTGCTTAAAATCTTCCCAAAACTCGTTTTCTAGTTCTTTTGGTAATATCATAACCCAGTCTATAAATGTATAGAGGTTACGAATATCTTGTTCGTCTAGCCCCTGCTCGTAAAGCCTACGAATAAGGGCAAATTTCCACTCTTTTCGCTTTCCTGGTTTTTTGAGCGTCTCCTGTGTTTTTAGGTGTGCCATAACGACATTGGCAAAAATGTTATCGCTTGCTTCTAACTGTTTCCATCGTCTTTGATATTTCAAGAGCTTGACGGTGCCAAATTTGAAGTATTGAACTGTGTCGTTGTGAATGAAAGAGAAAGTATCAGGATTCCAGTTTTTATTAGAATCGCATAAAATTGCTAGGCTGATTGCTGACTGTTTGTATAGGTCAAGAATTCGGAAGTTATAAGTGAACATTCGCAGCTCAAATTCGTCTTCTTTCTCTGCTTGAATTTCAATATGTATTAATAGCCAAGTGTCTTTACCAGAGAGAAGACGAACCTTAACTAGCTTGTCAGCATATCTTTTTCCTTGTTTCGCAGACCTGGATATCGCCTGAAATTCTTTGTCTAAAAATTCGTAGGGAACATTCCAATCAATAGTTGCAGCTGTATTAGGGAAGAAGAACTTTATCGCTTGAGGAAAATATGCTTCTAGAATCTGCTTCCAGGGGCTATCATAATCCGCGCGTTGCTTTTTCTTAGTCATACACATGTTTTGGTAGTGCAGATGTTCCGAGTTTATAGTATTAGGCGCCGGATTACTATATGTTTATGTATTGATTTATAAAGGTTTTTAAGTATTATTGATTACATTAAGGTGTTGAATAGAACGGGCTTTCTCTGCCCATTCCACAAGATTTACACTCTTATTCCTACTTATATTGCTTAATTAATCTTGTCTCTGTACAGACGTGATTAATCACGTCTCTACGTCTCTGTGGTAAAAATAATTATTATCACTTCGGCACAGAGAAACAGAGTTATAACCTTTTAATTTGATTTTTACCTGGTACAATAGTGTTACTTCGCAGATAGTGTAAGTGATTGATGAGGTAGAGAAGCATGTCACGTTATTGCTTAAAAACAATCAAATCTTTTGGATTTACTCAAAAAATGATTGACCAATATTTAGGTCAACCGACAATTGTTAATAATCCTCATTACAAATGCGCTGCACCGATGAAACTGTGGGAGCGTGACTTAGTAGATAAAGTGCGAGAAGAAAAAAAGGACGAGTTAGAAGTAAATTTGGCGAAACGTGCGAAAATATTAGAAGCTAAGGACAAAAGAAAGTCCGCGAAGCGTTCTTTATTAGGCTTCTATCTTGAAAATTATAGCTATAAGCTTAATGAATATTATGCCTGTAGGTTAATTGAAATAGCATTTAAAACTGGCGCTATATCCATTTCTGTATTTGAGTCTGATGATTTAACGATCAATTCAATAGCTGGATACTTAGCGGATGAAGAAGAAGCACGTATCCGAAAGGAATTTGCAGCTTCGGATAAGGTTTATACAAAAGTTTATCCTTTAATAAAAGATGCTTTAAAGTCATCTGAGTTAGTATTGGAATGTGTTAAAAATATACAAAACATCATCGAAGATTGGGAACGCGAGGAGCAACAAAAAGCTGAAAAGCAAAAACTTGAGCGTTTGCGTATTAAACTTATACAGCAATCTTTCTTCGAGTACATAGAACAGAACTTCGACAGCTTTTTTGCTTACGCATCTATTAACCCAAACGCTATTCAAGAGCCAGGAGTTAATGCTTCAAAGAAGAAGAACAAGCAGCTAAAACGCAATGTAAATTATGTGTGGTCACGTATTCAAAATTACGCGAGAAGTCAAAATCCTAACTTTGCTAATGCTCCCACTATTCCAAATTGCGGTAAATTTTACCAACAAATCTCATCATATGTCAATAGAGTTTTACAAGAAAAACAGGAAATGATTAAATCAGCTAAAGATTAGGCAATTATGGAGGCAATTATATTTATAGGACTTCAAGGCGCCGGGAAATCAACTTTTTACCGTGAACGGTTGTTAAATACCCATATGCGTATTAATTTAGACATGCTCAAAACAAGACACCGTGAGCAAATATTTCTCAAAGCTTGTTTAGAAGCAAAACAGCGGTTTATTGTTGATAATACCAACCCAACACCTCAAGAAAGAAGTCGTTATATATTGCCAGCCAAAGAAAATCACTTTCGAGTTGTTGCTTATTACTTTGACTCCCATTTAGAAGAATGTAAACAACGTAACAGTCAGCGTATAGGAAAAAAAAGAATACCGCTTGTTGGACTAATAGGCACATATAAAAGGTTAGTTTTACCAACATGGGAAGAAGGGTTTGACGGAATATACTCGGTTAAAACATGTAAAAACTATTTATTTACGGTTGAGGAATGGCAACGTGAAATTTGACGAACTTGATACGAGAATGCGCGTTTTTGAAACAGCGCATGACCACTGTGTTTTACCAGGCATTTATATAGTTGCCCGGTTAGATGGACGCAGCTTTACTCGGTTGACCAAAGAAGTGCATAAATTTGAGGCGCCGTTCGATGAGAAATTCCGCGATATGATGCTAGCAACAGTCGAGCATTTAATGAACAGCGGTATAGATATTATTTACGGCTTTACAGAAAGTGACGAAATATCTTTATTATTCGCATACGATGAAGTAAGCTTTGGGCGTAAAACACGCAAGCTAAATTCAATCTTAGCAGGAGAAGCTAGCGCGCGGTTCTCGTTGCTTTTAGGTGATATGGCTTGCTTTGATTGTCGCATATCTCAACTACCTAATATTACAGAAGTCGTCAACTATTTCCGTTGGCGTAATGAAGACGCACACCGTAACGCACTCAATGCACATTGTTATTGGTGCTTACGTCGTGACGGCAAAAGCGCTAGACTTGCAACCAGTATGATGGAAGGATTATCTATAGCAGATAAAAACGAACTTTTGTTTCAACACGGAATTAACTTTAATAACCTTCCTAACTGGCAAAAACGAGGAGTAGGACTGTATTGGGAAGAATATCAAAAAGAAGGATTTAATCCCAAAACTGGGGAAACAGTTCCCGCTATTAGGCGCCGTATTAAGCGAGATTTAGAATTACCTATGAGAGACGAGTATAGCAATTTTATTAGAAGCTTATTAGATATTAAATGTGGAGAATTGTAGCACATCTGTCTCAGATGTGCAGTGAAATAATTTATTTTTTACCACAGAGACACAGAGGACACAGAGAGAGGAAAAATTAACCACAAAGGCACAAAGGACACAAAGGAAGAATTATTACCCACATTCCGCACCCTAGGCACCTTCCTTAATTAAAAACTCGTCGTCACAAGTCATAATATATGAAACTTCTATGAATAAACTACTATGAACTGGAAAACATATATTCACTCAAACCCAAATATTCTACTTGGAAAACCTGTAATTAAAGGAACAAGGTTATCAGTGGAGTTTATTTTGGGCTTGTTTTCGCTTATGTTGGACTCAACAGCAAGTTTTGGAAAGCTACCCAACTCTTAATTCTGAAGCAATTCAGGCTGTATTTGCATTTGCTGCAGAATGTCTCAAAGAGGATGTATTTTATACACCGCTACTTTCTGCTGAGGCTGGTTAATGCGATTTGGGCGCCAATGAAAATTTTCCGTTGCCGAGTGTGCGTATGCTGCGCCAAGCAGGATATGATATTGCATCTATAACCGAAGACTCTCTAGGCATTGAGGATACAGAAGTTCTGTCTCGCGCGGTCGAGGAAGAAAGATTTATATTAACGTTTGACCGCGACTACGGGGAGCTTATTTATCGTTTGAGGTTGCCTTCACCAAGAGGCGTTATTTATTTGCGCTTCCGTCCTCAAAGTCCGGAGGAACCAGCAATAATAATATTCAATTTATTACAAACAGAAGGTTTGCTGTTTGAGGACAGGTTTACAGTTGTTGACCGTGACCAAATTCGTCAACGCCCTTTACCTTAGAAGTACTACCATATATTGTTTCTTTTTGCTTGGGGGAAGTTCAGTTTAGTATATTCGTTTTTCTTTTTCACAGTTATGTAAAGTTTTGTAAAGAAAGGTTTGCTCTGCATAAAAGCCTGCTGTGCGGGAACATAGCAAGATAGACCTTCTCTAGTAAAGTAACCTTCCATCAATGAACGGCGCCAACGATGACACAGAGAATCTTCTTAATGAGCAATTGCAGCAGTTAATCTGTGAAGCTAAACAGTTTCCTTTGACTGATGAGAATCCTACTATTCGAGCAAAACGACGAATAGCTTTAAATAAGCTAATTAGTGCTATTCGGAGTTCTGGGAAAGTAAGCCGTTTAATAAAGTGGATGGGTGAGCCTAACTATCAAGACTATTACAATGAGGCATTACAGCAAACTTTTATCGAGGTATGTAACAGAATTGACCAATACAATCCACAATATGCGGTGATGGCATGGGTGAATGAAATCTTAAAATGTCGTATTTATGATGTTGTCAAGAAAGACAAAAAGAAAGGAATTACTATGTTTCCTAAAACTGAGACGATTTCTAGAGTTTTGTCTTTAGATGAGATCAGAAAAGAAATATCATCATGTTCATTTGTATCTGATGAGGAACAGTTAAAAGAAATTATTGAAGCAGATACGGATAATTACTTAAAGAATGAGTCGATTCAGGGAGATACTTCAATTACTTTACAAGTACTTTTACTGATGATATTAGATGGAAAAAAATGGATAGAAATTTCTCAAGATACAGGAATTGCAATTTCCACACTTTCTTGCTTTTACAGCCGCCGACTGCGTAATGTAATTGCTTACGTCAAGCAATATATATAGAAGCGCATTTGAATAATTTATTTAGGACAGTAACAGCAGCGAGAATTATTATGAATACCACTGAACAGTTAAGCTTTAGTTTACCGTTATCGTTTAAAGCACATGCAATTGCCCAAGAGTTGTGTCAAGGAATATCTAACCCAGAAAAAGCTGAACAAGTTTATCTGAATAGTTTGGCTGTGTTTGCAGTTGATAATTATCTCCGCTGCATGGGTTTTGATACTAACTGGGAGAAAAGTGACAGCCGTGATAAATTAGCAATACAATTAATGGACGTAGCCGATTTAGAAATAAAGACTATTGGTAAATTAGAATGTCGTCCTGTTTTGCTTGGAGTAGAGCAATTAGAGATTCCTCCCGAAGTATGGGAGTCGAGAATTGGTTACGTAGCAGTGCAGCTAGATGACTCTTTGCGAGAAGCTAATATTTTAGGATTTGTCTATGAAGCGGCGCCGTCTATTGCATTACATCAATTACAATCATTAGAAGATTTTCTACTCCACTTAAGTAAATTAGAGCAAGTAATAAGCCCACAGCACGAACCATCAAAGATAATTAAGATTGGGCAATGGTTGGAAGGATGCGTTGATGCAGGTTGGGAGAAAATAGACGAATTATTAAAACCTCAACAGTTGGGACTAGCTTTTAAGAATGAAGTTAGCATGACACGGGGTCAAAAAGTGGATTTAGGAATGCAAATTGATAAACTTTCCCTAGCCTTAGTTGTAAAAGTTACATCTGACAAAACCGAAGAACTGGGTATTTTAACTCAAGTACATCCATTTGGAAAAACAAGTTTACCCGAAGGTGTCAAATTAATTGTTAGCGATGAATTTGGAGAAACTGTTTTAGAAGCAGTATCGCGCGAAGAAGATAATTGGATTCAATCTGAGTTTAGCGCTGATTTGGGAGAGAAGTTTCAAATTAAGGTTGTTTATGGAGATTCTGAGGTGAGCAAGGAATTTGAGGTGTGAAGTTGGCAACGGATATAACGGATGTAACGGATGGTTTATTGGTTAACAACATAAATCTATTTGTTGGGCGCCTTAAAATTAATTCATAAACCATCATCTTTCTTTGTGTCCTTTGTGATCTTTGTGGTTCATTTTTTTGAAAACGCAAGAAACCGGGTTTGTTAGAAACCTGGTTTCTTCTCGTAACCATTTAAAATTGCTATAATACCGTCTAGGAGCTTCTTCGTGGTTCACGTTTATGACTTTGACTAATCCAGTCCTTGAAAAACCTACCACACCTCAAAGTACTTACGTTGTACTATATGATGTAAGTTGGGAACAGCTTGAACAACTTGATATTACTCTTGCACAAACAGGCGCCCGACTAACTTATCTGGATGGTATTCTCGAAATCATGTCTCCACTTTCTGATGACCATGAAGATTCAAAGAAAACAGTCGCAATGTTGCTTGAAGTCTACATGCGAAGCAAGAATATCAGATTTTACGCTCGTGGAAGCGCAACTGTTGGTAAGAGTGAAAATAAAACTCGCAGAGAACCGGATGAGTCATATAATTTAGAAACTAAGAAACCCATTCCTGATTTAATTGTAGAAGTTACAGTCACAAGTGGTGGTATCAATAAACTTGAAATCTACAAACGCTTAGGTGTACCGGAAGTTTGGTACTGGGAAGATGGATTAATCTCAGTTTATTCGCTACAAGCAGGTGAATATGAAAAAGTCACTAAGAGTGCGCTGTTACCTGACTTAGATTTAGAATTACTCGCGCGGTATTCACGCATGGCTGACCAATACGATGCTGTCGCTGAATATACTCAAGCTATTTCTGCATAAAACTGGACAGGCGCCGTTGATAATATATGGTGATGGCAATGGTGCTACAAATCAACTCTTGTGGCAACTCTTGTGGGATGGGCGTCCTCGCCCGTCCCAAAGTATTTCCTATTTGAGTTTATGTAAATTAATATTAAGATTACGTAGATTTGCATAATATTTTACCAGCAAGCAAGATTTTTAGATAGGCGGTTCTAATAACGGCGCCTACTGCGAGTGCATGAAACCACACTCAGCACTCCGTAAAGACGCGATTAATCGCGTCTCTACTCACTACAAAGGGTAACGAGTATGGCAAAGTTGGTTGTCCTCAAGTTTGAGGGTAATTTTGGTGAGGGGTTTGGTGTTGGTTTGGAAATTAGTGAAGATGGTGAACGTCCGTTTGTTGAGGTGGACGATAGCCAGTTGGGATTACCTGCTATTGAGAGTTTACCTAACGTTTATCAAGAGTGGCGCCGAAGCTATCGCAGTTTGGATGGATACAGAATTAAACCGAAGAAGGAGCAAATCTCGAATGTGAAGTTTGTTTCGCTGAGACAGGAGTGTGATAAGTTAACGGGTATTGTTAAGGATGATTTTAAACTTTGGTTGCAGGCTGATTCTTTTCGGGCAATTAAGGAGCAATGTTTAGCGGTATTGTCTCCGAGTGATGAAGTGCGGGTAATTATTCGCAGTGTTGAACCGCAGCTGCGTAAGCTTCCCTGGCATTTATGGGATTTATTTGAGTATTTTCCAGATGCGGAAGTCGGTTTGAGTTCGTTTTCTTCACAGCGTTTTACAAGGCAATACCGTCCGGTTGTGAGAATTTTGGTTGTTTTGGGCAATAGTGAGGGTATTAATGTTCGTGAAGATGAAAGGGAGTTGAAAAGTTACTGTAGTGATGCGGCTTCCATTGTGGTTTTGGCTGAACCTTTACCAAGTCAGTTGAATGAGTGTCTTTGGGATGAGGAAGGTTGGGATATTTTATTTTTCTCTGGTCATAGTCGTACTGAGTCTGCACAAGGAAGAATTTTTCTTAACCAAACTGATAGTTTGACGATGCAGGATTTGAATGAGGGGTTGAAAACTGCGGTTCGTCGTGGTTTACAGTTGGCTTTTTTCAATTCCTGCGATGGTTTGGGTATTGCTGCCCAGTTGGAGAGTTTGCATATCCCGCAAATTATTGTGATGCGGGAACCTGTTCCTGATAAAGTCGCTAACCAGTTTTTGAAGTACTTTTTTCGGGAGTTTACGCGCGGTCAGTCTTTATATAGATCTGTAAATATCGCGCGCAAGAAGTTACAGGGGTTAGAGAAGGATTATCCTTGTGCTAGCTGGTTGCCTGTTATAGTTCAGAATTTATTGGAAAAACCTCCAACTTGGCAGAGTTTAGGCGCCATTTTTCATTGTCCTTATCGTGGGTTAGCTGCATTTAAAGAGGAGGATGCACCTTATTTTTATGGCAGGGAAGAGGTGACGCAACGGTTGGTTAGTAAGGTGAAGCACTCTTCTTTGGTGGCAATTGTTGGCGCCTCGGGTAGTGGTAAGTCTTCGGTGGTGTTTGCTGGGTTGGCGCCGAAATTGAAGGAGGATAAAAGTAATGATTGGCAGGTTGTTTGTTTTCGTCCAGGCAACCGTGTTTTTGAATCTTTGGCTGTTGCGGTGGGGGGTGAAGGGGAGAGGTTAAACCAGTTGGAATTAGAAGTTGAGTTAAAGTCGAGTAGTTATGCTTTACAAAACTTAATTGAACCGATTGTTTTTGCGTCTCCGAGGCGCCGATTACTTATTATTGTTGACCAATTTGAGGAGGTTTACACGCTTTGTAGTAATGCGCCAGAACGTAAGCTGTTTATTGATAGTTTGCTTAATGCTGTTGAGAATGTTCCTGGTTTGACAGTGGTTTTGACGCTGCGGGCTGATTTTTATGGCGAAGCTTTATCTTATAATCGGTTTGCCAATGTTTTAACTGGCGCCCAGTTTAATTTGGGGGCAATGAATGTTGATGAGTTAAAGTTAGCGATTGAACAACCTGCTAAGAATATTAATGTTGAGTTGGAATTGGGGTTGACAGAACGGTTGATTCATGCTGTGTCAGAGTCTCCGAGTGATTTACCTTTGCTTGAATTTACTTTGACTCAGTTGTGGGATAAACAATACGAAGGTAAACTGACTCATCAAGCTTATGAACAAATTGGTGGTGTAGAAACTGCATTGTCACATTATGCGGAAGCTGTTTATGCCAAACTCAGCGTTACTGATAAAAAGAAAGTGCAGCAAATATTTATTCAGTTAGTGCAACCAAGAGAAATTAATGCTGATATTCGTCGTCTTGCGACTCGTGAGGAAGTTAAAGATAACTGGGAGTTAGTGACTAAGTTAGCTGACGCGCGTTTGGTTGTGACGAACCGCAATGAAGTTACAGAAACCGAAACTGTGGAAATAGTCCACGAAGCATTAATCAAAAACTGGCGCCGTCTGCGAAAATGGATGCGAGAAGATGGAGAATTTCGGCGCTGGCAAGAACAACTTCGGGCTGCTGTGCGACAATGGGAAAATAGCGATAGAGATACAGGCGCCTTATTACGAGGTAAACCGTTAGCTTTTGCTGAAAACTGGTTATTGGAACGTTTGAATGAGATTAGTACAGTTGAACAGCGTTTTATCAATTTAAGCATTAAGTTACGCGACAAAGAGCAAAAAGCAAAGATAGCTGCAAAAAGACAAGCTATTATCATGTTGACAGTAGCTTTACTAGCAACATTTATATTTGCTTGTGTAGCTGTAGCACAACGACATCAAGCGCAGGTGAGCGAGTTAAAAACTTTGGTTTCTTCAGCTAAATCACTGTTAAACTCAGAAAACGAGGTTGAAGCATCCCTAACTGCACTACAAAGTATTCAAAGTTTAAAGAACTTTCCGACATTAGATAGTAAAGCGAGAACTAGATTTACTGCTGCGATTTTGGAAATTTTAAATCCGATTCGACAGTATAATCAGTTAGACGGACATCAAGGTTATGTCACCAGCGTTGCTTACAGTCCTGATGGTAGTCTTTTAGCTTCAGCAAGTGATGATGCGACGATTAAAATTTGGCAACGTGATGGTACATTACTGCAAACGCTAGAAGGACACAAAGATAATGTTTTTAGCGTTATTTGGCACAAAAACAGTCAAATTCTCGTTGCTGCAAGTTTTGATAAAACGATTACTGTATGGCGGCGCCTTAATCGAGAGCGTCTTTTTGACACTAAACCTGTCATCAGGATATCAGAACCAGAGGAAGTATGGGGAGTTGCGTTGAATTCTCAAAGTAATATCTTGGCAACATCTACAAAAAGCGGTCAAGTCAAACTGTACAGTCTAGACGGTAAATTAATTAAAACTATTGCAGCACATAACTCGAAAATTTGGAGTGTCAACTTTAGTCCAGATGGAAAAACTTTTGCCACAGCAGGCGCCGATGAGTCGATTAAAATATGGGATATGCAAGGGACACTTCTAAAAACCTTGAAGGGTCATAGCGACGAAGTACTAAGTGTCAGCTTTAGTCCAGACAGTAAAAGTTTAGTTTCGACAAGTCAAGATAGAACCGTTAAACTGTGGGATGTAACGGGTAAATTATTACATACATTTGAAGAAGCTCACCCAGAAGAAGCATTAGACGCGCGCTTTAGTCCTGACGGTAAATATATCACTTCCGCAGGCGCCGATAATAAACTCATGGTTTGGGATATTGCCCAAAAGCGAGAACTGTACTATTTTAAACAACGGGGAGATAAAATATCGGAAATCGTCTTTAGTCCAGACGGTAAGACCATTGCCAGTGCCAGCGATGATAAAGCAGTCAAACTATGGCATTTAAAAGGTATTTTACCAACTTTAGAAGGCGCACGTTTCAGCATTAGTCCAGATAATAAAACCATTGCTATCGGAAACGAGCAAGGAATCATCACTTTACAACGGCATAACAAAACACTGCAATTTAATGCACACAAAGGTAAAATTGTCAAAGTAATTTTTAATCCTACAGGTAACAATATTGCCACGATAGGCGCCGATAATCAAATCAAACTTTGGAATCTTGAAGGTAAACTTTTAAAAAGCTGGCAAGGACACAGCGGTAACAGTATACTTCCTTATAACCCTATTCAAGATATCAGCTTTCACCCCAACGGTAAAATCCTTGCCACTATTGGTGGTATCGACAAACAAGTAAAACTCTGGAACCTCGAAGGAACTTTAATCAAAAGCTGGCAAGATGATAACCAAGTAAGGAGTATCAGCTTTAGTTCAAATGGAACTTTGGCTACTGCTGGCGCCGTAGTAAAATTATGGAATTTGGAAGGTATACTACTGCAAACGTTACAAGGGCATACAGAGAATATTGCGTCTATGACATTTAATCAAGACGGTAAATATATAGTTACGGCAAGTAATGATAAAACAGTCAAAATATGGCAATCTAACGGAACCCTATTAAAAACGTTAGGTCATCCCAATAATGTTTATAGCGTTGCCATCAGTCCTGATAACCAAGTAGTAGTTACATCAACTATAGATAAAACTCTCTACTTCTGGAGTCTTGATGGAACACTACTGCACACCATTGCTGAACTTGAAGATGTAGTTAACGAAGTTGGTTTTAGTTCTGACGGTAAAATGCTTGCTTTGGCAGATTTAAATAAAGTCACTTTATGGAATTTAGATTTAAATTATTTACAACGGCAAACCTGTAACTGGTTGGGAGATTATCTTACAACTCATACGAGTTTAAAAGATGATGAGGGCAGGCTGCAATATTGCAATAGTTAAAGATGATCCCCCCTAACCCCCCTTAATAAGGGGGGAACAAGAGGGGTTGCGCGCGCTCCTTTTAAAAAGGGGACTTTCACAAAACTCTTAGCCCACCTTATCAAAGCTTTCAGAAAACTCTTAGCCCCCCTTATTAAGGGGGGTTGGGGGGATCAAAAAATACCCCCAGCAATTAACCAACACTCAAAAACTTATGCCACACTTAAAACAAATCACCTTCACCCTACTCACCCTTGCAACACTCAGCACAAACACACCCCAAACAGCAGCACAAACAAAACCAAGCGACTGGCTCCACCAAGGGATAATAAAAGCCAACGAAAAAAACTATACAGAAGCATTATCAAACTTTACAAAAGCCATAGAAATAAACCCCCAATACGCCGAAGCATACTATCAACGCGGTTTAATATATACCAAATACGCACAAGGCAAAGTCCCAAGTCGCGACGGCGCCTCACCAGGTTGTCAAATAATAGATAAAATCAACACTGTATGTGAAGTAAAAACAGCAGCAAATTGGAGACAGCAGAAAAAACAGCAAGCAATTACAGATTTTACCCAAGCGATATCAATAAAATCTCAATACGCAGCAGCATACCATCAAAGAGGGCTAGCGCAAGAAACAAAACAGGATAAATTAAAAGACTTTGAAATAGCAAATAAACTGTATCTAGAAAGAAGTATATTCAATTTACAAAACAAAGACTATAAACAAGCCGCAGAAACACTAATAAATATAGATGAAATATACGCTAATATAAAACTTATTAGTGCTACATCATCAACACAACAGGAGCCAAAAAATCCAATTGGTTCTTCTACAAAATCTCCTGAACTCAAGAAAGACCCAGAAGAAATAATGAAGCAAGCTCATGAAGCTTTAAATAAAGGTGATACGCAAAATGC
Source organism: Calothrix sp. NIES-4105 (assembly GCF_002368415.1). Classification (GTDB taxonomy): domain Bacteria; phylum Cyanobacteriota; class Cyanobacteriia; order Cyanobacteriales; family Nostocaceae; genus Dulcicalothrix. The sequence goes on from NZ_AP018290.1 coordinate 5,674,151, forward strand.
TCTGCGGTTGTATAAACTAGCAGCCCAAATTTTTCAAGATAAAAAAAGCCCCAGAGTTAAAGAAGTACAGCAAATTATTAATGCGCTTGAAGGTAAAAAGTAAGCATTGTCATTCTAACAAGATAATTACCACAGAGACGCAGAGTACACAGAGAGGAATGAGACAGAGGTAAAAATTGGCGCCGTCTTTTCAGAATTAATGGTGTGAAATACTAGATATATTTTTGTTACGCGCGCAAGCGAAAGCACTCAGCATCAAAAAAGCTTACACATTTGACATAATTATTGTTCAAGTGTAAGCTTTTGCAGTTGATTATGGAAACATTTTATTCGTAAATAATTTTAAAATGCTGATTTTATATATTTTTTAATATATTCATTACTTTCTCATAGTCAGCATTCTTATTTTGTTCTTGGAAAAGCTGTGCAGCTTTTTGTAAATCTTTTCTAGCGCTTTGCTTATCTCCCATCTGATTGTAAACTAATCCTCTATTGCCGTAAGCAGTAGCAAACTGAGGATTAATTTGAATCGCTTTGGTGAAATCAGCAATCGCTAAATCCGATTTTTTCTCGGATGCGTAAACATTTCCCCGATTGTAGTAAGCCTTAGCAAACTGAGGATTAATTTGAATCGCTTTGGTGAAATCAGCAATCGCTAAATCCGATTTTTTCTGGTCTGCGTAAACAGTTCCCCGATTGGAGTAAGCTGGAGCATACTGAGGATTAATTTGAATCGCTTTGGTGAAATCAGCAATCGCTAAGTCCGATTTTTTCTCGAATGCGTAAATATTTCCCCGATAGATGTAAGCATCAGTAAACTGAGGATTAATTTGAATCGCTTTAGTGAAATCAGCAATCGCTAAGTCGGATTTTTTATCGGATGCGTAAACAATTGCCCGATTGTAGTAAGCATCAGCAAACTGAGGATTAATTTGAATCGCTTCGGTGTAATCAGCAATCGCTAAATCTGATTTTTCCTGGTCTGCGTAAACAAGTCCCCGATTGTTGTAAGCTTGAGCGTCTTGAGGATTAATTTGAATCGCTTTGGTGTAATCAGCAATCGCTAAATCCGATTTTTTCTGGTCTTTGTAAACAAGTCCCCGATTGGTGTAAGCTTCAGCTAACTGAGGATTAATTTGAATCGCTTTGGTGAAATCAGCAATCGCTAAATCCGATTTTTTCTGGTCTGCGTAAACAACTCCCCGATTGGAGTAAGCTTCAGCTAACTGAGGATTAATTTGAATTGCTTTGGTGAAATCAGCAATCGCTAAATCCGATTTTTTCTGGTCTGCGTAAACATTTCCCCGATTGGAGTAAAACGCAGGACGAGGACTTAATTTAATCGCTGATGTTATTGCTATTTCTGCTTCGGAATACCGTTTTAAATTTTCTAGTACTCGAAATTTTTCATTATACAAGTTTGGATTTTTAGGTTGGTGTTGAATTGCTTTATTTATCGCGACTAATGCTTTATCTGGTTGGTTTAAATATCGATACATCAAGCTTTGTTGTTGCAAAGCAGCAATGTAATCTGGTTTCAGCTTTACTGCTTCTAATAATACTGTTGCAGCTTCTTGATATTTTCGTTGCCCACTTAATGCTAAACCTTTACCAAAATATGCTAAGTATGCTACATCTTGTGTACCTTTAATCGCTTCATCAAAGGCTTGAACAGCTTCATCATAACGACGTAGGCGCCAAAGTTGATTTCCTCTTTCTAACCATTGAGTCGCAGTTGCATTACCTTTTGAAATATCTGCTGATAATACTGTATCAACAATCGACTTTTCTTGTTGTGCATTTAATGGAGGTGCTGGAAAATCTGCTATTTGCAGGTTGACACCAAATTCTTCCTTCAGTCGAATAAATGTACTCGTAGGTATGCCTAAACTATATCCGATTTGTACTTGAAGGTCATTACTTCCATCACCTGCTTTTTTATTAATCACTTCTCCTTCTGCGCGTCCATGAATACCAATGACTCGACCTAACGAGTCTAACACCGGACCACCGCTCATCCCACCATAAGTAATACTTGTATAAACTAATTCGTACCCACCAGTTAAAGAACTTGCACTTTGTAATCTGCCAGAACTGTTAGTTTCAAAATCAGATTCTTTAGTTGCTAATAATCCCAGTTCTTTACTAAAAACCTGCCCTACTGTAAATCGCCAGGATGAATTACTTCCTAGTTTTGGATACCCAGCAGTGAACATGTAGTTGCCACGATTAGGATTGTAATCTGCAAGAGTTGCTACTGAGTAGTTTTGGTAACTGGTAAATTTAACTACAGCTAAATCAACACCTTCTCTGATTTTTATACTGGCTGACTCTACAGGATACTGTTTGCCATTTAAGTCGCGAACTGAATACTTAAAGTCTCCACATGGTTTTGTTGCGTCCTCTCCTTTACCTCTTTCACAAACAACGTGCGCTGCTGTTAATACTATGTAAGTATTTCCTTCTTTGGCTATAATAACTCCCGAACCGTTGGCGCCGCTTGTACTATCGATTCTTACTGTAAATTGTTTTGCTTTTTTCTCTAAATCTCCTAACCATCCTGTATATTGTATATCTGGTGTAGTGGAAGGAGTCTTTGGGTAAGGTAAATTATATGCGGTGAGGGTGTTTGGCTGTACTTGTGCTAAGACTGTTAAAATTGGAATTCCCCAGCTTAGTTTTCGCACTCGCTGAATTTCTTCGTCGCTTAGGCGCCTGCCGTTTTGATATTCATAACCTGTGTTTAAAATTGGATAGGCAGTTTTGCCGTTAATACCGATAATGCGTCCTTGAGGGTTGAGAATGGCGCCACCACTCATTCCCTGTTCGATGTCGCTTGTATAACCTATTTGGTATCCTTCTTTAAGCAAGGAATCAGTTATCTGTTCAATTTTACCCGCACGATATACTATTTTACCTTGTTCGCTAGAAAAACCAGCGGCAATAACTGACGTATTTAGAGAAGGAGGAGAATCTTCAATTTGTGTAACGCAATAATTTTGGTTTGTTTCAAATTTTAATAATGTTAAGTCGTATTTATTAAAGTTAGCTTGGGGTTCAATTTTTGCAGGGTAAGTTTTGCCGTCACTTGTTTGTAGGGTAATGGAGTTTGCTTCCTTGACTACATGAGAGTTTGTGAGGACGAGGTAAGTGTTACCGTTTTTAGCTAATAAAGTTCCCGAACCTCCGCTGTTATCACCTGTTACTTTTACAGTGATTTGGCTGGCAAGTGTTTGTAATTGTGCTTGAGAATATTCTGCATTTTCTGGGTTTTCAGGTTTGATGTTGTCTAGGCAATGGGTAATGGGCGCCTTGCTGTTGGAGGATATTTTGATTACTCCGGCAGGTAGCTGTAGAAGTAGTAATGTGGGTATGATGAGCAGGTTTTTGTTCATGATTTTATGATTGTTTTGAGATTAACTTAAAATTGATCCCCCGCGCATCAAGAGCGTGGAAGGGGGACTTTAAGAACCCCCTGTAGTATGATTCTTTGTCTTCTATTGGTAACTTTTGATAATTCCGCTCGTGCTTCGAGGCATGGTCAACACTTCGACTCCATAGTTGTACTGCGCTTAATCCCAATGGGAAACCGTTTTGTGCATCAAGAACTAGTGTTGGATGAATAAAAAACCCAATGTCTGTGTTATTCCCAACCACACCTAGGTCTTCAAGTTTTAACCTGCCAACGTGAGACTGCAAGTTAACCTCGCTACTGTCACTAACCGCTAACACGTGTTTTCCTTCAACTTTTGTAGAGCAATCATCTGAAAGACTTCTTACTAACTCAGATACTGTCACGCTTGAATTCTCCAAAAAACGGTAATACCCTACTTGCAAGAGCGCGATTCCTACTTATTTGTCGAATGTTTACCGACTGATGCTGCTGCATTGCTTCGTATAATGCCGCCCCCTATGAATGCAGCCGTTTGTCTCCAAATGCAGCTGCCCCAATTTGTTCGGCGTGAATCAGAACAGGGTTATCCACTGGGAAGCGCTCCTTTAAAATCTTATAAACTAGTTTACTTTTAATGCGGATGAATGGTTTGCCCTTGAGGTAGGGGAATTTGAGGAGGCGCCTGGAGTTGAAAAATGCTTATCCTGCAATATGTCTACCCGTGCCTCAGAAGCTCCCTCTGCTCCCCTGCCCCTTTGCGCGCGACTTGTGTGTATACTGTAGGTTTTGACCAAAATCGCTGGTTTTGTTGATGGTCTCCTCTCAATTTTCTAGTTGCCGCTTCGGCAGGCTTGAGATTACTGAAAACTTGAGAGATTGTCTCAAGTTTCCTTGTGTGAGGATTCTGGCGTGGTTGCTCTGGAGGCGATCGCGCTCCTGTTTTGTTCAATTCATCCTCAAGCTGTAGCTATGCAACTCTGTTTCTTGCGAAAAGCTTTGCTCCTGGTAATCTCTCCCTGACTCTGTTAGTAGCCTCTCCAACTGTAATTACACCGTTTTTATTAGTATCCAACCCTATATTCTGCTCATACGCCTGAGTTCCCCTGCGATAAAGTGGGTACTCAGGACTTTCTCCGACACCGACTGGGGCAAAAACTGCCATATAAACGTCTTCTAAACGTGTAAGACGACCTTTGTATTTTGAGAAGTACTGTTCAACGTAATCAAGCTGTTGTATTGCTGTTAGGCTAGCTAATTGTGCTGTTGTAGTTCCTAGTTCTTGTGCGATTTCGGGCAGGAACTGTATTAAACCTACAGCCCCACTACCTCCTGCACTTTTTACGCTTGGAGAATATGACCCTCCTGTCTCAAATGCCATCACAGCCATAAGGTATTCTGGCACTGTATCTAATTTCTCTGAAATGTCAAAGACTTTTCTTAAGAAGTTTGGTGTAACATTCTCCCGTGACTCCTCTGTAATTGGATTAAAAGAACCAAACTCACTGGGTCGGTTAAATACTCTCGCTTTTGTGCCTGCAATAGCTGTAGTCTTCGGGTTCTTATCTAGTGGCTGCCAACCAGTGCAGGAGTCACCACTACATGGCGGTCCGATATACTCCCAAATCCAACCGCCATCGTGTAGCTGGTATAATTTATCGCCAGCAGTAACAATAGCAATAGCCTTCGGGTTCTTATCTAGTGGCTGCCAACCAGTGCAGGAGTCACCACTACATGGCGGTCCCGTATATTCCCAAATCCAACCGCCATCGTGTAGCTGGTATAATTTATCGCCAGCAGCAGCAATAGCAATAGCCTTCGGGTTCTTATCTAGTGGTTGCCAACCAGTGCAGGAGTCACCACTACATGGCTTTCCCGTATATTCCCAAATCCAACCGCCATCGTGTAGCTGGTATAATTTATCGCCAGCAGCAGCAATAGCAATAGCCTTCGGGTTCTTATCTAGTGCCACCCAACCGGTGCAGGAGTCACCACTACATGGCTTTCCCGTATATTCCCAAATCCAACCGCCATCGTGTAGCTGGTATAATTTATCGCCAGCAGCAGCAATAGCAATAGCCTTCGGGTTCTTATCTAGTGGCTGCCAACCAGTGCAGGAGTCACCACTACATGGCGTTCCGATATATTCCCAAATCCAACCGTCATTGTGTAGCTGGTATAATTTATCGCCAGCAGCAGCAATAGCTTTAGTCTTCGGGTTCTTATCTAGTGGCTGCCAACCAGGGCAGGAGTCACCACTACATGGCGGTCCGATATATTGCCAAATCGAACGGTCATCGTGTAGCTGGTAGAATTTATCGCCAGCAGCAACAATAGCTTTAGTCTTCGGGTTCTTATCTAGTGGCTGCCAACTAGTGCAGGAGTCACCATTACATGGCGTTCCCGTATATTGCCAAATCCAACCGTTATCGTGTAGCTGGTATAAATTTGAGGACGTAGGTGTTGGTGGTATTGGTGTTGGTGGTGTTGGTGTTGGTGCTGGTGTTGGTGTTGGTGCTGGTGTTGGTGTTGGTGCTGGTGTTGGTGGTTGGGAAGTCCACTCTGCAATCAGTTCTTTGGAAGCCTCAAAGTGCATAGGGTCTTTATTTGTCGAAAACCCAGCTCCCCAGTAGAATTTCTCATCGTGAAAATAGGGATACAACATCTTTTGACCCAGTTGAGTAGTAGTAACATCCGAACCGTACTTACCTGCCACGCCGTTAATTGTTATGTCAATGGCAGTTCCCCAAGAATGGTTAGATAAACTTGAGCTGCCTTTAATGTTCCTAAAGCAAAGCATCCCTGCGGTGTCTAACTGAGAATAAAGGTCTGGAATGTCTTGTTGGACTTTTGCAAAAATTCTCTTAAGTGCTTCAATTGCAAACTTATATCCGGTTGCCTTAAGTGGTCCTACATTTTCTGTAACGTTGAAATCGGGTTTAACATTGGCGTTGGAGCATTCTTCTGTTGGTGCGTCTGTACTTGGCAAGCCAAGGACACTTGTCATATATTCATCATTCGGAGATGTTAGCCCTTGGTTGATTTCGCTTAGAGGGGGTATTGGAACTAGTTCATTGTAATTGACGGTAGCTTGAGGAAATGCTTGCTCAATTAGTGTCCCGGATATCAGCAATACGGCAATAAACGTAGCGGTAAACAGAGTAGTAAAAAGCTTCCAACTTGTTGTCTTCATTAGACCTATCCTTAATACAAACACGATGGGTCAATTTCAGTGGCGTTAACTCGAGCAACCAAGACTCCTGCCTCTCTAAGAATACGGGTAGCCTCGTCAGCTACAATTGGAGTCCAATCGATTTCGTTACCAAGAGGTTTTGTTGCGCCTGTGTTATCTGATGTGCGTCCTTTGTTACCAGCCTGAATGAGAACATCAAATGTATTTTGGGCAGTTGCCACTGACATAGCAGCAATTGTGCCGAAAAGTGTTACTAAAAACAAAACTGCTAAAAATATTAAACGCTTCATGAGGCATAATCTCTATGACATTAGTATCGACTACTAAAAACTTTTTGGCTTTAGAAGTGCAAGTTTTACGCAAAACCCGCTAATTCTTTACAAAAGTTCACAATTACTGCTAAAAAAACCCGCCTGATTGACAGTGCGCGAGTGCAACTACGATTAGTGGGGTGCATTCACAATTTCTTGACACCATTTCATCCATTAATGTATATATACCGGAAGGAGCTTACGACAAGTTAAGTGAGTGGGCAGATTCTGAAGGGCGCCCAGTAAGTAACCTTGCTGCTTTTATTCTTGGAAGCATTGTTCGCCAACACTAAGATAAAGATTTTTCCCTTACTGTGCTAAAAAAATAACCAACTAAAAAAAATAAAATTTCAACTATTTATATATTGAGGACAATAGCAAATGACACAATCTCCCAGCCCAGCCCCAGACGACCCTCTAGGGGGTGTTTTCTAACTACAACCATAGTAAAATTGAGGCAATTGTAATCATTGCTGTCTAATTTGCAGCCAGTTTCTCATATCGGGTTGCGATGCGGCGAAACTGTTTAAGTCGATTAATCATGCGCTCTACAAGGTTGCGCTGACGGTATATTACTGCCAATTTGTTGACGATTGTACAAACTTGCCGTCTGTGAGCAGTGTTTGATGCTCACAATTTCAATACTATTAACTAGCTAGTATTATTATCAACGTCATAGCAATACTAAATACTTATAGGTGAGGTATTTTGCTATCATTAATACTACTTAGCTAATACTACTAACTTAGTGATACCATAAAGTCGAAGAGTTCAAGTAATGCCAGTGAAAAACAAGATTAAGGAGTTTGTCGATAAGCGGGGTATATCTGTTTACAAATTTCGTAAAGACACAGGTATTGCCCAAAGAACTGCCTACGACTTATATAGCAATCCTTGGCAATTACCAAACTCCTCTGTAATTACAAAGATTTGTGATTGCTACGAGATACAGCCAAACGAGATTATTGAATGGGTTCCGCTTTCACAAAGATCAAACGATCATCAGAGTGTAGCTTAAAAGATTAAGCACAAAATTTATCAAAAATCTTATAAATCTAAGGATGGAGTAGCATGACCACGAACCAACTAGATCGCTTTGACCGTTTAGAAACCGTACTGGAAGTCACAGCATGACAGGAGAAAACAAGCCGGACAAAGACAAAAAACCCCGTAAAAAACCAAAACCACCTGCTGAACTTATTGATTATGACTGGCGAGATCCTTCAAAGCCACGTAATCCCGAAGATGATGTGATTATAGATGGCTGGCGGCGGTGTGCTGACGGAACTTTTGAAAAAGTTGAAGATAACGAAATAGAGGAAGAACAATGACATCTTTTCTATGTGACCAAGCAATAGATTTTGACGCCACTAACACTTACGAAGCTAAGGATGTTGAAAGACTCATAAATCAGATACAAGCATACTTAGCAGAAACTGAAAACAGAAAAGTTGTAGTTTTGCTCAGAAACGCTCACTGTTTAACGACAAAAGCATTTGCACTCCTTTACAGCTACATTCGGGAGTCACGGGCAAGCAGTGTAGTATTTGTGCTTGTTTCTACTGATAAGTCCAAAATATTTCCCCCTCTCCTAGATTTTGTTCAAAGCGATAATTTTAGCATGGGGGCGGCATGAGCGATTACTTCAACTGCCCCCAGTGCGGCTTTGCCCCAAGCCAACGCCAAAAAAGCCAGGAGGAGAGGTGGAACCGGATCAGGTTCGGGGTGCGATCGCGGCGTTGTCGATGCTTACTCATGTGGATGATACCAGCATCGGGAAATTTAGGTTTTACAAATAAGCCCTCATGGTTACGGTAGAATGGTAGTTCCCATGCCAGAGCCGCATCTTCACAACTGCTAAGGTTAGGACGGTACATTATCCATTACAACTACGGCACCTGTATATATACCGGAAGGAGCTTACGACAAGTTAAGTGAGTGAGCGGATTCTGAAGGGCGCCCAGTAAGTAACCTTGCTGCTTTTATTCTTGAAAGCATTGTTCGCCAACACTGAGATAAAGATTTTTCGCTTACTGTGCTAAAAAAATAACTAACCAAAAAAAATAAAATTTCAACTATTTATATATTGAGGACAACAGCAAATGACACAATCTCCCAGCCCAGCCCCAGACGACCGTCTAGCCCGTGTTGAAGCTGCACTTGAAAATCAGGTACTAGTTAACGCGGAATTACGTACAGATTTGGAAATTTTAAATAACACAGTTCAATCCCTACAAGCTACCGTAGCCGATTTAAGGATTTCTGTGGCTGATTTGAGAGCAACTGCCGAAGTGCTAGTAACTACCAGTGAGGTTCATCAACGAAACTTTGAAGCTATTGGACAGGAGCTTCTTAGGCAACGCGCCGACATTACCCAGTTAACTGAATCCCAGCGTCAGCTAACTGAGTCACAACGTACTACTAACACCACCCTAGACCGAATGGGAGCAATTTTAGAGTTTTTGGTACAGGAACGAGGTACTTAGCCGAGCTAATGTTACAAATTGTAAACGAGCATCAAGAAAATTTTCTGGTGCTGGTTGCAGAGATTCGGGACATCCGAGCGGACATTCGGCGTATTTTGGATAGGATAGATGGACAGTAGTTTCCATCAGTAATCAAAAAAAAGGAGAAAGTATTTGCTAACAGCTTCTCCAATTAAAACCCTTACACTGGTTTATCCAAGTAAAAAAATCTGTTGGGTTGTTGAACGAACGTTGGGCTGGCGCGCCTTGGTGTCGGAGGTTGAACAAAGACTACGAGTTACTCCGTGAGACCGCAGAGACATTTGTATACATCGCTATGATTCGCATTATGGTAAGGCGATTGGCATAAAATCTTACCCTTGATAACTTTTCAAACATCCTCTTAGATTCCCTGTCTTATCTCGTACTTGTAGATGTTTTTTGAGCTTGATGATTTGTATATTTGCCTTTGAAGAAACGAAAGTTTTAAACATCTTCATTTTCTGCGGTTGTATAAACTAGCAGCCCAAATTTTCCAAGAGAAAAAAAGCCCCAGAGTTAAAGAAGTACAGCAAATTATTAATGCACTTGAAGGGAAAAATAAATAGTCAAGATAATTACCACTTCAGACGCAGTAGAGACGCGTAAACCTCCGGTTTTCCCGTAGGGATTAATCGCGTCTGTACAGAGAGGAATAAGACAGAGGTAAAAATTGGCGCCGTCTTTTTAGAATTAATGGTGTGAAATACTAGATATATTTTTGTTACGCGCGCAAGCGGACGCACTCAAAATCAAAAAAGCTTACACATTTGACATAATCATCGTTCAAGTGTAAGCTTTTGCAGTTAATTACGGAAATATTTTATTCGTAAATAATTTTCAAATAATGATTCTATATATTTTTTAACAGATTCATTACTTTTTCATAGTCAGCATTCTTATTTTGCTCTTGGAAAAGCTGTGCAGCTTTTTGCAAATCTTTTCTAGCGCTTTGCTTGTCTCTCATCTCATTGTAAACTAATCCTCTATTGAGGTAAGCATTAGCATACTGAGGATTAATTTGAATCGCTTTGGTGTAATCAGCAATCGCTAAATCCGATTTTTTCTGAACTGCGTAATGATTTCCCCGATTGGAGTAAGCAGTAGCATACTGAGGATTAATTTGAATCGCTTTGGTGTAATCAGCAATCGCTAAGTCCGATTTTTTCTGGTCTGTGTAACTATTTCCCCGATTGTAGTAAGCAGTAGCATACTGAGGATTAATTTGAATTGCTTCGGTGTAATCAGCAATCGCTAAGTCCAACTTTTTCTGGTCTGCGTAAACAACTCCCCGATTGTAGTAAGCTTTAGCATACTGAGGATTAATTTGAATCGCTTTGGTGTAATCAGCAATCGCTAAGTCCGATTTTTTCTGGTCTGCGTAAACAAGTCCCCGATTGTAGTAAACAGTAGCGTCTTGAGGATTAATTTGAATCGCTTTGGTGTAATCAGCAATCGCTAAATCCGATTTTTTCTGGTTTGCGTAACGATTTCCCCGATTGTAGTAAGCAGTAGCATCGTGAGGATTAATTTGAATCGCTTTGGTGTAATCAGCAATCGCTAAATCCGATTTTTTCTGGTCTGTGTAAACAAGTCCCCGATTGGAGTAAGCTTTAGCATACTCAGGATTAATTTGAATCGCTTTGGTGAAATCAGCAATCGCTAAATCCGATTTTTTCTGGTCTATGTAAACAATTCCCCGATTGTAGTAAGCTGGAGCATACTGAGGATTAATTTGAATCGCTTTGGTGTAATCAGCAATCGCTAAATCCGATTTTTTCTGGTCTGCGTAACGTCTTCCCCGATTGTAGTAAGCTAGAGCAAACTCAGGATTAATTTGAATCGCTTTGGTGAAATCAGCAATCGCTAAATCCGATTTTTTCTGGTCTGCGTAAACAATTCCCCGATTGGAGTAAGCTTCAGCTAACTGAGGATTAATTTGAATCGCTTTGGTGTGATCAGCAATCGCTAAGTCCGATTTTTTCTGGTCTGCGTAAACAACTCCCCGATTGGAGTAAGCTTTAGCATACTCAGGATTAATTTGAATCGCTTTGGTGAAATCAGCAATCGCTAAATCCGATTTTTTCTGGTCTATGTAAACAATTCCCCGATTGTAGTAAGCTGGAGCATACTGAGGATTAATTTGAATCGCTTTTGGTCTGCGTAAACAATTCCCAGATTGGAGTAAAACGCAGAACGAGGACTTAATTTAATCGCTGATGTTATTGCTATTTCTGCTTCGGAATACCGCTTTAAATTTCGTAGTACTAACCATTTCTCATTATACAAGTTTGGATTTTTAGGTTGGTGTTGAATTGCTTTATTTATCGCGACTAATGCCTGTTCATATTGCTTTAAATATCGATACACTCCGCTTTGTAGTTGCAAAGCAGCAGTGTAATCTGGTTTCAGCTTTACCGCTTCTAATAATGCTATTGCAGCTTCTTGAACTTTTCCTTGCTCACCTAATGCTAAACCTTTACCATAATATGCTAAGTATGCTACATCTTGTGTACGTTTAATCGCTTCATCAAAAGCTTGAACTGCTTCATCATAACGACTAAGGCGCCATAGTTGATTTCCTCTTTCTAACAATTGAGTCGCGGTTGCATTAACTTTTGGAATATCTGCTGATAATACTGTATCAACGATAGACTTTTCTTGTTGTGCTTTTAATGCAAGTGCTGGTGTATTTTCTGCTGAAAGCAGGTTGACACCAAATTCTTTCTTCAATCTAATAAATGTACTGGTAGGTATGCCTAAACTATATCCGATTTGTACTTGACCCTCACTACTGCCATCACCTGCTTTTTTATCAATCACTTCTCCTTCTGCACGTCCATGAATACCAATGACTTGACCCAGCGAGTCTAACACAGGACCACCGCTCATTCCACCATAAGTAATACTTGTATAAACTAATTCGTACCCACCAGTTAAAGAACTTGCACTTTGTAAGGAGCCAGAATTGTTAGTTTCAAAGTCAGATTCTTTAGTTTGGAATAATCCCTGTTCCTTATCAAAAATCCGCCCGACTGTAAATCGCCAGGGTGTATTACTTCCTAGTTTTGGATATCCAGCAGTGAACATGTAGCTAAAATTATTAGGATTGTAATCTGCCAGAGTCGCTACTGAGTAGTTTTGAACACTGCTAAATTTAACTACAGCTAAATCAACACCTACGTTTGATTTAATCGTATTTGAGTCTATAGAATATTGTTTCTCATCCGGAGCTAAAATTGTATAGTTATTTTTATCACACGGCTTTGTTGCATCTTCTCTTTCACAGACAACGTGTGCTGCTGTTAATACTGTATAAGTATTTCCTTCCTTTGCGATAATAACTCCCGAACCGTTGGCTGTGCTTGAACTATCGATTCTAACTGTAAATTGTTTTGCTTTTTTCTCTAAATCTCCCAACCATCCTGCATATTGTATATCTGGTGTAGTGGAGGCAATTTTTGGGTAAGGTAAATTATATGCGGTGAGAGTGTTTGGCTGTACTTGTGCTAAGACCGTTAAAATTGGAATTCCCCAGCTTAGTTTTCGCATTCGCTGAATTTCTTCGTCGCTTGGGCGCCTGCCGTTTTGATATTCATAACCTGTGTTTAAAATTGGATAGGCAGTTTTGCCGTTAATACCGATAATGCGTCCTTGAGGGTTGATAATGGCGCCACCACTCATTCCCTGTTCGATGTCGCTGGTGTAACCTATTTGGTATCCTTCTTTAAGCAAGGAATCAGTTATCTGTTCAATTTTACCCGCGCGATATACTATTTTACCTTGCTCGCTAGAAAAACCAGCGGCAATAACTGACTTATTTAGAGAAGGAAGGGAATCTTCAATTTGTGTAACGCAATAATTTTGGTTTGTTTCAAATTTTAATAATGTTAAGTCGTATTTATTAAAGTTAGCTTGGGGTTCAATTGTTGCCGGATAAGTTTTGCCGTCACTTGTTTGTAGGGTTATGGAGTTTGCTCCCTTGACTACATGAGAGTTTGTAAGGACGAGGTAAGTGTTACCATTTTTAGCTAATAAAGTTCCCGAACCTCCGTTGTTGTCACCTGTTACTTTTACAGTGATTTGGTTAGCAAGCGTTTGTAATTGTGCTTGAGAATATTCTGCATTTTCTCCGTTTTCTGGTTTGATGTTATCTAGGCAATGGGTAATGGGCGCCTTGCTGTTGGAGGATATTTTGATTGCGGAGACAGGTAGTTGTAGAAGTAGTAATGTGGGTATGATGAGCAGGTTTTTGTTCATGATTTTATGATGATTGTTTTGTTAATTTTGCTGAGTTTTCAAAGCTTTTTGAAACCTCTCCCCCAACCCCTCCCTTGTAAAGGAGGGAGTCAATATTCTCGGAGCATCCCAATTTTGCCAAAATATAAATTCTCATTCTGAGCGTAGCGTAATGCGGAGCATTTGCCGCAGGCTAGAATCTTCGTTATATTCGAGTTTTTTAAGATGCTACCCTGCGGGAAAACTCCGTTTACGTTCCTCAGCATGACATGTTTCTTCCAAATTGGGATGCTCCCATATTCTCCCCCTTCCCTAAAAGGAAAGGGGGTCGGGGGGTTAGGTTCCCCTTAATCAGCTACAGTGGCATTATTCAAAATATCTTTGACTGAAACACGAATTTGCTGACCTGAATTTTGATAAATAACATTACTTGCTTTACCTTCTGCTATCTCTAAGAGTTGTTCTAAAACTACCTTAATTTGGCTACCAGACTTTACTGTAAATAACTGATTTTCAGGATTACAAGCATCATCTTTGTTAAGAAGCCCACAAATAATTGGATAGCCGTTATTGGTGCCTGAGCCAAAATAATTTAAACGACCAGCATCATATATTTTATTGAATCTTTCTGTGACTTTTTCACAACGTTCTTGGGGAGTCCAGCCAGCTTTTTCAAAAAACTCAGATTTCCAACCGATAATTCTTACATGTCTATTTCTCTCTGGAACCCAAGCAACTGTAAATGGAATGTTTTTTCCACTTGCTTTGTCTAACCCTTTTTGGCAAAAGAAAGTAACTTTGTTTGACACAGAAGCAGGAGTATTTTGGCTTACGGCAGTCAGACTGACAGCAAAGCACGCAGTAGAAGTTAAAGCTGCAAGTCCTAAAATAAATAAATTACGTTGCATAACTTTATAGTGGTGTAGTAATTAAAAACTGAAATACTTGTTACTTAAGGAGTAGCAGACGCGCGCAAACTAAAATTACCTGTCTGGGTTTCCATCCATAATTTGCAAGTAACTGCTCACCCACAGTCACACCTAGCGCAGTTAATACAACACACAGTACAAAATTATTAATTTGTAATAATCGATTGCTTTTCATTGGTTTACACTTATTACGGGAATTAGCCATACACCGTCAAATTCAACCCAAACACAAGCTGCGTCACGAGATAGGCGCCTGTTAATCGTTATTAAGTTAACGTATCATGAAGGTATTTATACGTATTAATCTTTAAAAAATGTTTCCAATGCTTAGTTTTTGAGCAGCCAGCACAGCTAAGAGATTGATAAAATATACTTCTCGACAGCTTCAGCACCTTCATGTCAGACACCTCAAAATATCCCTACAGTAAGTTTACTGACAGAAGATAGCTTTTTTATGCACGTTGTGTAAATTTTATTTGCCAGGAGTGCTTTTAAACCATATTCCGCACAGAGTGGCGCCACATTAGAAATCTTGTGGAGTTTCTCCAGCAAGGTTAGTACAAAGAAGTTGCGCTTCTTCTTTTTCCAAAATATATTTGCTTAACCCAGCGAAATGTTTACCTTTCTTAACCTTCCCAATCATGGTTTTCTTCCTGTTGTTTACTTGAAGAGGTGGCGCCGAGAATTAAATGTAATCGTATTTGAGAAATTTGGTTTATTAATTCCTCAATCATGATGTCACTTGGTAATTTATTTTTTGCAGATACACTCTGTTCTCAAAATTTTCAGGGATATATAGAAGGTGGCTGTAGAACTGCTAAAATCGCTGCTGCAAAAATTATACGGTCTAATGGTTTAAAATAACTCTAATTGTTATATTAAATAAATGGAAAACCGGAGAAAAACACTATGACTACAAGTATTGAACGTGCGGTACTACCCTCTCCTTTCCCAGACCATACTCAACTACCAGACTCTGACGGAACCTTTGTGAAGAATTTTCAGGAGCATCCCCAAAGTATCATTTTAACAGACTCAATCGGGTCTGTTTTAGAAAAAATTCATCCTGATGGTCAATATGCTATCGGGCAAGATTGTGGAATTTATTGGAGAGAAACTGACCCCCCAGAAAAAGGTGCAGAGGCGCCTGACTGGTTTTATGTTGGCAACGTGCCCCCAACTATAAATGGAGAAATTCGACGCTCCTATGTGCTTCGACGTGAATATATTGCACCTTTAATAGCGTTAGAGTTTGCTAGTGGTGATGGTTCAGAAGAAAGAGATACAACTCCTTTATCTCGTACAGAGGAAGGAGAGAAAGTTAAACCAGGCAAGTTTTGGGTTTACGAACGTATTATTCATATAGCTTATTATGGTATATACGAAATTACAACAGGTCAACTAGAAGTTTACGAATTGGTTCGCGGTTTTTATCGTAAAATGCAACCAAACGCACAAGGTCGTTATCTAATTGAACCATTGGGAGTAGAATTAGGTTTATGGTCAGGAGCTTATCAAAATCAAACCCAACTTTGGTTACGTTGGTGGGATACCTCTGGTAATATGCTACTGATTGGTAGTGAGCGTGCCGAAGTTGAACGTGAGCGCGCCGAAGCTGAACGTACACGCGCCGAAGCTGAACGTACACGCGCCGAAACTGAACGTACACGCGCCGAAACCGAACGTACACGCGCCGAAACCGAACGTACACGCGCTGAAATAGCAGAAAAAGCACAACAAGATGCAATCCCCCGACTACTTGGGTTAGGGTTAACTATTGAACAAATAGCATCCGCGCTCTCATTGTCCACAGAAGAAGTCCAGTCCCGCATCTGAGTCATTACGACAATTTATAAACCGCGCGTTCAACACAACCTATAATGTAGAGACGCGATGAATCGCATCTCTACCCCAGATTTTATTACGTGCAAGTTGGGAGGTAATTAAAATCCAACTTGTGAGAGCATCCAAGCTTGTTCAAACGCAATGTCTTTAAGTTCCTCGTAACGACCACTGGCGCCTTGATGACCTGCTTCTAGGTTAATTTTTAGTAACAACGGATTATTGTTTGTTTTTAAGATACGCAATTTAGCGGTGTATTTTGTTGGTTCCCAATATCCAACTTGGCTATCGTTAATACTGGTGGTAAGAAGCATTGCAGGGTAAGCTTTATGCGCCAAATTATCAGGACTATAAGCACGCATATAATCCTAGGCAGCTTTCGTAAATAATTATAAAATGATGATTTTATATATTTTTTAATATATTCATTGCTTTTTCATAGTCAGCATTCTTATTTTGCTCTTGGAAAAGCTGTGCAGCTTTTTGCAAATCTTTTCTAGCGCTTTGCTTGTCTCCCATCTGATTGTAAGCTAATCCTCTATTCCCGTAAGCTTCAGCATACTGAGGATTAATTTGAATCGCTTTGGTGAAATCAGCAATCGCTAAATCCGATTTTTTCTGGTCTGCGTAAACATTTCCCCGACTGTAGTAAGCCTTAGCAAACTGAGGATTAATTTGAATCGCTTTGATGAAATCAGCAATCGCTAAATCCGATTTTTTCTGGTCTACGTAAACAATTCCCCGATTGTAGTAAGCCTTAGCAAACTGAGGATTAATTTGAATCGCTTTTGTGTAATCAGCAATCGCTAAATCCGATTTTTTCTGGTCTACGTAAACAATTCCCCGATTGTAGTAAGCATTAGCAAACTGAGGATTAATTTGAATCGCTTTGGTGTAATCAGCAATCGCTAAATCCGATTTTTTCTGGTCTGCGTACCTATTTCCCCGATTGTAGTAAGCTTGAGCGTCTTGAGGATTAATTTGAATCGCTTTGGTGTAATCAGCAATCGCTAAATCCGATTTTTTCTCGGATGCGTAAACAATTCCCCGATTGTAGTAAGCATTAGCAAACTGAGGATTAATTTGAATCGCTTTGGTGTAATCAGCAATCGCTAAATCCGATTTTTTCTCGGATGCGTAAACAACTCCCCGATTCGAGTAAGCTTGAGCGTCTTGAGGATTAATTTGAATCGCTTTGGTGTAATCAGCAATCGCTAAATCCGATTTTTTCTGGTCTGCGTAAACAGCTCCCCGATTCAAGTAAAACGCAGAACGAAGACTTAATTTAATCGCTGATGTTATTGCTATTTCTGCTTCGAAATACCGCTTGAAATTTTGTAGTACTCCGGTTTTCTCATTATACAAGTTTGGATTTTTAGGTTGGTGTTGAATTGCTTTATTTATCGCGACTAATGCCTGATCATATTGCTTTAAATATCGATACACTTCGCTTTGTGTTTGCAAAGCAGCAATGTAATCTGGTTTCAGCTTTACCGCTTCTAAGAGTGCTATTGCAGCTGATTGATATTTTCCTTGCCCAAATAATGCTAAACCTTTACCATAATATGCTAAGTATGCTATATCTTGTGTACGTTTACTCGCTTCATCAAAGGCTTGAACTGCTTCATTGAAACGACGCAGGCGCCATAGTTGATTTCCTCTTTCTAACAATTGAGTCGCAGTTGCATTAACTTTTGGAATATCTGCTGATAATACCGCATCAACAATCGACTTTTCTTGTTGTGCATTTAATGGAGGTGCTGGTGTATTCTCTATTGAAAGCAGGTTGACACCAAATTCTTTCTTCAATCCAAGAAATGTACTGGTAGGTATGCCTAAACTATATCCGATTTGTACTTGACCCTCACTACTGCCATCACCTGCTTTTTTATCAATCACTTCTCCTTCTGCACGTCCATGAATACCAATGACTTGACCCAGCGAGTCTAACACAGGACCACCGCTCATTCCACCATAAGTAATACTTGTATAAACTAATTCGTACCCACCAGTTAAAGAACTTGCACTTTGTAAGGAGCCAGAACTGGTAGTTTCAAAATCAGACAGTCTAGACTGCAATAATCCCTGTTCTTTCTCAAAAATTCGCCCGACTGTAAATCGCCAGGGTGAATTACTTCCTAGTTTTGGATACCCAGCAGTGAACATGTAGCTAAAATTATTAGGATTGTAATCTGCGAGAGTCGCGACTGAGTAGTTTTGATCACTGCTAAATTTAACTACTGCTAAATCAACACCTTCTCTTATTTTAATGGCGCCTGACTCTATAGGATACTGTTTGCCATTTAAGTCGCGAACTAAGTAATTATAGTTTGGACATGGCTTGGTTGCGTCGTCTCCTGCATTTCTTTCACAAACAACGTGCGCTGCTGTTAATACTGTGTAAGTATTTCCTTGTTTGGCTATAATAACTCCCGAACCGTTGGCGCCGCTTGAACTCTCGATTCTTACTGTAAATTGTTTTGCTTTTTTCTCTAAATCTCCTAACCATCCTGTATATTGTATATCTGGTGCAGTGGAGGCAATTTTTGGATAAGGTAAATTATATGCGGTGAGGGTGTTTGGCTGTACTTGTGCTAAGACTGTTAAAATTGGAATTCCCCAGCTTAGTTTTCGCATTCGCTCAATTTCTTCGTCGCTTGGGCGCCTGCCGTTTTGATATTCATAACCTGTGTTTAAAATTGGGTAGGCAGTTTTGCCGTTAATACCGATAACACGTCCTTGAGGATTGATAATGGCGCCACCACTCATTCCCTGTTCGATGTCGCTTGTATAACCTATTTGGTATCCTTCTTTAAGCAAGGAATCAGTTATTTGTTCAATTTTACCCGCGCGATATACTATTTTACCTTGTTCGCTAGAAAAACCAGCGGCAATAACTGACCTATCTACCGAAGGTGGGGAATCTTCAACTTGTGTAACGCAATAATTTTGGTTTGTCTCAAATTTTAATAATGTTAAGTCGTATTTATTAAAGTTAGCTTGGGGTTCAATTTTTGCAGGATAAGTTTTGCCGTCACTTGTTTGTAGAGTAATGGAGTTTGCTCCTTTGACTACATGAGAGTTGGTGAGGACGAGGTAAGTGTTACCGTTCTTAGCTAATAAAGTTCCTGAACCTCCGTTGTTATCTCCTGTTACTTTTACAGTGATTTGGCTGGCAAGTGTTTGTAATTGTGCTTGAGAATATTCTGCATTTTCTCCGTTTTCAGGTTTGATGTTGTCTAGGCAATGGGTAATGGTCGCCTTGCTGTTGAAGGATATTTTGATTGCTCCGGCGGGTAGCTGTAGAAGTAGTAATGTGGGTATGATGATCAGGTTTTTGTTCATGATTTTATGATGATTGTTTTGAGATTAACTTAAAATTGATCCCCCGCGTGGAAGGGGGACTTTAAGAACCCCCTGTAGCTCCCCTTATTAAGGGGACTTTAAGAACCCCTATAGCTCCCCTTATTAAGGTAAACTTTAAGAAAATCCTCTTAGCCCCCCTTATTAAGGGGGGTTGGGGGGATCAAAATCCTTAATCAGCTACAGTGGCATTATTCAAAATATCTTGGACTGAAACACGAATTTGCTGACCTGAACTTTGATAAAGAACATTACTTGCTTTACCTTCTGCTATATCTATAAGTTGTTCTAAAACTACCTTAATTTGGCTACCGGACTTTACTGTAAATAGTTGATTTTCAGTATTACAAGCATCATCTTTGTTAAAAAGTCCACAAATAATTGGATAGCCGTTATTGGCGCCTGAACCAAAATATTTTAAACGACCAGTATCATACATTTTATTGAATCTTTCCGTTACTTTTTGACAGCGTTCTTGGGGAGTCCAGCCAGCTTTTTCAAAAAACTCTGATTTCCAAGCGATAAATCTTACATGTTTCTTTCTCTCTGGAACCCAAGCAACTGTAAATGGAATGTTTTTTCCACTTGCTTTGTCTAACCCTTCTCGGCAAAAGAAAGTAACTTTGTTTGACACAGATGCAGGAGTATTTTGGCTTACGGCAGTCAGACTGACAGCAAAGTACGTAGCGGAAGTTAAAGCTGCAAGTCCTAAGATAAATAATTGACGTTGCATAAGTTTATAGTGGTAAAATTAGTGGTGGTAATTAGTAATTAAAAAGTGAAATACTTGTTACTCAAGGTTGGGCAGATACACGTAAACTAAAATTACCTGTCTGTCCCGCATCTGAAGCGCGCGCTTCTATGATGTAATCCCCATTTTCTGGTAAGGTTGTGTTGATTTGAGCATTAAAGTCACCTGCTCCCCTATCGTCGTTTTCAGCTATTTGTTTACTACTGTTATCTTGGTCAGCTACTTTGTACAAAGTTAAAAACGGGTTAAGCTTCTGACTCGTCATCTCAATAACAACCTTTTGACCTGCTTTACCTTTAAATTGGTACAGTTTTATATAACCATTATCATTTCGCACATAGTCATCTTTCGTTAAACTAGCGCTAATGACTTGACCGTTGAGTGAAATTGTGTGAAATTCAGGTTGTTTCTCAGGCTTAACTAGAGTTGAGACAGGAGAAACATCCCCCTTTTTGGCTGCTGTAATGAAAGACTGTACCTTAGAAGCAGGGATTGCAAAATTCATTCCAACGTTTAACTCCCCAACTCCTGATGTATTTACACCAATTACCTGTGCTTGAGAATTGAGCAAAGGTCCCCCAGAGTTACCAGGTAAAACTACAGCAGAATGTTGTATTTGCCCGTCTCTAGAATTAATGTTGGTAACATCCCCTTGAGTAAACGTGTCTTTATATTCTCCCCCAAGCGGAGAGCCAAGAGCAAAAACGCGCTCACCCCTTTGTACAGAACTAGAAGCTAAACTCAGCGTCGGCAAGTTTTTCTGTCCATGAATTTTTAAGATAGCCAAATCTAATCCATCTTTGCCAAACCCCATCACATCTGCACTAAATTGTTTACCATCGGGAAACTCTACTGTCACCACATTAGGGAAATTACGAGGATTGTAATTTTCAGGTCTTTCATATCGTGGTGGTGGTTTGATTACATGGGTGTTAGTAAGAATGTACCCATCTTTACTAACTACAAAACCACTCCCTGTACTCTCCTCCGTCTTTACCGTCACAACCGCAGGACTAGCTTTCTGATAAATTTGCTTCGCTATTTGCTCTTGTGATGATTGTGCTAGCACCTTGCCAAAATGTGATTTCCATCGATAATTTGCAAGTAACTGCTCACCCACAGTCACACCTAGCGCTGTTAATACAACACACAGTACAAAATTATTAATTTGTGATAATCGATTGCTTTTCATTGGTTTACACTTATTACAGGAATTAGCCACACACTGTAAAATCCAACCTAAACACAAGCTGCGTCACGAGATAGGCGCCTGATAATCGTTATGAAATTAACGTATTATGAAGGTATTTATACGTATTAATCTTTAAAAAATGTTTCCAATGCTTAGTTTTTGAGCAGCCAGCACAGCTAAGAGATTGATAAAATATACTTCTCGACAGCTTCAGCACCTTCATGTCAGACACCTCAAAATATCCCTACAGTAAGCTTACTGACAGAAGATAGCTTTTTTACGCACGTTGTGTAAATTTTATTTGCCAGGAATGCTTTTAAGTATAAAAGTATTATTCACGTAGGGTGGAATGTCACTTACTTAAGCTAAAAAACTTGGTCGTAGTAGCGCGTCTAGTGGTTCATGTCATTAGTTTTGTAAGTATATATATTTACCACAGAGGCGCAGAGAACACAGAGAAGAGAGATTCTTGAGTTTGAGATTGGCGCCAACTCCCCAGAATTAATGACATAGACTGTGCCATTCTCACGTAGGGTGCGTAACAGCAATTACAAACCACACCTCAAACGAGTAAATAAGCTGCTGTTACGCACCAATGACAAGTGCAAGAACATTATCTTAATATTATTTTACAAATATATGATGCGTAACAAGAGTTTGATTTTTCGTTACGGCGCCGATTGATATGATTATGGTATAAATGCATTAATCGTGTATGAAAGTAGTGTATTTTGTATGAGCGGTATAAACATCACAATTCCAGATAAAGATTTGCAGCAACTACAAGAAATTGCTGCTAGCCGTAATATGTCAATGGAAGATTTAATTTTATTGGGTATTAGAGATTTACTCAATTCTAGCAAATATGCTCTGAATCAAAATGTTGAAGATTCCTCCGAAGTCGCGAAAAAATTTTACACTCTTGCTTCTCAATGGGAAAGTGAGGTGGAAGGAATGTCTTCTACCACTCAAATGTCTCAGCATCCCGCTTACCAAGAAATTATCAGCATGGGGAATAAAATAGTACCATTATTGTTGAAAGAATTAAAAAATAACCCTCTTTACTGGTTATCAGCATTATCTCAAATTACAGGTGAAAACCCGATTAAGCCTGAACAGCGAGGAAAAATAAAACAGATGGCTGAAGCTTGGTTGGAATGGGGTAAAAATCAAGGTTACGTAATTTAATCTAAATGTATAGACGACCAGAGCTTGAGGCTAAGTGGCCAAATTTAGCTTATACGAATTATCAAGTAACTAGCCCAAAATCACAAGAATACAATTGTTTTGCATGGGCTGCGGAAGACGTTGAACGTTGGTGGCAACCAATACCAGGAGAAGAGTTTTACTGGCCTGATGGAGTCCCTAATGAAGAAACTTTAGATGCATATATTCAAGCCTATCAAACCTTGGGATATCAGCCTTGTGATAACGAACTATTAGAAATTGGATATCAAAAAATAGCAATATACGTAGATACCAAAGGTATACCTACTCATGCCGCTAGACAACTATCTAGCGGTAAATGGACAAGTAAACTTGGTTGGTTAGAGGATGTTGAGCATGAACTCTATGGGTTGACAGGCGAACGTTATGGAGTTGTTGGTCAAATATTAAAACGACTCATGGAAACAGAGGACGTAAGATAAGTCTATCTTTATTCAAAGCTTGCTTTAAATATTCCCAAGTTTCATGCATGTTCTTGCTCGTCTCCTTCTTCCTCCCATGATTGTAACAGGTCGGTAAGAGCCTGTTGACGCGCGGCTTGTTGTGTGGGGTCTTCACTGCGAATTTGGTTCATAACAGCTTCCCATGCTTCAGTAGGAGACATTGTTGACCTCATCAATTGTGTGTGACGGCATTTCTATAGCAGTTCTAAATCATTCGTAAAATTTTAAACATGTATCTTCTCTTTCTTCCTTTGTGTCCTTTGTGCCTTTGCGGTTCGTTATAGAGATTTCATTTTTCACTTTGCAATTAGGAATGCTATATATTGTGGATGGTGCGTGACAGCAGTTTATTTTTGGTTTTCAGTGATGTTTGTAATGGCTGTCACGCACCCTACAATCTTACTTCCAAATAAAAAATATCTAAAATTTTCTTGTGGGGTGGGCATCCCTGCCCGCCCTACATCTGGACAGGGCTTGCGATGCCCATTCCACATTCCGGGGGAATTAAATTTTTGGAAGTCCATAAGTAATTTTAGGGTGTTTTTCCGAAATGGGTGGGGTTATAACTGTATAAACATAAAACACTTTTACGATGAACCGTTTTGAAAGTTCATGCTGCTAACAATTACAACAACACATACACCAGCTTTAGACCTGGGTTATTTATTACATAAGCATCCTGACAAGTGTCAGTCGTTCTCGCTTTCTTTTGGACAAGCTCATGTTTTCTACCCGGAAGCTAGCGATACTCGTTGTACTGCTGCGCTGCTGTTGGATGTTGACCCTGTGAAATTGGTACGTTCAAAAGGCGCCACCAAAGAACAGTATGTTAATGATAGACCTTATGTAGCTTCATCGTTTTTCAGTGTCGCGATGTCGCAGGTTTTCGGGACTGCGCTTGGTGGTAGATGTAAAGACCGTCCTGAACTGGTGCAAACTCCAATACCTTTAACCGCGAAAATTAGTGTTTTACCTTGTCGTGGGGGTGAAGAGTTTCTACGCGAATTATTTGAACCGTTGGGTTATACAATTAGCGCACAAAACTACCAGCTTGATGAGAAATTTCCAGATTGGGGCGCCAGTAAATATTACACTGTAGAGTTACAGCACACTTTGCCTTTATCAGAATTACTTAGTCATCTTTATGTACTTATTCCAGTTCTTGATGACGATAAGCATTACTGGGTAGGAGAGGATGAAGTTGAGAAACTTCTGCGTCATGGAGAAGGTTGGTTAAGTTCGCACCCTGCAAAAGAGCAAATTACTCGTCGCTACCTTAAACGTCAAGGTCGTTTAACTCGTGCAGCTTTAGCACAACTCGTGGTAGAAGACCCCGACCCAGACACCAGCGAAGAAGAACACGCACAAGAAGAAGCAGCAGTAGAAAAACCACTTTCGCTAAATAAACAGCGAATGTTGACTGTAGTTGATACCCTCAAAGAAAACAACCTCAAAACTGTAATAGACTTAGGTTGCGGAGAGGGAACTTTGCTTAGACATTTAATTAAAGATACCTTTTTTGACAAAATCACAGGTGTTGATGTATCGTATCGCGCGTTAGAAATTGCCAAAGAACGTATCGAAAAACTGCGGTTAGCGCGCAACCAATGGGACAAAATACAGCTTTTCCAAAGCGCATTAACTTATCAAGATAAACGTTTCAAAGGTTATGATGCAGTCACACTCATCGAAGTTATCGAACATTTAGACTTACCGCGTTTAAGTTCTCTATCACGGGTTGTCTTTGAATTTACCCATCCAAAAACAGTAATAGTAACGACACCAAATATTGAATATAACGTCAAATTTGAAACATTACCCGCTGGAAAACTCCGACATAAAGACCACCGTTTCGAGTGGACAAGAGAAGAATTCCAAACTTGGGCAAATCAAGTTGCACAAAGATTTGGTTACACCGCTCAGTTTCAACCTATTGGAGATAACGACATAGAAGTAGGGGCGCCGACACAAATGGCTGTTTTTAAGTGCTGAGTAGAAAGTGCTGAGTGCTGAGTAAAGTTATGAAACTTCTCCCCTCTTTCTTTGTGTCCTTTGTGCCTTTGTGGTTCATTACTCTTTACATATATATGAAAATAACAATCCCCGAACTCTCACTAATAGTACTCATCGGCGCCTCTGGTTCCGGCAAATCAACATTCGCGCGCAAACACTTCCAACAGTACGAAATAATCTCCTCAGACTTTTGTCGAGGACTAATATCCGACGACGAAAACGACCAAAAAGCATCAAACGACGCATTCGACGTATTGCACTACATCGCCAACAAACGATTAGCAGCAGGAAAACTAACAGTAATAGATGCCACCAACGTCCAGCCCGAAGACCGCAAAGAATATATAAGAATGGCAAGGGAATTTCACGTATTACCCGTAGCCATAGTACTCAACCTCCCCGAACAAGTTTGTCACGAACGTAACCAACAGCGTCCAGATAGACAATTTGGCGCCCATGTAGTCAAGCGACATACACAAGCACTGCGTCGAAGCTTACGCGGACTAGAAAAAGAAGGATTTCGCTACGTTCATATTTTAAATTCCCTAGAAGATGTAAATAACATAGAAATAGAACGTCAACCATTATGGAACAACCGTAAACACGAACGCGGTCCATTTGATATTATCGGCGATATCCACGGTTGCTGTGACGAACTAGAACTTCTACTAGAAAAATTAGGTTATCAAAAAGGAGAATACTACTATCACCCAGAAGGACGCAAAGCAGTATTTCTTGGTGACTTAGTAGATAGAGGCGCCCGTATTTTAGATACAGTGAAACTAGTTCGCAATATGGTTACAGCGGGTACAGCTATGTGTGTACCTGGGAACCATGAACATAAATTACTGCGAAAACTACGAGGTAAAAACGTTCGAGTTAATCATGGGTTAGAGCAAACTTTAGCAGAAATTGACGCACTACCCGAAGACACGCGCGAACCATTTATTAAAGAACTGCGCGAGTTTATAGACTCATTAGTAAGTCACTATGTTTTAGATGGTGGACAATTAGTAGTTGCACATGCAGGAATGAAACGCGAGATGCAAGGACGTGGGTCAGGCGCCGTGCGTGAGTTTGCATTGTATGGTGAAACTACAGGGGAAATTGATGAATTTGGTTTACCTGTTCGTTTTAACTGGGCAGGTGAGTATCGCGGTGATGCAATGGTTGTTTATGGGCATACACCAGTACCAGAAGCCGAATGGTTGAATAATACAATAGATATAGATACAGGTTGTGTGTTCGGTGGAAAGTTAACAGTTTTACGCTATCCCGAAAAGGAATTAGTTAGCGTACCTGCTGCTAGGGTTTACTGCGAACCTGTTAAACCACTGGTGGAGGAGACGCGATATATCGCGTCTCTACAGCAGGAAAATGATGATCTGTTGAATGTTGATGATGTACTAGGTAAACGCATTATTAATGTTCGCTTACAAAATAATATAACGATTCGGGAAGAAAATGCGATTGCTGCACTTGAAGTGATGAGTCGGTTTGCAGCTAACCCTAAGTGGCTAATTTATTTGCCTCCTACAATGTCACCTGTGGAGACTTCAAAGTTACCTGGATATTTAGAACATCCCCAAGAAGCTTTTGCTTATTACCAAAACCAAGGTGTTACTGAGGTAGTTTGCGAAGAGAAACATATGGGTTCACGCGCGGTTGTTATAGTTTGCCGTGATGAAGATGCTGTGAGAAAGCGTTTTGGTATTGTTAATGAAGGGATTGGTATTTGCTACACTCGTACAGGCAGGAAGTTTTTTGATAATAATGTTTTAGAAGCTGAGTTTATTACTAAGCTCAATCAAGCTTTATCGACAAGTAACTTTTGGGAAACATTTAATACTGACTGGGTATGTCTTGACTGTGAACTTATGCCTTGGTCAGCTAAAGCCCAAGCTTTATTACAAAATCAATATGCTGCGGTTGGAGTATCATCGCGCGTCGGACTTGGTGATGCAGTGGCAATGTTAGAGAAAGCTAGTGCGCGAGGTGTTGACGTTGGCGCCCAATTAAGTGCATTTACACAGCGTGCCCAAATGGCTAATTTATATGTAAATGCTTACCGTCGCTACTGCTGGAACGTCAATGATATTTCTGATATCAAACTGGCGCCTTTTCATATTCTTGCCACAGAAGGCGCTGTACATACCGATAAAACCCATCGTTGGCACATGGAACAGGCAGCATTGTTACAAGGCGCCGACCCAGAGTTAATACTTGCTACTAATTATAAAGTTATAAATTTAACTGACCTTAGTAGCCAGGAAATGGGAATCCACTGGTGGGAGCAAATGACTATTGCAGGTGGCGAAGGTATGGTAGTTAAGCCTATGGATTATATAGTAAAAGCTAATCGTGGCATTATTCAACCAGCCGTCAAATGCCGAGGACGCGAATATTTACGTATTATCTATGGTGCGGAATATACTAACCAAGAAAATTTAAATCGCTTGCGTCAACGGGGATTATCTCATAAACGCTCTTTAGCAATGCGCGAATTTACACTCGGTATAGAATCTTTAGAAAGGTTTGTCTCGCATCAACCATTACGAAGAATTCATGAGTGTGTGTTCGGAATATTGGCTTTAGAAAGTGAACCCGTAGATCCAAGGCTTTAAGTAGTAATCTTTTGATATAGCTTTGAATTACGTATGGTTATCATAAGGACTATGCATGATTATCTTGATATTTCAAGATGATCAAATTTCATGATTTATTAGCTTCGCGAATTTCTTGCTTTGGGCGCCTAACATCAATTATTCTTTATATTAATGTATTGTTCCAAGAAATAATTACAACCCACCCCTACCAACATGCAAATCCCGTGGTTAGAAGCATGTGTATTCGCCACTGTATTGTGCGGATTTTTCGGCATAATTCTTAAAAAGAACCTGGTAATGAAAATCGTCTCTATGGATGTGATGAGTACGGGGGTTATCGCCTATTATGTGCTGATTGCATCGCGAGAGGGTTTGTTCACACCAATTGTTTCAAAAGTCAAAAATGGCGCCTACGCCGATCCGGTTCCCCAAGCAATCATATTAACTGCGATTGTGATCGGTTTTTCGATTCAGTCCTTAATGCTAGTCGGTGTCATGAAATTGGCACGGGATAATCCGACATTGGAAAGTAACGAAATCGAGAAGAACAATACGCCATGACTAACATTACGATCGGGTGGATCGCACTTCCGTTTTTTCTGGGGTTCTTCATTTATCTGTTCCCCAAGCTTGATAAGTTCCTCGCACTGTTCGGGACTGTTGTTTCCGTTGGATATGCGTTACAGCTATTTGCCCAACAGTCCCCATTAAGACTAGTGTTACTAGACAATTTCGGTAATATATTGTTCGTCGATCAGTTGACTGGCTACTTTATATTGACTAATGCGCTGGTAACTGCTGCCGTTCTACTCTACTGTTGGAACACCGATAAAACTACTTTTTTTTACGCCCAAACTCTGATTTTGCATGGCAGCGTCAACGCCGCTTTTGCTTGTTCTGATTTTATCAGTTTATATGTGGCGTTAGAGGTAAGTGGTATTGCCGCGTTCCTCCTTATTGCTTATCCCCGTACTAACCGTTCAATTTGGGTTGGCTTATCGTATCTCTTTGTCGGCAATACGGCGATGCTTTTTTACCTTATAGGCGCCGCGTTAGTTTACAAGGCTAATCATTCGTTTGATTTTGTTGGTTTGCGTGGGGCGCCTCCTGAAGCACTCGCCCTGATCTTTTTGGGATTATTGATCAAGGGAGGGGTTTTTGTATCGGGGTTGTGGTTACCTTTGACCCACTCTGAATCAGAAACTCCAGTGTCAGCGTTACTTTCGGGAGTAGTCGTCAAAACTGGGGTGCTTCCATTACTGCGTTGCGCTTTAGTTGTGCCAGAAATTGATCCAATCGTCAGAATTTTTGGAGTAGGCGCAACTCTTCTGGGAGTCATCTACGCCATCTTTGAAAAAGATACCAAGCGTATGCTAGCGTTGAGTACTATTTCACAGTTAGGCTGGATTCTCGTTTCACCTGTAGTTGGTGGATTTTATGCGCTTGCACATGGAATAGTCAAAGCGGCGCTGTTTTTAGCAGTGGGTTCTTTGCCAAGCCGTAATATCAAGGAAATCCAACAAAAACCGATTAATACTGGTTTATGGATTGTTCTAGTTGTCACTAGTCTATCGATTTCTGGCGCCCCTTTATTAGTTGGTTTTGGGGCAAAGATGTTGACGATGAAGAATTTGCTACCTTGGCAATCAATCATCATGAACGTTGCAGCAGTAGGAACAATGATTTGCTATGCCAGATTCATTTTTCTGCCGCATAACCGAGAGCAGGAAGTACGATCTGGAATCTGGGCGCCATTACTTTTACTGATTGGCGCCCTTGTTGCCACAAATATCTTCTACCCGCAAGCGTATACCGTTGCGAATATTGTAAAAGCACTGGCAATTATAGGCATCGGCTGTTTGTCGTATGTTTTTGTTTTCAAACGGTCGTTTGTTAAACTGCCGCGCGTGCTTGAGCGATTTGAGAATCTTGTTGGTTTTATGAGCTTAACTTTGATTGTGCTTTTCTGGATGAGATTTGCCGCATGATTGGACATTTTATACTACGACTGCTCATTTGGTTTTTGCTGACTGCCAATTTTACTGTCATGAATACTATAATTGGTGTTTGCATCGCCCTTTTATTGCCACGTAGCTACACAGCAAAGGAAACATTGAAAGATTGGCTACAGGCGCTATGGAAAATTCTATTGGCAATTCCACAGGCATATATTGAAGCATTTGAACTACTCATCCGTCCTCATAACGTTGAAGAGGTAATTATGGAGCGGGTGCCATCAAAACGATCATCAAGGCTTGTTTTTCTGGATGTCTTTTTGATTACCTTCACGCCAAAGACCATTGTTTTGAAATATCACGAAGAGGGTTGGTATGAAGTCCACCATATTAAACGGAGGAAAAAGCCATGAACCTAAATATAGTATTAATTGCGCTGATTCTGGCATTGCTCATACCCATGTACGAAGCCTGGAGAAACGATGATATCTGGCAGAAGATGTTGGCATTTGCGAGTATTTCGACCAAGACGGGAATTATAGTCCTCGTCGTTTCCGTCTTACGCGATGATTGGATGATTGGTGTAGTAGCGGCAATTGTCCTAAGTGTCGGTAATGCTGGATTAATGCTGCTAGCAAATATAATCAAAAGAATGGGTGAAGTATGATAAATGTATTGAGCTATACATGTATAATTGTAGGAATTGTCTTTTGGTTTTGGGGAACCTCTTACCTTCTCGGCAATCGCTCAGTATTATACAAACTGCACAGTCTTTCGGTTGCAGATACTCTAGGGTCAATTGCTATTATCGTTGGTCTGCTGCTGAAAAGACCTAATGAATGGCCGCTGCTTATCCTTGGTATTATTTGTTTGGCAATTTGGAACACGATGCTAGGGTATGTACTGGCATACTGTTCAAATAGCGGTAGCGAGGTGAGCAATGACTGATACTTATATCTATTTCATCATCGCTCTGTTACCGTTGTCCGCTTGTATGCTACTACTTCAAACCAATCCTTATAATGCACTGGTAATTCGTGGGGTATTAGGAGCAGTTGCGGCAATGCTATATAGCATTTTGGGTGCAGCGGATGTTGCCCTAACCGAAGCATTAATGGGCACTATGCTAGCGATTACTCTCTATGCGATTGCAGTACGTTCATCAATGGTTATGCGTCTAGGTGTGCTAGAAGAAGGCTTAGAAGAAGGGGCAATAGAAGCAGTGAAAGATGCTCCTGAATTTGAGGAACTAATAGCTGACCTACGGACAATTTTTGGCAAACGCCATATGCGTCTTGAATTAGTACACTACAGTGATACACAAGCTTTACACCAGGCGCTGATGGACAAACAAGTACATGCGACCTGTGCCCCACAATCACAATTGGAAAAACCATTACAAACTAAGACCAGGCTTCAACGCATCTACGACATTATGCAAACCGAACTTTCATCATCAGGGACAACCCTGACTTATGTAAGTACAGATGCAAGTACTAATTCAAGTACTGGATATTTAGTGGGGGAAAAGCATCAATGAAATGGGTTTATGTATTAGCAGGGATAGCGCTATTTGTCAAAATGCTCGTTATTCCCAATCCGGCGCCGAATTTCCCAGTTTCTATTGTCGAAGCAGTTGTAAAAGACAGTGGGGTATCGAATGCGGTTTCAGGTATCATTTTCAGAAATCGATTGTATGACACTATTTTTGAAGTGATAGTATTTACAATCGCGATATTGGGCGTTAGTTACCTGCTAGCGAATGAAAAGCTATCGAGCCAAGTCCATTATTTCAAAGACAAACCATCTATTGTATTAGCGCGTCTAGGAGCAACTATTGCTGCATTAGTAGGTATCGAACTAGCAATTCGAGGACATTTAAGTCCTGGTGGTGGTTTTGCTGCTGGTGTAGCAGGTGGAACTGCAATTGGTCTTGTCGCAATTACCGCACCACCAGAGTGGATGCAGGAAATTTACAAGCGTTGGCACGCTGCTACATTGGAGAAGCTTTCGGTTCTTGTTTTCATCGTACTGTCGGTGATAACTTTAGCAGGCGCCGAATTACCGCATGGAGAATTAGGAGCGCTTTTCAGTGGTGGTATTTTGCCTATCCTCAACATGCTGGTCGCTGCAAAAGTCGCTTTAGGGTCGTGGGCAGTTATTTTGCTTTTTGTTCGTTATCGAGGATTATTGTGAGATTTGGTCATACAGCGGATTGCAGGTTTATGAGGTACATACACAATGCACAAAACCTTGTAGAGACGCGACATGTCGCGTCTCTACATGTATCGCATGAAAACGCAATGCGCTGTAATTATGACTTTAAAATCCAGATTGTAGAGACGCGATTAAATCGCGTCTCTCCGGAAAAAATTATTATACAAATCTACCCAGTTATCACTAATATTCTCTTGCGTCATTAATTCGTTATCCCACTACCCTCAAGTAATGCTTCATTGTTTTGATTCTTTGTTGTTAATACTTGTGCGATGATGTCGTCAGAATCATTTAAAGCTTGCGTTTGCGTCCAATCAATTAGACGTGAAGCTTTACATATATGAATTTTGGCGCCATCAAATATATAAATTCCACATTGAGTATACACCCATTGGTTAAACTTATATCTAGGTTCTTGTTGAATATTTCCCAAAAGATAATAATAATTATTATTGTTTGTAACAATTGTAACCGTAATATCTATAGGGCTACTTGACTTGGCTATTTCTACTGTACAAATTGTAAAGCTGTTTGAATTGACTATTGATATTTTATGACGTGTGCCACTACCTTCAACAAATTCATCAAGTTCTCTTGCTAGACATTCTCCGTACTCTAGTAAATGATGTTCTGCCGATGGTTGAGTGGCTATAATGGCTTTATTTTTGTTAAGTGTACATCTAACATTGATAAAATCTTTTGCAATAATACTAATGTTTCGAGGAATATTTAAAATTCTTCCAATTTCTTTATCAAGTCTTTCTTGAGCTACTGTACCAATTTCTGACATATATGGTTCTTGCTGTAGTTTAGATATTTCTACTATTTGGTTTGTAGATAAAGCTGGAACAGCAATGGTTCTAATATCTTGGATAAAAATACTATTCCTATCTACACCCCATTGCGTACTTTTAAAAAAGTTATAATAGTCACTAATATAAGAGTTCAAACAAATGGAAATAGCGCGTAAATAATTTGTGTCTTCTTCAGGACAAGAAATAGTAAACAGAGGCTCTGGTATAGTAAAATATTTATGTGCAGTTGTTCTAAATATTGATTCTGGATGAAGGCGCCAGTTTTTTTGTTCAGAAGACAGCACCTAAATTAGTACTAAATACTCGGTTTAAACGTTTTACAGTACGTTTATCTCTATAATTGCCCCATAAAGCTAACTTCCACTCCTTTGTTTCTCCGGTTTCTGCATCATCAGGTGAAACTAATTGTGTATCATTGGAATTAATAGTTATCATCCAAGTTTGATTATGAATTTGATTAATAACTGAGGGAGCAAAGTGAATAATTTCAGGCTTGTTTCTTTCTACCTCTGCCTTAGTAAATACTATAGTTGCTACAGGCGCCTCGCTTTCATTAAAGAGAATGTTACCTAAATGGGTAAAATTGGTAATTCTCGCAACTTCGTTTTCTTGAAAAAACTGTCTGCGATATTCTTGAGACTCATGATTAAACAAGCTTTCTGCATGTATAATTAGACCTACGTAACCATTGGGCTGCAAAAATTCTGTAATCGAACTAAGCAGGTTTTGATCCTTTATTTTTGGTTTTAACTTTATCTTAGAATAATTTCCAACTATCCAGTCGAATTTATGCTTCGTTTGAAGTAAATCTGATTCAAAAATTTGATGATTGTATAAAATCGGAAATTTAAAATCTTTATGATTATGTAATTCTATAGGTTCAACATAATCAAGCATTGCCAAAATCAGACTAAATTCAGCTACGTAACAGGCATCGCGATTCTGCTCGAAGCCATATATACTTTCAATTAGTATATCACTGAGGCGCCTAAAACTTAGTTTGCCATTGGAACTATGTACTAGTTCCATTTCAACTAATCTACGATAAGCTAAAACTAAAAATATTCCACAACTACAGCATGGGTCGAGGACTTTCATTCTTGTGTACAAAGGTTTGCTTTGGTTTATCTCACATAATAAATAGTCAGCTAAAGGTTCAGGAGTGTAAGCGATTTTATTTGTCTTCTTATCTTGTGCATTTAATATTTGCTCATAAATTGATGATATCGTCTCAACACGAATATAAGAAAAGTCGTAAAAGGTAAAATCTAGGTGTAATTGATTTAATACTAGCTCATTCCCAAAGAAGGCATTAGCTACTAGTGACACGATTTCATCTGTAATTGCATCACTACCTTGTAATGGAAAAGGAAATATATCACGATTAAAACGTTTTTTTAAAGCTTCATTAAGTTTATTTAAACCGGATATAGTAGCATTATTGCTAACGACGTTTTGTAAGTCAATATTATTTTCTGACACCAAATAAAATAAAATATTTCGGTCGCTAAGACAACGAATATAAAGATATTTTTCAATTAAAGAATGAGTCACATAAAAGCTTAATCCATGATTCACCAAGTATTCTGTTAAATTTTTTAGATTTTTGAGTAGGTGTATGTTGACACGTTTCTCAGAAACAATATGCTTTGCTTGACTTTTCCAAATACTACCTGAGTCTATTGATTGGGCAAAAAGATAACTCAGTTTGCCTCTAATATCTGTAAGATTGAGGCCAACTAAATCTATTAAACCGTCATTTTCATTATACGGAGAGTAATCAAAACCTGTATATACTCTAATATGATTTGGAAGAAGTACCAATAAAAAAGGTACAGTACCAAGGTTCCAAAGCTTGCGGTGTATAATTCTAGCAGCTTCTACTGTTTGCGCTGATGCTACATATACAACAGGTCGAACTGGCAAAATTTTATTATTGGAAGGACTAATGTGAATAACATAAGTTCCTTTTACACCTGCTTTTCTCGCAGCACGGTATATATGCTCTGTTGATGGATCGTGGCGAGCGCTAATATTGTAATAGTTTGGCGATTGAGTGTAATTAAGCACATCCAAGAGTTGTTCTAGCTGCATACACAACACCTGCTTGGTTTAAACGAATGAATACTTTAATTTACAATATACTTCTTTTACTTGGCGCCATACCATTAAGTTTTAAGCTAAAAATATGCTTGGTGGAATATTAAAACGCTCGCCAAGTTTTTTAGCGTGAGTTTTGCTGATCTCGCGTTTGCCATTTATGACCTCAGAAGCAATACCACTTGAGCCAAACACGTCTAGTAAATCAGTTGCTATCTCATTATTAGCTTCCATCAAGTGTAGTAAACGACTATGAGGGGTAGATAAATTTTGCAGGGGATAATTTTCTGCTTCAAATTTTTCAATTAATACTATAAACAAGTCATAAATCTGGTCTTCTTCAGGTGTTAAATTCTTTTTGTACATTAAACCTTCAATAATGGAAAGCGCTCGTTCGTATTCGTCTGTAGTTTTAATTGCCTGTGGCAACGCTGATGTTAAAAGATTAGCGTAAATTTCGCGGTTAAAATTAGGGTTCATTTTAAGAAATAGGTCATATTTATTAGGATTTACGCAACAGGCACATAAAAACGTAGGGTGTGTGACGCTATGAAAAAATTTGAGCGTAGTGATAAGGCTTGTAGCGTCACGCACCGGATGAGCAATTGTGACAATATCGTAAGTCCTGTTTATATATCATCTCAAAATGAAATAATAGAGTCAATAGGACAGTGAGAAGAAGTATTAAGTAAGGTATCGTAAGGAATTTCAATGAAAAATTTTGTTTCTCCGACAGTGGACTCGTACCACAATTTACCATGATGTTTTTCGACTATAATTTGATAACTTATTGATAATCCTAATCCTGTGCCCTTTCCCACAGGTTTTGTTGTGAAAAAAGGATTAAATAAGTTGTTGCGAATAGTTTCTGGAATACCACAACCATTGTCAGTAATTGTAATTAATATTTTCTGCTCAGAAGTTTTTTGTGTATGAATACAAATTAAGGCGCCATGATTTTGCTTTCTGACTTCTTCTAATGCATCAATGGCATTCGTTAACAAATTTATGAAAACTTGATTTAATTGTCCTGCATAGCAATGCACTAAAGGTAATTGACCATAATGTTTAATAATTTCAATTTCTGAATAATTTTCTTTTGCTTTGAGACGATGCTGTAAAATCATTAAAGTGTTATCGATGCCTTCATGAATATCTGCTTCTTTAAATTCGGCTTCGTCTAAACGCGAGAAGCTCCGAAGTGATATTACTATTTCCCGAATACGTGTTGTACCAACATTCATCGATTGAAGGATTTTTATCAAATCTTCATTTAAAAAATCAACATCAATTTCATCGATTAATTCTTGCAGTGATGTAGTGGGATTTGGATAATTTTGCTGGTATGCTTGAAGTAATCTTAAAATATCTTGAGTATAATTATTGACATAACTCAAGTTAGCGTGAATAAAATTGACAGGATTATTAATTTCGTGTGCAATTCCTGCTACCATTTCACCTAAAGCTGACATTTTTTCACTTTGCACTATTTGTGATTGAGTACGTTGAAGTTGCTGAAGGGTATTTTGTAACGTTATCGTGCGTTCATTCACTCGTTCTTCTAATTTTTGATTTGCAATTTCAAGATTTCCTTGTGCTTGTTTATTTTCATTAATCGCTGTAGATAAAGTTAAAGTAGATAAAGCAATAACTCCAACAAATGATTGTAATAATAGCAGCGATTCTGTAATAGAAGGGCGAACGAATGAACCAAGTCCTTTTGCCGTTGCCAAAACTGCGATTGTATCTACAATTACAATTAACATTGTAATTTCTCGTTGCCCAAAGCGAAATACAGACCACATCATAATTGGAATAAGCGTATATTCCATAGGGTATCCTTGCCAAAAGGATATTCGACCCACAAAAATTAATATTGATAGCAAAATTACTAACTCAAATATCTGTACCGTAGTTAATCGTCGCTTTTCATTCGTGTAAAGCCAAGATAGTAATGCTGGTGCAATAATGAGCATACCGATAGAATCTGCTAGCCACCACATGAACAAAGATTGTACATATTGAGTTTGAGGTGTTACACCGTTTACTACCAGAACACTAACTCCAATAATGCTACATAAAACTGGGGATACGAATATTGTACCTAAGAATTTAAATAGATTTTGAGATTTAGTAAAAGGATTTTGGTGCTTGAGAAAAAAGTGAATAAGAAAACCATTTACAATGTGTTCTGTAATAGTCGCTAGTGAAGTACCAAGTATAACTGCTGGATGTTTGAAAAGTAGAGAATTAAAAATAAACTCACTCAAAATTATGGCAAGAAAAACCCGATTTCCAAATAAAAAGATACCCGTTAAGTAAATCCCCGATGAAGGCCAAACTGGTGCGATACCATTGCTTAAAGCTAGAGTTGTAGCTAGCTTAGAAACACAAACGTGAATAACAGGTAAAATCAAGATTGTTAAAATTACTGTCTTGTTAAAAAAATGCCTTCCCGTTCGTGATAGCGTGTCCCCTTTGGAACCAAAGACTGTGAAGGAGTATCGCTTAGTCATACTGAAATGCTTTCCTGTCTCGTTACGACAGTTTTAGTTTGCCCACACCGGAACTAAAAATAACAAGCGATTTGATACGTTTGATAAATGCTCTTTGGCTATTCCCGCTAAAACTTAATGCTATTTTTAGCTACAATCTTTATTAAATAATTATAAATAACTATGACAAATCTTGAAGGTAAAGTGGCATTAGTTACAGGCGCCACACGGGGTATAGGTAAAGGCATTGCTGTTGGACTCGGTGAAGCAGGCGCCACTGTTTATATTACAGGACGTAGCCTTGAATCAAACATCAGTGGTAATTCTGGTAGTTTAAATGATACTAAAATCGCGGTAGAGCAAGCTGGTGGTATATGTATTCCTGTGCAGGTAGACCATAGCGATGATGAGCAAGTGCGTTTACTGTTCGAGCGTATTCAAGATGAACAGTATGGACAGCTTGACTTACTTGTAAATAATGCGTATGCAGGTGTTAGAGCATTAACAGATGCTAACGGCAAACCTTTTTGGGTTTCGGAAACTAGTCTTTGGGACGCTAGTAATAACGTTGGTCTTCGTAGTCATTATATAGCAAGCGTTTTTGCGGCTCGAATGATGACCAAACGTAAACAGGGACTTATTAGCACTATTTCCTCTTGGGGTGGACTTTCTTATATTTTTGGTGTTGCTTACGGCGCCGGCAAAGCTGCATGTGATAGGTTAGCAGCAGATATGGCTGTTGAGTTAAAGTCTCATAACGTAGCTTCTATATCAATATGGCCCGGTATTGTTGGAACTGAGCATTTTTCCAGTTTAGCTGACCAATTTAATGAACAAGATACAAACGACCCGATGAAATCATTATTTAGTGAGCGCTATAACTGGGAAACTCCTTTATTAACAGGACGGGTCATTGCTCAGTTAGCTGGTGAGTCATCATCAAATATTATGCGTCGTACAGGGAAAGTACATATTGTCGCCGAATTTGCTAAGGCATATGGGATTGTAGATGAAGATGGAAACCGTCCTGTGTCGCTGCGTTCTTTACGTTTTGTACTACCCTTTGGATTGCCCGGTTTAAGAAAATACTCATCGCTAATACCTGATATTAAAGTACCGTGGCCACTCTTGTTAGTTGGCACCCTCAGTTCACCAAAAATTTGATACTTTTAATTCATTAAAAATTACACTCAATTAAAACCTTAAAAACTGTAGGGTGGGCAGTGCCCACCTTACTTACGTACCAAGGTATAAATGAAATTTGTGCTTTATTTGTGACATAACTTCAGTTAAGTATTTTTATCAGCTATCCAATGCATAATGATGACATAGGATTTAATACTACTCGGAGAAAGATTTTAATAACGAACTCATTGGAATAAAACACATTCGTGTTGCTCTCGATGTTTTTGCAGATAAAAGACCAACTCCGTTTTTGTGTCACGTAGATAACAATACGTGCATATATACATTAGTTATCTGGAGGTTTATTCTAATGGCTTGCAAATACGAAAACCATCCATATCCACCTTGTCGTTTTGAACAGCACCCCAGTAATGAAAATGTCTACTTTTGTCCTCATTGTCGAGAATCTTACAATGTCCGAGATATCGAGAAGAAGCCTTTACTTTCTTTGTGGCTTTTGTTTCTCATCGGCGCCTTGGTTTGGTCGCTTATGAACACTGAGCCTAAACCTGCTTCCCTCAGAAAAGACAATTCTAATAATTCTAATGTCAGCGTGCAAATTGAATAAACCTATAACTTAAAGGCAAAGGGCATTCATGTAAAGAATACGAGCAAATAGCCTTGCCCTTACCTTTTTTAATATTCTAATGATGTTTAGCTTACTTAATGATAAAGATACAAACATAAAATAATGAGCAACTCAAACTTGATTCGTATTGTGATTGCTGATGAGTTTCCTGTAATACGGCAAGGTTTAAAAGCAATTATTGAACGCAAGTTAGATATAACAGATATGATAGTTGTTGGAGAAGCTAGTAATGGGCATGAGGCAATAGAACTTTTCAGCCAATTGCTACCTGATATTTTATTAATTGATTTACGTATTCCTAAAGTCTCAGGTGCCACGGTAGTTAAAAGCATTCGCGCGCAGTTTAATAATGCGAATATTCTGGTTTGGACAACTTACGATAATCAAGAAGATATTTATTACGGTATCAAAGCAGGTGCTAAAGGGTACTTACTCAAAAATGCCGAATCTCATGACATAATAAAAGCGATTCGTACTGTTGCCAATGCTAAAATATACATTCCCGGCGCCAACGAAGCTAAACTTAAACGGACAATCAATAACCTAGAATTAAGCGTGCGTGAGTTAGAGGTACTTAGTCTCATTGCCAACGGTAAAAGTAACCAGCAAATCAGCGCTGTTCTATTTATCACTGAAGGTACTGTTAAGTTCCATGTCAATAAAATTTTGTCTAAATTAGAAGTTAAAGACCGCAGTCAAGCTGCACTACTAGCTTGGAAGCGTGGAATGATTAACGTTTAAGCAGATACTAGTGATTAATGGCTGCGGGATCAAGTTTTACTAAAACTGCTCCGGACTTAACTATTTGGTTGTCATTTACGTTTACTTGCTGAACGGTTCCAGCTATACGAGCTGTGACTGGGTGAATGTCAGCTGTTACATAAGCGTCGTCGGTTTCTTGGTGTGTAGAGGCAAACTGCCACCAGTGATAGGCAGTAATACTACCAAAGATTAAACCTATACCTAGTCCACCTAGTAATAATACCTTTTTGACTGGGAGTTTTTTCTTCGGCGCCACTGTGTTTGGAATTGGGCTGTCTGCAACAATAGCAGTGTTGGGGTTTAGGTTTGAGGATTCAGCTTGCATGGTGATTCCTTACGGATTTATTGTTGGAGTAATAAGTTAAAAATAATTAAGGGTATATAATGAACCACAAAGGCACAAAGGACACAAAGGAAGAAAGGAAGAAAGGAAGAGTTTTTATATCTAATGGTTGATGTGTTTGCGTTCAAAGTATGGTTCAGAAGATTTTAGATAAGGCTTGACGATAAATTTTGATGCCCTCGCCGTTTAAATGGGCGCCGTCGTCGCTGCTATACTCTTGTTTTAATGCGTTATTTTGATTCAATATCTGTAAGTCTTTTGCAATAACTGGTATATTCTCCTGACTTGCAACTTGATTGATTAAAGCGTTGATTTTATCAACTTCAAAGTTTGTTGCTGATATAGTTGGGTCATGGCTAGCTGCGTCTGTTGAGTAAAAACCTGGGATAAGGAAAATTTCTTTAGTTCCAATTTGTCTTGCTGTTGCTATTGAAGAACGCAGGTAGGAAGTAAATGTGTCATCACTGAGTTTATACCAAGCGTCGTTCCCACCAACTGCAATTACCATTTTTTGACATTTTACTCCGGAAGGCGCCAACAACTGTAACTGTTGCGATAGGGAAATTGCGCTTAAACCGTTCAACGCGAAATTAAAATTACCTTCTCCTAAAGAGTTACCAAGTTCTGCAGATACTGAGTCACCAAATAAACATCCAGAGAACTGTTTACCTCGACTAGCAAATATCTGATACTGTACTTCTGTTTGCCATACAGGACTAGCACTGAGATTATCTTGACCAGGTTTAATTTCTGAACCAGCAAATAAATTTTCTGCTTGATCAGCGATTTCTAAAGCTGCTGGGACATTAATAACTAGCTTGTCACTTGGATAAGCTTCTAAAAAACTTACGATTCCTAAACCATCTTTTGAGGCGCCTGCCAGTATAATAGCACCACGCACCGCTTGTATCCCAGCATTATCACGACGCGCGATACCAGCAGAAATGGTAGAGAGTAATTGTTGGGCAGGTTTAGTATCAAGCGTTTTGTCTAATGCCGCAATATTCAATGACATTTTAACTTGCAAGGCATCATAAACTTCCTTTTGTGTGTCGGAATCAAGATAATTTAAAAAAGATTGTAAATCAGGAGACGCTTTTTGAGTTTGTGCAAAATGACGTATATCAGCAACGTTGACAGACTGTTCTAACAACCCATACCGAACTGCAATAGTTGTTGCAGCTAAACTTGAAGCATTCTCAAATACACTTTCAAGGCTGAAACACACGAAGCAACTCGAAACACATAAAAGAAAGCGGTGTAAAAGATTCATATTGCGAACGAAGAAAACAGGGGTATTATTTCCGACCATATCCCAATTACCTTCCTCAGTATAGAACTTGAGCGCAAAACCGCGCACATCTCTTTCTGCATCTGCGGCGCCTCGTTCACCTGCAACCGTAGAAAATCTTGCTATAATCTCAGTCTGTTTACCAACTTCAGAGAACAACTTTGCTTTTGTGTATTGAGTAATATCATTCGTCACTGTAAACGTACCATAGGCGCCAGAACCCTTCGCATGTACAACTCGTTCAGGTATACGTTCGCGGTTGAAGTGCGCCATCTTTTCAATTAAATGAAAATCTTGCATCAACAGCGGGCCACGGGCGCCAGCAGTTAATGAATTTTGATTATCACCAACAGGAATACCTGCATCTGTAGTCAGTATTTCTTTGTCATCATGCATTGTGTTCTCCTTTCTCAATATTGAGGAGTAAAAGTTCTATTTGCAACGGATACAACGGATGTAGCGGATGAGTTATTTGTTATAAACGCTTATTTGATTATTTAAAATTATCTATCCGTTACATCCTAGAGTCATCCGTTGCCAGGTTGTTTTACGAAGCGCTATGAATAATGGTATATGCTTTTAAGCTATATCAAATACCGAAACTTTGTAACGAATCTTTGGTAGAGAACTTTATTATTAAAATAAGCAGCTTTTAACTAACTTATAGTTGGTTGACTTAATTCAACTTTTATGATGCGTATAATAATTTTGTACGGTGGGCAGTGCCCACCCTACTTTTATAATTAGCCCATACCGCCAGTAACATGAATAACTTGCCCGGTTATCCATCCACCTTCATCAGAAGCTAAGAAAGTAACCACATTTGCAACGTCTGCGGGCGTT
The DNA here is from genome assembly GCF_002368415.1 of Calothrix sp. NIES-4105. Classification (GTDB taxonomy): domain Bacteria; phylum Cyanobacteriota; class Cyanobacteriia; order Cyanobacteriales; family Nostocaceae; genus Dulcicalothrix. The sequence goes on from NZ_AP018290.1 coordinate 5,716,750, forward strand.
CCCACTCTACCGAGGGGCGAAAAATTATTCATTTGCTCTTCAACAGAGAGTTTGGAATTAGGGTCCTGATATAAAGATGCGTATTTATCATACATATCGGTCTTGGTGGCGCCTGGTGCAATGGCATTAACTGTAATACCACGCTTTCCTAGGTCTACTGCTAAATTACGCGCAAAAGATTCATTGGCGCCTTTGCTGCCTCCGTATACTGAATGATTTACAAAGCCTTTACTAGCACTGATAGAAGAAGTGCAAATTAAACGTCCCCCTTGTTTCATTTGCTTGGCTGCTGCTTGCATAGCAAAAAATTGCCCTCTAGTATTAACAGTAAATGTTTGGTCAAACTCTTCTGGGGTAACTTCTTCAAAGGGTCCGAAATGCTCAATACCAGCATTACTAACTAGAATGTCGAGTTTGCCATACTTGTCTACAGTTTGAGCAACTAATTGTTCTATTTCAGGAATTTTACTCATATCGGCTTTGATAGCAATAGCTTCGCCACCTTGTTGGACAATTTCATCAACAACAGCTTTGGCTTTATCAGGACTGCTGCTGTAATTAATAACTACCTTGGCGCCTTCTTGTGCTAATTTTGTGACAATTCCTTTGCCAATTCCACGGCTAGAGCCGGTAACAATTGCCACTTTCCCCTCTAGTCTTTTCATTTTTATTTATCCTTAAATAATTGCAATACACCTAATATGTCAGAGATACGTTCAGGTAGTCGCCCATCAAATGGATAGGAAATTTTTATTCTGTAAATGGGTAAACGACCTTAACTATCGTTTGATTGCACAATGGGCGCGATACCTGAATTTTTGTGCCTTCTCCTATTTGACTAGTCACTTTTAGTTCGGCGCCAATATTATTAGCACGCTCTTGCATTAAGGGTAAACCGAAACCTATTGAGTGTTTAGTATCAAAACCATACCCATTGTCAGAAATTTGTAAGCATATTTGCTCGCACGTGTAGGTAAGCAAAACGTGAATTTTTGTAGCTTGCCAAACATACTTGATTGATAACTAATGCATAATACTTAAATTTATGCAACTAGCCGAAAATTTAGTTGTTATTTAACCTAAAGTTTAGGAATTTGCTGTTTGTAAAATTAGTGATTTAATTCAATCAAACTTATATACTCAAATAAGTTTGTTTCTTCTTACTAGCAACAGTAGTATTTTTAGTTTTGCTTCAACCAAACCGAGTTGAATATTACGTTATGGAAAAATCGAGACACTGATAGTAAATACTATAGTTTGGACAACAGGTGCCGATGTATAAAACTAGGAATTGACGAAAGTGCAGCAGAAATATTTGATAAATATGAATTTAAAGGTTAACTTGGTCATTTACTTCGCATTCGCTACCTATGTAGATTTATTACCAACACCAGCTAGGAATTTTAAGGTAACAATTCCGAAAACTCTCTAATGAAATATTTCATCGTATTGCTAATATATAATATTCACTCTCATGCCTTTTATCATACATATTGATTGAGAAGAATTGTCATGATTGTAAACACTAGTTTTATTGAGCAAAATAATTTACTACCACTCAATGGCTTACGAGTACTTTTAGTAGATGATAACGTTGATAACTTAGAAATAGTTGGGATAATATTAAAGGAGTTTTCTATGTCAGTTATGGCTGCTACATCAGCAAAGCAAGCAAGAGAAATTTTAATGAAATGGATACCGGACATTTTAATCAGTGATATTGCAATGCCAGATGAAGATGGTTACTCATTTATTCGTTCTGTAAGAAATTTAAAAGACGAAAAAATTAAATACATCCCAGCTATTGCTTTAACATCTGTAGACTTGGAAGAATGGCGTATATTAGCTTTTGAATCTGGCTTTCAAATGTATCAAGTTAAACCAATTGACTTCAACATATTAGTTACACTCATAGCACAACTTGCTGAACAAGCAACAACTGGTACAATTTCACCTCAATCAGAAACTTCGGTATAAAACCTTACTGTAAAAATCAGCATTTATTCACTAACCTACAGTTGGTTGACTTATTTTAGATTTTATGTACAGCATCAAAATCAAAATAAAACTAACAATTAAAACGCGCGCAACCTTTATAATTCAGGTACTTGGCATAAGTAAACCAACAAGATACTAATCAGTAAATTAAATCTAAAATAATTATTTACAATTTGAACGCTGCGTCTTGTTCAAAGATAAAATATAAAAAGTAATACGCTTGATAATACACTTATAAATTTTACTCACTTAACCTCAAGCTGTAATCCATGTCCCAATCTTACGTAATAGCCCAACTTCAGGAAGAAAATCAACGTCTCCGTGCCGAAGTTGCTGCTTTACGGCAGGAACCAGAGCATGACTATACGTGTTTACTCTCGAAAATTGCGACTGTTGCTAATATGCTACAGAAGGCGCCTGATTATGAAACTGTACTACCAGATATAGTGCAGTTGTTGGGGGAAGCTGTGGGGAGTAGTCGCTGTTGTATTATAAAGTCGCAGCTTGATATTGAGTCTGGAAAATCATTAATTGTCGTTCCATATGAATGGTCTAGTTCAACTGCACCTAACTGGCACTCAGCAACTCCTGTAATGTTTTGGGAAGACTTCGGGCACTGTTGGACATCTTTGAGTTGCGGGTTGGTATTAAATTTTTTAGTCGAAGACCAACAAGAACCAGCAAAAAGTATTCTTATTGCACAAGGCAATACATCAATGCTGTATGTGCCAATTATGACTCAAAATGAATGTTGGGGTGTAATTGGTTTTAATAATTGTAATGAAGCACGGTTGTTTAATGAAGAAGAAATTGCAATTCTTAAAGTGGCTGCTTCAAGTATTGCAGGCGCCGTTGAACGGGGAGAATATATAAAAGAACTGCGACGTTCGGAAGCTTTGTATAAATCTTTGTTTGATATTAGCAACGAAGGTATTTACCGTTGGCAACTAGATAAACCAGTTTCGCTGTCTTTACCTGTTTTTGAACAAGTTGAACAAATTTACCAAAACTGTTATTTTGCGGAAGGAAATATTGCGCTTGCACAAATGTACGGTTTTACTAAAGTTGAAGATGTAATTGGATTAAGGATAGCCAATACTCACGTTACAGATTCAGACAAAAACCATAAGTTTGTAAGTAATTGTGTTGAGAATGGCTACCGTATCCGTAACGCTGAGTCAGAAGAAATTGATATTAATGGACAGAAACGTTATTTTCTTAATAGTATAATCAGCTTTATCGAAAATAATTGTGTAACAGGTGGCTGGGGTACACAAATTGATATTACAGAATTACGTAATAAAGAGCAAGCTTTACTTGATGGCGCCATTGAAAGAGAGCGTCTTTTACAAACAATAACAACTATTGCAAATCAGCTTTTACGCGCACCTGACTATAATACAAATTTACCAGACGTATTACGTTCTCTAGGAGAAGCAGCAAGAGCAGACCGCTGTTACCTAGTCAAAAATCTTGTTGAACCCCAAACTGGCAAACTTGCGGTTCGCGTGCATACCGAATGGTGTAACTCAGGAATTATTGCGTCAATAGATATAACACCTGAACTTGCTTCATCGGCGCCTTGGGATAATTTTCCAGGTGTACAAGAAAAGCTAATTCAAGGAGAAATGGTAACGCTGTGGATTGATGAATTACCCGAACCGAGCCGTAGCGAATTAAAAAAACAAGGCAATATTGCAATGACACTTGTACCAATTTTAGTACAAGAAAAGTTTTGGGGTGTATTTGGGTTTGATTATTGTAGCTTTGTGCCATCATTTGATGCAGCACACAACGCAATTTTTACCATCGTAGTAGACAGTATAGCAGCAGCAATCGAACGTCAGGAAAAAGATATAAAAATAAAATTAATTCAGCAAGCAGCACTCGAAGCTGAACAAGAAAAGGTCGCACGTTTGGCTTCGATGAATCTTGCGTTGCAAGAACGTGAGCGTCTTCTGGAAGCGACTGCTACAGTTGCAAATGCATTACTAACAACAGATAATTTTGATAAGGCTGTAAACTATGCTTTGCAAATCATTGGTGAGACTTTAGATACTGACCGCGTGATTGTAGTAGACCATTTTTACCAATCCAATCAGGTATCACTTGGCTGGCGAATTTTATACGAGTGGGATTCTCCGGGTACAATTTCTCAAATTTCTCACCCAAGTTTAGTACAGGGAACTCCTGACGAAATTGAAGTATCTAATGCAATTTTGAAAACTGGGGAAATCTGGAGTTGTTTGCTTGAGGATATGCCCGAACCCTTCCGTAGTGGGCAAGCTTCTCTTGGAGTAAAATCAGCGCATGTTATACCTATTTTTGTAGAAGGCAAGTTTTGGGGAAGCGTAGGATTTGATGATTGTCTTGAAGCAAAACAACGCAGTACTGTAGAACTAGCAACATTGAGAATTGCTGCTAATTGTATTGGTAGTGCTATTGAGCGCAAACGCGCGACTCAAGCATTATTAGAAGCAGAACAACAGCGAGCAACAGAACTTGAACGGCACAATAACGAGTTGCAACAAACACTCAATAGTCTTAGCGCATCTGAAGAACGTTATCGTACTTTAATGGAGCTTTCGAGTGAAGGTATTTTTAGGTTCGAGTATGCACAGCCAATTTCAGTTTCGCTTCCACTCTCTGAACAAATAAGAGAGATTTATCAGCAGTTTCTAGTTGCAGAACATAATCTTGCTTACGCGCAAATGTATGGTTATGACCAACCAAATGCAATGATTGGCACCCGTCTTACTGATATGCATGTAATGGAGGCAGAAGAAAATATTCTTCAAATGTCGGAATTTGTTCGTTCGGGGCATCGGATGAGAAATCAAGAAACGGTGGAAATAGACCTTATAGGACAAAAACATTACTTCCTGAACAATGGTTTCAGTATTATTAAAGACGGGTATGCAATTGGAGGGTGGGGTACTCAGATTGATATTACGCAATTACGGCAGCGTGACCTATTACTATCAGTTATTGCTAAAGTAACAAAAGAGTTGTTAAGAGCCTCTGATATAGATGTTGCAATTTGTGTTGCACTTCAAGCGATAGGAGAGAGCGCTAACATAAGTCGGGTTGTGTTTCTTTCTGAAGTTTTAGAACCATCTACGCAAAAACTCCAACATCATGTTGTTCATGAGTGGACGGCAAGCGGAATTTATGACCATCACTCTGTTGGCTTAAATGTGATGGATAATAGCGATTTTGCAGTGCTAATTCACGAACTTTATCAAGGAAAATCTATATGGCGAACAATTGATGATTTTCCTTCGGTGACACGATTACATTTTGAGAAACTTTCGATTAAATCCTCTGGTGTTGTTCCTATTTTTATTGAGGGTCGCTACATTGGTAATATTGCTTTTGATGATTGTGTAATGCCGCGCGCTTGGAGTCAGCAGGAAATTGATGTGCTTACGGCAGCAGCAGAAAGTATTGGAGCAGCTTTACACCGTCAGCAATTAGTTGAGCGCTTAGTTAATGAACGTTTAAAAGCAGAGCAAGAACGAGTTGCTCAACTTGCTACTGCTAACATCGCATTGAAGAAAACGCTTGATGTTTTAGCTACCGAACCAGAACTCGATAAATCATTAGGTCATGTTTTGCAAGTGACAACTGAACACTTAGGGTCATCTTCTGCCGCGCTTTGGTTATATAACCAAAATACAAATACTTTTACTATCAATTTGGTTTATCTAAATGGTAATATTATTGCCGCGACACCAGAAAATGCTCATTTATTAACAAACCAATGGATACGCGGAACAGATTTATCGCGAGATTTGGTACTTAAAGACCATATTCACTCGCGCGTTCCTGTGCTTTATGATGTTCTTAAGTCTTCCAAAGTGAGCGTTGGGCAACGTCAGTTCTTTAGAAATTTAGGTGTACAGGCTTTATTGGGAGTACCATTGTTGTTAGGCTCAGAAATTGTTGGTAGTTTTACCGTTCGCTTCAATGAAAAACGCCAACTGCAAGCAGAAGAACTCGAACTTACGCAAGCTTTAGCGCATCAAGCAACATTGGCAATTCAGCTTTTACGCATGGCAGAGGAAGCTAAAATAAATGTGTTACTTGAAGAACGTAACCGTATGGCAGGAGAAATTCATGATACTCTAGCGCAAGGTTTTACAGGTATTATCACTTACCTTGAAGCTGGAAGTAGAGCAGGCGCCAATCAAAATTTCATCAAAGTTCAATCCTGTATAGACAATGCACTCCAAACTGCACGTTCAAGTTTACAAGAAGCGCGTCGCTCAGTTTGGGCAATGCGTCCTCAAGCGCTTGAACAAGCAGACCTCAGCATTGCGCTGCATAGTTGGGTTGAACATTTAAGAAGCTGCACAAATATCGAAATAAACACACAAGGAGAACCTCACGACCTTTCCCCCGAAGTAGACCGCGAACTTTTACGAATTGCTCAAGAAGCTGTTGTTAATGCGCTTAAACATGCTCAGGCGCCTAAAATTACACTTGATTTAATTTGGCTTGAGGCACACCTAACGTTAAGAATAAGTGATAACGGTAAAGGATTCGTATTACACAACAGTGCTGTAAACCGTGGGTTTGGTTTAGTAAGTATGCAACAACGAGCATCGCGCATTGGTGGACAATTAATGATTTGTAGCGACGTTGGACAAGGCGCCCAAATCTCAGTCACAATTCCAATAAACGCAAATCCAATTATCGAGGTGAAGCATGAGCGAGTCTAAAATACGGCTTTTAATTGCGGATGACCATGCTGTGGTACGAAAAGGACTTGTAGCAATGGTCGAAGATGAACCTGATATGCAAGTTGTTGCCGAAGCTTCTGACGGGCAAGAAGCTGTTGACCAATTTTGTGATGTTCGTCCAGATGTATGTTTACTTGATTTACGGATGCCAAAAATGAATGCTGTTGAAGCAATTGCTGCCATTCGACAACACAACCCAAACGCGCGTTTAATAATACTAACAACTTACGACACCGACGAAGCTATTTATCAGGGACTAAGAGCAGGCGCCAAAGGTTATTTACTCAAAGATGCTACTATTGATGAATTGCTCAACTGTATCCGCACAGTTCATGGAGGAAAAATTTGTTTACCAAGTGCAATAGCAGCCAAACTCGCAGAACATACAACCAGTCCTCAACTAAGTGACCGCGAACGAGAAGTATTGCAATTAATGGCTATGGGAAACAATAATCATGATATTGCCACCGCATTAGTAGTTGCCGAAAGCACAGTTAAATATCACGTTAATCATATATTAAGCAAATTAGGCGTTAACGACCGTACTCAAGCCGTGATTCTTGGGCTTAAACGAGGTTTAGTCAGTCTTGAATAATTATTAATTTTAACTAGGTCTATTTTCTCGCCCGTGATAAACATTTAAAATCACAACATCATCATCTAGAACAATGTAGTGAATTGTATAACCATATTTACCAAAAGGAACTAAAAGTTTTCGCCCAGCCTGCTTTTTCACTTACAATGGCGCCTCTACGTGGATTTTGCTGTAGGCTTTCTGCTGAAGAAGAAATTGCCTTTAATGCACGCGAAGCGGCTTCAGTATTATTAACTTTTATAAAGTCGTAGTGACGGTTTAAGTCGTCAATTGCTGTATCTGTCCAAATTATCTGGGGCATGGGCGTTCATCATCAGTTCCTAAACTTTCTATCCACTCGCGGACGCGCTCATGCTCTACTCCAGAACCTTTACGACGATATGCTTCGAGTGAAGATAAGCTTTTCTCAATCATTTGAGCTTCAGTAAGTGGTTGAAAATTTAAAGCACTGTCAATCTCACCAAATTCAAATGCTTCCTCTACTATTTGATCAGGTTTATTTGTTAGTAACCGCTCAAATTCTTCTAAATCGCCCTCTGAATTAGCTAGCCAATGAGATAGAAGGACTTTCACCTCAGTAGGTGATAATGCTTCAATATGCTCTAAGATTTGCTGCCTAATCCCAGTTACTGTCATAAACTTATATATTTTGTAACTATTTATATGTAGTATAGCACTTCGGCTCACCCTTGCTCGTCGAGTTGTTTATAATATTCTTTCTTCCATTTTTTAGTCTAATAAAGGCACGTTCAGCTTCTATATCAGCTAGTACCTCATCAAAAAGTGGATTATTCTTATACATGCTAACTACATTTTCCCAATAATTTTCAGCTTGTGTTAATTCTATTTCTAAAGTAACTATTTTTGAATGTTTTAAACGTTCTTGCAAAATCTGCTGTAACTTCTATACCGCTTCATCTTCAGTTCCACCAGAACTTTTACAGTCTGCCAATCCTAGCACGACTGCGCTCTTCTTTACCATCTTGCTCTTGATCAATCAGCACACTGTAAGCAAACTTAGAAGCTTCAGCAGAAGTTTTTGAAAGATTAAAATTAACCATACTCTTTTTGCTTTTATTTTTTATCTATTATACATTCACGGCAGTACATTCCTTGAGTTAAGATGCGTGTAACATGCATCTGCGCCCCCTAACATCAGTATTTAAAGCAACGTTCTCAACACGAATTCAAAATTTTCAGCATACTAGAGGCGCCTTACGGTTGTTTGCTAGAGTTATTCGTAATTTATGGTGTGATCTGATATAATGTACGTAAAACTGTACATGTCTTATGTTGTCTTACCAAATTACATCTCCAACGGAAGCTCGGAATGATTTCTTTAAATTATTAGAGACGATTGTAGAAAGTCGTCAAGTATATATAGTTAATCGTCGTGATGGTGAGAATGTAGCATTAATTGCCGAGTCAGATTTAGCAAGCTTGGTTGAAACAGTGTATCTTTTGCGTTCGCCTAAAAACGCAAGTCGATTAATGGAAGCTATTGAGGAATCTAAAACAGGCAATATAAAGCCTCAAAGTATCGAAGAATTGAAGCAGGAGTTGGGAATTGAGCAAGAAAAAAAAGAAATTTGAGCAAGATGATTCTCAACCAGATCAAGTAAAAATTATTGTTACTGTTAACCGAGTTCCTTATTTTACCCTCAAATTTAAGGAAGATTTAACATGGTGGTATAGGCATGATTTCCAAAAAGCATCGAAAATAATGGATTTAATTACTGCTGTGATGCAAGACCCGTTTGAGGGGATTGGGAAACCAGAGCCATTAAAGTATATGGAAGCAGATATTTGGTATCGGCGGATAAACTTGGAACATCGACTTACCTACCGAGTTGCAGAAGCTGAAGTATATTTCTTAACTTGTCGTTATCACTATGAGTAGCTAAAAAACAGAGGCGCCTAACACCCGAACTTTAGTAGAGGTTTTTTGCCAATCTAAAGTTTAAAAATTTACTGTTAGCTTTGAGGGTGACTTGTTCGCTTCAAACAAACATACTTAAAAATATCCCATTATAAACAACACTGTGTTTCTTCTGACTCCTGTGAGTAACCGCGACCATTACCAAGGGGCGCCGCTAGGTTCCAAGGTAACACTCGTTGAATATGGTGATTACTAGTGTTTGGAGTGTGGCAAAGTATACTCTGTAGTCAAAATATTACAGCAGCAATTCTCAAATGAGCTATGCTTTGTGTTTCGACATTTTCCACAACCAGATATTCATCCTCATGCTCAACATGCGGCAGAAGCGGCTTTATCAGCAGCCAAGCAAGGAAAGTTTTGGCAAATGCACGACTGTTTATTTCAAAATCAAGGCGCCCACGGGTTAGGCTATTTAGTTGAATATGCTGTAACGCTAGGTCTTGAAGTAAATCAATTCTTACAAGATATAGCGCGTGATGTGCATATCGAACGAGTTCAGCAAGATGTGGATAGCGGTATTAAAAGCGGAGTCAGCAAAACACCAACGTTTTTTATTAATGGAGTTCGCTATGACGGTGAATTTGAAGGCGCCGCATTATCTGCCGAAATAGCAAAACAAATTGAACAGCTTTAAACAGGGAAACAACATGGTATTCGCGACAAACGGACATAATAACAACGATGCATACTTAGAGTTTTTAACCCCCGACAATGCCGCAATGCTATTAATTGACCATCAAACAGGCACTATGTTGGGTGTACAAGATATACGACTCGACCAGTTTCGCAGTAATGTACTTGCTCTTGCCAAAACTGCCAAGCTGCATAAATTACCAACTGTAATTACAGTTAGTTATGCCGAAGGTCCAAATGGTCCATTGATGAGAGAACTCGCAGAAATGTTTCCAGAGGTAGATGTAGTTTCTCGCCCTGGTCCAATTAATGCTTGGGATGACCAAAACTTTGTGAAAGCTGTTGAAGCTACAGGTCGCAAGAAATTAATTATGGCAGGTGTCACTACTGATATCTGTTTATATTTCCCTGCAATTTCAGCAAAACGAGCAGGTTATGACGTTTGGTGTATTTATGACGCATCTGGATGCTGGGATATGATGTCCGAGTTAAGTACTATCCTACGACTTCAGCAAGCAGGGTGCATTGTATCTAACTGGGCAGTAGTCACGGCAATGTTACAACGAGATTGGCGTAATCAAAGCGCATCGGGCACCTTAGATATTTTTGGTGAACATTTACCTTTCTACAGCATGTTGTCCAACAATATGGAAAAAACCAAAGCACAAGTAGAAAAGCAACAAGCGATAATATAACAAACTATGTGGTCTGTATCATTAATTCTGTGGGGTTAGTTTGCAACAGATACAACGGATGTAACGGATGGGTTACTTGTTACAAACAAAACTTAGAGAACTCCACGAAAAAAAATGCCCAACGTCATTCTGAACGCAGTGAAGAATCTGGCCCAGATGCTTTGTTCTGGGAAAAATACGTTTACATCGCACTTTAAGATGCTCTAAGAGGGCATGACACCACAGGATCATTCATTTTTTGGCTTACTCTTATTATCTCAAATCAACTATCCGTTACATCCGTTCCAAAATCCGTTGCTAATCTTCCTACCTACCAAAACTTTTGACACAAACCACTAGGTAATAAGCTAATGAGTATACATCAAGCAATTGACTTGATTCTTTTCGAGAATCAACAAGTCCTACAAAATATCGATTTCGGCGCCGTAACAAAATTAGGCGAAGCAATCTCACAGTCTAAAAGAATTTTTGTCACGGGTGAAGGTCGCAGTGGTTTAGTAATGCGAATGTTCGCCATGCGCTTAATGCATTTGGGTTGTCAGGATTTTGTTGTTGGAGAAACTATAACACCTTCAATTCAAGCAAATGACTTGTTGATTGATTGTTCTGGTTCTGGCGCCACAGGAAACGTATTATCAATAGCACAAAAAGCACAAGCAATAGGCGCGCACATTGCTAGCATTACAACTCAACCTGATTCCCCATTAGGACAAATAGCAGATATCGTCATTCATCTAGATGCGGCAGCAAAACAAGACCATAGCAATGAGCATTCTCAACAATTTGCAGGCTGATTATTTGAGCAATCAGCACTATTACTTTTAGATGCTCTATTTCACGTTATGGCACAAAAAACAAATAAAAGTCCAGAAGCATTATATAGCCTGCACGCCAATCTTGAGTAGATATTCAAATAACAAACAGCGAGGTATTTCTATGAAACTTCAAGTCTCTATTGATTTAGTTTCTCTTGAGCAAGCGCTAAATCTTCTAAAAGAAGTTGCACAATATGTAGATATTATAGAAGCAGGTACACCGCTAATAAAACAAGAAGGGTTACGAGTTGTAACCGCATTTAAACAAGCTTATCCAGATAAATTAATTTTTGCTGACATGAAAACAATGGATGCTGGTGAACTTGAAGCAGAACTAGCATTCCAAGCAGGCGCCGATATTACCACAGTTTTAGCTGTTGCAAATGATGCCACATTATCAGGAGCAATTGCCGCTGCCCAGAAATATGGGAAATCTGTTACAGCAGATATGATTGGAGTTCACGACCGTTTGCAGCGTGCGAAAGAACTCAAACAACTCGGAATTCAATCACTTGAAATGCACTGGGGATTAGACGAACAAGCACACCATAATTGGGATTTTAATGAATTGCGAGTTATTAAAGATACAGTTGGTATTCCTTTTGCAGTTGCTGGTGGAATTAACGAAACGACTATAAATCAAGTCCAGGCAACAGGCGCCGAAGTAGCTGCCGTTGGTGGCGCCATTTACAATGCAACATCGCCTGTAGAAATGGCTCTGAGATTACGTTCTCAAATCAGCGCTCTCAGCACTGTATAGCCAAATTTTACATTTAAGGCGCCCATGAATAAATTTTGACCATACAGACGCATTTATCACTGCCATCCTCACTACGTGAAACATCTCCGAGATTCTTCACGTAGTAAGGATGACAAAGTTCAGCTTTTATCCGTTGGCTATATAGTATCGTTACCATCCCCCCCAAGGAGGATATTACTGCCGATGAAGGTGTTATGGTTAAGATCGTTATTAAAAGATAGGGGCTTATCTTTTAATAACGGTGGTCGTTATTAAAAGTTAGTTTATTTTTAAGTACTAAAAACCTAGATATGGTATTTTTTATAACTTTATACTTAGATTTGGATTGAGGAAGATTGGACGGAGGATGGAGTTGCAACTGATTTACCAAGGATTGCGTAGGGCAGTGTTTGGTTGTGCGAATATGAACTCGAAAAGATTGCTTTTATTAATCATGCAATCTATAGTGATTACAACATATGTATGACGTGAGTATGTCATATATATCAAGAATTTGTGTCTAAGACTTGCATTTCTAAGATATCAATTTTTTTAGATTCAGAAGATTGGCGCCGTCTGGCTGCATCGATTTTTGTAAAGCGTCATAACATTTACACACACTTGACAAATATTTATCATACTTGACTCTTAGAATCTTTCGATAATAGGTGCGGATACAGATACGAAAGCTTCTAAGGCTTGAAAAAGCAAAGATGTAATCAAGAGGTTAAGTATGAGTTATATTTGGAATCATCTGCTGAAACGGTGCTATACTTATTCAACTCGTTACCATTTTATTCGCTACATTATTGCAGCTTTGTCAGTTGCGGTCGCACTACTACTAACTTTGTCACTACACCCTTTACTCAAATCAACAGTTTTCTCACTTTTTTTTGCAGCAGTAACTTTTAGCGCTTGGTACGGGGGGTTAGAAACCGGGTTACTGGCAACTGTTTTATCCATTTTAGCTTGCGACTTCTTTTTGGCGCCTGAAACTGATAATCTTATACTTAGGCACGGTGCAAACTTTTTACATTTCGTTTTATTTACTTTAGTTGCAGTGTTGGTTAGTTCTCTTTATGCTCGACTACATAAGGCAAAACAAAAAGTTGAGACTAATTTAGTTAAACTACAATTGAGCGAAGAAAAGTATCGTCGTATCGTTGATACTGCTTCGGAAGGCATTTGGTTGTTAAACGACAACTTACATACCGAGTTTGTGAACGAGCAATTAGCTTCAATGCTTGGTTACAGAGTTTCAGAAATGAACGCGCGCTCATTTGAAGAGTTTATCACTTCAACAAATCGTACAGAAATGAAAAAAATAGTTGAGCGATGGCAAAATGGCAGTAAAGAAAAGTTTGACTGCTGCTTTCGCGCTCAAAATGGTTCTGAGTTATGGGCAATTGTTTCTAGCACACCAATTTTTACTTCAGAAGGTAATTTCAATGGTGTCCTAACAATGCTAACCGACATTACCGCGCGTAAAGGTATAGAAATAGAACGAACTCAATTGCTAGAACGAGAACAAGTAAGTCGAAGAGAAGCAGAAGCAGCAAATCGATGTAAAGATGAGTTTTTGGCAATGCTTTCCCACGAATTACGCTCTCCCCTTAACCCAATTATTGGTTGGGCAGAAATATTACAAAGTAAAAAATTAAACTCCGAAAAAACCGATTATGCACTAAAAGCTATTGAACGTAACGCCAAGTTGCAAGCTAAACTTATTGAAGACTTATTGAATGTGTCCCGTATTTTACAAGGTAAACTAAGTATAGAATCACATCGAATCAACTTGTTATCTGTTATTGAGGCAACAATCGAAACAGTTCGTTTAGCAGCAGAAGAAAAAGCGATATCGCTTAATTCAAATCATGAGTCTTTCCATCCTGAAATGCCTTCCCATAGATTTGACTTGCTTGGTGACTCAAAGCGTTTACAGCAAATCTTTTGGAATTTACTACTAAATGCAATCAAATTTACACCTCATGGAGGTAGAATAGATATTGAATTATCTTTTATTGCAAATCAAAACTTTGCTCAAATTCAAGTTAAAGATACAGGTATAGGTATTGATTCTGAGTTTCTACCTCATGTTTTTGAATCCTTTCGTCAAGCTGATAACTCCACAACTAGAAAATTTGGAGGGTTAGGTTTAGGATTAGCAATCGTTCGCCAGTTGGTAGAACTCCACGGTGGTACAGTTGAAGCTGATAGTTTGGGGAAAGGACAAGGTGCAACTTTTATTGTTAACTTACCACTTTTAACCCAAGAGAGTGAAGCAATAGAAATTTCGCATTCAGATACTGATTTATATATAAATTATAGTTATTTAACAAATTTAAAGATTTTAGTGGTAGATGATGAAGCCGATATTCGAGATTTACTTGTTTCTTTGCTGGAGCAATATGGAGCAATTGTAACAACTGCTGTTTCCGCTGAACATGCATTAGAAATACTTGCGGTTTCTGAACAAGATTTAATGATAAGCGATATAGGTATGCCAAACGTCAATGGTTATGCGCTAATGCGTCAAGTCAGAAATAGTTCAATACAACATAGACAAATTCCAGCAATTGCATTAACTGGTTATGCTAGTGATTTTGATATACAACAGTCACATTTGGCAGGTTTTGATAAAATTATAGCCAAACCTATAGAGCAAGCTAAGTTGATTAGTGCTATTAGTAGTATGAATATGTCTAAAACTTACCAAAATATTTGACCTGACAGATCAGACATGATTTTATCTTAAACTATAAAATTCCTATTTTATTTTTGAAATTTGTAAGTAGGGTTATGCTTCACAAGACCATGATATGTATGGTGGGCAGTGCCCACCCTACAATGGCAATAGTGTGTCAAAGTCTGTATATTTTATAAAATGTTTTCAACTCATAACTTTTTCCCATTGTTGAAAATAATTAAAAAATATTAATAGATATAATTTTTAGTAATTGTCATAATCCGTACACATTTTTGACAAACAATTATCATACTTAGCTTTTATAATTTCAAGGTGAAAATTTTGATATTTTTAAAAAACTTAAATTCTGTTGTTTAATTAATATTTAATAAAAGCTTAACCAACAAAATTGTAGTAGTGTATTAATTTATAGCTATGGATACTATTGAGCTATATCAATAGAACAATCGAATATTAAATAGATAAAGTAGAATTCAGAAGGCATATATTATGTGCTTCTCTTTTCTGAATAACCGCACGTATTTCTCAAATCAAAAATTGAGTTTATAGGATGAAATCGACTTCTATCTTAACTCCGATTCAATGTGATTGTGTGCATGTAATTAAAATTTATGGAGTCATAAACAAATGGCAAGTAGTGACTTAAATATTTTAGACAAGAATTCTCTTACAACTAGTCTTAATAGTACTACAAGTACTGATTTAAATACTCTTAACAACCAACAATCATTAACTGGGAAAAGTAGTCAAGGTCGAAATGTTCTTATCTTTGTTGCTGATGGTTTGCGTCCAAGTTCGGTAAACCCAGAAGATGCTCCTACGCTTTCTAGCATTCGTTCAGAAGGGGTTAATTTTGTTAATAGTCATTCGTTGTTTCCAACTTTTACAACTCCGAATGCTTCAGCTATTGCTACGGGGCATTATCTTGGTGATACAGGAGATTTTAGTAATACAATCTACACCGGGTTCCCTACTCCCAGTGCAAATGGTAGTCCGACACCCTTCATCGAAAATGATGCTGTTCTTGCAGACTTAAATGCTCAATTTAAAGGTAACTACGATGCTAGTGACCCTGATACTTTTAGCTATTACAACTTCTTGAACGAAGAAACTCTGCTTCAGTTCGCGCGCAATAATGGTTACAATACTGCTGCTGTTGGTAAACTTGGACCGACGCTTATTCAAGATGTGAGTCAGGGTAGTCGTGACCCCAGTACAGGTACTGTTCCACCTCCACAAACAATTATTATTGACGACTCGACGGGTAAAACAGGGGGAGTTCCTTTATCACAAGATATCATTGGGCGTCTTGTTACTGCTGGAGTCGGCGCCACTGCTCCTGATAGAAGTAACGGAGTACCAGCAGGAACACCATTAAATAATGGTTTTTCTGGTAATAATACTACTCCAGGTACCCAAGCAGCAAACTACGTTCAGCAACAATACTTCACTAATGCTGTAACCAAAGCAATTTTACCGGAGTTTGGCGCCGATTATTCCAGCAGTGATAAACCATTCGCGATGGTGTATTGGTCGCGCGACCCCGACGGTTCACAGCATAACCAAGGTGATAGTCTTAATAGCTTGACTCCGGGAATAAACGGAGCTACTTCAAAAGCTGCAGTGAAGAATGCTGATGATAACTTGGCACAGATTATTGCTGAACTCAAATCTCAGAAATTAGCTGACGGTAGCAGTTTATACGATAACACCGATATCTTTATCACTTCAGACCACGGTTTTTCTACTATTAGTAAGAGTCCAACTGATACTCAAGGCAATGTAGTTAAAGACTATGCGTCATCGCTAACTTTTCCCGGAGTCAACCCAGGATTCTTGCCACCAGGTTTTGTTGCAATTGATATTGCCCATGATTTAGGACTAACTCTATATGACCCAGACACACCTGTAACAGATAGTAGTGGTAACAGAGTTGCTTACAAACCTGTTGACCCAACCCAAGGACAGCGAACAACATCAGGTAATGGGTTGATTGGTGGTAGTGGTCAAATACTTGCTCAACCGGATGCAAAAGTAGTTGTTGCTGCGAATGGTGGTTCGGACTTAATTTATGTTCCAGATAATGATGTTGAGACAGTCAAGAAAGTTGTAGACTTCCTCTCGAAGCAAGATTACACAAGTGCGTTATTTGTCAATGATGATTTTGGCTCAATTGGGGGAGCTTTACCTTTGAGTTCGATTAACTTGAAAGGTTCTGCACAAACACCAACTCCTTCAATTGTGTTGAATTTTAGGACTTTTGCAACTAATCCCGATAATCCTGCTGGTTCCGAAGTTGAAATTGCTGATACCGGGTTGCAGCAGGGACAGGGAATGCATGGTAGTTTCGGACGCGGTGACACCTTTAATAATATGTTGGCAATTGGTCCCGACTTCAAGACTAACTATACAGACTTGGCGCCAGTTAGTAATGCTGATGTTGCGGTGACGTTAGCAAATATTTTAGGATTTAATATTCCTAGCAATGGTGATTTAGTTGGTCGGGTTGCAAAGGAAGCATTGGTAGGAAATCCTGATAACGTTGACTTTAGTAAAGGTGTTCTTGCTTCTGACCCAACAGACAACGGAATTAAGACTTACTTAAATTATTAACAAGTTGGTGATACTAAGTACTTCGATGCTGCAGGTTTTTCTGGTCGTACTGTCGGGTTAAATACAGGAGAAAAGCATGTATTAATACTTTCAATAGATGGACTACGCGCGGCAGATTTAGCTGACCCCAATTTACAAAAAGATATCCCAAATATCTTGAACTTAGAAAATAGTGGTGTTACCTTTACCAACGCTTATACAACAGTTCCTTCCGATTCCTTCCCAGGTACGTTAGCTTATCTCAAATTGCTGTTACTGCGTTAGATTCACTAGGACTAGACCCAAATGACTTACAAGGAGCAGTAGCTGAACATACCCAAGAGTTACCAGGATTATTTACCTAATAATCGCATTTGTAGCACAGGCGCCTCGGCTTTACAGTCTATTTGTATGGTGGGCAATGCCCACCTTACTAATTACAGAGGACACTGTGAATCACTTAGTACAAGTGTTTTAAGGCTCGACTTTAACAACTGTGCCAACCTTGACTTTATCAAACAGCGCTATTACATCTTTATTGTGCATCCGAATACAACCGTGAGAAACAGCTTGTCCAATAAATTGTGGCTGGTTTGTGCCGTGAAAACCTATTCTACTTTTACCGTCAGTCCAAATACCTATCCAGCGCGGTCCTAATGGGTTTTCAGGGCCGGGTTGAATAATGCGTCCGGTTTTAAAGCTTTTAAATATAGGATTAATTTCTTGCTCAAACACGTGGTAAATTCCTTTAGGAGTTTCCCAACCAGATTTACCAACAGCTATCGGGTAAGTGGCGATAATTTCTGGACCGCGATATACATATACGATTTTAGCTCTTAGCTTGACTACTAAATGTATTTCATTAGCAGCAGGTTCAGTTTCGATTTCTTGACCTGGTTTTTTCGGTTTATCTGTACTAACACTTGCAGGCGCCTTTTGTGACGACGCAACCACAACTGCATGTGAGCTATCAGACAGCAGCAGCGTAGTACTTACAATACTAATAAGGGGAGCAAAAGCAATTAATCCTTTTACTAAATTCCAGGTACGCATAACTTGACCGCAGTATTATATTTTTATTTTTTGCTCGTCAGCGAAAAAGCCACACTCACATATAGCATGTTGTGGCTATACTGACATATTTTTACACAGTTTTTAGTAAACTTAACTACCAGCTATGCGGAATAATTGCTCTTTGTAGGCGCCTGAGTGAAGCTGGCATGACAATATATTTAATAAATTCAACTAATTTGGTAATCAAATGTCCCAATTTGAGGCAATTCAAACAGCATATCAAATTTTCACTGACCAGTTTCAAAGCGCTGTTATCTGCACTGTCAGTGAAGATGGACTTCCAAATGCTAGCTATGCACCGTTTGTCATAGATGATATGAAAAATATCTATATATACGTCAGCGGTCTTTCGACTCACACACAAAATCTAAATGTTAAACCTTTAGCTAGCGTCTTATTTATTGAAGACGAATCTAAAACTCAGCAGATGTTCGCTCGGCGCCGTTTAAGCTACGATTGTACAGCAAGTTTGGTAAATAGCAACACTGCAACATGGATTCAAATTGTATCAGACTTTGAATCAAGATTTGGCAATATTATTCAGGTATTACGCGACTTGCCAGATTTTCGCATTTTTCAGCTGACTCCAACTTCTGGTAGATTTGTCGTTGGTTTCGGCGCCGCTTATGATGTTGATGCCAGTGATTTAAATAAATTAATACATGTAACAGGATAGTGCTGAGTAGAAAGTGCTGAGTGCTGAGTGAAGTTAGGAGTTAGGAGTTAGGAGTTAGGAAGTTACTACTCAGCACTCAGCACGACTCACTCAGCACGACTCACTCAGCACTCATTACTACTAGTCATTTTTCTAGGTTATTTCTAGCCAATTTTCTGATGTGGCGCCCTTATGTAATAAGCAATGATATGGACATGTTGTAGTTTACTTACTGCGTTATATCTATATATGTCTATATCTTCAAATGCTCCCAACTTACTCTTGTCACTTTCACAAAGTTTAGCTGATATAGTTGAACTCAGCGCTGGCGCCGTTGTTTCTGTAAATGCGGGTAGAAGGTTTTCACCTAGTGGAATTCACTGGCGTAATGGTATCATTGTTACTTCTGATGAGTCGCTGCATAATGTCGAGGATATTACTGTGACTATAAGAGGTGGAAAAACTGTACCTGCTAAATTATTAGGTCGTGATGCGAGTACCGATATAGCAGTTTTTCAAATTAGTAATCCAGATATTCCTGTTGCCAATATTGGAGATGCGACAACTTTAAAGGTTGGTCATCTTGTACTAGGAATGGCACTCAGTCGTGAAGGTGATATTAAAGCTGCAATGGGAACTATTAGTGTATGCAGTGGCACCTGGAAAAGTATGAGTGGTGGTAATATTGACCAGTTCATTCGTCCAGATATTACGTTATATCCAGGGTTTGCTGGTGGACCACTTGTAGATGCCAATGGTAATGTAGTTGGTATGAATACATCTGGACGACGCGCGACTGCTTTGACTATTCCTTCAGAGACAGTAAACCGCGTAGTTGACCAGTTAGTTGCAAAAGGAAGAATTGCTAAAGGTTATTTAGGTGTAGGAATGCAACCTGTACGTTTACCAAAAAATTTGCTTTCCTCACTGAATTTATCCTCGGATGGCGGAGTAATTGTAGTTAACATCGACAATAATGCACCAGCAGAACAAGCAGGTATATTGCTTGGAGATATTTTAATTACGTTTGATGGTGCGCGCGTTCAAGATACAAATGATATTTTAGGGTATTTGAATCAAGGACAATCTGTTAATCAATCAGTATCAGTACAAATAATTCGCGGTGGTGAGTTAGTTAATTTGACTGTTACCGTAGGTGAACGACCGTTTTAAATGGAATTGATCCCCCCAACAAGAACGCAAGTTAGGGGGATTTCCATAAGTTAGCAAGAATCACATCCCACAAGAATTTTACATAAAAGAAATAATGGTTAGCACAGTACTTACTTATATCTCAACAGAACTAACATCTATAGCTCAACAACTACGTCAAAACACAGTAAAAGTTAGAATAAACAATGAGAGTGCTGGTTCTGGAGTTATCTTACGCAGTGACGGTGTAATTATCACTAATGCTCACGTTGCTACAAGTAAACGCGCGGTTGTCGAACTTTGGGATGGAAGAGTTGTAGAAGCAGTTCGGACAAAAATTGACCCTACTGTTGATTTAGCTACTCTTCAAATTACGGTAGATAACTTAGATGCAGCCATAATTGGAAATGTTAGTAATCTCCGCGTTGGAGAGTTAGTTTTGGCTGTTGGTAATCCATTTGGTGATACTGGTGTAGTAACGGTTGGAATGGTTTCTTGTCTTGTTCCATATATAAATAAGTCAGTTCAAAAAACCTACTCATCTGTCCTAGCAGATATTACCCTGCATCCGGGAAACTCAGGAGGTCTTTTAGCTGACTGTTATGGTCGGGTTATAGGAATAAATACGATGATTGTTTATGGTGCAGCAGTTGCAATTCCAGTCTCAACTGTTGAGAATTTTTTGAATTCTGCTGCGGAGGTGATATGATTCGTGTGTTGGTAGTTGCTGCATCACCAGTGGTCAGGGTAGGTTTAGCGGCTGTGTTAGCATCCAGTCCTAAATTTCAGGTTTTTACAAGCGGCGCCGATATCGATATACTGACCAAAATAGCCGAGCAGCAACCTGATGTATTACTGCTTGATTGGAATGACAATAGAGAATTTTGGGATACTCTTTTGCAATCACAACATTCTATACCAATTATTGTAATTACATCTAACGACCAACTAGATATTAATTTTATGTTACGTGCTGGTGTACGGGGAATATTGTCGCCTGAAGCGCGCGAATCAGAGATAATGCTTGCAGTTGAGACAGTAGCAGCGGGTATGGTAGTTTTTCATCCAGAAATGATTGACTATTTACTCGCTGCATCTAGTTTAAGTACAGAAGCAATGCCGACCAATCCGACTCAAGTACTAACTCCACGAGAAATTGAGGTATTACAGTTACTTGCTTCAGGTACTGGTAATAAAGCCATCGCTCAAAATTTACACATCTCAGAACATACAGTCAAATTTCATATTTCATCAATTTTCCAGAAATTAAACGTCTCTACACGTACCCAAGCAGTAGCTGTAGGTATACGTTTAGGATTAGTTATGTTCTAGTCATTATGAGGTTCTAAAAGCGAACTAAGCCATAATAACTACTTACAGCAACCAAAAGAATGAATAAAACTCCCACAATTACACTAACTGTCAATTGAGTTGAAGCTTTTTTGTCTTCTTTGTCTGATGATTTTTGGGTTTGGTTAGGATTCATAACTATTAAGAATTTATACTCATCTACTTACTAGTTTGTAGTAAATGCGGCGAACTACATCTAGCTTCAGATATAAGCCATATGTTTGAATCGATTACCCAAGATATGAGACGGCGCCTCTGAGGAATTCATGTATATAAAAGCGAAAAGGGGCAAGGTACTGACTTTTCTCTGATAAATGTAAATTTAAATACATTCATAACGGCATACTACAGTAAAATTCGCTATACTTCACCGCACTTTTTCTAAAAAAAGTCATTTTTTTTACACACAAGCCGCTTAAGTGAAGTTACTGCTATAATTAAATATAATTTTATACATCATTCCGGAGGAATACTCCTTTGTGCGTAATATTAAGTGGCACAGTGAAAATAACTCAATTAACAAGGATACATTGTTTCCTTCAAGAATCTTTCAAACTTCTAAGTTTGGTGATGTTGTATCACCAGAATCAGTAGAAGCTATGAAGCAACCGGGTTTTCAAATGGGCGCCAACGGTGAGCAATATGGTATAGATTTATATTTTCCTAACACTGGCAGCACGTATGGTAATGCTCAATCAAATCAAACATCGATTTCGAGAGCAGAAAATATTGAAAATACTCCAGTTGGAATTTACTCGACTGTTAGAAGAATTGTGAGAGCGAATGACAAAGAAGCTGTGATTGGTCGAACTGTTAGAGGATTTGGAGCAATAGGTGGAGACAAAAACGCATTACTTAATTCAGCTTTCCAGTTAACTGGTTTGCTGCTACCAGATGCAGACCCTCAAATTGAAGGCAGCAATAAACCTTTTAATAAAAATATTAATGTCAATTTATTTTTCGCTGCTAACAACGCGCGCTTACCAGAAAACAGCTATAGCTTTTATCATTCGGGTATTGGTAAAGCCAAATCACCATATCTAGATGCAAACAACGTCAATCAAGTGCCTGCTGCGACCTTTGACAGTATATGGATTGGTGTATCTCCTGTTAAAAAATATAGTTTCTCTTCAAAATCTCGATATGAATTAACTGGTTCAACTAAGACATTATCAGCAGCAGGCACCGAGGGTGGATTAGATACTAATGTTAATATTGCAGCTAATATCAACGGGCAAAATTTTTCAAACTATTTAATGAAAGATTTCTATAGCCAAATCTACTTACAAGTATTTAGTCAAGATGCTAACTTACGCACAACCACTAAATTTACAGAAGAAACAAATTATTATCCCCATATCAGTATGAGTGGTAACATCACAACCCAAAATAATGTCTGGAGATATTAGGGTGGTATGATTGGCGGAGATAAAATCAACGCTTATCTTGGTACAGACTTTACTAGGTACACAAACGATGGTTGGACTTTCTCTGGTGGCGCCATTGGTTATACAAATCCAGATAATGATTACTATAGTCAAGTATCAGGTAGCATTTCCAAGAAAATCAGCTTAGGGAAAAATTCTAATCTTGTCTTATCAACAGGATTGAACTATGCCATTGACCGTAAAGCAGAAATTGACCAATTTGTAGTAAAATCACCGGGTAGTTCAATTACATTAGGCGCCAGAGCAAATCTTGGTAACGTATCGCTTGGTTTAGTCAACTATTTTGGTGATATTCTCCCAAATTCAATCGCTAACACTTTACTCGCCGATGTTAGTTGGAATTTAAGCAAGAACTTCCTAATTTCAGGAATATTATACTCCCATAAACGAAAGTTCTAAACGTTCACGCTTTGGCACCAGCGCGCGTTATTATTTGTAATACCAGCTTTATTAATAAGTTTCAATCCCTTAAAGGGATTATTTTAAATTTCAATAGGAGTAAGAGCGCTTCCACGTTGATATAAAGCCATGTTTCAATCCCTTAAAGGGATTATTTTAAATTTCAATTCTAAAAAGCGAGCAGCATTCATACCACAAGAAAAGTTTCAATCCCTTAAAGGGATTATTTTAAATTTCAATGCGATTACGAGTTGCGGTATCACCTAAAATGTCTGTTTCAATCCCTTAAAGGGATTATTTTAAATTTCAATTTGAACTGATACCCCTTGTCCCAATCAGAGTAGGAGTTTCAATCCCTTAAAGGGATTATTTTAAATTTCAATATGTTAGGGCGTCGTGGTAGATTACTACCGTGGGGTTTCAATCCCTTAAAGGGATTATTTTAAATTTCAATGCGCCAACTGCTGCATGTATTTCATGGGTAGCTGGTGTTTCAATCCCTTAAAGGGATTATTTTAAATTTCAATTACATTGGCTGAAAATCCTCTAAGCATAGTAGCCAGTTTCAATTCCTTAAAGGGATTATTTTAAATTTCAATGCAAGCACTGGTTCCTGCTTTGATTGAAATTAAGTTTCAATCCCTTAAAGGGATTATTTTAAATTTCAATATGCCACTGTGCCAGCGACAGAAGCGGAGGCTAATCGTTTCAATCCCTTAAAGGGATTATTTTAAATTTCAATACAAAAAGCTTTTCATGATAGTATTGGTTCTGCTGTTTCAATCCCTTAAAGGGATTATTTTAAATTTCAATCTAAAACTAATATCATGAACTGTTCGGGAGTTTCGTTTCAATCCCTTAAAGGGATTATTTTAAATTTCAATTCTTCACAGTAAAAAAATCCACTCCTGTTACAGAGTGGTTTCAATCCCTTAAAGGGATTATTTTAAATTTCAATGAATCAGGATTAAGAGCATAACAAGGATATAAGGTTGTTTCAATCCCTTAAAGGGATTATTTTAAATTTCAATAGAACTTAGTATTAAGTATGGTATGCAGCAGGAAGGTTTCAATCCCTTAAAGGGATTATTTTAAATTTCAATGTTTTTAATTCTTCATTTGAAAGTGGGGAAAAAGTTTCAATCCCTTAAAGGGATTATTTTAAATTTCAATGTTCTTTACCAAATCACCAAGGATTGCTGCATCAGAAGTTTCAATCCCTTAAAGGGATTATTTTAAATTTCAATATGATTTATATGGAGATAGAGGTTTATGAACTTAGGTTTCAATCCCTTAAAGGGATTATTTTAAATTTCAATTCGAATTAGTTCGTCTATTGATTCAGCTTTTTCAGTTTCAATCCCTTAAAGGGATTATTTTAAATTTCAATGTACCATAATTCGTTACTCGAACTGCACGCTCTTGTTTCAATCCCTTAAAGGGATTATTTTAAATTTCAATTGAGTGCGGACATTCTAAAACACATTTCGCCCAAGTTTCAATCCCTTAAAGGGATTATTTTAAATTTCAATGAGTGCAGCTTACAGCAGTGGCAGGATTTATGTAGTTTCAATCCCTTAAAGGGATTATTTTAAATTTCAATTTTAGTATAGTGTTCCCACGTTAGGCTGTTCGCTGTTTCAATCCCTTAAAGGGATTATTTTAAATTTCAATTGCTTAAACCCAATTTTATACCTCTTATCATTAATGTTTCAATCCCTTAAAGGGATTATTTTAAATTTCAATGAAGTATTCCATCCACTGTTGCAATAAAATAATTCCGTTTCAATCCCTTAAAGGGATTATTTTAAATTTCAATAAAATTGATTTAGATGCTTGGTGGGATTTGGTAAGTTTCAATCCCTTAAAGGGATTATTTTAAATTTCAATTCAATCTGACCTACGTTGGTGATATTAGTGGCTAGTTTCAATCCCTTAAAGGGATTATTTTAAATTTCAATCTTGTTCAATGATTATTTCATGCTCGCGTAGATGCGTTTCAATCCCTTAAAGGGATTATTTTAAATTTCAATTAAATTAGCAAATGAGCTACATCCACCCTATTTGTTTCAATCCCTTAAAGGGATTATTTTAAATTTCAATACCTAGCGCGTCAAGGGCATCAAATATCTCTAGCTTAAATGTTTCAATCCCTTAAAGGGATTATTTTAAATTTCAATTTTCCCAGAGATTCCTTTATATCGCTCTCCTCTTGAGATAACGGGAGTTTCAATCCCTTAAAGGGATTATTTTAAATTTCAATTGTACCGATTGGGAACTCATCTAGAGGTCATCAAGTGCGTTTCAATCCCTTAAAGGGATTATTTTAAATTTCAATTAAAGATGTTATGAATGATGATAATGCTGCCGAGAAGTTTCAATCCCTTAAAGGGATTATTTTAAATTTCAATCTGGTTAAAGGTTGAAAAACTTGCTTTGCTGCAAGTTTCAATCCCTTAAAGGGATTATTTTAAATTTCAATTTACACCATCTTCGTTTATTGGTAAAGTGGTTGGGTTTCAATCCCTTAAAGGGATTATTTTAAATTTCAATTCGGTTATCGGTTTAATGATGGATGTTGTCATAAAGTTTCAATCCCTTAAAGGGATTATTTTAAATTTCAATACATCTATACCTTTACTAGTGAGTTACGCACGATGTTTCAATCCCTTAAAGGGATTATTTTAAATTTCAATCGACCGTAAATAGTGCTAATTGTGTGCAATCCATGTTTCAATCCCTTAAAGGGATTATTTTAAATTTCAATAATTCGCCTTCTCGAAGTCAATGAAGACTGCTCTTTCAATCCCTTAAAGGGATTATTTTAAATTTCAATGGCTCAATGTGGAAGCTTTGCTGTATTTGGTTTTCAAGGTTCTGTACCGCGAACTTAGAGTAATAATAGCGTTTCAGATGTTGAGGTGTCAATATGAGCATAGGCTAAAATTGCTGGAATGGTTAATTGATAGGGGTTTCAGAGTTACCGCGAACCTCTGTCAGGCGCCAAATTCTTCAAAGCTTGACTGGATAGGCGTTTCGAGGATAAATTGACGTGACGTGAAAAAAACACCAGTAGGTTCGCGGTCATATAGGAAAAATTAGGTAAATGCTATCTAATTTGTTTGCCTGCGTACCATTCCCATTCCCATTGGTGTTTTTCTTCCGACTCCTGCGTATAGCGCAAAATCAGCTATTGCGTTTACTTGTTTGATGACTTCTGGTTCAACCTCTCCTATGATTTTATATGTTACTTGCCGGTTCAAAAAATCTCGGAAAATCTGGACTCCTAGACCCACGCACAATCACGGTTCGTTGTACGATTTCCTTCACCTGTTTCAAGATGACATTCTAACCGTCCGTTGTTTCGGACTTGCAAACGTTTGTTCACTCGGCACATTTAATCCACAAAGGATTATTACATCCAATGGCAACCGAATCACCAAATTCAAGGGTATTTTTCAATATACCCGTTGCGTAAGCTAGAAGAGGCTGTTGGCCTAGGCGTAAAGAAAGAGTGTCGGGCTATACCTTTCACCCTTTTCGACAGAACGTTCCAGTGTGACCAGACGTGCTTCTTGTGTTCCATACCCTCGTAGGCGGCTCTGGCTGGAACGCCCTCAGAATAATTCATTGCACGTCGTGCAAGAACTAATGCTGCTGCCGTCCCTGAATTCATCCCATAAAGTGACATAAATTTGGTCATACCTATGAGGGATGAATACGCAGGATTAACGGTAATTAATTTAATTCCTAATTTAAAACATCGTGAAGAGAGTAATTCATAAAAGCGGTTATAAGCAAAACCAGAAATCATTCGATTATAACGTTTATACTTGGCGCCATTATTTAATCGTGCTTTTTTACCATCAAAATCTAATTCTTCAATAACAATGGGGCATTTAAAAGCGAGTGCCAATGTTGTTAATTCTGTGACAACTTCCGCCAATACTGCCTCGGTTTGATTAGTCGATAAGCTATGCAGGTTAAATTTAATATCACCAAATCGTTTAGGATTACCATCCGCATTTACTTTACACCATGCAACCGAGTTGATATTTAAATCTACACCAATACAACCCAACATTACCGAATCAGATGTTATGGGTTGATATACATCAACGGTGATATGTGCCGACCAAACACCATATTTACGTTGAATTATCCGGTAAGTTATTGCTTGCCCACACGCCCATGCTGCACGAATTTCCTTATCGCCATAGCCATTTAAATTGATTGGTATCTCTACATACTCACCGTATCTTGATTCTAAAGCGTATGGCACACGTATTTTTAAAATATCAAGAGAATCTTTTTCCAGACCAAGTATTAATTGACATACTTGATTACCGTTTGATTCGTCTTTACTACCAACGAAATAAATTGTTTCTTTATTACCTAAATTGACATGCAATTGTTTTGATTTTAAGTGTTTTAATTGACACACCATTCGGTGCAACTTGCGCTTTTGATTGTGTAATTTATTTTTTGCACTTTGGTAATATGTACCAGATTCGCGACCAAAAACCCGTGATGATGCCTCGTCAAATTGTGGTTGATATTTTGATGATATCTTCGCCTTTTTACCTTGTTTTTTCGTAGAATTGTATTTAGCGACTGTTTTTAAATATTCAATGTGTTTTTTGACTTTCTTTTCAAGCGTATCTATTGAGGATTTTAATGATTTTATTTTCGATTCTAATGTTTGTATGTGTCGTGCTAGGGAATCTCTGGCACTTTTTATTTCACCTTCTATAAACGCAATAATACTCGAAGCTTGCCGTTTATTAATTGCATATTTTTTTTGCAATGTTGTATTCAATTCTGACTTTTTTTGATTTGAAAGTAATCCTTTAAGGCTAAATATTGATGCATATGTTGAAATTGCTGCATAGTCTGCTAGGAACAAACCTGTGTCGGTATTTGTATGTATTTGCTTGACGTAGGTTTGTTTTCGCATAATGCATTTATGCACTTTTATATATTAGCTTTATAATTATAATTATTGCATGTTTACTGGAATTTTACTACTTAGATAAATTAATAATTATCATCACAATTATATATCAATATTATCCAGTTGATAACCTGTCGTTATTAGTCAGCAGTACCCCAATTTTACGCATTGAAAATTAATTGTATAAATCACCTTTTAATAGTACATTTTTAGTCTACTAATTGTAGATTTATTAAAAATAAACGAACATTATCAAGGAAGAGAGTATTGCCCCAGCGATTAACTAGATAATAACCTCATACATAGATTTTTGAAGATTTTATAACTAATCCTATGAAATCCTATGATTTTGGGTTACTGCTGATAACCCTACACAACCGATAAATTTACTGCGGGAGTCACTCGCTATTTCTGTGCGAATGTTAAAAAAGCTCGGAAAAATGCATTCGATTATATCGTTTGATATTTCAATACCACTATATTTATTCCAGCGCTGTAATAAACTTTTGAATACTGACTCTTTACTGGGTAATGCTGTATCAAAGCTTCCTTGCCGAAAAGCTGTAGGAGTGGCAAATGTAAAGTTGATGTTTCGTTCGGCGCCACTTGCTTGTTCATATAATTGGGCGTAAGTACAGGCGTTTGCCCAAGGTTGGCTTGACTGTGGTGTAGCTAGAATACTAGTAATAAATAAGTCAGCAGAACCTAAATGCCAAGCTTTTTCAGGATTTATATTCAACCAGAGCTTAGTTAGCTTACTAAATAAAGTGTCATCAAGTAAAGACAGGCGCCACCAGCAAGGAGTACCAGGTTGTATTGGTTCTTGGTGCTGCCATTGTAGAGAGTTACTTTTAAGTGATGTTTGTCTACAATATATTTGTAAAGGGGAAAGCGTAAATGCTTTATCTATGGTTGTATCATGAAGGATATCGCCTAAACTCTTATCTACCGAACTGACAAGGTTGAGAAATAAAGCATGATAATGTCTGCCAGTTAAAAATTGTGGGTAGATGCTTGACTGAGGTAGTAGGTTAAGGACTAAGCTGTGAGGCATTTGGCTTACAAATCTTAAATTTTATAAAATATGATTTGTTATTATGAGTTTACCACATTATTTTTACTCAATTCCCTCTAGTAGCTTAGAAACTTGTTCTGGAGCAGGAAGTTTATTTTTGAGTTCTTGCGGTACAGTAGACACTATTTGATAAGTTGCTACACCAATTGGTTTATTAGACTCTCGAAGCGCATATTCTACAATTGTTTGACTTTTCGACTTACAAAGAATAATTCCAATTGATGGATTTTCATCTGGTTGTTTTACTTTGTCATCTAAAGCCGCTAAATAAAACTGCATTTTGCCTATATACTCAGGTAAAAACTTACCTATCTTAAGTTCTACTGCTACCAAGCATTTTAGAAGCCGATGGTATAATAAAATATCTATAAAATACTCTTCATCATCAATCTCAAGTCGATATTGACTACCCATGAAAGCAAACATTCCACCCATTTCTTGTAGAAATGGTTCCACTCTTGCTAGAATTGCTTTTTCTAGCTGGTATTCGCTATGTTCGTCTGCTAACTCTAAGAAATCGAAAATATACTCATCCTTTACAGCTAACTTCGCTTGATTTCTTATCTCTTGTGAAACAGTCTGCTGAAAATTTGTTTGGTTAAGTAAAGTTTTTTCATACGTTTGGTTCTCTATTTGGTGGATTAAAACATTTTTTGTCCAACCAAATTTTTTTGTCATTCTAATATAAAATTCTCGTTCTAAATCATCTTTACACTTTTCTAAAATGACTATATTATGAGTCCAACCAATTTCTCGCACCATTGGTGCGAGTTTTTCATTATTGGCAAAACTTTCATAAAAAAGCCTCATCCGCCATAGGTTAGCAGCAGAGAATCCACTAATCCCAGGAAACTCAGTTTGTAAGTCTTTCGCTAACTGTTCAACAACTGATTTTCCCCAGCTATTGCTCTGCTGGCGCCCAACAATTATCTTGCCAATATCCCAATAAAGCGCAATAAGTTCTTTATTTACAGCTTTCAATGCTTCATATTGAGCAGACCGAATACGTTGCTTTACTTCTAATAAAAGACTTCCGTATTCTTCAGGGATTGGTTTATTCATAAAGATGATTAGTAAATATAGTATTGTTATATAGATAATTATACTGTGTAGTACCTTTAAACAGTTGGGTTCCTTGCCGAAAGCGAGAAACCCGAATTTTAAAGGTAGCAAAAACTTATCCTACTGACGAGGGGTCAAGGGGCGCCTCAAACCCGCCAAATACGCGACGACAAGTAGCAAAAACTTATCCTACTGACGAGGGGTCAAGGCGCCAATACCTAATTCTTCTTGTAAGGCTGAAGTATTCGTTTCAATCCCTAAAAGGGATTTTATAAAGTTTAAACATAATAGTCGGGTAAAGTGCGAAAATCGTCATCAGTTTCAATCCCTAAAAGGGATTTTATAAAGTTTAAACAGTCAGCATTGCGCTTGGTGGTCGCTACGAAGTTTCAATCCCTAAAAGGGATTTTATAAAGTTTAAACTGCCCACGCCCTCAACTATAAATCTACTTCTAATTGGTTTCAATCCCTAAAAGGAATTTTATAAAGTTTAAACTCTTACGCGAACGTGTAACTGTCCGAAGAATCTCGTTTCAATCCCTAAAAGGAATTTTATAAAGTTTAAACAATGTGTTGAAGCGGGGGTGATAGGCTGTAAAGGTAGTTTCAATCCCTAAAAGGAATTTTATAAAGTTTAAACATTGTTGATGGTAAAGTTGAGTCAGTTAAAAGAGAGTTTGTTTCAATCCCTAAAAGGGATTTTATAAAGTTTAAACCCGATAAGCCATTTTTACTTCAGCCTCATTTGCTGTTTCAATCCCTAAAAGGGATTTTATAAAGTTTAAACTATAGTAGTGTTCAGTTGAGCAAGTTAATTGCTTGTTTCAATCCCTAAAAGGGATTTTATAAAGTTTAAACGATATCCCAGCGCGAAGAATCTATCATATCCAGTAGTTTCAATCCCTAAAAGGGATTTTATAAAGTTTAAACTGTGGCGCCACTACTTCAGTTTTAGATTCTGTTTTGTTTCAATCCCTAAAAGGGATTTTATAAAGTTTAAACATAATGAGTCTTGATTATGAAGGCTAATTTCTGAGTTTCAATCCCTAAAAGGGATTTTATAAAGTTTAAACCATAGACGATAAAATGAGTTACATGCCCGATAATGTGTTTCAATCCCTAAAAGGGATTTTATAAAGTTTAAACTTCTTGACTAGCGCCAATTAAAACAGCGCGTCCAGCATGTTTCAATCCCTAAAAGGGATTTTATAAAGTTTAAACCTCGCAGCATTGTTAAAAACTAAAGCGTTTGCAGTTTCAATCCCTAAAAGGGATTTTATAAAGTTTAAACTCAATTGGCAGTTTCTTTACCAATTTATTTAGAGTTTCAATCCCTAAAAGGGATTTTATAAAGTTTAAACTACATTACGCACTCTTAAGAGAGTCGGCGCATAGCGTTTCAATCCCTAAAAGGGATTTTATAAAGTTTAAACCTCACTTATTTAAATACTGCACTACTTCGCTCCACAGGTTTCAATCCCTAAAAGGGATTTTATAAAGTTTAAACTACTATTAAATGGCGAGTATGGACGAGCTACAAAGTTTCAATCCCTAAAAGGGATTTTATAAAGTTTAAACTGAACTACGATATAGCGAGTCGATGATAATTTTAAGTTTCAATCCCTAAAAGGGATTTTATAAAGTTTAAACACTTTGATCCAAGGTGAGCGCAATCCTTACAGATACGTTTCAATCCCTAAAAGGGATTTTATAAAGTTTAAACTCTAAATATCGCTTGGCACGTTGCCTATGAATTGCAAAGTTTCAATCCCTAAAAGGGATTTTATAAAGTTTAAACGCATCGGTAGAATTAGCTCCTTACCCCAAACTTCATGTTTCAATCCCTAAAAGGGATTTTATAAAGTTTAAACTCATGTACGAACTTGTTTTAAGCATGTCCAAGAAAAGTTTCAATCCCTAAAAGGGATTTTATAAAGTTTAAACTAAACACACCCTCTGTGTACAGTGCCAAGCTACCGTTTCAATCCCTAAAAGGGATTTTATAAAGTTTAAACTATTAAGCAACTTGAGTTACTCGCTACCCTACTCGTTTCAATCCCTAAAAGGGATTTTATAAAGTTTAAACTACGATGATTATCTAACGCACAAAGATAAAGCGAGTTTCAATCCCTAAAAGGGATTTTATAAAGTTTAAACGATACCAAACTTGCAGATGATATTGGAATGTACGTTTCAATCCCTAAAAGGGATTTTATAAAGTTTAAACTTGGATGGTACAAATCAGCAGAAACATGGGATAATAGCGATGTTTCAATCCCTAAAAGGGATTTTATAAAGTTTAAACGTAATTACTTATTTAGGGAGATTGATTGTGTTTTCGTTTCAATCCCTAAAAGGGATTTTATAAAGTTTAAACTTCAAATGCTTTAGGCAATGAAAAGCAAGCAACTATTGTTTCAATCCCTAAAAGGGATTTTATAAAGTTTAAACCTATTTTTAATAAAGGACTTCATACAAACAGCTGCGTTTCAATCCCTAAAAGGGATTTTATAAAGTTTAAACTCACAAGTGCATGATTATCCTGTAGATGTACATAAAGTTTCAATCCCTAAAAGGGATTTTATAAAGTTTAAACATGTCCTTGCCTTGATTTTAAGTCAGTGGCGCCAGGGTTTCAATCCCTAAAAGGGATTTTATAAAGTTTAAACTTAGCTGCATTATTGAGTCTTGTTAACGCCTCAGCAAGTTTCAATCCCTAAAAGGGATTTTATAAAGTTTAAACTACTAACCAGCCAAGTACTGGAATGTATTTTACAAGTTTCAATCCCTAAAAGGGATTTTATAAAGTTTAAACGAGCCATCATTACCGTCAATGCCTCCTTCTATTGAATTAGTGTTTCAATCCCTAAAAGGGATTTTATAAAGTTTAAACTCGAAGCGGAACAAGCGCGCAAAAAAGTGATTGAAGTTTCAATCCCTAAAAGGGATTTTATAAAGTTTAAACCTGTGAAAATGTATTTTGTTTCGGGTGCCTCTAAGTTTCAATCCCTAAAAGGGATTTTATAAAGTTTAAACGTACTACTGCATTCACTTTGATAGCCCAATAGGGTTTCAATCCCTAAAAGGGATTTTATAAAGTTTAAACTATTTCTGAATCAAATCCCTATTGCTCTGCTTAAGTGTTTCAATCCCTAAAAGGGATTTTATAAAGTTTAAACGCTATCAAGACAGCGAACAGTTCAAGCAGTAAAAGTTTCAATCCCTAAAAGGGATTTTATAAAGTTTAAACGCAAGCGGATACGATTCTAGAGTACTTAGTTAAGCGTTTCAATCCCTAAAAGGGATTTTATAAAGTTTAAACACTTACTCAATTTTCTTGCTGACAATCATCATGAGTTTCAATCCCTAAAAGGGATTTTATAAAGTTTAAACATGGTAAGAAAAAACATAAGCCTGTAAAAGTTGGTTTCAATCCCTAAAAGGGATTTTATAAAGTTTAAACACTTGCAAAAGAAGCGCGATTTACTAACATTAAGTTTCAATCCCTAAAAGGGATTTTATAAAGTTTAAACAAAATTTACGTAAGGGGTAATTAATGCCTTACTTTGTTTCAATCCCTAAAAGGGATTTTATAAAGTTTAAACGAGGTTGCATTAGTCAATTCAAAACGTGGTAAAGTTTCAATCCCTAAAAGGGATTTTATAAAGTTTAAACCCTGTAATCATGCTGTTCTTCCCTACGTTGTACTTGTTTCAATCCCTAAAAGGGATTTTATAAAGTTTAAACTAGAGCTTCTATGTCATTAATGTATTGTGTTAGTTCATGCTGTTCTTCCCTACGTTGTACTTGTTTCAATCCCTAAAAGGGATTTTATAAAGTTTAAACATATCAAAGAATATATAGGGCAGGGTATAATGTGTTTCAATCCCTAAAAGGGATTTTATAAAGTTTAAACTCTCTTGCCAGAGATATCAAGCAAGGTAAAAAATTGTTTCAATCCCTAAAAGGGATTTTATAAAGTTTAAACATTATCAGCAAGCGGCTCTAAAGTT
Source organism: Calothrix sp. NIES-4105 (assembly GCF_002368415.1). Taxonomy (GTDB): domain Bacteria; phylum Cyanobacteriota; class Cyanobacteriia; order Cyanobacteriales; family Nostocaceae; genus Dulcicalothrix. The sequence goes on from NZ_AP018290.1 coordinate 5,751,390, forward strand.
ATGGTCGTAAGTTTCAATCCCTAAAAGGGATTTTATAAAGTTTAAACTCCAGCAACTTTAATGTCAGAATCCACCACATTAGTTTCAATCCCTAAAAGGGATTTTATAAAGTTTAAACATTGTTTATATCAAAAAACACAAAAATTTTGCTTGAAGTTTCAATCCCTAAAAGGGATTTTATAAAGTTTAAACACCAATTTCACCGCGCGGACCAGTTTTACCTATCGGTTTCAATCCCTAAAAGGGATTTTATAAAGTTTAAACGTTACTGCTTTGTTACCTCAGTTGTTTGAGCCAAGCGTTTCAATCCCTAAAAGGGATTTTATAAAGTTTAAACTTCTTACATCTTGTCAAGCAATTATTTAAAAAAATAGTTTCAATCCCTAAAAGGGATTTTATAAAGTTTAAACTATGTGGAGCTACTTCAGTAGCCATCCTTGATGGAGTTTCAATCCCTAAAAGGGATTTTATAAAGTTTAAACGCAACAATAACATCTTATCCCGTAATAGCTTGGAGTTTCAATCCCTAAAAGGGATTTTATAAAGTTTAAACTTAATTTCACTCAACTTAGTACAGTCGCTAGTTGTTTCAATCCCTAAAAGGGATTTTATAAAGTTTAAACTAGTGGACGTAGTGATATTGCTCCAGCTTCTCGGTTTCAATCCCTAAAAGGGATTTTATAAAGTTTAAACTGCTCAATGTGGGAGCTTTGCTGTATTTGGTTTTCAAGGTACTGTTCCGCGAACCTAAAGTAAGAATAGCTTTCTAGAGGTTAGGATGTCAAGATGAACATGTGTCAAAATCGCTGGAATGATTGTTTGGTAAGGGTTTTGCAGTTACCGCGAACCTACTTTGTGGTTGAAATGCTTCAATACTGCATGGGGTAAGCGTTTTAGCCGTAAATTAATCAAGCATTTCAAAAACACCCTGTGGTTCGCGGTCTTGTTTGAAAAATTAGGCAAAGAATACTGTTGTGTCAAATACAGAGTGCTGCATCCATTGTCCGTATGACTTGAGAGTTTTATGAATCTTTATACGGCGCCTGTCTGAGGGTACATTATACGATATAACTACAAACATGGTTACTTATTAAATATGAGTGTCTGGTTTATTCACAAAGTTATGCAGTATATGACCGATTGTGTAATTGTGGCGCCTCCTGAATGTGCGTGCAGCACTATAACCTTTGAAGTATGTACAGTTGAAAATCTGTCACACTTTGTGAAGTAGTACTGATTTTTTTCATAGTATTTTACTACTTATGACGACGGTTGAAATCTACCTATCTAGTATTTAAAATGAGGTAAATACCTCAATGAATTTAGAGGTGCTGCAACATGGTACGACAAGTTACAGAATTTGATGCCGCCGATGACTTGGTTATTTACCCAGAAACCGACGGTGAACCGATGGCACAAAATACGTTACAGTTTATTTGGATTGTAATTATCAAAGAAGGTTTAGAGATACTATTTGCATCAAATCCAGATGTATTTGTTGCTGGAGATTTGTTCTGGTATCCAATTGCAGGTGATATTGATACAAAATATGCCCCTGATGCAATGGTGGTATTTGGTAGACCCAAAGGTCGTCGAGGTTCATATGTACAAGCGCGTGAAGGTAATATCGCACCGCAGGTAGTGTTTGAAATCTTGTCACCCGGTAACAGGAAAAAAGAAATGGACGACAAGTTCGACTTTTACCAAAAGTACGGCGCCGAGGAATACTATGTATACGATCCAGATAAAAATATTTTAAAAGGCTGGTTACGTTCAAAGAAAACTTTAAAACCAATCAATAAAATAAATAATTGGGTTAGTCCACGTTTACAAATCAAGTTTGTGTTGACACCAGAAACACTGGAAATTTATCGTCCAGACGGTCGCAAGTTTGTAACTCCCGTAGAACTTGACGAAATGTATGAACAAGCACAACAACGCGCGGATGCTGAAAAACAACGCGCGGATGCTGAAAAACAACGCGCGGAAACTGAACGACAGGCAAGATTAAATGCAGTACGACAATTACTACAAACAGGAATGAGTATCGAACAAGTTGCACAGATTTTTTCATTAACAGTGCAAGAAGTTGAGGAACAATTGTAAATAGTTTTTTAAAAAATCTAGGTATGTGTAAGGTGGGCAATGCCCACCATACATAGTATTTTTGTATTTTAAAAATTAAATAGGGAATCTTGTAGTAACTAGATACTGGTGCCAACGAATTAACGATTCAGAATTTAATGTTTTTTTTGGTCAAAGTAACCTTTTGCCTCCACGTTGGCACTATTAAGTAGAGTTGTTTAGTGAGGCGCCATGTCCGACGAGCGTGATCTAGAGTTGATTTTTCAATCACAACAGGGAAATAAAGCTGCATTCGGTCTGCTTGTGTCACGCTATCAACCAATGGCGCAACGCCTTGCTATACGAGTTATGGGTAATAAAGATTTGGCTCAAGAGCTTGTACAAGAAGCTATGCTGCAAGCCTATCTTTCGCTCGAAAAACTCAATGACCCAACACGCTTTAAAAGTTGGCTGTACGGTATTGTACTAAATGTTTGTGTAGGTATCTGTAATAAAATTATCAGCGGAGAAATTCCTCCGTCTCCAGTGCCACAGGAGAAAGTTGAGAAGTTGATGGATTCAGGAAAGTTGAGCGATTAAGAACAGGCTTTCTATGCCTGTTCCACAAGAGGATTACTTAATTAAGTTTTTGACTTGGTTGATGATGCTCACTGGGTCAATGCCTTGATGTGGGAATTGTTCCCATAGTCCACCGCATCCTTCTTTATGGGTGGCAAGGTAGTTATATTTGGGAGTATATCCGCGTTCTAGTAACCAAGAACCGAAACGACTTCCTAAACCTGTGCGACGGTTGAATGCTTCTACTACAAGTACGAAAGGCGCCTTACCAATTTTCGCGATCATTTCTTCATCGATAACGTTTAAAGTTGGTTTGTTGATTAAGCCTACATCTATTCCTTCTTGTTTGAGACGTTCGACTGCATCAAGCGCGCGGTACAATGCATCGCCAAAGCTGACAATATAACCTTGGGTTCCTTCGCGCACTACTTCATCTTTACCAGGTACAAATTTATAATTATCTCCAAATAATTCGTTGCCGTCGCTACCTTTAATTGTCGGTACTTTGGAACGAGTTGAGAAAATAAACCGTAGTCCTGGGTCAGAGAATATTGCTTCTACACATGCTGTCATTTGGTTGGTGTCTGCTGGGAAGTATAGATGGGTTGGATGACCATCATCTAAACCGTTGTCGGCAAACATATTATTTAAACCAAAGTGACAGGTGTTATCTGCCATATCATCGATACCCGCATGGGAGAAGTGGCACAATACATTCGAGTAGTTCAACCGTGCCATCGTAATTTCGGAAATACACATTTCTAGAAATGCAGAAAATGTGGCGAAAATTCCTTGCTTGCCGCGTTCCATGCCAAACCCAGCAGCAGCAGAGAAGTTACCACGCTCCATAATACCGGAAGGTACAAATACTTCTGGGTATGCATCGTGAATTTTCTTCAAACCACATGACCCTTCTAAGTCACTATCTATAACTTTAACTTTTTCCTTGCGTTCTGCTTCGCTCATTCGACTCAGAATATTTACCACTGCTTCACCAAATACGTTGCGGTTGGCGCCCCATTTATCGCTAGAACCAAGGAATGTATATGTTTGTTTAGGTTTTTCGATATTGTTGAGATATTCGACTGCTGCACTGTGTCCGCGCGCTTCTAAATATTTAACTGCTAAATCTACAGATATTACATCATGACCGTGAGTCGAGCCTTCTAAACCTTCAATTGCTGGACACATTGGACGTTTGTTGATAACAGCAATTGGTCCAGGTGTATTTACAGCTTCACATAAACGGCGATATAAGTCATCTATATCTTCCCCGTCTCCCTCTAATACTTTTATACCATGACCTGTTAAAGTTTTAGCAACAGTAAAACCAGGTAAATATTTAGATGGGTGTCCTGCAATCGTTACATCATTATCGTCTATTATTAGTTTGACATTAAGATGCAAAGCGGCAGCTAAACGCGCGGCTTCAGCATCGTTACCTTCTTGTTGTGAACCATCAGAACCTAAACAGAAAACTGTTTTGCCTGGATGAGCCATTGCGACACCGTTGACATAAGGCCACATATGACCTAGGCGCCCAGAACTGAATTTGACACCAGGAGTTAAGCCGAGTTCAGGGTGTCCGGGTAATTTAGAATTTGCTTCGCGATAACGTAAAAGTTGCTGTTCAGGTAAATCACCATGCAACGTTGACATTAAATATTGAGTACCAACTCGATGTCCAGCTTCATCAAAGAATATAGGCACAAATTTATCTGCTGCACCTCGAAAGAATGCATCAAGAATCATTACCTCTGGGACTGTATCATAAGGTCCACCCGTGTGACCACCCACTCCTCTAGCTGCTCCAGTCGCAGTGAAAAAGACTATCGCATCACGACAAAGTTGAATATTCGCTTTCAATGCTTCTCTATCTTCTGCTGTGAGTGTTCCATTTGCCGGATTGAGCGATATATATTTGTAGGCGCCTAGATTTATTGGAAATTGAATATTTGTTGTAGTCATGTGTCAACGGCTCGCGATGGGTTGAAGAACGCCAAAATGTTTGCTAGGAACTTTTTGAGGTTATACAATAAGTATAAACTCACAAACGTGCAATTTCAAGAAAAAAAACGCAACTTCCGGAAAATCAATTATGTTGACTGCTGAACGACGACAATTCATCTTAGAAATTCTTCGTCGTGATAAAAAGGTGCTTTCTTCAGAACTCAGCGCTGTTCTCAAAGTTTCAGAAGATACGATACGACGCGATTTAAGAGAATTAGCTGAAACTGGTTTACTAAAACGTGTGCATGGAGGCGCCTTATTAACTTCTCCTGCAACTGCAAGTTATGCCGACCGGATACAGCAGGCGCCAATAGAAAAAGAAGCAATAGCGCGGGCAGCAGCTTCGTTAGTACGTCCGGGTCAGGTGGTGATATTAGATGGAGGTACAACAACACTTCAAGTTGCGCGGCATTTACCCAAAGACTTAGAAGCGACAGTTATAACGAATAGTCCACCCATTGCTGTTGCTCTAGCAGAATATGCTTATATTGAAGTTGTGATGCTAGGTGGACAACTTTATAAAAAAGCTTTAGTTAATATTGGCGCCGCAACAGTTGAAGCATTACAAATGATACGCGCGGATTTGTGCATGTTGGGAGTATGCAGTTTGCATCCAGAAATTGGAATTAGCGTTACGAATTTGAATGAAGCACACGTCAAACGGGCAATGATGAAGAGTGCTGCCGAGGTAGTTGGATTAGTTACAGCAGCAAAACTCGATACTGCGGCGCCTTATGTAGTTGGCTCGATTCATGCGTTAACTTATTTGGTAACGGCGCCTGTTGTACCATTAAATGTACTAACTGCTTATAAAGCTTTGGGTTTAACAATAATTCGTGAAGATTATGTTTGAAATATGCGTTTTGTAGCATAGGCATTCGGCGCCTGTGCAATAGATATTTTTTTTACCACAGAGACACAGAGAGCGCAGAGGGAAGAGAAACAAACCGCAAAGAACGCAAGGAAAGAGTTAAGAAAAGAGAACCCGGCTAAATTTTTGGTATAGACCACTTTCGGACAGTTTATGTAATTGATTCTGCCAGGTTGGCGCCATCTGAAAGTTTCTCCACATTAAAGCAGTAAAAGTGTTTCTCATATCAGAACTACCAAACAGATTTCGCAATTTATCCAATTAATTGAAAATAAAAGCCATGCATAAAATTTGCTAAAAGTAAATATTGTTTAACTAATCTTATCATTAGTCTTTAAGAAATCTTTACAAAGGTATAAATTGTAGCGTGATTATTGAAAAAGCAATTATACTTATAATTAACAACCAGTTCTATGGGTATATCTATGGACGTAAAATTAGATTTTACAGCAGAAGAAAGAAAGATATTGCTCGAAGAAATGCAAATTCTTGAGCATAATATTAGTATTTTTGATTGGGGTTTACGAGGTTTTAGAACTTATGCAAGTGCTGTTTTTACGCTGCCACTTACAAATTTCATGCAGACCATTGGTTACAATAAGAAAAAACTTGTTGATTTAAATAAGTCGGATAAGGTAATTCTCAATATCGGTTGTAGGGATGACACAAATAATGATTACATCAACGCCGAACTATTCCCTTCACTAGGAGAGATGTGGAGAATTTTGAGGGGCAAGCGGAGGATAGAATATGATTTATTTCTGAATATCTGCTATGAAGATAAAAATCTCTTAGAAGTTGCTGATGGAATTATTTTAAGTCATGTATTAGAACATATACCTTTAAATTTAGCACTTGTCGCTTTGAAAAATTGTTTTAAGTATTTAAAAAAGAATGGATGTATACGTATTTGTGTTCCATATTTAGGAAGATACCAACAACCGCTAAATACATCTTATGAAAAAGCAAAAAATATGTTAGCTGTAAATACCATCATTTATTGTTATGGACACAAAGTTATGTATAATGTGGAATTATTGAAATTACTAATGGCAGAAGTTGGATTTAGCCAAATTGAAGAAGTTAATTTTCAAGAAGGTTTGCTTGGGATGTCAGACCTTCCTGAGCGTCAACCAGAATCAATATATTTAACTGGTATCAAAATTTGATTTGATAACTTTAATTTTGTCGGTATAGATGTTTACCAAAGAGACGTAGAGTCCACAGAGGAAGAAGTAAGAGAGATTTAAAATTAGTGCCTACCCCTCAAAATTAATCACATAGACCAATAGTGGTTTGTGTCATAAAATTTGGGGTGTTGGTTAGCAACGGATTTTAACGGATGTAACGGATGAATTATTTGTTAAAAACAAGGTCTGGTTATTTAAAATTACCTATCCGTTACATCCGTTCCAACACGAGTTGCCAATCTTCCTACCTCCCAAAACTTATGACATGAAGCACTATTAGTTTATGTCATAAGTTTTGGTAGGTTCGTAGTAGCGCTTTAGCGCACGAAAATTTAGAGGGCTAAAGCCCAACTACGTACCTAACTCCCCAAAACTTTTTACACGGAATACTATTGGTCTGTGTCATAAGTTTTGGTAGGTTGGTAGGGTGTGGAGGGCGCCGTTACAATTCTTCAATAAAACGAAAAATCATGTGCGCTCTCCGCACCAACGAGGGCGCCGGCGCGTGACGCTAATAATCTTTTCCATGAAGAGTGGAGTTTTTTCGTAGCGTCACACACCCTACCATACGGTAACGACAGGCGCCAACTCACCAAATTTAATGATACGGACTAATAGTTAGGCTGGTGTAACATCTTCAAAGTTGGTATCATTTGTAATCGATTCCAAAAATTGCGAAATTTGTTCAATAGATTTGATGTGATAAACACTTTTAGTACTTTGCGCCTGCTCAATATACTTACGATACCTTGGGGTCAAATATTTATGACATAACCAAAGCGTGCGGTAACAATTAATTGCACTCTTTAATATTGGACTCTTTTCAGGCCAACCTTCAGGGGGTTTGAACTTACTTGTAAGCAGTCGTTTAGTTACCCACCAAAAATGCACATGTAGTGGTAGATCGACGAAAACTAAACTATCCGCCTCATCGAGTCGCTGCCAAACAGTTTCCATGCAGCCAAAACCGTCAATTATCCATTGGTCAGTCAGCAAAATTTTCTGATGCGCGCGTTTATAATCTTCATGTGGAACTTCGGCGCCTCCTGATTGATATTGAATCTTGTCTAAAGGGTGAAGTGGCAAATTGGTGATTTCCGATAATCTCTTACTTAGAGTTGATTTACCGCCTCCAGTGTTACCAAATACTGCTACTTTTTTCATAGCCACAACAAACATTACAAACCTCCATGTCATTAATTCTGGCGAGTCGTAGCATAGGCATCTCACCTCTGCGTACACTTGTATTTGTATGTGAGGGATAGCCCTGCTTACTTTTGTGGTTCATTCCTCTCTTCTCTGTGTACAGACGCGATTAATCGCGTCTCTACGTGTCTCTGTGGTAAAAAAATAAATTACTGCACGCACAGGCGAGACACCTATGCTACAGTACTTGCACTAAGCTATACTGTTTTACCTTGCCAATCACACGATATAGTATTCGTGAATTTGCTGATTCATTTATTTTACTCTCTTCAATCCAAGCATAATTATTTGGTGATACTTCCCTAAATGAATCAACCCTTTCAGCAATATTTTTGGTATAAAAATTAATTAGAACTCCCGTTTTCCCGCTAACATCAACTAAGCTAACGGCAGATGATTGGAGAATTGGCGCCACTGTTTGGCTTTGGATAAAGGAGCGGAATTCTGGGTTATAGTCGCTAAAGGCGCCATTATATCCCAATACTGCTAAACCAAGCCAAACTGGAATTAGCCACCCTGCTAACCAGTAGTTAAAGAATGCTCGCGCTTTATAACGGTGACGGTTTATCCATACAATAGGTAAAATTAGCCATCCGGCGCCTACTACTAAAATCAAAGTTGTATATTTATGGATTTCTGGATTACCGATAAATAATGTAATTACACCTGTAATTATTAAAAATATACCTATAATGCCAAAACCATAACTTAAATAACGCTTAATTGAGGTTTTGAGCAATAATGTACTACCATCTTTGGATTGCCGATTAATTTTACCAGTTACTCCAAGGGTAAGCGCGTCAAGTCCAACAGCTGCAAGTAAGGCAATGAAAGGAAACAGACAAAGGCTATAATGTGATAAACGAGTTGAAACCAGACTAAGTTCAGCAAATAAAACAACTGGAAAGCCAACTAATAGTGATTTATATTCAACTGACTGGCGCCTAATTACTATAAATAAACCAAGTAAAGCAAAGAAGAACCAAGGGAAGGACTTAGCAGGAACGTTCCACATATAGAAAATAATTCCATTTCCATTGCGTTCTTTTGAACCAACTTGCAGTGCAAAATTTAATAGTTGAGAAAGACTTCCACTACCATAATGTAAATAATTAAGCCAAAGCCAAATAATAGTTGGAATTAAACCAACTAGAAAGCCGAAGTAGAAAGCTGGATTTTTTAACAAACGTTGGCGCCGACTTACGTCTATTAAATATGGTAGTAAAGCTATAATTGGTAGAACAATCATTAAACTACGGACAAATAAAGCCAAACCAAAACAGAATCCACCCAAAAAGCATAAAGTATTATAGTTTATATATCGTTTGGGATAATTCTTTAGATATATTTCTGCTTTTAATAGAAGTAAGATTGCTAAAAGTACTAAAAATACCATACTTACATCGGGAGTACCCAAACGGCAGTACTGTAACCAAAGAAACTCGACGCTAAAAATAGCAGCAGCCAACCATGCTATTTTTTTATATAATATAATTCGACCGATTTCATATAAAATAAATATACTCAGTGTTCCCAAAATCATGCTGGGGAGACGAACGGCAAACTCATTTACACCAAATAACTTGTAAAAAACTGCGATTATCCAGTAGATACCAGGTGTTTTATGATGCGGACTCGTCCAAGGATGTACCCATTCACCAGAGTCTAACATTACCCTGGCGCGAATTGCATAAAGCCCTTCGTCATGTGCCATTAAACTGTTATTACCAGAACCAAATAATAGTAAAGGTAGTATCCAAATTAACAACGCTACGTAATGGGATTGCCTTGATTGAAGTTTTAACCAGAGGGGACGAATATTTTGGTCTAGGTGCAACATTAAAGGATTGTATACGAAAAATTAGATGGAAGGAAGTAGCTTTATTTATCTAGCTTTTTTAAAATATGTGAAGAGATACGAACGTATCACACAGAATCTGATTAACGATATCAGACGTTATCATATTTTTCGTTTTTTTTGCCAAAAACCTCCAAAACACAAACTGAACATAAACAAAACATCAAATATCTATGCTCCTTAGACCAAATGAACGTACTAAGCTAGACGACAGCGACGATAAATTGTTCTACTCTGAACCACGTTTCGTCACCCATGTCGATGAAGGCTTTATTCAACAACTTACTGATTTATATCGGCAACTATTAAAACCGAATACCCGCGTCTTGGATATGATGAGCAGTTGGGTTTCGCATCTACCTGAAGAGATACAATTTTCTCATGTTGAAGGACATGGACTCAATGCAGAAGAACTTGCACGCAACCCCAAGTTAAACCATTATTTTGTCCAAAATTTGAATGAAAACCCGAAGTTACCTTTACAAGACCAAGATTTTGATGCCGTTATCAACTGTGTCTCTGTACAGTACTTACAGTATCCAGAAGCAGTATTCTCGGAAATTCACAGAATTTTGAAACCTGGTGGTGTGGTAATTTTCAGCTTTTCCAACCGCATGTTTTATCAAAAAGCCATCGAAGCTTGGCGTGAGAATACAGAAAAAGGTAGAGTTGAGTTAGTTAAGAGCTATTTTCAGAATGTTCCTGGTTTTACTCCTCCCGAAGTTATAGCACGTCAGTCTCAAGTTCCGAATTTGTTACAGTGGTTAGGCGCCGGTGGTGGCGACCCGTTTTATGCAGTGGTAGCTTACAAACAGTAGTGCTGAGTTGATAAGAGTAGTGCTGAGTTGAAAGTGCTGAGTGCTGAGTAGAGACACGATTAATCGTGTCTGTACGGAGTTAGGAGTTAAGAATAAAAACTAATCACTCAGCACTCAGCACTCATCACTCAGCACTCAGCACTCATCACTCAGCACTCAGCACTCATTACTATTATTTATATTTTCATGACGTTGGTTACTTAACGAGTTAAATTCAAGGTGTGTTGCGTTTGATCTGACGCGCGTTATGTGCAGTTTAAGGAGAATATTAACGATGTCTTTTCCCCGTATACGTAGAATATTAGCAGCTTTACTGCTGTCTTTACTACTGATAACATCTACAACTGCCTGTGCAACAAAGGCGCCAGGAAGGTTTGATACCGCACAGCAAGAAAGCAGCCGTCAGCGTAGCGGCCAAGCTGTTGCAAAGAATGCTACTCAAGGTAGTGAATTTAACAAACTGTTCCCTTCAGATGGTGGTGGTTACGACGTTGTATTTACTCAGGAGAAGAAAGGTTTCTCAGAAGCAAATTTGAAGAAAGACGGTAAGGTGGTTGCACAGTTAGCTGTTTCTGATACTACCAGCACACCAACAACTGCTAAATCCTACTCTAATAGTACAAAAACAATTGCTGGCTATCCTGCAAAAACTTTAGGTAAAACCAAAACATCGATTTTAGTTGGTAAGTATCAAGTCTCGGCTATATCTAAAGACCCATCGTTCACCGAAAGTGATAGAGAAGCTTGGCTTCAGAAATTTAACCTTGCAGGGTTGTCAAGACTGAAATAATTTGATTGATTGAGTACTGACGATTCCTTAATGGTAAACGACCAATACAACAGGATTTGCTATGGCTAGACCAATTCAAGATTTAGTAGACCAATTACCAACTGGTGGCTTGACAATTTCGATGTTAAATGCATTGGATTTTGTTGCTCCTGGTGAGTGGCAAAACATAACTGGTTTTGTCAACACTATTCAACATGTTACAGGTGAGACAGATGACGATGTTGTCCAGCAAATTGGTGAACGCGCGATATATTTGTACAACGACCGTTCGCAGGGGTATCAAACTGCAATGTGGTTGTATCAAACAGTTGATGGTACAGATAAAGCATTAGGCGCCGCAGCGTTGGCAAATAAAGTTGGTGAAAGCATTTCGTTTTTGGGCTTTCTTGATAAAATTACTCCTAAAGCCGATAAAGCTCAAACAATTGACTTGTGTTTGAAAATTGTTGCTGAACTAGTTGCATTTTGCCAAATTAATGGTATTCCTGGTGATAGCATTGGTGATTTCGTTGCTGCATTGGGAGAATATGGTGGTGAGTCGTTTATGCGTATGGCTGCACTAGTTTGCGTAGATGGATTAATACCATTAGGTCCCGATTTTATTAATGCTGCTGCTCAACGACTTGGTGGAATGACACCCCAAGATTTAGAACAAAGCTCAACCTTCAATAATATCAAAGACACAATCCCTGGCAATGGCTCTGGTGGAAAGCTCGATTTTATTGGTCAAAGTTTTGACTCAGTAAAGGGCTGGATGGGGAACCTGGTTAATTCCAGAAATCTCACACCACAAAAAGTTGTTAGCAATTTAAGCAGCGTCATGCAAATTGCTGATGATAAATTAGATTATGTTGCCGCGTTCATTGATATGTCCACAAATTACTATGAGCATACCGGTACGCAAACTCTCGCAAAGCGCCTAATTGAACGCGCGTTCGCAGAACTGTAAGGTGTGTGACGCCATAAACAATCTAGAACAATAACGAACAATTATGTGGCGTCACGCACCATATATGTAGTTAATTGTGCGTCACAGCAGTAAGATTTTTGCTTCGATGGAGAATTGTTGTAGCTGTGACGCACCCTACTTTATTGTGGTAAATTTAACTTAGATGTGATTTCGCTCAAAAACGGCTCAAACACAGCCAGATTTTCGTACTTATCAAATTTTCCGCTTTTGCTTGTTAGGTCATATGCCGTATTAATTACGTATAGTGAATTACCATCAAAAGCAACGTATTTAAGATGTTGTTCTTGAACTCCACCTTCACGTTTAAGACCAGTGAAACCGTAGCGTACACCCTGGAGCTTACCAATATTTGCTTTTTGTGGTGGATAACCTGAAAAATTAACTTTACCAGCGTAACTATTTAGACGCTCTTTAGTTAGGACTGCGTATTCGTCTGTAACCCAAGTATCGAGCGCTTGCCGTATTTTGTCTTGGTAGCTTGGATTTTGATAATCAATCTTAACACCTTTAGGAATACCCGCAGTAATTAACATATTAAGAAACTTTGGTTGCTGAGATAGGGGAAAAATTTCCATCTCAACAGAACCCAAGGTTTTACCGTTTGAAGAAACACACAAAAATGGTTCATCCCCCTTACATGGTGCAACATCCCAGCCTACAGGCGCCATTGTTGTTCTCAATACACTCTTCCAAATATTACCTGGCGGTTGGGATGGTTGGGTTATCACAGCAGAAGCAGGAGTTGCTGTCACACTTGGGGTTAAGCTGGATTGTGTCGGTCGCGGTTGCACATTGTTATCAGAACTGGGCCTTTTAAATACAGATTTCAATATGAACGGTGATAGCGCAAGTAAAATAAGACCGATTAGTAGATGATAGACTCGCAAAAATTTGCTCCTTTCGCTTATAGTATCTAATTGCTGGTTACATTGTAGTTTGTTGTATTTATAACACTGCAACATTCAATAAAGATACAAACAGTATTTAACCCGCCCATTATATATATACGGGCGGGTTAATTAAGATACAGGAATATTAGACCAGACGTAGACGTTACATGTAACGTCTCTACTTAAAATGCTGACGCATTCTACGATTTTGCTTCCTGCGCGCGACAGCTTTACGCTTATGCTTCTGCAAGGGAGTCTCAAAGTGACGCTTGGTTCTAACATCTTGGAGAATACCCGCTTGCGACACTTGACGCTTAAATCTCCGCAAAGCTGATTCGATTCCTTCATTTTCGCCTAAAACTACTTGCGTCATTATTACAACTCCTTATGTTTGTGGATATTTTAACTTAAACTTGAACAGTAAAAACCAGCAGTTGAAGAGCCAATTGCTTATAACTGCTGGAGAGTAATTTCGTCAAAAAAGAGTGAAATCTTTGTGTTATAAGCTTAGTAACGACGACCACCACCTCGGTTGCCACCACCCCAACCTTCGCGTGATGAGCTTCTTTCCTCACGGGGTCTTGCTTTGTTAACTTTTAAATCACGTCCCATCCATTCCGCTCCGTCTAGAGCTTCTATCGCTGCATCTTCTTGCGAGCTGCTTTCCATCTCAACAAATGCGAATCCGCGCATCCGACCTGTCTCACGGTCGGTGGGTACCTTGACACTACTGACTTTACCGTATTCTGCAAAAACACGCTTTAAATCATCTTCCGTAACTTGATAGGATAAGTTACCTACATAAATAGACATTGGGATCTCCAAAATCGGGACACGTAGAGAATTAGATTCGGAGAAACCGTTTTAAAAGCTAAAATGATTTTCACAACCGAATATAAATCTTAGATAGCCAGTATAGCAGATTATCCTAGTGTATAGCTCTGTTTTTACGCAAAGATTAAACATCGTATTCAAGTCAGGACGCGGTTTTTAGGCGCCCTAACCAGTTACCGCTAACCCCTGGTTCAAATGATGTAGTCGCACTGCCGTGAAGGCGCCCACGCCTAATTCAAGGTAATAATTATAACTATAATTTTAAGATAATACGTAGGGTGGGCAATGCCCACCATACTAATACGTGACACAAACAGCAAAATGCTAAGACAATGCAATAATTATTTAAATCGACCTTAAGAAGCATTTCCTAATTGCAAAGCATAAAGGTTTGCGTACACTCCATTTAGAGCAATAAGTTCGTTATGGGTTCCCTGTTCAAGAATTTGTCCTTGTTGAATCACTATAACTTTATCGGCTTGCGTTACAGTGCTAAGGCGATGGGCAATAACGAAACTTGTACGATTTTTGAGAATTTTGGCTATTGCGTCTTGTACTAACTCCTCGGTGCGAGTATCGATGCTGCTAGTTGCTTCATCTAAAATTAAAATTCGTGGGTTAATCAAAACAGCCCGCGCGATACTGATAAGTTGTCTTTGTCCAAGGCTTAATGTAACACCACGGGCGCCGACGACAGTATCATAGCCTTGTGGGAGCGTCATAATAAATTCATCGACATTAGCTACTTTTGCTGCTGCTTCAATTTCTGTAAAATTTGCATCTGGGCGCCCAAAAGCGATATTCTCGGCAATAGTACCGCTAAACAAAATCATGTCTTGAAGCACAATCCCAATTTGCGAACGTAAACTAGCTTGTGTGACAGTACGAACATCAATACCATCGATTTTAACGCTTCCTTCCGTAACATCATAAAAGCGTAAAATCAAGTTAATGATTGTACTTTTACCTGCCCCAGTGGCGCCGACAAGCGCTATCATTTTCCCTGGTGCAGTTTCAAAAGTGACATTTTTCAGCACCGTTTGATTAGCTTTATAGCCAAACGAAACATTCTCAAAACTAACTGCACCTTGAATTGGTAGCATTTCTATAGCATCAGCAGCATCAAATAGCTGTGAGGGTTCGTCTAAAAGCAAGAAAATTCGCTCAAGTCCAGCAATTGCTGATTGCGCTTGTGTGTAGAATTGGCTGAGAATTTGAATAGGTTGGAAAAACTGCTGAACGTAGAGGAGAAATGCCGTTACAGTTCCCACCGTCATCTTACCTGCCACCGCAAGATAACCACCATACGCTAATACACCCCCCAGCGAAAGCGTATTTAAAACATCAATAGTTGGTAAAAATGCCGCTGTTATTGCCGTTGCTTGAATATTTGCATCTCGGTTTATCGCATTCAAACGGCGAAAATCATTTATATTACGCTCAATTCGATTGAAAGCTTGTGCTTCCCTGACACTGCTTAAATCTTCCTCTAATCTACTTGATAAATCACCAATACTAGTACGAGTCAAACGGAACTTAGCGCGCGCCCAACCCCCAAATAATGTAGTAACAATAATTACTAATGGTACTAAAATATTACTTAGTAACCCTAACTGCAAATCTACAGCCAGCATAGCTAAAGCAATTCCAACCAAGCTAAATAAGCTGCCAACAATTTGAGCAATAGCGAGTCCAAATACCTGATTTACAGTACTAACATCATTGAGTAAGCGACTCATCAAGTCACCTGCCGAACTTGTATCAAAAAAGCTTAACGGTAAAGATTGTATTTTTGTAAAAATATCTTGACGAAGTTGCGCGAGTACGTTTTGAGTAATCCAGTTAGTGCGAAGAATATGTCCGCGAAAAGCCGAAAATCCGATTAGATACACAACTAGCACAACAACTAGCATTTGCATCAATCCCGATAAATTACCTTTGGCAATTAAATTATCTATCGACCAACCAATCAAAAAAGGCGCCATTCCCTGTGATAAGGCGCCGATAGAAACAAAAAAGACCGCTACAGGGATTTGACGACGATAAGGAATAAGATATTGGGCAAAGCGTCGTAGAGTAGAAGGTTGAGAATTTACAGCAGTCATTGGTAGGGGCGGGTTAACAGATATCCTATATTGTGAACGAAAAATCACCCTAAACCCGCCCCCACATGATGGTATTTTGGAATGGGTAGCAGTCATCGGTAGGAGTAGGTTAACATAATATATATTGTGAAATATTACAAACAAAAAATCTTGCCTCACCCAAAACCATAATACCAATGCTAAATATAACAATTGACGAAATCCAAAATGATCCAGCTAAATACCTCCGCCAAGTAGAGGCAGGTGAAAGCTTTGTAATTATCCAAGCTGACAAAGCGATTGCTGAACTTAGACCAGTCACTTCTACTGCCAAGCAATTAAGACCATTTGGCTTGTGTGCTGGAGAATTTACTGTTCCTGATGATTTTGACGCACCATTGCCAGAAGATATTATCAGTGGGTTTGAGGGACAATGAAAATTCTTTTAGACACACATATTTTCTTATGGTTCATCAGTGGCGATAATAAACTACCAATTGATATTTGCTCGGCTGTTCGTGACCCAGATAACGAAGTCTATTTGAGTGTTGTTTCAGTATGGGAATGCATAATTAAGTATCAATTAGGTAAGTTACCACTACCCGAATCGCCTGAAATATATTTGCCAAAGCAACGAAAACTTCATCAAATCTCAAGTCTTGACCTTGATGAAAGTGCTGTTGCTCAACTAATTAAGTTACCATCACTACATAATGACCCGTTTGATAGAATACTTATTTGTCAAGCTTTAGAAAATAATTTAACAATTGCAACAGTAGATGCAGCAGTTCGTACTTACTCAGTGAGTACGATTTAAGCATAATTAAATTGTGCATTTTTATTCAGCAAATTTATGTTTTGGTCAAGAGACTTTTAAAGCAGAGTTAATACCTGAAATTAGTGATAGCACTCTTGTTACAGGCGAATCAGGCAGCCATAACACCCTTGTTATCGGCGAACCAGGCAAATTTATGTTTGGCTGGTAACGAGTTAGAAGTACTTATTAACCCAAATGGTAAAGCGAGGATTTTATGAGCGATACTAATTTTGCTGCAATGAGCAGAGAACAGCTAAGGGAATATATAAAAACTCACCCAAAAGATAAAGTTGCATTTCACATATATATGGATAAACTTCAAAGCGAACCAGAAATTGAAATTACTTCAGATGAACAGTTTGAACAGGTAGTGCGTGAAAAGATTAGTCAGTCAGGTAGATAAACTCCTCTTTGCCCTAGAAGTCTCTGTGGTAAGAATTTTTTAACCACAGAGGCACAGAGAACACGGAGAGAAGAGTTTAGCGAGCAACCAAGTTCATCATTGACTCTGGATAACGGGCGCCTGCAACAGCATCTGATGGTAATATTTCGTTAATTTGCTGTATGTCTTCGGGTGTTAAAACTATATCTACAGCAGCGGCATTTTCTTGTAAGTACTGGCGCCTTTTGTAAAAGATGATTTACTTTCTGACATTCCTTATGTTAGTAATACTGCCATACTTTCTTCACATCCTCTAGAAAGATATAGGCTTAACCCTTTTAGTAGATGAATTGTGAACTTAATTTGTCTTTGAAAATACTAAAATAGTATTTAGGTATTATTAATTGCTTATAAAAATGGGAATACTAAAACAAGAAATATTTTTGCTACAAATGCTTTATGGAATTACTTGAACTAATTTTAGTACTAGGTACAGTGGTTGGACTCGTTGATGGAAACACCATTCGCGTTAAAGATAATACAGGGCAACCAATTACAGTAAGATTAGCGTGTATTGTTGTACCTTCTTCGACTAACCAGCAAGCAACACAAAAACTCAAACAGTTATTGCCAGCAGGTAGCCTTGTTGTAGTTAGAACAGAACTACCTAAAGATGGTCGCACAATTGGCGAAATATTTGTAGATAATAAGTCAGTAAATCTCAAGATGGTAGAGGAAGGTAACGCGGTTGTTGACCGAAAAACTTTAGAATATTGCAATGAGACTAAAACCCAATTTTTAATTGCAGAGGCAACTGCTAAAAATAAACGGTTAGGATTATGGCAGCAATCAGATAATAGTACCGATAAATCAAAAACATATTCTTTGCACGGAAAATTGATTTATGAAGAAGTTTCTGCTGTAATGTCGCCAAGAGCTTACCAGGGGGAAGAGTTTTTTCTAATTACTAATGGCTCCAAAAAACGATTAGTGCTGCGTCCATCTGCACAGGTTTCTCGTACACAGTTACAATCATTTCAGAATCAAGAAGTTGAGCTAAAAGCAGTGTATGTTGAAGCCACTCGCCCCTCCCCTCATGGCAATAGTGCTTGTCCTGTTGATATTAATGGACAATGTACACCTCAAGGCAATGGTTATCAAGTTTTATCTATTACACCGTTGGTTAAAAGATAATCTAATGTATGCAGTTGATGTGATGAAAGGCACAGAAGGGCATGACTAAGGGTGCTGACGCAGCGCCTCTTCTATAAATGGGAAGACTAAAGGCGCCGCACATCCGGATAGCTGAGTGGATAATTTTATTCCTACCATCGGATACTGTCTGCATTATGGATGATCTTAGCCATCAGATAGTGTTTTAAATCGCAGTTTGGGTAGGAAAATATACTAAGACTCGTAAGTAAAGTTTTATGTCAAACGATCCCACAATGCCACCTAGATTATATAGCCCCACTTCTAGACTTTAGAGGATTTTTAGTAATGACCAATTATATAGAAATCTCTGCTGGATACCCTGGCAAACCAGTAGCAAAGCAAGGACGTTGGCAGCGTTACTTACTTTTGGGTTTAGCTACCAATGTCGCCTTTTGGAGTTCAGCTTTATTTTATTTAAAGGTTACACCGCCAACCTATACCAGTTCTTCGGCAGTTAATTTGCCTGGGGCAGCTTCAAATGCCAATGTTAGTTTACCAGGCATTGGTCAAGCTTCTTATGAAAATTCGTCTCCGTATGCGATTG
Source organism: Calothrix sp. NIES-4105 (assembly GCF_002368415.1). Taxonomy (GTDB): domain Bacteria; phylum Cyanobacteriota; class Cyanobacteriia; order Cyanobacteriales; family Nostocaceae; genus Dulcicalothrix. The sequence continues at coordinate 5,770,512 of NZ_AP018290.1, forward strand.
GTTCTTCTCAAGACCCAAGAGAAAATTATAAATTTATAGCAGAGAGCGAACCTGTACTTAAAGCAGCAGCAGCTCAACTTAATATGTCGTCAGGAGAGTTTGGTAAACCGCAAATTAAGGTATTAGTTAATACCAGCGTTATGACGGTTGAGTTTAAAGGTGCGAGTCCCCAGGAAGCTAAGAATAAATCCTTAGCTTTTTACAAAGCTCTGGAAACGAGACTTAATGAGCTTAGAACTCAAGAAGCTATTCGACGAGACGTAGGATTCCAAGAAGGACTTAATTCCTCGCAGAAAAAATTGCAAAGCGCTCAGAAGAACCTTTCGCAATATAAAGCACGTTCAGGTTTGAGTTCTGACGATCAGATTAAAAATCTGACAACAAATATTGAACAGTTGCGTAGGCAACGAGCCGAAATATTAGCGAGTCAGCAGCAAGCTAGTACTCGTTTAAAAGAATTATCGACCAATTTAAAATTATCGGCACCGCAAGCTACAGATGCTTTTGTCCTTCAAACAGATCAGATATTTCAGCAGAACTTTAAAAACTATAGTGACGCTAGCGCTGCTCTGGTTGTTTTAGAATCGAAATTTTTACCAAACCATCCTACAGTTATTGCAGAGAGAGCCAAGCGAGATGCTGCTCAGAAAGCCTTACTAGATCGGAGTCAGTCTTTATTGGGACAGCCAGTTAGTCTGGCAACTTTAAAGCAATTAAACCTTAATAGTACTAACTCTAGTACTGCTAGGGAGACTCTTTTCCAACAACTGGTTACGGTTCAGGCAGAGCAAAAGGGACTCACAGCCCAAGCTGAAGCTTTAAACCAACAAATAGCCCAGCTTGAGAATAGACTTAAAAACCTGGCACAGCAAGAGTCTAAGTTGGATGATTTGAAACGGGATATGCAAGTTGCCGAAGCAGTCTTTTCAACTACTTTAACTAGATTAGATATTGGCAAGTCAAATGCCTTTGGTTCTTATCCACTTATTCAAATTGTCGCAGAACCTAGTTTACCCGATACTCCTACTGGGCCAAAAAAATCATATGTTTATTTAGGTGCGGGTGTAGGCTCTTTTCTTTCCACCACTGGAGTCGTATTACTTTGGCTGCGCGACCGCAATAAGCATAGTGAACGCAAAACGCGCATACGCAAAAGTTCCGATACCTAAATTAGTTCAACATAAATATTTAAATTCTACCTTGTTATAACTAGGTACAAGGTTATTAGCCAATATTCAACTAAGCTTTATACTGAACTTGCAATGAAGCCTATTAACTTTCCTGAACGTGTAATTTGGTATTCAATAATTGGTACTTATGCTTTTTACCTTATTGGTGGTCTATATATTGTAGGGTCAGTTATAGGCTGGATATTATTAATTTATTTATGCAAAAAGCTGTTTAATCAAACAGAAGCTACACCTCTAGATGAAAGGATTACGATTCCTTTGAGTACCTGGATATGGATTGGGGGAATGCTAGTGATGGAGTTAGCTCTAATTTTAGGGCATTATGACTTTGATTTACCTACAGGCTTAGTAATTAAATCTACAATTGGTTGGGCTAAGGGTTGGGCGCTCTTAGCTGTATTTCCTCTAGTAGGTGTGTTAAAAATTAGACCTCAGTTACTCTGGCGCGCGGCTTGTATCGTCTGTTTTCAAACATTGCTTTTCTCACCTATTTTTATTTTGGCTTACCTACTCCACTTACCTGAACAGCTTTATATTTCTCCCTTAAGAATAGTTGGTGGGCCAAGCGACGAGTTTTTTGCGTTTAGGCTTTACGAAATTGACCCAAGTAATGCGTTACCCCGGTGGCGCCTTTTTACTCCTTGGGCGCCTGCTTTAGGGTTTATAGCTAATGTTTACTTTTTTATGGCATTACAAGAAACTAATAAAAAATGGCGTTGGCTAGGTATAGCGGGCAGTATCTTCATGTGTGTTATTTCCGCCTCCCGTTTAGCATTGTTATCCATAACAGTAGTTTTTTTAGTTACTAGGGTGTTAACCAATTTAGCTCGTCCAGTCGTTTTAATTGCTTTAGGCTTTGGCAGTTTTATCACTAGTTTACTCGCAAACACTTTAGTTAAGAGCTATGAAACTTTTCAGCAGAAATTTACAGACGCTAGACCAGACTCTTCGAGAGTTCGTAAAACTTTAGCCGAAATTGCCCTTGAGCGTTCATGGAATGAGGCACCTATATGGGGGCATGGAGTTGTACAAACAGGACCGCATTTAGTGGAATATATGCCCATTGGCTCTCACCACACTTGGTATGGTCTTTTATTTGTCAAAGGTTTTGTAGGAGTTATAGCATTAGGTTTTCCTATGTTATGTAGTTTTTTAGATTTATTAGTTAAAGCTCAAAAAAGTGAGACTGCAAAATCTGGTTTGAGTATGATATTAATTCTATTTCTCTATACATTCGGTGAGAATCTAGAAATTTTATCTTACCTCTATTGGCCGGGTTTGGTAGTAATGGGCATGGCATTTAAAGGAAAAGAACAGCTTGATCTGTCTATTGATAGGCGCCCTGAAGCAACCTCTATTTAGAAACCAACTGGAAAAAACTTAATTATTTGTAATTTACATAGTATAGTAGTAATGCTAATTAAAAAGTTAAAGCAAATATTATCCGGTCAATTTATTCGTAATGTTGGTTGGCTAGGAGGAGCGGAGTTAGCGAATCGTATATTTCGTTTGGGGACAACGTTTACTTTAGCTCGCCTGTTTACCCCCCATGATTATGGACTAGTAGCAGCCGTTTTTACTACCTATGAATTTACGACTGTTTTTACCATGCGATATGGCATCGGGGCTAAGATTATTCAGGCTTCGGAAGAGGAGCTAAAAGTTATATGTGACACTTCCTACTGGCTTAATTGGATTTTGTGTATCTCCCTTTTTGTCATTCAGTGTGTTGCTGCTTTTCCGGTTGCTGGGTTTTATCAAGATAATCGAGTTATTTTGCCTATTTGTGTCCTGGCATTAGTCTACTTAATGCTACCGATTTTTATGGTTCAATCTGCATTGATTCAAAGAGAGAACCGACTAAAGATTACAGCTTTATGTAATGTCACGCAGTCAATTGTAAGCAACATTTTAACTATAAGTATGGTTCTATTGGGTCTAGGGATGTGGGCTGTAGTTTTGTCCACAGTTCTGACGACACCAGTATGGATTATAATTAATTATATGAATCATTCCTGGCGCCCTCCTAAGTCCTTTAAGCTAGAGCGATGGCAGGAAGTTGCTAATTTTAGTAAAGATATACTTGGCGTTGAGTTACTAGGTAAAGTCAGAGGTAATATAGATTACTTAATAATTGGACGTTTTCTGGGAGTTAATGCCCTAGGAATATACTATTTTGCCTTCAATGCTGGATTAGGGATTAGTCAGAATGTAATGGGTACATTTACTTCAGCTTTATACCCTCATCTTTGTGCGGCTCGTGGAGACTTTAAACAGCTTAAGGAGCGATTTTTAAGTAGTCTTAAATCTACTGCCGTAATCGTGGTTCCACTTATTCTTTTACAATCGAGTTTAGCTCCGTTCTATGTGCCAATTATTTTTGGACAAAAATGGGTAACGGCAGTTCCAATTTTGGTACTTATCTGCCTCTCAGCTCTGCCGCAACCCCTTTCTAATGCCACTTACCTACTACTAAAGGCTGTAGGTAAAACAAATATGGTTCTCTACTGGAACTTAACTTATACCGTGATTTTCGGGATTTCTCTACTAGTAGCTGTGAAATGGGGAATCTTAGGGGTAGCTGCTGCAGTATTCATTTGTCAAGTAGTGTTACAGTCTGTCTTCAGTATCTGGGCTATTAGATATATCTTCGCTAAAAACTCATCTTTCTCGCTTGCACAAAAATTATAAATACGACCGGGATTTTGTTATGCTTGCTAACTACGCTTCTTCGCTAATAACTGAGAATATAACTAACTCAGCACCAGAAAAACTTAAAGAACTTCTGCACCAAGCTTTAGGAAAATTAGAACCGTTTGAACAATGTGCGCTACTAGACTATCCTGACCATCCCAATATTGGCGACAACCTTATTTGGTTGGGCGAAGTATTTTATCTAACTGATGTTCTAAAAACCAAAATTAACTATGCTGCAAGTCATAAGAACTTTTCTGAAGCGGAGATGGAAAAACAGGTCGGTAAAGCTCCTATACTCCTGCACGGTGGAGGCAATCTAGGAGACCTTTGGCCGGAATTTCCAACATTTCGCCAACACATTATTTCTAAATACCAAGATCGTCCAATTATTATCTTGCCGCAAAGTATTTATTTTAGGGAGAAAGCCAATTTAATTAAAGCTGCCAAAGTCTTTAATTCTCATCCTAATTTAACTTTGTTTGTTCGTGACAATTACAGCTATGAAATTGCTATTCAACATTTTAGCAATTGTCAGATAATTAAAGCACCTGATATGGCTCTGCAAATGGTTAATATGCCGGGTTTATCATTTAATTACACTAAAAACCACTCTATCCTGTATCATTGCCGAAATGACAAAGAGTTGAATCAAACCTCCTCTCCTGCCTCTATCGATCTCCCCAATTTAGTTGTAGAAGACTGGACTTCGTACAAATATGATAGCCAATACTACAAAGAACTTCCTAGCAAATGGGCTAAACGCATGGCTCTAATTTCGTCCGGTTTGCAACAAGGCACAGTGATTCCTACAGAGTGGATATCTCGGCAGCTATGGAAACACTTCCATCCATATGCCTCTAAATTCAATAACCTCTACAATCCCTCTATGCATCTCAAATCATGGAGTTACATGCATCATGGAATTTATCAATTCAAGCAACATCGTTTAATTATTACAAACCGCTTACACGGGCATATTCTCTGCATCCTTATGGGCATTCCCCATATTTTCCTACCTAACGCCTACTATAAAAATGAAGCATTTTATGAAACTTGGACTTACTCGATTCCATTTTGCAGATTCGTAAAAGACCCTTCGCAAATTAAAGGCGCCGCACAAGAACTCTTGGATTTATTTTCAAATTAATTTGCAATTTTTGCATTTTCAGAACAATATCAACAAATTTCTAGCTAACCGAGGTCAAACATAGTGGCAATCATATCCGTCATTATTCCTGCCTATAATGCTGAACGAACTATTTTAGAAACGATTTCATCAGTTCAGCAACAAACTTTTTCAGATTTTGAGCTAATTGTAATTAATGATGGCTCAACTGACCGAACTTTAGAATTACTGAATTCAATTGAAGACCCCCGGCTTAAAGTATTTTCCTACAGCAATGGTGGTCTACCAGTAGCTCGCAATCGTGGTATTTCCCATGCCACTGGGGAATTTATTGCCTTTATCGATGCCGATGACTTATGGACACCAGATAAATTGGAACTACAACTAGCAGCTTTGCAACAGCATCCAGAAGCAGGAGTTGCTTATAGCTGGACTTGTAACATGAGCGAAGAAGGAGAACTTCTTTATCCAGTTACTCCTGTATTCAATGGCAATGTTTATGCTAATTTGTTAGTTTGGAATTTTATTTCTAACGGTTCAAATCCTTTAATTCGCTCTCAAGCGCTCAAGTCAACTGGAGAGTTCGATCCAACACTGAAATCGGCTGAGGATTGGGAATATTGGTTGCGGCTAGCAGCGCATTGGCCTTTTGTTGTAGTACCTAATATCCAAATTTTATACCGTCGCTCTTCAAATTCAATGACATCTAAAATTGAGATAATTAAGCAAGCAAGCCTGATTGTACTTGAAAGGGCATTTGGCAACGCTCCACCAGAATTACAATACCTAAAAAAACAGGGTTTAGCTAATATTTACCAGTATTACGCAGAAGTATATTTGCGAGATATAACTAATAATAATAACGAATTAAATAAAGTTATGGATAATTTGTGGAAAGCAGTGTACTTACAACCGCAAAATTTGCTCAATAAATATACTCAAAGGTTAGTAGTTAAGGTTTTATTGCTCCGAGTTCTCTCACCTGGGATTGCTAGCAATATTTTCCGGTTCATAAGCAAAATCCGCACAAATCGTCAACATTTACTCCAACAATCAGAAAGTATTTAACCTTGCCCAATTATTGTTATGACCATGATGCAAAACTCTCAATTTACACTTGTTGATCCCATGCTCACCCATCAAACTAATGGACACAATGAAGTAGGCGTAAGCGAATCTGGAGAGCGTAAGCAACCGACGGTTGCTTTGCTACCTTGCTGTGACGTATTCGAGGACTTTTTCGACACCATCGGTCTTTCACTGGAGACTTTTTGCAACGAGTTAACGGGTGGTTGGATGTTCAACTACATTGAAGCTCTACAACTTGCCGGTGTGCGAACAGTGCTGTTCTTCGTTTCATCCCGTGTTTCTGAGACGGTACGCTTAAAGCACCAGCCCACTGGAGCAACAATTTGCGTGATGCCCTCACCTAAAATCTACCGTGCCTACCGTGCTATGCGGCGCCAAGCAGTTGACGTTTCTGGGGGGACGATAAAGGCGAAAGCGAGTGATGTTCAAGCGAAGGTTAGTAATCGTCGTTCCCGATTGGAAGCAATCAAGGATGGAATTAAGAGCTTAGGTTCTTACGTATCTACGCCACTAGGATTACTAATTAAAGAGCTACGGCGCGAAGGCTGCGATGCCATTTTATGTCAGGATTATGAGTACGTCCGCTTCGACACTTGCGTGCTTTTGGGGAAGTTAATGCGTCTGCCTGTATTCGCGACTTTCCAGGGTGGTGAAAGGTTGGCAAGCATTGTTGAATATCCTTCACGCTGGCTGGCGATGCGCTTAAGTACAGGCTTAATTATCGCTACCCAAACCGAGATCCAACGAGTACGTGCTAATTATAGTGTGGCGCCTGCCAAAATAGCCCGTATTTTTAACCCAATGAATGTGATGACATGGCGTGCTATTAACCGTGACAAAACACGGGCAGCGCTTGGTATTCCAACTGATGCTACTGTAGTGGTCTATCACGGGCGCATGGAGATATGGTTAAAAGGGCTGGACATCCTGCTAGAGGCTTGGAATCAAATTTGCCGAGAGCGTCCAGGTAAAGAGCTTCGACTGCTACTGGTGGGGACAGGTAGCGATGCCAACGAACTCCAGCAGCAGATTACAAATATGCAACTACAAGGTGTGGTGTGGGTAAATGAATATGTACGCTCACGTACTGCTATTCAACAATACCTTTCTGCTGCTGACGTTTATACTCTCCCATCCCGAAAAGAAGGCTTTCCGGTAGCTCCAATCGAGGCAATGGCATGTGGTTTACCTGTGGTGGCAACTGATGCTCCTGGCGTGCCTGACATTTTAGAAAAAGGTGAGGAGTCAGGCGGAATAGTAGTGCCACGTAACGACGTAGCAGCATTGGCCTTGGCTCTCGGTCGTGTTCTAGACGACTCTTCAATGCGGCACCAATTAGGCAAAGCCGCGCGATGCCGTGCTGAAGAATGCTTTTCTTTAGAAGCAATCGGCAAGCAACTGCGTGACTTTCTCTTAACCTCGAAAACTTCAATTTAGGAGAGTGGAGGTTATAGAACCATACAACTTTAAAATTAGTTTATCTAATTCTTCAAAGGCTAAAAAGTATAACTTAAAAACTAGTAAGGCTATAATTATATGCATAATCTTCCTGTCATTTCAATTATTATCCCTGCTTACAATGCGGAAAAGACAATATTGCAAACAATTGCATCAGTTCAACAACAAACCTTCTCAAATTTTGAGCTAATTGTAATTAATGATGGCTCGACTGACCGAACTTTAGAGTTACTGCATAGTATTACAGATGAACGCCTCAAAATTTTCTCTTATGAAAATGGTGGCTTACCAGTAGCCCGCAATCGTGGTATCTCTCATGCTACTGGAGAATTTATTGCATTTCTCGATGCCGATGACTTATGGACACCCGATAAGTTGGAGTTACAATTAGCAGCATTGCAACAGCATCCAGAGGCAGGAGTTGCTTATAGCTGGACTTATTTCATGGATGACAAAGGAGAATCTTTATCACCAGGTGAGGCTACATTTCTTGAAGGTAATGTTTATGCCCAGTTGTTGGTTAATAATTTCCTTGCTAGCGGCTCGAATCCTTTAATCAGCAGGCAAGCTATTGAGTCAATAGGAGGGTTTGATTCTGCATTCCCACACTGTGCAGACTGGGATTATTGGCTGCGACTAGCAGCGAGTTGGCATTTTGTGGTAGTGAGGAAGCATCAAATTCTCTATCGTCAATCAAGAGGAGGAATGTCATCCAAAATTGATGGTATAGAGAAACAACAACTTATTATGATTGAAAAAGTATACCGAACGGCTCCACAAGAACTTCAATATCTGAAAAATCATTCTTTGGCTTGGGTTTACCGTTATTGTGCAGAAAAATATTTGCAACACAGTACCAATAATATTAGTGATGTTAATCGGGCTGGTCAAGAATTGTGGAGAGCAATCCGCCTTGAACCAAAAATTTTGCTAGAAAGATATACTCAAAATTTAATTAAATGGGTTATTAAAAGGTGGGTATTAATAAGGCTTGCATCTCTAAATTACCAGTCAGCCCCTCGGACTACCAATAAAGTGTAAATAACGAAAATCAGGACATGATATTTTCAGAGGAGCAAAACTTAAATGTCAACAATATCCGTTATTATTCCAGCCTACAATGCTGAACGAACTATCTTAGAAACAATTAAATCGGTTCAGCAACAAACCTTTTCAGATTTTGAGCTAATTGTAATTAATGATGGCTCGATTGACCAAACTTTAGAGATTCTAAATTCAATTGAAGACCCTCGTCTCAAAATTTTCTCATATCGCAATGGCGGTTTACCAGTGGCGCGCAATCGTGGTATTTCTCATGCCACTGGAGAATTTATCGCATTTCTCGATGCTGATGATTTATGGACAGAGGATAAATTACAACTACAACTAGCAGCTTTGCAACAGCACCCAGAGGCAGGAGTTGCTTATAGCTGGACTTCTTTTATGGAGGAAAAAGAAGGCTCTTTATTTTTCAAACCATGTGAACCCGTATTTTTTGAAGGTAATGTGTATGCTAACTTGTTAGTTGGTGATTTTATTTACAACGGCTCAAATACTTTAATTCGTAAGCAAGCAATTGAGTCAACAGGAGAGTTTGATTCTACACTGAAATCTTGTGAAGATTGGGACTATTGGTTGCGACTAGCGGCTCGTTGGCATTTTGTTGTTGTTCCCAAACACCAAATTCTTTATCGTCGTTCAACAGGAGCAATGTCTTCTAAAGTTGAGGTGATGAAGCAAGCATGTATTATAGTCATGGAAAAGGCATATCGCGCGGCGCCACCAGAACTTCAATATCTAAAAAATCAAACCTTTACTTCTTTTCACAAATACTGTGCTGATTTATACCTAAAGCATAGTACCAATCTAAGTGGAGTCAAAGAGGCTGGACGGCATTTGTGGAGCGCAGTCCGGCTACAGCCACAGACTTTACTAAACAAAAGATTTCAAAAGTTAATACTCAAATTTTTATTGCTACGAATATTCTCACCTGGAATTACTAACAATTTTCTTGAGTTGATCACAAAAATCCGCGCGCGTCAACCTCTAACCCAATGATGAAAATGTTTTCAAGATTAATAATGCTATGCACACTTTATCGCGTTCTAAATTTCTACGCTTGGCACTTCTTTCCATTTGTAGTGGACTTGCAGCTGCCAACTGTAGTATTGTGAAGGCAACAAATGAGTCTAAGTTTACATTCAAAGCCAGCCGACTAAACACACTATCCAAAGGTTTTAATCTTGAACACTGGCAGGGGCACGAACTGACAGATGGATTTTATACACAGGCAAGTCTATTAGAGTACAAAAGTTTAGGTTTGACTTATACCAGGCTACCAGTCGTTTTGTGGAGATTTTTAAATGATAATAACCCAAGTGTCTTGAAGACAGATTATCTTGCTGCTTTAGATACGATTGTTCAGATGCACGTTAACACGGGGTTAGGAATTATTGTATCTCCTTTCAATCATCCCTATGAGTTATACTCAGACCCTGTTATAGAAGCAAGATTTATAGCTTTCTGGAAAGCTTTTGCTAGTCACTTGAGCAGCACCGATCCAGAAAAAGTTTTTTTGGAAGTAATGAACGAACCTTCGGCAAAAACAGCTGAAGACTGGAATAAAGTCCAGGTTAAACTAATTGCAGCAATTCGCTCAGGCGCACCAAATCATACAATTATTGCCAGTTCAAACCTGAGAGTTGCAGTCAATGATTGGGATAATATTCAAGCGCTTCTAGATACTCAAATTGTAGAAGATAAAAACGTAGTGTATAACTTCCACTGTTACGTTCCATTTGTCTTTACACATCAAGGTGCTACCTGGGGATGGCACGCTTTGCAATTTATGAAAAATATTCCTTACCCTTCAACCCCTCAAGCAGTCGCACCAATGTTATCGTCCATTCGAGACTCTGAGGCTAAATCAGCAGTAGAGAATTATGGTAAGGAAGAATGGAATAAAGATAAGTTCCTAAAAGTCTTATCGCCAATTGCTGAATGGGCGAAAACTAACGAAGTTTCTGTAATATGTAATGAGTTTGGAGCGATACCGTGGGTAGCTCCTAGAGATTCTATGCTTCGCTATTTAAAAGATATTACACAAGTTTTTGAAACCTATGGAATTGGTTGGGGGCATTGGTTTGGGTTGAATATGCAGGACACAGAAGTTATGCAAGCACTTGGACTTAAACCTTTATTGTAAAAAATATGAAAAACTTTTCAAAGTCGCTAAATATTTCGTCCGACTTATTGACATATTTCAATTCTGGGTTGAATCAAAACATCAAGCTCAGTAACGGGAATATCCAAGAGTCGCTACCTGTAAACACGCAGTCAGAACCGACGATCGCTTTACTGCCTTTTGGTGATTTAATCGAAGACTTTTTGGACAGTCTCGGAGTATCATTTGAAGCTTTCTGTAAAGAATTTACGGGCAGTTGGATGTTTGGTTACATCGATGCTCTGCGTCTTTATGGTGTGCGGACGGTACTTTTCTGTTTTTCGGCTAATGTAGCAGAACCATCGCGTTTTACACATGTGCCTACTGGCGCCACAATCTGCGTACTGCCTGCTCCCAAAATCTACCGTGCTTACCGTACTGTTCGGCGCCGAGCGCTGAATGCGTCAGGAGTAAGTGAGAACGAGAAGTTTAGCGATGTCCACGCTACCCTTGGTACGCGCGCTTCCTTAGTAGTAACATTCAAAGACGCAATTAAAAACTTAGGTTCTTACCTATCTACACCTCTAAAGTTACTTGCTCAGGAACTACGACGTGAGGGTTGTAATGCCATTTTGTGCCAAGAGTACGAGTACGCGCGCTTTGACGCTTGCGTGCTTTTAGGCAAGTTGATGCGTTTACCAGTGTTTGCTAGTTTCCAAGGAGGAGACAAACAGCACAGTTTCCTCGAATACCCTTTGCGTCCATTGGCAATGCGAGCATGTGCAGGATTAATTATCCCTACCTTAACAGAGAGCCAGCGAGTAAGTGCCTCCTATAAAGTATCGTCTGCTAAAATAGCTCGGATATTCAACCCACTAAATATAGCATCATGGGGTGCTATTGACCGTGACAAAGCACGGACTGCGCTTGGTATTGGGCTTGATGCTTCTGTGGTAGTGTGGCATGGGCGTGTTGAGATCGAGCGCAAGGGGCTGGACGTGCTGCTAGAGGCTTGGTATCAAATTTGCAGTAAACGACCAGGAAAAGACCTGCGGTTACTGCTAGTGGGAACCGGTAGCGACGCGAACAAACTAGAGGGGCGCCTTAAAACTATGCAACTGCCGGGTGTAATGTGGGTAAACGAATTTGTGCGCGATCGCAATCAAATTCAACAATACCTTTGTGCTGCTAATGTTTATACCCTACCGTCCCGCCATGAAGGCTTTCCAGTGGCGCCAGTTGAGGCAATGGCTTGTAGTTTACCTGTGGTAGCCGCTGATGCCCCTGGTGTGCCTGACATTTTTGAGGAGGGCGAAGCACATGGTGGCATCCGGGTGCCGCGCGGTGATGCGACGGCGTTGGCATTGGCACTTGGTCGCGTTCTAGATGATGAGGCTTGGGGACGCGAACTTGGCAAGCGCGCCCTTAATCGAGCCGAGAACTACTTTTCGCCTGAAGCAATTGGCAAGCAATTGCATGACTTTTTATACTTATCTCAAAACTTGCCCTAAAACAAATTTTGGGCTAATATAGCATTCCTATATGAGTTGTAAAATCTCTTCTTTTCTTCCTTTGTGTCCTTTGTGCCCTTTGTGGTTCATTCTCGAATTATAAATTTTATGAATGATGCGCGGACTGCTATAGCTTAAGTAAGCTGCCATGCTTACTAATTAATAGTTTTAATTAATGTTAAAGGTTGAAAGAGTATACTCTAATAAAGAGTACTCTTATTTTTTTGCTCCCTATTTTTGTATCATAACAGTTGCAAAGCGTTGTCAGAATTTGTAAAGGTAAGGCTAGATGGAAATAATAGAAAAAATCAAACGTATACCCAACAGAATCAAGAGAATTGTTTTACAATTTGCAGTTTTTAAAATTGTATCAGAACTGTTTTATAAAAAACAAGTTGAAAAACATGTTAATCATTTACCTGAAATATACTCAGAAGATTTAACCTTGATTGAGTCTTTGCGTCAGGAAGGAGCTTTTATAACCTCTTTAGAAGAACTAGAAATTCCCACCACATCCCAACTGCTTGTTGGCGCCGAAAAGCTAGTACCAGAATTACTAACCTTCAAGAGCGATCAATCTAGGAATTCAAATCATGTAGAAAGTCTACCTTTGTTCAAATTAATGAAGTACCCAGAAATTTTTATGTGGGGACTCGAAGAGCGATTGCTTAATATTATAGAAAATTACATTGGTCTTCCTGTACTATATCATGGCGCCCATTTTCGCAGGGAAGTTGCTAATGGAAAACTAATCGGTGTAAGGCAATGGCATACAGATGTGGAAGACCATCGCATGGTCAGAATCATAGTTTACTTGAATAATGTGACTTTAAATGGTGGATCGTTTGAATATATTTCAAAATATTTAACTTCATCATTACGTAAAACTCTTCGATACACCTCTGGTTTCGTCTCAGATGAAATTATGAAAACTTTTGTACCTACATCAGATTGGAAACCTTGCCTAGGACGTTCTGGCACAGTAATTTTTAGTGATACACGCAATGTTTTTCACCGTGCCAGACCACCTGTAGAAGCAGACCGATTTTCAATCACTTTTTCCTACACTTCTAGACGACCCATAGCAATCTTTAATAAAGTTATATTGACTAGAGATGAGTTCCTAGAAATTTCCAGCAGACTTTCAATACGTCAGAGGCAGTGTATTTTAGGCTATAATAACTGCTTTTGAGTAATGTGTTTGTGTCTTAAAACCGATTCTACGACCACCTGGATATCCAAGTGGATAATTATTACACTTTGTTTGGATGCTATCAGCTTTATACCTAGTTTAAGCCGAATGATAGTATCTAGATTGCGATATCCGAGGTTACTATACTAGTAGTACAAACTGAAATATTGGCTCAAACAAAGCCAGTTTTAAAAATGAAAAAAGTTTCTGTAATTATTCCGGTTTATGGAGTCGAAAATTACATAGCTGCTACGGTACAATCCGTTCTCGATCAGACTTATAAAAATATTGAGATTCTTATTATTGATGATGCAACTCAAGACAAGAGTATAGAAATTTGTCAACAATTTACAGACTCTAGAATTAAAATTATTCACCAAGCAAATAGAGGGCTAGCTGGAGCTAGGAATACTGGTATTCGCCATGCCCAAGGTGAATATTTAGCTTTTATAGATGGAGATGACCTTTGGGCGCCTCAAAAGCTGGAAAAACATGTTGCTCACCTGGAAAATTCACCCAATGTTGGTATTAGCTTTAGCCGCTCTCTCTTTATAGACGAAGCTGGAAAATCATTAGGCACGTACCAGATGCCTAAACTTACAGGAATCACTACACCCTACTTATTAGGTCGCAATGCAGTTGGGAATGGCTCGGCTGCCGTAATTCGCAGAGAAGTTTTTGAAGCGATTAAATTTCAAGATAATCTTCACGGTACCGTAGAAGATTTTTATTTTGATGAACATTTCCGCCGTTCAGAGGATATGGAATGTTGGATAAGGATTTCCATTCAGACTGACTGGCTTCTTGAGGGCATTTCTGAGGCTTTAACTTTATATCGAGTCAATTCAAGCGGGCTTTCAGCAGATATTTTCAAGCAACTAGATTCTTGGGATCAGGTGATTGAAAAGACACGTTCCTATGCAAAAGAAATAGTTGCTCAATGGGAAAAACAGGCAAGAGCTTACCAGCTACAGTATTTAGCTCGCAATGCAGTTCGTCTTAAAGCAGGTTCAATAGCTGTACAACTGATTAATCTAGCTCTAGTGACAAACTGGCGAATTCTTCTTGAGAAACCGCGCGGCACGATTTTGACCTTTGTCGCTGCCTATTTCCTTTGGCTTTTGCCGCAGTCTATTTATAGTTTAATTGAGACTCTTGGTTTAAAAGTAACAGGAGCTAACCAAAAACGCCGTATTCTTACTGAGCAACTTTTAATTAATTAACGCGCATTAATTAACGCGGATTCACTTAAATTAATAGGATAGGCATAAATGAAGAAATTTTCTATTATCATTCCAGTATACAATGCTGAAAAATATATAGCTGATACAGTGCAATCGGCTCTTAATCAAACTTACAAAAACTTTGAGATACTGATTATTGACGATGCTTCCCCTGACCGAAGTATAGAAATTTGTCAACAATTCACAGACCCAAGAATTAAAATTATTCGTCAACAGAATCGGGGACTGGCTGGGGCGAGAAATACTGGCATTCGCAATGCTCAAGGAGAATATTTGGCTTTTTTAGATGCTGATGATCTTTGGTTGCCAGAAAAATTAGAGAAACATGTTGAGCATCTGGAAAATGCCCCAAACGTTGGAGTTAGTTTTAGTCGTTCTGCTTTTATCGATGAGAATGGGCAATCTTTGGGTATCTATCAACTACCATTACTTAAAGGTATTACCCCATCCATAGTTCTTTGCCGAAACCCAATTAGCAACGGCTCGGCAGCGGTCATTCGCAGAGAAGTTTTTGAAGCAATTAAATTTCAAGATAATCTTCACGGTACTGAATCCGATTGTTATTTTGATGAAAAGTTCCGCCAATCAGAAGACATAGAATGTTGGATACGCATTTCTGTTCAGACTAATTGGCTTCTTGAGGGTATTCCTGAAGCCTTGACATTGTATCGAGTAACTTCAAGTGGGTTATCAGCTAACTTGCTTCAACAGTTAGATTCTTGGGAAAAGGTGATTTCCAAGGCTAACTCATACGCTCCAGAACTAGTTGCTAAATGGGGAACACTCGCTAGAGCCTACCAGTTGCGATATTTAGCTCGCAGAGCAGTAAGTCTCCAAGATGGTTCAATGGCTGTAAAACTAGTTAATAAAGCTTTAGCAAACAACTGGCGTATCATTCTTACTGAACCGCGTCGTACTCTTTTGACCATAGCCGCAGCTTATATGATTTTGCTTTTACCCCAGTCTCTTTACAATCCAATTGAGACTGTTGCTTTAAAGAGAACAGGAGCTACCCAAAGGCGCCGCATTTTGCAAGACCAATCTAGTTAATAATTGTGTATCCCAAGCGCCTTAACCTACTGATAACCCCTCCACTCTGCTGAAGGGGTAATTTTTGTATAAAATAGAAAGTAAAAAAATAAATTTACTTTGATATTATACCAAAAATACGTAGAATAATTTATACTTAAAATTATTCGGTATTATCGAACTAAAGAAACACTAGTCAGGCAGTTATCAATAATTAGTAAATTAGTAAGAACAAATAGAATGGCTGCGCTACCCCTAAATGAAATGGCAAGGCTGCAAACACTTCGCCAATATCGTATTTTAGACACTATTAATGAAGCTACCTTTGATGACCTTACCCGTTTAGCGGCACAAATTTGTGGCACTCCCATAGCTTTAATCAGCCTAATTGATGAGTCTCGTCAGTGGTTCAAATCAAAAGTTGGATTAGATGTTGATGAAACGCCGCGCGACCTAGCGTTCTGCGCCCACGCAATTTTGCAGCCCAATAGCGCTTTAATTATTTCAGATACATTACTCGACCACCGATTTGCCACCAACCCACTAGTAACTTTTGACCCTAATATTCGGTTTTATGCTGGTGTCCCACTAGTGACATCACAGGGACATGCGCTAGGGACACTCTGTGTTATTGACCGTGTTCCACGACAGCTTACAAAAGAACAAGTGCAAGCGTTGCATACCTTAAGTCGTCAAGTCATTGCCCAATTAGATTTAAGGCTTAATTTACATAAGCTAGAACGTAGAACTAATGATGAACGCCAACAGTTTGAAAATTTAATCTCTGCCCTTTCTCATCATATGCGTACTCCGTTGCTAGCAACTCGCGGTACTCTACGTGCTATGTTAGGTGGAGCTTTTGGTTCTATAAACGACACTTGGAGACAGGTGTTTGAAAATTTCTACTCCTCTAATGAGGAGATTCTCAAACTTGTCGAAGCCCTCTTAAATGTTTCTCGCTATACAAGTAAGTGTGGTAATCTGAGTTGCGAGATTATTGATTGGAAAACTATTTTTACAAGAGCTATTAAAAGCAGCAATAACACGAGTAAAAAAAAGTGCGAAATTACTTATAAAATTGCTCCCTCACTACCGACTGTCTGCGGTGATGAGTTTGAAATTCAACAGGTCGTGCAAAACCTGCTTGATCATGCTGTACTTCGCAGTGAGCATTCTGGGCAAATCACCCTTGAAGTGGCGCCGCTTGGATTTGACAAAATAAAGGTATTAGTACATTACTACGGACTAGAGATTGCTGCTCAAGAAAAGCAAAAATTGCATCACTTTGCTACTGCATACAATCGACATAGCGAAGCAGAGCTAGGTTTCTACTTATGTCGTTTGATTGTAGAAGCTCACGGAGGCATGATTGATGTCGAAAGTACTTTATCGGATGGTAACACCTTCTGGTTTACCCTGCCTGCTGCTCCAGATGTGGCTAGATTACAAACATGATTCGTGAATTGAAAAATTATTTAGTAAAAGCAGGTTTTGCTAGCACCTTTATACTAAGTAGTATTATAGCATTTGCACCCTTTAAACCGACTTGTAGTACAACTAAGAAATATTACTGGAATAATGTCTCGATAGGGGGAGGTGGTTATGTTACATTGCCTCTGTGGAGCAAGCTCATTTATTTGCGTTGGGGTTATCAGCAGTAACTCAAAAACATAGGATTTCATAGGATTATTAACTCTAAATTCTTGAAAATTCTAGGTTGATGGTTGTTATCCAGTTAATAGGTATAGTTCAGTTTTGTATAGTCCAATATAGGCGAACATGGCTTTCTATAATAGATAACTGCCATTTCTTCACAAAACTTTATAGAAGGATTGAAACTTAATTCTTATCTAGAAGGGAATCACCAATGTGGGTGCATGACCTTCTAAATTTACCTTCCTTGGGGTAACTAAAACCTCTCTATCCCCTATCCCAAAGGCATTGGGGAATGCTTTGACTAAAATGTTATAACTACCGTTGATGTCAGCATTGAAAGCTATACCATTATTAGTAACGTAAAGACCTCTGGATATCCGTTTTCCTGATGGTTGCCAATCTACAGGTTTATTACCATATACAGGAATAAAATCGTTATTCAAAAATGATGCTTTACTCGTATAAGATTCTTCTTGAATAATGACTTGAATTCCTTTCATGGCGCCTTTGTAGGTCAACATGTCGATGAGTTGAGCGTGAGGAATTTGTACAAAGCTCTGGTTATTGATTGCTCCAATATTAATACGATTCTTCCATCCTTTGTTTTTGCCCAGAACCAGTTTACTAATCCCAAGTTCAGATAAAAGATTAATCACATAGGTTGAATTATAGTGTAAATAATCCTTAACCTTGTGATTCCTAGACGTAGTAAACCGTTTAAGACGGTTTGAGCTTTTGTTCGCGTTACTAGACGTAATTGCCGCACGCTTTGAATTATAGAACTGGTTTATTGACTTTAATGGTCTACCGTTAATGAGAACTGGTTCAAAACCAGGCACATTTGAAGTTATAGCCATCAAATTATTAACACCAAAATCTATCGCAGCAATTGAATTATTATCCAGTACGGGAACATTACTGACTTCGTAAACTATTTCTAGAACATAGTGGTTGAGTTTAGGAACAATCCTAGATTGACAATACTTGTTTACCTTTCCAAGCTTGACACAAGTCTCAAAGCAGTAATCAATCTCAGATAGCTTGATTAATTCCTGACCTAGCTGTTTTTTAGAAGTAGCTTGCTCAGTGAATACAAGGCAGTATCTACCATCCTTCTGTAAGTATCCAGGTAGTTTTGGTCTGCCAGTAAATTTATAAGGCTCTTTTGTGTATTCAAAAATAGCAGCAAAGAACGATGTCCAATTTTGAGCAACTAACTTTAAAACCTGCTGAGATACTTTAGCTGGAAGAGACTTATACTCAAGACTATTTTTCATCATGTGGTACAAGCTTTCGTACTTCGGAACATTGGATTGTCCCAAAGCAAAAAAACTTTGTCTCACAATGTAAGTTGCTGCATTGTATAAATTTTTAGCAGCAAAACTCATTTCATCAATCTGTTTATAAACTTGATGATTGGACTTGATGACCCTTCTTTCAACTAGCTGCATTACTTTGTTCCTGGCAGAATCGACCTACAATCAATTTAGCAGGTTTCACTTGACAAAAATACATCCTAGCCTATATTGTAATATTTCTTAATCCTCAGATTCGGATTCAAGTTCTGCTATAATCTTCTCGGTTTTACGCTTTGCTCTACGTTGCCCATAAAGCCTTGCAGAAAAAGAAGTGATAATTGCTACTAAATCCGTCATTAATTCGTCTCGACCGTTGTCTGCCATGTTTACTATCTCCAACCTCACGCCAAGTCGAGATAAAAGTAAATCCATGTAATTAGTGCCGAAACGAGATAATCTATCTTTGTGTTCAACTACTAGAACATCGAAATCATCTCGCGTTAAAAGCTTCTCTAACTTTTTGCGATTGTCGTTTAAACCACTGCCTACTTCTTTAACTATGTGAATAATTTGATATCCTTTCGCTTCTGAGTATCTACACAACCTCTCAGATTGTGACTCTAAATTTTTTCTGTTCTCGGCACTGGATACCCGTGCGTAAATTGCAGCTTTAGTGTATTTCTTGTATCCAAGTTCATTTTTCGGGTCAAAATCTACAATTACTGCTCCGGATGGAAGTTGCCGTGTAGGATAGGGAATTAAACCATTTTTGTAGTGCTTCCAAGCTGTATGGTAGGCAATACCCATATACTTGGCATAATCAGAAAGTTTCATAGTCTGTAATATTTTGCTATACTAGACTATGTTAGCCTATAAATTGAGTAAAGTTTTATTATACATATTTTTAGGTATAAAAGGAATTTTTCGTTCTCTAGATCGAGGAAAAACATGGACAAGTATCGGTGATCCCACTAAGTCCATCGGTAATGACCCGAATGTAATGGAAGCAAGCCTTGAGCAAGAGGGACTCGTGTTTATTGGCACTAACGGCAGGGGCATTTACTACGGAACTCCATAAAATAATAAAAATAATAGAGCAACACTGACTTACCTGCTGATCACCCCTAACAGCATAGCTAATACAAACGGTAACTATTATTTAGTGTCTTTGAACTATATAGTACTAAATTGAGTTTTTCCTGACCTAAAAAGTAGGAAAAGTAAGGTTTCTATATACAAACCATTAATTTTTGTCTATTATACTTAAGTAGTGTTAGTATATAGGCAAAAGTTGTGTGTATACTTAATAACATGTTTTTTAATATACTTGTACTATATTTAAGAGTTCTCTTAAAGACTACTGTCTAATAATAGGACTTATAAGCTCTACCTTAAAACTACAGCTAGAGAATTACTTACTCTTAATGAGAGTCTTTTAGCACTTAGCTTAAGATTATCAGTATTTTGGTAGAGTGAGACTTAAAAATTCCTAGTGTAAATTTTTATTAAGATAAGTTTAATGAAGTATACTGTTGATGATATGGCTAAGATAATAATTTTTATCAAAAACCTTTTTGTTCCCCTGATTCGAGCGCGAGGAGAAGTATTACTCATGCGGTTAGTGAAGTCGAAGAGTCTTGGTGTGTAATCTGTCCATGTATTTGCCTTAATAATCCTGATACAATATCGGGGAGTCGGCAAACGTGTTAGAACACAGCAAATCTAATTCAAGATTTTAATTAACATGCAGTTAATTGTTCGATAGTAGTAATATTAAGCTCACGGATTTGTAAAATAGTGTTCTTTAGAAATTTGGTACGATTATTACCTAAATTAAGCTTCATAAATCATTTGTTTGCGCCCTTATATATTATCTTTTTAGTGCTAGTGGTATTGATATTAGGGCAACAAGGATTGAACCTTTGGCTACAGCACTTCAATCACGAAGTCGCTGTAGAGGTAACTCATACTTTAGTAGTAGAGCGTAAAGGAGAACAATTACTCAACAGTTTAATAGATGAGAAAGAAGCTCTTATCAAAGATTACAGTCAATCACAATTCAGTCGAGGTCTGGAGAATGAGAGTAATTTTCTTTTTTGCAACAGCTTTAATAATTTATACAATTTAGTGCAGGATAACCCCGACCAACTCAAGCAACTTAATAGCATTAAAAATCTATATAATAATTGGCGAAGCGAGTTGAACTACAAGGCGCCTTATGATGGTGTTAGCATTAGCAGCACATATGTGACGTTCGATACTTTATTCAGTTCCTTACGCAGTGAGATTGGCATATTGATAGAGCGTGAGGAGATGCTTTTAGACAAACGCAGAAATAATTTTTATCAATTAAGCGATATAAACACTGCTATAAACATCTTTAGCACAGTGACAATTTTAGTAGCAGTGGGTTTGAACGTTCAGTTTTTGCATCGACGACTCCAAGTTCCTTTGCATGAATTGACCGAAATAGCCAAGCTTTGGCGCCAGGGTAAGATGTCCGTCAAGTTTAGTTATTCGTATGACGACGAAATTGGTCAGTTGGCTAGAGTTCTCAACGGTATAGCAGACGAGACTCAAAATCGGCAGAAAAGTGTTGAGGTGCAAAACCAACAGCTTGAGGATATGATTTGCGCTCTTTCCCACGACCTACGAGCTCCACTGCTTGCCGCGCGCAGTACCTTAGATGGCATGATTAGAGGAGCTTTTGGTGAGGTTTCCCAGACTTGGAAAGGAGTATTTGAAGAGTATCGTCAAAGTAACGAGGATATTCTCAAGCTTGTGGAAGTTCTGTTGAATATTGGGCGGTATGAAGCAGGTCATGGCGCGCACCTCAGCTACGATCCCCTTGATTGGGAAAAGATTTTTGGCAAAGTGATTGCTCAGATCAAGGCTTACTCAAAGCGTGAGTTAAGTTTCACTATCAATATTTCTCAATCACTGCCTCACGTCTACGGCGATGACTTAGAAATTCAACGGGTTGTGCAGAACCTAGTTGATAATGCTGTGCGAGTGAGTGAGCCATTATCATCTATTTCCCTTGAGGCTGCTCCTTTTGGGGAACAAGTAAAAGTTAGCGTGCGTGATAACGGTTTAGGGATTGCGCCCCAAGATTTGGAACAGCTTTTCCACCGCTTCCGTATGGGAAAACGTAAGCATGGCAAAGCAGGGCTTGGCTTATACTTGTGTCGTCAAATAATTTCGGCTCACTCCGGCACTATTGGTGTTGAAAGTTCCCTTGGAGAAGGTAGCACCTTTTGGTTTACCCTCCCCCTTAATACAGATAAGGCTAGGTTCTATGACGTAAAAGAAATGTTGGAGAAGAAATAATGCCATTGAATAACGAACAGAAAACAGTGCGAATTCTATTAGCTGATGACCACGCTTTGATGCGTCTAGGTATGAAAGGTCAATTTACGCTTGAACCTGGTTTTACTGTGGTTGGAGAGGCTTCTGACGGCGCCGAGGCTATTGAATTAACAACTCAATTCGAGCCAGATGTCGTGTTGATGGACATTGATATGCCAGTCATGGATGGGATCACAGCCACGCAGCGCATAAAAAGCAATCGCGTTTCCACTCGTGTTTTAGCCTTGAGTGCGTTTGACAACGATACCCAGGTAACGGGGATGCTTGCAGCTGGTGCAGACGGTTACTGTCTTAAGACCATTGAATGGGAACAACTCGTCGCTGTCATTCAATTGATTCAAACGGGTGGCGCTTATTTAGACCCTCAAATCGCCCAAAAAGTAGCCCGAATGCTCAAGCCTGTTGAGAAAGCCGCTACAGTTTCTGAATCTGAAACCCAACAACAAATTCTTAGTAATCGTGAGCGTGAGATTCTTAAACTTATTGCCAAAGGATACTCAAACCAGGAGATTGCCGACCAGCTTTACCTCTCACTAGGAACCGTCAAGTCCTATGTGCGTATGGTTCTCAACAAACTTAGCGTTGATGATCGCGTCCAGGCAGCAGCATACGCTGTACGCGAAGGATTAATTTAAAAGTTATATCTTCAACTACAACAATACCGTAGTAAAAAAACACTTCTAAATTCTTTTTCAGGCTGTAGCTACTAACACTCTTTTTCAGGCTGTAGTTATTAACAAATTCGACGCTCAGTAGCATTTCTACCAATCACCATAATTCATCTTCTTTCCATAGCAGTTTATAGGAAGGTTTTATTTATACACGACTTTTAGGAGTCACACACGTAGCTTTACAACTCCCCTGACTTGCGTTAGGGGTTTTTTGTACAAAACTACAACTGAAGCTGACTTGAAAAAATGCAGTGCTGTTTGAATTTATCTATCTTTAGATGATTGTAGTATGACAGCTTTGAGTATCTACACACTACTACCAAACGGATAGCTAGGTGGATAAATTTATTTCCCCATCAGGATGCTTTATATACAAAGGTTTAAATAGTCATCCGATAGTATTTTTGATTGCTATCTGGGAGGAAACTATAGGAAGACTTGCAGATATCTCAGGTAACAATCAAGTGTTTGTATTGTGGTTTATACACAAGTTTTATCAACTTGAAATAAAGAGCTTCAAATTATATGGCAGACCGAGTTAGTTTTCTGAACACCAATTTTGATCGTATGTCCGAGTCTGAAGCAGTTGATCTGTTACTGACGCGGTTACTCAAGCGACAGGGTGGTCGTGTATATTATGGCAACGCGCATACTATGGTAACTGCTGCTAAAGACCCAGCACTCGCGCAAGCGCTCGAAAAGAGTGATTTATTGCTTGCTGACGGAAGTGGAGTTCGCTGGGGTAGTGCTTTGCTCGGTACACCCTTGGTATATAACCTCAACGGCACCGACTTAGTTCCATCTCTCTGCAAAAGTGGTGCAGCAAAAGGTTTATCAGTCTATCTTCTTGGCGCCAAGCCAAAAGTTGCTGAAGAAGCAGCAGCTAAGTTAAAGAAAGCGTACCCTGGTTTAGTAATTGCAGGAACCCAACATGGTTATTTCTCAGAGGCAGAAACCCCCCAAATATTAGAGGCTATTCGGGCAGCTCGTCCACACCTACTGTTAGTGGCTATGGGCGTACCATTACAGGAAATTTGGATTGACAAATACGCAAGCTTTCTGCCTGGTATTACTTGTATGGGCGTTGGAGGTTTGTTTGATTTTGTTGCAGAACGTGTAGCCCGTGCGCCGTATTTCATTCGTTCTGTTGGTATGGAATGGCTGTGGCGCCTAGCAATGGAACCAAATCGTTTATGGCATCGCTATATCATAGGCAACCTTGTCTTCTTAAGGTTGGTATTGACTTACGCCTTTACCTTAAACTCTGGTGAACAAACAACGTAAAAGCACTTTCTATTTGGACGCTCAAATTAGATCAAATTACTGTCTTGTTTACTAAACTGCTCTCACGCAAGTCCAACGACGCGCGCGTGTATCAGTATTGGTTTTGAGTTGAAACTTTAACAACTATGTCTAACCTTTTTACTTCTAACGTTATTCAAACACCAGTTCTTAAGGATAACAATAATGCTTCTGAATCAACCGGAGCAGTTCATCCTTCTTTCTCTAGCATTCCTAAGCGCATAATTGATATCCTCGGTGCGATTATCGGGCTAGGGATTATAGTCATCTTAATCATTCCTGTTGCTCTAGCTATTAGCATCGATAACCCAGGTTCGATCTTCTATAGTCAAATTCGCTATGGTCTATTGGGGCGCCCGTTTCGGATATGGAAATTTCGTACTATGGTCGTTGGGGCAGAGCAAATCAAGCATCTAGTCAATAACTCTGCTGTGAGTGATCATATTTTCAAAAACGAGAATGATCCCCGTATTACGCGCGTTGGTAGGTTTCTACGCCGCACTAGCTTAGATGAACTTCCGCAATTCTGGAACGTACTGCTAGGGCAAATGAGTTTAGTCGGCACTCGTCCTCCGACTTATGATGAAGTAATGCACTACTCAAGTCATCACTGGCTGAGGTTAAA
The DNA here is from genome assembly GCF_002368415.1 of Calothrix sp. NIES-4105. Lineage (GTDB taxonomy): Bacteria > Cyanobacteriota > Cyanobacteriia > Cyanobacteriales > Nostocaceae > Dulcicalothrix. The sequence continues at coordinate 5,795,132 of NZ_AP018290.1, forward strand.
TGTCAAGCCAGGTATAACAGGTGAATGGCAAGTTAATGGTCGCTCTCGCATTAAAGACTTTGAAGATATTGTCAGCATGGATTTAGACTACCAACGAAAGTGGTCTGTTGCATACGATATTAGATTGATTCTCAAAACCATGATAGTTGTGTTCAATAAAAGTGGTGCTTACTAATGCCATTGCCATTTTTGAAACAATCCAATGTCTGTGAATTTTTGTTGCTTGCAACAGTTGTTCACTTAATGCAAATGTTACAGGCTCATACACCATATCGGCACCTTGACCATTAGTAATGGACATCACGCGCGCAACTAAATTTTCTTCCTCAGTAGCAATAACGTAATTGGCGCCTGCATTCAATAATATGCCTCGTTTTTTACTTGTGCATGTTGTTGCAATAATAAGAGCGCCAATATGAATCGCCATTGCTTATTACGGTTAAGTACTAAAGTACTAACTAGCTAGTAATCAAAATTGTTTGATAAGGCTCTCTTCGTGCGATTTATAGTCTATAAAAATACTTTATTAATATAATTAAAACAAAATTTCATTTTTTCGCCGTATAAAATTTATAATAATTATCACGTTCATTTTCTATCACATATGGGTAGACCTAAAGAAAAACAAGTCAGGCAGTCATTAATACCAGTAGAAACAAATCAATGAAAGCTGCACTGCCTCCAAATGAAATGGCAAGGCTCTCTACGCTTCGCCAATATCATATTCTAGACACTATTAGTGAAGCTACGTTTGATGACCTCACTCGTTTAGCGGCACAAATTTGTGGCACTCCCATAGCTTTAATCAGCCTAATTGACGAGAGTCGTCAGTGGTTCAAATCTAAAGTTGGATTAGATGCGGAGTCAACATCACGGGACTTAGCATTTTGCGCCCATGCAATTTTGCAGCCTAATAACATATTAGTTGTTTCAGATACACTACTCGATCACCGATTTGCCACCAACTCACTGGTTACTTCCGACCCCCATATTCGGTTTTATGCTGGCGCGCCGTTGGTTACTAAAGAGGGGTACGCGCTGGGGACACTCTGTGTAATTGACCGTGTTCCACGACAGCTTACTCCACAACAAGTGGAAGCATTGCGTACCTTAAGTCATCAGGTCATCGCCCAACTTGAGTTAAGGCGTAATTTACACACTCAGAAACATACAACTAAACGTACAACTATTGATGAAAGCCAGCAGATTGAAGATTTAATCTCTGCCCTTTCCCATCATATGCGTACTCCCCTACTAGCAAATCGCGGTATTTTGCGTGCTATGTTAGGCGGAGCTTTTGGTGATGTAAATGACACTTGCAGAGAAGTGCTTGAAGATTGTCGCCAAGCCAATGAGGATGTTCTCAAGCTTTTTGAAGCTCTCTTAGATATTTCTCGTTATAGAAATGAATTGAGTCAAAATCTCTCGTTTGAGATTATTGATTGGAAAACTATTTTTGATAGAGCGATTAAGAGCAGTAATACCACAAGTAAGAAAAACTGCAAAATTACTTACAAAATTTCTTCGCCCCTACCGACTGTCTACGGTGATCAGCTTAAAATTCAACGGGTTGTGCAAAACCTGCTTGACAATGCTGTGCTTTGCAGTGAGCAGAATCAGCAAATTACCCTTGAGGTGGCGCCGCTTGGATTTGACGAAGTAAAGGTATCAGTTCATGGCTATGGACTAGAGATTACTCCCCAAGAAAAGGAAAAATTCTTCGATCACTTGGGGCAAGTTAGAAATCGACGTGCCTCGGCAGGGCTAGGGCTGTACTTATGTCGCTTAATTGTAGAAGCTCACGGAGGCATGATGGGAGTCGAAAGTACTTTAAATCAGGGTAACACCTTATGGTTTACTCTTAAGATTCCCGACTTCTTAAAAAAGTCGGGAATCTGACCAGGTGCTGCAATTTTGACTTATTTTTTGATTTCTGCCAATGGTAGGAGAATTTATTACGGCGCTCTATAAGCAGAAATTATTACAACGGATGACCGTAGCAGCAATTTTTTTTTACGGAAATTGTAGTAAAAATTGTAACTACATGCTCTTACCATAACTTAATACCAGAAATGTTAGATTTAGCAGGTGCATTGCTCTTATCACAAGTACCGTCACGTTTTAATGACAATAAGATAGTGTCTTAATGCTTATCAACGATTTATTCCATTAAGTAGGTATGATACTTAAAAATTAAATATTAATACTGTCTTTTTTTTTATACAATTCTTTTGCTAATCTACGCGCGTTTACGCCCAGAATTTACTCATGCTGTGACTTATAAATATTTTTACTGAGGGTTAAAGCATTTATTTTTGCATTTACTTTTAAAACACCCAGTCAGCAAATCAGTAAAATATAATGCTTGAAAATCAATCAGTACTTATGTTTTTAGTTTATTTTAGATGGTGGGATATTTTACTCTTGCCACACGTTTAAAGTGGGCGCCAACATGGGCAAGGTTAATAAAGTATAATTTAATTTAGTAAATCAAAAACAAAATAAAATGAGAAAAGTAAAACATTTTCAGTGTATAAAAAATTAAAAGAGAAATAGAATAATTCTCACAAATAGATAAAGATGTAAGCATGAACACACAGTAGTAGGTTTAAAAAGTATTAGCATCAAGCTCTTATACATTTAAAAACAAGGTTGACAAAAACTTTTTTTACTTGTAATAGTGATAATGTGAATTAAGTAATTAGCTGTAGCAATAGCTTAATAAACACTCGTAAAAGTCAGTGTTGTCAGGCTCGTTAGAGCATAGCAAATTTTAATTAATAAGTATGCTAGTTGCCAGCAAACTGCTTGATATAACCGATGTAAGCTTACGGATTTATAAAATAGTGTTAGCTACCAGTTTTTTGGGTTCACTAAGTAAATCGCTCTTAAGAAGTCCTTTATTCGCGCCTGTTTATACTAGCTTTTTGGTGCTAGTGTTATTGATTGTGGGGCAGCAAGGCTTGAATATATGGATAGAACACCTCAATTACCAAGCGTTTGATTGGGTAAATCATACTTTGACAGTACAGCGTGAAGGAGAAAGTCTGTTCAACGCTGTGATCGATGAGCAAAGAGCCATCTTAGAAGATTATAGTCCGAAGCAGTTCGCCTTAGAAAATTATGCTGAGAGTAGCTCTGCCTTTCGGGACAGCTTTAATAAGCTATACAATTTGGTAGAGGACAACCCTACCCAACTTCAGGAACTCTATAGGATTCAATATTTATATAACTACTGGCAAAGCAAGTTGAACCAGAAGGCGTTTTCTGATTCAAAACATGTTAGCGTCTTCTTGGCACAAAGCGCTTTACTTAGTTGCTTACGCAGTGAGATTAACATCTTAATTGACCGTGAGAAGATACTTTTAGGCGAACGCAGAAACAGCTTATCTCAATTAAACCGTATAAACACAGTTATAAGCTTCTTCAACACAGTAACGATTCTAGTAGCAGTAGGTTTGAACCTGACTCGTTTGCATCGACGAGCGGAAGTTCCTTTACGCCGATTGACAGAGGTAGGCAAACTTTGGCGCAAAGGTCAAATGTCTGTCCAGGTTGGCTATTCATCGAGAGATGAAATCGGTCAACTCGCGCGCATTCTCGATGCAATGGCAGACTCGACTCGCTACCGTACTGAATGTATTGAGGTGCGTAACCAACAGCTTGAGGATATGATCTGCGCGCTTTCCCACGACTTGCGTACTCCACTGCTTGCTACTCGTAACACTTTGGACAGCATGATCAAAGGAGCTTTTGGACCAGTTTCGGAGACTTGGAGGGAAGTATTTGAAGAGTACCGCCAAGCTAACGAGGATATCTTACTGCTTGTGTGCGTCCTCTTAGATGTTTCGCGCTATGAAACTGGTGGTGGCGCCCACCTTAGCTACAATCCCCTTAATTGGGAAAAAATTTTTGTCAAAGTGATTGCCCAAATCAAGGCTTCTTCAAAGTGTGAGTTAGCCTTCAAATACAAAATTTCTCAATCACTGCCAACCGTCTACGGTGATGAGTTAGAGATTCAACGGGTTATACAAAACTTGCTTGATAACGCTGTGCGAGCAAGTAAACCTAATAAGGAAATTTTTCTTGAGGCAGCTAGTGGGGAAACACAAGTGAAAGTTTGCGTGCGCGATAACGGTTCAGGGATTGCGACGGCAGACTTGGAACAGCTCTTCCACCGCTTCATTCAAGGAAGAAGTCGGCGTGGCAAAGCAGGGCTTGGGCTGTACTTATGTCGTCAAATAATTTCGGCACACGGTGGCGCTATCGGTGTTGAAAGTTCCCTTGGAGAAGGTAGCACGTTTTGGTTTACTCTCCCGGTTAATACAGATAAGGCTCTTGTCCATCATGCAAACGAAATGTAGGAGAAGGAATAATGCCATTAAATGACGAAAACAAAACAGTGCGGGTTTTATTAGTCGATGACCACGCTTTGATCCGCCGAGGTATGAAAGGTCAATTTACGCTTGAACCTGGCTTTACTGTGGTTGGAGAGGCTTCTGACGGCGCCTGTGCTATCGAATTGGCAACTCAACTCGAACCAGATGTTGTTTTGATGGACATAGATATGCCAGTCACGGATGGAATCACAGCCACACAGCAGATCAAAAGCGCTCATGTTACCACTCGTATTTTAGCCTTAAGTGCGTTTGACGACGATACGCAGGTGATGGGGATGCTCGCAGCAGGTGCGGACGGTTACTGCCTTAAAACCATCCAATGGGAACAACTCATCGCTGTGATTCAATTGATTCTTACTGGTGGGGCTTATTTAGACCCTCAAATAGCCCAAAAAGTAGCTCGGATGCTCAAGTTCGGCGCCGTTACTGCTGAAGTTTCTTCTTCTTCTATCCAACAACCAATTCTTAGTAATCGTGAGCGCGAGATTCTTAAACTTATTGCCGAAGGATACTCAAACCAGGAGATTGCTGACCAGCTTTACCTCTCACTAGGAACAATCAAGTCCTATGTGCGTATGATTCTCAACAAACTCAGCGTTGATGATCGTGTCCAGGCAGCAGCATACGCTGTGCGCGAAGGGTTAATTTAACATGACCCGCGCGTTACGAATGCCTTTTTTTCGTGCCATTCGGCTCAAATCTGGATGGCGCCTCGTTAAATTCAAGAGCAGAAGCTATTGAGCCAACTTCATGAACAAGCATTAACTGTGGTTAATACGGCATCGTAAGTATCGAAAATTTCAAACACTGAATCCAGTTGAGCCAGTTCAAAGACTATTTGCACAGGTGGTTGTAGGTTACAAATTACCAAGCGACAACCACTAGAACGCGCAGCCTTTTGCGCCGCTACTAGGGCAACTAACCCTGAACTATTAATAAAATTCACTTGGGCGAGATCGATTACCCAAAGCTGCTGGGACTCTTGCGCCAAGCCACTCAGTTGTTCGTTTAAGGACTTACCAAGCTGTTCGTCTAAATATCCTTGAGGCTGAAGCACAATTAGTTGGTATTCTTGTTGGGTTTGGTATTTTGGTTGTGTGAAAGTCATAATATTACTAGCATTTAGTTAAAGATTTTACTAAGACTTAAGATTAGATTGAAGTCTGAGTAAAGTATGCTTCCTAGACCGCCTACACAAACACTATCTGATGGCTACTTAGGTCTTGGTGTATACACCGTCCTCATAGGGAAGTAAGATTGTCCACTTGACTATCCATATAATGTGCGCGTTGTTGCTATAACAAAATGTCCTGAATAATGCTATTTGCTAGTAAGTTAAAATCTTAGAAATTACACACTTTAATTCAGCTCTTGTGGAGTGGGCATCCCTGCCATTGGTGTCAACTTAAGGTTTAAACCTATTTGTCAACGAGAGGTTTTGTTAGAAAAGAAGTATAAAGACGAACTATTTTCTTGGTTTTATACTGAATCAGAAAGCGACGCAGCTAAACAAAGCATTTATGGCACCTCTCTAAGTTCGTTTTTTGTTCCTTTAAAACCTAGTTTCTAAGCATAAATACTTATTGACTTAGTAAGTTTTAGCTTAACTTGACACTAATGGCATCCCTGCCCGCCCTTAATATAGAAACCTTTAGGACGGCCTCGACACCCATCCCACAAGATGCCCATCCCACAAGATGCTCATCTCACAAGATGCCCATTCTACAAGTAATGGTAATTTATTTGTGGAGCTATTTTTGACTTATGGCGCCAAAACACAATAATCTAATCCCTTAAGTTGAGAAGCTTTAGCAACAGCAGTATTAATATCATCCAACTTAAAAACATGAGTTTGAATTGCATCTAAATTTAGCGTTCCTGCTGCAAGCATTCTGATTAACTCGTAAGGTGCTTGCCGTGGAAACATAAATGCACCTTGAATAGTAATTTCCTTGAGCATGATTTGAGCATAGGGTAGAGGAATATTTGACTGTACGCCACCCATGAATACTGCAGTACCATGTGGACGTAAAGTATTGATGCAAGCGATAGTTGGGTCTGGATTTTTTACACCACCTAGCACATCTAACACCATATCAGCTTCACCTGCTGCTTGCTGAATTTCGTTTGTATATTCAGATGCATCACCGTGTAAAGCAACACTAACAACACGCTGTGGGTTGAGTTGCACCAGTTTCTCTAAAGTCTTTGTATCACGTCCAACAGCAACTACTCAACTAGGAAGTATTGGTGTGACTTGGTATACATGGCTTGAACAAGGGCGTGATATTCAAGTTTCGGGACAAGTCTTGGAAAGTATCGCGCGCGTACTAAGATTAACTACTGACGAACGTAAGCATTTATTTTACCTTGCCAACCAACCTTTATTTGATAAACCATCTTCGCTACATGAAGTTGTCAGTCCAGCACTGCAAACGCTTATAGATAATTTAGGCGCCAGTCCTGCACAAATTATCGGGCTAAGGATGGATATTTTGGCATGGAATAAAGCAGCCAGTGCCACTTTTTATGACTGTGCCACGATACCAGTTGAACAAAGAAATAGAATATGGATAATGTTTAGCGACCACAATGTTCGGCGAACTTTGATAGATTGGGAAGGGCACGCACAAAGAGTATTAGCAGAATTTCGGGCAGTATGCGATTATCATGCAGGCGACCCCTGGTTTATGCAGCTAGTAGATAACCTTAAACACATTAGTCCAGAATTTCGGGAATGGTGGTCACGACACGACGTTCAAGGTAGACCTGCTGGGCGTAAAGAATACGACCATCCAATAGTAGGGCGATTAGTTTTACATCATACAATGTTGCAAGTTGTTGATAACCCTAATTTAAAAATAGTTGTTTACACCCCTTTGCCAGAAGCAGACACTGAACAAAAGCTTCAACAACTTTTGATAAAATATGAAGCTGCGTCCAATTAGATTCCCGACTTCTTAAAGAAGTCGGGAATCTGGACACCGCATTCTTTGCTTACAACAGTCGGAAATTTTACAAAACAAAAAAAGCCTACAAAGACTTGAGTTTATGACACTACTTGAATTTTCATTAGATGGAAAGATTGCCTTAGTGACTGGAGGAGGACGGGGTTTAGGACTGGAAATTGCTAAGGCACTTGCCATATCTGGCGCCCATGTTTTAGTAAATGGGCGAAACTTGGAAAACCTCAACCGCGCGGTTGCGATTATCAACTCAGTTTCCGGTTCGGCATCATCACTACAATTTGATGTTACCGATGAAGTTGCTGTAAAACAAGCTTTTATTGAAATTCGAGAAAAGTATAATCGTTTAGATATTCTTGTAAATAATGTTGGCGCCCGTGACCGTCGTGATTTTTTTGAGTTTGAAATGGACGCAGTACGTCAGCTTATTAATGCTGATTTAATTGCCCCATTTAATTTATCGCGAGAAGCTGCAAAGTTAATGATGGAAAATCACTACGGTCGAATCATTAATATAACTTCTATAGCGGGTTCAATTGCGGGTGCAGGTGATGCCATTTATACTGCGGCGAAGGTGTAGAGACGCGATTAATCGCGTCTCTACACGCGCGCTTGCTGCGGAATTAGGAAAATTTGGAATTACCGTCAATGGTGTGGCGCCGGGTTTTTTTGCAACTGAAAGTAATGCTGATGTAGTTGCTGATAAAGAAATCGCAGCTTGGTTAGAACAAAGAACTTCTTTGGGTCGTTGGGGAGAACCAAAAGAAATTGCTGGCGCCGTCGTTTTCTTTGCTTCAAGCGCTGCATCTTACATTACTGGTCAAATATTAGCTGTTGACGGTGGATACCTTGCTCCTAAATAATATCTTGCTTTGTTGTTAAGGTACAATAAGAACAATACCTATAAAGCTTGTTTTTAAAATGGTGATAAACTTAAATTTACCACAGCCCCAGCTATCGAATAACTTAAAGGTAACACTCCTGCTGGAAACACTCGCATCAGGGAATTTTGCTGCTTCTGTCTTAGAGTTTCCTAATTGTAGAGTCGAAGCACAAACACTCCTAAGAAGCTATTACTCAAGTTCAAGCCGCCTTCTTAGAACGGCTCAAGCATATTGAAGCAATTTCATGGGATGTACCAATTCAAGCAAATCAGCCTGCCTGGATGCAATTTGCAGGTGTCTTTAAAGATGATCCTGATTTTGAGGAAGTTATGAAATCAATTCGTGCCGAACGAACAAGAGATGATAATTCTGAAGTTGACCCTTCTTACTATAGTCGCTGACTCACATAATTTTTCTGATTAAAAATGATTATTAATTATTAATCTTTTAAACCTAAACTTAAAATACCAAGAATCTTGCCAACTTGGTTCAAAAAGTACTCATTTAAATCTACTTCTATTTTTTGTTCTTCAAGCCGCATAAATTTCCAGCTACTTCCAGTAGTTACGGCGCCGAGTATTGAATTAACAGTATTTCCTTTTCGTTGATTAAAAATTTGAGCAGCTATCATTTCTGCCATGCATTGCCCTAAACCTGATTCAATATTCTCATTTTTTGCTTCCACTATTGCAATTACAGGTGATGTAATAACTAATTGTTCTGGAGAACGACTAATTAGATAATCACAAAAGCCGTTTAGACCTTTTTCAACATCTACTGTAAAGTCTCTTCCTGAAAATAAACTTGCTTTTTGAGGATACAAACGTTTTAATTCCAATAAAATTGGCGTAATTACCATTTCCGAACGTGATTTTTCAGAGTTAATTGCTAAAGCAATCGGTGAATTAAAACGTAAAGTTTCTGCAAGATAATCACTGTAGTTTATCTCCGGTATATTAGCAAATGTACCAACGCTTTCAATTATAGTAATATTAAAATCATCTCGAATCGACTCTATATCAAATTGACTGTAAGACATTACTCGAACCTTTCATTCGCTAGAGAAGCACCTAAATTTTAACTAAATTGGCACTATTATAAACTGGTACAAAAACACTGCTTATTTATTTTTGCACAACTACATAGGTATTGAAATAAGTTACCGCTTCGCACAAGCAACGCACGGAAACTCCTAAAATAACTAGCACAACTCCTGCTATCCTTTCTAGGCTTGCTGGATACTTTATAAGACCAATGGTGCCTTAACCGTTAGTAATGGAAATTACTCACAAAGGCTATGTATTAGCCAATCAACTTGATGATGCCTTGACTCACCAGGTTCTCAAGGTTTTTATCGAGCAGTATTTGCTCACGCACTAACTTGATTTGTGAGTGAGTGAGAATGTGTAATCCCGGTTGGATAACATAATCTTTGATAGCGATGCTTTGCGGTTGCTTGCTGTTGGTACGATTGTAGGTAATTGAAGGCATACTTGCATTCATCCTCCGAGCGGTATATTACCTTAACTATAAACCATATTGACAGAATAATTAACTTTTGATATTATTACCTATTTTTTGTGCTATACTGGATAAGTATTCTAACCATTAGACACGTCAGGTGTAGCATAATTTTTTTAGCGAAACCAATTTATTAATAAAGTTGAGTATAAATTGAAAATTAAAGCATTGGATATCAAAGATGGTGACCGCATAATTGCCTACTGCAAGAACAAAATGCAAATCTGCAAGGTGAAACAAATTTTAGAACCGGGTCAGACCACTGTAACGCTTGCAGTATTCACAACTGAAAATTACCGTGGCTGCTCGGTTTCATGCGTAGTTCGGTTTAAATGGGATGCTTTAGTTGAATTAGTAAGCTAGAAAATCCTATTTCTGCTAATAAATTAATGATTTTATAAGTTACCGCTTTGCATAAGCGACTAAGGAAACTCCTAAAATTACTAGTACGACTCCAGTTATTCTTTCTGGGCTTGCCGAATACTTAGTAAGACCAATGGCGCCATAGTGGTCAAGTAAAAGTGCTGCAATCATTTGACCTGCAATTGTCAGCCCTAATGTCAGTGCTGCTCCTATGTTGGGTGTAGCAAAAATAGTTGACCACACATACAAAGTTCCCAAACAACCTCCAATCCACATCCACCATGATGTTTGGGATAGCGTCGTCAAAGCGGGAAATGGGTATTGTGCGAAGGTACAAATAACAAGCGATGCCAAAGTACCAGCAAGGTATGAAATAAATGTTACCTGCATCGGTTCGCCAACATACCGTCTCAAAAGTGTGTTCAATGCAACCTGAACGGGTAAAATGGCGCCACCAATTAGCGCTGACAAAATAAAAATAGTTCGTCCACCCATTTTGATACCCTCCAGTATTTATCTTGATGTCAAGATACTTAATGCCAAGATTATAGCATTTATTTTGATGTCAAGATATTTAGTGTCAAAATATATTAGATGAGTGGGTAGCAAAATGGATTCTGACGCAGTTGATGTGATTTTGGCGCAGTGGAAGAGAGAGCGTCCTGACTTAGATGTTTCACCGATGGGTATAATTGGTCGGATGGGGCGATTATCTAAGCATTTAGAACGAGCCATCCAAAGCACGTTTGCTGAGTTCGGATTAAATGTTGGAGAATTCGATGTGTTAGCTGCATTACGTCGCTCCGGTAAACCTTATCAGCTTTCACCAACAGAACTGTTTAATACGCTGATGGTTTCATCCGGTACGATGACGCACCGTATTGATAGCTTAGAAAAATCTGAACTTGTTAGGCGCCGTCCTGACCCCAACGACCGCAGGGGAACGCTGATTGAACTCACAGACAAAGGGTTAAGCTTGATTGAAACAGTAGTTGAAGCTCATGTAAATAATGAGCATCGTCTTCTTAGCGTTTTAGAAGAATCAGAGCGTCTTGTGCTTATCCGCTTACTTCGTAAACTTCTGGTTTCGTTTGAGGAATAGTACATATCATCCACAATTTAATTTGGTAGTGATGCCAAAATACCAGAAAAACCTAGACTTGGAACGGCGCCTACCTAACCCGAAGTTCTGTATCGTTAATATAAATTGTTTAACGATAAATAGATGTTTATTCCTGTGGGTAAGCCAAACAAAGATTCTCATCTTCGTTAAATCAACAGTAATCTGAGGAAAGGCACCAATCTCAAGTCTCAATTTCAACTTTTGCTGTAACTGTTTGTTTTTGTTCACGCTTATGCCATTGTTCAGCAAATTTTTTAATTTCTTCTATTTCATTAAAATCTACTTTTACAAATGCATCATCAAACTCAATACCTAAAGCTGCGCTAATTTCAATAATTTCACTAAAACTGGCAAATCTATAATTTTTTGCTTCATACTCTTTAATTTCTTCTTCAAACCCTATTATGTCAGCCAATTCTTTGTGGCTCCGGAATTGCAGCGATGCGAGCTTTAATCAGGGTGTCTGGAAGCACTCTAAACCTCTACTCTAGCTTTAGCCTTTTTCCGTTCTTCACGTTTACTGTTAAATTTTTCAATTATTTTTTTACCTTCTTCTATTCCTTCAAAATCTACCTTTACAAACGCATTTTCAAAATCTACACACAAAACGGCACTAACTTCTATTACTTCTGCAAAACTTGCACATTGATAATCAGTCTTTTCATACTCTTGAACTCTTTGTTCTTCAATCCCTAATATTTCAGCTAATTCTTTCTGACTCATTTTTGCTGCAATCCGAGCTTTAATTAAAGTATCCGGTAATTGGTTAAAACTTTCGACTTTAATCTTTATAGGTTGATTGTTATCGCAGTTAACCAACCTCTCATATTCACTAATTTCTTCTTGTAAAGCCATTAAGTGGGACTGCTTTGCGTCAATATCAAGCTGCCAATCTTCTTGGTTTCTTTCTTTCCAAGCTTCATCCTGTTGTATCACTGATATAGAATATTCAAATTTTCGAGCGCACTCTTTGCTGTAATTGTATTGCTTTTCGTTTTTAATCATGGTTCCCACCTTACCAAATCAATCGCAATAATACCTTTCTTATTTTCCATTCTATCGCGTTGAAAAAATTCAAGCGAATTTAATCCTAAATCTCCGACAGGCTCGTTTGAACGATAAAGCTCGCCTTTATATTTAGCTTTTTGGGACTGTCGGTCATACTTAGTAAGTAATAAGTTAGCATTTTTTTGCAGGTAATTCAAATCGACATCTTCTTCATCCCAGCAGGCATCAAAATCTTTAGGCGTTAATTTGATGGTGATAAAACTTCCATCTATATAAATTGTCCTGCATCCTGCTATCTTTAACTGCTCCATCGCCAATTCCAAACCATTTATCATCTGCTTACGACTATAATTAGTACCAAAACGTTCTACAAATTCCTCCCACTCACAAAAGTGTATTCCTGGCGGTAAGTACCCATATTCATTAAATTCCGGAATCATTTCTTACACCCTAGCATATTTAAAGTATCGGATGAGGATAGCGCTCATTGATTCAAAAACTCAACAAACTATGTGAACAAATACAATTATTCACAGATGATATAGCAGTCCTAGGTCATTTGTAAAATCCCTGTAGGAAAATCTCCGGTTTACGTGCGTTGTAGAGACAAGGGTTAAATCCCTGCGGGAAAACCTCCGGTTTACGCGTCTCTACGGATATAATTTTTTACAAATCATAAAATACTGCTGTATAATCTAACTATTAACTAATTCTAAAAACTTTTCCTTTGGGAACAAAAGGTAAATGGTGATGTGCGGGGAGCAAAAAAGCGTGTTCTCGACGTATGTGTAAGCGGTCGCAAAATCCATCGGTAATAATTAGTAAGGGTCCATCTTTGGGAAAATCTTCTGCTGTTTCCAACATGTCAATTCCTGGTTGTAAAACTGTTCCACCTCGACCTTTAACTTGAACTCGTTCTGCAAGAGTTTCCGGCGCCATATAACCTTGGTCGTAAGCAAACGCATCACAGAAAACAACCCTTACATAAGGGATATCATGAGAAATACTGTAACTAGCAATGGCGCCTAAAGCTTTCCCTAATAATGAGCGCTCCATTGAACCAGATGTATCTAAAATTACTCCGAATGTTCGACCTTCTTCGGCACTGCTATCAGGTATGTAACGAGGACGGGGAATGTCTGGAGTTGAAGATTGGCGCCGACTTGGGCGAGCATATGACCGAACTTGAACTAAAGGCGAAAAATAATTATCAAACCACCTTGCTAGTTCCACATCCCAAGGAATAGGAGGATGGTTTAGAGCGCGAATTTCTTCTACTAACCCCAAGGGGAGAAAACCTCTGTTTTGTTCGTGATGATAAATAAGTCCTTGATTTAAACAACGACGATAAAAATCATCTAGTGCCATACCATGATCAGAAGTCCACCACTCAGGTGTTCCTCGCTCTAAAATGTCACATTGTCCTACACCTCGCAATGTTGCTAGTTTACGGAAGCGTCGTAAATCTGTAACTATTTGGTCATAGATAGCTTCGGCTGATAAACCTTTTAAGTCAGGGTCGTATAATAAGCCAAATTTCGGTAATTCTCCTAAACCCATTTCTATAAGCCAGGAATTAATTACATAATCACAAGCAACGTTCCAGAAGTAAAAGTCTCTTCCTTGACGACGGGTATCATGTCTCAACCCTACATGCAACAACTCATGTGCCATAACAAAACGACATTCTTGGTCATCGAGTTTAGCAGCAGGGTTAATAAAAATTTCTTTATTTTGAATATCAACAGCAGCTACTGAAATATCTAAACGTTGACAAACTAATGGGTCTTCGATAATTTGAAAGTTTGCTGCTAAGGCGCCTAAAAGAGGATAGCTGTTAATAAACCAAGACTTTGCTCTATTTGCGGGAGTATCATTTTTAACATTTGCTCCTAAAAAAGGTTCACGTCCTCCTGCTACATTTACTGCGCTTGTAACAGCACGGATTAACCCTTTGCCAAAGCTTGCTTGCCAGTCAAAGTTACGACTTCTATAATAATTATTATTTTTAGGAGATTCTATAATCATATCAACAAAGTTATATCCAGGAATGTCATTTTGGCAAAATTCCTGGTATAAGCTTTCTTCATTACGAGTAGAAGCATTAATGGAAAAATTATATTCATCTGGAGCGCGACCTAATTTTAAATCATTTAGAAACTTAGCTATAAAATAATTACAAGCGGCATTCCATTCTCGGAAGTTTGTTCTTTCCTGAAAATGACCAAACCCTAAATGCAATAGACAATGAGCTAGTACATATGCCCATTCTTCTTTTGAACCGCGTCTGGTAGGATGTACATGTATGGCGCCGTTACTTGTAACAACAGCCCAACCTTTTAGTGGACATTGATTTCCTTCTCTACGTATAATATTAGCGTGATAAGTTAGCTCCGTAAACATTGGATGCTGGCGGATAATTCCATATCCTTCATTAAAATTAATTAATGCAATATCCTTGCCTGGTTGATTTTTTTTACTTGCCATTTTCTTTTTGTACCAAACGCGGCAAATCTCTTACAATTTCTACCATCAGCCAACTTGGTAAAGCATCACCTTTTTCTGGTTGAGAAACAACCATTTGGGCAATCTCTAAACTAATAGAAGCTAGTTCTTTAAGCAGTCCTTTCGCACGGTGAGCTAAATCTTTATGATTACCTGTGGCTATTTTTTGTTCTTGAGGTAATTCTTTGATGAGTTGCGCGCGCAATGACTGTGCCAAGAAATATAACACATCCCTATCTTCTGGCTGATGAGGCCAACCAATATCTCCTTTGAGAATAGCACTCAATTGATACTTACTTTTAATTTGTTTAATAAAGCCTTTAAACTGGGTCGCATGATGAGGAGACAAACAGCCCATAGCCAAAACTTCCAGCCAATCATCGGTAATACGCTCACCAAATTCATGAAGAGCATCGCTTAACATGTGCCAAGAACGTGGTGTCGAAAAAGTTTCTTCATGTTTAGGAGGTTGACTCCACAAATGATCAGGACGAGTTTGGATATATTCAATTACCCAAGGATGAATATTATTATTCTTTGCCCATTCTAACCAATCGCGATGCGAAGCTTTTAAATGCACATGAATCATCCGGTTGAGCAAAGCAGAAGACATCGGCTTAACAATGGCACTATCAGACGCACGATTCCCGGCGCCGATTACAATAGAACCAGCGGGAAGATGATACTCGCCAATCCTACGCTCGTGAATAAGACTATAAAATGCTTTTTGTACCTCGTGAGAACAAGCATTTAGTTCGTCTAAAAACAAACAGTATGGTTCATCGCGGGCAATTATTCTTGGCGGACAGAAGCGACTTGTTCCATCTATAATTTGTGGCACACCGATTAAATCTTCCGGCGCCAGTTGACTACCAAGTAATGAAACACACGGTATTCCCACTTCCTTCGCAAACTCTTCTACCAAAGATGATTTACCTATTCCAGGCGCCCCCCAAATAAACACTGGTCTTACTACAGCCACATTCAGCAGAAACTCGGATAGTTGTTTTTGGGTAAGTGCAATTGCTGGGTTCATTCAATAATAATTTGTATAAATTTATATAATTAACAAGCGTATATTATTTATAACACTTTGCAATTTGGTTATTCCGGATTATTAGAGCGGCGCCTCTTTATAGTTTAAACTTACTATAACACATGTGAAAGATTTTTATTTTTTTGGGAACTATTAGTTATTCAATCTGCAAAATTTGCAAATTCGACAATAGAATTATATTGGTCATCAAAACAATATACTTAAAAAATGTAACAAATTCCCCATTGAATTGTCGAATCACGATGAGAGCATGTAGTAGTGTAAAAGTGGGAAAAAAGTTAGGAGATGGGAATGAAGGTTCAATCAGTTCAGCTAAAATATTTCAAAAAATTTCGCTCCTCACCCGAATTTGATTTTACTGACCCAGAAACAGGGTTAGCACGGGATATGATTATTTTAGTGGGAATGAATGGTGCTGGAAAAACAAGTATATTGCAAGCTATCGCTGCGACATTAGGTACTGCAACCGGACGGTTACAGAAAATTTCTGATTTAGAGTGGACAGGTTTTAACTACGAACTGCTTAGTTATAACTGGGGAATGTCTGAACCAGATGTAATTGTAAAAGTACAGTTTTCTTCTCCTGAACTTGAAGCTGTACATAATTTACAACAAAAGTTATCAGAGATGGGACTAATGAGTGTAAGTCCTGCTCAAAAGCATATTGTCACTCTCAAATGGAACCAGGGACGTGTGCAAGCTCTAAGTGCTGCTGAATTATTTCAATTTAGAGGACGAGAATATGCAAAACAACTGCGTCGTACTGAAGGGTTTCAAGTTTTTGAGCAGGTAGGTGCAGTTTTATGGTATACAGAACAAAGAACTTCTACAAGTTTAACGACTGAAGACCCACAATTAAAGTTGGAAATTACCGAAGACCTTTTACGTGACCGTTTGTCAAAATGGCGCCTGTTTCACCAAGATATTGAAAGTGGTAAAATTCAACAATTACGTAGTGGACAAAAGGATTTATACGCAGAAATTGAGCGTAATTATAAAATAGTGTTTCCAGAACGTAGTATGATGGGCCCTGTTTTACGAGAAAATGCAGATGATATTCTTAGTGAACCTTGGTTTTATTTACATGACAGTAGAAACCAGTACGAAATATCTGAAATGTCGGGGGGTGAACGTGCTGTGTTTCCAATGTTAATGGACTTTGCTAGCTGGAATATTAATAACTCAGTAATTTTAATCGATGAGATTGAATTGCATCTACATCCACCAATGCAACAAGCGTTTTTACGCGCGCTACCCAAACTAGGTAATAATAATCAGTTTATAATTACAACCCACTCTGATTATATAGAGCAATTAGTGCCAGAAGCATATATTATACGGTTAGAGGTGTAGCAGTGAGTGTAGTTGGTGATAAAGTTATTTTTTGTGAAGGTAAACAAAGTAGCTTAGATTTTAGGTTAATAAACAGAGTTATTGAAAATCTTTCCGTAAATAAACCTACTATTGTTCCCTCTGGTAGTAAATTCACCTTCTCGGTCTTTGTCGAAGGTTATTTTTCGAGAATTGAAACTACAAATAAAAAGTATATAGTTTTTCGCGACCGTGATTTTGATATCAAACCTCCAAATGATATTCAATTGCTTAAATTTGGTTCAATGTTTCTCACGCACCGAGCTTGTGTTGAGAACTATCTACTAAACTCTGATTTAATCCATAATTATTGGGTTACAAGGTATATAGAAAAGCAAAATAATCCAATTTCTAGATGGGGACATGGAAACTCACCGGGAATTATAGCCATTTCCACATGGATAGAACAAGCTGCAAGAAGTTTACAAGATTATCAAGTCGTGAGATGGGCATTGGCTGATTTAATAGAATCAAGTGGTTCACGACAGCAACTGAGAACCACATGGACAGGTGGTAGCGGTAAACTTCCATCCTCGCTTACAATACTTGACTGTCAAAATGAAGCTTTAATGTTAGTTAACCAGTTTCAACAAGCTATTAGCACTGTTACGCAAGATAGATTTTTAGCAAGTATAGCTGCCTATCAGCAACAGTTTTCTCAACCCAACTTTTGGTCAGATAAACAGTATTTAATATGGTTTCATGGCAAAGATATGCAAAAAGCCATGCAGCAACAGCAATCTCAATACATTTCTCTCAATGCTTTTTTTGATTGGGCACTTAATCAAATGGATATTAATCAACACCCTGATTTGATTGAATTACAACATCGGATTGCTTCGCTTTAGTATAGAAGAGCGGCGCCTCTACTGTAAAATATTATGTCGCGTGTGTTGATGGTACGCTGTTCTCACCAAACCAACGTCTGATTAACTCAACTTGAAAACGATATCCATCACTAACTTCTTCTATTGACACTGAGTAAAGACTCTGAGGAACGGATTAAGGAATGCGAAGATAAAGATTATCAATGCGCTAGCTACCTAGAAGTCCTCGATGGAGCGTGAAGCACTAGGTGTGGAATTTAAAAATGCCTCTGTAGAAGTTAACTTTGAAGAAATAGAAGAATTTAAAAAAGTTGCCGAAAAATGGCATAAACGACGACAAGAAAAGAAAAAAAAGAAAGCTACAACTCAGGAAACGCAAAATTTACTCAACGAACTTAAATAAATTATAAGTATTAAATTAAATGCACCTAATTTTAAACCAGATTCTAACAAAAAGGGAATGTACAATCTACATTCCCCTATAAGGTGCAATAATGTGGAATATTAAAATAGTTTTAAAAGAGTTAGGCAAATAGCTTTTTAAAACTTAATTACATTTATGAAACAGCGCGCTTATAACCCTCTAACTATTGCTTCGCGTAGAATTGTACGGTTGTTTCTTTTCACAGTCAAGTTTTTGTTTGTGTTGGAGACTGTTACACCATAAGTATATTCACCGTTAACAGCTTCAAAGTATCTACCTCTGTTTTTAGAGCCATCTACAGTTAAAGGTAGACTTATCTTTTTACCAGTCTTTTTATCTAAACCTACATAATTATGTGGCGTATCACCTCCACAGATGCTTACCAAAAAATGTTTGGTTTCAGCAGCAACAAATGTACTGTCATACTTGCCACATAAGCTACGAACTTCTCCAGCTTGAGCGGTTTGTGCGAAGGGGAGTGAAAGCGAGCAGACACCAACTACAGATAAAACTAACTGAGCGACTGTTTTAGAATTAAATTGCATATTTATAATGGTGCGTGTGGTTGAATTTGATACTAATTTCTACAGCACACGTTTTCGTCATTACGGAAATGTCGATTAGATTACCTTGGTTTAAATTTTGTTACTATATATAGCAGGCGCCAGTTCGATGCAGTCCTCACCACAAAGCTGCAATATGAGCTGACGCATCCCTGCATATATTTAATTGTTGAACAGCACCAAGGTAAATAAGGAACACATAAGTTTTATTACTTGTTGGCGCCGTTCGTATTTATTTAGCAGCGATAGATTGACCAGCTTTACTAAAAATATCTTGCAGGTTGGTTACTGAACCAGTGTAGCTACCACCAAGACCTGCGAAAGTTTGTTGACCTACAGCAAGATTCTTCTGTGAGAAGCTATTCGACGCATCCGATGCAAAACCACCGATATCACCTAAGCTAATTGCTAGACCACCTGCAACTGTATCAAGTTCATCTAAGGATAGTTCAATTGCATTAGTTTTGTTGATTTCGTTATTCATTGTTTTATCTCCGTGAATGTATAATCGTTTTATTCGGTATAGAGCAGCGCTATCACTGTTTTTTACTTCAGTTGCCTCGTTGCATGTGTACATAATAAAAATTTTGCTCACGATAAAACATCGGAATAAAGTTCGGATTGTTATTGATTCTTTCCCCACCTATTTGTGGTCATCCTTTAGTTGGAGAAATCTGAGATATTTTCAAATATGAGTTAACAAATCCTAGGTAATTGCTCTCCTACTAACATATCAACAATTCGTTCGGCGCCGAAACCAGTCTTTAATAAAACAATACCTGCGGGTGCGTCAATTACTTCTCCAACTACGCGCGCGTTTATTCCTGCGGGGTGTGATTTCATTGCTGCTAAGACAGTATCAGCGTCTTCTCGTTTGACGACAACTACTAGTTTTCCTTCATTGGCTAAATACAATGGGTCGAAACCTAGTATTTCACACACACCTTTAACTTCTTCACGAACTGGTATTGCTGCTTCATCCAAACGTATACCCACATTAGCACTTGCAGCAAATTCATTTAAAACGGTTGCTAAACCACCGCGTGTTGCATCTCGCATTGCATGAATATGAGGACACGCATCAAGAATAGTGGCGACTAAATCATTTAATGGCTGGCAGTCACTCTCTATATTACTATCTAACGCTAACTCACCGCGCGCAATTAAGATAGCTGTACCATGATTCCCTAATTCACCGTTAATTAAAATTACATCTCCTGGTTGGATATTTTGAGTAGATATATTTACTTGATTAGGTATTACACCAATACCAGTAGTATTAATAAACAGCTTATCTGCGGCGCCACGATGCACGACTTTAGTATCACCTGTAACTATTTGTACACCTGCTTTATTTGCAGCAGTTTGCATACTTTTAACAACACGGCGCAGTGTTTCTACTGGCAGACCTTCTTCTAAAATTACGCTACAAGTTAAATATAATGGCTTGGCGCCACTAACTGCTAAATCATTAACTGTTCCATTCACTGCTAACTCACCAATATCACTACCAGGAAAAAATAACGGGTCAACAACGTAAGAGTCTGTAGTAAAGGCAAGTTTATCTCCATGTTGCATCAAAGAAGCTATATCAAAAGTTGCTTGGTCTTCAAGCGGCGCCAGATATGAGTTATTAAATGTATTAACAAAAATATCATCGATTAAATCGCGCATTGCTTTACCACCACTGCCATGCGCGAGAGTAATATTTTTATCTCGTACAGCTGTGCGTTTGTTGAGTCTAATACTGTAATCCGGATTTTTCATAAAATGTTATACATACACCATTTGGGTCAAGCACCACAAATTCTTTCACTCCCCAAGGTTTGGTTTCTAGTTTGCCTTCTTGATGAATCATTTCACTATCAATGGATAGCAATTCATCGTAATATTTTTCAAGCTGGTTAACCTGGATACGTAAAGCTATTGATTCAGCTAAGAGTACATAATCGTTTTTAACTAGGAAAATTTCTGCTGCATCACGTTGGACTATTGCCATGCGCGCGGGTTGTCCTTCTTTGTGGATAACTTTAAAGCCCAGTTTTTCGTAGAATGCTATTGTACTTTCCACATCGGCGCCAGCAGGAATCAAAGGACTTATATTTCCTAATACAGGTTGTTGAGTCATATGATGTTAGAGTTTTGTAGTAATAGCTACAAAAAACACTAGCATAGTTCCTTTAGGGGTTAAACTCCTTTCTCTACATGTCTACCTGCGTGTTTATCTATATGTAGCTGTCCACCTACTGCCCAGTTTTCGCGTTCAAATTCATCAATATGAACTGTTACCCACTCTGGTTTTGTTCCCATTGTTGCTACTAGAGCGTCTGTAATTGCTTTTGCTAGTTCTCGCTTTTTGTCTACAGAATGACCCTTGGCTATCTGTACTGTTACGAATGGCATATTATTTTGCTCCTTTGTATTATTTTGTGTACTATGCAACGGATACAACAGATGTAACGGATGAGTTATTCGTCAAAAACGAGATTATAGTTATTTAAAATCAGTTATCCGTTACATCCGCTTATCATCCGTTGCCAATCTTCTCCTCTGCGCCCTCTGCGTCTCTGTGGTAAAAAAATACATGTCACTGCACAGGCGCCGAATGCCCGTGCTACAATTGCTAACTCCGCGCCTCGTTAAAGACTTTGGAGAATCGACCATATTTATAGTATGCAGCGCAGGCGCCTTCTGAAGAAACCATGCAAGTGCCCATTGGGTTTTCTGGTGTACAAGCGGTTCCAAAAACTTTACATTGCCAAGGTTTGAGAACTCCTTTGAGAATTTCTCCACATTGACAAGCTTTATGGTCGGCAACTTGATTGTTGGGAATGGCAAATTTTGCTTCAGCGTCAAAGCGCGCGTATTTAGGACGAATTTTAAAACCTGAAGCAGGAATGTGTCCTAAACCTCGCCATTCAAATTCAGAGCGGACTTCAAACACTTCATTCATTGCTGTGATTGCTTGAATGTTTCCTTGTGTCTCAACAACTCGACTATACTGATTTTCTACTTCGCAGCGATTTTCTGTTAATTGTCGCAGTAACATCCAAATTGATTGCAGGATATCTACAGGCTCAAAGCCGGATATTACTATCGGTTTATTATAATCTTTAGGAATAAAATTATATGGATTACAACCGATTACCATGCTGACATGACCAGGCCCTACAAACCCATCAAGTTGTAAATCTGGGTTATCGAGTAAAGCTTGTAGTGCTGGAATTACTAGTACGTGATTAGAAAATAAACTGAAATTATGAAGATTTTCTGAGAATGCTTGCTTAATTGTATAGGCAGTGCTTGGAGCAGTTGTTTCAAAACCAATTCCGAAGAAAACTATTTCTTTATCAGGATTATCTCTGGCGATTTGTAAACTATCTAGTGGTGAGTAAACCATACGTATGTCGGCGCCTTCTGAAGAAGCTTGTAATAAGCTCGCTTTGGAACCGGGAACCCGCATCGCATCACCAAATGTTGTAAATATGACATTTGTGTGTTTAGCTATCGCTATCGCATCATCAAGTTTTCCTTTTGGCATCACGCATACTGGACAACCTGGGCCATGTATTAATTCGATTGTTTCTGGTAGAGCATCTTCAATACCGTATTTAAAAATTGAATGCGTATGTCCCCCACATACTTCCATAATTTTTATACGTTTGTTTAAAATTTTAGATAATATTTCGATTTCACGGAGTAATATTTCTCCAAATTGCGTTTCTCGGTACTCATCAACGTATTTCATATAATTTTCAGATTTTAGATTAATTTAATAGATTGATTTACTTAAACTTAGCTATGATAACCCTTAGCCAATTAATTGCTAAGTGCTGCTTGCGCGGCTGCTAGTTCTTGCAAGATTTGCAAGGTTTCAGCCGCTTCTTTCTCATTAATTCGATTCATTGCAAAGCCCACGTGTACTAATACCCAATCTCCAATGCAGTCAGTAGGGGAATGATTTTCGTCAACAATGCAGGCTATATTTACTTCGCGCCTGACTCCACCGACATTTACTACAGCTAGTTTATTATTGGTATCAGTAATTTCAACAATCTGACCAGGAATTCCTAAGCACATAAATACCTTAGATTTTGAGTAATTATTTAATTAATCGTGCAGCGGCGATTACTGCTTGTCCTAAAGATATGCCACCATCGTTACAAGGTACTAAACTATGAGTAATTACTTTTGTATCGAATGTTGCTAATTTGCATTCAAGTTGTTTTAACAAAATAGCATTTTGAAAGACTCCACCTGTTAAAGCAATTTGATTAAATTCATATTCTTGTCGCAGATGGCTTACCATTTGAACGATAATATTAATCAAGCCTTGATGGAATTTAGCTGCGATAACTTGCTTTGGTATATTTTGCTGCAAGTCATCTAAAAGTTGAATCCACATATAGCTTGAATCAATATAACTAATATTATTTGATTTTTCAATTTCAAAGCTATAGCTTAGTGATTCTTTATTATTTTCATCAATTAAAGCTTCCATTTCAATTGCTGCTTGTCCTTCGTAACTACATGTGTCACGACAAATACCAATAGCAGCGGCAACAGCATCGAATAGGCGCCCAACAGAAGAAGTTAGAGGTGAATTAATTTGTTTACTTATTAGCTGATTAAGTAGTGATATAGGCTTTGTTTGTAAAAACTGGAATAATTCTAAATTGCCATACTTAGATACTAACTCTTGCCAATTATATCTTGTTACTAAATTAGCATAAGTATTGCGCCAAGGTTGATGAATGCACAGGGCGCCTCCTATCATAGGAACTGGTTTAAATGCTGCAACTCTGGTAAACTCGCGATAGTTAGCTAAAAGAAATTCTCCTCCCCAAAGCGTTCCATCTTTACCATAGCCTAAACCATCGAAAGCAATACCTAAAACAGGCGCCGTATTTATATCTACATTATTCTCTGCCATACAAGCAGCAACATGAGCATGATGATGCTGTACTTCAATTAACTGGTTACTAGCTGCTAATTGTTTTCCAAACTTCGTAGATAAATACTCTGGGTGCAAATCTGTAGCAATTGCTTCGGGTTTATGCTCAAATAACTTTAAATATAAATCCAGGGTTTCTTGGTAACTATTAAATGCTGCTACATTTTCTAAATCTCCTAGGTGTTGCGAAATAATAGCTTTGCCGTGACGCAGTAAGCAGAAAGTACTTTTTAACTCACCTCCCATTGCTAAAATTTGAGGTGAAGAAGCAAAACCAGAGGGTAGGTTAATAGAAGCAGGTGCATACCCGCGCGCGCGTCGAATGATTCGAGTTTTATCACCAACAACTCTAACCACCGAATCATCGACACGATTAATTATATCTCGGTTATGGAGAAGAAAATAATCAGCGATGTTACCTAACTTCTCGCGCGCTTCAGAGTTATCAATACACTGGGGTTCATCAGATATATTGCCACTAGTAAATACAATCGGACGATTCATCCGTTTGAGAATAAGATGGTGAAGCCCAGTATATGGCAACATAAAACCGAGAGTATTAGAGTTTGGCGCCACCGAAGCAGAAAGAGAAGGATAATTTTTGTCACCTGCCCTTACTAAAACAATAGGCGCCTTGGAAGATTGAAGTAATTCACGTTCAATAGCATTAGGATTACAATATTTTTCAATAACAGCAATATCGCGCGCCATCAAGGCGAAGGGTTTGTGGTATCTTTGTTTTCGTTGGCGGAGTTTTTTAACTGCGGTTTCGTTTGTCGCATCGCACGCCAAATTAACTCCACCGAGACCTTTGATGGCAACAATTTCCCCTTTTTGTAACAAAGTGCAAACAGCATCAACTTCATCCAGCATTGAGAACATAGAAGCTGTAAAAGGTTTACCATCAGCGCGTTCTAACCATGCCTTCGGTCCGCAAATATGACAAGCTATTGGTTGGGCATGAAAGCGACGATTTTTGATATCGTTGTATAAGTTCAAGCATTCGGGGCAGATAGCAAAGCTTGCCATGCTGGTGTTACTGCGGTCATAAGGTATGGAACGAATAATGCTTAGGCGTGGTCCACAATGGGTACAGTTGGTAAAAGGATAACGGAACCAACGACTTTGAGGGTCGAAGATTTCACTTTGACATTGTACGCAGGTGGCAGTATCAGGAGTAATTTCAGTATTAATTACATTATTAATGCTTTTAGAAATTACAAAATCATCAAAGTTAAATTCACCCTCAGAGCGTGTCCGCGTTATTTCATTTATTCTTGCCAATGGGGGGCATTCTTGCTGTAATTGGCGAACAAATTTATCTAAAGATTTCTGACTTCCTGATACTCGAATAATAACTCCTTCACCATCGTTATAAACTTCACCACATAACCCATTTTCTACAGCGATGCGATAAACTGTAGGACGAAACCCTACTCCTTGAACTGTACCGCGTACTCGTATTTCTTCATACATATATATCAGTCCTAAAGAATTTATAAAACTCTTCCTTCTCTTCTTTCTTACCTTTGTGTCCTTTGTGCCTTTGTGGTTTATAAATTTTGCCAGATTGGCGCCTTTATTTAAAATCTCTCTCTGTGTCCTCTGTGACGGGCGTGGTAACAATACACACCCTCATGGTGAGTTATATTACAAAGCCATTGATTGGGCTAATGTATTTTTTTATTCACTATAGAGACGCAGAGAACACAGAGGTAAGAAGAATAAACCACAAAGACACAAAGAACACAAAGGAAGAGTTAAGAGAAGAGAACAGATTCTAACGAGATGGAAGGGATTAATCAAACATCCTTTAAAAGGCGCCATGATAAAATTCGATTATTTCCAGAATCAGAAATCACGGCAGTATTGCCACATATATTGATGCCATAACACCAATTTACGCTGTCTCGCTTTGGTAATCCAAAGTTACCATTCTCTGATTTACTTTTAAAATTCTTTTGTCCCACTAACGCATCAGCATCTGCCCCATACAATGATAAAATAGATTTAGACTTTTTCCATCCCAACAACCGCGAATTTGCAGTATCCGCCACTATCAACCAATCACCAAATGCATCAACACCGTATGGCATACTGAGACTACTAGCATTAGGAAAATAAACTCCTTGATTTAACTCAACAAAATCAAAGCTTTTTTGCCCCAATACTACAGTACAGGGAGTATTATTTTCTGTTGGCATTTCCTCCCAAATCATCACACGGTTATTACCAGCATCTGTGATAACTAAATTTTCTCCCCAAAATGTAATGTCATGGCACCAACGCATACTCGAAGCGGATGCAGTTGCACCACCATTTTCATTACGCTCAACCATATTTGGTTGTCCTAAGACCAAATCAGCGGGTTGACCATTCTCGCTAGGCAATTCATACCATACCAATACCCGACGATTACCAGTATCCGCAACAAACAGCTTACCTTGATGATAAAAAACACCGTAACACCAATTAAGCGTATTTGCCGCAGCAACTTGTTCACCTCGATTTGGTCGATTATCAGTAAAATTAGTTTGCCCTAGTACAATATCTGCTGGCACATTGCTATCTTCTGGAACTTCCTTCCAAATTAAAACGCGATGGTTCCAAGCATCAGCAACAGCCAAACCGCGACCACAAACACAAATACCTGTTGGTACACTCAGAGTCGTGTTTCCAGGTGTAGCTTTAGCATTTTGTCCTTCATGAAAAAAATCAGGTTGTCCAATTACCCAGTCAGCAGCTTGACTATCTTGAGATGGTAAGTTTTGCCATCCTAATAAGCGATGATGTCCAGTATCCGCAACCCATAGAGGGCCAAATTCTTCCACCAAACAGGCGCCACGGGGACCAAACATTTCAACTGCACTAGGCGCCAAAGGTACAGCGAATTGTTCAGGTGTAGCAATTCTGCCTAAAATTACTTCGGCGCCTAAATCTGAAAAGGGTAATTTTGGAATCAGCATTGCCTATGATATTATTCCTTACTTAACAGCAACAACTTTTGTAATTTCAGGACAGTATGCTTGAATCGTCTGTTCAATGCTTTGAGACAAAGTGAAATTAGAAGATGCACAACTCTTGCATGTACCAATTAATCTAACTTCCACCACATCCGGTAATTTAATTGCTACCAACTCAACATCCCCGTTATGGCTCTTTAAACTAGGACGAACTTCTTCGAGAGCGTTTTGTAAACGTTGTTCAAGCTTTTGTTTTGGAGGTTTAACCAACTCATGATAAGCCAACACACCATATACAACTTCATCTTGAACAGCATTACGCAAAGCCGACATTGATTCTTGCTTGACACTTTTAATTAAGCGCGCGAGAGCTTCTTTATGTAAAGCCTCAATAGCCCTTTTCAAGCCAGCAGCTACACCACGCTCTCGTTCATCCCAATCAGCTATAATAGCCTCAAAGCGACTAATTTCCTTAACAAGCTCTTTCAAATCATTCATTGATTAAAAATTAATAGTAATGTATGGTGCGTAGTATAGACATCTTGCCTGTCCTACCAAAGCAAAAAAACATATTTTTATCTTGTTTAGACTTACGCGAACACCTGTAGGTTGGGTGGAGCGTAAGCGAAACCCAACATAAAGATTAAATTTTTACCACAGAGACGCAGAGTACACAGAGAGAGTTAAAATTGGCGCCTGGTTTTGATAGTTAATTATTTCCACCCACTTACGATAAAGTTTTTAGTTTGAGTCAGTAATAGCTTTCACGCATCAACTCACAATTGTCGCAATATCATAAGTCCTGCTTGTTTTCAGTGTAGCCATTCCATTCTTAAATAAAGTACCTTTAATTACTTTTAATTGAATTACCAAAAATCACTTTAGCTACAAAAATCCATAACGTTGGAAGCAATAACACTTTAGTGGCGCCATACTATCTGACAGGCGCCAGTCTATAAATTCTTAGGTTGTAAAAACAACAGAGAGAAGTTAATTAAATCAATCTATACCCCCCCTCCCCTAACTTTGTCTTGAAAAAACTACTAGTACACCTTAAAGTATTGATATAGAAAGCTGTGATAATACCGAACAGAATACCGAACAGTACACCAAAAATACCGAACAAAATCAAATCGCTCAAGATTGTTCGGTTTCTTGTTCGGAATCTGAAATCCAATCTACGCAATCAATACAGCAGATACCGAACAAATTGGAAGATAAAGACAAGGGGGGGGTACCCGTAATTTCAGTAATGACAATACTGAGTCTTTAAACTGTTAACTTAATTAAGTAACTATACGCAGTCAGGTCGAGTGAAACATCGGCGCCGAATATTGAGCCATCAGAGCTAAATAACGAATCATCACACCACGGTCGGTAGCAATGTGTTTTCAAAGTGTCAACACTTTTTAGGCATCAATGTTTGAACTAATAGCCGTAATGCCTACAGGATGTGTTGCTATAAGCGTTTGAGGCGTTTAATGTGGTGAGTAAGAAGTGTTGATATTTTATGTCTTATGCCCACCATTAAAAACCGAATTACATTTCAGGCTAGCGACGAAGTAAAGGACGCTCTCGAAGAGTGCGCCGCCAACAGGGAACAGTCTGTAAGTGCCCTGATTGTGGGAATCTTGCGAGAATACTTTATTAAAGAGGGGTATATAGAAAACCCAAAAAAGCGACTGGTAACAGCAAAGCGTTACAAAACTTAACTAAAAATAATTCTAATGACATGGTACATAATGGCAACAATTTGGGTTATACTCCTCATGTACCATGTTTAGAGGATATAGAAATGATTACAGTAGGGCACCCAGACGCTGAACTGTTAAAAGTATTTCTGCACAAACAAGAGAAGCAAGCGCTAAAAGAATTCGCAGCCAAAAAAGGCATACCGATGTATCACCTTGTCAGAGGGATGATTATCGAATTGCTTGAGCAACCAAAAAAATCTGCTTAGTCCCATTTACCTATTGTGGTAAGTGGGCTTCTCTGTTTTTTAGCAGCATAAGAGAAACATGAGTAATACCTACTACAATCCAAAAGCGATAAACGTCTCGGAATTAATTAGTAGCAATTTTTACCCAATTAGCGGTAGGTAGTAAATCAAAACACCACCTGTGCAAGGATATGGAACCACAAATTATTGAGTTTTAGGAAGTATTTAAGATTGAGAAGAGTACGTCCCAGTAACCAGTACACAATATAAGTTTTTAATCACTCTAGTGAAACGTAGCAGTCACTATACGATACTGTCAACGGTCACTAAGACCTATTTTGAACTGTCACCAGCTGTCATTGCCTTCAAAGTCACCGTTACTGACGGTTAGTAGCGGTTATGATAAGGGTTTGAGCGTTTTATAGGGGAGTAAAATCTTATGCCTGCTGGAAAATTTGCTAGACCACGATTAACAATGGTTCTAGACGAGGACGTTGTAGAGCTTACCAAAAAATTAGCTGAGTTAGAACAACGCCCGATTGCTACCTTTGCAGCCCTTGTTTATAGCGAGTTAATCCGTGAACTAGCCGTAAAGGAGGGACTAATATCAAAAAAGTCGCTAGTCAAGAGTTACAAAACTTAACTAAAAATAATTCGACTAGCATGGTACATAAGAGCAACAAGTCGGGGTATAATTGTCATGTGCCATCTACAGAGGACATCGAGATGATTACAGTAAGTCATCCAAATGCAGAATTATTAAAGGTGTTTTTGTACAAAGATGAAAAACAAGCGCTAAAAGAACTTTCTCAAAAGCAAGGTATCCCAATGTATCACCTTGTCAGAAAGATGATTTTAGAACTGTTGGAACAGCAAAACAAATCACAAGTATCTTAACCGCAGTTTCCCCACTATGGGCACTGCGGTATAAGTACATGTTTACAAATTCATGTAAAGCATTGCTACAGCTTATATTTTCCTGAGCATAGGTACTATTTTAAGCCTTTGCACTGATAAATAATGAGTACTTATTTTTTACGAATACCTGGTAAGCAATACGGAGTCAGTATGAAATAATTTGGAAAGCACACTTGAGTATTAATCAAGCCGAAGCTACCAAACAAGCAAAGAATCTCCCTAGGAATCAACCTAGATACCATCCCACTGCGATAGTAGGTGATAGCTGGGAGTTATTAAGCTTTTGCAAATATTAGAATACTGGGACAAAGACAAAGTTCCCAGTGAATAAAATAATAATCACTATAATCATATGAAGAATCTAGTACAAAGTCAACCAGAACAAGTTAACTTATCAACTGCTAACAAGTTTCAGTACCCTATCTTATGGGTATCTGATTTTCTGGATGCATCCAACAGTTACCTTAGTGGTCTTTTTGATATAAGAGGCTTTGAAGAGATTGCTGATTACGTTGCAACTGATGCACAACATTATATTGTGGATACTGGCGCCAGTGAAGAAATTATCAAGGCTATTGCTTGGACAGTAGGAGAATGCAGCATATGGCATTGTGAGTCTAAGTTACCTCTTTCATATTTGGCGCCTGACCAGGCTACATCTATTGAGGTATTTGACAATATACTCAATCACTCAAACAAGATTGAAGATTGGTTGAAAGCAACCAACCAAGAGTCTAATAAATTACAACACCAAGATGCGGTTAATCTTGCACAAGTTGCAATTAGGTTGTTAAAAGGCTCTCAAAAGACTAGGGAGCTTGATATTCTAAGGAAAAGGTGTAATGAAAATCCTTTCAATTGGAATAATCTCATGAAAGAGCTAGAGGGCGAATTTCAAGAAGAGTTAGAACGTAGGAATATAGCTGCTAAACAACAAACCAGGCGAGATAGATTAAGACTTGAGTTATTAGCACTATCTGAAGAAACAGACATTCTTGCTTGGGATGACACGCTTAACGATATTGCTCAAAGATACGGTAAGAAGGTATCTAGACTTGAATCAATGCTCGTTCAGCTTATTGATTCCACGTCAAAGCCACAAGCTAGGCGCCTGACATCTCAGGAATTTTACGCAGCCAAAACTTCGGATGTTGAATGGCTAATACCAGGGTTGATGCCAGCAACGGGCGTAACTCTGATTGGAGCTAATCCAGGTGTAGGTAAAACAACACTTGGTTATGACCTTGCTGCTTCAGTCATTTACAACGAAGAGTTTTTAGATGAAAAACCTTTAAAAACTGGAAAAGTAATATTTGTGAATAGTTTCGGTGAAATGTCCGATAACGAGATGCTGTCTTCATTCATCGATAGGCGTATAGGTCTATCAGATAAATATGAATTGTTGCTTGACTGGGATATGACGCAACTGCCAAAGCTTGAAAAAATGATTGAGGAGTTACAACCGACACTGATAGTCATTGATAGCTATAGAGGCATTACAGGCTACTTACCTCATTTTGATGAGAATAACTCGAAAGCAGGATTGCCTATCCGACGATTACAAAGCTTGTGCAATCAATACAAAACAGCAATGCTTGTAATTCACCACAACAAGAAATTTCAGGAATATGAAGAAATTGCAAAATCAGCGGGTAACTTCTCTATTGCCGCTAGTAGTAGTGCTGTTTGGCAACTAGATAAAGACATGGTTAGTAATACTATCAAACTATCAACTGCGAAGATACGTGGCTCCGAACGTAGGGAACTTCAAATAACCCTGGATGGATTTGATCGACATTTTGATGTAATTAGCGACAGTGCAAAGCAGAACGAACAAGAGACTAAAGCCATCAAACCCAAAATAATAAACCTTTTGAGCTTAAATCCACATAACGCTATGCCATTAAAGGATATACCTGGATTGATTGGAGAGAACTATGATTCGACTCGTATAACAATAGACAGATTAATTAAAGAGGGTATTGTCTCTAAATTCTTAGGTGGCAAAGATAACAGAGAGAAGCTAGTTAAATTAACTTATATCCCCCCCTCCCCTAACTTTGTCTTGAACACTACTACTAGTACACCTCAAAATACTTATATACATACTTTTAACAATACCGAACAGAATACCGAACAGTACGCCAAAAATACCGAACAAAATCAAATCATTCAAGATAGTTTGGTTACTTGTTCGGTATCTGAAATTGAGTCTATGCAACCAATACAGCAGATCCCGAACAGTCTTGAAGACAAAGACAAGGGGGAGGGCGCCCATAATTTCAGCAATCACAATACTGAGTCTTTAAACCATAAAAATAATCAAGTAAATACACGTATTAATTCGAGTGAATCGGCGCTAACTCAAACCAACAAAACTAATGATAATAAACCAACGGCGCCGATTAGTGCAAAAACTTCTAAAAGCCCAAGGCAAACTGATAAAGCTACCCACGAAACAATAAAAACGGATAGCGATAAACCACTTGATATTTTCCCAGTAGGAGCAAAAGTAAAGTCAAAAAATCATGGTTATCAAAAAGACAAGATAGGTAAGGTGATTGTAAATGAGGGTGATGTGCCTACTCCTGGTGTTGCGCGCGTTCAATGGTATAGCGCTGAAGGTTATAAAGCTGAGGTAACTATAACCAATACCTGTGCTTTAAAACTAATTGAAGCTAACAAATAAATTTATGTAATATTCTGCCTTGCTTGCACTATTATTTGCTAAAATATTAGTCGTATAACTACAGTGCGATAAAAATAATGTATGTATAAGGTTACAATGCATAGACGCGCGCTAATAGCGTTAGACACCCTTTCTACAGAAGAAAAGAGTAACTTGACACAAGCTTTAAATAATTTAGATATTTCGGATATAGATAATGCAGTAACAGGGAATATTCAAAGAATGAATACAGAAGAACCTTTATATTTCCTAAAAGTTGATTCTGAGCTAAGAGCAATCATACAAATTAATTCACCGGATGAAATAGAAGTTATGGATATTTTCACACAAGAACGGTTAAAATTATTTTCTAAAAGTAAATATTAATTTTCTATTTGACAATGAAAGAGTTTGTAACACTAAACTTTGACCCTGCAATTTGTCGTTTTCAGCTTGAGGAATTTAAAGAGCTACTACAACAGAAAAAGCCACTATCTGAAAAAAATGATATTTTACCTTTCTTCAGAGAAAGGATTCAATTGTCTACATTTATTGGCTCATACCATAAAAATATTGAAAGATTGAACCGTGTTGCGTTTGAGTTTGATATTTTTGGAGATTTTGCAGCAGATTTGGCAGTTGGAGATTCTAGAAAGAAATCTTATTGCTTTATTGAATTTGAAGACGCAAGATTAAATAGTGTTTTTGTTAGCAAAACAGGAAAGTATTGTCCTGAATGGTCGCCAAGATTTGAAAAAGGATTTAGCCAAATTATAGATTGGTTTTGGAAAATAGATGATTTAGAAAGAACAGATGACTTTGAGAATCGATTTGGCGGTAGAAGGATTGATTATATAGGAATGTTAATTATTGGTAGAAATGACTATTTGGAACCAAGGGAGAAAAAGAGATTAGTTTGGCGCCAAGAACACTTAGTTTTAAATTCAAAACATGTCTACTGCTTGACTTTTGACGACCTATATAATGATTTACGGTTTCGTATTAATAAGTATTACCGAATACCAGAAACTGATGGATAGCTTTCGGGAGAGGCGAAAATTTGGCGCCTCCTGAACTCTTACTACGAATGCTATCTTGATCTAAACATTTTTGATTGTAGAAATTTGATTATATTTTAGTTTCCATAAGCGAATAATACTACCGCGATTACCTTCACTACTTGCTAGCAATTTTCCATCTGAACTAAATGTTAAGGCTTCTACTTCTTCTTTATGAGCTTTAAAGCTATGAATTTCTTCCATTGTATTCAAATCCCAAAGTTTGATTATGCCATCACCATGACCGCTAGCTAAAATTGGCTCTTGAGGATTAAAAGCTAAAGCTGTAATAGTTGCTGGTACTAACAGTGTTTTAATTTCATTGCCTTCTTGAACATTCCATAGTTTAAGCATCAAGTCCGAACCTCCACTAGCTAAAATTTTATCGTCTGGGCTAAATGCAATTGCATTAGCATAATCTATATGACCAGTCAGACTAAAAACTAAATTTTTAGTTTCTACATTCCAGAGTATAATTTCTTGCTTAGTTCTAGTTACTAAAATAGCTCCTTGTGAACTGAGTGCCATTAATTTGCCGTATTTAGAGTCTACTTTTAAAAAAGTAAGCTCTTGCTTAGTTTGTAAATCCCATAGCTGAACAGGGTCTTCATCAAAGCGTCTTGCAAATACTTTTCTGTCTGTGCTAATTATCATTTCACTATTATAAGAAGAACCACCACCGTGTAAGTGGTATTTATCAGCTTTTGTTGAACTTGAGTAAAACTTCCTACTTTCAAATTTACCCCAAAATTCACTAGTAATTAGGATTGGATTTGATCTTTTATCACCATAAGTAAAGGCAACATGAGAATAATGGCTACTAAAAGGTTGTGAATAACCAAATATTTGCTTTTGTGTTTCAATGTCCCATATCTTAAAATCTTTAGCACTTCTGCTAGCTAGAAGTTTACTGTTTGGACTAAAGGACAAAGATTGAACTGCTGCTTGGTGTCCGCTGAAAAGGTAAATTTTATTTCCAGTTTGCTTATCTATTAATTCAATTTGCCCGTCTATGTCAGGCGCACTTCTAGCAATGAAATAACCATCAGGACTGTTCGCTTGAGTTTGGATGCCAGTTGAATAACCCTTAAAGGTGCGTGTTTCGTGACCAATATCATGTAGTTCAAAGGGTTCCCCTGTACCTATCATTTCTAAACCTTTACCGTTAGCATCTAGCACAATAGAGGTAGAATTAGCAGAGTGATTTTTGAGGTTACTGATTAAATCACCTGTCAATGGATTCCATAATTTTAATTCGTTCACATAAAAACTCTTATATATAGTTTGCCCATCAGCACCAAAAGCGACTGATACAACTGGCTCTGTTTGAATATTTATCTTATTTACTTCGCGTTTCGAGTCTGAATCTATAAGAATAATTTTACGGTAATTATTGTAATAAGCAAATATGTTACCATTAGGACTAAATGCTATTGATTCCCCTAGCGCGTCTTTAAACTCAAGATGCAAACTGTGTTTTATAATTTGATGCTCTAGTTTACCTAAAATA
Organism: Calothrix sp. NIES-4105; assembly: GCF_002368415.1. GTDB lineage: Bacteria > Cyanobacteriota > Cyanobacteriia > Cyanobacteriales > Nostocaceae > Dulcicalothrix. The sequence continues at coordinate 5,830,154 of NZ_AP018290.1, forward strand.
GCTGATTCGATATTAGCCTGTTTTGCCTCAGCAATCTCTGCTCCTCGTAAGTCAGTTTGCGTTAAAATTGCTCCATTTAATTCAGCTTTACTTAAGTCAGCTTTTTGTAAATTTGCATCAGTTAGGTCAGAAAATTGCAGTTTACACTCATGCAAATAAGCTTGTTTAAAGCTTGCTTTTTTGAGATTTGCTTTCCGCAGCCTAGCATCAAAAAAATTTACTTTATCTAAAGTAGATTCTTCCAGGTTTGCTCCTGTCAGTTCAGCACGTTTTAATCCTGCTTCCTGAAGATTAGCTTTAGATAATTGGACACGAGGCATATACGCATAATTTAGATTAGCTGCTGTTAAATTAGCTGCATTTAAGTTAGCTCCGTCTAGTTTTGCTTCTTCCAAATTTACTTGATTTAAATTTGCTTGGCTCAAATCAGCATGTTGTAAATCAGCCTTTTCTAAGTTGGCTTGGCTTAGGTTCGCATTGCTCAGTTTGGCGCCTACAAGTTTCGCTTTACGCAAGTTAGCATTACTCAAATTAATCCCTGATAAATCAAGTTTACTTAAGTCCGCATTTTCTAAGTTAATTCGAGCAAAGTCACGTTCTCCACGTGCGTATGCAGATAAAAGCTTTTTAATTGATTCAATCAAAACTTTGTTTTCTTCAAGCATATATTTTTTTATGAGTTTAATATATATTTTTCTAATGATTTTTTTGCAGCAGCACGAACTAATTGATTGCTATCTTTTGCCAACTGTTGGATAGTTCCTAGAGAACTCGTTGAATTTTGTGCTACGGCAAAGCGTTCTAGCCATGAAATAGAAAATATTTTTTCCTGCAATGTTGTCTTAGACACTTGGGACTGAAGTAAAACTATATAATTAACGATAGCAGATTTAGTGTTTAAATAATGATTTATTACTAAAATTAAGCTATTTGGGTTTTGAAGCAAAAAGTCTGGGTTTTGTTTTAAGTAATCATTTGCATATTTACCACAAAGAATACGTTCAATAGCATCTTTTGATAAATTAAGGTTTTGCATTGCTTTATCTCGAACTGAGTTTTCGCTATCTTCGGCTAACTCTTCAAGAACAACACTCGGAGTATTTGGACTTTGTGCTAATGCTAGGCGTATTTTTAATTGTTTATCATCAGTTAAGTAAGCAAGACCTTCCGCAGGGGTGCTAGGATTTTGGGCTATAGCCTCGCGGACTTTATATTCACTGGAGCGGGCTAACTGTATCAGTAAGTCAGCAGGTAAATCAACACGACGAGCAAGGTATACGCGAGCAGCTTCTTTTCCCTCCTGTATTAATCTTTGTAAAATAATTTCTACAGGGCTTGCACTTTCTTCTGCTAAAATATCTTCAATATCATTTACTTCAGTAGAACCATAGTTTTGGCTTGACATGCGAGCAGCAACACCACGAGATGCCCAGCTATCCCTTGCAAGTTGTTTGAAAACGATATCTGTTGGCGTTCTTATATTCCACGCAATTGCATATCGAACATGATGGGAATCATCTTGAGCTAATTTTTCTAAAATGCTGATTGGTGTTTTAGGATTGCTAGCAACACTCTGACGAATCATTTCTTCTTTATCTTTTGCTAACTCTTCTAACAGAAAGATTGGTGTATTAGGATTTGAGGCTGCATGAGAACGATTACTCCAATTTTTATCCCAATCAGGTCTTTGGTAAGTTTCTAAAATATTCGCAATTCTGACAGATTCGTTACTAAAATCAAAAACTCCATAACTACTCTGCCTTAATTTAATTATCTCACTTGCTATACATGCAACCTCCCCATTTTTGTCATTTATAAGCTCTTGAATAACACTTAGAGGTGTGTTTGGGTTTTGGGCAACTTTTTCCCTAACCTTACTATAGTTTTCTTTTGCTAGGCTTTCTAAAATAGTGAGGGGTGTATCTGGATTACTTGCAAGAGCAGAACGAACACTTCCTAATCCATGAATCTCCTCACAGTCAGCCATTAGTTGTAATTTAGTATCTGTAGGCACACGAGGGTTTCTAGCCACCTCATAGCGTATTATTGGATTTATATGGCAAGCTAGTTGTCTTAAAACATCTGGAAGGGTTGCAGGAGAAGTTGCTAATGACCTACATATATACTCATAACTTGAATCTTGCACCAAATACTCAATAATATATTTTGGAATAGGGCAAATCTGAGCTAAAATAGCAAGGCAATAAAGACTATTGGATTCGGCTCTATAAGCCGGAGACATATTTCCTTGAATAACTTCTCTTGCTTTTTCCTCATACCCCTCTGTTAACTCTCCAGCAAAATTAACGTGTAAACGAGCAGACTCTGCAACTTGAGCATCTCGACTTTGAGTTAATCGTTCTAAAACCTTTTTGGATGTCTGAATATTATTAGCTAATGCTAATTGTACTTCCACATCAGCTTTGTTTGCTGCTTGCTCTAAAATAAACAATGGCACATTATCCAGCTTCAAAATACTCCGTAGTGTAGGCAGTGGAATTTCCGCAACCAAGTTCGGATTTTCTAGTAGCAACAGTGAAAATACGGGATTTTCTACTAATTGCATCGGAAATTCGGCGCCAAGTCTTAAAAGTGTATCTGCTGGAGTATTTGGATTTGCTGCAACTGCTCTACGAGTCGCTTTGTCTTGAGAACGTGCTAATTCTTGCAGAAGTTCGGGGTCAGTGCTTACATCTTCTGCTGCTACTCTTGCTTGTTCTAAAGTATTGGCAAGACTAGTGTTTACAAATTGAGGTGGAGTTTTTTCATCCATTGTTGGAATTAGATTGCGAGGTAAATGCGTAGGAGCGCGCGTGGTTGTAGTAGGTTCAGGACATGGCAACAATTGCCACCTACTTTTTGATACGCGCGCAAGCTGTAATTATTTATGCTATTCCTGTTTTTGTATAATAGTCATCTTGGTAAATACGGAAATATGGTCTGACTCTCAAGGTAATATAATTCAAGCTATTGACAAGGGACTTCCAAATAAAAAATATCCAAAATTTTCTTGTGGGGTGTAAGTCCCTTACGCCTTAAATCTGGACAGGGCAAGAGAAAGCCCATTCCACAATACAGGAGAATTAAATTTTTGGAAGTCTTTAAACGATTACCACTCCTCGCGCGCTTTGTAAGTTTCTCCTAATGTCGGCGCCTACTGAAAGCTTAGTACAAATGCTATGTTAATGTTACTTTCAAATCCAATTGATTTAAAAAAGATAAGAGTCTTAATTTAGTTACTATTTCCCCAAATAAGCAGCCATTGTGTTTTACTTCATACACGCCTTCACTGCAAACTCTAAAATCTATTATTTTACCCGCGCGTTTTGCTTCTGATAGTTTTTGCACTTCGGGTGGCGTTATTTCTATTACCCGGCGCCGTTCCGATGGAGTAAGTACTTCCCAAGCTTGATATTTGTACTCGCTATGAGTATTGAGTGCTTCGCTAATCTCCTGCCAAGTACGCGCTGTAGTCAATGTTTCAACTAAAAAGTCTACAGGTGTTTTTTCCAATAGTGATAAAGAGGCTGAAGTTAATATCTGATAATTTCCTATTTCCTGTACTTTTTCTAGCTCTGGCTCAGTCCAATCTTCGTTATTTAGTTCTTCGACTGGCGCAGAACTTGTATTGTCATCATCTCCAAAGTAATCATCCGACAAGTGATTAGAGTATATAAACTGGTTTACTCCCTCTAAGTCTTGAATAGTAGCTTCTTTAATTTCTTCGTCCTGCGATAATAAATCTAAGAACTCCTCTTCTGAGTAACTTAACTGCGAACTGTCAACCAGGCGCCCATCGTTACGCGCTTTCCTTAATGCCACAGCATCTCTAATAATTGCCTGAAAACTAAGACCTTCGGCATCTGCCATTGCTTGGATAGTTATTCCCGTCAGTTCATCTGTTTCATGGATAGGAGGTATTTGTGCATATCTACCACCCTCTGGAATTCGGCGCCAAATACTTGCTTTTTTTTGGTTAGACTGTCTTGGTTTGCGACAACTAGCAATAAGTCCACGTACCGCATCTTGGGTAATTTTCGGTAGTGTTGAGAGCTGTGTAATGACCGAGTGATATTTTTTGAGATTTCCAGCTATTTGAAAAATTGTGCGCGGTTCAATTAAAGCAAGTTCATGCGCTTCGTAATCTTTAAAAGCATCTGCTACCTTGAGGTAACGCTTTTCTTCCCCTTTCCAACCAAATTTATTTAACAATTGGTTAAACTCTATCTTTGTGAGCAATAGTTTTTGTTCGGCAAGCCAGAAGGCAAAGTGTAGCAAACGTGTTGTGGCGCCGAATATATTGGTGCCTGGAACTACCGCGCGGTCAGTAATAAAGGATAGATATTCGTAGAACTCAGTCTCGATATTCGAGAGAAAGTTGAAATTGGAGATGCCGAAACCCTGAATTTGTGTCATCATAGCTGTATAATTATTTTTCAATGGGTGTCTACTTTCATCCTTAAAGGAATTGAGTGGACACTTTGTTCTTTGCTTACCTGATATTTGATGCAGGATAACTGAATCAAGTGTAAGCTGATTGTTATAACACTATATAACAAAAACGTACAAAAGTCAACAATTTTGCGCCGTATACTTAAAATATGAAGTAAGGTAAAAATTGTTTATAACAATGTATGAAAAAGCAAGAAATGATGAAGCTAGACGAACGCATTGCAATTAGAATCGATAGGCAGACGAAAGAAGAGTTCATGCGGCGCCTGGAAGACGAAGGGAAAAATGCCTCCGATATCATATTAAAGTGGATAAAGTCTTATGTCGCTTCTGAAACGAAGGCGGAAGTAGATTTGCAGAAAATGAGCGAAGAATTGGAAAGCTTAAAGCAGCAGGTAGCTGATTTGGAAAGGCTTAAGCAAGAAGTTGCTATGATGCGTACTGAGTTTATGGCGAAATCAGCAGCCTGATGAATTTATGAATTGCACATGGCACAATTACAACGCATTGCTATTTCTCAAAACCAACTTCAAGATAATCGCATTGTACTGGCAAAAGAACAGCATCATTATTTAGCGCGCGTTCTGCGGTTGTCTGATGGTGATAAATTTATTGCTATCGATGGGATGGGGAAATGGTGGTTAGTAAAATTACAGGCTGAGTTCGGTGAAGTGTTAGAAGCGTTAGAAGTAAATACTGAGTTAAAGGCATCTATAAGCTTATTGTTAGCTTTGCCTAAAGGTAATGGATTTGATGATGTTGTACGTGTTTGCACTGAATTAGGTGTTGATAGGATTGTGCCTATAATTAGCGAACGTACTCTTCTTAATCCTAGTTCGCAAAAGCTTGACCGCTGGCGCCGAATTGCGGCAGAAGCAGCAGAACAGTCCGAACGTGCGTTTGTTCCAACTATTTATGAGTCAGTTACTTTTAATCAGGGGTTGAGTTTATTTGAAGCTGAACATAAATATATATGTGAAGGACGTGGTGATTACCCACATTTAATTGAGTGTTGGCGCCGAGTTCAAGTAAGTTCTAGTCATATTAGAGTAGTTGTTGCTGTTGGACCGGAGGGTGGATGGAGTACACGAGAGTTAGAGGTTGCTGTGGATGAAGGGTTTGAGGTTGTGTCGCTGGGAAAACGAATATTGCGCGCGGTGACGGCGCCTGTTGTGGCTCTATCTATTTTGGCTGCTGAATTGGAATGTTCGTAGTTGGACTTTAGTCCTAAAAATCATAACTATAAACAAAAATCCGAAATTTCAACGTTTTGGTTTTGGGGGGAAAAGCACTAGAGTGCTTAGAACGGGCTTTACGAACTTACATATCTATATATATGATTGACCGGGTTGCTACCGCTTTTGAACAACATGATTATAAAACTGCTGGCAAATTACTTAAACAACTGTTAAAAGAATCACCCTCAGACCCTTGGGTTAAACTTTATGTGGGAAAACTCCAAGAGGTGTCAGGAAAAAATCAAGATGCTGAAAAGATTTATCGGCGCCTATTACGTGATGAAACGAATAGTAAAATAGTTGCTCAAGCTAGACTTGGTTTACAACGACTGCGCGAACTCGAAGAGGAAGAACGTAAACGCGGTATTTCTCAAGCTATGGGAGATGATAGTGCGTCGGAGGCAGGTGTACTGATTTTAGAACCGATTAATAATGAGTTGAAAACACAAGCTGCACAAAAATTTGCCAAAATCATCCAAATAGATGCTTATAGTGCAAGATTACTGCTACCTAGTCGAGGTTGGCGCCTGTATCGCACTGGGGCAATAGGGGAATTAAAATTTTATGGAGAAAAACTACAACAAGCTGAGATTCCCTGTTTTTGGTCAACGTTAGCAGCATTACAGCAAATCCAAGTTTTTCAAGTTGATTATTTCCAGTCTAGTCAATCAAATGCACAAGTTACCGTTGTTTGTCATAACCAAAGTAAACAACTTGGTTCTATCACGTTTGAATGGAACGAAGTTAAAGCACGTGTTGTTGGATTATTGCCTATTTTTGAGGAAGTTGTAGACCGTAACGCGCGCGGAAAACTCGAACGCAAAACTCAAACTCAAGACTATGCACAGTTTTGCGATTTACACATCCCTAATCGGAAATGTATTTTAAGAATTTTTGATGGTGCATATGAATGGAAGAAGGGAGTTGAAATTACTCCACCAAATAGCCAAAATACAGTTCGTATAAATTGGAATAATTTATCTAACTGGCTTGATAAACAATTACCACAAGTAAAAGTATGGTCAGATTTTACGCCATTTGCAGAAACCGCATTAGACCAAAATGAAATGCTGAGTCACATCCAACCTCACACGCGCGTGTTTCGCTTTGAAGCTAGTAACTGGGACTCAGCATTTCACCTATATAGTGGACTTGTGTATTTAAAAGCAATGAGTGGTGAGTGCGCTCGTGCTGAGTGGTAACTCCGCGCCGACTGTACGGGCGGGTTTATCTGTATCCTGGTATATAACGGGAAATTTTGTAACCCGCCCCGACGCCCCGACGCGCCTATTTCCGCTCTGGTGTTTTAACTTTGCTTGCCATTTCCAAAAATGGATTCATATTTGGACCTGGACGACGACGACCATTAGAACTTGGAGTCATCAAATACTTTGTAGCAAAGTTGGTTTCTTTTGGTAATTGTACTTCAGCAGGCTTTTTCGCTACTGCTGCTGCTGCAAGCTCTGACGGGTCTTTTGGTCTAGCTTCTTGCGCTTCTTTTTCTGCTCTTGCTTTTTTAGCAGCATCTATCTTAGATGCTTTTGCCGCTGCTGCTGCTTCTTTTCTGGTGATTTTACCATTTGATGAAGCAGTCGCAGGTGCGCTTTCAGGCGCCTTTGCAGCAGTTGCAGCTTTAGCTTCTTGTTTTGTTTCTTCTTTTACTTCTTTTACTTTTGCAGCAACCTTTTCTTTTTTGTCTCCTATATCTTCTTTGACATCAGAAATTTTGTTTCCTACCTCTTCCTTTACGTCAGAAATTTTGTTTTCTACTTCTTCCTTTAGCTCCAGAAAAAAGTTGTTGTCGCTTTTTTTTGCTAAATTTTTGATAAATCCAAACATGATTATTGTCTCTCCGTTTGCTCTAGTTGCTAATCGATTTAATTCGTTATGAGTCAGGTAATATTTTACCTTTTTGAATAATTTAATAATGTCGTCTATTTCAACTAGACAAACATTTTAGGAACGGCAACATTATTTTAACTAACTTTGCCTTTATTCTCATATAATTTCAGTCATAAAACTAGGGGTATTACCTAACGAATGACTTTCACCGCTAAATTTTCACGTTCAGAATCTGATGGTTTTACTTCCTGTAAGCAGGTACGCGCGCTTTCCTTTAGTTCATAAAAGTACACTGTTGCTTTACTAAAAAGTCGATACTAAAAATAATACCAGAATATAGCCTCCATAAAATAAGTCATACCCTACCAGATTATTATGAGATTTCTTTTCACTTAAAGCAATCATTTTTATCATTATTATTTACAAAAATTTACATAAATTCATCCTGTAAATTGATTCTCATTCAAGAATTGGCATAAAAATGTCATGATATCTCAAGCTACCCTCGCGCTCTTATAAAGATTAAAGCGCTTACCAATATTGGTTCCCAGCAGCGCGTGAGATGTTAGATTGATTTTTAAGTGTTCTTTTTTTGACGTAGTGTCATCAGTTAAATTATTGAGATGGAATCCATACCAAAGCGCAACCCAGTAATACTAGTACACGGCATCAATGATACAGGTGCCGTGTTCAATAAAATGGCGATATTTTTGAAAAGTGAGGGGTGGTCAGTATACACACTCGATATGATTCCGAATAACGGTGATGTAGTATTGGAAAACCTAGCTAGGCAACTTGCAAAGTATATAACAGTAACCTTTGCACCTGACCAACCCATAGATATAGTTGGCTTTAGTATGGGAGGGATAATAAGCAGATACTACATCCAACGACTTGGGGGAATAAACCGCGCGCAAAGGTTTATAACTATTGCCTCACCACACAACGGAACCGTAGTAGCTCATGCGTCAGAACGTCCAGGGTGTGTGCAAATGCGTCCAGATAATTTATTTCTCAAAGACCTAAATAGCGATGTTGAAATGTTGAAGCAACTAAACTTCACTTCTATCTGGACACCATACGACTTGATGATAGTGCCACCCAACAGTTCAGTTCTTCCATTTGGGAACGAAGTTATAATTCCCGCATTAACTCACCCCTGGATATTAACCGACATCAGAACAATTAAATCAGTTGCCCAAGCGCTTCAGGCGCCTCTATCACCAATTTGAGCAAACTCAGGACTACCAAAAATCGCCTCTGAGTAACGATAAAATTTAAACTCCATCAAATTATAAAAAGGGTCTTCTAAAAAGAAAGTGCGATGTTCCAAAGGAGTACCAACAAAACGGTATGACGCTTCTTCCCGGAACAATAATTGGTGCCTAAGTGCCCTTTCTAACAACTCTTCCCAATCTTTCTCCTCAGTAAAGACAAGCCCAAAGTGTCTTGGGTAAATACCACGTTGAGGTTCTAAAGGTTCCTTTGTAGTATGCGCTACTAATTGATGACCGTACAGATTAAGAATAAGTGCGTGTCTATTTTCGCGACCAGGAATACAGCCTAAACCATCAACATAATATGCTTTCGCTTGGGCAACATCTGTAATTGGAAAAGCTAAGTGAAATATAGTTTTCATAATCCACCATATTGTACAATCTTGTGGAACAGGCGTCCTCGCCTGTGCAGTGCAGTGCCTAATACATTTATTTTTACCACACAGACTTTAGAGACAGAGAGTAGAGACGCTTCGGTTCCGGAGCGTCTCTACTGTTTCAATGCCAACAAACAGGCGCCATAAGCAGGCTCATACCGTGGCATAATCACACTGGCATCCTTCAACTCAGCAGTAATAGAAGCAATAAACTTCTCGTGTATATTAGACTTTGCCCCCCAAACACTCCCAACAGTCACAATTTCAAAACCGTTGGTAAGAGTAAGTTCTCTAACGACCACACTTGTAGCTCGCACTAACTCCCTCACACTCTCATCAATAATTTCCCTTGCGGCCTCATCCCCATCTACTGCTGCATTATCAATGATAGGCGCCAAAGCTGCAATTTCCCTTACACCCCATCCACGTCGATAAACAACTTCAATTAAATCCTCAATACTCTCTAACCCAAGTTCGTTCTTAAAAGCTTCAACCAAACTAGTTGAGTGTTCACGTCCATCATACGCACGCATTGCAGCTTGCATACCAGCAACAGCAATTTTATAGGCGCCACCCTCATCCCCTAAAATATATCCCCATCCACCAACACGCTTAGTTTGTCCCTGTTGGTTACGTCCAAATACAATTGTTCCAGTTCCAGCAGCAACAACAACACCAACATCACTACCAATACCACCAACTAATGCAGTTAAAGCATCATGACAGATGATTATATTATTAGGTAGTATCCACTCAATTGGTAAATTAGGACTTTGTTGTAAATCTCTAACTATACCTTGTATAACTTCGATATCTTTGGAACGTCCGGCGCCTGCTAATCCTAAACATATTGCTTTAACTTGGACTTTTCCTACTGTTGCAATTGCTGCTTTAATTGCTGATTCTATAGATATTAAAGCAGCATTGGCACCGATACTTTGGTAATTCGATGCTCCCGCTTCACCTCGACCTAATATTTCTTTTCGAGAATTCATCAAAACACCAACAGTCTTAGTACCACCACCATCAATTCCTAAAACGTAGTACATATATGTATATAATGAACCGCGTAGGGTGCGTGACGCCATGAAAAATATTTCACTGAAAACCATAAGCCTTCTAGCGTCACGCACCGACGATTAATATTGTATGTAATAAACCACAAAGACACAAAGGACACAAAGGAAGAAAATATTGGTTATATAGCACCTAACAAAGCTTTCTTAAACTCCGCCGCACTCTTAAAATAAATCTCAGGCTTCTCCACCAAAGCCAAATCAATCACTTCAGCCAACCTTTGAGGTATACTTGAATCGCGTTGGCGAATAAGTACAGGCTCATTTTGTAAAACAGCCAAAAATTGATCCCCACCTTTAAAATCCCTTGGGTAATAGCCCGTTAACATATTATATAGACAAGCTGCAGTTGCCCAAATATCTACATCAGGTTGAGTATATTTAAAATCTAATAGCTGTTGGCGAGGTATAAAAACAGGAGTACCAGCTTGAGTACCACTGAGAGTTTGACCACTTAAACCAGCCAAGTCAAACGCTTTAGCTAAACCATAGTCAGCAATTTTAACAGTAAACTTTCCATCAATATTACTAAGCAAGAGATTACCAGGTTTAAGGTCACGATGAACTAAACCCTTGCCTTTACCAAAACTACCATCAGCAAGTTTAATATCAGGTAGCTCTATATTATGGGTATATTCCAAACCATCTAAAACCTGTAGAATAATTGGTACAGCTATATTAACAGGCAATCGTCCACCCTGTTGTTCCATTAAATTAGATACAGTACCCCCGTTGCAGTACTCCATCGTGAAAAAGAAAATACCTTCAAAGAAACCAAAGTCTAATAGCTGAATAACATTCGGGTGTTTTAATGCTTTAGTATTTTCTATTTCTCTCAAAAACCTGTTAACCGCACTTTGATTAACAGCGGCGCCTGGTAACATTACTTTTAGGGCAACATATGTACCAGACTGATTATGCTGTGCTAAATAAACTTCTCCAAAACCACCCTTACCAAGAAGTTGAATTAGCTTATAACCCTTTATTGCTTCCAAACTTTGATTACCACTTTCGGCTAAACCTATCCAACGATTAACCAATTCTATAAAATAAGGTGGCTGTGTAGGGTCTTGATTAAAACCAACAGTCGCAGGGAAAAAGTTAGGAATAATAATTTCATTTGGGTCTAACTCAATATCAACTTCAAACGTAGTATTACTTAACTTAATTTTATCTTCAGACTGCAAATCATACTCAGGAAAAGTTAATTTTCTTCCCTCCTCAGCAGTTTGATGAGGTTCACGCTGCCCAATTTTGACATCATTAACATAAGTACCATTTCTGCTACCAAAATCTCGCACTCGAATATTCGGCGGGTTAATATCTAATAAACAGTGATAGCGGGAAATAGTGCGATGCTCTTCATCATCAGGAAGCATAATATTACATTCATTACTTCTACCAATCAGACAAACAGCGCGCGAGTCAAAGATATATTGTCTCCCAGTAAGTTTACCTTCAATCACAGTTAGGATGACTTTGGCTGGCATTTATACTTACGTACTATGTAATTTTGCTATAATTGTATCTTATTCTCTTAACTCCGTGTTCTCTGTGTCTCTGTGGTAAAATTCAGTAAAGTTAAAATGATATACACAGCAGGCAATACTACTCGGATAAGCCAAAAAATCAAGTAATCCTTAACCGTCAAAATCGTAAAAAAAATCGATCCGCCTGCGGTGGAAAAAAGAGAGAGTAAAGGGTAAAAGTGTAAAAGTGTAAAGTGTTATCAAGTCCTCGCCGCACCACCACACACAACCCGAAACCCGAAAGAGTAGGGATCGACATCGGGGTTGCTGAGGTCGCGAAAAGCAGAACGGCAGTCATACGGATAGGATCTCCACGAACCACCGCGCAGCAGACGACAATAATTATCATTATCTAGCCATGCATTACCATTTGAAGGCGCCCCATTATAATTATCGTGCCAATTATCTTGGCACCATTCCCAAACTAACCCGTGCATGTCATATAAACCAAATTGATTAGCAGGGAAACTTCCTACATTTGTAGTTTCTTCACGATACTCTCCTTTGGGAGCGGAACCATATGTATAATTACCGCGATAATTTGCAAGCTCTGTGGTGATTGTCTCGCCAAAGTGAAATGGAGTAACTGTCCCAGCCCTACAAGCGTATTCCCATTCAGATTCACTTGGCAAACGATAATTTTTGCCAGTTTTTTGAGAAATTTTGGCACAAAAGTTGACGGCATCATGCCAACTTACTTTTTCTACAGGTCGTTTGGCGCCTGAAAAGCAAGAAGGATTTTTGCCCGTTATTGCTTGGTATTGTTGTTGAGTAATGGCGAACTTACCAATAAAAAAGCTTGGAATAGTAATTTGGTGCTGCGGACGCTCAAAGTCTAGCGATTGCTCCTCATTTTCCGGCGAACCCATCGTAAATTTACCGCCAGGAATTTTCACCATTTCCAAAACTATGCCATCACCAAGGTCTTCTGTAAAAAATTCTGCTTGCCCGCGATGACGGGTAATTTTGCAGGTTTTTTCTCTACCAAAAAATCCAGACTTGACAACAGTTAATGTTGCGTACTCGAATTCAAATGACTTGGTTGGAATCTTTGAACTAGACGAATTACTCAGTAATTCCAACCACTCACGTACAGTTTGCGGGCGCCTGCTTGGTTCCAGTGCCATTCCTGCTAGTATCGCATCATTCACCCTATCGCTAATCTTGCCATTGAACTGCTTGGGTGGTGGTAAGGGTATACCAGTTTGTCTAAAATTAGCTGGACATGGTATTTCTTGAGTTAGCAAGCTATATAACGTTGCAGCTAAAGCGTAAACATCAGTATAAGGAGCAAATTCTCCCTTTCGTTCATACTGTTCAATTGGTGCATAACCATCTGTTTTAGCGTTTGTCATGCTTCCGAGTTGACCGATACTATATTCTCTCGTTAAACCAAAATCAATTAAAACTGCTTCTTTTGTTGCCGCACGCAAAAGAATATTATTTGGCTTGACATCGCGATGTAAAAATCCTTTGGAATGGACGTATTCTAGCGCTCGTCCAACTTGAGTTATGTACTGCAAAGCTTCATCTTCTGGCAATTGTCCATGCTCTGAGATATAACTGCCTAAGTCTTGCCCATCGATATATTCCATCACCATTCCCCAAAGTCCATCTTCTTGTATCAGTTCATGAACTTTTACAACATTGGGGTGACTGCACTGTGCTAACCGCAGTCCTTCGTTGACAAATTTTACCTGCTGCTGTGGGAAATCAGGTTTACTTTGTTGTTCAAGGTTAAGGGTTTTGATGACGACTAATTTCTTTGTATGTAGTTCAATTGCACTGTAGGTAGCACCATAACCACCGCGAGCAATAAATTTTTGAATTATGAACCTACCATTGTCCAGTGATTGGTTGGGTTGCCAAAGTTTCATTTCAATCTAGTACTAGGTGCTTAATGTCGCTTATATTCCTATATATTACATACAACCCGAAAACCAAGAGTACTAAGGTCGTTGCCTGGATGGTTCCAATTACGGTATGCAGAACGGCAAAGTCCAGGGTTATTATTCCACGAACCACCGCGTAGTATTTGAGAATGTTCATTGGCATATGAAGCATCTGAATCTAACCAAGCACTACCATCGATAGGCGCCCCATCATAATTATCATGACGTTTATCTTGACACCATTCCCAAACTAACCCGTGCATGTCATATAAACCAAAGTCATTAGCAGGAAAGCTACCTACATCTGTAGTTTGTTCGCGATAACGACCTTTAAAAGTAGATGCATAAACATAATTACCGTTGTAATTTGCTAAATCAGTAGTTATAGTCTCGCCAAAGTTAAATGGGGTAATAGTTCCAGCCCTACAAGCATATTCCCATTCGGCTTCAGTTGGTAATCGATAGCTTTTTCCAGATATGCGAGAAATTTTTGTACAAAAGTTTACCGCATTATTCCAAATAACACTTTCTACAGGTCGTTTGGCGCCTATGAAGCGCGAAGGATTACTACCCATAACTACCTTATATTGTTCTTGAGTGGTAGGAAACTTAGCCATGAAAAAAGCTGGAACAGTAACTTGGTGTTGTGGACGTTCGCTATTTTCTCCTTCATTTTCTGGCGAACCCATCATAAATACACCACCAGGAATTTTTACCATCTCCAAAACTACGCCATTACCAAGGTCTTCTTTGAAAAACTCTGCTTTTCCTACATAACGTTTAATTGACGCTTTTCCTTTACCTGCAATCGTTAAATTTACTGATTCAAATGCAAATGAATTTTTTGAAACAAATGAGTTTTGTGATTCACGTATACCAATTCCGCCTGAAGGTGAAGTAAATATGGTAGGTTCTAAGTTTTCCTGCGAGCTTTCTTCCTTAACAAGGTCTGGCGTTGGCTTGTCAATAAATGGTATCAATAATTCTAACCACTCGCGCACAGTTTGCGGGCGCCCACTTGGTTCTAGGGTCATTCCTGCCAGTATCGCATCATTCACCCTATCACTAATCTTGTCATTAAATTGCTTTGCTGGTGGTAAAGGAATACCAGTCTTTCTAAAATTTGCTGGGAATGGTATTTCTTGAGTTAGCAAACTATATAACGTTGCTGCTAAAGCGTAAACATCAGTGTAAGGAGCAAACTCTCCCTTTCGCTCATACTGTTCAATTGGTGCATAACCATCCGTTTTAGCGTTTGTCATGCTTCCGAGTTGACCAATACTATATTCTCTCGTTAAACCAAAATCAATCAAAACAGCTTCTTTTGTTTCCTGACGTAGAATAATGTTATTTGGTTTGACATCGCGATGTAAAAATCCTTTGGAATGGACGTATTCTAACGCTTGCCCAACTTGGGTTATGTACTGCAAAGCTTCATCTTCAGGTAATTTTCCATGTTCTGAGACATAATTACCTAAATCTTGCCCATCGATATATTCCATCACCATCCCCCAAAGTCCGTCTTCTTGTATCAGTTCGTAAACTTTTACAACATTAGGGTGACTGCATTGTCCTAACCGCAGTCCTTCGTTGACAAATTTTACCTGCTGCTGTGGGAAATCAGGTTTACTTTGTAGTTCAAGATTAAGGGTTTTGATTACAACTAATCTATTTGTACGTAGTTCAATTGCACTGTAGGTAGCACCATAACCACCGCGAGCAATGAATTTTTGAACTATGAACCTGCCATTATCAAGTAGTTGGTCGGGTTGCCAAAGTTTCATTTTTTAGCTTGCAGTTTATAATTAGAGGATTTTTTATGATAATGATTTTAGTTTTGTTGTAGCATATTTTCGCACGTATTTCTAGGTACTGGTTGTTAATGGCTATTGGTCTATCTAGCCCCAAAAGCGTGAGACAGATGATGTAAGAGGCGCCTCTTCTTCCACCTAAACAGATACAATTGAATTAAAATACGTAAAATATAATTTAAGACTCATAATAATTATGAATACTGAACTAGTTGAGTCTTTAGCCCAAGCTATTTTATCTCTTTCTGAAGATGAGCGCTTTCTTTTGTCAAAAAAATTGCATACAGAAAGTAAATCAACTCCTGGTTTAAAGCAGCTAGATAAGACAGCTACTTTTGCAAAACTTGTTAAACAGTGGCGTGAGGAAAATCATGGAGTGTCCTCTACTAATCAAATGTCAATGCACCCTGCGTATCAACAAATTATTGGCATGGGTGAAAGTGCAATACCGTTATTACTTAGAGAACTTGAAAAAAATCAGGACAGTGGTTTTGGGCATTAAAGTCTATTACAAGAGA
The DNA here is from genome assembly GCF_002368415.1 of Calothrix sp. NIES-4105. Classification (GTDB taxonomy): domain Bacteria; phylum Cyanobacteriota; class Cyanobacteriia; order Cyanobacteriales; family Nostocaceae; genus Dulcicalothrix. Next base: position 5,846,166 of record NZ_AP018290.1, read on the forward strand.
AGACCCGGTTCCCCCTGAACATAGAGGAAAAACTTCGGAGATGATTAAAGCTTGGTTGGAATGGGGAAGGGCAAAAGGTTATATATGCTAGGTAATAATGATTGGATACGCTATGTCACAGAATTTATTGAGCGTGATTTTCTGCGCTTTAGCTGCGTGTGGATATCAACTCACAAGTCCAGATACCATTGATTATAACTGTGTTGCTTGGGCAGCGGAAGATAGGCAAAACTAGTGGTGGCCAGATGCTCAAAGCATACACTACTGTCCTCCAAATTTCAAACGAGAAGAATCTGTTATTATTAATATAATAAGTCAATAATTATAGTTTTTTTGTTTATATATGGCAGCCAAAGAACCAAAGTATGGGAAAGAAGAGTTTGCGCGTTTGGGTGAGCAAATTTACGAACGTGATATTTATCCAGTACTTCAACCGGATAGTAAAGGTAAAATAGTAGCAATTGACATTATCACAGGCGCTTGGGAAATAGATGCGTCAGAAATTGCTGCTTGTCAGCGCCTAGAAGAACGTCAGAAAGAAGCACAAGTATGGATTAAACGTGTTGGTTACAACTATGTCCGTAAATTTGGCGCTGGTCGTACTAAACAGATAGCATGATTACTGGAATAGTAGTAGACTACGAAGCAATTATTCGTATTTCTATCTGTGGCTCTGACGGTCAAATATATGAGCGAGATGCATCAATAGATACAGGTTTTGATGGTTGGCTATCACTACCAGCTGATTTTATTGCCATGCTGGGATTAGCTTGGAAGAGACGGGGAATAGCAGAGCTTGCAGATGGTAGCCAAAGTATTTTTGATGTGTATGAAGCAAACGTAATTTGGGATGAGAAAATGCTAACGATTCCTATTGATGAAGCTAGTTCTGAGCCATTAATTGGTATGTCACTAATGGAAGGTTACGAATTAACTATACAAGTCGTCAATGGGGGGATAGTGACGCTTAAGAAACTTTCTAGGCAATAAAATGAAACACTATTTTACTTTTAAAATCGTTCTTGGAAAACGAAAGTTCTATTGCTTTGATTCCCCCAATTGAGTAACTATATTATATATTACGCTCCTTAGACTTTTTGGACATCCTTTAACGGAATTGAGCTATTAGGCTGTAAATTTTCAATTTTAGATGAGTTATTTAACATTATCTTCCAATGGAATAAAAAATATAGAAATCATTCCTGGTATTGTTAAAAGCAAACCGAAAATGAAAAATAATGGATAACCCAGTTGCTTTTGAATGGCGCCACTATAAGCTCCAGGCAACATTAAACCTAAAGCCATAAATCCTGTTGAAATAGCGTAGTGCGAAGTTTTATACTGACCTTGACAGATATGTAATAAATATACAGTAAAACCAGTAAAGCCTAAACCGTATCCAAATTGCTCTAAAGAGACTAGCAGGTATACTAAAGCTAAAGGTGGTTTTGTATAAGCCATGTATACATAAAATAAATTCGGCAGGTTCATTGCTAAAGCCATTGGTAAAAGACATTTTCTTAAACTGTAGCGTGAAGTTAATACTCCTCCTAAAATCCCTCCGACTATTAAGGAGATGACACCGAATGTACCGTTAACAATACCAACTGTATCAGTAGAAAGTCCCAAACCACCTACTTCAATTTTATCTAACAAAAATAATGGAGCAATTGTAACAAACATTGCTTCACCTAAACGGTAAAGTAGGATAAAAGCAAGTATAGCGGCTACTTTCGGTTTTTGAAAATATGATTTAATTGCTAGCCAAAAAGGTATTGTTTCATTTGTTTCCGATTTGTTCGGTATGTCAGATGGTGGTTTTGGTAAGATGAAGCGATGATATATGGAAATTAATATAAATAGTACAGCCGTAAATCCGAGCGTGATAGTCCAGGCGCCTTGAATATTATTACCAAGGGATTTTTCGAGTGTGCCTGCAAGATATAATAAAAAGCCGTTACCGAATAATATGGAAATACGAAAAAATAGCGAGCGAAACCCAACAAAAAAGGCTTGTTGCTCATTGCTGAGTGCTAGCATATAAAACCCATCGGTGGCAATATCGCAGGTTGCAGAGACAAATGCGGCTATTGCGAATATAAAGAGTGAGATGGGAAAGAAGTTTGGTAGTTGTAGGGAAAAGGCCGCTAGTGCTAAACATCCGAACATGGCAAATTGTGTGGTTAGTATCCATGTTCGTTTGGTGGAGTTGGTGTCGATGAAAGGCGCCCAAAACATTTTGAGAACCCAAGGTAGTCTCAGGAAGCTTATCCAAAATGTTATTTGTTCGTTGCTGATGGCTAGACGTTTATAAAGGATGGGCGCCACTGCGGTGACAATGGTGTTAGGTACACCTTGGGCAAAGTATAGGGTGGATATGTATGTCCAGGGGGAGGGATGGGAGTGGGTTGGTTTTGTCATGAGGGTTGATAAGGATGAACCACAAAGGCACGAAGGACACAAAGGAAAGAGATTTAGAGAACTAGTCTTTTAATACCATCTTTAAGAAGAGGGACGTTAAAGTTGATTAGAAGAGCCAGAGAATTTTTAGTAGTTTTGAGGTAAGAGAGAGCTTGAGCATCATGAATAGGTGTTAAAGCTTGAACTGCTTTTAGTTCAACAACAAGTGAGTTGCCTACCAAAAAATCTAATTCTCCTTCGCCAACTTTATGACCTTTGTAAGTTATTGCAACTGGGTACTTGTAATTATGAGGTATTCCCTTAAGTAACAACTCGTGTCTTAATGCTCTGTGATACACCTCCTCTAAAAATCCTGGTCCCAAAATCCTATGTACTTCAATAGCCGCACCAATCACAGCATGTGCTAACTGCTCACAGTCTGCCTTAGAATCTTTCATTGTAATCACCCTTTTCTTTCTTTCTTCTCTTCCTTTGTGTCCTTCGTGCCTTTGTGGTTCATTCCTCTTTCATAACACCCATATAGGTTACAAGTACACTAGCTCTATAGTAAATTTGTAGAATCTTCACCAAACCAACAAACTACCTATTCTTACGCTTCTATGGAAGATTACCAGTCCGCCTTTATACATCGTTATATTGATACTGAGATACTGCATAAAAATGAAAGAAAAGTAGCAGCGATGCACTTTGGCGGCATAACAGTCGAGTGTTTACTGAAGTCAATGATTTTTGCCACCTTACCAAAGGGAGCAAGTCAGGAATGGAAAACAGAATCAAATAATCCTGGTCATACAATCACAAATCCCGGACACAGCTACACAGAAGCCCTATATCGACACAATCGGTTAAGATCGAGAGTAGATAAGTTCCCAGAAGTAAAAAAATGGCTTGAAGAAGTTGAGAATCCTAACCTACATTTTATAGATATGCGCTACAGTTGCAATGAGCCGGACGATGAAAGTTATAAACGCTGGTTAGATAAATATAACCGCCTCATCAAGTGGTTACAAAAACAAGCCACTTCACTGTAAGGAGGATAAAAATGCAACAAACTATACAAAGCTCGTTGAAAGAGCTAATAACAGCGCAATATGTAAATAATCCTCAAGAGTGGCTTGAAGTTAATATTTCTACGTCAGGATTATTGAACTTAACGATTGTAAGTAATCGCTTTGTCGGTTTATCTATACCACAGCGCAAAGAGCAAGTGCTGAATTTCATAAAGCAATCACAGATTTCTCATTTATCTCCTGGTTTTCTGGGTTTATATACGCTTCAAGAAGCTGAATCTCTTGATATTTCACGTCCACTTACCAATGGAGCTAATGTATATACTTGGCAAGATTTAGCCCTTTTAGCAGCAAATCCTCAAAATCAACCTCAAGCACTAGTACGAGAACCCCGTGAACCTCGAACAGTAACTTTTTACTCCTTCAAAGGAGGGGTAGGTAGAACCACTGCATTAACTCATGTTGCTTGGATTCTTGCAATGCGAGGTCGCAAGGTTGTTGCTGTTGATTTAGATTTGGAGGCGCCTGGGTTAAGTGCAGCATTCAACCTAAACCCGAAACCAAGCTATGGTATCGTTGATTACTTCTATGAGCGTTCATACTTACCAGAGGGATTGGCGCCTAGTATTTCAGTCTCTCAAATATTAGGTGAGGTTAAAATAACTAATGCAACAGGGAGATTATTTGTTGTTCCTGCTGGTGATTTAAACCTTGATTATCTTTCTAAAGTTGACGACCTGCGAGCAGCTACAATTACTGAGACAGGTGAGAATCTTTGGTATGTTTTTCATCGTGAAATTCAGGAACAATTAAAACCTGATATTATCCTTGTTGATTCTCAATCTGGAATTAATCAATGGGGAACTTTGTCTTTGTTTCAAGCGGCTGATGATGTAATTATATTTTTATTTCCAAATGAACAAAATCAACAAGGAATAGATTTAGTTTTACAACCACTTCAAGCGTTAAAAAACATTCCAATTAATTTTGTTTTTACACCAGTTTCCGATGTAACAGAAACAGGGATAAGTAAAGTTAGAAAAATTTTAAAATCCTTACACGATAAAATTACTATAACTACAAATCAAAATAATGAAGAATTCGATGAAGCCATAGAGGCACTAGTTGTTCCTTATCTACAACCAATCGCTTTGGCAGATATATATCCTGTCCCTGCAGTGGTCGATTACTACACTAAAATTGCTAATTTAATTGATGAAGAAACGGAGAGAAGAAAAATTAACCACAAAGACACAAAGTACACAAAGAAAGAAGCAAGAGAAGATAAATCACCAAAAATTGTAACATGAACAACTTGTAATATATGCCATTAATTCTGGGAAGTAGTCTCTTAAAAATTCTTCCTTCGTGTCCTTTGTGCCTTTGTGGTTAAAATCATACGTACTGCACTGCACAGGCTCCAAGCCTATGCTACAATCCTACCGGACACCAATAAGCTAAATTATCAGTAATCTCACTTTGCGACACCCGCATACCCAAACCACCAGAAACCAACTCATCACTACCATCGTTATACAACCAAGAACCCCAAACAACCGTCATCAACTCCCCAGCAACATCAACGCGCGGCAACTCCAACAACTGCTGATACACTAACTGTTGGCGCCTATACCAATCATCACTATTCTCACTGCTATATACCATCTTCCCAGACTTAACAGCAAATCCACCTTCACCTTCACGACCTAAAATAGGTTTAGCAAAATACGTATCACCAATATCCTGCTGACTCAACGAAGTTCTAGGAAAATAATTAATTACAGTTTCGGCATTCTCTGAACTTAAATACTCTAACCCCAAATCATAAATCAAAGCAAAAATGCTTTTAGGCTGTAACGCAAAAGCTGAAGCAAAGTTAACGATTACTATTTTCTTTTTTAAAATAAGTTCTTCCAATCCTTGCCATAATTTATTCCCATTCTCATCAATATCATTAATAGCCCATTCAACTGGATACCACATAAATAAGATATCAATGGGTTTTCCTGTTCTCGCATCAAAAAGGTATTTACCATCTTTTAGACGTAGAAACTCAATTGGCAAAACAGTAGATTGATGGTGATAGTGACTGCTTAACCAGCGCATTGTACCTAAATCTTCCGCATTATTCAACGCTGTAAATGTTACCTGACAGTCTGTATGAGATTTTTTTAAATATTTAGCCGCGCGTTCAATTTGCTGATTTAAACAAAAGCTTAATATTTGTTGTGTATTATATACTGGCGCCTGTAAACCAAAATGTTCAGCTACCTTGGTATTACCTTCAGTACATTCAAACCAGAAACTTGGTGTTTGCGGATTGGTTTCTATAACCTGTTTAATACCCTTAGCTTCATTCCAGCACCAATCAAGGCGCATACAGAATGGTGGTAAACTATCGAATTTGACTAGCTTAATACTCTCTTCAGGGAAACTGTAATCTAAAAGGGTTTCTTTATCCAAATTTCTGATGATATCCCAGGTTTGCATCAAGACCTTGCCAACAGCAACAGAAGCTTGTCTTATTTCGTTAATTGTTTGCTGGGGAACTTGGTGGCAATGGTAGAGCGCATAAGGAACAGTATGTTCGCTTAGAGGTATACCTGTACCTTCTTCAATGGGACACACATCATACCATCCCATCTTCATAGATTGAAACAGGCGCCGACGTTGGGGGCTATTGTAAATATCTGTATTCATAACAAGTTATTTAAGCTGTATATATAGCAATTTTAAATCATTCGTAGAATTTTAAAACTGTATCTTCTTTTTCTTCCTTTGTGTCCTTTGTGCCTTTGTGGTTCATTACATAAGTTTAATTTTTTACAACTCAATTAGGAATGCTATATAATCTTGTAATTATCACATAAAACTCTCAAGCAATGAAGGTAGAGCTTCTAAAAAAGTCCATCCGGCAATCATTGCAGCTAATATTACTTCCGCAACTAAAACTATTCCCAGTAGCACTTTCCAGATTAATAACATATGTGCTTCTTTTTTTAAACGCTGGTTGAGGAGCATATTAACTTTCATTTTTGTTTCCAGTTGCTGTTTGAGAAGCTCGTTTAATTTGGCTTCTTTTTCCACTTCTTGTTGAAGAGCTTCATTTAGTTTTGCTGTATTTAGTTTGCGTAGTTTTGCTTCTTTTCCTAGTTCGGTAATTAGTAGGGCTGATTGTTGTTCGTGAACAAAAGGTATAAGATAGTCGTGTGCTAACTGATAAAAGTCAGCAGGGTATGCTGGAGCTTTAGATACTAAGCCGGATTTTACCAAAATTTCTAGCACTAAATCGAGTTTTTCTGATGGTACATCTAGAGATGATTCTAAGTCAGCGCGAATTTTCAGAGGACAAGTATTTTTTTCATCAGTGAGCAAGTATAATATAAGTTTAGCAATTTGTTCGTTTTCTACTCCACAATCTTTAATGATTTCTTCTAAAAAACGCCCTACTAATTTCTCTTTTGGTCCATATTTTCTATATTGTTCTACGGTCTTAATTTGTTCATTTTGCAGTTGTGTACCTATAATTTGTAACTCAATCGGGCGTACTTCTCCTAAGTCTCTAGCTAAGTCATTTACCAATTCATCAATAAGTTCCACTTCTAAGAGTAGTTGATTTTTATCTGTTAATGTTTTAATAAATGTTTTTGTATGTTGAGGAGAAAAATTGCCTAAGTAATAAATAATATTTTTGTCAAGAATATTATTATTAATCACATCAAAGTTTATATCTCTATAATTGCATTCTAATAGATAATGCAAATAATCTTCACGTAAAGATAATATAACCTTTACATAAGGGATATCAAGACAGTCGCGGAGAAACTCATAAAACGGTTGTCTCTGTTTAGCATCTTGATAGACAAAGAAAAATTCTTCAAATTGGTCGAAAATTAAAACTGTTAGTAAATTATACTCTCCATGCTTTTTCAACTGCTCAATAATTGCTTTTGTCGAATTAAGATTTGTCCAATCAGATGGTTCATATTTTGTTGTTGGCTCTGCATTGAATGATAGAGGACAGACAAGAGAATGTTTTAAAGATTTTCCTAGTGAGCCAACCCAATCTGTATAAACTTCCTGTAATACGGTTACAACATCGCGCGTTCCAATCGATTTCTGTTTTAATGCGGGTATTAATCCTGCTTGTAAAATCGAACTTAAACCGACACCTGATTGCCCGTAGATGATTGTCAGTTTATCTGAAGGGCGCCCCATGCGTTCAACTAAGCGATTAATATCTTGCTCTCTGCCCGAAGCTACTATTTCTTGAGCAATAGACTCTTGTTTTGCAACAACTGGCAAACTTGGATTAGTTATTTGCTGTTTGGGTTGTAAACGACCGGCGCCCATGAAAGCACGAAAACCATATTGCTGTTCTATAGAACGCCGTTGTTGCTTAATATGAAACGCATCTAGATATCTACCTTTTTGGAAGTAACAGTCTCGTAATTCTCCTAAAATACCAATATAAAGTAGCGGGTCGTATTGAGGTTTTGTTTCACTGATGGCTTGTTCTAACTTGTTGATAGCCTTTTCTACGTTGCCTAATGCAAAAAACGCGCGCGAAGCGGCAAATAAGTACCAACCTCGATGATATGACTTTTCCCAATCTAAGTCAGCAATCATTTCATGCTTAACTGACTTGGATGCAGCTTTTTCCCCACTCTTAAAAACATATAGCGCTTTCAAAGCCATGTGTTTTGCTTGTTTCCACTCCGCGCGGGAAATAGCCACTTCAGCGACAAAACCGTAAGTTCTGGCAAGTTTAAAAGCATCGGGGTAGTGTTTATATACAGTCAATGCCTTGTGAGCAACAGTTTCTAACTCTTGCCAGTACTGGAGTCTTTGTAATACTGCCCCTAAAGCATTGATAAACTTAGCAACTAAATCCAAACGGTTCGCACGCTCAAATACTAAGATCGATTGCTGAAAATAGTTTTTTGCTTGCTCACAAGCTTGGTTATGTTCGCATCTGTGTACCACGGCATAAGTACGCCACCATAAACCTAGAGAATATAGTAAGTAACCTTGACGCTCCAAAAATTTATTATCTTCTCTTTTTTCGATTACTTGCCAAAGTTCTAAACTTCGCTCGTAATGCTGTCGAGATTTTTCCATTGAAGCATGAAGCAATCGACCTAAAACAAATTCTATGCTCGCTTCTAGTTCTAAATTTACGGTAATCTCACGCTTTTGTAATTCCTGCCATGCAAATTCAAACTCCACGCGACGCAAAGAGCCGGCTTCCAAATTTAAAGTCGCATTATCTAAAAATCTACCTGCACCTGCATCTAAAACCCTGACAAAAACTTCATCAGTCGTTTTTTGCACGCACTCAATTAAATCATCAGTACTAATTGTAAACTCAACGCTAGTAGTCCAACTTAGTAAATCTGGCGCCAACCGAATCAGTTTTTGCAGTACCTCATCTGTAACCCAAAGAACTAAAGGAAAATGAAAGTTTTTTCTAAACTCCTCGCGTACTTGGTTGGCAGCATAAAGAACTTTATCAATAGCAGTAACTGACTCCAAACCATTTATCATCAAAGCTTGGGGATGCTCATCACCGATAGAATTTTGAATAGTGTTGTAAAGTTTAATACAATTTTTATCTAGAAATATCTCCTGGATGTTTAATAAACAAGATGATTGTAGGCTTTCGAGTAAACGCGAGCGCAAACCGCCGCAATTACAGCGTGCTAAAATCAGCGAGAATTTTCCTATAGAACTTTGAAGTGCCCACGCTAACTCGTGTAAAGCTTCATCATTGGGAGATTGGGGGATAGGAAGCGAACAATAAGAACTCATGACTGCAACCTCCTTGCTACCGTCAAAATTGGATTGATATCAAACCAAGACCCTTCACTGTCACGGTACTCATAAACAAACCTGCTACGTACTAAAACCCGATATCCTTCATCACCACTTACCCATTTCCGTTGTTGCACCTGACGCAACAATTCCCACTCGTCATCTGTAATTGCCAAAGTCATTTGATTGCAGAAACCGCGAATCACGGTTTCTAGTACCTGATTAGATAAAGGTAACTTTCTCTCTTTTTTTATCCAATCGGTTAAAAGTCTGAGTAATTCACGGACATGACCACCACTAACGCGACACAAATTGTCGAAAGTATCGGGATGGTCAAAAAGTGCCACAGCCAATTTCAGCCGTTGTGTAGATTCAATGTCAGGAAATGCTCTTGCTAGTACCATCTGTCGTAGTAAAGCCATTCCCTCAACACATTCACTACCATCTCGCAACCGTACTGGTACCATTGGTAACACTTTTGGGTCTACCATAAATCGCTGTGTTAGCCTGCCCAACTCATTCGAGAACATTAACTCCAAAGGCATTGTGTAAACTACATGACATTGAAGTTGCCGTAACTGTTCACCTCGATCTACAAATAGATACTCCGGTTGGCGCCTTCCCCAAGCTTTAGTAGAAGTCTCAACGCGGTCTAAATTATCAATAATTACCACCAACCCGTTTTTACTACGTTGCTTTAATGTCCCAATCGCTGGTTTAATTAGTTCTTCGTTAATTACATCTAATATATTAGTGGTACGCGGACTAAGATATTCTCTTAACTTGCCGCGAAGTTCTGGACTGTTTTTTGCTTTAGCCGTAATTTTACCAATACCAAGAGCTACCAATGAGATACCATCTTTCTGATTCGCCTTAACTTCCCCAATTCCGGGAATACTTGCTTCGGCAGAAAACTTACCCTCAGTACTCGCAGAAACCTTACCAATTCCAGGAACTGATGCTTCCGCAGAAACCTCAATCTCAGTCATCAATATTTTAGCGGCGCCATGAAGGATTTTCTTCAACCCCTTGGGTTCTGGAATTTCTAATTTTTCCAAGCTATCAAGACTTTCGCTCACTCGGCGCGCGACACTCAATAAAATATCGCCAATATCAACATCCCCCATTTCCAGGTCTTGACTGGACTCAAAATATACAACATGAAAACCAGCCACTTCCAATTGATGTTTTAACCTGAGTAACTCTGTAGACTTACCACAACCGAGATGCCCTGTAAACAACTCACAAGTAGGCTCATTCGGCGAGAAAAACGTAATATTTTCTTTTAATTCTTCAATAATCTTGCCACCGCGCACCGAGGAGAAATCAATATAGTACTTCTGGTCAAGAGCATCAGCCACAGCTAACGCCTTGCTAGGGTTGCAAGCCTGGTAAAACTTCTGTAAATCGATTATCATAACGCACCTCGTAACGCGGCTTAACTTTATTTTCTACAAAAACCGCATCACAAATTCCGTAAATATATGTAGGGTGCGTAACAGCATCAACAAATAAGAAATAAAACGAAAAATTAAACTGCTGTTACGCACCATCAACGCGAGCGCTGCTTTTATTCCTCTGTCTCAAATACAACACCTTGATACAACAGTTCGATAGGAAACTCAAACTCAATGCTTGATAATGTTACCATATCCCCAGCAGTATAGGGATAGTAAAGCCACATTCTGCCCTCTCCCCTACAATAACGCTCAACAGAAATTTCTTCAGAGTCAATCAAAATATACTCTTGCAAACTAGGCATTTTCAGGTAGTTAATAAATTTCTCACCCCTATCCTTAGCGCTTGTACCAGGGGACAAAACTTCCGCAATTAATTTTGGCTTCTGAATAAATTTGCGCGCGTTCAGGTCTTGAGAGTCGCAACTGACAATAACATCAGGATAATAAAGACTCTTAGAACTAACTTGCACTTTCACATCTGACACATTTACCCGACAACTTCTAGAACGCAAATGAGGGTACAAAGCTCTGTAAAAATTGAGAACAACATCATTATGGGGAATTGTACTACCATTCATGGCGAAGACTTCGCCGTTAACATACTCGTACCGAACATCTTGCCGAAGTTCCCATTCAAGATATTCCTCAATGGTCATTTTTTGCGGTTGTTGGAGAATGGTTATCATAACAGGTTTACTAACAAACTTGCTTTGATTGTAGACAATAGTTTTTAATTAAGCTAGCCTTGGATAATATTTTAACTCATAAATGCTTCAATATAGTCTATTATATAATCATGAGTTTTCTACCACAAAATACTGATTTAGGAGAGCTTGATATCATTGAGATATACAGCTACTATAACGGAGCAAGACTTTTTTCCTGTCGAAATGCAGCACTCAATATATATTTTGCACTCTGGATAGACGAAGATACAGATTTTGATTTATGGCTTTATGTACCAGTATCACCGAAAAGATGTCAGGAAATTCGCTCAGGAGAGATTGATTTACGAAATGCTTTTTTGAAATCTGAGGATGGATTTGTTTTTGTAGTCAAGATTTTTTTTGATAATTCTGATATGGCTAATTATATTAAGAGCGAAGAAATTGATAAGGATTGGCTACCTTTACCTGGCGATTATCTCAAGTTGTCATCTTTATATCTTCCACAGGCGTGAATATTTTAATTAATATTACTAAGTGTTTGTAGATTTTTCACTACGTTCCTACCCGCATGGGACTATAAGTCCCCATGCTAATAGCATAAGTCCTCTGTAAGAGGACTAATAATGGTTGTTACTTTTACGACTTTACGTGAGCAAATATGTAGTTTTTACTTAGATATACAAGATATTAGCATCTAAAAGATTTGTTTACGGTACACTTGCACTAAACGAATTCAGTATACGGTGCCAATACATTACCCTACAACTAGTTATAAGCTTTTTCTGGTTTGAAACTTATTGCTGTTAAGCGGCTTTATTAACCGTTAGTTCCGGAAGTGGTTCACCTGTTGCCTTATAAGCTATATCAAAGACTCCAAAGCTTCAATGCCGTTTGTAACAGCTTCTTTATAGGTATCACCATGAGTCCGCCAACTTTGTCTAGGAAAATCAGGAAACCCTACTAAAAAGCAGTTATCTTCTTCTGACCATTGAATAAGCATCTGATACTTAAATTGACTCATTTTCCTGCTGATCCTCCTGTTTTTCTTCCTCTACTTCTTTTATAGCTTGTTGTACATCTTTTTCTTGATAAGCTTTAGCGTCAGATGCATCTTTGCCTGAAACTGTAAGCTCTCCTATATATAAAGGATGTATCTAGTTAGTATTGCTTCCAAGTAAAGGAAGCAATTATCGCTATTCAATCATTTGCATAACCTTGTCTCTAATGATTTCGCTTCTTTTGATAAGGAAATCTTTGTAATCTAATTCATCAAAATTTTCAGGACATAAAGCACTTTGCAAATACTTTGACCTATTCTCTTGACTAATTTCTTTTGCGTAGACAGAGGGAGCTTTATCTTTAATCTTATTGTTATCTCCTCGTGTCAAAAAACAAATATTAGCTAAGACATTAATTTCTTTTGCATTAAATCCTTGCTTTTCTAAGAATTTCTGAGGAAAAATATGATGAAATTCATTTTTATTGATCTTTTGAAGCACTTTGTTAAGATCAATTTTTGCGCCACTTAGAAAAGAGCATGGATAAAATTGGCTTAGTAAAATTATGAATGACTTTGTATTAGCAGAATTTACATAAAAAGTTGCTTCCGAGAAACTAAAACTAATTTCTTTTGGAGGATACGAAAAGCTATGATCCTCATTTTTTACTAAAGCCTTCATTTGAACTATATCAAAAGCTTGTTTATCATTGACTCCGGCTGAAAATCTTCTACTGAAGATTGATCTCCAAAACCATTTTATTAACTTCTGTTTTTGTTTATCGGTATAACTTACACCTTCTGGTTTGTCTGTTGCAAAAAATACAGCTAATGGCACAAGCAAACCAGGAAAAGGAAGTAAACGATAACTGGCAATATTTAACTCTCTTTTAAGGAAATCAACTGCCCCAATAATTCCATTTTTGATTTTGTTAAAAGAGTTTCTAATATCCTCTCCTTGTAGCTCAAGGATTTTAGCAGGTGTTGTTTCACCATTTATTACACCTGAGCATATTTTAAGTTGCAGATCCTGATCCTTACAAAGCTCATCGTATTCGTGTTCAACAATATCCTGTTGTAATTCCTCAAACTTCTCTGTAAGGTCAAAATCTTCTGACCAACTCCATGCTGATAATAATTGAAATACATTAAGCTCAGTGCCAGCCCGGTTAATTCTTTCAAATACAATTGCAACATTATTTCTGTCATCAGAAACAAATGTCTCATTAGGAATTATATATTCTTTAAATCTCTCTTGCAAAAGGTCAACTTTTCTTACTAATTCGTCATCTAGAAATGCAGTTGCTTTTCTGTATTTAACTGTGTCAAATAATACATTTACGGGAAAGTGCCGAGAACTATCTACTTCAGAGTTTTCTAGAGCAAGGAAAATAGATTCTTGAATATTTTCTGTTGCTTTAAAATCAAAATATATATCTACCCATTTACCTTTGTTAGGTGTTAATTATGTTTGAAAAACACTAAATAGACTGGTAATCCTTTGCTGACCGTCTAAAACATAATTAACAGGATAATCGCGTCTTGGTTCAGGGAGAGTAAATCGACCTAAGTCCTTTTCGCTAGTTAGCCTATTGTCAGTTTTCCAAAATATAACTGTTCCAATTGGGAACCTCTTATAAATGCTATCAAGTAAAAAAGCTACTTGGTCAGGCTCCCAGACAAAATTTCTTTGAAATGCTGGAATTCTAATATCACCGCTTGCAACGCGCTCTGTTAATTTCCTAATTGTCAAAGCTTCACTCATGTAATACTCCTAACGTGCCTAACAGTTAAATAGTGTGTAGTTAGGTTATCTTGAACTCTACTTCAAATCAATCCAATGCCTTGAAAGACAAGCCTAAGATTTGCGAATGCACCTAACTATTTATTAGACGAATAGCTTTCGTCTCATTACCCAATTTGAGATAATGAGCCGAAATTTTTCCATCTAATCCCCCTATTTAGATATTATACAGAAAGCTCAGTCTAATTACTTATTTTCGGAAAGTTATCTCGACTTTTCCGTTTAATATACCTAATTTGGAAATTATATGGAAATTGTTAATATATTTACCCTAATTGAGCCTATATGTGCGATTTTTTCCTATATCTTCCGCTGATAGCCACATTTTTTTGGATGTTGTCCTAATCAAGACATTATACAAAAGTTCCTAGATATCACACTAGATCACAATATTACAAATTTGGCTTGGCGACCCCACTGCTTGCAAAAATTATCGACCTGCACGGATGCGGTACGCTGTATAATATTTATCTATATTCCATTGATAATTAGAACAAACCCAGCATAATCGAGCTTTTGGGCACCAGTGGAGATTATATTCAAGCCTAAAACTGCCATCACTTCCAAACCAACTACCTAAACCTCCACCAAAATATAATATGATGCCTATGATATTTTAATGCACAAGGTTATTTATAGTATACAATAACTACATAATAAAGGTTAAATCAGCTAGGAGAGCGTTTGCATGAGTTCAACTTGAGCAGAAAATAACAGTAGATTATCGAATCCTGAAGTTTAGTAGCGTACTTTTTTGAAGTATGCGACCATAATTTATAAGTGACCGTGATTCACGCTTAGGGATATGTTAAGCTAGCAAACTTACTTTTGTGTGTTTTACAGTGCTTTGAGTAACGATAGCAAGCAAAAGTTCTATTTTAACTCCTAGATATTATACGCATTTAAACAAATTGCTTGGCTAGTAAACTGACGCGCGTCGAGGAAGGTAGGGGATATGAGTACAGGGTTTTCAGCAGGTTCACAAGCGCTTGGGTATCTTTTTCAAGCGCGCTATGCCTTGTATTTAATTTTAATTAATAAAGAAGAACTAGAACTTGCTGTTGAGAGTTTAGACGATGTTACATTTTTTGAGGATGAAAATAATCCTTTGGAACTATTACAACTTAAGCATCACACAACTCAAGCATCTTTAACAGATAGTAGTAGTGACCTTTGGAAGACTATTCGTGTTTGGAGTACCCAACTGCGAGAAAATAAAATTTCTTTACCTGATACCTTGCTAACCTTAGTTACTACAGAGTCGGCGCCTGCAAATTCTGCTGCATTTTTTTTGCGTCCTGTCAAAGCTAGAGACTCTAAACGTGCTTTCAAAATACTTCTTCAGGTTGCGGGTAACTCTAAAAATCAAGCTCTTACTAAATCATTTGAGGCATTTCAAGCTTTAAATTATGCACAGCAACAACAATTAATTGATTCGATTCAAATTATTGATAGTTCTCCAGACATTATTGACATAACTCCAAAAATCAAACAAAAGTTGATAGCAGTTAGAAGAGAACATCGAGATGCTGTTTATGAACGGCTAGAGGGTTGGTGGTTTGCAAAAGTTGTTAAGCACCTTCGTGATAATTCTATTAATTTGATATCAGGTTTTGAAGTACGTGAGAAAATTTGTGAAATTAACGACCAATTTAAACCAGATGCTTTGCCTATTGACTTTCTCGATTTAGAAATTTCCGCTCAACCCGAAATTTCGCAGGATAGTAGACGTTTTGTCACTCAATTAAAGGAAATTGCTGTTCATAACAAGCGAATTGAAAAAGCCATATTGGATTACTACAAAGCGTTTGAACAGCGTTCTAGATGGGCACGCGAAGAACTACTATTTGGAGACGAAATTGAACAATATGAGAAAAGGTTAATAGATGAATGGGAGCGTTATATGCTTGCGCTTCAAGATGAAATGCCCAATAGCGATGATTCGGAGCTTAATAAAAAATTAGGTAGAAAGGTATTTAATTGGATGGAGCAAGACGCTGATATTCGTATTCGTTCTCAAGTTTCAGAACCATACGTTATGCGTGGAAGCTACCACATCCTAGCTGATCAAAACCCACCCCGCGTACACTGGCATCCAAAATTTGTAGAGAGACTTAGCCAGTTATTAGCAACAACGTAGGAGAGAAGCTTGTGCGGTATTGGCACGAACGTCCAGTTGAATATGCGAACCTTTTTAATCCTGCTTTTTGCTCGATTTTGCTTCAAAATGCTATCAAAGGCTATGAGAAAGAAAAGAAGCAGGGTATGCCATATCCTCTTATTTTCCTTGTTCTACCGCTTGTTCTCCATAGTTCAACCCGAGAAGTCTTACCCAGGACAACACGAACTAAGTTACACATTTGGTTGCAAAAACAACCTGAAGTTCGCGTCAGATTTGCCGAGCGCGCAAGTAACTTGGTTCCTTACACAAAAGAAGCTCTAGCTTTTGGAATGCAAAATGGTATCATTAACTTTTGTGAAGATGGAAAATTTACTTGGGTAAAAGGTACGTTAAAGGCTATTTCGGCTGTATCATGGTCTAGCGATACCGAACCAGCTATCTGCTGCAAGAAAGCTGAATTTGTTGGACGTTGGCTTGCTCAAGCAGGAGAAGTATCAACAATTTATATTATGTGGGGCATTTGTCCGTAAAGCTCGTAGCTATGCAAATTAAGTCTATAATTCTCTACAACTCCTCCGGAGATAAGCGAACTCTAAATTTTCATCTAGGACAAGTTAATATTATTACTGGCGAGTCGAGTAGGGGAAAATCAGCACTTCTAGAAATTGTGGATTACTGCCTTGGGCGTACAGAATTTCGGATTCCTGATGGTGTTATACAAAATCAAGTTGCTTGGTATGCAGTTCTTTTCCAAATTAATGAAAATCAAGTCTTGATTGCAAAGCCGAAACCTTCGGAAAATACTGCTTCACAAAATCAAGTTTATTATGATTTTGGTACAAATATAATTCTTCCTGAATTATCCCAATTAGAACCCAATTCTAACGACGAAGCAATTGTAAGTTTTTTATCAAATCTAATTGGTATTTCTCCTAATCAAAGTCTTATTGAAGAAGGAGCTTCAAGAAAGCAGTTTGAAGTTACTATTAGACACACTTGCTATTACATATTTCAGAAACAGAGTACTGTTGCAAATCAGAATATTTTATTTAACCGCCAGGAAGAACCGCATATTCCACTAGCTATAAAAGATACACTTCCCTATTTTCTAGGAGCTATTCAAGAAGATAGACTTAGATTACAAAAAGAGCTACGTCAAGCTCGTCGCAATTTAACAATAGCTCAAAGTCGTCTTAAAGAAGCAGAGTTTTTTAGCAGAGAAAAACTTATTATTGGGTATAATTTGCTACTTGAGGCTCAACGAGTAGGTTTAATAGATTCTAATTTGATTGCAGAAGATGCCAATGACATTTTAGAAGAACTTCGCTCAACATTAACATGGGAAGCAAATGAAATTATACTTACAGGCAATGATAAGTTTCCAGAACTACAGGCTGAAGTTGAAGAAATTCGCCAAGAGTTTAAACATATACATGAAAAAATAGTTTCTGTAGAAAATTTTTTAAAAAGAGAAACAGGATTTTCTAAAGAAGCTAATCAACAATTATTGAGATTAAAATCTATAAATCTATTTAATACAGAAAATAATTCTTCCAATCATTGTCCTTTATGTAACTCTAATGTATCTGAGCCAATTCCTAGCCTGTCAGCGATGAGAGAATCTTTAGATACTTTGCAAAATAATTTGAAAAATGTAGAAGTTACTCAGCCAAGACTACTGGAATATATTGAAAAACTTAAAGAGGAGCGTGAAGAAATAAGACAAAAAATCCAAGAAAAGGAACTTGCCATTAAAACTTTGATAGATGAACAAGAAGCGGCTCAACAAATTCGTGATAATAACGCTCATATAGCTCGTATAGTAGGTCGTATCAGTCTATATCTCGAAACAGTCGAATTGACTGATGATAATTCTCAAATACGCTTAGAAATTGAGAAATTAAAACAACTAATTGATAATTATGAGCAACAACTAGATATAAGTGAGATAAAAGCAATTTTATCTTCAATCTTAAATAGACTCGGACAGGAAATGACTAAATGGGCTAAAACATTACAACTTGAACACACCGATTCTCCCTACCGATTAGATTTAGATAAATTAACTGTAATTGCAGATAGACCTGAGCGACCGATTCCTATGGGGAGAATGGGAGGAGGAGAAAATTGGCTTGGTTGTCACTTAATTGCGCTTCTGGCTTTACACAAGCATTTTGTTGAACGCAATCGCCCAGTTCCGCACTTTCTAATTTTGGATCAACCTACCCAAATTTACTTTCCATCAGAAGAAGCATATCTTAATTTACCAGGAACGTCATCAGACGAAATTATGAGTGCTAGTGCTGATATGGCAGCAGTAGAGCGAATGTTTAACTTTTTGTTTGATGTATGCGAACAACTATCTCCTAATTTTCAAATAATTGTTACGGAACACGCGAACTTGGGTAATAATGAGAAATTTCAAAAAGCTTTAGTAGAGGAACCGTGGTCTGATGGCAGGGCGTTAGTACCTGAAAGTTGGACAAGTAAAATTTGAACTTTCTTGAATAATCAATTTTAGACACTGCAATTTGAGCTTGGGCTATATGTCTTTGCCTGATACCGTTAGCTTTCCTGTATTTAAGGGACGTATTTAGTCAGTATGGCTTCCTTCACCTGGAAGTTCAGTAAATCCTTTTAATAACGAAATTTATACTGTTATTTAGATTTTCATCTAATTAGTCCTTTTGGGTAAATCTTAAGATTTTCTTAAGATTTACAGTTAGATACTTGCTTTCCGATGCAGTCAAATGTTGAAAACGATAGCGCTCGTTCCTGTGCGCGGTGTTGACCTTAAACCGAAGCGCGAGCCTTACATTATGACAGATTTGCTAGCCGATAAAGCGTTCGTATTGTTATGCCCCATTTTTTAAAGGAACCCCATTTGTATTGACACTCACCACTTTTATATTTGGCTGATGATTGGCTCCAGTTATCCCAAGCAGAAAGTAAGCTGGGACTGACAGTATGAAGTGCCATTCCTACTTTTATCCAGGTGTCATAGTCATCCGCAAATCTAGGATGAATTACTTCTAGTAGTAGCAATGCTTTTTGAATATCTATATTAGTGGGGGTATTTTCTGGTGGCTTATCGTTTCTAAGGTATGTTGAAGCGGCGCCCGTTAACTTGTGTTGCTTTTTTGGTACAGCCATATGGAGTATTACCCAATTAGGCGCCGCTGCTACCTGAATTTCATCAGGACGACATCCTCTTAGCCAACGGTAATGTCCGGTAATGGGGTGGATGGAAGGAGGTAGTACCGATTGTAAGTTGCTGCCTCTTAACTCCAAAGCTTCTCATGAATGCTGTAGCGATTTTCCTAGATTGGAGATGCTGTGTTGGGGATTTCTGTATTTTAAAGAGGTACTGCGCTCTTCCCTTCCTCCCTGATCTAAATGCGACTGTGGGAGGTAATGGTTTGGATGCGACTGTTTTTATTCGGTCGTATGCACTTAAACCATCGCAGTCTATAGATACAAGAAATTCTTGAGAATTTTGACCACACAGCAGACCAATCCCTGTAGGATGCGCTTCGTATAGAGAACAGGCGCCGTCACGTACCTTAAGTTTTCCTGTGCGGGCAAGTTGTTCTCTCAAAGATAGAGGTGTAAAAGGATACTGCTCTCATTGGTATCCCAGCGGTTTTTTCCCTTGGGTTGGCACTATGAGCCAGTGGGAAGGCAGTATTTCTAGGGTTTCAATTAGTTTAATTGTTTGGGAGTTTTTTTGAAAAACATTGTGAATAAATGGCCAAATTATCGTTAGGCAGATTGAGTTCGATGTTTATGTTAGCTTTCTTCTTTTTTGAAGAAACGACTATTACAAATAGGGCAGAAACGCCGACTGTTTTTCTGACGTTTAAGTTGTTTTTCTAGAGAGCAATTGCCCTTCCATACTTCGGCAACTCGAAAAGTAATACCTCGCTCCATAGCAACTGCGGTGAGTCTGGCTCCTTTACCTCGTCGATGCTGGCGTATGCGTTCATCTAATTATGAATGCGGCGCCTAAATAATGTTGTGTTGGTCGATTTGGATTTATTTGTTTGTCAAAATGTAGTAAATAAACGTACATGGCAGATAACTGATCATCATCTGCCGTGACTGCGTGAGCAGGCTTGAATTTATATTAGATATTGTGCAACATTTAATATAAGGTGCTGATTGTTAACCGTTTAATTAACTCGGATTAGGCTCCTTACTTCTTGAATACAATAAAAACGCTCCCAAATCATCCTTCCCTTCTTTTTCAAATGCCATACCGATATGCTTGGCTACCTGGCGAGAAGCCAGATTGTCTTGATCAATCAGGCAGATCAAGCGGGGTAAGTCCAACTTGTCGAAGCCGTAATCAAGGATAGCTCTCGCCGCCTCGGTTCCTAACCCTTGACCCCAATAAGCTTTAGCAATTAAATACGCCACCTCGATTTCTGGTTGCCCATCAATCGTCCAAGGAAGCAAGCCACACCGACCAATGAGCTTACCACTTTCTTTGTAAATGGTTGCCCAGAGTCCTAATTGAGGGTGCTTGGGATGTCCATTCTGAAACCATTCGAGTTCTTCCTTGGCTTCTGAGTATGTCCGGGGAGCGTCTGGGATATATTGACTTACTTCGGGATCGCGATACAGCGCCCATAAGCTATCGAGATCCGATGGCACCAGGTGTCGAAGAAGGAGTCGCTTAGTCTCTAGGATTTTCATTGACTAGTTTAAAAAGTGTCATCTTAATTCTTGGAAATAAAAATTGATTTAAGGATTTTTAGCTAATTCTTGCTTAGTCATCCAAAGTAGCCAAATTGATATCGCGCTCACCAATCGCACCACTAATAAGAAGTTCGTGGAATGCCAGAATGCGATAAGTATAACTCAAAGCATAGAATCCAAGACTGAGGGGCAATAACAGTAATAGTCCCGTCCAACTGCCTGGTCGAAGTTTTTGGGTTTTCCAACTCAATGCTATTCGGATCGAGCAAGGTATGAGTCACTCCAATTGCCGGTAAAATTCCCCCTACAATCGCCCATTGCCAACCAACCAAAGCAGCACCAATTACAAATATAAAAATAGGCAAATTATCCAAGAAAAGCGCGCGATCAAAAATGACCTTTCGCCAGTCTGATGGGGCTTTTTGACATGCACCAAACCAGGCTTCATCAACTGTGTGTACAATTATCGCTATTGCTAACACTAAAATTGAGATATCAAATAGAAAGTGCTGGCTGTTAATCATTTGTTAATTTCTCCATAGCAAAGTGGAACCCCTCGTTTAAGTAAGTCGGCGCAAATAATCTTTGCTTACCATGATGAATTTGAAAGTCAAGATGATATTCAGTAAGGGGTTACAGCATTTTGACAAATTCAGGGAAGAAGGTTCTTAAGTTGCGACCGTTTGGGCTGCGGAACATTGACAGGTTGTAAAGGACTTTGTTGATTTCCGCTTTCTTAGGTGCAAATACATCGTTTAGAAACCGTACCGTCCCGATTGCCATAAGTCCTTCAGCACTGGGACCAACCCAAAATCCACCTATTGGTTTGGTAAGGGGACGAAATTTTTTTGTTTCGTAGTCAAAAGCACGCCACTTATAAGATAGCGTCACAACATCCGGCGTTTCATCACCTTCGTTGCCTTGCCATCCCAAGAAATCAATTGAATCAGACATCTGACCTTCAAACACAAAGTTTTCATCAAGGTAGTACTTGTACCAAAAGTGGTAACCTTGTACTTGGACTAAAATTTTAAAAGCCATTTGAATTTGTTTGGAAGCTGAAAAGAACAAAAAACTTTAACAATTAATTTTCCTATATAATTAATCGTTTTTGGTGCCAATTTAAAACGTATGTACTTTTTAGTTGTATTCAGAATTTGAAACAACAACTCCTATTTTTTTGTGCAACTGTGTAGTGCTTTACGACGCTCGGCGGGACGTGCCAATATTGTATAAGCGGCTCCTGAGCCGAGCGCAAATGCTGACATGACACCAGACATAGCCAGCGCACTGTGTCCATCATAGAGAAAAGCTACTAATCCACTCGCCAGTGAGCCGCTTAACATTTGCAGAAATCCGACTACGGCGCCTGCAACTCCGGCACTTTCTGGTACTGGCTGGATGGCGCCATGTATTGCATTTGGTGAAATTATTCCGCGACAAAAGGTATTTAGCACCAGCAACGGCATAAGTGTAGAAACTTGCGCTGCACTACTCATTGACACAACCACAAGTGCCACTGTGGAAACGACGGCAACAGTTAAGCTAATACTTAGTAATCGTCTTGGTGGCACACCTTGATTAGAAAGGCGCCCATTCACGAATGAACCTACTGTTACCCCGAAGGCAGTTGATGCAAATAACCAACCGTAAACTGTGGTTGACACACCGAAAGCATTGAGCATCACTAGTGGTGAGCCGGCAATGTAGGCGAACATACACCCAAAGGTCAACGCATTGACAAGGGCATAGCCAAGGCAAATTGGATTACTGAGAATATGCCCGTAATTATTGATCAGCCGACGTGGTTTGATAGCATTTACATCACCCTGAGCATTTGACTCACTCAATCCGATTGCAACAGCTAGCACGAGCAGTAATCCTCCTATTGCCAGTACACCATAAATTGCCCGCCAACCATAGATTGCCAAAACCCACCCACCAATTGTAGGTGCAATCATCGGCGCCACACTCATCACCATGTTGACGTAAGAAAGTTGCGCCCGTGAAGAGTGCCCATCAAATAAATCTCGGACAATTGCTAACGTTACCACCATCCCAGCACCAGCACCAGCACCCTGAACTAGGCGCCAAGCAATCAAAGTACTAATCGATGGTGTCGTAGCACACATTGCACCAGCCAGCGCAAAGATTCCACAGCCCGCGAGTAAAACTGGCTTACGTCCATAACGGTCAGAAAGTGGCCCAAAACCGAGTTGCGCGACCGCAAAACCAAGCATAAACAAACTAAGTGTTAGTCCCACGGCGCCAGGTGATGTCGAGAGCGTCGCACTAATTTTAGGGAATGCTGGTAACGCCATATCGATGGAAAAGGGCGGTAGTGCAGAAAGCGCCCCCAGCAGAATCGTAAAGCCTAGAGATTTGGGTTTAATTCGCATTTTTTTCGCTTGAATTAGGGCTTTATCTTGACCTCTTACAGATGAGCGGTTGTAAAGTAGTTGCGCTCACGTGTTCGTAAATTTTACTAAATTCATTATGCACGCTCACCAGGTAAGCAATCGCTGCCTGCTTGCTATGATTAGGAATTAAAAAATCCTCAATAGCGTAGTCACCCGAATATCGGTTGCTAAGAAGCAAGCTTATAAGTTCAGGCCAATTCACCATACCGACACCAATAGGCGCCCATTCCCAAGACCAGCCTTTGTTACTAGAGAACCAAGATACATTTTTTACATGCACGTTAGCAATTTGGGAACTAATTAACTTCAGACCAAATTCCCAATCTTCTTTGCCTTCAACCATCATGTTAGCGGGGTCGAAAGTAATTGCAATGCAGTCGGGGTCAAGGTCATAGGTTAAGAGATAAGCGCTGCTGAAACTACTCATTACTGTTCCCCAGTGCAGTTCCAATAATATTTTGACACCTGCTTTGTAAGCTTTGCGTTCGAGAACGCGCAGTGTCTTCTTTAAAGTTTTCATCAACTCCACTGGTTCGCAGTCACTGATTTCAAACGAAGGAATGATTTCCTTGACATTAGCAATTTTGGCAATGTTCGCACCACAGCTTTTGGGCAGAACCAAGCGTGAAGAAGGGATATCCATTTTCTGGCAGCATTCAAGCAGTTGGTCTACAGATTTATCATCTTCCACAGGTATGTAGGTGTTTAATACTGGCACCGATAAACCTGCCTTAAGTAGTTGTTTTTTTATGAAAGTACCTGTAGTACTCAACTCCTGCAAACTTTTGTGGTAGTCGTCACTGACTCGAAGCTCGATTCCATGATAACCAGATGTTAAGGCAATTTCTACTGCATCTGTAAACGAAAAGTTAGGTAAAGTTGAAGTACATAAATTCAAATTTAGAGACATTAACTACCTCTCAATATTGTTTTAATTTACATAGCTTAAAGCTTTTCGCTCATGCAATTCGGTCATATCCTTTTTGAAATGGCACATGAGTTGCTCCGTCGGACGATTCAGGTTTTGCCTTGCATATGCTAGTAATTCAAATGTCCATTCTGTAAACCAAGCAAATACCAAATTGACTTTTTCAATAGCCTCGGCATGTGTTTTCTCATCTATTTCTATCTTTGCTATCATGGCATGGTCGTTTGTCATAGCATGACCAGATTCTTTACTAAAATGGAATTCGCCACAGTAGCGTAATTCCATACCCGTTTCTTCTTCAATTTGTACTGCTAGATTTCCAATTAGTTCAAACAATACGTTGCCTGTTTCTTCAATGGCTTCGATAATAGCTAGACGCACGATACTCGATGAACTATAAATTAAATGAGCCAGTTTGTGTGATAACAAACGATTTACTGCCGTGCTATCGCTGTAGAAAAACTGTAAATACTCAGTGGGTGAGATTTTTTCGTGATCAAAGCCCAATTTAATAAAGTCTTCCAAATACCACGGCCAGTGATGATCGTCCTCATAGGAGTGTTCGTTCACCATAGCCTGATACGGGTCTAAAGTTGGCTCAGTACGCATGACGTAGCGATTTAAATCACCAAAGCTCATGATAAAAGGAGCCATACAGGGGTAAAATTCTAGGCGCTGACGAGGTGATAAAGTCTCATCCCGTAAAAAATCAAAAAATGGCAGGCGCCTATACTCTTTCTTGAGGTTTAAAATGTGACGTAACGTAGCCTTCATGTTTCCTTTCCAAAAGATACTCATCTAAACGTTTACATGTTTGGCAATTCTTATTTATGCAGCAGTTGCTTTTTCAACTCGTCTTTGGTTTAGCCGATTCTGATAAATCCGGCGACATCCGCCATATTTTGCGTAAAGTTACCACTGATATTCTCATCACTATGATTACCCTCAGACGTTTGAATTTTAGAACTCCCAGGTGTATATCCCCTAACAATGCCAATGTGATCGAGTTGTGAATTGTTTCTTTGCCAGTTAAAAACAAGGATGTCTCCACGCTTAGGAGTGATACTTCCTTTTGAATACCAGTACCCGTTATTCTTAGCCCAAAACTTCCAGGATTCAACTAGAGCCATTGTTGCCCAGAATCCTGAAGGAATAACTGGAATATCAATACCTACATTGCGGCAACAATAAGTAACAAATGCAGCACACCAGTTATAAAATACTGGTTCAGCACCGATGTGACCTAAGTCAAACATAGGTTTGCGGAAGGGTTTGAGATACTTTTCAGCTTCACTATTTTCACCATTCCATACCAACTTCCTAGCTGCTTCTTGTTCTGCAAAATCGGCAAGTCTAGCCAAAATATCTGACGGTATAGTTTGATTAAATTTGCCACCGAGAGCAGTCCAAGTTTGTGGACCAACCTCTACACCGCTTTGTTTGAATTTATTAATTATTTCTTTTGAACATTGGTGGCTCCAAAACATTGGTTTACTTTTACCATCAAAAACTTTTAGGTAGACCCGTTTAACCTGACATTTAGATAAACTTTCAAGGTAGTTATTTTTGAGTTCTGACAAATTCCAAATCCAGGCGCCGACTTTTTAGTAAATATGTTCGCGCCATCAAGGGCTGGATTCAATACTGCTCAGTTAAGGATTTTTTATTGCAATTTCGGGCGTGTAGAGACGCGAAATTTACCTGCGGTACACTCCGTGAACGCGTCTTTACAAGGTTTGTGATTTATCAGATTTTCTTAACCGAGCAGTATTGAGTACACTGGCACTGTCTGCCATGTGGGTATTTGATTAACTTGGATTAGTTCTTTACTTCTTGAATACTTAAAAACCCTTTTGCTACCCAACTCCTCAACCAGTCTGGATACGTACCCCTGTTACAAACCAGGCAGAATTGGTGAATATGTTACAGCTAACATCATTAAGCAATGCCCATGCCTGCTGCTCTGTACCAATGTATACATAGACTCCAATTCCTGCCAAAAGCGAAATATTAGTGTATTTGACAATGGTGCGCTTTTGTCCGGCAGGGACAAGATAGACTACACCAGGGGAAGATTCACCATCACCCGATCCTTGCAATCCAAATACAAAAGTTTCATCGCGTACTTCTGCTCCTAAATCGGGGTCTTCCCAGTTATAGAGTATGCCAACTGATAAAACTTCACGGGTATAGGCACTGTAATTCGACCAACCAAATTCATCCCATGTTTGAATGCAGTGTTCGCACCACGAGCATTCGATGTCAATCTCGATGCGAAGAATGCCGTTTTGGGAAGGAGTGTAGCCAAGAAGAAAACCATTGCCGCGTGTCATTTGGATCATATCTATGTCTGATGCACTCAGATTTTGTCCCCAAACGCAACTACCTGTGCGTCCGATATCTCCGAAAAGGTAACTTTCATGGCGTTTTATCTTTCCATCACCTGTGGCAAAGTCATAGCTATCGAAAACATTGCGCTGCCACCAACCGTAAGGAGGACGGTAGGTTGTGGGCAGACTTAATTGGTTAGAGGATATATCTTTGGTTTGGGATGTGTTGGAGGATGAATCTTCCCGCGCGATTATCGAGTTAAATTTTTGCTTGGTATCTATGTTTATTGCCACGGCAGGAGACGATAGTACACTTCGGCTTTGGGATTTGTCAGGAAAGGAATTTAAAAAATTCAAAGGACATCGGCGCCAAGTCAATAATGTTACTTTCAGTCCTGATGGTAAACTGATTGCTACAGCGGGCGATGATGAGACAGCGAAGTTGTGGAACCTGTCCGGGCAACTGTTAACGAAATTACAGGGACATCTCGGTAAAGTTTGGAGTGTTGCTTTTAGTCCATCAGGACAGATGGTTGCGACAGGAGGAACTGACGGCAAACTTAGGCTATGGAACCTTTCTGGGCAGCAAGTAACCGAATTCAAGGCTCATAGAGGATGGGTTTCCAGCATCAGTTTTAGCTCAGATGGCAAACTGATTGCCACAGGCGGAGATGATAAAACGGCTAGGTTGTGGAACCTTCAAAGACAGCAAATAACTGAATTCAAGCCCCGTAAAAGCTGGATTTATAGCGTTAGTTTAAGCCCAGATAGCAAGCTACTTGCTACGGCAGAGGCAGGTGGCACAGCTCAACTATGGGATTTATCTGGAAAGTTGTTAAAAAAGTATGAGCTAGATCAAGGCAAAATTTATAGCCTTAGTTTTAGCCCAGATAGCAAGTTACTAGCAACTGCTGGCGCCGATGGTACAACCCGACTGTGGAATCTTTCTGGAAAGCAAGTTGTTTCGTTACGTAAGCAAAGTGGTAGAGTTAAAAGTGTTAGTTTTAGCCCGGATGGCAAACTAATTGCTACAGCCGGCGATGATGGTACAGCCAGAGTGTGGAACTTGTCAGGACAGCAGGTTGCGGAATTTAAGGGAAACCAAAAGCTCAATAGTGTTAGCTTTAGCCCAGACGGCAAACTAATTGCTACAGCAGGAACTGATGGTACGGTAAAACTGTGGCATCTTGAAAGCTTAGACGAACTGTTAACGCGGGGCTGCTTGTGGCTAAAAGATTATTTTATCAGCAATCCCGACGAACTTAAACAACTAGAGGTTTGTCAAAAAACTTTAAAATGAAACTACCCTACCAACATTCCTTGCGTATCGCGCCGCTGGCAACCACTTCAAATGCACTGCCAGGAACTTGCTTTAATTGTTTCAAATCGTTGTCATTCCATCTTCGGTCAGCGGCGCCCATAATTTTCCAGCTAGTCCCATTCTCAGCAACAATCAAACCATACTTCTTAAGTGCATTTAATATTACTCGTGCGTGACCTGTGTATTTAGAGGTATCAAAATTAGCCTTTAATCGCAAACGCAGTCCCATCGGCGGCAGATTGGGATTATTGAATTTGCTAGCGAAATGAGTGGCAGGGTGAATGAATGCTCGCTGCGTTTGGCTCACACTAAAGCGCAGAGCGTGCTGAATTTTACCTGACGCTACTTCATCATAACGCACTAGTCCTGGTAGTATTGGCAGACCAGCTCCATCTGCCGAAGTCCAACAATCCGGACGTATAGCATTGGATTTCAGATCGAAAATAGCACCTGCCTCAGCACTCCAGCCCACATCGTCAGTGTATTGTGGATTATACAGCTCGTATAACATACAGTCATCCTTTTCCAAAATTACGAGTTGGCTATCCTCATTACCCTGGATTTGTAGGTTGGGTGGAATGGGGTATGAGTCTGAATCGCTCTCATCAACATATTTAAACTGAACAGGTACTTTCGGTTGAGTGCTGTCCACAATTATGTAAGTAATGTCATATTTAGCTTTGAAACCAAAGTTGGGTTTGAGAAATTTTCCTCCCCTGTTAATACTGGCAATATATTTGTCGGTATTAACATCTACAGGTACTTGAGAAATATCTTGATTCCAAGGGTTATTTGCAGGAAATACCTGACAGCCAGCAATTATTGGACTAGAGTTCGTCGATTTAACAGCAGAATTTTCAAGCGTTTTGGTTGGACTAGGGGGTACAGTCCGCTGTCCAAGTGAAGTAGGAGTTGACTTACAAGAGACAATTGCAACCAAAACAAACACCAAAATGAATTTTCTAAGCAATGGAAACATCAATGGTTAGGTTTAGAACAATTTTGCCTTTTGCTAATTCTTATTACATTTCCTATTTTCACAGAAAAACTCTTATTAGTCTCCGGATAAAATACGGGAACTATTTTCAACTTTCCCACTCGGGCAGGGAATTTAATCCCAATTTTGTGTAATTAATTTTGTCTGACTACTTAGTTTTATGTAAATAGTTTGTATTTATCTTACTTAGGAACAGTATGTTTGGCAATGAAGTTACGTGACTTCACTTAAGTTTTACAATAATTTGATTTTAAGGCTACTAATGTTTACAGAACACTAACAGATGTTCACACAACAATTTTGTGTCTACATGCAAATTAATAATATTTTTGCACTATTTAGAATATCTGATTATTAACTTTATAGGCGCCACAAGTACCTGTTGCCCAAAAAAGTTAAGCGCGGATTTCTTCTCTTCCTTTGTGCCCTTTGCGTCCTTTGTAGTTCGTTATATAAATCTTGGTAAATGCTGTTCATAATGTTAGTACGCGAACAAGCACTTTTTGTCCAAAGTCCAAAAAACTGTACTAAGTGGTAGCTATGATAATACGATGAAATTGTGGGACATGACTAGCGGAAAATTGCTTCATACGTTTTGTAGTTAATAAAGGGGACGGGGTACCCTGCTTCCCCAAATATTGTAGAGCGGTTATTTGATTCAAGTTACTCGTTAATATTTAGCATTCAGGGGGCTTTTTCCAAAATGAACAGACCCGGTTGGAATTCTCAACGCAGGAATAGAAACATCGGTACTGCAAAGTCTGGGTATGGTCAAAATAATCGTATGTGCATCCCCGAACGTTGGGCAGATGGGCATTTGTTTTACGAGAGGCTAGACAACCTTGTTGCATTTAGCCGCATCGTTGGCGATCACAAAATTACAATGTTAGTTGAGCCAGTTCAAGCAGGTTTCCTACACGCTTGTACACCTGATGACATTGTAAAGGTTTTGAGTTTACTTCCCTCGCAACACGTAGCATCGATTGATTTAATTGTGCTTCGTCAACCAAAACGCAAACAGCGTTTATTGAGACCAGTTTGGGGACGGTTGCAATACTGGTCAGAAATTAATCAATATACTGGAGTCGCAATTCATCTAGAGGCACAATTAATCAATGGGGTACAACGTTGGCATCGGTCTTTAACTCCAGACGATGCCCAAGAGTTAGAACGTCTTGGACAAGACGGGCATCAAATTATACCCGAACGTCGTTATTATCAACTTTACACGAGCTTAGAGTCCATTCGTAACACGCAGCTATATCGCACCCTGCCTCACGAAGTAGGACATCATGTTGATTATTTTGAAAGTGTTGAAAAACATGCTACCGAGGATGCAGATGAACGCGAGCAATTGATTGATTTGTATTGGAGCAAACCCGAAAAAGATAAAGAAGCATTTGCCCATCGTTACGCAACCGAATTTTGCGAACGCGAGAAAAAGGCAGGACACATCCCATTTGAGCGTATACTTAACGAAGATACATTAGTAGCAGAAGGTTTAGAAATATCGTGGTTTAGGTAAATCGTAGTGTCCACCTCGTCCGAAGCTACCGAAACCACTTCATCGAACACTGGATGTTTAAGGCTATAACTACGATTACTGGCACCACTTCCAAACCGGATGCTAGAACATCCATCATGCGATGTTACATGTCTGATTTTAAGCACAAAACGCCTATTAGTACGAAATAACTATACAATAAAGGTTAAATAAGCCTTGAGAGTGTTTGCATGAGTTCAACTTGAACAGAAAATAAGAGTAAATTATCGAATCTTGAAGTTTGGTAGCGTAGTTTTTTGAATTATGCGACTATAAACTATATGTTACCGTGATTCACGCTTAGGGATATGTTAAGCTAGCAAACTTGCTTTTGTGTGTTTTACAGTGCTTGAAGCAATGGTAGCAAGCGAAGGTTCGATTTTGACTCCCAGATGTTGTACGTATGTAAACAAAGTGCTTGGCACGAACGTCCAGTTGAATATGCCAACCTTTTTAATCCTGCTTTTTGCTCGATTTTGCTTCAAAATGCCATTTCAAGGTTTGTGCAATCGTTTAAGATGCCTGCACATACTTCATCGGCTGCTCCAAGCTATTTTAAGCTTTTATCAGGTTTAAAATCTATGCTGTTAAGCGGCTTTATTAACCATTGGTTCCGGAAGCGGTTCACCTGTTGCATTATAAGCCATAATTAAAGATTCCAAAGCTTCGATACCATTTGTAACAGCTTCTTCATAAGAATCACCGTGAGTCCGCCAACGTTGTCCGGGAAAATCTGGAAACCCTACTAAAAAACAGTTATCTTCTTCTGACCATTGAATAAGCATCTGATATTTAAATTTACTCATCTTCCTGCTGTTCTGACTGTTGTTTTTCCTCTACTTCTTTTATAGCTTGTTGCACATCTTTTTCTTGGTAAACTTTAGCGTCAGAAGCATCTTTACCTGAAACTGTAAGCTTTCCTGTATATAAAGGATGTATCCAGTTAGTATGGCTTCCTTTACCTGAGAGTTCAGTAAATCCTGATTGGCGTAGCATCTGTTTTAACTCCCTGATTTTCTTGGGCATTGTCAGGCATCGACTATCAACAACAAAATATTAACATAAGAAGAAAAACACGCTTGCCCAGATGATTATACTTTGGCTAGTGGTAGTTTTGACAACACCATTAAATTATGGGATATGACCAGTGGAAAATTGCTCTACACCCTGACAGGACATTCAAACACAGTTTCTTCCGTCGCTATTACTTGGGATGGCAAAACTGTACTAAGTGGTAGCTATGATAATACGATGAAATTGTGGGACATGACTAGCGGAAAATTGCTTTATACGTTTTGTAGTTAATAAAGGGGACGGGATACCCTGCTTCCCCAAATATTGTAGAGCGGTTAGCAGTAGACGGTGCCTATTAGTTATCGATATCTTTGACACAGGTAGGACTATCTGAGGAGATGCGGTTAAAGCGACAACGGTTTTTTTAACTACAGCGCGCCTTTTAGTCCTTCCGGTGAAATAATAGCCAGTGGCAGTTCGGACAAAATAGTGCGATTATGAAGTACCAGTGGTGCTTGTTTAAATATCTTGCAAGGGCACAGTGCTGGATATATATTTGTTTGTATTTAAAATAAATATCGTGTGGAAGCGGTTATTAGCTTCTTAACAAAATATAATCAGGTTTTGCGTAACATCTCGCTCATTCCGGAGAAAACAGAAACAAATACATTCTCGCATCTATGTACAAATGTAATATAAATTACAAGTATTCTTCAGTAGTTTTGTGTATAAAATGCTCTAAGATGTGTAAAGCATCCAGAAAATGGGAAAAGCAAGATGAATATACAAGAATTAGAGAATCTTCTTAAGGATTATCAAAAATATTTGCCTGAAAGTGATGAAGGGAAGCAGAAAAAAAGCCAGTTAATTGGATATTTATCTTCATCTTATTGGTGGCATTCACAATATATTACTAATCTTTTTCCTGTAAATGTTAAGCAAGTTAAAGAAGGCTTAATGCAAGAACTAGAAGATACGTTTAACAAGTTTACCAGCAAAAACTATAATTATCATAACATGGCAAAATTATTACTACAAGAAACTTTAGTTATCCATAAAAAATATCAAAAACAGCTAATTACAGATGATTTTATTAATACTTTGGCAGCACAAGTAAAAATAGCTCAACATACAAGGTATCAAAAAAATCAGATAGTACAGTGTTTGATTAAAGCTATAGATATAAAAAATGCTTATAAAAAACAAGGTCTGGGAGCAAAATTTAATTTATCTCCGCAAGACTATGAAGAAGCTTTTCAGGAAGCTAAAGGAGAGTCTATTCGTTATGTATTAGATAATATTGATAAATATGACGAAGAAAGGGGGGATTTTATGGCTTTATTAAATTATTGGATTCCGATAAAATTTTTAGATGCAGCCGGAAAAATTTTAGGGCTTAAGAAGAGTCAAATGAATAAAGAAGATGAAATCAAAATTTCTTCGCAAGACCCAAATTCTAAATCAATGGTAAACCATCTTAACAAAAAAGCTGAAAATATTTACAAAGAATTTGCTTGCAATCGTAATTCGGAAGAGATTAAAAACCTTATTCAAGAAGACCCAAATAACAAGCTGGGCAAATCAATTAGAAAAGACAGAACTGATATCACATTCAAGGACGTGTTAATAGCAATTAACTGGGAAGGACAAACATTTAAAGACCTTTCAAGGAAATGGGAAATACCATACACGACTATAAAAAGTTTTTATGAGCGAGAGTTTAAAGTAGTTGAAGCAGATTTAGCAGATTATTTACAATAATTAATTAGGAGTAGAAGCAATGAATATTTGGGAAATAACTGAAAATTTTATTTTTACTGTTAATTTAAAAGCTGCTCACCGAGAGATAGCCAAACAGTTGAGCCAACAAAAATTAACTTCGGCGAAAGCAAAACAAGATTTCTACAATGTTTTAGCAATATGTGCCGTAAAGGATTATTTAGAAGTTTTAGGATATGAAGTTGATTGGAATAACAGTGATTTTAACAATTCTGCAATATCCACTTTTGCTGATGTTGCAGATTTAGAAGTTAAAAATTATGGTAAGTTAGAGTGTCGTGCCGTTTTTTCTAGTGATAATATTTATGTTCCAGAAGATGCTTGGGCAAATCGTATTGGTTACGTATTTGTATATGTAGATGAATCGCATCAAGAAGCAAACATTCTTGGTTTTGTACCTTCAGTAGAAGAAATAGAGGGAGTTGTCTCTTTAAATAAATTGCGCTCTTTAGAAGATTTTCCTGAATATCTTAGCCAGAAAAAACATTATAAAATTGTTGAAAAAAGTTTTGGTGCAATTAAAGAAGGCGCCGTAATACTAGGACAGTGGTTGAAAGAAGTTAAAGAAAGTATTGAACAAGAGTGGCAAAATGCAGAAGATTTATTAATGAGGCAACCGCAAAATCTCAGCTACATGACAAGGAATAACTCTGAAGCTATAAATAAGGCTAAGTTAATTGACTTGAAAATGAAATTAGCTAGTCAAGGGGTTATGTTACTTATGACCGTTACATCACAGCCAAAAGAAAAATTAAAAATTCGCGCGCGCGTATGTCCAGTGCCAGGAGAAAAACACTTACCCGCAGGTCTTAAATTAGAAATACTTTCGCAATCAAAAGAACCTTTGAAAGAAGTTATATCTCAATCTAGAGACTATTTTATTCAATTGCCAGAGTTTACTGGCGAACCCGGAGATAAATTTATGCTAAGAATAACTTTAGGTGATGCTAGTTTGACTGAAGAATTCATCGTTTAGTTTTTAGGACTTTACAAGTAATATGAAGAAGGTTGTCTCTTTACGGTTGGCAGAGGGAAGTGTAGAAAAAGGCTTTTCTAATATTGTAGTAAAGCTATATGAAGGAGAAAAGCTACTCGAAGAGGAGGTTGGTAGCTTACCTCCTAACCGCGAACTTGTAAATAGTTATCAAAGATGGCAATGGCTATATGAAGACTTTATTGCCCATAGAGGTAGTTTTTTAGATGAATTTGATGGCAAAAGTATTGATTCTTTACCTAGAGTACTAGAATTTGCTCAAGATAGCATAGAGCGGGGAAACCAAGAAAGTGCCACAGAACTAACTGCTTATTTAATTGAGATACTTAATAAATGGCTGAGTTCGCTAGAGTTTCAAACGATAGACCAAGCTTTACGTACTAATATAAATACGAACGAAGAAGTTGTATTAATTATTCAAACTGATGACGATATATTAAGAAAGTTACCCTGGCATGAATGGAACTTTTTCAATAAATATACAAAAGCAGAATTTGCTTTGAGCTTACCTAAATTTTCTTTAAAAGTAAAACAAAAGTCGTTAACTAGGAAAAAAGTAAGAGTTTTAGCGATTGTTGGAGATTGTACTAATATTAATCCTGAAGCAGATTTGAGTACTCTTAGAAATAATAAGGACGTAGAACTAGAAATTATTTTTCAACCTTCTCGTAAGCAAATTTGTGATTATCTTAGAGATAAGCGAGGATGGGATATTTTATTTTATGCTGGACATAGTAAGTCTCATGCTGAAAGAGGTTGGATTAGTATAAACGAGAAAACCAAGCTGGAAATATCCGAATTGAATTCAGCTTTAGCAGTGGCAATAGAGAATAATTTGCAGCTGGCTATTTTTAATTCTTGTCAAGGTTTAGGATTAGTACCTCAACTAGAAGAGTTAGGAATTCCTCAAATTATTGTAATGCGAGAGCAAGTTCAAAATCAAGTAGCTCAAGATTTTTTAGCAGAGTTTATTAGTAGTTTTTCTAGTGGAAAATCATTTTATTGTGCTATGCGAGAAGCTAGAGGTAGACTCAAAGATATAGAAGATAAATATTACTGTGCAAGCTGGCTACCAGTAGTTTGTCAACATTGGTCTATTAAACCACCTACCTGGAAAGACTTATGTGACCCTCTATTATCATCTCCTTCAAACTTACTATTTTGTCAGGGAACAGTAATTTTATCTGGCTTTTTGGTGGCAATAGTAGTAATAGGGTTGCGGTCTTTTGGTATACTACAATCCTTAGAGCTTAAAGCTTTCGACTGGTTGATGAAAATGCGTCTAAATGAAGGAGTTGATTCTCGCTTATTAATAGTTGAAGCAACAGAGAAGGACATTAATAGTTTGGGTTATCCCATAGCCGATGCTAAACTAGCTGAAGCTATTGAGCGAGTTAAACAGCATCAACCAAGTACAATCGGTTTATTAATATTCCGTGACCGTCCGGTAGAACCAGGTCATCAAGAATTACTAAAAATTGTACAAAAAAATGACAGTTTAATTGCTTTATGTAGTATAAAATTGGCTGATGACCCTAATAAACCAGGCTTTTCACCACCACCTAAAGTCCCTGAAAACCGCTTAGGGTTTAGCAATATAGAGTTAGACACAGATGGAATTTTACGGCGCCATCTAGTATTTATGAATCCTGATTTAAATAGTCCCTGCGCTACCCGTTTTTCCTTTAGCTTTCAATTAGCATCACATTACTTAAAGTCAAAAGGAATAAAACCGGAAGAAAGAGACAGCGATAGTATTAAAATTGGTGAGACTATAATTGAGCGTTTACACCCAGATAGCGGTGCATATCATCAATTAGATAATCGTGGTTTTCAACTTTTACTTAATTACCGTGCTTCAGAGAATATTGCTCCGACCATCTCTTTTGCTGATGTACTCAAAAATAAGTTAAATCCTAAATTAGTTAAAGGACGTATTGTCATTATTGGCATAGTTGCACCTGTATCTAATCCTACAGATTATTTCTCGACTCCTTACAGTAAGGGTGTATTACCTCAGATGTCTGGAGTTAATATTCAAGTACACATGACCAGTCAAATTCTTAGTGCAGTTTTAGATAAAAGACCCTTATTATGGACTTGGCATAAAATAGGAGAAGGACTTTGGATTGTAATTTGGGCTTTTGCAGGAAGTGGAATTGTAATTACCTGCTCAAGCAAACGTAGTCATTATATATCTATATATACTAGTGTATCCATCTTTATTTTATGTTTAACTTGCTTTGTCCTTTTACTTCAAGGCGGATGGATACCATTAATACCCCCTATAGTCTCTTTAGCTACCAGCACTATTAGCGGTTACTTTGTACTAAAACATTGGCGCCGCTCCTAAATCGCTTCTCTGTAATTAATATGCCTCCGTGGTAAAATAATAAAATAAAAAAATGTAATTAAAAATACTTGCATAATTACTAACTGTAATGTAACATATATAACAAAGTGTAACTAAAGAAACCAGGTTTCTATGAAGCAATGAAAAAAACAATTAATATTGTCTTTTTTTGGTTGACTTTAGTATTAAGCGGCGGTTACTCAGTAGCTGGTCAGAATATTTCAATTAAAGAACCACTTAAATTTAATCCTCCGAATAATGGCGCCCCAGGAGGTAATCGGTCAAGAACTTCTACAAATACAGGAAGTCGCGGTTGTCCTTCAACAAAAAAATCTCTCACTGCTTTAATGCCAAAAAATAATTGGGAAAATACCCTAACTGAACATCCTACTTTTTGGTTTTATATCCCTTATGAACGGGGTCGTTTAACCCTGATACTTAAAGACCAAGAGACTGCTGCAACTGTAGCTCGCGCGAGTTATGAAATTAGTAAAGGTGCTGGTATTATGGGCTTCCCAATACCCAAAACGGCACTTGCATTAAAAGTAAAACATGCTTATCGCTGGCGAATTTACTTTAGTTGCGACCCAAATTCTCAAACGCCACCAACAGAAGTACAAGGAGTAGTACAAAGAGTTGCGGTAGATAAAGTTTTAAAAACAAAATTGGCATCAGCTACGACTATTGAAGAGCGGATTATTTTATATGCAAACCAAGGCTTTTGGTATGAAACGATTACTGCATTAATAGAATCTCGTCGTTCTAGCCCACAAGATAAAGAATTACAAAAACAATGGTCAGATTTATTATCTGATTCCGATGTCGGGCTAGAAAATCTTATTCCTGAACCTTTAGTGCAATGTTGTAATCATATTGCTCAATAAATACTACAAATCTATGAAAAATAATTTTATAAACATAAATTTACTGTTAATATTTGTTGCATTTAATGTGACTTTTAATTTTAATTATGATTTTAATTCTTTATATATTCAAATTCCTACAGCAGTAGCTGAAAATAATAGTAAAGCGGAAGCGGATAGACTCAGGCAGCAGGGAGAAAAGCAAATAGAGGCAGGACAATATGTACAAGGTACTAATCTCCTCGAACAAGCAATGATGATTTATCGCCAAATTGGAGATAAGGAAAGTGCAAAAAATATTGTTAACAGAATTTTTGTAATTTATGGGTCGCAGGGAGCACACGATAAATTAGAGCGGTTACTACCTATATATCAGGAATTAAATTATAATGAAAATCAAGTAAATAGTGAAGAGCAAACAAAAATAGAATTAGATAATAGAATTAAAGACTCTATTGATCTAGGTTTCGTTCAATTAGAAAAACAAAATTATGTTCTAGCTAAAAGTCATTTTGAAGAGGCTTTGTCTCAAGCAAAATCCCTTGGCGGTGAAAAAGAAAAAATTGAAGCCTTCAAAGCCATTGGAATTTTTTATCTTTATACCGGAGATTATACCAATACTTTGGCTAATTTAAAGTTAGCCAAAGACTTACTACCTGCGAGGATTCAAGCAATAGAAAAAGAAATTGCTATAATGGCTAGCGGTGGTGGCATCAATCAAATGAGTCAGAAATTATCGGCAATTGCAAGCGATACTGTACCAATTTTATTACTTCTAGGCGAAACTTATTTACAACAGAAAAATCCTAGTGAAGCTTTAACTTATTTTGAAAAAGCCGCTGCAATAGAAGCAAAGGTAGACAATGATTATCACAAAAGCTTTCTGCATTTTTTTTATGTAGACCCTTATCTGTTCTTAAGTAGGGCAAACTATAGTTTAGGAAAATATGATGTAGCTCTTACTTATGCTCGAAAAGCTATAGAAAAAGGTCAAAGTATTCAAGACCCTTTTGTAAGGGATGCTGTATTACCTTTTTCTATGGGAGATTTCGGTAATGGACATGGTCATGTTCTCGCGGGAATTGCTTTAGAGAAGTTAGGAAAGCTAGAACAAGCAGAGCAAGAATTAAAGCAAGCAGTAAAAATATTTGAAACTATCCGAAAAAAATCATCGTTGCAAAAAAATATCAAAGAAAATCTTAAACTATTTGACAATCAGGTTCGTGCGACTTCCTTATTACAACGAATTCTTTTAGCTCAAAATAAATCAGCGGAAGCTTTAGCTGCTACAGAATCGGGACGAGGTCGTTTGTTGGTAGAAGCTGCAACAGCATCCAGGCAACTTACTTTAGAAGAAAAAATCGACGCTATAATCAATGCTAGACATACTCCTGAGAGTCTTTGCAAGGAGGAGGAGAAACTAGACAGGTTATATCCTGGAACGAGAAGTGGATTTGAGTGCGATGGCAAAAAATTAATGCAAGAACTTAAAGAAAAATATTTAGAGGAGGTTCGAGAATCTCCAGAAATGATTGATATGTTCACAAGCGCTACTCCCTCAAATATTAACCCCCTAAATGTAGGGCAATTACAACAAATTGTTCAATCTCATCAGGTAACGCTAGTACAATACTCTATCATTTCTGAAACTACTTTTTTTCATAGTTCTCACACTACCCAAAAAGGCTCTTGGAGGATATTCCCTGCGGAAGAGCAAAAATTAGCTATTTGGGTTGTCAAACCTACAGGGAAAATATATTCTCGTCTAATTGACCTCAAAGCTCAAAATGTCAATCTCAAAGACTTGGTAGCTAATACCCGTCGAACAATGGGATTAGACCGCACTATTGGAGTTACTCTCAAACCAGGTGCAAAATTACCAGATGGTTCTACTCGTAATTCTTCTGGAGTTCAATCTAAAGAAAAACTCAAGCAACTCCATAAATTACTCATAGACCCCATTGCTGATTTATTACCAAATAACCCAGAAGCCAAAGTTGTTTTTGTTCCAGATAAACAATTATTTCTAGTTCCCTTTGCTGCTTTAATCGACTCTAAAGATAAGTATTTTATCGAAAAGCATACGAGTACTACTGCACCTTCTATTCAAGCCCTAGAAGTTACCCGTCAAAAAAAGCAACAACAAACCAAACCTGGTAAGCTTGCGGTGGTAGTAGGTAATCCAACAAGAAATTTACCTGGTGCGGAGCAAGAAGGAAGAGAAGTTGCTCGACTACTTAATAGCCAGTTTTTAACGGGAAACCAAGCGACTAAAGCTCTATTGTTACAACGATTACCCAGCGCGCGGTATATTCATTTAGCGACTCATGGGCTATTAGAAGATTATACGGGTTTTGGTATTCCAGGAGCAGTTGCTCTCGCTCCCTCGCAGCAAGATAATGGTTTGTTAACTTCTAGCGAAATTCAAGAGTTAGATTTAAAAGCTGAATTAGCTGTTCTTAGTGCTTGCGATACAGGTGGGGGTGATATTACTGGGGATGGAGTGGTCGGTTTATCTAGAGCTTTAATTATTGCAGGAGTTCCTAGTATTGTAGTTTCTTTATGGTCTGTTCCTGATGCTCCAACAGCGGAATTAATGGTGGAATTTTACCGTAATTTCCAAGAGCGGAATTTAGACAAAGCTCAAGCTCTGCGTCAAGCAATGTTAAAAATGATGCAAACTCATCCCGACCCTATTAATTGGGCTGGTTTTACTTTAATTGGACAATCTAAATAAATAATATTAGATTTTGATTAACTATGTCTCATTTAAAACGGCGCCAATTTTTGCAATTTGCAGGTTCAACCTTAACAGCTTTGGGGTTAAGCCAGTTGGATATCAAACATCAAAGTCTACGCTATGCTAAAGCTATTTCTTCTTCTAACCCTCGTAAATTAGCGCTTTTAGTTGGAATTAATAAATATCAAAATCTTGAACACCTCAAAGGCGCCCTCACTGATATTTATCTACAGAAAGAATTGTTAGTATATCGTTTTGGCTTTAATCCTAAAGATATACTACTAGTTAGTGACGAAAGTGAAATTAAACCAACTCGTGAAGGAATTTTACAAGCTTTTGAAGAACATTTAATTAAACAAGCAAAACCAGGAGATACAGTAGTTTACCACTTTTCAGGGCATGGTTCTCAACTTTTAGATATAGATAGTGGTTTTGAAGATAATCTTAACAGTACTTTTGTTCCTAACAATCGCTCTATTTCTCCAACTGGCAATCAAAAAAAAGTTTCTGACATTACAGGCAAAACTCTGTTCTTGTTGATGTCGGCAATAAATGCAGAAAACCTCACTGTTGTACTAGATAGTTGTTACTCAGGGGGAGGGAAAAGAGGAAATCTAACTATTCGTTCAATAGAAGGGGGAAAAGAATATATTCCTAACGACATTGAATTGAAATATCAACAGAAATGGCTGTCTAATTTAAATATGTCTCCGCAAGAACTAGTGCAACGCAGAAAAACGAGTGTTGCGAGAGGAGTAGTAATTTCTTCAGCCAGAAGAGACCAACTAGCCATAGAAACGTACTTAGATAATTTTGTTGCAGGAGCATTTACTTATTTGATGACTCAATATCTTTGGCAAGAAAGTAGTGCGGTTATAGCTGAAAGCCTCATAGCTAATACCTCTCGTGGCATAGCTAATACATTTTCTTATAATCAAGCACCAGAGTTTGAGGTAAAGATTAATAGCAATAATGAAACTAAACCAATATATTTTATTCCTCAACAAGTTCCTACAGCAGAAGCAGTAATCACTCAAGTTAGTGGTAATAATATTAACTTTTGGTTAGGAGGTGTATCACCCCAAGCTCTTGCAGCCTTTAACCAAAATGCCATTTTTAAAATAGTAGACAGACAAGGCGCCGAGCAAGGAAAAATAGAATTACAATCTCGTAACGGTTTACAAGGTGTAGGAAAATTATTAGAAATTAAACAACCAGATTTATTACAGAAAGGAGCATTTTTGCAGGAGAGGATTAGAGTAATTCCCCCTGATTATAAATTGCGTATTGGATTAGAGGCTTCTTTAGGTAATGATATTACTATGGCGAAAAATGAAATCGATAAAATTGGGCGCCTTGAAGTCATCCCCTTACAAACAGGAGAAGTCCACTATATATTCGGTAGGATGACAGAACAGCAACAAAAGCAACTGAGAAATAAGCAAGCTGCTAATATTCCCGCGCTCAATAGTTTAGGTTTATATACAGAAGGACTTGATATAATTCCTGGTTCATTCGGTAGTGCTAAAGAAACAATAGGTGATGCTTTAACCCGTCTGAAGCCTAAATTTCGTTCTCTTTTAGCAGCAAGAATTATTAAATTAACTTTAAATGCTGGTTCTTCACGCCTAAACATACTCGCTGTTTTAAATATTTTAGATACAACAGAAACAGTTACCGCTCAAACCTTTCCATCTCGAACAGTAGGTAAAGTCAGTGAAATATCTGCAAATCCTCCTAAAAACCCTAAAATTACTTATCAAAATGGTATCCCTCAAATTCCCTTAAAGACACTTGTTCAATTTCAAGTTAAAAATCAGGAAACTAACGACCTCTATATAACAGTATTAATTATCAACCCAGAAGGAGAGATTAGCATAATCTTTCCCAACACCTGGTCAGCTGCGGATAATGCCACCCTTGTTAAAGCAGGTGAAACTCTTAGAATTCCGAAAGCAGAAGATGATTGGCAATTAGAAATTAAAAAACCCCTAGGGCAAACTGAAGTACTAGTAGTTGCAAGTAAATCACCGTTAAGAAAGAGTTTGCAGAGTTTACAAACAATTGCCCAAGCACAAGGGAGAAGAGATGTACCTGTTGCGCTAGCGGATAACCCTAGTGATATTATTAATCTTTTATTAGAAGATATTGATAGTAGTCTTGACAACACAAGCCTTGGTAGAAATAGCTCTAACCCTTCTAGAGTGAATACAAGAAGACCAGTTCGTACCGATACGAACCAATTAGCTGCCATGTCCATTACCTATCAAGCGGTCAACTAGAAACCAAATTTTTTTTACGTAAGTGCGTAACTTTTGAAACTTAGATGCGAAATGTTTATTGAATAAGTTAACTAATATATTTTGCTGCATTTGCAGTTACAGGAGCGAGCCATGAAACAAATGCTAACTGTTGCTGGAGGGGTATTCTTTGCAATTGGAATCATGTCTTTCATTTTTGGGGGTTGGACTTTTTTGGAAAAAGCCAAGTTTGAGAATGAGCTAGCAAGTCGAGACCAAACAAATAAATTTATTAGTCAAGTGGCAGGTTTGGACTTGTTAAATAAGCGAGAATTAGAGCTTAAGCAAAATATAATGATTTCCTCTTTTGTCGCTGCGGGGATATCTAGTTCTATTGGTGTAGGTCTTGCTGTTGCTGGAAAAACTAAGGCGCCGGAATAACAACATAAAACATAATCTTTCTCAATAAGCTTGGTTTTTCTTCAAAATTTACGTCAATAGGAGCTAAAATAATGTTGCGCTTAAAATCTTTACTTAAGACGACACTTGTAATGCCCACAATAGTTATGAGCATAATTGCAGCTACTCATAAACCTGCAATTTCCGCTCAAGACTGTCCCTATAGTGTTTATAACTCTGCAAATACTTATGCAAATAGCATTGTAACTAATTCTAACATCTGGTCTTTCTTATTACCGATGAATATGCGGACTATCGTTGAAGAGTGTACATACTTTGCTAACGAGGGTGCATTTATCCTTTACATGAGAATTAATTGGCAGCATCCTTGGGTGGAGAATAAACCTTATTCTGCAGTTGTCAGAGTGGAATCTACAAGTAACGGTAGTTGGACTTGGCACCTTAAGGATGCTAATTCTAATTTATTGGAGCATCTCGTAACTATAGGTGTTATAAAGGCCATTAGTCAATAGTTAATAGTCAGCAGTTGTTAGACAAAAAAGCTACAAATAGAGCGTTCTCATTTAACCCAAAGTAAAAGCACACTGAAAATCATGGAAATTATCACAGGCAACAGTAACGATACCGTCATCAGACCCACCCTGGTTAATGGCGTAGTCTTTCGCAGCAATGATGTCATCAGAACCAATG
The DNA here is from genome assembly GCF_002368415.1 of Calothrix sp. NIES-4105. GTDB lineage: Bacteria > Cyanobacteriota > Cyanobacteriia > Cyanobacteriales > Nostocaceae > Dulcicalothrix. Next base: position 5,889,795 of record NZ_AP018290.1, read on the forward strand.
GCGGTAACGACACAATCAACCCTGGACTGGGTGAAATCGACTACGTGTATGGCGGGGATGGCATTGATCATCTCATCCTGGACTACTCAATTGGGGATACGGGCACGGGAATTCTCTTCACTGGCAGCAGTGCCCGGAGATGGACTGATAATACCAATAATCGTCGAACCTTAGATTCCATCCTTTATTTTGACATTGAGCAGTTTACCATTACTGGCACCAGCAAAGATGACACCTTTAACCTCAGTACCACCAACAGCGTCATTCGTGCTGGAGCGGGCAACGATCAGGTGAGTGTAACCCAACCGATTACAGGAAATATTGGCACACTTGATGGTGGTGTCGGCTTTGACTATTTAGTGCTAGACCTTTCTAACCAAACAGCGAACCTCACCCTCACCAATCTCCAAGACATCAACATTGCTGGGGTTGTCAGAGCAACCAATTTCGAGCGGTTTTCACTCGAAACAGGCAGCGGCAACGATACTGTTCTCCAGTCTGGCATCGTCAACGGTTCTGTCCTGCGGCAAAATGATCTTATTAAAACAGGTGCTGGCAACGACACAATTAATGCTGGATTGGGTTCAGACACAGTACTTGGTGGTGATGGATTGGATCATCTAATTATCGACTACTCGGTTGGCGACACAGGGACAGGGATGCGCTTCAATGGCAGTAATTTTTATGGCACTGCCTCGCGTGATATTAGCACTACAAACCCTACCAACTTAGATTTCATCGAGTTTAATGGCATTGAGCGTTTTACAGTCACGGGAACCAGTAAAGCTGATAGTCTTTTTGCTGCTGGTGGCAACGACATCATCAATGCTGGCACAGGTAATGACACGATTCGCGGGGGAGCAGGGGGCGATTTACTTACTGGTGGAAGTGGTTTAGATACCTTCCAGTATCAATCACTGACAGACTCTCTACTATCCAATTACGATGTGATTACAGACTTGCAGATCGGGATTGATGTTATCGATAGTACTAGGGCGATTTCAGCCACTCAAATCCGAAAACTGGGGTACGTGAGTGCTTTGACTGAAACTGCCATTCAGGAGGTGTTGACCCCCACCAACTTTGTGGTCAATGGTGCTTCCACCTTTAAATTCCGGGATGGGCTGATTGACCGTAGCTTCCTGGGACTCAATGATGGCAGGGCTGGGTTTTCTGCAACCACAGACAGCATCATCGAAATAACCGGATTTACCGGCAATTTGAACAACCTGAGTCTTGTCTAACCCAAATTCCGCACCCTGACTGTCATAATAGTCAATTACTTAAAAATCTAACGTTTTAGAGCTATAAATACTGCTTGCAACGAGGGTTCCTTCCGTCAATATAACTAGATGGAGTATGTTAAATAGCTTTATACACTTCTAAAAACGAGTATACGATTGTGACAGTTGAGGTGCGGAATGTGGGGTTTAAAATTAGAGTGTTTATCTCTCGGCGCAAATAAATGAATATTGTTTTAACTACTGCGCGGTACGGCACCTGCAAGCTATCAAACTATCAAGTAATGTAGAGCTGTTATGCCGTTATGCCCAGCAAATAACGCATTAAATTATAGTCTCAAATGATGATGCTCCTTATATTCGCTTTACTTCTGGGCGTTCGCTTATTTTTAGAGCTAGAGGGTAATTAAAGCCTTGATCTAAAAGGGAAAAGGTGATTTCTAAGTAAATCATTGATTGTCTGTAACATTTATGACTATCATATAAGCCTCTCAGAGGCGATTATTTAAGGCATAGGGATAACATAAATCGTAAAATAGCGCTTCCGTCCTATACCAAATAAAAATGCCTGAATCGATTGGCGAGTCTGGATTATAAGCCCAGTAAGCCTTAATTAAATCGAGAGGTTAATGCAGGAGCGAACGGGCAGTTAGGAAGCTAGCAGTCGCACGCTGGCGCCGTATTTAATACGGCGCTATACCCTTCATTGGTCTGTTCTATTGTATAATTTTAATACTTGTATATCTAAGCTCTTAGTAAAAATATATTAAAATAAATAATACCATTTATTCATCGGTAATTCCAAATCCAATTGCGCGCGGGCACACGGGACATATAAATCATTGCAATGACAGAAATTTTTAAAATACGTATACGAGTACGCTAACTGTGTCCTGTAATACACGTTTGTATACAGTTGCTATGCTATAATCTTCAATGCAAACTTAGCTTAATCAACTTATAATATGCCAACTCACTCTAGTAGTATTCTGTGTCGTCCTGCTGCCAGTGCTGGTGCCCAGATTGAGCGACCTTATAGTAGAAATATGATTAGCTTAGTTTTGATGAGTGCTCTACTGATAAGTCCTCTTCCAGTTCTAGGGCAATCTTCTGCAACATCGGTTGCCAATCGGGGTGAATCCCTTCTTGCTTTTGACATCAAAGATATCATCCCGATGGGGCGTAAGGTGAGAAGGTCGCGTAGGATACCTGAGACACCTTCCCAACGCCCCTCAAGAAATAGAATCCTAGACGGATATCAAACGCCTATTCAAGTGCCTTCTAATTCTTTGCCTGGAAATCGCCAACTACGCCAGCCTCAATCTACAGACCCAGTAAAACAGCAGGAGCAGCAATATGTGAATAGTCTTTCTCCTGAAGAACGACAGGTTTACGAGATTATCCAGAAAGCCAAACGCGATCTCCGACATCAGCCTATTGCTGATTTTCTTGGGAGCGGATTGGGCATTACTCCCAAAGGAACTACTCAAACTCCACAAGACCTTGACCGAGAGTTTCAGAATGCTATTCGCGATAGTAATAATTCAACCAGTTCTCAACCTCCAGTTAATAATGGAAGTGTAGCCCCAGGTACAAGACCTGGCAACCGAATACTTCAGCGCATTTTAAATAAGAGAAGTAATGAAACACATGAACAATGGTATGCCAGAATTGACCCCGTGATCTCACACACTCCGGGAGAGGAGTATAGGGCGTGGAAAGCAACTTTATCATCGGCTGATAATAAAGCCTATAATGCTCTAGTCCAAAAAGAAAATGAGCAGACAAGGAAACGGATGCAAGAGGCGAGTGGAGTGGTGACGGATATGATCAAGCGCGATTTATCTTGTAGATGGGTGTTAGATACTAACGGTGATTATGTTAAGGTCTGTAATGATTAAGCGTAGCTCACGCTAAGTTTACGCTGGCTTCGATGCCTTGATGGGTAGCACTCAAGAGCTAAAAGATCCGCGCAACTGGAAGGGACAGAGGATGGGGCAAACGCACACGTTTCTTCATAATTCAGAAGCACTCGGCACACGTTTATTACCTTGGCGCTTGACAATAAGATGGATGTCAAAGACGTGGCGAAGTTGGTAGGTAATTCACCAGAAATTATTTATCGACACTATGCGAGGCTTTGCGAAACCCAACGTGCCAGCAAGAAAATTTGTTGGGTTCCGTTCCTCCACCCAACCTACAATCAACTTTTTTGAATGCTTAAGTAAGTGCCATTCAACCATAGGGTACGTTACTGCATCAAAAATCGCCAAATTCAAACAAGAAAATAAAGTGCAGTAACGCACCATCACAAACACAAAACAGAGCTTAATCGTATTTATTTATACATGATTTTGACATCTGGTTGATTTTTATCAAGTAGCACTTCCCAGACGAGTCTACACCAATATCCCAATACTCCGAAAAAAAGCGTGGGTAAGACTCACCACTAAGTACATATCCAGTCGGAGAAATTACAAAGTTGGTCATCTTAGCATTTACTTGAATCCGAAAAATATGCTTATTTTCTGACTGTCTTAAACTTATTGGTGCAGCTTCAATTAATTCAGAATTGTAAACAATATCAAAGTTAGCATCAAAATCACGTTTAAATATATTGCATTGCTGGGAATAAAATGGTTCGGCGATATAATCAACCATATGCTCGAAGTTTTTCATAGTCCAGTCAAGTTGGTACTGATTAAATAGAGAACTTACTCGTTCAATTAATTGATTTTTGCTAAGTATATCCTGATACTGTTGTTCGCTTATTTCTGACTCTATTGGAATTATGTTCCACTGTTCGTTATCTTTTGAATATTTCATAGAATAACGATTGGTAAATTTTGGATTGATGCTTGTCGCAAACTGGCTTAACTCAGAATCATTGGTAAATTCTTTGTTAAAAAAACGAATAAGGTTATAAATTTCATGCCAAAAAATGGCTGGTAATAAAACAAGTAGTAAAACTAGGAATATTAGTATATATTTGGGGAGTGTCTTTGAGTTGATTGGAGTGAAGGAGCTATTCCGATTTCCACTATAATAACTGCCTCTTCCACCTCCTCCACCAACACTTCCTCCTCCACCTCCTCCTTTGTTGTGAACTAAAATACCATCTGCATAAAAATTATGATTTGGACTTACAGAGATAAGATTATAAACTGTGATATTTTCATTTATATAGTCAAGATTGTCAATAACAATGCGAGACTCTCCTTTTCCAATCAGTTGGGCGCCAATTTTAAGTTTTTGAGCTTGCTCCAATTTAACTCCTGTGGAAGTTTTTATATAAAAAGGATGAGTTGCTGTTACTTTGATTTTGTTGTTAATTAGTAGATAGTTAGGTGAGGAGAGAATTTGAATTTCTCCTATATTTCCTACTTCTGGTTTGTGGGCTGTAAAGTTATAACCAATAATGCTGTCACCTTGATGTAAGTGTTCGATAGGTTTATTACCCTGAGTCGTTAAAATTACAGTTCCACCTGCAAAACAACCTCCACGAGCATAAGCAATATCAGTTATGTAAAAAGAAAAAACTAGTGAAATAATCAGACTAATCCATAGCAGTTTGGTTAATATACGTGCATTTTTCATACTATTTTTCTCTAACCATGATTGATTCGCATACCTTAAGACTTTTCAATTCTTGAGGATGGCTAACAAAATAATTTTGTAGCCATTTACACCCCAACTTCATTAAATCTTCTATATCTAAAGTCGTCTTCCACAACTTTACTGTGTGGTCAGAACCAGCAGAAACTAAGGTTTTCCCATCTGGGCTAAAACTAATGCTTGTTACCCAGTGCTGATGACCTTTAAACGTTTTCTCTACAGTTCCATTATCAATATTCCACAGTTTAATTGTGCTGTCCAAACTGGCAGAGGCAAGCATTTTGTTATCGGGTTTAAAACTGACACTAGTAACCCAGTTACTATGGTCTTTCAGGGTTTTTACTATAATGCCGTCTTTTAGGCGCCACAACTTAACTGTATTATCTGCACTGCCAGAAGCGAGGAGTTTACCATCTGTACTGAAACTGACACTAGTAATAAAGTTACTATGACCTTTAAGGGTTTTTAATAGGGCGCCATCCTTTACACGCCACAACCTTACTGCTGGTTCATCACTGGTAGAAGCTAGAATTTTACTATCAGGACTGAAACTGATACTGGAAAGTCTACCCTTGGTGTTCCTGTTGTCATAGCCTTTAAAAGTTTGCAACAACCTGCTATCGTTAACATTCCACAACTTTACAATTTCATCATCACCAGCAGAGGCAAGAGTTTTACCATCAGGACTGAAAATGATTCTCGCTAACCTGTTGCTATGACCCTTCAAAGTTTGTAGTAAAGTACCATCCTTGAGATGCCATATTTTGACTGTTCCATCATCGCTGGCAGAGGCAAGGGTTGTGCGGTCTGGACTGAAACTAACGCTGCGAATATGGTCGCTATGACCCTTAAGGGTTTGCAACTGAGACTTTTCAAGATCAAAAAGTTTAATGGTTTTATCTGCACTTGCAGAAGCTATAGTTTTACCATCCGGACTAAAATTTACACTCCAGACCCTACCACTATGATTTTCGAGTGTTTGTGGTTCAATGCCGTGGATGCTCCAAAGCTTGACGGTGGAATCATCTCCAGCAGTAGCTAAAGTTTTACCATCCGGACTAAAAGTGACGTGCCCAATATGACTGCGATGACCTCTAAAAGTTTGTGGTTCAATATCTTTTTGTTCTAAATTCCACAGTTTTACTGTGCTATCTTCACTAACTGAGGCAATAACTTTGCCATTAGGGCTAAAACTAACACTTTTGACCGGCGCCAGATGACCTTCAAAAGTTTGTATTAAAGTACCATCGCCAACATTCCATACTTTGACAGTGGCGTCAAAACTGGCGGTAGCTAGCATTTTACCATCAGGACTAAAACTGGCGCCAGCGAGCTTATTACGATGACCTTTAATTGTGTTTATTAAGGTAGCATCAGAGACATTCCATAGCTTGAGAGTACCGTCAAAACTGGCGGAAGCTAGCATTTTTCCATCAGGGCTAAAATTGACACTAACTATTGGTTCGTTGTGAGCATCAATAATTTGATCTAAGTTACCATCGTCAACATTGAAAAGTCTTACCCCGCCATCAAAAGCAGCAACAGCTAGGGTTTTACCATCAGGGCTAAAACTAATGCAGGAGAGGTTTGTATCATGACCTTTCAAGGTTTTGACTCTATTACCATCTACATTCCACAACATAACCATGCCGTCATTGCCAGCAGAAGCAAGAAGTTTACCATTAGGATGAAAACTTACACCTACAACGTTGCTATTATGACCTACAAGCGTTCGCTGTAAAGTGCCATCCTTAACATTCCACAGCTTAATAGTGTTATCTGCACTGGCGGAAGCGAGAATTTGACCATCAGGACTAAAACTAACATCTTGAACCCTGTCCCTATGTCCTTCCAAACGGTTAAACTCTCTGGCGCCGTAAACAGCTTGCCGTAACCCAAACATAACCTGCTGACGAATTTCTTTTTTAACTGGAAGTAATTTTTCCAAGCCTTGCAATTTATGTCCTGCTTTTAAGGCTGTTAACAATGCCTCGAATGGACTTACATTAAAAGTTCTTTGTGAGTAAACACTTGTTAACAATAAATCAGCTTCTGCTTGTTCTCGTCTTGCTATCCCCAGTTGTAACGCTGCTACTACTGCTGCAACTATAGATATAGCTAAAAATATAGTTACAAAACCCATTATCTTCTTAGCTTTCTGTTGGGCTTTGGTTAATGTATCATTCGCTTTCGCTAATATTTGCCTTTCTTGTTCTTTGACCACTATACATTGTTGAAATTCTCGTTTTTCTAAATCTTGACTAGCCGCTAAAAAGCGATAATCCAAATCGCTTAAACTTTTATTTTCTGCCCATAATTGAGCTTCTTGCAACGCTTGTCCCCTTAACAAACGCGACTCATCATCAAAATTGGCAACAACCCATGCATTAAAAGCTTCAGAGTAAGGGCGTAGCTTTTCCAACTGTTTCTCAACCCATTCCCAATTAAAAACCGATTCATAAATGCGGTTATAAACTTTTAACTTTCCCTGTCGCTTAACTACTAAACCAGTTAATCGCAACTCCATTTGTTCGCGACTATCATCAGTAGCAATTTCTCCTTTTTGCAAAATTTGCTGATACAATCCCAACAACCGACAACTACGAGACTCATTAGTGAGGAGACGTTCTTTTATTGTCTGTAAATGCTGTTGTTTATCCTGAGTCCACCAATTCTCAATTATTCTTTCTCTAACAATAGCTGCTACCCATTCTGTTTCACTGTTGGGATGAACAGGTATAGAGGGATAATTGCAAACTAATTGACATAACCATTGAGTCAGAAACGGTTGCCCACACGTCCAATTTAACACTTCTTGCAACACAGTTCGAGGATTGCTGACTATCCCTACAAAACCTTGCTCAAGGGGTGTTGTCTGCTCAAGTTCCAAACCAGCTAATTCAACAGCTTGACTATCAATATTAAAGGGTGTGAGATTTTTATCAGCAATTAAATCTGTGGGAGTCGCAACCCCTAGTAATGCAAAAGTAAGACAATTATATTTGGAATTATAAGCCCGTTTGTTATAACAGCCACGAACAAAGGCAAAAAAATCGTCTTTGAACTCTAAATTTAAAACATTATCGATTTCATCTACAAAAATAACTATATTTTTAATAATCGTCTCTAAAAGTTCTTCTTCGATAAACTTACTCAACCGCAGTGAGGGAGAAATATATTTATACTTGTACCACAGTTCTCCGACATCAATTTCCAAGTAAAAACCACTAACTAAGAGGCTAAGGAAACCACCAAAAAATTCATCAGGTGTTACATTGTAGCCACAAATATCCCTCATTTCAATCGCACAACAGGCAAATCCTTCTGCTTCCAACCTCCTCATCGTTCGCACCCGCAAGCTCGATTTACCCATCTGTCGGGAATTTAACACATAACAAAATGAACCTGCTTTTAATCCTGCATACAGTTCCTCATCAGCTTTTCGTAAAACATATGTATTTGCGGTAAAAGGTAAACTTCCACCGACTTGATAACAGTTGCTAAATTTGGGTACTGCATTCATAAGACATTCCTAAAGGAAAAGGGAGAAACTTTTATCCTTTACCCCTTTCCCTTTTCTTTACAAAACTTTACATAACTAAAAATTTCGGCGCCTACTCTCTTAATTATAGCTGTTCATTCAATAACTTCAATGAATTAGAAGCAATACCTGACTTTTTCCTATTTTACTTTGTAATCACCTGACTTTACCCTATTAATATGATTTTAAAGATTATTATTCATTGCTTTGAATACCTGATTGTCTCCTATTGTTGGCGCCATAACTTAGCGTCATTATTTAAGTAACAAGCAAAGAAAATTAATTCATAAAAATCTTTATTGTAATTAATTTGCTTCTTAATACCAAGAAAAAAATTTGAAGAGTAAGGAATATGAAATTTAGATTTATAAAAGCAGCATTATCAATATCTTTGCTGCAAATTGCGATCAAACCAGTAAAACTGTTGTGATTTATAGCGATTTATTTGTATATGCTGCCTTATTTATACCAGAAATTGCTGTGATCAAAAATGAAAGTTTTGGCAGCGGTCATTATGTCAATATTTTCTTAAGTGCTTTTTGGATACTTTGGGCAGTTTTTTCTTTAATGAAAATGTAATTATAATAAAAGTCAATTACTACGATGTCTTACTTAATCCGCAATGCAATTTTGGATGATGTATCCCGCTTGGGAGAATTGTTAGATGCTTTTATGCAAGAAACCTTCCAGAAACAATGGGGAGGTAACATACAACAATTGCAGCAAGATAGCTTTGGTCGTGAATTTCAAATCATTGTAGCGGAATCAAGTCAAGAAATAATTGCTTTCTTAGCCTGGATATCATCTTATGACCTTCATCATTGCATCAAAGGTGGTGAGATTATTGATTTATTTGTTTGTCCAGCCCATCGAAATCGTGGTGTGGCAACGCTACTGATTGCAGCGGTTGCTGTGGAGATTGAAAAAGCTGGAGGTAAATATATTAAGGGACAGGCAGTAAATAACCCTGCTGCACAACGTCTTTACCAACGATGTGCAAGATGTTTTCCCGGAGCCGATTGTTATGTTTCTGGACGCGCGTTTCGACGATTAGTTGAGTTATCAGGTCAAAGTTTGCGCTCTATTGTTAACAATTTACCGCAATCTGCATGGAATTATGAACCGTAAGCACCGTAAGACGGCCAAATTTGGTAGCCCAAAACCTAATGGTCTATGTCATTAATTTTGGCTGGTTGTAGCACATCTGAGGAGTGTTGTAATACTTTAATAGTACTAGCTGGATAAAAAGTTGTTTGAGATTGCGACGACGCTAAAACAGAACCGTTTACTTGCTTGAGGTATAACCCGACTACACCACCATCGGTGTTGTCTTTCAGCAATTTTACAATGCGAGCAGTAAGTGGGTTGGTCGCGGATATCTCCTGTAATGATATATTTGTTGGAGTGGTGTCTGATACTACTAAACTGGGTGTTGATTCTACCACAGTCGAACTAAAATGAGCAGTAGCCAAATCTGAATTTGATGTAAATTGTGCGAAAGCAGTATTGGATATCAAGACTGCGATTAAAGTTGCTGTAGAAATAGAAATGAATTTCATGGTGTTAGGTATCTGGAAAAATATGGATTTTTGGTAGATGTGTGTGAGTCGTTATGCAATACTGCTCAGTAAACTTTATCCGAGCAGTATTGACTTGTTATGGCACTCTTCGGTGATGGAAAATCCTTGTCTTCAAATTGATTTTGATTAGTTTATTGGTGCAGGGATTGGATTATTTTCAGGACAATCGACTGAATCGATTACACCCAATTCACACTTATTAATAATAAACTCTTGAGGTATTTTCGGTGGAAATTTAACTTGGCTTGATGGCGCCGGATTTTTAATATTCCGGTTTAATTGTCGAGGTTTTATTCGATTAGGAATACAACCGAGTTGGGGATTTGGTGCAGGAACCCAACCATCAGGACAACCTGGTGGAGTACCTGGTGTCGATGCAAATGCTACGCTTGAGATTGAGAGTGTAGCTAAAGCATTAATGAGCATTAAAGATGTGGATAATGTTGATTTAATCATGATAAAATCTCCTAAATAAATTGATTGAAAACTTAATTTTGAATTTTTAGAGTACAACCGCTCCAACCTAAAGTTTGGCGCATATTCATTGCCTCTGTAAAAATATCGCTTCCGTTTCCTGTAACTTTTTTCTTGCCTTGAATACAAGAATACTGCCCTGTATTTTGAGCATTAGTTTTGTAGTATCCCCATTCTGCTCTGTCCACGCTGTGTCCAGCATTTAAAACCTTTGTAAAAACATCAAAGCAAGCATCTTCTATCGAACTAGAACCCCATCTCATATAACTAATGCCTTTATTGGATGCTGCTGTACAATATGGTTTTTGATTAGCAGATTGTGCAACAGCTTCGTTTGGATTGATTGTTGATGATAAAGTTACAACACTCAGTAGTAAAGCTGCCGATAAAACTGGTCTAAATTTCATATTTATTCTCCTTTAACTTGTTTGTTGCTACTAATCAGCAAATCGATTAATTACAATAAAATGTTTCGATAAATTCATCTCTTTGCTTCATGTCAATATAATGACGCGGAATTATAAAGCTAACAATAGGAGATAATCAGGTATTAAATACTCTTAAAAATATTTGATAATACCAATATTAATATGGAAAAATCAGGCGCCTGGAAAGTAAAGTAGGATAAAGTCAGGTTTTGCTTTAAAATGATTAAAATTATCGTATTAACAACTATAATTAATTAGATAACTATTATTAAACAGCAACTATTTTATGAACTCAGTACTAACCGTTGCTGAATCAGGAAAAAATGTAAAGAAATGTAAATTATTTATGTCAGCTGCGGAAAAAATTTATCAAGCTCTGAAGCTATACAACAAAGTTCAAAACAAAGTCATCCAACTTTGTACTTGTATGACAGAATCAGAGTTTAATTGGGAAATAGCGCTAGAATTTGCGGATACGCTTGTATATAAAAATACTGGATTGCACTTAAAAGATATTGAAATTATCGTACTTCAGAATTCTTGGGAAGGCATAACCTATCCGCAAATGGCAGACGATTACGGTTACAGTGCTGAGTATCTTAATAAAGATGTTGGCAATAAGTTGTGGAGTAAGCTTTCGGAGACGTTAGGAGAAAAAGTTACCAAACATAATTTTAAGGAAGCGTTGAAAAGGGCATGGAAACAGCATGTATATGTAATTAATAACATCAGTCAGGCGCCGCAAGTTTATGACGCACCATCGGATTCTTTTTATCTAGAACGTCCTCCTGTAGAAGAACGCTGTTTTGCGGAAACGATGCAACCTGGATGTTTGATAAGAATCAAAGCACCTTTACAGACAGGCAAGACAGAACTGATGTCCAGAATTTTGAATTACGCTGGTAATCAAGGATACCGGACAGTGGAATTAAACTTGCGGGATGCCACTAAAGAAGATTTCGGTAATCTGGATAAATTTTTACAGTGGTTATGCACTAGCATTACGGAAATATTACAGGTGACTTATCCTGTGGCAGAACATTGGCGCCAAAGTCTGGGAAATAGCAAGATTAAATGCAGAACGTATTTTGAAAAATATTTATTACCGGGAGATAATCCTTTAGTTTTAGCCTTGGATGAAGTTGATAAATTGTTTCCGTATCCGGAAATTAGTGGTGAATTTTTAGGGATGTTACGAACTTGGCATGAGGATGCAAAAACTCGTCCTTTGTGGCACCAATTGCGGTTAGTGGTGTTACATACCCAAGCTTACACTCAACTGGATATTAATCAGTCTCCGTTTAATGCAGGAACTGAGATAACGTTGCCAGATTTTACTGCCGAACAAATACTATTATTGGCACAGAAGTATGGACTGCATTGGGATACAACCCCAGTCATACAATTAATGACAATGGTAGGAGGACACCCTTATTTGGTAGGAGAAGCACTCAGACAGTTAGCGCAAGAAAATATGTCCCTAGAAGAAGTTTTACAAACGGCGCCTACAGCATGGGGAATTTATCGCTATCATTTACAAAAACACTGCCAAAATATATTAGTTAACTCTCAGTTAGCTGCTGCTTTTAATAAAGTTGTATTAGCTGACACTCCAGTAGAATTTGATTCGCGATTGAATCAAGATACGGCAGTTAAATTAAATGATCTAGGATTAGTAAAGCTTTCTCCAACAAGTGCTATACCGCGTTATGAATTGTATCGTCTTTATTTTCGCCAACGCTGCCAAGAAAATGACTTATAAGTAATGATTTATGAATGCAGTATCCCCATTCAGCAACTGTTATCAAGTCGGTGGAAGTTTAGCTTTTACTGCGAGTACCTATGTTTTACGACAAGTTGATGAGTAACTGTATGCAGGATTAAAGGCAGGCGCCTGTGTTTCTTGAGCAAAAGACGGTAGCTGTAAACTTGCTAAAAACAGAAAGCACAAAGCAGAGGCAAAGCTTGCCGCAATAATCTTCTTCATATTATCGCTCCAATTAATTATGTGTAAAACAAACCTAAAAGCCATAAATTCAGCCTTTTTAGCTGTTAATCTAAATCCTTGCTTAATTTATATAATTAGTCTGGATTTATTTAATCAATCTGGCTCTGTTTAATATTGTGCTTTCTCAAATTGTTAGTAACAATGGGATAAAATCAGGTATTAATTAAATACTTTAAACACAAATTCGAGTATTTTTTTTGCAAAAAGGTAGATAAAATCAGGTGAATAAATATGTTCTGGCGCTGGGATAAATTTGATTTGCCGTTCTAATGCTTCCGGCATTTCACGAATTGGCACAAGCAACTCACGAAGAAATTTATTTATATCTAATTCACAGAGTTGCAAAACTTGAGGTTTAGCATAAAGCAAAATTTCACTTAGCAAACGTTACAAACGGCTACCTTCATCAAGCGCTAATGATAATCGTTATTGAGCAGTTTCAGCCAAAACCATTTTCTGGAAATATTTCAATCCCATCATCATTGTTGTCAGGGTGTTGCGAATTTCATGCACAACTCATAGATAGCCATTCTTTTAATTTAGCAAGATTATCTCACAATTTAGTACAAAAATTCTATTAAAATATCAACTATATTTGTATATAAATGTATAAAATGTTGCATAATAACCATTGGTTTAGACTTAGGTTACTTAAAAGTTTAAAATTAGCTGAGAAAACCATAAGAATTTCCAAAGGCAAAATCTCAGCTTTCTAGACTGAAATATTTAGAGCCTTATAATTTTTAACCGGATGGCTTAAGCAATAATCAAGTTAGTTAAAGCTACAGCAAAAATCTGTATCACTAATTGATGTTGTATTAAGGAATATGAAGCCATGAAATTAAAAAGTTTTTTAATGCTAAGTCTCGCATCCCTGATGATAGCTAGCTGTGCGAAAAATATTAGTGCGGCTGAAACTCATGTTACTATAAAGTCTCCAAATAATCCTGTAGTTCAGTTAGCACAATCTAAACAAACAGCTACAAATGTTGGTAATTTTGTTTCTGGAGAACATACAACTCAAGGAACAGCAAGCATTACAACAAAAAACGGCAACTCGTTTCTAACGCTTGACCAGTCATTCAAGACTTCTGACTCAGGGCCTGATTTAGTAGTAATTTTGCATCGTTCTGATGATGTAATTGGCTCAACTAAGCCACCAGCATATCCTATAAAGAAGGGAGATTACGTTGTCCTTGGTCGCTTACAAAAATTTAGCGGCGCCCAAAGTTATGCCATTCCAAACAATATAGACTTAACAAATTATAAATCTGCTGCTATTTGGTGCCGCAAGTTTAATGCGACCTTTGGAGCTGCCAAGTTAACCAATAGCTAATACCAATTAACCCTAGAGCTATTATGATAAATACTCCTCTATTTATTCCTGTAATTTTGGGTACTCCCCGTCAAGGGCGCGGTACTCAGGTATGGGCGCCGAGAAGTTAATTTGCAAACTTAACATAATATTTCTTAACCACCTCCATGTCCACCTCGTCCGAAGCTACCAAAACCGCTGCGTCCAACACTGGTTTTTGAACTGCTAGAACCACCATCACTGGCGCCACTTCCAAACCTACTACCAGAACTACCACCATAGTAGCTTCGACTACCACTATTACCACTACTTGAATTTGGCGGACAGTCATTAACCTTTTGGTTAGGCTGTCCTTGTGCTATTTGCGCGCGGTTACAGTCTTGACTCGTTTCTGAAGTTGATGTACAAGAAGCGAGTAAGGAAAGCGTCATTAACGTGACAATAAGTTTTAATAAATTAGGTTTAAGTTTCATTTGATTTTATAGTTGAATTTCCAGGTCGAACTACAAAGCTTGTGAACAGTAACTTAAATAACTACAGTTTGGGATAACAGAATTTCGCTCTTGTGGGATGGGTGTCCCGCCCGTGCTTCACATTTGACGGATAGGTGAGATGCCTATCCTACGGGATAATCGATTGTGCGACACTCTTGTTAGCATGTGGCAGAATTTATAAAAGAACAAACAATCATAAACAAAAAGTCCTTCCACACTTATTTTTCCCAGAATGACCGCAACAATACCAAACACCAACCTCCCTAGCGTTTACGACCCCAAAGCTGCCGAGTCTAAATGGCAGCAGTTTTGGGAAGAAAACCATATATATAAAGCTGACCCCAGTAATCTATCCGAACCGTACTGTATCGTTATTCCACCTCCAAACGTTACAGGTAGCTTGCATATGGGACATGCTTTTGATAATTCCCTGATTGATACATTAGTTCGCTACCATCGGATGAAGGGCAAAAACGCCTTATACCTCCCAGGTACTGACCATGCGAGTATTGCAGTACAAGCAATTCTTGAAAAGCAACTCAAAGCAGAAGGCAAAACTCGTTACGACTTGGGACGCGAGAAGTTTCTCGAAAAGGCTTGGCAGTGGAAGGCTGAGTCAGGTGGTACTATTGTTAATCAGTTGCGACGGTTAGGTGTGTCGGTGGACTGGACGCGCGAACGGTTCACTTTAGATGAGGGTTTATCGAAGGCCGTATTGGAAGCTTTCGTTAAACTTCACGATGAAGGACTAATATATAGAGGCGAGTATTTAGTAAACTGGTGTCCAGAATCGCAGTCTGCGGTTTCAGATTTAGAAGTTGACCAAAAAGAAGTTAACGGCAACCTTTGGCATTTCCGTTACCCGCTTTCTGATAATTCAGGTTTTGTTGAAGTTGCCACAACTCGTCCAGAAACAATGTTGGGTGATACAGCAGTTGCGGTTAACCCAAACGATGAACGCTACAAAAACTTAATTGGCAAAACTTTAACTTTGCCAATAATGAACCGAGAAATTCCGATAATTGCTGACGAATTAGTTGACCCGACTTTTGGTACAGGTTGCGTTAAAGTTACACCTGCCCATGACCCGAACGACTTTCAAATGGGCAAGCGTCACAATTTGCCGTTTATCAATATTATGAACAAGAACGGCGCCCTCAATGAAAACGCCGGTGAATTCCAAGGGCAAGACCGTTTTGTCGCGCGTAAAAATGTCGTTGCAAGACTCGAAGCTGACGGTGTTTTAGTTAAAGTTGAAGAGTACAAGCATACAGTTCCATATAGTGAGAGAGGTAAGGTTCCCGTTGAACCGCTACTTTCAACGCAGTGGTTTGTTAAAATTCGTCCTCTAGCAGATAACGCGCTACAATTCCTCGATAACCAAAATTCTCCAAACTTTGTTCCGCAGCGTTGGAGTAAAGTTTATCGTGACTGGTTAGTTAAGCTTGAAGATTGGTGTATTTCTCGGCAGTTGTGGTGGGGTCATCAAATTCCCGCTTGGTATGCAGTTAGTCAAACAAATGGAGAAATTACAGATACAACTCCTTTTGTTGTTGCTAAGAATGAAGAAGAAGCATTAGACAAAGCAAAACAACAATTTGGCGAAGAAGTAAAACTTGAACGCGACCCAGATGTATTAGATACTTGGTTTTCTGCTGGGTTGTGGCCTTTTTCAACACTGGGTTGGCCTGAACAAACTCCTGATTTAGAAAAGTATTATCCTACTAGTGTCTTGGTTACTGGCTTTGACATCATATTTTTCTGGGTAGCTAGAATGACAATGATGGCTGGGCATTTTACTGGGCAAATGCCGTTTCAAGATGTTTATATTCACGGGTTAGTTCTCGATGAGAAGGGCAAGAAGATGTCCAAGTCAGCGGGAAATGGTATTGACCCACTGCTACTTATCGACAAATATGGTACTGATGCACTGCGATATACATTAATTAAAGAAGTTGCAGGCGCCGGACAAGATATTCGTTTAGACTACGACCGTAAGAAAAATGAGTCGCAGTCGTTTGAAGCTTCGCGCAATTTTGCCAACAAGTTGTGGAATGCTTCGCGGTTTGTAATGATGAACCTGGATGAACAAACTCCTTTACAGTTAGGAGTTCCACAACCAACTGAACTTAGCGATAAGTGGATACTTTCACGGTATAACCAAGTTATTAAAGAAACTAATAATTACATCAGTAATTATGGTTTGGGTGAAGCTGCAAAGGGGCTTTATGAGTTTATTTGGGGTGATTTTTGCGACCAGTATATAGAACTTGTAAAATCTCGACTGCAAAGTGATGCAGACCAAGATTCGAGAAAGGTCGCGCAGCAAACACTCGCTTACGTTTTAGAAGGCATTCTCAAGTTGCTACATCCTTATATGCCTCATATTACTGAGGAAATTTGGCATACGCTTACTCAACAAGGCGCCGACTCTAAACAAAGTTTATCGTTACAGCGTTACCCAGAAGTTGATCAAAGTCAAATTAATGTAGAGTTGGAAGAAGAATTTGATTTGTTGCTTGGTACTATCCGCACTATTCGGAACTTGCGCGCGGAAGCTGATGTTAAACCGGGGGTTAAGGTAGCAATTAATTTGCAAACTGACAGCAGTAAGGAACGACAAATTCTAACTTCTGGGGAAGTTTATATAAAGGATTTGGCGAAGGTTGAGAGTTTAAGTGTTAGTGGTGGTGAGGTTAAAACTACAAAGCAAGAGACTACTAGTAAATCCCAACTTCCTCAAATTAGCTGGCGCCTGCTATTAAAGGTTATTGGTGTAATAGTCTTAGTAAGAGTAGGTGTTGCTGTTTTTAATACAATTAATCACACTCCTCTACTGGGTAACTTTTTTGAGATAATCGGTCTTGGTTGCTCAGTTTGGTATTTGGCAAACAATGTTTTTAACAATGAAAAAAGACAGCAATTACTTAAAACTGCATCCAAACCACCTGAAATCATACCGCAACTGACTGTACAATCCGAGTCAAACGAAGAAGATAAAGCCATTGCGGGTGTTATCGGTACAGTACAAGTTATTTTGCCGCTAACTGGTGTCGTTGACATTGCAGCTTTTTGTGCCAAGCTACAGAAAAAACTTGAAAAAATCGAAAACGATATCAAGTCTCTTTCTGCTAGACTAGATAACCCAGGTTTCGTAAATAATGCTTCACCTGAAGTAGTTCAAGGTGTACGCGATAACTTAGTCGAAGCCGAAAAACAAGCACAAATCTTACGTGACCGCATTCAAAAATTATCACAATAAAAGTGCTGAAAAGTGCTGAGTAGAAAGTGCTGAGTGCTGAGTATGTTTTCTCACTCCTTACTTCTTACTCAGCACTCAGCACTCAGCACTCATCACTCATTCATTATGTTGTATCTAGCGCAAGTACATAAAAACGAATTTCTCGAACAGCACCAGTTACGTTTGTTAGCGCGTAAAGAAGCTGAGAATATGTGGGCTACTATTCCTGAAGAAGCATTTATTCTTTTGGGTAAAAGCAGTGCGCTGACCGAAAAACTACTGGTTTTAGTTGAACTTTCACCCACAGGTGATATTGAACGACTCGAAGATGCTACGAACTGGGTACTATCGTTAGTAAACACTTACCTTACAATTGGTATTACCCCAGATTCTCTGACACAAGAAAAAGAACGTGCAGAACAGTGGCGCCAAAATTTAACTTTACAAAATCAAGATTTAGCACGTCGCTCGTTAGAGCTAGAAGCACGACGCGAGCAAATTCAAGCTTTAGAAGAAAGTTTAAAGCGTGAAAAAAGCGTCAGCAGTAATGGTAGTCATCCTGAAGAAAACTGCTAAGAGATATCAAATAATTAACTCTTACAAAGCAGTACTACACTACTTTGCTGATCCCAGTACGCTTGATTGAGCTTCATTAATCTTTCTACTAACCAAGCTAATTTTACCTGTCGCTTGAGGCGCCGTAGTTCCTTCCAAACACATAGTGATTCTGCGACTCTCCAACCGTATCTCTGGAAAAAGCTTATTCCTTCAGTAGGAGCAAATAACAAAGTTTTGTTTCCACTAGCAAAATATTGGTCGAATATTCTTCGAGCGTAGATTTTATCATAATTTTGCATAGTATCAGTTGATTCTAATTCAAACAGCCACCAGTTCAACTTTGATTGCTCATAAATATCAGCAGCAATAGATGCTACTTGTGGTTCTGGCAAATAAGAAAGAAGTCCTTCAGTAATTACAAGCGCTTGCCTAGAGTTTTTTGTAATATCAGCAAAGAAACGCTTTCTTAAAGAAGAATCTGTAATATCTAGCTTAATTCGCTCCAAAGTACAAACAGGTTTAGCATGTTGAAGTTTTTGTTCTTTATCAGCTAAAATTTCTCCAAAATCAACTTCAATCCAGCGAAGCGACACAGGAAGATTTAATCTATAAGGACGAGTATCTAGTCCTGCTGCTAAGTTTAATACCGTGTCAATCTTTTTAGATTGGACTAACTTTTCAATTTGTTCATCGATAAGACGAGTACGAAGTGCTATCGCATTGGTGATTTTTTCCTTTTCTCCAAGCACCTCAACTAGCATAGCTCCTTTTCCCCCCGCAAGTAAACGTGCGTAAGGGTCATGAAATAAAGCATCCGCACGTTCGCTTTCCAAAGCACGATACATTGCTACCAGATAGGCAGTATCTGCAATATTTTTCATTTGTATAATAATTATTTATAAATATTTGCGTTGTAGATATCTGATGATCAGGCGCCTGCGCTACTTAATTATTCACTTCCACAATTAATTTTCAGGATTTTACCAATAAACTTTAAGCAATCTTTATAATTTCAACATGGGAACAGAGGATACTATGCTCAACGTCTCTAGCTAATCCCAACATACAGTATTACTTCAATGAACTCAAATAAGCTATCAACTGCTTGCTTATTATTACTAATCTTATCGACCAGCGCACACTTCAACACGCGCGTACTAGCACAACAAACACAGCAAGCAACAGATTTGGATAACATTAAACCATCAATACAGCAAGCAGCACTCAGCAAGTTATCTAAAAAAGTTAATACACCTATTGACAAACTAGAAATTGTCTATACCTTCCAACCAACTTTTCGTACAATTGGTAAAAGTGGATTTGGATTTGTCATTGTTGACAAACGTAACGGCAAGATATTTGATATTGCGGTCGATGCCAATGGACAAGAAATGAATATAGAAAAATTAGCGCAACAAGACAGAAGCGCTTATGTATCAAAATATGGAAAACTATCGCAAAGTTTATTTGCAAAACTGACAGATACAAAACCCAGCGCCCAAATCTCTGTAGTAATTAAATTAAGATTAAAACGCCTAGAAGTGAAGGGTATTCAGGCGCCAACTCCATCAGATAAAGAAATTCAACAGCAGCAAATAGAAAACGAACAAGTTGTAAATGAAGCAATCAACAAAATTGAAGAATTAGGATTTAATGTAACTGGTGATAACTCCAGTCCTGCGGTATACGGTAATTTAACCCCATCTCAAATACGCGCGATAGAAAAGTTAGACATCGTTGATAGTATTGATTATGAAGCAGTAAACCAACCTGGGTAGTCTTACATTTTACTCAATAAGCGCGAAGTTATGCTTGTGGTGCTATTCAATACTAGGTAACTAAGATGACAGAAAAAAATCCTTTTCTTCTACGAGCTAAAGAAATTGCAGATAGTATGCAAACGTTTTCCCACCCCTGGAATTCTAACTCAGAAATATCCTGGACACGTATGGGGCGCCTAGTTGGTCTTAAACGCACAGGAGCAAACTTTACAGTAGTTCCTCCCGGTAAAGAATCCTTTACATATCATTCACACCACCGCGAAGAAGAATGGATTTATATTTTATCAGGTAGCGGAACAGCAGAAATTGACGGCGAAGAATTTGAAGTTAGTGCAGGTGACTTCATGGGTTTCCCTACTCCCTCCGTTCCCCATCATCTTAGAAATACAGGCACCGAAAACTTAGTATACCTAACAGGAGGAGAAAACCTTGATGTCGAAATAGGTGAATTTCCACGTCAGGAAAAATTATTAATTCGTCGCGGTGATAATGTTCAAGTCTTCAACACCAAAGACGCTAAACCATTCGGCACCATAGACACCGAATAATAAAGTCGTAGGTTGGGGAGGCACTTGCATGGACGGGTTTCCCGGCTTGAGCAAAGTGCCGTTGGAGGAACGGAACCCAACAAATTTAATTTTTGGCACATTGGGTTACCCCGTAGGGGTAGCCAACCTACGATTCTTATAGTAAGCGGCATTTCAATGTAAGGTGTGTTACACCATAAAAAGTCATCAATCAAAACTAAAACTGAAAATAGCTGTAACGCACCATTAATTACTTTTATAAGGATAGAGAGCCTTCACCGCAGCCAAACTAACTTCTTCGCTTTGATCATAGACTAATTGCGCTAACACATCTTTTTGTATATTTTTATTTTCTGCAACCGCACGGCGAACATCATCAAATTTATCTTGTGCAAGTTGTTTTAAAGTACTTTCTGAACTTTTCTTATTAGTAGCAACCCAATAACGTATATCACTGTCTTTATCTTTTGCTAAAAAATCTAAAATCTTGATTGGCGCATTCTTATTCATCGCTAAATCGTAGCGTACTATACTTGCTTTATCATGAGCTAGTTTTTCCATTACATCTATTGGAGTATTAGGATTAGCTGCAATTGCCGCGCGTCTAACTTTATATTTATTATTAGATAATTTTTTCAAAACGTGAGCGGGTGTATTTGGATTACGTAAAGCGATACAAGAAATTTCTTCACCACCCTTTAAAGCAAAATTTTCTAGTATATTGTTTGGGGTATTTGGGTTTCTAGCAACTTCATAACGCACACTTAAATAGTCATCCTGAGATAGTTTATTCAGAATATGAACTGGAGTACAAGGATTGTTTGCCACGGCACAACGTACTCTTGGCTCTTTATCTTCAGCTAGCTTTACGAAAAAACTCAAAGGGATTTTTGAACTTCTTGCTAAATAAGCTCTTATTTGACCTTTGGAACAATTAAGTGCCCAGTTTAGAAAAAATTTTGGTAGCTCAAATTGTTCAAAGATAAGCTTATTTGATTGACACATTTCTTCAAATAAACATGGGTTTTCCAGTAGTAACAGCGATATAACTGGATTATTTAATACATCCAGCGGCGCCTCAGAAAATAACTTTATTAGTATATCAGTTGGAGTATTAGGATTTTTAGCAACAGCAATGCGTATTTTTACCTGGCTACTTGCGGCTAATTCTCGTAAACGTTCACCAGGTGTAGTTTCATCTAATGCTTCTTCTAAGCTTTGACTCATGGTTACGGAATTACAAGTACTACATATACCGATTATTCCCATATAGATAAAAAAATTGCCTCTGCGTCATGCAGCGTTCTTTGCGGTTATTTTCTCAAC
This sequence comes from Calothrix sp. NIES-4105, assembly GCF_002368415.1. Lineage (GTDB taxonomy): Bacteria > Cyanobacteriota > Cyanobacteriia > Cyanobacteriales > Nostocaceae > Dulcicalothrix. Next base: position 5,911,924 of record NZ_AP018290.1, read on the forward strand.
TCTTCCTCTGTGTACCCTGTGTCTCTGTGGTAATTAAATAAAAAATGTTGGGTCTTGTTCCTCGACACCAACCTACAAATTTTGGAACGGGCAAGGATGCCCATTCCACAAATCAATTCCACAAATCAATTCCACAAATTATACAGAGGTGGTGCGAACCTCGGTTGCTGCTAGCAATTCTCTGACAACTCTTGCGACAGCTTTTTGCACTATTTGACCAGTTATTTGCTGCCCTAATTTTTGTACACCAGGGTTAACAAGTATCTGGGCAAGTTGCGGCGCCAGTTGGTTAGCATCAAACCCGCGCGTTTCCTGTAAAATCTTGGCTATATTCTTGATATGTTCCAACGTTTGCTGCTGGTCAGTGTTCGCTGCAGGCGCCTCTGTAACTGCGGTCAGTCCGACTTGTTGACGCAGTAAAGAAGTAAAGTTGTGCAGCGCGTTTTTTCGTAACCCATCGGCAGTTTTTAATAATTCGTCAACAAGTTTCTCACGAATATACTGACCACGTTCGGATGATAGAAAGTCAAGTGCTTGGTTGAGTACTAAGTTAAAGTCGTAGTCTTGGTTGCCACGCGCGTTCTTTAACAAATTTTCCAAACGGTTCCAGCGGAAGCGACCATCTTTAAATAATAAGTCTCGCAATGAGTTTCTTAATTGCGGCGCCGGATCAGTTAATAAGCGCTTCGATACATATGGATATGCTTCGCTTAATACTTTAAAGTTCGGGTCAATGTAAATAGCGATACCTTCGAGTGTTACCAATGAGCGAATAATGAGCGCGTAATAAGGCGGTACACGGAAGGGATACTCGTACATCAATTCTGACAAGTCGTCAGTTATACTCTTGATGTTCAAATCAGCTACGCTGGCGCCTTGGGCATCAGCAAAAACTTTCGCAAACGCTGGGACTATTGGTGTTAGGTCAGTATCAGGAGTTAGAAAATCTAGTTTGACGTAATCTTGAGCTAAAGCTTCAAAATCTCGGTTGACTACGTGAACAATTGCTTCGATTAAACCATAACGCTGTGCTGGTTGAACTTCGCTCATCATCCCAAAGTCTAAATAAGCAAGCTTTCCATCTGGTGTAGCGAGCAAGTTACCTGGGTGAGGGTCAGCGTGGAAAAATCCATGTTCGAGTAACTGCCGCAACGAACACTGTACACCAACTTCGATTAAATAACGAGCGTCAATTCCTAGCGCGCGCAATTCCTCTGTTTGGTTTAGCTTTGTACCATATATCCATTCCATTGTTAAAACACGACGGTTTGTATACTCCCAATAAATCTTGGGAACATAAATATCTTTGATATGACCGTAAAGCTGAAAAAATCGCTCTGCGTTTTCACCTTCGTTGATATAGTCCATTTCCTCGAAGATACGTTCACCTAATTCATCGAGTATTCCCACTAAGTCGCTACGTACCCGCTTTACAGCCCGCTGTGCCCATGCAGCAAGTTTACGAAGTAAATATAAATCTATGGTTATGGCTTCGCGTAAGTCAGGACGTTGAATTTTTACGGCAACTTCTTCACCACTGTACAGCTTTGCTTTGTATACCTGTCCTAACGAAGCTGCTGCTATAGGTTGAGGCGAAATTTCTGCGTAAACTTCGTGTGGCTTGTGCCCAAGTTCTTCTTCTATAAATTGATATGCGATTTCATTTGGGAACGCAGGTAGTTTATCTTGTAGCTGCGTTAGTTCTTCTAAATATACAGGGGCTACCAAATCTGGACGTGTTGATAAAGCTTGTCCAATTTTTATGTACGCAGGTCCAAGTTTTGTCAGCAGTTTACGAAACTGTACCGCGCGCTTGATGTCGTTTTTGACCTTGACACCTCGTTTTCCGTCCCACCATATCCCAAAGGCAAACGCGATGGTCGGCACCAATACCTTGAATATTCTTTTCAGTACCCTTACTGGACGCGACTGATAGTAAAGCGCAATGGCATCAGCATCATATTTTAGCTGCAAATCACTGCTGCCATTCACAGAATTAACTACTGAGGAAGGTAATTTTGCTACCTCTCCTGGTGCGCTTTTTAAAGCTAAAAGTTGAACCTCAGTCAGCGATAAAGGGTGACTATCTTTTTCTAGCACTTCGGAAGGAGAAAATTTATTCACGTTCATGAACTTACCACCACAGCAATTATGTTAAGTATTGTAACAAATAATAAATTAATATTAAATTAATTACAGCAAGGCGCCTTTATATTTCAGCTTAACTTGCTTAAGGAAAAGGGATGTACCCAAAAAACCGCCAATATCATGTTAGCGAACCGACAGTAAGCATAAATGAGGCATTAGAGATACAACATCGGGTATAGGGATGAGTACTAAAATTTGTACTTAAACGTCTGCTTTGTCACTGATTATTGCGACTAAAGAAAAATGATATTAGGTTTGGTAAACTCGTACTTGACGGGGTAATTTGATAGTATCCCGCTTTTCACGCACAGCACGGAGATTAGACCTGGATGTTGCGAGTTCTGCGAATCGAAAATTTTGCCCTCATTGACCAATTAGAACTTGAATTTGGGACTGGGTTGAATGTTCTAACTGGTGAGACTGGTGCGGGAAAGTCGATTATACTCGATGCTATTGATGCGGCTTTGGGTGGCAAAGTATCAAGTCGTGTGATTCGTACTGGTACCAATCGCTCGTTAGTCGAAGCTACTTTTTCTGCTGACTCAGCTTTGGCTGCTTGGTTAAGCGAACAAGAAATTGATTTAATCGATGATAGTTTACTAATCGTCAGTCGCGAAATTTCTGTTGCTACTAGCAATGTCCGCAGTCGGTCGCGTTTAAATGGTGTACTTGTTAATCGTCAAGTAATGACAGAGTTACGCGATAGGTTGGTGGAAATTACTGCCCAAGGACAAAGTGTCTTGGTCGGACAATCCTCTCAAGTCCGTGATTGGTTGGACGTTTATGGTGGTAATACACTTCCCCAACACCGTGATGTTGTTGCAAGTGCTTATGCTGCTTATACTCAAGCGCATTTAGCTTTAGAGCAGCGTCGCACATCCGACCGTGAACGCTTACAGCAACTCGATTTATTAACTTATCAAGCAACTGAACTCGGCGCCGCAAATCTAGACGACCCCGACGAACTCGAACTACTCCAACAAGAACGCGAGCGTCTCACCCACGTCGTTGATTTGCAGCAAATGAGTTATAAAATATACCAAGCTTTATATCAAAATGATGGTGACGCGCATACTGTTACAGATTTACTCGGTGATAGCGAAGGCGCCTTAACGGACATGGTTGAGTATGATTCTCAGCTACAGCCGTTATTAGATTTAATATGTGATGCTCAAACGGCAGTTTGCGAGGTCGCGCGACAAATAAATGCTTATGGTGAAAGTCTTGAAGCTGACCCACAGCGTTTAGAAGAAGTCGAGGAACGAATTCGCGAACTCAAGCAAATCATTCGTAAATACGGCCCGACTTTAGCGGATGCGATTGCTCATTACAACCGTACACAAGCGGAGTTAGCAGCGCTGACCAATTCAGAACAATCTATCGAGAGTTTAGAAAAGCAAGAAAAAACTTGTTTAGACAAATTAATCAAAGCTTGTAGCAAGTTAACGCAATTACGACGCTCTGCTGGTGAGAAGTTAGAAGCTGAGTTAATTCGTGAACTCAAACCGTTGGCAATGGAAAAAGTGCAGTTCAAAGTTGATATTAGCCCAACTGCTCCAACCGCTACAGGCGCCGATAAAATTACTTTTATGTTTAGTCCTAACCCAGGTGAACCTTTACAACCTTTGTCAGAAACCGCTTCAGGTGGTGAAATGAGTCGCTTTTTACTCGCACTCAAAGCTTGTTTCTCACAAATTGAGGCGCCAGACACAATGGTGTTTGATGAAATTGACGTCGGAGTATCGGGAAGAGTCGCGCAAAGCATCGCCGAAAAACTTCACCAAATTAGCTATCAACAGCAAGTATTATGCGTTACTCACCAACCTCTCGTAGCGGCAATGGCAGATAGACATTTTCGCGTTTCTAAGCAAGTAATAAATCAAGCACGTAAAAAAGAAAACAACGGACATGCGGATGAACGTACAGTAGTCAGAGTCGTAACGCTAGACAACTTAACAAAACGTCGCGATGAACTCGCACAGCTAGCAGGAGGTAAATCAGCCCAAGATGCTATCGCTTTCGCTGATTCACTATTAGTACAGGCACAAAATCACCGCAATAAACTGGCAACGGATGTTTAACGGATGTAACGGATAGTTTTTGTACTAGAATCGCTCCCCCAACCCCCCTTATCAAGGCAGGGCTTGTACACACATCTTTAAATAACCACCTTTTTCCCCCCTTTGTGTTCTTTGTGTTCTACCCTGCGGGAAATCCTCCGGATTATGTGGTTTATCTCTTTAAGGAACCACAAAGGCACAAAGGGCACAAAGGAAGAGAAGAAAGAGAAGAAAAATAACTTTGAGAGACTTGTGTGTACACAGTAGCCTTATCAAGGGGGGCTTTAACCCTTCTTGTTCCCCCCTTATCAAGGGGGGCTAGGGGGGGATTTTAAAGATATAGTCTAATCTGATACTTCCTGAGCATCCGTTACATCCGTTGCCAGAAATAATTATTAGAAATTTGGGAACTATAAGTTGTAGTAAAACTAGTGGCAGTAGTATCGAGAAGTTTTCAAATGAATCATAAGTTTGACTTGAATGGGTTACTTGAAGAAATCTATCAACACCTGTTACCCAAAGTAAAGGTAGAAAGTATCCATCCTCACGACCCGGTAGAAGTTGATAATTTGCCTCAACCCTGGCGCCTTTTGGGCAGAGGTAATTATGCTGGAGTATTTTATCATCCTGAGTACGTAGATATAGTAGTCAAAATTTATGCACCGGGACGGCAGGGTTTTGAGGAAGAGGTAGAAGTATATAGTCGTTTGGGAGAGCATCCAGCCTTTTCTCAGTGTTATTACGCGAAACCAAATTTTTTAGTTTTAAAGCGTTTGCCTGGTACTACTTTATACGACTGTATCCAAAGAGGTATGGGTATACCGAAGCGAGTTATAGAAGATGTTGATGAAGCTTTGGAATACGCTGTTAGTCGTGGACTTTATCCTCACGATATTCACGCGCGTAATGTGATGATGTATGAGGGTAGAGGTTATGTAGTGGATATCTCAGACTTCCTGCATCAAGAGACTTGCTCGAAATGGGAAAACTTTAAAAAAGCATACTATTGGCTTTACCGTCCTTTACTGTGTCCGCTTGGGTTGCGAGTACCTTATTTTCTGCTTGATATTATCCGCAAGGGTTATCGTGCTTTTTCTTCGTTTAAAAAAAGTTGTCATCGGCAATGGGGAATGTTACTTAGCTTTAAATCTCAGAAACATTTTAAGCGTTTTAAACGTTAGTTCACTTGTTTGTAATGTTAAAAACAAATATTCCTCTAGCTTCCAAATCAACTTAAAATATCTAATACATCTTTCGTCTAACAATAAATATAACCTTAGAAAACTGATTATTACCTGAATTCAGCCCTCAGAAAGATGGAGTACATATGATTTTTTCTTACTATTTCTATTAAGAGAATATTTAATCACATGAGGGCAAATGATATGGTACTTCATAAACTTGGAGATTTTGATCCAGATTACCGTCAAACCTTTGAAGGAAATGACATAAAAGGTTTGAGTGTATATGCTGAAGCAAGCGATGAAAAAATCGGTACTATCAGCGATGCATTAGTAGACGAAGAAGGTCGTTTCCGTTATTTCATTGTAGATTTAGGCTTTTGGATTTTTGGTAAGAAAGTATTATTACCAGTTGGTCGCTCGCGCATCGATCACACCTCTGACCGCGTTTATGCTGTTGGTATGACTCGTGAGCAAGCAGATGCACTCCCAGAGTTTAGCGATGATCTCGCTATCGATTATGATTATGAAGAGAATGTTCGTGGAGTTTATCGCAATTCCACTAGCGACCGCAATACTTATAATGCGGGTACAATAAATACTACACCACTTGAAGCAGCAGCACCATTAGATGCGTCAATGCCTCTTGATGCTTCCGCAGCAGCAATGGGTGGAGCGTATATTCCAGGTGTTGCAGCAGTGCCAGCAACCACATCGGAGTCACGTAATATTGCTGACACCCCAATCTATAACCGCGATACATACACATACAAAAATGAGCCAGCGTTGTATGACACTAATGAGCAAGACCACCAAACATTACGGTTGTACGAAGAACGCTTAGTTGCTAATAAGCAGCGTCGTAAATCAGGTGAAGTCGCAATTGGTAAGCGTGTTGAGACAGAAACCGCGCGTGTTGCTGTTCCAATTGAAAAAGAAAGAGTAGTTGTTGAGCGTGTAACTCCTACTGATGCAGGTAGAGTTGTAACTAATGACCCAACCGCATTCAGGGAAGGAGAAGTTGCTCACGTAGATATTTACGAAGAAACTCCTGATATCCGTAAAGAAACCGTTGTTCGTGAAGAAGTTCGCGTTAGTAAAGTTGTAGACCAAGAAACAGTAGAAGCGCAAGAAACAATTCGTCGTGAAGAATTGGATGTAGATGCTCCTGGTCTTGATATCGATCAACGTTAATTTATACCGCGTTAGCATTGCCCACCATTTTACACGGCGTAGGTATTGCCCACGATTTTATACGTCGTAGGTATTGCATACCATTTTATACAGCGTAGGTATTGCCCACGATTTTATACGGCGTAGGGTGGGCATTGCCCACCTTACATATACTTTTAAAAAATAATTTTACATTTACAGTTTTAACAAGGATTGATATTATGACAGTTGCTTCCGACAAAATTAGTACTATTAATAGCAACGAAAAAATAGCACAACTTCTATCTTTACTTACTAATCTTAATAATAAGATTAGGAATTTTTCTGTAATTGATAGGCAGTCAAATCTAATAGGTACTATTAAAGATGTAATCATTGATTCAAATCGGCAAATCAGTTTTATTGTCTATGATGATTACCAAGGTAGAAATAGGCTATTTTTGTTGAAAGGGCAGCTTGTTCAAAAAATCGACCCATTGGTTAAAAAGATTTTTTTGATTATAGATAATTCTAAAATCAACGACCTACCAGAATATTTAGAACGAGAAATGGAAGAAAATACTAACGTGCAAGATTCTATATACGATTATAATCAAGATAATCACGCTGTAGATTCTCATATAGCATCAGGGGAGCAAGAATTAGATACACAACTAACAAACTTGCGAAGCGAAGAAATAATTAAGTTACTCGAAGAACGGTTAGTTGTTGAACGCAGCAAGCGTAAAATCGGTGAAATAATTGTTCGTAAAGAAATTGAGACTCGCATGGTGACAGTTCCTGTTCGTCGTGAGAGATTAATTGTTGAACAAGTAAGTCCTGAACACAAGGAACTTGCGAATGTTGACTTAGGGGAACAAGTAGGAGAAGTTGAATCAGACGTTGAATTACCAGTTAAAGCACAAGTTGAATCATCAAAACAATTACCAACAACTACTTTTGAAGGTAGCTTGACTGTTACTGGAGAATTCAGTTCACCAAAAGTTGCAAGTTTATTACTTAATGCTATTGCTCTGGAACGTAATCATGGTTGTCAACGAATACAAGTCACTATCGCTGTTGAGAATGAACAACTTCAACAAAAGTACCAAGAATGGTTTTCGCGTACTTCCATTAGAAACAGTGAGAATAATAGCAGTGGAAAGTAAAGAGTATATTAAGTTATGAAACAAATTATTAAAGATGGGCGCCTGATGGGTTGCCCATTTTTTTACTTTTTATTGTTTAATTAAGGATATATTCGTAGTTAGCAAGTTTTGCGATATTTGGTACGAATAAACATGCGATTGCAACTTGGAAGATTTTTAAGATTACAGCCATCGCGCGTGTTTATCAAGGTGCGCGACGGGGAATTTCATTTTATTGGTGCGGGCGCCTGGTATTCTTATTGGCGTGACCCTTACCACTTAATGCTTACTATTCCTTGGGTAGGCTTTTTAAGCATATTTGTATTACTTTATGCAATAGTAAACTCACTGTTCGCGCTAGCTTACCTAGCTGGTGGTGACTGTCTCGAAAACGCGGCAACTGGTTCTTTTCTTGATGCATTTTTCTTTAGCGTCCAAACACTTGCCACCATTGGTTATGGGAGCATGTATCCTAAAACACCATACGCTAACATGGTTGTAATGGTGGAAGCTATGGCAAGTTTGGTTGGAATCGCTTTATTAACAGGACTTGCTTTTGCTCGCTTCTCTCAACCAAGTGCGCGCGTGATGTTTAGCCGTGTTGCAGTAGTTACAATGCATGACGGTTGTCCAACACTGATATTTCGTACTGCAAATCAACGTCGTAACCAGATTCTTGAAGCTCAAATGCGAGTATATCTGATGCGCGATGAAATTACACAGGAAGGTAAATTTATACGACGTATCTACGATTTAGAACTACTTAGAAATCATTCGCCTAGTTTCATGCTTACTTGGTCGATTATGCACAAAGTTAATAAATCGAGTCCGCTGTATAATTTTACTCAAGAATCTCTCGTGCAAACGAGGTCTACAATTGTTGTGTCTCTAAGTGGTCTTGATGAAACAGTTTCTCAAGTTTTACACGCGCGTCATAATTATTCAGCGCGCGATATTATCTGTAACAGCCGCTTCGTTGATATTATCCATCACACAAAAGAAGGTCATCGCTACATTGACTATAGGCACTTCCACGAAGTAGAACAAGATGCTCAAACTACATTTGTAGCATAAAGTATTATGTTACAAAAATGGAAATACACCTCCAGCTACTTGTTAAAAGTAGTAGGCTAGAGTAAGAGGCATTTTAATAAAAGCAATGAATTCGGTGTATATCCTTGTCGCGGTCATTTTAGCTACGGGCGGGATAATAGGGAGTGTTGGTGAAAGATTCGAGAAAAGAGTTCGTAAACAGCGCTTATCGCTATTTTCCCTGCGTCCAAAACATACAATTTTACTGATAGCATTTTTTACAGGTGTACTAATTTCAGCATCGACGCTGTTTATTGTCTATGCTACTGATGCTGGATTACGAAGTACAGTGTTTCAAATCGATGCTTTGCAACAAGACATTAGTACTAAGCAGGAAGAGTTGAATGTGTTAATAAAACAGATACAGATAATAGAAAATAGTTAGTAGTAGTAGGGTGGGCATTGCCCACCATACTAATAGAAAATAGTTAGAACAGGCTTTCTATGCCTGTTCCACAAGAGACAAGATTAGACTAGGGGTAATAGAATTTCAAATTCGGTACCGGCGCCTCCTTGAGAGTGTATTTTAAATTTTCCTCCGTGTCTTGCTGTAATAATACGGTAGCTAGCGGCAAGGGTTGTTTCTTTGTCCGCGCGCTTTTCGACTGAAAATGATTCGATAATTTGCTGCTGGGTTTCTTCGGATATTCCTTGACTATTGTCTTTGATGCGAACTGAAACCCAACGTGAGTCAACTGCATGACTGGTGGTTGGTGGTAAAGAAATTACCTCGGTTGTGATTTCAATTCGAGGCTTTTCTTCGTCACTGGTGGTATCAAGATTATACTGCTGTCGAATCGCTTCATCGAGCAAACTATCTACTGACCGACTCAAAATATTCATGAATACTTGATTTAGTTGCCCTAAGAAACAATATACAGGTGGTAAAGACCCATAATTTCTAATTATTTCGATTTCGCCTTTGACTTGGCTATTAATCAATAAAATAACGTTTTCAATACAGGTGTGTATATCCGCTGGCTTGGGGTAAACGGCATCAATGTGACAAAAGTTTTGTAAACTGGTAACGAGTTTTTTGAGTCGCTCTGCCCCCGTTCGGATACTTGTAAGCGATTTATTTAAATCTTGCTCTAAAAAATCAAACTCTATATCTTCCATCAAATAAGCGATATGTTCCGAGGGGTTGGGTAATTCTCGGTTATAAGCAGCAATCAGTTTTAATAAGTCTTGGCTATAGTTAGAAACATGGGTTAAGTTGCCCCATATAAAATTTACTGGATCAAGGATTTCATGTGCTACTCCATCGACTAATCGCCCTAAAGAAGCCATTTTGTCGTTTTGAATTATTTGCGCTTGGCTACGCTCATACCTGACTTGCGTCTCTATACCCCGAATTTGCCAACTGGCAATATTTAACTCGGATATATCAAGCAACTTATAGGCGCCTTCTAACGACTTTACAACTATAGGTTCGCTTACTAATTCAGGAGAACGTCGTAATGCTAGCTGCATTGCCGTCAAAATTGAGGTTGTCTCAGGCAGAAGTAACACACAATTTCGGGCGTAGCTGTAGAGAATACTTAGAGGCTGCTCGAAAAACAGTTCTGAACCAAACGGACGAATTAAAAATTCTAATAACTGGCGCCGGGAAAGCATTCCTATGTAATTACCGTCTTCTGTGAGTATCACCCCAGGTACGAGCGGATATTTCTCAAACACTTGAGCAACCGAGGCGCCAGTTATTGATGTTTCAACCGAGAATGTGTACAATGACAATTCTTGAAGCGTAGACTCTAGACCGAGGTCACCTCTACTGCATTCCATGAGAATTGGTGCTGGTATTTCGGAAAATTCTTGTGGCACTCTAAACCCTGATTATTCATTAATTTACTGGTTAAAATATTGCTAACTCTAAATTGCTAGCTCTACCAGCCTATTTCAGTTTTTTATGAATCGGTATGTGGAAAATAAGGAATAGGTAAGTAGTAGCGCAGAGAGCGCAAAAAATATTTAAATTGTTTAGAGGGCTAGAGCAACAACTACGTACCCAATTTCTATTTTAAAGACTTTGTAAAATTGTTAGGGAAATTACGTAAAGCTTTCTTTTTAATAAGCAAATTTACTGTAGGTTTAAACATGCTTAGATAAATATTGTATACAACGATAATTACTATAGACAAAAACTATGCTGCTAAATTTCATGATTCCTTGCAGATCAAAGTATAAATATTTACATCTTGATCGATGAATGACGTATAAAACGAAAATCAAATATTAAGTAGAGAATGTAGCAAGCGCTACATTCATCTCAACGCCAAGCTCTGTTTAAGTTATATTTAATTACTTGCACTTGTTTTTGATCCCCATTCCGATACAATGCGGGAACATAACTATTAATGTTAATCTCCGCGAAGCTGCCGCACACTATGAATCAACTGAGTAACGGTTTCACGATATTTCTAAGTTTATTAGTCGAGGCAATACCATTTTTGCTGCTTGGAGTTTTATTCTCTAGTGTGCTGCTGTTCATGGTTGATGAGCGCAAGCTAGTTGAAAGAATGCCAAGAAATCCTTTACTGGGTGCGTTTGTTGGTAGTTTAGTAGGCTTTTTGTTTCCTGTCTGTGAATGTGGCAATGTTCCGGTGGCTCGTCGTTTGTTGATGCAAGGAGTTCCTACATCTGTTGCGATTGGGTTTTTGTTAGCGGCGCCAACAATAAACCCGATTGTCATTTGGTCAACATGGACAGCGTTTCGCGACCAGCCAGAAATTGTAGTACTGCGCGTAGTATTTTCGTTGGTAATAGCGACAATCGTAGGTTGGGCGTTTAGCTTTCAAAAAGATTTAACGCCACTTGTGCAACCTACTATCGCGCGCTATCTCAAATTCAACCCACCCGCACAAAAATCGTCAAAACGTCCCAGTTCTTCCAGGCAAAATACAAAAGTACAAACAAACAGTTCGACTTTGTTACAGTCAGGCACTTATATTTTAGGTGGTTCTTCTTCTAGTCAAGTGACTCGTATGGACACAACCCCAGAAGAAGTAGCAATCGCAAATCAATCAAAACCAATGTCCGATAAGTTGCGCTTGGTAGTAGATAATATTATCCAAGAACTGCGGGAGTTGGGAGCAGTTATGGTAATTGGTAGTGCAGTTGCTGCTGCAATTCAGGTACTTGCACCGCGCGATATAATACTGAGTTTAGGTGCAGGAACTATTACTTCAATCTTAGCAATGCTTGTACTAGCAGTAGTAGTATCTATTTGTTCTACAGTAGATTCATTTTTTGCTTTGTCATTTGCTTCTGCGTTCACAAGTGGTTCATTACTGGCATTTTTGGTATTTGGACCAATGGTTGACATTAAAGGGATTGGACTAATGCTGTCGATTTTCAAGCCACGAGCATTATTTTATTTGTTTACACTGGCGGGACTACTAACATTTTTAATGACGCTATTTTTGAATTTACATGTTTTTTAATAAAGATTATGACCAGTAGACATTATGACTAGTAAAACGAATACTACTAAACCCATTTCTCCGAAGCTTCTAGCTTGGCTTGATGTTATAGCGATTGGTTCTTGGGGAGTTTTAATGTTGAAATACTGGCAAACTGGTAAACTCAACATCTTAATACACCCTGATTATTTTTGGTTAATAGTTGTTGCGAGTATAGGATTATTATTAATTGCGTTTTTAAAAGCTAAAGAGTTATTACAGAAGCGCCGCTACAATGAAGTTATAGGCGCCCAACACATAACAGTTTTTCCACCAGGTTGGAGTAGTTCATTACTAATAATTACAGCGCTTCTAGGTTTTATTATTACACCTCAAGTATTTGCTAGTCAAAGCGCAATGGATAGAAGTGTTACTGAATTACTTGGACCAACACGTTCGCAACCGCAAGCTTTCCGCGCTTCAGTTCGTCCAGAAGAAAGGACACTTGTAGAGTGGGTACGGACGCTTAACGTTTATCCAGAACCTGATGCTTATGCAGGGCAAAGAGCAAAAGTTCAAGGTTTTGCCATGTATCCAAAGGATATCGGTCAAGATTTTATGATGCTGTCACGATTTGTAATTACTTGTTGTGCTGCAGATGCTTATCCAATAGGAATACCTGTCAAATTTTCTGAAGGTCGAGATAAATATCCTGCTGATAAATGGTTTGAGGTTGAAGGCAAAATGTTTACAGAAACTTTTAGTGGAAAACGTCACCTTGCCATTGAAGCTACATCTATTAAAGAAATACCACAACCAAAAAATCCTTACAGTTCTTAGAATTTTAATAAATGGCTAGAAAGAAGCTCTCACTATTACCCATTGACCGCATTTCTATTACGCTGATATTTATAATATCTGTACTAATTGGTATACTACTTCTACAAGGCGATGTTGTTAGGGCAAGCGTTAGAAACTTTAGCTGGGAAAATCAAAAAATCGGCGCCGATGATACTTCTTTTAGTATGACGTTTAGCCGTCCAATGGATGCTAAAAGCGTTGAAAGTAATTTAAAAATTGACCCTCCATTAGCTGGTAAGTATAGCTGGGCAGGACGACGGATGGTGTATACACTCTTAACTCCGGCACCTTATGGTACACCTTACAAAGTTCAACTACAGGGAGCAGTCGATAAGTTTGCTGCCAAGCAGGGTAAAAAGCTAACTGTTCAACCTTTTTCAGGCACCTTCCGCACGCGCGACCGTGCCATCATTTATATTGGTGCAACTGGAGAAGAACAGGGAAGGTTAGTACTTTATAACTTAACTCAAAACCAAAAAATAGTCCTTACTCCTAAAGACCTTGCGGTCATGGACTTTGAACCCTATCCAGAAGCAGATAAAGTATTATTCTCTGCACGCGCGAAAACAAACCAAGATTTACTCTCCGGCAAAATATATACCGTCACCACTGGTTTTCCCACCTCACCAGGTATTGAAGCGCAACCAGCTAGTAAAGTTGACTTGGTTCTAGATAATGATGGGTTTCAAAATCTGAAATTCGATTTATCACCCGATGGCAAAACTATTGTTATTCAGCGTGGCAAAAAAGATAGTCCTGGTGACTTTGGGTTATGGTTTATGCCCGCGCGTAAAGATTCTTCCGGAGAAAATAAACTAACTCGCTTAGAGAGTCAACCGAGTGGAGACTTTTTAATTACCCCCGATAGTAAAGGGGTAGCTGTTGCCCAAGGACAAGGTGCAGCGATTTTACCAATACAAAAAGATGGCAGCAAGCCACTTGACTTTTTACCCCAGTTTGGATTAGTACAAGCGTTTTCAAAAGACGGAACCCAAGCTGCAATGGTTAAGTTTAATAGTGACTTTAGAAACCCGACTCGCTCGTTATTCCTAGTCACAAACCAAGGTGTAAATAAAGAACTGGTAAAAACACCGGGTTCAATACTGAGTTGCCAATTTGACGCAGCTTCTCCCAACCTTTACTGTCTAATTACTCAATTATTACCTGGCGACCAATTTTTAGAACAGCCTTACTTAATAGCAATTAATTTAAAGACAGGACAGCAAAAGCCACTACTAGTACTACCAGCAGGTCAGCGTAACGTGCAAATGAGTTTGGCGCCCGATGGTTTGGGCTTGCTGTTCGACCAAGTTGTAAGCCAAGACCCAAGTGTTCCAGCTAGTAGCAGTTTAAAAACCTCATCTGGTGAAGCAATTTCAAGTAGTAGTCTGTGGCTAATGCCCTTACTACCCGTTGCCGATACATCGAATGCTGCTGAGGTTAAACCAGAACAATTACCGCTAGGTGGATTTTACCCACGTTGGCTTCCTTAAGTAGAAAGTGCTGAGTTCTGAGTGCTGAGTGGAATAAGGGTACTACTCAGCACTCAGCACTCAGCACTTTTCACTCTAACTTGATTTGTTGCAACAAAAATGACAACATCTAATAAGTAGCATTGTTAATATAAACAGTGCTAAAAAATACTATCGATAGATTTATGAGTTACTAGGCCACTTTCGTGGTGTTCTAGGTAAAATTTTATAAAACAGCACTATGGTAATTAGTATCTCGATTTGTCAGAGCGCATTTAACGCCGAAGCATGTTTTTGGCTTTCTAGCCAAGGGTGAAGAGTTATGAAAGAAACTGACACCCCAGATAATGGGGCTTCCAAACAACCGTCATTATCTGAGACTGCACGGATGGCAGAGCCTGTTGACTGCCCGTTTTACTCCGTTTTGCCCCATAATTCAGCAAATCCATCAACAAATCAAATATTGCCACCTGTATCTATGTCAAGTGAAGAGGGCAGCAATGCTAGTGATTCAGAGCCGCAAGTTTTCACTTTAAATCAAGAGCAGTGGGAAAGTGAAATTATTACAGATACATCAGTATCAGAAGATGATCACAATACACAACATAAAGATTGGGTAGCTGAACCAGATAGTGCGAAGTTAGCGGCGATAGATGCCGAGTTTCAGCTTCTTCTCGCATTAAACCACGAACTACGTGCCGCTAACAATGAATTATATAGTCGGGTTGAAGAATTAACATCTCGCTTGGCAGAGTCAGAAAAAGCTGTGCAATTTCAACAAAAGCGTTACAGCGTCACAGAAGCGATGCTTAAACAGCAAACGCAGGAACTTTGTGCAACTCAAGAGCAAGTAAAGTCACTTTATCAGCAATTAGATAATTCTTTACAAAACGTTCAACGCCAAGAAACTTTAGTTGAGACATATAAGGCTCAGTTAGAATTCAACCAACAGCGTCTGGCACAGTTAGAAAGAGAATGCGCTTTACTACAAACTAATTATAGTTCGCAGTCACAGCAGCTAATACAGTCAGAAACTGCATGTCGAGAGTTACGGACAAGGTTAATGCGGCAGCAGCGTCAGACATTGCAATTTAAGGCAGCGCTTGAAAAATGCCTTGACCCGATGTCTGGCGCCGAAAGCAATAATAACCCTCCAACATGTAAAACTACAGATAACGATTCTCCTTCTATTAAGAAATTTAAGTCATTGTTTGTAAATGCCCAGCCAATAAAACCCTGGTCAGCAGACGAAGATTCTCCAGAACAAAATATAGAACAAGTAGACGAAGATACTGATGTACCTGTAGATATTCCAACACAACCAGAATTTGACTCGGCGCCACCTGTATCTGAAGTACACTCAGCTGATAACTTGGATGAGCAAATAGAGAGTGTAATTCAAATGTACTTTGTATCACAGTCGGTGCCAGCATCAAAGGGAGCAAGCATCGAAATAGATACAAACCAAAAAGAAAGTGTACCCCAGGAGGCAGAAAATATTTGGGATACAGTAGCAAACGAAGTTTACTCGGAAGTCGATACAAATCAGCAAGGTTTGCAAAGTAGTACAAGTAGTGATATTGCAATCACTCCAGAAATAGTTATTGAAGTATCTTCACAAAATAACTCAAGTACGGGTGTTCAAGAAGAAGTAGAAGATTACTGGGCAGAAGTGTCGCAGCTTACACACTTAGATTTACCTGCAACAGAATCTCCACATCATCCTTCACACAATATTGATGATGCAAATTCTCCTTCGCCTGTAGTTTACCCTAGGCGCCCACCTAAAGGACGTAAATCGATGTCGTCTGTACAATTACCTAAATTTCCTCCAAAACCTCAACAGTAAATATCTAATGCGTAATAAGCAAAAAGCAAGTCGGCTTCTATAGTGTGAGGAGATAAACTATCATTAACATAACCAGCATTTACTTTAATGCGTACTTATGTTTTTTGATGAAACGCATCTAATGCGACTTTCCTTTGGACAGCTTAATACGTTACAAAAGTGTCCACGACTGTTTCAGCACACCTATTTAGAACAACTTTACTCCCCAACAGACCCAGACCATGATGAAAAGCTGATGTTGGGAAGTCGTTTCCACTTGCTCATGCAACAGCGCGCGATGGGTTTATCTATCGATAACTTTTTGGAAACTGACGCTAAGTTACGCGGTTGGATAGATGGACTTAAGAACGCGGCGCCTGAAATATTAGATATATTAGAAAAAACAAAAGAAAAAACTAATAGTGACACATTTCACGAAAGCGAACACTACCGCACTGTACAGCTTCAAGATTATTTACTCGTAACTATTTACGATTTGTTAATTGCCGATAACGTCCAAGCGCAAATCCTTGACTGGAAAACTTACCCAAAACCACAAAATCAGAAGTTTTTAGAGCAAAACTGGCAAACACGGCTTTATTTATTTGTTTTAGCAGAAACAAGCGTGTATATTCCAGAAAATATTTCCATGACCTATTGGTTTGTCCAGCCCGAAGATAAACCACAAAGTCTAAAATTTAAATATAGTCGCGCTACTCACGAGCAAACGAAACATAAATTAAATCAGTTACTTACTCAGTTAACACAATATATTTCTGAATATTACAAAGGCAAAGACTTTCCCCAAGTACCCGAAGGCAGCAGAATATGCGAAAAATGTCAATTTGCAGCACGATGCAATAGAACTTACGCTACCAATAACAAATCTATTAATACAAGTTCTTTAAATATAGACAGTTCTTTGCTTGACTTAGTTACGATTGAAGAAGTAATTCTTTGAAAGTTGAAAGTGCTGAGTGCTGAGTGCTGAGGGCTGAGGGCTGAGTGCTGAGTGCTGAGTGCTGAGGGCTGAGATTATAAATATTTATTATGCAATTTGATAACAACGATACGGTTTTTGTTCGCGAGTTGGGAATTGATGATATTGCAGCTATTTATCATTTGGGAGAGGAATTATTTACTAGTGATTTGTATCCGTATTTATACCGTACTTGGGACGAATGGGAAGTTATTGGGCTTTACAACACTGACCCGGAGTATTGTTTAGTCGCTGAAATTGATGGTGAACTTGCTGGATTTATTTTGGGAACGATTATCACTAAATCAACATGGACATATGGTTATATTCTTTGGTTAGGAGTTAATCCACAGTTTCAGCGTCGCGGTGTTGCCGATAAGTTGGTTGATAAAGTAATTTCGCGGATGATTGAAGATGGCGCCCGCTTTATGTTAGTTGATACTGACCCGGCGAATGTCCCAGCGCTTAAGTTCTTTAACCGTAAAGGTTTTGGTAATACGCGCGAGCATATTTTTCTGTCGATGAATTTGAGTAAACACGAGCATTACGGATGTCATTTAACCCGGTAAAAACTAGCAACAAGTACTAATTTCTACTGTGTATTGGGGTACATCCTCCCCAGCCTCAACCGAAGTCGAAGCATTTGTTAAGTCATTTAAAGACTTAATAAAAATGTTAATTGCACCATTCCAATCTCTAGGTAAGGAGTGTCCACAACCAGGACATTTAAACTTTTTATTTCCTCCCAGTTTTTCATGTACGTGACCACACTTAGAACAAGTTTTTGAAGTATACTCTTCAGTTACATCATGTATAACGCAACCTCGTTTGAGTGCGTGAAACTTAAGAGTTTGTTTGAACCTATAATGTGACCAACTAAGCATGTTTCTGGCTGTTTTAGAAGTGATTTTTCTTTTCTTCTTCACAACCATTTTGGAAGTCTCAAACGTGGGAAGAAAAATATGTTTATAGTTTTTAGTTAAGACAACAGAAGCTTTATTATGAACTTCGTTAGTGAGATTCCTTATCCGAGTTCTTAGAGCTTCAGATTGTTTCCTCAATTTCCAGCGTAACCGCTTATTACTTCTACCAGACGACTGAGCAATTAGAGATTGTAACTTATCTAAACGTTGACAGAGAATTACTATTTTCGATATTGAACTATTACCAATTTCTAAAATATTTTCTCCATCAAATCCTGTAAGGAAAGTTCTAACACCTGGGTCTAAACTGATAAAGTTTTTGTTATTGTTCACAGATACTTCAAACGGCACTGTAAAGCAAATAAACCATCTTCCTTTATCAACCAAGATAGTAAATTCTGATGGCATTTCTCCACATAAAGGTTCCGCAGGATTAATCTGTAAGTCTCTGATACGAACCGTTTTACCATTTATCGATGCTTTGATTGTCGGATAATGAGTAAAACCAGCAACTATCTGGTTGTCTCGCTTTCCGTTGGGAAAAGCACCCCAGTACTTCGCACCTATTTTAAGGCTTTTTACTGGTTCACGACATGATTTAAAGGAAGGATTTGATTTATTTTTTGAAGCCGTTTTAGAAAATGCTGTTTTGGCATCAAAAATTGCTTCTTCGCGCGGAGAATAAGGACACTCTTCAACCCAATCAGGACAAGATTTTAAAATAATATTCCGTAAATCGTACTTTGATGGTTGTTTTTCTCCTTTTATAAAACAGTCACGTAGATAAGCAATAGCTTGGTTATAACACCAGCGACATGCCGCAAGCCATTTTCTATAAACTAGTTTGAGGTTCGTTTCCGGGTAAATCCTTATCTTCTTTGATTTTTTGTTTATATTTTCTAAGTCCGTATAATTTAGAACTGAAGACGTGGATAATTGCCAAAATGTCCTCGACGAATTCTCGCTCAGGAGACAAATCAATCCGATTGAGAACCACGAGTTTTGTATCGTTTTCTCGACAGATGTAGTCGATGATTTCGATTCCGAATCTTGCGAGTCTGTCCTTATAACTGCATACAACTTGTTCGACATCTCCAGACAGTATTTGTCCCAGAAGGGTTTGTAAACCAATTCTATTGTAGTTGAGTCCACTTCCGATTTCTTTGATGACACATCCTCCTGGGAACAAGGACTGGAGATAATCTGCTTGTCGATTAAGGTCGTCTCGTTGTTTATGGGAACTGACTCTGCAATAGAGATAGGTTGTTCGTTTTTTAAGTGCTTTTGGGTCAAGAACGCTGTCGATATCGTATCTTCTGTGATTAGAGGGAGTTCTAATTGCACGTATTTTTCCGGACTTGTCCCAGTCTCGGAGTGTTTTTTCTGAGACTTGGAGGATTTGCATTGCCTCGCGTGGGGTGACATATCGAACCATATAAACCTGATTGACTATAAATTTAGTCTATCAGGTTCTTGTACTTTTTTCCGGAAGTTAAAACTTTTTAACACTTAATGAGGCATCTAGTGTTGACGGTAGGTTGATCGAATACGAACATCAAAAAGCAGAACGTGCAGGTTATCGACAAGTCGCACGACGTAACCAGCGTAAACCAACGTTACGCGCTGGTAAACCTGATGCTGGCGCCAGTGATGTTGTTCTTAACCCACTTGTCAACGAAGTTCAACCACCTGATGAAATAATAACTAGTCAGGATTAAAAAAAGACCTCGCATATTGTAAAAAAAAGTTATGCTAACTTTTATGAAGATTTAAGAATTTGGGGAGAACACGGCAATGGAACTATCTCCATCGGTTAAGTACGGGTTAAATTTCGTTCACCCAGTGCTGATGTGGGGGTTATTGTTAGCATCACTTTATGCAGCGTATCTAGGTTTACAAGTACAACGTACCCGTAACGCGCAAGGTGAAGAAAAGAAAGAACTAATTAAAGGACGTTACAACGTCAGACACTTTCAAATTGGTTCCCTGATATTAGGGTTGATGGTGGCAGGTTCTGTAGCGGCGATGGCTGTCACTTATATTAATAACGGTAAGTTATTTGTTGGGCCGCACTTGCTTATCGGACTTGGAATGACAGTTCTAATTGCTTTTTCTGCATCGCTTTCTCCTTTTATGCAAAAAGGCGCCAATTGGGCACGTATGACGCATATTTTAATCAATTTCACTATATTGGGCTTGTTTACTTACCAGGCTATTAGTGGTGTGCAAATTGTTCAAAAGATATTGAGTCAGGCTTAGTTATTAATGGTCGATGCAAGACTATCTTGCATCAACCATTAACGATTTGCGGTTAAACATTAATGCTTTTTTGGAAAAGATACACCTATAGAGTGATGAAAATCGTCTTGAACTTTGCGAGTCAATCGACGTGAGACTTGACGGACAATTTGGTTGAGTAAGCGGTCCCCCGTGGTTTGAATTAACGACTGAGGTAAACGCTGAATAAATTTAGGAAAATGAATATCAACAGCTAAATATAATTCCCACTCGACGCGCGTCATTTCGATGGAACGAGAAAAATCTTCCGCACGACTCTCGACTAACTGCAAGCTAGCACGATAATCTACATCATATCCAGGTGCGATGTAATCGGGAATTGGGATAGTCCGAATTCGATAAACACCTTCCGAGTCGGGTGGTAAGAGTTCTAAACCGATTTTTGGTTCGACTTCATAATTGAAGGCGCCAAAGCGACCAATTACCAAAGCATAACCGTTTTGCTCTAATGGCTGAACCTTCATTGGTTCCGCACAACGTGCAAACCATTCGGGATGAGCGTCTAAATATTGAGCGACAATATGAGATGGAGCATACATCTCCATACAGTCGCTGTAATTGCAGTAAAATATTGTCGGTTTCTTGGCACCATTGTCATGAATGACATCTTCGGAATTGACGGTACCTGATGTTACAGACAACATTGTCTCCGTAGTCTCAAGTGCTTGGTACTCTTGGTCTTTCGATAGCATAAGTGCCCTCCAGTATATTTTACTTGCCCTTTATTAATCATTCCCAGATGTGAGACAACGTTTCGTACTAACCTTCTATTTTTACCAAAACCTTAAAAATTCGTAACAAATTTCATTTAATCTTTTTAATAAACAAACTCAATCGAACACACACTAGTTTCCCAGGATAGCGTTTATCATGAAAGCTTTTGTAGCAGGTGCAACAGGAGAAACAGGTCGTCGCATAGTTACTGAACTAGTCGCGCGCAATATTCCCGTTCGTGCCTTAGTCCGTGATATCGACAAAGCCAGAAGTATTCTTCCTCCTAATGTAGAGTTGGTACAGGGTGATGTTCTTGAAGCAGCCACTCTCGCAACTGCATTAGGTGATAGTACTGTAGTTCTTTGTGCTACAGGCGCCAAACCAAGTTTAGACCCAACAGGCCCATATAAAGTAGACCTTGAAGGCACAAAAAACTTAATTGATGCAGCAAAAGGAAAAGAAATTGAGCATTTTGTTTTAGTGACTTCGCTGTGTACTTCACAATTTTTCCACCCGCTAAATTTGTTTTGGCTAATTTTGGTATGGAAGAAGCAAGCTGAAGAATATTTACAAAAAAGTGGTTTGACTTACACGATAGTGCGTCCGGGTGGGTTAAAGAATGAAGACAACTCGGATGCAGTTATCATGCAAAGTGCTGACACATTATCTGAGGGTAGCATTCCTAGACAAAAAGTGGCTATTGTTTGTGTTGAAGCTTTGACAGAACCCAGCGCGCGCAACAAAATAGTCGAAATAGTCGCAAAACCCGAAGCGGCGCCTAAACCTTTTGGAGAATTATTTGCTGGCGTAGCATAGGCATTCGGCGCCTGTGCATTATATTCACCACAGAGACTTCTAGGGCACACAGAAGAGAGCTTTTATATTCTCTGTGTACTCTGTGTCTCTGTGGTAAAAAACCACAAAGGGCACAAAGAACACAAAGGAAGAGGTTATGTCCCTTAATTTGACAAGCGAGTATAAATCATTTGGTGGCAAACTCAGCTTTTACTCGCACGCTTCAACTACCTGCAACATTGAAATGCGTTTTGCTGTTTATCAACCGCAGCAAGCTCAAAACCAACTTCTTCCCGTTTTGTACTTTCTGTCTGGCTTAACTTGTACGGAAGAGAATTTCATGGTCAAAGCCAACGCGCAGAAATATGCGGCTGAATATGGGTTGATATTAGTGGCGCCTGATACCAGTCCTAGAAATACGGGTATTCAAGGTGAGGTACAGGACTGGGACTTTGGGACTGGCGCCGGGTTTTATGTGGATGCGACACAAGAACCTTGGGCAAAGCATTATAAAATGTATAGTTATATAGTTGAAGAACTACCTAGTTTAATTGCTGCTAATTTTTCTGTTGATATAAATAAGCAAGGTATATTTGGGCACTCAATGGGTGGACATGGGGCATTGGTGTGTGCTTTGCGAAATCCACAAAAATTTAAGTCAGTATCAGCATTTGCACCAATTGTGGCGCCTATTCAATGTCCTTGGGGAATCAAAGCGTTTACTGGTTATTTAGGTGAAGATAAAGAAAATTGGCGCTATTATGATGCGAGTGAACTAGTTAAACAATATAAATACCACGGTAATATTCTTATTGACCAAGGTACAAATGATAAGTTTATACAAGAACAGTTGAAACCAGAGTTATTTGAGCAAGCTTGTAAAGAAATTAATCAGCCTTTAACGTTACGTTATCAAGATGACTATGACCATAGCTATTACTTTATATCTAGCTTTATCGAAGACCATATTAAGCATCATGTTCAAGAATTAAGGTTTAGGTAAATGCTTGCACCTACTTCAAACCTGATAAAAATAGACAAAAACAAATTAATAGTTTGTCAATTAAGCGACTAGGCAATTGGATGCAGAAGGAAAGATATGTTTTATCTCTTTCCTTCTTAATTAAAAGCAATAGCAGTTTACAAACAACTTACTAATTTGTTAAATAAACAAAGATACCCAATCTTTTTTGGTAAGGCTAGGGCAACTCAATGATAATGTTTGCATTTAGATAACCTACGCAAGTATCTATTAATTCACTTTTCACAAAGTTCAAAAGCCTGTTATTTATTCAAATTGTTTAAGGCGTCAGCTTTTGGTAATACTACTAGATTTATTTGATGCAATTAACAGCAGTATTAGCTCTAGGACTGGTACCTTGGCACAGATCAAAATAACCTCTGTCCTTAGTTTCAGTTGGTAAACCGTTTACTAAAAGGTCATCATTCCATGTACCTCCACCAGCAAGTTGTATAATCTCGGTAATATTTCCATGTCTATAAAGTTTAGGTACACTATAGCTTCTCTTCATTTTGTATTTCCTGCTTTGAGTTATTTAAGTGACTAAATAAACGCTAACTGGTAGTTGCTTACCTTTGATTTATACGAAGGCTTTGGCGCTTTTCCGCATAATATTCTGACGAATTAAAATAAGATTCCCGACCTCTTAAAAAAGTCGGGAATCTAGGTATGCGCGAATTTAGTTTAGAAAAGTCAGAAAGTTTAGAAAAGTCAGAAAGTTTAGAAAGTTTAGAAAGTTTATAATTTTAGTTGGAATTTTATAATTATAAATATCTAACTAAAAATTCATAAAAATATATTCACATTTTTCGAGTGCTATGATACTTAAACAAAGTCAACACAATGTTTTAAAAATCGCTGCGGTATTTCTTTTGAATTTCCCCAGTGCTGGTGAATATAGGAAGCATGAAGATTAAATTGTGTACTCCAACCTTCATCACCTGTAGATTCTCCTGAGTCAACGCGATAAGTCTCAAAAACAGGCGCCTTCAAGTTAGATAGTAAGCGCGAACGGTGAAATTCATGTCCGTATATAACCTTACCTGCATCAAGAAGAAAATTATTCTGTAATGTAACCGCGCGTCGATAACCTAACGTTAAGCGTTTATCCATTACTGCTTGAGTCGGTAACACTCCTACCATTGACCAAGCGTTATTTTCAAAGTCAATAATTTTGTCACACAAGTACATCAAACCACCACACTCAGCAATGGTGGGCATTCCTGCTAATATTGCAGCTTTAACGTTATTAAGGGCGCCTATATTATTAGATAACTTAAGAGCAAACATTTCTGGAAATCCACCACCAAAATACATTCCCTGCACACCTTGAGGTAAATCATCGTTTAATGGACTCCAAAAAATCAACTCGGCGCCTAATTCTTCTAGTAAGTCTAAATTATCTTGATAGTAAAAATTAAAAGCATTATCTAACGCTACAGCAATCTTAACCGAGTATAAGCTCTTTCCCCCTTTCTCTTTCTCCCTTCCCCCTCCCTCCAACAATGGTAGTAACGCTTCCCAGTCAAAACAACTGGCGCCTAAAGCAGCGAGTTTGGAGATAATAGCATCAAGCTCTGGTAACTCAGAAGTCGGGACTAAACCTAAATGACGGTCGGGAATTGATATATTATCTTCGCGTCGTAATACACCTAAGACTTTTATTTGTAGAGGTGCCAGTGCATTATTCAGTAAATCTAAATGACGGTCACTTCCAACGCGGTTGAGAACCACACCCACTATATTAATATTTGGGTCAAGCGTGCAATAACCATGTACAATTGCCGCGACCGACCCTGATAAGCGACTACAATCAACTACTAAAATTACAGGTATATTTAATAACTTAGATATATGTGCTGTACTAGCAAAGGGAATAGTTTCCTTTCCTATACCATCAAATAATCCCATTACCCCTTCAACAAGGGAAAAATCGGCGCCATCGCGATGATGGCGAAAACATTCTTTTACGTATGCTTCTGAAGTTAATACAGGGTCTAAATTACGACATGCTCTACCAGTTATATAACGGTGAAACATAGGGTCTATATAATCTGGACCAACTTTAAATGATTGTACTTGGTAATTATTTTTACATAAATAAGCAAGTAGGGCGAGCGTGACTGTAGTCTTGCCCACCCCACTTCGTTCTCCAGCAATAATTAAAGACATAAGAATAGTTAGGAGTTAGGAGTAGAGACGCGATTAATCGCGTCTGTACAGTTATGAGTTTAGAATATTACCAGATATATAAGCTTATTATCCTAATGCCTAACTCCTGTACGGGCGGGTTCACGTAAATTTGCGATTATTTACCAGGATATAACTAAACCCGCCCCGACTAACTCCTCACTTTTATTCTTCCGTGCTGAATCCGAATTTTAAAATTTGTGCTGTCATTGCGAGACTTTCTTCTAAAAGTGCTTCATGACCCCAGCGTTGTACTTGTTGACTTAATAGGACTTCTGCTTTTTGTTCAGAAAGTGAGGTAACTTGCTGGAATAAACCTGTAGACTGGGCGCCACCTTGAGTTTCCATCCGCATACAGCCACCTGTTTCGGAGCAAATCAAAGTGCCACAATCAGCGTTAATATTGGTTGAGCTTAATCGCAGTGCAATTAAGTCACCTGGAATTTGACCACCTTCTCCCATTGGAACACCAGCTAACTCAGCTTCGATTGGTCGTTGGTCGTTGGAAAGAAACTTAATTTTGGTAATATCGTAATCGCCTTTTTCTTGCTGATAACCAACTGGTTTCCAACCTAAGCGACTAGCAAACCAACCGATAAATAATAGTGCTTGTACCGGACTACCTTTTTCGTAATCAATATTTACACGGTCAATTTCACCCAGCGCTGCACGACGGTTCGGTGCGTCATATGCTTGTGCTGCTAATTCCTGCCATCCAGAAATTCGGCGCCAGTTTAGGTCTGCAAGTGGTACGCCGTTTTCGACTAACTCTTGTAAGTTGAGTAAATCTTTTTCAGGCTCGTTGAAATTACATGAGTCAACAATTACATTATTACAAACAGCTGACAAGCGTTTAAATAATGGGTTATTTGGGTCGGGTGTTGCTTTCCACCATAGGAATTTAGGCAAACCACCAATTAGTAACGCGGGTATCATCCCACCAATACGTTCGAGTGCAGTTGCCGTACCAGTTAAAGTTAGGTATTCGCAACATACAAGCGTACCTGATGACTGTTTTTGGATAGGGCAATACGCAGCAACTTGGGCTTTTACACCTTCATCGGCACCTGCAACTGGAGAAAGAGTTACGATACGGCAGGGATTACGAAGTGCAATTTCATCAGCGATACGAGGACTTTTTGAATCTGCTGTAGATGGAACTGCCTCAGAAATTTTTCCCGAAGCTCGACCTTTAGTTACTTCTCCTCGCAATACTGTGAGTGTATCAGGTGTTGCTGTTCCGGTAACTGGAATTTTATAAGCTTTTTGAGCTTCACGCAGTGCGACTTCAGTTTGCGGTCCTAAAATTCCATCGATTGGACCACTATAAAATCCTAACGCTGCTAAAAGTTGCTGCGTTTCTTCTGGTTCGTAAACAACTAAAGTAAAAGTTGTCGCGCGCGTTGCAGCAGGTAAAGAACCATCTTCATCTGCCATTCCATAACTTTGCCAAATTTGCCCTAATTCCGCTTCGATCTCAGTCAGCGAAATGTCTTTAGGCGCCTGAAGTGAATAAATTGTTGGAGCTTGAGAAACCATAATTTTTAGTAAGTATAAATGAGTGATGAGTGATGAGTGCTGAGTGCTGAGTGCTGAGTACCAAGTGCTGAGTGATGAGTGCTGAGTGCTGAGTGCTGAGTGCTGAGTGCTGAGTAGAGTTTATAACTCAGCACCTTATACTTATCACTTATTAACTCAGCACTCAGCACTTACTACTTATCACTTATTAACTCAGCACTCAGCACTTTCTACTCAGCACTTTTTAGAGTCTTCTCCAACGACGACCGTCGCGGTTGATAAGTAGTTCAGCTTCAACAGGTTCCCATGTACCTGCTTCGTACTGAGGAACTACTATTGGGTTAGAGGATGCATCCCAAACACTTAGTGCTGGTGTTACTACTTGCCAAGCTGCCTCAACCTCATCACCACGTGTAAATAGCGTTTGGTCGCCCATCATGCAATCTAAAAATAGACGGTCGTATGCATCTGATGTTGCTTCGATACCAAACGAACCGTAACTAAAGTCCATGTCTACAGAACGAGTACGGAAGTCTGCCCCAGGCATTTTAACTTCAAAGCGCAGCGAGATTCCTTCATTAGGTTGAATCCGCATTGCCAGAACGTTTGCGTTAACTTGTTGAGCAGCAGATTGGAAGATACGTGAGGGGACTTCGCGGAAGTGGATGGATATTTCGCTGACTTTTTTGGGCATTCGCTTTCCAGTTCTTAAGTAGAAAGGAACACCTTGCCAGCGCCAGTTATCGATGACAAATTTCATCGCTACAAACGTAGGTGTGGTTGAGTTGGGATTGACACCTGGTTCTTCACGATACCCAGGTACTTGCTTTCCTTTCATCCAGCCTGCGCTATATTGTCCACGTATAGCTGATAAATCTAAGTTGTTAATATCAGCTAAACGAGTTGCTTGTAATACCTTTACTTTCTCTGTACGGATACTTTCAGCATCCATCGCGTTAGGCGCCTCCATCGCGGTCATGCAGTAAAGTTGCATGAGGTGGTTTTGCAACATATCCCGCAAGGCACCGCTCGACTCGTAATAACCCGCGCGGTCTTCAACACCGACGGTTTCAGCAACTGTTATTTGTACGTGGTCAACAAAACGTCGGTTCCACAACGGTTCAAAAATAGCGTTGGCAAAGCGGAATACCAATAAGTTTTGAACTGTATCTTTACCTAAATAGTGGTCGATACGGTAAACTTGATTTTCTTTGCAGTTTTTTTGTACTACAACGTTGAGACTTTTTGCAGAAGCTAAGTCACGACCGAAGGGTTTTTCAATAACCAAACGATGTTTGTAAGGGTCATCAAGCATTTTGGCATTACCAAGTTGTTTGATGGCCTCAGCAAATAGGTTTGGAGAAAGCGAAAGGTAGAACATGCGGTTGCCGCGCGTTCCCCGCTTTTCATCAAGTTCGGTTAATAGTTTTTTAAGCTTTTGGTAATCTTCGGGTTTATCGGTGTTACCGGAACAATAAAACAAACCTTGAGCAAAGTCTTGCCAGAGTTCTTCAGGATGTACACCACCATGAGCTTCTTCCATACCCTTCCGCATTTGTTCACGGAAGTATTCGTGAGTCCACTCGCGACGTGCAACTCCGACGATGGTTGTTTCGGGTGGAATGCGTCGTTCTTTACGTAATTTATACAATGATGGAACGAGTTTACGCCAAGTCAAGTCTCCGGAGGCGCCGAAGATTATAATGATTTGGGGTTCTGGCATCCCTTGTTGTTGCAGACCAACCCGCAAAGGATTTTCTAGCAGACTGACCATAGAATTTTTGATTGCGCGATTTTAGATTTTAGATTGGGTTAGGGGCTAGTCCCTAACCCATATTTCCTACACTGGAGACAATAGCTTAATTTTGTCTTCTAAAGAGTTCATCAATGACTCAAAAGGTTTGACAAACTTATCGATACCGTCGGTGAGAAGTTCATCCATAACGGTATTGATGTCAATATTGATATCAGGGTCTTTGAGACTATCAATTAGGTTGTAAGCTTCGTCAACATCACTTTCTACACGGCTTGCAACGTCGCAGTGGTCGCTACAAGCTTCGATAGTCGCAGGAGGTAAAGTATTAACGGTTTCTGGACCAATCAGTTGATCAACGTACATAACGTCGCTATAGCTGGGGTCTTTAGTGCTTGTCGAAGCCCATAATAACCGTTGTACATTTGCACCCTTTGCTGCTAAAGCCTTCCAGCGTTCGTCTTGTACAATCTTTTTATACTCTTGATAGGCGATTTTGGCGTTTGCAATTGCAACTTTTCCTTTTACCGCGCGTAGTTTAGCATCTACAGCGATATCTGGAACCCCTTTCTTGAGTGTCGCATCGATTTTGGCATCAATATTGCTATCGATTCGGCTAAGAAAGAAACTAGCAACAGAAGAAATTTTGTTAATAGGATTACCTTCTGCTGAACGTTTTTCTAAGCCGCGAATATAAGCCCAGAAGCAATTAACATAACTTTGCACACTAAATAGCAACGTCACGTTAACGTTTATTCCTTCCGATATTACAGTCTCAACAGCAGGCAACCCGGCTTCTGTTCCGGGAATCTTAATCATTACGTTGTCTTTGCCGATTTCTGAGTAATAGCGACGAGCTTCTTTAATTGTCGCTTCAGTATCGTGAGCAATAGTTGGCGGCACTTCTATACTTACATACCCATCTAAACCGTCTGTAGCATCATATACTGGGCGTAAGATGTCACAGGCGTTGCGAATATCTTCAAATACAAGCGATTCGTAGATTTTATACGTAGGTAATCCCGCGCGAACGCCTGCTTCGATATCAGCATCGTAGATAGCATTACCGTATATAGCTTTCTCAAAAATGGCTGGGTTTGAAGTAATCCCACAAATGCCTTGGTTTTCAACTAGATTTTTTAGTTCTCCCGATTTAATAATATCCCTGGTCAAATTATCCATCCAGATACTTTGACCGTAGTTTTTAATTTCCAATAGGTGATTGGTTGACATAATTACCCTCGCAGATTGCTAATTAATCCCGCTATAGCCACCTTCAGGAATTTTCGTTTGCTGGTGTAGAGACGCGACATGTCGCGTCTTAATTTGTGCATCGGGAGACGCGACATGTCGCGTCTCTACACATTAATGACTTTTTTGAATGAATGATTCTACTTTTGCCACATCTTGCTTACTACCAATGATTAATGGAGTACGCTGGTGTAGTTTTTCTGCTACCACATCCAATATATCCATAGTACCGGTAGTTGCACGACCACCAGCTTGTTCGATTACAAATGCTAATGGCGCCGTTTCATAAAGCAAACGTAGTTTTCCTTCAGGTTTTTTGACTGTACCGGGATACAAGAACACACCGCCTTGCAGTAATACTCTATGAATATCACTGACCATTGCGCCACTATAGCGAGCGGTATATCCTTCTGTCCGATGGACATAACGAACGTATTCGCGTATCGATTCATCCCACTGCCAGAAGTTACCTTCGTTAACGCTGTAAACTGAACCTTGGTCAGGAATCTTAATATTTTCTTCAGTTAAGATAAATTCTCCTAAACTGGGGTCGAGTGTAAACGAATGAACTCCCCGACCGATGGTATAAACAAGCATTGTGCTGGGACCGTAGAGAATATATCCAGCAGCAATTTGATTACGTCCGCTGCTGTGCAAATCACTCGCTTTTCCATCTAAATCTTCGCCTTCTTGCTTACGAATCGAGAAAATAGAACCGAGACTAAGATTAGTATCAGTATTTGACGAACCGTCTATTGGGTCATAAAGCAAAGTATAGCGACCAACAGGGCAGTTTTCTGGGATATAGTAGGGTTCATCCATTTCTTCAGATGCTAACCTACATACCAAACCGCTTTGCTTAAATACTGAAATAAACACGTCATTGGCGTATACATCCATCTTTTTGACAGACTCACCCTGAACGTTAACTTCCCCAGTAAATCCTAATACTCCTTCCATCAACCCCGCGCGACTGAGACGACGAGCGACTAACTTACCCGCAAGCCCGATACGATTCATCAACGCGCTTAAATCTTGTGCCTCTGGAGAGAAACTCTGTAACTGCTGTAGAACGTGACGTGATAGCGTTGTACAGTCACGATCTAAGCCATCGTTCGCTGCTCCCACCATCGACAAATCTTTATATTCTGATGCAGTAGCCATTTGTTTAATGTCCTCTTGCTCGTCGTACTGGCTATTAATTCGGTTTGGTGCCGAACAATGCTGCCTCTATCTTAGAAATTTAATTTCAGAACTGATAACTGTTTTAGATTAACTAAAGAAAGTCAAAAAGCATTGCGTTTAATCGAAGCGCCAAAAACCGACTAGCCGTGATATTTACAGGAATAACACGACTCGTCGGTTTACATTGTGTGTGGCTTACATTGACCTGAATCGTTTTCTGTCAATAAAAACGCGACCAATGGCTTGCGTAATGAGAAAACAATTTGCTATGATTATATTCCACTATTCATAGGCTTCCTGTTTTCCTGCCCAACCTCCTTTTCGATTACCGCCGCCACCGCCGCCACCACCTTCTCGTGGTTTAGCTTTGTTGACGCGAAGTTGGCGCCCCATCCATTCGGCACCATCAAGTTCGGTAATTGCTGTATCTTCTTGGGCATCTTCGTTCATGTCAACGAAGGCAAAGCCACGCATCCGACCTGTTTCACGGTCGGTAGGCAGGACTACTCTAGTCACCTCGCCGTAGTCTGCGAACACTGCTCTTAGGTCTGCTTCGGTAGCACGGTAAGAGAGATTTCCAACGTAAATAGTCATGTGGATCGCGTTAAATATAAACAGAAAACATCATTGTTCAACTGTAAGACCGTTCACTGCAAATCGCTGTTTAAAGCAAGCTTTTGAAAGTTTACGATCAATTTAGCGGCGCCGTCCTACGTAACATTTTATAATGTCACATCGTCAACAGCACAACCATTACTTGGGCTGAACTTTTGTATACGCTCATAATAATAACTGATTGTGTCAAATTTCAAAGTATGAGATTTTACAAAGGTTAGCAAGTTGAGGTAAGTCTAACTTATATATCAGCTATCTTAATATTTTGTACTGATTTGATGTATATCTTTTGGTTTGAATTCTTTTTTACACATCTACATATGCTAATCGAGCTACAACTGCCTACATGACATAATCCTTACATACATTATAGTTCATCATTCAGTTAAAGATAGCTAAACAACAACGAAAGCAAGTTTTAAAAAAAATCATAGTAATCATAAGAAAATACAAACATTCTCTTAAACTCAATTTAAATAAGGGCGCAGTTTCACGCCATAAACCACATTTTTATCTTGAGTAATTATACTCAGTCTCTATCAGTACTCAGCAATATCTCGTAAGGGCGGGTTCACCTAAATTTTCCATTCTTTACCAGGATATAGATAAACCTCGTAAGGGCGGGTTCACCTAAATTTTGGATTATTTACCAGGATATAGATAAACCCGCCCGTACAGATTGTAGTAGTAGGGTGGGCACTGCCCACCAGAAAAAACGCAAAGTTTAACTTATAACTTTTAGAGCATTACTCAATAGAGATAGACTGAGGTCCTGTAGACTTGCCGTTATTAGTTACAGGAGGAGTATAACTAGTACCCATTTGCTGGTTCAGCCAACTTCTTACAGGGTCATCAGCTAGATGAAGACGCAAGGCGCCAGAAGCAAAGCCACCCAAAAACGAAACTGGGTGTTGCACAAGTTGTTTAAAAATTGGTGATAGTTCATCAAGAAACATAATGTTCATACCCCTACAGGCGCCGTGTCATATCCATTGTAATCATTAATTATTGTAACAATCCCGGACTCGTAGGGGCGTGTTAACCAAAAATCATCGAAGCGAAAAATCAACATAAACCTCGCTGCACTACTCGAAAACCAACGTTGCTGTCAACATAGTCGGGGTAGAACCAGTTGCGAGAAGCAGAACGGCAGTCTCGCGGATAGTTAATCCAAGAACCACCGTGCAGCAATCTTTGTAGTACTATTTGATTATCATTATCGCTTCGATGGTCAAGAATGTTTTTCCGTGATTTGCCGAACCTTGAAAGAATTCCTTGATTTTGCTCAAAAGATTTACCTTTTTGATCAGTTTGATCTACCCATGCACTGCCGTTACTAGGTGCCGCTTCATAATTATCGTGGTAAGTATCTAAACACCATTCCCAAACTAGCCCATGCATATCATGTAAGCCAAAAGCGTTAGGGGGGAAGGTTCCGACCACTGTCGTTTTTCGTCTTTTCTCTCCTCTTGGTTCCGAAGCAAATGTGCCTCTAGCATTGTAATTTGCTAACTTATCGATAATTGTTTTTCCAAAATAGAAAGGTGTTGTAGTTCCAGCACGACATGCGTATTCCCACTCCGCTTCAGATGGAAGTCGATATAAACTGCCAGTTTTTTGAGAAAGTCTAGCACAATACTCCATAGCATCGTACCAAGAAACGCCCTCGATTGGAAAATTATCTCCTTTAAAAGAAGATGGTGGGTTAAGGTCGCGTTCTATTTTGGGTAATGCTATGACCGCACGCCATTGTGCTTGAGTGATAGGATATTTACTCATGAAGAAACTTGGAATAAAAACTTCGTGTTGCGGACGTTCGTTTTCATATCCTTCTCCCTCTGGTGAACCCATCATAAATTTTCCACTAGGGATGGCGACCATTTCTAAGGTGACATCATTACCTAAATCTTCGGTAAAATATTGAGCTTGGCACCGTTCTCGCTTGATTTCCTCTCCGTGTCGATTTACAGTAATTATATCAAATTCAAATTTTGATAGTTGATGCGCTGAGTCATTAGAATTACAATCAGCAAGTTTCTGAATCAAAGTAGTTAGACATCGCCAACTGTCACCTCCCCAAACAAAACTTGGAAACGAGGATATATCTATATCTGTATTGGGTTTTGCTATATAAACATCAGGTAACCACTGTACTGGAAAGTGCCCGGGTGGAGCATTTAAAGTATATTGAAGCTCAGTAAATAAGTCTAACCACGTGTTATTCACGTACCAACCTAAACGTTCTCCCCATTTAATAGCTGTTTCATCGTCGTTTGTGGTTGTGCTGCTTACCTCTTGTAAAATACGTTTTTGTGCAGAAAAGCTGAAGTTTCCTTGAGTATAGGTTTCCCAAAGTTGATCTATAGTGTTTAAATCCATACAAGGGAACTTAGCAATATCATCCGAGAATACAAATTGGTATTGGTTGGGTAATACTTCTTTTCCTACTGCTTTGAGCATTACATTTGCTGTTTCTGCGTCTGCTTCTTGCCATTTTCCTGCTGCTAGTAAGTTACGTAGATTGGTATAATCTATTCCTGTTTCAGAGATTAATTCAACTTTTAGTTGAGATATTTGGTCTAATTTCTGAGCAACATCAGCATACACACCACCTAAACGTCGTAAAACTTGCCCTTTTAAATGTGCAAAGGGACGAATTTGGGTTTCGAGAGTATCGTTTGTTTGAGATGAAGGTGTAAGTAAGCGCGCGTTAAATTCTGTTACTGATATACCAAGTTGTCTCGCTATATACTCAGATACAGCATCAAGAACCGAAGTTGTTTTGCTAATTGGCACAGAATCTAAAAGTAATTCCCTGACTCCCTCAATAAAGTCGTATTCAATATAATTAGGGTTGTTATCTTGATGGACATTTGTTAGAGGTTTGAGAAGTCCACTCATCAAAACTTCTGCTACATGTATTTGTCCTGACTGGGGAAGTAGAGTTTGTTGAATTAACTGCACTACAGGTAGACTAACCGGAGCAGCTGCCATTAATCCAGCTAAAGCGCGCGCTCTTGGTGAAGCTGTTGCACGAAACCTACTAACTAAGTGAGTCGTGTTGAGTGAGTCGTGTTGAGTAGGAGGAGAAGTTTTTACTGAGTTATTACAAGCAGAGAATTTAAATCCTGCTGTTTCAAAATTTCCTGAACCTGCTAGTACTTTTGACCATATGCGTAATGGTTCAGGTTCTAAAGTAATAATGGGGATGGGAATATGATTTTGGACTTGATCATCTAGTTCCAGTTCCCAATTCTCCATTCCTAATTCTCCATTTGCAATTAACTTCGAGTTAGATATTGCAGGATTGAGGGAACGCAACTGAACAGGTATTTCTGATGCTAGCGCTGTTCGTTCCCAAAGACGTTCGGGAAGTAGCTGTAATATAGTTATTAAACCTTTGCTTGCCCATAATTCCAAGACTGGATAAATCAAACGGTTTCGCCAAGTTGGAGAAATGCAATCAGTGATTAATAATATTAGACGTTGACCTTTAGGGTCGATTAGTACTTCTGGTTTATAAGGGGTTGTACTATAACTTCCGATACTGTTTTGTGGAAATAGCTGTACATTCTTGCCTGTTATCTCTAATTTCCAAGTTCTTACATCTCGGAAGGCGCCGTGGTGTTTTAATAATTTTTGTAGTTCGGTAATAGTTTGTTTCCAAACAGCGGTAGTACTTGTTTGCTCTATTACTAACGCTAATTCCAACCATCTTTGGGCAGCAGGTTTAAGGACTGGTGCCCAAATATCCGCTTCGGCAATACGGCGAACAGTAGCTTCTTCGTCGAGTATATTTTCTATAGGAGAAGGGACTTTCCGCATCAAAGGACGCAGCGCGCGAGATAATGCCAGAGAATCTCGCAGCGAAGAAGCTGCTGGTATTTGGATAGAAACAGTTTCTCTAGCTTCCCTAGTATGTGAGGAGGACTTAACGGTAGGAAGAAAAACATTACTCACAGGTTCATTTGGTTGGGAAGAAGTTGGTGGTGACTTTGAAGTTTCTGTGGTTTGGGTTGGAGATTGGTCTTCTTGGAGTACCTGTAGTGTAGGTTGTTGGTGGGATATCTCAGACTCATCAAGATGAACCGCTAACCAAATAATTTCGGATAATTCGCGTGCGCTGAGGTCGTATCCTGCTTGTTGTAAAATGGAAGATACTCGCTCAATCATATTCCTCCAGTAGCGTTTAGATATTGTAGCAAGCGTTCGATAAGTTGTACTTTTCTGTCATCTTTCTGGTTATCTCTATTATGAGAATCAACCATTGGTGAGTCGTCTGTATTATCTGTTGTGGTTAACATATATATTGCATTCAGCAATTGGTCGGTCGCTAAATCTCCCTGATTTCGCCGTTGGATAAATTTTTCAATTATTGGCTGTGCTTTTTCAATAATATCACTACCCAAATGGGCTTTAACTATGGCTGCTAATTCTTGAGGGGTTGGTTCGCGTAAATCTAATCTGAGACAACGACGTAAAAAAGCAGGTGGAAATTCACGCTCACCGTTACTAGTAAGGACTATAAAGGGAAATGCTTGACACTGTACTTTACCTTGCGTGATTGTTGTAGTTTGGTTATTATTCGTTTGTACAGTAATTTCTGGAAATACGTCAGCTATTCTGCCTAATTCGGGAATCTCATATTGTCCTTCTTCAAAGATGTTTAGTAAATCGTTAGGCAAATCTATATCGCTTTTGTCTATTTCGTCGATTAATAATACTCTAGGTTTTTGCGAAGGTAGTAAAGCTGTTCCTAAGGCGCCTAACTTTATATATTTACCAATTTCGCCTAAGTTATCCTGACCGCTTCCTTTTGCATCCTGTAATCGGCCTATCGCATCATAACTATATAGTCCTTGCTGCAAAGTTGAGCGAGTTGTGATATTCCATCGCAACACATCACCCAACTGTAATTCTTGAGCGACCGCATAAGCTAGAGAAGTTTTTCCCGTTCCTGGTTTGCCTGTTACTAACAATGGGCGCCGTAAATATAACGCTGCATTAACTAACTCAATTTCCTCACCCCTGGCTTGATAAGTTGCACTGCGTCGTTCTGTATTGAAGCGGCGCCAGTTTGGAGGGTCAGGAAGACGTGTAATTCCATTGTGAGGATTTTCGGGTTTGCCTTGAAAGATTTTCCAAGATGTCATGATGGCAATGTGTATTCGATTTGAGGTGGTAGGACATTCGGATTTTCCCACAGTAAAGAGATATGATGCCCGATGTGACTTTGCTTGTCTTTACCAAAGCTGTCATTGCGTTTTTCTCTAACTCGTTGTGGTAGTTCAGGAATTGAACATTTCAAAAGCCCCTTAAGTTCAGCTTGAATATCTAAGTTTTCTAATTCCTGTCTTATCCATAATGCTACAGGAACTGCTGTTTTGCTGATAACTTGAAAAATTTCTGGCGACGGTGAATTAATTAGTTTTAAAGCATAAACGCTGTTTTGATTTAATTTTGAGTAAAGTTCCTGCCAAGAATAACTATCAGCAGGTACAAAACACTCACGACAATTTTGCTGTTGTATAAATTCCCATTTGTGCATCCAATCATTTTTGTAAAGATATTGAGCTAAACGTTTACTAGAACGAAGATTTAGCTTATACTCATTTCCAATCGGACAAGGAAAGTCATCTTCATCAATTTGAATTTCCCATCTATCAATTGGTTCGTTAAGTAATTCGTTAGGTAAGAAAAATTCAAGCGTTGTTTGGAGACGTGATAAAGTTGGTTGTTCTGAAATCTGTATGAGTAAAGATTGTAATAAGCTGGGTATTTCTTTCAGATAAAATCCTTCTTGCTCTTGATTGAGTTCTTCTTTCGTAACTTGTAAATAACCTTCACCAGTTCGGTAGTCAATACCACTACTACCATCAGCAATAAACCAAGTGGAAACTATGTAACGCCCTTTATATTGTTTACTTGGTTGCAGCCAAACAAGAAAGTAACTTGGTATATACTTCTGCTTATCTTGTCTTTCTTTTGTCTCTAAATGTGTTTTGGCAAGTAGTTGGGAAAAGTAACTAACATGTTGTTCGCCCCATTTTTTTAATTTATTCAATTCTGCAACAGGTAATTTACTGCCTGTAGTCACCAGAAAGTATGCTGTAAATAGTGCAATTTGGTTATAATCATTAGTCCCTAAAGGCATATCCTCAAGGTTATCTAGCACTTGCTGTATATTATTAGGCAATGAGCTTTCTCCATCTAAATGCCAGTCTTCAGGGCAACAAGCTTTGTATGCTATCTTTATTTGCTCAATAAAGTCTTTTTCTAAACGAGCTAATATTTGATATAACTTAATAATAGGAATAATTTTTTGTTTGATTACTTGTAGATTTTGATTACCGTTATCTCTATAAGCACCTTCAATTAAATCAATTATTTTACCTTCGCTGTCAAGTTTTTTAACTAACTGGTAAACAACAATTTGATAATCAGAAGCTAATGGTACATATGATTCTGCAATGTTCAATTCAAATTCCAGCATCATTACTAACTTTTCTCGTGTAGGAAAAGCTTCTGTAAGGGCGCCGACTATTTTCTTTAAAATCCTCCCAGATATACTCATTGGTAGTTAATCGTTAATTACAGTTAATAATAATGCAAAATCTCTCCTGAACCTCTTACCTCTGTATACTCTGTGACTCTGTGGTAATATAATTCTTTTTTACCACAGAGTCCGCAGAGAGCGCAGAGAAAAGAAGAGATTAGATAGTATTATCCACCGTAATCGTATACACAGATGTTAGATTTGATTCCGGAATATTTATTTACCACATGGCTTGACCACTACGTATATCTTCAAGTAAACCTTGCTTTTGCTTTTGTAAGCGCACGCAAATTGCAGTTATTGGGGTTCCTGCGTTGTATGTAGGGTTCCAGTCAGGACTTCCGCTATGGTGTAAGGCTACTAGGTTCCAGTTAATATCGAAACACGGTGAACCAGAAGAACCAGATTCAGTATTGGTTTTATATTTAACGGTTGTGCCATTTTCGTTTATACCAATAATTGCTTCAGTGTCAAACGCGAGTTTTAAAGGATGAGCGTTTGGATGCTGCACTATAAATAATGAGGTATCGGGCAAAAACTCATAAGGTTGTGTTGGTAGTTCTATCCACCCGCGCGCTGGAGAGTTTGGGTCATCTTTACTTACAGTATCCTCTCCGGGAGTTCCATCTATCCTTAATAATGCATAATCTAATTCATCGGGAGTTGGTAAAGTATTTTCAGTGTAGGGACTTTTATCAATTAACCAGTCGTCTTTCAGTAACTTATACTCAGTTCCCTGGTTAAGAACCTTACCATCAGCTAACTGCTTATAGTCGAAACGTAAAATTACATTACTAGGATTTGCATTGCCTAAATCTACCGCTTCAATTACATGGTAATTTGTCATTACCACATTTGGTGCAATGAGAAAACCTGTACCAAATTCTTTTGTATTATTAGTTTTAATTACTTCTACACGGCATACTTGTGTTTCGATTTTACCTAATTTTTCTCGCCATGTATTAATATCGAGAAAGCTATTTGTCTTTTTTATTAATCTTTCTAAGGCACCTCTTGCTGATAATTCTGATGGCATCGATACAGCAAGATTAAATTCTTGGGCAAAAGCAAATAATGTTGGGTTGTGAGGATTTGATTCGCGGGCGCCTGCAATTAGTTTATCAGTCCATCCTTCTGCTTGTGATGCTTGAATTAATTTAAAGACAATTTCTTGTAAGTCGGCGCCCATTGCGATAACATTAAGGTTTTTCCCAAATTTGTATTGCACTAATTCAGTGAGTCTTTGCTGGGATGGGAAGGCTTCGAGCAAAGCTTGAGTGAATTGCTTGTATTGGGTTCCTGTTAGTTTCATGCTTTACATTAATACTAATATATAATCTTGTTTGTAACGAGTAAATTATCCGTTACATCCGCTACATCCGCTGCTATTCCTTGATTATTTCATACCAAAATGATAGGTCTTTGACGAGATGAACGTCACGTTTAGGATGGCGCCCAATACCAAAATTATCTCTATTTTGTAGCCAGGAAGTACGATATAAGCCAACTGTATCACTTGTAACTTTACGTAGTGCTTGATATGTTAAGTTACCTAAGACTGTTGCAGCACCCATTGCACCTGTGACGGTTGCTACTTGTGGCGCCGCAATGGCAAGTCCAAGTAAAGTAGCTGTGGCACCTTGAAATTCTTTGGATTGTAATTGTTCGTTGAGTAATGTGGCTAGGTCATCAGAGTCTTTGCGGTCGCGCGACACTGTGATAAAAATATCTAAAAAATGTAGTGCCTGACCATAAAAAATTAATAAACCATTTTCACCTGTGGGTAAGCGATCACCACTTTTAACACCAGGAAAACGAAAGGTTTGTGGTGTATAAGTACTAGCTTGTTGCCCTTCTGTTGCGTTTCCATGCACAACTAATGCATCTAAGCGCATTTCTGCATCACCAAACCACTTTTTTGTATCCCAAATAAAAATATCTTGTAGCCTGATAGCAAGGTTAATAGGTTCAGGTATACTAGCTGATTCTCGACTGGTGCCTCGACTGACAGGTTCGGCTACACTTTCATCAATCAACCATTCTTGTTCAATCATTTATTATAGATTTTTAATTAAAAGTACAGCGTGAATTTTATCACAAGGCAGTAGGACAGGGTTACTCTCCAAAAGTATAATACTAGATAAATAAAATCGATCCCACCTTTTAAGCAGGAATTTAAATCTTGTTGGTGTGTTTGTCAAGCGTCATAGCTGCCCTGGTACGTCGTAAATATTTTGTATCTTAGTAGCACTATTGCAATGCCAGTAGAACGCGCGAATTACGCCAGGATATTTGTACGGGTTGTCATCTGGTTTGGCGCCACCAATTCTAATGGTAAAGTATGGGCACCAGAAATAAAATCCTGGTATTAACAAATCCAGACTGTAGGCGATAGCTCTAAGATTTTCGTTAATAGTTTTCATGTTTATTGATCCCCCCCAACCCCCCCGCTCAGGAGGCTACGGTGTACACACATCTTCTTATCCTTCTTGTATTTCCTCTTTGTGTCCTTAGTGTCTTTGTGGTTTATCCCTTTAATGAACCACAAAGGTCACAAAGGACACAAAGAAAGAAAGAAAGAAAGGAAAGTTAAGGTTTATTTCGTACTTAAACAACTTTGAAGGATTTGTGTGTACACGGTAGCGCTCAGGAGGGGGGCTAAGAATAGTTTAATCGCTAATTTGGACTTTGTTCAGGCATCATGCATTTGTCGGAGTCACAACCGGCAGGTCCTGCTTCTGACATTTCGCCGAAGTCATACCGACTTAATGCTGCGTAGAAATCATCGGTTTTACGGCGCCTTTCTACTTCTTGGCTGAGTTGTTCGTATTTGTCTTTGGAAATTGGCTCGAATGGTAAGCGGGGGAAGGTTTGCAGGTCGTCAAAACGTGCTAAAAGTGCGGCGCTGATGTATCCTTCGTCGTCGCGAATAGCTTCGTAAATACGAGTACCAAGGATTTCAATTTCATTTTCTCGTAGTTCAATGGTGGCTGAGGTGTTATGCGTGACGTAGTGTTTTTGCACTTGCATGTAAAAATCTGTTTGTGCCAGGGCATTGAATTTACTGATATCTATCTCCGAGGCGCCTGGTAAGTCAGCCCAAGATACAGCAACGGGTATTTCTACAAGCCATTCTGTACATCTAGGGTCGAATGGGTCATGGAGCAAGTTGCCGTTTTCGTCTTTATCAGATTGCGATGGTACAATTGTATATCCGTAATCTAAACAAGCGAGAGCTACAGGGTCATTTTT
This sequence comes from Calothrix sp. NIES-4105, assembly GCF_002368415.1. GTDB lineage: Bacteria > Cyanobacteriota > Cyanobacteriia > Cyanobacteriales > Nostocaceae > Dulcicalothrix. The sequence goes on from NZ_AP018290.1 coordinate 5,953,317, forward strand.
GCGGCATGTAATACGACGAATGAAACGCTGTGCTTTAGGTGGGTGCCAACCAGGAGAGGCGCCAGTAAGTAAGGATTTTGTACCGCTAGGTTGAACGGTTGTACAGCGGTTTGGACGTTTTAACCCGTGTTTGTCGCAGTATTGCCACACTACTTTATGGACTATTTCTTTCCAGCGAGTTAGATATTCTTGTTCTTTAGCTTTGAATGTAAGACCTTGGGGTGTTTCTGGGCGCCCTTGTTCCCACCAGCGTAACCATTCAACACCGAGAGCGTGAACAAAGAAGTCGAATAACCCAGTAAAGGAAACACCAACAATAGGGTCGAGTTCACGACTATATTGATATCGTGGTTCTAGGAATTTATGGTGTAATAGTGCTGCAACAGAAAGGGCGCCTGCTGTAAAAGCTTCTTCCTGCTCTCTATAATTATCAGGGTCAAGTAAATTTAAATGTACCTCTGCTAAATTACAGAAAAAATTAGAACCAATAATTTCTCCACATGGGTTTAAACCGAACCTTCCTAGACGATGCTCTATTTCATTGTCATCTATATTAGGATGACGTTCCTGCAACCACTGTTTAGCTTGTCCTTTTTCGTAAGCTTTGAGAAAATCTATTTTTAGCTCTTTCGTTGATAACAAGTCACAATTGGAACGCGCGACAGCTTCACCTGCCCATTGGATGGCGCCTTCCCCACTGTAATATTGCTTACGTACAGCATCAATACATTCTTCAAGTGTTGGTTTGTAATGATAAACGCGGCTATGGTTTGCCATACGTAGTGCATCACGTTCTGGGTCTATACGCCAGTTACCTTCTGCATCCTGCTGCCAGAGGTTTGCTTTTGCATCGGCAAATAAAGTGTCATTGCTGGCGCCTTGACGAATCCCCGCACTTCTCCGGATGTTACCTGCAACAATTGTTACAGCAGCTTGGTCAATTAATAAGCAGCATTCAACAGAATTTAATTGTCTACCAATCGCTTTATTCAAAATTGAAGCACAATTTGTATAAAGTTCAGGTAGTTTAACAGGGTTGGCAACACCACCGAATCCTTTCAGTGTTTCACCTGCTTTACGAACATCGCTAAGGTCTACTATAACTTTTACTTCGTCTGTAAAGCGGTTGTCAGTAGAAAGTTCAAGTATTGTTTGATATGACTTAACCCAACCAATACGGCTATCTCCTACATATATAGTTACTTGATTTGCTTCAATTTTTACGAATGTTTCTTCACGCCTAAGTTGTACAGGAGTGGCGCCTATTTCTCCCTGTAATATTACATTTAGCTTATTGCGAATAGGTGGTAGTTTATTGATATACTTCGGTTCTAGGATGGCGCCTGTGCCACATCCCATCATCGCTAAATCCATCATTAACCCGAAGGCTTTCCAATCTTCAAGGTTGGTAGAGGTACAGTTGTATCCTCCAGAAAAGTTTCTAGGCTTTTTAATCCATTCGGTTCCACCTACCCATAACCACCGTCCACTGGGTAATGCCTTTATACTACGCTCCATTTTTGTAAGGAGTTCTGCTTCTTGGGGTGTTAGCTTACCTAACTCGACCAATCCCTTAATAGTACGGTCGCACACCCTACTCCAACTTTCTCGCATTCCTAGGTCGTTACGACGGCTGTAGGTTCTGAAAAATACCGGGTTGGCAGCAGGGGCTGTAACTGGGAATTCTGCACTCTGGGGTTTACGCTCAAGCTCTCGAACCATAAAACAAGTCTTTCTGTTTCAGACACTTCTCGACAGATTAAGACTATACGCCAACTAGCGACACGAAAAAAAGGATTGCCAAATTTTGGATATTACGCTCTACCTTATAGATACTCGTTCCTATGTAAAATAAATATTTATTATGACACTACCGAACTGGCGCCAGATTCTTATTGGTGTATTACATCGTAATCGTAAACAACCGTACTCTCGCTATTTTCAACTAGCTACCGTCCGAACGGATGGTTATCCGGCAAATCGTACTGTGGTATTCCGGGGTTTTTTGAATAATACGAACCAGTTAAAAATAATTGTTGATAGTCGGAGTGAGAAAATTAATCAGATACAGCATCAACCGTTTGCAGAAGCTTGCTGGTACTTTACAGAAACGCGCGAACAATTTCGGCTTGCTGGTAAACTTACGCTTGTAGGCGCCGACTGTGATGATGCAGAACTAGAGAAAGCGCGCGTATCAACTTGGCAAGAATTATCAGATAATGCCCGTATTCAATTTGCTTGGGCACATCCTGGAGAAAAGCGAGCAAACCCAGAAGCATTTGCACCATCACAACCTGATGCAGTTACACCTTTAGCTAATTTTTGTTTGTTATTGCTTGACCCGGTAAAAGTTGACCATTTGGAGTTACGGGGAGAGCCGCAAAATCGTTATTTGTATACGCGCGACGAACAAGAAAATTGGACTTGTATAGAAATTAATCCTTAAGGCTTCATTAAATTTCCGCTTAGGATATATCCATATTTAGTTTATCCTCTAGGAATTTTGGCGCCGTCGTTATTCCTGGTGGGAAAATCAAGGCTGAATAAATATTCCTCTATAACTTGCGAACTATCTCTTTTGTCAGTGGTACGTATCATATTTAATTTCTAAAAAAGATTGTTATGTATTTACTAGCTTGTCAAGGCAATAAAAGCGCTAGATGCATAGATTCAGCAGCCGTGAATGTATAAGTTAAATCAGAATTCAATTATGGAACCCGCACAACTGAGTCAGGAACTGCGACAAGGCAAAAACCCCAACATGAGCCGACGTCGTGCAATTATTGGTTTGTCGATGCTTGGAGGTTCAATGGGGCAACTTGTTACTCTCTACCAAACAGGAATAATTAGTCATCTACCCGACCCTCCAGTTCCGATTTTTAATGCGGATAAAGTTGACGCTTCTAACTATGCTTACAAGCGTTTCAATGCACCCGATGGGCCTTTGATGATAGCAACTTATGCTTTAACAGCGTGGTTAGCTTCGATGGGTGGTTTGGAGCGTGCGCGTCGTAACCCGTTAATACCAATAGCAATGGGTATAAAGATTTTGTTTGACTGCGCGACCAATGTACAATTAGCGCGCGAAGAATGGCAAGAAAATAAAGCTCTTTGTGAGTACTGCCAAGTTGCTAGTGTCTGTTCATTCGCATCGCTAGCGCTTGCATTACCAGAAGTTATATTAGCTTCGCGCGTTTTACTTGGGAAGGAAGATAAGAAGGCGCCTGTTGGTGATACTTGAAATAATATAAATCCCCCCCTGCCCCCCTTGATAAGGCTACCGTGTACACACAACTCCTTTGGCATGGGGGGCAGGGGAGAAGGGAGGCAGGGGGGGTACGGAAAATCAAGCAATTGGAGAGTTGGGGGATTAAAAAATCAATTTTGCTTCGGCGCCTGCTTGTAAATATATGCGGGACTGAAAAACCTTTAAAACCATGCCTTTTTGCCACCCCTGTCACCCCTGCCACCCCTGCCACCCCCGCTTTTTAAGACTTATGTGTACACCGTAGCCGCGAGTGAGGGGGGGTTACGCGACTCTTATTCCCCCCGAACTCGCGCTTTGCTAGGGGGGATTAAACAAGTATGTTTTAATTAAGCAAAAGACTTAGAGCATAAATTTATTGATTATTCCATCAACCAAGCAAATAATTCACCTACCGTTAATTGAAACGCATTTGCAAACGATGGCACAGGTAATTGCTGAGTTGGTTCATCGTAAATTTCAACCAAACGGTCAGGTAAATATACTAATACAGACTCCTCATCCGGGTCTATAAGCCATCCCATCTGCGTTTGATATTTTAGGCAATGTGATATATTTTTAGTGACTTTTGTTTGACTTTGTTCGGGTGACAAAATTTCAATTGTCCAGTCAGGAGCTATTGAAAATACATTCTGTACTCGACCGCTTGGTTGACGGGGTATTCGTTCCCATGTAAACACACTTATATCTGGTACAACCGAGCGTCCACCAAAAGTGCAACGAAGCTCTGTATAAGCGCGCGCTATCTTTTGTGGTTTGAGCGCAATATTAATAGTACTAGCTAGTTCAGTTTGAATGGTACTATGTTCTCCCTGCGGCATTGGCTTTTGAATTATTTGACCATTAATATATTCGCTTGCAGGTTCAGTCTCTGGTAGTTGTAAAAACTCTTCTAATGTCAAAGGTTTAGCGGGCGTTTGTACCATTTGATTTCACCTTCTTGACTTTATAACCATAATCATATTTTAGTTGGCGCCAGTTAACGGGTTAAATAAAGTTAATTTCTTAAGCAAACTTGCTTATAATTGTCAAATATATAAGCAAGTTTTTAAGCTTCGTCAGGTGTGATGCAGTCCTTTGTCAGAACTTATCATATACGGAGCGCAAATTTTCATTCGCTCGCTCTATTTCAGATGCTGCGCTCTTTACATCTGTTGCACTCTTGAGTAAAACCGAAGCAAGCTTTACGCGACCCCGGTTTGAATCAGCAACTGCATCCATCTCTAGTTTCTGGCTAAGTGCATGTAAAAACGCAGCAAGTGCATCGTATCTCAGGTCACCTAACTCAACTGCCAACTCAGCTAAACTACCTGAATATTTTTCAAGCGTCTCATAATGAAGCATTCGATTATAATCCTCTGTAAGTCTTTATAAACATGCTAACGGGTCTTGATGTTGCCAAGCTTTACAAAAATCAGGGTAAGTCATATTTTGGGCACAATACCAAATCAGGTTATAAACAGCTTCATAGCGGTAAGAAGTACTGTTATAACTAAATTGGTTTAGATGAGTTTTTAAACTTGTAACAACTTGTGACAAATGTCGAGGTTGTAAGGTACGTAGTAATTGGTCTGATAGTTCCACTAGCTTATAACTATACGACAAATCTTGATAAGGACTGATACTTTCTTCTTCGTATTCCGGCGCCAAAGTATTTTGAAATAACTCAAGGCAATGTGTAATCATTATATCAAGCACATTAGTATAGTTTCGATTGTCTTTGATTAATGGTAAGTATCTTGAAACTGGGTACATGTCATGTAATTTGAATGATTTTTGCAATGAAACTGAATCAATTAAGTTTTCCAAAACTTTTGGATGGTAGTAGCCAACTTGTAATAAAATACTCGTAGCGTCTTGGCAAACCCATTCACTACGATTTAATTCTAATACTTCAACAAGAAGATTTATCGCAGTTTGATTACCTGGGTCAATACTTAGAAGAGTATAAGCAGCAGAAAGGCAAATAATATCACCTCGATTTTTTTGCAAAAATGCTATTAGGGCAGTAGTAACTTTATTTCGTCCCTGCACATCCGAGGCTAAAGCAATATCTTCAAGTAGATAAATGGCAGTATAGCAATCATCTTTACTGGGGCTTGACTGCATAATATAAATCAAAACATCAGTACTTCTTTGATTCGTGAAACCCCTTTCTCGAATATTTTTAGTAATAGCGCTGAAAAAACCTTCATTTTCGCTAATCTGTGTTTTGTTGAGCAAGGAAAAAGTCTCTTCATGATTTGGATAAAATTGCAGTAAATATGTAAAAGCTTCATTTTATAGGCATGAATCTTCAGTGTTGCGGATAATTTCAATTAGCGTTGCAAGCGGAATTTGATTATCAACATCAAGTTGGGCTAGATAATACGCACAATTTAAACGAATTTGTTCTAATTTATCTTCTGCCAACTTTTGAGATAGTACCGCGATGATGGTGTGAGAATCAAAGTTAATGTTTAACAGGTAATCAGCTATTCTGCTCATTAGATGAGAATTGTTAGTAGCTGCTAACACTTTGATTAAAGCATTTGAAGCGACCTTATTACCTGCGTCTACTTCCCACAATGTTACTGCTGTTGTAAAGTAATCATTCTCATGCTCGAAAGCATTATGATTCAATCGCTCAACCAAGGTTATAATGGCTTTTTGATTACCTTTAGCAATGGCGCCTAAAGCTGTCATAGTATCCCAATAAAGATTTCTATCCGGCGCCGTTGTTAGAAAACTTATTAAAGCTTGGACTACATTTTGATTACCATGACCGATATTTACCAAGCTATGAATTATTCTCTGTTGAGTATGTTCATGTTTACTGACATCAAGCAGTAGAATTAATGCAGCAATGGCAGTTTTATTGCCTGCATCAAGTTTTCCTAACTCTGTAGCAGCTTGTCGCAGTGTCAACCGACTTGTTGTTGTATGCAGTAATTTGGTAAAAGCTGCAATAACTCGTTGTTTATCAGTGACTTTCAATGCTTCCCTAGCTGCTTGTCGCAATGGTTTGGGTACTATTTGCCAGCTAAAGTAAACATAACTCCAGTTCAGCAATTGATTTACAATTACATCACTGAAACAAGATGGGAAGTAATTTAAAGCTTCAGCAGCGATAAAGTACGCGCGGTATCGGTAAAAGTTTCCACAACTATCATCGAAGTTAATCAGCGCTTTGATAAAATCGTCTTTACGCGCGTTTGGAATGTCTAATGACTAGATGGCGATAAATCGGAGTAATTAAGAGCAAATGGTAGTTTTTTGGAACTCGTAACCGTACCCATCATTACGATGAACAAAATGCACATCCTTCATTGTTGACACAGAAACTCTAAATCCGTCAATTAAAACTTCAAATCCTTTTTTTGTTGGCGTTTTTACCCTCGCCGTATATAGTCCAGCTTTGATATTTTTTCTATCTTTCTTGATATCAACCTTAACAATATCACCAGCAGTAATGTGTTTGTATGTTTCTTTAGCATTTTTGACGGCAGGAAACCCTTGTGCATTAGCACGTCTTGCCTGTCTATTTCCATGCCCTTTACACTTTATAATCAATGCTTGATCTGTTTTGATTACTATCTTCTCACCACTTTCCCCAACACAGGCAGCATCAATGCTATGAGATTTCGGTAATCCTTGAGAACAGCGATTGAACTTTGTCCTCCCGCCTGTCCAACATTTAACTGAATTACATAACTTTTTAGCTGACTTCACAATGGCAAAGCGCGTACTATTAACAGCCGCTGCATCCTTTAATGGCTGTTTAGCTTCCGCTAAAATTCGCTTTAATAAATCTGGTTTGCCACTCAAAAAATCTTTAATATCTTGATTGCCCTTCTGCTGATTACATTCATGGCAAGCCAAAGTCAAGTTACTGACTCTATCTGTACCGCCATTGGACTTTGGTTGAATATGTTCAACCTCTAAAGCTATTTTATCTTCACCGCAATAAACGCATTGCCTGCCCCACTTTTCAAGTAAATATTCGCGTACTTCGTAGCCAAATAAAGTGCCTTGCTGATATTCAACCCCATCAATCTCAGGCTTAAGCATCTTTTGAGTGTCGAATCGCACTTGTTCTATCTCAATAGTTTCGATAGGGCAATAGCGCATGAAGCGCTTAATCCATGTTTCGGTTGTTAGTAACCGATGCTTTATAGATGGGGCTAACCAACCCTCTGGCTTTTTACGATCAAATCTAGCTTTGCGATAACGTGTGTTTCTGCTGCGTCTACCATTTCTAAATCCTGCACGCTTAGACAAATCAGATTTAATTGTTTCTCCCCTATGCTCTAACTCCATTCGGAATAATATAGTATCACCGGATTGAATAGCAAACCCTGTATGCTTGCTGCCTGTATCTATTTTGAGGATACAGGGATGCAATAATGGGTTAAGTACCTGGTTTTTTAGAATCAAAACGTAGGGATAAACCCTAAAAACTGATACCTTACCTTTATTTTGTAACTCCCTAGCACGTGCCGGATGAACCATGTTTAAGAATGTTTTGTCGGCATTTAACAAAAAGACGTAGTTTGTTTGCATTTCTGCTGTCACCTTTTGGGGTTAAGTTTGCTTCGCCAATGCAGTTCGCAGTTTTTAGACGCTGCTAGGGGCTTAGTACTGAGTCGGTTTTCCACTTGATGATGAGCGATGTTCCTTCCCTAAACGCTTAGGACTAGCAAATCCTATTAAGTTTATCACCCTCTCTGCGTAGGTCGCGTAGACCTTTGACTGGTATAGTAGCTACTCCGGATTACTCCATTTCACACCGTATTACTACGGTTCATCTACTACTCTGGTTCAAATATACGGTAATTACTTTGTTTTAGATTACCGGGAATGTGATTGAAGAAGCCTTTGTAATCATTCATCGCCTCCTTCCCACCAAATATGTGAGGTTCTAAGGACTTGTAAGAATGATGTTAATCTTAAATCGTTAAATATGCAAGTAGTCGTTTATCTGATTTAATTTTAGGTCTGGCGCCATCTTTCCTCTGTGAACTCTGTGTCTCTGTGGTAAAAAATAAATACATGAATGCACAGGCGGGACGCCTGTGCCACAAGAGTCTCAAATTTTAAATTCCTGAACCGTCGAGAAATTCTTCAATTATTTTATTGTTAAGACGGCAGGATTTCGCGATGCTGGTTTCTGAGTCATCAAATGTTTGATGATTGTTTACACTTGCATATGCAAATGCGGGTACATTATCCGGCGCCAAGTCTTTGTTTTGTGCTTGTTTTAACTCTGTTACTTGCTGTTCGAGTTGCTCAAGTCTATCAACTAATGCTCTAATTACTTGAGCTTCAGCATCTGGTAAGCTAGCGTGTTCTAGTGGATTTACGCGCACGCCTGAGCGATATACTATACGTCCGGGAATCCCTACTACGGTACAATCTGAAGGAACATCGCGCAATACAACTGAACCGGCACCGATACGAACGTTGTTACCGATTTCAATATTACCTAATACTTTGGCGCCAGTACCAACAACAACGTTTTCACCGATAGTTGGGTGACGTTTACCGCTTTGTTTACCTGTACCACCTAGGGTAACACCTTGATAAATCAGCGCAAAATTACCAATTATCGCTGTTTCCCCAATTACTACACCCATACCGTGGTCGATAAATACACTTTGCCCGATAGTGGCGCCAGGATGTATTTCAATGCCTGTCAAAAAGCGGGCAATATGCGACATGAAGCGCGGAATAAAAGGGATATTCAGGCGGTATAATCGATGTGCAAGTCGATGAAAGAGCAGTGCTTGCAAACCGGGGTAACAAAACATTACTTCTAACCAGTTGCGCGCAGCAGGGTCACGCTCGAATATAATGCGAAAGTCGGCTAGGAGTGTAGATAACACGTTAATAGCATCCTCGTTTTGGCAAAATAGCTCTATCTTAATATTATACTTTTTTGGCGCCATCTCCCCTTCGTCGATAGGCAAGGAGTAGGAAGTGCTGAGTGGAAAGTGCGCTCATTACTGTTTATGAAATTTGGTCATTTCAAATAACTGTTTAGCATTATTTCCAAGGAAGCCATCGAACAGTATTTGTTTACCAACACTTTCTACCATATACCGTTCGGCGATTTCATAGTAAGCGTATGTCCAAGGAATTAGTGTAAGAAGGTTGGTTTCATCTCTTACAGTAACTAATTCAGTAACTGCTTGAGTTGCTGTTTGCCGTAAACCAACACTAATATTTCCTTCAATTTCCGCTTTCATTGGTACACCCAAATTCACTAAACCTCTAGCTGTGGTTTCGATATCTGGATATTGCGGAGTGTTTTGACGGTTTACATATCCAGTAAAGTGGTTGACTGCATACCCGTGCAACAGTACCCAAGCACCGTATTGACTCAAAGAGTTGACTTTTTCTACAACTGAGCGTAAAGGTGGTTGCCAAGGACGAGTAAATATTTGTGTAGGATTAATAGACTTATCCGCTTCAAAGTTGGTATGTTCAAGATTGGCGCCTTCTACTGTGTCGTAAATTAATGTCGCTATATCAGATGGCAGCTGTTCTACTATTAATTCACTGATAAACAACTTTGGTAAATCATATTCTTCTTGTTGGGGATGACGATAGTAACGCGCGTAAAGATGATTTGGAAATAAGTACTCGTCTGCTGGAGAGTATCCAAGTATATTTAATAACGGCTCAAATAATTTTATACCTAGATTAACTTCACCATTGGGTGTATCAATATTTAAGCGAAGTGAGCGAAATGCAATGTGGTCGTTTGCAACAGTTCCTTGAGCGTTTGTTATCATTTCTTGATAGACGCGCGCATAACTGACTCTGGTTAAATATTGGCGCCATAATAAGTTCCAAAAGTTGCTGATATATGTAGGGTGCATCATGTTTATTTATAATGTATAAGGATTACATTTAAGAGAATGAACCACAAAGGGCACAAAGGGCACAAAGGAAGAGAGTTTTTACTATTATTTTACAGGTAGTTCGATTATAAATTCTGTACCTTGTTTTGGCGTGGAGTTACAATATAATTTACCTTTGTGTTATTCTACAAGAATTTTATAGCTTACTGATAGTCCTAAACCTGTTCCTTGACCTACTGCTTTCGTTGTAAAGAATGGGTCGAAGGATTTAGCTTTTACTTGTTCGGTCATTCCAATTCCGTTGTCAATAATATAGATGTTAATATATTTGTTTACGTCTTTCTCTATTAATTTAGTGGAAATGTTGATTCTTGGAGCTTGTTGATTATCTAAAGCGTCAATAGCATTGTTAAGTATGTTCAGCACAGCTTGATTAAGTTGTCCCGGATAACATTCAATTAAAGGTAGCTCAAAATAGTTTTTGATGATTTCGATTTTACCACGTGTCGATGTAACTTTTAAACGACTTAACCATCTAGTAGCAGCATGGTTAAAAATAAAATTCGCTCTTACCATTGAAAAATAACCTTATATGGGAATAAATAGGCGCCATATTTAAGTAACTCTATGGTTCCCATTTATTCAAGGTTTGTAACATTTACGCTCGTGTTATCTCAAAATCTCGCTGAGAATATTTAGGGCAACTTGAATTTGTTCGCTGTCAATAACCAATGGTGGGCAAAAACGAATTGCAGCTTTTCCACAACCAAGTAATAGCAACCCGTGATGAAAAGCTATTTGGACAATGTTATCGCGTAGTTCCTTACTTAGATTACCTTGGGAGTCTAATATATCAACCGCTACCATTAATCCTTTTCCGCGCGGTAATGATAATTGTGGAACCTGTTGGTGTAATTTAAATAAACCAGCTTGTAACATTTCTCCCATTTGAGTAGCGTTATCCATCAACCCCTGTTCAAGTAACCGTAATGTTGCAATACCCGCAGCACATGCAACTGGATTTCCTCCAAATGTGGTAGCGTGAGAACCAGGTTTCCATGTCATTATTTGGGCACTTGCAATAATAGCACCCAAAGGTAAACCGCTAGCGATACCTTTAGCTGTAGTAATAATATCCGGCGCCACGTTCCAATGTTCGATAGCAAATAATTTACCAGTACGTCCCATACCTGACTGGACTTCATCAACTACCATCAAAATGCCGTGTTTGTCGCATATTTCACGGATACGTTCTAGAAACCCATCTTCAGGAACGATATAACCACCTTCACCTTGTATCGCTTCTACTATAATTGCCGCAACTTCATTCGGTGGCAGCATTGTTGTAAATAATTGTTCTAAATAATCTAAACTCGCATGAGTACCGTATGGTATATGAGTAACTCCTGGTAGCAAAGAACCAAAATTTGCTCTTTGTACAGTTTTAGAACCAGTCAAAGACATTGCTCCATAAGTGCGTCCATGAAAGGCGCCTAAAAATGCCACAATTAAATTACGTCCAGTATAATAACGTGCAAGTTTAATCGCACCTTCATTAGACTCGGCGCCAGAATTACTAAAAAATACCTTTGCTGGGTGAGGATTTGGCGCCCGTTGTGCTAACATTTCAGCCAATTCAATCATTGGCTCATAGTAAAAATCAGTACCAGACATATGCAGTAAATTTGCTGACTGGTCTTGAATCGCGCGCACCACTTCTGGGTGACAATGACCAGTTGAAGTAACAGCAATACCTGCCGTCATATCAAGAAACACATTACCATCAACATCTTCCACCATACACCCTTCACCTCGTGCAACTACAAGCGGATAGTCACGGGTATAAGAAGGAGATGTTACAGCATGGTCACGTTCTACCAATGCAGAAGCGCGCGGTCCTGGTAAAGAAGTTAATAACTGAGGCGAACGTGGCAATGGTCTTTTAACAGGTATACTTAACATTGCGTGTATATTTAACTAAATATAGATTTAGTTACTTTTACGATAAGTATTATTTTCATTCTGTCACAAAAACCACAGATTTCCAACTTTTATACATAACATAGCCCGTAGGTTAGGTGGAGTTCCGCGCGTAACCCAACATCGAAGTTGAAAGTTGGGTTCCACCCAACCTACGTTAATTACGTAGTTGTTCAATTTCTGCGACACTTAACCCTGTAGTTTGGCTAATGGTTTGTATATCCAAAATACCAATAAGCGAACGCGCGATTTCAATTGCTTTTTCTTTTGCTCCTTCTCTTCTACCCTTAGCTTCACCATCCTGTTTTGCTTTCAAAATTGCGTTTTTGCTGTCATGGAGAAATATCTCTCGTTTTTCCAACGCTTCTAGCTCCTTAGGAGTTAACTTACTTTCTCTTGCAACTTCAAATGCATGATTTATTTCTGGTACTTCTTCCAAACTGGGTGGAACTGACTTGAGTGTGTTTGCTGCTTTCAAGAAATATAGCCACTTATCTGATAATGTTTCTAATTCTGAAAGTTGTTTAGTGAATTTGGGTAACTCGACGAATACGAGTTCGATATCATCGCTATAATCTGTAAAATCATCTTTCTCTTTTAATCGGTAGCGAGATATAACTTTATTATTGCCTTCAAACATGTCAAAGTCTGTAATCGTCAACGCGATAACTGGGTTCAACAGTGTATAGTCTTCACCAACTCGAAGTTGTATCGAAAAGGCTTTGGCAGCATTATACAGCACTCGCTTATCAATACCCAACACATTTAAAACCTGCATCTCAATGATAACGGTTTTATTCCCTGTAATTGTAGCTTTTACGTCTAAATACGAATCTTTTATACCCTTGATGCGCGGCGCCTGATAAGGGTCAATAATTTCCAAGTCTAAAATCACAGTTTTCTCTTGATACAATATTGCATTGAGAAAATTAATTAAAATATCTTTACTTTGTTTGGAGCCAAAGATTTTTTTAAAGGCGAAATCTGTTTTAGGGTTAATGAAGGTCATTTTAGACCCTCCTGCTAGTTGTTAATTTAGAACAATAGTATCATTAAATTTGGTTGTAAACTACGTTGGGTTATGTAGGCGCCGTTACTGATATACCAACACTTTTATAGAAAATATTTTTTATATTGTTTGGTTAGACCCTAATCATAATCTTTATCAATGAACATGTGTAAAGACGTGACATGTCACGTCTCTACAAATATACAAAACAAACACATATTAATCACGGTTGTCAATTTGCGCGCGTTGTAAGCTTCCGGAAAAGTCTACATAAACTGTTTTCCACTCGGTAAATGTATCTATTGCAGCGCTTCCTGCTTCGCGATGTCCGTTACCTGTTTGCTTAACTCCTCCGAAAGGTAAATGAACTTCGGCGCCTATAGTTGGCCCATTAATATAAGTAATACCTGCTTCGATATCACGCATTGCTGTAAACGCGCGATTAACATCACGTGTATATATAGAAGATGAAAGACCGTAGTTTGTATCGTTGAGAATATCTATTGCTTCTGTAAATGAGTTTACTTCGATTAAAGCGACCACGGGACCAAATATTTCTTCACGAGCAACCCGCATATTTGGTGTGACGTTATCTAATATAGTGGGTTGGAAAAAGTAGCCTTCTTTGAGTGTACCTTCAGTAGCTATTTCACCACCTATTAATATAGTGGCGCCTTCAGAGCGAGCAACATCCATATACTTTCTAACTTGTTGGAGTTGCTTCTCATTTATTATTGGTCCAATTTCAGTATCTGTGTCGTAACCGGCGCCTAAACGTAATTGACTTGCACGCTCTTTAAGCATTTCTGTAAATTTGGCTTTGATATCGCGGTGTAAAATAAGACGACTTGTTGCAGTACATCGTTGTCCTGCGGTTCCAAATGCTCCCCATACGGCGCCATCAAGTGCTAATTCTAAGTCAGCGTCTTCCATAACTATCTGGGCATTTTTTCCTCCCATCTCTAAACATACCCGCTTATGGAGGCGCCCACAAATTTCTCCGACAGAAGAACCTGTAACAGAAGAACCTGTAAATGAGACTAAGTTGACTAAAGGATGTTCTACTAACGCTTTACCTGCTTCTTCACCAATACCATGTACCAAATTAACAACACCAGGTGGAAAACCAGCCTTTTCAAAAATCTCAATTAACTTTGTCGCACAAGCAGGAGTATCTTCAGCAGGTTTGAGAATAACGGTGTTACCACATACTAATGCTGGCATCGCTTTCCAACAAGGAATAGCAATAGGAAAATTCCACGGAGTAATTAAAGCGCATACACCTATTGGAGTTCTAACTGTCATTGCAAACTTATTCGGCATTTCGGATGGAGTTGTTTGTCCATAAAGACGGCGCCCTTCCCCTGCACTATAAAAAGCACAGTCGATACCTTCCTGCACATCCCCGCGCGCTTCGGTGAGCGGTTTACCCATTTCCCGACTTATTAACTGTGCTAGTTCTTCTTTGTGTTGAAGTAATAATTCTCCGACTTTGAATACATACTCCGCGCGTGCAGGTGCCGGAACAAGGCGCCAGCTTTTGTAAGCATGACGTGCTGCTGTCACCGCAGAGTTGACATTTTCACTTGTAGAACTAGGAAAAGTCGCTACAACTTCGTGCTTCGATGCTGGATTAAAGCTAGAGAGTGTATTTTCAGTGCTATCTAGCCATTTACCATTGATAAAATTACGACAAGTGAAGCTAGCAGTCATAATTTACAACCCCAATAAGATAGTACACCGATACAATGTATTTAGTTTCGCGCTTATTTTAGAAATCGTCAATATGCTCAAGGTGTATAATAGAACTAATATATTAAAACTATGATTAAAAATTAAACTGCTGTATCAACTATAGGTATCCTAAATTGTTTTTGAAAAAATCTAAGTATCTGTAGGGTGGGCAATGCCCACCTTACGTGGTATTGAAAAATCAAACAGGATTCCTATATTGACATGTAACCACTGTAGATACATGACTTTATGACTAACGATATCATGACTTTTTTCACGTGTTTATAATTGCTACTAATTCTACTATTGAAATATCAAATCAGCAGTGAGATTTAATTATGAAGCGGATTATAGCTATTGGCTTACTTGCCCTTCCTTTTGCTGTTTTATCTTTACCAAAACCAGCCGCAGCACTGGAGATTTTTCTTGGTACTCCTCGCTATCATCGGCATCGAAATGTAATTGTTGAACCTGTAGTTGTTGAGCCAAGTGCAGTTGTTGCGCCAGCTACAGTTATTGTACCTGCTGGGCAAGCCGAATATCAGCAACAAGTGTGGGTTCAAGGGCATTGGGAGTATACCAATACAGGAAGATATTGGGTAAATAGTCATTACGAATATCATTAAACTTGATTGCTGATTCTACGTATTTAATTTCCACAATTTTCATATTTACTAATTGGTTCACATTATATAATTACGTTACCCTGTGAACATTTCTTATATTCCTCATGGTTATTTGCTCTCTTGTTGGTTCATGCCAAGAGAGCATTTTTACTTATGACAATAATGCTAGAACTCCTACAGGAGAACCTGAACCTTTTCGCAACAATAAAGGCGCCACGACAATTTTAAACCCGCGCGGAGGTAATTTATCTAGGTTTGTCAAATTCTCTAAAACAATCCGAGGTTTCTCTAGAACCATACGGTTTATAGTAAAATCCATATCAGCGCCATCAACGCCATGTGTATCAATTCCTAAACCTGCTATTTGACGTGTGTTAAGTAAGAACTTTGTAGCTTCGGCGCCGAAACCAGGAAAGTGTATATTACCGTTTGCATCAAGAGATATAAAAGCGCTGGCATCATGCCATTTTGCTGACCAGCCTGTATGTAATAACACAACGCATTCAGAAGGTATTTCACCATGTTGTTGTTCCCAATCCAAGATATCAGAAACATGAAGCGTATAATCAGAGTTAATAGTAGCTTGTGTGCTGATATCAATTACAACTGCTGATAAATACAATGATTCTGCAGGATATTGGTCAATGCTGGCGCCGTCTTTATAAAAACTAATTGGTGCATTTATATGAGTTGCACTGTGTTCACCAATTTTCAACTCCCGTAAAAAATAACCATGTGTTTCAATATCTGCCACAGGTGTAAACATCATAGGTGGGTCGCCTTGCCACTGAGGAATGTTGCTATCTATGATGTGACTTAGATGAATTACATTATTCTGAACTGTTGTGGAATGAAGTGTATCTCTTGTGGGATGGGCATCTTGCCCGTCCTTGTAATTATCACTGCTATGGCTTGATGCCTGTGCTACATGTGATGCCTGTGCTACATGTGATGTTGGTCGGGTTAATGTTTCTAGAGTAGCTGCCATAACCGAGCGCGTTTGCCCAGTGACAGTACATACTAATGCTTCTCGATATACACGTTGTGCATTATGGTGTTTATAATTAGCG
Source organism: Calothrix sp. NIES-4105 (assembly GCF_002368415.1). GTDB lineage: Bacteria > Cyanobacteriota > Cyanobacteriia > Cyanobacteriales > Nostocaceae > Dulcicalothrix. Next base: position 5,969,846 of record NZ_AP018290.1, read on the forward strand.
GCGCCGCTAGAAACTGTAACAGCAGCATGGGCAACGCGCGTAGCCAAGTCAATAGACCAAGCACGTAAATCTAACTTTTGTGCAAAACCGATATCTTCACTTACTAACGCATTACGAATAGCCGCGCGACATTCATTTAATTCCTGCTGTAACGAAACATAAGCATTGGTAACAAACGAAAGATTTTTCTTACGTGCTTCCACCTCAATAATATCCAAACCAGCAAGCGCGCATCCCGTAGCCAAGAAAGTAGATTTTAATACATTACTTTCATCTTGCTTATGAATCCAACCAGGAGGTTTAATAAACACAACAGATTCATCACCTAAAAACCAATTATTAAAAAAAGCCTCCACAGTATTAGTAGAAGGCATAGCAACCAAATCGGCAACCCCACCAAAACGAATAAACCCCTCGGACTCTCTTCCTTTGTGTCCTTTGTGCCTTTGTGGTTCATTCTCTTCCTTAAAAGGCGCCATCCCAAACAAAGCACTCCCATCAGGTAGCGTCGCTGCCACAATAAACTCTTGAAAAATACCCCACCCCGTCACCCAAGGAACCACCCCATTCAATACATACCCACCCTCAACTCTTATAGCAGTAATTAAAGGTGTACCCGCGCGTCGTAACTGTGAAAAACCCACACCTAACAAAACCTCACCTCTACCCACATGCGGTAAATACTGTTCTTGCAACTTCCTATTACCACTATTAACTAGCATTCCCACAGCACTTTGATGCTGAGTTTGTAAAAAAGCTAAGGCGCCACTGTAACGAGCAACAAGTTCCTGAAATTCACCATACTCGACTTCTGAAACCTCCCTTCCACCCCAAGAACGTGGTAGACGTAGTGCGAGTAAATCTAAATTTCCTAACCCTCGTAAAGCGCGAAAAAGTTCCAACTCTTGACTATCGATAGCATTAGCATTGTGTGATTCCGCAATTAAAAACGATTTTATGGTATCAAATTTGAAAAACGTGCTGTTCATAACTACCAGGCGCCGTATTTTGGAGAAAACAAAAATATAAAATAAACTCTTGCATAAAAGCCTCTTCCCCAAAAAATAATCCCCCTAAGCAACCGTAGATTTCGGGAGCCAAGGAGGTTCAAATGTTGCAGCAAAAAGTGAATTAGTAATAAGTTAACAGGTCTAATCTTAAAATTTAAGTAAATTTAGGTTAAGATTTGGTAAATAAACTTAAGTAGGGATACACAATTACTGACCTTCGCTGAGTAATGTATCCCTAAAACTGCTGATGGTGCTTGATGCGGGCGCTACTTGGAAAATTATGTTATCTGAGGATAGAATCAAAATATTACGTTTCAAATATTAAGTATGGGAAGAGGGTAGATACCCCTTATCAAAAATTAGTGCCGAGTAGAAAGTGCGCTCGTTCTGAGTAGTACATTTCATACTTGTAACTCAGCACTCAACACTCAACACTCAGCACGACTCACTCAGCACGACTCACTCAGCACGACTCACTCAATTCTATGGTTCAAAGCGACATCGTAACGAGTCAAAGACTTTTGATGCTTTATCTTGGGCATTTTCACCATTAGTGATAATACTGACATTTCTTTCAACACCGTTTTCTGTCACCTTGGCAAGATAACGAATAGCGGGTACAGGTGGAGTTTTTTCATCGAATATCTGTTGACCGCTTTGAATTGAAACTTCAACGGTTTTGCCGCATAGTAATTTGTTCTCGGTTGTTGACTTAGTTTCAATAAAGTCACCCTGAAAAATTTCCTGTAGCGTATCGTCTAAATTTACTGTGTCTTCAGTTGTTTGTACTATAGGTACTTTACTTACAAAGAGTGTCACATCTGGTGGGTTTTTCTGACTTGTAACGATAGCAATATTTTTGGCGCCGAAATTTAGACCAGCGACTCCTTTAGAACCACCTGGTATTTGATAATCGAATAAGCTTTGAGCTATTGCTTCTGCTCTAGCTGGTGTTAGTACATTAGTTAGCGTTTTTGATGCCAGTCCAACCAAAGCAGTACCTACTAACCCGAATGCTCCCAGCAGAATTAAAAGTAATTCCCATACTCGTACCGGGTAATTAGGTATGACATTTTTTGATTCTTCTTTCATAGTTAACTTAAATCGATTCCTAGAAAACGGTTGAAGAATTTAGAACGCCATACTGCTCTTAGTATAAAAGACCACTCGAACGCGACTAAAACCAAAAATAGACAATCTTGCCAGCTTAATGTTGCTAGTTCAAAAAAGCGGCGTAATGGTGGCAGCGTCAGAACTAACATATATATTATAAATAATACTGACGCAGCAATAGTGTAACGCCAGTCATTACTCAAAGGTTCTGCGGCAACCCAAATTCTCGCTGGAGGTTTGAGGAAGGGAAGTAGAAATAGATGACATAAAACAAGAGTAGTAACTAAAGCTGTACGGGGAAGTGTGTAGTCAACGTCGTTAATGTCTTGACCTGGTGGTAAATCTAAAACTGCTCTGACAAGATAAAGTAAGAAAACTAGCAGTGCGACTAGTGTCATCGATAATGTAGCAGGAATTGTAAAATGCAGCAACGAGCGAACCATGCTGCTGTGTTTTGTCGTTTCTCCCGGTTTTGCCCAAATTGGAAATACTGCTGTTGGTAGTCCGACTCCAAACATTGCTAGCAGTGCGCTATGTTTGTTTACTAGTGGAAAGCTATCGGCTACCATACCTGTAGAGAAAATCAGCAGTGCAACACAAAATACCCGAACTATAAATAATGCTAGCGAGTCACGAATACCGTTACGAATTCTTTGACCTTCTAAGAAGGCAAATGGTAGTGCTGCAAAAGAGTCTTTGAGTAGAATAATATCGGCAACACTGCGAGTTGCTTTTGAACCACTCTCCATTGATATAGCCAAAGACGCTTGTTTGAGAGATAAAACGTCATTTACTCCGTCACCTATCATTGCAACATAATTGCCTTGTAAACGTAGCATTTGTACTAGTTTAGCTTTTTGTTCCGGGGTAATACGACCGAAAACAGTGCAAGATTTTGCTGCTGCTGCGAATTGAGAGTCATCCATTATTGTTAACTCTAAACCCGACACAACGTTAATATCTTCACTTAACCCAGCTTGTTTAGCGAGTGCTGCTACTGTACTTGGATTATCCCCCGAAATAATTTTGAGGTCGATACCTGCTTTATTGAATGAATGCAGTGTTTCAGATGCTTGGGCACGTAGTTTATCACTAAAGACAACAACACCCAAGGGTGTGAGTGTACTTGGTAAAGCTATTTTCTCTGGTTCTTCATTAATTACATCCAGATTTTCTGTATAGGCGAACAATAGTACTCGCAATCCGCGTTCAAAGTTTTCTTGGATGTAATTATTTATTGATTCGGGCAGCGATATTGATGCAGCTAATATCTCCGGCGCCCCTAAAATATAAGTACCAGCACCGATTCCTTCATCAAACGCAATTGCACTCCATTTACGCGCGCTGGAAAACGGTATTTCCGCTTTAGTTGAACGTTTAATACCGCTGCAAGATAACTCTATTGCCTCACTAGTACGATTAGGCGCCGTCGTATTAGCTACATAATCTCCCAATTTTTGCCGCAGTTCGGTTTCACTAATACCAATCGGGAAAACTCGCTGTAATTCTATTTGGTTACTCGTTAAGGTTCCTGTCTTATCTAAACAAAGCACATTTACATGTGACAGTGATTCTACTGCATTAGCTTGTTGAATTAATACATCTTGACCTAACATTCTGACTGCTGCTGTACCATAAGCTAAAGTAATCGCGATTAGTAACCCACTAGGAACTAAACCAGCAACGACAGCAGCATGTTGAACGATATCCGCTAAAGAATAAGAACGACTAGTAAAGCTAATACCAACTAAAATCCATAAAAAACAGGCAAGTAGTAATAGTATGCGAATAATTAGATTAATTTCTTGCTGTAGGGGTGTATAAACGTGACGAAACGCGCGCGCTCCTGTCATTAGTTTATATGCTACCGTTTCGGCGCCAACTTTTACAGCTTCAAAATAAGCGGCGCCGTTAACACAAAAAGTACCAGAATAAACATTATCTTGGGCAACTTTTGATATCAAATCTGATTCACCAGTTAGCAAAGACTCATCGACATCAATACGACCATCACCGACAATAAACCCATCAACTAAAATTTGGTCGCCAGCAGCAAGGACAATAATATCACCCTGAACAATTTCTGTAGGGTCAATGTCACGTTTATTACCTGAGCGAATCACAGTAGTGTGAGGACGGTTAAGCAAAGCAATTTCGTCTAACTTACGCTTTGCCCATATTTCCTGACAAACAGCGATAATAACACCGCTCAAAATAATTACTACGACAAGGAAGGCATCGCTGTAACGCCGTAGAAGAATCATAATAGCGCTAAGGGCGAAGAAGACGATATTAATAAAATTAAATACGTTCTCGTTTATAATCTGACGGTAGGAACGACTCGTTTGCAGAAACACATTGTTGCCCAAACCTTCTGCACGCCGTTTTAGAGCTTCTTCCTCTGTCAGACCTTGCTGTTGTAAGTAGTTATCCATTAAATAAGGCAGGGGTTAATCCAAAGTGCTAGCTGTTCTTATATAAACATTACATCAGCAGCTAAGTTAACACGATTTTTATTCAACCTGCCACCAACTGTAGCATAGGCGTCTCGCCTGTGCAGTCAAATATATTTTTATCACTAAGTATTTGTTAAATTATTGGCTGCGTTCATACCCGCATAGGGTTAAAAACCACATGCTAATAGCAAAAGTCCTCTGAAAGAGGACTAGAAGATAAGTGTTATTATTATCACATTTGTATTAGTTATAATGTAGTTTGTACTTATAAAGGCAAGATATCAGTTGGTGCTAATGTTCAGGACAAGTGATGATACATCCTTTTGGCCATACAGATATTAAATCCTGCCGCACCCAACCAGTCGCATTGCTGGGAAACTTGACGCGATACCAACGATAATTTCCAGACTCTTTGTACGAATCCTCAACCGTTACCAAATCACCCGAAAGTCCGTAGTGCAGGATTTTGCTGTTTAAGCTAGGAGACGAGCGCACGTTAATTTTATCCCCAAGGCTGCCTACTAGGGTTGCATAACTTTTGCTGCTCGGCTTAAATGAAACTAAATTACTACGTATCCAACCGTCTGGTGTCCCTTCCACTTCCGGTCGCACATAATACCAGTAATTGCCATCACTTCCGGCTGTGATATTCAAAACCTCTACGTTACTACCTGGTGGTAAAACTTCTAATATACTTGCTGTCAAAGATGCATCGGTTCGCAGATTGCTATCGGTCGTTAACGTTGCTGGACGTGCCATTACAGGCAATGCTCCAGTCATCAATGTCCCAAAACTTAAAATACATGCTGCTAACTTTGTCACCAAGCCCATATTTTCTCCGAAAGAAAGTTAATAAATAAAATCCAACTCAAGCTAGATAAGCTGAAAGAGTATTTATAGCTACAGTCAAATCAGAGATATTCCGCAAGACATAGTTTAAACAGCGCTTTGCTCCTGAATTTACTTGCATACTGAACAATAACAATAATGGCGCCAAGAAGTAGAACCATATAGTACTTAGCAGTTTGAAATGGCGCCAGATTAGGAAAAATACATCTAGAACGCGAAATTGGCACTAAATTACTAGGAGAAAGCATAGCCAAAAAGCTACCAGACGCAAGAGTTTATATTGATGCAGAAGCACTCGAAACCCGTCTAACAGCAAACGATTCACCAGTACTACAATTAGCAACTATAATAGAAACATATGAATTATTTCTCACTTATTGGATAGCGAGAAAAGGAGTTACTATGTTGACTCGCACAATACCAATGCAATGGTTGATAGAGCTAGTGCAAGAATACCGCGATATCATCAAAACCAATGTTTTCTACAAAACAGTAAGTCTGGCATCCTCACCTTCAGACTTTCAATGGATTAGACAATTGTATTATTTATCCTCCGACTTTACTGCAGCAGTGGCACTACGTTATGGTAGCTGTCACGAGCCACGTTTTCGCGACGCTTTTGGCGAACACGCTTCTGAAGAAGTGACGCACCCTGAAGAACTTGCTCATTGGATGCGCTCATGGGGTTTACTAGCTCCTGATGAACAACCAACTTCAATACCACCAACGTTTGAAACTTTAGCATTAGGGTCTTATTTTATCCGCTCAGTAATGCGTGAATCAATAGCACATCAGATTATCACGCTGAATTTGGTGACAGAGGGACTTGCCTGCGACTTCTATGCAATTATAAACCCCAAATTAGCTGAAGTCGGATTGACTCCAAAAGGCTACTGGTTGGTTCATCAAGAAGCTGATATGGAACATCAAATTTTAGGACTTGACTTAATCCCAGAATGTGAGAGCAATTCACCAGAAGGCAAAGTATATGCTCATACTGTGTGGGAAGTGTTCAGCCTTTGGAGCCAAGTATTTTACTCTTGGAGTAAAATGCCAATGGAACACAAACAGCAACTTGCTACACCGGTAGAATTAGCAGTTAAAGGCAAGCCAGTGTCTTAAATATTGAAAACTTAAACCCTTGGGACTGCCGCAATCATCAGAGGTGCGTAAAAACACAGTAACTCAGGAGCGTCTCAGTGTCTCTACGCACCATGTCTCTTCGTTAAATCGTTAAATTGTTCTACAAAATTTTGCCCAGTAATAAACTTTCTCGACTCAGCAATCAAGTACTTAACCATTGTCGATGATACTTGTGTATTGTTTAGTACGCTAATTTAAATTAGAATATCGGCGCCATTTGTCGTTTTCCAGTCATCATCATCCGCACGCCACCCGTGGGAGCAAGGGTAAACCCACGACGTTGCATTTTAACAGGTTTATCCTCTACTGAAACAAGTTGATACTTGGATAAAACTGTTGCTAGGACTAATTTCATTTCCAACTGAGCTAAAGCATATCCTAAACACCGCCGACTTCCACCACCAAAAGGCAAATATTCCGCAGCAGAATACTGGCGCCCCATAAAACGTTCTGGTTTAAACTGTTTAGCATTGGGATACAAATCTTCCCGGTAATGTACGAGGTAGATACTGGGCATGAGGGTAGTTTCTGCATCAAACTTATATCCGGCAATGTTTATAGATGATTTGGTAATGCGTGGGAATAGTACTGGAAGAACTGGATACATTCGTAACGTTTCTTGACAAACTGCTGTTAAGTAGGGAAGTTGAGCAATTTCCATCGGGTTATTATTATCCCCCAAGCTGTCAAGTTCGTGCTGCAACTTTTCTAGAATATCTGGATTTTGATGAATTTGATAAAAAGCCCACGAAAGTGTTGTTGAAGTAGTTTCATGCCCAGCAAATAAAATTGTCAGCAGTTCATCTCTTAATTCCTCGTCGCTCATTGCTTGCCCGGTTTCATCTCGTGCTGCCATCATTAGGCTCAAAACATCACCTCGCTTATCATCTTGTTTTGCTCTTTTCTCTGTAATTTCTGCTTGGAGCAAATCATGAACCTGGCGTTGTCTTTGTTTCATCTGCCCCCAAGGAGTCCACATTCCCCAATCTTTTTGTAAAAACCGCAAAAATAACATACTTGAGCGTAACGGAGAATCTGTCATATCAAGCCAACTTGTAAGTAGGGGTTTAAGTTGTTGATAGCGTTCCCCTTCACTTAAACCAAAAACAATTTGTAAAATTACTTCTAGACTCACTTTCTGCATGACAGACCGAGCTACAAATGTTTGACCGACTTGCCATTGACTCGCAATCTGCTCGGTAATTAAGCAGATTTGTTTGGCATAAGCTTGTAGTTTTTCTCCATGAAAAGGAGGCATTAATAATTTTCGTTCTCGTCGATGGCGCCCACCGTCCATTAGCATCAAAGAATTTTGCCCAATCAGAGGTTTTGCAAGTTCGTTCGCGCGACCGATATCAAATTTAGCATCTTGGTTAAAAATTTCTTGAATAGCTTGCGGATTTCCAATGATTACATAAGACCCGACTCCACTTAGACGTATAGAGAAAATATCACCATACTTTTGGCTACATCTGCGCTGAAATTCGATTGGGTCGGCAATCCAATTTATAAGTTGCCACACTGAAGGGCTAGTGATACTATTTGGTAATTGACTCAACATAGCATTTTTCCTTTAAGTTATCCCTATAACTTAATTTTACATAAGAAAATGTCACTAACTAAGCCAAGCTTACGTAGTATTTCAAAAATCGAACAGTAATCTTGTATATAATATTACTAATTTGGATAAAATTTAGTGATGTTACTCTGAAAAGTATAATACTAGTAATGACTTATAAGCTATGTGAAACAATTTGATTTGCGGAACAGTCAGAAAATTTGTTGATTTAATATATATTTAATATGGAAATTATAGGTGTATCATTTAGTATTTTAATTCCAATCATGATATCGGTTATTATAACAAGATGGTTGTTTAGAATAGACCATATTGTTAAAGTACTAGAACAGTCAGCAAACAATCTCGCAGAGATAAAGAAGCAAAACAATATTTTAATAAAGCAGCAGGACGAGATTATTCAATTATTAGCCTCTGATGAATATAAACCTTAATAATTATATAGTGATGTACATTACTCCCTTCCCACTCAAAGAATACTGATTTGGAATTAACCACAAAGGACACAAAGGGCACAAAGGAAGAAGGAAGATAGGTAATCTTATGCCGGGAAGGGAGTATTATTCCAGTTAAAGACTGTATCTACTCCTTTACCTGACATCTTGCACCACGAGCTTATTGACAATAAAAGAGCGCGTGTTCTGCTTATTTTTGCGTAGGTTCGTCACTGACGACCTTACCCAAGCCAAAAGAAGATGCAAGATGTGAGTTACCCAAATTAGGAATCAAAAATACCAATTAGCAATGCTATTGGTGCAACTAGTAATACCCACATGATGTTCTGCAAACCAAACTGAGTAGCTAGTAACCCAAGAATTAGTGGCATGAAACCACCAACTAAACCAAACAAGTTGTCTAGCGTCATGACTGTACCACTTTGTCCTGGCATTGCTGTGTATAATTGCCCTTTAAGAATTGAGTACCAACCAGCGTTGAAAAAACCCAGTAAGCCAAGAATTAGAAATTTGACATTTATATTTGGTACAACCAAAAAAGCGGAGTAAAGACACAGGACGATTATGGCACTAAATCTTAAATAATCTAATCCCCGCACCCGTTCGAGTAAGGGAATGATTAAAAAATCTCCCAGCAATCCTACTCCTAACCATATAGTTACAGCAAAACTAGCCTGTGTATTGTTTGCACCGACTACATCAACAAAGTATAGTGCTAAAAAGCCACGTAGAACATCCAACATTAAGTCAGAAAATTGCAGCAAAGTTAACCAACGTAGTACTTCAGACTGCTTTAAGGTAATAAGAGCATTGCGTATCCCCAAATTGAAACCATGCATTGGTTCATTAACTTGTTCGGATGCAGGCAAAGTTGTAATTGGATTCCACAGCACCCCTAATAGTAACAGTGTGGTAAGAGAAATTCAGTATAAACCGGACATCTCGCTTCATTGTCCTTCCTGATACGCCCAACCCAGAGACGACCGAACTAGCGGCTACTGTAAAAGGTGGGTATTTCGCTACTTCGTAGTAGCAGTACAGGCAAACCAACTGGGAATCACCACAGTCCCCTTATCCACAGGCTTTTTCAGCCAAGCTACACAACCCGTGGATAAACCTGGATGTTTTAATGTCACAGGCTTTTCAAACTTGCGGACTAAATATTTTAGCCCAATATTTTTTGCTGCATTTTCGCCGGAATCATAAATTTTATTCTCTGGCGTTAACACTAATTTTCCAAGTCCATTTTTTGTCCACAAATAAAGATTAAGTGCCCCAACTTGTGACCCTCTTAAACATTTTCCACCATGATACGCATCCGTGATACTCGTATAAGCAGGGTTAACTTTCACTGTATAAATTGAAAAGCGATTTAACGCTTTCTCAGTGGTTCGTTTTTGAATCTTCTTTGCTACCCAAAAAGAGCGTTTTGTATTACTTCTCTTGGAATATTTACCTTTCTGGGGTTTGAGAGTTTTGAGATTTTCAAAAACAATCACACTGACTAAATACTGTTGAGCAAACTTTACAATTGAATTAGAAATAGTTTCAATTATTTCTTTTTCTAATTGTTTTATTCGCTTCCATAAGTTGGCACACATGTTTTTTGGGGGCAAAAAACCTAACTCCGTATGAGTGTTTGTTAAAGCTTTGGCTTTGGCTATTTTTCCAAGGATACGCTTCCTAAGATGAGATAAGCGATTGTTTCCACATAGACGTAGATTGGCTAACTCTACAACAACGCCCGTATCTTCGTACCCTTCTAGCACTTTGCCTACAACGATTGGGTCGTCTAGGTTTAAGTCAATGCTGAGAATTCGGATTTTACCCGAAGCCTTAATTTGGTCGTCTAGCTTTCCTTTTGATGGTGTGTTTTTTTGAATTGTCCAAATCAACACAGCCTGTTGGTCGCACATCATCAATGACATGCTACCTTTTATATATCCTTGTGGTAATTCTCTACACTTATAATCTACTTTTAACCATACCCAAGCATTACCTGTCCATAATTTGATTAAAACTGTTTCTCCCGTATCGGACTTAAACATTCCAGAGTAGAACTGAGCCGGAAAATTTGTTTTGGTTGGAAGCGTTGGTGGTTTACCTGCTTTCTTCTTTAAGCGATTTTGTGTTTTTACACTCTTAGATTTTAAAGCTTTCTCTATTTTTGAGTCCCAGCGAATTTTATTAGAATTCCAAGATTTTACTATTCCGGCTGCTTTTTTAATTGCAGCACGTCTAAAATCTGATGGAACATCTTTAAATAATAGAGGGAATTTGACAGAAGTTCTTTCTTTTGTTTTGATTGTAAGTAACTCATATACTACATACAAATCTTTACTGCTGGTAGATATTAAAAGAGCTACGTCATTTGCCATTACAGCTACGTAAAACATCACCACATCATTGAACAATACTTGCGTAGTATTAATATATTCAGGATGTTTTATACTTATAGTCGCAAGTATTGATTCGTTGACTTGGAAATGTCCTTTCTCTTTCTTTAAAGCCACGTAGATATCACCTCCTTCAGTACGCATGTATATTCGTTCATCAAATACTTTTAGGGTAGACATTGCAAGTCTAAATGTGACAGTTTAACGTTTTTAAGGAATTGTCACACATCTTAGCCGTAAAAGCCTTATGTCCAACTTTTACCGTATTTGTCCAATAAATCCTAATAAATCTTGATTAGATATCACGTCAGCACTGCCAATACTAAAAACGCACTCCGCCAACTTTGATGTAATGCGACAGCACAACTTAAAATCAAGGGTCCAATTACGTTTCCAACAGAACCTGCCAATGTCCAACGTGCCATATTTTGCTGGTGCCGTGTAGGTTCAATGTCCATTAAAGTTGCTTGTGAAAGACTTACAAAGGCGCCGGAAGCTGGATAAAACAATACAAAAGCTGCTAATAACAGTGAAAAGTTCTGGCTAAAAGAAACTAGCAGTAAAGAAATAGCAAAAGCTATACCTCCACCCAAGATAAGCTGGCGCCTATATCCAATATCTCCCAGTATTCCCAAAATTGGTTCTATTAAGCTACTGATGGTATTCGGTATTGTAAGCAACATCCCGACTTGTACATAAGAAAGATGCAAGTCGTTACGAATCAAAGGCCATGCGGCGCCGCGCACTCCATCAACAAGTTCATCTAATAATTCAATAACTAGGAAGGTGAAGGTTAATAAAACTACATTCCTAGCAGTTCTGTTTTTACCATTAAGTGGCATAAAAAGAATTCTCCCATCCTCAAAGGCTTGAATATCGTATGACTTTGAGTTCAATAAAGAATGGCAAGGTCGCTCCTATGCTATTAAACGAGTTTCGCGCTCTCGTTGCCGGAAGCGAGACAGAGATTGTGGTTATTACTGTGTATACTTTTTATTTTTGAGGAAAGCAACGCTATGAAAATTAGTTATGACCAAGAAACTGACTCACTTTATATTCGCCTAATCGATGGATATCATGAATGTCGTACTTTGCGCTTAAACGATGAAATAGCACTAAATATTGGTGCGGATGAAGTTTTAGTTGGTGTAGAAATTCTTGATGTAAAAGAGGTTCTTGAGTCAGGTCAATCAAAATATCCGCGCGTTGCGGCGCCTGTACAGTCACGCGCGTCATAAAAAACCCACAATTAATTATATTCACCACGCCCGACACAGAGTACACAGAGAGTTGTTTTTGAGCTACAGGCGCCAATAACAATTATTTAAAACGCAATTTCCTGCTGACTCATTACAGCGTAGTTTTATCTACAAATTGACTTGGTATTTCTTTGAGGTCGTGACCCCCAAGTGTTAATGGCTGATTCAATACATCCATAGATTTTACTATTATGATATCGGAGACATTACTCGATTTAAGAAAATTTGTTGCGTGTTCAGAAATATTATCTAAGAAAATAACTGTTTTGATGAATCCTTTATGTTGAATTGCAATATCAAAAATTGTTTCAAGTTCTAACCCATAGTCCCATAATTCGTTTAAAGTAGGTATTCCATCTGGTCTTATTAGCTCAGAGTTTGAAACATATTCATCCCATACTGGGTCAGAGGCTTCATGCCCTTTTGTTGTAATTGGATAATCTGGAAAAACTCCCCAAAAGGGTTCTCCTCTATTCACACGCCAACTAATTGCAGGTAATAAATGACTTTTGACGTAATTATCGTATCCAGCAAACTCGGCTTCATTTCTCAGCCATTTAACAAGTAGCTCCTGTGCATATTTTTGAGCGTGAGTTTTAGGTTTTAGCATTTATTTTTCTTCCTTATTAGAATTTAACTTCATTCAAATCGAGATAATCATGTACAAATGCTTTTCTTAGCAACGGGTAGGGTATATACTCATCATACTTCTGAAGTTGCGGCGCCTCTCTTGAGCTTACCAGGTGTTCGGGTATTATACGCTGTTCGCATAACGAAGTTATCTCTGGCTGGAGATTATCTACTTTATATGACGGTAGCCTAACAGTAATATAATACGGACACGAACCACCGATACTTTTAATTTCTAAGGATTCACGGCAAAAAGTATTGAGCATTCTTTCTAAAGTTTTAAACCCTGCTGTTCCTAGCCAAGGAAATATTACGCATTTTCCTTTTGGTAAACGCGCGATGTAGTTTTCATCCAATCCTAAACCTTGTACTAGTTCGCGTACTTGTTTTAACCGCTTTAAAGCATTGGGTTGTAAATAGCTATATTCGGTATCTTCGCATAATACACGACGCATACGTTGTAAGACTTTAGTATGAACTCTGCCACTACCACCACGCCAAAATGTACTAGCTTGTCCTTCACTAGGTTTAACGGATACTGACTTTTTACGAAAGTCTACATCTAAAACTTGCCATGTTCTTCCTGCTAAACCAAACTCACTACCAACAGTTGGTATCATAGCTATGCTGCCAATATGAGTTGCATTACAGTTGACGGCAAATTCGAGATTTTCGGGGAAAACTGCATAAAACTGGAATCTATTGACAATTTTATCGCCGTTCATGCCTAATATTAATCGACCTTTGTCTGTTTTCTGAATATGGTCAATATCTACTAGGTAGTTTAATAGTAATCGATAGTCGTCTTGGGAGATATATTGAAAAGCTGATAAACTTAACACTCGTTTTGCTAATAAAGCTGGTGATATTTCACAATTAGCTGCAATAATACTCATTGTTTGGTGATACAGCAGTGAGAAAGGGTATTTTACTGGTTTAAACGGCTCTACCCAACGTTCTTCCATGTAAAGTTGTATAATTGCAATGCTTTGTATAAGCTGCCACGGTATTTGTTCGTAGGGAGGCGCCTCTTCTAAAACTTCCTCTTCAGCACATACAAAGCGCATATCTGAGGGTTTACCACGTCTTCCCGCACGTCCTAGTCTTTGTAAAAAACTTGCTACGGACATTGGCGCCTCTAATTGAATAACTCGCTCCAAGCTACCAATATCTACACCAACCTCTAACGTTAAGGTTGCCGCAGTAACGCATGGTTTATCTTTATCACGCATAGCATTTTCTGCTTGTTGACGTAAAGAAGCTGCAATACTGCCATGATGGACATGGTAAATATCTGGTTCTTTTTTGCGCGCGGCAATTTGTCGTAATGCTGCTACTATTGATTCGGTTTGCGCTTTATTATTAGCGAAGATAAGACATTTACTATCTTTACTCAGATTATATATGTACTGCGAGTAAGCGTTTGTCTCATACGCATCGGCGCCGTCACCTGTGTAAAAATGTTCTAAAGATAGCTTAATATTACGTTTCCCTGCTTCGAGTTTTGGTGTAATTACTTCTTTATCAGTGTCCGAACGTAACCACTCTTGGGCTAACGAATAATCTCCTAAAGTTGCCGATAACCCAATTCGACGATGTTGTTTTCCTGTAGCTTGGGCAATACGCGCGAGTTGGCATAAAATCTGACAACCCCGCTCAGTCCCCATAAAAGCATGAACTTCGTCGATAATTACAAAGCGTAAATCTCCGAATAACCTCACTAAATCATCATTTTTGTTGATTAACAAACTTTCTAAAGACTCTGGAGTAATTTGTAAAATCCCGCGCGGGTTTTTTAATACTTTATTTTTATGGCTTTGGGAAACATCTCCATGCCAAGGTATAACGGGAATATCAGCTTCCTTGCATAATTCATTAAGGCGTTCAAACTGGTCATTAATCAACGCTTTGATGGGACCAATATAAATAACTCCGATACTGCACGGATTTTCTGCGTGTAATACAGTGATTACTGGCAAAAAAGCCGCTTCTGTTTTACCTGCGGCAGTTCCAGCAGCGACCAGCAAATGCGCGTCTGTGTCAAATATTACTTCACTTGCAGCGGTTTGGATTGGTCTTAATTCTGTCCAGTTATTGTTGTAAATATATTCTTGGATAAACGGCGCCAGTCTGTTGAAGGTTTTGTTCATATTAAATACAAATAAATTGAATTATATATAGAAAAATTACTTAAGAATATATCAAAACCAAGCACAGGTAATCTTACAGTGGAACGGCGCCTTGTAGTGAAGCTATAAATGCAACATAGATTGCATTACTTTTGATCCTCCCAACGCCCCGCGTGGAAGCTACCGTGTACACACATCTTTAATAACCCCCCTTGTATTCCCCCCTTTGTGTCCTTTGTGTCTTTGTGGTTTATCTCTTTAAGGAACCACAAAGGCACAAAGAACACAAAGAAAGAGAAGAAAAGTTACTTTTAGAGGCTTGTGTGTACACGGTAGCGCGAGTTCGGGGGGCTAGGGGGATCAAATATCAATACAATTTACTTAAAATAAATTTAACAAACTCAATACATGGATATATCAAAGTTTGATATCAAAGAACCATCTCAACGTAAGGTCATGATTCTCAAGAATGATGATATTGTTGAGATTTTCATTCCTTCGGTAGGATTATTTTCGCGTTTTACAATGTTAAGTCTGATTTTCTTGATTTTTCCGGTTTGTTTAATTAACTTTTTTACACTTTCGATTCCCAAGGATATCAGACTTTTCCCACCAGTAGTTACTTTTAATTTAGTAATTTCGTTAATTGCTATTGGAGTAGTTCTATTATCAGAGTTTGCCCAAAAACGCTTTTCTATAAGTCGTCAAAAAATATCTTGGAGTTATGAAATTTTTGGACTGAAGCTAAAAGACCTTTTCCCTGCTTCAGTACCAGGAATTGTTCGCATCGCAAAAACAAAGCCTACTTGGAATCGCTGGTTTCTTCAAATTTGGGCTGGGCGCCGACTTTATGAAATTTCTACCAGTGATTTTTCCCCGTTTGCAGTTACTAATTCTGAAATTGACCTCTTAGCTCAGGAACTAAGTAATTGGCTGGAATTAACGATTTTACAGGATTAGATTGAGCATTGAACAGTATACAAGCAGATAACCATACCAAACCAGCAGCGTAACCAGCCGTAACATCTGTCAACCAATGTACACCCAAGTATAACCGACTAAAACCAATTGCCATTATTACAGCAACAGCGAGTGTAGAAATTTGATTGCGGTATTGAGGATATTGTTTAGCTAAGGTATAGGCGATATACCCATAAACTACCATTGATACCATCGAGTGACCACTTGGAAAGCTATGATGACTAACTTCTACAATTCTGTCCCACAATAAAGGACGTGACCTAGCAAATAACAGTTTAAGTATACAATTCAATCCAATTCCACCAAATGTGGCAACCATCAAGGTATTTGCATCTTGACGACGGTTATGACGCAATAGCCAATTTCCATATAATCCGCTAACCAATAGTAAAGATATTCCTTCTCCTAATAAAGTGGCGCCAACCATAACATTATGGAAGAACGGAGAATGTAATTTCTGAATTGTTAGCAAAACCCGTTCATCAAGACCGCGCGTGTACACAAGCAAAGTACACAGTGCTAATGCGCTAACGGCGCCTGCCACAGGAACCAAGGTACTACTCGCTATTTTTACTTTTTGTTCTGATACCACCTGAGTCGGTATAGTTGATTTATTTACGGTGTAACTCGTACAGTCAATATAACCAACGTTACTTCTACTAAAATCTGAGACAATTTTTTGAATTAGCCCAGCAATGGCATTTTGACCAAAGTTTGGATGATATAACACAAGAATATTGCCTGTAGAACAATTGCAAATCGCGCGTACAATGGCTTTGTGCTGTAATAATTGAGATTCTAAATATTTCTTGAGCGCTTTATTACTATACAGTCCGCGCACTTTGTATCTGGCTCTACCTGTAACAGCAGTATGTACAGGCGTAATCAAAGAATTGTTGTATGTAATAGTCCTTAAAGCAGTAGTCATTTTTGCAAACTGATATATAGATAAATTACGTAGTAGTTCGTGTCATTAAATTTGGTAGGTACGTAGTAGCGCGGAGAGCGCAAAAAGTATTAAAAATTTTTAGAGGGCTAAAGCCCTACTACGTACCTGACCCTCCAAAACTAATGACATGGACTAGTAGGTTGGATGGAGCGAAGCGGGAACCCAACATCAAGGAACGCAAGTTGAGTTCCACCCAACCCACATACCAAGTATAGCTTTTTTGATTTTCAACGCAGTGAGGGATTCGTTATACATTAGTTAAGTTAGTGGTTTTTCATAAATTGCTTTCCAGAAAGACTTAGTTTTGTAAACAAAGGGTTTTGGAAGAGATGTTTACTGCGTCAGAGACTCCTATAATCGCGACAATCGTAGTTGTTGCTTTTGGTATTTTGGGTTGGGGCTTTTATCGTGCCAGACCTTTTGGTAAGCTAGGAATCTTAGCCTGGTTGCAATCGCTTGTGCTAATGACACCGTGGCTACTATTCTTTGGCTTGTTTGCTGCGGGGATTTACATTAATATTATCGGTATTATCTTGCTGTTAGTTGTCTCCGCAGGAATATATGTGTATCTAGGGCGCCAACTGCGCGCGGCTGGGCAAGATGTTATTCTACGGCAAAAAGCCGCTTCTCGATTAGCTACCGAAAATCAATCTGATACTAATGCACCTCCCGTAGCTGTATTGGTACCTGAAACCCTACCAATACCTGATGATGATTTAAGTGCAATTAAAAGTATTTTTGGTATTGATACTTTTTTTGCTACTGAAACAATTCCTTATCAAGATGGCGCCGTATTTAAAGGTAATCTACGAGGGGAACCCGAAGCTACTCACAACCGTTTAACCGAGAGTCTACAGTCACGTCTAGGTGATAAATATAGATTGTTCCTTGTGGAAAATGCGGAAGGTAGACCTGTAGTTATCGTCCTTCCTAGCCGTAATGACCCGCGTCCAATGACGATAGCGCAAAAAGCGTTTGCTGGAATTTTGTTAACTGCGACACTTGGTACTTGCTTAGAAGCTGCTGGTTTACTGCTGGGTTTTGACTTCTTTTCTTATCCCGCGCGTTACTTAGAAACTCTACCTATCGGTGGAGGCATTTTCCTTATTTTAATCGCACATGAAATTGGTCACTTTTTAGCAGCACGTCGTCACCAAGTTCGTTTGAGTTTACCCTTTTTCCTTCCAGCAGTACAAATCGGTTCATTCGGCGCCATTACCCGCTTCGAGTCACTGCTACTCAACCGTAAAGTACTATTTGATATATCGCTAGCTGGACCTGCCACTGGGGGAATTATTTCTCTAGTCATGTTAATAACTGGATTGTTGCTGTCGAAACAAACTAGCTTGTTTCAAATACCTAGCGAGTTTTTCCAAGGTTCAATTTTAGTCGGAACTTTAAGCAAAGTAGTACTCGGCGCCGCGTTACAATCTTCTTCTGTTGGTGTACATCCATTAGTAGTAATTGGTTGGCTTGGTTTAGTAGTAACTGCTTTAAATTTAATGCCAGCAGGTCAATTAGACGGTGGTCGTATCGTCCAAGCAATTTATGGACGTAAAATAGCTAGTCGAACTACTATTGCCACTTTAATAGTGCTAGCACTAGTTTCTCTTGGTAATCCCTTGGCTATGTACTGGGCAATTGTAATTGTATTTTTACAGCGTGACCTCGAACGTCCTAGCTTAAACGAAATTACTGAACCTGATGACGCGCGCGCTGCGTTAGGTTTACTCGCACTGTTTCTAATGATTGCAACACTTATTCCTCTAAGCCCCGCTTTAGCTGGTAAATTGGGAATCGGTTAGGCAACTCCTGAGAGCGGATGTAACGGATGGGTTATTTGTGACAAACAAAATCTTGTTCTTAAAAATCAATTATCCGTTACATCCGTTTATAATCCGTTGCCAGCGTTACCTAATCAAATTCTGTAATTAGCATTTGCCATTCGGTAATAATGTTTGTTGGTATTTTGATTTGAGTATCTGAACTGGATAATGGTAGGTTTAACTTTAAAGATTTGGTTGTTGGTAATTTGTTCAATATACTTGTAAATTTATACTCTCCAACATTCGGCGCCGGTGACGAGAGTGCATAAACGTCTGGCGCACTCAATAGTAAACCTTGTGATGTCATTACTTCTAATGATTGCGGATGAATAAATTTTACTACGCCTGGAAATCCGACTAGTCGAAGATTAATATCTTCGCTGGCGCCCCTGTTTTTGACTTTATATAATATGATTTGCCATGCATGTCCTGTCTCATCCTTGATTGATGTTTGTGAGTGATAGCGCATTACTCCTGGTGATTCTTGGTGCTGACGAAGTAATGCTGTGGCACTTGGTGCAAAGAAAGTAAATGTTAACGTTAACAACGTCAAAAAATATGGTATAATCTTTTTTTGCATTTTTAAGTCGAGTTCAACCTAGGAAAATTAATGTTTCTTGCTTAATCTATTGTAATTATTTGAGTCGTCTGGAAGTATTCGCATATCAACAATTTCATGCAATCCAATGTCGGTTAGTAAGTTTTTCCAGTCGGTCTGAATCATGTCATTTTGAGGGTTTTTTTGTTTTAGCTGTATAATTGTTGCCAACGCTTGATACCATATACCGTTTCGAGCATATATGGCAAATCTTTCTAATGGTTGAGCGGTTTGTAGCTGTTGATTAATTGTAAGAGCAAGGTTAACTCGACTAACTACACCTTCAACGTAAACTGGGGGTGCTTCTTTTAGTTGGTCACAGTATACTTTGAGAAACCAACGGTATTGCTTATTTACGGACAATGCTGGAAAATTTGCTGGAATTTTAATGCTGATTATTCCAGCTTGTTCTGGTAAGGAAATATCTTTTTTATAAATTGGACTTGATTTGTCATTCAAAAGCACGAAGGAAGTTGGATATCCAGAACTTTTGGTGTAAGGAAGGTAAAACCAAAAAGTTGGACGTTCTTCAGTTGTTAATCCCCAGACGTGTTGTACCGTTGCAGCTTCTTCGGTTACAGGTACTAATGCAGTGAGTTTTGGAGTCATATCTGGACATGCATCACGACGCCCACCCCCGGTACGACGCCCTCCCGGTGGTGTTCCTTCTGGCAACTTCGGACGGATAAATTCTTTATTTAAAGACTTTTGAACTTGCTTTGATAATACAGGCAATGTTCTAGCAATATTTGATTGCGTTTCTTTGGAATTGACGTGAGCTTGGCTACTAAAAGCTATAGCAACTATTACTAAGGTTATCTGTGATTGAAAATATCTCATATGCCACCTACACAGGCAATATCAATCTATTTGTACATAAGTACTAAATGCACTCATTATTAAAGCTGTTCCACTTAATGCGATTACGCTTGGCACAAATGGCGCCCAATAACTCAATAATAGTAATCCGAAGCAGAGTATATAAAGTATTGTAGTCGCGATTGTGATACTGATTATTAGTCGCGTTTGTTTACGCAATCGCAGCGTTAAAATACCTCCTACTACAGACGAACTTACTATCCAAATTATCTCACTTTGGGGTGTAAAAGTTTGTAGTAAAGAGCGATTGTCAAGAACATGGCTAAGAATTTGACTTAGCATGTGTGCGTGAATTATTACTCCTGGCTTTTGCACATCTAGCTTGCTGCCTAATGGTGTTGATAAATAATCTTGTAAATCACCTTTGGAGATAACACCGATAAGTACTATTTTGTCTTTGAAAGAATCTGGGTTGACTTTATAGGTTAAAATTTCTGTTAGCGATACTTGTTGAGATATTTTATCGCTCATTCTCCAGTTTAGTAAAACTTGTCCACCGTTTGCGTCGATACCTTGGTATCCTCCACTATAATCTGTCAAAGCTTTAAAAGTCGCGTTGGCGATTTTGAGTGTTTTGTTTGAATCTATACTAGCTTGGCTAATGCCTCTTAATTTAAAATACTCAAATGCTAACTGTAAGCTTAAAGAATATTCTGTTGGGCATAATGAGTTTGGTTCTTGTTTCATGAATAAAAGCTGGCGCCTAACTATGCCATCTTCGTCTCGAATGAAATCGCTAAATCCCAAACGTTCTTGGCTATCTTGTGTACCAATTTCGGGTGGTGGTGCGATACCTTTGCTATTGATACCAGTATAACTACCTTTACATATGGCAACCAAATTTTTGGATTGAAGACGCTTTGTGAGCTTCTGGTCTTCAGATTTAAAATCACGGTATATATCTAAACCAATTACAGCAGGCTGATACTGTTCTAATTTTTCGAGAAGTATGTTTAATGATTTATCTGAGATTGAAGTTCCCTTTAACGATTCACCTTTGCGACGTTGTTCTGCTAGGTCATTATCATCTACTGTCACCATTACTATACGATTATCGGGTTGTTCTTCAACAACTTGATGCCGTAACCACAGCATTTGGTCGAATATCTTCAATTCTGTAGTCTCAAATAATCCTAATAATCGTACTACCACTAGTACAAATGCTACTATAGCAATTATACCTGAGTATACTTTCAAGTTAAAATTATAAGGACGAGGCGCCATTTGAAATTGATTTATCGTTGTAGACGCAGTATTGTTAATTTCTTCCCCCTGTAATGTCTGATGTAATGTCATTTCATGGTCTGAAAGTTCGTACCAAGTTAAAGGTATTTGTATCGGGTTATTTTGATAAATCATTGGTAGCCAAGTGCAACTCGGAAATTTATCTTCAAGTCCTTGTAATCGTTCTCTGGCAATACGTACAGCAAGATAGAACTCTGTACCGCTAGCAAATTCCGAAAGGAAATACTTTAAAAATTCGCTAGCAATTTTGTCAGGAATCGGTTCGCGCATAAATATTATGGACGGTATTTGTAAACAAGCTAGTTCGCGCGCTAAACCAAAACCATCGCAAGAATTAAATATAGCTAATTGCAATCCGCTCTTGACAGCTTTTTGAAGCGCATATCGCAGTTCTGCCATACTCAAACTGTCGGTTTGATTAAGATAAATTTTTCCGCTGTCGTCCGAATGGGTTAAGCTGTGTCCAGCAAAGAATAAAATATCCCAATTATTATTCCATAAATGGTCATTTAACTCTTGGCGCCCACTTTCGACCATCCAAGTAATATCAGCGGGTATTTTTTGAAGTATATTCCGGTCTGCTTGAGTATCAATTCCTCTACTATCACCGACTATAGCTAAAATTTTAACTTTTTGATTAGTATGACGAAGTAAGGAGTTGCGTTCGTAGTTGGAAGATGAAACCGCTATTTCTGCTTTTGTGTAGCGTTCTAATAAGTCCCAAGCGTACCAAGGCAAGTGTACTAAAGTACTATTTTTTGTTTGTAGAATAACTCTAATATTATCTGTAATATTGAGATATTCAAGCCACTTTTCGCGCAATGGACGAAACGAATCTGATTGCAACCAAGAATTGAAGTTTGCACACAGTATTTGAGCAGTTGTCTTTATATCAGCAGTTATCGATACATTTGTTACTTGCACCTTATCAGCAGACAAACGAAATGCATTACCTAAACGTTCGTAATTTGAGCGCCAATGGTTATAGTACATCAATAATTGCGGCGCCTCTGGTAATCTACCAGTAATTTCAACATCAGGCAGTGTACCTTCACAACCAATCTGTAACGTTACAGTAAACCCGACATCAAAATTGCCGTCACTAAATTTCAAAACAACCAGCTTACTCATATAAAAAAGTG
The DNA here is from genome assembly GCF_002368415.1 of Calothrix sp. NIES-4105. GTDB lineage: Bacteria > Cyanobacteriota > Cyanobacteriia > Cyanobacteriales > Nostocaceae > Dulcicalothrix. The sequence continues at coordinate 5,992,485 of NZ_AP018290.1, forward strand.
TGAAGTGTGAAGTCCAGAGTCGAGTATTTTACCCTAAATTACAAAATGCTCAATAATATAAGCTTCATCATGTCCTAGCCTTACACTAAACCTTTCTCCAACTTCACCGCTAAATTGTAACTGAATGTAATTATCGGCACTCCGTGATTGCGCTTCCAAAAATAAATTATGAGACTCATCCAATACAGATAGTACAACTCCTGGCTGTAGATAAACGGCGCCTGTAGGATACAGTTGCAAACGAACACTAGTTTGTACCTCTGTTTGAGGTTTTATTTCAACTATTAATATAACGGGTTGATTGGCAATTTGAATCCCCAAATCGAATAACTTTGCCCGTCTAGTCGTCGGCACCTCCGACTTCAACACAGTATCACCACTAACAGCCTCAGCACTGCGAAATACATACGCGGGTCGAACAGCATTATCGAGTAAAGACTCAACAGTTTGCCAGCCATTTTCAACTACACCAGTAAGCCATCGACTTAAATTAGCTAAAGGTACAGATAATTTCTGCTGTTCCAAGTGCGCTACCAAATCCTCCAACGGCAGCAACTCCTCGTCATGCAGCACTTCAGTGCTGCAACTCTTAACAAACCCCATAATTTTTGCTTCCCGCAAAGACTCATCAATCACCACCACAACATACGCCGCGCGTGTACCCCAAGTTTCAGGAGGGATGTAACAAAAATCGTCATGAATTGAAGCTGGACGGCATTCAATTTTACCAACACCCGGCACTTCCAAGTCCGCGATATCCGTAGATAACCGAATAACTGGATTCCAAGAGTCACCAACATCAATGTCAGTTGACACACCCATTAAATAAAGGTAGTAGCTAACAGTCAATACCGATAGAGTATTCAAAAGCACTTTTTCGGCTTTTTCACGAGTCGGTTGCTGTTGAGCAAAACTCCGTGCTGTCAAACGAGCGGTTTCAGATATTGGCAGCGGCAAAGCATTGCATGTCATATTTACTCCTAAACGGTAAATGCTGCTGTTTACATATCTGCTCATTCTATAGAGATTACGCAGTAAATTTAAAAATTATCAGAAATCTGGTTTGTTTATATATGTATAAAATTGGATGTTTTTTAGTAAGATATGACACTCAGTGCCAATTCCTGGTTGTGACGTGAAAAATAACTGTCGTGATGCTGCTTTATAATTTGATGGCCAGTCGATAATTCCGACCCGCATAGATTAAAATCCTATGCTAATAGCAAAAGTCCTCTTAAGAGGACTAAATAATAAAGTTATTTTTGTTACCTTGTACAAATGTATATTAGATTTTTTATTTAGAACCCACATTCAGCTCAGGTGGATCTCCTCACTAGTGGTTCGTGTCATTAATTTTGGGGAGTTGTCGCAGATTCTGATCCCCCCTGCCCCCGCGCGCGGAAGGGGGGGAAAGAGAGTTATCGAAGAGACGCGGGGCGTAGAGACGCTCTTACGCGGAGAGTATCTACGTCCCGCGTCCGGGGCGGCAGCCCCTTCATGTCGCTCAACCCCAATTTCGCTCTTGTTGTCTAACGAGCGTTGGGGTTCAATCCCCATCTGAGATATCCCCGCTCTTGAGCGTCCCCCAGTCTCCGCGTCTCTTCCTTGAATCTTAGCCCCCCTTCCACACGGGGGGTTGGGGGGGTTTAATTCTATAACCTATCAAAACTTATGACATGAACCACTAGTAGTCCGTGTCATAAAATTTGGGGAGTTGCGTAAAAATCAAAATCTTGTAAAGACGCGAAGTTTCGCGTCTCTACATCCCAGAATTAATGACACAGACCACTAGTCCATTTTAATGGACTTGGGTTATTAGCCTATAGCTTTCAGCTATAGGCGGGTATGAACGTAGTTACAATTACGATAAAGGATTTTTATTCTGTGCTGCTGAATTTACCGTTTGCTCAATGCGCTTTAATCTTGTTTCCGCGCGCCCAGCAGATTGAATCCACGAAAGGATATTCTTTTTAGAGGAATTACTAAATGCCTGGAAATTACGATAGGCTGTTTCATTTGTTTGTAGAGCTAAATTTAAATCATCTGGAATAATTAGAGCTTCAATAGCATCTAAACTAGTCCAAGAACCATCAAGTTGCGCTGATTCGATTTTTATCAAACCAGCTTCAGTCATTAAGCCTTGTTCGGTAAGTTGTTCTATATATTGCTTATTCAGCTTTGACCACACACTTTTAGGTTTGCGAGGTGTAAATATTTGTATGTAACGTTTTGCATCTAAGGATTTGACTTTACTATCAATCCAGCCAAAGCATAAAGCTTCTTTTACCGCTTCGCTATATATAACACTAGCTTTACCGCTTTTAATTTTGTAGTAAACAAGCCAGATGCCAATAGAAGTACTGTGATTTTCTGTAAGCCATTGGCGCCATTCTTGACGTGATGACGCATAAATAGATTCTAGTTTATCCTCAAATTTTATCATTCCGATATAAATTTATATTTAACATACCCAAAGATAGATGTAATTAAACTATTTTAGCATTAGACCTTTATTTCATTAGTAAATAACCAATAACTAAAACTCAACAGCTTGTTGTACGTACATAAATAAATAATTGCAAAGATTGTAATTAACATCTATCCAAAAGTAGATAAAATTTAAAAATAATGTAAAGGAGTTATAAAGTTTAGATGAAGAATGGTGATTAACCTGTAAATACTTCGACCAAATATACGACAATTTATGATGAAATAACAGTGTATTATAAACGTGCGTAAGAATTATGTATCTTATGCTAGTTTTGCGTTATTATTTTCTAGTCGCAAATTGAATAATTATGTCGATTTGAAAATCTAGACGTGTCCAATTGTTCCTTCAAGTGCAATTACTAGCCATAAGTCTAATTTCTTGCTAAATTTTTGTTTTTTTTTGCTGAACTGTGTTAGACTTTTAAAAGTTTTGTCAAGTTGACTTAACTTAGTGTTGTGTTTATTTGCAGATTTGACTGTAAGTATTTCGGCTAAGTCAGTTTTGAGTTTGTATAATTCAACCGCAATACATTTAGGATTTACATAAGGAAACTGGGAATCGCGCGCAGAATCTTTGTATTCATTACAAGATATCGACCAAGAAACCCGATTTACAACAATTTATACGTAAGTCCTATTAGTTTTCATAAGCTTTATCATTGTCGTCAGTATATATGGCTGGTTTTTGAAAAGCGATTATGACAACTAACCTCAGTCAAATCATCTTCTTATCACTAATGATTTCAAACCAGAAACACTGCTGTTTATTAAGGAAAACAACAGCTATGTATTGTGCATCACATTTAAAAATGAATTACAACTATTCACTGATTCAGTTAATCTTACTTAGACGCCGAAGTAATCTACTGAGAAGTTGTTAACCCTCTTTTCAAGATTACGATAATACAAAAGTCTTTGAAAGTAGCTTTGGTACTAGATTACCAATAACTTAATTATCTTTCTTTACGTCCTACTTTTTACTTTTCCTGCTCCGCTTTACTTGACCTTTACGGTTTATTTATTGAATCACAAAGAACACAAAGGAGAATGCACAATTTTCATTGTGAAAGAGGGAAGGTGGAGATAAAAATTTGATCTGGGTAGTATTGGTAGCACGACAAGTGTTGTTGTAATAACCGTGAGAACTATGTCAAATAATTTAAGTCAAAACAAGGTTGATAATGAGATAAACGAGTATAAAGGTAAGTTGCTAACACCTTTTCAGCACAAAACTCTTGTCAAGTATTTACAGACGAATTTACAGCGAGAGTACCGTTGTCGGATTGAAATAATGCTACTGGCAGATATGGGTAAATCTCAAACTCAAATTTGTAGCATTGTCGGTTGTTCTCAAGAAATGGCACGTTATTGGATTGCGCTAGCAGAAGCTGGTTTGGCGCATAAATGGAATTCACGACCTATTGGCAGGCCTAAAACAATCAGCAATCAATATTTAGACCGCTTGCAAGAACTGGTCAAACATAGTCCGCGCGAGTACGGTTATGCATTTGGTTCCTGGACGGCACAATGGTTAAGTAAGCATCTTGCTCAAGAATTTGATATCCAAGTCAGTGACCGTCATATTAATCGCTTGCTCAAACAAATGGGACTTTCTACCAAATCTAAGTCTTGTTACCAGCTAGAATCTGACTCCATACATAATACTGGTATTCAGATTAAGGATTTGCAATCTGCCAAAGAGCCGACCAATCAATGGTCATTAGTTGTTGGTCATTAGTTGTTTGATGGTAAGTCACAAAGTTTATAGGTGATAACAGTGTTTTCACAGGAATTAAAGAGTGAGCGACTTACCCAATTTTTTGGTGAAACGCTTACACAGAAAGAGTTAGATGAGTGTTTAGCGGTGGCGGAAATTATCGAGCCACCACCTGCAAAACAGTTTTGGAATGCAAGAGAGTCACAGCCAGGAATTTATATGATTCTGGCAGGTAAAGTCAGGTTGCTTGATGATTCTAATAATTTAATTACTACAATTACTGTTGGAATGTCTTTCGGCGAGTTGACTTTATTTTCTGAACATCAGTTTATACCTTACACCGCCAGGTCTTCTGTCAATTTAAAGCTGTTGTTTCTTAAACAAGAAGTCTTGCAGCTTAAGATGCGCCAACATCCGAATCTAGAAGCGCGTATAAAGAGAAACGCTGAACTTTTAGATTTGACGCTATCGTTTCGGTTGCGTCCTGGCGGTAGTACAGATGCAGAGGAAATGCATAAAGCTTTGTCATTGTTTGACAGGCATGTTTTCGAGGCGCCTTCACAAATACCCATACCAGCAGATGCGGAAATGCTGATTATATGGCAGGGAGAAATCCTCAACTCTAACGGTAACAAGTTGACAAATGGAAATTTGTATACTATAGAACAAAATGAGAATTGGCAGGCGACTCAACCAAGCATTGCTTACATACTCAAAAGCTCAAACGTTAAAACTGCGTCTTCGCACTGGTCTAGTTTAAATCAACTCAAGAGCGATTACAAAACAGAAAGGCAAGATTCCCAATATTCAGCACCCAATATTATCCAATTTCCACATACTGCCCAAACAAAGCGTCCAAAGCGGCAAGCATATTTTCCCAGTCCGACACTGACACTAGGACATTGGTGGGGGCGCCTAATTAAGCGTTATCCAATTTTTGAACAGCAAAGTGCCTCCGACTGTGGAGCAGCTTGTTTAATAATGATTAGTCGCTATTGGGGTAAGCGATTAAGTGTAAATCGAGTCCGAGATTTAACTAATATCAGTCGCAGTGGAGCATCATTAAAAGGTTTGGCTTTTTGTGCAGAGAGTCTTGGTTATACTACTCGTCCGGTCAAAGCCAGTCTTGACAAATTAGCACAGCAACCACTACCAGCAATCGTTCACTGGGAAGGCAAGCATTACATAGTTGTTTACGAAATTACTAAAAAACAAGTTTTTGTGGGTGACCCCGCAATTGGTCAACGTAACTTGACGGTGGCTGACTTCAAAGCAGGGTGGACAGGTTATGCTTTATTACTCGAACCCACAGTTCAGTTACAAGAAACAACAGAAACAAGTACACCATTCTGGCGCCTGTTTGAATTAGTCAGACCTCATACAGTAGTACTCTTAGAAGTATTTGCAGCATCGCTACTAATTCAAATATTTGGACTTGTAACACCTTTATTCACCCAGTTATTGCTAGATCGAGTCATAGTTCAAGGCAGTACGCTGACTTTGAATGCAGTCGGTTTTGGACTGCTGATTTTTGGCTTATTCCGTGTTGCGCTGAATGGACTGCGGCAATATCTCCTCGACCATACGGCAAACCGCGTTGGTGTAGCTCTAATGGTAGGTTTTATCAAACATACCTTCCGCTTACCCCTAGCATTCTTTGAATCACGCTATGTCGGAGATATAGTCTCTCGTGTGCAAGAAAACCAGAAAATCCAACGTTTTCTTACAGGAGAAGCGTTATCAATTTGCCTAGATTTAATGACAGTGTTTATTTATGTGGGACTAATGTTCTGGTACAGTTGGCAAATGGCACTACTGTGCTTAACTATCGTGCCACCATTTTTCTTGCTGACACTACTCGCAACACCATTTTTACGTCGGATCTCCAAAGAAGTATTTACCGCTTTAGCTAGCGAGAACAGTTATTTAATACAAAGCTTGTCGGGAATTAGCTCAATTCGTTCAATGGCAATTGAGCAAACCGTGCGTTGGCATTGGGAAGAACAACTGAATAATTTAGTTAAAAAAACTTTCACCGGACAAGTAATTAGCAACCAACTACAAGTATTTAGTGCTACGATACAAAGCCTTGTAACTACTGGCCTGCTCTGGTTTGGGGCATGGCAAGTAATTCAAAATCAGCTTACCATTGGGCAATTAGTGGCTTTCAATATGTTGCTGGGTAATATAATCCAGCCTTTCCAGCGGCTAATAGTGCTATGGAATCAATTACAAGAAGTTATCGTTTCTACCGAACGCATAAACGATGTGTTAGAAGCAGAACCCGAAGAAGATTTACAAGCATCACCCCGTCAGTTTTTGGATAAATTGCACGGAAGTATTCGCTTTGATAACGTTACGTTTCGTTATCATCCAGAAAGTGATATTAATGTATTAGAAAACCTCAGCTTTGAAATAAAACCCCAACAAACGGTAGCAGTCGTTGGACGTAGCGGTTCAGGAAAAACAACGCTTTCTAAACTAATTTTGGGTTTATATAAACCAACAGACGGCAAAGTGTTGATTGATGCTCAAGATATCACAACAATTTCATTGAGCGCGCTTCGTTCGCAAATTGGTGTAGTCAACCAAGACACATTTTTGTTTGGCGGAACAATTCGTGAAAACATCAGTATTGCTCATCCTGAAGCAAACCTTGAAGAAATAGCAGAAGTCGCACGTTTGGCTGGAGCAGATGAATTTATCAAGCGTTTACCAATGGGTTACGAAACCCAAATAGGTGAAGGAGGAGGAATGCTATCAGGAGGACAGCGACAAAGATTAGCAATAGCTCGCGCGTTACTAGGTAATCCTCGCTTATTGCTCTTAGACGAAGCTACAAGTCATCTAGACTCAGAATCTGAACGTATCATTCAGAAAAATCTCAAAACAATACTCAAAGGACGTACAAGCTTAATTATTGCCCATCGTCTGTCTACCGTGCGAAATGCCGACTTAATTTTGGTATTAGCAAACGGAGTATTAGTCGAAAGCGGTACTCATAACCAACTAATTGCCAAAAAAGGGCATTACTTCTATCTCAATCAGCAACAACTTCAAGAGTGCTGAGTGTTGAGTGCTGAGTGTTGAGTGTTGAGTAAGAACCAATGAGTAGAGCGGGCATCCCGAACCGCCCTGGTAAAAAACAACAGTCTAAATTACCTTACAAGTGAAAAGCTATGCCAAACCCATCTTTGAATTCACGGGCGCCACTAACTACGCCAAATCAAGATGAATCAACAAATACAACTCAAGCAAATCAGGTAAAGACCAAAAATAATATCAAAGACTGGTTCTACGGTACAGAAGAACTGTTAGATGCATTACCAAGACGCTGGACACGCTCTTTGCTATATTTACTGATTGCATTCACTACAATTGTTTTACCTTGGGCAATGTTGTCCAAAGTGGATGAAACAGGAACAGCTAGAGGACGTATACAACCCAAAGGAGCGACGCAAAAACTAGATAGTGCAGTAGGAGGTAGGGTTATAGCAGTTAAGGTCAAAGAAGGTCAAACAGTTTCTTCTGGGCAAATCTTAATGGAATTAGAATCTGATATCCTTAAAACCCAATTACAAGAAGCACAAAAAAAGTTAGAAGGTCAGAAAAATAGGCTTGCACAAGTAAAGTTGCTAAAAAATCAACTGCTGCTATCAACAAACGTTCAAGAGCAGCAAAATAAATCTCAAGAGTTAGAAAAGCTTTCGCAAATTAATCAAGCCCAGCAAAATCTCGATGCGAAACAAAGTAACTATAATTTACAAAAGTTAGAAAAACAGGCATTAGTTAGTCAAGCGCAGCAGCAGATTAACTCCATTCAAAATGACCAACAATCCGCTCAAAATCGTTTGAGTATAGATACTAGACAAGTCGGACGATTTAGCCAACTTGTCAGCGACGGTGCCGTTTCTGCAAACCAAGTAGACCAACTCAAAAAAGAAGAGGAAGAAAGTAAAAGACTTTATGCAAAAGCGCAATCTGATACCAAACAATCTCAATTACGTTTAAACGAAGAACAAAATCGTTATCAGTCAACAATTAATCAGTTAGAAGCGGATATAAAGCAAGCAAAGCTACGTTTAGAAGAGCAAAAAAACAATTACCAAACTACAATAAAAGCAGGTCAACTCGCTATACTCAAAAATCAGGAGCAACTCAAAGACTTACAAAGACAAATTAGCAGCGAACAATCTGAAATTGCTCAAACCGGGAGTCAGATAGCATCTTTAAAAATACAACTCGGTCAAAGAATACTACGGGCGCCTGTTGACGGCACAATATTTGAATTACCCATTACCAAACCAGATACTGTAGTACAACCTGCCCAAACAGTAGCTCAAATAGCTCCTAAAAATACTGCGTTAGTCTTAAAAGCGCTTCTTCCTAGCCAGCAAAGCGGTTTTTTGAAAGAAGGAATGCCAGTAAAAATCAAATTTGACGCATATCCCTTCCAAGATTATGGAGTGCTACAAGGACATGTTAATTGGATATCACCTGACTCGAAAGTTCAGGAAACAAGCCAGGGAAAAGTCGAAAATTTTGAATTAGAAATAACACTTAGCAAGCCTTACATCAAAAGCGGTAACAAACGTATTGCTTTAACCCCCGGTCAAACAGCAACAGCCGAAGTAATCGTTCGTCAACGTCGAATTATAGATTTTATCCTAGACCCATTCAAGAAATTACAAAAAGGTGGTCTAGAATTATAGCACAAAATTCAACTCTAACCCCTATAACTTAATTCAAAACGGAGAATTACATCATGTCCAAAACATTAAACGTATCTGAAAAAGACATTCTCAACTACATCAAAATCTCTTGTCAACTACCTGGATTATTAGAAGCAATTGCCACTCACCAAATTCTGATTAATACAATTCAAGAACAAGGTATTCAAATTAACCCGCAAGAAGTTCAACAAGCAGCAGACAACCTACGATTAACAAACCAACTGCTCAAAGCCGAAGATACTTGGGCATGGTTAAAAAAACACTATATGACGCTCGACGAATTTGAAGAACTAGCTCAAACCAACTTACTATCTTCAAAACTAGCAAATCACTTATTCGCCCATAAAGTAGAGTCAATATTTTATCAAGACCAACTTGAATATGCAGGCGCCGTCACGTATGAAGTCATTTTAGATGATGAGGATATAGCGCTAGAATTATTTTACTGCCTACAAGAAGGCGAGATAAATTTTACTGAAATCGCACGCCAATATATTCAAAATCTAGAACAGCGACGCGCTTATGGTTATCAAGGAATCCGACGACGTAAAGACTTTAGACCAGAAATAGCAGCAGCAGTATTTGCCGTAACTCCACCGCAAATACTCAAACCAATAATCACATCAAAAGGCGCCCATCTAATTTGGGTAGAAGAAATAATCAAACCTCAATTAGATGAACAATTACGTAGTCAAATAATAGGAGAATTATTTGCAGTGTGGTTGAAAGAGCAAATTGAGCAACTTGAAATTGTCACATGCTACGATTCCGAAAATAGTATTCCAGTTACCAGCGGTGTTTAGGGTAAGGTGGGCACTGCCCACCCTACAACTAGTTACTCAACCAAGACTCAAACAAAGAATTCATAATTTCATCTCGGACAGATTCACTAAGCTCAGTTGGAAACCACTTTTCAACTCTCAGAACGTGATATCCCAGTTTGCTTTCTACTGGACCAATGATTTCACCTTCAGATGCATTACTTACAACACTACGAATTTCTGATATCAGTTCCACTAGATAGCGGACTCCTACGAAACCACCATTTTCCTGAGACTGCTTACCCTTCGAGTGTTGCAATGCCAAAGCTGCAAAAGAAGCATTTTCTTCACGCAACAAATGTATTATTTTATTCGCAGTCGCTAAATCAGGCGCCAAAATCTGCGACAGTGCCACTCTTCTATAATTATCACGATTATTAATATAAGCAGCATCTACAGCTAGACCAAAAAGATGCTCTTTCAGCTTTCTGGTGAGCAGCGCAATTTTAACACCTTCCGACCATTGTTCCACATCAATACGCTGCTGTTGTAACCAAGCCATAGTTTCGTTATTTCCCCATAACTTGCGCTCAAGTCGAAAAGCATCACCAGCAGCTTGCCATTCTTCATCAGTTACAGAAATATTAAAACGCTCGCAATAAGATAATATCAGCGCCTCACGTTCAGCAGCACTAGCAATTTCAGCAAATTTAGCAGAATGACGTAGATATGCGACAATTTCCGCATCAGTTGCACTTTTGAGCGTAGGTTTATCAAGTGATACTAATTGTTCTGTCATAATTCAACCTATTTAAAAACCTAAATTTTTATAAGACGTTCGAGCGGAATTTCTGATGCTTTTACACGATTACGATGTAAATCACCATAAAGATTGAGGTAGTCAATTTCTCTTGGTGTTAATTTACCCTTCTGTATATTCTGAATTGCAGCATCAACCTCATGACGATTTCTCCAACCTGCCAATGCCACATCAACAGAGTTTTGACTCAACGAATAACGATATAAATCTGGTACAGAAGGTTGCCAGCACCCAGGTGGTAGTCCTAATGGAGGTTCCCAAAGTGAGCCAAACATTCCTGCAGATTTAAAGGTAACAATACCCGGTCGTTGCGGATCTTGAGCGTCTAAATGTGGAAAAACCTTTCTTTGAGCAGTACGGTGTGCGACATTGTGTCTTACCATCACCACATCTAATAACTCACTGTCTAGCCACTTTTGTGCTAAATCATGGTCATGGAAAGAGGCACCGATATAGCGTACTGCCCCCATTTTTTTCAAACGCTCTGAGACTCCAAACATTCTTTCGATTTGTCGCTGACAGATTGAATTGGGACCGCGAATATCTTTAGAAGCACTAACGCACTTCTCGAAAGCATTATTATTATTTTCGTCAATCCAACCCCAAAAAAAGACATCAATATAATCAATACCCAAGTCTATAAACTGGTCATATAAATAGGTAAATACTGTGTCGGGGGTTCTAATCATATAAGTGACAGTTGCCAAGACTACCTTATCGCGCGCCGAAGCTCCTCGTCCGCATAATGTACGTAGCGCTTCTCGCATCGAACTATACAGGTATTGATGCAAATCGCTTGAGTAGAAAAAATAATTGATTCCTTGGTCAAAGGCATAGAGAGTATCTTCACTTGATATATGACCTCCACCTCCTAAACCCAGACAACTAACCGTTAAATCAGTTCGTCCTAGTTTTCGGTAGAAAGGCAAATCAGACTGGGCAAATCTGCTATTTTTGAGTTCTAGGTCATCTACTGTCGCAGTTGGTGCTGCAATAGGCGCCAGATTACTAATTTTCATAATTTAATACTTAGTATGCAATGTCTAAATAAATATCTTCTGAATCAGCATTAAGGTAAGGACGCTGCAATTCAACTCCTGTAGCCGAAAATTGCTCTAAAATCGATTGCATTCGGCTTTCAGGTGAATTATTACCTTGATGCCAAGCTTCGAGTAAACCGTTAGCAAGTATTTGACAGCGGTTCATTCCAAAGCTTTCTTTATCTCCAAATTTTTGGTCAGGTTCTTCTGCTATTGCTAATCCAGGAGCAATAAATTTGGTAAATAAGGGCACTTGGGATTTAAAATGCGCTTGATGTTGTGCATAAACTTGCGCGAGTACTGCATGAACAGCTTCGTAGTTATTTTTGTTAAAATAAAGCACTGCTGAGTCATAGCGCGTATAGTCAGAAGGATTATACAAAGCTTTAAACGCGAAAGGCAAATTGATTGCATTAAGTTGAGCAGTCAAACTCTCCATTACTGCAACCGCACCATCACAAGTCAAGTTAAAGTAAACGCGCGTAATATTTTCATGGCTTTGTGAAGCATTGCCAACTGCCATATAAAAACCGTTTTGTACCAAGTTTTTAGGTAATTTGATTGCCACTAAGTCCCCAATAGTCGCAGCTTGGTGTTGTGATTGCAGATGAATTTCTCGTTCAATATGTAGTGTCAAACCACCTTTGTTGACTGCTAAACTACCATCTGATTCTTTAACTACTTGCCACCCGCCACTATAATAACCATCTCCCTGATTGCTTTGGTGCAAGCGCTCGTAAAATGTTACATCTACACCTAAAAATGTATTGTTTTCTAGTGGGTTGACTTCCAAATTCACTCCATCTCCATCAGGCGCCAATGATTGTTGGTAGGCACCGTTATAATAAATGCCATAGAGAAAATTCGATAGCTGTAGCTTTAAAAACTTATTTTGTAAATCCGAGGGTAATTGCTCAAAGCGTGCGACTGTCTCCGGCGCCAGTTCCAAAGGCTTATAATCTGGGTGTTTGATACAATACTGGGACTCAATCTCTAACTTCAAAGTAATATCTTGCAGCGTTGCAAGCAATCGCTCTGGGATATTTACCAATCTTTGCTGTAAATCTAATTGTGAGCTTAATTGTGAATCGAGTATTTGCATGATATCTACCCATAATTAAAGCGAAAAGGACAAAGGAGTTATTTCTTTCAGAATATCTGTACCAAATAGTGTTGGAATCGATGATTCGGGACGACATAACAAAGACTTAGCCACCTGAAGCATACAAATTCCCGTATTGCCAAAAGATTTTTGGTACTGAAGTGTAGATTGAATTGCATTAATTAAATTCCAACCAGAGAATTGTATAACTCGTCGCAAAAAATCACCTCGATGTTCTAAAATCTCTGGAAACTCTTTGACGTATGCGCGAACTAATGCTGCCATAGATGGTTGTAACTCTTCTAAAGGAGTCGTTGCCATACGCAAAGATTCATCAATGCTCATGTCCCTACTAGTCATCAAGCTACCCAACCATAATAGTAAATAACTACCAATTAAGGTGCCTAAATCGAACGCTGGGTCTCCCCAACTACATCGCTCCCAATCAATAAGTCGTACTATTTCATTTTTTTTACCCCCATTAACTGCCAGATGATTTACAGGGATAGTTTGCCAATCATTAAACAGCAAAATATTATTTAGCTTCAGGTCATTATGCGTTAAACAACAGGGAGTCAAAGAAGCGTGAATTTCTGCAATTGCTTGTCCTAAACTGTCATAACGCTGGTAAAGAGTATAGAATTTTATACCATCAGCAGGAACCAAGCCAAAAATTTCCGGAGTAATCTTGCCTAATTTCCTAATTATGTTTTTGTTAAAATCAACAGATTTTTCTCTCTGTTTGCTCGTGAAAAACTCTTGATAGTCCTGATGCTTGAAAGTTAAACGATGAATTTTAGCTGTACTCGTTCCAATTGCAGTCGGGATATCTGTTGGAAAAATATTCTCTTTGGCATAAAAATCCATCAAATCCCGGTAGTTACTCAGGTAATTAAAAACTATTATAGAATTTTCAGCGTCAAAATAAATCGCTTCGGAAATCCAAGGACGCATTTGGCTTACATGCGGAAACTGCCGCAAAAATTCATGAATACACCACTCCTGCAAAAATTCTCCAGATGTTTTACCATCTGGAGTATGAGGTTCTTGCTTAATCAAGAGTGTGCGACCATTCGTCAAAGTCACTAATAAATTAAAGTTCTTAGCGTATTTAAGCTCAATTTTGCTGTTAGCTTCTTCTTCTGCGCTACATATCGCACGTTCTCTTAAATACTCAAAAACATTTTGATTACTTAGTACAAATGTCATAGGTCAAAATTTTTAGATTACAGAGCTTCAGAAATTAAAACAAATGAAAACAAATTAAATATCTATGACTTTAGTAGAGACGCTTGGGTATTACGTCTCTACACACGACCTTAATATTACTGATATTGGTATTACTCGTGCTGGCATTTAACTTTATCATTGATGAATTTAACTACAAGCGTCAAGTTTAATATGTTGTTTTTTTAGACATAACTAAAGGAAATATGTCCACACACTAGTTGTAGAAACCGTATTAATCCGGTTTCTACGTAGTCTACGTCGAAAAAATGTCTATTATGCTGCTTTTTATACTGTATGTAATATTGTGAAAGTAACTATCAACGTTAAAATATGCAGGCGCCCAATACTGTTGATAGTTTCGCTCGTTTTGATATTCTGGAACAACTAAAAAACCTGCTGTTACAGTAGCTTGACTCACTACTACACCGCCTAAGGTATATTTTATCTCCGCATCATTTAGCTCCTCTAAGTAACTTTCTGAATCTACGAGTAAATCGGAGCCAACTAAGCCTAAATTTGATATCTTTATACTAGACATTTGCTTGATTCTCCATAATTTATCTGTAGGTTGGGTTCCGTTCCTCCACCCAACCTACGAGCAATGATATTTCTAAGCAGGAGAAAGGACGGAATAGGTTTGTAAACCAACTCCAACAGAAACAGTTACTTCGGTTTGCACAAACTGAGTTTCCACATTTTTGACTGCTGGCGTGTCGATAATATAGGTGTACGCGACTGCATAAGATATAATTTCAGTCAAAGCAGCACCACCTACAACAGTTTCCGTTTCTTTGTTGCTTAGGTCATTAAGAAAACTTTCTGAATCCTCAAATAAGTCAAAACCAGCAGGACGCAGTAGACTAATTTTGATGCTAGCCATAGTCCAGTCCTCTAACACGACTTTGTTCATTCACTAAATTGCTACAGACAAGGAAAGCAAATCACTATTTGCATCAGGCTCTACAAAAGTCAAATTTGAATCAGTCGGTAAGTATTCGTAACCAACACTATAAGTTACTTGACTTACAGACGAACCACCATTGACCATACTAAGTTCCTGGTTAGTTAGCTCTACTAAAAAGCTTTCACTATCCTCAAATAATTCGTGCCCATTTTGACGAAGCTCTAATATCCTAATATTAGGCATTTGATACCTCCTGCATGTGAGCAATTGAGTTTGGTTACCTCAAGCACTCCGAATCGCGCCGTTCTGCATCGAAAATTAATTATTGAATGCGTTAACAACTAAAGGTGCATTGCTAACAGCAGATAAAGTTGCTAGAGAAATTCCTTGAGATATTGTAATTTGACTATTGATATAGATATCAGAAGTTACTGCTGAATACTTATATCCACCTTGAACTTCTCTAACTTCATTTTCAGTTAACTCGTTAAGGTAGCTTTCAGAATCATTAAAAAGTTCACTGCCAACAGGATGAAGTTGATTAACTTTTACAAACATGTTTACATTCCTTAAGAAAAGTGCTATTATTGGCTAATCAACCGGAATTATTTCAATCCCGATTGACTTATAGAAGCTTGACATTGATGTCAAGTTATAAATTGCACGGAAATCAAACAATTTGCTGTTGAGAATCTTAGCAGGAATCAATGGCAAAATTTTACGTGATATCCGGCAATTTATTTAAATATTTGCTTTTAATTAAACTAAACTTGGTTATTAACCGAAGTTAGAAATAGCACTTAGAGTTGCGATTGATACGCCTATACTGAGTGAGAATTGGCTAATCACGCCAACGGCACCTCCACCAACAGTTGCAGAGATTTCTTGCTCGTTAAGTTCATTCAAATAGCTTTCAGAATCTTGGAAGAATTCAGAACCAGCAGGACGAAGGTCAGAGATTTTTAGAAAAGCCATGATTTTACTCCTAAAATTTGATTTGTTGTGGTTGCTAAGTGATAAATGGTTACTAACCAAAGTTAGAAGTTAGAAATTAAGCTTGCTGTTAGAATTGATATACCAACACTAACTGTAGCTTGGCTGATAACGCTAACCACGCCTCCTCCAAGAGTTGCGGAGATTTCTTGCTCGTTGAGTTCATTCAAATAGCTTTCAGAATCTTGGAAGAATTCAGAACCAGCAGGACGGAGGTCAGAGATTTTTAGAAAAGCCATGATTTTACTCCAAAGTAATTTGTTGTGGTTTTCAAGAAGCTTCGGAAAGGTTTAAACTTCTTTCGTCTAGCCCTTGATTACATTCAAGACGAATAAACCTAGTAAATCAAGCCTTTTGCGGGGTTTTTCTAGACACAACTAAAGATTTTATGTCTCCAACTATTCATGGATATTAAGTAGGTTGTCTTTTGTGTAACGAATTTAGCCTACAGTTGCAATTTATAGGGAGACATTAATCAAGGTATTTTGTCTTTTAATTCTGCTAATTCAATTACAGCCAATTCCCAATTAATACATATGCCCCCCAATAACCCGGCGCCCTATAATTAGGATGATTGAGAAGTTTTAACTGTGCAAGTCGTAGCGCCGCCGCTTTACTAACTTTTGCTTTCAACTCGCGATAAAAGTTACCTACAAATATTGCCGTTGACTCATCGTCAATTTGCCATAATGATGCAAGCGTACTGCGGGCGCCTGCTTTAATAGCAACTCCAGCTAAACCAAGAGCAGCACGTTTATCACCTTCTGCAGTTTGGCAAGCGCTCAATACAAGCAACTGTACCGCTCTTGAATGTGCTTGCTCACGACTACGCAATAAATTATCAAATTCACGGACGTTAATCGGTCCATCTGCTGCCAAAATAAATGTATCCTCAGCGCGCGAGCTAAATATACCGTGAGTAGCAAGATGAACAATGTTAAAGGGTATATCGTGAACTAAATTATTTAATTGTTTACTCGTAAACTGTCGGTCCAGTAATGTTGTGGTTTTAATTCCAGCTTTGCTAATCTGCTCTAACTCTGATTTAATGCCAGGTAGCGGAGCAAATTTATATGGAAATGGAGGTTGGCTTAAACCCGCAGTCAGAACATTTAGCTGCTGTCTTTGCAACGGTTGAGGGTCAAGAAGTTGTAAACCTGCATTCATCGTAATTGCATATTTTTCAATTAAGTAATTTTTTCCGTCAAAAAGCGCTGAGAATGGTATACTGCGTAGTAAAGTGTCTGGAATAAATACAATTGTATCAACATCTGATGTCGCTAAATCAGGCTCAATCTTTTTAACTAACCATGTATAAAGTTTTTGCGACTGAATTTTGAAACTTTCAATTGCCGAAGGGTCGATTATATCACGTCTTAGTTGGGCGACTGTTGTTTCAATTTCGGCAGTAGTAACTTCTGTAGTGTAGAATTTTAGCTGCTGCTTGGGAATTTTAACTATAACTTGGAGTGTGTCAGCAAGAATAATTGGATAAAGTATAGCTGTATTCGGATTATCTTGGTCTACAACTTTGTCTAAAATGACTTTTTTGCCTTGTAAGCAAGCTTCACGAAAGTAATTATCAAGTTCGGCAAGTTGCAAAGCTTCGATATGCTGACGTGCTTTATCAAGAATTTTTGCATCTGGGCGCCCTGGAATCTGCGATTCTAGAAGTAGCGCTACTAACTGACGATATACAGGTTCAACGTTTTCCTTGAAGTTAAACTGAACATCTTGATTAATCGCTACTAAGTCACTGCGAAGTTTGGAAAGCGTTTCTATTGCTGCCTCATAAGATGCAATGGCGCCTTTTGTATCGAGTTGTACACGTAACAATCTACCAAGTTGCCATTGTAGTTGATACGTAATTACGTCATCTATATTTTCTGCTTGTGCTATTACCAAAGCCTTTTGGGTTAATTTTAGCGCTTCCGGATACTGCTGCGTTTTTTCGTACAATAAAGCTAACTCACCTAATGCATATGCATATGCGGTTTGGTCATTAATACTGCGCGCGATTTGAATAGCAGTCGCAATTACAGTAGAAGGACGCTGCATATAACGTCTAGAACGCATTAAACTATCTGCAAAGTTGATTCGCGCGTAAATAGCTGCTCGACTAGGTGAAAGTTGTTGAAGTAACGATTCAATTACAGAGATTAAATTTGTAGCTTCTGTATCATTTTTAGCTTGTATTACTAAACTCAGCTGATTGAGTAATGCTTGTACTTTAATTTGTGGCGATGAAGATATATCAACTGTTTGTTGGTAATATTTAATCGCTTGCTGTGGCTTTTGAGAGAAGAGCGCATGATTTCCTAAACTAAATAAACTAGTTGCTATTTCAGCATTATTACTTAAATTACGAGCAACTTTTAAACTTTGCTCTAAAACAATGCGTGATTGCTCTAACTCTCCAACTAATTGCAAAGCATCACCTAATGAACGTAAACTCACTAATTTTTGTATCGAATCTGGTTGGTAGTGAAGGGACGAATTTACTTCTCTAAGAAGTTTAACAGCATTATAGTAATAACCCAAGATTTGTAGTGACTGCGCTTGGTTGACGCGCGCTTTCAAGCTACCGTCTTTATTACCTGTTTTCTCAAATACTTTTTCTGCTTGCCTCCATGTTTGTAGCGCTGCATCAGTTTGCCCTGTTGAAAATAATAGGCGCCCTTGAATTATTAAAGTTTGAGCGAAAACGTTTTTGTCTGCTGCTGCTCCTTGTAAGCGCAAACTCGAATTAAGTGCTTCTGTTGCTTGCTTCCAATTACCAAGCTGTTGGTATGCTAAAGATAAATTACCCAAGGTGACAGCCTGTTTTAATATCTCGCCATTTCTTTGATATTCTTGTACTGCTTGCTGTAACACTTGTACAGCTTCTGAAAATCTTCCAGCATCATATAAAAGTTTACCTTGGTCAATTTGAGATTGGTTTGTTATTGATTGAGTTTGAGTTATTGGGGTTGTATATGTATGATGCGGGTTTGCAAGACTTGGCAAAGCAAACATTAATAAAGTTAATAAAATTAAATCCCCCCTAACCCCCCTTAATAAGCTACTGTGTACACACAAGTTTCTTAAAGTTACTTTTCTTCTCTTTCTTCTCTTCCTTTGTGACCTACCCTGCGGGAAATCCTCCGGATTATGTGACCTTTGTGGTTCCTTAAAGAGATAAACCACTTTGACACAAAGGACACAAAGGGGGGAAAAAAGGTCGTTATTAAAGATGTGTGTACACAGTAGCTTCCAAGCGCTCTGTTGGGGGGATTTAATCCAAAATCTTAAAACGGATTGTAAATAACGGAGAAATAGATACCATTTTCTTGCCACGTGTTTTTCCTTGAGTCCAGCGATACTAAAGGAATACCCCAGTCTATTTGTGCATTTAGCCGGCTACCTAATTGTAATCGTAATCCTAAACCTGTTGATACTAGAGTACTTGTTTCTGGGTTAGGAGTACCACCTTTATTCCATGATGTACCAACATCAATAAATGGTACTACTTGTAATACTGATTGTGATTGACGCTGGCGCCATATTGGTAAACGTACTTCTGCGCTTGCAAAAAAACCATTGTCAGTAAGTAAAGCATCCTGACGGTATCCTCGAACGCTTTGTTGTCCACCCAAACCAAATTGTTCGAGTGCAACAAGTGGTCTGTCAGCAACCTGTAAGTCACCACGTAAAAGTAATAAAGTATCTGGAGCAAGTAAGCGTACCCATTGCGCTTGTCCTCGCCATGCATAAAACCTACTATCTGGAGACGTAGCCTTAGTTGTGGAATTAAGTGCATCGAGTCCAATACTAAACTGCGAACGTGCGGCAAATACCTGCTGACTATCGCGCTGCGTCCATTCTTGGATAAACCGTAATGCTGTGACGCTGGTTCTACCATTGTCGTCTGCACCAACAGCAGGAAATGGAATTTCGCCATTTAATAAGCTAGCTTGACTTTCGCGTCGAGTTAGCGCAATTCCTACTGCTAACTCACGATTCGGTTTTTGAATTATTGGTTGACGCAGCGTAACTTCGTAATACTTTGAATATGATTCAATATCAAGCGTGTTAAAGGGACGTTCGATAACATTGTTGTCAGAAGTTCCATAACTAAAAGCAAAAGTGCCGTTGCGAGGATTAATTGGCACATTATAGTTGAAATCAAAAGAGTTGCTACCATCAGTATTTGTATAGCTACCGCTAAGACTATCACCCCATCCTAAAAGGTTTGCTTCGCTTAATTGTACAGACCGCCTAAAACTACCTACACTTGGCGAACGACCATTATCAATACTTAACTGCGCGTTAAATGTTTTCGCTTCGCGTACCGTCACTTCCAGCGTACTTACACCAGGACGAGTACCAGCAGCTAGTTCCGCAGAAAGATTCTGAATTAAAGGATTTAACTGAAGAACTTGTAGCGCTTCGAGCAAACGCTCTCTATTTAAAGGTTTTCTAGTCGCAATTTCTAAACGACTTCGCACATAACCACTATTGAGTCTGCGTGTACCGCTCACTTTAATCTCTTCGAGTTCGCCTTCAATAACTCGAATTTCAACCACCCCATCCTTGAGCTTTTGTGGTGGTATAAACGCTCCACTTGTAATATACCCTTTGTCAACGTAATACTTTGTAATTTCAGAGCGAACCTGAAATAACTCCGCAATTGTAATTGGACGGTTCCTGTACTTCTGAGTAATTTTGTCAAAATCCTTCGCGCTAAAAACAGTACTACCCGTGACGTTGAATTTTGTTACTGTTATCGTCTGCGGAATATCACTAGGTTGATTTTGTTGTGGTTCTGTTGGCGTTACACCCGGTGTAGGTAATAACTCTTCGGGAGGTGGTAGCTGCGGTGGTGTCGTTGGTTCAGGTAAAGGTTGATTAGACGGTGGCTTTGTTTCTGGACGCGGAAAATTTGGATTTTGCTGCTGCCCCGGTAAATCCGAGGGTCTAATCACTTGTGCCTTAAGTGGTTTTACTGAGATAAAAATCGCAACAAGAACGTATAAAGCAAAGTAAACTCGATAAAAACTCCTGTTTGAAAGCAATTTATAAAACATAATAAACGAATTTATTAAAACACACCACGAAAATCAACTGTTTGTCATAAAAGTCATACTTAACATCGATGACATATAACAGATAATTCTATGGTATCAAAGTCAATTTATACACATAGTTCCTAAATATTTACCAAATTGGCATGTTCGTAGTAGCGCTTCAGCGCACTACCTTTCGCATTACCCATATCGTAAAAACAGGAATCGCAATCAACTGTGAAATTAAAACAGCACATGCGACAGCAAAAATTCCTTGCCTAACCGCAACTAATAGCGAAACTGCGAAAATACTCGTAAAGATTAAATTCCAGTAAAAATCCAGATGAGTTTTATTCAGAGCTTGCAGTAACTGTGAAGTCGCGCGTGATAGTGCGACAGGTACAGCAGATAAACAAATCAAAATTAGTACAGGTATTCCTTCTACCCATTTTGTACCAAATATAATCGGTACATAAAACGGTGCAAGAGTAGATTGTAAAATTACAAGTGGAAGTACAATCAATGCAATAGTTTTCAATCCGCGAAGGAACTGTTTTTTCATTTGCACTCTATCACCCTGTACAGAACATAAGTGTGGGTAAAGCGCTGACATAAAAGCATTGATAACGCTTTGGCTAATTCCTAAACCAGCATTAAACGCGAAAAAATATACTCCAAGTGCATCAACACCAATAAAGTACCCCACTAATAAATAATCTAAATTCATTCTGAGGCGACTTAGGGCATTTACACCAAGCGTCTTTAGCCCAAAGCTAACAATTTCGCGCCATTTCTCTAACGTAAACGATTTGGACGGGCGCCAGCTATGATGCGTCAAGTAAATGATTACACCAACAGGTATAATCATGACTATAGGTAAAATTACAGCCCATGACCTCATTCCATTAAGAGCTAAAATAATAGTTAGAAAATTTCCAAAAATTAATTGTATTGCTGTACATATAGCAGTAATTTTTAATCGATTTTCGCGCTGAATCAGAGTAGCTTGAATTGCATATATCGGTAAAATTAAATATCCGATAGCAACTACGCAAATAGGTAAAATTAATTGATTATTTTGATAAAAATGAGCAATAGGAAACGCTGCCAAGCATTGAAATATAAATATTAAAATACATAACAACCAATTTAACCAATAACTAGTATTACAAACCGTTTCTAATTCTTCATCACTTGCTTGAATAAGTTTGGCGCTAAACCCAGGATTGATAGCTAAGACACTGCCAAAATCAACAATTGTAAAAATTATCGAAGCAACACCGTAGTCATATGAAGTCAAAGTACGAGCCAATACCACAGTAGTTGCTAACCTTGCAACCCGATTAAAAAGTTCTGCACCACCTAACCAGCCAATATTACTAATAAAGCGGTCTTTTAATAACCGTTTTATATAATTAATTATCATTTAATTATAAATGCTGAACACCTATATGATTTTACATGATTATACTTGTAATATCATATACTTACTACGTAGGGTGGGGAATGCCCACCTTACAGATTAAAGCTTTGTCTCAAATTTATAAACTAGAGATGTGTTGTAAAACGCTTAATTCAGGCATAGGTAAGCGCAGCAGATTTTCATTAAAATCATTATTGATGCGAATCACTCTCGCCGGATTTCCAACAACTACTGCATTTTCTGGGACATCTTTTACAACAACAGAACCCGCTCCAATTACAGCGTTATCTCCAATTTTTATGGCACCTATAATAACAACATTCGAGCCGATATTAACATTGTCACCAATTTGTGGACAACCGCTATAAGAACCATCAGCAAGCTTTTTATTTCCAATAGTTGTGCAATGTCTTAATGTACAATTACTTCCAATTATAGAATGATGATTAACAACCAATGCGACTCCATGTAAAAGCTGTAGATTTTTGCCAACTTTAACATCCCAAGGCAATTCAATTCCAAGTATCCACTCGACTATTAAAGTATAAAAATTACAGTATATTTTGGCGAATATTCTTAATGAACGAGGTAATGTACCAATAATTTGCGCGGAACGAAGCAGAACTAAAGCTAAACGTGTTTTAGAACTGCTGTCTTTATTCGCCTGCCAGTCTTGAAATATATAATCAACAATGTTTTTCATATGTTTTGCTTGGAATTGAGGGGATAGTTGTGCGGGTTTCAACTGCCAATCAACGCTACTTATATTGTCCATCAGTAGAATAACATGGTTGATGACACAAGGAACACAACTGTCAAAGCTGATTTGATTAAACTACACAAACAGGCGCCTTGAGCAAAAATACTTATTAAGCTAAAACTAAATAATTTAATCTAAAAATAAGCGTTTTACCTAAAATCACAAATTTTTACTTTAGTCAATACATTTCATTCAAACTTTAAATTTACATCTGTACTACTTAATTAGATTGCTTTTTATTAAGTTTTTCAAAATACTGTTGATGTTCCTCTGATGCCAACCAATAGGCAGAAGCGGGTTCTATATCAGTGACAATATCTTTTTCGTATTTCCCAGAAGCTTGTAAACGCTGCTTAGAATTTCTGGCTATAGCTTCTTGTTCACTTGTATGGCAAAAAATTACAGACCGATATTGCTCACCTCGGTCTGGCCCTTGACGATTTAAACTTGTAGGGTCATGAACATCCCAAAATATATTTAATAGCTCTTCATAACTTACAACAGTAGGGTCATACTCAACTTGTGCCACCTCTGCATGTCCAGTTATACGCGACACTACATCAAGATGACACGGGTTTTCAAAGTGCCCTCCCATGTAACCTACAGAAGTTGATAGCACTCCTTTAACCTTACGATATGCTGCTTCTATACTCCAAAAACAGCCACCCCCAAACGTTGCTTTCTCCATATTTTTATACACATATGCACGTAGAGACGCGATTAAATCGCGTCTCTACACAATTATCGCGTCTCTACACTATTGTTTAATAATTACACAGCGGCGCCTACACGCGCGCTCTTAAGATAATTAAGCATCGTGTCAGCATCAGAAACTTCAAACGGGTCAGTAGTACAATTATCTTCGTGACCTTCTTCTATAAATATTTTTTCGATTACGCAGTCGTTGACGACCATTGCGTAACGCCAAGAACGCATTCCAAAACCTAAATTCGACTTATCTACTAGCATTCCCATCTTGCGGGTAAACTCACCATTGCCATCAGGCAAGATAAACATTTTGTTAATACCTAAATTCTTAGCCCACTGAAACATAACAAACGCATCGTTGACAGACAAGCAAATAACTTCGTCAACTCCCTGCGCTTTGATTTCATCGTAAAGTTCTTCATAACGTGGTAAGTGCGTCGAGGAACAGGTAGGAGTAAATGCTCCAGGCAATGCAAGCAGTACAATCCTTTTTCCACCAAAGATTTCTTGTGTAGTCCGGTCTTGCCAACGGAAAGGGTTAGGGCCACCTACTGACTCATCGCGCACACGTGTTTTGAAAACTACGTTAGGCACTCTTGTTACCGCTACCATTTGTTTACTCCTAATATATATTTATTGTTGGCTTGACTTTTAGTTTTGATTCTAAATCAGAATAATTCCGATTTAAGAATTAGTCAATAGTAATAAATACTTAATAAAGATAATAATTCTGATTGTAGTATGATTTGAAGATGTGAACCATTACAATAAAAAGACACCTTGTAGCACCAAGCAGTAATGACAAAATTAGCTTCGGACATAATTAAGACCTTGAAGGAAAAAGGTTTGAAAGTGACACCCCAACGGTTTGCGGTTTATGCGAACTTACTATCACGTCAAGACCATCCAACAGCAGAGCAGATACTCAAAGACCTGAATAAAGAGGCGCCAACATCATCGCAAGCAACGGTATACAGCGCGCTCCAAGCTTTGCGCGATGTTGGTTTAGTGCGTGAAGTCCTTTTAGAAGCGGGTGTATCACGTTACGATGCCAATGTTGAGAAGCACCATCATTTCTACTGTCGTCAGTGCAACGCGATAGAAGATATCCCGTGGGAAACTTTTCCCGATGTCAGTTTAGATAAATTACGTCCAGGGTTAGAAGCACAAACCTACGAAATGACTGTATACGGAATGTGCGACTGTGAGTGCAAGTAAAATAATTTAAAAATCAATAAAACAAAAAACTAGTCTTGAAAACCCTTTATATATGGTTGTTTTAACCTTAAGCTTTAGCGTTCACCTCCAGATAAAAACGTTCCCAATTTGGGTCAAATATAGGCGAGAGTAAGGGATAATTTGGGATGTCCGCTTTGTTTTAACATGCGATTTGAAAATTTGCTTAATATCATTTTTGGTAAAATTAGTAAATCAATAAGGCAGACTCTGCAATATTTATTTACAACGTGTCCCTTTTTGCCCTCATCTTGGCGGTCACCCTAATTGACGCGAAATTTCGACACCCGCCGACACCATAATTGACGCGAAATTTCGACACCCGCCGACACCATAATTGACGCGAAATTTCGACACCCGCCGACACCATAGAATGGTGCGGCTAATTGGACAAAGCCCACCTTCGTGGGCTAATTTTTTTAGCCCACGAAGGTGGGCTTCGTATCAATAGCCCCAGGCTTATAGCCTGTGGGCGTTATGTCGGGTATACGAGAAAATTTGGCGCCTCTATTTGCTTTGGCGTTATGTCGGATATACGAGAAAATTTGGCGCCTGTATTTGCTTTGGCGTTATGTCGGGTATACGAGAAAATTTGGCGCCTGTATTTGCTTTGGCGTTATATCGGGTATACGAGAAAATTTGGCGCCTGTATTTGCTTTGGCGTTATGTCGGGTATACAAGAAAATTTGGCACCTGTATTTGCTTTGGCGTTATGTCGGGTATACGAGAAAATTCGGCGCCTTTATTTGCTTTGGCGTTATATCGGGTATACGAGAAAATTTGGCGCCTTATCGTTGGGTTATGAGCTTCGCAAAAAAAGATACCTATTTGTATGTCGTGGAACGGCTGGTACTTTTTTAGGGCATATGCCTAGATAAAATTTGTAATACAATAAAGAGCAATATCGATGATTTAATTAGCCTAACTTAAAATGTGTATATAATCATACAATGAATGCCCCTGTTTCTCAGGATTATCAATATCAATTTGGTGGCAGTCTTCCTGCATCGGCGCCTACCTATGTTACACGTAAAGCGGATACAGACTTGTATGAGGCTTTGAAAGCTGGAGAGTTTTGTTTTGTTCTTAACTCTCGACAGATGGGAAAATCGAGCTTGCGTGTCCGTACAATGCAGAGGTTACAAGCTGAGGGAATTGCTTGTGTATCTATTGATTTGACAGGAATTGGTACTTTAGGGTTACGTGCTGAACAATGGTATGCTGGAATTATTGATACTATTGCTGAAAGTTTAGATTTAGATGAGCAGTTTGATTTAGATGCACTATGGGAAGAAAATTCCCGATTTTCTGATGTACAGATTTTTGGAAAATTTATTGATAAATTACTAAAATTAATCTCCACTCAAATTGTTATTTTTATTGATGAAATTGATAGTACTCTCAGCTTAAATTTTCCGGTTGATGATTTCTTTGCCTTAATTCGTGCTTTCTTTAATCAAAGAGTTGATAATCCTGAATATCAACGCATTACCTTTGTGCTTTTGGGTGTGGCTACTCCTTCCGAGTTAATTCAAGATAAAAAACGCACTCCTTTTAATATTGGACAAGGAATTGAATTAACTGGATTTGAATTTGTCGAAGCTTTACCTTTAGCAACTGGATTTTCTGCCCAAACGCACAATCCTCAAGCAGTACTAAAAGCAATTTTAGACTGGACAGGAGGACAGCCGTTTTTGACTCAGAAAATCTGTCAAATTGTCCGTGAAACTGAAACTATAATTCCTACTGGAGAAGAAGCTGATTTTGTCGAGAAATTAGTTAGAAGTCGCGTGATTGAGAATTGGGAATATCAGGATGAACCGGAACATTTTAGAACAATTCGGGACAGGATTTTAAAAAGATACGAGCAGAAGGCAGCGTATTTATTAGATTTATATCAACAAGTGTGGCACTTAGGAGGGATTGAGACTGATAATAGTATCGAACAGAGTGATTTACAATTAGCGGGAATCGTTGTTAAAAGAGAGAGTAAGTTAAAGGTTTATAATCTAATTTATCAAACCATTTTTGATAACATTTGGATTGAGAAAGCTTTAGCCAGTTTGCGTCCTTATGCAGAAACTTTTCGTCAGTGGATATTAGCAGAAAAACAGGATGAGTCTAGGTTACTGCGGGGGAATGCTTTAGCAGAAGCGGAAACTTGGGCAAAGGATAAAAGTTTAGGTTATCAAGATTTAGAATTTTTAGCAGCTAGTCGTAAACGAGAACGAGAAGAGGAATTAGCAGAAACAGAAAGACAGGCAGAATTAGAAAGGGAAAGGAAAGAAAAAGAAGCTGCGGAACGAGCTAGGATAATTGAAGCGGAAGCTAAACAAGAAGCAGAAAAGCAACTAGCAACTGCTAAAAAAAGAATGACTTTTGGAACAGTAGTTTTATGGATTACTTTAGGACTTGCAGGCTTATCATTAATAGCTGCAATCACGCAAGGAACTAAAGCGATACAGGAACAACAAAAAGCGAAAGATGCTCAAAAAATAGCTAAAAATTCCCAAGAAAAATCTGCTCAAGCGACAAAAGAGCTTAATCAGAAAAATGAAGAATTAACAAAGATAAATGAACAAATGAGACAAGGTAAGCAAGAGGCAGAAACAGCAAAAGAAGAAGCCGAGAAAGAAAAGAAACAAACAAAAATTGCTCAACAACAAGCTCAAACAGCTAAAGGAGATTTAGCTAAAGTTCAACGTGATAAAGAAAATTTAGCAGTACAAAAAACCAAATTAACTAATGAGGCTCAAAAATTACAAGGAGAATTAAATTCCAAATCAGGAGAATTAGAATTAAAATCTCAAGAAATTAGGAAAGCTGAAAAGCAAGTTTCAAATTTCCAAAAAAAGCAAGAAGAAATTCAAATACAACTTAGTAAAAAACAAAAAGAGCTTGATATCGCTCAAAAAGAAACAGATAAATCTAAAAAAGATGTTGCTCAAATTAAAAACCGTATCGCTAAAATCACAGAATTATCAACAGTGGCTTCTCGACTACAACAAAAAGGTAAGGAAAACGAAGCCAATCAATCTTTGAATATTGCAGGGTTAGTTTTGCAAGAAAAAATTAAAAATCAAGAACTAAAAGAGGCTTTGTTAGATAGTTCCCTAGTTTTAGGATATGAGAACTTAGTTGATGCTAAAGATACAAAAAATCAAAAAGAAACATTAAACTCTTTTGTTTTAGTAAATTTCCATAAAAGCATAGATTATTTATCAAAAGCAGAGAATACAATTGATAATAATCCTACTAATTTAGCTACTTTAGCTTATATTTACTATGTTAAAGGAAAATTAGCAGAAAATTCAGATAAAGCTTCAGCTTTAAAAGATTATAAGAAGGCAGTTGATAAATATGAGCGTCTAAAAACTCAGTTTAAATCTCCCCTTGAATTATTTACTTTAGACCTAAATATTCTCTACAATGGTAATGCTGATATTATTGCTGCCCTTTATCGGCAACTAAAAGAATTAGATGGCTCAAATTCTATTTATGCTAAATCTTTAAAGCAACATTATTTAGATGAGCTAGATTATTTAATGCAGCAAAAAAGATGGAGAGAAGCAGATGAGAAAAATTGGCAGTTCCTTCTCTATTCAGCCGGAAGAGGAAGGGAAGACACTTTATATTTAGATGATATCAAAAACTTTAAGTGTGAGGATTTAAAACAACTAGATAATCTTTGGGTAAAGAACTCTCAAGGGCATTTTGGTTACAGTGTTCAGAAAAAAATATATTTGGCATCAGGCAATTCTTTAGATTTTGACTGGGAGAAGGGTGAGTGGAAAAAATGGAACGAAAAGGGGTATAATCAATTTGTAGAAAGTGTGGGGTGGAGGAAAAAACAGGGGGGGGTAGCACCAAGGGGAATGCTCCCTGTACGAGAGGCGTTAGCGAGGCCGTACACGGTAGACGAGGCGTTTTTATCTCTTCTCTTCTTGCCGAGACTTGTAGATTGTAGCAGATAAGGCTTTCAAAGTATTGTAAAGATTTGTTATAGGAAGATTTTTCACGCAATAATAAGGTTTTCAGAAATTCGATACCTGGCACTGGCACAGCCAACCAATGCTCGTTGATGGTCATTTTTATCAAATCCTGTGCTGTGATAACGTTTTTCCCAAAAATGCCCTGTGCGGTTCAGCATTCGGTTAAAACACATAGCAGTGTACCAGTTGAGCCAGTGCATGATTTTTGGTAAATTATTAGATTGTGCTGGCTCAATCAGGTAATGGACGTGATTAGACATAATGCATAGGGCATAAAGCTTAAAATCAAACTTATTCAATGCCTTTTTGAGAGCATAGAGAAACACCTGACGGCATTCGTGACGAGTTAAGTTAAATTCACGGTTATTGCAGCGAGTTGTAACGTGATAGCAGTATCCTAGTTGAAAGTCGCGCTTTGGTCGTGACATAAAAATATTAGAATAGCAGTATTTAATACACTCAATACACGAGCGAGCGTATGAACTGCCAAAAGATTTTAATTCTAACTGCGAATCCTAGCAATACCCAACCATTGCGTTTAAGTGAGGAAGTGCGAGAAATTAAAAGTGCTTGGGAACGTTCATCAAAACGAGAACAATTTGAAATTATAGTTGAAGAAGCTGTACGTCCCAAAGAATTACGCCGTGCTTTGTTAACTCATAAACCCCAAATACTTCATTTTTCTGGACATGGTGCAGGTGAACAGGGATTAGCTTTAATGGGAGATTCAGGGGACGCTGTGTTAGTTACACCTGATGCACTATCGCGTTTTTTTAAAGCTTTAAAAGATATTTTTACTATAGAAACTGTTTTACTCAATGCTTGTTATTCAGAAGTACAAGCTGAAGGTATTTATCCATACATTAATTATATTATTGGCATGAATAAAGCAATAGGAGACAAAGCTGCTACACAATTTTCTATTGGCTTTTACGATACGCTTTTTAATGGAGAATCTATTGAAAATGCCTTCGCTTTGGGTTGCAATGCCATAGAATTAGAAAACATTCCCGAATATTTAACACCTATTTTTCGGAAGAATAGCCTAATCTCAACCCCTACCACCCCACAGTCTCAAAGCGAAAATAAAGTGATTTTTGATAATATTGATGGTCAAGTTCCCCTTAATTCTCCCTTTTATGTTGAGCGTCCAGAGGTGGAAATTAAATGTTATGAATCTATTGTCCAACCAGGCGCCTTAATTCGTATCAAAGCTCCACGCAAGATGGGTAAAACTTCCTTAATGAGTCGCATCCTCCACCATGCTAAACAAAAGGGCTATCGTACAGCTTTTTTGAATTTATGGAGTAAAGAAAACCTTATAGATATCAATACATTTTTACAGGGTTTTTGTGCTATTGTGAGTGAAGAATTAGGACTAGAAGAACAAATAGATAAATATTGGAGTAAACGTTTAAGTAGTCAAATCAACTGTACTAATTATTTTAAAAAATATTTATTAAAATCTATTGAAAATCCTTTAGTATTAGGGTTAGATGATATTGACCAGATTTTTCCTTATACTGAGATTGCCCAAGAATTCTTTGCTTTACTCCGAGCTTGGCATGAAAACGGTAAAAATGAAGAGATTTGGCAAAAATTACGCTTAGTAATTGCTCATTCTCAAGAGGTCTATGTTTCTCTAAAAGTGAATCAATCCCCTTTTAATGTGGGTTTATCTATTCAAATAGGAGAATTTAACGCCACACAAATACAAGATTTAATCCAACGACATGGGTTAAATTGGTCAGAAGCAGAAATCGACCAATTAAAGGGAATGATTGATGGTCATCCTTATTTATTAAGAACTGCTCTTTATCAAATTGCTAAGGGGAATTTAACTCTAGAACAATTTCTGAAAGCGGCGCCGACTGACGAAGGATTATTTGGCGATTTTTTATACCACTATCTTTTACTTCTGGAAGATGACGAGTTGTTGAAAACAGCGATGCAACAGGTAATTAAGAGTGATATGCCTGTCAAATTAGATTCAGTACAAGCCTTTAAATTACGCAGTATGGGACTAATTGAACCATTAGGCAATAAAGTACAATCCCTTTGTAATTTATATCGCCTTTATTTTCAAGAACGCTTATCTGAATGATTAGAGTGAGGATATAAACTATTGGCGCCATACCGGAGTTTTATTAACAAATTTTAACGAAGCAGGTTTAGTTTAAAAGAGTAAAGCATCCTCCAAAGCCAAAAAAACCAGAAATCATATTGTTTTGCACACACCTGTAGAGTTGATACGAAATCAATTAAGATATAGTCGGGGTTTTTATTTATGCCCATGACACAATTATCCTTCAGTCGGCACCGTAATCCGAGCATGAAAAGTATCAAACGCTCGCAAAAAAGTAGGCTAAGACAGTATCCTATATTTAGATATTCCAGTATAAATAATAGATGATTATGTAGAAATAATGGTAATATACCAACCATTACAACCACCAACACAGCCAAACACACCCTTGAGGATGCGCGGATACCCACCCAACTTTTTTGAGCTTTCCCTTCAGTAGTTGTGCCTCAGACCCAATTATAATTGACGCTTGCAGCATTAATGATAAAGTAATCTGAAAAGTATTACAGAACATAAGGATTAAATGCTATGTCTCGTATTAAAATACGTTCTCATGTTGGACAAGATGGTATTTTACATTTAGATATCCCCGTAGAAATGGCAGATACAGAAATCGAAGTTACATTAACAATTCAAAAAGTGGCGCCACAACAAGGGTGGATGCCTGGTTTCTTTGAAGAAGTAATTGGTGGTTGGGTAGGAGAACCACTATCAAGACCCGAACAGGGAGAATATGAAACTAGGGAGGAGCTATTTTGACTTACTTGCTTGATTCCAATGTTTGTATTCGCTTAATAAATAATAGCAGTCCTGCGGTAACAACTCGACTTACAGCACAACAGCCAGAAGATATTTTAGTTTCCACGATTACCCAGTTGGAACTATATTATGGTGCTTACCGCAGTGCCCAGCGCGACAGAAATCTAGAAATATTGCAACGGTTTTTCATACAATTTAACATTGTACATTTAGACTCAGAAGCCGCAATCATAGCCGGAAGAATCCGAGCCGAATTAGCAGCTAGGGGTACACCCATTGGTCCTTATGATGTGCAAATAGCAGCAATCGCGCTGGCGAATGGTTTAATATTGGTAACACACAACACGGGTGAATTTACTAGAGTAAATGGGTTACAAATTGAAGATTGGGAGGACGAAGATTGATTAATTCTAATATTTTACCGTCAGGATGGTGTTTAAGTTAGTACCGTTCCCTTCTTCGCTTGGTTGAGGAATAAACCAACAAGTGGCGCCCCCGAACGTAATTCAGACGCTTGATAGTATTATTCTGGGCGCGCAGGTGGTATAGATTTTATTGGTAATATCAACGTATCCTCAATATATTTACGAACATCACGGCTAACATAACAATCACTGTTGAGACAATCAACAAGTAACTTGTTGGCGCCGTAATATTTTTTCAACAGTTCTCTTTGAGAGTTAGTAAATTGCCAGTCGCAGTCAATATTGCGATTCTCAGTCATAATATCTCTTAGCTGTTCTATCCAATTGGAACCATTTTCTTCCCACCATTGTCTAAAAGTATCAACATTTTCTACTTGGTGAGGCAGTTTAGTTTTTAACTGTTGCAGCTTGTGGTTCAATTCCGAGTCTCGGTCGAGGTGGAGATTTTGGTAGAGAGCGAGGGCGAAGCCGAAGTCTTGGTCTCGGTTTCGATTGAGGGTGATGTTTCGGACGAGGGCAAAGGCGAAGGTAAGGACGAGGGCGAGGTTTCGGTCGAGAGCAAGGTCTTGGTTTCGACCGAAGGCGAAGGCGAGGTCTTGGTAGAGACTTCGGTCGAGAGAGAAGGAGAGGTCGAGGTTGAGGTTGAGATAGAGGTAAAGGTCTCGGTCGAGGTAGAGGTCGAGGGAGAAATACCAAGCACGCACCGCAGCAGGTTTATAAGATGCCGTAATCGTTTTTGATTTATCCTGAACCCAAGCTAAAAACTGCTGCAATTTATCGTCGCTCCTTAGTAGCTTATCAATCTCTTGTTTCATCAATTGCAATAGCGGATCTGCATTATCTAACATCCCTACTGTTAACAAAAAAACTTCACTCCAACGTTTTTCGGTAATGCGGGTAGCTAAATCTCGCAAAAGCCTGTCATTATATGTATTTGTAACAATCTTTCTTGCCGTAAAATACTCGTGAAAAGTCAAATGCGAGAACGAGTAAATACCGCGCGCACGTTCAACAAACAACCCATGTTGTGCTTCGATAGATTTTAATACTGCCTCACTATCAAGCTGTAGCGCTTCCGGGTCATCGCTACAGTCAGGTAAATGGCAGATATATTCAATAATACGTAATTCAACTTCTTTTTGCTTGAAGAAGTATTGTCCCCGCTCAAAAGTTGAATAAGCAACTTGACTTAATAAGTCTTCCTTACGTTTAAGGGATAGTCTCTTATATACTTGGTCGCGTTCAATATTGCGCTTACCATCCCACTTCTTTAGTAGTATATCTAAACCTTCTTTATAAAGTTCAGAGCGATTTTTTGGAAATTCCGCCGATTCTTCAAATACTAAACACAGTAACGTTAATAATAAAGGTAGCGAGGCTAGTTCACGGTAGGGTTCCGAATCTTGTAACTTTTCAATAAATTTTGTAGCTTTTACTGTATCATTTTTAGCAGTGAACCACTTTTGACTAAAAGATTCAATTTGTTCATCATTAAAGTCAGCAACTTCGACTTCGGTAAACTGCTGAAAAGTAAATTCTCTCGAAGCAATACGGCAAGTAATAACAAATTGATTTTTAGGGAAATCATTTGTGAATCCTTGAATTTGATTCAAAACCCGCGCGCTATCAACTTCTCGTGCTTCATCCAAACCATCTAGAAGCACAAGCAGCTTACCTTGTTTTAATAGTTGCTCTATAGAGTTAATACGAGCATCCGTATTAATTGTAATACTATTAACAAATATTTGATTTAAATAAGTAAATAAACTAGGTTGGTTTGGCGCTTCCGCAAAATCTTTAAGCGTGATAAATAAGGGAATACGGTTTTCTTGAAACTTACCCTTTATACACGAATACGCTAAATGCTTGAGAAACGTTGTCTTACCAGCACCAGGTTTACCCAAAATAATTAGCTTAGAGTACTTTGCTACCGCTTTCAAACCTGGTACTCGTTCAGAGCATACTTCTCCTAAACGAAAACGCTCAAAGTCTTCTGTAGAAGTATCTTTAATTAGTTCTGATACCGATAACCGCCTACGTCCAGTGATTGTCTCCAAAATATTAACACTGGTATAAATATCATCTAACCCTATTGGCTGCGTCATATCTAGTACACGCATCGTACTGCAACGTTCTTCAATATAGGCGCCAATTTTATCGCGCGCGGTTCGTACTAGTTCATCAATATTTATAGTCCCAGTTAAGGTTTGAGTTAATAACTCTTCAGTAATATTTTGTAAGTTAGAATTCCCAGGATTTGATGCTCTGGCAGCACGAACTAAATCTTGAACCCATCCTTGAGATTCTGCTGTTTTTATTAATGAAAAAACAATCTCTTGTAAACTGCCTCCAGAGACAATTTCATTTAAGTTTTTATTTAATTCAAATGATAACATATGCTCTAATGATGATTTAGTTGGAAAAGCATCAACTAAAGCTATGAGTAAATTTTTACGCTGCTGCCCAGACAATTTCATATAGGCGCCAATTTTATTCCGTGCAGTTTGTACTAGTGCATCAGTTTTTATAGTCTCACTTAATGACTCCTTTATTGGCGCCGACTCTTCACTTACTTGGTTTGATGCTTGTCCTGTAATTTCATCGATATCAAGTTCGAGAAACTTACAAATAGTAGCAAAGCTATAGTATCTAACTTTTATCCCATTAAAAAAGTTATCAACTGTACCGCGACTAAGGCTAACGTGTTTGGATAATTCTTGCTGGCTTAATCCCTTCCTAATTAAAGCATTTTTAGCTAAATCTATACCTCTTGGGCAAGCAGCAATAGAACTTTGCGACATAAGAAAGCGTGCGTATTACTATATCAATTTTAATGCGCTGCCTGGAAGTTATGCCATTCTTCATGCCGTATCTAAGCAGAAGTCAAGCAACAGTAAAGCTGAACGCTCTTCGCCTAACCTTTGATACTAATGTCAAAATAAATGTCAAAATTTATCCACACCTTCATAATCATCCTAAAGTTAGCACGCGGTTGGGCATATC
Organism: Calothrix sp. NIES-4105; assembly: GCF_002368415.1. GTDB lineage: Bacteria > Cyanobacteriota > Cyanobacteriia > Cyanobacteriales > Nostocaceae > Dulcicalothrix. The sequence continues at coordinate 6,027,712 of NZ_AP018290.1, forward strand.
AACCAACAATTTTCTATCTGTTAACCATTGGCGCCCTAGTAAAACTTCAGATAAACCTTTGCCAACATGAACGGGGATGTCATATTCAATACCATCAAGCTTTATCTTACCTGCGTAAATATTAAATCTAAAATTCCCCCGTGCAGTTTGCATTATTTGTTGGTCAACTTTAGTCCAACCAAACCCATCTATATCCTGCTTGTCCATAGCTAACCAATACGAGAAGCCAGTGTCAAATAAAGCTTCGATTTGTAGCTCTAATCCCCGGCTATCAATAAGTGCTATCTCAAAAAACAACGCATCCTCATCACCAAATATACCAGATATCGTCATATCGTACCGCAAGCCCCTGTTTCATTAATTCGGAAAGTATGGTGTATCTTGCCTGGATGCTTCTCCCGACATTTGTGCCAAGCAGTTTCTAAATCTTTATCAATAAAATAATCACCGCTATCGGGTTCAATTGCAACATACCAGTTGTAATGACTTTCAATAAATTCTGCTTTAACTTTATCAAAGATGGGTTTACAACGTTGATAAAATTCCTCACCCTCCGCTTCCCATTCAGCAAATTGTTCCTCTGTCCACTGAATTTCGGGGAAAATGCGTCCTCGACGCACGGTACGAGTTGTTTTAGTTTCAGTCATGGTTATTTATTATAAGAGTCGCGACACTTCTATTCTCTCTTATCTACACCAATTACAGTTAAATCGAAGCACAAGTATTTTTTATTACAATGTAGCCTTTACTATTCTGACTTTTGACGTTGTGTGGAAAAACGCGCTGTAGAACCTAACCCCCAACCCCTTCCCTACTTCGGGTTGGGGAGTACAATTGCATACCGACCCTCGTAGGTTCCTTTATGCAGTTCTAGAGGTTTTCAACCAAACAATTAAATATACTCTTGCAGACCTTGAGCATTATCTCTCAAATCATTTATATAAGCTTCTAACGCCATCAAAACATTATCCTGTGTACATCTTTGCCCAGAACCAAAAATAGCTTTTAAAGCCTTATCATATTCCCTAACTGGTAAAACTTTAATTAAAGTGACATCAAAACCTTCAACATTTATAATTTTTAAAATCAGTTGTTCCAAGCAAACTAATTTACCAGCCAGTCTCTCTTTAATTGCTACCAAACTGGGTTCAGTACTATTAGCCAAGGCAGTAATACATCGTTTATCACCCGTAGTTAAATAAAATGATTCTTCATGCTTTGTAGCTGAAATCAAAATCATTTCACCAGGGTCTAAACCCTCAATTTGTAAATCCCTAAGCTCCTCACTTAACTCCGGTTGTATATTTTGACATCTTTCTACAATTAAAATTGCACTTTCACGAATTTCCAACGGATACTTCTTAGCTATCCGCCGACTGTTCCTAAATACATATTTCGCATCCGACAAAACACGTAAGTCAGATTCAACCAAGTTCAAGCTGCGTACTGCCTCCGAGAACAGATTACAAGCTACTAACTTCAGGATAATATCATTATCCAAAAAACAAACTCGCCGCAAAGATTACTCCATAATAGCTAACTTTAGGTAATCCTGACTGTCCACATCCAGTTTATCTAAATCTAGGTACTGTTGAGCATAAATATTTATATATGAAGGAGCATCAGCATCACCCTCAATAATTTTGAGAGACTCCGAAGCCGTAGCCCAAATAATTCGCTCCTCCTTTGAAGTTGCCACCCGGAAAGCCTTATTCCATGCATTATTTAACACCACAGCCCCAGAGTCAACCCTGTCCCGAAAAGAAATCTTGCGAGCATAATCAGCCATTCCCTCCCCAGTTAGATAAGCAGGAAAATTATATCCAATATCAGGCTTACCTAATAAAAGTTCTACAGCTTTCTTCCGAAGCTTCTACCTCCTCAACATCTGAACTTTCAAGCAAAACTCTTTCATCCACAAATATAGTGTTCGACGCATGACCTTTAATAATATGCCCCAACTCATGCGCCAATATAAACGCCAACCAAGCCCTTGAAGATCGATTTAGACTAATTACAATAACAGGACGATGGTCAAAGCTTGCCACCATCCCATCAAACTTATCTTGAGACTTAGGATATCTATCAAAATGAACAACAGGAATTCCACAACTCCAGCAAAATTGTAACAACCCGAACATATCAACAAAATCTCGGTCTTCTAAAATCTTATTACGCACAAAAAGAGCCGACTCAGGTAACAACTTCAACTCCGTAGTGCAAGCAAAAGCAACCATCTCAGCAATACGCGCAGCTATGCAGTGTGCAACCAACAGCTCATTAACTACAACCCCTTGCTTCGTTTTAAACCTCGCAACACACGACCGCTTAAAAGTAGGTGTAGAAGAAGGCGCCAACAAAGAATTAATATCAAGATTTAATCGACGAGAAATATAAGCAGCAGCTTCAACAACCGCACCTCCTGTATCCTCAAACTCAGAGTCCCACCAATCAGGAAGCGCTTGTTCTCTAATAAACTTCTCAGGAAGACCAATTGCTGACAAGCGTTCATAAAGTGTTTCCATTTTCATTTGAGCTTGAGAAAGTATCATGGAAAACCTCTTTTTTATAGCCTGCAGAATTAAAGAGCAATAAGCGTAATTTTAATACCTCTGGCAATTAACCAGCAATAAACTCTTTATACTATTGTACTATATCTAATCAATTACGCTCACCCCACTTTAAAGAACCAACAATATAAATTACTGCTTCACATAGCTTAAAATACACAAATTCGTAGGTTGGGGAGCCATCTCCGTGCCTTGGTTCCCAAGGTTGAGGAGAATGGCGTCTTCTGGAACGGAACCCAACACCAGTAAACTTTTCGTTGGGTCTTGTTCCTCAACACCAACCTAATCTCCATCACTATATATAACTGATGGAGATATTTCTCAATCCTGAGATGGCGCCACGTCGGATAACAGTAAGTCAGCGTTTGTACCTGTTTACGGCGCATGTAAAAGATTGAGAAAATCAGGGTCATACATAGCTTTATCCCAATTCAAAGCAGTTTTAACTTGCTCAGGAGTAAGATTTTTGGCGCCACTGAGGTCTGCGCCACTGAGGTATGCACCGCTAAGGTCTGCACCGCTAAGGTCTGCCTGCGCCACTGAAGTATACGCCACGGAGGTCTGCGCCAAAGAGGTTTGCGCCACTAAGATATACGCCACTGAGGTATATGCCACGCAGGTTTGCGCCACTGAGGCAAAACAAGAACCACAGGAAGTACCAGCTAATATTGATTCCACCATTCGCCCCCGTTTGCTAGATAGGGTGTTGGCCGAGATAAAGGTAAAATGGGACACGTTGTAAAGTTATATGAAGCAGACTGACAAAACCCTTTATATATGGTTGTTTCAACCTTAAGCTTTAGCGCTCACCTCCAGATAAAAACGTTGCCAATTTAGGTCAAATATAGGCGAGAGTAAGGGATAATTTGGGATGTCCGCTTTGTTTTAACATGCAATTTGAAAATTTGCTCAATATCATTTTTGGGAAAATTAGTAAATCAATCAGGCAGACTCTGCAATATTTATTTACAACGTGTCGCTTTTTGCCCTTATCTCGGCGGTCACCCATAATGGTTCAACGATATTTTTCTCTAGAAAACTATATTTTATAAAATGAAACCATTGTCAAGTACTATATAAAATTAAATGGCTCAATACAAACACGACCGATTCTTCAAATTCTATATTCAATCTCTATATAAAACTAAAGGAGACACTCTACAAAATATCCAAGTCCACAACGATGAAGACCTCGAAATTGATTTGATGTTTATAGTCCAAGAAAATTTCGGATGGCAACAAGAGAATTTAGGTTTATTCGACCAATTAATGCAAGAGCATCCAACGATAATCATCGAACATTATAGCTCGTACTTAGAAGAGACCGATATTAGTAAATCGATTACCCGAAAAAATCTATATTGGACGCAAAAGCAAAAACAACTGGTAGAGAATGCCAAAACCAAACAGGAGCTAAAAGCTTCTGGGCGACTGTCGAAACAGGCAAAGCAACAAATAGAAAATCAAAACCCATTTACCTGGATACTGACGGTTAATTGTAGTGAAAAACTATTGAATTTATGTAACGCTCAACCAGCTAGTGAATTAGGCGCCGGTATATATCGGCTTCCCCAAATTTTACGGATGGGAATTGTAATTATTGAGCAATTGGTTGATAGTTCTGACACCATTTGGTTAAAAATGTTGGGAGAATCTGAAAGTGCAAAGCTCGCTTTTCAATCAATCAAGCAGTTATCGCCTGAGCGTAGAGAGAAAAATGATATAATCAGTGCATGTATTAAATATTGTGTTTATCTACGAGACATACCTACTGATAACTTAACTCCAGAGGACCAAGATTTTATGAGAACGATGGCAGAAATCGATGCTTGGTATGAAGCTGAAATTAACAAGGCTGAGTTAAAAGGCAAGATTCAGTTGGCAAGTACTATAATTCGAGCTAAGTTTGGGGATGAAACTCTCACGCCAAAGATAGCTAGTCAACTTCAAAAGTTAAACGCCAAGCAACTCGATGATTTTACGGTAGCAATGCTTAATTGGCAACAACAAGAAGAGATGGAGGAATGGCTCACTCATGACGAAAAAGTTTAAATCAGAACGTTGTATGCCTTTGACCCTGTTACCGGAGACGATTGTTCAATGGATTCCCTAAACATAAACTATCGTGAAGTAGTAGAAAAAACCCTCTCCGACTACGCCGACTTCCTGGGCAACGACGAAGAAGTTAAAACCGAACTTGTATTTGACAGAGAGCATGACCGTTACCTGCTAGTAGAAACAGGTTGGCAAAACGGTTATCGTATCTACGGAACCTTACTGCACATAGACATCATCGATAACAAACTATTAATTCAACACGACGGTACAGAAGAAGGAATAGCAGTTGAACTAATCAAAAAAGGAATCCCTAAAGAAAATATCATCCTAGGCTTTAGACCGCGCGAACAACAACACACAGAATTTGCTGTTTCATGAAAAGTTTTCATTTTTAAGAAGGCGCCATTTATAACTAGAGCGCGTAACAGCACAAAAAAATATACACTCAACTTCTAAAAATTACTTATGAGATAAAATATGATTTAAAGAAATTCCATATACCACTGTATATACTTAAAAATCCAAGAAGCAAAATACCCTTTGTCACAAGAAAAAATCCACCCCCAATAGCAGAAGCTAAAGCATAAGTTGCCACAGTAACTAGAACACCAAATAATAATAATAATCCTTCTGCGATCAAACTTTGTTTAGCTTCGTCCCTCTCGGCTTTTACTTTCATCCCATAAATTTGCTCAACTACGTTAATTTTCCAACTACCCCCCTCTAAACTAATCAGGTTTACTGAAAATATATGACTGCTGATTTAACATCTACACCTAATACCGATTTTATCGCTGATTTAGCACAAGTAGCAGATGCATTTCGAGATGGTAATAATCGTCCGAAGGCTTCGGTAGCGGTAAACGCGCTACTACAAGCAGAGAAAACAGCAAAGCAACAAAAATTAACATACCCGTTTGCCTCATTATCAGGTAACTGGCGCCTATGTTTTGCCACTGGAACCCGTAAAGTCAGAAAACGTGGAGGCATTATTTTAGGTAAAGGTTTTTACATACCTAAATTTGTTCCAGCTTATATTTATTTCAGTACTTTAGATACATCAACTAATCAAGGAGAAATTAGTAATAAAATTGAGCTAGGTGGATTTAGGTTGAAATTATCTGGTTTAACGCAGTATATCAGCAAGAAAAATTTACTGGCATTTGATTTCCATCATCTGCAAATAAGTCTTTTTAATTACAATGTCTATAACGGTAATATGCCCGGTAGTCAAACTAATACTAGTAACTTTTATGACCAGAAGATAGCCAAATTACCGTTTTTTGCATTCTTTGTTGTAACTGAAAACTTCATAGCAGCGCGCGGTCGCGGTGGTGGTTTAGCATTATGGGTAAAAGACTAATGAGGTCGCAAAACCACCATGAAGAGAATAGTTGGCTTACTATTTGTGATTGTTCTAATTGTTTTTGCTGTGACTTTAGCGTTAAATTTGCTACAGCGGCGTAAAAACAACAGACGATAAATGCGATAATAATGCCATATAGGCTCAGAATTGAAAGAAAGTTGTCAATGTCGAATGTCTCGATTATAATACCGACTCTTAATGAAGCAAGCAGTTTAGTGCAGACGCTACGTCAGCTAACTGTTCTCTGTCCACCAGCAAAAGAAATTGTAATTGTTGATGGAGGAAGTACAGATAATACAATTGAGTTAGCTAAACACTGCTTGCATTTTTTCCCTCTTAATATAGATGTGCAAATTATTAAATGTAGTACTAGAGGACGCGCGGTTCAAATGAATAAAGGCACCAGCGTTGCCAGTGGTGATATTTTATGCTTTCTTCATGCTGATACTCAAGTTTCCAATGATATAATTACGGTAATTGAACAAACTCTTGCAAACCCAAAAATTGTTTGCGGTGGATTTATTTCTTTGATGACAGGTTCTCAAACAACGCGCTGGGGTATATCGCTGCACAACTACCTCAAAACTTACTATGCACCCTTAATATTTCGTCCCTATTCATTTTTTAAAGGTTTACGATTATTGTTTGGTGACCAAGTAATATTTTGTCGGCGCCAAGATTTTTTAGACTGTGGTGGGTTTAATGAAGCACTACCAATTATGGAAGATGGTGATTTATGTCTGAAATTATCTAAATTCGGACAAATTCGCTTAGTTAACCGTGTTGTTACAAGCTCTGACCGTCGCGTCGCGCGTTGGGGTGCAATTAAAGCAACCGCAATTTATCTATATATAGGTATTCTATGGGGTATTGGTGTTGATGCTAATTACCTCAAAAAGTTTTATAACGATATCCGGTAGGTTGGGTGGAGGCTCTGCGGAACCCAACATAAATATTTACTGGTAAAGATTATTACCACAGAGGCGCAGAGGACACAGAGGAATAAACCACATAATCCGAAGGATTTCCCGCAGGGTAGAACACAAAGAACACAAAGGGAAGAGGTTTAAGAGCGTTATTGCCCATTCAGATTCCAATCATAGTACAAATATTTTACTGGAGTTGATGGCATAAGTGGTAGGTCAGTATTCAAGTAAGAACGTATATATTCAGGTAAAGATGGCGCCACTTTGAGAAAGTCTTGACGGTACCATTTAAAGATTTTGCTGCAATAGAGTATGTTATTTGCTGCATCATATTTAACTTTCTCTGGGTTGTTGATAAAACGACGCGCGTCATCCTCTAGTTGCCCACGTACTTTTTCAGGATAGTAAGCACCCGCGCGCAAGTTAGGGCAACCTATAGAAGCGCAGACAATAGCAAAATGAATTCGCGGTTCCTGTAATTTTTCTCTCAGTATTTTGTTTTCAATATCGGCTAAACTGTAATTTCTACCACCATACACATAAATCTGACGTTGAAAAAAGCTTAAAAAACTTAGCCAATTCGGTATTCCCAATATTTTTGGTAATACTGACTTAATCGGATATTTTTCTAAAATCGTTGCAACTGTAAACGCATTATACAAGTTTATCCATAAAGCTAACTGCTCTTCGGCGCCTGCTAAGTCGTCAACTTGAAGTGTAGCAATATTAGCTAGCCAATTTTGTAATACAGATTGTTCATCCTTCCAAGCAACGTAGTTAACTCGTCCTTGGTCATTAACATACTTTTTCAGCAATGTATCCCACAAATCAAAATTGATGGAATTATTCACAATACATACACCTACAGTTCAAGCAATACCCTTAATTGCTAATTTACCTCATAGTGGGTTATATATCCCGCCGGATATTGCTGTAACGATGATGCCTTCTCATCTCCAATCTTTACCTAACAGCGACTGGCATTTAGAAAAACTTTATGATTTTTTACCATCCTTGGGCATCACAGTAATGCAAGCAAACTACAATCGTTATGTAGTTGATTTAAATAGACAAGCCAAAGAACCTTTAAGCGGTAACTTTTGGTCTGCCGTTGTACCACTACAAACAGCTTTCGGTCAACCAATATATCAAACAACTCCGGCGCCGTATCAAGTACAAGAACGTATTGATAAGTACTATACACCTTACCATAATCAACTCAGTCAACTTATTGAGCAAAAAGCGCGCGAGTTCGGCAAAGTATATTTACTAGACTTGCATAGCTTCGGTGGGTTAATAGATGACCAAGTTTGTTTAGGCAACATCAACGGCAAAACCTGTTCAGAACGCTTTATTAATGGCGTAGAATTAGCTTTTATTAATCAAAAATATCAAGTCGTTAAAAATAAAACCTTCACAGGTGGATATATTACAAGAAAGTATAGTGAAAACAAAAACTTAGAAACTTTACAAATTGAAATTAGATATCAAACATATCTTTCGGAGCAAGATATTGACAAACCTCTAATTCCCAAATGGGATATAACTAACTTTTATACGGCTTCTTCAAAGTTACAGCAAGTGTTTACAAATATAATTCGTTGTACTGAATTATTATCTACTTAAATATACGTAGGGTGGGCATTACCCTAAATATACGTAGGGTGGGCATTGCCCACCTTACAGTTTCAAAAATTAAATCAGTACAGGCGCCCATCCTATGCTACAAAAGCCTTTCAATTATAAAGTTTTGCTAAAGTTTGTGAAATACTAGTGTTTTTTTCAGTGACGTCTCAGGTTCTCTAGCCTAGTTTAGAATTGTGTCACAAAACAATTGCCAATGAAACAAATATTTACTTTGAGTTTAATTTATCTCTGGGTTTTCCTGGGTCATTAGTTGCTCAAACTACGGTGCCAATATCTTCTCAAAAAATAAAATACTAACTTCATCAAAAATTAAGGATAAAATATGCGATTCGCAAAATTATTTACCGTTGCTATCTTAGGTATGGGTATTCTGTCTGCCGCAATTCTTCCTGCTATGGCAGATAAAAAATTTGATAATTTCAAGAAAAATCAGCTTGCCCAGTTTAAAGGAGATTCTCATCCTGAAACTTGTAAGGAAAAGACGAAAACTCAAGGCAGCTTAAGATACGATTTATGTCAACATCAAGGTAAACCAGCATATATTAGAGTTACCGATGATGGAACTCCAATCGGTTTTTATGAATTCAAAAATAGACAGTTAGTACAATCTTGCAGTATTGATGCTTTTACTTGCAGTGGGTACAAAAATAATAAACTAGTTGCTATCTGGAATCTAGAAGCTCAAACCGTAGATTTCAATGTATCGTCACCCAGCAATCGAGAAATAGAAAAAGCTAACTTGACTGAAGCAAGAAAAGCATTAAGGATATTTGGCTTTAAGTAAGTATTTGATTTTATTGTATTTAATTATACTCCAAACTTGAGAGCTTCAAGTCGGGAATAAAATACAAATACACTAAATAGTATTAAGTTTAAGTAATATTTTGGATTAACTGTGTTAATTTCAATACAATTAGCACATAATATAATTATTAGATCACAGTGTGCTATCGACTCATGCTGACTTCCTCAGTAGTTTTATCTGTCATCGTCACCATGATTATTCTCGGCGCCGGAATAATGGGACTATGTATTTTTAGAACTAGTAAAATTTTAACTTTATTTGAAATAGAATCTGACCGCTCCAGTTGGCAGATTATGTACCGATTGATGATTTTTTTTCTATGCGGTTACTCATTACTAGCTTATTTAATAAGTGCAAGGCTTTTTGAATGGGTACCGTTGTTAACTGGCATGGTTTTCTTTCTCGGAGCGCTATTTGTTTGGTTTAGCGTCAACGTTTACTATCGCACACTGCATCGATTTTTGCAAATACAGGATAAGTACCGCACAGCAAAAGAAAATGCGGAGACTCTTTTATTCCAATTGCAGAAAGTTCAGCAATCTCAACTACAATCAATTCATCGTGAGACTATGCTGGCTTTAGGGCAAATGGTTGCTGGAGTAGCACACGAAATTAATAATCCAGTCAGCTTTATAGAAGGCAACCTAAGCCATGTTAGTTCATATACCCAAAATTTGCTAGACCTTGTAGCTACTTATGCGTCTGCATATCCAAATCCTGATACTAGAGTACTTAATGCCATTGCTGCAAGTGACCTAGAGTTTATTAAAACCGATTTTCCAAATATAATTACCTCTATGGAGGTAGGCGCCAGTCGTATTAGTGAGATAGTACAATCGCTCTCAAGTTTCTCGCGCTTAAATGAAGCAGACTTTAAAAAAGCTAATATTCATGAAGGCATTGATAGTACCCTGATAATTTTGCGGCATCGTCTCAACTCTTGTGGGCGCCAAGGTAAAAGTATTTCGGTAATTCAAGAGTATGGGGAAATTCCTAAAATATATTGTAATCCGCGCGTTTTAAATCAAGTATTTTTCCATGTAATAAATAATGCTATCGACGCACTGAATAAAAAAGCAATAACGAATACTCAAGCAGAAGACGAAATACCAACTATTCGTATTCGTACATCTTCTCAAAATAATCAAATTAATATTCAAATAATCGACAATGGCTGTGGAATTAGTAAAGAAGTTTGTAAAAATATTTTTAGACCATTTTTTACCACTAAACCTGTTGGGCAAGGCACTGGTTTAGGATTGTCTATTAGTCATCAAATCATTGTAGAACAGCACGGTGGTACTATTAAATGTTCTTCGATTGAAAATCAAGGTGCTGAATTTATTATTACACTTCCTATTAACGAATCATCAAAATTTAATCAAGCTCAACAAAGCTGATGAGCGCGTTTGCACACAAAAAACTCAGGAGTTACACGCGCAGAGGGGATATTGCCTTATCGGTCTAAATTAACACAGCCCTAATCAATTATAGTACAAGTTTATGCTTAAATGTGGAGGCGCCTGAGTATCTCGATACCATTCGTAGTAAAACGAACGGCTTATAGGAAAAGCTTAAGTTCATGGATTTATTTATCTTTCATAAGTAAGTATTTAATGAAACACAAAATTGTCTATGATTGTATAGATAAGTACCAGAACGCAAATATTAGGCATGAAAGCATCAGAGACGACTCTTCGCAATCTACTAGAAGGTGGAAAACAGTTCCAAATACCATTATATCAAAGACCCTACTCTTGGAAAAAAGAGAACTGGGAGACTCTTTAGAAAGACTTGATTAGTCTTTATAGAGAAGAAGTACAAGGTTCTTATTTTCTTGGCCCCATAGTAACTCAAGCAATACCAGGAACTGCGGATAGCATTTCACCGTTTATTGTCATTGATGGACAACAGCGTCTTACAACTTTAACAATTCTTCTGAGCGCATTACGAAATCATCTTAAAAAGACAGACAAAGACATAGCCCAAGAAATCGATGAACTATACTTAATAAATAAGTTTAAGAAAAACGATGATATTTATAAAGTCTTGCCAACACAAGGCGACCGAGATGTTTATAAAAGTATTGTCCAGAGCAAACAGGCAAAGGATATTAAAAAAGAAGGACAAATTTATGAAGCATATAAGTTTTTTGAAGGATTGTTTAAAAAACCAGATATAGAAGACGAGACTGAATTTGATTTGACAAAGTTCAAAACTATTTTACTTGAAAAATTGATATTAGTAAATATTACTACCGATGATGGTGATAATCCATATTTGATATTTGAAAGTCTAAACAACAAAGGTGAAGACTTAACTCAAGCTGACTTAGTACGTAATTATATATTTATGAAGTTAGCTCCAGAAGACCGAGACGATATATATAATAATGAATGGTATCCACTGCAAGAGAGCTTTAAAGTATGTACTGAATCAAAAGAATATACGACTGAGTTAACAAATGCGCTATGGTTTTATTTGCGTAAAGATGGAGACGCTGTTAGTGAAAAGGAAGTATATAAGAATATCAAGAAGCGCTTTGATCGCTCACAGGTTGGAACAAAAGCAGAGTTAGAAAATCTTATAAAATTTATTAAATATTATCAAAGAATTAAGTTTTTTAAAGACGAACCGCAGCCAAAGCTAAAACGCCGCTTTGAACGGTTAATTAGGCTTGATTTTCAAACCTGTCAAATATTTCTACTCAATATTTATAATTTATACGATGAAGGCAGCTTGTCGCTTGCAGAATTTGAAGAAATTTTGCGCTATTTAGAATCATATTTCATTCGTCGTTTGCTTGCTAATATTCCAACTAATACTTTGGGTACTGTATTTAACGCTTTATATTCCGAAGTCAAAAAGGTAAACGCCGATAATATTGTTGAAGGACTACGGCAAGTAATGAGGAGTTTTGAAAAAACGAAAGTTTTCCCAGACGATGAAGCATTTCGTCAAGGAATTATTCATGCGACCTTATATACGAAGAAACCCAGTGACAGAGCAAAACTAATTCTTGAAACTATCGAAACATCGTTGACAAAAGAAACACCTAACTATGAAAATTTAAATATTGAGCATGTTATGCCTCAAACTCTTAGTAAAGAGTGGAAAACAGCTTTAGGAGCAAACCATGCTTCGATTCACAAAAAATGGGTGCATACTTTAGGTAACTTAACACTTACAGGCTATAACCCACAATTATCAAATGATTCATTTGTTGAAAAGTTAAATATTCTTAATTCAAGTAATGTAAGTTTAAATAAATACTTCCAAAATATTACTAACTGGAATGAAGAAGCAATTCAAACGCGCGCAAATTATTTAGCTGACTTAGCAATTAAAATATGGCCTAGGTAAAAACTGTAGAGACCTTACATGTACGGTCTCTACATTTCCGGAAACAACGCAAAATCATGGATTTCGATTAGAATGGAATAGACGTACAAATAAACTACATAGTAGAGGTCGTGATGTCAGAACAAAGTGTAGTTAAAAACCAGCCTGAAAATGAAACAAAACTTAGTAGTGCTGATGTATCTATAATAGATATTTTAAAAGAAATGCAGCAAGTACCTAGAGAATACTGGTTTAATTTACTTAAAATTATTAAGCTCTATCGTGAAAGTGTAACTCAAACGGTAGGTTCAAAACAAACTCAAGATACTGAGCGATTGGTCGAACAACATCGTGCGTTAAGTGAGTTGAATAAACAGTGGATAGAAGAAGGAGATGAAAAAGAACAAACGGAAACTTGGGAATATCTCCGCCAAAATCTAGATAAACACCGCACTTCTATATAAAGTGGTGTTTATATGAGTCGAATAGTTATGTTGGACAGTGGCCCTTTAGGGATGGTAACAAATCCTAAAACAAATATTAGCCTGCATCAAGAGTGTAAGTTGTGGTTAGATAATTTACCATTGCTTGGGTATGAGGTTGTTTTACCTGAAATAACAGATTACGAAGTACGACGCGAATTATTGCGCTCTAATAAGTTAGCAGGTATTAGGCGCCTAGACCAACTCAAAGCTGCGATTACTTATTTACCTATCACTACGGAAACTATGCTTTTAGCTGCTCAGTTATGGGCAGAAGTAAGGTGTCAAGGAAGACCAACTGCTGATTCTACAGCACTTGATGGAGATGTAATTCTTGCTGCACAAGCATTATTAGAGCAAACTGAAAATAAAGAAGTTATAGTTGCTACAACGAATGTAAGACATTTATCGATATTTGTAGACGCGCGGGAATGGCATTTAATTGTTTGACATTTTTAATTAATTATGATTTTACTGTTGTTTATGTTTGGAACGGGCAAGGATGCCCATTCCACTTACATATTTTATTTGGGAGTCTCTTAAGTTGTGAGTTTTAGGCTTTGAAGGTTAGTATTGGGCTTAACAAAGCTACGACTTCTATCATTTTTGCTTCTACTTGCACATCAATCACTGATTGTATAGGTTTATATGCAATAGGCGCCTCTTCAATTCTACGTTCTTCCCGTAAAGTAATACAGTCAACTCCAGTTAGTCCCAGTTCTTGTTCAGTGTATGATACTCCTTGACGGGTTAGTTCAAAGCGACTACGCTGTCTTCCTGCACCGTGAGATGCGGAATTTAGAAATTTAGGGTTGCTTTTTCCTACACATAGGTATGAGTGGGCGCCCATTGAACCAGGAATAATTACGGCTTGGTTATCGAATGCAGGACAGGCGCCTTTGCGTGTTACCCATTTGTTGATTTGAGATTGAGGTAAAGTAATGTTGTGGGGTAAGTCATAAATTAGTGGCGCCTCGATATCACCGAATACTTGGCGTAACCGTAACCGTAGTAACTCCGCTAAAAATAAACGATTTAGAAATCCATAATTTGCTGCTGTTGCTTCTGCTTGTAAATAGCTTTTTACTAGTTCAGGATGCGAATTTACTGATAATGGGAATATATGTGAATCAGGATATTTTACACCTGACGCCCATGCAGATGAAGCGTTATCACGCCATGCACCACCAATATATTTACCAACGTTTCGTGAACCAGAGTGAATCATAAAAGCTAGCTGCCCTTCTTTTACTCCCCATAAATGCGCTAATGAACGGTTTTCAATTTTTTCTACACGCTGAATTTCGACAAAATGATTTCCACCACCAATAGTAGCTAAACCTCCATCGCGTACAAGTCCTTCATTTGGGACAAGTTCGGATGGCGCTTTTTTCCAGCTTCCCTCCATTGAACCATTGAGGAAAATACGGTCTATTTCTTTGGATAACTGTGTAAAATCTGATTTAATGAAGCTTCCCGTTGGCGCCTCAAACATTGCATCAAGCCATCCCAAAACACCGTCCTGAAATAACGCGCGCATGGAAGAAGCGCTCATTGTCACATCGCGAGTGCCAAAAAAGTAGTCGCCGCGCATCAATTCGACAAATTTGTCACGCTGTGCGAGAAATTTATCGATGGTTAAATCCGCAACATGTAACCGCATTCCGCAGTTTATATCTGAACCGACAGCAGCAGGAATTATCATATTCTCGGTTTCAATAACCGAACCAATGGCAACACCTGCATCTCCTGGATGAAAATCTGGCGTAGCACAGGCGCCGCATACACATCCACCAGCCGGATGCTCGATACTAGCAAGTCGTGCTAGTTGATTAAAAGCCTTTGCTTCGACTGGAAACCCTTCCGGTAAAAGAACCGAAGCTATAGGTACATCTTGCTTTGATTTATTCAAGCGAACCGAATAAGTTTTATTTTCGTAGCTAACATCCAAACCCTGACGCGACAACGCGCGTAGGAGACGAGACATATTTTTGGGCTGCATGAAATCTCTAGTTATGAGTTACTAGTACTCAAATAAGTTTTTATGTTTTTGAAGCGTTGAGACGTTCGTTCAGCAGCCACGTCTGTTTGGTGTTAACTCTTTTCTCGTGGAGATAGAGAATTGAGAAGTTTATTACCTAAGACTTTATTAGCACATTATTCATAAAAATGGCAAGTAAAAAATGCCTAAGACTTGTAAAAAATAAATTAATTATCTTGTGGGGTAGGCGTCCTCGCCTGCCCTTGATATAGGATACCTGCCCTTTATATGGAACGGGCAAGATGCCCATTCCACAAGAATACTTATAATTTTAATTACATTTGTACTTAAACGACATGCTAATAGCTAGGCATGTTTTCTACTATTTCACAAATTGCGGAAAATGGGGTTCAAAATAGGACAGATTTTTTACTGCCACATGACTAAATAACCAAATTGCTGTATTTATGACAGTGTAGAATATAGCGCTTTAATAATGGAGGCGCCCACTCGCATACAAAAAAGTTCCCCACTCCCGGCAAACAACGGCTAGATGCACTGTTTATGGTGTCGTTTGATTTATAAATAAATGATTAAACAGCGATTTATAACAGGGTCAAGTCTACCAAGCTCTGAAGAAAATAAACTTTTATGTTGGCTTTCAAGAGAACTAGGCGCCCGTATCGGGCAACCGGGCTTATATGAGGCAACACCTTTAAGTCCTATCTACTGGGGCGCCAGCTATTTTGGCTTGAATAAAGTTAAAAGCTTTCAATGTGCTGATTTGAATCAACAGGCTGAAATATTGCGGCTTTGCAATTCCTCTGTGTTGGAACAAGTATACATAATTGAAAAAGCTTGTGTAAATTACATGGCAAAAATGGTGTTATTGCATGAAAGTACCGAAGAACAAATGCTCTATAGCTTATTTTGTGCCGATGAAGCAATGCACGTTGCAAAAATTAATCCATTTTTACCAACTCCAAAATTAGCCCCAAAATTAGCCCCAAAATTAGCCCCAAAATTAGCCAAGTTAGGAATTGAAGACAATCAATTGCTCAAATTTTTAAATAGCGTAATTGATATCGAAGACAAAGCTGTTATTTTATTTGTTCTTCTGGTTTTGGATGGGTGGAGTTTGAGTTATTACCGCAGCTTGGCTCTTGAATGCCACGAACCTGATATAAGCTTGATATTACAAGGTTTTTTAACAGATAAAAGCCGTCACCATGCAACGTCCGTAATGTTATTTCATAATTTGTCTTTAACTACACAAAGCGAAAGCATAATTGTGGAAACTTTATCCAAATTTTTGCAAGTAATGCAAGTTGAACCTCAGCAGACTATTATAGCGGCAATTGCCCAAATCAAAGGAGATTTATCGCTGCATGAAAAAATCTGTATTTTTGAAGAGCTAGATACGGAGGCTCAAAGTACAACTCGTTTAAAATTTTTACGTTCTTTGATGCGAAACCCTAATTCTGCCAATATTGTACAAATGCTCTCTGCGCGCGGAGCATTTCACCCGTGTACGTGTAAAGACGTAATTAAGTAGAGAGGTGATTAATCACGTCTCTACCAAAAATAATCAAAAAAAAAGTGGCAATGCCACTTATGCTTGTAATTCCCAGGTAGAACCTTAAGATTAGTATATTGTTTATACAATTTTCAAATAGTATAAACTTACACTATTCAGAATTTTTTATATAAAGAATTAGTCGGCTTTTAGCTGCCAGTTCTACGGATTCTGTCGATTTCACGCTGGAGTTCTTCGAGTTGGCGCCGCAGTCTATCGGCTTCAGTTTCCGTATTTACGTCAACATTTACTGCTCCCTCGGCGGTCGAACGCCTGTAGTTTCCCTGGCGGATTTGTTGATATTCAAGGGAAACTGCCCACTCACGTAAATAATGCACACGCTCGACTGCAAACGGGTGACTTTGCATTTCTCCTATTACCCCTGAGTACATTAACAATTTGTAAACTTGATTAAGTCCGTCCTCGTCGAGCTTATTATATTCTTCTGACTGTTTGATAAACTCTTGCAAATGGCACTCGTGGCCATATTTTATACTTCCTCCACTGATTTTCATCATCGTCTTCATAACCGTGTCTAGGTCTTCGATTACAAGCAAAGCTGCACGGTCACATGATAATTCGGCTTTACGGCGCCATTCATAAAAAGCTAGCAATAAACCTTGACTAACAAAATTACCTAGACCAAATGTTACCTCCCCAATCGCACTTGCTGCCCGACTCGCCCACATCGCCATTTGAATTAAAATAGTATGACCACACTTAATATGCCCCAGTTCATGGGCTAACACCGCCCTAATTTCGACTTCACTAAGCAAGTCTAGTATCCCTGTATTAATAACGATGTAGGGATTTTCTTTTCCAAGAGAGTAACTGTTAGCGACAGCATTTTGATCGACGAACAGTTTCGGCTCTGGGTATATGTCCAAAGAAAGGACGCATTCGCGAAACATATGGTAAATGGTGGAATATTGACGAGGCCCAACTTGGATGGTGTTGCCCATTAGATAAATCAACTGCGGGCGTTCGGCAAAAAATTCTACAAATTTACGCGCAACGAAATCGAACCCTGGTAAGCTGCGGAGCGTTTGTTCGGCTTGCCTGTCTAGGGGATGTCGGAATGCTTCGCTTGAAATTCCTGGGTAAGAAGCCATAATGCTATTTGTTTATAACCAAAACTAAGTTATGTGGCTAATATAACAATTGCCTATTACCTTATACGGCGCCCACCAAAAACGAGCGTAGTTTTCTAAATTCAAAATCTTTTCGTATGGAACTTAAAGCGTGTGATTGAGGCAGAAGTTCATTTGTCATTACACAACTTCCTGCGGTCGCAGGCGGGTTTCCCAGCGTGGCACCATCATTTAACGATGGCGCGGTTGGTTGCACGCGCCTTGCGTTTGGGAAGAAGCGCCTTAATTCAAGTTGGCGCGGTTTGTGGGTACCAAGGAAGGTATCGCACTAGTTTTGTGGCATCGGCGTTGATGTGGCACTCTGGAGTAGTTATTGTTGCTCCTTCAACAGTGCAGCAGCGTTTGCTCAAGGTTGAAATTCCTCGTTTACAGCAGTGGTTACAAGTTGATAAGCCAATTAGAATTGGTGATGCTTGGGTCGGTGATGACTATCAAGGAATACTTTTAACTTCACCTGAAGTTTGGCTAGAAGCACAATTGACGCAAAACGGCGCCTTCAGCACGAATATTCCGACAATTATTGATGGTGTTGATGATTTGGAAGATTGGGTACGTGCGGAGCTTACTGTTACACTTTCTCCTAGTTGTTGGGACTCACTAGCGCTTGCTTATCCCAAGCACGAATCTATTATCCGTACAGCAAAGGTTGAATTAACGCACAGTATTTTCAAGCATCCTGCTAATCCCTACGAATGTTATGCTGTTTCTTCCCTTGAAATCGAAATTTTACAGCGGTTGTATTCGGTTTTGGATATATCTACCCTCCCCGATACATGGAAAAAATTTCATTCTTTGTTTCTTGCTCAATCGGATACTCCTCTTCTCTGGGCAACTATTAATCGAACATATGGAACATTTTCACTACATGCCTGCCCAGTAGAATTAAATACAACATTGGCGCCGATTTGGCAGCGTCAACCAATTGTACTGATTGGTAGTGCCATAGAAACAGAAACCGAGGCACCGTTGTTTCGAGAGCGTATGGGATTAGGTGAGGTAACTTGTTTAAAGTTTTCTGCCGATAATCAAACCGAAGCAATACAACTTTACGTGCCTTATAACTTGCCCTTGCCAAATACACCCGAATATCAAACCGCGTTTATTCACAAAGCTCGTACATTAGTATGCTTGAGTGCAACGGCGCCTGGGTTAACGGTTATTTTAGTTGGGGATGTGCCGCTAAAAGCACAAGTTGGCACAATCTTGGCATCAGAATTTGGTTCACGGGTGCAAGTTGAGAAAACTTGTTTGGATGAAAACGGCATTTTAGTAACTGGTTGGGAATTTTGGCGCGAACATCAAAACGTTTTGCCTTCACCGACTCTAATGATTATTGCCACACTACCTTTACCATCGCTAGAAAACCCCTTGGTATCGTTGAGAGTTTCACATTACAAGCGTTTACACCAAGATTGGTTTCGGTTGTACCTTTTACCCACAGCTTTAAACGAACTCCAGCGTGCTATTGCACCAGTGCGCGAAAACCAAGGAGTGGTCGCTTTACTCGATAGTCGAGTTGTCAACCGTAGCTATGGCGCCCAAATTCTCAATTCCCTTAGTCCTCTTGCCCGCATTAACTACCTCGATCCCAATTTATTCAATCCAACTGATACTGATTAGCTTATATGTTCTATTAAATTAATATTCTGTTACCTACAGCGTTTGCGATGCGACCCATCCAATCACGTTATTATCAACGTATAAGTGTGTTTGAAATACCAAATTTTAATCAACGATTATGGGTGAAGCTAAACGTCGTAAAGAATCGCTTGGAGAAAAATACGGGCAGGAGCAGCAAATTCTGCCGTGGTTGCCAATTACTAAAACCCAAGCTGATAAGTTTGTCAAATGGACTACAAAGGGCGCCTGGTTTGGAATTGGAACAATGGTTGCTATCTGGGTAACAATCCGTTTCATCGGCCCTGCTTTTGGTTGGTGGCAAGTTGTCGGTTAGTTGTAAATCACAAGGCTAAGGGAAAACTAAAACGAAAACATTTATTTTCCCTTACCTCACCTGAATGCACCAGTTACGCAATTGTTGTTTGACAAACATTCAATCATCCAGCTAATTAATATAATTACTTTATATGGAGTAATAAAAACTACTCCGTATTGTTCAATCTAACTAGCCTTAGAGAAACGCACGTTTCTTGAATCTTGAATATATATGTACGTATTGTCAAAATTGCTGTGCATTCGTGTTACTGATTACTTAGGGCTAGTTTTAGTAACCCTCGTAACTAAAATCTAGAAGTAAGTAGCTATTGTTACTTTTTAAGTAAAGCTTAAGAAATGACCTGCCGAATTGGCAACATTCTTTATATTGGCTCAGTTATCTTCGTTTTTATTGGTAAGCGCAATTTTTAGGGTTTACGGGATCATAAATTTAGGCGTATAAACCGCATTCGGGGCATCTTCGGTTAGTGCGAAACAAATTATCGTGAATATTAGTCTAATTAAACACTGCTTTGAATGCTTATACTTAGTTGTATTTGCAGTTAAAAGGCAAGCAGGTTTTGCTTGTCGTTTTGTACGAGTACAACAAGGATATAGTTAGTTAGTGTATATATTTAGACAACTATACTCAATAATTTCAATTTTTAGACTTGCGTTATTGTTCGTGCATAAGCCTTATACGCTCGTAACGGCTAATGGCACGGAAGTAAAAACAAAGCGCGTTTTTGTCACAAAAAGTAGCGCATGTTACGCCAATTCGTGAATTTTTGTGCTATTTGTAGCTTTTCCGTGCTTGACTTGTACTCAATCTGAGTTAGTCTTAAAGCGGATTCATTCTCTTACAAAAGTCTACAAAGGAAACATTACATGAAGACAAGGTTAAATTTGACGGCTCTGTCCGATATCTCTAACCTCAAAAGTGAATGTTTTGATACGGCAGCAAAAATTCCTATGCACTAACTTAAGCGGGAGGGAGCATTCCGGGACTTTGTAGATGCCTGGAAATTGTAATGAATAGTTTACAATACCAGTTCATGAGAAAATCTAAAGAAAATATAAAACTACGCCCACGTCCTGTGGTGTAAGGAGGAAAAAAAGTGTTTCTAAGATTAGCGCAACAACATAGGCAGTTTGTCCAAGACTTGGTAATGAATTTACAAGCATTGGCGATAGTACTCGAACGTCGCGGGTACCCTGCATCATGCTATACCTGTGGTGACCAAATGAACAGTGCTTCATTTATGGTTAGCCTTGGAGAAAATCATTTAATTCGGTTTTTGGTATCCGACTATGGAATTACCTGGACTGAAATGCGTGATGACCGCGAGCTGATGAAGTTGGAAGGAGCTGAGGCTGTTAACCAGTTGCAAGAGTTGGCTAATATCGTCAAATACTCGATGCAAGCAGGCGCCACTAACAAAACCCTTGCCAAGCGTCACTAAGTATAATAATTATGTATATTTATTTACATATGTTTATTTACAAAGTGTGCGTGAAGACAAGGTAATTATGAAATGCTTCTGAAGCCAAGTTCAGAATAAGCGTGTAAACGTGCTAACCGAATCTCAACAATCTTTAATACTGCAAGTGGTTGTGCAGTACAATCGGCAACGAGAGCGGAAGCATGAGTTGAAAAGGAAGCGTATATAGCACCGAAGCGAGTTAACTGTGATATAATCATGAGCAAAATGTGGCTATGTTCATGAATAGGGTGACATTCGGAATAATCGAACTGAAAATAAAAACACTCGCGGTGCTATAACTGCTGACCCTCGAAGAAATAAAGCATAAATATAACTACGTTGCGAGTGCGTTAGTATATTTTAACTAACTACCAGTTATTTTCCTAGAACTACAATATGTGTTGTTATGCTATTTCCAGTCGGAATAGCTAATACTAATAGATGGGAAAATTTTAATATGTCCGAAGAAAAAGCAAATCAATACTCGTTACCCACTAGTACAATTACCAATCCATCATCGAGTACATACCAAAACTGGTTTGAGTATCCAGTGCGTGTATATCCTCACCATACAGATTATGCTGGAATTGTCTGGCATGGAACTTATATAACTTGGATGGAAGAAGCGCGCGTTGAGTATTTACGCACCTACGGTATAAACTACGCCGATTTAGTTGCTTTAGGTTGCGATTTACCAGTTGTAGAATTATCTATACGCTACCATCGGTCATTACAACTAGGAACAACAGCAATTTTAAAAACGCGGATGGGTGATTTGAGCGGTGTACGTATCAACTTTGAGTATGCTCTCGAATCTGAAGATGCGAAAGAATTATATATAACCGCAACAGTAACGCTTGTAGCATTAGACCGAGAGCGTGGTAAGATAATGCGTCAACTTCCTACAAATGTCAAAGACGCGCTTCTCAAAATTTCCAACCCCATGAATTAAATTATATTTCCATGTAAAACTTCATAAAGTAAGGTGGGCACTGCCCACCTTACTAAACTACAAATATTAAACACATAGGAATTATTGCCATATCTCACAATTAATCTAAAGAGTTGAGCTATAAATAACTATGCAACAAATTACTCTTGCACAAGCATCACAACGGCTATCTGAATTAATCGAGGCTGCAATTAATGGTGAGGAAATCATTATTACTAACGCTTTTTAATTACTCTTGCTAAATAAAAAGTAGAAACATAAATCGTAGGTTGGTTTTGATTAGAGCGCGTAACCCAACCTACGAATAATTATCTACCAACCGCGCGC
Organism: Calothrix sp. NIES-4105; assembly: GCF_002368415.1. Lineage (GTDB taxonomy): Bacteria > Cyanobacteriota > Cyanobacteriia > Cyanobacteriales > Nostocaceae > Dulcicalothrix. The sequence continues at coordinate 6,050,314 of NZ_AP018290.1, forward strand.
GTACCCTGAGTAAAGTAATTAATCACATCAAATATAGTCACACCGTAACCTACTTGTAAAAAGTAAATTACTGCGGCAAGCAGTACTGCATTTACGACCGTTGTCTTAATTACTCTGAGAAGAAATATAAAGATAGTCCACGCTACAAACAAGGCTACGATGACCATATATGTATAAAAAAACTTAAGTATGTAATTGAGTCTGTGGTTGTTTTAATCTGAACTAAAACAATGATAATAGTACTTGATTTTGACTAAACTTAAACCAAATTTAAGTATTAATTAGCACTATCATCAACATTCACTTGTAATTATGGCTGTTCAATTATATTTTGTCTATAGTTGGTAAGCTTTTTTCCCCCGGATTTTACCGAGGGTCTATAACTAGTTAGTACTTTGCTAATATTTGCTCACTTTCCTTCAAGTATGCTAATATGAGTGTATGGCTTACATACCACTCAGAAAAGCGGTCGAATTTCTGGGATTGCACCCAAATACTTTGAGGAAGTACGCTGATGAAGGGAAAATCAAAAGTATCAAAAACTCAGCAGGGCAAAGACTCTACGACGTTGAATCCTACACCCGTGGCGATACAACTGGAGTTACCACTATTTGCTACTGTCGAGTCTCTTCCTCAAAACAACGTGACGACCTTGACCGACAAGTCGTGTACATGCAGTCCCTCTACCCAACAGCAGAAATTATCAGAGACGTTGGGTCAGGTATCAACTTTAAGCGCAAAGGTTTGCAGTCCTTATTGGACAAGCTTATGCGCGGAGATAAGTTCACACTTGTCGTTGCCTGTCGTGACCGACTCGCACGGTTTGGATTCGAGCTTTTTCAGTACATGGTCGAGCAAAACGGTGGACAAATCGTGGTTCTCGACAAAACTGTACATTGCCCAGAATCAGAACTTACCCAAGATTTACTCTCAATCCTTCACGTCTTTTCCTGTAGAATGCACGGACTTAGAAAAATTCGAGCGAAAATCAAGGAAGACTTATCTTTATCTGACAAAGAAGCAGAAAACAACAATTAAATATTGGTTTGGTGTCGCCAGATTTGTTTATAATCAAACTATTGAACTACTAAGAGATGGAGTAATAAAAGCTAATTGGAAAGCAATAAAAGGTGACATTCTTAACGGCTTACCCGATTGGTGCAAGGATACTCCTTATCAAATTAAATCAATAGCAATCAAGGATGGTTGTAAAGCAGTAAGCAATGCCAAATTAAAATTTAAAAAGACTGGTGAAGTAAATCGAGTTAGTTTTAAATCTAGAAAATCCCCAAAACAATCGTGTTATATTCCCAAGTCTGCTGTATCAGAGAAAGGAATTTATCACACAATATTAGGTGAAGTTAAATATAAAGAAACTTTACCTTATAATTTTGGTGACTGTCGATTAGTATGCGTTTATGACGACTACTACTTGACTTTACCAACAGAAAGTCTACAACTAGAAACCGAGAACCAAGGACGTGTTGTAGCTTTAGACCCTGGTATTAGAACGTTTTTAACTTTTTACTCTGAGTCTTCAGTTGGCTGGTTAGGTAAGAACGCTAACATTAAAATTCAAAAACTTTGCTTTAAGCTAGATGAATTGTGTAGTGTCATTTCTAAAACTACTGGGCAACAAAAAAGAAGATTCAAAAAAGCAGCAAACCGAATTAGAGCTAAAATAAAAAACTTGGTTTCTGAATTACATCAAAAATCAGCTAAGTTTTTGGTTGATAACTTTGATGTAATCTTGCTTCCTACTTTTGAAACATCCCAGATGGCAAAGAAAGGAAAGCGTAGAATCAGGTCAAAATCAGTACGTCAGATGTTAACACTATCACACTATCAATTCAAACAATTTATAAAACATAAAGCGTTTGAACACAACAAAGTAGTGTTAGACGTTAACGAAGCGTATACTTCTAAAACAGTTAGCTGGACTGGTGAAATGATTAAAATTGGTGGGTCTAAAATCATTAAATCCCCATCCACAGGTCAAACTATGGATAGGGATTTAAATGGTGCGCGAGGGATTTTCCTTCGTGCATTGGTTGATACGCCCTGGCTAAGAGAGAATCTTAGCTTGATTATTTGTTAACATGCGTTGGGAATTGTTAACGAAAAAGTATCGGAATGTAATTAACGCAAAGAAATAAACTGGGGACGAGTTTCTAATTGCGAAGTTTCTGCTATAACCTGTTGTCTTGCCCATTTATCGGCGCCGATAATATCTTCTAAAGAAGGATTTGAGCAATTATCAGATGTATGACGCGCGCACGTCATCTCAATACAGCGTGGGATGTCTAAAAACTTGATTTTCTCATCTAAAAACAAAGCTACAGCTTGCTCGTTTGCTGCATTTAATACTGCTGGCATCGAACCACCTGCCCGACCTGCCGCATATGCTAAATTCATACAAGGATATTTTTGATGGTTGGGTTCACGGAAAGTTAAATTTCCAGCTTTAACTAAATCAAGTCGTTCCCAGTCTGTATGAATTCTTTCTGGATATGACATAGCGTACAGCAATGGTAAACGCATATCAGCCCAACCAAGCTGCGCTAGTACTGAAGTATCTTGAAGTTCAATAAGTGAGTGAATAATACTTTGTGGATGAATCACAATTTCGATATTGTCATAGTCCATTCCAAATAAATAGTGTGCTTCAATTACTTCCAATCCCTTATTCATCAAGGTTGCAGAATCAACGGTTATTTTGCGTCCCATTGACCAATTCGGATGTTTTAAAGCATCTGCAACTGTAACATTTCTTAAATCTTCTACAGCCCAGTCACGGAAGGCGCCTCCTGAAGCTGTAAGAATAATCTTACGTAATCCACCTGTTGGCACACCTTGTAAGCATTGAAAAATTGCGGAATGTTCTGAGTCAGCAGGTAGTAATTTAACGCCGTACTCTTTAATTAAAGGTAGAACAACAGGCCCACCAGCAATCAAAGTTTCCTTGTTAGCAAGAGCAATATTTTTACCTGCTTTAATTGCTGCGATAGTTGGGAGTAATCCTGCACAACCAACTATACCCGTAACGACGCTAGAAGAATCACCATAACCAGCTACCTCAATAATTCCAGCTTCACCAGCGAGCAAAATTGGTTTGTAATCAAGGTCTTTAATTGCATCTTGAAGTATCGGTAATTTTTCTGGAGCGCAAATCGCTGCTATACTCGGTCGAAACGCGCGAATCTGTTGTGCCAGCATTTCAACATTATTACCAGCTGCTAATCCTACAACCCTGAATTGGTCGGGATACTGCGCCACAATATCTAAAGTTTGAGTTCCAATTGAACCAGTGGAACCTAGAAGAGTTATTGCTTTCACAATTTTTTAGTTATTAAGAGTACCTCTTATAATACGAGTAAAAAGTGCTAAGTGCTGAGTGCTGAGTAGGAAGACAACTTTATACTCAGCACTCATAACTCATAACTCAGCACTCATTAGCGACACATTAACGTTTCCTTGGTGTCGCGTCCAGTTGTAGGGTTTGTACCTTTTGCGACTTTACATAATTTTTCCTGCTCATCGTCGCGTAATAAAACATCGGTAAAGTCTGCTCCATCTATAACGGCGCCATCAAATTTGGCACTAGCTGCAAAAGCTCCTTCTAGTACTGCATTAGTTAAATTCGCTTTAACTAAACGCGCGGAATCCAAGGTAGCAAAAGTTAAGTCAGCACCTGTAAAATCTACTGACTCAAGATTTGATGCAAAAAAACTAACACCGCGCAGATTGGATTTACTAAAATTACTTTGCTTTAAGTTGGCTTTGGTAAAGCTAGAGTCGCTCAAGTCACGTGCTGAAAAATCAGCATTTATCAAAATCTCTTTATTGTAGTCAAGCGCAATTGCAGGCGCCAGTCCAAAGTTAAAAGTCAAACAAATTATTCCGTAAAAGAATAAACTAAGTGTATACGTCCAAATACGTTTACTCATATAGTTCTACAGTAGTATTTACATTATGGCTCCTTCATATCATTATCCTGATATCGGTACATTAGGTGAAGACTTTGTAGCCCAATACTTAACTGACAATGGCTGGAAAATTCTGCACCGTAGATGGAAGAGTGGTCGTAGAGGGGAGATAGATATTATTGCTGAGTGCGAAAATACTACTACTGATTTAACATTGGCTTTTGTTGAAGTTAAAACGCGCAGCGCAGGAAACTGGGACTCTGGAGGAAGAGACGCAGTAGAGTTATGTAAACAAACTAAATGCGCGCGTGCAGCACAAATGTTTCTGGCAGAACATCCAGACAAAGAAAACTATACTTGCCGCTTCGATGTCGCAATTGTCTCTTGTGAGCGAAAATCTAAAAGGGCACCATCAACAGACCGCATAAGCGTACAAAAATCAGGCTATTATTTAACCTTACAAGAATATATTATTGCTGCTTTTGATGCTCCAAGTGATTAGTAGTGCAACGGATACAACGGATGTAACGGATGAGTTATTGGTTACAAATGAAACTTGTTAGATAGAGTAAATTATCCGTTACATCCTAGAGTCATCCGTTGCCTATTTATTTGCTTTTTCAAATCTACTTTTCAAGCGAGTGTCTCTGGACAGTAACCTAAACCGCGTACAAACTGCTGACGGAACGCTTCAATTTCTTCTCTTTCAGGATTTCCATGCGAGACTATCGCAACTTGATAGCGACGCATAACATCAACAGGACACTGTCCAGCTTCTAGACTCCACAGTGCCATTTGTACCCGCATTGGTGGTTCATAAGCAATTCCTAACTCGTTTAAGAACGCGCGAAAATCACCATCCAGGTCTGATGATATTGGACCTGTAAATTTAACTCGTACCACCCAGCCATCGATTTGATGGATCACAGTTACGAAAGAAACGGGTAACTGTGGTCGGGAGTGTAAGAATTGAACTACTCTTAAGGTTAGACTGGCATTTGCCAGATAATACAAATATTCCATTTCGCTGCTCGGGATGAAAGCCAATCCTACATATCTATTATTGGAACATTCACCCCATCATCCGGTAGGGTAAAAGCCCCCGTTTTTTATTGGGGAGGTTTACCCAATTTTCATCTTTTTGCTTACGTGTCACTTAATAGTATCCATCATAAACTCAAAGAGTAAGATTGGCTGCTAATCGCGTAAGTTCATTTATAAAGAAAAGCTAAAATTACTTTGTATCCTTAATTAAAACCTAGATGCAGCAAGAATTACAAGAACTAAATTTAAATTTAACTTCTACCCTAGGAGAGAAATATATTGATTTAGACCGTTCAACTGCTGGTTATGACTACGACTTACCCGAAGAATTGATAGCTCAAAATCCGGCGGTTCCCCGCGACAGTTCAAAATTGTTAGTAGTAAATTCGACTAGTAACGGTCAAATCAGTCCTCCTTTACACCATATATTCCGTGATTTGCCGGATATATTGCGACCGGGTGATTTGTTGATAATGAACGACACTAAAGTTATTCCGGCACGTTTATACGGTCGTAAGTCTACTGGCGCCTCTGTAGAAGTTTTACTTTTAGAAGAAGTGCAACAAAATTGCTGGTTGGCATTAGTGAAACCAGGAAAGCGATTTAAAATTGGCTCACAAATTTTTTTTGAGGCGCCTTCGGGAAACAGCAAGTTAACAGCGACAGTTGTAGATATAGATAAAGCAACAAGTGGACGATTATTAAAATTTGATGTGCCAGATGGAAAATCTTTGGTGCAGTTATTGGATACATTTGGCGAAGTCCCGTTACCTCCATACATTACAAAAAGCCAAGCATCCGACGCGCAGTATCAAACTGTATATGCTGATACACCAGGTGCAGTTGCGGCGCCGACAGCTGGGCTGCATTTTACACCTGAATTACTCGATACATTAGAGGAAAAAGGTATTAACCGCGCGTTCATAACGCTACATGTAGGTGTAGGAACGTTTCGTCCTGTCGAAGTAGAAGATGTAACTACACATACAATGCACTCTGAATGGATAGAAGTATCATCCACAACAGTTGAATTAATTAAAGCAACACTTGCTAAAGGTGGAAGAATTATTGCAGTCGGAACGACGGTAGTAAGAGCATTAGAAGGCGCCGCAGCAGAGACGGGGGAAATAGCAGAATTTTGCGGTAAGACAAATTTATTTATTTACCCTGGTTTTAAATGGCGAGTCGTTGAAGGGTTGATAACCAACTTTCATTTACCTCGCTCTAGTTTACTGATGCTAGTGTCAGCGCTTATCGGTCGAGAAAATTTACTCAGTCTATATAAACAGGCAATAAGCGAGAATTATCGTTTTTACTCGTTTGGTGATGCAATGCTGATTTTGCCGGAAGGGGCGGGTTTACCTATACCTTAGTAAATATATAAAATTTATGTGAACCCGCCCGTACAGAGGCGCGTCGGGGCGGGTTTACCTATACCTTAGTAAATATATAAAATTTATGTGAACCCGCCCGTACATAGGAGGCGCGGAGTTGCTTGTATAGATAATTCCTACCCCCTATAAAAAATTTATTACACTGTATATTTCATCGAGCATATTGGGAAGACTAGACTTATAGCCTCTAAATATAAGTGTAGGTTTTAAGGATATGTCTCATAATTATCATTTTCATAAGTATTTACGCTTTTACTCTCAAATAGCGCTTTTTACAGCTTCTGTTTTATTGACGCTCACGGCGCCTAGCTTTTTGAATACTCATAGTAAACTATTGGCGCAAAGTGTTGTTACTCAAGATTTAGAGGCAGCAGGTTTATACCAGCAAGGTGTAATCCGTTACGGTCGTGGAGATTATCAGGGTGGAGAAATGTTGCTGCGGCAAGCGTTACAGCGTGACCCTAACTTAGCAGCCGCGCGGACTTACCTTGGTAATATAATGTTGAAGCAAAACCGTCTTGATTCAGCAGTGCAGGAATATTCAGAAGCTGTACGTATTGACCCTAACTTTGCTGAAGGTTACTTTAATTTAGGTTTAGGACTGCACAAGCTAGGACAACGAGAAACAGCAATTACTGCCTATCGTCAAGCGTTAGTAGTTAACCCGACAATGGCAGCAGCACATTATAATATGGGATTGGCATTGTACGAGTTAGGACAAGTCAACGAAGCAATCACAGCTTACGAAAAGGGCATTAATCTAGACAGCAACAATGCTAACGCTCACTACAATTTAGCTATTGCTTTAGAACAAACAGGACAAGTTCAAGAAGCAATGAATTCTTACCGCCAAGCATTAAATATCAATGCAAATAATGCTAACGCTTACAATCGTTTAGGTAGTTTGATGGCAAAAAGCGGTCTAACAAACGAAGCTGTGGCAACTTACAGAGAATCAATTCGTCGTACAGCCGTAAATCCAGATGCTTATTATAGTATTGGGGTGGCTTGGTTAAACCAAGGTGAATACAAAAAAGCAAACACAGCATTTAGACGCGCGCAGCAACAGTATCGTCAGCAAGGCAATATTCAACAAGCTGAAACGATAGAAGAGTTAATTATTCAAACAGCACAACGTGACAAACCTACCACACCCGCTGCATCTCAACCTGCAACTCAACCTGAAGCGGCAACTCAAACAAATACCCCAACTGAAAACACTGAAACTAACAATAACCAATCTGAGACTCAAACTCAACCTGAGAACTCAAGCGACTCAACTCAAACTAATGTAATAGAGTTTGGTCAACCTGTACCAAATTAATCAGAAGCTATTTGTAGCACAGGCGTCTCGCCTGTGCAGTGATGTAGTTTTATTTACCTTCCGCCGGCGCAGAGGGCACGGAGGGAAGAGAAATGAACCACAAAGGGCACAAAGGACACAAAGAAAGAATTGTTAAAACATATACCACTACCTTTCAAGAGATTTTTGTTTAGTATGCTGCTATTTCAGCCCTTACGCTTCGGTTGTTCCGGGTTTTAAAGCTAAATCAAATACTTGTTGCGCTGTCAAATTAAAATCAGGAAGTGTAGGGGAGACAATCACATCATTGCCTCTAAACGTTGTTTTTACGTATTCCCCGTCAATTAGCTCGTATACAAAGATAGTAGGTTGTTTCGGATAACCGATAAATTCACGCCCACCTAAACCAGCATAATCTACAATCCAGTATTCTGGAATGCCCATACCTTCGTAGTCACGGCGTTTGTCGTAATAGTCGTCTTGCCAATTGCTACTAACAACTTCTATTATTAATTTGACTGAACTTGCATTTTCAATAACTGATTCGGTTTCCCACCGCGTCTCAATACCGATAGTTTCTTCATTCAAAACAATGATGTCTGGTTCGTACCCAGATTTGTCGCGTTGTGGTTTAACGATTGATTCTCTAGGAATAAACCAAATATCAGTTTTACCTATTTTATCAATGGCTGTAAGTAATCTTCCACCAAGAGAACCTGTTAACTTTGAATGCTTCCCCCTAGGTTTTGGCATCTCGACAATTACTCCATCATATAATTCGTACCGGAATTCCGAGTTTTCTGGATACCATTCAATAAATTCATCAAAGGTATATAATTTTGGTTCGCTTTGTACTTGTGCTTGTGTTTGGGTCATAGTTATAACCTCTACATATATTTAACTTTACCATCCTTGAAAATCAACCTTCAATTGCCTTACAGATACTTCAAGCCTGGGTACTAAGCGGATTTCTCCGGGCATAGCGTACTAGAACGTCACACTGTGTTGGTATTGGCTATATCATGAAGTTTGGTGGTTCAATTTTTTCAGGTAACTAATGGCCAACACTACTAAGCAAGATTCGATGGCAATACAGCAACTTATTGCCATCATGGTCTTGTTCTACTTAATTCAAACTTACGGATGCTATCCAGGACTTTTCGGTCTTCCGCTGACCATTTATCTCAAAGATAACCTGGGACTTTCACCAGCACAACTAGCATCCTTCAGTACTTTAATTTTCACTCCCTGGTTAATTAGACCACTTTACGGAATTATTGCAGATGCTGTTTCATTATTTGGCTATCAGTTCAAAAGCTACTTTTTTCTCTGCTATTCGTTAGCGTTTGCCGCCTTGTTAGGCTTAGGCATCTTTAAAGTTAACACTATTTCCCTGCTGGCAATTAGTCTAATTTTAGTCAATGTATTTATAGCCTTTAGCGACGTACTAACAGATAAAATTATGGTCGTTCAAGGCACGATTTTAAATAATACGGCACGTCTACAGGCAGTTCAATGGACATCTCTAAGTTTTGGTCAAGCTCTAATGTATTATATCGGTGGCTGGCTTGCTCAAAATTCTAATTTATCGATGGCGTTTCTGCTTACTGCAATTGTACCGTTTATTGGTTTAGTTGCAACCTTCATATTACTTGGAGGTGAAAAAAAGCACCGAGCAAATGTTTCAGTAAAAACTAATCTCAAATCTATTTGGTTAGCAGTAAAGTCGCGACGGTTTCTTGCTGTTTTGGGCTTTATTGCTTGCCTTCAGTTCACTCTCGTCCCACCCCAACTGGTAAATTATCTTGTCTATTACTACAAAGATACTTTGAAGTTTGACCCTCAATTTATAGGTCTTTTGGGTACATTTGAAGCTTTGGCAAATGGTGTAGGCGCCCTCGTTTTTGGTATTCTTGCCTTTAGAATTTCCCGACAGCTAATATTGAATTTAGCAATTGGGTTAACTACTATCTCTACGATTGGTTTATTATTTATACATAATGCACAGAGCGCGATGTTGGTCAGTGTATTTTTTGGATTTTTTTCAATGATAGCTATGCTGGGTGTGTTAGAAATTGCAGCAAGGTCTTGTCCTGTTGGTGCAGAAGGTGCAACCTACGCAATACTAATGTCTGTGTATAACCTGGTTAAACAACCGGGTCCCATTTTAGGAGGGCACTTATATAGTCAGGGAGTTCCAGTTTACGTTCTTGTGATTATTAGTGCCGCATTTACAGTGCTTTGCTTTTTTCTAATTCCTTTACTTAAATTGAAGCAAGAGTAGGGTGGCTTAAGCCACCTTACGTTTACGCTAAATACGATTTCAAGTTTTCTGCTAATACTTGTACATTCGGTTCTAAGACGCATGTGTAGTGATTACCAGAAACATTGACTATTTTTATATCTTCCGCGTCCATGATAGTGAATATTTCCACCCATACTAGAGTTGGGTCAGGCGCCATAATATGTTTTTCTCTAGCTCTAAACACAGTGACTTTTCCTGGGTATGGTTGTTTGACATAGGAATAAGTTGCTTTTAGCGTTCCAACTAACACATCAACAATGCGTCGGGCTTGTTGGCTTTGATTTGATGGGGGTAATATCTTGGCTTCTACTGCTTTATCAAGAATATAGTCGATTTGTTCAAGAGCATTCAAGTGCTTAATTTCATTACTGTTTACTAAATTATCCTGACCTAACATTCCCCCAAAATACCTGGAAAGGGCGCCAACTAAATAAGGAGCGTCAATTTTCTTGTTTTTATCCAAGAGAATTGGAACATAGGAATCTATTATCGCTAAAGAGACTTTATGTCCCATTGTGTGTAATTGCTGCGCCATTTCATACGCCACAACTCCCCCAAATGACCAGCCACCAATATAATATGGCCCATTTGGTTGAAATTTCTGAATTGCTTGGATATACACAGAAGCCATATCCTCGACGCGCGTTAAAGGTTGTTCTCCATTAAATCCTTGTGCTTGTAAGCCATAAAAAGGTTGGTCGTTACCTAGATACTGCGCTAATTTCATGTAGCTCATAACATGACCACCTGCGGGATGTACGCAGAAAAACGCTGGCTTGTTACCTTTTGGCTGGATGGGAATTAAAGGCGAGTTATCAAAAGTATCTGTGGTATTCAGAAGATTGGCAAACTCTTCAATAGTCGGATTTGTGAGAAGTGCTGATAATGGTAATTCCTTACCAAACTGCTGCCCAATTGCTGCTATCAAGAATATTGCTGAAAGAGAACTCCCACCAATTTCAAAGAAGTTATCTTTAATACCTATTGGGTGAATATTTAAAATCTCCGACCAAATTTTTGCTAGTTGACCTTCGGTATCATTACGTGGTGCAAGAAATTCATCGTGTTGGCTAAAGCTAGAAGCTGTTGGCTTTGGCAACGCGCGACGGTTTATTTTTCCACTGGGAGTTAAGGGAAATGTTTCTAATATCACATAAGCCACAGGTATCATATAATCTGGTAGCTTTTGTTTTAAGAAATCACGCAAGGCGCCAGGAGTTGGTTCCTGATTAGTAGTGATATAAGCAACTATTTGTTTTTCTTCTGATTGCTCGGAACGGGTAATAACAACTGCTTCTCGCACTTGTGGATGATTAGATAGAGCGTTTTCTATTTCCCCTAACTCAATCCGGAAACCCCGAATTTTTACTTGATTATCGATTCGACTAATGTACTCAATATTGCCATCATGCAGGTAACGAGCTAAGTCTCCAGTTCTGTAAAAGCGGGAACCTGATAAAAAGGGGTTATTAATAAATCGTTCGGTAGTTAAATCTGGACGGTTGAGATAACCGCGCGCAACTCCAGCACCACCAATATACAATTCGCCACTAACTCCAATTGGAACTGGTTGAAAATATTCATCTAATATATAAATTTGTGTATTGGCAATCGGACGACCGATAGAAACTAAAGCATGAGATAATTTATTAGCCTCAACTTTACAGACAGTTGACCAAATAGTAGTTTCAGTCGGCCCGTATAAATTCCATACCTCGGCGCCTTTGTCTAATAACTGCTGCGCCAACTCACTAGTTAAAGCTTCGCCACCACAAAGAATTTTTAATTGCTTAGAACTACTCCATCCAGCCGCAAGCAACATCCGCCAACTAGCTGGGGTGGCTTGCATAATCGTAGCACCAGCAGTATTAATCAACTCTAAAAGGCGCTTGCCATCACTAGCTATTTCTCGGCTAGCTAATAATACCTTGGCGCCTGTAATTAAAGGCAAATATAGCTCAAGGGCTGCAATATCAAAAGATACTGTAGTAACTGCCAAAAGTACATCTGACGCTGTAATTCCTGGTTGATGCTGCATCGATTTTAAGAAATTAACCACACCGCTGTGATGAATTTCTACTCCTTTCGGCTTACCAGTTGAACCAGAAGTATAGATAACATAAGCTAGATTTTTAGCGGTTGCACTTGGTGCAGGATTCTCTTTACTATAACTAGCAATTTTTTCCTGATGTGTACGTAAACAAACTACTTTTCTGTGTTCATCTAGGGCGAATAACTTTTCATTATCAGTCAACAATACAGGCGCCTGAGAATCAGATAAAATTAATTCCAAACGTTCTTGTGGATAACCTGGGTCTAAAGGTAAGTAAGCGGCGCCTGCTTTGAGGATACCCAAAAGTCCGACTACCATTTCTAAAGAACGCTCAACACATATACCAACTAGTACCTCTGGTTTAACTCCCAGTGTTTGTAAGTAGTGTGCTAGTTGATTTGCACAGCAGTTTAATTCACGATAAGTAAGCTGTTCAGAGGCAAATGAAACCGCGATTGCATCTGGTGTTCGCTCTACCTGTGCCTCAATTAATTCGTGGAGACACATTGTAGAATTATAATCTTTCTCAGTTGCATTCCAATCAATTAGTATTTTTTCTCGTTCGCTCTCACTCAACAATGGTAACTGAGCAACTAACTGTTCTGGATTTGAGACAATGCTTTCAAGTAAATTCTGGAAATGTCCGCTAATCTGAGCAACCGTCTCTGTATCTAACAAATTGCTGTTGTATTTAAAGTCACACAGTAATGAATCAGAAGCCTGAATGACTTCCAAGCTTAAATCAAATTCTAGTTTTTGGTGGGGTAGTAAGCTATTTTCCTGTTGATTTACATGGAAAGTAAATGAAGCTTGACAAATAGGTGAATGACTTGAGGTATTTGACTGTAATTGATTTACTAATGAAGCAAACGGATAATCCTGGTATTTTCTGTTTTCTAACACAGTGTGACTAACTTGATTCAGAAATTTCTTAAATGAAATACCTTCAGAAATAAAATCCCGTGAGACAATTACGTTTTCGGATTTATCTTGTTGAGTAAGTATTAAACCAACAAGAATATCTGTTTCACTTGTATAACGGTAAAGCAGAACTTTAAATGCAGCCAAAAGAAGATTATCAAGGCTAACACTTTCACTATTTGCCAGTTTTTTTAGTAAATCCGTTAGTTTATTGTTGACTACAAAACTAGATGTAGAGCAATTATAATTATTTAAAGAACGAGGTGAATTAGTAGGTAACGAAAGTATTGGTAATCCTCCTGATAGCTGTTTTTCCCAATATTCTTTAAGTTCTGTAGAAACTGATAACATATAGCAATCCTAAAACCTAAGTAAAATTTTCCTTCTCTTCTTTCTCTCTTTCTTTCTTTCTTTCTTTCTTTCTTTCTTTCTTTCCTTTGTGTCCTTTGTGTCCTTTGTGGTTTTTTCAACCAACATTATTTTTTTACAAATCAATTCGGAATGCTATAGCTCTTAATTGATTAGTTGTTTTTATACATTTCAACTACTGGTCTAATATCATTAAATTTCGCGGGTTGGCGCCAACACTCTTACTTTCTTCTCTGTGTACTCTGTGTCTTTGTCGTAAAAATAAAGACATCATTCCACAGAGACAAAGCCTATGCTACAACTGGTTTCATGTCGCGAATGTTGCACATGTTTCCGAAAGCAGTGAGGATTTTTCGCTTCTGTGTAGTATTGAGTCTACTATGAGCGACCTGTAGATTATCGATGATAAGAATATCCCCTTGCTTCCACTGAAAGATAGATGCATTTTCCCATTCAGCTTTTCCCAATTCTTTTGCTTCTGAAGAGGTCATGGTAGTAGATTGACCCTGAGCGTTCACAAAGTATGCATTAAGGGTACTAGTTCGTTTTTGCGAACCATCAACAACAGTTGCTGCAGTTGTTAATCTTTGCTGATACTCTTTGTACAACGAAGCTGGTAACCAATTATAATAAAACCTTTTACCAAACGGATAGCGTTGACTGATGTTTCGATACCATTCTCTACTTACCAAACAATCAACAATGCTAAGGCAAAAGCAGAGGCGCCTCGTTCTTGGGTGACTGAATAAAGTAATATAAGAACACGCAAAATTTAGAGAGCCATCCTCTTCCCAGTTAAAATCAAACTTTTGTTCAGTAAGAAGTTTTGTAATTTCTTCAAAAGATAGTCCCTCAAAGACTAAATCTAATAGATGGTTAGGAACATATCGGACAAATCGTTGAGGAAAGTTGGCAATTTTGTCCTGTAAACTCGGAGATAGACTATTAAATAGCTTTTCTGTATTTATGATGGGAGTTTCGCCATATAAGTCTGGCTGTACTTGACAGAAGAAAGCAAGTACGCTAGGACGCACAGGCACCATATTAAGTTCATTGTGAGGAGCAATAATCGTATGGGGTGGAGCTTCTGAAGAGGTGAAGACTTTATCGGTTACTCGTACACGATGAGCGCTGCCAAAATGATAAGCTGACTCTAGTTGGATATTGAGTAGCTCTAAAACTTTTTGAAATTGATTACCATCTTGAACATCAAATCCTCGAAACAAAATGGCGCCGTATGTATCTAGCAGTTTATTGAACTCGGCGCCCCCTGAGCGGTTACTTTGACTGAGTAATAGCGACAGATGTGCTTTATATGTTTCCTTAACTGGCTCAATTACTAAAGGTAGCTCTTTTTCATTACTCCTGTAAGTTTTTTCGTCGTCTCTTAAAAACCGTAATGTAATGTCTTTTGAAATAGAAATTGGAAGATTTTGCATTAGATTCTATAAAGTGAAGAAATGCACCATTTAATAAAATCATAACCTTAATCGTCTCCAATTTCCATCTCTCTACCGAAGCGATTCAACTTCTGGCTTAATAGCAGATTCGCTAGTTGAAGTCACACATACCCCCAACAGAATCACACTAAAACTGACTAAAGTCACCCAACTGGGACTTTCCGAAAAGATAACCCAAGCTTCTTGGGTACTAAGGACGGGAACAAACAGGTCGCATAACGAGACAAATCCTGAAGATAACCTATTGAGGGAATATGCGTAAAGTCCCAGCCCTGCTATTTGACACATCAATGCTAGGCTAATTACGTAAAACCACCCACTCAACGAATGG
Source organism: Calothrix sp. NIES-4105 (assembly GCF_002368415.1). GTDB lineage: Bacteria > Cyanobacteriota > Cyanobacteriia > Cyanobacteriales > Nostocaceae > Dulcicalothrix. The sequence continues at coordinate 6,065,420 of NZ_AP018290.1, forward strand.
GGGAAAAGCTGATGTTCAGTAATTACAACAACAGGCAAAAGCAAGACAGTGCCGATTGCAGAACACCAAGTCATAATTACTACAGGACTTAGTTTATCTCGTAGCTGTTCTACAAGCAGTGGATATAAACCAAGAAAAACGGCTGATAGTATTGCCGCTATATCTCCTTGGAGTTTATCTGCTTCTGCAGAGGAAAAGTCATGGTATGCCAGGAGGCAAGCTCCTATTATCGCTACGAGCATACCGCCAATGAATTTATTATCAAAGCGCTTTCCCCAAATCAGCCACCCCCCTAAGACGGTGAACAGCGGCGCCAAATTGTGCATGAGCGTAGAGTTAGCGACGCTAGTATGAGCTAAAGACCAAGCCCACAGAGCAAGAGTCGCGAACATCACAAATCCAACTGCTACTAAGAGCAAGATTTGCCGCATTGTGTAACGTTGTGGCGCTTTTACTGGACTACCTGCAAGTTGAGAACGCGCGGCTGTAAATTGGTTCCAAAGCACGAATGCAACAGTAGATATCCAAAAACGATTAAAAATTGTCGCGTTTGGCCCAAGCTCGCCTTCACTCAAGCGGATCAGAATTGGCGAGAAAGATAAGGCTACTAAGCTAAGTACTAGTGAAGCAAACGCTACCGTAGTTGGTGATGCAAATAATTGTTCGTAATAGGGTTTCAGTTTAACCTTGAGCATTAATTTCCAATAAATTACTAAGTGTGTTTGTGTTTATTGCTACTTTATCCGCTATTTTGCTTAAAAGTGTAATTTGTAATAATTATGACACCTAATTACTAGATTTAAACAAAATATAAGGGAAAATCTATGACTGCAAATAATTAACTATGCTTATTATATTTACAGTCATTTTCAAGAAATTGCTATAAAAAAAAACCCACGAAACTCAAAATCATACTCAAATACGTGTTTCGTCTCACGAAAGACATATTTATGAATTGAGTCTGTGGATGTAAAGCTTGTTTTTGTCTACGTGCTAATTAAAGCGTACTAAATTCCATGACCGTTAGGCTAGTTCCTGTGTAAATGACTTTTTCTAGTTGAAAACCACTAGTTTCAAACAACTCTTTATACTCTTGTTCTGTGCGCCAGTAACCCCCAGGATTTGTTATCATCATCTGTACTGCAGCAAGACCTGGGATAGTTCCATCTGGATATTCTACAGGCGCCCCACGAGGTGGAACTAATGTTTGTAGAAGTACAACCTTACCTTGTTTAGGGAGAGCCTCTCTACATCGAGTTATTACACGACGCGCGTCTTCAACACTAAATACAGAAAGGAAATACTTCATCACAATTGCCTCGGCGCCCTTTGGTAATGAGTCTAAAGCATTACCACCAACGACTTGCACTTGCTCGCAAGAAACTCCCTGACTTGCGAGGAAAGCAGGAGCTATCTCAACTTCAACGGGAAGGTCGAACAATATACCTTTACAGCCGAACTTTTTAACTATATGGGCAATTAGTGAGCCTCGATTCCCTCCAAGATCCATAACTGTATTAAATTGACCGAAGTCATAGACCTCAAACAGCGAATCAATTGCTTGATTCGTTAAAAAGCTCATGGCATTGTTGAATAAATTTTTACTATCAGGGTTTTCTGCCATGAAGAAGTCGTAGAAATTCTTGCCATGTACCCTCTCAAAAGGTACTTCCCCTGTTTTCAAGGAATTACCTAATTCTCTCCAAGCGTCCCACATAACAGGTTCTGTAACATGTAACAGAAAATGTCCTAAACTTGGCTCTGCATTTGTAATCAAGAGTTCTGAGAGTTCTGTTGGTGCAAATACACGTCCAGGCTTTTCTGCAAACACACCCAAATGAGCCAAAGCACGGAGAACAACATAGAGAGTTTCTACTTTTGTAGAAGTTTCTTTTGCTATATTTTCTACAGTCATTGGTCCTGACTGTAAGAGGTTGGGTATACCTAAGTTTGTTGCTACATAAAGGCACTGACTTTGCCAGTAGCCATAAATCATCTTAGCAAGCTTGTTAGATGCCGAAGTAGTTCCTAACAATTCTATTTCTCCGTGTCAAAATTTTACACTACGTGCATTTCTATTTACTCTACCAGTTCACGTGAACGTTTTGATAATTAATGACATGAGCTACTGAATTACCAAAGTGAAATTATAAACTAACTTACCAGTATTAAAATCAATCCTTACGTATCGTTTTATGCTTTGAGCAAACAACCTAAAGCACGACGGACATATAACTGCCATGATTCTTTAGTGGGCTGAAAAATTAACCCATAAAGCATGATGCCACTCATCATGTCAAACACTATACCTGGCTCTAAATCTATAGGAATTTCTTTCCTTGCTTTTGCCCGTTCTAAAACCACAGCAAAAGCATCTCGTCGAGGTTGTAAATACTTTTCCTGATAAATACGCGCGAATTGAGAATTACTTGATGCACTGTTAATAATCATTGCTACAGTTTTTATTCCCAAAGGAGTAAAAGTAATTTGCGCTGCACTCTCAATCAAAGCATCAATATCACCCCATATACTTCCTGTATCAGGAATTACTACATCTTGCCTAACACTTTCAATCGCATCAGCTACTAATTCCTCTTTAGATGTGTAACGTCGGTAAATAGTTGTCTTACCAACACCCGCGCGCGCGGCAATAGCATCAATACTCATACCATCAAACCCAACCTCAGCAAGTAATTCTAAAGTTGCTTGCAACATTGCTTGATGAGATTGGAGACTTCTAGGTCTTCCAGGCGATTTTTTACTGGTATCACTCATAAATGTTATTATAGTTACGAAACAGTATCGTATTTAATCAATATTTAAAGGATTGAGATATGAATCCGCGTCCTAGCTACATGGATAAAAATAGCACTCTGACGCTGACCGAAGGGTTGGAGGAGTATTATATATTGAACCCTAACGTCACCGACCCTAGAAAACTTCCCCCAGATTTTGCCAAAATTCTTTTAGCGCATGATGTGTCCCACGTTATTTACGGTTGCGATACTGGGATGTTTGATGAACTCAAAATTTTGCCTTTAACTTGGTGGACAAGCAACTATAAGTTTCGCGACCATTTGCGTACACTCAAAGACCCAACTATCAGTCCTGCAATTCGCGTTATGTATGACGACTTAATAAAAGAGCATGGCGTAGTGTGGCTATATGGGTCTATATTATGTGTTTTTCCGCGATTACTGCCAGAGTTAATAGCAATGTGGTTTAAAGCTAAAAGGCGCCAAAACCAACATTTAGTTCCCTTCCTTGATTTTGAACTACTGCTTGATAAGTCGCTTATTGAAATTCGCCAACACTTTGACTTGCTTCCTTTTATAAAATGAGTTGTTTTTATACCTAATAAGGTGCCTTATAACGCTCATATTTTTGTTTAGAAAACGTGTTAGGCTGGTATAAATATTCCACTCTTATTTTATTAAGTCATATGACTGTAGCTCAGTCGGCAAAACCTTACAGCAGCAATATTACAGTTACATTAAAGCGGCTCGTTGCTCTTTTGGAAGAAGAGGAAACAGACGAGTATGGAATTTTACAACCCAGCCAATCTGCCTTTAAGTTAGCAATGCGATTAGTTGTAGACGCTTTTGAAATAATGGGAGATAGCTTTCCAAGGGCATCGGCTTCAACGGATGAGCAAGGCAGTATTCGATTAACATGGAACAAAAAAGAGGCGCCTTCGAGTGAAGTGAGATTAGTTTGTCCGGCTGACGCTAATCAACAAGCATATTTATACCATGAGATGGAAGACAATTATGCTGTAGAACATGATATAACGACATCTATTTTGGTGCAGTGGTTAGAGTGGCTGAATCAAGGATGATTCAAAGTCAGTTTGAGCGATTACCAGACTCAAAAAAAATATTTTGATTTTTCCGTAACTTTTAAACCTTCATCTGTAGTCATGGTTGTTAAAATTCACACCACAGTAAATAATCATGCCTACTACATTTACAGCTTTAAAAGAAGGTTCAACAGGCGCCGATGTTCGTAAATTACAGCAAAATTTAACAACTCTTAAGTATTATACAGGTGCCGTTGATGGTGTATTCGGCGCCAACACCAAGAATGCTATCGTCAAGTTCCAACAGCAGAATGCAGTCAAAGTAGATGGTGTAGTTGGGTATGAAACGGAAGCAGCTATTCAACGTCAAGTATGGATATCACAGCGACAAACATTGAAGCAAGGTTCTCAAGGGACTGATGTTAGAAATCTTCAAGGTTTATTGCATGGCGCCAGTGAAATTGGTCAAGGTGATTTTGGCATAACTAGTATTGATGGTGTTTTTGGCGCCAATACCAAAGCTGCTGTTATCAAGTTTCAACAAAAAAACAATCTCACTGCTGACGGTATTGTTGGCGCCAGTACATGGAAGCAAATTTCCTTCTTAAAGACATTTGATATGTCTCCAGAACAAATTGTTTTGAATGGAGTTTTCAATCTAGCTTAAGAAAGCGCATTGTAGAGACGCGATTAATTGCGTCTCTACATTAAACAACTATTATAGTACTCTCAATTCCTTGAAACAACGGCGCATCAATTCTTTACGAGCAGCTACATCTTTATCTTTACGAATATCAATATTAACAGCAAAATAATATACGTTTTTATTTTTTTCCAGATATCCCACATACCATCCAATTTGCGGCGTCCCTTGTGCCAAACCAGTCTTTGCTCTAATTGTATAGTCTGGTGTTTGTTCAACTATCATAATATCTTTTACAATTGAGAATGTTCTTTTAGAAAAAGGTAAGTCCTCATTGTAAAGACGGCTAATAAACTGTATTTGCTCTTGGGGTGTAATGCGAAGTTCTCCTTCTAACCAAAATTTATCAATATCTTTTTCCCCACCAATTTTTTTATTGCCATAACCCACTTTTGTAACAAAATCCTGCATCCGTTCATGCCCAACTCTACGAGCTAAAACTTGGTAGAACCAGACGGCTGAAAGCTTAAAAGCTTCTCTCATATTCAGATCACGATTCCATTCTTTAATATCTCTTTTTATCCCATCCCAAGTTAAAACAGCAACTTCATCAGCAATGACACGTGTTTCCAAAGAAATTAGAGAGTTAAGAATTTTAAAAGTTGAGGCAGGCAGAAAACTTGTTGCATTACGAGTTGGATTATGTTGATAAGTACGATTTGCCTTCAAATCATAAATCAAAATAGAACCTTCAACTCCAAGTTCTTGAAAGTGCCGTCCAAAATTTATTTTTTGGGCGCCTTCTCCACGTTGAGACTGTAGAGGAAAACTTGGCTTCGAGAAAGCTAACTGTACTTGAACAGTCGTAAAATAAACTAATGCAGCTAAGAGAATGATGGCTAAACGAGATACTTTTTTCATTAGCTATTTATTGGTGTAACTTATTAAACAGTTTAGAACTACATCACCAATGTTCTAATTTCGTACCACTTTTTTTGAGAGTAAAGATTTTTACCACAGAGACACAGAGCGCACAGAGAGCAGAGTTTGAGAGATTTAAAATAATTTTATAACAATAGCGTTATTACTTAATATGAGAGAGTTTGAATGTAATGTTGAGGCATTTTGGGACTCAGAAGCAGAAGTCTGGGTTGCTACTAGTGAAGATGTACCTGGGTTAGTCACAGAAGCTGAGACAACTGAGCTTCTCACCTCTAAGCTACAAGTAATTATCCCAGAGTTACTTTTTGCGAATGAAATAGTACCTCTTGATTATCCAGTAACTATAAATTTAAATTGGCTTTAGCGACCGCGCGCATTCTTTCGTCTATATCTTGTAAAAGTTTTTCTAGAGTTGTACTAGAGATACAAGGGTTTTTTGCAACTACTTGGCGAATGTCTTAGACTCCTTTGAAAGCTTATCGAGGGTATTAGTAGGGGTATTGTTATGGCACGCGACACAGATTTTTACTTGCCAACTATCAGTATTTGCTAGTTGTTCAATAATATCAGGTGATGCATTTTCTTTATAAATGAAATTTGTGTACAAATACTCTAAAGTTATTTTACGTACCAATTCTTCGGAATCATTTTAAATTTAGATTAACTGTTTTAACCAGTCCATTTTAATGGACTTGAGCTATTAGCCTATAGCTTTGAGCTATAGGCGGGTATGAATTTGATTATGAGTATGGGTAGAACAGGCGGGGACGCCCGTTCCACAAGAGTTTCCACAAGAGTATCTACAAGATATTAAATGGGTAGACGATTAATATCTTTGTTGCAGCCTATTACGACCATTGCGGAACCTTTTTGAAGTCGCTTGTCGGGTTCGGGGTTAATAAGAAATTTACCTTCGTTGCTGACTGCGAGAAGATTTAAGCCGTAGCGGTTGCGTAACTGTAACTCGGAGACGGTTTTACCGTGAAACTCATCGGGTACAATGACTTCGACAATACTGTTATCGGGGTCTAGGTCAAATCGTTCGAGTATAGATGGTTTGGTTAAAGTTCTTGCTAATGCACATCCTGCTTCAAATTCAGGAAAAACTACGTGGTCGGCGCCAACACGTGTAAGTAGTTTGCAGTGAACTTCGCTTGAAGCTTTGGCGACAACATGGGGGACACCACCTTCTTTGACATTCAAAGTTGTGACGATACTTTCTTGAATATAGTTACCAATGGCAACAATAACAGTATCAAATTCAAATATTCCTGCTTCTTTTAGTGCCGCTGGTTCGGTAGAGTCAAGTTGTAATGCATGTCCAACTATTTGTTCTGTCAAAGCATCCGCTACACGCTTTTCGCTGATATCGGTTGCTAATACTTGATAACCGAATTTATGCAATGTCGCACAAACAGAACGTCCAAAACGACCTAAACCAATGACGGCGAACTGTTGGTTATCTTTACGCAAGCTGCGAAAAAAACCTAATGATGATAAATTCACGATTTTTACCTTGATGTATCCTGGCTATTCCTTGATTAGCTGTTTATTTAGCAAGCGTCACTAGCTACATAAAATTTTTAAAAATAATTCTTTATTCCATAAATTATTGTAACACTGCAAAGTGATATTAAAGGGATTTACTTGTAGCTGAACTTAGCCAACAAGCAAGTTCTCTTCTGGATAGCGAACATGACTTTGACGAGGGTCGCCTAATATCGCCGACATTAAAAGTAAAACACCAACTCGACCAATGTACATTGTGAGAATTAATATTAACTTGGCGCCAATCGTAACAGTACCAGTAATACCTGTAGACAGTCCAACGGTAGCGAATGCGGAAACTACTTCAAACAAAATTTGAATGAAGGAAACTTCGGGGTCTGTTAAAGAAATTAAAATTGTTGCAAAAATGACTGTAGTAATTGAACCAATTAGAACACCCACTGCTTTGAGAATTAAAGACAATGCGATTCTACGTTCATACAACAACACTTCTTCTTTGCCTTGTAAAATAGCTTTTGTACAGCTTGTCAATACACGCAAAGTTGTAGTTTTCATGCCCCCTCCAGTACCACCCGGACTGGCGCCTATAAACATAAACGCAATTGTAATAAATAAACCCGCATTAGTCATTTTACTAATATCTATGGTGTTAAAACCGGCGGTTCTAGGTGTGACAGATTGAAACCAAGCAAGTAAAAATTTATCCCATAAATTAAAGTTAGCAAAAGTCTCTGTATTTCTTAATTCCACTACATAAAAGGCTATTGTACCAATAAATAGTAAAATTAATGTGGTAGTAGTTGCAACTTTAAAATCAAGTGATAATACTAGTTTTACTCGCCTGTTCTTGATTGTGTCGCGTACCCACATGTATGTTTCCAAAATAACTTGGTATCCAATTCCACCAAAGATAATCAAACCAGTAACTGTAAAAACTACCAATGGTGATGTTTGATACCCTATTAAACTATCTTTAAACAAACTAAATCCAGCATTGTTCCATGCATTAACGCTATGAAATACAGCTAGCCAAAGTCCTTGATTGAATCCATACTTAGGCACAAATGCAATCAGTAATAAAAAGACACCAGTAATTTCAAAAATTAGCGTTGTGGCAATAATCGAACGAATGATTTGGTTACTACCACTCATCCCTGGTCGGTCTAATGATTGCTGAATTGCAATTTTCTGCCGCAGGTTAAATTTTTGACCAATCAGTAAAATCAAGAACGTCGTGGTGGTCATATAGCCCAAACCACCAATTTGTGCCAGTAAGGCAATAAAAAACTGACCCCAAAATGAGAAGTATGTACCTGGGTCTACCACCGATAAACCTGTAACACATACAGCGGAAGTGGCAGTAAACAAAGCTACTATTGGGCTGTCCCATGTACCACTACTGGTAGAAAAAGGCATCATCAATAAGATGGCGCCTATCCCGATAACAGCTAAAAAGCCTAAACAAATTGTTCGAGAAACGGTCATATAAAGGTAAAAAACTAAACAATCCCAAGCCTGATTGGTAGGGTGTACCGACTTGGGAGTAATAAAATACCCTAATTCAAATCAAATCACACATGGTAGCCTACTTTAATATATGTGACTAATCTTTCTGTCTTGTCTTAGCACTGCTTAACTTATGAGCGCAACACTTTATCAACAAATTCAGCAATTCTACGATGCTTCCTCTGGTTTATGGGAGGAAATCTGGGGCGAACATATGCACCACGGCTATTACGGCGCCGATGGTACTGAGAAAAAAGAACGTCGTCAGGCACAAATAGATTTAATTGAGGAGGTATTGCAATGGGCACAAGTTGAACGAGTTGAAAATATTCTTGACGTTGGTTGTGGCATAGGTGGCAGTTCGCTGTACCTAGCTGGCAAATACAATGCTAACGTAACAGGAATTACTTTGAGTCCAGTGCAAGCAAACAGAGCAAAACAACGCGCGGCAGAATTTGGCTTGAGCAACCGAACAAATTTTCTCTTAGCAGATGCCTTAAATATGCCGTTTGCTGATAACTCGTTCGATTTGATTTGGTCGTTGGAAAGCGGCGAACACATGCCAGATAAAGTCAAGTTTCTACAAGAATGCTACCGAGTTTTAAAACCAGGTGGAACGATGATTGTAGTTACATGGTGTCACCGTCCACTCGATACACCCCTCACTCCAGAAGAACAAAAGCATTTAGAAGAAATTTATCGCGTCTACTGTCTACCCTATGTAATTTCTTTACCGCAATACGAAGAAATCGCGCGTCAACTACCTTTACAAAACCTTCGCACCGCTGACTGGTCAACTGCAGTGGCGCCATTTTGGAACGTAGTTATCGACTCAGCGTTTAACTTACAAGCATTATGGGGTCTACTGCGTTCTGGTTGGACGACAATTCAAGGCGCCTTATCGTTGGGTTTAATGCAGCGCGGTTATGAAACTGGTTTAATTCGATTTGGCTTACTGTGCGGAAAGAAGTAGGGTGGGCCGAAGCCCACCTTACGCTGGGGAAATAAAAAAATCTAAAATATACAATCGTATGAGTCGAGTTTTTGGCGTTAAATCTCAGGGTAGTTGGTTATATTCGCTGTGGAAGTTTTCGCGTCCACACACCATCATCGGGACAACCTTAAGTGTGCTTGGATTATATTTAGTTGCTGTTGGAATCACAAATTCTAGTTTTAACCTAATAACTCCACTAGGCGCCTGGGTTAGTTGCATTTGTGGAAATATCTATATTGTTGGATTAAACCAGCTTGAAGATGTAGCAATTGATAAAATAAATAAACCACATCTACCCTTAGCAGCAGGTGAATTTTCGCAGCGGACTGGTCAATTTATCGTTGCTCTTACAGGTATTTTGGCATTAGTCATAGCTTTATTTCAGGGAAAATACTTATTTGGAATGGTACTAATTAGTTTAGCTATTGGTACTGCATATTCCTTACCACCAATTCGCTTAAAACGCTATCCATTTTGGGCAGCTATATGTATTTTCTCAGTTCGCGGCGCCATTGTTAATCTCGGACTATATTTACACTACAGTTGGGACTTAGTACAACGCGCTAATATTCCAGCCGCAGTGTGGGCATTAACTTTATTTGTACTCGTGTTTACATTCGCCATTGCCATTTTTAAGGATATCCCTGATATGGAAGGTGATTTACAGTACAACATTACCACTTTCACAATTCAACTTGGTAAAGAAGCTGTTTTTAAACTCGCGCGCTGGGTAATCACAGTTTGCTACGCTGGAATGATATTAGCTGGCTTATTTCGACTTATTGAAGTTAATTGGATTTTCCTTGTAATTTCCCATATTATCCCACTTGTATGGATGTGGCGCCGTAGTAAGCGAGTTGATTTACAGGATAAAACTTCCATCGCGAGCTTTTACCAGTTTATTTGGAAACTGTTCTTTGTCGAATATTTAATTTTCCCACTAGCTACTCTGTTAGGTTAGTTTCATGGCTTAATCTTAAAATGTGGTTTGGTTGTTCTACGTTGCCTCTATATCAGCATCGTATATAAAACTATAGAACCAAACCAATGCTCTCAATAAGTAACCACATGCTACAATCTGCTTTGTCGCCCAAACGATAGGAAAGTTACTGTATTCGTCGTACTCTTTAATTTGAGGTTGGAATCGATGCCACTCGATTGCAACCCCAACTAAGTAAGCACATAAAGCTACCCATAACCAAATTGACATACTTGTCTAGCTCCTTTAACAACACTTAATATATATAAATACTTTTATTTGAATAATCGTCAACTCGCTAGCGTGCGAGATACACTCCTTTCTTTTGATAGTGTTCATCACAATCAACTTATGCAGTTTTGATCCCCGAACTCGCGTTCTTGTTGGGGGGATCAACCAAGAACTTGATATACTAAACAGGCGTACCAATGGTATAAAATATGGAAATTCCTACAAGTGGTAGTAATTTAGCTGCAACGCTAATTGTTTTTTTCAGTGTATGCCTTCTTATTTATTTTGCGGTTAAAACTTTAATTACATCGAATCGCTTCCAGAAGGGAGTAACTCTATACCAGCAGAAAGACTATAAAAGTGCAGAAGCAGCGTTTCGCCAAGTAATTGATATAAACTCGACAAACGATGTAGTTCATTTGCTCTTAGGTGACTGCTTGATGCAGCAGGATAGAGTCTCAGAAGCGATGGCACAATTTAAAGATGTAATTGAGCGCGCTCCCAAAAAGGTTGATGCTTACTTGCGTCTCTCGAATGCGTTAATGCAGCAGGGTAACAAAACTGAAGCTATAGCAAACCTAGAAAAAGCGCGCGATTTGTTTAAAGCACAGCGTCAACACCAAAAAGCAGAACAAGTTGACAAGCTATTGCAAAACATCCAAAGCGTTTCTAATTGAGGAGATTTTATTAAAAAATCAAAATGGCATGAATCCAAAATCTCTTAACCTACGTATATAAGATTGATCTTGCGTTGGGAGGGTTATACTATGCCAACTTACGCAGGCACCATCTCAAAGCCGGAATGGAAAGAATAGCCCAAATCCTCTGGCAACAAGAAATTAATTAATTATCTTGTGGAACAGGCATCACGAACTGTGCATTACATGTATTTTTTTACCACAGAGATACAGAGGGCACAGAGAGAAATTCAGTGTTATATTTAATATCTGAATTTTCAAAAGTTTCATTGGACAAGCGTGCCTTTGTAACTTATAGCGCTACAGCCAAACATCACGATAGTCATGAGCAAATTGTGCGAGTGTAATTGGTTGTCGCCCTAGGACTTGCTCTACAGTGTTTGTGACAACCGCTGAATGTCCAGAGCGAATGTGGGTTTCATAAAAGCCCAGCATCATTTTAATGAATTCGTCAGTCCATCCCAGATTTGCTGCAAGTGAACGAAATTCTGCTTCGGTCATTGGTTGGTAACGAATGGTTCGTCCCGTTACAGCAGAAATAACCTCAGCAACTTCAGCCCGACTATATGCTTTGGCGCCCGTTAGTGTATAAACCTGTCGCGCGTGTCCATCCTCAGTTAAAGCAGCGGCGGCAACAGCAGCCACATCACGAGCATCAACAAAACTGGTTCGTTCACCGTCTAATGGTTCTGCAAAAATACCTTGTTGTTGTCGAATAGCTTCAGCACTAGCCGTACTATAGTTTTGCAAAAGGACATTGATGCGTAGATGTGTAAAGTCTATTCCAGATGCTTCTACACTTTGCTCAATACGACGAATGTTTGTATCCATATTCTCAATTCCCATTGCTGATAAGAGTGCAATACGCTGCACCCCTGCAAAGCCAGCTAATTTCACCATTTGCCTTATAGGTTCTACCGGGAAGTCTTCACGTGGTGGAGCTAGATAAAGTCCGTCTACTTCCTGCAATGCTTTCTCTACGCTAATGGCATTATTAAAGTTCAACTCGACAATCTCTACATAAGGAAAAATTTTTCTTGCTTTCTCAACATTATGTGCCCCAACACGAACTGAAACATTTTGTTCCATCAGCTTTTGTACCAAGGCACTGCCAACTTTACTTGTTGGTGTAGTTACTAAAATCACTTAACTTACCCCCTATGTAACTTGAAATCTATACGGTAGCGTCCAGTAAGTATTATATCTATACGGTAGCGTCCAGTAAAGATATTCTAAGTAGGTATGAGGTCATAAAATTTATGAGGTAAAACAAGTGAGACAAGGCATATCCAAAGGTCAGCGAAGTGAAGAGCCAAAGCAAACTGCACCATTGGGACGACCGAAAAATCAATCTAAGCTTCGAGCAATCCTTAATACAGCGCGAACTCATTTTTTTGAGAAAGGATTCGATGCAGTGAGTATTGAGGGGATAGCGGCTGGTGCAGGTGTGTCCAAAATGACTGTGTACAGTTACTTTAATGATAAAGAGACATTATTTAAAGCAGTCGTCGAGCGAGAAAGTCGAGAACTCAGCAGCCCATTAACACAGTTGCCGCTTGGAAGCATCAACGACTTACGCAACACTCTTATTACATTTGGGATGGCATTTCTCGAATTTATTACACGCCCAGAGGTAATTCAATTTAATCGGCTTCTAATCAGTGTGGCGCCGCGTCATCCACAACTGATACACGAATTTTTCCAAGCTGGTCCAGCGACTATTTATACAAAGCTGGCTGACTTATTGCGGCAAGCTAGTGCAACACAGACACTCTCTATTCTTAATCCAGAACGTGCAGCTGATCAACTTATTGCTATCTGGCAGGGTTCTCTGCTTATGAAATTTCAGCTTGGTCTTGAGCCAGCGTTACCACCAGAGCAGTTGCTCGATTATGTTGAAGATTGTGTCGATACTATGTTATGCGCTTGGAAAATTCATAGCACACGTAAAATCCAAGAAGGCTGGTAGCCCCTGGCTTGAAATAGTTAAAATCAACTGTTGGACAGGAGAAGGAATTACTGAGCTAATGACTTCTGCCAGTCAAATGTTAGAGGTGGATAAGCAAAAGGTATTTGATGAATTGATGAATTACCAGAATGAAAAGGCGCCTGTTGAGTTTTCTTATCAAGTCAAACGAGAGATATTAAGACTAGTTGCACATGTAGCCTGCCAAAAACCCATTAATGATAGTGATAAATTTTTATACGATGCTTGTAATGAACTTTGGGAGTTTATTGCTACTTTGTCATGCAAGTCAGAAGAAATTAGCAGTTGTGTACAGGATGTAATTAATGCTCAAGTTAATACAGTGCTTCAAAAATGTATTATCAATCATTATGAGAAAGTAAAACAAAAGAAATCTAAGCAAATTCATAAATCTGTACCAATTTTCAAGACTATCTCAGAAAAAGTCACTGACTACAACAATCCAATTAAAGAAAAAAGAGAAGTTTGGGTTGATACCAGTAATGTGTTAAAAGGGATGAAAAATTTCGTAAAATATGGTACATATGGAAAGAATAAAAAAGTTTATGAAGTTGTCGGTTATCATACAAAAACCGTAACTCGACAGGTAATTGATAGATACAAAGAAGAGTATTCTCACACTGAGTATTGGGAAGAAGAGACAGGAGAAGTCAAGCTCGTAGGTACTAGTTACTATTATTTTGGATATAGTGCAGTTTCTTTGTTACTCACACTTGCTCATCTGATGACTTTTGACATTATAGGTGATAGTCAAAGACAGCAAGATATACAAAATATTTATGAATCATTGCATAGAACAATTTCAAGGAAAGTAAACAAGCTACCGAGTTTTCCTAATGAACCACAGGAAAAAAACATTTTGAATATTTTAGAAACTGAAGTTGATAAACTATTCGAGGGAGCGTTTAAGGTTGGTGCCGATAGAAATAACTAGGTTGAATGGGAGAAATTCACCCAGTAAAAACCAGTTGATGTTGGGTTACGCTGCCGCTACACCCAACCTACATCCTTTAATTTTAGTCGCTACTATCACTTGTTTGCTAATCTTTAGCGACAACAGAAATTCTGTAACCAAGCGCATTTAAAAACTCAATCAAAGTCAATACTTCTTTACCACCAGTTTCAGCAAGGATTTTATTGAGTTTTTCGTAGTGTTGCTGTGCTAATAAAGAATAGTTACCTAACTGCTTACGTGCTTCAACTACTTTTTCTAATGCCGAACGTAAAATATTAGGGTTGTAACCATCTTCATCTAGTTCCAGCATTACCCCTATATAGTCGGCAGCGTGTTTCAAATCTTTAAGAGAAGAAATCAGAGATTCACGATAACTAGTACTAGATGGTGCTTTTACGTCTTTCATAATTATTTTATTTTAGTCGCTAGTATCACTTGTCTTCTCATCTTTAGCAACAATCGAAATTTTGTAACCAAGCGCATCTAGAAACTCAATCAAAGTTAATATTTCGTCACCACCAGTTTTAGCAAGAATTTTATCCAGTTTTTCATGATGCTGCTGTACTGATAGCGAGAAAGTGCCTAACTCCTTTCGTGCATCGACAACTTCTTCTAATGCTGAACGCAGTACATTTGCGTCGTAACCATCTTCACCTAATTCTAAGAAAGTCTCAATATAAGCTGCTGCTTCTATATCATCTTTTAAAGAGGAAATTAAATATTCTTTATAACTTTTACTGGTTGGTACTTTCAGTTCTTTCATAATCTCTCCAATATTTCTTCGCTTTAAGAATATCTTGTTCTTGAGTGCTTTTATCTCCACCGCAAAATAAAAGTATAATAGTTAACCCTATTTGCTTGAAGTAAACGCGATAACCAGGACCATAATCGATTCTAAATTCACAAACACCTTCTCCAACGGGACTGTAGTCACCCAAGTTACCTGATTCTACTCGCCTGAGCCTATTTTTAATTTTAGCTCTAGCTGTTCGATCCCGCAGCGAATCAAGCCATTCTTCAAAGGGAATTTGCCCGTCTGCGGTCTGGTAGCTTCTTATTTCTCTTGGTGATGCCTCCATAACCTAATTCAATGTACCCTAAATACTCATTTTGAACAATTGTACTTGGAATCAGCTTAAATTTTCGGCTTTTCTAGATGAAAATTTAAATTTAGTCACTACTACTACTTTTTTCCTCATCTTTCGCGACAACCGCAATTCTGTAACCAAGCGCATCTAGAAACTCAATCAATGCTAAAATTTCCTTTCCACCCGTTTGTGTAAGGATTTGAGCAAGCTTTTGATGATGTAGCTGTGCTAAGGGTGAAAAATCATTTAATTGCTCGCGCGCTTCTACAACTTCTTCAAGGGCAGAACTAAATACCATAGGGTCGTAACCTTCTTCATCTAATTCCAGCATGACAGCGATGTAAGCTGCTGCATGTTCGTAGTCTTTAAGACTAGAAATTAGATAGTCACGGTAACTACTGCTAGTTGGTGCCTTTACGTCTTCCATACTCTGACCTCTGTGCCCTCTACGCCTAATAAGGTAAATATTATGCCTCCAAAATTAATTAGATGGAAAAGTAGTAGGTTGGGTGGAGGAACGGAACCCAACAAAATAAGTTGATGTTGGGTTACGCTGCCGCTTCACCCAACCTACGGCTTGGCTGCTTTTATCGCCACTACAAAGAATAAGTATAATTACTAAACCAATTTGTCCTGCATAAATTAGATAACCTGAACCATATTTAATTTAAAGAGACAAAATCGTTCTTTTTCCCGTGCGGTAAGTACATAGGCTGAACAATTGTATTTGTACTTACCTTGCTTTTTAGGCTTTCCTTAATGAAAATCAAAACACTTAGCTGCTAATCTTGGCTAAAAATACAGTAACAACACCCAATTTGTATTCATCGCTATGTCTCAACCAACGATAGAATCAATTCTTCAAGAAAAGCGCTTATTCCAGCCTAGTGCGGAGTTTTCACAAGCTGCACATATTAAAAGTTTAGAGGAATACCAAAAGCTCTACGACCAAGCAAAAGCTAACCCAGAGCAGTTTTGGGCATCTTTGGCGGAAAAAGAATTACACTGGTTTCAAAAGTGGGATACTGTCCTTGATTGGCAACAACCACCGTTTGCAAAGTGGTTTGTTAATGGAAAGATTAATATTTCTTACAACTGTCTTGACAGACATTTAACTACCTGGCGCAAAAATAAAGCTGCGATTATTTGGGAAGGTGAACCAGGTGACTCGCGGACTCTCACTTATGCACAGCTACATCGCGAAGTTTGTCAGTTTGCTAATGTTCTCAAAAGCTTAGGCGCCAAAAAAGGTGACAGAATTGGGATTTACATGCCAATGATACCCGAAGCGGCGATTGCAATGCTTGCTTGTGCGCGTATCGGCGCCCCTCACAGTGTTGTTTTCGGTGGTTTCAGTGCGGAAGCTTTACGTGATAGACTTAATGACGCGCAAGCAAAGATTGTAATTACTGCTGATGGTGGTTGGCGTAAGGATGCAGTTGTTGCTCTGAAAGACCAAGTTGATAAAGCTTTAGATAACGGCGCCTGTCCAAGTGTAGAAAATGTACTCGTAGTTAAGCGCACTGCCCAAGAAGTTAATATGGCGCCGAACCGTGACCATTGGTGGCATGAATTACAAAAAGATGCTTCTGCTGACTGTCCTGCGGAACCAATGGACAGCGAAGATATGCTATTTGTTTTATACACTTCTGGAAGTACAGGAAAACCGAAAGGGGTTGTGCATACCACAGGTGGTTATAACTTATATACCCATATGACCACCAAATGGATATTCGACTTACAAGATACAGATGTATATTGGTGTACTGCTGACGTAGGTTGGATTACTGGACACAGCTATATTGTGTATGGTCCACTTTCAAACGGCGCCACAACAGTAATGTATGAAGGGGCGCCACGAACATCGAATCCTGGTTGCTTCTGGGATGTTATTGAAAAATACGGTGTAACTGTCTTTTATACCGCGCCTACTGCAATTCGCGCGTTTATTAAAATGGGCGAACAGCATCCCAACGCGCGCAATATGTCATCGTTAAGATTACTGGGTACTGTGGGCGAACCAATTAACCCCGAAGCTTGGATGTGGTACTACAAAGTTATTGGTGGAGAACGTTGCCCAATTGTAGATACTTGGTGGCAAACTGAAACAGGCGGTATTATGATTACACCCCTACCAGGCGCCATTTCAACTAAACCGGGTTCTGCAACTCGCCCCTTCCCAGGTATTCTTGCCGATATTGTAGATTTAGAAGGTAACTCTGTACCAGACAACGAAGGTGGTTATCTTGCCGTTCGTTATCCTTGGCCAGGTATGATGCGTACAGTATACGGCGACCCCGACCGCTTCCGCCGTACCTACTGGGAACATATTCCTCCTACTGATGGTAAATACACATATTTTGCAGGTGACGGCGCCAGACGTGACGAAGACGGTTACTTCTGGGTCATGGGTCGCGTTGATGACGTGCTAAATGTATCAGGGCATCGTCTCGGTACAATGGAAGTTGAATCAGCATTAGTTTCCCATCCTGCAGTAGCTGAAGCCGCTGTTGTTGGCAAACCCGATGAATTAAAAGGTGAGGAAGTAGTAGCTTTTGTTACTTTAGAAGGAACTCATCAAGGCAGCGATGCACTAATTAAAGAACTTAAACAGCACGTAGTTCAAGAAATAGGCGCCATCGCACGTCCAGGTGAAATTCGTTTTACCGATGCTTTACCAAAAACCCGTTCCGGTAAAATTATGCGGCGCCTATTAAGAAATTTAGCCGCAGGTCAAGAAGTTTCTGGTGATACTTCTACACTCGAAGATAGAAGCGTCCTTGATAAATTGCGTGAAGGCGCCTAGGATTTTAGGGCGGGTTTATAAGTATCCTAAAACGGTGTGAAATATTTCGTTAACCCGCCCTTACAGAATTTTGCATTATCTATAGTCTTGTGGGGTGGGCATCCTTGCCCGCCCTTTACTATAAGTCATTAGAATAATATTATTATTTCTGTTAGTAGTACAGAAGTAGGTATATATAGTGCAAAGCCCCGACAACATTAAGCCTGAGCTAGTAAAATTAATTAATCAAGCCCAACCCGTTTACCCCAACCTAGCATCAAGGCTGGATGAAATGAGGCGTTGGATTGCTAAAACCAAATCTGGGCTTTTAATACGTAAAAAGTATGTTATACGACTTCTTGGAGAATTGATAGAGGATACAACTTTTTGGCTTACAATTCAATCACTATCAGATGAAGAGAGAGATGTAGTATTTGCTCGACTTACGCCAGCAGAAAAATACTGGTATGAGTATTTATTTCCTGCATGGTTCACTGAAAAAGACCCTAAACTCAACACTTGGAAGAAAAATTTGATGGCAGATAGGTTTGAAGCTAGCGATGCTTCTAAAATTTCTGAAATCTGTAAACACATAAAATCTTTGGGTGGAGCTACTTTAAAACCTTATATTGCCGATTTATCGATGGCCACGGACTTAATAGCTTCCGGTGGAAAAGAGTTAGTTTTGTGCGTCCAGTTAACAAGTATTAGAGCTAGTCTCACTGTTAGCAAAGAAAATGACTGGCTATCGACTTTAAGATATTGGGAAATTCTACGCGGGCTATTTATAAGCTTTAATCCAATGCTAGTAGAAGTTGAAATTAAAATTGGTGAGTATGTATTTAGAAGTAGTGATGATTTTAGCGATGAATGTTATTATATAGCTAGTATTGATGAACGAGGTGATTATGTCCGCCAACTTTGAGCCTGTTATCTCAGAAAATGTAGCAAGAGCAATAGAGGCTCTCCAAAGAGTTAGAAGCTTGAGAGAATCTATACTAGCTAAGGGTATAGATGGCATCTATGATCATTTTGAGGATGTTGACGGTGATTGGCTCGAAAATTGGACGGATGAAGATATAGTAGAAATCGATAAAGCTGCGTCTAATACTGTGGTACAAAGTGCAGATCAACATTAATTTTCTGACCCAGATTGGAAATAATGATGTGACTACAGAACAAGCTTGGTATATTGGGCAGAGGGCAGAATCTTTAACAGTTGTGTACTTGACACGCAGAAGCGATTTAATTGTTACTCCACAACCTAAAGGGTATGGTTTGAGTTTTCTAGTTGAAATTAGTAAATTAGGTAGTCATAGCGGTCGTATTTTTGGGATTCAAATACAAGCAACTGTCAATAATACAATAGTGATTGAGAATGAAAATAAAACGTTGGAGATAAAACAAGATTTACCCTCAACTGATTTAATTTCTGAACTACCTTTCCCAGTTTGTTTATTCTTTTGGACTTTAAATAACGACCAAGCGTATTATAAGTGGGTTTTAGAACCAATCATTGAAACTCCAAATTATCCAAGACTGCTTTTTAATCAAAATCAAGTTTTTAAAAGGCTAAGTAATGAAGAAATAGAGAAAATTGTCTCTATAGTTAATAATTGGTACGATAGTCGTTTAACTTAATTAATTTCGATACTTCCAAGTTCTACCCCAAGGGGGAATACCAATATTTTTCCAAAAAGCTTTTGCTAATCTCTCATTAATCTCATCATATAATTTTTCATTTTGAACATTGCGGTCTACATAATTATATATTCCATCTGTGCCAACTTCCAAGGCATACCATTTTCCTTGTTTATCTTTTAACAGGTCAACGGCGCCAAAACTATAATATAAACCTGTTGATATCAAAGCCATCTTGGCTACTTCTTGTGCTTTTCTATCAGGACTTTCATCATATACATATACTGCACCCTGTGCATGGGATACCCAAGGAGATTTAATATTTTTATCTTTGAATCTCCTAGCATTAAAACCAAATATTTCACTATCTACACAATATAATCTATATACTTCAGGTATTTCTAATTCGACAAACTCCTGTATAATAAATGGCTTTGTCCAATTCTTAGGTATTTGACTTATATCATTAATAAATCGATGGTTTATTCCGCCACACCCTATTGGATATTTTAGTATCCACGCTCGTTGAGGGTATTCTGATAAAATTAATTCAATATCTGTTTCATTATTAGCAATTAAAGTTTGAGGTCGGTTAACATCATAAGCATTAAATTTTTCTGCAATTCTTCTCTTGTCTGATGCTATTTTGATTGATTCGATAGGAATAAAATTATTTATATCATCAGCGTCTTCTTTTTCAAGGGTCAAGATATAATTTATATCACCAAAATTATCTTTTACATCTACCCATAACGATTCTGAAAGCATATTGGCTAACTTTTCAAATGCCCACCTACCGCCTCCCTGATTTACAATTGCTGGTATCATTTTCTATTTCACCTCTTTATGTTTCAAGCATATCTACATCATCAGTTTTAGCTAATGTGACATCTTCATAAATATCAGCAATATTGCACCGAAAATCAACACTTGTAAACTCAACTTCTTCACCTTCTACAAAAGAATATAATTCCCAACGCCCGTTTTCATTGCGGCGAAATATATCAACGTTCATTGTGTCTTGAGAAACCAACACGTACTCCCGTAAACAAGGAGAACGACGATAATTTTTAAATTTTGCACCTCTATCTTTTGCTTCGGTGGTATCTGATAATACTTCAATAATTAAGCACGAATTAGCTTTAGAGTATTCAGAGTCCCTATCGCGCGCGTCACAAGTTACCATTACATCTGGGTAGTAGTAACGACTTTTTCTATGTATTTGCGCCTTCATATCTGACATGTATACCCGACAACTGCTACCCCGCAAATGGTTACGCAGTAGCATATACAAGTTTCCAGTTATGGTAACATGGGCATCGCTAGCCCCTGCCATTGCGTAAACTTCACCGTCTATATACTCATGCTTTATTTCGCTAACTTTCTCACCCTCTAAATATTCTTTGGGAGAAATATACTCTTGGCGCCTATCTGTAACCATAATGCAACGGTACGCGCGAAAACTTCCAGCTTTTATTCTAAGCTAGAATACAGCTATTCCCCAAGCTATACTTAAACAAGCCATGATTGCTCAAATAATGGTTCAACTCTCATCATGGGTAGAAACTGGAATTCAAATCAGCAAAGTCAAAAATTTACATCTGTTCAAATTTACCTCAGAATTACAATCTCGACTAGAAGAACTTTCTGAAAGTAAAAAAGCTGGTATTCTCACAGAAGAACAAGAAGCCGAATTAACAGGAATATTAGATCTCCAACGGTCGCTTTGCGAGAAGCACAACTACAACTTTGGCAACAAAAAGAATGGCAAAATCCCTACCATTGGGCGCCTTTCACATTACAAGGCGAGTGGAGATAAGTTTAAAGCGTCTCTACTTCATCAACTTCAACCAATGTCACATCTTGATAAATTGCTGTTATATCACATCGAAAGTCAACACTTGTAAACTCTACTTCTTCACCTTTTACAAAAGAATATAATACCCAATGCCCTTCTTCATTGCGGCGAAATATATCAACGTTCATTGTGTCTTGAGAAATTAACACATACTCCTGTAAAGAAGGAGAACGACGATAATCTTTAAATTTTGTGCCTCTATCTTTCGCTTCAGTACCCTCTGATAATACTTCAATAATTAAGCATGAATGAGATTTAGAATATTCAGAGTCCCTATCGCGCACGTCACAAGTTACCATTACATCTGGGTAGTAGTAACGGCTTCTTCTATGTACCTGCGCCTTCATATCTGACATAAATACACGACAACCGCTACCGCGTAAATTGGTTAGCAGCATTGTCGCCAGGTTCAGAGCAATAGTGGTATGGGCATCACTTGCTCCAGCCATTGCGTAAACTTCACCGTCTATATACTCGTGCTTTATCTCGCTAACTTTCTCACCTTCTAGATATTCTTCGGGAGAAATATACTCTTGGCGCCTATCTGTAACCATAATGCAATGGTACCAATGAATTTCAGCTTTTATTCTAAAATCATTCTGGCTTGAAGGTCTAATCAAATTAAATACGAACGTTCATTTGTTTCATTTTTCTTTGCAAGATGAGTGGAGATAAGTGCCAAGTGGCACAAGTAAGGCTTAAAGACGATGAGAATAAAACTATCATAGGGAAAAACCCCTAAATTAATTGAGTGTTATGAAGCTCAAGAGCCTTATTGTATCAGCACTTGTACCGTTTTACTGTGTGCTTCCTAGTATTGTGGCTGTGGTTGTACCATCACAAGTACTTGCCCAATTTTCAGAACGTGAAAAAGCTGAAAGGGCAGAATTAATTCAAAAGGCGAATTCTCTTTTCGGTCAACGCGACTTTCAAGGCGCCGAACAAAGTCTACGTCAGCTAGTCAAAAAATTTCCCAAGGATGCTTTTGCTCATTTCCAACTTGGCAATGCGCTATATCAGCAGGATAAGTCAGAAGACGCACTGGCATCGTATCAAGAAGCGGTTAAACTAAATCCGCGCTATGCCCTTGCTTATAATGGAATTGGATTAGTATATGCTAACCAAGAACGATGGGATGATGCTTTGACACAATTCCGTAAAGCTTTGGATATCAACCCTCAGTACGGAGATGCGATGATGTATATGGGACAAGTGCAACTTCAACTCAATAAGCGTGATGAAGGGGTAGCTTCGCTTAATAAAGCTTTGAGTATATTCAAATCACAAAATCGTAATGACCGAGTGAACCGGATTGAGGGTTTGTTAAAGAAGATTAAGCAATCAGATGACCCTAGTGTATCTTGATTTGGTAGTTAAAATGCACAGGCACCCGACGCCTGTGCCACAAAACACAAGTAAGGGATTTTAATTACTATTATTAGGCGCCTGAGTTGGTGTTTCTGTAATTTCAGGAGTCGGTTCTACGGTGGGGAAAGCATCTGGGAACTGAGTCACTGTAGGAGTTGGTTCGGTTATTACCGTTTCTGGTGACTGAGTAGGTTGTTTAAGAGACTCAACTGGTGTCGGTGCAGAATAGGTCGTGGGAAGTATAGGTTGGTTAACTATCTGCGGTTGAGGTGATATGAGTTTCGGTTTAGAAAGCGGTAAAGGTTTTTGAGTTACTGGTTTCGGCGCCGTTGGAATATCATATGATGATTGTTGAGGTAAAATTGCCACTCCCTTGATTAATATTTGCTGTAATGTTTTGCCGTTACTGTCGGTGACTGGTAAAATAGCACGGTGTTGGCCAGTTTCTATTGGAGCAAACACAATTGATATATTACAGCTTTGTTTCGGTGGTATCGCACTTGCACAAGTGCTGTTGCTAATATCAAAATCTCCTTGTTTCCCTGTAATTTCAATATCCGCTAGTCGTAGTGACACTGAGCTATCGTTTGTAATTGTTACAGTTTCGCTTTTACTTTCTGAATTTACTCGCTGTTTGCCAAAGTTTAAGTTGCTACTGCTGATATTAAACGCTGACACAGTTTTAAATTCCTGCGGTTGATTTGAGGCGCCACTTGGTACAGGTGATGTGATTAAATGTGATAGTACATACCAAGCTAGTAATCCAGCTATTGCTGAACACAATAATGGAATTAATGCGACTGCTAAAAACTGTAGTTTGGTATTAATCGGTGTGTAATTAATTCGATATTGCGTGATTTCCTCTGGTTCTGGTAAGGAAATTTCTACAAAATTTAGATTTTGGTTTGTAGCTGCAACTGCATTTGCTAGACTTAATGATTCGCGAATTTGCAACGCGCGTGTCAAATATTTGTGTGCTTCACCACATCTTTCATCCAAGCACAAAGCTATACTTCCCAACTGGTGCAGCATTAAAGCTTCGGTCTGTTTATCGTTCAGAGCGATTGAAGCTTGCAAACCGTATTTTAGTATTTTTTCCCATAATCCCCAACGCTTGCTTAAAAACAAGGAAGCTTCAGTAGCTTTTACCAAATACAAAACACTCTTAAAACGTTCATTTTGAATTGCCCATCTTAGAATATTTATTAAAGCATCCGGAGCATTTAAAAGTGAAGATTTAGTATATTTTACCCAAGTAATACTAGAAAGTACGCGCTCATAAAACAAAGTCAAATCAAGCTTTTGCTTCAAAAATATTACGATAGTTTTATTAAGATAATATCTATCAAATTCAGTATAAACTAAATTCCAATCTAACAAACTTGTTAATATTTCTGATATATCCTTAACTTCGCTTAAAGCTTTAATTTCTACCTCTGATAATCCAACTCCATCAAGCGTTGCTAACACTGCTAAAATATCTTGATGTTGTTGTGGTAATACAAACAATATTTGCTCTATCAATTCTTGACTGCTTGCAGGAGGTTGTAACTTTAATACCAACTCACTTAAAGTACACACATTTTTATTAATGCAATTTACCGCAAGCTGCATCATGTACGGATGCCCTAAAAGCAAATCAGCTAGC
Organism: Calothrix sp. NIES-4105; assembly: GCF_002368415.1. Classification (GTDB taxonomy): domain Bacteria; phylum Cyanobacteriota; class Cyanobacteriia; order Cyanobacteriales; family Nostocaceae; genus Dulcicalothrix. The sequence goes on from NZ_AP018290.1 coordinate 6,090,051, forward strand.
GCTTCTACTGTTATTAGTTCTTCTGCACTAATTGCTCTTTGTAATTTTTGTGTGATAAAAGCCACACTATCACGCTTTGGAAGCCCTAGTAATTGTGTTGAAGAACCAGAAAACAGCTTTTGACTTGATGATGCTAGTATAAAACGGCTATTAGGAAGTATCGATTCTAGTTGCTTTATCTGTTCAGATGTTAACTTTACGTCATCTAAAAAGATTAAAAGCTTTTTATCATTAAGAAATTCACAAATTTGTGAGTGCGTTGGCACCTGTGTAGAATTACTTTCAAAGAAAAGCTCAAATAGATATTGCAGTATATCAGCTAGTGACTGATAAGAGTTACCAAACCAAACTACCCCATCAGTAAAAACTGAATTTTTGTGGACGAAGTATATTAAGTGCCGCAGTAATGCTGACTTGCCTACGCCGGGTAAACCATAAAACTCGATAGATTGGTTGATATCGAGTGATGCAAGGGCGCCTTTAATTTGCGGTAATCGTCCGATTAAATTAGGTAAAGGACGGGGTAGTAAAATAAGGCATTGCGAATGCGATTTAAATGCTGGTTGTTTTGCTGGACTAACTATAATACCAGATGAAGATATCTGCCAGGTGTATTTACCTACAGTTAGCTGCCCAGTAGCTTGAGGATAAAGAGGTGCAAGTGGTGAGTGGTTGTACAAATCTAAACGAAGTGGGTTAAGTGGAATTTTTTGTTGCCAAACAGGAAGGTTTTGATCCCACTGTGCAGCATAAATTTTAGCAGTTTGAAGTGATTTAATACCTAGCTTGAGTATGCGTTTACCAATGCACCTGACTAGCGCTTGCTTTTCTGGAATTTGGGCGCCCAGACAAGCGACATACAAACAACTGTCTTTTAATCCAACTTTTGCTTTAATTCCTTTAGGTTCAAGCAATTCATTTATCAAAGCTTCAATAGCGTTGACATCTCCTTGCTTTGCAAGTTCTTCTGTGTGCTGCTGAGTCATTGGGTTCACACGCAAAAATATTGAAGAAATTTGTTTTCAGACACCCTGGTAATATCGCTGCTGCTTTGGTTTCATATTTTATAACAGCCATACAAAAACTGCTTTGTGTGAAGGGACACTTCATATGGCGCCTACTAAATTTGCTTAATATACAAAAATATGCCACAAGGTATTTCAGCAAAAATCTTCTATTCATTTCATAAGTATTCATACTTGATAAATTCATACATTTAAAGAGAGACGTTACAGGAATATTACTTAAGATATATTTTATGTAATCTCTAATGGTAGGTTATGGAAATATTTCGATGAAAAATAAGTAAGTAATTTATGCTACTCTGTATGGGTTGTGAGCATCAATTTATTCCTGCCGTTGGTAGCTAAAGTCATAAATTTGGTTTAGCGACACCCTAAAATTGAGAGTTAGTAGCAGTTGTACAATAAATTGATTGCTGAATTTAGTTTGTGAAAATATAGGGATGAATGCACGGGGTAATTAACGTGAGTGACGGATTTGATTACGATTTAGTGATTATCGGCGCCGGAGTAGGTGGACATGGTGCAGCACTCCACGCCGTTAGTTGTGGCTTGAAAACAGCCATTATCGAAGCTGCTGATATGGGGGGAACCTGCGTTAACCGTGGCTGTATCCCGTCAAAAGCACTGTTGGCTGCATCAGGAAAAGTGCGTGAGTTGCGTAATGCCCACCACCTAAAATCTTTGGGCATCCAAATTAGCAACGTTCAGTTCTCAAGAGAGGAAATTGCCAACCATGCCAATAACCTTGTCGCTAAAATCCAGGGAGACTTGACTAATAGTTTAAAACGACTTGGAGTTGATATTATTCGAGGTTGGGGTAAACTCGCAGGCACTCAAAAAGTTAGCGTTAGTACAGATTCCGGAGAAAAAACCTTCACCGCTAAAGATATTATTCTTTCTCCTGGCTCAATTCCCTTCGTTCCTCCCGGCATTGAAGTTGATGGGAAAACAGTATTTACGAGTGACCAAGGTGTCAAGCTAGAACAACTTCCTGATTGGGTAGCAATTATTGGCAGTGGTTACATTGGGTTAGAATTTTCTGATGTATATTCGGCGCTCGGTTGCGAAATTACAATGATAGAAGCGCTTGACCAGTTAATGCCAGGATTTGATAGAGATATTGCCAAGCTTGCCGAACGAGTTTTAATTACTCCTCGTGATATTGAAACTCATGTTGGAATATATGCCAAGCGGGTCATTCCTGGTTCACCTGTAGTAATTGAATTAGCCAACTTCAAAACCAAAGAAGATATTGATGTAATAGAAGTTGATGCTTGTTTGGTTGCTACAGGTCGAATTCCTGCAACTCAAAATCTCGGCTTAGAATCAGTAGGCGCCGAGCTTGACCGTCGTAACTATATCCCAGTTAACGATAGTATGGCTGTCCTAAGTAGTGGTGAAGTTGTACCGCATTTGTGGGCAATTGGAGACGCTACTGGCAAGATGATGCTAGCACATGCCGCTTCAGCCCAAGGTATTATCGCAGTCGAAAACATTTGCGGTAGAACTAAAAAAGTTGATTATGACAGCATTCCAGCAGCAGCATTTACCCACCCAGAGATTAGCTATGTAGGTAAAACTGAAACCGCAGCGCGCGATATGGGTAAAGAATTAGGCTTTGAAGTTGGAGTTGCCAAAAGTTACTACAAAGGCAATTCTAAAGCCTTAGCAGAAGGTGAAGCCGACGGCATGGCAAAAGTAATATATCGTAAAGACACTGGCGAAGTTTTAGGCGTACATATATTTGGTTTGCACGCATCAGACTTAATTCATGAAGCCTCAGCAGCCATTGCTAACCGTCAAACTGTTCACACCCTCGCCCACCTAGTACACGCGCACCCAACACTCTCCGAAGTGTTAGACGAAGCTTATAAACGCGCGGTCGCTTAAAGAGTGCTGAGTGGAAAGTGCGCTCGTGCTGAGTAAAGGTGTGGAGTATTGAGTATTGAGTATTGAGTATTGAGTTAGGAATTAAAAGTTAGAAAAATTCAGCACTCATAACTCAGCACTTAGCACTCATAACTCAGCACTCAGCACTCATAACTCAGCACTCAGCACTCATAACTCAGCACTCATAACTCAGCACTCAGCACTCAGCACTCATCACTTTTTCTTATGCAAATCCGTCGTATCAACCCTAATCCAACCATCAATGTATCTATCGTGCAGTATCAAACAGCTTTACCAGATACTAAACCAAACAATATTTTGGAGGAAATAGTTTGGCACAAGGAAGCTGAGGTTGAAATGCTTCGGGAAAAAGTGCCGTTGCGTGAGTTGCAAAAACAAGCTATGACCGCACCCCCAACACGTGATTTTTTGGCGGCACTCCGCAATGGAAAGACAAAACCAGCATTAATTGCTGAAATTAAAAAAGCTTCTCCAAGCAAAGGAGTTATACGAGAAGATTTTGACCCAGTAGAAATAGCTCAAAAGTATACTAGTGCTGGCGCCTCTTGTCTATCAGTACTTACTGACCAAAAGTTTTTTCAAGGCAGCTTTGATAACTTAGCAATTGTTCGCACTGCCGTAGAATTACCGTTGCTATGCAAGGAATTTATAATTTATCCTTATCAAATGTACTTGGCGCGAGTTAAAGGCGCCGATGCAGTTCTATTAATCGCTGCAATTTTAAGCGACCAAGATTTACAATACTTTGTAAAGATTGCCGCAGCCCTTAAAATGACTGCTCTAATTGAAGTTCATACTTTAGAAGAACTTGACCGTGTACTCGCATTAGATGGAGTTTCTTTAATTGGAATCAATAATCGTAATTTAGAAGATTTTTCCGTAGATTTGCAAACCACATGCCAATTACTTTCCCAAAGAAGTCAACAGTTGAAGGAACGCAATATATTGGTAGTTAGCGAATCTGGACTTCACACACCTAATGACTTACATGTCGTGACTTCATCTGGCGTATCTGCGGTTCTTATCGGTGAATCTTTAGTCAAACATCCTCAACCTGAAATAGCTATTCAAAGTCTCTTTGCTGAATCTTCATTACTAACAGAACAATGACTTTAACCAAAAACTTGTTCTCTGTGTAACAATTCCAAATAGTAACCCACTCGCTCTGCTGACTTAATACCCTATATTTAATATCGCAAATCAAACTTCATGGACCAAATTCCTCTGCCTTCACCTGTTCACTACGAACTGCTGTTGCAACTGCTAGAACGGCAAACAATGTCAGCAGTAAATCAAAACCCGGCACTGCGGCAGCAGGTTAACCAGCTTATCATCACTCTTCGCAAAGCAGCTGTCCAACAAAAGCACCTAGAAGAAATTTGCCAGTTTTCGGCGATGGAGGTAGACCATCGTTGGTCAATTAATCACGTTAATACAGCAATCGCTGCTTCAGACTGATAAATCTGGCATATACAATAACTTAATTACTAATCGTACTAAAAAAGCGGGTTGAATGACCAACCCGCTACTTGCCTTTACTATACTAGCTATCATCACTTGCCACTGCTTGAGTTTGTTTAACATAAGCTTAATGCTCCTGAATGGCTGTAAATTCACTCATGAATAATTATTAATACTCGCAGTATTTAGATATCCTAATATTTGACTGGTTTTATTACAGTATTAAGATTTGTTATGCATACGACAATAATTACCAATCTATATCTGGTATGGTTTTTATGCTGATGTTTCTAGCCAATCGTAAATTTGCCCTAGCTGGTCTAGAGTAATTAACCCGTATTGCCACAAAATCATTGGTAATGGTCCTGGGTCTTGTTGACTACGGCGAAGTGCAACAGCTATTGATGCTGAAGAAATTGCTAAGTCCTGTTGTAAAAAGTCAATCAGTCCTGGGTATGTCGATGGTGACATTTTTGTCTCACCTCCTTGGGTAGTATGTATTGTCATATATCAGCCTGTAAATATAAATTGCCTAGTTGCCAGTATTTAATCTGTCACTACACAACCGTTTATCCATTTTTCTTTCTGGAGACAGCAAGACTTGACTTTATGAGCGCAAAAAGCCGTTCAGTAACAATTAATAAGTACCCTGACTTCAACGCTACTAAACTTTAACCAAAGTTATTAGTAATTCTTGTTGTATATATAAAGACGTGAGTAAATTTACCTGGTGCGGCAATTTAATCAGTAAATGGACGCAGTATCGAAGATTATGATTGCCTATATTCGTTCATAAATGTCTCTTAACTCTAGTGCCTAAAGGAATATCTTTTGATACTAAGTCTAGGATTTTTACCCCCAACTTTTGATGCTGGTCTTGAATTGACTAGCAGTATACCAAATCTTAGCTCTAAAATATACTTTTTTACAAGAATATTTTAGGAAATTGTAAGAAGTATTTAATATTACTCGCTTACAGCAAGGATTTCAAGCTATATAGATTACAAAAAAACATCCGCATTTTCTCTAGATTAAAAGCAGCATTTTTAACAAAGTGTCTTTAGCGCGCGGGAGAAGAAGCACTCGGCTCGATAGAACGCCCAATAGAACGTATATCAACGCGGTCACCGACTTTGAGCTTGAGTTCACCTGCTCTACCCGCGCGCAGTTCGATAACTTGGTCAATTAATTTATTCGGCCCATAAGTAGGGCAAGATTCTGTTGTACAAGGAGGAGCAGACGCAGTAATATACTCAACTACGCCTTTATGCATGAAAACCATATCCAACTTCACTGGTACATTTTTCATCCAAAAGCTAACTGGTTGAGCTTCACGAAAATCAAACAGCATACCTCGATTATCAGGCAGTGCGGGTCGATACATTAACCCCATTTGTTGCTGCTCTGGGGTTTTAGCAACTTCCAACTCAATTTTGACACCACTAGGTAGAACAGCAACAGCGGTTATGGGTAATTGCTGTCCCTTATTCGTATTCTGTGCTACTTCCATTTTATCCGAGGTTAGCGCCGTAATAGGAGTTTTAGCTGTTGTAGATGCAGAACAACCCATCAGCCAAATACTTAAAATAAACGAAGACAAGTGTAACAAACGTGACATGTTTATAAATTCTGAGATTTTAAATCTCGATTCTACATCTTTGTTCGCGTTTATTGTTAATCAACGTATAAATTTTTTATAAGAATTCATCGCATAAATCTTATCTAACAAATTACATAGGTACTATTACTTATTAATTATTTGAGACTCACCTTTAAATATCTCTCAAAACATAACCAACACCACGTACAGTTTGAATTAAACGCTTTTGACCCTCATCCTCAATTTTGAGACGTAGATAGCGGATATAAACTTCTATAACATTAGATTCACCCATAAAATCGTAACCCCAGACATTTTCGAGAATTTGCTCGCGCGTTAAAACCTCGCGCGGATGTTCCATCAAATACTTCAAAAGCTCAAATTCTTTCATCGTCAAGTCGATATTGCGTCCACCGTAAATCGCGCGACGGGTAGCAATGTCAAGCACCAAGTCACCAAAGCGTAACTGCTCGGTAGTATCTATATCCGGTTTTAGATACAAACGAATCAAATTTAAAAAATCTTCAGAGCGATAAGGTTTTAAAAAGTAATCATCAGCTCCTGCTTCAAGACATGCAACACGGTCATCAACGGTATCGCGTGCCATTAATATCAACATCGGTGAGCGCGTTCCAGAACCACGGATACTTTTACACAGCGAAAGTCCAGATTCACCAGAAAGCATTCGATCAACAACAATTAAAGCTGGTTCACGTTCACGACTATATCGCAATCCGCATCCAGCATCGTGCGCGATCACAGGTTCGTAACCTGCTTCTTTCAAATCAAAAGAAAGTTGGTTAGCCAAACTTTCATCGCTTTCAATCACTAAAACACAAGGATTGTGAGTAAGCGTCATATTTAATAAGCGTAATAGAGTAGTAGGGGCGGGTTTACCTATATCCTGGTAGATAACGGGAAGTTCTGGTGAACCCGCCCGTACAAGTAGGGGCGGGTTTACCTATATCCTGGTAGATAACGGGAAGTTCTGGTGAACCCGCCCGTACAAGTAGGGGCGGGTTTACCTATATCTTGGTAGATAACGGGAAGTTCTGGTGAACCCGCCCGTACAAGTAGGGGCGGGTTTACCTATATCTTGGTAGATAACGGGAAGTTCTGGTGAACCCGCCCGTACAAGTAGGGGCGGGTTTACCTATATCCTGGTAGATAACGGGAAGTTCTGGTGAACCCGCCCGTACAGGAGTTAGAAGTTGGATGTAGAGACGTGATTCATCACGTCTGTACGAATTCAACCAGGAAGGCACCAATCTACCAAATGTTGATAAATTTAACTAATGAATCAATTTTGTGACATGGCATTATACGTATGAGTACGTATAAGTATCAACGATTTTATTTATTGTTCCGTTAAATTTTATATAATATTATAATTTTTAATTAAGATTACAAAAAATTATTACGCATTAATTCCTATCTCCTGGGGTTTTAACCCCAGGTTACAGGCTACACTAACAGCGTTAAGGTAACTCTACCGAAGTTGGTTTAGCAATGTGAGGTAATCCCCAACCTAGCTTTTCTCGTAAAATTCGGAAAAACTCGTGTCTTTGTAAGCGAATAAACTTGGCGCCATAACAAGAACGCTCAATAGTAACCTTGTCTTCAGGTAGAACATAAAAACCAGCATTTCCGTCAACAACCATAACTAAACGCGGTGTATTTACAGGGTAAATATTCACCAGGTCAGTATTTGGGAAAACTAATGCTCTCGATGCTAACGAGTGTGGACAAATAGGTACTAATTGCAGTACAGGTACACCCGGTATAATAACTGGACCACCAGCACTTAAAGAATATGCTGTAGAACCTGTAGGAGTAGAGACAATTATCCCATCAGCAGCAATGTCTACCGGAGCATGGCGCCCGACAACAACCTCAAAATGACACATCGAAGTCAGTGGTTCCCGATGTAATACCATTTCATTCAGACAAAGCGCTTCCCAAACAACATTTTGTTTACGGAAGACCTTGACTGCGAGCATTGTTCGTTCTTCAATTTCATAATCACCCGCAAGCACGCTATCTATAGCTTGAGGCAATTTATTTAAATAGGTTTCTGTTAAAAACCCCATATGACCAGTATTGACTGCTAACACCGGAATACCACAAGGGGCAACCTGACGCGACGCAGCCAAAACAGTTCCATCTCCTCCCAAAACAACCACAAACTGCATGGACGAGTCAAAACCAGGGGGTGTAAGACCTTCAATTGGGGTATGACAAACAGGACTATTGGGAGTAGAATAGCCCAACATACCACCGACACCAGTCGCGAGAGTCACCTCCCAACCAGCAGCGGTCAGTTTGTCTTGAACCTCGATAGCAGTACGTTCGGCTATCGGCTTAACGTCATTGTAAATAATGCCTGCTTTCGGCACACTCAAATATCCAAACTTTTCACCAGATGCTTTATTTTATGTTAATCGTTGCACATTTTTGAGCAAATAGTCATCCGTCAACCATCCAAAATTGCTTGTTTGAACTCCTGACTACTTTGAACTCCTGACTACTGAGTGTTGGCTTTTTTAAATGGTGTTCGTTTTGACTGCTTCTTATTTTTAGATTTATTTTTTTCGTAATCAAGTTCTTTAAGCTTTTTCATAATTCGATTAAAGTACTCTTGGAAATAGCTTTCGAGCGTCGTTGTCTCGCTGACATCAAATCCAAAGACTTTATAGACTTCATCCATTGAAGCATCAAGAGGTTTACCACTAGCTAATACTTCTGTAAATGCCAAGCGGTCGGACACATTCCATCCCCACTGGAAAAAGCGTAAGCTTTTACGTACTATACGCAAAAGATTTATTGGCATTCGGGTAACGCGCGCGGTTTTACCAGAAAGACGTTCACACACACTAATTATTTCAGCCGCACTCCACGCACGGGTACCAACTACAGGAAACGTAGCATTTTCAGCTTCTTTAACCTTAATAGCTCTTACAGCGAATTTAGCAATATCTTGCGTGTCCATATAAGCAACAGGTGATGAATCTCCTGTCACCCAAACGGGTTGACCCTCCAAAATAGGTATTCCATACTGACCAATTAAACCTTGCATAAAGCCAGCAAGTTGTAATACCGTGTAGTTCAACCCTGACTCCGCCAAATATAACTCCGTACACCGCTTTATTTCCATTAGCGGCACATCCGGGTACTTATCGGCATTTAAAATCGAAAACGTAACAAAACGTTCCACACCAGCAGCTTTTGCTGCTTGAATTAATCCAACTTTGCTATCCCAGTCTATCTGCTTGATGCTTAACGAATCGGTTGGTCGAGCAGTTGCAGCATCAATAACAGCGGTTACACCTTCTAAGGCACGTTGTACAGTGTCAGGGTAACATAAATCTCCCCCCACTAATTCGGCGCCCCACTCTTTTAGAAATGCTGCTCTTCTAGCACTTCTAACCAAACAGCGAACTTTATACCCCTCATCGATAGCACGACGAGCCACTTGTCTTCCCAAGGTGCCAGTGGCACCGACGATTAGTAATGTCATGAGGGTCTGTTACGAAACTTTAAGCTTTATTAATAGAATCTTATCAGAATGTAAGACCAATAACATAAAATGGCAACTAATGAGTGCTGAGTTATGAGTGCTGAGTGCTGAGTGCTGAGTGTTAATTTATAATTCTTAACTCATAACTCCTAACTCATAACTCCTAACCTGACTCAGCACTCAGCACTTTCTACTCAGCACTCGCTGATTATTCTTCTTCTGCCCCTTGGATTTTAAGCAGTGCTTGACCAAGACCCCAACCTAAGAAGATTAAGCTGAAGGGTAATATTGCAGCCGCAAATAGCTCGCCCATTTCTGAATACTCCTTTACAAAACTTTTAGTTCAAATCTAAGTTTACCAGAAGTGCAAGTCTGACGAAGCCAACTCAAACGGGAACTTATAATTTATAATTAGTGACTTTTGTAAAAGAACTCACTCGCATAACAACTGATGGCGCCTTGTATGAGAAAATTTAATCTGGCATTCTCCAAAGTATCGGTAGTTACTTTTGTAGGTGTTGTATTAACTGCTATTCTCAATTACTCACACCAACCAGTCCGCGCGCAAACACTAGCTGTTATCAAACCTTCAGATTCGCCCTTAGATTTAGGTAAGCTGAAAAATCCCGTGGGTGTAACTACAGCTAATACTTTTAATCAAAATAAATTAACTGTTCCTAGTTTGTGGTGGGCAAAAGAAAATTCTGAGAATAAACTACTAGATAACTGGATAGCTTATCCTGCTACAGCTTCTTCACCCGCGCGCGTCGATTTAATCGTTAATCAGCAAATTTGGACTTTACTCGATTATTTAGAGCGATACCAATTTATAAATCGTTTAGGTACTAATGCTCGTAACTACGGCTATAATGTTCGCGTCTTCAATTACCAGCAAGAGCTTCTCGGTACTTATACCTGTAACTTCCAGACAACTGGAGCAAATTGTCGAATTAACATGAACGCTCAAAACAGATTTCGTATACGTCCTTCGTCACAGGTTTAATCATAAAAAATTGAAAATTTTATGATTTCATTTTCTCGAATAAGCTTATATACTCATTTTCCACTTCAACAGGCAAAGGAAGTATAAAATCGCTTTTATCAAGGATATTTTGACTTACTAGTAACGAGTTGCGTAGCGGCCCCTGAATTTCTGCTCTCTCAATTTTCACAGGAATTGGGGAATGAGTTTTAGTTCGTATTGCTATCTGTCTAGCTGTTTTTTCTTGCCACAAAAAATTAATCCATTCTGTTAAAAGTTCTTGCTTTAGAGGGCGCCCCGAAGGACTAACCCATACGTCTGCTGATTGTGCAGTCCCAGATTGCGGTACGATTACGGCAAGGTCTGGATAGCGAGCAATAGCTGGTAATATATCCTGTAACCAACCAACTGCAACTAGCGTATCGCTTAATAATAAAGGTTCAATATATTGAGTCGAACCGTAAAATTTCACTTGTTGGTTTAATTTCTTTAATTCAGGCTCTAATTCAGTAATCGAGGCTAAATTAGTTTCATTATAAGATTTATCCAACTTCTTTAAAACTAAACCAATAACTTCACGTGGATGATTTAGCAGAGAAATACGATTACGCAATTCTGGGCGCCATAAATCAGCCCAATCTTGCATTGGCGCCCACTTATTCTCTTTAAATTTGTCACGACGATAAATAATAACTGTATTTCCCCAACGATAAGGAGCGCCCCAAATTTTACCCTGTGGGTCTAAAAATCCTTTATCATTGCGTGTTACTAGTTCTTTCCATCGCTTTGGCAAAGCTGACCACTGTTGAACTTTACTTACATCTATTGGTTGAATTAGTTTCTTTTCAATCGCTCCACGCAGCCAATAATCACCCAAAGATAACAAATCTGTTGGAATTTTCTCCTTATCGGAACCAAACGGTAGGCGCCGAACCCATCCAAATAAACCATTGTTTTCCTGACTAGGTTTTTGCCAAGCTTCTAATTTCTTAAATACATCCTCAAATTGCTCGAATAGCGCAATATTTATTTCTGTATTCGATTTTAAAGAACGACGAAATTGATCCACTACCTGAGCAGGCAGCGAATCCCTTAATAACTCTATAGTTAATCTTGTTTTATTATCCGAACATCCTATTAACAACTGTGAGGATAATGCTCCAGTACCAATTAAAAAAGAACGCCTGTTCATTAATTTTAGATTTTAGATCTACCTAGTTTGTTTTAACGCGCGCTTGCTTTACCATTGCAATTAATGTATGATGAGCGTCCTCGGAATCTTTAAGAACGTGGTCAAAATTTATACGTATTGACACATTCTCACCATTTACCCGCGCGGTTATATCCATGCCCGTGGTGTCAATTGACTGCATTTGGGCGGCTTGTGCTTCCTTCAAGCCACCGAAGGTTTGAGCATAAACAAGCACAGCATCGCTGTGGTCGTCGTTCATGTGTGTACAGATACGAGAACTTACTTCTGTATTAATTTCTGACATAATATAAGACTCCGAAACATTCTTTTCTTCTAAATTCTAATATTGTTTTTATATTTGCTTCTAATTACGTAGTCAGTAATTGTATATTCACTAACATATACTAACTCATGATTTATACGTTTAAATTATACTAAAGATATTGAATCCCTTTTTTATGCTTTGTAGCTGAGTAACACTAGAAATAGCTGTGTATCTCAATTATACTCTTTTGAGGGTAAATGGTTTAAGCTCTGGCTGAGTACGGTTAAAGAAACCTGCAGTAATTTTTACTGTTTTTTCCTGAAAATCACTCATAAAGACTGTAGCCAAGATATGAGAGTGAGCAAATAATATTTGTTGATAAAGATAAAAACAGATGAGCGCTGAAAGCCACCGCAGAATTGTGATTGGGGATGTTCACGGTCACTACAAGGGACTGATGACGCTAATGAATGCCATTGCACCAACTTCCCTTGACTCAATTTACTTTCTTGGAGATTTGATTGACCGAGGTCCTCAGAGTGCCGATGTTGTGTCCTTTGTAATTGAGAATAATTATCAATGCTTGCTCGGTAATCACGAGCAAATGCTAGTTAATATCCTTACACAAGGGCATAAGCAGGCGCCTAATATCCAGGCTTGGTTATACAGTGGTGGACAAGCGACAGTAGCTTCTTACCAACAAGGTGTTGTTCCTTACGACCATGTAGAATGGTTTGAAAGCTTGCCTACATACCTAGATTTAGGGGATGTTTGGCTTGTTCATGCTGGTGTTGACCCTTTTATACCTTTAGAAAACCAAACCAGCGAACAATTATGCTGGGTACGCGATGAATTCCATAGCATTCAAAAGCCTTATTTTCCCGATAAGTTAATGATTATCGGTCATACGATAACCTTTACTATGCCTGGAGTGGCGCCTGGTCAATTAGCTCAGGGTCAAGGCTGGCTTGATATTGACACTGGCGCCTATCATCCACGTAGTGGTTGGCTAACTGGTTTAGACATCACTAACGGCATAGCATATCAAGTTAATGTACTCAAAAATTTAAGGCGCGTTTTACCAATGGAAGAAATCGTCGCGCATGTCAATCCTAGCGTTTGGAAATATACTCATACCTCAAAGCGACGAGCTTAGTATTATATTCAAGCGATTTTGAGAAATTATCGTAATGAACGAGTATTAGCTCGATATGTTGCGCTATCTAACCCAGCATTACCGCTAGTTGGTTGAGCAGCAATAAGGCGCCTGAGAGCAACAACACGGTCACCAGCAGCAGGGTGAGTACTCAAAAAAGCTGGGGCTGAACCTTTTGAGCCTTTTTGAAGTTTTTGCATAAACGAAACCATCGCTGACTGACTATAACCAGCACGACCCAAAGTTCTCAAACCTCGTCTGTCAGCATCAAATTCGTCTTGACGACTGCGAGGAAGATTAAGTGCAAGATTTACACCTAAGCCAACAATTTGATTTCTATCTACACCAGCAGCGGTTGCAATACCACTGGCAATAGCTTGTTGCCGCATTTGACTAAGCAGGTGTTTGCCACCAATATGTCCAATTTCGTGAGCAATAACGCTTGCTAATTCAGCTTCATTGTCTGCAGCTTTAATTAAGCCTGTATGAACATAAACAAAACCTCCTGTAGTCGCAAAGGCGTTAATACTGTCTTCATCAACTACTTGGAATGTATACTTAAGATTTGGACGGTCAGTAAAGGGAGCAAGACGCTGACCGATGTCTTGAACATAACGATTAATTTCCGAATTACGGGAAAGTCGAACTTCACCACCTAGAATTTGCTGGTTCATTTGTTGACCAAGTTGGAACTCTTGCTGCGATGATATATTAGATAGCTGGAATACCTGTACACCGCGAATCAACAGTGGTAAGAAATCAAGCGCTTGAGATGGAAGCACCGTACCCAAAAACAGTGACAAAGCGACTGCTACTGAGATTAGCGGGTATATAAAGCGGCGCCTTACAGAAAAGAAATTCCGAGAATTGTGTTGCCAATTCATCTAAAAATAACCTCGATAACCTTCCGGGCTTACATGTGTTTCTATTGAACGTAAGGTTATATGACGGCTTTGAGAGCCAATAAGTTGCAGACTACCTGTATTCCAATTAGCTTGACTAAACGCGGGCTATAGAGTTTAACATACAAAGAAATTATGCGTTTTTTTTACTCTCGTGTGCCTCCTGTCTTCTGCCTTCTGAATTGAGTACCTAAAAACACAAGTTGTGATAGACTGTCGCATGAATTAACAGAACTGAATATTATTGTATTGCACGATTCGATTACTCGTGAACAAAGGAAATTTTTTATGGCTATTTTAGATTCTAAGGGTCGCTTGTTCGGCAAGTTCAACCTCCTCGATGTCGGCGCCGTCTTCGTTATCTTACTAGTGGTGATTAGTATATTTTTCTTCCCAGGAACCACTGGTTCGGTTGCCCAGGTCAACAGCAAAACTGTACCCATCGAAGTTGACCTAGTTGTGCGGGGGTTAAATGTACGCGACCCACAACGCTTAGTTGATAGAGACTTTCGCAAAGGTGGTAAAACAAAAATTATTATTCGTAATCAACCCTACGGTGAAATTGCCATTAAATCCGTACAGGAACTACCTAGAACTTTAAGCGTTCCTCAACCCGACGGTTCGCTCAAAGAATTACCCGACCCAAGAAAAAATAACTTTAGCACCGACATGCTTTTAACTCTAGAAGGTAAAGCTAATTTAACCAAGGATGGTCCTGTGCTTGGTAATAGTAAAGTTAAAATTGGTATGCCATTTGAATTAGAGGGCTTTAATTACAACTTTAATGCCACTGTTATTGATATTCGATTACCTTCATGAACTACCCCGCCGCGTTGGCGGACGGGGTTTGTGTTACCCTATCCACTTTCGCCTTAAAGCTTTGACGCTTCTTCTGCCCTAGTTGCTTCATCGAACCAGTCTGCTTACGCTTCTTAGTCGAGTCAGTAGAGCTAGAACATCCACAGTCTTCGAGGCGCATTCCACACCCCGGTTGCACATCCGTAGCAACGTTGTACATCACCATCACAGACCCTTTATCACGTTGTATTTCAAATTTACACTTACTACAAACGTGGTATCGGTTGGAGAGTTCAGCCCAGTCTTTATGTACTTTTCCACATTTTGGACATCTCTGTGATGGCTTGATTTTTTTAGTAGGAAGAATCAACATCAAACCACCTTTTTGCTCAATTTTATAAGCAATCATTTGGTTCAATGTCCCAAATCCAACAGAAAGTATTGACTTGTTTAGTCCTGCTTTCTGCTTTTTACGTTTACTTCCTTTTTTAGCTTTTTTGGTCATTTTCTTGGTTTCTAACTTCTCGGTTACGCCGATGTCATAACGACTTGCAATGTCTGACGTAACTTTGTGTTGCCAATCCTTTCGCGTTCGTGCAACTTTGGTGCTTAACTTAGAAACTCTTTTCCGCGCCTTCTTCCAACGGTTAGAAGCTTTTATATTTTGCGCTTTATTTGGAGCGCGTTTTCTTCTTAATTGTTTAGATGCTTTACGTATCTTCTCCTCAGATTTTTTGGTGAATTTAGGATTCTCGATTTGCTCAAACTTCTCACCATCAAATGTGGTAAGTGCCGTCTCTGTGCCTAAGTCAAAAGCAATAATCTTCTCATATTCGAGTTGAGATTGTGAACCAAATTTAGATTCTAAAATAGGTACATCAACAGTGATAGAAGCAAACCATTTATTTTGATTTGGCTTATAAACTATGGTCAAAGTAGTAGGTTTACCCCACTCTCTTGCTTGACCACGCATTCTTATATTTATGCCCAAATCATTTAGTGTTAAACGACCATGCTTACCATTACCCCAAACTTTCCATCCTGATGTTGCAGGATATGTCCATCCTGAATAATCACGAATAGATTTGAATTGTGGTAAACCTCGTAGTCCTTGAAAAAAAGAATTGTAGGCTAAGTCAACCCGTTTTACAGTAGCTTGTAATGCTTGCGAGTTACATATCGCAAATTCAGGCCACGCTTCTTTGAACTCAGGTAAACAATTTTGTTGGTCAAAATAAGTAACAGTTTTTTGGTTTGCTTTCCACTCAAAACGGCGGTTAGCAATACAGGCATTATACAAGTACGCATGCAATCGCCGTGCCTCAAATAATTTTTGTTCTTGCTCTTTATTCGGATACAGTCGAAATGTTTGTCGTCTTGTTGCCATATATTACTCACCGCCTTATTTGCTTGACTCGATATATTTAACTACAATCAATATAACATAGTTTCTAGGTATGACAAGAAATTTTTATGACTAAGTTGAGAAGCGGTTCACATGTCGTTTTTTCTATTCACTTGCACGTCGTATTTGTGACTAAGTATAGGCGCAAAGTATTTACACAACAAATGATTGACGACATGAAGGAAGTATTTGAGCGTGTGCTAGCTGCAAATAGCTCAAAGCTATCTGATTGCAATGGTGAATCAGACCACGTACATTTGCTTATAGATTTACATCCAGATAATAATATTTCTGACTTGGTAGCATCTCTCAAGTCAGCAAGTAGTCGAGTATTGAGAGAAAAATATAAATCTGTAATTGATAAGTACTACTGGGGTAAGGCTAAACTTTGGCACGATTCAAAATGTATCGTATCTTGTGGTAGCGCTCCACTAGAAACGGTAAAGCTGTATATTCAAAATCAATCAGGTGGGAGAGAATAAAATTATCGGGTATCGAACCCCATAATTTTATCGCTATCCATCCCCACCCTACTTTGTAGAGGGTGGGGAATTCCGCGAAGAAGAGTTAAATAAACCAGTCCTAAACAATCTGTAAAATCTACCCAATGTAGAGACGTGAAAGCGGAGCTTCTCCGTTATCCGAAGGATATCCCGAAGGGTAGGAAAATTTTCCTGCGGAACACTACCCTTCGGGAAAACTCCGTTTACGTGAACACGTCTCTTATATTTTTATCACGTCTCTTATATTTTTATAAAATCCATCAAAGAAATTCCTGATTAGGAGTTTGAACTAGTTGTCACCAATGCTCGTAAGAAAAGTGTTTAAGATTCCCGACTTCTTGAAGTCGGGAATCTGACCATCGACCATCGATTCTCAATCAACAACAATTGTTAAACCTGTTTGTGCCGAGCGTAAAGCAGCATCCGCGACTTTCATAGTATATAAACTTTGCTCAGGGGTAACATACAGTGCTCTTCCATCCAAAAGGTGGTCTAGAACCATACTTGTATCTTTAGTAAATAACCCTTTACGATTACTTGTTTCAATAGGTACAGTTTCCGAACGACGTACCATTAGACCAGCATCTTCATTGAAAATTAATCCACCGTGTTCACCGTGAATTTCAAATTTACGCTCGCTTTGCCAAAGAGTTTCACCTTTCCCGTAAATAACTTGTCCTAACAGTCCGCTTTCAAACGAAAGTTGGGCAACACAAAAACAACCTTGATAATAGTCCTCTTCAACTTGCCAAAAACGCTGGTGACAGTTAACTGTTACAACTTTACCAAATAAATCTGTTAGACGATGCAACCGAGATAAGGCGCCTGTAAGCGGAAACCCAAACATCTCATGGTTATAAGTCCACTTGCGTGGGGCAGGGTACTGAGGCTTGACGGTGTTGTAACGAACATAAAAAATATCACCAACTTCTGAAATATGCTTTTTAATGGCTTGATGTAAACCACCCAGAAGTTCAATATGTTCAACATGGAGAAGCAGATTTTTTTCTTTAGCTAGGGCAATTAATTCAGAAGCTTCGATAGTATCTAATGCTAGAGGGTATTCAACTACAACATGCTTTCTTTGCTCCAACGCTTTGCGAGCAATTGCACTATGGTCACGGTTAATTGTAGATATGATGATTAAATCTATACCTGTTGACTCAACCAATTGCTGCCAAGAGCTTATTGCCTGAACTCCATAAGAAGCTGCGAAGGACTCTGTGCGCGCTTCTTCGCTGCCAGCAACTGCAACTAAATTTGCTCTTTCATCTTTTTGCAATGCTTCTACTCGCAGTTTCGCTGCGTATCCGGTACCAATTAAGCCAACATTCACGCGCGCGGTTGGCTCATATGCTGAGGTATACATTACTACTACGCCAATAATATTAATAAATTCATCACTTCACTTGAGTATAAATTTACTTGATGATTTTACTTTACCTCAGTCGAAAATATAATTAAAACTTATCGGTAAGAAGTAACTAAATTTCATTACTAATCGCGTCAAATTTCCGGTTACATGGTCTTGTTTTTCTCGTAGTATCAGAATGAAGTAAATAAAAAACGACGGCTGATCTTATAGGATAAGTCGGCGCTATTGCTTTGCGCGAATTTATACGGTCTGTTTGCAAAAGAGAGGATTACACAAATGGCAACCTACAAAGTAACACTTGTTGGCGAAGAAGGTACCCAAACCATTGATTGTGCAGATGATACTTATATTTTAGACGCTGCTGAAGAAGCTGGTCTTGACTTACCTTACTCCTGCCGTGCTGGTGCCTGCTCTACCTGTGCAGGTAAAATTACTGCTGGTACTGTAGACCAGTCTGACCAATCCTTCTTAGATGATGACCAAATGGAAGGCGGATATGTACTAACTTGTGTTGCTTATCCAACCTCTGATTGCACCATCGAAACCCACAAAGAAGAAGAACTCTACTAGTAGAAGTTTGAACGCCTCACATTTCTAATTACTTGTACAAGTTATGAATGTAGAGAAACGCAAATATTAAGTAGAAAAGAATATATAGCATAAAAGGGAAAGATTTTTCCCTTTTTTTGCTTGCTTTTTTATCGGCGCCTTTTTCAATAAGAATTATTGCTTTATTTTTTCGCTCAGAGCTTGAATTTGTGTACCTGGGTAATAGAACTGGAGAATTCTAGCACTTGACCAACCAAGTTTAGCTAAATTTTGCGCTCCAACTTGACTCAATCCAACTCCATGTCCCATTCCCCCACCAACAAAAGCATACCCCCATAATGTTGACTCACCTTTATTGAGTGGCTCCAGGTAAAACAGCGTACTTATCGGCGCCGCAAATGCGCTACGAACTTCATCTTTAGTCAAGTTAAACGAACCAATATCGGTTTTTATCTCTAATTTCAGAATACGTCCGCTATCACTACGCTCGACTACTTCCATTTCTCGAACCTCTTTTAACTTGGCAAAGGGACTTTTCTTAACTGCGAGAAATTTCTGCAAACCTTTAGTTATATCCTCAACGCGCGACTCCCGTCTCCAACGAAATAATTCCCAGCCAGTTTCGTTAAAACCCTCTTTTTTATTGATAAACGCTTGTAAATTACTTTCTTGGCTTAACGATTGTCCCGTCAGGTTCCATATATTATTCGGTGCATCTAATATTGGTCGTAAGTACGAACGGTCGTCCCCATTCCATACATCTGAAAATGAAGCTGTAACACCACCTGTGCTAGCTGAATACAATGCATCAACTAGTTCGTTTTTATACGTTACTACCATTCCTCTGGTGCTGGCAATTGCTTTATCGGTACTAGCTGAAACACCTTTTAAACCAAAGTAAACTTGACAATGCGTATCCGCACATAATTGATAATTATCAGCAGCAAATCTGCGTATATTCCGCAAAGCGTATGTTCGAGCAATAATTGCCTGTGCCTCAAGTGCAGCCATTGGAGCATTATTACCGATTTCATAAGGTACTACTCCACGTAAATATGTTTCTAATGGAACATTATTTACAAGTGTATAAGTACCGTAAGCATTTGGCTGCACCCGCAAAGTACCGGGGAACAAACGCGCTTTGTTTGGATTTATCGTATCCTTCTTTTCTTTATTGTCTTTGTTATCAGGTTTACTACTGACATTTTTCTCATCGAGTTTCTGGCCCTTGTTTACCAAAATCAAGTTTTTTCGACTATCGATAGATAACGAATTCGCGTTATAGCGCTTGTCTCCCACAGCCCAACTTACAGTTGGTACCTGGTTGATAAATTCAGTATCAATAAAAGGAGTTTTTCTACCGCTTGCCTGTAAGCTAGCCAGTAACAACCGTCGCAACAGCGGAGTACTATATACATTCCGAGAAGCCCATACCTGCCAACGGTCAGGTTGAGCAATCTCAACCTGAATACCTAATTGGCGCCACCTCAAAGCATTATCCTCTGCTGTCTCAAAAGTTCGGAAAACCCCCAATACAACCCGCTCATCAATAGCAGTCTTCGGTACTTTTGCCATCGCAATTTCCAGTCGCACAGGTTTATCAGTACTAACTGTCTGTTGACCGCTACTCGTCCGAAAACTCAATTGCAGCTTATCCCCCTTAGTCGGCTCAAGCTGTAACAAATCTTTCGTACTATCACCAAACCGCTGTACAATCCCAATCTTCAACTCAACATCTGTATTACCTTTACTACTCGCTGATGCACCTGTTAATCCCAACAGGCAAAACACAGTCAGCGTCGTGTAGTACATACGCCCGCATATGCTCTTCATAGAAAACCGCTTTTTTTCGCTTTGCCAAAACTTGCCCGCACCCAATGCATTCATATTTTAATTGTAGTAATTGTGTAACATAAAATGTCTAAATTACTACATTACAACTTTGTTCAGTTTTTTTTGCTAATCGCTTGCAAAACGAAGTCATAACGAGTATGATTAAGCTCAAGACATATGAATAAGAACAAAAACATAGTTAGTAGGTAAAAATATCATGGTAAGAGTTCAAGAGATACCCTTAAATCAAATTCGGCGCCCTTTGCCGCGTGTAAATGACCAAGAAAAAGTAAAATCCTTAATGGCATCGATAGCAGAAATAGGGCAACTTGAGCCAATAGACGTGTTAGAAGTCGATGGGCAGTACTACGGCTTTTCAGGATGTCATCGTTACGAAGCTTGTCAGCGTTTAGGTAAAGAAACAATTCTTGCTCGAGTTCGCAAGGCGCCTTCGAGTGTGCTGAAAATGCACATAGCATAAAGAGTAGTGCGTACCGCGCGTTCAATTTTCCCAATTATTGAAGAAGTTAACGACGAACCTACTCCAGGTTCACCAAAAAACCGCTTGGATGTTGCGGAGTTTACTGCTAACTAAAAGGGTAGTAAAAACTGGTAGTTGCCGGAATTTAAAACTCGAAAAAAATATCTAAAAACGGATATTTGTGCTAGAATTAATGTATAAGGTTTTAAACTTTATACCATTAGCATAAACCAGATGGATTTATGCAGAGGTTCCGAGGTAGGAAACTTAAGACGTATACTGGTTAAAAATTATTTTTCCGCGTTTCACCTCGATTGTTTCTTCCGATTCCATGTTGCAGTTCCTTCGGGATTCCTTAAATTAATTTAATTAGTTTAGCGAACAAATTGTAACTTTTACTCGTGTAAAAACGGATTGAGACAATGATTGATACAAGGAAGAGTCACCGATGCTTAAAAACGACGATAACTACCGAAAATACCAGTTATAGGTAGATATTTCCAGGTTATTAGTAGGTGGAAGAATAAAGATAGTTAGGAGTGCCGAGTAATACTCCTAACTCTTAACTCCTAACTACTAACTCCTAACTCCTATTAAAATGTCCGACTTCACATCGCATCTGCAAAACTTAATCAAACAAGCTGGTATTCCTTCCTTGAAAGCGCTAGGACGTAATGCTGGTGTTTCTGAGCGTCAAATTTTGCGGTTGCGACGTGGTGAAGTTAAAGAAATACGAGTCTCAGTTCTAGCAAAACTCTCAGAAGCTTTAAAAGTGACTGTAGATGATTTAGTTACAGGTTTTTCTGAAGCTAGTGCTGTAGAAGTAAATGTACTTAATGACCATGAATCTATACAAAAAACGTCGGAAAACGATTTATTAAGAAAGATTACAGAACTAGAACATGAGTATTTATTTTTAAAGCAGCAGTTTGAACAGCAGAAAGAAAAATTAAAGCAAGAATTTCAGCAAGAAAGCTTACAGGTATTGGAATCTTTATTTGTACAGTTGCCGACAGCAGCGCGCGCATGTCGAGAAAACCCGCAATTACCCGCAGCCAATATTTTACCCTTGGTAGAGAAACCACTTGAACGCTTACTACAAAACTGGGGAGTCGAAGCAATTGCCTCAGTCGGAGAAGAAATATCCTATGACCCGCAGTTCCACCAGTTGCTTGATGGTACAGCGCAACCAGGTCAAAACGTCAAAGTCCGTTATATTGGGTATCGCCAAGGTGAGAAATTACTAACCCGTGCAAAAGTCAGTCCAGTCTAGAAGCCTAAATTTCGGTAAAAAAAAATTCAAATAAAACTAAAAAGATGTTAGTTTCCCAAAAAACTTGGGAATAATCCTATTAGAGGTGAAAAGTCAGGTGTATCGTCTGGCGCGAATTTATTACCTCTTTCAAGCTCATCCTTACCAATCAGGAATAAGCGGCATCAAAAAGGATAAGACATTTGGTGAGTACTTGTGATTTACAGCTGCTTGCTTGTGATGCGTCCATAAAATACAAACTGAATAGCTCAAAGACATCATCCGTCTGTCTCCGGATCATCAGGTGCATCTAACCATGTCGTAAAACCTCATTGGTAAGTTAACTTACATTCAAAATAATCCTTTATGCAGGCGTGTAAATAGTAGATATAGTTTATATCTACTATTTGCAGCAAGCATAAATACCATAAAAATTTATTGGTATCATCCTCGTATAATGATTATGATTAAGTATGAATATTTTATTTTGAAAGGCCAAATAGCTTGACTTATATCTTATTTTCTCTCAATAATCATAGGGTGGCAATGCCCACTTGACGTGAAAGCGTATTTCTAGGACAAATTTTGTCACCTGATTGTAACATGAGATTAAGGTGCATTCGGGTGAGTTGAGATTTCATGCTCAATTTCAGCTAGATTGATACAAAAATAATTCAAATTTGAAGTTGGCAACCTTTTTCAAATGAATTATCATTAATTTACATTAACACTGTCATTCATAGAATTTTTTACAAGCAATTTCACTAAACATGTTGACCCAAGAAGTAAAAATTTTTCAGCCAAGTGGAAGTTTAGACGCTACCAAGTCGCAAGCATTTCGCCAGGAAATCGCTGATCTAGTCGAAAATGGCACTAAAATTGTTTTAGTTGACCTAAAAAACGTTACTTTTATGGATAGCTCTGGTCTGGGCGCCTTAGTTCTTGCGTTCAAGACACTGAGAGCCGCTAACAGTAAGCTAGTACTATGCTCAATCAACGAGCAAATTCGGATATTGTTTGAATTAACGAGTATGGATAAAGTATTCGAGATATTTGCCAATCAAGAAGAATTTAAAAAATCAATAATGGCGTCGAAAGCTTGAACTTAATTAATCAAATCGAGCTTGCAATATAGATAAATCATCATCAAATGCAGCTTTGGCGTTTAAACTCGTCAAATGTATGATTATCTCATCAAGTCGAGTTTCAACTGGATGATGCAAATTAACAAGCATTTTGATGAAGGCATCCAGACCCCATAGTTTGCCATCAGTTTTGGTAATTTCATATGCACCATCGCTAAATAGGTATAGCTTACTGGATTCTGCTATATTGCAAAACCCATCAACGTATTTTGCTTCCGGAAACATCCCAATTGGCATTCCTGAAGTTCTTAATAATTTGACTTCAGAGTGGAGATTGTTACCGGATATTAATACTGCGGGTGGATGACCAGCGCTCGAATACATTAACTGGCGCCGTTTACGGTTATATACACCATACCAAATAGTAAAGTATTTATCGTTCTGATAACTCATCTGAAACGTTTCGTTTAGCGCTTTGAGTACCTCACTTGGTTGGTAATAATTCAAGTTTTGTAGCGCCCGTGAACGTAATAAATTCAATACCGATATTGATGGCAAAGTCGCTTTAAGTCCATGTCCCGCAGCATCTAGTAAATATAATGCCAGATAATCAGGGTCAAGCCAGTAATAATCTAAGCAATCACCTCCAAGCTGACGCGAAGGAATAAATCGATAACTTATATCTAATGGTTCATGCATCGGCAACGGTAACAGCGAACAAACATACTCCGCCGCTTCCGTAAGTTCATTTTCAAGTTTCTGCTTTTGCGCGCGTAGATCACGACTCAGCTGATGCAGTCGCAAACCAGCCCTCACCCTTGCTTGAAGTTCATTTTGTTCAATCGGTTTGGACAAATAATCGTCGGCGCCAGCATCAAGTCCTTTAACACGGTCAGCAACCGAGTCGAGGGATGTTAGTAGTATAAAAAACGTCGTCGATAATACGGTAGAAGCTTTGATATGCTGACAAACATCTATACCGCTTAATCCTGGCATCATCCAATCACAAATAATCAACGCAGGTCGATTCGCATTAGCAATTGCAATTCCTTCTGAGCCATTACTAGCTGCCACGACATCATAACCTTGCCTAGCTAACATTCGTTTCAAGAGTATTAGCACCGCAGGGTCATCATCGATTACCAAGATTTGATACATAACAGATAGCCGCTTACTACTATTAACTACTAACTACCCTCCACAGCTAGATTCCCGGTGGTGATAGAGGATTCAACCATAACAGAATAGTACGTTTGAGTTGATTAAGGTCACGGTATACTTCTTGTTTGAACCATTGCCCCAAAGCATCCAGTGGATTAAAGTCACGTCCTGCTTGCCATTTTACATCTTGACCTAAAGGTGTTAGATGATTTCCAGCAATTATTTGCACCGTCACCATATCGTTAAAGCGTTCTCTTAAAATTTCGCTTAATCCAGAGGATTGATCAATTGTATCGTTGGTGAATTTGACTAGCAGGTTACGACGAATATTATAGTATTCACGAACTAAGTCGTTCGTCTGTGCAGGTGAAGGAACAAATTCCACAGCAAGGGCTGAATTTGTAAACGCTGTATTAAACTGTTCAATTAAAGGAACAGCATCGCGCGCAGCATAATTATTAAAGGAAATAAAAATATTTCCAGCACGCTCAACTTTTGAGAAGCGACTGCCGATAAGTAAATGAAGCTTACAACCCATACTATGCCCAATTCCATATATAGGCAGGTAACCATTGCCCAACATACCTCGTTCTTCTAGACGAATAAGCGCGCGCTCAAAATTGAGGAGTACTTGCTGTGCAATTGCATCATGGTCAAAAGTATTGACAAATGGGGTCGCAACAATGATATAACCTTTTTCAGCCAACGCTTCCAACAGCAAACGGTATGTAAGGTGTGGCGCAGTCGCAACGAACGCGCCACCCAGAAAATGAATGATACCAATGGGTTTTTGCGTTGCTCCCGATAAAACCCAATTACCAGCTATTTCTTTCCAAATCATCGACAAACAACCATATCTATCCACCACCCATTATGTACTAATGTAGGTTGGGTGGAGGCTTTACGTAACCCAATATCAAACAAATATTTAAAGTTGTAGGTTGGGTGGAGGCTTTGCGTAACCCAACATCAAACAAATATTTAAAGTAAGATTAACTTTGGCTTTGCAAACGTTTCATTTCTAACTGTACATCCAAAGCAATCTGTAATGCCTCATTTAACAACCTTCCATGCTCGGTAGCTTGCTCACTAACTTGAAGCGCGCTTAAAGTTGGTAGATTATTAGCAAACAACTCGCTATTACCAATAATAAAATTCTTATTCTCACGCAAAATTCTTTCTGTTTTTACTGCTCGAATTAAATCCGCGCGCGTTAGCGATAAAGCGTCAAGTACCTTGTTTCTCTCCTTAATACCGACATTAACATTGCCCGCAGCCTCAATTTCGTCATTAATATGTATAGCTTTAATAACATTATTATATCTCTCAACATCGCTTAATAATATTTTTAAAGAAGGAGTAATATTAGCTTGTACTATTTTATTTCTTTGTTTCCAAATAAAATATAAAATGTATTGAGCAGATGCACCGCTAATTCCTAACAATAATATCGCTAAAATTCCAGATGGTACAGGCAACCAAGGCATAAGTAAACTACCCAAGGCACCCAAAATTAAATAACTAAACACAACCGAGGAGATTCCAAGAAAATATGCAGTAGCAGCTTCGGGACCTCTAGCTCTCTCAAAAAATTTATTTACGACTTGTTTAAATTTGTTAACGACAAGTACAAGTTCTTCATTTACTGGTAAATTTGTTAATTGCTGCAATTCTTTTTGACTTATCTCTAAACCTTTTAAATCATGTTGCACAGCTACTTATTCCCCGTTCAGATAAATAGATAAATATTTGTATACTACTATATAGCAATCAAGTTTCTCAACTTGATTCAAAGATAATATATGTGAAATTTTTTCACAAAAATTAATAAGCGTTAAAACGCGCGGAAATACATGGCTTATTGTAGCCAAAATTTCCAGTAGCCGCCAGACCTATGTATCGCGTTCCACAAAAACTCAAAGAAACCCGGTTTCTTTACGAAAGATTAAGCTTTTTGAGCAAAATCTTTCATCAGAAACAGGGTTTCTCATCGCAGCACGAAAGTATTAAAAAGCACAAAAATAGTCTATTCAGATAGCTTACCTAACTTGTCGTCGCACATGCAACCCATCCATCCCCTGCTTTATCCAACTAATGCAGTCAATTTCAGATTGGAAGACTTTCGGCGCCGCAATGTTGTTTAAAGTTTCTGGGGGATAGTGGTCATAGAAATATTTATTGGCTTCATTGAAAATAATTATTAAGTTGTGACGAAAAGTGTAACGACGTTTGAACACATCTACTCTACTGGTGAAATCTGAATATTTGTCAAGATGTGAACAAGCAATATCAACGATATTACTAGTACTAGCACCATAAGATTTAGCAGGGTTATCAGCTTTGTGGAAACGACTTCGATATCCAATTTCTGCTAAAACTTTATACGAGTATATATCATTACCCTCTACTTGATTGAAAATAAAAGGAATAATGAGATAACCTTTATACGAGACTGAACTTTCGTACAACAAACGACTCATACGCTGCTCCTTGAATGCACCGATTGACTTACTTGTAACTTGTGATGTGTATAACCACATTACAAATCAAAAAGCTTAAGTAAACTATGTATCCATTTATTTGGTTTGATTAAATATCAATTAGATACAAGTAAAATTATCATTGATATTTATCTATGCCATAACCAGAGATAATCAATGCAGATTAATTATCCCGACACTTAAAACCTAGGTCAGGATAAACGCAAGCCAGAAAAACTAATCGACGTACAAAAAGCGCGTTTCTAAAAGTTATTTCTTGCTTTTAATTCTTGATTATTTCAACTTAGCATATCTTGCTAACTATATGGATAAGGGGTAAAACCAATTAGCTTCACACACGTAACGTAATTACGTTTGTCTCGACAGTGAATGTAACGGGTAATTGATGCAATTCATTTCAAATCTTTGTCAAATTGATTACCAGTTATATTTACAAATTATGCATAAAATCTGTTACATCCGTAACATCCGTTGCCAAAAATCTACCGCTAGGTAATAAAATTCCTACCTCATAGCGATTAGAATAGCGGTTTAAATAATTACATAATCACAAAAATTATTAATTATTAACCTTACCCCTTTTCCTTATGATTGATATTTATATCCTTGACCTGCTGGTAATTGGATTGCTGCTATTAACGGTAACATTAGGTTCTGGGTGGATTTCGCGACTACCACTTTCATTTGCTCTGATCTATCTGGTGGTGGGTATTATTCTTGGTCCATACGCCTTTGGACTGATTAATTTACGTAGTACAGGAACATTCAATGCTCAATTGTTAGAAAAAGTAACTGAATTGGTTGTAATTATTTCTGTTTTTAGCTGTGGCTTGAAAATTGTTCGTCCGCTAGGACTGCGAACATGGAATATTACCATCAGGTTAATTGCTTTATTGATGCCAATTTCGATTTTTGCGATTGCTTTAGTTGGTAAGTATATTTTGGGTATGGATTGGGCAGGAGCTATACTACTGGGAGGAATTTTGGCGCCAACAGACCCAGTACTAGCATCTGAGGTACAGCTAACAGATGTTAAAGATAAAGATGAATTACGTTTTGGCTTGACATCAGAAGGTGGTCTAAACGATGCTTTAGCTTTTCCGTTCGTTTATTTTGCTATTCACGCACTTAAAGATAACAATTGGAACAATTGGTTAAAACAGTGGGTTGCCGTTGATTTGATCTGGGCAATATTAGCAGGTATTGTCATGGGCATAATTGTTGCTAAAGCTATTGTTTGGGTTGACCGTAAAGTACAACGCATCCGTCCCGTCGATAATATGATGGAAGATTTTGTTGCATTAGCGACAATTTTAATAACTTACTCTTTAACAGAAATTGTAAATGGATATGGTTTTTTAGCTGTCTTCGTTGCCGGATTAGTAGTTCAACGCAGTTATAGAAATCCTGAGAAACCAATACAACAATTAGAGTTTGTTGAGCGTATCGAAAAGTTATTAGAGGTTGGTACTATTCTAATATTGGGGACAATATTGTTAGTAAAACCAATGGTTAATTATGCCTTCCAATCGTTGATAGTTACAGTGCTACTATTTTTAGTAATACGACCGTTAGGTACTTGGGTTAGCACTATTGGTATACGTTCCTCTGATTCAAGTAGACGTAAAATGGATCCACGCGCGCGGTTATTATTAGGGTGGTTTGGAATTCGCGGTGTCGGTTCGTTATATTACCTTGCTTACGCTTTTGGCAACGGTCTAAAGGATGAATTAGGCGAGCAAATTGCTTGGATAACTTACACTGTGATTGTGATTTCTGTAATCGTGCATGGTGTAAGCTCTACACCGTTAATGAACTGGTACGAACGCGATGTTGCTGCTAAGAAGCCCAAAAAAGAAATGCCCGCTACGGTAGATGAATTCGAGTAAATTAAAATAGCATTATGGGGAAGCACTGTTAACACCCTCGTTAAATAATTCGAGTTTATTAAATAGTTTGTTGAATTATATGGCTGCATCAGATATAACGCGCGGACAACTTGAAAGAAATCTCTCGCAAAAGTTACAAGCTTTTTATCATGAAAAACTTGGGCGCCGTCCTGAAAGAATAACATGTCAGTTCTTTGACGAAAAACTAGCAATAGTTCTTGAAAAAGTTACCATTCCATCTGAACGTTTATTATTAGAAAGTAAACATCCTGACTTTGCTTATGAACTCAGAAATCAACTTGATATGCAAATGAAACCTCTCCTACAAGTATTACTCGAAGAAATACTTGGAACTGGTGTGGTAACAATGCTAATAAATACCGATTTAAAAAAAGATGTCTCTGGTATTATCGCCGTTTTGAGCGACATCCCATCAATTCGTGACCCCGAATCTATACCTAAAGTTAAGAAAGAGAAGGTGGTAAATTCAAACAACGAGTAAGTACATGCTCCAGAGTTTCAAACTCAAACGGTTTTTCAATATAACCATTAAAACCAGCCCTTAA
Organism: Calothrix sp. NIES-4105; assembly: GCF_002368415.1. Classification (GTDB taxonomy): domain Bacteria; phylum Cyanobacteriota; class Cyanobacteriia; order Cyanobacteriales; family Nostocaceae; genus Dulcicalothrix. Next base: position 6,119,460 of record NZ_AP018290.1, read on the forward strand.
AGTTTGTTCGTAAAATAAATGACTCGGCAAACTAGTCAAAGCAATTATCGGCGCCGAATTAGCGCTCGCTCTTACACATCTACCAAAATCAAGACCATCAACATCAGGTAGCATAAGTTCTACTAATACCATTGCTGGCTGGTATTCTTGAAAAATCTCCAAAGCCGTTTGACTATTTGTGGCTGTCATAACTTGAAAGCCATAATAACTAATTAGCCTTGATGTTAACTCCAAATTATCGATATTACTGTCAACAACTAAAACTAGCAATTCGGATGGATGTAAACATGACTTATAATCCGAATTACTATTTGTTACAGTTTTAAAATCAGTACAGCATTTACCCTGCATAGTATAATAAATAAGCGACAAACAACGAAATTCGTTAACTTTAACTTAACTCTACGTAATTCAGACGAAATAAGATGTAAAACTTATAGCCTGCAATATTCACAGAACAAATGAGGCATTCTCAACAGTACAAATTATCAATACTGTTCGAATGGCTCTAATGACTTATCCAGTTGTTGCATTTCAATAACTTACTTTCACTTTCACAAAAGGCTATTTACTGTAAACAACCTGTGTAGTGGACAATTTCACTCAGGATTTACGCAGTTATTTACCACTAGGCTCTTGCTATATAACAAACTTATAAAGTTTTTTATCATTAAGTATACTTATAGCGTGAAATTCGTTGCCAAACGAACAGCTTCAGGTTTTCTTAAGCTCCTAGATAAGTAACGTTACATTTTACATGTACTTTTATGAAGATAATTAAATTCTTGAATTAGATTATCATTATCTATTTATCTGTACGTGTTACTACAGCCACTTATAATCAATCTTGATTTCTCGACTATGCATCGCAAGTTCAAACAAATTTGTTGGTAATGCTTCTTCAACTGGATGGACACCAGGTTTGCTAAATCCTTCAAGCAGTAACTGAGCAATGCTACCAGTCCCGGCGCCGGATGCGGTTGCGGTGTTGTTATGGACTAAAGTAGAACAATAAGTAGCAGTTTCTCCGTTTTTTATACCAGTAACTTCAGAACGCACTGCGACACCAATACCGCTAAATCGGTCGGTAACATCAGTCATCTTGTGGCTAACATTCGATAAAAACTCAACGCCAAACTTACTTTGTATCCACGACTTCGGGAAAACATTCGCAGCTATCCAAGTCAAGCGGTTATAAAAGTCAGGAACAGAACCAAACTTGGTTACTACATTTTTTATTGTTGGAAAAGCTTTAGGTAGAGTAAAAGTTTCAGGCATATCGAACCAATATACACCACTGCGTCCATATGGTTTAGGAAAATCTACAGTTTCACGCTCAGTATAAGGTTTAACAACCTGCCATTGTCCATCAATCCAAGCATCGAAGGGATTTTGTAAACCTAGAAAAGTGGTTCGCATTACAGTTATACCGGCGCCACCCGAACCAGCAACTAAATAACTAAGGTGAATCGTCTCGGCTGTATCAAATTGTTCAACATTATGGCGTACCATACTGTTGGATATACCAGGAAAAATACCAGTATTGACAATCGCCGTAACACCTGCCGCTACAGCATCTTTGTGATATTTTAAGGCTTTAATAGTGAAAGAACGATGGTCGCTAACATCGAGATAATTTACACCATATTCAATACAGTATTTAATAACCTTAGCATCGCGATAATGGAATGGCCCTGCACAATGAACTACAAGGTCTGAATTGGATATAGCCGCACGTAACTTATCATCAAGAGCCAAGTCTAATTCTAAAAACTGGAAGCGGTCATCATTCTTGTTGGTTGCAGGAGTACGTCCAGTAATAGTAACGGACGCCTGTGTATGAGTAACGATATCCCGTGCAACACTACTGCCAATCCTTCCTCGTCCACCGAGAATTAAAACCCGCTTAGTCATAATTTAAAACACTAGCTACGCTATATTATATTCCATCAACTTTTATAATGCCTTTCATCAGTATCAAGGATGACCTAAAATATTCACAAAGAAAGAAATAGGTAGGGTGGAATGTTGCTTACTTAAGCTTAATCGGCGCCAAAAAAAAATTGGGTTGGGTGCGTGAAAGCTATTACAGTCAAGTACTTTAACGAACAATTAAACTGCTTTCACGCACCATCGACTGCTTAAGTAAGTGCCTAACTTATTCCCCTTTCATTCCAAGCACAGCTTCCATAGTAGACTTTATCGACTCCGTAGTTTTTTTCAAAGTTTGAGTAATAGGTTGATGCTTTTGCAAAAACATTTGCGCGCAGTTACGTCCTGGCAGTCCAGATATCGAACCACCCGGATGCGTTCCGGCACCCGTCAAGTACAAATTTTCAATAGGGGTTTTGTAATTTGCGATTTCCGGTAACGGACGGAAGCACAACATTTGTTCAAGCGTCATATCAATATGATAGTAGTTGCCACCGTAAGTCCCCAACCTTTGCGCCAACTCTGCTGGACTTTCAACGTGACGCGCAATAACTGAGCGTTTAAGATTAGGCGAATATTCTGCAAGTTTATTTAGTACTTTATCAGCGACCTTATTCTTCAACTCATCCGTCCAACCAGTACCTTTTAACCCCGTACCCTCAGCACCTGATATTTGATATGGAGCAAAAAATTCAATCCATAAAGTATGCTTACCAGGTGGCGCCATCGAAGCGTCAAGTCCTGTAGGCATAACTAAATACATAGACGGATTTTCATCAGGTATTTTACCTAAAGTAATCTCACTGTGAGCTTGTTCGACATGGTTCATCGAATCAGCAATTAATATAGAACCAATTAAATACTCGTCCCGATGCTGGTGATGTTCAAACCGTAAAGGTTCAGATAGCGCGCAATCTATCTTTAAAATACTCTCATTATTATTTATAATCCGTCGCTCCAACCTTTTTCGCAAATTCGCATCTGCACTATCAACATCGCCCTTATCCACCAGCTGTAAAAACAACCGCTTTGCATCAATACTTGAAATTACACCTTTATTTGCACGATATTCCTTGCCGTTACTCACCCGCACACCGACAGCTTTACCATCATCTATCAATACATTCTCAACTCTCTGGTCAGTGAGAATAACTCCGCCCAAACTAGTAACGCAATTTACTAATGCTTTCGTCAAGGCGCCTGTACCACCGCGCGGACGTGCCATACCAGGATAATGTCGCAGTGCCATCATCATCGCACCAAACGACATAGCTTTTTGTGAAGGAGGAGAACTTAGTTCTGCTGAAAGTCGTGTTAATGGTGCTTTGACAAATTCGGAGTCAAAATACTCGTTGATATTATCCATAGGACTGCTCAACAAAGTACGAACTAAATCAAGCGTAGTATCTGGACCGCCTAAAATAGACAAAAAATCTTGCAGGTGTGTCAACCCATAGCTACCTACAATATCCAGTATCGATTTTGGCGCCGCATTGAAAAACGGTGTCACAGCTTTGATAAAACGCTGCCAAAATTCCATATATTCTGCATAGCCTTTAGCATCATCCTCACTAAAGCGAGCAATTTCTGCACATGTTTTTTCTACCGATTTATGTGCTAAAAAATACTTTCCATCTGGATGTGGGCAGAATACTACAGGGTCACAAGTTAGATATTCTAAACCGTATTTGCCTAACTCTAACTCTTCAATGACAGGCCCTAAGAAAATAAATAAGTGATTAATCGCACAAGGGTTAAATTTAAAACCAGGCGCTTCTTTAGGTAAAAGTTCTTCAGTTGTGGCGCCTCCTCCGGGAATAGAGCGCGCTTCAAGCAGTAGGACGCTGTACCCAGCTTTGAGAAGATAGGCGGCGCATACTAATGCATTATGTCCGGCGCCGATAATTACAACATCGTATGCTTCCATCGTTAAGTAGTAAAAAATAAGGGTATATTCCCCGATGTTAAGAAGCATGTAGAGAATTTTACTCTTTCGCGAGTTATACAAATCTACTTATTTGACATATTTTTCGTTTTCCCCTTGAAGTCTTGTTTAATTCACCACAGAGACACAGAGTCCACAGAGAGAAGACGTAGGTTGGGTTACGCAACAGCGAACCCAACATTTTGATCTAATAATTCCTGGTTGCTCATTCCTTTTCGTTCATCTATATCATTTCCAAAAATTTTATTTGATCCTGACTTGGCATGATAAAGCTTATTATAATTTGCAAAGTAATCACTAAAGTTAATTTTCATCTTCACAACTAATCGTATAAATACTTAAGTTTTATTATAGCGCTTAGTTTTTTTTACACATAAAGTATTTATGAAAATCATTACATAATTTTAGATTACGAAGATTTAAAAGTTACATTGATATTTAAGAATTATACATTTACAAAAATGCCCAGTTACGTTGGCAGTATTAACTAGGCTCAAAGCTTTTTCTAATCTTGATTACGGGAGCTGATCTCAAAGGCATTATCCGCGCGATAAAAACAAACGTCAAATTCCATAAAGAAATTTGCGTGTCCAAGAATCAGGGGAACATTGGAAGATTTTGCCCAAGCGAAGGCTAGACTAACAGGCAAAAATCCATCAATTGTTGCTTTCAACAATATACCCCGTGCTTCAACCGCTCGCAAATTTCCCGCCAATTGAACAGTAGTTGTCTGATTTTCCCAAGTGGCTCCTAATCGTTGTCCAATATCGTAGGGTAAGACATTTATTGTCGAGCCAGAATCAAGCATAGCCTCTACTTGTAAAGAAGTTGTTTGATAAGTCAGCATCAGTGATATATAAGGTAGTTCATGCTGCTGAAATGAAAAACGTCTTTTTTTAGTCATTGCCCGTCTTTTCTTCAGTAGCAAGGAGACTCATTAATGTTTTTGCGGCTTCAGGTGCCTCAATTGGTGTCCAAACTTCGTAAACTTTGTTGGGGTTAAGCGGATGGATAGAATCTTGCGATGTTTGGGAGTTTGTTGTTTTGTACTGTAAGTAAGCAACGAAATCCGTTAACTCCTCGATTGCTTCCTCAGAGAGGGTTTGAATAGCCTCAATTAGTTTTTGTTGCTTGTATGGAAGTGTACTCACTATTATTGCTCTTTATGTAATATTTCTTTCATTGTAATATGATTTATAGCCAATGCACCCTGCAATAAAATTTAATTTAACTAATCCTCTCTAGATGCTTCACGCTCAATTAAATCTTGTAGCTGTAGATTGAATTCAGCAATATTATTTTGAATCCTACTTCAAAAATTCTAAGATTAACTTGAAAATACTTATGAGCCATAACATTCCTCATATCGCCTATAACACGCCAAGGGATATTTGGGTAGCGCTGTTGAATTTCAGAAGGGATATTTATTGCGGCTTCGCCAATAATTAAAAAGTCGTAGAAAACAGCTTTTACGATTGTCTCGTTACTTTGAAAATCAGAAAAACTCATCCCAGCTACGCGCATTTGGATAGCGCTAATAGTCTATTTCATTTATTTGGGAAAGTTAGCGCCAACTCTTTGACTCTCTCCTCTGTGTACTAGAAGTCTCTGTGGTAAAAAATATTTTGAATGCACAGGCGGGACACCTATGCTACAAGATATAATCGGTTTGTCTTACATTAGGATTAGTAGTTAAATAATCGCGCGTCCAGTCACGACCACATGCTACTAGTTCATCTAGTTCTAATGATTTTGGTTTTGGAGGTTTTGCGCTCCAAATTCTTGCGGTACGGTCGGCGCTTGCGGAGATAATAAGGTTACGGTCGGAGTTAAAACAAACTCCGTTGACTTCTCCGTTATGACCTTGCAAGGATTTTAGTAGTTGACCGTTTTTGCTCCATAGTTTAACGGTATAGTCTGAGCTACCTGAGACAATTTTACCGTCTGGACTAACACTTACGCTATTTACGCTTGCGGTATGTCCGTGAAGAGTTTTGAGCAAGTTACCTGATTTACTCCACAATCTAATTGTATGGTCGGCGCCTGCTGATATAATTGTTTTACGGTCAGGACTGAAGACAACGCTGTTGACGCTACAAGTGTGTCCTGTTAGGGTTTTAATTAGTTTCGTATTTATATCTTCTGTACTCCAAAGTCTAATGGTTTTATCGGCGCCAGCAGAAGCTACCATTGAGGCATCTGGACTAAAGCAAACGCTAAAAACTTGGTCTGTATGTCCGTGAAGAGTTTGTAGTAAAGTGCCTTTGATACTCCAAAATTTGATAGTTTTATCTGCGCTAGCAGAGACAATAACGTTACCACTGGGACTAAAGCAAACACCAAAAACTTGGTCGGTGTGTCCTTTAAGCGTATACAGTAAAGTACCGTCTACACTCCAAACTTTAACGGTGTTGTCGGCACTTGCTGAGGCAATTTTATTACCATTTGGACTAAAGCAAACGCTCCAAACTATATCTCCATGTCCTTGTAAAATATTGAGTAAAGTACCATCTAAGTTCCAAACCATAATATTACGGTTAGCGCTTGCAGTTGCAATTGTTCTACCATTATTGCTCAAACTTACGTTTGTCACCCAGTTACTATGACCTTCCAAACGGTTCCGTTCTTGAACTTCTGTAATAACTTGGCGAATTCTATCAACTGTGCGCTTTTTAGTAGATGATGGTACATCGATTTGTTGTATCTGTATACCTGCTTTCAGACTGGCAACTAAGGCGCCTAACTGGTCATGAGTCACGAATAAAGCTTGCGATAACGATACAAGCGCTTCTATTTCCGCAATTTCTGCACGTCTACGTTCTTGTTGTTCTTTAAATAAAGCTTTTTCTTTTTCCTTTAGTGCTTGAATTAATTGTTCTTCGGTGAGTTTTTGCTTTTCTCTTGCTGCTGTAAGTGCTGCTAAAAGCTCAGGCGCCTGCTGTTGACGAATAAAACGCACAAGGTAATCATGTACTAGTTGATAACGGTTAGCGGGGATTTCGCGAACTTCCAAAACTAACCCAGAACCAACTAAAACTTCTAAAACTAAATCGATTTCAATATCTGAGATTAAATCAAACGTTTTTAAATCTGCTTCTAGTTCGCTACGTGTTTTTAAAGGACGAGTACCATTGTCATTAGTAAGCATGTATAGTATTAATTTGGCGCAGCGTTCATTGTCTGTACCACAATCTTTAATAACTTGTTCTAAAAACCGTTCAACGAGTTTATTTTTAGTTCCAAGCTGACGATACTGTTCTAGAGTGGTAATTTTTTCTGCTTGCAGTTGGGCGCCAACTATTTGTAGTTCAATTGGACTAACTTCATCGTATTCACATGCTAAATCTTTGACTAACTCATCGATTAACTGCGCTTCTAGATATAATTTAGCTTGTTCTGTCAAACTTTCAACAACAGCCTTTGCTTCTTCCGGTGAAAATCTACCTAAATGGTAACGAATATTCTTATCGAGAATATTATTGTTGATGGCGCCAAGGTTAATAGTGCGATTTAAATCCAATAAGTAATGTAAATAATCTTCGCGCAACGAAAAAATAATTTTAACAAAATTAATATCTAAACAGGTGCCGATAAACTCATAAAAACTTTGTCGTTGCTTCTTATTATTGTAGACGAAGAAAAATTCTTCAAACTGGTCAAATATCAAAACCGTGAGCAAATTATTATCCGCGTTTTTGTGTAACTGCTCAGTAATCGCTTCAATGCTATTATCTATATCATCTGAAAAATGGTTACATAAATTTCCTATCCAGTCAGTATAAACTCTGACTACAATTGGTAAAACATCTCGTTCCCCAATAGATTTTTGTTTGAGTGCAGGTATTAATCCTGCCTTGAGTATGGAACTTTTGCCTACCCCCGACTGACCGTGAATGATAGTTAGTTTATGGTCATTGCGACTAATTCGTTCAATTAAATTATCAACATCTTTTTGCCGACCAGCAGCAGCAATCTCTTGTGCTACTATTGCCTGTTGCTTTTTAGTAGTACAATGTCGTTTAGGATGTAAATAAGTGGCACCGATAAATGCTCTTAAGCTATACTGATGTTCAATAGCGATTTGTTCTTGCTTAATTCGGAAAGCTTCTAAATAATTACCTTCTTCAAAATAAAGCGCGCGTAATGTTTCTAAAATAGATATATATAGCTGAGGGTTATATTCGGGTTTGTTAACAGCACGGATTTTTTCTAAATGCTTAATAGCTTCTACAATATTACCTAAATTTTGTTGAGCGCGCGCAATAATAAATTTATACAAGCTACGGTAATACGAATCGTTATCTTTTCCAGATAATGCTTTTAAAGCTTGTCCAGCTAATGAAATTGCATCCTTCCATTGTAACTTTGCGAGCGCGACCTCAGCTAAAAAGCCATAGTTTCTAGCAATTTGCATTGAAGTCCCATGTTCCTGATGTAATACCAAAGCTTTTTGAGCAAGAGACTCTAAATCATCCCATGCTTGTAAGCTTCGCAATACATCACCTAATTTAGTAATATACTTAACTACTAAATCGAGACGTTGCGCTTGTTCAAAACAATTAAGAGCGTTTTGAAGATGATTTCTACTTTCATCAATATATTTAATATAATCTAATTGATTTTTTTCAGCTTTGAGTTCGTAAGAGCTAGCAATACATACCTGTAAAATACCTTGTCGTTCTAAGTAATGAGTTTCCTCCCAATAACTTAAACTCTGGTTATAAAACTCTAAGCAAGTATCCATTTGTTCATGCAAATACGCACGATAACCCAAGATAAATTGTAAACTAGCTTCATCTGCCCCTTCAACTAATGAGCGGCGCCTTTGTAAATCTTGCCGTGCTGACTCTATTTCGCAGCAAGTTTGTATATTAGGGATATTACCAGCAAACATATCATCTGTAGTATCGCGTAGTAAAGTAACTAACTCTGATGTCGTACTATTAAATTGAATTACCGTTGCCCAATTTTCTAAATCAGTTGCCAGTTTAATAAACTTTTGTAGAACTAGGTCATCTACCCAAACAAGTAAAGGAAATGCAAAACTCTTTCTAAACTCTTCTCGAACTTGGTTTGCAGAAGTTAAAAGATTATCCAAGTCTTCCACGCTATTTAACCCAGATACCATCAACGCAGAAGGCGCCTCGTCTCCAATATCTTCTAAAATAGTTGTGTAAAGAGTTTTTACAGAAGGTTGAAGAGACAATTCACTGATATTGATAGGTGATATTTGGTGTAAGCGCGCGGTCATACGCTGCTGTAACTCGCTATAATTACAGCGTAGTAGAACCAGAGAAAACTGACCCTGAGAAAGTCTAATAGTTCTCGCTAGAGTTTTTAATGATTTTTCGTTTTCGGCGCCGATATCTTCAGGTTGATATATATTATTCATAAATACAGAACTGTAAACAAAATAACCACGCTCGTCACAAAGGTCACAAAGAAAAGAATGAAATCTCTTCTTTTCTTCCTTTGTGTCCTTTGTGTCCTTTGTGGTTCATCATCCAAAAACTAATTCTTTTGCTTCCGCTAAAATTGGATTCACATCAAACCAAGAACCATCATAATCGCGGTACTCAAATACAAACATATTGCGAATCAAAACTTGATATCCATCTTGACCACGTAAATCTTTGTGTTGAGCAACTTCACGTAACCAATCCCATTCTTGCAAACTAATAGCCAAACTTAACTCATTGCGACGCTGACGAATTACACTATCCAAACATTCGCTCGATATAGGTGGGTCTTCACGCTGTAAACAACGATAAAGTAGCATTAATAAATTTCTGACATGACCACCACTTGCTAAACACAGTTGCTTTAAAGTGTCAGGACTATCAAACACTTCGATAATGTAATTTTGACTTATCCCCCAATCTATACCAGGAAACGCGCGCGCCATTACTAATTGTTGTAATCTTAAAATTCCCTCATAACATTCCGAACCATCACGCTGTAGCACAGGTACCATCGGCAATACTTTGGGGTCTACACCAAAACGATTAGTTAGTCTTCCCAGTACATTAGAAAAGATTAGTACTAAGGGTATTGTATAAACAACATGACAATTTAACTGGTTCAACTGTTCGCCACGTTCCACAAATAAGTACTCAGGCTGGTAGTAACCTGATGGTTTAATCGAGTTATCAACCCGGTCAAGGTTGTCTACTATTACTACAAGTCCCTTCTTGCCAATCTTTTTAAGTAAATCTTGTGCGGGTTTGAATAATTCGTTATTTATAGATTCGATAATACCGTTCGTGCGAGGTTCTAAATATTGTCGAAGCTGGTTTCTGAGTTTAGGACTATCTTTAGTGCGAGTCGTAATACTTGCAATACCAGCAGAGAGTTGAATTTCAGAAACTTCTACCGGAGTTAGTAAAAAATTACTTATTTCTGTGAATAAAGTTTTAAAGTATCCTGGTTTTAAATTGATTTTAATCGCTTCCAGACTTTGACTAACTTCGCGCGCAATAGCCAGTAATATATCCGTGACATCAACATCAGCCATGTCAAGACTTTGACTAGATTCAAAATAGACAACATGAAATCCTTGTTGCTCTAACTCAGCTTTCAGTTTTAGCAATTCAGTAGATTTACCACAACCAATGTGTCCAGTAAATAGTTGACAAGTAGGTTGGTCGGGTGAAAGACGAGTGATAGTTCGTCCTAACTCTTCAATAATTCTGGCGCCTCTGACTCTGGAAAAATCAATATAATACTGTCTATCCTCTGCATTGCCCATGACAAGCGTCTTACTAGGGTTACAAGCCTGAAAAAATCTTGTAAAATCCAAATTCATAGCAATATGTATTTTTTAGTCTCTGTTATTCTACAGACGAATAACTTGGGATTACGCTAAAGTTAAGTAAAAATTACCACTTATCCCTGATGGCGCCTGGAAGTGTCCATATGCAGCAAATTTACATATCAGACATAACTTATTTAATTAAGATAAAATATTACTGTGGCATAATGCACATAACAAAAAATGTAAAAAAGGTGTTTATGGAGACTATTTCAATTCCAAAAACCACTTTAGAAGAATTTCTACAACTTCCTTACATTGACGAATCGCCCGCATGGGAGTACACAAACACTAGTATATCTCAAAAACCAATGGGTGGAGGCAAGCATAGCCTTTTACAGAAACGTTTAATTGCAGGTATTGATGCAACAGCTAGCAGTTATGAGGCTTTTCCAGAATTACGCTGTACATTTGGTAATCGTTCGGTTGTTCCTGATGTTTCGGTAGTTGCTACAGACAAACTACCAGTTGATGAAAATGGCAATATTATTAGTACTGGTATCGATTTTGCTCCAGATTGGGTAATTGAAATTCTTTCACCAGACCAAAGTCAAACTAAGGTGACAGGAAATATTTTATATTGTATAAGAAATGGCTCGCTACTTGGATGGTTGGTTGACCCAAGCGAACGTTCTATCATTGTTTATCAACCAGATACTTTACCTAGTGTGTTAACTCTTAAAGATATTTTACCTGTGTTACCAAGTATAAATTTTACAATTTGTGCAGATGACGTATTTGCTTGGCTAAAGCTGAGATAGTTTTTTGAACTATAAAGATAACTGATAATTCGTCCTAACCTCTTAAAGCATCTTCAAGATTTTCACAACAAAGAATATGATCACAACTACCCTTGATGATCAAGTTAATCTCTCATTGATCATGTTTCTTCCCAAATCACGCCTAATCATAAGCAGGCGCCTGCCGAAACTTTGACTCATCTGCTCACTAGTATAAAAATATTATTTATCAAACACATAACATGATCATAAACCCCCTTGATGATCTAGTTAATCTCTCATTGATCATGTTTTTTGCCAAATTGCATCTCGACCTGACTTAATGCAGCGAATTTTGCCTAAGCGGCGAAGCTCTGCCAGAGCGCGGTTTATTGTAGGACGGCTAACACCAGGACACGCGCGCTCAACATCTATATATTGAAATTGATTTGGTAATCTTTCAACTACATCAAACACTACCTCCCGTTTTGCTCCTTTACTTGATGTCAGCAAACCAACCCGTTGCTCAAAATCCCGGTAAGCTTTTAAAATAACACCAAGAAAATATTCCCACCAAGGCAGTAGAGTATGCTGTCCCTCATGCCAACCTAATGAAGACTGATATAAAGTGTCGTAGTAGCTTTCCTTACTGCGCTCAATAATTTTTTCCAAGCTGATATAGCGACCGACTTCATAACCTGCTTGATACAGTAACAGCAAAGTTAACAAACGAGCCATGCGACCATTGCCATCTCGAAACGGATGAATGCAGAGAAAATCTAGAACATAGCTAGGAATTAAAAGTAACTGCTCAACTTGATCTGCTTGCATCATATAGTTGAAGCGTTCGTGTAACTGGGTCATGGCGCCAGGTGTCAAAAAAGCTGTAACTGTTTCAAAACGTACAACAGTTGAACCATCTGGTCGAGTTTCAGTAATGTTGTTATTAGAAGATTTCCACTTACCACCACCACTTGGCAGAAACTGATATAAATCTCTGTGTAGCTGTAGCACCAAGCTTGTATTAAAAGGCATATGCTCGTAGCTAGCGTGGATAGTATTGAGAACATCTCGATATCCAGCAATCTCCTGCTCAGAGCGGTTTTGCGGTGTTGTCTTCTGCGCGATTAATGCCTTAATACGTTGGAGGGGAGCTTCAACACCTTCAATACGATTAGATGATTCGGTACTTTGAATAATCGCAGCTTGTTGCAGTGTTTCCAAAACTTGCGGTGATTGCTGGTTGAATAATTCCTGCTTTCCTTTGTATTCGCCTATGATTCGGATAGTTCGCAGTATATTTTGAGTAATTGGTTGGCGCTCGATAAAACCTGGTTCAAACGACTGCATGGGCAGTTCCTGTAATCTTACTTCAATGAAGGATAGGCGCCTGAGATTATGACTCATAGCGAATTGAAACCTTATCTTAACTCAAGAATATGATCATAACCCCCCTTGATGATCTAGTTAATCTATCAATGATCATGTTTCTCAAGGGTACTTATGCTAAACCATGTATAATTTGATGCAATTATTAATCAATAATGTATCGAGATTTATTCAAACAATTCATACCCGCCTTGGAATCAAATTCCAAGGCTAATAGCGTAAGTCCATTATAAATGGACTAATAATTGTTGAATTCGCTACTAGCTTATTTAGGCGGTAATAATTTTTACTTATAAAGATGAGTTTATATTTTTCTTAGCTTGCAGGTAAAGTATGATAAAACTTTACTCATTATATAGGCTAAAATAGTCTGGTATAGTATAATATTACAAACTATAAAACTATCTGCACAAAGTACGCTCCGTTTTTCTGTGTAAGCATAGCACATAGCTTCCGTAACTTTGCCCGCATTAAGGAGTAAACAGCCTAATTTCCCTCCAACCAATTGCAACTTCCCGCGCGTGTCGGTGCAGTAATTGTGGATGAAAGCTTTATTGAAACAAACTATAATGCCAAAAGTTTACGCTTACAAGACTCAACGGAAGCAACCACTCCCGTGGAATAAATACTGGAAAAATTGGACAACCTTATTATAGAGATATTGGGAATCACGAGGGGTTGGGCTTGAAGGTTGTCCAATTTTTACCGATTGAATGCGTCCCCTTATTGTGAGCGAAAGCTATTAAGTTCATAGTTAAGATATGTAACAATATAATCACAAATATAAAAAGATTTTGATTTGTTGGTAGATTAATAATAGGTCGATACTTTAAACAGGTGATTTAAAGAATATGCAGTTAGTAGAAAGGAGAGTAATAAAATCAAACCATCAAGTCTATAAACAAATTGATGAGATGTGTTTTGCATCCAAGAATTTGTACAATGCTGCAACCTATATCATGAGACAAGCTTTCTTTTCTTGGGGACAAAGTTCTGTTCCTCAATACAATAGGTTGTACCAGATCATGAAAGATTCTTCGGAATACAAAGCACTTCCTGCAAAGGTATCTCAGCAAGTTCTAAAACTAGTCGCACAGAACTGGACATCATTTAAAGCTGCCAGTTTGGAATATAGTTTAGATGACTCGAAATTTACAGGTAGACCAAACATACCTGGATATTTAGATTCATATGGTAGATATTGTGTAATTTTCACTTCTCAGGCTACTTCCAAAAAGCAATTAGGTCAGGAATTAATCAAGCTATCTGAGATTGATTACTGCTTTGAAACTTGTGTAAAACTTGGGTCAATAAATAAGTACTGTCAATCCCGCATTGTACCAAAACTTGACCATTACGTTTTAGAAATAGTTTACGAAATCCCTGATGTGACCGAATCCGATAACAATTCAATTGCAGCAATAGATTTTGGTGTTAATAACTTGATGGCTATAACTTCAAATGTGCCTGGTTTTAGTCCAGTTCTCATTAATGGTAGACCGTTAAAGTCAATAAACCAGTTCTATAATTCAAAGCGCGCGGCAATTACTTCAGAGAATGGCAACAACAGTTCAAAACGTTTAAAGAGGTTTACTACTTATAGAAACCACAAAGTTAGAGATTATTTGCATAGAGCATCGACTTACGTAATTAATCTTTTAGCAGAATTAGGAGTTAGTAAACTAGTGCTGGGAAAAAACAAGGGTTGGAAGAATGGTATTAATATAGGAGCAGTTAACAATCAGAATTTTGTGCAGATTCCTCATGCACAATTAATTGAACTGCTCACCTATAAAGCTGCTATGAAAGGGATTCAAGTAATTATTCAAGAAGAATCCTACACCAGCAAGGCAAGCTTTTTAGATAATGATTTTATTCCAACATATAATTCTAAACCTGTAGACTGGGTAGCATCCGGTAAACGAGTAAAAAGAGGTTTGTATATTTCGCAGAATGGTATTGCTATAAATGCCGATGTCAACGGCAGTTACAACATCCTAAAAAAAGCATTTCCTGAAGCCTTCGGGATAAGGAATAGTGAGGTGTTAGTTACCCCCAGGAAGGTAAATTTAGAAGGTCATGCACTCAAAATGGTGACTCCCTTCTAAGTAAGAATTAAGTTTCAATCCTTCTATAAGGTTTTGTGAAGAAATGGCAGTTATCTATTATAGAAAACCATGTCTGACTATATTTGACTATGCAAAATCGAACTATATAAGCCAGGTTCTACACTTTCATCTGGAAGAATATCAAGGCTACTCTTGGCGCCTCTACTTTCACATGTATCAGCAAACGCTTGTATACTTTCTAGCCGAGCTAAAAGTTCGCTCTTGGCATCCAGGTATTCAGCTATAGCAATTTGTCGATATGTCCATTTCTGATCAAATATGGAACTATAGGACATTTCAAACTCTAACTCAACATCCTTTTTCTTCCGCCGTATCTGCTCTTGAGACAAAGAATTATCTGTAGAGGAAATGTAAACAATTCTTTCCGCGCGCTCATTACTGATATGTTGCTTAAAATGAGGCGCCGTAAAACGATATGCTGTCCTAAGCTGCTTTCTCTCATCAGCTATTAATGAATCTGACCACTGCAAAGCAGTATTTTTGAATTTTGGAACTTCAAGAGCAAGCAATTGCTGCGCCTCATCAATCTGCCCATCTTCCAATAAAAGATAAGCTTCTGTTGCTGTTGCAACTGCCCAACCTTGCATTGCGACATCAGTAATTAACATAGTCTCTGCTTCTAAAGCAGGTTTGGCTTGCATCGCTTGGTCGGAAAGAACTAGTCTCACGCACGATGCTGCTTTCAGAGCATCTCGTACAGAGCTATTAGGAAAGCGGTTTCTATCTAAAAGCTCTCGATAATCAAATACAGCTTTGCAAAACTCTAAAAGCTCTGCCTCTTGAAAATCCAGCTTTGCATAATTTGCCATTACGCTAACAAACTGTACATTTCCTTCTATATATCCTAATTTGGAATCAATTCTGTCTAAACTTGCGGTTTTTGGATGTAGCTGATGATTGTTCCATTGTGAGGTTGTTTCAAAGTTTTCCAATTCCCACCCTGTGTAAGGACATTTACCTTCTTGTTTTTCCCACAGGTCTTTTAAATATTCTAAGGTAATGTTAAGAAGGCGCCCGTTTATTTTCACTCTTGTTCTTGCTAATCTTAAATGTCGGCGATAAGGCGAAAATTCATCTCTACGTGTATGAAAAGATGTATTAATAATATTTAGCGCGCGCAAAGGATTACTCTTACCAAGAATCCTGTGTTGATAAACATCATGACAAAAATTAATTAAATCTTGCTCTGTAAAAACGTTTTTAGCAAAGTTCGCAATTACAGCAATAAATTGGATATTATCGCGCGTGTAACCTTTACTTGAATCGAGTCTATCAACACTTGCTCGGTAAATAGTTCTTAGCGAACTTTCACACTCAGTAGTTGAACCTAAATTTATTAAGTTCCATCCGGTGTAAGGGCAAATACCGTTTTGTCTCTCCCATAAAGCTTTTAAATCTGCTAGGGTAACTGAACATTCGTGACCTCTTCGCTTCGCAGATTTTTTCATGATTTTGAGATGATATCGAAACGGTGAAAAATCATCTACTTGAATAATATCTTTTAGATGGGAAGTCTGACGAATTACCGGAACTTGAGAAGTGCCCAATCCCCTATACTTTGCATGGCAGCTTAAACTACAAAAGTGGGGTCTTCCTAATTTCTGACTTCGGTTAAATTCACTCAACCGTTTTATAAACTCTTTACCACACTCCGAATTTTGGCAATTTACATGTATTGTTGATTCACCCATAAAACTAAAGTCCACTGTATATCTAAAATTATACAGTGGACTCATTAGTTTTACTTATGGATCTGGGCAGAATCGAACTGCCGTCCGAAATAGGTATTAACTTCCGCATCGTTCACAGGTTTAGCCTTTCTTACCCTCAAGGCGGGAATCGTCCATTATCCCGGACGGTAGGATGCTCTGGTGAAGTCTTTGCTAACTAGTCTACCAGAGGAAACTTGTTAGCGCATCCGTTGAGGGTTGTCCCTAGCTCTTAACGGAGTCAAACTAGGAACGCTCGGACCTGAAAGAGGCTTTTAGGCTGCTACTAGGGCATCCTTACGAGCAAATTTTACGATGTTGTTTGCATCTATTGTTTTGAGCCTTTATTTACGAGAGACACTCCCTCTCGACCTGCATCAACGAACAGCTTTCGCTACCCCGTCGAAACCAGTACAGACCCGTGTTATTTAGATATTTTTATTGTAGTACAGGATTTCAAAAATTGCCAATCGTAATTTTAATTTACAAATCGGCGCCCGCGTAGGGTGGGCACTGCCCACCGTACAAAAGTACAAAAGCTATGACTAGTTTAAAGCTTCGGCACCACCAACAACCTCAAGAATTTCTTGGGTAATTGCAGCTTGACGAGCTTTGTTGTATCCCAGTGTCAACGAACCAATAAGTTGAGCAGCATTATCAGTCGCGTTACTCATAGCAGTCATCCGCGCGGCAAGTTCACTTGCTGCAGATTCTTGCAAAGCACGTAATAACTGGTTACTTAAATATAGTGGTAGCAAGGAATCCAAAATTTGTACTGGGTCTTGCTCGAACAACATGTCACGAGGGAAAGGACGTGCTTCGGTTGTTACTTTTTCGCGCGTAACTTCAAACTGACCACCACGAGTTGTTAAGCGGAAGATTTCATCGTCTGCTGCTTCTAAACCTTGAGGGTCAAGAGGTAGCAAAGTTTGTACAACTGGACGTGAACTTACCAACGAAACAAACTTTGTATAAACTAACTCAATTCTGTCTACGCTTTGAGACAAGAATAAAGAAAGCAATTCGTCAGCGATATTAGTTGCTTCAGTAGCAGTAGGAATTTGCTCTAAACCTATAAAGCTCTTACTAATTACATATTCGCGACGTTGGAAGTATTGTGATGCTTTACGTCCAACAATCACAAATTTATAATCTAGTCCTTCTGCCTTAAGTTCTTTCGCACGAATTTCCGCGCGCTTAATAACGCTGGAGTTGTAACCACCGCACAAACCCCGGTCACCAGAAATTACTAATATACCAACGGTTTTAACTGGACGTTTTTTTAACAGTGGTAAATCTGCATCTTCAAAACGTAAGCGAGTTTGTAAACCGTAAAGTACTTGTGCTAATCTGTCAGCAAAAGGACGTGTTGAAAGAACTTGTTCTTGTGCGCGTCGTACCCGTGCAGCTGCAACCAGCCGCATCGCTTCGGTAATCTTTTTGGTATTTTTAACTGATTGAATGCGGTCGCGTATCGCTTTCAAATTCGCCATCTTTTTAAACTCCTAAGTGCTTGTAGAGTGCTGAGTTGAAAGTGCTGAGTGCTGAGTTATTTAGTAATGAGTGCTGAGTGCTGAGTCCTGAGTAGGGCAAGAAAACATACTCAGAACTCATCACTTTCTAATCAGCACTTTACTCAGCACTCAGCACTCAGCACTCAGCACTATTTTTTATGCTGCAAAGGTCTTCTTGTACTCAGTAATTCCTTCTTTGAGTGCTGTTTCTTCAGAGTCACCCATTACTTTAGAAGTTTGTACTGCCTGAGCATATGCGGGTTTGCTGTTCTTTAAGTATTCACGCAAACCTTTTGTGAAGGCGCCTACTTGCTCAACAGGGATATCATCTAAGTAACCGTTGATACCAGCGTAAAGAATCGCAACTTGCTCGGATACGGACAAAGGAGAGTTTTGTGGCTGTTTGAGAAGTTCGCGTAAGCGTACACCGCGTGCTAATTGGTCTTGGGTAGCTTTATCCAAGTCGGATGCGAATTGTGCAAACGCTTGCAAGTCGTCGAACTGTGCTAACTCAAGTTTAATTTTACCTGCGACTTTCTTCATCGCTTTGGTTTGTGCTGCTGAACCTACCCGTGATACTGAAATACCTGGGTTTACAGCGGGACGTACACCAGCGTTAAATAAGTCAGAAGATAAGAAGATTTGACCGTCGGTAATCGAAATTACGTTGGTAGGAATATAAGCTGATACGTCACCTGCTTGGGTTTCGATGATAGGTAACGCGGTCATGCTGCCTTTACCAAGTTCATCACTTAGTTTAGCCGCGCGCTCTAATAAGCGAGAGTGAATGTAAAATACGTCACCAGGATATGCTTCACGACCGGGTGGACGACGGAGTAACAAGGACATTTGACGATATGCTGCAGCTTGCTTGGACAAATCATCATAGATAATTAGGGTTGCTTTGCCTTGGTACATAAAGTACTCAGCAATTGCCGCACCTGTGTATGGCGCCAAGAATTGCAGTGGTGCTGGTTCGGATGCACTAGCAGCAACGATGACGGTATAGTCAAGGGCGCCTCTTTCTTGTAATGTTTGAACAACGTTAGCTACGGTTGAAGCTTTTTGACCGATGGCAACGTATACACAAATTACATCTTCACCTTTTTGGTTAATGATGGTGTCGATAGCAACCGCTGTCTTACCTGTTTGACGGTCACCAATAATCAACTCGCGCTGACCACGACCAATAGGAATCATCGAGTCAATAGCGGTGATACCTGTTTGCATTGGTTCGTGTACCGAACGACGTGCAATAATACCAGGCGCCATCGATTCAATCAAGCGACTATCAGTTGCTTTGATTTCACCTTTACCGTCAATAGGATTACCCAACGCATCAACGACACGTCCAACAATCGCATCACCTACGGGTACTTGAGCGATACGACCTGTAGCGGTAACGGTACTTCCTTCTTGGATGTTGCGACCTTCACCCATTAATACCGCACCAACGTTATCTTCTTCTAAGTTGAGCGCAAGACCGATTGTACCGTCTTCAAACTCAAGCAACTCACCCGCCATTGCTTTTTCCAAACCGTAAACGCGGGCAACACCGTCACCAATTTGGAGAACTGTACCAACGTTAGCAACTTTGACTTCTTTGTCGTATTGCTCGATTTGCTGCTGAATAATGCTGCTAATTTCGTCAGGCTTAATTGAAATACTCATGTTTCTCGTGTTTTGATTAAGAGACAACTAAAAAAGTTATGAGTGAGTCGTGCGCTCGTGCTGAGTTATGAGTTTAAAATTAACGAATTAAGGATACCGCTAAAAATTAGAACTATATTCTAATAGCTTCCAACTCCTGTACGGGCGGGTTAACCAAAATTCCCTTTTTTACGAGGATACAAATAAACCCGCGCCTCCGCGCCTCCGCGCCTCCGCGCCTCCAACTCTAACTCCCTAAACTTAAAGAAAGGCGCCGTAATTGACCGCGTAAAGAAGCATCAATTACCTGCGAACCGACTTTAATAATGACACCACCAATTAAATCGCTGTTTACCTTCTTCTCAAGCTCCACGGAACGCGCGCTTGTCATCGCAATGACTTTCTCTCTCACTGCTTGCTCTTGCGCTTCCGATAATGGAACTGCAGAAGTTACTTCAGCTAAAACCGTTTGGTTTAACTCACGTAGTAGCGATAAATACTGCTTAAGAATTGGTTCGAGGAAAGAAATTCGCTTTCTATCGACCAATAACATCAAAAAATTCCGAAAGAAAGCGTTTGTATCGTCACCTAATAAGCGACCAATAATAGACTTCTTACTGTCGGATTGAATGAAAGGGTTGTCAAAAAAGTTACGAAGGTCTTCGTTACCAGAAAGTAAACCTACTATTGACCGAGCGTCATCACCAAACGCTTCGGTCATGTTATTAGATTGCGCTACAGACATTAAAGCCTGTGCATAAGGAGCTGCGATTTCTTCAGTCGCAATAGTGCTTTTCATCTATCTGCCTCCCAATAGCGCAATGCTGCGGTCGATTAATGCGTGCTGTGCATCATCCGCAATTCCCGATTTTAGTTCTGACTCAGCTTTTTCAAGAGCCAATGCCACAACTCTAGCTCGCAATTGTGCTATAGCTTTATCTTGTTCGCTTGTCAAGTCGGCAGCAGCATTATCTTTAAGACGTTGCACATCGACTTGAGCGCGCGCCAAAATAGCTTCTTTGGCTTTTTGAGCATTGTCAGTAGCAGATTTGCGGATGCGCTCTGCTTCCTGCTGTGCTTGAGTTAAGTTCTTTTGCGCTTCTGATAAAGCGGTAGCAGCTTCTTTGGCACGCTGTTCTGCTTCTTTAATTTCTATTTCAATACCAGAGCGACGCGCGCTAAGGGTATCAGTAAGAAATTTACGTCCAAATACAACTAGTACCCCAACCAGAATCGCCAAGTTAATTATATTGGTTTCTAAAATGTCTAGGTTTAGACCGAAACCACCTTCAGAGGCGTGACCGGCAACGGCCTCTGTCGCCAATAATATTAAGGTGCCCATTATACCCATCTACAACTGCGTACTTGACTGCTAATATGTTGATTTCTCCTATAATCAGGAGAAAAGTGCTAATCACAGCTTATATTTTTATATATAAGGAGGCTGTGCTAGCCGAAAGCTTGGTTGGGCTTTTGGGACTGATACGGCGATGAAAAAATATATCGCTTTATCTAAACAGGAGTTGGGCCCAATAATTTATCTAGAATTTGCCGACTTAAAGAGTCTACTTGTTGCTCTAAAGAACGCATCGCTGCCTCTTTCTGATTTTCGATTTCGCGAGATGCTTCTTCACGCTGCTTTTGAACTTCTTGTTGAGCTTCGGCAATATTCTGAGAATAGATTGATTGAGCATCTGCTTCAGCTGACGCAATTGCTGCTTGCGCTTGCTTACGCGCGTCTGCTAGTTGCTGTTCGTAATCTTTTGCTAGTCGCTCGGCTTTATCTAAACGCTCGCGAGCATCAACCTTATTGGTTCTAATGTAGTTATCGCGGTCATCTAATGCCTTAGTTAAAGGCTTATAGAAGATAGCGTTTAGTAAAGCCGCCAAAAGCAGGAATTGTAATGCCATTAAAGGCAGGGTCGCATCAAAATCAAACATTTCTTGCCTCGGAAAGCGCTACACGGCAATTGTTATTTTTGGCTTATTTTTGGCTTATTTTTGGCTTAAAGAAAAATGGAAATCAAAACTTTTATGTTCGAGATATCCTATAGCCAACAAGAATATCTGAACTAATCGATGGTAGAGACGGTGATAGCTATATATATACCTACCGCGTCTCTACATTAATTAAAATTATTCCTATGCGGAGAATGGGTTCGCAAACAGTAGTACCAGAGCGATAACCAGACCGTAAATTGTCAACGATTCCATGAACGCCAAGGTTAACAGTAATGTACCGCGAATTTTTCCTTCTGCTTCGGGTTGACGAGCAATACCTTCAACTGCTTGACCAGCAGCATTACCTTGACCAATACCAGGTCCAATTGCAGCTAAACCGATAGCGAGAGCAGCAGCAAGTACTGAAGCAGCAGAAACTAATGGATCCATTTTGGTTTTCCTCGGTGTTATTACAAAAAAATGAACAGGTTGCGCTTATTAGATTCCAATCTAAAATTACATCAAAAGGTGTTCTATTGATGCTATTTAATGTTCCTCATGTTCTTCGCCATGTCCTTCTAATGCCTCATGAATGTAGGCAGCAGCTAGAGTGGCAAATACCAACGCTTGGATGGCACTGGTAAATAAACCAAGAGCCATAACTGGTAGAGGAACAAACAAAGGAACTAGTAAAACTAGTACTCCAACCACCAGCTCATCCGCCAAAATGTTACCAAAAAGACGGAAACTTAGGGAAAGAGGTTTGGTGAAATCTTCAAGAATTGCGATTGGTAACAAGATTGGGGTTGGTTCAATATACTTTCTGAAGTAACCCAAACCTTTTTTGCTAAAACCAGCGTAAAAATACGCCAAAGAAGTTAGCAATGCCAGTGCAACTGTTGTATTAATGTCATTAGTCGGCGCCGCTAATTCACCTTCAGGCAATTTTAATAGCTTCCAAGGAATTAAAGCACCAGACCAGTTCGAGACGAAAATGAACAAAAATAATGTGCCAATAAAAGGCACCCAAGGGCGATACTCTTTCTCACCAATTTGGTTTTTCGTTAAGTCCCGAATAAATTCTAGGGCATATTCCATCAAATTTTGGATACCACTAGGAACTTTCTGGATATTTCTCGTTGCAGCAAGCGATGCTATTACGAGAAGACCAATAACAAACCAAGAAGTGAGAAATACTTGCCCGTGTACTTTTAAACCACCCAATTCCCAATAAAAGTGTTTTCCAACTTCTAACTCGGCAAGGGTAAGAGAATGGAAGACGTTGATAATATTCACCATTTTCTTCCTATATCAATTGTTTCTCCCATCTTAAACTTAGAAGCAGGGGCTTTCTTCACGGGTAGAACTAATCTAACCGCAAACCTAGGTTAACTTTTTCGGTTGTCCCAGTCAACGAAGCTAGTCAGCGTAAAAAGCCGTCCGAATTACGTAGAAGATGAGCGTCGCTTTATAAGTCAGAAATCCCAAAAATATGGGCATTACCTGCAATTCATCCCACCGCGATGCGAGCAGAATTACTATTACCAATAATGCGAAGCGCGTTTTACTTAGCTTCTGTTTTTCTGAACTCAAGCTCTCAACATCTTTCGCCAACATTCTAATATAAACTAAGCCGGCACATGCCCCAAGCAAATAGTTTAGGGCAATGTTCAGAGAATAGAAAATCCAAACAGAGACGAAAATAATCCCCGTTATCACAAGAGTAATCGATAGCAACTCCTGATAGAGTCGATAGAACTCTTGCATAGAACCAACTGGCTCGGAGTCCTCAACACCGGATTGAGCTTCTTGTCGTATTGTTGGTGTGGGTTCGGTTGTTTCTTCTGACAAGCTCACGGGACTTAAAACCAGTATTTTCTAGTTATGTTGACTGCACACTCAGCCATTAGAATCATATCACGATTGGGTAACATTACTTTAGAAAAAAACAACTAACTTAATTGTTTACCCAAAATTGAGAACACTAGCACCATAACCACCCCGCGCGCGCTCAGTATCTAGTCTAAGGGCTTGTTTTCCCTAAAGAACGTAGAACAAGCAAGCAATTGGGGTGATAACCTGCGAAAAGGCTGATTTTACAAGAAGCGATAAATATCCACCCTTCCCCTTCACATTTTAGCTTCTAGTTTTTAGCAGTTTGTGTACCTCCGAACCTAATTTAAGTAAGTTCTATTTACTTAGTTATTTATCACACTTTCTATTTACTAGAGTTTCTACTGTACTGACGTTCTCATTATTATGTACATTAGTTTTCTCTATCCAAGCATATCTACGACCCATCAGGTGCCAGCATTATTAATTGCTGTTCAACAAGGCGCCTCACTCCATCCAAATTAAAATCTACAGTTTTTAAGATTTCATCAACGGATTTACTGCTATCACAATCCTGCATAAAAGCTAACTCTGCGTTCGATAAATTTACTATCTTGTAATCATAGTTAAAAATTGTTTGACTTGGGAACCCATCTATGCATGGGCTGATTTCTGGAATCGCACGATTTAACGCGCTGTCTTGCGACCAGTTAGCTTTATTCAAGGGAGGACGCGCGAGAAAAAACTCGTAATGACTAGTTTCAGGATTTAGTAATTCAATCAAACGATAACGCTGACGCTCAGTCAGACTTTCCGCGCGCTGGAGCATATCAGGTGACTTACCCAAAAGCGCTCGCAAGTCCCAAAACCCAGGATTTGAGAAACCAACAAACTCCAAACCCGAAGCATCAATAAGCTCAAATAACGTATCTATGTTATAGTCAATCTCTTGTGGATGAACATACATATCCGCGAAATTCTCATCACGATGGTTTTCTAACGACCAACGCTCTTTATCTCGCGCTTTGATTCTGTTATTTTCTGGAAGCGAAGCAAAAATTTGCCGTCCCACCTGTACACCATCTTTATAATCACCACGTTTATCACCTTGGAGTAGTGCAATTGCGCGTTGCATCAGTTGAATTTCCCAGCGTCCCAACTCACCATATACAAAGATATGAAACAAACCACCAGGCGCCAACTTTTTTGCCAAAGCTTGAATACCGCGAACCGGGTCATCGGTATGATGTAAAACACCAACACAATTAATTAAATCAAACTCCCCTGGTAACTGTTCTACATCAAATAAACTTAGCTGATGAAATTCTACACGATTGGCGCCGCTACGTTTACAGCGTTCCCTAGCAACTTCGAGCGTTCCAGCACTTAAATCTATTCCAACAACCTGCGCCTCTGGATTCAAATGTACTAAGTACTCAGTTCCAACACCCGAACCACAACCTGCATCAAGAATCCGAATATTTCGCTTCTGGGGTTTCATCCCCGTACAAAAACTATAAGCAGACAACCAATTCCAGCGCCAATTGTAACCTGGAGGCGCCTCATCCAAAATCGGGTCTGGCGGAAACGGGTATGTATCGTAGAGCTTCGCAACCTTCTCGCTAACTTTTTGAGTATCGGACATAATATAAGCAACATCGCAGTACTTATGAGTTTATCCTGTAGTTGAACATTTTTAATCGTAGGTTGTAGCATAGGCGTCCCGCCTGTGCAATACATATAATAATTTTTACCACAGAGACGCAGTAGAGACGCGATTAATCGCGTCTGTACACAGAGAGAGAATTATAAAGGTATAACCCGCTTACATTGGAGTTATATCTATATATATCAAGTTTCAAGATGCATCAAAATAGAAAATTAAACTTGAAGAAGCTCATAAAGGTTCAACACCATTATGGAAGATGGGCAACGGATGATAAGCGGATGTAACGGATAGTTAACAGTAATCAATGTAAGGTGGCATAGCCACACTGAAAATGTAGATTATTTCTCTTCTTTCTCTTCTTTCTTTCCTTTGTGTCCTACCCTGCGGGAAATCCTCCGGATTATGTGTCCTTTGTGGTTCATTACATAAACATCATATTTTACAAATCAATAAGAAGTGCCATAGATTTTGTATCTAACCAATAACCCATCCGTTACATCCGTTGCAAACCAATCCACTTTAGTGTATACAAGTACTAACAGCAAAGTAAAAATGTACTTAAACTAAGCTTATGACTGTTTTGCACGCGCGTCAATATTCTTCACTATCACTCTTCAGTGGAATTGGTGGAATAGATTTAGGATTACACGAGTGTGGATTTCAGCCTCTCTTTTGTGCTGAAATAGATGTAAATGCCGCTTCAACACTTCATAATTGGTTATTGAGTAAAAAAATAGATTGCAAGATTGCCTCTGATATTAGAAAAATAGACCCAGAAATTTTGATTAAAAACCTAAATATATCCTCCGGAGAGCTAGACCTTTTAGCTGGTGGTCCACCTTGCCAATCATTCTCATTAATCGGAAAACGACATTCCTTGATAGATGACAGAGGTTTGTTACTATTTGAGATGGTTAGATTTGCGCGCGTGTTTTTGCCAAAAGTAATTCTAATTGAGCAAGTCAAAGGTCTTTTAAGCGCTCCTTGTTTGAACAAGCAGAAAGGAGGTGTATTAGCTAACTTAATTCAACAGCTAGAAAAAATAGGCTATCAAGTTAATTATAAGATATTAAAAGCATCAGACTATGGAGTTGCACAACTTCGAGAACGCCTATTTATTGTAGCGTCACATAAAAAATTTATTTTCCCCGAACCGACTCATTGCCCTATAGATAAACTCAAAAATACATCATTTAAATATATATATAAACCATATATAACAGTGTATGATGCGATAGCTGATTTGCCAGTACCAGTAAAAAAAGGTGAATTAGAAACAATACCAAATCACATAGATATTACACCACAACGAGACAAAGTTAGAATTCATGGAGTTCCGGAAGGAGAATGTTTAGCAAAGCAACTACATCTACCATCCGAACAAAGACAAAAACTTAACCCTCTTAAAGATACAACTAAATTTAGAAGATTATCTTGGCGCCAACCTAGTTTAACATTGAGAGGAGGTGAAGTTTTCTATCATCCCTCAGAAGACCGTTATCTAACACCGCGCGAATGCATGAGATTACATGGTTTTCCAGATGAGCATATTTTAATTGGACCAATACGTGGACGTAGTGGAAGCGTTAAGAACTTAGACCAACATCGAATGGTTGCTAATTCTGTACCTCCTATACTTTCTCGTATATTGGGCAAATGTATAGTTGAACAATTTTTAGCAGATAAATCTATTCTCAATCAGAAAGCTTTTGTCTCGGTATAATTCTATCTGCCTTATGATTTATGACCAAGCCGAATTCGATATAACTTGCGAATGGGGTATACACGGCGCCCATCAACTAGCGCCAATCAGTAGTATCATTATCGTTGTCGATGTTCTGTCGTTTTCCACTAGCGTAGAAATTGCAACCAATAACGGCGCCACCGTTTACCCTTATAGATATAAAGAAGAAGCAAAAGCTTATGCTGAATCTTTACAAGCAGAATTAGCTCTTAAACGGGAATCTGGGAAATATTCTCTTTCTCCTGCATCGCTACAAAATATTCCCAGTGGCACAAAATTAGTCTTACCTTCCCCTAATGGTGCAAACCTGACTCTTGA
Source organism: Calothrix sp. NIES-4105 (assembly GCF_002368415.1). Lineage (GTDB taxonomy): Bacteria > Cyanobacteriota > Cyanobacteriia > Cyanobacteriales > Nostocaceae > Dulcicalothrix. Next base: position 6,146,763 of record NZ_AP018290.1, read on the forward strand.
AACTGGAAGCACATTAACGGTAGCTGGTTGTTTACGAAATTGTGAAGCAGTAGCAAAGTTTGCTCAAAAGTTTGATAGAGTTGCCGTTATACCTGCTGGTGAAAGGTGGGAAGATGATAGTTTACGTCCTGCATTCGAGGATTTAATTGGCGCCGGAGCTATTTTAAGTTATTTGAACGGCACTTTATCGCCAGAAGCTCAAACAGCGATAGCAGCATTTAATAGCTGTAGAGGTGACTTATTAAATTATTTGAGAAAATCTAGTTCAGGTAAAGAGCTTATTTATCGTGGTTACAGTCAAGATGTGGAGTTGGCAGCAGCTTTCAATGTAAGTAGTTGTGTACCTGTATTCGTTGAAAGTGCTTATGTGAATGAGGGAATCTAATATTTTCAATTTATTTTGGTAGGCGCCTTATTGCTCTCTCTGTGTACTCTGTGTCTAATAACGTAAAGATAATTATTTTTGCACTGCATAGGCGAGACACCTGTGCTACAAAGTTTTAATATTAGTTTTAATGCTTTTTCGTTATATTTACTGAATCTAACTGTTGTATCTTTGTTCGCTGTTACGTTTGAAGAGTTAACCTCACTTTGAGGCGCCGTGTGTACGTAGGATAAATATTGTTTGTTAGAAGTGCGTATAGTACTGTTTTGTTGGAGCGTGGGTAAAGGTCTACTTTTTGCCCATCTCAGAAATGATTTGACACTTTGTTTTGGTAATGCTATAGCAGGAGTGATAGTTTGTGTAACCGCGATTGATAAAGCTGCTAGGGCTAGTAATTTATACTTAAAACGCATATGTTAAAAATGTACTATTGCCTGTACTTATCTGCACTAACTACAGGTAGCTACAATCATATCTCTGTATTTCCGGAATTATTAGCTATTCTTGTAACAACGCGCCAGAAATTTACACTTGCTTATATGGGTAAAAGTTATGATCCGCATATCTGTTACTTATCGTTACAAAACTTAGTTGATTTCTCAGATAAGATGGAGTGGTTACTGTCATAACTTGATACACCAAGGTTACAAGTTCGACATAGTTCTTAATAAATCCACAGTTGAACCGCAAAACGTTCTAATCTAAAAGCTGACTGGGTTAATTTTTATCTGGTAGGTTTGCAGGGTGGCATAAGTAATGCATAAATTTACGTTAGTGTCAACCTTTGAGCTTATCAGACTTAACACAAAAAAAATATTGATGGGAGTTTTAGAAATCCGATGAGTGTTAAGGCGAGTGGTGGAAGCTCGGTTGCGCGCCCGCAACTATATCAAACTGTAGCGTTATCGACAATTTCCCAAGCAGAACAGCAAGACCGTTTCTTGGGAACAGGCGAACTGAATGAATTGGCCAGCTACTTTGCATCCGGCGCCAAGCGTTTAGCGATAGCCCAAACTCTGACAGATAATTCTGAGATTATAGTCTCGCGTGCTGCAAACCGAATTTTTGTCGGTGGTACGCCAATGGCTTTCTTGGAAAAGCCCAAAGACCCAGAAGTGGCGATGGCAGTATCGGAAGCGCTAGGCGCCTCGATAGTTGATGTGCGTCGTGGAATGGAACTAGGAAACGTCACCTACGTTGAAAGTCGTGGTGGTTTCTTTGAGAATTTACGTTCTATTTTTAATACCGCTTCAACTGGTCCAACACCTCCAGGTTTTAGACCAATAAACGTTGCCCGCTATGGTCCATCGAACATGGCTAAGAGTCTACGTGACTTAAGCTGGTTCTTACGTTATGCGACTTATGCAATTGTTGCAGGTGACCCGAATATAATCGCTGTGAATACGCGCGGTTTGCGGGAAATTATTGAAAATGCTTGCTCTACAGAAGCAACCATTGTCGCGCTGCAAGAAATAAAGGGAGCGTCGCTTAGTTATTTCCGTCAAGACAAGGAAGCGACTGAAATCGTTACACAGTACATGGATGTATTGATTAGCGAATTCAAAGCTCCAACACCATCAACCAAAGTTCGTCAGCGTTCTTCATCTGACAAACAAGGTTTGGAACTGCCGCAAATCTACTATAATGCTTCCGAACGGCGCCAAAAGTTCGTGATGAAGCCAGGATTGTCAGCAGTTGAAAAGAACGATGTTATTAAAGCTGCGTATCGACAAATCTTTGAGCGTGATATTACCCGTGCTTATGGCTTGTCATTATCATATTTAGAGTCACAAGTCAAGAATGGCGACATCTCGATGAAAGAGTTTGTACGTCGCTTGTGCAAATCTCCGCTTTACCGCAAAAACTTCTTTGACCCCTACATCAACAGTCGCGCTTTAGAATTGGCTTTCCGCCACATCCTAGGTCGCGGACCTTCTTCACGCGAAGAAGTGCAAGATTATTTCTCGATAGTTTCCGCGAAAGGTCTATCTGGACTTGTTGATGCTTTGGTAGATTCGCAGGAGTATTCAGATTACTTTGGCGAAGAAACTGTACCTTACCTACGTGGTTTGGGTCAAGAAGCTCAAGAATGCCGTAACTGGGGACCACAGCAAGACTTATTCAACTACAGCGCACCGTTTAGAAAGATACCCCAGTTCTTAACAACGTTTGCGTCGTACAATCGACCATTACCTGACCAACATCCATATGGTTCTGGTAACGACCCGTTAGAAATTCAATTCGGCGCCATCTTCCCGAAAGAAACCCGCAACCCAAGCAGCAGTCCTGCGTTCTTCGGTAAAGATACCAAGCGTCTGTTGATTAACCAAGGTCCAGGGATTAATAACCAAAACAGTAATCCCGGCGCTCGTGGTGTGGCGCCTGGTACATTAGGTCCCAAAGTCTTCAAACTCGACCAGTTACCAGGAACTCGCGGTAAGAAATCGAAAGCTGGCACAAACGTTAAATTCTCTGAAAGCTCAACACAAGCGGTAATCAAAGCTGCTTACTTACAAGTTTTCGGACGCGAAGTTTACGAAGGTCAGCGTCAAAAAGTAGCTGAAATCAAGTTGGAAAACGGCGAAATTAGCGTTAAGGAATTTATCCGCGCGCTTGCGAAGTCGGATGTTTTCCGCAAGACGTACTGGACTAACTTGTACGTTATGAAATCGGTTGAGTACATCCACCGTCGTTTATTGGGTCGTCCTACTTATGGGCGAGCTGAAACCAATAAGTACTTTGATATTTGTGCGAAAAAAGGTTTCTACGCGCTAATTGATGCAATTCTTGACACTGAAGAGTATCAGCAAGCTTTCGGTGAAGATACTGTTCCATACGAACGTTATCTAACACCTGCTGGACAATCTGGACGTAACTTGCGTGTTGGTAGCATCCGTGAAGATGTTACAGCTAGCATCACCAAAGAAGAAACTCCAATGTTTGTGCAGTTGGGTACCCCATCGGAAGCTCGTACCGAACCTGATGTTGCTTTCCGTACCAACCAAGGTGTCTCGAAGCAGCGTGAGCAAACTAAAATCTTCAAGCTTGTATCTGGTATTCGTGACAAAGTAGCGGTACAAACCGTTATTAGTGCTGCTTACCGTCAAATTTTCGAGCGCGATATTGCACCATATGTAGCTTCGTCTCGTGAATTTAAGGTATTAGAAAGCCGTTTAGGCAACGGTGAAATCAATGTTAAGGAATTCATCGAAGGTTTAGGTTGTTCGAGCCTGTACTTAAAAGAATTCTATACACCTTACCCCAACACCAAGGTAATTGAATTAGGTACCAAACACTTCTTAGGACGGGCGCCGCAAAACCAACAGGAAATTCGTAAATACAACCAAATCTTGGCAACACAAGGTATCAAAGCGTTTATTAGCGCCATGTTAACTACCGTTGAATACCAAGATGTATTTGGTGAAGACACTGTACCGTATCGTCGCTTCCCAACTTTACCTGCTGCTAACTTCCCGAACACAGAGCGCTTGTACAACCAACTCACGAAGCAAAACAACGACGTAGTTGTTCCAAGCTTTGAGCCAGTTGACTCAAAAATGGATATGTCAACCATGCCCATGACTGGTAAAGCAATAGCAGATTTAGCAGCACAAGAACGAAGAAGCAACGAACCCGTTTATAGCGGTGTCGGTCGTACAGTCACTCCAGTTTCCCAAGTAGTAAGCGCGCGTCAAAATGTTCGTATTTATCGCTTTACAGCAGGTGTAAATCAAGCTGAATTTACAACAGTTGTAAATGCGCTTTACGCACAAGTGTTGAATATTCATGGTAGTGAAATTCCTCAACAATTCCGCAATGCTGAGTTAGAAGTCAAACTCGAGACTGGCGCCATCTCAGTACGTGAATTCGTTCGTGGGTTAGCTAGCTCCGAAGCTTATAACGCGCGCTTCTGTAGAACCTTCCCACAAAACAAGGTAGTAGAGTTGCTGTTCCGTCACATATTAGGACGTACACCCGCAACAATTTCCGAAATCAATCAATATAACCAACTATTGAGTGGTCAAGGTCTAATTGCCACGGTTAACGCTCTTGTAGATTCGGCTGAATACGCGCAATACTTCGGTGAGGATGTAGTTCCTTATCAACGTGTACCTTCTTTAAAGGCAGGTAACTACTTAGGTAGTGTTAAAGCTGAATAATTGATCCCCCCCTTCCACGCGCTACCGTGTAGAGACAAGTCTATCCAAGTTACTTTTCTTCTCTTCCTTTGTGCCCTTCGTGTCTTTGTGGTTCATCAAAAGGAAAAACCACATAATCCGGAGGATTTCCCGCTCTTTAGAACACAAAGAACACAAAGGGGGGAAAAAGGTGGTTATTTAAAGATGTGTGTACACCGTAGCCTTATTAAGGGGGGATAACTATCATTAGGCTGTTAGCTAGTCAATTTACTAACAGCCTAATTTGTGTTGAACATAGAAACAATTCTTAACAAAGCTTTCAGGTTACAAGCACAAAATGTGTCAAAGATCAAACATGAAAGGAAATATTACAAAGTGTTAAGAAGAGTCATAAATACTCAACGAAATGCCTGAAAATAATCCATAAGGGGTAGTTGAGTTTGACCGCTTGTGTGGATAAATTTACGCAAGTGGGTTCTCGAAGCTTTTAAAGCGACGAGATAAATTCACAACCGTTGTAACAGTGCCAGTAACTCGTAAATCTGGTTTTACCTAGTATTGGAGGAATCCAAAAAATGAGTATCGTCACGAAGTCCATCGTGAATGCAGACGCAGAAGCACGCTATCTCAGCCCTGGCGAATTGGATAGAATCAAATCCTTCGTCACCACTGGAGAAAAGCGCCTACGTATCGCTCAAGCATTAACCGACAACCGCGAGCGCATCGTTAAGCAAGCTGGCGACCAGTTATTCCAAAAGCGTCCTGACGTAGTTTCTCCTGGTGGAAACGCATACGGTCAAGAAATGACTGCTACCTGCTTACGTGACCTCGACTACTACTTGCGCTTAGTTACCTACGGAATCGTTTCTGGTGACGTAACACCTATCGAAGAAATCGGTATCGTTGGTGTACGCGAAATGTACAAGTCACTAGGTACCCCCATTGACGCTGTTGTTGCAGGTGTTGCTGCAATGAAGAACGTTGCAACTGGACTTATGTCTGGTGAAGATGCTGGTGAAGCTGGCGCTTACTTTGACTACGTAATTGGTGCTATGTCATAGTTTTGGTTAATCATAAAAGATTAATTTCAAACTTTGACTCGATTTGATTAAAAATTAGGCGCCACATTATTGCAATACGGTTGGAAATAAGGAAATAACAACATGCAAGACGCAATTACCTCAGTAATCAATTCTTCAGACGTTCAAGGCAAATACCTTGATTCATCTGCTATCGACAAACTCAAAGGTTACTTTGCAACAGGCGAACTTCGCGTTCGTGCAGCTACCACCATCAGTGCAAACGCAGCTGCAATCGTAAAAGAAGCTGTTGCTAAATCCTTGTTGTACTCAGATATCACCCGTCCAGGTGGTAACATGTACACCACACGTCGTTATGCTGCTTGCATCCGCGACTTAGACTACTACCTCCGTTATGCTACATACGCAATGCTAGCTGGCGACCCATCTATCTTAGATGAGCGCGTACTCAACGGTTTGAAAGAAACCTATAACTCATTAGGCGTACCCGTAGGTGCTACCGTACAAGCTATCCAATCCATCAAAGAAGTGACTGCTAGCTTGGTAGGTCCTGACGCTGGTAAAGAAATGGGCGTTTACCTAGACTACATCAGCTCTGGCTTGAGCTAATTGTAGAAACGCGCGCATTATAACTTAACCGCGTGAAAAAAGGGCTGGGAATCAGTTGTGAGTGCTAGAAGGCTGAGAGCTTATTGAGTAAAAAGTGCTGAGTGCTGAGTGCTGAGTGAATAGGGAAAGCTATACATTGAGTGGCTTAGATATTGAGTAAGTTTTATATTAATGAGTTTTGGAAGTCTAGTATTGATGATTGATTCCCAGTCTTGCAATGAGTAGGCAAATATTCAACACTCATATTTTTGAAATAAAAAACTTATTCCACATAATACAGGAGACTTATCACCATGCGGATGTTTAAAGTTACTGCTTGTGTACCTAGCCAAACCCGGATTAGAACTCAACGCGAACTTCAAAATACCTTCTTCACAAAACTAGTTCCTTACGAAAACTGGTTCAAAGAGCAGCAACGCATCCAAAAAATGGGTGGCAGAATTGTTAAAGTTGAACTCGCTACAGGCAAGCAAGGTTTAAACACAGGTCTTGCATAGTTCATACTTATATTTACTCTCAAACAAGAAAATATTATCGGGAGTTACAAGAGAGGTCATTTTAGACCTCTTTTTTTGTTGTAATCTATACTATCTTGTTGAACCGTCTTGTGGAACGGGCATCCTGCCCGCCTTTACAACATGAATCTTATTTGGTTTCTTCTCCATGCATCAAAAGTCACAGTCGCAATTGCAGCATTGACAGGCGCCCTTAATGGCGCTTGTAGTGTTTTATTAATTGCCTCGATCAACAAGGCACTTAGTAGCAACAGTACTGAAAGCAATCAATTAATGTGGAGTTTTATTGGTTTAGCAATTGTATTATGGCTTGGTATAAGCACTGTGGCAAAACTGGTTTCCAAAATATGGAAATATCACCGCAACTTATTACAAGTTTAAATGGAAGCTTCAAGCTCAATCAAATATACAAAGCTGTAATTTAGAAGAAAGTCACTACTAATTCGTTTACTCGAAAAGAAGCTATTAATTATACTCTCGTTGATTTAACTATGTTTAATAGTAAAAAATAATATACACATACTACGTATGGTGGGCAGTGCCCACCGTACAAACTGTATATATAAATACTACTACATAACTAATTTATAGAATTTCGGGTAAATTTGGGTTGAATCGAGTAATATCGTTTCTTGTTTATACTTACTAACTTCACCCATACACCTTGTGAAGATAATTCGTCGCCTGATACCATTTTTAGATGATTCCGTAAACAGTTGGGCACTTGAAGCGCGTTTACTGCGCTGGCTAACTATGGTTTGGCTGTTTGTCGGACTGGCTGTTTTGTTTAGTGCGTCTTACCCAGTAGCAGACGCAAAATTCCAAGATGGAATGTATTACTTTAAGCGCCAATTAATTTGGGTAGTTGTTGGCGTATTAGGATTCAATATTATTGTTAATACCCCGGTTAAGAAGATAACAGGTATCTGCCACTGGTTTATCTTCCTAATGTTACTGCTAATTTTTGTCACTCTAATTCCCGGACTTGGTAAAACTGACTTAGGCGCCGCGCGTAGGTTACTCGGTCCAATTCCAATTCAACCCTCAGAATTAATCAAGCCTTTTTTGGTTATTCAAAGCGCTCGGTTATTTGGACAATGGGATAAATTAACATGGCGTGTAAGATTTACCTGGTTAGGTGTATTTGGCTTAATTGTATTAGGTATACTTGCCCAGCCAAACCTTAGTACTGCTGCCTTATGCGGAATGACTATTTGGTTAATTGCACTCGGCGCCGGATTGCCATATAAATATTTAGGAAGCACTGCACTTGGTGGAATTGTACTAGCAACATTAAGCATTAGCATCCGCGAATATCAACGTAAACGGGTAATGTCTTTTATCAACCCTTGGGCAGATGCCACTGGTAATGGCTATCAGCTAGTACAAAGTTTACTCGCAGTTGGTTCCGGTGGACAGTCAGGAACTGGGTATGGTCTTTCCCAGCAAAAACTTTTTTATCTACCTATTCAAGACACCGACTTTATATTTTCTGTCTTCGCTGAAGAATTTGGCTTTATTGGTTGCATGGTACTACTATCATTGCTCTTCATATATGCCACTTTAGGTTTAATTGTGGCTTTTAAAGCAACAAACCAAATTTACCGACTAATTGCAATTGGTATTACTGTGGTCATGGTCGGACAGTCATTACTACATATTGGTGTAACTACAGGCGCCTTGCCAACAACTGGTTTACCTTTACCGTTATTTAGCTACGGTGGTAACTCAATGATATCCAGCTTACTTTCTGCTGCCTTACTAGTTCGGGTCGCGCGCGAAAGTAGCGAAGCTGAAGTAGTACCTATCTATCCAGAATTACCACGAAACAGAAAACGTAGACGCACTACCATATTACGGTAAAAACTGGCAACGGATAAAACAGATGTAACGGATGTATGTAACAAATTTACCCGTTACATCGATATTTTTATTTTCTTTTGCTCGATAGCTGGTATAATACCTTGCAATTAATTAATAAAGCTAAAATCAAAGATATAATGCATGTTATTAGCCGTAAAAAGTTACGAGAATTTAGTGAAATACATGGAGATTGTGATGAGCCACTCAATGACTGGTATAAAGTTGCTTCTAGGGCAAGTTGGAGAAGTTTAGTAGAGGTTCAGGATGCTTATCCTCAAGCAGAAGCAGTAGGTAACTTTACTGTTTTTAACATAAAAGGTAATAAATACAGGTTAATTGTTAACATTAAATATAAGAAACAAATTATTTATATAAAATATATTTTAACACATGCAGAATATGACAAAGACAACTGGAAAAACAACCCCTACTATTAACTTAGAAATTTATAGTCAACTACTTGTTAAATATCAACCTCGAATTATTCAAACAGAAGAAGAGAATGAAAATTTTTTAGAGGTCGTTGATGAACTTATGTCACGCGAAAACCTCACTAATGAAGAAGATACAATTTTAGATTTATTGGTCAAGCTAATAGAAGATTTTGAAGAAAAGCATTACCCACTTAATAATTCTACACCACGTTCTGTAATGCTTCATTTAATGGAAGCACAGAACCTTTCAGCGTCTAATTTAGTAGAAATTTTTGGCTCGTCTGAGAATGTTGATAAAGTAATGACTGGTAAATTAGAAATAAATGTTGAACAGGCAGTAGCTTTAGGGAAAATGCTTCATGTTGATTTTAGTTTGTTTATAAATCAATAAATCAAGATGGATAACAAAATAATTGATTCAAATGTCATTCACCGCTTCAAAAAATGTAGGAAAATCTAGAAATCCTAAACTTACGCACAATCGCGGTTCGTTGTACGATTTCCTTCATCTGTTTCAAGATGACACTCTAACCGTTCAAAATTTGAACTTGCAAACGTTTGTTCATTCGGCACATTTAATCCACCAGGATGATTAGTGAGAGTGGCAACCGAATTACCAAATTCAAGGGCGCTATTAGAGGTCGTCCCGTTGCGTAAGCTAGGAGAGGCTGTTGGCCTAGGCTGAAAGAAAGAGTGTCGGGCAGAACCTTTCACCCTTTTACTGATGCGGTTCCAGTGTGACCAGACGTGCTTCTTTGATTCCTGATCAAAGTAGGCGGTTCTGGCTGGAACCCCCTCAGAATAATTCATCGCGCGTCGCGCAAGAACTAATGCTGCAGCAGTACCTGAATTCATCCCATAATTTGACATAAATTTTGTCATACCAATCAGCGATGAATATGCAGGATTAACCGTAATTAATTTAATTCCTAATTTAAAGCATCGTGAAGAGAGTAATTCATAAAAACGGTTATAAGCAAAACTAGAAATCATGCGATTATATCGTTTATGCTTAGTACCACTATTGAGTTGTGCTTTTTTTGCATCAAAATCTAATTCTTCAATCACAATCGGGCATTTAAAAGCAAGCGCCAACGTTGTTAATTCTGTAACAACCGATGCTAAAACGCAAGAGGTTTGATTATGGGATAAGCTATGAAGATTAAATTTTATTTCTCCAAATCGTTTGGGATTTCCGTCTGCATTTACTTTACACCATGCAACAGAGTCAATATTTAAATCAACACCAATACAACCTAACATTACTGAATCAGATGTGATTGAACGATATACGTCAACTGTAATATGTGCTTCCCAAACACCATATTTACGTTGAGTTATGCGGTAAGTAATCGCTCTTCCTTCAGCCCATCCAGCACGAATTTCTTTATCTCCATACCCGTTTAAATTAATTGGTACTTCTACATACTCTCCATATCGAGATTCCAAAGCATAAGGGACGCGAATTTTCAAGATGTCGAGGGAATTTTTTTCTAATCCAAGTATTAATTGACAAACTTGATTTCCATTAGATTCGTCTTTACTGCCTACGAAATGAATTGTTTCTTTATTACCTAAATTTACATGTAATTGCTTTGTTTTCAAATACTTCAGTTGACAAGTCATCTTGTATAACTTGCGTTTTTGATGATGCAGCTTCTTTTTTGCACTCTGGTAATAAGTTCCAGAATAACGTCCGAAAGCTCTTGAAGAAGCTTCATCAAATTGTGGCTTATATTTTGATGGTATTTTCGCTTTTTTACCTTGTTTTTTGGTCGAATTATATTTAGTAACTGCTTGTAGATATTCAATATGCTTTTTTACTTTCTTTTCCCGAGCATCCACCGAAGATTTTAATGATTTTATTTTTCCTTCTAATGTCTTTATATGTCGCGTGTGTGATTCTTTTGCGCTCTTAATTTCACCTTCTATGAATGTAATAATCGAAGAAGCTTGGCGCCTATTAATTGCAAATTTATTTTGTAGCGCGGTCTTCAATTCTGATTGTTTTTGATTTTCAAGCAATCCTTTTAGGCTAAATATTGATGCCGACATTGAGATAGTCGCATAGTCTGCCAGAAACAAACCTGTGTCAGTATCTATATGTATTTGTTTGACGTAGGTTTGCTTTTTTGATGGCATTGTTTTCTTAATTAATGACTATTTTTATACAATTTTAGCATAATTTTGTATTTATTACTGAATAGCAAATTCAGTTGAAAGGTGACAATTTTTATACATGTATTACTAGATACACACTACAATTTCAAAGGTTTGGGACATGTTCATGTCCCGCCCGTGTTCACGTAGTGTACCGTAGGTAAAACGCGAATTTTAGTGTGTATATGTGCCATATTCCTTCCTATAATTTCGTAATTTACTGAACTTATATAGGAATACCTAGGTATTCTGGCAACAGTTGTCAACCCTTGGCTTGACTCATGGGTAAATTAACTATGGTAATTTCTTTTCAGCATATTATACGGGCAGGATGCCCGTTCCACGTTAGAATGCAAGCAGAGCAAGCTCTCTAACTCAATCAACACCCATGCTGGAAACTCTCTCTACTCAACTCTACCAACTCGAACGCTTTGCTAACGGTATTGTCGCTAGTCAACTAACGCATTTGAGTATTATCAGTATTGGTGTAATATTTTTAGCTGGATTGCTCACCAGTCTTACACCTTGTATGCTGTCAATGTTGCCAATTACTATTGGTTATATTGGCGGATATGAAACTAAAACTCGTTTTCAGGCTTTTTCTCAATCAACTTGGTTTTCTCTAGGTTTGGCAACCACACTTGCTGGTTTAGGTATATTTGCCGCAGGTTTTGGTAAGGTATACGGTCAAATTGGAATTGGTCTACCAATCATTGTTAGCATTATTGCTATTTTAATGGGGTTAAATCTCCTTGAGGCTTTACCTTTACAGTTACCATCATTTGGTGGCACTGATTGGATTTCTAAAGATTTGCCTCAAGGTGTACGCGCGTATTGTATTGGTTTAAGCTTTGGATTAGTTGCTTCCCCGTGCAGTACTCCAGTTCTAGTAAGTTTATTAGGATGGGTAGCAAAGCAACAAGATTTATTTATGGGTGGAGTATTATTGCTCTCCTATACATTAGGTTACGTGGCGCCGTTAATTTTAGCTGGCACATTTACTGCTTCTATAAAAAAGATACTCGAACTGCGTCGCTGGTCAGGTTGGATAAATCCTGTTAGCGGTGTAATGTTAATAGCATTTGGCGTATTTTCTTTACTTTCCCGAATTCCTATATAAGTAGCATGATTGATAACACGACCGATAATACAACCGAAAAATTAAATTGGTTTTCTCTTCTTAAACGTTCCTTAAGACAAGAATTATTACCTATATTGACCGATTTAAGACTTGCCATTGTAATGCTGCTTGTAATTGCAGGTTTTAGCATTCTTGGTACTGTTATTGAACAAGGTCAATCATTAGCATTTTATCAAACAAACTATCCTGAGCATCCAGCTTTATTTGGATTCCTAACTTGGAAAGTCCTACTGTTTATCGGTTTAGACCATGTTTACCGCACATGGTGGTTTTTATCGCTACTCATATTATTTGGCACAAGTTTAGTTGCTTGTACATTTACCCGTCAGCTACCTGCTTTAAAATCCGCGCGTAAATGGAAATTTTATGAAAGACCTCAACAATTTCAGAAACTTGCTTTAAGTGCAGAATTTGATAACGCTCAGTTAAACTCACTACCAGATATTTTACTTCATCAAAGATATAAAGTCTTTCAACAAGATGATACACTTTACGCACGCAAAGGTATTGCTGGTCGTATTGGCCCGATTATCGTTCACATTGGTATTGTAGTAACTTTACTCGGTTCCATTTTCGGCGCCATGACAGGATTCGTTGCTCAAGAGATGGTACCAAGCGGTGAAACTTTCCAAATCAAAAATATTATTGATGCGGGTCCCTTTGCAGCATCACAAGTTCCTAAAGATTGGTCGGTACACGTTGACCGCTTTTGGATAGACTACACACCTTCAGGTGGTATCGACCAGTTTTACTCGAAGATGTCAGTATTAGATGCTCAAGGTAAAGAAGTTGATAATCAAACAATATATGTCAATAAACCTTTACGGCACAAAGGAGTAACTCTTTACCAAACTGACTGGGGTATTGCAGCAGTCCGCATCCGTGTTAATAAAAGCCCAATATTTCAATTACCGATGGCGCCGCTTGATACTAAAGGCAAAGGTAGAATTTGGGGTACTTGGATTCCCACGAAACCCGACTTAAGCGAAGGTGTATCATTACTTGCCAAAGACTTGCAGGGGATGGTACTAATTTACGACAGCAAAGGTCAACTCGCTAATACCTTACGAACAGGTATGTCAACCCAAATCAACGGTGTAACATTAAAGTTACTCGATGTAGTCGGCAGTACAGGATTGCAAATCAAAGCAGACCCAGGTATCCCAATCGTTTATAGCGGGTTTGCTATATTAATGACAGGTGTAGCAATGAGTTACTTCTCACACTCTCAAATTTGGGCTTTACAAAAAGACGGTCGCTTATATATAGGTGGTAAAACCAACCGCGCGCAAGTTGCTTTTGAACAGGAAGTACTATCAATACTTGATAAAGTAAATTCTGTATCCACTAAGAACGAAAAAGAAGTGTCTCTAACTTAGAACAATGTCTACAAGTAAGGTGGGCAGTGCCCACCCTACTTCAAATAAAATACATGTATTTAAAATAACAATAAAATTATCGGTAACTTATCTATAAATCATTTAAAATATAAAACATAGCCGGCGCCTGTGAGTCTTAATTGAATATTGAAAATTGGTGAAAAAGTGACGCATGTAACGAACGCGAGTGGTATATTTCCATTTGTAGGTGGTTTGTTTGGATTTAGGTGCTTTTGGGGGTAAGAAGGGTTGAAAAGCTTTAATTGTGGATATCTTTAATTTTTAGGGGTGGATAGGTTTGATGTAGCAATTTAAGTAGAAAACCGGAAAACTACGAAGTCAACGTGATTCTATTTATTAAACATAACGTAGCGACCTCACCACTCCGATAAACCGGAATACTAGTAACACATGATTGGGTATATACCACAACATGTAATTTCTTTAACCGAAAAAACAATGCTTAATAATCTGGTGAAAATATGGAAAGTATTGCTTATATACATCTAGCTTCAGCTTACGAGGCGCCCGAATTCGTTGAAGTTACAAATATTCGATTCGGTTTAGCATCTTGGAGGGGTAAACTTTCCTTTAATGCAATGATGAAATTTTTACCTGTAATGCTATCGCTGTTTGTAGTTAGTATAGCAGAACAAAGTTTAGCCGTATCACGAGGTACTTCGGGTGGGGAAGTTAGAAGTGTTCAACAATGTTTAAGACAATTAGGTTACTTTAGAGGTCCAATAACTGGTAACTTTGGTTCACAGACTCAAGACGCAGTTACCCGCTTTCAACGCGCGAACGGTTTACCCGCAGTAGGTTCGGTAGGTCCAAGAACACAGCAATTATTACGGTCACAATGTAATGCAGGTGGTAGCAGCAGCGGGAGTGGGGTATTACGTCTAGGTAGTCGTGGACAAGCTGTAAGCAACTTGCAAAGCAATTTATCACGTTTAAGATTTTTCAACGGGCCAATAAATGGTACTTTCGGTCCTCAAACTCAAGATGCAGTAATTCGTTTTCAGCAAGCAAACGGTCTACGTGCTGACGGAGTAGTTGGTGCTGGGACTCTTCAAGCTATACGCAATGCTGCTACTAATTACGGTGGTGGCCCAGATATTGGTACTGGTATTGGAGGAGATAATCCACCTTTAAACCAAGGTGACACAGGATTTCTTGTCAGAAGATTACAAGAAGATTTACGACAATTAGGTTTTTTCCCTGTTAACCCTACAGGTACTTTTGGTCCCACAACGCGCGATGCTGTCGCAAACTTCCAACGCAGTAATGGTATAATTCCCACAGGTGTTGCCGACTCGCAAACCTTAGCATTAATTTCTCAAACTCTTATCAATAGTGGTAATCAAGGCAGCAGTTGGAATAATAACCCATGTTCAAGCGAGCGTGGCGAAATTTGTCTTGGAGAACGCAGTCAGCGCGTCATTATTGTACAGCAACGTTTGCAGCAATGGGGAGTTTATGGAGGTAACGCAGATGGAGTGTATGGTTCAGCAACTAGAGATGCAGTTGCACAATTCCAACGCACTCGAGGACTGGCGCCAACAGGGTTCGTCGATTTTAATACCTGGCAAGCGCTAGGTTTAAATAACAACCAGACTCCACCAATTGGACAACAACCACAAAATAATAACCGTTACGTTGTAGTTATTCCTATCTTTGCTAACGACACTTTAAACCGGGTTCGTCAAGTATTACCACAAGCATTTGCAGCAAAATCTGGCTTAGGTGATTATGTAAATGCAGGTTCATTTAGCCAACGTAGCGACGCTGAAAGACTCACTAGCCAACTGCGCGACAGAGGTTTTGATGCGCGCGTTGAATTCTTTTAAGCAATGTATAGTAAGGTGGGCAGTGCCCACCCTACTACTACGTATTGCCTAAAATATCCCACGCCCAAGCCGCATCTTCCGAAGATAATGGAGGTTTTGGAGGTTGCGAATAATCAATAACTAAGTCGAACCTCGCACGAATATATATATCATGTATTAATTGCTGCAAGTCTAACACTGGCTCAATATCACCCTGTTTCAAAGGTACAGGAAAAGTAGGTAAAGTATCACGGACTGTGAATGTGTATAAATCCGCATCTGGTCTGCGGTATCCCCGGCTTACTAATATATAGTAATCAGCTTTGGCGCCTCCAAAAATCGGCATCGGTTCACCAGCGCGCAGTAAATCAATTTCTACTAAACTGGTATTTGAAGCAAAAACTTTGAGCCGTTTATTTTCATAAGCTTGTCTACCATCTTTTGACCGTTTATTTTTGGGTGAAAGTACTTCAATAACGGTTACTACTTCACCCGTTCTGGTAGATTTAATTTCTAAAAATCTTTCTGTAACTTCTTCAGGGATTGGCACCTGAACTTTAGCTGGTTCAATTTGTTTAAGCGCAGTTGTAGTTCCTGTTGGTTTGGAGCTTTTACTTGCGATAGCTACGTCAGCTACTCCAACTAATATTAAATCATCAACGCTTGCATAAACTCGTTCCTCTATCGAAACGTGATAGCTAGGAACGATTTGAGGAGTCAGTGCATCTGCAATTGCTACTATCAACCGATTATGAACTTGATTCCATAGTTCCGGTTGTTCTAAATATGGATCCATACCCGGAAACGGAGTAGGCATAGTTACTTTTACCTTAATGCTCTACTTTGGTTATAGCACTACCTTTGTGTGCTTTGTAGTTTAAAGTTTATAACCACAAAGGACACAAAGGGCACAAAGGAAATTAAGCGGCGCCTAACTGTAACTGCTCTGTCCGAGTATTAAGAACAGTAAAGGCTTTTTCAGCAATAATTTGATGTGCGGCAGTTGTTGGATGAATACCGTCCCAAAATAAATATTGGTCAGGATTATTACAAGTTGCTCCCTGGTATAAGCAAGCACTTGTTACGTTCGTAAAACCATACTTAGATGGATTAGAAATTGCATCCCGGTATAGTTCGCTTACATTTAACTCGATAATTTCAGATTTAGAGTCAAACTTTTGCCGCAGTTGTGATAATGATTTAGCTAAACCCTGATTATGTGCTTTTGTAACTGCACTCAAACTTTGGGAACTACCGTTATTTTTCGTCGCTGGCAAATTACCTAAGTCAGGTAAATCTACAACTAATATTTTTTTGGCGCCTGCATTCAGTAAGGACTCGATAGCTTGAGTGATGTTTATAACAGGTGTCGTCGAATCAGCAACACCATATATATAGTCATTAGCACCTGCCCAAATTACATACAGTCCGCTATCATTGCCGGATAACTGATTTTTAGTAAAGTTCTCAACTTGTCCTAATAAACCAGGAATACCATTATTACTAACTTTTCCCGTCATGGCGCCACCGAAAGCAAAATTTGCACTATCTTTAGTATTAAGTGCTAACTTTGACCCAAGATACTCTACCCATACTTGACCATTAGAGTAACGTCCTTGAAAGTAAGGTGGATTTGGTGGATAATTTCTATTTGTAGTGCGGTACATGTTCCCGGTATCCGAGAGACTATCACCAAAAACATATATTTGATTGATAGTACGCGCGTTAGTGTCGTGTAAAGATGATGTAACTAAAACCATAGTTAAACTAAGTAGAGCAATTATTACTACAAAAAAGAGCTTTTTCACTGTTAAATAAGTGAGAAATAATCAAAAGTTAAATTTGTTAAACAATCGTAGGTTGGATGGAGGCGCTTCTGAACCCAACACAAACCCTACCTTAAATTAGCGAGTAAAATATAAAACAATAAAGCAATGAAGTGTGAGCGTCTCAACTCAAAAATCAGACTTCAATCTTTATATACATATATAGAAAAACTTTTTATAGATGCAGCCGAATCTACTTATAAATACTGTATAAGCGCTTAAAGTAATTACTCTTTTACTGTAACAACTCTCTTAATATAAAGGGTGGTAATAACCGTCTTATTTGCCTGTATTTATGCGATTAATACAACATTGCCACTTAGGAAAGATAAAATAGTCAGTCGCAAGATATATTTTGAGGGTAAAATGGTCACTGCTCACCTCTAACTGGCGCTTTTAATTTGGGATGGCGGCGTTACCATTAAGGAAATGGGACTATGACAGAGATCGTAAATCGATGAGGGGGCGCAATTTGTCGATACGCTGTTGTTTATCGAGTCCTACCTGCGAGCGTAAATATTCGGTTCTTTCGTACATAGCGTGCTAAATTTTAATTAAATTCAAGAATTTTCCTTTATAATCATGGCTTACAGGCACATATAGTTGAAATTTCAGTAATTTTATCCTTATAAAGATAATAATAGCTGTAAAATAAGCATAGTAAGGATTTCAAGCTAGTTCCTTAACAAATTTAGCACGCTAAGTACGGAAGAGGCATATTTTTTTATATTCATAGGTAATAACTGCTTCATGCCATTCATTTATGCAAGTTGTGACAAATTGTGGAACAGGCATCCCTGCCTGTGTCCATAAGTAATAATTTTTACCATAGAGGCACAGAGACACAGAGAGAGGAGCTATGAAGTGAGTCGTGAAGGCAACTGCCAAGAGCGTCCCTGACAGCTAACTACGCCATCTTGTATGCTAATACCAAACATTTGACGCATTATTTCTGCAGCCTCTTGCCTTTCTGCGTCGCTTAAAAAATCTTCTCCCTTAAAGCCTGCACGGTAACGTTTTGGTTCACCTCCAGCTTCAAGGTAACGTTGCTTACCAATATCCAATATTTCTTGAAATCTTAAAAATTTCTGTTTTTGATTTAATGTCAATTCATTCATAACTATAATCCCCAGTCAAGCGGAACAACATCACCATTTTGTAAAATTATAGCGATTGGCAATACAACACTCGAAGTGTTGATGTACCAATTTCCACTACCTTCATCATAAAAGCTATTTTGAAGTAATTCCAGAGTCTCTAATGCACTGATTATTGAATATTGTAACTCGCTCGGTTCCATTCTTGTAAGGCTTTAATTAGGCTTCAGCAATATTACCGAAAATTCTTGTCCTGCTTATAGCCAGCCATGCCATATTAAAATCTGTCATAGTCTGACATTACTTTTCTTCCCTTTACCCCTTTCCCCCTTCCCAAACGATATCATTACTAATGGTGTCACTCTCCTCCCTCACAAACCATGCAAGCCTCACTCCAACTTCCCCAACAAAACGTTAGCACTTTAAACCGTCCCTTGCTTCTGGCGCCAGCAGGTAACTGGGAGTGTGCGAAAGCAGCAGTAGAAAACGGCGCTTCGGCAATATACTTCGGTTTAGATAAATTCAATGCTCGTATGCGTGCAGAGAATTTCACCGAAGCTGACTTGCCTGAGTTGATGGAGTTTCTGCACAGTCGTGGTGTTAAAGGATACGTCACTCTCAACACATTGATATTTCCCCAAGAACTACGCGAAGCAGAGAAATATTTACGTACAATTATCGCCGCAGGAGTTGACGCAGTAATCGTCCAAGATATTGGTATTTGTCGTTTAATTCGCCACATCTCCGACGACTTTCCAATTCACGCTTCAACTCAAATGACAGTCACGAGCGAAGTTGGTGTAGAATTTGCCCAAGAACTAGGATGTAACTTAGTAGTACTCGCGCGCGAATGTTCAATATCAGAAATTAACAAAATACAAAGCCGAATGCAATATCGCGGCGCCTCATTACCTTTAGAAGTATTTGTACACGGCGCCTTATGTGTAGCATATTCAGGACAATGTTTAACTTCCGAGTCACTGGGAGGACGTTCTGCCAACCGAGGAGAATGTGCCCAAGCTTGTAGAATGCCATATGAAATGGTCGTTGATGGCGAAGTATTAAATTTAAAAGATAAAAAATACCTTTTAAGTCCACAAGATTTAGCAGGTTTAAGCGTTTTACCCGATTTAGTAAAATCTGGAGTTAGCTGTCTTAAAATTGAAGGACGCTTAAAATCACCTGAGTATGTAGCAAATGTCACTCGTGTTTATCGTGAAGCATTAGATAAATTAATAGAGGCGCCAGAAGAAGTATTAGAACCAGAAGACGATATATTATCTGACGATACTTCAAACGAGGAAGAAAACTATAACCTCGAAATGGCATTCTCGCGCGGTTTGTATACAGGATGGTTCCGTGGAATTAACAATCAAGAATTAGTACATGCAAGATTTGGCAAAAAGCGCGGAGTATATTTAGGTAGAGTCAAACGTGTAAATAACGAAGAAGTAGTAATAAAATTAGAGGCGCCACTCAAAGCAGGTGACGGTGTAGTATTTGATAACGGACACCCAGAAGGAAAGGAAGAAGGTGGACGAGTATATGCTGTACATCAACAAGGTAAAGACACAGCAGTTAGCTTTGGACGTGGCAATATAAACTGGCGCCGAATTTATATTGGGGATAAACTATGGAAAACCAGCGACCCTGAACTAGATAAGCAGGTGCGACAAAGTTATGCTGGAGATATACCACAGTTCCAGCGTCCACTTGATATTGAAGTTCACGGAGAAAGCGGAGTTCCTTTAAATGCTATTTGTCGTGATGAAATAGGTAATATAGTTACAGTCGAATCTTCAGTTTTATTAGAAACCGCGCGTAATAAACCCTTAACACAAGAAAAATTAGAAGAACAATTTGGACGTTTGGGTAATACAGCCTTTAAGTTAGGTAATTTAACTAATAATCTTAAGGGTGATGTCATCGTACCAGTAAGCGAGTTAAACCGAATGCGTCGTGATATCGTCGCAAAATTAGAAGAACAACGCGCGAAACCTAAACGCTGGCAATTAAAATCAAATGCAACGCTTAGAGAACTATTACCTACACAACATCAACCCAAAGATACTTCTATTTCTCTAATAGTCTTAGTCCGCAACCTCGAACAGCTTTCTTCAGCACTCAATGCAGGAATTGAGACAGTATACTGTGAATTTGAAGACCCCCGAAAATATCAAACAGCAGTAGAAATCGTAAAAAATAATAACCATCGTAGAGACGTTACATGTAACGTCTCTACACCCACCACTATCTTCGTTGCACCACCACGTATTACCAAACCAGGAGAAAACTGGATATTACAGCAAGTACGCGCGTGTAATGCAGACGGGTACTTAGTACGGAACTACGACCATCTTAAATTCTTTGCCAACGATAGATGTATAGGAGATTTCTCGCTCAATGTCGCAAACCCGTTAACAGCAGATTACTTAAAAAACAATTTTGGCTTAGAACGGTTAACTGCTTCCTACGATTTGAATATTAACCAGCTAGAAGATTTACTTACAACTTCACCTCCGGAATGGTACGAAGTAACGATACATCAACATATGCCAATGTTTCATATGGAGCATTGCGTATATTGTGCGTTTCTATCTGACGGTAAAGATTTTCGTGATTGCGGGCGCCCATGCGAGAAACATGAAGTCAAGCTACGTGATAGAGTTGGAAGCGAGCATATTCTCCAAGCTGACTTAGGATGTCGCAATACAGTATTTAATGCCACCGCTCAAACTGGCGCCGAATACGTACAGCGACTAATTGACCTTGGCTTACGAAGTTTTCGGATTGAGTTTGTTAATGAAAAACCAGAAGAAGTAGCTCAAATAATACAGTGTTATCAGCAATTATTACAAGGTGAAATCACAGGTTCGCAATTATGGCACCAGTTAAAATTGCAAAACCAACTTGGTGTCACGCGCGGTACAGTTGTACATTAGATTTATATATTTATTTGTATACTATCGGCAGTGAGTAGAACGAGCTTCACTACAGATAGTATATAAATACTCACAATTAGTTAAATCTATCTAGCAACTCCTCGCGCGATAATTGTTGTATCAATGGTATAAACTCATCCTCTCCCAACGCTGACAAAGGTTGAATAATTTGATTGAGTTCATCATCCAGAGAGCCAAATCTAAATCGCAGCAACTTTTCGACAACGCTACAGGGACTTTTTTATCGGTTCTGACTTCTCCTATGGTTCCTAATAGTGCTTCAAGGTAATTTTTAGCAAACTCATCGTAGGGAAATATAGTCATTTTCTGGTTCTTTTTTATGCACCAGGATTATTCTATATATAAGTAGTCGTATAAAGGTACTAGACGAAATAATTATTTAGTTGAACTTTATATTTTAAATTGCGTTTTCGTAAGCAGATTGTGTTTGTAATTTATATTACTTTGACTGTTGGATTAAAGTCTAGATTGTAAGAAGATTGGCAAAAGGTTATGTATTGGATTTAACGGATAGATTTATCAGGTGTTTTTGTTACATTTAAGAGAATGATTTTTATTTTATAATCTGGACGGTATCAGTCGCAACTAGATATCATTCCTTTTTTTAAAGCTATTGTAACTGCTTCCGCGCGCGTACTAGCTCCAAGTTTATGTAAAATTGCGTGGACGTGTACTCTCACGGTTCCAGGTGTGATAAAAAGTTTATCGGCAATTTGCTGATTACTTTGATTTGCTGCAATTAATATCAAAATTTCTTGCTCGCGTTGCGTAAGTATATTTTGTGCTGGCAATTTAGTTACATCAGATTGTGCGCGCGCGGCAAAAGCAAAGCGTATTTCTTGGGTAGCTGTTTCATCCCACCATGAAGCACCACTTGCTACCGAACGCAGTGCTAAGAGTAACTTTTCTGACCCTATACCTTTAAGACAGTATCCTTGGGCGCCTGCTTCAATGATTTGTGTCAATAGTGATGGTTCTGAGTAAGAAGTTAAAATTAATATTGGTAATTGAGGATGACTTTGTTTAATAATACGACATGTTTCTACCCCACCAATTCCAGGTAAACCAATATCTAGTAATACAACATCTAACTGGCAAGAATCTACTAATTCTATAGCAGTTTCACCGTCAGTAGCTTCAGCAACAATTTCGATGTTTTCTTCTTGCTGTAACCTGATACGCAGTCCTAAACGGAACAACTCGTCGTCCTCAACCAAGAGAATTTTTATTTTTACTGGCGCCATTTCTTGAATTGCGGTTCACACTCCACCATTTTACAGTTTTTGAGAATGCTAACTATTATCATAAAAACTAGCTTTAAAAAGCTAAAAAGCATAAACAGGTAGCTTGAAGCCGAAAATAGCTCCACTGTTTGTACTTAATATATTTTTATTCATTGATTCACGGTTTTCTGCCCAAATTATGCCACCATGTGCTTCGACTATTTGACGCGAGAGATAAAGTCCTAACCCAAATCCTTTCGCGCGTCTATCACTGTTACCTTGGTAAAAGCGCTCAAATAAATGTGTAAATTGTTCAGCTTGAATACCAGCACCTGTATCTAATATTTTTACGACTTGATAAGATGTTTGTGTCTCTAACACAACTTCCACAATACCACCACGCAGCGAATGATTAATAGCATTAACTAATAAGTTGGTAAAAACTCGCTGTAGCTGTAAAGCATCACCTTTAACCCATAACGACGAACGAAAATCTGAGTCTCCATACCGAAATGAGATAAACACACGACGTGAAGCAGCTAAATCAGTGAGAGTACTAGCAGCTTCCTCCGCAATAGTAACTAAATCCAATGTTTCCCAATTCAGCTTCAACCCTTCTGTATCATTCCGGTAAACATCTAAAAGCGTTTCAAGTAATTGCAGCGAACTATCATGACTACGTACCATTGTTGCTAGAACTTTCTGCTGTGGGGATGAAACGGTGCCGAATTTTTCTTGCTGAAATGCTTTTAGTGTTTCGATGGCGCCTAAAATGGGTGTCTTTAAATCATGGGTGAGCGTCGAAGCAAAGTCCTCACGTAATTGTACCAGTTTTTGCTGTGCTTCTAGCTTGGCTTGAGTCAAATTAATTGCTTCAGTAGAACGTCGCAACCGCTGGCTAAGAAAACCCGTTACCATTAATGATAGCGAGGCAATAATTCTGTTTATAACACCAGAAGTAGTAACAAGACTTCCTACAGGTACCCACAAATTCAACATCGTTAGAAAGACTGCAACAAATGTAACTTTATATGTTGCACGATAGCCATACCAAGACCCAGCAAGTAAAATTGGGCCTGTGTAAACATATCCGAAAACGAAGTCTGGTGGTGTAGCAAACTCAAATAAAAATATAATCAGAAATAGCGCTGCGATAATTAAAGAACTACCTGGGCGTGAATGTTTCGATTTGAACGTAGCTTTAGAAGATGTCATTGTTGCAGCTATCCTACGTACATTTCAAAAAGAAAAGTGAGGAAAACATTTAGGTTTAGGCACCTGTGGTAAGGTGCGTGAAAGTAGGGTGTGTGAGGCCTTGAAAAAATTCCACTCTTAACGAAAAAACTTGTAGCCTGATCGCACCGACATTCGTTGTGGGTGGTGCGTGAAAGCACTTTAATTTTTCGTTTTGTTGAAGTTTGTAATGGCGCAGATCGCACCCTACTCCTCTTTCTTCGTGACGAGAGTGGTTCATTTCTCTTCCCTCTGTGTACAGACGCGATTAATCGCGTCTCTACGTCTTTGTGGTAAAAAAACATATACTATACAGGCGCCGAATGCCAGTGCCTTACCCATAAGTCATTATTACGTAGTATTTAAGAACGTTAATATATATCTTATATTACATTTCTAACGTTTTTTCTCTAATTGCAGCGTATATATATAGTGTTTAGCTTCGCGTTTAGTTATATCTAAACGTTCCCTATATCTCCCTTATAGTTTGCTTAGAGCTAGTTATATTACGTAACAATCACAATAGTATTTTTGTTTTAAAAACGAGAGAAAATCGACGATATAAAGAGATATACGTATAAACCGCATTAAAGGTAAAGCTACGCAATCTACCGAGTTATATATTATTGCTTGGTATATATACAATAAACGTCAAATTATACCTGCTATATCTAGCCATCTGTTAAGAAAAGTTTGATAATTAGATATTAGACAAGCGATTGATAAGCGTAAGTCTTTAATGTTGTAAACCTTGTAAGGAAAGTACTTGACTGGATATATTTCTGTAAAAAAGATGATTTAAAAAAGCATGTATGACGCTAAAGCCTTTATTTAAGGTAGCTATGTATGCATCCGCTGTTATATAAATCCAGTTTTATTTTTGAAACAATTTGTATGGTGGGCAGTGCCCACCCTACGTATATCTGTATGGTGGGCATAGCCCTTACTACTATTCATACTCTATTTGGAGTTAAATTAATTCATGTTAGAAGGATGGATTCAAATTGCATTAACGCTACTTATAGTAGTGGCGATAACTCCCTTTTTTGGTAAATATATCGCGCGCGTCTTTTTGGGAGAAAGAACAATTCTCGACCCAATTTTAAATCCCCTTGAACGAGTACTTTTCTCGTTAATGGGTGTTTCAAGTCGAGAAAATATGACAGGTTGGCAGTATGCACGCGCGATTATTTACAGCAATATAGTGATGGCGTTGCTGCTATTCTTCATCATCATGAGTCAAGGATGGCTACCTTTCAACCCAACAAAAATTCCGGCGCCAACTTGGGATACAGCCTTACACACTACGATTTCTTTTATCACCAACACCAATCAGCAGCACTATTCTGGAGAAACTTATCTAAGCTATGCAAGCCAAGTTTTCGGACTAGGGTTTCATATGTTTACCTCAGCAGCAACTGGTTTAGCTGTGGGAATTGCTTTTATTCGCGGGTTGACTGGTAGGTCTTTGGGTAATTTTTATGTAGACTTAACTCGCGCGATTACACGAATATTACTACCTATCAGCATCGTTGGCGCCATCGTCTTTATTGCTGCTGGTGTTCCAGAAACGTTAGCAGGGCCTGCAATAGTTAGCACATTAGAAGACCCTAATATTAGCCAAGCAATAGCGCGCGGTCCAGTTGCTCACTTTGAAATTATCAAACAACTAGGTGAAAACGGTGGTGGCTTTTTCGCGATCAACTCAGCACACCCATTTGAAAACCCTAGCACCTTTACAAACCTACTTCAAATAGTCGCACTGCTTTCTATCCCCACTTCTTTAATTTACGCTTATGGGGTGTTTGCAAATAACCTCAAGCAAGCTTGGTTAGTCTACGGGATGGTATTCACCCTATTTGTAATATTTATTGTAGTGGTAGGGATAGGAGAATATAACGGTAATCCAGTTGTCAACGCATTATTAGGTAGTCAACAGCCAAACTTAGAAGGTAAAGAAGTTAGATTTGGTTGGGCACAGTCCGCATTATATTCTGTAGCAACAACGGGCACAATGACAGGCGCCGTGAACAGCTTACACGATTCCTTCATGCCCAATGGCGGATTTATCACGTTGTCGAATATGTTCCTACAAATAATGTGGGGTGGGCAAGGTACAGGAACAGCATATTTGTTTGCGTACTTAATATTAGCAGTATTCGTCACAGGTTTGATGGTGGGACGCACACCAGAGTTTTTAGGACGCAAAATTGAAAAGCGCGAAGTTGTCTTAGCAAGTTTCCTAATTTTACTCGTTCACCCAATTGCCATTTTGATTCCTGCAGGAATTGCGCTTGCATTCCCCGACCAATTAGCAGGTATAAGTAATCCAGGTTTTCACGGGTTTTCACAAGTTATCTACGAATATGCTTCTGCAGCAGCTAATAATGGTTCTGGTTTTGAAGGTTTAGGTGACTCTCAACCATCTCCAATTGCAATTGCCACAGGTACAGCAACAACCGCAACTGCATTGTGGTGGAACTTAAGCACATGTTTCAGCTTGCTTGCTGGACGCTATATTCCAATAACAGGTTTACTATTACTTGCTGATAGCATGTCTCGCAAACAACCTGTACCAATGAACGTAGGTACACTCCGCACCGACACTGGATTATTTACAGGTGTAACAGCAGGAGTAATTTTAATCTTAGGCGCCTTGACATTTTTCCCGGTACTAGCTCTAGGACCAATTGGCGAAGCATTCCAAATTGCCCGCATGTTTGGTGGTATTGGTGCTGGTTGATAAATTCTCAAATAGCTAATCTTTATGCAAACTAATATTGACCCTTCCTCAAAACCTGTATCGCAAGGCACTAGAGACTCTCGAAGACACACGCCAAAAGCTGATATGCGTGGGTTGTATCAAAGAGCAGTCAAGGAGGCATTTACAAAGCTTCACCCAAAAGTATCCGTCCGAAACCCAGTTATGTTTATTGTCTGGGTTGGCACAATCGTTACTTTACTCGTAACTATAAATCCGAATTTATTCGGTACAGTTGAAGCCGATATTAACCAGCAACGTTTGTTAAACGGAATTATTACTTTCATTCTGTTTTTCACAGTTGTTTTTGCTAACTTTGCAGAAGCAGTTGCCGAAGGACGCGGTAAAGCACAAGCAGACTCATTAAGGTCAACTCGTTCTGATACTGTCGCAAAAAAAGTCTTGCCAGATGGCGCCATTGTAAATACAAACTCTACCGAACTTAGACGTGGTGATATTGTTAGAGTTTCAGCCGGAGAAATGATTGCTGCTGACGGTGAAGTAATTGCTGGTTTAGGTTCCGTTGATGAATCCGCTATTACTGGGGAGTCGGCGCCTGTACTCAAACAACCTGGTACTGATATTGCTTCTTCTGTTACAGGTGGTACACGCTTACTTTCTGACGAACTAACAATTCGCATCACTGCTGACCCAGGTCAAGGTTTTATTGACCGAATGATTTCTTTAGTTGAAGGCGCCGAACGTTCCAAGACACCAAATGAAATAGCCTTAACAGTATTACTTGCAGTACTAACACAAGTATTTTTAATCGTAGTTTCCACAGTCCCACCATTTGCTGGTTACATCGCTAACTTTGTCAGCACAATATATGGTCCGGCAGCAGCAAACAGTTTACGCGCAGGCGCCAGCATTGCAATATTAATATCACTACTAGTTGCCCTAATTCCTACAACTATTGGTGGTTTGCTTAGTGCAATTGGTATTGCTGGGATGGATAGAGTTGCACAATTCAACGTAATTGCAACTTCTGGACGTGCAGTAGAAGCCTGTGGTGACATCAATACTTTAGTACTAGATAAAACAGGTACGATTACATTAGGAAATCGACTGGCAAATGAATTCATACCCGTTAACGGTCACACAGTAGAAGAAGTCGCGCAAGCATCTTTAGATTCGAGCTTATTTGATGAAACACCAGAAGGTCGTTCAATTGTAGCGTTAGCAGAAAAGTCACAAGCAAAGGTGAATTTTAATACAAAAAGTGCCGAAGGGATAGAATTCTCAGCCAAAACGCGGATGAGCGGTACAAATTTACCTGATGGTCGCGAAGTTCGTAAAGGTGCTGTAGACGCGATTAAAGGGTTTGTACGTTCGCGCGGTGGTAATGTTCCTGCCGAGTTAGACACAGCTTACGAGCGCGTTTCCAGATTAGGAGGCACACCGCTAGCAGTTTGTCAAGATTCAGAGCTTTACGGTGTAATTTACCTTAAAGATATAGTCAAACCAGGCTTACGCGAACGCTTCGACCAACTGCGACGCATGGGAGTAAAAACAATCATGCTCACAGGGGACAACCGAATTACAGCATCAGTAATTGCAGAAGAAGCAGGTGTAGACGACTTCATCGCAGAAGCAACACCAGAAGACAAAATTGACGTAATTCGCAAAGAACAAGGTGAAGGTAAGCTAGTAGCGATGACCGGGGATGGTACAAACGACGCTCCCGCACTAGCGCAAGCAAACGTCGGTGTTGCCATGAACTCAGGAACACAAGCAGCCAAAGAAGCAGCAAACATGGTGGACTTAGACTCCGACCCCACCAAACTAATCGACTTAGTAACAATTGGCAAACAGCTACTAATTACCCGTGGCGCCCTCACAACATTCTCAGTAGCCAACGACATCGCCAAATACTTCGCCATCATCCCCACCATCTTTGGTGCAGCAGGAATAGGCGCCTTAAACATCATGGGATTAAAAAGCGCCCAATCCGCAATCGTCAGCGCCCTAATTTACAACGCCTTAATTATCCCAGTACTAATACCCCTAGCACTAAAAGGAGTAAAATTCCGTCCCCTAACCGCCGACCAACTCCTAAAACGCAACATACTAATTTACGGACTTGGCGGTATCGTTGCCCCCTTCATCGCCATCAAACTAATCGACATAATCCTACCCCTATCATAAATTTTGTACTTTTGTACGGTGGGCATTGCCCACCATACCACTATGAAAACACACAAAAAAACCCAAGTCCCCGCGCGCACCGTCGAAACAGCAATAGAAATCTGGTCAGAATGGCGCCGTCAAAAATTCCCACTATATATATTCTTGGCAATGTGCCTCAACGTAATAGTGGCGCCAGTAGTATACGCAGCAACCGATGAAAAATTCTCCCACGTCCAAGCATGGTCATTAGGACTATTAGGACTAACAGCAGTAGCACTTTCCACCTATTTATTCTTCGTAATGTTTGCACCCGAAAGATTTTAAAAGGAGAAAATATAAATGAGTCTTGCACGCGAAGCAAACCGAGCCATACGTTCCACTATTGTCTTATGGGTACTAACAGCAATAATTTACCCCTTTGTAATGATTGGCATAGGACAAATCGTATTTCCATCACAAGCAAACGGTAGCTTAATAACAAACGCTCAAAATCAAGTCGTCGGTTCAGCATTAATAGGTCAACCATTTACATCAGACCGCTACTTCAGCAGTCGTCCCAGCACAACCAGTTACAGTACTGCCGACCCCAAAAAAGACGATGCAAAAGTATTACAAACAGGAGTTTCCGGCGCCAGTAACCTCGCTCCCAGTAACCCAGCGTTAATGGAGCGCATCAAAGGAAAAACAGACAAAGACCCCAGCAAAAGTATCGAAGGTGACTACAACCGCTTGAAAAAAGCAGGTATACAGCCAACAGGTGACTTAGTATATACCTCCGGCTCAAGCTTAGACCCTCACATAACCCCCCAAGCAGCTTCAGCACAAATAGCACGAGTCGCTTCATCGCGCGGACTCCAACCAAACCAACTACAAACACTAATAGCGCAAAATACAAACGGTCGCTTCCTAGGTATCTTCGGTGAACCAGGAGTCAACGTCCTAAAGTTAAACATCGCCCTAGATAGATTGAAATCAGCAACTTAAAAACAACTATCTTGTGGAACAGGCATCCCTGCCTGTTCCTAATAACTGGACAGGCAGGATGCCTATCCTACAAGAAATAAACCATTACTTATGTACTACTCACCCACTCGCAACACAGCACCCGAAAACATATACACCCCCTCCGCGCGTCATGGAAAGCACAAAATATTCATCGGCATGGCGCCAGGAGTTGGCAAAACCTATAAAATGCTTGAAGAAGCGTGCCAACTTAAACGAACTGGTATCGATGTAGTCATTGGATACTTAGAAACACATGGGCGCCAGCAAACACAAGCAAAAGCAAAAGGGTTTGAAATAATTCCACCAAAAGAAATTGTAATAAACGGGCAAACAAAAAGCGAAATGGATGTTGACGCAATAATCGCGCGTCATCCCAAACTAGTACTAATTGACGAACTAGCGCACATTAACATATTAGGCGCCCAACATCACAAACGTTACCAAGACATAGAAGCAATATTAGCAGCAGGAATAGACGTATTCTCCACAGTCAACATTCAACACCTAGAACAACTTCGGTATCAAGTAGCAGAACTAACAGGAATAGCCGTACAAGAATATATACCTGACAGTCTGCTAGAAGCTGCCCAAGAAATCATCCTTGTAGATATCACACCAGAAACACTCGAAGAAAGGTTATCAGAAGGAAAAATATATCCTCTAGGAAAAATAGAACCAGACATCAGAAACTTTTATCAACGCTGTAACTTAGTAGCATTACGCGAACTAGCATTAAGACAAGTAGCCAACAAAATTGAGCAGCAAAGCATTCAAGAAGTAAGTCAAGACATAGACCCAACCGATAACCATGAAGGTAGAAAGAAAATTCGGCAATTTTGCAGTATTCAAGAACGAATATTAGTCTGTATTTCCACCTCACCAAATTCCCTGCGACTAATTCGTAGAGGAGCAAGATTAGCCGATTATATGAACGCTCCCTTACACGTATTATATGTCAATCATCCCGACCATTCACTTACAAAAGAAGAAGCTGCTTATATAGAAAGATGTAGACTCATTAGTCAAGAACTTCAAGGAGATTTCTTAGAAGTATGCGGAGAAAATATTGCCATAGAAATTACCAACATTGTTAATTCCTATCGAATTACTCAAATCATGTTCGGTCAAACACATCGGTCATTCTGGCAAAAAATCTTCCAAGGCTCCATAATAGATAAACTAATGCGCTTACTCAACCACATCGACATTCACATTATCTCAGCAGAACAATAACCTTACGTAGGTTGGGTAAAGCGCAGCGCAACCCAACATTAATAATTTATTTTAATTACTATGTATACTCCCATCAGGCATTATCGTATTATTAAATATCGCTCCGCCTAAATTGGCGCCACTTAAATCAACATTGCGAAGGTCGGAATCAGTAAAATCCACTCCGCTTAAATTAGAATTATTGAAATTACATTTACAAAGACTTGTTTCTCTAAAACTTGCATTACTAAAATTTAATTCTTCAAGATTTATATCTTCTAACTTTAGTCGAGCAAATTCTGATTTTCCTTGCTGATAATCTTTGATAAGTTTTTCTCGACACCTTTGATACTGAATTATTCCATCCGGCATTACTGTTCCACAAAGAAGCATATTTTCGATATTAGTTGAATTAAGAATTGCTCCCTTGAAATTAGCATAACTTAAATCGGCGCCAGTTAAATTAGCATTACTAAAATTGGCATTTTTTAATTCCGCATTGCATAAATTGGCGCCAATGAGATTAGCACCAGTAAAATTTGCGTTATTTAGATAGCCTAAAAATAAATTTGCACCACTTAGATTTGCATCGGTTAAATCAGCATCCTCTAAATTAACCATTGACATCCTAGCATTGATCAAAGTAGCTCCACTTAAATTTGTACCTTCAAAAAAGAATTCGTGCAGAGCAGCGGAACTCAAATTAATGCCACTTAAATTTAGATACGATAAATCTGGCTCTAAATCCACATTAGCACCAGAAAAATCTCGTTCACCTGCTGAAAATCTTTTAATTAAATCTTCGCGAGAAATACTTACCATCGTTACTTGCTTTTTACAGTTGACTAGAAAAGTACTAAACGAAATAATTATTCAATTGAACTTTATATTTAAAATTGCACTTTTAGTATTAGATTATGTTTGTAATTTATATTACTTTGGTTGTTGAGTTGCAGTAGGGATTGTAAGAATATTGGCAACGGATTATGTAACGGATTTAACGGATAGATTTATCAGTTATTTTTGCTACCTTCTCTTGTGGGATAGGCGTCCTCGCCTGTCCCTTGTAGAAAGAACGGGCAAGGATGCCCATTCCACAAGAATCATTCCACAAGAACTGTGAGTTATTGGGTTTTAGCTCTTAGATAAGTTTGGTTCGACAATCTCAGGATAATTATCATAGTTACGTCTTACCCAGTCCATTCCGACTTCGTTATTTAATTTGATTTTTTGCGGTGTGTTGGGGTAAATTTTTCGTAAGATATCTGAGTCTTGTTCGATAACGACTTTGACTAAATCTAAGAATTTGAATTTAAGCAAATTGAATATGGGGTGTTTTGCTAAACCAAACATTATCGCGTAAGTCCGCGCTTTGGTGGTTGACTCTGGAATGAATGCATGAATTTGCTTGAATTTCCCGGCGCCTGTTTCACCATGAAGTACAGCGAGTGATGGAAAATAGTTTTCAAGGTGAGCATTCAGCACTTTGGGAAACATGAATAAACCAGGGTTGCTCAATTTCTCCTTCAAATCGGTAAGCGCTACAGGCATATTAAAATAAGCGTGTGAATGATGTCCATTGTCGATAAACTTCTCAAAATTGACTTCTTGAATCTTAAATAATGACCGATGCGTACCGTTTTGGTGGTTATAGTCGTGCATGTTTAGCAACAACGACAGTAAATCAGTTTGAATGCTAGTATCAGCAGTGCATCCGATAAATTCATATTCGGCGCCAATTTCATTCAAAATATTAGGTATAGGCTGTTTTGGCTCACAATTACCATACGACCAAATAAAATCACCTTGGATAATTAACTTCAAAGGTTCTAACTGCGGTAAAGTTTTCTTCTTAGAACCTGGTAAAACAGTACATCCCTCACTATCAAACTCCAGCGCATGAAATGGGCAAACTACCACACTTGTTTTATCAGCGCGCGCTTCACACCACCCTTCACTCAGCATGGCGCCCATATGTGGACAAGCATTCGGTAAAGCATTAATATTACCCAAACCATCTTTCCATAGTACATAGTCATTACCATATAATGAAACTTTAAATGGCTTGTTGACCTGTAACATTGATTTGTGCGCTAATAACCAAGGGGCGCCTTCTAACATTGACATATATATTTCCTCTGTTTTTCAATTTTTAGTAATTTAGATAATGAAGTCTTTTCTATCACTTATAAAGCAGAGTTTAAAGATAAGTACTCTGCCTATAAACGCGAAGAAGATAACTCTTCTGCCCCCCTTATTAACGCTACCGTGTACACACAAATCCTTCAAAGTTGTTTAAGTACGAAATAAACCTTAACTTTCCTTTCTTTCTTTGTGTCCTTTGTGACCTTTGTGGTTCATTAAAGGGATAAACCACAAAGACACTAAGGACACAAAGAGGAAATATAAGAAGGATAAGAAGATGTGTGTACACCGTAGCTTATTAACGGGGGTTGGGGGGATTCATGACTAAGTTTAGACAAATTTGGTTCAACTATTTGAGGATAATTCTCAAAATTCCTCCGTACCCAATCCATTCCCACCTCATTATTTAGCCTAATTTTTTGCGGAGTATTTGGATAAATCTTGCGTAAAATATCACTATCCTGCTCAACTACAGTCTTAACAGAATCCAAAAAACTATTCTTCATCAAATTGAATATAGGATTCTTCGATAAACCAAATAATAAAGCATAAGTCCGCGTCCGTGTTAATGACTCCGGTATAAATATATGTACTTGGGCGAACTTACCTATATCTACGTTCCCATGAAATATAACTAACGATGGAAAATAATTCTCTAAATGTGCTTTAATGACTTTTGGTACAAAAAATAAAGTGGGATTGCTAATTTTCTCCTTCAAACTGACTACCTTCGTAGGCATATCATAAAAAGTGTGAGAGTGGTAGCCATTATCAATAAATTTGTGAAAATTGACTTCTTGAATTTGAAACATTGGTCGATGCGTGCCATTTTGATGATTATAGTCATGCATATTCAAAAGCATCGATAGCAAGTCAGTCTCAACGCTTGTATCAGCGGTATGTCCCACAAATTCATATTCGGCGCCTATTTCATTTAAAATATTAGGTATAGATTGTTTTGGCTCATGATTACCATATGACCAAATAAAATCACCTTGGATGATTAACTCCAAAGGTTCTAACTGCGGTAAAGTTTTCTTCTTAGAACCTGGTAAAACAGTACATCCCTCACCATCAAACTCCAGTGCATGAAACGGACAAACTACCACACTCGTTTTATCTGCGCGCGCTTCACACCACCCTTCACTCAGCATGGCGCCCATATGTGGACAAGCATTAGGCAAAGCATTAATATTACCCAAATCATCTTTCCACAGCACATAGTCATTTCCATAAAGCGATACTTTAAATGGCTTATTGACTTGTAGCATTGATTTATGTGCTAATAACCAAGGGGTGCCTTCTAACATTGACATATATATTTCCTCGTAATCAAAATAATTTATAAGAACCCGTCCAGCAAGCAATCCAGCTATACTGCCGCCAATTACTACTGCACGACCACTATTAAAGGACTTTCGAGTTTCCATGATTATTTTATTGTTTAAATACTTTAGACATGATGATAAATTCATATCTTTAGTTAATATATGAGGACACACTCACATTTGTCAATGCCTGATACAAAAAATAAGTACAGCTTATTTGCCCCTACATGAACCTAACCTCTCAAGACCCCCAAGAAAACCTTAAAATGCGGCGCCAACCTAAGCAAAAGCGTGGTCAGGAACGTGTAGAGCGCATATTAGACGCGGCAGTAGAAGTATTTGATGAAGTTGGGTTTGATGCTGCGACGATGAATAATATAGCTTTACGCGCGCAAACAGCTATCGGTTCGGTATATCAGTTTTTTCCCGATAAACTAGCAATTTTTCAAGCTTTAGAACTGCGTCATCTGGAACGAGTTCACGCTGCTTGGGCAAAACTGAGCAGTCTTAATATTGCAGAACTACCATTCGAGACGTTTATCAAAACGATGCTCAAAATTTTCAAAGAAATCTTTGATGAGCCAACCTCGCGGTTACTGTTTATTCAGTATTTCACTTCTAACGCGATGTTTCAAACCATCGATGATAGTCTGACGCAACAAGGAATAGACTTGCAAGCAAAGCTACTGCACGCGCGCAACCCAAAATTAAGTCAAGAAAAGTGTCAATTAGTTGCCGAAATATGTGTCCAAGCTGCAAATGCTTTACTTGTTGTCGCGCTTCGCAACCCAGAACCACGACGTGAAGAGATTTTTCAGCAAATTGAAGAGTTATTCATCGCTTACCTACGTCCCTACGCTGGAGATGTTAGGGATGAAATGCACAATGAAGTAATGAAAGTAATGATATGCCCACACTGCCATTCACGGCGCCTTTCCAAGAACGGACATCGACACGGCAAGCAAAGATATCTCTGTAAAGATTGTGGTAAGCAATTTATGCAAACTTATTCACCCAAAGGTTATAGCGATGATATCAAACAACAGTGTTTAGATTTGTACAGTACAGGTATGGGGTATCGGGAAATAGAGCGACAGACAGGTGTTTCCCACAACACAATTATTAATTGGGTAAAGGAAAAATCATGACAGCAAAATTTTAATATTATTTTCTCAGATTTTAATAACTATTCGTGTATTTGTATGTAATAATGTCACGAGTCAAGCTACTAAATAAATTACCACACACGGAAATTACCCTTACAGGCTTTGGAACAATAACTCGTTAAAACGGGTTAAAATATTTTGTCAGCATTAAGCTTTACCTTGCCAAAGCTTCGTGCAACAAGCCCAATCGGTACACTTGTGCTGTATAATTTATTTTTTGGCGCCGCTCTCAAAATGTAATACTTAAACCTAGTACTCCGCCGTACAAAGAATTCAAAGCCAAAAACCAATCGCGAATTTCCTTTAAACTCTTCCTTTGTGTCCTTTGTGTCCTTTGTGGTTTTTTCCTTAAAGCCAAAATAGGCATGGCAGACTACTAAAGCTCGTAAAAACAGAAAAACGTGATTTTGTCCAAGAAATCACGCTTATTCTCATTCAAACATTTATTCGATCACAACTAGGAGTAAACAGTGATGAACTTGTTGCAATTGGAAGAAGTGAAACTCACTTCTGGTAACGAAAAAAATATAGATTTCAGTTCAAGACAAACTGCTTATCCACGTCCGCAATTACAACGGCAGCATTGGCAAAATCTAAATGGTCAATGGAAATTCGCATTTGACGACGAAGGAAAATGCACGAAGCCGGATAATATCAAGCAGTGGATTAATAATATCGAAGTTCCATTTGCTCCGGAATCTATCAAAAGTGGTATTGGTGATACTGGCTTTCACGCAAATTGCTGGTACGAGAGGGAATTTGAAACTCCTCCCGGAGAGGGAAGACTAATATTACACTTTGGTGCTGTAGACTATCGCGCGCGCGTTTGGGTAAACAACCAATTCGTAGGAGAACACGAAGGTGGACATACATCCTTCTCGTTCGACATCACGGACATGCTTTCAGATAGTGGCGCCACAAAAGTAACAGTTTGGGCACATGATGACCCCCACGACTTAGCGAAACCTCGTGGTAAACAAGACTGGCAACTGCACGCCCACAGTATTTGGTATCCTCGCACAAGTGGTATTTGGCAAACAGTTTGGCTCGAACGTGTAGGCGCCACATATATAGATAGCATCCAATGGACACCGCACATGGAGCGTTGGGAAATTGGTTTTGAAGCGTTTATTCAAGGTGAGCAAAAAAACGATTTACAAATCAAGATAAAACTAAGCGTTGGTGAAACTGTCTTAGTAAACGATACATATACAGTATTTAAAGGAGAAATTCACCGTCGTATCGCGCTATCTGACCCTGGTATTGATGATTACCGGAACGAGTTGCTGTGGAGTCCAGAGAAACCGACTTTAATAGATGCTTCTATTCAACTCTGGGATAAAGACGAACTCTTAGATGAAGTCAAATCCTACACAGCAATGCGCGCGGTAGGAATTCAGCGTGACCGCTTTATGCTCAATGGGCGCCCTTACTATTTACGGTTGGTTCTTGACCAAGGATACTGGTCTGAGTCACTAATGACGGCGCCGAGTGATGAAGCATTGCGTCGCGATGTCGAACTAGTCAAAGCAATGGGTTTCAATGGAGTACGTAAGCACCAGAAAGTAGAAGACCCTCGTTTTTTATATTGGGCGGATGTACTAGGACTGTTGGTTTGGGAAGAAATGCCAAGTGCTTACCGCTTTACACCAAAAGCTGTAGAACGCATGACGCGCGAATGGACTGAAGTTATTAAACGAGATATCAGTCACCCTTGCATTGTGGCGTGGGTTCCCTTCAATGAATCTTGGGGAGTTCCCAATTTAACAGACACTCCAGCTCATCGAAATTACGTCTTGTCAATGTATCACTTAACCAAGACCCTTGACCCAACTCGTCCAGTAATTGGTAACGACGGTTGGGAGAGTACCGACACAGATATTCTTGCTATTCATGACTATGACAATAACCCAACAACCTTAGCAAAACGTTATGGGGATGAAGTCAAATTATCTGACTTATTAAACCGCGAACGTCCCGGAGGAAGAGTTCTCACCCTAGATAATTATGCTCACAACGGGCAGCCAGTAATGTTAACAGAATTTGGTGGCATTGCTTACACCGACGAGAATCAAACTCATACCACTTGGGGATATGCCAGAAGTTCAAATATTTCTGAGCTACAAATGCGTTACAGTGGGCTGTTAACAGCAGTAAATAGCGTTGAAATGTTTAGCGGTTTCTGCTACACCCAGCTTACAGATACTTTCCAAGAAGCAAACGGGTTGTTGTATATCGACCGTACACCCAAAATCCCAATTGAGGCAATTGCTAGCGCTACTCTTGGTAACGACTCGCAACACTCAACAGTTCAAACCAATTGGTTAGAAGCAACCTTAGTACAAGAAGCTGCTTATTGCGGTAGCGAAGGTTGTAGATAGAACCATACTTCAAATCAACCTAAATTGGTACTACTGGTTAACTCAACCAGTAGTACTGCTCGCTTAGTTTACTTTTATATGGCGCCATCAAGTCCAACTACTTGTTCATGTCATTAAATTTGGAGGCTCTCGATATCATTGCATCACTTGAGACGGAAGCAATTTCGGTATTTTGACCCCAAAAAACTAGAGCGATAACGGTTCGGTTGCATAGTTATTTAAAACGCCCATGATAAACAGTTTTCAATATCTCTAAGCAAGTGTTTTGGCAAATACCTTACCTGGACACCACTATCTATGGGCAGAAAAAAATCAGTCTAGGTATAGACTTATTTATGGATATTATGATACTTTTGTTATGTCACGTGTAAACACTAGGTGCTTCTTCTAACAGACCTTCTGTAAAAGCAGTCAAACGTGTTCCCCTCTGTCATAGCTCAAGCAAAATATTATCAAGCTCAAATTTAGCTGATTCTTCACGACTTAGATGATGGTTGCGTTTCAGTGCCAATCTTTATCTAAGACGTGTAATTTGATACCAGCCAGCAAGCTGTAATTACTTATTGAGGAATTTGCTGCTGCAACGAGCGGTATTACCTGGGCAACTAGAGTTTGGTTAGAAATCAAAAATTAATAGGTATTAAGCAATGTTAGCAAGACAAATAAACTCACTTTTAGAGTACAAAAAGTACAAAGTTATAAGTTTTGATAGTAATGATACAACTTATTTTCTTGAGTATGAGCAATATGCTGATAGCCAAAAAATAGGATACTGTTGGTGTCGGGCTGACCAAGTTTTAAATTTAAGAAGTCAAGTTGAAGGCTATTTGTGTCCGTCTAACAACAAGCATGAACTGCCTACTCTTGTAGTTAGTCAGTCCAATTCAACAGTACCTACTGTCAAGCGTACTCCCTTATAAGCAAGTAAATTGGGGGTGGTAAATAACAAATGTAATAAACGCTTGATGCTCTTGCTAGCATAGCAAAGGAACAGAAAAACCGGGGTTAAGCTCAAAATGCATACTATACAAAGGTTTGAGTGATAGATTTGGCAGTTAATTTCACAACCTCACCAACTACTATCCACGAGAGAATAAAAGCTTGCGTATCATCTTGCTCTTTGTAATGTATATAATCCAGCTAACCTCGGTTTCTTGCTCTTTGTAATGCACCTGTCCCTAGTTACGAGCTACGTGCCTGCTTGGCTACTACCAATTAGCTCTTCCATAATTGATTAATCCGGCTAAAGCATATCCTCCTGCGAAAACAGCACGTCTAGGATCAAAACCATCCTTCTCACGACCAGACAGTGTTCCTGCTACGCAAGGGCCATTTAGCTGCATACCTTTATAATCCTT
Organism: Calothrix sp. NIES-4105; assembly: GCF_002368415.1. Classification (GTDB taxonomy): domain Bacteria; phylum Cyanobacteriota; class Cyanobacteriia; order Cyanobacteriales; family Nostocaceae; genus Dulcicalothrix. The sequence continues at coordinate 6,186,085 of NZ_AP018290.1, forward strand.
GAACCAAGAGAACAGTGGGCCACCTGACCATCCTCCATCTGTAAAAGGTTCGGATACAAAGCTTGGTTGTATTAAGCTGCTGGCTTTTGCTTTTTTGCTTTCAACCAGGCAGCAGCAGAGGGAGTAATTATCAATAAACCAGCCAATAAACCAGGTTCGGGAACCGATTTTGGTGGTTGGGGAGTTGGTGTAGTATGAACGTAGCTGTCACTGGCGCCATTTGGCAGACTACCCACATGGATACCAACCATTAATGTACGAGCGTTTAGGGCTGCAATCACATCGTTGAAGCTGGCATTGAATTTAATACCTAAAGATTCTGTACCTTGTACTGCGTTACCATTACCACCTTTTGTATCTGCACCAAAGGTTGTACTTTCCCACCCAGAAATCTTGTTACTTTGCGACAAGTTTTGAGTATTTGCCTGAAACTCGACTGTACCTGTATTCCCAACGTTCAATATCATGTTTGACAAAAGAGCGTTCTTGGTTGGGTCAAAACTGAAAGCAACCTGTTTCAAAGCTTGACTGGTTTGGCTACCCGAAGCTTGGTTTAAAAATTTGAATAAAACTGTATTGTTTCCGCTGTCCGTGACATCAAAGGAGAAATTGCCTGCATAATCATCACCAACCGTGTCACCACCTGAAATATTGCTGAAACTGAAGCTGGTAGCAGAAGCGGGGGCGGAAGTGGCAATTACAGTAGTTCCGATTCCAGTCAAAACTAGCGAGACAATTGTTGAAATTTTCATCTTATAGAGGTTATCCTTATTTCACTTTTGCTTATGAATCCAAGTTACTTCTCTTTTTTTTGATTGGGTATAGTTTGGGATTTATTTCATCGAAAGTTTATGAATTATGCTGGGATTTAAAGTAGTAGTAATCATAGAGATTTACCTGTAATAATTACATAGAAATTCTGGAAAATTGGTAGATAACTTCACAGTTTTTTTAAAGATAATGGTCACTGTTTAAGTGTTTACACTAGCCTGATTAAACTGAAGTGGGTTTAGGGGATTGTAGGCGGTGCAGAATCATTTAATTGCTGCCCGTAAATTAGCGCTCTAGGTAATTTATAAAGTAACTATGGTGAGGGTGTAGGATTTCTCTAAACTGAAATGGGTAGCCATAGGGACAAAAACGCTGCAAGTAGAGCGAAAAACTACCATTCTCACTCTAGGCTCAATTTAAATTCGTTAACCCGTTCCTTAACGTTATTTGCACTTACAAACAGGCGCCGCATTCTGCCCTCCAGACCTCGAACAATGCCAACATTTCACAACCTCAACCGAGAAGAGCGCGCCGTGCTACAGTCAGGCGGGACACCTAACCTACGGGTTATTTTATTGTCAACAGCGCTAACAAAATCATTAATTGCGTCTCTACGTCGTTTGATAGAGATATTAATTGCTCGACTTTAGCTAAAACTTTGATGTAAGCTGAATCAAAAAAATATAGTTGCTGCGCTACACCTCAATTCTCCATAAAGGTCGTATTGAAATAAATGTATACTCAAAAGCTCATAAAACCTGATGGTCGTAACCTAACCTTATATAGTAGATTTCCAATTGTAGGGGAAATAACTGCTCCGAGTCCTAGCAATGAACCAGTGCAAGCAAACCCTCATCTACGTTGGCATCCATTACGAGGTGAATGGGTAGCTTATGCCAGTCATCGTCAGGGGCGTACTTTTATGCCACCTCCAGAATATAATCCTTTGGCGCCTACATTAGATGAGAAAGTTCCTACAGAGCTTCCCCAAGGAAATTATGATGTCGCAGTATTTGATAACCGCTTTCCTTCTTTAAACCTGACAGCACACGACCCACCAAAGTCCATTGTTGAAACTTTACCAGCTAACGGCGCCTGTGAAGTAGTAGTTTTTACTCAAGACCCGAAAGCATCTTTGAGTTCATTAGAACTAGACCATCTAGATTTATTATTACAAGTTTGGGGTGAGCGCGTGCGCTTAGTAGGTGCAAATCCCGAAATTCAGTATGTTTTACCTTTTGAAAACAAAGGTGTAGAAGTAGGGGTTACACTTCATCATCCTCACGGTCAAATTTACGCCTACCCATTTGTACCTCCCGTTCCGGCTCGAATGCAACAAATGGAGCAACGGTTTTATGAAGAACATCAGCAGGGTTTGTTAGCGAACTTAATACAAAAGGAAATAGATGATAACAAACGGATTATTTATCAAGATGAACATGCTGTTGCATTTGTCCCAGTATGCGCGCGTTATCCGTATGAAGTATGGCTTGCCCCCATTCAACCAGTTTCGACTTTTCATTACCTAAGTTCAGAACAACGGTGGTCACTCGCTAAAGCTTTAAAAACTGTAACACTTAAATATGATGGCTTGTTTGGGCGCCCATTTCCTTATCTAATGGCATGGTTCACTGCACCAACTGACGGTAAAGCACATCCCGAAGCGCATTTACACGCTGAGTTTTATCCACCATATCGCACAAGCGAAAGACTAAAATATTTAGCAGGAACGGAACTTGCTGCGGGAATGTTCGCTAACGATGCACTTCCAGAAGAAAAAGCCAAAGAGTTACAAGCAGTTATTGTAAATATCGAAGAACCATCTCGTTTGTAAAAGGGGTCGTCAAAATGAATAAGTATAGTGACGAAGTATCTACCAAACTCGAATTTATCCGCCAAACTCTCGAAGAAACTGGCGCCCAAGGTGTTCACTTATCCGGTACAGACTGGTTTGCTTGGATAACTGCTGGCGCCAGTAATACTGTTTTACTTACTGCTGAAACTGGAATAGCATCTGTACTGGTAACTACTGAAGATGCTTGGGTGTTAACAGATGAAATTGAGGCACAGCGTTTACAAGACGAAGAATTACCACCAAACTTCAAATTACACATCAACCCTTGGGCAGATACTGCTGCACGTGAGTCTTTTATATGTAACGCAACAGGAGACGGGAAAGTATTAAGCGACCGTCCGGTTGAAACACAAAAACCATTACCTACATCTTTACAGCAATATAAAAGAGTAATGATGCCGAGCGAACTAGAGCGGTATCGCGAAGTTGGACGCAAAGCTAGCGTTGCTATGACAGAAGTACTACTAGCTGCAAAACCGACTTGGACGGAATATCAATTAGCGGGTGCAGGTGCAGAAGCGCTGTGGGCAAGAGGGTTACATCCAGCATTAACACTTGTTGCTGGAGAACGACGTTTACCTTTATATCGTCATGCTACACCAGCAAATGAACCAATTGGCAGCAAAGCAATGATGGTGTTCTGCGCGCGGGGGTATGGTTTGTATGCAAATCTAACGCGATTCGTTTCTTTTGGTACTGTTCCGAATAAAGAAAACGAATTGCATCGTATCTGTCGTGAAGTAGAAAGCGTAGCGTTAAATATGTGTAAACCAGGAACTGCTTTGAATGAGGTTTACCAAGCTTTAGCCAAAGCATATCAACAACACGGTTTTGCAAATGCAATCCGCGAACATCATCAGGGAGGAACGACTGGATATCTCGCGCGAGAAATTGTTGCAAATCCCACAACAACTGATACTTTGACTGAAAACATGGCTGTTGCATGGAATCCAAGTCTCGCAGGGGCAAAAATCGAAGATACTTTTATAATTACTGGTGATGGAAAATTGGAGAATTTAACTTTTGATGCCAGCTTTCCCAATATAGAAGTGGAAGGAAGATTGCGCCCAATTGTTTTAGAAGTTTAAGATAAAACTAGTTGTTATGAATTAATAATGTCAAAGAAAATACTGGCACAAAATAACAATTCATTAAATGTGGTTTAATATTTAATCATGTTTTGTAGATTAAACGTAGAGACGCTCTAGTACTGCGTCTTTACATTTTTTGACAATTTGGAACAACTTTACTATTAAAATTATGAATTTTCAAACAATATTTAATAATAAATCGCCCGAAGTTGAAGCATTGGCGCCTGGAAGAGTTAACCTACTTGGTGAACATACAGATTACAATGATGGCTTCGTTCTGCCTACCGCAATACCACAAAAAACAGCAGTACAGATAGGGTTCAGTGATGATGGGCTGTACCACTTTTATTCAGAAGATTTAAATGAACGAGTGGATATTGGAGAAGATGGTTTTAGGACAGGCAGTATGCCTACCCTACAATCTCAATTTGCGAGTTATATTTTTGGCTGTATTCAAGTTTTGAAACAATTGGGGTATACAATATTACCATTTAATTTGTACATTAAATCTTCAGTTCCAATGGGTTCGGGGTTGTCTAGTAGCGCAGCTTTAGAAGTGGCAACTCTCAGGGGAATACGTCAACTGTTTAATCTTCCTATTAATGATGTAGAAATTGCCCAGTTTGCACAGCAAGCCGAAATTAACTATGCCCATGTACAATGCGGAATTATGGATCAGATGGCTTCGAGTCTTGCTGATACAAAGCACATGTTGTTTTTAGATACCCGAACTTTAGAACGACGTGTTTTACCTTTGCCAAGAGGCGCCTCTATTTTGGTGATAGATAGCGGAGTGCCTCGTACTTTGGCTGGTAGTGGATATAACCAACGGCGTGCTGAATGTGAGGAAGCAGCACAAATACTGGGTGTGAAAGCCTTACGGGATGTTACTGATGTAAGTCGCGTGGAAACTTTGCCTGAACCATTGCGAAAACGCGCGCGTCATGTAGTAACAGAAAATAACCGTGTTTTAGAAGCAATACAAATTGTAGAAACACAAGATGAGACGCGACATGTCTCGTCTCTACAGAAATTTGGGGAATTAATGAACGCTTCGCACGCTAGCTTGCGTGATGATTACGAAGTTTCTGTACCCGCGCTCGATATATTAGTAGATATATTGCAGAAAACTCCAGGAGTCTTTGGTGCCAGATTAACAGGCGCCGGGTTTGGTGGTGCAACTGTTGCTTTAGTAGCACAGGGAGAAGAAAGCAATATTGCTACCAAAGTCCTTGAAAAATACAATAATTATGGTCATACCGGAAACCTATTAGTAGGCGGATAAAAGTCTTTAGCGCCCGGTAAGTCTACATTTAGATAGAAGCAACTGAAAGCTTTCTTAACTATAAGCTTAATAACGCTTAATGAAGTAGATATTGGATTACGGTAATGCAATTGAGCCAGAATGAAGTTGTTTTTGGTAATGCCAAACAAGAAGGTGCAAGTCAGGGGGGTTGGTTTATTGGTCACTTTATCAACTCTCTTGAGGACGCGCGCTATACCGAAGACCTAGAAGTTAAATGGGCAGTTCACAAAGCTGGTGATAGTAGAACTCAATGGGCAGTAAACCATGAAGCGACTACACTATCGATATTAATACATGGACGATTTAAGCTGGAATTTGAAGATAGTGCAATTGTACTATCTAATGAAGGCGACTATGTTTTATGGCGCCCAGGAGTTTCTCATAACTGGGTCGCCGAGTCGGACTGCACTATTTTGACTGTTAGATGGCCGTCTAAGTCAGGTGACAGTGTAAGTATGTAAACGGCGCCTGATTATTTCACTTCTGACATAGGCGATTTCGGTGAAGCTGAGGAATATACAAATATAGTAAATAAAATCGCAAATATTAGGTCAATCACACCCGGCATCAAATAAAACGGGTGAATATTACCTACTACAGTGTGATAAGCCAAAACAGAAAATACCGAATACTGGGCATAAATCCCTAATTTTACAATGCTGAAATTATTAGGGATATCTTGACCAACCCACCAATAACCAATCCCAATGACAAATACCAACGCGAGAAATAAATGTGAATATTCAGCATTAACCAAGGGTTCTAAATTAAGAAACTCGCGAATCCATTGGTCAGACAATAGCAAAAACACAGATTCAACCCAATTGATAACAGCTTTTAACTGAAATACGTATTTCCATGTAGTTTGATTATTCATAGCTTATACTTATTAGTTATCAAATGAACTTTTGTTAACCTATATCTAAGTAAGGGGGCACTGCCCACCCCAGCAAAAGCAAACTTGAGATACCGCAGCATGTAATCATTACAGGCTTTTCATAGCATAGTTTGCGTAATACCTAATTACTTCTTCCTTTAGAAATGTGTATATATTAAGTTATCTTGTAATCATCTATACAACATTTCTGAATAAATACTATAATATCTTTGATGTTTATAGTTTTTACTGTTAGTAATCGTAACCCAGATTGTCAAACCGAATATATCCGCTCTGGTCGCCATAAATGCAGCGTAAGTTCTATGTATTTGTGAATTTTTATAATTAAACCCTATAACCCGAAAACTAATAGAGTGCCTATAATAAGCGCTTTGCTACTTTCAAGCTAAAATTAAATAAGAATTCATTTGCTTAGAAAATTCTAAATCAATAATATTAAGTAAAAATACTGAAATCATATTGCAAATTTTAACTACATTTTTAGGTTGTGAGCCATTGGCATGAGGAGATAAATATCCATGAGCAAATATATGCCTTATTCCTGAAGCTAGATAAGAACTATTTAAAGGCTGATTTGCAAACAATTTCTCAATTTCTAATTTATGAGAATTGTTGACTTTTGATAAGATAAACGAGTAAAAAACGTTTCCTTTATCACAAGCTCTGATTTCATCGCATAACATAGCAGCATTGTACGCATCAAACAATTCTTTAGTATGTCTTTGCTCCAACCCACGGATTTCTAGAAATTGCTCAAAAGTAGACCAACATAGCATGAGTTTAAATAAGCCTGCATATCCATCAGTCGTTTCGCTGGTAAAACCCTCTAGAATAATACCTTGAAACGATTTAGCAGCTTTATAACGACTCGCAAATCTGATGATATCACCAGCACTGGTATTCTTAGTAAATCCCAATCCTGATGGTGTTTTACCCAATCTTAATAATTCGTGGAATTCTTTGTAGCTCGTTAGTTCGTTCATAAATCAAACCCCATGAATAGCCAAACTGTAAACTCAATTAACGACTTAACAGCACCGAAAATTGTGGACGCTCTGTTATCTCTATCTGTACAACCTGACTTTTCACGTCATGTGGAAAAGAATACGAAAAATCTAATCCCCAACCCCCTTCCCTTGAAGGGAAAGGGGGAGCAAATATACTCCCCTCTCCTCGTAGGAGAGGGGTCGGGGGAGAGGTTTTCAACCCAAGCGTGAAAAGCTAGACAACAGGCGCCTGATCTAACCTAATTTAATAGTTCGTTTTTAAGCACACCAAACTTTCCAAAGCTGTCAACACATGACATCGATGGGAAAAATGCCTACTATTCAAAACGAACAATTGACTTGTAGCTTCTGCAACAGTGTAATTGATGTAACCAGCTAGTTGCTTGTTCCTGAGTTTATACTGAATTTTCAAAATTGATCAACTACTAAGGTTCTTTTTCTCCGTTAAAACACGTAAGAAAGCCCAAACCGTTTATTACCAAAGGCGCCAACTCCTGTAGTCAAGCTTTATTACCATATAGTTAAATTGTTATTAATACTACAGGGCATGGGTAAATATAGCTAGACATTTTGACAGACCTAACATTGCAACACCCGGCACAGTATATTCAGCGACATTGGCGCCTAAAGTATGCAGAATTACTATAATTTTGAATAGCATTGTAATTTTGTCAAGATTTGTTAACTTTTCTGCTATAATTGAGGCATTACCGTCGCATTCTGTAAAAATGAATACAGAAATTATTTTACTTACTTCTCTCTAGTTTGGCTAAGGAGAAGTGTTTTAACAAGTATCAATGGATTTGAAATGGAGGAAGGTAATGTCTCTTCAAACAACCCATCCAGTTTGCTCACCAGCACCCGCCCTCCTTAGAGCTATAGCTTCAGGCTGGAACCCGGTTTGCCACATCACTTACACTCGCGATACCTGGGTTAAACTGCTGCTATCGCCTAGTGAATACGCATTTGACGAAGCTAAATTGCTCTGTCAAAAATCCTCAGACACTTGGGTTGCCTGGGTACCAGATTACGGTGAGGTTATTCTTGATAAAAGCTATTTCTATTGTTAATTGAAGAGTGCGTTCATGCTGGATCCTATGGCAAGTTAAATCATAATGGATTATTTATTCTTTGGCTGGTATTGAAATGGTTGAGCGTTATGAACACTGAGTTATCTATTGATTGGGATGAAATGTTTGAGTATTTACCGGGGACTATTGTAGAAGTAAAAAACGAGCCGGGAGTTTTGCATCGGATTGATTATTATGAAGCAATGATGGTGCCTCCGATATGGTTAGTGAACAATCCGCGTCCACGTTATCCTCATGAATTGCGGATTGTGTCACGTCGAGAAGTGCAAGTTTGTGAATTAAAGTCGCAACCTGTTTCAGTTTGAGCAGTTTATCTATCTTCTGAAGAATCTCTCATTAATAATCGAGATGACAATATGTTTTTATGGCGCCCCCATCAAAATATATAATCTCTGAGCATCTTGAATAGCATGTCGTTACCATTTTTTATGACTCTGAGCCTTTATGCATTTTGAGCTTGAAGAGAATCGTAAATACCCCAATATTCAATACCTTGGTCACGTAGTATTGGTTCCGCGCGATTAATATCTTCTTTTGTACCATCTACTATAAGCATATAATAGCTCTGCTGAAGACGGTCGCTATAAACTCTACCACGGTCTTCGGGAACACCCAAATCAGCTAGTGCTTTCACCAAATTTTGAGTTGCTGCTGCTCCCACAGCAACACCACCTATGCTAGCTACTAATGCCACACCTACAGAACCTGCCGCTAAGATAGCTCCCAAACCAGGAAGAGCCAAACTACTCAAACCAACTAACACACTACCCCAAGTAGCTCCTGCCAGCGCATCTCCTACCGCTCCCGTGGTATTTACATTTTGCTCACCAATCTGGTCGCTTAATTTGGCTTCGCTAATACTTTCACCTTTCTCTACATCTTTAGCAATAACAGAAACTTTCTCCATAGGAAAGTCAGAAGCTTTGAGTGCATTCACTGCTTGCTCTACTTTTTCAGAACTAGCAAACACTCCTATTGCATGTATAACGTCTTGATTTGCCATTTTACCCTCCTTTAAAATTCGTTGCATAGGTGTCAAAAGCCTGTGCGCTCGGTCATCTGGAACCATTAATAACCCTATTACATTAAATGCTACTTACTATTACGGTTGCATTTCTCTGTCTTTGGGTGAATCGTTTTACGATGTTAGTTTTTCTTTGTGAATACAACTGGTTTTTCATGTGAATAGTCATATAAGCACATGCCATGTCAGATGAATTATGTGCCCAGCCAACACGCCATTGAGGGTCTATAAGAATACACCCAGCTTCTCCTGTCACCTTAGATTTCAGAGTGTCAATTACCATTTGCGCTGCTTCATCTGGGTGTCTGTCTCCGGCTAAAAAATCAATCGCTGTCTTCGCTAGAACCACTGGTATAATCGATTCACCATCATCCGTTGTCGAATGGAAGTAATCAAAGCTATTTGAGTTCATAAAAAATTTTGGTCTTTCAACATAAGCATTATCTAAGAGGATGTTTGGAAAGTTGGAGAAGCTGTAAATTGTGATTCTGAGCATAGCAAAAAATCTAATTGTCATTCTTCGCTGCGCTCAGAATCTTGAGTTTTGTTGGACATTGAGATGCTTCACTACCAGATGCTTCACGTAGTGAGGCATGACATAATCGATACTTTTAAAACATCCTCTTAGAGACAGAATAAGGAGGTCTTACATTGAAAAAGAAAATTAATAAGCGAACGACTGATAAACCTCTGTTTCGCTCACTTGATCAAGTGATTCAACAATTGGGTTAAAGCGTAATAAGTGGCGCCCTCTTTCGGTCAGCGTACTCAAAGCAGCGCGCGGAATTTGAATTGACACTTCCGGACGATATAGCCAACGACGACTATAACCAATTACCACCATTGGGCGAGGTATTTCTGTCCGGTTAGGTGTGCCACGGTGAAGACCACGTACATCGCGAATCATTACGTCTCCTAGTTGCATCGTAATTGGTTCGAGTTCAATTTCGCCCGAATTAATACGACGCAATCCTTCTTCTTTAGACATCATATGTGTACCGCGCGCAATCTCAATTGGCCCGTTATCCAAGCTAACATCCACTAAAGGAAAATTTACTGCCAATTGATAAGGGGGAGTCTCCATACCAGATTCCGGGAAGAGTGGCGGAGTATCGCGATGTACATCTTGAAACTCTGAACCTAGTAAAGGTGTATCTGTCGCCAGTTGGCACATAACGAAATCCTTACCTACCAAGCGTTCGACGATGGCTAAAATATCTTCATCTTCATAAATACTGGTATCAGCGAATGGGGGTTCAAAAGGTAAAGTTACGTAATAGCGGGCGGTGCCTCTATTAAGTAAGTGTCCTTCACGCGCGATATGTTCACTTAGCTTGGGGATGAAAGCAGAGTGCCATGCCTTAAGTGTTGCTTTGGAAAAATGATTGGGCAACACGCAGAAGCCGTCTTTAAGTACCGATTCGGTAAACGACTCTATTTTTTGAGAGTTTTGCAGGTTGGTAATCATACTTTTGATTGTAGACAAAACCAACACGTTAGGCGCCTTTTTGTAACTCTCCTTTATAGTTGATATAACGCATCATATTGTGAAATACCAGTATCATTAAACACCTTTAACAACAAAGACTTCAACTCTAACCGCAAGGAGTCCGCGCGCGATGTGCTTGCAACTCGTTTACTTGTTGGTGTAACTGAGCAATTTTTCGTTGAATTGCACGTCTTTCGGTTTCCAATTTGGTTTCACCAATATCTTAGAAGCGCCAAAGTAAAGATTGTTTTCTTACTGTACGGTAGCGGACAGACAGAAAACTAATAACTCAGTAAAGTAATACGAATGTGGCAAGTGTATAAGAAGATTCTATTGCTGCAAACATAGACATATAAGATCATTTTGCGTGAGGTGATAATAGAAGTTATGGAATTACTGAATAGCGATATCAAGGCAAGCTTGCAGTCAGAAACAACACAAGCACAGAATGACCGTACATCGCCCACTAATATCGATTGTTGTCTAAGTCAAATAAATCAAGCTATTCAGACAATTCAAAATACGCTATTTTCTGATTACGAATATAATCAAAATACTCATCAGGCTTTAGCAGAATGTGATGACAATAGTAAGATAACAACAGATGACAAAGTAAAGGTTTTAACGGCGCGGGTAAAGAGTCTTGAAAAACAGCTACTTGTCAAGGAATCTGAACTGCAAGCGACACAGCAAGAACTTAACTGCACAAATCAGGATTTAGTTGCAGCACTAAAACCAGATATACTTACCCTTGCTGAGGCTAAAGAATTAGCCAAAAACATCTTACTCAACAAAGACTCAATCTCTGAATATTTTGCCAAACTCCTTAGTGGCATTTATAATTCAACGGTTGAAGCTTCAGAGTTGGCGCCGATAAATAAATATAATAATATAGAAAACAACTTGAATGCTCAACTTAATAAATTAACGTCTATCAATAAGGCGTTCCAAGAACAAACTACTGTGTTCAAATCTGAGTCTTTGAGCATAAAAAATAGAGTTGCTGATCTTCAAGCTAAATCTAAAGATATTATAGCTAGAACTGCAAGTTTGAAAAATAAATAAACACTTAGGCGGCGTATAATTTCATAACTATATTTACCAACTGTTCGGAAATTATATCTAGGGGTAAAACCATACCAACTTTGCAAGTCTAATAGCTGCGGAAGGCATACTAAAACACTCGGAAGTCGCTTAATCTTGAGCAACTATTATACCGCCATACTTTTTAATCGCTAGCACTCCTAAACTGCCATATAATTAATGTATGGCGGTATACACGAATCTTTACAAAATAGTTTGTCTTTAGCCAGAAGCGTAGTACCAGTTACATCAGCTATGTATATAGAGGTAAAACTGGCTTTAACTTCGTTTTTTATGTCGTCCCAAGACCTCTATAATTCCAAAAATCGACTTCTTGCTGCGTTACCTGAAGAAGAATACGAACGCTTACTGCCTCATTTTGAGTTAGTCTCTTTAGAACTTAAGCAAATGCTTTATGTACCCAATGAATCCATTGAGTATATTTACTTTCCCAATAACGGTGTTGTCTCTATGCTTACTCTCATGGAAAATGGTGAAGCAATTGAAGTGGCAACAGTGGGTAATGAAGGAATGGTGGGTCTTCCGATATTTCTAGGAGCAAATACAATGCCAGGTGAGGCTTTTTCGCAAGTTCCAGGCAGTGCAATGCAGATGAAGGCTTCGGTATTTAGACGCGAAGTTACTCCAGAAACTGTAATTTATGGTCTATTGCAGCGTTACACTCAAGCACTGTTTAATCAAATTGCTCAATCTGCTGCCTGCAACCGTCTACATTCTATTGAAGAGCGGTTTTGTCGCTGGATGCTGATGACTCAAGACCGAGTTTCTTCAAACGAGTTTACTATGACTCACGAGTTTTTGGGGCAAATGCTAGGTGTGCGTCGCGCTTCGGTAAGCGTAACTGCTGCGGTTCTTCAAAAAGCCGGAATTATTCAATACAGTCGCGGCAAAATGAAAATAACCGACCGTCCGCAAATGGAAAACATCGCGTGCGAGTGTTATGGAATTATCAAGACTGAATATGACCGCTTGCTAAATAATAGTGGAAAGTGCGCTCGTGCTGAGTGAGTCGTGCTGAGTGAGTCGTGCTGAGTGAGTCGTGCTGAGTGAGTCGTGCTGAGTAAAGAGTAAAGAGTGGCACGAGCGCACTATTTACTTATATGTCGCTTATTATGCCATTGCCAAGCGTGACTAATAATTTGTTTTAGGTCTGCATATTGTGGGCGCCACCTGTAACTAAAATTGTAGACATAATTAAAAATTGCTAATTGACAAAAATACAATTATCTATGTTGGGTTCCGTTCCTCCACCCAACCTACGATTAAATAAAGATTAGCTATTAAGTATGGTACGCTGAGTATAAATTTTTCGCACCCACATAAATTTATTCGTCAATAATAGTCTAATAATATCACTAAATATCTTTTAGCAAACTAATAGAAACTCTTGTTCGTACCATAAAAATAGTGGTACAGTACCAAAATTTAGGCTTACTTCGTACCAAAAATAGCGTGTTAAATGGTACGTTAAGGAAATTATTATTGATTTCAACAAGTCTTTAGTACTGAATTTTGTACCGTGGTACGTACCAAAAATAAACGTAATATATGCCCTTTCAAGGAATATTTTTGTAATTTTCTCTCTGTACCACGCATAAAATCGTACATATGTTCTTTTTGGTTGATACAATTTTGTGGTTCGTACCTTAAAAAATTGGTAGAAAACAGTCTAAAAACATGGTACGGACACATTTTGTGTACCATCACCGTACCATTATAAATATAAGCCTGTACCAAACAATTTTTGAACTATGATTTTTCAGATTTATTTAATATTAAATACACCTAATTATTAACTAAATTATTTATATTTCCAATTGTAGGGTGGGCACTGCCCACCTTACCCTTACTCTTTAAAAGCCCACCTTACCCTCCTAAAAATTTACCTCTTGGAAGTAACGGTCAATTGCACAATCAAGGGTTGGTAGTAACTCACCTCTATTGCTACCAAGAACACTGTAGCTAGGACGAGGAGCAATAAAACCAAGTTCTTTTGTTGGCAGGGTAATTAAACCGCTAATACTTACACCCGCGCGTTTCGCTGCTATTCGTGCGAAATCAGCCCAAGATACGGCGCCAACATTAGCTAAATGCCATAAACCAGACTCACCATCTATTAGTAAATCAAGACTAGTATTAACTAAGTCAGGAACATAGGTAGGTGACACGGTAGAATCAAACGCGGCAGTAAACGTTTGTCCTGCACTTAATTGCCGCAAGGCAATTGTTACAAAATTATAATCATCCCAAGGACCAAAAAATGCACTAGTACGAATTACTAACGACGCAGGATTAACTTTTAATACCTCTTCCTCTGCCAAAGCTTTACTGCGCCCATATACATTTAAAGGCGCCACAGCATTGTTTTCTACATAAGGATTAAAAACAGTGCCATCAAATACCAAGTCTGACGAGAAAGTTACGTATGCGGCATTATGTCGCGCGCATCCCTGAGCTAAGTTTTTTGCACCATCAGTGTTTATTCGTAGACAAACATCAGGTTCGTTTTCCGCGTCGTCTACTCGAACATACCCAGCAGCATTTACAACTGCCCAAGGTTTCAATTGAGCTAAAACGGCATCTACTGAGTCAGGATTAGTAATGTCCATTTCTTGCCGTGACAGTAAACGATATGTAATACCGCGTTGTTCACACAATCGCGCAAAAGCTTTTCCAAGAGTCCCTGTGGCGCCGACAATTATAACAGGAGATAAAGATTTTGCTTCACGCATGATTTGCATTTTCCTTGAATCAAAATCGCTACAACTTACTGGTGGATACAATAAACGCTCTTGCCGATGCCACCATCCTGGTGTATCAAGCAGTGGATGATTGGGTTTTTGCCCGGTCGCTAAATATTGCACTAATTTGGCTATTGCTGTTGGTCTAGGACGTTGCGACCTTAAGTCAAACACCCCTGATTCGTAGTGACCAGTAGAACGAGTTAACAAGCTATTCCAATCATAACTACCTAGTAATGACCAAGCAGTGATAGCACGCACATCTACATTTTCTGCTCGTAATTCTTGTACTGCATTCCAAGCTTCATAAAACCAGCGTAGTTGTTCCTCACGAGTCGAACCAAGATGAACTTCTGTAATTGCTAACGGTAGTTTGTAACGCTCCCATGCTTCTAGCAACAACTGCTTATGACCTGTCACACCTTCTGCACAAACTCGCACTGCTTCCACATCAGCATACTGGTGTTTGCCGTTACCACCATGCGAACAAGGAGGATAAAGTTCTTTATGTTCGTCTAGAAAACGGTCGCTTGTGACGTAATGGTTAATGCCGATGATATCCGGTGGACAAGGATTTTCTAAAAACCATTCAAGTTCAGCTTCAGTTATTCCACAATAAAGTAAATAACCCCACATCGGGTGATTGTCATTGATTCGACCGCACAGCAAATCAAAGGTTAACCAGCGACGTTCGTTTTCAAATTCTGCTTGATAAGCTAATGTTTGAGTACTGTAAATCTTTCCTAAATCATCGGTTTGTACAAGTTGAGCATTTGGGTTAACTTGACGAATAGCTTGCATCGACTTAGCTACACCTCGACATTGCCCCAACAAAGCACGCGCGAAAGTCAAGTTGTCCCGACCGTGCGGATACCAGTGTCCGTATAATCCACTAAAGCGCGCTGTTGTTAATGGTTCATTAATTGGTGTGTAATGCGTTACCCAAGGATAGCGTTCTGCAACCGCACCAGCAAAATTAGCTAGCTTAACAGGAAATTCAGGGTCTACTAAACTCGTATCACGGGCGCCGCTACCATGATGTACTAATCCGACAATTGGACGAATACCAAGTGAGTATAATCTGTTCAACCGCTCATCTGTCCATGACCAGTCAGCATTTTCCAAGCCTTGTGGCGCCACTCGCTCCCATAATACTGGGTAACGAATCGCTTGTATTCCTAGCTCTGCAAATAAATCTAGGTCGGACAAGCGCGCTGCATGACCGTTACGTTCCAACTGGTCAAAATATTCTTCACCCACACGGTTAACCGTACACTCCACACCAGCCCACATTTCTAAGGGTAGCTTTGAAGTATTATCTTTATTTGAGTTAGAGATAGAAGTCATGTTTACTATTCCTGTAATCAGTATTTAATTACTATATAAATTCCAAAATACGCAAACTTTGTTTGTAGTTTAAGTTACAACATAGCCACAATTAAAGCCCCCCTTAAAAAGGGGGGTTGGGGGGATCATCGAGTGATCTTAAAACACCTTAACGGCAATTTGCTTGTACATAGCCAAAGCTTGTGCTACACAATGGTCCATGTTCAGATACTTGTATGTAGCTAACCTTCCAACGAAATACACTCCAGATGTCTCATCAGCCAGTTCTTTGTATTTCTTGTAAATTTCCTGGTTTTCAAGACGCGGTACAGGATAATATGGATCTCCCTCAGCCTTGGGAAACTCATAAACAATGCTAGTTTTAGCGTGTTCTTGACCTGTTAAATACTTAAACTCTGTGACGCGCGTATACAAGTGGTCATTTGGATAGTTAATTACAGGCGCCTCTTGAAACTTAGCAGTGTTATGAGTTTCATGTTTGAAATCGAGTGAACGATATGGTAGTTTGCCATAGCGATAATCAAAGAACTCATCAACAGGGCCTGTGTAAACAATTTCCCGGCATGGTATTGCTTTTTCAATTTCACGGTAATCAGTATTTAGCATCACCTTGATATTTGGATGATTTAACATGTTTTCAAACATCCGGGTGAAACCGTGTAAAGGCATTGCTTGATAACTATCTGTAAAATATCTGTTATCGCGGTTGGTGCGAGTTGGCACGCGCGCTGTTACTGATTTGTCTAGTTCTGATGGGTCAAGTCCCCATTGTTTGCGTGTGTAGTTGCGGAAGAATTTCTCGTAAAGTTCTCTACCAACTTTACTGACTACTACATCTTCGCTAGTACGAATGTGTTCGCGTGGTTCTGCAACAGATTGGAAAAACTCCTCGACCTGAAATGAAGTTAGGTTCATTCCATATAGCTTATTAATTGTGTCGAGGTTAATTGGCATTGGAACCAATTGTCCATCTACACTCGCGAGAACGCGATGTTCATAAGCGCGCCACTGAGTAAATTGTGAAAGGTGTTCAAAAACTTCACGGGAGTTTGTATGAAAGATGTGGGGACCATATTTATGTACAAGAACACCGTGGTCGTCGTAATGGTCGTAAGCATTACCACCAATATGGGTACGCTTATCTACTACCAAAACTTTTTTACCTGACTGACTTGCTAGCCGTTCTGCAATTACACTTCCAGAAAATCCGGCGCCGACAATTAAATAATCAAATAGATATTCTCTGGTAATGACGTTTGGTGCAGTTGAAACACTAGCAGGCGTAGAAGATTTGCCGTTGCCATTTTTTGCTGAAGAAGCTGAGTCTATTAATTGCGTCATCGAGTTCCAAGTTCTATCCCAAGATATTTGTTCTAAAAATGCATCTACCCGGCTTAACCAGCTTGATGTAGGTGTGTCTTCTTGCATTGCCTTTTCGGCTTCATGCACAAACTCAACAGCAGTATCAGCTATTCTTACTAGCTTTAAGTCTCCATAAGGACGTACTACATCCCTAATTGAGGTAGATACTACAGGTTTAGCTGCTGCAAGATACTCTGGAGTCTTAGTTGGACTAATAAAGCGTGTTGACTCGTTACGCGCGAACGGTAACATTGCTAAGTCCCACCCACCAAGATAAGCAGGTAAATCTTGATAATCTTTTCCACCCAGATAATGAATATTTTCGTGTTGGGGTAAAGTTGCTGGGTCTATTTTTACAACTGGTCCAATTATAACTAAATGCCAGTCAGGACGCGCTTGTGCAATACCTGCAAGCAAGTCAATATCCATACGTTCATCTATAACGCCAAAAAAGCCTAAACGCGGATGAGGGATATTCGCTTGGTCTGCTGGTTCTTCCTTTATCGTCCGTCCTTGTGCAAAGTGTGCAACATCAACGCTGCTAGGAAATGCGTAAACGTTCTTGTGTTGATTTACTTTACTTTCGTACAGGCTTTGTCCTCCTGTAAACACTAAGTCCGCGCGCTGGAATAGTTGTGCTTCGTAATCTTTCAAAGCTGTAGAGGCGCCTTTAAATGCAGCCAACTCATCCATACAGTCATATACTACAGCTTCTGGTTGCAAGTGGTGTGTAAAACCTAAAGCCATTGGTGTGTAATACCAGCAGATGAATTTATGAATATTATATTCTGCAAGTAACTGATCAATCAGTAGTTTTAAATCTTGATTTACAGCATCTGCGCTTAAATTTTCTCTCAGATAAGGAACTACAACCCAAACTCCACTCTTATCTTGAGTTACTTCAAGGCGGGAAGATGCAACAGATGTAAAAATTGGCTCCTCAATAAAAAATACCCTCTTAAGAGTAGCACAACGAGTAAGAAGATGCTGCGGTCTTTGATAAACAAAGTTCCAGCGCAAATGAGATAGACAAACCATATCTGGTGTATCTGTGTCAATTGCTTGAAGCTTTTTATTATTAAATTTATTCTTTAATAATGGCAATTCGGCTTCAGTTATGTTTTGTGATTTACCGTTACTGATACCGTTAGTATTTTGAGGCTTTTGGGCAACCATGTATTATTCTCGACTTATGATAAATATTAAATCTGCTTTCTTGACTTCTACCTTGCACGCCCGCCAGGGTAAAGTACGGTTGGCAATACTACCTTATTCTTAGAATAAGGCTTTTAAACTATTATGTTTGTACTCAGAGTTTGTGCATTTCGGTGAGTTTGTTTATTTTAAAAGTTTGAGAAAATAAGCGCAAACAGCACCTATTATAAAGTTTATCGATTCAAAACAAGGTAGTAACATAATAATTTACTAAATCTAATTTTCAAAACCTATGCTTGCTGAAATGGAGATTTAGTAAACATTTATTTGATGGCTTTGAGCCAAATCAGTATACTAGCTTAATATATATAGGTCGAGATGTGTCTTCATCTAAAACTTTATTGGTGAAGCAGTTGAAATAAGATTAGTTCTTTTTGATATATGTCTTCTTCTGCCTAAGGTTTTGATTTTTTTTTACAAATCTATACCTTTAGAAGTAATTTACGACATTTTAATAAATTTATGAAATGAATTCATAAAACAATTTACAAGTAAGAGTATAGTCGGGCGAAATTTGGATGGTTAAGTTTGATTTGTATATAAGAATACAAATTTATTTAACATAATCTACTTCTATCTACTTCTTTTTAAAGAGGATTTAGAAAGTGATAAAAGTTATTTTTTATTTGTAAACTAACTTAATTACTGAATTAAAAGTATTAGTTTGGCTTAAAATTATAGATTTTAATGGTACTTATTTGATATAAAGTAAAGAATTATGGCTATTTTACTCAAATCCCTGCGAAATCAAGTAATTGTGATTACGGGTGCCAGTAGCGGAATTGGTTTAGTTACCGCTCGGATGGCTGCATATTTATCCCGTTTTGACATCAATTAACTGATAGGCGGGCAAGGATGCCCTCTTTACTTTTAGAGTTAACTTAATTTTTGTAATATTAAAATAATATTTTATTTCATGATTACGGTGCCAGCTTAAACTCAATGGGTGGCGTAATTTTAATATTATAAATTTGAGATACAAGCCGGAACAAAACAATGGAAGGGAAAACATCTAACGAACATGGTGACATCTACTCACGCCTAATGGCAATAAGTCAAGAGGCATTTGAAAGTGAGTTTTACGAAACAGCTTACCACGCACTGTGTGGCGCCATGCATCATGCTAATAGTACTGGCAACGAGGATAACCTAAAAGCCGTACAAGAAGCGACGAAAAAACAACAGGATTGGATCGACTGCCACGCAGCAACTCATAAAATGTCAACTGAGTCAACGATGCAACGCGGCGGTGTTAATTTGTACAAATCTCTAATTACACAGATTCAGGGACATTTGCTAGTGATAAAAAGCCAGCATCGTCAAGAACGCATGGGTCTTGGGTAGTAAAAATGATTTTTGCACCTAACGCCTTGATCTAGATTCCCGATTTTCTTAAAGAATTGGGAATCTAAAAGCTAATGTTACTGCAATTGCTGTACTTTATTTGATTTAAGAACCCGATATGATGGAGTTGTTAGCTGCCTAAACGAATATGCTCAATTGCGACGAGTATGGCATCAAGCATGACTTCATAACTTTCATCGGTTGAACGCTCTAATGTCATTAACCCCGCTTGCTCTATAGAAATAAAGCCACTTATAGCAGCATTCACCATCCGCATTACATCTATTAATTGATTGTTGTTTAATTCGTACAAACGCAGTGAGTTTTTCAAAAAGCTAAGAGATTTCTGAATTACTATAGCCGCATCTGGGTCACTAGGTTGTAGCTGATATTGCATTATCAGTCTGTAAAATGCCGGATACATCCGTGCAAAGTTACGTGTCGCGCGTCCACCAGCAAGCAACATTTCACGAGGTTCGCTTAGTCCTGTGGTTTGTTGATGACAATAGGTCAAATATTTTTGCCAAACTTCTAATACTACAGCTTTCCGCAGTGCTGTATTTCCATCGAGATGCTTATAAATCGCAGGTGGCTTAATTCCCAACTCGCGCGCGACCCGGTTGACTCCAAGCGCTGCTTCTCCTTCTTTTTCCAAGCAGCTAATCGCCGCCTCAATTACATCCTGTCGCGTCAATGAATTTTCTTTTGTTGGGCGCCCCATATCGATGCTGAGTTTTGAGTGCTGAGTATTGAGTGCTGAGAAAGGCAAACTCTCTATTTAGTTAACACTATTAACTAAAAGTGAATATAATTAACTTAATCTCGATTTGAGCGAGTTGCACCTGCTGGGTACGCTACTCAATATCCGATGCTAAATCCTGTAAGGGCGGGTTAACAGATATCCTAAAACCGTGTTGAATATCTCGTAAACCCACCCCTGTTCCTACGATAATCTAAAATCCAAAATCATATGGATGATTTAACCTTTATGCCTGTTCACGAGCTTGCTCGGATGATACGAGAACGGGAAACTTCGTCATTAGAGGTGGTAGATGCTTATTTACAGAAGATAGATAAGTATAATTCTCAACTTAACGCGATTTGCACTCTCGATGCGGAAAACGCACGTCAAAATGCAAAACTTGCTGATGATGCAACTTCGCACGGTGAAAGTTGGGGAGTTTTGCACGGAGTACCCATAACGATTAAAGATGCATTTGAAACTGCTGGACTCCGTACAACGGCAGGTTACAAACCGCTTAAAGATTATGTGCCAAACCAAGATGCAACTGTAGTGCATTCGTTGCGCGCGGCAGGAGCTATTATTCTTGGCAAAACAAATTTAGCGAATGCAAGCGGAGATTATCAGGGTTTCAATGAGATTTTTCCGCGTGTAAATAATCCTTGGAATTTAAATTATACACCGGGTGGAAGTTCAAGTGGTGGCGCCGCTGCTGTTGCCGCAGGTTTATCTCCTTTAGATATTTGTTCTGACTTTGGTGGTTCGATTCGTCAACCCGCGCACTTTTGCGGCATATTTGGACTTAAACCTACTGATCGAAGAGTTCCAACAACGGGTAATTTACCTGTTGGAGTTGGGAGCATTCGTCAAATGATGACAGTAGGCGCCTTGGCTCGTTCGGTTGAAGATTTAAAAATTTGTTTGTCAATAATTGCAGGCGCCGATAATCGTCAGCCTGATATTCCACCAGTACCTTTAGATATTCCAAGTAAGCGTAATCTTGAAGATTTACGAATAGGATGGATTGATGAAATATCTATATGGACAGTTGCAGAAGATATTAAATTAGCTGTACAAACTACAGTTCAAAAACTTAGAAATGCTGGTGCCCAAATTGAGCGGGAGCATCTAGAATTCGACTTTTTAGCAGCATGGCAAATTTATTACGCGCTAAGTACGTACATTTTCCCGCTTACACAAACTCAAGATTTTGATTACTTTCGTCATAACATTACATTTTTATTGCGTGAAGCAACAACAGGAGATAAAGCGCTACGTCAGATAAGTAATATTCCTAACATAGCATTTCCAATTGGTCTGAATCCGACTTTGAAAGGATATTTTGAAATTTTACAAGAACGAGATAGGTTAGTTTCACAAATGGATAGAGAACTAGAAAAATGGGATGTGTGGCTGTGTCCGGTTGCAATAACACCAGCATTTACTCACCGACCTCAAGGGGTAGCAGTCGAAGTTGATAATCGCAAAGTACCATATCAAATGGCTAATGGCGCTTATACAGTTCCTTTTAATCTTACAGGTCATCCTGTTGTAGTAATTCCTATCGGACAAACTAAAAATGGATTACCTATAGGAATGCAATTAGTTGGTAAACGTTGGAAAGAAATGGAATTACTATCAATTGCACAGAAAATTAGTGAAGTTACTCAAAGTTTTGAATATCCACTTGGTTACTAACTTTTCTTTCTATTCCTTCTGTTGGCAGTTGGTGCGA
Source organism: Calothrix sp. NIES-4105 (assembly GCF_002368415.1). Taxonomy (GTDB): domain Bacteria; phylum Cyanobacteriota; class Cyanobacteriia; order Cyanobacteriales; family Nostocaceae; genus Dulcicalothrix. The sequence continues at coordinate 6,208,207 of NZ_AP018290.1, forward strand.
TCAGGCTACATGTCTTTTGATAATGCCCAAATTTTTTTATGGCGTCACACACCCTACATTCTTTCTCTTTCTTTGTGTCCTTTGTGTCTTTGTGGTTCATTCATAAAAACGAGTTTTCATTATGAACAATCTAATTTTTCAACCCGCCCATAAAATAGCAGAAATGATACGCACGCACGAAGTCTCTGCTGTCGAAGTTCTAGATGCACACTTAGCTCAAATTTCCAAACATAATTCTAAGTTAAACGCGATTTGCACTCTAGATGAACGCGCGCGTACAATAGCAAAACAAGCTGATGAAGCTCTAACAAAAGGAGAAAGCTGGGGCAAGTTACACGGTGTACCCATAACTATTAAAGATTTATACGAAACAGCAGGACTACGAACAACCGCAGGATATAAAAGACTTAAAGATTATGTAAGTACTCAAGATGCAACAGTAGTACAAAGATTGCGCGCGGCGGGAGCAATTATTATAGGCAAATCAAATCTGGCTAAATTGGCAAGCGATTTTCAAAGTACGAATGACTTGTTTGAAAGAGTTAACAATCCTTGGAATTTAAATTGTACAGCGGGTGGAAGTTCTGGTGGTAGTGCTGCTGCGGTGGCTACTGGTATGTCACCCTTAGAAATAGGAGATGATATTGGAGGTTCGATGCGCCAACCTGCTCACTTTTGTGGTGTGTATAGTTTGAAACCTACAGACCGCCGTATATCTACTGCGGGACATATTCCGGAAGTGCCTGGACAGCCTAAATGTATTCGACATATGTTAACTCCTGGATGCTTCGCGCGCTCGGTTGAAGATTTACAATTATGGTTTTCACTTTCGTTGAGTGTAGACTTAAGGCAACCTGATGTGGCGCCTGTTCCTCTAGACACTCCATCAAATAAATCTTTACAAAATTTAAAAATTGCTTGGATAGATGGTTGGAAAGAAATTCCTGTTGCTTTATCTATTCAAGTTGCAATTAAATCATTCGTGAATAATTTAGCTACTGCAGGCGCCCCGATAGAAAACTGGAGTCCAGAAAAGTTTGATTTAGGAGAAATTTTACAATTTTACAATTTGCTTGTGGCTCTAAGCATGGGACACGCGAAACCTTGGGACTTTGATGATTTTAGACAAGTGCTTCCGTTTATGTTTCGCGAAGCTACTCAGGGTGATAAAACACTTCGCAATCTTAGCAACCTAAGTCAGCTTTTGCCTAGTTTATTAAATCCTAATCCTAAGAAGTATTTTGAGGTGCTGACTGAACGTGACCGAATTATTGCCCAAATGGATGAAGCGTTGGAAAATTGGGATGTTTGGTTGTGTCCAGTTGCTACTACTACTGCATTTACTCATCGCGCTAAAGGTGCAGCTATTGATGTTGATGGTAGAAAAATACCTTATTTGCTGGCGAGTGGCGCCTATACTGTGCCGTTTGCATTTACTGGACACCCGGTTGTGGTGATCCCCATTGGTCAGGATGAAAATGGTTTGCCTATTGGGATACAAGTTGTAGGTAAACGTTGGAAGGAAATGGAATTACTTAATATCGCGCGGCAACTTGCTGCATTAACTAAGGGTTTTCAAATTCCACCCGGTTATTAGTCTTGTGGGATAGGTTATTAGTTTTGTGGGATGGGCAGAGAAAGCCCGTCCTTGAAAAATATTATATACACCTTGAAGGAACAGGCAGGGATGCCTGTTCTACAAGATGTTGTTGCAAAGGTATATCAAGGAAAGATTTCTGTGAAAGTTAAAGACTTATACGTTCCCCAGAGTTAAAGCTGGGAAACGGTAGAAGCCTTTGGTTACATTTGACCGCTAAAGATAGGCTGAACTTTACGGTCAGTCAATTCCCCCAGGTCATCTGCTACTGTCAAAACACCAGGTTTGCAGCGCTTGACTATAACAGATACTCCTGTGGCTCCTTCTTGTTCTAGGTCATCGATATAACCTTTGCGAGAGGCAGTAGCTTCTGCAGAAGTTAGGAATGGACCAAAATAATAGGTGCAGCGTGGGGACTGAGTTTTGACCTCGACCCACCACGCCATACCAAAGTTTTGATATACGTTAGTCAACAATTCTTTAAAGTTATTCCAAACGCTTTTCATGGCTTTCACCAAGTAGATGTTTTGAGTTGTGTGTAAAAGGTACGCTGAAAAAAGTGTGCATTTACATTTCTTTATACTCTTTTACTCTAACTTTTTCCAAGAATTTGTCTCTTACTTATCAAGATGTAAAGTATTTACCCAACGTTGGCGATAAATTTCGTAAAGTGTCATACCTGCTGCTACGGACGCATTCAGGCTTGGAGTCTTACCTGATAAGGGTATTGATACCAATACATCACACGCACGTTTGGAGAGCGAACTTAGACCTTCACCTTCAGAACCTATAACGATAACGATGGGGCTGAGTTTTTTCTCGTCTTTGGGGTTGCCAAAATTAACTGAGTGCAGTGGAACGCTAGCGTCGTCTGCTGTGCCGTAAATCCAAAACCCTGCTGCTTTTAAATCTTCTAATGCACGGCTTAGGTTTGTCACCCGTGAAACTGTAAAGTTTTCTAACGCTCCGGCTGCGACTTTCATCACTGTGGAAGTGATACCAGCACAACGGCGTTGTGGGATCACTAACCCGTGGGCGCCAATAGCTTCGGCGGTGCGAATAATGGCGCCGAGGTTATGGGGATCAGTGATGCCGTCTGCAACTACAATTACTGGTGCGTAGCTATTTTTAAACGCTTGAGTGATTAAATCATGCAAATCAGCATAGCTGTAGGGAGCTACTTGTGCCGCTACACCTTGGTGGTTTGCTCCTTCAGTAATTTGGTCGAGGCGCTTTGGCTCAACTTCATCGATTACTGTACCATTTTCTTTGGCCTGGAGTATCAACGAATGAAAACGGGGGTCATAACGCAAACGAGGAGTAATCCAAATACGGTTGAGATGACGCTCATTTTCTAAAGCCGTCAAAACTGGATGACGACCGTAAATCATGTCATTATTTTCTGACTTTTCGGTATCGAACTGAGTGTCATCTTTGACTGGTGTTTGCTGGGCGCCTATAGAATATGGAACCACTCGTTTGCCTTTAATTCTTACAGCTTGACGAGTGGGAACATCGCTTCTTCGACCCTCAAACTTGCGACCTTCAAATTTGCGACCCTCGAATGGTTTAGCTTCAAATTTTCTACCTTCATCTCGGTCTTGAGCGAATTGTTTATTCTCTACTCGCTTGCTGTTAACAGGCTTGACTGATGGGGGTGAAAATTTACCGTTTTGGTCTTTACTTGGAACGTCCCTTTCAATATCTCTATTTTTGTCAAATCCCTTTTTCGAGATTTTTGGCAGCGATAATTTAGCTTGCGGGCGTGGAGTAGGTACAGTCCCGTTGCTAGTAGCTTTAGAAGGAGTTCCAACTGCTTGTCCAACCACGCGACCCTTGATTTTCAGGGATTGCCCGCGTTGCTGTTCACGGGGGGCATTAATTTTTTTAGTTTTGTTAGCCATGATTAAGTATGATAAGTCCCTAGTTTCGCGTGCGTTTCGGGCATTTCTATCACCACAATTCAACCAAAATTCAAGCCATTTGGTCAGATTAAGCTATCAGAGAATAATTTTCTCCCTGTCAAGACTTAGTAGGTAGAAATACCACTACTTGTTTTAAATATGTGATTCGGTTGATTCGATCTTTATTTTGTGCAGGAGTTCGGTTAAACGCGCTTCGTCAGTTAAGTATAAGTAACCGACCAAAGTCTCTAAGCTTGTTGCTTGTTGATATGTTTCGGCGCTCACTCGCTTTGGTCGTCCTGTGGCAGCATTGCGGCCTCGACGGACGATGTCTAATTCGCTATCGGTCAATTCTGGTGCTAGCGCTTGTAAATGACGCGCTTGCATCTCGGCTCGTACTTGTGCGACAACCGAGCGATGATAACTATCAACTCGCTGCGGTGGTAGGAGATAGTACATTCTAAAGTACAGTTCATAAACTGCATCCCCCAAGTAGGCTAAAGCAGTAGGAGAAATTTGTCGAACTTCAAAAGGAGACATTTGACTCGGTAGCTTGTTGCAAGCAGTTTTCAGTGCATGGTACCAAGGGTTATACCGATTCGGCTTCTCTGCTGGTTCTTCAAATGATTGTTCCTCCGATAATTTCACAAATTCATTATTCCTTACTGTTTACACGCGATTGACACAGCACATGTTGGGGTCAACTTAACAATGCAGCCCGCAATCTCCCATACGGGTTAACAAGACATCATAGGGTTACATAAAACTACTATTAATACGAGGCTTTACGATTTAAGTCATCTGTGATAATACTTTAGCGCATTATTACACTTCAAACAGCTTATTATATCTAAAATTTCCGTAAAATTAAAGCTATCCAGATTTTTGACATCGGATAGCTAGTTGGTCAGTCGCTTGTAATCAAGCAATGAAATACTACTTGATATTCTCTAAAGCCGCGTCTACGCTTGTTTGCAGGGCGAGAAACTTCTCTAGGCGCACAAGTTTGACTGTTTGAGTGACGCGGGCATTTGTGACAATTTGTAAGGTTCCTTCGTTATTCTGTGCCTGCTTGGCGAGTTGCACGAGGGCGCCTAAGCCAGAACTGTCTACAAAGTCGATTTGTGAGAGGTCTAAGATGATATGCTTTGGACCCTCATCAATTTTGCCTCCTATTACCTTGCGGAATGTAGGTTCAGAGAAGGCATCTAATAAGCCTGTGAGACGGAATAGCTGACAGTTATCCCGCACTTCGCGGGTGCCTCGCAGGCTAACGGTTAGGTTTAGTGGTTCAGCAATAATTCCCTCCTCGTAACGAGCGCGAACGCTCAAGTATATACGCATTTAATGCTTTTTGTCTATAATAAACCCTGGTTCCAGTAGATTGGTAATAGCCAGTAACTAATATTTACTAATATTTGCTGTTTGTTCTTTTTTGGTTTCCTTCATTGCTTCTACAAATTGTTCAAACAAGTAATCAGCGTCGTGTGGTCCTGGACTAGCTTCAGGGTGATATTGTACCGAAAATATTGGTAGTTTTTTGTGACGAACACCTGCTACTGTACGGTCGTTTAGATTGAGATGACTTACTTCCACGGTTGATGTTGGTAATGAGTCAGCATTTATGGCAAAACTATGGTTCTGACTAGTGATTTCTACTTTGGTTGTTAAACCGGCGGGTTGATTTAAACCACGGTGCCCAAATTTTAGCTTAAATGTTTCTGCTCCTAATGCGTGACCCAAAATTTGGTGTCCCATGCAAATTCCAAATATCGGCTTTTCTGCTTCGAGTAATGCTTTAGTTGTCTCTATCCCATCCGAAACGGTGGCAGGATCTCCTGGGCCGTTTGAGAGAAATATTCCGTCTGGGTTATATTTTAAAATCTCTTCAGCACTCGTGTTTGCGGGAACTACTACAACGCGACAACCGTAAGAAGCTAATCGTCTCAGAATGTTACGCTTTACACCAAAGTCTAAAGCTACAACTGTAAAATTATTTTCTGAGTTATTTTGACATTTAGGATTAAATTCCCAAACGGGTGTAGTTGGGTCTGACCATTCGTATACTGATTTGGTGCTGACTTCACGGACTAGGTTCAAACCTTCCATGTCTGGCGCCGCTAAGATTTGTTCAAGTAATTCGGCTGGGTCTAAGATGGTAGTTGAAATACCGCCGTTCATCGCTCCAAAATTACGGATTTTACGAGTTAGTGCGCGCGTATCTATACCATAAATACCTGGTACTTGGTGCTGTTTAAGGTAATCAGGTAGTGACTGGGTTGAACGCCAGTTACTAGGACGATGACAAATGTTACGCGCAATGACACCGCGTACTTGTGGACGGCCGGATTCCTCATCAAGAGGATTTACGCCTGTGTTTCCTAGTTCTGGATAAGTAAAAATAACTATTTGACCACAGTAGCTAGGGTCGGTCAACACTTCTTGATATCCAGTCATTCCTGTATTGAAGACTACTTCTCCAATAGTGGTACCGATGGCGCCAAATGACCAGCCACGGTAAGATGTTCCATCTGCTAGTACTAGTAAAGCAGGTATAGCGTCTGACAGTGACATATGCTGCATGTGGGAATTAGGGTGTTTTGAGCAATAGTTCCGATGGTTAATTATGCCACGAGTGCGTTTATTGGATTATGTTGAGCCATATTTTCGGATTAGAATTAAAATTACAAGAGCAAAAATCGATCTAACTCCGATGCGTAACTCGTGGTACCTAATATTAGTTACGATAGCAGTCCTCACTACTAGTTGTGACAAGCAAACTCAAACCAAAAGTGAAAGGCAAGCTGCTTCAATTTCGGCAACTGTAGAGACAAATGGTCAAACAGTCGAAAATTCTACTTCAATATCGGAGTCGGCGCCTCAAACTATAAAAGAAGCAGACACATTTGAGTCAGGCTTAGATAAAGCGGCTGGTGCGTATACTATAAGTCAATCAGCTCAATCGCCTAGTGATTGGAGTTTGGTGGCTAGTCAATATCAAGACGCAGTTGGACTGATGAAACAGGTTCAGCGCGATGACCCATATTATTCAATAGCACAACAAAAAATTGGCGAGTACCAGCAAAGAGTCAAGCAAGCGCAACTCAGAACAACTGCTCCTGCGAAACTTATCCCTCAACCTCAACCAACTCAAGTAGTAGTCGTTGTTCCTGAAGCCCAAACAAAACCACAAATACAAGCAATAGCTCAGACTCCACCTGCCCCCAAACGAAGTAAAATTATCGCTCCAGTTTTCGCGCGAGAACCCAAGCCACAAGTTGAGCAGCAAATTCAACCAGTTATTCTCCCCGAAACTTTTATTAATCAACAAACTGAAGAAGAAGTAATTACAGTCCCGATTAAACGCAGGATGGGAGGCACACCAGTTATTGAGGTAAAGTTTAATGGCAATGAATATTTTGAAATGATTGTTGATACAGGAGCTAGCGGTACTGTTATTACTCAAAAAATGGCTTCAGCCCTTTCAATTGTACCTGTTGGTCAGGCTAAAGCTAATACCGCTAGTTCCAAAGCTGTAACTTTTCCCATTGGTTATGTAAATTCAATGGAAGTAGGTGAAGTCAAAGTTAGTCAAATTCCAGTTGCTATAGCAGGGGCAGGACTCGAAACTGGACTTTTGGGACATGACTTTTTTGGAGAGTACGACATTACTATTAAGCGCGATGTAGTTCAATTTCGACCTCATACTCCCACGGATACTAAGCCCGCAGAAACTCAACCAAGCATTCCAATTTATCCCAAGCTGCGCCGCTAGCCAAAATATCAAGTGCTAACTCTACACCTTTCTCATGTACACCCCAAGGTACAGCATCACCCACTTCTAGCGCTAATCCAGCATTGAGTGCAACAACAGAAGTTTGAGCAACTGTGCCTTTACCCTGCAACACCGCTTTTAAAATATCAGCATTTTCTTCTACGTCACCACCTCGAAGTTCTGTAACAGGCGCCTTATGTAATCCTAGAGATTGGGGGTCAAGTGTTTTCATATCGACCTTACCATCATAAAGAACTGCTAAATCAGTTAAATCTCCTAAAGAAGCCTCATCAAGTCCTTCACGTCCATTTAAAACAATAGCCTTATGTGTTCCTAATTGCAGCATCGCATTCGCAATCGTTTCTAGTAATTTTGGAGTATATACTCCCATTACCTGCCCAGTTGGACGCATTGGGTTTACTAGTGGACCAAGCAAGTTAAATACAGTCCTTACCTTTAAACTCTTTCTAATTCCAGCTACTGCCTTCATCGCTGGATGCCAACCAGGAGCAAATAAAAAGCTGATTCCCACTTCTTCAACTGCAGCTTGCACCTTCGAGCTAGGCGCGTTTAAATTTACACCTAAATATTCCAGTACATCTGCGCTGCCAACTCGACTTGATGCCGAACGATTACCATGTTTAGCAACTCGTACACCCGCTGCTGCTGCAACAAATGCTACCGCCGTAGAAATATTAAATGTAGAGGCGCCATCTCCTCCAGTGCCACAAGTATCAATCAAAGGAATAGTGGATTGAGTTGATGCTTCTCCCACTGAAAGAGATTGTAGTACCTGCGCCATTCCTGCTAATTCTTCGCTAGATACTCCCTTGGCTTGAAGTCCTATTAATATTGCTCCTGATAGTTCTTTAGGTATGGCTTCGTCTAACCAGCCCTGCATCAACTCAACGGCTTCAGAGCGCGTTAATGATTGATGGTCGAGAATTTGTTGAAGTAATGAAGACCAGGTAACTGTAGATTCTGTTGCGGATTTTGAAGTGGTTGACGAACTGCTCATAAACGACGCTGCTCAGTTATATATCGCATATCGTACCTGATAGTGAGCATTCTTTATTATAATTAATAATGCTTAATCTTATTTAATAATTTTTAGTAATTAGATTTTAAGTAATTATGCCTAAATCAAAAAAGCAAAAGTTTCCGTATTTACAAGGGAGCAAATGGACGGCACAGAAAAAGGTTGATGGTTGGCGCCATTTTGAAGTTGTCAACCGTAAAAACCAGGGGAAATGGGTTTATGCGGAAATGGTATCTTCCTGTGACCCGAACGTTCGGTTTTGGATGAACGCGAAAATATTACAAGACCAGGAACTGTGGCGCCCAGGTTGGCAAACTTTGGAGGATATACGCGCGGATGAATTGATCCCCTTTGATGAGGAAGAATTGATCCCCCCCTTAATTAAGGGCGGCTAAGAATAGAACTCTTGTTCGCGCTTAATAAGGGGACTTTTCACGCTTGGTTAAGAACCTCTCCCCCAACCCCTCTCCTTGTAGGAGAGGGGAGCATATTTACTCTCCCCCTTCCCTCACAGGGAAGGGGGTTGGGGGGTTAGGTTTTCCACATAACGTGAAAAGTCAGCTTAATAAGGGGACTAAGAATATAACTCTTGTTCGCTTATTAAGGGAGGCTAAGAATAGAACTCTTGTTCCCCCCCTAATTAAGGCTACCGTGTACACACAAGTTTCTCTTTCTTTGTGTCCTTCGTGTTCTTTGTGGTTTATCTCTTTAAGGAACCACGTAATCCGGAGGATTTCCCGCAGGGTAGGCACGCTCGTACACAAAGGGGGGAAAGAAAGGGCTTATTAAAGATGTGTGTACACCGCAGCCTAATTAAGGGGGGGCTAGGGTGGGATCACAATTGTGATAATTATTTACACTTAATACGTTTTCTTTCGCTTTCTTGGCGGTTTAAACTCCAGATTTATTGTTCGGTGTTTAGAAGTATAAGTTTAAAATGCTTTTAGATTAAGGGTTTTGATAAGTTTGTTTATTGTTACTAATTTTATAATTTTTTAAGTATAAAGATAATTTAAAAACATTTTTTAACTTTTTTGGCTTGATTTAAGAAGATATGTGACAAAAAACAAGTTTATGAAAATAATGACTTGGAATTAAACTACTATTCACAAAACGAGTCTCTTTATTTTCCTTTTGAATTGAACAATAATGACACTCATGAACCCGATTAGCTTCAAGATAAAAGTTTTATAAGCAAGAATTAAGAGGTAAAGACGTGAAACTAGCTGTTTATGGAAAAGGTGGCATCGGTAAATCTACGACTAGCTGTAATATTTCTGTTGCCTTAGCAAAGCGGGGTAAAAAAGTATTACAAATTGGTTGTGACCCAAAACACGATAGTACCTTTACTCTAACTGGGTTCTTGATACCAACGATTATTGATACGCTGCAAGAAAAAGACTATCACTACGAAGATGTTTGGCCCGAAGATGTAATTTACAAGGGTTATGGTGGTGTGGACTGTGTTGAAGCAGGTGGACCACCAGCAGGCGCCGGATGTGGTGGTTATGTAGTTGGTGAAACCGTAAAATTACTGAAAGAACTCAATGCTTTCGATGAATACGATGTGATTTTGTTCGACGTTCTTGGTGACGTTGTTTGTGGTGGTTTTGCGGCGCCTTTAAATTATGCTGACTACTGCATGATTGTTACAGACAATGGCTTTGACGCTTTGTTTGCAGCTAATCGCATTGCCGCTTCGGTTCGCGAAAAAGCACGTACTCACCCGTTGCGTTTAGCTGGGTTGATTGGCAACCGTACTAGCAAGCGCGATCTGATTGAAAAATACATCGAAGCAGTGCCAATGCCCGTTTTGGAAGTTTTGCCATTAATCGAAGATATTCGTGTCTCGCGCGTTAAGGGTAAGACTTTATTTGAGATGGCAGAGTATGACCCCTCGTTAAATTACGTATGTGACTACTATCTCAGTATTGCCGACCAGATTTTAGCGCGTCCAGAAGGAGTTGTGCCGAATGATGCACAAGACAGAGATTTATTCTCTTTGTTATCGGATTTTTACTTAAATCCGAGTAAACCCTCAGTTACTAATCCGGAAGAGCAATTAGACTTGATGATTGTATAATTCATTATTTCTTTTTCGGGATGGGGCTATATGGCATTCTTTTACAGTTTTACAGAATCGCTAAAACACAAGTGGTTGCATTTCTTCCAGGCTAACCGCGAATGGATCAGCTTGCAGATGCAAGTGGAATCCGTTTATACACCGGATGGAGGCAAACGTCCATCGAGTTACCTGATTCTAGGTGTAGTAAACGCGCTAGAGCCAAAATTAGCGCAGTTAATGTTACCCTTCTCTAAATTGAACCCGGATGCCGATACTCTCGTCGAAGTATTAGGTTTACACTTCGACCCAAATGCTGCACTTGGTAATCACGCTATGCCTGAGCAGCAAGATAGCGATATGGTCATGAATGAATCTATGGATGAATCGATAAGCGAACCGATTCATGTTTCTTCTGAAGCACCAGGCATTCTTACCAGTGGCTTTGATACAGGTACAGCAATGAACAGTTTCTCAATGGATGATGCTGATGCTAGTGAGATGGTTGAAATGTCTCTAAATGGTGTTGGCGCTCCTGTAGAAGAAACAGCACATCAGTTACACTCAGTATCTTCGGATGAAGATTTTGGTGGCGATATCTCTTTTGATAGTGATTTGTCGCAAAACAATGGTAGTCACAACGAACTCGAAGACATCAATATGTCAGATGACGAACACGGGTTTAGCAACGTGTTAATCGATGTTTGGAGTGAGGAAACAAAAGCTCAAAAAGAAGAAGATGGGGAATTTGGCGCTAGTTTTGAAGAAGATTCGGAAATAGCCCGCCTTTTCCCCAACGGATAAGGGTCAGGAGTCAGGAGGGTCAGGAGTCAGGAGGGTCAGGGGTCAGGAGGCGCGGAGGTCAGGGGGTCAGGAGTGTGGGAGTTGGTAACTCTTAACTTATAACTCTATAAATCTCCAATCTTCAGTAATAACTCATAACTTATAACTCCAACTCCTGACTCCTGATTACTGACTCCTGACCATAACTAAACAAAGGGGAGAAACTTTTAAAATGACTGTTGCAGAATCACAAGCTTTAACATTCGACTGTGAAACCGGCAATTACCACACTTTCTGCCCAATTAGCTGCGTTGCATGGTTGTACCAGAAAATTGAGGATAGTTTCTTTTTAGTTATTGGTACTAAGACTTGCGGTTATTTTTTGCAGAATGCGATGGGGGTAATGATTTTTGCTGAACCTCGTTATGCGATGGCAGAGTTGGAAGAAGGTGATATTTCTGCCAAGCTTAACGATTATGAAGAGTTGAAGCGATTATGTACACAAATTAAACGTGACCGTAACCCTAGTGTGATTGTTTGGATTGGTACCTGTACCACTGAAATTATTAAGATGGATTTGGAGGGTTTGGCGCCTAAGCTTGAAGGTGAGATTGGTATCCCCATTGTTGTAGCGCGCGCGAATGGTTTGGATTATGCTTTTACGCAGGGCGAAGATACTGTGTTAGCTGCGATGGCTGCACGTTGTCCTGATAAGGCGCCTGTTGCACAAACCGAAAAAGAAGAACGCGGTTTGTCTAAATTACTTAATTTTGGCAAGAAGAAAGAAGAAATAGTTCAAGAAGAATCTGAATATGTAAACCATCCACCTTTGGTTTTATTCGGCTCGCTCCCCGACCCTGTAGTTACACAGTTAACGCTTGAACTCAAAAAACAAGGTATTAAAGTTTCCGGTTGGTTGCCTGCAAAACGATTTACAGAGTTACCTGTTATTGAAGAAGGTTATTACGTTTGTGGTGTTAACCCATTTTTAAGCCGTACTGCTACTACTTTAATGCGGCGCCGTAAGTGTAAGTTAATAGGCGCCCCATTTCCTATTGGGCCTGATGGTACGCGCGCTTGGGTGGAAAAGATTTGCTCGGTATTTAATATTACACCCAAAGGTTTAGAGGAACGCGAAGCTAAAATTTGGGAAAGCTTAGAAGATTATGTCAGCTTGATACGTGGCAAGTCAGTATTTTTCATGGGCGATAACTTGCTTGAAATATCTTTAGCGCGTTTCTTAGTGCGTTGTGGTATGACCGTTCAGGAAGTAGGTATTCCCTATATGGACAAACGCTACCAAGCAGCAGAACTAGCAATGTTAGAGCAAGCTTGTAATGATATGGGTGTACCAATACCAACAATTGTTGAAAAACCCGATAATTATAATCAAATTCAGCGCATTAACGATAAAAAGCCTGATTTAGTAATTACCGGAATGGCACATGCAAACCCATTAGAAGCGCGCGGAATTAATACTAAGTGGTCTGTAGAGTTTACATTTGCTCAAATTCACGGCTTTAGTAACGCGCGCGACATCCTAGAATTAGTAACTCGTCCACTACGTCGTAATAACAACCTCAAAGACTTAGGCTGGGATAAATTAGTCAAAGAAGCTCATGTATAAATCTTTGTTGTAAGTTAATCTTGTGGAGCAGGCATCCTTGCCTGCCCCTACATCAGATTATTTATTTTTTTTACCACAGAGACACAGAGTACACAGAGAGAGAAAAAATTAACCACAAAGGACACAAAGGACACAAAGAAAGAGTTAAGAGGGTTGTTATTATTTATTTTTGAAGAGTCGCATTACTGGGTTAGATGATTTTGGTGTAGAAATATTTTGCTCACTTTCTAGAACTGGCGCCTCAACTGTTTAGTTTGGGATAATGAACATAATCTTTGCTTTATCTGGTTGAATTTCTTCACTAGGAGATAACTTTAACCAGTCATCAAACTTAATTCCTAGTCTTGATATAGCTTGTATTTCTTCTTGATAAATTTCAAAACGTTGATTTGTCTCAATCATTGATTCAATTGATTCTAAAACTTGAGGAAGACGAGCATATATAGTTGGTTTAGGGTCTTCCCAAAATGCCTTTCCTAACCAATCTGTTTTTGAATCCCAGATAGCTGGTGGTAACGATTCTACCCACTTGTTTGGGTCTTGAGCAAATGTAATAAGAGCTGTGGTTGGAAAAGATGGAAAAATAGAATTGTTTGTCACAGAAATTCAAGAGGGGACAGTTGTAGAAGTTATTGTGCTATTTGAGAAAGAAGTTGAAGAAGAGGCAACTACTTATCTTTTAAAATCTGAGGCTAATAAAGTACGTCTTCTTAAAGCTATTGAAAACGTCAAAAAAGGAAATTTGATTTATGTTGATTTAGATGAGTATGAGAAAAAATATCTTGGAACGGAATAGAAGATTGGTATTATAAAATTTTAAATTAGTATTAAAGTGAAATTATTAACTACTCTGTGTCTGTGTGGTAAATAGTATGGTGGGCATTGCCCACCTTACAAATTATTACAAATTATAAATGTTAGAGGAAGATACTGCACAGGCGAGACGCCTGTGCCACGTGTATAAGATGTATAAGATGTATAAGATGTATAAGATGTATAAGATGTATAAGATGTATAAGATGTATAAGATGTATAAGATGTATAAGATGTATAAGATGTATAAGATGTATAAGATGTGTAGGTTATTTTTCGGTGGCGATGATGTGTAGGTCGATGTTTTGGTGTCGAATGAGTTCCATTAGGCGCTGTGTGAAGGAACGTTTGAAAAATCGCTTCCATCCTGACTGTTGGCTTTCACCTATGACTATTTGAGTAATGTGCAGGTCTGATGCTATTCTGGCTATTTCTGTTGCAACGCTGTGACTGTTGACTTTGACGAATTGACCACCAAATTCTTTACACAGTTTTTCACATGTTTCTATATGTAAACTTTCTTCTTTGCTTAAAAAACGGTCGGGGTCGGCAATAAATACTGCGTGTAAGGGAGCGTTCATGTAGCTGGCTATTCTGGCGCCACGACGCAATAACTGCACAGAATTTGGATATGTTGAAATGCAAACTAAAACTCGTTCGTGGATATTACAGGTTTGTCCTTTGAGTTCAGAATTTCCATCGTCCTCGACTGTATCGGCAACTTCTCGCAATGCTAATTCTCGCAATGCAATTAAATTGCGTCGCTGGAAGAAGTTCTCTAATGACTGCTCGATTTTGTCTAACCTGTAAATTTTACCTTCTCGCAGTCTCTCTTCTAATGTTTCTGGTGTTACGTCTATTACTACTACTGCGTCTGCTTCATCAAGTAGACGGTCGGGGATACGTTCGCGAACAACTACGCCTGTAATCCTTGCTACTAAGTCGTTTAAACTTTCTAAGTGTTGAATGTTTACAGTTGAGTAAACGTCTATCCCTGCTTGTAATATAACTTCTACGTCTTGGTAACGCTTTTCGCGCGCTGAACCTGGGACGTTAGTATGGGCTAGTTCGTCAACCAATACTAGGGAAGGGGAGCGTTCCAAAACTGCATCTGTGTCAAACTCTTGTAATGTGACATTTTGGTAAAATATGGCTTTGCGCTTTATTGTTTCGAGTCCATTGGCTTTTTCTGCTGTTTCTTTACGTCCGTGGGTTTCAAGAATACCAATAACTACATCAATTCCTTCTGCCTTAAGTTGATGTGCTTCTTCAAGCATTTTATAGGTTTTGCCTACACCAGGCGCCATTCCAATAAAAATCTTATGCTTACCGCGTCGGGCAGGACGAATGTACGCATTATCAGGGGAAGGGGAAGCTGAGGAATGATACATACTAGTGGTTTGTGTCATTAATTTTGGTAGGTACGTAGTAGCGATTCCGGAGCGTCAAAAATCTTAATTTAGAGGGCTAAAGCCCAACTACGAACTCCCCAAAACTTATGACATAGACCACTAGTTTCGGCGATTCAACAGCATTTGTTAAGATATTTTAATTTTATAGCTATAGGAACGATAACAAAATCACCTTTAGATGTAAAAATGTATCAGGTAAGGAATTGTCAAAATCTGAATTTCGCCTTTATATATCAACCACATGTCTCCTAGCTGTCTCAAAATTCTTCTTGTTGAGGATGACGAATTGTTTCGTCTGGGGTTAAAAACTAGATTGCAGCAAGAGCCAGGGATTGAAATTACTGCTGAGGCAGAAGATGGGGAAACAGCGCTTGAACTCGTTAACTCTTATCCCCTTGATATTGTGGTGTTAGATGTGGGTTTACCTGGTATCGGTGGTATTGAGGCTTGTCGCCAAATTAAACAGATATATCCACAGTTACCGATTTTAGTTTTAACTTCTCGCTCTGAGGCTACGTTACTCGCAAAGCTGATAGAAGTCGGCGCCCAAGGTTATTGTCTTAAGGGAGTAGCTGCTCAAAAACTTGTACTGGCTATTCGTTCTGTTGCTGCTGGCGCCTCATGGTGGGATGCAACGGCAACTCAAGAAATTCGTTCGACTTTTGCGGGTAGGGAAGCGGGTATAGTAACAGGAATATCAAATGCAGTTGCTGCTAACAACCCTCTTACAGGACGCGAACTGGAAATACTTTTACTCATTGCAACCGGAAAGACGAACCAACAGATTGCCCAAACACTATATATAACTCCGGGAACTGTTCGGGTTCATGTTCACGCGATATTACATAAGTTAGAAGTCGGGGATAGGAATGCTGCAATTACTGTTGCTGTACAAAAGGGCTTGATCGCTGTAGGTATGTAGTCCCGTATACATAGAGACGCGATAAATCGCGTCTCTACTTTATATTTGTGCTGTTGGCTTGTCAAAGATTTTGTAAACGTCGGTCAGTATTTTTAAAGTACGGTACAAGCTTATAGTTGGTTGTTTGTTCGGCGCCGTAAAAATGCTTTATAAGCGCTTAGGTTGTTGGTAACTTGGTAATTGAGGCGCGTTTGTTTATATTTTCTTATTAAAATTGAATAAATATATTGTTGTGTCTAGTGGGTATTTCGGAAGTTGGCAAAAATCTTTATAATTCGGCGCTTCTTCGGATTAAGATGCTCGTGTCTAACGTTTATTTTGAATATAGCGATAGATAAAGTTGAGTGTGAGGACATTTCTATGAATATGCAAGAATTTGAATCTCAATACCGCGACGCAATGGATGAAACTCTTAATGAATTGCAGACAGCTGTTTTACTACTGGCACAATTACAACGTAAAATAGAACAGATTGGCAATTCAGTACAAAGCTTGAGTCAAAGCGTCGAGGTATATATCACCAATCAAACACCTAATTGATGATAAGCAAAGACAAATAGAACTATATTTATTTAGAATAACGAGCTAATTCCTCTTCAATTGCTGCCACTAGTTCGTTAAGATTTATTGGCTTGACGAAGTAACGACAGGCGCCTAGTTTCATTGCTTTCTCTTGGTCAGCTTTAAATGCTAAAGCTGAAACAACTATAATTGGTATTTTTGAATACTGCGACTTTTGCTTTATTTCTGTTAGGATTGAGTAACCATCAACATCTGGCAACTTTAAATCTAAAAGTATCAATTCTGGTTGAAATTGCTCAACTGTTGAAAAAAATTCCGATGCTTCTGGCAACCCAATGACTTCGTAATTAAAATAAGCTAAATAATCACTTAGCAGCATTCGATTCATATCGTTGTCTTCTATGAGCAGAATACGTCTAGAAGGATATGACTCATACTTTTGTTTAGTATCAAGTAATTGCGCTGTCATTTCTCCCTATTACAATTAGGTGATTTTCAACGATAACTACTGGACTCAAAATAACTGCATAAAACTCGTTGAATTTATTCGGTTTAGGTATTTATTTTATGCAGCCTGAATTTAAAGGTGATATATACACTTTTATTTATGCTAGACAATATTAACCCATATTCTAAATTTAGGCAAAAATTCCTATTGGGACTCACTTCACAAGCACTGAAAATAGTTTGTGCGCTTACCAAATCACTGTTTGAGCCTACTTCTACTTTAATTTAATCGATGCACATCTACGTTTTCAAGTCGGGAATGCGCGTATCTTCGTTGTACACAAAAATAGTAATAAAAAAAAATTAATAGTTTTCTGAAAAAATCAGTTTTTATATAAGATTATTTTATCATAATTACTCTGGAGCAGGCGCCTTGGCTTTGGAACGCTTACCTCGTACAACAAACAAAGCTAATGCTAGCAATAAACCAGTACCTGTAGCTGGTTCTGGTACTTTTCTGACTTTTGGTGCAGGTAATCTCCAAGAAATTTGGTTGGTTACTGAAATATCTGGGTTATTGCCAGTACTGGAGGCTTCTATTGTTTCTAGTTTATGTAAATATACTGTTTTACCATTAATAGTTTCTGTGGTAACTTGGTTTGCTTCTTTGACTTCGTTAATAGTATCTTGCGCTTCTTGAAGTAAGCGAGATTCAATATCATTTTGACTTTCAGGGTTTTTACTGATGATTTTTGAACTATTTGGCACTATTTGAGGTAGTTGACTATTTAAACTTGTATTCTCATTTTGACTCTGATTCGGTTTTAATTGTTCTACAAATGGAATATTTTTTAACGATGTTGCTTGGGCTGGGATGGCTACAATGCTACTTAATATTAAAGTCACAAGTACATTCAAGCTTAATACTAATGTATTAAATGCCTTTTCACTTATATCTTGATTTATGTTTAGTTTACTGCTCATAAACATGAGATGCCTTAATAATCGCTTGTTTTTTAATTACTGTATTAATAAAAATTTATGTTTAATATACTACGATTAGATTCAGTGATTCCTCTGTAGTCTAGCTTGGGAATACTGAAGTTTCAGGCAATCTTTATAAACTTATTGTTAATTCTTAATAAAGCATTAATAAATCTATTTTAGAAATTCGGCGATACGTTGAACTGCTATTTCCAAAATTAAAGGTTCCCGAACAAGCGCAAAACGAACATAACCTTCTCCTGACTTGCCAAACCCTGCACCTGGTGATGCTGCTACACCTGTTTCTTGAACAAGTTTTGTGCAAAATTCGACTGAGTTTTGACTCCATTCAGGAGGGAGTTTCGCCCAAACATACATTGTTGCTTGGGGTGTTGGTACATGCCAACCAATGTTATTTAAAGCACTGATAAAAGCATCACGGCGCCTTTTAAAGGTTGCAACGGCAGTTTCAACTCCTGTTTGAGGCCCGGTTAAAGCAGCAACGGCGCCGTTTAAAATTCCTCGATACTGGTTAAAGTCAACGGCAGCTTTGACTTGACGCAACGCGCGGATTAGTTGTGGGTTACCTATTGCGAAGCCAATGCGGAAACCGCCCATATTGTAAGACTTTGAGAGGGTAAAGAATTCTATTGAGACGCTTTTTTCTGGGTCTGCTTGAAATATTGAAGGGGCAACTGTAGAGACGCGATTAATCGCGTCTGTACATTTATTGGGGAATACTAAATCAACGTAGGGAAAATCATGGACTAGGACAATATTATGCTGTTGGCAGAAGGCAACTGCTTCAAAGAAGAATGATAGGGGTGCGGTTGCGGCAGTTGGATTATGTGGATAACTTAATACCATCATCCGCGCTTTATTTAAGACATCGATGGGAATATCTGTAAAGACTGGTAAAAATTCATTCTCCGCGCGCAGTGGCATTGGATATATTAATCCTGAAGCTAAATAGACTCCACCTGCGTGAGAAGGATAACCAGGGTCTAATAATAATGCATAATCACCAGGGTTAAGAATTGCCAAAGGTAAATGAGCGGTTCCCTCCTGTGAACCTATTAATGGCAATACTTCTGTTTCGGGGTTTATGGAAATACCGAACTTTTGCTCGTACCAAGTTGCCGCAGCAATACGAAATGCTTGAGTGGCGCCAAAAAGTAAGTAACCGTGAGTTGATGGGTCATTTAATGATTTGGCGATAGCATCAATGACATGAGGTTGTGCCGCTAGGTCTGAAGAACCCAGCGACAAATCAATCAACTCTTTGGAAGCTGCCAAAGCTTTAGTTTTGGCAGTATCCATGTCCGCAAATACGTTACTTTGCAGGGGTTGTAGACGTTGAGCAAATTGCATTTCGGGAGATTTTGGTATCTTGCATAACAAACAACTATATTATGCACTATATGTAAGGTGGGCAGTGCCCACCCTACGCTCCTACGAGCTAATTTAGATGGCTATCAATGAAGTTAAACAGCTTGTCTTTACCAATGGCGCCTTCAGTAGCTGCTAAAAGTTGACCATCTTGAACTATCCGAAAGGCAGGTACACCTTCGACTTGGTACTGCTTGACAGTAGTAGGATTAGGATCAACTTCCATTTTAACTACTTTCAGACGGTCGCCATAAGTATTAGCGGCATTATTTACCGTCGATGCCATTAACTTGCAAGGACCGCACCAAGAAGCCCAAAAGTATAGTAATACGGGCTGCTCAGATTTCAAAACTTCAGTTTCAAATTCAGTATCTGTGATAGTAATTACACCCGTACTCATGCGCTTCTCCAATCAGGTGATATCGTTAATAATTGACACATAACTTAATGTATACCAAAGTTGTCCCTAATGCCTACCGGATTTTGCCCCTGTGCGAGTAAAATCGAAAACAAAAAGTTCAAGACCATGAATGATAATGATAAAGAACTGTTTACGATAGGTCATTCAAACCATAGTAGCGAAGCTTTTATTAAACTACTTCCGCAACACGCGCGTTACAGCAGTTGCGGATAGGCAAAGAGTTAGGTGCTGTTTGTCGAGTAACCCTAGCTGTTATGTGGATGGTAAAGCTTTATATGAGAGAATTGCTGTAACCGAAGAGTTTTCGATTGGTATACAGCGTTTGCTTAAAGGCGCCCAAAAGCATCGAATTGCTTTAATGTTGCTGAAAAAGACCCGATGACATGCCCGGAGCGCGATTTTAGTTTGTCAAAATTTACGTGAATATGACTTGAAGATTAATCATATATTGAGTAGCGGTACACTTGAATCGCAGCAATAACTTGAATTAAGGGACTTCCAATTAAATAAATACACAAAATTATATGAGTGGGGTGGGCGTCCCCGCCCGCCCACGTTTGAAACGGGCGAGAACGCCCATTCCACAATATAGAGAATTTAATTTTTGGAAGTCTCTAAGACTGTTACAAAAATACGGTTTGCTCTTTTGGAAAAAGTTAATCAACCAGTTCAGCTATCGCTGTTTACAGACACAAATACTGTAGAAAAACCAATGTCAAATAGTTCAATTGAAGACAGACTAAAATTGGCATACCATCTGCAAGGTCAAGAAATTGCTTACCAAGAAAAAAATTATGAGCCGTCAAATTAAGATATATACAATTGGTTTTACGAAAAAATCTGCTCAACAATTTTTTGAGATTTTAACTAAAAATAATGTAAAACGAGTTATTGACGCAAGATTGAATAATAATTCTCAGTTAGCTGGGTTTACTAAGAAAGCTGATTTTGAGTATTTTTTAAATACGATAAGCAATATTGAGTATATTCATTTATTATAACTGGCGCCAACTCAGGAAATATTAGACACGTATAAAAAAATGGCGGTGACTGGGAAACTTACGAACGTGAGTTTTTAGCTTTAATGGAGCAGCGTTTTATAGAGAAGCAATTTTTACGAGATATTTTTGATGGTGGGTGTGTGTTGTGTAGCTCGGCAACTGCTAAAAACTGCCATCGGTGCCTTGTCGAATATTTACGCGCGCTTCTGGGAGAATGTGAATATTCAACATCTTTAGGCAACGGTACCACTCCTGTAACGGATAAATAATGGTTTATAAATAAATTTTATATTTAACTGATATTACGGTACCTTAAGCATTTATACAGATTAGTTACGTATTGGTATGAGTAGATACCAAATGTACTAGCATAGCATAGTTAATAAAGATACACATGATACTTGACAAACACTTTTTAAACTGATAATCAATTTTGTATAACATTAAACAAGCAAAAGGATAATTAAAGCGTGATAAGCCCTTTAATACCAGAGAAGCCCTCTTAAACCACGTATAATCACTGGTTTGGCAATAAAGTCAGGTTTAAGATCATTGTCAACGTTTATTCACAAATTTGTTGCTTGTGATCATAATCACTGAATATAAACTAGAGGTTATGAATACTTAGTATATAACATTACTGTCAACAAGTTTAAAGAAATCGGGTTTATTTACGATAAATCAAGGTTTTCCAGTTTAGCTATTTGTAATAAGCAAAGGTTTGTTGAGTTACTGAGGTTATCTGGAAAGCAGAACTTCTAAATCTTAAGAGTTTTCAGTTGAGGTGAAAGATATGAGTTATAAAATTGATGTGATGCTTGAATATAAATAAAAATGTCAAGCTCTAAAGCTTTCACCTTTATATTGATTTTTATAACTCAACATTAATAAACCTCATTTTTACAGAAAATAATTATTAAAAGTAGATATTTTACTACTATTTACTAGAAAGCCTTTGCTGTTTAGACTTTGCATAAAGCTTGATTTGAGATATTTTTAATCCGCAATATATAAATTTAATTTATATCATTTACATACTATGGCAAACGTAGTTTTATTAGAATTTATTGATGGTGATTTTCAGAGAGGTTTTACCGTTAATCTACAAATTCGTAAGAATGGTGACTTTTTCCCATCTCAGTACAGAATTTCTTCATCTCCCAATATACCACAATTATATGATAGTTTTAAAAATGGTTATGAGCAGTTGGGAGTAAGTCGTACAATTCAATTACCTCCTGCTCAAGTAACTAACATTTCATTAATTGGAAATTGTAAGCAAGCAGCACTTCAATTAGAACAAGATGTTATAGACTGGTTATCTCAAGATAAATGGCAAGAAATACGAGTTAGAATAGAAGACAAATTTAAAGAAAATGAAGCATTTATTGTGATTTTTCAGTTTAAACTTAGTAATGTATCAGATATAATATGTTTGAAAAAAATTCCTTGGCATTTTTGGAATTTATTTGAGTATCGAGAAGATGCCTACTTTTCCTTAAGCGCTCAAGATGCTCCAAAAAATTTACCACTCGGATATTCTTCTAAAATATTGGCAATTTTTGGTGGTAGTGATCAAGGACTTCAATTAGTTGCAGACAGGCAATTATTGACTAATTTAGAAAGTAAAGGAGCTATAGTCACACCATTGAACAAGCCAAGTCGGCAAGACTTAAATGATAAGTTGTGGAAATACAAGTGGGATATCCTATTTTTTGCAGGACATAGTTGGAGTAATGCTGGGTTACAGGGTGGAGAGTTTATTATTAATGATAATGAGCATTTATCACCACAAGATTTAAAACAAAAATTAAAAAAAGCGGTTAGAAAAGGTTTGAAGCTAGCAATTTTTAATTCATGTGATGGTTTAGGTTTAGCAACAATTTTAGATAGTGCAAAAGTTCCGCAAATGATTGTAATGCGAGAACCGATACCTGATGAAGTCGCGCGTAAATTTTTAGAATACTTCTTAGAAGCTTTTGTAGATGGCAAATACCTTTACTTAGCAGTTAGAGAAGCTTGTGAACGTTTAGAAGATATGGAGTATAACTATCCATGCGCTTCTTGGTTGCCTATTATTTGTCAAAATCCTAATGCCGAACCTTTACAATGGCATAAAAGGTCATTATTTTATTCATTTTTTCATAAATTAAAATGGCGCTGGAATTCTCTAAATTCTAGAATAAAAAAAATTCTTGCTTCGACTTTGTTAGTGATTTTGATTGCGGTAGGAGTGATCGCAGCATACAATTATCTTCGTATTTATCCCCCATCGCCAAATCCAAAACATACGAATGTCACTACAACTGCAACTGCTAAACCGACACCACCTTTACCAAAGCCGGAAACAGAAAGTATTAAATCAAGTGAAGGAGAAAAGTTTTTAATAGCGTCTAGCAATATTGATAATAACAATAATGGTACAAAATATTTTGCAAGCCAAGATTATAATAACGCAATTAAATTTTTTAGTCAATCACTTCAGAATGCACCAAATAATCCAGAAGCTAGAATTTATCTTAATAATGCTGTAGCGAACAATCTAAAAGAAATTCAAAAACTTCGTACAAAAGAGGGAGAGGTTTGTGCAACAATAAATAGTATTGACAATAAATTACCTCTCCGAATAGCTGCTGTTGTTCCTGCTAACAGTTATGATAAAGATATAGCTTTAGAAATGCTGCGAGGTGTGTCTCAAGCTCAAAATGAGATAAACTGCAAAGGTGGAATTAGTGGTAGGATGTTACAAGTGGTAATTTTTGATGATGAGGATAAGCCACAAGTAGCTGAGAATGTAGCAGAAGAAATAGTCAAGGAAGATTTTTTAGCAGTTGTTGGTCATGCAGCAAGTAGTACGACGTGGCAAGCAGGAACAATATATGAAAATAAAGTGATAGCTGTGTCTCCAGTTAGTACTGCAATTAGAAAATTAGATAACAATGATGGATTAAGCTTAAGTGATTATATTTTTCGCACAGCTGTGAATGATAACTATGCAATTAAAAAGCTGTTAACTAAGTTAATTGATGGAAAAAATAGCAATATTGCTATTGCTTATACAGAAGAAGAAACTTATAGTAAAAGATTTTTTTCTAAATTTAAAAATGAATTACAAACGCTCAAATTTAACTATATTAACGATAATAATAAGTGCGTTTTTCGTCCAGCATTTAAAGCTGATGAATGTGTTGATACAATTAAAGAAAACGCGAAGGCTTTATTGCTTATACCTGGTTCTAATTCTTTGGATGATGCTTTGAAGCTTTTGGAAGCTCTGAAGAAAACTGAAAGTGGCAAAAAGTTAACATTATTGGGTGGAGATACAATGTATCATTCAAAAACATTAGGTAAAATTGAAGGATATGATGGAAAAAATGCAGAAGGTTTGGTTGTTGCCGTGCATTGGTTAAGAAATCAAGATAATAATTCTCAAAGCGAAATTGAGCGTGAGTTTAGAAGAAAAGCGAAAGAGGTATGGGGTACATCTGATATAAACTGGCGTACTGTAACATCATACGACGCAACTCAAGCAATTATTGCAGGTTTGCAAAAAAGTAATTTGGATGCATCAAACTCAGTGAATGATATTCGTAAGCAGCTTCAAAAAAAATTATCATCTAAAGATAAAAGTTTTTCAGCTTCTGGTGCCCTTGGAAAAGTCGAATTTGAAAATGGTGATAGAAAAGTCAATGCCAACTCAAACTTTGGGGTTTTAGGTCAAGTGAAAAATGTTGGCAAAGATACACAAGGGCAAGATAAATATGATTTTGTACCGATTCCGTAGAAATAATAAAAGAGTCTACTTTCTGTAGACTCTTTCATAAAAAACTTTTAAAATATTATACTAAAAAACTCTCGTTAATACTCCTACTGTTTAATTTCACATTCAAACTAAATTTGTCACCGATATCGGCGGTAAATAAAAATTGAATATGATTATCATATTGTTTTGCAACTAAATTTGTAAATGTGTTTCCATCTTCATCTAAACCAGTGAGTTGTAAGCCTGGTGGTACATGTACTTGATTATTGAGAGGATAAACTTTAACTAGTATCGCTATCTTACCATCTAGCTTGGGCAAGACTGAAACAGTTAGTGCAACTGCATTTTCTCCAAATTGCATACTTAAATCAATTGCCCTTTCTACACCACATGCAGGGTTAGATTGGTCTATTTTTCGTAGTAGTTCTACTGCTTTCCAGCGAATTTCCTCATCTTGAGTTGTTTGTAATAAGTTGATTAAAGCGGGAGCGATGTCTGATGATGGCACCTTTTTAGCTGCATCCTGAGTATCTGTTTGGCTTGTATACAGTTGTGTAATGGTACTTTCGATTTGTTGCAATGTGCTTTCTTGAGGTTTTGTATTATTAATGTTACAAAACATCAAAACTGGTCTGTTGCTTTGATTACACAAAACTTCTTCCAAAGAAAGCCAAGCTGGTGTAAAATTATCGTGTAACCATTCGCTTAGTCGCACTACTGTTCGAGAATGTAGTGCCGTCAATAGACTATCTAGCGACTGTAAGTGATTAATTGCTACTGTTGTATTAAATACTTTTGGAACAAACCCTAATATTCTTCCTTCGCTATAAGTTTCGTTGAATTCGATTACAAGAAAGCCAATGCGGTCTTTCCAAACTTCTAAAGGAAAGTAACAAAACTGTTCACCCTTACGAATTGGACGACATTCGATACGTCCTTTTCCTGGCAAGTTTAAATCTGCTACGTCGGCGCCTATTCTACCAAGAGGATTCCAACTATGGCTAGCTTGGAGATTTGTTGGTATATCTAGCATTTCAAAGTAGTGATTAACTGCCAAAACAGCAAGCGTATTAATATATACTTGATTTGCTTTTTCTGAGTTTGCTTGTTCTTTCGCAAACTCTTTGGCTATTTTTCTATCTTTGCTACTTATTGAGATAGAAATAGTTAACTTTTCAGTTTGGTAAGTCATTATTAGGTATTAAGTGGTATAAAGTTTACGGGTTGATATATCCTTGCTCTTTAGCAAATGCTAGTAAGCATGGATAGCATTTTCTTTGGTAAAAAGAAGTAATTGTTCCAATTGACGTAGAAAATTCTTTTGCTAAGTTTTCCCAAGTTGTTTCTTCTGGGGGTAAACGACGTAGCAACAACATTTTACAATTAATATTAGGACAATTACGGACATGAAGCTTACTTAGACTCTCACCATCGCGTTCAATCCATTCTAAAGTATCTTCTAACATTGGTGATGATGTTTTAGAATCTGGTAAAATTCCTATAGGATCAGAACCGTCATCAGGTGGTATTACTCGTCTACTCTGTTCCTTTTTAATTTGACTGTATGCGTTTTTCAGCTTGTTTTTGAGAATACCATTAAACCAGTCTATTACCTCGCCTTTTGTAGGGTCATAATCTGATATTTTTTGACAAAAGTTAATCCATGCTGTTTGCAATGCATCTTCATAGTCTTCATGATATATTCTTGAATCTATCCAAATTTTTTTTGAACTTTGAATTTCAAATATAATTTGATTGAGTTTTTCCTGGCGCCCCATACTTCCAGGTGGATACTGACAAGCTTGTGCAACTAATTGCTTGAGCATTGGATTTGGTTGTGCTGGATGGGAAGAGCTACTAGTGGAGCATTGTGTCATATCTTGTGGTTCCGTTGATACCTGGTGGCTCAAGGAGGTTTACCCTTTGCAGTTGCTGCCAGAGGAACTGCAATTCCATATCCTGGGTAGGACAAATTACTCCCATACTTTGTATTGGAGAGAAGCCTGCACTTTTGCTGCAATTCTTTACAAAACTTAATACTAAGAGTTTAAAGTAGCTAATAGTTTAAAAGTATTATTAAAAGTTTTAACAAAATAGCATTACATTTATTAATTATGAAAGTCCGAAAACTAAAAGAGACTTATTTTTTAAATTGAGTTGGTTTACTTAACGTTACGACATTATCAAGGAGCAAGACATGAGTTCGATATCTGGAAAAGTAGTATTGATAACAGGCGCCAAAGCGTGGTATTGGAAAAGCAGCAGCAGTTGCCTTTGCCCTGCATTGGCGCTTTAGTTGTATTAGCAAGGCATTCGCGTTAACGCTATTAGTCCTGGTGCAGTAGAAACAGAGATACTTCAACGTAACGTGGGTTTACCAGAAGAGAACTCTCAAGCAAGGCAGATTTTTACTAACCTTCATCCAATGAAACGCATTGCATCACCTGAAGAAATTGCCAGTGCAGTAGTATTTCTTGCTTCTGATGATGCATCATTTATAACTGGCGCCAATTTAGCTGCTGATGGTGGTTGGACTGTGCAGTAATATTATGTCTGGTTGAAAACTTTTTAATGGTATGATTACATTCAATTCAAGCTACCGTCCACAGGCTCAAGACACAAGTATCGAAGCTGATGTCTACTTGTTTAATCGATTACGTCAATTATCTTTTAAAGATAGACTTGAGATTTTTGCAGCACATGACCGAGGTGTTAAAAAGCTGTCTCTGGTGGGTGTGAAAATGCGTAACCGAGAGGCGCCTATCGAAACAATACGATTACAGTTTGCCCGTGCTATTTTAGGAGATAAATTTCCAGAAGGGTTTCAACTTCAAGGTACAGATGAGAAAATGTGGATTCAAGATTCTATTGCGCTTACGGGTGAGCTACATCAAATTTTGGAGTCAATAAATATTTTATATTATGTTAGCGAGGGTGTTGCAAGTTCTATTCATGGTGAAGCTCGTTCGACGCGCGATTTAGATTTAGTGATTAGTTTAGAAGTTGAGCAAGTTGATAGAATTGTACAAACGTTAGAAAAAGTTGGCTTTTACTGTCCAGCTTTGTCAGTTGAGAATATAAAACAAGGAAGAGAGCGTAGTCTTAGCATTACTCATACTGTAACAATTGCGAATGCTGACCTGATTATAATGAATAATTCGCCGTTTGCAGTATCTCAAATGTCGCGCCGTATTTTAGCATCAGTCGAGGGTGTTTCCCGATTTTGGGTTGCTTCCCCTGAAGATGTCGTGCTGCAAAAGTTGATGTGGGGAAGAGGTAGTCAATCAGAGAAACAGTGGCGTGATGTTTTGGGTATAATTAAATTGCAAGCTGAAAATTTAGATTATGGTTATCTTGTTGAGTGGGCAGAAAATCTAGATTTGGTTGATGCGTTAATAAGAGCTTTTGCTGAAGCTGGTGTTTAATAATATGTTGGCGCCTCTAGAATTGTACAAATGTAAAAAAGGTCAAAGTTATTAACTTTGACCTGGGTATGTGCGATCTTAAGTTAAACAAATGATTATCGGTTTAACCAAGCTTCTAAATCAGAAATATTCGAGAAACTTAATAAATCTTCTCCTAGTGCTTCGAGTTGCTCTGTTGTTAATGCTTGGATACGTTCGAGAATTGATGAGTCGATGGCGCCAAATTTTCGGTTCAATTGACGGCTCAAAAAACGGAAAGCCTCATTTTTCTCACCTTCCTTCTCGCCTTCCTCTCTCCCTTCCTTCTTCCCTTTCTCTTCTCCTAGCTTTTCTCCTTTCTGCAATATATCTTGATAAATTACTGATTCTTTCATGATGTCCTCACTGAGTAAATTACGAATCATGTTTTTGTCAAACTTTAAACCAGCTAATATTTGTGTGTATCCGGCGGTGTTTTGTCTATCCTCTTTATTTGGAATTGTAGCAATCTTCTGGGCAACTTGGGATAGTAATTCTTCTGGTGAAGTTGTTGCTGCCAAGGGCGCCAATGGTAACAATGCTTCACTGTTTAGGAAACGCTCCGGATTTTGTTCCCACATGCGAATGACTTTGTATTTATGGAGTGTGGTTTCATCCTTATACTCGTCTGTATAAGCAATTGGGTCGTTTGTGAACTGCAAGAAAATCACTACTTGCGTCACGGGAAGTTTGTATTGTCGCTTGAGTCTGACGGAGTAATCCAATTCCCGGAATGGTATTGGAGGCTCAGACTCGGGTCGAGTTTGGAATTCGATGTGAAGGATGCGTTTTCCTGCTTGTAAGAATGATACGGAGTCCGCGCGCACTGGTTCGATGCTTAATTCCGTTTTTAGCACTTTAACTTTTTTTGCTCTAGTTGATATTAGCCATTTGGCAAAGTCAAGCGGATACTTTTCGGCTAGTATTTTACAAACGTTGTCGTAACTCACTTTTGTGACCCTGTTTTGTTGATGTTTTTAGAATATGTTAAATAATTGAAGAGATAAAGAGCCTTTGTATAATTTGTTGCGGGTTTTTTGTAAAATTTTTTATATATTTTAATAATTTGTAGATTTAAAATATTTAATTTTGGTAACAAAAAGTGTATATAAAGTGCTAAGAGAATATGGTAATGTAATATTATTAAATGTATGAAAATGGCTTTCGCACTTGGTTTAAAAACCTCTCCCCCAACCCCTCTACTACAAGGAGAGGGGAGTTTCCGGTACTCCCCCATTCAACTATGTTCTTCTGATGGTTAAAGATATTAATACTATTGTCAATTTTTATTGCCGTGGCTTTTGCTGAAGCTTGAGTTTAACAATATGTCGGCGCCTCTTTGATAGTGATAATGATAGATGTATAGGTTTATCGTGATAAAAGTAGATTCACTTGACCATCTTGTTCTGACGGTTAAAGATATTAATGCCACTGTAGCTTTTTATTGCCGTGTTTTGGGAATGGAAGTTGTTACTTTTAGTGAGGGGAGAAAGGCGTTAAAATTTGGAAGGCAAAAAATTAATTTACACGAATATGGTAATGAATTTGAGCCGAAAGCGCATAATCCTACTCCTGGCGCCGCTGACCTCTGTTTTATAATACAGCAACCAGTAGAAGAGGTGATTGAGTATTTGCTTCAATGTGGTGTAGTGGTGCTGGGGGAACCTGTACATAGAACAGGAGCTAATGGTTCTATTATCTCTATATATTTCCGCGACCCTGATTTGAATTTAATCGAAGTTTCAAATTATCTTAATTCACCAGGGTAGTTTAGGATAGCTGTGTTAGTTAAGAAAGAACAGCAAATATATTTTTCTCAAGCTCTAAGCAACCTATTGTTCTATGTCTATATTAAAGTTATCATTGAAGTAATAATTAAATTTTATCTATTTATATGATAAGTGTAGCTAATAAATCTTATGTTGAGTATAAAAACAACGCTTACTGGGTTCAAGGTACTCGTATTTCTCTAGATTCTGTTGTGTATGCTTTCAGAAATGGACAATCTCCTGAAAGCATTGCCAAGGATTTTCCATTGCTGACACTTGAACAGGTGTATGGGTCAATTACTTTTTACCTAGCTAACCGTGGTGAAATTGATACTTACTTAGCTTTAGAGGAAGCGGAATTTGAGGCGATGCCTCAGCCACTAGAAAGTACTGACCCTGAGTTATACAATAAGCTAATAGCAGCGCGCGTCCGCAAAACAGCAGGTTAAATAAATTGTGAATATTTGTTACCAAGCGGATGCTGATTTATACTAAAAACGGGTTAAAAATTTACTTTTAAAGCGAACGAAAACCTCTAAGATGCTTCTACCTGGGCATGACAAAAATCAAAGTTATCGAGTTATTATTGTTTCTAGAAAGTTACCAATTGAGGTGATTATCGAGGAACTGGTGATAATTTGGGCAGTATCTAGTCCAGAAGAATGGATAAATCGTATTGCAAAAATACCGCTTTGATATAAAGTTAGGCGCCGAAAAATATTATGGTATTTATGTTGGGTTCCGCAAAGCCTCCACCCAACCTACGCTTTTTGTGAAAGAACAGGCTTTCTATGCCTGTTCCACAGCTATAATTAACTATCCGTTACATCCGTTGTTATCCGTTGCCTGGGTGTTTTTCTTTTTGATAGGAAGTTTCGGAATGCTTCCATGTATAAGTAATATACTGGTGTTAAATATAAGGTTAGTATCTGTGAAAATACTAGTCCTCCGACTACGGCAATTCCAAGTGGGCGCCTTGCTTCTGAACCTGCTCCTAGTCCGAGGGCTATTGGTAAGGTGCCCATTAATGCTGCCATTGTTGTCATCATGATGGGTCGAAATCTCACTAGGCAAGCTTGGTATATTGCTTCGTATGGGGTTTTACTTTCGTTACGCTGTGCAACTATTGCAAAGTCTACCATCATAATACCGTTTTTCTTGACGATACCTATTAGTAAGATGATGCCGATGAAGGAGTATACGTTTAGTTCTACGTCAAATAATATTAACGTTAGTATGGCGCCGAATCCTGCACTCGGTAGTCCTGAGAGAATTGTTAATGGGTGAATGAAGTCTTCGTATAATATTCCCAGAATTAAATATATTACGGCAATGGATACTATTAAGAGTAATCCTAAGCTTTGCGTGGATTGTTGGAATGCTTTGGCGCCTCCTTGAAATCCTCCTGTAATGGTTGATGGTAAGATACTTGCAGCTAGTTTGGTTATTTGTTGGTTTGCTTCATCGAGTGATGTTCCTGGCGCCAGGTTATATGATATTGTCGCACTTGGTATTTCTCCTTGATGATTCAAGCTAAGTGGAGTGACGCTTTGCGTGAAGTTTGCTACTGCACTTAATGGTACTAAGTTTCCGGAACTGGAACGTATATATAATGATGAGATTGCACTAATATCGCGTTGATATTGGGGTAATACTTCGAGGATTACTTGGAATTGATCAGTAGGTGTATATATTAGTGATACTTGTCCCGAACTAAAAGCACTTGCTAGCGCACTTTCTACTTGCGATGCTGTTACTCCTAATGTTGATGCTTTATTACGATCTATATTCACTTGAATTCGTGGACTGCTTAATTCTAATGTACTATTAACGTCCTGAAGTCCCCGTAAGGTTTTCATTTTCTCTTCGAGTTTGGGGACATATTGACCTAAAAGTGATGAGTCTAAAGTTTGTAATGTGTATTGATATACTGCGTTGGTTTGCTGTCCTCCTATCGCTATTGCTGGTGGAGACTGCATTAATACTCTCAAACCTGGTATTTTTGAAACTTTTGGCCGTAGCTTTTGAATTATTTGGTCGGAAGAGAGGCGCCGTTGCGATAATGGTTTTAATCGTATAATTATACGTCCACTATTTACTGACGCATTTGGGCCTGCTGCACCAACTGTGGAATTTACTGCTTTCACATTTGGGTCTTTGCGAATTATATCAACTACTGCTTGTTGGTGCTTCAACATTGCTTCGTAGGATATATCTTGTGCTGCTTTCGTGTTTGCTGTAATTTGTCCGGTATCTTGGGTAGGAACAAACCCTTTCTGAACAACTCCAGCTAAGTAAAATGTCAGTACTAAAATAACGAATGAAGTTATTAAAGTTAAGATGTGATATTTCAGTACTGCTTTGAGAGTGGATGCGTAAACTTTTTGCACTAAGTCAAAACCCCACTCGAACGCGCGGTAAAACCAATTAGAGTTATTATGGTGTGAAGTTAAAAACCGACTACATAACATTGGAGTTAGGGAGAGTGACACAAACCCCGATACTAAAATTGCGACAGAGATAGTAACGGCAAATTCATGGAATAATTTCCCTAATATCCCACCCATAAATAGGATAGGGATAAATACAGCAACTAACGATAATGTCATTGATACTATCGTAAAGCCAATTTCTCTGGAACCTTTTAATGCTGCGTTATACGGTGTTTCTCCCATTTCTTGGTAGCGAACTATATTTTCCAGCACTACTACCGCATCATCCACTACAAACCCTACTGATAAGGTTAATGCCATTAATGAAAGGTTATCTAACGAGTAACCCGCTAAATACATTACTGCGAAGGTGCCGATTAGAGCGATGGGTAACGCTAAACTGGGAATTACTGTGGCTGAAATGTTTCGCAGGAAGATAAATATTACCATCACTACTAAAAAAATCGTTAGTAGTAAGGTAAATTTTACGTCATCTACAGACGCGCGAATAGATTCCGAACGGTCGTAAAATATCCCCATTTCAATTGCTTGAGGAACTTGTTCGCGTAAAGTCGGCATTAATTCTTTAATTGCATCAACGATTGCTACTGTATTAGTATTAGGTTGACGCTGTATTGCTAAAACTACTGAAGGGTTGCCATTATAAGCATTAGAAGAATTGACATTTTGAATACTGTCTATAACTTGTCCGACATCTTCTAAACGTACTGCGGCGCCGTTTTTGTAGGATACTATTAGTTTTCGATAAGCAGCAGCATCCTTTAATTGACCGTTTGCATTTACTATATAGCTTTTATATTTTCCTGAAAGTATACCTGTTGGTAAACTGACGTTCGCACTTTGAAGGGCAGTTTGTACTTGGTCGATACCAACACCACGACTTGCTAACTCTTTTGGGTCTACTTGTACACGCACTGCATACTGTTTCGAGCCAAACACTTGTACTTGTGCGACTCCATCAACCATTGATATTGGTTGACCAACGGTTATTTCTGCATATTCATCGACTGTAGAAATAGGGAGTGTTTTTGAATATAGATATAAATATAAGATAGGCGCCGCACTTGGATTGACTTTACGGTAAGTTGGTAAGCGGGGTAGTCCTGCGGGTAACTCACTTGCTGCTGCGTTTATTGCTGCTTGTACGTCTTTGGCTGCTTGAGTAATATTGCGGTCTAAGTTAAATTGTAATGTTATGTTTGTACTGCCAAGTGAACTGGTAGAGTTGAATGAGTCTATGCCGGCGATGCTGGAAAATTGTTTTTCTAATGGTGTGGCAACTGATGCCGCCATTGTATCAGGTGTGGCGCCGGGTAAGCTCGCGGATACCTGAATTGTGGGAAAATCAATACTGGGTAGGTCACTGATTGGTAGTAACACATAACTCATTAATCCGAAGATGACGATAGCTACCATTGTTAGGGTCGTCATTACTGGGCGCCGGATAAATATTTCTGATAAATTCATATATTACCTCCCGTATGTTGAAAACATACGGCTAATAGCTGAAGTCCATTAAAATGGACTAGTAAGAGAAGCAAGATTGAGAACATAAATATTTTTAATTAGTGATTTATATGTAGAGGTGTAAGATATAAGTTTTTTTATTACCACAGAGACACGGAGGAACAGAGTAAGAGATAAGAAGAGTTAAGTTTGATGAAATAATATCTACTACCACTGTATTTCTCCGCGAGCTAAACAATTTTCATAGTCTTCTAAATTTGACAAATAACTAGAGAAATCTGAGTTAACTAATTTTAGAGATTCTTGAGATGAAAGTGTATTTTGACTACTATGCTTCCAAACTAAGTAGTCAATATACTCACTAACTTCTTTGACTAAGGGTTCTGGTAAATCTTGCAGTTTGGAGATAGTTTGTTCATGTAATTTCATAAGTTTTCTTTATCGTAAAACAACTAATAATTTGCCTCTTCTATTTTACTCTGTATCTTTTGGAGTTTAATTTGATGAACCACAAAGGCACAAAGGTCACAAAGGAAGAGAAGAAAGAGGTTATCTGATGTCTTGCACCTCTAAGTACAAACTACAATATAAACAATATATAGTAGCTAAAATAACAATATTTCTTAGTCCTCTTTTAGAGGACTTGTGCTATTAGCATAGGGGTTTTTAACCCTATGCGGGTAGGAGTTATGCTCTTTGTGTTCTTTGTGTCCTTTGTGGTTTGTTTCTCTTGGTAAAGTGTTTACGTGCTGCTTCCATGTAAGTGAAGAAGACAGGTGTTAGATATAGCGTTAATAACTGTGAAAATACTAGTCCTCCTACTACAGCAATGCCTAACGGGCGCCTTACTTCGGAACCTGCCCCTACACCCAACCCTATGGGTAATGTGCCCATTAATGCTGCCATTGTGGTCATCATGATGGGACGAAACCTAACTAAGGACGCTTGGTATATTGCGTCTCTGGGAGTTTTGCCTTCGTTACGCTGTGCTTCCACCGCAAAGTCTACCATCATAATCCCGTTTTTCTTCACGATACCGACTAGTAATATAATGCCGATGAAGGAATAAACGTTTAATTCAACACCGAACATTAACAGTGTTAATAAGGCGCCGAATCCCGCTGATGGTAAACCTGATAGAATTGTTATCGGGTGGATAAAGTCTTCGTATAAGACACCTAGTACTAGATAAATTACAAAGATGGCTATGATTAAGAGTAAACCTAAGCTTGGTAATGATTCTTGGAATATTTGCGAGGCGCCTTGATATTGATATGTTACACCTGACGGTACTGTTGATTTGACTATATCTTCAATTGCGTTATTTGCTTTATCTAAGGATACTCCTGGCGCCAGGTTAAAGGATATTGTCGCTGCGTTCATTTGACCGTAATGGTTAATCATTAATGGTGTAACCGTTTGGGTTAATGTGGCAACGCTACTTAGTGGTACTGCTTGCCCTGTACTCGAATTTATGTACAGTTTTAATAAGGCGTTAGGGTCTTGTTGGTATTCTGGTTGTAGTTCTAAAATAACTTCGTATTCGTTACTTGCACCGTAGATGGTGGATACTTGGTACGAACCGTAAGCGTTTCTTAATACTGTTTCTATTTGTTGTGCTGTTATCCCTAGTGTTGTTGCCTGGTCACGGTTGATATTTATTTTGATTTGTGAGGTTAGCTGTAAGTCGCTGTTTACGTCTTGAATTTCTGCTCTGGTTTTTAGTTGGGTAACGAGTTGGGGTATATACTGACTTAATGCATTACCGTTGGGTGTTTGGAATGTTAGCTGATAAAGTCCAGTTGACTGCTGTGTACCAACGGGAATGGCAGGTGGGTTTTGTAAATATACTTGTACTCCTGGTACTGTTGTTAATTTGCTACGCAGTTGTTGAACTACCTCATCTGCAGTATTTTGACGCTTCGCGCGCTCTTTGAGACGAATAAATAAGTTACCTGTGTTTCCTGCTTGTACTCCTGAACTTCCACTTGCGCTGGTACTTCCTCCTATGGAAGTGTTGACTGCTTCTATGTTGGGGTTTTGCTGAATTAATTTAGAAACTTCTTGTTGGTGTTGTACTAAGCTATCAAAAGATATATCTTGTGCTGCTTGCACTGTACCAATAATTTGTCCGGTGTCTTCGCTAGGTATAAAGCCTTTTGGTACGATGATAAATAAATATATAGTTACAATGAATATTACACCTGATAATATCATTGTTGTGGTGTGGTATTTCAATACCACCTTTAAACTCCAATCGTATAGATTTAAAAAAGCATCAAATACAGATTCGGAAAGTTGGTACAATCGACTTCGGCGCCCGTGTTGAGGTGGACGAACGAAGCGACTACATAGCATTGGGGTTAATGAGAGTGATACGAAACCTGATACTAATATAGATACGGCGATGGTAACGGCAAATTCATGGAATAATCTTCCCAATAGTCCGTTCATGAACAGCATCGGAATAAATACTGCTACCAATGAGATTGTCATTGATAAAATAGTAAAGCTGATTTCCTTTGAACCGTTTAATGCTGCTTCAAGAGGTTTTTCTCCCATTTCCATATGACGGATAATATTCTCTAGCATCACGATGGCATCATCAACGACGAAACCTACTGATAGCGTTAATGCCATTAATGATAGGTTATCGAGAGAATATCCTAGGAAGTACATTACTGCGAATGTACCTATCAAAGATACTGGTAGGGCTAAACTGGGAATGACGGTTGCTGAAAGATTACGGAGGAATAAGAAAATAACTAAGATAACTAAGCCAATTGTGAGAAGCAGTGTAAAGCGTACATCATTTACTGAATCTGTAATTGACTCGGAAGCATCGTAGAGAATACCGACTCGAATTGAACCTGGGATTTGTGATTGTAAGTCAGGTAGTAGCTTTTTGATTGTGTTTACTACTTCTACGGTGTTTGTACCTGGTTGGCGCCGAATTGCCAGGATTAATGCTTGCTCGTTATTATACCAACTGGCAACTTTATTATTTTGAACGCTATCAATAACGTTACCAAGCTGGTTGAGATAAATTGGGGCGCCGTTACGGTAAGCTACGATGAGCGCGCGGTATGATGCTGCATCTTTTAATTGACCGTTAGCTTGAATCGTTCGACTTTTGTAAGTTCCGGTAAGACTACCTGTAGGTAAGTCTACGTTACCTTGTTGAATGCTAGATTGAATTTGGTCGAGTCCAACTTGATATGTCGCTAACTTTTGCGGGTCGAGTTGCACCCTAACTGCATATTTTTGCGAACCGTAAACTTGTACTTGAGCAACACCGTTGATGGTAGATAATTTCTCTGCTATATAAGTTTCGGTAAAATCGTTGACTTTTGATAGCGGTAAGGTTGGAGAATTAATATATAAATATAATATTGGTTGGTCGGCTGGGTTTACTTTGCTGTAGGTTGGAGGGTTGGGTAAATCTTTGGGTATTTGTCCTCCTATTGCCGAAAGTGCAGCTTGAACGTCTTGTGACGCATCATCGATATTGCGGTTGAGGTCAAACTGAAGCGTTATTTGGGTACTACCCATTGCTGTGGTTGACGAAAGCGTTGATAAACCTGGAATTGCTGAAAACTGCTTTTCCATTGGTCGTGTTACCGATGATGCCATTGTTTCGGCACTGGCGCCAGGTCTTGAGGCGGTAACTTGAATTGTGGGAAAATCAACGTTGGGTAAATCGCTAATTGGTAGTAACCGATAAGCCATAAACCCAAAAATGAGAATGCTGACCATGACAAGGGTTGTCATAATCGGGCGCTTAATGTACAACTCAGAAAGATTCATTTAAAATATCTCCTTGTTGTTTTTGTTCACCTTTTAAATCTGTTTTGATTTGTACCTTGCTACCATCAACTAAGTTTGACTGACCATCGGTGACAACTGTATCCCCAACTTTGACACCTTGGGTAATTTCATCAAAACCGTTATAGCTATCACCTGTTGTAACAGGTACATTTTTAACTTTGTTCGTATCAGTATCAACTACAAATACAAACCTGCCGTTTGGACCAATTTGAACTGCTTGGGAAGGAACGACTGTAGCATTCTGTTTGGTTGTGAGAGTTAATGTTGCGTTTACATATTGTCCAGGGAAGAGATTTTCTTCAGCATTATCAAATGTGCCGATTAATTGAATAGTACCTGTGGTGCTATCTACGGTATTATTTACGAAGTTTAGTAAACCTGATACGGTACGCTTGCTGTTGGGAAAAGTGACGTTAACTGGTAACTTGCTTCCATTCGCGTATTTTTGGATTAAAGACAAGTCTTTTTCAGGAATTGAGAAAGAAACTTGAATTGGATGAATTTGATTGATTTTAACTAAAGGAGTGGTGTTATTGTTAGCTGTGACAACGTTTCCTTGGGTAACAAGAATATCACCTACACGTCCATCAATAGGAGAATATATTTTAGTATATGTAGCTTGAACAGTAGCAGCTTTTAGTGCTGCTTGGTCACTAGTGAGAACGCTTTGAGCATTTTGAATTGCAGCTTGATCAACACCTAATTGTGATTGAGCATTTGCTATTGCTTGTTTATCAGCGTTCAAACCAGCACTTGCTGCTTTTGCGTTAGCTTGATACTGCTGTGTATCTGCTTGAGTTACGGCGCCTTCTTTTAATAATGAATTGTAGCGATTAGCTTGTGCTTGGGCAAATGCAGATTGTGCTTGGTCTTTAGCAAGGTTTGCTTTGGCTTGTTGTACTTGTGTTAAATCTTTTTGGTAAGTTGCCCTTGCTTGTTGTATCTGTGCTAAATCTTTTTGGATAGTACCTTTTACCTGGTCGATAGCAGCTTCTTGAGTACGTGGGTCTAATGTAAATAGTAATTGACCTTTTTTAACATCCTGCCCTTTTTTAAAGAATATTCCAGTGATTTGTCCGCCAGCTTGTGGTGTAACGGAAACTGTATTATAAGCTTGGACGTTACCAATTGCTTGTAACTGAACGGGAATATTTTTAGTTGTGACTTGAGCAACTAGGACGGGTACGTTTCTAAGTCTGGCGCCGCGAGATGGTTTTTCTTGTTTTGGTTTGGTAATGTTATGGGTAACACCTATACCAATTCCGCCAATTACAATTAATGTGAAGAGCGTGAAAAGAGTTCGGCCAAGTTTTCTGTTTTTTTTGGGAATGGCGCCGGGAATTATAGCATCGGAAGTGTCATTGCGTGTATCTTTAGGTATATCTTGGGGAAGATTATCGAGTTTATCGAGCATTGAAACCCCCTAGTGAGTTAATCAATTTTAAGTTCATGTAATTTTAAATATAAAGACTTGTACTTATTATTTATATTGGCTTTAATATATCTAAAAGGTGTGACAAGCCTGTTAAGAGTGTTTGTCTTTGCTATGTATGGTGGCTTAAGCCACCTTACTAATGAAAAACTAGGCTTATGTAACGAACCACAAAGAACACAAAGGACACAAAGGAAGAAAAGAAAGAATATTAATTGGAGTCAGATTGAGGTTTAGACGCGCGGTGCTGTTTCATTTTTGCTTGCTGTTCAGGAGTGAGAATAGCTTGAATTGAGGTACGTTGCTCTTTTAAGATTGCACGAATTTTTTGCTTTTGGTCATCATTCAAATTAAGTTCTTTGAGAGTTTTCATTGGAGAACTACCTTCTGAAGAAGCTGCATTAAACGGTTCTTGCTGGTCTAAAGTCAAAATTGGAAGTATTTTTGCTTTGCTTTGTTCTCTAATTTGTGTCATTTTTGACTTTTGAGCATCAGTCAAATTTAGGTCTGCGTATCTATCCCCTCTTTGAGTTGATGTACCAGTATCTGAAACGTTTGATGCTTGCTGCGTCGAGTCACCTGTAGTAGCGGATGCATTTGGTCCAGATTGACAACCACTTAAAGCAATAGCTGATACAATAGCAGCGGCGCCGAGCATGAGTTTGAAGTTGAATTTAGAGTTGAATAACATAAGTGTATATTTCTAAGTAATGAATGTATGTATTGTGAACTCAAGTTTATTGCTCGTGTTCAATATAAAATTTTTTGCTCGACAATACATGCGAAGAAAGTAACCAATTAACCATGACTAAAGTCACAATGTACCTGTAAAAATTACTCATAGTTAAAATACTAAGTCTTAACGACGAAAAAAAGCTTTCTTCCAACGCCTAAAAACCCATCCTCTAGGATTCTCTTTTGTCTCAATGAAAACAATTTCCTCACGTAGAGGATGTTGTCCAATTTGTATAGAAAGTTCATCCGCTAATACTGATTTAGGCAGTAAAGTTACAAGACCAAGTGGAACTGCCATCATTGCAACGGTTATATTAAAGACACGCTTAATCATTTTACCTCCGAAGCTAGGTTTCGTTTCAATCAGACTTGTAATATAAGTACACAATGTTTCCTACACAAGCTTAACTATAACTGTTGTGCGTTTGGGAATGCATCATAATAAAGTCACTAATTAATATGACTTTAGTCATTTGGAAATATGGTTAAAACCTCTCCCCCAACCCCGGAACCTACGAGGTGAGGGGAGTATATATACTTATGCTTGGCTATTAGGAAAGGGACGTTGGCGGCAGACAAGACAGTTTGGAAATTTTTGAAAATCCTGGTTGGAATTTTCCGAAATCATCCACATGAATATAGTAGTAGTTAATATACAAGCGACTATAACGAATTTATATAATTAACGCGCGGAGACTTACTCCAAGTTAAACCCAGTCTTACTAACTGGGTTTTTGCGTTTCTGCCATGAAAGCTCTGACTGATACGCGCATGATAGTATTTTTGTATTTGACAATAAAGTTTCTAAATCGGGTTACTCAAATTTTGATTATATTAGAGGTTGAGTTAGGTCGAGAGCGAGTATTATCTCCCCCTCGACCTAACTTAAGGTCATTTTAAGATAAGTCTAATAAGTCCCAGATGAACTGAGTGTTAATGTCATAATCATGATATGATGTTAAGCTAGTTTGATCAATTAGATGAAACTTTGTAAAACGCTTAGCTGAAAATTGCTCTTTTAATTTGAAAGTCCTAAATGACAAATAAAGTTTTGTTCGGTGATGGTTGTTCCCGTATTTGCAGTTAATATTCGGCGCCCATCTCTAGTTGCTATAAGTTGTGAAGCTTCTTGGATAGCATTACCTAATTTCCATCCTTGCTTAACGGTTTGTCGTTGTTGTGTTGAAGTATTATTCAAAGTGGTAAGTGAGCGCACTTGTACAAGTTCATATTGCATATCACTGGAATTTGGTGTTGCAGGTAAACCACCAACACCTGTTACTACAAACTTACCATTTTGGCTGTTTCTTTGCGCTAAACAACTGCTTGATACAACAGTGTCAGCATTGGTAAAATTACTTGCCTGTCCTTGAAGCGAATTTTTATTGTTAACATTAAGAAAAACATGGTGGTAAAATCGAGTACTATTCCACAGTGGGAGAAGGAAGTGAATTTGTGATACAGATTGCTGTACAGCAAAACAACTTATGAAAAAATATGATATTAATTGAGAAAAGTTTGACGTACTGGAATTTCTATGCAGAATTTTGTACCTTTTCCTGGTGTTGAATCACACCATATTTTACCGTGATGTTTCTCAGTTACGATTTGATAGCTAATAGAAAGCCCTAGACCAGTGCCTTTACCTACAGATTTGGTAGTAAAAAACGGGTCGAACAGGCGCCCGCACGCGTTTTCTGGAATTCCGTTCCCATTATCTGTTATTGTAATTTTCACCCAATTATTATCTTGTACTGAAGTATGTATGCAAATTGTATTTAGACGGTTCTCTATTTGTGCTTTAGTACGTTCT
The DNA here is from genome assembly GCF_002368415.1 of Calothrix sp. NIES-4105. Taxonomy (GTDB): domain Bacteria; phylum Cyanobacteriota; class Cyanobacteriia; order Cyanobacteriales; family Nostocaceae; genus Dulcicalothrix. Next base: position 6,249,608 of record NZ_AP018290.1, read on the forward strand.
TGGTTTGCTTCTTCTAGCGCATCGATTGCATTGCTTAGTATATTCATAAATACCTGATTAAGTTGTCCAGCATAGCATTCAACTAACGGTAGTTCACCATAGTCTTTTATTATTTCAATAAGAGGACGATGTGCAGTTGCCTCGAGACGGTGGCGCAAAATTAGTAGTGTATTGTCAATACCTTCATGTAAATCGACAGTTTTAAATTCGGCTTCATCCAGACGGGAAAAGTTGCGAAGCGACAAAACGATTTCACGAATTCGGTCTGTACCCACTTGCATAGAACGCAGCAGTTCAGGAAAATCTTCTTTTAGAAAAGCTAAATCTATGCTTTCTATTTGTTCTTGAATCGCTTGTGGGGGATTTGGAAAATACTGTTGATAAACCTGTACTAAGTTGAGAATGTCATCAGTGTAACTACTAAGATGCTTTAAATTGCCATGAATAAAACCAACAGGATTGTTTATTTCATGTGCGACACCTGCTACCATCTGACCTAGTGCTGACATTTTCTCGGTCTGAATCATTTGGGTTTGGGTACGGCGCAATTCTTCCAGGGTATGGTTGAGTTTAATGTTGTTGTCGCTTAATTCAGCCGTGCGTTCTTCTACTCTTTGCTCTAGTTCATCGTTGGCTTGGCGAAGTCTATCTTCCGCGCGTTTATTCTCATTCACAATCCCCAACGTTGTAAAAGTAATTAGTGCTGCCACTGCCATAAACGACTGTAACAGCGACATTGACTCGAATACAGATTTATCTGCAAATGAACCGAGTTTGAATTTGGCTGCTGTTAGTACTGTAATTTCCACAAGTAGTAGTAAACCTGTTGCTACTTGTGCCCCCATCCGAAATGCTGCCCATAATAAAGGTATTAGCAGCACGTATTCTAGGGGTGATTTTGTCATAAACATGATTTGACAAATCAATCCCAGCACCAACATAGTTAACCCAAGTTCTGGTAATTGACGCTTATTAAACTTTACTAAATGCTGAGTTTGTGGCGCCCAAGCTAGGAGAATTGGAGTTAAGGTAAACAAGGTAGTAGTCATCATCACATACGATTGGCGCCAGTAATCCCCATATACTGACCAAGGTGCGGCGCCACCCCAACAGGTAACTGCAATACTGATTGTAGTATTGACTATTGCACTAGGCAGAATTATTAAACTATATTTAAATATGTTCTGTACCTTTGAAAAAAATTGTTCTTGGGGAATCCACCGCTTGTACAGTAAAGGAATAATAAGTGGATCGATAGTCGAGCTTATAACATATATCAGCAAAACAGCTACAGTATTTTGCGGAAAAGTTGATTGCCACATGGTAAAGTTAGCTAGCAGTTCGCTAAACACAAGTATTGGGAACAACCGATAGCCAAATAGTAATATTACTGCTACATAGAATCCTACGGTTGGCCAAATCGGAGTCATTCCCTGTTCGAGGGCAATTGAAGCAGATAATTTACTTAAAGCAATATGAATCGCTGGAATCACCACCAAGGCAATCATGAAAGTGCGATTGTTGACGCTATCAAAGAAATGGCGCCATAAGAACGCGAGTTTAACAGGTAGATGGCGAGTTTGTTGGGAACCTGGCATAGGATAGATTGGAATTAACAGTAGTTTTGGTAGCTATATAGGACTTTACCTATTGTTCCCATTTACATTCATAAAATAGAACGCAATCTATGAAAATCTGTAATTACAATCCGGCTTGTTGCAAGGTGATGAAGGTAGCAAGTGTAGCTATAGTCATTAAAGCGGTTGCCATCCAATCTAGTATTCGCAGACACCGAGAAATAGTAAACTGCTGCATAATTTCGCGGTTCTGTTATCATAGTGCCTTTTAGGTAAAGGCGCCTATATTCTTCGTTTCAATCATGCATTACATAAAAGCGTGCATATGGTGTGATTAAGAGCTATTATTACTTTATATCCTGTTTGAAACCAGCTTTGGTTAAATAAAGAGTAGCGTTTTGCGTGCAAAATATAAATAGCTGTATAGTATAAAAATTATGAATACTACTGAAATTCGCCAGCAAATAAACAAAAATTTAGATAGATTATCATCTGAACGGCTTGATCTCGTGGCTGAATTTATAGAATATCTGGCAGATAAGGAGAGTCAAGACGCAACCCAGGAATTACTTGATATACCAGGGTTTATTGAATCTTTTGAGCGTGCTAAAAAAGATATAGCTCCAGGTCGGGTTATTAATTGGAGAAGTGTCCGTACCGATGTATGAAGTAATTTTATCAGATAACGCAACGTTTTTTAACGAACCTTGACATTGATTTTGTTCTTGCCAAAAATTGACGGTTTCTGGAATTGAAACTAAGGTTATCAATAATCGTTTAAACAAGTAAAAAGCTTGATTTGGATTATTAATAGTGATTATATATTTATTTAATTTTGACTAATTTTCATTAATTGTTAGATAATTTTACATGAAAAAAAGTAGAGACACGGTGATTATCAAAGCGTCTCTACAAACGGTATCGACTGACATCTGTGTTATAGCCGACTGAAGTGTGTCGGCTAAAAAATGGAGATGCTCCTAATTTTTAGTAATGCTGTTTAGCGAATATAAACCCACCTCTCTCTGACACCTTTACTATAAAACTTTGAATTTAGGAACACATGAATAAAAAGTCACTACTTAGGTATGACTAAAGTAATGGGTGAAAACATTATTACAAGCATGTACATCAATATAGCAATCCTATATGAGTTGTAAAAAATTATATCCACTTTAGACGCTTCGGTTCCGAAGCGTCTCTACAATCTCGATTTAGCGCAAGCGCTCACTGCGTGAACACAAATAATTTAGGATTGCTATATTAAGTATTGTGTTTAAATAATTGAACTACCGTGTTCAACTCCATTGGAGTATGGACACGGATTCGCGCGAAGCTTTAACTTGCACAGCGACCAGTATCCCCGTCAAAGCTATTAAAAAGGTCGAGTTGAGTACCAATTTCTGGTGGTTCAGGTTTAGATTTTAAGTTAGATTTTTTAGCTCGTTTTTTCTTAACTGCCCCGTATTTGGAAAGTACTGATACAAAGAAAATGGAATATGACATTAGCATGATTCCATTTTAATTCGGAAGATAGTTAATTAATGGCAAGTTCTCGAAATGAGTGGAGTATACTGTAAAATTTATCCATATCAAAACTAACTGGGTCAATTCTTTGTCCTGAACGGTCTACCGCGCGGTGGGTAGTTATTCGCTCATCTGGAACATCGCTTTGTGCAACTAACCAAGCTAATGACTCATACTGTTCTTCTGTATAACCGCTATGACTGGACACATTTTTATTCCATGCGTCTGGTGGTGTTTCTAGTGAGACGTGATAGGCAAAGTTATTTACAGATGGGTTTAAAGTTGGGTTGGTTTGAACTGTTTCTGGACCATTAAGACCATCAAATATTGAGTTGCCGGCGCCAAACGCGCGTTTATCTGGTGGAACGAGATAAACAACTAACCCATCGCGCGCGATTAAAGTATGGTAACTAACTTGTTTGTTTTCGTCCTGTGAGTTATTGGTTCTAAATGTATTAACGGCACTTTGGGCAGAATTTGAGGTTTCGTGGAGAACTATAATTGGTTGGTTGCTTACAGGCATACCATTAATATCAGTTGCGAACCTATCCCCATAATTACTTGGGTCTGCCCAGGCAACTACATATTTAGGGGTGTAACTTTTAAAAGCATACGTTGTAGTGAACGTGCGTTTGGGTGGCTGCTTGCTCACAGCGTTTGTTTTTTGTACAGGCGCCTTTGGTGACGCAGCTTGTGTGTTATTAGGTTGTACAGCCAGCTTTGGTGATGCAGTTTGTGGCTTATTCGTTTGTGCTGGTTGACTATTTACAGGTTTGTTGGGTATTTGTGCTGCTGGTGGCTTGATATCAGATTGATACTGGACTTTTGCTGGACTCCAAGCAGTTTGTTCCGAACTTAAATGAGAATTACCCAGCTTATCTGAGCTTTTGACATCTTTGCTACCCACAAAGAATACAATTACACCCAAGACTACCAAAGAAATAGCCAGCATTCTAGTTATCCAAGCGCTATCTCGCATTTCCAATAATTACCCATGCTACTCTATGTAATTTTAGTATCAAGCCTTTGGTTATAAATAGGCAACTTATATACAAGCGCATAAATTAGTGTAGGTTGGGTGGAGGCGCCCATGAACCCAACATAAAACTTGAGCTTTAGTTGGGTTACGTTCCAGAAGACGCCACTTGCTTTATGCCGGGGAACCCGTAAGGGCGCAGTGGCTCCCCAACCTACAATTAAATGTAGTTAATAATACATTTTATCGCTATTCAGTATTTGGACGGATAAATATAATTGCTGATTTGCAGAAACTTCAAATATTTCAGTAGAAATCCAGTTAGTCAAAAAGCCTAAAAATTGGGGAGAATATTAAATTAAGTGGAACAAAACCACTTTGAACTTAATTTTAACAGAAAGTATGCCTAATTCCTTTCTTGAACATTTACATAGTCCGAACCGTCCCGTTATAGTGTTTGACGGTGCGATGGGTACTAACTTACAGTCGCAAAACCTGACTGCTGCTGACTTTGGCGGCGCCGAGTACGAGGGTTGTAACGAGTATCTTGTTCACACGAACCCGGAAGCTGTGGCAAAGGTTCACCGTGACTTTTTAGCGGCAGGCGCCGATGTGATCGAAACGGATACTTTTGGCGGTACGTCTACTGTACTTGCTGAGTATAACTTAGAAGATAAAGTTTATTACCTCAATAAAGCTGCTGCGGAACTCGCAAAGCGTTGTGCAGATGAATATTCTACACCTGAAAAACCTCGTTTCGTTGCTGGTTCAATGGGTCCAGGTACGAAGTTACCAACATTGGGACATATTGACTACGACACGATGAAAGATGGTTTTGCTCAACAAGCAGAAGCGCTTTGGGATGGTGGTGTCGATTTGTTTATTATTGAGACATGCCAAGATGTGTTGCAAATTAAAGCTGCGCTTAATGGTGTAGAGGAAGTTTTTGCGAAGAAGGGTGACAGGCGCCCTCTTATGGTTTCCGTAACGATGGAAACAATGGGGACAATGTTAGTTGGGACGGAAATTAACGCCGTTGTGACTATTTTGGAACCTTATAAAATAGATATTCTCGGTTTGAACTGCGCGACTGGGCCCGACTTGATGAAACCACACATTAAGTATTTATCGGAGCATTCGCCGTTTATAGTTTCCTGTGTGCCAAACGCGGGTTTACCAGAAAACGTTGGTGGACAAGCGCATTATAAGCTGACTCCGATGGAACTGCGGATGTCGTTGATGCATTTTGTTGAAGACCTGGGTGTCCAAGTGATAGGGGGTTGCTGTGGGACACGACCAGCGCATATTCAACAACTTGCAGAAATTGCAAAAGAACTAAAACCTGCTGAACGTCATCCACAGTTAGAACCTGCGGCAGCGTCTATATACAGCACACAAAATTACACTCAAGATAATTCTTTCTTAATTGTAGGAGAGAGATTAAACGCCAGCGGTTCTAAGAAATGCCGCGAAATGCTTAATGCTGAAGACTGGGATGGACTTGTTTCTATAGCGCGCGCTCAAGTTAAAGAAGGCGCCCACATCCTTGATGTTAACGTTGATTATGTAGGGCGTGATGGCGTTAGGGATATGCATGAGTTAGTATCCCGCATCGTTAATAATGTAAACTTGCCTTTAATGCTTGACTCGACGGAATGGGAAAAAATGGAGTCAGGTCTTAAAGTTGCGGGTGGTAAGTGCATTCTCAACTCTACCAACTACGAAGACGGCGAAGAAAGATTCTTTAAGGTTTTGGAACTTGCTAAGAAGTATGGCGCCGGGGTAGTTATTGGTACTATCGACGAAGAAGGAATGGCACGTACTGCCGATAAGAAATTTGAAATTGCCCAGCGCGCGTATCGTGCAGTAGTTGAATATGGTATTCCCCCACACGAAATATTCTTTGATACATTAGCTTTACCTGTTTCTACTGGGATTGAAGAAGATAGAGAAAACGGAAAGGCAACAATAGAGGCAATTAAGAGAATTCGCGAGAATTTACCTGGTTGTCACTTTATGCTTGGTGTATCGAATATTTCCTTCGGCTTGAACCCTGCCGCGCGGATAGTATTAAACTCAATGTTCCTGCATGAAGCAATGCAAGTAGGAATGGATGGAGCAATAGTTAGTCCTAATAAAATATTACCGCTTGCGAAGATTGAAGCCAAGCATCAAGAAATTTGCCGCGATTTAATTTATGATAATCGCAAGTTTGAGAATGACATCTGTGTATATGACCCTCTGACAATACTAACTACGTTATTTGAAGGGGTAACAACCAAACGCGATAAAGGTGTTGACGAAAATCTCCCCGTTGAAGAACGTCTCAAACGTCATATTATTGATGGTGAGCGCATCGGTTTAGAAGATGCTCTAAAACAGGCTTTAGAAAAACATCCAGCTTTGGACATTATCAATATATTCTTGCTGGATGGGATGAAAGTAGTAGGTGAGTTGTTTGGTTCCGGACAAATGCAGCTACCATTTGTACTACAATCAGCCGAAACGATGAAGTCAGCGGTTGCTTTCTTAGAACCGTTCATGGAAAAAAGTGAAAGCGAGGATGCACATAGTGGTAAAGGAACGTTTATTATTGCCACTGTAAAAGGAGACGTTCACGACATTGGCAAAAACCTAGTAGATATTATTTTGTCCAACAACGGTTACAAAGTTGTCAACCTAGGAATTAAACAACCTGTAGAGAATATCATCGAAGCATACAACAAGCACAAAGCCGATTGTATCGCGATGAGCGGCTTACTCGTTAAGTCAACGGCGTTCATGAAAGAAAACCTCGAAATATTCAATGAAAAAGGTATTACTGTACCTGTAATATTAGGAGGCGCCGCTTTAACACCCAAGTTTGTTTACGAAGATTGCCAAAAAGCTTATAAAGGCAGAGTCGTTTACGGCAAAGACGCTTTTTCTGACTTGCACTTCATGGACAAACTCATGCCCGCCAAAGCATCCACACAATGGGATGATATTAGTGGGTTCTTGGGAGAATATGCAAGTGAGAACGAAGTAGGCAGAAACGCGCTCAAGGAAGAAGAGGATGCGAAGAAAAAACCTGAAGAAGCAAGGGAAATAGACACCCGTCGCTCCGAAGCAGTCGATGTAAACATCGCGCGTCCCACACCACCTTTCTGGGGAACAAAATTACTACAGGGAAATGATATTCCTTGGGATGAAATATTCTGGCATCTTGACTTGCAAGCGCTTGTAGCAGGTCAGTGGCAGTTCCGCAAACCTAAAGAGCAAACAAAAGAGGAATATCAAGCTTTTCTAGAAGAGAAAGTTTATCCTATTCTTGAAAAATGGAAAGCGCGCGTTGTTGAGGAGAATTTGTTGCATCCACAGGTATTATATGGGTATTTTCCTTGTAATGCTGAGGGGAATACACTATATATATACAACCCAGATAATCATGGGCAACAGGTTGCTGCATTTGAGTTTCCTCGTCAGCGTTCCGGGCGCCGTTTATGTATAGCAGATTTCTTTGCACCAAAGGAAACAGGTATTATAGATGTGTTTCCAATGCAGGCGGTGACAGTTGGAGAAATTGCTACAGAGTTTGCACAAAAGCTATATAAAGATAATCAATACACAGATTATCTGTATTTCCACGGTATGGCTGTGCAAATAGCAGAAGCTTTGGCTGAGTGGTCACACGCTAGAATACGCCGTGAATTAGGGTTTGCAGCACAAGAGCCTGATAATATTCGGGATATGCTCGCACAAAGATATCAAGGTTCACGGTATAGCTTTGGTTATCCAGCTTGTCCTAATATTCAAGACCAGTATAAACAGCTTGAATTGTTGGGCGCCGAACGTATTAAGATGCACATGGATGAAAGTGAGCAATTGTACCCAGAGCAAAGTACAACAGCAATTATCACCTATCACCCAGTAGCTAAATACTTCAGCGCGTAAATTGTAGCACAGGCCAAGGCGCCTGTGCAGTATATAATTTTTTACCACAGAGACACTCTTGACACACACAGGAGAGTTAGAGAGGTACAAGCGCGAGATTTTTTGATTAATTTTCTCTCAGACTAAATCCAATCCTTGATTCTGGATTATAATCAAGATGAAGGGGTTTATTCCGTAACACCCTCCGTTTGGGAGGGTTATGCTCAAAAGCTAGGAATAAACCCTTTCTTCGTTTGGCTTCCATTCCCATCGTTTAAACCTAGATTTGCAGCGTTTCATACATACCAAGCTGATAAAAGTGGAGAACTTATGAACACTGTGCTGTAGTTACAAGATTATATTCAATTTATGAACGCTTTACCGAAGATTTAATAAAAAATTGGTTACTTCTTTTACCAAAAATATACTCGAATTATTCTGAACTAGATGAAAGAATACAAAACACCCATATGATAGGAGTAGGCAAGTTATTAACTAATTTAAATAAAAATAGGTATAAGCATCTTCCTATAGAAAAAGTTATGAGCGGTTTATATTTGGGAGTAACAGTTAATGAAAGATACCAACTATTGCCTGAAGCATTCTTGATTCATGAGCAGAATTTACGTAGAGAAATTTTAGAGCAATTTTTAGCCGATGCTGGTATTTCAAACGCATGAACTGGATTGATAAGTATAGAAAAATTCAGTTATTTATAGGGCAAATGAGAGGAGGTATAAGTAACGCTGAAGGGGAACTTCTCAGCTTAATTAATTACCGTAATGAAGCTGCTCATGGAACGCCAGAAATAATTCTTGATTCGGAATCGATGCTTGAGTTTTGTAGTTTTGTAGAAGCTTTATGTGAAGCTCTTACTGAGTTAATGACTTATCAAGTTATTCAAAAACAGGAATTTGTAGGACAAGCGAAAGAAATAGGCACAATTACAGAATGGTTTAAAACTCCTAAAGCGGCGATAGTGAAAATGCAAGAAATAACTTCTTTATCTGTTGGAGGAAGTCTTTTTCTTGTCAGTGAAGCTTATTGTCAGTTAGCTCAAATTGAGAGTATTCAAGTTAGCGACGAATCAATTAGCGTTGTGCAAACTGCTTTAGAGATGGAAGTAGGTTTAAAGTTTGATGTTGATGCGGCATAGGTTTGCGTGTGTATCAGTGCTTGTAGTAGGGTGGGCACTGCCCACCATACGGCGGGAAAGAGAACTCGATGTTATTGGATGTGTATGTCTGGGAACTATATAAGTAAGTCCACCAGATATAAAAATCAGGACTGTCCTGCCCATCTATTCAAACATTCATTCGAGGCGCCTTATGGCAAAAATGTTTCCTGAACATCTACGTTCTAATATTCGCTCAAGAGCAGAGAAGTTGCTGTACAAAGCGTTTCAGGAGCAGTTATCAGATAGCTTTGTGGTTTTTCACTCTTGTCGCTGGCAAGTACGCAATCTTCGTAACGGCGCCAAAGATGGTGAGGCAGATTTTATAATAGCTTGTCCGAATCTGGGTATTTTAGTAGTAGAAGTTAAAGGTGGTCAAATTCGTTACGACGGCAGAGAAAACCAATACTATAGTAATGATAATCATATCTCAAATCCGTTTGAACAAGCGTGTGATAGCAAGTATGCTTTGCTTAGTCGTTTAAAAGAACTTTCTTATTGGAAAAATCGCTGGGTTCCTATCGGACATGCTGTAGCTTTTCCCGATGTTGAAGTAAATGGTAGTTTGACATTAGATGCTCCACGCGCGTTAATACTAGATTATACTCAGTTGAATAATTTATCTGGTTGGGTAGAAGCTGTTTTTAATTATTGGCATGGTCAAATACAGAGAAATCTAAATAGAAATAATTTTGATACTAATAGTGTTAAACAGCTTATAAAAGTAATTGCACCAATTTCACCTAGAATATTACCACGTCATGATGATGATGTTTTTAAAAATCTAACTGACCAACAAATGGATATATTAGATTTTCTGGCAACTCATCGACGTGTTGCTATCAGTGGTTGTGCTGGTTCTGGTAAAACTTTATTGGCACTTGAAAAAGCTCGGCGCCTCAACGAGCAAGGATTTACTGTTTTAGTCACTTGCTTTAATAGAAGCTTGGCTCAATTTATGCGTCAAAGCTCTAACAGAAATCCAAATCTGCATATTTATAACTTTCATGGGTTATGCAAAAAATTATTTGAACAAGCTGCTTTGGCGCCGAATGAAAATAATATTTCTGAAGATAAACTCTTTAAAGAAATATATCCTAACTTATTAATCGATGCGGCTGATAAGTTAAGATGGCATGTAGACGCGGTTATTGTAGATGAAGGACAGGATTTTTATGAAGATTGGTGGTTAGCTCTCAAATGTTTGCTGCATAACCCTGATAATGGCATTTTTTACTTTTTCTACGACGATAATCAAAATATATACGATTCAAACTGGAAACCACCTTTAGACGAAGCTCCCTTTTCCTTAAACAAAAATTGTCGCAATACTCAAAAAATACACGAATATGTTTTAAAGTTTCACCCCGAACCAAATTCAACAGCATCCTTGTGTCCATTAGGGCAGGATGTAGAATTTCATAACTATAAGGGTGATGCTCAATTGAAAAAAATACTTGGGCAAGTGCTGCACCGTCTAGTGATTGATGAAGGTTTTGCAACAAAAGATATTGTAATTTTGACAACTACACGCAAACAATCACTTCAAAACCAGGTTGTAGGGCAATTTCGTATTAAAGCAGAACCTGACATCAGCAGAAAAGAAATTCTTTGTAATACTATTCATCACTTTAAAGGTCTTGAAAGCAAAGTTGTTATTTTAGTCGAAACCGAGTCGAAAACTCCAAACCATCAGCAATTACTTTATGTTGGAGCATCGCGCGCGCGTCACCACTTGATTATTGTTCAACCTTAGTTTTAGATGGTCAACGTTTACAAGCAGTTGATGCGCGCGCGATGTAGTAGCGCGCTATAATATATAATATTTGAAGAGTACTATGTGGCTGTAATAAGGTAAAAACTTTAGGATGGTACTAATAGTTTATCTTTAAAGCCACTAAAGTTCGCCTTGCCTTTGAGTAGTGAAAATGAGAATACAGGATATTTATGTCTATAGTACCAGAAAAGCTTGAGGAAAGAGTCGCAATTTTAGAGGCTGAAGTTGCACTTCTCAAAAATAAATTGGAGTCTGATTCTTCCAAGACACCTTGGTGGGAAAAGATAAATGGAACATTTGCTAACGATCCGATGTATAATGAAGCTATGCAGCTAGGGCGTGAATACCGTGAATCCCTACGCTCAAATTCTGTAGAATCAGACGAAGAGGGCGATGTACATTCTTGATACTGACCATCTTAGTATTTTAGATCGGGGAGGCGCGGAGGCACAAGGTCTTCGTTTAAGATTAGCTAATATTAACCCGAATCAGGTAGCAGCAACTATCATTAGCTATGAAGAACAAATACGAGGATGGTTAAGTAAAATAGCTAAAGTTAAGACTATTGAAGAACAGGTAGAGTGTTACAAAAAGCTTCATAGGCAATTAACGAATTATTGTGCTATTCCTGTTATCGAGTTTGAGCAGGAAGCAGCGCAAGAGTTTAAACGTCTTAAGAAGTTGTATCCTAGACTTGGTACAATGGATTTAAAAATAGCTTCGATTAGTTTAGTGAATAAAGCTATTTTACTAACTAGGAATTCTTCTGATTTTGGACAAATAGTGGATTTGAATATAGACAATTGGATATAAAAATTAATACAGTATTTAATTATAAGAGTGCAAAATGAATGAAGAAGAAATAATAAATTTGCATCGTAAAATTGAAGCTGGGGTTAAAGCCGCTGTTGCTCAAGCGATTGAAAGGCATCGTCGGCTTGGTGAATCTATTAGTTTTATGAAAGATGGAAAGATTGTGACTTTAACTGCAGAGGAAATTCCTCAGATACAAGTAGATGATAAACAATAAATCTCTACCCCGATTGGTTTTGCCTTGACTTATATAGCATTCCTAATTGATTTGTAAAAAATGAAATCTCTATAACGAACCACGCTCGTCACAAAGGACACAAAGGAAGAAAAAGAAGAAAAGTTTAAAATTTTACGCTTTTATTTAGGACTGCTATATATTTTTACGAAAAGAGCTATTTAAATTCTTGATAAGCAAATCTTTCCCCCCTTCCCTTGAAGGGAAGGGAGTTAGGGGGTTAGGTTTAACCACGCTTAAATAATATATATTCGTCAATTATCTAAAAAATTGGCTGTTATTACTATATTTTGAAATACACAAGTTCAAAATCATTAAGTAATATTAAGTAGCACTATAATTTAGGCTACATAATGGCAAATATTCTACATGTTGATACAAGTCCTCGTGGTGAGCGTTCAATTTCTCGTGGTTTGACCAAGGAGTTTGTTAGTACTTGGCTTGCTGCTCATCCTGGTGATACGGTAACTTATCGTGATATTGGGCATAACCCTATTCCTCATGTTGATGAAGCTTGGATAGCTGGCGCCTTTAGTCCACCAGATCAGCGTACTCCTGCGTTGGAAGCTGCTTTGAAGATTTCTGATGAACTTATTGATGAGTTGGTGGCAGCAGATATCTATGTTTTCGGCGCCCCGATGTATAACTTTGGTATTTCCTCGGTTTTCAAAGCATATATTGACCAAGTGGCGAGGGTAGGAAGAACTTTCACTATTTCCCAAAATGGGTTTGAAGGTTTACTCAAAAATAAGAAAGCTTTGGTTATTACCGCACGGGGAGGTAGTTTTTCCCCAGGTACACCATTAGCACAGTACGATTTTCAAGAGCCTTATCTACGAACAGTGTTTGGATTTATAGGTGTTACAGATGTTAACTTCATTCATGCTGAGAATTTATCGGGTGATGGAACGCGCGAAAAATCTTTAATAGCGGCGAGGGAAGCTATAGAAACATTAGTTGCTACGCGGTAATTTTAAGTTTTTTGGTGGCTTAGGCCACCCTACTACTCTTCTTCTGTTTGCGTCCTACCCTACCATAAGCGGATATCCTTCGGATAACGGGAAAACCTCCGGTTTACGCGTCTTTGCGGTTTATTCCTCTCCCTCTGTGTACTAGAAGTCTCTGTGGTAAAAAATAAGGTTGCCATTGGCAACCCTACTAATGCACAGGCGGGACGCCTATGCTACTGCACAGGCGAGGACACCTATGCTACAAACCTACTCAGCACTCAGCACTTTCCACTTTTAAACGTTGGCTTGCTGACGTTGATAAAGTGACCAATATAGTCCTTTATCGCGTAGTAGACCATCGTGTGTTCCGCGCTCTGCTATTACTCCCCGTTCCATTACTAAGATTTGGTTCGCGCGCTTCAATGGGGCGAAGCGGTGGGCAATAATAAATACAGTGCGATTTTCTGAGACTCTTTGCAGGTTTTGCAGTACTTGTTGCTCGGTTTCTGCGTCGAGTGCGCTTGTTGCTTCGTCTAATATTAGTATCGGCGCCTGTGATAAAAATAATCTTGCCAAAGCTATGCGCTGACGCTGACCTCCCGAAAGTGCAGTTCCTCTTTCACCTGCGTTTGTTTCGTAACCGTGGGGTAGTTGACTGATAAAGTCGTGTGCAACAGCAAGTCGCGCAGCTTCCACTACTTGTTCGGCTGATATATCGGGGTTTCCTAATGTGATGTTTTCCAAGATGGAAGCATTAAATAAAAAGTCTTCTTGGAGAACAACAGCTATTTGCTGACGCAGTGATGCTAGGTCTACACTCTTTATATCAAACCCATCTATTAAAATACGACCCGATTCGATTGTATATAGCCGCTGTAGTAATTTGGAAAGTGTACTTTTTCCGGAACCACTGCGACCAACTATACCTACAAACTGCCCTGGTTCTACGTTGAAGGATATTCCACGCAGTACAGGTTCGGTACCTTCTTTGTAGCGGAAAAATACTTGTTCAAATGAAACTTCGCCTTTAAGTGGTGGTAATACTAACCCTGTTCCTGGTTCTGCTTCCGGCGCCACGTTTAATATGTCGCCTATTCTATCTACTGATAGTAATACTTGTTGGAGGTTTTGCCATAGTTGAACTAAACGCAGTAAGGGACCTGTTACACGTCCGGAAAGCATCTGGAATGCTACTAGCTGACCAATTGTTAGTTTCTGCTCGATTACTAACTTGGCACCGAACCACAATATTAGCAACGAAGAAAGGTTCGTTAAAAAGTCACCGATGTTGCTACTAATGTTTTGAGTGGTGGAAGCTTTAAAACCTGTACGAATAAACCTGGCAAATAATCCTTCCCAACGGTCGCGCGCTACTGGTTCAGCAGCATGTGCTTTGACGGAGTGAATACCTGTGACGGTTTCTACTAGGAATGATTGGCTGTCTGCACTGCGGTTAAAGGTTTCATTTAACCAATTACGTAATATTGGTGTAGCAACTAATGTCAGTGTGGCGAATAATGGTAACACTGCTAACCCAGCAAAGGTTAGAGGAACGCTGTAGTAGAACATTAATGCCAAGTATACGACGGCAAATATACTGTCTAGTACAACAGTTAATGCTGTTCCTGTTAAGAATTGACGGATTTGTTCGAGTTCTTGGACGCGCGCGACTGTATCTCCAACTCGGCGTGATTCAAAATATGCTAGAGGTAGCCGCATTAAGTGCCGGAATAATTGCGCTGATAAACTTAAGTCGAGGCGCCGCGCGGTATGGGTAAAAATAAATAGACGTAGCATACCGAGTATTGCCTCAAATAACGCTACAGACAATAAAGCTATTGCCATAACATCTAAAGTCGGCAAACTCTCTTGTACCATTACCTTGTCAATAACGACTTGGGTAATTAAAGGTGTTGTAAGTCCAAGTAGCTGTAATGTAAACGAAGCTAGCAATACCTCAGTTAATAAACCTCGGTACCGCATTACTGCTGGTAAAAACCAACTGAGGTTAAATTTCTCTTGTTTGTTAACTAATTCAGCTTGCCAGAGGTTTCCATCCCAAGCTTCAACAACCATTTGCTGCGGTAAAGTCTCACATTCACCTTTTTGATTGAGAGGGTTGGCTACTATTAGTCTATCTCCCTTCATCCCGTAGGCAACAACCCACGTCGGTTCTTTGGCTTGAGTTGTGTTCAAACGCATTAAAACTGGGTAAGATAACTGTCGCAGTTCTGCCCAAGTTACTTGTACCCGTCGCAAAATAAACCCTAATTTTTCTGCAGCTTCAACAATATTTTTCGGTCGCTGTCCTCGCAGTTGACGCTGTACCCATTCAAGCTGCACTGGGTTCTTTAAATAAATACCTGCCATCGTCAAACATGCTGCTCCAGTATTGTGACTTGCCACAAATGGGTAGTTCGACGATGCTATTGATGTTGTTGCTAGCAGTTCACGTTGAAATTGAGACTGTTGTGTTCGCGGTTGTGAGGCAGAATTAGAATAATCTTCTTGTCGAGAGAACCTGTCGTTCGGCGCCTGCGGTAATGATTCTAATTGCTCGGGTCTATTTTCATCTCGCTGAACTGGTAAATTAGTTGTACCGTTGCCGTTACCATTACCAGTTTCTGATACTGACTCAGTTGTTGAACCTTCCCAAAAAGCATCAACACTTGGGTTAGATAACTTTTGCCAAGTTTCTACTTTCCAGCTAACTACTATTACTTCTTTGCTAGCAGCTACAGCTTTACAGTCAACCGCGCATAATAGCAAGTCTCCAAACCAATCACCAGCTTCCATTGTCGCTAGTGGTTTGCTTGTTTCTTCTTCGCGCAGCCTTACTTTACCTGTAACAATAAAATAATGTAAGCCAGGAGAAGTTCTTGACCAAATTTTCTCACCTAAGCCATAGCGTGATGTTTCAGCACTATTTTTTAATACGTTTTTATTATCAGGTGTTAACCAGCAAAACGGTGCTTCTTCCCAAGGTAGAGACGCTAGCACTTCGGAGTGCAAGTCTCTATCGTTGGTGGTTAGCCCACTTGCAATCTGACTGTAAGCTTTTGAATCTTCTCTGCTAGCCATTTCTCAAACAACTCGTTTTGTAGTGTCTGTTTTAATTGAGTATCATCCAGTGACGCGGTTAAGAATTGTTCCACGCGAAACAAACCAAAACGTCCTTCTAATTCCAACGGTCCAATTAATGTACCTGTAGAAGCTACATCGACTGCCGCTCTTAGTATATCTGGCAACGTTCCCCGGCTAACTGGTCCCATCATGCCGTTTACAACCTTGTCATCTGCTAGGGAGTACTCGCGCGCTATTTGCTCAAAACTGGCGCCTTCGTCAATTTGCGCGTGTAGCTCCTCTGCGAGTTCACGGTTGTCAACGATAATTCGGGATAACACTACTCTATCGAGAAAAATCTTACGTTCAATAAAATATTCTTGAAGTTTGGGGTCGGCAATTACTGCTTTAAGCTTTTCTAATTTAAAGCTAGCCGCAACCGACGAGTGAAAAGTCTCGTAATTCGTGCCGTTATTTTTCAACCAGTCGTTGAAACGCTGCGAGTCTGTAAGCTGATTTTTTAAACGAAAATCAATTATCGCTTGTTCTGTTAATGCCGGACTGATGGCAACGTCCTCACGATCTGATATTTCCTCATCAATCACGTATTGACGAAGGATATCACTTATGAACTGACCCAATTTTCCTGACGCTTGCAGGTATTTCACTGCTTGTGCCACAGAAATTGACTGTTCATCGACGGTTATAAATGATAGAGATTCCATTGAACTACATACGTATAAATAAATACGTCTAAGAATTATACTATTGTTTTTGAGCAGAAGTTCGAGTTAACGGCTTGCGTTTACTACAACCTCCGCTAAACAGCGCACTTTAATCGTAAGCAAGGATCGGGCAAATCAGCAACCGCGCTTAACTTAAAAGTCAAGCAAACTGCTGTCCGTATAAGTAATATCTACATCCTATATCAGCGTCGAAGAAGCAAAAAAATTAACTTTACTCGTTTAACATAGTACCTTATAACTCCATGCTACTTCACTGAATATAGCCACAACACCGCCAACAATATCGCGACTACAGCGCCAATCAATGTGTTTAAAATATTTACTAATTCATTTGTCAACCATGTGTACCTCGATTGCAATGTTGCCCCAATTACACTTTCAATATTAGTAGCAATGAAGGCAGCGAGAACACACCAGCCTATATCTAAACCATTTATTAATCCCACTGCCAAACCAATTAAAGCTTGTGCCAAAGAAGCTACTGCTCCTGCGAGAGTCCCTTCTAAACTTACAGCACCTTCTGTTCCGCGCGCTACTCTTTGCAGCGTTGTGATTAGAAATGTCCTAGTTCCATATGCTTTACCTATTTCGCTAGCACAGGTGTCTGAAAGCTTGGTGCTAAATGAAGCGACGTAACCTAAAACAAGAAGCTTATGAACCGTATCAAAGTCTGAATTTAAAGCGAAGGCGCCAACCGCGCATAATGTAGCTATCAATGCTGAACCCCAGACATTTTCTGGACCTCTCGCTCCTGAACGTTTTTCTGCAATTCCTTCGGCTTCTTTCTGCACTATACCAACTTTTGTAACAAACGAACCGACTAAAAAATAGAACATTACTACTAAATAACCTGGAAAACCTAACGTTCCCCAAATTAAAACACCTAGTAACCAAGCGTTAAGATAGCCTGCACCTGTCAACAGTTTTTTTGGCGCCACCCATGCTACAGCTAGTAAGGCTGTATTGATTCCGATAGCTACAACCCAAGGATTTAAATCGTTAATTAAAGATAGCATCTGATTTCATAGTTCGGAATATTAAAACTTTGATACTTGTGCAAACAAACCGTAAACCTGGTTTTATGCTGAATTTTTGTTTTTATTACAATATATCAACAAAGCAACCGAGTTTCTGCAATATTACAAATTATTTACGGATAAAAATTTTTCTCTAAGTATTATTACATAGGTTTTCAGTTTTAACAGCAAGATGAATAAGAGCAGTAAATTTAAGTTTTACGTGAAGGTTCAGTAAAAATATTGTGTTTTTTTTGTAAATTTGGTTACTTATATATTTTTTTGCCGCCAAAGCAAGCGAGTATCGATTTTGATAGTATTTGTATCTCTCCTTGAAAAAAAAGTAACATATGCCTGCTGACGTTCCCGGTAGTTCGTTGAGTACAGCTTTAAATATCAAAGTTTTGAATACTGCACAAGTATTCACTGATACAATTAGTTCATCGCTTCAGAGCGATTTTTATAAATTTAATTTAGAGGGGCGTAGTCACCTTGATTTATCACTCAAGCGTTTTCGACGTAATCTAGATGTCGAGCTAGTTCGAGATACTAATAATGATGGGGTGGCTTTACCGAGTGAAGTTATCGCTTTTTCACGTTCAAAAGGGCGGCGTACTAGTGAGTCTATCAAGACCAACCTTGAGAGCGGTGCTTACTATATTCGAGTTTATAGCAACAGTAAAGTCAAAAGCTTTTACAATCTGTCAGTGTCGGCAACACCTCGATATGATGCGACTCAACCGGCACCAATAGAATGGAAAAAAGACAATATCCCTTTATCAACGGATGCTGGCACTACTGCTTTAAGTCCTCGGACTAAACCAGTAGTACTACAAACTTCGCTTTCTACGGCGCCTGTAACTCCTACTCCTACAGCTTCTGCAACTCCAACTCCAACTACTTCATGGAAAGTTGGAACGCTCTCGTCAGACACTTTCACTTTTAATGGAAGCAGTCAAATTACATATGTGTCAGGTAACGGCGATATTAATTTTGGAGCAGGTAAGCGCGATGTACTCGACTTTAAAACTGCCGGCATTAGTTCGGGACAAGTTAGCTTTAACTGGGCAACTTCAACAGGTGGTGGTGTAGTTGCAAATCCTGGTAATGGGAATCGTCTTTTTGATGCTATTACAATCAATGCTGGGGCTTATGCAAGTAATCAAATTTTATTTGAGAATATTGAGCAAATTCAATTTAGTGACGCAACCTTTGACCTCGCAACCCTTGTTCCTGGCGCCACTGCTGGCTTTAAAGGAACTATCGTTACCAATGACGCGAAGTTTAATGAGCAAACCAGCTTGTTTGCAAGTGGAGTTCCGAATGCTTGGCGGTTCTCAACTGGTAATTCAAAAGTACTAATTGGAATTGCAGATTCGGGGTTAGGTGTTGATGCTAGTGGTAATGTTCATACTGACTTACGAAGCACAATTCTTGTGGGTAATAACTTTCAAGATGAATCCGATTCTTATTCTCACGGAACTTTGGTTCAAAGTGTGATTGCAGCTGCCGGGAATAATGGTATAGGGATAGCAGGGATAAATTGGGCTTCAGATGTCGAGCATATCGACGTAATGGGTGGAAATGCTGGGGACCAAGATTTGGCAACTGCTACGCAAACGTTCATTAACCAGGCAAAGTTGAAGAAGCAGAAGGTAGTTGTTAATTTGAGTTTATCAGGTGGAGATTCGCAGGCGTTTATAAATTTAATTGCTCAAAACCAAGATAATGTATTGTTTGTTGCCGCTGCTGGTAACAATAACACTAGCACCATCTCAAACCCTGGTGCCTTAGCGGCGACATATGACAATTTTATTTCTGTTGGCGCATCTTGGGGTAATACAGATTATTATGGCATTGCAAAAACACCTGGAACTAGGGTTGATTATAGTCCAAACAATCCTGAACTAACTGCTACTGAGCAAACTGCTTATAATCCGTGGTATGGTTCTAATTATGTGGATACAGCAACTTTCAACGCTGGTAAGAAGCCATTAACGCTAATGGCGTTAACTGAGTATCCAGCAGCCAATGCAGTTAAGAACCCCGACGGTACATTTAGCTTTAACTATAACGATAAATTTACTGGGACTTCCGCATCTACACCTGTTGTTACGGGTGTAGCTTCACTATTGTGGAGCGCAAATCCAAATCTGACGGCAGGACAAGTTAAAGATATCCTCGCAAAAACTGCTGTTGATTTAGGCGCCCCAGGTTATGACCAGTACTACGGTTACGGTTTTGTCAACGCCGATGCTGCTGTTCGTACTGCTTTAGCTATGGCACGCACGGCGTAGATTAAGTTTAATCCCCCCTTGATTAAGGCTACTGTGTACACACATCTTTAATAACTACCTTCTTTTCCCCACGAGTGTGTTCTTCGTGTTCAAAGTGGTTTATCTCTTTAAAGAACCACAAAGGCACAAAGGACACAAAGAAAGAGAAGAAAGAGAAGAAAGAGAAGAAAGAGAAGAAAGAGAAGAAAGAGAAGAAAGAGAAGAAAGAGAAGAAAGAGAGACTTGTGTGTACACGCTCTGCCTTGATAAGGGGGGCTTTTTTATGAGTATCAAATTGTTTTAGTTAATCAGCATTACTTACGTAATTACTTAGTATATTAGTAAATTTTATTACGTATTTTTAACGTGGCTGTTTGAAAACTTTAAGCAGCAATATGGAAGTTCAAGAATTACGTGAAGATTTGGTGGCTGAATAGTAAGTCTCTTTTTTGACAAGGGACGCAGGGTGCTTTGTGCTTAATTTATTTAATCTTTAAAGCTAGAGTTGTTATGTCTGTTAATTTATTTGGACAGAATGAAAGTATTCGTAATTTGAGTGTCAATCAAGGCACGCAAATTATCACAGGTTCGGTATCAGCAGCAAATAGAGAGGATTATTATAGTTTTAATTTTAGCGGTCGCAGCAGTCTAAGTCTTGCGGTCAAAGGAATGTATGCAAATGCTAACTTACAAGTATTGAACAGCAACGGTCAAGAATTAGCTCGTTCAGTAAATCGACATAACCGAGATGAATCGATAAATGTAACGTTGGAAGCTGGTAGTTATTACATTAAAGTCTCTCGATTTAGAAATGCAACTACCACATACAATCTCGAATACAGTACTGGTGTAATTCCGCAAACACCCCCTCCACCACCATCACCACCAAGCAGTAGTTCTTGGTTGGATATGGTATTTCAAGATTCACAAATACGCGCGGATATTAAATCATCTTTTAGTGATTCGGTTATTGACCGCAATGAAGTCATTAAGATTTTACGCGCGTCAGAAGATGATGGTGTAGTTGACGCAACTGAATTTAGAGACTTGCAGAATTTAGTAAGTAATGCATCAAGGTTAGGAATACAAGAATACGTGCGAGTCTTGACGAACAAGGTAGTCAACGGTGATGCGGCAAATCAAAGATATCAGAACGGTGTGTTAGGTAATCTGACTGCGGGTAGTAGCAGTACAGTAATGTCCAACCTGATAAACAAATGGTTTCTAGGACGCGATTATCCAACAACTCCGTATACTTACCAGCAAGCAAGTGGTGTACTGTTTCAGAATGGTGTCAGTTATCAAGACGTTAAGCAAGGTCAGATAAATGACTGCTTCTTCTTAGTTGGACTTGCTGCAACAGCAGTTGAATCACCAACTACGATTGAAAATATGTTTATCGATAACGGTGACAATACATTTACCGTCCGCTTCTTCCGTAATGGAGTTGCTGACTACGTTACAGTCGATAAGTATTTACCGACAGATTATTCTGGAAGGTTCGTTTATGCGAGTAAGGGCAGTAGTTATAACAATCCTGCAAATGAACTTTGGGTAGCACTAGCAGAAAAAGCATACGCGCAATTGAATGAGTCTGGATGGATTTACCAAGATAATACTAATTCTTATTCTGGTATTGGTAAGAGTGGTTATATTAGCGACGCTCTTTCACACATTACAGGTCAAGCAGTTTCAATGAGTAATGTCTTAAACCTAGACTCACTTATGAATGCTATTAGTACAGGTAAATTAATTGGCTTTGGGTCTAAGTCTAGTGGAGTGGCGCCAGATATTGTTGCAAGTCATGCATATGCTTTAGTAGACTATAATGCTTCCACACAAATATTCACTTTATTTAACCCGTGGGGAATGGAGTCAACATCTAAACCCAGTATTTTGCAACTTAGCTGGAGTCAAATTTTATCTAATTTTAGCTATTGGGATGGTGCTAATAAATTTTTAGTCTAAGTAGGGTGGGCAGTGCCCACCTTACCTTTATATAAGGTTAATAACTTGATATTTAACATTAATAATAAAATTTTTTAAAAAAACTCTTTCATTACAATGTTTTTGTAAAACTAGTTGCAAATTCAATATTGCTTTTGTAGTTATTATTTACTAGGAAATATTAGCTTTTCATTTAAATACATTGCCAGAATAAATATTTGATGTCGCCACAATAAGTTCTTTTGAGGATAAATACTGATGTTCAATAATAATAAGAGTAATGATTTAGCGTTACACAATAGTCTAAGTCTTACTTCAAGCTCTTCATTTAATAAGTTTAGTAATAACTTAAGCAATGATACATTTTCATCTCAATCATATAGTTCGAGTAACGGTTATGGTTTAGTGAATGCATCGTCAGCAGTCGCTTCTGCTATCGGTCAACAACCTTTTGCTGATGTGCCGGATATAGGTGGTAATGCTTGGGATGCCGATATGGTCAAAGCTCCTGAAGCTTGGGCTAAAGGATATACAGGCAAAGGAGTTGTCGTTGCAGTTCTAGATACTGGTGTTGATATAAATCATGTAGACTTGAAAGATAATATTTGGACTAATCCCAACGATGACACGGCAGATGGTTATGCAGGTGACATCCACGGTTGGAATTTTGTAGATAATAATTCGGATGTGATGGATAGAGCCGGACATGGAACTCATGTCTCTGGAACGATAGCAGGTGAAAAGAATGATTATGGTGTAACGGGTATTGCATACGATGCCAAAATTATGCCTGTGAAAGTACTCGATGACACAGGTTCTGGTTCGTATGATTCAATTACCAAGGGTATTTACTATGCTGTAGACCACGGCGCCAATGTGATTAATTTGAGTCTTGGTGGTGGTGGTACTAATAAAACTATGGAGGATGCTCTTAATTATGCCAGTGGTAAAGGTGTTATTGTTGTCATGGCAGCAGGTAATGATGGCGGTGCATCACCTATTTATCCCGCGCGCTATGCTCAAAACACTGGTGTAGCAGTTGGTGCAGTTGATAAAGATGGTAATTTAGCAGATTTTTCTAACCGTGCTGGTAGTAAACAGCTTACTTATGTGACGGCGCCTGGAGTTAGTATTTACTCAACTGTTCCAAACAATAATTATGAAAACTACAGCGGTACATCAATGGCAGCTCCTCACGTTGCAGGTGTTGTAGCGTTGATGCTGAGTGCAAACCGCAGTTTGAGTGATAGCCAAGTTCGACAAATTCTTGCAGACACCTCTAAAAACTCCGAACAAAGCGATAGCACTATTCCAAGCTTTAATTTTGGAGATATATTTTCTGGCTTTAATCCATTCTCTAGCAGCATTGAATCTACTAATTATGCTAGCCGTTATAATTACACCAGTGGATTAAGTACAGAAAACAACATTACTTTTGACGCTAATAGTAAACATACTGCTAGTAACAATACTTCAACAATTTATACATATGATAACAGTAGTAATAGTAACGCCTTAAAAAGTTTTGATTCTAGTAACATCTCAAACTATTCTACTAATTATTCCAGCATGGCGGCTACTACAAACCCACAAGACCCAGAAAATATCTTTGAGCGCTATGGAAAAATATTTTTAGCTCCATACGAACAGTATTTACGCTTACTTCCAAAAAACTAGTACTTTCTCTCCTGAGTTTGCGTACAGGGTAAGGTGGGCCGCGGCCCACCATACAAAACAAATTTATCTTACAGAGAAAGCTTCGCTAAATCTGCGGGTAATTGGCTCCATAATAAAGGTTAGAATTGATTTTTGACGAGTTACAATTTCACCATTTGCGGTCATGCCTGGTGTAAATTGTACTTCTTCACCACGTACTATCACTGAATGCTTATTAAGTTTAATTCGAGTTGGAAATACTAGTCCCAATTCTTTGTCTACTATTGCATTAGGGCTTACTTTTGCTACCTCGCCTTCAATTGTACCAAACTCTTGGAAGGGGAATGTCGCCATTTTAACTTTGGTTTTCATTCCTTGACGGATAAAACCAATATCGCGGTTGAGAACTTTTACTTCAAGCATTAGTTCTTCACCATCTGGCAATATTGATAATAATTCTTCGCCTGATTGTACGGGGCCTTTAGTTGCTTTAACTTTATAGACTGTTCCCGTTACGGGTGATTTAATAGTTTCGTACTCGGTTTGTTTGCGGGCTTGTTCGAGCTTACCTGTAATATCGGTATATTCTTCACGTCGCTTATTGATTTGCGTTAAAACTTCGCTTTGACGTTCAGATGCAAGACGGTCGGATTGCTTTTTCGCTGATACAAAAGCTGCTTGCGCTTGTCGTATTTCTTGAACCTGAGCAGCCATATCTTTTTGTAGTGACGTTACTTTATCTTGCGCTTCGGTTATTTTGTTTTGGTTATTAGTAATTTCGTCATTCGCTCGCGTAGTTTCAGATGTTGCGCGGTTGAGTCGGTCTTGCGCTTCGAGGTAGTCAAGTCTTGGAACGGCGCCATTACCAATTAAAGTACGCATACTTTGCTCGCGCTCTTTGGCAAGTGCAACGTTTTGGTTGACTTTTTGACGTAGTTCTTTAGCGTTCGCAAGGTTTGTTTGAGCGTTGGTAAAACTGGTTTGAGCGTTTACAAGGTTCTCTTGTAAGCGCACAAGCCGAACTTTTGCTTGCTCAATTAAAGCTGCTTGCTTATTCGCTTCTGCTTCCGCTGCTGCTTGCTTCGCTTCAAAATCTCGTAAGCGTGCTGCTAAAAGCTCGTCTTGAATCGGATTTCCAGCACTTTTATTTCCTGTACGCTCGGCATCAAGGCGCCGTAAATCTTGTTGAATAAGTTTAGCAGATTGTGCTAACCGCGTTACATCTAATTTCTGAAATTCTGGGTCGCGTTCGACTAATACTTGGTCTTTTACTACACGTTGCCCTTCTTTTACACGTACTGAGGTAATCGAACCATTGCCTATTGATGTTACTGGACGTACTTGAGTTGAAGCAATGAGTTCCCCAGGCGCCGTTGCTACTTCATCTACTTTTGAAAAATGTGCCCACGCTATGGTACCAAAGATTATTGCACTAATTGTACCAGCTAGTAGTCTTGTATATAAGGGTGGTAGTTCTTGTACTGCTTTACCTAGTTCAAATGATAATTGTTCCTCTGGTCGAGCAAATACTTGTTTTGTTTGACGCGCTTGTGCAGCGTTTGCAGCTAGGGGAGAACGCATAGGTTTTTTGTATATGAATGGTTTTTTGATTGGTTGGTTGGGGGAGCGGGTTTATAAATATGGTAATAAAGTACTATTTTTTTGGTTAACCCGCCCTTACTCCGGTTGTTTACCAGGATGTAGGTAAACCCGCCCGTACAGTCGGCGCAAAGTTAGTCGGGGCGGGTTAACCAAAATTTCCGGTTGTTTACCAGGATGTAGGTAAACCCGCCCGTACAGGAGTTTGGATTGGTTGGGGGGGGTTAACAAAAAATCTAGCATTGTTTTAGGATATCTATAAACCCGCCCTTACTATGTTGCTAGATAGCGTCTTAGGAAGCTTTCTAACGGTTCCAAGGGGAAGGTGAAGATTGCTTCTAGATTACTAATTTCTTCAGTTTTACAGAAAAATTCGTTTGCTAGCAATGTTCTAAAGGTTCCCAAGGATTTTTGTGCTTGGGGGTTAATTATACCTAATGCACTCCGGAAGCCATCGACTAAAAATAATGGTGCGTTAATTATAATTGGCTGAGTATTGAATATACGACTGAATATACGCGGTATTTCTTCGCGCGTTAATATTGACGGCCCACCTACAGGTAATATCTGATTACGGGCGCCAATAACATTAACTGAGTTAACAGCCATTAAAGCCAAATCATCAGTAGAAACTATCGAAGTCCGATTTTTTGGGTCGCCAATAAGTAAATATATTCCAGTTTCACGAAAACGTTCGGCAAGCGTTAGTAAATTAGATGCTAGACCAGCCGGACGTAAAATAGTGTAATTTAAGCCACTTGCTTGCAAATACCTTTCGACTTCGCGTTTTGCCTTAAATACTGGTGCATCTTCGTAACCTCTATCTGCACCTAGTACAGAAATGAATACAAAATGCTCAACTCCATTTGCTTTGGCTTGGTCAATAAGAGAGATATTCGCACGGTAGTCTAATGCAAGTGCGTCACCATCAGAACCATGAGTACTGATAATATATCGAACACCTTGACAAGCTTTTTGAATATCGCGCTCAAAACGTAAGTCGCCGATAAATAATTCGGCGCCTCGATGTTCTAACTCTCCATAATGCGATGTTAAACGAACGAACGCACGTACTTGTTTGTTCGATTCGCGTAAAAGTCGCACCACTCGGCGCCCGATATCACCAGTTGCTCCAGTTACCAAAAACATAAGCGTTACGGTTTAGAGATTTTGGGTTTGGGGTCTTAATTAATTTTAGTAATTTGTAAAGGAATAAGCGAATGTAGGCAGCGAGTGGTTTAAGCCACAAATTATGGTTATAATATTTGGTATCACTACTTGGTTGCATATAAATGTATGGGCACAGAACGTGAAGCTATAACTATCCGTTTTCCATTTGAATTGCTTGAAAGTGCAAAAAGCTTTAAAAATGATAGTGAGTCGTTCAATGACTTGGTGGTGGATGCTGTCGAGCGAGAAGTGCGACGACGCAAAGCTTGGGCTGCACACCAAAGAATTATTGCCCGTAGTGAAAAAATAAAAAATAGAACAAATACACAAGTGAGTTCAGTCTCACTAATTCGCAATTTAAGAGAAGGCAGAGAACGACGTGACTAGAGTCCTGTGTATTGATACAAGTGTTTGGATACCTTACTTAGTACCAGAACAGTATCAAGCTCAAGCCACAATAGTAATTGATGAAGCTTTGAGTCAAAATATCCGTATAGTTGCTCCCACATTTGCTTGGGCAGAAGTTGGTTCGGTATTGCGAAAAAAAACTCGCGCTGGAAGCATTACTATACAGGAGGCACAAGAAATTTTTGAGGATTTTTGCGAATTACCAGTTGATTACATTGACACACAAGCAATTCGAGTTCGAGCGTGGAATATAGCAGTAGACTATGGGTTGCCGACTCTTTATGATGCAGTGTTCTTAGCTTGTGCTGAAAGCTTTTCTGCTGAGTTTTGGACTGCGGATATAGCAATGATTAGGCAGTTAGTGCCTAGACCTTCGTATATCCACGAATTAACTGAAATTGAGGTTTGAGATTAAAATTCTACGATGACTGGAGCGTGGTCGCTCGGTTTTTCTAGTTTTCTCGGCGCCTGATCAATTACACAACTAATCGCGCGTTCGTATAGTTCGGGTGTTAAGTAGTGATGGTCGATACGCCAGCCCATGTTACGACGAAATGCCATCGCGCGATAGTCCCACCAACTGTAATGACCCGCTTCTATTGT
Organism: Calothrix sp. NIES-4105; assembly: GCF_002368415.1. GTDB lineage: Bacteria > Cyanobacteriota > Cyanobacteriia > Cyanobacteriales > Nostocaceae > Dulcicalothrix. The sequence goes on from NZ_AP018290.1 coordinate 6,277,033, forward strand.
AAATTTACGAAAAGCATCAGCAAAACCTAGTTCTAAAACTTCTTTGAGTGCTTGGCGTTCGGCATCGGATGACATAATGTGATTTTTTATATCGGCTTTAGAGTGAATATCCTTGTTTTCAAGCGCAATATTAAAGTCACCACACATACAAATGTTAGGGTTTTGTGACAATAAGACTTGCAGGTAGTTTCGCAGTACGGTTAGCCAACGCAGTTTAAATTCGTATTTGTCGCAACCAACTTCGGAGCCGTTAGGTACATAAAGATTTAAAATTCGATAAGAGTCAATTACACCCGTGATTACTCGTTTTTGTTCGTCCCATATTGGTTCTAGTTCGGGCAGTAGACTTGTAAACCCGGTACTGACTTGTTGAAGTGGCTTTTTACTGAGTATGGCAACTCCGTTATAAGATTTTTGTCCATATATATAGGAATGATAATTTAGTGCTTCAAACTGAGCGTGGGGAAAGTCTTTATCTACAACTTTGGTTTCTTGGAGGCAAAGCACGTCAACAGGGTTTTGTTCTAGCCAGTTGACGACATGTTCTAGACGTGTACGAATTGAGTTAACGTTCCAGGTAGCAATTTTCATAATTTTTTAAGTAGAAATCTATAAAAGCTACTTATGTTACAAAATGTTAATTAAGTTTTGTGACTCGTATTACTGAATATTAATTTATTTTTATAAAGTTATATGTTTTTTCGTAGTGTTTATTGATTATAGGTGCAAGCCTTTAAGCGTGAAGGTTTTTGCAATGCTAGATAACATTGGCGCCGAATCATGGTTCTTGTGGTTTAACCTCGATTATCATATTACTTTCAATGATCCCCAGGATAGATGAAACCAATTCATTATTGATTGTAATCTTATAAATGTAGTTACCTAATGATTAATGACTGGTGTTTAGAAGAAGTTAATCCATGTTGTCAAGTACGGTTAACCGGAAAATAATACTTTCTAGTTGGCACCTTGATTTGATGTAAACTTCAGATGGGTGAGTATAAATGCTCTACCATAACATCTGAATATAAGTCCTGAACACGGGGCTTTTTCACCTGAACCAAAACAAGTTATGAAAATCGCTCAAGTAGCTCCCTTATGGGAACGAGTTCCACCTCCGACTTACGGAGGCATCGAACTGGTAGTGAGTCGTCTAACAGATGAACTAGTACGTCGAGGCCATGATGTTACTTTGTTCGCGTCAGGAGATTCATACACCGAAGCGAAGCTCGAAGCAATATGTCCACGTGCATTACGTTTAGACCCTAATTTTCGGGAATATTCGGCATATGAGACGCTCGAACTTAGCCAAGTTTATCAGTGCGCTGGGGAATTCGATATTATTCACTCTCATGTAGGGGTTCCGGCATTACTAAGCGCTCATTTTGTACCAACACCAACGGTACATACTTTACATGGCAGTTTTAATAGTGAAAATATAAAGGTTTTCACCCATCACAAAAAGCAACCATTCGTTAGCATTAGCAACACACAGCGTACTCTAGACCTTAATTACGTTCGCACAGTTTACAACGGTATTAACCCCGACGATTATCCATTTGTTGCTCAACCACTGGAAACAAAGCCTTATTTAGCATTCTTAGGACGCTTTTCACCCGAAAAAGGACCGCAACATGCAATCGCTATCGCACGCGCGACTGGATGGCACCTAAAAATGGCAGGAAAAGTTGATGTGGCAGATACAGAGTTCTTTGAACGTGAGATTGCTCCACATATTGACGGTGAGCAGATCGAGTTTCTTGGAGAAGTCGGTAACTCTGAGAAAGTAGAACTTCTAGGAAATGCTAAAGTTGCACTTTTTCCAATTACATGGCAAGAACCTTTCGGTTTAGTAATGATTGAATCAATGGCAACTGGTACGCCAGTGATTGCAACGAATATGGGCGCCGTACCAGAAGTTATTGTTCATGGAGTGACTGGAATGGTGTGTAATAGTTACGAGGAAATAGCAGCAATGCTTCCACAAGCACTACAACTTAATCGTCATGACTGTCGTAAACATGTAGAAAATAACTTTAGCGTGGCTCGCATGGTTGATGGGTACGAGAAGGTCTACGAAAAAATCATTCAAGATCGGATTAATCAGAACGGACGTATTCACGCAGCCCAAATTGCATTTTAATAAGTCGCGGTGCATAGCACATTAAATCAACACAATCAACACAAAGTTTAAAAGGAGTACAATAGTATGACTATGAGATCCAGCAGTTGCCCCTGTTGCGGTAGTTCCATGCTGTTGCGTCACATTCGCCACGGTAAAGTCTACTGGTTATGTCAATCTTGTCGTCAAGAGGTTTCGTTACTAACAGTTAACCGCACGTCTACAGGAGAGACTCGGAACCTCGGAGTTGTTTCGCAGCCTGCTTCGCCTTGAGTTGGCAGTTTAATTACAGGATTAGACGCGCGCACTAAACAATAAGTTCCCAATTTTTTAATTTTTTTTCACCTTTGCCAATTTCGTAGAGACGCGATTTTGTAGAGACGCGATTTCGTAAAGACGTGATTTTGTAGAGACGCGATTTTGTAGAGACGCGATTTTGTAGAGACGCGATTTTGTAGAGACGCGATTTTGTAGAGACGCGATTTTGTAGAGACGCGATTTTGTAGAGACGCGAAATTTCGCGTCTCTACAGTGTCCCTGGTAAAATAAGGTGAGGCAAATTTAGATTGCGCGAGGACTAGGACTTGCTTGCTGCTTTACTTTATGGTCAAGAAGATTTACGGTTGGAACAAGTTAGCGACCCGCTACCTGATGCAGGTGAGGTTGTAATTAAAGTACATGCTGCAACAACTTGTGGCACTGACTTAAAGGTATGGAGGAATGGTGGTCATGCCAAAATGCTTAAACCTCCTACTTTATTTGGTCATGAGGCAGCAGGAGAAATTGTTGCAGTTGGTGCAGGTGTGACTAAATGGAAGGTTGGTGACGCTGTGGTTGCTAATAATTCGGCGCCATGTGGTCACTGTTTTTTTTGTCTACGCCGCGAATATTCGCTTTGCCCTAATTTAACGTGGAATAACGGCACGTTCGCACAATATCTTAAAATTCCTGCAAAGATTGTTCAACATAATTTACTATTAATTCCTGATATAGCATACGAACTTGCAGCAATGACAGAACCGTTAGCATGTGTACTGCATGGTATCGCGCGCTCGAATGTTAAGCCTGGTGATAGAGTTGTTTTACTTGGTGATGGCGCCATTGGTTTAATGTTTGTTGCTAAACTTGTATTAGATGGTTCACAAGTATTAGTATTTGGTGGTAATGATAAAAGATTAGAAATAGCTACTAAACTTGGGGCAGCACAGACTTTTAATTATCATCAGGTTCAGGATATTCCAAGTTTGGTGAAAGAATTAACAGATGGTTATGGTGCTGATATCGTGATTGAGGCAACAGGAGACAAAAGTGTTTGGGAGACAGCAATCGCTTGTGCCCGTCCCGGTGCCACTGTAAACTTATTTGGCGGATGTCCTAAGAATACGAATATTTCTGTAAGTACAGAGCAGTTACACTATAGCGAACTGACAATTAAAGGTGTATTTCATAACACCCCATATTTTGTACGTGAAGCGCTTTCACTAATTGCAAGCCGCAAAATAATGTTTGAATGGCTGATTAGCGAACGGCGCCCTTTAAAAGATTTGGAGCAAGTGTTCGTAGATATGCGTGAGCGTAAAGTAATTAAAGTCGCAATACAGCCAGATTAATGCGCTCGTGTAAACTAGAATAAGATTAGTACAAAAGATGCAGTAAGATTAATTTTTTGTTGTGAAAAGTAACTTTTGTAAGCTTTTGTGTCAATTTAGTTCAGAATGTTCGGTAAACACCCCCTGTAAAACCCGTTGGTCCCATGTCTCGAAAATCTTCACCAACCATAAAACGCGCTCCTAGCACTACCACTACCGCAACTCTGGCGCCGAGTGAAGTTCACTTGCGTTTGGAAGGTCTTGAAGTCGAACACCAAAAGCTGCTTAAGCAAATAAAGAAGAAACGCGCGGAGTTAGATAAATTTATTGAACAAATGCGTACTGTTGCTAGTGAGGTGTTTAGTCGAGCAACTCCAAATTTTCAGAAGATAGCACTTCTTAATCAAGAAATTCACACTATCTTTAATGAGATATTTAAAAATAAAAAGCTGAATAAACAGAATCGTAAGAAAGTTGAAGAAATATATCGTACTTTACAATATGCAGAAATAATTAGTCCTCAGCCCATTCAAGAAGAAATAGAAATTGATGAGCAATTTAATGGTGACGAAGATTTTAATAAGTCAAATCAATCACACCATCAACACTATTATTACCAATCAGATTCAGATGCAGAATCTCCATCGGCAGGTCGCAGTGAATCTTCTAAAAAAATCCGTCATATATTTTTGCGGTTAGCTGAAATATTTCATCCAGACAAAGCTAGTGACAGTGAAACCCAAGAACGTCACACAGAGATAATGAAAGAGATAAATCGAGCTTATACTGAAGGTGATTTAGCAAGACTTTTAGAGATTGAGCAGCAGTATCAAGTAGGGGAACAGATTGATAGTAGCAGTGAAGATGATTTAAGTCGCAAGTGTTTACGCATCGAGCAGCAAAATGGAGTACTCAAAACGCAATTTGAGAGTTTGAAACGCTCACTTAGAGAAGCGAAAAAGACACCTCAAGGAGGTATGGTGACAGACTTCCGAAAATTTAGAAAACAAGGAGTTGAGCCGCTTGATACAATTACTGAACAACTCGAACATCAGATTAATATAATTTCTCAGATACGTGATTACGCTCAAGACTTTAACCAAAGTAGGATTAGTGTAAAGGACTTTCTGCGTGGCCCTGAAATTTTACGCTCCTTGGAGCGAGAAATGATGGAAGAACTCTTAGAAGACATGTTTGATGATTTTGATGGTTACGTGAGGTATTGATAGTCTTCTCAGGGGTGCTATAATTCATCTACCCTAAATTATTGCATATGTTCTGGGGCAGGCTATTGAGTCTGCCTTTTCGTTTAATTATTTATATTGCTATTTAGTTATTTAGTAATAAAATGTGTAAACGTTGGGTTTTCATAAGCGATAACTCCGAAGGGCGTTCCTCGACCCAACCTACGGGTGTGTGAAGTGAATTCTATCAAAAAAGGGAAAACTAATATTACCCCATATTTATACCAGGGGTGTCTCAGTATAATCCCTGAATTGATAAAGAGATATGAAAATGCTAAACAAGCGACTAATTTGTTGGTTATTACCTTTTACGTTTTTAGCTTTTACCGATAATGCGTTAGCGTTACCTGGGCAAAGTACTGAAGAGGTAGGCGCCTGGTTGAAAGGACATGCGACGCTCAAACCAAACAGGGGTGAACGTTTCTTTATCCAAAGGAGCGATACTGCAGCACAGCGCTTTACTTTCCAAGCATCTGTACTACCTCCAGGCGCCGTTGGCTTTTTAAGAGACCGTAGTAAAATACGCACTGAACGACTAGCGATGTATGATGCCATCAACGGCATGAGCTTCGAGCGTTTGCAGGAGTCGTTACGGGTAATTTATGGTTTAGATATATACCAAGATTTCAAACGCGCGCAGGTAATTTATGAGTATCCAAATGAAAGTGCAATAAATTCAGCACGTTTAGCAAGAACTCCGATTCGCGAAGCATTGCGGGGACAATTAAGAATGGGCGACCGCTTTGCTTACTGGATAGAAATTGCTAAACCCAAAGATGGTAAAGCTTTTACAGGTCAAATGACTGTACTGCTAAAAAGCGATATCGATAAACTTGAAGCAGAACTGAGAAATCGGTAAGTAGAGACGTGACATGTCACGTCTGTACAGTCGGCGCGGAGGCGCGTCGGGGCGGGTTAACCAAAATTTCCCGTTATTTACCAGGATGTAGGTAAACCCGCCCGTACAGTCGGCGCGGAGTTAAGTCGGTTGGGTGTAAGCAAAGCTTTCCCGCAGGGTAGCGTTGGCAGAACCCAACATCTTTTTGATATTTTTGTCTACCAATGGTGGACATTTTTGTACAAAATGACTCATCTGTGATTAATAAAGTATTTTATATAACCTAAATACTTTAAATTCCGTAATAATATTGGGTAAATATCGCCTTTTTAGATTGCCTGTAAGTATAGATTTTAACTACGCAATATTTAACTTCAGCTTAAATAGATGATATTTATACATTATAGGCGCCAACCTACATAACAAACTCTTAACTTCTTCCACTCCTCAGCACTCATCACGAGCGCACGAGCGCACGAGCGCACTTTTAACTATTCTGCCACGTTCCAGAAAAAATGCTTTCGCAGGCTGCGGAAATTCTTAGTAAATCTTCTTTGAATAAGGGAGGCCAGTCAATACCGTTTTTACGACCAAGAGTAAATAACTGCTGTGTTCTTATAGATAGTAAATATAAAGCATAAGCGAGTTCACGGTCTAAAGTGGTTACTTCTTTAAGACCTTCAAATGCGACTTTCAAAGCTAATAGTACTGATGTTATCTGACCTGGAACAGGGGGTTTACCCTGCTGCATTCGTGTCAGCAAGGCATCTGGATGGTAATCGTTTGTAATCGCTTGGTCGATAAGGACTTTGCGCGCGGTGTCGTAATTCATATATTTAAGATTACCGCAATTAAGATAACAAAATCCCACAAATACAAATTTGCGGGATTTATAAGTGGAATATTTTGTAAGGATATAATTTGTATATATTCTTACATATTGTCTAATTGTTTGCGGAGAGATTCTAATTCGGCGTCAACAACTTCTTCTGATTTTGGTGTTGATGCTTGTGGTTGTGCGGTTGTTTGTCCGGGTAGTTGGGGTTGGTTTGGCGCTGTCGCAGGTCCTAATGTCATTTGCGCTTTGAGTGCTTCTAACTCGTCGTCAACGTCGCTACCTGCTTCTAACTTAGCAAACTGGGTTTCTAAGTCGGCGCCTGCTAACTCTGCTGCGGACTGAGCGCGCGCTTCTTGCATTAAGACTTTTTCTTCCATGCGCTCAAAAGCTGACATTGCACTGGATGTATTCATCCCGCGCACCATACCTTGAAGTTGTTCTTGTGCTTTAGCTGCGGTAATGCGAGCTTTGAGCATTTCCTTCTTGGTTTTTGCTTCAGAAATTTTGCTCTCAAGCTGGATTAAATTGCGTTTGAGGGTTTCGACTTGCGTCGTTTGCTGGTCTAAACTAGCTTTTAGCGCAGTTCCAGAATCAGTAAAAGTCTTTTTCCTTTCTAAAGCTTGACGAGCTAAATTTTCGTCACCCTTTTGTAGCGCTAGCTGCGCGTTACGTTGCCATTTATTAATTTCGTTTTGGGCATCGTTATATTGCTTCTCAGTACGCTTTTGGGCTGCAATTGCTTGTGCAACACCTTGACGTAACTGTACCAAGTCCTCCTGCATTTCCAGGATTGCTTGTTCAAGCATTTTCTCAGGGTCTTCAGCTTTGCTCACCATGTCGTTGAGGTTAGCACTGACCACTCTTCTAATTCTGTCGAATAAACCCATAATTTTTTCCTTTGAGATTTACGCCTTATTTCACGACGGCTTTTTTACTATTTACTACCTAATTTAAATTTAATCCTTCTTTCTTCAATTGTGCCCCCTTACTCTCTTTCTTCTTAAGATGCGCTTTAATTTCCGCAAATGACGTTTTTATTTATCTTTATCTAAATGTATAATATACTACTGCTATTTTTCAGTAAGTGTGTTTGAGATTTGAGCCTTCATTGCTCTAATCTGTGTATCTATATCATTATCGCTTGATTCTAATGCTAAAAATTTCTTTTCTAAATTATCTTCATTTGTGATACAGATTACTTCTTTTTGAGCTTCAAGCTGTATTATTTTGTCTTCAACGCGATCAAAAACACTTGTAGAGCCACTTTCAAGTACACCCATAAGTTCTTGAAGACGTAGTGATGCACTAGCTGAACGCGCGCGGGCAATATACATATCTTTTTTATTTTTGATTTCAGCTATCTTAAGTTCTACGGAACGCATCTCTTTTTTTAGTGTAGCAACTACACTGTTTTGTTGCTCGATTTGGGCATTAAGTAGTATCGAAGTCTCTTGATAACTCTTACGTTTGGTAAGTGCCTCGCGCGCAAGAGTTTCGTTACCTTGTCCAAGAGCGATTTTTGAGCGTCTGTACCATTCTTCGGCAGCGGATTGAGCATTTGCGACTTGACGCTCAGTACGCTTTTGTGTGGCTATTGCGCTAGCTACTGCCTGCCTTAACTGAATTAAATTTTCTTGCATCTCAAGTACAGCTTGCTCCAGTACTTTCTCTGGGTCTTCCGAAGATGTCACCCAACTATTAACATTCGACCGTACTACACGTGTAATTCTATCTAAAAATCCCATAATTTCTCCTGAGTAATGAGTGCTGAGTGCTGAGTGCTGAGTAATGAGTAATGAGTGCTGAGTGCTGAGTGCTGAGTAATGAGTAATGAGTGCTGAGTAATGAGTAATGAGTAATGAATATAGTTATAAGTTACTACTCAGCACTCAGCACTTTCTACGAGCGCACTTTTTTCGCACTCAGCACTTTCCACGAGCGCACTTTTATGGCACTTATTTAACTCTAGCGTCGAGTCCTTTTCCTCTAATCTCAGTTAGCAATTCTTGAACTTTTTGTTTGTTTTTGATTGCACCAAGATAAATTAACTTGCCATCGGGTGACAAGTATGCATCTGGAACGACTTTACGCGCGTTATCAAAAGCGTTTCCGCCGTTGTTATCTATAACTACATGATAAAACCCATCGCTTGAAGGTTTCAGATCATTCAGGGGAATATCTTGTGTTGGTGTTGGTGATGGTGTAATTGCTACTGGTGTCTGAGTTGCTTCAATAGGGGATGGAGGCGCAATAACACTAGACGGGCTAGGGGAAGAATTTTCAAGGGGAACGGTTGGAGTTGGCGCCAAAGTTGGTTTTGGCTTTGGTGTTAAGCCAACAACATCGTTAGGTGTCTTTACTTCTGGAAACTCGTCTTTAGCAAGGTTGGGATATCTAGGTATCGGCGTTAACTGTGGTTGTGCGACCGTTTGAGTATTACCGTTACTGCTTTGACTGTCTATATCAGTATTAGTTGCGGTCGAGTTATTGCGTTTGAATAAACCATTAAGGCTAAACTGCGGTAAACTCTTAGGATTTATAACTACGTATCCCAAAATAACACTCGCCATTAACAATAATAAGATAGAACCAATTCCTAGAGGTGAGAGGAGAGTATCACTGTTGCTTTTTGGACGTTTTTCCGCTTTTGGAGCTTCTTCAGTCAAACTTCGCAATAGTGCCTCTGACGACTCCAGATAATCTTCGGGTTGGTTTTGAGAAGTGCTATCAGTTATACGAGGTTCAATATTTTCGTCTTTCGAGGCTTTGATTGTTGTAACTGGCACAATGCTACCACTGTTTTGGGGTGATATCGCTGTTTCTTTTACTGGTGGTGTAATAGTAACATCGGGGAAGAGTGGTGGTGGTGGTGGTGGGGGAGGGGGAGGAGGGAGAGGTATTTCGTTTGTAGAAGTTGATGGTGTAACGTTTTCGGGTATTGGAATTTCAGTAGTGTTTTCGTCTAAGTTTATTGAGTCGGCTACATTTTCGGGTGGAGTAGCTGTTACAGGAGTCAAATATTGTAGTCCAACAGAACTACTGTTTGGTGTGTATGACGAGCTTTGGTTAGAAGCGCGGTATCCACCAGTTCGTGTACGTCTATATCGTGCTAACTCGCGGTCGAGTTGTACTTCCATTCCTGCCAGTGCTGCTGCTAATGGTGGCTTCAAGCTGGGTGTTTTTGACAATTGACTACCCAAATGCGTTACTGTATTTTGACTCATTACGTACTCACCTTAAAGCGAAAAGACCATAAAAAGTTAAATAAATTGCCGAGATAATACTTTATTGCCAATATACCTTCTTTACAATAGATTAGAGTTGTAATTGACTCTCCTTGTTACGTCTCGAAGTATAATCATGGCTTTCAGAACTGTAAGCGATGTTTTAGGAATTTTACAAGCGCGCGGTCACTGGCAAACTCCGCCTCTACAAATCTTGCTTAAATGCTGGCATGAAATTGTTGGTAGTACTATTGCCCTGCATACTCGTCCCGTTTCTATTCATCGTGATGTTCTGCGAGTCGCAACATCAAGTGCTGCATGGGCACAAACTTTAACGTTTTCGCGCAAAACTTTACTTATAGAGGTAAATCAAAAATTATCGCATCAGCTAACCGATATTCATTTTTCAACAGCAGGCTGGAATACCACTACGCCGATCATAAAACTAAAAAGACCTTTGCATCAAGAACATCCGTGTTACCAAGAACGGATGATTGAACCAGTGAATGAGAATGTGCCAGTAAATAATAGTAATGCTGTGAATAAAACTTTTGATAGCTGGGTCAAAAAAGTACAAGCTAGTTCACAGAACCTACCACTTTGTCCCACATGTCAATCACCCACTCCGAATGGTGAACTTCAACGTTGGGGAGTTTGTGCATTATGTGCCGCAAAAAAGTTTTAGATAGATTTCGTATTCCTCAGTCAAAAGAGGTAGAAAAAGTATAAAAGAGTATAACAATATATAAAATAGGCAGAAAACTTTCTATCTAATGGATGATGAGTGTACTATAAAAAATTCACAGCAGTAATGTTAGCTTTGATCCCAATTGCTTTTAATGCCTGATTCCGATGAGACTAGTGCAGGCTAATGTATCGTAATTGTAACCAAAAGATTTAAATATATAACACAAAGATAAAATAAATATTAAGGCAAATTTGGCTTGGGGATCGCTAAAACATATACTGAATAATGCTTTGTTGGCAATAATCCGTATTTGTATCTAGGACGAAAATAAATAGTGAAAACTATTTGCCTTTGGCGTTAAACATGAAGAGCATCAAATTCTTAACTTCTGCCTGCCGATACTGTCGTCATTACAATCCAGAAGGTCGTCGGGGTGGAAACTGCCAGCAACTTTCTGCGCCAGTTCAAGGGCATTGGAAAGCTTGTTCATTAGCTCTACCAGCGTTTGCACCATCTTGGGAAACTTTGGAAGATGCATGGAGTTTGCCAGAAGCAATACCTGTTGTGGCTACGAATTTGAATACTGATGCGATAACGCAATTGAAAGAAGTGGGAGTTCATGGTGTTGAATTTTCTGTGGGTGAAGTTATATCAGTCTAGGCATAAACACTCATCACACGAAATAAATTTCAGCTTAGGTATTAGAGGAAGACAGTATTACGATTTATTAAATAAATAAAGAGTTTTGTATGTAAAAAAATAGCACCGTTCGGAATGAAGGTGCGATTTTTGGAGGCTAAATTATTGAGTAAAAATTAAGGTAGCCACGGAAAAGAGCGGAAATTTGGTTGACGCTTTTCTAAGAAAGCTTGTTTACCTTCGGCGCCTTCTTCGGTCATGTAATAGAGTAGAGTGGCATTTCCAGCCAACTCTTGTAAACCAGCTTGTCCATCGCAGTCAGCATTAAAAGCAGCTTTGAGACAACGAATAGCAATGGGACTTTTTTCTAAAATCTCTTTTGCCCATATCTCACCTTCTGCTTCAAGCTGTTCAACAGGAACAACAGTATTAATTAATCCCATCTCAAGCGCTTGTTGAGCATTATACTGACGGCAAAGAAACCAAATTTCGCGCGCTTTTTTCTGCCCAACGATACGCGCGAGATAACTGGCGCCAAAACCACCATCGAAACTACCAACTTTTGGTCCAGTTTGACCAAAAACAGCATTATCAGCGGCAATTGTCAAGTCACAAATTAAATGTAGAACATGTCCACCACCGATAGCATATCCAGCAACCAAAGCAATTACAACTTTAGGCATCGACCGAATTAACCGCTGTAAATCTAATACATTCAATCGCGGCGTACCTTCATCATCGATATAACCAGCTTGTCCCCTTACACTTTGGTCCCCACCTGAACAAAAAGCATACTTTCCATCAGTATGCGGCCCATATCCAGTAAATAAAACCACTCCAATCGTAGTATCTTCACGAGCATCGCAGAAAGCCTCGTAAAGCTCAAAAACAGTTTTGGGACGAAAAGCATTGCGCTTATGCGGACGGTTGATGGTAATTTTCGCAATCCCATCAGCTTTATGATAAAGAATGTCTTCGTAAGTTTTAACAGTTTGCCAGGTCGTTTCCATTCTTGGTTTATTATTGCCGAACCAGAAAATTTTATCGTAAGCACAATCAAATTCTCATTCCATTATTCCACCTCATTAATTTTGATCGGTTGTAGCATAGGCATTCGGCGCCTGTGCAGTCACGATGCTTAATAGTAATTATTTTTACCAATTTTTATATGGTGCCAATCCTCGTTACTTGATTACAAACAGGCGCTGTACTTATGTAATAGTAAAAATGTTCACATTGATTCACAGGCACCTATATAGTGGAAACCATAATTTTAATAGTAGTGCCGTTCTGATATGGGATTTTCCTAGAGGATATATTTGGAAATGACTTATCCTCTAGGAATTTGGGCGCCATTTGCGTATGGATTTTCCTAGAGGATATATTTGCACGTAATTTATCCTCTAGGAATTTTGAAATTCATCATTATATGCATCTACCAAAAGTGCAAGCTTAAATAGCATTTACATTACCGTTGCTATTAGCCGTCGCTTTTGATGATTTTAAATATTTTTGGTAAGCCTCCTCGTCACCTCCGAAGGAATCTAAGGAAACTACAACACCAGTCTCATAAATTGCTTTTCTAAACTCATCAAGAGATAAAGGCACTTGTTCACAATAAGCAATAACAATTTCCCTAAAACCTGGTATGTCGTTTTTTGGCTCATAAGTTTCAGTTTCTGTTACAACCCAGTCTGTAGGAATTGTTCTAGCTTTAACTTTACCTCCAATAGTCGCGCTCACAGTTAAACGTTCTCCTATTTTTACTTGCCGCTTATGAACAGGGCGAAAATCGTAAGAATCTTGAAGTATTCGGGTACAACGTCCTACAGTAAGCAAGCTACCGTCGATAGAAACCGATTCTCCCTCGTGTTTAGTCATGTAAACAATCAAGGTTTCTCGATCTGCTAAATGGTCATAGATTTCATATGTATCAGTTGTCATTAGTCGTGTCCTCGAAACTAGTTTGTTCTCCCTCAAAAACACATTCATAGGGTAATTGTCCTATACCCTTTTTTTCTATACGTTTCAGTTTCCAACCGTATTTGCTTGCCATCTTTTTACAATACTCAGGACTTGTAACAGCGTGGCGATTTTCTTTCTGTTGTGCTTCCTCAGTCATTGCTTATGCATAGTAAATTCCCTGTATGCTGACCTTAGAACACCTGTCTTCATTTGTAAATCATTAAAGTTATCTATTACACCATTATTAGCTAAATACGTTGATTTTAGTAATTGTTTATACTTTATATCACCTCCGTTACTACAAAAGTTAGAACTCTATAGCAATCCTATGTGATTTATGAAAATTTATGCTGCTGACAAAATTAATAACTTTTGTGAAGCCAGGTTTCTTAATTTTGAGTAGGATAATTAAATGCTGTACTGCTAGTTTAACTTATGTCACAAATTTATCCAGGTGAGGTATTCGCAAACACTTCTGACTTTGACGCTGGTATTCGTCAGCTTCTACCACGTTATGATGAAATGCTTGAAGTTATTACTCGTTGTGTGCCATCTACAAGTAAGAAGATTCTAGAACTTGGTTGTGGAACGGGTGAGTTAACGCTCAAGATGCTCAAACGCTGTCCCGATGCGGAAATAATAGCTGTTGATTATTCACCGCGTATGATAAACTTCGCGCGCGAAAAAGTAGAATTAGCTGGTTATCAACAACGGTGGTCGGGAAAAGAAGTTGATTTTGGAGAGTGGGCAATTCATCCTGATAAATTTAGAATTGGCGCCAATTTTGATGCTTGTATATCATCGCTGGCAATTCACCATCTTACTGATGAAATGAAGCAAAATTTATTTATACGTATTCACGAAACTCTCAGTACAGATGGCTGTTTTTGGAATGCTGACCCAACTCTACCAGAGGCGCCTGTTTTAGCTGAAGTGTATAAATTAGCGCGAGAGGAATGGGCGACTCAACAAGGTACTACGCTCGGGGATGTTCGCGCGAGAGTAGGTACTAGTAGTACTTATGGTTATTCTAGCCAAGACCAATTAGCTACTTTGGAAGCACATTTACAAATGTTAATGCAAGCAGGATTTTCTACGGTTGCTGTTCCTTGGAAGTATTACGGGTTAACTGTGTTTGGTGGGTTAAGGTAGTGGTTTATGTTATTAAATTTGGCTGGTTGGAGAAATGAACCACAAAGGCACAAAGGGCACAAAGGAAGAATTTTTAAGAAGTGAAACTGACAAAATTAATGACATGGAATAGTAGGTAGGCGCCACTCGTTGGTGTTGGGTTCCGTTCCTCCACCCAACCTACTAGTTGGCAAATTGGCTTAAGTTGTGTTTTCGCCATTTTGCATCTGCTTTGCGATTTGTTCGCAGTTCTAATACACGAATTCCTTTAGTTGGTAATGGGTTTAATTTTTCTTTTAATAAATTCCATGATGTTATTAATTCATGCTCGATGTTATATGTAGCGCAGAGTTTTGCGAAGTCTATATCTTGGGGTGTGGCGAATAACTCTTCAAATGGGGGTTCAAATTGAGAAATAGGAAGCATTTCAAAAATGCCTCCACCGTTGTTATTAATAAGAATTATTGTCAAATGCCCAATAAGTTTATTTCTAATTAAAAACCCGTTTGTGTCATGCAGCAAGGCTAAATCCCCTGTGAGCATAACGCTGCTTTGATTACGGTGTGCAATTCCTAAAGCTGTTGATAAAGTGCCATCGATACCATTGGCGCCTCTGTTTACAAATATCTCAATACCAAGATTGTTGGGCTTCCAGAAAAATTCAACGTCGCGCACGGGCATACTATTAGCGATAAATAAAGGTGTTTTGGGTGGTAGTATTTGTGAAAGTAACCAGGCAGCTTTACCTTCAAATTCGCTCTCTTGTTCAAGTGTTCTATCAAGTACAGCGCGCGTTTTGGCTTCGAGATGGCGCCATTGTTCTAGGTAAGCATTAGGTGGAAAAGAAGGAATGGAAGTTAACTCAGAAATATCGAGTCGCAGGTGTGTGGTATTAAGATGGAGAGAATCAAGATTGCGAGATGTTTTGTCTATTATTATTAGTCGCGGTTGATACTGTAACCAAGTGCGTAATTCTTTACTAGTTGGCATTTCACCAATCAGAATAACTACTTCGGGTGCAAGAAGAACTCGATGGTGGGGATGACGAAGAATTGCATCGTAAGTAGAGATTATATAAGGATTTAAGTGAGCGTGGTTACGAACTGGCGAGAGTCCTTCGGCTAGAACTGGAAAATTTAAAGCGCGCGCTAGGTTGGCAATACTATTACAATACTGCTCGCTCTGGGTCGGTTGAGCAACTCCGGCAATAATAATACCTCGTCTTGAGATCGGGGGTAAGCCAGAAGAGTAAGAGGGTAAGGATATGGGTTGAATGTGGCACCAAAAGTCTTCGTTTGTTACCTTTGATTGTAAATCAGTTAAATCAACACCATCAGGAATAGGGGCGAGAGGGTCGCGAAAGGGTATGTTCAAATGTACGGCGCTTCCTTGAGGAAATATACAGCGCTCATAAGCATGAATTACTGTTTGTCGTAAATATGTTAATAAACTTATAGAGGCGCTTGGGACTACTAGTTCTGCTTGCCAGTTAGGATAATCACCGTATAGTTTTACTTGGTCGATGGTTTGCCCGGAGTGGCAAAAGCGCAGTTCTTGCGGTCTATCAGCAGTCAGTAACAATAGCGGCACACAACTTTCTTTTGCTTCAATGACCGCCGGGTAAAAATTTGCTCCTGCTGTTCCCGAAGTGCAGACAACTGCTACAGGTTTATGCGTCGCTTTTGCCCTTCCTAATGCAAAAAATGCCGCTGAACGTTCATCGAGAATAGGAATCACTTCAATATCTGGCGCCAAAGCAAATGCAACAGCTAGAGGAGTTGAGCGCGAACCAGGACAAATCACAGCACAAGTTAACCCTAATCTTTTTAAGGTTTCAACAAGCACAAAAGACCAAAGTTCATTTGTATTACTAAAATTAAATGACATTATGGCATTGGTTGAATCAATATTGCTTTATCTAGTATCTAGTACTTGATTACCATTACCTAATATTTATTACAATCCAAAATGCTAATTTCACGTTCTTACATACATATATGGACAACATTCATGTTACAGGCATTCGTGCTTATGGCTACACTGGTTATTTAAAGGAGGAGCAAGTGCTAGGGCAATGGTTTGAAGTTGATGTTAAGTTATGGCTAGATATTTCTAAAGCGGGAAAAACAGATGCTATCGAGGACACTCTCGATTACCGTACCGTTATTAGTTTAGTGAAGCATATTATACAAACATCTCAGTTCGCACTGATTGAAAAGCTAATTACAACAATTGCGGACTCAATCTTAGCTGAGTGTAATTCTGTTACTCAGGTACAAGTGATTCTCAGTAAACCTGCGGCGCCTATTCCCGACTTTGGAGGCAAAATTAGTCTCGAAGTGACTCGAAGCAAAGTCTAAAGTTTTATTACCTAACCGGGCTTATAATAAACCCGGTTTTTTTGATACACAAAAACTGTATTTTTAATACCACTTTTTACTAGTAAACCTTTACTTAATATTTCTTTAATGTCTGATTGATGTTTTTTTTGTTAAGCAGTATATAAATCCGCACATAACCAGCTTTAATGTGAATATAATAGTTTTTATCCAGCTAAGTAAAAACCGAACCTCTTTGTATTTTTTAGATAATAACAACTTACCTAACTATGATATTTTTTATACAACCAGCTACTAGATGTAACTTTAAAAGTTTGCTAATAATTGCATATATCAATTTAAAGTAGGTGACGAAATTAACGGTTTAACAAAATTATGTTTGTTTAATATGATAGTAGGCTTGCCTTTGTGCAAATCAGTGATGCAAGCGCTCTTAGATTGATTATGATAGAATTAATCTCCCCAATATCAGGTTCACACTGTTAATCGAGTCTGAACCGATTCAAGCAGGTAATTTTAGCATGGACTGCCCCAAAATCCTAGTTGTAGAGGACTCCAGAGTTCTCGCTATAGATATTAGGAATAGTTTGCACAATGCCGGATATGCGGTTTTAGATGTAACAGACTCAGTTGTTGAAGCAATTCAAAAAGTTACAGAAACGCAACCGAATCTAGTGCTAATAGATACCTGTTTAGCTGGGGATGTTGATGTTATCGAAGCCGGTGATGTTATCCGGAAAAACTTTCATATCCCAGTATTATATTTAATGGAGCATACGGTACAACCCAATTTATATCAAAATCGATTGGATGAACCGTTTAGCTATATATTTAAGCCCTTTACTCAAAAAGATTTACATAACGCTGTGGAAATGGCACTTTATAAACATCATATTGAGACAAAATTTGAGACAGAACTTTCTAGGATACTGACAGCTATTAACAGTATGGGTAGTGCTGTAGTTATTACTGATATCAGTGGACAAGTGCAAGTAATGAACCGAATTGCAGAAGCTCTAACTGGTTGGAAAGAAGAAGAAGTTATTGGAAAGCACATCACGCACGTATTGAACTTAGTAGATAACGATACAGGAGAAGAATTAGACTACTTAGTCAGGCAAGCCCTGACGCAGGGTAAAGTTTTAAATTTGCCAGATAACTGTATGTTAATCAACAAAAATGGTGATTCGATCCCCGTTGGCGATAACGTTGCTCCAATTCGCGACTCAGACGGCAATATTACAGGCGCCGTTTTGGTGTTTCAAGATATATCGCAGCGCAAACAAATGGAAGCGCGTTTGGTTCGTAACGCTTTTTACGATGCACTAACGTCATTACCAAATCGAGTTTTATTCTTAGACCGCTTAAGACAAGCTTTCGAGCGTGCGAAAAGAAGAAATAATTATCAATTTGCCGTCATGTTTTTAGATTTGGACGGTTTTAAAGCAATTAATGACCGTTACGGGCATTCTATGGGAGATAATTTACTAGTTGAAGCCGCGCGGCGATTAAACTCGTGTTTGCGAAGTGGTGATACAGTTGCTCGGTTTGGAGGTGATGAATTTGCCGTGCTATTGGAAGATGTCAAGGACGTAAGCTTGGCAACAAATGTAGCTAAACGTATTCAAGAATCTCTCAAACAACCATTATCCCTCAACGGACACGAGATTACTACTACCGCGAGTATTGGAATTGCTTTAAGTTCAAAAAAACATGAAGAACCCGGACATTTACTCCATGATGCGGATATTGCAATGTACCGTGCCAAGCAGCAAGGAAAAGCAAAGTTTGCAGTATCAAGTTAATTGGCAAGTTAATTGGCAAGTTAATGGGAAGTTATTGAAGAGCTGGTTTGTTTAAGCGTTGGCGCCAATGTTACCAAAAAGTCAAACTGTTCTCCCAATTGTTCTGGTTGGTTAATTTTACTAGTAGTCGCAGAAAGACTCCTGACAGAACCAGCAGCTTGTTTGAACACTTTGAAATACTCATTACTTTGGTACTCTTGCGGAACAAAACCATAAATCCAAGATAGGAAAGACCCAGTATTTACGTAAAAATATCCTTGATTAGGATAAGGGAGTGAGCTTGTAGCGTTAGAGAAATTATAAGTTGAAGCAAGCGGCGCCTTGGGTCGAGGAACCAAATCAGCCATTGCTCCAGACCCACTCGTGACTATTAAAGTATCTTTATCTACCCAACTCAGGGCAAATAAACTCTTCGAGGAATCTTTACCGGGAGTCCAAGTAGTTACAGCTTGACCTTTAATATCAATGTTTTTTGCTACTACTTCACCATTAGTACTAGTTTTAATTAAATCTCCCAACTTAGTAAGAGTCTTTTCAGCAAGATTACGATTAGTTGTTTTGACAACTAAACCAATACCCAAATTAAAATTAGGACTAATAGTGTTAAAAAATCCTCCTTTGGTGGGATACATAAAAAATCCATATTCCCCATCCATCCAACCAATGATTTCTTTGTCAAAATCTAAACCAGTTGCTAATTTAACCAATTCACGAAATCCTTTCAAACCATTATTGAATTCGGGTATCGAAGCACTTAGAATAGTTGCTAGTGTCTGCCACTGTAAGCTAATATTGCTACCTGTCAAAGCCGAATATGTAGCACCAGGCATTCGCGAGGTAATTTTATCTTCAATCTTTGCTGACTTCGACTTGTTCGGATTTAAGAAAGTTTGAACTTGAAAACGTAAACCTTCAGGTTGTGGTGCGAGTGAGCTATAAATACTTTTGTATTGCTTATATTGTTCTGGTTTAAATGCTTTTGAATCCAATATACCTTTAAAATCTTTAAACTCATCAGATTTAAACACGTCTTTAATTAAATCATTAAACAGAACCATGTACTCATATGGATTTTGATACATTGAATACAATGCTTGAGTGCCTTGGCGCCGAGTAAAGTCTTTAAATTCAGGTTTTTGTCCAATTATCCCAACATTTGCGCTTTTTGTATCGACTAACCGTTCGATTGGTTTAGCGCTAAAACTTAAAGCAACATATCCATTCAAAGATGCTATTACTAAAGTATTCGGTTCTGATATTTCAGGACTAGGCAATTTAGTGGGAATAGATTTAGTTTTAAATGCGGTAACTGGTTCAGTTTTCGCAGGGGAAATATCTATCTCGTAGATAGTGGCATCTTTATATTTCTTGACTTTGACTTTAGATTTGTCCTGTTCTATTATATCAATCAACGATTGCAGGCGCCTCATATCGCGAATTGGAGCTACAACAACAAGGCTAGACTCTATTGTTGCAGTTTGATTTGTGACTTTTGGCAAAAACCCGACCCCTACTTCTTCCCCTAACCACGATTGTACATCTCGAACATAATCAAAATTTATGTTGGCATCTTTTGGGATTAACTGCGATATCCCCTGTTGTACCATATGAAACAGGTGAAAACGGTTTAAACTTCCCCATGTTTCTGAAGATGTATTAAAGGAAACAAGAAGTGGAGTATCTTTCGGAAAAAAATCTGTAATCTCAGCTACTCTAGGAGTTGTTTCAATTGGCTGTTCTTGTTCAGGTCGTGCAGCAACAAGCTTTTTTTCTAGAAACGCAATCGTATTTTTGAACGTGCGAAGATGTGTTGATTTTACTTGTTTAACTGGAGTCGATGTATTATTTACAACCTTTGCATTTACCGTTGGAACATACAACAACGCGCACACGGCGCCTGCCATCCCGATTTTTATAAACTTTTTCATATGACTGGATTAGTTTTGTTAAAGTATCTATTTTTTTACTAACACAAAAAAATACATATTACTTTAGTAAATATGCGTAGACTCAGATATTGTATTTTATAATAATCAACGAGTAATTACTAGATATGCTGGTAACTAATGTCACAATCGTTATTAATTCTTTCTTTCTTTCTTTGTGTCCTTTGTGTCTTTGTGGTTTATTCCTATACCCCTCTGTGGTAAAAAGAATGGCCTGACTGCACAGTTCGTATGCCTATGCTACAAATACAAAAATGCTACGAATTTATAAATTTATGTAGAGATTTTTGTATATCAGGTTGCTGCATGTAAACTTGGGCAGCTTCGAGTAAGTTAGCAATGTTTTCTGGACTTACGTCGTCGATATCATCACTCAGACGCTTTCCTGTAAGTTCTCTGTCGAGCTTAAATTGTAGTCTTAGTATGCGCCGATGAGCTATTTGCTTAGTTATATACTCGTATATTTCAGATGAACCGTCAAAAAGTATACCAATTAAAGGCTGTGCCCATTGAATTAAACCCCAGTGTTGAGCTTTTTCAAACGGAATAACGCGCGTGCGTTCCCCGGTTCCAATAGAAAGAACGCGAATGTCTTCAATTGGGTATCCTAATCTTAATGCTTCGGCAACTGCACAACTTGAGGGGTTATTTGCTGCAACTCCTCCATCGATAGCTGAGTATAGTGATTTTATGGAGTAAATTGAAGTTTTATCTGGAATTTTGTCCCAAGCTGGATATACTACACCTCGACGAGTTGACCCAATATATTTTTTTATTGTGCGCGTTTGTGAACTACCTGTACCGTTGATAATGCTGATTTGCATGTTGTTATAGATATTATCTACCGATGCGGCCGCATTATCTAGTATAATTGCATCACTAAATCCATCTTGCGTGGTTCCATTAATTCGTCTATTGAGTTTGTGTGCGGGGAAATAAGTAGGCGCCGATGCTGAACAAACACAAACTTCCCATAACGGGACGTTTCCATAAGCTTTATCTTGGCGCCAGCTTTTAAAAAAGATAGGCTCACGCTCGACAGTATCAAAAGATATAATTAATAATAAAGGTGAAGTAATATCAAAAAGTGCTGTATTTCCAAAAACACCTTGTAAAACTTGAATTAAACCTGCTTCAGAATATTTAGGAGCCGATATACCGTGTTTAAAGATTAAGGGTAAACGTTTAAGAGTAAAGCGCTTTCGATAAGGAAAAATAATTGAACTTTGCTGTTTATATAAATCTACAATTTCTTCGCTGCTGCGTCCACTCGCTATAGCTGCCGCTAATATAGAACCAGTAGAAGTTCCGGTAATTAGCTGAAAATACTCATTTAAAGGCGCCTTTATCTCTTTTTCAATAATAGATAGCATTTTCGCTGCCACTATTCCGCGAATTCCACCCCCATCTAAACTTAAAATATTAAATGGCATAAGTTACTAATGTCTCTGCACTTGATATCTTATATCATTTTTAATTTTAGAATTGGATTTCAAATAACAAAGAAACCCGGTAAGTGTATTACCGGGTTTTAGATTAAGTTTTTGAATTAAAACTTGTAACCTTTAGCTACCCAGTAGTACCAATCATCTAGTGCTTCCTGAGTATCGCTATCAGCATCAAGCACCTTTAAGTCAGTCAACCGCGCGATGTCAACATCTTCATCCTTGCCACCGACCTCGACGACTTCCACGAGCATATCGCGTAAGCACTCTTCCTCGGTTGCCATTGCTAAAACCTCGACATCTTTCTCTGGCGCAGTTCCCTTACGTCCCTTTTTTGCCCATTTGGCATTGAATGGGAAATTTAGGCAATCGTCTAGGTAATAATACCACCCCATCGCGCGGTCTTCTTTATCTTCAGCATCAACAAGTATTTCGTTCTTGATGCGTTCCTCACGAGCTTCATCGGTTTCAACGTCAGACATTTAAGACACCCCTCCCTTGCATAGCTTAGATTAATGTTTACAGGTTGACACTTGTGGACTTAATCGTAAATAGTAAAAGATTGACGCACTTAAGCTCAACTAATCTAAAGAAATAGCTGCTTGGATAGCTTGTTCTGTAGCTTGCCGTAGTGCAGGTGTAAAATTAACCCGTTCACGGCGCCGGTTGGCGTTCTCCGTTGTCTTGAGGTTGTGTCATGACTCGACAGTGAAGTCTCGAAAGTTTTTGCACCATACGCGCGGATAGTTTGTTCATGGATACGTTGAGGGTGTGAAGTTGGTTTATTGCTGGGCATTTTAATAAAGTTTCGGCGCCAAAGTCAGTTAAAGTTCCTTGGGAAAGGTCGAGTACTGCTAGACGTTGAAGTAGGGGTGAGTTGACTATTGAGAAGGCAATGTTATCTGAGTAATTACTGCTTTTTAGTCCTAGATACTTTAAACTTGGGAATAATTCCCCTGATAAGATAGGCGCCAGTCGTTGAGTACTTATATCTTGTCCATAATGGAAACTTTCGGCTAGCCATATTTCTAGATATTCGAGTGCTGGTAAATCAAGATTGCTTATATCGTTTATTGTTTGTGGTTGCACTATAGTGTAACCCGTTTGAATCATCAGAGTTTTAAGGTGTTCGTGTCGCACTTTGTCAAACTGTAGACCCCAACCACCCCGAAATTGTAAGACTTCTAAGTTTGGATATTTTGTTAATATTGATGTACTGTCACTAAGCAGCAGCCGAGATTTCATATAATTAGCTTCTTGTGCGTCACCGTCTCCAATGAATAAGGCTTTTAAATTCGGTAACTTATCACAGGCGCCGCACAATACATTCTCAAAATCTCTATACTGTGTGTCATGCTGCCAGTAATCATCCCACATTTTACAAGCTAGAGCTTCAATCTGTGTAGTTTGTGTAGCTTGGAGAAAGCTTTGTAACTGACTTAAGTCAAATTTGTCAGGTTTATTGGCGGTCATACGATTGAGAATAATGTTATACGCAGTATGTGTAATGCTGAGTTGGGGGTTATAGTTTTGAATATCCCAATGCTGTAAAGTTGTAAAAAACAGCTTTGGGTGATAATTTAGCAAAGCTTGTTTACCTTTGGCGCCTCCAAAATGGAGTAATAACCTAATTGCATAAAGCTGCACTGCCTCTACATCTTGCAATCTTTGAATGATTAAATCTATACCAGGCTCACCGTAATTCAACGCATTGTTAAGCGCTGCTATGCGTACTTCTGCGATAGGACTATTAAAACGATTTTTAACACCTTCGATACCTCCTAAAACGGCGCCTACTTTTGGAGGTAAGGAATTACTAAGTACGGCATCGAATTCTCTAGGTTGTTGTGGCATTGCTGTATTTATGACAGTGGCTTTATATATTTTTTAAAGGATGTTTGATATTTGATCCCTCCAACAAGAACGCGAGTTCGGGGGGCTAAAAATCTCTCAACTTCGTTAAATTTTAAGGGCTAAAAACATCTCTTAGAGCCACCCCCTTCCACGCGGCTACCGTGTACACACATCTTTAAGAATCGCCTTATTTACCCTCCTTTGTGACCTTTGTGTCTTTGTGGTTCCTTAAAAAATAAACCACGAAGGCACAAAGAACACAAAGAAAGAGAAGAAAAGTAACCCATGAGAACTTGTGTGTACACCGTAGCTTCCACGCGGGGGGGTTGGGGGGGATAAATTTCAATTTATAACACTACTCAGCAACAGAACAATAACGATAAGCTTCCTCATCATCATAATCATCTTTCTTTTGTTCATTAGTCATCACATGAACATTAAAATTACCTCTTGATTCCTGTAAAGATAATAAAGCAACCTTATCATCAGAGAGATAATTTTCACTGATATTCAAAATATCAAGCTGTTTGACGACTGGACTTTTCAACAAAACATTGGCGCCTGCATCTGTTAGAGTTCCCATTGATAAATCTAAAATTTTAATCGAGTCTATCAAAGGTGAATTAATTACAGCTTCGGCGATATTATTGGAGTATGTACTATTGCGTAAACCTAAATATACTAGATTTGGAAATACTGTTTTAATTAGTATTGGGCGTAAATCATCAATCGAGGAATGTCCACCATAATCAGCCGAACCTAACCATAATTCTAGATGTGTTAAATTTGGAAAATCGCAAGCACATATTTGAGCTATTGTATCAGGATTTAAGCCACCTGTTTCAATAATTAATGCTTCTAAATTATTGTGTACCACTGGACTAAATACTAAACCAGTGCCGCCACGTACTTGTAATATTTCTAAATTAGGGTATGCTTGTAAGATTGGGCTAATATCGCTTTGTAATATCCAAGATATTTCTGATTCTTGGTAGTGAATATCTCCAATAAACAACGCTTTGAGATTTGTGAGTTTATAGGAGGTAGCAACTAACGCTTCGATAATAGTACTTGAACTATAATCAGTGAGTTCTCCACTCCAGGCACCAATAACCAATGCTTCGAGTTCAACAGCTTTGGGATGTTGTAAGAGTACTGCTAACTTATCTACTGCACTTTCTTCTTCGTCGTATTCACACCGCAATGCATACGCTGTATTTACTGGGTCTATAATACCGACTTCGGGATCAAAATCTACAACTTGTCGATTCGCAAATATTGAAGTATTATCTCCCCTATATCCTGGGTAGCGTCGTAAACGTTCTTCGAGATTCCAGGGTTTATAGTTTTGTAACGCTTGCTTGACTTTTTCGTCGTCTCTTTCTCTTAATAACCAATAAGCCGCGCGTTGAAGTTGCTTTGACTCCGAATGCAATGCTTGAATTACTAAATCTAAACCAGCATCTTCATAATTCAATGCTTCAGAAAGTGCAGAAATACGTACTTTAATGTCAGGACTAGTTGCGCGAGCTTTGGCGCCTGAGATTCCTCCTAATACAATACCATCAACGGGAGGTGGCGCCAGACCTCCAAGTACTGCGTCGAAGTCTCCAGGTTGGTTTGATTTGCTCATTTTCAAATCATGGTGTTAAGTATATTGTTGTAATTAGTTTGGCACAAAGTTCAAAAAATATACTTATTGTTGATAACAGGTATTTTAACTATAAGCACTTATAAAGTATCTATGTCGAAGAATTGCCCCAAAATTGGCTAATACACAAATACTTGCCAAACCTAATAAAATGTACGTAGGCGCCATGACTACTCCAATCATGAACCAAGCAACTACATGCAGTATCATCAGTAAAGCAAAGATACTGGCAATTCCAGCAGATTGCCAAATTTGAACAGCTGGACGATGCAACAGTGTCAAAATTATTGTCGATGAAGTAGCAAGCAAATTAGCTGGAATTAGAAAGGCACAAATGCTTATGCAGTAAGTGGTTGAGAATTGAATTAAGGTGTTGAAGTCAAACATGATTTTTATGGCGAGTGTTTTCAAATCTTATATGTTCTTTGCTTTATACCCTAAACATTCGCGGGACTTTAAGGGATTTATAGCTTCCGCTAGATAATAGTTGAGGTATTAGCTATCACAAATGCTTATAACAAGAGCAGGGGTAGTTGAAGGCTTTAGCAGCAAAACGCTGTCCCCAATAACGTAGTCTTTGGTGGGAGAGAAGTGCGCTCGGAAAAAACTTGGCTTTAACTAGGGCAGTAGTAACGTTGTACATACAGTAAATATCTTTCAACTATAGCCCAATTTTTCTGTTATTTTCACCATCTTGAGAGAGAGAAGTAGTTGAGATAGTCTACTAGTATCTAAAACTTCACTATACTTCACCATACCTACTTATTATGAGTAGGAACAGAATCCCAAACTCCTCTAATCCACCTTTCCACATATTCACTCACGCTCAGTTTTTTAGCCTTAGCCCTAGTCTTTAAATCATTCCAAGCTGTATCAGTGAGCATTATCTCGTGCCCTTTCTTGACTTCATCATAAAATACAGGAATATCTTTTGTTCTTTTTATTTTTTTCATTTATCCTCTTGACTTGAACAGAATACCAGGATATTCTATTGACAGTACAGGAAATAAGGGTGTAGGTCAAGTATGTACGCATTAAAGAGGGAATTAAAGCTCAATAATAAAGAGAAAACTCTAATGCGCGGCATGGCAGGATTCAGAAGATTTGTTTATAACTTCGGTTTAGAGATGTTAAAAGCATCTTGGGGTATGACCGGGATACAAGCTTCTGATTCGGTTCGTTTAAATGAAATTAAAAAAGTTTTTACGAATCATGTCATGACGTTACCTGAATATGCCTGGAGTCGGAATTATTCGCTTCCCCATCTATCAATCAGCATTTCAAGCCTTGGGAGAAGCAGTCGCAAGGTGGAGAAAAGGACTAGCTGAGTTTCCAGTTTTAGCTACTAAAAAGAAGGGAGATTCATTTACAGTTTATAAAGCCAACGCCGTTTATCCTAAAAAGGGAGAGTCAGCTTTACCTTTTACAAATCGTGTTGTAATCGAACCTGGTAGAAAAATTAATTTACCTGGAATAGGCATGGTTAGGTCAAAGGAAAAAGTAGATTTTTATTACTCATCGCAAACTTTTACCGTAACTCGAACTGCCGATAAATGGTTTGTATCCTCGAACATAGACGCTCTCCGTGTACCACCAATCATACATAAAGTCGAGAAAGTAGGCATTGATTTGGGCGTTAAAACCTTTGCAACATTATCCGATAATTCTACAATCACTGCTCCACCGGAATTGAAAAAAGCAAAAACCAAGCTATCCAAGGAACAGTGGCGAAATCGGAATAAACAGTTTGGTAATAGGAAACAAGGTGTACGTGCGTCCGAAAATGCCAAAAAATTCTTTGACTCTGTTGCAAGCAAACATGCTCATATCGCAAACATTCGTAGAGACTTCTTGCAGAAAACTACTACAGAAATTAGCTTGAAGTACTACAAAATTCGTGTTGAAGACTTGAACGTGTCAGGCATGGTAGCCAACCACAAGCTCGCAGAAGCCGTATCTAGTTTAGGATTATATGAGTTCCGGAGAATGCTTGATTATAAGCAATCTCACTACGGTACTAAGCTAGAGGTTATGGATAGGTGGTATCCAAGTTCTAAGACTTGTTCTGTGTGTGGATACGTGCAGGACATGAAATTATCTGACCGTGTTTTTAATTGTGGCGCCTGTAACTTTTCCATAGACCGTGATTTAAATGCAGCAATTAACCTTGAAAAAGCTGACAACCATTTAGCCAAACCAAAGGTCAAAAAAAGCATCAAAAAGTCTAAGAAAAAAGCAAGCTAAAATTTAAAATTTTCAAGTATCGTAGTGACTCTGGCTTGGAGTTGAAGCCTCAAGGAGGAAAACGTCTGTGGATTGGAAGGAGCCGACTCCCCAGGTTGAAGCAGAAACTAAACATTGAATCTCCACTCCCAAAGGAAGTAGGTAGGTTTGAGTAAGTTTTAGAGAGCAGCCAATCACGAAATCTATAACCTGTTATATTTTTAAGGATTGTTAAGAAATTATGTGCTTTTATGCAAATAACTTCTCCTTGGTAATATAGCCGTTTTCTTCGCAATCTAAAAATAAAGTCAGGACTTACGCATTTTAACGAAAAACTGTCCCTAGCGAGTGTAGCGAAGCGCGAAACGAAGAATCTCCGAGATACTTCGCTACACTCCATGTAGCGAAGTATGACATTCTAGACTTTGCGTAAGTCCTGAAAGTTATATTTGCATAAAGAATTAATATTAATTACTCCTTTTAGTAGATGTGGAAGCAAACAGGAAATGATTACTGTTTTGACAAACTCACATTTTAATAACTGACAGTTTTTGCCTTCCAGCATAATACAAAATTATTATACATTTATAATCATTTGATTTGAATGTATAAAAATTTTCCATACAGCCTACCTTGTTAGTCGGATTATAAAACCTATTTCATCAACGCTGGATTTATATTTGTTAAGGTCGTTTGCATCACACAATCCGACCTTTGCAAAAAGTTTTACACATCCGCTTGTGTCACTATTGACCAAACTTGCGATAAAGATTTTAAGAAAAAGGCTTTTATGAAAACACTCTTGCTCTACCCCCAATTTCCCCAGTCTTTCTGGTCTTATAATCGTGCAATGGAAATGGCAGGACTAAAGGCAGTTATTCCCCCCTTGGGAATTATTACTGTTGCAGCGCTGCTACCGTTAGATTGGGAAATTAGATTTTATGACCGCAATGTCAGTTTAGAAACAGAGGCAGACTGGGAGTGGTGTGACTTGGTAATTCTCTCTGCCATGCTGGCGCAAAAACCAGATTTCCACGCCCTAATTCAAAAAGCTGTGCGTTTAGGCAAAAAAGTAGCAGTTGGTGGACCATACCCCACGTCTGTGCCGCAAGATGCTCTTGGCTCTGGAGCGGATTACTTAATTTTAGATGAGGGGGAGATGACGGTTCCACAGTTCTTGGAAGCTATCGGTCAAGGCAAAGCTCAAGGAATCTTCCGCTCCATAGAGAAGCCCGATGTTACTACTAGCCCTATACCTCGCTTTGACCTACTTGAGCGGGATGCCTACTTCATGATGGCAATTCAATTTTCTCGCGGTTGTCCCTTCAATTGCGAATTTTGTGACATTATTTCCCTTTATGGTCGCAAACCGCGTACTAAAGAACCGAATCAAACCTTGGCAGAGCTACAAACCCTTTATGATTTAGGTTGGCGAGGGTCACTGTTTATTGTCGATGACAACTTTATTGGGAATCAGCGTAATGTCAAACGCTTCTTACGAGAATTAATACCTTGGATGAAGCAACACAATTATCCCTTCACCTTTATAACCGAAGCCTCTGTGAATTTAGCAGAAGATGATGAACTGCTATCTCTCATGGCAGAAGCAGGGTTCTATGCTGTCTTTCTCGGAATTGAAACTCCCGACCAAGACAGTCTTGTCGTAACGCGCAAAATGCAAAATACACGCAACCCATTAGTAGAAGCTTGTCAAAAAATAAACAAAGCGGGACTGCTGATTTATGCAGGGTTTATCCTCGGTTTTGATGGAGAACGCTCTGGTGCGGGTGAACGAATTCAAGCCTTTGTTGAACAAACCAGTATTCCTCAACCCATGTTGGGCATCCTCCAAGCCTTGCCTAACACAGCGCTCTGGAACCGACTCCAAACAGAGGAGCGTTTAATTGAAGGCGCCGGCATCACGGCTACGGGCGACCAGAATACCCTGATGAATTTCGTTCCTACTCGCCCGATCGCCGAAATTGCTAGAGAGTATGTTGAAGGCTTCTGGACGTTATACGAACCTCCCAACTATCTGAGACGATGTTTTCAGCAGTGCCTCAATATTGCTCCTTCTTCTAGGCGAACACAAACCATGCGACTACCTTGGGGTAAGGAGTTGCGACTTATTGTCCAGTTAATCTGGCATCAGGGTTTACGACGACCTGAAATTCGAGGTCAGTTTTGGCGCCAACTATGGACGCTTCTGCTTAGAAAGCCTCAAGTTCTGAATATGTATTTGGGGCTATGCGCTACGGGAGAGCATTTTTGGGAATATCGAGTTTTAGCCAAGGAACGGATAACTCAACAGCTAGGCTACGATGCGTTTTCCTTGAAAGCGTAAATTTGTGATTAATTCAGTTTTAATACCTTAAATCAAATGTCACAGCTTTAATTATTAAATAACTACAGCAGATTGCGTGTTCATGCAATACATGTAGAGACTAACATGTTAGTCTCTACGGGGTTTTGGGTATTATGCGTGTACTTCATCTACCCGAAATCTGCTGTATTACAAATAACACAAGGAACTTGCGTCTATTTTAGTAATAGCTTTATTAAGTTTGAGGCTGCGACCCATACACTCAATTCCCGAAAGCGCCTGAATTGCAACTATTTCTTCAGCATCTGTTGCCATTTCTACGAAAGCACATCCTCTCTTCTTACCTGTTTTCTTATTGATAGGCAATCGAACTCTCTTAACAGTTCCATATTCTGAAAATATCTGTTTGAGGTCTAATTCATTAACTTCATAAGACAAATTACTAACGTAAACTGACATAAAAAGCCTCTCAGATTATTTGGTTTGTTAATTGAACACAGCACCGAATTCGCAAGCATCAAAATTCAAGAGATTTACCTCTAATGTAATACTGAATAAACTGGCATCTCTTGGTAACAGTGACTACAACGCCAATAAATCCCTCTCAAGCTTATATGGCGAAGCAAAGTATAAGAGCAGCAAGGACAAATAGACTTATCGACCATAAGTTGCTTGGTATATATGACTGTATTTTTCTGACTAATTCTAGTTATAGAACTAGATAGCCTTTGAAAAGAGTTATTTAATAATTGCATTTTGACCTCATTTTTGTTAAAAAATAGCTCAATCACTCTAAACACCAACAATTTGTGATTGAATTTATGGGATTTTAGCTCTGAAATTTTAAAAATCTCGATTTTAGCCTTCTAAAGCTTTTAAGCATTTAGCTATGTCTTTTTTGTTTAATAACTTTGGCTCTAACTCTAAATCTACAAGACCAGCTTGCGTCCTTACAAGACAACTATAGGGATTTAAGTAAAATTTCCAAAAACTATACGGGCTATGAAACCCTCTCATCTAGACAGCCCAACTTAACCAAATACGATAGATTAGCTACATAAACTTACATACACCACATGAGCCAACCTAATAAAGAATAAAGTTTTAGATTCGGGAAAGCTTCTATGGCAATGTTGTCTATGCCGTAGTTACGTAACCGAAAATAATTCTCTTGGTTTTTATCATAGCATAAAATATGTAATTATGCTTTACTATCCTGCAATGCCTAGCTTCATCGGTGGCAATCTTACCCCAGACAGCAATAAACTTATTAATTTCCTAATAGCTCAATTCTGTATATAGCAATCCTATATGAGTTGTAAAAAATTATATCCACGTAGAGACGCGATTAATCGCGTCTCTACTATCTAATGCTGAGGGCGCTATAACCTAGAACTATACAGCATTAGATTTCTGCATGGGAATCAATTCTAAATATTACTCTGCTACCGAACAATAGCGACCATTAATATAATAATCTTCCTCTTCTTCCTTTTGTGCTTCCGCAATTACTTCCACATCTAGCTTTGAAAACTTTTCTACTACTTTTTCAGACAAAAAGTTCTCAGATAAATTTAGCATATCAAGATTATTTATTCTCGGACGCTCTAATAAAAATTGTCCTGCATCGTCTCCCAAAGTTCCCATAGATAAATCAAGTATGCTAATCGAGTCAAGTAAAGGAGAATGGACAATAGCATGGACTATTTCATCAGTAAATTCGCTATTCCGCAAACCTAAATAGTTCAAGTTGGGAAAAATTAAATCTTCGACAATTGGCTTGACATTTTCTATCCAAGCGTCTCCACCATAGTTAGAACTACCAAACCATATTTCTAAATGTTCTAGTGCTGGTAGATTCATCGAACATATTTCATCTACGGTAACTCGACTTAACCCACCTGTCTCTACAATCAAAGCTCTCAGGTTATCGTGTCGTACAGGAGGATTAAATGCTAGACAACTTCCTCCCCTTACCTGTAAAACTTCTAATTTGGGATACGCGCGCAGTATTGGACTAATATCGCTTTGCATTATCCAAGAAATTTCACAGTCTTCACTGGTCATATCACCAATAAAAATGGCTTTGAGATTTGTCAAGCGATTTTTTGCTTCTACCAAAGCATCAACAATACTGCTGGAACTATCATCGTATGGTTCGTTCCACATGCCAATGACCAATGCTTCTAACTGAGCTGCGTTTGGGTCATCTAATAATTCAGCTATCTGAGTTGTCATATTTTTTTCATGATCAGATGATGAATATTCGCAGCGAAGTGCATACGCTTTATTTACGGGGTCTGCGATACCTGTAACTGGGTTAAAATCAACAATTTTCCGGTTTGCAAACATTTCGTTATTTTCACGTCGTGGTAAGCGTTCTTCCAATACCCACGGTTTATATGCTTGCAACGCTTGTTGAATTTTCGGTTCCGCGCGATTCTTCAGTATTTTATATGCAAGGCGCCGTACTATATTAGATTCGTCGCGTAGACTTTGAATTACTATATCTAACCCTTCTTCTCCGTACTTTAGTGCTTCCCTAAGTGCGGCAACTCGTGTTTGTGTGACTGGGTTTGATAAACGACGCTTTATACCCTCAACTCCACCAAGCACTACACTATCTATTGGTGGTGGGAAATTTCCACCTAGCACTGGATCGAAGTCTCTGGGCTGGTTTTGATTATTGGGCATTATGCTTCACCTTTGCACTCATGCTTATTTTTCCCCATGTTGACGAGATTATTCGGCGCCAAGACTTAACTTTACAAACTCTTATTAAATATAATAGTACTAGTGTTTTATGATAATGGCAATACATGTAGAGACGCGATTAATCGCGTCTCTACAGACGATGATTGCCGATTATGGTAATAAAATGTTAGAACCCAAGATATGTAGGATGCAGGGGGTTAAATTTATGGCAGAGTATCAAAAGATAGAGTACAAAATTGGTAAAGACGGTAAGATTACGGAGACTGTGATTAACGGTTCAGGTACTGGTTGCACCGAAAGCACTTCTGGAATTGAAAGTGCGCTGGGAGAGGTGGAAAACCAGGAACTTTTGCCTGAGTACTACGAAGGTGAAGAACACGAGACACAGGCAGAAAACCAGTCTCTTAAACAACAGTGAAATGCCAATGATAGTAATTAGCTGGGATAATGTTGCTTTTTTGCTTACCGTCGGCGCCGTTATAATTAGCGGTATCGGATTGGTGTCGTTGCTAATATCGGTAAGTCATACCTCTGGCAACCAGGATGAATTATTGCTTGGTTGGATGAAGCAAGTAGGTATCTCGAATTGGAAAGGTTTACAGCAAAAATCAGGTTTGAATGACATTTCAGTATGGCAGCTACGTGATGGAGATGGGAAAAGTTTAAAGTTCGGTGAACTTGCTACTGTTGCCAAGGTTTTCTCAATACCCTTGGGAACATTACTCGATAAGTTGAATTTACCAGTTGAAAACTCAGAGCTAGAAGCGCATCGTGTTCAATGCGAGCAGTTAAAAAACCAAGCGCAGCAGTTGGAAGAAAAAGTAGATACTTTATATAAAGAAGGTTTGCGACTGCATGAAGAAATGCAACAGCAGAAAGCTGAGATGACCGAAGTATTTCGCGAATCTACATTTGCACAATTACAGTCATTATTAACTAACTACCCTAGTATCCATCAAATGGTCGGCGCCAAACCTGAGTTGCCAGCGAAAAATCTACTTTCGATGTTCGCACCTCTTGATAATTTGCTCAAGGAATGGGGTTATGAGCAAATTGGTAAAGCTTGGGAACAAGTAGTGTATGACCCTCAAGTACATCAACCTGATAGTTCAGATATTGCTGAGGGAGAACAGGTTTATATCAGGTTTGTGGGATATCAACATCAGGGGAAAATTTTATGTCCTGCTAAGGTAAGTCGGACGTTACCTGGTGGTGCGGGGTAATTCTTCTTTGTGCCCTTTGTGTCTTTGTGGTTATATATAAGAGGAATGAACCACAAAGGCACAAAGAACACGAAGGTAAGAAAGAAAGGTAAGATTTTATGTGGTTTATTTAAGATGACTACAGTAGTTATTGATTTTGGTACTAGCAATACGGTAGTTTGCACTCTTGATGTGATTACGCAAACTCCTAGGACTTTAAAATTTGGCGATATATCAAGACGCTTTGAAATTAGGGGAGAAGCGGTAACTGTAGTCCCTTCATTAGTATTTGTTGAAGGTCAAAATCGCTTCATCTTTGGCGAAACTGTACGGGCAAAGCGTTTAGGATTTTCTCAACCCGAACGCGCGTTCCGAACTTTCAAGCGCGACTTAGCAGCAGATTTTGTGCCACCCCCCCGTTTGTTGGATGGTAATAGTTATTCTGCGGAAGCTATTTCTGAAACGTTTCTCAAAGAAGTTTGGCGCCAAGTCTCTGAACAACTCCAACCTACCCAAGCTATATTTACTGTACCAGTCGGCGCCTTTGAACGATACCTCGATTGGTTTCGCAGCATTGCCGATAAATTAAATATTCCAAATTTACAAATTGTCGATGAGTCTACTGCTGCTGCACTCGGTTACGCAGTTCGTCGTCCTGGTTCATTAGTATTAGTTATTGACTTTGGTGGTGGTACGCTTGATTTAAGTTTGGTACGAACAATCAAACCAACATCCGAACAGCAAGCAGTTAAAGCCGAAGTTATCGCAAAGTCCGATGCATTCGTTGGTGGTGTTGACGTAGATAACTGGATTGTTGAACATTATCTCCAAAAAACAGGCGCCTCGCGCTCTACAGTTGGGGAAATTGGGTATATGAACCTGTTGGAACTTGCCGAAAGTTTAAAAATTAGACTTTCCACAACTGAGGAAGCAAAAGAATCTTGGTTTGACGATGAAAACTTCATGTCCCACGAATTACAGTTAAACCGAGACGGTTTAGCAGAAATATTAGAAAATCAGCAGCTATTAGAACAATTACGTCAAGCGATAGATGAAGTTTTAGCGATAGCTTTATCTAAAGGAATTAGCAAAACCAATATTGAACAAGTTTTACTTGTAGGTGGTACCTGTCAAATACCTGCAGTCCAGCAACTAGTTATATCCTACTTTGGTAAACAAAAAGTTAAGTTAGACAAACCCTTTGAAGCAGTAGCACATGGCGCCCTAGCATTAAGCGAAATGGCAGAAGTCGATGATTACCTACGTCACAGCTACGCAATTCGACTTTGGGAACCTCACAGCAAAAGCTACTCATATTATACCTTGATAGAAAAAGGTGCCAAATATCCAGGCGCCAAATCAGAGCCATTAACTCTACAAGTAGCAAGTGACGGACAGCGCGAAATACGTTTAGATATAGGGGAAGTAGCAGAAGTTTCTCAAGCAGAAGTTACATACGACGCATCCGGTAGAATGACCAGCAGTAACCTAGTTAAACAAGACACTTACCGTTCCCTAGAAACCCACTATGAACAAGTATGTGTAGCCCACCTCCAACCACCCGGAGAAACAGGAATAGACAGAATACAAGCTCAATTTGAAGTCAACGAACAGCGAGTATTAATTGTAACCGTAAAAGATTTATTAACAGGAAAAATGCTCGTTGAAAAAGGCGCCATTGCCAAATTAAAGTAATCTTGTGTCTTGTGGAACAGGCATCCCTGCCTGTTGCGCGCTCCAAAGATTACTTACTGCGTCACGAAGCTCTACATGCTGTACTGTTAGGCATTTGCGACTCGCTAATTCAAAACCCGCAGAAGTACGATTATGTACCTTATCTAGCCACAGTTGAAGCTGATGAGCAAATAATTGCCGTAGCAATACGTACACCAGCACGTCCATTGTTACTTTCGCAATCTCAAAATTTATCAGCAATGAATTTAATAGCCCAAAATTTAATTGAATATTTACGTAGTTATCAACAATTGTTAACAGGTGTAAACGCACCTGTTGCAGAATCACACGCTTTTGCTTCATCTTGGGCATCAATAACTTCCTAATCATATAAATTAAAAATGGCAATGCGCGCGTTTCAACTCGAAAAAGTGCAGCAACCTCCCCAACCACCAGAATATTTTAGAGTTGCGACAGAGAAAGATAAAGAACTCCTCAAACAGTGGCAAGTCGCATTTTAACTTGAAGCGCTTGGCGCCGTTTCCGGTGATGCTGAAAGTTGGGTAAATAATTTTTTGCTAAACCAAACCGCTTTCGTATGGGAAGATGAAGTACCTGTTTCACTCGCTTGCCGAACCAGAGTTACACCCAATGGTGTGGGTATAAGTATAGTTTACACACCGGAACAATATCGTCGAAAAGGTTATGCGAGCGCTTGTGTAGCAGCTTTAAGTGAGCATTTTATAAATCAAGGATATAAGTACTGCTTTTTATTTACCGATTTGGCAAATCCAACTTCTAACCATATTTATCAAGCTATTGGCTATCAACCAGCAGGTGATTGTCAAGAGTATTCTTTTGTAGAAAGTTAGCAGTAGAGACGTGATTAATCACGTCTTTACAGGAGTTATAAGTTATACAACATTTAAAACCCTTGTTTCAGAAAGCTGTAGATAGCTGAAAAATCTTTTTCACCTAACCCTTGCTGCATTGCCAAACGGTATAATTCTTTAACATTACTTGTAACTGGTACTGCTACACCTGAGTCATGTGCTGCGATTGACACCATATGTAAATCTTTCTGCATCCACTGTAGAGGAAATTCAGCTTCATAATTATCTTGTTCAAGCATTTCTTTTTTTGTTGATAAAAAGGGTGCAGCAACAGCCCCTCCCAATAAAACATTAAGTAACATTTCTTGTGAAATGCCCAAAGCTTCCCCTAACGTTACAGCTTCGGCAAATGCTGCCATTGTTGTACCCAGTAATAAGTTGTTCGCTAGCTTCAAAGAAGTTCCCATCCCATGTTCTCCAACGTGAATAAACCTACTTCCCATCGCTTCAAATAAAGGTTCGCAAGTTTTCACGTCGGTTGCATCTCCTCCTACCATAAATACTAATTGTGCTTTTTCAGCTTGGTTTTTAGAACCAGCTACAGGAGCATCTAAAAATCTAACTTGCTTGTCTTGAGCAAGCATTGCCATTTGTCGTGAGAATGAGGGATTAACTGTGCTGCAATCTACCCATAAAGAATTTGGCGCCAGGTTATCCAAGAAACCATGCTCTCCAAGTGCTGCGTTCATAATGGCTTCTGGGTTTGCCAACATGGTAAAAATAATGTCAACTTGTTTAGCTACAACTTCAGGAGTATCTGCCCATAAAGCTCCATTGTTGATTAGAGAAGTAGCTTTATCTTGGGTACGATTGAATATTATTACTTCATAGTCATGCTTTTGTAGGTTAGCCGCCATCCGACTTCCCATAATTCCTAGACCAATAAAACCAACTTTCATACGTATCTCTAGTGCGTTTGAATACAATTTACCAGTGTAGATAATAAAGACGCATTAACAAATGATAAGAAAAAGGTTTTACGTTGTACGCTTTAGCCGAGACAGCGATACTTCTGTGATTCCCAAGTAGGAAGCAATATGATATTGAGGTACTCGTTTAACTAAATCAGGATACTGTTCCAAAAAATCAAGATACCGTTCCTTTGCTTGTTGCTGTAGCAAGCTTCTAGATCGTAACTCCTTTCTATTAAGTAACCACTCTGCTAATTTTCGCCCTAGTCTGTCAAATATTGGGTGTCGGTCAAATAAAGCTACAAAGTCATTAAACTTTGCTGCTAAAAGTATCGTTGGCTCTAAAGCCTGAACGCCATATAAAATAGGTAAGTCAAGATTATAAGCCGCGAGCGAGCCGGCGAAAGTATTTTCAACAATAAATGCTTTGTTTGATTCTATGCAATCGTCTGTAATGTAGTAGAAACGAAGTAGTCCACTACAAACGAAGTATAGTTTGTGTACTTTTGCTCCAGGTAGAAGAATATATTCTTGTTTCTGAGCAGTTTTAACTTCAAAAATTGATGCAAGTAAGTTCCACTCTTGTTCTGCTAAAT
Organism: Calothrix sp. NIES-4105; assembly: GCF_002368415.1. Taxonomy (GTDB): domain Bacteria; phylum Cyanobacteriota; class Cyanobacteriia; order Cyanobacteriales; family Nostocaceae; genus Dulcicalothrix. Next base: position 6,314,888 of record NZ_AP018290.1, read on the forward strand.
CAACCCATTTAGCTATGGCTGTTTGCATTTGCTGATGTGGAGTGAATTTTTCTGCTGTATTCATATAATATTTACGATGTAGGTTGGCTTCGCTTCAGCGTAACCCAACAATGACTAGGTTTTTAGTTGGGTTTTCATAAGCGATAACTACCAGTAAAGGGAAAACTACGTTTACGTTAACACTCCGTTTCACCCAACCTACAATAATTGAATTATCTAAGTATAAATCAAAATGAATAATCAAATATATACAACAGATGTATTAGTTGTTGGTGGTGGAACAGGGGGAACTGCAGCAGCTATTACTGCTGCAAGACTCGGCGCCAAAGTAATTTTAGTGAGTGAATTTGCGACTTTGGGAGGAATGTTGACTAGTGCGGGAGTTACGGCGCCTGATGGTAACGAACTTGAAGCATTTCAAACAGGTTTATGGGGTGAGTTTTTACGCGAGTTGCGCTCAAAACAGCCAGGGGGATTAGATAATAGTTGGGTTAGTTTTTTTAGTTATGAACCGCGTATAGGTGCCCAAATATTTGCTGACTGGGTAAACGCATTACCAAATTTACAGTGGATTTCTGGATATATACCGTTCGAGGTGTTGCGTCAAGGTAATTGTGTTACAGGTGTAAAATTTGCTTCATTTACTGTCCATGCCAAGATAACTATCGATGGGACTGAACTCGGTGATTTATTAGCTTTGGGAGAAATACCGCATCGATGGGGTTGGGAACTTCAATCAGAGTTTGGTGAAAAAAGTGCGCCTGTTGAATATAATTCTCTCACTGCAAAATATCCTGTACAGGCACCGACTTGGGTAGTAGTTATGCAGGATTTTGGTGACTATGATGCTCCTGTTATTCCAAAAGCACCGAATTACGATGAATCACTATTTATTGGTGCTTGGGATAATTATGGTACAGAAAAATTCATGAATTACGGGCGCCTACCAGGAAATCGATTTATGATGAACTGGCCGAAACTCGGTAATGATTGGGGTGAAAATCTTGGTAGATTAGTTGAGTCTGAAGCAAAACGTCAAGAAGTTCTACAGGAATCTTTCTGGCACAGTCAAAATTTCGCCCATTTTATTCAATCACAACTTGGGTACCGTTACGGTTTGGCGCCAAACGTCTTTCCCCAACAACGTAGAGACGTTACATGTAACGTCTCTACAAGTTTCGCATTACATCCTTACTATCGTGAAAGTCGGCGTTTAATAGGTATAACAACGGTATGCGAACAAGATATTTTACCTGTACCAGGTGGTAACGCAGCACCGTTGCATGAAGATGCAATTGCTATAGGTAACTACGCTAATGACCATCATTATCCCGGTATTGAATTTCCTTTACAACCTAAATCGATTCGTTGGGGTGGACGTTGGACAGGAACACCTTTTACTATTCCTTATCGTTCTTTAGTCAGTCCTGATATAGATGGTTTTTTTGCCTGCGAAAAAAATATTTCAGTATCGCATATCGCTTCGGGCGCCACTCGGCTTCAACCTGTTGTCATGAACATTGGGCAAGCCGTAGGTATGGCAGCAAGTCTATGTATTGAAAATAATGTATCGCCTCAGTATTTATCTGTAAAAAAATTGCAAGCTGCCTTAATCGAAAATTCACATTTACCTGTTACAATCGTCCCATTCTTTAACCTAACTCTTGACCATCCCGAATGGTTAAAATGGCAAAAATATTATATAGCTAACCATGCAGCTTACCCAATCAGCGGTACCTGCCCTGATGAAAACAATCAGTATTTAGACAAACATAAAAATTCAGTAAAGCTACTTAATAAGTTTCCTTATATTGGAACTTTTCATTATTATAATCAGCAAGATTACGGATTCACAGTTACAACACCATCTCAATACAATGGACAAACTTGGCAGCTTGTAACTTTGCACCCACATATCGATTCAATATTTAAGAACCTTGTATCTGGTCAGTTACTTCAGGTTTGGGGTCGTTATAATCCAGCAGGCAATTGGTTATTAATAGAACATGTAGAAAAGTAAGCATATCTTTATTGAGTAAAAAACAATACTTTTTTTGAATCATCCGGATGCACTAAAGAAAACTAAGTACTAGTGGATGGAGAGTTCTAAAATAAACATCTGCTATGCGTACAGTCATTTCACTTTTGGTAACGACGTTCTTCTTCGGTTCCCTAGCACTAGAGCGTCAAAATAATTTGCGCTCTGAGTTTTCTGCTCAAGTCACGATCGCATCAAAAACCTTATCCAAAGCCACACCTCCTAAGCGACCAAGACAACCCCTCCCTCATCGCGGTAGCGGGCGCCGAAGCTTTACAGAATACTTTGTCAACCCATCTCCTGCCGTCTAATATACAATTGCTTGTACTGTTAATTAAGTATTTTGCTGTAGCATTAGATGCTAGACTAAAATAGATAACGTGTTATTATTGACACTCCTTGTATTAATTTCCGTCAAATAATAGTATAAATAATACATACGTTACTTACGCAATAGCTCGATATACTTATTCTGAGCAGCGTGTAATTTGTGAGTATGAGTGTAGTATTATGTGGGCTACTTGGCAGTGACACCAACTGAAGCGCGCGTTCAAAGCAAGTATATTCACACTACAACACAAACCGAGTTAATGAGTTGCATTGATACCGCTACAAAGTTCTTCACATCAAAACATTTAGATTTTTAGGGATACATTTATTAGATTACTAGCACTCCATGTCATTAATTTTGGCAGGTTGGCTGGCAACGGATACAACGGATTTAACGGATGAGTTATTCGTCAAACATATAGATTTTGTTATTTAAAATTACTTATCCGTTACATCCCTTCGGGTTCGGCACTTTGCTTATGCCGGGAAACCCGTCCACCGCAAGTGCCTCACCGCTCTTCATCCGTTGCTAATATTTCTACACCCCAAAACTTATGACACAGATTACTAGCGCTCCCCACCAAAATTAATAGCTGGGGAGCGATAGTACTCTATGCCATTCATTGTGCTAGTATAAAAAACAACTTACAGCGTTGGCATCTCGCCTGACCGTGGCACAGTTTATGATCAGTTGAGTACGTAGTTGTTGCTCTAGCCCTCTCTATATATTTGGTTTGCGCTCTTTGCGCTACTACGTACTTAATAAATATATTTTATTGCCTTGATATGGTAATCAAGCGTGTAACATGATATTATCAAGTTATATGCTTGATTTGTTATAATTAAAACAAATAGGACGTATTTTTATGTAGACAAACAATTAAAGTTTGTATATTTTTTTATAAAAATGCAGCAAAATTACACAAAATAAAGAAAATATAATTTTTTTTAAGTTATGTTAACTTATGTGTTTGTTCTAGTTTTAGTAATACTGTCTTAGGTCTTGGGCGCCGTGATGCTCTTTTAGATAGAGAGCGATGGGTGCTTACAACTGTTATAGTTACACCATTGCCGTTTGCTTAGTGAAAAAATATACGCTCAGGAGCGTTCTTTACGATTATGCAGCTGCTTCCACAACCTCGGAATAATAAAAAGTTAACTTTGAAAGTAGAATCGGACGCACATGAGCATTTGGCGCCGTACTCAGAAATTGAATCAAAAATTGACAATCATGCAGATATTACAAGTAATGTAAAGCATGTAAGTTATCCAAAAATTCGTGTGGCTGACTCTATGGAAGATTCGATAATGCCCGCAATAATAGGACTGAGTAATGCTGAAAATTTTCCAGCATTAGGGAGACGCGAGCGTCGCAATAAAAGGTCAAGCGATTCGCCAAGCGAAGAAAGAGTGGCAATATTTATAGATGGGGCAAACCTGTTTTATGCAGCAATGCACCTCAATTTAGAAATTGATTATACAAAATTACTGCGTTGTCTAGTTAAGCAGCGTCAGCTACTACGTGCTTATTTTTATACACCTGTTGATAATTCTAACGAGAAGCAGCAAGGATTTTTACTGTGGATGCGTCGGAATGGGTATCGTGTATTTACAAAAGATTTAGTATATCTCCCTGATGGTTCTAAAAAAGCCAATATGGATGTAGAAATCACAGTGGATATGTTGACATTAGCTAGATATTGTGACACTTTGATTTTATTAAGTGGTGATGGTGACTTGGCTTATGCAGTTAATGCTGTTGCATACCAAGGTGTACAAGTGGAAGTAGTAAGTTTAAGTTCTATGACAAGTGAAAGCTTGATTGATGTTGCCGATAGCTATGTTGATTTAGAGCAGCTTCGCGAAGAAATTCAAAAGTAGGCGCGGGTTAACCAAATTTTTATTCACGCCAGATATAGCTACACTGATATCTTGCACCTTCGATTGGGAACGTAAGGTGGGCAGTGCCCACCCTACATAAGAATAAGTGTTTCAGACTATGATTTTCGAGTGGAAGCTACTGGTGCAAGATGTAAGTAAATTTTTAATTCCTAGATTTTGGTAGATGAACAGTAACCACAGTGCCTTGGTTCGGGTGACTATCAAACGTAATAGTACCTCCGTGTAATTCAACGCAAGCTTTTGCAATAACTAATCCCAAACCTGCACCTGGAATTGTATCAATGTTACTAGTACAGGTAATTGGTTGAAATAACTTGTCTAGCTCTTTACTTGAAATTCCTACACCTTCATCTTTGACATGTAATATAATTTCTGTTTCTTTATTAATAAGATGAAACTCAATATTTCCACCATCAGGAGAATATTTAATTGCATTTGATATTAAATTTGTAAATAGTTGTCGCAATAGCACCTTGTCTCCCCAGAACGACTCACTACTACCAGTAACTTTAAAGATTAACTCGTGACTATCACCTACGACTAAACGCTGCTGCTCCATCAAATCAGAAAAGAAATGCATCAAGTCTAGAGGCGCCGATTTAAACTTGGTTCTATCGAGTTCGATTTGGTTAACTAGCAGCATGTCATCAACAAGCTTTGACATTTGTCGAGCTTTTTGCTCAATTATTTCTAAAAAACGCTGTTGTTTGGGTACTTCTAATTTGTCACCATACTTGTGCAGCGTTGATGCAGCTGCCAAAATCGAAGCTAAAGGCGTGCGATATTCGTGAGAAACTGTACCAAGAAACTGTGATTTAAACCTCGAAAGCTGCTTTTCTTTTACAAGTGATGCTTGAGTCTCTTGTAGTTGTTGAGCTTGTTGAATTGCAATTGCTAACTGGAGTGCAAGTTCACGCAGAATTTCTACCTCATCCGGTTGCCAAAGTCTTTCATCCGAATTGTGGTGGGCAACTAACAAACCCCATAACTTACTTTCATGACTTAAATTTATTGGAATTACTAAATTTCCTTCTTTATAGCACTCCTGTACTAAAGATTGCGGGTGTTTCAGACCTGTAGCATATATATTGTTAATTAAACCCTCACATTGCCAATGATACTCGCCTTCATTCTCAACTTGATGACAATTACCAAATAGTTGAGCGCGCGGTAGCGTGGATGATGCCATCAACTGAGTAATATTATCTGCACAGAAGTCGTCAGAAAATTGATATACTGCCACACCACACCGAAGTAACCGCTGTACTTCTACAACTGCTGTATACAAAATTTGATCTAAGTCAAGCGATTTACGAATATTAAGCGCTGTTGTCGCTATCAAGCGCTGCTGTTCAAGAGTTTTATTTAATTGCGCTTGGAGGTGTGATTGCTTAATTGCATTTCTAACCGCTAACTGCAATACGTCTGATTTTAAATTGTTTTTAACTAAATAATCATGTACACCAAGCTTCATCGCCTGCACTGCTAACCCTTCATCCCCGTGACCAGTCAGCATAATTACACAAGGTCTATTATTAAAACCTTTTGAGGCTAAAAGCTGGAAGAACTCAAACCCACTCATTTCCGGCAAGCAGAAATCTAGCAAAACAACATCAAACTGCATCTGCTGCCACAATGTTAACCCAGTTTCTGCTGAATCTGCCTCGACTATCTCATAGTTGAAGTCAGGGTCTTTTAAAAGGTATCGGCGATACACTTTTCGGTCTTCTGTACAATCATCAACGATTAGAAGCGTCCTGTTATCTGTCATGGCAGCATATATGGAGATATTTATCCCCAAAAAGTTTTTATGGATTGCACGCTCATTTAAGACATGTCTAAATAAATTATAAAGAAAATATACATAAATTTATCTATATAATAGTGAATAATTACAAATTCTTTACAAATCTTAAATTATTTGATCTTTGAGAGCTATTCCCTAATGATTGGGATGACATTAGCTTCTAACCAGTACTCTACGAACGCGCGCATAATATTCTGAAGTTCTTTATAATCCATCGGTTTAATCAGATATCCGTTAGCGCCTTTTTGGTAGCATAATTCAATATCTTGGGGGTTGGATGATGTTGTAAATACCACTATTGGAATTTCTCTAAATGTGGTATCGTTCTTGATTTTTTCAAGAACATAGCGTCCATCTACCCCAGGTAAATTCAAATCTAAGAGAATAACCGAAGGTCTAGGCGCCGAATCTGTATCGTAAGTACCTTGACGATATAGATAATTTAATGCCTGATCCCCATCGTTACAGCGGTATATTGGGTTCTTGACTTCAAGGCGCCGCATCAAACGTTGCAGCATCATAAAGTCTTCGTTACTGTCTTCTACGACGAGTAAGGGTTCTTGAAGGATATGCGACATGAGTTCAAATAGATGACTAAATTTTTGTGAATAAATATTAATTTAATAATTATAATATAAAGAAAAATGTAGAACCTTGACCATAGGTAGATTCTACCCAAATTTTACCTCCATGACGCTGGAGAATTTTCTTGGCGATTGCCAACCCGGCGCCTGTACCACCACCATATTTTTCTTTCGAGTGGAGTCTTTTGAATAAACGAAAAATAAGTTCTTGGTGCTGGGGTTGGATACCAATACCGTTATCTTTAACGTAGAATACAAAAGATGTTGTGTCCACGCTTTTCTGAATTTGCTCTTCCAGATAACCAATTTCAACCCATTTGTGTGCCTGATCATTATATTTGAAGGCATTACTAATTAAGTTAGTAAATAGCTCGTTGACTAAAACAGGGTCGCATTCTATAACGGGAAGCTGTTTCGGAATGCGAATATCAAAATTTTCACCTTGACGACTTGCGCGAAACATGCTTATGACTATGTTGAGTAAATCATTTAAATCAACGAATTGTTTCCTTAACTCAGTTTGCCCTATTTGAGATAACCGCAACAGTACGTTAATGAGCGTATCCATGCGTTGAGTCAAGTTGACTAAAGTATTTAAGTACTCTAATCCTTCTGCATCAAGCAAATGGGCATAATCTTCGATCAGAATATTAGAGTAATTGTGAATACCTCGTAATGGTTCTTTAAGGTCATGAGAAGCCGCATAAGCGAATGAGTCGAGTTCTTGGTTGCTGCGTTGAAGTTCGAGGTTAATTTTTGCTAATTCATCTGTTTTATTTAGCACAATTCCAACTAAAGCATTTCTTAAATCAATAGCACTGTCAAGTTCACATTGTAGCCAAGGTGACGAGGTTAATAGCACTGTTCCTTTCCATAGCTCAAAAGATTTACGCGGTGATGGTTTTAAATTACCTTCGTCGGTAACTTGATATAATGGTTCGGGGGCGCCTGCCCAATTTACAGTTTGTATAACTTCCGGGCGAAACCAAAGGATATAAAAACGGCGAATACGAGAAATTCGCAGTACAAGTAAACCACTAGCAAAATCTTTAAATGCTTGGGCTAGTGGGTAAATTTTGGGAAGCGAGTCAGTAGCGAATAAATCATCATCGATAGTATTTTGACTCCACTCAATCAGAGAGCGAACTTCTTCAACACCAGGTGTGGCGCCAACTAAAGTAATTTCATTATCTAAACTAATTGCACAACCACCAGCGGTAACTAAATCAAGTAAACAAGGTTTAGGATGAATTAATGCATCAATAAAATTATCAGCACTCGATATCGAAGCAACGAATTGTGACAGCAGTAATTTAAGTTTGTCTTTGTAATCTAATTCTTCAGTAATGATTTGGTTGCTGAGTTCGAGTGAAACAATTTGTCCAAGAAATCCACAACCTGTTCTAATGTCAGAAGTTAAATATTTGGGGGTTGAATTGTGACATGAAATTAATCCCCAAAGTTTCTGATCTTGAATAAGTGAAATAACCAAAAGCGCACTTACTCCCATATTTTGATGGTACTGAACGCAGCAATCGTCACAGCTTCTTAATGTTGCATCTGATAAATCAAGCGGTTGTGCAGTGTACGGGTTGTTAAGTGGAATTAGATTACTCTTATGGGCATTTAAATCTGGAATATAGCGCAACAAACCGCGTGCGTATAATTTTCTGGCTGGTTCGGGGATATCACTTTCTGGGTAATGCAGTCCTAAATAAGGTTCTAATTCTTCCTGTTTTGCTTCGGCTATTACTGACCCGGCGCCAGAAGCATCAAATCTAAATATCATCACCCTGTCAAATCCGGTAATATCTTTGACTTTATCAACAACTAAACGTGTAAAATCGCTGAGTTTTGATGTTTGTTGAATTTGCGGTATTACATCACCTATCATTGAACGAAAATTCACAAAACTCATTTCAGTTCTTGATAGTGTCGGTTCCAACTCCAGAATGATGATCCTATCGCTTTTATGAACGGTAGCGTCAAAATGTTTTTCGCCCTCTGGGGTATTCAATGTTAATTTTAAATAGTTAGGGCTAATTGATGCATGTTGCGTTGATACAAGCAAATCTTCAATAGCACGGATTTCTTCGGCGCCAAATAAATTATGTAGGGGTTGGTTAAGTAAGTCTTCTGGTTTTTTACTTAAGAATTCTTCTACGTTATCACTAACTTGCTCAATTTGCAGCGATAACGAGAGTGCAATTAAAACTCCATGTGGTTGAATTGCACCAGGTATATGAATATAATTATAATTCTGTTCTTGGGATATTGTGCTGGTCATGGATTTGGGTAACAGGAATGGGGTTACTTCTTAAAATTTGGCTTTGGTAGCGAATCTACTCCATAACCATATACTTTACCTGTTGTCATTAGCAAATATCCAGCAATAAATAATGCTGCTGCACAAAGTATGGCCAACAAATTTACTGATGCAAAGAAATTACCAGTAAACATGATGATAGCAAGACCTAGTGCAATTAAAATCCATCCTAGGTTACGGTTAAATCGTCGCTGGAGTAGGAAGACAGCACCAGTAATACATAGTAACACGCCAGGAATACGAACGAAAAATCCAACTTGAGTATTAGCTCCGATAACTATTATCGACGCAACCATTAACGCTAACCCAACAACTTTACTCGTTTTATCAACGTGAGTTATTTTTTGTTGTTCTACTAATTTTTTGGCTTCTGGTTGAAACACAGTTTGAGATGCCCCTTGGTAATTAGAGGGCGCCTGTAGCTTATACTGTAATACAAAAGACACTTTATTTTCCTTTCCCAGCGAAATATTATCACCTAATTTAAGTAAATAGCGCTGCTTAGGCTCTAAAAGCTGATCATTTAGATAAGTACCGTTGACACTACCGTTATCAACGAGATAATAATCATTCTCGCTTCTGTGAATTTCCGCATGTTGACGCGATACAATATCTGTATCCGGTAAACCTGATACATTTACTTCTGGTACGATTAAATCGTTTGGCTTACCAATACGTATAACATCCTGGTCTGGTAACTCAAACGAAGTGTTGGTTTGAAGATGAATTAATAGCACTTTTGTTGTACTCACGATATCTACATCTTCTTGCATAGTTTGTAATTGCGGCAAGTTATGAGTATATTTTAGGAGCTTTTTGCAAAAATGAGTGGAAAGTGCGCTCGTGCGCTCGTGCGCTCGTGCGCTCGTAGAAAGCTAACACTCAGCACGAGCGCACTCATTACTCAGCACTAAATGCTTACGTAGTGTTGATAAAACTTTGTCAGCGACGACAGGTTTAGACACGAAATCTGTAGAACCAACTAATTTCGCGCGCACTCTGTCAATCAAACCATCGCTACCAGTTAATATAACGATGGGGGTATTAGAAAAGCGAGAAATACGGCGAATTTGTGTGCAAAGTTCATATCCATTGACAACGGGCATAATTAAATCTAAAAAAATAAAGTCTGGTTTATGCTCCAACAGTAATGATAGCGCTTGAACTGCATCTGGAATCTTTATAAACCTCATACGGTTTGAGGTGATAATGCTTTCTAACATTTGACAAACTTGCGGACTATCATCAATGCAGGCAATTAAAGGACTATTTGCGACTTGAGCTTGAATCTTTGGCTTGCTTTGAGCTTCGACTCCTGGTAAGGCATAATCTGCTACTTCTATTAACTGCACATAACCATTTTCTATATAAGGTAACAGCGAACAAGCGATTTGCAGAACGCCTTGCCGCATTTTTACCGCTAAATCTCTTAATGTGTATTTACCATTGAGCAAACTGACAAAGTTATAGTACACATTTTCAGTCACAATTTGCTTGAGTTCTGCTGGCTGCTTCAAAAACGGCGCCGAATTTGGAGAAAAGTGTTTTAGACCTGAGTCCGACCAAGTACGTAATTCTTTCTCCATTCTTTGAATGTATACAAATGTATTAGTATGATTAGGCAAGTCTAAAATAATTTTGGGGTTGCGAGCAAAGTTACAAGCGGCGCCATGAACGGATAATAGATTAGTTTGTTGTGCAAGGTCAAATAAAATTTCTGCTATAATAGCTTGGGCAACTACATCAACTTGTTTAGAGTCTATTTCTTCTCTTCCATATAAAAGAGTCAGCAGCTTATAATCCCAATACTCTACATCTAAATCAGTCGCAGTTAAACGTATTTTATTACTATCAACTCCTAAACAATATTGAGATATTTGTCTTTTAAGGCGCCGGAAAGGATGTATACCTCCCGTTGCCCAAATAATTCTTCCAAACCGATAATAAAAAGTCCAATTTTGACCCTCAAATAATTGGATATTTAATGTTCCACTAAACTTGATTTGCGTACAATTTCTCAGTTCATCAAGCAGGTTATTGGACACCATGAGTTGAAATGCACCATTAATTTACTAGTTACTTTTGATACATAAATTATCTATCTAAATTTTATACCTCACCATGCAACTAGCTAACATAACTCATTTCTAGGAATGGCGCCATACCAGAATTTTGAGCAGATGAATTTACAACTGGCAGGTGCTTATGTACCATATTAATAATTTTATCTTCCACCACTGGTTTGGTAATAAAATCTGTAGAACCAGCTACTTTCGCGCGTATTCGATCAAAAATTCCATCGCTGCCAGTTAAGATAACAACGGGTACATTAGCAAGAACTGATACTCTGCGTATTTGTGAGCAAACTTCATAACCATTGGTAACGGGCATTATTAAGTCTAAAAAAATGAAGTCAGGTTTACGCTCGATTAAAATCGGTAAAATATTAAAATAGTCTTGAATACCAACAAAATTCATACTGTTAGCTACGGTAATCTTCTCCATAAGCATACAAACTTGCGGACTATCATCAATACAAGCAATTAAGGGAGCTTTGGAAAGTGTTTTGATTAACTGTGGTTTTGCTAATGTCTTTTGATCTGAATTAAAATGCTCCTTTATAAGGTGTTGTGATAATGAATCTTCTACCTCAATTAATTCAACAATTCCCCGTAAGATATAAGGAAGCAACGAACGGCTAACTGTCAAGACATCTTGTTTCATTCTGACCGCCAAGTCACGTAGCGTGTACTTTCCTTGCATTACCTTGACAAAATTTGCATATGCTGATGCACTAACTAAACTTTCAAGCTGTTCAGGTTGGCGTAGAATAGGCGCCCAATCAGGAGAAAAACTTGCTAGACCAGCTTCACACCAAGAATGCCATGAATTATACATTTGTCTTAGTGATAGATCAGCACTAGTAAGACTCATTGGTGCATCTAGAATTACCTCTTGGTTGCGATGACAAACCAAAGTAGTACAATTGGTTTGCTGTGCTAAATCAAATAAAAGTTCAGATATTGTACTATCAACGATTGATATGACTTGCTGGCGGTTGATTTTTTGTGTCTTACACAGAGTTTCTAAAACAGTATATCCCCAATGCTCAACTGTAGTATCAGAAGCGCGCAGTTGTATGGTATTAATATTGATTTCGGGGCAGTACTGCGACATCTGTCTTTTCCAGCGTCGAAATGGATGTGCGGCGCCAGTTGCCCAAACAATTCGTCCTAGACGGTAATAGAAAGAGAATTTATAACCTTTACAAGAGTGAATATCGAGTTTGCCATTAAATTGTAACCGCGCACAGGTCTTAAATTCATCGAGTACAGTAGCGGGAATAATTGATTCAGACAGCACCATGATTATAACTTCCTTATCGGCTATAGTATGTAGTTTAGTTCTTAGCTTGTGACAAAGTTGTGACAAAACCCCAAAACAAGTAGAGACTAAACATGTAACGTCTCTTCACAAAAAATTTTATAAAGCTTGATAATAAAATTAAAAACCTGGGAACAATAGACTCGGAACTATAAATGCAGTAGCTAAATCTATCATTAATAAGGTGGGTTATCAGATGAGTCAGATGACTAGAGACGATGTGCGTGAACGGCTTGGCAATATTGACCAAATTCGCGATATTATTTTTGGTACCCAAATTCGCGATTATGATAACCGTTTTAACAAAGTTGAAAAAGATATTTCTTTAATACAGCAAGAAATGCGCGCTCAATTCGAGCAACTCAAGACAAATTTTTCAGCCGAGCTAAAAGCAGCTACAGAAATAATGGATAAAAAGCTTAAAACACTTAGCTCAACGACGCAAGAAGAAGCTGCCGATTTGCGACAGCAGCTTGATAGACTAAATCGTAAGTTTTCCAGCAGTTTTCAAGCTCTGGACGAAGAATTGGATACTCAAACCAATTCGATACGTGAAGAGTTGCTTCAAACTAAAGGTAAACTGCATTCGGACATTGCCCTATTACGTGACTTAGTTTTACGAGAACTGGAGGAACGCTTTGGTGCATTAACAGAAGACAAAGTTTCTAAAGAAGACATTGCCGAAACCTTATTTGCCCTAGGAATGCGAATTAAAGGAACCGAGTTTATCCCCAAGCTACGTGAAGCAGGAGATGACAACGGTTATAAGTCACTGCCATTTATTGACTCAAGTACCTCTAAAGCACTAAAGTACGGTAACGGTAATGGTTCGACTGCGGAAATTCATGTTTAATACATGCTTAGTACATGTTTAAAAATAGTGCGCGCGGACTTGATTAATTAACAGTTGATGATGGGAGCATCTGCCCCAGTGTTATTAAATGGTATTTAGGTGTCATGACTCAGGTGGGTAATTTCAATAGTAAATCTCAGACTAATAGTACTCAATATAGTACTATATTGACTTCAAACGACGAAGCGCTACTAGGGGGATTAATAGATCTCCTTGCAGACCTTAATATCATCAACTTACCTGAGACTGACACTTTAAATTATCAAGAAATAACAACAATTGAATATGAAGAAATATTAAATCAGCCAACTAAGGCTAACTTAAAAGTGGATAATTTCATTGAATTAACAGAATCTTCAATCGATTCGAGCAATGAGCTGAAATTATTCACTGATGTAAAGTACGCTGTCGTAGAAACTCAAGCTCATAACCCTTCTCTAAATCCAACTCCCCCTTCCCTTGAAGGGAACTCTGTTGGGGGGTTAGGTTTTTCAGATAACACAGACACTACTCTTGCTGCGTTTGAACAATTACAAAACATCTTAGTTGGACCAGAGTTAACAGATTTGCAACTTATTACAAACAAACTTAACAATAGTCTTAGCAAGTTAGAACATCAAATCTATGACCACAATGCTTTAATTGAGTTAATTGTACCTTGTATTCACGAAATATTAAGACTTAAAATCGGTGAGTCTAAAGAAGATATAGTAAAAGTAATTGCTCCAATTATCGATGAAGTGATTCAAAATCGTGCTGGGCAAGACAAAATTAGTATGGGTTCCGCTTTAGCTCCTGTTATTCCTGAAGCTATTTCTCAACAAATTCATAACGCACCCCAAGAAGTAAGTGAAGCTCTTGCTCCTACAATTGGACGAGCAATAAAAAAACAAATTGAAATTGAGCAGGATACTGTTGTAGATGCTCTTTATCCTATTATTGGTAGCACAATTTCTAAATACATGGCAGAAACTATCCGCGCGATTAATCAACAAATAGAGGATAGTCTTAGTCTCAAAGGTATTCAACGTAAAATTAGTGCTAAACTACAAGGAATTTCGGAAGCCGAATTAATATTTAGACAGTCAATAAATTTTACTGTTCAAGCTATTTTTTTAATTCACAAAACATCGGGTTTAATTATCTCGGATATTCAACATCCGTCTGCTCAAATTGAATCAGAAATGGTTGCTGGAATGTTAACCGCTATTCGTAGTTTTGCAAACGACTGTATTATTAAATCTGGCACCACTTCTGAATTAGATGCTATCGAGTATGGTACTGACAAAATTATTTTAGAAGTAGCAGGTTACTGCTATTTAGCTATTGTTGTCAAAGGTGATCCCTCAAAAAAATTTATTTTTAAAATGCGACAAACTCTTATCGAAATCGTTAGAGAACATGGAGATATAATTGAACACTTTGATGGAGACTCTGCAACAGTACCATTACAAATTAATCTCGCCTTAGAAATATTAAGAGATAATACTAATGAAGTAGATACAAGTCAGAGTCATAAAAATAAGCCATCACCGCTAATTTTACTTACCTTTGGTATACTTGGCGCCATTTTTATCCCTTTTAGCATTTGGAAATATCATACTGAAGTAATTCGCAGCGTTGAAGATAAAACCGAATCCGCTTTAGCTTCGGCGCCCGAATTAGCAGTATATCGTATATATGTCAAGGAAAATCATGGCAAACTCAAGCTAACTGGACGAGTACCAAATCAACCTTTAAGCCAAAAAGCTGCACAAATTGCTGCTACTGCTGCTCGTTCTTGGTCAATAGATAATCAAATTTTAGCAGTCGAAGTACCAGCAGACCCCGTAATCGCTGCGTCTGAAGTCAAACGAGTCACCGAAGTTTTCAATCAAATTAAAGGAACAGCTATTTCAACTCAATACATCGATGGTCGAGTTTCGATTCAAGGCAGTGTCAGAAACAGCTTAGATGTTACAATGATTACAAATACGTTTGAAAAAATTCCAGGTGTCAAGCTTGTTTCAAGCGCAATAGAAGTACCACCACGCAAAATTGGTATTAGATTTTACTTTAATTCCAATTCTGGGGCGTTAATTACAGCAGATTTGAGTTCAAAAGTAGAGCAAGTTAAGTCTTTTTTGATTCAATATCCAGTTAAGCGTTTGAAAATAACTGGTTATAGTTATTCTCCGTCGTCTACAAAAGATTCACAAACGCTAGCATTAAAGCGCGCGCAAGCTGTTAAAGGAGCGTTAATTAATCTAGGTATCGACAGCGTGCGTTTGGAGACTGCTGGTAAAACAAATTTACCACCGGGGGTTGATAGCCAGAATCCGGAATGGCAAAAACGTTGTGTATTATTAGAGCCAGAAATTTAGTATTAGTATTATTATGTCAACAATATCTAAAAAAATATGTTTAGTTGGTGATTTTGCAGTTGGTAAAACTAGTTTAATTCGACGATTCGTAGATAGGCAGTTTAGCGATAAATATTTATCTACGGTTGGAGTAAAAATATCACGTAAGGCAGTAGATTTAATAGACATAGATTCACAGCAAAAAGAGTTACAGCTATTAATATGGGATATTGAAGGTAGTAATAAATTCAAGTCGATTGCTCCTACATATTTTCAAGGTGCAAAAGGCGCCATTATTGTTGCCGATGTAACTCAACAAGAAACGCTTACAAATATCAGTGAGCATATCCAAAACTTTCTTTTAGTAAATCCTCAAGCATCTATAGTTGTAGCGCTGAACAAATCCGACTTAATCGAAGCTGAATATCTAGAAAAAATTAGGCAAATGTATCAGTTTGATAATCAAAATCATGTGTTATCTACATATCTTACTTCTGCAAAAACAGGAAAAAATGTTGATGAAATGTTTCAGTTATTGGCTCATTCATTAGTTTAATACTATAGTCACTAAATTAATCAAATAAAACTAGTTTATCTAAAATTTACTAAAAAATCACATGAATACATTACTGAGTAATCTATTTTTCGTCAATTTAATTGAATATTTGACTATCTGTGAAAACTATAAAATTGTAGAAGCGTCATCAAACGTAAAGCATTTTTCAGATAATCCAAATCAAGTTAAGCAAGGTAGCGATATCAGAATTAGTTTTCCTGAGTTAACGGGGACTGAAGAAATTTTAAATGATATATTACAAGGTACACAAAATCATTTTAATATTGACGGAGTAAGCCGTTCGTTTGATGATTTATCACCATTATATATAGATATACATATTATTAAAAATATTAAAGCCAACTCTGAGCAAAAAGAATTAATGATTTTGATTGTAGATTCAACAGAGCGGATGGTGATGGAACAATCACTGATGCAAAGTGCCAATCAAGCGAATTTACTATTACGTAATCTTACCGCATCAAAACAGTATATCGAGCAAATTTTAACTTCGATGTCTGATGCAATGATTACAACAACACCATCAGGAAACATTAAAAGAATTAATCCTGCTACTCTTGTTCTTTTAGAATATGAAGAAACCGAAATAATTGGTAGACAGATATCAACGCTTTTTAAAGGAATTGAAGCTGCTGAAGAAAGTGAAGTCGAAGCTAGCGTAAGAACGAAAAGCGGTAAAACTATTCCTGTTGCTGTTTCTTGTTCGATGCTGCAAACTGATATTGAGCATTTTCAAGGTTACGTTTATATTGTTCGCGATATGAGTGAACGCAAATCAGCAGAACTTGCCAAACAGCAATTTATGGCAATGATTAGCCATGAAATTCGGACACCAATTACATCGGTGACTGGAATGGCAACTCTGTTATTGAATACTAAAATGACTTCAGAACAACGTGATTTTGTTGAAACTATTTATACTAGTGGCATTGCACTGCATAAAATCATCAACGATATTCTTGATTTTTCTAAAATTGAAGCTGGAAAACTAGAGTTAGAAGCACAACCCTTTGAAGTTAGACGTTGCATTGATGAAGCAATTAATTTACTGGCGCCTTCTGCAAAAGAAAAAGCTTTAAAATTGAGGTTTGTTGATACTTCCGATACTCCCAAAATGGTAGTTGGTGATGTTACGCGCGTGCGGCAAATTTTAGTCAACTTAATCAGCAACGCTATCAAATTTACCAATACTGGCAGTATTGAAGTTTGTGTTAATCCTATAACAACTAGCAATACTGAAACTAAATCAAATACAATTATACTACAAGTTAGTGTTAAAGATACAGGAGTTGGAATTGAAGCAGCCCAAAAAGAACGTTTGTTTAAAGTATTCAGTCAAGTCAACTCATCGATTACACGACAATATGGAGGTACTGGTTTAGGGCTAGCTATTTGCAAACAATTATGTGAGTTGATGGGTGGTACAATTTGGGTGGAGAGTGAAAAAGATAAAGGCAGTACTTTTTACTTCACGATAGAGGTAGAGGCAATTCCTGAAGATATTGCTAGTACTGTTTGCCGAGGTGCAGAACCGCTGACAGTTCAAGATTTAGATATTATAAGTGATGCAAAAATAGATTTAATAGCTCAAGAACACCCGTTAAAAATATTGTTGGTTGAAGACCATGCCATCAATCAGAGGATGATAAAGTTGATGTTACAGCGTATGGGTTATGAGCCAGCAGTTGCAAATAATGGTTTAGAGGCACTTAATGTATTGCGTACTGAACCTTATGATGTTGTCTTAATGGATATGCAAATGCCAGAAATGGACGGTTTAACCGCAGCAAAACATATCCAACAAGAATGGGCGCCCGTGCAACGTCCAGCAATTATCGCACTAACAGCTAGCACAATGTGGGAACAACGCGAGCGCTGTTTAGGATTAGGAATTGATGACTATCTTAGCAAACCTATTCGGATTGGTGAACTCGTCGAAGCTTTAAAAAAATGCCGACAATTAGATATTCCAATTTATAACTCAAATACTCATTATTGTATTGACTCAAAAGCTTTGCAAGAAATTCTTAACATAGCTAATTTTAACTCAACAATCAACGCTAAAAAATTCGTTGTAGAAATAATAGACTTATATCTCGATGATGCTCCTAAATTACTGCAAGGCATCCAAGAAGCACATTTACAAACCAATCTTAAAAACCTGCAAAGACTATCGCACACCCTCGGGTCTACCAGCGCAACATTAGGAGCAACTTATCTTGGAGAATTGTGTAAACAAGTAGAAGAAATAGCAGCGCCCGAAACCTTAATAGGAATCGAAGAAAAACTCAATAAAATCGAAGCAGAATATCAACAAGTGCAAATCGCACTATTATCTGAACGCCAAAAATATACATAAAAGTAAGGTGGGCAATGCCCACCCTACAACAAATGGCGCAACCTATGCATAAAAGCGGAAACATTGCAAGGAACATTAATATAATCGAAACATCCCAATTTCAACGCTGTTTCGACATAGTGCGTTTGAGTAGCTAACCATAACACCTTTGTACGTTGCATAACTTTACAACGTTTAAATTCTTTGAGTAAATCTAGACCATTTACATTGGGCAGATCATCCTCTAATAAAATAACTTTACCGTATAAACTAGGGCTATTTCCTGCAAGTGACAGCGCCCGTTGCCCATCTTGTAACCAATGGGCATGATAACCTCTAATTTCAAGGGCGCCCATTATTTTATGAGCAAATTCAGAGTCACGATGCAGTAAAATAACGTCTAATAATGGAAGTGGATGTGTCTTTAACGGTTGCCACGTAGCAGGTAATACGCGGTATCCCGATACTTTAGCTTGCTCCAGAACTGATACAGCTTGTTTGTAAAGAGATTGGATGTCTTTACCGTCTTCAGGATACTGTGCTACACCAGCACTAAAAGTAGCGCTTATATCTATATTATTTTCTTCAATATCAGAAACAGAAAATTCGATTTGTCGCAATGATTCCAACACAAGAGCTAACCAGTCTATACCCTCACCCCGACTCAATCCGTACATTCCAATAATAAACTCGGCGCCGTTCCAACGTGAAACAACATCTTCATTCCGCAGTTCTTGACGTAAAAGTTGAGCTAGCTTACGTAACATTTGATCCCCAAGCCGATGTCCATAATCGCGATTAATTTGGGATAATTTATCTAACGTTACTACTGCCATACAAAACGGCTGTTGATACTGCGAAGCTAAATATATAAACTTATCTATATCTTGACTCGAACGGTGACGGTTGGGTAAACCTGTTAAAGTATCTATTTCTGCTTGCTCACGCAGTAAACGCACGCGCTCTAAACGATTAAAAATACGGGTTATTAACTCTGGTGCTACCACAGGTTTACTTACATAATCATCACCTCCTGCTGCAAATACATTTTGAATTGTTAGAGCGTCGCGCTGTCCGGTTAAAAATAAAATTGGCAACCATGCCCATTTAGAATTATTACGTATAATTTTACACAATTCAATCCCATCTACATCGGGCATTTGCACATCGAGAATTAGCAAGTCTGGTATTACAGCATCTAATTCTTCCCAAAGCTGCTGTGGGTTATCAAGAATAGTAACTTGTAATCCCCAAGGTTCTAACAAAGTTCGCACCAGACGCGAGACAAGTTTGTCGTCATCTACCACCATTACCTTTGCTTCAGGTTTTTTCGATAAATCAACTAATTTGTGAGTTTCTATATGAGGAAGCGTGACATTATCTTGAAGCGCGCGTTTTAACACGTCAACGTCAAGAAGGTTTGACTTATGTTCTTCACTTTGCTTGTTTTGTATATTACTATTGAGCGTCTTACTTGTTTGGTGTTGTTGATTTGATGTGTCAATTGATGCGATTGGTATATTAATTTTATTAGGAAGCGGTTTTTGAAAAGCTGGGTTAAGACGATACCCCATTCCATATACAGTTTCTATTAAATCGGAGGCGCCGACAGGTTTGAGTTTTTGTCGCAACCGTTTAATAAGTGCCCTAACAGTCTCTGGGCCTGGTGGTTCATCTTCCAACGACCATAATTTACTTAGAATATTCGTTTGACTATGAATTTTTTGACTACTCTGCATGAACAATTCAAGTAAGCCATATTCTTTTGCAGTTAAATTAAGTAAGATTTCGCCAAATTTAACTTCACATAAACTTGGGTCTAACTGCAAATCTCCCCATGTTAATACTAAAGAAGCAGTCATCGTTTTACGACGCAACAACGCGCGGATGCGTGCTTCGAGTTCTGGCAGCGATATCGACTTTACCGCATAATCATCGGCGCCAGCATCAAGACCCACTATCTTATCATCGCTAACACCCCTAGCAGTTAAAAGCAGCACCGGAACATCTAAACCCTTCGCACGCAGCTTGCGACAAAAGCTAATACCATCAAGTTTTGGTAACATTACATCTAAAACAATCAAATCATAATTACTAGCTTCGATATAATCCCAACCTTCTATTCCATCCTCTGCCACGTCAACAACATAATTCTGCTCGACTAAATTAGCTTTAAGCAGTTCGGAAAATATTTCATCATCGTCAACAAGCAGAATTCTCATTTAATTTAATTAACTATCGATGATTGGTCTACAGTGGTTTCTAAGTAGCCTAAGCTAAAAATTATATTAAATCCACCGTGGAAATAAGGAATTATGATTATGATAATGATTATATATAGCAAAAAATTATAAATTATGATGATCCCCCCACTACCCCGCGCTCAGGAGGCTACTGTGTACACACAAGTTTCTCAAAGTCATCTTTTCTTCCTTTCTTCTCTTCCTTTGTGTCCTTCGTGCCTTTGTGGTTTATCTTTATAAGGAACCACAAAGACACAAAGGGCACAAAGAGGAAATACAAGAAGGATTATAGAGATGTGTGTACACCATAGCCTTGATAAGGGGGGAACAAGAAGGGGGATCAAAATTACATTAAGCAATACTTCCCCGCTTCCGAGCTTCTTTGTAAGAAGTACCCACATTTCTTAACCCAGCTTTAATCATTTGCCGTTCTAAAACCGAGAAAAAGCGAGCTTTATCACCACCTTTAACGACAGCTTGGTTGTGTGCTTCTGCAATAGCTACAGGATAACCGTAACCTTTTTGCACCTGAGCTAGCATCAAACCTAACGATTCATCAAATAATTGCGTATCTTCCGCAACCCATCTCGGTACTTCTATACGCGCAATCTCAGTACCAACATGAACGTAACAAAAATAAATTTGCTGGTCTTGGTACAAATCGAGAATCCGAGCATTACTACGCCACAAGGGTCCGCGCTGTCCAGGTTGAAGTTGTGTTGCCCAAAGGGTGCTATCGCGCAACGGGTCAAATACTTTACATGGAACTTTATCGTTTTGGTTCGGGCAAAAACTAGCACAATCTGGTACGGGATGAGTACAAGCAAGCAAACGTAAAAAGTTCACTCCCTCAACGTTACGCGAAGCGCTAAGATAACCCATCAAAGGCGCCCGTGCTTCCTTCATTTGGTTCCACGCTTCTAATATTGGGGGTAAAATATGTTCGCGCGCTTCTAAAGGTAGCTGTTCGAGGAACCAGTAAATGAGCGAACCATCTACCATTGCGAGAGTTGGAACGCGCGGATTCAGCTGATGATTTAAAAGGGGAGTTTGTGTATTTACAACACCGCAAGCTAACTCTGCCAAAACTGTCGCTTCCGAAGCAGTACGACGGAAACTCATCCATTCTTCGGTACGTATTCCCCATTTACGCGAAGCATACAAATCTTCAGGACGGTAAAATACTTCCGGCAAACTATCGAGAAGTGGATGCTTATTTTGTCCGTAGTGTAAAACAACTCTTCCAATATTAAGGAGATAACAATAAGCTATTTCGTGATGATTCGGTGCTATCTGCGAACCATCAGTAGCAATAACAGTATGAACCTTCGGTGGAACTGGAATATCAACGCGCGTACTGAGCGGTTCAATAGGAGTAGCATTGGCAAAGACAATTCGCTCTTTCCACTTATCTTGTTTATCGACAAGCTCATCTTGACGCGCGAAAGCATCAACTAAATATTTAGACGCTAATTCTAGACGCTTTTGGCTTGCAGCAGCTTCTTGCGTCAGATGCTGACTCAAACCTTGAATTTGACGCGCGAGTTTTGTTAAGTCAAGCATAGAAATAAGTAAAAAGTGCTGAGTGCTGAGTGCTGAGTGTAAAGATAGAATATATTCGGTCTGTAAAAGTTCTGAGTTTAATTTAGAAGTTATAAAAGTGATAATTATATCAGGTATTATATACGATAAACTTATATACAGATACGTTTTTGTTAATAATTCTAAATCAAAGTTTTAAATTCACCTAGCTATTACAAGTACTGTTTAGCCCATTCTTCAGCCTTTGCTTGATACTGCTCACTTACCTCGTTTATGTATCTTGCTGCTATTTTACGCATATTGTTCTTATCGGGTTGAGATTTAACAAATTCTTGAAAACAACCATTCCCTTTCAAAAATAATTCAATTGCAGCTATTAATTCAGCATCATTCGATGTACATAGCTCATAGTGTAAATTACCAACTGTCGGGACTGGGAAATTAGTATCCTCTACTTGGTTCACCTTTATCCCAACATTACTGAAGCAAAGCTCATTAAAACCAATTAAGTTTACGCTATCAAGATGTCCTTTTCGCAACAGCATCCCTAACGCGATTTTCTCTAAATCTTCAGGAGATGATGCTAGCCACAAAGAAGGAAATCCTTTTCCCTCCTTAATATCTCTTAAATATCTAGTTGCGTGGTCAGGAGATGGAACAGCTTGCTGCTGTATCCCTGCTTTCCACATGGCAAGACTTTTTACACCCCTGTAATAACAGATTGCGCTCACACCTTATAATGACTCCAAGTATTCACGTACAAATGCACTTTCTTCATTTTTAAGCAAATCCTTGGCTTCTGCAAGTACTTCTTCAGCTATTTTCACATCACCTAAAGCATAACTAATTGCCTCTAAAGCAGCATATCTAACTTCGGGTTCAGGATTTTTTAATAAAGTTTTAAGTATTGAAGCTGCATCTTGTGAATAAAGATTCATTTCTAAAAGAGGTCCGATAAGTCTCGCAATGGCTTGTAGACTAAATAAATCAAGCTTTGCTATGCAGTAATGTAATACTTTAATATCTTCTTTTGATAAAGCTGTATGACCTTCAATTAGCGCATCTCTAATTTCTTCAATTCTATCCTCAAACTCAGAAATGTCTGTTATATCAAGAATAGCTTCTGTTAAGAGTGGTTTAGAATATCTCATATTCCATTATATTTGTAAGAGGTTATTGTGCAATTATAAGCCATGAGTTAAAAGTACAACTCTTAACTCGCATCGGTGGGCAATGCCCACCCTACAACTACTCAGCACTAAGCACTCATCACGAGCGCACTCATCACGAGCGCACTCAGCACTTTCTTAAACCCATTTTGAAAAATCTTGTGAGTATTGCGCTAATGATAACAAATGTATACGCGCGTCGTTATGAGCAATCAATCGTTCGGATGGTGTATTGTAGCCCCAGTCAGCTAGAAACAGGGTAACATCATCTAAGTCACTTTGTTTCTTAACTAATTGTAATGTGTTGAGACGGTCTTCGATAAACCAAATATTTGCTTCGGTCGCATTTGCTTTTAACTCTCTTAATATTTCGTATTTAGGACGCTTGGCTTCTTTTCCAAATATAACTTCGCGCGGTAATTCAATTCCTTCTTTTTCTAAAAGTTTGTGAGCAAATCTACCTTCTTTTGTTGTGACAATATATATTTTAATGCCACTTGAGATAATATTTCTAATTTTGTCTGCTACCCCAGGATAAAATCTGTGTAAACTCATCCAATCTTCTAAATCATTCTCAATCCATTCATCGCGTAATGTGTCAAGTTTATGTGCAACTTCTGATGACTGAAGATTGTCGTTAGCTAAAATTTTCTTAGTAATATTTGCCCAATCTTTTAATATATTGTCTTCAGATATACCTTCTACTATTGCTTTAATTAAGACAGGCATTTCCCAACCTGTTTCTATTACAGGTCGCAGACTATAAAATCTCGCTGCGTACTCATCGGATGCTATAGGCTTCGTCGGCGCCCATATTTGGCAATAAGTTCGCCAAGCGACCTCAAAGTACTCAACCATACCGTCACAAATAACACCGTCAAAATCAGACGCTAAAATAGTTGGAATATTATTTGTCATTTCTATCGTACCTGAAACTTTACAATATAATTAATTAAAACCAATTTTGTTTAATAAAATAGTGATTTAAAACGCATTTACTATTTTATAAATTCATTTACATAAATCTGCTATTGAGACTTAGATTCCTGACGCATGTAAAAGTTGGCAGGAATTTCATCCGCAAATACATTAATTTAATTAATATATATAATAACCTGTGACGAAGGATAAATAAAGTATATATCTATTATATCTATAGCAACGTGCGTGCGGAATTGTAAAAAATACCAAAATGTAGAGACGCGAAATTTCGCGTCTCTACACAATCTGCCTAAACCGGAGGTTTAATAGCAAGGATTTTTATTTCTTAAACCTTCGCTAATTCTGGAGCGGGACGTTTGCTGTTACGGATAGCTTCGATTGCTTGTGCATAGTCAGAAGCATTATATACTGCTGAACCTGCGACAATTGCGTTGGCGCCTGCTTCTAAAACTTGCCAAGTATTATTCGCTTTTAAACCACCATCCACTTCAATCCAAGGGTCTAAACCACGTTCGTCACACATTTCGCGCAACTTGCGAATTTTAGGCACCATCCCAGGAATAAAGCTTTGACCCCCAAAACCAGGGTTAACGCTCATAATTAATACTAAATCGACAATATCTAATACGTACTCAATTAAATCCAACGGAGTTGAAGGATTGAGAACGACACCAGCCTTTTTGCCATGCTCTTTAATTAAGCCAAGAGTACGGTGCAGGTGCGGAGAAGCATTATGCTCACAATGTACCGTGATATGGTCGGCGCCAGCTTTGGCAAAATCTGCCACGTATTTTTCTGGCTCTACAATCATCAAGTGGACATCGAGTGGTTTTTTGGTAACTGGACGAATTGCCTCAACTATCAGCGGACCAATGGTTATATTTGGAACAAAGCGTCCGTCCATTACATCAACATGAATCCAATCAGCTCCTGCCTCATCTACGGCACGAACTTCTTCTCCTAAACGGCTGAAATCTGCTGATAATATAGACGGAGCTATTACAATGGGCTTGTCGGATGGCTTATAAGTCATGGCTAGCGCTTAATAGTTGCTTGAAATTCTGTATGCATTGTAACAAAATATGAGCAGCGGCTCATCTATCTAATTTCATCCTACATTAACCGTTTACAATTATTTACCTTTTTTAAAGATAATGACGATGGCGAAAAAACAAACCTGGATATTTTGGGGATTGAGTGCGGCTTTATTAAGTACACCAGTTCTAGCTATTAAATTTAGTAGTTCAATGGATAGTTTTGGAATTGATGCGCTGAAGTTGCACAAAGCTCCTTATAATTTAACAGGGCATAAAATCGCTATTGGTCAAGTCGAAATTGGGCGCCCAGGAAAGTTTGGAGTCGATAAAACAGTTTCAAATAATCGCGCATTATCACCGATTGCTGTATTCTTACGAAACATTCCGGCAAAGTCGAACAGTGGTGTTGACCCGCACGCACACAATGTTGCGGGTGTGATGATAAGTAACGACAAAGCTTTTCCAGGGGTTGCACCAGACGCACGACTTTATTCTTCAGCAGTTGGTTCGACAAAAGTTCAGGGTCAACCCGAAGAATGTTTGTCAGCGCAGCATATTGCATCACAAAATGGTGGTGACGTGCGCGCGATTAATTTTAGCTTTGGTGAACCACTTAATCGCGACCCGCGTCCCGACCCTGTTCTCGATGGCAACGCTTTATTAACGATGTGTATTGACTGGTCTTCGAGAGTTCATAATTCGCTATATATTATTGCAGGAAATCAAGGTAAAGGTGGTATTCCCATTCCCACCGATAACTTCAATGGACTAAACGTGGCGTTTTCCTCGCGTCGCGCTGATATATTTACAAAAGTTGACGTTTCTAACTTAGCTGCGGTGCCGGAAGGTGCGGCGGCTCGGTTAGCTGGTAAAGAAATTAATATTGGGGTTCGTCGTTCAGTAGGTATTCTTGCTCCTGGCAGTAATATTCGGATGTTAAACCCTGATGGCAAGATAAATAAAGTTACAGGTACTAGTTTTGCGGCGCCTCACGTAACAGGAACTGTAGCTTTACTCCAAGAGTTTGGTGATAGACAGATACTAAAAAAGCAGCCCAATTGGAGTATAGCTTCACGTCGTCACGAAGTTATGAAAGCAATTTTACTTAACTCAGCCGATAAAATAAAAGACAATGGCGATGGTTTACGCTTAGGCATGACTCGAACGATAATTGACAAGCAGAACCTTGACTGGCTTGCTTCTGACGCTTATAAAGACCCGAAAATACCACTTCATGCTCAAATGGGCGCCGGACATTTAAACGCAGCGCGCGCTTTACAACAATTTGGCGCCGGACAGTGGCAACCAAACCAACCTGTACCAGCTTTAGGGTGGGATTATAATACAATCACAGCGAATACAAGCGTAGATTATCAACTTGCAAAACCACTCAAAGCAAATAGTTTTGTTTCTCTAAGCTTAAGTTGGGATAGATTAGTTGAACTCCAAGACAAAAATAATAATCAGGTGTACGAAGAAGGAGAAAACTTTCGCGACCGAGGTTTAAACAATCTCAATTTATACCTAGTCCAAGATACTCCCAACGGTTCCACCTCTATAGCATGTTCCTCAGTTAGCGAAGTTGACAGCGTTGAACATATATTTTGCCCAGTTCCAACTGCTGGTAAATACAAAATTCGCGTTCAATATACAAAACAAGTAAACGAAGCAAAACAACCCTATGCACTCGCATGGTGGACAGTACAGTAGAAAGTGCTGAGTTCTGAGTGCTGAGTAAAGTTTGAGTGCTGTAGGTTGGCTACCCCTTCCATGCCTGCGGTGTACACACATCTTTGATAATCATTTTTATATTCCCCTCTTTGTGCCACGCCACTTGCCTCAAGTCGGCGCAGCCGCCCACGGCAGTGGCTCCTTTGTGTCTTCGTGGTTCCTTAAAGGAATAAACCACTGCATGTCACAAAGGGCACAAAGGAAGAGAAGAAAGGGAAGAAAGGGAAGAAAGATAACTTTGAAAAACTTGTGTGTACACGGTAGCCTGAGAGCGCGGGGGGTTAGGGGGATCTCCAGTTTAATCATTCCCGAAGATTTTTTCGAGTTGCTGACTTGTTAATGACTGCACTAAATCTATATTCAGTGGCGCCCTAGTGATATATCGAGCATAAGCTGCACTCAAATATGGACTGTACTGCTGCTGGTTTAATAAATGAGTTTGAAAGAATGCAACGCTTAATGCTTTAACATACATTTTGGCAATAGCAGGGTTAGGTCCAATCAAAGCTCTAGGTACTGGTAGAACATTATTAGAAGTATCTAATTTCTCGGAAGTTGAAAAATGAGTCCCATTCTCTATTAATGCTAAATACTTATTTTGCGATGCTACCCAAGTGAAAGGAATTACCTGTTCGGGAACTGCTGGCGTAATTACATCTTGGCTACCACTTATAAACATTATTGGAATTTGAATTCTGCTAAATCCTTTTTGATTCAGTACAACACTACCTAAAGGATTTAAAACCATTACTGCTTTCACACGCGCGTCTTGGAATGGCGGAATTGGTACTCGTTGCCGTAGTAGCTCATTGGCTCTACACTGTAAAAATACTGATAAATTTAAGGAATTATTCGGATTACATTGTCTAAAAACAGAGTTTGCATCGATTGTTGCTCCAGCTAATGTTAATGCTGTATAACCACCATAGGAGTGTCCAATTACGCCAACTTCCTCTAGATTAAGTTGCCCCTTAATTTCTGAATCATTAGAATTTTGCAGGGAGTCAAGTAAAAACTTAATATCTAAAGGACGGTTGATTAACTCGCGCGCTTCGGGTGGACTTGCTAAACCTGCGAAGAATTGGCGAATTTTTGTAGCATCACTACCTGGGTGTTCGAGAACTGCGACAGCAAAACCGTAGGAAGCAAGATGCTCTGCTGCATAAGCATATGTTTCGCGGTCTTCAGCTACACCGTGGGAAATCACAATTAATGAAAATGGTGGTTTAATCGAGGTTGATGCAGCACCTGTTTTAGGTTGCGGTAAATACACATCCACAGGGAAAGCGCGACTACGAGAAATATCATTCAATTCCAAAGATTTTTTTCTAAAGGCAAAACTCCCTGGTACTCGCAAATCTGCTTGTTGTGAAAAATCAGTATTTTGATTTATTGCTTCAGAAGAAGCTATTTCTTTAAGACCGCCAACAACAATATCCCTTCTTCTTAGTAACTCAGATAAATTAGAAAGGATTTCTTGTCCTTCAGTCAAGTTTAAACGAATTGTGTCTGACGGATAGCGACGAATTACATCAACGATATTTAATCCTTGAGGGTCGGTCGCAGATAATATCAACGATGCACGCAGCGCATAAAAGCTACCTTTTCCGGTTTCCGTCGTTATCAACTCAGACAACCGTTCCACTAAACTCTTACCCAACTGCGAATAAGTAACTTGTGATACTAAAGTTGCACTTAATTTAAAACGGGTATTAAGCAATTGTTGAAATTGCGCGCGTTGTGCAGAGGGAACACGGTTGATGTAAAAAGCAAAATCATCTGTCACCCTACCAGACTTAGCATAAGTCTCGATGTCATCAGTAGAAATCGTGAACTCCCCAAATGGAGGATAATAAAAAGCAATACGTTCGGCGCCAAGTGCTGGAGCCGCACTTGCAAGTGTAGATACTATACTAACCAAGGCACCAACTGTACTATACCGCATAGAACATATGCCCTATTAAAGAGAAATTAAGCAAAATGATTATTTCATTAAATATCTTGCCAATTCATCACCATAACGGGTGATTTTGGTAAAATTTGGAACCATGAATGCTCTACTTATTTTTGCACTTCCAGTATATTTTCGGACGATGTTACGAACAAAATCAATAATTTAGTATTTTCACTGAAGCTTATTTAAATATTTATATTTTATAAAATGAAATATATCGCGAACCTTCTAAAGCCAAACTATATACCGAAAGACTTTGAGCAATCTTGTAACAACAGGGTTGCTCAAATTATAAATAAGCATACAGTATATATACTTAAACTATTAACTCATAACGACGAATGTCAGGCGCCATAGCAACCAAACCATCAAGCTTTCCAGCAGCTTCTAAAAAATGTGGTGCTTGAAAGTGTAAATTCAAAGCAGTTGCTTATTGAGAATTCAAAAGCTTGTAAACCTTATTTTTGCGTAGGGTGGGCACTGCCCACCTTACGTTCCCAATCGAATATGCAAGATGTGAGGTAATGCCAAAGCTTTAAATTCATTTTCCTTGCCAGGTAACGTGACAACACGGGCAACAACGCGAAGAGTCATAAATGGTAGTTAATCTAAATTCCAGCTTTTTTTGCTGCGACTATATAACGAAATACAAACTCTGTAATCTCAATATAGTTACGCGCGGTTTCAAGCGAGTTTGCCCAGACTGTAACACCGTGGTTACGAATTAGTAAAGCAGGTATTTGAGGTTTTTGTGCTAAAAAGCGGGTTTTGATATCATCTGCTATTTGTGGAACCTTGAAGTGGTTATCGAATAAAGGCATAATGCAATTAGGATTTTCTTCCCAGACACCCAAACCCTTAATCATTTCTAAAGGTGGCAATGGTAATTCATCACCATCAACAAAGTGCGATACTAAATTAGCATCGACTGAATGCACGTGGTAGCAAGCTTGTGCTTCGGGAAACAGTTCGTAAATGCATGAGTGAATAGAAGTTTCTGCTGATGGCTTAATAGATGCAGTTCTAGGTGCCTCTACACTTCCATCAGAATAAACACGCACAAAATCGTCATGAGTTAGTTTTCCTTTAGACTTTCCACTTGCAGTAATCCAAAAGCTGTTATCGGGCATTTTTGCTGATAAATTACCTGCTGTACCTAGCATCCAACCTTGTGCGTGGAAATAACTGGCGGCGCCGATAAGTTCAGGACGAGGGTCATAATTAATACTAACCGTCTCAAGTAATTCTTGCTTCATCTTAAGTGTTCCACAATTGTATTAAAGCAGTACGAATATCAAAAAAATCATTCCAAGCAATATAAGGTTTGTTCCGTTCGTCAAGATATTTAGCTAAACGGTCACGAGCAAATACCACTGGCGCCGTTAAAGCCATGTTTAAATCGGTGACAGAATCACCAATCGCTATTTTAATATTCGCTGCGTCGTATAAATCCATAACTTTGACTTTATCAACTAACTCAGTTTCACCTTCATATGGTGATACAACGCGAAAATGCGAACCACTCGTATCTATATCTATGGCATAAATCGCGTGGGTATGTTTTACTAAAGAATCTAATACAACTTCTACCATCGAACGTAACCCACCTGAAACAACCACAAACGGTACTGAGCTATCTTGAAGAAAATCTAATAACTCTGGAAGTCCTGCACGCATTGGTTGGCGCCGAGTAAACTCGATAATTTCGGGCAAACGTGATGATGGTATTGATTCTAGTATGCGGCGTACACCATCACGTAATGTTACTTTCAAAGCATACATTTGGGGAATTAACTCTCCTGCAAGTTCGGGTGCAAATTGCTTCAGGACTGCAACAAAAGTTTCTTGTGCCGTTATCGTACCGTCAAAGTCGCAAAAAATTATATTTTTCATCCCAATATACAAAATTTTATGTAGTATTCTATACTGCGTAACAAGATTAAAAAAACTTGCGAATTATTTATAGTTATTTTCGCAAAAATAATCCACAATCTAGTTAGTCAAATTCTTGGTAACTCACATCTTGCACCTTCTTTTGGCTTGGGTAAGGTCGTCAGTGACTACGCAAAAATAAGCATTATAAGCTCTTTTATTCGATTGGAAGCTCGTGGTGCATTCCGGTCAGGTAAGGCTTGTATAGATAAACTCTTAAATGTTTACCTGTATACAAAAAGTTTTAAGGAACTTACAGCCAATATTTGACAAGCCTATAATTAGTCTACATTGGCGTGAGGATTAAACATGGAAACAGGAAAAGAGCAAACAGATGTAAACAATCAAGAGAGTAAACAAAATGATTCTATTAAGAAAAGTAAAGGTAAATTTCCTTGGCTTGTAACAGGTAGTATTTTTATTGGATGTTTCACGTTTAGCCCTTCTTACTTGGTTTACCAGCAGTACTATTAGCAGGAGCAGTAGAATTACATGCTTTATTCAAAGCTGGTTTAGATGCAAACGGTTGGATGGTTCTAGGTATAGGTCTTACTTCTGCCAGTATTTCCGCTTTCTTAGCAATATATGGACTACTGCGCTACTTAGAAAAACACAACACCTGGATATTCGTTTGGTACCGCTTAGGTATGGGAGTGCTATTAATAGTCGGTTCAATAGTCGGCTTCTTACATTAAATAGTAAGGTGGGCATCGCTTCGCTCCGCTCAAGCGCAAGCCTTGCCCTGGTGAAAAAAGGCGCCTGCCTTACTCATTATGATTAATTTTGGGGTATTAATTAGCAACGGATACAACGGATGTAACGGATAAGTTATTGTTTACAAACAAAATCTAGTTATCCAAAATCAACCATCCGTTACATTCGTTCATTATCCGTTGCCAATATTTCTACTCCCAGATTTTTTTACCACAGAGGCAGTAGAGACGCGATTAATCGCGTCTCTACACAGAGGAAAAAGGAATGAACTACAAAGAATACGAAGAAAGAAATAAGAGGAGATAATTTAATGTGACATGCATTAAACGGGGATAATATTAGCTCTCTACGATAATTTTATTACGGTTACGCTACCGGACATGATATAAGTCATTAAATTATATAGCAGTCCTAAATCATTCGTAAAATTTTAAACATGTATCTTCCTTTTCTTCCTTTGTGTCCTTTGTGTCTTTGTGGTTCGTCATAGAGATTTAATTTTTCACTTTGCAGTTAGGAATGCTATAACTCACCTTTATTATAACTTTGTTTGTATGGCTAAACAGCTAGAATTACCTCTTGAAGGATGTGAAGCGCTTTCAACTCCTTTAAACACTTCCTCAACATTTGCAGACAATATGAAGTTACCTGTTCACCGCTGGTTTCGGTATAGTGCAGGATTTTCGGCAATGTGGGTTGAGAGTTTAATTACTCAAGCTAGTAAGCAAGGAAATGTTACAGTTTTAGACCCATTTGCTGGTTCTGGAACAACTTTATTGGTATCTGAAAAATTAGGCGCCCAATGTTACGGTGTTGAAGCTCATCCTTTTATTGTGCGTGTAGCAAGGGCAAAGTTATTATACAAAACGGATGTTGATAGTTATAGAGAGCATATACTTCATATTCTAAAAGTAGCTGATAACATACAAGGCTGTGTGCAAGATTATCCTAAATTAATTCGTAAATGTTTTAAGGATTCCTCATTAGAATGTTTAGATAAATTACGAAAAGCTTATTTACAGCTAGCTGATAATTCACCTCAATCAGAGTTAGCTTGGTTAACACTTGTAGCTATCCTTCGCCATGTTTCTCATGTTGGTACTGCACCTTGGCAATACGTTTTACCTAATAAAAGTAAACAATCTTACTTAGAACCAATTGTAGCATTTACTTTAATGGCAGAAACTATTGCCTCTGATATGATTACCACAAATGCAAAGTCTGTAACAGCGCAGATTATCCAATCAGACGCGCGCTACTGTCAAGGAGTGCCAGATAATAAATTTAATTTAGTAATTACCTCACCTCCTTACGCTAATAATTATGATTATGCAGACGCTACACGATTGGAAATGTGCTTTTTACAAGAAATTTCTGGTTGGGGTGATTTACAAACTGCCGCGCGACAATATTTAATTCGTTCATGCTCACAACATGTAACATCAAAAAATGTTAATTTAGATGAGGTTTTAGCATCAAGAGAATTAGAAGCTATTCAAGGAGCGATTACAGAAGTATGCTATAAATTATCTCAAGAAAGATTATTACATGGTGGAAAGAAAAATTATCATTTAATGATTGCTTGCTATTTTTTAGATATGGCTAAAGTTTGGATAGCATTGCGTAGAGTTTGTCAAGCAAATGCAAAGATTTGTTTTGTAATTGGAGATTCTGCCCCTTATGGTATTTATATTCCAGTTATTGAGTGGCTAGGATTATTAGCTTGTAGTGCAGGATTTAAATCTTTTGAGTTTAAAAAGATTCGCGACCGTAACGTTAAATGGAAAAATCGTAAGCATCAAGTTCCTCTTTGTGAGGGTTATTTGTGGGTTGATGGGTAATTGATGGGTAATTGATGGGTAATTAAAAAGGCTTTATGGCAGAATCATATTCACATAAATGGGGGCAAATTATTGGAAATCTTATCCAAGAGTTTATTCGCGAAACCCTTCAAGAAGTAGCTTTGGCACATGGTTTTTACTTAGATTATCAGAAAAAACGCGCTTGCCGAACTAGTAAAAAGGTTTCTTGGCAAGATAGATACGGTAATTTTCATGACCTTGATTATGTGTTAGAACGAGGTGGAGATGAAAATACCCGTGGACTTCCTGTCGCTTTTATTGAAACTGCTTGGCGCCGTTACACTAAGCATTCTAAGAACAAAGCACAAGAAATTGAAGGTGCGCTAATTCCCTTATCAGAAACTTACAGTAATCTCAACCCTTTTTTAGGTGTTATTTTAGCAGGAGTTTTTACAAAGGGCGCCCTTGAACAATTAGAGTCCAAGAAATTTAAGATTCTTTACTTAAAATATGAAAACATAGTTAAAGCATTTGCATCTGTTAGGATTAATGCATCCTTTGATGAAAGTACGCCAGAGACAGAG
Organism: Calothrix sp. NIES-4105; assembly: GCF_002368415.1. Classification (GTDB taxonomy): domain Bacteria; phylum Cyanobacteriota; class Cyanobacteriia; order Cyanobacteriales; family Nostocaceae; genus Dulcicalothrix. The sequence goes on from NZ_AP018290.1 coordinate 6,349,019, forward strand.
TTTCAAGACAAGATTAATCGTTGGAATAATTTATCTGCTCAAGATATAGCAATTATCAAAACTCAATTACTTAGCTTGGAAAAACCTAATATAGATACTTTTGTTAAGGAAGTAAATAAGTCGTTTAGTAGACGTATACAAAGTGTAAGTATTATAGTTTTACATGGATTGATACAGCAATTAGATTCGATTGAGAATGCAATTGAATATATTCAAAGTTATTCAGCTAGCCAAACTATAGTGGCGCCTATTTTAAAGTATGAGGTTGATATTCGTTACAATAATGGTGATATTATTCATGCAATGTTTCAAGATAGGGCTGAAGCTATTAAATTTTTGATGACTTTTGCTTAATATTTTGATGACATTAGAGTTTTCTAAAAATTTGTAGTTCTTACTCACATAGAGTTTTCAACTCTATGCTAACAGCATAAGTCCTCTTACAGAGGACTCTAAATTTATTGTTATTTTTATTACTCTAAATTTTAGATTATGTCGTTTGTACTTAGAGGTGCAAGATGTCAGATAAGGTTTTGTTGGGTTCCGTAAAGCCTCCACCCAACCTACAAATATTCGTGCCGAGCAGTATGAGGATTGCTACATATTAGAAGTCGGGCAACTGTTCAGTGAAAAACTTACCAAGCTACCCAACTCAGTTTTATATTCGCAATATTGTTACCAATACCACTGGAGTAGTTTCTGGACTCTTCTTTTTATCTCTCCTAACAAATTCCCATCTGCTAGCTCGCGAGTAGAAGAGCGCTCGCTCCACCAACCACAACCCGAAAACCAACGTTGTTGTTGTCGTTGTTGTTGTAGTTGCGACACGCCGAACGACAGTTTTCAGGATTGTTGTTCCACGAACCGCCGCGCAGCATCTAAGAGTGCCCACCCCATGTTCAGTTTCTTGAAGAGACAGGCAGGGACACCTATCCTACACAGGCAGGGATGCCTGTTCCACAAGAGGTATGAATTACTATTATGTATATCATTGTTGGGAATCTATAATACAAAATCTTCAAAAATCTTTGTACGCAGGCGCCAGGTATCTCCATGTTTTAAGTGAGCTATCCAACTTCTGATCGAGTGCGTAATTTGTTCAAGCTCAATTTTACCTTCCTCATACTCTGCTTTAAGCCTTTTTAATCTTCGCTTCGCGCGTCGTAGGTTTTCGGTACGCACCCTAATTCTATCTGGGAGTACACAAAATCCTAAGAAGTTGGCGCCATGACGAGTTTCAAAGAGTTGGCTTTTGGCTGGGTGGAGTATTAGTCTGAGAGTTGCTAAGTATTCTTCCATTGCCAGTCTTGCTTCTACTAAAAACTCTCTATCATCTGAAAATAAAGCAAAATCATCGACATAGCGAACGTATTTACTAACTTTGAGATTTTCTTTGATAAAGTGGTCAAAACCGTTTAGGTAAACATTGCCAAAGAATTGACTGGTTAAATTACCAACAGGCAACCCACGTCGTCGTAAAGGTGAAAGAACATCATCACCTGGAAAATATTTATCATCTACATCAATTTGAGGATTGCTGTTATCAATAATTGTATCAATTAGCCATAGAGTATCTTTGCACTTAATTTTACGACGCAAGAGAGTTTTTAGGATTTCATGGTCAATGCTGGGAAAATACTTTTTGATATCACACTGTAAGATATAGCGACTCGAACGAGCAAAATCAGTAAAACGACGCAACGCACGGTGGGTTCCATAATTTACACGGTTCGCGTATGAATCATTGATATAAGTATTTTCAAAGATTGGTAGTATAATATTGCATAACGCATGATGTACAACTCTATCTCGATACGGTGCTGCTGAAATCATACGTGGTCTTGGTTCTAATATCTGGAAAGTTTTATAGGCGCCTGGTTTATAGGTTTTTGATTCTAATTCAGTTTCCAGTTTTTCCAGTTCTGCTTGTAAGTCAAAGTTGAATTCTAAAACATTGTATCGATTTAGTTTTCCTTTCTGTGCCTTACGCGCGGCTGAATATAAATTCCAAAAGTCCGTAATTTGTGGGTAAAGATTACCGTGTCTTTTCATAGTAATTATTATATTTATACCAAATTTTTTAATACGTATACCAATCCAATACGTATGGTGGGCACTGCCCACCCTACAAACTACAAACTCAATAATTATTATTGAAATTATTGACCCTTCTTTATATTTTGCTGCTGCTTAATCCATCCACCTAAACCGCAACCAATTTCATTAATTTGCCTTCCAGCACATCTAACTTTGTCTTGATCAAAAACATCCAAATCAAATAGCAACCATGTAAAGATCCTTAAAATGTCTACCTTGGCATTTAATCGCTTTAACTTTTCTAATTTATCATTATCGTATCGCGCTTCTGATAAACCTTCCATTAAATCGTAAAGTCGGTTTACGATTCTATCTCCAAGACCAAACTTATGGTTTTTAGGTAAACGATTGAGAATTGGTACGTACCATATAATTAGCTTATAGGTTTTGTACATAATCGGTAAGTCTTTCATAATGGGCAATTCTTTCATAATCGGCAAGTCTTCCATGTTGTACCTCGAAAATGGTTAGTACTTCAGGTCTTCTGTTGTAATTTACCCCAATCGAATTCGCTGTGGCGGCTTTTGTTATTTTTATTCGCCCAAGTTGATTTAGCTTAATAGTTTGTCTTAAATTAGAACATTTGTTCGCTACTCTCTCCTTGCAGGAGAGGGGTTGGGGAGAGGTTTTTAAAAATTTAAAAATGCAACAATATATTAATGTCTAGAATCTAATTAATCTTAAAGTGAAATAAAAAAGTCAATTTTATAAATAAATTTGCAGTACTATTTACTCAAATTATTGTGTAAAATTGTGATGTGACTAAAAATCAATTACACTGCTTGACAAAATTTTGATTTTCACAGACAATATATTTAGTCGTGCTATCAAAAAAACAAAAAAAAATCGACCGCCGAAGGCGGTAAGGGTTAGAAAAGTGCAAAGAGCAGAGGGCAAAAGTGTAAAGAATTAAAGAGTCCTCGCTCCACCAACCACAACCCGAAAACCAACGTCGTTGTCGAAGCTGCTGTAGACGCGACACGCCGAACGACAGTATACAGGAATGAGGTCCACGAACCGCCGCGCAGCAACTTAAAAGTATTATCATTATCATTTTTAGTTAATTTTTCATCAAGCCAAGAAGAGCCATCTACAGGAGCATCTTCATAACTATCGTGCCAATCATCATTACACCATTCCCAGACATTGCCATGCATATCAAATAAGCCAAACATGTTAGCTATTTGAAAGCTGCCTACAGGTGTTGTCTTTTCTCTAAATTCTCCCTTGGAACCAGAGCCATAAGTTTCGCTGCCATCATAATTCGCTAACTCTGGCGTAATTGTTTCGCCAAAGTGGAAGGGTGTAGTCGTGCCCGCGCGACAAGCATATTCCCACTCTGCTTCGCTAGGAAGTCGGTAGTTTTTTCCAGTGTATTTTGATAGTCTATCACAAAATTCAACAGCATCGTACCAAGTTACATATTCTACAGGTAAATTTTCTCCTTTTTCTTCTTTAAAGTAAGACGGGTCGGGGTCAAGTTCGCGGTTAACCTGTGGAAGTGTTGCAACTGCCCGCCATTGGGCTTGGGTTATGGTGTATTTTCCCATGAAAAAGGGTGGAACTGTTACTTCGTGTTGAGGACGTTCATCATCAGTGCTTTCTTTTTCGGTTTTCGGCGCCCCCATCAAAAAGGCGCCTCCAGGTATCTCGACCATATCCAAGGTGACGTTGTTGGGAAGGTATTCTATAAAGTATCGGGAGGAATGAGGATTTTTAGTAATGATGATTTGGGGTTTACGGCGCCCTACTTTTTTAACCTCTACTGTTGCCACATCAAATGTAAAAGGTTTGAGCAGGACTTTTTTACCGTTAATTTCCGCTTGGGTAACTTGCTCCCACTGTTCTTCTATCTCAGAAGCGATGCGAGCATAAATTCCTCCTAAGCGTTTTAACACTTTTGCGGAGATTTGAGCAAATGCTTTTGTTTCAACCCCATCTATTTCGGCGAGTTCTGGCTTTCGTAACAAAGCGTAAAATTGATTAATACTCTTACCTAACCGTTCGGCGAAATGTTTGGAAACAGCATCGAAAACTTTTAAAGAACTTTGTTCAGAGGCAGCTTCTTGGAAATTATCGCGTATTTGTTCGTCGATAAAGATAAATCGTATATTATCGGGATTTGTATCGGGTGTAATGCCGCCCAAGGGTTTTATAATTCCACCAAGGAATACTTCGGCAACATGGACTTGCTGCGATTCTTGAAGTAATTCTTTCTGGATTATATGGACTATGGGTAAGGTAATTACAGGTGCAGCAGAAAGTAAACTTGCGAGCTTGCGTGCCATTGGGGAACTTGTTAAGCGGAAGCTATTGGCTTGTTGCTCATAATTTGAGTCTTCAGTTTGAAAATCTTTGTCTAGCTCATCTTCAAGTGGCTCAAACTCTGATGGAAAAACAAATCCGGTAGCTCTAGCATAGCTTTTTCCCGCTACCATCTCGCTCCAAGTTCTTGCTACCTCTGGTTCTAGGGTTAATACCGGAACTTTAATCCCGGTCGCAAAATTTATGCTGTCCCATAGTAATATCTCTTTGATGAGTAAACTTTGATTTGGTACTCCTGGCGCCGAATTTCCAAATTGTACCTTTGCTCCTAAGCTGAGTCCTGTTCTTAACCACATCCATTCGGGTAGCATTTGTACAATTGCAACCGGACTGTGCTTAACCCACATCTCAATTACTGATACGGCTTTTCCATTACGCCAAATTTTGTCAACACAATCGCTAACTATTAATATAAGACTGCGACCGCTTGGGTCAATGAGTTCAGGGGGGTTATAGTAACGGTGAGGACGTTTTTTACTTACTCCTCGTTGCAGGACAACTTTATCTTCTTTATATATTAGTCCCCAAGTTCGTACATCACGAAAGGCGCCGCATTGTTCCAGCAGTTTCTGAAACTCTCGAATTGTTTTTCGCCAAAAAATCATCGACTCGCTTTCATCTACCACTAATACTAAATCAAACCAAGGTTCTAAGGCTTTTTTGAAGACAGGAATAAAAATCTTTTGTTCAGCGGTAAGATTAACAGTAGCTTGCTCATCTAAAACTTTTTTACTACCCGAAGATATTTTTTGCATCAACGGACGCAATGCTCTGGCAAGTTGTAGAGGTTGCCGTAAAGATGGTGCGTCTGGAAGTGGAATGGGTTGAAAATTACCAGAACCTGATGTTGTACGGTTGCCTTCGGTATATACTTCAACCTTTGGTTCAATAGGAGGAGTTTCAACAGCGGTTTGGGAGGGGGGAGCAGAGGAAGAGGGTTTTGTGTCGGTTTCTGATTTTATTTCCGGAACTGATGGAACATTAGAGGAAGCTTCAGCATTATCTTGATGTTTCAGTAACCAAAGAATATCCGCTATTTCTATGCTAGTTAACTCTAGTTTCTGGCTTAAAGCTGTAATTAGCTTACCAATACGTTGTGATACGTCCTCAGTCATATTATCTCCCCTGGCGCCAACTATTAATAATAAAGAATAACGAGGACTATATGCAACATTATGTTGTTACAGTTCAGCAGTATTAGATAAGCTTTTCCATAACAATTCTTTTAATGCTTCTTTATCTGTTTTAGAACTGACATGTTTTATTAGTAAGTCAATTGTGTTTAATAACTGATCTGTCGCACAGTTGTCTTTTAGAAGAAATTTTTCAATGAGTTCGTTAATTTCGGTTTCGGCATTTTCAAACTTATCTTTTTCAGGATCATCTTCAAAATGAGCTTTAACAATAGTTTTCAGTGCAGAAGCATTGGGTTTAGGCATTGTTACCCGTAAACACCGTCGTAAAAAAGCTGGGGGAAATTCCCGTTCTCCATTACTGGTCATAATAACGATAGGAAACTCAGCACATTGTACACGTCCCTCATAAATAGAAGCTTTGATTCCTGGGTCTTGAGTTCTAACTTTGACTGCCTTGCTTATAGTACCAATATATGTATCTTTGACCTGGCGAACTAATTCAGAAATTTCAAAAGCACCATCTTCAAAAAGATGTAATAGGTCATTAGGTAAATTAATATCACTTTTGTCTATTTCGTCTATTAATAATACTCTTGGCAATTTAGAAGGTAAAAACGCTGTACCAACAGAACCTAATTGAATATACTCACCAATACTTTTTTCTTTCTTTAATTGTGCATCCTGTAATCGAGCTATCGCATCATAACGATAAAGTCCATCTTCTAAAGAAGAGCGCGCTGTAATTGACCAAGTGAGAACAGTGCCTAATTTTAGCTCATGAGCAATTGCATAAGCTAAAGAAGTTTTTCCCGTTCCTGGGTTGCCAGTGACTAACAAAGGTCTACGTAAATACAATGCTGCATTTACCCCGTCAATAACTTCTTTCCATTCTGGAGCAGATTCTTCTGTTCCATCTTTGTTCGCTATCGTACAAATCCGGAAATTTTCGCCTTTCTTCTTAGCGCGCGCGTTCTCTGGCAAGTCAGCTAATTTTTGAACATCATCCCAACGGGTTGCTATTTCCTCTTTTTGTTCCTCGGTCATTTTTTCAATATCCCGAAACATTCGCCAAGGAGGAGGATCAGGAAATTTTTCGGGAACATTATGAGACTTCCCATCACCGTAAAAGCGGCGCCATTCTTGAGTTGTTTCTGTTTTTTTTGCTTGCTTGGCTTTTGGCATTGATTCTAAGTAATTAATTGTGCTTTAGTAGTTTTTAGTTTTCTAACCTTGGCTATTTTATCAGGGATATCACATACAAACCCTAAATGATATCCTAAATGTTGCTTTGGATTTTTTTCTCTATAAGCTTTGGTACGCATTTCATAGACATGTTTAATTAATTTTTCTAAATTGTTGTTCAAACATTCCGAGGTTAAATAGCAATCAATTAGTTCTAACTTGCGATTACGAGAAGGTTTACATTTTAACCAAAATGCGAATGGCACTCCTCCATTGAAAATTGCTTTTATAAATTCTTGTTGTTCAGTTTCAAAATTTAAAAGAGGTTTAGTCAATTTAATACCAATCTTATTTTTTAATTCCTTCCCTAATTGCTGCCATTTTAAATTATCGGTTCTATTCACTGTTTTAATATTTTCCTGAATATTTAAACTAGGTTCTTTTGAGGAGAGAATATTCATTAAGTTATTCCATCCCCCTACTAAATACTTGAAATTATAAAGTCCTGTAATCCGGTCGGTTGCATGTACAACTACATGAAAATCTTCTATAATTGGCACAGACTGCTTATTATCATTTGTATAGCACCAATCACTTACATCTGTATACAATAGCTGATAAGGTAGATATATTTCTATAAGGCTTAAACCAGCATTTTTATTCTTTAAAAAGTAAGCAATAATTTCATTTACTTCTTGAGGAATACTTTTCTCTGAACACAAAGTTCCCGTTCTTAATTTATTCTCGTTTTTTGCAACATAATTTAAAGGTTCTATATTGTCACCTTTAATACACATAGGTTCTAAGCAGAATTTTTCTAGCTCAGGAATAATTATTAGCGCTAAATGAGAATCGCATTCTTGTGACTCTGATTCTTCAAAACGAATGTCTTGAATATTTAAACTTGTTAAAATCGGATTTAAGTAATTTATTATTTGTTGATAACAGTTATGACTTTTTGTTAGGCTCTTGGCAATTTTAATAATCCATTGTACTAAATAAGGAGTATTTTTATCATTTCTTTTTTCGTATCTACTTAAATTATTTATAATATTATCTATACTTTTGATCTCAGAGAGTTCTATATTGTCTGTTACAGTGTTTGATGGCAAAGTTTGTAGGTAAGAGTTTTTAAGTAACGTAAACTCTATTTCGTTTAATAATAATTTTAAATTTTTGATGTCATATTGTTGTGTAACCGAATTTAAATAGGTACTGTTAAACTCATTTAATTTAGGATTTCCAGGGTTTTCTTTAATTGCAGCTTCTAAAAGTTCTGTGACATTGCCTTTGGCTTCAGCATTCTGAATTAATTTAAATACAATTTCCTCATGATTAGCTCCAGTCGTTATTTGATTTAACGACCAATCTAACTTAAAACTTAACATCATTTCTAAACTTTGCTTTGTAGGAAAGGCATCCATTAAAGCGTTATGAAAAAGTTCTCGTTGTTCTTTAGTCAATCCCATTTCACTCTGCTATAATACTTTAAACAATTTATTTACAATTAAAGGTTACGTAATTTTGGATTTCCAGGATTTTCTTCCTTGGCAGCTTCCAAAAGTTCTATCAGCTTACCTTTAGCTTCAGCATCCTTAATTAATTTAAATACAATTTCTGAAAGACTACCTCCATCAGCAATATGATTTAATTTCCAATCCAACCGATAATCTAACATCATTTCTAAACTTTGCTTTGTAGGAAAAGCATCCATTAAAGCTTGATGAAACAGTTCTCGCTGAGATGAATTTATATTAACCATGTTAGATATTAATGATTCTTGTTTATTGTCTATGCTAGATTCTGTTTTAAACAAGTAACCATCTTGCACGCGCATAAAGATAACAGGCGCCGCAAAATCACGTTTCCGATACTGAGTTGCACCCAAAGCTATTGCATACCGACCTTCTTGTACTGCTATATCTACAGCGGCGCCTTGTGCTAATTTTTTATAGAAGCTACAAGCGAAACGAGATGCTGTAGCGTTACTAACTTCATATTGCATAGCTGTGACAACTGGGATATTTTGCTGTACCACCCTAGAAGCAACCCCAGCAAAAGCTTGTGATGTAGATAGTTTAGCACCTTCACACGCTTGTAGCATCACGACTCCTGGGCGATGTCGGTTAAATAATTGGCTAAAAAAACCTGCATCTTCCCACCTTGCTTCACCAGACAAATCATCTACAAATGCTATTTCTCCAACTTCGTGTTTATTTTCATTTTCCAGGCGCCCATGTCCGATAAAGTGAAAAATATGTGGCTCTCTAGCTAAAATATCATCAACAGCTCCAGGGTTCGCTTCATTTACAACTGGTAATAATTCAATTCGTGCTGCTTGTTCGATAGCTAATTTCTCTAAAGCTTCCTGTACTCGCTTATATTCAACATTACCTAAATTATTTGGCGCCGATACAACCAAAGCAATTTTTAGCTTTTCATTTTTGCTTAACTCAATAGGTGCTGCAGGAGTCCACTGCGAACGGCGACGAGAGAAAATAATATCTGGAGTAGTACCTAACCAAATTGTCCCCGAATTTGCACTTTGGGGTAAGCACATAAATTCCCAAGGTAATGCAGCTACTTCGGGCAGGTTTTGCTCATCTATATCTAGTTCAACTCGCAGTAATTGCTTTTTCTGTTGAACTACCTCGTAATAAAAGTTTACAAAATCTTGGCGAAGTACGTCATCAAATAGTAAATCAAATAAAGCTTCTCCAAGTAAGCGCGCTTTGTTACTATCATTTAGTTCATCTTTATTGGCAAGGTTGAGGAGTTGTGCAATTTCTGAATTATTAGAAAATTTTTCCTGGTAACGAAATTTTCCAGATGGTTGACCAAGGGATTGATGTTGAGAATCCTGCTTTTCGACTTGCACTAGGCTATGATTAGCTACACGGATGTGGTAAGTGTAATAAACTTTAGGCATAGAGAAGCTCTTTTTGGTTAATCTTATTTTTCTACACTACGGCGCCGCGCGATTCAGCAAAAAATTTGTAGGTTGGGTGGAGAAACGGAACCCAACCTAAAATTTCTATAGGTAAGGAATGAACCACAAAGGTCACAAAGGACACAAAGGAAGAAAAGAAAGTTATTATTGGCGCCATCCCAGAGCGGGTTGCAACAACCCCAAGCATCGAATTATTTTGGTAAATTTAACGTCCATTCTTTTTTGTCACCGCGCGAAAGTTCTTTTGCGGCTTCATTCTTGCGTTTAAAGAGGTTTTTGAACTTTTCTTTGAACTCACTAGCAACATCGTGCATATCAGCAAATAGCCAATCCATGTTTGCTTCAGCCCATACTGTACCATCTAAATTAATAGACTTGCATTGTTTAGGGACTTTAAAGACAATGGCAAATTTGACTGTTGGCATCTGCTGAATATCTGGCGCTTCAATGCGCCAAAAACACTCTGAACTACCTGGACCTTGAGCAAATAGTTCAAAAAACCCACCTTTATAAGTGTAGTCAGGTATAGCAATAAATGCTTTTAACTCATTTTTCGTACTTACACTGGCTTTAATATCAGGAATATTAGCAAGTTCAGCAAATGTAGAGGTATCAAGTCCGGCGCTAAATTCTAAGTTCTCGTTCACACCAAGATTTATCCCAACCCCTAATTTCATTACGGGTCGCCATTTACTTTCTGGAAAAATAGTCTGAATAATAGGCTCGTTGCCTGCTCTAGAACTAAATTCAAGCTTACAAAATAGGCACCAAAATTTTGCACTAGCTTTTGGACGCAAGTCAACTGTGACAGTCATGTAATAAAAATCATAAGTGTCACGCATTTGTTGCCGATAAATGCTATTTAATTCCACCCCAACTTCTTTAAAGGTTTTTTCTGTAAGTAGTATTAATTTATCATTAGGGTTGCCGAAGCTGACTTTGGTTTCCATTAAGCTTTGAACTGCTGCGGCGCCTCTACCAAGCTCACCTCTTGATGACAGCGTGCCTTCCCACTTTTGTACTTCTTCAAATAGTTCAGTCAATAAAAGGTCAGAGTCTTGAAGGTTAGGAAGTGTAGTTATATCAGTCATATTCTTTTTAGCTTATGAACTTGACGGCTTACAAATAATATATAAGATTTTGATTATTCTATGGATAAACTAAATTATTACGACTTGGCTGAGATATTGCATATCTAAGTACAAACTACAGTAATAGTAAATTCACAGTAATAAAAATAACGTTTTTTTATTTAGAGTAATCCCAAAAATAAATTATCCGCTAGAATAGGTGTCTTGCCTGTCTTACGGCATTTGACGACGAGATGCATATTATACAATGTTTATCAAAAGCAACCAGCAGTAGTGTAGCAGTGTAGGTTGAGTGGAGGAACGGAACCCACATCAAAAACAATAAAGCTCATGATGTTATATTGAGTAAAAAAAATCTAAAATTTTCTTGTGGGGTGTAAGTCCCTTATGCCCTGAGTATAGAACGGGCAAGGATGCCCATTCCACAAGAGTTTTGAGTATCAGCCTAATAGATGTATGGTGTTGTTAGCAAGTTTATGTGAAAGCCGTAAAAAAGCAACTAGTTGAATGGACAGTTTATTTAGCAATTCCAGTAGATATTTACAACGGTTTTTTATTGAGATTTAACTTTATTCGAGAAATGGTTGAGGAGTACGACTTGAAGCTAATTGTTTTTCATCCTGGCACTAAGGAGATTGTTTTATGGAGAAATTAAATTATTACGACCTAGTTGAAAAAATCCTCCAACCGTATGCAAATACTACAGTAGGGGAAGGAACTGAAGTTCAATTAATAGCAGATAGGGCTAACGGTCATTATTTGATTATGTTTGTTGGTTGGCGGGATCAAGCTCAAGTTTATGGAAGTTTGATTCATATCGATATTAAGAATAATCAAATTTGGATTCAGCAAGATGGCACCCAAGAGGGAATTGCTCAACAATTAGTAGAGGCGGGTGTTCCTCAAAGTGATATTGTGTTAGGCTATCGTTCGCCTTTTGTTCGGCAATTTACTGGGTTTAGTGTGGGAGTTAAAAATCAATCTGAAGTTAAACCGTTAGAAGGAGCTTCAAAATAAAAATATCTAAATTAATTGGCGCCTACACAACGAGAGCTATCTTAAGCTTTGAACTGCTGCGCCGCCTCTGCCAAGTGTACCTCTCAATGACAGCGTTCCTTCCCACTTTTGTACTTCTTCAAATAGTTAAGTCAATAAAAGGTCAGACTCTTGAAGGTTAGGAGGTGCAGTTATATTAGTCATATTCTCCTAAGCTTATAACTTGACGGTACATAGATAATATATAAGACTATTAGCATGTTTATGCTGGCTACGAGTAAATGTAATGAGGAGATTAGATATATGCCATTACCTAATAAGGTTAATAAACCCTTTTTTATTCAGAAGTTGCAGTGGCTTGTTGACCCGATAGGATATATGGAAAGCGCTGTTAAGCAATATCCTGATATTTTTACTGGTGAGATAATTGGTTTTGGTGGAACTATGGTGTTTGTAAACCATCCCCAAGCAATTCAAGAAATTTTGACCAATGATAGAAAGAAGTTTACTGCTCCAGGTGAAGATAATAAGATTTTAGAACCTTTACTCGGCAATTATTCAATCATAATGCTGAATGGGGAACCTCACAAGCGACGGCGCCAACTTTTGATACCTCCTTTTCATGGAGAACGGATGCAAGCTTATGGGCAGTCAATTTGTAAGATAGCTGAACAAGTTTTAAGCCAAATAACTATTAACACACCTTTCGTTGCTCATAAAGTGACGCAAGAAATTTCCCTAGAAGTTATTTTGCAAACTGTTTTTGGCTTGTATGAGGGAGAACGTTTCCAAAAAATAAAGCAGTTACTAAGAAATATGTTGGATGTTTTTCGCTCACCTTTAAGTTCTAGCTTTCTACTTTACCCTTTTCTACGCCAAGATTTAGGCGCCTGGAGTCCTTGGGGTAAGTTTTTACGTCAGCGTCAGGAAATAGATGATTTACTCTATGCTGAAATTTCTGAACGTCGCTCATCTAAACAAAGTGAGCAAAGTGTTGATATTTTTTCTTTATTAATGCAAGCGCGCGATGAAAATGGCAATGCGATGACTGATGAAGAATTACGGGATGAGTTACTAACCTTATTATTTGTCGGACATGAGACTACAGCAACAGCAATGGCTTGGGGTTTATATTGGAGTCACCATTTGCCGGAAGTTCAGGAAAAGTTATTACAAGAAATAAACTCTCTAGGTAACTCTCCTAACCCAATGGATATTTTCAGATTACCTTATTTGAGCGCTTTCTGTAATGAGACTTTACGCATTCACCCTGTAGCAATGTTAACTTTTACTCGACTAGTCCAAGAACCTGTTGAACTTTTAGGAAAACCGTTAGAACCAGGTACACGAGTAGCGGGCTGTATATATCTTGTACACCATAGAGAAGATTTATACCCAAATTCCAACGAATTTAGACCTGAGCGTTTTTTAGAACGGCAGTATTCACAGTATGAATTTATGCCTTTTGGAGGTGGCGCCCGTCGTTGCATTGGTGATGCATTAGCAGTGTTTGAAATGAAATTAGTTATGGCTACTATTCTCTCACGCTACGAAATGAAATTGGTGGCTGGAAATGAAAAACCCCAACGTCGTGGAGTTACACTGGCGCCTGCCAATGGAGTAAAAATGATTATCACTGGGCAGCGAGTTTCTCAAAAGCAACCAGCAGTAGTGTAGTAGTGTAGGTTGGGTTTCGTTCCTCCACCCAACCTACATAACTTTGTGTTCTCTGTGCCTCTGTGGTAAAAAAGATACATGGTATGAACAGCCTGGGAAGGCTGTTCCACAATATAGTTATTTAAAATCAACTATCCGTTACATCCGTTTATCATCCGTTGCCACTTCGGTATCTTCTACCTTGTGCTTGCCAATGTGTGTTGTACGGATTTGTTAGACTATTCACAACAGAAAGCGTTCTATATAAAACTACTCCTCTGGCAGGGCAACTGATGTTAATTACAGATACTTTACTTTCTAAGCAACTCCCGACTCTCGAATATTCCTCGACGCAGGAAAGATTCGATGATACTTGGGAAGCTCCTTTATCTACCCTTTTAGGACTAGGACGCGCGGCAGGCGCCGATTTTTTAGAATTTTTTCTAGAGCGCGTTAACTATATTAGTTGTCTTGCTGAGGATGATACTATTACAAGCATTACGCCTCGCCTTTCTACTGGTGCAGGTGTACGTGTGTTTTTGGGCAAAGCTGATTGCTATGTGACAACTAACGACCTGTCATTTAATGGTTTAAAAGCAGCGTTAGAAAAAGCTCTTGGTATTATGGGCTTGCAGTTACCTGCTCCTAATGCTTTTATTCCAGAAATTAATTTAGAACTTTTACGTGATTACGCTACCAAACGTGGTAAAGATAGCTGGTTGTCGTTGTGTAGCCCAATCCGCGAAATGGGCGAAGTTCTTATTGATGGTACGGCACAACTTCAAAGAACTGCTAGCCATATTCAATCTCGCCGCGCGACTTATTTCCGTGACTGGCAAGAAGTTTTAGTTGCTGCGAGTGATGGTACATTTGCTCGTGATATTCGCCTTACTCAGTCGGTAGGTTTTAATTTATTGTGTGCTGACGGCGCCAACCGTACATCTATTGCTGAACGCGCGGGCAACACAAGTGACCCTAACTTTTTACGGACTTGGGATTATAAAGAAGCATCGGAACATATTTCTGAGTCGGCTGGTAAAATGCTGTATGCCGATTATGTAGAATCAGGTACTTATCCAATTATCATGGCGAACCACTTTGGTGGTGTAATTTTCCATGAAGCTTGTGGACATTTACTTGAAACAACTCAAATTGAACGTAAAACTACTCCTTTCGCTGATAAAAAAGGCGAGAAAATTGCTCACGAAAGCTTGACTGCATGGGATGAAGGTCGTTCGGAAAATGCCTTCGGTACTATTGACATGGACGACGAAGGTATGCCAGCACAACGCACTTTATTGATAGAAAAAGGCGTTTTGAAGAATTTCTTGGCTGATAGAGCAGGTTCGATGCGTACTGGACACCCCCGTACAGGTAGCGGGCGCCGCCAAAATTTCACGTTTGCGGCTGCTAGTAGAATGCGAAATACTTATATTGCAACTGGTGATTACACTCTTGATGAGGTTTTTGCCTCTGTTGATAAGGGTATTTACTGTAAGAAGATGGGTGGTGGTAGCGTTGGCGCCACTGGACAATTCAATTTCGGTGTTGATGAAGCTTATTTAATTGAGAATGGCAAAATTACTAAGCCGCTTAAGGGTGCTATTTTGATTGGCGAAGCTAAAGAAATTATGAATAAGATTTCGATGTGTTCGCAAGACTTATCTTTGGCGCCTGGTTTTTGTGGTTCTGTAAGTGGCAGTATTTATACTACTGTGGGTCAACCTCATATCAAGGTTGATTCGATAACTGTTGGTGGACGTTAGTAGTTTTGTATGTTGGGTTCCGTTCCTCCAACGGCACTTTGCTCAAGCCGGGAAACCCGTCCATGCAAGTGCCTCCCCAACCTACTAATCAATTCAATATCTAATATATATATATGGCAAAAATTCAAGAAATCGCATCTGCTGCGAAGGATAGTGCAGGCAAACTTGGGATTAAGAAGTTTGATATTTATGGTTCGAGTGTTGATTCTACTAGTGTACAGGTAGACCAAGGTGAACCTAGACAAGTTAAGGCTTCTAATTTATCTGGTGTAACGGTTCGCGTTTGGAACGAAGATAATACTGTTGGTGTAACTAGTACTACTGACGTTGACCCCAAAGGTTTGGAGTTAGCTTTAAAAACAGCGTATGAGGCAAGCTTTTTTGGTGTCAAGGAGAATGTTCCTGACTTTAGTCCAGAAGCGACAGCACCTTTAAATGTAGATAATTCTACAGAGAAAGTTGAACAGGCACCTGTTAATGAGTTGATTCAAAGTTTGATATCAGCCGAAAAAGAGTTGATGGGTAAGCATCCAGCAATTAAGGGTGTACCGTACAATAATTTATCGCAGCGTGATGTAGATAGATTTTACCTTAATAGTGATGGCGCCCTAAGAACCGAATCGCACTCTTTAGCTTCTGTTTATCTATATAGTAAGACAGAAGAGGAGGGTAAAAAACCTCGAAGTGGAGGTGCGTTTAGAATTAGTCACGGTGTTAAAAATTTAGATGTCGATGGCTGTATTCAAGAAACTGCCGATAAAACCATTAGCCACCTTAATTACGAAAAAGTTCAAACTGGTAAATACACTGTTGTATTTTCACCCGAAGCTTTCTTGAGTTTGTTAGGCGCCTTCTCTAACTTATACAATGCTCAAAGCATTCTCGATAAGCAAAGCCTTTCAACTCCTGATGATATTGGCAAGCAGATAGCTTCACCTTTACTTAGTGTATATGATGATGCGTTGCACCCGGCGAATGTTGGCGCCGAATCGTTTGATGGTGAAGGAACTCCTACACGTAAAGTGTCTCTAATTGAAAATGGAGTTTTAAAAGGATTCCTTCATAGTGCAGGTACAGCAAAACGTCTCAATGCTCAACCTACAGGGAATGCGAGTATTGGCGCCAAAGTTAGTGTAAGTCCCAATTTCTATCATGTTTACGCAGGCGCCCAAGCAGAAAAAGAGTATAGCTTGGAAACTGCTGAGAATGTGATTTTAATTGATGATTTGCAAGCACTTCATGCTGGTGTTAAAGCGCTTCAAGGTTCGTTCTCGCTTCCTTTTGACGGTTGGATAGTCAATAAAGGTGTAAAAACGAGCATTGAATCTGCTACTGTTGCAGGTGATTTTCTCTCGGTTTTAAATTCGATTATATATATAGAGAAAGAACCAGAGTTAACTCCTGGAGGTGTTTGTCCACGAGTTTGGGTTGAAGGTCTTTCAATAACGGGAGAGTAATGAGTGCTGAGTGCTGAGTGCTGAGTATGGTGGGCAGTGCCCACCGTACAAATACTATGGGTGCCCACCGTACAAATATTATGGGTTCTCGCCACCAATACCAATTTCAACGTTATAAATTTCGGTTCCTTTCCAGTTTACACCGACAACGGTAGCGTTATCGAGTTCTGCGCTGACAAAATGAGCGTTTGTAAGATTAGCGTTAGTTAGGTTTGCATTATTCATACTAACGCTGTTGATAAATGCTGATGTTAAGTTTGCAGATTGGAGATTCGCTCCTGTTAAGTCTGCTCCTTCTAAGTTGACGTTTTTGAGATTTGCTCCTTTCAAATTCGCATTCCGCAAATCTGCTCCGATCAAATGGGCGCCTTGGAGATTTGCACCACTTAAATTACACCCGCTACATTCTCTTGTTTCAATTAAACGACGAACGTTTGCACTAATTTCGGTCGTATTTCTTGCCCCTTGTGCTTCAGCAGGAGATACGAAAGCAAAAGCACTAACCAAAGCAACCGCCGCAAAAAATTTAGTTTTCATGTTTTTTCCTCCACGCTATCTCACTATCAAGGTGTTTGCACTCAGTGTTCCAAGGTTGGTTTGTTCCAACCTCTTACTTACTTGCTACAACACCATTCTCGCGCATTCCAGAAAAATCACATCGGTCTTCGGCAGTACTTAAAAATCTTTCGCTGGTTTGAAAGTCTTTCAGGACGATATAAGCCTTATGTATACGTTATATGTATAGAGTTTTGTTTTAATATCCATTTAATTTACGTAAATTTGACATACCACTTTAAAAACTGTCACATGTATATTTTATGCTACGCACTTTAACTTGTAATATTGAATTAAGTTAATTAAGCAAACACCGATCAAGGTAAGCTTGATTTTTATCGTTAAAGCACCTTAAAGATTGGTATGGGATAGTGGGGCTTACAAATGCACAGCCAAATTCAATTCCATTTTGTTTTACATAACAGATTGATATTTCAACATCCATGACTTGATTAGCTTTTGTTAGATGCTGTAACGTAAATGTTACTGAGCCACTAGTTTTAAGCTTTAGCCATGTTTGGTTCCAGTTTTCCAGCAGAATAGATGTATCAATTTCAAACAACGTCATTCTTAGAAGCTCTTCGCGCGAGTATTGACTCAGACAGCACATTGCCTCATTTATATAGAGAATTTGTCCAATTTCATTAACACAAAATTCTGCTTGGATGGCGCGAACGATGTTGAAATCAGAGAATATGCTGTCATCATCATCCAATGGCATCAATAGAGGGTAGGCTTCTAAGAAGTCTATATTGTTGAAATCCACTCTTTACTTACCTTTTAGGTGTATCTGTTCTGTTTGTTTTGTTACCCAGGTTATCTAATTCTACTTATATATGCATTCGTGTCGTCATCTGCCTGAAGTAATATGTTATCAGGATGATTTGCATATATTTAATTTAGTCATCTATCATTAGATACATAAGGGTGCATAAATTGGTATGAATATATGGGCAGGTTTATTGTATGTTTCGGTTTTAAATTAAGTTTCATAAAACCTGCACCCACTATCTAACCGATTAACATGTTTCTTAATCGACGCATTGACTGATGCTTTTTTCGCCAGGTTTGCGGGGGGATGTCGTGGTGCTGGCGAAATTGACGCGAAAAATGGCAGGCGTTTTGATAACCTAAAGCTGTCGAAATTTGCTCGATAGTTTGTTTGCTCTCTTGGAGTAATTCTCGTGCTGCAGCCATTCGCCGTTGGACAATCCAACCGTTTACTGTGTCTCCGGTTTGCTTTGCAACTCGATGCGTGAGATATGCAGCTGAGTAACCTACAGCGCTCGCAACGTCACACAATGTAATCCCCAAGTGGAAATTAGCTTCGATGTAATCAAAAACTTCTTGCAGTTGGGTGTTTTTAGGAAATATTGACTCTGGCTTTGATGCTGCGTTTTGATTTGGCGAAGCATTTTCTAATATTTGGTTGCATTCGCGCGTGTACCATTCTTTTAGATGTTTTTGCTTTCTCAACTGAGTGGCAATTGCCCGTGTTAGTTCGTCTATAGTGGAAGGTTTGATAACGTAGTCATCTGCTCCTAGCTCCATACCTTTACGAACGTCTGTTTTATCGCCACTTCCAGCAAGAAATATAAATGGAATAATTGCAGTTACTGGGTCTTCTTTAAGTGCGGTTAGGACATCATAACCGTTGATGTCTGGCATTGAGATATCACAAACTATCAAGTCAGGAAGATGTAATTGCGCTTTTTGAATACCAATTGTACCGTTTTCGGCGCCAATCGTATTGAAACCTTCAGCAGATAACCCATCTATATATAGGTTACGAGTAACTGCATTATCTTCAATAACGAGAATTGTTTTGGAAGAAACCTGTTTCATAATTAATAATAAAGTTGTGTAAGTGGGTGAAGAGTTAATAGTTAATACTGACGACTAGCTACTAACTGTTAAACATTAGAAACAAAAGCCTTATTTAGAAGGTAGAGTAACTACAAAGGTAGTACCAACACCAACTTGACTATCAAAAGTGATTTCACCACAGTGTAACTCTACCAAGGTTTTTACAATTGATAAGCCTAATCCAGAACCTGGAATACTATCAATATTATTTCCTCGATAAAATGGCTCAAATACGTGTGGTCTATCAATTCCCGGAATACCAATACCTGTATCACTGACTCGGAATCTGATACTTTGACTTTGACTTTGACTTTGACTTTGACTTTCGCGAGTAAGTTCTAAAGTAACTGTACCACCGTTTGGTGAATATTTGATTGCGTTTGATAGTAAGTTATTTAGAATATGCTGCAATAGTTTGGGGTCTAAACAAGCATTACTGATGTTGTCTTTATTAATAACATCGATTAATTTTTGGTTTCCATCAGCTAGCTGCACTTGTATTGCAATATCGCGGCAAAACTTATCTAATTCAAGAGTACGCGGATAAAATTCTAACTTTGCTGCATCTGCTTTACCATATAATAGAATATCATCAAGCAAATGTCCAAGCTGTTCGACTGCTGTTAAAATTAAATCTATGTATGAGCGGTTCTTTTCTTCGTTCCATTGATGAATGTGTCGTCTCAATAAATCAGCTGAGAACGAAACTATATTCAACGGGGTGCGAAATTGATGACAAAGCATCGAAACAAAACGCTCGCGTAATTCACTTAGCTGTTTTGCTTGCTCAAGTGCTAGCAGTACTTCTGACTCAGCTTGCTTGTAATCAGTAATGTCGATTGCTGTGATTAGTTCTACATGTTCGTTGTTAAAATCAAAAACACCGTTAGTTAATGTGACAGTACAAGCTAACCATCTTTCAACTCCAGAGCTAGTAACAATTTGTATTTCCTGATATTCGCTTGCACTGCCATTATCCTTACTGACTTGTCGTAGACGTTTACTTTTAAAAAGTGTATCGAGCGAAATTAGAGATAACATCTGTTCAATGGTATATCCAGTTAAAATTTCAGCCGCTGGATTCGCATAGCACAAATGTGAACCTTTTATTAAAAAAATACTTGCTTGATTAGTTTCTGCTAAAGACCGAAAACGAGCTTCATTAATTCGTAATGCTTGTTCAGTTTGTTGAGACTCGGTTATATCCCATACACTCCAGACTCTACCAATGATTTTTCCATCTAAACGGTAGGGTTCTGAGTAGTGTGCGAAGATTCTGCCGTCTTTAAGTTCGATCAGATCATAACGCTCACTATCTATTTCTAATGGCATTTCCCAAACGCAGCTAAAAAAGACTTCCGGGTGTTTAACTTGAGATTCAAAAAAAGCTTTCGCTCGTTCACAACTTTTCGTTAAACGTACCTCTTTTGGAAGGCGCCACATATCCATATACTTTTGGTTACAACAGAGAACTTCACCTTCAAAATTGACGGCAAGTACTCCATTTACAGAAGATTCAAGTGTAGAACGTAGCAATGCCAGCGACGTTTCTAGCTCTAGATGTTTCTTTCTATATTCCGAGGAAAATTCACTTGAAATATCATAATTATTACTTACGGGTTGAGTAACTATATTTGGATGACGAACATATCCACATGCAAATGGGGCATCGTTTCCCTCCGCGTAAGAAATTACTATTTCAACAGGAACTAGTTGACTGCTTTCACACCTAAATTGCGAAGCTAATGTCACGCTATGTTGCTTGATTTCTTGCCATACTTTGAGCCAATCAGAGAGCAATGTTTTTACATCAATATCAAACAATGACATTTCCATAAGTTGTTCGCGCGAGTATCCAGTTAAGTGACACATCGCATTGTTGACATACAGAAAGTACCCTGATTCATTGATGCAAAACGCTGCATCCACAGCTTGATTCAATAAAGAATCAGCAAATTTATTGCTTTCCACTACAAACATTACTATCAAGCCACCACTAAATCGTTGACAGACACAGAACTTTAGAACCTTGCCGTCTTCGACGAACGAAAAAATCTAGTCTCAGACTCACGAGGTTTATTGCTATTAGGTTGTGTAAACTTAGCCGAGTATTGAATTGTCTTAGAGATACTATAAACAATATTAAGATAATTATATTATTTTGGAAAACAAATTTTATATTTTCTTTATATTTGTATTTGAAGATACATAATATGCCAAATTTAGGCGTGTCTTTGTAAAAAAAAACGCCTAAATTTGGCATACGAGCAGCGATAATGATAATTAATTAAGTTTAAAAATAATTAAAATTTAAATTACCAATCCAAATGCAGAAGTAAATTCTTATATAAATCATTGTAGGTAAGTCATTTAAGATTAAGATTTTACTGATTAACTATAAACTAAATACAAAAAATAATATACACACTTATCTATTCAAATAGTATAATACAGAAGTATGTCCTACGTATAAATAGAATTATTTTTTGCATCATGTTTTACTCCTTCTGAGATTTAACTATAAAGGCATTAAACAAGTCATCCATCAGAAGGAGTACAAAAGTCATGAAATATACCAAGTTGACTGTACGCATCTATCGATTGACATAAAAATTGTATATATATGATGTAGCGGTTGCAACAATAATGCTGAAAAGTAGTTAAAACATAGTCAGAGCATAAGTTTTAACTAATTTAACGAAAAAAGGCTCTTGTAAATTATTTAACAAGTAGTGAATAATATAGGAATCCTAAATTATTTTTGAAAAAATCTAAGTATCTGTAAGGTGGGCACTGCCCACCATATTCCTCAGCATATCAAGATTTCGGTCGTCAGTGACGAACTTACGTAGTATTCAAAAATCAAACAGGAATCCTATATCAAAAAATATAAAGATTGAGTTTACAGGTGGTTGTAGACGTATATCTAATTAAATCGTGAAATTACCAGTTATTGTTCAGATATCACACAGAGAAAAAATTGACAACCAATCAAAAGAAAATTCATTGCGGTATATATTGAAGCTTTTGTACTCTTATTACCATGAGAACAAGTTTAACGAACGTTAAATTTCTAGCTTACTACTTAAGCACAGTAAGTATAGAAAATGTCCTCAAGCTAAATCAAGCTGTTCTATATTTAGTTGTAAGCTTCAAATAGCGGCTCGACGGAATGATTATATGGCTATATAAGGCTATAAGTGTAAGCCCAGCTTGAAGAATTGACAGCAAGCGATGCAAAGTAACTGGAAATCAATAACATGGGCCATAACAACACATCTGCAACTACGTCTGTAGTCCAGGCGCGTCAAAGATTTGCTTCAGTTGATGCGGGTTCAATAGAACCGATAAATATTAGTGAGTCTCAAACTCAGCAATCATTACAACCGCTTAACGTTGCTGAAGCAGTTGTACGAATGCTAGAAAATTTAGGAATTGAGAGCGCGCACGGTGTTGCAGGTGGAGCAATGGCGGCATTGTGGGGAGCATTGTCAAATAGCAAAATACAAGTTCTCAACTATCGCCACGAAACAGGCGCCGCATTTGCAGCTGCTGAAGCGTACTTCGCCTCAGACTGTCCGACAGTGACTTTCACCACCGCAGGTCCAGGTATTACAAACGCCTTAACTGGATTACTTGCCGCGCGTGGTGAGGGAGCAAAGGTTATTTTACTCTCGGCTTGTACTTCTGCTCCACAGCGTGGACGGTGGGCAATTCAAGAGACAAGTACGTATACTATACCCAACGATGGTATATTTACGTCTGGTACATTATTTAACTACGCGATTACGATTGAATCGCCTGCTCAACTGCCGCAAATTTTCCGCCGAATAGCACTAGGTTTAGCGCAACCTGGTGGATTTGTTGCACATTTGAGCATTCCTACAGCAGTTCAAAACAGCCCAGTTGATAGTGTTGTCATTCCTCAAATTGGAATGCACTCGAATTCAATGGGAGTAAGCGAAGATGTAATCACGCAAACAATTGCGTTGCTTAGTGAAGGACCCTTCGCTATTTGGTTAGGATTTGGCGCCCGTAATGCAAGTGCAGAAATATTTGAACTTGCCCAACGTACTGGCGCCGCTGTAATGTGTTCACCGCGCGCGAAAGGTATTTTCCCAGAGAACCATTCTCAGTTTATTGGTGTAACAGGATTAGGTGGACACGGTTCAGTCATGACCTACATGCAGGAACAAACACCACTGCGTACATTAGTATTAGGGACTCGTTTAGGTGAACCAACGTCGTTCTGGAATCCTGTAATGATTCCTCCAGGTGGTTTTATTCACGTTGATAGTGACCCAGAAGTTCCTGGAGTTTCTTATCCGAATGCTCAAACGTTCCCAATTCAATCTGACATCAAAACTTTTGTGCAAGCTCTTCTGCTGCGCTTGCCTACAGATTTTCCTTCCGCACCAACATTAACACTTCCCAACCCAGAACTTGACGAAATCAAAGAAGCCACAGTACCACTTGTGCGGCCAGAAGTGTTGATGGAAGCGATTCAAAAAGTAATCGTTGAAGGTAGTGATGCAATTGTAATGGCGGAGTCAGGAAATTCTTTTACCTGGTCAACGCATTGTCTACGAATTCCAGAGGCAAACCGCTACCGTGTTAGTACTGGAGTTGGTGCAATGGGTCACGTTGCGACTGGAGTCGTTGGCGCCGCGTTTGCACGTCAAACAAAAGCAGTTGCCATAGTTGGCGACGGTTCGATGTTGATGAACAACGAAATCAACACCGCCGTTAAATATGGAATTCCTGCTGTGTGGATTATACTCAACGATGCTCGTTACAACATGTGTCACCAAGGTCTGCAAATGTTGGGAATGACAGGGCCTGATGCAATAATGCCCGAAACTGACTTTGTAATGGTTGCTCGTGGCATGGGCGCCGATGGAGTTCGTGTTGAGGAAGAATCAGATTTGGAAAGCGCACTTGAAATAGCGATGAAATCATCTGAACCCTTCGTTGTTGATGTGATGATCGATCCCAGTAGAAAGGCGCCATCTAAAGGACGTAACCAAGGTTTAGCATCACTAGGAATTAAATCAGCTCCAAGTAAAGCTCAATCGGCACAAATTTCATTCCCTAATATTTAGTGAATCTAATTAGTGAATCAAATCTCTAATCGTTAATGGTTAATAGTTGATAACCATTAACAAGAGCGCAAGTAGCAAATAGCAATTGGTAAAATGGTTAACTTATTTGAAAACGTCAGCGAGATGGGTCATGAGCAAGTACTTTTCTGTCATGGTAAAGACCCAGATATCAAAGCAATAATCGCTATCCATGATACAACTTTAGGCCCAGCAATGGGAGCAACACGTTTATATCCGTATCCAAACGAAGAAGCTGCACTTAATGATGCATTGCGCCTTAGTCGTGGGATGACGTATAAAGCTGCATGTGCAAATATTCCTGCCGGTGGTGGCAAAGCTGTAATCATCGCCAAACCCGAACATAAAACCGAAGAATTGCTTCGTGCTTACGGACAATTTATTGAAAGATTGAATGGACGTTTTATCACTGGGCAAGATATGAATCTGACCCCAGAAGATGTACGTACAATCAATAAAGAGACAAAATATGTTGTAGGAGTCGAAGAGAAATCGGGTGGTCCTGCTCCTGTAACCGCTTGGGGAGTATTTTTGGGTATTAAAGCTGCTGCAGAATTTCAGTTAAAAACTGGAGATTTACAGGGTGTAAAAGTTGCCGTACAAGGTTTAGGGAATGTTGGCAAGAGTGTTTGTCAGCATTTATATGAACACGGCGCCAAATTATATGTTACTGATATAAGTTCTGAAAAAGCTAATGAAGTAAAACATTTGTTTGGTGCAACAATAGTTGAGCCAGACGATATTTACTCGCAAAACGTTGAGATTTTCTCACCTTGTGCGATGGGTGGTATATTGAATAGTCAAACAATACCACAATTGCGCGCTTCCGTAATAGCAGGCGCCGCAAACAATCAGCTAGGACAAGAAAAACTTCACGGTCAAATGTTAACCAATAAAGGTATTACATATTGTCCGGACTATGTAATTAATGCAGGTGGTCTAATCAACGTTTATAACGAAATGATAGGTTATAACGAAGAAAAGGCTTTCCAGCAAGTAAATAACATTTACGATACTTTGCTAGAAATATTCAGCCGTGCCCAAGAGCGGGGGATCACAACTAATGATGCCTCGAAACAAATAGGTGAAGACCGAATTATGAAAGCTAGGATAAGTCAGCAGCAATTGATGAAGGCTGCTGCGTAGCTGCGTAGCTGCGTAGGGTGGGCACTGCCCACCGTACAAGGGAACAAGGCAACAAGATTTAGTTAACTTATCAAGTATTAACGATGGAAAAAAATACATTTGCCACATCGGCTTATATTGCAACCTCACCTGAAACAGCTTTCGACTATCTTTGTGGTTTGAAAAACTTGGATGAGTGGACATTATATAGTCGAATGGTAGAACAAGTTGATGAAAATACCTGGATGGGAACAGCTTCTGGGTATCATAAAAACTTGTACTATCATGTTAAGAAATTAGAGCATCCAAATTTTTACGGTATTGAATGGCATTGTGGACTTGAGTATCAAAAATATTATCAAGTTTACCCTGTTCTTATTTTCCCTAGCGATTACATCGAACCAGGAACTGATGAAAAAGGCGTTTATTTTCATTGGTTGAGTTTTGTTGATCCCAAACGACAAACTCAGATGATTATGCAAGGTATTCACACTGTGCATACCTCTGAATGTCGCTCACTCAAAGGAAATTTAGAACGTAAAGCAGGTTTAAGCGGCGCCGCTAAAGGTAAGTATTATATTGATACTGACACTATTTATGTAGATGCTCCGATTGAAGTTGGGGTTGAATATTTGTCAGACCTCAATAATATGAATGACTGGGCACACTTGCTAAGTCCGGATGGAGAAGTTTCTCATACAGAAGGAAACTATCTTGATGAATATAACCAGAAAGTAAAAGCAACTTTGCGAGTTCAACCTACTAGCAAATGGTATTTGGTTGAACACGAATTCTTTTATCCTGACTACAACTTTTATCAACGCTGCCCTAGCATGTTAATACCAGCATCTTATGCTTTTGCTGACCCAGAGGCGCCTGGTTTTATCTTACATCGCATTGCATTTTGGAAGCACGGTGAACAATTACCTCACGGCAAACTTCAAATTGAAGATTTTGGCGCCGAAAGTATGAATATCAAGCGTTTAACTGAAGCTAAAGCTGGTAATTTTGATGCGTTTAACCGTGGTCAAAGTTATATTCCTGTAGAAAAACGAGAATTAGCAACAGCTAGCCGTTAGTAGTAGGGTGGGCACTGCCCACCGTACACTTTTCATAAATACTAGATCGTTACAGAGCTATATGCTTTGTAACTTTTATCTGTAAGGTGATTAATTCTTTAAAAATAATTTTAAACCATGATTCAAGAACTTACGGCAACAAAGTTTACAGTACTTGCAGATAATCTTGATAGCCCAAAGGGTCTTTGCTTTGATGCTGAGGGAAATCTTTATGTAGCAGAAGCAGGAACAGGAGGCGATGGAGCTTTCATTCCATCAGCAAGTGGTCAAGGTAATTTACACTATGGCACAACTGGCGCCATTACAAAAATTGATCTTAATAATGGAAGCAATAAAGTTAAACGTGTAATTACTGGGCTACCTTCTGTTGCATTTCCAGATGGCACAGGAGCAGCGGGTCCTCACGATATAAAATTTGATTTCCAAGGTTTAGCTTATGTATTAATTGGCTATGCTGCGAATCCAGAATTTCGTGATGTACTTGGCAATAGCGACCTTGGTAAAATAGCTACTGTTAACTTTGATACAAATTATTTGAATGTTATTGCTGATATAGCTAAGTATGAGCTAATTCACAATCCTGATGGTAATGATGTTGTTAGCAACCCCCTAGCCTTCTTAATAGATGAAGAACAAACTTCACAAAAACTTCTTATTACGGATGCTGGTGCTAATGCTATACTCAGTGTAACCACCGAAGGAAGTGACCTAAAGGCAAAAGCTGTACTTCCACAACAGGTATTAACTAATCCAATCTTTCCAGGTTTCGGCGCCCTAAATTTTGACAAGGGACACACACCACCTAGCAGTGCTTATAGTGATGCGCGACCATCACAAATCACAATTGCACCAGTCCCTACAAGTATTGTCAAAGGTCTTGATAAAGCTTATTACGTCAGCACATTCACTGGTTTTCCTTTTCCAGAAGGTGGAGCAAAAATCTACCGTATTGATGCTGATGGTGAAATGACAGTCTTTGCGGATGGCTTTACACAACTGATTGACTTAGCTTTCGATGCTTTTGGTAATTTATATGTTTTACAACATATGAATCAATCAGGCTGGAAAGGAAAAAATGAAGGCTCACTAATCAGAATAGCACCCGATGGCACTCGCACAACTGTTTTGAGTGGTGAAGGGCTAGAGGCGCCTGCTGCTTTAGTGATAGGTCGTGATAATGCCTTTTATTTAATAAACCGGGGTGGGCGCCCAGGTCAAGGTCAAGTCATCCGCATCGAAAAGTAATGAGTAATGAGTGCTGAGTGCTGAGTTTCAAAACTCCGTTCCTCAGAACTCAGCACTTAGAACTCAGCACTCTCTTCAAATTATTTAATCTACAAAACATGAAACTCAAAAATATTACTCTTACATTTGTTGGTCTTTCGGTAGCAATATTTGCTGTACCGCAAGCAGCACGAGCAGCTTCACTGACGGTAGTCGCAGATGGTCTTGATAACCCACGCAATTTTGACTGGGATAGTCAAGGCAACCTTTATATGGCAACAAGTGGTAAAGGTGGAGATGGAGACGGCGGTCAGAAATGTATTCCATCACCTAGCGCACAATATATTCCATTATGTTCTGGTAATACTGGTAGCTTGATAAAGATTGCTACCGATGGTACAAAAACAACTGTACTTCCAAACCTCCCATCTTTAGCATTAGTACCCTCTGGAGAACAAGGTGCTGGGCCTGCGGACTTCAAATTTGATAAGCAAGGTAACGCTTACCTTTTAATGGGTTTAGCTGGTAATCCGGCATCGCGCGATACTACGTTGGCGACACCTGACCTGGGAAGACTATTTAAAGTAGACTTAGGCACTGGGGCGCTAACATCTCTTGCCGATTTCGGAGCTTATGAAGTCGCAAATAATCCTGATGGAACTGATATAATTTCTAACCCTTATTCATTCGCAATTAAGGGTGATAATGCTTACGTCGTTGATGGTGGTGGAAACACTATTTACCAAGTAGGACTTGATGGCAGTGGTATTAAGAATGTAAAAGCCTTTGCCGAACAACCGGTACAATTAACTCTAGACCAATTACCAGTACTTCCTGAAGGTACAGTAGACCCAACATTAAGACCTGATGGCACCAAAGCCGAACTACCCCCTGGTTTTTCAGAAGCTCTTAATGGTCTGCCGCAATCAAACCAATCAGTACCTACAGGTATCGCCATTGCTCCAGATGGAAGTTTAACAGTTTCTGAATACACTTATTTCCCATATCCAGAAGGAAAAGCGCGCGTCTTCAGTATTGACGATAATTTGACAACAACAGGATTAAATGTAGCTGGTAAACCAACAACAGGTACAGTAATGGATACTGGCTTTACACAGCTAACTGGTGTGACATACGACAATGAAGGCAACATGTATGTCTTGCAACACATCAATAGTTCTGAGTGGAAGGAAATTCAACAAGGTGGTGTAGTCACTGGTGATATCAGCGGTTCCATCATCAAAATTGCCAAAGATGGTACTCGCTCAACTATTTGGAGCGGTAACGGATTAGAAGCTGCTTCTGGCTTAGAATTTGGACCTGATGGTAACTTATATACTGCAAACGAAGCGCGACTAGCTGGAACAGGACAACTTGTCAGAATTAACCTCCAAGGTGGAAGCGAAGGTAGAAAAGTTCCTGAACCTGCAACAGTTGCGGGATTAGTAGCATTTAGCGCATTGGCAACCAGATTACGCAAACGTAAACGCCAAGAAGAGCTAGGCGAAGAGTTGCTAGCAAAAGTAGAGACACTTTAGTTTATTACTCCTCACACATTCCGGAGAATTTACCAAAAAAACATATTACTACCTTGCAGTTGAAGGTATTTTTATTCATAGCAGGTAGTAATAAAAACTTCCCACCCTAACTACATTGGGAAGCAAATTAATCAAAACGAAGAGTATACCTTACAAAACCAAGTATTCACTATGGGATTAGTAAAAAATCTGTCTCTCACAATTGCCAGTGCTGGATGCATGTTCCTAGCAGCAACCAGTCAAGCGTTCGCAGTGACATTAAGCTATGACAGTTCTATTGGTTCACCTGGCTTTGCTCCTGGACAACTATTTGTTCCCCAAGGTATTGGTGTACAGGACTCTACCAATAAGGTTTTTATATCCAACGGTCGAGGCTTGAACCCAGACGGGACCTTTAATGGAAACCTGGGTAATAGTGTCAGTGTATTTGATTCTCAAGGTAACTACTTGAGATCCATTGGTACTGGTATACAAGGAAAAGGTGCAGGCTTTGATGAGCCAGCAGACCTGAAATTCCAGCCTGGAACTGGCGAACTGCACGTAGGTGATGTTTTTAACAGCGAAATCGATGTATACAATCCCAACAGCGGTGAGTATATAAGGTCTTACGGCTCATTTGGTGGTCCAGTACAGGGCAGATTGTTCTTTGGACCTGGAGGTATGCAATTCGATAAGAATGGCGATTTGTATATTACAGATTTTAGCCAAGATGTAATCAAAAAATATGATGGCAAGACTGGCGACCTAGTTCAAACTATTGGTGGTCCTGGTAGTGGTCTCGGACAGTTTTCTGGACCTGCGGGCTTAAATATATCCCAAAATACTGGCAATATTTATGTAACCGACCAGTACAATAACCGAGTTCAGGTACTCAGTCCAGATGGCACACCTCTATTTGCCTTTGGTTCTAAAGGTTCTGAACCAGGACAGTTAAGTGAGGCAATTGGTATTGAATTAGACGAGCAAGACAATATTTACGTCTCTGATTCAATTAATAGCCGTGTCCAAGTATTTGATAAAGGTGGAAACTTCTTAACTGCATATGGCGAACCCGTTCGCAACGCTGAAGGTCAAGTTGTACCACCTCCCGCGTTAGGTGGTCTTCCATTTGGCGACCCTCTCGACCTCTCACCTGGTAAATTTAACTGGACTGCTGGCGCCCATTACGACAGAGGCAAGCTCTACGTTGGTGACTTCTTCCAAGGTCGCGTTCAAGTTTTGAATGTTGACAATGGCAGTACTAAAGTACCTGAACCAGGTTCACTACTTGCTTTTGGTTTGCTTGGACTAGCTGCTAGTAAGTCAGTAATCAAGCGTCGGCGCCAAAGAATGTTAGGTGAAAAGTTACTTGCGAAAGTTGAAGTAGTTTAATCACCCCTAACCCCCCGTTCTCTTCGGGGGGAAAAATCCAAAATATAAATCATATTCTTAACCGCAAGTTAATAATTATGTTAGCTACAATTAATTCAGATATAAATAACATTGTTGTTGCTAACCTTTTACAAAGTTGGTTAGCCGCGCGAGTTAGCACAGAAGCATTTAACTGGCTTGAGACAAAGTGTAATGCAGTCTCAACAGGCGCCCCAGTAAGCATATTTTATGCTGCATTTAGCGCTGTTCCACGTTATACAGGTAAACAAGATTTAAATTTAACAAGCGAAGAATTAGATGCGGCATTGAATATACACAAAGGTTGGTATCCAAACAATTGGAGTGTAGACCAAGCCGCACGCACAATACTAGTATTATCTTTCCCAAGCAACAATCAAAAGCAGTATTTACAAACATTGGAGCAATTATTTAACGCTGCTGATGTTGGTGAACTTGTTGCTTTATATCAAGCTTTACC
The DNA here is from genome assembly GCF_002368415.1 of Calothrix sp. NIES-4105. Taxonomy (GTDB): domain Bacteria; phylum Cyanobacteriota; class Cyanobacteriia; order Cyanobacteriales; family Nostocaceae; genus Dulcicalothrix. The sequence continues at coordinate 6,380,031 of NZ_AP018290.1, forward strand.
ACTTTTACCTTATCCCGGACGACTACAAAAGCGCGCGGCAGAAGGTGTTCGCAGTAATATGACTGCTGTATTTAACGCTGTGGCACTTGATAATCCTTACCCAAGTGAGTATTTTGATAACCAAGCGTGGAATCAAATGGTTTTGAAAGCACTGTTTGTAGGCAGTCCTTTATCTCAAATTCGCGGTTTAGAACAACGTGTAAATCCTCAACTTACACAGATGCTAACTGATTATGCTAGCGAACGTCACGCAGCTAATCGTACTGTGGCGCCTGAACTATGGCAATTACTGAATAATCAAAAATCCTGTTAGGTAAGGGCGGGTTTACGAGATATTCGACACCGTTTTTGGATAATCGTACTGTGGCACCTGAACTGTGGCAATTACTGAATAATCAAAAATCCTGTTAGGTAAGGGCGGGTTTACGAGATATTCGACACCGTTTTTGGATAATCGTACTGTGGCGCCTGAACTGTGGCAATTACTGAATAATCAAAAATCCTGTTAGGTAAGGGCGGGTTTACGAGATATTCGACACCGTTTTTGGATGTCTGTTAACCCGCCCCTACGATAATCTAAAATCAAAAATCTAAAATCATAACTATGTACATTGATCCTCACATTCACATGAGTTCGCGCACTACCGATGATTACGAGCGGATGCGTGATGCTGGTATTGTTGCTGTTATTGAACCTGCGTTTTGGTTCGGGCAACCGCGTACTAATATTGGTTCGTTTCAAGATTATTTAAGTAGCTTGGTTGGTTGGGAAAGATTTCGGGCTTCGCAGTTCGGTATTAAACATTACTGCACTATGGGCTTAAATTCTAAAGAAGCTAATAACGAAGCCCTTGCAGAGCAAGTTATGGAGCTATTACCTCTATACGCATGTAAAGAAGGCGTAGTTGCTATTGGTGAAATTGGCTACGATGATATGACTCCTGCCGAGGATAAATATTTTCGCCAACAGCTTGAATTAGCAAGAATGCTTGATATGTTAGTGCTAATTCATACGCCCCATCGAAATAAGAAAGCAGGTACAAACTACAGTATGGATGTTTGTATCGAACATGGTTTAGACCCAGCGCACGTAATTGTTGACCATAATAACGAAGAAACTGTGCAGTCTGTGCTTGAGCGTGGTTTCTGGGCAGCGTTTACGATTTACCCGCATACAAAAATGGGTAACGCGCGCATGGTTGAGATTGTTAGAGAATACGGATGTGAGCGCATTATTGTTGATAGTAGTGCTGACTGGGGTGTAAGTGATCCTTTGGCTGTTCCTAAAACTGCTCAGTTAATGCGCGAACGCGGTATACCCGAAACTCATATTGGCGCCGTGTGTTATGGAAATGCTTTAAAAGCGTATGGTCAAAGTGGGCAATTTAATGAGTCGGATTGGCTTAACCCATTGCCTATTGACCAACGTCAATTATTTCAAGGTAATTCAGTATTGCGTGGGCAGAAACCTGTTGTTAACCGCGAATTAGCATTGATTGAATAAAAAATAAAAACGCAGTATAAAGACGCGATATATCGCGTCTCTACACTCAGCACTCAGCACTCAGCACTCATGACTACTACTATTGTTACGACTAATCGATTTTGGGCTTACCTCCAGTTAATGCGACCAGCGAATGTTATTACTGCGTGGGCGGATATACTTGCTGGGGTTGCCGCTTCTGGGCTTTTCAGTACATTTTATGAAGAAATCAAACAGGGCGTAGTATTAGTCAATTTTCTACCTTTAGGGTATTTACTTATTGCTACTAGTTGTTTATATAGTGGTGGAGTCGTGTTAAACGACGCATTTGATGCTAATTTGGACGCGGTTGAACGACCAGAACGTCCTATACCTAGCGGTAGAGCTTCGCGTCAAGGCGCCTTTTTTGTCGGTAGCTTATTATTGTGTTTTGGTATAGTATTTGCTTGGGTGGTTTCGCCATTAAGCGCTATTTTAGCTACGTTTGTCGCGGTTGCTGCTGTTATGTACGATGCTTTTGGCAAACATCATGCGTTATTCGGACCACTCAATATGGGTGCATGTCGAGGTGCGAATCTACTACTAGGTTTAAGTATAGTACCAGGAATGGTAAGTAGCTATTGGTTTTTAGCTTTAATTCCAATTATTTATATTGCTGCTGTTACTAACTTAAGTCGAGGTGAGGTTGAAGGTGGTAACACTGTTAGCTCAATTGTAAGTATTGTTTTAATGAGTACTGTTTTCGCTGCAATTTTAGGATTGGGGTTGTTTAAAAACAGCTTACTCGCGGTTTTCCCGTTTGCTTTACTTCTAGCAATTAGAGTATTCCCACCTCTATTTACAGTACTGCGCGAACCAAGTCCCGCGAAAATTCAGTTAGCTATACGTGCATGTGTCTTGTCGATGATTGTTTTAAATGCTACATTGAGTACTAGTTTCGCTGGTTTGTTATATGGTTTATTAGTACTGGTTTTATTACCAGTTTCAATGAAGTTAGCTTCATTGTTTGCAGTTACTTAATAGATATAAGGATTTGATATGTAATACTTACTTTTCCAAAAATACAAATTATTCTCACTATCTAATCGTTTAAAAAATAGTGTCCCATGCATATTCTAATTTATTCCTACAACTACTATCCAGAACCAATCGGTATTGCTCCGTTAATGACCGAGTTGGCAGAAGGGTTAGTAGAAAGGGGACATGAAGTTCGAGTAATTACAGGAATGCCGAACTACCCTGAACGAGAAATCTACGAGGGGTATAAAGATAAATGGTATGTTACAGAAAAGAAAAACGGTGTAACGATTCAGCGTTGTTTTCTGCGGATTAAATCGAAACCTAACTTGTTGGATAGACTCTTACTTGAATTGAGTTTTGTAGTTAGTAGTTTGCCGCAAGCACTCAACGGTTGGCGCCCAGATGTAATCCTGTTAACAGTGCCACCATTATTCGTAACTTTACCTGCATGTTTTCTTGGTTGGCTTTACAATTGTCCGGTAGTACTGAACGTACAAGATATATTACCAGAAGCAGCCGAGCGGATTGGATTAATCAAGAATAAGTGGATGATTCGCGTTTTATCAGCATTAGAAAAGTTTGCTTATAAAAACGCTCATACAATAAGTGTTATTGCAGAAGGTTTTGTAGATAATTTAATAAAAAAGGGTGTGAGTGCAAGTAAAATAGCTTGCATACCTAACTGGGTAGATATTAACTTTATTCGTCCTTTACCGAAAGAAAATAAGTTTCGTCAAACTCATAATTTAGAAAATAAGTTTGTTGTACTTTATTCGGGAAATATTGCTTTAACACAGGGTTTAGAGACTGCAATTGCTGCTGCTGGCAAACTGCGTCAAGTCAAAGATATTGTCTTTGTCATTGCTGGTGAAACCAAAGCGTTAGAGCAATTGAGAAAATGCTGTAATAAGTACGGCGCCGATAATGTATTGTTACTACCTTTACAAAAACGTATCGAACTTCCAAGAATGTTAGCGGCAGCTTCGGTTGGTCTGATATTGCAAAAACGAAACGTTGTTTGCTTTAACATGCCTTCTAAAATTCCCTTACTGCTAGCTAGCGGGCGCCCAATTATTGCATCAGTTCCTAAATTAGGTACAGCAGCTTCATCGATTAAGAAAAGTGGAGGTGGTATAGTTGTGGCGCCGGAGTCACCAAGTGCGCTAGCTAATGCTGTAATGGAGTTATACAAGAATCCTGCGAAAGCAGCAATGTATGGTGCAAAAGGGCGAAAGTATGCCGTTGATAAATACTCCTTTGAAAGTGCAATAGCTCAATACGAAGCTTTATTTAGTAATGCAGTAGCAAGCAAAGCAAGCGATTTAGAAGTTTTACCACTAACTAAATCTACGTAGGGTGGGCACTGCCCACCGTACTTTCCTGCGTCCTCTGCGCCTCTGTGGTGAAAAAAAATTTCTTTTATTACCACATAGACCACAGAGTTCACAGAGAAAAGAAATGATACATGAACTTTTAGCTGATTTAACTATTCGTACTAATGCCCCCCAAAAAAATCCTAAAACTATCACCATCATTGGTGGAAATGGTAGGATGGGCAAGTTCTTCAATAATCAATTAACAGTAGCAGGTCATCGAGTTAATATACTTGGAAGCAATTGGCTTGGCGCCGATAGTTTACTTCCTCAAGCTGATTTAGTATTAATAAGTGTTCCAATAGAACGTACTTGTGAAATAATTGAGCGTGCGGCTGAATATCTAACTCCTAATATAGCCCTTGCTGACATTACTAGCGTTAAAGTAGAACCTGTAAAAGCGATGCTAGAATATCATTCTGGCGCCGTGATGGGGTTACATCCAATGTTTGGACCAAGCGTTGAATCGTTTGCACAACAGAAAGTAGTAGTATGTTCAGGACGAAATGACGCAGCGTTCGATTGGTTATTAGATTTGATGCAAAATCAGCAAGCGGAACTAATCTTTTCGACACCTGAAGAACATGACCAAATGATGGTGATGATTCAAGCAACACGACACTTTTGCCGTTTAACCCAAGCTGTTTATCTAGCTCAGGAAAAAGTCGATATTGACAAGAGTTTATCAATGTCGAGTCCTGTTTATCGTCAAGAAATTGATATTCTCAAGCGTCTGCTAAATCAAAACCCCGAATTGTGTGTTGATATTATGCTCGCTACCCAAGAGCGATGTCAAGCAATTCGATTACTTGCCGACACTTATAACCGTCTGGCACAACTTATCGAAAATAATGACCGTAAAGGGTTAATTAAAGAAATTGAAACAACTCAAAACTTTTTTAGTAAGAAATAAAGAGTTAAAAAAATGGTAGTAGACGTTAGACCAACAAATACACTGAGCTTACAACCAATTCAGCAGCGTGTTCAAGTTAGCTTTGAATATCCAGTACATTTCACAACGGGTTTATTTCACCTGCGGAACTCTTTACTCGCGGATGTTCTAGCTGGTGATGAAATTAAACCTAAAAAAGTTATCGTCATCATTGATGAAGGTTTTTTAGAGTGTCATAAGGGGTTAATATCTCAGATTAATGCATACGAGAAACGTTACGCTAGCATTATGACACTAATGGCGAAACCAATGGTTGTGCCCGGAGGTGAAGCTGCTAAAAATGATAAGTCACTGATAGATCAAGTTCATAGCTTAATTAATGAGGTCGGATTGTGTCGTCACTCATATATATTAGCTATTGGTGGCGGCGCCGTTCTCGATATGGTCGGGTATGCTGCTGCAACAGCACATCGAGGTATCCGTCTCATCCGTATCCCAACTACTGTACTGGCACAAAATGATTCGGGTGTCGGTGTGAAAAATAGCGTCAACGCATTTGGGAAAAAGAACTTTTTTGGTACATTTGCACCTCCATATGCAGTGTTGAACGACTTTAACTTTTTAACTACTTTAGGAGATGCTGATTGGCGTTCGGGTGTTGCTGAAGCTATTAAAGTTGCTTTAATTAAAGATGCTGACTTTTTTGATTTTATAGCTACGCGCGCGGCTAAAATCGCCAACCGTGATATGGATGCCATGCAAAATGTGATTTACCGATGCGCGCAATTACATTTAAAACATATTGCAACAAGTGGCGACGCTTTTGAAATGGGTTCATCGCGTCCCTTAGATTTTGGACATTGGGCAGCACATAAGCTTGAACAACTCACGTTCTACGATTTACGTCATGGTGAAGCTGTTGCAATTGGTATTGCGTTAGATAGTACATACTCGTACTTACTTGGCTTACTAAGTCGTAAAGATTGGCAGCAAATATTAAATACACTCAAAGTATTAGGTTTTACCTTATACGTTCCCGAACTAGGCGAAGAACTGTTTGATTTTGAAAATGCACGCTGTATTTTCCGAGGTTTGGAAGAGTTTCGCGAACACCTTGGAGGTACGTTGACTATAACGCTTTTAGAATCGATTGGCAGAGGGGTTGAAGTTAATGAAGTCAATCTATCTTTGTATAGAGAAGCTGTGAAAGTTCTTGGCAACGGATAAGAACGGATGTAACGGATGATTTATTTGTTTGTATTGAACACGTTGTAGAGACGCGATTAATCGCGTCTCTACCAGCATTAATCGCGTCTCTACCAGCATTAATCGCGTCTCTACCAGCATTAATCGCGTCTCTACCAGCATTAATCGCGTCTCTACCAGCATTAATCGCGTCTCTACCAGCATTAATCGCGTCTCTACCAGCATTAATCGCATCCTGACCACCAAAAACAACACATCCGTTACATCCGTTACATCCGTTGCTAATTAGATTCCTTGTTTAGAAATAACTATCATATATATGAAACTAGATAACTACCACCTGACTTATTGTACAAACATACATCCAGGTGAACATTGGAATGAAGTTTTTGCAAATTTACAGCAGTACATTCCAGCATTGAAATCGCAACTTGGTTGGGAAAAACCTTTTGGTATTGGTTTGCGTTTAGCTGATGTAGCGACGCGCGAGTTGTTGGAACTCGATGCTTTAACAAATTTCCAAGATTGGTTACAACAAAATGACTTATATGTATTTACCCTAAATGGGTTTCCTTATGGTGGTTTTCATTTTTCAGTTGTGAAAGACAAAGTGTATGCACCAGATTGGACGAAACCTGAAAGGCTGGAGTATACATTAAGATTAGTAAAGATTTTGGCACCGTTACTGCCGGATGGAGTAGAAGGAAGTATTTCTACGCTACCACTTTCGTATAAACCTTGGTTTAAGAATAATAAATCAGATTTATTATCGACAACGGTAAGTGCAACCCTCAATCTTGTACAAGTTGTCATGGAAATGGTTCGTATCAAGCAAGAAACTGGAAAGGTATTACATTTGGGGTTGGAACCAGAACCAGATGGGTTGATTGAAAATGCCGCAGAAGTAGTTAAGTATTTTCAAGATTTTTTGATACCAATTGGGAGTTCATACTTAGTAGAACATTTGGGAGTCTCGGAGAGTTACGCAAAAACGCTTTTACTTGAGCATGTGCGTATATGCTACGATACGTGTCATTTTGCAGTTGAATACGAAAACCCGGTTACTGTTCTAAAGCAATTTCAGGAAGTCGGTATAAAAATTAGCAAAATTCAAATCAGTGCTGCCTTGCAAGTTAATTTACCAAACGATACTAAGCAAAAAAGTATATTAAAACAAAAGTTAGTACCTTTTGCAGAGTCTACGTATTTACATCAAGCAATAGCGCGCAAAGCTGGTATATTAAGCCGCTATTCTGATTTAGATGCAGCTTTGACTGATTTTGAAGGCGCCGAGGAATGGCGAATTCACTTTCATGTACCAATTTTTATTCGCGATTTTGACGGTTTGCAATCAACTCAAGATGATATTTTAGATGTTTTGGATTTGCTAAAAAATGATAATTTTTGCAACCATCTAGAGATAGAGACTTACACGTGGGAAGTTTTACCATCAATAATGAAGTTAGATTTGTTAGCTTCGATTCGGCGCGAGTATGAATGGGTGTTAAAGTATCTTTTGAGCAATTTTATGAATTAGATATACGTAAGGTGGGCATTGCCCACCCTACAAGAGCTACGAAACAGAAATCTCTATATCTAACTTTAGGAAGAAGCAAAATTTTCGCGTCGGGGTGCGAAAAAATAGAAACAGAGTACCTAGAGCATTATCAAAAAAACTGACACATCTAGCAAAAGAATGTTCATGGAATACGTGTAAAACATTAAGCATTGTTGGACTAATATAAAGTAGCAATTGAAAGATTTGATTTGAACACATCTCCGTACAATATTGACTTTCAAATTTTACGTACTTAAAGGTACATGATTATTATATTTTTAAACATCTTATAGCCCGAAATGAGGTTTATGAAGTCAAAATCCTAAATGACTTTTGACCGACAAATGACGAAGAACTAATCTGAAAATTACTGCTCATGACTGACACTTATTCCTACATAACAGCTGGTGGCGTTTGCGTCTCGCGTTGCATCACCGAGGTTAAAATGGATACTGCACTCGATGATATACTATTTCGTTTAGATTCACAGCGTGGTGGGTTGCTTAATAGTAGCTACGAATACCCTGGTCGATATAAACGCTGGGCTATTGGGTTCGTAAATCCACCCTTAGAATTAGCGACGCGCGAAAAAAGTTTTACGTTTACAGCGCTTAACGAGCGAGGTAAAGTTTTCATCCCGCTACTTTACGAACATTTATCAGCGCATGAGCAGTTATGCGAAGTCGTTCAAAGTCATAACTGTGTTACTGGAAATATTTTGGCTGCAACTGAGACGTTTTCAGAAGAAGAGCGCAGCAGGCAACCCTCGGCGTTTAGTGTGATTCGCGAGATTTTACGTGTATTGGCTAGTGATGATGACGAGCATTTAGGGTTTTACGGCGCCTTCGGTTATGATTTAGTTTTTCAGTTTGAACCAATTGAGCAACGCTTGCAACGTCCAGATGACCAGCGCGATTTAGTATTGTATTTACCTGATGAGCTTGTAGTAGTTGATTATTATCAGCAAAAAGCGTACCAGGTGGAGTATGAATTTGATGTACAAGGACATAGCACAAATCATTTACCGCGCGTTGGTGAGTCGATTAACTATCGCGGTCAAAATACTCAAGTAACTTCAAGAGCAGACCATGCACCAGGAGAGTATGGTTCTTTAGTAACAACAGCGCTCGATTATTTTAAACGTGGCGATTTGTTTGAAGTTGTTCCGAGCCAAAGCTTTTTTGAAAGTTGTGACGAGTTACCAAGTAATTTATTTCAAACTTTAAAGCAAATTAACCCTAGTCCTTACGGGTTTCTATTTAACCTTGGTGGCGAATATTTAATTGGCGCCTCTCCAGAGATGTTTGTGCGAGTTGAAGGCAGACGAATCGAAACTTGTCCGATTAGCGGTACTATTACGCGAGGGCAGGATGCTATTGATGATGCCGACCAAATTCGTCTACTACTCAACTCATATAAAGATGAGTCAGAGTTAACGATGTGTACCGATGTTGACCGTAATGATAAGTCACGCATTTGTGAACCTGGTTCAGTACGAGTTATTGGTCGGCGCCAAATCGAATTGTACAGTCATTTGATTCATACTGTAGACCACGTTGAAGGTATATTGCGTCCAGAATTTGATGCTTTAGATGCATTTTTAACGCATACATGGGCTGTAACTGTAACAGGTGCCCCAAAACGTTGGGCAATGCAATTTGTCGAACAGCACGAACGCAGTGCTAGACGTTGGTATGGTGGCGCCGTTGGCTGGTTAAGCTTTAATGGTAATTTTAATACCGGATTAATCTTGCGAACAATTCGATTAAAAGATACTGTTGCGGAAGTGCGAGTTGGCGCCACAATACTCTATGACTCAATACCGCAAGCCGAAGAACAGGAGACAATTACTAAGGCAGCGGCATTATTTGAAACAATACGCCGTTGTAAGCAAAAAGATGTGTTGGTAAAAGACAAACCAAAAGCAATCACTACAACTTCATATATTGACTCTAACAGTCATGTTGAACCAGGTAAACGTATCTTATTAATAGACTACGAAGACTCGTTCGTTCACACCCTTGCAAATTATATTCGCTGCTGCGGCGCCACAGTGAAAACCCTACGACACGGCTTTAGTGAATCAGTATTCGATAGCGAACGTCCAGATTTAGTAGTATTATCCCCAGGACCTGGCAAACCAAGCGATTTTAAAGTTCCCGAAACAGTCCATGCTTGTGTAAGCCGCAACATTCCAATATTCGGAGTTTGCTTAGGACTGCAAAGCATAGTAGAAGCATTTGGAGGGGAATTAGGGGTCTTAGATTATCCCCAACATGGTAAACCTTCACAAATAACTATAAAAGATACGAACAGCACATTGTTCAAAGGTTTGCCGGAAAGCTTCACGGTTGGTCGCTATCATTCGTTATATGCTCTACCGTCTAAGCTACCATCTCAACTTCGGGTAACAGCAGTAACTGAAGATGATGTAATTATGGGAATTGAACATCAATCACTACCCATTACAGCAGTACAGTTTCATCCGGAGTCAATAATGACACTAACCGGCGATGTCGGTTTAGCAATGATTAAAAACGTAGTTGCTAAATATACACAATCGAAACAGCCGTTAGTTATTTCGTAAAGCAACTCTTGATCATGAAACTAGATACCCGTAAGAATCACATTCTTGAAGAGATTGTGTTGCATAAAGTTAAAGAAGTTGCACAAATGCAATCGGAACTGTCATTAACTTCTTTGCAACAACAATTAAAAGTCAATCCACCTCAAGCAGTGCGGAATTTCCTTTCTGCATTACAGCAAAGTCCCTATCGACCAAGTTTAATTGCTGAAGTTAAAAAAGCTTCACCCAGTAAGGGAATAATCAAAGAAAACTTTGACCCTGTAGAAATTGCGCGCGCATACGAACGTAGTGGTGCAGCTTGCATCTCCGTCCTTACTGACCAAAAGTTCTTTCAAGGTAGCTTTGACAATCTTCGTAAGGTTCGATTCTCAGTTGAAATACCTTTACTCTGCAAAGAATTTATTATTGACCCATACCAAATCTACTTTGCACGAAATAATGGTGCAGATGCAGTATTGCTGATCGCTGCCATTTTAAAAGACTCCGAACTTCAAGCATTCCTAGAAATCATTCATGGTTTAGGAATGACAGCATTAGTCGAAGTACACACCCTAGAAGAACTCGACCGCGCGCTTAAAATAGACGGAATATCTCTAATTGGCATCAACAACCGCAATTTAGATAACTTTACCGTCGATATTCACCTAACCCAACAACTACTCAGCCAGAGAAAGCAACAAATACAATCGAACATAACCATTGTTAGCGAATCTGGTTTATATACCAATGCCGACTTATCTCTTGTAGCTTTATCAGGCGCACGCTCAGTTTTGGTAGGAGAATCATTAGTTAAACAAACCAACATCGAACAAGCAGTACAAACTTTGTTAAACAGTGCGCGCGTGTAGAGACGCGATTAATCGCGTCTTTACATGAAGTAAACTAAAATCCCCATATCCTGTAAGGGCGGGTTAACAGATATCCTAATTATTAATTTAAAATCTACATAAACCCGCCCGTACCAAAATCTAAAATCCATTCATCCATTCATATACGTAAACGTAGTTTTCCCGAAGGGTAGTAAAATCAATATGACCTGCATATCTGAACGCTTTCAAACTCTTAGAAACCGCAATCAATGCGCCCTAATTCCTTTTATTACTGCCGGCGATCCGGATTTAGAAACTACAGCAGAAGCACTTCGTATTTTAGATAGTAATGGTGCAGATTTCATCGAGTTGGGTGTTCCCTATTCTGATCCTCTTGCGGATGGCCCTGTAATTCAAGCAGCAGCAACGCGCGCGCTGCAACGGGGAACCAAATTAGAGCAAGTGTTAGAAATGTTAGCAGAAGTTAGCCCTAACTTGCAAGCGCCGATAATTTTATTTACATACTACAATCCCATTTTGAATTTGGGAATTCAGTCATTTTTGGCAGAAGTTGCAAGTGTTGGAGTCAAGGGTTTAGTCGTTCCAGATTTACCACTTGAAGAAGCTTCACAGTTAATTGAGACGGCTAAAGAGTTTGGAATTGAGGTCATTTTATTAGTGGCGCCTACGAGTTCCAAAGAAAGAATAGAAGCGATAGCACACCAATCACAAGGATTTATTTATTTGGTGAGCGTGACAGGTGTCACAGGAATGCGGAACCAAATTCAAGACCGAGTGGAAAACTTACTTCAGGATATGCGAAGTGTAACTGATAAACCTATCGGTGTTGGCTTTGGTATTTCTGGTATAGAACAAGCTCGTCAAGTAACTGATTGGGGTGCAGACGCTGTAATTGTTGGTAGTGCTTTTGTTAAACGGCTTGCTAGTGGAACTCCATCTGAAGGACTTCAAGCTCTCGAAGAACTTTGTCGCGAACTCAAAACTGCAATTTCTTCTACTAAATCTCTTGAGCAAGTTGCTGTTGCTAAGTAACTTGAATTTTAAGATTCCCGACTTCTTAAATAAGTCGGAAATCTAACCCTAACAATTTATATAGGATTTAAAACCGTGGTTAGTACTCCAGATATTCAAAGCCAAATCACATCACAAACACAACTTCCTGACTCGTTGGGTAGATTTGGAAAATTCGGTGGTAAATACGTCCCCGAAACTTTAATGCCTGCTCTAGCGGAACTTGAAACTGCATTTTATCAGTATCGCAATGATCCCGACTTCCAAGCCGAACTGCAAAATCTACTCCGTGACTACGTTGGTAGACCTAACCCTTTGTATTTTGCTGAACGTCTCACCGCTCATTACGCGCGACCCGATGGAACAGGACCGCAAATCTATCTAAAGCGTGAGGATTTAAATCATACAGGCGCGCATAAAATAAATAATGCATTGGCACAGGTGTTACTAGCCAAACGCATGGGCAAACAAAGGATTATTGCAGAAACTGGGGCAGGACAGCACGGTGTTGCAACCGCTACAGTATGCGCGCGTTTCGGTCTTGATTGTGTCATCTACATGGGTGTTCAAGACATGGAGCGGCAATCTCTAAACGTGTTCCGGATGCGGTTGATGGGCGCCGAGGTGCGTCCAGTAGAAGCTGGTACTGGAACGCTCAAGGATGCAACATCAGAAGCGATACGTGATTGGGTAACGAATGTTGAAACTACACATTACATCCTAGGTTCAGTTGCTGGTCCGCATCCATATCCAATGATAGTACGCGACTTCCACGCGATAATTGGTAAGGAAACGCGCGTTCAGTCTAAGGAAAAATGGGGTGGACTGCCTGATATCTTGGTTGCTTGTGTAGGTGGAGGTTCCAACGCAATTGGATTATTCACTGAATTCGTCAACGAATCTTCAGTACGTATAATCGGTGTTGAAGCTGCTGGTGAAGGAGTTGACACAGACAAACATGCCGCAACTCTAACATATGGACGTGTAGGAGTTTTGCATGGTGCAATGAGTTACCTATTGCAAGATAGCGACGGTCAGGTCATTGAGGCACACTCGATTAGTGCTGGTTTAGATTATCCTGGCGTTGGTCCCGAACATAGCTACTTGAAAGAAATTGGGCGAGTTGAATACTACAGTATTACTGATGAAGAAGCTTTAGAAGCATTCCAACGTCTCTCCAAACTTGAAGGAATCATTCCGGCTTTGGAAACTTCCCACGCTATTGCTTATTTAGAAAAACTCTGCCCAGAACTCGAAGGTAGCCCACATATTGTGATTAATTGTTCGGGTAGAGGTGACAAGGACGTGCAAACTGTCGCTAAAGTTTTGAATATTTAGTAAGGTGGGCACTGCCTACCCTACATGGTATTTCAGTAAGGTGGGCACTGCCCACCCTACATGGTATTTCAGTAAGGTGGGCACTGCCCACCCTACATGGTATTTCAAAAATTAAATAGGAATCCTATAATGGTTGCAGTTACACAAGTCTCCACTTCTATGCCCGTTATTCCTGATTCTGATTGGTCAGGAATATTAAAACAATTACTCAACTGCCAGTCGCTTTCTGTAACCCAAGCTACCGAACTTATGCATGGTTGGCTTAGAGAGGCGATTCCTCCTGAATTGTCAGGCGCCATTCTTACGGCGATTCAAGCCAAAGGTGTGTCTTCTGATGAGCTTGTGGGTATGGCGCGCGTTTTGCAAGCGCAGTCAAAAGGTCAGTCGGCAAGTAATTTCGATTCGACCAATTTTGATACTCTTATTGATACCTGTGGAACTGGTGGTGATGGCGCCTCAACGTTTAATATTTCTACTGCTGTTGCGTTTGTTGCCGCAGCAGCAGGAGTGAAAGTTGCTAAACATGGTAGTCGTTCGGCTTCGAGTAAAACAGGTTCGGCTGATGTTCTTGAATGTTTAGGTATAAACCTTAACGCTTCTGAAGCAAAAGTAAGAGCAGCTGTAAACGAGGTAGGCATTACATTTCTATTCGCTCCTGGTTGGCATCCTGCACTTAAATCTGTAGCTTCTCTGCGGAAGTCGCTTAAGATACGTACAGTTTTTAACTTGCTTGGTCCTTTGGTAAACCCGATGCGTCCCACTGGACAGATAATCGGTGTATATAATCCACTGTTGTTAGAAACAGTAGCCAAAGCATTATCACAGTTAGGAACCAGACGCGCGCTGATACTTCACGGACGTGAAAGATTAGATGAAGCTGGTTTAGCTGATGTTACAGACTTAGCAATATTACAAAACGGACAAGTTAGCTCAGGTGTACTGAATCCACAAGAAATAGGTTTATCGCCTGCGCCAACCGAAGCTCTGTGCGGTGGAGAAGTCGAAGAGAATGCTGAAATATTAAAAGCGGTGCTACAAGGTAAAGGTACGCAAGCGCAACAAGACGTAGTTGCTTTAAATACAGCTTTAGCTCTTGAAGTCTCAGAAATATTCGACGATACACCTGATTTCACAGAGCGTTGTCTAAAAGGCGTTTTACTAGCCAAAAAAGTTCTCCAAAGCGGAGAAGCATGGACAAAGCTAGAAAAACTAGCCCAGTTCCTCAAATAAAACACCCCTCCCCGCAACCTACCGTGTACACATAAGTCTCTCTTTCTTCTCTTTCTTCTTTTTCTTTGTGTTCTTTGTGTCTTTGTGGTTCTTTAAAGAGATAAACCACAAAGAACACAAAGGTCACAAAGGGGGGAAAAGAAGGAGTTATTAAAGATGTGTGTATACGACAGCCCCGCAACGGGGAGGGGTTCCAAAAACCAAAATCATACAATCCAAAATCTTATGTTAGTAGTACTCAAAGCTGGTATTCCAGCAATCGAAATTGACCATATCACTGAAGAAATTCGTTCCTTTTTGAACGTTTCAATCGAGAAAAGCGTTGGAAAGCATAAAATAGTGCTGGGACTGATTGGTGATACTGCCACTGTTGACCCATTTCATGTGCAAAAAGTTAGCCCTTGGATTGAACAAGTATTCCACATTGAAAAAGCATTCAAACGCGCGAGTCGTGAATACCGTTATGGTGAAGCTAGTGAAATTATTGTTCCCACTCCCAACGGTGATGTTTACTTTGGTGAAAACCATCCGGTTGTTTTGGTAGCAGGACCTTGCTCGGTTGAAAACGAAGCAATGATTGTTGAAACCGCAGAAAGAGTTAAAGCTGCAGGAGCGAAGTTTTTACGAGGAGGCGCCTTTAAACCTCGTACTTCACCATATGCATTCCAAGGACATGGCGAAAGCGCGCTCGAATTATTAGATACAGCGCGTAAAGCTACAGGTTTAGGCATCATTACCGAAGTAATGGATACTGCTGATTTACCAGCCATTGCAAAATTTGCCGACGTAATACAAGTCGGCGCGCGGAACATGCAAAACTTCTCGCTGCTGAAAAAAGTTGGCGCCCAAGATAAACCAGTGCTACTAAAACGCGGCTTATCTGCCACGATTGATGAATGGTTGATGTCAGCAGAATATATTCTTGCAGCAGGAAACCCGAATGTAATTTTCTGCGAGCGCGGAATCAGAACATGTGATGATAAGTACACCCGCAATATATTAGATTTATCAGCGATTCCTGTGTTGCGTCAGTTAACACATCTTCCAATTATGATAGACCCTAGCCATGCAACAGGTAAATCCGAATTAGTTGCACCAATGGCAAAAGCAGCTATAGCAGCAGGCGCCGATTCGTTAATGATTGAAGTACATCCTAACCCAGCAAAAGCACTATCTGATGGTCCTCAATCTTTAACTCCTGACAGTTTCGACAAGCTGGTTAAAGAAATTTCGGTTTTTGGTAAAGCAGTTGATCGTTGGGAACAACCAACTCAAGTACCTGCATTAGTTTAGGTTAAAACCTAGCTTGCTACTATAAACCCGGTTTTTCCATGAAATCGGGTTTCTTCTCAAGTTCAACAAAATTGACAGACAAATCGAAAAATTTTTCATTGTCATCGTTTACATATATATTGTACATTTCTATTGAAGAGAGTGACATCTAAGTTTCAAAATTAGATAAAGCTAAACAAAGCTTCTTTAGGAATCAAACAATAATTAAGCAGACAAATAATCGTATATATAGTATTTTTTTGTTTGCATAACATCGCATCAAAATATTGCCCTAAATAATTGAGGAATAATACCGTGGTTACACCTATGGATAGTAGTAGTAATCCCCTTACTACTTCGTTGGATAGTACTAGTCCTTTTGGAAGTCTTGGTAATTCATTGAGTACCGATAGCAATGTTTTTCCAAGCAATACATCTTTCGGCAGCAGTAGTAGCAGCATCCCAACTTCAGATTCAATCCTCTCTGAAATTTCTAATAGATTTGATACTGAAGGTAATAATCTACCTTTAACAAGTACAACTAGTGCTGAAAATCCCTTTACAAGTCAAGGAAATGGCGCCCAAAACTTCGGTCTAAGAATCCGAACTGCTATTGACAGCATGGTAGGGGGTGTAGGTGGTTCCGGTGCTGGTATACCAGTAGGCGGCACAGGTAGTGAATCAAGTGGTAATGGCACTCCAACAACAGGTAACAATGGTTCCGGTAGCGACAGACCCAACCTTGGACCCTTCGACCGCCTGCTTGATATCCCAGGTGTAAACGGAGTAGAAGATATATTTGGTGGTCTTGGTGGTGGAGACGGCAGCGGTGGTAACGGTGGTTCTTTTGGTGGTGGTGCCTCTGGAGGTAGTCCCTTTACTGGCTTTGGTGACCCCAATGCGCCTGGTAGCGCACTTTTTGGCGGTCAAAACCCTTGGAGTGCTATAAATACTGCCCAAGCAGGTGCAGATAATGGCAGTGGTGGCAGTCCTGTCGCGGGTGGCAACTCATTTGGTAGCGGTAGCGGTAGCGGTAATCCTTTTACTAGTGGAGTCAGCACTCCAGTCGCAGCAGACGCAGGCACAACGGCGCCAAATATTGGTGGAGATTCATTTAGTGGTCAATGGACATGGGATTTTGCTGAATTAGAAAATGGCGGTGGCATCCCATCCTTTGGTGGTGGAAGCGGCGGTGAAATACCATCCTTTGGTGGTGGAAGCGGCGGTGGAATACCATCCTTTGGTGGTGGAAGCGGCGGTGGAATGCCATCCTTTGGTGGTGGAAGCGGCGGTGGAATGCCATCCTTTGGTGGTGGAGAGCGGCGGTGGAATGCCATCCTTTGGTGGTGGAAGCGGCGGTGGAATGCCATCCTTTGGTGGTGGAAGCGGCGGTGGAATGCCATCCTTTGGTGGAAGCGGCAGTGGAATCCCATCATTCGTTAATGGTCAAAACTCGTTTGCTTAATAACGGGCAGCACAGATAGCAGTTTTATAGGTGATGGTAGCTCTTTAAGTGATACCAATCCATTTGCAGGTTAAACCGTAAGTAAAAACGCTCTTGTAAAAAGAGCGTTTCTGCTAAAGGCTTTAGAACGAGTCTGCATAAAAAATGGAATGAATATTGAATAACTAAATATTCGCGCTGTCGGCTTATTTTTTCTATTGAATGTTGATTTATACTACAAACTTTTGTTCTATTAAATATAAAGGGTTATTGTTAATGGAGACAGGATTTTCAGTTACATCGCTTAACGATAATGCTAATACAGTTGCTACTACCTCTTTATCTGGTGGTGCCAACTTAAGCGCAAGTAGCAGTTCAATATCGATTAGCAGCAGTAATTCTTTACTTGGTGGCACTTTATTCGGTAAAAGTAGTAGTGGTGGTTTTGGAAGTCGCGCGTTTGGTGGCAACATAATTGTTGGTAACAACGAATCAGTAATTCCAGGAGATAATCCACAGGGTTTTGCGACACAAGCAAGAAATACTCTTAATAACTTTGTTAGCGTAATTTTTGATAAGCTTAATGAGAAATTTGTAAGTGAGGGCGGTGATAAAAAGACTTACTCAGTTGCAAATGAAAACCCATTTGCTAATGGTAACAATCCTTTTGGTGAAGGCAATATGCCTGAACTCCCAGCTTTAGACTTTCTAAAGTCGCAATATGGTGAAAACTTTCCTCTACCATCAGCAACTGATAACGGTAATGCATCTAGTGATAGCAGTAGTATATATTTAAGCGGTAATAGTCCAACTGTTGATAGCGGTGACGATAGCTTAATAGCCGCTACAGTCAGTGGTAATGCATCTGTGAGCGCTAGTAGTGATGACTCAGTAACTAGTGGTGGCAACCCATTTGCAGGCGGTGCTAGCGGTGGCAACCCATTTGCAGGCGGTGCTAGCGGTGGTAACCCATTTGCAGGCAGTGCTAGCGGTGGCAACCCATTTGCAGGCAGTGCGAGTGGTGGCAACCCATTTGCAGGCGGTGCTAGCGGTGGCAACCCATTTGCAGGCGGTGTGAGTGATGCCAACCCATTTGCAGGCGGTGCTAGCGGTGGCAACCCATTTGCAGGCGGTGCTAGCGGTGGCAACCCATTTGCAGGCGGTGCTAGCGGTGGCAACCCATTTGCAGGCAGTATGAGTGGTAATCCTGTAACTGGTGGAGCTAGCGATAATCCTGTAACTGGCGGTGGTAGTGATAACCCATTAGTGGGTGCTTCGTTGACGGATACTCTTTCAGGTACCTTAAACTATGTACTAGACTTAAGAGAAAGTTTTAGAAGCATGGGTTCCAATAGCCTGTTTGGAGGTACAGATAATAACGAATCGCCACTAAAATCTCCTTCCGATCTTTTAAGGCTTTTCCGGTCAGATATGACTGGTTTTGGTCTTACCGTTGATTCTTTTAGCAATTTGGTTGATGACAATAACCCGTTTGCTGGTTCAGATAATCCGTTTGCTGGCACAAACCCATTTGCTAGTAATGATAACGGAACTTCAACAGATAACCTTGATGGCAGACTCTTCAAATTCTTGGGATGGGCACTTGATGGAGTTTTACCAGTCACTGGCACTCCTAATGTTTTCCAAACTCCCGAAGGCGAATTACCTATAGGTTACGGCAACAGAGACTTTGGTTCTGGCAACGCTGTTATTGGTAATGCGAATAGAGACTATGGAAGCAACAACGGCAGCATCGGTAACAACAATTGGAACTGGGATCACGCCACTGGTAACGCAACCATTGGTAATGGTAACTGGAATTTCTCAAGTAATAATAAAACAGTTGGTAATGGCAACTTTAACTTAGATTACAGTAGCGACAATAACACTTTTGGTAATGGGAACTGGAATATTGGAAGGGATAACTCAACGCTTGGCAATGGTAACTATAACTTCGGAAGTAACAACCTAGTCATTGGTGATGGTAACTGGGTATTTACAAGTAATAGTATTGTCATTGGTAATGGTAACTGGTCTGTTGTTCTCGACAACACACCCGCTAATCAACTTACCGTTTCTAGCTTACTTGAAAAAGTTAACAACTTAGCACTAGGGGCACAAATCAAGAGTGTTGTTGACGACTTGGTTAGTACAACAGTTCAAAAAATGGGTAATGTCTTTTATGGGTTAACAGATGACTTCGACTCTTCACAGAAACAAACTTTCGATAACGTCATTCGCGATAAAGACACTTTAACTATGCAAAACCCATTTGCATACCTAGCAAGCACCTAGTTTAAGATTCCTTAAGATTCCTAATTCCTTAAGATTCCCGACTTCTTTAAGAAGCCGGGAATCTAACACTTGACTTGACATTCCTTAATATAACTTTACATAATATATGAAGACCTAGATACTAAAGTTCAAAATCAAAAATATGACAAAGCATACCTTTAGTAATGATATTCAAGGTTTGG
This sequence comes from Calothrix sp. NIES-4105, assembly GCF_002368415.1. Lineage (GTDB taxonomy): Bacteria > Cyanobacteriota > Cyanobacteriia > Cyanobacteriales > Nostocaceae > Dulcicalothrix. The sequence goes on from NZ_AP018290.1 coordinate 6,399,752, forward strand.
TTAATGCCCAAGACCTAGGTTATATCGTTTTTGACAAGCGTGAAGCCAAACGTGCCAATGGTGCAAAACGGCGCCGTCGCTATGAAAATAGACTGCTTAATTATCAGACAGATAACTATTCTGAAAATTTAGGTTCATATTGCCTTCATCATTAAACCTTATGAACTTCATTAAGAATTGTAAACATTTAAAGCTAACTAGTGCTTGGTAACATGATGATTATGTTATAACGGCTACTACGAAAAGTCACAATTTTTGCACGAGGTAATATGACTCTGCGTCATTTGAAAGAGTCCATCAAAATCAAAGAGCATTGTACTGGTAGACTTGGAGAGCTACTAGATAAATGTTTTATACATATAATTACAGAACCAGAGTATCAAGAATGGGAATTAATAGCAGCCATATTTTTTCCAGACTCGATAGAAAGTGAACTTAACTCTTATCAAGCAGTTATTGAGGAATTAAGCAATCAGTTAAAAATTTGGCTTGTGCTAGTAAGGGCAAGAGATGTTCTTGAAAGTAAGAGGCGAATTGCTTTGAATAGTGATAATTTAGAAGAAAAAATTGTTTACCTTGAACTGCAAAGAATTGCCTCATAAAATAATTACAGGACTTACGCATGAAAAACTAGAAACCAGGTTTCTTTGCGTAAGTTCTTAAATAATTCTTTTCAAATAATCTAAAGTTTAAAATTCGACTAAAATTCAACAGGTACCAACATAGATGATTCAAAGGATAAAATTGTACGTGCGTTTTTGGCGATAAATTGACGGTCATGGCTGATAAACACCATACCACCAGGAAAATCTTCGAGTAATTGCTCTAAAACTTCCAGCGACTCGATATCTAAATGGTTCGTAGGTTCGTCTAAAAACAGAAACTCAACTTTGGCAAGAATAGCACTAACAATTGCCGCGCGCATTAATTCTCCGTAACTTAGATTTGAAACTGGCTGCAATACTCTATCGCGTCGTAACTTGGCGGCGCCTAAAAACTGACGTACTATTGTTTCTTCAACTCCGTATATCATTAGATTATCAAGTAGAATTTCTGTTTGAAAATAATCTTGAATATTTTGGGGAAGGTAAAGCCATTTTACATAGTCATTACGAGATACAGTACCGCTATCTGGTTGCAGGCGCCCTAACAAGCATTTCATCAATGTAGTTTTGCCGCTACCATTAGAGCCAATAATAGCCACTCGGTCATGTGTACTAACTTGCAGCGTTACATCTTCAAAGATTTTACGACTACCAAACGTTTTAGATAAGTTTTTAGTTGAGAGCATTTCTCTACTAACAACTGTATAGTTAGCGAACGATAGATTTAACCTTTTTTCGACGAATGGCTTTTCGGCTTTAAGTTTATCCATCAAAAGCAGCTGTTTACGTTCTACTTCTTTACCACGTTTAGCTAAAGCAGCAGCGCGCGCACCTACAAACCCTTTATCTGCGGCGCCTATTTTTTCTTTTTCCTTGCGACCTGCCCAAACTTTCTTTCGTCTAGCTTCACGTTCAAGTTTATTGATTTTATCCTGAATTTCAATAGATAATTGTTGCCGACTTTGAAATTCTTGTTCAAGATGTGCTTGTACTTGAGAATAACCTCCTTGAACTAAAACACTTTCTCCGCGTTGAATACACAGAGTACGGTCAGCTATCTTATCTACAAAAACTCGGTCATGGCTAACAATGATAAAAGAACGTCCTTTGTGTTTTTCTATGTTAATAACTTCTTCTAAGTAAAGCCGCATTGAAATATCAAGATGATTAGTAGGTTCATCTAAAATTAATAGCTGTGCTTCACTTAGAAACAGTCGCAGCAATGCAAAAATTCGCTTTTGCCCTTCAGAGAAGCAATGTATTGAATTAAATAAATCATCTTTGTAAAAAGCAAATGACTCAAGAATCTTTTCAAGTTTAGCTTCCATCTCATATCCACCTGCTTCTATGTATTCGGTAATAGCATTAGCATATTCTATAGTTTCAGAATCACCAGAATATATTTTCTGATAATTTTGATAAATTTCTGGAAAATCAGAAAGTAGAAATTCCATCACTGATTGATTTGAGTTAGGTGTATTTTGTGGTAGATAAGCGAAACTAAGACCTTTTTGACGCTGTATTTCCCCTCCTGTCGGCGCCATTATACCTGTAATACACTTGAGTAACGTAGACTTACCTGCACCATTGGCGCCTGTAATAGCCAAAACTTCACCTACACTCAATCCAAATGATATATTTTGTAATACGGATTGCAAACCAAAGTTGACTTGCAGCGCTTTCACATGCAACATAAATTATCCTCAATAGCGCAGAACTATTTTTTCTAAACTGTCATGTTATTTTTTTCTAAACTGTCATGCCTCACTACGTGAAGCATCTTACATATCGCAAACGCAGCAAAAATTTGTATACATTTCAAATTCCGCAAATACTATTTCGTTCAACCGTAAAATTATTTATTTTGTAGAGACACACCTTTAACGGCGCCTAATACATCTCTACTTATCTACCTTTATCTACAAGTATTGTTTTTGCACAGCTAACTACTACCAATTCATTGCAATGTGCTAATTGGCATAAGTGAATATAGATGAACTAATAGATAAAAGTAATTTTTAGTACTTCATTTTCTTACTGCTTACCAAATTACAACTGTTTGACTGTTTTGCAAGTCTTGGTGGCTTATATACACTACACTGTAGTATAACACCAGTTTTTCTGATTGCCTATAAAATTATATTCAATTGGCGCTTAGTTGATTCCGGAATTTTAGTTAATACTTTAGCAACGGATGATGAACGGATGTAACGGATAGATGATTTTAAATGACTATACTTTATTATAACGAATAGCTTATCCGCTATATCCGTTGCATCCGTTGCTAATTTATTTAGTTATTTTGTATTATATGTGTTGTGCTATCTGTTTGGAAGCTTCTAGAGATGCAGCGATTAATTCTGACCCAGATTTTTGAACCATTGCTACGAGTTCTTCACCAGCAACTTCGGGTGAACCAGCGTTAAATGGTGGCGCCGGATTATATTCTAGAAGCAGTTGAATAAATTTAGCCGTATTTTCACCACATAATTGTGCAGTTACAACTAGCCCAAAATCAATACCTGCCGTAACACCTCCCCCAGTAATACGAGTTCTATCAATTACAACTCGTTCCGTGCTAACTTCAACATCAAAGAGTGCTAAATTTTCACGGAATGCCCAGTGACATGCTGCTTTATAACCTTGCAACAAACCTGCGGCTGCTAGAATAAGTGACCCTGTACAAACGGATGTTACATATTTTATGGTTTGTGCGTGCGTTTGTAAAAACTCTAACACCTGTATATCACGCATCATATCTACTTGTCCCATTCCACCACCGGGAACACAAATAACATCAAGTTGCGGACATATATCAAAGGTTGTTGTAGGGGAAATTAAAAAACCTCCCATATCCTTTATTGGTTCTAATGTCTTCCACAGCAGATGTACAGTAGTATTGGGCAACATGCTAAAAACTTGTAATGGTGCTGTGACATCTAGTTGGGTAACGTCTGGATAAACAAGTAAGCCAATTTGTAACTGAGTCATCATTGATTTGTATTTGTGCTTGAACTGGCTTCAGTCTAAGTAAATCTGAATATGAAAATCTTGTATATTTTTAAGATGGGTTTTGGTAGATTCTTGCTATATGGCGCCGTTATATTAACGTATTGCTTTTGGAGTAACTCCAACTAAACGCTTAAAATGCTTATTTAAATGGCTTTGGTCAGTGAACCCAGATTGTAATGCAATGTCAGCAATTGATAAATTTGTGTGTTGCAGCAAAAATTTCGCACGTTGGACTCGCTGTTGAATTAAATATTTATGCGGTGGTAAACCTGTTGATTGTTTAAACAATGTACAAAAATAGTACTGGCTTACTTCTATGAGTTTAGCTAAATCGCTAAGTTTAATATCTTGTTCTAAATGGCTATCTATATAATCAATCACTATGTGTAGCTTATTTTTTGCTAGCCCATCTTGATATTGCTTAATTATAGGTTGATACGTTGCATATGCTTTTACTATATGAGTTGCAAGCATAGTAGCGGCAGAGTCTACGAAAAGCTTACCTGTATTGCTTCCTGTAACTATATCAGCTTGTAAAGCTAGAGCTATGTGTTGGATAATTGGGTCGATAATAGAAAATTGGGGAATAAGTTCGAGGCGCCGTTTTATTATGTCATCTGTTGCTTGTTCAAGGAATTGCGGGTCTAGACTCAGTAATAAAAATTTGCTTTGGGTTGTCCATGCCAAAGATTGAGTGATTTTGGCGGGAGTAAGTTGGATAATACCGTCATGTACTAGTTGGTGCTGGAATTTACCGTTTTTCCTCACTTCAAGGTGAAATTGGTTTTGAGCTATTGCAATAACATGATGTGATAGTACATGTTCAGGTGTTTCGTGTGGGGGATGGTTGTACTGAGATAGATACAGTGATTGCCAGTCTGCTTGACTTGATATAGTTGCTCGATAAGGTAAAATTTGGGTTGAGTTGTTTTGGTCGCTTAGGTTAATAATAAGATTTTGATTGTATGTATTTAGCATGGGATGCTTAGTAGGAAAGTTTCAACAGTGGCAACCTTCGGGAATGTTCCTCTAGTTCAAGTATTTCCCTGCCATTGCTTCTGTAGTATGATATTTATAGTTTATTAAATCAAATTCTAACAAAATTTAACATGGCTTTAAAAGAAATAATCAAAGAAAAGCGAGAAGAAATTCTCAGTATTGCACCTAAACATGGAGCTTATAACCTCAGAGTATTCGGTAGTGTCGCGAGAGGCGAAGAAACAGAACAAAGTGATATTGATTTTTTAATTGATTATGATTTGAACAAAATATCATCTTGGTTTCCAAGTGGATTAGTTCAAGATTTAGAGATTTTGTTAAATCGTCGAGTAGATGTAGTAACAATTGATTCTTTACATGATTTAATTAAAGATAAAGTATTGAATGAAGCTATTGTATTATGAAATAAGGTCGCGTCTATCTCATTCATATTCGTGATTGTATAAATCGAATTAAGCAGTACACGCTTGAAGGCAAAGAAGTTTTTTTCAATGATATTAAAACTCAAGATGCTGTTTTGAGAAATATTTAGATTATGTGTGAATCTGTACAAAAGTTACCTAATGATTGGGAAAATGCCTACCCAGACATTGAATGGAATCGTATAGCTGGCTTCCGCAACAGATTGACCCATGAGTATCTGAATGTTGACCTAGATATTGTTTGGAACGTAATCGAAAATTATTTACCAGGCTTAGAAGCTACAATTGAGGCAATGTCACAGCAATTTTGGGATTTATAATTTAGATTAATAAAATAATAGATTAATTTAGCGTATTGCTTTTGGAGTAACTCCAACCAAACGCTTAAAATGCGCGCTTTAAATGACTTTGGTCAGTAAATCCGCATTGTAATGCAAGCAAACGTACTCCCATCTCCTCGTAGGTTCCGGGGTTGGGGGAGAGGTTTTTAATGTAAAAAACTATTAAATACGACGTAACCAAGTAGCTTCTTCTAAGACTGCTTGAAGGGAAACTAAGTTATTTTTGTGAAACCAATGTTTGAAAGCTTTTATAATTTGACCTTTCTTGAGTGCTTGTAATCCATCGCTAATGGAAACAGCGATATGTTGCATAACACTAGAGTCACGATAGCAGTCCATCATACAAGCTTGACAATTATCACGTACTTTTTGTGAACCATCAAATTCTGTGATGTGACACATGGGTTTTTCCCAGTTATGGCATCTGTATAAGTTTAAATTCCAGTCTAAGTAAAAGAGTTTCCAACCTCCCAAGCAGCCAATTTTCTCTGGCTCTTTACGTAAATGCCTCTGCATATCTTCAATTGAGGCAGTAGGATTTACTACATGAAATTCTTTTTTGAGTGTTTTGATTGCTTCAAAGCGTTCATGTAATTCTTCTTTCGTGTAATCTACTAAGTTGGAATCTGCATAACCAAGATAAGAAGATGCCAATGTTGTTAGAGGGTATGAAAAGGTAACGCTATCAAAACCTAGAGACTTTAAAAAAGGCGCCAATTCTTGGTAATTTTCGATTATCCGACTCATCGTCACCGAAGCGGTGCTGCCAATGTTGCGACTCTGAAAATAACTATTTGCTTCGCGAATACGATTACATACTCCTCGTAACCCTCGGTTCGCTTCATGCTTATCAACTTCGCTGGCATCAATTGATATAATGATACTGTGCAAACCAGCATCAGCTAATCTCTTAATCCTTTCCTTTGTTAATAAAGAACCGTTTGTTACTAGTATTGGCGCCATTCCAATGCTGAAGGCATGAGCAATCATTTCATCTAATTGAGGGTGTAACATTGGTTCACCACCCACATATATCAAAAAATACACACCGTTGTTATAAAGAATAGATGCTGCTTTCTTAGCTTCTTCTAAAGTCACAAAATGCCTAGATTGACTCGGCATTTTATCTACAGCGAAGTTGCAAAATCCACAATGCGCGTTACAAGCACTAGTAATTGCAAATTGGCATGTTGAAGGACCACCGTCTATTATTCCTTGCTGCGCCAATTGCCATAAAGAACGCTGTTTGTTAGAAGTAGCATTTGATACTAATTGATTCATATAATATTTTAAATTAAATTAAATGGATTGTTGTCCAATTGAATGCTGCCACCGCCCATTTTACCATGCAGCGTTTTTGGCGCCTGTGTCCTTCTTCTATCAAAATACTCTGCCGCTTGCTCATTACTTCAATTAACAAGTCCATGTCAGATATACCATAAGCTTCTGCAAATACTACTAATCTTCGCTTTTGGTCGTCTGCGCTGATTTCTTCATTGCCGATATCTAACCATAGCCATGCTGCATAAGCTAGATCAAAGATTCGTGTCCCCGGCGCCGCCATATCAAAGTCTATAATTGAGGTTGGAATGCCATCTATAAATACAAAGTTACATGGCGATAAATCGTTGTGACAAATTACTTCTTCATTTAGAGCTAGTTCGCAACCCTGTGTAGCATCGTGAAACCGTCGAATAATCAGTGCTGCAGCGACTAACTGCTCATTTGAGTAGTATTCTAGGTTTGATGGTACGTGACCTTCGATAAAGGTTATAATTTCTCTTCCTTGTTCGTCGATACCTAGAAAACGCGGTGATGCGTCAAAGTTAATATTTTCTAGATACTGCAAGAACTTATGAACAAAAGTACTGTTACTATTAAGTGGGCGCCGAACAGTATTTTCTATACGAACGATGCTGCCAAGATTCGTTTTGCCACCTGTTAAAAGAATTTCTTGTAGTTGCATAATAAAGCTATACGTAGCGTATTATATAAATAGTAATAGAAAATAATAACTATATTAATTAAGATGGATGAGACAAAATCAAGCAAGCGTTCAGGAAGACCACGCTCTCTTGCCTCAAAAGAAGCCATATTGAATACAACATGGAAGTTGCTACAAGCTGGAACGGTAAAAGATTTATCGATAGAGGCAATAGCAAGGGAAGCAGGAGTTGGAAAGACAACTATCTATCGTTGGTGGTCAAGTAAAGCAGCGGTGATAGTCGATGCTTTTATGGCACAAGTAGAACCTGAAATTCCATCGATAGAGACTGAATCAGCAGTTATAGCGTTAAAAGAGCAGATAACAGCCCTCGCTAAAGCTTTTACAGGTGATAATGGTCGAATTGTCGCCGAAATTATCGCAGAGGGACAATCTTCAAGCGAAGCACTAAAGAGTTTTCGAGACAGGTTTATACTTCCAAGACGCGAAGCTGCTTTATCTGTAATTGAGAAAGGTATCAAATTGGGTGAGTTTGATGAGTCACTCAACCCCGAACTCGCTTTAGATGTAAGTTATGGTTCACTTTATTATCGGTTGATGGTTGGACATTTACCTATAGATGAGGATTTTGCCGAACATCTACCCGATGTCGTGATCAAAGGTTTAATGAAAAGAAATTAAGCGTTTATATTAGTAAAGTTGTCAAAGGAAAATTGTAACTATGAGCAATTTTATCCAAACCAGGGTACTGACCATTCTAGCAGTTCTACTAATTTGCTTTACTGCATTTTTTTGGGCGCCACCAGTTCAAGCAGCGAGTCGTTTAGAAGAACAAGTTCTAAAAATCATCCGCGAACATCCAGAAGCGCTAATCGAATCAGTACAAAAATATCAAGTAGAACAGCAAACACAACTTCAGCAAACGCGACAAGCATTTTTGCAAGACTTAAAAATCAATCCCCAACAGATAATAGGAGAGTCTCCCGTTACTGGAAACACAGAATCTAAAGCCATATTAGTAGAATTTTCGGATTTTCAATGTCCTTACTGTGCAGAAGCGCATAAAACATTGAAAAATCTACTAGCAAAATATCCAGATAAATTCACATTAGTTTACAAACATTTTCCTCTACCCAATACACATCCCCAAGCAGTAGCAGCAGCACAAGCAGCATGGGCAGCACAGCAACAAGGTAAATTCTGGGAATATGAAGATGCACTGTTCACAAATCAAAAGAAACTTGGTGAAGACTTCTATGTAGAGACAGCAAAAAATCTAAATTTAGATTTAGATAAATTTGCCCAAGATAGAGCCATTGCTAATAACACAATTAGAAAAGACGTTTTATTAGCAACACAGCTAGGAGTCAACGGAACACCATTCTTCGTACTTAACACCGACACCTACTCAGGTGGAATAGAACTATCAGAAATCGAAAACAGAATTAAAAGCTAAAATACATATCTTGTGGAACGGGCGTCCTCGCCCGTGCGTGCCTCCTTCTTTTCTTCCTTTGTGTCCTTTGTGCCTTTGTGGTTCGTTATAGAGATTTAATTTTTCACTTCGCAGTTAGGAATGCTATAGACGAATGAGTAGAAATTGTTCGGGTTGTTGGTGGATATCAAGATTTGAAGGGACTTTTCTTAGATGATGAGTAATAGCTATAAATAATTAAATTTGTAACCAATTGATATCTTGTGGGATGGGCTTTAAGAATGCTCCGTCCTTTATTTATTTATATAGAGGCGGCTGGGGACAGCCGCTCCACAAGAAAAATTACTAATATATTAAATACATTTGCGTACATTTGTAGTGATTACTGTTTTTAATCTATTGATACCTTCAACAAGCTGATGTTCATTAAGTTCACCGTAACCGAAGATAAATTCGTTCCTGCATGTGGGAATAAGATATTGTGTAGAAGCTGACATCATTCCCACTCCAACTTGTGCCGCGCGCTGAATAATTTCGTTCTCATCAAGGTGTGTTTGTAGGTGTACCATGATATGTAAACCTGCTTTGTCACCAAATATTGTTGCTTTTTCGCCAAAGTTTGAATGTAATGCTTGCACTAGTACTTGACGGCGCCCATCATATATTGACCTCATTTTTCTGATATGACGTTCTAAATGTCCTTCTTCAATAAATTCTGTAAGTACTTGCTGTTCTAATATGGGTAAATGTCGGTCGCTTAACCATTTCGCGCGCGTAAAAATAGGTACTAAGCTTTTTGGTAGTACTAAATACCCAATTCGCAGTGATGGAAACAGCACTTTAGAGAATGTACCTATATATAGTACTGACTCACTTTTATCCAAACCTTGCAAAGCAGGAATAGGTCTATCACCATATCGGTATTCACTATCATAATCATCCTCTATAATTAAGGCGCCTGTTTGTGTTGCCCAAGCTAATAATTCTAAACGTCGAGGTAATGTAAGAACGGCGCCTGTGGGAAACTGATGCGAGGGTGTAACATAAACAAGTCGAATATCTTGATTTGAAAAACTTTCTAATTTGCTCACTAATAAACCATTATCATCAACAGCAATTGGTAGTAATTTTGCACCATGCGTTTGAAAGATTAAGCGCGCGCTGAGATAGCCAGGGTCTTCAAGAGCAATAGTATTACCCGGTTCTATCAACAACCGCATAATTAAATCAAGTGCTTGCTGTGTTCCATTGGTAATTAATATCTGTTCTGCTGTGCAATTAACAGCGCGCGCACGGGAAATATAATTAGCAATAGCGCATCGTAGAGGTTTATATCCCAACGGTTCTATTGAATAATCTAACCATTCCTTACTGGCGCCACAGTATTTTGAAAGTAAAGAACGCCACAGCTTAATAGGAAACCCATTAAAAGCAGGGCGCCCATATCTAAAGCTAATTTCTTCTTTTCGCTCATGAACCCTTGGTACATTCTCTGTCTCAGCTAGTATTTTCCCATACCCTGATAACTTAACTCTTGTGGAACAGGCATCCTTGCCTGTCTCTACATTTAACACAACAGGTATAGAACTTAATAAATCATCAGGCAATTCCTTACAAACATAAGTTCCCGAACCGATAACAGTCTCCAGATATCCTTCACTTAAAAGTAGCTCATAGCTTTGTGTGACAGTGCTGCGAGAAATATTTAGAGATTTTGCCATCGCGCGCGTACTTAGGATGCGCGTTCCAGGAGGTAACTTTCCTGTGAGGATGTACGCGCGCAGTTCTTCATAAAGCTGTTGGTGTAGCGCTAAAGAGGAATTTGCATTCAGAGTTATAGCTATATCCATATGATTGAAAAAAGAGTTTTTTACCACAGAGAAAGTAGAGACGCGATTAATCGCGTCTGTACACATCGCGTCTGTACACAGCACGTCTGTACACATTGCGTCTCTACACATCGCGTCTCTACACATCGCGTCTGTACACATTGCGTCTGTACACATCGCGTCTGTACACAGAGAAAACCCTCTCTGTGCCCTAATAGCCTCTGTGGTAATAATAAAGTGGACTGGTATATAATTGCAAAATTGGCTCTTGAGCGCATACCAATTTTCAAGTTATGCTGGCATCAGTTGGAATTACTTATATCCATGCAAACCAAATTGAGTATTCTCATTAGAAAACTAAATTTAGGAGAAGAAAGGCTAATTGCTGAACACTTCTATAAGATGTGGATTGATGTTGGTGTTCCTGAAGATGCAATTGAAGCAAACTGGCAAGAGATAATTCTTCAGTTTATTCAAAACGCGCGGGATAATTTGCAATATCAAGGTTTTATTGCCGAAGTTGATGGTGTTGTTGCGGGTTCTACAAGTTGCCAGTTATACGCTGGTTTGTATCCAAATGCAATTAAACATAATCATCGTAAATTAGGTTATATCTGGGGTGTTTATGTTGAACCAGCATATCGTAGGCAGGGTATAGCCAAGCAATTAACCAATACAGCAGTTAATTATTTACAAAATATTGGATGTACAAGAGTTGTATTAAATGCTTCACCTGATGGAAAACCTGTTTATACAAGTCTTGGTTTTGTTGAAAGCAATGCAATGCATTTAGATTTAATGAATGATTTGTAGGAGATGATAATGAGTACCGAAAATAAACCTACTCAACGCAGTCAAGTTAAAAGATTACCGCAACGCGCGGATTACGAGTTGCAAACAATATATAATATATTAGACGAAGGCTTGATTTGTTATGTAGGATTTGTGGTAAATAATCAACCGTTTGTAATTCCCACAGCATACGGCAGGTTGACTCTCCCCTGGCTAAAGCCGAGGGGATTCACTAAGAAGTTCTGCCGTATTTCTTAGTTATCCGATTGTCGGGCGAGTGATACACAGTTGTGTCAAAAAGACTCAACTGCTCACCACTCGTCCCAAAGGCATGGTTGCTGGACACAACTCCATCGGTTGTTCTCTTCACAGCCGTAACTTTCGCGCAGTCCGCACGTAGGGTTTTTTCATTTTTTGGGAAAACCAATCCCGCTTTTTTGGCAATTGTTCTGCTGGCTTTCGTGTCGGCGTGGTCGGTATGACCGCAATTTGTACACAAAAACTTTTCACCTTCACGGTTTGCTTTATCAATGTGTCCGCACGTTGGACATTCCTGGCTGGTGTGTTTGGGATTAACAGCAATTACATGTTTCCCTGCCTTCAAAGCAAGCCAAGCAATTTTATTGTAAATATCTCCCCAACCACAATCTAAGATTACTTTATTTAATCCTGATTTTGCGGAAGCCCCATTATGAGTGTATCCGCCTTTTCCGTCATGTTTTGGTTTAGCGCGTTTGACCATGTTCTTAATTTTGAGGTCTTCGCGTACCACAACATCGGCAGTTTTTACTATATCATTAGCTACTTTCCAATTGCGACCATTTCTTGATGCTGCAATTTTATGCTTGGTTCTAGCTAATTTTATTACAGCTTTTTTTCTATTCTTTGAACCTTTAACCTTACGAGCAATACTGCGCTGACGCATTGCCAAACGGCGTGCTGTTTTCTTGTTTGTCGCTGGTTTTGTATTGAGAGCAAAGCTACCATCTGAGAATGCTATTAGCTTATTAACTCCTACATCAATCCCTACCACCGACTTAACTTTTTCAAACGGGAGAAGCTCTTGAATTAAATCAGGTATTTCTACAATGATGGAAATAAACCAGTAGGAAGATTCCTTCGATACTGTGACGCTTCTAATATCTGCAACTGAGCCAAATTCTTTTTGACGGCTATTATGAAACTTTACGTTACCAATCCCAGGAAGATAGGCTGTAGCGTAATTTTTATTAGTTAGTTCAATCTTGGCTTGACCTGGTTTATATTCAAACGAATCAAGTCGAGCCACATAGCTTGGATAACCACGTCCGTGCTTAAAGAAGTTGGTGTAAGCGTCGTCAAGTCTTTCTAGATTACCTTGCAATACAGCAGAATATATTTCTCCAAAATATGGCGACTTACCGCGTAATTCCGTAGTTACTTTTTTCTGTATACCGCTTGCGTCATCCCATTTAACGACGCTTGGTTTTAACAGCTTACCCGTTTTAATATCAAATTTTTCCTTTGTCTTTTTAAACGCAATAGACAGCTTTTCTGGAACTACACCATGTTTAAGAACTGGACAAGTTAAAGGACAACATGCACCATATTCTATCCGTGATTCCAAGTCACAATAACTCCCAAATGCGTAGACTATTTCCTCTACTACATCTTGATTATTTGTACTATATCCTATCTCTCTTTCACGTAGTGCATAGTTACGATGTTTTCTAAGCGTAACTAACCAACGCTCCATTGTTTCAACGTGCCCAATATTAGGTTTTAACTTAAAGTTCCATCTCACCTGCACTACTTATCACCTCCTTAATCTTTAATTAATTTATTGACTTGATTGTTGACTAGTATACAATAGCTGTAAACAATTAATCAATATCTTTTTGTAAAAAATATGGCAAAATTTGACAAGTAATGAATACCGTCATGAAGGTAACGCAGTGTGCTTGCTCAACTACCACTTTGTTTGGATACCGAAGCGTAGAAAGAAAGTATTGGTAGGGGACATAGCTCACAGGCTGCAAAAAATTATTGCTGCTGTATGTACCGAAAACAGGTGGAAGATTATAGCAATGGAAATCATGCCCGACCACGTACACCTGTTTTTAAACGTTCGAGTTATAGATGCTCCAGCAGATATTATGAGAAAGATTAAGGGACGTGCATCGCATCATCTAAGACAAGAATTTCCAGAGTTGCTTAAAATTCCAACTTTATGGACACCTAGCTACTTTGTTTCTACTGCTGGTAACGTTGCTACAGAAACTGTAAAGAATTACATAGCCAATCAGAGAAGTTAAATACATTGTGTCAGAAATGGCGCGCATCCATTGATTAGCCTTCATCTCTTGGCTAAAGCACGAAGATGTAAAAAATGATAAGCTCCGCAACCATTTTTTACATCTTCTCAAGAGTTTTCGGCATATTTCTTATAAACGATAAACTTTATATTCATGGTTCACCTGCTAGTAGAATGTTACGTTCTCTAGCTGGCGCCATCGAAGTTTGTGTGACTGTAACATTGCTCGATGGTTTAGTACTCGCGCGCTCTGCATTTCATCACTCAATGAATTATCGCTCAGTTGTAATATTTGGGAAAGCTGAAATAGTCGGCGCCGAATCTGAGAAACTCGAAGCATTGCAAGCATTTACCGAGCATGTAGTACCCGGAAGATGGGAAGAAGTGCGACAACCAACTCGACACGAACTGTTATACAGTACTTCAGTACTGTCTCTACCACTAACCGAAGCATCAGCCAAAATTAGAACTGGGGCGCCAAATGATGATGAAGCTGATTATAATTTACCTGTCTGGGCAGGTGTTTTACCATTACAGTTAGTTGCAAGTAATCCAATTGCTGACTCTCGGTTACAAGAAGGTGTTGTAACTCCTGCTTATATTAAAAATTACAGTAGGTTGGGTAAAACCCAACATCATTAACGTTGGGTTTTCCCTTCGGGATAACTTCGCTCTTCACCCAACCTACTAAAACTTTACTAGTCCTCGTTTGACACCAGCTACTACTGCCTGTGTTCTGTCACTAACTCCTAATTTTCCTAAAATATTGTTGACATGATATTTGACCGTACCTTCAGTAATATGTAAGGTGAGTGCAATTTGCTGATTAGTGTTGCCATTGGTAATGAGTTGGAGTACCTGTAACTCACGTTCACTTAATTCAGGCTTTTTCATCCTTTCTTCTAACTTAGTAGCAACAACAGGTGAAATGTATTTTTTACCACTAGCTACAGTGCGAATAGCACGGAGAATTTCTGAAGGTTCAGTATCTTTGAGTAAATAGCCTTTGGCGCCTGCTTTTATGCCATTATAAATATCTTCATCGCCGTCGAAGGTAGTTAGAATAATAATATTTGCACTATCAAATTTGGTGAGGATAGTTTCAATTGCTACTGCACCTGAAAGTTTAGGCATTCGTAAATCCATCAGGACAATATCTGGTCGCTTTTGACCAAAAAGTTCTTTTGCCTCGCATCCGTTACTTGCTTGTCCAACAACAACCATATCTAGTTCGCGCTCAATGATTGTTACTAAACCTTGCCTAACTACTGGATGGTCGTCAGCTACTATAATACGGATGAAGTTTGATTGACTCATAACCTTGATTAATAAAAATTAAGTTAGGTATTTTTCTATTTGAAAATCCCTAGTTAAATACAAATAGGTATCACTGAATTAGGTTTATGCAGTTGAGTGATACCAAAATCTCTGTTCTTGTCCCAGTTGGGTATTAATAGTAAATTCGGCGCCAATATTTATACTGCGTTCTCTCATTCCCAAAATACCGAGGCTAGTGCTAGAAGTCACACTATTAATTACAAATCCTTATCCGTTATCTTTAACGCGCAAAATACATTGTGTTTGCTTATATATAAGCTCGACTAAAATAATGCTTGTATTTGTATGTTTGGTCACATTACTTAATGCTTATTGTCCGATTCGTAACAAGTTACTTTCAACTTCCGAGGGTAAAGAATAAGGTGTACCCTTGACTTGATAAATAATTTCGGTATCGCTAACTAATGATATCTGCGTAATTATCTTGTTAATTGCGCTACACAAATCGCTGTTTGCAAGAAAAGGAGAACGTGGTGCTTGAACACTTGCACGAGATAAAAGCAAGTCCAGTTCGCGCGCGATGGTAATGTGTTCTCGTACAGCGGGAGCATCTTGTAATAGTAAGGTGGGCAATGCCCACCATACCTCAAACAAAAAATTTACAAATGTTAATCATTCGATGGCTGACAACTTAACTTTAGTTAAGTGTTTGTGTTTGCTTGTTTAGGTAAAAATATAGTTTTGAATATACATGATGAACACAACAAAAATTTATATTTCAATAGAGTAACTGGCGCCGCATTAACACGAATATATTAGTATTTTTGCTCTAATCAAGACAAATGTAGCCCCATAAGTATTTAATTCAATATTGAACATGCTTAAAACTGATATAAAATTACCAAATCAATCTAAGGCGCCTGCTTTTATACAAGCAATGCAGTGGATTATTGCTCCAATGTCAATGATGGAAAGCTACGCCAAACGCTATGGGGATATATTTACTTTGTGCGTCAGTCCCAAACGAACCCCTATCGTATTTATCAGTAATCCCATCGCATTACAAGAAATTTTAACAGGTGATTCAACAAAACAGTTTTCCGCTCCTGGTGAGACAAATGTTATATTTGCGACATTATTGGGAGAATACTCTCTCATGTCTTTGGGAGGAGTGCAGCATCAACGTCAACGTCAGTTACTTACGCCACCTTTCCACGGTGAAAGGATGCTTGGTTACACTAAGATAATTAATAACCTTACAGAAGAAGTGATGAATGGTTTGGAAATAGGTAGACCCTTTTCTGTAAGAGATATTACCCAGGCTATTACCTTACGGACAATCATGAAAGCTGTGTTTGGGCTTGATGAAGGTTCGCGCGCACGGGGTTTAGAAATGTTTGTGAATGCAATTACAAATCAGCTAACTTCTGTTGCTGGTGTAACAATGCTTTACTTTCCTGGGTTACGAAAAGATTGGGGCGCGCTTAGTCCTTGGGGTAAGTATCTGCGACGTAGGCAGGAAACCGACAAACTTCTTTATCAGGAAATTCGCGAACGTAGAGAGAAAGCTGATTTATCAAAGACAGATATTTTAAGCTTACTCCTCTCTGCTACTGATGAAGCTGGTCAACCAATGAGCGACAAAGAATTACGTGATGAATTGTTGACATTACTAGTTGCGGGTCAGGAAACAACTGCCACTGCTTTGGCTTGGGCTTTATATTGGATTCATAAGTTACCTGAAGTCAAAGAAAAGCTACTTAAAGAAATTGATTCAAATGGCGCCTGCGACATAACAACCCTAACTAAATTGCCTTATTTAAATGCTGTTTGTTGCGAAACCCTACGAATTCACCCAGTCGCAATGCTTACTTTACCGCGCGTAGTTGAAAAACCTGTAAAGCTGTGTGGATGGGATTTAGAACCCGGTACATTATTGTATGGAAGTATTTACTTAACACATCAACGTGAAGATTTATACCCAGAGCCGAAAAAGTTTAAGCCAGAACGTTTTTTAGCTCGTCAGTTTACTCCCTACGAGTTTTTACCATTTGGAGGTGGTGTTCGACGCTGTATTGGCGCCGCTTTTGCTTTGTTTGAAATGAAAGTGGCACTTGTTAAGATATTATCTGAGTACTCGTTGACTTTAGTTGATAATGGAGAAGTGAAGCCAAAACGACGTGGTTTAGTAACGGCGCCTGCATCGACAATAAATATGGTGGTTACAGGTAGAAGGGTTAGTTTAAATACAAATTCTGTTTCTGAAGCTTCCACAGTTAAATAGTAATCAACTATAGGAATTATAAAATGACTCATTTTGGCATTATCTGCCCTTCTTCAACCGGACACATAAATACTATGTTTCCTTTAGTTAAAGAACTACAGAAAAGAGGGAACAAAATTACTATATTTGGAACTCCAAGCAGTCAAGCAAAGATAGAATCTGCGGGTTTTGGAGTCCGTTTGATAGGAGAAGAAGAGTTTTCACCGGAGAGAACAGCTAAATTTTATGCAAAGTTAGGAGAATTAAGTGGAATTGCCGCAACTAGACATACAATAAGTGGTATTGCAAAACGTGCCGAAGTCAACTTACGCGATGCACCCGCAGCAGCAAAAGAAGCAAGTATAGAAGCTTTTTTAGTAGACCAAATTTGCTTTGAAGGTGGTACTATTGCCGAATATCTCAATATTCCATATATTACTATATGCAGTGCATTATTAATTAACGAAGAAAGTACCGTACCACCTTGGATTAAAAGCTGGGAATATAATCCAAATTGGTGGGCTACTTTACGGAATGAACTCGGTTATTTCCTATTTAATCAGATTCGCAAACCCATCGATAAGGTAATATACCAGTATCGCCAACAGTGGAATTTACCTGTTTATTCAAAAGAAGAGAATTACGATTCTAAGTTAGCAATTCTTTGCCAGCAACCAGCGGAGTTTGAATTTCCTCGCAAACATTTACCTTCATACTTTCACTTTACAGGGCCATACCATGATAATATAGGTAGACTAAATATAGATTTTCCCTTTGAAAAATTGAATGGCAAACCCCTAATTTATGCTTCAATGGGAACTCTGCAAAATCGCCTCCAATATATATTTGAATATATTGCAGAAGCTTGTGTGGAACAAAATGCACAATTAGTCATATCTCTTGGTGGTTCAGCAGAACCCAATGCTTTACCGAACTTACCTGGTAATCCATTAGTAGTTAAATTTGCACCGCAATTAGAATTACTTAAAAAAGCTTGCCTAGTAATAACTCATGCAGGCTTAAATACGACCCTAGAATCACTTAGTAATGGCGTGCCAATGGTTGCAATACCTGTTACTAATGACCAACCTGGAGTTGCCGCGCGTATTGCTTGGACTGGTGTGGGAGAAATGTTGCCCCTAAAAAGTTTAAGCGTTTCTAAATTGCGAACAGCTATTCAGAAAGTATTGACGCAAGATTCCTATAAAAATAATGCAATTAGGTTGCAACAAGCAATTCAACAAGCGGGAGGAGTTAGGCGTGCTGCGGATATTATCGAACAAGTATTGTCTACAAGTAAAGTAGTATGAATTATCTAAATAGAAAGCTTGGTTTGGTTGAGAATCTATTTGAAATTTGTCATAGTTTAGGAGCAATAATTGATGTCAATATTGCTTGTATTGAAGGAATAATTCCAGATGAAATTCTCCGACAAGCTCTTGATTTAGTTCAAAAACGTCATCCGCTGCTTCAAGTTGGTATTATTGAATCAGAAGAAGGTTTTCGATTTATATCAGAGCCAAATTTAAAAATTCCTTTGCATATAATAGATAAACGACAAGATAATCAATGGTTAGATATAGTAGAAGAAGAGGTTCACAAAATATTTCCTAATCATTCAATCCCCCTATGTAGAGTAATATTTATTAGAGCTTCGGCAAGTAATAAAAGTGAAATAATAGTTACCTTTCATCATGCCATTACTGATGGAATATCGTGTGTGAATTTTTTCCATGAATTATTATTATATTGTCAACAAATATCATCAGGTTTTCCAATACCGGAAGTAATTACAATGCCAACACTTCCTGCTATCGAAAATCTTATTGATGCCAAATTGTGGCAAACAAATCATATTGATAATAATATCGAAATTGAAGAAGCAAAAAACCCTAAATTAATTATAGAGAAAGAGGCGCCTACAAGTCAACGCCGCACCCGTTTAATACCACGACTTCTTAGTCAAGATACAACTTTGATATTGAAAAAGCGCTGCAAGCAAGAAGGAACAACAGTGCATGGTGCTTTATGTGCAGCAATGCTATTGGGTGTTTTGCACTTTACCTTAGCTGATAAACCAATTGATTTATCTTGTGGTTCCAGTGTTAATTTACGTAAATATTGCGCTCCTGAAATTAACAATGATTACATAGGTTGCTTTATATCTGAAATTAATACAAACCACATCCTAGATATAAATAGAGACTTCTGGAATTTAGCACGAGAGTGTAAATCAAAAATAAATGATTCTATCAAATCTGGAATTCCTTTCAAAAATATTAACAGTGATAGAATTCGTATGATTAATCATGAATTACTCGTGGAAATTTCTAACCATAACATGGGAAGAAATAAAACCATATACGTTTCAAATCTAGGTCAATTAAATCTATGCGAACAATATGGAATCACTCAAATAAAAGAATTATACTTTGTCACAGGACAGCATGTAATTGGCTCTTGTTTTTGGTTGGGTGTAGTAACTTTCCATGAACAACTATTTTGTAGTTTTGCCCATGTAGTTCCTTTAATTAGTGCCAAAACAGCAGAAGTTATTGCAAATTCTGTAATTGAGATTATGCAAAAAGCTTGTATATAAATGGAGTAGTAATAAAAGTTGATTATCATTCTTGATGCTGAAATTTTTAATTTAAATAAAGCTTGGATATCCGATATCAAGAAAGCGAATAAGCAATTTATGGTACATTAAAACTAAGGTGCCGGAGGAAAAGTAAAATGTTGGTTGTAGAAAAGCGAAGAATTCACCCTAATATAAAAACGATATTGCGCTCAATGGTTTTTATATTGCGAGAACCTGGCAACCTTGAGCATATTTATGATTTAGAAGATAGCTTGCGTCACACCAAAGCAAGTGTACTAGCAGTGGATTGGCTAAAAACTCAACCAGAAGTAGCTCAACTAATCCAAGAACGTTATCTAGCACCACCTCCTAACATCGAAGCATTACTACAGTATCCTCAAGATTCGTTAGGGTATGCTTATGCTGTTTACATTAAAAAATCAGGTTTTGACCCTAGTTTTTATCGCACTATTGAAGTGGAAGATGATATTAGTTACGTACTTTTACGTGTACGTCAGACACATGACATATGGCACGTAGTTACAGGTTTTAACACAGATATTAATGGAGAAATAGAACTTAAAGCTTTTGAATTAGCTCAAACGCGCAGAAATTTAGCGGTTTTTCTAGTAGGAGCAACAATATTGGCAACACTTGCTATGTCACCGCAAGCTTTGCCTGACTTATTGAATCAAATAGTTTTGGGGTATCAAATGGGTGGAAAAGCAAAACCTCTTTTCGCACAAAAATGGGAAGAAAATTGGGAAAAGCCACTATTTGAATGGAGAAGTGAATTAGGGATTGATGTTAGCCATTAAAATCAAATAAAACGGAATTTTCGCCAATAATAGCTTAAATTTTTATTACTTTATAGGAAAAAAATAAGGAGTTATATAAGTGATGGTTAAGAAAGTTGTAATTGTTGGTGCTGGCGCCAGTGGACTTTTGTTCGCTCACTACTTATTGCATCGTGGTGACAAGTATCAAGTTGAGATTTACGAACTTCGTGACGACCCGCAAGTTTTGCCATTCTCAAAATCTAGAACTTTTCCCATTGCTCTCAACCATAGAGGAATTAGTGCTTTAACTCGTATTGAGGGATTAGAAACAGCGCTTAAAGCTTGTTCTGTGAAGGTGAAGGGAACGGTAGTTCATGAAGCGCGCGGTAGTCAACGGGTAGTTAGAAGAAAAAAACCTCTAACTGTGCTTAACCGCAAGGATTTAACGGTTGTTTTGTTGGAACAGTTAATTAGAAAGTTCGATAACAGCAGATTAAAAATACATTTTAATTGTCAATGTACGGAGGTAGATTTTGCAAATAAACAGGCAAAATTTCAAGAAAAAGACAAATTATTTAACGTTGATTACGATCTGTTAGTCGGTGCGGATGGCGTTAATTCTATTGTTAGAGAGCAAATACTATCTACTGATGAATCTTTTACTTGTAAGCAAACAATTTATCATAATCAGTATAAATCAATATTTCTTCCTTCTCCCGACGCTGCCTATAAAAGCAAGTTTCAGGTAGGAGAATTTCATATTTGGAGAATTGATGACGGTACTACCATTATGTTATTGTACCAACCTGATGAGACTTTGACTGGTGTCATTTATTTTCCTAGTCATGAAAATCAGATAGCTAATCTTACTTCTACACAAGAGGTAATCCAATTTTTTACAGAAACATTTCCAATTGTGGCGCCTTTAATGCCAAAAGAAGAAGCAGAAGCATTTTTATTAAGACCTATATCTTCAATTAAAACCATCCGCTGTAACCGTTATCATTACGGCGACAGTATATTAATAATTGGAGATGCAGCTCATGCAGTATCACCTTCTTTAGGTCAAGGTTGTAATGCAGCTTTGGAAGATGTCGCTATATTAGACAATTTGTTGGATGAATACTCTGATAATATTGCTCTGGTGTTAGAACAATTTAGCGTTCGCCGAAGAGATGATGCTTATGCAGTAGCAGAAATGAGCGAGGTAGGTTTTCCCTCATCAAAAAAATTAATGATTCAGTTTCTTTTGCGAGAACGTTTTCAAAAGATTTTACACAAGATTTTTCCTCAACGCTACAAACCCTCAATGATGGATATGTTGGGGGAAACGACTATTCCGTATGCTGAAATTTTTAATTCAAATAAAGCTTGGATATCCAGTGTTAAGAAAGCCAATAAGCAATTAATGGTAAATTCAGACTAGGAGCCGGAGGACAAATAAATGAAAAAAGCGTTAAATCGACAATTTATTTTAGCAAATCGCCCTGTTAGCGAGATAAAAGCAAGCAATTTTGAGTACCGAGAAGAACCAATCAATCAAGCGCCTTGATAACGGTGAAGTGCTAGTACGTACTATATATCTGTCTCTAGACCCTACTAATCGTATTTGGATCGACATGCCACAGTATATGGCGCCTGTTCAAATTGGGAAAGTTATGCGTCGTGGTATTGTTACAGGTGTAGTTGAAGAATCTAAGGCTTAACGAAGGTAAAATAAAATATGCTGTTGATGTTGTCGATGATCTAGAAAATGCTTCATCAGCTATATTGAAACTTTTTAATGGTCACAAAAAAGGTAAACTATAGGAATCCTAAATTGTTTATGAATAAATTTAAGTATTTGTAGGGTGGGCACCGCCCACCGTATCCTCCCAGCATATCAAGGTCTTGGTGGGCGGTGCCCACCCTACGTGGTTGTTATATCATGTCCGGTAGCATAACCGTAATTAAATTAGCGTAGAGACGTTACATGTAACGTCTCTACTGCGTGTATAAAATTAATTTGCTTTTAAATGAGAAGAGTACACATTAGTAGCGGTTGCGGTAACTGTTATTTCCACGATTACCACCAAATGAGCCTCTTTCTTCTCTAGGTTTAGCCTTATTGACTTTTAAATCACGTCCCATCCACTCTGCGCCATCAAGTGCATCAATGGCAGCTGTTTCTTCAGCATCTGAACCCATTTCGACAAAACCAAAGCCGCGTAAACGACCTGTTTCACGGTCTGTGGGTAGCTGAACCCGCTTAACAGTACCGTATTCTGCAAATACCGCGTTTAAACTCTCTTCTGTGACTTCGTAAGAAAGATTGCCTACATAAACTGACATAATTTGTCTCCGAACTGATAAATATATAGAGATTTAGGTTTCGGAGATAAGTTTGTAAATACCAAGAACAAATACCTGTCACTACTAAAAACAAACACTGTTAACCGAATTAACTCTCACCTCCCATTATGGCATAACAGAGGACTTTTGAGAGAGAGTTTGAAAAATTGTTATATAAAGTTATGTAAAATTGATAGCTCAGTATAATTACTGGCTATTTTGCTTTCAGCTTATCTAAATAACTCTAACTAACTCCCACACGAAACCAATTTGACTATAAGCCTTGCTATATAAGCGTTATAGCAATTCTTTTTGGAATTTAACTTCTGTAACGGTAGCCAAGGATGTTATACTTACTGACATCACAGGATATTCTTTTCCTTAATACCACGTTTTAACGTGTAGAAGTATGAAAATCAGTTCAAATCTAATTTCTGACTTTGAAAGATTATTTAGACAAAAATTACAGTTGAACAATTGTAAGCTCAAAAAGAAAAAACAAGAGAATAATTACGAAATTATTACTCCTGCTAATGATATATTTTTGATGTCTTGGGGCGAATTTCCAGAAATTAACCTAGTTTATCAGCAAATAGGGATACGAACACAGCAAACTGGAATTTATGAGCAAGCAATTAGAGCGCACATCAAATCTTGTGTGAGTAGCGTAAAGAGTAATTCTGATTCTAACCTTGTTACTTTAGATAAAGAAAACTAAAATTTTTTACTTTTAGTATTTAAAATATCGGTGTTGCTGAATTATTGTATCAATCAAAATGTAGAGAGGCGATTAAATCGCGTCTCTACAGCGCGCGGTTCTGATTTCTGTATTTCACCATAAGCCGCTTGCTCGGTTGTAAACTCTTCATCATTCCACAATCGAGTTATATTGTACTTTAAATATCATTTATAAATATTCCACTGACCCTAAAGTAAAGCGTGCGTGTATCTATTGTTCTCTGAAAGTAATTAAAACGCTAAAGCTAGGAGTGTTGTAATAGTTGCCTCTGTTAGCCCAGTTACTGAAGTACTACCAAATGGTTCGCACATGAGGATAATCAATAATTTTGGCATCACGAGTGACCAAAGGTATTTCATATCGCATTGCAATCGCTACTAAAATCCTATCTGCTGGGTCTTTATGAAAATCACCGGATAATTTTGTGCTAACTAAAATGAGTTTGTGCCAGCTTATACCATTCCTCAATAGGTAATGGTATATCTAATTTTCCAAGACTCGACTTGACAGCAATTTCCCATACTGAAATTGCTGATACTAACAAACCGTTTTGTAGTTCCTCCGTATCTATTACAGTTTGTGCAGTATTAGATAATTTATTTGGTTCGTGCAGTAACCAAAGCCACACGTGGGTATCCAATAAAATCATTCTCCTAACGCATCCCAAAGTTCTGGCATGGCTTCATCAAAATCTTCAGATATTCTTATCGGCATTCCCCGAAGTGGATAATTGCGTGGAGTATCGGATTTTGTTGTAAAGGGAACTATACGGGCAATAGGCGCCCCATTTCGGGTCACAAGGACTTCGTTGTAAGTAGTAGTTACTTCATCAAGCAGAAGAGCAAGAGCCGTATCTGTTTCTTCGATTTCAAGGTGCTTCATCTTGGGGTTCCCCGTGTTGCTATCATGATTATATTTTATCTCAAACAATCAAGTACATTCGCATTAATGATGTTTTTGCCCTTCAAGTTGCTCCTAAAGCTAAGAGTCTTGTGATAATTGCCTCGGTTAACCCAGTTACACCTTTAATATTCATACCTTCGTAAAGGCGCCTTTTGTAAACTTCGCCAAACCACAACCTCAAAGTCACTTTGAACTAGCTTTGCCAATTTTACAGAAGGGCGTACTTTTACCAATATCACCAATTCTCAACAATGCGGTGTGCGCGACAGCGTTCTTGCAATAGTCAATATCGTAGCTATTGCACTTCTCTCGCACCAAAAAATATAGATACATCCTTAGCCTCACCCCAATTATGATTAGTTTTAATTAATTTAGCTCCTAACTTTCATCTTTATAAACTTCTCTACGATGTCCTACTCTAACAACAGTGACTATTAATAAATCGTCTTCAATTTGATACAAGACTCGGTAGCTACCAACACGAATACGGTATTTTTCACTATTATCTAGTTTAACAACCCCATTCGGGCGTGGATTCTATGCTAATTCATAAACTTTGATTTTAATTCGTTGTTGTACATTTTTTGATAATTTTTCTAATTGTTTAGACGCTTTAGTGGTAAATAAAACTATATTACTGCACAGGCTCGCCGGGAGCTACAAACAAAGTAAAATTAAGTACATGGACTACTACGTATTAAGAGTGTTTTCAATTTTGGCTCTTAAGTTGAAATTAACTTGCTAAACTTGCCTTGTAGAATTAAACGTTTTATTGCAGTATAAATTTATTCATATAAGCACAAAATTATAAAATGTTTAAAGTAGTTTACTGAGATTCCAAAATCTGTACTGCCTTATATAAATTTGTCAAAACATCAAAAAGTATAAGTTGTCATTATATAGAATAAATATTTATAAACTTGCAATTTCTTAAGGGAAGATAAGCCTGCGGTCAATACCAATACTGCGTAGATTATAGATTTGATTTCGCCAACTATTGAAGAGAATTCAATGGGGATCGACTTCTAAGTATTGAGTCGGTAAGTTCAGTCAGCAATATTACAAAGTAAACCATGAAATTGCAAGCTTCTGACAAGCAAAAATTTTGGTGGCTAATAGCTTTAGTAGCTATTGTTACATCGATTTTTGGTACTTTTAACCTTTACAATTTTCTAACTAATCGTGAGCAAAATAAATATTTGTCACCCAATTTCTATGAACAACCAGTTACAGTCAATGCGGTTGCTGCGGAGGGGGAGTTGCAACCCAAAGATGAAGTGATTAAATTATTTCCCCCAACTTCTACTGCTATGAATGCTAGAGTCGAGCGATTATTAGTAAAAGTTGGAGATAGAGTTAAAGCTGGGCAAATAATCGCAATTTTAGATAGTCGCGCACGTTTGGAAGCAGCTTTGCAAACAGTCAAAGCAAGGGTTACAGTACAACAAGCCAATCTTAACAAAGTTTTAGCAGGCGCCCCAACTGGTGACATCAACGCGCATAAGGCAAATATTGAAGCGATAAAAGCTGAGAAGCAGGGACAAATCACAGCACAACAAGCAACAATAAAGCGCTTAGAATCTGAACTACAAGGAGAAAACCTTGCTCAAACTGCTATGATTGAAAGATTAATGGCAGAATTGGAAAATGCAAAGAGTGAATGCGCGCGGTACCAAAAGTTGTATCAAAATGGTACCATAGCAACTCAACAAGTTGAAATTAAGTGCTTACAACAAGAAACTGCGATAAAGCGTTTGCAAGAAGCGCAGATGAATTTAAAACGTACTATTAATAGTGGTAGTCAACAGATAGCAGAAGCGAAAGCGACACTCAAACGGAGTATCGAAACGCTTCAACAGCAGCAAATTGAAGCAACAGCAAATCTTGAACAAACAGCAGAAGTACGTCCTGTTAACATCATGCTTGCCCAAGCTGAACTGCAACGAGCTATAGCTGAAGTAAAACAAGCGCAAGTAGAATTAGAAAATGCCTACGTGCGTTCCCCTTCATCAAGTCAGGTTATTAGAATTCATACTCGACCTGGAGAAATTGTTAGCAATGAGGGAATTGTTTCTCTTGGTAACACACAAGAAATGTATGTAAAAGCAGAAGTATATGAAAGTGATATAAGTCAAGTACGTATTGGTCAAAAAGTCAAAATTACCAGTAACAGTTTGACAAACACATTGCAAGGAACCGTCGAAGAAATAGGTTTAGAAATTGGCAAAAAAGATATTTTAAGTAATGACCCTATTTTTGATACAGATGCAAGAGTTGTAGAAGTTAAAATTCGTCTTAATCCTACAGGTAGCAAGCAGGTGGCTAATTTAACTAATTTGAAAGTTAAGGTGATTATTAATACTACTAAATAATTTTTACAGAAGAATGACTCAGAAAATACCTACAGCTTGGTTACAACTTAGTTTTCAAAAACGCCGATTGTTTATTGCCATTTGCGGTATAAGTCTTGCCATTGCCTTAGTATTTATGCAGCTTGGCTTACGTGCTGCTGTATTTGATAGTGCTGTTGCATTACATAAATCTTTACAAGGAGATATTTTTTTAGTAAATCCAAGTTCTACTAGTTTGATTTATATGGCGCCAATTTCAGTACGTCGTTTGAATCAAACTTTAGCCTTAGAAGAAATTGATTATGTGACACCAATATATTTAGGTTGGGCAAGGTTCAAAAATCCACAGATAAAAAATTATTGGCGCCATATATATGTTATTGGTTTTGATATTAGTCATAATGTCCTGAATTTACCAGGTATTACGAAAAATAAAGATAAACTAAAACTGTCGAATGTAGTTTTATTTGGTAAATCTTCTCGGAGTGAATTTGGTAATATTGCCGAGCAATTCAACAGTAAAGGCAAAGTCTATACAGAACTGTTTGGTTTATTAACGCGCTCTGGCTATAGTAGTATCACAGTTGAAGGATTATTTGATTTAGATATTTCTTTTGGGATTGATGGTTACCTAGTGACTAGCAACTCGAATTTTTTAGAAATTTTTAAGGGTTGGAATAAAAATTTTGTGCATATAGGAGTAGTAAAATTAAAAGAAGGATATAAGATTAATCAAATAATAGCAAAAATTAAACAGCATATACCTTCAGATGTTAAAGTTTTAACCAAGGAAGAATTTATGGAAAAAGATAAAAAGTATTGGGATAATACAACCCCTACTAGCTTTGCTTTAACGTTTGGTGTTGTTATGGGATTAATTGTAGGAGTTATTTTTGTTTATCAAATACTTCATAGTAATGTTTCTGAACATTTAGTTGAGTATGCGACTCTCAAAGCTATGGGTTATAAACAGAATTATTTGTTGTCTGTAGTTTTTCAACAATCATTAATTTTAGCATTATTAGGATATATTCCTGGTTTGTTAATATCAATCAGCATTGCATCATTTTTTCAGAACGCAACAAGAATACCTATTAACATGAATATTGAGAGAGCTTTAATAGTTTTAATATTGGCGTTTTGTATGTGTTTTATTTCTGGCGCTATCGCTATGAATAAATTAAAAGTTGTAGACCCTGCTGATGTTTTCTAGCTATATTTATACTATATTGCCATGCAAACGATAGTTGTTAAAAGCCTCAATCATTACTTTGGGAAAGATATTCTTCGTAAACAAGTACTATCCAACATTAATTTAGAAATAAAAAGAGGGGAAATCGCTGTAATAATAGGTCAATCAGGCTCTGGGAAAACAACTTTATTATCTTTAATAGGCGCCTTACGTTCTGTACAACAAGGAAGCTTAAAAATTTTTGGACAAGAACAGCATAACGCTTCTGAAGAACAAATGATTAGCCTACGGCGCCAAATCGGCTATATCTTCCAGAGTTATAATTTATTACGATTCATGACAGCACGCCAAAATGTACAAATGTCGGTTGAATTAAAAGAGAATATTTCTGCAAACAATGCGCTTTTAATGTCAGAAAATATACTTAAAGCTGTGGGTTTAGAGCAACACATTAACTACTACCCGCATCAACTTTCTGGAGGACAAAAGCAAAGAGTTGCAATTGCGCGCGCTTTAGTCAACAACCCAAAATTATTACTAGCAGATGAACCAACAGCTGCATTAGATAGTAAAACAGGACGTGAAGTTATTAATGTAATCCAGCATTTAGCGAGAAACAAAGGTTGTACAGTGGTATTGGTTACTCACAACCATCGTATTTTAGATATCGCTGACCGTATCTTTAATATAGAAGACGGTTGTTTACAAGAAAGGGTTTTTGTGTAAAGTCAAATTTTCAACTTTAGAAGGAGTATTAGTATGAATAAAAAAATTGCAGCCACAGGATTAATACTATTTTCCTTTATACTGCCATCCAAGGCTTCGGCTGCTAGCTTCAGTAAATTTTTTATTTTTGGAGACAGTCTTTCCGACGCGGGTAATGCTTACAACGGAACTTTGAAGCAAATACCTGCCAGTCCACCATATTTTGAAGGTCGTTTTTCTAATGGTGATATTTGGACTGATTATTTAGGAGAACAGCTAAATTTAGAGCCAGCTTTATTAACATCCCTAGCTACTACCTCTCCCTCTCAAGGAATTAACTTTGCTATTGGTGGTTCTAAGTCAGGTCAGGGTAATTCTTTTGTTCCTTTTCTACCTTTACCTGGGGTTTTAGAACAAGTCCAATTATTAACTAGTCCCTTGCAAAAATTAAATACTAAACTCGACTCGAATGCACTCTACGCAATTTGGGGAGGCGGCAATGATTATCTAAGCGGTGTTACTGACACAAACCAAACCGTGAATAATTTAACAAGTGCAGTAGGACTACTTACTCAAGCAGGTGCAAAAAATGTTATGGTGTTAAACTTACCTGATTTAGGTAGAACACCTCAAGCGCTTAATACAGGAACGAACGCCAATTTAACAGCATTAACAGAAAAACATAATACAACGCTAAAATCAGCTTTATTACCATTTAGCAGTAATCCTGAGTTAAACATAATTCCAGTGGATGTCAAAAATCTTTCTGACGAAATATTTGCAAACCCACAAGCATTTGGTGTCAATAACGTAACTCAAGCATGTCTAAATACGAATTTGAGCGTTTGTAACAACCCTTCAGGATTTTTATTCTTCGATAATATTCATCCAACAACTAAATTTCACAACTTGCTTGCGACAGAAGCTCTTTCAGCAATTAACTCTAAATCTATACCCATTGCTGCAAGCGTTGCAATTGCAAGTACAAGTACAAGTATTCCTGAACCTTCAACAAATTGGGCAATTATAGGCGCCGCAACTTTAGTAAGTATAGGATGCCTAAAACGTGCGAAACAATCTTCTTGCTGCCCCCAGTATCAAAAGCGTTAACTCTAGTTACACCGCTAATGCTCATATTCCTACTTAGGCGCCCTTCAACTCAAGCTGTAGTTGCTTTTGTGGTGCCTTTTGAAATAAATTGGGTGATTCCCAATGTTCTTGACAAACCTGTTCAATCAGTCGCTGTGTGGCATATTCCATTACTATTGGTTGTAAGAAAAACTGCTCGCCACTTTTTTCGATTAATGAGCGTTGTAATAAAGATTTAACTGTTTGCAGTAACTGGGACTTTCTTGAGGTAATTATGCCCGAAGCTAAAGAAGCCAAGGATGTTGGCTCTTGATTCATGGCTAACCAATACATAACTTCCTGTTCTGCTGCCGACAAACGATTGAACTGACGTTCTAACAAGTTACCGATATCATCAAAAATTGATGCTCCTTGCTCTATACATTCTAAAATCTCAGAAATTCTACCGTTAAATACTTCTTGTGTAGCTGCTGCAACCATTTTTAATGCTAAGGGATTGCCTCCATAATGCTCGATTAACTTCTGCCATTGTTGTTCAGTTCCTATAAATTTTCCCTTTTGAGCGAATATTTGGCGCCCTTCAGTATAGTGCAACCCCTTTAGTTGCATCGATTTGACTTTAGTTGCATCGCCTTCTAAAAGCGCTATTTCTCTAGGTTTCTCTGTCGAAGTCAGAATCACACAGCTAGTATGAGGGACTTCAGCAATAGTCTTGATTAATTGACCATACCCCTCATAACCTTGGCGCCAAAGTCCTGTTTGTCCACCACTAGATAAAATAGTCTCAACATTATCTAATATTATTAGACATCGATTTGAGCTTAAACACTCCATTAACTTAGATAATTTACCATCAAAGCTGTCGGGGATTGGTACTTCTTTTCGCAGCGACCATAACAAGAATTGCAATATATTCGCGAGTAGTTCCTCTACAGATGGAGCATTCTGCAAAGAACGCCACACAGCTACATCAAACTCAGCTTGAACTTGTAGCCCCAGCTTTACAGCTAACGTACTCTTACCAATACCTCCAATTCCTAACAATGCCACTAAACGGTCGCGTCTCTCTAATATCCAGCATCGTAACTGCAACAACTCGTTAGAGCGATTGTAAAATATCGATACATCCGGTGCCTCTCCCCAGTCATGTTGTGGGTTAGCACGCCGAACTTCCACTTCAGAGAACTCTTGGGTCGGTTGGGTATAATCACTTATAGTCAACTCCAACCCAAAAGCACTAAAAGCTTTTTGTAATGAACCTTTATCTACAACTTCAGTGCGCCCCATTATTTTAGAGACTGTGTGCAGTGCTAAAACCATGCGGGCGCCGAGTTCTTCTACAGTAAAACAATGATTAAAATTTTCGTTAGATTCAGCAGTGGCTCTTGCGGATTGAAGCCTATTCCAGCCTTTAAGAGTGAGGATAACGCCACGATTGCGCCGTTTTGAAAGCTGTTTCATTTGTCTTATATCATAAAGTAAATATTTT
This sequence comes from Calothrix sp. NIES-4105, assembly GCF_002368415.1. Lineage (GTDB taxonomy): Bacteria > Cyanobacteriota > Cyanobacteriia > Cyanobacteriales > Nostocaceae > Dulcicalothrix. The sequence goes on from NZ_AP018290.1 coordinate 6,431,125, forward strand.
TAACAAAAGAAAATCATCTATGAAATCAAACGTACAACCAATGTATTTAATTGTATTCAACATAACCTTATAGGTATTGTTGAATGATGATTATGCAAAAATAAAAACTACAAAATCAATGTAGTTTTTTAGACTAGATGACTTGTTGCTATTGCACAGGTAAACCAATCCCGTAGTTGCTCAATATTCTGTAATTATGCGATTTTTCATAGTTACCTCCGCTAAAATGAATGTAGTCTTATATACGTAATTACTGAATATAGGCATTAATTAAAACGCTTAACTTGAAGATTAAATTGCTAAACTTACCTTGTGTAATTTTACGATAATATTGCATCCTTAAACTATCCTAAATAAAAAAGGTTGTATAAAATTTTCCAAGCTATTTTATAAGAGCAATTAGAAATTTACACTTTTTAATAGTTTTTAGCCAACAACTTAACTTTAGTTAAGTGTAATACTGAAATATAACTGTCAAGATATCGGAACCAGCCTGCTTACCTAATTGGACTTTATAAACCCATCCTATAACAGGTGTTTTTAAAATTACTTAATTTAATGTTAAATATGACTAAAACTAATATAAAGCTACCAAATGGATCGAAGGCGCCTGCTTTCATACAAATGATGCAGTGGATTGCAAGTCCACTATCTATGATGTCCAAGTGTGCCAAACGCTATGGCGATATATTTACTCTGAACATAGGTAAAAAATATACTCCTATAGTATTTGTTAGCAATCCAATCGCGTTGCAAGAAATTTTAACTGGTGATTCAACCAAGCAGTTTTCAGCCCCAGGAGAAGATAATGGTATATTTGAACCCTTGGTTGGGAAATATTCTGTAATCACTTTGAATGGTAAACAGCACCAACGCCAACGCCAGTTACTCACACCTCCTTTTCACGGAGAAAGGATGCGTAGTTATACTGAAGTCATTAGCAATATTACAGTAGAGGTAATGAGTGAGTTACACATAGACAAACCATTCTCTGTACGAGATATTACTCAAGCTATTACCCTAAAAACAATTATTAAAGCTGTGTTTGGGTTTTACGAAGGTGAGCGTGCCAAAACATTAGAAGGCTTGCTAGATGTCATGCTTGATAACAGCAGTTCTCCTTTTGGGGTTATGATGCTTTACTTTCCGGCGTTGCAGAAAGATTTAGGCGCGCTTAGTCCTTGGGGTAAGTATCTGCGGCGCATCGAGCAAATAGATAAACTTATTTATCAGGAAATTGAAGAACGTCGAGGGCAGGCAGATTCATCTAGAACAGATATTCTGAGTCTATTAATGTCCGCGCGTGATGAAGCGGGTGAGTGTATGACCGACCAAGAATTACGTGACGAATTATTGACGTTATTAATAGCAGGTCAGGAAACAACCGCTACTGCTTTAGCTTGGGCTTTATACTGGATACATAAATTACCTACGGTAAGAGAAAAGCTGCTTCTTGAAATTGATAGTTTAGGCGATGTGGGCGCCAATCTTGACTCAACTGCCATAAATAAATTGCCTTATCTTAATGCGGTTTGTTGCGAAACTTTACGGATTTACCCGGTAGGAATGCTTACTTTTGCGCGAGTCGTAGAAACCCCTGTAAACCTGTGTGGATATGATTTAGAGCCTGGTACTGTATTGTACGGAAATATCTATTTAACACATCATCGTGAGGATTTATATCCAGAACCTTATTTGTTTAAGCCAGAACGTTTTTTAGCTCGTCAATTTTCTCCCTACGAGTTTTTACCTTTTGGTGGTGGTCTAAGACGCTGTATCGGCGCCGCTTTTGCCATGTTTGAAATGAAAGTCGCGCTCTTTAAGATACTTTCTGAATACTCACTGGCTTTAACTGATAATCGTGATGTCAAACCTGGGCGCCGTGGTTTAGTAACGGCGCCTGCATCTCCAATCAAAATGGTAGTTACAGGTAAAAGAAATAACTCACCTAACAGCTTTTCTGAAAAAGCCTCTGTAAGTGCTATGTAAAAATATAAAATCCCCCCTGACCCCCCGAAGCGGGGGGAAAAAGAGCGACTACTGCAATGCTAGCGCTAGCCAAGGAACTAACGAGTAGTGGACGCTACACAGCAGTCATGGTATCTGCGGAAGTGGGGGCGCCTTATAGCCATGACCCAGGCGCCGCAGAACTAGCTATTTTAGACTCTTGGCGCGCACGTGCCAAGTTTCATTTACCCTCTGAATTACAACCCCCCGCTTGGGATGAAGCTCCACCAGGACGAAGAATTCAAGCTGCTTTACAGGCTTGGGCACAAGCATCACCAAAACCTTTAGTGTTATTTATAGATGAAATAGACGTATTACTAGATAGAGTATTATTGGTACAAATCAGACAATATCTGGGTAAAATGGACAAGTTTTATAGTACACAAAAACTACTTTGTCTACTTTGAATAAAGTGGACATATTTGTCATTTGAAACAAAGCTAAAGATGGTTAAAATCCTTTTTTAATTCCATAGATGCACGGTTTTAACTAAATCAACTAAAATTCCGAATTAAAGCATCAAATTTTATTGTACATGGCAATAGATAGCCTGTGTTGTCTTCTTATTATAACTCAATAAATTTCCCAATATTTAAGTTTTTTAAACAAAAGTTCAGTGGCTATTGATTTTACGTGAAAAAAGAATATGATTGAATTAATCAAAGAAATGCTCGCGGTATGTTGGGGTGATTAATATATGGCATTGAAGAAACAAAAAGGTCACTTTCAAATTAACGAGTCAATTTTGGCAACTGCTCAAACAGCAACACCTGAACAAGTGAAGCTGACACAGGGGCTTTTTAATGACTCTGTGATGTTTTATGTTTCTAAAATGTCATCAAATCTCGAATTATTTTTGAAAACGTCTTCAGATGCGCTTTATAGTATTTATGAAAAACTAATTTATTCAGACCCAATTTTAAATGCAACTCGTATTCCTCAAGACTTGAGACGTGCCGCAATTAAAAAAGCCGCTGGTGTCGTCAAGTCTTGGCATACTAATTTCTCTCGTTGGAAGAAAAGAATCGAAAATGCACAAAGGTGTCATACACTTAAAAAACGCACAAGATTAAAGAAGAAGGCGGGTAAACCACCAGTTCTACCTGAAAAAACGAATTTTCCAATTCAAGTATATTCTGGTATGTTTAAAAACGATACTGGGGACTCTTTAGTTGTGAAACTCTGGACAGGTAAAACTTGGCAATACCAGAAAGTCAGCTATCAGTGTCGAGAATTACCACTCGATTACGTCAAAGGAACTTTTTCATTAATATATGATGAAAACCAACTCAAACTAGTTTGGGTAATTCAGAAAAATACACCATCAAAAGGAAAGTTAGTAGACCAAATAAAAGCTTCGGGCAAACTCCGAATTCTAAGCATTGACCTCAACTTAGACGACCCGATAGTTGTGGGCAAAGTATTAGAAGGATACGAAGATACGGACGTTGTTGTAGAATTAGCCAATCTACGGATAAAAGGAAACAATCGACTCCATCATCTTAGGAAGCGTTATCTAGGTAGAATTGCTAAAGCTAAAAGTTTAACTAATACTAGAACTGAGTTGGGTGTGTTACCTCCTGACAATTTATGTGCCAAACTATGGAAGCGAATCAAAAGCTTGGAAAAAGAACTGATTGAAACAATTTCGCACACAATTGCGGAAATAGCTAATTACCACAATTGCAATGTTATTGTTTTTGAGAACTTGAAAAGTTTAAAGCCTCAACGTGGTAAATACTCGCACCGTAGTAATACCAAACGTTCGTTTTGGGTTGCAAAGAAAATACAAAAGCGAGTTGAACAAAAAGCTTTAAATCGGTACTCAATCTATACTGTTAGAGTCAATCCAAAGTATACCAGTATTACTGATTCGCGCTCTGGCGGCAAATGTTTAAGAGGTTCACAGGTCGGTTCTCTTAATCTTTATTTATGGAAAGATTCGGGGTTAGGTAAATTAGTATTAACACCAGACGGTAAAATATTCTGTTCTGGTGAGAACGCGGCTAGAAACATTGGTTTAAAATATCTAGCTGCAAAGTTTGAAAAGCCTGTAGTATTTAAAAATGCAGGTTTACCCACAGGTTGTGTTGTTTGGCTACTTTGTCCTGCGGGTAAGGGGAATGTGGTGATTCCCGCTTGGTCTTTTGCGTAGTGTTACACGGGTAGCGAAATACCATCGTATAAAGTAGCGGCCAGTTCCGTCGTCTTTTCGATTGGTGTATCGAACAGGATCACAAAGCGACTGTCCGGTTTATACCGAATTGCTCATACCACTCACTACAAGATCAAGCGTTGATTTCTCTGTTACGGCAGCTACGAGATGGGTATTCTGACCGTCCCACAAATTTCCCACTGTCCGTAGGACTAATTGGTTTAAGAGATGTACGTGATTACAAAGTTGCATCTGGTGGAAGTGAGCGATTAAATACGTCGAGTCCATTTAATATAAAAGTTACCTCAATAATATTAAGAGATTTTAATGCATCTGAAGTGCAAGAATTATACCAGCAGCATACCGACAACACAGGGCAAGTTTTCACTCCCGTTGCTATTGATACTACTTTTAATTTAACTCAGGGACAACCGAGGGAGCGTAAACGCGCTTGCCAAAGAAGTTGTAGAAAAGATGGTAAAGGATACTTCGGTTGAAATTACACATGAACATATTTTAAAAGCCAAGGAAATATTAATCGCGCGTCAAGATACTCACCTCGACTCGCTTGCAGAAAGACTTCGAGAACCAAGAATAAGAGCAATCATCGAACCAATGTTAGCAGGATTGGAACTAGGGAATGTGCCTGCGGATGATATCCAGTTTGTTCTCGACCTAGGTTTATGTAAAATGGATCCGCAAGGCGGTTTAACAATTGCAAATCCCATTTACCGCGAGGTCTTACCTAGAGTATTAACAGTCACACCGATGGCTTCATTGCCTAAAATAGCACCAACTTGGTTAACTCCAGAAGGTGAATTAAACACCGATGCCCTACTGCAAGCATTTTTAAAATTTTGGCGCCAGCATGGCGAACCATTACTAGGTAGCGCTGTATACCATGAAATCGCACCCCATCTTGTACTAATGGCATTTTTACATCGCGTCGTTAATGGAGGGGGAACTCTAGAACGCGAGTATGCAATTGGAAGCGGGCGCATGGACTTATGTTTAAAATACGGTACAGTAAAATTAGGAATCGAAGTAAAAGTTTGGCGCGATAAAATAAAAGACCCATTATCTGAGGGTCTTGAACAAATAGACTATTACTTAGCGCGTATAGAAGCAGATTCTGGTTGGTTATTGATTTTTGACCGACGCACGAAGGCGCCATCTCTAGAAGAACGTCTATCAACACAAATTACAACCACAGAAAACAAACGTTTCGTCACCGTTATACGCGCGTAGTAAGGCTTTTAGCCCCCAAATCATCGGGGGTTGGGGGGATCAAATTCAAAACCTACGTAGTATTGATAGCGTTTTAATAATTTTTTGAAAAATAGAGAATTTAATTTTTGGAATACCCTTACGACTTGCTTCTACCTGACAAAGTGCATAAGTCGGCTTTGGTTGCACCTATCAACTAAATAGAAACCTACACACAATATAGGAGGAAATTTATGTCTTGTGCAATCGGTAGTTCCTACTCCATCCAACCTGGAGATACGCTTTTTAACATTGCCCAGCAAAAATTGGGTGATGGCAACCGTTGGCGTGAAATTAAGAAACCAGATGGTTCACCTTTTTCAGAACAAGATGCACGTAATTTAAAAGTAGGTCAAGAAATTTGCCTACCCGGAGGAAATGGACATAGCGGTTCTGGAAATGCCATGATTGACGAAATATTAGCAGCCCATAATCGCTATAGAGCAGAAGTAGGTGTTAGTTCTATTCGTTGGTCAAATACCTTAGCTTCAAGCGCTCAACAATGGGCAAATTATTTAGCTGCAAACGGTAAGTTTGAACATAGTGGAACTCGTGGTGTTGGTGAAAACCTTTGGAAGGGTACTACCCAAAGATTTTCTTACTCTCAAATGGTAGATTCTTGGGGTAGTGAAAAAAAATATTTTGTTCGTGGTAATTTCCCCAATGTTTCCAGTACTGGTAATTGGACAGATGTTGGTCACTACACTCAAGTAGTTTGGAGAAAGACAACCGAAGTTGGTTGTGCAATTGCCAGTGATGGACGCAATGATTATCTAGTTTGTCAATATAACCCCCCTGGAAACTTTACAGGCGAACCTGTTTTTTAACTATTGGTTAATTTGAATTCTCCCCCACTCAACCCAAGAATATGGGTGGGGACGAGCGATTTTATCGGGACATTTTTTGTTCGATTGAATACTTGTCGTAATTAGGTTGTAAATTTATGTCTTGTGCAATCGGTAGTTCCTACACTATCCAACCTGGAGATACACTTTTTAATATTGCCCAGCAACGATTGGGTGATGGCAACCGTTGGCGTGAAATTAAGAAGCCAGATGGTAGTCCAATGACAGACAGTGACGCTAGTAATTTACAAGTGGGTCAGGAAATTTGCCTTCCCAATGGTACGGTTCCTCCACCTCCACCACCATCAGGTGGCGGTTTTGCCAATATCGTATCGCAGCAGACCTACGAAGCGATGTTTCCCCATCGTAACGGTTTATATAGTTACGACAGTCTGGTGAGAGCGACGAACAAGTACTCTAGCTTTTGCAACGAGGGTTCGGAGGAGCAACGCAAACGTGAGGCAGCGGCATTTCTAGCAAATATAGCCCACGAGACAACGGGAGGCTGGGACGCGGCGCCTGATGGACGTTTTGCCTGGGGTTTGCATTTTATTGAAGAGCAGAATCCTCAGAGCAATTACTGCGACCCGTCGAATACAACATATCCATGTGCGTCAGGTAGGTCGTATTATGGTCGCGGTCCAATTCAATTATCGTGGAACTATAACTATGGGGCAGCAGGTCAAGCTTTGGGCATTGATTTGCTTAATAATCCTGACTTGGTAAAGTCAGATGGTAATATTGCCTTTCAAACTGCCTTGTGGTTCTGGATGACTGCCCAAACACCCAAACCTTCTTGTCATGATGTAATGACTGGTCGTTGGACACCCTCTGGCGACGATGGAAGCAAAGGACGTACCCCAGGCTTTGGCATGACCATCAATATCATTAATGGTGGTCTTGAATGCGGTAAACCCACACCTCCTCAAGTCAACGATAGAGTCGGTTTTTACGAGCGTTTTTGCCAGATGTTGGGTCTGAGCATAGGCGATAACATTTACTGTGACCGCATGGCGCCATACAGATGAATGTTGCTTACTTAAGCATTTGGAGGCGCCAACAAAAAATTGGGTAGGGTGCGATCTGCGCTATTACAGTCAAGCAGTGTAACGAACCATTAAAGTGCGCCGACCGCAAAGGACGACTGCTTAAGTAAGTGCCATTCCGCCATACAGATAAGTCATATTTTTGACTCAAACACTTTTTTTGGACTTTGGACAAAGACGCGCTTTGTACGAAAGAACCATAAAAATAAAACACTACGCCACACCATAACCTGTATACGGACGTTTATACGGTGGATGCAACCCTAAAATAATGTCTTCCTTATCCACACCCATCTCAACTAATACGCGCACGCTAAATCATTTTCTGTCATATTTTCTTGAATCCAAATTTTTCCATCTTTGATATCAATATGAATAAAACAGTTATAAATACGATTATAACCTTCCCAACCAATATCTAATAGTTGATAGTGGTCATTTTCTGTATCACATATAAACTGACATTCCACATTTGAGTTTGATTCACAGTAACCTATGGCAGCAAGAGAAGTTAGTAGTTGGCGAACTATCTGCCGATATTTGCCTAATCTTTCCATTCAACAATTTCCTCTTTATACCAATTCCACTACCTAACTTAGATTAGTGCCTACCTTTCCTACACAACTGTAATATCTTAACTGCCGCTTGCACTTAATGTAACAATTAATACACCAATCCACAATAAATTTAACCTTACTATACGCTTTTGTACTCAATGGCGCAACACTCTCACAAATAAATTGAGCCGTCCAAGGCGCCACTGCTTTCATGTGCTGCATCCTTAACAGTTACTATAGGAATCCTAAATTATTTTTGAAAAAATCTAGGTAACCGTAAGGTGGGCAGTGCCCACCAAGACCTTGATATATTTGGGATATGGTGGGCAGTGCCCACCTTACGTGGTATTCAAAAATCAAATAGGAATTCTATATATACTATTATATTAAATCTATACATCAAAATTATATCGATTCATTATCAAGTTGAAGGTACGGTAGTACTGCACCCTCACGTTTACCAATAATAATACCTATGTATCAATAAACTGACTTGCAGCAGTAGGAGCGACAAATGCCTGCCAAAGATATTTATCACGATACAGTTATAATAGCGTTAGAAAAGGATGGATGGAAAATTACCGATGACCAGCTTAAGCTGACTGTTGGGAACCGTTCGGTTTATGTTGATTTGGGGGCAGAGAAGCTATTTGCAGCTGAAAAAGAAGGACGTAAAATAGCAGTTGAGATCAAAAGTTTTATAGGCGCCTCTCTAATTCGTGATTTGGAAGAAGCTCTCGGTCAGTACGTTCTTTACTCTAGCATTTTGGAGGAGCAACAACCGGAACGTTTAGTTTATCTAGCAGTTCCTCAAATTATATTTCGAGATTTTTTCTCCGAACCGATTTGTCAATTGCTTATGAGACGAACTGTAGTGAGATTAATAGTGTTTGAACCTGAAAAAGAGGAGATTACTCAATGGATACATTAGAATTTTTTAGAGAAAATATTTATAAAATATTGAAGCATCATGCTGACATCCCTTATTCTTTTGGTGAAATTGAATCTGAAATTGTTATTAGCCAAGATAGAAATCATTATTTATTGATGATTTATGGTTGGGATAAAGATTTGCGAATTCACGGTTGTGTAGTTGATGTTGCTATTAAAAATGACAAAATTTGGATTTATCGAGATGGAATTGAGGATGGTATTACTGATGATTTGGTAGCCGCAGGTGTACCTAAAGATAAGATTGTTTTAGCTTTTCATCCGCCTCAAGTTAGACAATATACTGGTTATGCTGTTGCTTAAATATTGTTTATAGAAAAAATATTAAAATCTTATTATAACTCTTGTGGGATGGGCATCCTTGCCCGTCCTTACTTTTACACATAAACTCACAACAACCAAGGTGATAAAATTAAATTACTAATTCTCGCAGTCGTTTCAAACCACTAACAGTCTGATATATATCGTCTCCACGATAAATTGATAAAGGATACGACCTTGAATATACAGGTGTACGCTGTCTAACTAACTTTAAAAATTGAAATTCATTACCATTCGTAATAAAACCATAAGCAGGTTTCTCTACATCAGGATTAGCTAACATGTAAACTAAAGCTTGAGGAATTGCTGCTTCCAGAGAGAACTCTGCTTTTTTGGCTTCAATAACAAGTACCCAAAACTGTGGCTGAAAAACTAAAACGTCTATTTTGCCTCGAACTATAGTATCCTCATCTATAGATGTTATTTCTATTTCTTTTTCTGCTGCTAGGTAAAATGGAGGACGGTAAAAGCCTGAAAGTTTTAAAATTGGCGCCAGAACGACCATTTGTACAAGTGATTCTAGCAATGGATATTTTGATAAGTATAAATACTCAGTTTTAACTTCATCTAATGCTTGTTTTTCTTGCTGGGTTAATTGAGGTAAATTATCTTGCCATTCACGGAAAATGTTTTCATCGTCGCTACGTTCTAAGCCAAATTTTTCACTCAGTTGAGCAAGGGTAACGTCTCTAGCTTTAAGAATTTCTACCATAACATTTAATTAAGTGGATAATTTACTAGAAAGAATTGTCTTGAATGGTTCAGCTAAAATTCCAAGAATTTTTTCTATCTGTGTAATAAAATATTCGGTTCTATCAATTTTAACGGTTTGTGCTTGAAGCATTAAAAATTTCCACAGTGTACCAGTTGATACGGCTCCGTATATTGTTTGTAACTGTCCTTTACGCTCGTTAAATATTTGAGCCGCGAACATTTCAGCAACGCATTGTCCTAGACCTTGTTTCAAGTCATTATCTTTGGCTTCAACTAATGTGATAACTGGAGCCGTAATTAATAATTGGTTTTCTGATGCACTCAAAATAAAATCACATAAACCATTAAGTCCTCTGTTTTCATCTACATTAAAATAATTTCCTGAGAAATAACCAATTTTGCCTTGGAACATTCTTCTAATTTCTAAAAGAACCGGAGTTAATATTAATTCAGACCTTGCTTTCTCTGTACTGATATTAGTCGCAAGTTCTAAAGTTTCTTCCAATGCTTCTTTTAATCTTTGAGATGGTTGGATAGGACTGATGTTCGCAAATAGGTCATGACTCTCCTCAAGATTCAGGTTTAAGTCATTAATTGCTTTATCAAGAGTTTTAAAGTCGCTGTATGGCACTGTTACGTATGAAAAGTTTGGGAGTTTGGCATATTTATATTCTAATATTTTAATTGTATGTACAGGCAGGATGCCTGTACCACAAGAACTAATTAATTTTGAACACTGAGGAGACTGTGGAGGCTATGGCATCTCTTGCGTCTTTGAGTTTTTGAGCTATTGGACGGTGTGTTTGTAGGAACACGCGCGCGCAGTTTCTTCCTGGCATTCCTGATATTGAACCACCTGGGTGGGTACCTGCACCTGTTAGAAATAGGTTATCAATAGGTGTTTTGTAGTTGGCTATTTCTGGTAAAGGACGGAAGAAGACCATTTGGTCAAGGGTCATATCTATATGGTAATAGTTACCTTTGTAGGCGCCTAATCTTTCTCCTAGTTCTGCTGGACTTTCAACGCGACGCGCGATGATGGAGTTTTTCAAGTTAGGTGAGTATTGTGCTAATTTATCAACTACTTTGTCAGCGACTTTATTTTTCAACTCGTCAGTCCAACCAGTACCTCTTAAACCAGTACCTTCTCTTCCTGCAATTTGATATGGTGCAAAAAACTCAATCCATACAGTGTGTTTTCCATCTGGCGCCAGTGATGGGTCGCGGAAACTTGGCATAACTACATACATTGATGGGTCAGCATCGGGAATTTCTCCTAATGTACATAGACTATGTGCCCTTTCAACATGCGTCATCGAGTCGGCAATAAGTATTGAGCCTACCAAATATTCGTCTTTATGTTCGTGGTTGGGGAAATGTAAAGGCTCGTCTATAGCTAAGTCAATCTTGAGAATTGTCTCATTATTATTTACAATGCGACGTTCTAACCGTTCGCGTAAATTTTTATCGGCAGCATCAACGTCGCTTGTATCCATCAACTGTAAGAATAAGCGCTTGGCATCGATATTAGAAATGACACCATATTTAGCGCGGTACTCCTCACCACCTGTCGCACGAACACCAACCGCTTTACCGTCGTCAACCAACACTTTTTCGATATATTGGTCACATAAAATTTTACCACCTAAGCTCGTTACTAAATTAACTAAAGCTTGTACCAAAGCTCCCGTACCACCGCGCGGACGTGCCATACCTGGGTCATGACGCATTGCCATCATCATTACACCGATGGCGAGGTTTTTCTGTGAAGGTGGCGCCCCTAGTTCTGCGGCAAGTCGTGATAATGGAGCTTTGAGAAATTCTTCATCGAACCATTCGTTAAGAATATCTTCAGCACTGGTTAGCATTGTGCGAACAAAATCTAAAGTTTTATTCGGTGAACCTACTACCGAGAATAAATCTTTAATTTTCGCTATATCATAATTACCAAATATATCTATGATTGATTTTGGTGGAGCATTGAACATTGGTATCATTGCACCAATAGCGTGCTGCCAGTATTCGGTAAATTCTGCATACTTCTTAGCATCGCGTTCATTGTAGCGTGCGATTTCTTGGCAAGTCTTTTCGACTGATTTATGCCCTAAAAAGTATTTTCCATCCGGATGTGGGCAAAATACTACTGGGTCACACTCTAAATACTCTAACCCGTATTTTTCTAGTTCTAGCTCTTGAACAACTGGCCCTAAGTGGATAAACTCATGGTCAATTGCACAAAGGTTGAACTTAAACCCAGGCGCCTCCGGTATACATTCCTCAGTTGTTGCGGCGCCACCAGGTACAGAACGCTTTTCGAGTAACAGCACGCTATAGCCAGCTTTGAGCAAGTACGCAGCGCAGACCAACCCATTGTGTCCGGCGCCGATAATCACCACATCAAACTCTTGCATAGTTTACATTTTGGTAATAAATAGCCTTTATCAATAGTAGGAAGTTATTTGTGTGCTTACATCTTTCGCGAGTAATATAAATCTACCATACAGAGTATATTTATGATATATCTTTAGATAAAGCATTTTCTTGCTTTGTGCCCTTTGTGTCCTTTGTGGTTTTATTTCTTAACGAACCACGCTCGTCACAAAGAACACGAAGGAAGAAATTATGCAGAGTTTGTTAAAAATTATTAATTATTATCTATGGCAGAACTTCAAAAATGGAAGCTTTTACAGTCCGAGATGGTAATTAATCATCGTTGGTGTAAAGTGCGACGCGATGAGATAGAGTTACCGAATGGAAAGATTATAGATGATTTTTTTGTACACATAAAACCTGATATTGCTTTCTTTTTAGCAATTACTCCTAATCAAGAAATTATATTTGTTAGGCAGTACAGGCACGCAAGGGACGATTTTTTTATCGAACTTCCTGCGGGAGGGTTTGACGCAGAAAAAGAAAATCCTGAAGCAGCAGCTTTAAGAGAGTTAGAAGAAGAAACCGGTTATGTACCACAAAGTATTACTAAAATTGCTACACTTTACAATGGACCAAGTAAAGATACCAATCAAATACATTTATTTTTAGGAGAGAATGCAGTCAAAGTCAGCGAGCAAAATTTAGATATCACAGAAGAAATTGAAGTTCTGTTAATTCCAATAAATCAAGTGTTAGATAAAATTAAAAACGGTGAAATTTCTGTAGTTAGTAGTATAGCGGCTTTATCACTAGGATTAAATTTATTGAATCAAAAATAAATACTTTACAACTCCCGTAGGTTGGGTGGAGGCGCTTCTGAACCCAACATTAGCATATATTAACTTTTACCAACCTACATAAAGATTTTCTTTATAAATGACCCCTAACCAGCAACAGCAAAACCACATTAAATTTTTAATTCAACAACTGCATACAAGCACTGATAAATTAGTTATAAAGAAAGCTGCTGAAACATGATTGAAAACTGGCGCCGACAATGAAGATGTTCTTAAAGCATTAATTCACCTTGTAAACAGCACAAATGATGAACCAACTCGTTGGGTTGCAATTCAAACTTTAGGCAAATTAGGAAGTGGGAATGAAGCTGTTTTTATTGCTCTTGCAATTCTATGCGGATTAACTTTTAAATTGTTTGTTAAGACGTAACCTATAAATTACTTGCTGGTAATCTAATAATAGTAGCTAATCCTAATATAACGGCTTCAAGTTTTCTTTCTTCCAATACACCAAGCTTGTGAGAAAAACGTTCTATAGAAACAGAACGAGTTTGTAAAGGGTTTGCAGCAGAAACCTTAGATAAACCATTTCGTGTAGAAGGATTAATTTTAGTAATCCAAAGGATAGATGAAAATGAAGGTTTCCAATTAGTAATTGGGACAACAAGACGTAATTTTAGTCCTTCTAATCCATCATCACTAATAACTATAACCGGACGGGTTTTCTGTATTTCATCTCCTCTAGTTGGGTCTAACTCGACCCACCAAATTTCACCTCGAAAAATATCTTCACTCATCGTCCCAGTTTTCATCTTCTACATATTCTTCTGCCCATTCCATTTCGTCGCTACCAGGTACAAAGTACTTAGCGATAATGGAGGCATGAACAGCTAAAATTGCTTGACGCTCTTCTGGAGGTAGCTTTAATAGATTACGTAGTGCAATTAATTGCTGTTCAGTTTCGTAGTCGTCCGTTGCAATATCATCTTCAATCGAGATGCGAGTTAATTCTTCGTTTGTAGTCATGGTTGACACGCGCTTTAAAATACTTCCTATATTATAGCGTTTTCCAAATTTTATAATTTGGTTATATATATACGATGACTATACTTTTTACATGCTTACCCATTTTTATGTAAAAATTAACTAAAATCAGTTTCTTACATTTTACATCTAATACTGTATGACTAGAGTTACTATTTTTAATCTTGCTAATTTTTTTGTACTACCATTTTGGGCTTTAATGATTTTCTTGCCAAAATGGAAGATTACTCAAAAGGTAATGGAGTCTTATATTCCATTCATTCCTTTAGCGTTAACGTATGTGTATCTATTTGTCAGTAGCATTACGCCAGAAAATGCTCAAGCTCTGTCAAACCCTCAATTAGCAGATATTGCAAGATTTTTTGCGGATGAGACAGCAGCAGCTACAGGTTGGATTCATTTTTTGGTAATGGACTTATTTGTAGGTAGATATATTTATCTGGAAGGGCAAAAAACAAGAGTTTGGACTTTTCACTCGTTAGCGCTGTGTTTGTTTGCTGGTCCTATGGGTTTGCTTTCGCATATCCTAACTTATTGGGTTAGTACTAAGTTTTTGAATAAAAATAGTACATCAGTTGTAGAGGCTTCGACTCAAGCTTAAGGGTCTTGTAGGATTGTGATTAATTTTGGTAGGTTCGTAGTAGCGATTCATCGCACGAAAATCTAGAGGGCTAAAGCCCAACTACGAACCTATCAAAACTTTTGATATGAACCCTAGTATGCCACTAGAAAATTAATCTTGTTGGGTTGCGCGTAAGCGGAGCCAACCTACAAATACAATCATTTATCCGTTACATCCGTTGCCAGATTATCTTTTCCATTGCTCTAGGATGTAGGAATAAAACCAATCTTTATCAACTTTGTCCATTGCAAAAATCTTTCTTCCTTTTTCAACAACTTTGGTTCTGCCTTGACTTTTACCTGTAGGAATAATTTCTGTTTCCAGTTGTTTTAATTCAAATGCTTCTGGATGACCTAAATATGAAGTTGCTAACACGTCCCAAGCGTAATAATCTTGAGAAATTACTAATGCATAGCATTGTCCCGCCAAGTCTGAGATATCATATTGACGTTGTTTGCCGATTTTTTGCACAAATTCAGGTGTAACTGGAACATTGTTAGTAATATCTAACGAACACATAATAATTTCAATTGAGCTTTCCCATACGCGCGCGGCAGCAAGTGGGTCCCAATAAGCATTCCACTCAGCAGAACCGTCTTGTCCAGATTCCCAATTTTTCTCAACGTTGCCAGGAACATTTAAGGCGCCACCCATCCAAATAAGGCGCCGAATTTTGGTTTCAATATCAGGTGCTTTGTCAAGTGCATATGCAAGGTTAGTCAAAGGCCCCGTTATTAACAAAGTTACTTTTTCAGATGCTGAACGTAACGCGCGTATCATAAAATCTTGACCCGGTTCAGTAAGCAAGGGTGTTGTATATGTATCGCGCTGGTTAAGAATTGGAAAGTTATCAATGGCAAAAGAGTCACGACGGTATAGATATGGAAAAGCATTAATACCACGTACACTACTCTCAGCTACAGGGATATAAGATTTCTCCATCAAATCTAAGATTTTGCGAGTTGCACTAACAGCTGGTTGAATATAACAGTCAGCAGGAGTAACAATAACCCCCACAGGCTCAACATGTTCCATCGTCAGCAGCAACATCACAGCAAGAAAATCATCAACGGCGCCATCATGGTCAACTAATACAAGTTCTTTCATCAAAACTAACTCCCGTTCCTTCGTTTCTCTCAACACGAGCGCACGAGCGCACTTTTAACTCCTCTCTTTTAAAAAAGCATCAAACATGTATTTATCAGGAAGTGAAGGCTGGGCGCCTGATCTTGTGGCAGCTATTGCACCTGCTGCGGCGCCCCAAGTTACACACTCACGCAAAGATAATTCCGCTGCGATGCCTGCTGCTAGTCCACCGTTAAACGCATCTCCCGCAGCAGTTGTGTCTACTGCTTGTATAGGAAATGCTGGTATAAAAAAGTTTTCTTCTTTTGTGGCACAATATACTCCTTTGGCGCCAAGTTTAATAATGGCGCATTTTACTCCGCGTTGTAATAATACGATTGCAGCTTTTGCAGCGGACTCTTCACTGTCTACTGGAAAACCAACAAGTTGCCTTGCTTCGACTTCGTTGGGTGTAATTATGTCTACTAACGAATATATGGACTCAGGCACATCTGATTGTACAGGGGCTGGGTCGAGAATAACTTTGACTCCCGCATTATGAGCTGCTTTGGCGGCAGCAACTACAGCAGGCATTGGGACTTCAAATTGTAATAGTAATGCTTTTGCCCGTGGTAGTAAATTTGATAGCCGTTCAACATCTTCATTATCTACAAGTCCATTGGCGCCAGGAATCACAACGATTTGATTTTCGCCTGCTTCATCAACGGTTATAATAGCAACGCCAGAATTAGCACTTGCTTCGATTGATACATTCTCAGTTCGTACACCTGCAGCTTGTAAGCCGTTTACTAGTTCGACACCAAAACTATGGGCGCCTACACGTCCAACGATATATGTAGTAACTCCCAAACGAGCAATAGCTACAGCTTGGTTGGCGCCTTTACCACCAGGTGCTTTGAAAAATTCGTGTCCCAACAGCGTTTCGCCGGCGACGGGCAATCTAGGTGCTGTCGCTACTAAGTCAATGTTAATGCTGCCGAAGACGATAACTGTCATAAAAATGTGATTTTCGCACGCTCCTTTCATGCACTATACTAACGGACACCTCTAACATGCTTCAAATGCCTCAATACCCTCATTACTGCCATGAATATTCATTTATCACGTATAACTACTTAACAACTTAGTCATTTTTATAACTTATATTGGATAAAGCTGATTGTGCAGAAATTTATGAAAAAAAGCATCATTATCACTGGGATAGCATTTTTTATTACTGGCATGGGTGTGAATGAAGTCATTGCCAATGCTCAAACGAATACGACAAAGCCAACTACTAACACGCAAACTACTACACCTGCGAATCTACCAAAAATTACCCCTGCTGCTAAATCTAATATTGAACTACTTTCTGCTGGAAGAGAACCACGTCAAGAACTGCGAATAAAGCCTAGATAAGTGCTGAGTATAAAGTGCGCTCGTGCGAAATGTCATTCTGAGCGTAAAGCGGAGCTTTTCCCGCAGGGTAGCGAAGAATCTCTCCACATGCCCCACTGAATCCAGTTCAGCATAACATCAATCAAATTTTGACTCGTAAGCAATACACCTCAACTTTACACAGCAATGAGTACCTTATTTTACTTAATCATCTACGACTTACCCGACAGCAAACCAGCAAACAGGCGCCGAACCAAACTACACAAAATGCTCACAGGGTATGGCACATGGACACAATACAGCGTATTTGAATGTTTCCTGAACGCAGCTCTGTTTGCTAAACTAAAGGTTCAAATTGAAACCTTAATTAAACCAGCAGAAGACTCTGTACGCATTTATGTGCTTGACGCTGGGTCAGTGCGAAAAACCATCACTTACGGAAAGTTTCCACTATGGACAAGACATGAGTACCTTCAGACTGGCACCTATGTTATCAGGGGAATTATTCCAAGTTTAAAATATTTAGCACTACTAAGCAGCGATTACTCAGATAACATTGCTGCAGAAATAGTCAACTCACTTTTACTTCGATGTCTCGCAGTACTTGACCTTTCACAAGGGACTTTAACCGATTTTGGCGCCGAAATTTTATTAAAATGCCCAGCAATAAACCAACTTCACACTCTCAACGTATCCATAAACAAACTATCCGCGCGTATGGTCCAAAAACTTTCTGAACTAAACTGTCGAGTCATCACACAACCCCAAGACAACGGAGAGCGTCAACAATTTCTATCATAACAATTCTTTAAATTCCGTAAGCGCGTTATTTTGACTGAGATTAAGCGCTCATCCTCCACATCCTCTCTAAGATTTCAATTTCTTTTTCCCTTTCAATAAAATCTTGTTCAATCTCAGATTCTGGGTCACGCTGCTTTTTATAAATTTTATTCCAAATTTCTAATAGAATATAGCTGACAATCACGTAAGTAATAAATAGTATTACAAGAAAAGCTATATTTTTGTCAAGTTGTCTTGCCAAATTTGGTTGAGAAGACTGACTTGTATGCATATTCGCAACAGAAAAAGATTGCGTGCTTTCAAGGTTTTGTTGATTATGATTTTTCTGTGTATCATTTCCCCTAATGTTTCCTTTCTCAATTTTCAAAAGCTCTAACTTTGTGATTTCCTGAGTTTTTGTGCTAGAATTAAAAGCAATTGCAGGTGGTGTAATTAATCCGAAAGTTGCTACGCAAGCACTTAAAAGGTAACAAAGTTTTAGTTTCATAGCTCCACAAGCCCACCTTTGAGTGAGCAACATAAAATTTACGTTCCTGACTTCTTTAAACTGTTTTTGCAAAAATAGTATATTAGTTCATATTACTGACGCTATCTATAAGCGCTTCTAATCTCAATCATGAACCTTTTGTAACTAAATTACAAGATAGAAATTAATATTTATGCTTTAATGCATATATCTTTATACAGCAAACGTTTATAAAGTTTAGAGTTTATCTACATCTTTAGATATAGAAAGCTACCGTTTAGGCAAGACAAACGGCATATTTGACATCAAAACTAAGCTGCTGATTTTTGTATAAATACTTGAGCAACTCTTTCAAGTTCTAAGTCTGAGAAATAATCAACAGTCCAATTGCTGACTCGTTGCAGCATGTGGAATGGGTAAGTATTGGCTATTCCAACCACTTGCATTCCTGCACTTTTTGCAGCTTGGATACCAGCAGGTGTGTCTTCAATTGCTAAACACTCGTTTGGCTTAAGATTTAAATCTGGGTATTCTTGGTTGAGACGTTCGACTGCTAGCAAATATCCAGCCGGGTTAGGTTTGCTTGTAGTTATATCATCTCCCGCAACAATCACTGGAAAATATTCTTTTAACTTACCCCGTTCGAGTACTATCTCAACTTCCTTACGAACGGCGCCTGTAACTAGTCCTAATTTCAAACCTTTAGAGCGTATCTGGAAAATTATGTCATCTATCCCAGGAAATAATGGTAGCTTTTCCAGTTTATCAAGTTCCTTTAAGTATAAACTTGCCTTCTTATGTATAATTGAATTTAGGTTTTCTTCAGTAACGATTCGACCGCGATTATTTAGTAACTCTCGTAGGCAAACGCGGTCACTACGCCCTAAACAAGTTTGTTCAAACTCACCCTTTCTTAAATTAGTAACGTTTTCACCAATGAGTATTTCTTCGACTAGTCGCTTGTGAATTGGCTCGTCGTTTATGATAACGCCATTAAAATCAAATAGAACCGCTTTTAAACTCACTGTCTTTTTAGTGCTGAGTGTAGAGACGTGATTAATCACGTCTGTACGAGTGCTGAGTGAAATAGTACAGCATTCTTGGCGCCTTTGTCATTGTTATTATGGTGTGTAGAGACGTTACATGTAACGTCTGTACATATGTAACGTCTGTACATTGGGCAAAGTTTAATTACAACGAATAACTAGGCAGGTGATGGAACGTGTAATTCTGTACTATCACTTATCGAAGAAGGTGTATATCTTCGCATATTATTAGTAGCGGTATCTCCTCCAGGTATTGGTTTCACACCACTCGTTACTTGATGTATCCAGAAAACATCTTGAGTTTGCACTGCCTCAAAACCAGCTGCACCCATCCAAGCATCGACGCTACCCGCACTAAAATCTCGAATATATGGTTCTTCAAAGACGTTATGCAAAAATTCTAACTGGCGCATTGTCTTTTGGTTGCCATCTAACATCAATACTTGTCCTCCCACTGTCAGTAAGCGGAAGCATTCACGCAAAATTTCTACTGTTACCGCAGGTGGTGTTTCATGAAATACTAATGACGCTGTAATTAAATCAAACGATGCATCTGGAAACCCTGTTTGTTGTGCATCACCGTGGCGCCAGTTTATATTAACTCCTGCTTCCGACGCTTTGTGTTGTGCCCTTACCAACATATATGGTGATAAGTCTAAACCAATAACTTCTGCTTCTTTCAACGCACGTTTCAACATTATAGTCGTCGTTCCTGTACCACAACCTATATCAAGAATCCGTCGTGGTTGCACTCTAACTGCGTCAATTAAACTTTGACGAACCCATGTTTCATTCGGTGGTACTACATATTGTGTTATTGGGTCGTAGGTAACTGCGGCACCTGAAGTGAGGTAACCACCCTTTATTCCGTGAAAATTTTGGCTACTGTAGTATGTAGGCGTAATTACATCTGGGCGCCGGATTTTGTCGCATTCCTTTTCCCAGTCAACACTATCGTTGTACTCACGTAACGCTTTCTCGTCTATAAAAAGCCTGAATACAGGTGACAAAAACTTTTCCCAGATTGTATCTTGACGTGTTGTCATAGATTTTATACGCTTCCCGTATTGCTGTATACATAACAATCATTGCTTTTACAAATTGTAACAAATGTCTCTAAATTCTGCTTTGTTACTCCTTGACGTTGATATCTTTTTGATACTACAATTGTAATACAAAACGAAGTAAGGGTGGGTTAACAACGGTTTAAGTTCAGTTTTAGCGTATCTGTAAACCCGCCCGTTATTTAAAATCTCAAATATATTATGGCTTACGAAGAATTAGAACTTTCTACACCTACACCTGTATTGTCTTGGGCTAATCATTCTTTAGGGAAGGATGAAACTAAGATGGCGCAAAATGTCGCTTCGCTACCGTTTGTTTTTAAACATGTAGCGTTGATGCCTGATGTTCATTTGGGTAAAGGCGCCTTGGTTGGCTCAGTAGTTGCCACGAAGGAGGCTGTAATTCCTGCTGCTATTGGTGTTGACATTGGTTGCTTTGTTGGAGATACGCTTATTCCTTTAGTTGACGGAAAATGTTATTCAATTAAAGAACTTGCTCAAAAAGATGATGAATTTATAGTTTATGCTTGTACTCCAACCGGAAAGATTGTAGCGGCTTCTTCAACCGCGAAACTTACAAGAAAAGAGGCGCCTTTGGTAAAAGTAGTTTTGGATAACGGAGAGGAAATAATCTGTACTCCAGACCATAAATTTATGTTAAGGGATGGTACTTATCAAGAAGCTCAAAATCTGGAGCTAGGTACATCCTTAATGCCTTTCTACTCCAAAATCGATCAAAATGGTTACACCTTAATTTATCAACCTGACTCTAGCGAATGGCTTGATGCACATTGGATTGTGGCAAGAAGCGGATTGATGGGGGAAATTCCACGCTTTGATGGGCAAAGAACTGCGGTTCACCATCAAAACTTCCAGCAATCTGATAATTTGCAATTATATAATCACAAAGTAGTAGATGTAATTGCTTTAGATTACACTGAGGATGTTTATTGCTTAACAGTACCTGATTACCATAACTTTGCTTTAAAATCTGGTGTTTTTGTCCATAACTGCGGGATGTCCGCTATTAAAATGCCATTTAAAGGTGATAAGCTTGAAGGTAAACTCAAAAAGATTCGTCTTGATATCGAAGCTGCTATTCCTACAGGTTTCAACGAGAATAAAGACGTTGAGAAAGCTGCTATTAATTGGCAACACTGGCGCCAGTTTAATGATTTGCATCCTGGTGTGCAAGACTTAGAAACCAAAGCAATGCGTCAGTTAGGTTCGTTAGGTGGTGGTAATCACTTTATTGAGGTTTGTATTGATACAGAGAACCAAGTTTGGCTAATGCTGCACTCTGGTTCACGCAATATCGGTAACAAGCTAGCTAGCTGCCATATTAGTACAGCAAAAGATTTAGCAAAACTGGCAGGAAATAATTTACCTGACCCAGACTTGGCTTATTTTATTGCCGGGACACCTGAATTTGAAGCGTACTGGCGAGATTTACAGTGGGCACAAGAATATGCCAAGATGAACCGCGATATCATGATGGCACGATTTAAGCGAATTATCGAGAAGCATTTAGCTGGTGGTAAAGTGACAAAACCTTTACTCGAAGTAAATTGTCACCATAACTACGCTGAAAAAGAAGTTCACTTTGGCGAAGAAGTTATTGTAACTCGTAAAGGCGCCGTGCGCGCGCAAACAGACGATTACGGTATTATCCCAGGTTCAATGGGAGCAAAATCTTACATCGTCAAAGGTAAAGGTTGCACCGAAAGCTTTTGCTCTTGTAGTCATGGGGCAGGCCGCTTACTATCTCGAAACAAAGCCAAAAACGTCTATACACTCGACGATTTAATTAAACAAACCGAGGGTGTAGAATGTCGCAAAGACGAAGATGTTTTAGATGAAATCCCTGGCGCCTATAAGCCGATAGAGGAAGTCATTAATCAACAAACAGACCTTGTAGAAGTAGTTGCTACTTTAAAGCAAGTTGTATGTGTTAAAGGTTAATGAATAGTAGTATAATGCTTTAAAGATAAGCTATAAAACTTGTTAATGAAGCGTTATACAAATATTACTAAGGAAAAAATTCAACATCTGCTTTTATCAAAAACCGTTGAAGAAGCAGCTGAGATTTGTGGGGTTTCTATCAGTACCTTTAGAAGAAGGATGAAAGAATACGGTATTCCAAATTCTGTTTATATTCAATCTGCAAATACTAGAAAATTGCGTTCGGAAGCTATGAAGTTAGCTTATGCAAAAGATCCAACTCTTTCGATACGTCAGACAAAAGCTATAAGAGAACTTGGCATTCTTAGAAAAGGTAAATCCAATATTGAATTTTATGGAGTCGAAAAAGCTAAGTTCATATCTAAGCAAAACAGTCTGGGTCATCTAGGTTACAAACATACAAAAGAAACTAGAGCTAAGTTTAGTCAACAACGAAGAGGCCGAATTCTATCGCCTGAACATCGTATATTATTATCAAAACGACGTAAAGATGGTTTTGCTAGTGGAAGATTGAAATTAAGTCCTAAAGCTGGATTTGGTAAAGGTGGTTTTAGGAAAGATATTGGACATTATGTGCGTAGTTCATACGAGCATGTATTTGCGCTATGGCTTATACATCTAGGTTTATATTATAAGTATGAACCTCAAGTTTTTACACTCAATATCAATAACGAAGTTACTACGTTTACACCTGACTTTTGGGTTGATGGTTACTGGTTTGAGATAAAAAATCCTTACAACGTTACTCTCAGTTCTTTTCAGGAAAAGCTAAAAGAGTTCAAGCTCCAGTATCCTGATGAAGTTATTTTTATAATTATTGGCGATTCAACGTGGAATAATCCTGAAGCTATTAATGTCACAATATCTAATTTACCAGAATTGGTCGAACTAGTTGCGATGCTTAAACAAAGAGTCTGTGTAAAGGAGTAAACGTAATAGAAGGATTCTAGGAATCGAGCGTTTTCGTTCAGGCAACTGAGCATCAACAATAAATTTCATGAAGCAATTTTATGTATACTTTTAACTTAGCTCAGACGAACAGCAAATTGCAAAGTTGCAAAAATATCTTCCCGCTCTAAATCGTCATAATCTTCCAAAATTTCATCAATTGTCATGCTACCAAGTAATTCAAGAATAAATTCTACAGGATAACGAAGTCCCCTAATACAAGGCTTGCCGTGGCAAATATCTGGATTATAGGTAATGCGTTGTAAAAAGTTACTACTCATATTGTTATTTATTGTAAAGCATACACTTATCTATATAGTTTAAATGATGTAGTGGGATTTTATATTCAAGACCCTTCCCAAATTTGCAGTTGTTTTGATGCTGCAATAAAGCAGTTAATAACCTTCGGTGGATAAACAAAATGGTCGTAAGCGACGGACATCTGTCTAGCTGCCTCACGATAAGGCACTTGACCAATACCTGTTCCTAAGCCAGGACAAGCTACGCTATTAATTAGGCGCCTAGAATTTTTATTATGTTGCCGAATTGCCAATAGCATTGCCCACATTGCAGTATACGGTACATCAGTACCTTTAATGCTCATTGGCACCCGCATTGTAGGTGTATGTGCTAAAAAAGGATGGTTAGGATGCCCAGTTTCAATAATGAAGGATGTGCCAACTGGTTGTTCCCCTAAATAATCTTCAAGTATTCGCTGCTGCACTCTCTTTTCTAAAGCAATACCAAAAAACTTGATAATTGCTGCATCCATACCACCGTCCATCATGCCAAACGAGTTAGCAGGACTTACCAAGCAATCAAATTCTGTTAGCTGCTCAAAGTAATTATTGACTATTTCAACGTTAGGGAAGTAAGCAAAGTATTCTTGAAACGCAGTATACAGCGAGTAGTCAGGCGCCACGAGTATTAATTTCATATCCTATGACGGTAGCTTGAATTTCACGCGCGTGTCAACAAGAGCTAGGCGCGGTCTGTACAACAGCATTATTTACAATATGGATTTTGATTATACAAACTATCGATTGCAAGAATAATACAGCAATCCTATTCTGGAAATATAGAGATTTGAAAAAAGCAACCAGGGATTAAAGGTATGAAACGAGTAAACATAAATCGTCACCAAGTAAAAGCTACTTTGACAAAAGTATTAAAACGAATTTTGCAAGTCTCAATTCTGCCTCTGTTTGTTGTCTTTAGCTTAATTTTAGTATTGCCAAGCTTACCTGCATATGCATCTGGACTCACTGCTTTGACACCGCAACTTCATACAGCAGAAAGATATAGCGCAATTCAAACTCCCGAACAAGCATTACTTTACTTAAACGCGCAAAACCTGGTTGACACATGGAACAATATTATTATTCAAGCAAAAACAGGTGATGAACAACTTAAATTCATGCGTGAAAGTGGTGTATTTGCTGATGATGTTAAGCTGACGTTTGATTTTGCTAATCAAAAGCTAGAGTTAAATGGTTTAAGTTCTGAAAAAACGCGCGATTTTTATAATGGTTTTGTAAACAGCTTGAAAAAGAATCGTTATAATATTGCTTCTAATGTTGAAGCTGTTGAATTTGGCAAAGATTCACTACGCTTTAATTTCAAACACTGGATTTTCTTTAATGACCGTCTCTCATTAGTAGGTGAAAATCAAGCAGTCATGAAACGCGAAAATGGAAACTATCGCATCCAAGGCGCTGATGTTCGCGTTATTTACCTTGATGTTGACCATGCTTATTAGTACGAGCGGGTTTAGGTTAACCAGCCTTTACTCGCTGCAATATCTACCAGGGTTTGCCGCAACCAAGCATGTCCTGGGTCTTTTGTTAAGCGTCGATGCCAAAGCATTGATAAAGGAAACAAGCGTTGAGGAAAAGGTGGTTCACAACTTACCAAGTCAGACATGTCTATTATTGATTCAACTAATCTTCGCGGTAATGTAGCAATATAATCTGTCTTCTTCAAAATAATTGGCGCCAGTAAAAAGTTTGGTACTGTAAAACCAACTCTTCGTTTATAACCAAGTTCTGCTAAAATTTCATCGACGAAACCTTTATAGTCTCCCGTGCGAGAAATTAAAAGTTGGGGTGTTTCGGCAAAAGCTTTTAAAGTTAAAGGAAGATTTGCAAGCGGATGTCCTTTTCGCATCACGCATACAAATCCTACAGGTTCAATTAGTAGTTGTTTCTCAAACTGTGCTTCAACTTGTTTAAAAGGTGCTATGGCAATTTCGGCGCCATCTTGCTCGATAAGATTTTTTGCCAATGTATCATCTGCTGCAATAATACGGATGTCTACATTCGGCGCCTCTTTATAAATTCGCTCTCCCAATGAAGGGAGCAACAACGAAGCCGCAAAATCATTAGTAGCAATTTTAAATACGCGCGACGCAGACGCAGCAATAAACTCTTTCGGTTTGAGCGCGTCTTGAATTTGTTGTAATGCTTGGCACAAAGGAATCGCTAATTCTTCAGCACGACGAGTAGGTTGCATTCCAT
This sequence comes from Calothrix sp. NIES-4105, assembly GCF_002368415.1. Taxonomy (GTDB): domain Bacteria; phylum Cyanobacteriota; class Cyanobacteriia; order Cyanobacteriales; family Nostocaceae; genus Dulcicalothrix. Next base: position 6,457,089 of record NZ_AP018290.1, read on the forward strand.
CAGCACGTCTAATAAATAACTCATCTTTAAGCAAATGCCGCAAGCGATTTAATGCTGCACTCATTGCAGGTTGACTCAAACCAATACGTTCTCCCGCACGGGTTACATGTCGCTCTGCCATTAGCGCGTCAAAAACGATAAGTAAGTTTAAATCAACCCCAGCTAAATTCACAAACTCAAATTCTTTTATTTGCCATCAGTAGATAATTTTGCAGCTAAGGACTGGCGAAAAGCCTGATACTCTTTTGATGCCAAACCTAAATTTAAACCTGCTATTACAGCCGCTAAGTTGAGTGTTAACAAATCTACCACTGGCAACCATAGCCCTGGAAACACCCGGCTTCGCATTATACCATCTTTATCTACAGGTAGATTTATATAAGCGCCTTTTTGCAAAACAAACCAATCAAAGGCTTCATCCATAACCCGCCATACCAAATATTCCTGCACACCGTTACGACGATACACCTGCTTTTTATCGTATAAGTCATAAGATGCAGTACTTGCAGCAACTTCGACAATTAGTTCTGGGGCGCCTTCAATATAATCATCGTCGCTAATTCGTGACTGCCCTCCTGCAATTGATTCAATCCGTAAGCAGGCATCGGGCTGGGGTTCGTTATCAGCATCTAAACGCACGGTAGGATTATCCATCAATTCTATGCCAGGAGTCCCCTGCCAATAGCTTCCCAACCAAGTCATTACAGCTGCATGGGGTTTACTATGTTTTCTTGCTCGAACTGGTGATGCCATATAAACTTTCGCTTCAATCAATTCTGCTTTTATGTGTTTAGGCATGGCGTGATAGCGCTGCTCAAATTCAGCGCGGGTCAGGCGGTCGCCATTTTCCAACGGCAGAATTGGGGTTTGCGGCTGATTAGCAAGGGTCATAGCCAGTGACAATTTGGGAGGTTTACTCACTTTTATTGTAGGTCTACTTTGCTTAATTCTCACTTAACAACTATAGGCAGAGGAAGTGTTCATTCATCTTCCTTAAGGTAGTAAAAAATGCTATGGAAACGGATATGAGTACGCAAAGCAATCTACCAAATATTTCGACAAGCTCTAATACTTCTGTAACTGAACAAGCGGCAGCGAGAGCAACAATCGATGTGGCCTCGGAAATGCAACCAGAGAAAACTGTAGTAAATAAGCTGCCGCCAAAACCTGATTATCCGCGTTATCGAGTTCGACCGGAACAACCAATTGTTTTAGCTGCTCTCGACCCAAACGAGTGTGAGGATTATGGAAAAAAGAAACATGTTGAAGAGGAACTTGAACGCCAGCGCAAGCGCATTCAGAATTTACAAGAACGTTTGTATGCAGAACATCAGCGTAGTTTGCTAATCGTGCTGCAAGCAATGGATACAGGTGGCAAAGATGGTACGATTAAACACGTTTTTGGCGGACTTAATCCTCAAGGTTGTCAGGTATGGTCTTTTAAAAAACCTAGTGATGACGAGGCAAACCATGACTTTTTGTGGCGTTACCATCAACGGGCGCCACAGCGGGGTATGATTTCTATTTTCAACCGCTCCCACTACGAAGATGTACTGGTGGTGCGGGTGAAAGAGTTAGTAGCCAAAGAAGTTTGGCAGGAGCGCTATCACCTAATTAATGAGTTTGAGCATATGCTTACCCTCAATAACATCAGGGTAATTAAGTTCTTTCTCCACATTTCCAAAGACGAACAAAAACGGCGCCTAGAAAGTCGGTTAGAAGATCCAAGTAAGCATTGGAAGTTTTCGAGTAATGACATCAAAGAGCGTAAATATTGGGATGACTACCAAACAGCCTTTGAAGATGCAATTAATAATTGCTCTACTGCTTACGCTCCGTGGTATGTAGTACCAGCTAACAAAAAGTGGTATCGCAATTTAGTAGTTGCCCGTACCATCGCCGATACACTTGAATCAATGAACCCCCAATACCCTCCAGCAGAAGTAGGTTTAGAAAATATTATAATTGAGTGATATAGTTTGAAGTCTTGTCAATTTCCTTATATCTTGCTACCTTCTCAATCGGTAGGGTGGGCACTGCCCACCTTACAAATTAACCTACTTTCAATAGCTTCTCTTTCTCCATTTTCAACAAACCGAAGCTTGGGCTTGTTACGTAGAACCTCCTCAACTTCATCGGGTGCAACTTGATGTTTGACAGCAAGCTTTTCTACAATTGCATCTAACCAAATAAGTTCTTCAACTCTCACACAATAAATCCTAGACTGGCGTATCAGTAAGATTTTAACTCACTTACCGTTACTACGCTACATAAGTGTAGAGCGCTTGGCAACTCAGGTTAAAACTATTTTGTGTTGATATGGCAGAAGTAATTACTGAGTTAGAATAGAAACTAAACTCCAAAAAATATTTTTAAAGCTGGTTTTCAGAATATTTTTGTTCAGGAGTTAACTCAATTTAAAACTAATATGTCAAAATCATCAAAATTGGTCTTGAAGTTAAATTGGCAGTTATCAATTTTATGGGCACTTGCTACTGGTTTCACATTGATGTTTGTACCTTTGACAAATAGCTATGCATTTATCGCACTCCCTTTCATTCAGTGGGTACTGCTAAAAATCTATATAGGAGAGCCTGGACTATGGATTTTAGCAACGTTTTTTGGAGGAATCGCAGCATTCGCTAGTTTAATTGCCTGCTTATTTATTTTTCCTTCAGGATATTTTGTAGGAGCAGTTGCAGGTGCCGTATTAGGTTTTGCACAGTCATTAGTACTCAGGCGCCACATCCATAAAGCTAGCTGGTGGATTCTTTCAAGTTCCTTAGCTTTGGCTTTTGGAGCAGGATGGGTTATAGATATTGATTTTCCAACATATTTTAAATTTGGCGGTTCTAAACCAAGCCAACAAGCGTTAATAATTATGTACTTAGCCAGTGGGCTTATTGGTGGCGCCATTAAAGGCGGAACGCTTGGGTGGCTAATTAAAAATCATAAGAAGGATAATTGAAGCAACAGTTCTAAATCTTGATGATATTCGCCCAAAAAGCACAAATAAATAGAGAAAGTTAGAAGCATATTTATGTTACAAGCATTACATGCAGAAGAATACAAACAGCAATTACTTGCTGACTTCAATTGCCGTACTAATTATGACAGCGGCAGATTTTACATACCAATTGCCAAGCGATTAATAGAAATAGCTAACCCGCAACGCGCGCACCAAATATTAGATATTGCCACAGGTACAGGTATAGTCGCATTAGCAGCAGCAGAAAAAGTAGGTGCCCAATCCAAAATAATTGGTATAGATATTTCTGCGGGAATGTTAAGTAACGCTAAACAAAAACTAGTAGCCTCTGGTTTACAAAATGTAGAATTTATCGAAGCTGATGCCGAATTAATAGACTTTGGGCAAGACAGTTTTGATGTAATATTATGTTCTCTAGCAATTTGTTATCTAACTGATATTCCTGCGGCTTTACATAAATGGCATAGTTTTCTCAAGCCAGGTGGAAAACTAGTATTTAACGCTTGGACAGAAAATGCATTTACAACCTCTGTTTTATTTCGAGAAGTCACAGCTAGATATGGTATAAATGTACCCAACCCAAATGCACCACTAGGTACACCTCAAAAATGCCAGCAATTATTAAAATCAGCAGGTTTTCAGAATATTACAATCCAAAAGGAGCAGTTTGGCTGGTATTTTACCCCTGACCTAGATAACGCACTACAAATGTGGGAAGTTAACGCTAAAAATGTGTTTGGCTATCAAGTCCAACAACTGGCGCCCGAAAAACTCCAAGAATGTTTTGCAGAATACATAAAAGAAGTCCAAGCATTACCAGTCACTGAACAAGGCGCCTGGTGTGATGCATCAATATTTTTTGTAACAGCCGCAAAAATATAATAATCAAATGTAGAGACGCGATTAATCGCGTCTCTACAATGTTAATAATATAATAGTACCAGGTTATGGAAAGTAACGAATACGAGCATCTATACAAGCAAGAAGTCATTAACTTTTTTAACAGTCGAACAAGTTATGATAATGATTACACTATGCGCCGCGCGCTCCCTCTTCTCGAACAGATAGAATTACAAAAACAACATGTAGTATTAGATGTAGCAACTGGTACAGGTATTATAGGTATTGCTGTCGCACAAATCGTGGGCGATAAAGGGAAAGTTATTGGAGTTGATTTTTCTTCAGGAATGCTTGCTCAAGCACGGCAGAAAATTGAGGATTTAGATTTAAAAAATATTCAATTAATCGAAGCAGATGCAGAATATATAGAATTTTCAAAAGAAACTTTTGATGTCATCCTTTGCTCGACAGCTATTGTATACTTTCGTGATATTCCTTACGCTTTACGCAAGTGGTATTCTTGGCTCAAGAAAGGTGGATGTATCGGTTTTTCTTGCTGCTCAGAAGAATCTTGTGAGGCGCCGCTAATAAGTTCGGTATGTGCGAAATATGGTATTTTTGTTTCTAATATTAACGAGCTAACAGGAACTCCTGAAAAATGCCGTGAAATTTTAGATGAAGCGGGTTTTGTCGATATTCAAATTCAGTCTCAACAATTTGGATTTTACAAAACTTTGGAACAAGCACAACAATGGAATGGACAAGTATTTCATCCCAAAGAAAATCCTTTGCTGCAAGTTCCACTAGAGGAATTAGAGAAACTCAAAACTCAATATAAAAGAGAAATTCAAAACAAAGCGACAGAACAAGGTGTGTGGTACGAAAATTTAACTTATTTTATTACTGCTAGAAAAGTGTGATCGAAATATGTCAGATAATTTACATAATCAACCTGTACTTAACGAATACAAACAGCAAGTTGCTGATTACTTCAACTCTCGAACTAATTATGATGATAGCAATTTAGCACAAAAGCGTGCGCGTCATTTTGTCGAAGCAGTTCCAATCCAAAAAGGACAGACAATATTAGATGTTGCTGTTGGTACTGGTTTAGTTGCAATTTCCGTAGCAGAGTTAGTTGGTAATGATGGTAAAGTTATTGGTATTGATATTGCCAACAATTTACTTAATATAGCGCGCGGTAAGATAGAAGAATTAGGAATCAAGAATATTGAACTTATCGAAGCAGATGCAGATGATATAGATTTCAGTGAAAACAGCTTTGATGCAATTTTATGTTGTTCTGCCATCATGTGTTTTCGGGATATCCATAATGTACTACGCAATTGGTATCGCTTTGTAAAACCAGGTGGACTAGTCGCTTTTAATTCATACCACGAACAATCTTTAATGGCGCCTACAATTTTTGCCGCTTGTGCAAAATATGGTATTTCACTACCCAATATTCATGCACCACTTGGGACTGTACAAAAATGCGAAAATATGCTTAAAGAAGCTGGTTTTCAAAATATTGATGTCAAAACTGAGCAATTTGGAAAATGTCTTACCCTTAACGACGCGCGTAATACTTGGAACGGTAAAACTTGGCTTTATCCAGATAACCCGTTGTTAAAATTACCTACATCCACAATTGAGCAAATAAAAGCTGAATATGATACACAAATTGAAGCATTAGCTACTGAAAAAGGTGTTTGGTGGGATATCACTACTTTTTTAGCTATTGGTCATAAAGCTTAGTTGTTACTATAAAATCATAGTATATATACTTATTGTTAGCTTTATGAAACCGCAACGCATTGAACCTCAACCTGGACAAGAGTCAGTATGGGACTACCCACGTCCACCACGTTTAGAAGATGTCAGCAAGCATATTCAGATTATTTTTAACGGTGAAACAATCGCTGATACTCACAATGCAAAACGAGTCTTAGAAACTAGTCATCCGCCAGTTTACTATATTCCACCTGCGGACATTAAAATGGAGTACCTGATCAAAATGCCCCAATCTAGTTTCTGCGAGTGGAAGGGACCTGCCGGATATTACACACTCCGTGTTGGTGATAAAGAACTGCAAAACGTTGCCTGGTTCTATCCTAACCCCACACCTAATTTTGCATCAATCAAAGATTATGTCGCTTTTTATGCACACCCAATGGATGCATGTTATGTAGATGGCGAAAAAGTGGCGCCGCAACCAGGAAATTTCTACGGTGGTTGGATAACCAAAGATATTGTTGGACCATTCAAAGGTATTCCCGGTAGTTGGGGATGGTAGGGGCACATTAACTAGTTGTAGGGTGGGCAGTGCCCACCTTACAAAGCGTGGAGTTAAAGTCCAATCATTTAAAATTGAGATTGAATACTTATTAAGCTGAAATTTTGTTTATGCTATCTGTCAGCACAGAACACATTGAGATTACACCTGGAGTTCGTGGAGGAAAACCACGTATTACAGGAACCAGGATTGCAGTCGAAGATATAGTGGTGATGCATTTAAAAATGGGGCTTTCATTACCAGAGATTGCCGCAAAATATGATTTATCGATGGCTTGCGTTCATGCAGCAATGGCATATTATTTTGACCATCAAGAAACTATTGACTCAACTTTGGCTGACGATGAAGCATTTGTAGAAGCTTTCAAACGTAATCACCCTTCTCGTTTACAAGAGAAATTAAGGAATTTGCGCCCTTGAGTGAGAAAATAAAGTTTCATTTGGACGAGAACGTAGACCCAGCTATTGCCGCTGGATTACGTCGTCATGGAATTGATGTAACTACGACAAAGGAAGTTGGATTACTTACTAAAAGCGATGATGAGCAGTTAGAATTTATTTGCGCTACTCAACGTGTTATTTTTACCCAAGATACCGATTTTTTAAGAATTGCGAGCTATAACCAAACTCATCCGGGTATTACTTATTGTCAAAAAGGAACTCGCTCTATCGGTGAAATTGTTGCTGGATTAACTCTAATTTACGAAGTGTTTTCGCCTCAAGAGATGATTGGACAAGTTGAGTTTTTGTAATTAGGGACTTTCAAAAATTAGATTAATTATTTTGTGGGCGGGCAAGGATGCCCACTCCACAAGACTCTATTGTTTCCATCCTAATTTAGTTGGCTGCTCATATACCTTTTTTAAGGTATTCACATCTCTAGTTGAGATTAATGGTGGGTTACGTACTTGGGAAAAGTATAAAGCGTCGCTTTGTAATGGGCTATGTCCCCAAATACCTAATGCGTGACCAAGTTCGTGCCGCGCGGCAGCAGTAAGATATTCACCCATTTGACTAGGACTCAATAGAATACTAAAGCGATGATATAAGATATTATTTTTTGTATATAAATTATATGTAGTCTGTGCGGAACGCGCGCGCGGTGGGTTTCCTTGAAGTGGTGGCGCCTTTCTTAAAATCGTAATATCTGCTGACTCTGATTCCTCAACTATCTGTACAGGTAAATAAGCATTCCATTCTTGAACTGTAGACGAGACAGCTTTTACCCATGTATCTGCTTGATTGTTATTGAGATTTTTTGGCGTTTCGATATAAACTTTAACAGGAAAATTTGACCAGACTAAATATCCGACTTCTGTTGGTTTCACAGCGTCGAAATAATCACCACTATTTTTAGTATCTTGCCAACGCGCGAGTGTTGACGGAAGAGGATGTGTAATTGGTGTTTGCCCAATGACAATAGACTGCGAGTTAATTAGAACTAGCAGCCAAGTAGTTAAAAATATTCCTATAAATATAGATATACGCCAAAATAGACGACTAAATAAATGGCGCCAATAATAGAATTCCAAGATATTTACTAGGATATTGGGTCTAGGGTTACGGTTATAGTATTTTTGTTCCGTTCCCATTGCCCTATCCTCTCCTCTTACGCCTTACTACTTATTTAGGTAACCAACCAGCGCTTAACACCACAGTCAAACCCATAAATATAGCAGTTAATGCCCAAGTTACGCGGTTAAGAGTACTTTCAGCGCTTTTGGTACTGCTAAATAATTGAGCTTGTCCACCAATAGCGCCAATACCATCACCTTTTGGACTATGAAGTAATACCAAAATAATTAAGCCAACAGCAGAGAATGTCCAGATTCCTTGAACAATATTAGTAACGGTCATGATCAAATTAAATCAAAAAGGTTAATAGTTAATAGCCTGTAAGTAGGGCAAAGCCCCACCTACTGGTTAATAACTGTCTACTATTCTACATTCCCACTTGTGCAGGTGTGCGGTTGTTTCGCACTTCATACTCCGCAGATTGTACCAGGGATTTCCCAGTCATTTCTGGTGGTTGGGGAATTTGCAAAATATCTAAAATTGTTGGGGCAATGTCCGCTAACTTACCATCTGAGCGTAAGGTAACATCTGTGCCGTGTCCAGGAATTTTTGCTCCTTCGCCTTCAACTAAAATTAAAGGCACAGGATTTGTAGTGTGAGCAGTCCAAGGATTACCCGTTTCATCTATAAGTTGTTCTGCGTTGCCGTGGTCAGCGGTAATAATCGCCGTGCCACCTGCTTTTATTATGCCTTCAAGCAGGCGCCCCACACAACGGTCTACTGTTTCAATAGCTTGCACTGTGGCTTCAATTAGCCCTGTATGCCCAACCATATCCGGATTGGCATAATTTATTACCACTAGCGAGTAGATTTGCTTCCCTATAGCAGCTAATGCTACATCGGTCAGGGGTTCAGCTGACATTTTAGGCGCCTTATCATAAGTTGCGACCATCGGACTTGAGACAAGTTCGCGGTCTTCACCTGGGAAGGGTTCTTCTAACCCACCGTTGAAGAAATAAGTTACATGCGCGTATTTTTCAGTTTCCGAAGTGCGGAACTGTTTTAAACCCCGTTGCGATATTACTTCCCCCAAAATGTTACTAAGATTTTGTGGCTCAAATGCAACACTAACTCGTAATTCCGGGTCATATTGCGTAAAAGTCACAAAAGACAATGGCGTTATAAATTGACGCTCAAAGCCTTTAAAATTGGGACTTACTAAAGCTTGAGTTAGCTGCCGCGCGCGGTCAGGGCGGAAGTTAAAAAAGATAACACCATCGCCAGCTTCAATTGCTCCTGGTGCTAACCGCACGGGAACAATAAACTCGTCGGTTATGTCAGCAGCATAAGAAGCTTTTACAGTTTCTACTGCTGAGAGCATATTACCCTCACCATCAATAGTCATCACATCGTAGGCAAGTTTAACTCGATCCCAACGACGATCCCTATCCATTGCGTAGTAGCGACCGCTAATTGTAGCGATTTTACCAATACCAATGCGATCTATGTAATTTTGAATTAGTCCTACCGCTTCTACACTTTCTTTGGGCGTGGTGTCACGACCATCGGTAATAGCGTGAATACAAACTTGAGATATGCCTTGTGCTTTAGCTAAGTCAAGTAGTCCAAACAGGTGGCTAATATGGGAGTGTACACCTCCCTCAGAACAAAGCCCGACCATATGCAGTTTGCCGTTTCGACTCAGGACTTCCTGACAAATCTTCACTAACGCTGGGTTTTTATTAATGGAACCGTCTTCAACCGCATCTGAAATGCGTACTAACTCTTGCGGTACCACTCGACCAGCGCCAATATTCAAATGACCAACTTCTGAGTTACCCATTTGACCTTCTGGCAAACCAACGGCTTTTCCTGATGTGCGAATAAGGGTGTGCGGATATGCCGACCATAGGCTATTCATCACGGGAGTCTTAGCCTGTGCGATTGCATTTCCCTCTATCTCCTCACAGTAGCCCCATCCGTCTAAAATGACTAGCACCACGGGAGCAACAGGTGCTTTGGTCATAATAAAACTGCCCTTTACTTTTTGTAATATCCGAATAATACCACTGCTACCCCTGTTCGCAAGTGAATTTCTGCTTATAAACTTATTTTATGAAAAATATTCGTTTTTTAGACATTTTTTTATTTTTTTGCACATATATTTGATTTTCTTATATTCTATACGTGGCGCCTATCGATGCATTTTATTCATATCTAGCTTGACTGTATCGGCGCCAACTGTTAGGGAATTTTCGAGTGGGTTTTTAATCACATTTTTTAATGCAATTTGCTATAACCAATTAGTAATTTCAAATTTGTTTTTGTATAACTCTAATCAATTGCTAAATATTCTCATTTAGTTTAAATGTCAAATGATTTTCATTTGAATGCAGTTTAGATTATGTGTCTTTTCTTGTGGAATGGGCGTCCCACCCGTGGTTTATAAAACTAAAAGGCAGTTGTGTTGATAAAAAGGCGGGCAAGGATGCCCACCCCACAAGAGGCACTCATTAGCAGTTTTTACTTTTTCTTTGCAGTAGCTTTGGCAGTTTTTGCAGCTTTTTTTGCAGCTTTTTCTTTTTCTGCTTCAGCAAGACGCGCGGCTTCTTTTTCTTCTTCGAGTTTAGTGAGATAGTAATGGTAGTCACCCAAATAAACACGAAACTCACCATCGCGAATTTCGACAATTTTATTTGCTATCTGCGAAACAAAATAACGGTCGTGCGATACAACAATTACGCTACCATCATAATTTTGTATCGCGTCTTCAAGCATTTCCTTTGCGGGAATGTCTAAATGGTTTGTCGGCTCGTCTAAAATTAACAAATTCGCTGGACGCAGTAACATCTTAGCGAGTGCTAACCGTGCTTTTTCACCACCGCTTAATGCTGAGACATTTTTAAATACAGTGTCACCGCTAAACAAGAACCGTCCTAAAATTGTGCGAACTTCTTCGTTTGTCCAGGTTGGCACTTCGTCATGGATGGTTTCCATAACGCTTTTGTCTAAGTCAAGTGCTTCCGCTTGGTTTTGTTCAAAGTAACCTGGAATTACATTGTGGTCACCGAGTTTCGCTGTACCTTCGCTTGGCGCCTCCATTCCCATAATCAAACGTAGTAATGTAGACTTACCCGCACCATTGGGAGCAACAAAGGCAATTCTATCACCACGCTCAACTATTAAATTGGCGCCTAAAAACAGGATTTTATCATCATATGTATGTGTTAAATCCTTAATAATTACAACTTCGCGTCCGCTACGAGGTGCAGGAGGAAACTGGAAGTGTAATGTACGTACTGAATTTGTTGGCGCCTCAATACGTTCAATTTTATCAAGTAGCTTTTCTCGGCTTTTCGCTTGAGTACTGCGAGTCGCACTAGCACGGAATTTTTCTACAAACGCTTGTTGCTTTTCGAGTTCTTTTTGCTGACGTTCAAAAGCATTCAGTTGTGCAGCTTGGTTTTCAGCTTTTTGTTGCAGGTACGAAGAATAATTACCTAAATATGTAGAAGAAACACCGCGTTCAGTTTCGACAATTTGAGTACACAAACGGTCGAGAAACTCTCGGTCATGAGACACTATCACCATTGGAGTTGTAAGTTTCTTGAGATAACCTTCCAACCACTCGATAGTTTCCAAGTCTAAGTGGTTCGTAGGTTCGTCCAGCAGTAACAAATCAGGTTCTTGCAGCAAAATCTTACCCAAACCCATCCGCATTTGCCAACCACCGCTGAAAGCACTTACCAAACGCTCCCCATCTTCGAGTTGAAAACCCATTTCTGGTAGAATCTTACCAATACGCGCGTCTAACCCGTAACCGTCAAGGGCTTCAAACTGACGTTGCAATTTGTCTAATTTATTAATTAACTTATCGAGTTCTTCGGGTGTGGCAGTCTCCATATCGCGTTGAACTTGCGCCAAAGCTAACTGTACCTGGTTTGCTTCCTTAAATACAGTCCAGAATTCTTCGTTAACAGTATGTGATGGGTCTACCTCAAACTCTTGGTTGAGGTAAGCTATATGTAAACTCGAAGGACGAATAATTTCACCCGAAGTCGGCTCGATTTCACCTGTGATAATCTTAAGTTGGGTGGACTTGCCGGCGCCGTTAACCCCAACTAAACCAATCCTATCACCGGCTTTGACCTCCCAATTGACATCCTTGAGGACTTCACCAGTCGGGTAAATTTTACTGATATGTTCGAGTCGTAGCATCCAGTGTCTCCAAGGTAGGGAATGAGTAGGTACAATGCGAGAAGGCCGCATTGTGTCCAATCTTAACAAAAATTAATGCAAATGTAGAGACGTTACATGTAACGTCAGAACAAGATTTTGATATTCATTTCTACCACAAAAACACAGGCTACACAGCCAAGGATGTTTGTAGGTCGGGTGGAGGCGCCTCAATACCCAACTTGCGTCGTGAAAATGTTGGGTTTTGCTACCATAAAGGAAAACTGCGCTTACGTTCACGAAGAGCGTTCCTCAACCCAACCTATAAATTATTCGATTTTCAATACTGCTCGGTTAAGGATTTTTTGCGATGGTTATCGGTGCGTAGAGACGCGATTAATCGCGTCTCTACAAGGTTTTGGGTTTATCGAGTTTTCTTAACCGAGCAGTATTGATTCGATTTTGAGCTATCTCTTGCAGTATTGGTATGCAAAGGGTAGAATTCAAGAAATTACCATATAGTTATTTAGTACTGTCATTTTCACGACTTTCACATCCAAATCAAGTGCGTAGGCTATTTGTTCCGGAGTTAAGCCAAAAGCTAGTAAGCGAGGTATTGATTCTATTTTGGCTTTTTGCTGGAATTCTTGTCTAAACCTTTTTTCGACTCTTCGTTTAACTTTTTGTTCAAGTTCTTCTTGTATCTCCTCTTTGACTTCCTGATAAAATGTTGTTTTTCTCAAGTCGCTTCGTTTAAACATTGCTTTTAACTCTGCCTCTTTATCTTAGATAATTTACAATAAAAATGTACTAAACAAATTTAGTACTCTATGTCGTTATTTATATAATTAAATATAATTACCACTCCAGACACAGAGTACGCAGAAGATGTGATAAAAGAACTTTGAGGCTGGCGCCCGTTAAGAGCCTAAGTTATTTTCTTGCACTACTTGTCTTACCACTTCCACGCTGATATCAAGTGCTTGAGCTATTTGTTCTGGAGTTAAACCTATAGCTAGTAAGCGAGATATAGATTTTAGTTTTACTTTTTGTTCGACCTCTTCTTGGATTTCTTCTTTAACTTCCTGATAAAACGTTGTTTTCCTCAAGTCGCTTTTTCTAAACATCGCTTTTAACTCCTCCTTCTTAATCTTAGGCAGTTTGTACAATAAAATTGTTCCTATTAAATCAAGTAGTTGCTGCTGTTAGGATTGTGGAAGACCCTGTTGTTTAGTTCTCGCAATTAACTCCTGAGCTTTTAATACTCTATGTCATTGTTTATATCGGTAAAAATTACTACCGAGACACAGAGTACACAGAGGAGATAGTATAGTTAAGAGAAGTTTGGATTAGCGCTAGTTAAGAGCCTGAGTTACGTGTCTGTACTACCTGTCTAACAAATTCCACACTTGTATCAAGTGCTTGAGCTATTTGTTCTGGAGTTAAACCTATAGCTAGTAAGCGAGATATTGATTGTTTGACTTTCTGTTCGACTTCTTCCTTAACTTCTTGCCTGACTTCTTCCTTAACTTCTTCCTTAACTTCTTCCTTAACTTCCTGGTAAAATGTTGTTTTCCTCAAGTCGCTTTTTCTAAACATTGCTTTTAACTCCTCCTTCTTTATCTTAGGCAGTTTATACACTAAAATTGTTCCAATCAAATCCAGTAGTTGCTGCTGTTGGGGTTTTGAAAGACCCTGTTGTTTAGTTCTCGCAATTAACTCCTTGGCTTGTTGTTTAGCGATTTTTTGATTTTCGATGATTAACTTTATAGTAGCAATTCCAATCGGTAACGAAGCAGCATCACCCAAATCTTCAAGGTAGATACGAGTAATTCGCCCACTGTCAAAGAATTCACGGTAGTGCTTCGTATCTGCGACATCTAAACTCTTCCTAGGGTATATAACTACACCATACCAATCATTTTTAGTTTTGTTCTGACGTAAGTATAAATTAACTTCTGAAATTAACCGCGAGTAGATTTGCTTATCCTGTTGAAACTGCACCTCTATAAAATAAATTGGTTTGTCTCTACCCCTTTTCGGGATAAAAACACCGTCTATACGGAATGCAGTTTGCTTGACTTCAATAGATTTAAAGTTGTATGCACTGGCAGTTGTAGATGCATCGCCGATGAGTTCAAAGAAAACGTTTGGAAATTCTTTGAACAAGCGATAAAAAATGCTGTCTGTTTGCACGCTAAATTATTTGTTTGTAAAACTTTATAAACTGGGTCTTTGAGAACTAGTAGCTAAATTCTACGAACAAATAATATTGCACATGAACTTTATAATACAAATAATCTATACAATTCTTTAAAAACCGTTGATACCGTAACCTGAAAGATATAACACCAGTAAATCTTCTTTTTTGGGGAAACTTTAGAAGAATGTACTGCCAAGTATGACAATTTTGCCAAAAATACCGCTCAAAAAGCCTACCCCTGAAAGCCTCCGGTGCCAGGTATCGGATTTGTGAAATGCTGATTATTGCGTGAGGAAGGTTTCTGTAATAAATCTTTAAGAAATTCTGAAAGCTTTAAATGTTACACTTTACAAGTCTCGACGCGAGAGAAGAGAGACAAACAAAATTCCTGCAGGTCATTAAATGGAAGGTGTCCCCTAGGTGCTGAGGTATCAAAAATTACATTAACTCCTAAATATTTATCTAAAATTACATTTTCCTTTCCAAAATGGTTATTTATCATCCATCCGACTTTCTCTGCTAATTTTATCCAGGCTTCTTCATTATACTTGCCGTCTGCTTTACCGCCGACACTCAAGTAAATTTCTTTTTGAATGCTGAAGCCAAATTTCCCATTACTATATTTTACCCAAAGGGTGTTAATTGTACAGAGGTCTTTGCAAGGAAAGTTTAAAAATTCTTCAGAACGAATCCAGTCACCTTTTTGTCTATCCACTGCCTGAAGCATTAACAGCCAAGTTTCATCATTTGCTTCTTCCCATTTACCAGCCTTTAGCAAGTTACGTAGTTTAGTGTAGTTTATTCCTTTTTCAGAACTGAGATTATCTTCTTCGAGTTGTTGTTGATTGATGATTACGGAAGTTGTTTGAGGAAGTAATCGTTCGTGTATTTCTTTAATATCCTCATCGCGCAAACCTAGAAATTGCTGATAATCTTTTAAATCATTTACTGACCGTAACGAAAGTTGATTCTCTTGTTCTAAAGTTTCGACAAGGGTTTGTTCGTACTCTTCCAACTTGCGCTGATATTCACGATAGGGTTGTAAAACTTCGGCTTCAATTGCTTGTGCTTCTTGTGCGTTTAATCCAAATTGCAGCGCTAAAGCATTTAGCATTCGACGAGCAGGAATTGTAAATTTACCCTGATATGCGCGTAATTCGACTTCCTTGCGATATTTGAGTTTCGGGTCTTCTTTTGGTGATTTTGCCAGCAAAATTTTATATCCTTCTTTGACAGGATAAAATTCTGGTGTCATTGCTGGAGAAGTTTCTGTCACCTTGCGATGAACAAAATCATGTAGTTCTTCGACTGATATCCATCCGTCGTTATCTTGGTCAGCAATGCCTTTCTCTATTCCTTCGATAAGAAAATGTGTGTATAGCGATAATTCAAATCCTTCATGTTCAAACGCATACTGAGTAGAATTAGAAGCAGTGAGAATTGCTCGACCTTCGCCTCCTAATTGATTACTGACATTTATATTCCCAGCATCTTTTGCGTTTAAACCTTTAGTAAAAGCTGCACTAAAACAGCAGTCAAGAATAACAACTTGGCGCCTTGACCTGCTATTTTGCATTTGCTGATGCACAAAGCTGGCAGCAACAGCAGTTGGAGAAATTAATTTGCCTTCGTGCTTGCGAGTTGAACGAGTTGAAAAGTAAAACTGACTAATATCATCAATAATGCCGTGACCCGAAAAATATAGAAGTAGCAAATCTTCTTTTTTCTTATTAGCAAAAAAATTGAAGATGGCTTCCTCAGCTTCTTGTCGCTGCTGATTTTTCAATACAACTATGTCCTCTGCAACAAACCCGCCTATTTCTGGCTGCTGCAAGACACGCTGCATTGCCTCCACATCTTTGGCTGCTCCAGGCAAAGGATTTAACCCAGGTTCATATTCGCTAACTCCAATTAATAAGGCGTATTTTGCCATTGGTTATAATAAATGCAAAATTACATTTTTACAATAATTCATTTTGTAGAGCGGATTATATGCTCTGCCTGTACTTATATATATGTCTATTGTTTATTAATAAATTCCTCTGCTTGCTGCTTAATATACTCAAACTCTTCTTTACTGCTGGCTTCGATTTCTAATTCTCTACCATCAGCGGCTTTAATTTTCAACTTCATTGGTTTATTCCCCAAACGGTCAGAGACAAACCCAAATAGTTTTTTTAGGTTTGCTGGGCTAACTTCTGCCATCAGAAATCCCGCCAAAATTCCCCCGAATGATTTGTTTCCTGCGGGTGGGTTAGGGTCAAGAAGAGGTTCTGCTGCTTCAACTTCATCAAGTTCTCTGATTTCTTGAAGCAACCTTTGAGCTTGTTCGTTTTTCTCTTCGTCGTCTAAGTCAGGGTCGTTGAAACCAATTATAAGTTTTACGTTTGATACATCAGCCATAATCGCAACTCAAGATGAAAGCGTAGTACAGAAAAATACAAGTAGTTTTTAGCCTACCTTATTTATACCAGCTATGACTTGGGCTTTTCCGGAAATCTACTATTACTTTTTTGTTATAGTTGTTCCAAATATATCTAGTTCAGTGGCTTGTAATAATTCTTCCTTTGTGCCACGCCACTGCGCTCAACGTTCCCCACCCCCGCACGCTCCTTGGCTCCTTTGTAGTTCATTTTTCTTCTCTCTATGTCTCTGTGTCTCTGTGGTAAAAAAAATAAATCACTGCACAGGTTACTAATTTTACCTGTTTGCTTGGGTATCTCGCCTGACCACTGCACATCTGAGACAGATGTGCTACAAGATGTCGCTGTCTTCTTGACCGTCTCTGACTTTTAGTAATTCATCTTTGGGAATACCTAAAATACGCGCGAGTGGCGCCATTAAGCTATCTTCTATTCTGTCACCTGCGTAGATGTTGTTTAATTCGACAGGTGAAACTTTAAAGGTGTCGCAAAACTTGGTAAATTCTTTATCGCCTAAATCTAGTTGTTGCTGTCTTTCACGTAAAAAGCTTGCAATTGCAAACGTACCATACTTGGGATGTTCGCTGGTTTTTAAATATTTTTTGATTAGTTCTTTAACTTGACTACTATCACCACCAGATTGTCGAATTAAATCTGTACAAGCTTTCGTTAATGCTTTTTTCAATAACTCGTCTTCGTTTAAGTGTTTGATTATCGTTTCCGAATATTCTTTTTTGAAAAATCCAGCTACGGCGCCTTTATAATAAACAGGCATGTAACTTTCGTGTATACCTAATTGCCAATCGATAGGTTGATTACGATTCTCGGACATGGCTGCACCTGTAAAACGTTAAGACTTTACCTGTTATAGCCTCTCTTGCAAAAAATGCCTATTCTTGTTAAAAGTAAATATTTATACAAAAAAATCTTTTTGACCGTAAGAACTGAATTAACTCGTTTTGAAAACCCAATCACATAATATACCTTATTCCTTAGTGTTTTGTCTTCAGCCCTTATACCTATACTCTACATAAAATCCTTTAATTGAAGTTATTTGAAGAATCTACAAAAAGTATTAGTCTTTTTAAACGCGAAAAATCGTACTATATAAGTAATTGCATCGCTTAAAGTTCGTAAATCCCTTAATATCAAGCCAGTAAGTATTTTTACTTGGCTAACCCATACTATACTATTTTCCATAGTACATGTAAAGTATAAAACCTGTGCAGGCGCCTCTACTCCGTAGTGTTTCTGTTTAATAGGTTTGTATCAGCATCGAAAGTAAATGGTACTAAAAAGTGTGGCAGTTTAAATATATATCTACAGTTACACGCAATATAAATAGGAATAAGGCAATTGGAAGTACTTCTACGCTTAGAACCCAAAATACGTAATTACATGCTGACTTTATTCGCGGCAGGTTTATTATTTTGGTCGAGTATTGGAGCTAGCTTGTCAACGTTACCACTTTATATCGAGCAGTTGGGCGGCTCGAAAAGAGAAGTTGGCTTTGTGATGGGCAGTTTTGCTGTTGGTTTGTTAATATTTCGCCCTCAGTTAGGTGAACTAGCAGACCGACGTAGCCGTAAAATTGTTTTAATTATTGGCGCCTTAGTTGCAGCTATTGCACCACTAGGCTATCAAGTATTTACATCAATACCTGGGTTAATGGCATTGCGTGCGTTTCATGGAATAAGTATTGCAGCTTTTACTACCGCTTATGCAGCGCTAGTTACCGATATAGCTCCGGCTGAAAATCGTGGTGAAGTTTTGGGTTACATGACTTTGACTGGAGCAGTTGGTTTAGCACTTGGACCTGCAATTGGTACTTATATCCAAGAAAATGCCAGCTATACATTATTATTTAACATCATTGCTATCTTAGGTTTACTCTCGCTTTTATTTGTACTGCCAATTGAAAATTTTCCTGTACTACAAAATACTGACGATACTAGTAGCGACGAAAATATTTGGCAGGTATATAGAAGTCAGAGAGTAAGAGTTCCAGCGCTGACAATGCTATTAATTGGGTCTTCTGTAGGTACGTTAAATACTTTTATTCCATTATTTATTAAATCTATACATGTAGACTTCGATTGCGGTTTGTTTTACACAATTGCAGCGGTGTCCAGCTTAGTTTCACGATTCTTTACAGGTGGTGCTAGTGACCGAATTGGTAGAGGTTTATTTGTAACTCTTGGTTTAATTGGCTACACGCTATCGATGTTATTACTATGGCAGGCAAACAACGATTTCTCATTTATCATGTCGGCAGTACTTGAAGGCGCCGGAGGAGGTACATTTCTTTCGACAATGGATGTAGTGATAGCAGACCGTTCACTACCCCAGGAGCGCGGACGAATATTTGCTTTGTGTGTAGTAGGGTTTGACTTAGGTATTGCAATTGCAGGGCCACTTGGAGGTTCTCTTGCCGAACAAGTTGGGTACGGTAACATGTTTGGTGTTGCTGGCGCCTTGACTTTTTCAGCAGTTTTAATTTTCCTGACCTTATCAAATAAAAACCTTATCAATTCATTGCAGTTTGCTCTAGGACGCGGTATTGATGATTTTGCGTTCGCAACGGTCAAGGAACCAGTAATTGAGGTGCCTTTAGATTATCCTGCCTTAACTACCACTGGTATTGCAGCAGAGTAATTCTCTTTACCACACCAAAAAAATTTCTAGCCAAGTGCATAAATTACCCTTGATGGCACCTAATAAATAGTAGTGTTGCAATCTAATCAAGATGCGTAAAATCGTAAAAGGTATTTGTACTCTTAGGCTTAGTCAGTTAAAGCATGAAGAAGGTAGAGAAAATAATAGTCATTGTAGCAGTGATTCGCAATTCCTTATGACTGAATTCGCTGCTTTATTGACTATACATAAATCGCTGGTAAAAAGTTTACAGTTCAACCCCGCAGTTTTAGATGAAGCCAAAAAAGTCGCTTTTCTTATTGAGGAAGATTCCGGAGCGCGCGTTGAAGCTTTAGAAGACTTAGCGTCAGCTTTAGCACAAGCAGGACGTTCTTATGAAGCCAAAGAAGTGTTAACGATTGTAAAGAATTCCCCGGTTGTCAAGGCAAAGGAACTGCAAAAGTTAGCAGCAGCATTAGCGCGCGCTGGAACAGCGTATACTGAAGAAGCAATAGATGTTTTTCGTACTTGCGAAAACGTTGCACGTACAATCAAACACAAACCAACAAGAGTAAAAGCGCTTAAAGAATTGGTAGCAACCATAATGCGGGTTGGATGTATTTACAAATCTGAGATATTACTTTTAGAAGATAATTAGAATATATATTATAACTATCTTTTAAAGCTTCTGTTTAATTATTTCAGCAAGTAACCCACTCGAAGCCATATTTAGATTCAAGGTGTACTCTATATAATTAAAAGTTTCTTCAAGAGGTTTCAAAGAAGTTTTCCAACCTAACCCATCAGTAATCCAAATAAACTTATGATTTTGTGCTGATAAAAAATCATACAGTGTTTTATACTCACCTGCAGTCGCTTTCAATTTAGAACCACCTCCACCATAGAAATTGACTTCAATTAAATATATTAGCCCTTGATTATTAATTGCAAAGTCAAATCTTCTGCTTGATTTATCTACTTCTACTACAGTATCCCAGATTGTAAGAATCTTCTCGGCAGTAGCTTGTTTTATGTATGTAAGATTATTTGCACTACAGATTGACTTTACTAATTCTTGTACGATAATTTCCATCGTGTCTCCACCACGATTTTTTCTACCATTACTGTCGAGTCCTACTTCAATTCCTAATACGTAATCTGGAATGCTTTTAATAGTACGATTTTCAAATAGTTCTAGTACACCAGTTTCTCTGGCAAACTCTACTGCTGCTTCAATATTTTCTGGAAATAAAAGACTTTGATTGCTAAAATTAAAGCCTTTATATTGAAAATTAGCTTCTGTAAAGCTAGTTAATATTCTAAAGTTTTTAGTCCGACAAGCTATTAAAAGTGGAATTGTGCTGTAAATACCCGGATAGATTTGTAATAATTCTCTAAATTCTTGCTCTATATTAGCTTTTCCTATTAAATAATTAAGAGTATTTAAATGAATTTCAACGCTTTTAAAATTTAATAGTACTTTTTGCCAGTTTACAAAGTAATTCCATATTGTGATGGAATCTGTCAAAGTATTTTTTAAGTGCTTAAATACATCTTTGGTAGCAGCACTTCCTAAATAATCATGAAAAATCTGGCTATTTTTCATACTTTGCTCGTTTGTTTGCTGGCAGATGCATCTCTATACGATTAGTAATTCATAATTACTAGCTCGGTAATTTGACCGCGTTTAGATGCGTTACAGTTAATTTTACGCGCGGCTTTTACTCGCTCTATTCTATACGCATTATACGCATCTTCAAAGAAGTTATCGTTAATATTCTCGTTTTTAGGGTCTGAGTTACTTAATAATAGTTTGGCGCCTTTTAGATGTAACTCACTAAAAAAGTCTCTCAATCTTAGTTGCTCACTGTCATGCCATACATTTTGAGAGTAACCAGTGAAATTAGCAGTGTTGCTTAGTGGACGGTAAGGAGGGTCAAAGTATACAAATGTCTTATCATCGACAATTTCTTTACACTTTGTAAAATCTCCTAGCTCAATATGAGTATTCTGTAGCAGTAAAGATATAGCTTTCAAATTATCTACATTACAAATTAAAGGTTTTTTATACTTCCCACAAGGAACATTAAATTCACCTTTAGAATTAACTCGGAATAAGCCGTTAAAACAAGTACGGTTTAGAAAAATAATTTGAGCCGCGCGTTCTACCCAATTACTATTAAATACATTAAAATTAATACTCTTTCTTCGTAAGTTAAATGAATTTCTTATATAGTAAAAATATTGACTTCTCTCTATATCCGACAAAGACCAGTACTTAGATTGAATCTTTAGTAAAGCCTCAATCAATGCATAGACATCATGCTTTATAGTTTTATAGGCAAGTATCAATTCTGGATTGACATCATAAATGAAAAACTCATTGATGCTCGACTGATAGCACGAAGAAGCAAGATAGAAAAACATTGCTCCTCCTCCCACAAATGGCTCAACATATCTATTAATTGAACCATCTAATAAGCTTTGCGGCAAATAACTACTTATCTGCTCCAGAAGTTGACCTTTTCCCCCAGCCCACTTTAAAAACGGTTTTGCTGGTGCTTGGTTTGCTGATGTAAAAAAATTGTAATTAGAAGGCGCCTCAAATACACGTCGCTTCGCTACACCTTTTTGTAAAGGCAATTTTCCTACCTTTACATCATAGTTTTTACGTACTATATAAGTCATTAATTTATGATGAATCCTAGTCTGGTACTATAGTACTTCAAAAATCTAAAAAAAGAATAATTGTTCTACTAAACTTTAAAGGCAAAGTTCAATAACAAAACAGTGTAATATCTTACTCGCTTTTACAACTAGGCTGTGAAAATTGAAGTAATATAGCCGCTTTGAAGTTAAAAAAAATACTTGTAGGTTGGGTGAAGGCTTTGCGTAACCCAACGTAATCTAACTTTTCGCAGGTTTAAAAAACCTCTCCCCCAACCCCGGAACCTACGAGGAGAGGGGAGTATATTTTTCTCCGTTGCCGCACGAGTTGCCTCGCGCTCAAGCGGGGGTTAGGTTTTCCACATGACGTGAAAAGTCAGAACACAACAAGGAATCAACGAATATTATTGGCGCCAACACTAAAAACCTCACTCACATCTCAACTGGCTTTAACCTCCGAACTCGCTACCTCAATCGAAGAAGCGAGTCTATCCATAACTACGCGACCAATAACCGCCACATCACATAACGGCATCACCTTGATTTGCTTAACAATCTGGTTTAAATCAGAAGAATTCGACTGCGGCTTAATATTCTTGCAATTATTTATACTGCTAACTAGCTTTTGGTTCCTCCAAAGCTTCTACTGCTGCAGCTAACCGACTGGCGCCAGCTTGTACAATCTGAGCAACTTGAGACAAAGGCATGTGCTTAATTTGTCTGAGAATCAAATTTAAATCTGAAGCTTGTTCTATTGGCTTGCCTTCTATGGAAGAGAGTAATTGTTCAATAGAGTAACCAGCGTGCGCTGCAATATGAGCTAAATTCTCAGTATCTGGGACTTTTAGACCTTTTTCCCACATATTGACGGCTGTAGCAGAAACTCCCAAAACCTTGCCAAAAGCTCGCTGACTCATTGAACCACGAGCCTGCTTGATAATTTCAACTAGTTTTTTTCTGCTTTCGTCATTCACTGGCGTTTTAACTACTCCACTGTCGTTATAACTTTAGTTGTCATATTACAACTTTACTTTCATATTGACAGGCTTGCATACTAGCGGTAAATTTAATCTAAAGTTGGAACTATTCCAACTAAAGTAAACGTAACTTGTTCTTTAGACGTACTTACCGATACGCTGTCTGAGGTGCATTATCATGGCTCGACGACTATACAATCGAAACCACAAAAAGATTACAGGCTTAATTACAGCTAATAAAATTACACCACACGTCTGGCGCCTAAGCGAAGCCAATTTAATCGAAGCCCTTAACGCTCAAGGCTACGATGCCAAGAAAATTAAGAAAATCTCCTATCTCAAGCACCAAGTAAGCATTTCTTACTGGGACAACAATGGAGGGGTATGCAGTGGTTTTTTCAGCTATCGAATATTCGCGCGCTGGCAATTCGCCGTGCAACGGTTAGTCCACAACTGTGGAAACACAAGAGATTTGCAGCATTTAAACAATCTCATAGAGTATGAGTTTGCTCATTACCCATATCCTTGGCAGATACGAGAAGCTATCGAAAGTACGGTTAAGCTTTGTGGTTCAGAACTAGCAGCGCTTGAGAGCTACAAACGAAACTCACATCGTGAAGTGATAAGTGTTTCCCAGAGCAATGAACGAATTGATGCAACGACTTCAGAGCAAAATTTAAGAATTTCGCTCACAATATAGATAAAATAAACACCTTAACTAAAAAATCGCGCTCTGGATAAACAAATGAGTCCAACAAAAGAAAAAATACAATCCTTGTTAAATCAATTGCCTGATGATTGCTCTATTGAAGATGTTCAATATCACTTGTACGTGATACAGAAAATTAACAATGGATTGAAAGCCCAATTGGCACAAGGTATTTCACAAAAAGAAGCAGAGCAACGTTTAAGCAAATGGTGTATCTCGTAGTTTGGGCGCCTTTCATCCGTGCGAAAAATCAAGCTGGTTGTATGGGTAAGTCCACAAAGATAAAATATAAACTACTGCTGTTAATACAAAGTAAAAATGCTAAAAACAGTTTGGGCTACTGTCCGACAAGGAAAAATTGAATTATTGGAATCAACAGAGCTTGCTGAAGGGGTTATCAGCAGTAACCCAAAATCATAGGATTTCATCGGATTAGTTATAAAATCTTCAAAAATCTATGTATGAGGTTATTATCTAGTTAATCGCGCTTTTCAGCAATACTCTCTTCCCTCACCGGAATGCACCTACATTTTCATATGTAATATTATTTACAAATTATGTAACTACGCTCATACCCTTCTCGCGCTTCCAGCTATAGTCTAATAGCATAAGTCCATTAAAATTGACTAAAAAACAAGTAATATTAAGAACATATAAATTTTGTATTAATAATTTATACGTACAGGTGCAAGAAGTCAGTTCCTTGATAATGTTCGTTTATTTTCAATAAATATACAATTATTAGACTAAAAATATATTATTGAAAGGTGATTTCTACAATTAATTTTCAATGCGTAAAATTGGGGTACTGCTGACTAATAACGACAGGTTATCAACTGGATAAAATTCATAGATAATTCTGATGATAATTATGAATTTATCTAAGTAGTAAAATTACAGGAAACATGCAAGAATTATAAAGTTAATATATAAAGGTGCATAAATCCATTATGCGAAAACAAACCTACGTCAAGCAAATACATACAAATACCGACACAGGTTTGTTTCTAGCAGACTATGCAGCAATTTCAACATATGCATCAATATTTAGCCTTAAAGGATTACTTTCAAATCAAAAAAAGTCAGAATTGAATACAACATTGCAAAAAAATTACGTAATTAATAAACGCCAAGCCAATAGTATTATTGCGTTTATAGAAGGTGAAATAAAAAGTGCGCGCATGTCACACGCACGACATATAAAAACATTAGAGACTAAAATAAAAACTTTAAAATCCTCTATCGATGCCCTTGAAAAGAAAGTAAAAAAGCATATTGAATATTTACAAGCAGTTGCTAAATATAATCGCAGCACTAATCTTGGCAAAAAAGCAAAAGTATCATCAAAATATCAACCACAATTTGACGAAGCATCATCACGGGCTATGCAGCGCGAATCTGGTACGTATTACCAAAGTGCAAAAAATAAATTACACCATCAAAAGCGCAAGTTGCACCGAATGGTGTGTCAATTAAAACACTTGAAATCCAAACAATTGTATGTCAATTTAGGTAATAAAGAAACAATTTATTTTGTTGGCAGTAAAGACGAATCAAACGGTAATCAAGTATGTCAATTAATACTTGGTCTGGAAAAATATTCTCTTGACATTTTAAAAATACGTGTGCCATACGCTTTAGAATCAAGATACGGTGAGTATGTAGAGATACCAATCAATTTAAATGGCTATGGCGATAAGGAAATTCGTGCAGCATGGGCGTGTGGGCAAGCAATAACTTACCGGATAATTCAACGTAAGTATGGTGTTTGGTTGGCACATATCACCGTTGATGTATATCGACCAATCACATCTGATTCGGTAATGTTGGGTTGTATTGGTGTAGATTTAAATATCAACTCAGTTGCATGGTGTAAAGTCAATGCGGATGGTAATCCTAAACGATTTGGTGACATTAAATTTAACCTTCATAGCTTATCGACTAATCGAACAGAAGCAGTCTTGGCGGAAGTCGTCACAGAATTAACAACATTGGCACTCGCTTTTAAATGCCCCATTGTTATCGAAGAATTAGATTTTGATGGTAAGAAAGCACGATTAAATAATGGCGCCAAGCATAAACGTTATAATCGGATGATTTCTGGTTTTGCTTATAACCGTTTTTATGAATTACTTTCCTCACGATGTTTTAAATTAGGAATTAAATTAATTACCGTTAATCCTGCCTTTTCATCCCTCATAGGTATGACAAAGTTTATGTCACTTTATGGGATGAATTCAGGGACGGCAGCAGCATTAGTTCTTGCACGACGTGCAATGAATTATTCTGAGGGCGTTCCAGCCAGAGCCGCCTACGAGGGAATGGAACCTCTTATGCACGTCTGGTCACACTGGAACGTTCTCTCGAAAAGGGTGAAAGGTACAGCCCGACACTCTTTCTTCACGCCTAGGCCAACAGCCTCTTCTAGCTTACGCAACGGGTGTGTTGAAAAATACCCTTGAATTTGGTAATTCGGTTGTGATCGGATGTAATTATCCGTCCGAGATTAAATGTGCCGAGTGAACAAACGTTTGCAAGTCCGTAACGGACGGTTAGAGTGTCATCCTGAGACGGGTGAAGGAAATCGTACTTAGAACCGCGATTGTACGTAGGTTTAGGAGTCCTAGATTTTCCTAGATTTTTTTAAGCGGTAAAAGTGCTTGTAACACTCTTACCTAACGATGAAACTGATTTCTGGCTTCAAACAAGCCAAGTCTCACTTGATGGAGTATGGGATAACACTGAGGATGATGTCTATGCCCAGCTACTCGAAAAATGACATTATCCTAATTGTCGCTTGGTTTTTAATACGAAATTTGAGAAAACTTATATATTAACTAGCCTTAACCTCTTCACTTAAAGTAGTCGCCGCATCTGCAAATCTTTCAGCCGTTGCTTTGGCAATTACCGCTACCTCAGATAAAGGCATAACCTTTATTTGTTTAATTATTTGATTCACATCTGAAGTCTCAGATTGCGGTTTAACACCAAGATAGTTCAAAAGTTCTTCAATAGTGTAACCTGCTCTATCAGCAATATTAGCTAAATTCTCAATATCTGGCACAGATTCTCCCTTCTCCCACGCCTGCACCGTAGTATAAGAAACACCCAAAAGGGTAGCAAAAGACCTTTGACTCATCGAAGCGCGAGCCTTTTTTGCTATTTCACCTAGTTTCTTTCTAGCTTCTGGATTCACTGCTTTAGTTTTATTGCAAGCTAACTAATTTACTTTTAGCGTCTATTTTACAAATTGTAAATTTTTCCTTGACAAAGGTAGTTACAGCTATGATAGTCTATACCTGTCAATGACTGCGTATTGGCTGCCAATTTTGTGAAAGTTAAGTAGACAGCTTTATTCTAGCCTGGAAAGCGTCCTTTCTTGAAGCCTTGCGGTCAAATTAAATCGGATGGTGCATCATGACTCGCAATCTACACAACCGAAAGTTCCGTGAAAGTCGAAGTTTAATCTCAGCAAATAAAATCACGCCACATGTATGGCACCTGCGTGAAGCTGACATAATTGAAGCATTGAACGTTCAAGGCTACGACGCAAAGAAAATCAAGAAAATCTCTTACCTCAAGCACCAAGTATCTATTTCTTATTGGGATAAGAACGGTGGGGTATGTAGTGGGTTTTTCAGCTATCGCATATTCGCGCGTTGGCAATATGCCGTACAAAAATTAGTCTACAACTGTGGAAGCATAAGAGAATTACAGCGCTTGAGCAAGCTAATTGAGTACGAGTATGATAAAACTTTACTCATTATATAGGCTAAAATAGTCTGGTATAGTATAATATTACAAACTATAAAACTATCTGCACAAAGTACGCTCCGTTTTTCTGTGTAAGCATAGCACATAGCTTCCGTAACTTTGCCCGCATTAAGGAGTAAACAGCCTAATTTCCCTCCAACCAATTGCAACTTCCCGCGCGTGTCGGTGCAGTAATTGTGGATGAAAGCTTTATTGAAACAAACTATAATGCCAAAAGTTTACGCTTACAAGACTCAACGGAAGCAACCACTCCCGTGGAATAAATACTGGAAAAATTGGACAACCTTATTATAGAGATATTGGGAATCACGAGGGGTTGGGCTTGAAGGTTGTCCAATTTTTACCGATTGAATGCGTCCCCTTATTGTGAGCGAAAGCTATTAAGTTCATAGTTAAGATATGTAACAATATAATCACAAATATAAAAAGATTTTGATTTGTTGGTAGATTAATAATAGGTCGATACTTTAAACAGGTGATTTAAAGAATATGCAGTTAGTAGAAAGGAGAGTAATAAAATCAAACCATCAAGTCTATAAACAAATTGATGAGATGTGTTTTGCATCCAAGAATTTGTACAATGCTGCAACCTATATCATGAGACAAGCTTTCTTTTCTTGGGGACAAAGTTCTGTTCCTCAATACAATAGGTTGTACCAGATCATGAAAGATTCTTCGGAATACAAAGCACTTCCTGCAAAGGTATCTCAGCAAGTTCTAAAACTAGTCGCACAGAACTGGACATCATTTAAAGCTGCCAGTTTGGAATATAGTTTAGATGACTCGAAATTTACAGGTAGACCAAACATACCTGGATATTTAGATTCATATGGTAGATATTGTGTAATTTTCACTTCTCAGGCTACTTCCAAAAAGCAATTAGGTCAGGAATTAATCAAGCTATCTGAGATTGATTACTGCTTTGAAACTTGTGTAAAACTTGGGTCAATAAATAAGTACTGTCAATCCCGCATTGTACCAAAACTTGACCATTACGTTTTAGAAATAGTTTACGAAATCCCTGATGTGACCGAATCCGATAACAATTCAATTGCAGCAATAGATTTTGGTGTTAATAACTTGATGGCTATAACTTCAAATGTGCCTGGTTTTAGTCCAGTTCTCATTAATGGTAGACCGTTAAAGTCAATAAACCAGTTCTATAATTCAAAGCGCGCGGCAATTACTTCAGAGAATGGCAACAACAGTTCAAAACGTTTAAAGAGGTTTACTACTTATAGAAACCACAAAGTTAGAGATTATTTGCATAGAGCATCGACTTACGTAATTAATCTTTTAGCAGAATTAGGAGTTAGTAAACTAGTGCTGGGAAAAAACAAGGGTTGGAAGAATGGTATTAATATAGGAGCAGTTAACAATCAGAATTTTGTGCAGATTCCTCATGCACAATTAATTGAACTGCTCACCTATAAAGCTGCTATGAAAGGGATTCAAGTAATTATTCAAGAAGAATCCTACACCAGCAAGGCAAGCTTTTTAGATAATGATTTTATTCCAACATATAATTCTAAACCTGTAGACTGGGTAGCATCCGGTAAACGAGTAAAAAGAGGTTTGTATATTTCGCAGAATGGTATTGCTATAAATGCCGATGTCAACGGCAGTTACAACATCCTAAAAAAAGCATTTCCTGAAGCCTTCGGGATAAGGAATAGTGAGGTGTTAGTTACCCCCAGGAAGGTAAATTTAGAAGGTCATGCACTCAAAATGGTGACTCCCTTCTAAGTAAGAATTAAGTTTCAATCCTTCTATAAGGTTTTGTGAAGAAATGGCAGTTATCTATTATAGAAAACCATGTCTGACTATATTTGACTATGCAAAATCGAACTATAATCATTACCCTTACCCAATAGAGATACAAGAAGCAATCAACAATACAATCGAAACTTGTACCTTTGAGTTAGGCGCCCTTGAAAGTTATAAACAAAACCGTCACTTGCAAACTGTTGGCGTTAGTTAAATTTTTAGTTACAAATATTAGCACTTCCTTCTATTTTTAATATAGCTTCTAAGATTTTTTCTCTTTGTTCCTCTGGTTTACGGCAATCTAAATCATCAAAAACCAATATTAAATTACATGTATTCGGTTGGTATTTTAAGGCTATAGGTAATTGTTCACAGATTTGTTTAATTAAACTTTGACCTGTTCTTCCATAACTAGCTGCTTTATTTACTCACCACTATCAACACGATAACAGCCTGGGTAGCTGACATCTTGCAGCTTGAACTTATTGAGAATAAAAAACCTTGTAATGCTTATTATAGCGTAGGGTGGGCATTGCCCACCTTACGATTATTGAGAAGGTGCAAGATGTGAGGTAGCCAGTCAACTCCAGACTATCTGATGGTAAAGGGTCTACATTGAGTGCCAATACTTTTTTAGCTATTTGAGCGGCAATTTTAGGCTGTAAACTTTTGATAAAATCAAGAACTATTTTTAAACCGTCAAGTTTCGCCATGCGACTTATCGTTGGTATCAAAACTCGCAAGGCGCTGAAGCTCTGCTGTAAAAACTTCTGAACCTAGCATTTGTGAATTATTTAAATTTGCTTGTGCTAACTGTCCAAAAACACAGTCCTCTAACTCAACTACCCGCTTAACCAATTGCTCGTAGTTTGTAACCGACATGATTACAAAGCTTTGTTGAGATTCCGAAGTGAGCATCACTGGCTCGATGGCAGCATCTTCTAAGACTTTCTCGTAGCTTTCAGGAACTTTTTTCAGAGGATAACTTTGCATATCTAAGTTTCCCACAATTTCTTACTATTATAATAAGAGCGCTAATTTTTATAAAACTTTATAGAAGCGATGCGTTTGCTAGACTCGTTTAATTGAGGAATGGCGCCTAAACTTATATCTTATGGTTTTTAAACCTGTAAAAAGTCAGCAGAATTGTTGGGTTCCCGCGAAGCGAAGCTAACCTACAACATAAATAATAATGGAACAGGCAGGGATGCCTGTTCCACAATATGGATGCACATTTTATGAGGATTAGTTGTTTCCAGCACTGGCGGCTAGTTCAGCTAGCTGGTCTTGTTGGTCTTGGGAGATACAAGATTGTACTACTGTTTCTAAGTCGCCTTCGAGAACAGGGGTTAATGAGAAGTTTTGGTTGAGTCGATGGTCGGTGACGCGGTTGTCTTTGTAGTTGTAGGTGCGAATTTTTTCGGAACGCGAACCTGTTCCTACTTGCAGGCGCCTTGCTGAAGTGATAGCTGCTTGTTGTTCTTGCAGTTTCATCTCGTACAATTTCGCGCGCAAGATTTGCATCGCTCGTTCTTTGTTTTGTAACTGGCTTCGTTCTTCTGTACAGAAGATTCGGATACCTGTTGGTTTGTGGAATAAGTCAGCAGCAGTTTCTACTTTGTTGACGTTTTGTCCACCAGCACCACCACTTCGCGCGGTTTTCATTTCGATGTCTTTGGGGTCGATGTGTACTTCAACTTCATCGACTTCGGGCATTATTGCCACTGTCGCTGTTGATGTATGTACTCTTCCACCTGCTTCTGTAACAGGGACGCGCTGGACACGATGTACTCCAGCTTCAAATTTTAATTGACTATATACGTCATCACCCTTAATTTCTAGGATGACTTCTTTCCAACCACCCATGTCTCCTAGTGACTCACTCGCTAAGGAAACTTTCCAACCTTGGGTTTGGGCATAACGAGTATACATTCGCATTAAGTCACCAGCCCAAATACTGGCTTCATCACCACCAGTACCCGCACGAATTTCTAACATGATGTTTTTATCATCGTTAGGGTCGCGCGGTAGTAGTAATATTTTTAAGCGGTTTTCTAAAAACTCAATCTTCTCTTCGAGTTCTTTAACTTCCAGTCCTGCCATTTCCTGCATTTCTGGGTCACTCGCTGACTCTTTATATATTTGACGCGCTCCTACCAAGTCATCGGTAGCAGCTTTCCAAGTCTCGTAAGTATTTACTACTTCTTCCAAACCTGACCGTGCCTTCGCGACCTTTTGATACTCATCTTGGTCTTTGGCAGTATCTGGGTCAGCTAGGCGCCGAGTCAACTCATGAAAAGTTTGTTCGACAGATTTTAGTTTCTCTAGCAAATATTGTTCAGCCATGATGCGTTTTGACGCTCCTTTAAAAATAACTTTGGTCAGCTTTATGCAAAGAACACAAAATCGACCCGGCACTCTGTGCGGGGTCGTTCAAAGCAAAGCTAACCAGCTACTTCTGGTCTTCGTCTTTATTCGCAGCGGCTGATGTATCGTACATACCGTACTTCCGCAGGAAGCGTTCTACGCGACCTTCGGTGTCAATAATCTTCTGAGTACCTGTGTAAAAGGGGTGGTTTCCAGACCAAACGTCTACGTGTAATTCGGGTTTGGTCGAGCCTACTGTCATTACAACCTTTCCGTTGCAATATACTTTAGCTTCTGGATACCACTCAGGATGAATACCTTCTTTAGCCATTTTTCCTTTTGTGGTTAATCTATATAAATTATAACAGTTAATTAAGAGTTCTGAGTGCTGAGTTCTGAGTGCTGAGTTCTGAGTGCGCTCGTGCGCTCGTGCGCTCGTGCTGAGTTATCATTTCTAACTCCTAACTCTTGTACGGGCGGGTTTACTTAATATATTGGTTAATAATCAAAATTTGGGTGAACCCGCCCCGACTAACTCTTGTACGGGCGGGTTTACTTAATATATTGGTTAATAATCAAAATTTGGGTGAACCCGCCCCGACGCGCCTCCTAACTCCTACTTTACTCAGCACGAGCGCACGAGCGCACTTTTAACTTATTATCGTTTCGAGTACTGAGGAGCTTTGCGAGCTTTGTGTAAACCGTATTTTTTACGCTCTTTTGCACGAGGGTCACGAGTTAAGTAACCTTCGGTTTTGAGTGGGGGACGGTTGCCTGGGTCGAGTTGGCACAACGCACGCGCGACACCTAAACGTACTGCATCTGATTGACCTGTAAGTCCACCGCCTTCAGCTTTTACCAAGATATCATAATCATTTTCCATGCCTAGAGTTTCTAGGGGACCTTTGATTACACCGAGGTAGTTCGCGTTGAATTGGAAATACAAATCTCCTGGTTTGCCGTTGACAGTTAGTTGTCCGGTACCTGGAACGAGACGAACTCGCGCTACTGCTGATTTACGGCGCCCTGTACCAAAGTACATCGCGCGACCGCTGGTTGTATCGGTGGCTTGCATTAACCTTCTGCTCCTGGAATTGTATTGATTTTTAATTCTTTAGGTTTTTGAGCGGCGTGAGGATGGGTTGGACCTGTGTAAACTTTAAGTTTTGTAAATAAACTTTTTCCTAAACTGTTTTTTGGCAGCATACCTTTAACCGCTTGTTCGATAATGCGTTCGGGCAAACGGTCTTGGAGTTTAGCAAATGTTTCAGTTTTCATTCCACCTGGGCGCCCAGAGTGGCGACGGTAAAGCTTTTGTGTACGCTTTTTACCTGTTACAGTAATTTTTTCCGCGTTAACAACAATAACAAAGTCACCCGTATCTAAATGAGGGGTGAACTGAGGTTTATTTTTACCTCTGAGAATCATCGCAATTTCGCTTGCTAAACGACCAAGACGTTGGTCTGCTGCATCTACTACATACCAGTCACCCTCAAGGGTATTAACTGGCGGAAGATATGTTTTTTGGGCTGTCATCTTTTTATTTCCTGGATATTGAGAATTGGTTTATTATCCCTTATTCCCCAAATACAAATTTCGGCATTTGGTCGTACCAAATTTCTTTTGGAACTGGAAAGTCCAGATAACCTACTCGCAATAAGCATAAGCCTTGTGCGGGCGCCGAATGTTTTACTTGCTCTCGCAGTTGATTTTTCCAAAGATTGGTGAAGTTAGAAACAGTTCTCTCTTTTGTTCCTACCTGAACTAACATTCCAACAATCAACCGCACCATACCGTACAAAAAGCCGTCTGCTTGAATTTCTATATTTAGAAACGCACCGTCGCGATTTACTTGTGCAGCTTGCACTTCTACTATTGAATGCGCGCGCTTTGAGTTGGCACGTCGAAAAGCACTTAAGTCATGCTTTCCTACCAAAGGTTCTAACGCAGCCTGGATTAGCGATTCATCGAGTGGTGCATGATAATAATGCCAGCAAAACGGTTTGATAAACAAATTTGGGCGTGCTTCAGTATAAAGCGTATAACGATAACGTCGGTATAGTGCGCTAAAACGTGAATGCCATGTGCTATCTACTTCAATTGAGGCTCTTATCAAAATATCGGACGGTAAATAAGTATTGAGAACAGGCGCCCATTTGTGTGGTGGCAGAGGACTTGTAACATCAAAATGTGCTACTTGTGCTGCTGCATGAACACCACTGTCGGTACGTCCGGCACCATGCAAGTTGATGTGGTAACCCACAATACTCGCAATAGCGTTCTCAATTTCTTCCTGTACGGTACGATGCTGTGCTTGCCGTTGCCACCCATGAAAATTGGTGCCAAGGTATTGAATTACTATGGCAATTCGCTGTTTTTCGATGAGTTGAGACGTAAGCATTGAACTAGAAATTTTATACTAATTCAATAATTGCCATTTCCGAATTGTCGCCGCGACGTGGTACGGTACGCAAAATACGGGTGTAACCACCGTTACGGTTTTCATATCGCTTTGGCGCCTGTTCAAATAGCGCTTGCACAAGGTCTTTATCATAAATATAGCCGAGTGCTTGGCGCCGAGATGAAAGCGAACCATCTTTCGCTAAGGTGATCATTTTGTCAACGGAAGCTCGTACAACTTTGGCACGAACTAAAGTGGTAGTAATTCGACCGTGACGAATTACTTCAGTTGTGAGCGCGCGCAAGAGGGCGCGACGCTGGTCTGCTGGTTTGCTTAGTTGTTTAACTCGACAACGGTGACGCATAATAATTGACGCATGAAAAATAGAATGGAATTGATATGCTACTAGGCGAAAGTATAGCTAATGGGTAGCGGGTGATAGTTAAGTTATTGTAACTAACTACTACCCTTACCCTAATAACTACCAATCTGAAGCAAATAACTATTAACTATTAACTCTTCAATACCACTAGTTATTAGCTATGTTTTGAACCTCGCTCTTGAGGTAAAGTAATACCCAAACGCCGCTGCAAAGCTTCTACTACTTCTTCAGCTGACTTCTGACCGAAATTCTTTATTTCTAAAAGGTCTTCTTGAGTATAATCCAATAAGTCCGCTACAGAATTCACTTGCGCACGCTTCAAACAGTTATAAGCACGTACAGAAAGTTGTAATTCTTCGATAGGAATTTGTGCAGTTGGGTCTAAGTCTTCAGCAATACCTGTATCTTGCTCAGTATAAGTGAAGTCTTTTAATGGATTAAATAAATCCACTAATATACTCGCTGCACTTGAAAGGGCTTCTTGTGGACTCAGACTACCGTTTGTCCAAACTTCTAACAAAAGTCTGTCTTTAGGAATGTTACTTTCACCGCGCGTTTCTTCAACACTATAGTTGACTTTTCGCACTGGCATAAATACAGAGTCTATTTGTAAAAAATCTAACGATGTCGCTTCTTCACGACCACGTTCGACTGTACGATAACCCTTACCTCTCTCAATCCGAAACTCCATTTCAAGTTTGGCGCCTTCAGCCAGAGTGGCGACATACTGAGTTTGGTCAATCACTTCAACTTCACTAGGTAAATCAAAATGTGCTGAAGTGACGTTCGCTGGGCCAGTAACAAGCAAGCGACCGATTTGAGGTTGCGACGAATAGCTTTTAAGAATGACTTCCTTCATCCGCATTAGGATTTCAAGAACGTCTTCCCGCACACCTGGAACGGTGGCAAACTCATGTGTAACGCCCGCAATCCGCACCGCAGTAACCGCCGTACCCTCTAAGTTAGCGAGCAATACTCGTCTAAGGGCG
Organism: Calothrix sp. NIES-4105; assembly: GCF_002368415.1. Taxonomy (GTDB): domain Bacteria; phylum Cyanobacteriota; class Cyanobacteriia; order Cyanobacteriales; family Nostocaceae; genus Dulcicalothrix. The sequence continues at coordinate 6,492,197 of NZ_AP018290.1, forward strand.
TTACCAACCGTCGTTCCTTGACCTCTTTCTAAAGGTTCTAAAACAAACTTACTGTAATGGCTCCGAGTTTCTTCTGTATTGGACTCTACACATTCAATTTGAAATTGCGCCACGGAGCAGCCTCCCTTGTATAACAGTCCTGAATCAGCAACTACGTAAAAAGTGCTAGTTCTTGATTTGACAAATGTTGCCCGGTTATAAGGGCGATACGAATTAAAATGGTTATACCTTAGTAACGATTACTTCGGTTTTACCTTTGAGCGGACGGCACTGTAACGAGTGAGGAGAACTTGAAAAACGATCAATCTTCAGTCATGCTTAATAAATTCATGCAGTTTCAGACTTCAATTGACTTAATTTGTTGCCCCACGGTAGACAACCAATTCTGACTCTATACACGGCGACGCTTGGGAGGACGACAACCATTGTGTGGTATGGGAGTAATATCCCGAATCAATGTAATTTCTAGTCCGGCTCCTTGTAATGCTCGAATCGCTGTTTCACGACCCGCACCAGGCCCAGAAACCATTACTTCAACTTGACGCATACCAGAGTCAATTGCTCTGCGTGCTGCGCTTTCAGCTGCGGTTTGAGCTGCAAAAGGGGTTCCTTTTTTTGCTCCTTTAAAACCGCTTGACCCTGCACTTGCCCACGATATTACATCGCCGTTTTGGTCAGCAATAGTCACAATACTATTGTTGAATGTTGATTGAATGTAAGCAACTCCGTTGGGAACGTTACGTTTTGCTTTTTTGCTCCCGGCTTTTTTAGGTGTTTGACGCGCCATATTAATTCGTTTGAGTTAGCGTATATCTTGCTATTGAGTAACCTATGAAATTTATTTCCCTGGTGCTTTCTTCTTACCAGCTACTGTCTGACGTCTGCCGCGTCGAGTTCGAGCGTTCGTCCGAGTTCTTTGTCCCCTTACTGGTAATCCCATCCGGTGACGGCGCCCTCTGTAGGTACCAATATCAACTAAGCGCTTGATGTTCATTGCTTCGAGGCGCCGCAAATCACCTTCTACTTGGTAATTGCTTTCTACTTCACCCCGTAATGCTGTGACATCAGCATCGCTTAAATCTTTAACTCGTGTGTCTGGATTAACACCTGTTGCTGACAATATCGCTTTTGAGCGCGATAAACCAATTCCAAATATATAAGTCAGACCAATTTCAATCCGCTTGTCGCGCGGAAGGTCTACTCCGGCAATACGTGCCACTATGAAAATCTCCCCGTTTCTTGCGTTGTTTGAACTTGCGTTGTTTGAACTTGCGTTGTTTGAGCGCTGTACAAAACACAGCTGATACTATGTACTTAATTGAAGAACAATGCCGTTCGTCGTCGGTCGATTATCTTAACCTTGACGCTGCTTGTGTTTAGGATTTACACAAATTACCATTACGCGACCGCGACGTTTAATGACGTTGCACTTTTCGCAAATACGCTTAACTGAAGCTCTAACTTTCATGATTCGATTTTTGACTCCAAATGTTAAATTATAGCATTTTTTAGAAAAATATTCTGTTTCCAGAGTAGATATTACCCAAAAAATTTTTGTTGTGGTAAAATTCTCTACATAATCTATTTCTTCCTCAATCGATAGGTAATTCGACCTTTTGTTAAGTCATAGGGAGTAAGCTCCACTTTAACTCGGTCTCCAGGTAGAATTTTGATGTAATTACGGCGAATTTTGCCGGAAATATGAGCAAGCACGTTAAAGCCATTGTCCAGGTCAACACGAAACATCGCGTTGGGCAATGACTCTGTTACCGTACCTTCCATTTCTATTAAGTCTTGCTTAGACAAGTTGTTTTCCTCTTTTTTCCAATCAATTTATTTTTGCTCTAGTTCGAGCGCGAGTAGGATTTTCTTAAATGGCTTGCTGTATCGTCTATACTACAAACACATAGTTTTTGTCAAACACACCAACAGTTTATTAATATATCTTATTTAATTGAGAAGTGGTGGAACGGGGTGAGAGGGTGAGAAAAGTATCTTCAAGGCATCCCACACTCTCTATTGCTTATTCGCTAGCTAATAGCTTGACTGATTTCAACAGTGACTTCTTCAAGGGACTGGTTACCATTGACTACTACTAGTTGTTGTTTGCCTGTATAGTAGTCAATTAAAGGAGCTGTTTCAGAACGATAAACTTCAAGACGGCGCCGAATCACTTCTTCGGTATCATCTTTACGTCCACGCTCAAGCAGGCGCCCAATTACGATTTCATCAGGAACGTCAAGATTAACAACCTTTTCGCCTTTATGGTCTAACCTATCGAGCAAAGCTTCTAAAAAACCAGCTTGCTGAACAGTTCGCGGAAAACCATCAAGAATCCAGCCTAGTTTGGTATCAGCTTGAGTTAAACGTTCCTCAACCATGTCTTGTACTAACTGGTCGGGAACTAACTCACCCTTGTCCATATAACCTTTAGCTTTGATTCCTAAAGGAGTTTGGTCTTTTAATGCTTGACGTAAAATGTCACCCGTTGAAATGTGGGGAATTTGCCAGTGGTCAGCAAGCCATGCAGCTTGCGTTCCTTTACCAGCTCCAGGTGGTCCCAAGAAGATAAGTCGCGTCACTATTGTTTCACCATTCCTTCATAGCGCTGAGAGATGACGTAGGTTTGAACCTGTTTAGCTGTATCAATTGCTACGCCAACTAGAATTAATAATGAGGTAGCACCCAATCCTTTGAAGGTAGGAACTTTTAGCGCCTGCTCAATTCCAGTAGGGATAATAGCAATCAAGCCTAAAAAGATAGCACCCAAAAAGGTTAATCGATTTAATACACGCTCGATATATTCGCTTGTTGCTTTACCAGGACGAATACCGGGAATACTTGAACCCATTTTCTTCAGGTTTTGTGCCACATCAACTGGGTTAACAATCAATGAAGAATAAAAGTAGCTAAAGAAAACAATTGAGACAAGGTAAACCAGGGCATAAACCCAAGAACCACTGCCACCGGGACTCAAATAATTACTCACAATACTTGAAAATTCAGCATTTTTAGTAAAGCCAGCAATTAGTGAAGGCAAACTAAGAATTGCAGCAGCGAAGATGATTGGCATTACACCACCTTGGTTAAGGCGTAAAGGTAAGTAGCTGCGTTGCTCCGCTAATACCCGGCGACCAACTTGGCGGCGTGCTGAGATAATTGGAATACGTCGAACACCTTCTTGAACGAAGACGATACCGACGATTGTTACCAAGAACAGCAATAACAAGACAATGACGCGACCGACGATTTCGCGACCGCCAGATTCAACAAATTGAATTGTGTCGCCTAGTGACTTCGGCAGTGTTGACACAATGTTGACAAAAATCAACAAAGAGGCGCCATTACCAACTCCACTTTCTGTAATAACCTCAGAAGCCCACATTACGAACATTGAACCAGCGACCAATGCAATTGCAGTTTGGGCGACAAATAAAGGTCCAAAGTTGTAAGCGTAGGGTTTTAGCCAGAATGATGCAAGGAAAACACTTTGTAAAATTCCCCATCCCAATGACACGTAACGTGTATATTGAGACAGTTTGCGTCTACCAGCTTCACCTTCGTTTTTCTGTAAATTTTCTAAAGATGGGATGGCGGCAGTCAAAAGTTGGATAATAATCGAAGCATTAATATAGGGTAGAATCCCTAAAGCAAAGATTCCTAACGCCGAAAGTCCGCCACCCGAAAAGATATCCAAAAAGCTTAATATCTGATTATTACTGGCAACAGCACGTGCGAATTCTGCGCGGTTGATTCCTGGAATTGGTAAATGAATACCAAGACGAATCAACATTAGAATACCGACTGTAACAAGCAACCGACCTCTTAGTCCGGCTGCTTGTGCCATTTGCATAAAAGTTTCTTGAGCGGTTGGGGGTTTATCTCGACTAATCATAGCGGGTGTAAAATAGCGTGAATTTGGGAGGCGCCATTACCAGTGAGAGGTTGCGCGCTCGCGTGGCTTTGCGCGTTTTTAAGGCTTACCCTAAAACTTCACAACTCCCACCAGCAGCCTCAATTTTGCTACGTGCCGAACCTGTAAAGGCTGCGGCTTTAACCTGAAGTGCAACACCTAACTCCCCGTTACCCAAAATTTTTAGAGGCGCTTTACCACTTGTTAGAATACCTGCTTCTTTAAGTGATTCCAAAGTTACCTCTGTATTTGCGGGGAGAGATGCTAGCTTTTCTACATTAATCGTAGTGTATTCTTTGCGTGGAGCGAGGGGAAAACCCTTCAATTTTGGTAAACGACGATATAAAGGTTGTTGACCACCTTCAAACCCAGGACGAGTACCTCCACCAGAACGCGCGTTTTGACCGCGCATCCCCTTACCTGCACTCGCGCCTTGACCGGCGGAAACACCACGACCCAAACGGCGTTTACGCTGTTTTGAGCCTACCTGCGGCTTTAGATCATTAAGTCTCATGACTCTATACTTAGTCCTTAATTACACGATTACACGCTTAGTAATATAGATTTACTACTGAGCGTAGAGATTTTCGATTGGAACACCTCGGTCTTCAGCAACTTCCGAAAAAGTACGTAGAGTCGATAGTGCATTGACTGCTGCACGCGCGTTGTTTAAAGGATTGTTCGAGCCAAGTTGTTTCGCCAATATATTGCGGATTCCTGCTAGTTCTAGAACAGTACGCACGGCGCCACCTGCAATTACACCAGTACCAGGAGATGCTGGACGCATGAGAACTTTTGCACTACCACCAATTCCATTAACTGGGTGGGGTATAGAATTAGCTTTGGTCATTGGAATATCAACAAGGTGCTTTTTGCCATCAGCAACACCTTTTTTCACAGCACCAATAACATCAGATGCTTTACCAACACCAACACCAACTTGACCACGTTCGTTGCCAACAACAACGATGGCACGGAAGCTTAGTTTTTTACCACCTTTTACCACTTTGCTAACGCGGCGAATTTGAATAACCCGTTCTTGCCAGTTGGTTTCTTCTTTTTTCGCTTTGTTACTTTTACGACGACCACCTGTAGCCATAATTTATATTCTCTTTAAAGTTGTTTGCGACGCTTTAAAAACTTAAACCTGCTTCGCGCGCAGCTTCGGCGAGAGCTTTAATACGACCGTGATAAAGGTTTCCACCTCGGTCAAATACAACCTGGGTAATACCTTTTTCTTTAGCACGCAGGGCAATTAACCTACCAACTTCAGTCGAAGCCGAGCAATTTCCACCTGAAGAGATTTTTGATTTAACTTCAGGGTCTACTGTCGAAGCTGCTACCAAAGTATGTTGAGCAGCATCATCAATAACCTGAGCGTATATATGGTCGTTCGAGCGGAAGACAGATAATCTTGGACGTTCGGGAGAACCATTTACTTTGCCGCGAACACGACGATGGCGCCGTTGTTTTGATTCTTTGCGAGTCAGTTTCATAGTTTACTTCTTACCCTTACCTGTCTTACCTGCCTTACGAAGAACCACCTCACCAGAATAACGGATACCTTTACCCTTATAAGGTTCGGGTGGTCGAACCGCACGAATACGTGCAGCAGTGTTACCAACAATTTCTTTGTCGTAACCGCTAACTATCACGTTTGTGGGATTTTCTACTGCAAATTGAATACCATCTGGTGGTGGTATTTGTACTTGGTGACTGTAACCCATGTTTAACACCAAGTTACGTCCTTGAAGGGCAGCACGATAACCAACCCCTTGAATTTCCAAACGACGTTGGAAACCAGTTGAGACACCTTCTACCATGTTGGCAACTAGTGTCCGGCACAACCCGTGTAATTGGCGAGATACGCGCGAATCATCTATACGGTTAACATTAAGTGTTTCTCCTTCTTGGATAACCTGAATGTTGGCTGGTAATTCGCGAGAAAGTTCGCCTTTGGGACCTTTGACAGTTACTTTGGCGCCATCCAAAGTTATTTGAACTTTGGCAGGAACCGTAATTGGACGTTTACCAATTCGAGACATAAATGTTTACCTTCCTTTACCAAACGTAGCAAAGTACTTCACCACCAACATTTTGGCGCCGTGCTTCACGGTCGGTCATAATGCCGCTGGATGTTGAAATAATCGCGATTCCAATACCACCTAAAACTCGTGGTAGGTCTTTTCTGTTTGAATAAACACGCAATCCGGGTCTGCTAACTCGCTTCAGAGCGGTAATTAAAGGTTGACGACCTTTACCCTTGTACTTGAGAGCAATTACTAGGTTCGTCTTTATACCTTCACCTTTCTCTTCATACTCGCCAATAAAGCCTTCTTCGCGAAGTACTTTTGCAATACTACGAGTCATTTTTGTTGCGGGCACTTCTGTAGTCTGATGCCGCGCCATGTTAGCATTGCGGATGCGCGTAAGCATATCTGCAACTGTATCGTTTGCCGCCATCTTTACCCTCTAATGGTTAACTTACTGGTCGCGAAAGGGCATACCCATTTCTTTTAACAACGCGCGACCTTCTTCGTCGCTATTCGCAGTTGTAATGATGGAAATATCCATCCCGCGAATTTGGTCAACTTTATCGTATTCAATCTCAGGAAATATCAATTGTTCGCGAACCCCAAGGGTATAATTACCACGTCCATCAAAGCTTTTAGGACTAACACCGCGAAAATCACGGATTCTTGGCAACGTCAAATTGATGAATCTTTCAAGAAATGAGTACATACGCTCTCCACGTAATGTCACCATGATCCCAACGGGCATTCCTTGACGGATTTTAAAGCCTGCAATCGCTTTCTTGGCGCGCGTTACAACTGGCTTTTGTCCTGTAATCAAACCAATTTCAGCTAATGAGGCTTCGAGAGATTTTGCGTTTTGTGCGGCTTCTCCCATTCCTCGGTTAACAGTAACTTTAATCACCTTGGGAACTTGGTGAACATTCGTATATTCAAACTGTTTAATCAGTTTAGGAACAATTGTTTCCTGATATGTAGTTTTGAGTTTGTTTGCCATAATTTTAGAGTCTTGTTAGTCCCTGGTCTTTGTCAGGAAAAACGTAATGAGTGCTGAGTATTGAGTAATGAGTGCTGAGTGCTGAGTAATAAGTACTAACTCCTAACTCATAACTCCTAACTTTTAACTCTTAACTCGGTACAGACGCAATTAATTGCGTCTCTACTTATCGAGGATTTCTCCGGTTTTTTTGAGCATCCGCACTTTCTTGCCTTCGGATGTTACTGTGTAACAAACGCGACTAGCAACGTTTTGCTTGGTGGAGTACAGCATCACGTTGGAACTGTGAATGGGATACTCTTGAGTAACAATTCGTCCAGATTCCCCTTCTGCTTGGGGTTTGACGTGTTTTGTTTTGATGTTTACGCCACTTACAATGACTTTGCTGTCTTGAGGAAATGATTTTGTAATTTCCCCAACTTTGCCTTTGTCTTTACCTGAGATTACCTGGACGGTATCACCTGCTTTGACGTGCATCTTTTGAAATTTTGGCTTTTCCTTTACTTTGTTACCCATTACAGCACCTCCGGCGCCAATGAAACAATTTTGGTAAAGCTTTTATCACGCAGTTCGCGAGCTACTGGTCCAAAAACGCGAGTACCTCTAGGATTACCATCTTTGTTAATAATAACTGCGGCGTTGTCGTCAAAACGGATACTCATTCCACTATCTCTACGGATAGTGTGACGAGTCCGAACGATAACTGCTTCAACAACATCTGACTTTTTAACTGCCATGTTGGGTGAAGCATCTTTGACAACAGCGATAATGCGGTCGCCAATAAAACCGTAACGGCTGTTACCTGCACCCAATACTCGGATGCACATCAATTTACGGGCGCCGCTATTATCTGCGACATTTAAATAACTCTGCTGCTGAATCACGATTTTTCTCCTGTTTGCTGTGACGTGAAATCACGATTTACATTTTCACGAATTAACTTATTTCAGGATTTCTGTGACTTTCCAGCGTTTGGTTTTACTCAAAGGACGAGTTTCAGAAATACGAACGCGGTCGCCGATTTTACACTGATTCTCTTCGTCGTGAGCTTTGTAACGCTTGGTCTTCACAATAATCTTTTTGTACTTAGGATGTGGAGCGCGGTTTTCAACGGCAACAACTACCGTCTTTTGCATTTTGTCGCTAACCACCAAACCAACTCGTTCTTTAACTGCCATAATCTCCTACCAATTTAAGTTAAAAGTGCTGAGTTTTGAGTGCTGAGTTCTGAGTTCTGAGTTCTGAGTTCTGAGTTTTTTTCTCAGCACTCAGCACTTTATACTCATCACTATTCTCAGCACTCAGCACTTTATACTCATTACTTTTCATTTGCTGCCCGTTTACGTTCGTTTTCTACAGTTAACAACTGCGAGAGACGGTGACGAGCATGACGAAACTGATGAGGCTTTTCTAACTGACGTGTGGCTTTTTGCAACCGCAATTGAAATAATTGCTTCTTAACTGCGGTTATTTCTTCAGACAGTTGCTCGTCGCTCAATTCTCTTGCTTCTGAAACTTTGGAAAGTGCCATTACCTACTCCTGTTCGATGACAACTGGTTCACCGTCAACTGGTTCGCTACTTACGGAACTTACATCTGATTCATCAACATCAACAGATGGTTCAATTTGAGAACGCGAAATAAATTTGGTTTTGATTGGCAGCTTGTAGGAAGCCAAACGCATTGCTTCGCGTGCAATTTCTTCGCTAACACCAGCAATTTCAAACAAGATTCGACCGGGTTTAACAACAGCTACCCAAAATTCTGGGTTTCCTTTACCAGAACCCATCCGGGTTTCAGCGGGACGCATTGTTACAGGTTTATCAGGGAAGATGCGAATCCAAATTTTACCACCCCGACGAATATAACGAGTCATCGCACGACGTGATGCCTCGATTTGTCGGGATGTTATCCAGCATGGCTCTTGTGCCTGAAGTGCGAAATCTCCAAAGCTTAGAGAGCTACCCCGCGCTGCCAACCCTTTCATTCGTCCGCGTTGCTGTTTGCGGAATTTAGTTCTTCTTGGACTTAACATAATTTGTTACCAAACATTTTAGATTTTAGAAATCCAAAATCTATTTATCCTTCATTTGAACGGTCTTCAAACTGTTGACGGCGCCGCCCAGCACCTCGACGACGCTGGTCGCGATCACCACGGTCACCACGCTGGTCGCGATCACCACGGTCGCGTCCTACAGGCGCTAATTCGCGGTCTTCCTGTCCAGGAATAATTTCTCCCTTAAATACCCAAACTTTGATACCAAGGATTCCGTAAATAGTTTTCGCAGTGCAATAAGCGTAATCGATATCAGCACGCAAAGTATGTAAAGGCACACTACCTTCACGCGAAGCCTCAGTACGTGCAATTTCAGCACCGTTGAGACGACCGCTAACTTGAATTTTGATACCTTGTACACCCGCGCGTTGGGCACGTTGAATCGCTTGACGAACTACACGACGGAACGAAACCCGACGTTCGAGTTGTTGTGCAACGTACTCAGCAATTAAGAAAGCGTTAGCGTCAACTCGCTGTACTTCAACGACGTTGATGCGAATTTGACGGTTGCTGCCTAAAAGTTGTTGTAAACCAGTTCTTAGTGATTCAATACCTTGACCACCGCGACCAACAACAACACCAGGTCTAGCTGTGCGAACTTCAAGGTCAATTTGATCGGCTTTACGCTCAATCCGTACCTCAGAAATTCCGGCGTTGTTTTGCGCGTATCTACCCAGTTTTTCGTCTATATACTTACGAAGCTTAAAATCTTCTTGCAGAAGCTCTGGGTAACGACTGGGGTCAGCAAACCAACGCGATTGATGTTCTTGTGTAATCCCTAGGCGAAAACCTACTGGATGAATCTTCTGTCCCACAAATACTTCCTCTAAAATTTCTTACTGTAGAAGTTTAAATTTCTTATTCCGCAACTGCACCCGCAGCTACAGCAAGAGTGATATGACACGTTGGTTTGCGAATTTGGTATGCGCGACCTTGCGCTCTTGGTTGAAAACGCTTTAATACTGGACCTTGGTCGGCAAAAGCTCTGGTTATTACCAGTTCCGCGCGGTTGAGTCCATTGTTATGTTCGGCGTTAGCTGCGGCGCTTCGCAATAACTTTAAAATTGGGTCGCAAGAGCGATAAGGCATAAACTCCAGAATTACCAAAGCTTCGCGGTAAGTACGTCCTCGTATTTGGTCGAGAACACGCCGCACTTTGAAAGGAGACATGCGTACATAGCGGGCAACAGCCTTGACTTCTGGACTAGTAACATCAGTTGGCATAACTTCTTAGTTCCTTATCTTCCACCCTTCTTATCGCTCTTAGCGTGACCACGATAGGTACGTGTAGGAGCAAATTCGCCTAATTTATGACCTACCATTTGGTCACTTACAAACACGGGCACATGCTGTTTACCATTGTGTACAGCAATTGTATGTCCAACCATTTGCGGCAGAATTGTCGAAGCGCGCGACCAAGTTTTAATAACTTCTTTTCTGTTGGAAGCGTTGAGCCTGTCTACTTTTTTAAGCAAATGGTCTGCAACAAAAGGACCTTTTTTTAGAGAACGACCCATAACAAAATTTAGTAAGTAGTGATCAGTGCTGAGTTCTGAGTGCTGAGTACCGAGGAAAGCTGTTTAACTCAGCACTCAGCACTCAGCACTTTTTACTCTTTTTACGATTCGCGTCCGCCGCGTCCACGTTTCGATGTCTTACGACGACGACGTACTATATATTTAGAACTTGGGTTCTTACGCTTACGGGTTTTCATACCCAACGCTGGTTTACCCCAAGGTGTTACAGGCCCGGAACGACCAATTGGCGCCCGACCTTCACCACCACCATGTGGGTGGTCTACTGGGTTCATTACGCTACCACGAACGGTAGGTCTGCGCCCTTTCCAGCGATTACGTCCTGCCTTACCAGCACTGAGGTTACGCGCTTCTACGTTACCTACTTGTCCAATTGTTGCGTAACATTCGCGACGAACCATACGGACTTCAGTTGAAGGCAATTTCAAAGTTACATAATCGCCTTCTTTAGCTACTACTTGAGCAGCGGCGCCTGCTGAACGTACAATTTGACCACCTTTACCAGCTTTGAGTTCTACGTTATGAACCGTAGTACCCAAAGGAATATTTGATAAAGGCAAAGCGTTACCAATTTCAATTGGCGAATCTGGGCCCGCAATAATATTTGTTCCAACTTTCAAGCCAGCAGGTTGAAGGATATAACGCTTCTCACCGTCTTCGTATTGCAAAAGCGCAATTCGAGCATTACGGTTTGGATCATACTCAATAGCTGTAACTGTTGCCGTAATATTACGCTTATCGCGTTTGAAATCGATAATCCGATAAAGTCTTTTGTGTCCACCACCACGATGACGACATGTAATGCGTCCTTGGTTGTTACGACCTTTCGCACGATGAATGTAGACCGTTAAAGACTTTTCAGGGTCTTTTTTAGTAATTTCTGCGAAGTCGGAAATTGTGACTTGTCGCGTACTGGGAGTATAGGGACGGAAAGAACGAGTACCCATAGTTCTGCTTCTTTACACTTCTGGGAATAAGACTTTTCTGATTTTTTCTTCATCCCCAGGAGCGACTGTGACTATCGCGCGCTTGTAATGGGGCTTATAACCAACAAACTTACCAACACGGCGTTTTTTACGGGGTGGGTTCGATGTATTGACTTTTACTACTTTGACATCAAATAAGCTTTCGATTGCTTCTCTGATTTCCAATTTGTCAGCTTTTGGAGCAACCTCAAATGTATATTTGTTTTGCTCCATATTAATAGTCGCTTTCTCAGTCACAATTGGGCGACGTATTAAATCAGGTAAGTCACGGGTGTCAATAATTTTAGGCATTGTACACCTCCTGAATTTTCTCTAAAGCACTGGCGGTAACAATAATTTTGTCAGCGTTCAACAAATCGTAAACGTTGAGTTGGTTTGCTGGCAACAACTTCAGATTCTCAACGTTACGAGCTGAATAATAAATGTTGTCGTTACGTTCCGAAGTAATTAATAAAGTTTTATTTTCTGGCTCTGAACCCCAGCGAGTTACTGCTTGTACCAATTCCTTGGTTTTTGGACGAGACATTTGATCGGCGAATTCTTCTACAACGATTAAATCGTCAATTCGACTTGCAAACGCTGTTCGCAGTGCTAACTTCCGCTCTTTGCGGTTCATATCCAAGTTAAATTCACGCGGTTTGGGTCCGAAAATGACACCACCACCACGCCACAACGGTGAACGTATCGAACCAGCGCGCGCACGACCGGTTCCTTTTTGGCGCCAAGGTTTGCGACCACCACCTCGCACTTCCGAACGGGTTTTAGTATTAGCCGTTCCAGCTCGAGCATTGGTCATTTGACGAACCAACGCGCGATGCACGATGCTCGTAGCTGTATTTTCCTTAGCAACCTTCATCTCGAACGTCTGTTGTCCGACTTGCTCACCTTGCCAGTTTTTGACTGTACACTCAAACATTTCTGTTTCCTTTGTAAGAATGTCATCCTTATATAAATAAGGACTAATAACTAATAATCGACAGCTAACTTTGTCTGCCGACTAAATTGGCAGGGACGACGTTTACTAAAGCTCCAGGTTTGCCAGGAATAGCTCCCTTGATTAGCAACAAATTACGTTCAGTATCGACTCTAACTACAGTTAACTTTTTAATAGTTACCTGCTTACCACCGAGACGACCAGCCATCCGCATACCAGGGAAAACACGACCGGGGGTTGTACCCGCACCAATCGAACCTGGCTCACGGTGGTTTTTAGAACCGTGTGACATGGGACCTCGACCGAAGTTATTGCGTTTTTGGTTACCCGCAAAACCTCGACCAATACTAGTACCGCATACGTCTACTATTTGACCTGCGCTAAAAATATCTGCCTGAATCTGTTGGCCTAAAGAATACTCGCTCGAATTGTCAATGCGATATTCCCGTAAGTGACGTAACGTTGGGGCTTCTGACTTTGCCAAATGTCCCAACTTCGGCTTATTTAAACTTTTAGCTCTCACTTCACGATAGCCAACCTGAATGGCAGAGTAACCGTCGGTCTGTTTTGTCTTTACTTGTGTAACAGTGCATGGTCCCGCTTGGATGACTGTCACAGGAATTGCGACTCCTGCTTCGTCAAATATTTGGGTCATGCCCAGTTTGGTGCCGAGAATACCTACAGACACAGTTACTGGTTCTCCTTTTTTTCATTAAGTACTAAAGTACTTGTTTACACTAATTTCGCGCCCAATATGAATTGAGGAACTCACTTCTAAAAGCAAAACCCCTATCATGCCGAAAGCAAGGCTTAATTTACTTTGCTTAGGAGTGCAGCAATCATACAATACGTGCGATTACTATGACACTATGGCGCCTTTAAACGGACTTAGACAGCGTAATGCGATCCAGTATCCTTTTCCTAAGTAGCTTTAATGGCTCACCAATATTACTACTTAGCCTTCGCCTTAACATCAACCTTAAATTTACTATTCAAGGTTCAACTTACTTGTCGGGACTAGCCAATAAAACTAATATACTAGTTAGGGTCTGAGAATGCATTTACAACGAAGCTACAAACTTTTCCCAAGCTTTCTAAGTCTATCAGCCACTGCCACCAGCTTTAACTAGCTGCGTCGCGATTCATAACCTAGACATTATAGTATATCTAAATCGAAATTGCGCCACATCTAGACGTGACTTTCAGACCAAAGCGATATGACCAAATTTTATTTTGGTCACAATCTAATAATATAAATCCTTAATAAAGATTTGTCTAGAGGTTATGGGTAAAACAAAGCAAAAATTTTATGTAACATCTGGGTTAAGGATTACCAATATCTAATGCTGACTATAGTTAATGGCGTAACTTCATTTAACAGGGATGAGTTGATAATAGATATATTAATGTGGGATATGACTAAAAATCTATGGCACTAATAACCACTGGTAAAGGATTAATCCGTGATTTAGAGAAGTACGGCGCCCTTGGCGTTTACGTACCCTTGGAAGGCGGTTTTGAAGGTCGTTATCGGCGCCGTCTGCGCGCAAACGGTTACGCAACCCTCAATTTCACCGCGCGCGGTTTGGGTGACGTGGCTGCATATCTAACTCGCATCCACGGTGTAAGACCTCCACACCTTGGTAAAAAAAGCACTGGTAGCGGTGCGGCAGTTGGTGCTGTATACTACATACCACCAATATTGTCGTATCAAATAGAACAGTTGCCACCAAAGTCGAAGGGGCTTGTATTGTGGATTATCGAGGGACATATTCTCTCTGACCAAGAGGTGGAATATTTAGCAGCCCTACCCAGCATGGAACCAAAAGTCAAAGTAATTATCGAACGGGGAGGCGACCGCAGTTTCCGTTGGATGCCTTTAGAAAAGACTTTGGCTGTCGCAAGCTAAAAAGAGGTTCATTTGTAGCACAGCCTTCCCAGGCTGTGCAGTAATGATATCTGATCCACAAGTAGTTATATATATAGTATAAATAATCACCTATTCGATTTCACAGGCAAGGATGCCTGTGCCACAAATAGCTAAAATCCACAAATAGCTAAAATCCACAAATAGCTAAAATCCACAAATAGCTAAAATACAATTAGTGACACAATTACCCTAAATAATAGTCATACTTATATTACACTCACTCGATAGCAAAAATGAGACGCAGACCTCCCGGTAGACAAGCTACTACTTCTAAACCATCTGCTTTACAATCCCCACTATTCAACTTCACTACTATCGCCATTTTGGGAGGGGTATTTGTATTGGGTATTGGGATTGGTATAGCTTTTAGCTCGACAACTACATTAACTCCCTCGAACGTAGCATCGCGCGAATTTATTGATACCAAGGCGCCAAACCCAGAAATTTGTGTTCAGTATGGGGCTAGCGCAATGGTCATGGACGCACGATTATTCGTAACACTCAACCCGTTTAACGTTTACGTAGCTCAACCGAGTATGCGTCCTGGATGTGTTATTCGGCAAAACAACTGGGCAATTTTAGAGCAAAGAAAGCTTATAACTGCTCAACAGGTTAATGACTGTAAAAACCGTTTGAACACTTTTGGTTTTACAGGCAATTTAGATAATGAAAAACCAGATATTCGCTGTATCTATCAAAACGAAGCAGCTCAAAACTTCTTCCTTACGCAACCAGGGGCAGTTGGCACACCCCAGGAAACGGATAGATTTTAAAGATTTTGGATTTTGGATTTTGGATTAAATCTAAAATCTAAAATCATATTTATCTTTGGCTTGGCAAACTTTGTCCCCAAGGAACGACTCCAGGACTAGTATTGTTTATTGGGTTATAAGGGGAAGTAGGAACGATTGTTGGAACAGTGGTAGGGACGTTATTGTTTGGTGAAATTAATGGTGGAGTGTTAATAAATCCTCCAGATGGGTTTGGGAAAGTTGCTGGTGGAAGTATTGAACCAGGTTGTGAAAAGTTATTAGTATTGAGTGGAGGGACAGTTACAAAGGGTTGCTGTTGCTGCTGACTATTAGTCTCCGTTATAGGAAAACTGATGCCAGGTGGTGGTATTAATCCTGATGGCTGTGGTGCATAAATTCCTGGTGCCGTATTAATTGGTGGTTGTGGTGCGTAAATTCCTGGTGCCGTATTAATTGGTGGTTGTGGTGCGTAAATTCCTGGTGCCGTATTAATTGGTGGTTGTGGTGCGTAAATTCCTGATGGTGCTTGAACGTTTACATTTGTAAGGTTAGCAAACGGACGTAGTACCCAACTAGTGGGAGAGATTGGTTGTACAAGCACAAGGCTTGGATTAATTGCCGTTCCAGGTGCTAAATCTAAGACAATACGTGTAACGTTGGCATTGAGTTGAGAAAGTCTAATACGTTGAATGGCGCCAGAGTAATTTTGTTGGGTTGGCACGAGGCCTAACTTTGTTCCAGGTAAATCTATTACTAAACGCGAAGGTTGAGAAAGAAGGAAAACATTTGGTTGAGAAGCAGCAGAAAGAGTAAATTCAAGTTGTGCAAATTCTGGAGAAAACCGCCAATCCTGAAGTTGAGCATTTGGTGCTGCAATAATTATGCCTGGAAGCGCAAACACTCCACAAAAACTTAGTACGCTAATTGATAATAATCGCTGATGCCAATTGTAAGCGTGAGGTAAGCGCCACAAGAGTAAACCAAAAAATCGTTTACTTTTATTTCTACTTCGTTTCAGCATATTATCATCCTTTGCTATTTATAACATTCAAGATTTATTTGAATGACTGTGTTGGTTGCTCTTGAGGTTTCAAGGGAATAGCATTAAATTTTATCGATTTTGGTGCATCTTTAAAAGCTATTTGTCCAGAAAATCCTCCCGACGGTACTAAGCTAGCTTGTAACGTCAATAAATCTAAGCCATTAAAGGCTGGATTCTGATTCCGCTTCGCAGTGTCAGATATTGTATTACATAAGCTACTGTTATCAACCCTCCCAGATAAGCTGAAAGAGTTACCATTTAATTTGCCGTTTAGCGAAGGTTTTTTTTCTTCGCTAGTAGATATTTGCTGTTTTGTTGAAGTCGATGATAAAGATGCATTCAAAAATATTCCTGATTGCTGAATATCTAACACCAAAGTATTTTTTTTGCAGCTAGATAAATTTTCAGCGAGTATAATATCGTATTTACCGCTGATTAATTTCGGTGCTTTGAGCTTGTCTCCATATGCTGTTACGAGTTTAAACAGCAGCAACACAGAAGTTATAGCAATAGTATAGAAGGTTAGAGATTTAACACTAAATTTAGGCATCCTAATCCTTTTTTCTAACTAGCAACTTGTGAATGCATATCTGCAATTACAGATGTCAGGTGTGCGGTAACTGGACTGTAGCGACGGGTGATCAACAGCGAGGAACGGCAGTAAATTGCGAGTTGGTCAGTATATCTACCTAGCGTTTGCCGCTCGATACCCCACGCGCGACTAGTACCTGCTATAGTTAAATCAATTCCTTCGGATGCTGCAACAACAGCTTGAATTGGTTCAACTGCTTCAACGGTTTCTATGTCAATACGCTCGCGTACACTAGACGGCAGTTTTTCCATGATTGTTTGCACTTCATAACTCAGTTCTTTTTTGATGTGTTTATCTGTGACAACTTGGAGTATTTTGAGTGTGCAAGTATCTTTATTTACTAGTAATCTCAGTGCTAAAATAATGGCTAAATCGTCATGAATATTGGCAGAAAAAGGAACTAGTATACGTTCTATCTTTTGTTGACCTCTATCTACATACACTGCTACATCAACATCAGCAGTAGAAAGAATTTGACCGACTCTGCCACCTAAACGGTTTTTACTGAAAGCAGGACGGTGCCAACCAAGTAGGATTAAGTTAGCTTGCTCAATGTGGGCAATTTGTGTGGTTTCACGCGCGACGTTGTTAGTAATTCCAACTATTGGCTGAATTTGTGAATAAGCTGCCCCTTCAAGACGATGAATTAATTCTTGTAACTCTTGCTGACGCTGACTAATCATTTTCTCTGCTTCCTGTGGGGTGCTATCAAAAGCATAGTCTTCTGGCAATTCGATTAAACTTAGGGGATTAACTATTGAGTTTTGGCGCCGATCAAAAGCAATTACAGTAGCGAGTTCTAACAAGCCTTTTTGAGTACTTGGGTTAGCGACTGGCACCAAAATTCGGTAGGAACAGTTAGATGATTCGACGTTAACCACTGTTGTGTCGATTTCTTCACTATCACTTTCAACAATATCTTTACGAATTAAACGTTTGGGATATGTCAATTCTAGCAATGGTGAAGTCATAAACGTCGTTACCAACGCCATAATTACCAGCATTGTAAATAACAGCGGCGATATTACTTTCAGTTCTAATCCAATATTAAGAACAATCAACTCAGTTAAACCACGAGTATTCATTAACCAACCAAGAGCCGATGCTTCACGATGCGGTATATTACTAAATCGCGCGGCAATGTAAGTTCCAAAATACTTTCCTACAATTGCAACAGCTAGTATAAGTAAGCACAATGCCCATAGCTCTGGTCGGTTGAGCAAGCCTATTTGTGTACGCAAACCACTATAAGCAAAGAATACTGGTAACAAAAAGATTAAGACAAAATCTTCAGTTTTAACGGCAAGTTCGCGTACTAACCCTTCGTTTTTAGGCATAACAGCCCCAAGTAAGAATGCTCCAAAAATTAAGTGAATACCAATATATTCTGTAATTAATGCTGACGCGACAACACCACCATAAATCATAGCCATTGTTAACTGGTTTAATCGTCTCGCGCGCTGGTAGTAGTTAGAAAGGCGTTTTAGAAACCAACGTCCTACAGTAAACATGAAAACGATGTAAACCAAGCTTTCTATAATAGTCAAAATTGCTTGTTGGTCGATACTACCATTACGCGCGACAGCTATCGCAACAGCTAAAATACACCAGGCGGTCACATCATCAACTGCCGCACAAGTTAATGCTAGTGTTCCTAACCGTGTTCGATGCAAGTTATTCTCAGTAATGATGCGCGCTAACACTGGAAACGCTGTAATTGACATTGCGGCGCCTAAAAATAACGCAAACGCAGTAAATGGCACATCAGAATTTGAAACTAAAGGATATAACAGCAAAGACAAAATCGTAGCCAGTGAAAATGGCACAATAATACTGACATTTGAAGTTAGAACAGCAACTTCCAAATTGCCGCTCAAATATTTAGGGTCTAATTCTAACCCAATCAAGAACATGAAAAATATCAACCCTACCTGCGACAGCACATTTAAAAACGGAACTGCCTCAGCAGGAAATAAAGAAGCTGCAACACCAGGAGCAATCATACCAAGCAGCGATGGCCCCAACATAATACCAGCAACAATTTCACCGATTACTAACGGTTGGTTAATCCATCGAAATGCTATACCTACAAGCCGTGACAATCCTATTACTATTAGGATTTCAAATAAAACCAGAACAACTATATGCATCCTTCCCTCACTAGCTAATATCCAGTGTTCTTTAGATAATTATTGACCTGAGTCATTAAGTCAACTCTTTGGAGTTACAATATCGTGCTTTTATTGTTTTCTTAATTCAATTTTTACTCTCTGTAAACTAACTAACACAGATAAATTTAAATGTCGAGTTAATCGCTATCATTTATATAAAAACAATCTAATTTTTTAACTACGCTTATTTATGAATTTATGTCAACCTAATTTTCTCTACTCATATTCTAGACCCACACCCTCGAAGGGTAGGGTTATACAAACAAAGCCTGACTACGCAAGCTATAAATACTAATTTCCCGTATTACTGATAAAAAAATATGTTTATTAATAACTTATCTATTCAGTATTTGTACAAGGCTTGCAAGATGTGAGTCTATTTGTTGCTATGTAATAATTTCTGGATATGTATATTTTATTAAACACATATTATAAATTTTTGTGTAGATTATTTTACAAATATTTTTGATTGACTTGAATCCTCGCGCGTGGAAGCTACCGTGTACACAGAAGTCTCTCAAAGTTTATTAAGAAAGAGATAACCCTTGACTTTCTTCTCTTCCTTTGTGCCCTTTGTGACCTTTGTGGTTCAATAAAAGAGTAAACCACATAATCCGGAGGATTTCCCGCAGGGTAGACACAAAGGACACAAAGAGAGAATATAAGATTAAGCTAATGATTTTTCGTAGGCTGTTCCCTGCAATAAAAAGGCAACTATCGGAGATGTCATTAGCGTAGTCATAATTGCCATGATTACCATGATTGTAAATAAAGTTGGAGTAATGATTCCTTGTTCTAAACCAATATTAAGAATAATTAACTCCATTAAACCCCGCGCGTTCATTAAGGCGCCAATAGTAGCAGCTTCCTTCCAATTTTCGCCTGCGATTTTCGCGGCAAACATACAAGCAACTCCTTTACCTATAATCGCAAGTAAGATAATTATCGCAGTTACTCCCCATAAAGCAGGAGTATTAACTAACCCAATTTGTGTATTTAACCCTGAATAAACAAAGAATATTGGTAATAAAAACCCGGTTGTTAAAGATTCGATAGAGAAGCGTAATTGATGAGCAAATTCTCCGCGCGGCATTGCTGTTCCTAAAATAAATGCGCCGAATACCGCATAGATGCCGACTGCATCGGTTAACCAGGAACAAAGCATTAAAACTCCTAGGATGAGCGCTAAAAGTGAAGTTGTCATTCCACTACGTGCGAACATTCGCGAAAATATAGTTAGTGCTGGACGACCTACAAATACAGTTAGAAGTACGTAAGCGATACCACCACCAATTGCAAATGCAGCAATATTCGCGCTTGCTTTAATACTCGCTAATACAACAGCCAGCAAGCACCAAGCTGTGGCATCATCAATTGAGCCGGCTGCTAGTGCTAAAGTACCAAAGCTCGTTTTGGCGATACCGCGTTCGTATAACATTCGTGCGAGCATTGGGAAAGCAGTAATTGACATTGAGGCGCCTAGATATAGTGCTGCTTCGCCAACTCCCACACCTGATTTAAACAAGTCACCTCGTGCGTGCAAAAACAAAGTTGCAAAAGCACCCAAGCAAAACGGCGCCGCTATCCCTGCAAAAGAGACAAAAAAAGCGCTTTTAAGGCGCTGTCGAACTAAATCGGTGTTAAACTCCAAACCGATAAGAAACATGTAGATAACAAGTCCGATTTGTGAGAGGGCAAACAAAATTGACATTGATGGATTTGGAATTTTTGCCCCCCCTGCCAAGATTAACGCTGCGTTGGGAAACAGCCATTGCTGTAGTTGTGGTGCCACTAAACCAAGTAGCGATGGTCCAAGCATCACACCTGCTATCATTTCGCAAACAACATCGGTTTGTCCTAAGTAGCGGCGCCCTAATATCGTCACTACTCTACAAGTGACTAAAATTACAGTCAGTTGCAGCAAAAGCTTGAGAACTAAATCAAAATTTGACATTTGCTTTGCTCAAAGAATATTAAAAAATCTTAATTACAAGT
This sequence comes from Calothrix sp. NIES-4105, assembly GCF_002368415.1. Classification (GTDB taxonomy): domain Bacteria; phylum Cyanobacteriota; class Cyanobacteriia; order Cyanobacteriales; family Nostocaceae; genus Dulcicalothrix. Next base: position 6,513,133 of record NZ_AP018290.1, read on the forward strand.
GCAACGAGTATGAAATCTATAGAAGTTATACTATGGTAAGCATAAGTGCCGATAAAATAGGTAAATATTATCAATAATTAACGAATCTACTCGCAACTTGATAATAAGCACGAAAAATCCGAAAATGAGTTGATAGGTGCTGAATTTATTGTTAAATATCCTACTCAACGTGATTAAACGAGCGCGCGATGTTAAACAGTCTACAAAACGGACGCTATCGAATTATCGCAGCTATTGGAGGCGGGGGATTTGGGCGCATCTATATTGCAGAAGATACTCGGCGCCCAGGTAATCCTAGGTGTGTAGTTAAGCACCTTCAGCCAGCAAGCAGAGAGTCAAGTTTTTTGGAGCTTGCACGGCGCCTATTCAACACAGAAGCGGAAATTCTTGAAAAACTCGGTCGGCATGAGCAGATACCTCAATTATTGGCATATTTTGAGGAAAACGAGGAATTTTACTTAGTTCAAGAATTTATCGATGGAATTTCGCTCTCAGATGAGCAAGCAAGTCATGCTAAGTTCGATGAAGCTCAAGTAATTGTGCTTTTGCAAGATATTCTTAGTATTTTGGCATTTGTTCACTCGCATCAAGTTATTCATCGCGATATTAAACCGAGTAATATAATTCGGCGTGCGAGTGATGGAAAATTAGTTTTAATAGATTTTGGTGCAGTTAAACAAATTCGTCAGCTACCAAATAATTCGGGTCAATCAGAAATGAGTGTTGCAATTGGCACTCAAGGTTACATGCCAAATGAGCAATCTGCTGGTAAACCAAGACTAAATAGTGATATTTACGCAGTTGGCATAGTAGCAATTCAAGCAATTACTGGGTTACGTCCGTCAAAGTTATCTGAAGACCCCAACACTGGTGAAATAGTTTGGCGCCATGAAGCCAAAGTCAGTAACAAACTAGCGGATATAATCGATAAAATGGTGCGTTATGACTATCGCACTCGTTACCAATCTACTTTTGAAGTATTACAAGCTTTACAAGAATTAATAAATCCTTCATTAGCAAGCAAGCGATACACCTGGAAACAATTTATTCGTAGCGGTTTAAGTATTATTGGCATAAGTTGGCTAATTACAACATTATTAGTTTTAGGAGTTCGTGAACTTAAATTACTTCAACCGTTGGAACTCGCAGCTTATGACCGAATGATGCAGTTACGTTTTACAACCGAGTTTTATAAAAATCTTAGTTTTGAAGGCAAGGTAAACCAAGATGTTGACGATAAATTATTAGTCGTTACTGTTGACGACAAAAATATACTTTCCGGTGACGATATTATAAATCAGCTATTAATTAAGCTTCAATCTTATCAGCCAAGTGTTATTGGTTTGAATATATACACACCCGAACAAAAAATTACAGCATCTTTAGGGCGCCAAGATAATCAAGATAATATCATCGGCGTTTGTAAACTTGGTAGTGCAGGAGTATTAGAAATACCACCTATACTACCAATAAAGAATGTTGGTTTTAATGATGTACTTGTGGACGACAATAATATTGTTAGACGCAGTTTGTTATTTGCCAATCCTGACACAAATAAAAAATGTACAGCTAAAAATTCCTTCGCTGCTCTACTTGCAACCAAATTTCTTCAACAACAAGGTTTACATACAGACTTTACTCTTAAAGGAGATTGGAAAATAGGCCAAGTCTCAATCAAATTTCTCGATTCTAATTCTGGTGGATATCGTAGAACACCCGCGCGCGGTTACGAAATCATGCTTGATTATCACTCAGTAGGTAACATTGCTCAAGAGGTTAGTTTAGATGATGTATTAGCAAATCGTATTAATCCCAAGCTTGTAGAAAATCGTATCGTTCTAGTTGGAACTAATGTATCAAACTCTAACCTTGGTTATTACACACCCTACAGTCAACGGCGCCGAATAAGTGACGTACAACTTCAAGCACAAGCAGTTAGTCAAATTTTGAACGCTGCAACGAATAATCGTGCTTTACTAAGAATTTGGTCGGAACCAGAGCAAATCACATGGATTGCTTTTTGGGCATTAGCTGGAGGCATTTTGTCTTATCCACTGCGTCGTTTTTGGGTTTTATTTCCCAGTAAAGTTTTGATATTACTTGTACTCTTAATAACAACATTTTATATATTTACGCAGTCAGGCTGGGTACCTCTTATCGCTCCAGCTTTAGCTTTAATAATAACAGGTTGGTTAGCAGCGGCTTTACGAGTTTATGTTAATAAATACCAATTGAAAATTCGTAGTCATAGCATCCCAGACACTATTGCAAAATCGCGCGCATCAAACTCAAAATCTGTTAGAGACTCACAGTTAATAACTATTCCACCAATTAGTATTTTACAGGGTTTGGGAAATATCACAGTTCAAGGAAAATTAAAAGCAAATCAAATCACTCGCTATACAATAACTTGTCAACAAGGGCAACATTTGACATTAGATGTAGTGGAAGGTGATGTAGATATAAAAGTAATTGAGCCAGATGGCGCCACTATAGTAACAGAAATTAATACAACTATTAACCAGGCAACGCAATGGCAAGGTTTATTACCTCGAAGCGGCAATTATATTCTTGAAGTCACCACCATCAAAAAATCACAGTACTTGGTTAACGTTAACCTCGCAGCATAATACCCTAATATAGCATTCCTATATAAATCTGTAATCTGTAAGTTCGTCACTGACGACCATACCTCAACCAAGCCCTCAACAATGCGTGTTTTATGCTATATGATTTTAAATCTGGCTAATCTAGCTTTGATTAATCCATAGAAGTAAACCAATGGGCAAAAATAAGCTAATAGCTTTTGGGTGGTATGGCGGTAAATTTAGTCACGAAGAAAAGGCTTTTACCTCTTTTACCAGAAGCACAGCATTACTGTGAACCCTTTGGTGGTTCAGCAGCCATTTTACTCAACCGCAAGCCTGCTTCGGTCGAAACATATAATGATATTGACAGCGAAGTTGTTAATTTTTTTCGCGTGCTGCGCTCCGATAAGGAAAAATTAATAGAAGCAATTGGCCTAACTCCTTTCTCGCGCGAAGAATTTGAAGTTGCTATTTCTCGAATAACTCCCGATATATCTAACTTTGAACGAGCAAGGCGATTTTTTATTCGAGCAAGGCAGGTAAGAACGGGTTTAGCGCAGACGGCTAGCTCAGGGTTCCGGGGCACATTGTAAATTAACGTCGCGCGCTCTCATTGGCAGGCGCCGTTTCTCGGTGGTTGGGAAGCGTAGAGGATTTACCAGAAATTGTGCAACGACTTTTGCGTGTTCAAATAGAAAACGACGCAGCTATTAAACTAATTCAGCGCTACGACAGTGAGCAAACATTATTTTATTGTGACCCTCCTTATCCCCATGATTCAAGGCTACCGTGTACACACAAGTTTCTAAAACTTACTTCTCTTCTCTTTCTTCTCTTTCTTTGTGTCCTTTGTGACCTTTGTGGTTCATTAAAAAAGGAAAAACCACAAAGACACAAAGGGCACAAAGGAAATACAATTCCAGATTATAGAGATGTGTGTACACGGTAGATGATTCGAGGGGAGATAGCCAAGCTTACGCTTATGAAATGACCGATGAACAACATCGAGAATTGGCATATGTGTTACATAATGTGTTTTGGGTAAAGTGGCTGTTTCCGGTTATAAATGCGCTTTGATGGACGAACTGTATGGCGACTGGAAAGCTATTGCGGCGCCTGAAAAAACTTGTCATTCAACAAAAGGATTGCGAACCGAGGTATTATGGGTTAACTATGACATTGATAATACTTCTAAATCCAATTTAAACAAAGGTAGTTCAAAACTTGTAGAAACTGAATGTCAACCCCAACAACTATCCTTGATGAGCGCTCTTGAAAGAGTTATTAATAATTTAAACCAATCAGTCATTCAAGACAACGCAATTTCTACTGCAGCTTGAGGATTTTCATCGGCGCCAACAAACAATATTCAATTACAACCATTGTCCACCACGAAAGCGCCAGCGCACAAATATAATTCGCATTAAGCTTTGTGAAGCGATAAATACTGCTAACCAGACAGCGCTGTAATGCAGCAGAAACATTGGAGTACTTAATTCTTCTTTAAGTATGGGAATTGGTAGAAAACCAAATAGCTTGGCGCCGCAAAACACAAATATCATTTCCCATATTCCGGCTATTAGCTGATATGCTGCAGGCCAGTCTCTATCCCAACGATACTTTTGGATTTGGTCGTAAACTACATCCCAAATAATCCCAAATATTGCTACGTAAGCTAGTATCCAAAAATAAATCGGCCCTGGACTGGCGCCAATTAAACCAAGTACAAAGGGTAATGAGACAAGCACACCAACAGTTGCCAGTAAGAATAAGCGAGTTTGCCAGCGACCAAACAAAGTAGGAGTCATAAATTAGTTAGAAAGTGCTGAGTGTAGAGACGCGATTAATCGCGTCTGTACTGAGTAGAAGAAGAGAGTGGTTCCCAGTTTATCACTTGTTCTAAGAGGGTTTGATAACCAAGAGCATTTGGGTGCAGTCCATCTTCACCGATACGTTGGTTTACCCAGTCTCTCCCTTGCGCTATCCAAGAGTCAAAAATATCGAGATAAGGTATGTCCCTTTCTAAACATGCTATGCGAGTTGCTTCTTTATAACGATACTGGTCAGCATGGTTATAGTATAAACAATCTAAAAATGGCATTTTACTTTCGTTTACAGGCGCCATTCCCACAAAAAGCACAGGACATAACCGCTGCGCTTGTTCGAGCAATGCAGCTATTTCAAGTTCAAAGCGGGTAAAATCAGTGTAATTTTTACCATCGATACGACCAACGCGCGCGGAGTCATTAACCCCTACCGAAAGAATAATCAAATCGGGGACACGGTTCCGTAATTCTCCACGATGGCGAAACTCGACTTCTAGACGTTGGGCAACCTGTATCGTTCTATCACCCCGCACTCCCAGATTATATAATACGTGACCGAGACTATCAGGTTGCATCCAAGTACGTCGTAATCTCTCAACCCAGCCACCGCCTTCAGGGTCGCCAAAACCATATATTAAACTATCCCCTAGTGCGATAATCTTTTTTGGTTGAATCTTATTTTGTGTAGGTCTAACCGACAACTGCATTGGGGAAGGTGGTAAAAACGTTTGCATCTTAAAATAGTTTATCTTTTCATCTCTTCAAGATTCTATACATTTCTACACCATTTCGCGAAATATTTTTTAACTATCCTGCCTCTTCTTCTCTCCAAGGGTAGAAAAGTCTCCTTGTTTGCATAGAACTTGACTACTGCGCGCGACAGTTTAATAGAAAGGCTTAACTGTTTAGGACTTACAAGCGACCTTTTTAGGCGTTTGTAACTCCTTTACAGGGTATAAGTGTTCTAAACAATTACAAATTGCGCTTTGCAAGGAAACTCAACCATGAGAAAGGCAGCCATAAAACGTGCGTTCCGACAAGTGTTCTTTGCAATATTATTTTTAACCTTACTCTCTGGAGGAACATCACTCTGCCTAGCTAGCCAACAAAAGCTATCTCCACAACAAAGTCGAATTTTAGATATTGCTTCCATAAGCTGGCAAATTGGTTTAGAGGCTGTTTTTGAGCTTGCAATTATCAAAGTTACACATATAGCCATACATTCTTCAAGCAAATTGTAAAGAATTGTAAACTTTTATATAAAGCAGCATAAATCTCAATAGTTGGCTCGACATCCTAATAAGAAGGCATTAACTCGGCTATTTTTGCGCTCATCTCCAGGAGGTAGATGACAAAACTACAAATTACATGAAATCGACCCAACTGTTTAAAAGGCTAGCTTGTTGCTTATAACTTTAAGTATGGGCTGATTTACCAATAAGTCAAGTTGCTATTTTAAATTGCAATTAGGCTACTCTGTTTCTTCTGAGGAATAGCTCATGGATGATGAACTATCAGGAGTCAATCCACAAAAGCAAGTAATTGCTCGTAAGGTTTGTAGTCGGACTAACAACAGTTTTCCATGTCAAAGTCCTAAAAAACACCGTCATGAGGAAAGTAACAATAATCAGTCTTTACAACAGGACGAACAACTTTGCCAACTAATCAAAATCGTACTATTGCACGAGGTTAAGGAAAAAGATCGTCAAAGAGCAATGAATGGGTTGCTAAAACTAATTCCAAAGCTTAGAGGAATTAAGAAAAACTTAGACCCTCGAATTAATTACGACGAAGCATTAAACTTAGCTTTCAGCAATGTTTGGCAAAAAATTACAACTTTCCCACGATTGTATAACTTAGACATTGACAATGCGGATGCAGCTTTTACTCGGCTGTGTTTTGTAAAGTGGTTTAATAAGATACTTCAGCGCCGAATTTTTGACCTTTATCGTACACTAGGGCAACAGCCACTTAGCTTGCAAGAATGCATTGAGGTAGAAGGAGAACTTGGAAGAGATAACTTAGAACAAATAGCTGATCAGGAATTTTTAGATAAATTGCAAAACTACCTGACTCATGACCCAGATAGAATATTACAGTGTCATCCAGAGGGTTTTCCTCAATGTAGTTGTCAAGAATTAATATACAGGCGCCTGCTGAAGGAAGTACCAGAAAAATGGCGAGACATCGCACAAGACTTGAGCATACCTCAAGGAACTGTTACCGCATTTTGGAATAGAAAATGCAAACTAATTTTGCAGCAAATACCTAATAAACTGAGGTAGTTAATAGAAAGGATACCATGAACAACGTAAAACTATCTCCCATCATTGTTCCACTTGATGATAAAGCTCGTAATTTGGCACAAAAGTTTGCTTTTACAGCAACTACACCTGAAGAAGAAAGACGAATTTATCTAAATACTCTTGCAGTGTTGGCTGTAAATAGCTTTTTAGTGTGGATGGAGATTGATACTGATTTAAACGAAGGCGAAAGTTGGAATTTAGTGATTCGTAGATTCCATAATGTTGCTGACTTAGTTTTACCGTCTTTAGGCACATTAGAATGTCGTCCAATCTTACCAGAAGAAACTGCTATTTCTATTCCGGAAGAGGCAAGAGAAGGACGAATTGGCTGTGTGGTAGTTATGATTTGCGAGGAATCTAATAATGCTCAGTTAATGGGATGTTATACCCTTCAAAATCAAGAAGATGAATTACCAGAACAACTCCAACTTCAAAACTTATCACCATTGGAAGATTTACTGGACAATTTGGAATGGTTAGATCAACTTCAAGCAAGAAAAGAACTAACTAACTTGAGAGCTTTTTTAGTAGGTATAACTGGGTCAGGTTGGGAAAAAGATACAGACGATCTGACTGCAAAATCTAATTCAAAAATCCGTTTTAGAGGAGCTAAAACATTAGAAAAGAATCACAAAAATCATCAAGAAGTTATTGATACTTTAATTAAACAACTGCATAGTGATGATGAGCAATGTCGTCAGGAATCCGCTCAAAAATTAGGAGAGGTTGGCATTGGAAAACCAGATGTGGTTAATGCCTTAAGCAGACAATTGGAGGTTGAAAATCATGAAGAAACTCTTTGGTTGGTTGCATTAAGTTTAAGTAAAATTGCGCCTGGTCATCCTAAAGGAGCTGTCAGCGTTAGAAAACTTATTGATTTAGGAGTAGCTCATCTTGTAGCTTTGATTATTAGTTGCAGGTCAGATAGTGAAAAATCAATAAGGCTATGGGTACAAGTACGTCCGGATGATGACCATATGTATCTTCCTATCGGTTGTAGGTTATCCATACTAGATGAATCTGGACAAATCTTTACAATAATCGAAGCACAAGACAAAGATGATTACATTCAAAAATATTTCCAAATCGACTTAGGTGACTGCTTTCAGGTGAAAGTAGAAGTCAATAACACAAGTTACACAGAAAGTTTTATTTGCTAACACAACTTAAACATAGAGGAGGAATCTAATGGTTAGGGTAGCTGTTATTAACCTCAATGGAAACTTTGAAAACGGCTTTGTTGCTATGTTGCAAATTGGTGAAGCTGGCAAAGCTTCTTCTGTTGGGTGTATAGGCAGACTACCCCCCAATCAAGAAATTCTTAAGCATTATAAAAAATGGCGTTCTCACTACAGTCGCTTGGGAAATTCGATGCGCGCGCTTAGAGATATAGAAGGTCAAACTCTTCGTTTTTCCTCAATTCAAACTTGTAAGAATGCAGCAATACAGTTAAGTAGCTGTTTAAATCAATGGCTAAATTCAAAGGAGTTTCTAACTCTTAAAAAGAATTTGGAGGAAATAGATAGGTCTGATGAAATTAGGATAATAATTCAAAATAATGAAGTTGAACTGTTAAGAAAGCTACCTTGGCATTTATGGGATATTATCCAGAGTAGTAGTGCAGAAGTTGCCTTGAGTTCTCCAGCATATGAATTAACACAAAGAAGCCAACGTCTTAGAGCTAAACCAAGGATTATTGCAATTCTTGGCAATAGTCAAGGAATAGATGTAGAAGTTGACAGAAAGTTATTACACATATTAGAATCCGAAAAAAATGCAGAAATGGTTTATCTAGTCGAGCCTAAATTTCAAGAAATTTATAAATCTCTTTGGGATGAAAAAGGTTGGGATATTTTATTTTTTGCAGGGCACGGTGATAGTCATGCAAATGGCAAACAAGGGAAAATATATATTAATAGGCAAGATAGTTTATCTATCACAGATTTAAACGATGCTTTGAAAATAGCTATCAAACGTGGTTTAAGATTAGCTATTTTTAATTCCTGTGAAGGGTTAGCACTAATACAAGAATTAGAGAATTTACATATACCACAAGTAATTGTGATGAAGGAGCCTGTACCTGATAAAGTGGCTCAGGAGTTTTTGAAGTATTTTTTAGAGTATTTTACAAATGGAGAATCATTATATATCTCTGTTCGTAAAGCAAGAGAGAGACTTCAGACAATAGAAGAATTTTTGCCCTCTGCTACTTGGCTACCAGTGATTTGCCAAAATCCGGCAGAAATACCTCTTACCTGGCAGGAACTCACACCTCCTAAATATGAGTATGTTAGCAAAATACTTGAATATGTATTACGAGGAATTTTGTCTTCAGAAGAGACTAGCCAAAACTCTTCACAACAGCAAGCTATTAAATCTGATTCCCCTCTGCCAGATATTATTGAGCTAACTAGTGTTGGTGATTTTTGGGCATCTAATCTCAGAAAAGGACAATTAGTGATGATTGAAGGTGCCCTTTCTCAGTATGCTCCTATGTTTATTGGCTCTCCAAAACTTAAGCGGGATGTTCATCTTGGCTATCGGCGTGCGATACCAGTAGAAGACTTAGAGGAGCAGCAAAATAGCAGCAATGCTATCGATGCTAATTTGGCTTTCACCGCAGGACAAATGGTTTTGAGATTAAATCCTGAAGAAACAGAAGCTGGCTGGGTGTACATGGGATTATATCACAGCATCATTAGAAATTCTATTCCGGTTTTTGTCACTAAAGATTATTATACTCATACCGTAGAACCTTTGTTTGAAAGAGATGGTAATAGAATTGCCTATGTAGTAGAGGCAAAAGTTATAGGTAAATTAATTCCTTTTCCAGGTAATTTTATAAAAGAATTTATTGAAAGGAATAACATTAAAAGTTACATTAAACCCGAATTAATTAGTGACAATAAAGAAATATTAGCCATGTTTGTCGATGGCAAAGATACAGCAATTAAGTATCTGAAACCAGCAAGATATTTAGATGGAGATATTTGGGTAGCTTTAAAAACAGGAGTTGAAGAGTATTTTGTTAGTAGATTTGTTGATTTTTCTAATCTAGAAGATTTCCGCCAAGAATCTCAAACATTGGCAATAGAATCAAAAAATTTATTACCTGATGGAGAAATTGTTTATCAGTTTGACCAAGTTGAGAAAATCATACAAGGACATCAGACTGTAGATTCAATGATTAAACGCTTTACTAAACGTCAAAAAATGTAAACAAAAAAATTTAATTTTTAGTATCAATTTCATGTATAAAATAATAAAGCTAATGCATTACTGTTACTTACCTTATCTATTAAACTTTCTCTGCATTAGCATAATAACCTTGAATATCACAGGAAATACGTTAATGTTAAAACCCACTTATGCACATCCACAGGAATCTTATGCTGCACTACCTACTTCTTTAGAAATTACAAAAATTAAAACTTATATCAAAGATAGCTGGAAAACTTTATCTCGTTCCAATAATGATATTCTTGCAGCTATAGTTGACCCCAAAATTAGTCCTGTCCCTGCACCCCCTTGGACAATTTATATATCACCATTAGAACAAAAATCTCGGATAGAATCTGAATTTAAACAAATCCTTTCTGAGCAAGCATTTAACCAAATTAAAATTCGTATATTGCCCGCTAAACCAGAGGAAATTGAAAAACACGCATTGCTATATCTACCTTACCCTTATGTGGTTCCTGGTGGACGGTTTAATGAAATGTACGGTTGGGATAGTTACTTTATTTTAGTCGGACTGTTGCGAGATGAGGAAATTGATTTAGCAAGAAATATGGTAGACAATTCTATATATGAAATTAATCATTATGGAGCAATTTTAAATGCTAATCGTACTTATTACCTTACAAGATCTCAGCCTCCATTTTTGACAAGAATGGTTTTGGCAGTTTTTAATAAAACTCAAGATAAACAGTGGTTAAAATCTACCTTGAGAGCAATTGAAACTTACTATAAATACTGGACTACGCCACCAAAGCTAAACCAAGAGACAAATTTATCTCGCTATTTTGACTTTGGTACTGGACCAGCAGCAGAAACTCTTCATTCTGAGTACAAAGCTAAATTAGGAACTCATTATGAACAAGTACTAGAATACTTCCGTACTCATAAGCAAGTTGCAGGTTACAACATTGAGCCATTTTATGATAGTGAAAAAGATCAATTAACACCCTTATTTTACAAAGGGGATCGTTCTATGCGGGAATCTGGATTTGACATATCTCACCGTTTTGGTCCCTTTAATGCTGATACTATCAACTACGCTCCGGTTTGCCTGAACACTCTGTTGTACCAAATGGAAATTGATACAGCACAAATTTATCAAATACTGGGTGATAAACAGAATGCTCAAATTTGGAAAGAACTTGCTCAAAAACGGCAAGCATTAATTAATCAGTTTTTTTGGGATGAAGAAGCCGGACTATATTTTGACTATAATTTTCAACAAGGGAGACGGCGCCATTATAAATTTGCTACTACTTTTTATCCGCTTTGGGCAGGAATTGCTTCCCCTGAACAGGCGAAACGGATAGTAAATAATTTAGCCGACTTTGAGGTGCCTGGAGGTTTACTAACTAGTACTGAAGTGACTGGGAATCAATGGGATGCACCTTTTGGTTGGGCGCCTTTACAGTTGATTGCCTACGAAGGATTACGTCGCTATAACTACACTCAAGAAGCTAATCGTCTAGCATACAAGTTTATTTCTCTTGTTGTCAAAGAGTTTAAAGAACATGGAACTATTGTTGAAAAATATAATGTTGTAGAATCTAATTCAAATACAACTACAAAGATTAATTTTGGCTATAGTTCAAATGAAATTGGGTTCGGTTGGACAAATGGAGTATTTATTGAATTGCTGTCGCAGCTAGAACAATTTTACTAAATTTCAGGTGGGCCGAAGCCCACCCTACTACTAAAACTTTTTGATTAAAACTGCATAAAAAAGGTTTTGCAACTCGACATATTAATAAAGGCACTTAAAATGATTACAACTGGGCTGTAATAATTTTATCGAGAGGTCATCCAATGGAAATAATTATTCTCGTAATTATTTTGTCGGCTTTGATAATTCATCATCCTCAACACGCACCCGAAGTAGAGGAGAAAGATGAATACATAATGATGCTAGTGAAGAAGAAAGATATTGATAAACAAAAATCTTAACTTTTTCACAGAAATCAGACTATATATCAATTTGTCGCATTACCTTAAACCAAAGTCTCTACAAGTTTTTTGGAGGTTTATAGAAATGTTTGTTCGAGAAAAAATATTTAACGGTAATTCTATTACTCCTTTTCAGTTAACTCTAAATCAGATTAATCAAATGCTCCAAGGACATGTAAAGTCGGGACCATTTGTGAATATGAAATATGTTTCAGAAAGCATTGAGAGCGCTCATTATCCGAAGTTACTTGGTACTTACGAATTAGAACTGCATCCAGTTATCGAAGAGCTTTGTAATACAAACTTTGATACTATTGTTAACGTTGGTGCAGGTGAAGGTTATTATTCAGCAGGCTTTGCATTACGTAACAATCACGCACAGATTCTTGCATTTGAGCCACGCTCTAAAGGGCGCCAATTAATTAAAGAGATGGCTCAGTTAAATGGAGTTAGCGAGCGAGTTACTATACATGGATTGTGTGATGCACCTGCTTTAGAAGAATCATTATACAATCAAGGAAAATGTCTTGTATTTATGGATTGTGAAGGGGGAGAAGCTATCCTGCTAGACCCAAGAATTTGTCCAAGTTTGAAAACCGCAACAATAGTGGTCGAACTTCACCCTTTCCTTGTTTCAGGAGTTGGAGAGATAATTGAGTCTCGCTTTCAAAATACTCATAGTATTACTCAAGTGTGGACTCGCCCGCGAACAGAAATGGATTTTCCAATCCAAATCTCACAATTAAGGCGTACAGTCTTGAAAAAACATCTTCTCAATATTATGTTTGAGAATCGGCAAGAGTTAATGAGATTCTTTTACCTCAAACCTAATCAGTAATTCTAGAAACGTGGGCAGGGGCATTTCACCGTGCCCCTTCGTTTGACAAGGCAACAACAATAAATAGCCCGGTGGTTAGCCGAGCCGTAACGAAGGTCACTAAGTATGTGAGGTGATTGCATAACTTAATTATTCCCATAAGTATTATTAACAGTCATGTACAGTGCGATACAATCATGTTTTTTGTTTACATTTCTATACAAATTTACGCAATTTGCATTTATTTCTTTTTTGTTTTGGCAGATTGTAATTCCCCAAATTTGGGACTCCACCATCCTTTGGCTGTATTAAAATAAGCTGCGTCTTTGTGGTTACTATCATTTCGAGAGTCGGGGTTGGAACACCGCAGCATTGTTTTATTTTGTCCGTCTTTTATATAGCTGTATTCTTCGAGTGGTTTTTTGCAGACTGGACAGGGATATTTTGTAACATTACTTGTTTTGGCTGTTTGAGCAGTTTTGGTAGTTTTGGTAGTTTTGGTTGCTTTTGGTTGTAAGTTTTCTTTTGCAGTAGAGGCGCCATTTGATGAATTCGACGAGCGTGGCGCCTCCCATGATTTGCTATAATCGCTCCAAAATAGAACTATATTGTCACATCCGCTTACACATTTGAGAAAATATTTCTTTTTAACTTTACTACTGGGTATTTTGGCTAGGCTATTTTTGCATTCAGGACATTTAGTTCTGGAAGTTTCATATTGACGTTGATTTGTAGTACCAGCGTTCTTGACATTTGATGGAGTGATAGGTACAGTCTTAGCTTTTGCGATAGCTGGAGCAAAATAATTTTGATTCCAATCAATCAGGTAACGCTGCCAAGGTTTTTTACCTGAAGCTATTGTATCTAGCGCGTCTTCCATTTTGGCTGTAAATTCGGTTTCTAATAAGTCTGGTAATGCTTTTTGTAAAAAATCATCGACTTCTAACCCTAGAGTTGTAGGGTGTAATATGTCTTTGGCTAACTCAATGTAAGTTCGTTTTTTGAGTGTGGCAATCGTGGGAGAATATGTACTTGGGCGCCCAATGCCTTTACGCTCCATTAATTGCACTAATTTTGGTTCGGTGTAACGAGGTGGTGGTTGAGTTTTTTTCTTTTCGTGACCTGCGTCTTCTAAAGTTAATTCTTGCCCTTGTTGTAAAGTTGGTAAAAGTGTGTCTTTACTTAAGTTCGACCAGTAACGCGCGTAACCAAGAAACTCGACAACTTGACCTCTCGCTTGCCATAAAATATTACCCGACTGTGTAATAACTAAGGTTTTTCGCAGTTGGGCAGCACAACACTGCGAAGCTATCGCGCGCTTCCATATCATTACATACAAATTAAATTCATCGTTAGTTACTTCCAGTCGTATTTGTGCAGAAGGTTTAAATACATCTGTAGGACGAATAGCTTCGTGACCTTCTTGAGCAGTTTTACTACTACGATGTTTAGCTGTGTTCTTGGGAACGTTTTGCGGGTCGTTCTGCTGTAACCACTTGCGCGCGCTATCACAAAACTCTGGACTCAACATTACAGAGTCAGTTCGCATGTAAGTAATTAAACCTGCTTCATACAACTTTTGCGCGACTTGCATCGTTTTGTCAGGAGAAAATTTTAACCTTGAACCAGCAGCTTGCTGTAGTGAGGAAGTAATAAACGCTGGAGGAGGTTGACGATAAGTAAGTTTTCCTTCGTATTGAACAATATGGTGAGGATGACGTTTTGCTTCTTCAACTAAACGGTCTGCTTCTTGTTCGGAAAGTACGCGCGTTGATTCTGGCGCCTGTGTATCATTTTTAGTAGCAGCATCATCGTTAACATCTTCTTGGTTTGCAGGCGCCTCTGTTTGAGTATTTACCAACGCTTTATAAAATGCTCTAAACCCCTCAGCATAGTCTACCCAAACACTCCAATAATCTTGGGGTACAAACGTTTGGATTTCTCTTTCGCGTTGACATATTAAATGTAAGGTGGCACTCTGAACTCTACCAACACTTTTGGCGCCATTATTTAATGCCCAAACTAAAGGACTTCCTTTATAACCAACTAGTTTATCTAAACAATCTCGACACAAACCTGCCCCAATTAGATTAAAATCAAGCTTTCTAGGATTTGCAATTGCCGCACGCACTGCAGCTTCTGTTATTTCTGTATATACGACACGTTTCGGTTCTCTTAACCCCAAAGCTTCCTTAAGATGCCAAGCAATGGTTTCACCCTCTCGGTCTGGGTCGGTTGCTAAAACAACTTCCTGCACCTGGGAACAAGCGGACTTTAATTTTTGTATCGTTTCCTTTGCTTGATGGTCGCGCGCGATGTAACGACACTTAACATTGTTGTCGTCCATAGTAAAACCCAGCGAATCTTCTCCTTCGTCGCTAAGTTGCCGAATATGACCACAACTCGCTCGAACTATCCAGTCGGCGCCGAGTATTTGACTGAGCTTTTTGACTTTACCAGGAGATTCTACAACTAGAAGGCGTTTTGGCATAAACCTGAGAGGAAAGATGCAACATTCGTAAAGACATTACATGTAACGTCTATACCGTTATCTATATATAGTACAGGTGTTTAAAATTTTGTTCTTTTTGAAGAAATATTTAATATCCTTTGCTTCCTGACGGAAAACTCAACAATATAAATAGATATATTGTTGGGTTCCGCTTCACTTGAACCAACCTACGAACTACAATCTAACCTGTAACAGTCATAAATACTGTGAAATTATCTTGACTAATGATTGCTGATATAAATATAAATTCAACAACTCCTAACTCTTAACTATTGATTATGGCATTAGATTTCTCCATTGCCCTTTTGGCGTTTCAATTCACTTCCCCAGGCCCGATTTTATTTCAAATTGGACCTATTACGATTCGCTGGTATGGTTTGTTAATTGCGAGTGCGGTGCTTATTGGTGTTACGCTGTCGCAATATTTAGCAAAGCGTCGTAAGGTAAACCCTGACTTAGTTAGTGATTTGTCAATTTGGCTAGTGATTGGCGCCATTCCAGCCGCGCGTTTATACTACGTTATATTCGAGTGGTCAGAATATGCTAAACATCCTGAGCGTATTTTAGCTATATGGCAGGGTGGTATTGCCATTCATGGAGCAATTTTAGGTGGAACGCTTGCCGCACTGATTTTCTGTAAGCTCAAACAAGTTTCGTTCTGGCAAATGGCTGACTTAGTGGCGCCATCACTTATTTTGGGACAGGCAATAGGACGCTGGGGAAACTTCTTTAACTCTGAAGCTTTTGGCAGTCCAACGAATTTACCTTGGAAACTATATATTCCACCCGAACGGCGCCCATCCGGGTTTACCAATGTTGAATATTTCCATCCTACGTTTCTTTACGAGTCACTTTGGAACTTAGGTGTACTCGCTATCTTATTAACTTTATTCTTTCGGGGTTTGCAAGGTAAACCGAGGTTGAAAGTCGGTACATTATTTCTAACGTACTTGCCAGCATACAGCTTAGGTCGTTTGTGGATAGAAGGACTGCGAACTGACAGTCTTATGCTTGGACCATTGCGAATAGCACAAGTTATTAGCTTGATAGGAATAGCTTTAGGGTTAGCTGGACTATGGTGGCTTTATATTAAAAATCGTCCTTTGCCCGATGTTGTCTCGAATGTGGATGAGGCAATAGAAAACAGGGAGTAAGGGCAAGTCCCTTAAAATAAAAAATGCCCCAGAGTATTTCTCTAGGGCTTAACCAGGGTGCATCTACCAATCACTTCTACTATATATAGGGGCATCATCCGGAAAGCTACTGAGAATTTCCCAAAAAATTTTTTCTAGAACTTTTAGTTTTTTCAAATCATGCGCGAATATACGCAAAACATAAGTAATAAAAAAGAGAATAAATTTAAAAATAATACTGTTTATATTATTGGAGCAGGACCAGGCGACCCGGAATTACTAACTATTCGAGCGAAAAATCTATTAGAACATGCTGATGTCGTTTTATTTGCAGACTCTTTAGTTCCATTAGACATTCTTCAATTTTGTCGAGAGGATGCAGAAATTATTCCTACCGCGCGTCAAACTTTGGAAGAGATTATTGAGGTGATGGTTGACAGGGTAAATTCGCAAAAATTGGTAGTACGCGCACACTCTGGCGACCCTAGTCTGTACAGTGCTATTCACGAACAAATGCAGCTTTTAGCTCAAGCCAATATTGATTTTGAAATTGTACCGGGTATTAGTGCGTTTCAAGCTGCCGCTGCAAAACTTAAAGCTGAGTTAACAGTGCCTGGTTTGGTTCAAACAATTATTTTGACGCGCGTGAGCGGACGTACAGAAGTACCTGACACAGAAGAATTAACTTCACTTGCAGCGCATCAAGCTTCTTTATGCTTATATTTGAGCGCGCGTCATGTTGAAGATGCTCAGGTAAAGTTACTTAAATATTATCCAGCTAATACGCTTGTGGGAGTTTGCTATCGATTGGGATGGGATGATGAGAAAATTAAGGTTGTTCCTCTTGCGGAAATGGCGAATTGTACGCGCGAGGAAAATTTAACTCGGACTACACTATATATTGTTAGTCCTGCACTTGGGGATGTTACCGCGCGTTCTCGTCTTTATGATGGTGAATATAATCGGTTGTTTCGGCGTACTGACATAACCTAGTATTTTGGAGTAATTCAAACAATTGAACCGCTTTACAATACCAGTTTGTCTTCATGATTCGCAGTTTGATTGACAGTAGTGATTATAGATTGTGCCATGAATCTATAACCCTCTTAGGACACTGTATCTAAACCCTAGCTTCTACGCCGTGAAGCTTTACCTTGACACAAGTGTTTTTTATCAAGCCATCCCATTGAGATAGCCGACTCAAACGTATGACCTAGTTGCTCAAGGAACTTCGCAGTACGTGACATCAAAATTTTGTGAACTTCTTCCTTCTTCATAAAACGAGTTATTTCCGAGTCAGAAGCACGATTTTTAATATTCGTTGCTGCATTTTTATCCGACTGAAATACCACCCCTCCATAGGTAAAGAATTGGTCACCAACACGTTTCCCTAGTAACGTACCGTTGGTTGAATCAACCTGTGAGGTATAAGCCGGATTAATTAAAATGATTTTAGCACCTTTGCGCCGAGAAATTTCATCTAATGATTTTTGTAATTCTCCTTTTGACCATTCCGAAAGTTTACGATTTACACATGAAGCTTTCTTTTTGCCTTTGATATACTTACTCAAGTCTTCAACGACTAAAGTACCATAATTATTAAAAATATTTTGAACATCTGTGCGGATTAACTGTTTAATCGTTTGACGCTTAATTGCATCTTTTGTATTTGCTTTTTTACGTCCAAGATTATTGTTTAAAATTCGTTCCGGCTTCTCGCTGTCAGTTTTACGGGATAAAGCAACTAACTTGTAACGTTTCCTGTTCTTGTCAGTTCTTTTTTGGCTTGCATCTTTGATTATTTCTCCAAGACCCGAAGCATAAATATTCCCATCACTACTATAAAATCCTTCAGTAAAACCTTTATCAAGCCCAACAATGTCACTTTGTTTATTAACTGTAATTTTGGTCGTATGAGGATAATGTAGCTCAAAACTTGAACTATTAAAGATTAATCTCATCCGTCCTGCACATGGAGTTACTCTACCTGTTTTGAATTTTATTTCTAGCCACTGACACTTTCCATCTACCATCTTAGATGGAATTAAAAAAGTAGTAATAGAACGAGTTTTGTGTTTAATCCTACTTTTCATATAAGAGGAAGTGCCATTAATAACTATTTGATTATTAACGTGAGTATGTCCACTTTGGTAATATTGCCGTATCCAACGACACAGGAGCGGATACTGATACCATACTGAATATGAAGAATTAAGTGCTGTAATTAATTCCTGTCTAAACGATGTTTCTGGAATATCTTCCCAAACCAGCTTTTTACCTTTTTGTACTCTTATCTGTTCTGGTTTGAAAAATTGATAGATTTTGCGAATAACTTGAACTTTAGCTGCTTCTTGGACAGCATGAATATCATCAAGAACAGATTGTACAGTACGCTCCCAAATCTCGGAACTTAAATTAAAACGCTCTGCTCCATAAATTTTTCTCAGATGCGGAGTATTGCGAATTTCTTTAATTATCTCATTCTTATTAATCCCCCAAGCGCTTAGTGAACCATATTTATTCCATAACTCGGAACGTAGTTTTCCCAAAGTAGAAGCTAATTCCAGTATGTCCGGACTAATATCACCAACTGAGTAAGCAATCCTTGTCACTGTATATTCTGTCGTTGTAGCTGCTTTGCGTTTGGGCATATTCTATTATTCCAGTGGGAATAATAGGACTTTACTCCTATTTACTCCGTTTTGTCAATATACTTCAAAATTTGTTTTTCGTACTTTCTCAAAAAATATAAGCGCGAACTAAAACAATGTACGATGCTTACAAAGTCTTGCATTAATTCTGCTTGCGGACTGGAGTTTGTATTATTTAAGACAGTGATTTGGCAATTGTGTAAGCTGCAAAACCATTCAATAAACTCAAAGCCAAAACGAATAAGTCTGTCTTTATGTGCTATAACGATTTCTTTAACTTCATTTTTCGCAACTGATTCCATTAAAGAAATGAACTTTTTGCGCTTAAAATTCATTCCAGAGCCAATTTCATAGACGCATTGAGTATTGGGAAAGTTCAAACCAAGATATTTAATTTGGTTTTCAAGTTCTGGTTTCTGTTGAGAAGTCGAAACACGCGCGTAGAGAATTATGTCACGATTATCACTACCAGTTTTAATATTTTCAATCGATTGTTGAGAATAACGTCTGTGTCCTCCTGGGGAACGGATAAATTCTACTTTACCAGCGTCTGCCCAATCAGCAAGCGTTTTTGGATGGAAACCGTATTGCTTATAAACTTGTTGAGGTGTTAAATATTGCATCAAAGCGAAAATTAGGATTAACTGAGTTTTACTCCATTTTACTACTATATTTTATTCTTTGAACACACGGGATATTTCGTGAGGGGGCGGGTTTACGAGATGGTAAATTAAGTTTTAGGATATTTGTTAACCCGCCCCTACGGTAATCGCTATGCCTTTAATTAAAATTCAAACTTCAATTGCGGCGCCATCTAAATCGAATGTTGAAACGATGCTCAAAGGTCTTTCGGCAAAACTGGCAAAACATACAGGGAAACCTGAATCTTATGTTATGACTGCTTTTGAGCCTGATGTGTCTATGACGTTTGCGGGAAATACTGAGCCTGCTTGTTATATAGAAATTAAGAGTGTCGGCGCCATGAAATCAGAGCTAACACAGGCAATGAGCCAAGATTTTTGTCAAGAAATTAACCAAGCTCTGGGAGTGCCGAAGAACCGTATATATATCGAATTTGCTGATGCTAAAGGTTATATGTGGGGCTGGAATGGTTCTACTTTTGGTTGATATAATGCATTCTCGTTAATGTTTGTTTTGTTACCAATCTGGGAATCCTGAAGTGTAGGGATAAAATACTTCAGGATAAATATATGTACGGGTTGGTTAACAAAGCTATTCAAGAATTGGTATGTAGCCGTTTTGGTGAAGAAACTTGGGGGCAAATAAAGCAAAAAGCAGAAATTCAGACAGATACTTTTTTGAGTATGGAAGCTTATCCAGATGATTTAACGCATCGCTTAGTAGTTGCAGCTAGTCAAGTGTTAGGTATATCTACTGCGGAAGTGATGCAAGCTTTTGGTGAGTTCTGGGTAAGTTATACAGGTAAAGAAGGTTATGGTGAGATGATGGATATGGGTGGAGACAATCTACCTGAATTTTTGGGAAACTTGGATGAACTGCACGCGCGTGTAGGGATAAATTTTCCTAAACTTGTACCTCCATCGTTTGAGTGTCACGAAGTCAAACAAAATCAACTCGAATTACACTATCATTCTAGTCGCTCTGGACTGGCGCCGATGGTTACGGGATTAGTCAAGGGTTTGGGGCAAAAATTTGATACTGAGGTAAAGGTTACTCAAACTCAAAGTCGTGAACAAGGTTCGGAACATGACGCTTTTCTGATTGAGTACAAGCCTAACTAATATTACTAGTAGCATGATTGTTCCAGCTTTTAGCTTTGCGCCAGAACTGTTTGCACGCAGCTTTCCATTCCATATTATTTTTGACAGCGAATGCAAAATTTTGCAGGTTGGAGAAGTGTTGCTGCGTATTCATCCAGAAAATATGATTGGGCACTTTTTGGAGCAACATTTCAAAATTATACGTCCCACAATGAAAGGGGCGCCTGATTTTGCTAGCATTAACAGGCAGTCGCGTTCATTATTTTTGCTTGAATCATTACATAATGGAATACAGCTAAAGGGGCAAATGATTCCTGACCAAGAACAAGGTATCATTTTTTTTCTATGTTCGGTTTGGGTTACAGAAACGAATGCACTTTCTAAATTTGGTTTGAAGCTTAAAGATTTTGCAATCCATGACCCAATTATTGACTTTTTATTTTTGCTACAAGCTCAAAATACAGCTTTGGAAGATGCAAAAAAGCTGACTGTTGAACTAACTCAAAAACAAGAGGAATTAAAACAGTATTTATTAGAATTACAAAGAACTCAATCACAGCTAATTCAAACTGAGAAAATGTCAAGTCTTGGTCAACTAGTAGCTGGGATTGCTCATGAAATTAATAATCCAGTTAATTTCATTCAAGGTAATGTCAACTATATAGAAGAATATATACAATCTTTACTTAGTTTACTTTCCTTATATCAAAAGTGTTTTTCCTCGCACCCAGAGATTGAAGCATTTACAGAAGAGTTAGATTTAGAATATATTATTCAGGATTTATTTAAAATTTTGTCTTCTATGAAATCAGGAGCGATTAGAATACGCGATATTGTGATATCGCTAAGAACTTTCTCGCGTCTTGATGAAGCTGAAATAAAAACTGTTGATGTTCATGAAAGTATAGATATTACCTTACTTATTTTATCACATAGATTAGAAAAATCATCAAAATATTCTCGTATTGAAGTAATTAAAATTTATAGTGATTTACCATTAATTGAATGCTATGCTGGAGAGTTAAATCAGGTATTTCTCAATATCATTACCAATGCAATTGATGTATTACAAAATAATATATGTTTAGAATCAGCTAAAATTGTGATCAGGACTTGGTTGGATAATAACTTAGTTTGCATCAGTATAAAAGACAACGGAATCGGAATCGATGAGAAATTGCTCAAGAAAGTGTTTGACCCGTTTTTTACAACTAAACCCGTTGGTCAAGGAACAGGCTTAGGATTATTTATTTGTTATCAAATTGTAGTTGATAAACATCATGGTCAACTTGACTGTATTTCAAGACCTGGGCACGGGGCAGAGTTTATCATCAAAATCCCAACCATTTTGTGCAAAAAGTTCTAGGATAGGATATGCAACGTGTTAAATAGTGACTTGTCATGTCTGTCTCTCCTGCTTTACCTGTAGTAAACGGTTCTACCCAAGAACAACCAAAACCTACAATATCTATCCCACCATTACTCGGCGCCTCAAATGACGAGTTGACTGCTTGGGTGCTTACTGAGGGGCAACCTGCATTTCGTGGTAAGCAGTTGCATGACTGGATTTATAATAAAGGTGTACGTTCGCTAGCTGATATATCGGCGTTTCCTAAACAATGGCGCGCGCAACTAATTAATATTCCAATTGGACGTTCTACAGAGCATTACCGTTCGGTAGCTTCGGATGGCACAATTAAATATCTACTGCGACTAGACGACGGACAAATAGTTGAAACTGTTGGTATACCTACCGATAATCGTCTCACGGTGTGCGTATCAACTCAGGTGGGTTGTCCTATGGCATGTGACTTTTGTGCTACAGGTAAAGGTGGATTTAAACGTAACCTTACACGTTCCGAAATTGTTGACCAAGTTTTAACTGTACAAGAAGACTTTCAGCGTCGTGTTAGCAATATTGTGTTTATGGGAATGGGTGAACCGCTGTTAAATATAGACAATGTTTTAGGCGCCATTCATTGCATCAACAAAGATATTGGTATCGGACAGCGTAACCTTACAGTATCAACAGTCGGTATTCGTAACCGTATTCGCCAATTTGCTCAAAATAATCTCCAAGTTACTTTAGCAGTAAGTTTACATGCTCCCAACCAAGCACTTCGTACACAACTTATTCCTAGTGCCAATTCATACCCCATTGAGGATTTACTTGCTGAGTGCCGCGAGTATGTAGAAATTACTGGGCGCCGAGCCACATTTGAATATATATTACTTGCGGAAGTAAATGACTTACCCGAACACGCATTGGAACTATCAAGGCGCCTGCGTGGATTTCAAAGCCATGTAAACTTAATACCTTATAACCCAATTAGCGAAGTAGATTATCAACGTCCAAAAACCGAGCGTATCAACAATTTTGTAAAAGTCCTTAAAGACAAGCATATCGCTGTTAGCGTTCGTTACTCGCGCGGTTTAGAAGCTGATGCAGCTTGTGGACAGTTGCGAGTGAATAAGGTTTGATCCCCCCTAACCCCCCGATGATTTGGGCTACGTGTACACACAAGTATCTTTTTCTTTTCTTTCTTCTCTTTCTTCTCTTTCTTTGTGTCCTTTGTGCCTTTGTGGTTCTTTAAAAAGATAAACCACGAAGAACACAAAGGGCACAAAGGGGAGAAACAGTGCTTGAATTGTGTGTTTACATTGACATAACAAGACCAAGACGCAGTATTTCGCGTGTAAAATCACAAGAATAGCCAATCATTGCATCATTAACAAACTTACCTGCTTTCGACTCGGTAGTAGTTCCATAGCCACCAAGAATTTCTAGTGCAGTCTGTGCGTTTTTAATTGCAACATCTACAGCAAAAGTTTTAGCAGAAGGCGCCTTTACTGTTGCGGCAAGAAAAGGATTGGTGTCTGAACAGTTAGCTGCATCCCATACCATTAATCTTGCAGCTTGGGTGTTCACCATCATATCAGCTAATTTCAAAGCAACAGCTTGATGTTCGATAATCGGACGACCCCAACTTACCCGTTTTTTAGCATAATCGACAGCGTACTCATATGCAGCGCGCGCTAAACCTACATAGGAAGCAGCAAGTCCAATAGCAACTTCTGGAAGCAACATTAATAATTCTGCCGCTTGTCCCTCTTTCCCAATCAGGTTTTTTTCATGTACTCGTATATTATCAAGATAGATAGCTGCGTGATGCGAAGGTTTCCAACCAATAAGCGACGTGCGTTCACCAAATTTTAAACCCTTCGTGTCAGCTTCAACGTAGAACAATGAAAGACTATCTCGTAGTGGTTTATCTTCTTCAGTGCGCGCGATAATAAAATATCCATCGGCAATACCACCATTTGTAACTATCGACGACTTCTCACCCTTGAGAATATATGTATCCCCTTCCCGCAGCGCTAACGTTTTCATGCCAATTTTGGCATCAGGTATCGGGCAAAACATATCTGATGTAGCCACATTTGGTTCACTTTCTGCGGCACTAAATAAAAAAGGCTCAGACTTCGTGAATTTAGATAATATACGCTCTTTTTGTTCCTCTGTTCCAGCCCTGCTAATAAAAAGTGCCATCGCAGCAGTAAGATTAAAGTAAGAAGAAGCAACACTGACATCAACGGCGCCAAGTTCCTCTAAAACCAAAACCAAATCTACGCACTTCCCACCTTTACCACCGTACTCAGTAGGAAGTAACAACTGAGTGAATCCTAAATCAACACCTTTGGAAAAGAAGCTTTTACACAAATCCCAAGGTTCGACATAAGAATTGGTTGAATCAATCTTTTCAACTATTGGGTGAACATCATTCAAAGCAAAATCGCGCGCTGTTTGTTTCAACAACTGCTGTTCTGACGTTAAACTTAAATCAATCATTTACCTATTGCCAAGCTTAGTATATTTAATACAGAATATATCGCTTACCCGATTATTATTCAGCATTGTACGAGTATAAAATTTACTATCAATTCATCAAAATCATCATTTACAATGGTCATTAAAAAGTTCTATAACCCTTATTAAATACAAATTTAGCTCACAACAATACTCTCAGTACATAATTGAAACAGGATAAAAAAATATCAAAATTACACATAAAATAATCAACTAGAGCTAATGTATTAAGGGTTCTTTCGTAATTAGCGTTCTAAATTTTTAATTAAAGTCGATAACTTTCGTTTAAAATCGAGCCTTACAAGTACTTATAGTTTTAATTCCAGCCATAATATCGAATCGCAGTCAATAATGGCTGTAACATAGGCAACGTAAAGATTTAAAGCTTATTTTTAAAATAATTTAGCACGTTAAGTACGCAAGAACCATATTTCGATACAATTTATATTTTTATCTTTTCACTCCTATAATAAAGACGTGCGTGGAATTTAAAATTATGTCAAGTTCGTTACTCCCTGGAGAGGGTGCTGTTGGTTCTTATGGCGATTTACTTAAAAGAGGACGTAGGGGTGATAACTTGACACCACATCACATACCATCAAATGCGTTTATGCTTTTTAAAGTCCCTGGCTACACAAAGGATAAGGGCATTGCTATCATGATGGAACATTATTCTCCGGGGGTTGGCGGACGCCATAGATTAACGTTATCTTATGGTCAGTCTCCTGATTTGAGTATATCACCAAGACAGGCTTTAGCTCGCGAGGTTTGGGATGTACGGTCAATTTACTACAATCAAGGACTATATACGCTACAAATAAAGCATAGCTTGCGGCTTGTTATCGAGCAGAATAAAGCTTTGTGGGGAATTATTTTTAACAAGTAAAGGATTAAAATATGAGCAGTAATGGTTTAATATCTACTTTAAAAGCGTCGAAGTTGATGCATTCAAGAGAAGAAGTTTTGGCTTTTGATAATGCTTTAACTAAGTTAGCTGAAAATACGGCTGATGTGGATTTAGAAGAACTTCATCTAGTTTTAGATGATAATTGTGAACATAAAGAAGTAATGTGGGGTCTTGTCCACTTTTTAGAGTCTTTTGATGCGAGAGAGCAGCTTCAAGCGCTTCTTAATATTGTAGATAAGCTAGTTGTTTCTGCTCCAGATTGGACGGAGATTATACATTATAGAATATTTAATGATGAGTCAACTCGTTTTTTATATCAGGATATGTTGAGGTCTGCTGATTTGAATACTCAACAATTAGTTACGAATATTTTGGATGATATTGCACGGAAGAAATTAATTAATGTTTAATATTTTTGTTTGTTTAAATTAGTCTATCAAAACGAGGGTAATATTATTTTTGAATCGTTCTCAAAAAAATATTTCATTCATGGGAGTAGCAAGGAGCAGAAACAAATTTTACAACCCCAAAAATTCTAAAATTTGGGGTAGTAACTGTGAAGGTGGCGCCTGTACATAAGCTTCTCACAGTAAGTAGAATTTTTACAACTCCTGAACGGATTACTATATTGATTAGATAATGAGTCGGATGGGCACCCATATTGCCCCGTCCCTTAATGCCTGCACAGTAACAATTAGAGTGCAAAATTTCTGTCAACCTGCTGCATTAACTCTAAACCAGAGGCACCTCTGTTTTTAAAAATCATTTTCGATTACGCAAACAGTGGTAAAAAAACCACAGATTAACTAAATCTGTGGATATTTAGCCGTTTACTAGGAAAAACTGTGCATGAACTTGTTCACATTAAACCAGAGGGAAGGTGTAGATGCTTAAGAATTAGACGATACAGTTGTTTGCACTGAAGCGAGAGGCATCAACTTTGTCTAAAACAAGAAGTTTATCGAGTCCGCTCTTATTTCCTTTACCATCTGCGTCTAGGCGCAAAACTGTATCAGCACCAACTTGGTCTGGTTGCAGATAATCAGAGAATTTATTGGAACTGCGACCAGACGAGCCAGTTACAATGCCACGCAAGTCGAGCGTATCTTCATTGGGTTTAAAATTAGCAATTGTATCTCCTTTGTCTTGCATGTTCCGATTGATAAACTGATCGCGTCCGGCACTAGCAAATAATTTATCTTGTCCAAAGCTGTCAAGCGGGCGAGCATTACCTTTACTACCAGTCAAGATATCATCCTCTGTCGCAACCGTAGTGTCTTTAACAACTCCTTTCACAGTGTTAGCACTAGCTTGTGGGATATTGCTTGCGGGATTGCGGTCGTCACTGCCAAAGTCTTGCACCCAATAGTTGTTATCAAATCCCACACCAAGTTGTGTAAAGGAGGGATTGAGAATATTCGCGCGGTGTCCTGGACTGTTCATCCATGCTTGCACCACGTCTTGTGGTGTTTTTTGACCAGCAGCGATGTTCTCTCCCATCGTTTGGGCTTCAAAACCAACAGATGCCGCTCTATCCCACGGTTTTGAGCCATCGGGTCCAGTATGACTAAAGTAGCGGTTTTGAGACATCAGTTCTGCATATTCGTCGGCAGCATAGTTCAATTCTGCATTCGCTTTCAATGGTGCTAAACCAGACTTGACTCGCTCTTGGTTAGTTAATTCCAGAACTTGTTGTTCAAAGGCGCCATTATTAGCTTCTGAATTGGTGGGAGTGGTATTACCAGTAGGTGCAGATTGTGTAGGATTTGGTGTCGGTTGTGGCACTGGTTGTTCTGGTTGAGACTCCGAATTAGATGTGGCGCCTGGTATATTACTTGCAGGGTTACGGTCGTCACTGCCAAAGTCTTGCACCCAATAGTTGTTATCAAATCCCACACCAAGTTGTGTAAAGGAAGGACGAAGAATATTCGCGCGGTGTCCTGGACTGTTCATCCATGCTTGCACCACGTCTTGCGGTGTTTTTTGACCAGCAGCGATATTCTCTCCCATCGTTTGGGCTTCAAAACCAACAGATGCCGCTCTATCCCACGGTTTTGAGCCATCGGGTCCAGTATGACTAAAGTAGCGGTTTTGAGACATCAGTTCCGCATATTCGTCGGCAGCATAGTTCAATTCTGCATTCGCTTTCAATGGTGCTAAACCAGACTTGACTCGCTCTTGGTTAGTTAATTCCAGAACTTGTTGTTCAAAGGTTGCATTATCCGATGCCATAAATATGTCCTCGTAAAATATTTACTCACATGAACCGAGCAGGGAACACACTTCCACTGCAACTTTTGGTATAAAAAACCAATCTGGACAAGGCACGCTTTCGGTAGTGAAACTTGAGTGTAAATGATGTACTTGGAATGTGAAAGTCTGGTATCGCGCTTCTGCGCTAAATAATTGAGAGGATGTCCTGATAATCCGCCTGCATATGCAGGCATTTGAATCAAAAACTTGTAGCTTAAAAGGTACAAGAGGTACGTGCTTGAACCAGCGGCTTATCCTTACGATAAAAGATACAGTAGCTTTAGTAACACCTACCTTGTGTAAGTTAATAAACCGTCACAAGGTAGTCAAAATACAATTTATACATAAATTTTTCAATTTAATTTGCAAGCCAAAAATTTGTAAAACGCAATTTTTGTAGGATATATAAGGATTATTACTAAATAATATTCGTATAGCACAGGTAGTAAAAATTTATTATTTATGTATAATTTTTAACTAATTTTTTTTATATTTTTACGGATTAATGAAGCAAAATTTTTTTTAAAATGTGTTTTATTGCAGTTTTGTGGCAGTATATAATGTAAAGTTTTAGCTACGTCTACAAAGCGTTAAGCAACAAAATTTACAAAGACTTATTAGAAAGATTCCGGATACCGTAAAAAAAACTCGAAACTATTAAGAGAATAGGGGCGCTCAATGCCCGAACCCTAAAATGACGAACGTGCTAGTCAGTACTTATGAAAACGCCAACCTTACAAATGGGTAACGAAATGCTTCAGGCAGAAGAATTGCTGTCTTTGTTGCATCGTTACCAGTTGTTACCCCAGGTATTACGTGCCAAAGTGATAGACGAAGCGCTCGCAGGTTTTTCTTGCACTGCCGCAGAAAAGAAAGCAGCAATTACTCAGTTTTGTCAAGACTATCAACTTACATCTGTTGAGGAACAACAGGCATGGTTGCTTACTCATCACTTGACTGAGACAATGATGCAGGAGTTAGCAATACGTCCGGTACTGATTCAGAAATTTCAGCGCGCGATGTGGGGCAACAAACTAGAGGCTTATTTTTTGCAACGTAAAGCAGACCTAGACCAGGTTGTGTATTCCTTAATTCGCACTCCAGACGAAGGTTTAGCCCAGGAGCTATATTTTCGGATTGTAGAAGGAGAACAATCTTTTGCTAGCATAGCCCAGCAGTATTCCCAAGGTGCAGAAGCGGCTACTGGGGGAGTTTTGGGTCCAGTTCCCTTGTCTCAACCGCATCCAGCAATTCGGAAAATTCTTTCTGTCAGTCAACCGAATCAAATTTGGGAACCGCGCGTAATTAGCCAGTGGTATGTAATTATTCGCTTAGAAAAATTACTACCTGCACAATTAGATGAAGCGATGCAGCAGTATTTACTAAACGAACTATTTGAAACCTGGATACAACAAGAAATTCAAACGCGCTTAAAATCTGCTAGCTGTTGCTTGGAGTATCTCGTGGCATGAAGCCAGTTATCACCCAAAACGAAATTATCGCATTCTTAGCTGATATTCCCCCTTTTACCAAACTTCCAACTGCTTGTATAGAAAAAGTTGCCCTTAACTGTAAACTTTTACAATATCGTACTGGGCAGTGGATGTTGGTTAGGGAAAGAATGCCAGCACAAGTAATGGTAATCTATCAAGGAAGTGCGCGCGTGCTAGGCTATGACCAACGGCTAGAGTCACAAGTTAGTCTGACTGTAGTCGATTCATGCGAGTTCCTCGGTTGGTTAAGCTTAGTTCGTGGTATTAGTTGTGAAACTGTTATTGCTTCGAGTGAAGTCATTGCAATTGCTCTAGAAGCTGCTGAATTTTCGCAGTTGATGGACAAATTTCCAGAGTTTGCACAAGTGCTAGCACGTCCCCATATTACAGAAGTGTTTGAACTTTTGAGTTTGGAAATGCAACGTCAAGCTTCGGGCGCCACGGATTTAAAAGAATTAACACGTCAAGTTTGGCAGCAGACTATTGTGGTGAATTTACCTCCCGGAAAAGTAAATTACCAGCAGTTGGACACTGACCTTTTATGGTTAATTAGTGCTGGCAGTATCGATAAACTTCCTGTTGGCAGTCGCTTATCGCTTGAAGAAGTTCATAATATTGGACACTGTAAAACTGCCGTCCGTTTGCTTGGTATTCCTTGGGGTATTCCCAAGAATTTGAAAGATGAAAATCCTTTGTCGGCGCCATTAGAAATTAAAGAGGCGCCAGAATATCCACTCCTCCCAACTGTTGATAGCTTCATACCAGCCCAAACTATATTTATATCGGGAAAAGGCACAATTGATGCTCCGTTAGCCTGTTTCCAAATGTTGCATCGTATATTGGGGGGTGAATTTCGCCGCGATTTAATCCGCAAAGTATTAACAAATCAATTGAAATCTAACTCACAGATTTCCTTACAAGTAGCGGGAGCAGTAGTGGAAATGATGGGTTTGCAAGCGCAATTAGTCAAAGTTCCAGCCCATGTCATCAACCGTATAAATGCTCCAGCGCTGATTTATTGGCAAGATAGTTTAGCCCTGCTGTATAAAATTACAGAGCGCTTAATTGTAGTTGCAGTTCCAGAAACCGGAATCTCTGAATATTCTGTCGCCGAGTTTGCCCAAATTTGGGGACAGGTAGGACAAGTATTGATGGTGGAAAAGGGAGCAGAAGAACGTCCAGAAAAATTTAGTCTGAGATGGTTTCTACCTGCTGTCTCTAAATACCGTTTGGCATTGGTAGAAGTTTTCGTGGCTTCGTTTTTTGTCCAAATATTTGGGCTAGCCAATCCGATTATCACCCAAATCATCATCGATACCGTCTTAATCCAAAAAAGCTTGGATACTTTGGATATTCTAGGGATTTTCTTACTCATAATTGGCGTATTTGAAGCCATTTTAACGAGTTTACGTACCTATTTGTTTGCTGACACTACTAACCGAATTGATATTCGCTTAGGGACAGAAGTAATTGAGCATCTTTTGCGACTGCCCTTAAATTATTTTGAGCGTCGTCGTGTCGGAGAATTAGCAGGACGAATTAATGAACTAGAAAATATTCGACAATTTCTGACAGGTACAGCCCTAACAGTAGTACTAGATGCCCTATTTTCGGTAATTTATATCGGGGTCATGCTGTTTTATAGCTGGGTGCTGACATTGGTTGCTCTTGCGACTGTACCCTTATTTGCAGTTCTGACAAGTTTTGTCGTACCCCTTGTCCAACGACAATTACGCAAAAAAGCCGAACGTTACGCCGATGCCCAATCCTATCTTGTAGAGGTACTTACTGGTATTCAAACCGTTAAGGCACAAAATATCGAGTTAAAATCTCGCTGGCAATGGCGCGACCGCTATACCCGTTATATCAGCGCTGGCTTTAAAAATGTACTGACTGCCAGCACTGCAAACTCTATTAGCAGCTTTTTAAATCAATTTTCTAGCTTTGTACTACTTTGGGTAGGAGCGCATTTAGTCATCTCTAATCAACTTAGTGTTGGACAACTGATTGCCTTTCGTATCATTGCTGGTTACGTTACCAGTCCCTTACTGCGTTTAATGCAATTATCACAAAACTTTCAAGAAGTGGCATTGTCTATCGAACGTTTGAGTGACATCTTAAATTCGGCGCCGGAAGTCCAACCAAGTGATAAAAATAATATTCCACTACCGCAAATTCAAGGAGCAGTCAAATACACCAATGTTTCCTTTGGTTTTAACCCCGACGATACCTTACAACTGCTTAATATCAATCTAGATATCCCCGTCGGCACCTTTGTTGGTATCGTGGGACAAAGTGGTTCTGGTAAAAGTACGTTGACAAAATTATTACCTAGACTCTACGAACCTTTATCAGGGCAAATCCAAATAGATGGCTACGATATCAAGAAAGTAGAGTTAAATTCTCTACGGCGCCAAATTGGGATAGTGCTACAAGATACCCTCCTGTTTGAAGGAACAATTCAAGATAATATTGCCCTAATTTGCCCAGAAGCCTCTACCGAAGAAATTATTGCTGCTGCCAAAGCTGCTGCTGCACATGATTTTATTATGGCACTACCTAACGGTTACAACACTATTGTCGGCGAACGCGGTTCTGCACTTTCCGGTGGACAACGACAACGCATTGCAATCGCGCGTACAGTGTTACAAAATCCTCAATTATTAATTCTCGATGAAGCTACAAGTGCTTTAGATTACCAGCTTGAGCAAGAAGTATGCCGTAATCTCATGGAAGTTTTCCACAATAAAACAGTCTTTTTTATCACCCATCGCCTGAATACTGTCAGAAATGCTGATGTCATCATCATTATGGATCGGGGTGCGATAGCTGAAATCGGAACTCACAAAGAACTTATGGCAATGAGAGGACGTTATTACTGTCTTTATCAACAACAAGAGTCGCAGTTTTAATTAGTATTCCATGTCATTAAATTTGGAGAGTAGGTTGGTAACGGATGATGAACGGATGTAACGGATAGTTGATTCATTTGATTCGGCACCACAAAATAAAATCTTGTTTGTATCAAATCACTCATATGTTATTGCGAGTATCCGTTGCAAATTAACCCCCCAAATTTTATGACACCGAGCAGTATTATTCCATGTCATTAATTTTAAGGGGTAGGTTGGCAACGGATGTGAAACGGATGTAACGGATAGTTGATTCGTTGTTAGAGGCGCCGCAAAATAAAATCTTGTTTGTATCAAATAAATCATCCGTTACATCCGCTACATCCGTTGCTAACTGACACACCAAAACTTTTGACACCGAGCAGTATTATTCCATGTCATTAAATTTGGGGAGTGGGCGCCAACATATAACTCTCTTAACTCCTCACTCTGTGTCCTCTGTGTCTCCGTGGTAAAAAATATACCGTCAGAATTAATGACATGAAGCAGTAGTGTTGTGTCCGTTTTTACGATTATACGGGAAATGGAATTATGCCTGATTTATCTTTGTTAATGCTTGCTTGTACACAAAATTATCAAGCACCAGCTAATGTTTCTCTAACAGATACTCGTCATTGCCAACAAATTCGTCATCAGGAGATTACAACTCAAGCAAAATCTGATTTGAATAGTAGGGTTAGCGAACCAGAAAGGATTGATACGGAGTTGCTGTCACCTAACTATGATCAAAATGCTCAGAGTCAGGTAAATAGGGAGAATATTCTTCCAATAAAAGTGCAAATGCTGTTGCCGATGGGTGGTTTTTTGTTCTTGTTTGCTGTTGGGGGAATTTTATATATTTGGAAGCGTTTGCCAAATTCAAAACGTCAATGGCAACTGCTTTTACAAGGTGACTCCGGTATTTTCAGTTCGGGAATTGGTTTACCTCACGAGACAGAGGAGTTCGACCGACCCGTCATCTTAAAACAACCGCGCGCTTGGTCACATGCGATTATTTGGAGTATCGTTGGTGTCACCAGTTTTGCGGTGATTTGGGCTTGTACTGCTACTATCGATGAATCTGTGCCAGTCATCGGCAAACTTGAGCCTAAAGGTTCTGTAAAAGAAATCCAAGCTCCAGTGGGAGGAGTCGTTGCTAATATTCATGTGCAGGAAGGACAAAGGGTTAAAAAAGGCGATGTTTTAGTCAGTTTTGACCGTACAGTTGGACTTGCGAAATTAAGGTCTTTACAACAGGTGCGCGCGAGCTTGATGCGTGAAAATCAATTTTACCGTCAAGAATTGCAATTACCAACAGCTAATTCCACATTGAAGCAATTCCAAAGTTCGCCTGAGATAGTATCGCTAACAAAAAATCGTGCCGCTTTGGTGCAGGAAATTCAACTTTACCGTACACAATTGAATGGTGGTAACGCTATCCAAGAACTCAATCCCCAGTTACGACAACGCTTACTTAATAGACAATTAGAGACAGACTCGCGCATTGCTGCTGTGCGTCTAGATGTGGAACAATTAACTCGACAGTTAAATCAAGTACAAGTCCAACTGACTAATGTTCGGGGTAGTCTTGCAACAAATTTGGAGATTGCTAATAACATAGAAACTTTGGTTAAAGAAGGTGCGTTTGCCCGTTTACCTTATCTAGAACGACGACAAGCAGCCAATACTAGTCAAGCTGAAGTTAACCGTCTGGAGCAAGAAGCAGAGCGCATACGACTAGCAATTGTCCAAGCACAAAAGAAATTACAAAACGCAAGCGCAATTATTAAAGAAGAATTACTTAGTAAAATCGCCGAAAACGAAAAGCAGATTGCGGATATCGATAGTCAACTTACTAAAGTCGTTATTGAAAACAATAAAAATATTCAGGAAATTGACAGTCAAATTAGCGAACTCACCTTAAATCTGAAATACCAAGAACTGAGGGCGCCGCATGATGGTATTGTATTTGACTTAAAGCCGCGCGGTCAGGGTTACGTTTACAACACCAGTGAATCTATTCTTAAAATAGTGCCAGCAGAAAATTTAGTAGCCCAAGTTTTCATTACTAACAACGATATTGGTTTTGTGAAAACGGGAATGCCCGTCGATGTGCGTCTTGATTCTTTTCCCTATACAGAATTTAGTGATATCAAAGGTAAATTGATTCGGATTGGTTCTGATGCCTTACCTCCAGATCAAATCCATCCAAATTATCGTTTCCCAGCAGAAATTCGCTTAGAAAAACAATCGATTCGAGTTAATGGCACAGAAGTACCTTTACAATCGGGAATGTCTTTGAGTGCTAATATTAACGTTCGCAAGCGAACTGTTATGAGCATTTTCACAGAGAAATTCTTAGGTAAAATGGAGAGTCTGAAATACACACGTTAGTTTTAAACTACCAATATATTTTTGAAATACTACGTAAGGTGGGCACTGCCCACCAGAAGCCTGATATAATGAACACTGTCCACCTTACATATACTTAGATTTTTTTAAAAACAATTTAGTATTTCTATACCTGCTTGATAATTAACTGTTAAAAGCAAAATTTTTAACCAGAATGAACCTAACAAAACTTCTATAATATAATCACCAGCATAAACAGGAAGCTGATATAACAAGTATTTTTATTGATTGCCTTTTGTCTGTATATTTTTAGGGACGAGCAAGGATGCCCATCCCACAAGAGTTTAACTTAAGGCAGTAAATTTACTTAAATTTAAACATTATTAAAAACATAATTTTTCAGTATTTTCCCAACCGTTGAAAAAATTATTAAAAACTATACTGGTGCTGATAGTAGATATATATATTGTTATGGCGCCAGCTAAAATCGCTTTAAAAACAACAGAAAACCAAGTCAAAACTCGCCTTTTACTCAGTTTGTGGGACTTAGGAGGCGCCACACGGGAAGTGAAGCGCGGCGAATTGACCAAACGAATTGTTTCCAGGGGTAAAAAAGTTGCAGATTATCAAGAAGTCATTACCCAGTTAGAGAAGGAAGGCGCGCTAGTAATTTCTAAAAACGGCTATTCTTTAGTGGTGCCAGAAGGTTTGGAAGCGTTAAGCGAAGGATTAAAAAGTGCTGCTTTGAAGTTTGAAGGTAACACTGTAGGAACTTGGACAGCGAATGCATTGCTAAAGTGGATAAGTGAAAGTGGCAGGGCGCCAGTTGTAACATCTATATCCGTAAATGGGAATGGTAAGAAGAGCGAGATTAAATCTTATGACGAGTTCAAACAAGTAGCTCTAGATGTCTACGAACAACTCAACCGCGATTACAACCTCAATCATTTAGTGCCAATTTATCGAATTCGTAGATCAATTGGCGAACAAGTAATCCGCTCTAATTTCAGTGAGTGGCTGCTGGAAATGCAAGCTAACGATATTTTACAACTACAAGGTGGAAGTGTAGAGGATAGCGCCCCTGACAAGATTGAAGATTCCATCACCACAGAATTAGATGGTTTACGCTGCTACGCGAGAAAACTTTAACCAACAGCTACTAATCTGGACAAAATATAGTTATGACTAGCGCCACAAGCTTAATTGAAGAATTGATTACTAACAAAAATCCTTTTGCTGGACATATTGTTGTAAGACCTCAGCAAATATGGGGAAAAAGTTTTCCTGATGTGCCTTCAGTAAATGTTCACGCATCGAATGCTGTTTTTGATGCTGTGGCAAAAGTACGTCAAGGTCAACGTGAAACTGTTGGTATTACTATTACAGCAGAAAAGGGTCTTGGTAAAAGCCATATAATTAGTAGAATTCGTAAACAATTGCGGGCTGAAGAGGATACACTATTTGTCTACATGAGTAAGTACGACAATTTAAATCAGCTTAAGTATCAATTTCTTCAGTCTGTTGCTGCCAGCCTTAGAGTTATTGATAATCAGAATATAATGCAATGGCAAAAGATTGCCACAGCTTTAATTAACGAATCGCAGAATAAAAATCATACGCCTCAGCAATATATACAATCTTTTCCTGCGTGGTTAAGTCAATATTCTCACAAAATTGTTGATACTTTAACTCAATATGTCTTGCAAAAAAAACCAGAAATTACTAATCCTTATATTATCAGGGCTATTATATGGACATTATCGCCAGTTCATAATAGCTACGCAAACTACTGGTTATCTGGTCTAGAATTGACTCAAACCCAAGCTGAAGAAATGGGTTTGCCAAGTCCAAAAACGGAGGATAGAGAAGCAGAAGCGCTCACTAATATCCGTCAAGTACTAGATATTATTAGTGATTACTGTATTCCTGTTATTTGCTTTGATGAGTTGGATACTACAGAAGTCAACGAAATGGGTTTTTCTACCGCTCAATTAGTAGCTGGTATGACCAAAGATTTATATAACAACCTCAAACGAGGTGTTTTGTTACTAGCAATGTATCCCAATACTTGGAACGAGCAAATTCGAGCTTTACCCCAGGTAGAAGCTGTTATAGATAGATTGGTAAGTGAGCAATCTAACAGGCAACCTATTACGCTTAATTATCTTAATTCAGATGATGTTGTCGCTATTGTGAAACAATGGCTACAGGATTTTTATCAAGATAATCAAGTAGTTCCACCACATTTATTATACCCATTTCAGGAAAATAAACTCAGAGAGTTTGGTAAAAGTAAGCCAACAGTTAGGTCTGTATTAAAATGGTGTGCAGATAATTTTGCTATATCTGAAGAAAAAACTGTATCTGTTATATCTAACCGTGTTGATATATATTTTCAAAATGAGTTAAAAAGTATTGAAGCTAATGTTGATTCTTTGATGGAAGATGAAGTGGTAATTTCTAATGCCCTTTATCTTGCTTTTATTAGCTTAGTAGGAAAAACTTTAGAAGGCGTAACAATTGATAATGTGGAAGAAGTTAAAGCTAGTGCAGCAGAACAATATATTGACTTCAAAGTAGTTTGTAATCAAGGCAATATCAAAATTGGTGTAGATGTTATTCAACAATCAGGAAGTAAATATATAGGAGCTGCATTAAAACGATTAATCGACTATAAAAAGTTTGACCTCACTCGCGGATGTATAATTCGTTCAAAAACAATTAGTCCAACAGCAAAAATAGCTAGGGAATGTTTGCAAAAATTATTGAAGGAACAAGGTGGCGAGTGGGTAATGCTGCAAAGGGAAGATATTAAATCACTTCTTGCTATATCTTCTGTTTACTATGTTTATGCTTGTGAAAATTATGAACTAACAAAGGAGGAGATTTTTGATTACATTGATAAAAATAAGCTTGCTTTTAATAATCCTCTTATTCGAGAGATTTTAAGTGACCCGTCTGGACAAGAACCTAATAATTTAACAAATGATGAATTACCAATAAGGATTCCTCAAACTAATCATTATTTATTAGATAAAATCGACCTTGAATTAGTGGCTAAATAACTATGGGTCAGAATTTTTCTATTTCAGCAGCTTTATGTCTACCCACTCCTGATATTGAAGCTTTAATTCAAGGGCGCCAAATTGTTGCTTTACCTCGGATGTTTCTTCGTCCCGGACAGGTATTTGCTCTTTATCCAGTAAATACAGCAAGTCAGCTTTCCTATGAGAAGTACTACCGCGCGAGTTTCTTACCTGTGGCAAACAATGCTGTAACTCACCAAGGTACTTTACTTCAACCTCGTCAACTCAGCTTGCTTACACAAACCGAACAGTTACAACTTCCTCTGTTAGTGGATGAAACAGTTCAAGTTAAAGCAATGGCGCGCTGCGAGTGTTGTGAAATCCTTGATAGCACAGCACAAGTAGATGTTTTATCAAAGTTAACTATCTGGGCGCCCGCAACATTACAAGAGCTACTTGAACAACGTCAGCACATCTTCTTAGCTTACCTGCGCGTTTACCAGTTGCCGCAACCTCTAGATGTACCTGCTAATCTTGGTCAAAAGGAAAAGTTAGGAAAATTTATTGGTCTACCTAACTCACTCACAGTTCCAGAAGCAAACCCAGTGTTGAGCGATAATACTTTTGCTATCCGTAAGCAGCAACTCGAAAAGCGTCAACCTCCATTACACCAGGAATTAGAAGAATTTCTTGGTACTCTAATACCGATTACCAACTCTGCCGCAAAGCAATTAGAACAAGATATTCAAATATTTCTAGGTTGGAGGCGCCCAACAAGAGCAGCATCCAACGACACAGATTTAATCTGGATACGGAAAATTGCAGAAGTTGGTAACTCAAGCGATGGACACAGTTTTGAAAAACTCGTTCGTAGAAGCTTGTTAAAACTGGGTTTTACTGGTTCTGGACTAAACCCTGAAGGAACAGGTGGCGCCGGAGGCATGGATTTTTACTGCGAATATCCATACCCAGTAGTTGGTGAGTGCAAAGCTACTAAATCAGAAAAGGTTCCTGATGGTGTAGCTGCACAGCTTCTCAAAATAGGTGTGAATCATTTAGGAAAAACGCAGTACGAACCTACGATTAAATTAATTGTTGCAGCAGGTGAGTTAACTTTTTACGCACAAAGAACAGCTACTGAACACTATATGAACGTAATTACACCTGAAACTTTACAAAAACTAGTTGAATTACAAGCCAGTTATAAAAACTCGATTAATTTATTAGAACTTAAGGAGTGTTTACAACAAGCACCTTTTGGTATAGCTGACGAGAAAGTTAATAAATATATAGATAAAGTCAATCAAGATATTAAATTGCGCGCGCAATTAGTCCAGCTTGTCAAAAGATACCTGGAAAATACAGGCTACGAACATGCAAGTGTTGAAGGTCTACATGGTTTTGTCGCTGGAGCATCAATTAAAATTAAACCGCAAGAACTACACGAAATGTTAGTTGAACTCTCATCACCGCTCGCTGGTTATTTAGGAAGAATTAAAGGCGAAGATTGGCGCCGGGACAGGTTTTATTTCCTTCGTAATTTACTATTTAATTAATCTCCTAAAGTTAATATACCTGCCTAATAATTGACTGTTAAAGGCAATATTTTTAACCACTCTGAACCTAATAATATTTCTGTAAGTTGATTATTGGCACACACTGGAATTTCATATTCTTGTCCATCGATTAGTACTTTACCTTGATAAATAGTAAATTTACTTTCCCCCTGTGCAGTTTGGAGTTTATCACGACGTAAATAAATCCAACTGAAACAATCTAAATCTTGTTTATTCATAGCTAAAAAGCCTGTAAAGCCAGTATCTAACATTGCCTCTACAGGCAACTTTGAGCCATCGACTCCAACTAACTCTATTTCAAAAACTAGCTGACCTCTATCACCAAAAACACCCTGAATCATATCGTGCCTGAAACTCCAGTTTCATTAATTCCAAACATATGGTGAATAACATTTGGGTACTTTTGACGGGCTTTTAAACTAGCGGTTTCTTTGTCTTTATCAATGAAATAATCGCCACTGTCCGGTTCTATAGCAATATACCAGCCATAATATTGGTCTATAAGTTCAGGCAGTAGTTTCTGAAAAATTATTTCACAACGCTCGCTAAATGCTTCTTCTTCTGCTGTGCGTCTAGCTAATTCTTCTTGTGAAATTTGCAGGTTAGGGAAGATTCTTCCTCTACGCGCGCGCGGTTTTTGTACAGATTCAGTCATACTTATCTCAGCTTGTAGAATGTATATATTATATATCGTATTTATTTTCAAATTACTGCTTAGTAATAATTTTTTAAATATTGTTATCAGGCATAGTGATATTTTTATTAGTAAGCAATATGTATTATGTTTTACCAACTGCTCCTGTTTTATTTAAGCAGAATACACAGTGGTCTGTATTTGGATATTTTTCAAGCTCTTTATTATTTTTATTTCTGTGATTTACTAGTTAAATAGCTTATCCTAAGCGCGTCAGTATACCTGCTTAGTAATTTACGAGTAATTCAAGCGTCAAACAGTAATACGTTTAAGTTACATACTAGAAATTGACTAAACTATTCATTAAACAATGAGTGGGATGGGCATCCTCGCCCGTCCCTTTCTAGTTTTCTTACATGATTATATAACTGTGTAAATAAAAAAATTATTTTCTATTTACAGAGTACTTCAATATAATCAACTTATTTCTTGTGACATATTTCTTTAGGAAGATTTTGATTTAATTTGCTTTATACTATCGTCTCGATAGAAATTTTCCGGGTATTTACTTAAACATAAACAAAGTAATATTTCATTATAATAATCTGAGGGTGTCAAATAATACAGTAGTTATGGCATCAAAAAACACGTTGTCAAAAAGTATGGAAGTTCAAGCTAAAACTCGTCTTCTTCTTGCTTTGTGGGATTTAGGCGCCACTGGGCAGGAAGTAAAAAAAGGTGAGGTTACAAGGCGAATTGTTACAAAGGGCAAGAAAATTGCCGATTATCAAGATGTATTTAAAGAACTGGAGAAAGAAGGAGCGATTATCGTTTCTAAAAAAGGCTACTCGCTTGCGACTCCAGAGGGTTTGGAGTCTTTGAGTAAAGGTTTGAGAAGTTCAGATTTCCGTTTTGAAGGAACTATTGTTGGTACTTGGGCAGCTAATGCACTCCTAAAGTGGATAAGTGAAATGAATGGCGCCGTAGCTAGTAAGTCTGTATCTACAAACAACGTTAAAAGCGCTATTGCATCTTATGACGAGTTTAAGTCCGAGATTCTTGACTTGTTTGAGAAGTTAGACAAAGGCCATGTTTACGGTGGACTAGTACCGATTTGGCATTTGCGCGAAGCTTTAGGAGAGCGAGTCAATCGTCATAACTTCAACGATTGGATGATGGAAATGCAAGCAGAAAAGTTGCTATATCTCCAAAGTGGTGAACACCGTGGAGCAACAAAAGAACAGAAGGATGCCTCAATTGAAAATGAAATTAGAGGACTGTTGTTTTACGCTAGCCAACCATCTTGAGAAAAAATGGAGGAAGCTATAACAGACATGACAGACCCATATGTATTATTTGAGCAGGCACGTAAACGAAGCCCAAACCCTTTTAGTCAAAAAACAGTAATAGCTGATACAGAGATTTGGGGTCACGTCATGAGTGACCTCTCCAGTCTCAACCAGCATATTGATTTGGCAATAGAACAGGCAATTTCTGATGTTAGGCAAGAGTTTTCTAACCAGCTTGGAATTGCTATTAAAGGTGATAGGGGAACAGGTAAGAGCCACGTTATTCATCGAGTATGGAAAAAGATTGAAAAACAAGGAGGTGCAGTTTTTGCTTACATACCTCCCTGTAATACTTCTAATCGAATCCAGTCTCATGTACGCTTTTATCTTTCTGAAAGCTTTAATCACCAAGACGTGCATAAAACGACTCAATGGCAAAAGCTAGCTATTGCGGCAATGCTAACTCTCAAAGGAACAGAATATGAAGAAAAGTATCGGGATTATCTGGAAAAATCTGCTCAAGTTAAGCAGTTGAAGAAGTATATTCAGCAGACTAATGTAGCTAAAAGCGACTTGTTCGGCTTTTTTGATGATTTGGCAGAATCTATTCTAGAAAATCAACCGCAACTAGATTTTTATTTCCTTAAAGCAGTTCTATTATCTCTCTTAACACCTGTGAAAGAAGCCCAACTTGCTTTATCTTGGATAAGAGGTGATGAGACTCTTGGTACTCATGAATTAGGTTTACCCCAGCAATCAGATGCTAAATCCATATGGATGATACAGCAAATATGTAAGCTAGCCAAAGTTGCTTCATTACCTGTTGTAATTTGCTTTGACCAACTAGATAGTGTTGAACCTGATACTGAAAGTGGAGATAGTCCTGCTCAAACTATAGCTAGATGCATTGACC
The DNA here is from genome assembly GCF_002368415.1 of Calothrix sp. NIES-4105. Taxonomy (GTDB): domain Bacteria; phylum Cyanobacteriota; class Cyanobacteriia; order Cyanobacteriales; family Nostocaceae; genus Dulcicalothrix. The sequence goes on from NZ_AP018290.1 coordinate 6,555,095, forward strand.
AGATTTATTCTCAATGCAGTAACGTGATTCTCCTTTGTTGTGTTATTAGCGACACATGGAGGGAAATTAAACATATGGGAAGTGGAATCCCTAATAGGGTCGGTCAGCGACAAGTGACAGCAAATCCTCCAAATGAAGAGGAAATGCTAGAGCTTGTTAGATTAAGATTAAGTTGGTTCTACGAAACTAACAATCTTAATCCTAATGATTATCCTCCTCTGTATCCTTTGGAGGAAGAACAAATAAAAATGATTGCTAACTCCTTTGCTGGTGTACGTTCTTTATTAGAAGAATGTGCTAAAAAGTTTGAATTAGACAAAGCAATAAGCACACTAGAAGTGAAAAAGAAAAAAGTTCAAGAAATTTATTCGGAACTATCAAGTAAAGTCTCTATTCCAATGAATGATGATACTAAACTTGCGGAAGTGATTTCTTTAACTATGAAAATGATTCCTGATGAAGGTACTGGAAATGTTATAGTAAATAAAGTAGAACCGTTGAAAAGTTCATCACATAATTTACACTTAATCATTTCTGGGTACGATCAGCTTCAAAATAAAGATGTAAAAATTGGGGTAAGAGTATGTGAAACAAACCAGTATCGAACATTTAATGCTGTAATGACTAGATTGTTAAAATACGAAACTTATAAAATAACTCGCGGTTGTTTAGTACGTTCTACTCCTGTACCTAAAACTTGGAAATCGAGCCAAATACTTAAACAAGAACTTGAGAAGGAAAAGGGTGGAGAAGTTGTGGATAATTTTAAAAAAGATGATATTAAGGCTTTAGTGGCTTTAGAAACAATGTATTCACAGGCAGAAAATTATGGTTTTGAAAAACAGGAGCTAATTAATCTTATCAAAGATCTGAAGCTCGCAGCTAATAATCCACTACTTGATGAAATTTTAAGTACTCCTGTATAAAATGAGTATAGAAATAATAAATGGAATTCAACTACCTGCTTATGATGTTGAACTGCTTAATTCCGGTGAACTTATTGCAGTACCATTCAAACAATATAAGCGAGAAGGTGAAGTATTTTGGCTTTATCCTAGTCAGCAAATACCATTTAATTTAGAGATAGAGCAATATTACCAAGCTCAACATATAGTGAATGCTAGAAAAGCAATAGCTAGAAGCGCAAGATACCCAATAGAAATAAAAGCTTGGGCACGTTGTGAGTATCACTGGCATGTTTATTCTGAGCTAAGAGATTACTTGTATACAATTGCACAATCATCTGTCTGGAACTTAAGTGCTTTAGAACATATTCTTGAACAGCATCAAGTCCTAAAATTGTTGCTACTGCGGGTATATCGTTTATCAAATCCTTGTATAGTTAATGTACGTACAGCACCTGGCACATTCTATTGGGCTAAAGCTGAAGATTTGATAAATATGGCTAGTGAAAATGATACACCAGTGGTTTCTAATGTCAGCTTTAATAAACGTAAAACTATTTTATTAAGTGGAAAAGCCTACCCTAATACAGGTATAGAGGCTTTGCTATTTCAATGTGAGCAAATTTTAGATAAGAATTCGAGTGCTAAACAGTTTAGCTACGATATTCAAAAGTTTTTAGGTTGGATTGATGAGAAACCAGCAAAAGAAGTAAATCCAAATTTAGCTTGGATAAACGATATTGCAGCTTTAGGAAATCGTAGTAAACAAGAGGATGAGGGTAAAAGTAATTATCAAGCTGGAACTGATTTTGAAAATGTAGTTCGTAACAGTCTTGAATTCTTAGGCTTCACTATTGACTATTATCATAAAGGTGGCGCCGGAGGCTTAGATTTATTTTGCTCTAAACCATACGCATTGGTTGGTGAGTGTAAAGCTGGTAAGAAAATTCCTAACGATACGGCTGTACAATTACTTAATTTAGCTACTCTGCGATTGCAAAATCAAGAATTATTTAAACAAGCTACTAAATTAATTATTGGACCAGGTGAAGCGACAACTCAATTAGAAGAAGCAGCAAAGTTACACGGTATGGCTATTATAAATCCAGAAACGCTTGAGAAGCTAGTAAAGCTACAACATGCTTATCCGAACTCAATTGACTTATTTAAACTTAAAGAATATTTAGAACCTGGCAAATCCGATGAAAGTGTAGAGAAATATATTAACCAGATTTATAGTGAAATTAATTTGCGCGCGCAACTAATTCAACTTGTGAAAAAATATATTAACAATACAGGTTCTGAACAAGCCAATGTTGATGAGGTACATGGTTTTGCCGTTGCAGCATCAATTAAAATTAAAAAGCAAGAACTACACGAAATCCTAGTTGAACTATCATCCCCACTTACAGGCTACTTGGGACGAATTAAAGGGGAAGACTGGCGCTATGACAAGTTTTATTTCCTTCGTGATTTACTAGTTAGCTAGCTAATCTCCTAACGTCAGGATACCTGCTTGATAATTAACTGTTAAAGGCAAAATTTTTAACCATAATGAACCTAGCAAAACTTCTGTGATATGATTACCTGCATAAACAGGCAGTTCATACTCTTGCTCATCTAATACTATTTTTCCCAGATATTTTTCAAGACGCACTTGCCCTTGTGGCGTAACCATCCATTCATTACCATTGAAAACCCAGCCGAAAGTATCTATATCTTGTTTATTTATAGCTAAAAAGCCTGTGAAACCAGTATCTAGCATGGCTTCCACAGGCAACTTTGAAGTATTTGAAGCAACTAATTCAATTTCAAACAATATGTGCCCAACCTCGTCAAACTTACCCTGTATCATATTCTGCCAACTGCTCCTGTTTCCGAAAGGCAAAAAACACAGTGGTTAGGATTTGGGTATTTTTTAATGGCTCTACTATGAGCAGATTCAAGATTCTGGTCAATTAAATATTCTCCGCTATCTGGCTCTACAGCTATATACCAACCATAGTATTTATCTATCAACTCAGGACGTACACGCTCAAAAATGGCTCGGCAGCGCTGGTCATAGATTTCATCAAGAGCTTTTCGCCGTGCTAATTCTTCTGGTGATAAGGTGCGTTCAGGAAAGATTCTTCCTCTACGTGCGCGCGGTTTCTGTACAGATTCAGTCATAATAATCTCAGCTGCTGGACTGTATACATTATATATTGTATTCATTTTTATCTTACTACTTAGTAATAACTGTTTAACTTTTATTATCTATCAAAGTAATATTTATCATTAGTCGCAGTATGTATTATATTTTACTAACTGTTGCGCTTTTATTTATACAGAACACGTAGTAGTCTACATTCTTAAGTTTGAGGCTACTAAAGTTAACGGAAACTTTAATTTAATACAAGTAATTGTACTAAAGACTTTTAAACTCGGAATGGTTATTTTTTAGATATATAGCAGTTTGAAATATTTCGTACAAATGATGCATTGTATGGATGTGTAAACCGGAGATTTTTCCGCTGGGATATATCACGTCTTTACATGAAGATGTTTTTTACGATTTATAACCTAATTGCTATAGTATTCGATTTGATTGGTTTCAAATAAAAGTTGATTAATAAAATCGTAAAAAGATTGAAGTTCACAAAATTTTTTGATTTCTGAAAAATATGTTATTGAATTTTTTCTGCAAGCGCTACTTAAGTGTGATTGCAATTAGCTTTGCTGCGTTTTCGACACTCGCACCTGCACCTGCACATGCTAGAGGGACAATTATTGTTAACACTGGTGAAGAACTCTTTGAGGTAGCTGATTTTCCTCAGAACATGGTTGACGAATATCCTGGTCTAAAAGATTACAAAGTATCATATGCGTGCCAGCGTTTCGGCATATTTTGGGCAAATGTATGGACGTGGGACTGTAAGTTAATGGCAGGAAACATTAGCACAAATACTATAGCTGACATACCGCAAGAGTTTATGCCAACACTGCAACAACAGTATCCATTTGATAAAGCACAGCGTAATTTCTGGAACAAATACGGAATCATAACAATGTTGAGTGTTTTCATACTGCTGTGTGTAATGCAAGTAGTGATTAAGTCTCCAGCCACAGAAGCGTAACTCCAAACGGCGCCACAATTACAAAATAAAACTTCGAGTAATTCAAGCGTCAAACAGTAATACATTTAAGTTACATGCTAGAACTTGAATAAACTATTCATTAAACAATGAGTGGGATGGGCATCCTTGACCGTCCCTTTATAATTTATTTACATCATTATATAACTGTATAAAAAAATATTTGCTATTCACAGAGTGCTTCAACATTGGCGCCTCTGGAATGGATTTTTACTGTGAGTATCCCTACCCAATGGTAGGTGAGTGCAAAGCTACTAAATCAGAAAAAGTTCCCGATAGTACGCCTGCACAGCTTTTAAAAATTGGCATGAACCATTTGGGTAAAGCACAGTACGACAACGCGATTAAATTAATAGTTGCAGCAGGTGAGTTAAATTCCTTTGCTATTAGAACAGCTACTGAAAACGGTATGAACGTGATTACACCAGAAACTTTACAAAAACTTGTTGAATTACAAGCAAGCTATAAAAACTCGATTAATTTATTAGAACTTAAAGAGTGTTTGCTTTCATCGCCATTTGGTATAGCAGACGAAAAAGTTAATAATTATATAGATAAAGTCAATCAAGATATTACACTGCGCGCGCGATTAGTCCAACTTGTCAAAAATTAGCTTGAAAATACAGGTTTTAAACGTGCAAGTGTTGATGCACTACATGGTTTTATTGCCGGAGCATCGATTAAAATTAAACCGCAAGAACTACACGAAATCTTAGTTGAACTCTCATCACCGCTCGCTGGTTATTTAGGAAGAATTAAAGGCGAAGATTGGCGCCGGGACAGGTTTTATTTCCTTCGTGATTTACTAGTTAATTAGCTAATCTCCAAATGTCAATATACTTGCTTGATAATTGACTGTTAAAGGTAAAATTTTTAACCATGCCGAACCCAGTAGTATCTCTGTAATAGCTCTACCTGCAAATACTGGAATTTCATATTCTTGTCCATCTAAAATTATTTTTCCTAAATACATTTGGAATAATTTTTTTCTTGCGCTGTTACCATCTCTTGTTTACCAAGAAAAGGCCACTCAAAACCGTCTAAATCTTGTATATTCATAGCTAAAAAGCCCGTAAAGCCAGTATCAAGCATAGCTTATTCAGGCAATTTTAATTCACGGTTTGCAATTAACTCTATTTCAAACAGTAGATGCCCCACATCATTAAACTTGCCATTTATCATATTCTACCTGTTGCTCCGCTTTCATTCAGACAAAATACGCAGTGGTCAGCATTTGGATACTTTGCAAGTGCTTTTTTGTGTGCTTCTATGTTATCTTTGTCAATCAAATACTCTCCACTATCTGGCTCCACAGCAATATACCAACCGTAGTATTTATCAATTAATTCAGGACGTACACGCTCAAAAATTTCTCGACAGCGCTGGTGAAAGATTTCATCAAGAGCTTCTTGCCGTGCAAGCTCTTCGGGTGTCATCGCTCTTTTAGGAAAGATTTTACTGTGTCGTGTGCGTGCTTCTTGTGTTGATTCAGTCATAGTCTTCTACATTTTTTATTGCCTACACTGTATATTGTATAATAAATAAGGATGTCGAAAATTTTAAGATTAGTTGTACATTATAAACTTCAAGAATAAGTTTTCTGGTGACAATTTACATATTGCTGGAGTTCTTGGCGCCAAGAAGCATCATTAGTTGGAATAGGATTCGGAAGTTTTGCTATCACCTGACGGGCAGCATCAATGCGTCCAGCTTTGGCATAAAGTTGCACAATTGGCATGACATAAGTAGGATATTTGTTATTTTGGTTATTGAGAAGATTTGCTGCTAAATCGAGTATTTTTAATGCTTCTTCAGAGCGATTGCGGTCAAGGTAAGCTTTAGCAAGTTGGGGTGCTTGGTCTAAAAATGATTCTGGTGTTCCGTTGCTATATTGTAAATCAATTGCTTGCTGGGCAATGGGTAAATTACCTAGTGCTAACGCTGTGGATACCAAATTGCTAATGTTGATATCTTTGTAACCATAGGGAGAAATCTCCTGAAGCGTTTTCCAAGCTGCCTCGACTTGATTGGCATCTAAAAATTGTTGCGAAATTAATGAGAGCGTATATTTGGCTGTAACGCCTAAGTTGTCATCGGTAGGTAACGAAGAAGCCCATTTTACAGCAGTTTGACGAGCCGTTTGGGCAGACGCAGTATCGTTAGCAGTAGTATAAGCGCGCGCAATTGCTGCATAAGCGATTGCACGAGTATCAAATCCTTTAACAGTTGATGCCAAACTTGAAGCTTTAGCGAATACTATTTTAGCTTTGGTTGGTTGTCCACTTTTTGCAAATACTGCGGCAACCTGCGCTAATGTATCAATGGCAGAGGAATACTCTGGACTTCGACGCGGAATTTTTTCGGCAATTGAGACGGCTTTATCTAGTTGTTGCTGTTTAGCGTAAGCAATCGCCAGAGACTGAAGCAACTCTATGCGGCGTTCGGGGTTTTTTGATAAGCGTTGGACAAAAGGTGCAATATTATCAAGTGCATTAATTTGAGCAGCAAAATTAATGGGTGGTTCAATTTTTGTGAATGCATTTCGGGCAAGTAATTGCTCAAAGGCTGTTTTAGCTTCCAAACGATTGCCATCTGAGATAGCCGCCATTAAAATGCTATCAATATTCACGTTCTCAGGCGCCACAGCTTGCACAAATTCCGCGATTGCATTAGTAACTTTTTGAGGTTGGTTGCGACGGCGATATTCACCTGCTGCTCGTAACGCATAGTTAAGGCGGAGGTCGATAGCTCCTACTCCTTCAAATGTTGGCAGCCCTGTGAAGAGGCGGTCAGGATTACCACCTGCTTTTAAATAGCTATTAAGAAAGTTAACATTATAAAACGCGCGTCTCCATGAATCAAATCCAGCTTTAAAAAGTTTGTCGGCTTCTTTTGGTTGTTTCGCGCGGTCGTAAGCAGCAACTAAACGACCGTAAGGTGCATCATCATAATCGGGAGAAACTCTTTTTAAATAAAAATTAGCTTTATCAAGGCGATTTAATTGCAGATACAGGGTAATTAAGTCGGAACTGATAACTTGTGTTGTGGGGGTAGCTTTGGCAATGCGGTCTGCTAGTAAAAGCGCTTTTTGCGATTGGTTATTGTCCGCATAAAGACGGGCTAAAGATAAAGTTGGAGTGCTGCGGTTTAGAACAGTTTCAATTTTGGGCAACTGGGGGGCAATAGCTTTTGATAGTCCAAGCTCCACAACTGCATCAACAAGTTTGGTTAATTGAACCGCGCTTTGCTCATCAGTAGACTTTAATGCTAAAGCGATACCACGGTTTAGAAGTAGAGCCGCGCGGTCATTACCCTGTAACCGTTGGTAATAGCCTGCTAGTTTGCCAGTCATTTCTGCCCGCAAGCTCAACGATGGTAACTTTTCAATCCGCAAAGCTAATTGATCAATTAGGGCAATAAGTTGAGGTTTCTGGCTGTTGGGTAGTACTTTGAGCAATAAATCCATTCGAGCTGCTCGACCCGTGTCAGGTGGACCTGGGTCTGGTTTTTCGGTTAGCCACAATATTAAATTTTCCTGTATAGCTAAATCTAAGGAACTAGGTGATGTTGCGATTGCTTCTAATTCCGAAAGTTGACGCGCGACCGCATCCGTAGCAACAGTTTCGGGCAATGGTGTTACCGGATACCAGTTTACATAACTGCGCTCGTTGTTCAACAAAGTTTGGCAAGTTTGACTAGGGGCTTGTGCTTGTGCCAATGTCCAGGGTAAAAAATTTACGAGCGCTAAACTGAAAATAGGGGCTATTTTAAATAATAACTGCATAATACGTATATTTAACTAACATAATTGATACAACTAGCTAGTGGCTAGTTCCCAAACTATATTAATTTTTACTTAATATACTTACATTATCCAGCTAATCTCCTAGCGTTAAAATACCTGCTTGATAATTAACTACTAATGGCAAAATTTTTAACCAAGCTGAACCTATTAATACTTCTGTAATTTCATCGCCAGCATAAACTGGTATTTCGTACTCTTCTCCATCTATATAAATTTTACCAGAATACCTATCAAAAGTATTTTCTCCACTGGCGGTTATCATCTCTTCTTCACCAATATATGCCCATTGCAAGGCATCTAAATCTTGGTTACTAATAGCTAAAAGACCTGTGAAACCTGTATCTAACATAGCTTCCATAGATAAGTTTAATCCATCAGCACCAATTAAATTAATCTCAAAAAATATATGCCCAACATCGTCAAACGTACCTTGTATCATATTCTGCCAGTAGCTCCTGTCTCATTTAGGCAGAAAACGCAATGGCGAGCATTTGGGTATTTTTTTATAGACTTTGCATGAGCAACTTCAATATCTTTATCAATGAAAAATTCACCGCTATCAGGTTCTACGGCAATATACCAACCATAATGTTTGTCTATTAAATCAGGACGCACATGCTCGAATATTGCTCGACAGCGTTTATGGAAGGCTTCGCGTTCGGCTTTGCGTTTTGCTAGTTCTTCGGGTGATAATGTACGTTCAGGGAAGATTCTACCTCTACGCGCGCGCGGTTTTTGTGTTGATTCGGTCATCGTCTTTTATATTTTTGATTGTGTATACTATATATTCTATAAAATGTAAGATTATTTTTGTCGTAATAATTGTTTATATAATATTATATTGTCAGTATACTTGCTTGACGATTAACGCTCTTTAAGCGCACATACTGCATACAGGCGCCTACTTAAACAGACTTTTATAATACTAACTTTGCAGTGTCAAACACTGTTAAAACTTTATCAGCCAAATTACATATAGCATTCCTATATGAGTTGTAAAAAATATATCTACGTAGAGACGCGATTAATCGCGTCTCTACAGTGTGCGGATTTTACAAATGATTTAGGACTGCTATATAAAGATGTATTTAATAGGAAAGCTGGCAATATTTTGAATACAATTGCCTAAATTTACATAGGCAGTTGCTGAAAATTTGACAAAACATTTTCTCTTCCATGTTAGTAAGTTACTTTTTTTGGGAATACTTGTGTAAGCGTAGACAATTGTCGCTTAGTCATAATAATCTTGGCTTTTAAACTGTATACATTATATATTGTAGTCATTTTGATATACTACTTAGTAATATTTTTTAATTTTATTATTAATCAGTGTTTGTATCTTAAATATTTATAATTTAAACGCCATCTCTCTAATCAAAGAAATGGCGCGTGTAAATATAATTCGGTTTCTATTCTTAAGACAGCTGGGGACGGGTGGGCAGTGCCCACCTTACCCTCTAGGCTATTGGCGCCTCGGTATTGATTTGAATGTTACTAATTGCTTTTAAGTTATCTAATGCAGATTTTGCGGCTTCTAAATCGTAAGGAAATGGTCTACCGCGCGTTACATAATCTAGTGGTTGCACTGGACGATGACGTAATACTGCATTCACAACTACACATGAAGAGGAACTTAAATTGATGGCGCCGTGTAATACTCCAGGTGGAATTATCGCTACGGCTGGTTGCTTTTCACTTAGGGGAATATATTGATATTGCTTGTCGATGAGTGTAACTAGCACAAATTCGCCTTTGACTACTAATATTTGGTCGGTTTGCGATTTATGTACGAACAAGTCATCTACAGCATGAGGGGGAACTTGTACAAGCATAGTTTCGTTGCTAGCTTGTGGGGTGAAGAATTGCGCCATTCCGCCTTTGATTGACTCAAGATGGCGGATTGTAATACCTCTAGCTTTATTCATGTTTAGCACCTATAAATAAATAAAATTTTTTCTGTTTTTGTCTTTTTTTTAGCTGTAAAAATTTGAGCCAGTAAAAAAGCTGAACATCTTAAGAACTGAGTGTGTTCTTTAATCTTAGATGTTCAGCTATGAAAATTTGTTGCATAAACAACAAATATTGACCAACTGTGATGTGTATTTTACAAACTTCAGCCCATAGATACAGTCAAGCTGCTAGGTTCGCTTAAGTTACCTTGCAAAACTACGCCGCGATTATTCGCGTGCATATGCCGCAAGATGATATATATTGACTCGATTTTGTCACTGGCGCCTGCTTTTTCTGCAAGTTGTGCAATTGATAACGCGCTTTTCTCGCTTTGTAAAACGCCTAGAACTTTTGTTTGCAAGTCCAAAATGACTGCGGCAGCTTTTTTACCTGCTTCTACACCTGGTTGATGGTAAGCGTTTACATTAACTAAATTACCGTAGAAACCAACCGTTCGGTCATATAATGCAATCAAGGCGCCGACAGTACGAGGGCTAACTTCAGGAATTGTCACCGTAATAGAATCGCGGTGGTTTTCGTACAATGCTTGACGTGTACCTTGGAGGAAACCAGAAAGGTAATCACCAGATGTAATACCTGGTTCAAGTTCAGGAGATGCTCCTTCGCGGTCTTTTAATACTTCAATAAAAGTAAGGAAGAAGTTTGATACACCTTCGCGCAACTGTTGAACGTAAGCGTGTTGGTCTGTAGAACCTTTGTTACCGTATACGGCGATACCCTGATGAACTACATTACCATCGAGGTCTTTTTCTTTACCTAAAGATTCCATGACGAGCTGCTGCAAGTAACGACTAAATAGCAGCAAGCTGTCTTTATAGGGTAGAACGACCATATCCTTCTCACCCTTACCGTTACCTGCGTAATACCATGCTAAAGCCAGCATCGCAGCAGGATTTTTCTTGATATCGGCAACGCGCGTAGCATCATCCATTTCTTTGGCGCCTTCAAGCATTTCTTTAATATCAATGCCTTGAAGTGCAGCAGGTACTAACCCAACGGTAGACAGTTCCGAAGTGCGTCCACCAACCCAATCATACATCGGAAAGCGCATTAGCCAATTTTCTGACTTGGCTTGTTCGTCAAGCTTACTACCAGGCATGGTAATAGCAACGGCGTAATTCGCAAAATCTAAATTTTGTCCCGCATAAGCTTTTCTAACTTCCAACATGCCGTTACGGGGTTCAGGTGTACCACCAGATTTAGATATGACTAAAACTAGGGTACTAGAAAGTTTATTACGTAGATGCGTAAGAATTTTGTCGATGCCAGCAGGGTCTGTATTATCGATAAAATGAATTGCTAAAGGAGGAAAATCGGGAGCAAGGGCTTCGGCGACAAATTCGGGGCCAAGGGCAGAACCACCGATACCAATAGAAATAATATCAGTAAAGCGCGCAGCTTTGGGAGGATGAATTCCGCCTGTGTGAACCTTCTCGGCAAAAACTTCGATTTGTTCGATTGAACTAACAATTTCTTGTGTCAGTTCGGGAGTAGGCGCCAAATCAGGATTTCGCAGCCAGTAGTGTCCAACCATGCGGTCTTCGTCAGGGTTCGCGATAGCTCCCTTTTCAAGTTCCGCCATATCCGCGAAAGCCTTCTCGAACTTTGGTTGCAACGCCTCTACGAACGCATTATCAAAGCGCATCCGACTAATATCGAGGTAAAACCCCAATCCTTCGTGGTAATATAACCATTCCTGGTATCGCTGCCAAAGTGTCGAAGCGTCCATAGGGAAATCTCAAGTAAGTTTTATCAAGAACAAGTTTAAGGTAAGGACTCGCTTATACCCACCCAACCTTATACAGTTTTAAGTCTTATGCCATCTGCTCGCCCTTAACATCTGGCATAGGTATAACTCGCAAAAACTTAACAATTTCACCCCGTAGCTCAATTCCTATAAGATGTCCATCTAAGGTAAATCGGTAAAATATGCCTTCGCCATCGATTTGTCGCAACTGCGGTAAGTTATGCAGTTGTCCTTTTTGGGGAAACTCCACGAACGCCATATTGTACACCTGTTGGTAAACAGCAGGCTGCAAACGTCTTAAATCGAATAGAAACGACCGCGCGTAGCGCACTTCGGTATTCACGCTGACTTTACCCCTTTTTACGGTATTGTTAAGTTTCGCACCGCTTCCTCATGCGTTAATGTATCCCACGGTTGCTGCAATTGTTTAACAGATTGTATTGCTTTGAGAACTTTGTAATCGCAATGCAATGCGTAAACTACACTCCAAACAACTTGGAGTTCATCATCGGTCATTTGTTCTATTAGTTTATGCAACTGGGGTCGCAGCACACTCATATATCAACTCTACTGGGGAGCAACTAACCTTTATGATTCCCAAAAAACAGCAATAGTTAACATCTTTCAGAAGGCAGGAGGCAGGAGGTAAAAATAAATAAAAATAAATAATAAGTTAAGTATTGTAAAAATAACCGGAATATGCAATAATGCAGAGTTTTTACTATAATCGATAGAAAAATAGCCGATATTGAATTTAACATTTAACTTGCGAATGTTAATTTCCTTATCTTTACAAAGTCTATTCTAAAGTCTATTGTTTGGATACTATTCTTGATAACGTAAAAACTCTTATGTTTTATTACGCTATATAACCCAGTAAACACCCAGTAAGGGTAAAATTACTATGAAAAACATCGAAAAAAGAAGCTTTAACAATCGTAATACGTCAAAAAGTCCGATTATTCGGTTTAATACCCTGTTTATCACTGTTTATAGTCTGGGGTTGTTTTTAACCGGATGTGGTGGAAACACTGTCACTAATCAAGGTGCTTCCGGAAATACCGTCAAAATTATTTCTAGCTTTCCCTTGACAGGTAGTGCTGTCGGTCAAACCCAAACAATCGTAAACAGTATTAAGCAAGCGCTTGATGAGACTAACTCAACTCTTTGTGACGGTAAGCTCAAAATTGACTATGAGTCTTTAGACGGTGCAACTGCAGCAACAGGAAAATGGGATGCAGCTAGAGAAGCTGAAAATGCAAATAGAGCTGTCTCAGACCCCAATGTTGTCGCGTATATCGGCACCTTTAACTCCGGCGCCGCCAAAATTTCAATTCCCGTCCTCAACCAAGCTAACTTAGTAATGGTCAGTCCAGCGAATACAGCTGTTGGTTTAACTAAGGCAGGTGGAGAACCAGGAGAACCCGAAAAATACTACCCAAATGGCAAGCGTAACTATGCGCGCGTAGTCCCTGCTGATGATTTACAAGGTTCTGCAGCAGCTAACTGGGCGAAATCACTCGGAGTAAAAAAAGTTTATATTTTAGATGACCAAGAAGTTTACGGTAAGGGATTAGCTGACGTATTTGAAGCTACAGGCAAAAAAATTGGACTCGAAATTTTAGGACACGAAGGTATTGATGCCAGAGCAACAGATTATAGAGCGTTGATGAATAAAATCAAAGCGGTCAACCCAGATATGATTTATTTTGGCGGTATCACCCAAAATAACGCTGGGCAGTTAATCAAAGACATGCGTAATGTTGGGATGACAGCGGATAAAGTCAAGTTTATGAGTCCTGATGGTACATATGAACAAGCTTTGATTGATGCAGCCGGTAAAGATGCAGAAGGTGTTTTAGCAACTTTTGGTGGTATTCCGCCTAAACAGCTAACAGGTGCTGGTAAAGCTTGGTATGACAGCTATAAGAAGAAATATAATGCTGAACCTGAAGCTTATGCTGCATATGGTTACGAAGCTGCCAAAGTAGTTATTAATGGCATTGGCAAAGTTTGTAAAAATGACCGCGCGGCAATTCGTGATGCTGTTTTAGGAACTAGAGACTATAAAGGTATACTTGGTACTTGGAGTTTTGACGCGAATGGTGATACAACCTTAACCACTATGTCAGGGAATACCGTTAAAAGCAGCAAATGGGAATTTGTTACCTTGCTTGATGCTAAAGCTAAGTAATTTCCTACAGAACTTATACGTAGACGTAGGGTGGGCAATGCCCACCATACAGATAACCAATACATAAAAGAACAATGATAAAATCACTCCAGAAAGCATCTAAAAGTAGTTTGCTAGGCAAGAAATCACTAAGCGGTTGGCAAAAAATCCTTTTATATATAGTTGTAGCTTATTTAGTTTTATTATTGGCGCCAATTGCAGGGTTTGATTTACCAAGAATTATAGGCGAAATAAAAAGTAACCCTGCTCTTTTAATTCAACAACTATTAATTGGTCTGGTTAACGGTGCAATTATTGCGATTATTGCATTAGGCTACACAATGGTTTATGGCATCATCGAGTTGATTAACTTTGCTCATGGTGATTTGTACATGTTAGGGGCATTCGCATCACTAACTGTTATTGGAGCTTTTGGCATTAGCGATGGTGCATCGTTTCAAGCAAGTCTAGGCGCTATATTTATTGCTTTGATTGTTAGCACGATGTTATGCGCTGGCTTAAATATATTAACTGAAAAATATGCCTACCGACCATTACGAAATGCACCACGACTGGCGCCTTTAATTTCGGCAATTGGAGTTTCGTTCATTTTTCAGAATATTGGGCTGTTCTGGGGTGGTTTAAAGTCATTTATCCCTGTAATGGGTGTAAACGCTGCAGCACCAAAGAATTTTCCAGATTTATTACCGCGTATAGATATTCTTAAAGCATTGGGTATTCAAAGCAGTATTCAGTTCACAACTAAAGACTTAATCGTATTAGTGACTGCGCTGGTTTTAATGGTGGGACTACATTTATTTGTACAGTTTACATCTTGGGGCAAAGCAATGCGCGCGACTGCTCAAAATCGAGACGCAGCTAAAATGATGGGCATTAATGTAGATGGGATTATAGTACTAACATTTTTAATTGGTGGTTGCCTAGCAGGAGCAGCAGGTTTATTAGTTGGACTTTATAACAATACTATTGTTTTTACAATGGGTTTTACAGCGGGTTTACGAGCATTCACCGCCGCAGTTTTAGGAGGAATTGGTAATATTGTGGGAGCAATGTTAGGGGGAGTATTAATTGGATTACTCTCAGCTTTAAGCGACCAATATTTTTCAAGTCGATGGACAAATGCTTGGGTATTCGCTGTTTTGGTGATAATTTTAGCATTCCGACCAGGTGGTCTACTTGGTGATAACGCACAAGAAAAGGTTTAAAATATATAAGTAATAAAGATGAAAAAATTACTAAACCAAATAATTAAATCGGTTGGAGTGTTGGGAATAGTCGCTGCCATTACCGTCTTAACCTTCGGTGGTTGGAGTGGTGCAATTATGAGTTGGCTACTCGGTACTGCAATAGGATTAACTCAAACTCAAGGTAAAAGAATTAATACCCCTACTCAGGGCGCCACTTACGGTGCTTCTTCAGGGTTGATACTAGGTGTTTGTGTACTAGTTGCTAGTTTAATCCAAGGTTTATTGTTGTTACCCATTTCGGGACGTTCAGCAATTGGGTTTCCCGAAGCTTTATTATACGGGGTTAGCGGTCTTGTGATTGCACCATTATTTGCAGCCATAACTGGAGCAATACAAGCATTAAATCCTAAACAGCGACAATTAGGAACGTTAATCGTTCTCGGCTTTTCGATAATTTTATTTCCTTTAGTCGATGCAGTTGCCCAAACTCGTTGGATATCAACTGTTATTGAAATCCAAATCTTTATCTTGTTAGCATTAGGACTAAATATTACCGTTGGCTTTGCTGGACTGCTTGATTTAGGTTACGCAGCTTTTTTTGCAATTGGCGCCTACACAACAGGTTTATTGTGTTCACCTCAACTCAATATTCACTGGAACTTTTGGCTAGTAATTCCCATTGCAGCAGCAGTTGCAGCGCTTTTTGGCGTAATTCTTGGCGCCCCCACATTACGGTTGAGAGGTGATTACCTTGCTATTGTTACCCTTGGTTTTGGAGAAATTGTCCCTGTCCTTTTTCGTAACTTAACTCAAATTCGTATTGAAGAACCAATTTCTAAAATTATTGGTAGCTTAATTGGGCGCCCAGAAATGGCGATTTGTCTTGTCGGATGTGACCGCGCGATTAATTTAACAGGTGGTGAACCAGGAATTAACCCTATCGACCGACCCTACCTACCAATCATCGGTAGTTTCACCAGCAGCAATCCTTTTCCTTGGTATTATTTGATATTATTTCTCGTAATTTTCTCTTACTTCGCAATTAGTCGATTACGAGATTCGCGTTTAGGAAGAGCTTGGACGGCAATTCGCGAAGATGAGCTTGCTGCAAGTGCTATGGGAATAAACCTAGTTAGAACAAAATTACTTGCATTTGCTATGGGAGCAGCTTTTGCAGGATTTGCTGGTGCATTTTACGCCGCTTATATCAGTGCTATCTTCCCCAGTGTATTTGACTTTTCAGTGTCTGTAATTATATTGTGTATGGTGATTTTAGGCGGTTTAGGAAACATGACAGGAGTTATCTTAGGTGGCATCATTATTATGGGCGCCGACCGATTGTTTCTACCTCAAATCGCCAGAATATTAGAAGGAATTCGCACGACAACTTTGCTACCGCTAATTAGCAATCCACAATGGCAAGAATTTATTAGAACCAGCTTAGACCCTACACAAATGCGTTTGTTTCTGTTTGGTCTGACCCTCGTAATTATGATGTTAGTGCGTCCAGAAGGATTAGTGCCAGATAGACTGCGACAAGCAGAATTACATGGAGAAGCAACAGATAGCGAAGTCACAACTTGATAATAATTTAGTTAAATAAATAGTATATATATGATGGCAGTCGAACCCAAAGTAGCAATATTAGAAGCACAGCAACTGACAATGCGATTTGGTGGCTTAACAGCCGTTAATCAAGTTGATTTTGTCTTAGAAAAAGGTAGTATTGCCAGCCTCATTGGTCCAAATGGAGCGGGAAAAACAACGTTTTTTAACATGTTGACTGGTATTTATCACCCTAGTGCAGGTAGGTTATGGCTTTATGATAGAGACATTACTGGCTTGAAACCAGACGAACTTACCAAACTAGGTGTAGCTAGAACTTTCCAGAATATCCGCCTATTTAATAACATGACCGTGCTGGATAATGTATTAGTAGGAATGCACGGTAAACTAAAAGCTAACCTCGTTGGCACTTTACTGCGTCCTCCAGCGGTTGTTCAAGAAGAATCTAACGCCAGAATTAAAGCTTTACATTGGTTAGATTATGCAGGTTTAGCTAAATCTAGAACCTTTGAGTTAGCAAAAAATCTTTCTTATGGAGAACAAAGGCGCCTAGAAATAGCAAGAGCATTAGCATCCGAACCGCAATTATTGCTTCTAGACGAACCAACAGCAGGAATGAATCCTAGAGAAACAGGAGAGTTAACTGCGTTTATGCAACAAATTCGTAGCGAACTAAACCTAACTATATTATTAATCGAACACGACATGAAACTCGTGATGGGAATCAGCGACTATATTACCGTACTTGCAAACGGTAAAAAAATCTCCGAAGGAACACCCGCTCATGTACGTCAAGACCCTCTTGTAATTGAAGCCTACCTAGGCAAAGAGTAACACCAAGAGAGCGATAGATATCATCAGAGCGATACCGTCATGATACCGTAAGGGCGGGTTAACGAAAAAACCAATTTCCTTTTAAGATACCTCTAAACCCGCCCTCCCATAGCAAAATCCAAAAATACAAAAATCTAAAATATAATGCTACAAGTCAAAGACATCCATACATACTACGGTAATATACAAGCCCTAAAAGGTGTATCAATAAATATCAACCAGGGCGAAATCTGTACCCTTATCGGTAGCAACGGCGCCGGGAAAACCACTCTTTTACGAACCATCCAAGGACTTATACGTCCCCGTCAAGGTACAATATTATTCGAGGGAAAAGCATTAGAAACCGTATCGCCCCAAAAAATTGTTCGTGAATTAAACATAGCTCAAAGTCCAGAAGGACGGATGATTTTTCCTAGGATGACAGTGCTAGAAAATTTAGAAATGGGCGCCTTTTGTCGGAAAGATAAACTTGGTATAAAATCAGATTTAGAATACGTCCTAAATTTATTTCCCCGTCTGCGAGAGCGAATAAGCCAAAAAGGTGGAACACTTAGCGGTGGTGAACAACAAATGCTATCAATTGGACGCGCGTTAATGGCAAAACCTCGCTTGTTATTACTCGATGAACCAAGCATGGGTTTAGCTCCTAACTTAGTGCAAGAAATATTTTCTTTGATTAGGCAAATTAACAAAGAACGAGAAACAACTATTTTACTAGTCGAACAAAACGCTCGTCAGGCATTAGATGTTGCCGTGCGCGGTTATGTGCTGCGAACTGGTAAAATTGAACTCGAAGGTCGAGCTAGTGATTTACAAACCAACGAAGAAGTTCGTAAAGCTTATTTAGGTGAAGGTTAATAACGCGCTTATTGTTGCTGCATCTTTTTGGGGTGTTTGAAAAGTAATATTTATTATACAATCCGAAATTTGATCCACCCTAACAAGAACGCATGGAAGAGGAGAACAAGAGGAGGTTTTAGTGGGTAAGTTTCGTAGAGCAGATTGCACAAGGGGATAATATGTTATTTATGGTTGTCGAACGGTTCAAAGAAGGCAAAGCTAAAGAGATATATCGCCGCTTCCAAGAAAAAGGGCGAATGATGCCAGAAGGGTTACGATACATAGATAGTTGGGTTGAAGTAAACTTTGGACGCTGCTTTCAGCTTATGGAGTGTAACGACTTGCGTTTATTTCAGCAATGGGTTTTAGAGTGGGAAGACTTGGGAGAATTCGAGATAATACCCGTCGTTTCCTCAAAGGAGACGCTGGAAGTTATTACTAAAACGCTATAGAAAGCGAGTAAATTATGCTTCGAGAAATAGATAATAACCTTTGGGTCGCAGAACAACCATTTAAGTATTGGGGGCTAGAAGTCGGCGCCCGCATGACAGTTATTCGTTTAATATCTGGAGAGTTAATCGTAATTTCTCCAATTCAAACAGGATGGTGCTACTGGTTTAAGTTAACCAGTAGTACCAAATTGCGTCATTACAACTAAGCTGACTGCATTACTTGTCCCTGCTGCTGTTGCTGTAACTGATACATATGGTTAAACAGCTTCCAACAATATTCTTCTGGCAACCCGCAAGTAACGGCGCCTCGTAAAACTATATTAAAGTACCAATCGTTCGGCGCCACTTCTTGGGCTAGTTTATTAACAACTACATAAGTTCGCACATTCTTATAAACTTTACCGTGAGCGCGAACTTCTATTATTTCTCGACGATAACCACCTCTAGGTACATCTTCCCGTTTGTCTAACTGTTCGCTAAGGCGCCAAGGTAACTTATATAAAACACCTTTAACGCTAGCTTTTGGGTCTGGCACTACATCCAATACACCACACTTACGAGTTTGAGAATAGCGATAAAACCCTAGTCTATAACCTTTTAGCGTTCCGGCGCCTACAACATAAAGATGAGTTTTTTCACCTAGTGACCGTTTTAGGTCTACCGGACACATACACGAACCATATGCAAAATAGTAAAATGTTGAATCTTCACCATGCTGCGATTCCAAGTTACACAACGCTTGGCTCTCTGTAATTATCGCATTTTGGTGTAATTGCTTACCCAAATTTTTCACCTATCTTTTTATACAGGGACTACTGATATTATTTTATCATTGTTTTGCATGTATAGAGGCGGCGACCAAAAAAACTGTCAAATCTGTGGAAGTAAATAATAATAAGTAATAACTTTAATTACGGACTTAGTTCAATGTGTTGATCAGTTTGAGCAAGGTTTGAAAAAATATAGACACCTGTAGGGTGGGCTTCGGCCCACCTTACTACGTTATCTATTGCTGAGTGTTGTTGCTGTTAAGTCATTCCAAGCTTTTAATACAACCCTTAAGTTGTCTGGCAATTTTTCGCTCGATGCATCATTATACTGTATTGTACCTTTTTCGGAGGTAAGAGTATAAGTGATATAATCTGCGGCGCCGCTTGGAGCAGGATAACTAATATTTTGGAATAGTTCTGCTTGCCGTTTTAGTACCTGCTCGAACTGTTTTACCTCACTTTGCTCTAGTCGGAATACTCTACGGTCAGAATCATTTGTATCACCTAGACGAGTTTGAATTAGGCGCCCGTCTTCGAGTAAAACTGTTTCGTAGGTTCTGCCAATAAAACCACCTGTTGTTACATATCGGAATATTACACCGTCTGTTAATGCGGGTGGTAATGAGCGTGTAGGTATTGGTACACCTCCATTTGCTACTTCATCTACAACTTTGCTAGCATCTGTATTTAATCGAAATGCGATTTTATTGCTTGCATTGCCAATGAAATTATTTGTGTGGTAAACAAAACGCTCTCTACCAACTGCAACCGTAATACGCCATCCTCTAACTGGTGTATTGGTGTTTGAATTACCACTTAAACCAAGATTACCATTCTTCCAAGTTACAAGTTCGGCGCCAGTTATGTTTTTAGTGGATACATTGACTTTGGCAACCGCGCGTTTTTGAGCATCATCTAACACGCTTTTAACTATTGGTTTTGGTATGCTGGCTATAGGTAAGTACTCATATCGAGTAGTATCTTTATCAACGGCATATACCCAATTTTCCATTCCATTCGACACTGTGACTTCTGCTGAGAAGTTTCTATCAGAAGGGTTATCAGATACTAACTTGATGCTTGTAACGCGAAATTCTGCTAGGTCTTTTTCGGAAGAACGTCTTAAAGCATCTTTCTTAATTACTTCTGCAAGTCTTGGCGCCAAAGCTGGAGTTTGGTCTTGATTTACAATCTTACCATCAGCACTAACTAAATAAGTCCAATTACCAAGACCACTATCAACTGTAACATTCCAACCTGGAGTAGGTCTATATGACCTGTCGCATATGGGGTTGAAAGTTAAATTACAAGGGTTGGGGAAAGTTACTTTTTCTGCTTTGGTTATTCTAAATGTATCTTCTGAGCGTCCTGACCATTTAGAAGCGTCACGCAAAACAGCATCAGCAATATTTATAGGTATATTTACATTACTGCCTACTTGGTCTTGTCTACCACCTTGAACTAGTTTCAGTTGTGACCCATTATCGCTAACAAAATAAACCCATGCATCACGAACGTTATATGGTCTAACACTAACTTCCCAACCAGATACTGGAGCCGGTGTACAAGCAGGTAAGGTTGCTGGGTCATCGCAACCAAAGAACCACTGCTTACGCTTATAGGAAACTACATCAAAAGCTTTTTGTGGTAGTTCCGCAGTTTCTGCAGCTTTAGATAAAACTGCATTTCTTACAGCTTTTGGTAAACCTTCTGCTAATAACTTTAAAGACTCACCTGTTTCATTGCTTAAATAAACCCAACGGTCTTGGTCGTTACTAACACTGACTTTCCATACATATGATTTTACCAAAGCTGGACAGTCTTGATTGGGAGGGCAGTAACCCTCAGTTTGCCATTTTCCACTTTCGATATTAACAACCGATAGTGTTCCTACAGGTACTCCTGCATTTTCAGACACGCGCCGTAATATTCTATCACTGACATTTTGCGGCAATGTAATATTACTTGCAGCTAAATTCAATCTTACTTGCGAACCATCTGGTAAAACATGGTACACTAGGCGCCGTTTACCTGCTTCCACTGTCACACGAAATGCGCGTTGGTTTATTTTAGTACAAGCTTCATTTGGTCTAGCTAAACCCAAACAACCATCAACGCTAATTTGTTGAACACTACCTATTTCTAACTCAGATACTGGCAAACCTGATGCTCCTGCTGCTGCTCTTAAAACCGCGCGTTCAGCTTTATCAGATAAACCTTTGTTATCAATGTCACTTTCTTTTCTATTTAATCTAACTACAGAACCGCTTTCATTAGTATGGTAAATCAAATTTGTGTCTTTGATACCAACAACAACACGCCAACCTGGAATTACTTGTTGAGTACATAGTCGGTTTGGTTCAGCAAGTTCCAAACATCCATCTCTCCAGTCGCGCGCTTGTGCTTGAGTAATATTAAGCTGTCTTGGCTGTACTCTTAAATGAGATGATGCAGCTCTAATTACAGCATCACGAACTCGACTGGGTAAGCGAGTGTTATTACCATTATCAGAAATATTTCGATTAGTAACACGTAAATTACGACCATTGTTATTGGTGTGGTAAATAAAATTTTCACGACCGTTCGATACGACAACTTGCCATCCTGGTACTAACGCTTGTGTACAAAGTTCACCTGGGCCTGCTAGTTCCAAACAACCATTACGCCACGTTCTTTCAGTAGATTCAACTATACTTATATTTGATGGTGCAATACCCTGGCGCCGTGATAAGTCTCTAATTACTGCATTTCTGACCGCACGTGGTAAATTACGATTACTGCTGATTTTTAACTCTTTTGTAACAGGTGATGCAGAATTTACTGGCGCCGCTATAGCACTCTTAACCAAGGAGATGCTGCTAAGTGACAAAACACCGCTTAATACAAAAGCAGTAACAACTTGTCGCTGATTCATGATAGAATTATTTTTGAAATTAGTTTTCATAGTTACATGTGAGACAGTAATTATCCGTCAGCCGTTAATTCGCAGAAAATGATTAATTGCAAGCGACAACAAATTCTTCATCCTAAACTTATATAGTTCGGGACGAAATATAAAACTTGATAGAGATAGATGTAATATATTGCCCTGCATACCGAAATAGACGCAAATTAACTCGTCCTTTGTTCCTTAGTTTTTACAGGAACTTTAAAAAGGGCGAGCAAAGTTTATGTGTTTATATATAGACTTGTTATATATTCCGTATTTACACCAAATACATATAGTGATTACATCTAACTAAGCTGATAAAGACTGCTGATTAAACGAACCTGGTGTATCAAAACGAATTGTACATGCAGCCCAGTCTTTCAAATCAGGCGCCAGCCATACCAAACGGCGTACAATATCATCATTAACCCAAAGCACTAAAGGGAAATGGAACTGTTTACGTAACTCATCGCGCATGAGGTTTGTAGAAACAATTAACTGATTAATTGAGATAACTGACTCCAAACCCCTGACCATTAAAGCTTCAGGCTGACTAGAACCCAATGTAGTAGCAATAGTCGTATATAATGTATCAGCCGTTGGAGGTAAAACAATCTCCTTAATATCCACTGCCGAGAACTCATGCAGCAAACTAACTATATCCTGCTGTCGCTGTGGAGAATTACAGCAAGCTAAAAGCAGCGAAAAATCACCGCTTGCCACCATTATCGACCTTGCTAGCGTCTTTATGGCAGCAGTTGAGCTTGATATATCTCGTTTTGGTTCTCGTTGTGTTTTAAGTAGACTAATCATTTCCACGCCCTGACTATAATTTGATGCACTACTAAGAAAATATCAGCAAAATTACTCAAAAAAATCATCCTATAGTAGGTAAGTGAGTAATTTTGTTGACATCTACTGGGATAACCTTGAATCGATCATATTCACAGTATCCAAATTGGGCATGGGGTGGTTGACCCCACATTGAATGTAGAGACGTGACATGTCACGTCTTTACAACTATTTACTGAAGAGACGGTAGTAAAGGAATGTGCTAAGTTCCTTGATGGGGAAGAGTATATAGGTTAGAGGGTTGACGGTGACTATAATATTGCGGAAGTCTCGCTTTGCTAGAAAGAGTATTCCTTTGGCTACAAAAGGCGCCGACATGACACCATAAGGATTAAGCTGGCTTTTAAAAGGTCCAAGGATTAATTTGCGTATCGTGCAAACCTTATCTAAGCGTTTGAGGGTGATAATTTCTCCTAACGCGCGTTTGCTAAGTTCATAAAGCGGACTGAGTGCGGGAGATACTTCAGCTTCGGAGGTGTTAACCCAAATTTCCTTTGTGGCTTTTGCATCTGCTCCGGTTATAGTGGTCATGAATATATCCATCAACCGTAACGCGCTAAAGGTGTTTACCTCGTAAGACGAGTTTATGGCATCTGTTGTGCGGGCGCCATATACGTTTATTCCGTGGTTGATAATTAAAATATCGACTTTCTGTAAATTGTCTAGTAGTGCAGCTTCGTTACCCATTTGCCACGAAAGCACTTTTATCCCGTCTTGCAATATTTGGTCGGGACGAGTTGTGATAGCGACAACTTTAGCTCTATGCAGTACAAGTTCTGCTGTTAACGCTTGTCCCAAAGCACCACTAGCACCAGTTATAGCTATTGTTTTGCCTTGAAGTGATAATCCTGTTCCAAGTACTTTATCCACTAGAGGAAAAACACCACTATAGTATGCATTTACATTATCAAAATGATGGCGCCAGTGGTAGGTACGATTTACCAGCCATACAGATGGAACTTCTTCCAAAGCTCCAGGCAAATGTGTATAGTCTGTCTCAATACTTCCTTGAAAATACCTTACACTCGCAGCATAGAGAAAACCCCAAGCGTAAACTACTCCCAACCAAAACCCCGCTTGATGGATAAAAAAAGCTAAGGGTGTCACGACCGCCACAAGTAAACCCGATTCTAAAATATCATGATATAACTGCGAATCTCGATAAGCTTTGAGCGAAACCACCGAAAAATCCCGTTTATATGCCATATGGTGCTTGTTGTGCCATTTTGCTAACCAACTAACCTGGTGGCATAAAGCATGATAGCTGTCCCTTAATACTTCAGCAAGCAACAGCGAGAGCAAAGCCCAAATAGTAAATTGGATGCAAGTGACTACTACAGGCGCCCAGTTGGTCTG
The DNA here is from genome assembly GCF_002368415.1 of Calothrix sp. NIES-4105. GTDB lineage: Bacteria > Cyanobacteriota > Cyanobacteriia > Cyanobacteriales > Nostocaceae > Dulcicalothrix. The sequence continues at coordinate 6,579,637 of NZ_AP018290.1, forward strand.
GATTGCCTCTATTGCGTTCAAACGAGTTAAAATCTCCATATCGTGCTATTGATATCTCTGTTTTTTCTTAATCATTCTTAATAATCCATCAACCCCGCGCAAAAATCGAGTTCTAGATCAAACTAAATTACTCTCTCCTCCTCTGTTTCTCTGCGTCTCTGTGGTAAATATCTTGACATTGGTTTATTTTTTACCTTATTAGGCACAGAGAGCGCTCCAGAGGAATGCAACTTATGAGTAAAATATACGGTCATACGTGTATCATGCGTTTAAATTACACGAATAGATAATGATAAATTTGAAGTGGAGTGTGAGGCGCCCCATTAAACAGCGTTATTTTGCTGCACTGGTGGCTTTGAGTTTAGCGGTAACGATGTTATTTCCTTTACCAATAAGCGCGCAAATACCTTCTCGCTTACCAGTAAGTGAGTTACGGGGAGTTTGGCTAACTAATATAGATAGCAATGTTCTATTTGATAAACAGCGTTTAGATAATGCTTTAGCGCGTCTCAAAGAATTAAATTTTAATATAGTATATCCAACAGTATGGAACTGGGGATGGACGCTATATCCAAGTAAAGTTGCTCAAAGAGTTATTGGACGTAACGTTGACCCCGAACCAGGACTACAAGGACGCGATATGCTCAAAGAAGCCGTTGAGTCGGGACATGCCAAAGGTTTAAAGGTAATACCCTGGTTTGAATTTGGCTTTATGGCGCCAGCTGACTCTGAACTAGCAAAACGGCGCCCACAATGGCTTACAAGTCGTCGAGATGGTACTAAAATTGTCAAAGAAGGTACGCACGACCGAGTATGGTTAAACCCATTTCGTCCTGATGTCCAGCAATTCATGCTAGATTTAATCGTGGAAATAGTTAAAAACTACGATATAGATGGTATTCAATTTGACGACCATTTTGGTTTACCTGCGGAACTAGGCTATGATTCATACACTGTAGCGTTGTATAAAAAAGAAAATCGCGGCAAATTACCTCCAAAAAATCCCCAAGACCCGGAATGGTTACGTTGGCGTGCCAATAAAATTACAAATTATATGAAACGGGTATTTACAGCCATTAAAGCTGCAAACAAGAATTGCTTAGTTTCAGTATCACCAAACCCACAACGGTTTTCCTATGACTTTTTCCTTGCAGACTGGCAACGTTGGGAACGAATGGGGCTAATTGAAGAATTAATTATACAGATATATCGCAATGACTTAAAAGTATTTAATAGTGAATTAGACCGTCCAGAAGTCAAAGCAGCGCAAAGCCATATCCCCGTCAGCATTGGTATTATCAGTGGCTTAAAAAATAAATATGTACCAATGCAACAAATTCAAACGCAAGTCCAAAACGTGCGCGCGCGTAAATTTGCAGGAGTTTCATTCTTTTTCTACGAAACGTTATGGAACATGAGTAACGAACCAATGCAGCAACGTCAAGCAGGTTTACAAAGCATGTTCCCAACACCAATAGCATACCCGCATTTATTAAATGGGTGGAGAGCTAATAGATAATTTGCAACGGATACAACGGATGTAACGGATAAGTTGTAGGTTGGGTGTAGCGGCAGCGTAACCCAACATCAAATATTGTTGTTGATATTTCTGATGTCACAACAACATACATATGTCGAGTTACGACAACATATATAATGTAGTGCGCCAAATACCGCTTCAAAAAATCTAGGTAAATCTGGTAACTCCTAAATCCACGCACAATCGCGGTTCGTTGTACGATTTCCTCCACCTATTTCAAGATGGCACTCTAACCGCCCGTCCGTTATGACTTGCAAACGTTTGTTCATTCGGGTAATTTAATCCACCTGAGTTATTACACCCATTGGCAACCGAACTACCAAATTCAAGGAAACTATTCTCAGTTGTCCCGTTGCGTAAGCTAGAGGAGGCTGTTGGCCTAGGCTGAAAGAAAGAGTGTCGGGCTGAACCTTTCACCCTTTTACTGATTTTGTTCCATTGCGACCAGACGTGCTTTGTCGGTTCCTTACCTTCATAGGCGGTTCTGGCTGGAACACCCTCAGAATAGTTCATTGCACGTCGTGCAAGAACTAATGCTGCTGCCGTTCCTGAATTCATCCCATAAAGTGACATAAATTTGGTCATACCGATGAGGGATGAATACGCAGGATTAACGGTAATTAATTTAATCCCTAATTTAAAGCATCGACTAAAAAGTAATTCATAAAAACGGCGATATGCGAAACCCGAAATCATCCGATTATACCGCTTATGCTTGGTGCCACTATTTAGTTGTGATTTTTTGGCATCAAAATCTAATTCTTCAATGACAATAGGGCATTTAAAGGCCAGTGCCAATGTTGTTAATTCTGTAATAACGTCGGCGATTACTGCCTCTGTTTTATGATGTGATAAACTATGAAGATTAAACTTAATGTCTCCAAATCGTTTGGGATTACCGTCGGCATTTACTTTACACCATGCTACCGAGTTGACATTTAGGTCTACACCGATACAACCCAACATTACTGTCTCGGATGTAATTGGTTTGTGTACATCAACTGTAATTTGTGCGAACCATACACCATATTTTCTTTGAATTATACGGTAAGTTATCGATTGACCCGATGCCCATGCTTGTTTAATTTCTTTGTCACCATAGCCATTTAGATTAATTGGTATTTCTACATACTCACCATAGTTCGCTTCTAAAGCATAAGGCACACGAATTTTTAATATATCAAGAGAATCTTTCTCCAGACCGATAATTAATTGACAAACTTGATTTCCGTTTGACTCGTCTTTACTTCCAACAAAATAAATGGTTTCTTTATTGCCTAAATTCACGTGCAACTGTTTTGATTTTAAATGTTTAAGCTGACACATCATCTGATGTAACTTACGTTTTTGATGATGGAGCTTATTTTTCGCACTCTGGTAATAGGTGCCTGTATCGCGTCCAAAAGCTCTTGATGATGCTTGATCAAATTGGGGTTTATATTTTGATGGTATTTTTGCTTTTTTACCTTGCTTTGCAGTTTGATTATATTTAACGACTGCTTGTAAATATTCAAGATGCTTTTTTACTTTCTTTTCAAGGACATCGACCGAGGATTTTAAGGTTTTTACTTTACTCTCTAATATTTTTATATGTCGTGCGTGTGACATGCGCGCACTTTTTATTTCGCCTTCTATAAATGTAATAATACTCGAAGCTTGGCGCTTATTAATTGCAAATCTATCTTGCAGTGTTCTATTCAACTCTGCCAACTTTTGATTTTCAAGCAATCCTTTAAGACTAAATATTGATGCATATGTCGAAATGGCTGCATAGTCTGCCAAAAATAAACCTGAATTGGTATCTGTGTGTATTTGCTTTACATAAGTTTGCTTGAGCATCGGATATTTATACACCCTTTTATATCAATCCCACGACTACAATTATTGTATATTTTACTCGCTTCGAGGAAATTAAGAATTGTTACTTATACATACTGATTTTTTGACCTAAAATTATGTATAAAGATTTACTGTTAAACCACTTTCCTGAGAATTATCGAGATTTGAAATCAATAAACCTATGAAATCCCATGATTTTGGGTTACTGCTGATAACCCCAAGGAAAAGTAGCTACATATGGACAAGTCGCAGAACTAGCGAACCTTTGTGGAAAACCTCGTTTAGTAGGATACGCACTTTACCGTGTAGACATATCAAATTTAACTCAATATATTGTGGTTCATCTTAATACGTATGTATAATAAACACGTAATACGTTTTATTAAGATACACTCACTCAAGAGTCTTAAACTGAATTATCCGTTTCTAAAAACAGGCGCCGATTAATTTGATTACGACTCTTGTCACTTATTGACAGTATCGTTTAAATTCTCGTTTCCGTCCCAACTTAAAGGCACTTCTATCACAGAAGCGCGGGAAGCGGATTAACTCACCATTTTCCACATATATTATTTCTCCCTCAAAAAAATGACGGTAAGTATCTTGAACAATTCCCACCAAATCTGAGCCGTCCACTGCAGTAACTTGAATATAAATACCTTCGGAGTAACCCGAATTATGTTTTACGGAAACTCTTACAATGTTGTTCACAGTTATTGCGTCGCGAATAAGAGGATTCAGTAATTGCCCATGCCAATCACAAAGCGAATCTCGAAGATCAAAAAATATTTCCTCTTTCATTACTCGACCGTCAAAAAATTATTCATTCCTAGGATAAACAATAAAACAGGCGCCACTAATTACGATGTGATGTTTAGTAGAGATTTTGTACTAGATATGGGCGGTTTTGGATAAATAGCAGTATTCTGAGCCGAAACAATTTTCCAATCTTTTCCCTGCTTTTCAAAAACATACTTCATTCGCGTTCTAAGCACTCCCGGCTCTGTCATCTCTATACCTGGGGGCAGTGCGTCATAACCGCGTAGCGTTTGAACTGTTTCTGCTACAGCAGCTTTGCGACCAAGTTGGCGCACCTTCCAAACTTCTACCTCAAGATTACTGTTTTTAAAGATACCACTGAAAAGTGTTGCGTGTCGCTTTTGCGTCTCATCCCGACCATCAAAGTGCGTACCTATAATGTTAATAAAATCAGCATCCTCACTAAAGTCTTGAACCCACGCTTGTGCATTGTCCTGATTCCAAGCAATGGCTTGCATATTTATTATTGTGCGGATGGCAGTATCCGAAGATGCATACCGTGACTGGGCAGTTGCTACTAATAATGTTGAGATTAACATGATTAAAGCAATGCTTAAAAAGAGCAATGCGCGGTACAAGCGTTTCATCAAAAACTCCTAGTTTAATAAGAAGGAAGAAGTATGAGGGCAGAGGACAGAAATGTTCAGGCACCTATAACTTATATCAACATAACATTGCGTGCGTTTCAAATCTCGTAAGCGTTATGATCAATAATTTATCTGCTAATATAAGAATAATTATCTTACCCAATGCTACTAAAAGCTAGGACAGCGAAGGGAAAAATCAGAAATAATTTTTTCATAATTTAAGTTTCTGTTTTAGGTGATTTAAAAAAGGCTAAGTTATTGCTATAAAGGTAAAACTACTTATGTAGACTACCTAAATATATCAAGTTTCCCGCTAAGGTCGGCGCCCTAATCATTAGCTCCTGAGTTTAAGACCTACGCAATTTTAGACAACAACCGCGCGTTAGACAGTGAACTTAAAACAAATGGATTTGCAAGCACTAACAGTAGTTTATGCTTTATGTTCCCAGTCCCGAACTGTTGCTCTCGCACGCTCATAGTAGGTAACTAGAATAAATGTGTACCTAAATATATTCAGCATCTTTACATATAATTCCTGATAACTTTTGACACTGCTAGCGCGCACATAAAATATATTTTCTACAAATGTCTATTTTTACGGAGAATTATCAAGTTCAGGAAGAAAAATTGTAATTCCATATTCAGGAGCAGTGGCTAATATCCGGTCAATCACTTCTTGAGTTATAGGTAACGGTGGAACTGATGAATTTTCTACTTTAGTTCCGACTTGTGCAAAAAACTTTTCTACTCCACCTGGTGTAGCCAAAATCAGCATTTTGGCTGGTGTAGAACCAACATTTTTAAAACTATGGAGTTGACCTTTGGGAGAATGCAAGAATGTTCCGGGAGTTGCTAAAACTGTTTGTTTGTCAAGATAAAACTCAATCGAACCAGATTGAATGTAGAATGCTTCATCTTCTCGACTATGAATATGTGGCGGCGGGCCTAATTGGGGTGCAACTACTACTTCAAACAGTGCATACTTGCCATCTGTTTGTTCGCTTGTAGCTTTAAACGTGGTTACATCGCCTGCTACTGAATAGCTATCACCGTCACCTGACCGCAATAATATCCCATGATTAATTGTCATTTTTATCATCTCCTAAGTTTTATGACAAACAGATTGCGTGCGACACTTGCACAAATAAACAAAACACAGCCTAGCCATGATTAAAATTTTAGCGAAAAGCACAAGCCTACTGGCTATTTTATCGATGCTGTTAAGGCGCCTATTCAACTTTAGTACAAAAACATGAAACTCTCTCATAAATGATAAGAGAGAGTCAGAAATGAAAGAAACTATGTTGCAGTACCACAAACATGGTTCAAAAGGCGCCTAACAATACAAGCATAGTAAATAGCGACACTATTCCCATTCCTGTTAATACAATCCGAAAGTAAGGAGCATGATTAATTGTGTCTAAATATTGATTTCTCTTCCGGTCTTCTTCAGTTAATGTTGTAAAATTCATTTCTCGCATAATTACCTCCGCTAATCTTTGTAGCAGATTAAATAGATAAAACCCTACTTTAGGGATATTTTCAATTTAACTACAATCACAATGGTAATTACGAGTAAGTATAGAAAAATGAACAAAAATTATACTAATGTAATGTATAGTAATAAAACTTTAACCTCTAATACTAATTAATACAATTTAGTTTTTATAGGGTATGTTCATTGTAACATTCTTTAGTCATTTCAAAAGCAAATACTAAAATAATTATTTACAATAAAACACATTACCTGAATAAATTTTAATTTGATTAATACACCTGCTTGAAATAACAGTAATAATATACTAAGTAGTAGATAATATATACCCAGCCTCTATCTGAGAGACTGGGTGCCATATACAATTTCAACAAGTTTTTAGGCAGTCAAAAATCTTGCTTAACTTCCTCAATGTAGTAAGAGAAGTTACCCGTAAGTAGCTATTAGTTGTTTAGTTTTTTGATTTATCGGACGGCAAACCATTCGAGTGCAGAACTTGCAATATCTGTAGGAACCGTATGAAAACCATTAAACTCCTGGTAAACTACATCATAGCCCGCGCGCTGTAACTGTGGCACAATCTTCCTACTACAGTTGTCAATCGACAAAATATTATCCGATTTGCCATGTGAGATAAAAATACGCGGTTCTCCATACTGTGAAGCAGGCGCCATAAAACCAGGTGAGAATGCGATGATATGGTTAAACAAGTCACCGTTAGTTATACCAATACTAAGTGCATAAGATGCACCATCAGAAAAACCTTCAACCGCAATGCGTGCCGGATCAACCGCTACACAACTAAATGTTTTCTCTAGTGAGAGGTCTATAAAAGCGATATCAGGACCATAGTCACCGTACACTATATCCCAGCTTTTTTCACGTGAAGGAGTTGCTAGTAAAATTAGTCCTTGAGCATCTGCCAAGTGTAGAAATGGCGCCAAAGCACCATGTGCATTACCACCTGCACCATGTAGCATTAGTACCAACGGTGCAGGTTGGTCTGACTTATAGCTTTTGGGTACATAAAGAAGCGCGTCACGGTGAGCATCTAGTCCCAGGGGTTGTAAACCATAAGATGCTGACAAATTAGTTGGTTGCTGTGGTCGTACAGACAACCGTCCTTGTTCATACACAAGGTTATACTGTTTTTGTTGCTTGTCTCTGATCATTTTTTAATTAATTGAGTTAACTAATTTTATGCCTTCAGATAGAAGTATTAATTAATTGAAAAATAATTATTTAGTTTTATAAGTTAGAATCTTAACAAAGCCAGCTTGACTCAGTAACTATTAAAATAGTATTTAATAAAAAACAATTTCGATTCAAATAGATAAATCGAAAGGTTATAATTAATAGTTCATTTATTATCTAGAGTTCCAAGAACGAAAACTTCATTCTTTAAGAATATTTGGCGCCAGACTTAAGTAATAGATTGGTTCAGTTTAAAGTTAATTTTTTTTGTATTAATGACTACATTTCTGCCGAATGAATAGTTTTTTGGATTACGACCTAAGAAAGAAGCCAGGGTGTATACATCCAACATAAATTTTAAAAAAATCGCTAAACAACAGCATGGTTAAACAGCGCTCCAGTTATAAGCAAATTCAACAAATCGAACGCGAGATTTTTGGTTACGATAGCTTGCGTCCTGGTCAACAAGAAGTAATTGCAGCATTAGATTAATATAACTAAAAAAAACCCAGCCTCTACTTGAGAGACTGGGTGCCAGATTATGTCACATTTTAGCCAATTGCAGGAAAGATTATGCAGAGACTTCCCCAAGGTTTACTTTGACTACCTTGTTCTTTTCTGCTTCGCTCTTAGGTAGTGTCAAGTTTAAAATACCATCTTTGAATTCAGCGGTTACGGCTGTATTTTGAATACGTGCGCGTAAAGGAATTACACGTTGGAACTTGCCGTAGTAAAATTCGCTTCTAGTTCTACCGTTTTCTTCTGTAGAAGTTTCTGTTTTACGTTCAGCAACTACTTTAACAGCGTTTTCGGTAACTTCAATATCTACATCTTTGGCTTCAACACCAGGCAGTTCGAGCTTAAGATGCACAGCTTCATCAGTTTCATGCAGTTCAGCAGCAGGAGTTCTGAATGTAGGCGCCTGAAGCTCGGCAAACAATGAATCTAATTGGTTAGTAATAGCGTTGAATTCGTTCCAAGGATTGCGACGTACTAACATTTGGTATTGCTCCAATTCGTTTAATTTGTTTAATTTATTGTTTCGTATGCTCTTATAGTAATGATGATTTAAATGCTTGAAAATACGGTTTATATCACTTTTTCATTAATGAAAACCGACCATTTTTTAGAAGTAGTGTAAACACGATGGGGAAGTACGGTAAACCACCATTCAAGGAAGAGACGCGGAGACTGGGGGACGCTCTTACGCGGGGATATCTCAGATGGGGATTGAACCCCAACGCTCGTTAGACAACAAGAGCGAAATTGGGGTTGAGCGACATGAAGGGGCTGCCGCCCCGGACGCGGGACGTAGATACTCTCCGCGTAAGAGCGTCTCTACGCCCCGCGTCTCTTCGATAAACGCCCAGTCCCACGGTGAAATCCCCCCAACAGAGCGCGTGGAAGGGGGCTTTCAGGACTCTTATTACCCCTTATTAACGAGGATTTCAGGACTCTTATTCCCTCCTTATTAAGGGGGCTAGGGGGGATTATAAGGGATTACAAAAAAAATCATACTCGTCATGACCATAGTGATTAACGGAAACTGTATTACCATGCATATGAATTATTCCCCAATAGTCTGTTGAACAATAATGCCTATAAGTTGAAAATTTTATATTCTCATTAAAAACTTTATAAGTGTCTTTTCTAACAGTACTTTCTTTACACAACAATTTTGCTACTTGTTCAAGACTAGCATCTGTACACATAGTCAAGACAATTCCATCTGGGTAAAACCTTAAGTACTTACAATAATGTAATCTGGTTTTCTGATCATAAGCACTATCAGTCTTATATAACCCATCGCAACGAATAGGATACCATCGCTTAAAATAATTGCGTAATGCAGCTTTAACCTCTAATTCCTTTCTGCCCTTTAATAACTCATAAGCCAATTTTTTCGCCTGGTCGTCTGGGTCATTAAGTGCTTGTATAACAAGTGCTAACCCTTCCTCACCGTAATTTAAAGCTTCTGACAAAGCAGCAATTTTATACTCAACGGTACTTAATACTCTTTGCTTAACTCCTTCTATCCCTCCCAAAACACCAGCAGATGTGGGAGTTATACTTAAACCCCCTAGGACAGCATCATATTCTCTCGGTTCATTTGGTTTCGACATCGGAAAGCTGATGGGGAGAGTGCTTTGGTACTCCACTAATATAGTACCGTATTCACTTTGACTAAAACCCACTTCTGCCTTTTCGCAAAAGTAGGTCTTTTTTTAGCCAAACTATTGGTTCTTGTCAAAAGTTTTGGAGAGTTAATAATTTTACCACAGAGACGCAGAGGGCACAGAGAGATTTTGGAGTTCTCTCTTCCCTCTGTGTTCTCTGTGCCTTTGTGGTGAAAAAATATATACTACTAACCCCCCAAAATTAATGACATGAACCACTATGTATGAAACGGGCAACCTGTTTCTAACTTCTCTCCAGAACTAGATTTCTTACCAGATGTTAGTTTTTCCAAGAATGCATTTGTATCGAAGTAATGTTCGACTGATTCTATCTTCAAATCATCCGAAACGCGCGCGACACTCATACCAACGACTTCGATAGTTTCGCCTGTTGGTTCAAAATCTTTGTAGCGTCCGGTAAAAGTTCCCCAATGGCGCCATTTAAAAGTAACATTGGGTGGACCAGAGAACACTTCAACCAATTCCCAAACAAATCCTTGAGGGAAAGCATTATGGAAGAGATGGGCACTTGACTCAAAATCTTCAACCTTGGGATTATAATGCTCTGTTTCAGTAATAAATAAGTTATATGTACCTTCCCTGACTACATCCTCGGCAGTGTAAGCTTGTCCGCCATTAGTACTCATGCGGAATTTGTCGGCAACAACCGATACCCATTCTTGAGGATTAGTTTTAAAACTTGCTTCCATCTCAAACGCGCGTACCAAATTCTCAACAATAGCTTCCAGAGAACCAAACTCATGGTTATATTTACTTTCTTTTCTAAGAAAACTATTGGTTCGCGTGTAATCAGGAGCGGCGCCATAACGCCATTCGGCATCTTGACTTTCCGCAATTACAGTATCCCTATCTTGTATCCAAAGCGGTTGAGATGCTTGAGTCATACTTGTAATACTGTGATCTTAGGTGTATTACAAATTATCTTATGTAAGCCACATTTTATAAATCACTATCTAATTGATTTTCGTTTTCTAACTGATAAGATTAATTTATGCTTAAGGTAATTTATAGAAAGGCTTTTGTAACTTTAGTGCGTCTTCAGGAGTACCAAAATCTCCGACATATTGAGGTAAAGTCGGATTTTCTCCCTGAAAAAATTTGCGAACAATATTAATTACCTCATTAATAATGTGATGGTTATATTTAAAAATATCTCCAAAACTCTTGTCATGGTTTATCACTTGCAACTGTTTATTCGCAATTGTGTTAAATTTGCGCGAGAATGTAAACTCATGTTTATCGTTACCAATTAGCACGTAAGTACTTAATGAGTTTGCATCATTATTTAGCTGTATTTTCAACACTTGAGTCTTCATAATTGTTTAAATTATATGTCTACAAGCCGACAGTAGCACCAACCCGTCCCTACATTGATGGACGGGTTAACCAAACAACATCACTAGCATCCTATGTAAGAGCGGGTTAACCAACCAACATCACTAGCATCCCATGTAAGGGCGGGTTAACCAACCAACATCACTAGCATCCCATGTAAGGGCGGGTTAACCAACCAACATCACTAGCATCCCATGTAAGGGCGGGTTAACCAACCAACATCACTAGCATCCCATGTAAGGGCGGGTTAACCAACCAACATCACTAGCATCCCAAATATATATAAACCCGCCCCACACGCCTAGGTACCTCATCCTCATCCCCAACCCCGACCGAAATGACATCAATATAAAAATTAGGTGAACTACCCCAAAACATCCATATTTATTCTGAATAAATAACTTATAGTAAATTTACTATTACATAAATCAATCGTAGCACGCCATCATAAATGCATTCAATAACAATGTACTAAAAATGGCATATAATCCTCGTATACACCACCGTTGTTCAATTCGTCTAAAAGGATACGATTACACACAACCAGGAAAATACTTTGTAACAATTTGTGTAGCAAAACGCGAACATTTATTAGGATATATTCAGAACGGTGAAATGCATTTAAACCTTTACGGAGAGGCAGTCAAAACCAACTGGCACAATTTAGCGAAAATTTACTCCCATGTTGAACTGGATGCATTTGTAATTATGCCAAATCACATCCACGCCATCATTGTTTTAAAACAGTTAACAACTGAATTTCTAGACACGCCAAAAACCACACGTCAAGGTTTACCGGAAATTGTCAGAGGCTTGAAAACTTTTTCGGCTACAAAAATAAATCAGCTACGTAATGTCAAAGGAATTGCCGTTTGGCAACGTGGCTATTATGAACATATTATCCGTAACGAAATTTCACTGACAAAAATCCGTCAATATATTGTTAACAACCCAGTTATGTGGCATACAAATGATTTGCACAAGAGCGTTAATTTAAAATTACCTAAGCAATTTAATACCTGCATTGATTCGGAAAATAATATATCTATGAATCTTCATTCGTAATTTTGTTGGCGCCTGCGCTTCTGGGGCGGGTTTACGTATATTTGGGATGGTGGTGATGTTGGTTGGTTAACCTGCCCCTACGTTTGTTGGCGCCTGTGGGGATGGGGCGGGTTTATTTATGTTTGGGATGTGGTGGTGTTGGTTGGTTAACCCGCCCCTACGTTTGTTGGCGCCTGTGGGGATGGGGCGGGTTTAGATATATTTGGGATGGTGGTGATGTTGGTTGGTTAACCCGCCCTTACTACGTTTGTTGGCGCCTGTGGGGATGGGGCGGGTTTACGTATATTTGGGATGGTGGTGGTGTTGGTTGGTTAACCTGCCCCTACGTTTGTTGGCGCCTGTGGGGATGGGGCGGGTTTACGTATATTTGGGATGGTGGTGGTGTTGGTTGGTTAACCTGCCCCTACGTTTGTTGGCGCCGGATCGGTTTGTATATTTGGATGTGGTGGTGTTGGTTGGTTAACCCGCCCCTACTTTGTGTTATGATGATATTACGTATGCTAAGTAATCGTGTATGGTAATGACATCAAGTAGTGGTCAAGCAATTGCATCGTGGCAACAGGTTCTGGCGCCGCATGGTCTTGGTTATCGAATCAAGCTGCTTTCACAATTGTTAACGCGGAAGTTTACCGAAAAGCTGGAACCGTATGGGCTTACTCCTTTCCATTGGTTGGTGCTATGTTGTCTCTGGCAAGAAGATGGTTTGCCAACTTCTAGTATTGGTGATAAGTTACAGCAAGTAGGTGGCACTTTAACCGGTGTACTCGACCGGATGGAAGAACGCGGTTTAGTTCGACGCGAACGTGACCCTAAAGACCGTCGCATTTGGCGCATTTGGCTAACTGATGCTGGAAGGGAGTTTGAGACGATTTTACCTCCTTTGGGTGTCGAGCTACGCGAACAAGCTATGCAAGGTATTTCTCCATCGGAACGCGAAATGTTTTCGCAAATCCTTAATAAAGCTATAACGAATCTGTCTTAGTACAGTTGTGCGTAAATCCTCTCTAGTCCTTAAGTAAAGCTAAATATACGCTTATTTCTGCTAATTGGGTGATGCAAACCCTAAAGGTATTTTGTAAAAATATTACGTGTCCTAAATAAATTTGTATATAATGAAATTATAAATAAATTTAGCGTACTAAATAAAAGAGTCCAAAGTAAATTATTTTTCTGCAAATTAACTTAAAGAATCGGGGGTAAAGATTATGGAAGCTACAAATACAACCAACTTGAATGGGAACGGACGTAACAAGAATTCTGTGATTGTAATCGAGAAGGAGATGGTTACAGATATGCAAGACTTAGAAGCGCGTACTGTCGAGACAGCGGCGCCAACTGAAGCACCGTTTGTTGCTCCTGAAGCAGCACAAGATGAGTCGGGTAAAGGGGAAAAGGTAAAGGGTAAAGGTAAAAAGCGGTTAGGATTTATATTGGCGGGGTTAGGAGTCGGCGCCGTTGTTGCAGGTGGGTTTGGATATCGCTATTGGCAGTTTGCATCGACGCATCAAGAGACAGATAACGCAACTGTCGCTGGACATATTCACCAAGTCAGCAGCAAAATTCCTGGTACAGTAAGCCAAGTGTTGGTAAATGATAACCAACTTGTACACGAAGGACAATTATTAGTAAAACTAGACCCGCGCGATTATCAAAATAAAGTTATTCAAGCAGACGCTGCACTTCAAGCAGCACAGCGTCAAGCCCAAGCAGCGCAAGCAAATATTGCTTTAGCTTCGCAAACCACTAGCGCTAAAACAAATCAAGCACAAGGAGATGTTAGCGGTGCCTTAGCTGCAATATCAACAGCACAAGCTGCCGTAGATGAAGCGAAAGCTGGTATTCCTGCAGCACAAGCAGATGTCGCTTCTTCAGAAGCTGGAATACCCGCAGCACAAGCACAAGTAGCGCAGGCAAATGCTAACTTACAAAAAGCACAAGCAGACTTTAATCGTTATAATGCATTGTTCCAACAAGGCGCCATTCCGCGTCAACAGTTAGATACAGCCAGAGCAGCTTATGATGTTGCTGTAGCGCAAAAGAGTGCAGCTCAACAAGCAGTCCAACAAGCACAAGCAAAACTAGCATCAGCAAAAGTAGGAGTAGCAGCAGCACAGTCGCGGTTAGCGCAAGCGCAAGAAGGAGTAACCAGCGCACAAGCTAAATTAGCAGCATCGAAAGGTGGACTGCAACAAGCTACAGCAGGTGGACAACAAACCAACGTCAACCAAGGACAGTACGAAGCAGCCAAAGCAGCAATTAATCAAGCTCAAGCATCGCTTAAAGACGCACAATTACAGCTTTCTTACACTAACATTACGGCGCCTGCCAATGGACGAATAGGTAGAAAAAACGTTGAAGTTGGCAACCGAGTGCAAGCGGGAACACCTCTAATGGCAGTTGTGAATAACGACTACTGGGTAGTAGCGAACTTCAAAGAAACCCAATTAGAAGATATGAAACCTGGACAACCAGTAGAAGTCAAACTCGACTCGTTCCCCCATCACACATTCAAAGGTAAAGTAGATAGCATCTCACCAGCATCCGGCGCCCAATTTGCCTTGTTGCCACCAGATAATGCTACAGGTAACTTCACCAAAATAGTTCAACGTATTCCTGTCAAAATAGTTTTCGACCCTGCGAGTATAAAAGGATATGACTCACGGATTACGCCAGGGATGTCAGCAGAAGTTAGTGTAGAAGTTAAATAATTTTTTTACTACGGTGCTATTACCAGCTTTTCGTTCACGGAACTACCGCTTATTTTTTACCGGACAAGGTATTTCGCTAATTGGGTCGTGGATGACGCAACTCGCCACGGTTTGGTTAGTATATAGTCTGACTGACTCCCCTCTAATGTTAGGAGTCGTTGCATTTACAAGCCAGATACCTAGTTTTTTTCTGTCACCTTTTGGTGGTGTATTTGCTGATAGATTTTCTCGTCACAAAACTTTGATTGGTACTCAAGTTTTAGCAATGTTGCAGTCGCTAGCATTAGCAGCACTAGCATTGATGGGAGCAATTAAGATTTGGCAAATAATTGCTTTGAGCTTGGTTCAAGGTTTTATTAATGCCTTTGATGCTCCCGCGCGTCAAGCGTTTGTACCCGAATTAATCGAACGACGCGAAGATTTAGCAAATGCCATTGCCGTGAACTCCACCATGTTTAACGGTGCGCGCTTGATAGGCCCTGCAATTGGTGGTTTATTACTTGCGCGCGTTGGTCCCGGTTATTGTTTTTTGATAGATGGAATTAGCTACATTGCTGTAATTATCGGGTTGCTAGCAATGCGAATTCAGGAAAAACGAATTCCTAAATCTGATGCTAGCCCAATACAACGAATCAAAGAAGGTTTTAATTATGCCTTTGGTTTTCCACCAATTCGAGCCATATTATTACATGCAGCCATAATTAGTTTATTTGGCATTCAATATACCGTGCTTGTACCTATTTATGCTGAGAAAATTATTGGTGGTGGAGCAGAAACTTTAGGGTTCTTAATGGCTGCATCGGGAATTGGCGCCTTAGCAGGTGGTATATATTTAGCTACAAGAAAAACCGTAGCTGGACTTGGAAAAGTAATTGTTTTAGCAGCAAGTATTCTCGGACTAGGACTAATGGCATTTTCTATATCTCGCCATTTACCGCTTTCACTACTCACAATGTTATTCGTTGGACTTGGCACAATTCTACAAATCGCTTCTAGTAATACAGTACTACAAACAATTGTAGACGAAGACAAACGCGGTCGAGTCATGAGTTTATTTACAATGTCGTTCTTAGGAATGACACCATTTGGTAACTTATTAGGAGGAGCATTAGCAGAACGAATTGGGGCGCCGACTACATTAGTTATCGACGGTATTATTTGTATCATCGCCTCAATATTCCTAGCAAAACAGCTACCATCACTCAGACGCTTAGTTATTCCTATCTACGAAAAAAAAGGAATCATCAAAACAATGTAAATACATAATCTACTCTCTCCTCTACTCAGCACTCATTACTCAGCACTCAGCACTTTTTTGAGGAGTCCTCCCAGTGGCAAACCAACTCGCACCAAACAAACCTAATTCTCCCTCAGAAGTACCCTTAAGAACCTGGATAGGTGTACTAGCGAGTATGTTGGGAGCATTCATGGCTGTTCTCGATATCCAAATTACCAACGCATCGCTGCAAGAAATACAAGCTTCTTTAGGAGCATCATTAGACGAAGGTTCTTGGATATCCACATCATATTTAGTTGCCGAAATCATTGTTATCCCTTTATCTGGTTGGTTATCGCGCGTCTTTACACTACGAAGATATTTACTAGTTAATACAGCTTTATTTATATTCTTCTCAATATGCTGTGCTTCCGCGTGGGATTTAAATTCAATGATATTATTCCGCGCGCTGCAAGGGTTTACCGGAGGAGTATTAATTCCTAGTGCAATGACGGTTGTACTAACAACTTTACCACCTTCTAAACAATCAGTTGGACTAGCAGCGTTTGGAATCACAGCTGTATTTGCACCTTCGATAGGTCCAACATTAGGAGGCTGGTTAACTGAAAACTTTAGCTGGCACTATAGTTTTTATATTAATGTCTTTCCAGGCGCCTTAATGCTTGCTGGGGTTTGGTATGGAATTTCTCAGCAAAAGCCTCAGTATGATTTATTAAAACAAGGTGACTGGTTTGGTATTGCTTCAATGGCAATTGGTTTGGGTTCTTTACAAATTGTTTTAGAAGAAGGTAGTCGTAAAGATTGGTTTGGTTCACAATTAATCGTGCGTCTAAGTATACTTGCCGTTATTTTTTTAGCATTATTCTTCGCCATTGAGTTAACGCGCAAACAACCATTTATCAACTTGCGATTAGTGAAGAACCGCAACTTTGGTTTAGCAAGTATTGTTAATGTTTCTCTGGGTGTAGGATTATACGGCTCTATATACGTATTACCTTTATATCTTGCCCAAATCCAGAAATATAACGCTTTGCAAATCGGTCAAGTATTAATTTGGGCAGGTGTGCCGCAACTATTTATTATTCCATTTATTCCCAAACTCATGCAGCGTATTGATGTACGCTTTATGGTTGCTCTTGGAGTAGCTTTATTTTCAATCAGCGCTTTTATGAACGCGCGGTTGACTTATCAAACAGGATACGACCAATTAATCTGGTCACAATTAGTGCGTGCGATGGGACAACCATTAATTATGGTACCATTAACTTCAATTGCTACAGCGGGATTACCACCAAAAGATGCAGGTTCCGCGAGTGGTTTATTTAATATGATGCGTAACTTAGGTGGTTCAATTGGAATTGCCGCGTTAGCAACTTTGTTAACAAACCGCGAACAATTCCACTCAAATCGACTTGGTGATTCTGTCTCATTATTTAATCCACAAACCCAAGACCGAATCAATCAACTTACACAGTATTTTACCAGTCGCGGCGCCGATTTAAGTACTGCCCAAGACCAAGCCATTAAAACTATTGATAATATAGTTCGTCGTGAAGCGTTTGTAATGGCTTTTAATGATTGTTTCTACTTCATCGGTATTGCTTTATTAGTTAGCGGTATTGCTATTTTGTTCTTTAAGAAAGTTAAAGCAACTGGTGGCACCGTTGGACATTGATAAGTAAAAATATATTACCTTGACTTGAAATGCAAACTTTTTTGATTAAAATAAAGAGAAACTAACTTAAGATGCAACGGATAAGTTATTCATTAAAAACAAGATATTAAAATATAATTATTTAAAATTACCTATCCGTTACATCCGTTTATCATCCGTTGCTAAATTAAGCTGCTGGATGAAGTAAAGCTGGCGCCAACACTTCGTCAATTTTTCGCTATACATCATCACTCAACTTTATACCTGATGCAGCAGCGTTATCTGCGACTTGCTCAGGACGACTGGCGCCAATAATAGCAGAAGACACTCGCGAGTCTCTTAACTGCAATATTTCACCTAATATTGATTCTGCGGCGCCTCGACCATTATCATTAATACCGGAGCGTTTTTTGCCCACTCTTGATTACCTTCTGCCAGACAACTTAGTAAACGCTCAAATTCTCCTTGGTTATCTTTGGTGGCAATAATAAAACTCCACGGTTGCTCATTAAAAGACGAAGCTGCCCACCGTGCTGCTTCGAGTACACTACATAATTTTTCAGGCTCAACCGTGCGGTCTGAAAAAGCTAGAGGACTCCAACGTTGCCGCAGCAAATCATGAATAGGATACTGAGTGTCGGCTGATTTGTCTATCTTTACATCGTTCGATTCCACCATAATAACCAATGTATTAAAATTAACTATTATTTACAAAATTATGTATACAATACATGACAAATATGGCGATTGCTTGTCTTTGCTGTGACAATACGGCGCCAAATATGTTTATTTTATTAAATAATAGTTATCAAAATTTATATCATCCTAAAGATAGATACATTGATATTTAATAATCAGCTTGTATGTACATAACAATACGAATATAAAATTTATGTGTGTTGCTAAATTTAATAAATGTAAAAAATGGTAGCAGTAGTTTCTTAGATTTTTAGGAATACTTATTAATAAATTTTCCGAAAAAGTTAATTACGAACAGAAATGACTTTTAACTTTATATTGTCAGGAGAACTCAATGCCTGTGCAGCTTAATAGTCAAAATCTGCCATACCCCGACCCGATACACCCGATCATTGTCCACTTTATTATTGCAATGGTGCTTTTCGCTTTCTTTTGTGATGTGGTGGGTTACTTTACTCACAAGCATCGCTTGTTTGAGGTAAGTTTCTGGAATATGTTTGTTGCTTCGGCAGCAATTTTTTTTGCAGTTATATTTGGTCAGTTTGAAGCAGGTTTAGCACAAGTTTACTCTTCGGTGCGTCCAACACTCAATTTTCATACACTTATGGGTTGGTCGCTTGCTGCAATTTTAGTGGGGATCACTGCTTGGCGCCTAGTAATTCGTAACCGCAATCCTTTAAAAGTACCACCTGCTTATCTAGGTGTAGCAACGTTTTTGGTTTGTTTGGTGTTTTTACAAACGTATCTGGGAAGCAAGTTAGTTTGGGTATATGGTTTACATGTTGAACCTGTTGTACAAGCGATGAAGCAAGGAGTTTCGCCGTGAACTCGCAAATTGTTGACCAGTTGGGTTTGAAATTAGGCGCCAACGATTTACCTTATGAGTTTCCGATACATGCAAATTTGGTACATTTGACACTGGGCTTGTTGATTATTGCGATTATTTTTGACATTGCTGGTACGTTTTTTTCGTTAGAAAAACCTATCTTTAAATTCTTGGGTCTAACTGCTCTGCGTTCTGGCTTTTTTGATGTTGGCTGGTATAACTTACTTGCAGCGGCTGTAATTACATTTTTTACAGTTGCAGCCGGCTTCTTTGAGTTAATTTTGGCGCCAGCAGTAAATGGAAAGAGTGCTTGGGGGTTAACGGCAGGTACGACGATGGTATTGCATGGTTTAGGTGGTATTTCTTTATTAGCAATTATTGTGGCGATGACTGTATGGAGAGGTTTACAACGGTTTCGCTGGCGCCACTCGAACGCGCGTCAAGTGCAGTGGAGTTACTTGCTGGCTGGTGTGGCGTTACTTGGTATTTTATTTGTTCATGGAACTTTGGGCGCCCAATTAGGTGACGAGTTTGGAATACATGTTACTGCTGCAGGTTTGGTGAGGGAGGGTAAAAGTCCAGAATTACTACCTAAATAATTATTTGAGTTATATTGCATTCCTAATTGATTTGTAAAAAATGAAATCTCTGTAACGAACCACTAAGGCACAAAGGACACAAAGGAAGAAAAAGAAGATACATGTTTAAAATTTTACGAATGATGCGCGGACTGCTATATGTCTAGATTGTTGCAATATTTATTAATCGCTGTTTGTATTGCAGTACTGCTGGTTATTAGCCGTTGGGTTGGAACTCAAGCATATACTTGGATGCCACCTCAAGCAACCGCAGAAGCACAAAAAGTTGACCAAATATTTAGCTTTTTAGCTTCAGTTGGAGCGTTTGTTTTGCTTGGACTTGTAGGTATGATGCTGTATTCGGCAATTTTCTTTCGAGCATCCAAGCATGACTACACTGAGGGACATCCTTCTAGAGGTGATGTCAGACTAGAAATCCTATGGACAGCAATTCCAACTTTATTAGTGGCGTGGCTTGCTTTTCAAGGTTTCCAAATTTATCAGCAATTAGATATCTTAAATCTTGACAGGGTAGTACACCTGCATTTGCCTTTAGATGATGCTGCTGTTGCTGCTGAACCACGTCCAGACCAAGCTAAAAAAGCTGATTTTACGGTTGATGTTTTTGCTAAACAGTGGGAGTGGTCTTTTCGTTATCCTAATAATATTACTAGTAATGAATTACACTTACCAGTCAATCGTAGAACCCAACTTAATTTACATGCACAAGAAGTAATTCACGGCTTTTACGTCCCAGAATTTCGCCTTAAGCAGGATATTGTGCCTCTTCGTGATATTGACATTGTAATTAGTCCTATACGTGAAGGTAAATATACACTTAGAGATTCTCAATTCAGTGGTACTTACTTTGCTTTGATGCAGGCGCCTGTATATGTAGAAACTTTAGAAAAATATAATCAATGGCTAAAAGGTGCCAATAAATCAATGACTATCAAAAATCAAGCTGTAGCTGAATATACTGAACCGACTCAAACATTATTTAATAGCGGTTGGTATACAGTTGCACCTACCCAAACAGAGATTGCAACCCAAAGGAAGATAAATAATGACACATAATGCAGAAAATATATCGGGTGCGATGTCACAAGAAGAACGATGGCAATACTTGCGTTTCAGTACCGACCATAAAGTCATCGGCGTTCAGTACATGCTCATGACCTTCTTTTTCTTTCTGGTTGGTGGACTGTTGGCAATGCTTATCCGCGCGGAATTAATTACTCCTGCATCTAATTTAGTAGACCGTCCCCTTTATAACAGCTTGTTTACAATGCATGGGACGATAATGATTTTTTTGTGGATTATACCGTTTAATGCAGGTCTTAGTAATTACTTAGTACCGTTGATGATTGGAGCAAAGGATATGGCATTTCCTTTGCTTAATGCTATCTCCTTTTGGATGCTTCCTCCAGCAGGTTTGCTATTACTATCTAGCTTTTTAATCCCCAATGGCCCCTCAAAAGCTGGTTGGTGGTCTTATCCTCCAGTTAGTCTACAATTTCCACCCGGTCAATTTATAAATGGAGAATTTATTTGGATTATAAGTTTACTCATAATCGGCATTTCTTCTATTATGGGGGCTGTTAACTTTGTTACTACTATCTTTTGGATGCGGGCGCCGGGGATGACGTTTTTCCGTATGCCTGTTTTAGTATGGTCAGTTCTCAGCGCTCAGTTGTTACAGTTAGTTAATTTACCTGCTTTAACAGGTGCATTTATACTGCTTTTATTCGACTTATCATTTGGGACACAGTTCTTTAAACCTCTTGCTCTTGGCGACCCAATTATATATCAACATCTATTTTGGTTTTACTCGCATCCAGCAGTTTATATTATGGCGTTACCAGCATTTGGCATTTTTGCAGAAGTTCTGCCTGCCTTCGCGCGTAACCCTTTATTTGGCTATCGTTCATTAGCTATAGCTTCACTTGGTATCGCGGTTGTTAGTATTTTTGTTTGGGTGCATCATATGTTTACCAGTGCTACTCCTGGGTGGATGCGGATGACATTTATGGTGACATCAATGTTGGTTGCTATACCCACGGGAGTAAAGGCATTTGGCTGGGTTGCCACTATTTGGAAAGGCAAACTGCATTTAGAAACACCGATGTTATTTGCAATGGGAGGCGCCGCAATGTTTCTTTTCGGTGGTGTAACTGGTGTGATGCTTGCAGTAGTACCGTTTGATATCCATGTCAACAACACTTACTTTGTAGTAGGACACTTTCACTATATTGTTTTCAATACGATTACAATGGCGATTTTTGCAGGTATATACTTTTGGTTTCCAAAAATAACTGGAAGAATGTACGCTGAAGGTTGGGGAAAGCTACATTTTTGGTTAACCTTTATTGGCGCCAATCTTACATTCTTTCCTATGCATCCTCTAGGTTTACAAGGAATGCTGCGCCGAGTTGCTTCTTACGCTCCCCAATATCAAGGATGGAATATCATCGCGAGTTTAGGAGCGTTCTTACTAGGAGTTTCTACATTACCCTTTATTGCCAACATTGTGGCTTCTTGGCTATATGGAGTTAAGGCAGTTAGCAATCCTTGGCACGCAAGCGGACTAGAGTGGACAACCTCCTCACCACCACCACGAGACAACTTTGAAGAAATTCCAATTGTTAATAGACCACCCTACGACTACGGAAACCCTAGATACTCTGTTATAGAGCCGGACGACAATGAATAATAAATCACGTGGCAACATTATTCATATAGATGAAAGTCCAATCCGTTTTGAACGGTTGCATCGGCGCCTGCCAAAAAAACTGAAGCGTTTTCTACCCAGTGGTGGTGGCATTGCTCATGATCATCATGGTAAAGCAATATTTGGGTTTACTGTGTTTTTGCTATCAGAAAGCATTATCTTTTTAAGTTTCTTTTTTACTTACGTTGCTCTACGATTATCAACTAAAAATTGGCTACCACCTGGGGTTTCGGGGCCAGAAATATCGAGATTTCCCGTTCTAAGTACTTTCGTACTTTTATGTAGTAGTTTCGTCATTCAAATAGCAGAAAACGCTCTTAACCGCCGTAATATAAATAAATTTCGCTTATTTTGGCTAATTACAATTTGCATGGGAAGCTATTTCCTTGTAAGTCAAGCCATTGAGTGGAGGAATCTTAACTTTGGTTTAACTACAGGATTGGTTGGTTCCACTTTTTATCTGCTCACAGGTTTTCACGGTTTGCACGTTTTTACTGGAGTCATCTTACAAATAATTATGCTTATACGCTCTTTCAGGACAGGTAATTATAATGATGGACACTTTGGAGTAAGTGCAACAACTTTATTTTGGCATTTTGTTGATGTAGTTTGGGTATTCTTGTTTTCACTTTTATATATTTGGCGCCCGTCGTAAGGTACGTCTTTTGGTACTTTAATTTATAGGAGCTTTTATGTATCTAATACAATTAACAGCACAAGAAACTTTACAACCATTTACAACCCCAAAAGATCCGTTAATCGCCAAGGGTTTACAAACAGAACAATATGTTGGGGTCGTGACTTTAGCTATTGCGATAATTGCTGTCGTTGGTATTATCAGCCGCAGGATTGAATATGCTTTGATTGTAGCTTTTGTAATAAGTATTATTTTGATAGCTATTTTTGTATGGTTGTAAATTTAAAAACCTCTTTTCTAGTGTGTATACACTTCTTTCTATCCTTTTCATATTCTCTCTTTGTGTTCTTTGTGCCTTTGTGGTTTATTCCTTTTATGAACCACAAAGGTCACAAAGGGCACAAAGGAAGAGGGGAAAGTTAAGAGTTATTTTGTATTTAGGTAAGTTTGAAGGATTTAGGTTTTCTACAAAACGTTAAAAGTCAAATACAAATGGAGAAATTTGATTTATGAGTAATTCAGTTCATCAAACAGTAATTGTCGGTGGTGGTTTTAATGGTTTATTTACAGCTTTACACCTAGCTCACCAACAATATCCTCGGACTGTTATTTTAATTGATAAAAACGAACGCTTTTGCTTTAAGCCATTACTATACGAATATTTTGATGGTGAAATGGAGTCTTTTCAGGTAGTACCGCGTTTTGAGGAATTACTCAAAGGTAGTGGTGTTATTTTTGTACAAGATACTGTAGAATCAATTGATTTGCAACAACAAGAAGTAAAATTAACTTCGGGTAACTCTTATAATTACAGTAACTTAGTATTAGGTTTAGGCAGTGTTACCAGCTATCGAAACGTAGAAGGCGCCAGTGAAAATGGTTTTCCTTTTTGGACACAAGCAGATGCAATAGCTATCGACCGACATTTACGCGACTGCTTGTACACAGCACTAAAAACAGAAGATATAGAACAACGTCGCAAACTATTAACAGTAGTAATAGTAGGTGGTGGACCAAGTGGTGTAGAAATGGCGGCGACATTAGGCGATTTTCTGCCAAGTTGGTATAGTGCTTTAAGAGGGAACCCCGATGAAGTTCGGGTAGTACTGATTAACCACGGACAAGAACTACTTAGTGGTGATGTTAATAGCGACTTACGTGAAACTGCAGAACAAGAATTGCCAAAATGTAAAGTACCAGTAGAGTTAATTAAGGGAGCAGAAGTAACAGCCGTTCGTCCCGACAATGTAGAATACAAGCATAATGATAAAGCAGAAACACTGTTAACATCTACCACAATTTGGACAGCAGGTAGCTCCACCCATCCATTAATTCAAGATTTACCAATACCCAAAGAACATCGTGACCATCGTGGGCGCCTAACCGTCACAGAAACATTACAACTTCTCGACTATCCAGAAGTCTTTGCAGGAGGTGACTGTGCAGTAGTACAAAACTCTTCTTTCCCAGCTACCGCACAAGTAGCTTACCAACAAGGAGCAACAATAGCTCATAATTTAAAAGCATTAGCATTAGGACAAGAACTCAAATCAGTAAAAGTCAACTTGCGCGGAACTCTATTGAAACTAGGTTTAAACAAAGCTGCTGCTAACCTTTTAGACGCTTTTGAAATTGTCGGTCAACCTGGTCATTTAATTCGTCAAGCAACTTACTTAACATTACTTCCAACTCCCATCCATGACTTCAAAGCTACCACCGAATGGTTAGACGAAGAAGTTTTCAAAAATCACGTTGGTTCCGGTGATATAGGTAAAAAAATAGTACAAGCAGCCGAATTAGTAGGCGCCGGAGTCGTCGGTGTTTTAGCCGCGCGCAAACTAATCCAAATCTTAGGTTCAGATGGTAGAAATGATGAAACTTAATCGTCTTGGCAACGGATAGAACGGATTTAACGGATGAGTTATTCGTCAAAAATATAAATTTTGTTATCTAAAATAACTTATCCGTTACATCCGCTCTTCATCCGTTGCTAAGAATTTTTTGGGTAGCCATTAGCGTCATTATCAAAAGACTGAGTTTGAAAAGCTACATACACACCATACCAAATATTATCTTTCGGAAAATATATAAACAAGGCACCGTTAAAAACGACTAATATATATTGATTTTACAAAGCAAAAATTTTATTATAAAAAAACCTCGCAAAAACACTTTGCAAGATTTTATGCTTGAGTAAAACCAATTTCTATTAATTTCAGCTTAATACTAATTATTATTTACTCTCACATTTAATAGCTCCTACTAAAGTCACTAATAACATATGACTTTAGTCACATTTTTTGTATTTGACTCTAGTTAATTTTTAAAGTATCTACGATTTTATTGTTATTAATTGTCAGTGACATTAGTCCTGATGACAAAACAGTTTCGGATTGCTATCTGACCTAGCAGCATTTAATACATCATTATCAAATAATTACACGCAATTACGCCGCGTGCCCACCCTTTTTATTTTTCCTTCCGTCATCAACATACTCATATGCTTCAGGTGGTGGCGCCCCATTAATACGCCCACGACTATTTGAATAACCATACTCAAGCACTTCGAGCGAGCGCAATTGGTCATTACTGATTTCAATTAAGTCAGTCATTAACGCTTCTTCACCAATTTTTGATAATTCAGTCAACGCTGCTGTTATCTGCACTAATCGATACTCATGTATTGCTTGTAAATACTTGGCACCCCGCCACTCAGAAACAGTAGTCCTACTCACACCTATTTTGTCAGCAAGCTCTTGCACACCTACCTTATGTCTGTCCATTTCCCTCTTCAAATGGAGGTATACCGCTCCTTTCGCTTTCATATGTGCCTATACCACCACTAATACGTAAGAATATTCACGTTACCATTCTACTCTCGTTCCAACTTTAATATTCTATGTTAAATTTTGTTACAAATTAATTGAAGGGATCAAGTTAGCATATTCTATATATAGATAAAAAAATGCGGCAAGTCGATTAACTTGCCTGCATCGACAAATAAAAAACGAGCTATAAATATACCATGAATGCATTTACATCAGCAACAGTATCATACGCATCAATTAATACAATTGATTCTACTGTTGAATCAATAATAGAATTTAGCAAAAAATTATGCGAGGAGAAGCAGAATTTAAGTAAAAAAGAATGGCGCCAACACCTCAATATATTAGGATGGACTTCTGCCGTAGCAGCGAAGTATATCAAAATAGGTAAGGCATTTGAAACATTCGACACTAGCAAATTGACACAAATCGAACCTTCAACGTTATTCAAAATCACTTCTTCTAAGAAATTTGCTAGCGTAGTAGAAGGAATCAAAAGTACTATTGGTCATATTACGCAGCAATTTGTTGAACATTTAATCGAGTCAAATAAAAAAGCACCCGTTCCAAGTCAAGAGACTCCAACAATATGGAGAGGTGAGGATGCTTCACGAAGATGCGTAGTGCCACCAATAAAGGAAGATGATCAATTTACAGGGATGGTGATACAGCGTGCGATGGATAGGGAAGGAATTAGCGCGCAGAAAGCAGTAAGGCAAGGAGCTGCGTTGCGCGAGGCATTTGAATATGGCGCCATCACAGTAAACGCACAACAATTACCCGAACACCTAAGAACAGTGCTAGGCGAATTTATGCATATTCCCAGCATGGACGAGTCTGAAGAAATATCAATATATGAGTATGAGGTATACCCTGAATACGATACAGTTGAAGTTGACCTAGAACCCCAGAGGAGACAGCCTTGTACCACAAAAACAATTACTCAAACTACTGCAGTGACAACATCACCTGTATATGTAGAGGCGCCTCTTCCACAGGAACACAACACCAATGATTTTTTAATAAAAGAAACAAGGGCAGAATTACTTGCTTGTACAACATGGCAAGAGGTAGAAGCAATAATCGTTAATTTAACAGAAGACACAAAAGGCACTGTATGGGCAACCTTCACTACTGAACAAAAACGCGCATTCAAAGGCATGAAAATAAGATTCGCGCACAACATCGAACTTCGAGACAACATATCTTCCAATGCACCATCACAACAAAACGTATTAGATTTTGGACAAGAGTTTGATATGCAATTAATTTCAAATCGAACTATTCTGGCAACGGCATAAATACTTTTTCGTCCTGCGGACAAACTTTGTTAACAGCATGTAAAATCATCGCACTATGTTGCGATTTATCACCAGTAACTGTGCGTTTGAATTCTAGTTGGAAGTATAACACTGTTTAATTGCATTGATTACTATTTTTGTCAATGCGTAAGTCCTATTAATATAGAAAAACCTCGCAAGAAGATTTGCAAGGTTTTATGCTATACAAAACCAAGATAAAATTATGCCTTTCCACTACTTACTATTTAGCCTCATATCTATTAAAAATAATCCAGAACTTGCATTACCGGGTCTTCTAAAAAACGTCTACGCCCACAGTTCAGGTGGTGGGAAGTTCCTTGCAATATTGCAGATCGAAAAGAAGGTGAGGAGTGATGACGGTACAGCACGGCAAGCGGCACTGATCGCGCTTGCAGTTTATCGTGAACTGAAAAACGTCATTATTGTCGATGAAGATGTCGATCTCTTTGATAGTAATGATGTCTTGTGGGCAATGCAAACCCGCTACCAGGGTGATACGGGAACAATCGTTGTACCAGGCGTTACCGGACACGTACTCGATCCATCGCAGATACCAGAATTCAGCCCATCGATCCATACTAAGGGGAGTACGTGCAAGACAATTTTTGATTGTACAGTGCCGTTTGCGCTCAAGGAACATTTCAAACGCGCGCAATTTCGAGAAGTAGACCCGCGTCCCTTTGCCCCAGAACTTTTCAAGGAGGCTCTTGATGAACGAAGCTAACCAAGTTTATGTTCCCCCTAAGCCCATCGACCCTTATGAGATACCTAGCGCGATCCGCTCCTTTTTAGATGGCAACGACCTCCCTTCTAAACCGATGAATGCAATTCGCCTCTCCACTGTGAACGAAGAGGGCTGGGCGCATTCCTCACTTTTGAGCGTGGGCGAGGTTCTGGCTCTGCCCAATGCAAAAATTCGATTCGCGATCTCTCCGAAATCCAGCACAACAGCGAATTTGCTGCGGGATGGGCGGTTGACGATGGTCATTCCATTTGATTTGGGCGTGTGCGAAATGCGGATGCGAACGCAACAGATCAACAAGGAGATCGAAGGCGTTTCCCTAACCTTCTTCGAGGCTGAGATCGAAAGTATTCGGCATCTCGTCTCTGCATATGCTGATGTTGTGTCTGGAGAAACCTTCTCGCTGCATGAACCACACGCCGTATTTAAACGGTGGGACAGGCAAATTGCCGCATTACGCTCACTTTAAATTTCCTTTGTAAACAAGAGAAAGTATTTTTCGCTGTTTAACGACCAGTCATTTGCTCCAGTTTTTCGGGGTATCTAGCCCCTTGCACCGTGATCTTGGAGGCGGCGCCATCGATGTCACGGAGATCGTCAGACGTGAGTTCGACTGAGACTGCCCCGATGTTTTCCTCCAAGCGATGCAGCTTAGTGGTGCCTGGAATTGGAACAATCCACGGCTTCTGGGCTAGCAGCCATGCGAGGGCAATTTGAGCAGGTGTCGCCTGCTTCCGTTCTGCAATGCTGCCGAGTAGATCAATCAAAGCCTGATTCGCCTTAAGTGCTTCTGACGTGAAGCGAGGCAGGGTGCTGCGGAAGTCAGAACTGTCGAAGGTCGTGGTTTCATCGATCTTGCCCGTGAGAAAGCCCTTGCCTAGAGGGCTGTACGGAACCAAGCCAATTCCGAGTTCTTCGAGGGTCGGTATCACTTCCGCTTCAGGTTTTCTCCACCATAGCGAGTATTCGCTCTGGAGTACCGTTACGGGCTGAACAGCGTGCGCGCGACGGATCGTTTCCACTCCTGCTTCAGAAAGACCGAAGTGCTTAACTTTACCTTCCTGAATTAAGTCCTTGACTGCGAGAGCCACATCTTCAATTGGCACGTTTGGGTCAACCCGGTGCTGATAAAGTAGGTCGATTGTCTCAACTTTGAGTCGCTTAAGCGAACCCTCCACAGCCTGCTTAATGTGTTCCGGTCGGCTATTCAGTCCGGGCGAACCCTTCATCCCGCGAGGATCGAAATCAGGATTTAGGTCGAACCCAAATTTGGTGGCGATGACCACTTGCCCACGGAAGGGAGCGAGGGCTTCGCCCACAAGCTCTTCGTTCAAGAACGGGCCATAAACCTCAGCGGTGTCAAAGAATGTAACGCCGCGTTCAACGGCAGCTCCAAGAAGAGCGGTCATCTCCTGCATGTCTTTGGGCGGGCCATAAGAAAAGCTCATTCCCATACAGCCCAGCCCGATAGCCGAGACTTCCAGATTACTATTTCCAAGTTTACGCTTTTGCATTTTTTGCACTCCTGTTTTTGAGTTAAAGGTCGAGATTGTCTTCCACAATCAGGACTGGTATTGTTCTTCGCTAACGTGTTCCATCCAGTCCACGGTCTTGCCGTCGAGCTGTTCCTGAATGGCAATGTGCGTCATAGCCGTAGTTGCCGTGGCGCCGTGCCAATGTTTCTCAGCTGGTGGGAACCAGATCACGTCCCCCGGTCGAATTTGCTCGATCTGCCCGCCCCATCGCTGTGCTAGACCGCAGCCAGCCGTTACAATTAGGGTCTGCCCTAGCGGGTGGGTGTGCCATGCTGTCCGGGCACCTGGCTCGAACGTGACACTGGCGCCAATTGCGCGCGCCGGATCGTTTGCTTGGAACAGGGGGTCAATGCGTACAGTACCGGTAAAATACTCTGCTGATCCTTTGGATGAAGGCTGTGAGCCACTTCTCTTGATGTCCATTTTCTTAATCCCTTTACAGTTATGCCCTGCATAGTTGCGGTTCGGCGAGTCTCTTGCCAATCAAAATTGAGTTTTTTCTTAAATAAAAATCCAGAATGCTTACAATAAACCGGAATCATTTTTTATTGCTTTAGCTTCATTCTAAAGAACCCTAAATGGCAAGCAATATAACAATCGTCTAAAATTGTTGTACAATCCTGCTTTCCTTAGAAATAAACCCAATTAGCTAGATCGTGACTTTTACAGAGACAGGCACGTTGAGAGCTTCCTGGCAGCTTGGAGCCTTTATTGCATCCTCTTGTTTAAAACCTTACTCAATACTTCAGCAGCATTATCGGCTTCAGGCTTGCCGACTTTGGACTTGAGAACAGAGACGAGACTGTTCATCTGTGCCTCGGTTAGTCCGGTATTCATGCCGATTCTAAAATGTGCTTGCAGTTGAGAGTTAACACCTTTCATGCTTGCAAGCGCTGCGATCGTTGCAATCTCCCTGCTTTGGAAGTCCAGGTTGTCGGACAATATTGGTTATTCAGATTTGAGTGATGCCATATCGATCGAGAAGCGGTATTTCACATCGGACTTAAGCAGCCGATCGTAGGCTTCGTTGACCTTCTGGATGGGGATGACTTCTACATCGGCAGTGATGTTGTGTTCGCCGCAAAAGTCGAGCATTTCCTGAGTTTCGGCAATACCCCCGATATTCGAGCCAGAGAGAGAGTGGCGACCCATAATCAGACTGAACGCCGCGATTTCTAGCGGCTTTGGGGGGGCGCCAACCAGGGTGAGGTTGCCGTCAGGACGAAGTAGATTGAGATAGGCGTTGATGTCGTGATTGGCAGAAACGGTATCAAGGATGAAGTCGAAGCTACCCGTATGTTTCTGCATCTCGTCGGTATTACGCGAGACGACGACTTCATCCGCACCGAGACGAAGCGCGTCTTCCTTCTTGTTGGGTGAAGTAGTAAAGACCACGACATGGGCGCCGAGCGCATGAGCAAACTTCACGCCCATGTGCCCTAATCCGCCAAGACCGACCACGCCCACTTTCTTACCTTTGGTCACGCCGTGGTGGTGCAGAGGCGAGTAGGTTGTGATGCCAGCACAAAGGAGCGGCGCGACTCCCGCAAGATCGAGATTCGAGGGAACGCGCAGCACGAAGCGTTGATGGACGACGATGCTATCCGAATAGCCGCCATAGGTTACTCCGCCAAGGTGCTTGTCCGGGGAATTGTAGGTGTAGGTCAGGTTCGGGCAGAACTGCTCAAGATCCGCTTTGCACGCTTGGCAGGTGCCGTCCGAGTCCACAAGGCAGCCGACTCCCGCGAGGTCACCGGGCTTAAACTGAGTCACTGCCGAGCCGACTTGGGTGACACGACCAACAATTTCATGACCGGGAACAATCGGGTAGACCGTGTTGCTCCACTCGTTTCGCACTGCATGGAGGTCGGAGTGGCAGATGCCGCAGAAGAGGATTTCGATTTGTACGTCCTGTTCGGTTAAATCGCGTTGCTCGATCGTATCGGAAGCCAGTGGTGAGGTCGCACTAGCAGCGGAATAAGCTTTCGCCTTGTACATAATATTGATGCTCCTATTTGTTTACTTTTGATACCTGGGGACAGTTAGTCGCTGACCTGTTCCATCCAATCCACGGTTTTGCCGCAATCGCTGTTCTTGAATGGCAATGTGCGTTATAGCCTTCGTTGCCGTGGCGCCACTCTGTGCGGAATGTGGGTTATAAGCTTTTTGTCTGTTGGCGTTCGGGCGTGGCGCCGTAGCCATGACTGAATCCCATGCAGCCAAAACCAACGGCGGACACTTCTAAATCTCTGAGCCTTCTAAATTTCATGAGCTTTCCTTACGGTAAGCAATATTGCTTGCATTACCATGTAACGATTTTCTTAACTGAATATCAGCTGGGTTTGATAACCCCCGTTATAGAAGTTGAGCATTGATTGCCTTCTCTATCGGTAGGGATAGGAATTTTTTAGGGAGCAAGGTTAGCCTTGATGTAATTTTGGTCGTTAATCGGCAAGACTTTTACCTGAATTTCTGTATAAAAATCCAGAATACTTACAGAAAAGCGTCGTTTAACCACATCATCTTTCGTTGCTTTAGCTTCATCTTAGAAATTTTCAAACGGCAAGTCATAGAATAATCATCTAAGATTGTTGTACAATCCTGCAAATGTAGAAATAAACGGTGCTAAAACGAGCAAAAAGTCCAATATGGATTTAATGAACGACCAGCAGGCAACGCGCGAGGCTTCTAGAGCGCAAGCCAACAGAGAAGAACTGAGTGAGCGTATTGCACAGGCTATTCATAGTGATGGGACGATTGAGCCGCTAAAAGGATTGCACCTCAACCGCTCCTCAAAGCAAAAGGAACCCTGTCACGCTGTCTCTGTCCCTGCCTTTTGTGTAATTGTTCAGGGCAGCAAAGAAGTTCTTCTGGGCAATGACCGCTATCAGTACGACCCTGCACATTATCTGCTTGCCACGGCCGAACTGCCGGTTATAAGCCAAATTCTTGAAGCGTCCCAGGCGCAACCGTACCTTAGCCTTCGCCTCGATCTTGACCCCACCCTTGTCGGTTCAGTCATGGTCGAGGCGGGCTATTCTTCACCACAAAGCCGTGCCAACGTAAAAGCAATAGATGTAAGTCCATTAAATGGGCTTCTACTGGATGCTGTAGTACGGCTCGTTAGGCTTCTAGATACCCCCTCCGAAGCTCGGTTGTTGATGCCACTGGTTACACGGGAAATTATTTACCGACTCCTGATCGGAGAGCAAGGTAGTCGGCTTTGCCATATTGCAGCTCTGGGAGGCCACACCCACCACATCGCTCTTGCCATCGAGCGACTTCGTAAAGACTTTAAGGAGCCGATCAAGATTGAAAGCATCGCACGAGAGCTTAGAATGAGCGTCTCAGGCTTCCACCATCACTTTAAATCTGTCACTGCACTGAGTCCCTTGCAGTTCCAGAAGCAACTGCGGCTACAGGAGGCTCGCCGTCTAATGCTGGGGGAAAACCTTGACGCTACCAGTGCTGCCTACCGTGTGGGTTATGACGATGCCTCGCATTTCAACCGGGAGTACAAGCGGCTCTTTGGTGCGCCACCAATGCGCGATGTGGAGCGATTACGAGAAACTGCGTTTGTAGACTAGTTCAATATGATCGCGAGCAAGACGCTCTAATCTGGGTAAAAGTGACCAAGCTGTCACTTTCTTTGCCATGCAAGCCTAGTACGAGGAGGCAGAAGTACGGAGGCTAAAAGTATTATTTAATTCTTTTTAGCTAAATTTAGCTAAGTAAAAACCTAACGCGGCGCCACTCTGTGCGGAATGTGGGTTATAAGCTTTTTGTCTGTTACTAATGGTTGTTTTATTTCCGCCGATATGTACTAGTAAATATGTTGGCACTATTCCAATCTGAAATTTTTGGGGTGATTGTTTCGTTATCACAATACCTTCATCAATTGACAAAAGAACCATGTTTTTATATTATTGGTTTTACCGTGCAAAAGATAAGTGCTTGTGCAAAATTAATTATATACTCCTGAATTCTGTATTCAGTAGGGTTAATAGAAAAAAGATGTATATTTAATTTTGCGTAACTACTTAAAGGGCGCTATGATGTTGTTATCATTTCTCCTTATTCGGTGCCGAATTTCTGTAAACCTAGCTCCCGGACTTTGAATTCTTCCACATCGGTTAATGAAAGATATTTCCTGATCAACTCTTCGTCAAACTCGGCACGGCGATTCATTTTTTTAAGCAAATCTCGTCGTTGCTCCAGCATTTCTAGATAGATATATTGATAGCCTTTTAATGAGTTTTGCCAGACGAGATTTGATTCTTCGAGTTCCTGATTGAAAAACTTCAGATCGATTTCGAGTTTCGAGAACAAATTATCCAAGTGTTCGTTTCGCGCACGCTCTCCACTGTATTTTTCTTCCAGAAATCGAAGCGAAGCCTGCGCTAATTTCTTTTGAATAATTATCTCCTGCTTTTGTTCAGGTATGATGGTGAACCTATCCTTAAGTTTTACTTTGCGGATTAGCCAGGGAAGCGTTAATCCTTGAAAAACCAGGGTTATTAGAATGACGATAAAAGTGATAAAGAGAATCAAATCACGATAGGGAAACGGCTGTCCTTCTTGAATAAGTACCGGGACGGAAAGTGCGGATGCCAGCGATACTACGCCGCGCATTCCCGCCCAGCCGAAAATAAGCGGACCTCTCCATCCCGGATTAGGGTCTGACACCGCGATAAAACGGCTCATGAATCTCATTAAAACAGAAGTTCCTAATGTGCAAAGCAACCTTGTTGCAATCAGCACGAAAGAGATGATCAACCCATACAAAACGGCATTGCCTAAACTAACATGTTCAAGCTGCCGGATCACAGACGGCAATTCGAGTCCGATGAGCAAAAAAATCAACCCGTTAAAGACAAAGACTAGGTTAGCCCATACATTTAAACCTTCAACCCGGCTCCGGTAACTAAGCATACTATTGCGCTTGCTGGATAAGAAAAGTCCACCACTGACGACCGCCAGCACGCCCGAACAATGAAAGTGTTCGGCAAAATAATACATACAGTAGGGCGTGATCAGTGTTAAAACGATTTCTATGCTGGGGGTTGTGGGCAATAAACGATGAATACCGTAGAAAATCAACCCAACAACGAGTCCGGTCAGTATTCCTATTAAAATAACGAGAACGAAGTTGACGGCTGCCTCTTGAAAATGGAATTGTCCGGTGATGACTGCCGCCAAAGCGAAGCGAAACACAATCAGCGACGAAGCATCGTTGAGTAGGCTTTCGCCTTCAATAATGCTGACCAGTGATTTGGGCACGTTTACTCGCTGCATGATCGTCGTTGCGGAAACGGCATCAGGCGGTGAAATAATGCCGCCCAAAAGAAAGCCCAACGCTAATGTAAAACCGGGAATCAGCGCACTTGAGACAAATGCGATCACGCATGACGTTAAGATGACGATAGGAAAAGCAAAACCGATGATTAGCCCTCGCCATTTCCAGAATTCTTTCCACGATACTTGCCACGCTGCTTCATAAAGCAGGGGTGGGAGAAAAATAAGGAAAACCAGCTCCGGGTCAATCGTGATATTTGAAAACGGAGCGACGAAACTCAGCGCGAGTCCACCTAATACAAGCACAATCGGGTAAGCCAGTCGCAGCTTATTGGCGAGCATGACCAGTCCGAGAATGATCAAGATCAGGTAAATATATTGAATGAAAATGCCTTGCATAAAGTGAATGTTGAAGAGAAGAGTAACGCCCCTAACTACCTCCTACCCTCCCTTGTATTATGTGAGCCAGGTTCTTTAAAGTCTTACCATGACTTTGATTGGGTGATTGCGGAATCATTTTTTATTGCTTTAGCCTCATTCTAGGAATCCGCTCATAGCAAGCAATATAACAATTGTCTAAAATTGTTGTACAATCCTGCAAACTTAGAAATGAACGCTACCAAAACGAGTGAAAAGTCTAATATGGATTTAATAAACCCTCTTTCCAAAACGGCTTATATTGTGCTGTTTGAATATCCAGTCCCGGATGCCTTCAATTGTATAGGCAATGCGCCAGGTGTGCAGGATGCTGTGATTGATGGAAATAGCACCGTTGCTCCAAAGACTCTTATTAAGAATACTCGTCTATGCATTCCTGGTTCTCCTTTGTCCCTAAACGCGCAATGTGACCACAGATGAAATTGAGCCGTAACATTGCAACTTTCTAAGAAGATGTTTGAAAAGTCTAAAAATATACATTCAATCCCTCTCCAAACCTCTCCCCGATGCGGGAGAGGCTTTCAAAGCGTTATTTTTTCGTTCCCCTTCCCTACGAGGGAAGGGGTTAGGGGTTAGGTTTTGGTTGATTTTGATACTTTTAAATCTTCTAAAATTACCGAGGCTTAAACAAATCATTTCCGATCCAATTGATGCTATCGTTTGGAGTTTGAGAAGGCGCCACACCAACAAAATTTGCGGCATCGTCAATACTTCCCTTGCCGCTATACCTAGCTTGCATAGGGTAGGGAAAAATGGGTCTGGTTCTGACAATTTTTGCATTGCTTCCCGTTGCTCTCTCAGTTGGATTGCTAAACCCACCGCTTTTACCATCAGCAGTTGTTTGAGTGGCAATAAGCTGGGTGGGCGCCTTGCTTTGTTCAACCCAAGTTACGATTGGTGTAAGGTAGTCCACGCGGCTTGGACCCGTTCCTCCTTGGCAGTGATATACTCCCGGCAGCATGAACAACCTGGCAAACGATTGCACTTGGGCAAAACCGCCCATTGTGTTTTGAACTGCCTGATAATAAGCGAGCGTGCCCTGTGGCGGAATCGCTGGATCAGCCCAACCATGATAGAGAAGCAGTTTCCCACCACGGTCACGAAACGCTTTTAGGTTAGGGTTGGTTGCGTTGTATACTTTACCCAGAGGACGTAGCCGATCAAACCCCTCTGCTGTAAATTGCCAGTCTTTATAGGAAAAGGATGCAGGAGGACTCTTGGGAAAGGCGAGATATTTGAGATAACTGTTGGAGATTTCTGCTGCAAACGGCGCCATTCCATCTCTGCCAATGCTCGAACCTGCCCACCCTAGTTCTGACCCAATTGTTTGGCTGCCTGGATAAAGGAGTCTACCTTGGCGCTCCACTGCACCACCATAGATTTTATTCACAACGCCAATCTCAGCGGTTGTTAGACAGGTTGCAGCGTTGCTATTGCCAGAACAACGAAGCGATTCAGGCTTAAAGGTGCAAACCCTTGGGTCGGTAATTTGTTCATCAACTAAACCATCTTTACCGTCGCAGTTTGCAATTGCAGCCTGATGAATCAGTGCAAGTTTATCAGAAGGCAGAATCGGATTTCCTTGAGCATCTAGGTTCGCACGCGCGTTCCACGTTTCGTATTCTCCATTTAGGGGTGCTTGAATTGCAGCAGGCGCCCCAGCAATGATGCCATTAAAGTCGTTTGGATATCGCTGGGCTTCCATCAGGGCTTGTCGTCCTCCATTAGAACAACCCTGGAAGTAAGAATAATTGGGGCTGTTTCCATAAAATGCAGTCGCAATCGCTTTTGCCGCAAGTGCCGTAACATGCTCTGAGCGGTAGCCAAAGTCCATCCGCAGTTGAGGTTGATCGAGTCCCCAAAGTGCGCTTGCGGCGCCTATACCACCACCAACGTGTCCCGAATTGTCAAAAGCCACCGCAAAGTTTTGATTGAGCGCTGCAGTAGATTCAGGTGAAGCTCTCAAACTACCGCAATATCCACCACAGCCAACCTGAAGATAGCGACGATTCCAATTTTGTGTAGGCAACTGCAACTCAAACTGAACCTGGGGTGTGACATACCCTTTAACATCGCAGTATTCAGGAGTTTGAGCGGTAGCAGGAACGACAGTAGCTGAAAAAATTGCAGTGGGTGCATTACTGATAGCTGTAAAATCTTTTTGTATTAAAGCACTACAGACATTGGACTCTTTTTGCGGCATGGGGACTTGTGCCTCTACAGTCGAGGACGATCTCCCACTAATATTTAATAGTAGTACTGACAATACAAAGGCGATGATTATGACTAGCGTAGCCCTAAAACCATTCCAGAATGATGTTTGCTGTTTTTGAGAACTCACACCAAGTCTCCTTTGAATTGCCTAAATACACGAATGACTTATTTGCTTTTTAGCGGATGATAACAATGTTGTCTTCTCTCTACAGGAGTACGTTAGAGATTACCAATAAATTAGATTTTATAAAGTTTCCTCCAAATACCCTGTAAATATCTCCGTTGTTGCAAGGTATGTAAAATAATAAAAACTAGAAAAGTATAAGATAACCAAAAATGTAGGTTTCCACTCAAAACTGCTAATTGCCTATTCTTAGCAAATACCTGTGGTAAAGCAATATTAGTACCAAAGATAATGATATCATGACCACCAGCATTAGATAACATATAGCCACTTAAAGGAACAAGTAGCATAAAAAAGTACAGAGATGCATGAACAATGAATTTTTGCAGCGAAATTTTTTTCTGGTTTGATAAACCTTTATTAAGCTGAAGACGTAATAAAAAGGTAATTCGCGCTAATAATAAACTCATGACTATAACTCCAAGAGTTTTGTGAAAGTCATAAAAATAGCGTCGATAGAAAACATTATGCCCTAAGTTAATCATGTAAGTTCCACTTGTAAATAAAAGCAAGTAGAAACCTGCCATCATCCAATGTATAAACCACAAACGTTTTGTTGTAATCTTGCTGATTTTTGATTTGAAAGTAATCGTCATTTGATTTACTTTTAGAAAAATTTAATAATTGATTGACTTTCCAAAACGAATGACACGAACTACTAGCGCCTGTCGTAAGGTGCGGAGGGCGCAAATAAATTTTTCATTTGATTGAAGACTGTAATGGCTTTGACGCACCCTACCAAAATTCTCTGTTGGAGGGTTAGGTTTTTCGTATGCTTGGGTGCATGAGGTGAAAAGTCAGGTTCTCCACGAGGAAACGGCGCCTTACTAAAATAAGCTACTCTCTTCACGCTTAAAGAATAACAAACCGCTCTCGTCGCAAAGAACACGAAGGGAGAGGAAGAATTTATAAGTAATCTTCTACCGCGAAGGGAGTAATGTCTCTACCCGCAAATTTCACTTCGCGCATCTTGGAGAAATGCTAGTTCCGCTTCTAGATTGCTAATCTTGGCTTTTGCAGTAGCCCGTTCGCTGCGAAGAGTTTCCTGAAGTTGTTGCAGAGTCTTCTTTAACTGTTCAATCTTATTTTGTGCGTCAGCATTTTCAAATGCTTTCAGTAATGGTAAACCTTCGCTGTTCTGACCAATAGGACGGCAGACAGCACCACAAGTAGGACAATTCACTACATTTGACATAACAACCTCTTATTTATTGCTTTGACACTCTTTCTTATTGAAGAGCAAGAAATTTGTAAATCTCACGCTTCACCTGAATCAGCAAATCGCGTACTTGCTCTCGCTTGCTCCGGATTGCTACTTTGGGCAACCTGTATGACAGCATTATTCAACTGAGTTAAGGTATGCTGCAACTCAATCGATGTTTTTTGTATATCACGATATATCGTTTAATGGTATCAAATATAACGCGATATATCGGATATGTCAATAACAAATTTTACATCCTTGCGAGCGTTGCTATCATCGTCAGATTACATTAATATCCCCCAACAGAGCGTGCGGGGGGATAAGGGGAATTAGTTTTAAAGGTTTATTTGCACTACTACTCCACTAGGAAGCCGATAATAACCATCACGTACTCTAACTAATCTTCTTGCAGGAACAATCTCTCCGTTTGGAAGCCTTACGTCACCATTGCGAAGTCTGACTACTCTTACAGGACGTTCGTTGTCGCGGTTCCAACTGCGTCGGTCTTCTCTTTGTCTATTTTGGACAGGTGATGGTCTACTTTCACGGTTCCAATCAGGTCTATTGGGCTGACGTGATTGGGCAATCTGACTAGATGGAGGTTCGGCATTTGCCTGTGGTGTAACAAAACCGAATGTACCGACAATTAAGGGGATAGTCGTTATCGCTAACAATTTACAAATGTTCATAATCAATCTTCAACGGGTAAAGTGTTCATATTTATGATTAAGAACGCTATTTATGACAATTAACCTTGTTTCTAGATTACATTTTTGTTATTTTTGCGTATTAGCTCACTAAAATCTATACACTGTCCTAAGTAGACCTATAATACAACTTATTAAAATTTATGATATGAACCTGGCGCCGCACTACTACCCCGTTTTACCAACCAAGGAGATAAAACGCGATTTTCTACAGTTTTGTCTTGTAGTAAATCTAATAGCATTTGTGTAGCATAAGAACCAAGTTCTAACATTGGTTGGCAAACTGTTGTCAGTGGTGGAGTCACGTAGCGTGACATGTCTATACCATCAAATCCAATTAAACTTAATTCTTGCGGCACCGAAATACCTAACTCATGAGAAGCTTTTAAGGCGCCAATCGCCACCATGTCGTTGTAACAAAAAATGCTTGTCACCCCAGTATCCAATAAATTAGGTAGCATTTGTTGACCATTAAGGAAAGCCAAAATCATTTCTATTGTTTTTATTTATCTATGTATGGATTGCTCTTTTTCTTGTAGGTATGACTATAAACTTAAAGTCATAACTAGCTATACGGTGAGCAAGACCTACCCAAGCCATTCCGGATTCTTTGCGGTGCTGTCAAACTGGCTCGTTGTTTTGAATAATTCGTATTGACCTTTTGCTGCCGCAGAGCGCGTTCGATTCAGTAAATCTGCCACTTGTTTCTGACTCATTGGTGCAAACGTGCGGACTGCCTCGAATGCTTGCTCCAAAATTTTCATACTCTCAATGCCAGTAATAACGGTTGAGGTGGGCAGGTTCATTGCGTAATGAAGGCACTCAATAGGTTTGACCGTATTACTCTTAAGAATGTTTTGGTCACCCATCGATTTCATTCCTAATACCCCAATTTGATTCTTAACCAAAACAGGTAGAACTTGCTGCTCGAAGCTTCTAAAATGTGCATCCATTACATTTAGCGGCATCTGCACGGTGTCGAAACGGAAGTTGTTTTGAGCGGCAACATCTAACATCCTAAGATGAACTAAAGGGTCTTTGTGCCCTGTAAATCCAATGTAGCGAATTTTACCTGCTTTCTGTGCCGCGATTACCGCTTCCATTGAACCACCAGCAGAGAAGACGCGGTCAGGGTCTTCCATGCGTATGATTTCATGATGCTGGAGTAAATCTATGTGGTCAGTCTGTAACCGTCTGAGCGACTCGTCAATCTGCTTTGTTGCTGCCTCTTTGGTACGACCATCAATCTTTGTCATCAGGAAAGCTTGATCTCGGTATCCACCCTGTAACGCTTTGCCCATTCGGATTTCGCTACCCCCATTGTGATAATCCCAGGAGTTATCCATAAAATTAATGCCACGGTCTATTGCATTACGAACAATCCGAATTCCTTCTTGCTCATCTTTGGGTCGTCCAATGTGATGCCCACCTAAACCAATAACAGAAACTTGTTCTCCAGTACGCCCTAGAGTTCTGTATAACATTTCTCCTCTTTTAATTTGGGCGCCATTCGGTTTATTTTGAGCCAATACTGGTTTGAGAAGTTCGGACGACCCCGCCAGGGAAGCTGCTATCAAACCTGACGTAGAAACAACTCTTAACAAATCTCGCCTGCCGATATCCACAAAAACCTTCTATTAACCTGAGCTTGCTTTTACAGCGTTGCACGGAAACAGAATATAGTGCATCTAACTATTGAAAGATAAACTCGGTCGATTAGACTCTTAAATTTGCTCTACTAAGTATAATAATGAAAAATTTCTGACACATGTACATCATAACTCTGTCACAACACGTTGCTAGCTTAAGTACATGAACTAATAAAAGGTTTTGTGCTTGTGCAAAATTAATTATATACTCCTGAATTCTGAATTCTATATTTTGAATTATGTATTCAATAGGACTAATAGAAAAAAAGATGTATATTTAATTTTGCGTAACTACTTATTTGCCGTGCGTAGAGGCTATAGCTAGTAACTACAGGGTGGATTTAGTTTATGAGATATGATTTTAATGATTCGGACTCCAACTTAGGCTTATCTGACTCGACTGATAACTACAAGACTTGGTGTGGGCGAAAAGAGTTATATTTATTATTACTGACTTTCGCGATTGGCATTACCGTAGATTATTGGTTTAACAATCATCAATTACCTCCTATTGCGTCCCGCGATGGCGCCTCGATATCAACTCCTGCACTAGTCAAATCAAAAAATACTGCATTAAAAAACGTAATAAATTTACTTTTGTAATTTTGTAGTGGTTGTAATCAGAGGAACTGGTAAGTGATTTCTTTGAGGGTGCTAACACGTATAAGGGAAATTTTTTGGAACGGTCTTGAGTTTCAACTCAGGCGCCCAAAACGGCTAGCGGTGTTTGAAGCTTGCATTATTGGTTTGGTTTCAGGGCTAGCAGCGGTTTTGCTCGGTCAAGGTGTGGGATGGTTAGGTGGTGTGCGTATGCACATGTCCCATTCTTTTCCTGCTGTAATTGTACTGCCAGCAATTGGACTAATAGGCGGATTTCTTGCAGGCGCCCTTGTGGAGAATATAGCTCCAAGTGCTGCTGGTAGTGGGATGTCAGAAGTCAAAGCTGTGTTGGCGCAAGTGCCGATGCCATTTAATTTACGAATAGCAGCCGTAAAATTACTAGGTGCAACCTTAGTATTAGGGTCTGGGATGCCATTAGGAAGAGAAGGACCAACGGTGCAAATTGGAGCAACTTTGGCTAACGCTTTCAGTCACTGGTTTCCCACTTCGCCCGAACATCGTCGTCAGTTAATAGCAGCAGGCGCCGGAGCTGGGTTAGCAGCAGCTTTTAATGCTCCAATTGCAGGGGTGCTATTTGTAGTAGAAGAATTATTACAAGAAACAAATGGTATTACCTTGGGAACTGCAATTTTGGCTTCCTTCATCGCCGCAATTGTTGCCCGTATTTGGGGTAGCCATAGTTTAAATTTAGATTTGCATTCAGTGACTCCGAATAGCAGCTTTTTTGCTTCAGAAATTCCCTTTTATTTACTATTAGGAATTTTAGCAGGATTGCTAGGTGTACTATTTAATCGTGGTGTTCTTACGAGTTTGGCGTTAAATCGGCGTCTCAAAATTAGCTTATCATGGCGAATTGGATTAGCAGGATTAGTGACGGGATTCGCACTTACTACGCTTCCTTCAGTGTTTCGGGATAACGCTGGGTTACG
Source organism: Calothrix sp. NIES-4105 (assembly GCF_002368415.1). Lineage (GTDB taxonomy): Bacteria > Cyanobacteriota > Cyanobacteriia > Cyanobacteriales > Nostocaceae > Dulcicalothrix. Next base: position 6,622,447 of record NZ_AP018290.1, read on the forward strand.
AGAAATGTTACTGACGGGAGAAGGTAACTGGCAACTAGTAGCATTCGCTTTTTGCATACAGTTTTTACTTATTTTATTTACTTATAGTTCTGGGGCGCCTGGTGGGTTGTTGGTACCTACGTTGGGGTTAGGGGCAGCTTTAGGTTTTTTAGTAGGCAGTTTAGAATATCATTTACTGGGCTTGAGTTTAGCGACAACTTACGCACGGGTAGGAATGGCGGCTTTTTTCTGCGGAGTCGCGCGGGTTCCCATAACAGCAGTCATTATTGTCTTTGAGATGACTACCGACTTTAATTTAGTATTACCCTTGATGATTGTTTCGGTGACAGCTTATTTAGTAGCAGAAAGTTTAGAAGCGGGGTCACTGTACGACCGTTTATTAGAGTCAAAAGGAATTCATTTATCTAAATATAATTCTTCGATTGAACCTTGGACAAAGTTGACGGCAGCTAACGTCATGTCGTCAAAAGTCGAAACCCTTCCTAGTCAAATGAGCTTAACCGAGGCATTACATGCGTTTTCCGACTCTAACCACCGTACTTTTCCAGTTTTGGATGATGGTAAGTTAGTTGGTATGCTAACTCAAAAAGATATTGGTAATTTATCTCAAAGAAATTTAAGCGGTTTGCATACAGTTGGGCAAGTAATGAATCCTGCACTTGTAACGGTTCATCCTAAAGACACCCTCGCCCATGTATTATACTTACTTAATCGTTACAATTTAAGTTGTTTACCAGTTATATCAGGGCAACGTTTAGCAGGCATTATCACCCGCAGTGATATTATTCGCGTCGAAGCAGCTTACCTTAATGGTGAAGAAAATCTTATACAACCTAAGACACAGCCATCACGAATTATTTATCAAACTCGTTCACCAGAAACAGGAAAGGGGCGAATATTAGTACCATTAAGCAACCCGAAAACAGCACGCACGCTCCTACAAATGGCTATTGCCATCGCTAACGAATATAATTATGAGATTGAATGCTTGCATACAATTGTTATACCGCGTCATTTATCTCCTACTGAAACCAGTATACCAATGAAGGCAGGATTGAATTTGATGCGGCGAGCAATGCATTTAGCAAGGACATCAAATATACCATTGCATACACAAATTAAAGTTGTACATAACTTATCACAAGCAATTTTAGAAACTGTAAAAGACAGGGATATTAATTTAGTATTAATGGGCTGGAAAGGCAGTACAAACACACCAGGACGAGTTTTCAGTCGGGTAGTAGATACAGTCATTCGACAAGCAGCTTGTGACGTTGTACTAGTTAAACTGAATGACCACAGTCACTTTGAGAACTGGTTAGTACCAATGGCAGGTGGACCCAATGCCCAACAAGCTATTAAATTGCTCCCAGCTTTAACTTCATTAAGCAAAACTCCAACAGTCAAATTATGCCAAGTCTTTGAACCAAGTCAAACACCTGATACAACTAAGCTCAACAAAGCTGCTAATTTTCTTAAACAAAGACTACATACAACAGTAGGAGTTACTCCTCTAACTGCTCACAAAGTTCCAGAGGCTGTATTAGACTGTGCCAAACGCAACAACTGTGATGTAATTATGTTAGGCGCCTCTCGTGAAGCAATATTACAGCAAGCAGTGCATGGTAGTATTCCTAATACTATTTCGCGTAAAAGCGAACAAAACTTAATTCTTGTACGTGCTGCGTCTACAGTTGTGGAAATCGCTGAATGAAAAATTTTTGACATTGATTTTGTTAGGTTGGTGTCTTTCGTAAGGTCGCCAGTGGCGGCCCTACTACCTGCCATAAGTTTTGACATGAAGCACTAGTAGTCTATGTCATAAGTTTTGGTGGGTTGATTAGCAACGGATACAACGGATGTAACGGATGATTTATTTGTTATAAACAAAGCTTAATCGTCTAAAATAACCTATCCGCTACATCCGCTTATCATCCGTTGCCAATTTCGCTACCACCCAAAACTTATGAAACAGACCCTAGCTATTACCCAAAGGTGCGTAACCAAATGTCGCATTAAATTGACGACACCAAATAGCAACCGATTTAAAATCTGCTAGGTTGACGTTTTCAGGTATTGCGTAGCGCTGAACACCATTTGTCTTTTGTAAACGCGCGAGTTGGACATAATCTTTTTCTTTAATACCGCCAGGTACTGTTGCATTACGATGCAAGATGACATAGAGGTCTGGACCATTGTCAGTTTTAAACTCTTCATTAAATTCAACGAAGCGCTTTCCGTTTTGATTCACAATACGTGCATTTCCTTGGGTTGGATGTTCCGCTGCTCTAAAACTTCCAATTGCTGTACTCGCGGTTCTCGATGTCGATGTCGTATCACCTTGAGGCGCCTCTACATTGCCAGGATTAGTACTAACGTCATTTGCACAACTTCCTATTAATACCGCAACGGTGCCAAGAATAACCAATTTATATTTCATATTCCGCATGATTATGTCCCATAACTAAAATTTAAACCTTTTAGTAGATGACAACATAATTATAAGTTGAGAATTTGCTTAAGTTTTATGTTTATAATTTCAGCTTGATCTCAGTCGGCTCTAATAAAACTTTGAACTCTATTGGTTATTGTTGAAAAAGTAGTGGTTATAAAGAGCGCGCTCAACTCCTCTCACACCACTTTTTACATATATTTAAGTATAAACACTTAAAATATTTACATAATTATTAAGTATTATTAAGATGAGCAGGTGTAATTGAATAAATTGCATCAAAGCCATCAATGGCAAAGTGTTGGAGCTACATATTTTAAATCAAAAAAAGAGCAGAAAATGTCAGTATCGCACTTAAAACGTAAATCTCGATGGGCAAGCAGCGTGCAAACTGCGACGCTGATGTTAGTTGGCACCTTGATTATTTCGGGGTTAGTAGTTGCTCTCTGGTTTGCTGGTGAACACCGCATTAGCAAAATCTTTGAGCAATTTAATAACTTACAGCAACATCCACCAATGTGGTTGCAAGTACCAATGGTGACTGGTGAATATTTACTGGCGCCGACGGTGGCATTATTTATAGTGGTGTTAGCTGTGATGCGGGTTTCTCCACAACCACGTACTTGGTCGCGACGCATTGTAGTCGGAATTTTAATTATACTGACTTTGCGATACGTTACTTGGCGTAGCTTGTCCACACTCAATCTCGTTAACCCTTTGAACGGGGTATTTAGCTTAGGACTTTTTGCATTAGAAATGGTAATGCTAGTTAGCAGCACGATTCAATTATTTTTGATGCTAAACGTACTAGACCGCAAGCGTGATGCTGATCTAAACTCTCTAGCTGTTATCGATGGCAGTTTTAATCCTACTGTTGATATCTTCATTCCTACCTACAACGAGCCAGCTTTTATACTAAGACGTACTATTATCGGTTGCCAAGCTTTAGATTATCCCAACAAGAAAATATATTTGCTTGATGATACACGGCGCCAAGAAATGGCAGAATTAGCAGCACAGTTACAGTGTGAGTATATAACGCGACTTGATAACCTTCATGCCAAAGCTGGAAATTTAAACTACGCACTAACAAAAACGGAAGGGGAGTTAATAGTCATATTCGATGCAGATTTTATACCTACTACTAACTTTCTTACCCGCACAGTTGGCTTTTTCCAAGATAGTAATGTCGCTCTCGTCCAAACACCGCAAAGCTTTTACAACGCTGACCCAATTGCCCGTAACCTAGGTCTAGAAAATATTCTAACTTCAGAAGAAGAAGTATTCTACCGACAAATCCAACCAATTCGCGATGGTGCAGATAGCGTAGTTTGTGCTGGAACTTCTTTTGTAGTACGCCGTAGCGCGCTATTACTAACAGGTGGCTTCGTTACAGAATCATTGAGCGAAGATTATTTTACAGGAATTCGTCTCTCTGCAAATGGATACCGTTTAATTTACCTCGATGAAAAATTGAGTGCTGGTTTAGCAGCAGAAAACATTGCCGCTCATGCTACACAAAGACTACGCTGGGCAAGAGGAACGCTGCAAGGATTTTTCATTAAATCCAATCCCTTAACAATTCCCGGACTAAGTTTAATTCAAAGACTCGCGCACTTAGAAGGATTATTACATTGGTTTACCAGTATATCGCGCGTTTATTTTCTGATCATGCCCTTAATGTATTCCTTTTTGGGTGTAATTCCAATCAAAGCCACTCCAGCAGAGTTAATGTATTTTTTCTTGCCTTATTATTTAGTAAATCTAGCAGTATTTACTTGGTTAAACAATCACGCGCGTTCTGCCTTACTCTCAGATGTATATTCTTTGGTACTGTGTTTCCCCTTAGCTTTGACAGTTATTCAAGTAATGCTAAATCCTTTTTCCAAGGGTTTTAAAGTCACACCCAAAGGTACAGTCAATAAAAGCTACACATTCAATTGGAAATTAGCTTTACCTTTAATTTTTCTATTCATCGTTACCGCTGTAAGTTTGTGGCGCAATTTAGGTATGTGTATGATACAAGGAGTATGGGCGCCAGAAATTGATAATACTGTTAAAGGTATCGGTTTAGGTTGGTTGTGGAGTACATACAATCTAATCATGATTGGTATTGCCTTATTAATACTCCTTGATGCACCCAAACCAGATATTTACGAATGGTTTGATTTACGACGAGTAGTCAAATTAACTATTGGTGACACAACTTTCTGGGGAGTAACTACAATTATCTCAGAAGGAGGCGCCGAAATAGCCTTAACTCAAACGCCACTTATTGACTTATTAGAAAACAACACAGTACATCTAGAAATTGCCGAAGAAAATTTACAACTTGGCGCCGAAATAATCCAAACAGGGTTTAATAACGAATACCGCACTGTTAGAGTTAAATATACATTACTCAGCTTAACCCAACATCGGCGCCTCGTAAAAATGCTATTCTGTCGTCCTGGACAATGGAAACGCAATAAAACACCAGGAGAACTTCAATCACTCTTGTTAATATTCAGAATACTTCTAAAACCCCGCATTATCTTTGATAGAAATATTGACCTTAACCCAATAGCAGTAGCAAAACTTTAATTACATTATCTTGTGAAACAGACATTCTAGGAGCGTGTTAAATTCCTTAAACAAACGATTTTGTAGAGACGCATAAAACATCGCGTCTCTACAATTTACGTATTTTATTTTATATTTTGTTTCTCCAGACACAGTATTATGAGGAGCAGAGTTAAAGTAGTTCGCTTTGATCAACAGATGCTGTGTAAGTATTATTTTCTTCAGGAGAATCGCCGTCTTTATTTTCTTGACTAACAGCTTCTGCGTCTTGGGTAATCTTAGTTGAGTTTTTGACAGATTCAGTTACATTAGAAGCAGTAGTTTTAACAACATCCGCCGTATTTTTAACGGTATCATTAACATTGACTACCGTATTCCTAACTTTACCTACAGAAGTGTTGACAGTATTGTTAACATCTGTAGCTGTATTTTTGATGATATCTCCGACATCTCTTGTTGTGTCGCTAACACCTGTCGCAACAGTATTAATCGTTTCTCCCACTGATCTTACTGTCTGGTTAAAACCTTGCGCTGTGTTTCTGAAGACGTTAGTTACACCTTGTATCGTTTGATTTATTCTTTCACCAACTCCTCTTATTGCTAGTGTACCTGCAACTGCACCTACTGTGGCGCCAATTAAGGTTCCAACAACAACTTTCGATAACTCATTATTACGCGCGTTATTTGCTATATCAGGGTTATTGTTGAGTACGTAATTATTTGAAAGTTCATTATGTCTATTTATACCTTCGCTAGGAGGTAATAATTGCTGGTTACTGTTCACAATAATCTCCTCATCATAAATATTTTTCTTGTGGGGTGGGCATCCTTGCCCGCCCTAATCTTGAGCGGGTAAGGATAATTATTTATGTTTTGCTATGCCCCTAAAGGGCTGGAGCCACTACTACGAGCTTATTTAAAAGCACTATCCGAACGATTGATTTCTTCTTCTAGTGAATCTATATCAATAGAAGCAGAGCTTGTTCGTGCATCAAGACCTGAAAGGGGATTACTCTGTACACTAGTTGTGCTGTACTGGGTACCTGAAGATGTTTGCTGAGGTTGCTGTGTTTCATACTTGAATGTGTCAGTCGCATATTGTACCGACTGATTCAAGTTTTCAGCAGTATTCTGTACATTGTCAGCTCCGGATTTAACAGCTTGGTTAAGACCATCTGCTGTACTCTGTACAACGTCAGCTCCAGATTTAACGGCTTGGCTAAGACCATCTGCTGTACTCTGTACAACATTAGCCCCTACTCTAACAGCTTGACTTACACCATCAGCAGTAGTTTGTGCAGCGCCTACTGCTACTTGTGTCGCAGTGTCAGCAACACCTTTTGCTGTGTCTACTGCACCACCAACAACTGCCTGAGTTGTACCTTCAGCTACACTTTGTACTGCTTGTCCCAAACCTTGACCTGTTTGCACTAAACCGGAACCAATTGTTTTGGCTGCTTCACCAAGACCTTTAGCTGCATGACCAAAACCTTGAGCAATTCTTTTGCCAGCAAATGCGGCGGCTAATGACCCTAAAGTACCACCAATAAGTCCACCTAATAGTACTCTGCTTAATGTGTCATTTTTCTCTTTTTCTGATTGATTTCCACCTATATTTGCTGAACCAAAACCACCATACTGTTGATTAGACTGACCAGATGGCTGATTAGACTGACCGTATTGCTGATTAGACTGACCGTATTGCTGGCTGGACTGACCGTATTGCTGACTTGATTGACCGTATGGCTGATTAGACTGACCATATTGCTGATTATATTGTTGACCGTATCCGCTGCGGTCATCATAACCCTGTCTATCACCGATGTTCGTATCGGCGCCTTGATAAGACTGATTATCGCGTTCTTCAAAGTTCTGTCTATTTCCAACCATATTCTTCAACTCCTTGTATAGGTAAAATTTGTTTTGATACTGCTACTTTAGCGATTTAAAATAATAGATTAACCTTTCTATAGACAGAGCCTATTATTTTTTAGTCTACACCTATAGCAATAATATTTCGTTGTGATTAAATCACCATTCTAATCGATGAAATTTATTAAAATAAACTTTTAAAAATTATGAATTTATTTTTATTCTTTTTGTTAAAAATTATATTTCTTAACATTGATTTAATCTGAAGTTAATATAAAAAAAGCCTCTCTTTTGAGAGGCTAAATACGAACTGTAAACTTTTACGGTCAAGCCAAATATTTTAATATTTACTAAACGCTCTAAAGCTTAATTAAGCGCGCTCTTTCTTATTGACAATTGGGCGCCCTTCTGAGTCAACATCTAATTCTTCACGACGAACTGTCTCTTGAGTTTCTACAGTTTCTTGATCGACAACCTTTTTAACTCGAACTTCTTCCTTGACAAAAGTTTCTTTGCGAATGTCAGGAACTTCTTCGTATACTTCCACATGTGCAACTTCTCCAGAACGGAAAGCTGTCGCATCTGGAACAACCTTACCTGCATCAGATGGAGTTACTCTTTCAACAACAACTCGTTCTTTCTCAACTGGTACAGCGACTCGTGCAGTCTCTGTTTCAACGTGTTTACCAATTGCGACTTCTCCAGTTTTATGACGCTGTTTGTTCGCAACTAAGCGCTCTTCATAAAGTTTAAAAGTTTGGTCTTCGTGCGTATTCGTATCGTACAAGTCTGAGTCTTGCGTATAATTATAGGTATTGCGGTCGTAAGTTGCAGCACCTCCAACAGGCGCCGAAGCGGTTGAACTTCCTGTAGGACGATACACTCCGCGTACCTCTTCTTCGTAGTCATAATCGACTACTGTACCTTCTTTATATTCAGGTAAATCTTCCGCTTGCTGCTTCATTAACGCCGTATATACACGGTCTTGACTTGAGTCAATTTTACTACGCCCAAGAGGTAATAATACTTTCTTACCAAAAATCCAAAAACCTACATCAACTATCAGATAACGAAACTGCCCTTGGTCATCAACCAAAACATCACTTACTGTACCAATTTTGTCGTCTGTGCCTTGCGTATAAACACTCATCCCTTTAACATCATTACCTTGAATGGTGTTACGGTAGTTAGTATCAAAATCACTAATTTTATGAAGCGCCATATTTATTCTACTTCCTCCGCCGATCTTCACCTCCTAACTTAAAAACTGAAACACTTATAATCATCTTTCTTTAGGATGAGTTCCCTCAATATTTATATAAAAAAATTAGTAATAAATTTGTATGTAAGGTGGAATCAAAGCCTTATCAAACAGGAGTTTCCGAGCTTATTAAAACAATTGTATAGGCTAAATGTGACTACTTACTTGCATAAATTAAAAATGTGACTATTTTCTTGCATCAAATGTAATGTAGACCTAACCACCGTTAGATTTTTTTTTGTCATCACCAAATTATATTATTTATATAAGTAATACATATAAACTTAATTGAGGAGAAACAATTGCAAACTTCAAAGTTACTCCAGAATATATTACAACGGCATACAGAAGAACGTATATACTTAAGAGACTTAGTTTCAGAGATGGGAGAACGTTCGTTTGCCGGTTTACTAATGATTTGTGCATTACCAGAAGCTTTACCCTTACCCGTTGCCGGAGTCTCTGCAATTATTGGTATACCCTTGATGATAGTTTCAGCACAGTTACTTTTAGGTTTTCGCAAACCTTGGTTACCAAGTTGGATAGCTAACCGCTCGTTGAAGCGTAAAGATGTTGAGAAGCTGATCTCAAAAATTCTTGTAATCCTTAAAAAATACGAGAGCGTAATTCGTCCACGCTGGAAATTTGTGACTCACCGAAACGCGCAACGTTTGCTTGGGCTATTGCTTCTCATACTTGCCTTTATTATCGCCCTCCCAATTCCTTTTGGGAATATGATACCCGCTATTATCATAATTATCATCAGTTTGGGGTTAATTGAGCAAGATGGTGTAGTGATAGCTTTAGGTGCTTGCTTATCCTGTGTTCTTTTCGCTTTTGTCGCATATGCACTACTTGCTTTGAGCCAGTTTATCCCACAATTTAATAATGGCGCCAAGTAAAAAAATTGTAAGATAGCAAAACGCCTGTCCTACGGAACCTTTAATGTATTTTTTTAGACTAAAATTCTTAGGTTAATTAAAATAGGTTCCTAAATACTGGTTATGCTACGACGAAATTATCTAATTATCATTATCTTTTTCTTGAGTGCTTACTTTTGTATTGCTGCTTCGTATCAAACAAATGCAACTGAGTTAAACAGCGCGCGTCCCCAATTATGTAACAGCAATATAGGTAATGAATTAGAACCTATAGACAGTCAACCACTATCGAGTCTGAAAATTTTATTTAAAACGAAATCATTCGGAACTTTTTCTTTACCAGCGGTGCCTTTGCCAACAATTCATGCTGCTGCCAAAAAATCTCAAATTCCCGTTATGATGTATCATGACATTATCTCCGAGAAAAAAGTAATTTATGATTTAACACCACAAGAATTAAATAAGCATTTTGAACTGATTAAAGCCGCTCAAATGACTCCTATCAGTATTAATAAATTAGTCGCGCACTTGCGAACAGGAAGTCCTCTGCCAAAAAAACCTATCTTACTAACTTTTGATGATGGTTATAGTGGGCAGTACGAATATGCTTACCCTTTATTGAAAAAATACGGTTATCCTGCTGTTTTTGCTGTTCATACAAGCGGTATAGGAGTAAATGCGGGTCGTGGTCATATTACTTGGCAACAACTACAAAACATAGCAAACGACCCATTGATTACAATATCTTCCCACAGTCTAACGCATCCTGCCCTTACTAAAATATCAGATGCACAACTTGAACAAGAAGTTATAGAATCAAAGCGAATACTTGAGTCTAGACTTGGTAAGCAAATTAATTACTTTACTTATCCCTACGGCAACTATGATTATAGAGTCAAGAAAATAGTTCACAAAGCCGGATATTTAGCAGCTATTGCCTATGGAACTCCATCCGAGATGTTCGCAGGACAGTCACAAGACTTGTTAGCTATTAGTCGCTTTGAAAAGTCTCGTTTGCAAAATGTAATCCCTCAAGCTTCGGGCAACCCTACCTTCCTAAATTGTAATTCTTGAATTTCTTGATTAATTAGGTAATACTGAAACATTTTTTACAATGTCAAGCAGATGTGAAAGTGTATTTGAGCGATAAAATTGAGATAATTACTGATTTTTTAGTTTGAGCAAGTATTTAAAGTAACATTTGTTAGCGAGTTTATGCCGCGCGCTTGGTAGAGACGTGATTAATCACGTCTCTGAGCGCGTTTTAATTCATCTAGTTAAATGAGTAAAATAGTCCTTTAGATACATGAAGAAACAAAAATTCAAGTGACATAATAGTTAATACTAAGCAAAATAGCAAAAACAAAAGGTGCAAAGGTTTATCCCCTTTCCCCTTAACTAAGTCCACGATGTATATACAAATCTTAGAAAGTTGCTTTATATCGTTTTGATCCCCCCTAGCCCCCGCGTGGAAGGAGGGAGCAAGAATTAATGAAAGTCCTTGTGAATTCAAGATAAACAAAGTTTAAAGCCCCCCTTTTTAATGCTACTGTGTACACACAAGTTTCTTAAAGTTACTTTTCTTCTCTTTCTTCTCTTCCTTTGTGACATGCAGTGACCTTTGTGCTTCCTTAAAGAGATAAACCACATAATCCGGAGGATTTCCCGCTTTCTTAGACACAAAGGAGACAAAGGGGGGAAAAGATCGTTATTAAAGATGTGTGTACACAGTAGCTTTTTAATGGGGGTTCAAAGATATATAAATATATTAAAATAATTAAATTTATACGATGAAATTATTAGAAATATTACGTTCCAAATGGCATTTATTTAAAAAGCTGTTAAGAATTAACCCTAATACCAATTCGAGTACAACAAATAACTCGGCGCCAACAAAACCTAAGCAATATAAGAAAGCATCTTTATTTCCTGATGGTAAAGCAAATAAAGCTGCATTGTCGATGGTAATGCGCGGTGTCGCTGAAATCTTATCACAAAAAATGAATTTACCCTGGAAAACTGAAGCTAGTAATAATACTTTGAGTTACGAACAAGTCCAAAGTGACAAAGGAAAAATCTGTTACTACATAACCGATAACCCAGAAACCCCACAACCAGATAGTTTAGTTGAAGAAACTGCTCTCAATGTTATCGACCAATTTGATCCCAGAGCTTGTGCTATTCATCTAATATACTGCGCGCTCGCTGCCAACCTTGATAAACCTTGGGAGGAGAGTTTTGTTATTAACGACAAACAACTGCTTGAATATACAGGACTTGTTAAACGCCGTGACTTGTGCAAACACGAACAATTAAGTATTTTATACGAACTCTTACGCCAACCAGCCCAGATATTAGCTCGTATTATCTGGCCTCAGCAAGGTAAAGTCGGAGCTTTTACTGTAGCTGATTTAAAAATTTGGGATATTAGCGTCTTACGAGATTATCAAACTGATAAAGCTGGTAATACCAAGTTAGTTGGTTTGAAAGTAATTGGTAAAGCTGGCGCCTGGGCTAAATACTTTCTCAATAAATCTGAATATCATTACAGCACAGGGGTCATTACCAAGAAAACCGTCCAAAAACTATTTAGCATCGGCAAGCAAAATGTCGGCGCCGCAAGAATGTTAGTTTGGCTAACCTTCCAAGTACAACCCGGTACACAAGACAGTGTAATGGGCAAAACGCTTATGGAAATTGCTTACGGCGCCGATAAAGTATTAATGGTTGAACAAGACAGACAACTTCGGCGCCAGATGGCAGATGACTTTGAAACTGATTTGAAAGTAGTCAAAGATGCAGGTTGGCATGTCGAACTTAACCAAGGTACAGTCTGGCTAAAAAGCGAAAATCATACTAAAAGACCAATTGGTTATTGGAACGACTTATTAAATACCACATTACGTATTCAATTACCGACCGATGCACAGGAGTATTTAGCTTTAAGCCGAAATCAGCATACAGTAAATAATATTGAGAATTTACCCAAACAACCTCCAGCAGCTAACGTCATTAGAGAAGCAAGAAAAGCCAAAGGTTGGTCTAGAGAAGTTTTTGCTCAAAGAATGGGGAAAAGTATTTCTTGGGTTGATGCTATTGAAACAGGTCATCGCAAAGTTTCTCAAAAAGACTTGCCCAAAATATTTGATGAACTTAAACTATAAGCAACAGATGACTCTAGGATGTAGCGGATAGGTGGTTTTAAGTAACCAGATTCTGTTTGTAACAAATAACTCATCCGTTACATCCGTTATATCCGTTGCCATTATGCCTTTAATTTATACAACGAATAAAACCTATCAGAGTAAACACGATTCATTCTCGATCTATACACCCTTTCGATATCACGTCCCAACTGAATAGATGGATTCAACACGAAAATACTGGATGATATATTAGTAACCTTTGGTACCGATTTTTCTCTAACTAATAACAATCTCACTTCCGGTTCCAATAAATAACTCAAAGAAAAAACGTTTCCATAATTAATTCCTGCATCATCGCTGATCAAAACCGCGCGCGACTCTCGATTAATAATTCTAGCAACTTCAGGATTACCATAACTTATAATTTTATTCCACCAAGTATCAGCTTGCAAATTAACTGTAATTGAAATTAGTCCAAGCGAAAGCATTATTACCATCACTCCATACCAAACTTGCCGACGTGAAAGAATACCGTCATTAACTTGATAACACAGTAAATAAGCAACAGCTATAATTATTCCTAAATACGATGGTATCAAATATCGCTCTGAAACTGACCGCATTCCACCAAAGATTAAATCAGGTATTACTAAAGGTAGCGCTGGGATAAAAATTAAGGTTATAATAAACAACCAAACTTTTATATTTGTTCTTGCATATACAAAGTAAATCGCATAGCTAACCAAACCCAAAAAAAAGAACGTAGTTAAATACTGTCCAATATTATCTAAATTCCAATTCAAGTCAAAAAAAATGCGCGTGATTTGCAATAACCAAGATTGTACTAAACTTGTTACAGGAATTGGCGCCTGCGTCCATTGTGTAGTAATATTAAATCTATACAAGTTGGTAAAAACAATAATCAACCAAGGACTAGCAAATAAAAAGCTGAGTAACAAAGCAGTACAAAATGATTCTACTGTCTTCGTCCATTTAAATTTGGCTGTACCAATTACATAAACAGCATGAGCAATTGCTACAAATCCTGTCAGTAAAAACGTGTACATACTAAGTGCTAACGAGAGCGCGTATATTCCCCAATTAAAAACAGGAGATTTTACGTCCTGCGCTTCTTCAAGTCGTACCGCGCGTAATAAACAAGCACTCGATAATAAAATAGTAACAGCCCAAAGAATATACTCGCGCGCTTCTTGGGAATAAACAAACAAAAGTGGAGAAGATAACGTTAATGCTACAGCAACAACTGGCGCCCCTAATGGTACTCTAAACAATAAGTAGCACAACCAATACATACAAGGAATTAACAGCAAACTAATAACAGCAGATAAACATCTAATAGCTGTCACCGAGTTACCAAAGATAGCTACCCAAAATCGTGCCAATATATAATAAAGCGGTGGATGCTGCGGGTCTTCAATAGCCAAAGAGTTAATTGTATCGATTAAAGCTGTATTGTCATTAACACGTTGAAATTTGGCAAGACTTCCGCTACTAATTACACGACCATTAAATACTTCCCGTTTGACTTCACTTGTTGTATATCCTGATACTCGTAGCATTGTAAAAGTTTCATCGTGCCAAAAAACTTTACTGTCTAGGTTAACGAAGCGAAAACACACTCCTAGCACCAACACTACAACAATAAAATACCGTAACCAATTAGGAGCAATTCGGAGATGCTTCATAAAACTTTGTAGCACTTTGTTGAGTCATACTGACAATTTATATAAATCAAGATTGGCAATCGCATCACCATTATCAACCACAACATGAAGAAAGCAAAGTTCACACACACCTATTTGCTTGCTAAAATAAGTTAATCTATCCCCAAGATTGGGAAACTAGGCAAGACCAATTTCTTGATTTGGCGCCTGATTTGTCGAAGCGACAATGAATGTAATTGAAATCCGTTCCAGCACTGACAGCCTGGAAAAACTCAAGAACAAAATGCGAGAATATATAGAGAACGGTGTGCGATTAGTGGTCTATGTCATTAATTTTGGGGAGTTAGGTACGTAGTAGGGCTTTAGCCCTCTAGATTTTCGTGCGCTTAAGCTCTACTACGTACCCACCAAAACTTATGACACGAACCATTAGGATGGTTGATTGACCGTCAAAATCAGCAAGCTTTAGTTTATCGTAGTGATGGAACCGTTACACAATATCCTGCTACAGCAACATTAAATGGTGAAGATGTTGTACCTGGATTTACATTGCTATTAAGTAAAGTACTTTAACTGATTAATGTACTCTTAATCTGAGTTGAATAGATTGGAGATAACTATCTCCTATATCTATGACTCTCTGTATCAACCCTCATTGCCAACAACCAAATAACCCGGATACAGGCAAGGTTTGTCAGTGTGGTAGTAAACTGTTATTACTCGACAGGTACCGACCGATTAGTATTTTGGGTAAAGGAGGGTTTGGAAAGACATTCCTAGCTATTGACGAACACAAACCCTCTAAACCTCGCTGTGCGGTTAAGCAGTTAAGTTTTGTTGGTTACGAGCAACTTGTCAAGAAAGCAGTAGACTTGTTCGAGCAAGAAGCGGTTGTTTTAGAATCTTTAGGCAACCACCCACAAATTCCAACGCTTCTAGCATATTTTACTCACGAGGAGCGGCTTTATATTGTTCAGGAATTTGTTGAGGGTGTCACTTTAGAGCAAGAACTGCTTCAGGGTGCTTACAGTGAATTTAGAATTCGACAGCTTTTACACAGTATATTGCCTGTGTTAAAGTTTGTTCACGAACAAAATATTCTACATCGTGATATTAAGCCACCTAATATTATCATCCGAGCTAGCGACGGCAAGCCTGTGTTGATTGATTTTGGTGTTGCTAAGGTTTTACAGTCGTCAAGTTTCATCTCACAAGCAACTGCTCTTGGTACTTTACATTATGCGGCGCCTGAACAATTCAGAGGGTCTGTTTTCCAGAGTAGTGACTTATATAGCTTGGGTGTTACCTGTATAAGTTTAATTACAGGTGTTTTCTCTGTTGAAAAAATGTATGATGGCGCCAATTTAGGTTGGTGTTGGCGTAAATTTCTACCTGCTACTAATATTATCAGCAATGGGTTAGGTGAAATTTTAGATAAGTTAATCGAATTTCAGCCAATACAGCGCTATCAGTCAGCACAAGAAGTTCTGCAAGCACTTTCATTGCTACCATCTGTTAATACAAACCTACCCCCAACACAAATAAACTATCAAATCCCAGTAACACAACCTTCAAGCGCATCTATTCCAGTCACAATTAAAAGTAGTGCTAGTCAAACTTCTAAAATAGAAATTTATTATATCAAACTTGAGCTTCTACTCCAATCTCAGAAGTGGAAAGAAGCAGACTTAGAAACTTGGAAGTTGCTGTGCATGGCACTAAATAAACCTCCTGAAACTAAAATAACAAGTAATGAAATTAACTTGATTCACTGCGAGCAATTACATAAAATAGACCAACTTTGGATAGAAGCAAGCAATGGAAAATTTGGCTTTAGCGTCCAAAACCGAATATTTGAGAGTGTCGGAAAAGACTACGTACTGTTTTGCCAACATGTACAATGGCAGAGTTACAACTCGACGTTATTCCACCAAAGTCTCAAATTTACCAGTAAAGCTCCACCAGGACACTTCCCTTCTCGAATTTGGGCAGAAAATGATAAATATTGGCGTTATCTAAATATAATTGCCTCAAAGTTATCACAGTGCAGTGTTACTATCATTTAACTAGTTTTACTTAACAATTCTATTTAATAAAATTATATGAACAAGTCTAAAACTTCACTTAACGACACACGAGAAGCGTTAGAAACCGCTAAATATTCTTACGAAGAAAAACTCCGCGCGTTACAAAGCATAGAACAACAAGCACATGCTGCTACTGCATCTGGAGACGAAGCGACTGCGAAAAAACTGATGACACAAGCAATTGAAGTTGAAGAACAAATGTCAGTATTAGATTCTGATATTAAATATTTAGAAGGTATTCTTAACGAAAAGCCAAACACAAAGAATTTAAATATCATCCCGCTGTTATTAATTCCACTTGCCTTGATATTAGGTGGCTTCGGTTATTGGTATTTTACACAACAGGCGCCAACTACTGCAACTTGTTTAGCATCTGGTACAAAGGTGCGAATCAACGGTTCCACCAGCATGGTAAGAATCAATAAAATGCTTAAAAAGCTAATTGAGTCAAATTGTCCTGGTTCGGTAATTGAAACTGGGTCGAGTGGTTCAGATGTAGGAATTCAACAACTTAGCGCAGGTCAAGTAGACATAGCTGCTGTATCACGACCGTTAAATGCACAAGAACAAGCCAAAGGACTAGTTGCCAATTTTGTCAAGCGTGATGCTATAGCAATTGTGGTTGGTAAACAAAATCCATTTACAAAAGGATTAACAACTGCTCAAGTAGCAGATATTTTCCAAGGAAAAATTAACAACTGGTCAGCAGTTGGAGGAACAGCAGGAACTATCCGCGTTATTAACCGACCACTTGTTAGTGGTACACGTCACGCATTTCACGAATTGGTTCTTAATAATGCCGAATTTGGTGCCACACCGAATATAACTACATACCCAACCGACGAAACAACTCCTATCCTCAAAAAACTCCAAGCAGATGGTATTAGTTATGGTAGCTATGCTCAAGTTAATCAGCAGACTGTACGAGTAGTGCCTATCGATGGTTTAATGCCAGACTCTCAACAATATCCACTTCGGCGCCAGTTATCCTATATATATAAAGAACCAATGAGTCCTGCTGTAAAAACCTTCATGGATTTTCTCAAATCACCTGAAGCCCAAGAAATCATCAAACAAAACTAACATGATATGCTGTAATGCAGTTTTGATATAAAGTAAGCCATTGTGAGCAGAATCCGCGAACCAATTGCCAGCCTCCTTCTTTATCATGCCTTCAAGTGGTCGGTTGTGGCGCCTATGCTTCACGTATACTTCCGGGGAAGAATTCATGGCATTGAAAATGTGCCACAAGAGGGGCCACTTGTAGTAGTTAGTAACCACGCAAGCAATTATGATCCGCCGCTTGTATCGAATTGCGTTCGCCGTCCTGTAGCGTATATGGCGAAGAAAGAGTTATTTGATATCCCTGTTTTCAACAAAGCCATTCAGTTATACGGCGCCTATCCTGTAAGTCGTGGCAGTGCTGACACCAAAGCAATTCGCGCAGCGCTGGAATACTTAGAAAATGGTTGGGCTGTTGGTGTATTTTTACAAGGCACACGTACCGATAGCGGCAAAATTACCGACCCCAAACGAGGCGCCGCATTACTTGCAGCAAAAGGCAAGGCGCCGCTATTACCTGTATGCTTATGGGGTACACAAGAAATCGAGAAAAAAGGCGCCGTTCCTCGTCCAGTTCCAGTAACAGTGCGAATTGGTCAATTAATAGAGGCGCCGACCTCTGGTAGTAAAGAAGAACTAGAGGAAATCACCAAAAAATGTGCCGACGCAATTAATGCGCTACACGATTTAGGAAGATAGTAGTGGTCTATGTCATTAAATTTGGCTGGTTGGAGGAATGAACCACAAAGACACAAAGGGCACAAAGGAAGAATTATTAAGAAGTGAACCTGACAAAATTAATGACACAGACTAGTAGTAGTCCATGTCATTAATTTTGGGGTGTAGGCGCCAATAGTAAGTGCTGCAAAAGCCACCATACAACGCCCCAAAACTTTTGACACGTACTAATAGTACTCGATGTAATTAATTTTGATAACTTGTAGCACATCTGTCTTATATGTGCAGTAAATTCATCAACTACAGGAGAATTATATGGCGCCAAGCATATAATTTGTAACGAGTGTATATGGTTAACGCAAGCTGAAACGACAAAAGACAACTTTTACAAGTCGGGAATCTGACCACCTCTCTCTGTGTACTCTGTGTCTCTGTGGTAAAAAAAGATAACCGTATATTAGTGTGGGCAATGGCGACCTTACTTCTGTGGATACATTAAAATACGCTCAAAGGAAGTACTCACATACACTTGAATTTTGCTAAGTTGGCTTCAACTTAAAAAATAGCAATAAATACTACGTATGACAGGCTTGGAAGCTAAAAACTTATGGTCGCGACTTAGCAGTTCAGCGCTAGTTCGCTTTCTGCTTTTCGTTGCATCTGGGTGGGCAATGGTTCAACTACTTGCTTACTTTGAATCAATAATTGTTATTTTTGCATTTGCCGCGATTATCGCTTTTTTACTTAGCTACCCAGTTAAGTGGTTAACACGGTATATACCACACAGTGTTGCGACAATAGTAGTTTTCTTGGTGAGCATGACTGTTATAGGGGGAGTTACTGTTACTGTTGGTTTAACAGTTCTATCACAAGGACAGGAGTTAATTAACAGCGTAACTAGCTTTTTAGATTCATTAGTTCCATTATCGAACCGATTAGAAGAATTTTTCCGTAGTCGCAATTTGCAAATTGATTTGTCAGTTTTTGAAGGGCAGTTGCGAAATCAAGCTTTATCATGGTTAGCAACAAGTCTGACAATATTTCAAGGCTTTATCACAAACTTTGTCACATTTATTTTAATTGCGGTTGTTGCTTTTTTCATGCTTCTCGATGGTGGTAAACTATGGCAACTTATGATGAAACCGATACCAAAGCAACGAAGAAACCATATAACGAAAATAGTTAGGAAAAACTTTTTAGGTTTTTTTCGCGGTCAGCTAATACTCACCTTATTTTTAACTCTGACAACATTTATCGTATTCACTGTACTCGAAGTTCCTTTTGCTTTGATACTATCTGTAATGGTTGGTGTGATAGATATTATTCCAGGTATTGGAGCTACATTAGCGGTTAGCTTGGTAACATTAATCGTCCTATCTCAAAGCGTTTGGTTAGCATTAAAAGTCTTAATTGCTTGTATTATTCTACAACAAATCCAAGACAATTTAATTTCACCAAGGGTTATGCAAGGAGCATTAAATTTAAACCCGGTTGTAGTATTTTTTGCCTTATTGGTAGGCGCCAGAGTTGCGGGTTTATTAGGAATTTTTATCTCGATCCCCATCGCTGGAGTTATTGTGTCTTTGTTTGAAATTGATGAAATGAAAGCTGAGGTAGAATCTTAAAAAAATCCAATTTTAATTAAAAACTGGGTTTATAGGCTAAAAATAAGATAAAATTAAAAAAATTAAAGATAAGTTAAAAATAACAAACAAGTCATGTCAGATATTAGAACAGAATTAACCGAAAACCTGGATGAGGCAGAATGGGACTGGCTGGTTCCTCACGCACAGCGAGATGCAATTATTTTGGTTTCATCACTTCTTGACCTTCTTGACGTTGGAGTTGCCATTGCATCTGACAGTACAAACCAAGTTCAGGTTTGGATAGATGAAGCATTAATAACCAAACCCTCACCTCAACAGCTTGGCACCTGGAATACAAACCGCGCGAAACGCTTTGATACTTTAATAGTACAGCCTTATGTATTAGTCAAAGAAAAGTAAATTAAAGATTTATTATTGTTTTGGTTGTTCTCCTTTGGCGCCTGTGTAACCAGTTGTCAACCATAATATCGAACGAACTCCATCACGGACGCATTTTTGTATAGGTTCTGGGGGAACGTCAGATGGTATAGATACTGCTTTAAAGTCTATTCCTCTACTACCCAACACAATCTCACCCACAATCGACGCGCGTCGCATATGATAATCTGAAGTGACTAAATATACTTTTTTTATCTTGCGTGCTTCGAGTTCGTCCACAAGAGTGGTAAAGTTAGTTACAGTATCTACCGCATCATAATCAAGGTGTAAACGCTTTAAATCTACTCCTTGCTTTGAAAATACTTGCTTCGTTGGCGCTTTTGGACTACCCCCAGATATCCAAATTGGTATACTAGGATGTTTTTTAGCAAATTTAGCCGTGAACTTTTCTCGTTCTAGTTTTGTAGTAGAGCCACCTAGAACTAAAATCGCTTGAGGCTGTATAAAATAATTTTGCACTTCCCTGTAACCCAACAGCAACATTAGCGGTAGGGCAAAAATTGTAAACCGAGGAATACCTTTAAATACTAGTTTATTCAAGGTTCTATCAGGTCTTGTTGTTTCTGCTGATGTCACAATTTTCTTAATAAAAACTAAATATTACGTAGGTTGGCAACGCTATAGCGTAACCCAACATAACCAAAATTAAGATATGTTGAATCTCGTTTCTCGACCCAACCTACCTATCTACACATTGAATTAATAACTTTACCAAACTAAAGCTGAATTGTCAGGGCAATTCAAGCAGGTATTTAAAACAAATTTTCTTCCAATTTGTATCAAAAAATATAATGTATAACCCGATGCACTCTGAATTGTATCCGCAAAGACAAATGCAAAGATTTTTATAATACTTTCTTTATTTATTTAATGCATTAAGCAGGACTGGCCAGCCTCGAACTGGCGACCTAGCGCTTCAGATTTGTGTGAGTTTCCCCACTCTCCGGACTATATCTTCACCATAAATATCTGGTTGGATACCTTTAGGTGGTGGCTGTTTAGTCTCTAGACCTTCCTAAATCTATACACATATAGATATGTGTATAACACTAGGCTTGGCTTGGTATTACCATGAAGTGCTATATTGCACTTTTTAGGCTTCACCGAGTTTAACCACATTCACGCACAGAGTTTCCTCCGTGGTGCCCGATTATTCAGGAGGCGCTCGCTCTATCCATCTGAGCTACAGCCCCAAAAAAGGTGTTACACAGATTATAGCAGCTAGGGGGGAGATTGCCATGACTTATCCCAAGGACTACCGCCTATTTCTAATCCACATAGGTTACTAGTCGCTTTCAGGATAGTTTTTGCTTCGCCGCTACTTAATTCTCGAAGTTCTAAAGATAACATTCCCTGCATTGTGTCACTACAGCAAAAAACCAAACCGTTATCTGTCGGCGCCCGTAAGCGAGTTCCGGGTAAATCGGTTGTGCCAATTAGTTCAACTTCATACTGATTGTTCCGCGCGCGTATCTCCCAGCGTCCCCAAGGTGAAATATCCCATGTAACTTTTGAGTTCCAAGGCACAAACTCGTAAAATTTGCCTTTGTAATGAATACCAACCATTGCTACAGATTCCATCCACCATAAAACACCGCGTCTACCACCACCAGCAGTTAACGCTAAGTCTGGTTCTAAATCAAAACTGTTGCAATTGACCCAAAACCATCTTTTAGGAAAGGCGCCACCCCAATTTTTTTCACCATAAGCAGGAGCATTACTAAATTCGTAGCGTGTACCGTTCCAGTCTATCCAACCAGTTGCAAGTCCATGCGCCATCAAAATTTGCCATCCCGGCTCAAATATTTGTAGCGAAGATAACAAACCAGCAGTTGACTGTTGAGGTTGCCCTGTGCTTCCCCATCCATATATAGGTTCAATCTCATACTGCCAGCGACAATAGCTACCAGTTGCTGGGTCTTTAATTATTCCCTGATTTAAAGTCGCTGTCGCTTGATAACCAGACTGAACATGATGCTCAAATTCGCTTGGGAGTAAATAAAGCGGTTGCGTAGATAAATTACTTTTACCCCAGTGTCCCAAAGCTAACACATCTCGGCTCGCCCAAAACTTGTTGACATCCGGAAAAGTTCGCCATAAATACTCATCGTTCGGTCCCAGAATTTGTGCGGCGCCTCCACTATGGGGTTTTCCGCCAACCGGGTCTTCGATGGAGTACATAAACGCAAAAGTTTGTTTTACTTCGGGAATGGTAACGCGGTAATACCAACCCTCAAAAAAGCGACGGCTACTTCCATCCCAATGATAACCACTGTGCGGTGTTTGGATTGACAGAAGCGAATTTCTTCTTGTAGATAACATGGACTTGTTTGGCTGACGAAGGAAAAAAACCCTTGAATTACTTAAATGGGGTATTTACTCCAGAGTAACTGACGCGCGAGGATTTTAGATTTTAGATTTTGAATTGTCATCTTTTTTTACCAGCAACAGCATTCGTATGCCATCATGACTAAACGCAACACTATTGATTTTCTTGAATATCTGTTGTTGGGACTCTGTATATGGGGTGCGTTTGCAGCGTTCATCAGTCAAGAGTACTCTTACGCTATTTTTCCCTTGACTCTCGCTATTGCATTAAATGTAGCTAATCAACAGCGTCTCCGCTCTTTACAACGGCGCCAGGAAAGCTCAATCGGAGAATTAGTACAGCCCAACCCTCAGTTAAGCCTAACTCAACAGCAAGTTGAGCAACTGCGTAACCAAGAGAAACAAGATATCGAAGCCATCAACTCACGTTTAAAACAAATCGAATCGTTTCGCATTGAAATCTCTAAAACCCAGCAAAACCAGCAGAACACCGTGAATGCTATCAACCAGCGCTTGGCTCAAATTGACAATATTGCCCGACAGTTGAACGCTACGCAAAAACTCCTTGAAGAATTGCGTTCCTCACAGCAGCAGAATATTGATTCTATAAACCAGCGCTTAACGCAACTCGATGCTTTAACCAAACAAGCAAATCCTAATGCGCTTAATCAACGTCTAACTCAAATCGATAATATTGCCCAGCAACTCAATGCAACACAGCAGTACCTTGAACAATTACGACAAAACCAGGTGCAAAATGTCAACATTATCAATCAGCGTTTAACTCAGATTGATAGTTTTACACAACAGTTAAATTCAACAAAGCAGCAGGTTGAGCAGTTACAGAATCAACAAATAAACGTACAAGAAATTAATCAACGTTTGGCTCAGATAGATAATGTAACGCAACAAGTCGTGAGTACGCAAAAGCAACTAGAGGAAATGCAAAAAAGCCAGCAGCAAAATGTGCAAGCAATAAATCAAAGATTAGCACAAATTGATGCAATGACTCGACAAATTAATACAAACTCGAACAAACAAGCAGAACAATACCAAACAAATCAGCAATTGAATATTACTGCATTAGTGAGTGGATTTAATCAGCAGCTAAGTACAACACAACAGCAACTTGAAGAGTTACAAAATAATCAGCAAAAAAATATAGATATTATTAATCAAAAATTATCTGCTCTTGATATATTTACTACAGAGTTAAGTTCTACTTTAGCTAAACAAATCGAGCAACTGCAAACAAATCAACAAGTTAATGCCAATGCAATTAATCAGCGCTTGGCACAAATAGATAATATTGCTCAAAATTTCAATATTATTCGTACATCAATTCAAGAATTGCAGCAAAACCAGCAACAAGCAAATCAAAAAACGCAAGAAGATATTTCGCAACTCAAAAGCCAAATCGCGCGATTATCAGGTAGACTCGAACTAGAAACTACGACTCCACCTAGCGTAAACAAACCATCAACTCTAAAACAATCAACATCTCCGCAACCAACTACAACTAACCAACTATCAACTCCAAATCAATCAACATCTCCGCAACCAACTGCAACTAACCAACCATCAACATCAAATCAATCAACTATAACTAACCAACCATCAACATCTCCGCAACCAACTATAACTAACCAACCATCAACATCAAATCAATTAACATCACCCCAACCAACTACAACTAACCAACCATCAACATCTCCGCAACCAACTACAACTAATCAACCATCAACCTCAAACCAATCAACATCATCCCAATCAATTACTACCTATCAACTTCCCACAACTCTCAAACAACATTCCGACCTAATATTATCACTAGCATTTAATCCAGATGGCACTTTACTAGCAAGCGGCAGTTGTGACGAAACAATCAACATCTGGAACTTAGTCAACCAAAAATATCATACAATTTCTGGACACAAACAAGCATCATCTAAAAGTGCAGTAAATTCAGTTGTATTTAGTCCCAATGGTCAAATATTAGCAAGCGGCAGCGATGATGCGACAGTTAGACTATGGAATGTTCAAACCGGAGAAGCAATAAATACATTTAACGGACATGACGACCGGGTATACTGCGTCGCATTTAGTCCCGATGGTCGCATTATTGCCAGTGGTAGCAAAGACCAAACCGTTAAACTTTGGTCAACTGAAACTGGTCGAGAACTTGATGCCCTCAAAGCTCATTCCGATGATGTATTATGTTTAACATTTAGTCCAAACGGCAAAATTTTAGCGAGCGGCGCCGGTGGGTACGATAATACAATTAAAATTTGGCACCTCGAACAACATAAATTTTTAACTATCGCGCGACATACCGATGATGTCAGCGCACTTGCTAGCAGTCCAGATGGTAAAACATTAGCAAGTGGCAGTTGGGATAAAACAATTAGATTATGGAACTTTGAAAACGGTAGAGAAATTAATACCTTTACAGGTCACGAAGACCGTGTTTATACTGTAGCATTCAGTCCAAACGGTCGAGTTTTAGCAAGCGGCAGTCGTGATAAAACAGTAAGACTTTGGCAAGTTGATACAGGAGTGTTGCTAAAAACCTACACAGGACATGAAGACCGTATATTTAGTGTCGCATTTAGTCCCGACGGTAAAATACTGGCCACTGGTAGCGCAGACCGGACAATTATGCTTTTACCCGTCGGAGATATAGTAGGTAATGGCGCCGGTAGAAGGACTCAACTACCAATGCGAGGAAAAGGAAATGACTAGGGCGCGTTAGCATATAATTACACCCGCCCCTACCATAATATGAATAACCGCATTGATATTAATCGTGCTTATGAAATTTTTGGACTAGTACCAGGTGCATCGCAGCAAGAAATAAAGCGCGCGTATCGTCAACTAATAAGAATATGGCATCCCGATAGTATTGCAGACCCAGTAAAAAAGCTCGAAGCCGAAGAAAGAACAAAGATTATCAACGCAGCATATAAAATACTCAAGTCGCAAGATAATATTCCACAACCGCAAACTCCTCGCGACAAGGTAAACGTTACTAACTCTAAACCGACAGCATCAAACGCTGAGAAGTTTTACGACTGTGGAGTCGAGAACGTCAAACGAGGTAAATACGAAGAAGCAATTAAAAACTTTACCCAAGCAATTCGTCTTAACCCTCTTTATATAGAAGCATATAAATATAGAGGGCTTGTTTGTTCACAACTTGGCTTAGAACTGCGCGCGACAGCCGACTTAACAAAAGCAATCGAACTCGAAAGGCGCCTGCACGGTAAATATAGCAAACCGCCGGCGCCGCCACCAAACTATAAATACTCATACTACCGTAAGCCCAAACCCTTTGGTGAAAGGGTGTGTCAAGCTTTGAAGAACTTATTTAGATTAAAGCGACGTTAATAAAAGTTTATATAATTAATAAGTAATTACTCTCATATATATAAAGGTAGTTGGCAAAACTTTGCAGAAAGTAAACAGCAATCACAATTGGTAAATAAGTGAGATTTTCTTAGAAAGTAGTGCTAACTTAAAAACATGGCACAGAGAAGTTCAAGTTTCAATCAAGTTTCAATAAACAAAAAGCTAGATGTTAGAGCTAGTGCCACCCGCTTTAATATCGCCGCAATCACTGTTCTATAGTCGCATCCTTCAATAAATGTGTTTTCGCCTTGAGTTTCATTTCATTGTTTTTGGAGGTTACTGAACGCACAGCCAAAAATGCCTGCCTAGCTGTAAATAACGGATGCACAGCACTATACGAAACAAATTGCGATGTACAGTCCACACTAGTTAAGTAATTCCTCTGCTAATTTTAAACTCTTACAAATTCCATCAATATATAGTAAACCGCTGTAAGCTACTGATAAAATTCGGTCGTAGCATACAGCGGTTAACTCTATTTAGTGCTGAGTCGAAAGTGCTGAGTGCTGAGTTTAGTTAAAAGTTAAGAGGCGCGGAGTTAGGAGTTAGGAGTTAGGAGTAAATCTTAAACACTCAGCACTCAGTACTCAGCACTCAACACTACTCAGCACGAGCGCACTTTTTACTTCTTAACACGGCGCCCACAACAAGCAGCGAACCCAAAACAACAGACGGCTCAGGAATTTTGCGGCTACCAGTATTCGATTTAGAACTTAATACAAACGCACGTTCTACAGGATCGCTGCTTCTCGACCAGTTTTTTGTATCTCCTTGGTAAACACTCATACCATTAGTTCCAAAACCTTTATCTGTAGTTTCCCAGTAAATATCATCGCGCTCAAAGTTACTAGAAAGTTGCAAACCTAGCCAATAGATAGTATTCGCTGCTATATTTACTGGCTTTTCAAAATCAAACGAGTAGCTGTACTCGTTATAATAATTAAACAGCGAACGATTTGTAGCTTGTTTGAGTACATTAGTCCCAATACCCGAAGCAAAAGCTTGTGTGTCAGGTTGACCACCGATATCTTGAAATAGAAAATATTTAGCAGTGCCATCCCATTTAGACCCAGGCGCCTCAACAGTCCAAAACTTAAGATGATCTAACCAACTGTCTTGACTCACTACAAAATCTTCTGCTTGTATCCATAAAGTAGCTTCTCTTCCAGCAGTTAAACTAGGCGCCCCATTATCAAACAATACTTGTGACTGTGTAGATGATAGTGCATTCGTCAAATCTTGGTTAACCTTAGTTGCGTCAAATATACCTTGAGTGGCACTTACCCTTCCTGCTTGCAATGCTAATGCAGCGAATAACACTCTAATAAAAACTGGGAACAACCTATGCGAAATTTGAAGCCGAGCCATTTACTTTCTCCTGAAACCAGGTAATTGTATTGATAGATGCACCCGGTAGCAGTCTGTTTTAAGCATTCTTTTGTGGTAGACACACTTGATTACCACCACTTAATAAATACATAATTTTGCGTATAAATACATAACGTATAAGCAAATTATAAACTATATTTTTTTACCATAAGCATTTCTTCTAATTATTCCTCAACACTCAGCACTCAGTACTCAGTACTCAGCACGAGCGCACGAGCGCACTCAACACTCATCACTCACCACTCTCCACTCAGCACGAGCGCACGAGCGCACGAGCGCACTCATTACTCTCCCCTTGCCTTCAAAGGCTAGATTGCGTCACAATAAAAATAAAAGTTGTAATTTGTCTTAACAATGGCGCAAGTACAAATCTCTCAAACCCTTGAAAATCTTCAAATTACGACGAACCCTAACGGTTATGACTACGACTTGGTAATCGTTGGTGGTGGAATTGTCGGTTTAACCCTAGCAAGCGCACTTAAAAATTCGGGGTTAAATATTTTATTAATCGAAGCTCGTGTAGAATCAGCAGCAGTAATGAAAGGACAAGCGTATGCAGTACATATGCTGTCGGCTTTGATTTACGAGGGAATCGGGGTTTGGAATAAGATTCTGCCTAATATAGAGACATATCGACGGGTACGTTTATCTGATGGTGATTATCCAGGTGTAGTGGAATTTAGCACGGCGGATATAAATAAAGATGATTTAGGATATGTAGCAGAACACCAAGCACTACTATATCCATTACAGGAATTTGTAAAAACTTGTCCGAACGTCACAGTACTTTGTCCAGCATCCGTATTAGAAACCGAATATTTAGTTGATGCTGCTGTCACAACTATTCAAGTCGCTTCAGAAATAAAAACGATTCGTAGCAAATTGCTAGTAGCAGCAGATGGTTCGCGTTCGCGCGTTCGTGAAGCTGCTGGCATTACAACTCGTGGTTGGAAATATTGGCAGTCGTGTATTGTTGCATTTGTCAAACCTGAAAAATCGCACAATCAAACTGCATACGAAAAATTTCAACAAAGTGGACCATTTGCGATATTACCATTACCAGGAAACCGTTGCCGAATAGTTTGGACGGCGCCGCACTCTGAAGCGAAAGCATTGTGTGCGCTCAACGACGAGCAATTTTTAGCTGAGTTACAAGCACGCTACGGCGACCACATGGGTAAACTAGAGTTACTAGGTGAACGTTTTGTCTTCCAGGTGCAGTTAATGCAAAGCGATAAATACGTCAAAAACCGTTTAGCATTAATTGGTGACGCTGCACACAACTGTCACCCAGTCGGAGGACAAGGTTTAAATTTAGGCATTCGTGATGTCGCAGCATTAGCACAAGTCATTCAAGAAGCACATGTTGCGGGTAAAGATATCGGTAATATTAAAGTTTTGAAAAAATACGAACGCTGGCGCCAGATCGAAAATCTAACAATATTAGGTTTCACAGATATATTAGACAGAGTATTCTCAAACAACTTTTTACCTATAGTTATCGTGCGGCGCCTGGGTTTACTAGCAATGAAATATATACCCTTAATTAAAGTATTGTCCTTAAAACTTATGATAGGACTACTAGGAAGAACCCCCAAAATAGCCCAGCGTTAACCCTCTATAATCCCCCCTAGTCCCCCTCCAGAGCGTTCTTGTTGGGGGAATTTTAATTAAATATTACCTATACCAGGTAAAGAAACCAAATTTGTAATGGAAATTGCATTGTAGAGACGCGATTAATCGCGTCTCTACAAACGGCGCCTTTAAACAATCTCAATATTAAAAAGTTTAAAAGCCATGATGATAATAAGTCTCTTGTTGGGAACACTAGAAGCATGAAAAGTTATTTAAACTGACGAGTCGGGTACATAATGGCTCTCTGTGATTCTAATTTCAGGGTACCGTATGCGAGAAAACGCCAAAAATCTCAATAAACTCGGCGCCAGTATATTTGAATTACGGGGTAATGGTAGTGCAAAAAGTATCTAAAAAAGCACCTTTACGTCTGCTTCTAGTCATGAGTTTTGTTTTACAAGTTTTTGCTGTTGTAGGATTGGTTGGGTATTTCTCATTTATTCGAGGACAAAAAGCAGTCAACAATCTTGCTAATCAATTAATGGACAAAACAAGTCAGCAAGTTGATATACATTTAGATAACTACTTGGCATTGCCCTTGCAAATTGCTCAGATGAATCTTAATGCCATTGCGACTGGAAACTTGGACATCAATAACCGAACAAAGAGCGAACGTTACTTTTGGCAACAAGCTCAAGCTTTTAAAAATATTACTTATGTTGGTTATAGCCTAAAGGATGGTACAGAGGTAGGCGCCGGACGTTGGATAAAGGGTTTAGATGTTGTAATCTACGAAAATCTAAAAGGTTTGGGTAAAGCATCTGATTACGCTACCGACGTACAAGGTAATCGTAAAGAACGCTTGCAAAGTTATGACTATGACCCACTTTCTGAATCTTGGTATCAAGAAGCTATCAAGGCGGGTAAGCTAATTTGGAATCGAATATATGTAGCCCAAAATACTAGTATTGAAGTTACTCAAGCCGCAAAAAAGCTAAAAACGCATAATGTTACCGTTGATAACTCACTAAAATACTATGTTGCTGCAGCTGTTGGGTCGCCTTTTTATGATAAAAACGGCAATTTATTGGGTACTGTTGGTGTTGATTTATTACTAAGTGATATTAGTAAATTTCTTTATAGTTTAAAAGTTAGTCCTAAAGGTCAAGTTTTTATAATGGAGCGCAATGGCCTTTTGGTAGGTACATCTACAACTCACTCGATATTGTATGAGGTTAATGATAAAGTTGAACGATACAGCGCATTGAAAAGTCCTGACCCACTAATTCGTACAGTTGCTAGTGGATTACAAAAACAGTTTGGTAATTTTAAAAACATTGAATCTGTTAAAAATAGTCAAGAAGTTAATATTACTTACAATGGAGAGCGCTATTTCGTTCGAGTTACACCGTGGCAAGACGAACGTGGGTTGGATTGGCTAATGGTTGTAACTGTACCTGAATCTGACTTTATGGCAGAAATTAATGCTAATACCCGCACAACTATTTTATTATGCTTGGCGGCATTAGGCATTACTGTACTACTAGGAGTATGTATAGCAAGTTCAATTACTAAACCTATTTTACAGTTAGCTCAAGCTACAGAAGCAATTTCCACGGGAAAACTTAATCAAATTGTCAAAGAAAGCAAAATTTATGAAATAGATATTCTTTCACTTTCCTTCAACCGGATGGCACAACAGTTACGTTCTGCTTTCACTGCCTTAGAAACAACCAATCAAAAACTTGAGCAAACAAATGCGGAATTAGAAACGCGCGTTCTTCAAAGAACCAAGGCATTAGAAAATACACTTCATGAATTAAAACAAGCTCAAGCACATTTAGTACAAACAGAAAAAATGTCGGCATTAGGACAAATGGTTGCTGGTGTCGCTCATGAAATAAATAATCCTGTTAACTTTATTTCGGGCAATTTAACTTATGTTAATACCTATACGCAAGATTTATTAAAACTTATTCAAGTTTATCAAAAAACTTTACCATTCCCACCCGATGATGTTCAGAGTGTCATTGATGAGATTGAATTAGAGTTTATTCAAGAAGATTTAAATAAGATTCTGACTTCAATGCAAATAGGCGCCAAACGAATAACTGAAATTGTGCTTTCATTGCGTAATTTTTCCCGTTTGGACGAAGCAGATTTTAAAGAAGGAGATATTCATGAAGGCATTGATAATACCTTAATGATATTACAAAATCGCCTGAAAATGCAGCCTCATCGTCCAGAAATTCAAATAATTAAACAATACGCTAAACTTCCATTAGTTAAATGCTACGCTGGGCAACTAAACCAAGTGTTCATGAATTTATTATCTAATGCAATCGATGCTTTAGAAGAATCTTATGCCCAACATAAAACGCAAAACCCCACAATTACAATTTCTACTCACATAACAGTAGATAATATGGTTTCTATTTATATAATCGATAATGGTAAGGGTATCGACGAAAATATTAAAAACAAACTATTTGACCCATTTTTTACTACTAAACCTGTAGGTAAGGGTACAGGTTTAGGTTTATCTATCAGTTATCAAATTGTCGTTGAAAAACACTGTGGTCGTTTGTGGTGTGATTCCATACCAGGTCAAGGAACCAAATTTGTAATCGAAATCCCTATAATTACCACGAAATAATTATTTTACCTGTTGCTGCTCAATATGCGGCGCCTCAGATAATTTTCTTGCCATATTCAGAAAATCTGAAGGCAACATAACTACTGTAGTCGTATTATTCTCGGCGCCAACTTCTGTTAACATTTGTAAACGTCGTAACTCTAAGGCAGCAGGATTCTCAGCAATTAATTTTGAGGCTTCAGCTAATTTGATCGAAGCTTCTTGCTCTGCTGCTGCTTTAATTATCCGCGCGCGTTTTTCACGAATAGCTTCAGCTTCCTTTGCCATCGCGCGTTGCATTGAAGTTGGTATTTCCACATCTTTCATCTCCACGCGCTCGATAACAATACCCCACGGTTCGGTAATCTCATCGACTATTTCTTGAACTTTGATGTTTATTTTGTCGCGGTTTTGTAACACATCGTCCAAAATATTCTGCCCAACAACGTTGCGTAAAGTTGTAAGTGCAGCTTGGTATACAGCAGCTTGATAATCTTCTACTTTGTTAATTGCTTTCGATGGATCGAGGATGCGGTAGAAAAGAACAGCATTGACACGAATCGTAACACTATCTGCGGTTACTGTTTCTTGCGGCTCAATATTTACTGTTTTTGTACGAATATCAACCTGTGCCTTTTGGTCAATAAAAGGTAATATCCAATACATGCCTGGACCTCTAACTCCGTTAGTTCTACCTAAACGAAAAATCACTCCACGTTGGTATTCTCTATCTAACTTGAGTCCAGATAGAGACAGGATTATTAAGAAAGTGAAAAATGTACCTATAAGAGTTCCCATAGATGCTTATACAATATATCTATAGCTTTATTTTATACTAAATTTTTTGAATGGTTATAATATCATTTCATAACAAATTAATAAAGATAATTTGTCAACTGATCCCCAAATTGCGCGGTAGATTGTAAACTGTTTAGGAGTCACTCGGATGTAACTTCAAGGAGGCGCCGATGCCAAATGTTAAATTTAGATTTAGATTTAAATTTGAATTAACAACTAATCGTTCCTTCTTGGCTCCAGTGATACTATTGCATTCAATAAACGTCACTTTCAGCGGGTTGAAATGCTGAAGAAGCTACAAAAAAAGCAAATTTCTCTGATTGCGGGTGCTGGGTTGTGTGCCTTTCTAGCTGGAGCCTTGGTTTCAGCCCCTGAGATTGGCAAAAACTTTGGTAATTTATTCAAATCTGGTAGGGACAAACCTGAACTCCTAACAGAAGAAACCAAAGCTAAATCAGCCGTACTGCCATTGGTTGTACAATCCCCGCAAGAACGGACGGCGAAACTTGAGGCTATTGCCAAAGGTTCAGAGTCTATTGACCGCAATCGTGCGCGTTACCTTTTAGCAAACGATTTGATTGATCTTAAAGATGCGAAAAATGCGCTAAAACAGCTAGAAGGGCTTGAAAATGACTACACGCAACTGGCGCCTTATGTCATTCTCAGACAAGCACAAGCGCACGAAATGTTAGGAGAAGATGGCAAAGCGTCAGATTTACGGCAAAAAGTAATCAAAGATTATCCAACGCACGCTGCCACAGCCAAAGCGCTTTATTTGATTAGCACTAAAGAATACCAAGATAAAGCAATTGCTCAATTTCCGTCACACCCCCTAACTTGGGAAATCGCCAAGAAGCGCTTGAGTGAAAATCCTAACCAACCTCAATTGATACTCTTATTGGCGAAATATTCGTTCGACCAACCTGGTATTACTGAAGTGTTGAACAAACTTGAAGGTGACCCAACCCTCAAACCAGAGGATTATGAAGTTTTAGGAACTGCGTATTGGGAAAATAAAGAGTTTGGTAAAGCTTCAAGAGCTTACAGCAAGGCACCTCGTACTGCCCGAAATCTTTATCGTACTGGACGCGGTTTGCAAGTTGGTGGACAGCGCGAACAAGCTGCCTCTTATTATCAAGCCTTAATAAAAGAATTTCCTGAAGCGCGCGAAACAGGAACCGCGCTAATACGAATGGCAGAAATCGCATCTAACAAAAAAGATGCGCTACCATACCTTGATGCTGTTATCAGTAAATTCCCAGATAAAGCAGGCGCCGCACTAGTTCAAAAAGCAGATATTCTCAAATCACTAAACGATGGCAAAGGTGTAGAAGCTGCACGCAAGCTGTTGATTGATAAATTTGGTAATACAGAAGAAGCTGCTGAATACCGCTGGAAAGTTGCCCTCGACAAAGCCAAAGCTAAAGATTACAAAGCTGCTTGGCAGTGGGCAGAACCAATTGCTACCAACAACCCCGATAGCATTTTGGCGCCACGTGCGAGTTTCTGGGTAGGTAAATGGGCTTCATTACTCGGTAAACAAAACGAAGCCAAACAAGCATATGAGTACACAGTTAGTAATTTCCCATTCTCATATTACTCTTGGCGTTCAGCAGGTCTTTTAGGGTTAAACGTCGGAAACTTCAACAATCTTAGACAATTAAACCCAAAAGTAGTAGAACTAGTACGTCCTGTACCTACGGCAGGGTCAGAAACGTTCAAAGAATTATACCTGTTAGGACAAGACCGTGATGCTTGGTTGCAATGGAATAGCGAATTCCAAAATAAAATGCAGCCAACCATAAATGAACAGTTCACCGAAGGTTTAATGCAACTAGCAAGGGGTGAAAATCTCAAAGGTATCGGCACAATTTCAACACTCGAAGACCGTGATGCACCCGAAGATTTAGCACAATATCAAGCCCTTAAAAAGCAGCTTATTTATTGGCAAGCACGCTACCCCTTTCCTTACATTGACCTCATCGAAAAATGGTCAGCGCAACATAAAGTCAACCCATTGCTCGTAACAGCAGTAATGCGTCAAGAGTCACGGTTTGAGAAAAAAGCTAAATCAACAGCAGGCGCCACCGGGTTAATGCAAGTAATGCCAGCAACAGCCCAATTTATCGCACCGCAAATCAAACAGGATATCAAAAACATTAAACTTGAAGACCCAGACAATAACATAATGCTAGGAACTTGGTATTTAGGACATACCCATGACCAATACCAAGAAAACTCACTGTTGGCAATTGCATCTTATAACGCAGGCCCAGGCAACGTTTCCAAATGGCTAACAACCTTACCAAAAGACGACCCTGACAACTTCGTCGAAAATATCCCCTTCGACGAAACCAAAAACTACGTCCGTCAAGTCTTCGGTAACTACTGGAACTACCTGCGGTTATATAACCCTGAAACTTCCCAAATAGTATCCAAATACTCTACCGAACATCCCAAACTACCTCACGAAGGTTCACAAGACCAACCCACAGCAACACAAAAACCTGCTACAGCACAACCCGCTGAAAAACCCAAACAATAGTGTCATTCTGAGCGAAGCGAAGAATCTCGATAAGTTTCTACTTCGATGCGAGATGCTTCACTTTGTTCAGCATGACGTGTAACTAATTGTAAATTCTTTGCTTAAATCAACTAAACGTGTAATGTTTGCTTGATTTAAATAAATATCTAGATTTTCTAACTTTCGGCGCCAATCAATAAGTTATTTAGATGGATAAGATAGATAAGAATCTTTTATAAAAGATTTATGAAATTTTTACTTTGCTGTGGGAATCCTATAAAGGAAGCGATAGTATGCAGCACTAGGTGAAAATATGCCTTTAACTTTGAAAGTCCCAGATTATGAAATTACGGAAGTAATTCATGAAGCTGAGAATACAACAGTATATCGAGCAAAATCGCAAAAAACTAACATGCCTGTGATTTTAAAGGTTTATCAGGCGGAATTTCCAACCTTAGAGCAGATTAATCGCTTAGAACGCGAGTTTAAGATTAGCGAAAATTTGGATTTAGAGGGAGTCGTCAAGGTTTACGGTCTAGAAACCTATCAAAATCACCTTATTCTGGTGATGGAAGATTTTGGTGGTATTAGTCTTAAAAATTTTCTCTCTACAAATAATTTATCTCTTGAGACTTTCCTTGTTATAGCCGTACAGTTAGCCCAGTCTCTAGAATCTTTACACGGTCGAAGCATCATCCATAAAGATATTAAACCAAGCAATATCATTATTAATCCACAAACGCTACAAGTAAAGATTACTGATTTTAGTATTGCTTCAACGTTTCAGGATGTTGAGCTTGGTAACTCGACTCAACTCGAAGGGACACTCTCATATATATCTCCAGAACAAACTGGACGAATAAACCGCAAAATTGATTACCGTAGTGATTTCTACTCGCTTGGTATAACGTTTTACGAGCTTTTAACAGGACAGTTACCGTTTGCAAGTAATGACCCATTAGAAGTTGTTCACGCGCATACTGCTCTAGAAGCAACACCAATTCGAGAATTAAATCAAAAATTATATGAGGAAATTCCTGAAACTGTTATATCAATAATTACTAAGCTCATGGCAAAGAACCCAGACGCGCGCTATCAAAGCGCGTCCAAGTTACGAGTTGATTTGCAGCAGTGTTTGAGTGAGTGTAAAACTGTAAGTAAGGTTACACAAGAACAAAAATACCCTGAATTATTACCAAGCAAGCACGAGCCAGAGCGATATAGTACAATCACCAGCACAAAGAGTACTACAACAAGTAAGGAAGTTTTAGATTTAGCGACGATTATCAAAGCAACGAGCGCAATATCAAGCGAAATAGTTCTTGATAAATTGCTTCTTAAATTGCTGCATATCATTATCGAAAACGCTTCTGCCCAAATAGGTTGTATTATTCTCGAACGTAATAAGCAGTTATTTATCGAAGTTGCTGACACAAATCAAGATGCATCAGTAGTTCAACTACAATCAACACCTGTCAATGTTAGCAG
Source organism: Calothrix sp. NIES-4105 (assembly GCF_002368415.1). Taxonomy (GTDB): domain Bacteria; phylum Cyanobacteriota; class Cyanobacteriia; order Cyanobacteriales; family Nostocaceae; genus Dulcicalothrix. The sequence goes on from NZ_AP018290.1 coordinate 6,658,323, forward strand.
TGATATTCCAGTTACAGTAGTTGATTATGTTGCTGCTACTAAAAAACCATTAATATTAACCAATGCTAGTCTTGAAGGTATTTTTCAAAAAGACTCGTATATTCTCAACAAACAACCCAAATCTATATTATGTACACCGATTTTCTACCAAAGCAAATTTATTGGTATAGTTTACCTAGAAAATAACCTACTTACAGGCGCCTTTACGCAAGAAAGACTGGAAATTCTCCAAGTTATAACCTCGCAAGCAGCTATTGCGATTGAAAACGCGCGTTTGTTTAGTGCAGAACAACAGAAATCTCAACAGCTAGCACAGCAAGAACAACAATATCGCGGTATTTTTGAAGCTGTCACCGATGGAATTAATATTATCGACATTGAAACGGGAGAACTACTTGAAGTAAATCCCGCATATTATACAATGCATGGATATACGCATGATGAGTTTCTACAGTTAAACCCTGCTAACTATATACATCCAAATTCATATCCGAAGTTTACAGAGTTTATTAATACCGTTAAATCAGGTAGAGCGTATTACACCCAAGCAACAGACATTCATAAGGATGGAACTTTGCTAGATATTGAAGTTAAGTGTATACCATATAACTTAAATGGTAGAGCTTGTGCTTTAACTGTGATACGGGACATTTCCGAACATAAACGCGCGCTAGAAGAACTAGAGCAAACCCTAGCAAAACTCCAACGCACTCAATCTCAACTAGTCCAGACCGAAAAAATCTCTCAACTTGGACAACTTGTTGCAGGTGTTGCCCACGAAGTAAATAACCCCGTTAGCTTTATCAACGGTAACTTAACCCATGCGAAACAATATATAGAAGACATAGTTAACCTCGTTAATTTGTATCAAGAAAAATATCCAAATCCTGACAATGATATCAAAACAAAAATCGAAAATATCGACCTCGACTTCGTACTTGAAGACCTACCCAAGCTAATTATCTCAATGAAACTAGGCACAGACCGCATCCGTGATATTATGCAGTCACTTCGCAACTTTTCACGCTCCGATACAGGTGAAAAAACTAAAATTGACATCCACCAAAGTATCAATACAACTTTGATAGTATTATCACATCGCCTTAAAGCAAAACCCGAACGTCCAGCAATTCAAATTATTAAGCAGTATGGAAAATTACCATTATTACCGTGTTATTCCGGTCAAATAAACCAAGTATTCATGAACTTACTAGCAAACGCTATTGATGCTTTAGACGAATCCAACATAGGTAAAACATATTTAGAAATAGAGAAAAATCCCAATCAAATCAAAATAACCACCGAACTAGTAAACGACACTAGATCTTACATTCAAATTAGAATTACCGATAACGGTTTAGGAATGACCGAAGAAGTGCGGCAAAAGTTGTTTAATGCATTTTTTACCACCAAAGTCGAAGGCAAAGGAACAGGTTTAGGACTATCAATAAGTCACCAAATCATTACTGAAGCTCATGCTGGAACATTAGAATGTTTCTCATCTCCAGGACAAGGCGCCGAATTTGTAATTAAAATTCCGCAAATGTAGAGACGTGATTAATCACGTCTTTACAACCAATGTGGATTTAACAAACGCGCTGCACGCACGGTAGCCTTTATATTAAGTAGGTGCGGCAAAGCCACCTTACAAATTAAGTATTTATGCTTGTCAAACTTTTTTACGCCACTCTAGCAAAGCAATTCTTGAAGCTTCCCTAACAACAGAACTTAGTTCGCATCGGTACAAAGCCGCGCAAGAAAAAAAGCCAATCTCTAAAATATAAGCTTTTCCCTCAAATATACAAAGATCGAGTACCCAAATTGAATCAGGTTGCCAACCACATCCAGCAACTTCTTGAGCTAGCAAAAGCACTTCTTCTAGCATTCGTCCAGTATAAAAAGGTTTCCCAAACTGTTTATACTGAGAGGCGCCAACAATCTTCCCATCGCTTACAATAACTCGCCATTCCCCATCAATTTGTCTTTCTTTTGCCACAACAACCAGTATGTTTTCATCCTCAAGATAATGGCACCGCATAAACATCTGTAAATTATCCAGTTCTCCCAAAGAATACACATTTCCTGGAAAGAGCTTTAGAGGACTATCAGGGCGAACGAACAAACGTTTGGACTTAGCTAAATTTTCAATGTCTGAGTCGTGATGGGCAACTCGATAACACAAGTCTTTCAAAGATAGAATATAGTAAGGGGTATTTAGTAACCACTTGGATAGATACTGATAATAATTAGTACAGTAATAATGCTCAATTCTACCAATTACTCCAGGCGCCCAAGGTAAAATCAAAATTTTAGAAGCAACATGAATAGAGCCGTAAAATAATATACATTCATCTTCTGGAAAAAAGCGTGTAAAATCCGTATCTTCTTTACTATAATCAATGACTCTTACTTGGTGTCCTTGATTTTGAATCTCCGAAACTAATGGAATAATCGAACTTCCAAACACCCCATCTTCAACAATCCAATTAACCATAATAAATTAAGGCGCCTTCGATAAGCCTTATATAAAGCCAGTATGTACTTGATAATTTATACTTTGTTGTAGTACTGTTAATACTTTTCCCATATTTTTTGACAGTAAGGCTTTTACATCTAACCATAAGCCTGGAAATACCTGGCTTTTAATAATACCAGCAACATCAGGCAGCAGTGATACATACTTACCGTTATCTATGCTAAACCAGTCAAGCTTGTTATCTAAAACTTGCCAAATGATAGATTCTACGTTCAGATTATGGAATGTTAGTGATGGCGAATGCATTCAAATTGTACAAGCACATTCAGATAAAGTATATTCGATAGCATTAAGTATCGATGGAAAAATGCTTGCTACTTCCAGTTCTGATTGCACAATAAAACTTTGGAATTTTTATACTGGAGAATATATCAAAACTTTTCGAGGGCATACAGATACAGTTGAATTTCTAACTTTTAGTCCTGATAGCCAAACTTTGATAAGTAGCAGTTACGACCAAACTATTAAATTATGGGATATTGGCACAGGCGAATGTCTGAAAACTCTACAAGACCATTTTGGTTCTGTTTGGTCTGTTGCAGTTAATTCTTTCGGTACAACTATGGCGAGTACTAGTCATGATAATACAATAAAGCTTTGGAATTTTAAAACAGGTGAGTGCCTAATAACTCTTAAGCACTCAAGACCCTACGAACACATGAATATCACAGGTGTTAAAGGACTGACAGAGGTAGAAATTACTACCCTCAAAGCATTAGGTGCAGTTTCCGATTAAGTAATTGATTTACTTTAATTGCGGGGATTTGAATGCGTGAATTTTGAATTCGGGCACGATCTAGTCACCCCCAGCAGCATGTCATGGCGCCACTTCAATAGTTCATATTTTACCCATTTGAGTAAATCCCGCGCACGAAAGGGGAATTTTTAGGGGGTCTTAGCCCCCCTTCCACGCGCTGCGGTGTACACACATCTTTAATAAGCCCTTTCTTTCCCCCCTTTGTGTACGAGCGTGCCTACCCTGCGGGAAATCCTCCGGATTACGTGGTTCTTTAAAGAGATAAACCACAAAGAACACGAAGGACACAAAGAAAGAGAAGAAAGAGAAACTTGTGTGTACACGGTAGCCTTATTAAGGGGGGTTGGGGGGGATCAAATTCAACGCACAGGCACCGGACGCCTATGCTACTAACTATTAATAGCTAATTGGGCGTGTTGTCTTTGCTGCTGGGAAGATGCATACAATCTATTCAGTGCATTTACGTATGCTTGCGCTGATGCCACAATAATATCGGTATTAGCTGCATGTCCGGAAAATACTCGCCCTTCATGTTGTAACCTAATTGTTACTTCTCCAAGCGCATCAATTCCCGCTGTCACTGATTGTACAGAAAACTCGATTAATTGATTTGGTACACCAGCAACTCGGTTAATCGCTTTATAAATTGCATCTACTGGCCCAGTTCCAATTGCTGCATCCGTTAATTCTTCACCCGAAGGGTTACGTAATGTTACGGTTGCTGTTGCCCGCGCGTGGTCGCCGCATGATACTTGTACTAATTCGAGTTTAAATAACTCCGGCGCCTGTTTAATTTCATCGTTAACTAGTGCCTCTAAGTCCCAGTCGGTTATTTCTTTCTTTTTATCAGCAACTTCTTTAAACCGAACAAACGCTTTGTTTAAATCTGTCTCTGATAATTCATAACCTAATTCCTTCAGCCGAGTCCGAACTGCATTCCGCCCAGAGTGTTTACCTAAAACTATTTGGTTCTCTGTTAAACCAATTAACTGAGCATCCATAATTTCGTAAGTGAGTTTATTTTTCAAAACTCCATCTTGGTGAATTCCTGACTCATGAGCAAAAGCATTGGCGCCAACGATAGCTTTATTCGGCTGTACTAACATCCCGGTTAAACTCGATACTAAGCGCGATGTTTTATATAGTTGGCGTGTGTCGATATTTGTCAGTGATTCTTCGGAATTAGCTGGTTTACCAAAGAACGGGTTGAAGTATTGCCGACGTACATGTAACGCCATTACTAACTCTTCTAAAGCAGCATTTCCCGCGCGTTCGCCAATGCCATTAATTGTACATTCGAGTTGACGGGCGCCGTTTTTGACTGCTTCTAAAAAGTTTGCAACCGCTAAACCTAAGTCATCGTGACCATGAACGGAAATAATCGCTTTGTCTATATTAGGGACATTTTCTTTGATGCCCTTTATTAATGCTCCAAACTCACTTGGTGTTGTATAACCAACTGTATCGGGAATATTAACCGTTGTGGCGCCTGCATTAATAACTTTTTCTAATACTTCGTACAAAAATTCTGGGTCGGAACGCCCAGCGTCTTCGGGTGAGAATTCGATGTCGTTGGTAAAGCTTTTAGCATACGCGACCATTTCCTCTGCGACAGCCAAAACTTCACTTCTTGTTTTTTTCAACTTATATTCAAGGTGAATATCGGAAGTAGCGATAAAAGTGTGAATTCTTCCTTTGGCAGCACCTTTAATAGCTTCTGCTGCTGCCTTGATATCGTCATGCCGTGCGCGCGCCAAACTACAAATAATTGGGCCATTTTCTGTTCCAACAGTTTGGGCTATTTTGCTCACTGCCTCAAAGTCACCAGGACTCGCAAATGCAAACCCCGCTTCGATTATATCTACACCAAGACGTGCTAGTTGCTTGGCTATAACCAGCTTCTCGTCAATGTTGAGCGTGGCGCCAGGAGATTGTTCGCCGTCGCGAAGTGTAGTATCAAAGATGATGATTCGGTCTTGTGTGCTGTTACTCATTTCGGTATTTTTGTTAGTTTTTAGTAGCTACAAAATATTTTCAACTTGATTCAACTTGATGTTTATAAGTTTTAATATTGTTAAAAAATACTCTTGTTTAAGGACCTTCGGTTTTTTCTATAACTTCGCGAATATCGTTTAAATCTATATATCTATCCGTAGCATTACGTAGCTCCCGTGCTATCATTCCTTCTGTTGATACAACTGTTATATGAGTATTTTTAGAACGTAATAATTCGATTGCTCGCTCAAAGTCACCATCGCCACTAAATAAAACTACACGGTCATATTGGTCTACAGTATTAAACATATCTACAACAATTTCTATATCTAAATTAGCTTTTTGTGAATAGCGACCGGAAGTGTCATCATAATATTCTTTCAAAATTTTAGTGCGGACGGTATAACCTAAACTGATAAGAGCATCACGAAAACCTCTTTGGTCTTGAGGGTCTTTTAAACCAGTGTACCAGAATGCGTTAATGAGCGTCGTTTCGGACTGTTCGTATTTAAAGTATTCTAGTACTCGTCGCGGGTCAAAAAACCAGCCATTTTTTTGTTGAGCGTAAAACATATTGTTTCCGTCTACAAAAATAGACAGACGATTCATAGTAGTACCCATAGAAAATAACACCTACATATATAGAATAAGAATTTAGATAAAACAAGAGGTTATAGCAATTTAAAATGTTAAGACTGCTAATATCAATAAAAATAGTTGACGTGTATAGCTTTTATCTTGCATTACTCCAGTGGAAATTAATTTAAACATTTATTACAGTACAGGCATTGAGGTTTATACTTTTACCCAGATAGATGGATAGATGTTCCCCACAATTGCAATCTACCAATAAATTAGACTTTTGGGACAGCATTCAATACTGCATATCAATCCAGTTTACTCCTAAACAGGTATGAAATTGGCAACTACTGTCCTTATTAACTCGCAACCGCTTATAATCGCTCGTATTTGTCTTGCAACCGCAATCAAGAACACATCAAGATTTATGACAAATGAAAGCAATTTCGTGTTTTGCATTGCTTGCATGTCATGAAATGCACTGCGTACATTAACAAGATGCATGATTGGAGTACTGGTAGTGTTATAGTTGCGAGTAGCAAAACTTGCGGACGACAAGTTCTGCTATCCGTATCTACATCATCTATTGTTCCCAAGATTGATCAAAAATTCTCGACACTGCTTATATAAATTAGAGTAAACCCCCGAAAGCGAGGATTTCTACGAGCGTTTTATCTGTATGGCTCAAGCGTTGGGGATTCAGGACTGTATCAAGCGGCAATTGACAGCTAAATTAATTTAGTACAAAATAACTATATGATGTAAATGAGTATAAATTACTAATGTATAAATTTTCATACAAGTATAGTTTTTAGTGTTTAGCGTATAAAGTATGTGTAAATAAATAATGGAACAAGCGGTAAATCAACTAGACATTACGCTATGAATGAAGAACCTACACCTACCTTAACTAAAAAGTATGTTCCGGCGACAGACCAGCAGTCAAGTAGAACTACAAAATCTACTTCCACGACGGGAGCGCGTCAATACAAAAAGATCGCGCGCTTTGGTCATTGGCTAGCATTTGTATGGACAGTAGGTGCAGGGTTACTGACTATCTCCAGTTTGCGGTTGCCTAGTATGATGGAGAATCAGGCACAATCGGCATTTTATCAATTTCGTGGTTCGATTGCACCGCCAAAGGATATTATAATTCTGGCAATTGACGACGCTTCGATTTCAACGCCAGCAGTATCTTACGCAACCGACCCTGTAAAATATGGTCATTTGGAGCCTTTAAAAGGATTTCCTTATAAGCGTGAAGCATACGCGCGCGTTATAGAAAAACTGGTTCAAGCCGGAGCGCGCGTTGTCGCATTAGATGTTATTTTCGACTTGCCAAGTAGTTATGGTGAAGAAGATGACCGCAAGCTACAAGCAGCATTACAACGGTATGGTAGCAAAGTTGTTCTAGCTGCGTCTTATGAAACTTTTGATACTGATAGTGGTTCCATAACACAATTACGTTCTCCCCAAGGGCAACTTCGCGTTGGTTCAGTCTCAACTGGGTCTGTAAATTTTCCTATAGAGGTTGACGGCAAGATTCATCGCTTTGCGGGTGAGTATACTAAAGAACTTACCGAAACCCAAGGTAGCTTATTAGATAAAATACCAGACTTCAGCACAGCGACTTTGCGGGCGGCAAATATCGACTATCCAAAACCATTAGGTGATAGAATTTATTATCGAGGCTCTGCTGGTAGTTTTGAGCAAATTCCATTTTGGCACGTTTTTGACCAAATGTTTTGGGATAGCAATTTACAGTCCGGAAAAGTATTTAAAGACAAAATAGTAATAATTGGCGCCACTGCAACGGCTGCAAATGATTTTCATTCAGTTGCTGTGAACTGGCTATTTCCTGAACGTATGGCTGGGGTAGAAATACATGCAAACGCAATTGCAACACTGAAGCAAGGTAACTCAGTTAGAATTGCATTTAACACTCGCTATAGAAGTAGCTTATTTGTCTTAGTCTTAGTTGGTGGTAGTGCGTATTTTATATCTAGAAAAAAATATAATCGAGTTCGAGTTTTTACTAGCTTTAGTATTGCTATAGCCTGGGGAGTTATTAACTATATACTGTTTGTTTCAAGTCAATTATTTTTACCAACAGCCATACCTATAATTGCATTGTTAGCGATTGGATTATCTTATTTAGGTATTGAAATTGCAATTCAACAATTACGAAAAATTCAGTTAGTTGATATTATCCAAAAAAATCCTTATTCTCGTATTGCCCAAGAGATTCTTAGTCAGCAAGAAGACCTTATAGATTTACTGAAAAAGCGTGAAATTCAAATTAGCGGAAAAATTCTAGATGGACGTTATCGTATCGTTAAAGTTTTAGGTTCAGGTGGATTCAGCGAAACTTATATAGCAGAAGATACAAGACTTCCGGGTAATCCGTTATGCGTCGTTAAACAACTTCAACCAGTAAATAATAAACCTGAACAATTGGAAGTTGCTCGGCGCCTTTTTAGTTCAGAAGCTCAAACTCTTCAACAATTAGGAACGCATCCTCAAATACCTCAGTTGATGGCTTATTTTGAAGAGGATGAAGAATTTTATTTAGTTCAAGAATTTATCGATGGTAATTCTTTGAGTCAGGAACTCCCATCAGGAAAACGTCATAATCAAGGTGTTGTTATCGAGATGTTGTGTGAATTACTACAAATCTTAAAATTTGTACATCAAAAAGGTGTAATTCACCGTGATATTAAGCCAAGTAATATTATGCGACGAAAAAGTGACCATCAACTTGTGCTGATTGATTTTGGCGCCGTTAAGCAAGTCTCGACAAATTTACTTGAAAATCTGGAAGATACAGCATTTACTATTGGTATCGGCACCAAAGGTTACGCACCTAGAGAACAGTGCTTCGGGCGCCCGCAATATAGCAGCGATATTTACGCAGTTGGAATGATTGGTATCAAGGCATTAACAGGAGTTTCTCCTCACGAACTCCAGCATGATGACAACGGTGAATTAATATGGATAGAGCGCGCGGAAGTTGCAACTAGTTTTGCTAATATACTTAACAAGATGGTGCGCGATAGTTTTCAAGAGCGTTATCAAACTGCAACAGATGCTCTTAATGCGTTAAACAAATTAATTTCTGCTGATAATATTCAACCTTTACCCTTAGACAATTTATCTATCAATACCCAATCTTTAGAAGATTCAGAAGTCCCAACTATACCTTGGGATGGAAATTAGTGTTCGTAGTTGGGCTTTAGCCCTCGTTCTGTTTTTAATAGCTATCGTGCGTTCTCCGCGCTACTACATACCTACCAAAATTAATGACATGGACTATTAGTGGTTTGTGTCATTAGTTTTGGGGCGTTGTATGGTGGCTTTTGCCGCACCTACGAGAGATACCAACAACACAAAACTTTTGACACGAACTATTAGTGCTTCATTTCATAAGTTTTGGGGAGTTATGTACGTAGTTGTTGCCCTAGCCCTCTAGATTTTCACGCGAAGACAGCGCTACTACGAGTTCTCATCCTCCTACGTTTTATTAATAGTTTTGACAGGCGCCAGCTTTGTCAACCCATCAAAACTATTGATAGAAATACTTGAAATTATTTTATAAAAAATTTTAAGTACTTGGTCTAGTTGATGGATCCGTAGTTGCATCAGACGGTGGATTAGGAGTTACTGGTGTTTCTGGTTTAGTCGGAATTGTACCTGTACCTGTACCAGGTGTAGATGGAGGAGTTACTGGTGTTTCTGGTTTAGTCGGAATTGTACCTGTACCTGTACCAGGTGTAGATGGAGGAGTTACTGGTGTTTCTGGTTTAGTCGGAATTGTACCTGTACCTGTACCAGGTGTAGATGGAGGAGTTATTGGTGTTTCTGGTTTAGTCGGAATTGTATCTGTACCTGTACCAGGTGGAGATGGAGGATTTATTGGTGTTTCTGGTTTAGTCGGAATTGTACCTGTACCTGTACCAGGTGGAGATGGAGGATTTATTGGTGTTTCTGGTTTAGTCGGAATTGTACCTGTACCTGTACCAGGTGAAGATGGAGGATTTATTGGTGTTTCTGGTTTAGTCGGAATTGTACCTGTACCTGTACCAGGTGGAGATGGAGGATTTACTGGTGTTTGTGGTTGAGTCGGTGTTGTAATTGTACCTGTACTAGGTGAAGATGGAGGATTTACTGGTGTTTGCGGTTGAGTCGGTGTTGTAATTGTACTTGTGCCTGTACTAAGTGAAGATGGAGGATTTACTGGTGTTTGTGGTTGAGTCGGTGTTGTAATTGTACTTGTACCTGTACCTGTACTAGGTTGCCGTTGCTGTGTTGTTACGCTTGGATTTGGTACATTCTTCACTGATGTCGAGGAATTGTTATTAGCCTCATTTGTGGAGTTATTGCTACTGTCAGCTTGGTTGAAATTTGGTTGAATTTGTGATTTGTCTAGTATGCTATCAACTTTGTCGGTGTCTTGAAATGCTGTATCAGATGTTTGTTGTGTTTCTTCAGGAGGTGTAGATAATTTAATAAATGACGGGTCTTTTATAGTACCTGGACCTGATATTGGTAATTGCTTGGCTAAAGCTTGTGATGTTTCAGCACGAACGCTATCGAGCGCTGGGTCACCAGTTGGGTTTTGTTTTGTTAAGTCAAGTCCTCGAACTAAATCACTAGTATCATAAAAAGTCCGCAGGTCAAAATCATATAGTCCCTGAAATTTACCCTTGACTACAACCATCATCTGCCCAGCTTGCAAAACTTGGCTACTAGAAGCATCTTTGTTAAAAACTTCGATACCACTGTTTGTAAGGGCGCCAACGACTGTAGTATCAGTAGCTTTGTCGTAGCGTACAAAGAGCGCTGAACCGCGAATCGCAGCAGCAGCACTTGGTGTTCTGATATTTGTTCGTCCTCGTCCCGGAGGAATCAGTAATAATACAGTACCGTTATTAAGCGTAAAGTTTCTGGTTCGCGGTAAAAACTTAAATACCGCTTGTTCTCCAACTCGCGCTAAAGAATTGTCGTTAAAGCGCAAATCAGCTAAAGATAATCTTCCTGTAGATAACCCATCCCCAGGTGTCATTGCATCTGAACGCTGTGCCTTACGTTTTGGCTGACGTTGAGGCATCAGTTGCACTAAGTTACGCAAATCTTGAATTACAGCTTTAGTCAAAGCTACCTGAGCATTAGCTGAATTCGATACGGGCAGTACTGCTAGCCCTGAGATGCTAATCACTAGAAGTGGCAACAACTTACGAAACATTTGTTGCAGTTCGGGAAGTTTACTCATACTCAACCAGGTAAAACGATTCAAGAGGCGGGTTTCTGGGTATGTTATCTGTTATAACAACTTTACTTACGTATTTTCGCTGAAAATTTATCAAATCTTGAATATGTAAAACATTTCAATATACTATAAATTATTTACTCATCACTGTTTTGTTAATCGTGATAGGTAGAACACAGGTGTGCATATTATAACCTAGCTGATACTTAAGTATACGTTAAGTACAAGCATCCTTATCCTTGATATCAGCCGCACGTTTTCTTTAAATAATTGAAACTCTATTAAAGAATTCGTGGTCTGAATCTTTCGCTCACGATGCCGTAAAGATGCAACCGAAGAAACTTAAAAAAATTTTGCTTTTGTCGATTTTAGTGCCCACCAGTACATGTATGTATCTGATTAAACTAGATGCAGTCATAGCTACAAGCGTCACTCAATCGCAGAAAACATCCCTGAATGTATCAAATATACCATCATTTAGTGACGCATTTGTAAAAAAGCACAAACAACCACAGACTAAACCAACACTATCTGAGTTCCCATTTGAGCCAAATAGTAAATTTATACATTCAATCAAGACGCAACAGGCGCCATTACAAGGGTTGAAAGAATCGATAATTATGGTTCAATCAACTCCAGAACAACCGAAAGAAAGCATAAACTCTCAAAACCCAGCAGAACCTCCACAAGTTGAGGCACAACCCAATGAACCAACACAGCCAACTCCAACGCAAATAGAACAGCGTCTAAATAAACCTGATATCAATTACAGCCAAAGAGTAGAAAGGCTTATACGTCTTCTTGAAAAAAACAAACAACCGAAACCCGAAGCTAGTAATACAGAGCTAGGAAATATTATTGCCAGACCTCGAACACGAGAACCTCAAACATCAGAACTAGGCATCGTCGCACAACCAAGACAAATTGAATCACCACCGTTGCCAACTCAACCACCTCCAACAAAAACTCCACTCCCCCCATCCCAACCTATCGCTTATCTACTTGGAAGAGTTAGTTTTTTCCAGACAGATAATCTTTTTGCCTCAAAAGTAGACCCCATTGAAGATGGACTAATATATTCTGGTGTTACACTTGCTAGCGCGCCTTTAAAATTGGGACCAAAAACATTCCTAAGTGGTTCATTTGATGCTAACGTTATTCGCTACATCAATCAATCAGAATTTAACTACAACCAACTTCGGCTAAACGTAGATTTATATCAGCAACTTACTCGCCGAATGTATGGTGAAATTGGTTGGAGCAACCAACAATTGTTTTATGCCCAAAACAGCAGACGCTACGGATTTGCATCAGGCGACCGATTTTTGAATGAAAACTCATTTCATCTATCATTCGGACGTAGAGATTCCCTGGCGCCGCAATGGACGCTCGACAGTTTCTACGAATTTCGCTGGAGCCTAGCTGAAGTTCCTGAAAAGCGCGACCGTATCACCAATACGTTATGGCTTTCATTAAGTTATTACTTGTTACAACCGCTAAATGTTGGTTTAAATTATCAACTTTCTCTTTCTAACTTTACCCAACGCGATCGCGAAGATTTATATCATCGGATATTCACTCATGTCAACTATAAAGCGACTGATACTAGTAGTATTAGCTTCCAATCCGGAGTAACCCTAGGTAATTCCACAGAGCCAAATATTAACTTTAATGGTTGGTTTTTTAGTATAAACTACAACTGGGAAATAGGTAGATTTTGAAATATAGCTACAAGTGTCCAACATTAATAACTAATCCAATCACTCCAACTGCCAGCGTAAAGCCTAGCGTTACGAAAACCAGCTAATTCCAATGATAGTAAATTGACACACGCAGTAACACCTGAGCCGCAATAAACAATAATTTCTTGGCTGCCTAAAATATCTTGCCAGCGCTGCAGCTGATCTTCAACATTAAGTAGGTACCCTGAACTATCAGTGACGGATTGCCAAGGATAGTTTACAGCACCCTCAATATGTCCAGCGATTTTATCAATTGGTTCTCGGATACCGAGATACCGTTCGTTCTCACGGGAGTCTACTAAAACTACACCTGGCAAATCTTTACGATTCTTAACAAAGTTAATATCAGCGACCATGTTCGATTTAACGTGTCCCGTGTAAATTGTACTTAGATTCGCTTCTAATGGTTCTCTAACTTCCGAAGTAACAGGATATGATAATGATAACCATCCAGCAAACCCTCCATCAAGAACTGCAACTTTTTCATGTCCGATATAGCGTAACAACCACCACAACCGCGCGGCAAATCCAAGTCTTGAATCGTCATATGCTACAACTAGTGTTTGGTGGCTAACACCCATTTTTGAGAGCTTTGTGGCGAGCTCAGACAAATTTGGTAAAGGATGTCTTCCTCCATGCTCACCTACTGGGGCAGAAAGGTCTTCATTCAAGTCAAAGTAATAGGCGCCTGTTATATGACTTTGTTGATACTGTTGTTTTCCGCTCTTTGAGTCATTGAGCGAAAATCGACAATCAATAATCACTACTTCACCAATCTTAAGATGCTCAAATAGCCATTGTGCAGAGACTACATTCATAATTACTGTTTTTTCGTATCTTTAGTATATAATGCCAGAAGATTTCATTCCACAGTCAACAGCCGATGGTTCTTTCACTTTCTTCTCGAAAGAGTTTGAAGAGTCGTATCACAGCCAGTTCGGCGCAAGACAAGAGAGCTTTCAAAAATTTGTTGTCCCTACACGACTTGAAGTTGTAGCAACAGCATCCAAACAAAAAACTATCCGTATTTTAGATATTTGCTACGGACTTGGATATAACACTGCTGCTGCACTGCAAACTATTTGGAAAAGTAATCCTGATTGTCGTGTTGAAGTTATTGGTTTAGAGTTTAATCCAGCCGTACCACGTGCAGCACTCAGCCACAATTTATACGCTGACTGGAATTTTGAATATATCGATATCTTAACAGAACTTGCCAATACGCACTACGTAGAAAACGATAATCTGAAAGCATCTTTATTGATAGGCGATGCTCGGACTACAATCAAACAGCTAAGTCAGTCATTTCAAGCTGATGCCATTTTCCTTGACCCTTTTTCTCCACCGCAATGTCCACAATTGTGGACAATCGAGTTTATTGCGCTTGTTTCTCAGTGTCTACACTCCGAAGGATTACTAGCTACTTACTCATGTTCTGCAGCAGTACGTACAGCACTCCTAACCTCCGGTTTAATCATCGCTTCAACACCTCCTGTTGGCAGAAAAACTCCTGGTACTGTTGCAGCATATCCTAACTCTCTTCAATTTTTGACTCAACATCCTCTCTCAACCGCTGAACTGGAACATTTACATACACGTGCTGCGATTCCTTACCGCGACCCACTGCTTCAAGACCAAGCCCAAATCATCTTAGAACGGCGCCAACTCGAACAACGTAACAGCCAGCTTGAAACTACTTCCTCCTGGCGAAAACGGTGCTTATCACAAAATAGCAATGCTTAAATAAATATAGTATTATATTATACATATTATTTAGATTGAAATCGAATTGATGAAGCTACAGTGATCAAAATCACTTGTGTTATGTGTGAATCGTCACAGCAACAAGTAACTTTACAGTAGTTTGATAATGCCTTATAAGTTTTTATGGGGAAAATACATAAGTTGCTTACTAATAAAAAAAAATATTGTATCGTTTAATCAGACCCAAAAACTAAATTGAACAAGACTTAGACTTACTTTGCACAGGCTATGTTAAGAAATCTCCGTAAAAAACCTGATTTAAGATTTGCTTCATACGCTCATACTGGAAAGATAGGTAGGGATTTTGGTAACAATTTTCCCTTTGCACCTTAAAGAGTTAAAAAACTTAATGTATGCTTTGGAACACAAATAGATTAGCTTTGCTTTATATGGTAATTTGAGACAGTGGTAATAATCATGTATATGACTACCATTAAAAGTCATATGTCATTTATATTCATCAATTGACACTCAACGAATTCTTACCTAAGTTGCAACATTACAACATAATGTAAAACGAACCTAAGTGTAAACTGAATGCAGGCTATAAATTAAAATTTTCTTTAAGAATTGGAGTGCCTTTGTGGTTTTGAAATCCAACTATACAGGTTCTACCGAAAAAGTTGTGAGTGGGTCAAACCCCTCAGATATAACAAATGATATGGGAACAAATAATGCTTTAGGATTGCACAAAGCACAAGTTAATCCCTTGAGCTTATCAAAACAAGACCTTATGCTCGAAAAAGTTGAAGCTATATCATCTTGGGCAAACCAAAAAGCTGATTCTGGTTATGAATCATTTATTTCAAGAACACAGCAAGCCGAATTACAAGTGGATATATTTGATGGTGACACCCCGAAAGTTCTAGTCGTTGACGACCATGCAGCTAGTCGAATGACATCTGTGGCTTTGCTGGCAATGGAGGGTTATGAAATCATTGAAGCCGATAGTGGGTTTAGTGCAATTGAACAAATCGTCAACTCATCACCAGACTTAATATTACTTGACGTAATGATGCCAGGAATGGACGGGTTTGAAGTTTGCCAGCGAATTAAGCAAAACGAGCAAACTCGATTAATACCTGTGATTTTTATTACAGCTTTAAACGATAAACGTTCTCGTATTCACGGTATTGAAGTTGGGGCAGATGATTTCTTAACCAAACCGTTTGACCGTCTGGAACTAGCAGCGCGCGTAAAGTCGCTAGTAAGGCAAAAGCGTTTGAATGAAGACCTTGACCATGCTGAAAAAGTATTATTCTCGATGGCACGAGCAGTTGAAAGTCGCGACCCGAATACTGGTGACCACTGCGAACGGTTAGTACAGTTGGGGAAAGCATTTGGTGAGTATCTCAAACTCTCGCGCAATCAAATTCGTGATTTAATGTGGGGAGGTTACTTGCATGATATTGGCAAAGTTGGTATTCCCGATGCCATATTGCTTAAATGTGGTAAGCTTACGACCGAAGAATGGGAGATAATGCGCCAGCACGTTTTGATTGGGGAAAGAATTTGTCAAGCCTTGCGTAGTACGCGCGGAGTAATACCAATTATCAGACATCATCATGAGCGATGGGATGGTTCAGGGTATCCTGATGGTCTAAAAGGGAGTGAGATCCCCGAATTGGCACAAATTTTCCAAACTGTTGATATTTATGATGCTTTAACGAGTGAGCGTCCTTATAAGAAAGCTTATACTCCAGAAGAAGCACTCTCTATAATGAAACAAGAAACCGAGTTAGGTTGGCGTAATCCGGAATTGATGGATAAGTTTACCAACTTTATTCGCTTTTGGCAATCAAATCAAAATCAAATATAGAGTTAATTTAAATGTAAGCGGTTAACATTTCGATTGTGGATGATTAGCTGGTATTATTTGGGCTTGAAGTACGGAGTATCTCCGGCTGTTTAATCGCAATTCACACATGCAGTATCGCTAATTATGGTAGTAGTAGCAATTCTGGCGGCAGGACGCGGCACAAGAATGAAATCCAGCCTGCCGAAGGTTTTACATAAGTTAGGTGGGCTATCGCTTGTCGAGCGAGTCCTAATGAGCGTTGAGCCAGCGCAACCAAAGCGGCGGATAATAATAGTAGGGTACCAAGCTGAATTTGTTAAAACTGCAATGCAGTCAGTACCTAATTTAGAGTTTGTTGAGCAAACTGAGCAGTTGGGTACAGGTCATGCTATCCAACAACTACTACCACCACTGTCCGGTTATGAAGGTGATTTGCTAGTTTTAAACGGCGATGTACCGTTACTGCGTCCTGAAACTTTAGAAAATCTCCTACAAGTCCATCAAGAAAATAAAAATGCTGCTACAATCCTTACCGCGCATTTAGCTGACCCAAAAGGTTATGGGCGCGTTTTTTGTGATGGTGATAAAAAGTTTGTGCAGCAGATTGTTGAAGATAAAGATTGTACGGCAGAACAAAAGCTATGTAGCCGCATTAATGCTGGAATATACTGTTTCCGCTGGCAGGATTTAGAACTTGTACTACCGCATTTACAATCGAATAACGCTCAAAAAGAATATTACTTGACAGACGCTGTTACACAAGTTTCACCAGTAATGGCAGTAGATGTCGAAGATTACCAAGAAATTTTAGGCATTAATGATCGACTTCAATTAGCAGGTGCCTATGAAATCTTGCAAAATCGAATAAAAAATCAATGGATGGCGGCAGGTGTAACTTTAGTTGACCCGTCAAGTATCACAATCGATGAGACAGTTAAGATACATCCTGATGTAATTATAGAAGCCCAAACACACCTAAGAGGTTCAACTGTAATTCATACAGGTTGCACAATTGGCCCAGGAAGTTTAATAGAAAGTAGTCAAATTGGTGAAAATGTCACCGTACAGTTTTCAGTAATTACAGATAGCAGCGTTGCAGCAGGTGCCCGCATAGGTCCTTATACTCACTTACGTGGTCATGTTAGTGTCGGTGAAGGATGCCGTATCGGTAATTTTGTTGAATTAAAAAACACCACTTTAGGTAATAAAACTAACGTCGCTCATCTTTCATACTTAGGTGATACAACAACTGGAACAAAAGTAAACATTGGCGCCGGAACAATTACTGCAAACTACGACGGCTTCAAAAAACATCCAACCAAAATCGGTGATTACACAAAAACTGGTTCTAATAGCGTCCTAGTGGCGCCGCTTAACCTTGGCTCAGACGTTTACATCGCCGCAGGTTCAACAGTCGCACAGGATATCCCTAACGACTGTCTGGTAATTGCCCGTTCGCAACCAGTCCTAAAACCCGGTTGGGTGTCTAAAAAACGACAAGAAAAAGAAAATAGTTAGTTCAAGCGAAGTAGTTCAAGCGAAGCTGTACGGTGGGCAGTGCCCACCCTACCTAACTTTCCGCAACTCCTACTTGTGGTTCATCAGGGAGTTCTAAAGTATCATTCATTTTTTCACCGTTGTGATAGGCTGCCAGCAAGACTTCGCTAGTTTTACCCCATCCAATTGTCCCCTTGGCATCAAGTGCAATGGCGCCGAAATCGCGCTTATTTTTTGTTGCTTCATTAAACGAGCGCTGCATTGCTTCAAACAAAGACATTCCATCTGTCACCCGCACTACTATACGCGGCGCCAAGCATTCGTCGATAATATCTTCTCCAATACCCGTACAGCTAACACCCGCATACTGAGTAGCATAATTACCAGCAGGCATAGCCGAATCACTAACACGACCAATACGCTCAAACCCTTTTCCACCTGTAGAAGTACCAGCGGCAATTTTTCCAAACGTGTCTAAAGCAACAACACCAATCGTACCTCTACCAGCACCACTTTCAACTAATTCTTTTTCTGCTACTACCCCCGCCATTGCCTTTTTGAAATTATCTTGGCGTTCTTGTAGCCATTCTTCTAAACGTAAATCTGTAAGCGGATTGTAACTAGGTATTTGTAATTCTCGCGTTAATTCACTGGCGCCAAAATCTGATAGTACTCGGTCATGAGATGACTGGAGAAATTGCGCTAAATTAATGGGATTTTGTATGCGTGTAACATTAATTACGCCGCTAAAGCTTTGAGATGTACTATCCATTAAGGAAGCACTCATACGAATTTGACCATCCGATTGTAGTACAGAGCCAGTACCAGCATTAAAACGCGGGTCATCTTCTAATAATTGGCAACCGTGTACTACTGCTTCTGCAGCATTGGCGCCGGATAGTAGTATTGCATAAACCTCTTCTAATACTTTATATAACGACTGACGTACTATTTCAACGCCACCTTTACCTTTAAGAGAACTACCTGCCCCACCATGAATAATTAATTTCGGTCGCACCTGTGTAACTCCGTATATTTATGAATCTTCAGTTTTAGCCTGAGAACGCCGACGACGGCACCTTTCAGAGCAATATTTTACTTCGTCCCAGTTCTTTTCCCATTTTTTGCGCCATGTAAAAGATAATCCGCAAACCGGACAGACTTTTGTTGGCAGGTCAGACTTAGAACGAGCGCGTGCCATAAATGTGTAATAGAATTATGTTTAGATTTATTAAGGGTAAGGAACATTATATCTTGATATCTTGCTGTCATAACGTCACATTCAATGTCTATACATTTTTTATTTGGTAGCAAGTGCTAGTAGTAAGCGACTGACGATACGACCATCAGGTAATTGGTAAAAGTTAAGTTCTCCTCCCATTTGCTTTACCATGTTTTGGCAGATAAGTAAGTGTAAACCCGGTGGCTGATCTATATAGGAAGATACAAGCACATCTGTTGAGGCATCTTGATATAGTTCTGCAAGTAATTGAGCGTTGATACTACCATTATCGGTAATCGAAAGCTCCAACGAATTATCTTCTAGGCGCCGACACCAAAAGTCTATTCTTCCTCCGGTTACAGAGCGTTCTACTGCTGCGGTTAATATCTCATTCATTATCAATTCAATCTTCACAATATCGCCAATGACGGTTAACGAGTATTGCGACAAGTTAGTAGAGACGTGATTCATCACGTCTTTACCTGTAACGTCTTTACCTGTAACGTCTTTACCTGTAACGTCTTTACCTGTAACGTCTTTACCTGTAACGTCTTTACATGTAACGTCTTTACTTGTAGAATCAACTATATTTTGCCCTAAACCATGTACTCCTACCCATAATTTCTTTTCTTTGACCGATTTATCAATTCGTTCAAGCGCGCGTTTAAGCAAGCTAGCAACAGGCATTTTTCCCGAACCTAACTGTAGTTGCCATTGTTCTTCTTCAAGCAGCACTGTTAGTGATGAATGAGTACTTTCTAACTGACGTAAAATTTGCTGGTAGCGTACTTGTGTAAATTCGTTATTCGGAACACCTAATGCTTTAATTTGATTAATCAAGGAGCTACTCATACGCTGGTTTTCCTCGAATCTTCGATGTTTATACCAGTTTAAAAGCTGTAAATCTTGTTTTGATTGAAGCAGAGAAAGCGAAACTTTTTGAAAGCGTCGCGACCAAGCAAGTTGACTAATTAACATGGAAACTGCATTCAAGCTAGCTTGTGACCAACGACGTGCTACCCTATCCCCTATAACTATTACACCTGTTGGTTTGTGATCAGGGTTAGTGCGTAATGCCACTATTAACAGTTGACCAATACCGGAACCATGTAGCCATTTACGTGTATCTTCGGGTAAATCTTCGGCTTTAACAAGCATCATTCCTTCACTGCCCAACGCCCACTGTATCAAAGCTTCGCCTGATATAGGCACTGAAACTTCAGTGTTAATGGCAAACTCTTCAAAAGCGATCAAGCCAGGAATTATTTGTGCATATTGGTTTCCGTAAGCCCAAGATAACATAAACCCTAAAGGAGAGTTTAGAACAGTCGCAATTTGGCGTAAAGAAATAATTTCGAGATTTTTACTATCTGATTCAATAGTGGCGCCTTGTGCTTGTTCCAGAATCTGTAACGATTTTTGGAAGCTTTGCATAATTTTAGTATTTTGTTCGTCATTGAAATATAACTGCCACTGCCTGGTAATTACACCTACCTGCTGACTAACAATTTGAACTAATTCTCTTTCGCGCGTTGTCCAAGCTCGTTTACTTTCGTGTGTAATCAATATTAATGCACATGGTGCGTTTCCAGCCTGACAATTAGTTACAATTAAAGAGCGAACTCCAACTTCAAGCAAATAAGAACGCCAGTTAAAAAACCGCAAATCTTCTTCTAGATTTTCAACCGCAACCGCTTCAGAGGAACGCTCTAAAAGTTGCCAGTCTACCTCACGCAAATCATCAAAGTGAAAATTGAATGGGCGCCGATTTGATGGTTGAGTCTGAAACAAGATTTCGTACTTACTGTGGTCATGATTATAGTACAAAAGCACAAATCGCATCGCGCCAAGTCGTTCCAGGATTTTTTTAGCGCAGTTGCTCAAGGTTTGTTCAAAATCACGTTCGTTATATATTCCTTTGGCAATTTCACTAGTTAAATTCGCATCACCTCGAATTTGCTCGATTGTGTTTTCCATTTCTTCTTTTGGTGCGACAAGTGAAACTAGACCTGCTGCACCTTGGGCAAAGCTTTTATCTGTTTCCTTCCAAATACGCGCTTCTGATGCTTCAACTGCTAAAAAACCGAGTAAATCCTTTTGCCAAATAATCGGCGCCGCAAGTAAAGACCTCACTTGCAAGCGTTGCATCAACTGAGCGGTAAAATGGCTTTTGAGTGAGCTTCGTCCTTCGCCAATCACAACAATTTCATTCGTTGCCAAAGCGTAGTAAAAGTCGCTTAAATCCTCAACTGTAATTGAACCTACCGCAGTCCGATTTTTCTCAAACTCGTTTTTATCAAACTTTTGTGTGTTGCCATTTGAGTAACTGCTAAAACGGCGCCAAAAATACCGACCTTCGCGTTCATACCAATAAATATGAGTACGAGTTGGTGCTGTGAATTCATGTACAGCTTTAACTGTAGCTTCTATACGCTGCATTAAATTACTAGACGCTTGTAATTTTTGTAACAAGTCAAGTAAAGGTTCTTCAAGACGCTTAGTATGTTTTTGCTGCCAATCTAACTCATATTGGTGTAGCGCTGCTGCTAATTCTCCCAACACCATCATCAATCTTGCTTTAGCATCGGTTGCTAAAAGATATCCCCAACGAACTGAACCAAGCAGTAGTACACCTAAACATCGGTCTTTATAACGAATTGGCAGGATAATAGTTCCTTGAATTTGATGCTTTTTAGCTAATTCTTGCCACCCAGAAGCGCGCGCTTCTGCCCGTAAGTCAGCAACACCAACTGGACGCTGCTCAATAACTACCTGTTCTAATAAATCTCCGGGGCTAAGAACTAGTCGTTGATTAAGATAACTATTATCAGGAACAGGAGAAAATCCTCCTTTGCCAATCAGTATATGATTTAAGCGGTCGTAAAGTGCCACCCATGCCAAGTTGTAGTCAAATTGTTCTTTGACAAAAGTAATAATAGTTTGAATTAGAACATCAATATTATCTTCTTCTCTAAGGCTTTGTAGGACACGTCCCAAGGAGATAATATGTTGTTCAGCACCGATTAGTCGTTGTGGCTGCCCCATAGAAGCGGTCGTCTGGTAAGAATTAACATAGCTGGTTTGTATTTAAGATGCCCAAATACTAGCTGACGCTATCAAATTTACTAATATTGTTTTGTGAAGGCGCCGTTTGTGTTAATTATTTGTACTGGCGCCTCTATGATTACCAATAAATGAACGATATATACCAACTTGCAATTCGCCCGTTATTATTCAATGTGGTGAAAGCAGACCCAGAGAAACTGCACTCTACAACCATTCGTAGCTTAAATTGGCTGGGTGAGATTTGTTACAGTCCAGGTACAACCTGGGTAAACCAGCGCTTACAGCAATCTTTTTGCCTGTTTGATAAACGTTTAGAACAAAATTTGTTTGGATTGCATTTTCCTAACCCAGTAGGCCTAGCTGCTGGGTTTGATAAAGATGGTGTCGCTGCACCTGTATGGGGAAGCTTAGGATTTGGATTTGCCGAATTAGGAACCGTTACTTTTCATCCCCAACCTGGAAACCCACAACCTCGCTTATTTCGTTTACCAGAAGATAATGCTGCTCTTAACCGAATGGGTTTCAATAATTCAGGTGCGGTTAATATGGCTCATAGATTAGCACAAGTACGAAAGAAACTAACTTTACCTATACCTATTGGTATTAACTTAGGCAAGTCAAAAATTACGCCGCTTGAAACTGCTGCTGTTGATTACCGCGATAGTTTTCATTTACTCAAGGATTGCGGTGATTATTTTGTTGTTAATGTTTCTTCACCGAATACACCTGGATTACGCGCGCTTCAAGATGCTGTAATGCTTTCTTCTATTCTAGAAGCATTAAGCCAAGAGAACACCACACAAAAACCAATATTTGTCAAGATAGCACCAGATTTAGAATGGGAAGCAATATCCGATATTATCGAATTAGCGTTCAACTACAAACTAGCGGGAATCATAGCTACAAATACTACAATTCGTCGCGATAACTTGAAAACGCAACTAATTGCCAAAACGGGAAAATCACCACATCTTGAAGCTGGCGGAATTAGTGGGGCGCCAGTACGCGACCGTGCGACAGAAGTTATTCGTTATATTTATAAGCATTCTCAAGGACAAATACCAATTATCGGCGTAGGTGGAATTTTCACATACCAAGATGCATGGGAAAAAATAACAGCAGGCGCCAGTTTAGTCCAAATATATACAGGCTGGATATATTCTGGACCCTGGATGATACGCCGTATTCTTGAAGGTTTGCTTGTTTTACTTGAACAACAAGGATTGACATCAATAAGTGAGGCAGTAGGAATCGGATTTTAGCTCGTATGGTGGGCAGTGCCCACCTTACCACAACATTATTTCTCAATTGGGAAAAACTCCCTAGCTTTGCGGTCATACCTCCATGCAATACCGTCAGGGTCACGGTTGCGACTCCATTCGGGAAAATCTGGGTCATCACGCCGTTTAAACACAGTACTGGAGTATACACTTAACCTTTTAGCAAGTTCAGATTGAATCAATGAGCCAAACACTAACTGTTGCGCTAGCGTTGTTGCTTCATGAACTTGTTGTGGTTCTTTTACTTCAGCTTGTAGCAATTCATCTTCTTGTGAAAGAATGTGCTTAACTTGTGCTTGTTGTACTTCAGTTTGGTTATTATCCGTTTGCAGTACTTCAGCTTGTTGTAATTCAGCTTCTTTGACTTGAGGTTTTGCTGTTAATGTTTCTGCTGCAACTAACTCAGGTTTTTCCTCAATTACCAACGGCATTGTTGTAGGCGCCGCTAAAAGAGGCATAGCAGTTGTGGAGCTTTTTCTTGGCTCAGTTTTAACTGGTTCACTACTATCAAATATACTGCCAAGAATATTAGCAGTCATAAAGTAGTAAACTTGTTTTCCATCGTTAGTATTAAGGACACTGGCGCCGAATTCAGAAGCTTTCGTATCAAGAAAGCGTTTAGCCTTATCTCCAGAAAAGTTACCCCTAATAGCTAAATCCATTGGGGTTACACTACCCTGGTTTTGCTGAATTAGCTGATGGAACACAGGATTAACTCCCTCGCACCACTTATCCCACTGGTAGCGTTGCCAAAGATTAATACCCGTCATCAGTAAAATCAGCCCTAGCCAAATACGCCAGGTAGAAACTACGAAAACAACCACAAACGATATAGGCAAAAGCAAAACGAGAAATCCCTTCCCGTAGCTTTCGATAGTTTTTTCACTCATGCCGATTATTACCCAGTAATTGTTTTGCGAGTTGGGAAATAATATCATCTTGGCAAAAAGTGCGATACATATCTGTATACAAGGTAGTTTTGCCAGGGAATTTCCCAGTCATATCACTACCATTGCCACACTTTTGCCAAAAGATAAACATGGCAAAATTATAGGCAAAAATGGAAAAAAAATCTTTACTTGTATTATAAAATACACATTTCTACTTAATCGCACCTCACTATCAAGCAGCAAAAAAATGTAGAGACGCTGAAACCTAATATCTTTTTGTCTCAAGTTTGTACTGTTTTTAGTACTGATTTATATAACTATAAATCAAAAAATACTGTAATTTTAAAGTGATGAATAGTACATGCGTTCAAAGTGTATTCATTCCTGTAGAATTTTGAAAGTTCATCTACACGCGGATTCACATCACATGGAGCCAACAGAAGCTCAATATCTAGTATTGAATGCCCTAGAAACATTGGAGTTACTAGAGGGTATGCTTTATGATGAAGAGAGAGGATTTTATCTTATTAGTACTCTTAGTTCTATTTTACCAATAGCACTTGTTCTACAAGATGGGGAAATAATTCCAACTTCGTGGGCAACAGACATATGAAAGAACCAACACAAAAGCAAAAGCAGCAATATCAAAGATTAAATGAACTTTTTGCCCAAGCCCGCTCTCGATATCTTGAAGCAGGTGGAGATCCACGGCGCCCAGTTGATAACAGTTACTTAACAGAGGAAGAAAGGAAAGAAGCGCTTGAACTTGGAGCGCAAATTTTCGGCGTCGAAGTTAAAGATAGCTACGTCCACTGTCAAGGACGCTCGTGGAAGCTTACTGATAAACAAGAAGTTAAAAACCCTTAATATTATTTGATACCTTGTAGCATAGGCGTCTCGCCTGTGCAGTACATTGTTATTATTATTACCACAGAGGCGCAGAGGGCACAGAGAAATGTAGAGACGTTACATGTAACGTCTCAAAGCGCGTTTCAATTTTAACCAACCTGCCAAAACTATTGATATTAAACACTAGGCGCCAGTCTATAAGTAAATTAAGCCAGCGGTACTACTGGTTAACTAACCAGTAGTACCAAATATAGTGATTGGTGATTTGAAGAAATTACTTGAAGCGAACAAGTAGTACAAGCGTGGACACCAGCCTAAAAGCAAGTTAAGCCAGTAGTACTACTGGTTAACCTAACCAGTAGTACCAAATATGGTGATTTGAGGATTGGGTAGTAATTCAGAAACCACTATTTTTCATTATTTTGCTGGCGCCTCTCCTCGCATCCGAAATTGGTCAAATAATATTTTTAAATTCCCATTGACATCTTGTAATACATATACTACATTGAATATACAGAGCGAAATACAGATTTCACTGCTTGTAAACTGTAAATTAAATAACTTATGTGGCGGGTAGCTCAGTTAGGTAGAGCGTTACATCCTTATTTGCAACTTGTCTGAAAAGACCGAATAATGAGGGTTATCGGTGAAAATCGGGGGTCGCAGGTTCAAATCCTGCTCCGCTACACCTATTTAATCATAGTATAAATTTGTGCGGGATTAGCCAAGTGGTAAGGCAGGAGACAAACTTTTGTTTGTAGTCCTTAGTTAACAACCTTGTCTGAAAAGACCGAATAACAGAGGGTTATCGTCAATCTCACATTCGCAGGTTCAAATCCTGCATCCCGCAAAAAATTCATTATCTACGCGGAGGTCGTCTAACGATAAGACACCCAGAGATTCTTTCTTTCGTCAACTTGCCCGACAGGGACGCAGAAATTAAGGTTATCGTTTCCAACTGGGTGATGGTGCGTTTAATTCCACCTCTCCGCGCCAAATATACATTTCCATCAAGCTTTGAACATCACGTTCATGGCTATAGTTCGCCTGCAAAGGCTGATGTAGTATATGAATTACAACTTTTTCACAAAATCCCATAACAAAGCCACACCTCAAAATCAGCCTATCCCTGGACGCGAATCAGAAATGATTCAAGGGCGTAGTGGCGGATACATGTTTGATGCTGGTATTTGGCAAATGCTACGTCGCTGCTTACTAATAGGTACAGCACAAAGCACTTATTACGCTGGCAAACAAGAATTAACAAACGACTTTGTAACAGTATTAAATCAAGCCATTGCCGAAAATCCTCGTCGTGTTGCCGATGAAGTTCTTTATGCCAGTGATGGACGCGCGATTAATAACAGTACTCCTATCTTGGCTTTAGTGCTGCTATCAATGGGTGAAGCACCTGAAGCTAAAACAGCATTCATGGAAATTTTCCCACAAGTCGTTCGTACAGGCAGTCACTTTTACGAATGGCTCAACTACACCAAATCAATGCGCGGTTTTGGTAAAGTGATTCGCGAAGCAGGTAGAAACTGGTTAGGCAAGGAAGACGTAAAAGGTTTAGCGTACCAACTTATGAACCACCCCACCGCACTCATAGGATGGGGTTTCTAGTTTACTGACCCGGTTGGTAGAGTCGATGCCCGGTATTATCCGGGGCACCTCTCTGTTAGAACTGGACGTGCGCGTTTCCGTGCATCCAGCTCCCGATATTCTTAGCTTGCGCTTTTGCCCATGTGTGTATAATCGTGACAGGATTCGTGTATTGCAATCAGATTATTAGGTTTCCAATTGTCGTGATTCCCGTCTATATGGTGTAAGTGTACTCGTTCTTCACTTGTAAACTTTAATCCACAGTGTCCACATGTATGGTTTTGCCTATTTAAGGCTTTAGAGGTTTCCCCGTCATAGAGCTTGCTATTACGCTCGCTCCAGTAGCTGATGTCGCCGTCGTAAGGTGATTTATTCCCTTTGACATTGACATATTTGTTTTCGGAGTAGGGAACCGATGGGAACGCTTTTTCTATTAACTTAGTTGTAGATTCTCGCGTTAATTTCGTTTCCTTATTGAAGACTTTCCATGTCCTGTATCTGATGTGCCATAATGAAAATCTTGACCCATCCATTTTACAGAAGCGGTGGTAGTTCCTCCAACCCCTAATAATAGGTGCTAGCTTTTGGGCTTTTACCTTTGCACCATAATTCGAGCAGTTAACGATAGCTTTTACCTTCTGGCGGAATTTTTTATAGTTATCCGCTGAGGGAGTACTTCTAAATTTTCCGTTGCTTTGCACTTTAAAATGCCAGCCAAGGAAGTCAAATCCATCTGTCGTAGCGGTTAGTTTTGTCTTTTTCTCACTTACTTTTAATCCTCTGGCTTCTAGAAATTGGCTGATTTTTTCAAGTATTTTTGTTGCATCATCAGTGGGTTTAAGGATTATTACCATATCATCGGCATAACGTACTGATTGGTGAATTTCCTCTATTCCGTTGAGCGCAATGTTAGCTAAAAGTGGACTCACAACGCCACCTTGACAAGTACCTTGTTCTGGAAATTCAGGGTTTACACCTGCTTTTAGACAGCGAAAAATTCCCTGTTTTATGCCTGATGGGGCAATAAGGTTGTCCATTATTGTGGTGTGTGATATTCTATCGAAAGTGGGTAGCTAGCTAACGAGGTTTCCGTTTATTTGGTTCCTTTTCTAACTAGCCCCCTCCGAACCGTGCTTACAAGTTTCCAGGTACACGGCTCTCCAGTATTCTTATTTACGGAACTCGTTTACCTGTTGGTTTACCTGCATGTATTGCGTCGTGGCATTGAGAGCAGACCATGAGAGTTTTCCTTTTACGTGCGGACATAATTTGCATCCATTGCGGTAAATCCTTTCTACCCTTAATTTTGAGGTCTTTAAGGGCGCGAATATGGTGAACTTCAATGTTGCCTTTTGCCCCACAGATTTCACATTCATCCGCGAGAAGCCGCTTGATTAATTCATTTCTAGGTGCGGGTTTTCTTTGTGTTGATAAGTCTTCTATGGTTGCTTTTAGGTTACGTTTTAATTGTATTCCTCCGAAGCGAGCTACCAAGGGTTTCTTTCCCTCAACTGGGACGGTTATTTCAACACACTTTCTTAAACCTTGTGGAAGTTTTACCGTCTTAATATAACGAGCGCAAATTTTATTCACGCTTGTCTTATGTTTACAGGCAAGGGTTTTCATCAATGAGGTTGACATAACCCATTGTAGTTTTCGGAGCCATGCAATATTTTGAGCAAGGCTATAGAATTGTACGTACCCTCTAAACTCTGATTGAAAAATGTTGATGATAGAAAAATCATCATCATTTATTAATTCAGGACGATGAATGGGTTTACCATTCCTCATATATAAGGTACACTTTTCTTCTATAACTTTGGCTGGTATTCTTAGTGCAACAATTCCGTTAATTGAGCGTTTACCATTGGTATGCTTATCATCGGAATATTGGACTAATATTTCGTACCCCAAAAATTTTGCTGCTTCATTCCTAGCGTTAGTAATTAAGGTCTTTTCTGGCGACAATTCCAACTGAAGTTTTTCGGCTAGAAATATCTTGACTTTTTCCTTAATTGCTTCTGCTTCAGTGAATGAACCAATAAAACCAAGTAGAAAATCATCAGCATAACGGACGTAATTTAGCCTTCTGTATTCCGGGTCGCGAACGTCTTTGGATGGCATGTGCTGGTATTTAATTTCCAGTTGACGCGCTTTCTCAAATTGTCCGTTTTTCCTGTAGTACCAGGCTAGTTTTACAAGTTTTGAGTACTCTGGATTTTCTGCCCGACATTTGCCGCGTGTATACTCTGGGATGAGTATCTGCTCGATAAATTTGTCTAATTTATCAAGATAGATATTTGCGAGTATGGGTGATAAAATCGAGCCTTGCGGCGTTCCGCTAAGGGTAGAAAAATATTTCCATTGCTCGCAGTAACCTGCTTTAAGCAAGTTTTCAATTAATCTTAGGAAGCGGTTATCTTGAATTTTCTCGCGTAGGATTGACATTAAGATTTTATGGTCTATATTGTCAAAACACCCACGAATATCTCCTTCGATAAACCATTTAGTTCCTTGCCAAGTGCGGTCTATTATTGTTAATGCCGTGTGGCATCCGCGCTTGGGTCTAAAACCGTGACTGCTGTTAGAAAATTGGGGTTCGTAATACGCTTCTAATATTAAACGTATTACTTCCTGAACCAATTTATCATTCCAAGTAGGAATACCTAAAGGTCGGGTTTTCCCATTTTTCTTAGGGATATTAATTCGTCGTACTGGTGTCCATTGAAAACGTTCATAGCGAATATCCTCTATGAGGTCTTCAATCTTTTTAATGGACATCCCATCAACAGTCTCTGATGTAACTCCTTGCGTCATTGCCCCATCATTTTTGTAGATACGACTATACGCGAGAAGGTACAGGTTAGGGTTGAAAAGTTGCCTGTAGATATCATCCAGAGGTAAACCACGATAACCTCTGTCTCGAATTACACTTAAAACCGTTTCGGCGTTTCGCATCTCGCGTACCTCTCGATACAAGTGTTTTGGAATACCTGTTCCCCTTCGCCATGTGGGCGGCTTTCCCGTCCTCGGACTACTATGGGAACTCTGTAACCATAGGGGTCGCCCCCCGTAGGTCATCCCGCGCTTTATTAACTTGGTACGTATCAGTGTGATTTAGGTGTCCCATTCATTCCTTAAGCCATCTCATCGGTGGCTGACTTCGTTTGAAGGAGTTGTATAGTTCAAATGCTTAAAACTACACACAAACGATTATTCCTTTTAGGCGTTGTAGGAATAGGCAATCGAGTATACCGTCAGAATTGGGCTTCAAGTAGTTTAACTTTCACCGTGTCACACAGGTCTTGCCGAACAATAGTTTTAACGCCTTCTCTCTATTCCCGGCTTTACCAACATGCTGTTGTCCCCTTTGTCTTTCGACTCCAGGTTAGTTGGTTGACCTAGAGACTATCTCCTTATTCTCTCCCAACTTTGGGTTGGGGATACCGTATTAACTGTCACGGCGCACGCACTTCTCAATATCGAGTTCTATAACCCGTTTGTTGATTCCTTTTGCTTGGGAGTTTAGGTTATGAAATAGGACTTTTTGGGCATCATGTGCCGAGCGTCCGGCTCTAAACCCGTAGCTTTTTTCGTGGAATGTTGCTTCGTGTGCTGGTTCTAAAGCATATTTAGCGAGGCATTGCCAACACCTATCTGCAATAGTTGGAATTTTTAGCATCCTATTGCTACCGTCTTTCTTAGGAATTGGGATTGCACGTAACCCTTGGTGTTTCCAATTGTTACTGGATGTTTTTAGCAGTTCTTCAAGTTCAAAGCGCTCTTTAAAATTGAGGGCTTTTTTACCATCAATACCTGCCGTTTTTTTACCAGCGTTTAGCTGTGTTACTTGACGGATAGCCAAGAATCTAGCCGCTTTGGACTTCAGAATAAGTTTTTGCAAAGACATTGCTTTACGCTTGTCTCCTGCTTGAACCGCTTTAAACACTCTATGAGTGTAGGCGGAATAAATCGCGGCGGAATTTCTTCCACGGTAATTTTATCCAAGATTCACTAGTATTGCTACTGTGCCCAATCATACTCTTCTCCATTAAGTGTTTTCTGAATACCTTGCAGCAATTACGCCGCATCCTATCCGAATCAAAAGATTTCCGTACCTCGTCATACCTACCTGAAGTTCGACCTCTCCAAGACTTTTGACTCGTTTTTCTTCGTTCCAAGAGATGATTGATTGTTCCGTTAGGAAGTGCCAATTTAACCATCAGACCCCCAGGTTCTTACCGCTGTTTCACTGAGACGCGGCAGGGATTCACTCTGATGAAGTCGGGTTCAAAGGATATGTCCCGCTTTAGGATAGGTTACTTTTATAGGCATCTGTTTTTCCATAGGAACCCCCCGTTAGCGCCAGTGTCCACCCATAACGGTAGTCTGATTGCGCCCTGTTCCCAGCTTCAGCCTCCGAAAACCGAGTTCGGTCATTGTGGGCAGGTAGGGAGTCAAGCATGAACCTTGCTGGTGGGACTTTCACCCACATCAGTCTCTTAGTTCAAGGTTACTTTAGGTGTTCACCTTGGGTAGCTTATGTACGGGCTGATTACCGTGATTCAGCCACCAACGAATCGCACCAGTGAGTCCTATAGTCGTGCAACAAGACTTGCTCGCTGCCGTACCTTTACTTGAACTGCGTCGCCAACACTGTACAGTTTCCATTTCTGGGTAGTTGCTGCTAATACCGCCTTGGAACTACTGGGGATCGGTGTGGTTTTGCATTCCACTCTCAACGGGGCAGTTACCGTCTCAAAGCTTTCGTCCTGTACGCATATCCAAATGTTGGCGCAAATCCTTGAAGATTTTACGTACCAAAGGTATTTCTTGGTACAACGCTCTATCTTCAGTTGTCAAGGTTCATGTTATTATTGTAATGCAATTAGCATTACAAGTCAATATGGCTACTCCCTTCCCGGCATAAGATTACCTATCTTCCCTCCTCCTTTGTGCCCTTTGTGTCCTTTGTGGTTCATTCCAAATTAGTATTCTTTGAGTGGGAAGGGAGTAGTCCCAATTCATCGCTAACAATTCGGATTACAGAAGAAGAAAAGGCGATACTCAAAGCTTATTGTAAGCAAACAACACGCCAGCAAAGTGAGGTAATTCGAGAGTTTGTGCGCTCACTTGAAAAGAAATTACAAAAATAAAAGGTATCGAACCTTTTATTTTTGTGCGAAGCACCATCCCCACCTTGTAAGAAGGTGGGGAATTCCGCGAATCCGTTAAAATATCAACAACGTTCGGGTTTTTCTCACCGTGACGCACTGCGCTTATTCCACGTCAAACCCCAAACAGATGACCACCAATTGCTTTACAACTGGGTAGTCAAAGGTTGGCAAGAATTGCCATCTCAAATTCCTAGCAGCGCATTAGCACAAATTTGGTGGTATGAATGGCTCAAACGTAACCCTAGCCAAACCCACGAAGCTATTCAAAAAGGGCGCCTAACTCATGAAATGGCGGCGCCTGTTGGCAAAATGGATAAACAAGCATGGCAATTGCTATTTCAAGAAATGCCAATTGGCGCCATGCTACGTAACTTGGGTTCTTTAACAGAAATAGGTGTATTACGTAGTGACGAACCTACAAACCTAGACCGAGTAGAAGCCGTTCTTAATAACCTAGAACACCTACGCAAAGGTCGTATTCATCCAATTGACGCACTTAAAGCACTCAAAACCTATCAGTCAGGAGGTACATTAGGACGCAGTAAAAAGACTTGGCAACCTGTCGCACGCATTGTAGACATTTTAGAGAAAACAGTCGAACTATCCTTCGATGTCGTCGAACCTACAAACAAAGTCTTCATGCACGCGGTTGACATATCAGGTTCAATGTCTAGCCCAGTTGCCGACATGGGTTTAACTTGCTGCGAAGTTGCCACAACAATGGCACTAGTGACAGCAAAAGCTGAGAAAAACTATGCAATTCGCGGTTTTTCCACCCAATTCATAGATTTAGGAATAACTGCCAAAGACAGCTTTAGTACTGTAGTTCGCAAAGCTAGCAATCTCAACTTTGGTGGAACAGATGCCTCTGTTGCCTATGATTGGATGATTAAAAACAAATTCAAAGCCGATGTTGTTTGCTTTTGGACAGACAGTGAAAGCTGGGCAGGAACAAAACACCCCTCTCAAGCACTTGCAGAATATCGCCAAAAAGTAAACCCCAACGTTAAAGCAGTGTACGTTACCCTAACACCATACAGAATTACCTTAGTAGATCCAAAAGACCCAATGTGTTGGGACTTAGGTGGTTTCGACCCAAGTACACCGCGCGTTATTCAAATGCTAGCTAATAGTGAATTGTAGAGGCGCCATAAAAACCGGGTATGAATAAAAACCCGGTTTATTTTATATTACGCTCTTATTCCCAATCTTCTATTTGCAATTCATTTACCCTACTAAATTCCCGTGTGTTGTGCGTAACCAGTGTTAAGTTAGTTGCCATTGCAATTGCGGCTATTTGTAAATCATAAGGGTCAATTGGCGTGCCACTTGCAGATAATTCAGAACGAATTATACCAAATATTCTTGCTGCTATATCATCAAAAGGTAAAGATACAAAATTATTTAAAAATGCTTCTTGTAACGCCAACGTGCGTACCGGATTATTACTTCTCATCGCGCCATAAAATAGTTCAGCTTTGACTACAGAACAAACTGCAATATCTTGTGGTGATAGTGTCGCTAATCGTTGCCGCACACCAGATATAGGGCGATTTAAATAAACAATACAAGCATTTGTATCTAACAAGTAAATCACTTAAGTGGCTCCCTTTCTTCATATTCACCTTGGGGATACCTTACCAAAGGGTCATCTTGTAAACAGCCAGCGGTTTGCTCAAAAAAACCAGGAGTCCAGCCTAATTCTTCTGGCGTTTTTTGTTGTGTAGAAGATTCGAGCGGTTGATAAATCACCATTATTTCTACATCTCTATCTGTTAATCCAACTGGAATTTGTAAATGTATAATTCCATCTTTGCCGACATGTGACCGCAATTTGATACTATGCATAGCTTTATCTCCAATTGATTCTTTTATATTTCAGCTATAATTATAACAATTAATTATTAATTATTATTATAATTGTAAGTCAGTTCTAACTGTTATAATATTAATCATTGCATCCCTAAACATAATATTTACGGTTATGACTACAACCATTCGCGTTGTCAAACCTATCGCTACCATGCAGCTTGAACCTGGTAGCTTCGTTACAATTCCTGACGTTACCTGGGAAGAATTTGAGGCGATATTGGAAGAGTTGGGAGAAAAACGCTCCTCACGGGTTGCTTACTATCAGGGTACATTTGAAATTATGGTTCCATTGCCTGAACACGAAAAACCTAAAGATATAATTTCAGATATCGTTAAAATATTACTTAAATTTACACGTAGAAGATACGAACCATTTGGCTCAACAACATTTAAAAAAGAAGGTGCCGCAGGTGTAGAGCCAGATGCTTGTTTTTATATCCAAAACTGTCAAATCATGATAGGTCGGCGCCGTATTGAACCGACTGACCCACCACCAGACTTAGCAATTGAAACCGATGTCACATCTAAAACAACTATTGACGCTTACAAAGCAATAGGCGTTCCAGAAGTATGGATTTATAACGGTAAAACTTTAACTATCCATCTACTTCAAAATAACAACTATATAAAATCAGACACTAGCCCAACTTTCCCAAATATAGCCATAACCCAAATAATCCCCACAATTGTAGAACGTAGCTGGCAAGTAGGTCATATTCAAGCCTTAGAAGAATTTGAAGCAATGATAAGAGTTTAAATTTGTAATATAATTACATAGTGTTCACATCAAATATAGAAAGATGGAAAAATTGCTTAATATTCGCATTGAAAAATTATCAGAAGGTGTATTTCTGGCAACATCAGACGAACTACAAGGTTTAATTGCACAAGGAAGAACAGTTACTGAGACTCTAGAAATAGCTCGTGATGTTGCACGCAAATTATTAGAGGCACAATCTCAGGATAAAGAAGTTGATTATTTACAGCCAATTGCTGATGAGTTTAATTATTCTTTAGTGATAGGGCAATAAATAACTTTATGGGTAGATTAGCAGGGTTCAGCTACAGAGAAATTACTAGAATTCTAAAATCCTTTGGTTTTACTTTTTATCGTCAAGCAGCAGGAAGTCACGAAATTTGGTTTAATTCTCAAACCAATCGTTACACTACTATTCCTAACCATAGTGGTGATATGCCTGAAGGAACATTACGTGCCATACTAAAGCAAGCTGGTATTGAACCGGATGAGTTTTTAGAGCGTTCTTAACAGCGTAGATTAAGTCGAAAATTGGCGGCAATATTTAGTTTTTGAGTTACTAGTATTACAATATACATACATCGATATAACAAATATATTTAGTCTTTGTCAGAATGCCATAATTTTATTGGTGTATCTTGATATTTATAACGAATTTTTTTGCTTCTTTCCGTAATGCTTCTGTTAAGAATGACATAGTTCGTCTAGTAAGGCACCACAAATTCTCAATAATATATTGATACTAAAAACGGGATAAAACTTTACTTTTAAAGCAAGCAAAAATCTTTAAGATGCTACCCTACCCTTCGGGATATCCTTCGGATAACGGGAAAACTTCGTTTACGTTCCTTAGCATGACATAAGTCCAGGTTTACCCGTTTGCAGCATAATCAGGTTCATACTATAATCGCCTACAAATAATACACTTGTGGCACACAACAGTCATAGCGCCTACTTAAGGAATATCTTCAGGCATAATAGTCATCATTTCTTCTTTGCTAACTCCTGAAAGGGTTACTAATCGGTTAGCTTGTCTTTCGATTGTTTTTTCAAAGATATTTCTTACGAGTCTCCCATTGCCAAAGTTTTTATCTCTGGTTGTATACAAATCTTTAAACTTGTTTAGTAAGACTTCCTTGGATGCTTCATTTAAATTAAAGTTATTTTTTTGACAAACCTCATCAAAAATACTTAATAGCTCTTGAGGTTCATAATCATTAAAGTAAAAATATTTGTTAAACCTGGACTGTAAACCAGGATTAGAGTTAATAAATATTGACATTTCGTCAACATAGCCAGCTACGATAACTACTAACCTGTCTCTATGATCTTCCATTCGTTTCAAGAGAGTATCTATAGCTTCCTGACCAAAGTCATTACCCGAACCTTGCGACTTTAATGCGTATGCTTCATCAATAAACAGTACTCCATCTAATGCTGACTCAATTAAATTATTTACCTTGGTTGCTGTTTGTCCAATATATCCTGCTACCATTCCTGACCTGTCTGTTTCTATTAAATGGCCTTTCGAGAGTATCCCAAGCTCGCGATATATTTCACCCATTAGTCGAGCTACGGTTGTTTTTCCTGTACCTGGTGGACCACAAAATACTGAATGTAGCGTCACAGAAATCTTATTAAGTCCTTTTTCTTCACGTAGCTTTTGTATCTTCAAAAAATTAATGAGAGTATTGACTTCATCTTTTACATTCTGCATCCCAACTAGATGACTAAGCCGATTTGAGATAGCTTCTAACCCTTGGTGATAATTATTGTATTCATTTGATTCTTGATTTAATATAGTATTTCCACGCTTTAACTCTGCTTTCATGCGTTGAAGCTCAAATTCAATTTCATCATCGAGTAAAGACATAATTATTCTCTGTGAAAAAATATATAATATCTTGCTTTGTACATTATAAGTTTTAATTTCGGTATTTGGCGCCTGCTAGGTATTGAAAAGCTTTCCCAGTAGAAAAATGGCAGGTTGTTTGACATTGAGTAAAATAGGAAAAATTTATAAACGAAGATGCCAAATATGGAAATGCAAAACTTAGTACTTACAGAAAATTTAAAGGGGCATTCGGATAAAGTAAAGTCAGTAGCGTTTAGTCCTGATGGGCTAAAACTAGCCAGTGGTAGCGATGACAAAACTATAAAAATTTGGAATCCTCAAAGAGAGCTTTTGACGCTTAAAGGGCACGGAGAGTCTTCTTGGTTTGAAGGAAAGGTTACTTCAGTCGCTTTCAGTCCAGATGGTAATACCTTAGCTAGTGGAAGCGATGATAAAACTATTAAATTATGGGATGTGTCTACAGGAAAGGAAATTTTTACTTTCGCGGGACACGAAGAGGTAGTTTGCTGTGTTGCTTTTAGTCCAGATGGTAATACCTTAGCAAGTGGTAGTAAAGATAAAAAGGTTAAACTGTGGTCATTAGAACTACGCAAAGAGCTATATCAATTATCAGGACATACTGATGATGTTTTATGTGTCGCTTTTAGTCGAGATGGTCAACTTCTAGCTAGCGGTGGCGCTGGTAATGATAAAAGTATTAAGCTGTGGCATTTATCAAAGCAGAAGGTTCTTACTCTTACAGGTCATTCTGATTGGTTTGGAGGTATTCACTCAGTTGCCTTTAGCCCGGGTGGTAAGATTTTAGCAAGTGGCAGCAATGATAAAACTATTAAGTTATGGGACGTAAATACAGGAAAGGAAATTAGGACTATCAATGCTCATTCTGAGTGTATTTATTCTGTGGCATTTAGCCCAGATAGTAAAATTTTAGCCAGTGCTAGTCAAGATAAAACGGTTAAGCTTTGGCAAGTTGATACTGCTAAAGAGATAGCAACTTATACATTTTACGAAAAAGCTGTTTATTCTGTAAGCTTTAATCCTAATTTCAAAATCTTAGCAAGCGGCAGTGGTGATACAAATATTTCTCTAATACCTTACTCTATCTAAATAATGTTGAACGCTTTTAGCTAGATGGAAGGCAAATAACGGAGGAACTGCATTACCAACTTGGTTAAAGCAACTTATCTCTCCTCCTACAAATTCAAACCAGTCCGGAAAACTTTGTAATCTGGCTGCTTCTCTTAACCACAAACGTCTTCTTCTACCATCTGGTAGTTTAATGCGGTGCATATCACCTGTGGCGCCAGCTAAGTTTCGACAAGTTAAAGTTCTTGCGGGTTTATTTAAATGTAAGTCACGAGGATTTTTACAAAAGGAGGCTTTTTCATACTTTGCCACATATTCATCCATGCTGGGAGTCAGAAACTTTGATGAAGGAGGCGCCAATAAAGCCATTTCTCCTAAAGCTTCACCTGCTGATACTTTATATCCAGTATATAGAGGAAATTTAAAATTACCTCGATGTCCAACTACAATTAAACGTTCGCGGTTTTGCGGTACACCATAATTTACAGCATTTAATAATTCCCAATTTATAACATATCCTAAGCCTTGAAGAGTTTCGACAATTTCGTCAAAATAACATTTATTTTTGTAAAGTAAACCCCGAACGTTTTCAAATAACCAAATTTCAGGATTTAGGGTTTTAACAGCATTTATAAATATAGGAAACCCATCGCGCGAATCTTTTAAACCTTTTTGATGACCTCCTACGCTGAAGGGTTGGCAAGGTGGCCCACCTATGATTATTGTAGCAGGGGGCAGTTTAGTATCTGGTGTGAGTACAATTTCTGTACATTTGCCTTTTAGGTTTTTTCTATAAGTTGCACATGAATCAGTATCCATTTCAAAACCATGTGTCTCGAAACCTTGGGCTTCAAAACCAAGAGATAAACCACCGCATCCGGCGAATAAATCGATTACTAACAAATTGTCAGATTGGGAAGGTTTGAGTAAATGGTTTATTTTATCAACATAATTCATATCTAAAATTTAAAGCAAATATAAAGTTGAGATTACGTAGTTATACTATTCACACTAAGTTTTACAGTATTCTAACATTAAGCTAAATAATAAAGCTTAATTTTATGGACATTACACAAGCTAAATCGGTAATAGAAATAATTTTAAATAGCATTTTAACTTCAGCTCCCGATGCCATACTAAATCTGGAAAAAATATTACAATTAATTGCAAATGGTATACGTTCAGTTGGAACGCTTGGTGTATTAATTTCTCAGAATCCAGCATTTGCACAACTTGCTCAGAAATTGCTGTATTTGTTAAACTCTGGTATTTCAGTACATGAAATTGCTATTTCTTTGACTCAATTTGCTACTAATCTTGGTTTACCTTTAGAACTTTTAATTCAATTTTTACAAATAGTAAGTGGCTTAATAGCAGTATTTTGATAAAAATTCATCAAATTTATGACTTTATACCAAAATAAATATAGAGTTGAATCTACTCGTTTAAAAGGATGGGATTATAGCAGTAATGGTTATTATTTCGTAACAATTTGCACATTAAACCGTGTCTGCTATTTTGGTGAAATAGTCTCTGGAGAGGTAAATCTGTCAAAGGCAGGTGAATTGGCTAGAGATTTGTTAATTCAAATACCTGATTATTTCCCTAATTTTAGAATAGATGAATTCATTATTATGCCAAACCATGTTCACGGAATTTTAATTATTGATAATGATTTAAGTAAAAACACTAATCAAGAGATTGTCAACTGCGTTACCACAAATGCTAAGGAAAAGGGAGGAGTAACTGGGCAAAACAATCCAATGTTATCTCAAGATTCTCTTTCAAAAGCTATCCGCTGGTATAAAGGTCGAAGTAAGCATGAGATTGGAAAATTCAATCCTGAATTTTTTTGGCAAAAACGATTTCATGAAAGTATCATCAAAGATGAGCAAGGTTTAGATGCTGTAAGACAATATATTATTCAAAATCCTCTGGCTTGGGAAGATGATAAAGAAAACCCAGTACATTATATTAAAGGCAATTAGGCAGTAATGTAAATGGTTGTAGAGACGCGATTAATCGCGTCTCTACGTTTGGTGTGATTTGTAAAAATAATCTGACTGTATAGGGATGGTAATTAATTATCAAATCGGCGCCATCACCTGATAACGGTGTAAATGGTTGTAGAGACGCGATTAATCGCGTCTCTACGTTTGGTGTGATTTGTAAAAATAATCTGGCTGTACAGGGATAGGTAATTAATTATCAAATCGGCGCCATCCCCTGATAACGGTGTAAATGGTTGTAGAGACGCGATTAATCGCGTCTCTACGTTTGGTGTGATTTGTAAAAATAATCTGACTGTATAGGGATGGTAATTAATTATCAAATCGGCGCCATCACCTGATAACGGTGTAAATGGTTGTAGAGACGCGATTAATCGCGTCTCTACGTTTGGTGTGATTTGTAAAAATAATCTGGCTGTACAGGGATAGGTAATTAATTATCAAATCGGCGCCATCCCCTGATAACGGTGTAAATGGTTGTAGAGACGCGATTAATCGCGTCTCTACGTTTGGTGTGATTTGTAAAAATAATCTGGCTATATAGGGATGGTAATTAATTATCAAATCGGCGCCATCCCCTGATGACGGTGTAAATGGTTGTAGAGACGCGATTAATCGCGTCTCTACGTTTGGTGTGATTTGTAAAAATAATCTGGCTATATAGGGATGGTAATTAATTATCAAATCGGCGCCATCCCCTGATAACGGTGTAAATGGTTGTAGAGACGCGATTAATCGCGTCTCTACGTTTGGTGTGATTTGTAAAAATAATCTGGCTATAGGGATGGTAATTAATTATCAAATCGGCGCCATCCCCTGATAACGGTGTAAATGGTTGTAGAGACGCGATTAATCGCGTCTCTACGTTTCGTTCAACGTTGGCGGGGATCAACTAATTAATAATCGAAGTCGCCGCCACCCATACCAGCACCAGCACCAGCAGGCGCCCCATCTTTAGGTTCTGGCTTGTCAACAACGATACATTCGGTTGTCAATACCATACCCGCAATAGAAGCAGCGTTTTGCAGTGCAGAACGGGTTACTTTAGCAGGGTCAACGATACCAGCTTCAAACATGTCAACGAATTCGTTGGTTGCTGCGTTGAAACCAACATTGAAGTCGCGTTCTTTCACACGTTCAGCAATAACGGCGCCGTTTTGACCTGCGTTTTCAGCAATTCTCTTTAGAGGAGCAGCTAATGCGCGCGATACAATTAAAGCACCAATTAACTCTTCGTCTTTGAGGTTGCTTTGTGCCCAAGCTTCCAACTCAGGCGCCAAGTGTGCCAAAGTTGTACCACCACCGGGAACGATACCTTCTTCAACTGCTGCTTTGGTAGCGTTGATAGCATCTTCTAAACGTAGCTTCTTGTCTTTCATCTCGGTTTCAGTAGCGGCGCCAACTTTAACGACTGCTACACCACCAGACAATTTAGCTAAACGCTCTTGGAGTTTTTCTTTGTCGTAAGAAGACTCTGTTTCGTCCATTTGACGACGAATTTGTTCGCAGCGTGCTTTCACTGGTTGGTCGTTACCTTCAGCAACAATTGTGGTGCTGTCTTTGGTAATGGTAATACGACGCGCTTTACCTAGCATATCAAGCTTGGTGTTGTCAAGCTTTAAGCCAGCATCTTCGGTAATTAGTTGACCACCAGTTAACACAGCAATATCTTCGAGCATTGCTTTACGACGGTCGCCAAAACCAGGCGCCTTCACAGCAGCTACGTTCAATACACCGCGTAAACGGTTAACAACTAAAGTCGCAAGCGCTTCTTTTTCAATATCTTCAGCCAAAATTACCAAAGGACGACCAGCACGCGCGACTTGTTCAAGTACGGGTACTAAATCTTGTACTAAAGCAATTTTCTTGTCGGTTAAGAGCAAGAAAGGCTCGTCAAACACTGCTTCCATGCGCTCTGCGTCGGTTGCAAAGTAGGGTGAAATATAACCCTTATCAAAGCGCATACCTTCGGTAATTTCCAACTCGGTGGTCATTGACTTTCCTTCTTCCAAGGAAATTACGCCTTCTTTACCCACCTTATCCATTGCTTGAGCAATCATACTGCCGACTTCTTCGTCGTTACCAGCAGAAATTGCACCTACTTGAGCAATAGCTTTAGAATCTTCAACCGGACGCGCGTGTTCTTTAATTTTCTCAACCAAGAAGTTGGTTCCTTTGTCAATACCGCGCTTCAGCATTATTGCATTGGCGCCAGCAGCAACGTTACGCAAACCTTCTTTTACAACTGCGTGTGCCAAAACTGTAGCTGTGGTAGTACCGTCACCCGCAGCATCGTTAGTCTTAGAAGCAGCTTGGCGAATTAAGGCAACACCAGTATTTTCAACGTGGTCTTCCAACTCAATTTCTTTCGCAATGGTTACACCATCGTTAATAATTTGAGGGGCGCCAAACTTCTTTTCTAATACTACGTTACGACCTTTAGGACCAAGGGTAACAGCTACCGCTTCAGCCAAAATGTCCATACCGCGCTCTAATGCACGACGCGCGTTTTCGTTGTAAATAATCCGCTTTGCCATAATTTTTTTAGTTACTTCACAAGTAGCGATGTTCTCGAACGTGTCGTGTGAATGATAAGTTGCTAACAACTAGCTAACAACAGCTAAGATGTCTTTCTCAGAGAGTAATATGTACTCGTCGGTGCCAAGCTTAATGTCAGTACCTGCGTACTTCGAGTAGAGAACTTTGTCTCCTACCTTGACATCCATTGCCACACGATTTCCGTCATCTTTAAATTTGCCTTCACCAACGGCAACAACTTCGCCGACTTGGGGCTTTTCTTGCGCGTTATCGGGCAAATACAGACCACCTGCGGTTTTTTCTTCGGCTGCGCTTACTTTGATAAAAACGCGGTCGCCCAAAGGTTTAACAGTGGATACGCTTACTAGAGATACAGCTGCCATAGGAATTTATTTTTAGCACTCTCGACTCCTGAGTGCTAATGTAGCTAACATGGCTGATAATAGCAATAAATATCCATGTACGGGTTCCCGAACTAATTTAAATATATTTTTACTTATTAAGTATAAATACCTAGTTGAAGTTCGATTATGAGTAAATTTTCTTGGTTTATAAGAATTTTTGTATCTTCAAATTTATTTGCAAACCGTGGAAATTGTTATAGAACAGTAATTAGGTTGTGCAGTTTAAGAATAAGATGATGCTAATCGGAGCCACTAAAATACCAAAATCTACCAAGCTATCCGGTCAAAAAATCCTAAGTAATTCTTACGATTTTCGGTCATAATAGCAATGCAGGAACAGCATATTTCTGTATATGCTTTCTAAACCGATTTGATCTAATGGTTGGCCAAACCAAGATTATTTGGAATTATGGACTTACTTAAAAGTCTCAAAAAGTAAACTCGATTATTTACTTCCGGTGAAAAGTGTTGTTACTTTTTCAGAACAATGAGCGCTAACTGCTTGCGAGTTTGTTGCTCTGGAACGATAATAGTAGTTTACCCGGATGGTGCGGATGTAGCGCGCCCGCGAAGAGTAGAAATGATTGAACGTCTTATTCAAGAACTAATTTAACCAGGATGCCTGCTTTATGACTCCACGCGGTTTCTTCACTAACACAAGAAGGATATGAACAAGCAGTAAGCTTTCAAGACGCGGGTTTAGAGACCTGGGAGCATCT
The DNA here is from genome assembly GCF_002368415.1 of Calothrix sp. NIES-4105. Classification (GTDB taxonomy): domain Bacteria; phylum Cyanobacteriota; class Cyanobacteriia; order Cyanobacteriales; family Nostocaceae; genus Dulcicalothrix. The sequence continues at coordinate 6,701,583 of NZ_AP018290.1, forward strand.
AGTACTAATACCGATCCGGTAAAACTTGAATAATTATTATTTAATCAGTGTTTTTTCACCCGCACTCTTCAAAGCGATATATAATAGCGCATTATAATTACTACTGCTCTACGTATCCTTACTGGACTTTTGCCCTAATTCTTGCGGTTAAAGAAAGTGTTGGTCACTTTTGAGGTCAAGAGAAATATTGGTTAAGTTAAGTGGGAAAAGCAACATCTCCATCATTCAATTAAAGAGGATAACGAATAAAGACCTCATGGACCGAAGTGCGACAAGTGCCACTGCTATGAAAGAACCCAGCATGAAAGAACATAAACGACTTCTACTTATCGATGATGACCCCAACCTCATTTTGCTGGTAAAGGATTACTTGGAATTCCGGGGATATGAAGTCATCACTGCCGAAAATGGTCGCGAAGCTCTGGAAATTTTAGAGCAGGATATTCCAGACATGATTATTTGTGACGTGATGATGCCAGAAATGGATGGATACACCTTTGTTGAACAAGTCCGGCAAACCGAGCGCACTAGTTGGATCCCCGTACTGTTCTTGTCCGCAAAAGGACAAAGTGCCGACCGCGTTAAAGGACTAAACAAAGGCGCCGACGTTTATATGGTTAAGCCTTTTGAACCGGAGGAACTCGTCGCGCAGGTTGAATCTTCGCTTAAACAAACAATTCGTTGGAAAGAACACCAAGCCAAAGGAGGAGAAAACGGTTCTCGTATTCAAGTACCCTTCGACGTGCAGTTAACTCCTACCGAACTCAAAGTTGTCCAATTTGTTGCTCGAGGTTTAGCTAACCGGGAAATCGCTGAAGAACTCAACGTTAGTCAGCGTACTGTTGAAAGCCACGTATCTAACATGTTAGGCAAAACCAATCTCCACAACCGCACCGAATTAGCACGGTGGGCGATTGAAAACCAAATGGCATAGACCCTGATTGCCATAAACAAAACGGACACCAGTTAATTGCTGTGATGCTATCGTTACGCAAGCCTTTTTTTGTCGTAACATCTGCTTCATACATGTGCTACGCTCGCGCTCTTAAGGTTAGAGCAGCTTAAAGGCGAGAGCGCAACATGCTTAAATCGTTTACTGGTATCTGTCAACTAAAAATGGTATTTGCTGAGAATGAAAGCATTATTGCGGCTTTTTATCCTCAACTGGGGAAGGAGCTACTGACTTATCAACACCCTGCGTATTCATCATTGTCCAGATGATGAGTACTAACGAAACAACTTCATTGCTGTCAATCAAGTTGATTTAACAACTGGCTTCATCTACTGGTAAAGGATGAAGCCAGCTTTTGTTTTTGTCTTGTCATGTCAAAATTCATTAGTTGTATTGTATCGATTGACCACTAAAATGTAAATCCGTGTTACAGCAATAGTGTTACAGATAATACTGTTTTTCTACGTATGTAAAATTAATAAGGGAATATTCCCCCACCACAAATTCTCCATTTTGATAAAATTTACGCATTAACTCGTTATGAAACTAGAATCATTGCTGAAGTTGAATCGAACAATCCGCGTTGTTGGTTTCGACGATGCTCCATTTATTCGCGGTTCAAAAGAGAATGGTCTAAAAGAGAATCTAAATCTAGCGGGAGTTGTTTGCGCGCAAACCCGGTTTGAAGGAATGGTGTGGGGACAAATTCAACAAGATGGTTTTGATTCTACCGATACAATATGTAATTTACTCATTGGTCGTAAGTTTCTGCCACAATTACATATTGTGTTACTTGATGGAATTGGCTTTGGTGGATTAAATTTTGTTAACTTACCTGAGTTAGCCGCGCGTTTACAAATTCCGTGTGTTGCTGTAATGCGAAAAAAACCAGATTTAACGGCAATGGCAGAACCGATAAGTCGTTTACCTTATCCTGAAAAACGATTGGAATTACTTCGCTCTGCTGGAACGATTTACGAACATCCACCTTTTGTGTTTCAAGTTAGTGGCGAACATCCTTCGGTAATAGCATCTGTACTACAACGATTAACCGATTGCGGCAAAGTTCCCGAAGCTTTACGATTAGCTCATTTAATAGGGGCAGCAGTAATCAAAGGTGAAAGTGGTAGTTCTGCCTAGAATTAAAATACTTGTGGTTCTAATTAAATGGGGGTCTGAACGTGATTCAATATCAACCACCTGGTTTTGGGCAAAAAGTCATTCCAACTTCGCAAGGGAGCATGGTTTACTATACCCAAACAAGCGCTCCCTGGCTAATACATGAATATCAAACTCCCACGCTTTTGTTTTTACATAACTTTGGTGGTGGCGCCTCTGCTTACGAATGGTCTAAAGTTTACCCAGCCTTTGCCGCAACACATCGAATTCTGGCGCCTGATTTAATTGGGTGGGGAGATTCGGCGCATCCAGTTCGCGATTACCAAATTAATGATTATCTAACCACGATTACAGAATTTATTAATCAAACTTGTGATTCTCCCGTCACAGTTATTGCGTCTTCATTGACTGGAGCTTTAATAATTCGACTCGCGATTACTCAACCCAGTTTATTTAAGCAATTGATTCTAATTTGCCCTTCCGGATTTAATGACTTTGGCGAAGGCGCCGGCAGACGACTTCCACTTGGGCTTATCAACTTACCCCTTTTAGAAGACTTGATATATACGCTTGGCGCCGAAAATGAACTTTCTGTTCGTAATTTTTTACAAAGCTTCCTCTTTGCCAAACCTCAACTTGTCACACAAGAAATGGTTCAAGCATATTTATATAGCGCTCAACAGCCAAATGCGAAATTTTCAGCTTTGGCGTTTCTACGTGGTGACTTATACTTCGATTTAAGTTTATACATCCAACAATTAGCAATTCCCACAATAGTCTTTTGGGGAGAGCAAGCACAGTTTACGCGCGTTCGTCTTGGACAAAGATTATCACTGTTAAACCCAAACGCGATTCAACACTTTTACGCTATACCCAATAGCGGTATTTTGCCTCATCTTGAAATTCCAGCTATCTTAATCGCACTAATAAAGCAGTATTTGTTTATTTAAATCAATATCATATCCAAATCTAACACAAATTCATGCATTAAATTATACATTATATTGTTGGGCTGTACTATAATTAACTACATCATGAAAAACAATCATTAAAAGAGTGTTAATCTAAACAGGACTTACGATATTGTCACAATCGCTTATCTGGTGCGTGACGCTACAAGTCTTATCACTACGTTCAAATTTTTTTCCGAAGCGTCACGCACCCTACGGTTTTTATGTGCCGATTGCGTAAGTCCTACTAAAAACTACGGCTTTTATTACTTTGACTGATGTTACTAATTCGCTCAAACTATGATAAACCCCGAATCCAACCAATATCAAGCCCATTTAAATAATCAGCTAAACAATCAGCAGGAAGAACGGTTAGCATTATTACTTCAAATATTGAATAGTATATCTGACCCAATATTTGTTAAAAATTCCCAACATGAGTGGATTTTTTTAAATGATGCTTTTTGTAATTTTATCGGATACAGACGAGAAGAGCTAATTGGTAAAACAGACTACGATTTTTTTCCCAAAGAAGAAGCTGATATTTTTTGGAAAAAAGACGAACAAGTTTTTTTAACAAATCAATTTTGTGAAAACGAGGAGTTTTTCACTGATTCATTTGGCGTAACTCATATCATCTCTACGAAGAAAACATTGTTTTTTGATAAGATTGGTAATAAATTCTTAGTTGGTACAATTCGAGATATAACGAGTATTATCGAAAAGTATCTTAATACTGAGGAAGCGCTGCAAAATGCGTATACTAAAATGGAGACACTGGTTTTTGAAAGAACTCAACAGCTATTGCAAATAAACTTAGCTCTGCAAGCGGAAATTGCAGACCATCAAAAAACCGAGCAAGGACTGCGCGAAAGCAAAGCACAATTAAATAAATTAGCAGCAAATGTACCTGGAGTTTTGTACCAATTTATGCTGCAACCCGACGGTTCGATGTCTTTTCCTTATATTAGTTCGGGGTCACAAGATATCTTTGAATTGGCGCCAAAACAAATTCAAGCTTCTCCTAACTCGGTCTTTTCGTTAATTCATCCTGACGATAGAAATGCTTTCAGCAGAGACTTATTAAAGTCAATTAATACGTTACATTCCTGGCAATGGGAAGGGAAAATAATTCTCAAAAGTGGGACAAAATGGATTAAAGCAATATCGCGTCCAGAAAGGCTTGTTGATGGAGCGATTTTATGGCATGGTGTAGCATCGGATGTAACCGAACGAAAGCAAATTGAAATAGCACTACGCGCGTCACAACAAAGGTTATCATTGCTCATCGAACAGACACCTTTAGCAATTATCGAATGGAACCCCAAACTTGAAGTAGAATCATGGAACCCAGCAGCAGAGAAAATATTTGGATATACCAAAGACAAAATAATTGGTTGTAATATTGGGGTTTTAGTTCCTGAACATGTAAAAGAACATGTTGAAAAAGTAGTGGGTGATTTATTGACATCGCGAGCAGGTAACTGTAGTGTTAATGAAAATTTAACAGCAGATGGCAGAATAATTATCTGCGAATGGCATAATAATCCTTTAGTGACTCGAACAGGGGAAATTATAGGAGTAGCATCAATAGCAATTGATATTACTGAACGCAAACAGTTAGAAGCAGAACGTCAAATTGCACTTATAAAACTTGAGGCAGCTTTAGATAAACTGCAACGCACCCAACTACAATTAGTACAAAATGAGAAAATGTCAAGTCTAGGGCAAATGGTTGCGGGTATCGCTCACGAAATCAATAATCCTGTAAGTTTTATTTATGGCAATCTTACTTATACGTCTGAGTATAGTCAAAACTTATTAAACTTATTAAAGCTTTACCAAGAAAAGTATCCTCAACCTGTTAAAGAAATTCAAGATTGTATACAAGACATTGACCTGGAATTTCTTCAAAAAGATGTACCGCTGCTTCTCAACTCCATGAAAATGGGGGCAGAGCGAATTCGGCAAATAGTTGTTTCGCTGCGAAATTTTTCACGGTTGGACGAAGCTGAAATGAAAACCGTAAATATCCATGAGGGTATTGATAGCACCTTGATGATTTTAAATAGTCGTCTTAACCAGCAAAATCGGCGCCCAAAAATTAATGTAATTAAAAATTATGATGTAGATTTACCTTTAGTTCATTGTTATGCAGGACAACTTAACCAAGTATTTATGAATATTTTAGTCAATGCAATTGATGCATTAGAACAATTATGTTTTCAAAATAAAGTAGCAAATCAAGAATTAACTATTAATATTCAAACGCAAAATATTCAAGCGTCAAGCAATACACAAAATCGTATATTAATAAGCATTGCTGACAATGGTTGTGGAATCCCACAAGATGTACAGCAAAAAATATTTGACCCATTTTTTACAACCAAACCAGTTGGTCAAGGAACCGGTTTAGGTCTATCTATAGCTTACCAAATTATTGTAGACAAACATCATGGCGAGCTTCGCTGTATTTCCAACCCAGCACAAGGTACCGAATTTAAAATCGAGATTCCTTTACGTTGCTAAAGGCGCCTGAACCCTTTGAAAATTCTTCTTTAAAAAACTAAAAAGTCAGGGATTGCAAGATATCAATCCATTTATTTATCTTCAAACTGCAAAACTCCCGGCTTTAAAAGCTGCCAATTTTGCTCTTTTGTTTGCATCACTTTAGCGGGTTTAAGCAAAGTGAACTTATAATCTCCTTGTGGCTCACCTAATACTTTGAATAAAGGTTTTACCATTGCAATATTATAATTATTAAATCTCACTCCAATCTTCGGTACCAAATATAGCTCGTTCTGATCGAATAATACCCAGAAGTTTGCTCTTCCACTACGAGTCTTTTCTAAAACTATAGAAGAATTAGTACCTAAACGACGTTGGTCAATACTGTCTTCAGTTTCGCTAACTTCAATTGCAACTTGTGAAACATACTTAGAAAAACTTTCAGGAGACTTATTATAGTATGAAACCCAACTTAGTGGTGGTTCATTGCTTGGAGGGTCAATAATAGTTTGTTCGCGAGATTGTTGATGTTGAGTATCACTATTTTCTACTTTATTTTCAGTTGCATTCTGTGCGTTTAAGGGTAAAAATTCTATAACTCCAGGTTGAATTAAAATCCATTGTTTTAAATTTACTAATACCCAATTTTCACCTTGACTAAGTAGAGATACTTTTGCAGGTTTAATCAATTTAAATTTGATTGCATATTCTGGTTTATAATTATGAAACTCAAATATACCTAGCATAGTAATTACATCTTCATGGCTAATTTTAATATCCCATTGAGGAACCAGATAAATTACGCTACTTTTCGTACTAATTATCCAGTATTTTCCGGAAGTATCGCTTTGAAAAATTGCAGATTGACTAATTCCTAATCCACGCTGCTTTTTACTATCTAATGTTTCGGATACTGTGATTGCATGTTCAGTTAAGAAAGATGGTTTTTTATTATATGAGGATGTAAATAGTTTATCTAGCTGCTCAATTTCATTGTTGTCTGTTTGATTTGATTGTACTTGTTCTAAGTTAGTATCTACTTTTGAATGCTCTGGCTCCTCAGCGGTTGTTGAGTGAAAATTTAAAATACCTGGTTGAGTAAATGTCCATTGCTTTCCACTTGGCGCCAAGGAAACTTTTGCAGGTTCAATGATTACAAATTGATTATCAAAATCTGCCTTATAACCATCGCAGCGAAATATCTTTTTAATAGTATCATAGTTAAATGCGTTTATTCTAAAATTATCTTTGGGTAATAAATAGTATTTATCATCTGTCGTTGCAATAATCCAAAAGTTGCCTTTTTTATCGAGATTAAAGCAGAAGGATTTGTCTGTTTTTTGTAGTAAACTTTCCGATAACAGCGATACTTTAATAACTTTATTTACCAACCATTGGCAGTTAGTGTGATATTGTTCAACAATTTCACTTGCTGATAAGCTCAATTTCGGAAAACTCGGAACTTCAACGGCGCCTGCAACTTCTTCGCCTTCGTCTTGAAAACTAGGGTTGTGAATGTCTAATAATTTTTCGACTTTAACAAGGCGCCGTTCAATGATATGAACTTTATTTACTAAATAATCAATTTTTTTGACGAGTTCTTCAAGATTTTGTTCAAAGTCTGACATTTTAACTAGTTTAAATAATTTTTATTAAAATTGAAGCACACCAAACTCAATAATCTGCCATTTTGCTTGAGCAACAGTGGCAACTTGCGCGGCTTGAATTAGTCTAAAATCACGTGAGTATCCTGCTTGATAATTTTGACAATCAAATAAAGCATGAACTGTTTCATAATTATATTCATCAATTTTAAAGTTTTCTTTAGGAACTAAATATTCTCTTTCTTGCCAAGAAACTATCCAATAATTTCCCCTGCCTCGACGCACTTGTTCTAATATTACCGCGCTTTTAACACCTAGGCGCCGTTGGTTGATACTATCTTTTGTTTCTGACACTTCAATAGCTAAATTTGACAAAGAACGGCGGTTTTGGTTGTAAACAGCAATTAGATCAGTTTGAGGTATTAATGAATGATTTGTTGGTTGTTGGATGATATTATTTAAGGTACTTTTTGCCGTAATATTTGATGATGGTACTTGTGGCTGCTGTGTTGATGGTGGAAGCACCGGATTGATATTTTGATTTTCAACTAATGTTTGCTGCGATGTGGTATTAATTTGAGTTACTTCACGATATTGATTATTACCTCTTGATGATGTATTTTGACGCTCTCGATAAATAAACATTAATATGGAACCAATAATTAAGCCAATAAAAAAGGAAAGTGTAGGAAATATAATTAAATCTCTTTTCAATCGCTGATTGTTAATAGTTAATTCTTCAAATTTTGACTCTAAGGTTTGAGCTATGTTACTTAATTCAGTTTCTCGGTTTATAACGCTTGAATTTGAAAGTAGTTGATTGATTTCAGCTAATAATTTATTATTTTTTTCTTGAAAATATTTTTGAATAGCATTTTGGGTAATCAAGCCAAATTTCCCTAAGTTATTATTGACATTGGGATTATTTACATCAAGTTTTAAATATTTTTGTACAACTGCTACATCAGACTTTTCTAATCCTGGATTTAAACGTTCGATGACAATTTTAATATCATTAATTATAGTATTAATCTCTTGAAGATGAGGCGCCGCTATTTGTTTTTGCTCAGATGTAACTAAATTATTCCGAAAATTTGTGCTTGCTTGTTGTAACTGTTTTAAACTTTCAAAAACAGCCTTGTTATCTATATTATTTTTTTGCCGTTGATTATTCGCAACTTCGCGAAGCTGTTTGTTAAAGCTATTAAGTAAATCTGTCAAATTGGTCTGCGCTATTTGAAATTCGTTAATCTGGGATATATTAGAGATAGAATTAGGAGTATTTTGATTACTAGGAATTTCACTGGCTGACTGACAAGAAAATAGAAAGCTTGGTATGATAAATAAAAAAAGTAAGGCTTTGAAATATTGCTGCCGTATCATTAGCACACCCACTTTTACATGATTACTATTTTGACTATTTATTCACCTTCAAACTGCAAAACTCCTGATTCTAAAAGCTGCCAATTTTGCTCTTTAGTTTGTATAACTTTAGCAGGTTTAAGCAAAGTGAACTTATAATCACCCTGTGGCTCACCCAATACTTTGAATAAACATTTTACCGTGGCAATATTATAATTATTAATTTTCACTCCAATTTTCGGTACTAAATATATCTCGCTCTGATCAATGAAGACCCAAAAACTTCCTCTTCCAACACGAATCTTTTCTAAAACTACAGAATAATTGCTGCCTAAACGACGTTGTTCGATACTGTCTTCGGTTTCGCTAACTTCAATTACATTTTGTGAAACTTCCTTAGAAAAACTTTCAGGTGACTTATTATAATATGAAACCCAACTTGGTAGTGGTTCATCCCTTGGAGGCTCAACTATAGTTTGTTCGCGCGATTGTTGATATATATCACTATTTTCAACATTTTCTTCGGTATGTTTTTCAAGTTTTTGTACATTTTCTACGTGATTTTTAGGTGTATTCTGTGTATTTGCCGATAAATAGTTTAAGCTATTTTGAACGCCTTCTAAAGGTTTACTTGCAAGATATTTTGTTATTTCTACTTGTAAATTTTGTAGAAGTTGGGAAATCTCTTGAGTCTGTAAATTTCGATTTTTTTGAATAGCTTTTATTATTGCTCCTTCCAATTCTCCTTGAAAAGATTTTAATTGTAATTTTTGTTGTTCAAGTAAATTTTGGCTAAAATTTGGCGCTTGTGTTGGGGGTATACTTGGAGGAGGTGAAAGAAATTGATTAGCTTGTAACTCACTTTGAGGATATTTTAATCTAAACAATGACTCTGAATATTGAGTTGTCAATGATATAAATTTATTCTGAAATTCAAGTAGCCTTTGATTTGACTCATCAATTTGCTTTGCAACTTTGTTACCCGCTTCACCCATAGCCTTTATTCTTTCAATATCTAATAAATCAATCTCTATTCTTTGTGGAAGCTGGTTGCGAAGCTGCTCTAATTCAGATGTCACTTTTGCAAAACTTTGAGTAGATTGATTGTACTGATTTTGCAGCGACTGAAGATGTTTTTCTAACTGCTGATTTTCGGCTGTTAGAACCTGTATTTCTTCATCGTTATCTGCTAATTTATTTAACTTATCATCCTGCTCATCTACCTCAAAATGCCTTTGAGGTGGAGAATTTCGCAAATTGGAAAAGGGGTCTGTAGACATAATTGGCATTCCTTACTCATAACGGAATTAGCTTTCCAGTATATACCTTATCCCAACCGTAGGGTGGCTTAAGCCACCTTACCCTCGCTGTTAAACCGGATTTTTGTTGCAAAATCTTTACTTTGACCATTTACTTGCCCACTCCTTACCCAAAACTCGCAATAGTGCTTTTAAACCTAAAATATAAGGAGGTTCCAAACGAATATCCTCAGATTTACCTTTAATTTTAATTAAAAGGCTCGTTAACTCGCGTTTAGTTTCTCGCCATATTTTCTCATTCGGTAGTAAGTCTATACTGCGTTGATATCCTTCTAATGGTTTGATGCCCTCTATTTTTAATTCTTTGAGCGCAACGTGAAAATCATATAAAAACTTGGGTATCTGTTGAAGTTGAGAAATCTGGAACTGTTCGATTACATCCTCCTCATCTTCAAGCTGTAACCGCGAATCAAAATTGATAACTCGACCATTGATTTCACAGCACTCACCAGCAATTAATGCGTCTTCAACTTTTCGATCTAGTCCAATTAGCTTAGTTTGGTTTAAAACCAAACCGCAAGCGACTTCATCTTTAAGGTTCTCGCTTAAACGAGTATTAACTTCGATAGCATCAAACTCCGAACCTTTGCTCAACATTCTGCTGAGTAGCTCGTTAATTTCTGAGTCCGTATCGAATCTTCCACCTTCTGCTAACCAATTTAAAAATCTACCCCCATTCCCACCTATATATACAGGTGTAATTTCATTACGACTATATTTACCTTCCGCATGAAGAACTTTGAGAAGAATTCCTACATAGTAATATAACCCAGCAGTTCCAATGGCTGTAAGTTGTATCAATCCTTGAAAATCTGGTTGTTGTTCTACATACGCGCGCCGATTTTGTAGCCAATTATCACCCTTAAGTCGCAACCACACATCAAGCTTGGGGTTAAATGCTGTTCCTCTAAGTCCTTTTAACTCTGATGCTTCAATACCAAACGCGCGCTCGGTAAATTTTGGATTCATCTCTAAGAATTGTGAGAATAAATCCCGACCTGCTAATAGTACCGAACATTGATGAACGAGACTTTCTTCTTCCCAAATCGAAATGTCCGAAGTTCCACCACCGATATCGATACAGGTTGTGTTTACAAGGTCGTGTCCTTCTTGGTCGGCAAAATATTGAGCTACTGCCAAACTTTCAGAACGAAAATAAGCAGTATTTTTTATCTCCGGGCAGTATTGCTTAATACCAGTCTTTTGCTGCAATTCTTTTGTTAAATCGCTCCAAGTCTGGACGTAGGTTTTTTGATCATATCGTGAGAATGCAGAAGGAAACGATAGCGACCACTGAATTTGACTAACGCGGTTTTTTGCGGCAATAGCTGTAATATGTAGCGCTAAATGTTTGAGAAATAGTTGGTTATATATTAAGTTTTGAGTATCACCCCACTTTAAATTCGTTTTGATCCAATCTTCTTGTGGCTTAAATCCTTCATAATTCGGTACATAAATACGACCATCAAAGACCGCGCGCATTTTTTCATTACTGTTTCCAGAATTTCCACGAATTGTCAGTACGCTCGATAATGGTAATGGTTTATCTCCAGGAATAAACGTTTCGGGAACAAAGTATTCAAATAGTAGTGGTAATCGTGTTTCTGGGTTAAACTCTGTCACCTTCAAGTGTAAATTTTCTAGTTTTAATGATTCGGCATATCCCGTTCGATTCACATAAATATTTGTGAACGAAGTACCAAAGTCTACACCAATTGTCCATGTACTTGAAGGTTTAATTTCTTCAGGAGTTTGTAAAAGAATTAATCCTAAGTTTTTTCGGTCTTTGTTTTGACATTCAATAACAGATGGAAACTTTTCCAAACGTGCCATTTGATAAGAACCTCGACCATCTTTAAAAAGATGCGGTATTTCTTTGGCTTCGCGAAAATTTACTTGGAAAGTGTCTTCACCGTGTTCACCATCATAATAAAATGCATAGTATGATCCCCAACTTTGAGTACGGAAATTAGGCCATACTTCGAGAACAGGTACTTCTAAAATTAAATTATCCTTTTTAATTACATAATCTTTGAATAAACGATAGTTTTGAGGCGAAGTAGCATTTTCAACTACCCCAGCAAGTGGTAAATCTAATGTAATACGCACTTGTGGACCCTCGTTACCATTAATTGGCTCAAGCTTGACGCGGCGTATTAAATCTTCTGGTGTTAAATAATCGAGTAAAATTGGATTGAGAGGTAGTAGTGGGGTAATACGTTCGCCGTTAAAGGTTAATGGTAAAGTTTCTTTCGGTAGAAATGCCCCAGGTAAGGCTTCTTCAAGGTCAATAAACGAAAATTCGGGCAAGAATAAATCATCAGATTCTATCCAGCGAACATCTTGCCAAACTATTCGCTTTGACTTTAAATCCTCAATTTTGAGTGCAGCTAAAGTTTTTCCACCATGTACCCAAATATCTTGTGGCGATATATTCCATTGTTTGGCAATCTTTTGGTCAATGATTAACAAATCAAGGACTTTGCTTTTTTCGGGGCTAGCAATTAAGCGGATATTAGAAGGTTTTTCCGGCGCCTTAACAGGATAATTTAGCGCGTTTAAAACACCACGATTCAGAGGAACGCCAAAAAATTGGAGTTCTTCAGTCAAACTTAATCCTGGTTCAGTATTAGCATTTAAATCACTACGAAAGTTATCAACTAATTCGCCAATCATGTTGACGGCTTGCTTCTTACCGTTGTATCGATTTAATTCTTTACGGAGATTTTCTAGCCATCGCCATAATAGTGATTTTTCGCTGTCATTTAAATAAGGAATTGGCGATTGCAGTTTTCCGTCTACCCACCATCGCAACCCCTGCCATTGTCCTTGTTCGGATGGACAAACGATTGTACTAGGAGTCGTCATTCCTACAGGTTTGTCATTCCATAAAAATAGATAAATATCCTCCCAAGGATTTTTATTTTCTAGAGTGTAAAGAGTGTTGGCATCTGAAGGCAAAAGTTGATGTAAACAGCGCGCGAATTCTTCGTGTTTAAATTCCTTAAGTTCAACAAGTTGGGCTTTGAGCGGAAACCCTCGCACTTCTGCAAGTGCAATTGCCGCTAACATTCCCCGCCATTCTTCAATAATCGAAGCGCGAGTCGGGTACTTATCATTGTGTAAAGCCATTTCTACCGACAGTGGTCTTGCCCACATCGTCGGTACAGAACTAACATTTTTAGCTTCGCGCGGGGCTTGATACTCTAAGCTAGTAGCGACATCCTCGAACGCTTTACTAGTTTGTGTTTCCCATTTTCCGGAACTATCAATTGATTTAACATCAGAGTCCTTTTTTAATTGGGGTAATAAAAAATGCAATTTCTTATTTGATGCATTGGTCATATGTACTACTACCCAGGTTTTAAAGTCGGCAAATTTTGTACAAACTTTTTGCAAGTCCCACAGTTCCCTGAATCGGTGGAGTGAGATTTGCTACATTAGACATTAATTGTAAATGTAAATCGAGCAAGTTATCGCTTCGGCGCCGCGTTTCATCCCTACTATCGTCAATAATAAGTGTCGAAAATACCTCTTTTTTGAGCGGTGTATCTGGTGTAAATTCGCGGTGTGTAAATAACCGAATGCTATCGCTTTCACACTTATGAATGAAATGTAACCAGCGCAAGTAATCTTGGCACCAACTGCTAAAAGTTCTAATTGCTTCTTGTTCACTCTCTTGTGTTAGGTCGGGTAAATCAACACCTTTATTACCAAGTAAGCGGTTTAATACTCCTTGGTTGGGACGGTAAAATTTACTAAACCACACTAAATGCTGCTGTGCCCAATCCACACCCTTAAGCTTGGCTTGTTCTAACTCTGGCACCGTGTTCGCCAACCAAGCATACGCAAATCTAGTGGCATTTACAAGCTCAGTTTTAACTATGGCGCCTTCAGGAATGTCATCCCAACTAATCGTACCAAGTTCTTGACGACCAATTAATATAACGGCGCCACGTTCAATTTGTTGTTGCAGTAAAAAATGGCGTGCAGCCAAGGCAGCATAAAGCTCAATAAAGTGTGGGTCGTTCCGCTGCGTATTTTTACCGATACTAAATTGGACAGATGTCAAATTTTGATTACCAAGTAAATATACTGTATCAAACGTTTGTTTAGCTTGGGTGACGTAAAAGCGTAAAGCCGCTTCAGTGTTTAGCAAAAATAAATCAGAGCGTGCGTATACTGCATCTGGGTTTTCTCCTTGACGAGGTGTAAATCCAAAATAAGGCAGCGCAAATAAACAAGCAAGTTTCACACGTTCGCGTACACTTATCTTAGTTAATTTATTTGCTAGCAGGCGCCCAATCGTCGGCAATCCCGAAGCACCTGTACCACCAAAAATTGAACCGCACAACAGTATTTTGGTTTGAGTTCCCGAACCTGCATCATTCTGAATTTCTGCAATCAAAGTTTGCCAAGGTTCTTCATCGAGTGAGTCTAAATCAACTTGACTCATAATTGCCGAACCAATTGCGGGTCTACCGCGAAACCCAACATCTAAATCAACGGAGCGCTCTTCTTGTGTATACAACACATCAAACAAATTTCCCAAAGCCTGGTAATTTTGCTTAAGATTGTTGTAATTAAAAAAGGCGCCAAGATTTTTATTGCTAGTTTTATTAGCAAACGGCGACCATAGCCCAAACGACTTAATGGGAGTTTTCATCCAAGATATATCTTGTTTTTCAATCCCAAATAGTCCGAACGACTTTTGATAAATACTTAAACTCGAACGCGCGCGCTCTAAGTTGCCATTTGCCTCATCGGCATCAATAAATAATATTTTTATTGAATCAGAAGTGAACAATCCAACAGCAGCCATTTGAATCACTGCTTCAATGCATTTCGCACCAGTTCCACCAATTCCAATCAGATAAAGTGCCATTACCTAATCTCTAAATAAACGACGCAATATAAATGCTCCAGGAGGAATATACATCAATGCTTTGGGTGAACTAGCTGCTGTCGTCAACCAGTAAAGCAAAAGCGCATCTAAAGTAAACAAAAGAACCAAAGAACCCAAAGCTTGCTTACTACCATCGCTGATTATATAAATTGCTATAAAAATACTCAAAACAGGCAACAGTGAAAGCAACCACCACACAACTCGCCAAGATGCAACATCTTCCGCGTTCCTTGGTTTGGCATTTACTGCGAAAACATACCACGATACCGCCGCGACTACGCTAGCAGTAAAAACTATTGTAGCCCCACGTAGATAATAATCCTCAACCCACGTCGTAATTCTACGAACGTCGGTAATTGCTAGCAAGCGGTTTTCATACAGTCCACGCTGCACTAAAAACATCAAAGCCAAACCAATGAGGCTAAAAACAATTATGCGAATTATTTCACTCGCTTTCATTTATCCTCCCAAATCTACATATTTTTGTACTATATAGTATTTTATAATTCCATTTAGCACAGATTTTCTTTACACTAATTATTACTGCTAATCAATACAGGATTTATGCATAGAGCTACTAAAAGTCTGCCTTTTTGATTTTTCAAATACCACGTAGTAGTAGGGTGGGCAGTACTAGCCCTGTCAAGGTGAGTCAAAAATTCTAGTATTCTGACGATCAAACTCTACCTTCTCTCTGCGTTCTCTGTGTCTCTGTGGTAAAAAAATACATATATTTCACCACAGAGACTCGACGGGCACAGAGACAAATACGTATTTTGCCAACAATATTTTATCCACCTTGACAGGGCTAGGTGGGCAGTGCCCACCATACCAAGGTCTTGTGATGCATAGCCCGACTTACAGGTACTTGCTGTGACAATCAAATTAATATAAATTAACTTCCAGGCTCAAAATTATTTCCTTGACATCAGCTAGCACAGTTACATGTTAAATTTTCTGCAAAAGGTTAAATAATGATTAAAGCAAGATGGTTTACACTGTCAGTTATCAGCTTTTTATTATCAATGATTTTAGTTGGTTGCTTTCCACCAGTTTCCAAGCAACTAAGCTGTGATATCCCCCCACCAAACAGCACATCTACTCAATCAAAACCATTAAATATTAATATTCATGTAGATGGAACTCCATCTATGTTAGGGTACGTTACAAGTCCAAACAACGCAAATACTCGTTACTCACAAACTATAGATTTGCTAGAAGGAACGTTATCAGGTGGACAACCACGAGGTTTTCAACCAAAGTTCAAATATTACCGTTTGGGACAAACAAGTCAAGAAATCCCTCAACAAAGAACAGGATATTTAGAAGCTAGAAAACCATTATTTTATGATGGTAGCTCATCAGCATTTCCTTCACTTCAAGTTAGTAATATTCAAACAGCTATCAATCCTGGAAGTAATGATAATTTGACGGTTATAATTACAGATTTATATGAAAATGCGGCTGATTTAAACGGAATTGCAAATGCAATAAGTCAGAATTATTTTAGTACTAAAGAATCAGCAAATGCAGTTGGTTTGTTTGCTAGAAAAAGTGAATTTAATGGTAATGTTTACCTTGAAGATGGTACAAATAAAAAATTCATCTACAATACTAACGATAAGCAAGGAAATAAAATTAGTGAATTTAGACCATTTTATATAATTTTTTTGGGACAGTATCAAGATATAAAGTACTACTTCGACCGTTTAGAAAAAGCGCTGACTAACAATAAAGAATTAAATAAAGATAGCTACTTATCAATTTTTTCACCAAGTAATATAGTAAATAAATTATCATCACTGCAAGACAAACCCAAAGAAATACCACAAGGAATCAATGAACTAGCATCAATCAATAATAATAAACTTTCAATAGAAGTTGATCAACAGCCAATTCACATTTTTGAAATTGCTAAAAGTAGAACTGATGATAATCGGGAATTTAAACTGAATTATACTGTGCCATTGGAAACTTTAAGTAATACATTATCTATGGATTTACAGTCAGTCAAAACAGATGTGAAAGTTCAACAATATGATAGACAAGACAAAGAATTTAAACAACTGACTTCAACTTCTGCTGAGAAGAACGCATTACAATTAAGTCAATGGGGTGCCGATAACAACAAGTTAAAGTTTGTAACTGTAATTAAACCGAACAACTTTCCCGAACCGGGAGTTTATTACCTGCAAACTGATGTACTGCCGCAGGAATTACAAGAGCAAAACTGGTGGAAAGATTGGAGTACCGATAATAACACCACAACTGATTGGAAAACTTACAAATTGTATGACTTTTTACAGGCTTTGAGAGCGCGCGCGAGCAGTGCGCTTCAAGCAAATAAAACTACTGTTGCTCGTTTTTGTTATCTAATTCAAACAAATTAGTAGTAGTAGGGTGGGCAGTGCCCACCTTACAGCCTCTAACCAGTAGGGTGGGCACTGCCCCACCTTACATTTGTTGATTCATTACTGCCGCTGTTCTATTTTTATCTAGCTTTAGAAGCAGTACACCTAATGGTGGTAAGCACAAATCTATCGAAAATTCACGATTGTGCATCGACCAATTATCAGTCCACTTACCTCCTAAATTACCCATATTACTACCGCCGTATTTACGCGCGTCGCTGTTAAACAACTCGGTGTAAAAACCAGGTTCAGGAACACCAATACGGTAGTGCGAATGAGGTTGGGGTGTAAAATTACAAACTACGACAATGAAATCATTCGTCTCTTTATCGCGACGCATAAACGAAGCAACACTGTGACGGTTATCACTACAATCAATCCACTCAAACCCTTCTTGAGCAAAATCTTGCGAATAAAGCGCGGGTTCACTGCGGTACAGATGGTTCAAATCTTGGAAAAACAGCTTTAACAACTGATGTGGTTCGTGCTGCAATAAATCCCAGTCCAAATCACCCCAAACATTCCACTCACTCCACTGTCCAAATTCCATGCTCATAAACATGGTTTTCTTACCAGGATGAGCAAACATGTATGAGAACAAACAACGCACGTTAGCAAACTTTTGCCATCTATCACCGGGCATCTTCCCAATAATATTACTCTTACCATGCACTACTTCATCGTGCGATAGCGCCAGCATAAAGTTTTCGCTGTGGTTATACCAAATACTAAAAGTAATATTGTTCTGATGGAACTGACGGAACCAAGGATCCATGCTGAAATAATCGAGCATGTCGTGCATCCAGCCCATGTTCCACTTCAAGTTAAAACCAAGTCCACCAACGTAGGTAGGCCAAGACACCATTGGCCAAGATGTAGACTCTTCTGCTATCGAAAGTACACCTGGAAAATAGCTAAAAAGTAAGTGATTGACTTGGCGTAAAAAATCGGCAGCTTCAATATTTTCTCTACCACCGTATTGATTTGTTACCCATTCTCCTTCTTTACGGCAGTAATCAAGATAAAGCATTGACGCTACAGCATCTACACGAACCCCATCAATGTGATACTTATCAAACCAAAACAAAGCATTCGCTACTAAAAAGTTACGAACTTCATTCCGTGAATAGTTAAATACAAGCGTTCCCCATTCCTTATGTTCGCCTTTACGAGGGTCAGCATGTTCATAAAGATGTGTACCATCAAAGAATGCTAAACCATGTCCATCTTTAGGAAAATGTCCTGGTACCCAGTCTACAATCACACCAATTTCATTTTTATGACATTGGTCGATAAAGTACATAAAGTCTTCGGGAGTGCCATATCTTGAAGTAGGCGCGAAATATCCTGTTACTTGATATCCCCAAGACCCATCGAATGGATGTTCGGCAATTGGCAGTAACTCAATATGGGTATATCCCAATTCTTTCACGTAAGGGATAAGACGGTCAGCAAGTTCACGGTAAGTAAGAAACCGCGCGCCTGGATTTAGTTCAGAAACAGGTACAACAGGTGCATTTGTTCCATCAAGTTTTTTTGGTATATCTGCACTAGCAGCATGTAGCCACGAACCTAAATGAAGTTCATAAACCGATATCGGTTGATTGAGTGGTTCGGTATGGCGCCGTTTTTCCATCCAGTCTTCATCTTGCCATTGATAAGAATCTAGGTCAGTGACAATCGAAGCTGTTTTTGGGCGAGGTTCTTGTTGAAACCCGTATGGGTCGCTTTTCTCGTAAATGTGCCCATCATTGTTCTTTATTTCGTATTTATAGTGCGTTCCTACCTCAAGTTCGGGTATAAATAATTCCCAAACTCCAGTAGTACCTTTACGCATCTGGTGTTTACGTCCATCCCAGCTATTGAAATCACCAAGCACCGACACATTACGTGCATTAGGCGCCCATACAGCAAAATAAACACCTTTTACACCATCAACCTGCAGGAAGTGCGCTCCTAACTTCTCGTAAATCCGATGATGATTTCCTTCAGAGAAAATATGTAAATCAAACTCAGTTAGACGAGGAGAGCGAAAAGCATAAGGGTCGTAGGTAACACGTTCGTGTTCACCTTCTTTGATACGTAACTGGTAATTGTTTAGTTCTTTGGCCTCAATCCGACATTCAAAAAAATGTGGGTCATGTACGCTTTCCATCAGATATTCTTTTCTCTCTTCAGGAAGAACTACCCATGCTGCACTAGCATTTGGTAAGTAGGCTCGCACAGCCCAGACATTTGTACCATTTTGATCGACAAGGTGGGAACCAAGAATTTCAAACGGGTCGTGATGCTGATTCCAGATGATGCGGTTAACCTGTTCAGGAGCGATGGAGGTCATAGACATGGAGCTACCTACGTGAGCGATTTATGAGCTAAGTAAATTTGCTTTTTTATTTATTTATATATATATTCTTTACATTTATTTTCAAATTTGTCGCTACTTGGACGGAAATAAGGATTTTTTAAACCCTGTACGGGCGGGTTCACCTAAATTCTTCTTATAAACCCAGGATATAGGTTAACCCGTCCCTAGAAATTCAAAAATGGAAAAACTGACTTCAATGCACTTCGCAAGCGCAGCAGAAATATGTTTTCGCGAATTTTCGGGTCTAGTTTTGGGGGTGGAACTGCTGAGAGTTGTGACTGTAATTCTAAGTATTCAGCAGCTGTAAGTAGTTTTCCATCAACTGGTGAACGTGCTGCTGTAATAATCTCTGTCCGTAAGATTTCTTCGGGAATATCATCTGATGGTGGTAACGATACAGCTACTAAGCTAAAACCACTGACTACAACAGTTAAAACACTGGTGATAGCAACAAAAGTTATAAATGAAAATACTTTTTTTATTTTTCTTTGATTGGTCAACATATAAAACATTTATATTAGTTTTCACTATTTAGTTTGTCATACCCTTATAGAAATAAAGACCTGCCAAAGACAAAAAGCTTCGTCAGGTCAATATTTTGTTCAAAACGGACTAGAGAAAATGATTCGGAACAATAAAAGCCCGACTTTGTTTACATCCGAACATTTCAAGCTTTATTATTTACTCCACACCAGACTTTAAATTTCAATCAGATGACGTAGTGAGGAGCATAGCGACTAACTAGATTTTAGCTATCTCTAAAACCAAAGCTTAGGACTTTGTTGGTTTAGGAGTAGCAGTACCAGTAGGTTTAGCTGCACCACCTGTCGTCCCAGCAGGAGTTGTAGTAGTAGTAGCAGGAGTTGTAGTAGTGGTAGCTGGAGTTGTAGCAGTACCAGCATCAGTAGGTTCTGCAGTAGCAGCGGGGCTAGCAGTACCACCTGCATCACCACCACCAGTACCACCTTCGCAGGCGCCGAGAGTTGTAGCCAAACCTAAAACGAGAGCAATACCAAGGATTTTAATCTTCATAACTCCTCTTTCACCAAATGCGGCAATAATGAATTTTAGCCTGTTGAATACCATACCGTATTTGTTGCTTTTTTTTAACCTTTTTTATATGACACATTTTAATGTGTTTAGGCGTGATAATTCAGTATCTTAGGTATTTAACAGATTTTACAGCACTTTGCGAGTCACGATCTTGTTGGATAACACACCAATAGCGCTCTTTGAACGCAAACAAATATATTCTCGCCCAGATAATTATACCAAAAATTGTAATTTCTTGCTAATGTCAAGCAATTAGGTGCCCGTACAACCACAGAGTTGACATTCGACGAGCGTCTAAAGTACTTTCGCACGCACTTGTTAATCAAAGTTATGGCTGTTGCTCGTAAAAAAAACGTTGATAGTTCTGCAACGGGCGGTTGGTTCCGACGCAGACGTTCTCAACGCCGTGATTCAAAGTTATCTATATCTCATGATAGTACTAATGTTCAAGAAGGGAAACAAATCAACTCATATGAGTTACAAGTGACAGGTGTATCCCATCCAGTAAATAAGCATCAAACGTATAAAACTGTAAAAAATGGAGGTATTTCTAAAACACCGACTCAGGGGTTGAAGCAAAAACAGCCCTGGCGCCGAACATCTAACCAATCTAAAAATAACTTAACTCAATCGCCACAAGACCGTATTTCTTCAGGGCAGGAAATACCGATAATGCCAAGGGCAGCAGAAACAATGCCTGCTTGGCTGTTGCGTTTATGTTCGTTACAGCGTTATACTTCAGTGCTATCGTTTTTACTGGTAGTCGCGACGTTGATTGCATATGGTTACACTGTTTACTCGCAGCAACTGTGGAGTAAGTTATACCGCAATTTGCAAGAATTACAACGTAACGAGCGACAACTGACGATAACGAATAATGCTCTCAAAAGTAAAATAGCTGCCGAAGCAGAAAATAAAAGCACTGGTTTAGTATCTCCGAGTCCGGCAAGTCAACTTTTTATAGATGCGGCGCCTGACTCCAAGCCTGATACTTCATCTACCGTTGTAAATACAATCCCTCAACAAAATTCTACCCCTATAGGTTATTAAGTGCGCTCGTAAAAAGTGCTGAGTGCTGAGTATGTTTATAAAAGTTAGAAGTTAGGAGTTAAGAGTTAAGAGTTAAGAGTTATGGCTTTAAACTCAGCACTCAGCACTCAGCACTCAGCACTCAACACTCAACACTCAACACTCAGCACTCAGCACTATGAAGTTACCACCAGGCAAAATTAGATTCCGAAACCTACCGAAGACAGAGTTCAAAGGTAGGCAGCGAAAAGATTCAAAAGAAAAAGATAATTATAATAGTACTGTTGTGGCGCCACCAACAACAGCAAATATTAAACTGCGTTTATTTATAGTTTGGGGAGTATTAATCGCAGCAGGTATTGGTTTAGGTATTAATTTATATAATTTACAAATTGTTCGCGGTCCAAAGTTGACACAAAAAGCCCGAAACCAGCAAATGGTTAACTTGCGACCGTATATACCTCGCCGACAAGTATTAGACCGTAATAAAAATGTATTGGCGATTGACCGTCAAGTTTACACATTATACGCTCACCCAAAGCAATTTAATAAACCGCGTCATGAGGTTGCAGAAGAATTAGCAAAAATATTAGACCAAGATGCAAGTAAGTTAGAAAGTCGTTTTGCATCTCAAGGTAGCGGTATTTTATTAAATTCTGCTTTAGCAGAAGCAGTTGCAGACCGAGTTGTCGCATTACGTTTTAATGGTCTTGAACTACGGCAAAAATACGCGCGCTATTATCCAACCCAAGATTTAACATCAGAAGTAGTAGGCTATGTGAATCTTGACCGTCGCGGACAAGCTGGAGTTGAGTATAGTCAAGAAAAGCTTTTAGAACGTGAAGCGCAAACAGTTCGCTTGAGTCGTGCTGGGAATGGCGCCTTAATGCCAGATTATGCACCTCTTGGGTTTCCAAACTTTGATGACATGGGTATGCAACTAACTATAGATACCCGTTTACAGCGCGCGGCTCGTATTGCATTGAAAAATCAAATGAAAAATTACAGTGCAAAGCGTGGTGCAGTTATAGTAATGGATGCTTATGATGGTTCGCTGCTTGCGATGGTAACGCAACCAACTTATAACCCAAACGAGTATTCCAAAGCCGATATTTCACTATTCAGAAATTGGACAGTTGCTGACTTATATGAACCTGGGTCTACGTTCAAACCATTAAATGTAGCTATAGGTCTTGAGGCAGGAATTATTAAACCCGACGATGTATTTAGAGACTCAGGAACAATTCAAGTTGGCGACCGTACAATCAAAAACTCAGAAGACAAACGTTACGGACGCATTAATATTGCCCAAATTCTTAAATACTCCAGCAACATCGGAATGGTGCAGATAATACAACGTATGCGCCCTAGCGTTTATTATGGCTGGTTAGAGAAACTAGGTTTAGGGCAAGGTATGGAAACAGATTTACCTTTCTCAGTAGCCAGTCAACTTAAAAGTCAAGAAGAATTTGTTTCTACACCAATTGAGCCAGCAACGACTTCCTTCGGTCAAGGATTTTCGCTCACGCCATTGCAATTAGTACAAATGACAGGAGCTTTAGCGAATGGAGGTAAATTAGTAACACCTCACGTCGTCAAAGGGTTATTTGACAGTAAGGGCCAAATGCACTATACGCCCATACGACCCGAACCGCGACAAATTTTCTCACCAATTACAACTCAACAAGTAGTACAAATGATGGAAACCGTTGTTTCTACCAAAGGTACAGGTAAAGAAGCACAAATTAACGGTTATCGCATAGCTGGTAAAACAGGTACTGCTCAAAAAGCTAGTGCTTCTGGTGGTTATATAGTCGGTGCCAGAATTACAAGTTTTATTGGAGTACTACCTGTAGAATCACCTCGTTATGTTGTACTAGCAATAGTAGATGAACCAAAAGGCAAAGACGCATACGGTGGAACTGTTGCGGCGCCTATCGCAAAGGAAGTAATGGAAGCATTAATTACAACAGAACAACTTCCACCCAGTCCTTCTAGATAAGGAGGGGCGGGTTAACCAAACTCCTGTTATTTACTAGGATATGGATAAACCCGCCCGTACAGTCGGCGCGGAGGCGCGCTCCTCGCATCTGTGGGCACTGCCCACCCTACAAATCATTCAGGTAATTTATACTGTCCAACAATTTGTTTCGCAAACTCTGGTACATGTGCTTCGAGTTTCTCAGGATGCTGACGCTTAACATATAGATAATTGCGGGTAAAGTGGGAATCGATTGAAAAGCGCGCGTATTCTAAGCCTTTAGGTCCTATTTTTTCAATCACTACTCCCATCAATTTCGCTGCCCACATTGGCAAAGTAACACCCTTATCGTAAGCGGGAATACTTTGTTGTACTGCGGCTTTTCTATCTCCTTGGGACATTACAGGTTGTGTATCAATTTGGTCTTTTACCAAATCAAGCATTTCTTTACCTGTGTCGTTTCGCACCAAAATCCACTGCCAACCAAACGGCGCCCCCATATACCCAACAACTAAATCAGCCAAAGAATTCACGTAGTCAAAGCAACTCATACACGATGGTGCAAATACATCTTTGAGTTCCTTAGTATTCAGCCCGAAAAATGGAACTAATTCAGTTGAACCATCTTCGTGCTTGAAGTGAACCCGAAAATCTTGCATAAACTCGTAGTAAACAACTGTTTCAGGTGATTTACTCGTAGTATCCAGAAATTTTTGCAACCCAGCGCGCGTAACGTTATCAACGCAAGGTGTGCCTAGGACATATAACTTTTCTAACCCCAGTTGTTTCTCAACTGCTCGCAGCGCTTGAATTTGGCAACCAACACCAATAACTAACAACCGCTTCATTCCCGACTGTTCAATTTGTTCCAACACCGAAAGATTGGGTGATAAAGTTGGTTTATTGACGCGCGCTGCTAGTACTTCTTCAGGAGTGCGGGCAATAACAGGCATCGGGCCAAAGCGGTCTTCTTTAGTGTTTTGTACACAAACAACACCTTCAACCATACCGCGATTCAGCATTTCGATCGCAATCGAACTTACTATACCCGTCCACTGGGCGCCTTCAATAGGCTGCTGTTTACGTGCTGCCATCATTTCTTGATGTACCCCAAAGTAAACATCATCAGGATTATTAAGATTGCGAGTGGCGCCGTGAGTTTGTTGTTCTAAAGTCTCGAACTGCTGATTAATAAAAGCACAAGCTTCCTTGACATAATGGACATAATATGTATCACAAAGCCCACACTCACTGCATAGCTCTTTAGCAGGGCGCCGGCTTCCGGGTTTTAGAGCTTTGGCTTTCTTATGCTTGGGAAAATCTACTGAAGTCATCGAAAAATTTTTATTTTAAACTTTAAACGATATTTTTAAACATACCTTATAACTTGACCCATTTGATATCTAAATTTAGAATTGTGAATTTATAATACGTAACAAAATATTTAATAGATATTAAAATAATCTGTTTTGCTACACAATAAAACAATAGAATCACCTTATAGGGAGGGTAAGGTGGGCATTGCCCACCATACAAAATAATTTTTTTAATGATGTAAAAATACCAGATAATTTGCACATCTAGTAATTAAACAACATACATTAAGACTGCTTTTGCTTCAGATGCATATCGTTGTTAAAAAACTTTTTTTGAGCCACAAAAAACTCTGTTAGGTGCTGCCACGCTAGTTATCACAGGTAAGTATCCTCTTTAAGCAAGTGCTTTACACAAAGTTTATAAAGATTTCGTTGTTTACAGCGAAGTAGTCAAATTATCTAAAGCTTATAATGGCATCAGTATAAAATACTACTAAATATTGACGATGGGAACCAACAGCCAAGATTATCAAGTACAGCAAGCTTTAGCCAGTTCAAATGAAGCAAAAGCTAGAATCAGTTTTGCAGAAACTATCGCTCAGAGAGATTATGAGCAAGCTTTAACTGATTTGTATAGGTGGACAAGAAGATATGAATTAGCAGTTCAGAAAAATGAGCATGATTTAGCAAGCAAAGCAAAATTTCAGATGGAACGCCACGAAGCTATTGCTGGAAGACTAGCAAAGCTTGCAGGAGAACAAATGCCACAGTTAAATACTATTAAGCAAAGATTAAATTTTTGTAAAGAGCAAATTCGTAAATTAAATAGTAATTCTGGACGTGAAAGACAAAGTGATCAAGAAAAATTAGAATCACAAAATGTAACAGAAATTCAACTCCAAGACAAAGAATTAAAGCAAGAAGATTTATTAAAACTTTCTATTCAGGAAACTAAGCAAGCTATACAAGTAGCAACGAACAAACTAGTATCAATGAATAAAAATTACCAAAAAGCTCAGAACGAAGCAATAAAATTACGTCAAGAAGCGATACTAGCTTTGCAAACAAGTACTAACAATAATGACAATGCATTGATTTTAGAAAAGCTGATATCAAAAACAACCACAAATAAATATATAGATTTAATTGAAGCTCAGATTGAGCAACAGACGGAGACAATAAAACTCCTCAAAAATAATTTAGCAACTATTGAAAGTTTCAAAATATGTTTTGATAATAATATAACTACTTGAAATAATGGTGACATCGATGAGGAATTAGAGTCACTACGAAAACAATTATGTGAAATGTAATGTCTCAACTATAAGTAATTAACGAAGTATATATGTATAAATATTATTAAGTAATTATGAATTACTCAAAATCGGCGCCTTCTAATAAAATAGCCGTAGGATTTATTACTACTGGCACCCTCATGCATCCAATAATAGCTGTTGTAATAGCCCAGCAAGGGTTTCAAGCTTATTTTTAAATGTACGATTTCAAAAACAAATGACAGGCGCCGCATAAGTTTTTACAAATGGGCATCCTGTCTATATTTTGTCAAATTATGTACAAAAATAAATGACAGGTGCCACATAAGTTTTATAAATAGGCATCCTGTCTATACTTGGTAAAGTTACAGCTTACGACTGTGAGCTTGCTATATTATTTACAGCTTCTACGTCCAACTCCAGTACTGCTGCGACTTCCTGCGGACTAATACCCCGTTGTAAAAGCCTAGTAGCCATATCTAATTTGAACTCTTCTTTAACCTCGGCTTTGACTTGTTCTTTAACCTCGGCTTTGACTTGTTCTTTAACCTCGGCTTTGACTTGTTCTTTAACCTCGGCTTTGACTTTCTTCTCAACCTTGGCTGTAATTTCTTCTTCTAACTCTTGATAATACCTTGTACCGCGAATCAAATTTAGACTTAGCATTTCTTGTACTTCCTCCCGACTTAATTTTGGATACTTATTAATTACAATTGATTCTATCAACTCTAAAAACGTTTCCTTTGCAGCTTTGTCGCTTAATTCTTGTTTTGCTTTATCAACTAGCTGCTTGGCTGACTTCTTAGCTTTACGTTTGCCTTCTACAATCAGCTTGAGGATTCCTAAGCCCAAAGATTCATAAGCATCATCACCCATATCACTTAGGTAAAAGCGCTTTACATGCGCTTGTTCGAGTGCATTCAAGTATCCAGGGCAGCTAACATCGTGTTTGTGGGTGTCAAATATAACTATAGCATACCAATCAGGGCTGTATGGGGGGTATTGATTAAAGAAAAGTATGATACTCGTCAAGAATCTTACATAAAACTTTAGGTCTTTATAGCATTGGACTTCAAGAAAATAAGTTGGTTGATTACGATTCCCTTTTGGAGGGACAAAGATTCCATCTAGCCGAAAACCCCTTCGTTTAATTTCCTGGCTTTTAAAATTGTAAATATTAGGGTTCGCGTTCGTTTCACCTATTAACTCAAAGAATATATTTGGGAACTCCTGAAATAGTTCGTAAAAAATAGTGTCGCGTTTCATGTAAAAAGTAGATGCCTGGATGAACTTATTTGACTTATTACACGATTATTAAACCATACAAATTAAGTTATGTTCATTTATACTAAATGTTAATGTAAATATTTATTGTGCTAAAAATTGATATAAAATATACTCAATAAGACTAGATTGTCTGACTTTATACAACTACAAAGCTAAGAAAATAAGTTGAAAAGTAAGTGGTGCAAGGTCTTTATATAAAATTTACAAACGTTAATAAAAACTTTATTAGATATATCTGGTTGATTAAATTTCATAAAGCTTATCGTGAATGTAATATTAATTACCAAGAATATGAATTATGAAAAAGTTAAAATCGGCGCCTTCTAATCAAACAGGCGTAGGATTCATTACTACAGGCGCCGTTGCGGGTGCAGGAGTTTCAGCAACAGTTGGTGGAATGGGTTTAGCAGGAGCATTTGGTGCAGTAGGTATTGGCGCCACTCCTGTTATTGGTGCTGGTACAGTTGCTGGCGCCGCAACTTATGGTGCTTTTAAAGCAATAGTAGATGGAGATGTTAAAGCTTGGAGTGCGATGGGTGTTGGTGCCGTTGGTGGAGTAGCAGTTTCGAGTTTTGTAGGTGGAATGGGATTAGTTGCACCTAAAATTGGTTTGGCATTTGGTATTGGTGCGGCGCCAATGGCAGGAGTTGGTGCAGTTGTTGGACTTGCTGCCTATGGTGTGGCCAAAATGTTAAATGATGAATATTCTGAAACTCCTACACAACTTTTTGACCGTATGGAAGAAAAAGTTCTGGAGATGGAAGCTTATTCAACCGCATTTCTAGAATTAGAAGCTTTTCTATCTGGGGAAGATTTAAATCAGAAATTTGCCGATGACGAAGTTGAAGACGAGTTACAAGCGTTAAAAGCTAAATGCCATAAACAAGTAGAAACACCGAAAGCAAGTTGTGGACAAATCAAATCATTTACTCAGGCGCCATCAGATATTTGGAAATGCGTACATACTTTAAAAGGACATACTGCAGCAGTAAATGCAATCGCAATAAGTCCTGATGGTAAAAGGATTGTCAGTGCTAGTGATGATAGAAGCGTTTGTGAGTGGGATATAAAAACAGGCAAAAAGCTTTATTCTTTTACTGGGCAAGCAGGCGCCGTTTTATCTGTTGCTATTAGTCCTGATAATAAAATGTTTGCCAGTGGTTGTGTAGACCGCAAAATTAGTAGTTGGCACTTAGAGACAAAAAAATATCTTGGTATATTTAATTATTCTAGTTCTGCGTATTATTCAGATTCTCCTGTTAGCCATAATGGTTTTGTTTCCTCAATTGCCTTTAGTCCAGATAATAGAATCATTGCTAGTGCTAGTACTGATAAAACTATTCGGCTTTGGGGACGTTACTCAAAAGAGTTAAAACGCACTTTAAACGGACATTTAGAAGCTGTTTTATCTGTTACTTTTAGCCCTGACAGTAAAATTGTTGCTAGTGGTGGCGCTGACAAAACTATCCGACTATGGAATATAGACGCTTTAGGGCAACCACAAGTATTAACTGGACATTTAGCAGCAGTTCAAGCAGTTGTAATTAGTTCTGATGGTAAAACTTTGATTAGTGGTGGCGCCGACTCTACAATTAAAATGTGGAGTTTAGCAACAGGTCAGTTATTAAGAAACCTAACAGTGCATCAAGCTAGCATCATGTCGCTTGCAGTTAGTCCTGATGGAACAACCCTTGCTAGTGCTGGTAATAATAGTGTCGAACTTTGCAATTTAGCGACAGGTGAACTATTACAAAACTTAGCAGGGTGTAACGCAGTTGCTTTTAGTCCTAACGGAAATACATTAGTAAGTGGTGGAAAAAATGGTACTCTTATAATCTGGAATTATGTAGGCAAGAATAAGTTAGTAACTGAACCTTTGCTGTGCGGTGAATGGTGGGAAATTTTGTATGTAGAAAAAAACGCTTGTGCAACTGAGGTCAAACAAGCATACCGTTACTTGGCTCGACATTATCATCCAGATATTAATGCAACTGCAAAAGCAAGAGATGTAATGCAGGCAATTAACAAAGCTTATGAGGAATTTCAAATCAAATCTGATATTTGTTCTTAACAGGGCTTTTTCTTTGCGACCTTTGCGCCTTTGCGGTTCGTTATATAAATATCTTGTTTTTATCGAAATTATCTATCATAAACTTTTCCTCTATGGTAAGGTGGGCATTGCCCACCATACAAGCGTACACTGCACAGGCGCCTTGGCCTGTGCTACAAAACCCTCCCTTCCACACGGGGGGTTGGGGGATCAAACAGGAACTGGTTCAGCAAATTGAGTTAAGAATCTAAATGCTTTAAGTATGTAACCTGCACATTCTCTTGGCGAAGTACTGTAAAACGAGCGCCAAGCAGATGCTTTATCTTCGTCATATTTATCCCCGCGTTCTGGTCGTATTTCCAACCAAGCTAACCTAACAGCATGACCAATTAATACATCTAAAACTATGTAGTCTTCGATTTGTAAATCGGGGTTTTCTGATGCAATGGCGCCTAATTCGATTAGTGACTCAATACAAACTTGACGGTATTCAGGAGACTCTATTTTATTAAGCAAATGCTCAACCCGTAGTGCAAAGTTTTTCTCTCCTGCCGTCATTTCTGCTAGCATAACGTCGCTATCCAAACGGTTGCGACGTTCGAGTTTATCGCCAATAACCACACCTTTACAGTGCTGCATTATCGACCAGACTTGTTTATAAAAGTCTTTTGGCACTCGTCCAGTTGAACCTTCAGCTTTACGGAAACGGCGCCAACCACCTTCAGGAGGTTCAATTTCTTCAGTTATTGGTGATACTGCTAACCACTTAATTTCGCTTTCTTTTTGTTTAACGTGTAATGATTCTTGCTGACGTAATACATTACTCATTCCAGAATATTCGAGCATCACCTCTCTGAGTTTACTTTTAATTTCAAATGGTGATAACCGCATTAGCTGCTCGTATGCTTCATCTTGAGTAACATTTAACTCTCGTGCGATTTCACTTGTTAGTAGTAAAATCATATACCCCACACGAACTGTTAACAAACCTTTGAATAATTCAGGTTCAGATTTAATTAAATTACTCAGGTATATCAAAATTTCCTGAGTAAGCACTCTATCACGAATATCCTCACGACAGAAATTATTGATTTTCTCAACAATTTCGCTGTGAGATAAAGGAACTGTGATTAGTGAGTCTTCGCTGTATGCTTTCCCTACTGCAATTTGCTTACCACGCACAATCAGACTTGTTACCACATCTGATAAGCTAATATCCGCCATTTGCCGCAACCCCGCAGCACCTCTAACTACTGCCCATAATCCTAACTCAGCAGCTTTTGTATAAACTTCATCAAGTAAGTTGCCAACGCTGACGGGTTTATTATCACCTCCAAACCCAGTATCAAATTCAAGTCCCTTTAAATTAGTAAGAGTTTGCAATAACTCGATTTGCTCGTAGATATTTTGTGACGACTGTAAGCACGATAGCAGTTTTTCTATATTTGCTTCGTACTCCATTTGAAATTCTTGCGTGTTTCCCAACTGCAAATTTTTATCAAGGCTAAACGTTAGGTAAGTACAACGCGGTAAGGCGTTTTGGACGGAGGAATGCAAAAAATCAAAGTCTTGTAGATAATCAATACGCTCAATGGCGCCTGTTAATGTCAATTGGTTGAGTTTTCCGAGCTTAACCTTGACTCCATTACAAACACCCTCTCTTAGTTCTTGCATTAATTCGAGTAATGCTTCACTCCCTACTTCTAACATTGTGTGCGTCAACATTAATGTTAAAGTTGGGCGCCCTAAGTCATTCCAGTATTTTTGTATGTAAGCTAGTTCACTGCGGAATTGGTCTACCAAAAAATGGTAATCTAAAGTTAAGTAAAATTGCTGTGAGTCTAAGAAAGAGGGTAAAAATACTACCATCTCACTGTTGAGACGGAAAAAGCGCGAAGTTGTTAAACTACGAGGACGACGTGGTGGGCGCCCAGTTAAGGCGAGCTTATCGTTACGTCCTACTTGTGTATAAATTGGTATCAAATCTTCCGATTCGCGAACTTGTGTTGGCGCCACTTGTTTTGGCGTTTGCGTCTCAATTCCGTAAACTTTGAGTTTGTCCTGCAAGTCCTCATCTGAAGCAAGTAAAGCTATCTGGACAAGCGCTTCTCGATGTTTACCCATTGTCAAGTGTCTACCCAACGGGTCAATATCACCGACTGCAATAAATCCTTCGTTAAGAAGTTTACCCAAATAGTACAAGCTTTGCGCCCAAACTAAGGGAACATTCTCGTTTGGCAAACGATGCTGTGACTGTGGTCGTGCTTTTTCAGCTTCGATATTTTCTTGAGGTACATAGTAAAGCTCTGGCAGTAACTTAATGCCATCTCGCTCAACTAACAAACTATCCAAACTACTCAAATAAAATTGAACTTGCTCTTTATCACCTCTAAATAACCCATCCAAAACAAGATAAGTGAAAAATAGAGGCCATTCGCACTCAATATTTTCAAACTGCTTCAACTCCCAAGGTTCATAATATAAACGGTGGCTGTCTTCTAAAACCGTTTGATGTCCATCGCGCAGGAAACGCTTACAGCCATACTTACCTGCGAGCTTATTGATAATATCGTTACGAGTCCGGTCGCGTAAATCTAAATTTTCTACAGCAAAAGCTGGAAAACTAATCACGCTTAGTAATGCTGCGTCAATCTCTTTAGAAGCTGACTCGCGCGGTAATAACGATTCTAATGTAATACGAGTACGTGCGATTTCATCGGGTAGCGCGTGAATTACAGACGCTTGGGAACCTTTGACACCAAATAAGTCAAGTCCGTTTATTGCTTCTAAGGCAGCTTTCGCCATTCCTATCGAACTAGCATTTAATTCAGCATTACCATGATTGATTTTATTACCCCGTTCCCAAATCCCATAGTCAGGTGTACGGTACGCGCGTCCAATGTAGTAAACCAAATTCTGAACAAAATTTACTTCATCAAGCGTGTAAATTATCTGTAACCCTGATGCGGTCATTTGCGCTAGCATCAACAAAAATATCGATGTTGCATCAAGTTGCAGGTGTCCCCACTCGTTATCACCAACTACTACATCTCCAGTACTGGTATTATACTTTGCGTGCAATGCGTCTAGCGGCGACTGAGTATATTTAAATTGTTCAACTTTATGTGCTTGTCGCATCATCGCAAACAACAACCCACGCATCAACTTAACCGTACTAAATTCAAGTTCATAAGTGCGTCCGTTATCGTCATCGAGCTTGCGATACGCTAACCCCAAACCCCAAACCGCCAAAATACTATAAACATTATCGCGCACCCATGCATCGGTATAATCACCATGAGCAGTAATTGCCGTGCTTGCTGGCAGCAAACCTGTAATTGGATTTTGACGATTCAGAATAATTGTCTTGATTTGCTGATAATAATATTCAAGGCGAGTTTGCAGATGGCTGGCAGTTTTCATAAGTAATACGGGAATAACCGGAAAGGAACTTAATCCTGTAGCTGTTACTTTCTTCATGATGTAAACCTATGTTACATGTTCCGCTCACATGGCGCCTTCTTTGCTACAGGATTAAGCGTTAACTTTATTATGTCCTGTCAATACCGCTTAAGTCGATATATTTAAAATACGCTTATTGACACAGTATATCTACTATATAGAACTTATACATATTTATTGAAATCTTTACAGCAAAGTAAATGTGACTTACGTAAAGAAACGGGTTTCTATGTAAAATCTTCGTTTTCATTACAGGTTATCGACTTATATTCCCAATTTCTAAGATTTTTGCTCCCGTCCTGGTAAAAAATTTTGTTTGTAATTTGATGTTAGTTAACACTTTTTAAAATCTCTCTTAATCTATTTTGGAATCCACTCTGCTATAGTAGTAATTATCTTTACCACGAAATTTAATTACACAGAATAATCTCAAGTTTGCATGGTTCTTTAACAGCCCTCTTATTTTATTAATAGGAGGTTTACTTGTATAAAATAGAACTTAAATTATTTTTGATTGCTTTTTTGTAAAAATAGTTTGACTCAGTGAATAAATCTGCTATCCTATAAATTCACGCTTGTCGATGCATTAAAAGCGCGTTAAAAGCAGGTTTTTCTCGTCAGAAACGCGAATTATATAGGCGCCGCAACAATTGATTATTATTTCAAGGAGTTTACCAGTTTTTCATGTCAACCCCTCTATGGAATAGTAGTAAACCTATCAAATTTGAGATGCCTAAACGTACCAAAACTCGATTAAATTATCTTAACGACTGAAAATAATGGTTCAGATTTGGTAGTTAATACTGAATCATGCCGATTTGCCTAATCGTACTGATGATTCAAGAAGATACGGTATTTTCACTTACCTGAACTTTGGATGGCATTTGGGCTAGTAGCTTGTATATTGGCGCATCTAAGTTGGCTAGATTTCAAAAATTAATCCCTCAGCTCGCTTGACACAAAAGATGATAGTAGTAGAATTTACTCAACTCCAATACATGTCAGGGTAGAGCATTCGCCATATGTGGCGCCATGCATGAATGTTATTTGTCAGAAAAAAAGTATCTACCGGATTTTACTATTTCGGGCTAGTATTGTTACTTAGCGATGCCCATTTGGATATCGATGTTGATTTCTTAAGGATTTATGGACAAAAGTCCGCAAGATGGCAGTACAACCCTCCTCTAAGCTGGCGAGAACTATCTCCCAGCGCGGGGGAGATATAAGGAGGTAAATATGCTTTTAGAAGATGCTCGCAATTCAGTAGTTGACATTGCTGATTTGAACCAGCTCAAGCATGAATTGAATCGTTTACAACCAGTCGATGTAGGCGATTACATCGCGCAACTACCTGAAAAAGATCGTGCGATAGCTTTTCGTTTGCTCAATAAAAGTCAAGCAATTGATGTTTTTGAATATTTACCTCCAGAGGTGCAAGAAGAACTTATTGACTCTTTGCATGATGCGACTGTGGTACAACTTGTTGAGGAAATGAGTCCGGATGACCGTGCGGAATTATTTGATGAGCTACCAGCGAAAGTTGTAAAGCGGTTACTGCAACAGCTTAGTACTGAACAACGGCAAGCAACTGCGACTCTTCTTGGATACCCAGAAGGAACTGCTGGACGGGTAATGACGACCGAGTATGTTTGGTTACGTGAAGGGTTAACAATTGGTGAAGCTTTAAGCAAGATTCGGCGCCAAGACGAAGACAAAGAAACGATTTACTATGCTTACGTCACCGACAACAACCGTAAACTAGTCCGAGTTGTGTCATTGCGGCAGTTATTGTTCACTTTTCCCGATGTTCTAATTCGGGAAATTGCTAGCGATAGAGTTATTAAAGTTCAGACCGAGACTCCCCAAGAAGAAGTCGCGCGGATTATGAAGCGCTATGACTTGATAGCTATACCCGTAGTTGACCGCGAAGAACGACTCGTAGGTATTATTACGATTGACGACGTGATTGATATCTTGGAAGAAGAAGCAACCGAGGATATTCAAAAGTTAGCGGGTGTGAGTGGTGGTGATGATGGTGCTTTGGCGCCTCCTTTAATGACAATTCGTAAGCGCTTACCCTGGCTTTTGGCGATTATGGGATTGTACATTGGCGCCTCAAGTGCAATTGCCCCCTTTCAACCAGTAATTGCATCAGTACCATTGCTAGCTGTAATTATGCCATTATTCTCGAACACAGGTGGCACAGTTGGAGTTCAAGCTCTGACAGTAACAATTCGAGGACTTGGAATTGGAGAAGTTACTCCTAAAGACACTCTAAAGATTCTTAAGAAAGAACTAACAGCAGGTCTGGGAACCGCCTTAGCATTAGGTACAACAATGGTACTGCTGTCAATGATTTGGGCATCTCCCAATGAACGCTGGGTTGGAGTCGTTGCGGGAATGGTTATGGCAACTAATACTCTTGTCGCTGTGACGTTAGGGACGTTTTTACCAATGGGGTTGAAGCGACTTAAACTAGACCCAGCATTAATTAGTGGACCTCTCGTAACTACGATGCTCGACGCAATTGGATTTATGATTTTCCTGTCGCTAATTTCTTTCGCTTTAAATGTTCTTCATTTAAAGCATTGAGATAAAACTCCCCGTGCAAAGTCAATTAAGCTAGTGGTTCATGTCATAAGTTTTGGTAGGTGTACTTCTTAATAATTCTTCCTTTGTGTCCTTTGTGCCTTTGTGGTTCTTTTTTCCAACACCCCAAAATTAATGACATGGACTACTAGTGGTCTGTATCAATAGTTTTGGGGAGTTCGTAGTTGGGCTTTAGCCCTCTAAATTAAGATTTTTGACGCGCTCTCCTCGCTACTACGTACCTACCAAAATTAATGACACAAACCACTAGTAGTCCGTGTCATAAGTTTTGATAGGTTCGTAGTTGGGCCTTAGCCCTCTAAATTAATATTTTTGATGCGCTCTCCTCGCTACTACGTACCGCCCAAAATTAATGACATGAACCACTAGTAGTCCGTGTCATAAGTTTTGGGGCGTTGTATGGTGGCTTTTGCCGCACTTACTATTGGCGCCTACACCCCAGAATTAATGACACAGACCACTAGTAGTACTACCGATTAAGTTAACCAGTAGTACCAAATATAGAGATTTGAGGTAATGTATAAAAAATACGCTAATCACAAAATTTTGTTTATAAAATAGCGCTTTTTTTGCGATAAATACTTAGTAAGTAATAATTTAAGTAATAATAATTACTTTTAGTATTCTAAATAGTTATCTTAAGTAAACAAATTATAATTTTGCTAGATTGGCGCCGATATTTAAAAATTCTCTGTACAGTCTCTGTGCCCTAGAAGTCTCTGTGGTAAATGACATTAACCAATAGTTACCCAACACATGTAAGATTGTTAACTAAGATAAATTTATTTGCTTTACTACTTCAAGAAAGCTTTTTGAATTAATATTGCTTTAGCTGTATTTATGCCTACTAGCACTTGGAATCGACATCACATTCTCTCTCTAGCAGATTTTACTCCTGCTGAATACGATGCAGTATTACAAACTGCTGCTAGTTTCCAGGAAGTTTTATCGCGTCGAACGAAAAAAGTTCCAACTTTGCAGGGACAAGTAGTAGCGAATCTGTTTTTTGAGCCATCAACTCGCACCCGTAGCAGTTTTGAACTCGCTGCAAAACGTTTATCTGCTGATACGCTCAATTTTACAAGCGCCACTTCTTCGATGACAAAGGGAGAAACTATTCTCGATACTGCTAAAACTTATTTGGCAATGGGATGTGACATAATGGTGATTCGTCATACTAGTGCTGGAGTCCCAAATGCTGTAGCTCTAGAAATGGATCGTCTTGGTGAACGTGTTAGTGTCTTAAATGCTGGTGATGGTCAACACGAACATCCATCTCAAGGTTTGCTCGATTTATTTACAATTTGTAGCCTTATTGACCCGCTTCAACCCCGACTCGAACTTTTAAAAGATAAAAAAATCGCTATAGTTGGCGATATTTTACACTCACGAGTCGCGCGCTCGAATATTTGGAGTTTAACTGCTAGCGGCGCCGAGGTTCATCTTGCAGCACCCCCAACACTTTTACCCAATTTATTTACTGAGTTTGTTAATGATGGTGAAGTAAGTGGGTTGAATGGGCAACGCAAATTATTTATACATTGGCGCCTTGAGCCGGCACTGCGCGATGCTGACTTTGTAATGACATTGCGTCTACAAAAAGAACGTATGACCGCACATTTATTACCGAGTTTGCGTGAATACCACCAGATGTTTGGAATCACGCGCTCAAAACTGAAGTGGTGTAAGCCAAATGTGAAAGTATTGCATCCGGGCCCTGTTAACCGTGGTGTCGAAATTAGCTCGGATTTAATGGATGACCCAGAATTTAGTTTAATTCAAACCCAAGTCACTAGCGGTGTTGCTGTTCGTATGGCACTACTTTATTTAATTGGCAGTGGTAAAGCTGTTTAATGGCAAGCAAAAAGCGCTCAATAGTGGAAACATCTTTAACGAGTAAAGCGTCAACATAGTTATGAGTCCATTATGATTCGTTTTGGTACCTAATTTTTCTTAGTATGACGAAAAATTAGACTTAATGAATGCAAGCACATCAAGTTGAAGGGTCATTTATTCACGCTTTATCTTCGTTAATCAATGAGTCATAAGCAACAAAAGTAGCAGAGATTTCGGTAAGATAAAGAAGCTATCTTTTTCTGCATCGCAGTAAAAATCAGCAACTGCCGCATATCCGAAGGAATCTCTCATGTTGACTTTAAAAATCGTTGTTTATATTGTTGTTACTTTCTTTGTACTGCTTTTCGTGTTTGGATTCTTATCGAATGACCCTTCTCGCAACCCCGGACGCCGGGATTTCGAGTAATACTCGATAATTAATCAAGGGTCACCGTATCTTAAGCAACACGATGTCTCGTTTTAGCATATGATGCGCTTCCCTGCTGCCGTAAGGTGGACACGAATTTAACCAACTTAAATCATGTATCAACTACGAAGGATGCTATTTTAAGTTGGGTGAACCGCCTACGGCACTGCCTGATCAACTAGGCGGCTTGCCCTTTGTCGCGGTAGCAAATGTAAAAGTCGTTCATGTCGGAAGATTAAACACGCTCTCTTCGTGTTGTACTTCCGGCTTATATTTGACTATCTATAAGCTTACGTATGCTATATGCTCCATCCAGTTCTGCCGCCTTCGCAACCTGCTATTCAAAATTTATCAAGTACTACCAGTCAAAATACCAGTACTGCTACGGCGCCAGTTGAAGTCGCGCTTAATGATAATAATGACCATAGTACAAAAAAACAATTAAAATCATCTCCTAAAGCACAATCATCTTCGCTCGTGACGGGGACTTCTACCCGTTTAGTCGCAGAAACCCCAAGCATACCAACTCTACCAGAAAAATTCCCACCTGAACTGACTAAAGAATCTACATCACAAGGTGCAGCAGCACTAGGGTCTGGGTTAGAAGTTGGGTATTCTGTACAGCAAAATAATATAAGTAAAGAAAATAATACAACAGCTACTTCTGTGCAGCCAGGAGTTAATCAAGAAGTTAATCAAACCGTTTCTAAAAGCCGTAATTTATCACAACCTCAAGTAGAGGCATTAGTAAAACAATTAGCAAAACCGTTACAATCAAATAATACTGGCAGTAATAATGTTTCAAGTGGCACATTTCCATCGAGTCAGCCACCTATAAAGATGGAGTTTTACGCGCAAAATCCGAGTTCGCCTTCAATAATCGAATTCAAGTCGCGTCAAGATAATCAAACAATACCAACATCTCCATCGCAGGCGCCACAAACAATTCAAATACCAACCCAGGCGCCACAACCAACCCAAACACCAATTCAAATACCAACCCAGGCGCCACAACCAACCCAAACACCAACCCAAACACCAACTCAGGCGCCACAAACCACGCGGAGAGTCATAGAAGTAGTTGCCGACCGTCAAGAGTATGACGAACAACGTCGAGTTGTAACCGCTGAGGGTAATGTAGTTGTCAGGTTTGATGGGGCAGTAGTTGATGCTGACCGCTTGCAGGTAAATTTAGATAATTTAATCGCGGTTGGTGATGGCAACGTGGCATTAACGCGCGGTGATCAAGTGCTGCGAGGACAGCGATTTACGTATAATTTTGTCCAAGATGACGGCGAACTTGAACGCGGTAGTGGTGAAATTTTTATTCCAACTGCTGGAACTGACTTCGCATTTGCTCAACCAGGTACAGCAACGAGTGCATCACTTGGAGTGCAAAAACGACCTTTGAGCGACCGCATTCGTCAAAATCAACCGATAACAGGTGTTGGAAGTCCTGGAGGAATTAATGTTGGTGTTGGGAGTAATGCGAATGCAGCTAATATTCAAGGTCTACCACAAGGTGGACAAGTGCGACGAGTACGGTTTGAAGCCGCACAAATTAGCTTTTATCCGCGCGGTTTGCAAGCGCGTGATGTCAAATTAACAAATGACCCGTTTTCCCCACCTGAACTTGAAGTGCGTGCGGATAAATTGACACTGACGCGAGAAGCACCACAGCGAGACAGGATTAAAACACAAGGACAGCGGTTGGTTTTTGACCAGCGAACAACTTTACCAATTCCTAGAGATGAGCAAGTAATTGACCGTAGAGAACGCGATGTTACACCAGTAATTGCGTCGATTGGATATGATGGCGAACAACGTGGTGGTTTGTTTTTCGAGCGAAGCTTTGAACCGTTTAGTACTGACACAACTAGTTTCACACTGACACCGCAATTTTATGCCCAAAAGGCAGTAACTGGTAGTGATAATGTGGCTTCGTTATTTGGTTTGAGAACTAGACTTAATTCTATACTTAGTCCAACAAGTCGTTTTGAAGGGAATGCCACATTCGAGACTTTAGACTTTAGTAAAATTGAGGATACTTTTCGGGCTAATTTACGATATCAACAAGCACTTGGCGCCCAAAGACCTCACGTTCTTAATTTAGAATACAGTTACCGCGACAGATTTTATAACGGAACGCTTGGTTTTCAACGAGTGCAAAGCAGCTTAGGAGGTGTACTTTTATCTCCGATTATACCTTTAGGTAGAAGCGGTATTAACTTGACGTACCAAGCTAGCGCTCAATATATTGATGCAAATACAGATAGGTCAGACCTTCTGGCAATTAGACGCGATAATGATCGAATTTCTTTAGGTCGCTTTCAAACTAATGCCAGACTCTTTGGTGGTGTACCTTTGTGGAGAGGAAAAGCATTACCAGCAACTCCAACTCAAGGATTGCGCTATACACCTAACCCACTTGTACCTTATATAAGTGCTTACGGTGAACTCAATGCTACAACTAGCTTTTATACCAGTGGTGATAATCAAAGCACTTTACTTGCTACCGCTGGTATACAAGGACAATTTGGCAATTTTTCTAAGCCCTTCTTAGACTACACAGCCTTTAATGTTAGCTATACTCAAGGTTTAAATAACGGGTTATCGCCGTTTCTATTTGACCGTTCAGTTGATAACACAGTCATAAACCTTGGTGTAGTTCAACAAATTTATGGACCATTTCGACTTGGTTTCCAAACCTCAATCAACCTTGATAATGGGCAAAGTCTTAGTACCGAATATTCCTTAGAGTATAGTCGTCGCACTTACGGTATTACACTACGTTACAATCCAGTTCAAGAACTAGGGGGTATTAGTTTCCGCATTAGTGACTTCAACTGGACAGGTGGTACCGACCCATTCTCTGATCCGACTGAGGTTAAGCCAGTGGTTGGGGGTG
The DNA here is from genome assembly GCF_002368415.1 of Calothrix sp. NIES-4105. Taxonomy (GTDB): domain Bacteria; phylum Cyanobacteriota; class Cyanobacteriia; order Cyanobacteriales; family Nostocaceae; genus Dulcicalothrix. Next base: position 6,742,312 of record NZ_AP018290.1, read on the forward strand.
TGGAGCAGCGATAAAGTATCTTTTACATCATTCGTTCAACTCTTTCTTAAGTAAATCTACTCGACAGCATCCCCATCGCCAAGGATGTCTTTGCTCTTTGTTTGTATGCGAATAACTAGCCCAAACGCTGCCATCAGCAGCTTCATATATAAATTTAATCGCTACACTATACTCACCGTAATTTGCAGTTGTAACTTTTACCTGCTCTCCAACAACAAATGTTTCTCCACTGCTTGTGGTTACTTCTTCTAAGTTTTTGTATGGAGGTGGTTGCGGCTTTTTAAGCTGCGGTTTCTGAAATGCTGGTTTTTGCAGTTTGTCTTCTTGGTTTTCAGCGTTGACTGGCAAAATCCGTTTTTCATACAGTGGTGTAACTTCTGGAGCTTTCGACTCAAGGCGCCTTTCAACGGGTGGTTTAACTACTTGAGTTTGCTCATCAAGAGAAGTTTCAGACGGTGCAACTTCTTCAGTTTTTTTAGGTTTGATACCTAATAATCTTTGTTCAACTGGTTGCACACTGGTTTTTTCGGCGATTTTATCCGCATCAACCAATAAATCCTGCTGAGGTCTTTTCGGTTTAATACTCAACAGTTGCTGTTCTGGTGCAGAAGGAGTTTCCGGTTGAGAGGAATCTTTGTTTGATTTTGATTTTGGTTTAGGCATACCTAGGAATGGGTGCTACTTATAATTACTGCTGCTAACCGTTCTTTTTTTTATTCTAAGGCTGTGGTTTTTTGAGGACAGGTGGTTGTGTTGGACCACTAGACCCACCTGCATCTCTTTTAGGGAAAGGTTTTCTTGAGCCGCCATCCGAGCGACGATAACCTCCTGGTTTATTTTTATCAAAAGGTCTACGACCTCCAGGTCTACCAGGAGGCGCCAGGGATGCAATATTTTCCGCTGACTGAATAACTAAATCTGTACCCACACGTTTAACCTTGAACTCCCAAAAGTTTTTTGCAGCTTTGGGTGGTAAATATCCCAGCAATTTCAACTTGAAGTATTTTGGTACATCATCAGGTTGAAGCGCGGCTCGTTGTATCTTAACTACTATTAAGCCTTGTTGGTTTTCTTGAAAAACTACTTCCCCTTGTATAGAGAATTCATCCGCTTTATACAGTAATTCTGTTTTTTCCAACTCTGGGTGCAGCGTTTCTGGTTCCCAAATACCTGCTATTTGTACATGTAGAGGTATCGGAGATTCTTCTTTAGGGGTTTTTGGGTAAACTACCCACAAATGCTCTTTCTCCAAATCGACAATTGACGATTTTACCAAACCAAGTACTTTACCCTTAACAACCGCGTCTATGATTGTACCGTCGGTTGCAAGCAATATCCCCTTGTTAATTTCTTCGGCACTAGGGGTATATTTTCCCCACAATAAGCCTATTGCTCGATACTGCTGTGGTTGGGTTGGCTGTGGAATCGGTTGAGATAGCGGTGTTGCTGCTGGTTCTGTTGATGCTGGAGTCGATGTAGTAGTATCACTCATGTTACAATCTCATCATTGTAGACGAAATAAGCATTGTTATTGTTACATTGAACAATGCTTTTCTCTTTAAATTGTCAAAGTTATTTATAATACTGCATTCACATATTATTACGCAAGTAGATTGAGAATCTCAGTAGAAAAGCATTAAAATACATTCTACCCCTTGCATAAATTAACGCGACTCTATTAAGTCATTGCATATCGAAAGGACTTGTATAGGCATGTTAGGAAAAAACATAGGGGCAATATACGTCAAGAGTCAGTTGCATATTTGTTTAACTTATAATATTACGCGAAGATTTGCTGAATTAATTTAAGTATTCTTACAAATTGGTCCTCTAACCACAACATTAAATTGTCTAACCATTCCAAAATCCTTTCTAAGATATGTTTTTCATATCCAACGTTCGTAGCCAAGATTTCAACAAACTCAGGTTTATCCTCTGCTTGTGCTTGATGACCCTGTTTTATCGTAACGCTATCAGCTCTATTAGAAATTACAATACTTGACTCGTCTTGAGACACAGCAGATTTTTTTGGGTTTTGGGCTATTGTACCTGTTGAGTCAAACAGTTTGCTCATTATACTCTCTTTGCTTAATGAAGATACTCTTGGAATGTGCCGCTCGATACCTAAAGAGATTGTTTGGCTTATTTTTTGCTTGCCTGCTGGTTGTTCTTTCGCTTTATATGGATTTAATAATCTTGGGTAGTGGTTAGTGACAGACGAATGATTTCCAGGTGCTTGCAGTTCTTCTCCAAACAAATCGTCAAATGTTAACCATAGGTCTTCAGTTTCATTTGTTGACTGTCTCAATTTCGGTAATGTTGCGGTTGCTTTGATTTGTCCTTGCTTATTTACGACTTCTCTATACTGATTTATTGTAAATTTATTAAATAAGCGATTAATTGCTGCACTCATGACCGTGCGAACATGAGTTATTGGGCTAGTAGTATTTTGAGGTGTATGGTTCTGAATATTGTATTGATTAATTTGATTAGTTGTCCTTACCGTAGATACAATGGATTCAAGACGAGCTATCAAAGCATCCAAACCAGATAAATATGCTTGTGCAGATGATAGTGTGTTGATTTCTTCTGATGAGGGTGCCTCAGAAGCTTCGGGTGTTGTATTCCCGCCCGTTAACTTATACAATAATAGCTCTATCTCTGGTAATAGATTTTTGGATTCTACTTGTTTACTAGATAAATGCCACAAGCGCCAATATTCTGACATCTCGGCAATAATTCTATCTTGTAATTTTTGCTGCTGTTTCAAAGTCAGTATATCAAGAACTTTATTATCTGTAGTTACAAGCACTATATGCTTATTACCCAATTGTGTAGCAATTCCGCGTACAGTTGGTAAATACGCTTTTACTGTATCATCTATTTCCAACTGCTGGTGATATCTTACGTAATCCAATTTTTCTGCAACAGGGTTTAAGCTATTTTCATGACGCGATGGTAATTTCTTTACAATTTCCAGCATATGGACAATTGCTGTATCGCATTCAGGAGTACTATTGTCCAAGATCAAGTTACCGTCTGAATTAAGGTGCTGTTGCGGCGCCGAGGATGGTCTAAGTTGTTTGTCAGCAGAATTTACGGTTTTCTGGATAAGTAAAAATATCGGATAAACTAATGCTTCAAGCGACCAATTAGCAGCAACTCGACAGGAGCGCCAGGTGCGTCCAACCGAGTCACCGAAGCGCTGTGACTGACGAGAAAAAAAGTTAAAAAGCCTGCTTTGATAGCGACTAGAAGTCATGGTGAGAAAGAAAGTGGCAACTATAAACGACTTAAAAGTGTGGTTGGTTGATTGAACTGAAACAATACTACCTGTATTAAATAACTTTTATAACCAAAATTTAAAATACCATTACATTTCATGAGTGTAAAAAAAGCATCTTAGTATTAAGGTTGAAATCTTTATCTTTATTAAAGACGCTCAATATACTAACCCAAACATGACACCGCAAACCCCTGCAATTGATACAAAATCGATTATCACTACAATTCTCGACTTGCGCGCGCTGTGTGAAACCTCGGTTCAAGGTGCTTGGCGATATTCGCAAAACAATTTGACTGCGAGTCAAGTTTTCAAAGAAGATATATCTAAATGGAACGGCACCACTACCAACGATAAAGGACATATCGCTTGGGATAAAGGACGCAGGATTCTATGGTTAGCGCAGAAGATTGTTGTTCCCCAACATTTAGTACCAACTTATTCGCTACAAGGAAAGTCACTGCGCTTGGCATTGGTATGGTGGGCAGAGGATGTACAAGTTTACGTTAACGGGAAACTTGTCGCAGCCGGAGATTTATTTGACTTTTCGCCACGAGTTCTACTATCACAAGCAATAAGCGCCGGCGATGAATTTATTGTAGCGCTACGATTAATTAGTCCGGCACACGACAAGGGCGCCTTAATGCGTTCGCATCTCGTTTTTGAGTCAGGCAGTCCCAATGACCCTGGTTTTGTTGCTTCGGAAATAGCTGTTATCAAGCAATATTTGGAAACTTTTGCACCTGAACAATTATCTGTTTTAGCTGAAGCTGTTAAAGAGTTTAACCACAAAGACACAAAGAACACAAAGGAAGAATTTCTTAAAGCCCCGCTTAATAAGGGGGGTTGGGGGGATCCAAAATCAAAAACAATATACCTCCTAGGTCACGCGCATCTAGACATGGCATGGTTATGGCAAGTCGAAGAAACTTGGCGCGCGGCACAAAACACTTTTGAGTCAGTATTGAAATTACAGCAAGATTTTCCTGATTTAGTCTTTTGTCACTCAACACCCGCTTTGTATGCTTGGGTAGAAGAAAATCGTCCTGACTTATTTGTTCAAATACGAGCTACTGTTAAGACTGGCAAATGGGAAGTTTTAGGAGGGTTTTGGGTCGAACCTGATTTAAATTTGATTTCTGGAGAGTCAATAGTTAGACAACTTCTTTACGGACAGCGTTACACACAAGAAAAATTTGGAAAAATCTCACCTATTGTTTGGGTACCCGATACGTTTGGCTTTTGCTGGACACTTCCGCAATTTATGCTTTCTGCTGGGATTGAATATTTTGTTACTCAGAAATTGCGGTGGAACGACACTACCAAATTTCCACATGGCGCCTTTATATGGCGTTCTCCTGATGGTAGTGAGATATTTAGTTACATGTCAGGACTTATTGGGGAAGGTATCGACCCAGAAAAAATGGCAGCATATAGCTGTGAGTGGGAAACTCAAACAGGTATTAGTAATGCTCTTTGGCTTCCTGGTGTTGGCGACCACGGTGGTGGACCCACCCGCGATATGCTAGAAATTGCTCAACGCTGGCAAAAATCTGAATTTTTCCCAAAATTAGAATTTACCACCGCTGAAAATTATTTACGTCACATCCACAATATCTGTAGAGACGCGATTAATCGCGTCTCTACATGGAATGATGAATTATATTTAGAATTTCATCGCGGTTGTTACACTACACATGGCGACCAAAAACGCTTCAACCGAAAGAGTGAAATTTTATTATACGAGGCAGAAATTTTTGCAGCATGGGCAAATATTACTTGTGGAGTAAAATATCCCAAAGTGGAACTAGAAACTGCTTGGAAAAAATTATTATTCAACCAGTTCCACGATATATTACCTGGTTCGTCAATTACCGAAGTCTACACTGACGCACTACCTCAATGGCAATTCGTTTCAAAAGTTGGAACCGAGATTTTACACAAATCTTTACATTCAATTGCACTTCAGGCGCCTTTACCCACACCTCCACAAAAAGATGCTAAACCTATTTTTGTTTTTAACTCGCTTAACTGGGAACGCACTGAAGTTGTTAGCGTAGACTTGCCCGAATCTTTTCCCAGCGCAATAATTTATTCTTCAGAAAGAATTATACCTTCACAGTTAAGTAAGTCTAAAATACTATTCCTTGCCGAAAACATACCCTCTATTGGATACCGTATTTTCTGGCTTTGCCCAAGTACATGTGATAGTACACCTGACTTTCAAACATTTACTCTAGAAAATAAATATTTACGGGTAGTTGTCAATGAGCAAACTGGAGATTTAAATAGTATATACGACCTAGTTAATCAAAAAGAAATTCTTAGCGGCGCCGGAAATGAACTCCAAAGCTGGGAAGATAGCGGTCAATATTGGGACGGTTGGAATATAGACCCGAATTACGCACAGCACCCTTTACCACCTACACAGTTAAAATCTATAGAATGGCTTGATAAAGGTATAGTTCAATCTCGTTTACGTGTAGTTCGGACTATTGGAAATTCTGAATTTTGTCAAGATTACATTTTAGATAAAGGTTCGCAATATCTTAAAATAGCAACGCGCGTTAATTGGCTTGAACGTCACGTTTTAGTTAAAGCTGCTTTTCCTGTAACTATTGAATCAGATTTTGCTACTTATGAAATTCCTTGCGGTGCCATTGAGCGTACTACAAAACCCCAAACACCCGAAGAAAAAGCCAAATGGGAAGTACCAGCCTTAAAATGGGCAGACTTAACAACCTCAAATTCTGGGGGTGTTAGTTTATTGAACGACTGTAAATATGGCTACGATGCCACACCGTCTCAACTTCGCCTAACTTTGCTGCGAAGTCCTGAATGGCCAGACTCAGAAGCTGATAAAGGAATGCATGAATTTTCGTATGCTGTGTATCCTCATCAGGGCAGTTGGCAAGAAGCGCAAACTGTACGAAAAGGGTATGAATTAAATACTCCCTTACAAGTTATTATGCGTGAGGATATTACATCTGACTCGAATTCAGGTCAAGATAGTCTTAGCTTTTTGAATTTAGGAAGCGAAAATCTTGTTTTAATGGCATTTAAACAAGCCGAAGATTCTGATGCGTGGATACTTCGGTGTTATGAATGTAATGGTCAAGAGACGCAAATGCATTTACACAGTGATTTTGGTATCTTGGTCGAGGCGCCTGTCGATTTGTTAGAACGTCCTTTACCTAATACTGAGTCATTAATTAAACCCTGGAAAATCAATAGTTTTCAGGTCAATTTGAATCTTTGATGGTGCGTCACGGCAGATGATTGTTCGTTTTCAGTCAAGATTTTTCATGCCGTGACACACCCTACTAAATGCTTCACTTACTCACATATGATAAGCGACCCAACCACCTACCCAAATTCCTGTGTAAAACTTTGTTACATTTGTAAAACCAGCTTGTTGTAGTAATTCATAAACGCGCGCTTCAGAAATTGTATAAACGCCTTTATTGATAGTAGTCATCATTTCCTGTATATTTTCTTCCGTTCTTCCCATTTCTTGCCAATAGGATTGCATGAAGGAAAGGGTTCGTTCAAATTCGGGAGTACCTTTTTCACCGAATATATCAACTAGAATAAAAGGTGCCCCCTGTTTTAAGCGTTGGGCAATACTTTGTAAAAAACCTAACTTGTCTTCATCAGGGATAAAATGCATTACCAAAATCGATGTAGCGGCATCATACAACGGTGTAGATGGTAAATCGTTGGTGTAGCTTTGGTGTAGTGTTACCTGTTCTGATATATTTGAGGATTGGATTTTTTTGCGCGCGATTTCAAGCATGTTGGCACTAGGGTCTATGCCCATAAAGTGCCATTCTGGGTTGCCTTGACTATATCGCACGATTTCCATTCCTGTGCCGGCGCCTACTATTAATAGGTTTGCGGTTTTCGGAAGTTGGGATTTCAAGATTGACAAGGCCATTGTATGCATTGCTTCGTAACCAGGTAAAGCAATACGCGCGATTTCATCGTATTCGCGAACCGGAACTGTTGGGTTGGTATCAAAATCAATGGTCGTCATTATTATATTGTGGGTTTTGTGGGATGGTTCTTGTGGAACGGGCGTCCCCGCCCGTGCCATGTCCCATATATATTGGCGCCTTGGGTGGGGCGGGTTTACGAGGATATCGTAGGGGCGGGTTCACGAAATATTTAGCGCCGTTATAAAATATCTGTAAACCCGCCCTTACAAGACATAGGGTATTTGTTAACCCGCCCCTACGGTAATCACGTGGCGGGCTTTGCTGATTATCTCGTCCATGTTACCTACGTTCAAACGGTAACTTAATGGATGGGCTATTAAACGCGCGGTACTTTCGTACAGTCTCTCGATTTCAATTAAACCGTTTTCGTATAAGGTTCGTCCGGTCGATACTATATCCACGATGGCTTCGGAAATTCCTGTGATGGGTCCAAGTTCTACTGAACCGGATAATGGAATGATTTCAACTGGTAAATCAAGACTTTGGAAATACTCACGCGCGCAGTTGACGTATTTTGATGCGACTCGACCGTTTGCCGGCAAATCTAATGCTGAACGGTAAGGACTTGATTCTTTAACTGCTACCGATAATCGACAGTAACCAAATTTTAAATCGACAAGGTGAGCTACACTAGGTTTTTTCTCACGTAATACGTCGTACCCAACTATACCTAAATGCGCCTGCCCGTATTCTACATATACAGGAACGTCTTGTGCCCTAACTAAAAGCCCTTTAGCTTTGCCACTTGCATCGGGAAGTTGTAATTGACGAGTCCCTGAGTCTAAAAAAGCACTAAAATCTAATCCAACATCCTGCAATAAGCGAATGCTATCTTTTAAAAGTCCACCTTTTGGCAATGCAACAGTAATCATACGATTTTATATTTTGTTGGGGCGGGTTTACGAGATATTAAACACTGTTTGAGGATATTTGTTAATCCGCCCTTGCTAGCGGCGCCAGTTATTTGTCAGTTTATCAGCAGTTTGACTAATCTAAAATTATGAAAATCCTTTTAGTTGATGACGAAGTGGAATTGACAGACCCTTTGAGCCGATTACTGACGCGCGAAGGGTATAACATTGATGCTGCTTATGATGGAGTAAATGGCAGTAATTTAGCACTGAGTGGCAATTATGACATATTGATTTTAGATTGGATGTTGCCTGGTAAAAACGGTTTGGAAATTTGCCAAGAACTTCGGCGCCAAGGTAAAACAACACCTGTACTATTTCTCACGGCAAAAGATACACTTGATGACCGAGTTCAAGGTTTAGATGCAGGTGCGGATGATTATTTAGTCAAACCGTTTGAACTGCGGGAGTTACTTGCACGAGTGCGGGCACTGCTACGACGCTCATCAACTACACAAGTACAAGAAACATCCCGAGAAGCGCGTTTAACTGTAGCAGATTTAGAATTAGATATCGAAAATCAAGTCGCTTTCCGTCAAGGTAGAGTAATTGAACTTTCAGAAAAAGAAAGTCAGCTATTAAAATATTTTATGGAAAATACTGGGCAGTTACTTACACACGCCCATATCATGGAAAATCTTTGGAACTCCGATGAGCAACCAAGTAGTAATGTTATTGCAGCGTTAATTCGCTTACTGCGTCGCAAAATCGAAGCAACAGGAGAAACACAGTTAATTCATACTGTTTATGGTAAAGGTTATCGTTTTGGTATTTAAGTAGTATTTAAGTAGGTGTGGCATAGCTACCATACAATTACAAATATTTACTAATTACGTTTTGCATTTTTGCTCTCAATGCTTGCGCTTTTTGATATGCCTCTGTACGGCTATCGTCAAGATTTTCTATATCAACCTTTTCAACACTTTGAATATAATAACGTAACCGCGCGCGCATTGCCCAAACTCCCATCGAAGGGAAAACAGCAAGTAATAATATTAATGGAGAAATAGGCAAAAAAGGTAGTTTAAACAGTTTTTGTATTTTTCTGATATTTACAGTCCACGGATGTAAATTCTCACTGCCAATACAAATCACTGGAAGAATTGGAACTTGATAGCGCTGACTTAATTGTGTAAAACTAATATCAAAGTTTTGTAGCTGATAACGTTTTTGCCAACCTTTTTGCGGTCCACGTAATCCTTCAGGAGCATAAAGAATTACATTGCGTTCCTGAACAGCACTTTCAAACGCTTTAAATTCTGCACGTACACCACCCAAAACGTTTGACCATCCGACAGGTAACCACCAAACTATCCAAGGATGTTCAAATAAAGCAACTCCAGCAAGTGGTTTTATTATCCAATTACGTGTTTCGCTCAGTAAATACCCAAGAGTTATAAAATCCCAAGGAAAACACATCCCCGCATGGTTCATAACTACTATGAGAGGTTCTGATGCTGGTAAGTTTTCAATTTGCTTTAATTCTGCACGAAAATACTTTTTTATAATCGGTGTTAGTATTTCCTGACGAAATGCTTGTTGATAATGATGATTAAACTCAGTCTGTTCGCTACGAGGTGGACGACAACCCAGACGTAACCACCGTATAAATAGCGCTAAGTAAAATCCTCCAGGGATTAAAAACAATCCATACTCATACCACTTCCAACCATCAGGGTCAGAATGATAATGTTGCCAATGACGATTAAATAAAATTAACCATCCAGGGGGATACCATAAGCAAAACCAGTCGAACCAATTATATTTATAGCTAGATTTATAATTATTATTACTGCCCTCATCTGAAAACGCTTCTATTTCAGGGTTAATCACAGCAATAAAACTTTGTGATTGTTGATTTATCATGATTTTATAAGAATTTTAACTAAATACTGTCAAGCTTAACTTTATAAAGTCGATTTCAGCATCTTTCTTGCGAGCTAACTATATACTTTATATAGTGTTTATTTTAAAATAAGCAAATTTACTTTGCCACTCTGATTTCAAGTTTTAAGTCTGAATTTAATCATTTTGATATGCTTGCAATAAAACTAAATTCTTGCTATCAGATAATTGATGTTGTGGCAATCTTGTTTTTACCCTCTGAATATGTTATTGATGTAGGCATTTAAATTTACAGACACGAACTGTAACATGCTGATAAACACGATTAAGAAGATATCGCTGGATAAAACTTCTGGCTGGCATACTGTATGCGTACTAGCAAGCATTTTTTTTCTACTGGTATCCTTTTTTGCACTACATCGTTTTTATAGCTTCTATGCTTCCTATGACCAAGCGCTTTTTGACCAGTTGTTCTGGAATACTATCCACGGACATTTCTTCCAAGGTTCACTATCATCAGGTCAATCAAGCGCAGTAATTGCCGATGGTCAGATACACAAGGTTTTTTACAATCATCTAGGACAGCACTTTGTTATAGATTTTATATTATGGTTGCCAATATACGCTTTATTTCCCACAGGCGCCACCTTGGTTATTTTGCAGGTTGCATTAATGGCTGCTGCGGGTTTTGTACTTTATGCGTTAGCTCGTCATTATTTGCCGACTAATATAGCTGTTTTAATAGTAGCTGGTTACTTTGGCGCCAATACAGTTATTGGGCCGACGTTTGCAAACTTTTATGAACATTGTCAAATACCGTTGTTTGTATTTAGTATGCTGCTGGCATTTGCAAAACGCAAATGGTCATGGTTTTGGTTATTTGTAGCTTTAACGTTAGGAATCCGTGAAGACACAGGAATAACTTTATTTGGTTTTGGTCTTTATTTAATATATACTCGTCGTCACGCGCGCGTGGGAATTGCTTTGTGCTTAGTTAGTTTTGCCTATGTTTCAATTGTAACTAATCAAGTCATGGCTTTATTCTCCAACGATAACTCGCGATTATATTTAAGAGAATATTTTGGTAAATTTGTTCCTGGCAATAATAGTCCTAGTACCTTACAACTGTTGTGGGGGATGCTAACTCACCCTGTGGAACTTTTCAAAAGCTTGCTTACTCCTTTTGATCGAAGGGTACGATATATGCTCAACCACTGGTTGCCTTTATTATTTGTACCTGCTATATCACCTGCTGCTTGGATAACAACAAGTCCTCCTCTACTAGTCCTTTTGCTGCAAGAGCGAAAATCCGCACTAGGTGTAAATATCCGATACGCTTTAACTGTGATGCCAGGTATTTATTATGGCGCCATTATTTGGTGGTCACAAAATCAAGAAAGGTTTAATGCTTCTGTACGGCGATGGTGGGTCAGGTGTATAATCTTGTCACTGATTTTTACTGTTACATCAAGTCCAAACCGCGCGTTCTATTTTTTAATTCCTGAATCGTTTAACCCTTGGATGTATACTACATTAACAAGTCAGTGGGAACATGTAGGACACATTCGCGCGTTGATGAATTACATTCCTGCGTCTTCAAGTGTGTCTACAACAACTTATTTACTTCCACACTTAGCAACTCGTCGCGAAATTATACGATTACCCCATGTACAAATAGAAAATGATTTCAAACAAATTAAGTATGTAGATTTTATTTTAGCCGATGTATGGCGTGATTTACGTTATCAAAAAAGCTTTCAAGATGAACGAGTTGATTTAGTTAATTTTGCTTCATCTATAGACAAATTGATTAATGAATCTAAATATGGAATTATAGATATTCAAGATGATGTAATATTGCTACAAAAGCAATTTATATCGAAACCTGAAGTTTTGAGTAAATGGAGTAGCTTGCGTACTGAACTACAAAGATAAAATTGAATGATTTATTTAAAATGAAACAAAATAATACAATTTCAGTTATAATGCCTGTCTATAATGAGGCAGGTTGTATTGAAAAAACTTTGAGACATGTGATAGGCTTTTGTAGTCTCTATTCAAATTATGAATTTATTATTGTAAATGATGGCTCTACGGATAAAACGCAAGAAATATTAACTAAAGTCCTAGGTAATGTGTGCAAATATAATATTAGTTGTGTTTCTTACTCTCCTAATCAAGGTAAAGGTTATGCAGTGAAAACTGGTGTTAATTTTGCAAACGGTGATTACATATGTTACTTAGATAGCGATTTAGCATATTCGTTAGATAATCTAATTATTCTAGCAGATAAATTAGAAAATATGGATATTGTTATTGGTAGTAGAAATCAAGCTAAAAATAATCAAAAAGTTAGTTTAATTAGAAAAATTGCAGGAAAAAGTTTTAATTATTTATCAAGGATTATCTTAAATCTACCGTTCACAGATATGCAAGCGGGAATAAAGGGTTTTAAGAAAGATGTTGCAAAAAATTTGTTTAAACATCAATTTACTTCCGGATTTTCATTTGATGTCGAGCTTATTTACTTAGCATGGAAATGGGGCTACAGTATTGGTGAGATACCTGTAGTCGTTTTAGATACTCATATTAATAAAAAATCGAAAGTCAATTTATTCAAAGATTCATTGAAAATGCTATTAAATTTATTTCAAATTCAGTATAACTACCGTATTGGTAAGTATGAGTAAATCTAAAACAAAAACTAACTCTATTTTATTGAGTTTCGATATTGAGGAATTTGATATACCCGAAGAATATGGTCAAATTCTTGATGAAAAGCTTAAGCTTAAAGTATCTCGCGAAGGTTTAGAGAAAATTCTCAATATTCTAGACAAAACCAATGTGCGCGCGACTTTTTTTGTGACAGCATATTTTGCATTGCATCATCAAGCTTTGATTCATCAAATATCAGAAAAGCATGAAATTGCCTCGCATGGTTTTTATCATTCTAAATTTCAAGTTGATGATTTACACAAATCAAGATTAGTTTTAGGAGAATTAATAGGTAAAAATATTACTGGCTTTAGAATGGCTCGACTTCAACCTGTTGATGACGCTGAAATAAGTCAAGCTGGCTATGAGTATAACTCGTCAATGAATCCAACATATATACCTGGAAGATATAACAATTTTTTTAAACCTAGAACGGCTTATTACTCTGGAAATTTATTGAATATTCCAGTATCAGTAACACCATTAATTCGGTTTCCTTTATTTTGGTTGAGCTTTAAAAACTTCCCCCTTTGGTTTATTAAATTAGCTTCATTATTTACTCTTCGGCATGACAAATATATAAATCTTTATTTTCATCCGTGGGAATTTACAGATATTTCTAGTTTTAGTCTACCTGGTTATATTAAGAACAAGTCTGGTAAAGTCATGGTGGATACATTATATAGATATATTATTTGGCTTCAACGTCAGGGGCAGTTCGTTTGTTTTGATGAGTTGAAAAGTAGAGTTAAAATAGTTTGATCCCCCAACCCCCCTTAATAAGGCTACCGTGTACACACATCTTTAACAATCACCTTATTTTCTGCTATGCAGTGTTCTTTGTGTCTAAGAAAGCGGGAAATCCTCCGGATTATCTGGTTTTTCCTTTTGATGAACCACAAAGACACAAAGGTCACAAAGGAAGAGAAAAAAGAGAAGAAAAGTAACTTTGAAAGACTTGTGTGTACACCCTAGCTTAATAAGGGGGGGGCTTTAAGAACCCATCTTAACCCCCCTTCCACGCGGGGGGCAGGGAGGATCAATGATGTTGACTTTTTTGGTTAGAAGTAAATTTATAACAGTGGCTAACGGCAATTTTTCGACTCTCGAATAAATCTTGCAGCGCGCGGATAAGTTTTTCAGGAAGAGCATTTTGAAAGCTGTTAATAAATTCTTCGTTAGAAATATTGCCTACAAAGAATTGTTTTGCTAAGTCACATTGATTCTTAATGCCATCAAATCCAATCAATTTAACTATAAATATAGCGATAGGAGAGTGCTGTAAGTCATTATAGTTACTTTTCGCACGTCCATATTTGAGTATATTCCAAACTTCTTGTTCAATATGAGTTTTAGGTTCATAGGGATTTGCAACTTCGGGTAAAAAGTGTTCAAGTCGCATAAAAGTAAATCCACGCAAAGGCATTTCACCCATCATGATTACTAAAGGAATATCTAACCCAATCACAAATGAAATAGCTTCAATTAAAGCAATTGTTACAAGCTTTGACTTCAGGTATAGTTGAGCAATTTCGATATTCCGTTTAGCATAATATTCAAAAATATTGTACGTGTGGCGCCGAGGTTCTTCTTGAAACGAGCGAAAAACAACTTCTGGTTTGAGTGAAGCCATAAAGCCTTCCATCTTTTGGATAGCAATCCTATAATCGGCAACCGTATAAGCACCAGAAACACTAAGATTATGATTCGTTTCAGGAAGCAAGTTCCAGGTGTTTGCTAGAAATCTTGCTGCACTCGGATGCGCGAAACTACAGACATCACGATTAGCAACGCGCACACCCCTTTTTATCGTTTCATACAGTTCCGTATCAGTCAGAAGTAAGTGGAACTTCTCGTTTGTTAGATTTAAGCGTTCTAAAAGCTGTTCGCTTGCTGTTAAACCTTGTTCAGACGTTGGACGAAATGGAATAGTCGCTTCAATACACGCTACTATCTGCATTAATAACGGCGCTAGAACAAATGGTTCTAGGACTTTGGCTGCAACCAAAGCACTCAAAAATTCGTTTTGTCCTGTATAAGGATTGAGAACTTGCCCAGGAACAAAGCCAAATACTGAGGCAACAATTCCAAAGGTTTTATCTACGGGTAAATCTGATTGACTGCGAATTGCTAGGCGCCCGTTAATTTCTTTGGCAAACGGAGAAAGATAATAGCCAACATTAAAATTAATGCTCCAGTCAACTTGAACATAAACAAGGTCATGAAATAATGCAGCTAAAATCTCAATCGGGTCTTTGCTGCCACCAACTTCAAAAATGTGCTTTGGAGTATGAAAAAACCGCCACGGCCCAGTCATCGGTTGCACAATTAGGTCTGTTATATGCTCAAGTTCAGATTGCGGAATATCCAATTTGAGGCTTTCGGTTGCCCAGGTCAGCCGCTTTAAGCATTTTTGATACGCTTGTGCGCTATCCATTTAACATCCTCGTCTTTACCAATTTAGAAAAAAAAAACTAGCCTGGGTAAGTGTTAACGTACACTTGCTTAGTTCTTCTCTATATATAAACGAGGTTTTACATATTGAGTATCCGGTAAATTATGGAAAATTTATGACCGTATTTTCACGGAAGAGGAATGAGTGCTGAGTTCTGAGTGCTGAGGAATGAGTGCTGAGTTCTGAGTGCTGAGGAATGAGTGCTGAGGAATGAGTGCTGAGTGCTGAGTTTTATTCCTAACTCTAACTTTTAACTCCTAACTACTAACTCTTAACTCCTAACTTTACTCAGCACGAGCGCACTTTCTACTCAGCACTATTCATTATGCAAACGCTTCCGACCTATAGCGAATACCAGCTTGTTTGAGCCGACGCAAAACTTCACCTAAACGGTCACATTCGCAAATCAAGCTGACACGCACGTATCCTTCACCACCAACACCAAAGGCATTACCGGGAGTTAGTACTACACCTGTCTTTTGTAATACATCGAGTGCAAAATCTGTAGAACTCATACCAGGTGGACACGGAACCCACAAATACATCGTGGCTTTGGTTTTTGGAACATTCCAACCTAATTGTGATAATCCCTGAATCAGGAAATCACGGCGGGTTTGATAACGTTTTTGCACCTCATACAAGTAAGTATCAGATAGTTGTAACGCTGTTTCTGCCGCAGCTTGCAATGCTGCAAAAATACCATAATCTAAATTTGTCTTCAGTGTCCGCAGTCCTTGGATAACGTGACGGTTGCCAACTACAAAGCCAACGCGCCAACCTGCCATATTATAAGTTTTGGACATTGTATGAAACTCTACACCAATATCTTTGGCGCCAGGAATTTCTAGCAAACTCGTAGGTTGATAGCCATCGAAAGCCAACTCGGCATAACATAAATCATGCACTAACAGGATTTCGTACTTACGAGCAAAAGCGACTATTTCTTCAAAGAATTCGCGATCCGCAGTTGCTGCAGTCGGATTGCTAGGATAATTGAAATAAAGAATCTTAGCTTTACGCGCGACATCATCAGGAATTGCCGCTAAATCAATTAACCAGTTATTTTCTGGCTTTAGAACTAAGCTATAAACACTTCCTCCAGCAATCAACGGCCCACGAAAGTGTACTGGGTACGATGGCGAAGGTACTAAAACAACATCACCTGGGTTGATGTAAGCTAGCGCTAAATGTGCCAAACCTTCTTTAGAGCCAAGCAAAGGTAAAGCTTCACTATCAGAGTCTAGCTTTACACCATAGCGACGATAGTACCAATTTGTAATGCAACTCCGAAAACTAGCAGTTCCTTCAAATGGTGGATAACCATGATTTGAAGGGTTTTGCAACGCTTTCACCGCAGCATCAATTACTGGTTGAGGTGTACTACCGTCAGGATTGCCCATCCCCAAATCAATCAAATCTAAACCTTGTTTGCGTGCGTTTGCCTTTAGTTCATCTAACCGGGCAAACGGATAAGCTGGTAACTTTTGTATACGTTCTGCGGGCTTAATCCAACTTAAACTCATTGCTCAACCTCGTCACTCACTCCCAACACTGAAACGCGACTCCGAACCGAAGTATCTATTGGCGCCGTCGTCGATACCATTGCTGCCATCAATTGTTCTTTGGAAACTTTAAACGGTAATCTGTGAATATCTGATTTAGGGTCTAGTGCAATTTCTGCGGCTCTAAGCAGTTGTTGTAGAGTCACATCTCCCAAACCTAAATCATACAAATCACGCGGCAAACCAATTTCTGCATAGAACTTTAATAACTGTTGCCTTGCAGAAGATGCAAGTTGGTTACCTTGAACCATCTCTTCTAAGCGCAACTGCACTAAAATTCCAAAAGCAACTTTCTCACCGTGAATACTATGGCGCCCGCAAATATGAGTTAAACCATTGTGAACAGCATGTGCTGCAACCGTTCGACATTGGGCGCCACCCAAGCCGCCAATTACTCCTGCAAGTAAAACAGAGGCATCAACAACTTCACGCCAAGCTTCACCACCAGGTTCAGAGATAGCTTGTAAAGATTTTTGGAAGAGAATATCGCGCAGCACACGTGCTTGCTGAACGGCAGCAATAATCATAGTTTGTTCGGAGTGCCCACTACTAACCGAAGCTTCGTACCACTTCGCTAAGGCATCCCCAATACCTGCTACTAAAGTACGAGTTGGCGCCGTTTGCACCAAATCGTAATCTAAAACAAGTAAATCAGGACAGCGTGCTAACCCAACATCATAAAGAAATGCCCCGTCATCCGAATAAACATTCGATAAGGCAGTCCATCCAGCACAAGTTGCCGCCGAAGTCGGTATTGTAACTACAGGCACATCTAACTGATAAGCAATTAGCTTCGCTGTATCTAGCGCCTTACCACCACCTACACCAATAATCACATCACAAGAATGCTTTTTGGCATCTGCACGTAAAGAAAGCAAACTTGCTTCACTACAGTCAGGACTGTAACAAGCGCATAAACACTGCAACGCGGACGCATCCAGAACTGGTTTCAAAAACCCTTCAATTGCAGTCAGCGTTTTACCACCAATAATCAAAGGACGCTTACCCAAACGGGCAATATCATCAACAGCAGTCGCCAAAACTTGTGTACCACGAATCACCTTCGCAGGGGCAACCGCAAGGAAAGATAACGAACTAGAAGTTTGAGTAGACAACTTTTCTGCTAAAAATTTATTAGGCATATAACTAATCAACTAACAGTAACATTTCTGCATCATTTGATAAAGTTCTTAACTACTAGTATCTACTTTCTGTCCTGCTAATACTTATGCATTAAGCTAGAGAGAAATCACCGTCAAATCATATTTTATTTTAAAATAATAAAATTTGTATCGTAAAACACAATATTGGCAGCGGATTAGAACGGATGTAACGGATGAGTTATTCGTTGCTAACAAGTTTTTCAATTTTAACCTTGTGCAGAAAATCAACCATCCGTTGCATCCGTTGTGTGCGTTGCCAGCTATGCTGTTGGTTTTGGTAGTAAAGCTAACTTATCTTCAAAAATTTCGACTGCCATTTTGGAGTCATCGCGACTAGCCAAAGAGCGCTTGACTTGTCCCAAATATAATGGTATAGAGACACCTTTTTCAGGATGAATTACAGTACGCGCGCGGATTAACATCAAATTATTTGTACCGACACCGAGGCGCCCATAAGAGTACAAGTCACTTGCAGCTTGGCGAAGAGTAGCATCAAGTTGGGTTTGAGTAGTTGTGGGAGGAAGCGTAATCACGGTTTGGGTTCCTCCATTGTCGTAAACTAAGCTGTAGCGAATTGCACCAGGAATTACCGTTCGTGTTAGTGGCGCCAGTGATAAAGCAAATAAACCGGCAGTCACTACTAACATAAATCCGGTTGTACCCACGAGCCGAAAGCGAATACCCCATTTAAGAACAAAAGCTAAAGTCGCTAAAGCAGCAAAAGCTAAAGTCGCAATTCCCGACCACTGAGTATATTGGAGAAATTCCGATTGGATATTCATATAAGTAATCGCGCGTTGGCTTTGAAGTTTTATTAACAGATATATATTTTACTGCGAAGGTGCAAACTCTGGAGAGCAGTTTTTTTGATTTGTTTTTATGAATATCTTCAAGTAGATAGATCAAATAATTTATACCGTAGACTGATTAATTAGACTTATACAGCAAACATAATTAACGGGTATATCAAAGAGTAGAAAGCGAAAAGGACAAAAGCCGTGTCTGAAGAATTAAAATCTGGTGACAAAGTTAAATGGAAGACTTCGCGCGGAGAAACCGTAGGAGAAGTCGAAGAAAAACTCACCTCACCCACAGATATTAAAGGACATCACGTAGCAGCTTCTAAAGATAATCCTCAGTATTTAGTTAAAAGTGACAAAACAGGTAAAGAAGCAGCACATAAACCAGATTCACTTGAAAAAATAGATTAATCAATAATAAACTATGACTAAAGAAGTAAAATCTGTAATTGAAGAGTTTCGTGCGTCAGTAAACATGAAACCAAAAGAATTGGAATCATGGTTAGAAACGGAAGAATCAAAATCCGTAGGAATGACAAAAGAAGGCGAAGACGAATCAGTGGGGCATAAGTCCGGAAAATATATTATTCAGTTGCTGCAAAAAGATGAAGATGAATATACAGAAGATGACTTTGCTCACATGAAAAAAGTTGTTAGCTATATTCATCGTCACTCAGCACAAAAACCAGAAGGTGATATTGAACACACCCGCTGGTATTATTCCCTTAAAAACTGGGGATATGACCCAATTAAATAGATTCGTAGGGTGCGTGACGCTACTAGATAACTAGCTTCGTTTAAAAATTATTAGTAGCGTCACGCACCTTACATTATCCAAACCAATGCGATGGTTCAGAATTTGGTTGAACGCTGCTATTAAACAACCTACTAATCCATTCAGATTTTTGTTCCATAATCGAACAAATTCCTTGATGGACAATGCTTTGTACGTGCAACTTCGCTTGTAAAGGGTTACGTGGTAACTTGTAATTAATTCCACAAGCTATGTCAAAGTCGCTATCTAAGCAAGGAATTTGAGCCGCAACATAATCTATTAAGTCCTGGCGAAGGTCAGGAATGGCAAATACTTGTTGGTAAGGAGCATAAGGATATGTATCTAAAATCTTTTGTATTTCTCCAACAACTGATTGCAACGTTAATTTAACAGCAGTTTCCATATCCATACTCCCTTAATTATTTGAAAGATGACTAAATTTACAGTTGTTGTAAGCAAACAAATCTTGCCCAAGTAAGTTCTTTAATTTATCAAACTACTTGAGTTAGATTTAGCTTCTTAAACAAAAGTTTATCTTTAGTAAACAAATTTTTACTAATCAATATTCGGGCGCCAACATACACAAGCAAGTTTGCAGCCTTTACATTAATTATTTAGGTTTTATGACATTTCGCGCCAAAAATACACAAAACTCATTGTGAACATTTTGATAACATACGCTAATCATTAAGAATATAAAATAATAAATATATTATTAAGAATTAGCTCACCATCTAATAATTATCATTGTTAGTTTTGGTTGCTATATATTTCATGTCATGTATTAATAAACACAGTACTAGCAAACAAAATCCGATGTATATATACTATACAAACAAGTAGTATTAAGTAGATGGTATCAAAACTTACGACTCATCCATTCTATGAAACTATTTTTCTGATAGGTATAGTAATTAACTATTTTAATAATTTCTTAAGATTTTACTGAAGCTCACGTATATAGACTTATTGACTAACAACTACGTACATTGATTATTTAGCATAAAAAGATACAATATTCATCACCGTAAGTTGGGTTTTACCCAACCTACGATTTTTATAGTTTTGCTAAAAAGTTCCAATCTTCAAGCGTGGTATTGGGTCGAAGTTGGGAGTTTACAGCACTTGCTGCAAAACGTCCAGAATCAATGGCGCCTGGAATTAAGTTACCTCCACACCAATCACCGCAACATATTAAAGGTTGTGAAGTTTCGGCAGTTAAAAAAGTTTCTTGTAAGGGGGTGCTGGGAAAAGCGTAACGCCACCGGTGAACTTGTAACCAATCAGGATGTGCGAGCCAATCAAATCCAATCGAATTGGCGGCAGCATGTAACATTTGTTTTCCAACAGGCTGTAAATCTTGGGTTTCTAGATTTGCAGTCGCAAAATCAGCGCTGCTTTGAACTACAAAAACAGGTTGCGAGGGGTTAAGACGTTTAGTGCTATCAAAACCAACCCATCCAAGGATATTGTCATCAAAGGTCATAGCTTTCCATTGAGGAAGTGGTTTTGATGTGGGAGGATAACCAGCCATAACGCTGATACTTGGGAAAAACTCAACAGAGCGCAGTTTGTTAATAAATGCGGAATTAAGAATATTACCTTCAAGTGGTTCGAGTAGCGTTAAAGCTTGGGGGGCAGGAATTGCAGTCACAAGGGCTTCAGCACTTATAGACTGATGTGATTCAAGAGTCAGGCGCCATTGATTACTAACATCAAGGTTGACTTCAGTCACACGCTGTTCAAGGATTACATTTAAACCATTAGCAAGAAATTTGGCTATAGAACTCATTCCTGTGGGGCTTACATACCTCGGTTGCATCGATGACACAATATTCTGTGTCTTTTCCATAAAATTACCGTTCCAAACTTGGAGAACGTTACGCTGTACTAACAACTCAACGAACTGAGTCATCAATTTACCTTTAGGCTTTAGGTAAGATGCACCGTGGTCAGCACAAGTATCATGCAAGCGACGAGTTGCGACTCTGCCACCAAAACCGCGCGATTTTTCAACTACTAACACATCGTATCCAGCTTGGGTTAACTGCTGCGCGCAAACTAAACCAGCCATTCCGGCGCCTATTATTACAACATCTGTCATTGGTAGTGGTAAATAGTTAATGTATTAGTGGTGCTAGCTACTACTATTACCATTGACCTTCCAAAGGTGATAGTAGAATAGGGAACAGAGAACAAAGTTGCGGTATTGGAGGAAGGTAAATTGGATGAACTGAGGGTAGCCTTGGAACTGGCAACAGAGGACGAATTAAAGGATTTAACAGCAATCTTGTTTAGTCGTAAATTCAACCCCCTCGATTACGTACAGACACCCGAACCAATCGAAGTGCAAAGCCAAAGTCGTGAAGTTTGGCTATCAGCCCTTGAAGAACGCTTTCGGTACTTAGCCGCCGACGGTATAACGGTTTTACGGGGACGCACCAATCAAGTTACCTACCGACAAGCCCTAATTCAGGTTTGTAAGTATTTAAAAGTAACTTATTCAGAAGATTTAGCAACAGTTGATTTAGAAGCTGAACTTTTTCTACATTTATTAGGGCGTGTTTGGCGAAAATTGCCTGCTGTAGAAAAACAAAAATTGACCGAGCGAGTACAAGCGCAGCTAGCAAAATCAATATCAACCAACGAACCGCTACCTTTATTATTGCAATCCGACCCACTCGGACTGCTATTTAAAGGAGGTAGCGCACTGGCTTTAACTTCAGTAGTTCAACCGCTGTTGCTTAGACAAATCGCGCGTCAATTTGCTACGCATTTTGCAGCGTATCAAATGGCACGTCAAGCCGCAATTCAAGGAGGCAAAATAGCAGCCGACCAATTCCAGAATTACGTAGGTTTACAAATGGCACGTCAAGGAATGGCAGTAAATGCAGCACGTTACGGCGCCGCACGTACTGTGTTTGCCTTTATCGGGCCGATGATGTGGACATGGTTTCTTGCTGATTTAGGGTGGCGTACAATAGCAACAAATTACGGTCGGATTATCCCCACGATTTTTACAATTGCACAAATTCGTCTAACTCGTGGCGATGAATGTTGGGAACCGGCTTGACTTTATTGTCATTAGTCATTTAGTCATAAGTTTAAAAGTTTAAAAGTTATTAATCATTTGTTGTTAGTCCTTCGTCATCATACCCAGGACGAGCGGACAAAAGACCAAAAACAATTACACTACTACTTTTGACAAATGACTAAAAACGGTTCAAAGCATCCAGATTCAAACTTACAACTGCCTTGGAATATTACCCAAGTTGGAACGCTGATTTTACCTCTAATGCCAGCACTAGGGGTAATTAGCATAAGCTTGGCATTACTTATTACTTGGGGCTTTAAGTACAAAACTCTTATCCGGCGCCCTTTTATTCAGGGATTTGGCATTTTTAGCTTACTACTCGTCGTCACAACGTTGTTCGCACAAGAAAAAATACCCGCACTGCTGGGATTACCAAATTTTTTACCCTTCATATTATTATTGTGCGCTTGTAATGTTCTAATTCAAACACCAGCACAACTAAGGCGCCTAGCTTGGATACTGGTAATTACTTCTATACCAGTTACATTACTTGGTTTCTGGCAAATGCTAGGCTTGAAAACCCCTGAATTAATCTTTAACATTTTTGGCTGGACAATCGCACCTGGTGGAAACCCTGTAGGTCGGATGGCTTCAGTATTTATGTACGCTAATGTCTTGGCTGGGTATTTGGTAATAGTTTTTATTCTCGCTTGCGGATTATGGTTAGAGAAGATAAGCGAAAATAAAGGTATTTCATACTCAGCACTCGTACAGACGCGAAATTTCGCGTCTCTACACTCATCACTCTTTCTAACAATTGCTGTGATTCTGAATTTTGCAGCTTTGATTCTGACTAATTCGCGTAACGCTTGGTTAATCGCAATTCTAGCTTGTGTTGCTTATGCGGTTTTTAAAGGATGGCGCCTTATAGTTGGTTTTTTTGGTGCCGTTACAGCTAGTGTACTTTTAGCAGCATTTGCACCGGCACCTATTGCTGGAATATTTCGTTCCTTTGTACCGGCATTCTTTTGGGCACGTTTGAACGACCAAATGTATCCTGACCGACCAGTTGAACTAATGCGAACAACACAATGGCAGTTTGCCTGGTCAATGGCACAACAGCGTCCTTTAACAGGTTGGGGACTAAGAAACTTTACCCCTCTATACCAAGAAAAAATGCATATTTGGCTAGGACATCCCCATAACTTCTTTTTAATGCTATCGGCAGAAACTGGAATCCCCAACACACTATTATTTATTGGTTTAATTATCTGGATTTTAATTGCTAGCGCGCGGGTGTTACGTCAATCAATCTGTTCAGAACAGGACAAGTTAATATTCTTTAGCTATTTTCTAGTAGTCATAGCATGGGTAATTTTTAATACAGTAGATGTGAGTTTGTTTGACTTGCGACTGAATACGCTTTCATGGTTGTTATTAGGCGCCGTCGCTGGGGTATCTTACCGCTATAATCACATTAAACAAGAAATAGACACATAGTACTAACTTTCACTTTCATCAGAAAAAATCAGTGTATATACTACTGCCATCTCAACTTACACGTTAATAAAATTACTAGTAATCACGTCTATGACTGTGATGTGGCTAACGTGGAATTAGCCACTGTTGCTGATTGTTGGGAAGGTGTAGGTAATACCCTGTCATGGGTTCCCCTGCATAGCAGGGCATCTTAATAAGGTGCCCTTTATTTATATAAGATTCCTGTTTGATTTTTAAAGTAAGGTCGCCATTGGCAACCAGAACCTTGATCTACGAACAATTTTAAATCCATCAATCAAAAAATCACTTATGAACACATATTCAAAACTTGTAATATATTTACTTGGCATACTTAGCTGGAATCTTGCGTCTCTACCAGCAGAAGCCACAGTAGTATGTAAAAGCGGCACTGTAGAAAATCACGCAAACGGTCAAATAGAAAGGTGTATTCTTGCAAAAAATCTAACCGTGCAAGTTGTAGTAAACAATGTTGCAGCGACAATCCCATGCAAAGCAGATAGTTACGTAACATTTACTGAAAAAAGCATGTTTCAAAACTGTAGACTTTCAGAAAAAATCCAAATTTTGTATGGTTACTCAGCCGGAACATGTGAAAAAGATATGATGGTTCACATATCTACAGATGCAAACGATAAACAATATTTAAGTTGCCGTTTATAAAAACGTTTTATTAAAATAAATCCCCCCTAGCCCCTCTCAATAACGCTACCGTGTACACACAAGTCTGTCCAAGTTACTTTTCTTATCTTTCTTCTCTTGCTTTGTGCCCTTTGTGCCTTTGTGGTTCTTTAAAAAGATAAACCACATAATCCGGAGGATTTCCCGCAGGGTAGAACACAAAGAACACAAAGGGGGAATATAAGAAGGATTATAACGATATGTGTACACGGTAGCTTAATAAGGGGGAAAAAGAGGATTTAAAGCCGAGGATGGCGAATTAGTTTTACTTCTGTCATACTTTAGTTGCGCTACAGCTATAATGTACTAATAATAATTATATAAAATATGTCCTTGGCAATTCCTTCTATAGAGCGTAAAATTTGACAGTTAAATCCGGTACGTTAACATACTAGTGCAACAAGCACAAATCCGCGCGTACCACTAAATATTATTTGACTAATATGACTTCCCAAAAAGGATACTGGCTCTCAAGCGCTCTGCAAATAAAAGGTTCTGTTATCAAAGCAATATATGGACGGGTTATAGGTTGCGGTCTTTTTGCCGTTTTCATTTCAGTGCTTCATTATTACAAGTTGCCTGTATCACAACCTATTTTAAGCAATTTGATACCAAGTATAGTTCTAGGTTTATTGCTTGTATTTCGTACCAATACTGCATACGAACGGTTTTGGGAAGGTCGAAAGTGCTGGGGTTCTATGGTTAATAATGTTAGAAACCTCGCGCGGCAAATATGGGTTACGGTTAATGAAATTGAATATGAAGATAGAAAAAGTAAAATTGCGGCTCTATATTTATTAGTAGCATTTGCTGTAGCAACTAAAATTCATTTGCGAGGAGAACAAGTCAACACGCAATTAGAAGAACTCATGCCTGAAACGCGGTATGAAAAATTAACAATGATAAATAATCCTCCTCTTGAAGTTGCCTTTTGGATAGGAGATTATTTACAGCATCAATACGACCGTAACTGTATTAATAGCTATCAACTCTCAGCAATGCAAGAATTAGTTAATCAGTTAGTCGATAACCTCGGTGCCTGTGAACGAATATTGCGAACACCAATGCCACTAGCTTACGCAATACATCTCAAACAACTATTATTACTTTACTGCTTATCATTACCGTTTCAAATGGTCGCAAGTCTAGGGTGGTGGACAGGCTTTGTTTCAGCCTTAATTAGCTTTACACTATTTGGTATCGAAGCAATAGGCTTAGAAATCGAAAACCCGTTTGGCTATGATGCAAATGACTTACCCCTCGATACTATTTGCAACACAATGAAGCGCAATATCGATGATTTAATCAAATTAAAACCTACAGTTCATGCGAACTAGTAATCATATCATTAATTTTAGTAGGTACGTAGTAGCGCTTCAGCGCACGAAAGTTATTAAAAATAGTTAGAGGGCTAAAGCCCTACTACGTACTTAACCACTAGTGCTGTAAGCTGCAAATAGTAGCACTCCAGTAAATTTACTTGAAAATTTAGAACACGATAAGAGTGAACAAGTATCTCAAGCACTTATACAGAACCCTAATACACCCCCAAAATTACGCCAAGTATTACAATATAAACTGCGTCTCAGTATTAGCCCAACGCTGCAAGGCTTGAATCAACTATATAATTCTGAAAAAGATGATTTAATCACTATACTGTCTGAGTATACCCAATCACCCGTACTGTTTGTAAGATTTGTAGCTTTAATGCATCCGGATACCCCAGTTACATTCGTTGAAGAAGCTTCTCAGTCTTTGTTTTGGTTGGAACGCTATGCTATTGCAGTTAATCCTGCGGCGCCTAGAAAACTTCGAGAAAAATTAGCTGAAGATGCTAATCGTATTGTCAACGCTGCCGCAAGAGCAAATTTATTAATTATGTAATCTATATAATTTTTGGCTATATTAAAAATTGCAAATAATAATATTATGTTATCTGAAACCGAAAAGCTTCTTGGAACTTTAGAAGTTATCACATTTCCTTTAAAAGGATTTTATGAACCTTTATGTGGTGGTTATCAAACATTTTTTTGGGATGCTTCAAAAAGTAACTTTAATCTTTGGAATTTAATTATTTTTGAAGAAGATGTTAAAGCAAATGCTGTAGAATCAGTAATTAAAGGCTGGTTAAAAGAAGAACAAACTCATTCTATAGCTCCCCATGATACCTATTCATTAGATGAAACTGATTTAGAAACACTGATTGATGATAAAATAAAAACTATGAGAACAGAAAAATATTACTCTTTACTACAATTACTGCATCGTAGATTACAAAAGATAGAGGGTTTTAGCTTTCATCTAGATAAGGGTCAGGAATATTTTTATGGAATAATTGGCAAGTTAAATACCAATAGCTGGGTTGCTATATCAACATCAATGCCTCATAGACATTCTTTTCCTCACTGGCTTTCTGGCTCTGATTTTGACAATATCCAGCAAGAAACCACAGATAAAGACTTATTACAACTCAAATCAGACATTCAAAAAATTATTAACGAATTACCTCCATTTAAGTTAGCAATCCCTTATCCTGCTGGATATGGGTACACATATAATTATAAATTGTATTGTGGAGTTGCTTCGACAAAATCAGCAGCTTTAATTCAAGCTATGCTAGAAGCAAAGGCATTTCATTTAAAAAGATTTCAAGACTTATTACCAGATTATCATCAAAGCTACTACAACGACGATTCTAGAAGAAAAACTCAGCAAATTTTAAGCAAATTTTTTAAACAATTTTTTTCGGAAGTGAGAATATACCACTTAGCATTATATGATATCGATTATACTTATATACTTGGCCAAGTAGCAGGCGCCGATTGGCTTGGGGTGCGTATATCTAGGTCGTATGAGTATAATCCTTAATTTAAGCTAAAGCAAATACAAGCTGCAAGCATTCTACTTCGAGTGTCATTGTTATAAATTTTACCTATAATGTTTAACTTGAATACGATTTTTGATATTGGGCTTTATTCGCGTGACATTACATCTGGCGCCTGACAAAGCAAAGATATATCAATGATAATTATTATTGCTTAAATTGTAAATTTTATTTAATACGAGCTATTTGACTCAAAAATACGTTATTATCAAAGCATAAGTGAATCAAATAGCTTACAAATTAGATTATTTAACTTGAAATGGTAAAAGAGAATAACACAATTGGCGCATATTAGTACTGATAAAAGTTTAGATATGTATTTATTACAATTATAACAAAGCTAAGTAGTTACCAGAAGATAATTAATTTATGGAAACAATTCTTTTGAGCCATGAACAAGTCGCACAGCAAGCGGAACACTTATACGATACCAATATCCGTCAACAAGTAGAATCGGAAGACAATATTGGCAAAATGGTTATTATTGATGTAGCAACAGGGAATTATGAAGTTAATAAAAATGGTTTAGTTGCAGCACGTATTTTAAATGAAAAAAATCCAAATGCTCGACTTTTTGGTATACGTATTGGATATAACGTTGCGGTTTCATTAGGTGGAGTTATGGAGCGTATTACTAAATGATTTCTGGTATTGTTACTGATGGACGTGCAACCGTTGCCTTAACATTTCGCATTCCAAACCGTCCTAACATAGATATTGGATTTGTTATTGATACAGGCTTTACTGACGAAATTTGCTTACCTTCCGAGGCAGTTAGTTTGCTAGGTTTTCCTTTTAAATATGCTCAACGGGCGAATTTGGCTAATAACACTACAGTTGTGTTGCCAGTTCATGAGGCTACAATTCTTTGGAATGGTAAGGAACGGGATATTCATGTACTTGCCACAGGTCGGCGCCCTTTAATTGGAACTGCTCTGTTAGAAGAAAATGAACTTGTAATCCAGTTTACGGAAGGTGGGTTGGTAACAATTGATGAGTTGTAATCTGAGAGGGCAACCAGCAAGTGTTTACTTTTTCCAAATATAAACACATTTACGCAATTCAGAGCGACCATGATTACCCATTTGTTGACTGCTATTACCTTTGCCTCGTCCTAATGTCCAGATATATTTTGTAGTTAAACCAAATGATTCTGCTATGTCCGATAATATAAGGTCTACAGGGACTTCTTCTCCTGCGTATTGTACGTTATCGTTGACCATTGCTATTACACCACCTGGTTTGAGGACGCGCGCTAGTTCGTAAATTACAAAGCACATCTCGTAAAAGTAGTTACGAATCATTCGGATAATGTTTACATTGTTTAATTTACCTTCTTGTTTATAGCTTTCTAAAATTCCTAATACTTCTTGTAAGGCGCCTTGCTTATTAAAAGTCGAATCTATCTTGATAAAATCATCATGGCGGTTAATTTCTACATAGTGTTTTTCTAATATATCCCGCTTATCTCGATTTTCTACCGTGCATGAAAGCATTGTTTGCCGTAAGCGCTTTACTTCGTCTTCGCTACATCCTAAAAATGCTAGCTCTAAAGCGTATGTACGTGTGTAATCATATCTATTGACGTAGGGAGGAGAGGTAACAACAAAATCTATACTGTTATTTGCGATAGTTGGGATAATTTCTAAACAAGTACCTTGATGAAGTTGTAAGTTTAGTTCTTTAAAGGCGCCTTTTTCTTGTTTGAAGTTAAATAAATCTAATTGAACAGCATTTTTGTTTGATAAGTCTGATAAAATTTGTGATAGTTTTTTGTGTATTGCGTCTTTGAAGAGTAATATTTCCCCTTTACAAAATCCCTTTTTGCCTCTCGAACGACTTGAACGAGAATCCCAGCGTAAATATTGACCATCTTTGCGGGTATAGCTAATATCCTCAAGAATACAAAACGCTGCAAACAGTAAAATGTTACGTATATAAATATCTTGAATTTGTTTATTGCAGTAAGATATATAACCTACTAGTTCTACTTCTTGAGACTCTAGAAAGGCGCCACTGGTAATTGCTAGATGATTAAATGCGTACTGCTGGTCATAATAATCAGAAAAGTTTATTGTTTTAATTTGGTTAATAATCAAACTTAATGCTTCTATATTTATTGCTCGTGCATTGATTTTTGCTTCTATGGCAAAAACACCAACGGGTAAAAGCTCAATTCCTATAGTTTGCCAGTTTAAATCACTTACTGTAAATAATGATGTTCCGACTCCTGCAAAAGGGTCAAGTAAGGCGCCTGGTTTTGGTTTTAAAGTTTCAATTAGGTATGTAACGAGCTTTTCTGAAAACCCCTCTCGATATTTGAACCAAGAAAACTGAGTTTCTTTGTTAGCTTGAAAACTTACTAAAGTTCTATCTAAACAAGGGTTGTGAATAATTTTAGACTTGAATTTATTGTAAAGGGCGCCTCTTTGAGTATTAGAAGTTATTAATTGTGAGTCGCTTTTCTCTAAGATACTATTTTTATCCATTATTTAAAAACCTTATCAGTGCTGCTTCATAATAAATTTAGCATCTATCTAGCTTGTAAAATACTAAACAGGTGTTTGAAATTATTAGAGATAATATCCAATGAATCTACAAGTCGAATATAAAGATTATACAATTCAAGAATATTTAGAGTTTGAGGTTAACTCACCAGAACGACATGAGTATATTAATGGCAAAATTATACTTAGGAGTGCTAATACACCTAATCATAACCAGATTGCTGGTAATGAAAGCTACTGCTCTCAATTTTGCTGTCAGGCGCCAATCTTACCAAGTTTTCATCGTAGATCAAAGGTTATGGATTCCAAAAAAGTGTATTTATGCTTATCCAGATGTGATGGTAGTTCAAGGCGACTTACAAATGCAAGAAGGGCACCGGGATACAATAACCAATCCGTTAGTAATTGCTGAAGTTTTATCAAAATCTACTAAAAGTTATGATAAAGATGATAAGTTCGCTGCATATCGGACTATTCCGACTTTTAAAGAATATATTTTAATCGACTAATACCAAGTACATGTCGAGCAATATTTTAAAACCGATGATAAGCGTTGGACTTTTACCGAGTACGATGATTTGAATGAAACGCTTTGTTTAAATTCGATGGCTTTTGAAATAGCTTTGGCTGATGTTTATGACAAAATTCAGTTTGAATAGAAAGATTTAAGCCCAAAAATAGTTTAAACCCAAAAATAGTATGGTGGGCAGTGCCCACCCTACAAATATCAATTATCCGTTACATCCGTTTATAATCCGTTGCCATCTCTTCTCTGTGTCTCTGTGTCTCTGTGGTAAAAAAATATATTGAATGCACATCTGAGACAGATGTGCTACAACTGGGGGGATCACAATTTCCGAATTCCTTTTTCTATCCCCTCACAAACTCCCGTCAAAAAATCCAAATCCAAAGTATCAATAGTATCACTCGGCTTATGGTAATGAGGATTTCGCATATTAGCGGTATCGGTAATCATTATCGCCGGATAACCTGCATCCCAAAATGGCGCATGGTCGCTGCGTCTCGTATCCCGCACAATTAAACCACGATTGGGTACTGGTAGCCATTGACTTGGTACACCAACATTACGAATACTGCGGCTGAGAGATATTAAATCACGTAATGTTCGCCAGTTACCAATTAACGCGATAAAGTCACCTTTATTCGGATAAATTTTCTCTAATGGAGATGGGTACGACTGCGAGTTAGGTGTTTTTACACAGTACCCTAGCATCTCTAGCGATATCATTAATCTCAAAGGTTGCTTTTCTTCTTTGAGTTTTGCCGCGTAGCTGGTGCTTCCATGTAAGCCATATTCTTCCATGTCAAATGCTATGAGTCGCAAAGGATATTTAGCAGGTTTAGCAGTGAACATCCGCGCGAGTTCGAGTAATACTGCTACACCCGTCGCGTTATCATCGGCGCCTGGGGAACCTAGTACAGCATCATAATGGGCGCCGATTAAAATTGGTGGCAAGCTAGCCTTTTCATACTCCACCTGACAAGGTAAATTCAATATGATATTGCTACAGTTTTTACTACTAACTTTGAAGGTGTGGATTTCCACACTTCCCCATTGGGAAAATGAAGTTTGAATGTACTGTTGGACAAAGAAATGTCCACCCGATGCTATATATGGGTCGCGGTCGCGAACAATTTGATTCAGATGAGTTTGCAATTGCGTCTTTAGGTTCACGGAGTTAGAGGAGGGAAGAAGGGAAACAAAGGGGTGTGTATCACAAGCAGCCTTGATTCTTCATTTTTTCAAGTGCAAGATACAATAAATCAAGCATCAGAAGCTAAAAAATAGTTTTATTAAGACACATTAGGAGAACAGTAACGCATGGGCAAGGTAGTCGGCATTGACCTGGGTACAACCAACTCAGTAGTTGCTGTCATGGAGGGTGGCAAGCCGGTGGTGATTGCCAATGCTGAAGGAACGCGCACAACACCCTCCGTTGTCGGCTTTAGCAAAGACGGTGAACGAGTTGTTGGACAAATGGCACGGCGCCAAACCGTTCTTAACCCTCAAAATACATATTTCGCAGTTAAGCGTTTTATTGGACGTAAGTATTCTGAGCTTAGTCCCGAATCGAAGCGCATTCCTTATACCATTCGCAAAGACGAAGTTGGTAATATCAAAATTGTATGCCCCAGGTTGAGTAAAGATTTCTCTCCCGAAGAAATTTCGGCGATGATTCTCAAGAAGTTGGCAGACGATGCTAGTCGCTATCTGGGAGAAAAAGTAACTGGGGCAGTTATTACAGTTCCTGCTTATTTTAACGATTCGCAGCGCCAAGCTACGCGCGATGCTGGCAGAATTGCGGGTTTGGACGTTTTAAGAATTCTTAATGAGCCAACTGCTGCATCTTTGGCTTACGGTTTAGATAAGGGAAATAATGAGACTATCCTTGTCTTTGACTTGGGTGGTGGTACTTTTGATGTCTCGGTGCTGGAAGTTGGAGATGGTGTTTTTGAAGTCAAGTCTACTAGTGGAGATACCCAGCTAGGTGGTAATGATTTTGACAAAAAAATAGTTGATTGGCTGGCAGCGAAATTTGAAGAAGAACATGGTGTAGATTTGCGGCGCAGTGACCGCCAAGCTTTACAGCGTTTACTCGAAGGTGCCGAGAAAGCCAAGATTGAACTTTCTGCAGTTAGTGTTACTGATATTAATTTACCTTTCATCACTGCT
Organism: Calothrix sp. NIES-4105; assembly: GCF_002368415.1. GTDB lineage: Bacteria > Cyanobacteriota > Cyanobacteriia > Cyanobacteriales > Nostocaceae > Dulcicalothrix. Next base: position 6,775,138 of record NZ_AP018290.1, read on the forward strand.
ACAGAAGATGGGCCTCAGCATATTGAAACGCGGTTAACTCGCTCGGAATTTGAAGGTTTATGTGAAGATTTGTTAATGCGAGTGCGAACGCCAGTTAAACGCGCGCTTCGAGATGCTGGCTTACGTCCTGATGATATCGACGAAGTGGTATTAGTAGGTGGAAGTACGCGAATGCCAATGGTAAAAAGGTTAGTTGAAGATTTAATTGGCATCGAAGCAAACGAAAATGTTAATCCAGATGAAGTTGTGGCTGTAGGCGCCGCAATTCAAGCTGGTATTATTGGCGGTGAACTCAAGGATGTTTTATTACTCGATGTCACACCACTATCGATAGGGTTGGAAACAATAGGTGGTGTTGCTAAGAAATTAATTCCCCGCAATACTACAATTCCTGTTCGTCGCTCGGATATTTTCTCAACCTCAGAAAATAACCAAAATACTGTGGAAGTTCACGTAGTTCAAGGTGAACGGGAAATGGCGGTGGATAATAAGTCCCTTGGTCGTTTCAAGCTTTATGGTATACCTCCAGCACCGCGCGGGATTCCACAAATACAAGTATCTTTTGATATAGACGCTAACGGGATATTACAGGTAACAGCCCTCGACCGTACAACCGGACGCGAGCAAAGTATAACTATTCAAGGCGCCTCGACATTAAGCGACTCGGAAATTACCCAAGCAATTCGCGATGCTGAAAAATTTGCCGAAACTGACCGTCAACGTAAAGAAAAAGTTGAAAAGCGCACTCGTGCCGAAGCTTTGATTTTACAGGCAGAACGTCAACTGCGAGAAGTCGCTTTAGACTTTGGTATGCAGTTTGCCCGCAGTCGGCGCCAGCGTATTGATAACATATGTCGTGAACTGCGCGAATCTTTACAAGCTAACGACGACCGAGGCATCGACCAATCTTACGCCGACCTCCAAGATGCATTGTCTGAATTAAATCGCGAAGTACGTCAGTACTATGCGGATGATGAAGATGATGATTTGTTCGGAACCATTCGCGACATCTTCACAGGTGGCGATAAAGACGACCGAGATAATCGCGATTATGGTAGCAGAGACTACGGTCGCGACTCTAACCGTGATTATGGTAGTAGAGACTATGGTCGCGACTCGAATCGTGATTATGGTCGCGACTCGAATCGTGATTATGGTCGAGACTCGAATCGTGATTATGGTCGAGACTCTAACCGTGATTATGGTCGGGACTCGAATCGTGATTATGGTCGGGACTCAAATCGTGATTATGATTCTTCTAGTGGAAGAAATTCTGATAGAGATTCGAGGAATGATTACGACCGGGGAGGGCGTTCGGAATTTGGCAAACCTCCAGAACCACGTCGCTCTGGTCCAAGCTATCGAGATAATTGGGATGATGACGATGACGATTGGCTGTAATTATAGAGTAATGGCGGGTTTTCCCGCCTTTACGTTATATTATCTATTTGCTACTCGTTAAGTATGTAGTAATTTAATGCTACATAATAAATTCGATGGGTAAGAACACAACTTAATACGGAATTCAACGCGCGTGACTAGTAATGGTAAGTGAATCAACAGATACGCTTAGGCAGAATGTGATAGAACTGGTAAAACTTTATAATCTCTATTTATTAGTCTGATTATTGCTCTAAATAGAACAATCGCTTAGAAATTAGCTAGACACCTAATTATGCCACTCAATTTGCAGAATTTTCGAGATTACTACGAAATTTTAGGAGTATCCAAAGATGCCTCTTATGACGATATTCGGAAAGCTTATCGGAAATTAGCGCTTCAGTATCATCCTGACCGTAACCAAGGTAATGCTGAAGCCGCAGAAAAATTTAAAGATATTAATGAAGCTAAAGAAGTTCTTTTAGACGAAACTCGGCGCGCGCAATACGATGAATATAGTCGCCATTGGAAGCAACAAGGTTTTACAAGCAAAACTCCTAAAGGCGCCTCTTGGGGTGGGAATAAGAATAATCGCAGTAACGGCACTGTAGACCCTGGTCAATATAGTAGTTTTGATGAGTTTATCAACCAAGTTATTGGTGTTGGCACGACTAGTAAAGAAAGAACGCCTTCTAACGGCTATGCAAATGGTAACGCCGACCCATTCCGCAATACAAGGAGCAAAGTTTCTTACAGCGCGAAGGAACGACCACAGCGTCGTGACATCGAAGCGCGTCTAACTATTCCGCTTACTAAAGCTTATCAAGGTGGTTTAGAACGAATTCGTCTCGAAGATGGACGCTCCTTGGAAGTCAATATGCCTTCTGGTATGGTGACAGGTCAAACGATTCGATTACGTGACCAGGGTATAAACGGTGGTGATTTGTACTTAAAAATTACTGTTGAGCCAAATTCACAGTTCAAACTCGAAGGTTTAAATATACTGTGCCAAGTTCCCGTTACCCCAAGTGAAGCTGTGCTAGGTGGACAAATTGAAGCACCAACGCTAGATGGCCCTGTCAAAATGTCAATACCAAGTGGAGTACGTTCGGGTCAAAGATTTCGTTTAGCGAATAAGGGATATCCAAACGAAGCTGGTAAGCGTGGCGACCAACTTGTCGAAATTCAGATTGTGACTCCTAGAACTATCAGTGACCAAGAACGCGAACTTTACGAAAAGATAAGGCAAATTGAGACATTTAAACCGCGCGCTGATTTGCTTTAGTATTATGCTCGAACCACGTAAATTAAATGCTGGATTGCCACCACTCGATTAGATGGCTTTAAAATAGTAAAAAGCTTACTAGTAGCTTATAAATCGTTTATAAGATTTTAGTGGTGGGGAAATGCAACAGAGCAGCGAACCAACTTATTACGAATTGCTAGGACTGCATCCAAGTGCGTCAGTGATTGATATTCGACACGCATATCGAGAACTCAGCTTCTTATACCATCCAGATACAACTCAATTACCTGAGAAAGTCGCAACCGCAAAATTTCGGGAAATCAATGAAGCTTATGCTACCCTTAGCAGTCCAGAACGGCGGTTAAACTACGACTTTAAAATTGGCTATTCGCGTTTTGGGGTAATTCAGGCGCCTCCCGATTTAAATCGTCCTGCTTCTCGTTCTTATGATTGGAGCAAATCAGCTTATCTTGACGCTACCGACCGTCCGCTCTCTGGTGGTGAGCTTTTCGCACTATTTATTCTAGGACTTACCTTTGTGGGATGCTTGTTACTTGTTGCTGTTGTTGGTTTAATGCGCGGCGATAGTGCTTTCGTTCCAATTAGTCAACAACCAGTTTCTATTGAACAGCGACTGACCAAATTACCTCCAATCACAAAACCCAATACATTAAATAGCGGTTTATAAGCGAAAAAAGATAAAATTTGTAATATTAACGTAGTCATTATCTTCTGATGCCTGTAGTTATTACTTATAGGTATTTTTATCCCTTCGTAACATAACTTATGTCTCATCTTTCTCCTGACACACCTTTATACAGCCATCCCCTGCCAGAAATTGAACAATGGCTGCGCGACCAAGGTTGTGAGCAAGACAACCAAGAACTACATTGCTGGCGCCTAGAAAAAACAAACTGGAACGCCCAATTATGGCTTGATGTCGAACAAATTACAGTTCGATACATCCAAGCCGGAGAAAACGGGCAAGATATTCAGCGGTCGTTTAAATACTCGCTTTCTCGTCAAGATGTTGAACAAGCAGTATTTGCAGGACCCTAAAGAAGTTATGAGTAGAAAGTGCTGAGTGCTGAGTAATAATTTTCAATTTCCTACTCAGCACGACTCACTCAGTACTCAGCACTCTAGGCTTTTCCAAACCGTCGCTCACGCTGTTGAAAACTTAACAACGCGCGGTGAAATTCATCGCTATTGAAATCGGGCCAAAGCGCATTTGTAATATATATTTCAGTGTAAGCAATTTGCCATAGCAGAAAATTGCTAATTCTCATTTCCCCGCTTGTGCGTATTAATAAGTCAGGGTCGCCAATGCCAGCTGTATAAAGATGACTCTCAAAAATTGACTCGTCAATTTCATCAGGTTTGAGCAAACCTTGCTCGACTTTTTGAGCAATTGCACGACAAGCTGATAATATCTCTTGCCTACCACTATAATTAGTAGCAATGGTAAATTTGATACCGCGATTGTTCCGCGTTTCCTCCATTGCATGACTAATTTGCTCTTGCAAGGCATTGGGAAGTGCATTTAAATTACCAGCAAACTTAATTCGTACACTCTCTTTCATCATCTCGCGCAACTCAGTACGCAAAACTACCTGAAATAAAGTCATTAAAAAATCAACTTCTTCCTGGGGTCGTTTCCAGTTTTCAGTTGAAAAAGCATACGCAGTTAACGCTTCTATTCCCCAATCATTACAGGTACGTAGTAATTGCTTGAGCGACTCAACCCCGCGTTTGTGACCCATGATACGGGGTAGTCCTCGCTGCCTAGCCCACCGACCATTGCCATCACAAATTACTGCAACGTGTTTTGGCAATAATTCGCGTTTCAAGTCAGAGGGTAAAACTCGCAGTTCTGTTTGTTGTGCTGTCATTTTTTATCCCGAGGAGCGGTCGATGGTAATCCGAGTAATCGTGAAACTACAAAGAGTGTCTTGCTACGAATTTTTCGCCCCAAACTTAGTAAACCAGGTGCAACTGCTTCCCGGTCAATAGTAGGTGACAGTTTCTCTTCTAGCAAATCTTTTAACTTCGCGATTGTTAATGGTCTATTTAGGGTTCCCCTTTCTGCCAAAGAAATTGAACCTGTCTCTTCCGATACAACTACACAAATACAATTTTCGACCCGCTCAGTGATACCCATCGCCGCCCGGTGGCGTGTGCCTAACTGGCGCGAGGCTGTGCGTCCCGATAGCGGTAAGATTATACCCGATGCGAGAATCCGAGAGCCACGTACTAATGTAGCACCATCGTGTAAAAGTGTTTTGGGCTGAAAAATTGTTTGGATTAGTTCTTTAGAAACTTCAGCATTCAACCTAACTCCGGGTACAGAAAAATCTCGTTCGTCAATCGGACCCGTTGTTTCTATTATTAGTAGCGCTCCAATCCGATTTTTCGACAGTTCTTTAACAGCTTCGATAATTTCATCAATCGTGCTGTCTGACTTGGGAAGGGCAAGAGTTGAAGGCTGAAATAGCTTCTTAAACTCTCCTCGTCCCAATAACTCTAAAAATCTACGAAACTCAGATTGAAGTCCAACAGCCATTGCTACTGCACAGCCAATCACTAACTTTTCCAATACAAAATTTAGCAGTTCGAGCCTCCACTGCTGCGACAAAGCTGAAGCTAGCATCAAGATGACAAATCCTAGCACCATCCGCAGCGTTCGCCGCTCGTTAATTAGAACCAGCATCATATAAGTCAGCGCCAGTACTAACGAAATATCCAGAGTCTTCAGTAGCAAGGACTGCGACCATCCCGCTATCAGCCATTGCTTCCACCAATCTCTCATGACATCTGGAATGTACTACTCTAATCAAGTTAAAAGTGCTGACTGCTGAGTATGGAGTTAAAAGTGCTGAGTGCTGAGTGCTGAGTGAGGAGTGCAAAATGCGTGCCTTCCAACTCATAACTTCCAACTCATAACTTCCAACTCATAACTCCTAACTCATAACTCCTAACTTCCAACTCAGCACTCAGCACTCAGCACTCAGCACTTTCTACTCAGCACTATTTTTGAGTCTTTCTGGTAAACAATCTTGTCGAATTAAATCTTGATATGTTTCGCGTTGCAAAATAATATTTGCTTCACCGTTCGATACTAAGACCGCTGCTGGACGAGGCAGGCGATTATAGTTCGATGCCATACTGTAATTGTAAGCACCCGTTGCCATTACTACCAAAATATCTCCTGGTTGAGTTTTTGGTAACACGGCATTCTTGATTAGAATATCTCCTGATTCACAATGCTTTCCGGCAACTGTTATAGTTTCACTACACTCCGCCGACATTTTGTTCGCGACGACCGCGCGGTAAACTGATTGATAAGTAATTGGACGAGGATTATCTGACATACCACCGTCAACTGCTATGTAGTTACGGATACCTGGAATTTGTTTTGATGAACCAATAGTATACGCTGTGATACAAGATGTGGCAATTAAAGAACGTCCTGGTTCAGATAGTAGTTTGGGTAAAGGTAAAGAAAGTTTCTCACACGCGGATTGAATTACCTCGCAAATTGGTTTTACCCACTCCTCAATACTTGGTGGGTCATCAGACTCTGTATATTTAGTTCCTAAACCACCACCAACATTTAATTCTTTTATAGATAAACCATAACTAGCTGCTTGCTCTAACCACTGCACCATTACCGCTGCTAAGTCACGATGTGGTTGACGTTCAAAGATTTGTGAACCAATGTGAGCATGAACTCCAATGCAGTTAAGCGCGCGTTGCTTACTGACATACGCAAATACTTCCCCAAGTTGGTTGGGGTCAAAGCCAAATTTACTGTCTAAATGCCCTGTACGAATATATTCGTGAGTGTGACACTCGATACCTGGTGTTAACCGCAGCATTATTCGTACTGGTTCCGAGGTAGTGGTTGGCGCGATTTCAACCAGTGTTTCTAGCTCATACCAGTTATCGACGACAATAGTAATGCCTGACTCTATAGCAAAAATAAGCTCTTGGCGTGATTTATTATTTCCATGAAGATAAATCTTGTTAGGGTCTACGCCTACAGTCAATGCTGTGTATAATTCTCCACCCGATACTACGTCAATACCTAAACCTTCAGCATGAACTATAGCGCAAACTGCCATTAAACTCCATGCTTTAGAAGCGTATAATACCTGTGAGCAGCCCTTATAATAACGTTGGAAACTATCGCGATACTGGCGGCAAGCTGTACGCAAGGTTTCTTCGTCTACTATGTATAAAGGTGAGCCAAATTGCTGAACCAGATTTTTAACATCACAACCTCCAATTTCAAGATGGTCATGATTATTTACCTTCGCTGTAATCGGTAACAGAGATTGATTTGGAGAAATATCAATGTTATTTTTTGTAACAATCGGTAAATATTTACTACCAGAATCTTGAACCCCAGCTGGATGTGTCGATACCATAACTTTGGAAAGTTGTCCTTTTTTAATTAACGCGGATGTAAGAAGCAGTTTGCTTTTAAGAACGTGAACCACTCCTTCTCTAAATTATTAAACTTTTGTAAATGAGTAAATATTCCCACCTCTAGTTTATAGATGGGATGCGCCATTACCAATAAGCGTGAACACATTAGATTTAGAAATCCAATCATTGACACATAAGCACTTGAGTGCTTTACTTCAACTTGACCAAGCTTGTTTTGGCGGATTATGGACACTTGATGCGTATGAGCGAGAGTTAGATAGCCCGAACACCTTTCTGCTTGGTTCAATTAACCCGAATTCCTTAGATTTATCAGGAATGGGTTGTTTTTGGTCAATTTTGGATGAAGCGCACATCACTATTTTGGCGGTTCATCCTCAATATCAAAACCAAGGATTGGGACAAGCTTTGTTATTTTCGCTTCTTAAGACAGCTTACGAACAAGGTTTAGAGCGAGCTACTCTCGAAGTACGTCCCTCGAATGTAGGCGCTATTACTTTATATCAAAAATTTGGTTTTAAAACAGCAGGGCGACGGCGCCGATATTACAAAGACAACGATGAAGATGCCTTAATTTTATGGCTTGGTGATATTCAAACCCCACAATTCAACCGTACTCTTGATGTTTGGCTCGATACCATAAAAACGCGGCTTTATAAATCTGGTTGGAACTTGACATTTCCTAAATGATGTGCATTACATGTTTAATAATTCATTAAGTGTCAAAAATATTAAGCTTAACGTTTATTTAATAAATCTTTATTTTTAGTGGGTGAAAATAAATTTTTAGAAAATGTAATCTTAGTAGCATAAAAATTGCTGTTCAAAGTTCAGATTAGACTTGACGCTCGATGAATAAAATGTTAAATAATTTCACTTGGGGGTGTATTGACTTATCTCAACAAAAAGTCCGGCGTAAGCCGAAATCAGCCCTACAAAAGCATCTTAAGGTTAATTAGCTCAGTATAGATAGTCAACACAGTAAGAAAAGTTTCAACGTGGAACTTGTAAACCCACCACGTCGGTTTCGGATGTCTACACCTTTATACAGGCACCCGACCATTTTGGCTGTGCTAAAATCAGCGTACCGGCACGACGCAGGTGATGGGAAAAATATGTTTGAACGCTTCACAGAAAAAGCCATTAAGGTGATAATGCTTGCTCAAGAAGAGGCTCGCCGTCTTGGGCACAATTTCGTCGGTACCGAGCAGATCCTCCTGGGTCTAATTGGCGAAGGTACCGGAGTGGCCGCTAAAGTACTGAAATCTATGGGTGTCAACTTAAAGGACGCCCGGATTGAAGTCGAAAAAATCATTGGTCGGGGTTCGGGCTTTGTGGCTGTGGAAATTCCGTTTACTCCACGCGCAAAACGAGTCTTAGAACTCTCCTTAGAAGAGGCTCGCCAGTTGGGGCACAACTATATTGGCACCGAGCATCTGTTGTTGGGCTTAATCCGCGAAGGGGAAGGTGTAGCAGCTAGAGTTCTAGAAAACCTCGGTGTTGATTTATCAAAAGTCCGCACTCAAGTTATTCGCATGTTGGGCGAAACGGCTGAGGTGACACAAGGTGGACCATCGAGTCGCACAAAGACCCCAACGTTGGATGAATTTGGCTCGAATTTGACCCAAATGGCAACTGACGGCAAACTCGACCCAGTAGTAGGACGCGCCAAAGAAATCGAACGGGTAATTCAGATTCTTGGTCGTCGGACTAAGAATAACCCTGTACTAATTGGTGAGCCAGGGGTAGGTAAAACTGCTATTGCTGAAGGTCTAGCAACACGGATTGCGACTAAAGATGTACCTGACATTTTAGAAGATAAACGTGTAGTCACTCTTGATATTGGTTTGCTCGTAGCAGGAACCAAATATCGAGGTGAATTTGAAGAACGCTTGAAGAAAATCATGGATGAGATTCGACAAGCGGGAAATGTAATTTTAGTAATCGACGAGGTTCACACCTTAATTGGTGCTGGTGCAGCTGAAGGCGCCATCGACGCAGCAAATATCCTTAAGCCAGCTTTAGCGCGCGGAGAATTGCAGTGTATCGGTGCTACAACCCTTGATGAGTACCGTAAACACATCGAGCGTGATGCAGCCCTAGAGCGTCGCTTCCAGCCAGTAATGGTAGGCGAACCATCGGTAGATGAAACCATTGAAATTTTATATGGTTTACGCGACCGCTACGAGCAACACCACAAGCTGAAAATCTCTGATGAAGCTTTGGTAGCAGCAGCGAAGTTATCTGACCGTTATATATCTGACCGTTATTTACCCGATAAAGCTATCGACTTAATCGATGAAGCTGGTTCGCGGGTACGTTTAATTAATTCTCAGCTTCCTCCCGCAGCTAAAGAACTTGATAAAGAACTACGTCAAATTTTGAAAGAAAAAGATGATGCAGTACGTAGTCAAGACTTCGACCGTGCAGGTGAGTTGCGCGACCGGGAAATGGAAATCAAAGCCGAAATTCGCGCCATTGCTCAAAGCAAAGCAAGTGGTACAAAAACCGAAGGTGGCGATGAACCCGTTGTTACCGAAGAGGACATTGCTCATATTGTGGCATCTTGGACGGGTGTACCAGTCAACAAGCTTACTGAGTCAGAATCTGAGAAGCTGTTGCACATGGAAGACACCTTACACCAGCGTCTTATCGGTCAGGAAGACGCAGTTAAAGCTGTATCGCGAGCAATTCGACGCGCGCGTGTTGGTTTAAAGAACCCCAACCGACCAATTGCTAGCTTTGTCTTCTCAGGTCCTACTGGTGTTGGTAAAACCGAGTTAGCTAAGTCATTAGCTTCATATTTCTTCGGTTCTGAAGAAGCAATGATTCGTCTTGACATGTCCGAGTACATGGAACGTCACACCGTTTCTAAACTCATTGGTTCGCCTCCAGGTTACGTAGGATACAACGAAGGTGGACAGTTAACCGAAGCAGTACGCCGTAGACCTTACACTGTGGTACTTTTCGACGAAATCGAAAAAGCTCACCCCGATGTATTTAATATGCTGCTGCAAATCCTTGAAGACGGGCGCCTTACCGATGCGAAAGGACGTACTGTAGACTTCAAGAACACCTTATTAATTTTGACCTCGAACATTGGTTCTAAGGTAATTGAAAAAGGTGGTGGTGGTATTGGTTTCGAGTTTGCCGAAGATGCAAGCGAGTCACAGTACAACCGTATTAAGTTCTTGGTGAACGAAGAACTTAAGAACTACTTCCGTCCAGAGTTCCTCAACCGACTCGACGAAATTATTGTATTCCGTCAGTTGAACAAGCAGGAAGTTACCGAAATCGCCGAAATCATGCTCAAAGAAGTCTTCGGGCGCCTGGGAGAAAAAGGCATTTCGATGGAAGTCACCGACCGCTTCAAAGACCGACTTATTCAAGAAGGTTACAATCCCAGCTACGGTGCAAGACCTTTACGTCGCGCGATTATGCGCTTGTTAGAGGATAGCCTTGCTGAGGAAATTCTCTCCGGTCGCATTAAAGATGGTGATGTTGCCGTCATTGATGTCGATGAAAACAACAACGTCGTCGTTCGTCCTGGTGAACGTCGCGAACTGTTGGCACCAGGAGCAGGTGTAGAAGCATAAACACTCATAAAAAACGTAGTACACGTAGCATAGGTTTATAGCCTGTGCTACATTTTTTTGTAAGTCAAGCTTGCAACCGAAGTAATGGTAACAATATTAAACTGCACCATTGATATTTAATTGTCGCCTCTTTCAAGTCGCGCGAGGATACGACGGTTTTCGGTCTGTAGTCCTAGAACAGACGATTGCATTTCGCGCATGTCTTCTCTAATTTCCCTTATTTCCGTGGCATGGGTTGTAACCACGTTAGTTAGTGTTGTAACAGAATTCACCAATACATTAACAGCATTTGTTAACACAGCGGTAGTTTGTCGTAACTCCGCTGTGGACTGACGTAACTCCGCGTTAACTATGACTTGGTTATCAAGTTGCTGAGAAACGCGCTCCAGCGTTGCCTCGATCCTATCTAGCCTATCAGGTTGAGATTCGCTCATTTTTTTACCTCCTAATTTATTTTGATACCTACAAAAACTGTAGGAAACCAAGAAGACTACACTTTCTGTTGAGTTTTTATGAATTTAGCAGGCAAAGGGCGACTTCATAAATCTAATCTAAAAATTAATCTAGATTTTGTCAAGATTATTTCTAGATATTATAGTTCGTATATAATCTTTACAGATATCAATCTAGATAAAAAATATATTGTATAGAGAGCAAGCCAAGTATGTCCGCAAGCAAACAAACTGAAGCGCCAGCGCGAACTGCCCAGCTAAGTATCAAAATTGATGCCCAGCTTTACGACAAATATAAAACAAAGCTAAAAAAGTATGGAATCTCGATTACAGAAGATATAGAAAATCACATGAGAGACTATGTAGGGGAGATGATTATCCAGAATAACATCGTTGACATCATTAAAGTAGTCAAAGATGTAGAGGAGTTAAAGCAAGCTATGGGAGAGTTAAGTCCTGGCTGGCAGCAGAGAGTGAGTATCTCAAACGCCGACTACGAGGAAGTTAAGTCTGGACTGGTAATAGAGAATGAACATCTTAAACGTCAGCTAAAAGCAATGACATCTCAGCTTGAAAACTTAGTACAAACAATGAAAAATTTACCTCCTATCAACAGGGAGTGAAACGTTAAAAACTTAGACTTATGTGTTGCTTGTAATGACGTATTTAACTATTTGGGCATTAAGTTAGTCAAATTATGTAATACTAAAACTTTAGAATAATAGTTCCAAAATCTTAATTTTATAATTTTAATTTTTTAACGATAGATAAATCACTACTTATTTATTTGTATTGAATATTCCCAGGCACCAATTCAAGAAAAACTAATATAGTAAAGATGATTTGCCAATCCGCTTCTTCCCAACAATGTTAACGCGCTCTTGGTTGCATACCACTCATTCGGCTTATTAATCCCACTAATTCCTCTTCTCGACCGATAAATTTCCGTGAATTATGCAATTTGGCGCCTGCTACAAAAGGATTGGGAGGAGGCGTATTTTATTGAAGTAATGATTTATACTTAATATAAAAAAACAATATTTAAATGTAGGTAAAAACACATTATAACAGTTTTATATACTTCACAAAAATATAAATAAATAGTAAACAAGAAGTTTTATAATATTTTTGAATTCTGAAAGTGCAAAAAATCATATTCAACTGAAAAGTCAGGAATTTTAATAAAATAAAATCTATGGAATTATAAATATACGCGGCGCAGGTATATTTATATATAATCAACGTTGAAGCTGTAAAGCGCCATCCATGTCTGAAAATGTATAACTGGGTTTAATTATCGATATGACCTCTCAAGAAAGCGCTCAAGAAAGCGATGTCAAACAAAATTCAGCTTCATCCCAAGTATGGCGAAACGCGCGCGAAAATATATTTTTAGTTGCGATTGCCCTGATTTTAGCCTTTTTAATTCGCACGTATATTGCAGAACCCCGCTATATACCCTCAGATTCAATGGTACCGACATTACATCAGGGTGATAGATTAGTAGTTGAAAAAGTATCTTACCATCTTCATCCGCCACAATTCGGCGATATTGTTGTTTTTACACCACCACCAGAACTACAGCGACGTGGGTATCAAAAAGACCAAGCTTTTATCAAACGTATTATTGGTCAACCAGGTGACTCGATTCAAGTTACCAAAGATAAAGTTTATGTTAACGGTACACCACTGCAAGAAAATTACCTCAAAGATAATTACATCCAGCAAGACCCAAGACAGCTTTTTAACCGAACTCAAGTTCCACCTAACGAGTTTTTCGTCATGGGAGATAACCGCAATGACAGTAACGACTCACGCTATTGGGGATTTTTACCCAGTAAAAACGTTATTGGTCGCGCGGTATTTAGGTTTTTCCCTTTCAACCGCATCGGCTTAGTTTAACCTTTTGTGGTTATTAAAACTCTTGTGGAGCGGCTGTCCCCAGCCGCCCAATACTAAAACTTCAAGTAATACATCAACTGTGCCAAAACCTCACCTGGTAAATTCAGGCGCCTCTGAAAGTCAACGATATCACGATACAAGCCACCATTCAACCTATTTTCTACGACTGCTTGCGCCAAAGACAACTCAATAAATGGAACTTTCGCTAACGCTTCTATCGTTGCCGTGTTTGCATTAATTTGCTTAGTAGAAATTTCTAATTCGCCTTCGTCGTAATAACTAAAATCAAGTATTACCTTTAATGCTTCCAAACGCGCGGGAGATATACTCAAAGCCGCTGCAATATCTTCTATACAGTAATATTTAACACCAGAACGTGATAATTCTGCTAGTGTACGTGCTTGATGAATCGAAAATCCTGGTAGTCTCAACCAATCGTCTACTGTTGCTTGGTTTGCATCAATCCGAATACCAAGTTGTGCCGCTACAACAAGTTCTTCTACTGACTGCATTCGGTAGTAAGGGTTACTAAGTATTTGGTTTCGTAGTTTTTGCAGTCTGGAATTAAAAGAAAATGGCAGACGATTGGAGTTCATAAAACCATTAGTTTTAAATATCTTTAAATATGCTCAAGTAGCTGGCGCCGCTTTTGTTCAAATTCATACTCAGTAATCAAACCATCTTGACGCAGTGACTCAAGTTCACGCATTGCGGAAGCGATACTACTAACCTGTTGACCTGCTGCTTGTGAAATTTTGGCTGATTTACCTAAGTTAAAATTACGGTCGAAAGTATCTTCATCCTGAGCTAAAAACCAAACCCCCTCAATTGCACTAGCAACTTTTGGTATTGGTGTCCAAGAAAGAAGCACGTATATAACACCCCACAAAGGTTGTCCCAGGTAAAATTTGTGCAGTCCTGAAACAGTCAGCGTTCCAGAAAAAGCTAATACAGCCGCGAGACTCCGGTTTTTATGCTGATTTTTAAACATAATCTTAATTAATAAGCTTTTTGCAGTTCCTAGTTAAGAATGTAATATTAACAAAAAGATATAATATATTGTAGAAAGTTTTAAGCGTAAAATTTAATGTCAAGTGTTGAAATCGCGGTAACAAACCGTACAAGAAGTGTAGCTTATCAGATTATCAGCTTAGACTAAAATGAAATTATAGAGGCAAAAGCTATAGAAAAGTTGCTGAGAGTTATGACTCAGCTATAAATTGGGAGCAACATGGGATTCTTTGACTCTGACATAATTCAACAAGAAGCAAAACTGCTATTCGATGACTACCAAGCTTTGATAAAACTTGGTAACAGTTACGGTAAATTTGACCGTGAAGGCAAAAAGATGTTCATCGAACAAATGGAAGCGATGATGGAGCGCTATCGAATTTTTATGAAGCGCTTCGAGCTATCCGAAGACTTTATGGCACAAATGACAATGGAACAGCTTAAGACCCAGCTTGGTCAGTTTGGCGTCACTCCCCAACAGATGTTCGACCAAATGAACATGACCTTGCAGCGTATGAAAGCAGAATTAGAAAAACAAAAATGAATAAGAGTTGAGAGTGCTGAGTGCTGAGTGCTGAGTGCTGAGTGCTGAGTTCTGAGTTCTGAGTGCTGAGTGCTGAGTGCTGAGTTGTAAGAATAAGATTAATAGTTTAATAGTGATTTCTAACTTCTAACTCCTAACTTTTAACTTCTACCTCCTAACTTTTAACTCAGCACTCAGCACTCAGCACTTTACTCTGATTTTGGACGTGGGAATTGTGATGGTGACTTAAAGTTTTCAGCTGGTACATTTTTGAGCGCGCGTTGCATAAAGTCGGCCCAGATTGGCGTTACCATTGTACCACCTGTTGCACCACTAGCCAGTTGTCGGTTATCGTCTCGACCTACCCAAACTGCTGTTGTTAACTGCGGTACAGTTCCTACAAACCAAATATCTTTTTCTGAAGATGTTGTACCAGTTTTACCTGCTGCTGGGCGCCCAATAGCGGCATTTTTACCTGTACCCTCAGTAATTACCGAACGCATTACGTCAATAATTGACGCACTTGCCCAAGGGTCAAGAACTAACTGTGGTTTCGGGGTATTATCAAGCATGACATTCCCGCTACTATCGGTAACACGCATAATAACGGTTGACGGAGATTGCCAACCGTAGTTCGCGAAAGTAGCGTAAGCACTAGCCATTTCTAATGGTGTTACACCTATAGCACCTAATGGAAGCGAAGTTACAGGTTCCATTGGACTCATAATTCCCAAGGTACGAGAAGTTTCAACGACTTTATTCATACCTATCGTTTTACCAATCTTAATAACTGGAATGTTACGCGACTGTGCTAAAGCAGTACGAATTGACATTGCACCACTGAAACCACCATCGTAGTTTCTGGGATAGTACCAACCATCACCATCACGATAGCTAACTGGAGCATCTATTACTGTTGAGGAAGGTGAATATTTACCAGTTGCAAAAGCTGCGTAGTAAACAAATGGCTTAAACGAAGAACCTGGTTGGCGTAAAGCTTGTGTCGCGCGGTTAAATTCACTCGTTTTCGCATCGACACCACCCACAAGTGCTTTAATAAAGTGTGTTCTGGGGTCTATTGCCACTAATGCCATCTGGTTTTTGTATAAACCTTGACCTAGAAGCCGTCCGTGCCACTTGCTGACGGTTTCTTCCGCCATTTGTTGAAATTCAGAATCAACGGTAGTTTGGACGCGCATTCCACCTTTTAACAGTGATTCGCGACCAAATTTTTTGGCTAATTCTGCTGATACTGCGTTTGTAATATAAGGTAATGCGCTGCCTTGGAACGAACGGATTTTTCCTAGTTTAATTTTTTCATTTACTGCTTGGTCGTGTTCGGCTTGTGTTATCCAACCCAAGGTAAGCATACGTCCTAATACGATTTCTTGCTGTTCCTTGGCTTTTTTCATCGAAGCGAATGGACTGTATTGTTCTGGCGCCTGAATTAAAGCAGCCATCATCGCCGATTCTGCTATAGTCAAATTCTCGGCAGCTTTGTTAAAGTAGCTGCGTGCGGCAGTTTGGACACCATAGTTGTTGTGACCCCAATATACCTGGTTAAGGTACATTTCCAAAATTTGGTCTTTGGAGAGAATTTGTTCTAACCGAATCGCAAGTACTGCTTCTGCAATTTTACGGGTAAATTCTCGACGGCGCGATAGGAATAAGTTCTTTACCAACTGCATCGTAATGGTAGAACCACCCTCACGGACGCTTCCACCATTCAAGTTTGTGACTAAAGCACGTCCTACACCTTTGGGGTTAATACCGTGGTGAAAATAAAAGTCGCTATCTTCGCTTGCGAGTACCGCGCGTTTAAGATTTGGTGAAATGCGGTCAAGTGGTACAACTTCGCGGTTTGCTTCCCCGTGGATACTCGCCAGGAGTTTACCCTTAACATCATAGACGTAAGTGGTTTCAGAGGGGAAAAAATTGCGTAGCTGTCTGACATCGGGGAGATTGCGGAAGCTAATTGCTAATCCCACCAGCCCTCCGGCAACAATCGAACTCGTCAGCATGGTAATGGCAAGTAAGGTGCCGCCAGTTACCTGACCAACTCCCTTTATAAACTCAAAACCAGATGCAGTCTGACCTCGGGGGTTTTTATCTTCAAAAGTCCTAGACGACACAGGATTTCACTTCCTCACTTGTATATATAAGTATATTTTCAAAAGTCGAGCAAACCGATTGATATTTTGGGTTGATTTTTTGTAATTATATTAGTTTGGCTCCAAAACTTGCGCGTTAAATTTGTATAGACTGTAATTAACCCGACTAAAAGAAGTGCAAAGTATAACTAATCAGTCTTTTCTATCTACTCAACCTCCTAGTATGGCGCATAATTTTTCTTGGTTGCGTCGTGGTACTGTAGAAATTTTCCCACAAGCTACCGATAAGGCAAGCGAAACTGAAAATCTTGAATATTTGTTAACAAATATTAACCGTCCTCTACGAGTAAAGTTAGGTATTGACCCTACTGGCACAGATATACATCTAGGTCATAGCATACCTGTGCGAAAATTACGAGCTTTTCAAGATGCAGGACACACGGCAGTTTTGATTATTGGTGATTTTACTGCCCGCATCGGCGATCCTACGGGAAAATCTGATGTCAGGCGCCAATTAACCCAAGAAGAAGTGCTTGAAAATGCAAAAAGTTATCTTGACTCTTTACGTCCTATTTTAGATTTTGATACGCCTAACCGTCTAGAAATCCGTTATAACTCGGAATGGCTAGCCAAGCTAGATTTAGTCAAAATTTTAGAGTTGCTTTCTACAATGACTGTAGGACAAATGCTTGAGAAAGAAGGATTTGATATACGGTTTAAAGCACAGAATCCTATTTTCCTTCATGAGTTCCTGTATCCCTTAATGCAAGGTTATGACTCTGTTGCCGTTGAGGCAGATGTTGAGTTAGGTGGTACTGACCAAAAATTTAACATCGCAGTTGGACGTGATTTACAGCGGCACTTTGGTCAGAAGCCTCAGTTTGGTTTATTAATGCCAATTTTGATTGGCACTGATGGCATACAAAAAATGTCTAAGTCTCTGAATAATTACATAGGTTTATCAGAGCATCCGAACAACAAATACCAAAAGCTACAAGCTACACCTGATAATTTGCTAAAGCAATATTTTGAACTTTTAACAAATTTATCTTTGGAGAACTTACCAGAAGGCGCGCGTGATAAGCAAAAACTCCTAGCATGGGAAGTAGTCAAACAGTACCACGGTGAAGTAGCTGCTGCTGAAGCCGAAAAAGCAGCTTCCTCAGCGGGTCAAGAAGGAGATATTCCTGAATTTTCTTTATCTGAAGTTGTATTCCCAGCTAGGTTAGCTTCTATTTTGAACCTTAGTGGTTTATGTAAAAGCGGTGGAGAAGGCAAACGAAAAATTCAGGAAGGTGGAGTGAAGTTAGACGGAGAGAAGGTTACTGACCCCGAAATGACTTATCAAAATCTTGATGAATTACAAGGGAAAGTTTTACAGTTAGGAAAGAAAAACTTTATTCGTCTAATTCCTTGATGTAGAGATACGATATCTTGCTCCGGGCGGGTTTACGATATATGCTCGTTACGTTTTAGGATATTTGTTAACCCGCTGCGCGCTCGAACATCTTGCTCCGGGCGGGTTTACGAGATATGCTCGTTACGTTTTAGGATATTTGTTAACCCGCTGCGCGCTCGAATATCTTGCTCCGGGCGGGTTTACGAGATATGCTCGTTACGTTTTAGGATATTTGTTAACCCGCCCCTACGAGATCCTAATGTCCAACAAAATAATCGTGCCCTTGGATGTGGCGACAATTGATGATGCTGTCGCACTTGTTGACAAATTACCACGTGTTACCTTTTGGAAAGTTGGGTTAGAACTTTTCACAAGTACTGGGCCGCAAATTCTCGAAATTTTAAAATCTCGCCAAAAACGAGTTTTCCTCGATTTGAAATTCCATGATATTCCTAACACTGTTGCAGGCGCCTGTCGTGCTGCTGGACGTTATGGAGTAGATTTACTGACTGTTCATGCTACAAATGGACGTGATGCACTTTTGCGGGCAACCGAAGCTGTAAAAGAAGGCGCCGCTCAATCTGGTGTTGAACCACCTAAATTAATTGCTATTACTTTACTTACAAGCATTTCCTCGCGTCAATTAGCTTTTGACCTGCGAATACCCCTAGAACTGCCTGAATATGCTCTACAAATGGCATTAATGGCAAAAGAAGCTGGCTTAGACGGTGCCGTGTGTTCACCTCAAGAAGTGGCACAACTACGCACTACATGTGGTGATAATTTTCTGCTAGTATGTCCTGGTGTTCGTCCGGATTGGGCAGAAAAAGGCGACCAACAACGCACTTTTACTCCCAAAAAAGCATTTCAAGCTGGAGCAAGTTTCCTTGTCATCGGTCGTCCCATCACCGCCGCCAAGGAACCTGCGCTAGCCTGGAAGATGATATGTGATGAAGTGGCAATTTTATGAAGTTTACGGTCAAGAAAAATTATGGCTTGTGCTTCGTATGCGGATTGTGGCTATTTGTATCGAATTTGTCATTGCCTGTTTGGGGTTTGAACAAAAACGAGAGCTTGTGTCGAGAGCAAAGTCTAGAATTAATTACTATTGACCTGCTACAGGATTTACCTAGCTACGCAAATCGTGCTGGTCAACGTGCTAGGCGCCTCACTCGCAGAGGCGATACATTTAGCTATATGCTTAGTGCTGGCAGACCTGAGTTTAAACCTTTGCCACTAAATCCTAATGTTACAAGTGACAATACAACAAAAACTCTTTCTTCTGGTGTTGAACAAATATTTTTTACAACGTTAGAGCGACAGTATGTAGCGAAGCAAGCTGTAGAGTTACAAGAATTTCACTGGCTGCTACTAACAAAAACTAGCGGTGGTTGGCGCAAAGTCATGATGTTTACTCAAATAGGTTCATTTCCAGTAAGTAAAGTTATTAGTCCACCGCGCGATAGTAGTAATGGTGTAATTGCACAAGGTGTTGATGCTTGGTTACGTGACTGTCAAGCTGGAAGCGTTCGTGTGCGAAAAATCAAGAAACTAAGTTTATAAGTAAGTACTTTCGTATGGTGGGCAATGCCCACCTAGTCGTGTCAAGGTGAGTATAAATCCTAGTATTATGACGATAAAACTCTACTTTCTCTCTGCGCTCTCTGTGACTCTGTGGTAAAAAATAATATGTATATTTCACCACAGAGGACACTGAGACAAATACGGATTTTGCCAACAATATTTTATTTACCTTGACAGGGCTAGCAATGCCCACCCTACTATCATAGATTTTAACGATTAACCTTTAATAGTTTGAATCGTATAAGCATCCATCGCATAAGCAGGAATGCGTTCGCTGTAGTCAACATCTCGGCCAGTAATGCTATAAGCCAATTTATCAAAGCTTTCAGAATTCCAATTGCGCTCATGAATTGGTTTACGTTGCTCACCAATGAAATAAGCCAAGCCTCCGATCAACGAAGCTGCAACCCAACCCACTACAAACAATGAAATTAATACAGTCATCATAACGCTTTAGCTCCTAATTAAAATTTATTAACTTATGTAAAGTAATGTAACGGATTATTTACATTAGTTGCAAGTGTGATGATGGTGTGCTGTCGCGAATATAAGGTACGGTATACCGAACAACAAGATTTCAGAAAAAAAAGACAGGCTTGATAACCTGTCTAAACTTAGGATATTTAAGATGTTTGATTTGACCAAGATTTAGAAGTTCATTTCTGCAGCTTGGACTTTTTCTACTTGCTTCTTCTTCAGAACCAGCATTACTTGCGCGAGCATGGTTAAAGAAACAAATCCAACTAACCAGCCAATACGACTAGCGTCTTGAAGTACAATTTCGGTATCTTTTTGACCGAAACCACCAACGTTGGGGTTATTGGTGAGCGCGTCACCAGCTTTTACAGTTTGCCCTTCCGATACAATAAACTCAGGACCAGCAGGAACTAGTTCTGTAACTGTTTTCCCTTCTTCGCTTTGTATATCAACCGCATACTTGACGTTACCGTCTTCGTCTTCTTGCTTGGTTATTTTGCTAACCGTACCAGCAGCAGAAGCGGTGTATTGATTATTGTTGCTCTTTTCACCTGTGGGGTAAACTTGTCCACGTCCACGATTGGCGCCTAAGTGAACCGAGTATTTACCAAACTGGACACTCTTGTCGTTTCTTGGGTCGGGAGAAAGAACGGGGAATACGATTTCTTGATATTGTTCTCCTGGTAAGGGTCCTACCAAAACAACATTCTCTTTATCTTCGCGGTAAGGTTGGTAATATACACCGTTGAGTTTTTCCTTCAATTCTTCAGGAATACGCTCTTCAGGTGCAATTTTAAAACCATCAGGAAGCATTAATACGGCGCCAACGTTCAAGCCGACTTTGGAACCATCTGCACCAACCTGCTGTACGTTAGTATCGTAGGGGATTTTAACAACTGCTTCAAATACAGTGTCAGGCAATACAGCTTGAGGAACTTCAACTTCGGCTGGTTTTGCAGCTAAGTGACAGTTCGCGCAAACAATCCGTCCGGTCGGTTCACGAGGGGTTTCTGGGTAGGTCTGCTGCGCCCAGAAAGGGTATGCAGCAGCGGTTTGGGGTAATGCGATATCGCTGCTGAAGATAATTGCCACAGCTGCTATCACAACGAGCAATGATTTTGTCATTACTCTAAAAACGGTATGTAACCGCATTGTTGTGCAAGTTTTACTCATCTCAATAAGGACAAGGGTTGTTTAAACAGTAAGTTATTTATCAATAGCCATCAGTTCAAGCGCTTGAACGTTGACTATATGTAAGCGCTAAACACTTCAAGTCCTTGATACTGAACACTTTAATATACTCAGCACTCAGCACTTTTATCTCAGCACTCAATTAAGCCCACCAAGGTTCTTCGCCAGTGCGGAAGTCAGTTTCTGTCCAAGAGGTAAGAACTATTTTGTCATCTTGTGTGGCGGCATGGCTTAGTGCCAAAGACCTTGGCGCCGGACCACGAACTACTTTACCAGTTGCATCATACTGCGAACCGTGACAAGGGCACTTAAATTTGTTTTCTGCGGCGTTCCAAGGTACAACGCATCCCAAGTGGGTACAAACTGCGTTAATACCATAATCGGTAATCGCTTCCTTGCTATCAACAACAATATATGTAGGGTCGCCCTTAAGTCCTTGAACAAGAACGCGGTCGCCTACATTGTGGCTGTCAAGAAACTTAGTGACGCTAACATCATTACCCAATTCGTCTTTTGCTGTTGCGCCACCGCCACTACCACCGCTTGCAGGTGGAATAAAATAATTGACGACGGGATATAACGCTCCAAGCGCTACTCCTGTCACAGTTCCGAACGTTAGAAGGTTCATGAACTGGCGCCGCCCCATATCGGGCACATCCATTGATTCAGAAAATTGAGACATAATCTGAGCGTTAAGAGTTTATTTTGTTAACAATCATCGACTAGAGTTCTAATATTTCTTGAGACTCTTGTCTATCATCTAGATGCCAAAACCCAATAAAGGTAACATGTCAGCACGAACAAGAGGATATCCCTTCGGATGCGCGCTTCCGCCCTGCTGAATTATCTCCGTTCTAGAGATGATTCCAGCATCTTTTATGGTAGCATTACATTTCTTTATATTCTTATCATACTTGAGTTACGTAAATTAACATCATCACAAATTGTAAAATTATGGTGGGGGTAAATCTATGACAGGACAAGAACTGCGTCAAATGTTAATCGATAAGTGGGGATACTCATACGATGTGCAATTTCGCCGTACTCAGGGTAAAATATTCATTCAAATTATGTGGAAGTACGCAGAACAAGTTTCTTTCCCGCTGAGTGAAGGGGAGTATCAAGCGCATTTAGATGATGTCGCGAATTATTTAAATGCTATGGGTGGAACGTCCCAAGTCCAAGCGTTTATTGTACAAACGCGCGAAAAACCACGTTTAGGTAAAGCTGTAAGTATACCACTTGATTTAGGTGAACGCGCGGCTGAGTGGTTAGTTGAATAGCTTTATGTCGTAGATAGAATTATTTTTATAGTATCTATAAATATATTAAAAATAATAAAAAATTGTAGGTTGGGTGGAGCGCAAGTGGAACCCAACTTCAAGGAAGAGACGCGGAGACTGGGGGACGCTCTTACGCGGGGATATCTCAGATGGGGATTGAACCCCAACGCTCGTTAGACAACAAGAGCGAAATTGGGGTTGAGCGACATGAAGGGGCTGCCGCCCCGGACGCGGGACGTAGATACTCTCCGCGTAAGAGCGTCTCTACGCCCCGCGTCTCTTCGATGAAGCAAGCAACAATAGACGCGCGATTAACGCGCGTATTTACAGCTGAGGCGGTTATGCGAAGATTTATATAACGCTTCGCAAGTAGCCTCAGACAACAATGATTTTGATGATGCAATATTTCTACAAAGTCAAGCGGATAAACTATTTGAAGAAGCTATTAACCTCGAATATATAATCGCCGAACAGGAGGAACAGTGAAAACTTTAGAACAGTTAAAAGCGCGCGCCAAAGAACTTGCCAAACAAGCAGCTGATTACAGTCGGCAAGCAAACGAAGTTCATGCTACAGACCGTGAACAAGGTAAAATATTGATGCGTCAAGCATACGAAGCCAGCAAACGCTGTCAAGTTGTAATTGGTGAAATACTTCGTCAAGAAAAAACAACTGTTTAGTTAAGCTAAAGCCCTATTATGTGTGGCGCCTCGTCCTCGAACTTAACTGAGGGGGTAGGTGCCGTGGCTGCAAATTTCTCGTTCCTCTATTCTCTGTGTACAAGCGCAATTAATTGCGCCTGTACTGTCTCTGTGGTAAAGAGAATTAGATGCACTGTTACATACTAAAACTGCTTGAATAAAACAGTATTTTTATGTTCTCGAAATCCTAATTTTTGATAAAAATTATATGCTCGGTTATTTCCCTTATTAGTTTCAAGGCAAAAAGCAACAGCTTTATTTTTAAACTCATTCGACAGAAATTCAAAAAACTTTCCGCCAATACCTTGTCCTCTGTATTCTCTTTTAATAAATAATTCGTCAATATTAAGTATCTCGCCGCCGAATTCATTACTCCAGAAGTAGATTAAAATTGAATAACCAATCAAATTTCCTTGATTTTCAAAAATATAAATACATCCTCGATTCGGTTCATCAGTAAGTTTACTAACTGTATTAGCAATTTTAACTGCTGACATTGACTCGCCCTTAATCTCTTCGGTATAAAGAGCAAGCGTCATGGCTTCAAAGGCTGTATAATCAGAAGATTCATATAACCGAAAGGTTGCCATTTTTTCAACTACGCTGCGTTACTAAACGTTTCTCTCAAGACTATATTTACCAATTGGCTAACGCCAACACCCTTCTGTTGAGCTTTTTCGTATAAAACATGCAACAAATCTTCATCAATTTCAACTTCATAGCGTCGTCAAAGTAGACTTGCTTCTACTGGTACTGTTTCAAAATCTTCTAAATAATCTGTGGTGTCGTGAGTGTCCCAGAATTCTCCTGCTTCTTCATAGCTTGCAAATTCTTCGGGTATTGGTTCAATAAATTTACGCTTGTCGTTCATAATTATTAAAAGTATAGCATAACTAGGATACAGTACCCAACAAGCTTATTCAGCTGATTATTTGCCTATTAACTTCACAACACCGATACCGCCGAAGTATAAGACTAATACGGCTCCTGCTAACAAGCTTTGGGTTAATGGGTCGGTTGATGGTGTAAGAACGGCGCCTAAAACTACTGCTCCCATTATCACCGCGCGCCATCCTGAGAGCATTTGTGCGGATGAGACTATATTTAATGCTCCCAGCAGCATTTGAATGATTGGAATTTGAAATGCTAAACCGACGCTAAATAAGAGTAGTAATACAAACTCGAAATATTTTTCGATTGACCAAGCTTGTTCGACGACATCGGCGCCGTAGTTGATAAAAAAGTTTAAAGCTGCTGGAATTAATAATAAGTAAGCAAACACTAAGCCGCCAACGAATAGTATACTTGAACCAAAGACTACGGGTGCAAGCAAGCGGCGTTCTCGACGGGTGAGTCCGGGAAGGACGAAGCGAACAATTTGATAAAGGATGAAGGGACTAGCGATGAGTAGACCGCTGTACCCAGCGACTTTGAGTGAGACAAAGAAGAATTCTCCAGGCGCCAGTTGTAGAAATTTGATTCCTTTGGCTGGAACTTCGAGGAGCTTGACTAAAGGTTTAACACCTAAAAAACAGCCAAATGCTGATACTACAACAGCTATTAGCGAGTAAAATATTCGTCGTCTTAGTTCTTCGAGATGGTCGAATAGCGACATCTCGACTTCTCCAGGTAGCTCTAAATCAGGGTCATTAGAGTTATCGTACCCTTTAAGGTCAATATCAGGTGTAGTTATTGCGTCTTCTCTTGTAGTCATGAGTCACTGGTGTGAGTAGTCGTAATACGTTGGCTTCGTTAACTATTGTATCTTCGGTGCCTATGCGCTCACGCTTCATAAGAAAGTTTTTTGTGCGTTCCCTTGGTTTTCATCCGGTTTTGCTGGGGTTTTACGTGAATAAATTAAGTAGAAAGCCGAATTGTAACAATTCACATTCATAATTTGTAACAGTTTGTAGTTTATAATTCTGCGCCTGGAACTGAATTTTTGTATATTGAGTCAATCACAAGACATACGATGCTCAGTTCTTTTTTTTACACTTATCTGAATTGCATCTACCAGCATTTTACTTTATATTGCTGGGGTTTTTTATGAGTCGAATCGCAATTCTCGGAATTATGATATTACCTGCTTTTTTATGGCACGTAAGTAGAAGTGTTGCCGGCGGAACACCTGTATCAAACCTAGGTGTCCCAAAAACAGCAATTGCTACATATTTAAATAGTAAGTTAGAGTCAACATCGTATTTAATTGCAGCGCGCGACGAAAAAATACAAGATTGTATTCGTTTAGGAAACTGCAAAGATTGATACACAATTAGTTTGACCCTAAGTTTAACATTACTTAAATACTTTTATTAAAGTATTTAGTTAGAACTGAGTAATCGTTTGTTTTTACTTTTGTATAAATAATTATACTTCATTACTTATTTTAATTAAGTCCAGTTAGACTGCTTAGTATAAATAGTATTCTATTTTACAAATAAAACAATATTTTTGTACTATAAAACAAATTTGTTTAAATTCCAAATTTTGGGATATAGTTTTGATTTTTATATATCTGAATATTCTAATTTTTTAAGTTTGTGCTGTTCAATATTGTAATTATATAGACGTTTAAGTAAGGGAGAACTAAAATATTTTAATAATACACTGTAAAATTTAATAATTATCAATGATGCATTGTAACGGCAAACTCCAGATTTGTCTAGTTTTGCGTAGCTAAATAATTAAAATAATAGCACATGTACCTATTAACTAATAAATCAAAATTAAATTCATTTGTAAAGTGTTTTAATTAAAATTCCGAAAATTAATATTTTGAGTTTGAAGTTGTTTTTTAATTGGATGCATTAAAGCTAATTATTAGAACATAAAAGTTTGAAGCTTATATTTTTAACTTTTTTGATGTTAGCTACGAACAATTAGCTATTCTACTATCGTGATTTATCAACAAATACATGTTTATTGGTTATGGTCTTAGATTTAGAAAAATTTTTCCAAGCGTGCAATCCTAGCAGACCGCTAATGACGGAAAATGCTGTAGACCGAAATTATTACATTGATTTTGCACAAGTTCGGGGTGGCAAAATTATTGAAGCTTTAGGACGGACTATTACTCGGATTTCGCCAAATATTCCCACCTGTCAATTATTTACAGGTCATATTGGTTGCGGCAAATCTACCGAGTTGTTACGACTTAAGGCAGAGTTGGAACAAGCTGGTTTCCACGTCGTCTACTTTGAATCCACGCAGGTTTTAGATGTAGTGGATTTGGATGTGACTGATATTCTGATTGCAATTGCAGGTCAAGTTAGCGAAAGTCTCGAAGCTATTAATATTCGGCTCAAACCCGGATATTTTAACAAGCTGTTTGGAGAAATCATTAATTTTTTGCAGACTCCGCTTGATTTGGAAGTGCAAGGTGAATTATCGGTGGGTATTGCCAAAATAACCGCCAAAACCAAGGAAAGTCCAAATTTACGGCGCCGACTACGCGATTATTTAGAACCCCGTACTGAGAATATCTTACAGTCGATTAACCAGGAACTTTTAGCACGCGCGATTACTGAGTTAAAGTCAAAAGGTAAAAAAGGACTTGTAGTTATTGTCGATAACCTCGACCGAGTAGATATCCGACCTTTACCTTCAGGACGTTCTTTACCTGAACACTTGTTTATCGACCGTGGTGAACAACTTCGTAAGCTCAACTGTCACCTTGTTTACACGATTCCTTTAGCACTGACTTTCTCGAACGATAGCGTTCACCTTCAGCAGCGCTTGGGAGGTGGTGTTGCTCCTCAAGTGTTGCCGATGATACCTGTAAGACAACGTACAGGAGAAATCAATAGTACTGGATTATCGTTAATGCGGCAAATGGTATTAGCGCGCGCTTTCCCTAATGTTTCTGTTATTGATAGACTGTCTTTAATAACAGAAATATTCGATAGCCAAGAAACACTTGATAGATTGTGTCTCATTAGTGGCGGTCACGTTCGAGATTTACTTGGACTGTTGTTCGTGTGTGTACGTGAACAAGACCCACCTTTCGACCGTGACTGTGTAGAAATGGTTATTCGGCGCCATCGTGATTTCCGTGCAAATCCGATTGACTCGGAGGAATGGGATTTGATATTCCAAGTAGTCAAAGAACAAAAAGTTAAGGGTGACATAGAATACCACACCTTGTTACGTAGTTTATTTGTCTTCGAGTACCGAGATAGCGAGGGTGCATGGTTCGCTGTCAATCCAGTTTTAGCAGAAACGCAAAAATTTAAGTTATGGTTGGACGCCCATCTTACTCAGAAAATGTAATAGCAGCGAATGAGCGCGCTGTTAATAGTTTGCTTCGTGCAATCACGTTTTCGCAGGGACAGTTTTCGCTCTGTTTGGTGGGTTGCAACTATAATGTTTTGCGTCAACAGATGCTGCGGTGCCTGGAAGAAAAAATAGGTTCAGGGTACCGAATTCAAAAGGTAACGTTAAAAAGCAATGCAATTAGTTTATATTCGACGATTCACGCCGAACTTGGAAGCTCTCAACCATCAGCCTTGATGATTTTGGGCTTAGAGTCGGTAGAAGAACTCGATGATTTACTGCGAACCATCAACCACATTCGCGATGAATTTCGTAAACGCCATCCTTTTCCGATGGTGTTTTGGGTTAACGACGAACTGCTGCGAAAACTGCGGCGGTTCGCACCAGATTTTACCAGTTGGGCAGCAACTCCCATTCGCTTCGAGATGACAACCGAGGAGTTGCGAAATTTTCTGCTCTCAAAAACTAATTCACTGTTTGCCAAGATTTTAGATATTAATGGTGTTCCAGAAGGTGAGCATCCTCACACTACGCTTGGACAAGTTTGGGACTACAGCAGCTATGAATTTCGCTGTAGTATTAAAGAATTACAGCATCGCGGTATTGAACTAGAACCGGAACTCGATGCTTCAGTTCAATTTATTGCTGGGTTAGATTATTACGCTAGCAACCGCATTGACTTAGCTATTGAATATTTTCAAGATAGTTTAAAGTTTTGGCTTTCTTCCCCAACTCAGACAGCCCGGATAGCATTTCCTACTTTCCCTCCTATTCCTCCTTCGCCATTTTTGCTTCGCCAAGGAGTCCTACTTTTCTATTTAGGTCTGAGTTATTACCGTTTGGCTGAACGGGTACATGTTGAACACCAAGAACGTTGGCAAGAGGCTAAGTCTTATTTGCAACAATGTCTTAATGTTTTTGAAATAGCTGGGCGCCCAGATTTAATGGCTCAAATTATTGGACTTTTGGGCGATGTTTTGCAACACCTGAAATTATGGGATGAGTTACAACAGCTTGCACTTAAGTCACAAAACTTACATCATGATTATGGTACTCATTTTCAACTAGCTTGTGATTCTGGGTTTTTAGCACAAGTTGGCGTTGCGAAGGAAAATTGGGATGTTGCAAGTAAACAAGCGCGCGTAGCACTATTACGGCTTGATGAAGCAAAGAAAAA
Source organism: Calothrix sp. NIES-4105 (assembly GCF_002368415.1). Classification (GTDB taxonomy): domain Bacteria; phylum Cyanobacteriota; class Cyanobacteriia; order Cyanobacteriales; family Nostocaceae; genus Dulcicalothrix. The sequence continues at coordinate 6,803,892 of NZ_AP018290.1, forward strand.
TAATTATTCGCATCCAAATTCATTTCCTTTGTTAAAAGAGCAAATCTATCGTTTAACTTTAGCAAAAGCATTATTACATCTAGGTGAGCAAAAAACTGCAAGAGAACAAATAGAATTAGCAAGTAAAGACTTGGAGAGTGCGTTAGAAAACAGTGATTTTCGGTATGAAGTCTATAAATATATCCGCTCCCTAAGATGGTTACGCACGCTGTATTTTGAGTTAGGACGCTATCTCGAAGCTTTTACGATACGACAAAAGCGCCGTTCGGTTGAACAACAATATGGGTTACGCGCGTTTATTGGGGCAGGTCGGTTAAAACCGCAGCGTCATGCGACTACTCCTATAGCTAATTCTCCGGCACCGAGTGGTAGTGTTGCCTTAGAAATTATCGCTTCTGGACGGCAACGCGATGTGCTTTCTTTGATTGCCAGAATTAGCCGTCCCGACCAAAAATTAACAGTTATACATGGGCCTTCAGGAGTTGGTAAAAGTTCGACTGTGACAGCAGGGTTAGTGCCTGCGCTGCAACAGCGGGCAATTGGCGACCAAATTGCTATACCTGTAGTTTTACAAGTATATACAGATTGGGTACAAGAATTAGGGGAAGCCTTGAGAAATGCAATTGCTTCCACAAAACCTGTTACGATTCGTAAAGCTGCTCTTGAAGAAGATATACTGCCTCCTGCTACACCAATTACAATTGATGGAGTTTTAGAACTGTTACAGCAGAATGCTCAAAATCATATTATTACTGTTTTAATTTTCGACCAAGTAGAAGAGTTTTTTTCTGGTTGTAGTAATTTGAGTCAGCTTTCTGTATTCGATAAGTTCTTATGCGACTGCATGAATGTAGCATTTGTAAAGGTAATTTTGAGCTTACGCGAAGATTATTTACATAAATTATTAGAGTTTAAATATCTCGAAAAAATTGCACCAATCAACGAAAATATTTTAGATAAAAGTATTCGATATCAATTAAAGAACTTTTCGTGCGCTGATGCTTCATCGGTTATTCGTGATTTGACGCAGCGCTCGCAATATCATCTAGAACCCGAATTAATTGATGCTTTGGTTGATGATTTATCGGCAGAGTTGGGAGAAGTGCGACCAATTGAACTACAAGTTGTTGGCGCCCAACTTCAAGATGAGCGAATTATTACACTTGCTAAATATCAGCAGTTTCGTCCTAATAAATTAATTGAAAGATATTTGGGAGAATTAATACGTGACTGTGGCAAAGAAAACGAACGTGCAGCACTATTAGTATTATATTTATTGACTGACGAGAATAAAAAGCGTCCTTTTAAAACTCGTGCCGAATTGGCGATAGAACTTGAAGAATTAGAAGATGTCAAAAAATTAGAGTTAATTTTAGAAATATTAGTGCGTTCAGGATTGGTGATATTGTATCCTGATGTTCCTGAAAGGTATCAGTTAATTCATGATTACCTTGTTGATTTAATTCGCACTCTCCAACAAGCTGAACTTAGTTTGCAAGAACAAGTTAGACAACTGCGCGCGCAAGTTGTTAGCAACGAACTTGAAATTTCTCGTTTAAACAGCGCGCTTCGCCATGATAAACAAGGTAAAATTCAAGCAGAACATCAAGTTGCAGGTTCTGATTTATTAAGCGAATTAAAAGAACTGCGAAAGCGTGATGAATCTGGTCGTGTAGAACGCGAACGTTTGCTTTCAGAAATTGAACAGCAAAAACTACAAGCAGAACTTATTGAAACTGAAAAGCTGCGTACAAGTCAGGCAAAAACGAATCGTTTACTCAAAAACGCGCTTTTTGCTTCCGTTTTTGGCATCTTGTTACTAATGGGTTCTATCTGGACTGCTTTTTCTCAAGCAAATAAAGCTTTTGTTAGCGCTAGTGTTGCAGCAAGTGCATCGAGTGAAGCTTTATTTTCTTTGGGTAAAGATATTGATGCTTTACGCGAAGGATTGCGCGCGGGTAGAAAAATTGAAAGTGCATTATTTTTACCCGATACTCAAACACAGCAACTTGTAAGAACAGCACTAAATCAAGCAACTTACGGAATGCGGGTACGAGAAGTTAATCGTTTAGAAGGACATCTTGCAGATGTTAATAGCGTTGTATTTAGTCCTAATGGTAGTTTAATTGCTTCTGCGAGTAGAGATGGAATGGTTCGACTTTGGCAAGCGAATGGTAAAAAAATACGTGTTTTAAAAGGACATAGTAAGCGCGTTAATAGTGTAGCGTTTAGCCCTTCGGGTACGATGCTAGTTTCTGGAAGCTCAGATAAAACCGTCAAATTATGGACTATTGACGGTAAGCTTTTACGAACGTTAACACATGATGCGGTAGTAAATAGTGTTGCATTTAGTCCTGATGGAAAAACTATTGCATCGGGAGGCGCCGATGATATAGTTAAATTGTGGAATAAAGAAGGAAAAGCACTTGCGAGTTTGAGGGGGCACACTTTACCCATTACAAGTTTAGCGATTGCGCCTGATGGTAGTATAATTGCTTCGGCTTCTAGCGATAAAACAATCAAGCTGTGGAGTCGTGATGGTAAACTGTTGCAAACTCTTGTAGGACATGACGATACAGTACTTGCCGTAGCGTGGGCGCCGAATAGTAATATGTTGGCATCAACAGGTTGGGATAAGACTGTTAAGTTGTGGAGTCGCGATGGAAAGCTACTTAATTCCATACCTGCACATAAACAAGTAATAATGAGTGTTGCTTTTAGTCCAGATGGAAAAACTCTTGCTTCAGCCTCTTGGGATAAAACGGTAAAACTTTGGAATCTTAACGCTAAGAGTCAAAAACTTATAGAGCAACCGATAGAAATATTAAAAGGTCATAATGGCTGGGTAACTAGCGTCAATTTTAGCAGCGATGGACAAACGTTAGCTTCTGCAAGTAGTGATACAAATATTAAACTTTGGCGTTGGAAGTACTTACCGTTAAAAAGTATTCAAGCGCACAGTAAGGATGTCACAATGTTAAGCTATTCTCACCAAGGTGATATTTTTGCCTCATCGAGTAAAGATGGCACTGTGAAAATATGGAGTCTTGACGGTAAATTACAGCATACTTTACCTGGACACAAAGATGCATGGGATATCAGCTTTAGTCAGAATGGTCAGACTATTGCTTCGGCTTCTAGCGATAATACGGTAAAGTTATGGAGTCGTAATGGAAAATTGCTTAAAACTTTAGAAGGACATCTTGATTCAGTATTGAGTGTTGATTGGGCGCCGGATGGAGAAATATTAGCGTCGGCCAGCAAAGATAATACAGTCAGATTATGGAGTAAGCAGGGTAAGCTATTAACCAAGTTAATAAGGCATAATGATGCTGTCAACTGGGTAAGTTTTAGTCCAAACGGTAAATATATAGCTTCGGCAAGCGATGATAATACTGTCAAAATATCAGATACTGATGGAAAATTAATTAAGACGATTACGGCTCATAACCGTCCAGTTTATGCTGTAGTATGGTCAAAGGATAATACATTAGCTACGGCAAGTCTTGACAGTACAGTTAAATTGTGGGATAAAAATTGGAATTTAATTGGTACTCTCAACGGTGAAGGTGAAGGTTTTACAAGTGTTAGCTTTAGTCCTGACGGTCAGACTATTGCGACAATGAGTGAAGATAAAATAAAGCTGTGGAATCGAAAGTCTGAATTAGAGTTAGTTATAAATGCTGAAGACTATATATTCACAACTGTAAGCTTTACTCCTGATAGTAAAACCTTAATAACAGGTAATAGTAAAGGGAAAGTGGTTTTCCGTAATTTAGCAGATACTCACACTGATAAATTAATGGAAAAGGGATGTTTATTACTGCGAGACTACTTACAGAATAATACTAAAGTCTCTAAGAATGACCGTAATTTATGTCCCTAATCTTTCCGATGTTGATTTAATGTTGAGTTCCGTTTCTCTACCAACCTACTTTTTAATATTATCGTTACTACCAGGAACTTCAATCCAAAACTCAGTCCCCTCAACTGGTAAACTTCTATACTTTAATTTACCTTTATGTTTTTGGACTATGATTTGATAACTAATTGATAATCCTAACCCAGTACCTTTTCCTACTGGTTTTGTTGTGAAAAAGGGGTCAAAAATGCTCTTGTTGATTTCTTCTTTAATCCCAATCCCATTATCAGCTATTCTAACTACTAAAGAATTATTCTGAGTAATTTCAGTTTTGATACGAATTTTACCAACTTTCAATTTCGACAGTTTTTGTGGCGATTTATGGATATTATCCCATTCAATTTGATAAGTGCTGATTAATTCTTCTATAGCGTCAATTGCATTAGATAATATATTCATAAACACTTGATTGAGCGGCGCCGGATAACACTCAAAGCAAGGGATTTGACCGTAATCTCGAATTATTTGAATTTCCGGACGTGTTTTTGTTGCCTTAAGACGATGCTTTAATATTAATAGTGTGTTATCGATTCCTTCGTGTATATCCACAAATTTTTTATCACCCTCATCCAACCGCGAAAAGTTGCGTAAAGAGGAAACAATTTGTTGAATACGCTCAGTACCTATTTCCATCGAAGATATAATTTTGGGCAAGTCTTCAATTAGGAATTCTATATCAGTTAACTCGGTTTGATGCTGAATTTCTGAATTTGGATTTGGATAATGTGACTGATAAAGGGATAATAAATTAAGTAAGTCTTGAACGTAATTTTTGACGTGACTCAGATTTGCTTCGATAAAGTTAACAGGATTATTTATTTCATGAGCTACACCTGCAACTACCTGACCCAAACTAGACATTTTTTCACTTTGAACTAGTTGAACTTGAGTTTGACGTAACTTTTTGAGAGTTTGGTTCAACTCATCATTAGTGCTGCGTAAAGTTTGCTCGACTTGTTCGCGCGCTTTAATATTATTTTTTAACTGAGCTAAGTTAATTCGTAATTCCAACTGGCTAATAACTTGACGACTTAAAGCTTGTAAAGCAGTAATTTGCTCTTTCGTTACATCCCTTGGTACCACATCAATGGTACATAAGCTACCAAGAGCATAACCATCTGGTGTAACTAAGGGGGCGCCGAGATAAAATCGAATATTTGGTTCGGATACAACCAAGGAGTTAGTGGCAAATCGTTCGTCTTCTAAGGCATTTGGTACTATCAATACTGATTCCGCTTGACATATAGTATAAGCACAAAATGCTAATTCTCTAGGGGTTTGAGATACCTCTAAACCAACTTTTGACTTAAACCACTGCCGATTAGCATCCACCAAGCTAATTAAGGCGATGGGAGTGCCGCAAATATAGGCAGCCAAAGTTGTCAAGTCATCAAATGCTTGCTCAGAGACAGTATCCAGAATTTGGTATCGCTGGAGGGCTTTTAGTCTTTGGGCTTCATCAGCAGGTATTGGTGGTTTCATCTAGATTTATTACAGGCTCTGTTGTACCAGCATAGATTTTTACTGATGTCACAGAGCTTACTCTCATCCATTGAAAGGAGGAAAGCGCAAAAACACTTAAATTGATTCCAATTCCAAATACAATGCCTCCGCCAATTTTCGTAGAGACGCGATTAAATCGCGTCTTTACAAAACACGTTGCGTCTTTACAAAACACATTGCGTCTTTACAAAACACGTTGCATCTTTATAAAACAGGTTGCGTTTTTACATAAATTGGGTCTTTGTCTGAAATAAGGTAAAAATTACATGCGTGATAAAGCAGTTACCTTTTTGAGCTTTTCTTTCTCCAACCCTTCTAATTCATCAAGATGCAGCCAACCTTCTTTGAGTAATCTGGCGAAAACAAAGATGAGAACTGAATATTTGTAATCATATTTGCCATCAATATCATGCCTTCTTGCACTTAAGTAATCATGCAATACCCAAATTTCATCAAGCTGGGTGATTGTCGCAGCTTGTTGATGAACTTGCTCAATTAAAGCACTTATTTCTCGTTCATAAGCTTTATCGAAGGCTGCTTTAGCTACCTCCTGCTCTGTCTTAGACCATTGAATATCTGTCGCTTGCATTGTTGAATTTTATTTCAAATATTTGTGTTAAGTAAATTCCTTTCGTTAATATCATGTCTTTGCTTATACTTATTCATTGTTAACTCAGGAAAATTTTAGCAACCACAAGATTTGCGATTACTTACATTAGCTCTAAATCAAAAATTGATTAAGTAGTTAAAAAAACGTGATATTACTTATATTATCAGATTATAACCTTTGATACAAACAAAAAGGAGCGTTTGAATAACGCTCCTTTCATCATCTAAAATTTAATGCCACGTGAAATCTATCTATCGAGCCAAATTTAATAACTCTTTAGGAGAAGCCAGCAAATCAATTGCCACAAAGAAAATCTTACCATTGGGATTTAACAAAAATCTCCAAGCCATATTCATTCCGACAGCGGCGCCAAACCAAGGAGTTTGCACTTTACCAGTGACTTTTATTTGGGTATAGCCATCTTCAGCAGGTTCAACAATTCCTCGCTCTGGAAGTAAGTTGAGGTTTTGACAGTCTTCACGGAAGAAGCGTAATACAGCTTCTTTTCCAACAATTGGTCTTTGGAAAGGAGGTTGTAAAGCACCGTCTGGCTCAAATAACTCGATTAGCGCATCAAAGTCATTTGCATTCATGTTGTTCATATAGTTCAACACGGTTGGATTATCAATACCTTCAATATTGACTTTAACTCGTTGTGATAGTTCTTTAGCAACAACAACAGGTTCAGAAACGCGCTCATAATTACCCATTTTGTTAGGGTCATATCCCATATCAACTACGAAATTCCGCAACACTGTAATTTGTTGCCCAGGTTCCAAATTTCTAATTGCTTGCAACACCGCACTCGCGTTAGCAGAAAGCTGATAACCTTTTGGAATTGGCGCCACAATTCCTTCATCCATCCATTTTCCAAGCTGATACCAAAAACCTAACTTAATATTTGCAGACCAGGTACCATAGGTTCGACAAATAGGTGTATCAGCACCGTTTGTCAAATCGCACATTACTTGTGCTTGCTCGCGAAAGTCCATTTGGCGGATTTGATTCATGGTCGCTTCAGCAAACTGCATGTTAGCGGCGCCGGGAGCTGCAATAGTAATAGTTTTACCCATTTCTAGATAAGCAAACCAAATCAAAGCCAGTTGGTCTTCTGCACTTAACTGGGCAAATCTCGCAATCGTTGCTGGCACTGCATCAGCAGATAGTGTGTTAGGAAATATACTACGGGCTGAATCAATGGTAAATGGCATAGCAGAGTTTTCCTTAACAAATTTACTAGTGGTAAAAAGCTTAAGCTAGAAACTTTTGGGGATGAAATTGTATCGCCCACTACTTAAGTTATCACAATAAAGTTAATAAAGGTACATAAAACTTTACAAATTTTGATGTTAATTTCTTATCTGAGTCATTAAAACAAAAATTCTTTCTATTTACTGAAAATATCTCGAAATGTGATATAGACCATCGGCAACGGATTACAAACGGATGTAACGGATAATTTATTCGCTACAATCAGCCAAAAGATTTTAAGGTTGGCTTCGCATAACGCAAGAAAATAAAAGAGTATTGGCGCCGCTCAAACATGCAAAAAGCGCCCCTCAATGAGGGACGCTTTTGCATTAGTTATTTAGTTTTTTAGCTATTAACCGTTTATAGCGGGTGCAGTCAATGCTACAGGAGAAACTTCGCCAGATGCTAAGTCAAGAGGGAAGTTGTGAGCGTTGCGCTCGTGCATCACTTCCATACCTAAGTTAGCGCGGTTGATGATGTCTGCCCAAGTGTTGATGACGCGACCTTGGCTGTCAATTACTGATTGGTTGAAGTTGAAACCGTTCAGGTTGAATGCCATTGTTGAGATACCTAAAGAGGTAAACCAGATTCCAACTACTGGCCATGCAGCTAAGAAGAAGTGCAAGCTGCGGCTGTTGTTGAACGAAGCGTATTGGAATATCAAGCGACCGAAGTAACCGTGTGCTGCAACGATATTGTAGGTTTCTTCTTCTTGACCGAACTTGTAACCGTAGTTTTGGCTTTCAGTTTCAGTTGTTTCACGAACTAACGAAGAAGTAACGAGTGAACCGTGCATTGCAGAGAACAAAGAACCACCGAATACACCTGCTACACCTAATTGGTGGAAGGGGTGCATCAATATATTGTGTTCTGCTTGGAATACCAACATGAAGTTGAATGTTCCACTTATACCCAAAGGCATACCATCAGAGAATGAACCTTGACCGATTGGGTAGATTAGGAATACTGCGGTTGCTGCTGCTACTGGTGCAGAGTAAGCTACGCAAATCCAAGGACGCATTCCTAAGCGGTAAGAAAGTTCCCACTCACGACCCATGTAGCAGAATACGCCGATCAAAAAGTGGAATACTACTAACTGGTAAGGACCACCATTGTAAAGCCACTCATCTAAAGAAGCTGCTTCCCAAATTGGGTAGAAGTGTAAACCGATTGCGTTGGAAGAAGGAACTACGGCGCCGGAAATTATGTTGTTTCCGTACATCAAAGAACCAGCTACTGGTTCGCGAATACCATCGATGTCAACAGGAGGTGCTGCTACAAATGCGACGATGAAGCAGATGGTTGCTGCCAAGAGGGTTGGAATCATTAGTACGCCAAACCAGCCAATATAAAGGCGGTTTTCGGTGCTAGCAATCCAACGACAGAACTGTTCCCATACGTTCGCGGATTCGCGACGTTGTAAAGTTGCGGTCATGGTTTTATAAGTGCGGTTTGAAAATGAATATGTATACAAGCTATCTGCTTGCTTGTTTCTAATATAGTTTACATTGCTTAACAATTTCAAGGAATTTGTAATTATATTTAGTTATCAAATATATAAATTTTGCTTATATAAATTAGGTTGATAAGAGCCTCAACCCTTATAACCATAGAACTTTGTACCAATTCCATGATTTATTTATCATAGGCACAGAGCAGCAACGGTGCCGACTCCCATATATAAGGAGGTAATCATGTCCCAAACACCTGTAAAAATGACAAAATAACAAAATAAATGATATGAAGCGCTAGGATGATTGAAGATTAATAAAAACTTAGTTTCTTATATTCGTTTGCTGCTTCTTCTCCAAATCCTCCAGCTTCAATATGGCGAATGATTGACTGCACAATAGGTACAGCAATGCTCATTCCAAATAAAGCATTAAATCCAGCAACTACGATAGGCGCCGATAATAGTGCAGTGAGTTCGGGAATTAGTGCTATGACAAGCACGAAAATTAAAAAGAAAACAGGAGCTGCAATACCTGTCTTAATAACTTCTTGGATAATTAAATCTTTATACTGCTCAACTGTAATGTCTCCGCGATGCAAATCCAACGAGTAAGATATGGCAACAACTATTGCTTGAGTTAACATCGCGGCGCCAGTTGCTGTAATGCCAAGTTTGGCTATAGTAGCTGAATTCCTGAGTATTGAGTCAACTGCATTGTAAACGCGAATATAAGCCTGCTCACCCGGTGTCATTATATTGGCGCCACGACGGATATTATTGGTGCCTATTTCCCAAACTATATTATCGGCGCCATTACTGCCTCCCTTGGAGTGAGGATGAATATGGCTACCATGTTTGTCAGATAGGAATTGGCGAATGTCTCTTTCGGAGGCGCCTAACTTTGATGTACCTGGTATTTTGTTAAATAATTTCATTACATCCGCATCGCTTCTGGGAACTTCCCCAACCCTGACACCTGCTCTATATTTCAACCTGTTAGCAATTCTGGGCATTTCAGCTAATAATTGCTGTGCTGTTTGGGGTAAGTCTTTGAGGGCGGCGCCAATAACTACACTTGATGTCGCGAATGCAACAGTTGTGGAAGCGGTGTTACTTATAGATTTTCCAGCGTTTTGAATTGCTTCGATACCTGGTTGGACTGTATTCGAGACTGACGCTATTGCTCCTGCAGTTGTATTCTCAACAGCAACCTTAATTTCATTCGCGGCGCCTGAAACACTGTTAATAGCATCCGCAGTACTTTTTTTAACTTTATTTATAAATTCCATTTTTATACTGCCAAGTTTTGATTATCAGTAATGTTTACAGCTTGGCATTACAATATCCGGTTTGTCTAGATTATAGGTATATATAGTTACATAATTATTCTTTAGTCACTGAACAGCTGAAAAATATAGACGGTGCAACTTACATAAGGGCGCCACTTCATCTTCTTGCATTTGTATTAATCCAAGACTATGTAGCTTGAATTTGATAAAACTAGGTAATTTGACGTAGTTGGATGCAGTTGCGACTGCTTTCATCGCCGCTAATAATTCTGGCTGTTGGGTGAGAATAAGTAGTTGGCGCCGTAAATAGTCTTTATAAATTCCAGAATCACTCGCTGCTGTTTGTAGTACTTGCGGTAAGTCAACATCACCGTGCGTTATATAATAAAGGGCAAGGCGAACCAAAAAGGGGTGTCCTCCTACCATTTCCATTAACTGTTTTACCTCTACATCACTCCATTTAAGCTGATGGCGCCTTGTTAACTCTAATATCTGTTCAAGGGTAAATTCTGGTAACTCGATTGGTAAACCCACATTAAAAGGAGATTGGTTAATATCCAAAGGTACGTAAACTTCGGTTGAGTGAACAATTATCAACCGTAATTTTTTCCAAATATCTCGACGTTTAGCTTCTTCATGCAGCGCGCGTAATAGCCCAAAAAAGTCTCGATAGATATCTGGATATTCAAAAACCCTATCAACTTCATCTAAACCTAGAGTCAACGGTTTATCGAGCGTAGGTAGCAAGTACTCTTCAAAATAAGCCTTGCAAGCCATGTTACTACCTAAGATACCAGCTAAATCCCAGTAATTATCTAGCTGATTTGGGATATTTACCGTTTTGGCAACACTTGCACAGAACCAACGCAGGAATTTATCAGCACTAGTAAAAATTTGTTGTGAAGCAAGTTGAAAATCTAAAGTTACAGCATAACTACCATGAGATTGAGATTCATTAAGGATTCTTGCCATTAAGGACGTTTTACCCATTTGTCTAGGCGCCTTAATACGAATTAATGAACCAAGCTTTTTAATTTCTTCATAGCAACGTGTTTCAATTGGCGGACGATTAATATAATAAGGAGAATTTAACTCAACTTGACCCTCTGGAAGCTCTAATTGATAAGGTATATTTTGCTGTGAGGGTAAAACAACAGATTCATTTTCATTTGAAAGATTAGCGACATCCTGCCATTCGAGTCCCAGCGTGCGGCAAATTTCAGTAAAGTTTAAAAAATCCACAGGTCTACCATTAAGGAAACTGCTTACTGTAGATTGAGAGATTTGTAAACTTTCCGCTAAATCACTTTGACGAACATAACCATTACGCGGTAACGCTGATTTTACCTGTGATATGCACTCTGGACGTACTCGAATTGAACGTGGCATCTTAGGCGCCGATGTTTATTTACTTAGATATGGTATCAATGGACAGGCGGGACGCCTATCCTACAAAATAAATTACATTGTCGTGACATTGTGTGTATAATAGATTGATATAGGTAGATACCAGGTAAAATCAGTAAAATGCAAAGTCAATCAGAATCCAAGTCCGAAAGAATCGACATTCGTACAAGTCCTGCAGTCAAGAACTTGTTGCAGCAGGCAGCATCAGCATCCCACAAAAATGTCAGCGAGTTTTTGCTAGAACATGGCTTAATAGCCGCATCAGAAGCATTGACAAATCGCGTTTTATTTGTGTTAGACGATGAAAAATGGCAAGCTTTTCAAGAAGCGTTAGACCGTCCCACACAAGAAAAGCCCAATCTAAGACGCCTTTTGACAGAACCAAGTGTGTTTGAATAAGTGATTTTTGCTTTGTGCTTAGAATAGAAAAATTATCAAATACTCATAATATCGATGATTTTGACTGTGGAAGTGCAGATTTAAACCGCTTTTTACAGCGTTATGCTTTGCAAAGCATACAGTCAAATAGTGCCCAAACCTATGTAGCTTGTTTAGATGAAGGTGTAATAGGTTTTTACAGTTTAGCTGTTGGCTCTGTTATGCATGATGAGGCGCCGACTCGTGTAACTAAAGGGCTAGCAAAACATCCTATACCAGTAATGATTTTGGCTCGTTTGGCAGTATCCACCAGAGAACAAGGAAAAGGAATAGGTAAAGGATTGTTGAAAGATGCATTAAAGCGTACATATCAAGCTGCTGATATTGCAGGAATAAGGGCATTACTTGTTCACGCCAAAGATGATGAAGCGCGCGCGTGGTATGAAAAGTTTGATTTTGAAGCAAGTCCAACCGACCCATTACATCTTTTTTTATTAATGAAGGACATCAAGAAAATATTACAATCTTAATAGCTACTCGTTCCCACATAACAAACCACCCACAATATAGAAACTGTATGACTATCGAACAAGCGATTCTCGAAAACTTACGCGAACTACCTCCAGAGAAACAGCAAGAAGTACTACATTTTGTTCAGTCTCTCACAAATAAAACCTCTCTCACAAATCGTCGTAGTATAAAAGGGCTTTGTGCGGATTTGGGAGTCCACTTGACAAAAGAAGATATTGACGAAGCACGCCGGGAAATGTGGGGAAAGTTTTCTAGAGAGGACTTTTGATGAAGGCTGTTGTTGTAGATACTCACACGATTGTTTGGTATCTAATAGAACCAGAACAACTATCTGAAAATGCTATCCAAGCTTTAGACCAAGCAGTTAATACTGGTCAATTTATTTATGTGTCAGCCATATCAATTGTAGAGATTTGTTATTTGGTAGAAAGGTACAGGTTGCCCGAACTTGTCCTGCAACGCCTGCTTGAGGTGAGTGATACTTCTGAACAAATAATTATAACGCAGCCATTAAATCGAATAATTGCCGAAACCCTTCCACAGATTTCTCGCGATATAGTACCAGATATGCCAGATCGAATTATTGCCGCAACAGCTTTGCATCTTGGTGTACCTTTGATAACATGCGATGAAAAAATTCGGGCGCTTACAAATATTGAAACGCTTTGGTAACAGTAACAACTCAATACCAACTCGATAGCAACTCGATATTCTCCACTCTGAACTCAGGCGCCGCTGCACTTTAATGTATATAGTTCACCAAGAGAACGGCTCATGGTTAGTGACTATATATATAAAGTTGGCGGTAGTTTATCAGAAGAGGCGCCTAGTTACGTAGTGCGTCAAGCAGATAATGACCTGTATGAGGGACTTAAGCGAGGAGAATTTTGTTATGTTTTTAACTCTCGGCAAATGGGAAAAACCAGCTTACTTCTGCGCGCGATGCGAAAGCTGGAAGCTAGTGGTGTTTCTTGTACAACAATAGATGTTTCAGGACGGGGTAGTTTAGATATTCAACCTGAGCAGTGGTATGCAGGTATTGTTTATACTTTGGTTGCTAATTTTGAAATTGCCAACTCCAGCGAGTTTATGCGTACTTGGTGGAAAGAGCTTTCAATGATACCACCTGTACAGCGTTTTGGTGAGTTTATCGAATCTGTACTGCTAACTCAAGTCAAGAACAACATAGTTATATTTATTGATGAGATAGATAGTATTCTGAGTTTGCAGTTCAAAAGCGATGATTTTTTTGCTTTGATTAGAAGTTGCTATGAGAAGCGCAGTTTTAACTCTGAGTATAAGCGTTTAACTTTTGCTTTGGTAGGTGTTGCAACTCCAAGTGATTTAATTGCCGATAAAACACGCACACCTTTTAATATTGGTCAAGCTATTCAGCTTAGTGGTTTTAAAATTAATGAAGTTGAACCTTTAGCAAAAGGGTTATCAAATATATTTGCTAATTCGGAAGAAGTGCTTAAGCTTGTTTTGCAATGGACTTCTGGGCAACCTTTTTTGACGCAAAAGGTTTGTAATTTGCTTGTGCAGTCGGCGCCTACACAAACAGCTTCATCTATATATATAGAAGATTTAATTCAAGAAAAAATAATTACTAACTGGGAATCATGCGACGAACCACCGCATCTCAAAACAATACGAGATAGAATAACCTCTCGCGAACAACGCAGTGGATTATTACTAGGATTATATCAAAGTATTTTACGTAATGGCATCGTGCCAATTGATGATAGTCCAGAACAAATCGAATTACGCTTATCTGGATTAGTTGTTGAAGAATCTGGATATTTAAAGGTTTACAACAAAATTTACGCTTCAGTATTTAATTTACATTGGGTAGAAAAGATGCTAGAAAATTTACGTCCTTATTCAGAAGTATTTGCAGCATGGTTAGCTTCTAACTATCAAGATGAATCACGCTTGCTAAGAGGTCAAGCATTACAAGATGCACTTACATGGGCAAATGGCAAAAATTTGAGTAATGATGATTATAGATTTTTATCAGCAAGTCAAGAATTAGAGAAACAAGAATTTGAAAATGCATTAGCTGTCAAAGAAGAAGAAAGTCGAATTTTAGCCGAAGCAAATGATACGTTATACACTGCACAACGTAAAGCAAGAAAACAAATACGTATAGGCGCCTCTGTACTAACTATATCTTTGATTGGCACAGCAATAGCTGGCTTCATGTCATTCAAAGCAACTCAACACGCGCGATATGTTCAAGAAGTTAGTACATTAGAACAAGCAAGTGTAGACACATTACGCCAGTTTGAAAATAATCAAATTGAACCCTTGATGTCAGCTATAGAAACTGGTCAAAAGTTTAAAGAACTTATAGGTAATAAAAACTCAATTCATTACCCTACAACAACTCCAATTCTTGCTTTGCAAACAATAGTTGATAAAATTAGTGAACGCACTCAATTAACCGGACATAAAGACTACGTTAATGATATCAACTGGAGCAAAGACGGTAAATATATAGTTACAGCTTCCTCTGACAAGACTGTTCGCGTATGGGATGTAACAGGTAAATTGCTCAGAGACTTTCAAGCGCATGATGATTCTGTGATGACTGCTAGCTTTAGTCCAGACGGAAAGTACATAGTTACCACTTCTCCAGATAAAACTGCTAAAATTTGGAACTTTGAAGGTAAATTAATAGCAGTAATGCCACAGCAAGGAACTTATATTGCTGCTAAATGGAGTTCAGATGGAAAACGTTTACTGACAACCTCACATGACCCTGACTCAAATGTTAGCGATAAAAGCGCGGCTGTTTGGGATATATCCGGCAAATTATTAGTAAAATTACCTCATCAAGGTAACGTAACAGATACTGATTTTAGCCCTGACGGTAAACTTGTTTATACTACCTCGTTGGATAAAAATCTACGTATTTGGGATTCATCATCAGGTCAGTTATTACAAACATTTAATTTACCTGAAGTTGCTAGAAGCGTAACCTGGAGTCCAAACGGCAAGTATTTGCTCACGGCATTTAACAATACTGTTAATTTATTAAATACGAAAGGCGAACAGGTTGAACAAATAAAACTTGATAGCGATGCGAGGATAGATAGTGTAATTTTTAGTCCAGATAGTCAGCGCACTGTAATAACATATACTGACACTGAAAAGCAAAGTCTGAAAATTTGGGACATATCAGGGAAAAAGTTGACACCGATAAATACAGGTAGCTTATCGGAACCAGTTTTTAGTCCAGACAGTAAATATATAGCTACGAATAATTCAAAGAATATAAGTATATGGGATACATCAGGTAAATTACAAACTGAACTCAATAATTATCAAGCGGGTATTGGTAAGATTCGGTGGAGTCCTAACGGTAGGTTTTTAATTAGTACAAATGGGAAAAATGCACATATTTGGGATTTATCAAATCAATCTCCAGTAACTATTAAAACTCAAAATAGATTACCTGAAGTTAATTGGAGTCCTGATAGCACTCTTATTTATCTTGCTAAGGATGGCAATAATATTCATATCTTAGATAGTTTAGGCAAACGGTTAACGACATTGAAAGGACATACAGAACCCGTTATTACAGCAAGATTTGGTGTAGGCAGAAACATGATAATTTCTACTTCACGTGATAAAACCACTCGTATATGGGATACATCTGGTAAAACTATAGCCGTATTACCTAATTTTAACACTCCATCTTTTATTCAGATTAGTGCAGATAAAAAATATATTGTCGCTTCTCCTGACGATGACAGTAATAACCTTTACATATGGGATATAAATGGTAAGTTCCTTACTAAGTTACCAAAAGGAGATTACTGGACAGCAGCATTATACGGCAACTACATCATAAAAAATCCTTCCAATCGTAGTGACAATATCGTTCGTGTATTGAATTTACAAGGTCAAGAAATAGCCAAACTTAAAGGACATACACAACCTATTCTAAATATAAGTATTAGCCCTGATGGACAACACATTGCCACAGGTTCCTATGATAACACTGCCCGTATTTGGGATTTAACAGGAAAACAATTAGCAATATTGCAAGGACACCAAAATACTGTAAGCGGCGCCCAATTTAGTCCCGATGGAAAACTTATTGTTACTGCTTCTGCCGACACGACAGCGCGCGTTTGGGATATTTCGGGCAAATTATTATTTGAACTTCCAAATCAAGACTATGTTTCCAGTGCCCAATTTACCAAAGATGGTAAATATATTATCACAAGCGCTGCTAACAAAGTTCGAGTTTGGGATTTATCTGGTAGACAGATAGCTGAATATCAACATGAAGAAAAAAGTATTGCTTCAGCAATACCTAGCCCAGATGGCAAAAAAATCATGACAATAACTTTATTTGATAATCGTCTTCGTGTTTGGCGCCTAGATAACCTAGATAACCTAATCACCAGAGGTTGCGACTGGCTGAAAGATTATCTTGCTACTCATCCTCAAGCAAGCCAAAGACTAAAAATGTGCAAACCAAAATAGTTATAGCTCTTGTGGAACAGGTGTCCTCACCTGTCCCTCCCTTTCATAATTCCAAACCCAACATCCAACCTCTCAATCTCTACAATAGAAACACAGAACAACTCAAGTAATTCGAGCATCCTCGTAACAAACGCGAAAGTAACACTAAAGTTCAAGTTAATAATTTTGAACTAAACTGCTAAAAACGTGAAACTTTAAACTTTTGCGAGATAATAACAAACATATGTACTCCGAAGGAGGCAGGTAAACAAATGTCACCAGAAACCGCCGTAACTGAAGAAAATTTAGAGGTTTTGGAAGAATCTGTGGACTGGCAACCACCGATGCCACCCACGGATTTGATATTCGACGACGGGGAACCCTTGGAAAGCAATCGCCATCGCATCGCCATGAACACTTTGATTAGGTCATTGTTACAGGTTTGGGCTGACCGCAATGATTTTTTCGCAGGGGGTAATATGTTTGTTTATTACAGTAATACACAAGCAATGAATAAAGACTTTAGAGGTCCCGATTTCTTTGTGACACTCGATATTGACGGAACAAAAGAACGTCAAGGTTGGGTAGTGTGGCAAGAAAACGGGCGCTATCCAGATGTAATTGTTGAGTTGCTATCGGAAAGCACAGCAAAAGTTGATAAAGGTGTTAAGAAAGAACTTTACGAAAAAGTCTTTCGTACACGTAACTACTTTATTTATGACCCGTTTGACATTAACTCACTTCAAGGGTGGCGTTTAAATGACTCTCTGAAGTATGAACCAATTCCTCCTGATACTCGAGGTTGGCTATGGAGCCAAACTTTAGGGCTATGGTTGGGTATACACCAAGGCACTATTGACCGAGAAACTGCTGACTGGCTGCGGTTTTTTGATGAAGCTGGTAATTTAGTGCTTTTACCAGAAGAAGCCGAAAAACAGCGCGCGGATGCTGAAACCCAAAGAGCAGAAGTTGAAGCTCAAAGGGCTGAGGCTGAAGCTCAAAGGGCAGAAGTTGAAGCTCAAAGGGCAGAGGCTGAACGTCAGCGCGCGGAACGTCTTGCTGCAAGATTACGAGAGCTTGGAGAAGACGTTTAATTTAACGTGAGTTTGACAAGCCTCTCGACTTGATAGGGGAGAGGTTAGAAGCTCGGTCAAACTCACGTTTTTACGTTATTTACTGATGACATCTATATAGAAACGTTCACATAATGAGTATAAAGCATTACTAAATATTCTCATTGTGTTCAAAAACTTTAAAACTAAAATCTTAATTCTGAAATAGGTCAAAAATGTTGCTGCTCTTATATTAAGCTCTTACTTATTATTAATATATCCAGTAGCTACGAAAGCACAACAATTAAACAAAATACCACTTTCATCACTTATTCAACAATTGAAAGACCCACAGAAAGGATTAGAAGCAATAGATAAATTAACACAACTTGGAAAACAAGAACGATAACAATAAGCAATATGCTGCTTTTATTCTCAATGACATAGCCAAAGAATATGAGAGTATTGCATCGGAGCTATCTCAGACCGAATTAGAGCAAAGTATTTATTATTTAAATACTAGTTTTGGAATCTTGCAAAATTCAAAACAATGGTTTCCTTCAGAGATAATTGCTTCTGTTCGAGATTGTATCAATGCTTTGAATCATGAGCGGTTTATTCGCAATTATTATTAATATATATATTTATATAACAGGCAGGGATGCCTATTCCACAAGAGGGTAAAATTACTATCATTAAGATTAATTAAATTATTTTACATTACTACATTTTTACTACATAAATGTTACATTAGACCTATCTTTGGTTTAATACGTGGTTTATGTGATTAATTTTGGGGAGTAGGCACCTATTTTAACCTCTCTCTGTGTCTCTGTGTCTCTGTGGTAAAGAGAATTACATAACTGCACAGGCATTCCGGTCTATGCTACGAAACGTATCAAATTTAATGAGAGTCATAAATATCCAGTAAATATCCAATTTTTGGAGGTTGAGCCGATGCCTCGTAATATAGTAAATCCTGGTAGTCGCACTTATGGTGGACTCTTTGCAAAAGGTAGTGAGCAACTATTTCCACTTAAGCATACAGAAGTAGGCGCCACAATTACTGGAAATGTCGCGCGTGTCGAGGTGACACAAAGTTTTGAAAATCCTTTTACAAAACATGCCGAAGCAGTTTATGTGTTTCCATTGCCGGATGAGTCGGCAGTGGATGAGATGGAGATTAGAATCGGTGAGAAGATAATTAAGGGAAGTATTAAAAAGCGCGCGGAAGCACAGGAAATTTACGAGAAGGCGAAGAAAGAGGGGCGCACTGCGGGGTTGTTGGAGCAGGAACGGGATAATATTTTTACTCAGTCTTTGGCTAATATTTTGCCGGGTGAACAAATTGATGTCACGATTCGTTATACAGATAGTTTGAAGTTTGATGCTGGAAGTTATGAGTTTGTTTTTCCGATGGTGGTGGGACCTAGGTATATTCCGGGTGAGTTGATCCCCCCAACCCCCCTTGATAAGGGGGGCGAAGAGAATGGAATTATTGATACTGATTTAGTGCCTGATGCTTCGCGAATTAGTCCACCTGTGATTCCACCTGGGATGCGTTCTGGACATGATATAAATCTGACTGTGCAACTTGACGGGGGTGTAGTTGTTACTGAGATTAAATCACCTTCGCATCAGTTAGAAATAGAACATATTGACCAAATTGCACTGATAAAGTTGGGTGTTGAAGATACTATTCCTAATAAGGATTTTATTTTACGGTATCAAGTTGCTCAGAATGAGACGCAATCGACTGTGTTAACTCAAGCTGATGAACGTGGGGGGCATTTTGCTGTTTACCTAATTCCGGCTTTGGAGTATCAACCAAGTCAAATCGTTCCTAAAGATGTTGTATTTTTAGTAGATACATCCGGTTCACAGTCCGGCGCCCCATTACAGCAGTGTCAGGAGTTGATGCGACGCTTTATTAATGGGTTGAACCCACAGGACAGTTTTGCTATTCTCGATTTTTCAGATAAAGTAAGGCAATTATCGCAGGCACCACTGTCAAATACTCACGAAAACCGCCAAAAAGCAATTAATTATATCAATAAGCTGGAGGCTGGTGGCGCCACGGAAATGCTTGGTGGAATTAAAAAAGCTGTTAATTTCCCGGCGCCTGCTGGTCGATTAAGAACTGTGGTTTTATTGAGTGATGGATATATTGGTAATGAAAATGAGATTCTTGCAGAAGTCCAAAGTACACTTCAACCAGGAAACCGTTTATATAGCTTTGGTGCAGGTAGTTCGGTAAATCGTTTTTTACTCAACCGCATTGCGGAAATTGGACGGGGTGTTTCATATATTATTCGCTACGATGAAACAACGGATGAAGTGACAAAAAAATTCTTCCGTCAAATAAATAATCCCGTATTGACGAATATCCAAATTAGCTGGGAAGGAGAAGGAGAAGCACCTCTAATTTATCCAGCCCAACCACCTGATTTATTCGCTGAACAACCGCTAGTTTTATTTGGACGCAAACAAGATTCTGCAAATGGACATATTTGTATCCGTGGAAATACTGTTAATAGTGATTATGAAAAAGTATTTCCAGTAAACTTTGCATCGGGTAACGCTGCTGTTGCACAACTATGGGCGCGCGCTCGTATCAAGTCACTAACGAATGAAATGTTCGCATATGAAACGACAGCAAAAGTTGAAGCAGTAACAGATATAGCCTTAACTTATCAATTATTATCTCAGTACACAGCGTTCGTTGCTGTCAGCGAAGAAGTCAGAGTAAACCCAAATGGAGAGTCGGTAAAAGTGGAGGTACCTGTAGAAATACCCCAAGGTGTTAACTACGAAACTGCTGTTGGTTCATCTCAAAGAGCCATTTTTGGTGAAATGGCAAGGGGAATTACTGCATACTCTCTCGCTGCTGCGCCGTCTCCATCTTCAGTTGATATGCCTGATTTTCTAAGAAGGCGCCCTGCTGCAAAAGCATCAAGTCCAGCTTACACAGCCCACGAAACACAAATCAATCCTCAAATAAAAGTTATTAGCATCACAGGTTTAGAAGACGCTGTAACTCACGAACTCACGAACTACTTGGAAAGCCAAAATATACCAGAAGGTTACAATGGTCAAGTAGTCATAGAATTGCAGCTAAATAAAGGTCGTATTCAACAGGTGAGCTTTGATGAAGATGCCTCTACTTTAAAAGCTGTCAAGATTTTAGCAGCCATTCGGCGCCTGCTTGTTTCATGGAGAACATCACAACCAGTCACAGCAACCGCTCGCATAACTCTTGATATCTAAAAACCGACTAATCGTAGCACAGGTGTCTTGCCTGTGCAGTATTCAAGTAATATATTTTCTTGAAAAGATACATTTTATACTCAATATCACGTGAAATTCGCTTTTACTTGTTTTATAAAAAATAGATAATAAAAAGAGGATTAACTTCTAATTCCACTGCTCGCGCCTGTGCGTGACGCTACTAGAAACTCGTGCTTTGTTTAGAATCTTTTGTAGCGTCACGCACCCTACTCCTAACTTATTTTCATTGCTCAATGTTGCAATTTAAGTATTCTTCCGTTATTGAGGCGCCTGTCGAAGTCGTTTGGCGATTTCATGAACGTCCGGATGTTCTTCAGTTACTGACTCCACCTTGGCAACCAATTCAAGTTGTCCGTCGTGAAGGTGGTTTGGGTGTTGGTGCCATTACAGAGTTCCGAATGTTTTTGGGATTGTTACCTTTGACTTGGTTGGCACGGCATACTGAGTATGAAAAGTACCGATTTTTTACTGATGAACAGCTTTCGGGACCGTTTGAGTTTTGGCAGCACCGACATTTGTTTGATACTGAAAGTAATAGAACTAGATTGACTGATGCTATCTCGTTTTCTATGCCTGGTGGTGAAACTGTTGAATTTTTAAGTGGTTGGTTGATACAAGCTCAACTTGATGCTATGTTTCGCTATCGTCATGAAATAACTAAACGAGAATGCGAATCTCACTAAGTAGAAAGTGCTGAGTGCTGAGTGCTGAGTGGCTAACGAAAAAATTACATATTATTTTCCTTTTTGAAGTGCTTCCTTAATGAGTGCGCGAGTGCTGAGTTCTAAGCGCAAGGTTTTAACTTCTAACTCCTAACTTCTCAGCACTCAGCACTCAGCACTTTCCACTCATTTATTTGTCTTTATTTTTGAGGGCTTGGCGTGAAACCCATTGCATTAAAGCTGGAAATAAACGGTACATGGTTTGCGAGAAGTTGGCAGAACCCACCATTACTTCCGATTTTTGGTTGCTTACTGCGTCCCAAATTGCTTCCGCTACATCTTTTGGTTTTTCGATAACTGGAGCGTTTGTAACTTGACCTAGCTGTTCACGACGTTTCCGCGCGTCTTCTTCGTCCTTTCCACGAAAAATTGCTCGCTCTAGAAAACTACTGGCAATTACGTTTGGATAAATACCGCAAACCTGAATACCTTTTGGTTTAAGTTCTGCTTGCAGTGCCTCGGTTAAACCTGTTACAGCAAATTTACTGGTGCAGTACGCAGCTAGATAAGGTGTAGGTACTTTTCCCCCTATAGAACTAATATTAACTATTGTTCCAGTTTCGCGTTCGAGGAAATGTGGTAACAGTGCGTTTATTGTATGAATATATCCCCACAAATTCGTATCGATAACTGTATGCCAGTCATCTAATGAAAAATTTTCAACTGTTCCAGTTGCAAATATTCCCGCATTATTCACCAGTACGTCAATATTGCCAAAATGCTGTAATGCTTTTTCTACAAGTGTTTTGACTTGCTCTGAGTCGCGAACATCGCAAACTACTGTCAAAACATCGTTGTCGCGACCAAGATTTTTTATTTCTTGTGCTACTGTCTGTAGGTTCTCATCTGACCGTGCGGCAAGTGCTAAGTTGTATCCTTTGCGCGCGAACAAAAGCGCAGTTTGCTTACCTATCCCTTGCGAGGCGCCTGTGATTAGTATTGTTGGAGCCATAATTGTTTTTCTAAAAGCACATCTACCTTTATAAGTTTGGTAAACAAGCTTATAGAAACCTTCTTACTAAAGTTAGAACTATAGTTGTTTGACTAAGTTTTGCGAAGCTATACATATTTATATTAAATATATATGATATTTTTAATACTTATTTAAGTCATATACACCTACGTGATACTGTATTGTTGTGCAAGCGTTTACATGGGTTGGAGATAAAAAGTATTTACTTGGTAAATCAGCTTTAAGAATGACAGAACTATATCCAAAAGTTACAGATTTATGCTTTTATTTAGAATAAATCTTGGGACTACAGACAGATAGTTAAATTTTAGTAAATACTTAGTATAAAGGTAAATTACTCAATAATTCTAGTCGATCAATGCTACAAAAATCAATCGTGTACCCGTCACAGATGTATTTTGAAGACAGTATACATCCTTACCGGGGAATATTTACAGCTATTATAATTATCGCCGCATGGGCGGTTGGCTTAATTTTATTAATGAATGTAAATGTTAGAGAAACTAATATAATTGCTTTAGTTACTGCTGTGTTGTGGCAAACGTTTTGTTATACCGGACTTTTTATTACTGCACATGACGCAATGCATGGGACAGTTACTCCGTATAATATTAAATTAAATCATTATATTGGCTCACTATGTTTATTTTTATATGGCGGCTTATCATACAAAACACTGTTAAAAAAACACTGGCAACACCATCAACACCCTGCTACACAAGATGACCCAGATTTTCACGATGGAGAAAACAAAAATCTGATTGCTTGGTATTTACATTTCATGAAAGGGTATTGGAGTTGGAAGCAAATTATCATTATAATGGTTGTTTATAATTCACTAGCTTACCTTTTTCATATATCCCAAGTGAATTTAAATTTGTTTTGGGTAGTACCTTCATTGTTAAGTTCGTTACAATTATTTTATTTCGGTACTTTTGAACCTCATAATGAACCGACTACTGGATACACAACAAAGCATCATACTCGTACAATCTCCCGCCCTGTTTGGTTATCTTTTATAACTTGCTATCATTTCGGATATCATGAGGAACATCATCAGTACCCTAATGTTCCTTGGTGGCAGTTACCTACAGTTCATCAACAAGCTGACTTACGGCAATTTTCGGACGTAGACAAAGATAAGCAAGAGGTCCAAAAAGTGGCGTGAGCGCAATAAATAAGTAAAGTTGTCCCATTTGCTCTTTGTTCCAGTTACGACGCGCGATGTCATCATCAAGAATACTAGTTGGGAACAACAAGTAAAATAAACACAAAGCAAGACTCATTCCGTGAATAAATTTATCCGTCACGAACTGGTCAATGAAATTATCCCAGTTGCCTAAGAAAGCGTAAGCAACCAAACCAACGGTTGTAATTGTTAGAGAGTAAGCAAAAGCCCGCGAGTCGAGAAACTTTAAAAATTTATCTTTCTCACCACTAAAGCTTTGATTCGATTCGCGTAATGCCAAATATGGTATTAATCCTATAACACCCGACGCTACCGAAGCAATGGCAAAAGGATAAAACCGTATTGATTGCATTCGACCGTCAAAGAATAACAGACTACTATATATAAGTAGCCAAATCCCAACAAGAGCAAATAATGACAGAATAACGGGGTTTACCTGCGTCCATTGAAGCGTAAGTATATTTATCAGCAATTTGATGGTCGCTTCTAGATGCAGTGGTGGAGCAAGAAATATTACATAAACAATAAATCCTGCCCAAAGTAACCACAATGCATTCCGATTCATAATATTCCTGATTTTCTTGATTTCTTAATTTTAAGTTGTAGCTGGTTTTTGTTGAGGATTAATACTGTTACTTATTTCTGGTAAAGGTTTTCTAACGCACAAGTATATCAAGGCACCGAATAGCGGTACTAATGCGACTAACCAAAATAGTGCTTTATTGTCCACCATTCCCCGACGTGCCATATCGTCTCCAACCAAACTGGAGGGCAACAAGCACAGCAAGCAAAAGTCTAAGCTCATGACATGGATAAAGCGACTAGTTTGCCATTGCTGTACAAAATTACTCCAGTTTCCTTGGCTAATGCCATAAAATATTAAAATAATTGCGCCAACTGATAATAAAATTGCCGTGATGCGGGAATCCAATATTTTAATGAAGGTATTTTTTTGACCTATAAATTCAGGGTTGGGTTCACGTAGGGCAATATAAGGTAATAAAGCAAAGGCGCCGACTCCAAATGAAAATGTTGAAAATGGCCAAGCGGGAGTTTTTTGTCCTCTACCATCAATAAATACTAAACAAGCATATATCATGGGTAGCACTCCCATGATATTAAATAAGGCAACTACCAAAGGATTGATTCCTTGCCATTGACCTGTTGATAGATTTTTTATCAGTTCAAGTGTGTCAGGTTGGTCAGGAGGTGCGAATATAAAGGCGTAGGTGGTAAATCCTAGCCAGATTAACCAAAATGTTATTTTTCTCAGCATATTTATAGATATTACTTGCTGGCAAAAATACAATTTTCTATCTGAAGTGATATTTTTTATTCTTAATCGTAGGGTGGGCACTGCCCACCTTACACTTCAACTAATGGCTTCGCTGAGGGTGGGCACTGCCCACCTTACATTTTAACTAATGGCTTCACTAAGATATTCGGAGGCAGCAGTTACTACTGCAATGGCATTTTCGTAATCTAGCCGTGTTGGTCCAAGTACTCCTATACTTCCTACAGGTACAGAACCGCGCCGATATGTCGATGATATTAGTGTACACCCACGTATTGGTTCTAAAGGATTTTCGGCGCCGATACGAATTGTGATTTTTGGTTTGCCTGGTTCTTCTGACCCGTCGGGTTCCTCAAAAATTAGGTGCCATAGTTGCTCTTGTTCTTCTTCTAAAAGCTGAATAATCGTTTGTACTTGCTGTAACTGCGAAAACTCAGGTTGACGCAAAACCTCAGAAACTCCACGCACCATGATTTGTGTACGTTCAGAGGCTACTTTGCGATGGTTTAATTCTAAAAGCGATGTTTTTAAGTATTCACCGTAGTGATGAAATTCGCGATCAAGTTGCGTCCAGTCCAGGTTTGCTAGTTCCAATAAGCTTTTACCACGCAAGTGACTGTTCAAGAAGTTAGAAACTATTTGCAACTCACGGTCTATTAACTCCGCGTCGCGTTTATTTCCATCTGGTGCAGGTGGTATATCTAGTAAAGTTGAATGTGTTTCATACCCCTCTGTAACTACTATTAACATTACCTTCCCGGCTTCGATTTGCACCAGCTGCAAGTGACGTAACACGGCACCACCATTTTGTGGCATCGTGATTAATGTTATGCAACCGCTCAAAGTAGCAAGAATTTGCCCTGCACCATGCAATAGCGCTTCTAAACTCCAATCTTCCCATTTCAAACGTGTAGAGAGCGCTTGTTCAACCTGTAAAGTAATTGCTTCACTTGGCACCGTTAAATTGTTTACATAAATTCGATACCCAGAATCTGAAGGTACTCTACCTGCTGAGGTATGCGGTTGATATAGCAACCCAGCTTTTTCTAACACGCCCATTACATTCCGAATTGTCGCAGAGCTAACACCAAGGTTAAACTCTTCTAGCAGGGCTTTTGAACCAACTGGCTCGGCTGTGGCAATATAATGTCGCACCGTTGCCCAAAGTATATGCTGTTGTCGATTTGTTAATTGAACTGGCATAGGATGTGTTTACTGAAGGCAAATTTTAATTAAAAGTTTTAAAAATTAAATTAATCTGACAATACTTTCAGGTACGTAAAATCTAAAATACTAATCAAAAGATTAATATTTCATTAAGAAAGATACCAAATCTATCTGCTATTTTTAATAAAAGTCAAAATAATGTTACATTTGTATATAGTAATTAAGTTTTAATTTGATAAATAGGTATTCCATAATACTTCAGGCTGGCAGCAGTTGTTAAGTACTACTAGATACATTAGCTTTACAGCTTCTTGCATCTAATCTATATGGGTAGATGAATAAATGACTATCTACTGAAAGTAAGGTTTTTTTACTTACCGTTATTCAGTTGTGTAAAATTAGACATGATTGGTTTATATACTATATATAATTTCATAAGTAGTTACAAAACGCTGTATTGTTAAATACTAAAATACTCGTCAATTTCAAGTTGATGCCTCAGTAAAAACACCCTTGTGTGGCGGCTGATAGTTAAAACAAGAACAAGTGTTGGTATATATACAATCTTTAGTATTGAGGAATAGAAGGGTCAACTAAGCTAGAATAAGCTGCTATTCCACCTGTAATATTTTTAACATTCGTGAAGCCTTGATTTACAAGCCATTGGCACATTTGAGCGGAACGAACGCCATGATGGCATAGTACTAGAGTTTCTATATCGCTCTCAAAGCGCGCGTGGATTTGAGATTCCCAAGCTGCGAATTCACTCAAAGGGAGGTTGACAAAACCGTCTATGTTAGCAATTTCAATTTCTTGTGGTTCGCGAACATCAATAAGCTGAATTTTGTCGGCGCCTTTGGACAACCGCTCTTGTAATTGTTCAACGGTAACTTGGGAGAAGGGTGACGGATATTGTGGCATTTTACTACTTAATTTTTTATTAACAATTATATTTCTTATCTTACCGCTTTCCCCTTGACCCTTTCCCCTTTACCCTAAGAGTTGTTGGCAGTGGATTATAGAATATATGACGAAATCATTCATTCGTCTTTTTGCAGCAAGCTTGGTTATGCTGCTCCTTAGTATTACAAGCTGTGCAGAAGCATTGGCAGCAAGTCCGTTTGGTAAGGAAAATCTAATAGAATCTAACTCGGCAATATTTGTGTCAAAGCAGGCGCCTGTGATGATATCTATATTGAATCCAGAACGGTTACAGTCGTTAGATAAGCCTGGATACTCGTTTCTTAAGGCAGATTTTTTTAAGAATTCTGGTTTTAATTTTCGTGAAGACGTTCAACCTTGGCTTGGAAACGAAGTTACACTTGCCGTCACTAGTTTAGACTTTGACCGTGACCCTGATAATGGTAAGTTACCTGGATATTTGCTTGCTATGGCGACTAAATCACCAGAAAAAAGCCGTGAGTTTGTCCAGCTATTTTTCTCAAAACGGGTTTTGGCAGGCGCCGAATTAAGTGTGGAAGAGTTTGCAGGTATAAAAGTTATCTCTGATGCGCCGAATAATAAAGCAACGCTTGCTGGTGCAGTAGTTGGTGATAAGTATGTTTTGTTTGCAAACGACCCGAAAGTATTGCGTGAAGCTATAAATAATGCTCAAGCACCCGATTTAAGTTTAACTTCAGTGAAGAAATATGAAGATATTAAACAAGTATCACAAAAATCGCTTGGTGTGGCATTTTTTAATCTTCCAATCGTGGCAGAATGGCTTGGTTTGAAGCTACCTATACAAAACTTTGATGAGCAATCTGTAGCACTGTTGCCAGTTTCAAAAGGTTTACTTGCTCAAACAGTAGCATTATCGACTCAAGAAATGTTGGCGCCATTAGAGTCATTGTCGAAACCTGTAGATGCACTTAAATATATTCCAGCAAACGTTGGTATTGCAGTTGGGAGTACAGATTTAAGTAATTTATCTGACAGCAATTTAGCGATGTTTTGGCAGCAACTAAAAAGTGTGTTGTCACCCCAAGGAGAAACGAATGCAGGAATTAATCTGAATTTTAGTAATTTTGTGCAGCAAGACGCAGAAGCTCAAAAACTTTCGAGCATAGACTTATCAAAAGATATCTTCAATTGGGTACAGGGTGAATATGCTATTGGCTTGATATCATCTGGACAATCACCTGAATGGATTTTTGTTACAGAAAAGGCGCCTTCTACACAAGAGGGTATAGCAAACCTCGATTCAATCGCAGCTAAAAACGGGTTAAGTGTTACTGAGTTCAGCTTGTTTGACAAACCAATTGTAGCTTGGACACAGTTAAAAGCAACAGATGCGAATAAGAGTGGTAAACCGTCTTTTAGTATTGAAGCAAAAGCTTATGGAGTACATACGACTTTAGATAACTACGAAATTTTCACTTCATCCTTAGAGACTATGTACGAAGTCCTCACAATCAAGGATAATGCATTATTAGAAAACCGCAATTTTAAGAATAGTATTGCAGCGCTTCCTGAATCAAACGCTGGTTACGTCTACATTAATTGGGTAACTAGTCAGGGTATTCTAGAGCGACAGATACCTATACTCAAGCTGCTTAAACTAGTCGCTAAACCTTTCTTTACCAATTTGCGCTCTTTGACCATCACTAACTACGGTAGTGATACTAACTCACTCAAAGGTGATGTGTTTTTTCAACTTGAAGAATAAAAGAAGAGTTGAAAGTGCTGAGTGCGCTCGTGCTGAGTAACGGTAAGAAAATACTCAGCACTCATTACTCAGAACTTTTCACTTCGTTATTGTGTCAGATTATTCTCTGTCACATCCCCTAAGTTCTTCAATGTTGTTTTCAGTTATTATATGTATATAACTTTACTCACATACCGTTGAAGGGCTGCTATGAACAAACGTCAATCTCGACTATTACCAGCCTTGCGATTCAACCAATCCCATTGGCGGAATGCTTGGTCAAAAGGCGGATGGCTTTTGGGTATACTTACGGGCATTATCTCGGTTCCAGTACTGGCTGATACAGCAAACTTCGGTACAGTTAGTTTGGCACCAGGTTTTGATACTGCCACTAGTTTAGTATCAGGGTATACAGGTGGTTCTTATTCGCTATCCGCTATTACCAACCGCGATGTCAACAACAAAGTTTGTATTGGGTTTGCTGACCCAACACCCGACCATATTATAGTTTTGCAAAAAAATTTTTCTAATTTAAGAATTGCTGTAGATAGTAGTGGTTCTGATACTACGCTTTTAGTTCAGGCGCCAGATGGAAAAATTTACTGTGGTGATGACACTGGTAGACTTAAAGATGCCAGCGTTACACTAAGTCAATGGCAAGAAGGAAGTTATAAAGTCTGGGTGGGGGTTTTTAACCCTGGTGTCAAAATAAATTACACTTTATCAGTACAGCAACCTTAATTTTCTTGTGGAACGGGCATCCTTGCCCGTCTCAATTACGTTTTTGAATGTAGTTCTTGTAACCTTACTTTCGCGTCTTTGTAACTGTCTTCTTCACCTCTATCTTGAAATAATTGGGCTGCTTTCTCAAAGTCACTTATAGCCTCAGTAACTTTTCCCAAATCGGTAAGCACTAATCCCCGATTATAGTAAGCTGAAGCGTATTCAGGATTTATTTCAATTGCTTTCGTATAGTCTTTAATAGCATCTTGCATAGAACCACGTTCGATATTCGCATTACCTCGGTAGTTATAAGCAGATGCGTTATCTGGTTTTAATGCAATTGCTTTGTTAAAGTCAGAGAAGGCGCCTATAATATCATTGTTTTTCAAGCGAAAGTTACCCCAATGAATATAAGTATCGGGAAACTTGTCATCGAGTAACACTAATCAAATGTAAATATTTGAGTGTATTAAAACAGACATTATAATTAATTTGTTTTAAAATATTTAAAATTATGAAATATACGATTAAAAAAATTAAATTATATACTCTTTAAATATCACGTAAGGTGGGCACTGCCCACCCTACAGATGCTAAAGTGATTAATGACACAATCGGAAGCGAGTTTTTACTTAAATGACGTGAATAAAATAATTTTAATGTTTTTTATGAACAATTGTGGTGGTTCAGGAGCGGAGAAGCCACAATATAAGAACAAGCTTTCATATATTAAGGTCTTAGCTTGACATACAGGAGTCTGTAAAAAAAGTGGTTTTACAAGCAGAAACAAGCACTTACGAAGCTAAAACTCAAGAGATTGCTCAAAAGCTTCTCGCAGCTACCCAAGAAAATCGTTCGTTTTTGGCAAATCTCCGCGACCAGATGCGCTGGGATGATAAATTGCTAGCTTGGGCAATGAGTAACCCCGGTTTACGGGTGCAGCTATTTCGTTTTATTGATACTTTACCCGCGTTACATGATAAATCTGAGATTGCCGCGCATTTACAGGAATACCTTGGTGATGAGTCGGTAGAACTACCTGCTGCGCTTAAAGGGATGTTAAACTTTGCCAATCCTAATTCGGCGCCAGGTCAGTTGGCAGCAAGTACAGTTATAACTGCCACAGAAACATTAGCGCATAAGTATATTTCTGGTGAAAACATTAAGCAAGTGTTAAAAACTATTGAACGCTTGCGTAAGGATAAAATGGCTTTCACGGTAGATTTACTTGGTGAAGCTGTTATTACCGAAACTGAAGCTCAATCGTATCTTGAGCGCTATATCGATTTGATGCAGCAGTTAACCGAAGCGTCTAAGAGTTGGAGTAAAGTCCCATTAATTGACGAAGCTGATGGAGTATCAATACCCCAGGTACAAGTTTCAGTCAAGTTAACAGCATTTTACTCGCAGTTTGACCCATTGGATGCTACGGGCAGTGAAGAAAAGGTAAGTTCGCGCGTTAGAACTTTATTACGACGTGCAGGAGAACTTGGCGCCTCTGTTCACTTCGACATGGAGCAGTACGCTTATAAGGATATTACTTTTATTATCCTCAAAAAGATTTTGATGGAAGAGGAGTTTCGCTCCCGAACTGATGTTGGGATGACGGTTCAAGCTTATCTCCGTTCGGGTGAGCAAGACACGCGCGATTTAATCGCTTGGGCAAAACAGCGAGGATATCCGGTTACAATTCGTCTAGTTAAAGGCGCTTATTGGGATCAAGAAACAATAAAGTCAATGCAAAAGCATTGGCAGCAACCAGTTTACAACGATAAAGCCGCAACCGATGCTAACTTTGAGGCTATAACTCAGTTGTTGCTGGAAAATCATCAATATATATATGCTGCTATCGGTAGTCATAATGTTCGCTCGCAAGCACGCGCGATAGCTATTGCCGAAAGCTTGGGTGTAAAGAAACGCAGCTTTGAAATGCAGGTTCTTTACGGGATGGGGGATAAAATCGCAAAATCACTCGTTGATAAAGGTTATAGAGTTAGAGTTTATTGCCCTTATGGAGAGTTATTGCCTGGAATGGCGTATTTAATTCGTCGGTTGTTGGAAAACACTGCGAATAGTTCGTTTTTACGTCAAAACATGGAAAACCGTCCAGCATCCGAATTACTTGCGGCGCCAAAAGTTAATTTAGAGAAAGACACTTTACATAACGTCAACACAAACGGGTTTGTTGGTGCGGCAGATACAGATTATTCTCTTGTAGATACTCGATGTCGCACGCAAAGTGATTTGACTAAAATCAAAAACAACCTTGGCAAAACTTATCTACCTTTAATTAACGGTGAGTACGTCCAAACCGAGGAAGTTGTTGACTCGGTAAACCCCTCGAATAAAAGCGAAGTTGTTGGAAAAATTGGACTTGCCAGCGTTGAACAAGCTGAAGCTGCGATGAAAGCTGCAGAGTCAGCATTTAAACTGTGGCGAAAAACACCTGTTAGTCAGCGTGCAGGAATATTGCGGAAAGCAGCAGATTTAATGGAAAATCGGCGTGCAGAGCTTAATGCGTGGATAGTTTTAGAAGTCGGCAAACCGGTTCGAGAAGCTGATGGTGAGGTTTCAGAAGCAATAGATTTCTGCCGCTATTATGCAGTAGAAATGGAGCGGTTGGACAAAGGTGTTAATTACGATATAGCGGGTGAGACAAATAGATATATATATCAACCCCGTGGTATTGCAGTAGTTATTTCACCGTGGAACTTCCCGCTTGCAATTGCCGCTGGAATGACTGTTGCTGCTTTAGTTGCTGGAAATTCAACTATACTTAAGCCAGCGGAAACTTCTTCAGTAATAGCTGCTAAATTCGCAGAAATTCTGGTTGATGCTGGAATTCCCAAAGGTGTATTTCAATATTTACCTGGTAAAGGTTCTAAGGTGGGCGCCTATTTAGTTAGCCATCCTAGCACGCACATCATCGCTTTCACAGGTTCACAAGAAGTCGGGTGTCGTATTTATTCAGATGCGGCAACTGTAAAACCTGGGCAAAAGCATATGAAGCGCGTTATTGCTGAAATGGGAGGCAAAAACGCTATTATTGTTGACGAAAGTGCTGATTTAGATGCTGCTGTCGTCGGTGTTGTACAGTCAGCATTCGGTTACAGTGGACAAAAGTGTTCTGCTTGTTCACGAGTTATAGTATTAGAACCTGTGTATGAAACTTTTGTACAACGGTTTGTCGAAGCTACCAAATCATTAAATATCGGCGCCGCAGAATTGCCAAGCACGCAAGTTGGGCCTGTAATTGATGCCAATGCTCAAGCGCGTATCCTTGAGTATATCGAAAAAGGTAAAGCCGAATCGACTGTAGCACTGGAAATGACGGCGCCCGATAATGGGTACTACGTTGGCCCAGTTATCTTTAAAGATGTCCCTGCTGATGGAGTCATTGCCCAGCAAGAAATTTTTGGGCCAGTCGTAGCTGTTATCAAAGCCAAAGATTTCCAAGAAGCTTTAGAAATAGCGAATGGTACCGATTATGCGTTAACAGGTGGACTATACTCCCGTACTCCTTCGCATATCGAACAAGCGCAGACCGATTTTGAAGTAGGAAATTTGTATATTAACCGTACAATTACAGGAGCTATTGTAGCAAGACAACCCTTTGGTGGATTTAAATTATCAGGGGTTGGTTCTAAAGCAGGTGGGCCTGATTATTTACTACAGTTTCTCGAACCAAAAACAGTCACAGAGAACATTCAGCGTCAAGGTTTTGCACCAATAGAAGGAGCAGAATAAACTGGCAACGGATGATAAACGGATGTAACGGATAAATTGTTTTAAATCTCCCTGTGTGGTTTCTGTGTCTGTGTGGTAATAATATTTTACTAAATCTATTTTTTACCACAGAGGCACAGAGTACACAGAGAGAAGTTGAGGAATAATTAGATAGGTTGGGTTTCCACGTGGCATAAAAAGTTAGATTTGTAACAAATAACTTATTCGTTACATCTGTTACATCCGTTGCCAGCTAACTCATCATTTTATTTAAAATGTTTAAAGTCAGGGTTGCCAATGGCAACCTTATTTTTTAAGGTAAAACATGAGCGATATTATCATCAAACTAGCTGATTCCCCTAAAGAATTTGAGGCAATTGAGCAAATTAGAGAAGTTGTGTTTCAAAAAGAACAAGGGGTAGACCGTAATTTAGATTTCGATGGTAGAGATGAAACTTCTGAGCGATTAATTGCGTCATTAAATGGGACATTTATTGGTACTGCTCGAATTCGATATATAGATGCTAATCTTGCCAAAATTGAACGATTAGCTGTATTGGAAACAGCACGAGGATACGGAATTGGAAAGAAACTAATGTTACGTGCTTTGGATATTATTAAGAGTAAAAATATACCGGAAGTTGTAATTCATGCTCAAGAATATATTAAAAGTTTGCATGAACAAATTGGATTTCAACAGGAAGGTGATGTTTTTGAAGAAGCGGGTATTCGTCATGTAAAAATGAGAAAGTTACTTGAATAGTGCTGAGTATTGAGTGCTAAGTGCTGAGTAAAAGTTAAAAGGTGTAAAGTGATTAAACGCTTTTTGGTGAAAGTTCCTATAAATGCCTTAATATTGCTTATTATTTGGGGTTTGGGCGCCATATGTGACCGAGTATGGTTATCATTAGATAGCTCTGTTCCTGGATGGGATCAAGCTGATTATTTAACGGGCACGTTAAATTATTTACGGGCACTGCAACATATTCAGTTAGGCAGTAATGAATGGTGGCAAAATTTTTGGTTACTTTCTTCTAAAATTCCACCGCTCACTTATATTATTGCAGCCTTTACTCAAAGCATTTTTGGCGCTGGACAAGACCAAGCAATGTTAGTAATGTTACTGTTTAGTGCAGTATTAATTGTTTCTGTTTATGGTTTGGGTAAAGTCTTATTTAATGCCTCAGTTGGACTTTGGGCTGCTGCTTTATGTCAACTTTTACCTGGACTATATCAACTAAGACTTCAATTCCTTCTAGATTATCCTCTTGCCGCTGCTGTTACACTTTGTTTCTTTTGCTTGACTTGGTGGAATAATGCTATCTCAAAACATAATCAGAAAAGAATTATCACAATAACTATTTCATCGGTTGTTAAAAGCTGGTGTCGAGTTATTGTGTTTGGCATCACACTAGGATTCGCATTACTAATAAAACAAACTGCACTATTTTTTCTGATTGTTCCAATTATATGGATAGGAATTGGCGCCTTACGTTCTGGTCGGTGGGGTAAATTAGTTCAGTTAGCTAGCGGAGTATGGGTATCTAGCTTGATATTTGGTGGTTGGTACCGAACTAACTGGTTAATAATTTTGACAGCAGGTAAACGCGCGACTATTGACTCAGCTGCAAATGAAGGTGACCCACCGCTACATACAATTAAAGCTTGGATTTATTACTGGCAGCTTTTACCCGCTCAAGTAACATTACCTTTATTACTAGTACCTATATTTGGTTTATTACTTTATTGGGCAAGGTTTGCCGAAAAAGATATAACAGACGAAGAAAGGAAAAAAACAAGTTATTCGCTGCAATGGTTAGCTATATTTTTAGTAGCTGGATATTTGCTGACATCTTTGAATGTTAATAAAGATGAACGCTATGTAGTACCGTATTTACCTGTACTGTCCGTGTTTCTAGCTTACGGCTTGACACGAACTCGAAGTATTTTAGGAAAACGTATTCGTTGGGGTACTTTAGGTTTAGCTGTGCTATTGATGTTATTTAATTTATTCCCTATTAGTACTGTAGTTAGTACTGGAGTAATAAAAACGTTGAGTCCAAATGGCAAATTACGTCCTGACTTGCAACCCCCATTACCACATAAAGAAGTAATAGCAGAAATTATCCGCACTGAACCTTATTTACGTTCAACGTTGGGAGTATTGCCTTCGACATCCAAAATAAATCAGCATAATCTTAACTATTATGGTGCTTTAGCAAAATTTCAAGTTTACGGGCGCCAAGTTGGAACGATAAAAAAACAAATAGAGCAAGATCAAAGTTCACTTTCATGGTTTATAACAAAAACAGGTGAACAAGGTTCAGTACCATCATCACAAAAAGATATTGTTCGAGCGGTTGAAGCATCACCAGACTTTGAACTGCACTCGCAGTGGCAATTAAGCGACGGGAGCTTGCGATTATATCATCGAAAATCCCCATGCGTCGAAGTGATATCACGACCACTAGAGTATTCATCGTTAGATATATACCGTGAAAAAACTGTTGCTCCAGTTCCTGTAACTCTGACTTCGGTTACGCTTCCAAAAACTACGCCAGATGGAGTGAGTGTACCAGTTACTTATAAATGGTCGGGTTCCTGGGATGATTTAAAAAACGGTTTAGTATTACTGACCTGGCATAAACAAAATAATGCAAATATTAGCTTTTTACATGACCATGCTTTAGGTATGGGAAATTTATATACAGCAGTAAAAAAACCTGAAGGAACTTTCCAAGTTATTGAGCGTACAGCAATGCTGCCACCTGCTGGTATTGAAGCAGGAAAATATATTCTCCAAGCAACTTTCTTGAACCGAATATCTGGTGAAACTTATCCAATTTATACACCCGAAATTACTTTCAATATTGACCCAAAGTCTCAAAGTACACAGGCGCCGGAATTAGATTTAGTTACACAACTGCGTAATTTGTCAGCAAATTTACCCAAAGGTACTGAAGCTGTCGAAAAAATCTTTGCTGAAGTCGCGCGTATTAATCAATACGACCCAATTCAAGATTATTTATCACAAGCACGTCTAGCTGCTGAGTATAGGTTACAACATATAGGCGCTAGCCCTGACTTAGCGTATTCAGTCGCGCTTGCGGATGTGCTGCAAAGAAGGGTAAAAGGCGCCATCTCTTCTTTAAAGAGAGTAACTCAACTTGACGCGCACAACCCTTTTGCATGGGCATACCTAGCATTTGTAAGATTATATAACTGGCAACCTAAAGATGCTGAAGTCGCATTAAAACCAGCTTTAGAAATGAGTCCTAACCAACGCGAGTTTAAAGCATTAGCAGGAGTCGCAGCACTAATGCAAGGTAACATCATCAAAGCTTGGCAAGAATTAAGTAGGGTGCGTGACACTACCAACAATTCTCAAACAAAGCGATTAATCTAGTGGTGTCACGCATCGGTTACCAATAATTCTTAAACAAAGCGATTAATTTAGTAGTGTCACGCATCGGCTACCAACAATTCTTAAACAAAGCGATTAATTTAGTAGTGTCACGCATCGGCTACCAACAATTCTCAAACAAAGCGATTAATCTAGATTGATGGTGCGTGAAAGCACTTTAATTTGGCGTTTCATTGATTGATTGTAATAGCTTTCACGCACCCTACAAATACTTAACCAGCACAGACTCTAGCTGAAAAATACCAATAGGTTTGCTCAAACAATCAATGGCGCCTGCTTGTAAAAATTTTTCTCTGTCTCCTATTCCCATTGGTGTCATCACTACTACAGGAATTTCTTTTAAATCTTGCTTTTGCTTTATACTTACAAGCAAATCAAATCCATTTACATCTCCAGGTAAATGTACGTCGAGTAAAATTAAATTGGGTTTAAATGTTATAACTCGCGCGATAAATCTTTCTCCTGTCACCATTAATTCGACTTCATAGCCTATTGTTTGCAAATAATCTTGCATTAATATAGCTGTATGTTCTTCGTCTTCTACTAACAAAATCCGTTTAGCAGCTTGTTTGGAAAATGTATTTGGATAAACAAATACTTTGTGTGTTGAATTTTCTGCTGTTAGTTCAGATAAATTAGTATTATTTGATATATTTTCATGTTGTGGTTGTGCTGGTAATAATAAACTAAATCGACTTCCTACACCTAAAGTTGATTCTACTGTTAGATCGCCACCATGTAAACGCGCGAGTTTTCGTGTTAAAGCTAAACCTAAACCAGTACCTTCATATTGGCGATTAAGTCGATTATCAAGTTGCCTAAACGGTTCAAATAATGATTTGAAATTACTTGGTTCTATACCTATACCAGTGTCAGTAATAATAAATGCAATACCCTGTTCGACTCGTTTTACTTCTAGCGAGATTGTACCAACAGTAGTAAATTTAATTGCATTTGTTAGTAAGTTTAGCAGCATTTGCTTTAGGCGCCGTTCATCTGCAATACAAGTGTCTAAGCCTTCGTCTATATTATGCACAAGTTGTAATTTTTTAAGATTAGCGCTTTCTAATAGGGTTGAAATAACATTTCTGACAATATCGTTTACAGATAAAGATACGAGCGTTAAATCCTCTCTACCCGCTTCTACTTTAGATAAATCTAAAATATCATTAATTAATGCTAATAAATGTTCACCACTTGTGTATATACAGTTAATGTACTCGCGCTGCTTCTCATTCAAGCTACCCACAACTTCTTGTTGAAGCAATTGTGATAACCCCATAATTGCATTTAAAGGAGTTCGCAACTCATGACTCATTGTAGCTAAAAAAGCACTTTTTGCCTTACTTCCAGCTTCTGCAGCTTCTTTACTTTCTCTAAGCTTTAATTCAGTACGTTTACGATCTGTAATCTCTTCAACCATTGCAAGGTAAAAATTTGGCTCGTTTAGTGCAGAAGTAACCAACGATACGTTTAAATGTGCCCAAACTAAGCGACCATCTTTATGCAAAAATTGTCGCTCCATCTCAAAGCGCTCTTGGCTATTTGTAAACTGATAATTCAGCTTAGATTCTGTCTGAATTTCTGACTCACAGATAAAATCTATTAATTGTTTAGAGCATAGTTCTTCGTAATCATACCCTAATATTTGACAAAGTGCAGGATTTACATCAATTAACCGTGCTTCTCTATCCAATAATCCAATTCCAATTGGAGAACGTTCAAAAATAGCTCTCAACTGCGTTTCGTTTTCTGATAAATATTCTAATGATTTTTGCTTACGCTGCTCAACTGTACGTTTTAAACTCCACAGCAAAGATTGTGGTGTCATTTCACTTTTGATTAAATAATCATCTGCTCCGGCTGCGAACGCTGCTTGAAAAAAATCGTCGTCACCCTTATCACTCACAACAATAATTATTACATTTGGTTTTAACGTATGTGTTTGAGATATATAATCTAAATCATAAATATTATTCAAACATAAATCTAATATAACAGCATTAATATCTAAAGTGGAATTTTGCAATCCTAACAAAAGCTTATCAAAACTAGAAAATTTTTCTATTATCTGTATATAATTATTGGTACTGGCTTGTTCAAGAATCTCTTCTAGCTTATTTGAGTAGGTATAAAAATCTCTAATAGCTGTTTTGGCTACTATTCCTAATTCACTATTAGTACAAGTAAATAGCATTGTTTTGATTTTTTG
This sequence comes from Calothrix sp. NIES-4105, assembly GCF_002368415.1. Lineage (GTDB taxonomy): Bacteria > Cyanobacteriota > Cyanobacteriia > Cyanobacteriales > Nostocaceae > Dulcicalothrix. Next base: position 6,843,132 of record NZ_AP018290.1, read on the forward strand.
ATACACCATGCTTTTCATCCATATCGTACTAGTATAGATTAATACAAGCACTATCTTAGTAATTTAGTAATTATTCAAGAAAATATTTATATTTCTACCATTAAAACTAAATTCCAAAAATCTAGTAAAAATACTTATGCTATAAACTAAACTCTATAAAAATCCATTAACGTATGTACTATAAAAATTACTTGTTGCAAATCAAGAGCTTAAACTATGCTAACGCGGCTTAAGTACTTAAATAATCAATTCAATGCGCTTACACCATTTTAAAGATTTTTTATAGCAACATGCCTCAAGAAAGATATACAAAACATATAATTTTGCCACAATTAAATTAATCATAGCTGTTATGGAGGTGTTGCAATGAAGGACGACCTTAGAATTGTCTCTTTAATACCAAGTGGTACGGAAATATTAGCTGAACTTGGACTTACAGACAAAATTGTCGGACGGTCGCATGAGTGTGACTATCCTCCTGAAGTGCAAAACCTCCCTGTTTGTACTCAAGCACGGCTTAATACAAATGCTCATAGTGGAGAAATTCACTCTGAAGTAAATAAGTTATTACAAAATGCTTTAAGTATTTACCAAATTAAAACGGATGTTTTGGAAAAATTACACCCGACTCACATTGTGACTCAAGACCAGTGTGATGTTTGTGCAGTCAGCTTCAACGATGTTGAAAAAGCAGTTGCAAATTTAACAAATAATACACCAAAAATTATTTCACTACAGCCAAATGTCCTTAAGGATGTTTGGTCTGATATTGAAAGAGTAGCACATGTGTTCGATGTTGATTCGCTTTCATGTATCGAAAATCTGGAAGCGCGCGTCAAAATAGTTCAACAGCGCACAAAAGGTCTTTCTGCTACCGAAGCGTTACCTAATGTGGCATGTATTGAATGGACAGACCCATTAATGATAGCTGCAAATTGGATTCCAGAACTAGTTGAATTAGCTGGTGGAAAGCCCTTGTTTGGTATAACAGGTCAAGACTCAACTCAACTAAAGTGGGAAAGTTTAATCACAAGTAACCCTGATATTATAATATTCATGCCTTGTGGATTTGACTTAAACCGCACGAGAACAGAAGCGCAATTACTTACAAATCGTCCTGAATGGCAAAAATTACGCAGCACTAAATCTGGACGAGTTTATATAACGGATGGCAATGCTTACTTCAATCGTCCAGGACCAAGGTTAGTTGAGTCGTTGGAAGTTATGGCTGAAATATTACACCCAGAAATTTTTGAATATGGTTACAAAGGAAAAGCCTGGGATATCTTGTAATAAACGTAGTATATGTGGGTTGGCTTTGCTTCGCGGCAACCCAACAATTAACTATTAATTAAAGTTTTGACTTACTGCTGCAGTGTTAACCCACTCGATAAGAGGTTTTAAGTTACTTGGAACAGCGGATTCACCAACGCTTACTGTATGTGTTTGTCCGTTGTCTTCTATCGTCAAACGATAATAAAAACTGTCTGGTTTCGGGGAAGATGAATCTATATAATCAGGCAAGTTATAAAAATCTGACTCTTGGAGGAGTTGCGGAAGCTGCTTTGCTGTGTCTTGAGGAATAGCTGTTGTGTCAACTTTTGTTGTTCTTGACATACCAGCGAAGCCACCAGTACGCTCTAAATAAAGTCGCATATTATATTAATTACAGTGTTTTATGAAAAAACTGGGAAGATAACTTTATTATCCCCCAGACAAATAACGCTTGTGTCACCACAATAATAAAATTTAGCAATTGGGACTTATTGTTAATCGATTTATAAATTGCATCTTAACTATAAGATACGCCTACTTGTTCCCATGCATTTTGTACAGCTTTTTGTTCGTTGCTGCCTTGTCCATATAGTTCTCCTGCAACTTGCGAGATAATAGCTGCTGCACTTTTAAAATCTGAACTTGATTGAAGACGGTCGCGCAAAGCGACATACCAAATTTTTCCTGCTTTTTCCCAAGCATAGCCACCAATAGCGGTAGCGGCTAAATAAAATGCTCTGTTGGGAATACCAGAATTAATGTGTACTCCACCGTTATCCTTCATTCCAGAGTAAAGGTCTTTGTAGTGGGCGGGTTGAGGGTCTTTGCCTAAAACAGGGTCATCATAAGCTGTTCCAGGTTCTTTCATCGAGCGAATGCCAATACCCTTGACTTTTTCAGTAAATAAACCTTCACCAATAATCCAGTCTGCTTGGTCTGCGGTTTGTTTTTTCACCCATTGTTTAACTAAGGCGCCAAAAACATCTGACATTGACTCATTCAAGGCGCCTGACTCACCAAAATATTTAAGGCTAGCTTCATATTGCGTTACACCGTGGGTTAGCTCATGGGCTATAACATCTATACACTTAGTAAAACGCTGAAATATTTCACCATCGCCATCACCATATACCATTTGGTCGCCGTTCCAAAAAGCGTTATCGTACTTTACGCCATAGTGTACCGTTGAATCAAGACGTAAACCTTTATCATCAATAGAGTTACGCTCCAACACCTCATAGTAAAAATCGTAAGTTGAACCTGCTGAATCATACGCTTCGTTTACAGCTTCATCGTTACTTGGTGGATCTCCCTCCGCGCGTACCAGCTTACCTGGAAGTAGTTGCATTTTTGAAGCATCATATATCGTGCGCCGTTTTTCTCCTGGTGATACCGCAAAATTTACATTACCAATGACTCGGCGCCGTCCACGGAATTCTGAAGATAAATTTAATGTACGAAATGCCCATTCCCGCATTTCCTCACTGCCATTAACTACTAAATTTTCCAGCATGTGTGGTGGAACAACGCAGTAGATAGAGCAATATGTATTATTTTCATGCTTTGGGCACCCAATCCAACCAAATCCTGATTTTCTATTCTTAGCCATTAAATTAAATTCTCCTTATAATGTACACTCATGTGAATTATTTACTGCTCCAGGTTTAAAGGCACCTGTTTAGGACTTTATTCTTTCTACAAGTCCAGCAGTTGATATTCCACATTGACAGCCTGATTTTAGGCTTGTGTGTCACATAATACCAAGATTAAGTTAGAAAACGTAATTATAAACTTGCCACAGTCAAGGGGTCTGACCCTTCAGTAGTTAATATGTATTTTTAGTTAATGAATTAATATAAAAGCCTTTTTTTTAAGTCATCATACTTTTGTTGACTAAGACGGTATACCTCTGGTTGAGGTTTTCCAACTAAGTGTCCTTGAATATAACTAACACCGACTTCTCTGAGTACACGTAAGCTAATGGGTGTATTTTCATCAATTCCCTCTACAATGACTTTAGCCGGGTTCAAATTATTTGCTCCAACTAAATCATGAACAAAACGGATAATAATATCGCTGGAATGATTATAAAGAAGTTCACGGTCGATTTTAACGTGAGACGGATTTAAACCTGCTAATCTTGATACAGAAGCGTAACCTACACCAAAATCATCAATTGCAAAGCGAATTTTAAGCTTGCTTACATATTCGACTAATTGCTTTTTAAAATTATGAAGTGGATTTTTTAATCTTATTCCGCTAGCAAATTGTGGTAAATCCGTCTTCTCGGAGATTTCTAAAATCAAGTTTCTTGGTGATATTATTTTATCTTTAATAATTTTTTTTACCGTTTCAAAATACTCTATTCGCATTAAAGAATCTGGGTAAACATTAACGGACAAAGGAACAACATCACCTGCACGTCTTTGTGTTAACTTTCTAGCATGACGATAACGTTCAGTTGCTACATTTAAAAAATGTTGGTCAAGCAAAACTGTGAAATTAGAACCCCATAATTCTGCTGCTGTAAACAAATCTGAAGGTGCCGTATGGTTTGCAGGATTACGCGCTAACGCTTCCCAACCGCTAATAAATAAATCTTCTGGTTCAATATGTAAAACTGGCTCGAAATACATTACCATTTGTTTTAATCGCTGACTAAATAAGTCAAATCTTCTGTTATATATTGATGACGATACAAAGCCAAAATTTAATTTTAAATTATCTAATATAGCGGCTTCAATTAGTTCTACTTCCTCAAAAAATAAACTGGCATGGTAAAAACTAGATAAAATTATACTATACACTTCTGTTAATCGCTCTGATAACGATAGTCCACAAACTACCATTACCTCAGCTTGGGGTGATTTGTTTATTGGTAATAATATAAATACTTTGTCGTAATTTTGATTATCATTATATTTACTATATATACCTGATTGCGCCGGATTAAAAATATATTCGTAATCAATTACAGGTAAAATACTATAATTAATAATATCTTGATAATAACTTAGTTCTAAATGTTCATCAAAATCACTTTGGAACTTAACATTCCAACTTGATTTATGATTTTCTAGTATTAAAGCAAAATCGGCGCCTGAAGCAGCAACAATAGCATTAAGCGCTGTAACTGAAGAACTCGAATGTGTACTCGATTTAAACTTAACAATCAATTTATCAATAAAATCTTCGTAATATTCTAAATAACTATGTAAATATTTAGCTTGCTGGTTAATAATACTGACTTCTCCTGTTTTGTTAACAAAGTTTAATACTATATTACCTAAATACTTTTTATCCGTAAGCGCTTGAGATTGGTGCTGTAAAGTCATAACTCTTGTCAGCACTAGCATAATCTTATACCCTTCTTCTTAATTAACACAGGAAGTGAAAAGGGTAAAGTATGCCACTAAACTATATAGATAGATACTATAAAACTTTATATTTGCCCTAGCTTGGGGGCTACATCGCGATAAAACTTCAAAATCGGAGAGAGAGGGATTCGAACCCTCGTTAAAGTTTCCCCTAAACGACATTTCCAGTGTCGCGCCTTCAACCACTCGGCCATCTCTCCAGATGCCACAAGTTATTACTATACAATTGAAATTAAAAAACTGCAATAATATTTTGACTGAAATACAAAAATTTTCTGAAAATCGCTTAAAACCTAAGATTACAATGTCGCAAAAATATACCATCACAGTACGTGACCGTCAAAAAGGCATTACCCATACCTTTCAAGTCCCTGATGACCGCTATATCCTTCACACTGCAGAACAACAGGGTAAGGAGCTACCGTTTTCCTGCCGTAACGGCGCCTGTACGACTTGTGCTGTGCGTGTATTATCGGGAGACATTCACCAGCCAGAGGCAATAGGTTTGTCACCTGAGTTGCAAAATAAAGGTTATGCTTTGTTGTGTGTAAGCTACGCGCGTTCTGATTTAGAAGTTGAAACTCAAGACGAGGATGAAGTATATGAACTTCAATTTGGACGCTTCTTTGCCAAAGGTAGAGTACGCGCAGGCTTACCTTTAGATGAAGATTAGTACCAAATGACTATTATTAAGAGATTAATTTCGCTGTGCCTTTTACTTCTTGTTGTGGGCTGTCAGCCAGAGAAAAAAGTTGATAGTACTTTAGTACAAGTAAAAATTGTACGGGTCGTTAGCGGGCAAACTCTTGAAGTATTAGGGATGGGGGAACAGCCAAATTTAATTTCTCAACTCCGTTTAATTGGAATTGATGCACCGGATTTGCGTCAGCGTCCTTGGGGTTCGGATGCAAAGGAGAATCTTGAAGCATTAATAGATTCGGCGCCAATAAGTTTAGAATTTGATATTCAAACAAAAGATAAGATTGGTCGTACTCTTGCTTATGTATGGAAGGGTAAAATCATGTTGAACGAGCAAATGGTAAAAGATGGTCATGCTTTATATGTTTCGCGCTTCCCTAACCATAAGTATGATTTACAACTTGAACGCGCTCAACAATGGTCACGATTAATGGGACTCGGTATTTGGAACCCAGAGAAACCCATGCGTACTTCTCCATCTGAATTTCGACGCGCGAATAAATAATCTCTAAAAAATCTCCAACCCCAAGCTCTTGATAGTATTTATGAACGATTTACAAGTATTTCTTGATATTGCTACTGAAGCTGCACTTGCTGCTGGCGCCGTTTTGCATTCGTTTCTGGGCAAAGTTGAGGATTCGGTTATCGAAAAAGGTCGTCCAGGTGATTTAGTTACTGTCGCGGACAAAGCTGCTGAAGATGTAATTCTTGCTCATATGGAACGCCATTTACCTGAACATGGGATTCTGTCAGAAGAGTCTGGGCAGTTGGGCAATCAAAAGGATAAGTATCTTTGGGCAATTGACCCGCTTGATGGTACAACCAACTTTGCTCATCAATATCCAATGTTTGCCGTTTCAATTGGGCTTTTGGTTGACGGTGTACCTGCTGTTGGCGTAATTTATGATCCGTGGCACAATGAACTTTTTCGTGCATGTACTGGTTTAGGAGCAACGCGCAACCGCCATGCAATTCGGGTTTCCAACACTTCGGAATTGAGTAAAAGTTTACTAGTAACAGGTTTTGCTTATGACCGTCGCGAAACTACTGATAATAACTACGCAGAGTTTTGTCATTTTACTCACCTCACTCAAGGTGTTAGACGTAGTGGCGCCGCTTCAATTGATTTAGCATACGTAGCCTGTGGACGTGTTGATGGATACTGGGAGCGCGGTCTTTCGGCTTGGGATATGGCGGCAGGTATAGTTATATTACGTGAAGCTGGGGGAAAGGTTACAGCTTATGATAATTCGGCGTTCAAAATAGAGTCTGGCAGGATTCTTGCTACCAATGGTCATATTCACGATGCTGTTAGTGATTCATTGATGCAGGTGCCCCCTCTATCAGTGTGGGAGCAATAAACAATGTCAAATTTATAGCGATTTTAAATAAGGGAAGTAAACTAGAAAGATTAATGTAAACTTTTTTCTTATGGCGCTATATGTCTATAAAAATAGAACGTGGTTTATTTAAATTTGACTCTATAGACTATCATGCTGTCTTGTGTGTTCCGGTGGATGCGGATGTTAAGGAAATTCGTAAACGATACTTAAAGATTGCACGACGGTTGCACCCGGATAGCTGTGCCGAAGCTAGCGCTGCCGAAAAGCAACTGGCGAGTGATTTGTTATCGAAACTCGTTAATCCTGCCTACGAAAAGCTATCACAAGAGCGAACTCGGAGTGAGTACATGGTTGTGTTATCGCAGATGGGTAAACGCTTTGTGCAAGAGTCTGCTTCTGTTGATTTGAGTAGTGACCCAGCACGTCAACTTGCAGGTTCCCCTAATGTTGACCAACTGTATAGAAGCATGATAATGAAAATCGCTGAAACTCAATATGATTCATTAACCAAAGCTGTACAGATAATTGGTTATGTCAGCGAACTAAATTTAGTATATTTGATGCGAACTGCTGGTAAAAAGTTTGCTGATAAGGCGCCGCCACCTCCAGCACCAAATAAGACTACTAGTAAAAGTAGTGAAAATACGCAGGCGGCAAGTTCACAAGCTTCTGCAAATAAAGAAGATACAAGCATTAGTAATTATTTACGTCGTGCCCAAGAGCTAATGGCGAAGAATCAATTCGCACAAGCGAGGATAGAACTTCAAGATGCGATTAAACTTGCTCCAAATAATAGTCGTTGTCATAGCTTGATCGGAGTGGTCTATTTGAAGCAAAATCAAACAACAATGGCAAAAGTCCATTTTGACCGTGCCTTGCAGTTAGACCCGAATGATCAAATGGCATCAGAGGGTAAACGCAAAATCGAACAACTTTTGGGGCAGAAACCTGGGACAGCGGTAAAAACAGCATCGCCAACTCAGGCAACTAAGCAACCAGAAAAGTCCGGGAACGGTTTGTTTGGTGGTTTGTTTGGTGGGAAGAAAAAATAATTTATGGTTTACCAACCAGCAGCGGGAGCTAGAGATTTACTCCCCCTTGATGTCGCTCAGAAACGCTGGATTGAAGATAGGTTACAGCAGGTTTTTCACCGTTGGGGCTATCACCGAATTATCACTTCGACGCTGGAGCGTATGGATACGCTGATGGCAGGAGGTGCTATTGGGCGCCGCGCGGTGTTGAAACTGCTTTCTCTAGAAGATGAAGAGTTAGGGTTGCGGCCTGAATTAACTGCTTCGATAGCTCGCACTGCTGTAACACGTATGGCAGGTGCGGCATATCCGCAGCGTTTGTATTATAATGCAAATGTATTTCAGAGACAAGAATCAAAGCACAATCGGCAGCAAGAGTTTTACCAAGCAGGTGTTGAGCTACTTGGCAGTAGTGGATTATTGGCAAATGCGGAAATACTATTACTAGCAACAGAAAGTCTTGCTGCGTTAGGTTTAAACAACTGGCATTTGGTTTTGGGTGAAGCAGGGATTACGCGTTCTTTACTAGAAGCATTTCCTCCCAAGTTGTTTGATAGTGTCCGTAATGCTATAGCGCATCTTGACCGGGTAGCACTTGATGAACTGCCTTTGACTGATGAACTGCATGAACGCGCGCGGTTGATGCTTGATTTACGTGGGCACCCGTCCGTAGTATTCGCGAAACTGGCGAAGCTAAACCTGGAAGAGTCACAGCTAGAATCAGTTGATGAATTGAAATCTTTGGTTGAGTTGCTCGAATCATGTGGTAATTTTTCGATTATTCTTGATTTAAGTTTGATTCAGACTTTTGATTATTACACGGGTATTGTGTTTGAAGTTGTTTGTAATACAAACGGTCAACCGATTACGATTGGGCGAGGTGGTCGCTATGACAATCTTTTAGGGCTTTATCATCCGCAAGGTGAAAACATCCCTGGTATTGGTTTTGTTTTTTTACTTGATGGTTTATATGAGATATTATCAGTGTCGCAACAGTTGCCACAGACAACACCAGCGACTAACTGGTTGGTAGTGGCTATGGGGTCACAAGCCTATACGAAAGCTTTCGCTTATAGTGCCAAACTTCGTAACTCAGCGCATTTAGTACGAGTTGAGATGGACTTGGGAGGACGTGACGAAAACGCAATTCGAGAATCTGCAAGGTGTCGGGGTATTGGGCAAATTGCTTGGATAAAAGCGGATTCTCCACCTGTTATTGAGTCTATGTAAAACATCAATTGTGTTTTGAGGCTTTTTTGCTCCTATTACCTACAATCTGAAGAGTGTATAAAAGCTTCAAAACAGCTTTAAAGCTAGCTAGCTGTAAATATTTGGGAGAAACGCTATGCCGCATACTATTGTTACAAATGTCTGTGAAGGTGTCGCTGACTGCGTAAATGCTTGTCCAGTCGCTTGTATTCACGATGGACCTGGTAAAAATACGAAGGGGACTGATTGGTACTGGATTGATTTTGCGACTTGTATCGACTGTGGCATTTGTATACAGGTTTGTCCGGTTGAAGGCGCCATCGTTCCTGAAGAGCGTCCAGATTTGCAAAAAACACCATAGTTGTTAATCAATTATCAGCGTCGCTCTTGACTGTTGACTTGTGGGTTGATCAAACAACTTATTAATATAAGTCGTAACAGAGGGCAATATTACATATGGTTACGCTCGAAATAGGTTTGTATAATAGGTTTGAAGGCGCCTGCAACAAGAAATTTACAACGCGGAAAAAAAATTTAGAAACCCCTTGACGAATTCTGATGCAGTCGCTATTCTAGATAAAGTGAGCGGTGAGAGAAAAGCCGCAAGCAACCGAACCGAGAAAAAAAAATAGTTTGAAAGCCAAGTAACAAGTCAATCCTCGTCAAAGCAATGCAGATGAGTTTTGCTTCGGCAAAACAAGATGAGGGTTCCAAAAATAGGAATTTTCACAAAAGAGCTAAACAAACGAATGTGTCTTCATCAAGTGATTCATCACTTATTGTTCACATTCACTCCAAAACGGAGAGTTTGATCCTGGCTCAGGATGAACGCTGGCGGTATGCTTAACACATGCAAGTCGAACGGTACCTTCGGGTATAGTGGCGGACGGGTGAGTAACGCGTGAGAATCTGTCTTCAGGTCGGGGACAACAGTTAGAAATGACTGCTAATACCGGATATGCCTTTTGGGGTGAAAGATTAATTGCCTGAAAATGAGCTCGCGTCAGATTAGCTAGTAGGTGGTGTAAGAGACTACCTAGGCATCGATCTGTAGCTGGTCTGAGAGGACGATCAGCCACACTGGAACTGAGACACGGTCCAGACTCCTACGGGAGGCAGCAGTGGGGAATTTTCCGCAATGGGCGAAAGCCTGACGGAGCAATACCGCGTGAGGGACGAAGGCTTTTGGGTCGTAAACCTCTTTTCTCAAGGAAGATTTCAGACGGTACTTGAGGAATAAGCATCGGCTAACTCCGTGCCAGCAGCCGCGGTAATACGGAGGATGCAAGCGTTATCCGGAATGATTGGGCGTAAAGCGTCCGCAGGTGGCTTTATAAGTCTGCTGTTAAAGCGTTAGGCTTAACCTAATTACGGCAGTGGAAACTATAAGGCTAGAGTATGTTAGGGGTAGAGGGAATTCCCAGTGTAGCGGTGAAATGCGTAGAGATTGGGAAGAACACCGGTGGCGAAAGCGCTCTGCTAGGACAATACTGACACTGAGGGACGAAAGCTAGGGGAGCGAATGGGATTAGATACCCCAGTAGTCCTAGCCGTAAACGATGGATACTAGGCGTTGCCCGTATCGACCCGGGCATTGTCGTAGCTAACGCGTTAAGTATCCCGCCTGGGGAGTACGCACGCAAGTGTGAAACTCAAAGGAATTGACGGGGGCCCGCACAAGCGGTGGAGTATGTGGTTTAATTCGATGCAACGCGAAGAACCTTACCAGGACTTGACATGTCGCGAACCCTTGTGAAAGCAGGGGGTGCCTTCGGGAGCGCGAACACAGGTGGTGCATGGCTGTCGTCAGCTCGTGTCGTGAGATGTTGGGTTAAGTCCCGCAACGAGCGCAACCCTCGTTTTTAGTTGCCATCATTAAGTTGGGCACTCTAGAGAGACTGCCGGTGACAAACCGGAGGAAGGTGGGGATGACGTCAAGTCAGCATGCCCCTTACGTCCTGGGCTACACACGTACTACAATGCGACGAACAAAGGGCAGCTAGTTAGCAATAACATGCAAATCTCAGAAATCGTCGCTCAGTTCAGATTGAAGGCTGCAACTCGCCTTCATGAAGTCGGAATCGCTAGTAATTGCAGGTCAGCATACTGCAGTGAATTCGTTCCCGGGCCTTGTACACACCGCCCGTCACACCATGGAAGCTGGTCACGCCCGAAGTAGTTATCCTAACAGTTCGCTGGGGGAGACTCCGAAGGTAGGGCTGGTGACTGGGGTGAAGTCGTAACAAGGTAGCCGTACCGGAAGGTGTGGCTGGATCACCTCCTTTTTAGGGAGACCTACCCAACTTGTCAGACAGTACTTGTGTACGATAAATGTCACAAGATGGTCATCACCTAGGTCGAGCGAGGATTGATAAAAGCTTTCAAACTATTACTCGAATCGGATTAATTTTAGATTTAAAGAATTTGTTCGCGTTAATAAATAGATATAAGTTCAGCAACTAGAGTTAGTTAACTAACATAGCCTGCTGGGTGTATATCCAGTTAAAGAACCTTGAAAACTGCATAGTGACGCAAATTGTAGGCAGCAAGTGGAATCGTTACAATTACTTTAGTAATTACTTGAGTAATTGTTTGTAACGATTGGACTCGTTGACTTACAGATAATCCTTTGAATTGAATGAATAGGTCAAGCGAATAAGGGCTGACGGTGGATACCTAGGCACGCAGCGGCGATGAAGGACGTGGTTACCGACGATATACTCCGGGGAGTTGGAAGCAAACTAAGAGCCGGAGGTTTCCGAATGGGGCAACCCTATATACTACTTGTTGAACACATAGACAAGTGAGAGCCAACCCAGCGAATTGAAACATCTTAGTAGCTGGAGGAAAAGAAATCAAACGAGATTCCCTCAGTAGTGGTGAGCGAAGGGGGAAGAGCCTAAACCAAATTGTTTACGATTTGGGGTAGTGGGACAGCAATATCGAATCTATAGAGTAGACGAAGCATTTAAAAGATGCACCAAAGAAAGTTGAAGTCTTGTAGTCGAAACTTGTGTAGATAGTAGCTGAATCCCGAGTAGCATGGAGCACGTGAAATTCCATGTGAATCAGCCACGACCACGTGGTAAGGCTAAATACGTCTGCGTGAGCGATAGCGAACAAGTACCGCGAGGGAAAGGTGAAAAGAACCCCGTTGAGGGGAGTGAAATAGAACATGAAACCGTCAGCTTACAAGCAGTGGGAGTTCGATTAAACGAATGACCGCGTGCCTGTTGAAGAATGAGCCGGCGAGTTATATGTGCTGGCAGGTTAAGTAGTATTTACGAAGCCAAAGCGAAAGCGAGTCTGAAAAGGGCGTTTGTCAGTATGTATAGACCCGAACCCTGGCGATCTAACCATGCCCAGGATGAAGCTTGGGTAACACCAAGTGAAGGTCCGAACCGACCAATGTTGAAAAATTGGCGGATGAGGTGTGGTTAGGGGTGAAATGCCAATCGAGCCAGGAGCTAGCTGGTTCTCCCCGAAATGTGTTTAGGCGCAGCGGTGAATATTAAGCTTTGGGGGTAAAGCACTGTTTCGGTGCGGGCTGCGAGAGCGGTACCAAATCGAGACAAACTCAGAATACCAGAGTGAATTATCACTAGTAAGACGGTGGGGGATAAGCTTCATCGTCAAGAGGGAAACAGCCCAGACCACCAGCTAAGGTCCCCAAATCAATGTTAAGTGGGAAAGGAGGTGCAAGTGCAAAGACAACCAGGAGGTTTGCCTAGAAGCAGCCACCCTATAATGAGTGCGTAATAGCTCACTGGTCAAGCGCTTGTGCGCCGAAAATGAACGGGACTAAACATTGTACCGAAGCTGTGGGATTAGTAATAATCGGTAGGGGAGCGTTCTATTTGATACGAAGCATTAGCGGCAAGCAGATGTGGATTGGATAGAAGTGAGAATGTCGGCTTGAGTAGCGCAAATATTGGTGAGAATCCAATACCCCGAAACCCCAAGGGTTCCAGAGGCAGGTTCGTCCACTCTGGGTAAGTCGGGACCTAAGGCGAGGACGAAAGTCGTAGTCGATGGACATGAGGTTAATATTCCTCAACTGTTATCGCGGAGCATTATTTGGGACGCATTGAGAAGCGACTATGCCCTAATTGGATTGGGAGGGGAATACGTTCTCCGTTTAGTTGTCATCGGTGTCAAGAAAAGCAGGTAATGTGTTGAAGTGATAGCACCCGTACTCGAAACCGACACAGGTGGGGAGGTAGAGAATACCAAGGGGCGCGAGATAACTCTCTCTAAGGAACTCGGCAAAATAGCCCCGTAACTTCGGAAGAAGGGGTGCCCATAGATTCTATGGGTCGCAGTGAATAGGTCCAGGCGACTGTTTACCAAAAACACAGGTCTCTGCAAACGAGTAATCGGAAGTATAGGGGCTGACGCCTGCCCAGTGCCGGAAGGTTAAGGAAGTTGGTCAGGGGGAAACTTTAAAGCTGACGACCGAAGCCCCGGTGAACGGCGGCCGTAACTATAACGGTCCTAAGGTAGCGAAATTCCTTGTCGGGTAAGTTCCGACCCGCACGAAAGGCGTAACGATCTGGACGGTGTCTCGGAGAGAGACTCGGCGAAATAGGATTGTCTGTGAAGATACGGACTGCCTGCACCTGGACAGAAAGACCCTATGAAGCTTTACTGTAGCCTGGAATTGTGTTCGGGCTTGGCTTGCGCAGGATAGGTGGGAAGCGTAGAGATACTCCTTGTGGGGAGTATGGAGCTAACGGTGAGATACCACTCTGGCGAAGCTAGAATTCTAACCAATGTCCGTAATCCGGAATTGGAACATTTTCAGGTGGGCAGTTTGACTGGGGCGGTCGCCTCCCAAAAGGTAACGGAGGCGCGCAATGGTTCTCTCAGCACGGTTGGAAATCGTGCGTCGAGTGTAAAGGCAATAAGAGAGCTTAACTGTGACACCAACAAGTGGAACAGGTACGAAAGTAGGCCTTAGTGATCCGACGGCGCAGAGTGGAATGGCCGTCGCTCAACGGATAAAAGTTACTCTAGGGATAACAGGCTGATCTCCCCCAAGAGTCCACATCGACGGGGAGGTTTGGCACCTCGATGTCGGCTCATCGCAACCTGGGGCGGAAGTACGTCCCAAGGGTTGGGCTGTTCGCCCATTAAAGCGGTACGTGAGCTGGGTTCAGAACGTCGTGAGACAGTTCGGTCCATATCCGGTGCAGGCGTAAGAACATTGAGAGGAGCCTTCCTTAGTACGAGAGGACCGGGAAGGACGAACCGCTGGTGTGCCAGTTATTTCGCCAGAAGTAAACGCTGGGTAGCCATGTTCGGAGCGGATAACCGCTGAAAGCATCTAAGTGGGAAGCCCACCTCAAGATGAGTGTTCTCATCACTATAAGTGAGTAAGGTCACACGTAGAACACGTGTTAATAGGCTTTAGATGGAAGTGTGGTAACATGCGAAGTCGAGAAGTACTAACAGACCGAGGGCTTGACCCTTATCAATTCAAATGCGTCACTGTGCAGTCTTCAGGGTTTATAAACAGTGCTGAGTAGAAAGTTCTGAGTGCTTCCTTAATTAATTTATACTACTCAGCACTCGGAACTCAAAAAGTTTTCCTGGTGCTTAAGGCGCGGTGGAACCACTCTGATACCATCCCGAACTCAGTTGTGAAACGCCGCAGCGGCTACGATAGTTGGAGAGTTGTCTCCTGCAACAATTGCTCGGTGCCAGGGCAATATTACAAAATAAAAGCCTTCTCTTGCACATAAGATGAGGCTTTTGTTTTTGGCGCCTTAATATTATTAATTATTGTAGGTTGGGTTAGGTTCGGGAACCCAAGCAACTAATAATTTTGCTGTTTTGTATTTAGTATCAAAGATAAAGTTTTCAATAATTCCGCAGTTGTGTAAGGTTTTGACAAAAATGCTTCGGCGCCAATGTTGGCAGCTTCAGCTATTCTATCGGTTGATGCTAGCCCACTTGTAGCAATAATAAGAATCTGCGAGTTTATTTTTTTTAATGTGCGGATGGTAGTTCGACCATCCATCTCTGGCATCATCATATCCATTAACACTACCCGAATTTCTGCTTTACGCTGGGCATATAATGCTATCGCCTCAATACCATCACTCGCAGTGATCACTTTATAATTACTCATTTCCAGCGATATTGTAGTAATTTCTCGAATTAAGAGTTCGTCATCCACAACTAGAACTAATTCCCCATTCCCTTTTGGCTGTTCTAAGTCAAGAGCTTGCTCTAAATGGGCGCCTTCAACTGCTGGTAAGTACACCTTAAATTGGGTGCCTTGCCCTACTTCGCTATATACATTCACAAAACCACCGTGGTTTTTGATGATGCCCATAACCGTTGAAAGACCCAGCCCAGTACCTTTGCCAACTTCTTTGGTGGTAAAAAATGGCTCAAAGATTCTGTGCAATATTTCATTTGGAATGCCAACTCCTGTATCAGAAATAGTGACCACAGTGTAAGAACCAACTTTCGCCTCAACATTCATGTGAGCGTATTGTTCATCAATAAACAGATTTTCAGCATAAATACTTAAAGTTCCACCATCTGGCATTGCATCGCGAGCATTAAGTACTAAATTCATCAGTACTTGATGCAGTTGAGTTGCATCAGCACAAACAGTCCAAAGATGTGACGATATATCTGTATATATCTTGATAGATTTGGGAAATGTCTGTTTAGCAATCTGCTCAATTTCTAAAAGTAAATGCCTGATTTGAATAATAGTGCGCTTGCCTTCAACTCCTCGCCCAAACGATAGCACTTGCTTGACCAAAGATGCCCCACGTTTGGCACTAGCTTCTAATTCTGTAAGCAACTGAGTCGTCTTAACATCAGAAAACTTTTCTTGTAGCAATTCAGCAATCATCAAAATTGGTCCGAGTGCATTGTTTAAGTCGTGGGCAATGCCGCTAGCGAGAGTACCAATGCTCTCTAGTCGCTGAGAGCGCAAAAACTGCGCTTCGAGTAGTTTCTTCTCAGTAATATCAGTGTTAACGACGAGAATAGATTTTGGTTGCCCTTGTTTATCGCGTACTAGTGTCCAACGACTTGAAACAATTATTTCCTTACCAAACTTGCTGACTTGATGTAACTCACCTTCCCAGAAACCGCTCTCAATTACAACGAGTTTAAATTCCTCAAGTTCAGGCATCTCTCTATATAAAAGCTCCGACGCATTTTTACCAACAGCTTCGTATTGCTTCCAACCATATATACGCTCGGCGCCTAAGTTCCAAAATAAAATTTCATTATCAAGAGTTAGCACGTTAATTGCATCGCTGGCAACATCAAGTAAAGCAGCCTGTTCGCGGATTTTTTCCTCAGTACGTCGCCGCTCGGCTAACTCGGCAAGTTGTTCCGCGCGACTTTGGGATTCACGCTTAACTAGGTCTTTGTAGTTGCGGAAGAAATAAGCTAAACTAGGTTCTTCGCTTAGTATTGCTGCTAAATTATCAATAACTCGCTTATCTGTTTCATAAGGCACTTCGGGGTGGGCTTCGATCCATACGTGACATGTTTTAACGTAAGCAATAAATGCAACTAGATGCTGGTAGTTAATAGAACCTAAAATCCGTCGTAGTTCCTGACGATAAGATTCGTCCGAACCTGGTAAGGCAATAAAAATTGAACAGTAAAGTAAACTTTCTTCCAGTTGAGAGTTTGCCTGTGGCCATACCATTGGGAAATCAGACAGTGCGGTAAGCCGAATCAAATGTTCTTCAATATCCGTTGAGTTAGGCACGGGTGCTTCAAGTAACTTCAATACCTCGCTTGCCTTTATCCCTAAAGGACGCAAAGTACAACTATGGCAAATCATGCAGTAAGGAATAGCACAAAAGCGTGAGAGGTAAGCAGAAAGCTTTTCCTTAAAGATGGCTGGAAGTGGATTGTCTACATATGCAATTAGTGTCTGTTGCCATAGATTTTCTAGCACCTGCGGAGTTTGTTCTGCGGAAGCAAAAAAGGGTGGAACAAAACCAAATGTTAACTCAATTTCCGCCTTAATTTCTTCGCTGGTTCGCACCTTCGTAATAGCTGGTTTAATTTGTTTTTTATCAAAAACTTGTGACATTAGATTCTCAAATGGTTAAATAAGTAAAGAATCAATAGCAGCAACACACTCTCAGGACTATAAATAGCTAGTGCTTGAGATACGGCCAAGACGCCATCACGACTGTGAACACATTATGAACGGTTGCAGTAATAGCTTTGCCAAACCCTGATAGCGATTTTATTGGGTGCTGTGATCCAGAGCTTCTATCAAACCAGTAGTGACGCACGTTCTGCTGTAAATAGGTTTTTCAATAATTCTCACTCACAAAACTATGGTAACAAACTTTTGATTTGATGATGAACCCTCGGCACCAGTATGATGAGAGGACATTAAGCCGCTACACAAATCTTAAAGACTATTTACAATCTCATAAACGTTTACCTTTTGACAACTCGTGGTATACGTAGATAAGTTACTATGAACTTTCTGCCCAAATTTCAGGTCTATCATCCCAAGCTTGGCAAAATTCACGCGAATTGGCTCCAAGTAGTGGGATAAATTTATTAGAAGAGGTTATATTTATTCTGTTGTTCATAAGGTTTTCAAGAAAGCAAGTTGCAACAGCGTTATATACGTCAAAATCTTCTTTTATCATCTTTGACTCAATGAAGTTGAAAACCTTTATCATTTCTGTTTCAGAATACAAATCTTGAATAAGGCAATCTAATATATAATGACTGAACGCAGCGAATAGACCATAAAGAGTAAAGTTACCGTCGTCTGTTGTCCACCAATTATGTTCTTTATTCCACTCTTTGAAGTTAGGACATATGGCAAGGATTTCTGCTTCAATAATTAATGGAGTTGACATTGTAATTTGTAGTAATTTATGTATAAAACGGGCAGGATGCCCGTCCCACAAGAGTAACATTGTTCAATTACACGTAGTTTAAAGATTTTTTAATTTAATTATTGATTATTTTTAATTTTGTTTGAAAAGTGAATTTAATCGCTATATTTTTCAAGTAGACAAGCTTTTAGCTTTTGAGCAAGAGTTTCGACGTTAGGCGTCTTCATCATGTTTAAATGGTTCCCAGGTAGTATATGAGTATCGACTTCTGAAGAAGTTAGTATATCCCAACCAAAGTTTAGATTTTGAACGGCGCCTTTAGATTGAGGATTTGTTTTAAAAAGAGTAATTCGCTTTGGATAAACTTGTGGATTGTAGTTGAGAGCAGCTTTAGTATTAGCTTGAAAAATACGAACCATTGGGCGTATTGTTAGCTCATTCAAAATTTGAGACTCAGATTCTTCAGATATAAGGTTTGCTATAGCTGTATCTCCTTGCATAAAACGCGATAATATATTACTAGCAATCCGCTTGATAAATTTATTATTATTTGAAGCTAGCAACAAATAACAATAATCGAGTAAAAAAGACCAGATATTACGCGCGGCTACAGTGAAAATATATTTTAAACTATCGGTAATATGATATTGATTACTAGAAACTGGCGCCCTTGTGTCGAGTAACGCTAGTAAAGCCACTTCATCCCCGCTTTTATGCAACTGTTGAGCCATTTCAAAAGCTACTAAACCACCAAAAGACCAACCAGCTAAAAAGTAAGGGCCATTAGGTTGTATTGTACGCAATGCTTCAATGTAGCACGCTGCCATATCCTCAATGCGAGTTAATGGCGTACTTTCTCCGTCGATGCCAACAGGTTGTAACCCATAAAAAGGTTGATTTTTTCCGAGATTATAAGCTAACTCAAAATAAGGAAGAACAACACCAAAAATTGGATGGACACAAAATAAAGGGGGATTTTCTCCATTCGGCTGAATGGCAACTAATGGAGACCAAGAAGGTGCATCTGAACATAACTGACTTGCTAAAGTTTCAATTGTTGGATTTAGAAAAAGAGCAGATAACGGTAAATTTTGCTCTAACTGCTTGTGTATTCGCTCTATAAGCTGTACAGCTAGTAAGGAATTACCACCTAAATCAAAGAAATTATCATTAATACTGACACGTTCAATATTAAGAACTTCAGCCCAGATTTTGAAGAGTGTTAACTCTGTTTCTGTACGAGGTGCAATAAAAGATTTATCTGTTGTGTGATTAGGTGCAGGTAACGCATGGTAATCAATTTTGCCTGCTGGTGTCAGTGGTAAAAAATCTAGTATAACAAAAGCTGATGGCGCCATATATTCTGGCAATTTTTGTTTTAAAAATTCACGAAGTTCAACGGTTGTTGGTACGTGTCGGTTTGGAACGATATAAGCTATTAATTGGTTATTTTTAACTACTACTACTGATTGTTGTACGTCTTTATGTTGAGTGAGTACTGTCTCAATCTCTTCTAACTCTATACGAAAACCGCGAATCTTAACTTGATTATCGATACGACCTAAAAATTCTATATCACCGTTTGGTAAATAACGTCCTAAATCACCCGTTTTGTAAATCCCACCAATCCCACACCCTCGAAGGGTGGGGCGATACGAGCGAAGCCCGCCTTCGCGGGCTAATGTGGAATTTATATAGCCGCGCGCTAACCCATCACTACAAATATATAATTCTCCTATAACACCGATGGGCGTAGGGTTTTCATGCTTATCTAATATATATACTTGAGTGTTGGTAATTGGGCGCCCAATTGATAATTTCTCAGTCACACTAGTAATTTCTGCAACCGTTGACCATACAGTAGCTTCAGTTACTCCATAAGCATTAAAAAAGCGGCGCCCCTCTTTCCATTTTTTTACAATATCCTGGGTACAGGGTTCGCCGGCACAAATGATAGTTTGCAGTTCGCTCAAGTCTGTTTGTGGTAGAACCGCTAACACAGTAGGTGGAAGCGTGACATGAGTAATTTTATGGCGAAGTAATAGTTCGGTTAAAGGTTTTCCAGGTAAAAGGGATTCTTTTTTTGCTAGATAAAGAGTTCCTCCTGTTGCCAATGCCATGACAATTTCAAAGATTGAAGCATCAAAACTTAAGGACGCAAATTGTAATACGCGCGCGGTTGGTTGTAAGTTGAAGGTTGATTTTTGAGCGTGTATTAAGTTGCTTAAACCTTGATGCTCTATTTGAACTCCTTTGGGTTTTCCTGTGGAACCAGAGGTATATATTATGTAAGCTAGGTTGTTAGGAGTTACTTGGCTAATGGGGTTTATTGGGGGTTGTTGGGTGATATCAGAGTTTTGATTGATGTAAATTAGTTGATCCCCCTTGATAAAAGGGGTGTCATAGGAATGAGTTAGTAAGATGGTTAGTTGAGCGTCTTCGAGCATGAACTTAAGACGCTCAGCTGGGTAGGTTGGGTCTAATGGTAGGTAGGCGCCACCTGCTTTGAGAATAGCTAAAACTCCTACTATCATATCTATGGAGCGCTCTAGGCAAATACCAACTAAAACTTCTGGTTTAACCCCAACTTGTTGTAAATAATGTGCTAGCTGGTTTGCTCTAATATTAAGTTCTCGATAAGTTAACTGTTCGTCTTCAAACACTAAAGCTATTGCATCGGGAGTCTGTTCGACTTGCACTTCAAACAACTGATGAAAACAAACCCCCCTTTGTTCTTCCCCCCGAATTTCGGGGGGTAAGGGGGGATTAAACTCTATTAATAATTGATGCAGTTCTACATCTGTTAATATTTGTAAATCAGAAACTCTCTGGTGCGGATTTGCAACAATACTTTCTAACAGCGTTTGAAAATGCCCCAACATCCTGGTAATAGTGGCGCCATCAAACAAATCCGTACTATACACGACTTGAACATTAATTCCTTGGTCTTGCCACAGATGAAACTCTAAATCCAACTTCGCGGTATAATTCTCAATCTCAAACACTTCAAACGTTAACCCAGGTAACTCTAATGCTTCGACCGGAGTATTTTGGAGTGAGAACGCAACTTGAAATAGGGGATGATAACTTAAAGAACGCTCAGGTTGTAAAGATTCAACTAGCTTCTCAAAAGGTAAATCCTGATGAGCATAGGCGCCTAAAGTAACAGAGCGCACTCTAGCTAACAATTCTAAAAACGTTGGATTTCCAGATAAATCAGTACGCAACACTAAACTATTGACAAAAAAACCAATTAACCCTTCTATCTCGCTACGGTTACGATTTGCAATTGGTGAACCCACAACAATATCGGTTTGTTGCGTGTAACGATAAAGTAAAATTTTAAATCCAGCCAAAAGCGTCATAAATAAAGTAACGCCTTCAAATTGGCTAAGTGTCTGTAAAGACTCACTTAACGATTGCGGAAGTTGTAAAAATTGCTTTTCTCCTCTGTAACTTGGAACAGGTGGTCTTATTCGGTCGGTAGGAAAATTTAATACTTCTATACCATCTAACTGATTCCAGTAAGCTAACTGGGTTTCGAGAACTTCTCCAGTTAACCACGCGCGCTGCCATTGAGCGTAATCAGCATACTGAATAGGTAAATCTGGCAAAATTGTTGTAGAGACGTTACATGTAACGTCTCTACAACACACGGCATTTTGATAAAACGCGCTTAATTCTCGAATTAACACCCCAATTGACCAACCATCAGCCACAATATGATGCAGATTCAACAACAACACATGTTGAGCTTCCTCAAGTTGTATCAAAGTTACTCGCAGTAATGGTGCAGTAGTTAAATTAAAAAGGCGTTGAGATTCTTTAGTTGCAATTTGCCGTATTCGTATCGAGCGCTCTGCAACTTCAATATTGCGTAAATCAATTGTAGAAAGAGGTATGGTTATAGAAGGCGCAATTACCTGTACTAGTTCGGAGTCTACTAATATAAAAGAGGTGCGTAATACTTCGTGGCGCCGTGCTATCTCGTTAAATGCTTGCTCTAGCGCAGTTATATTGAGCAAACCTGTAAGACGAAGCGCTGTTGAGACATTATATAAAGAACTACTTTTGTGCAGTTGGTCAAAAAACCATAGCCGCTGTTGAGCAAATGATGTAGGAAAGACAAAAACCTCTGCTTGTTCAGAATTGAGTTTTTCTCCGGTTGCTGATGTACCTTGCTCAATTACCATTGACTATACCAACGTTATCGTCCTAATTTTAATATATAGATGGTTAAGAAAGCGCTATTAAACGCTACTTGCACTACCGAAGTGCCAATATCTCAGATTATCTTATCACAAAATCATACACATTTTTTAATGTTTTCTACTGTTTAAAAAAATATAATAATTTGTATAATTGCAATTTAATTTTTTTTACAATTTCAAAAATCATCAATCGAGTTATGGTAGTTTTGCAGCTTATTTTTAGAGCTTGCCCTGAATTCCGCGCGTTTCGTCAAATGATGTATAAAACTAAACTTGAGCAGCATCAAATATAACCAGATATGAAAATCAACACAAAAGTCAATTTAATTCTAATAATCGTTTTTATTTGCGGTATTTTTATCAGCGGTACCGCTTTAGCTAATGTACTTGAACGAAAAACAGAGAGCGAAGTGTCTAGTAAAGCAGTAATGCTAATGCAAATAGCCAACTCTATCCGACAATATACCAATGAAAAAGTTCAACCTTTATTGTTACCAAAAGTTGAGACTGAACAAAAATTTATTCCAGAGTCAATACCAAGCTTTTCAATAAGAGAAGTGTTTCAAATTTTTCATCAAAACAAAGATTACGCCAACTTTACCTATAAAGACGCAACGCTTAATCCAACAAATTTGCAAGACAAAGCTGATAATTTTGAAAGTAATATTGTTAAAGAGTTTCGCAAAAATCCAGCTTTACCTGATAGATCTGGTTTCCGAACAGATAAGGGAGAAAAACGATTTTATACTGCCCGACCTTTTAAAATAGAACACGAAAGTTGTTTACAGTGTCATTCTACACCAGAAAAGGCGCCGAAAAGCCAGTTAGCGACTTATGGTAGTGAAAACGGTTTTGGTTGGAAGTTGCATGATATTGTTGCAGCTCAAATTGTTTATATTCCTGCTGAGGAGATATTTAATCAAGCAAGTCGCTCTTTTGTAATGGTGCTAAGTTTGTTAGGAGCTATTTTTACAGCGATTGTAGTCATCATCAATCTCTTATTAAAGAAAATCGTACTCAAACGCATTAAAAGGATTGCGGCTGTAGCGGAACAAGTTAGCATTGGTGATATGAATGCTAATTTTGGTAAGCAAGATAAAGATGAAATCGGCGCCTTAGCGGAAGCGTTCAATCGGATGAAGTATAGCTTAGAAATTGCTTTAAATATGTTGAATAATCCAAGGTAGCGTTGGAGAGGGGGCTAGCCTCCCCTACTTTAACATCCGCTGTTCAAACTTACAAGCTTGCTTTGGGTCAGGAATTACCAAAACTAACTTATTGATAAGTTCCGCACGTGAGATTTGCGGATTTGATTTTAATTGCTGTTGAACCATGAAATTAGCAATAGGACCAATTATATAAGCTAACTGAGTCGTACATTTACGAGTAAATTCTTCATCAACACTCTTATTACCAGATTTGTTTTGAGGTGCAAAAGCTTCTAAAATCGCCATTGCAGAAGACTGAAAGTGTTGTTGTTTTTCAGGCGCCAGGTAAGCGGCTAAATTTTTAACCAATAATTCTAAGCTACTTACTTGTCTCAAAGCTTGTTGTAATATAGTAGGCGCAATCGGTCCTATTTCTTGCTTTAACAACTTTTCGAGTTGTAAATATTGCTCCGAATCTATCTCTAATCCACCAGTTGGAATATCTGGTTGTTGAGTCAATTGAGATAAATTTACAGTATTACCAATTGGTTTCTTTTCTTCTTGAACGCGAGATATATTACCAGGCAAAATATCAATTACGGCTTGTGTACCCGATAACCACGTATGCAGCTTAATGCCTTTTGCAATAGAGATATTTTCTAACTCACTAATCCAAGATGCAACAGGTAAACCAATCTGTGAATTTGCTTGGCTCAAAGTTTCAAATAACGCGCGTGTAAATGCTTCTGGTTCTTCTGTCTTTGCCGCTGCAGTAATTAAACATTGTCCATTTTCTACCCCACATTGCAAATCTTCTATCCAGTTTTCTAAAGTATCAGCTTCTGGACAATCTAAAATAATAATCTGTTTTGATCCAGACGCCCGTCGTAATTCTTGCCTTAAAGCCGAGCGACTCAAACGGGCGCCATCACCCAAAACTAACCATGCTTCGCCATCTTCAATTTCTTCAATATACCCCCGCAAGTACAACAACGCCGTCGGAATACTTTTTTGACTACCAATTTGTGTCTGTGATGCTGGCTCATTACACCAACGAATTAATTTTTGGATTGAAGCGCGTATTTCTGATAAACCAAAGTCTTTGCAAGAAACATACTCGACTTCAAACCCACCATATGCTTTCAATACGCGACTTAAATCAGTTGCATTTACGTTTGGTAGATCATCGTTTGATAGCCCATCAATAACTACTGCTCGTCGTGGTAAAATTTGTTTTTCTACGGTTTTAGCTTTAACCCCTAAAACTAACTCTCCCACACCTTCAACAATTCGCTTCGGTGTTTGCAACGGATATTCAGCATGTAACTTACTATCACCACGTTTGAGCTTTTGCTGATTAATCAAACGCAGTTGCTGATTCATCTTATCTATATATTGCCGCGTCTCACGATACACATACTTATAAAGTCCATCAGCTTCAATTACACCATGCGAATCCGCAGCTTCTCCTAGCAACCCCTGCATCAAAAAATAAGTAAATACTCCATGTCCTAACTCTGGAAACTCCCAAGATTGTTGCCCTTGGTCGCATGATAATAAAGCACAAAATCCCTTACTTTGTGCCGCGCGCTGCCGTAATATATCCACCATCTGCGGCGCCGGATTGACTGGAGTTTCCACTGCATTTCTAGCCCTACCCCCTCCCATCAATCGCATATCACCGCTATGACAAGTATCTAAACAAAGTAGCTGCTGATTCGCACTACTTTCTGAGAGCATACGTACCAATTCATTCATCCCTAACCCTGTCGCTAGCAAGTCGTCTTTGCGCGTATCTCTCATGCACAGCACAGCTTCTTGCTGACTTGGCTCTAACATTCCATGCCCAGAAAAGTATAATAATAGCGAATCTTGTGCTTGAGTTTGTGACACTATTCGTTGTAATGACGCGCGTACCACCTCCCTTGTCGGCGGTTGTGCAGTATTATCATGATGAATTATTACTTCTTTATTCGGAAATCCCTCTGTAGCTAATTCAAATGCCTCTCCTAACCCTTGACAATCTACAGCCGGGTAACGTAGAGAAGGTAAACCGTCATCTTGGTAGTCATTAATACCTACCAATAAAATCCACAGTTTGGCTTCTCCCGTTCTTAATGTATTAGTTGAGAAACTAGAACCAACACCAACTGGAGACATATCCTTTAACCCTATAATTAAATTTAAAAACGATTCTTATTTAACCTCAGAATTTTTGTTAGTAGTACAAAATATTCATGTCTGTTTCTAATGTAACAATAAATGTTCCCCTTTGCTGTTGCTAGTCATAACGGTCAGCTTGTTTTTAGAAATTATGCTTCTTATAACTATTGCCTATTGAAATAATATATTTTATAATATATTTTTATAATATAACATTGTTGTGGCACCTTTAGAGGTAACTAAAAACCTAACCCCTAACCCTACAAGGTAAGGGGAACGATAATATAAGACTTTTAAGCCTCTAAGAGCATCGGGTCGAGGTTTGGAGAGGGTTTTATGTATATTTTAGACTTTTCAAACAACCTTTTATATATCCCTCTAAGGATAGATTGATTTAATAAAATTCCCGACTTATTCAATAAGTCGAGAATCTGACCCGCACACAGAGAAAAGTTATAGAATTTTGACATTAGCGCATTAATTATGTAAACCACTACCCATCATATATATAGGTTATTTGTTCACGGATTATTACGAATAAGTTGTCGGCTTATGCAAGTGCGTCAAAGTGTAATTGAATTATTTTCAACATTCTTAGAGCTAGACGCTTCTAGGGTCATTGGCTGGGCTACTGATGCAAAATTGCGGCGCCATATGGTTAAAGAGCAAGCGCAGTTGCCGCAACCAGAACAATCTGAGGATTTTTGGGTATATTATTGGTATAAACTTTGGCAAAATTCACACTCAAGCTTAAGTAAAGAACATTTATCAGCTTATCTACAAGAAGTATGTTACTGGGTTGCACGTAAAATGGTTACAGGTATTTCCTCATCCCAGTACACGGTATCTGATTGCTTTCAAATGACAATTATACGTGTCGATAAGGTCTTGAAAGGATATAAACCGAATATGGGGTTTAGCCTTAAAAATTATGGTAGTGCCGTATTGAGCAGTGAACTTAAAGAAATGTTGCGGCAGCAAAACGAAATTGATATTTGTACTAACTGGCGCCTATTAAAGAAACTAAGCCAAAAACGGTTAACAGAATCTTTGCAAAATGCTGGACAAAGTGGCGAGGCAATTGAGCGTTACGTGTTAGCTTGCAAATGCTACCAAGAATTATATGCTCCTGGACAACCAACGGGCACTCGTAGATTACAAAAGCCTTCGGAAGCTACGTGGCAAAGCATTACTCAACTTTATAATGAGTTACGTTATACTCAACTAACTACTCCAGGCGCCGAATCAAACCCAGAAATGATAGAAAAGTGGTTAACTAGTTGTGCCAAAGCAGTGCGGACGTACTTATACCCCAATATGACATCGCTCAATGCTCCTAGAAGCGAAGAAGATGGGGGGGAAGCTCAAGACTTTTTGCCGCAGCTTAGACAAGAGTCTTATATATCAGAAATTATTGCTGCTGAAGAACAAGTTGATAGACAATCACAACAAGCCCAAATTAGTGATGTATTAGTAAAAGCGATTAAAGAGCTTGACTCTGAAGCACAAAAAATTATCCAAATATACTACACTAAAGGGTTAACCCAACAGCAAATAGCCAAGGAGTTAGGAGTTAAACAGTACACAGTTTCTCGGCGACTAGCCAAAGCTAGAGACACATTACTCGTCAAACTGGCAACATGGAGCCAGGAGTCGATGCATATTTCTCTAAATCCTTCGGTACTTAATTATATAAATACCGTATTGGAGGAATGGTTGCAAGCTTACTACAGCCCTAACTCCGCTAAATTGGAACAGTGAATATGACATTTAACACATCATCTACCCTCGATAACTCTACACATTTGTGGTTGGAAATTCCTGAAACCGAATTAGAAAGAAGTTGGCTTTCTCAACCCTTTTCTACACCTAACCGTCGTTGGGTAGCATATCTTAACCGCTTGACTCTTTCAGCATTTCTTCCTTGGCTGTATTCCGAGCATGGTGCCAATGCTAAACCATATCCCAACCAAGCAGCTTTACCTAGTATCTGGGAAGCTGTTAACGGTACTGCAATTAGCTTTGGTGATACAAAAATGGTATTAATTCCAACTGAAGCTTTAGATATTGATGAATTTCGTGTACCTCAAGAATGGGTAGACATCCCTAACTGGGTAGCCGACTACTATTTAGCAGTACAAGTTAACTTAGAAGAAAAGTGTATCCGAATTTGGGGATATACAACCCACGCGCAACTCAAAAACTCAGCAAGTTATGACGCATTTGATAAAGCATATTGCTTGGACTCTGAAGAGTTAATATCAAATTTGAGTATTTTGTGGTTATCACAGCAACTTTGCCTTGATGTAAATACTCGTGCATCCGTGGCGCCTTTACCCGAATTACCACTAGCTCAAGCGCAAAACCTAATTCAACGCTTGGGAAACCCTAACGTGATTATTCCGCGTACTCAAATACCCTTTATCACATGGGGCGCTCTTTTACAACACGGTGGTTGGAGACAGCGTTTATACGAACAACGCCAAGGACAACAACAATGGACTGTTGCCGAATGGTTACAAAACGGTGTATCTGATTTTGCTCAAAGATTTGGCTGGATAACTCTTGATACACAAGCTGCTTCTGGCGCGCGGGGTTCAAACGTGATAGAAACATCACCAACTATCGCGCGGAGATTAACTATAAACGAGAAGCAGTGTGAATTGCGAGTACTACCTCAAGGTAATATTAGAGATAGAATTTGGCGCTTTGAATTACGCGCGCTCCCAGGTGAATTACTTGCCACAGGTGTTAAACTACGACTTCTCACAGAAGATTTACAACCGTTTGAAGGAAATGAAGTACAAGTGAGAAATAATATAGAAAGTATTTACCTTGAAGTCGCGCTTGGTGAGTCACCTGAAGGATTAGTTTGGGAAATTGAACCCACTCCAGATAACTTTGAACTAGAAATTTTATATTTTTAACCCGATTTTATTACTCTGAATAAATAAATTATCCCGTAGGTTGGGTGGAGGAACGGAACCCAACAAAAACTACTTGATATTGGGAAGC
The DNA here is from genome assembly GCF_002368415.1 of Calothrix sp. NIES-4105. GTDB lineage: Bacteria > Cyanobacteriota > Cyanobacteriia > Cyanobacteriales > Nostocaceae > Dulcicalothrix. The sequence continues at coordinate 6,871,455 of NZ_AP018290.1, forward strand.
GAAAAGCGGTGGGCACGGCAAGAACGCGAATATAGAAGCAACATGAACGAGGTGCGTAAAATTTCGTAGTGCTGAACAATTTTATACAAGTTTTACTTGAATTATGTTGTAAGTGCTAAGTGCCTGGGAATCATAAGAACAAAGCATAATGTCATGTTTTGGTCTGAAAATACCAGCAATTGTACAACTATGGATTTACAACATCCTGCTTCCTTAGCCTTACTCGCTTTTCTTGAATCAGAAATAAGCCAAAATCGTGCGCTTGGTGACTACCAAACCATGCTTAGGGCACTGTGGAATAAACGAAAAAACTCAGACCTACATCAAACTCCTACAACACTACCCAAAGGATACCGCAGTCGTACTGTACGCGAATATGTACGTAAAAAATTTGGCGCCTTGCTACCATATTGGGGACCGACTGCTATTAGAGGCGACCTAACAGATAAAAAAGCCCATATTAGTACTTTTATTAGCTTGGTAAACGAGTTATCGAATGATGCTGTTGAAGTTGATAGAGTTTTCGAGTTAGCAGCGAAAATGGTAGCGGATTATATTAATGCTAAATCACCTATTATCCAATTACCTGAAGCCAGTCAACCACAACAGGTGCTAATCTCTTTGCTGAATACAAAAAGCCGAGGTAGAGTACAGCAAGGAATTGTATACGCACTTTTAAAAACTTTATATGAAGGAGTACCTCACACAACTGTCCGTACAAAATCAGTTTTTGCGGGTGATGCTCAAAGTGGACAGCTAGGTGATATTGATGTAATCGAACAGGAAATTATTTTATCAGTATTTGAGGTTAAGGCTCAAGCACTCAATATATCAACTTATGAGGAAGTAATACGTACACATAGTATATCTGGTGAGCGTCATTACCCAGTATTCATTTTAGCTGAAAGCTTTCAACCTGATTTATTTGAAGAAATTCAAAACGTTTTCATTATCAGGTTGAGAGATTTTTGCTTAAGTATCCTGGCAGAAATTGTTATATCTAAAAGAATTTCTACTGAAGATTCAATTCGCCAGGTTTTAAGCGTTTACAACACTGATTTCTGTGACATGATTCAACAAGACCGGACACTGCGAGTTGATTACTAAGTGACGCTTAATTTCTCGACCAATCCAAGTGATAACTGGTACTGCAACTGCATCCCCAAAAGCAAAGCGACCAAGGTTTTCATTCTGTGGAATCCAAAAGCTGTCCTCGACTCCTTGCAACCGTGCGTACTCGCGCGCGGTCATATAACGCATTTTAATTGCTAATGGTGATACAACAATAAGAATTTGCCGACTGCTCCCACCAGATGCAGTTCGCAAGCAACCAGCAATTGAATCATTGCGCGTTTCTAAGCAAATTAAACCCTTACGCATTCGACGATAACCTGTTAAGTAAATAGTTTTTCCTGTTGTTTGTGCGTCGGATGAAGCTTTATCTAAGCGATTTTTACTATTATCTCTAATGTAGGAAAGTTCTCTTGCTAATTCAACATTGTTAAACCACTTTTGATTTTCGTTAATCTCTATAATATCGGCTAAATCTGTTTTCCTGATTGGTAAAGGTGGAATATCTAAGAAGTTCCAAGATAGATCAGGATTCGCAGCAACAATCTTTTGCACAGAGGAAGGACGGCAAGGATGCTGAAAGTAAATAGTATTATTACTACTAATATTTTTCAGGCCTGTGTTGGTTAGGCTTTCAGACATTGATGTATTTAAGCCGATAATAAAAACGCGCGGACGGCTTTGTGGTACAAAGTAAGCAGCATTAACAACTAGAACATCACATGAATAACCTAATTGGTTTAATGATAGAATCACTTCTCGAATATCTTTGCCATTATTTGAATTTAAAAGACCAGTAACATTTTCTAATAGTACTGCTGACGGTAATCGTTTCTCAGTTTTTAACTCATTTATAATACGAATCAACTCAAAAAAAGTACCACTACGATTACCCGTCAAGCCCTTTCTATTACCAGCTAATGATAAATCTTGACAAGGAAATGAAGCTGTAACTAGTGTTACATCTGGAATACTGTTTGCGTAAATATTGGCAATATCATCAAGTAAAAAATCGTCTTTGCCAAAGTTTCTTGTATAGATATCGGCTTTAAATTTATCAATATCATTGGCGAATGCACACTGCCACGAACCTTCTTGCTCAAGTCCTTTACGTACTAAACCAATGCCAGCAAAAAACTCTGCAAACAGCAGATTTTGTGTACTGATAACTGGTCGTAATGTGTCAATCACCATAAAACTTAGGCACTATGATAAATTCTAACGTACTAATGTATCACAATATCCTGATAAAGTCTTCAATACCTTCGACGATTTTTTAGCGCTTTGGAAGCTGATAGTTCCGATGAATTCAATTTAAACCTGCTAACAACCCACGCGCGTCTCTTAAATTTGATCTGGTAATTCATCTTCCACCAACCGCAGGCGGGGATATTGGTAGGCGACAATAGAGATTAGTATAGATATAGCTCCCATAATCATAAATAGTAGACCAACGCCGCGACCAGTACCAACACCTATTAGTTGTCCGATGCTTCCAGCTAACGAACCGTTGGTTGCCATTAAAGGCTCGAATACACGGTCGGCTAAAGGTCCTGCGATAATATAAGCTATTGGTTGCAATGCACTGACAATCATTCGCTCTACTGCAAAGACTCTCCCTTGCACGGATGGCGCCACTTTTCTTTGCCAGATAATTTGACTAGAGCAGTTGATAATTGGTGAGCCAAAAGCGAATAAAAAGGCAGCAACTGCTACAAGTGCAACAGAAGTACTCAACCCTGTTACCAAAATGCATAACCCACCGAGCATTTGAAAACCTAAAATACTGTAGATTTGCCGCGATGGCATCTTTCCAGTACTCATTACTATAGTACCTATGAGCATACCGATACCATCGATAAATAGGATGATGCCAAGGATGGCTGGAGAGGTAAAAGATAGTACTAATGGTGTTAATAACACGCTTACTATTGCCAAAATAAAGTTGCAGGCGCCGAAGAAAATTAGTAGTCCTAACAGCCCAGGTCGGGATGTGATGTATTTCCAACCATAGGTGACTTCTGAAAGCAGAGAACTTTTTCCAAATTCCTCTTGAGGAGTGGTTTTGATATTAGGAAATCGAACCAAAAGCAGGGTAATCATGGAAAAGAGGAAGGTGATAAAATCGATGAGAATAACACCTCGCAATTGAATAGTAACAAGTAATGCACCTCCTAGCACTGGCGGTAGAAGCATTTTTAACGCATCTCCTAACTCGGTCATGCCGTTAGCACGGGCAAGATGCTGTTTAGGAACCAACGTAGAAATAGAGGCACTATATGCAGGCCATTGGAAGGCGTTGAAGATGGAACTTACTGCTGTAGCTATATATACGTGCCAAATTTCTAAACGATTAGTAAATAGTAAAAGGGCAACTGCTAGGATACTTAAACCTGAACCGCAATCACTGAGAATCATGCAATAACGACGGTTCCAACGGTCTACCAAGGCGCCAGCAAAGGGAGAAACTAAAATTGGCGGTACCTGACTAAATATAAAAGCAAGTGCAAACTGAGTAACTGAACCAGTACGTTGGTATATCCATATATCTAGAGCAAAGCTAGTTAGCCCAGAACCGATAAGGGAAACCATTTGTCCGAACCAGACGAGAATGAAGACTCGCATTCTCTGTTCTATGCGGTGTTTAGTCATTTTTCCCCCCATCATTCGCCTGCAATTGTTCAAGACAAATCTGTAGCTTTTGAGCTAAAATCTCGACATTCGGTTTGCTAACCATAGTGTGGTGGTCGCCAGGTACCCAATGGATATCCACCCCTTTAGTTGCTAACTTTTCCCAACCAATAATTGGGCTTACAGAATCTGCTGCTATTCCCCCTTCAGCGAGGAAGAGAGCAACTTTGCCTGGGTAAGGTTGCGGATTATAATCATTTGCTGCTAGGATATGCCCTTTGAAAACCTGTAGTAAACGTTGTGCTTGAACCGCATCCAACTCTGGCGGTATTCCTAATATGGCGCCATTATTCCTAGCAAGTAACTCTGTAATAAAATCTACATCGTCTGCTTCGTTTAACTCTTCGTACTCTGTAAAAGGATAGGTATCTAGCAATGCTAACAAGGACACCTGCTGACCTTGCGCTTGCATCTGCTGGGCTATCTCGAACGCCACTAGTCCGCCAAAACTCCAACCTCCAATTAGGTAAGGACCTTGTGGTTGAACACTTTGCATGACTTCGATGTAAAAAGCTGCCATGTCTTCAACCTTATTATGAAGCTTTTGTTCGTCATCCAAATCGAGCGATTCGAGTCCATAAACTGGTTGTGCTGGGTCTAAATGACGTGCTAAATTCAGGTACGCTAAAACAGTACCGCCACCTGGATGAACGCAAAAGAGTGGGCGCCGCTTCGAGTCACCTTGCTGTAGTGTTACTAAGGTAGACGAAGACGAAAAATCTGTTGACGACCGGATTATATTCGCTAGGTGTTCGACGGTGGCGCCTTGGAAGAGCGCTGCTAAGGAAAGCTTTTTGTTAAACTTCTGTTGAATCCGAGCTATTAGGCTTACGGCTAACAAAGAATGACCACCCAAGTCAAAGAAGTTATCCCGAACTCCGATAGGGTGTACATGCAGTATTTCTTCCCAGATTTGCGTTAGTTCTAGTTCTAGCATGTCACTCGGAGCAACAAAATTATCACTTGAACTAAGTTCTGGCACTGGTAATGCACGGCGGTCAACTTTACCATTAGGTGTTAGAGGTATAGACTCTAACATTACAAATGCCGTAGGTATCATGTATTCAGGCAACTTTTGTTTGAGAAAATCACGTAGTTCTTTATTACTAAGCACCGAGTTAGGAACAATATAAGCGACTAAGTACTGGTTGCCGGGTTGGTCTTCTCTTGCAATAACTACGACTTCGCGCACTTGTGGGTGTTGTGTCAATACCGCCTCAATTTCTCCTAGCTCGATACGGAAGCCACGAATTTTTACCTGATAATCGATGCGATTGAGAAATTCGATGTTACCGTCAAATAGGTAACGTGCTTTGTCACCAGTTTTATATAATAAGTGCTGAGTTCTGAGTGCTGAGTTCTGAGTGATGTCTCTGAAAGGATTTTTTACAAAAGCAAGCTGTGTTTGTTGTGAATTGTGTAAATAGCCACGTCCAACACTAACTCCACCTACGTACAGTTCTCCAGGCACTCCGATGGGAACTGGTTGTAAATATTTGTCGAGTATATATAGTTGCGTATTTGCTACCGGGTGCCCAATTGGCAGATTGAGAATTTCCTCTGCGGGTGGAGTATAAATTGGATAATGCGTAACATCATCTGAACACTCGGTTGGACCGTAAGCATTCATCATTGGTATTGCTGGGTAGTACTCAAGCCACTGACGGCATAACTGGGGTGGTAAAGTTTCACCAGTTAATAGCAACCAACGCAACTCGGACAAATTCGGTTTATTATTACTCGATAACTCAATGTGTTCGAGCATCATCCGCAACAACGACGGCACAATCTCCAAAATAGAGATTTGTTTGGACTGCATTAGTGTCAGCAACTCGGCAGGGTCTGTGGTAATAGACGTGCGAACAATCTCAACTTGTCCACCAACTAATAATGCTACTAAAAATTGCCAAATACTAATATCAAATGTTTGTGCTGCTGTTTGCGCGACGATATCAGTTTGAGTTAGCTGCAAATCTGTGACTTTAGCATATAAATGATTGAGCATTCCTCGATGTTCGAGCATTGCTCCTTTTGGCTTACCAGTTGAACCAGAAGTGTAAATTACATAAGCAAGGTTTTCTGGAGTTGAGCGTACTGGTAAGTTCTGACTTGAATAATCAAACGAATCTAAATCTTCGAGCAATAATAACTGTGGCTCGGTTTCAAGGTGATTAACTAGCGATGACCAACTTGAGGCTGATAATACTAATGATACTTGACTTTGTTCTAAGACTTGACGATTACGTTCTGTTGGATGATCAGGGTTCAGAGGTAGGTATGCTGCACCTGCTTTGAACACTGCTAGCATTGCCGTTAAGAAATCAATATTACGCTCGCTATTCAAAGCAACAATTGTTTCTGCTCCAACTCCAAGAGAAACTAAATGTCTTGCCCAGCGATTTGCACGTGCGTTCAACTGTTGGTAAGTTAGTTGTTGGTTTTCAAATACAACTGCTATTGATAAAGGGTTTTTCTCTACAATCGCTTCAAACTGTTGAGTAAAAGTTTGTTCTAATGGGTAGTCGGCGCCTGTATTGTTCCACTCGACTAATAACTGATGCTGTTCGGTTGCACTTAGTAATGGTAATTGTGCTACTCGCTGAAGAGGATTCTTCACGATACTTTCGAGTAAGGTTTGGAAATGAACAGCCATCTGCTCAATTGTTGTCACACCAAACAAGTCGCTGTTATATTCCCACCCGCAAAGTAATCCTGACGCTGTTTCCTCAATTGATAAGGTTAAATCAAACTTAGCTGTAATGTTCTCTAATTCCAAAGGAGTGATAGTTAAACCAGGCAGTTCGAGTTTGCCTATTGGGGTATTCTCCATGACAAACATCACCTGAAATAATGGTGTATGGCTAAGAGAACGCTCTGGTTGAAGTTCCTCGACTAGTTTTTCAAAGGGTAAGTCTTGATGATCATAGGCGCCCAACGTTGTCTCTCGTACTCGCTCTAATAGCTCACTGAAGTTCGGGTTTCCGTGTAGTTTAGTTCGTAATACCTGGGTATTGACAAAAAAGCCAATTAATGACTCAACTTGACTACGGTTGCGGTTAGCAATTGGGGAGCCAATAACTATGTCCTCTTGACCGCTGTAACGTGAAAGTAAAGTAGCAAAAGCCGCTAGCAAGGTCATAAATAAAGTTGTACCTGACTTTTGACTCAGAGCCTTTATTTGAGATGTCAGTTCTTGATTAAGCAGAAATTCTGTAAAGCTACCTTGGAATGTTTGAACAGAGGGACGCGGGCGGTCGGTGGGAAGTTCAAGTAAAGGCGGTATTCCTGTTAAGTTCTGCTTCCAATAGTTAAGTTGTGTTTGTAACACCTCTCCACTCAACCAGTGCCTTTGCCAGTAAGCAAAGTCTGCATATTGAATTAGTAATTCTGGCAATTGTGAAGGCTGTCCATTACAGAAAGCTTGATACAGTTCAGACAACTCATTAATAAATACTCCCATTGACCAACCATCTGAAATAATGTGGTGCATAGTCAGTAGCAGCACATGAGATTTTTCTGACAACCGTAGTAGAGTGACTCGCAATAATGAATCATTTGAGAGGTCAAAAGGTTTTTGAACTTCACTGAGTGCTAATTGTTGCACTTTATTAGACTGCTCTAAGTATGGAACCTGTTGTAAATCCACTATTGAAATGGTTACGGTAGGTTGACCCGCAATAACTTGTACTGCGGAATCGTTCACCATCTTAAAATTAGTACGCAAAACTTCGTGGCGCCGCACGATTTCTTGCACAGCCATCTCAAAAGCAGCTGTGTTGAGTTCACCAAAAAGGCGTAAGGTTACTGGTATGTTATAAGTGGCTGTTTGACCTTCGAGTTGGTAGAGAAACCACAGTCTAGCTTGACCGAAGGACAAAGGTAAATTGATATCTCGCCCAATTGGAGTAATTGCTTCAACAGTCGAATTTGACTCGATACCTTGCTGTAAAAAAGAAATAATTTCTGCTTTACGTTCAGCTAAATGTGTACGTATATCAGGTGTTAGTGTTCCTTTTGGAGCATTACAGCGTAAACGAACTTCTTCTGAAGTGGTTTCGTTAACATCTAACCATAACTTAATATCTGAATTGGCTAAATTAGATAAAAACTCTTGAATTGTCTTCATAATTCTATTTCCTCGCGCTCGTCTTGTTGATAACTAGAAGTGATTTGTAGCTTTTGTACTGTTGCAAGAATTTTGTCGATGCTATCTGCTAGGGCTGCTATAGTAGGCGCCTCAAATAATTGGCGTAGAGGCAACTCCATTCCAAATAAAAAGCGCAACCGTGAAATTACTTGAGTAGCAAGTAAAGAATGTCCACCTAGTTCAAAGAAGTTGTCATGAATGCCCACTTCTTTGAGATTAAGGATTTCTAACCATAGCTGGGCGAGAATCTTTTGTGTAGGTGTGTGGGGAGGGGCGAAGATAAGACTTTGTTGAACATCTGGTTCAGGCAATGCACGACGATCAACTTTACCATTGGGAGTTAGAGGTATAGATTCCAACATCACAAACGCCGCAGGTATCATGTATTCAGGCAACTTTTGTTTGAGGAAATCACGTAGTTGACTAGTATTAAGTACATCAGAAACAATATAAGCAACTAAATACTGGTTGCCTGGTTGGTCGGAACGCGCGATAACTACGACTTCTCGTACTTGCGGATGTTGTGTCAATACTGCCTCAATTTCTCCTAGCTCAATACGAAAGCCGCGAATTTTTACTTGGTAATCGATACGATTAAGAAATTCGATGTTACCGTCTTTTAAATAACGAGCTTTGTCGCCTGTTTTATATAATAAGTTCTGAGTTCTGAGGAGCCACTCGCGTGCGGGGGTGGGGAACGTTGAGCGAAGTGGCGTTGCTGACTTCTGAGTGATGTCTCTGAAAGGATTTTTTACAAAAGCAAGTTGTGTTTGTTGTGAATTATATAAATAGCCACGTCCAACACCAACTCCACCTACATACAGTTCTCCTGGCACTCCGATGGGCACTGGTTGTAAATGTTTGTCGAGTATATATAGTTGTGTATTTGATACCGGGCGCCCAATTGGCAGATTGAGAACTTCCTGTGCGGGTGGAGTATAAATTGGGTAATGCGTAACATCATCTGAACACTCGGTTGGACCGTAAGCATTCATCATTGGTATTGCTGGGTAGTACTCAAACCATTGACGGCATAACTGGGGTGGTAAAGTTTCACCAGTTAACAGCAACCAACGTAACTGAGACAAATTGGGTTTATTACTGGATGAGATATGTTCGAGCATCATCCGCAATAACGACGGTACAATCTCCAAAATTGAGATTTGTTTAGATTGTACTAGTGTCAACAACTCGGCAGGGTCTGTAGTAACTTCAGTGGGAACAATCTCAACTCGTCCACCAACTAATAACGCTACTAGAAATTGCCAAATACTAATGTCAAATGTCTGTGCTGCTGTTTGTGCGACGATATCGGTTTGAGTTAGTTGTAAATCATTAACTTTGGCGTATAAATGATTGAGCATTCCTCGATGTTCGAGCATTGCTCCTTTGGGTTTACCCGTTGAACCAGAAGTGTAAATTACATAAGCAAGATTTTCTGGAGTTGAGCGTCCTTTTAAGTTCTCACTTGAATAATCAAAAGAATCTAAATCTTCAAGCAATAATAATAGTTGATTTGTGGAATGGGCATCCTTGCCCGTTTGTAAGTCAGATGACCAACTTTTAGCAGATAATACTAATGATACTTGACTTTGTTCTAGTACTTGCCGATTACGTTCAACTGGATGATGAGGGTTGAGAGGTAGGTAGGCGCCACCTGCTTTAAACACTGCGAGCATTGCCGTTAATAAATCAATATTACGCTCGCTATTTATAGCGACAATTGTTTCTGCTTCGACTCCAAGGGAAACTAAATGTCTTGCCCAGCGGTTTGCACGCGCGTTTAATTGTTGGTAAGTTAATTGTTGGTTTTCAAATCCTACTGCTATTGATAAAGGGTTTTTCTCTACAATCGCTTCAAACTGTTGAGTAAAAGTTTGTTCTAATGGGTAGTCGGCGCCTGTATCATTCCATTCAACCAGTAACTGATGCTGTTCGGTTGCACTTAGTAATGGTAATTGTGCTACTTGCTGAAGAGGATTCTTCACAATGCTTTCGAGCAAGGTTTGAAAATGAATAACCATTCGCTCAATTGTTGTAATCTCAAATAAGTCGCTGTTGTATACTAGTTCTCCACTAAGTCCCGTTTCTGTTTCCATCATGGAGAGAAATAAATCATCCCTTGCTGCTGCATCTTCTAGTTCAAGAGGAGTTAGGGTTAAACCAGGTAGTTCGAATGTTCCGATTGGAGCATTCTGCAATACGAACATTACCTGATATATTGGTGTATGGCTAAGGGTACGTTCTGGCTGAAGTTCCTCGACTAGTTTTTCAAAGGGTAGGTCTTGATGGTCATAGGCGCCTAACGTTGTCTCCCGTACTCGCTCTAATAGCTCTAAGAAAGTAGGGTTTCCTTGAAGTTTATTACGCAGTACTAAGGTATTAATAAAGAAACCAATTAGAGATTCAACTTCACTACGGTTACGGTTGGCAATGGGTGTGCCAATAACTATATCCTCTTGACCACTGTAGCGTGAGAGTAAAGTGGCAAAAGCAGCCATCAGTGTCATGAATAGCGTTGCTCCTGACAGAGTACTTAGAGTTTTGAGTTTTTGCGTTAAATCTTGATTGAGTTGAAAATGTTTAGTACCACCTTTAAATGTTTGAATTGGCGGACGTGGTTTATCAGTGGGAAGCGATAAAATAGTTGGCGCCTCTTTTAATTGCTGCTTCCAGTAGTTAAGCTGGGTTTGCAGTGTGTCTCCACTTAGCCACTGCCGTTGCCAATGAGCAAAGTCAGCATATTGAATTGGTAGTTCAGGAAATGGTGAGGGATTTCCTGTTAAGAAAGCTTCATAGAAACCTGCGAGTTCCTTGTATAAAATTCCTACTGACCAACCATCGGAAGCAACGTGATGCATTACTAAAAGCAGTATATGTTCCTCTTCGCTTAACCTTAATAAAGTCGAACGCAACATCAAATCAGAGGAAAAGTTAAATGGATATTGCGTTTCTTTTTTAAGGATTTGTTCAATTTCTGCTTCCGGGTCTGTATTACATAGTTCACTCAAATCAATTAATGTTATTTTGACTGTCTGTATTTCAGCAATAACCTGTATTGGGTTTTCGTCTACAGATACAAAGTTGGTACGTAGTGCTTCATGGCGAGCTACAATCGCGTTTAAGGTTTGCTGTAATGCTTGCAAATTGAGGGTACCATCTAATCTGACTGCGATAGAGATGTTAAAAGGGCTTAATGGTTCTAATTGGTTTAAAAACCATAGTCTTTGTTGAGAAAAAGATAATGGGCAAGGTTCGGATGTTTTTCTACGTGGGATAATTTTTTGGGCTACGCTAGTATTATCTTTTTTTATCAGCCGTTGCTGTAGTAGTGCCAGCTTTTCTGGAGAGAGATTAGCTATACGTTGACTCAAATTACTCATGGCATTTTTAAAATTTTGTTGGTGGGTCGGTCAGTCCTGCCGACCTATATATTCAACAGGGGTGTCTTGAATAATTTATGCATAGGTCATGCAGCATAGCTCCTAACTTGCACATTCCAAAATTATATATATAGCAAGGGTTTCAAAAAATATGCTAGTTTCATATTTTACTGGAGCGTTTGCGGCGCCAGTCGAAGGCTCATATCTTGCACCTGGTAATTTGAATGTCAAAGCCGCAACTAAGTATCATCGGCGCCAAGCGTTCAATAGTAAGTGTGACTGGAACGATTACTTGGCATAAAATGACACCATATGCTTCCAATTGCGTTTCTGACAAATTCTGGTTCAAACTCTCAAACCTTGGCGGAGCAAGTAACTACAAAAATAGTACTCTTGTTGACGACGTTTTAATCAGGGTTAGAGAGTATAAAATTCAACAACTTGCGGACAGCTAGATGCTTCCATTTTGCGGTTATGGACAAATTATACTTTCTTATTAGGAATTATTAGCAAGTAATTAACGTAGCAATAACTGACATCTTGCACCACGAGCTTCCAATCGAATGAAAGAGCGTGTGTTCTGCCTATTTTTGCGTAGGGTGGCATAGCCACCTTACCCAAGCCAAAAGAAGGTGCAAGATGTGAGATAAGGGTTTCAGGCACTAAAGTCCAAGCTTATGCTTCCAGACCCTGGCAACTTTTGGGTCTGGTCATATGTTTTTGTAGTAGCCATTACCAAACTGCTAGCAATAGCTAAAGCCAATGTTAATAATTTCAGCATTGAATTTCTATTTCTCCTAGGTAGTTAATCTGTTGAGATTTGTAAGACTAGCAATGTTGTATAAACTTTTGCTCAAGCTTGGACAAGGAAATCATTCGCTTCCAAACCAGGCAATGTTCTTGTGAAAGTGGCAAATACTCCACCACTGCCTAAACCAGCAGACGCACTATCCTGGTTGTATAGTAAGTTACCTGTTGCGGTGTTGTAAACAATCTGGGCACTACTGCTTCCCGCCACAGAAACTTCGTTGGCGAGAGTGGTGTTGATAGTGGCAAATTCAACCTCAAGTAAATTTGTATTAACTGAACTGATTAAAGCTGTGAAAGAACCTTTACTGAGGGCGATTTTATCTGTTCCTTTACTAAAGTCAGTAATCGTATCTATACCGAAAGCACTGGTAGTAAAAGCTGCACCGCTACCAAAGAGGAATTGATCTACATCGGCGCCGCCAGTTAGCATATCATTACCCGCACCACCGACTAAGATGTCCGAACCAGCGCCACCGAGGAGAATATCATTGCCTCCTAAGCCTTTGAGGATATTATTACCACTATTACCTGTAATGCTGTTATCTAGGTCGTTACCAGTACCATTGATATTGTTTGTGCCAGTTAATACTAAATCTTCGACGTTGGCAGTTAAGGTGTGGGTAGCGCTAGACTGTACGCTATCTTTGCCTTCTGAAGGCGCCTCTATAACTACATCCCAACTACTGTCAACGATGTAAGTGTCCGAACCAGAACCACCAACTAGGCGATCGTTGCCTGTACCACCATCAACAATATCGTTACCTGCATCTCCTTTGACAGTATCATCATTATCGCCACCCGATAAAGTGTTATTAGCAGTGTTACCAGTAATACTATTTTTCAAAGCATTGCCAGTACCATTGATAGCATTGCTACCTGTGAGAGTGAGGTTTTCTAAGTTGTTGCCCAACGTCCAACTGATGGCAGAACTGACTGTATCTGTTCCTTCATTGACTACTTCTATGATTTGGTCGTTACTGCTATCGATATAGTAGGTGTCATTACCAGTACTGCCACTCATGATATCGTCGCCAGCGCCGCCATCTAGTGTGTCGTTACCAGCACCGCCATTAAGGGTATCATTGCCTAATTCTCCTTTGAGGTTATCGTCACCACTATCTCCATTGATGATGTCATCACCAGCTTTACCATTAAGAATGTTACTACCACTGTTACCAGTAATTAGGTTGTTGAGTGTGTTACCTGTACCTGAAAGATTACTACTACCAGTTAAAATCAGATTTTCTAAATTTTCGCCCAAAGTGTAGCTAATTGATGAGCGAATAGTATCCGTTCCTTCGTTAGAGTTTTCGACTACTTTATCTGCACTGTTATCAATAATATAGGTGTCATTATCTAATCCTCCGGTCATGGTATCTTGGCCTGTACCGCCATCAAGGGTGTCATTCCCTGCTAAACCAAACAGGGTATCATTGCCACCATTACCTTCGATCTTGTCATCATTGAGTGTACCAGTGATACTATCGTTGCCAGTAGTACCAGCAAGGTTGCGAATGTTGATAGCAAAGATGTCACTTACCGTTGCTCGACTTGTATCCGTTGCTATGACTTTGATGTTTAGTATGCCGACATCAGCCAGAGTTGGAGTACCTGTAAAAGTACGGCTGTTGGGGTTAAATTTCAACCAACTGGGTAGAGAAGTGCCATCTCCTCTGGTTGCAATATAACTGAGGCTATCGCCTATATTTGGGTCAGAGAAGGTATTTATTGGAATGGTGAAGTTAAAGGGACTATTAGAACCAGTTGTTTGATCTATAATCGCGTTTTTGACAGTAGGTGCATTATTAAAAGTACTAGCGAGATAATTTTTAATATCTTCTTTCGTCCAAATAGTTGCACCGTTATCAAATTGAAATTCTTCGACTGCGTTATATTCTCCTGTGCCAAACTGACCTTTAATTGTAAGTGTGTCAATAGTACCTTTGATTTGAAAAATCAGGTCATTATCTTGTCGAACAATTTCCATTGTTTGTGCAGTTAATCCCCTACCAAACTTAACAGTGTCATAGTTGGTGTGGTAAACGTAGTAATCTTCTTGAATAATATCTTGACCGTAGCCATGCTTAAAGATGTAGCGATCGTTCCCTGTACTTCCAGCTAAGGTGTCATCGCCTAAACCACCATCTAAAGTTTCATTGTTGATTCCCCAAAAATAACCAACTATATAGTCATCTCCATCTGTAGACTTTAGTAAGTATTGTTTGATATCTTCTTTTGTCCAAATAATTGCACCATTATCAAATTGAAATTCTTCAATGGAAAGAGCGTCATCAGGATAACCAAATTGATTTTTTATTGTTAAACGGTCGCTACTACCTTTGACTTTGAAAATTAAGTCATTATCTTGGCGAACAATTTCCATTGTGTTAGTAGTTAACCCAGCACCAAACTTCACAATGTCATAATTGCTGTGGTAAACATACTCACTTTCTTGAATTAAATCTTGACCGTAACCTAGTTTAAAAATATAGGTATCATTACCCGTTTTACCTGCTAGAGTATCATTTCCTAAACTGCCGTCTAAAGTTTCATTATTGATTCCCCAGAAATAACCATCTATATCGTCATCTCCATCTGTAGACTTTAATAAGTATTGTTTGATATCTTCTTTCGTCCAAATAGTTGCGCCGTTATCAAATTGAAATTCTTCAACGGAAAGGGCTTCATCAGGATAATCAAATTGATTTTTGATTGTCAGGCGGTCGCTACTACCTTTGACTTTAAAAATCAGGTCGTTATCTTGTCTGACAATTTCCATTGTGCTAGTAGTTAAACCAGCACCAAACTTTACTGTGTCATAGTAACTATTCAAGCCATAATAACTTTCTTCAATAATATCTTGACCGTAACCTAGCTTAAAAATGTAGGTATCATTCCCCGTACCTCCGGCTAAGGTATCATTGCCTAAATTGCCGTCTAAAGTTTCATTTTTCAGTCCTTCTGAGTAACCAACTATATAGTCATCTGCATTTGTAGACTTTAGTAAGTATTGTTTAATATTTTCTTTCGTCCAAATAGTTGCACCGTTATCAAATTGGAATTCTTCGATTGAAATTGCTTCATAAGGATAATCAAACTGATTTTTAATTGTCAGGCGATCACTACTACCTTTGACTTTGAAAATCAAGTCATCACCTTGTCGAACAATTTCCATTGTGTTGGTGGTTAATCCTGCACCAAATTTTACTGTGTCGTAGTAACTGTTTAATCCACGATAATCTTCTTGAATTAAATCTTGACCATAACCTTGCTTGAAGATGTAGATATCATTCCCCGCACCTCCAGCTAAGGTGTCATTACCTAAACCACCATCTAAAGTTTCATTGTTCAGTCCTTCTGAATAACCAAGTATATAGTCATCTGCATTTGTAGACTTTAGTAAATATTGTTTGATATTTTCTTTTGTCCAAATAGTTGCACCGTTATCAAACTGAAACTCTTCAATTGCGTAAACTTCATATACATTAAACTGATTTTTAATTGTTAGGCGATCACTAGTACCTTTAACTTTGAAAATCAAGTCATCACCTTGTCGAACAATTTCCATTGTGTTGGTAGTTAATCCCGCACCAAACTTAACAGTGTCATAGTAACTATTCAAGCCAGAGTAATCTTCTTGAATTAAATCTTGACCATAACCTTGCTTGAAGATATATATATCATTCCCTATACCTCCGGCTAAGGTATCATTGCCTGTAGCATTTTCCAAAGTGTTAGCATTTGCATCTCCAGTTAATAAGTTATCTTCAGGGAGATTGTTTGGCAAAGACATGGAGTTGATATCTGACCGAGTTATAGTTGTTCCATCGGCAAATGTAAACTGATCTATACCATAAGGGCTGCTTCTAAACTGATCTTCAATGATGAGGCGATCATTAGTATTTTTGATTGCTAAATAAAGATTATCTTTTTCTGTACTACTATTCGTTTTCCGCCAGAAAATAACATCTGATTTACTAATACCTGCTTTGAAACTAACGATATCAGTACCAGTGTTATAGTTTTCAACAATAGTATCAACTGCGTAGCCTCGACCAAAGATATAAGTATTGTTGCCAGAACTACCATTCAATAAGTCGTTGCCTGCACCGCCATCAAGGGTATCATTACTTTGATATCCCAGTAAATAATCGTCGCCAGTGGTGGATTGTAGTAACCAAGTTTGAATATTTTCTCTTGTCCAGATTGTTCCATTGGTAAATACAAACCGATCTATTCCATAAGGGCCATCTCTAAACTGATCCTCAATGATAATTCGGTCATGGGTGTTTTTGATTGCTAAGTAGAGATTATCGCTTTCTGGGTAACTATTCGGTTTTCGCCAGAAAGTGATATCGGCTGGATTAATACCAGTTTTGAAACTGAGAGTATCTGTACCAGTGTTGTAGTTTTCAACAATAGTATCAACTCCATAGCCTCGACCAAAAACATAGGTATTGTTGCCAGAATCGCCGTTCAATAAATCGTTTCCTGTACTACCATCAAGGGTATCATTGCTTTGATATCCTAATAAGTAATCATCGCCAGGAGTAGATTGCAATAACCAAGTTTGAATATTTTCTCTTGTCCAAATTGTTCCATTGGCAAATACAAACTTGTCTATACCATAAGAAGTGCTTCTAAACTGATCTTCAATAAGAATTCGGTCATGGGTATTTTTAATGGCTAAGTAAAGATTATCTTTTTCTGAACTACTATTTGGTTTCCGCCAAAAAGTGATATCTGATGGATTAATATCTGCTTTAAAACTGAGAGTATCTGTACCAGTATTGGAATTCTCAGTAATAGTATCAACTCCATAGCCACGACCAAAGATGTATGTGTTGTTGCCAGCACCACCATTTAATAAGTCGTTTCCTGCACTACCATCAAGGGTATCATTACTTTGATATCCTAGTAAGTAATCATCACCAGGGGTAGATTGCAGTAACCAAGCTTGAATATTTTCTCTTGTCCAGATTGTGCCATCAGCAAATGTAAATTGGTCTATGCCGTAAGTATTGTTTACTAGCTGATCTGTAATGATAAGACGGTCATGGGTGTTTTTAATTGCTAGGTAAAGATTATCTTTTTGCAAAGCATTGTTTGATTTCCGCCAGAAAGTGATATCAGATGGACTAATACCTGCTTTGAAACTGATAATGTCTTTCTCTGCATTGTTATTCTGAGTAATAGTATCAATTCCATAATTGCGACCAAAAACGTAAGTATTTTGACCAGAACCTCCTTTGAGGAAATCATTTCCGATGCTGCCATCTAAGATGTCGTTACCATCTCCACCATCTAGAAAATCATCCCCATCTTGTCCATATAATTGGTCGTCATTTTGTTCTCCGTAAAGGCTATCATCATCTAATCCACCGAGTAATAAATCTTTGCCTTTATTTCCATATAATTTGTCTTTGCCTTCTCCACCTTCGATTTGGTCGTCGCCTTCTCCTCCTGTGATTATGTCATTACCTAAATCCCCAGAAATGAGAATTGGTTTAACTCCAATATAAGTGATTTGATTACTGATTTTAGTGCCAATAATTGCTTCGATATTATTACTATCTTTAAGAATCAGATGTAAACGAGAATCGGCATCAAGGGTGACTATATCAAAACCTTCGCCTCCATCTAAGCTGGTAAGAATATCGTCTTCATCGATGGTTATTGTATCGTCTCCAGCAGCCGCTTTGATGACATCTTTTCCTTTACCACCATTGATAATATCGCTACCACCTGCACCTGTGAGAGTATCATCTCCTGCACCTCCATTGAGAATTCCTCCTGTGGTGCTACTAGCCAGAATACTTAGTTTATCGTTACCTTTACCTCCGGTAACAGAGTAGGTAATAGTTGGATCGATCGTTAAATTCAGATTACCCGCCGTATCGTCAGCAATTAGAATATCTGGTTTATTTTCAAAGTTGAATTTGTTAATTCCTCCTGGTAGTGTTTCTAACTTCACGCCGTTAGGATTATAAGCAAAAGCAACATCAAAAATTTGGGAGCGTTTTCTAAATTCGTATCCTAGTTGAGTAAAATAAGTTGAAGTAGTTATGAGATTTCCGGCAATTTCAAAGTTTTTCTGTTGACTTGCTAGGGAAATGTCTTCTATGCCATAGCGATGTAAGGCTGCTAATTCGCCTAATTCTACTTTATGATTACCATTGGCATCAATCCAAACTCGGATTTTTTCAAAGTTGGTATCTTGAGAATTTAGTACGCGATCGCCATTACTATTTAAACTAGCAATGTATGTAACATTAGTTTGAGAAGTTAGGGAAATAAACTCGTTAAGTTCAGTAATTCGACCATCATTATTTTGGTCTATTACTAATATCCCATCTGAAGGAGATACCCATCCTGTCTGTTCTAAATAACCATCATTATCTAAATCTGACATGGCGAAGGAATCTTGAGCCGAAATTAACTGAAGTCCATTTCCAAACAAATCAACAACTGCTAATTTATAAGAACTCAGTGCATAACTATCGGGTACATCTAGCTGAACATCTAAAGTTGACTCTCCTTGAGTTAACACTGGTTGTAAAGAAACTGAACCATCAGCCGCCAAGGTAGGATAAAAATCTTTGCCATTAGCCAAGCGGATAAATTCAATTCTACTGTTCTCATCAACCCAATTTTTTATCGTGATTGTGATAGGTTGAGCTTCGTTATTACCAGTATTTGAATTAAACGTAGGGAGAATATAAGAAACGGTGACAATTAAATCTTTATTTTGTAATTTTAAGCCGTGGATTATGTTTGTGTCTAAAACAAGGGTATCTATGCCACCATCTCTAACTTTACCTTCGTAATCCCCTGTATCATAAATTGTTGTGTTTAAACCATCACCGAAAGAGTACAAATAAGTATCATTTCCGCCACCGCCTGAAAGGGTATCGTTCTCTCCCAAACCTCGGAGAACATCAGCACCAATAGTCCCTTGGATGGCGGTGTTGCTGCTAGTAGAAGTTTGAACACTATTAGTAGCTTTTAATTGCCATTGACCGCTAGAATTATCTAAAAAGTATTCTTGGTTATTCCCCAGTCGAATAAACTCAATTTTGTTAGTCAGGAAGTTTTTGATGGTTAATTGATTCGTAATTGGTGCGGAGGGATTACTAGGATTGATGATATTAATGATTAAATTATTACTACTTTGTTGTAGTTGTAAATTTGCTAGCTGAATATTACTGTCAAATTCAATAACATCTACTCCGCCAATATCTTCAATCGTATCTTTACCACTACCCAAACTATAACGATAAACATCATCACCCTTGCCACCTTTAAGAGTTTCTGCTGCTGAAGAAGAAATTAAAACATCATCACTATTATCATTCCCTTGAACTACACTACCATTGCCATAGAGTATTTTAGTGACATCATTACCTTTGTAATTATCTGAAGATTGCGGTGTGCTGAGATTAAATTCTATTGCTTTCGCCAACACCGTTTTCCAATTGGCGACTAATTCACTCTCTAGCTTAACTGTGCTATTGTTTTCAACAACGATTCTAAAGCGACTTCCATCAGCAAAACGTAGAATTTCTAAGCGGTTATTTGTATTGGTCAACCAGTTAGCAATTATTTGTCCATTAATACTTAAATTATTGCCACTGAGAGACAAACGTACTTGAGAAGGTAAAATATCTAAACCAAAATCTCTGATGGTTAGGTCTTTTTTGTATAGATTTAGAGTAACTTTATTATCTTTATCTACGTTAATTGTGTAAAGGTTGCCATCAGCAAACTGGAGAAATTGAATTTTATTTTCTGGTTGTGTTTTTACCCAACCGTAAATTTTTTCATCATTGATAATTAAATCATCACCTTCTATAGCAAGAGCGATAGTTGTTGGTAAAAGATTAGTTGCAACTTTTTTGATTAGCTCATCATTAAGTTCTGCGGGAACAAAACTATCCCAAGGATGAGACTGCAAATCTGCAATTCTTTTATCTGCATCTGGAATCGAGTTTGCTGCTAGTTTATTGATATATTCCTGATATAAAGCAGGGTTATCTAGATAAGTACCGTATTCTTTAGCAATTTGTAAAAGCTCGTTAAAATCTTCGAGATTACTTCTGGAATTGGTGTAATTATTAAAGAGGCGTTTGATGTAGCGATCGCCTCCTTCAATCTGAGTTTTAGTAAGTTGATAAACTACACCTGCTTCAATAGCCGCTTGAGCATTATTAAAACCTACCCTTCTGCGAAAACTACTTCCACCAGGCGCATCATCTTGTAGTTGATAGACATATTGTTCTTTGTAATGACCATAATAAACATTCTCAACAGAAAGCAGTTGACCACTAACATTCCCTGCAAAGAAATTGAGAAACTCTTTAGCAGCTTCACCCATTTGACGAGCAATTTCAGTATTTCCATCATCTAACTCGTATGCAAATTTAGTGACAAATTCGCCATCAACAATGTTAATTACATACGCAGCACGAGGGAAATCTTCATCCCCAAATACTCCTCCAATAAGGCTACCAACTACTGTGCCAACAAAAATTCCTATTGGCCCTGTTAAAGAAGCAACACCAAGCCAATTAATAAAACCTGGAATAGTTATAGCACCCAATGAACCACCTATAGCTGAACCTTGATTTAATTGACTTTCGCTGATAATGTTCCAACGAACTAGAGTTTTGTAAAATTCTGAGCCAGCATAAGACGCTAGAGAATTTCCATAGGATTGTGCTAAACCTCGAAGACCTGCTACTTCAAGATACTTGGTAATAAAATCTGGAAAATATTCTATAGCTACTGAAGTGACAGCATATTGAGTGAGAGTATTTATTCCTATTTGAGCTAGAGTATTTTCTATCTCTAATGCGTCAATTATATTTTCAGCTATTTCTCCACTACCTAAAGATACTGTGTTAGAGACAAGATTGCCAATAAAGCGATTAGGTAAAGCCAGTGTTTCCAGAGCTTTATTATTAAAATCAAATTCATAGTCTATAGCTGACCCAACCCAACCTCCAACAGTTGAACCTATAGAATTTGCTAATAATTGACTTCCAAAATTATCATCCACAAAATAGGTAGCGATTTGTCCTCCAAGGGATGCGCCGATAACGCTTTTAGAAGTTAATTCTTGAGCTTGTGCTTCAGAAAAATCAAACAAAGAAATAAAATCGTCTAACAGGGCTTCTATTGGTACAAATACAGCAGATCGTACCACACTATCAAATCCAAATCCATACACCGCTTCTAATATTTTTGGTGATTTCCCTGTTTTCTCCTCAAGAACTATTTGGTATAGAGATAAAATATCGTGAACAACTGTTTGTATTCCAAGATTTATCCACCCGTCTGGTCTAAAAAAAAGAAGCGGACTTAAAGATGCTATACCTGTTATACCAATATCTGGAGCATAAGATTTGATATCATCAACTGATAAATTTGGACTTAGTGAGGTTACAAGGTTTGCCCCTTCTAGGAAATATGGATGTTCGGTATTTTTTGGGTATGCTTTATTTGTAATTATTACATCGTTTATATCTGATATTTTTTTTAAATCATTAGTTGTAAGCTGAGAAAACTGAATTCTTGTTTCAATTGGTAACTTTGCAATTACCTTTTTCCATTCAGAATTTAATTGTTGTTTAAAACTTGCTAGCTGTAGTTGATTCACTATCCCACAATTCCTATTTTTTTGTTAAGTTTTTAAGTAAGTCGGCGAAAAAATTTATAGGTATGTAACGAAAAGTTAAGAAAAGCTATTTGAGTAAAATCTAACACGCTCTGTTTTATAGTTTCCTCGCTCTTCTCTGGCTTGAACCCCATTAATTACCCTGAGGGGGTGACGAAAACCCCTAAACCTTAGATACAGCAATAGTTTTAAGCGCACGTGACATAAAAAGATAAACACCATTTTTAGAGCTTATTGATTTTATTATCAATAAGCTTTGTACAAAAGTCTTATTTCTCGTTAGGCTTGGTTCTGAATTTACTTTTATATTTTTCCCGGTCATTCTTCTATAATCCTTGCTGTATGAGGTTTTTAACCTAGATTGTCACCCTCTCAGTTTACAGACACAAATAAAATTAGACACAGAAAATTATGGTCATTAGCAAAATGTCTGTCACCACTGTACTTATGAAACCGCTAAAAATTTAATCCACCAAATCCTATCACCTTTTTTAAATTTAACTTAGTATTTTTACGTAAATTTTATATCTTTTATAAAAGTAAAATTTAAGTATTTTTTCTACAATGAATAAATAATAATGGCAGCTTTTACCGTCTCTTCTCTAGAAAATGCCAGCAATTAGGCAGTCACTACTTCTAACTTTTACAATTTAATAGGATTACTACTTATTAGCATTAATAATATTCTCTAACAAAAAATCTGGTGATTCGGATATTCTCATAATTACATCATTATCTTGACTACTGCGATGATAGTAATGAAGTACTGGAGATTGTATCTATTGCCGCAGAATTTAATTTTCCTATAGCAAACGCTGGCGAACGTTTCTGGTCATCTTCTTTACACAGAATAGTTCAGTAAAGTATCGCGGATGAGGAAAATTTCATTTGCCAACTCAAATATAACTATAATAGACAAACGTATGCTTAATGATACGATATACACTTTACAAGTTATTAAAATTTGCTACTTATGCGTATCGAAACGTTACATATCCAAAACTTTCGAGGACTTCAAGACATAACAATCAATTTTCCACGTATTAACCTAGCAGTATTTATTGGTATAAACGGTGCCGGAAAATCGACAATATTAGATTGCATAGCGACAATGTTGGCTCAATTTACTGCAAAACTTCGTAATCGGGAATTAGCAGATATTGAATTTAATGAAAATGATATTAGGCTCAATTCTAAGTCCAGTATAAACACAATAACTATTTCGGTAGAAGATGGAGAAAAAATATCTTGGAGAGACAATAAGAGTGGAAACTCAAATATATTACTACCTTAATAACGAAACGATACGTTCCGGTAATAAACTTATCAAATCTTGCTGGTAATAGGAACTGAAATACTCCCTCATTTTAAGGGCGCCAACCTGACGACCTGCTTGATAAGAAAGCCTATATAAATCAAACGTTTCTCTAAGATGCTTTGGATAGAACTCGTTCTTATTTGATGATATAAGATGATTGACTATCAACTAAAGTCGATCAATTTTTCCGTGGGGTTCTCTAAGGTCGTCAGTGACGAGCCTACCACCTGCTTTTCTTTCTCTTCGCGTCAAGCAGTGTCCCTTCGCGCCGCTCAAGGGCAACACGAGTGCGGTTCATTTTTCTTTACCACACAGACCACGAGAGTTCACAGAGATGTATAGGAAGATAGATTTAAATTTGTGGAATGTAGAGACGCAAAATTTAGCCTCTATACAAGGTTTTCATATTTAGTTAACCCTGCATAATTTATGATATAAAATTTGATGGGTTATATCTTAATAACTCTTCCTTTGTGCCCTTTGTGCCTTTGTGGTTCATTTATATGCAGCTCTGTGGCAAAAATAATTACATGACTGCACAGGCAGGATGCCTGTGCTACAAGCCATCGTTATAAGCTTTCTTCAAGTTCTTCTAACTCAGCCAACAGTAGCTCCATCTCTTCTAACTCTGTTTCAGAAGCCAAACACTCAACTACGCTCACAGCTAAATCAGCTATAGTTTGCTTTTCAAACAGTGTACGTAGAGCAATCTTTACCTGTAGCGCATCTTGTATTCTAGAAATAACCTGAGTAGCAAAAATAACTTACACAAGTTGATGCATAAGTCCTCTTATAGAGGACTTATGCTATTAGCCTTGGAATTGATTCCAAAACTAGGGAACCAAACTAAAATTGCTACCAGTGAGGGTTATATCAGCATTGCCTAAACTAGCGAATTCAAAAACTTTGTTTGCACCCAAAAGACTTCTATCCTGATTATAAAATAAGCTACCACTACCCTGACTAAAGACAATCGATGCATTACTACCGTTGACAAACTCATCATCATTAACAACCGCAAAGTCAGTTAATGCTTGTCCTGCACTATTGGTAATAGCAGTAAAAGTAGCTTTACTCAGAACAATTAGGTCTTGTCCCGCGTCAAAATTGGTAATGTAATCAACGCCTAAAGCGCTAGTAAAAGCTCCGCTACCTTGGAACAAATACTTATCTTGACCTGCACCACCAGCGAGAATATCATTGCCCAGTCCGCCCCAAAGGGTATCATTTCCGGCTAATCCTTGTAGTTGGTCATTGCCGCTATCACCAATGAGGTAATTATTTAAGGAATTACCTGTGAGACGATCGCTAAGACTACTACCTCTGGCATTTTCAATTACATTATTGCCGGAGAGAATCAGTTTCAAATTAGCATTCACCGTTTGTTGTGTGGTGACACCCAAATTTAGCCGCACCCCAACAGTAGTACCACTAAAATCAATTGTGTCTGTATTACCTGTTGCTGTTTCAACAATTCTGTCAATACCTAAGACACTATTAGCAACAAAAGCATAAGTGTCATTGCCTGCGCCACCGGTAAGGGTATTATTAGCACTATTTCCCTGAAGGATATTATCGCCAGCATTTCCTGTACCATCGATTGCGGCTGTCCCTGTGAGGGTGAGGTTTTCCACATTGATGGGTAAAGTTGTGGTGACAGCAGCACTGAGGGTATCAGTAATAGTGGTGATGACACTACTGGTTGTACCCAGAATGGCATTAGTAGGAGAACTCAGCCTTAAAGTAAAAGTTTCATTTGCTTCATTGGTTGAATTATTAAGAATGGGGATATTGATAACCTTACTGGTTTCTCCTGAGTTGAAAGTCAAAGTCCCGTTAGCGCTAGTGTAGTCGGAACCTGCTATGGCTGTACCATTAGTGGTGGCATATTGCACAGTGATAGCTTGAGTACTGGCTTGGGAAAGACTGACGGTATAGGTAGCTTGTTGGGGACTTGTTAAACCTTCAACTATCGTCTGATTATTGCTCAGGTTGATGGTAATCGCAGAAGTATCATCATTAGTAATAGTGCCGGTGACAGCGCTTGTTGTACTTACTATGTAACCACTACCTGTCGCCACAGTTATGCCAAGGGTTTCATTACCTTCAATGGTGGTGTCTGCGGTGGGGTCAATACTTAGAACGGCTGTACTTGCTCCTGCTGCAAAGGTAATAGTTCCTGTGGTTGCTGTAAAACTGGCTGCACCTGTTTGGGTATAGTCAGTATTGAAAACGGCTGAACCAGCAACGTTATAGTTAACAGTTAAAGTATTGGTAGTACTTCCAGTTCTAGTAAAGGTGTAAAGCAAATTAGTGGCGCCATCTTCAAGGACGCTACTGGGAGATAGGGCTAGGGTAATACTGGGAGGAACATCTAGAGTGATAGTTTGGTCAGAAAACTGTATTCTTT
Organism: Calothrix sp. NIES-4105; assembly: GCF_002368415.1. Taxonomy (GTDB): domain Bacteria; phylum Cyanobacteriota; class Cyanobacteriia; order Cyanobacteriales; family Nostocaceae; genus Dulcicalothrix. The sequence continues at coordinate 6,896,961 of NZ_AP018290.1, forward strand.
CGATATTGTATAAATTATCCCTACCATCACGATTAGCCACCGTATCGCTAACTGTATAAACACCGCCATTATTAGTTATTTGATATTGAGAACGATTACCTAAGTAAACAGCAATATCATTATCAGCACCACCATAGAGAGTGTCATTACCAGTTCCTCCTAATAACCTGTCATCACCCTGTTCACCAAATAAACGGTCGTCACCAGCATTACCTTGGAGAGTATCATTACCCAAACCGCCAAACAAATCATCATTATTATTAGTACCTGATTTGGTATCATTCACAACCGCAGCATTGAAATTGAAATCGCTAGCTTGCAGTTGGCTTTGACTAATCCCATTTAGTTTGAGTTGATAATAATAATTACCGTCGTTTAGGTTATAGCGGGTCGTAATTAAAGCATTTCCTGCTGAATCATTACTTGTGAGAGTTAGGATGGTATTGTAGTCACTAATACCAATATTTCTAAGGTCAATTTTGTCTTGTCCTTTGACAAAATCAGTTACAACATCTTGGTTTTGGGTAAAAGAAGAGCCACTGAAATACTCTAAAACAAATTGGTCATTACCAGCACCACCATAGAGAGTGTCAGAATTATATCCTCCGAATAACCTATCATCACCCTGTTCGCCAAATAAACGGTCGTTACCATCATTACCTTGGAGAGTATCATTCCCCAAACCGCCAAACAAATCATCATTATCATTAGTACCTGATTTGGTATCATCCACAACCGCAGTATTGAAATTGAAATCGCTAGCTTGCAGTTGGCTTTGACTAATCCCATTGAGTTTGAGTTGATAATAATAATTACCGTCGTTTAGGTTATAGCGGACGGTAATTAAAGCATTACCATCTGGGTCATCCTTCAGTAAAGTCAGGATGGTATTGTAATCACTAATGCCAATATTTCTGAGGTCAATTTTGTCTTGTCCCTTGACAAAATCAGTTACGACATCTTGGTTTTGGGTAAAAGAAGAGCCACTAAAATACTCTAAAACAAATTGGTCATTACCAGCACCACCATAGAGAGTATCAGAACCATATCCTCCGAATAACCTATCATCACCCTGTTCGCCAAATAAACGGTCGTTACCAGCATTACCTTGGAGAGTATCATTACCCAAACCGCCAAACAAATCATCATTATCATTAGTACCTGATAGGGTATCATTCACAACCGCAGTATTGAAATTGAAATCGCTAGCTTGCAGTTGGCTTTGACTAATCCCATTGAGTTTGAGTTGATAATAATAATTACCGTCGTTTAGGTTATAGCGGACGGTAATTAAAGCATTACCATCTGGGTCATCCTTCAGTAAAGTCAGGATGGTATTGTAATCACTAATGCCAATATTTCTGAGGTCAATTTTGTCTTGTCCCTTGACAAAATCAGTTACGACATCTTGGTTTTGGGTAAAAGAAGAGCCACTAAAATACTCTAAAACAAATTGGTCATTACCAGCACCACCATAGAGAGTGTCAGAACCATATCCTCCGAATAACCTATCATCACCCTGTTCGCCAAATAAACGGTCGTTACCAGCATTACCTTGGAGAGTATCATTACCCAAACCGCCAAACAAATCATCATTATTATTAGTACCTGATAGGGTATCATTCACAACCGCAGCATTGAAATTGAAATCGCTTGCTTGCAGTTGGCTTTGACTAATCCCATTGAGTTTGAGTTGATAATAATAATTACCGCTGTCTAGGTTATAGCGGACGGTAATTAAAGCATTACCATCTGGGTCATCCTTCAGTAAAGTTAGGATGGTATTGTAGTCACTAATGCCAATATTTCTAACATCAATTTTGTCTTGTCCTTTGACAAAATCAGTTACGACATCTTGGTTTTGGGTAAAAGAAGAGCCACTGAAATACTCTAAAACAAATTGGTCATTACCAGCACCACCATAGAGAGTATCAGAACCATATCCTCCGAATAACCTGTCATCACCCTGTTCACCAAATAAACGGTCGTTACCAGCATTACCTTGGAGAGTATCATTACCCAAACCGCCAAACAAATCATCATTATCATTAGTACCTGATAGGGTATCATTCACAACCGCAGTATTGAAATTGAAATCGCTAGCTTGCAGTTGGCTTTGACTAATCCCATTAAGTTTAAGTTGATAATAATAATTACCGTCGTTTAGGTTATAGCGGACGGTAATTAAAGCATTGGCATCTGGGTCATCCTTCAGTAAAGCTAGGATTGTATTGTAGTCACTAATGCCAATCTTTCTAACATCAATTTTGTCTTGTCCTTTGACAAAATCAGTTACTAAATCTTGGTTTTGGGTAAAAGAAGAGCCATTGAAATACTCTAAAACAAATTGGTCATTACCAGCACCACCAGTTAAGGTATCACTGCCGCTACCCCCCTCTAAACTATCATCTCCACCTCCTCCGGAAAGTGAATCATTACCTCCTAAGCCTTGAATCGTATCATTTCCAGTAGTCCCTATTAAATTATCGTTATTGTCACTTCCTAGAATATTTGCCATAGTTATACCTTGTCCATAAATGATGTGTGACCAAACCCAAAAGCTGTCAGTCCGTAAGCATGATGAAATAACTAGAAGTAAATTTGCTCCAATGGCAAGCTTTTACTTTTAGTCACAACAATATATTGGTATTAAATTATACCCAGCACAAGTCAGAACCGTCATTCTGAGCGTAGCTTGACAAAAGTTCAGTTTCTATCCGTGGAAAGCAGTGTCTAAAGTTTTCACGAGCGAATAAAAATCTAGAATAAATACTTAAGTAGACTAAAACTTATTATACAGATTGTTTTCGGCAATTTCGGGAATTTGGGGCGCCCTTACGGTAAAGATATAATGAAGATTCGTTGCAATACTGCAAGGGATAGCTTTTTTTGGCATCCTAAACAACGATTCTATAAGGGTTTCAGCCTACTAACTTAATCAAGTATAATTTATTGCTTCTGGCTGCTTCAAATGCGGCGCCTATCAAATTAATTTACAAAGCGCTGAGGTAACAAAATGAATAAGATAAACCAGTATCGTCAAATAGTTAATACCAATTTAATATGAAGCTGCAAATAATTAAATCCCCCCCTGCCCCCAATACTGGAGTACTTAGAAGGCGCCTCTATTAGAGGAGTGAATGAAGCTGCAAATAATTAAATCCCCCCTGCCCCCCCTTAATAAGGGGGGAGTAAGAAAAATAAAGCGTATCTTCATATATAAATGGATATATAAATGGTATAAGCAAGTATGTAGCATAGCCCGAAGCGCGCCTGTAGGTAGGTCAGGCAAGAATGCCTAACCTACGGGTTATAAGCTTTCTTCAAGTTTTTCCAACTCAGCCAACAGTAGCTCCATCTCTTCTAGCTCTGTTTCAGAAGCCAAACACTCAACTACGCTCACAGCTAAATCAGCTATTGTTTGCTTTTCAAACAGTGTACGCAGAGGAATTTTTACCTGTAAGGCATCTTGTATTCTAGAAATAACCTGAGTTGCTAGCAGAGAATGCCCACCCAACTCGAAGAAATTGTGGTAAACGCCAACCCTTTCAACTCTAAGGATTTCAGCCCAAATATCTGCAAGTATCTCTTCTACTGGTGTACGAGGCGCCACAAAATCCAATTCGGAGTGTGCTATCTCTTGCCTAGAAAGTGCCTTACGGTCTACCTTACCATTAGGGGTTAAAGGCAGAAATTCCAGCATCACGAAGGCTGAGGGTATCATAAACTCTGCTAGTTTCTCTTTCAAGTAACTACGAAGTTCGCTTGTTGAAGGCGCCTCATGGTTAGGTACAATATAAGCAACTAAACGCTTATTACCTAGCTCATCTTTAACAACAACCACAGCTTCCTGCACTTGGTTATGCTGACTTAATAAAGCCTCAATTTCTCCCAACTCAATACGGAAACCGCGAATCTTTACCTGCTGGTCAATACGACCGAGGTATTCGATATTACTGTCAAGTAGATAACGAGCTAAATCACCTGTTTTATATAAACGTGCAGAATCTTCTTTGCTGAACGGATTAGGAATAAATTTCTCTTGAGTTAATTCTGGACGATTTAGATAACCCCTTGCTAGTCCAGCACCTCCGATGTGCAGTTCTCCAGGAACTCCGATTGGAACAGGTTGAAGGTGACGGTCGAGAATGTAAACTTGGATATTGGCAATTGGGCGCCCGATAGGTGGTTGAGATTTACTATTGGTGCAAACAGCCGTAGTAGTACAAACTGTCGATTCAGTTGGTCCATAACCGTTTATAAAACGTCTTTCACTAGACCATTGGTTTACTAAATCAGGAGGACAAGCTTCTCCTGCCACGATGATAGTACGTAAATCTGGAAATCCTACAATCGGCATTGCAGCCAGTGCAGAGGGAGAAAGGGTAACATGAGTAATGCGCTCGTTTTGCAGCAGTTGCATTAAATTTCGTCCAGGAAGCAAAGATTCGCGCGTTCCTAAACAAAGCGTAGCTCCAGCACAAAGAGCCATGACAATTTCTGAAATTGAAGCATCGAAACTAAAAGACGCAAATTGCAGTACACGGCTATCGGGCTGAACATCAAATGTACTGATTTGTGCTTGAGCAAGGTTACATAATCCTTGATGGGCAACCAAGACACCCTTCGGTTTTCCTGTAGACCCAGAAGTATAAATTACATAAGCTAAGTTACTTGGTTGTACATTGCTGTTGACATTAATATTGTGCTGAGAGATTAATTTCCAGTCTGTATCTAAGTCTATTATTTGCCCTGTGTATTCAGGTAAATTTGCTACTAATTGCTCTTGAGTTAATAGCACTTTTAGCTGCGAATCTGACAACATGAAACTTAATCTATCTTGGGGATATGCAGGGTCTAAGGGTACGTAAGCACCACCTGCTTTGAGAATTCCCAACAGCCCTACTATCATCTCCAAAGAACGCTCGACGCAAATACCAACCAATACATCCGGCGCCACTCCTAATGTTTGTAGATAGTGTGCCAATTGATTGGCGCGATTGTTTAATTCTCGGTAAGTTAGCTGTTCGTTTTCAAACACAACCGCCACTGCATCTGGCGCCTGTTCTACCTGTTCTTCAAACAACTGATGAATACACTTATCTTGGGGATAATCAACTTGAGTATCATTCCACTCAAAGAGCAATTGATGCAGTTCAGCAGTATTTAACATTGGTAACTGCATAACGAACTGTTGAGGATTGGCGACAATTCCTTCTAGCAAAGTCTGGAAATGCCCTGCCATCCGGTTAATGGTGGCAGCATCAAATAAATCTTTGTTATATACTAGTTCCCCATTTAATCCCGCTTCTGTTTCCTCTATTAATAAGGTTAAATCAAACTTAGCGGCGACATTCTCCATTTTAAATGGAGTCATAGTTAAATCAGGTAGTTCCAGCTTTGAAGAAGGCGCATTTTGTAATGCGAACATCACCTGAAACAAAGGTGTATAACTAAGGGAACGCTCAGGCTGAAGTAAGTCAACTAATTTTTCAAAGGGTAAATCTTGATGCTCATAGGCGCCCAATGTCATTTCTCGCACTCGTTCTAGTAACTCAACGAAAGTCGGATTGTCTTGAAGTTGAGTGCGTAATACTAAAGTATTGACAAAAAAGCCAATTAATGATTCAATCCCACTGTGGTTGCGGTTAGCGATGGGAGAGCCAATAACTATGTCTTCCTGACCACTGTAACGTGAAAGTAAAGTAGCAAAAGCTGATAGCAAAGTCATATACAGCGTTGCTTCTGACTTTTGCGAGAGAGTTTTGAGCTTGTTCGTTAACTCCTGATTGAGTTTAAAATATTCAGTGCCACCTTGAAATGTTTGAATTGATGGGCGTGGTCGGTCGGTGGGTAATTCTAATAGAGGTGGCGCCGCTGCTAACTGTTGGTTCCAGTAGTCGAGTTGTGTTTGTAATACTTCTCCACTTAGCCATTGTTGTTGCCAGTGAGCAAAGTCGGCATATTGAATTATCAACTCTGGCAATTGTGAAGGTTTTCCAGCAGAAAAACTTTGGTAAAGTGCAGATAACTCACTAATAAATATCCCCATTGACCAGCCATCTGAAACAATGTGGTGCATTGTTAGTAGTAGCACATGCGATTGCTCACCCAGTCGTAGCAAAGTGACTCGCAGTAATGCACCGTTTGAAAGGTCAAAGGGTTTGTGAAGCTCGCACTGTGCTAATTGTTGTACTTGGGCAGACTGTGATTGTTCTGGTAAATGTTGTAGGTTTATTACTGGGATAGTTATATTAATACCGTTGCTAATAACCTGCACCGGAGAACCATTTACCATTTTGAAGGTAGTACGTAAAGCTTCATGGCGCCGCACAATTTCTTGCACAGCCATCTCTAAAGCTGCCACATTCAGCTTACCCATTAGCCGTAGAGGTTCTGGCATATTGTAAGTGGCACTTCCCCCTTCTAATTGGTCGAGGAACCACAATCTTGCTTGAGCAAAGGATAGAGGTAAATATTCGTTCCGTGGCACTGGTGTAATCTCTGGTACCTGAGCTTCCTTAGTATTGTATGAATCAATTAACTCACTCAAAGAAGCTACAGTCGGGTTCTCAAACAATTGGCGCAGTGATAAATCGATACTAAGAAGCGAGCGCAATCGGGAAATTACTTGAGTTGCTAGTAAAGAATGTCCTCCTAATTCAAAGAAGTTGTTATAAATTCCCACTTGTTTAAGATTAAGAACTTCTGCCCATAGCCGCGCGAGAATTTCTTGTGTTGGTGTAGAGGGGGGAATAAAGTTATCAGTTTGTTCAAGGTTTGGGACGGGCAAACCACGACGGTCTATTTTACCGTTTGGAGTTAGGGGCATAGACTCTAACATTACAAATGCCCCTGGTATCATGTAATCAGGCAGCTTTTGTTTAAGAAAATTGCGTAATTCGCTCTTTTCAATTTCCTGGCTAGGCACAATATAAGCTACTAAGTACTGATTACCAGGTTGGTCAATTGCAATCACTACCACCTGCTGCACTTGCGGGTGCTGCTGAAGTACTGCTTCTATTTCTCCTAACTCGATTCGGAAACCGCGAATCTTTACTTGGTAATCAATGCGACCAATAAATTCGATGTTGCCGTCCGGGAGATAACTAGCTTTGTCGCCTGTTTTATATAGACGGGCGCCTGCAACAGAAGAAAAGGGGTTTTTGATAAAAGCTTGCTGAGTGAGGGATTCATTGTATAAATAGCCACGTCCAACACCAACACCTCCAACATAAAGCTCTCCAGGAACTCCAATTGAAACAGGTTTTAATTGACTATCAAGAATATATAACTGTGTATTTGATACCGGGCGCCCAATTGGCAGATTGAGTATTTCCTCTTGTGGCGCCACATAAATCGGGTAATGAGTGACATCATCCGAACATTCGGTTGGACCGTAGGCATTCATCATCGGAACGTGCGGGTAATAGTTCAACCAGCGACGACATAGTTGTGGTGGTAAAGTTTCACCTGTTAGCAGTAACCACCGTAACTCAGATAAATTCGGTTTAGTATATCCGTCATCAATGAGTTGGAGTATCATCCGTAGCAACGATGGTACAATCTCTAAAATCGAGATTCGCTGACGCTCTACCAATGAAAGTAACTGGGCAGGGTCTGCGGTAACTTCTGTACTGACAATCTCAACTTTTCCACCAACCAGCAGAGCTACTAAAAATTGCCATATACTTATGTCAAAAGTCTGTGCTGCTGTTTGCGCCACAATATCGGTTTGACTTAACTGTAAATCTGTCACCTTCGCATACAAATGATTGAGCATCCCGCGATGTTCGAGCATTGCTCCCTTGGGTTTTCCTGTTGACCCGGAGGTATATATTACATAAGCAAGGTTAAGAGGGGAGCAGCGTACTGGCAAGTTCTCACTTGAGTGTTCTTGATAATCTAAATCTTCAAGCCATAATACTTTATTTGTGGAATGGGCATCCAAGAGAGTTCCTGATTTAGCTGATAATATTAATGGTACTTGACTTTGTTCTAATACTTGGCGTATTCGTTCGGGTGGATGATGAGGATTTAGAGGTAAATATGCTCCACCCGCTTTAAATATAGCCAGCATTGCCGTTAAAAAATCAATATTTCGCTCGCTATTTAAGGCAACAATTGTTTCTGCTCCCACTCCTTGCTCAACTAAATGCCTTGCCCAACGGTTTGCACGCGCGTTTAATTGTTGATATGTTAGAGACGCGATTAATCGCGTCTGTACATCTTCAAAAATTACCGCTATTGCATTTGGACTTTGTTCTACCTGTGCTTCAAACAATTGAGGAAAACACTGGTTTAAAGGATAGTCGGCGCCAGTATTGTTCCATTCAACGAGTAATTGATGCTGTTCGGTTGCACTTAAATTAGAAAATTGCATAACTATACACATTTTAAACTAAAAAATATTCTTGTTATTAGTTGGGTTATGCAAAGCCGGAACCCAACCTACAAATTTGTGATTTAAACTGAAAAAATGTGAGTGAAGGATAATGACTTAATCGAGGAAGCTTCGTAAAGTGTCGCTATCTCCTTGATAAATTCTTCTGTAGACCAATTACTATTAATAATGTGATGCATCACGATAAGCAGTACATGCTCTTGTTCATCAATCTGCAACAATGTAGCCCGCAGCAAAGGTTTATTGATTAAATAAAAAGGTTGCTGAACTTCCTCAGTTGCAAGAAGCAGCACTTCGATAAGTTGCTCCTCTTGTGATAACTGGCGCCAGTCCACAACTGGTAATGTCAAACTTAAGTAGGGAGCAGTAATTGTCCCTTTTAGCTCATCGATAATTGTAAAAGTGGTTCGTAAAGTTTCATGGCGTTGGACAATTTCATTCAGGCTTTGCTTTAATATTTCTACATTGAGTAAACCTACAAGACGAAAGGTTGTAGATATATTATGCAAACAATAAGATAATTGTTTTTCTGTCAATTCTGCCGTATCGTGAGTAGTGCAATAGTCAATCATGATAAATATAGTTCGTGTTTAAATGTAAAAAACTGGCAACGGATGATGAACGGATGTAACGGATAATTGATTTTAAATAACAAGTTTTGTTTGTAGCCAGTAACGCATCCGTTACATCCGTTGTATCCGTTGCAATTATTCTTCTCTTTCTAACCAAGGAATTGGTAAAAATGACTCGATAGTGGTTCCTTGATTTTGCTCTCTGGCAAGTTTGTAAGCTAACTGTCCTAAAGCGAGGTCAAGAACACCAAGTCCAAAGGGACTAAATATAGCAATTTTGCTGTTGTCTGGTCGTGATGGGACAACGCCGTTCAGAATATCGCCAATGGTAGCTCTAATAAAATCTCTGTTGCCTACTTGTTGTTCAGCAAGGTGAATAGATGTTTGCGCGCGGCTTACATGGTCAACATCATCAACAATGTTATCAGCCGATAAAATAACGGATGGCGCCAAGTCTCGTAAAGAGATGTGTAAAATTATAGTACCAGGACGGCATTTATAAATATCAGATATATGTGGTTTTGTTGCTGTTGTTGCAAAAGAAATCACCTCGCTATTTTCAAAAATTGCATGTTCGTCAGAAACAATTGCAATTTCCAATCGATTAGAAAGTTGCTGACATTTAAACTTAAATTGCTCTGCCCTTTCTAAACTCAAGTCATAAATTAATAAGGTTTTAATATTAGGGCAAGTAGTTAAAAGAAAACGAACGGTTTCAAAATTAATTAATCCAGTCCCAATTAATCCCAATGTGGTTACTGTTTGTTGACCTCGTAACGATTGAGCAGCAATTGCCGCACTGGCAGCAGTGCGTTTTGCACTGATAACAGAACTTTCCATTATTGCTTGTGCATGACCCGTTTGCGCTGAATTTAGAATTAAAACAGCCGAAGCTCGTTCCATCCCCAAAGCTAGATTACCTGGAAAAGAAGCAATCCATTTGATACCTGCTGTATTCACTCCACCACCTAAGTAAGCAGGCAAAGCAATAATTCTGTCTTTTTCATTATTCGGGAAACGTAAAAAGTTAGAATGAGGCAAACAGCTATCACCTTGAGCATGTATTTGATAAGCTGATTTTACAGCTTGTAATATTTCCTGGTCACGGTTTTTGAATAGTGTAATAATTTCATCGCCTTTTAAGAAGAGAATATCATCTTGATTCATAGTAAAAATCCTGTTTTTTAATTGTAATTTGGTTGTGATTCGGCTGTGGTTAGTGAAAATTTAGATATTCAATTGCATTTTAAAGAGTGTGTTAACTATCCAATATCACCGAAGTGATCCATCACCCAAGTTTCTGAATAAACTGTGTCAAGATAGCGTTCACCACGGTCGCAAAGAATAGCAGCACAAATGGCGCCGACTGGTATCTCTTTGCGTTTTTTATCAATAGCGCTTATAACTGCTCCTGATGAACCTCCTGCTAATATTGCCTCAGTGCGAAGTAGGTGACGACAGCCTAAAATGCAGTCAATATCAGTGACATGTATAACTTCATCTTGGAGTCCAGGTTGGAACAACTCAGGAACGCGCGCTGCACCATGTCCAGGAATGAGTCTTTTACCTCGTTTGTCACCAAAAATAACGCTGCCTTTCGCATCAACAGCAATAATTTTTGTGTTGAGATTGTGACTTTTAATATATTCAGCGCAACCACGGAGTGTGCCACAGCTACCAGCAGCAAGGAATAAATAGTCTAAATTGCCATTAAGAGCAGTAACAATTTCGTGCATTGTTTGATGATGCGCGCGTGCGTTATTCAAGTTGGCATACTGATTAGACCAAAAGCTATTAGGAATTGAGGCAAGCAATGACTGGACTCGTGCAATACGCGCGGGCAAAAAGTCACCTGTTACAGGGTCAGGTTCGGCTACAAGTTCAACTTGCGCTCCATAAGCTTTGAGAATATTGATATTTGGTAGAGTAGTTTTAGGGTCAATTACACATATAAAACGTAAGCCAAGAACAGCACATGCTTGCGCCAATCCAATACCTAAATTTCCCGAACTCGATTCAATAATTGTGTCTCCAGGTTGAATATCCCCTTTCTCAAACGCATTCATTAACATATTTAAAGCTGGACGGTCTTTAACGCTACCTCCTGGATTAAACATTTCCAACTTAGCGAAAAGTTGAAAGTGAGCATTTTTGAAAACATTAACTAACTTCACTAGTGGTGTATTACCAACTATTGATAAAATACCAGTATTCAAGCCGCTTATATTTGCTTTTGAAGAGACACTTACTTTATCTAATACTTGCATTTTCTTAGTAGAACTTTTGATTTTAGGACTTGTGAAAGAATTTGACTGAGTAAAAGTAGATGATTTAGTTTTGAGCGTTGGGGATGACATGCTTTGACTTCCTTGTAAAATTAGAGTTTGAATACTATTGAGACTGTAGGGCTACTGTCTGATTTTTGAATTACACGTAGGGTGGGCATTGCCCACCTTACAAAAACTTAGATTTTTCAAAAATAAAACCGGATTCCCATATTTGTGAAATAACAGCACAGCTTTAAAATTTTAGACACAGTGGTAAGTGAATTTACTGTTTGACTATATAAATAAAATCCTTACCTTAAAAGCAAAGCGGCAGTGAAACACAAATCAACTTTGCTTACATCTTTGTACAGGGACAGCAAAATCAAGTTATGCACTAATCGACTCGCTAAAAACAAAAAAAGATTGAAAAGCTTATGGTTCCTACCTAAAATCGTTATATGCGTTGGTGATAAGCTTTCTTTACATACCTTGTATGTCTTTTGCATTATATAGTACAAATATCAAGTGGTACTAGAAATTCCGTCATCTCACGCTACGATGATCAAAAGTGTTACATGGAGAAAACACCTGTGAAACTAGATCGTATCACTATCAATCCTGCTCGGATGAATGGACAACCGTGTATTCGAGATTTACGGCTAACTGTACGTCGCGTTATTGAATTACTGGCAACCTACCCTAACCGAGAGGAATTGTACCAAGAGTTTCCAGAGTTAGAAGATGAAGATATTCGGCAATCACTAATTTACGCTTCTATCTGTCTCGACGATCGTATCATTGACCTCCCTTCAAGCTATGAAACTGTTGCTTGATCCAAAAATCCAGCATCAGCAACAAGTATACGCTAGAACTAAAAAAGAAAAAAGGACAAAGAGCCGTTGCTGTGAGTCAAATAAAGTCTATGAAGTAGATGTTCCATATACTGAAACAGTGTCTTACTATGAAATTGATTTACAATTGACTTGTCAAGGGATTCAGCAAAAAATAGACTTACAAGTTCAGAATAACATCGAGTTGCTTGAGCGCGTTATTGAAAAACAAATATCAGAGGATTTTCAAAAAGGCGAAAAGCAAATTAATAACTATATTGACCGATTTCAGGCTGAATTTGACTACTTGCTGAAGGAACGAGCAACTAGGGAAGTAGAGGCGCCTAATATTATTGCTCATCTTGAAAGTCAAAGAATCGAATTAAGTGAATATCTTAATGAATTGGAGTTAATTGAAGAAAAGCTCAATAATTGGAAACCTGTAACCTCCGGAAAATAATTTTACGCTGTCTTAAATTATTGTAGAGACGCGATTGAACCCTTGTCTCTACACAATTTGTGGAGATGTCTAATACTACTCGCACGCTGAAATTTACTCTAATTATCTTATTTGAGTTTGATACAGTATAAATCAATGTTTAAAGTATGTCGCGTAGTTCAATAAACTGTTCAGTTAACCCTAAATTTTTAAAATGATTTTGAGCAGCATCGGAAATAAATCTAAATCGCACCCAATTTAGTACAAAATAATTACTTGCTTCTAAAAATCAGTTCAATCGTATTGACGTTTCGGTGCAATTGTTCTATAGGTAAAATTAGAAAAGAAAGAAGCAAGTTCTATGACAAACGCAGACCAACCACAAGATATAACAGCACGTTTAGACGATATAAATGTGCGACTAGAAGCACTGGGTGATGAATTAGACCTAGTTCGCACGGTTCAGGACAGCATGAGACGAGAAGTACGATACACAAACCAAAGTATGTCGCGCTTAGAACGAACTGTTGCAGACCTCGCTGATATAGCGCGTGACCACCAGCAAGCATTGCGGCTTCTTTCTCAAAATGCTGAACGTGACCGAGAAACAATTAACAATGACCGCGCAGTATTTCAGGCAGAAATTAGGCGCATTTGGGAATACTTATTACGGCAGGGTGGTAACGGTAACAGTCCCGTGTAAAAAAAGGCACCAGTCTACGAACTTATATTTCATCTTTTTTCAACGAGGATAATTTCATTCGCCGACTGTCGCGAGAAATTGGTACTAGTGCAGGCGCCTGACTTTTAGCATTACTATCTTTCAAGCTTTCCACGACTTTAGATAATCCTGCAATTGTCGGCGCCTCAAATACATTACTTAAAGGCAACTCGACTTTAAAAGCATCGCGCACTCTAGAAGCAAGCTGAGTTGCTAATAAAGAATGACCACCTAATTCAAAGAAGTTATCATGAATACCGCAACGCTTAATTCCTAAAACCTCAATAAAAATTTTGACTAAAGTCTTCTCAACATCGCTTCGGGGAGCAATATAAGCTTCTGAAAATTCTTTCTTAATCGTATCAGGCTGAGGTATTGCGTGACGGTCTATTTTACCTGCTTGATTAACGGGTAATGATTCTAGTACTATAAAAGCGGATGGCACCATATACTTTGGTAGTTTTTGTGCTAAGTACGTCTGTAGTTGGGGTATTATTTTACGCGCGGCTTTTGCTTGTAAAGGGTTATTAGAGTGCTGAGTGCTGAGTGCTGAGTGCTGAGTAGTTAGTTGAGTAATTGTTGGTTTATTTATTATGTCTTGTCTTAGAAACAGTATGTCATAGCGTCCTTCGGTATTAGAATTTGACCAGCTAATATTAATGCTGTAAGGTAGTTCGTTAACTAAGGCACAAAAATCTTCTGGGTCTACTCCTAAGTTTTCGAGTCGTTGTAATGCTTCGCGCATCTGACTTACTGTTTTATATTCTTCGGCGCCTGATATCCATTGTGCTGTTTTAACTGCTGCTGTTACGCGCGCGTTTGGTACGTTGGTAATATGTAAAATTTCTGGTTTTTCACTTAGCAGTTGACGCAATGTGAGGAGTGATAAATTATTTTCGTTCCAGTCTAGAATTGATCCCCCCTGCCCCCCTTGATAAGGGGGGTTCTGAGTAAGATTGTTGAGCGCCCCTTGTTGAGTAGGGTTTTGAGTTACATTCTTAAGCCCCCCTTGATAAGGGGGGTTGGGGGGATCAACTTCGCCAACTTTAACAATGGCATTATAACGATATCGAGTTAATTCATTGTCATCACGACCGCGCAATAATTGTATTTCGACATCACTAATTTGAGGAAAGCGCTGTTTTAATGCATAGAAAAAAGCAGGGTCAATTACTAACTCTGTTTCTTGGAAAATTTGCATTTGCACTCGTTGCCGTAACTGTTCACGAGTAACGGAAGGTTCTGCTTGATACAGTTCCACTTCTGCATGAAACGCTTCCAACAGTGGCAAAGAGCGCACATCCCCTATAAATATAAACCCACCTGGAGCAGTTGCTTGGATGGCGCCTTCTAATACTTGTGTTAGATAATCAATGCTGGGAAAATACTGTACAACCGAGTTGAGAACTACTGCATCAAAAGCTTGTGTTTCTATTCCTTCAAAATCAGTAGCCATTTTCTCAAACAATGTTACCCGTTGTTGTAGAGACGCGATTAATCGCGTCTTTACATGTTTAGTCTCTACATTTGCTAACTGTTGACGGATGTAATTAAGCGAAACACTAGAAAAGTCTGTCCCATAGTATTTAGTGCAGTGAGGTGCAATTCTAAATAATAGTAATCCTGTTCCACAGCCAATTTCTAATACTCGACTGGGTTGTAAAGCTAAAATTTGCGCTACTTGATTATTTACCCACTCACGTACAGACTCTGCTGGTATTGGCGCCTTTGTATAACTGCTATTCCAGCCTACTATATTAAATGTTGGGTCTGATTCAGTAGCATGTTGATTATAAGTTTCGTTATACAGCATCTGCCACTGGCAAATTTGCTCATCTAATAGTGAGTCGTGTAGAGACGCGACATGTCGCGTCTCTACAGAAGTTTTGTTGAGAACTATGTAGGCTATTAGTGAATGTTGAGATGTGGTATTTTGCGTTGTTACTACGGCTTGTTGTACTGCTGGATGCTGATTTAATATGGCTTCGATTTCTTCTAACTCTATACGATAACCTCGTATTTTTACTTGATTATCAACACGACCTAAAAATTCGATATTGCCATCTTGTAAATATCGTCCTAAATCACCCGTTTTATAAATTTTTTTGTGGGATGAACTATTGTGGAAGTCTCCTGTATTAACACCAGGCGGGCAAGGATGCCCACTCCACAAGATGTTTGTTAATTCTGGATTATTTATATAACCGCGCGTTAGTCCATCTCCTGCTATGTATAATTCACCTTTTACACCAATTGGTACGAGTTGTAAATGCTCATCAAGTATGTAAACTTGTGTGTTCGCTATTGGACGACCTATTGTAGGAATATTGCCAGAGGTTGTTACAACTGTATTTTCTGTGGGGCCATAATTATTGACAATGGCAAAAGGATACTCAGTTGCAGGATAATAATTAAGTTTGTCCCCACCTGTTAGTAATATTCGTAACTTGGTTGCTTTATTTGACCAATCTAATAATAAAAGTCTCTCACATAGAGGTGTTGGTACAAAGCTAATTGTAATTGCGTTATTATTTAGCCATTCTTGCAGTTGTTCAGGCGCCCGTCTCGTATTATCATCTGGAAAATATAGCGTTGCTCCTGCACTTAAATAAGGAAATATTTCCCAGACACAAGCATCAAATGCTACAGAAGCAATCTGTGTTGCTCGGTCTTGAGGTGAGATACAGAAAGCTTTTTGATGCCAATACACAAGATTTAGTAACGCGCGGTGTTCTATTTGAACTCCTTTAGGTTTTCCTGTTGAACCAGAAGTATAAATAACGTAAGCAAGGTTATCAACTGTAATATTACTATGAGGATTTTCTTGGCTTTCTTGAGCGATAGTTTCCCAATCTTTATCTAAACAAATTATTTGTAACTCATGTTCACCAAGATGTTCTACCCATTGTTGTTGAGTTAACACAATTTTAACTTGGGCATCTTCTAGCATATAGTTCAAACGCGCGGTTGGGTAGCTAGGGTCTAAAGGTAAATAAGCACCACCCGCTTTGAGAATACCAAGCATTCCCGCGACTAAATCAATTGAACGGTCTACACATAGTGCAACTATAACCGAGGCGCCGACACCTAATTTTTGTAAATAATGCGCTATTTGGTTGCTGCGGATGTTTAATTCACCGTAATGTAGAGACGCGACATGTCGCGTCTTTACAATATTGGCAGGAGACGGGAAATTTTGCGTCTTTACAATATCGGGAGGAGACGCGAAGTTTACCTGCGGTACACTCCGTGAACGCGTCTCTACATTTAGGAACATTAACGCTAATGCATCTGGGTTTTGGTTTACTTGCTCTTCAAATAACTGATGAATGCATCTATCTTGAGGATAATCTACATGAGTATTATTCCACTCTACTAACAACTGGTGTTGCTCTGCTTGGGTTAAAAGTGGTAAGTTTGCTATACGTTGCTCTGGATTATTTACAATACCTTCGAGTAAGACTTGAAAATGTCCTAGCATTCGGGTAATTGTAGCTTCATCAAATAAATCAGTACTGTAAATTATAAAACCGCTAATTCCTTCTGAGTTTACCCATACGTTTTCACCCTCCCATAAATGGAATTCTAAATCAAATCGCGTCGTTTCATATTCTAGTTGTAATGGACTCAAAGTCAAACCAGGTAACTCTAAGGTTGACTGGGGTGCATTTTGCATTGCGAATACTACTTGAAACAGAGGGTTTTGATTCAAGTTTCGCTCTGGATGCAGTAATTCTACCAGCTTTTCAAACGGCAAATCTTGATTTTGATAGGCGCCTAAAGCAACTTCTCGAACTCGATATAATAACTCTTTAAAAGTTGGATTGCCTGATAAATCTGTACGCAATACTAAACTATTGACAAAAAAGCCAATTAACCCTTCTACTTCACTGCGGTTACGGTTGGCAATGGGTGAACCAATGGCTATATCATCTTGCCCAGTGTAGCGGTAAAGTAAAATTTGGAATGCTGCCAGTAAGGTAATAAATAAAGTTACTCCTTCTTGCTGTGAAAGAGTTTTTAGTGCTTGACTTAGCTGTGCAGGCAATTGTAGAAATTTTCTTTTGCCTTTATAAGTTGCTACTTCTGGTCTTGGTCTATCTGTTGGTAAATTTAATACTGAAATATTATCTAAATGATGGCGCCAGTAATTTAAGAGGTTTTGTAATACTTCTCCTTGGAGATATTGACGTTGCCAACGCGCGAAGTCTGCATATTGAATGGGTAATTCGGGTAATGATATATTTTCGTAAAATGCTGCAATTTCTTTAATTAACACTCCTATTGACCAACCATCGGAAATAATATGGTGCAGATTAATCAGCAATATATACTTAGTGTCATCTAACTGAAGTAGTATTATACGTAGTAAAGAACCTGTTGATAAATTAAAAGGACGTTGAACTTCTTGAGTAATTAGCTGTTGCGCTTGTGCAAAACGCTCTCCTTTTGCCAGGTGACGTAAATCTATTACTTTTAAAGGTGTTTGTAATTTAGGTGCAATGATTTGAATTGGTTGTTCTTGCAGTAATACAAAATTGGTACGTAAAGCATCATGGCGCCGAATTATTTCTTGAAAAGTAAATTGAAGCGCTTTTATATCTAGTGTACCTGTGAGACGAAGGGCGAAGGGGACATTATAAAAAGGATTGTTAGGTACTAACTGGTCAAGAAACCACAACCGCTGTTGAGCAAAAGAAAGAGGAGGGTTTGCTTCCCGTAAAGGTAGTATTTGAGTATTAGTGTAACTAGTTGTATTTGTTTTTAAAAGGGCAATAATTTCAGGTTTGCGTTTTTGAATTTCCGCGCGTAGTTCGGGTGTTAGCGTTCCTTCTTTTGCATGGGCGCGCAGACTGAAGCCTTCGGCTACAATTTGGATATCTAGTTGGCGAAGGTAAGATAAAAATTCAATTGTATTCAAAACTCAACCTCTTCTTGCTCAATATTGGTATTAAAGGAGCTAGTGGTATTTAAGCCAGTGCTTATACGCATTTGAATATACTTGGCAAGACTAGCAATAGTCGGTGTTTCAAACAAGCTGCGTAAAGGCAAATCTATATGAAAAACATCGCGAATTCGAGAAGTCAACTGAGTTGCAAGTAAAGAATGACCACCCAGTTCAAAGAAATTGTCATGAACTCCTATAGGTTGTTTTCGCATTGTCAAGATATTTGCCCAAATTTCCACTAACACCTGTTCGACATCTGTCTGAGGTGCGACATAATTTTCTTCTACATTAAGATTAAGCGTATCTATCTTAGGTAAGGCATGACGATTTACTTTACCTGCTGGCGTTAATGGTAATGATTCCAATATTACGTAGGCTACTGGTATCATATATTCTGGTAATTTTTGCTTGAGAAACGCGCGTAGATTGTTAGTTGTGATTTGCTGTTGGGGTTGGGGGACAATGTAAGCGACTAAATATTTATCACCTGGTATATCCTCTATTACAATAACTACTGCTTCTCTAACTGTCGGATGTTGATTTAGAAGGGTTTCAATTTCTTCTAACTCGATGCGGAAACCACGAATTTTGACTTGGTTATCAATGCGACCTAAAAATTCAATGTTACCATCTGGTAAATATCGCCCTAAATCACCCGTTTTATAAATTGTGTTATGGGATGGACTCTTGTGGAATGGGCGTCCTCGCCCGTCGCTTTGCCTTGTGTTTATATAGGGCGGGCAGGGATGCCCGCTCCACAAGATGTTGCTCCACAAGATATCTGTTAATTCTGGGTTGTTTATATAGCCGCGCGCTAGTCCATCACCACCTACATATATTTCTCCGGTAACGCCGATAGGGACGGGTTGTAAATTTGCATCTAATATATAGATTTGAGAATTTGAAATTGGGCGCCCTATTGGTATTGATGTTCCTGACGGTAGTTCGTGTATAGGGTAATAAGAAGAGAATGTTGTGTTTTCAGTTGGCCCGTAAAGATGAATTAATTGCGGCGCCTCCCCTGAACGGTTACATTCAAGAACTTTCTTCACCCATCTGGTATCAATTGTTTCACCGCCAAATAATAAGTATTTTAGGTTTGAAAACGCTTGCGGTACGTCTCTGGCGATTTTTTGAAATAGGGCAGTAGTTAAAAATAAAATGTTGATATCTTTTTGTTTTAGCTGTGATGCGAATTCGTTTGGTGACAGTACTATATCTTGACTTATTCCAATAAGTTGGGCGCCGTTTAATAATGCTCCCCAAATTTCAAATGTTGCGGCATCGAAGGAAGTATTGGAAACTTGGGCTATTTTATCATCAGGAGTTATTTTTATATAGTTAGTATTACAAACTAGTCTGTTTACTGCTTTATGAGTTACCGCGACTCCTTTCGGTGTACCTGTAGAACCAGATGTGTAGATGATGCAAGCTAGGTTATCACTTGTTGTTTCGCTCGACAGGTTTTGTTTGCTTTCGTGCGCTCCCTTCCAATCTTTATTTAAATCTACAATTGGGTTAGAGAAATCTTCAAAGTGTTGAGCAAATTTTTCTTGTGTAAGCAAAACGTGAGCATGTGAATCTTTTAACATAAAATTCAAACGCTCTGTAGGATAGGTGGGGTCTAATGGTAAATATGCTCCCCCTGCTTTCAATATACCCAGCATTCCTACAATCATATCAATTGAACGCTCGGCACAAATTCCAACTACAACTTCTGTATTTACACCTAATTTTTGTAAATGATGTGCGATTTGGTTGCTACGATTATTTAATTCGTTATATTGTAGAGACGCGATTAATCGCGTCTCTACGACATTGTCGTAATTTAACGCGATATTATTGGCATGTTGTGTAACCTGCTGTTCAAATAATTCGTGAATACTTTGATTTGAAGGATAATCGTTTTGAGTATCATTCCATTCAAATAATATTTGGTCTAACTCAGCTTCGCTTAAAAGTGGGAAATTTACAATTCGTTGTTCTCTTTCAGCAACAATACCTTCTAAAAGCGTTGTAAAATGCTTTAACATTCTAGAAATAGTGGCATCTTCAAACAAATCAGTGTTATACACTACTATTCCTCTAATTCCTTCTGAATACTGCCAATCTCCACCCCATAAACTTCTAAAATCAGAAGAACATTTCCATAGGTGTAATTCTAAATCAAATCGAGTTGTTTTTAAGTCTATATTCATAAAACTCGGCGCCAAGTCAGGCAACTCTAATTCCTGCATTGGTGCATTTTCAAAACCAAATACAACTTGAAATAAAGGACTTGCGCTCAAGTTTCGTTCTGGTTGTAAATGTTCAACGAGCTTTTCAAATGGCAAGTCTTGATGACTGTATGCTCCTAATGTTACTTCCCGTACTCTGCTTAATATTTCGCGAAAAGTTGGATTTCCTGAAAAATCAGTACGCAGCACTAAAGTATTGACAAAAAAGCCAATTAACCCTTCGATTTCACTACGGTTACGATTAGCAATTGGTGAACCAACGACAATATCATCAGAATATGTATAGCGGTAAAGCAATGTTTGAAATGCTGCCAGCAATGTCATATATAAAGTGGCGCCTTCTTGCCCAGATAGCTTTTCGAGTGCCGAGGCTAAACTTAGAGGTAATTCTAAAAATTGTGTTGCTCCGTGATGAGATTGTATATTAGGGCGCCGTTTATCGGTAGGCAAAGGCAACACTGTAATACCATTTAATTGATGGCGCCAGTAAGCTAACTGTTTTTCTAGAACTTCTCCAGTTAACCATTCGCGTTGCCATTCAGCAAAATCAGCGTATTGTAAAGGTAGTTCTGATAGCGGTGATGGTTGATTTTTAACTTTAGCTGTGTAAAGGGCGCCTAACTCACTAATTAATACCCCAATAGACCAATCATCGCAAACAATATGATGCATATTCAGTAACAAAATATGCTCATTCTCTAAAACCTTAAGTAATATCACTCGCAATAATGGCTCAGAAGATAAATCAAAAGGACGCTCTATCTCTTGCGTGATAATGGATTTAGCTTGTGCTTCCCTTTCTGAAGTCGATAACTCACGTAAATCTAATGTATTAATAGATATCAGGAAACTTGGGGCGATAACCTGTACAAGTTGCTCAGAGAGTATTGTAAATGTAGTGCGTAGTGTTTCATGGCGCCGGACAATTTCATTTAATGCAAATTCGAGCGCGCCGACATGAAGCGAACCATGTAAACGAATAACTGTAGGCACACTATATATAGCATTGCCCGGTAGAAGCTGGTCGAAGAACCACAAACGTTGTTGGGCAAAAGAGGCGCCGAATATAAAGACTTCTTGGCTAGACATGCAATTCTCAGGCTAAAACTATTCTGTGTATCACCTTTTAAAGTTATATCCAATCGTGTCAAATCAAGAGCAAGGTTTTTGCACTTGATATAATTATTGATTATGCCGTTCGATTTTATGACAGCACCAAATCCTCCTTATGGTAATTATGAACTATCCAGTGTAGATAACGAACCGTTGCCTGGTTTACCTAAAGAAATGAATGAGGGCGCCGATATTGGTGAAGAAGCTGCGGTACAAAGAGCGCTTTTAACCGGAGCAAGGTTTAAAGCAACTAACCCAACAGTCATCAGATGTACTTTGATGACCTACTTTGAAGCTAGAAAGTTCGTAGAACCGATAGATAATGATGACCCCGATGCCCAAATTCAAGTTCGTTTAGTAGAAATGTCTGGTACTTTTCAGGGAAGCCGACATCGGCGAGGGATGCAAACATCTACTCGTTGTTTCAACAAAGCTTACGTTATCTTAAGAGCTTCAGATGGTTTACGATTAGGTTACAGTCTTACAAAGGAGTAACAGAGTTTAAGACACTTGACTTCTTAAAAAGTTAGGAATTTGTAACTACCAAAAGACAGATAGTACACACCAGTATAAACTAGATTATAGGGAGAGTAAATAGAACTCAATCTATGTTATTTTTATTATAAAAATAGCATTTATTAATCTATTTTAAAGCATATAAATGTATAAACCGTAAATTTACGGTGTCAAAAACGTGCATCTAAAAATTATTTAAAGCTGCTATATAAGTTCTATAAACATTAACTAATTTGAGATTATTTAATTAAAGGTAAGTCCTCAGTTATAAAATCTATAATGTAACCTCAACATTAAACAGGAGCAGTCTACCTTGTTTGTGGGAAAAGCTAGCGTAGTTTCTATATATACAGGAGTTGCATTCGATGGCTAGACCAGTTGTTTCAACAAAAAGGTTCCGTAACAAGTTTATCGACTGGTTGCTCGAAGAAGACCGAAAAGAGAAGCAAGAACCATCACAGCATAAAGAAGTGCATCGCAAGCATCCTTGGTGGCAGGTTATGTGCTTGACAGGTGTAGATTATTTCTCGACGCTTGGGTATCAACCTGGTATTGCAGCATTAGCAGCAGGCGCCCTTTCTCCTATAGCAACTTTTATCTTAATTCTACTAACACTGTTTGGAGCATTACCAATATATCGACGTGTTGCTGCCAAAAGTCCTAATGGTGAAGGGTCGATCGCCATGCTCGAACACTTGCTGTCTTGGTGGCAAGGCAAATTATTTGTACTTTGTCTACTGGGTTTCGTCGCAACCGACTTTATCATCACTATTACTCTCTCGGCTGCTGATGCTACAGCACATATCATCGAAAATCCCTTTGCCCCAAGTCTGTTTGACAATCAGCAAATTAGTATTACCCTCATCTTAGTGGCGTTGCTTGGCGCCGTTTTTCTTAGAGGTTTCAAAGAAGCTATTGGTATTGCAGTACTTCTAGTTGGCGCTTATTTGCTGCTCAACTTAGTCGTCATTGGCGTTGGTACGTATCAAGTTATAACCCACCCGTCTGCGATAACTCAATGGCAAACTGCACTTTTCGCGCGTAATAATAATCCTTTGATTTTACTTGGTTCTTCTGTATTGTTATTCCCCAAGTTAGCATTGGGTTTGTCAGGGTTTGAGACTGGTGTAGCTGTTATGCCTCTTGTAGAAGGCAGTAGTAACGACACACCTCAACAACCAAAAGGACGCATTTATAATACGCACAAGCTTCTGACTGCTGCGGCTTTGATTATGAGCTTCTTTTTAATTACCAGCAGCTTAATAACTACTTTACTAATTCCTTCTACAGAATTTCAAACTGGAGGCAAAGCTAATGGACGCGCGCTTGCTTATTTAGCACATCTATATTTAGGTGATGCGTTTGGAACGATTTACGATTTAAGTACTATTAGCATTCTTTGGTTTGCAGGCGCCTCTGCAATGGCTGGGTTACTTAATATCGTCCCCCGCTACTTACCGCGTTATGGTATGGTGCCGGATTGGGCGCGGACATCCCGTCCTTTGGTGTTAGTTTATACAGTTATTGCCTTTGTTGTCACAATTATCTTCAAAGCGAACGTAGAAGCTCAAGGCGGTGCTTATGCAACAGGTGTACTTGTGTTGATGAGTTCAGGCGCCTTTGCTGTAACTTTATCAGCCTACCGACATACATCAAAGCGAGGTGCATTCCTATTGGGAATAATCACGCTAGTGTTCATATATACAACTGTTGTAAATATCATTGAAAGACCCGAAGGGATTAAAATCGCTACGTTTTTTATCGGTTTTATAATTATAACCTCACTAATTTCGCGCGTTTGGCGTTCAACTGAATTGAGGGTAGAGCAAATCGAAATGGACGACTTAGCTCATCGTTTTATTACCGAAAATAGTCATCATCAAATACGAATAATTGCAAATCGAATGAATAAGGGCGACGCACTAGAGTATTTTTTAAAGGAACAAGAAGTGCGTGCGGACAATCACATTCCATCCACTGACCCAGTAATATTTTTAGAGATTAAAGTATCCGATGCTTCAGAATTTACTGAAGTTATTCAAGTCAAAGGCGTGGAAGTCGAAACTTATCGTATCTTACGTGCTAGAAGTGCTGCTGTACCTAACGCTATTGCTGCCCTTCTTCTTCATATTCGTGACGAAACAGGCAAAATTCCTCATGCTTACTTTGGTTGGGTAGAAGGAAACCCAATACAATATTTACTACGTTTTATTTTGTTTGGTGAAGGTGATATTGCTGTAGTCACCCGTGAAGTAGTGCGTCGGGCTGAGAAAAATCCCGAACGGCGCCCAGGTATTCACGTTGGTGGTTAATATTCTTATTATCTATGTTGGACGTTAGGGGACTAACGTTCCACTCATTGTTTAAAATTGTGAGTTTATGACGTATTAATAAATACCTTAATCATTAGCTAAACCGCACAAAGTTGTCTTACCGAATAAAGTAGTTAAATCAATCAAATCGCGTATCTCGTTCAAGGCATGGTATTGTAATTGTGTACCAAGCAATTTTTGTATGAGATGAAGCATGTCACCCCAAAGGAAGCCGCAGAACTTCTCGGAGTCAGTACCTCCAGTCTCAGGAGGTGGGAAAACGAAGGAAAGCTTCGAGCAATCCGTACACCAGGCGGTCAAAGGAGGTTCGTCCTTGCTGAAGTTGAGAAAGTCGCAGGAGTACGTACAATTGTCACTGTTCTCTATGCCAGAGTATCAACCAACGGACAGCGTGACAACCTCAACTCTCAAATTGAATACCTTAAGTCAAAATATCCAAACGGAGAAGTTGTTTCAGAAATTGGAAGCGGACTCAATTTTAGGAGGAAAAAATTCATCGCTGTACTGGAACGAATTAACTCAGGAGATGTCAACCAACTTGTCGTTGCCCACCCTGACCGACTCTTCCGGTTCGGATTTGAATTGGTTAAGTGGATATGCAGTACAGCAGGATGTGAACTCCTGGTCGAGAGTCAAAGCAAACTCAGTCCTGAAGCCGAGCTTGTTCAAGATATGCTGTCCATCATCCACTGCTTCTCTAGTCGGTTATATGGGCTTAGAAAATACGCTGGTCAAGTCAAAAAAGACCTACAAAATCAATACCCGTCACTCGCACTCGAAGAAGAAATCGACCAAGAAGTCTCCCAACAGTGTATTGAAAATCAAGCTGTATCCAAGTAAGGAATTACATCGTATTTGGAAACGTTGGCTTGCTGCTTATCGTTTTTATTACAATCAAAGCATTGCAATTCTAATTAAAGATTATGATGTTGTAACCAAAACAATTATTGATAAGAAAACTGGCAAGCCTAAAGAAGTCAAAATTACAAGTGATGACTTAGATAAAATACTTCTTCATTTAGAAAACATTCCTGAATGGGTAAAAACATTGCCTGGGCATCAAAGACAGGAAGCATGTTCCGAAGCATACGATGCATTTAAGCAAGCACGCAGTCAAGGTGGTGAGCCTAAATTTAAAAGCTGTAAAGCGACATCGCAAACTATCCAATTTAAAGTAGGTAACTTTAAAAGAGGAACTTGGTATTGCAGTACAACGAAAGGTCTTAAATTTTCTAGTTTTCAATCTGTGCCACAAGATTGTGAATACGGTACAGAGCTAGTTTACAAACGTGGAGAATGGTTTGGTTGTTTCCCTCAATGCGTGGAAGAAATCCCAACTGGAAGTGAGAGAGTTATTGCACTTGACCCAGGCAATAGAACTTTTTTAACTGGTTACGACGGAGAAAATATCTTAGAAATTGGCAAGGGAGACATTGGGCTAATACAAAGATTATGCCTACACCTTGACCAATTAATAGGTAAGGGAGATAAAGCTAAGTCTCGTCAAAAATACCGGATTAAAAAAGCTATTAAACGGGCAAGAACTAGAATCCAAAACCTCATAAAAGATTTGCATAACAAAGCTGTTAGCTTACTCGTAAACAGTTACAAAGTAATTTTTCTTCCTACCTTTGACTCAAGCCAGATGGTTTGTAAAATCAATGGCAAGGGCAAGAAAAGAAAAATTAACAGTAAGTCAGCAAGACAAATGCTAACTTTGTCACATTATAAATTTGAACAGCACTTAAAACAGGCTGCACAAAGGAAAGGCGTGATTGTAGTGCTTTGTAATGAATCTTATACAAGTAAATCTTGCGGTTCTTGCGGTCATATTTATGAGGTTGGAAGTTCTAAAACTCATTCTTGTCCTAATTGTGGAACCAAAACATCAAGAGATGTTAATGGTGCTAGAAATATTATGCTGAGAAGTTTAGTGTCTTTAAAGTTCTCAGTATCCGACAATTCAATTATTTTGTCGGATGCGCCGCAAGGCATTGTCGGCAACGACCAGGAACGTCACGTAGAAAACGTCCTGCTATAGTTGATTGGATTAGCCAGAAATCGTTGATTTGATTAACTTAAAAGTTGCACCTTACCTACTATCACCCAAGACAAAATAGAACTGGCGCCAGGGGATGAGTTAATTTTAAGATTTAGAACGTGGGAGGATTATGAAAACAGTATATTGACCTAGGTTGGCAAGTCGGATCAAGTGTTGCGGTTAAAGAATTTGAAGAACTCTTAAAACAAAGTTTTTAATACAAATTTTAATGGTTTGTGGCACAGGCATCACGAACTGTGCAATTAAAGTATTTATTTTTACCTTCCACCGACGCAGAGGACACAGAGTTAAAGAAATGAACCACAAAGGACACAAAGGACACAAAGAAAGAATTATTAAGATATGCCCGCCAAATTTAATGACATGAACCAATAGTGCTTTATGTAATATATATAAATTGTAAAAAATGCCGTTCCGGTAGAGACTAAGTTATACTAATCGGTAGTTAATAAGTTTAGCGCTATGAACACTCGTGAGAAACTTGAGCTTATAATTGATCAACTCAATAATGAGCAATTATCTACATTACTGGATTTTGCAGTTTTATTAAAAAGTAAAGAAAAAACGACTGTACCAATGGTACAATCTCAGGCTTATGAAGAATGGTTGAGCAACGAGAACGATATTTATGACGAACTCTTCGCCGACGAATTTTCAACGCGGTAATGTAGTGTTGTGTCGAACACCTATGCCATCTACCCAACTGCAAGAGTTCAAAGTTCGGCCTGCTGTAATTATTTCAGCTTCGAGGCTTAATGATATTCTTGAAGACGTTATCATTATACCTTGTACATCCAATACAAATCGTTCTTTAACAGCAACGCAATATTTAATAACTGGTGATGAAATAATTGCTGCTGGTATCATGGTTGACTCTGTAGTCCGTTGTGAGTCAATTTTTACAGTGAATAAATCAATGATTATAAGGAAATTAGGTATGCTGACACAAGAAGCTTTGGAAGGCGTGAGTCGCTGTTTAATGTTGGCTTTGGAATTATAGTAATTTTAATATCTAATTAGATAAAATTTAGCCTTGAAAAAATTTAAAGATAACGTTAGTTACTTTCATAAAATTTAGTGGGTTGATTAGCAACGGATACAACAGATGTAACGGTACTTGTTACTTGTTACAAACAAAACTTGTTATCTTAAATCAACTATCCGTTACATCCTAGAGTCATCCGTTGCCAATCTTCCCTCTGTGCGCTCTGTGTCTCTGTGGTAAAAATAATTATCTGACGACACAAGGCTTGCGATGCCTGTGCTACAACCCACTATACCGATTTATGTTCCCCATCTAATCACAGAAATTGGCACAATAAGATAAGTGCTTTAAGGGGATGTGCATTTAATGGATCAAGGTAGTATTGAATTGGCTAGAAGCCTTTACCAGAGCGGCGTAGTAGCGTTTGAGAACGGGAAATACCGCGAAGCTGTTGAAAGTTTAGAGCGAGCTAACGCCCTTGTTGCTCGCAATACTCGTTTTGGTGGGGAGGTGCAAATTTGGTTGGCAACAGCATATGAAGCAGCAGGTCGAAACCAGGATGCTGTTGACCTATGTGAGCAACTTAAGCGTCATCCTGATATTGATACTAGTACACAGGCAAAGCGCTTACAGTATATATGGAAGGCGCCTAAACTAAACCGTCCCAAGGAATGGTTGACAGAGATACCAGATATGGGCGCCATGTCAGGTAATAATGATAAAACTAAGTTTGTAACGAATACGAACTCGAATACACCTGAAAAAGCTCCTGAGAAGGAGTATGTAGACTTAAACCAAGTCAATACAAAGGATAATCGCTTTATTTGGGTTGCTTTAATAGGGGTTGCTTTAACGCTTTCATATTTAATTTGGCTAAAGTTTAATGCCTAAGAGGCTAAAACCATTATATTTTAATGACTTGTAGGATAGGCGTCGATGCGTCCGTATATAAACACCCTCCAAGTCCCGGTAACTCGTTAAGGAGTAAAGCTTTATGGTTCGACTAGTTGCAAGGAAGGATATTAGATTTGTTAAACATCTATTTCAAGGTATCTCAAAACGCGCGCGGATTATTTTCTTAATAATGCTTGCGTCTTTACTTTTATCTGGATGTGTTAAATATGACGTAGGCGTAAACTTCAATAACTCTAACTACGGTGAATTTGTCCAGCATATACACTTAGGCGAACGTCTTACTACCTTTAGTGGCGACTCAGTATATGAATGGTTAGATAGTATTGAACGTCGCGCGCGTAAACTTGATGGTAAAACACGGCGCCTTTCTAGGGAAGAAGTTGTCGTCACAATACCTTTTAACAATGCCGAAGAATTACAAACAAAGTTTAATCAATTCTTCAACCCTAATCTAAATGAAAAAGGTAAATACAAAGACGTTAATACAGATTTACCAAAAATTGAATCGAATATACTACTATTCCAGAACAACTTTCTGTTACTAGTTCGGAACAAGTTAATTTACGACTTAGATTTAAGTTCGCTGGCATTAATATCCAATAATGGTAACGTGCTAGCAAATGCAGGCTCAATTTTAGACCTACAGTTTAGTCTCAAAACACCGTGGGGCGCCAAAATTAATAATACTACTCAACAAACCGACCAACAAACAGAGAATGCAGTTGTACCCGAAACCAACGGCAAACAATTAACTTGGCGCCTAAACCCAGGAGAACTTAACCACATCGAAGTCGTCTTTTGGCTTCCAAGTCCACTAGGTATAGGCGCCTTAATAATTATCTTATTAGTTAGCCTCGGAATATACATCCGCTACAATTTACTCCCCGATCCCAGAATACAATTTGCTCAACCAGTAGCCACCGAGCAATCATAACGTAGGTTGGGTGAAGCGCGCACGCGCGTAACCCAACATCCAACATCCAACATCCAACATCAACCCACCCCAAAACCCGTATATTGCCTAACAAGTGGTTCATTAAAAGCCAAAACAATATCTTCTTTTGGTACTCCTAATCTAACTAACTCATTTGCCATCCCAATCTCTGTTCCATCGTGCTGAATCCAAATTTTTCCATCTATAATATCCAAATGTAAAACACATCCATACATACGGCGCCTGTTTTCCCACCCTGCATAAACTACTTGATAATGGTCACGTACAGTATCAAAAACTAGCTCTGATCTAACTTCACTATCAGAAGAACCTTCATTGACATAATCGGTTAGTACTTGTTGAATATACATCCGGTATAACTCTATTTTTTCCATTCTAAAATCTCCTCTTTTGTCGGGTCATAAATCATTAACTGAATCTCTTGTTGAACAGGCATCCCGAACTGCCCCCTTATATAATTTAAAAGTAAACTATCTGACTAACTTCAACCTTAATGCATTAGCATCACCATTCTTTCATCTAGTCCTTGGTGGAAAAATTCAAGTCTTTGATTAGTCTCAAAATCTCTAGGGTTAATCGAATTAATAATAAATGGAAATAATGCCGGGGTTTGGCTAATTACACTTAAAGCTTGAGAATCAAAATCACTTGCAACTAAAGCAGCTTCTACTAACCATGCTGCCAGTTTTCTATTATCAATTAATTGTGTTAATCGTGGTTGATATACCCCTATTTCGCTAGTATCTTGTAGCACACCCCAATCAACAAAGCAGCGTAATACACGTGTTCGTCGCGCGCGATACTGTTTCCCGTTCACCGAGTTTTTCTTGTAAGCGTCTTTGTATCGAACGTGCAGCAAATGAACCTTGTAGTCTCAGCAATCTTCCAGTATGTTCTGCGACAATGCCAAAAAATGGATAAACAGCCATCGTCATCCCCCAATGTATGGGTAGATGTTGTTCTTTAGGAGTATTTTGTAAAAATTCTAATGCTTCATCTCGTAACGGCGCCAGTTTTGCTGGTACTGTAACCCATATTTTTGAAAGTATTGAAATTGCTTTACAGCGACCGCTAGATTTACTCTCGCTACCAACAGAAAGTTTATCGAGCAAAAAATCATTTAGCGCTGCTTGTATTTCACGGCGTGTATAACCAGCAAGAAACAGGTTGGCTGTGAGTTCCAACCACTCTAGCTGAATACGCTGACTAAAACCAACTTCATAACGCCTGTTCATTTGGTCTTATTTATAAATGCTTATAAATGGTACTATTAATTCCTCTACACAAGTACTACCATGAGCAACTATTTTTTCTCCTTGTCGAATGAATGCTTGGCGCCTGGGTGCTAGAAGTGGGAAGTATTGCGGTGGTAGTCCTAGTTGCCACTCGATAGCTGTAGCAAATTCGTTTTTAACTAAAGAACGAAGTAGTTTATCTGGGTAAACTCTTACACGTTCTCCTCGTACATCGGCAATGGCGCCTTCTAATGGTTGCCCAATACCAGTTGCTTCGATGTTGCCGTGGTCAGATGTCGTGATGTACGATTGTTTTGATGGTTTAGGGCAGTCCCTAAAAGCCTATCCTCTCCTCGGAGATTACAGCTATTAAAACAAAGATGCTGTGAGAATATAGAGGATGAAGTCTACATTTGTTGTTCAGGTTGTAGCTCGATTCCTAAGACACTTTTCTAGGACTTGTTTACCCAGTGCCATCTTCCCTTTAACGCCAGTGTTGTTACCTGCTTGTTTTACAACTGATTGCGTCCTGTTCCCAGCAACAGAAGCTCCATAATTCCGAGTATGGTCACTGTGGGCAGATAGGGGGTCACTTGTCTCCTCAAGGGTAGGGCTTGCCTTTCTAGGTTACTTGGCTCACCTACATCGATAAAAACAGTTATACGTTTTGAAATTAACTTTCAAAAACACACCTCAGCCATACATCCCTAATTTCTAGGGGTTCCTTCTGAGAACGAGCCGCACTATTTTTGAATCTCTACTTCTACACTTAGCAACTGTTCCCAAATGTAGCGGGCTGTAGGTAAAAATACTCGTCCACTATCATGCAGAAACAAAGGCATTATACGCTGTTGATTCCAATTTTCGGTATATATAGTCAGGCGCCACAATGACCAGAAACCGTTCACATCAGCGGGTAATGTTGAAATTGTGATACAAGGGATAGGTTGTCCTTGAGCAAAGCTAGTTTTTGCCATCACTATTCCCCGAATGCGCGCGTCTTCTAAAGTTAAATGTGTTGCCGAGGGTAGCGTTGCTGCTTCTGTTGCGGTAAATACTACGTTATCTAACTGTTCTCCTGTAGGTAACGTGAGATTCCATGTTTTATTTTTCTGGGCTATACCGTTATGTGCTTTTAAGTAATTAATAGTCATGCGTTCCACCCAGTGAGGGATGGGATGGTCGATAAGTTGCTGTGCGGCGCCAGTATCTAATTTTTCGTTAGTTTTATAGATAGCTGAACTTTCTTTAGCTGTTGCTAGTTGTTGCTGGACTCGACTCACAACTTCTTCCACTTTGGTATTTAAGCTTTCTGGGTTGATGAGAGTTTCGATATATAAATCATCTTTTTGAATAAGATTAACTAAATTTGTTCGGACTACACATGCACCTGAAATAATTGATTTAACAACTATTAAATATTTAACTTTACCTTTAGTCGGTTCTTGATATTTCTTGAAAATAGGAGCAACTTTTAAATCTTCTATTTCAAAAGGAGAAAAACGTTGATTCCAAAAACATGCAAAAGCAACTTGAGACAACCTATTCTCTAAACTAGTTAATATACCCTTAGCCAAAAAATCAGCATCTTCCACTGTAGATGCCAAATATACATCAGACTCTTGACTATCAATTTGATCTAAAATATATTCACCAAGGCTATTACCAAGTTGAGTCATAGTTTTCTTGTATAGCTGTCCAGTCAATATTTTGATAAAAATTTAATGTACTTGTAATCATAAGCTTTCGCTTTTCCCCCCAAGCTTCTAAAAAACTTCTGCCATCATGGAAAGTAATTGTTTCAATTGGCACAAGCTCACCATCTAGCACCCTTAATAAATCCTGCGGCAATATTGGTTCATTAGGTGGGTTAAAAGCTGCTAAGGAATTGTATATAAGACTATCGTTAGCAACTTTATCTATTAAGTAAAGACTTTGTGCGGCTCTATCTCTCTCCAAACCCCATATTAACATTGGATAGACCAAAAGGGCGCCTGTTGTTGTGCCAACATAAAGTTTTTTATCATCGGAGAAAAAGTCAGAGACAGCAAATTCTTCTGGCATGGGTTCATTTGATTCTCCCATTAAAACAAAGCGAACAATATGGTTAACCTTACGTATTGGTCTTTGAGTATCAACTAAAAATAAAGGTAACTCACATAAAGGTAAAATTCCTTGCAGTCCTTCCTCAAGAGTTGTTAATGGATTTTCTATATTTAAAGTGGTGATAGCACTAAGTTCATTCAAACCTCTTAAATCATGACCAATCTTATTTCTCGTTTCTAATAATTTTTCTAATTTACCCTTTGCTAGGCTTTTTTTAGTCTGTAAGCATTCAGTGAATAAAGGTTTTAGTGGATGAGAAGCTTTTCGTTCTGTGTGGATACCTCATCATCTGGAAACGACGAACTCTTTGCCGATAAATTTTCAACGCGGTAATTTCGTGTTGGGACAGACACATGGTTGTCAAAAACAGATAGAATGGATATAGAGTTTTTGGGCTGACACTATGCATGATACATCACCGCTCTACTTGATTGACCAGCAGTTAGAACTCTTGACTCTTAAAGAATTAATAGAGATCAGAGTTAAAGTGGATGAGTTAATTCAGAAAAAGAATATTTCAAGTAATGGCAATCATGAGATAATCTCTCATTTGAGCAAACAAATAAGCCCAGTATTTGCCGCCATTTATGTTCAGCTTCTTGAAGAAAAAGAGGTAAAAAATGATTCCATCGAAAATGTGAATAAGCTTGTTTCTGAATGGATGCAAGATGAATCGGATTATGATGAGGAAACCTATCCTCTACTTGAGGAAGGATTAAAAAATAATCGTTTTTCTATATAAAAAAATTCATGACCAGGGCTGTTTTGCTGGATTCAGGACCATTGGGACAAGTTGTCCATCCGAAAAGAGACTCAAAAATTACTAAGTGGTTAAAGATGTTACAGGAGCAGTCAAATAAACTGCGAGTTCCTGAAATTGCTGACTACGAAGTGCGGCGTGAACTTTTGAGATTAAAAAGAAACAAAAGTATAAATAGATTAAATCAGCTAGCTCGCTATAACTTGATACCGCTTGATACGGATACAATGAGGACAGCAGCAGAACTTTGGGCAAATATAAGAACCGAGGGACAGCCCACAGCCAGTAACGATAGTTTAGATGGAGATGTTATTCTTGCAGCGCAAGCAATTCTCCAGTTAAATAATTTTGATGAGGTTATAGTAGTAACCACTAATTTTAATCACATATCACGGTTTGAAAGCGTAGGAATGCAAGTTCAAGACTGGCAAGAACTTCTTGATAATTTGGATGATTTATAGATATTTTAATTTTATATAGCAATCCTAAATCATTCATAAAATTTGTGCGTTGTAGAGACGCGATTAATCGCGTCTCTACGGGTATAATTTTTGATAATTTCTATAACAATGCTACAGACTAACCGCTAAAAAGCCGTCTACGGGATAAATTTTATATTCTGGATGCCTGTGTTCAGCATAAATCAGATTATTATTTTCAATGCTACCATTCCATACTGCGACTATGATGCGATTGCGGGCTAATTTCTGAAGACACCCAGAGGATTAAGTTTAAGGGAAACATCAAACAAAATTTCTAGATGCTCTAAGAAAATTACTTCATTATCATTATCACTGACTATTTTCTTTAATAACTCTTCAGTTTTTAACGCGCGCTGCCGTTGTGTCAACTCCAAAAGGTGCCGACTCAATTCAAGGTTAACATTGATATATCCACTGTTAGTAGCCTCAGCTATCTGCTGGAAGTTTATTTGCGAAGTACTTTGGTATGGAATAATTATTAATCGATAGTACTGCTCTGCTACTTGGGCAGAGTAACTGACAAGTTGAGTTATTGTCTCTTGCTGAGACACAGAGGTAGCAACTTCTTGACTCATAGCTGTATCTTCCTGTTGCAGTTACGTTTCCATCTCAACTAAGCTTAATTGTTTGTGACCTGTTTCTCTATAATTATCCTCGCAAATTTCTGCGTTTTTTGTTAAGGACACAAAAATGACGATTCAACAAATCATTGAATTAAAAAAAGCTGAATCATTACCTGGAAACTTTGGCTTACCTTTCTTAGGAGAAGCTTTGGGGCTATTTGCAGGGGAAGAATTATTCTACTGGGATAAATTTAGGCGCCACGGTAATATGTTTAAAACAAGTGTTTTAGGTAAAAAGTATGCGTTTTTAATTGGTACGGAAGCTAACTCTATTGTATTTAAAGAACAGGCAGATTGTTTTTCATCACGTTTAGGTTGGTGGTTTTTAGAGCCAATATTTGGTAATGGACTTTTGATGCAAGACGGCGCCGAACATGCAGTTGCACGTAGGTTGATGTATCCAGCGTTTCACTCTAAAACAGTAACTACTTACTTTGATGTTATCAACTCAATAGTCCAAGAATATATCAAAGATTGGGGTACACGCGGTGTTATTCCCTTGGCATCCGATTTTCGGAAGCTGACTTTAATTGTTGCCAGTCGTTTATTTTTGGGCACGCAAACTATCGAAGAAGTTGAAAAAACCTGTGATTGGTTCACGCAACTTGTAGCAGGCAAACTAGCTATATTACGTTGGGATAATCCTTTAACTTTATACGGCCGCTCTCAAAACGCGCGCCGCAAATTACACGAATATTTACGTCAAACTATTAACAGGCGCCGAGATAGTTCAAAAGAATATTCGGATGTCCTCGCTTTATTAATGAACGCAGTTGGTGAAGATGGGTCACGTTTGAGTGATTCAGAAATAATCGAGCAAACTTTATTATTACTTGTAGCAGGACATGAAACAACAGCGACCTTACTATCTTGGTTGATGTTTGAATTAGCTGCTCACCCAGAGTGGACAAGTAAACTGCGTCAGGAATTAAACCAAGTAGCTGGTGATGAACTTAAAGTTGAACATCTTAAGCAACTTACTCAAATGACCAATGTGCTGAAGGAGATAGAACGTTTGTATCCTCCACTTTATGGTATTCCGCGCGGGGTAGTTAAAGATATAGAATATAACGGCTATCAAATTCCGGCTGGTTGGGTCGTAGTTGTATCGCCAATGCTAACTCATCGCATGGAGTCAATATATCAAAATCCTGACTGCTTCGACCCAGACCGTTTTGCTCCTCCACGAGAAGAAGATAAAAAATATCCTTTTGCATTGGCTGGTTTTGGTCATGGGCCTCACAGTTGCTTGGGTTTCCAGTTTGCTCAAATGGAGATGAAAATTATTTTGAGCCATCTGCTGCGTCAATATGATTGGTCGGTTATACCAGAGTACGAAAAAATTACTCCAGTTTTGGCGCCTTCTAAATTCTTAAATAAACTGCGCGCGTCTATTTGCCCCAAATAAATTACGGTGATAAGCGTTCGATTTTCCAACTGCCGTTTTCTTCATTCAGAGTGTAACGCAAGCGGTCATGTAAACGACTTGGGCG
Organism: Calothrix sp. NIES-4105; assembly: GCF_002368415.1. Lineage (GTDB taxonomy): Bacteria > Cyanobacteriota > Cyanobacteriia > Cyanobacteriales > Nostocaceae > Dulcicalothrix. Next base: position 6,932,957 of record NZ_AP018290.1, read on the forward strand.
CCCTTGCCAAAATTCAATCTCATAAGGAATAACTCGTAACCCACCCCAATGCGTGGGACGTGGAACATCTTGGTCTAAATATTTACTTTGCAACTCTTCAAAACGCTGTTCTAAAACTTCGCGGTTTTCTATAACCTCGCTTTGGTTTGATGCCCAGGCGCCGAGCCGACTCGATATCGGACGACTGTAATAATACGTATCTGATTCTGTTTCTGATACTTTCTCTACATGCCCGCATACTCGTACTTGACGTTCCAATTCAGCCCACCAAAACACGAGTGCAGCTTGGGGATTTTCTGCTAATTCTTGCCCTTTATGGCTGTTGTAGTTAGTGTAAAAAACAAAACCTCGTGCATCAAAATCTTTCAGCAGTACAATTCGTGCTGATGGTTGACCGTCTTGTGTGGTAGTCGCTAGCGTCATCGCGTTAGGTTCAGGAAGCTGTGCCGCGCGAGCTTCGTCGAACCATCGTTTAAACTGTACAAAAGGGTTAATATCAACATCTGTTTCGTGAAGACCCCGTAAAGTGTAGTCTTTGCGTAGGTCTGCTATGCTTTTATCCATCTACACTCCTTCACGCTCCTCTCATATTTTATGTATAAAGGCGTTATTTATCCAAGCGCGCTCCGAGGCTTTTAGATTTGCAATTGCCTAAAAATATTTATGATAGTGATTAATTCACGCACCTACAAATTTATTATCCCAACTCCGCGCCGACTGTACGGGCGGGTTTACCAATATCCTGGTAAATAATGGGAAATTTATCCCAACTCCGCGCCGACTGTACGGGCGGGTTTACCAATATCCTGGTAAATAATGGGAAATTTATCCCAACTCCGCGCCGACTGTACGGGCGGGTTTACCAATATCCTGGTAAATAATGGGAAATTTATCCCAACTCCGCGCCGACTGTACGGGCGGGTTTACCAATATCCTGGTAAATAATGGGAAATTTATCTAAACCCGCCCTTACTACTATATGCGCCGCCCAGCAACATTTAAAAATCTTCTATTTTACGGTCTGAGCGGTCCTATCATCGCTCTCAATGTTTGGATACTGTCGCAGTTGTATAACTTTTTCCAGCACCCAATCACTATTTTGAGTGTTGCAGCAATTCTAGCTTTCTTGCTTAACTACCTTGTTAAGTTTTTTGAACGCGCGTATCTGAACCGCACTCAAGCAGTAATTCTCGTTTTGCTGATTACATTAATGGTTTTTGTGATACTGGGTGTGACATTAGTACCCGTAATAATTGACCAAGCCACACAGCTACTCAACAAAATACCCAATTTACTGACTGAGAGCCAATCAAACCTACTAAATTTAGAGAAATGGGCAAGAGAACGGCGTTTACCTCTAGATTTTACTGTTGTTAGCAAGCAAATCAATAACAATATCCAGATTTATATTCAAGGTACAGTACAGCAGGTAGCCTCCGGCGCCGTTGGTTTTGCTTCTTCAATAGTGTTATGGATATTAGACTTTATATTAGTGATTGTGCTGGCGTTTTACATGCTGCTTTATGGAGACACTGTTTGGTTTGGTTTATCCAGTCTCTTACCCGATAATATCCGCGCGCCCCTCACTAAATCCATACTGCTCAATTTTCACTACTTCTTTCTCAGTCAAATTTTGCTAGCTTTGTTTATGACGGCTAGCGTAATTCCTATTTTTCTTGTCTTGCAAGTCCCGTTTGCTTTGTTGTTTGCAATTGTTATTGGTATCTCGCAACTAGTTCCTGTAATTGGAGCAACGCTGGGTATTGGCTTAGTTACACTGCTTGTAGTATTGCAAAACTGGAGTCTTGGCCTCCAAGTCGGACTCGCCTCGATTATTATGCAGCAAGTTAAGGATAATTTCCTGGCGCCAAGATTAATTGGTAATTTTATTGGCTTAAATCCACTCTGGATTTTTGTGGCAATATTAATGGGCTTTGAAATCGCAGGGCTTTTTGGAACTATAGTAGCTATCCCTATCGCTGGTACAATCAAGGGCACTTATGATGCTTTCAAAACTAGTAAACTCGAAGATAAGTAAATTTTGTACGTGTAATTATTTTAACCAGTATTTGGGCAAAGCTTAATTTTATGTAAGTATTCACTAAAAAGCTGTATTTAATGTCACAAATACTTAGATGGCAATATAATCATAAAATACTTGCCTGAAAAAAACTTTTCTTATAATATTTGTGCTGTAATCATGTAATACTTGTGCGTTAATCAACTAATATTGGCAACGAACGAGTGTTACATCTCTATAAATATATGGTGATAACCAGTATGGTAAGTGAATAACACAAACGTTTTGCGGCGCAAGCGTCAACAATAAAACGAGAAAATATAGTTTGTACTAATTAATGGATGCCTCCGAGCTATTAGAGACAATTACACAACTCATTCACCAAGCAGAAGCTGGGGACATAGACCCTTGGGATGTGCAGGTGATTGATGTAATAGACCGTTTTCTCGAACTAATGGCAAAAGAAGCAACGCGAGGGTATGAAACCGACTTGTCCAGGTCAGGACAAGCATTTCTTTCAGCTTCGATGTTGGTATTATTTAAAGCCAATACCCTAACGCAATTACAAGCGGTCGAAGAAGAACTCGAAACTAATTTCGATGAATTTCCAGACGAAGAGAACGCACTGCTACGAACCGCTCGACTACCATTAGAGCGTGCGTTGCGTCGTCGTCCAGCAGCAATGCCACCATCGAAACGTCGCGTTACGCTTCCGGAACTAATCGAACAGCTACATATAATGGCTGAACAGCTTAAAAAAGTTCAGCTTAATAAAGAAGTCAAGCTACCTGTTCGCACTCGTAACGCGGGCAATAACGTGCGAACAATGCGGCAAGCGTTGGAATTAGCACACCAAGAAAACTTGACTGAAGTCGCTCTTGAACTCGAACAGCTATTATACCGTTCGGCAAATGAGCTATCGCTAGACAAAGAGTGGGTAGATTTAGACCAACTTGTCGCGCTTTGGCAAAACGCCAAACAACCAGCTAAAACTTTATCGGGTCATCACAATCAACCCAATGGCGAAACAGTCGGGGTGTTTTGGGCACTGTTATTACTGTCTGCCCAGTCAAAGGTGGAGTTATATCAGGAAGAATTTTATACTGATGTCAAAATTCGCTTACTTACAGATGTGAGTACAAATAAACCAATTGATGCAGCGAGTTAGCAGAAATCTAAATTTAGATACATCAGTCACCAAAATCTGGGTAAATTGGAAGGATGGCCTATTTAATCGTCATCATTCATATTTAAACTTATGGTTACATCAAGCGCTTGAACACCGTTATCCGTGCTTTTCAGGATGACTTAGGGTAAAAATAAACAGATGATTAAGTATCATGAACATCAAAGTCAACAAGTTTTTGGCTGAAGAATAAAGAGGGAAAAACATATATGAAAGCGATGATTCTAGCAGCAGGTAAAGGTACACGTGTACGCCCTATTACCTACACCACTCCCAAACCGATGATTCCTATTTTGCAAAAGCCAGTGATGGAATTTTTGCTAGAACTATTACGGCAACACGGGTTTGACCAAATTATGGTCAACGTTAGCCATTTAGCGGAGGAAATCGAAAGTTACTTCCGGGACGGTCAAAAGTTTGGTGTCCAAATCGCTTATTCTTTTGAAGGCAAAATTGCTGACGGTACTTTAATTGGAGAAGCGGTTGGTTCAGCGGGAGGGATGAAACGTATTCAAGACTTCTCGCCGTTTTTCGATGATACGTTTGTAGTATTGTGTGGTGATGCGCTAATTGATTTGGATTTGACCGAAGCTGTAAAATGGCACCGTTCTAAAGGTTCAATTGCTACGATTATCACCAAGACTGTTCCTCGTGAAGAGGTTTCTAGTTATGGTGTGGTTGTAACTGAAGAAGATGGTCGCATTAAAGCTTTCCAAGAGAAACCTTCGGTTGAAGAAGCACTTAGCACCAACATCAACACAGGTATTTATATCTTTGAACCAGAGGTTTTAAATTATATCCCATCTGGTGTTGAATATGATATCGGTGGACAGTTATTTCCGAAATTAGTAGAAATCGGCGCCCCATTTTTTGCCAAACCGATGGATTTTGAATGGGTTGACATTGGTAAAGTCCCCGATTACTGGCGCGCGATTCGTGGTGTACTATTAGGAGAAATCAAAAACGTCCAAATTCCCGGTCATGAAGTGGCGCCTGGTATTTTCACTGGGTTAAACGTCGCGATTAACTGGGACAAAGTAGATATTACAGGCCCAGTTTACATTGGTGGCATGACCAAAATCGAAGACGGCGCCAAAATCATCGGCCCAGCAATGATTGGCCCTAACTGCTGGATATGCAGCGGTGCAACAGTAGAAAATAGCGTTATTTTTGAATGGTCGCGTCTTGGCCCTGGTGTTCGCTTACTTGATAAACTTGTATTCGGTCGCTACTGCGTCGATAAAACTGGCGCCACCATTGATGTTCAAGAAGCGCAATTAGACTGGTTAATCACCGACGCGCGTCAAGACCCCCCAGTTCAAACACCAGCAGAACGTCAAGCTATCGCAGAACTTTTAGGAAATTCCGCTTCTTAGTAGGGTGCGTGACGCGCGAGAAAGAATTTCAACGTAGTTATAAGACTTGTAGCGTCACGCACCAAATCCTTCAGTAAAAATAAAAATATAGAAACCGTAAATTTACGGTTTCTATATTATTTAATGCTACTTCTTATAATTTATACACAATTGCCATGTAATTCCATTACTTCTTGCGCCCCGATAATTAGAGGTGCAATTTGATCATAGTAAAACGGTTTAGATAAACAAGCACAGCAGCCTAAGTCTCGAATACTCCTCCAATCAGAGTGTCTGACGCTATCTACCATAGCTATTTTTGGTATGTACTTTGGTATTTCTATATCCGCAATGTTTATATTTTTAATAGATATATATTTCTCGATTGCTTTTATGCTGATAAGCGCAACATTAATCAACTGACATTGTAGTTGGTTTACAGCCTCAGAAACTGAGTTTGCAACAATTACTCCGGCGCCTTCTACTTGTAGGATGTATGAAAGCAAAGTTAAATTGTCTAGTTCATCTTCAAGAACAAGAATTTTTAGTCCAGCTAACAGCTGATATCCAGTAGATTGCTCTTTATAAATATTCATAAAATTTGGGTGTGTTTTGTACTAATCTTGCTGATATTTAAATTACTTAACAATACACTCGGTTTGGATTATTACTCACTGTATCTAATATCACTCTCATTAAAAGTATCGTCAGTCGGAAAAGTCGGATTGTAAAGTCGGAAAAGTCTGAATTTGAGGAAGTTAGACTTATTTTAGCGGTTAAAAACGCAATCAAAGCAATCACCGTATTAACACTTAAATTAAATATAAAATATAATTTTTTACGTATTATTACTGTTATATATGTTCTTAAGCAAGAATCCTTGTTTCGCATCAGATACGAAAAGTCGAATAGTCAGCTAATTTAAATGCCATTTAGTTGACGTATACTAAGATTCATCCCAACACCAACACTACAAACAATCGTTTTCTGGACTATATGGTCTAACTCCTCGTACAATAATGTGCGAAATACAACAATAAAAAGCCTAATTAGGTGATATCTATCGGCTCATGACCTTTGAAGAAGCACTGCAACTTGTAGAAGTTATTCTTGAAGCCAAGACAGGCAAACAACTGGCTCTGCCAGAAAAAGAAATCTTAAAAGCTGCTTGGGAAAACGAAACCTATAGCAGTGTTGCCGACAGCTTATACCTAAGTGTGGGGCATATTAAGGATTTAGCAGCCTTGTTGTGGCAACGCATTTCAGATGTAGTTGGGGAAAAAGTAACTAAAAATAACTTTCGTAATTTAGTCGAAGAGCAAAATATTGTACCTACTCTCGCCTCTGGAAAAACAGAAGAAAGTTACCAAAATCAAAATTCATACTCCAAAGGTAATATATTAATTGTTGATGACTTGATAGAAAACCTGCGAATTTTAACAGAAATGTTAACCAAACAAGGTTATAAAGTTCGTAGTGTCACTAACGGCAAAATGGCATTAAGAACAATTAGTAATAACCCACCGGATGTTATTTTGCTGGATATTAAAATGCCAGAAATGGATGGTTATCAAGTCTGTTCAACCCTGAAAGCCGACGAAGAAGCATTGGAAATTCCCGTTATTTTCTTAAGCGCTCTAGACGAAATTGGTGATAAAGTTAAAGCCTTTCAAGTTGGGGGAGTAGATTATATTACAAAACCCTTTCAGTCAGAAGAAGTACTTGCCCGGATTCAAACTCAACTAACTATCCAACAACAAAAACACCAGTTGCGACAGGAAATTGCGCGACATCAACAAACTGTAGAAATTCTCTACCAATCGCGCGCTTTACTTGCCAGTGTGTTGAACAACTCCCAGGATGGAATTGTAGCTATGCAGGCAGTAAGAAATGTGACTAATGGAGAAATCGAAGACTTTCGCTGTCTGGTAGTTAATCCGGCAATTACTAAATTATTTGGAAAAAAACGAGAGGATATTACGGGTAAGTCGGTGCAGAAAACGCTATTTAGTCAAATCGAACCAAGATTATTTGATTTATTAGTGCAGGTAGTTGAAACAGGAGAAGTACTGGAGCAAGAATTCTATTTGGAAAATGATGATGTTCAGGAATGGTATTACTTGATTGCTGTTAAGTTGGGAGATGGCTGCTCAGTTACCGTCCGCCAGTTACAGAAATAAAGCAGCTTCAAGCATTGACGAAAATAAACTTCCTTGCCCATGCTTTCAAAAATTCGCCTAATAAATAGCCCCGACTATAGTTTTTTGGCGTAGCAGTCGTTGCTAGAGCGCGCTTCTTGTTTATTGTTTCCCTACTAACGATTCAGTTAAATCCAAAATCTTTTCAAACTCAAACTTATTAACCCAATCCCTGAGAGTCATTAATTCTAAAGTGTGGGATGAAGGAATTTCCTCAATCAGTCGAGAAACTAATGCCGAATCAGCATCAAGAGCAGCTTTATGCAATTTGATAATCCATCTCTTGGGCATAGCCGCTAGTACACCCGATAGGTTTAACGATTCTACGCTTCCATGACAAGGTAGGGTTAGGGGCGCCGCATCTTGATAAATATAAGCAACTCCCAAATATTTCGTCATTACATCAAAAATAGTTTCTTTGTGGAAGGGTTTTCGCACAACATCATCGCACCCAGCCGATAAAATTACCGCCTTTTTTTCTAAGACACTGGCTGTGATGGCAATAACTACAGTAGCTTGACCTTTGGTTGTGCCTTTAATGCGTTTAGTTGCTTCATAACCATCCATCACAGGCATTCGCATATCCATCCAGATGAGATGGGGAAACCATGATTCCCAAATTTCAATGGCTTGTTGACCGTTACTAGCTTCTTGGACTTCAAAACCAAGGGGTTTAATAAGTTTAACTAATAGTTGCCGATTGTAATCATTATCATCTACCACCAGTATGCGATATTCTGGTTGGTTGGGAGCAAGAGCAATAACGCGATGATGGGGTTGGGTGTCAATAACGTCGGTATCAGCAATTGCTACTTGAATGTAAAATTTAAACGTTGTGCCTTCTGTTGTTGCTGTGTCGTCCTTCAATTCCCTAGAAGCACCAGGAGTAAAAATTTTACCGTTACTGATAACAGTTATTTCACCCCCCATCAAACGAACAAATTGATGGCTAATAGTTAATCCTAATCCCGTTCCTTCCTGCATTTTTTGCCCTGATGTCGTTTGTACAAAGGGTTTGAATAGGTTCTCCAGTTCGTTCGCGCTAATCCCAACTCCCGTGTCTTTGACTTCAAAGCTAATAATTCTTGACTCTAAGGAATCTTCTCTTTTTACTTTTACTAACACGCTCCCAGAAGTCGTAAATTTAATGGCATTACTTATTAAGTTAATCAGCACTTGCCGTAACTTCAATTCGTCCGTACAAATGTATTTAGGGACATCAGCAGCGCAGTCAAATTGTAACTTTAAGCCCTGCTCTTTTGCTTTCAAAGAAAACATATCTTCCACATTTGCAAGTATTGTATAGAAGTTGAAGTTATTTTCGTTCTTTGTCATGCGTCCCGCTTCTATCTTCGACAAGTCAAGCACCTGGTTGATCAGAGTCAGTAAATGTTGTCCGCTGCGATAAATAATATTGAGGTTCTCAAGTTGTGATTGTAAGATATTTGTGTCCTGACTCATTAGTTGAGAAAAGCCGAGAATTGCATTTAGGGGAGTTCGCAGTTCGTGACTCATATTAGCTAGGAAAGTGCTTTTGGCAAGATTAGCTGCTTCAGCTTGAGCGGAAGCTTTTATTAGTGCATCTGTACGTTCTTGCACTTTAATTTCTAGGGTTTGGTTGTAGGTAGCATTGGTAAGAGCGATTGCTGCTTGGGTAGATAGCAGTTGAATTACTTCCAATCGCTCAGGTGTGAATACCCTCTGGGCTAAATTATTCTCTAAATAAACAACGCCAACTAATAGTCCCTGATTCAATAGAGGCGCGCATAGGATAGACTTAGGCTGGCGCGCTGCAAGGCAAGCATCTTGTTGGAAACTTGGATTTTCATTCTTCTGCGAGCCTAAAACAATACTTTCTTTAGTGCGGGCAACGTAGTAAATAATAGATGTAGGCAAACAAGTTTCTATGGGGATCGACTGCAATACCGCAATCTGCTCGTTTTCTGCATTTCCCGATGCAACTAAGCGCAGTTCTTTCTGAGATTCTAAAATTAAGTACCCCGTTTGGGCGCCTGCATTTTCGAGCAAGATTTTCATCAAGGTGGTAAGTAATTTATCCAACTCAATTTCGCTTGCGATTGCACTCGCTGCTTTCATCAGTGTTGCGATGTCTAAAGCTTCTTCTAAATGATTGCCAGTTGAGCGATTTGGTAGACTGCTGCGCGTGTCAATAGGGGCATTTACTGTTGTGAAATTCTTGATAAATTGCCCATAGCGCTTCTCTAAGTCCTTAACTTTAGCCATTGCTCCCCATCGAGTATAACAGTAGTGGGCTTCTTTAAAATAAGTTTGGGCAATTTTCTCTTTTCCCCATCCGAGGTAAAACTTTGCAGCTAGTTCGTTAGCAAGGCTCTCTTCGTTGAGATATTCATTTTCTTTGGCACTCACAATGGCTAGCTCGTACAAGTCCATTGCCTTCGTATTTTCACCCAAAACCCGGTACCGTTCTGCCTCTACCAAATAAAATTTGTGCAGGTGATTCCGAGGGGCAAAATGCGCCCATTTTTTGATTTTTTTTTGATTTGCCTTTACTTTACTATATAAGCGTTTTTGTTGAGATTTTGAAGCAGAAGGATAAAGGGCTAGCCGAGTCAGGGAATCATAGAAATAAAGTATTGGCACAGCCAACAGGCTTAGTCCTCCATCTATATATTTTTCCGCTAACGTAGAATTTTCTAATGCCTGCTGGTACTCTCCAAACAGGTAACAAAGTATATGTTTGAAACTATATAAGTCAAACAATATACCATAGTCATTTGCCTCAAGTGCCAGAGGTATAATCGTCGTTTCATCGAAACTCTCATTAATTAAACAGTACGGATTCTCAGAACCCAGTAAGTTCAACACCACCTGTCGGTAAAGACTTAGATTCCGGACAGTTTGCTCTTGGTTAATTTTCTTAACAGCATCAATGTACTTAGCAATATCCTGTTCAACAAAAGCTAATTCCTGATTAATTAAACAGGAATATTGACAATACGTCATTGCAGAATAAGCAGCATGTTCTAAATTACCAGTTTCTATGCCAATCCTATAGCCCTCCAATAGAGGTTTTAATGAATGCTTGCCTGCGTCTTGCCAGTGTCCAATAAAAGAATTAAATATATGGATGACATAAGCTTTTACTTGATCGGCATTAAGTATCTGCACCAAATTCAAAGCAAGTTTACCAAAGAGATAACCCGATTCAATCTCTCCCAAGACTCCGCAAAGAATTACTCCATAACCAGCATAAGCAGGCGCCGATATGTCAATATTGCCGTATTTTACCGATAACATTACTGCTTTAAAGACAATTATTGGAAATAAATTAGGAATCGAGATATAGGCAGCAGAACTTATTTTATTTAGAATCTGCATAGCTGCTTTTTTCTCAGGCTCAATCATTGTAGGCAGGTGAATCAAATCATCAATTCGTTTACCAAACAAAACTAATTTTGTCTCTAAGAAAGAGAGTAAAATATCTAACTGAGTTGGCTTTTTTCGCAACCGTATTCCCAATAATTTCAGAACTGTTAATCCAGTGTCAACTGCCTCCTGTAGTTTGCGCTGTGCTACATAGGCAGAAATTTTTACTTCATAAACTTTTACTTTATCCAGTAGTACTTTAGCGTGTCGCAGTACAATGGAAATCAATTTTTCCATCTCCTCAAATTGACCGCACAAGTACGCTGTTTCTACGGCTTCTACATATAAAGCTAGTGTAATATCATACTGTGTCTGCCATGTATTAACAGCTAATAATTTTAAGCCGTATGTTAGGTATATAAAGGCGGGTTGATAAGCGGCGCCTGCTTTAGCTTTCTTACCAGCGATGAGATTTAAGTTAGCTAATTCCAAACGATCTTTTTGAGATTCAAGTAATTCAATCCCAAAATTTAGTTGATTAACAATATCAAACACTCGATCAAATATTGTGTCTTCACGCTCTTGTTGTGTATTATGTTGTGAGATATTATTTAAAAGCAATCGCCCGATAGAGAGGTGAATAGATTTTTTGCGGTTTTCTGAAATGAGAAGATAGGCGCCTTGTTGGATACGGTCGTGAACAAATTTGTAAGCTACACTTAACTCAGCTAGATTTCGGTCTGTTTGCAGAAATTTATAATCGTCCCCAATGGGTACAATGAAGCCATCTTGAATAGCCGACCATAACTGATGAGCCGTCTCTTTCTGGGATTTTTGATTGACAATTGAGAGAGTTTTCAAGTCAAAAGAGTTGCCAATACAAGCGGCTAACTTTAAACTCTCTTGCGTTTCTTCTGGTAAATGTTTAATTTTACCCCTAATTAATTCAACGACATTATCTGTAATGTCTCGTTGCTGAATTGACTCTAAATCCCACTCCCATTTTCTCTGGTTAATATCAAAGTATAATAGATGTTCTGTATAAAGTAATTTTAAAAATTCATTGACAAAGAAGGGATTGCCCTGAGTTTTGGCAAAAACTAATTTTGCTAAAGGCTTTTGGGCGCCATTGCAATTTAAGGTATCGCCAATTAATTGATTAACATGATTTAAAGTTAAAGGTGAAAGCGAAATATGATTGACAGGTACTCTTTGCTTTTGTATTGATGATAATATTGTCATTAACGGATGTGCGTCGCTGACTTCGTTATCTCGATAGGCGCCAATCAAAAAAAGATATCGGGTATCGGTATCTGTGATTATCATCTGTATTAACTTTAGAGTCGCTAAGTCTGCCCACTGAAGGTCATCCAAAAAAATGACTAAAGGATGCTCTTTTTGACAAAAAACACGGATGAAGTTTAGAAATACTAAATTAAAGCGATTTTGTGCTTCTTGAGACGGTAATTCCTTAGCGGCAGGTTGAGAGCCAATAATTAGTTCAACTTCTGGAATGACATTAATAATAATTTGCCCGTTAACTCCGACAGCGGCTATAATTTTTTCTCGCCACTTTTGCACTTGGTCTACGCTTTCTGTAAGTAATTGGCGTACCAATTCTTGAAAAGCAATAGCGACTGCTCTATAGGGAATATCCCTTTGAAACTGGTCGAATTTTCCAGCAATAAAGTAAGCTTTTTGGCAAGTAGTAGGTTTATACATTTCCTTTACTAAAGCCGATTTACCAATACCTGAATATCCCGAAACTAGCATGAGTTCGGTTTTTCCTTGACGAACCCGCTCACAAGCTGTTAATAATTTCTCAATTTGTTGTTCTCTTCCATAAATATTTTGAGAGATTTTAAATTGGACGGAAAAATCTTTTTTACCAATCGGAAAGATTTCTATCTTACCACCCCTATATTGATCAAGACAGGTTTCTAAATCGGCTTTGATACCATATGCACTTTGATAGCGCTCTTCAGCAGTTTTTGCCATTAGTTTTATGACAATTGCCGAAAGTGCTTTACTGATTTCTGGATTGATTTCATGGGGTGGTACGGGAAGTTTTGCAATATGACAATGGACTAACTCCATTGGATCAGTGGTTTCAAAAGGCAATTTGTTTGTGAGGAGTTCATAAAATGTTGCACCAAGAGAGTAAAAATCTGTACGATAATCGATATGCCGATTCATCCGACCTGTCTGTTCGGGAGAAATATAAGCTAGTGTCCCTTCTAAAACATTAAGACTTTTGAGATAGGTATTTTCTTGGGGTAGAACAGTGGATATACCAAAGTCAATTATTTTTAACTGTCGCGTTTGAGAATTAAAGACAATATTAGACGGGTTAATATCTTTGTGAATAATATTTTTTTGATGCAGTTTAGCTAAATTATCTGTAATTTGGATAGCAAGGTGTAAAAATTCTAAGCAAGAAAAAAAACGACTTCCCAATAGTATTTTTAAGGACTCCCCCCCAAAATCCTCCAACAACATAACTAGTGTGTTTTGGTATTTTCGCAACTCATAGGCTTTAATCGCTCCATCTAAGTTGAGACTGGAAGTTATTTCGTACTCCTGATGATAGCGGTAGAGTTCGCTACTGTTCGGGTAATCCTCTTTGAGGAGTTTCAAAATTACAGGTTGACTATTTTTCACCTGCATACCTCGGTATACAAGTGAATTAGCACTTTCGTAGATTTGGGCGGAAATATTGATATCTGGCAGTGAAATCATGTTAACTTAAAATCGATGCACTATTCTAGCCTATTTCCGCAGTGCTACAAGTATGTTAGACAGAATAATAGGCTTTAATGGGCGTAGAAATATTAGCAACGGATGACTCTAGGATGTAACGGATAGTTGATTTCAAAGAACGAGATTTTGTTTGTAACCAATAATTTATCCGTTACATCAATTGTATCCGTTGCAAACTGACCCACCGAATGGCAAGTCGGCGCCGAACTTTAACTTTCTTAACTCTTATCGTTGTGACCTCTGTGTATTTTTGGTAAAAAAATATACAAAAAAATCATTATATGAAGCAATGCGTAGTGGTCTGTGTCATTAATTTTGGCTGGTTGTATGGTGGCTTTTGCCGCACCTACGAGAGGTGTCTACTCCCCAAAACTTATGATACGGACTAGTAGTTTGTGTTCAAAGTGGTTCATTCCTCTGATGCCATAATTAACAAAACTTTACTAATTTCAACATAATAAATACTAAAATTTGAGTATTTATAATTGTAGTTAAATGTTTAAGTAAATTACAATGAAATCACATGCAAATGCCAAGATAAATTTAATAATAATCCTTACAATAGCGATTATAATTATATCAATAATACTCTCACCATTCAATTCAGTAACTGCCGCACGCAATGTGAATTTATATCAAAAAGCTCAACAGGCTCAGTCAGAGTTCTTAAAAAAACTTGAACCTCTTGTTAATATTGATTCTGGAACAGGTTATGCAGAAGGAATTACAAAGGTTGAAGATATTGTAATCGAACACTTAAAATTAATAGGCGCCCAAATTGAAACCACAAAAGCAACTACAGGTGTGGGAAGAAATATTATTGCAACAATTCAAGGAACTGGTAAAAGTAAAAAAAATATATTACTTCTTGCTCATTCCGATACTGTATTTAAAGAAAAAACTGCTGCCGAACGTCCATTTAAAATTGTAGATGGAAAAGCAAAAGGTCCAGGAGTAATGGACGATAAGGGAGGAATTATACTTGGTATCGAAGCGCTCAAAATATTAAAAGAAATAAATTTTAACAATTTTGGCAAAATAAGTTTTTTAATCAATCCAGATGAAGAAAAAGGTTCTAGAGGTTCGCGAGAGCTAATTAAGCAAATCGCTAAACAACATGATTATGCTTTAGTTTTAGAATTTGGTTCCCCACAAGATAAAGTAACTTCATGGCGAAAAGGAATTGGTAACTATGGATTTGAGGTAAAAGGCAAAGCTGCTCATGCAGGCGCCGAACCGGAAAAAGGATGCAATGCTTTACTTGAAGCAGCTCATCAAACCCTACAAATGAAGAACCTTGCCAACCCAAGCAAACAAACAACTGTTAATTTTACTTTGTTTCAAGCAGGTGAGCGCGCGAACATCATTCCAGACACTGCAAAAGTTCAGGCAGATGTGCGAGTATTAGAAGCAGTTGAATTCGATAGGTTAGAACGCGACTTTACAAAGATATCTCAAAACAAACTCCTGCCTTGTACCCAAATTAAAGTTGTCGCAGAACGAGGAAGACCTCCTTTTGCTCCTAACTCTAAAACCGATGCACTCGTTAAAAAAGCCCAAGCTATATATAAAGAAATTCAACTTAATCTTGGAGTTGAAGGCAGTGGTGGGGGTACAGATGGTAACTATGCTGCTGCTGTTGGTACTGCTACTCTTGATGCACTTGGCCCTGTAGGAGGTGGCGCCCATAGTTCCTCGGAATACATAGACTTGGAACGTATTGCACCCCGCATTTATTTGTTAACGAAACTTATCATGGATTTGGGAGCGTAGGGTGGGCAGTGCCCACCTTACCCTCTAAAAAAATTTAGGGCGGTATAATTCCGCCCATAACGATTTATATATGGTATTACTACTTTATTTTAGTAACCGGGTTACTCTAATGTCATATTCAGTAGCTGTTGGATAGTCACTTCTAGCTTTAGTGAATGCCACCCCGTCAGCTTTTGATTTCGATTCCGCATCAACTTCGTAGCGCGTACTTCCTAAGCGCGCGGCGTTGCTTGTGTAGTCAGGAAATACTACAACATCAACGAACACTTCGTAGGTATGAACCATGCTTCTACCTCGCTATGTGAAATGAAAAATTGGGAATAAATCCAGTATATGAAAGTTTGATAATAGAGAGTTATCTATCAAGTAAATAAGAACAATTCTTTATAAGAGTTAAAGTACTACTTGCTCAACTTAAACGAATGAAACATTTCATTAATAGCTCTATTTACACAATAAATGACGATAATATACCAAAAATGATTATTTCAACCTAATTTTCAATATTAGCATTAACAACAAAATGTAAAGTTATGTATAGTAATCAAATACTTATATTTAGCAATTGTAATTGATTGCAACAATTTGATCCCCCCCAACCCCCCTTGATAAGGCTGCCGTGTACACACATCTTTAATAACCCCTTCTTTTCCCCCCTTCGTGCCCTTTGTGTTCAAAGTGGTTTATCTCTTTAAAAAACCACGCTCGTCACAAAGAACACAAAGAAAGAGAAGAAAAAGAGACTTATGTGTACACGGTAGGGGGGGCTAGGGGGGATCAAAATCTTACGAAGAAAGATAAGTATATCTACTTAAGCTTTGTTCATAAGTTTGTAGTAACCTTTGTGATTCCGCTAAAGTAATGCGCTTTTCTTCGAGTGCTTTTTCACATCGCTGACGAATATTTTCTACCATGTCCTCAGCATCGTACTGCACGTAGCTAACAACCTCGCTCATCGTGTCACCTTTGACAACATGTTCGATTTGATATCCTTTGGGTGTTAGCTGAATGTGAACGGTGTTTGTATCGCCAAATAAGTTATGCAGGTTGCCCATGATTTCTTGATAGGCGCCATTCAAAAACATGCCAAGATAATAAGGTTCACCCTGTTTAAATGGATGTAACTCTAATACAGGTTTAACATCGCGTAAATCAATAAAGTTATCGATTTTTCCATCGCTGTCACATGTTAAATCTGCCAATATTCCCCGTCGCGTTGGTTCTTCTCCTAAACGGTGAATGGGCATTATTGGAAATAATTGGTCAATTGCCCAACAATCAGGCGCCGATTGAAATACCGAAAAGTTGACATAATATATGGAAGCCATTATTTGTTCGAGGTCTTCCAATTCATCAGGCACGTATTCATGCTGCCGAGTTAAGTAAAGTATTTTATGGCAACATGCCCAGAACAAACGTTCGGCTTTCGCTCGTTCTGTCAGGCTAAAAATTCCCAACTTGAAGCGGCTAATTGCTTCATCTTTAAATTGGGTAGCGTCGTGATAAAGTTCTTGATAGTTTTCGTTGTTGATTGATTGATAAGTTTCCCAAAGATAATTAATAATGTGGGACTCACCGTCTTTTGGAGGTTCGGGTTGTTCGTGGGGGACTTCGCAGGTACTAAGAACATCGAAAATCAATACTGATTGATGTGATGCAATCGCGCGTCCACTTTCACTAATTAATGTTGGTACTCCTATACCACGCTCGCTACAAGTATCTTTTAACTCTGCCACAATATCGTTGGCATAGTTCTGCATGTTGTAGTTTTTCGAGGCGTAGAAGTTCGTTTGCGAGCCGTCATAGTCTACACCTAGACCACCGCCAACATCAAGATACTTCATATTGGCGCCAAGTGCGGCTAGTTCTACGTAAATTTGACTAGCTTCTTGAATGGCATCTTTAATTACATGAATGGCTGAGATTTGCGAGCCAATATGGAAATGTAAAAGCTGTAAAGAATCTAACAAATCTGCCGCGCGCAGCTTATCAACAGCTTGGATAATTTCGGGGATGCTCAAACCAAATTTAGCACGGTCGCCCGATGAAGTACCCCAGCGTCCCATTCCTTGCGTACTAAGTTTCGCGCGTATACCTAAAATTGGTTTAATGCCCAGCTGAAGGTTTGCTTCGATTACTAAGTCAACTTCCTCAACCTGTTCAAGAACAATAATTGGGGTTTGCCCAAGTTTTATTGCCAGCATCGCCGTTTCAACGTACTCGCGGTCTTTATAACCGTTACATACTAACAAGGCGCCGGGAGTATCGAGTAATGCTAAAGCAATCATTAACTCAGGTTTAGAGCCAGCTTCTAAACCAAACTGATGAGGTTTACCGAACTTGACTAAATCTTCAATAAGATGTCGCTGCTGGTTGCATTTAACTGGGAACACACCACGGTATACACCAGGGTAATTATAACGAGCAACCGCTTTCGCAAAACAAGCATTAAGACGCTCGATTCGGTCTTCCAAAATATCAGAGAATCGAATTAGTAACGGTAAACCTAAATTACGCTGCTTGAGTGCATTCACCAAATCATATAAATCTAGGGAACCACCTCTGTCACCTTTGGGAGAAACCGTAATATGACCGGCAGCGTTAATCGAAAAATAAGGCTGTCCCCATCCGTCAATCCTATATAAATCTTCACTATCTTCAATAGTCCAGTGACGACGGGGGGTATTTGGCGTACTACTCGGTAAAAGCAACTGTTTTTGCTTATTGTTTGAATTATGCAGCACAACTTTTTTACCGTTGGACGGAGGTTTGACCACCTCATCAGTCGTAGCAGTTGACTCAACACCCATTTTTTACAAAACCTCAATATTCACCCACGAATCTTAAATTTAACAAAATTCCACCGTATGTCCTGCACTTTCAAGAAGATTAATAACAGGTTAAGTAAATCGGAAGATGAATATTTAACTGCACGCAGGGCGCCATGAAAATGTACCGAGAGATACTTTCTCATATAAACTTTTATTGGTCAATAATCAATGGTAGACTCGTTGCCGTTGAAAATTCACAATTTACCCATATTTGAGGAGTACAGCTTTGGAGCGCACATTCTTAGCAATAAAACCCGATGGCGTACAGCGTAAACTCGTCGGCGAAATTATCCGCCGCTTTGAAACTAAGGGTTTTACCCTTGTTGGCTTGAAGTTCATGAATGTAAGTCGCGAATTAGCCGAAGCGCATTACGACGTTCACCGCGAACGCCCTTTCTTCGGGAGCTTAATACAATTTATTACCTCTGGCCCAGTTGTAGCGATGGTATGGGAAGGTGATGGTGTTATTGCCTCTGCCCGTAAACTTATCGGCGCCACCAACCCTCTCAACTCCGAACCAGGTACTATCAGGGGTGACTTTGGCGTAAATACTGGTCGTAATCTTATCCACGGTTCCGATGCTCCTGAAACCGCACTTCATGAAATCTCTCTATGGTTTAAAGACGAAGAATTAGTTAACTGGGCGCCGGAAATTAAAGCCTGGTTGTACGAATAAGTATAGTTAGGAGGCGCGTCGGCGCGTCGGGGCGGGTTTATCTATATGCTGCGTTCAGAACGAAAATTTAGGTGAACCCGCCCGTACAGTCGGCGCGGAGATGCGTAATTGTACGGTGGGCAGTGCCCACCCAGCCCTTTCAACTTTTACTCTACGACTTCCTGCTGTTTTAACACGTCGGGTGTTGTTAGAAGTTCTTGTTCTACTTCATTTGGTTCGTTACGTTTAGAGAATCCCCACATCAGAATAATTGCAATTGCGCTAATTACTAGCCACTGCGGAGGAACAAGTGACTCGTTAATGACTTTAAGGAGTAAGCGTAAACCCACAAATGCGACGGTAATATAACCAGCATCTTCTAAATGCATAAATTCATCCAACCAGCGAATGAATAAACCTGCCATAAAGCGCAGGGTAATCACACCAATAGTAGTACCTGTTAAAACTAACCAAGTTTCCTGACTCACAGCGATGGCTGTTGTCACACTATCTAATGAAAACGCTAAATCAGTAAGCGCAATCACGGGAATCGCACGTAAAACGGAACTAAACTTAGGCCCGTGATGCTGATGCTCTTCGTCTTCCTCTGATGTGAAATGCTGAAAAACTAACCATAGCAGGTAAGAGGCGCCAATTAACTCAAATTGCCAATACTTTTGTACCCAAGTAGCTGTAAGTAGCAACGTGATACGAAGCACATAAGCTATCACCAAGCCATAGTTAAGAGCTTCTTTCTCTTTTTCCTTATCTTCAAGTCCTTGAGCAATAGCTGCAAGTGCGATAGCGTTATCAGCAGAAAGTATTGCCTCTAAAAATATCAGCAGTAACAGCACGATAGACGCTTCAACGCTGAAATGAAAGTGGAGGTTATCAAAAATTCGGTCTAGCATTACAGTTTTTTGACTTGAAATAAAAAATTAACACCGATAGCGAAATTTATTATAAATAGCGCTGAAAAATAGTACACTATTCCAGCTTAACCTGTGGTGGCAAAATTATGACATGCGGTTTCTACCATACTTAATATATAGTGCGCTCGTAGAAAGTGCGCTCGTGCTGAGTATTAATTACGGACTCAGCACGAGCGCACTCAGCACTCATAACTAAATAATTAAATCTTTGTTAATAAATTAGTTCTGTTTAACCTATTTTTGGGGCTATGCGAATGCATATAATGTATAAATTTACTCATCGCTTAAATAACAATTAATAACTTGGAGTTTTTTAAAGATATATATAATAAGCTTTACTCACAAATATTACACGAAAATTAAGTTGCTAAAAAATGTCACAAATATAACTTTGAGGTAATTGTGAATCGTTAGATATTTCTAAGTACGATTATTGGTACATTTAACCGCACTGTGCTAATGAGGAGTGACGATGAAATTGCTCTGGCGCTGGAACTTATTGATAATCACGGGTTTTTTATTAGGAGTAAACTTTGCACCCTCCGGAGCGCAAACTAAAAAGCAGCTACCACCTCCGAACTGTAAAGACCCCCAAACAACAAGGGATATGATTGAGTGTGGGCAACGTAATTACAAAGAGGCAAGTCAAAAGCTCAGTTCAATGAATAAACAATTGCAGAACAAGCTGAGTACTAGTCAAAGAAAGCGTTTAGTTGCGTCACACCAGAACTGGTTGAAGCATCGCGATACATTTTGCGCGTTTGAAGCTGGTATGTATGAAGGTGGAACACTTGAACCAACCACGCGAATCAATTGCTACGCGCGTATGACTAACGAGCGAACTCAAGAACTAAATACTTGGCTTATAGAATTAAATCGACGTTAACTTGTAGGTTAGGCATCTTGCCTGACCTAGCGCACAGGCGCCATTAACTACACAAAAGTTCACCTAACCAATTTTCGACTTGCAAGCGCAGGCGCCAACCAGGAGCATCATTATGTTTAGACGATGCAGGTAATAAAGCTAAAGAACGACGATAATCAGCAATAGCCCAATTCCAATCTCCCCAGAGATGGTAAGTTCTTCCACGTTCTGCTAAAATATTCCCTTCATATTGGTCAAACAACAGCGCTGCCTCAAAATTATCTATAGCTTCTTCATATCTTCCCAAGTCGCGCAGCGTAATTCCACGATTTATCCAAGCGCGCGCGTAACTAGGATTTAAATCTAATGCCTTATCGTAATCATCGAGTGCTGCCGCTAAATCTCCAGTCGCAGCATAATAGTTAGCACGGTTATTATAAGCACTGGCTAAATTCGGATTAAGCTCAATAGCTGTGTTATAGTCGCAGATAGCCTTTTGTCTCTCGCCACATTGATAATAAATCAATCCCCGGTTGTTATAATCGATTGCGTTCTCAGGATGGCGCTTTAGAATTTGATTCAAAAGCGATATAGCTTCGCGGTAGTCCCCAACTTTTGCAAAACGCAGCGCGCAAGAACGTAAGTTCCCGTCTCCCACATAAAAATTGTCGCTATTCGAGGCTTCTTGATGTCGAACGTGGTTTGTGGTGTTGGCTACAAACTGGTTTGAGTAGTGTTGCTCATCATCAGATGCGAGAAAAGTGTGAGTATTCATATCTTCCTGCCTACGGTGCTGCTGTGAGATTGTTGTTGGTTAACGTGTTGGTACTGCCCCTGTATCAAGAATGAATCTGGTATTGTCTACGAGGAGGAAGTATCTTGCGAGAAATAAACTGCGAAAAGATCGCGTGTTCGTGTTCTAATTCAATTAATGATTGAATCTATTTATAGATACTTCGTCCCTAGGTTCAATTCCAGAAAAGTAAACCTCAATCTGCCAGACTAGGCAAGTGGTGAGAGTCACAAGTTGCTCTAAATCCATCCCAAGGATGTATAAGCGCAACTTTCTACAGGGATTTTAAAGGACGCAGGTTAAAAGTCATCTTTCAACCCTTCGCTCTTATTATTCCCACCTCCTAACTGGTAGTCTCAATTTTCGGTTAAATAGTTTCTATTTGTTTATTAAGATTTCATAAATTTTTCTTATGTCAGGAACTTCTTATCCCAACGCCCCCGACTTGAGCTACGACGACTATATAGTTTTAGGTTTAGCAACATGCTTCGTCAAAGAAGACGGTGAAGTTTATCAAGTAGAAGTCATCGAACCTATACCATCAGCAGCGCTAGAAGCACTCGTAAAAGGAATCCCCACGTCTTATAAATTTGCCTATGGAACCTCACTAGGAAGTATTGTAAACGGTAGTAACTTCCAAATTCCCTCAGAATTTCCCTCTACAGCCCAATTCAGCGACGAATTTGAGCAAAGAGTTTTTTCTGCCGCGCGTACCTACAAGCGACGCGAAAGTGCTAAATCTCTTATTCCTCAAGGTACATGTTATAAAGACTTTCAATACTCCATCGACCGTAAACGTGTATTAAACGCCGCGCGAGTCGTAACAAAAGACGATAACGTTAAACAGCACCCAAACACCCACAAAGTCCTTTAAGGAGGTAGGGTGCGTGACGCCATAACAATCATAAAGTAAAACTAATGAACTAATAGCGTCACGCACCTTACAAATTAGTAGAGGGCGGGTTTACCTATATTCTGGTAAGTAATTGAAAACTTAAGTGAACCCGCCCGTACAGTAGAGGGCGGGTTTACCTATATTCTGGTAAGTAATTGAAAACTTAGGTAAACCCGCCCGTACAGGAGTTAGGAGTTATTATGATAAAACTATATGCCGGCGCCCGTAGTCGCGCTTCAATAGTTCAATGGTATCTTGAGGAACTCAGTGTTCCTTATGAAAGAGTCATGCTCGACCTGGCAGCAGGAGAACATCGTCAAGATGCATATCTAGCTATCAACCCATTTGGTAAAGTTCCAGGAATAGTTGATGGTGACTTTCAATTATGGGAGTCAGGGGCAATATTAATTTACCTTGCTGAAAAATATGCAGGTGCCGCATCAACCGAAGCGCGCGCGGTACTTAACCAATGGGTATTATTTGCGAATTCAACTTTGTTCACAGGAGTTTTCATGGAAACTGCTAGGGAGAAAGAGATGCCGCGTTTGATGACGACGCTTAATAATATGTTTGAGAAGCAACCTTTTGTTATGGGTGATGAGTTTACCGTTGCCGATGTTGCCGTTGGCTCTATCCTTTGTTACATTCCGCTATTGTTAAAACTTGATTTGAGTCCATACCCAGCAGTAATGGATTATATGAAGCGTATGAGCGAACGCGAGGGATTTAAAAAAAGTATTGGCGCGCGTTAGGGCAACAGATCATAAACGGATGTAACGGATAAATCATCTGTGATATCCGTTACATCCGTTGTATCCGTTGCAAATTAATTACTCAAGATGATTTTCTATTAGCGATGGAATATCTGTAGGTTTGACTTGGCTGAATTTTTTATTACCAAGTTGTACGATACAGTTAGGCGCCTTAGAGCATTTCTTTAAACAGCCAGTACTTTGAATTTTAACTTTGGAGCGTACTTCGGATACTTGCTCTTGTGATAACTTAGTTTTACTAAGGGTTTTTTCTATTTTTGATAATAACTCTTTGGCGCCTCGTTTACGACACCCAGAACCTTGACATACCAAAATTTTAGCTTTTTTTGAGCATTCAGGTTGGGTTGGTAGGGATGATTTATTTATAGGACAGACACGCAAAGGTATGACATCATATGCTTTAAGCTTAATTTCACCTGTACGTGTGTGTAATTTACTATAACCAATAACGCGAATATGGGCGCCTGGAACTAAAGAACCGGAAAGTGCTTTTCGTAATTCTTTAGGCAGTTTGATTTTTAAATTTCCGGGTGTAAGTGCAGTAATGGCATTACACTTAGTCAAAGCAAACTGTAAATACTTGAATTTCTTGGAATCATTGTCAGCAAAACCTAAAAATTCGCCTTCAATGTCAAATTCTGATAGTTTGAGATAGTTATCACCCATTTTAAGTAGTTGGTGGTAAGTAGTGGGTAGTAGGTATGTAATGCGTAGCACCTTCAAGTAGCTCAAGTTAATTGTCGGATATTAGTTGCTAGCAGAAAGAAGCCATTAACTCCTAACTCCTGTACAGACGCGACATGTCGCGTCTCTACAACTCCTAACTTAATCGTCTTGCTTCGTAGGTTTGAGGTATTTTGAGAGGCTCGGGTAAATTAGAAAACTCTAACTCCCAACCATTTGCTAAGGTAAAAACTTTACCTGCTTCTGAATCTATTTGTTTGACAACTTCTTCCTCTAGGTCTTTTTTAGGAACATACACTGTCAACTTACCAGCAGAATTTTCGCGTAACATTACTTTCATCTGTTTGCCTCTTTATCTGGATTTTTTTCGATAAGTTCAAGTTCCTTTTTTTTACAGCCAACGACAAACCCTGACTGTAGGAAATGCACTGCGTATATATAGGAGCTTTGCAGAAACGTGCCAATACTAACGACGTAACCTACTTCTCCTTTCTTAGCAAGAACAGTGCCAATTTCCTGACCGGGAAAAGTTCCATCATTTTTTAGAAGCTTACGAGTACGAACTTTATCGCCAATCTCAAATTCTGGTGGCTCATGTAGCTCCATTTCATCTGATTGTTGCATAGTTTTATACCTCTATTTACTATCTTTATTTACGTGCTAAATTCAATAGTTCTTGTGTAGTTAGACTACGTTTTTTGTGAGTTGATTCTTGCCTTACTGCGTCTAATACTGATTGAGTTTCTTCGCGATTTAAGACAATGCCATGCTCTTTTAGCAGGTTCATTAGTAAATGTCGTCCAGAATGCTTACCAACAACTAGGCGCCGTTCCCAACCAACTTCTTCGGGTGCAAACGGTTCATAAGTGCTGGGGTTTTGTAATACACCGTGGGTGTGAATTCCTGACTCGTGAGCAAAGGTATTTTCACCCACAATTGCTTTCCAAGGTGGGACGCTACAACCAGATGCTGTTGCAACTAATCGGGAGAGTTCTAATAGTCGGCGTGTATCTATACCTAAATCAATTCCGTGCAAACGTTTGAGCGCCATTACGACTTCTTCTAGTGCAGCATTACCCGCGCGCTCACCCAACCCATTTACGGTAGTATTAATTGATGTTGCACCAGCTTTCACACCTACGAGCGCATTTGCTGTTGCTAGTCCAAAGTCGTTGTGGGTGTGCATTTCCACAGGAATTTGTAACCCTGTAACAAGTCTTTTAACACGTGTGCAGGTGCTAAAAGGGTCGAGTATTCCTACTGTGTCGCAAAATCTAAATCTAGAGGCGCCCCATTCTTGAGCATATAATGCAACGTCTTGCAGGAAACATTCATCAGCTCTAGAAGAATCTTCACCACCGACTGCAACCCATAGTCCATTATCAACAGCATAGCTAATAGAATTTCTCAGTTGCTGTAACGTTATACGCCACTGTCCCTGAAATTTAGCCGCAATTTGAACTCCTGAAACAGGTATGGATATGTGAACTCGACTCAATCCACACTTTATAGAAGCTTGAATATCAGAAATAACCGCGCGGTTCCAACCAAGCAGTTTAGCTTTTAAACCAGAATCTAATATCGCTTCAATTGCATACGTTTCTTCATGACCCATTGCCGGAATACCGACTTCTAGCTCATGAACACCAATTGCATCTAAAAATTTGGCAATTGCAACTTTTTCTTGCAAGTTAAACGCAACGCCAGCAGCTTGTTCGCCGTCACGCAGCGTAGTGTCGTTTATTGAGATTTGGTTCATCTAATAAATACCATTACAAAGTAGCTAGCGTATTAACAAGTGTATAACTTTTATACATTTATACATATTTTTACTATTATTTATATTTTTATCCTCCGCGAATGTCTTTATATAACTTTTGCCTAGTAATTATAATTTATCTGTATACTAACCGACCATAAATACAACTATTTATAAATTATTTTTACTCTCTAGTTTGAAAATTTACTGAATACAATGTATCAATTGAAAATTCCGACTTTGCATAATAAGCCGGAAATTAATTTTTCCTAATTATAAGCATTTATAATACTTGCTTTTCTAGCCAATCAAAAATATGTGCTAGCTGTTCAATATTAACCAAACCATACTGCCAAAGTAACATCGGAAAAGGAGCATTTTCTGACTCTGGATGCCTTAGTACCACTGAAATATCATCCGTCGACAGGTTGATTTCATTTTGCAAGAAATTAATGAACTTTGTGTTACTATTACAACTTATCATACTCAGATAAATTCCTCCTGGTATCACATAAAAAATGAGTAAAAATAACTGTAGTAACTTGTATCGTAACTGCATTTTGTTTTGTTAAGAACTATGTTATTGCAAATTACATCAATTAAATACCTCAACAGCGCTCAAGAGTGATATATTTAAAAGCGGCTTGAAAACCTAAAGGCGCCAACATTGTTCGAGCCAATCAATCAATTCTGCGCGATTAGCAAAAAACTGCATCAAAGTACTACGGACGAGAATAGCTGTAAGGACACTGTTGATATACACTCGTAGCGAACCATCGTCTGGACACCAGCAAGGAATCGTCAACTCTTGTAAACGGTGATAAATTTGCCAGCGTTCTGCAAACGGAATGTTAATAATTTGCAGCTTTTGAGATTCTAAATGAGTCTGTGGAAACATGTCTGATTCAGGAGCCTTGTGCTAGTTTTATGCTTATATCAGGTTCCTTTAATGCTTATGATTACGACATGCCTATTGAATTTATTTAATTAATTAATAATGTACTCAACTGTCCAAATGTATACTTAACAAAAATTTAAAATCTTTCTTAGGGTAGGGGCACGAGTATTTATAGGGTAAGGTACTAGATTTTTTGGGGTAAGGGCGCTCATATTTCTGCACTCACTCTAAAACCCACCAAGCGCTTAAAACATTGACTTTTGAGTTATTGTTTCTTAATCTAATCCTGTACTCATAAACAATGCAGCAATACAAACAAGTAAAGTTTTGTATATCAAGTCACTGTTTGTTATCATATATCTATATTGACTAGAACATCTGATTTCTTCAGGTTGTTTTCATAAACCAGCCCTAAAGAAATGTAAAAAACCAGGTTTATATCTCAGCTTTTCGTTAATTTTTTTACACATTTTTAATAAATTTAGTAATTTTTTTAACAATTAAATGCTAGTAGATGATAAAATCAAGCGGTTTATTCAGCAAAATTAAAAACTATAAGGGTTGTGTAAAAATGGCAGAACGAAGAAAACCTGCGTCTCGAAAAGTTTCCTCTACGTCTAAACCTTCGGCACAAAAGCGTCCATTGGCAAGAAGAACATCTTCAGCCTCGAAGGTTTCTTCAACGGGAAAAAAAACGAAAGAG
Source organism: Calothrix sp. NIES-4105 (assembly GCF_002368415.1). GTDB lineage: Bacteria > Cyanobacteriota > Cyanobacteriia > Cyanobacteriales > Nostocaceae > Dulcicalothrix. The sequence goes on from NZ_AP018290.1 coordinate 6,959,385, forward strand.
TCAAAGGAAACTTCTGCCTCGATGGCACCTGAAGAAGAAGTAACAGCAATTGAAGACACAACTTCGATTCCCCAGACTGAAGAAGAAGTAACAGCAATTGAAGACACAGCTTCGATTCCCCAGACTGAAGAAGAAGTAACAGCAATTGAAGACACAACTTCGATTCCCCAGACTGAAGAAGAAGTAACAGCAATTGAAGACACAACTTCGCTAAAGACAACGACTGTACTTCCAACGACATCCGAACCTGTAGCTCCTGCCGCAAAGGAAGCGCCTAAAACTAAATCGTTTGGGATGTTTTTACAAGACCCTAGCTTACCGAAACTAAGGGGTAACTACAAATTTCCTCTCGACAAAGACTATTTGATTGCAACAGGTTCAAGTCGGTTTACAATTCGAGATACAAATGAAGGTGGGCAACCTGTTTTTGCTAGTCCTGACTGGTCTAAACAAGAGGACTTATCGTTTGAACATTTTGAGCAAAATGGTTTAATAGATAACCCTGCATTTCATCAGGTAAATGTATTTGGTGTATTAAGTCGCACTTTAGATTTAGTAGAAGAAGAAGTTGGTCATCCAATTGTGTGGAAAGATGGTGGGCCTCTTATAATTCGTCCTCATGCTTTTGAAGGAATGAATGCATACTATGACCCAATGAATCCTTCGCTTAATTTTGGCTACTTTAATTCTCCTTTCCGACGCGCGCCAGTATGGACTTGTTTATCGCACGATATTGTGTCGCATGAACTAGGACACGCAATTCTTGATACCTTCCGTCCTCTGTATTTATATAGCAGTGATATTGATACATCGGCATTGCACGAATCTTTTGCTGATATCTTAGCAATGTTCGCAGCACTGCAATATCCAAGTGTAGTTGAGTATATATATAGACAAACAGGTGGTGATATGCGCCATCCAAGTCTAATAAGTGGTCTTGCTGAAGAATTTGGCATAGGTATTTATGGTGCAGGTGTACCTTATTTACGTTCTGCACTCGAAGGAGCAAAATACTCTCCCTCAGAACCGAAAGAACCGCATGTGCGCTCAACAATTTGGACTGCAGCTATTTACGAAATCATGCAAAAACTCGTCTCAGCTATAGAGCCAGATGGTTTTGATGATACAACAGAAGGGTTTGCAGGATTTATCAATGCACTTGTCAAAGCAACGCACGCATTAAAAGGAATGCTCATCCGCGCGCTGCACTATACTCCACCAACTTCGTTATCAATGCCAATGTTGGCACGATTGATATATGAAGCTGACGCGCGCGTTTATCCTACTGACAGCAAATTTAGAGACATTGCCAAAGAAGTTTTTGTCGCACGCAACTTGTGGAATGAAAAAATTGACTTGAAGGCGCCTGATATTGGTAATGTATTTAGAGATTTACAAAGTAGCGATACACGCACATTAATGCGGGCAATTGCTCATAATGCTCCTGCTTTACGTATTCCTGAAACTGCCTCGCGTTTTATCAAACCACGTCTAATAACTACCACCCGTCGTATAGACAAAGTTAAACAAGGTGAAGAAAGCACTATTAAAGAAATTACCGAACACTACCTTGAATATACTTATGAATATTCGCAAATGGTGTCAGATTTTCTTTCAGGTGGAATGAGTGCATTTACCGTTTACGGTGGCGGTACATTAGTAATGGATGAAAACTGGAACGCAGTTTGTTTAGCAGCTTATCCCGAACCTGTACAAGAAGACCCAGCAGGTGCCGAAGGTGGCAAAGCGGCTTGGAAACGCGCGCGCGAACAGTTCGATAAAATACACGGCGGCAACATCCAGCGCACCATAGCAGCCAAAGATGAAAACCGCAGCCTCAATGACCGTCCCGTCGTTCCCGGTTGCCCATTCGTAATTCAATCAACAACAACAGGAGGATACAGGTTAGTTCGTCGTTGCTGCAACCTACACGAACACATCAAAGGAATTTCAGTAAGTCAAAATGGACTAGCTGACTTTTAACTTAATATCTTGTATTATCTTGTATTATCTTGTATCTTGTGGAACGGCTGTCCTCAGCCGTCCTTATTATCAACCAACAACGCGCGCAATTTCAAACCCACAAATGCCGATAGTCCTCAACAAACTTCTGGACAGTTATTGGAGGACGGTTGAGTAATAGCTTTACATCCCCTGTAATACTACCAGCTAACCCCAAACGAGTAGTAGTATAAATCCCTGCCATTACTAAAACAAAATCAATTGGTAGTTCTTGCGCGCGCATTCGGATAAATTTAAATATCGAGGGGTTTGTATAACGAATAGGTTTGTCCAAAACAGACGTAAATATTTCTGCCACTTCATAATAAGTCAATGCTTCGTTTCCAGTTAGAGCATAAGCTTTTCCCGAATGTCCATCTTCAAGCAAAGCGCGCGCTGCAACAGCAGCAATATCTCTAACATCGATAAAACTTGTTTTCCCATTTCCAGCAGGGATAAATAATTCACCTCTTCTTATCTCATCACGATGTACCGTACTGAGATTTTGCATAAAGAAACCCGCGCGTAGAAAAGTCGCAGGAATATTTAATTTATTGATGTATTGCTCAATCTTCGCATGTGGCACAATACGATTACGCTCGGCGCCAAGAAGCGAAAGAAAAACAATATGCTCAACACCTGCAGCTAAAGCAGTTTCCAAAGCAGGTGCAACTTGTTTACGAACATTAGCAAGTGCAGGTGGACGCACTAAAAAAAGTTTATTAACTCCCTCAAACGCCGAAGCAAACGTACTAGGCTTAGTAAAGTCAAATTCAATACAGTTAATATGGCGCCCACCTGAACTATTAAAAGTAGCGCGCGCTGTTTCAGGGTTTCTAACTGCTGCGTAAATATCACAATTATGGTTCGACAGTAGATTTATAACTTCTCTACCGACGTTTCCAGTAGCACCCGTCACTAATATTTTTAACATTTCGATAACGTATATAGCAGTTTTATATAATTTATGAAAAATTCCGTAAATGTAGAAACCGGATTAATTCTGTCTCTACAATCTATTTTTTAATTTTAACTTCTAGCAAGTCTTTATAGATAAATAGCAGGTAAAATCGAAGACATAGGCTTTTCAGGCGAGATAGTCAATGGTAGAACAACTGATTGGGAAACGAATTTCTATCCCTGGCCAATTCACAGCTAGAGCCACTGTCGAATCGGTTACAGTGAAATTCCAAGTTTCCTTTCCTTAGCACAACCTGATGCTACCCAACTGCGTCTCGTCGCGCAAGCCTTAGCCGGACGCGCATTAACACCAGAAGCAGGTGCTACAGAAGTTACGAATGGGAACCGTACAAAAGAACAACAGCAGATAGATACCTTGTTGGCTTCTTGGAAACGAGTTGTTGAGGATAATTTATTTACTCAAAGTAAGTAAAATTTTAGTATAAGTAGTTGTAACAGCTTAGAGGATGTTTGAAAAGCATCAATATTAACCAAAACCTAACCCCTAACCCTTTCCCTTGTTGGGAAGGGGAACAATAAGATAGGCTTTAAAAAGCCTCTCCCCGCATCGGGGAGAGGTTTGGAGAGGGGTTTGATATATATTTTTAGACTTTTCAAACAACCTCTTAAACCGGAAGAAAATGTTAAAATATTGAAGTTCTAATTTTGACTTCACTGTCTCCGGTTAAGCACCATTACACGCATAACTTACTAGGTCATAAATCAAGAGCGGTGTCAGTGTCTTGGCTTCCAAGAATTGCCATAATTTCAACCACATCATTTTCAATGCGGTAGTAGATGCTATTCACACCACATACGCTGCGGCGATAGCCTTTACGGATAAAATCAACTTCAGGGTATAAATAGGGCTGTGCAGCTATCTGTTCAAAGCGGTCAAAAAGTTGATTATAATACTGGTCTGCGGCTGCTTCCCCCCACTTCTCAAAGCCATAAAAATAAATTTGCCGTAAGTCTCCCTTCGCCGCTTGCGTCAATTTATAGTTAGCCATTATTGTGCAGTTCTTTCTTAAATTCTGCAAGAATGGACTGACGGTCAGGGGTGGCAAAGCCGCTTTGCTCAGAAGACGTTAACCTTTTTCGGATTTCTTCAACTTCGTCTTGTTTAGCACGAGCCTTACGTATCAGGTCGTTCACCACATCACTTTTACTAGTGTATTCCTGACTTTCAACCTGTGCTTTTAACCACTCATCATTCGGCGGTGTAAGTGAAATGCTTTGACGAATCATAATCTTTCTTGCATAAAGTCTGGTGCAATTATACACCATAAATGCACCAGATGTCAGAGATAAAATCTATCGCTTCAAAGTCTTATTACGTAAGGGTTTTATTCAGCTGTCAAGTAATTTTTGATAAAGTTAAGCCTGATTTAATCCAAACCCATTACAACTGGTACATTACTATTGAACCCAATAGCGGTGAATATTTTATTAATAAAGATGAATTTGCTGGTGCTATGAGCGCCTATGAGAAATATCCAGGCGCAGATTTGTATACTTTCCGTATCAACGAAACAGGTGTGTGCGGAACTATATGATTTCTGGTTTTTTTGGTGATGAGGATGCTATGAATCTTTGAAATTGAACTAATAGCAGCAGATGGTTTATAGTTGCCTATTGATACTATATAATATTCGATTTATTTTTAAACCAAATATGTGTTTGTTACACCGATTAAAAAATGGATATAAACATTCAAAAAGAAGAATTTAGTTATGCCTATATATACGCTGTTGTGTCAGCAGCAGGATATTCGTGCCAAATTGCATCTAGACCATTAGACATCGGTGGTATCGACATCATTATTTCGGGTGTAGAACGAGAAGATTCGCTATACCCACCACGACTTGAGGTACAGGTAAAATCAACATCAACTTCGGTCTTAAGTTCTGATTCAATTAGATACCCACTCAAGCTGAAAAATTATAACGAATTGAGAAAGCAAAAAACACTTGTACCAAAAATCTTGGTTGTAGTGTTAATCCCGGATGACCAATCTGAGTGGTTAAACCAATCGGAAGACGAGCTTTGCTTACGTCGTTGTGGATATTGGCTATCATTAAGGGGACAACCAGAAACAACAAATACAGATCGTGTAACTGTATACTTGCCTCGACAGCAGATGTTTACAGCAGGTGCCATTAAAAATATTATGCAGCAAATTGAAAACAGAGGTATTTTATGAAAGCAATTATTTCTGATGTTGAAATATTAAAAAATCTAGAGCCATCTTCATTGGCAACTTACCTACATCAAAGAGGATGGATAGAAAAAAATAACGTTCCAAACCAAGTATCAACATGGATTAGGGATACATTTGCATTAGATAAAATTAAAATTTATTTACCTTTAGACCCAGAGTTTGAAGATTACCCTCGTCGCATGTCCGAAATAATGGAAATTTTGGAGAAAGTTGAAAATCGTTCCCAATTGGAGATATTAAGCGATTTAATAACTAATGTTTGTAACATCACTCTTCGCGGGATAGTAATACAAATCCAAACACCCAACAGCGATAAATTAAGCGGTGAAATTACTATATACGGTGTAGTGATCGACAAATTACAAAAAATTAAAACTGAGTTAAACGACATATATTATATACTTGCTATTAAAGCATATCAAGAGCGCTTACCCATAGCCTGTACTGGTGATTTAGTTAAAGTTAATAATACCTTTATATTGAAAAATGTTTGTAATTTTACTGTGGACAAACAGTAACAAAAGCTAGTTTAAAAGTGCAGATGAATGCCAAATACATCATTCTTATAAGCTTGAAGCCTCTCTCCGTGTCGGGGATAGGTTTGAAGAGGGGTTATCAGCCTTATAGTAAAGATAAAGCTGAGGGAATGACTATTAAGATTGAAGTACAAGCGAACACACTGGATAAATTTGACCCAAGCTGGATACGTAATGCAATCTCTGAACCGCGCATAGGAAATGGATATTCAAGCATCTACACGTTTGGAATAATTGTAGTCACCTTCCTTCATAGCGCTATAACGTGGCACCGATTGGGGGCGCCTACAACATTTTTTTCAATATCGAATTCTTGTATTAGGACTTTTATTACTAAAATTACTTAATATTATAATATTTTATTATTAAATAAATTTTATTTAATCTTTGATGTCGGTACTTTGACAAATATTTTTGAAAAAGTGGGCTATGAAGAATCAAACCCGTTTTGGATGCGAAGGTGTCCAAGTCTATATATCAAGGTTCTTGGTATTTAGCGCCTACGTTGCGATTACCGTAGGGGCTTTGTCGCTGTCCGGTTGCGCGCGTGAGAAAACGAAAAAGATTGTTGGATTTTCGCAGACTGAGAACATCGGCCCGTGGCGCGTCGCCGAAACGAAAAGCATCAAGGAAGAAGCCGCCAAGCGTAAGGAAACTTATGATTTCTTGATGACGGACGCTCAGGGGCAAACGTCAAAGCAGTTTTCTGATATCGAGGATTTGATCGCGCGGCAAGTCGATGCCATATTCCTGGCGCCACGCGAGTATGAGGGTCTTACACCTGCTCTTGAAGCGGCGAGAGATGCAAAAATACCAGTGTTTCTCATTGACCGTGAAGCTGCGGGAAGACCTGGCGAACACTTCGTCAGCTTTCTCGGCTCAGATTTCCTCACGCAAGGTCGCCGTGTTGGCTCTTGGCTAGCAAAGGCAACTGGCGGCAAGGCGTCAATTGTAGAACTTACCGGAACAGCAGGTTCGTCGGTTGCAATAGATCGGGCTAAGGGGTTTCGCGACACTATCAGCAGTTATCCCAACATGAAGATCATCGCCACGCAGACGGCGGATTTTTCCCGGGCTGCGGCTCAACGAGTAATGGAAAACATCATTCAGGCTAAGGGTTCCGATATCACCGCAGTGTATGCTCACAACGACGAAATGGCATTGGGCGCCATCCAGGCTCTCAAGTCGGCAGGCATGAAACCCGGTCGAGATGTAATAATCGGTTCAATCGACGGTCAGAAAGCCGCGCTTGAGGCGATTATGAAGGGCGAGCTAGGGGTGAGTGTCGAGTCAAACCCGCGTTTTGGCCCACTTGCTTTCGCCACAATGGAGAAGTATTTTGCTGGCGAGAAAATTCCTCCTAGAATAATTCTCAAAGACAGACTCTTTGACGTGACCAACGCCAAGGATTTTGTGCATGAAGCTTACTAGTATTTTTTCATTAATTTTGTTGGGTACGTAGTAGCGCTTCAGCGCGAAAATCTAGAGGGCTAGAGCAACAACTACGTACCTAACTTCCCAAAACTTTTGACATGAAATATTAGGTAATTCCTACCCTAAAATATAGAAATAAAGTAGTTGACGAGAAAAAATAGCCAGGAACTATCCTGTGCATTGATGAACAACAAAGATTACTGTGAGGCAAAGTAGAGGATTTCTACTAGAGGCTTTGCAGTACAAAAAATAGGTAGTTCTGATGAACCAGGTGGCTCGAACTGTCCTGCACATGAAGGACATAAAGAAAAGTTTTTCCGGGGTGCCAGCGCTCCAAGGCGTTGATTTTGAACTCTTGGCAGGCGAGATTCATGCGCTAGTTGGTGAGAACGGCGCCGGCAAATCGACGCTGATCAAGATCATGACGGGAGCTTATCGGCGGGACTCAGGTATTATAGAGTACAACCAAAGCCGCGTTGCATTCCAGAATCCGACCGAAGCGCAGGCAGCAGGTATCGTAGCCGTTTACCAAGAGATCAATCTCGTGGGTTTCCGAACCGTTGCCGAAAATATTTTTCTTGGCAAGGAACCACATCGCTTCGGCATCATTGACTTTCGACGCATGAACACTGAGGCGGGCGAAATATTAGCACGCCTGGGGTTAGATATCAACCCGCGCTCGGTGGTTAGTTCGCTCAATATTGCCCATCGCCAGATGGTAGCTATCGCGCGCGCTATATCCGGCATAGCGCAGGTACTCATCCTCGATGAACCCACGAGTTCGCTTACAGATAGCGAAGTCTCTGTTCTTTTTGATGTTATGCGTAGGCTAAAATCGGAAGGGACATCCATAATTTACATCAGCCACCGTTTTGAAGAACTCTACGCCGTGTGCGATCGCGTAACAGTCCTGCGTGATGGACGCACCATCGTAACACAGTCACTGACCACGCTCAATCGCCTAGAACTCGTTTGTCATATGCTAGGTCGCAACCTTGATCAAGTGAGCAAAGGAGTCACGGCGTTCGCGGCGCCACAAAACGCGGCAGGTCAGCCAGTGCTGCTACAGGCGGAAGCTCTCAAATATCAGAATCAGCTCCTAGATGTCTCAATTGAAGTGCGGCATGGCGAAATCGTTGGGCTTGCAGGTTTACTCGGCTCTGGTCGTAGCGAAACGGCGCGCGCTTTGTTTGGCGCCGAACCACTTGATGATGGAACCGTAAAACTCGAAGGTAAACTTATAGAAGTGCGTAGTCCCCATGATGCCATTGATGCGGGGATAGCTTTCCTCTCAGAAGACCGCAAAGCAGACGGCATTATCCCAGAACTTTCGGTGCGCGAAAACCTCACGCTCGCTGCCCTACCAACCCTGACACAATGGGGCATCGTTTCCAGAAAACGACAGCACGAACTCGTTGCCCGTTTCATGCAGCGTCTTAACATCAAGGCGGCTAGTGCCGAGCAGAAAATCCACGAACTATCGGGCGGCAATCAACAGAAAGTCCTTCTCGCGCGATGGCTGTGCAAAAATACGAAACTTCTTCTCCTCGACGAGCCAACTCGCGGTATTGACGTTGGTGCAAAGGGGGAAATACAGCGGCTCATCGCTGAACTCGCACAGCAAGGGCTTGGGGTACTGATGATTTCATCAGAAGTGGAAGAACTCGTTGAAGGCTCACAGCGTGTCGTCGTCCTGCGTGAAGGGCGGTCAGTTGCCCAACTTAGTGACGAGCAGAAGAACGTAAAGGCAATTCTGCGTGCAATGGCCGAAGGAGAGTAAAAGATAGCAAGATGAAAATAAATAGTAAGAAGCGCGCTTTGGGTTGGAGAACCCAGTGGAACCCAAACTTAGGGGCGCCTGCGGCACTCCTCATTCTCTATATTGCGAACGCCATCTTTACTCCGCGTTTCGCTACAGTTAGCAACACTCTAAATATGTTGCTCCAAGTATCTACAACAACAATCATTGCTGTTGGGATGACATTTGTCATTGCCTCACGTGGCATCGACCTCACGGTCGGCTCGACTATGGCATTGGTTTCAGTCATTGTGGCATTGCTTATTAATCAGGGGATGCCGCTCGCTATCCTAGCTGCCTTGGGAGGCGCCCTGTTGATTGGACTTCTCAACGGCTTTCTGATCTCACGTCTCAAACTTGACCCCCTAATTGCCACCCTTGCGGCTCTGATCATGTGGCGTGGGGTGGCTCAGGTTATCGGAGATGGGCAGCTCGTTCCCTTTGACAATCCCACCTTTGAAGCGCTCGGAAAAGGCTATCTCGGCGCCATCCCAATTCAGGTTGTAATCGCGCTCATTGTGATTGCGGCAGCTCTCTTCTGTATCCGGTTTACGCTTTTTGGGCGCCACATAGTTGCAGTCGGCGGTAATGAGGCGGCAGCGCGGCTTGCGGGCATCCGTGTCACGAGTGTAAAATACATTGTCTATATAATTAGCGCACTGCTTGCTGGACTAGCTGGGCTTATCGAGACGGCTCGGCTCAATATGGGCGACCCTAGCAAAGTGGGTGTCAACGCGGAATTCGATGCTATCGCTGCCGTTGTTGTTGGCGGTACGCCCTTCTCTGGTGGTCGAGCGAATGTACTGGGAAGTGTTGTGGGAGCTTTCATCATGCAGGTGATCTCTACGAGCTTTAACATGCTCCTGATTCCGTTCACCTGGTCATTGGTTTTAAAATCCATAATAATTCTTTTCGCCGTTTTTCTACAGCGTTCTAAGGAGGTGTAGGGTATTATGACTGCCACAAGGTTTTTTGCGGTAAATTCACGGCGCCTCACAAAGTCCCTCAAGAAGCAGGGTGTGCTGCTTATGCTCCTTGGTTTAGCTGTTTTCGCATCGTTTCGTTATGAAACCTTCTTAACGCCTCTTAACCTCATGAACATCATGCGGCAGAACAGTATGCTCGCACTTGTAGCACTGGGCATGACCATCGTAATCCTGAGTGGGGGGATTGATCTTTCTGTAGGCGCCCTCGTTGCTCTAGGTGGTGTCGTCGCAGCAATGCTCGCTAGTGAGGGAAGCTTTATAGCAATTGTTGGCGGCATTCTTTGCACCACCTTGTTTGGTGCGGTAAATGGTCTTCTTGTGTCCCGCGCGAGGCTTCAGCCGTTCGTTGTGACGTTATTTACCGCTTCGGCTGCGCGCGGACTGGCGTTAAGCATCACCTCCGAGAGGTCAATTGCCATATCTAAAGAAGCTTCAGGACTTGTTTGGCTGGGCAGAGGGTTCATTGGTGCTGTTCCTGTCCCTGTGCTTATAGTTGCACTCCTATATTCCGCAGCCTGGTTCATGCTGCATAGAACTCGATTGGGGTTGCACATTTTTGCTGTTGGCGATAACGAAGAGGCTTCCCGGCTCATGGGCGTAAACCCAGACCGAGTGAAGCTCGTAGTCTACACAACAAGCGGTTTGCTTTCAGGGCTTGCTGGTGTCGTTCTCGCGGGTCGTCTAGGGGCAGGTCAGCCAGTAGCCGCCTTTGGCTGGGAGACAGATGCCATCGCTGCGACCGTCATGGGAGGAACGTTTCTCTCTGGGGGGCAGGGAAGCGTGTTTCCCACGCTTGTCGGTGTCCTCCTGCTGGGAATGATGTACAACCTCTTGAATCTCGAAGGAACTATTACCCCGTGGTGGCAACTCGTACTCCGGGGTGGTTTCCTGCTTCTGGTCGCGATTTTCCAGCAGCGCATCGCGCAGAAGAACTAATACTAGATTGACTACATATTAAGTTTATGTAATATTAGAAGCTTAATCCAATAGCCTGATAATATAATACTTCGCTATTGACATTAATTCAGTAATTATACGTTAATAAGAATGATTATTTTACTGAATCATTTTATATAATGAAAAGCAAAAAACAGATATTCGTACTCAGCATTGTTTTTTTAGCTGGAATATTACTGAATTTAATACCGAAGATTAGCTACGGGACTGAAATTAATATAACTAATAGCTTTCAGCGAGTTAATCCAATAGCTACTTTATCAAGGTCTGAAAATGTTGTCACTCAAAAAAAACCAGACTCTCAATTAGATAAAGACTTAATTGAAGATGCCAGGATAGATAATGTTGAAAGAAAGTATATAGTCAACCCTGACTACAGCTATACACAGTTCATGACTCAACAAACAACTTTGCTTACCAAGCAGGGAATTGAAAATGGGCAAAGAGATTTTTGGGATTATTCTCCTGATACTGAATTTGTAGAATTAATTGATGCATATGTAGTCCAACCAAATGGTGAAAAAATTAAAGTTAGTTCCAATTCAATTTTTACTCGTTCTAGCCCAGAACATGTACCTGGCTTTAATAACAATAAAAGATTAACAGTAGTATTTCCAAAGCTAATGGTCGGTTCTCAAACATTTGTGAAATGGAAATTTACGCAGAAAAAGCCTTCTGAGATAGATTTTAGTAGTTATGATGTTCCAGACTTTTGGCTAGCAACACTCAAGAGAAGTGTAGAAATAGAATTGCCAGTATCTCTCAAACTTAATTGGAAGAAAAGAGGAAATTATACTGTAACAGATACTCTGACTCAAAACCGCAGAATAATTAAAGCAGTTATTACTAACCAACCGAGCCGTCGATCTGAAAGTGGCATGGTTAGTTATTTAGATTTTGATTCTATGTTTATTTTTTCCAATCTTGAGAATTGGTCAGATATTGGTAAAATTGCTTGGGATAAATGGCGCGAAAAAGCTATAGTTACACCAGAAATTCAGCAATTAGCTTCGCAAATTACAGGCGATAAAAAAGGTATTGAGGCAGCACGACTACTTTACAACTGGGTGGTACAAAATATAAAATACCTATCTGTTGCTCTAGATGAATCTACGGGTTACGTTCCTCATACCTCTACAGAAATCCTGCGAGATGGTTATGGAGATTGTAAAGACTATGTACTTTTGATGCATACTTTACTCAAAGCTAAAAATATTAAGTCTGTTCCAACCTTCGTAAATGATGGAAGTATCTATCAACCACTGCCATTACCATCTGCAAGTTTTAATCATGCGATAATTTACCTACCCGACTATAACCTTTTTGCTGACCCAACAAATATTTATTCTGCTCTTGATGAATTAGATCCATCTATTAGTAATAAATTTGTTGTTCTAGCCACCGAAACAGGTCTTACTAAATACACTCCCAAATCCTCGCCTAATAAAAATGGCTATGATATGAAAGCGACAATTGTAATTGACAACAACGGGGACATTAACGGTCAGAGTGAATTACAATATTTTGGAAATTTTAATAGTAGCTATCGAAGATATTTTGCATCTGATACACCAAAGCAAATTGCTAATCAAATATTATTTGCCACACCTGAAGACGGTACTGGTACATTAGAAACCAGTGATTTAAATAATCTTGATTTACCCATGAAAGTCAGAGCTAAATGGAACAGTCCTAATGCAATTAACATAGAAAAACAAATTTACCTTAATACACCCGTTGGCATTAGCACAATTTCTCCTGAATCTTTCAAAGGATATATCAGACTTGAGAAGCGTGATTATCCATTTATTGCAGAAGCAGCCAACTATAACTGGGAGTATAAAATTAACATTCCTACTGCATATAAAGTAATTCGCTTACCAGAGAATAAAGACTTTTCCAATACTACTGGTTCATACAAAAGCAGTTATCAGCAAAGCAATGGATATATACAAGTTAAGCGTAATTTAGTTATTAATAATGATGTTTATAGCCACAGTGAATATCCTGCTTTCCAAAACTTAATTCGCCAACCAGTTAGAGATGTCAGAAGCATGATGGTTTTGGAAAAAGCTTAGAGTGACTAGAATCAATGAAATTAATTATAGCAGTCCTAAATCATTCTTAAAATGTTTAGCGATTCGGGCATGTATTGATTGTAGAGTAAGCTTTGGGTGTAACGCACGTTCGGTGCCCGACGCGCCTTTTACCCATGTTTGTGCTTCTATGATTTGTGGTGTGGGGGCAGTGGGGGCAGGTTTAGGGGGATTTTTGTGGATGATGTAGATAGTGGTGAACCTGCCCTTACAGTGGGTGTGGATGGTTGTGAGCTTGTCGTTACAACGTTGTTTGTGCTGATGGCGCCTGGTAATGGTTCTAGGCGGTTGGGTGGTAAGCTGCCACGTCCGGTAATATTGAGCCACTCCGCGCTCGTGCATAGACGCGGTTAGGGGCGGAACCACAGGATTATTGCTAACCCCTATTCACCTAATAGTTTGGCATAATTGGCGCCTTGAGGACACATTTGACCAATTTGGTTACTTGCGTCTGTAAATTGTCGTGGTAGTTTTTGTAATTCTTGCGTGGGCTGAATTTCAGGTTGAGTTATGTTAATTTGGACTCAAGGACAAATTGTGAACTAGCGGTGATGGTACTTTCTAATGTTGTATTTGTGCGCGGTTTGATTCCGAAAAGAGTTTGAACAGTTAAATTTACATTGCCTCCTTTTCCTGTGTAAGCATTTGCAATTATTCATCAAGCAAGTTGCATAAGCGTTTTGCAATAATTTCTTGCGTTTCCAGCGATAATGTACCAAGTTCACGTTGAATGACTACGGTAGAAACTGTTACTAGCTGATGCAGTCTAATTGTAGATGCGGCTTGCAACCCTGATGTTAAAAAGTCTGTGTGACTATAATCTATTACAATATCTGTATCGACTAAAAATGTCGGAACGCCAGTGGTAATATATGCCAGAATAACATGGCGCCGGGAACCGATAGGATTTGTTAAGCAAAGTGCAGGACGTAACTTGCTAATAGATAAGTCATCAAACGGAAAAGGTGTAAGAAAAATTTTACCCTTAGTAATGGAATCGTTTGCCGTCATTTAGAGTGTAGATAACTTCTTCCTGATCTGTAATTGAATATAAATCTGGGTCGCTGATTACTGAATTGGGAAACTCTGGGTCATAGAATGGTTTTCCATCAGCCAAAGTATAAATATCCTGCTTTGAGTCTTTAAGAAAATCAAAAGCTGGGTTTCTAATTACAGCTTTTAACCACTCATACTCTTGCTGTTCAGCTTTTTTAAGTAAATTTGCTTCCAACACTTCCAAACGCTTTAAATCATCATAAGTACTATATATTATTGTCATTGTTTATACCATACATAAAGAGTCAGGTTAATAGCGCTGTCTTTACTAACACATCTACTTTAAAAATATAGCAATAATGAGATAATCGCTGCGGTTACCGTCAAATGTTTCTGCGGCACGCATAATTATAAATAAACCCCTGAACTACTCGTAAAAATAAGATTCCCAGCTTTATAGAAGTTGTCGGGAATCAGAACGTTTGACTAGTAAATATTCTACAATGACAGAAAATCTCTAAATACAATTAGAACTAACCTACAGCATATTTCGTAAATTTCCGCATCGATGGATGATGAAATCCAATGACAATATCTTCCTTGCTAACCCCTTGTTCAACAAAGTCAGCCGCTATATCGTCTTCCGTACCATTCCATTGAATCCAAATTTTGCCATCCTTGATGTCAATATGAAGAACACAGCTATGTATCCAATTTTTCTCTTCCCAGCCTACATATACTATTTGATAGTGGTCGCGTTCTTTGTCAAAAATTGTTTCTACTTCAACATCCCCGTAAGCGTTCTTCTGCTTACCATGTTCGAGAAGCGCCTCCTGTACAATCTGGCGATATTTTGTTAGCTTTTCCATGCGACGATAACCTCCTGCTCAATATCATAAATAAGCATTTTAACTTTATTCTCTTCTACCATTTCTTTCGGAAACTCTAGTTGAAAAAATGTATTATAAGCCAACTGCGGTACTGCTAAATATAAAACACGCTCTGGTTCCCTTTTTCGTAGTGCTGCTCTATAATTAATAAACTGCCCTAGTGCTGTATGAAATTCAGATATTGCAGATGATTGTTCTGAAAAGCTTTTAATTTCAACTGCTATTTTTTGACCTTCTCTTTCGGCAGCAATCATTTTTTCGGCTGTCAAATCTATAGACATCTTGACACCTCCTATAGTAAATGTGAACTGATCGCTAGTAATACGCCAGCCATCTTTCTTTAAAGCTATGCGGACAACTTCATGGTAGGTATCTCTTGCAGACATTTGTATCTACTTTTTAATTACTATTATACATGTACTAAGCAACAAGAGATGATACACCAAAATTTAATAAAGAAAATAACTTCTGGCAATAACGAATATATTTATAAAAATATACGTTAATTTTAATGCTCTCTTCTGTGTGTTCTCTGTGCCTCTGTGGTAAAAATAATTACAATATTGACTGCACATCTGGGACAGATGTGCTACAATCAAAATTATTTAAGTAGTAATATTTGTAGTTAAGTCTAAAATAATGTCGAGGCGGAAGTCATCGACTAAATTTTTTAAACCTTGAATTAAAGAAGTTTCATCAGATGGTATTTGATTAATTAGTTCAAGGACAAGGTTCTCATCAAGCGCTTTAGCTGCTTCTGTTAATTGTAGTAGCCATTCTTGAGGCATGATATTTAAGTCTTTACTAGTTATTTTAATCTCCTTAGTTGATGTTTTGATAAGTTTTGGCTGATAATTTTCTTGTTCGTAAATATAACGCACTCCTATATGTTGAGCGATTTTTTCTAGCAATACTTCTTCGGTGAAGGGTTTGTAGATTAAATCATCACACCCAGCTGCAAAAATTGCCGCGCGCTGTTCTTCAAATGCATTAGCAGTGATAGCAATAATAATCGGATGTTGATTTTCTCGGTCTTGGCAAATTATTCTTGCAGCTTCATATCCATCCATTACTGGCATTAACATATCCATACAAATAATATGTGGTTGCCAAGTTTTCCATTTTTGTATTGCTTCTAAACCATTTGCTGCTGTTGATATTTCAAAACCAACTAGTTCAAGCATTTTTGTCAGTAAAAAACGATTTTCTGCCACATCTTCAACTACTAATATACGATATTTTGGTTGATTGACTTCTAAACCTATTATTCGCTTTTCTAATTCTTTTGTTTCAAGCTGACAATTATTTATTAACTTGATTGGAATTTTAAATGAGAAAGTTGACCCTTGGTTACGAATGCTTTTAACGCTGATATCACCTCCCATTGCTTGAATAAATTTTTGAGTTATTGCTAACCCAAGTCCTGTACCTTCCATTGATTGGCGCCCTGTATGAGATTGAACAAATGGAACAAATATATTATCTAGTTCTGCTTCTGAAATTCCGGCGCCTGTATCTTCTACTTCAAAAGATAAAATTGTCGAGGCATGATTATCACAATAAGCTTTTAATGTAACACTACCAACGCTTGTAAATTTAATGGCATTGCTGAGTAAATTAATTAAAATCTGACGCAGCTTGTTTTCGTCAGTTTTGATATATTTTGGTAAATCATCAAGTTGAAAAATTAATTTTAAACCTTTTGATTTGGCTATTTCTTGAAACATTTCATTTAAACCGATTAAAAAATCATGCAAGTCAAAACAATTATGCTGAATTGTAACTTTTCCAGCTTCTATTTTAGACATTGATAAAACATCGTTAATTAGCTGAAGTAAATGATTGCCGCTACGATTTATAATATTTATATTTGTTTGCTGCTCTGCTGATAAATTATCTCGCTCTATGACTTGAGTAAAACCCAAAATTACATTTAGAGGTGTTCGCAATTCATGACTCACCTTTGAAAGAAACTCGCTTTTGGCTTGAGATGCGGTGTTCGCTGCTATTAATGCTTCTTTAAGCGCTATTTCAGCTTTTTCTTGTTCTTTTAACGCTGATTGTAATTCAATTGTCCGTTCATTAACGCGCGACTCTAATTGATTATTTATATTTTCTAATTCCTTAAATGCTGTATGAATTTTTTGCGCCATATCATTAAATATATCTGATAATATCGCAACTTCATGAATACGGCGTGTTTTAGTTTGATTTTGAAATTCTTTAATATTAAAATCTGATTTAACAGCTTGGTCTGCTAATTCTTGCGCTGCATGGCTTAATTGCTTAATCGGCGCCGCAATCCAGCGTGATGTTAAAATTCCAATTACAAGTGCTAATATCAACGTTAATATACATAATATAATTGTAGCTTGATTATTAGCATCAATCTCTGCCATAAAATCAGATTCAGGCACCGCTACAACAATCAACCAATTTAAACCGTATTTATCTTGCCAAGGAGTAACTTGTACGAAGTGCTTTTGATAATTAAATTTAAAATCAATTTGCCTTGTATAATTAATATTAGCTAGATTTTTAAACTTCTTATTTAAATATTTGGCTGTTTCTCTAATTAAGGGAGTGCTAATTTCTGATGCTCTAATCCGTTTAGCTTCACCATTAATAATTTTATATACAGGTTCTTCTGAAGAACTTGCTACTAACATTCCATTCCGCTCAATAATAAAAGTATGTGCTTTCGGACTAATACGGATGTTACGAAGGAAAGTACTAATTTCTGATAATATTAAATCTACACCAATAACACCTATTAATTGTTTGTTACTGTTATATATCGGGTAGCTCGAAGAAACAGCTATAACATCGGGTGAATCTTGCCAATTGTAAATCTCGCTCCATATGGGTTTACGTTGTTTGACTGCATCAGTATACCAAGACGCATCATTTGGATAAGCATCAGGTTTAATTTTGGCTGTTTTAAGGCGCCTACCGTTATCATCAACGGCAATAATTTCGTAAGGACGGTTAGCTAATTTTTCAGAGACACGCATATAACCATTTTCAAGTCCGGCGCCAATGAATTCTCCTTTTGTATTACCAAAGTTAATATATCCAACATTAAATACTTTGAGTTGATTCCAAAAATATTGTCCCGTTTTTTCAAAATCTTCTAAGTTCAATAAACCTAACTTGACTGCTTGCAAGTTAGTTTGAGTGATTTTATGGGGAGTTTCTAAGTAACTATCAAGTTTTTGGTCTATACGCTTACTAATCTCACTTCGTAGTTGAGTTGCTAAGTTTTTAACTGCTGTTTGCCCATTGTGGTAAGAAAAGTAACCGACTAGTGACACCGCTGTAAAAGTTTGCACAACAAATGGTACTGACAAAACCGTCGGTAACGCTGCATAACGTTCAAAATAACGGAAAAAGCGATTTAGCCGTTTTATGCACATGAATTTATTTATATCATCATTATGCCTAGGTTAACTTGCTTATTGTGGCACAGAGCGCATTTATATATTGCGGGCGTTCGGTTGATGTAACATATATATAAATGTATAACTGATTTCAAAGCTTTTAAAGATACAAAAATTGAGTTTGAATTAAAGTTGCTTTACAAATAGTATTGGTAAGCTTAGGATTTTTTTAAACTGTATCAACAAATAACTCGATATATTAAGAGTTTCCAAATAGTTGTGTCTGTTGTCCAATAATACCGGACGTTTTCAAATCAATTGTGTATCCTGAAAAAAATCAGTTGATTATTGGAATGGAGGCCAATGACTCCTATGACTCCGAATATTATGCGTCAGTTTTGGTCGGTACTAGAAACCGCTCACAGCAAAACCCTTCTACAAATGGATGATGCAAGCTTGGTACAATGGCTCGTAAGACAGACCAAGATGCAAACATCCCTTGATTACAGCGAAACCGCTTATTTAAACGATTACATCAAATCGCGCTTAACTCTCATTCGCGATTTGGCTCACGAGCGTTTGTACTTCTAAAGAGGTAAATATCCTTCAATTAAACAGTCAGTTCCAACAAAACGCATTTCAACACGTTCTAAAGAAAGTGCCTCAGTCATAGTATCCAAGCCTAAATCTCCTACAGGGGTAGGAGCAACGCTGCCACCTATGATTTTAGGAGCAATGAAAGCTAAAACTTTTTGCACGGCGCCAGCTTTAATAGCGCTTGCTGCCAATGTTCCCCCACACTCCCACAACACGTTGCAGAAACCACGCTCATAAAAATATGCCATTGCTTTATCAGGTGTAAGTAAATCCATTTCGATGACTTCTACACCACGACGACGTAAACTTGCCTGAAAATCGGGGTTTGCTCCAGTACTCGTTAGTACTAAAGTTGGAGCTTCCTCGGTTTGCCACAGGTGAGCTTCCACTGGTAAATCAAGAGTACGACTCATTACTACTCGCAAAGGATTACGCGCGCTTTGGTCATGACTTGTTAAATATGGATTATCTTTTCTAACAGTATTTCCACCTATAACTACTGCATCAGAAGCTACTCTTACTTGATAAACCGCGTTACGCGAATCTCGACTTGTCACCCAAGCGCTGTGACCTGTAGTCGTGGCAATTTTACCATCTAAAGTCATGGCATACTTCAAAATACCCAATGGGCGCCGATGTAAAATTCGATGTATAAAACCTTCATTTAACTTTTGACAAGCAGCTTCTTCGACTCCGACAATTACCTCAATACCGCCTGATCGTAGTTTAGCAATACCACCACCAGCAACTAAAGGATTTGGGTCAACCATCCCAACAACAACCTTAGCTAAACCAGCTTTAATTACTGCTTCCGAACATGGTGGAGTGCGTCCATAATGGTTACAAGGTTCGAGACTAACATAAATAGTAGCACCACGCGCGTTTTCACCAGCTTCTCGAAGCGCAAAAACTTCTGCATGTGGTTCACCCGCTTTTGGGTGAAATCCTTCTCCAATTATTTTCCCATCTTTAACAATAACTGCTCCAACCATAGGGTTAGGTGAGGTGCATCCCAAAGCACGACGCGCAAGTTCCAAGCATCGCTGCATCATACGCGCGTCAAAGTCTGTTCCTACCTCAGACGACTGTGAATAACCCAAAGTTGAGGTATTAATAGCATTTTCCTGACTTTTGTTAGCTTCGGCATCGGGATGAGCGACGATAGGGGAGTTATCCATATACCTCTTAATACCTTTTACAGGAACTTAAGCAGAGTTTATAGCATGACGCTTAACAATTCCACCTCAAAGGAAAAATAGTAATTAGATTCACCTTGGCTAATTTGCTCACCAAGCGCTAGTAGTTCATGTCATTAATTTTGGCTGGTTGGAGCAATGAACCACTCTCGACACAAAGGGAGAGGGTAGGGTGCTAGTAAGCTATTACTATCTTCAATTGATAGAAAAATTAATCAGCTTACTAGCACCGACATTCGTCATGGTGGTGCGTGAAGGCTAATAGTCTAATAGTCTTGAGTGGAGTTTTTTCGTAGCGTCACACACCCTACCCTACGCTAACGACAGGCGCCAACACCCCAAATTTTATGACACAGACTAGTAGTGCTTCATGTCAAAAGTTTTGGCTGGTTGGCTGGCAACGGATACAACGGATTTAACGGATGAGTTATTCGTCAAACATATAGATTTTGTTATTTTAAATTACTTATCCGTTACATCCCTTCGGGTTCGGCACTTTGCTTATGCCGGGAAACCCGTCCACCGCAAGTGCCTCACCGCTCTTCATCCGTTGCTAATATTTCTACACCCCAAAATTAATGACATAAACCAGTAATTAATGTGATTAAATTTGGGAGGTTGGCGCCAATTCTCTTACTCTCCTCTCTCTGTGTACTCTGTGTCTTTGTGGTAAAAACAATCAACTGCATTGCACAGGCGCCTTGGTCTGTGGTACAAACCTACCGAATTTAATGATAGAACAATATAAATGTAGAGGTCGTAAATTTACGACCTCTACAATGTACTATTTTCACTCTTGATTTAAATTATGAGTTTTAATCTTTTAAATTAAAACTCAATACTCACCACACTCCGCCCTTCGGATTCCGTGTTAAAAAGTAAAATACCAGCTAACACGGTTAATAACGCTAATATTTGATTAAAAAAACTAGTTTTGCTCTGCGAGCTTTAGCTTTTGCCACCAGCGGTTCAAAGGATAATAAACAACAGGCGCCCAAAGGCTACTAAGAATAGCAGAAGCAAGAGCGACTCGTTGAAAATAAGCCCAAACGAGTGTAGAGTCACGACCACCACTCAAAATAAACTGTGATGCAAAAACAGCTTCACTAAAAAGTGCCATGAGAAACACCATTAAAGCGATTGAGATAAAATCCTCTTGGATAAATCGCTGAAGACGTATTCCCCCCGTTATAAATCCAACTAAACCAAGCGGTAGCGCATGAGTTGGGTCTGTAAATGTCATGGCATCTTGAAGTAATCCCAAAATGATCCCAGCTAGGGCGCCTTGCCAAGCATTACGCTTCACACTCCAAGCAACTACCCAAATCAACAGCCAATTTGGTGCAATACCTAATAACTCCATACCCGGTAAACGGTTAGGTAGCATCATCAAACATAAAAGTACAGTTGATAACATCAACGAGTAATCTACGATTTGACGAGTACGAGGATTCCAACTGGCAATTGGTTTGATATTTAATTTAAAAAATTTTAATTTTGACTTTGGTTTTGATTTTGGCTGCTGCGATTGTTGTCGTGCAGCTTTTCTATGAAGAGGTTTGACAGAGTAAGACCTAGCACGGGAGCGCTTGGAACCCCATGATGAAAATAGCTTCATATGAGAAGAACTTAGGAACGTATCTTAATGGTTTAGCAAGTACCTATTGCAGTGTGGCTAAAATAACTATTTAGTTGGAAAAAGCGAGCAAAGCTTATCAAATAATGCTTCTTTCTACTTCTGCCTCCTGCCTCCTGCCTTCTGACACTATTAATTTGGCTTCGCTGCTTGTGATTTCTCTGATTTTTGAGTTTCTTCTGGTTTGCTTGCACTTGCAGGCGCCTCAGACTGAACAGGAGGTTTATCATAAATTTCCACCCAGTCAAGCGAGCGAATTGGTGGGAAAAGTTCGATTTTCGCAATTGATGCAGGTAAACGCTTTAAATCTAAAGACTTAATACGACCAACTGCAACTCCTGCCGGAAATTTTTGGCTGTAGGTTGATGTTGCAATTAAATCGCCAGGTTTGACGTTAGGAACTTTTTCGTAAAACTCAAGTATCGCTTCCGCAGAACCATCACCACGTAACACACCTTTGGCGCCAGTTTGAGTAACGGTAACACCAACTTGGCTTTTAAGGTCACTAACTAACAGCACGCGGCTAGAGTTTGGAGTCACACTTTCTACAAGACCAATTAACCCACCTTCCGCGCGGACAACAGAACCCTCTTGAACTCCTGATGAACTGCCACGGTTGAGAGTAACTTGCTGCCACCAATTATCAGCACTACGCCCAATCACACGAGCTAATGTTAAAGGTTTTGCCGTTTTATCTTGTTCTTTATAATTTAAAACTTGCTTAAGCTTTTGATTTTGACTTTGTAGGTCAGCGAGCTGCGTTTCCAGTTCTAATATACGAGCATCGCGTATCCTTTCTTGCTTACTTGGCCCAGAGCCAATCATTTCTAAAGGACGAGTCATACCTTGATAAACTTCAAGTAATACCGAACCTTGAGTTTGTCGTAGTACAAATGCTGTACCAACTGCTAAACCGAGTAAGCCGATTTGTAAGCCTCTGCGCTCCCACCACCGTGCTGTAAACATACGTACCTTTTTATAAAGCTATAAATAAATAGGGATACTGGATTGTACCGAAAATCCAGTATCGCTTGCTGCATTCTGGTTTACATATTTCGCGAACGAGCGCTGAATACGCGTTCGTGCTGCTTAAAGTTCTCCAATACACGACCAGTACCAAGAACTACACAACTTAATGGGTCACTCGCAATATGCGTAACGATACCCGTTTCATGACTGATTAAAGTGTCAATGCCCTTAAGCAACGCACCGCCACCAGCAAGCATGATACCCCTGTCGATAATATCTGCCGCAAGTTCCGGAGGTGTGCGCTCCAAAGTCCGCTTCACAGCTTCGATAATCACACTCAAAGGTTCTGACATGCTTTCGCGAATTTCTGGCCCTTTGATTGTGACAGTACGTGGTAATCCTGAAAGCAAGTGCAAACCACGAACTTCCATAATCGCTTCTTCGTCATCACTAGTAGGATAAGCCGAACCGATACGAATCTTAATATCTTCAGCAGTTCGCTCACCGATTACTAAATTATGAACTTTTTTCATGTACTGGATTATCGACTCGGTTAACTCATCTCCTGCGATACGTACCGATTCGCTTAATACTGTACCTTGAAGGCTCAAAACTGCTACTTCGGTCGTTCCGCCACCGATATCAATAATCATGTTACCTGTTGGATCTGCAACAGGTAATCCGGCGCCGATTGCTGCTGCAACAGGTTCATCAATCAAATATACTTCCCTAGCACCTGCTTGGGCAGCTGCATCCATAACAGCCCGTCGTTCTACACCAGTTACACCGCTTGGGATACCAATAACAATTCTTGGTAGGACTAATGCCTTACCTTCGTTAACGCGCTGGATAAAGCTTTTCAACATTAGCTCGGCGGTATCAAAGTCAGCGATTACACCGTCGCGCAAGGGGCGGAGAGCAACCACATTTCCAGGTGTCCGACCGAGCATTTTTTTTGCTTCTTCTCCGACTGCCAATGCGACCTTTTCATTTTGGTCAATGGCAACTACAGAAGGTTCTTGGAGAACAATACCTTTACCACATACGTAAACGAGGGTGTTGGCTGTACCTAAATCGATACCCATATCCCGCGATAAGGAAAACTTTTTAAAAAGACCCACGCGCTTCTACGCCCCCTATTTGCGATACTTTTGACAACGACCGTAAGAGTGAATCGTGCTGGATTCTATTACTTTTTTTATCCTGAAGTCTAGTAAAGCAGACTATTTTTTTATAGAACTTTTGGTAATCTTTACTAAACACGATTGTACCTACTTTGCTTTATTCTATAGCTACACGTGTATATCCGTAAGGATTTACTTCGGCGCCAAAGCAATTTTTACAATTTTTCTTACTTTTGAAGGATTGTTATTTATCTAAACATAGTTTTTCGATAGTGACAATTCAACTATGATACAAGTAAAATATTTAAAGTACCTTTGTACTGAATAGGGAATTAAATTATGAGTATAAATTCTGTCACACTTATCGGTCGTGTAGGTTCAGAGCCAGACATCAAATATTTTGATTCGGGAAGTGTGAAATGTCGGTTAACGTTAGCAGTTAATCGTCGTAGTCGTGATGCAGAACCTGATTGGTTCAGTTTAGAGATATGGGGTAAAACAGCCCAAGTCGCTAAGGATTATGTCACCAAGGGAAAACAAATAGGAGTTAAGGGTTCTTTAAAGTTTGACACTTGGGTTGATAATAAAACAGGCGCCAATCGTTCCACACCAGTTATTTTGGTAGAACAACTCGAATTACTTGGCTCTAAGCGCGACACTGATAATTCAATGGAAGATTACAACTCTCCCGAAAACTTTTAATTAAGCAATTGGGCGCCGACTGTACGGGCGGGTTTACCTATACCTTGGTAAATATGTAAAATTTAGGTGAACCCGCCCTTCCTTTTAATAACTAATTTGTAAAGTTACCGAAGCTTCAACTTGTTGTTCACCACCAACAACAGGAGTTGGAGGTAGTGGAACATCAGCCCTTACACTAGCAGCTGCTAATTCTCGATAAACAGGTCTTGGAGGAACGGCATTATTAATTTGTACATTCACAACTTCTTTCGCTTTTAAGCCAAGAGTAGTAAATACTGCGTTAGCTTGCTGCTGCGCGTCTTGAGTTGCTTTTTGTAAAGCTTGTCTTTGTGCTTGGGAAATTGCATCATCACTTGCGACAAAACTAATTCCATCAATACGTGTGGCGCCTGCTTTAACTACATCGTCAAGTAGGGTACCAGTTCTATCAGTAGGAATGCGGAAATTAACGGTGTTAGTCGCGCTGTAACCCGTTATTCGCTGAACGTTGTTAGTGTAGCTATAAACTGGGTTAAGGTTAATGCTTGTTGTTTGTAGCTTTTCAACTCCAGGACGTGATTTAATTAACGTAACTACAGCACTACTACGGCGCGCGGCTTCTTTTTGAACTTCAGCCGCATTTTTTCCTTGTACTTCAACACCAACATTAACTTGAGAGAGAGTCGTTGGTATGGACTCTACACCACGCCCACTCACAGTTAAAGTCCGTAATAACCGCTCTTTCTCTTGAGCGAAACTAGGCTGTACGAAACTAGCGCATAGTAATAACGCTACAGGTAATGCTTTCCAAAAATTACCCTTAATGCTAGGCACAACTAATTGACTCATCACTCTTCACTCCTCAAAAATATACATTCTTTCCAGATACTTAAGTAAAATCAATAGTAACTGAAATCAATTAAATATCAAAAATCTATCTAGTAAATTAGTAAATATTTTCAAAATAAAACTTTACAAATTTATTAGATAAAAAGGCTTTGAATCCAATTTATATATTATCTGGCATATTGCAAAAACATCATCAATACAAGGCTTGAGTCCAATTATGACGATATTATACAATCGACAATTTATCCAAAAGCCTTTGCTATTTATTTTTCTATAATGCACAGCTTTTTACTTCATTTGAAAGCAAAACTCTTATATTTATACTTTGACATGGCGCCAATAAAAAACGTTTCACTGTTACGTTTTTGGAAACTAAAAAAGTTACATTGTGAGTTCATAACGGTTTAACCCAGTCTCTACACAATAGACAATTTGATGTTGGGTTGCACCCAACCTAGCAATGCAGTTTATTAATAATTATTATCATTAATTCGTTATAAATAGGACTTACGCAACCGACACATAAAAACCGTAGGGTGCGTGAAGGCTTCGGAAAAAATTTGAACGTAGTGATAAGACTTGTAGCCTTCACGCACCGGATGAGCGATTGTGACAATATCGTAAGTCTTGATAAATAACAATTAATTTGCAAGCGCTTGGTAAAGTAGAGGGATGATTTCGCTTTTAAACAATGCAGTTACACTTCATGACGATTTTGTTTCAACCGTTACATTTACTTGCATCTACAACTGAGACTGCTGATAGTTCTTTAGTATTAGCAGCAGTGCTGTTAAGTTTAGTAGTTGTTTACTTTGCTAGCAAGTTAGGTGGAGAACTTTCAAACCGCATCGGTTTACCTCCTGTTTTAGGGGAACTTGTTGGTGGTGTAGTTGTAGGTGTATCGGCTTTACATCTTTTGGTGTTCGGTGGTGATGTCGAAGCATCAAACTCCCTAATAATGCAGTTCTTGACGATGCAAGGTGGTTTAAGTCCTTTATCTGCAAACAGTGTGTTTCATGCACAGTCAGAAGTAATATCTGTTTTGGCAGAATTGGGTGTTATTATCCTGCTGTTTGAAATTGGCTTAGAGTCGAATTTAAAGGATTTGTTATCTGTTGGACTTCAAGCAACGGTGGTAGCTTTTGTTGGGGTAGTAGTTCCCTTTGCAGCTGGTACTGCTGGACTAATGATTATATTTGGCGTTTCGGCGGTTCCTGCAATTTTCGCAGGAGCGGCGTTAACTGCAACAAGCATTGGTATCACATCTAGGGTACTTTCTGAGTTAGGGCGCCTCAATTCCAAGGAAGGACAAATAATTTTGGGGGCTGCTGTAATTGACGACGTGTTGGGTATCATTGTTCTTGCTGTCGTCGCAAGTCTTGCTAAAGATGGTGCAGTCGATGTTGGCAAGGTCATATACCTGATTTTTAGTGCCGCAGGATTTTTGGTAGGCGCCATTGCTCTGGGTAATTTCTTCAATAAATCGTTTGTTGGAGTTGTAAATATACTCAAAACCCGTGGCGAACTAATTTTGCCTGCATTTATTTTCGCTTTCTTAATGGCGTATTTTGCCGCATCAATTCAGTTAGAAGCGATTTTAGGTTCGTTCGCGGCAGGTTTAGTGCTTGAAGAAACTGAAAAACGCAAAGAGTTACAGCAACAAATAATTCCTGTAGCTGATATTTTAGTACCAATCTTCTTTGTAACTGTAGGCGCCAAAACTGACTTGAGCGTTCTGAACCCAGCTATTCCCAGCAACCGCGAAGGGTTGATAATGGCTATATTTTTAGTAGCGGTAGCTATTCTTGGTAAAATCGTTACAGGTTTTAGTGTATTTGGACAAGAAAAAATTAACCGTTTGGCTATCGGTGTGGGCATGATTCCACGTGGAGAAGTCGGGCTAGTATTTTTGGGTATAGGCTCAAGTGTAGGTGTTCTAACTAAACCATTAGAAGCAGCAATAATTGTAATGGTGATAGTAACTACCTTTTTGGCGCCACCATTTCTAAGAATTGTATTCCCAGATTCAGAAGAGGCTACTGTAAGCAGCACTGCCGAAAATTCTTAGGTATTAATTTTAGCTATCATTTCTTGGGAAAGTCCCATAAAAAGCTTATATGTTGCGGCACCTTCTACTGGTGCCTTTAATATTTATATTTTAACGGAAGTATATTCACGGCTTACTCAAAGTCAAAGAAACCGGGTTTCTAGCCGAAATCGTTGTTTCTATTACGATTTATCGACAAAGAAACCCAGTTTCTAAAATTTTAGCTGTGGCTATTGTTGCCTGAATTGTCTCGCAAAATATCAACGATTGGGTAGCAACAGATGCTAGAGTAATGCGTGCGTTGACTGCATAAGTATTTACCAATGCTGTCGAATTGATTGCACTACCAGGAACCTTTTGGTGAAGAAAACACTGTGAAACTATATTGGTTGTTATCAAGCACTTTCATCACTTCGTTTTTCATGCTGCCGTCCGAAGCTCGTGCAGAAAACGGTTCGGCAACTTTTAATCAGGAATTACGAGTAGCACAGAATTATCAAATAGTTCAAACTCAAACAGCTCAAGCTGCGACACAAATCGAAAATCTACGAGTTACAGGTGACGGTTTCTTTGTCCGCAGCAGCGGTGGAAATCCCTTAATTCGTGTCTCGCGAAGTCGTGACCAAAGGACTATTAATATAGATATTGCGAATGCCTCACTGGCGCCGAGTTTAACAACAGAGATGATGGTAAATCGTTTTGGCGTTAGTCGAGTCGTTTTATCGCAACTTGAAGGAAACAATACTCCTATTGTTCGGATGTCTCTACAAGTCGAAAAAGATAGTCCTGACTGGCGAGTTTCTAAGAGTGGTTCCAATTTAATTATTTTACCCACCCGTCTTATTAGTTCGGGTAGTTCTTCAAGTGGTTCTTCAAGTGGTTCTTCAAATGGTTCAAATAATCCTCCTGATAATAATGAATCTTCTAGACCATTCCCTGGTATCCCAGAACAAAAACGCGACAGTAATTCACTTGCAACAATTCAATCAATAGAATTAGCAGGTGGTGGTACGCAATTAGTCGTTCGTGCAGACCAAAACTTTACTGCTACAAGTGGTTGGGATAGAAGTACGGGAATGTTTCGTATTGCCGTAGCGAACGCGCGTTTAACTTCTAACGTTCGTGGACCAGCGTTTGATAGTAATAGCCCTATTCTCAGAGTTCGGTTAACCGAACAAAAAGAATCAAACACCGTAATAATTTTGGTGCAACCTGCTCCTGGGGTACAAATTGGGCAACTTAATCAAATTACTGGACAATTTTTGGCGCTCGAATTGCAACGTAATCGACTGATACCCCCTACAACATTACCTCCATTTCCTATACCAGGTGGCTCAGGCCCAATAATTGGTAATCCACCACAACAACCCACAACTCCTATACCCAGACGAAATAACGATGGACGTTTAGTGGTAATTATTGACCCAGGACATGGTGGTAGAGATTCAGGCGCCCTTGGTATTGGCGGCTCAATGGAGAAAAATATTATTTTGCCGATAGGTATTAGAGTCGCGCAAATTCTCCAACAAAACGGTGTACAGGCAGTAATGACACGCAATGCAGACTATTTTGTGACATTACAAGGTCGGGTGGATATGGCACAGCAAATTAACGCATCGGTATTTGTTAGTATCCACGCAAATTCAGCCGGTGCAAGTCGTCCGGATGTGAATGGATTGGAAACGTATTATTACGACAGTGGTCTAGAACTCGCTCGTATAGTCCACAGTTCCATACTTCAAAGTCTCAATGTA
The DNA here is from genome assembly GCF_002368415.1 of Calothrix sp. NIES-4105. Taxonomy (GTDB): domain Bacteria; phylum Cyanobacteriota; class Cyanobacteriia; order Cyanobacteriales; family Nostocaceae; genus Dulcicalothrix. Next base: position 6,988,493 of record NZ_AP018290.1, read on the forward strand.
CGAGACAGAGGAGTACGACGAGCTAGATTTTTTGTTTTGAGAAGAAGCTCAATGCCATCAATTTTAGTAGAAACCGGGTTTATGACAGGTACTCAAGACATATCACGGCTCGTTACACCACAATACCAAGCTCAAATGGCAGATGCCATCGCGCGCGGTGTTTTGCAATATCTTCGACAACTTCGCTAGCAGCAAATAATATCATATGTTTAAACCGAACACCAAGTATTTCGCAGTGCCACTACAACTAATAGCTATAAACTAAGATTCGTCCCTCGTTCAAGTTGGGTATTGGTAAGTAGTTTTAGTGGTTAGCAACTAATTTTTCACCTATAACCAAGAACAAATTGCCAGTAAACAACGACTATATAGCTAGGGACTTATATTTCAGACGGCGTGCATCGATTACTGACAATCGTCCAAATCGTCCTATTCCTCGCTACTTCCATCAACTTTACCAACACAAACTTTTATTTTTTTGATGCTTGGGTTGACACTACGATTCAATTGTGGATAGATTGTTTCAAAAAATACAATTCTTATTTTGGGCAGTTTATTCAACGTGGGTTACTCGCGCCTCGAAGTATGACTGTTCTCAAAATCTAAAATTGCCGTGTTATATGTTACAAGCTAAGATTGACACTCACTGTTAATTCAGGTTATCTCATTCTTGGCGTAATAATGACGCTGAAAACACGAGCAATTTTGATACGTAATTGTATTTAAAGTTGAATTTTGTTTGCGCTCGTTCGGTGTGGAGCCTTCTCGTTGGGTGACGGTGTGAGGAATAGCTAAAAAAACATATATATTTGACGCTTTTAAAGCGTTGTATCAATGGATTCAGGAGAAAACACTGTGAGATTACACTGGTTACTACCCAGCACCCTTTTTACTGTCTTCATACTTTCGTCGCCCGCCCATGCAGCTAAACTCAACTCTTGGCGGTTTGATGCCAATCAAAACCGATTGGAAATCGTTACCGACGGCGCCGTGCAACCAAAAGCACAGCTAATTTTTAACCCCACACGGGTAGTCATCGACCTGCCAGGAACTCGATTCGGGCGCCCCCAACTAACGCAACCAATAGGCGGCGCGATACGGTCACTTCGTATTGGACAATTCGACGAAGAAACCGCGCGTCTTGTCGTCGAACTCTCACCTGGTTATACTCTTGACCCAGCCCAAGTAAAATTCGTTGGAGTTAGTCCTAGTCGTTGGACAGTACAACTACCAAAACCCGAACGTGAACAAGTTGGAGATTCTTCTGATAAAGGTATCTACAATGTAGTCACTACTAGTCCCAATAACTCAACCAATAACTCATCTAACAACTCAGCGTCGAACTCAAGACCGTCACCCCCATCCAGTGGCTCGACAGTAGTTGCGACTTCACAAGTTGGGACAACAATCGAGAACATTCAAGTTACAGGTGATGGTTTTTTTGTTCGCACTACTGGGGCTGGAAATCCACAGTTGAGAGTAATTCGTAGTCTTGATCGACGCTCGGTAGACATAGATATTAGCGGTGCGACTATTTCACCTCAAGCGCAACGCGAAATTTCAGTTGATAAACACGGTGTTAACAGAGTTTTATTATCTCAGTTAGATTCAAGAACCCCGACTGTCAGGATGCAGTTACAAGTAAATAGAGACAGCCCTGACTGGCGCGCGACAAAAAGCGGTTTAAATGGATTAATTGTAATTCCCAGTATTGGTAGTTCAGTTGTTCGACTTCCAAGTCCGAATAACCCTCGCCCAATAGAAAACCGACCTAGCCCAAATTTACCAGTAAGTACAATCGCAACAATTCAATCGGTTGAACTTAACGCTACAGGTACACAGCTTATTATCAATGGAGATCAACGTTTAACGGGAAGCGGTGGGTGGGATAGGTCTACGGGACTGTTTCGTATCACAATTCCCAACGCCAAATTAGACAGAAACGTTCGAGGTCCAAGTTTTGGTACCAATAGTCCAGTATTGAGAGTTCGTTTACAGCAGGAGCAACCCAACACCGTTGCAATTTTGGTGCAACCTGCGGCAGGCGTACAAGTTGGACAAATCAATCAACTAAGCGGTCAATTACTATCAGTTGAACTGCAACGCGGACGGATAAGCTCCACCATCCCGCCAATTAATCAGCCTTCAGTACCACAACCCCCTGTACTTCTACCACCTCTACCAATTCCACGTCCTAACCCGACACCATTACCACCAGGTGGAGGGCCAATAATTCCTCCACCTACAACAACTCAACCTCCAGTGCGTCAACCAACTCCTAGAGGCAAAATTGTTGTGGTTGTTGACCCAGGACATGGAGGAAAAGATTCCGGCGCCCCAGGTCTTCGCGGGTTACTTGAAAAAGACGTAATTTTACCTATCGGCTTACGAGTCAAGTCAATTCTGGAACAAAATAATATCCAAGTTGTCATGACTCGTGACAGTGACTTTTTTGTTGACTTAAAACCACGGGTAGACTTGGCAGAACGTGTTAACGCCACTTTATTTGTCAGTATCCACGCAAACTCCATCGATGGGCGCCCCGATGTTAACGGCTTAGAAGTTTACTACTATGACAGCGGTTATCGTCTTGCAGAAGCAGTTCGCCAAAGTATTCTCCAGAATATCTCTACCATCAAAGACCGAGGCACCCGCAAAGCTAGATTTTACGTTTTAAGAAAAAGCTCAATGCCTTCAATCTTAGTAGAAACAGGTTACATGACAGGAGTTGAAGATAACCCTCGTCTCGGTACCCGTGAATATCAAAATCGCATGGCAGAAGCTATCGCGCGTGGTGTTCTGAGATATCTGGGAAGATAAACCATGTAGAGACGCGATTTATCGCGTCTCTAGTTTGTAATAAAACCCCTTGGCTAAATATTTGTGTAATTGCTATAAATCCTGTATTGTTAATCAAAAATAAAAATAATATTAGCTAGCTGTGTTTCTATCTTCAACTAAAGAATCCTTACTTGGGCTGTTTAACTATTGCGACACACGAGAACCACAGCGTGCCCCAATTGGGGTATTTGATAGTGGTGTGGGGGGGTTAACTGTGCTGCGCGAACTTTATCGCCAGCTTCAAAATGAGTCGATTATCTATTTTGGAGATACGGCTCGATTACCTTATGGCATTCGCTCCCAAGCTGAAATTATTCAGTTTAACCGCGAAATTCTAACTTGGATGCAGCATGTCGGTGTTAAAATGGCAGTGATGGCTTGTAATACAAGTTCCGCCCTTGCTCTGGAAACTGTACGAGAAGAATTTGACTTTCCTATTATCGGTGTAATTCTTCCTGGCGCCAAAGCCGCAGTACAACATGGAAAGCGTATTGGTGTTATCGCAACTCCAGCCACAGCAAAAAGCAACGCCTACAAAAATGCTATCCTAGAAATTGAAGCCCACGCTATTGTTTGGCAAGTTAGTTGCCCTGAATTCGTGCCTTTAATCGAACAAAACCGTATTCATGACCCCTACACTGTTGAAGTTGCAACCTCATACCTCGAACCGCTAATTCAACAGAATATTGATACCCTTATCTACGGTTGTACTCACTATCCTCACCTGTCACCAATCATACGCTCGCTTTTACCAAGTACAGTTAATCTTGTAGACCCTGCAGTTTACGTTGCTTCTGCTTGCGCGACTGAACTGGATTTACTAAACTTACGTAACAACTTCCCACCTATGCCAACTCGCTTTGTTGTCAGCGGTTGCCCACAAACATTTGCCCAAACCTCTGTTAACTGGCTTGGTTGCACTCCCTCGGTTGAAGTTTTAGATTTTACCGCAATACATAACCTTCAACAAAACGTCGTCACTTGATTAATGTCGGTTGGGGAGCCACCAGGAGTGCCGGGGTTCCCCCACCCTTAGAGAGTGGCGTTGTAGCAAAACGCAAAACCCAACTTAACATCTTAATCAATAGGAGAAGTTTTGTTACCACTGCGTTTAGCTAGTGCTAATAATAGATATACAGTAAATAAATATCCAGAAGCTAGAATAAAAATCATCATGGTCGTTCTCACATAAACTATTTTTTGACGAATTATTTGTTTGTATGTAATGTAATAAGCATCCGCAGCACTCCGACGTAAGCATATGAATAGCTCACAATATGACAGCACCGTACATAGCACTCCTCATATCAGTACAGCTTGCTTTCAGGTAAATTTTTTGCTTTTTTTGCTTTATAGTTTTATATACTTACAGACTCACTGCTGCTAACTAGCGCGACTATTACGCCAAACGACGATATAGAGCGCTGCTTACACAGTCTCCTCAAGTCTGCAAAATTTTCGTTCTTGTGTCAACAACACAAGACGCAATAAGCCTTTGATTAAGCGTTAAAGGCTTACTGACTGCTTCACCGAAATTATTTATAATTCCGGCAAGAAACTACATGAACCTACTGTCGAACCACTGAAATCGTCAAAAACAGCTTCCCTAGTTCAACTCACGGTATCTATTTAACTCACAACTCACGAATAGCAAAAACGCTCATGAGCGATCTGCTTTTCTGAGGTGAATAACAAAAAAGTTTTAAGTCCCTTTAACTTAGCGTAACATAACCACTAGGACTTTGAGCTACTAGTAGAGAGTTATTTTCTAATTTTTTTCGCAATAACACTTATGAGTTTTTCTTCTGTGTTACGTTTTATGTATAAATAATAATTTTTTACGTAAGTAGATGTAAATAATTTTGCACCCCATCCTTTACATAGTAAGTAGTATTCTAATAATTAGCTTCTAAATTTAATCAATTTTAAGTATCTTATTATACTTGATAATTTTTATTTACAGCTAGATATAGGCGAGAAATGCCCGTTGTTGAGATTAAGTTGAGATTAATACGAATGATTGTTCGATGATTGCTTTGCAGTCTAGCTGCTTTATCTTAAAATGAGTATAGAATATGTAAACTTTCGTAACTTAAGCCAGAGTCCGCCCATCCATGACCCCAGCAACCTCCCTTTTTACTCCTGTGGAAGCAGACCTGCGATTACTAGCAGACAATCTGATACAGTTAGTTGGAACAGACCACCCCATCCTCTATGCGGCGGCAAAACACCTATTTGGAGCTGGGGGAAAGCGTATCAGACCAGCGATAGTTCTGCTGATATCGCGCGCGACCATGTTATCTGATATTACAACTCGTCATCGGCGCCTAGCTGAGATAACAGAAATGATTCACACGGCGAGTTTAGTGCATGATGACGTGGTAGATGAGTCAGAGTCGCGACGTGGTGTTCCAACAATTCATAGTTTGTTCGGGAACCGTGTTGCTGTACTCGCAGGGGATTTTTTCTTTGCCCAATCTTCTTGGCACTTAGCCAACTTAGATAACTTAGAAGTTGTAAAACTTTTATCACAAGTCCTGATGGATTTCGCAGTTGGAGAAATTCAACAGGGGTTAAATCGTTTTGATGCGAGTATCACAATTGATACTTATCTTCAAAAAAATTATTATAAAACCGCAACATTATTTGCTAACAGCGCTAAAGCTGCTGGAGTGTTAAGTGAGGTCAACGCCGAAACACTAGAGCATTTATACTGTTATGGACGTGATATTGGTTTGGCGTTTCAAATAGTTGATGATATTTTAGACTTTACAAGCTCGGCGGAAATGTTAGGCAAACCAGTCGGGTCAGATTTGAAAAGCGGCACCTTGACGGCGCCTGTATTATATGCCTTAGAAGAGAAGCCAGCATTATATATGCTCATAGAGCGTGAGTTTGCTCAAGAGGGCGACTTAGAGCAAGCATTGGCGTTAATATCTGACAGCCAAGGTATCGCGCGAGCTAGGGAACTAGCAGCGCTGTGCGCAAAGTCAGCTGTTGAGCATTTAGAAGATTTACCATACTCAGAGTCTCGTCAAGCTTTGATAAACATGACTGATTTTGCGCTGAGTCGGTTGTATTAAGTTTTTTGTTTCATAAATTTAATTTATTGGTCTTAAAAGAGCTAAGGAGTAAGCACAGACAGTAAAATCTCTGTTGTGAGGCGCCCTTAGCTCTTGAAATAGTTACAGCAATTTCCCACAATAACCCGTATGACAAGTTAAGCTGATATCTGGTAGTTTTTAAGCGATATCAGGAGGCACTACCCTGTTACGGTAATTTGTCATAACCTGTTGGATTAATGATTGTAGCTCAAAACGTGGGATTTCGATTGTATCACCACTCACGCCAGAAGTTTCAAAAAAAACTATACTATCTACGGGTTCCATTGCCGTTAACTGAAACAAAACATGTATAACTCCGATGGGTTTAGCAGTTAACTGAGAGTAACTACTCCGTAACTCGCTATAGAACGCATCTTGTAATGTAGGGTAAGCATAAACCACTCGTTTTTCGAGTTCTGGATTAGTACGATTGCTCAAAGTGGTCAGAACCCACTGTTCATCCATTCCTTGGAGAACATAATACTGTTTATGGGTTAACCTTTGAGCAACTGTTTGCAAAGCCGGAGCGATTGCTGTAATCAGTTGTGGTGTAATACCATCTTGGGGTGCGTTATCAATCAGCAATTGAATTTGTGCTTGTAAATCCATACTGGTAAAGGCGTGCTTTTGAATAATGGACAATGAAGAATTTAATGGGGTATAGCAAATAATCGCTACTTAGTTGGGAATAATAAACCAAATGAAGTCTTCAACTATGGTGTGCCTAACTCGCTGTATCTTAGACATAATACTTTTTTACCAGTATTCATTATCACCTAGGTTGTAAATCGATATGTTAGGGTCTTTTTAAGAACGAGACTATGAATTTAGCCGCAACCACAACTATTCAGGGAGAAAATTCTATCGGCGTGGAGGCGATATTTGAACTTTCCTTCCAGGAACTAAGGCAATCAACCAAAGCTTCGGAGCGAAATTGTCACGATGTGGCAATGCGTATCACCGCCGAGGTTTATCGGATTTGCAATGAGAGCAAACGCATCCAAGCTTCTGGCTCTATAGAAAACTCCGCCACAACCCTTGCCCGACATCGCCTGACTCAGTGCTTGCGATATTACCAGTTAGGTTCATCTCGGGGCAGGGTGGAACTTCATAGTACCTTGAGTGCGATTGTCTATCGTTACATTAATCCTCCGCAACGACAATTAAGCTATCAAGGGCGGCTAACGATAATTGAAGATTTTCTACAAAGTTTTTATTTAGAAGCGCTCAACGCTTTTCGCAGGGAAAATCAACTCTTAGCGACTTACCAACCTCAAACACTTCTCGAATTAGCCGAGTATATGGCGTTCACCGAACGTTACGGTAAACGTCGCATCCCCTTACCAGGACGACAGCAACAACTTATTATTCTACGCGCGCAGACTTTTTCTCAACAGCAGCCACCAGAAACGTGTGTTGATATCGAACAAGCTGCCGAAGGTAGTGCTGGCGAAAGCGATGGCTCCTGGGAAGAACCAGCGGTTCAAATGCTGCGAAGCGCGATGGCAACACAGCCCGAACCAGAACCATCTGAAGACACGCTACGTTCGGTTGTGATTACCGAATTAATGAACTATTTAGAGGAACGGCAACAAACCGATTGTGCCGACTACTTCGCGCTGCGATTGCAGGATATGTCAGCAACTGAAATCGAATCAGTTTTGAATTTAACCTCAAGGCAACGTGATTACTTGCAACAACGTTTCAAGTACCACTTAATTCGATTTGCATTGCTACACCGTTGGGAACTAGTTCATGAATGGCTTGAAGCCGATTTAAGTACAAATTTGGGTTTGACACCTATTCAATGGGAAAAATTTATTGAAGAAATGGATCCCAAACAACGGTCAATACTAGAATTAAAGCAGCAAAAAGAACCTGATGAGAAGATTGCCAAGTCCGCTGGGTTATCAATGGCACAACTTCAAAAAAGATGGTTTAAAATTCTTGAACAAGCCTGGGAAATTCGTAACTCTTTAATGTCCGGATCAAGCGCGTCTACTCATGAATAGTGACTCAGAATCCTTACAAAACCAGTTATTTAAATGGTTAATAGCTAAGTACGCTACTGAATCAGAAAATACATCGGTCGATTGTAAGGAAAATAACGGGGTAGAAAATATACCGAGTGCTGCAAATAGTTCAAATGATTTGCAGCATCAGGAATCGATGCCCCACACCTCTCAACTAGGAGAAATTCCTACTGTGCAAGAACGTTTCCAAGCCGTCCTCAAACGTCGGTTGCAAATTCAGATACAAAACCATCCTCCATTATTTCCTTGGGAAAGCCAAATCCAAGAATATCCTGACTACGTAGACAATCCATCAGTCGCGTTAGTTCCTACATGGGGATGGTATGCAGGAGCTTCATTATCGCTTCCAATTGACTTACCTGAACGTATTTTTCGGCAATTACTGGCTAGATGCCAAGAATTAGTCGCTTCTTCATTGCCACTAGGAACAAAACTAGTGCAGGCTGTGGAGAACTTATTTCCTGGTGATGAGCAGGCAATTAACGATTTAGCCGGATTGGTACTAAGAACTCCTTATCGTTCTGCTTCGGCCGTCGAGGCAATGCCCAATTTGGATGGTGATTACTTTGATCTCCAAACTCGTCAGCAAATGGCCGTTTCATTGATGGCAGCAAAACAACTGTTTGATAACTTGACGTTGCCAGTTTCAGCTACCAACCCAGTAGTTGAAAGACAATGGTCAACTGATGTTGGTGTTATCAAGCTCAGAGTTTCGTACTTACAATACGGCGCCGAAGCAAAGCTTTGTGTTCAAGCTGATTTACCTACTCAAGGAAACATTAAAGTTGGCAATGCTGCTACAACTGCAATGGCACAATCTTCGAGTCCAGGTTTATTAAGTGTGGAAATACTTGGTGTTTCTCCACGTCAACCATACACTCTCGAAGTTAAACTAACAGAAATCGACCAACAACCGTTGACATTTTTAATTCTTCCCACTATGTAATAAAAAATATTCTTTAGCTAGCACCAAGATGCGCGAGTTAGAAAGAGATAGGCGCATGTAGACTTTTGAGTGAGGTGACGAAACCTAGTTTTAAAGCGTATGCTTGGTATAAATAAGCGGTCATTAAGGCACTAGTACATGTCGGATATCGACGGTACGGTGCCTGTAGCGTCTACGGTCAAAAGCATCGCTTAGTGATTACAAACACTAGCTTTATAACTCAAAAATGTTTACGAGGATACAAAAAGGAACCTTTTTACCTGAATGGATAAACAGGTATTCCAATCAAACTGCATCTGCAATCGAAGTAGAAAACTCAATTGCTTTAAGGGTGCTGGTGCTAGCTTTAGTGATAGTGGGAATCATTGCAACGGACATAGCGGCAGAAACTCAATTATCTTTTTGGGCAGCACCGCTCTCGATCTTTGGGGCAGCTTGGAGTTATAAAAGGCGCCGAAATAGCAATGTATCGGTCAAATTTGGAATCGCGATCTTGATGTTAGTAGCACTGGGTGCTTTCTTTGGACGAATATTGGGGGAATTGAACGATACGCGATTAGTTTTGGCGCAGTTATTAGTACAACTCCAAGTACTCCATAGCTTTGATATGCCTAGGCGTAAAGACTTGGGGTATTCGATTGTTATTGGGATGATTTTGTTAGGTGTCGCAGCAACGCTAAGTCAAACTTTGGCATTTGCGCCAATGTTACTGCTATTCCTAGCTATCGCCTTACCAACTTTAATATTCGATTACCGTTCAAGGCTAGGTATTACAAAGCCAATATTTGGTAGGGATAAGACGAAGCAGAAAAATGTTACTTTTGCTTCGTCTTTGCCTTCTTACTTTTTGCTTTTTGGATTAATTCTTGTTATTGGTTTGGGAATATTTGCGCTTGCACCGCGTTTTCCAGGCTATCAACTGCGAATGTTTCCAGTTAGCTCCAATATCGAAGTCAAAGGTAATTTTACCGGACGCAGTATTATTAATCCTGGTTACGTGCGCGCGGGCAATGCGAGTGGCGCCGCAAGTCCAGGTAGTTCAAATGATAGTAGCGAAAACGGAGAACCAGGTAAAGTAGATTCGAGTTCTTATTACGGTTTCAATAGCCGGATGAATCAAAATTTGCGTGGTGAAATGAAGCCTAAAGTTGTGATGCGAGTCCGTTCACAAATTGAGGGTTTTTGGAGGGTCTTAGCATTTGACCGCTACACAGGAAAAGGATGGGAAATTTCCCGTAATGATAAAGTACAAACGATTCGACGTTCTCCTTGGTCTTATCAAATTTATTTACCTAGACCTAACGCTCTTGGCACCACAAAAGAAATAGTACAAACATATACTGTATTAGCTGATTTGCCAAACTTAGTGCCAGCAATGGCACATCCAAAAGAAATTTACTTTCCAACTCCAGTGATAGCGGTTGATACAGAAAATAGTTTACGGGCGCCTGTTGGTTTATCTGACGGGTTAACATACACAGTAATTTCTGAAGTTCCACTACGCGACCGAACGCTGTTAGGTAAAGCAGGTAATGATTACCCAGAACTAATATCCAAGTATTACTTACAAGTTCCAGATGCCATTAAAGAAAAAGTACGCACTCGTACAGAAGAGATATTGGCGAACTATAATAACAACCGCGTTGGTAAATCAGATAAAAGTTTAGATTCAGCTTACGAAAAAGCACTTTATTTGGCGCAGTATTTAAAACAAAACTATAAAGTCCCTGAAAACCCAGATGAGTTTCCGCATCTTGAAGCAAATGAGGATTTAGTTGAAGCATTTCTATTCAAGTATAAAGGAGGCTATCCTGACCACTTTTCTACCGTTTTAACAATGATGCTGCGTTCGGTAGGCATTCCCGCGCGTTTAGTAGCAGGTTTTGCACCAGGACAGTTTAATCCGTTTACTGGCTTGTATATTGTTCGTAACACCGATGCTTACGCAATGACCGAAGTATATTTTCCCAAATATGGATGGTTTGCGTTCGACCCAATACCTCAGCATCCTTTAATTCCTCCTTCAATTGAAGAAACTCAAACATTTTCAGTGCTTCAACAGTTTTGGAAATGGATAGCGGGTTGGTTGCCGAGTCCCGTAAGTGGTTTACTCAATAACTTATTTGGGGCTGTATTCTCGTTTTTAGCTAGGACGTTTGTTTGGTTCTTTGCTTTATTCACAAAAGGCTTTTTTGGAATAATACAAGGATTAGTTATTGCGACTTCTTCAGCCTTTGGTATTTGGTTGCTATGGCAGCAGTGGAGAGGATTTCGCATTGCAACTGCTCTGAATAAACTACCACCAATGGAAAGTCTTTACCAACAGATGTTACAGTGGGTAGCTTCAAATGGTTTCAAAAAGCATCCGGCTCAAACTCCATTAGAATATGCCCAAGTTTCAAAAACACAACAACCAGCAGCAACTATAGAAGTTATCGATGAAATTTGCTCATCTTACGTTAGTTGGCGTTATGGTGGTCAGGAGCCTAATTTAGAATTGCTCAGAGAAAAATTCAACAAACTTAAAAAAGCTACCAAGAGATTTTAAGTCTTAGAACCTCGACTTTTTAAAACCAGATAACTAAAGAAGTCGGGGTTCTTAAAATGCCTAATGCCTAAACACTTATTTTGCGAATGATTTAAGACCAATATATATTAAATTTCTGTGATGCTTTCCGTGTCTACTAGTAGATTACGTGTAATGTTTTTGTTAAGTATAAATTTTAGTTTAATGGCTTCTATATCTTCTTATCGTTAGAATTTACCTGTATCTTTAGAAAGATTTTAATTAAATATTTATCTATTCAGATTGATAAAGATTTAAAAAAAGCAATGATTATTTAAAAACAAGCATTTTGGGGACTTTAGGACGTTGTAACTGCTATTTTTTGCGGATAACATGAGAAATAGTATTTTGTAGAGACACGATTTATTCCCTATTACCGTATCGGCATTTACGAATTAAGGTGAATTCGATTCGGCATCCTTTACTAGGTGAAAGAATGTCGTGTTTTTCCTCACACCGTGCGATTGAGTCAGTTTTTATATGGACATTCAGCTAATCAACATCGGATTTGGCAATATAGTCTCTGCCAACCGGGTAGTTGCCATTGTCAGTCCAGAGTCAGCCCCGATTAAGCGTATTATTACCGATGCGCGCGATAGGGGTCAGCTGGTTGACGCTACATATGGGCGCCGTACTAGGGCTGTAATCATCACAGATTCGAGTCACGTGATACTATCAGCGATACAGCCGGAAACGGTAGCAAATCGCTTCGTAATTTCACGAGAACATCAAGTCGTAGATAATTAGCAGATTAATCAAAAATTTATCGGTGGGTATAAATCCCCACCCCTAAAAAACATTTATCGGCAGTAACATGTGAATTAGAATAGTTTATCTGTTAACAAAGTTACAGAAACCTTCGTTAGTAATCGTGTTAAGGCATACCCATACTTAGCGCATAACTAATGAATAATGTCTATATATTTATTCACAGGTTGAGCGGATGATGCAAGTTTTATCCATCCAGAACAGTGCAACTACTTTTTCAAAGCTGTCACAAGGCAAACTCATAGTCTTGACAGGTCCAAGTGGGGTTGGCAAAGGCACTCTAATGCGGACGCTCTTGGCGCGTCATCCAGAACTATATTACTCAGTTTCGGCTACCACAAGGGCGCCTCGACCGGGGGAAATAGATGGCAAACACTACCATTTTATTGAGCGTAGTAAGTTTGAACAACTAGTTGCTCATGGAGAATTTCTAGAGTGGGCTGAGTTTGCCGGAAATTATTACGGTACTCCTAGGCAAGCTGTACTCAACCAAATTAATTCGGGTAAGTGCGTAGTTCTAGAAATCGAACTAGAAGGCGCGCGTCAAATTCGTACTTCTTTTCCGGATGCCAAAAGCATCTTTATATTGCCTCCTTCGCTTACCGAATTAGAAAACCGTATACGCGGACGTGGACAAGACCCTGAAGACGCAATTACTCGCCGTTTGCGTCGTGCCTACGAAGAAATTAAAGCCGCAGACGAGTTTGACATTCAAATCGTCAATGACGATTTTGAAACTGCTTTACAATCGATTGAAGTTGCCCTGGATAATTTCGTTACTTGTAAAGAATAGTGTAATCCACAAAAAATAAAGAGGCTCAAGTTTTTAACCTAAGCCTCTTTAACTTTAAGTATGTAAATACAACAAGTTATCCAGTTATACTTTGGAGAACTCCCAAGTTGCTGGTTAAGAAGTAAGCAACGACGGCGCCACCGATACCACCAATTAGAAACGCACTTCCATAGTTATTCCAGCCTTCTTTTGAGGTAAATGCATCGGGTGGATTTGGAACTGTTACGCTTCCGAGTGCTGGTTTGGGGTTGCTATTCGCATACAGCGCTATAGCGCCAGTCGAGATTACTATTAAACCAATAGCTGCGAGTAAACCAGCTAAGTTAGCGTTTGGGGTGTTACGCAGTGGACCTAATTTAGCAAACGGGCCAAAAATAAAGTACCCATGTGCCATACCAACCTCTAGCCCACGACGGAAAGGTGTAAGACCTGGACGATAAGCAGGCAAGTTATTGATGTACCACTTACTCAAGGAAGAAGCATTAATCGGTGTATCCAGATTGCCTTGCATCGGGTCGCGTTCTGCGGGGAAAACGACCTCTCGGTTCCTGGGGTCGCCAGGATTATTTTTTGATGCGTCTACTGCTTGCGCCATTTTTATCTTTGCCTCATCTAAGTTAATTCAAAATTTTGGCAGGATTTTATCTTCATCATAAATGTAGCTGAGTACTATAAAGTAACTTCTGTTTAAAAAACTTAATAAGCGTTACAAATCGATTCATTAATTTTTATTAAAATAATCTTAAGATAATCAAAAAAACTTCCAATTTGACACCTTGTTAAAACCATGATAAAGGCAAGAATTTACTGCAAACTGATTATTTAGATAAAAAATAAAAGCGACAGTTAAGAGTTAGAAATAAATATCTAACTCTTAGCTGCCATAACTTTTAAACAATTATGTCTACTTTTTATACCCTGTAACTAATAGTTATTGGGGTAATGGGTGGAAAAGTAGGTCTGGGAAAATGAGATTAAATACAATCAACAGTACAGCTTGTGCAATCAAGATCGCAAACAGCGTAACTGGGGCAAGGGATAAATATCTAAGAAGACCATTTTGCATGAGTAAAGCTCCGAAATTTTACACTCGATTATCCCTAATTAATAGAGACCATTATTCCAAGCGTGCTTCCACATAACCAAATGTGGAAGTAAAGTTTATAACTAGTAAGTTTAACTAGCGTGGAGAAATGGGGATTTCTGTATCCTTAGCAGTCAACTCACCGCTCGTAAGTTCTTTAATTGCAGCAAGAGGCCATGTAAAACCACTTAGCATAATTGGCAGAGCCAAAGGAACATCGATAACGACTTCCTTCATTTCTGGGTTTGGAAGCTTATGCACAGCATTAAGGTAAGCACGACCAACCCAACCAATCCAACCAGCGATATACAGGAACAGGATGCCAGGAATTATGAAATCACCTGCGTGGTCGAGGCGCCCATCTACAAGTAGGTGAGGCAAACCTTCAGGACCACACAGTGCTTGCGAATAGCGCTCAAAACGCTTCGCACCAGAGTTTGGGTCAGCAGTAGTATTTCTCGCAGCTTCCGCGCGTGCTTGGAAGGCTGGAGACTGACTGCAAGGTACTAGGTCAGCTCCTAACGCCAGGGTTGGCGGGGTAAAGCTGAACCATAGACAAAGGGCTAGAAGAAGACCAAACAAGCGTTGCATGAAATTGTTTCCTTTTATTACGAAACAAAAAGTTTCTTGTACAAAACGAAGCGGCTTGCACAATTTTTATTTGCATAACTAGCATGTCATCATAAGCTGCGCCAGTAAACCGAGTAAAGTTGAAGTAAACAAAAGTTAAAGCTTCGCAAACAAAAGTTAATATTTAAGAGTAGGGGCGGATTCACGAAAATAACGTAGGGGTGGGTTCATGAGCATATCGTAGGGGCGGGTTCACGAGCATATCGTAGGGGCGGGTTCACGAGCATATCGTAGGGGCGGGTTCACGAGCATATCGTAGGGGCGGGTTCACGAAATATGAGCGCACCGTTGTAGGATATCTGTAAACCCGCCCTTACAAGATATAGGGCATTTATAACGCGCGGTTCACGAAATATAAGCGCACCGTTATAGGATATCCGTAAACCCGCCCTTAAAAGATATAAGGCATTTATAAACCCGCCCGTACAGGAGGCGCAAAGACGTGGAGTTATGGTAACTGTATTAGCAATCGAAACAAGTTGTGATGAGACAGCAGTGGCAATTGTCTCTGGACGTGAAGTTAAAAGCAGTATTATTTCTTCACAAATTTCTGTGCATCAGCAATATGGTGGAGTCGTACCAGAAGTTGCTTCACGCGCGCATCTGGAAATTATTAACGGCATCATTACACAAGCTCTGGAAGATGCTCAACTTAGTTGGGAACAAATTGATGGAATAGCAGCGACTTGCGCTCCAGGATTAGTAGGAGCGCTTTTAGTGGGGATGACGGCAGGTAAAACGCTCTCAATGCTTTATGAAAAGCCATTTTTAGGTGTTCATCACCTTGAGGGGCACATTTACGCGACTTATCTAAGCGAGCCAACTTTAAAACCGCCTTTCTTGAGTTTGTTAGTTTCGGGGGGTCACACAAGTTTAATTCACGTTAAGCAATGCGGCGCCTACGAAACATTAGGTGAAACTCGTGATGATGCGGCTGGAGAAGCCTTTGATAAAGTCGCACGGTTATTAAAACTCGGTTATCCTGGTGGACCTGCTATTGACCGTATAGCATCTCTTGGTAATCCCAAAGCGTTTGTATTTCCAGAGGGAAGAGTTTCTTTACCAAACGGTGGCTATCATCCCTATGATGCCAGTTTTAGCGGCTTAAAAACAGCAGTACTAAGGCTAGTACAGGAGATCGAAAAAACAGGCGCCCCTATACCCGTAGAAGATATTGCCGCTAGTTTTCAAGCAACAGTCGCGCGGGCATTAACCAAACGTGCTGTTAAATGTGCCCTCGACCATGAACTTGATACAATCGCAGTTGGTGGTGGTGTCGCGGCTAATAGCGCCCTGAGAAAGACACTTTCCGATGCTTGTGCTGAAAATAATCTGCGAGTATTATTCCCACCATTGAAATACTGTACAGACAATGCCGCGATGATCGGCTGTGCAGCTTCAGAACACCTTGCCCTCAACCATACCTCACCACTCTCATTAGGAGTTCAATCAAGGCTAGCACTTACCGAAGTCATGAAATTGTACTAAAAAACAGAATACAGAAAACAGAATACAGAATTTCAAATTCTAACTCCTAACTCCTGACTCCTAACTCCTGACTCCTAACTCCTAACTGCTAACTCCTAACTGCTAACTCCTAACTGCTAACTCCTAACTGTTATTCAAGAATGCTGTGCCACCAGCCTGCGAATTTCATTAGCTACTGCGTCTGGCTGTTCTAACATAGCTAAATGACCACATTCGGGAATTTCGATGACATTATCGCCGCTGTACTGAAATGAGGAATGGAAACTAGCTAAATGACGCACGTACTTTGGTTCCATAACTTTATCTTCGGCGCCTGCCAGAAAATAAACAGGTTGAACAAGCTGTGCCACCAATTGAGGCAAACGATTTACTTCTTCTTCGGTAGTAGACTCAAGCAATGCACCCAAGGCGGCTTCTGGGTCTGCTACAACAAAATCAATAACTCGCTGTCTGGCCCAGTACCTATCCAAGGGACGCACAACACTGGCTCTAGAAAATAACACGTCTACTAATGGCACTTGCGAAAGCCAACGCGGACGGAGTTGTAAAAATTTTTGCCCAACTGACCGAAACTGCTCAAATGCCTCTTTTAAATAAATTCCTCCACCTGCATTGATGCAAATAACACCCTTTATTGTGTCAGGAAGTTTTGCGGCAGCCCAAAGTGCTATTGTGCCTCCTAACGAATGACCGACCAACCAAGCGCTCTTTATTTGAAGTTTCTGTAAAAGAGTTACTAAATCTTGAGCATAAGCTGCTGGGGTATAAAGCGAATCTTCATGGTTTGTAGTTTCACTGCTATAATCACTGACATAATTTGATGGAAAGGGAGACGAAACAACGTCGTAGCGCGCGTTGCGGCTTTGTGTCTTAGCTTGTGATTCGCCAAAACCTCTAAGGTCATAAGATAAACACTGAAAATCAACCTTGGTACGAGAAATTACAGGCTGCCAGTACCCACGACTGTTTAGCCAACCGTGGATAAAAACTACAGTGTCAGGGCATGATGTCGGTTTAGAGATCTCGTATGCGTGTGGTACGCTTCTTATTTCGATGGTTGCCATACTTCTATCGTACCCGAAGGACTGGGGCGTTTGAGTTAATGCTGTCTTTATTGGATAGAAGCTTCGGATTGTTTAAGGTAAGAGAATAAAATAACAGATTTTTGTAGATCAAGCTCGTTGTTTTGTTTCTCCTTATAAATCAAAATTTTTACTTGCCAAGTAGTCTAGTTCGCACTCCTTCGGCGATTTTATGACCTAGGTACTCAGGTATCAGACTTTCGTTAGGTCCAAGTAAGTAGAGAATTAAACGAGTACGTCCACGCCAAACAAGTAAATTCGCATTAACAACCAAAAGGTCTTCTTGCCATATGGCGTACATGACTTTGTAAAATAAGCCTGGTTGATTGTCTGCTTCTATTACTAGTGCAGGTAGGTGAAACACCGGGTCTACATAAAATTCCGTCTGCACTTGCTCTAAACCAGCGTCTAAATTGAATTCAACAGCTAGCATTTCCTCGACTTCAAACCGACCACCTAGCGCTTCACGTACTGCACGACAGACGTTTTCAGCGGTTTTATCCGTAAGCGATTTGGAAGCGCGCGATACGATTAGCTTCATAAAAACAAGCATCGGTGGTTTAATTTGACCGTACAACGAGAGCGAGTGGATTGTTAGTCCGTAAGCTGCTAGTACACCAAAAATATCGCTGAGAAGGAATGACTGATTACGGTAGGCAAAATGTAAAGCGCTTTTACTGCCCTCCGGTTTTAATTCAATAACGGCACGTCTAGTTTTGTATAAACGATAAGCTAGACGTAAATTTTGCAGTTGAATTTCACTACTGACAAATTGCTCGTAGAACTGGGGAAACGCTCGATTAAAACGTTTGAGAAGTTCTAGAGTAGAAGTTTTTAATCCAGTTGCCATTCTCTTGAGTCGTTAGTAGTAGGTTGTTAATAATGGGTATTGATGCCGAAAAATAACACGCTCGCAATTTGCAGCAATCGGAATCCTGATTGCAACAAAGTGCTACAGTTGAAATTGATTGATTTGAAATAAGCTCATGAATGGTAAAAGAGATTTAGATACGCTCGAGAGCGCACTTAACATCAGTTTAAGTGTGACACGTGCTGTTCTGTTACCAAATTGAACAAAGCTTATCAAGATTCACTCAAAGTGGAAACGCTCCTGTTAGTTTACTACCCGAACCACCTGGCATGGGTTTTTGGAAAACTTGGTTTAGTACATCGGAGACTGCGACAACCCGCACTACTCCTTTTGAAGAACAAATAGTGGATGCTACTGGTAAATCCATTCCCAATGGTGCCACCGATGCTTCCTATAAAGACACTCGCATTGTTTTTAGTACCGAGCGCGATATTGATTTATACGAACTCGAAGAACTTTGTGATGCCGTTGGTTGGTCACGGCGCCCTTTGCGAAAAGTCAAAAAAGCAATTGAGCATAGTTTTCTTGTCGCCTCAATGTGGCAGGTTCGAGGACAACAGCGGCGCCTCATTGGCTTTGCACGCGCAACCTCAGACCACGCATTTAACGCCACAATCTGGGATGTGGTCGTTCATCCAGACTACCAAGGTAGAGGTCTGGGTAAAGCGCTGATGAAATACGTACTCAAAAAGCTTAGAAGTGAAGAAATCAGTAATGTCACCCTCTTTGCTGACCCTCACGTTGTTGATTTTTACCGTGGCTTAGGTTTTATGCCTGACCCTGAAGGTATTAAGGGTATGTTCTGGTATCCTCAATAAATTAAATTCAATAAAATTTTCTTGTAAAATTGCAGCTTTATATGCTAACTTTATTTAAGTTGGATATATCGTTTCTCGGAACGAGAAAAACGGGATGTAGCGCAGCTTGGTAGCGCGCCTGCTTTGGGAGCAGGATGCCGCAGGTTCAAATCCTGTCATCCCGATAGTGCTTACAATTATCAAGATACCCAGATTCATGAGTGAACTCTGGGTTTTTTAATGCCAACGATTATAAAAATAAAACTTAACTTAGTTTTAATTGTGATAAATGCTATTGATTCCGAGTTTTTACTTGTCTATGATGTGTATTTATTTGAATTTCTATCTCGCACGCGAAAATTTGTGAATTGGTTCTCACAGGATAGCTAATCTCGATTATTTGCAGCTAATCAGATTTGATTTAATGAGTGAAAACCGATGTAAAAAATTGTTGGTTTGAGTACATTACAAGTTTTTTGCATGGAACGATTCATTTCCTGGCGCCGTCGAATATAACAGATAAAGATAATCTTCGAGGCATTTGTCACGGTTGAGAATGCTTGTATTGCGTCTAGCACATTGCACAGAACGTGTTGCTCTTACATGCGTCTACTTAAATTATCGTGCAAGTTGAAGTTAAATCGATGCTTAAATAAATAGTGCAGTTAACTGGCGTATAAGGATAGTTCTAGCTAAACTGTAGCAAAAACTAGTTATTGCACTAATCCAACTAAAATCTCGGCTTGATAAAAGTTTTAATGTTAGGAGAGGTTATGAAATCATTAGTTCGCTGGGGCACAACATTAGGTTTAGTCGGAAGTACTGTATTGACAACAGTATTTAGTGGTATCATCCCAGCGTTTGCGTTATCAGAGCAACAAATTAAAGAAAAATTGGATGCAGTTCCTGTTTGGATGATTACCAACCCTCAAGGATTGCCACTTAGTCGTCAGCTTCCTGCTGCAAACGATGGCAAAAAGAAAGCTGGGAGCGTTACAGGAGTTTACTTAAGCAAAGCGGAAGCTCAAGCTTTTATTAAAGAATTACAAGGAGTAAAAAATCCCGACCCCAAAATGGCAGAAATGCTAAAAACCTTACAGGCAACAGCTGTACCTTTAGGCAGTATTTACCAGCAGTTGCAGCAAACCAAAAACCAAACTGAACGCTTGCAGTTTGCTTTTAAACCAGTTGAGCAAGAACTCAAAGGAGCTGTGGACTTACTCCGCGCGTCGGGTCAAGATGTCAAGCAATTTCCAAGCGTACCTGTGTTTATGGTACGGTTTGCTCCCGATAAAGGATATGTTCCGATTCAACTAGGTTCGGATAAAAAAGAGTATTTCCCCCTGTTTATGAGCAAGCAGGATGCTTTAGCTTTACTAAATCAAGTCAAATCAAAGTTTCCTAAAGCCGACATCCAAGTAGTTGATGTTGATGGTGTACTCAAAACAATGCAAGATAAAAACGACAAATGGCTTGAGCAAGTAGTATTCTTCCCATCTCCAGAAGCACGAGAATACATCCGTACCTTATCAAGCAACAACCCACAGCAAAAACCAAACCAACAACCAGCTAATCGTCCAGCTGCTCCCAAAAAGTAAAAAAAGCATGGGAAGTCATGCGTAGGTTGGGGAGCCACCTTTGTGCGGGGGTGGGGAACGCCCTTGGAGAGTGGCGTTGGAGGAACGCAACCCAACATTACCAACCTACAAATAGTATTGAAATAACTTGCTTCTATGTCTAATTCTCAATTCCCCTATTTAATTTCTGGCTCACAACTCTGGCAATGGCGTTCTAAAGCAATTGCAGGCGCCATTCAAAATAATGTTGAAGTTGGCGAAGTTGATTGGTTACTTAGGGGAATTACAGAGTTAGATGGTTTAGCATTACGTTTGGGGTCGTATAAAGACCAAGCTCAAATCAAAATCAAGCTTACTCGTGAAGATTTAGATGCACTATGGCGCCAACGTCTTCTTGAACGTTTGCCTGTACAGTACATTGCTTCATCAACACCTTGGCGCCAGTTTGAGCTATCTGTATCACCAGCAGTTTTAATACCAAGACCAGAAACGGAGTATTTGATTGACTTGGCTATAGCTACCACAAATAATAGTAGTCTTAGAGAAGGAAATTGGGCAGATTTAGGAACAGGAAGCGGCGCCGTTGCGATTGGACTTGCTTCAGCTTTTAAGCAAGCCACTATTCATGCTGTTGATATAAGTCCCGAAGCTCTTAAAATAGCTTCAAACAATGCCTGTAATTTAGGATATAAAGAACGTATAAAATTTTATCAAGGCTACTGGTGGGAACCATTAGCTTTATTAAAAGGAAAATTTAGCGGTATGGTTTCAAATCCACCGTATATTCCAACAAGCACGGTGCTGACTTTAGAACCAGAAGTAGTTAATCATGAACCGCATTTAGCATTAGACGGTGGAACAGATGGCTTAGATTGTATCCGCCAATTAATTAATACATCACCAGAATACTTACAACCTGGTGGAGTTTGGCTGATTGAAATGATGGCAGGACAAGCTGATACTGTTGTTCAACTTTTACAAAATCACGGTAGTTATCGCAATATAGAAATTCATACTGATTTTGCAGGAATCGAAAGATTTGCAGTTGCTTATAAGATATAGCTGTAAGGGCGGGTTCACCTATATCCTATGAAATAATGGAAAATTTAGGTAAGGGCGGGTTCACGTATATCCTATGAAATAATGGAAAATTTAGGTAAGGGCGGGTTCACCTATATCCTATGAAATAATAGAAAATTTGGTAAACCCGCCCGTACAGGAGTAAAAAATGCCTCAAGTTTCTGAAGGAGCGCTTATCGAAGGAGCGCGTAAAGGTTTATTAGTCAGCTTTCCTACTGATACTGTTCCGGCACTTGCAGCAAAGCCTGAAAATGCCGATTTGATTTATGCAGCAAAACAGCGCAGTTTAGATAAACCCCTTATATTAATGGCAGCGACTGCATCCGAGTTGTGGAATTATGTTGATGGTAATGAATCTGAGTTGAAGATTTGGCAGGAGGTCGCAGCTAAATATTTACCAGGCGCCTTAACAATGGTGTTGCCTACGGGAGCATCCGTTGCAAAAACAATGAATCCTACTGACCCTACAACAATTGGTGTACGAGTGCCTAAGCTAGAAATTGCGCGCTCAATTTTGGCACAAACTGGGCCTCTAGCTACCACAAGCGCAAATCTATCTGGTCAAAGCGCTTTGCTAACTATGACAGAAATTGCTGCACAGTTTCCACAAGTGCTTGTACTGCAAGACGAAGAATCCCAAGACACCACGAGTGCAATTGGAGTACCTTCAACCGTCGTAAAATGGACTGGTAATAATTGGCGGATTTTGCGACAAGGCGCCTTAAACTTTGATTTATCTTAAATTATTTCATAACATAGAGATTCACCAAAGTTTACTATCAAGTATTCTTATTATTAAGATTTATAAAATTTCTACGGGAACTATAAAACTTAATTTTGCGCCTTTTTCTTATCTTGTATGAATTAATAATGCAAATTATGGATTGGAATAATTGGATATATTTAGCGGTAGGACTGTTGATTGGAGCAGGATTTCGCAGTTTGTTTACTACCTCAAAAAATAGTACTCAAGTATTAAACAAGTCGTATCAAGACGAAATAAACGAACTCCTTCTTCAAATTAAGCAGTTAAATTTAGCGTACAATCTGGCTGCTGAGATGAGCCAGTTTAAAGCAGGTTTTTTAGCACGCACTACACATGTGTTGCGTTCACCGCTGAACGGTCTGATTGGTTTGCATCAATTAATTTTGTCTGATTTATGTGAAAGTCCAGAAGAAGAACGCGAATTTATAGCTCAAGCTCATGAACGGGCATTAAAATTACTGAAGTTAATTGACGAAATTCTCAATGTTGCGCGCGTCCAACGGGGTACTAATTCTATAAATATTCAGCGCTTACCTCTAAATGAACTGTTACAAGAAGTTAACGACCAGATGTACATGTTGGCAGAAAATCGCAATTACCCTTTTAAAATTGTACTGCCATCTGAAATCTATGTGTTAACAGACGCTAAATGGCTGCGGCAAGTACTCATTATTTTGATCGAAACTACAATTGCCCAAATGGAAGCACAGATGGAAGAAGGCAGTATTTCTATCTCACAAGGAGGCGCCGATACAAGCAACTACACTTACATTTGGTTAGATATACCAGCTTATGCGTTTATGAGCAGCGAAGCAATTGATTTATCGCAAGCGATTATGAAAATGGATACTGAAGTTCAACAAAATCCTAGAGAACCTGAAAAACCAGTATCACCAGGTATGAAATTACTACTAGCTACAACTATACTCGAAGTATTAGGAGGCAAGCTCGAAGTCGTTCCATACCCAGACAACACACAATCACAACTAACAACGAGATTACAAATTTCTATCCCCCTAGCACCTCTTGAAACTGCACAGACGATGGCAGCGATTTGAAGTGAGATTGATTATATATAACCATTGTTGTTGAGGAATTTTTCTCAAATCCAATTTTTTCGTAAAATCCCTGTCGATGAGTTGTCATTAAGTATGTGCGCTCAACTCGATTCATTTTAGGGTGACTCAAAACTGTTTCTACTAACTTGCTACCAAGCCCTTGAGAACGGTAATCAGGATGAATTACAACGTCCCAGATTGTAGCTCGATATATACCGTCACTTGTCGCCCTTGCAAAACCGATTAATCTGTCTCCATCTTTAACTGTTACCACAGGTTCACTATTAGCGACTGCAATACTTAAATCCTCCGTACTGCGTTCAGATGCCCAAAATGCCGCAATCTCGAATAAATCGCGTAATTGATTCAGGTCTATATCTGATTTGCGGTCGCTAAATTGAATGTGAGCATTACTCATTTTGACAATACCAGTACAATTTTTACTAAATGTACAGACTTTTACTCTGCGAAGTGTTTCACAAAATACATTTATGACTATTATTTTAATGATTTATATAAAAAATTTTACAATTTGTTAAGGTTTGATAACAATTATGAAGCTGTAGCATAAAGTTCTACCGACAAATCCACTTCCATAGAGGATGTGTTGCACCTTGTTCTCGAATTAAAAAGACTCGTTTTTCAAGAAGTTCTCTATCACGTTTAGGTAAGCCAAATAAAATATTTCGACTTTGCCACACTAGTACAGATGCAGTCATCCCGATACAAAGTGCTAAACCTAAAGTTGCCAGTGGATGGAAGTAAAGACCGTAGCGTACAGCCACCCATGTAAAATACTGGCGCCACAAAGCGATTTCTCCACGTAAATTCCATAAAGAGATTGGCGCAATTAAAATCCACAGTACAGCAACAAATAACCACCGACCATAAACTGTTAGCCTATGTAATTTTTGGACTTGTGCATTAAAAATAGGGTCTTTTTCTAGATTTTCCATGAAATAAGGAATTATTTTAGATACATAAGTAAAAAGGGGCAGGGGAAAACACCCTGCTCCTGCCAGCGCATCGGAGTTCAGCTTGCGACTGACTCGGTATTATGGGGAGGGATGCCGCTTCGTTCGCTTCGTTGTCTCCACCAAGCAAGTAGAGTGCTAGCGATAAAGATGCTTGAATAAGCTCCCAACGTAAAGCCAACAATTAGAGACAAAGAAAAGATTTTGAGTGTTTCCCCACCAAATAGGAAGATTGCAAACAGCGTTAGCAGTGTTGTAAAAGTGGTATTAATCGAGCGGGCGAGAGTTTGGTCTACTGCGTCATCAATAATTTCAGTGATGGGACGCCCAGCTTCAACTTGAGCTGTTTCCCGAATTCGGTCGTAAATTACCACAGTATCGTTAACCGAGAAACCGACAATTGTCAGCAGGGCAACAACAAATAAGCTGTCTACCTCAATACCAAAAAAACCTAGTATTGAAAATATTCCTACTGTAATGAATACATCGTGAAACAAAGCAATAATTGCAAATACGGCATAATCCCACTGAAAACGGAATCTTAAGTAAACTAATATACCAACAAGCGACAAAAATAAAGCAGTTAAACCAGAGGTAAATAGTTCTCGTCCAAGAGTCGGACCAACAGTATCAATTGACTTTTTTTGTGGGTCAAAGGCGCCGATTTTTTCTGAGAGTGCGTTTTCCAATTGGGTGCGCTGGTCAGCACTTAAGTCTTTTGAGCGAATTGATATACCGTTTTCTTGCCTTGTTTGTTTATCGGTAACAAGCTGAATACTCGCATCGCCAAGTCCTCTGGCTCTAGCAATATCACGCACAACGTTAATATCAATGGGCTTATCACAGTTTCCGGGTACCGTGCAGTCCCTTTCCAACTGTAAACGTGTACCACCGATAAAATCTAAACCAGGACGTAGAGGCGCCTTAATTTGAGGGTTAAAGGTAGAGATTACCATCGAGATTATACTGATGATAATCAAAGCCGAAGAAAGACCCCACCATAGCTTGCGGGTTTTATTTACAGCTAGCTTCATCTTGCAACCTCCGCTTTTTTAGATGGCGCCAAGCCAGGACAGAAATATTCTGGTTTTTTCAAAGATGGAATTGTTATCGCCAAAAACATGAAAGTGCGACTACATGTAACTGCTGTAAACATACTAACTAGTACACCAATGCTTAAAGTTACAGCAAAGCCTTTGACTAAACCGGAACCAAAAATAAACAGGAAGAAGCAGGCAATCCAGGTTGTGACATTACCATCTAAAATACTAGAAAAAGCTCGATAAAAGCCAGATTCAACAGAGCGGTACAAAGTTTTGCCTGCTCTTAATTCTTCGCGCGTGCGTTCAAAAATTAAAACGTTGGCATCAACAGCCATCCCAATACTAAGAACAAAGCCAGCGATACCAGGTAATGTCATCGTCACTTGCAACAAACCAAAAGCAGCCCAAGAAAGTAATGCGTAAATGATTAATGCCAAATCCGCCAAAACACCTGGTAATCTATAATACAGCACCATAAATACTAGTACAAGACTCAAACCACCAATACCAGCATAAATACTGCTTTGAATACTATCTTGACCAAGCGTGGCGCCGACTGTGCGGTTTTCTACGATTGCAACAGGAACAGGTAGGGCGCCGCCTCGTAACTGTATACCTAAAGCATTAGCTTCTTTGGAAGTGAAATTACCAGTAATTACCGCATTACCGCCAGTAATCCCTGTAGCAGCAAATTGGGCACCAACACTTGGAAAACTAATAAGTTCATTGTCAAGAAAAATACCAATAGCTCGTCCAGTACCAGCGAGTTCCTTGGTTAACTGAGCAAACAAATCGCCACCTTGTTGATTAAAACTGATTGCGACTTCCCAGTTATTACCTTGGGTGGGTGTACCTTGGGCATCTTTAAGAAACTTACCGCTAAGTGGAGGATTAGTACTTTCAAATAATTCTGCTGTAGCTTGATTACTTTTTTGTAAATCTTCTTGAATTTTAGCGATTGCTGAAGAATCTCTATTTTTACGAGCTATTTCTTGCTTTGCTTTTAACTCAGCACGTGAGGCAGCAAAAGCAAGAAGTTGAGTTTCTGTACCCGGTTTTTGCTTACGAAACTCTAACTGTGCAGTTCCTCCCAAAACTTTTTCGGCTTGTTCAGGGTCTTTAACACCAGGAAGTTGCACTAGAATTTTGTCACTGCCAGCTTGTTGAACTACCGCTTCGGAAACACCCAAACCATTAATCCGTCCTTCAATGACTTTGAGAACGGCTTCCATTTCACGGTCGGTGATTGTTTTAATTTCCGGTGTGGTTTTTACTTGAATAGTAAGTTGAGAACCTCCTTGTAAATCGAGTCCAAGGGGTACACGTAAACCAGGAGTGGCAATTACCGCGATGGCGGCAATTACCATAACAATAATTAAGGCTAATAGCGATTTTTGTCTTTGCTGCATACCATAACGGAAGTGCGACAAACGCTATAATAGCTCTTTTTACCAGTAAAGAGTGCTGAGTGCTGAGTGCTGAGTGCTGAGTAGGTAGTAACTTCTAACTCATAACTCCTAACTCCTAACCCCTAACTCCTAACTCCTAACTCCTAACTCCTAACTCCTAACTCCTAACTCCTAACTCCTAACTCCTAACTCCTAACTCCTAACTCCTAACTCCTAACTCCTAACTCCTAACTCCTAACTCTTAACTCCTAACTCTTAACTCAGCACTCAGCACTCAGCACTCAGCACTTTAAACTCGTAATGTCATCATTTTCTCGACAGCTTCAACAATTTGTTCAGGTTGCACGATAGTTAAACGTTCCAAGGCGCCGTTATAAGGAGTTGGAATATCCTGCGAAGACAGTCGCAACACTGGTGCATCCAATTCATCAAACAAGCGGTCATTGATAGAAGCTGTTAATTCGGCGCCTATACCTCCAGTTCGCATACACTCTTCCACAATAATGACGCGGTGAGTTTTCCGTATTGAGGCGCCAATAGTATCAAAATCTAAGGGCTTGAGTGAAATTAAATCGATAACTTCGGGGTCAAAGCCTTTCTTCTCTATATTTTTCACGGCTTGCATGACGTGGTGACGCATACGTGAGTACGTCAGTATTGTGACATCTTTACCGGAGCGTACAACTTCAGCTTTATCAAGTGGCAGTACGTATTCTTTGTCAGGCAGGTCTTCTTTTAAGTTGTAAAGCAGTACATGTTCAAAAAATAGTACTGGGTTATTATCACGAATAGCTGCTTTTAAAAGTCCTTTTGCGTTATAAGGAGTTGAGCAAGCGACAATTTTTAAACCGGGAACAGCTTGAAAGTAAGCTTCGAGACGCTGTGAATGTTCTGCTCCTAGCTGGCGCCCAACACCACCAGGTCCACGAATAACCATTGGGATTGTAAAATTACCACCAGAGGTATAGCGTAACATCCCAGCGTTATTAGAAATTTGGTTGAACGCAAGGAGCAGAAATCCCATGTTCATACCCTCGATAATGGGACGTAAACCCGTCATCGCGGCGCCGACTGCGATACCAGTAAAACTGTTTTCAGCAATGGGAGTATCTAAAACACGCAGTTCGCCATACTTTTTGTACAGGTCTTTTGTTACTTTATAAGAGCCTCCGTAGTGTCCTACGTCCTCTCCTAGTACAAATACAGTGTTATCACGCGCCATTTCCTCATCGATGGCTTCCCGCAGAGCGTTGAAGAATAATGTTTCTGCCATTAGACCTTAAATACAACTAAAGTTAATTGAATCTTATCGTGCCTGGGCAGCAATTACCGTAACAAATGCATGAGTTGTAGTGTGAGGCTTTTAATTAATTGTGGTGTGGGCATCCTTGCCCGCCTTGTATAGTTAGACGGGCTTTTGACACCCATCCCACAAGAAAAAGTTATTTAGGTTGGAATGGTGTGTATTTACCTCCTAGTGGCTTATGTCTGTAAAGTTATAAAAACTTTACTATTTAGTACATTGATTTTACAAAAATATTGTAGTACTATTGAACTGTTAAAGCGTTATTAATAATTTTAAGGGTGCATTTTGTCAAAAACGATGAAAAAGTTAGTACTATTATTTCAAATCATATTACTCGCTAATGTCTCAGTATCAATTAATACTTAACCTTTATGAAGAGTAGAGAAAAAAGCGATGTTGGACAAACTCATAAAATACTTTGTTTACGCCACAAAAGGGAATATCACAAAAACACAATTAATTAAGTTTTTGTATTTGGCTGATTTGTATTCTGTTAAATGGACTGCTAATCAGCTTACCTCTCTAGATTGGTGTTATTACCACTTTGGTCCTTGGCATGAAGATATAGACACAGCCTTAAATAAAATGAATGGGAAAGAAGTTGTGATCGAGCGAGAGGGAAATACAACTCTAATTCGGTTAGGCGTTCAAGCAAGTGATATCGATGATTTACAACTACCTGTAAGTCTTAAGTTAGTCCTTGATAATATTAGAAGAGAGTGGGCTGGTTTTGAGAAGCTTCCGCAGTTGTTAGACTATGTGTATAATACTGCTCCAATGCTTGAAGTTAAAGAAAAACATCAACCAGAAGAAAAGGTTAGACTTAATCTACAAGCAGAAAGAGAAAAATTAATAAGTGAGTTAGGTTAGGATTATCAAGTGGCAGGACAAAAACCAAGACAGAGTTGGATATATTTTATAAATCCCTACCGATTATCCCTTCGTTGTAAACTCGGTCATACTCACATTTATGATTTAAATGAACCAGGTGAGATTTCGTGTAAAACTACTTCTTGCACACAAATAATCAATTCCAGTAGGGTGTTTCGAGGGGAACACCCTTATATTATTTGGACGCACGATGATTTTCAAGATAATTTTAATTATATAAAGACTTTTAGTGTTATTCCACTAACTTCCAGTACAATAGAAAGAGATAAAGGTTTGCCAACAGCCTACCCAATTAATGCAACAAGTAGAAATGGACTTGATAAGCAGTCTTTTGCTTTAATTCATCAAATATGTACTGTTGACGCTAACTGTTTTAAAGATAAAAATGGAGATTGGTTAGTGCGTATAGGGCAAATAGATAAACCTGATAAAGAAGCTATAGACGAACGTTTAAAATATTTTTTTAATATTCAAGATAAACCGAGCGATGATTGGTTTGTAAATAATGCATCTCCAGAACTATTGGAGCAAGTATTTAATTGTTTACCTGATGATATCAAACAATCGGCTTTAGAAAAACTAATTGATAATTTGGAGTGATAGAGTATGGTGGCTTAAGCCACCGTACAAGAATTTAACAGTCGATTAATTCTGGTGTTTGGTTGAGAATTTGGCGCCTAATCGAAATGAAATCAAGATACTGTGGTGAATTTAGCTTATCTAAACGGAAAACTCCGACATTGTGGCAATTCTGGAAAGCTAACTTGACTCCAAAATAACGCTCAACGGCGCCACGAATTGCATCTCCACCCATCATTCGTAATAATTGCGCGCGTGCTTGTTCGCTTGGTGGTGGAACTTCATGGTTTGCCCATTCTTCCCCTCTGGTAACTTGTTCTACAAGACCTGATACCACACTCCAGGCATAAGGTAAAGATTCTCTGATTGTTTCTACAAACTCTGCCTCGTCAATGTTTCCAGACTGCGCTTGTTCGAGCAGATGCACACTTACGTTTAAAGACATTTGTTTTCCTCTGTAATGTTTTGGTACAAGCACCTTCATCAATACCAGTGAGAATAATAATCTTTCCATATTAAGTTGCAACACCGCCGCAAAGAAAAGTAACATACGTAGCAACGGATAAAACGGATGTAACGGATAGACTAATAAACCATCCGTTACATCCGTTTATAATCCGTTGCCAGAATTATTTATCGCACTCACAACCTGTGTGACCGCAACCTTTACCATCAGCATGACCATTTGCACAAGCTTCTCCACAGTAAGGTTTGCCCTCTTTCATCACAGCACTGGATAGAGAAACGATACAAAGGCAAGATTCACAAGCGCATTTCATTTGAGTAACGGTCGTCATAAACTAGCACCCTCATGTAGGCGTGTACATTTATCATGTTATCACAGTTGAACAGTTATTCAAGTGTTGCATTAAAAAGTTATAATTTCTTTGCGTTTAGCAATATGAACATTTCTCAGTCATGCGCCCGTTCTACTTGACTTTATTGCCCGCACGCTTTGGTGTTGAGCTATAAAGCCTTTATTATTGCCGTAATAGACGGTTTTAAAATCAACTTGATTTGTGCTGGGATTGTAAATTGTATAACTCGCTTGACCTGCGATTTTACCGACATTTCCGACTCCAATAATTTTGCGGGGGTGAGCATTGACGGTATGTGGAGAAATTTGAGTGTCAAGGGTTGTTACAGAATTGGTTATAGAACCATTAGTGAGTTGGTACTCAAAGCTTAAACCGGAGCGACCGCAAAATAGATTATTTGCTTGCATCCGCGTTACTCGGTCTAGCATGATTATTGGTGAGGTATTAGGAGTTAATTCTTCGCTGACCGAAACAGTAGAACCGTGAATTAGCAAGCAGTCTAGTTCAAAGAAGCCAAAATCAAGCGTACTTAACCAGCGCACTGTTTGACGAGGTACGTATTCCCAGAGTTTTTTAACTGTTTCTGAGCCATATTTCTCTATTAACTCTGTGGGTTCGCCATTTCCTGTAATTGCGTGTAATATCAAGCATTGTTCTTCCCACCATCCCTTACAAACTAAAGGTTCTAATTCTCCACGACGGGGTTTAAGCACTCGTTCTACTAGCTGTTCTGATTCTTTTGTTGGGCCAACTAAATCACCAATAATATATAGTGCTTCGATGTAACGCTTTTTGCTGATATCCTGTAAAACAGCTTCATAAGCCGCAAGGTTTCCTTCAATTCCGCTTAAAATAGCCCATTTCATAATATATTATTTACCTTTATCCTTTATCTAGTACAAACATGTGTAGGGTCATCAGCACGTTCAGCAAATTCTAAACCGCGCGCTAAACGCCATGCAAAAATAGCGGGTAAACCGAGTTCAATAATTGCTGCACAAGTTTTTTGATAATCATATGCAACTTCGCGCAGGGTTACTTCTTTAGTATTGGTATCGTAAATTACATAAGTTGCATTCGGGCGCCCATGTCTTGGTTCACCTACAGAACCAGCGTTGATAATTTGTTTTAAAGCTGGAGTAAAACTTCGATTTTCTTGTTTTTTATCACTTACAAGTGAAAAATTTAAGTTTACAGCATCGAGTTTACGGACGTATGGCACATGAGTATGACCGCAAAAAAGCATATCTGAGCCTGATGAAATTACTCTCTCTAGTGCAACAAAAGCATCAAGCTCAGGTAGTAAATACTCGTGGTTACTGTGGGGACTACCGTGTACAAAAGCCAAATTTTCGTAATGCAAACTATGAGGTAAAGTCGCTAAAAATTCACGATTTTCTGGCTTAAATTGTTTGTTCGTCCACTCATGCGCGCGAAGTCCTCTTTTTTCTGCGAGTAATGAAGGATGACTACATTCGCAAGCATTTAAACCCTCAACAATATCCTCATCCCAACAACCAACACAGGAAGGAATATCCAGAGCGCGAATTTTTTCTACTACTTCATTGGGTTTGGGACCATACCCAACTAAGTCACCCAAACTAAAAATCTTCTCGCACGAATGATTATCAATATCGAGCAAAACTGCATCAAGCGCTTCGATATTGCCATGAATGCATGATATAACTGCTATTTTCATTCCTGAATTCCCTCTAATAAAACCTGTTTAACTTGTTGTTGATATTGCCCTATCGCTGCTTCTGACAATAAACAATCTTGCAAAGTTTGCCCTAAAGTTACTTCATCTAGATTACTTCCTACAACTTCCAAACCACTAAAGCGCTTGGGTCTTCCTTCCAAGTTGCGTGTTAAATCTAATTCAAGTAATCCTGTCGGTGGCAAAGGAGCTACATACTCAGTATAAATTGACCTACCATCGTTAACATCAAAGATACCTTTGGCACGAGTGACATTTCCATAGGCGCCATTAGTAACTTCATACCAAAATTCAACTAAGCTATCTTCATCAATAACTTCACCGCTCAGAGGAACTCGCCATATTTGAGTAGGATTATCTATATTAACTGGGGCACCGTACACAACATCTGGCGCCCATTGAGATAAAGGAGAATC
Organism: Calothrix sp. NIES-4105; assembly: GCF_002368415.1. Lineage (GTDB taxonomy): Bacteria > Cyanobacteriota > Cyanobacteriia > Cyanobacteriales > Nostocaceae > Dulcicalothrix. Next base: position 7,021,130 of record NZ_AP018290.1, read on the forward strand.
TTTATTATCTTTGAGATGAGGTGGTAAAACAGCGATAGCGTGGTATGGCTGATTATTTAATATTTTTACTATGGCTGTTGGTTCTAAATAAAGCCCAACTTCTATATATACAGTGTCAGCAAATTGTATTTGACTCAAGAATTCTGCTTCTTGCCCATCTTGAAATACTTTAATTGGGGGAAATTCGGATGCTATACGAGTTTGGTCGATGGGAACCTTACCAGTACCGGGACTGAAATATAATGTTTTGTCATAAGGTGACTTATAGTTGTCGGATGCAACTAATTGCTGAAAAATCCAAGTAGTTTTGCCACTACCTAATGTTCCAGCTACAACTGTAATTTTTGGTGTAGTCATTTAAATTAAGATTATTAAAACAATAATGGCAAGCACACAGTTCGTGATGCCTGTGCTACTTTGAACATATCAATATATCAGACATTGCTGTAAACGAGAATGAATTTGATTTGCATCGATATGGCGCCCAATAAAAACAAGCTGATTTTTGGGTGCAGTATTCCATTCCGAAGCATCCAAGTGGTAACGAGGACCGCTAAGTTGAAAGATATGACGCAAAGGACTATCGTCAAACCAAAGAATACCCTTCGCTCGAAATACGTTATTTGGCATTTCTTCAAGTAAAAAATGCTCAAACTTATTAACGTCAAAGGGTTTATCAACCTGAAAAGACACTGAGACAAACCCATCATTTTCTAGATGGTGCGAGTGATGATGGTCATGGTGATGATGGTCATGGTGATGATGTTCATGATGGTCATTTACAAAAACATGCTCATCATTAGGGGTTAATTCGACACCTAAAATTAGAGGTAAAGCAACTTTTCCATAGTTGGTACGGAGTATTTTTGCTGTATTTTTTTTATTGCGTATAAAATTTTCTAGCTCTACTAATTTTTCTTCGCTTACCAAGTCAACTTTGTTAAGAAGAATAATATCACCGTATGTAATCTGTTTTAATGCAGCTTCACTCTCAAAATGATTTTTATCAAAACTTTCAGCATCAACAACAGTAAGTATAGAATCTAAATTCGTTAAATCTCTTAGCTCTGTTCCTAAAAACGTCAATACAATAGGCAAAGGGTCAGCAACACCAGTAGTCTCAATCACCATATAATCAATACGGTCTTCTCGTTCCAAAACTCTATAGACCGCATCAACCAAACCATCATTAATAGTACAGCAAATACAACCATTGCTCAGTTCCACCATATCCTCGTCCATAGAAACGAGTAATTGGCTATCTATATTAATGTCACCAAACTCATTTACCAAAACAGCAACCTTCATATCCTGCTTGTTTTGGAGTATTTGGTTAAGCAACGTAGTTTTCCCACTGCCCAAAAACCCCGTAATCATAGTCACTGGCATCCCGCGCTTAGGTATTTCAATATTATTATCCAAGTTAATAGAAGTCGCACTAGTCATAATCTCTCCTTATATATACAACGGTGCCGCATAGCACCTTTAAAGCTAAACATCGCAAAACTATATCATCATAGCAATAATGATAACAATTATCATATCAAAATAAAAATTTCACCCTTAGTCTTGTGGAATGGGCTTCTCTTGCCCCGTTCGTAGCTACGTAGGTTGGGTCTTTATTTAGTTTGTTCTTGGTGATAACGATTTAGTAAACTTTGGATAAGGGTAGAGGATGCCCGAAAGGTAGTTTGCTGCAATTGTTTTATAGCATTAGGAAAGTCAATTAATTCTTGAGTACCAGCCCGATAGAGAATACCAAGTAACCCTGTAACGGTAAGGTTACGTTGAAGTGCTTCAACCCGCGCGTCCATATCATCAAGAATAATTAAGGTAGCGTTTAGTTGGAAAGCAAGCGAAATAGCTTCTTGCTCACCTGCACCAAGTTTACTCGGAAGATCAGGAAGCAGTGTAGTAACTGGTTGAATATCTAGCCAACTTGGAGGTAATATTTCAACGTGATTAATCAGGATAAGGTAGCACAGAGGTGAGGTGTCACAAACAACGGTCATAGTTGGGCAAGGGCTTGGTCTATAGCTTGTAAATCTTGGTCGAGGTCTGCTTCAGTGTAGGGAAGGTAGGCTTCGTGGGCTTTTAGAAAGGCATCGGTTGCCATATGTCCAAGAAAGTTGAGAATGCGTTGCACTTCAGCAGTAGAAAGCTGGCGACTGCGATAAGCATCAACGACCAGGGACTCAAGCGCGCGTCTCGATAGTTCCTCAGGGTAAAGAGCGAGTTGGTAAACAATATCGTCGGGAATGGTAAGAGTAATTTGCATTCTTTTGGTAAATATCTCTAATATTATATTATAAACAAGCTTACTATAATATGTAGTAGTTAAATACTAAGATTGATAAGCTTATAATTTATCGTACTCACTTTACCCAACCTACAATTGAGCGCATCAAGTCCGATCCGAACGTAGCACGTTAATTTCCGGTCTTCTTGCTTGACTTTTTAAATAGTCCAGTCTTCATAACGCAGCTCTATAATCTTGCTAAAATCAGAAAAGTTACGTGTTAAAAGCACAGCATCATTTGCAATTGTACAAGCTGCAATCTTCAAATCCATTGTGCCAAGTCTTGGGTAAAGTTTTCGTAAATTCCGAAACACCAATGCTGATTGCACATCAAAGCTCACAACTGGAATATTCCTGAAAATCTCTATATGCTCTTCTAACTGGCTATATGCTTCTACTTGCGCTTCAATAGTCCTTGCCTTTGCCATATAGCTTAACCAGCCACGTGTTTGTTCTTCGTAGCTAACTACAGTAGTGGCTATTTCAGTTGCAGCAACGGATTGTAATTTCGCTTCTAGAGTTATCGCTCCACGTCCACCACGCTGTAAAATTGTTAAGTGGTCGGTATCAAGTAGATACATCCTCTCGCTCTTCACTTAAATCCAAACGTTGAGATTCACGATACTCACGTCCGAGACTCATTGCTTCTTCAAAAGCGGGATTATCTTTAAATTTGCCGGCAACTTTTTTCCACCACGGAGTGGCAGTTTCTGCCTGATGTTCAAGCTGATTTTTGAGACGTGCGACTTCAGCTTCTAAAGCTGCTACTCGTTCCTCAAGTTGCATTGCCTATACCTTAGTTGTAAATACTCTATATAATTATAGAATGTTGTCTTAATTTTTCAAGTACCCTTTGCTCTGTCTAGGCGCCAGCTTGCATTGTTTATACTCTCAGGAGTGTGTTTTCCTGTCTATATTTAAGTCGCAACAAAAGCATATATAATTATAATTTTACTTCGGTGCCATCCACTTGCAAGCTAAATAAAATAAATTATTCTTTGATTTTTTTGGTGCCTGTTGATTTATCAACAGTACTATAGTAAATAATAAAACCCCTCTCCAAACCTCTGCTTGAAGCACTTAGAGTCTTTAAATACACTATTCTATTGTTCCCCTTCCAAGAGCGCGGGTTGGGGTTAGGGGTTAGGTTTTTGGTTTGCAACCATATGCGGGTATGAACGTAGCCAACAATCTATAAAAACGTGCGCTCTTTTAAATTACTTTGGCATGACAACTGCATGGGAATTTCAATTACAAAGCTGCTTCCTTGATTTGGTTGCGATATGCAATAAAGTTTTCCACGGTGCTGTTCAATTATTTGGTAGCTAATTGATAATCCTAATCCGATACCACTACCAACGGGTTTTGTTGTAAAAAATGGGTCGAATATTTTATTTTGATAACATGTTTTAATTCCTCTACCATTGTCAGAAAAAGTTATTTTAATTAAGTTATTCTCTATAATCGAGGTAGTAATCACAATTTGTTTAGAGTTTTGTGAGCATACCTGTAATTCGTCGATTGCATTGAGTAGCAGGTTCATGAATACTTGGTTTAGCTGACCTGCAAAGCACTCAACTAAGGGAAGTACGCTGTAATTTCTAATTATTTCTATAGAGGCGCCAGTACCAGACGGTTCTAAGCGATGTTGTAACAGTGAAACCGCGCTTTCTATTCCCTCATGAATATCAACCTTTTTTATTTCGGCTTGGTCAAACCGTGAAAAGGTTCTTAGGGAAGTTACTAACTGGCTAATACGTTCGGCGCCGACTTTTAGTGATTGGCAAAGTCTCGGTAAATCTTCAATAATATATTCAATATCTGCTTGCTCAATTTCTTCTTCTAAACTATTTGTAAGCTGCGGACAGTTTATTTGATATTTTTTAAGTAAATTTAATACTGTTTGAGTATAATGATTAATATGGGTAACGTTGCCATATATAAAGTTAATTGGATTGTTAATTTCGTGTGCAATTCCTGCTACCAGTTGCCCTAAACTAGACATTTTTTCACTTTGAATAAGCTGTGTCTGAGCAAGTTTCAGGTTATTAGTGCGCTCTTGCACCTGTAATTCTAAATTTGTATTTAATGCTTGTACTTGTTGGTACAAACGATATTGTGTAACGGCTGTTGCAAACCTTTCACTCAGCGCAGTCGCGTATCGAATTTCACTCGGAGTCCATACTTGGGCTTGATTTGTTTTAATTTGGCGCCAGACTTCAAAAGATTGTCGTGGCATTAATTGCCGTGTGTCGGGGTTGTGATACCCTGCCCAGTTAATCTCGGTGTCAACTTCAGAGCGAAAAATTGTTAGACAACCAAGAATCGAATCACCATACTGCAAAGGAATAATTAATAAACTGCGGATTCGAGATGATTCAAAAAAAGGAGCTAAAGTGCGAAATAAAGGTTCTCTATACAAATCATCAATTGCCCACAATTTAGAATTTACATGTTCAGCATCATAAGAAGTGATGTGGTACATGCTTCGCATCCACTCTACTGACCAAGGTTTATAACCAGTTTGGTCTGCTAATGTTTCTGCTGCTGAATGTAAGTACTTTTGCCAAAGTCGATTTTCTTCAACGACTCGACTTTCTTCGGTGTCTATTGACTCTGGCTGAATTCCGCAGGTGTAGATTTCTACTGGTTGGTTGTCCGAAGCTAGCAAATACAACCTTCCTCCTGAACCATTGAAGGTTTTCACCGCTTCTTCAACAGCAGGTTGTAATTTTACAGTCGGAGAAGTGTAAAGTATTTTTGTGAGATTATTTATATTAGCTTCTTGATGTGCTTGTTCACGAACTTGGTTGAGCAAAATCGAATGGCTAATCGCAATACAAACTTGGTCAACCACCGCTTGAATAAGTTGTAGTTCTTCTTCTGTTACTGAGCGAGGTTCGGAATGGTGCGATACTAGTAGTCCCCATAGTTGAGCTTGCCCTAACAGTGAAGGAGGTTGATATTTACCTGTTTGCTCGCTTTCCAAAACTATTGGCACAACTACTGATGATTTTACCCCCATTGCTTTCAAATATTCAACATGACATGGGTCAACAGGACGATAACGAATATCTTGGTCAGAGTTTTCTCCTTGTAAAGAGTTAAGCGGACTAATACCAATTTCGTGTTTTGTTAAATCTACAACAGTTCGCTGACGTGCCTTTACAAATAATTCACGCGCGTACAAAGGAATATCATCCGCAGGAAAATGTAACCCCATTAAAGAAGGTAGTCGGTCGGAAGCAAGTGATTCTGCAATTACAACTCCACTACCATCTGAATTAAATTGATAAATCTTAACACGGTCGGTACCTAAATACGCGCGCATTTCCCCAACCATTGCGTTTAAAATTTCTTTTAATTCCAATGATTGCCGAACACGGTTTGCAATGCGGTGCAGTAAGATTTCTTGCTTTATTATTAATTGCTTTTCAACTATCATATAGTTTTATTTATATATCAGTAGAAACGTTGCATATAACGTCTCTACGTGTATTGCACGAACTAATCTAGTACGTAGTCGTTACAACAACGCAGTTAATCACAACATTGAAAACATCAAATAGTTTCAATTTTACTATAGATAAAATTGCATAATAAGGTATTAAACACCTAGCCCCTGATACTAAGTATTACTGTATCATACGAATCCCGAAAGGGAAATTCAAATTTGTGATAAAGTTAATAAATAAAAAAGTAAGTTCAAACCGAATGTTGTACTTTTGTTAAGTTGCAACACTGTATACTGCGGCGCCTATTAAATTCTCATGAGTATAACTACTTATAGATAAACAATTAAACGCGATCACTAAGTAATAAAGGCAGTTTAGTTAATATCAAGCATTAAAATAGTTGTAGGTGTACCTTTTTGGTGGATAATAGCAATTTTACTTACCCAAGTTGGTAGTCTAGTAAATAATCTATTTTTGAATTACTCTAAGTAAGGCTATGCCTCACATACTTATTACATTCGCTTTCCTTTAAGAGATTTACAAAGCTGAATCGGAATATCAATAATAAATTTACTTCCTTGATTAGGTTGTGAGATATAATAAAGTTTTCCTCCATGCTGTTCAATAATTTGATAGCTTACTGATAATCCTAATCCGATACCTTTGCCAACAGGTTTAGTTGTAAAAAATGGGTCAAATAGTTTGTTTTGAATATCTTCTTGAATTCCTCTACCATTATCTTCAATTGAGATTTGTATAGATTTTTTATTTAAAATTGAAGTAATAATCATAATCTGTTTATTATTATTATTATTACATAACTTCAACTCATCGATTGCATTAATTAGCAAATTCATAAATACTTGATTTAGCTGACTTGCAAAGCATTCAATCAAGGGAAGTGTACTGTATTTTCTAATAATTTTTATGCTTTCTGTTGAATCAGCGTCTAATCTATGCTGCAATAGTAAAAGTGTGCTTTCTAATCCCTCATGAATATCAACTTCTTTTATCTCAGCTTCATCAAAACGTGAAAAAGTTCGTAGCGATTTGACTAACTGACTAATACGCTCGGCGCCTGATTTTAAAGACTGACATAGCTGAGGCAAATCGTTAATAATATAGTCAACATCTGCTTGCTCGATTTCCTCTTGTAAGCTTTGGGCTGGTTGAGGATAACGTTGTTTATAGCTTGCAAGTAAATTCAATAATGTTTGAGTATGATTTTCAATATGGCTGATATTTCCATATATAAAGTTGATTGGATTATTAATCTCGTGTGCAATTCCAGCTACAAGCTGCCCTAAACTCGACATTTTCTCACTTTGGATAAGTTGACTTTGAGCTTGTTTAAGGTGATTAGTGCGTTCTTGTACTTGAAGTTCCAAATTTGTATTGAGTGCTTGTATCTGCTGATAAAGACGATATTGTGTAACAGCAACAGAAAACCTTTCCCCTAACGCACTCGCATATTTAACCTCACCTTCAGTCCAAGCTTGAATTTGATTTGTTTTAACTTGGCGCCAAACTTCAAAAGACTGCCGTGGCATTAATTGTCTTGTATCAGGGTTATGATATCCTGCCCAATTAATCTCGGTATCGATTTCTGAACGGAAAATAGTCAAACAGCCAAGAACTTGCTCACCAAACACTAAGGGAATAATTAATAAACTGCGAATTCGAGTAGACTCAAAATAAGGAGCTAAGGTACGGAATAAAGGCTCTCGATATAAATCGTTGATTGCCCATAGCGTATTATTCACTTGGTCTGATACAGAGGTAATGTTATACACGCTTCGCATCCACTCTACAGACCAAGGTTTATATCCCGTTTGGTCAACTTCGGTTTCTATGACTGAATACAAATAATGAAGCCAAAGTCGATTTTGTTCAATAACCCGGTTTTCTTCTAGGTCTATTACATCTGGCTGAATTCCGCATGTGAATATTTCTACTGACTGGTTCCCCGAAGCAAGTAGATATAATCTTCCTCCTGAACCATTGAACGTTTTTACTACTTCTTCAAGCGCAGGTTGTAATTTAACAGTCGGAGAAGTGTAAAGAATTTTGGTTAAACTATTTATATTAGCTTCTTGACGTGCTTGGTCGCGAACTTGATTTAATAAAATAGAATGTGAAATAGCCACACATACCTGGTCAACCACTGCTTGAATAAGTTGTAGTTCTTCCTCTGTCACCATCAAGGCTTCAGAGTGATGCGATACTAATAAACCCCACAACTGAGCATTGTCAGGTAGTGAAGGAGGTTGATACTTTCCTGTTTGTTCGCTTTCTAAAACGATTGGCACAACTACAGATGACTTTACCCCCATAGCAGTCAAATATTCAAGATGGCAAGGGTCAACAGGACGGTAGCGAATGTCTTGGTCAGAGTTAATTTCTCCAGTTTGAGTATTTAAAGGACTAATACCAATTTTATGGGACATCAAATCAACAACAGTACGCTGCCGTGCCCTTACAAACAATTCACGCGCGTACAAAGGTATATCATCAGCAGGAAAATGCAGTCCCAGAAGCGAAGGAAGTCTATTAAGAGCAAGCGACTCAGCAATTACCACCCCACTGCCATCTGAATTAAACTGATAAATCTTTACGCGGTCTGTATTTAGATACGCACGTACCTCCGCAGTCATCGCGCTTAAAATCTCTTTTAATTCCAAAGATTGCCGAACGCGGTTTGCAATGCGGTGTAGCAATATTTCTTGCTTGAACATTAATGTTTTATCAGATGACTTCATATAATTCTTTTGACATATCAATCTACTCCCCTCTCCTCATAGGAGAGGGGTTGGGGGTGAGGTTTAACAACAATACAAAATATTTTTACAAACAATTTATTTGTATCGAGATTATTAATAGTCAATTAAATATACAAAGCATCGACATTATCTATTGTCGTGATGCAGAAAATATATAACTGAGCAACATAATATTAACTAAAAGTAATATTTCTTGACTTCAGGATAATTACATAAAATCTACTGTTTGGTTAAAAAATCGCGCTGTTTTCGATGATTACTAAGTTGCTTGACCACATGAGGTGTCAGACCCCTAGGTGCATATTTAATTTCATAGAATAATATTGTATAGCACTAAATAAAAAAGCCTGCAAATACAGGCACTCATGATGTAACTATTCCACAATAGTTTCATGGATATTCAGCACATTGTATTGTTTAAATTGATTAGAAGTTTTGCCCTGCATAAATTGAGCGAACTTCACCATTGCGACGAATAACAGCTTCACCGTTGGCAACTTCGACCAAAGTCCATCCACTGGCGCCAATAGCTTCGCCAATTTCTATCCTCCGAGTAACACCATTAACTTTAAACAAAGCAGCAGATTTTTCACCGAGTTCGAGTAGTCCCTCAAGCGTATGGGATAAAGGATTTGTAGGAGCAACAGCAACTTCTTGTTTTGTTTGTGGTTGTGCAGGTCTAACTGTCTCAGTAGGTGATTCAGATTTAGATTTAGCTGTTGGTAGTTGTGGTGGTATCGCGCGGAATGCCGACAGGTTAACGTTTGGTGCTTTTGGTTGATTGATAGTAATTGGTGTGCGTGCAACAGTTAGCGGTTTGAGTGCAGGACGTACCGCAGCAAACACATTCAAAGGTTTGGTAGCTCCCGTGAGTTTTTTACCAACATTACTCAGTGCGGTTTTTACTGATGGTGCTTTAGGTAATACGCGCGCTTGTGGTTGTGTTGGTACTGGTGGTAAAGTACCGCGAACACCAGGAATTGGTGGTGGTGCGTAACGCATTGGTAAAGGCGCCTGATAAACAGGAATATAGATACGCTCAACAACAGTTGTAGAACGACCATTAGTAGGATTCGTATTATTTGCCGCCAGTGGAGGTGGTAATTGTCCGGCACTATTAGATGCCATTGCAATTGGCTGAGAATTTGTAACAGCCATATATGTAGGTCTAGCAGTAGCAGTTGATTTAATATCTTGTCGGTCAATTGCTGCTAAGGCGCCGAGCATATAATTCACCAAGTCAGTTTGTACATCGAATGACGGAGTATCTCTTGTTGCCGTTTCGTTTGGTGCTAATAGTGACTGCTGGAACGAACGCGACACTAAACGATTTAACAATCCAGAATTATTTATCCAAGCCATCGCAATAACCGCTACACCAACGGTGGCGCCTAAAGATAGCACTTTATTTAACCAGCGTCGCTTAGGTTTGCGATTAATAACAGTTTTAGGAACAGCATTTTGAGTTCGTTTTTCTTTCCTAACCTGAGAGAGCTGCTGATTACTAACAGTCACCTGCTCGGTTCGAGGAATAACAACAGGCGGCACCCTAACAGTTTGCAGGCGGACATATTCTGGTTCAATTGTATGTACAGGGGCACTAACTTTCCCATCAAGAATATGGTCGATATCAGCAAAAAGTTCATCCATCAAACCATCAGCATAATTATCGATAGACCAGGGTTCGCTAGCGATTAAATCGGAAGATGGTTCCTCTAGAAGGATATTGGTACTGGCTTCAGTAGACATAACGACTTTGAATTATAGAATTTTTGGGCGGTTGGGATTTTTGACCCACTACCGCGTTTTATGCGTACTTTTAAGCAATGGGAGTGGGTCGGGTGCCTATGCTATAGAGCGAATTTAACGCTTGTGAAATTGAATTTGTTTTATTTTGTAGCAAATTCAACAACTATTATTTCAGCATCAGAGAAAATACTGTGGTAATAGTAGACTATTGTAAGCAACTAAGTGATAATGACTAGAGAATAACTTGTGTCATATATCGCACTAGTCCCTTAGATGTATACCCTACTACTATACTCGCGCTTCATGAAGTTTTTTTTAAGCTAATGCTGTAAATTCACTCTGTGACTGGTTTTGACGAATTTCTAAAAATATTAGCAAAGCATTAACATCGGCTGGGTTAACTCCACCAATACGCGCGGCTTGACCGATAGTAAGGGGTTTCACCTTAGATAACTTTTCTCGTGCCTCCTTTGATAAAGTTTGAATCGATGTATAATCTATGTCAGCAGGTAGCTGTCTATTTGCTTGACGAGCAATTTGTTCGATTTGACTTTGCTGACGCGCAAGATAGCCAGAATATTTAATATCTATTTCTGCACCTTCGGTTTCAGAGCGGTCGAGTTCAAGGTTGCCAAGTTGGTACTTATTCAAATCAGCATAATGGAAACCAGGGCGCCGGATTAAATCAGCAAGAGTTATAGAACCTTTAATAGCTTGTCCGGTAGCACTCGCTATTGCCTTACCAGTTTCATCATGTTCTTTAACCCTAGTTGCATACAACCGTTCTTTTTCAGCAGCGATATTTGCTTGCTTACGGGTGTACATCGACCAGCGACGGTTATCAATTAAACCAATTTCTCGTCCCAAAGGAGTTAAACGTTGGTCAGCATTATCCGAACGTAGAACGAGTCGATATTCCGAGCGACTAGTTAACATTCGGTAGGGTTCGCGTAAATCTTTCGTACACAAATCATCAACCAACGTACCCAAATAACTTTGTTCACGAGGAAATACAATCATTGATTGACCACGTACAAATCGGGCAGCATTAACTCCTGCTACAAGTCCTTGAGCAGCAGCTTCTTCGTAACCAGTTGTACCATTTACCTGTCCCGCACAAAACAAACCTTCAATTTTCTTAGTCATTAGTGTCGGGAAACACTGAGTTGCAGGCAAATAATCATACTCTACCGCATAAGCAGGACGTAGCATCACACATTTTTCAAGTCCTGGTAAAGTACGCAGTAAATGTAGCTGTAGATTTTCGGGTAAGCCAGTTGAAAATCCTTGAATATAAAGTTCAGGTATGTCGCGTCCTTCGGGTTCGATAAAGATTTGATGACTATCTTTATCAGCAAATCGCACAATCTTATCTTCAATAGAAGGACAATAGCGAGGTCCTTTTGCTTCTACCCAACCACCGTATACAGGTGACAAATGTAAATTTTCATTAATTAATCTATGTGTTTCTTTTGTAGTGCGCGTCATGTGGCATGGTAGTTGTTCGCGTTCAACCCATACTTCTGGGTCAAAACTAAACCAACGCACATCGGTATCACCCGGTTGCAAATCCATTTTGCTGTAATCTACCGACCGCTTATCAACGCGCGCAGGTGTACCAGTTTTGAGGCGCCCAGTTTCAAAACCAAGTTTATTAAGGGTTTGTGTCAATCCTTCGGCGGCAAATTCACCCGCGCGTCCAGCGTTCATTGACTTATTACCAACCCAAATTTTTCCACCAAGGAAAGTACCAGTGGTGAGAATTACAGCTTTACATTCAAAAGCAACGCCAAAATAAGTTTGAACTCCAATGACTTCATCATTTTTACCCAGCACCAAATCAGTAACCATACCTTCGCGAACCATCAAATTTTCTTGGTTCTCGATAATAGTCTTCATAATTGCTGCATACTCGCGCTTATCAGTTTGCGCGCGTAATGCCCAAACAGCAGGGCCGCGCGACGAATTCAGAATACGCTTTTGCAAATAGGTACGGTCAGCCATCTTGCCAATTTCCCCACCAAGTGCATCAACTTCGTGCGTCAACTGAGATTTTGCGGGGCCACCGACTGCTGGGTTACAAGGTTGCCAAGCAATTTTATCTAAATTCAGTGTCAACAGCATAGTGCGACATCCAAGACGTGCTGTCGCAAGTGCAGCTTCACAACCTGAGTGACCTGCACCAACGACGACTACATCGAAAGCGTCTTGGAATTCTACTTTTTCGTGCATGGTCATAAACAAACAGTAACCATTAGAGATACTGTTAATTTTAACCGAAATAACCATGTTTTGTAATTTAGATTGCCTTGAGGCGCGCGTTAAATTAATTACAATGCCTTCAATTACATAAAACTCTTTTATAGATTCCTACAAACCTCATCAAGATTCACTAATATTTGAAGTAAAACTTATCTAAAATTTACAATTAGAGCGTAAAAAACAACTCAACTCAAAAAAATGAAAATCAATCAATTAACCTACTACGACAAAAAAATCGGATGGCACCTAGACCCCATTCAGTTTTCCGACCTAAACCTTTTGGTTGGCATATCAGGAGTTGGTAAGACACAAATCCTTAAATCAATAATGAACATGCGTGCGATAGCTAGAGGTCGTTCTTTGAATGGCGCCATGTGGGACGTTGAGTTCTCCATCAATAATAATACATATCAATGGCAGGGAGAATTTGAGCATAATACTCACAAATTATTTCCAATACCCACTTCGGAAGAATTAGATAATAAATTTAGAATCCTTACAGAGCATTTGTACTTAAATAATCACATAATAATAGAACGAGATAGTACGCAAATTAATTTCAAAGGAAATAAATTGCCAAAACTATCTTCCTTTACAAGCGCTATTAGTATCCTAAGTGAGGAAGAAGATATTTATCCTGTAACAGAAGGATTTAACAGAATATATGAGCGCGAACAATCTAAAAGCGACTACAATTTATTCGACGATATATACCATACACCGACTAACCTTATAGTTAATTATGACTATTATGAAAATTTAGCTAATCAGAATTGTGATTTAGAGACAATACAAGAAAGTCACTTACCAATCCAAATGAAATTAGGTTTAGCATATAAACATAAATTTAGTGTATTCCAAGAAATCAAACAACAGTTTATCAACATGTTTGAGCATGTAGAAGATATAAAAGTCGAGCCAGACAAAAACGAAACTATTCCAAAAGTAATATCAGAATATCCTCTTGTAGAAATAAAAGAGAAAGGCGTTAACATGTGGATTAAGCAAAATCAGATATCATCAGGAATGTTTAAAACCCTAATGCATATTAGCGAACTTTATTTATCTGCGGACGGTACAATTATTTTAATTGACGAATTTGAAAATAGCTTAGGGGTAAACTGTATTGATATTTTAACTGATTTGCTCATCCAAAGAAAGTTACAATTTATAATTACAAGCCACCATCCTTATATTATTAATAAAATTGACATGGAGCATTGGAAAATTATAACTCGTAAAGGTAGTGTTGTCACAGCAAAACAAGTAAAAGAATTTAATTTTCCTAAATCTAGACATCAAGCATTTATGCAACTTATTAATCTCGATGCTTATAGAGAAGGAATAGCTGTCGGATGAATATCTATTTTATTGTGGAGGGGAAAAGAACAGAAAGAAAAGTTTACCCAGCTTGGTTAGCTCATCTTATGCCAGAACTACAACGAGTTAGTAACTATAATGAAGTCAATAAAAACAACTACTACTTATTTAGCGCAGAAGGTTATCCATCGATAATATACGAACATTTACCAAATTCCATAGCTGATGTTGTGGAAAATGGCAAGTATGATTATTTAGTCGTTTGTTTAGACGCAGAAGAGAATACAGTAGATGCAGTAAAACAAGAAATATATGATTTTATTAGAAACGAAAAAATTAGTCTTGGCTTGACTCAGTTAGTAATAATTATTCAAAATCGTTGTATAGAGACTTGGTTTTTAGGTAATAAAAGGATATATTCGAGACAGCCTCAATCGCAGCCTCTACTAGATTACACTCGGTACTATAATGTTGCTGCAAATTGCCCTGAGCTAATGGGTAAATATAATAATTTTAATACTCATGCTCAATTTCACGAGGCTTATTTAAAAGAGCTATTTAGAGCCAAAAACATGAACTATTCAAAAAATAATCCAGGTGATGTACTGAAATTATATTATTTAGAGCAGTTATTAGTTAGAGTCAATGCTAATGAGCATCATTTACCAACATTTCAAGATTTTGTTAAATTTTGCAATCTTATTAAACCTAAATTAAATACCTAAAAATTTATGAATATCAATATCAATATGAAAATTTTCAAGAATTTCTTGAAAAGAGGTATTTACGTTTGTTTAGTTATATTTACTAGTTTAACCTTAGTAGCTAGTAATGGTAATTTTCATCATGCCGCTGGTAACAAAGATTTAAAAACTGATGAAAATTGTTTGATAGAAGGCGCCTCTCAAAATCTTACAAGTCAAAAGCGTCCATGTATAGTTAATCCAACACCGTCTTTAACTCCAACACCCACCCTTAACTTCGCACTTCCACAAAAAGAACGTTTTTTAGCTTTTATAACGACTAGATTACCTATAATACCTAATCCAGGTTCGTTTGAGTATATTATGTTACGTCAATATGGGGCGCCTTTTATTACTCTAAATTCAGAAATCAAACTACCACCAAAAGTATTTTTCCCAAACCCTCAAGAAACCAGAAACTATCAAACAAGCTTAGTAATGGGCAAAGTCAATAGTGGAAATAACTGCTTTCTGCAAAAAGCTGCCGCAGATGCATTTAATATAGCTGACAAACAAATTAATATTCCATTAAAGTCTGGATACGGTTCTGGTGACTGCACTCGTACTTACGAAACTAATTTACGATTTTGGCGAAAATACGCTAGCAATAATACTTTAGAACGAGTCAAACAAGGCAGAGAAACAGCTATCTTAAATGTAGTGGCGCCACCTGGTACATCACAGCATTTATGGGGTTTAGCAATAGACTTAAGAGTTTCCACAGCAGCACAGAGAAAAGCTTTGAACCAAAATGGCTGGTTCCAAACCGTAGAAACAGATACACCCCACTGGACTTATTTAGGTGTACCAGAAGAAAAATTACCAGATTTTGGCTTTAACAAAAAAATCGTCCGAGGAATTACTTACTGGTTGACACCATTATAAAACCCGTAGGATAGGTGTCTCGCCTGTCCTACATGTTATATGTAATGTGAGCTTGGGAACAATAAGCAAGTGAGTTTATTCCCAAGAGTATTATGTCAGACGCAACTGCCAATCTAAATCATAGAGGAACGTTTTTGTTCTCTTTACTAAAAGCAACTTCTCAAAACGAAGACATATACCCCCACCTTAGAAATAATTTAAACAAGCTAAACAATGAATTTGCATCGGAACTGCGAAAATTTGGTACTGACCACTTTACGAAACAACCTACTCAAGCAGCCAACACAGCCAGAATAATTGTAAAATTCAGTAAGCGAATTCAAGAGTTTGACGTGTCTTCCTCTTGACAGCACCTACAAATATTTTATTGAGACTCGTAAGGAGATGAAACAAACTTGATAAATGAAAGTTTGTTATTCTGCCATTTATAGTAATAATGTCCAATTCCTTTGTTACCGTCATTACCTCCCGCGCGTCCTGTAATTACTAACAATTTGCTGTTTGCTTGATAATGTAAACCACCATCTGGTCTGGGAGGAACGTAACCGGCGCCACGTTGGTCATGATAGCCTTTGAGTTGTGCTGGTAAGTAAATTTTACCTGTTTTGAGGTCGGCAATAACAGCGCTACTTACTCCACCCATCGCGCGGTTCAAACCATCTGCAATTACATAATGTCCAGCAAAGTTTGTACCTTTACTAACTACAGATTGAATGTCAGGTAAATAATCTTTTTGCTCCTGGCTATCAGCTTTTAGAGTTGCAGTACCTTTATATAAAGGGTTCGCTAGATATTTATCAAAATCAGGTTTTACATTTTGGGTAACTTGTGAGCGCTGGCGCCGCAAAAACAGGGATACTAGTAGTAATTACGTTTGAAGATACTACTGTGGTAAGGGTCAACGCAGCGATAGTAAGGTAACGTTGTAACATATTAAGTATATTAAGTTAAATTGAGTGATATTCGCTCTTAAACTAAATTCCTGCTCTAATTAATATATGACTCAAGTGCGGTCACTGACCCCTAACTTAAGTTAGGGGGTTGAAAGAGAAGAATTAACCAATCTTTTCAATCGAGACTAAACCAGTGTCTAGCTTACGTGTTAACAGCACAAACTGAGTGCCTGGGTATGGTAGCCCACAAGATGTTAAGGATGCTTCCCTAGTCTTTAACCACTCTGGCTCCAGTAGCGAAGGGATACACATACAGGTTTTGCAGGGTTCCTGGCTTATGGCGTTAAAAACCTTGCTTTTAAATCTTTGTAAAGCCGTCCTTAAGGACGGGGTTTCAAACCCAAGAGTTTTCGATGACTCACTTTCCGCACAGGAGCGATAATTATTACAATAAATGTGACATCTCAACCTGGAGTTCTAACAGTGGGCTTATTCGATGATTTGAGTCGGTTTTTGGAAAGCCGTTTAGAAGAGTTTTTAAAAAACAACCCCCATTTGGAGTTGGAAGCGCTGTTAGACCAGTTGCGTCAACAGGAAGGAGATACATTAAAACTAATAGCCGACTTGCAGTTACAGGAAAAGCGCTCCCAAGATGAAATTCTTGCAACAGCTACCGAAATTCAAAAATGGCACGAGCGAGTACAAAAAGCCAAAACAGCCAACCGCGAAGACTTAGCTTCTGCTGCCCAAGAACGTGAAGCAGCACTACTGCGTCAAGGAAACCAGCAGTGGGCAAAAATGCAAGGTATCAAAGACCGTATCAAGCAAGCCAAAGAACTATATCAAAAAATTCAAGTTCGGCGCCAAGAAGTTCAAACCAAAGCAACAGCAGCACAAGCAACACGCGCGCAAGCTCAAAAGCAAACCCAAACTCAGCAGCGCATCGAAAGTGACGGTTGGTGGAAGTCAACTAACACATCAGGTAGCTATGACGACTTAGAAGAACAGTTTATTCGTTTAGAAACCGACGACGAACTGCAAAAAATGAAACGACAAATGGGCAAATAAGTAAGGGCGGGTTTACCTATATCCTTGTGAATAATGGAAAATTTAGGTGAACCCGCCTGCAAAATTAGAAAGCGTATAATTGGGCGCCCATATCTAAATTTTGGTCACGAATTTTCCTAGAGGATATATTGCTAATGAACTTATCCTCTAGGAAAATTATTATTTAGTGCTTTTGGTATACATAGTAAATATATATTGAGTATTTTCCTTAAAGTAATCCTTATTGAGGTATAATTGAATCGCACACTACTCAAATATAAGTTTTATATATTGGAGTAGAGGTATAAAATTGTGGATAAAATCATGGTTGAGCAACTTTTAATACAAGATGATTGCTTCTACGTACCAGATGCCAACCAGCTAGTTACCGAAGATGATACGCTCCTTGATAACTTTGCATCTGAAAAACAACAACGCTTATTAGTCGGTTCGTCTTATAGTTCTTTAAAAAACCAGATATTTTTAGCGTCAGCTAATATTGGTATTTACTATGCTGACTCAAAACCCCCCATAGTACCTGATGTCTTCCTTAGCTTGGATGTCCAAGTACCAGCTAATTGGTGGGAAAAGCAAAATCGTTGCTATATGATGTGGAAGTTTGGTAAACCCCCAGAAGTAGTAATTGAACTGGTTTCTAATAAAGAAGGTAATGAACTCGATGAAAAGCTGAAAATCTACGAGCGAATGCGAGTCAGTTATTATATCGTGTATGACCCAAGTAAACAATTAGGAGACAAAGAACTATATGTTTACGAACTTAGAGGAACGCGCTTTTTCGAGACTTCAAACACTTGGCTCGAACAAGTAAATTTAGGTGTCACCCTCTGGGACGGACAATTTGAAGGTAGGCAAGATACTTGGTTACGTTGGTGCTATCAAGATGGTACTGTCTTGCCTACTGGTGACGAGCGGGCGCAAGATGCGGAAGTACGGGCACAAGATGCTCTTGTACGCGCGCAAGCACTGGCACAAAAGTTAAGAGAAATGGGTATAGACCCAGATACATTGTAGTTATCTTTTGAATGTGGGTGCCATCCCTGACTCCGGAACTCAAAGCCCCCCCTTTCTTAAGGCTGCTGTGTACACACAACTTAAGAGCATCGGGGGTAGGGGGGCTTCGGGTGCTGGGGAAGTACGGAAAATCAAGGAATGGGAGAGTTGGGGGAGTTCAAAAAGTCAATTTCCAAGGCACCTATGTGAATACATGAGGGCTGAAAAACCTTAAAAACCATGCCTATGAATCCTCCCTTCCACCCCTGCCACCCCTGCTACCCCTGCTTTTTAAGACTTATGTGTACACCGTAGCTTTCTTAAGGGGGGGTTGGGGGGGATCAAATCTAATTCTCTGAAGCAGGTAAACTATGTTCTACAGGTTGAGGCGCTTCAATTACAACCGCTTGATTAGATTGCTCAACTGCTTGTGTAGGTATAATGTCACGAATGACGTTCGGTGTCTCACTAAAATAAGAACCCATTAGTTTATTGTAGTTGGAAGCAACTGCAAGGAAGGCGCCACCAAGTATATATATAGGTAAGGGCAGAGCCAAGTCTTTAACCCAGTCAAAAAATTCTGCTAAAGCAAACAGTAAAAAGAAACAAGCAAACCAAACTGCCATATCTGTACCCCAAAGCTGCAAGTCAGTATATATAATAATGCAACTTCAAGGATATTGTGGTAGATGCTAGGTTATTAACAGACTTTTATCTACGCGATAGAGCTTGTCGCATCTGCTTTAATTGTGCAAATGTGCTTTTGAAGTATGGATGCCGGGAAATTTTGACAAGCACCTGTGGAGAACTGGTTCGTACAAGTTGATTGTAAGCGTTGATTACCTGGTTCAATTGGTTGATATTTACTGAGCTACAAGACTCCGACTGACAACTTGGCACTAAATTTGACAGCGCATTTTTGAGCTGTTCTACTCTGTCTGGATTGGCGCCTAATTCCACAAGTGCTGTTTTAAATTGAACTCCTGCAACACTTGCATTTGTAGAGCCTAGCATGAGGTCAATAACAACATCATTTTTGTTATTTACGTTTTGAAACTGCTCGCGAATGTCACTAGCAATTTTATCTAATTTGTTCAATGTTTCGCTTGGCGCCGTAAGTGACCCTCTCTCAAAATTGATGTTAGTATTAGGCGCCACTTCGGTTCTAATTTCTTGGTTAAATGGGTGAAATGCGCCTGAATAACCCGATGATTCTTCGCTAGTTCCTATTGTCGTACCTGAACCCGCATATGCATTTTTAGGCGTTGCGAGCAAAGTTGTACAAACAATTAATACTGCACTCAAATAAGTGGAAATACGCTTCATGATGTTTGCATATAATTGCGAAAGTGGACAATTCAAACAAAATTGATTTAAAACTGGAATCCAGAACCAGCGACAATAGTTAAGCCAGAACCTTGATTTAAATTATCGGTTACATCAGTGAAAATGGCATTAATAACCAAAGGAATTGTTCTGAGTGGTACGACTGATGCACCAACATTCAAGCGGTTTCCAGTCCAGCTACTGACAAAAGAAACTTCGGGTGTAACTTGTAAACCCACACTTGCAAATAAGTTAGGAGTGTTTTCACTAGCCAAAATAGCACCTTTAGAACGGAAGGCGCCGCTGCCAACACCAACAGAAATAGTCAAAGGTAGTTGATTTGATAAAAGTGGAAATGCTTGGGTAACAACACCGTAAACTGTCGAATTTGTTGCGACGGTATCTCCCCAACGAATAGGATTTGACCATCCGAATGCTACGGCTGTACCTGTTCTAAAATACTTATGTAGCTTGAAACCTATCGTGCCACTATCGCCAAAGTCAAAATCATTCAAATTACCGCCACCAACGCTAGTGATATTAAAATTAAATTCAACACCTAGTGAGTTAAGCGCATCACCTTCACCAAAACCAAACGACAATGAGCCATCAACTCTATCTAGCTTGTCATTAAAGGGAAATCTCAATCCACCACCAATATAAGCTTGTCTAGAACTGGCACCGTAAGCACTTGGAGTACCAGCACTCGAAGCTGGAGCAGCCACGCGACTTGTTCTAGTTTCAATAACAATAGGTTCTATTAGCAGGTCTTGACGTAATCTATCGATTTCTCTAAAAGTATCGCCAACAGTACCTGAAGAATCTGTTTGAGCAAGTAACGGTTGAGTTGTCAATGCCTTTTTATTAAGAGCATTCACTAACTTGCCCTTGCGTTTCGAGTCTTCTTTATTGAAATCCTGATTGAAAGGTTGATTGAAGTCAGATAATAAGACAGGTTGCTTTACAAGTAGTTCTTTTTGAACAATGTATCTAGTCTGTGCATAAGCGCGCAACTTCTCAAGCAGTTGATTTTGTGATGAATTTACTTTACTGGCATCAGTCGCAATTTCTAATTTTTTGACGGGATATACATTTTCCACATCTTCATCTGCTTTTTTTCCCGTCAAAGGTTTTACCTCTTCAGGCATACCATAGCTAGCAGTTGAGCTTAGTAAAATAACACAGAACACTAACCAAAATGTGGTGAATTTACTGACAGTATTTTCTAGTAGTTTATACTGAAGTAACAAAACTGCTGTATTCAGTTTTCTATTCCAATTCATTTAAGGGACTCCTCACACTAGATTTTGATATAGTATGTAATTAATTTTTGCTCTGCACCTCTAGGGTTGCAGTGAAACAACAGCGCGCGTGATTAGCAGTATAATTAAGCTTTATGTGTTTTTTACTGCATGAGCTTGTATATAGAATTCCCAGAAATTATGCAAAACTAACACAAAAATTACAATTTGCTTGAAAAACTAAAGATTATATTTACTGAGAAAAGAATAATAAAATTAAAATTGGGGCTTGTACGTAGTAGTACAAACCCCGATTTAAGTTTAAGGGTAGGGCGGTTCGGGATGCCCGCTCCACAATTAGGTTCTATTAGGTTCAATTAAGCTAACTTATTTAGCCAGGGACTTACACAAACGTTCAACTTTTCACCTAATTTAAGCATTTGTCGATATTGGGTTGTATCTTGAAGCAAGGCTTTACTTGCTGCAAGTTTTGGTAATACCTGAGTTTGTAAGTAATGAAAGTAAAGTTCCTGCGCTTTGTATGTAGATATACCAATATTGAGTTGATTTGCAGCATCAACTAAACGCTCAAACTGCTGAATATCGGTTTCTAAGTTGCCGTTCGCATCATGTAATAATTGCCAAAGGCTTCTAAGAATAACTTGTTCTAGCAAGACTTTACCTTCTCGAATATTAAGTGTACAGCGTAGATGTTTAGCTTCGGTGACTGCTGCTTCTAGCTCTACAAGATGGTTTGTTATATTCCCGCGTTCGGCGATGTCTTGCTCTAACGCGCGTAATATAGTCATACAGCGATGCCCTAAAGCAATATCTGCTGCTACTTGTAATTCTTGCGGCGCCGGCAAACCATCGCGATGGAATGCCATTAAAATACCGTAATTATCCCGATATGTTTGTGTATAAAGTTGGTCGAGTCGGCTTAACGTTTCTTGGCTCAATAACCCCATAATTCGATGCCGTTCTTCAGCAAAGAGATTTTGTAGATTATATGCTTCGTCGCCGCATAACTGTGTCATTACCATAATAGTATTCGCAGCTGAAGCTAATTGTAGGGCGCTAAACAACTTTTCTTTCAAGTTACTGTGCGCGCGTCTTCCCTCAAATGGTTGAATGCAGCAGTGAAAATCCCATCCACCAAGATGCAGAACGGCAAACTGCAAATGCTCGCTTTCCCAAGTTACTTGAGATACTAAATTTAAATGTCCAACCGCCAAAGTCATGGCGCCCATGCGTTGCAACTCAAAATCTTGCTCGGAGACTGTATAGCAATATATGTGTTTTTGGTAGTGTGACTGTTTGTTAAATAGCGAGGTAATCGCGTATTGGGCAGCAACTTGTCTAAAGTTAATTTGTGCAGTAACTACAAGCTGTCGATAAACTTCGGCGCCGTGTCCAAACAGTTCTATATTACTAGGCGCCGCATTTAAACGCTTGACAAATGCATGTTCAAGCCTTACTCCTGCAACATCACCAGCAAGTTCCAACGCACGGGCAGCATAGCGAAGAATTTGTGTACCTTCAGGACGCGACAGTTCTTCAAAAAACCAACCACAACTTGTAAACATTAACAAAGAGTGACGCTGCATTTCTAATAAACGCAGTGCATCAACAAGTTCATCTTCGGTTAATTTGTGATTTTGATGATGAGCAAGAAAATTACTAACGTTTTCTTGACTACGGTCACCAATAACTGCTATGTACTCATCACGTGCTAGCCAAGGGTCAGTAAATAATTTCCGACCGTGGTCTTCATAAACTTTTATTAACTCATCGCGTAGCCAATTTAAAGCATCACGCAATGGGCGCCGCCATTTTAAATGCCATCCAGGGGCACCACCACAACCACAATCATCTTCCCACCGGGAAGCACCGTGGGCACAACTCCAAGCGGTAACTGGTTTTAACTCAACTTCCATCGTTGGCTTATTCAAACTCAGGTAATGAGCAAAATTTGTCACCGTCCAACCACGATGGGGAAATTCGTAGCGGAAAGCAAACGCGAGTGTCTTTTCGGTTCCACCTTTGTGATGTCCAAAAGTTTCACCATCAGTTGCCACCGAAATTAACTGTGAAGAGCGATGATCCCCGCGTACTGCTGCACCGATACGTCCGGCAAAATGACTTGAATTGTAGACGACATCGCTAAATCCCATATCGCGCGAAATAGGACCATCATAGAAAAAGATATCTATAAATCCCTTTTTCCCTTTTAAATAACACCGATATGGACGTGTGGGATCAATTTGACTTCCGCCAACTTCTTGCCATTGAGGGCTAGGGTTATCATGGGTCGGAAAATTACGACAGCGCTGTGCTTGTGATGGCGCCAGAATTATAAACTTGATCCCCTCTGCTATCAAAGCTTCTAAAGTTGCATAATCTACAGCAGCTTCAGCCAACCACATTCCTTCGGGATCACGTCCAAATCTGGATTTGAAGTCTGCTTTGCCCCATCGAATCTGCGTGTATTTATCGCGCTCATTCGCCAGTGGCATAATGATGTGATTGTACACTTGTGCGATAGCGTTGCCATGACCATTAAGCCGGACAGAAGATTTCTTGTCAGCTTCTAAAATTCGCTGATAGACCTCAACATCATGCTTTTCTAGCCACGACATCAATGTGGCGCCAATATTAAAGCTCAGATACTCATAATTATTTACGATCCCCACTAATTCACCACGGTCGTTAAGCACTCTAGCAAAGGCATTCGGGCGATAACACTCATAATGAATCCGCTCGTTCCAATCGTGAAACGGCGCCGCACCACTTTGACGCTCAATTGCATCTAAATAAGGGTTTTCGCGCGGTGGTTGATAAAAATGCCCGTGTACCGCAACGTAAACACCCGTAGCACTTGATAGTGAGTTTACTTCAGTAGAATGCGGCATCGAATCAGAGCCAGAACCAGCTTTATGTTCAGCAGCAGAAGTCATGTAATATTATTCCAGTGTTTAGATAAACTTGCGCTTGTATCAAAGACAATCAATATAAAATTCTCTACAGTTGCAGTCCTACATGCAGCAGTACAGGTGACAACCATTCAAGAGTAAATCCTTATTTTCCTATCATAATCCTACTTTTATGGGTAAACCACATCACCTTATAGCTAGATTTTTGAAGGCACGAGTATATCCAAAGTATTTAACAATGCCAACTAGAGAGCTATTGTCCTCTTTACAGCAACAATTTAATAGTGTCTTAATTTATTAAACATCATAACTAAGATATAATTTATAATTTTTGTTTTAAGTTTTGCTAAAAATAATTATGAATCTGGTTTTATTACATAACTAAACTTTACAAAAATAAACAAAACTAAAAAACAGTAGATATTCTGAGCCGTTTACCCACACACAAAGGATTATGCTAGAGGTTTAGTGCCAGAATGCAGAATTTAGAATTCAGAATGCAGAATGCAGAATGCGAAATTTTAACTCCTGACTCCTGAATACTGACTCCTGAATACTGAATTCTGACTCTTAACTCCTAACCATCAATTCAGGTGAAAAATGTCAGTCAAAGATAAAATATTCTCAGTGTTGTTACTATTTGTCCCGGTTTCCATTGCCGCACATTATTTGGAATGGGGAGATTTGACAGTTTTTGTTACGGCAGGGTTGGCAATATTGCCTTTAGCTGCTTGGATGGGTACAGCTACAGAAGAAATAGCTGTTGTTGTCGGTCCAATGCTGGGTGGGTTGCTAAATGCCACCTTTGGTAACGCCACAGAACTAATTATCGCGCTTGTGGCACTTAATGCTGGTTTTATTGATGTAGTTAAAGCTAGTATTACGGGATCAATTATTGGTAACTTGCTGCTGGTAATGGGTTTAGCAATGTTACTGGGTGGGTTGCGCTATAAAGAGCAAAAGTTTCAGCCAATTGTCGCACGGGTGAATGCAGCCTCAATGAACTTAGCTGTAATCGCAATATTATTGCCAACAGCTATGAACTATACGTCGCAAGGAATTAGTCACAAAACACTGCAAAATTTCTCGTTTGCCGTAGCAATAGTATTGATAGCAGTATATGCACTGACTCTATTATTTTCAATGAAAACTCACTCATATTTGTACGAATTGGGTGTTGCGGAAGCCGAAACAGAAGTATTAGAAGATACACATGAAAAACCGAACATGTGGCTTTGGACAGGAGTACTACTGGTTTGTACTTTATTCGTAGCATTTGAGTCAGAACTTTTGGTAGGTTCATTGGAAGTTGCCACATCACAACTCGGTTTAACTGCATTATTTACTGGGGTAATATTAGTACCGATTATCGGTAACGCCGCCGAACATGCAACAGCCGTTACCGTCGCCATGAAAGATAAAATGGACTTATCGCTATCGGTAGCAGTTGGTTCGAGTATGCAAATTGCCCTTTTCGTGGCGCCTGTACTCGTCATCGCAGGTAAAATAATCGGTCAGCCAATGGACTTAGATTTTAATCCATTTGAATTAGTAGCCGTAGCAGTATCAGTACTAATTGCCAATACAATAAGTTCCGATGGTAGGTCTAACTGGCTTGAAGGGACTCTACTACTAGCAGCATATACAGTTTTAGGATTCGCCTTTTTCTTCCATCCAGTCGCAGCAATCAGCTAGATACTTCATCAAATAAACCCGATTCGCCCATCGGGTTTGGTTCATATAACAAGTTATTATCAAACTTATAACTGTTTTTCTCGACGAATGATTTCGTCAACTACAACTTAACATCACTATCCAGGAAATTTATTAGTTTCAGCGCGATTGTGAAGCAATTCAATTAAAGAAAGATAAACGTCATCCTGATTAACTAATAAATATATCGCTTCTAACAAACTGGTTTTTCCACTGTTATTCATGCCAACCAGCAGATTTACTCTCGCAAAATCTTTGATATGTAAATCCTTTAAGCAGCGATAGTTTTGTACTGTCAGGTCATTTAACATGAAATCCTCGGCACCATTTTAGCTTATATTATCTCCTATTTTAATCAAGTTCCCTCATCCAGGCGCCTTAATACTGGTGCATATGATTAAACTAGCAAGGTTTCTCTTTTTAACTCTTACTCTGTGTCTCTATGCCTCTGTGGTAAAAATATCTACTCTCACAACTTCTGACGCAAACCAATACTGCTAACCTGACAAAAGTTTTCTATTTATACGGCAAAATGCCGTATAATATTGAAGTGTAGATTCACGGCAATATTTTATGACTGGCACCAATACCCCAAAAGCGATGGCTCGATTGGAAGCTCGCGTTAATCCTGAAATAAAAGCTTTGTGGCAAAAAGCGGCAGATTTGGAAGGAGTAACATTGACAGATTTTGTCATTGCCAGCGTTCAAGCTGCAGCTTGCAAAACAATTGAGCAACATCAAACATTAAAGCTAAGTATGGAAGATAGTCAGGCTTTCGTAGAGGCACTGTTAAATCCTCCTCAAGCGTCGGATGCTCTTGTTGCGGCAGCAAAACATTACAAGCAAGTGATGCAATATGACGCTAACGATTGAATTGCTTGATAGTAAAAAGCATAACCGCTCTTGTTTTTCTTGCGGAAACGAAAGTTTAGATAACTATATACGCAAACAAGCATCCCAAGACCTCAAGAAAAAAATTGCTACAGTATTTGTTTTGATTGACTCACCAAATACTGATGTTATTGCCTATTACACTCTTTCCTCGTACACCATAGATATTGCTAACCTTGATGAAACCTTTGCCAAAGGTATACCTCGCTATCCATTACTACCTGCTACTTTATTAGGGCGCCTTGCAGTTGATAATACTTTTCAAGGGCAAGGTATGGGTAAAGTTATTCTAATTGATGCTCTGAAACGAGCGTTGGATGCCATAACTCAGGTTGCTTCACTAGCTGTAGTTGTTGAAGCTATTGATGAAGATGCAGTTCGCTTTTATCAAAAATATGGTTTTCGACAATTTAAGCAGTATCCGTTGAAGCTTTATTTATCCATGAATTCAATCGCGTCAATTATCCCGTAGGACATCTGGGACAGATATCCTACATGATTTTTTACAAAACTTAATAATTCATTATATAACTTTTGATAGATGTATAAATAGAATCATCTACATGCATAATCCGGATTAAGAATGAGATTCCGTATCAAACGCTACGATTTGAAGCTTCCAATTTTTTACGCTTAAGCAAGGAGCGAACAAGAGCGTTAAGAATTTGGTATGAGTAAAAAGAATTTAGTTGTGATTGGCAATGGCATGGTCGGTCACAGGTTTCTGGAACGGATGATAACAAATGGCGCCACCATAGATTGGAATTTGATTACTTTTTGCGAAGAACCGCGCGTTGCTTATGACAGGGTTAACCTCAGCAGCTTTTTTTCTGGTAAAACTGCAGCAGATTTAACTTTGGTTGAACCTGGCTTTTATCAAGATAATAATGTCAAGATTTACATTGGTGACAAAGCTGTTTCGATTAACCGCGCGCAAAAACAAGTTACTTCGGCAAACGGTGTTACTTTAAATTACGACAAATTAGTCATCGCTACAGGTTCATATCCATTTGTACCTCCGATAAAAGGACAAAATACCGAAGGAACGTTCGTTTATAGAACCATTGAAGATTTAGAGGCAATTGCTAACTACGGTAAAAACTGTAAGGTAGGGGTAGTTGTTGGTGGTGGGTTACTGGGTTTAGAGTGTGCAAATGCTTTAAAAAATCTGGGAGTGCAAACGCATGTAGTTGAGTTTATGCCTCGTTTGATGCCTGTTCAGGTTGATGATGGAGGTGGTGCTGTACTAAGAAAACGCATTGAAGATTTAGGAGTGAGCATTCACACGAGTAAGTCTACTACAGAAATTGTCAGCGAACAGGGTAAAGTACACAAAATGCTGTTTGCAGATGGTTCAGAGTTGCAAACTGACATGATTGTGTTTTCAGCAGGTATTCGTCCGCGCGATGAATTAGCGAAAACTTGTGAGTTGCAAATTGGTGAACGTGGTGGCATTGTTGTTAATGATTTCTGCCAAACCTCTGATAATGATATTTACGCTATTGGAGAATGCGCGCTTTACGAAAATCGAATTTACGGTTTAGTGGCGCCTGGTTACAAGATGGCAGAAGTTGCAGCAGACCATGTACGCCATTCTCACTTTGGTGAAAACCGCTTTACAGGCGCCGACATGTCAACCAAGTTAAAATTACTTGGTGTAGATGTAGCTTCATTTGGTGATGCGTTTGCTAAAACACCTGGTTCACAAGAAATAGTTATTCAAAACGCAGTTGAGGGAACTTATAAAAAGTTAGTTATTAACTCAGAAGGTACATATTTACTTGGTGGGATTTTAGTTGGTGATGCATCTGCATATGGAATGCTACATCAAATGGTGCAGTCTCAAATTCCTTTACCGCAACATCCCGAAGATTTAATTTTGCCACAGCGTACAGCTAGCAAAGCATTGTTTGGTGTCGAAAGTTTACCTGACACTGCCCAAATTTGTTCGTGTAACAACGTTAGTAAAGGTGCCATTTGCAGTACGATACGCGAACAAAAATTAATTGATATTGGCGCCGTTAAGCAATGTACACAAGCTGGAACAGGATGCGGTGGTTGTGTACCTTTGGTGACAGATTTATTAAAAGACGAATTAAAGAAAGCTGGAGTCGAAGTCAAAAATCATTTGTGCGAACATTTTGCATATTCTAGACAGGAATTATATCACCTTGTCCGCACTCAAAAAATCGTCACGTTTGATGAATTATTACATAGCCACGGAAAAGGTAAAGGATGCGAAATTTGTAAACCTGCTGTTGCCTCAATTCTAGCTTCAGCTTGGAATGATTATATTCTCAACGCACCTCATGCCGGACTTCAAGACACTAACGACGCTTTCCTTGCCAACATTCAAAAAGATGGTTCTTACTCAGTAATTCCTCGCATCCCAGGAGGAGAAATTACACCAGATGGATTAATTACGCTTGGTCAAATAGCGAAAGATTTTGGACTATATACCAAAATCACAGGCGCCCAACGTATAGACATGTTCGGCGCTAGAGTAGACCAGTTACCACACATTTGGAAGCGTTTAGTAGATGCTGGTTTTGAATCGGGTCACGCTTATGGTAAAGCATTACGAACGGTAAAATCTTGTGTTGGCTCTACTTGGTGTCGATTTGGAGTCCAAGATTCTGTAGGTCTATCTATCAAACTAGAACTAAGATATCGCGGATTAAGGGCGCCACACAAATTAAAGAGTGCTGTTTCTGGTTGTACGCGCGAATGTGCAGAAGCGCAAGGAAAAGACTTTGGAGTTATTGCCACTGAAAACGGTTGGAACCTCTACGTTTGTGGTAACGGTGGTATGAAACCACAACATGCTCAACTTCTCGCAGCAGACTTAGACGAGGAAACTTTAATTAGATATATCGACCGTTTCCTGATGTTCTATATTCGTACCGCTAACCGTTTAGAACGTACTGCTACTTGGTTTAATAAATTAGAAGGTGGTATTGAATATCTCAAAGAAGTAATTATCGAAGATTCTTTGGGAATAGCCTCTGAACTTGAAGCCGAAATGGCGCATCATGTATCAACTTACGCTTGCGAATGGAAAGCTACTATTGAAGACCCCGCTTCCCTCGCGCGCTTCCGTCACTTCATTAATACCGATGAAACTGACCCCAATTTAGTATATGTCGAAGAACGCGAACAACGGCGCCCTGCTAACCAAGAAGAAAAAGTAATCTTACCAACAAAATAAAACTATGCTTCAAACTGCATCAAACCAACAAACAACGCAATGGATAACCGTTTGTTCTCTTGAACAAATCTTACCTAATACAGGCGTATGTGCATCAGTGAAAGCTAAACAAATAGCTATATTCCGAATAGGAAACACCACAGAAGTTTATGCTATTTGCAACTACGACCCTTTTAGTAAAGCATACGTATTATCAAGAGGAATTATCGGCGACCGTAACGGTATTCCAAAAGTAGCTTCTCCCATCTACAAACAAAACTTCAATCTCATAACAGGTCAATGTTTAGATAACGAAGCAGTCAACGTCCGCGCGTTTCCAACTAAAGTAGTTGAAGGTCAAGTTATGGTCAACGTAGCATAACTTTTTTACCACAGAGACAGGTAGAGACGCGATTAATCGCGTCTCTACACAGAGAGGTAGAGGATGTATCTCTGTGCCCTCTGCGCCTCTGTGGTAATTATCTTTAAATACCAGTTACCATGTTTATTTTGATAAACTTAGAGCCTGTAAGCTAACAAAGAACGGGTCAAGAGAGCTATCTTCTTCTGCATATAATGTGTTTAACTCTTCTATGAGATTGGAAGAAGATGCTTGTTTATCACTTTGCTGTTTTGCTTGGTTTGCTTTATCGTTCTTGTTTAATATTTGGTGTTGTTGTTGCAAATCTTGGTTTAAGAACTTATCTAAACTCATAAATTTAGGCGCCTCACTCAAATACTTTACTTTAGGTGCGCGATTAATTAATAAATCTGGTTATCAAGCAGGGATAGCTTCACTATCATAAGACCAGTTACTACCTGGACCGAGAGAGAGAACATTTCCATCTGGTGTATAGAGCATCCAATGCTCATAATCTTCAGAATAAATCGAAAAAAGTCTTAGTATAACTTGATTCTCAAAAGTAAAGACTGTATCCCAAATAGGAGGCTGTAAATCAATTGACTGTAACGATAGCCCCTCTAAACGAACAATTGCTGACTCTATTTTATTTCGCTCATCTTCGGAAGCCGCTAAAACTTTGCCTGCTTCTTCCAGGCGCCATACACAATTATAAATCCACAAATGCCATTCTCCATGAACATGTTGATGTCCATTGGTGTTTGACAATGGTTGACCAAACTCCAAAGTCAGAAAACTACCAACCCCCAAGGAGACACCCCAGGCTTTTTGTCCCAACAATAAACTAATTCTTGACTTTACTTCATCAATGTTCATTTTTATACACCAACGATTTAGTTATCGAATTCTTTTAGACCTTCTTCTATAATTTCATGATAACCATAATCTTGACCACTAATAGCATCGTGTAAACGACGAACCTCACGTTTGGAAAGTTTTCGCCCTATAAGTTTTTCAATTTCACGAATAGCATCTGCAAATTGCTTATTCTGAGTTTTATTGCCTTTGGGTGTACCTTCCGAAGACATGAGATGTATCCTGCTGTAAGTGTAAAACTATAATACTAAGACCTCAATTCGCATTCATAAATTGTTGATGGTGCGTTACTGCATTAGATTTTTCATAAATGTTTTTATTTTTTCGTGCAGTAACGCACCCTACGTAACCAATTTTATATAGGAGCATTTTTGGAGTACACGAAAATATTCTCAATGCGCGAGTTTTTGTGATAAACATAACCAGTAGGCTGGGTAAGCGCTTTAATTATGGCGCCATTCACTGTCCCAAAAGAAACATTGGGAAGACTTTCTGCGTCTGCGTTGTCTTACTGATAGCTGAATATATTTGGCTAAATATTTTTATTCTTAAGTAATTTTTATGTCTAAATCTATCCGTACAAGTTTTCTAGTTTTGTTACTCGGCGCCCAATTAGGTATAGTTCCAGCTAAAGCACAAACAACACCAGCACCAACACCTACAACGAGAAGTATTTGTCCAGCGCAGCTTGCGTCAAATCTTGATGCGGTTATTAACCGTCCGTTATTTAGTCGGGTGCGGTGGGGTTTATTGGTGCAAAGTTTAAATTCGGGACAAACGCTTTATAATCGTGACGCGAATAAATACTTTACTCCTGCTTCTAATACTAAGTTACTTACTACGGCAGCAGCTTTACAACAACTTGGCGCCAATTTTCGGATTCGCACTTCAGTTTATCAAGAAGCGAGTGGTGTATTGCGAGTTGTGGGTAGAGGCGACCCAAGTATTACTGATGCACAGTTGACAGTGTTAGCAAAACAACTCAAAGCTAAAGGTATCACTAGAATTAATAAATTAATCGCTGATGATAGTTATATTCAAGGTGATGTAGTTCAACCAAGCTGGCAATGGGAAGATGTACAGTCAGACTACGGCGCCCCTGTTGGTAGTTTTATGGTAAACGAAAATGCATTTACTATTAGGTTGGTGCCGCAAGCTGTAGGCAGACCACTACAAATTAACTGGGCAGACCCAAACGAAGCGAGGGTATGGCGACTACTTAACCTGTCGTTGACAGCAGCAAACAACCAAGAAACAGACCTTAGCGTAACGCGCGACTTATCGGGAAATGTGTTAAAAATTCAGGGAAAACTGGCAGCAAATGCGAGTCCGTTTGCTGTGACTTTACCAGTAGTTGACCCTAATTACTTCTTTTTACGTCGCTTTCGTGCGGCTTTGGCAAGTGAAGGTATTACTTTAGGTGAGACAGCAGTAGAAGCAAGTGGTGAGCCACTTGCGGTGGACGGGTTCCCCGGCATAAGCAAAGTGGCGAACCTTTATGGCGCCACGACTACTGAAGTTGCAGCTATTCAGTCACCAACTTTAGGAGAAATAGTAGCAAAGACAAATACCGACAGTGATAATTTATATGCCGAGTCTGTATTAAATGCATTAGCTGTTAGACAAACTCGAAAACCAGGACAAGCTACATCTGGTTTAGGGTTAGAAGTTCTCAAAACAACTTTAACGCAACTTCGAGTTAACCCAACAAGTTACTTCATCGTCGATGGTTCAGGTTTATCACGTAAAAACTTAATTAGTCCTGAAGCATTAGTACAGGTATTACAAGGGATGGCAAAGGCGCCGACTGCATCAGTATTTCGCGCGTCGTTACCTATAGCTGGTAGAACTGGTACTCTCAAAGCTAGGTTTCGCGGCACAACAGCAGAAGCTATTGTTGTAGCAAAAACTGGAACAGTAGGAGGTGTTGTATCACTATCTGGCTATATAAATACACCCAATTATGAACCATTAGTTTTCAGTGTTATAGTCAATCAAACCGAACAACCTGCAAGAGTCTTACGCCAAGCTGTCGATGAAATGGTAGTAACAATGACACAATTAAGAAGGTGCTAATTAAAGCATTATACCCCCGTAGCTCCCGGTGTCTCGCCTGTGCTACATATCAGGTAGAGCGGCGCGAGCCGACTATTTTTATGACTGTATTGGATCATCTATTGGCGGATGTCGTCCAATCATTTTGTCCTCAGCACGAATATTAATCACCCTTTCTCTATTTAATGCTAAAGTTGCAACTGTTACTCTAGCAACAGGAGTCAAAGCAATAATATATAATGCGTCACCTGACCAAATAAAATGCTGGCTCCAAGAATATATTCTAGGATTAAATAGAGGTACTTCAATACCTAACTCTAAATCAATAGCTGTTGTTTTATCGGATTTTTTACGGTTACAGTGAAAACAAGCTAACGCTAAATTATCAACTGTCTCTGCTTTGTTTTTATTTAATGGAATAACATGTTCAATTGTAAATTAAACATCCTGCAGAAATACCACATTAATACTGGTCTGATAAATCTTTTGAGGAGCAAGAAATAATAATTGCTAATCATACTTTTGTAGTTAAAGAAATGACAAAAGAAAATCAAGATTTACAAACCCTCAAAGAAAGACCAATTTTAACTAAAGAATTTCTTCAGGTTTTACGTTGCTCTGACTGTAACGATGGGAAAAGCCTTATAGGTTTATCTTAAAAGCCAATGAATGGATGCTCACTCTCCTACAGCTATATTCGTTTTTGTTACATTAAGTGTCGTAGAAAGGTATTTTAAATTACATTTAACATTGTTAACTTCAAAGCGGGGATCAAAAGTTCATATAGTCGCTGCAAAGTTAGGCAAAAAAGGTTTAACCTTAAAGAAATTTGAACGAAGTCCTGATTTTGAGGCTTTTGATGATATGGCGTTTACGCTTCCAGTACAGTATAGTTTTTTGCCTCGGTTTTACCGACTTGCCAGTGTTAGTGCGCTGTCGAATATGATGGTGCCGCTAGCAGGCATTGTTGATATTGCCTTTTTGGGACACTTGGCTGATATTCGTCACTTGGCTGGAGTGGTTCTGGCTACTATTCTGTTTGACTATCTTTACCGTGTATTAAAGTTTTTGCGTTCGAGTACTAATGCACTTACCGCACAAGCTGTAGGACGTGATGACTCGAAAGCTGTTTTACTCGCAGGGTTACGAAGTGGTTTGGTTGCGCTGGCTATTGGTGTACTTATTGTATTGCTGCAATACCCTTTGCAAAAGCTAGGATTTGCAATTTTGAGCGGTTCTCCAGAAATTGAAGCATCCGGAGCTGATTATTTTTGCGCGCGTATTTGGGGGGCGCCTGCTGTTTTACTAAATTTTGTTCTCATTGGCTGGTTTTTGGGACGCGAGATGAATGGTGTGGTGCTGTTGATGTCTATTATGGGCAATGGTTCTAATGTTGCCTTAGATTATTTAATGATAAATAAGTTCGGTTGGGCATCTTGGGGCGCCGGACTTGCTACAGCAGCGAGTCAGTATTTAGCGTTGATAACTGCTTTGATTTGCTTATGCTTTACTATTCAGTGGAAAATAGTACCGAACGCTTTAAAAGAAGTTTTTGATTGGGCAGCACTTAAAGATACAGTCGTACTAAAAAGTAATATTCTGATTCGTTTCTTAGCTTTGATTTCTGCTTATGCCATTTTTACCAATATAAGTGCAGCAATGGGGACAACTGTTTTAGCAGAAAACGGTTTGATTCTCCAAATCGCTTTATTGAGTCAGTTTACTATTCAAGGTGTAGGAATGACGGCTCAAACATTAACTGGTAACTTCAAAGGCAAAGGCGATACACAAAAGTTGATACCCTTGCTGACTGTTTCGGTCATAACTAGCTTATTAATATCCTTTGGAATTGCGATTGCATCAGTAATGTTTCCTACGGCAATATTTGGATTATTAACAAATCATGCTGAAGTTAACCAACACATTAGTCACTACACTATTTGGTTACTGCCTTTATTAGGGTTTACATCTATTGCCTTTATGTTAGAAGGGTATTTTATTGGTTTGAAAGAAGGCGCCACTCTCCGCAACTCTGTTTTAATAGCCTTCTTTTTAGGTTTCCTTCCCGTAGCAGTTACCGCATGGTACTTACACAACAATCACATCTTATGGCTGGGTCTTGTGTCATACATGGCAACTACTATGTTGGCGCTTGGTATAAATTTACCCCGAACAATTGGCGCCTTCAACCAACTATCAACTGAAGCACTTACATCTAATTAATTATAAGGTATACAAAGACCCCCCAAGTCATTCTTGCTGGGGGGATGAAACCTTCAGACACAACTACAATAGACAGCTACTTTATAAACAGTTTATTTTTTCCAAAATTCTATGATAAATTTTGCGATTCGCAAGCTTGGCGCGCGAGCGTGTTCATGCTAGATTTTTGCGCTATCAAACCAACTTCTTATATAGTACTTTCGTTTTGTATAGTAATGGTTATAAGTATGATATATTCTTATCCAGATTAAAAGCAAATTGCAGGAGATGCAAAATGCGGTTAATCGAGCAGAAGATTTTTCTTCTAAGTATTTAATGTCGGTTCCCTCAAATCAAATAGCTTAACAGCTGTAAAACTATATTGTTTTACAATTAAATTAATTTAAGGTTATTTGTATAAATGCCAATTGTGTATTGATACTCGGCATATTTCTCTTTGTTGAAGTCAGGGTGATTGTTATATATATGGTCTTAAGTTGTGAAGCTAGTTTGGGTTAGTTCTAAAACTATTGAATTTGTGCTGTCAGAATTCAAAAATCACTCTAATTAAGAGTTTAAATTTAAATGGATAAAAATCATATCGCAAAACTTAATAATAACTCTGGTTCGTCATCGTATTTGCAGAATGAATCTCATCAAGAGTTTGTATCAAAATTAACACAACCTTTACATGAGATGAATTCACCACAAGGTAAACCTTCATTGTGGCAGTGGTTTTCTAATCTCTCTATTAGCCGCAAACAAATAATTGCCTTGCTTGCTTCCGAATTGATATCAATTTTTGGGATAACTCTTGTCAGTCGATTTTTAATTACGAGTAACTTACAAGCTATTTTACTGGAACAAGCTAAGTCAGAATTAGCATATACAGATATGGCTTACAATATTAAAGTCAACCAAATGGGCTTTGGTTTTAGAGGACAATCAGATAATACAGCAATTATTAGGGCTACAAGGCTTTACGCTTCTGGGGAACCCTTAAGTCAGGCATTGAAGACCGATGTGAAGCAAATTCTTGCAAATGAAGTCAAAGCTATAAATATCGAGTATGCAACCCTTGTTGGCAAGGATTATAAAATTATCGCTAATGCCAATGCTGAACGTCAAGGGGAATTTTTTAATCCAGACAATTTAGTAAGCGAAGTTTTCAGCTTTCCAAAACAGATTAAAGCTAGTCGTATTGTTAAATGGGCTGAACTAAGTCGAGAATTACCACCTCTTCCAAAAGGTTTTAGAAATCAAGATGCTCTAATTCGTTACACAGTTACACCCGTAACAGACCCACAATCAAATGTAGTTATCGGTGCTTTAGTTTCCGGAGATATAGTAAATGGCAAAGAAAAGATTGTGAAAGCGACATTAGACGCGAATAATGGTGGATATAGTGCTATCTATTATCGTCAACCAACGGGAGAATTCATTTTAGCAAAATCCTTATTAGGTGGTGAATCTCAGAATATATCGAATTTTAAATTACCAGAAGAAAGTAAATCTTTACTGACCGCAGCAGTCACTTCAGAAGGTAAAACAGTAACAGCGCAAATGCAAATTGGTGAGCAAAGCTACACAATGGCAGCGAAGGCTGTACCTAATAAAATTTTTCAAGCAGACGATGAATCAATTGGTAGTTTTAACAAACAGCCAGTGGCTATTTTAGTGCGAGGAACTCCAGAAACAGCCTTAAATCAATTGCTAGAAAATAGTTTTTGGGTACAGCTATTGTCTATTATTGTAGCAGTAACGATTATCTTGATTTGGGCTTTAATTCTTAAACGAACAATTATTAAGCCCATAGAAGAGCTACAGCAAACAGCCATTAAATATGCTAGAGGCGACCGTGCTGCACGCGCGAAGGTTTTTGCCACAGACGAGATTGGGCAATTGGCTGTCACTTTCAATCATTTAACAGATAAGATTAATCAGCAATTTAACAAACAAGAAGATGAAGTAAAAATAGCAAAGCTAGTTCAAGAAATCACTGCTCGTTATCGTGGGTCGCTAAATTCTCTGTATATATTAAATGCTGCTGTGACGAGTTTATATTTAGCTATTCAAGCAGACAGAGTACTTGTCTATAAGTTTGACTCTAAATGGCAAGGTCAGGTAATTGCTGAAGCTGTAAATCCTGAATTCCCAGCATCTTTAGGTGCTGAAATTACAGACCCTTGTTTTGCTGAAAGTTACGTCGAAAAGTACCAAAAGGGGCGCGTACAAGCGATAGCAAACATTTATACGAGCGGCTTGACTAATTGTTACATAGCTGAGTTGGAACAATTTGAAGTTAAAGCAAATTTAGTGGCGCCGATTTTAATTAATAATATACTTTACGGTTTGCTTATCGCTCATCAATGTTCTAGCCCTCGTCAATGGCAAGAATTTGAAATTAATTTGTTTAGGCAGGTGGCAATTCCTATTGGTTATTCACTAGAACAAGCATCGCTAATTGAAAAAATCAATAATGCCAGTTCTGTTGCTAGTCAGATATAAGGGATGGGAGGGGCTTGCGATGCCCCAAACTTTGCCGGGAAGAACATCTCCCCGGCAAGTTCTCTCCGCTCCACTCTTATTGAGACAGCACAAGATAGTTTTTATACCCCTTTATGAGCAATTAAGTACTTACTCATAAAGTGAACTTGTGTCTCAATGTTTTCAAAACCTGCTTTTTGTAAGCGTTCGACCAAATCATCGGTCATGTAGTGACGATAATAAGGTTCGTGGAAGGTTTCGTAGAAGTTGTGCATTATCGGCTCAAGTTCGGGAGAGTCACTTACCTGAATTGAGTCACAAATAATAAATACTCCACCGGGTTTTGTTACTCTGAAACACTCGTTGATAACATTTTGCCGTGCGACTCCTGGTAATTCGTGGAACAAGAAGACCGAAGTTGTTGCATGGAAGTAGTTATCTAAATAAGGTAACTCTTCACCGTTCGCTTGCAGCAGTTGCGGTAGTTCTCCAGGAATTTGAGAAAGTAATTCGTTCGCTTTGCGTAAATAAGCTGGCGATAAATCTGTTCCGTAGAGTGATGCAGTAGGTAGTGTGCTGCGAATTGCTTTCAGGGTACGACCAGTACCACAAGCTACGTCTAATACACGTATTTGCGGTGCCGGTACATCAGCGAAAAAGTTTAAGTTTTCCTTTAAAGGTGCCAAAATTCGGCGCCGCATTGCATCTGCTGAACCACCAAATAATATCTCAACTTGTAAGTCGTACATATTGGCAGACAAATCGCTTAAGTAGCCATCCGTCTGATGGTGGAAGTTTTGGACGTAATAGCTGGGGTAGCCTTCAATATTAACTTCTCGAGAGAACTGTTGATAGTTCTTTTGCTTCGCGCGCTCCCAAATTTGCGGCAAGTCAAACCACATCATTGGATAATACTTGAAAAAGTCTTCCCAAGGGTTATCAAACAGTAAGCTTTCAGAATAAATACCGCGTTGCGAGTCTTGCCAGTCAACCTCAAGTAGATTATTCAATCTTTCTTGAATTCTTGGTATAACCCCAGTTGGAATTGGCGTAGTTTTATTCTCAGTCGGTGATATCAAGTTCATCAACCGCGTACTGATGAGCTTATGCGCTAAACCAAAGTAACTTTTGCCCTGCTGAAAACTTTGATAAGTTAGCTTCGTTAAAGTGTCAGACATGAGAACGACTCGTTTTTTTATTACCTTTTATATATTTACTTTAAGTAATTGTAAGCAATAAGTTATGAGCCTGGAGTAGGGTTTACCGCTCCTTATTATTAAATCTTAAGAGATATTTTGAAAGTGATAATCATTGTATTTTTTAATTTTAATCATGAGTCAATATGTAAAGTTTTATTAAACTGTATCCTTTAGTAACATACGCTACAGAAATAAATGGTATATGATTAACTAAGACAAAAAGAAAAACTATAAGTAATCCACAGGGAGAATTTGTTATGTCTACACAAGATAAAGCACGCGCGTTAATGCAACGTCACTACCACATCGTAAAGAATCGCCAGCAATCGATGCTTGGACGCACAGGTGAAGAAATAGGTTTGACTGGCGAAGTTTCTGATTACTGGAACCCTCTTCAAGGTAAGATTGACCCAAGCAAGCGAGCAGCTTATGACCGTAGCAACGCTTCAATGAGCTAGGGATTAGGATTAACGGTATTTAAAGTTTGCATATGAAACTACATCCTAATTAAAAAACCACCCATAAGGGTGGCTTTATTTTTGGTAGGTTGGGGAGCCACTGCGCCCTTACGGGTTTCCCGGCAATCGCGCAAGTGGCATCTTCTGGAACGGAACCCAACAAATGATGATAGAGGTTATGTTGGGTTACGCAAAGCCTTCACCCAACCTACGATTAATAAATTTTTAACCCTTAGCAATCATAGTAGAGAGCGAACTCGTGAGGGTGAGGACGCAAGCGCATAGGGTTGACTTCGTTATCAATTTTGTAGGCTATCCAGTTTTGGATAAAGTCTTCGCTGAACACACCACCCTCCGTTAAGAAAGCGTGGTCTTTTTCTAAAGCTTCGAGTGCAGCGTCGAGTGAACCAGGGGTAGAAGGAACTTTAGCTAGTTCTTCAGGAGATAATTCGTAGATATTTTTATCTAAAGGTTCGCCTGGATGAATTTTGTTTTTGATACCATCTAAACCAGCACACAGCATTGCAGCGAATGCTAAGTATGGGTTAGAAGTAGCATCTGGACAACGGAATTCCAAGCGTTTAGCTTTAGGGTTGGTTCCAGATAAAGGAATACGAATAGAAGCTGAACGGTTACCTTGGGAGTAAGCTAAGTTTACAGGCGCCTCATAACCAGGAACTAAGCGCTTGTAAGAGTTAGTGGTGGGGTTGGTAATTGCCAAAACTGCGGGAGCGTGCTTGAGCAAACCGCCAATGTAATGTAAAGCAGTTTCGCTTAAACCAGCATATTGATCGCCAGCAAATAAAGGTTGACCGTCTTTCCAAATTGACTGGTGACAGTGCATACCAGAACCGTTATCACCAAATACAGGCTTGGGCATGAAGGTTACGGTTCTACCATACTTTTTAGCTACGTTCTTGATGACATATTTATAGGTCATCAACCAGTCAGCAGCTTGAATTAACTTACCAAACTTAAACCCTAGTTCGCACTGACCACCAGTTGCAACTTCGTGGTGGTGTTTTTCGATGGGTACACCTAACTTCGCCATTGTCAGCAGCATCTCAGTCCGCATGTCTTGGAAAGTGTCGGTGGGAGCTACTGGAAAATAACCTTCTTTGAAGCGAGGTTTGTAACCTAAGTTACCACCAGCTTCGGTTCTTCCTGAGTTCCATTTAGCTTCGATTGAATCTACATAGTAGTAACCAGAGCTAGCATTTTGGTCAAAGCGAACATCATCAAAGATAAAAAATTCGGCTTCTGGTCCAAAAAATACTGTATCGCCAACACCACTAGAAATTACGTAATCGACCGCGCGCTGGGCAATTTGACGAGGGCATCGGTCGTAAGGTTCACCAGTACGAGGCTCAATAATGCTACAAACAATTGACAGCGTTGGCTCTTGCATGAATGGGTCTATCCATGCTGTATCCGGGTCGAGAACCATCGACATGTCACTAGCTTCAATTCCTTTCCAACCCCGAATACTCGAACCGTCAAAAGGTACACCTTCGGTGAAACTGCTTTCATCAATTTGGTTTTGGTACACCGTTAAGTGCTGCCAAGTACCCAACATATCGATGAACTTCAGGTCAATCATCTGAATGTTGTTGTCTTTAACCAACTTCAGGACTTCTTGTGGGGTTGTCATGGTTACTCCTTAATCTGCCTAATTACTTCACAGTCAATTTATTAATGCTCAAAGCAATTGTTGACCCTGCTTGCCTAAACCAAATTTTCGCACCTGGATTATCGTAAGAACTGACTGGATAGAATTTTGTATTGTTTAATACAGAATTTCGGTTTTAAAGGTTATATTAACCTTTACCCAGCTATAACGATACAAAAGTATAAAGTAGATTTCCCTACGGGCAACTTTGACATAAAATCCTTTATGAGAGGTATGTTGCGGCGCCGAAATATTATTGTAGAGGTATAGAGGCAACACAATTGCTTTCCTTATGCAATAAATGCATAAGCAAACAGCCAAATTAATATCAAACCGTTAACAGGAATGATTGGGAGATAAAGGAATGCGCGACGCTGTTACAAGTTTAATTAAGAATTATGACGTTGCTGGACGTTACTTCGACCGGATTGCAATTGACAATCTCAAAGGCTACTTTGAAAGCGGTACCGCGCGCATTACTGCAGCAGGAGCAATAAATGCGAATGCAGCAGGAATCGTAAAGCAAGCGGGTTCAGCTTTATTTGACGAACAACCTGAGTTAATTCGTCCTGGTGGCAACGCTTACACAACTCGTCGCTATGCAGCATGTTTACGCGATATGGACTACTACCTGCGCTATGCAACTTATGCACTTGTTGCTGGCAGCATGGATGTACTCGACGAGCGTGTTCTCCAAGGATTACGCGAAACTTACAACTCGTTAGGTGTACCCATTGGACCAACAGTTCGTGGTATCCAAATTATGAAGGATATCGTTAAAGAGCAAGCAGCTGCTGCAGGTGTCACCAACACCAGCTTTATCGATGAACCTTTTGATTACATGACGCGCGAGTTAAGCGAGAAAGACATTTAGTACGAGGGGGGCAGGTTTACAGATATGTTAGTGATGAGCGAGAAATCTTTGTTAACCTGCCCTTGCTCTAGCTAGGTTATATTTTGTCAATAGGGCTTAACAAAACTTAAA
This sequence comes from Calothrix sp. NIES-4105, assembly GCF_002368415.1. Taxonomy (GTDB): domain Bacteria; phylum Cyanobacteriota; class Cyanobacteriia; order Cyanobacteriales; family Nostocaceae; genus Dulcicalothrix. The sequence continues at coordinate 7,063,157 of NZ_AP018290.1, forward strand.
GTTAAATCTTAACTGAAGAAAGCGAGCTTTTGGTTACAAGACTCGCTTTCTTTGTATTCTCGGTTGTATTACACGCTCAGGGCTATAACCTAGGAGCTACATGAATCTATCTTCACGTTCTACAATGGTTCTGACGCTCGTGTCTTCCTGCTAAAGTAGCAACAAAATCTACTACCTCTATAATATCTAGTGGTTTAGATATACAAGCATGACAATTTAAATCTTGAGCTATTGCAGGGTAAATAAATCGTTCTGACTCTGCTACACCAATTATTAAAACTTCTTTACCTGCTTTTGCACAAATATTAGCTCTTATATCAACCTGATGCTCTTCGATTGCTTCAACGCTTACGAATACAACATCAGCAGTATAATATCTAAGTCTGCCTATCGCATCGCTAACTGAAGCTTCACTAAATACAACGGCGCCATGCGATTCTAAAATGTAAGCAAGTAAGTCACGCTCATCTTGCTCGTTTTCAATAACCACTGTGCGTAGTCCTTTGAGGCAGTTTTTTTGAATAATTTGCTTTTCTAGATACATAATTTTAAATAATATAAGGATAACTAATGATATTTATAAGTAAAAAATATATTACAGTTATATAGGAAAAGTATGGCTATAAAGGCGAAATTACTTAGCGCTTATAACCTGTAGATATTTTTTGATATACTACTTATACTATTGAAAAGTTTCGTAACAGAATATTTTTAAAGATTAATTAATATTTTCGCAAGTAAAAACAAGTTAGTAAATATAGACTCTATCTAAGGTAGGAAAATTTGTGTTAGTTGAAAATAAATGTACCACTAGAGAAAATATTTTGAAAACGTCTTAAGATAATATTAGTCAATTGTGAGTAATTTATTAAAAAAATATTAAATTGGCAAAACAGAGACTCGATATCCTACTAGTTGAGCAAAACTTATGTACTTCTCGTGCCTTAGCACAACGTCTTATTCAAGCGGGAGAGGTGACAGTTGATGGTAAGGTTATTGATAAAGCCGGAACCGAAATAGATACAGGCGCCTCTATTACAGTTAAACAAAAATCTCGCTTTGTTTCCAGAGGTGGAGAGAAGTTAGCAAAAGCATTAGAAACTTTTAATATAGATGTGACTGCGCGCGTATGTTTAGACGCAGGTATTTCCACAGGTGGTTTTACTGACTGCCTACTTCAAGCAGGAGCTAAATTAGTTTACGGAGTAGATGTTGGTTATGGTCAAGTAGACTGGAAACTGCGAAACGACCCCAGAGTTATCTTGCTCGAACGCACAAACATAAGACATCTCACACCAGAACAACTATACAAAAACTCACAACAAAACTCCCCCCCTTATCAAGGGGAGGTTGGGTTCTGTTCGACATACGCTGACTTCATAGTCGTCGATGTCTCATTTATTTCCGTAACCAAAATTTTACCCTCACTCTGGCGCCTTTCCCAACCACCGCGCGAAATGGTGCTACTAGTAAAACCACAATTTGAAGTTGGAAAAAACCGAGTTGGTAAAAAAGGGGTAGTGCGTGACCCCGAAGACCAAGCTGACGCTATTTACCAAGTTCACCAAACAGCACAAGAACTTGGATGGAGGTATAAAGGTTTAACTTGGTCCCCCATTACAGGGCCTGCTGGAAATGTAGAATACTTGCTGTGGTTATCAATGGAAAGCATAACAGCACCATTAGAACTTCAAGCAATCAAGCAACTAACTATTACAGCAGTAAATGAAATCAGTAAAAAGTGCTGAGTGCGCTCGTGCTGAGTATCTTTTACTCAGCACGAGCGCACTTTCCACTCAGCACTCTATTTACACGTCGTAAACGCGACATTCAACAGCTTCGGGATGCAAGGAGCAATATTGGTCGAGTGAAGTTTTGACTTGAACTTCTTTACTACGGTGTGACCTTTCTGCTTGTAACTCTTCAACGATGTCCCACGCTACTGCACACTCTTGCGAGCTATCACCGTGTAAACCACATGCACTACGCGCTTCTACTATTGAATCATGAATTACTTGCTCAATAGTTGTTGAGCCAGATTGTGAAGTAACAACGTTTTCAACTGCATCTAATGTATTTTGCATTTTGACTCTCACTTCGATACTTAACTAGAGAATAAATGAAATATTTTTTAGGTATTTTGGTTTTAACTCAATAAACAAAGGCGCCGCAAGGCATTAATACTTACTTCTAATTAAATACTAGGTAAAATTACCTTTGACCTCTAAAAGCATCACCTTATTTACCTTTACCTAACATACCCAGTATAAACAATGGCGCATTGGATTGTGGGGTGGTAATAACCGTCATCTAACTTGATTAAGATGACCGGATAACACTCCTATGTCATTATGGGATTAAGTAAATCTAAATTCTGCATTAACTGTTACACTTTTCATAAAATTTACATATATTATTCAGAGCATTTCTCATCAAAACATTAATATTTCCTCTGTACAAATTAATTATACGTTATAAAAAGTTACTTATTGCATTGTTACTCAATGTTCGTCAGCACAAAGCAGAAAAGCTTACCATATAAGGATTAATGGCAAGCAAGAGTATTTTTTTATCTCTGGATTTTTAGTATAAAGTTGTGGAAATAGAGCAAAATATACATGTTATTAAAGAAAAGTCAAAAAATTAAAATTTAATAAAATTTTTCAAAATAATTAATATACAAACGCGGTTTAAGTAGGCAAAATTACTTATCATAAGTTATTGTAGTGATAAGTATATAAATATGTAATGTAAATGATTGGATAGAAGTTTAATCCAAACCTCTGTTTGAGGCGCCTAACTCCTGCTGCAAGCGGTGTAAAATTGTATCTCTCGGAACAGTAGCGAGTATTTCCTGTATAACAGTGCTAGCACCGAATTGTCCCCAAGTACAGCCAGCTTCAAGATATACTTTAGCTGCTTTTCCAATTGTGACGGCGCCATATCCTGCAATACCCGACTGAACCAACGCACTGCCAATAAACCCTGTAAAATTACCAGGGTTATCACCAGTTATAACAGAAGCACTTTTATCAAGTCCAAATACAATACTTGTTCCCAACTCCCCTAGTAACAAACCACCCGAACTTAAAAAAATCGTTTTTAGAATTTTTCCTGCTTGATACCCAGTCATCGGTAAACCGTACAACCGTGCGAGTGAACGAATTAAAGCAAGGTCAGCAACCGCACCACCCAACACATCGAGTACAGCAATAGGATTTAAAGCTACAGCCAAAGCTTTATATTTAGCAAACTGCCATATTAGCTCTTCAGCTTGCTGTTCGCGCGCATAGATTGTTTTTTGAGCAATACTTTCTTCAGCTTCGCGTGCTTGCACCAAAGCATTCAGCGCTAAAAGTGACCTTCCCTCACGGTTGAGGATATTTAATATAGTTTGTCTCAACTCATCAATTTGGGGTGGTAAATTTTCCCACTCATACTCAACCCGTCCATCTGAATACTCAACCCGCACCTCTAAAGGTGAAGGTTCTGCTGCGACCATAACAATTTCGTCAGGTTGCAAAGGTTTTTCCAACAGATTGCCGGCGCCTAACTGCTGCAAATTCCGGTAAACTGTTTGTCTATCGGTGTCAGGATATAAATCAATCTTATTAAACACCAAAATCAAAGGTTTCTGAGACTTTCTAAGCTCCAACAAAGCATTATACTCAGTGCGCGTAATATCACCCGACACCACAAACAAAATCAAATCAGCTTGTTGTGCTACATCTTTTGCCATCTGCGCGCGTATCTCACCCGCAATTTCATCTAACCCAGGAGTATCAATTAACTCCACCTGCACCTTCTCGCTAGGACTCCAACGTATCGAACGGGGATACTGGGTCACACCATTAAGAGGCCCCGTTTGCAAAACCTTCTGTCCCAATAAAGCATTAAGTACCGAAGACTTTCCACGACTAACCAAACCAAAAGCAGCAATACGCACAACATTTTGGTCAAGCTTATTAAGAGTCGAGGTCAAAGTCTCCATCTCAGGTTTAACCACCGTCAACCTAGACGAAGCTTGTCCAGCAGATCGAAGATTATTGTACCAAGACAGAGTTTGGCGGAGACTAGCGCGCGCGCGGTTTAAGTGACTTTCTTGTAAATTCGACACAATAGCAATAATTATGGAGTTAGTTCGTAGTAGCACGAAGAGTGCCTAAAAACAATAATTACAAAAATAACCGCTCTTTGACATAATCAAGCTTATAAAGTAAAAGTGTATCTACAGATATGTCCGCATCAGACTGGGAAAGATTTTTAGCTGAAGGAAGACAAGTAGTTGAAATAGTTCGTAAAGGACTTAAAAACCGTGGTATAAACGCAGGAGAGTCTATAATGACTGACTTTGGTACTGACGAAGATATTCCTGTATATAGTAGCGATGGTGAGCGCAAACTATTTTGGATATCAGTCAAAACTGTTACAGTCTCTGTTTATAACTTTAGTGTCTTACCAAATGGTTATAGAGGTTGGATGTGTGGTGAAGTTGAAAGCAAACAATGGGTCAATCCACCTTCCGCAATTATTTGGTATTGCCCCACAACTCGTTTAGCTTGGGGTACAATACCTCCTAGAAGGTTAAGTCAACGTTGGTTTATCTTTCCCGACCGTTGGGGAACAGTGGAAGATAAGCGTAAAACAAAAATTCTAAGACAAGCTACATACGTTTATCCTAGCTGGCTTGTACTTCCAGAACATGTCATTAGTAAACAGGAAATAATCGGTCATATTCAAAGATTTATGCGATAAAAAATGATACAATTGTATTTTGTTCAACTACAAGGATGAAAATAATGTCAGAAACTCTTGTTAACCTTGATGGAATTTTCAATCTCGCGCTCAAAGAAACTCAAGAATTGATAGAGCTTGGTTACGATATTAGTGACCCTTCCTTTGTGACATCGCTTGAATGGTATGCTGGTAAGTACCCAGAGATTGCAGAGCGTTGTAATAATGCTTTAAGGGAATTGATTCAAAAACAAGCTGTTATGTATCCTGAACTGGCAAATGCTTACTATGATCTAGATTCGCATGTTTTCTAAATGATGTCATTGTTTTGGTTGTGTTATATGTCATATGCTCTAAAACAAACTGAGCAAATGCTTGAGCATGGCTTTGACTTGACATTTATGCATTTGTAGATACCCAATTGAACAAGATTTCTATTAAATTATAAATGTACTATTTATATAATTATGTATATAGGCTTATGATAGATAAAGACGATTACTCTAAATTTGTTGACCTTGATGGAATTTTCAATCTTGCACTGGAAGAAAGGCAAGAATTGTTAGAACTTGGTTATGATCTTAGAGACAATTCATGTATAACATCTCTCGAATGGTACGCTGGTAAATATCCAGAAATAGCAGAGCGTTGTAATAAAGCGTTAAGCGAATTGATTGAAAAACAATCTACTATGTTTCCTGAACTAACAATTAATGTATATGATAGGTACCCAGGTTCCCATAGTTTTTAAATAAATATACTCTTCCTCTGTTATCTCTGTGTCTCTGTGGTAAATAAAACAATACCAAAGCACATCTGAGGATAGATATGCCACAATTTAATATAATGGCATGAATTATTACAGCCATATATTATGTCACCTATTTTTGCTTCTCCCCCTATACAGCAAATTGATAGCATCGCGCGCGCTCTTAATGTTGAACTTTACGTATTGCGTTTAGACTTAGTGCATCCGCTTATTAGTGGTAACAAATGGTATAAGCTAAAATATAACCTCGAAGCAGCGAAGCGGGAAAATATAGATACGATACTAACTTTTGGTGGCGCCTATTCTAATCATATATACGCGACTGCCGCAGCGGGAAATTTATTTGGGTTTAAAACGATAGGTGTTATTCGTGGAGAAGAGACGTTACCTCTCAACCCTACATTAGAGTTTGCCACAAGTCAGGGAATGCAGCTTATATATATAGATAGACAAACTTACCGACTAAGAAACAGCTCGACGCTACATCAAGAATTATACGCGCGCTTTGGTAAGGTTTTTATAATTCCTGAAGGTGGTTGTAATTTAAATGGGGTAAAAGGTTGTACAGAAATAATTAGTCCAGATATTGAGTTTGATATTGCTTGTATAGCTTGCGGGACTGGTACGACTTTAGCAGGTGTTGCACTTTCTTTGAATGACAGGCGACGTGTGATAGGTTTCTCTGTTCTGAGAGGAGATTTTTTAAAGCATGATATTGAAAGTTTATTACGGCAATATCAAGATTCTAAAAGTATATCATGGGATTTGATATGTAATTATCATTTTGGTGGTTATGCAAAAGTTAATGATGAGTTATTGAGGTTTGCGCGCGAGTTTGAGCGAGAGCATGATATTCCGCTTGATTATGTGTATACTGCTAAAATGTTTTATGGTGTAATGGATTTAGTTAAAGAAGGATATTTTGATGGGCGCCGTGTTTTATTGATACATACTGGTGGTTTGCAGGGGAATGTAAAGAAACAGGCAGGGATGCCTGTTCCACAAGAGTAATAATTCCACAAGAGTAATATATAATTATTTTATGGAAATGCCGCTAATTTTTTGGAATAAGCTGGTTGCATAAGAATCACTCATTCCGCTAATATAATCAGTGACCCGTAATATTCTATGATATACGTCTTCGTTCTCTAAGGGACGATATTTTTCAGGAAGCATCAACGCTATTAATTCGCCTTTTTTACTTGTACGTAGTGCTGCATCGACAAAATCAAAGAATAACTTTCCTAATACTTCGTAACCTGCTATCCGCATACCTATAATATCTGAATGTAAAAAAACTTTCTTGGTTACGGTTTGAGATATATTTTCTAACTGTGGTGCATATTTACTGAGCGATAATAAATTTTGGTCAAAAGTCCCTGCAAGAATTTTATCTTCTTGCGCGAGAAAGTTATCTGCGGCTTCTTGAATTAGACTATTAATAGATTTACCGCGTAAACGTTTAACTTTGTCTGCTTCGCTAAATTCCTGGTCATCTATATTTATTGAAGCAATATCACTGAGTAAGTCGCGCGTTTCTTTAAAAGAAATATATCCCATTCTATAACCGTCTTCGACATCTATTATTGAATAACAAATATCACGCCTCAGCTTCAACTAAAAACGCAAGGGGATGACGTACCCACCAATAAGTATTATTATGGCGCCTAATTAAGCCAAGAATTTGAGCAACTTCATTAAATAACTCTTTTTCAGCTTGGAAGAAACCGTATTTTTTAGCGCTACAACCTGTATAATTATTAAGAATATTTACAGGAATAAACGATTCGCGCGGATATTTGGTAAAAGCTGCAAGTGTCGGGCAAGTCAATTGCATTCCACCGTGACGATGATGCATTTCCAGGTTAGTAAGAATGCGAAACCCCTGTGCGTTGCCTTCAAATAAGTCAAAATCAGATTTTTGCTGTGTATTGAGACAATCTTTCAAAGTACTGGCGCCACTATACCACGATGCAAAACCTTGGCGTATAGAATCCTCACCTGAATGACCAAATGGGGGATTACCAATATCATGTGCTAAACAGGCTGCCGAAACAATATCCCCAAAGTCAGAACCGCTCAACTCATATTTTTCTAATTGATGACGTTTAACAACTTCATACCCAACAATTCTACCAAGCGAACGTCCAACGCAAGAAACCTCTAAGCTGTGAATTAACCGCGTCCGAATATAATCGTTTTTAGACAGCGAGTAAACCTGAGTTTTATCCTTAAGGCGCCGAAACGGAGAAGAAAAAACAATACGGTCACAATCTTTCTGAAAACAAGTTCGGTCTAACTGTAAATCTTCAGGCGCCTGTTTTCCGAGACGCTGCGGAGTCAGAAGTTGCTTCCATTGCATCATAGTAATGAGTGCTGAGTGCTGAGTAATGAGTGCTGAGTGCTGAGTGCTGAGTGCTGAGTGCTGAGTTTTTATTTCAAACTTGTAAGGTGGCTATGCCACACCTACAGATTCTAACTCTTAACTCTTTATTCACTCAGCACTCAGCACTCAGCACTTTCTACTCTATTTCAGCACTCAGCACTTTCTACTCTATTTACGATTCTGGTTTTGTACAATACTGATTAAGTTCGCTGACTGAACTATCGAATTCTGCGGCAGCATCAGCAGCATTTTTGAGTGCAGTGTCTATGTCACCTCGTGCTTTTTGAATTGTTGCCCGTCCTGCAGTTGAAGCTTCAGCTTTTTTGGCGGCGCCAAGCGCTTTACCTGCTGTTTCGACGTTTTTACTAAGTGTTTCAAATGTCTTGACAAATTTGCTCTGATACTCTTTTAATTTTTCATCGCTTAAATTCAAGTCACGAATTTTTGTAGTAACGTCTTTTAGTTCTTTGGCAAGTTTTAAACTAGTTGTTACCTGGGCGCCTTTACTTTTATCAATTAAGGCGGTTCCTTCATTGACTTGCTTAATAAATCGTTCGCACTGAGCAACTTTGCTGTCACTACAACTTCCCAGTAACAATGCCATACTTAAGCTCACGGGAGCAATAATATACTTACGCCACACAATAGATACCCATCACCATAAAATCCCAAATAATAGTATCCGATGATTCAGGTCTTTGGATAATTGTTCCGATACTTTGATACATATAGTTGGGTGGAGAAACCCAACCCAAGCTACGTTATTGCGTTACCAGTCTACGGGTAAACCTAAATTTTCTAAAGTTTGAGCGTCCTTTAATAAAGGTTGAATTTCGCCGTCGATAGCGATTTTACCTGCATAAAGCACTAACGCGCGCTCTGTTACTCTTGCTAGCCAGTGTAAATCGTGAGAAGCAACGAGTAAAGCTTTACCTTGCCAGTTTAATAGCACTTGTGCAAGTTTACGGCGCCAAGCTGGGTCAAGTCCAGTTGTGGGTTCATCGAGTATGAGTATATCGGGTTCAAGAGCAAGAATTGCAGCTAGGGCAGCTAGGCGCCGTTGCCCACCCGAAAGTTCATGTGCGGAACGTTTTTCATAAGCTTCCAAACCAAATTCAGCCAGTAAAAGTCTAGCTTTGTCTATTGCTACGGCATTTGATACTCCATAGTTTCTTGGACCAAAGGTAATATCTTCTAAAATCGTTGGCATAAATAATTGGTCGTTAGCATCTTGAAAGCCAAAACCAATATGGCGCCGCACCTGGGCTAAATTTTGCGGTTCGACATGTATATTATTTATCAATATTTTTCCTGATTTCGGCTGCTTTAAACCAATTAAGTTTTCAAGCAAAGTACTTTTACCCGAACCAGTGGCGCCCATTAAAGCTACCCGGTCGCCGACTTGAATATCAAATGTAATTTCACTGAGTACATTTAATTCTTTTGTATATGAATACACTAAATTATGAACAGCTAATACTGGTTGTGACATTTATAAAATGGGGAATGGGAAAACGGGTAATTATAGCCAGGATGCAATAGTTAAAGTCAGTGCAATAATGCTCATTAAGATAACTATGTAAATTTCCTTTGGTCGTAGTTCTGAGTTCACGGGCATTTCTCCTGTATAACCGCGCGCGACCATTGCAGCATAAACTCTTTCAGCACGGTCTAAAGAGCGAACGTACAATGCCCCTATCATTGAAGCACTAGCATAACGTAACCATCCAGCAGTTCCCGAAAGTCCGCGTAACTGGGCGCCACGCTGCATTCTTTCGACTTCCGAGAGCAATATTTCCATATACTGCCCAGCTAATAATAAGCTTTGTTTGAATACGCTTGGTAAAGGCAAAGATTTAAGCGCAATACCAAAACTGTGGGGTGGTAGTGTGAGCAAAAAACTATTCATCGCTAGCAAACAAGTCAACGAACGCACTAGCAAAAAACTCGCGCGTTGCCAACCTAAAGGGAGTGCCAAGAACGATAGAAATAACAATTCGGTACCGAGTAAAGCTGCAAGTTTTGGAAGTCTTGCACGTAATATACTAGCCCAAACCAATGCCAGACACGCATAAACACTAAGCATAGACCAAGCATTCTGTTTGAGCAAAGCGCAGCCAATAACAATTATTACAGAGATATATAAACGTAAAGTTAGAGACATAGTTATAAGGTGAAAGTTGAAGATTTTGATCCCCCCTTTAGAAGACGCGGAGGTATTGGGACACGGAGACACGGAGAGCTTGTGTATCTTCTATCTCCGCGTCACCGCGTACCCCTGTCACCGCGTCTCTTACCTAGGGGGGGATCAATACTGTTGGCTGCTCTAAGATTCGGCGCCTTTCATAATGTTGGCAAGACCAAACGCAAGACCAAAGCAAACGATAGAACCAAGAATTCCAGCAATGCTAGTGCCAATTTTGTCAAGCCCCTGCACTTGATAATCTGCAAATGGTGTAGGAACTGAAACGCGAACATTTTCTGCTAGTTTATCGAAACCTGTCTGTTCTGATACCCAGTCCAACCCATCGGGGAATGCTGAGGCAAATAGCGATAAGACTCCTGCAATTAGCAAAATACTCACAACAGGAACTAACCAACCTTTAAACTCGCGTTGCTCTCCTGGCAGTAAATCAGGTCGCGCGGTCGAAAGATAAGTAAGTACTCCCCCTGTAATTAGTCCTTCTCCAATACCAATCAAGATGTGAATTCCTGTCATTGAAGGTAAAACAATATTAATTGGCGCCGTTCCTGATAGCGCTAATTCAAGTGATGCTACTATCGCCGCTAGTACGACGCTCACAGCACCTGCAATTGCCGCAGAAGTAGGTAAACGGCTCCTTTTACCACCTAATAATCGCAGTAAAGGTTGAGTCAAAGTCCAGCCAGTCCAAACTCCAACCAAGCCCATATTCAAAATATTTGCCCCTAGTGCGGTAATTCCACCATCGGCAAATAATACTGCTTGAATAATTAACACTGTGGCAATACAAATCATTGCTGCCCAAGGACTACCCAAAATCACCGCTGCTAAAGTTCCACCTAACAAGTGACCACTGGTACCACCTGCTACAGGAAAGTTAATCATTTGTGCGGCAAAAACAAATGCTGTTGTTAATCCTAAAATCGGCGCACTACGCACACCAAATGCATTTTTTGCGCGCCTTACCGCAACTGAAAGCGCTGCAACACTGACTACACCAGTTACTACAGCTACCGATGGAGAAATAAACCCATCAGGAATATGCATGATGCTCTCCATTCCTTAATGTCATTTTTGAGACTCTACCATTCCCAAAATTGTTAGTATATAAATTTAATAAAAAACAAAAGATTGATAGATTTTCAATGCCCGTATAGGGGATTTTTAATACTTATTAAGAATAATTGACATTAATTTTTTACGTATTTTTATATACTTCAGCTTTTTCTATACAAATTTTAGTTTTAATTATTATCTACATGGGTTTGATTGTCAGAGTATAGATAACAAGAATCAACCTCCTCTGTATCCTCAGTTAAGAATTTATCTTAAGATACTTGAGATTGATTGACAACAATCTATACTTAATATAATATTAACGCTAGTTGCAAAAAGCTTGCAGTTGTTCTTTTGTTGCAAAATAATCTCAAGCCATGCCTAGTAACTTTATTTTGCCGAAGGGCGATTTGTTAAGTCGGCGCCAACTGCTTAAATTCGGATTGGCGGGCGCCGGAGTCATAGGTGGGACTGCATTATGGCAGACGTTGACATCAGGTCAGCCAAGAGTACAAGTTCCACCAATAGATGTGCCTAGGAATGACAACACGATTAATCCGATGCTCAGGGTGCGTGACTTTGACTACGGTACAGTCAAGCACGAAGGTGGAAGGACTATCCGAGAATTTCGATTAACAGCAGGAACATCAACAATTCAGTTAAATACTGCAGTATCTTATAATATTTGGGATTTGAACGGCAGAATTCCAGGGCCAACATTAAGGGCAAAACAAGGGGAACGAATACGAGTATTATTTCTGAACCAAGCTGGTCATTCACACTCGCTGCATTTTCATGGAGTTCACCCGGCAGAAATGGATGGTGTGCGTCCGGTAAGTAATGGCAAGGCTACGATTTATGAGTTTGACGCTGAACCTTATGGAGTTCATCTTTACCATTGCCATATTGAACCTGTGACTCGGCATATTGCGAAAGGTTTATACGGAATGTTTATTATTGACCCACCACACGCGCGACCACCCGCAGATGAAATTGTGTTGATAATGGCTGGATACGATGTGAACGAAGATAACCGTAATGAGTACTATGCTTTCAACGGATTACCGCACTATTACATGGATAATCCGATTCGCATTTATAAAGACCAGCTAGTTAGACTTTATGTTCTTAATATCATTGAATTTGACCCAGCGGTAACATTTCACCTTCACGCGAACTTCTTCGATGTGTATCGATATGGTATGACCATGAGTCCGAGCGAGAAAAGCGATGTAATTACGATGGGTGTTGCAGAACGACATATATTAGAGTTTGCTTTTCGCTATCCCGGTAAGTATATGTTCCACCCGCATCAAGATGCAGTTGCAGAGAATGGCTGTATGGGTCAATTCGAGGTTATTCCTACTAATGCCAAGACTACTTAAAAGTGGGCACCATTCTAAATAAATACCAAGCAGATAAATCCAAACTAATTGCAAATAATTATTAAATGATGAATGAACAAGAGCAAAATTATTGCAAACTATTTTGAGCAGGTGCAACACTCACGCAGTCAAGACGCAAGAGTCGGCTTTTTAATATTTAGGAGTAAAAAATGATCAGACCACGTTACGCATTCTTAGCAGTTGCAGCTTGTGCCATTGTTGCGCTCAGTTCTTGCGCTAGTGGTGGGGCGCCTGAAGCATCGAGTAATGGGGGCAACACAACACCAGTTGCCTCTGCTCCTCAAGCTGCAAATACTTCGACTACTAGCTCACACAGTGGTCATGGTGGCAAGAAAGTAAATATTAATTCTGCGATTTTGTCGGAATTGGACAAGTTTGAAGGAATGCTTGGTGTGCCTGCATTATCGAATAAAATCCAAGCGGGTCGTCCTTACGCTTCACCATCCGAATTAGTTTCTAAGAAGGTAGTCACTCAAGAGCAATTTGACAAAATCAAAGACATGGTGACGATAGAAGAAGTCAAGCTCACAGGTGAAGCCAGAGATGTTGACTACATGACGAAGCTGGGATTAATGAAAGGACACTTAATAGTCGCAAAAGAATTACTCGACCAAAACCAGCCGAAAGCTGCAGAACCTCATATTGGGCACCCAGTAGAAGAGATTTATGCTGATGTTGAGGAACAACTCAACGAACGCAAAGTAAAAGAATTTAAAACGACTTTGATTAGCTTGCAAGATTTAGTCAAATCAAATGGCAAAGCAGACCAAGTAAAAACCAACTTTACCAACTCAATGCAAGCAGTTGACGGTGCAATTGCTGCACTACCGCAAGCAGAACGCGGGAAAAATGATTTTAACCTACAGGTAATTAACGGTTTACTCGACTCTGCAAACTCAGAATATGGCGCCGCTGTAGCTGATGGTAAAATTTCTGCTGCAATTGAGTATCAAGACTCGCGCGGTTTTGTAGCCTATGCAAACGAACTTTACAAAACTATTGCTAGCAACATGGCAAAAGAAAATCCTGAAGTTCACAAAAATATTACAACTAATATGGCAGAACTAACTAAAGTTTGGCCAGCAGCTATTCCCCCCGCAACACCAATAAAGGCGCCTGTTGAAGTCACCAAGTTAGTAAAAGCCATTGAAGCAGAATCACAAAAAGCCATAGACAAAGCTTCCACACAAGCTCACCTATAAAATTCATGTAGCATAGGCCAAAGCGCCTGTGCTAGCATCCCGCCTGTGCTGACATCAAAACAAACTCAAAACATTATCCATACAACACTATATAGAAGCTTAATAGGAGGTTAAAATACAGGATAAGCGAAAAACCATGTAATTATTAACAGCCATTATAGCAATGGAAACTTATACTACCTTGCTATATTTTACAAGGCTAAAATTACCTAGTCAATCGCACTTTATGCATATCAAGGTGAATTGGTAACTGATGCAAGAACTTAATCAGCAAAAAGCAATCGACCTGCTTAACACCATCATGGAATTTGAATTAGCAGGTGTTGTTCGTTACACGCACTATTCATTAATGGTGACAGGCCCATACAGAATTCCAATTGTCGATTTTTTTAAAGCACAAGCTAGCGAATCCTTGCTCCACGCCCAACAAGCTGGAGAAATTCTCACAGGTTTAGATGGACATCCTAGTCTTAAAATTGCCCCAATGGAGGAAACATATAAGCACTCAGTTAAACATATTTTAGAAGAAAGCTTAACGCACGAAAAGAAAGCATTATCGCTGTATAAAGAATTACTTGATGCAGTAACTGATGCTAGTATTTATTTAGAAGAATTCGCTCGTACAATGATTGGTCAAGAAGAAATGCACAATCTAGAGTTGAAAAAAATGCTACGCGATTTTAGCTAATGGTAAGGTGGCTTCGGCCACCGTACAATCTGATAACTCGTAAGGTGCGTGACGCTACTAAATCACTTGCTGAGTTCTAAAATTTTTATAGCGTCACGCACCCTACTTATGGATTTTACTGCTGCCTTATCTACTTATTTTATTGCGCTTCGGGAAGGAGTCGAAGCTGCGCTTGTTGTGGGAATTGTATTGGCATTTCTCAAAAAAGCCCGACAAACACAACTCAACCGATGGGTATATATAGGTTTAGGAACTGGAATTGCTGCGAGTTTTATATTAGCGTTCTTGTTTCAATTATTTGTGCCAGCTTTGCAACGCGCGTTTCCACAGTATGCAGGTGTAATTGAATTCCTTTATGAAGGAATATTTAGCGTGCTTGCTGTAATCATGCTAAGTTGGATGTTAATCTGGATGACGAAGCAAGCCAGATTTATGAAAGCTTCTGTTGAAGGCGCCTTATCCGATGCATTGAAAAATGATTCTACTGCGGCACGAAATATTTTTACATTAATTTTTGTAGCGGTTGTTCGCGAAGGTTTTGAAACAGTCGCGTTAATTACTACTAATACTGGAAGCGGAGCATATGGCGCCGGACTAGGTGCAATATTAGGTATTATTAGTGCAGGTTTTATAGGTATTGGTTTATTTAGATTAGGAGTAAAGTTTAATATTCGTCAGTTTTTTCAAGTGATGGGTATTTTGCTTGTATTAATTGTGGCAGGATTAGTTGTAACAGCATTAAGCAGGTTTGATGCAGCAGCAGCATCCTTAGCATCTTATAGTCGCGCTTCACAAGACCTTTGTTTCTATTATGAACGTTTCACTAAAGTTCATTCATGTATTCTAGGACCGATGGTTTGGGATACTTCTAAAATTTTACCTGACGAACAGTTTCCTGGTATTATTCTTAAAGCATTATTTGGATATCAGCATCATCTATATGTTGTGCAAGCAGTTGCTTATTTAACCTTCTTATTTTCAATCGGCGGTATTTATCTTCGCAGCCTTAACAGTGGTAGTAAAAAACCAGTTACACAAAAAGGTTAGTAGCGACAGAAAAAAGTTAGTAGCGACAGAAAAAGGTTAGTAGCGACAGAAAAAGGTTAGTAGCGACAGAAAAAGTTTAGTAGCGGCAGAAAAAGTTTAGTAGCGACAGAAAAAGGTTAGTAGCGGCAGAAAAAGTTTAGTAGCGACAGAAAAAGGTTAGTATGGTGGGCATTGCCCACCCTACGATGTAATCTTATGACAAACATTTTTATTAAACAATTATATATTCATCCCATAAAAGGATTAACCCCACAAGCACAAGAATCTGTTTTCCTTAAAGTTGGTCATGGCATACCAGGTGACCGCGCGTTTGCCTTAATGTATAAACAAAACATAGCAGATAGTTTCCATGACAGAGTACCGTGGATGAAAAAAGGTAACTTCGCTATGCAAAACGACTGGCACTCCTTAGCAGCATTAGATTGTTCTTACAACGAAATATCAGAAGAATTAACAATTAAACGTAAAGGAATAGAATTACTCGTTGCCGATACAAGCACCACAACTGGACGCAATGAAATTTCAACGTTTTTTACTGGATATTTAGCAGCAAGCTATCCTAGTCCTGGCATTAGTAAACGGGCGCCATTACAATTAGTAGGCTCATATAACAAAACGCGCTATCAAGACCGAGAAGCAGGACATATATCTTTAGTTAGTCAAGCAACTATCAATAATTTAAGCGAAATTGCCGGAAAAGAAATAGATGTTCGTCGCTTCCGTCCCAATATTATATTAGACGGAACATCCGCATGGAGTGAGTTTGACTGGGTTGGCAAACAAATCAAAATTGGTAAAGTGCTAGTTGAAATTACCGCTCGAATAAACCGTTGCTTAAATATTGAAGTCAACCCCTCTACCGGAGAACGTGACATCGCTTTACTCTCAATTCTCAAAAATAACTTTCAACACACTCAAACTGGTGTAATTGCAACAATTATTACAGAAGGTCAGATCAGAAACGAAGATGTAATTGAATTGTAGGTTGGGTGGAGCGGCGCTTCGCTACCCAACAAATGCTCTTTTCGCGCGTTGGGTTACGCAAAGCCTTCACCCAACCTACGGTCTACTACGGTTAAAAATGTAAGATAATAAAGAAATCCTTAAATTCTTAAGCTTTGGCTTTAGTATTACCGTCACAAATGGCTAAAAACCGTTGGCAAGATAGAGTAAAATCTCGCGTAGTCAATCGATATGGTTCTTTTAACGTTCTGCGTAAAGGCATATCGTATTCACTTTGGCGCTATGACCCTTACCATGCACTCTTAACTATTTCCTGGGGCACATTTGTTGCTCTTGTTACTGTTGGTTACTTTATTATCAATGCGATTTTTGCCCTCTTGTACCTTGCTGGTGGTGATGGAATTGAGAACGCGCGTAGTGGTAACTTTTTCGATGCTTTCTTTTTTAGTGTTCAGACAATGGCATCGATTGGTTACGGCGCCATGTATCCGAAGACAGCTTATGCAAATCTTCTAGTTACTATTGAGTCAATCATTGGGTTGTTGATATTAACTATGGCGAGTGGTATTATGTTTGCTCGCTTTTCATTACCTAAAGCGCGCGTAATATTTAGCCGCATAGTATTGATTACAACATATAATGGCTTGCCAACGTTAATGTTAAGGATAGCAAACAAACGCGAAAACTGGATTTTAGAAGCCCAAGTACGCTTGACTATTGTTCGCAATGAATATACGAAAGAAGGAAGCTTCATGCGACGATTTTATGACGTACCCTTAGTTCGCAGTGATTCTCCACTATTTGCGCTTTCATGGTCTGTAATGCATACCATCGATGAAAATAGTCCACTTTATGGTATGACACAGCACAAAATGATTGAGGATGAAATGGAGATTCTCGTCATTTTTACAGGTATCGATGAAACAGTATCACAAACGATCCACGCGCGTCACTCGTATGTACCTGATGAAATCGTGTGGGGCGCCCAGTTCGTTGATATTTTGACTCGAACACGCGACGGCAAACGCTGTATAGACTATGCAAAGTTCCATGACTTTGTATCTACTGTAAATATCAAGCCTTAATTGTAACATTTGTAATATCTATTACTTAAAGTCGATTTGTACTGTTGGCAATCTATCTTAATAGATAGATGTCATTAAATTATTCAGCATCGTAATATTCTAATGTTATGGATATTTAACAGGGAGTAAAAATTATGGGTTGGCTAAAAAGACTATTTGGACTTGAAAAACCAGAAAACGCAGAAGTAAATCCCGAACCACAGCAAAGTCAGCAAGAATTTGCTGCTGCACCAGAAGCAACAGAATCTATTGCACCTGAACGCATAGGTTTAAACGGAGAATATGACCAAAGTGGTTTAGCCAAGCGTGTTGCACTAGCATTCGACCAAGACGGCAACCTTGATGATGTTGACACACTTTGGGTAGCCCAAACAGGTAGCACAGTAGTATTAAAAGGTGAAGTTCCTAGCCAAGACGTACTAGATCAAATGGTATCAGTCGCACAAAACGTCAACGGCGCCTCAGATGTAGACACATCACAAGTAACAGTAGGTTAACAAACCTCAAAATCAAAAAATATTCAAAATTTTTTTGTGGGATAGTCTTGTGGAGCGGGCGTCCTCGCCCGCCCTAAATATGACAATAAACATAGCACAGGGCACTCTTAAAGCCCATCCCACAAGATAGTTAATTTAATTTTTAGCAATCTCCAACACTTCTTCTAACAAATTACGTTCTTCAACAGGCAACTCAAGTAAAACTCGTTTATCCCCCTTACTTTCTCGATAGCGATACGCAGTATTAACAAGCCGTAGCGAGATTTGAAACTCAGATAAATCACCCACTAACTGGCGCCAAACCTCCGACCAAATTTGTGCAGCTTCATCGCTTACCGTCTCAGACATAAATACAGGAATACTTCGCACCAAACCTTGAGACAAAGCAGTAGAACAATTATATTTATAAAGAAGCTCCCTCAAATTTTTGATTACATTTTTATATACATCTAGTTGTGCAACATTTGTAAACAAGATACGAAGAATTAATTCCGTATCCTCAGAAGAAGCTTGTTTACCTTCATCAATAATTTTCAGCGCATCTTCTAACGCTGTTAAGCTTTCTTGCCAACGATTTAATCCTGCAAACGCAATCGCGCGGTTCGCTAAAACATAATATTTATTTTCCCCCAATGCAATTGCTTTTTCACAACATATAAATGCTTCTTCATACTGTTCAAGATTAATTAGAGTCCAGCTTCGAGTACCCCAAGCGAGTTTATAATTAGGATTTAGTTCAATGGCTTTATCTAAAGATACTAATGCTTTATTATAACATTTAAGCTTATTTAATGCAGAACCTCTTTGCTTCCAAGTCGATTCATCACTTGCGTTAATTTCAATTGCTTTATCGTAAGATGTAATTGCCTCTTCGTATCTTCCCAAATAACCCAGTGCATAACCTCGGTTGTTCCAAGCAAGTTCGTAATTAGGTTTGATATCGATAGCTTTATCATAGGATACAATTGCCTCTTCATATCTTCCCAAATTACGCAGTGCATTACCTCGGTTGTTCCAAGCAAGTTCGTAATTAGGTTTGATATCGATAGCTTTATCAGAGGATGCAATTGCCTCTTCGTATCTTCCCAAATTACGCAGTGCAATACCTCGGTTTAACCAAGCAAGTTCGTAATCAGGTTTAATTTCGATAGCTTTATCAGAGGATGCAATTGCCTCTTCGTATCTTCCCAACTTATTCAACGCAATACCTCGGTTTAACCAAGCAAGTTCGTAATCAGGTTTAATTTCGATAGCTTTATCGCAGGATGCAATTGCCTCTTCGTATCTTCCCAAATTATTCAGTGCATTAGCTCGGTTATTCCAAGCATTTTCGTAATCAGGTTTGATTTCGATAGCTTTATCAGAGGATGCAATTGCCTCTTCGTATCTTCCCAAATTATTCAGTGCATTAGCTCGGTTAGTCCAAGCATATTCGTAATCAGGTTTAATTTCGATAGCTTTATCAGAGGATGCAATTGCCTCTTCGTATCTTCCCAAATTACGCAGTGCAATACCTCGGTTAGTCCAAGCATATTCGTCATCAGGTTTAATTTCGATAGCTTTATCATAGGATGCAATTGCCTCTTCGTATCTTCCCAAATTATTCAGTGCATTAGCTCGGTTATTCCAAGCATATTCGTCATCAGGTTTAATTTCGATAGCTTTGTCGTAGGATGCAATTGCCTCTTCATATCTTCCCAAATTACGCAGTGCAATACCTCGGTTAGTCCAAGCATATTCGTAATCAGGTTTAATTTCGATAACTTTATCGTAAGATACAATTGCCTCTTCGTATCTTCCCAAATTACGCAGTGCAATACCTCGGTTAGTCCAAGCATATTCGTAATCAGGTTTAATTTCGATAACTTTATCGTAAGATACAATTGCCTCTTCGTATTTTCCCAAATTACGCAGCGCAAGTCCTCGCTTGTACCAAGCATATTCGTAATCAGGTTTAATTTCGATAGCTTTATCACAGCATATGATTGCTTCTTCGTAGTTTTTTAGTTGGTAAAAACATTCTCCCTGTAACAACCAATACTTTGCTTCACCGCTAATTTCAACTAGCTTCTTTGCATGTCGTAAAGCTGTTGTATAATCATTGTTTTTACAGCAATCTTCATATTCTTGCCTATACGCGCGAATACGAGGGTCTTGCTGTTCATCTGCATCCATTGCTTCCAATGCTTTAATAATATACTGGCGGTCTATAACTGCGTCCTCTGATAACGTTTCTAAAGACTGTCTATATTGAAAATTATCTTTTTCATAAAATAATTCTTGAATATAAGGCGCCTTCAACTTTTCTCGATAATCATCTAATACAAATTGCTTACTTTCTATTCCCAAACGCTGTTGCAATTCTTCTTTGGTATACCAACAGCGTAAAAAGTCTATAAATAATCGTATCGGTTCTTCACGTTGCTTCTTTACTTCCAAGCAAAACCGCATTAGAGGTTCACGCAGCTCGTAAAATGACTCTCGTCCTATTGCTTCTGATATTACATAACTCTTAGCACGTAAATCTTTAAGTTGACTTGATGCTGTTTGATGCGTAATAAAACAACGTTGTGCTATTTCTTTTACCGTTACGGGATGGCGCCTCTCTACTAAAAATTCTATTATCTTTCGTTGTTGTTGCGATAGCCAAGACATCCGAGCTTGGTAATATGGTGTTAAGTCGTCAAGCATTCGCATGAACGGTTCGACTAGCTCATCAAGCGATTTACGAGTTAGAAACTGGGAAAAAATTACATAAACGCGCGGGTTTCCACCTGCAAGATGATGGACTGCACGAATGCGGGAGTTTCCTTTTGGTGTACAAATAAATGCTTCAAGTTCGCTATCTTCCTCAAATTTAGCAATTTGTCTTAGCAAATTTACCGCTTCATCTATTTTTAAATCTTCTAGGTAATAGGGATAGAAAAAACCATAAAAGGGGTCTTCATGGCGCCTAATTCCGTCAAATAAGCTTTGAGCAGTGGCTAAAATAGTTATAAACGAATAATTTTGTATATACGCACGCAGTTGTTTTTGACCGATATCACCTAACCCATCGAATAAATCATCTAAGTTTTCTGTAATTATTAATAATGTACGTTTATTAACAAATTCTCTTAATAGCTGTGCGGCTTGTAGTTCGGCGCCTTCTGGCGATAATTCGTATAGTGCCTCAACTTGCTGATTTAATTTAACATCGTACTCAGCAGGATATTCTTCTTTGAGCGCGCGGAATATTCGCAGTAACAAATCTAAAAATGAAGTAATACCCCATTCTTCCTCTCGCAACCAGGCAATTACTAACTTATCCCGTAAGTCTTCCATTTTGGAAATACGGTGATAGATTAGTGTAACCATATGGGTTTTACCAATACCTCGCATCCCGACTAATAAACGAAAGTGTTTATTTTGAGTCAGCACGCTCTCACGTATTGCTTCTACTAAATCATCCGCTAACAAATGGCGCTGGACGAATATTGCTTCCAATGTTTCTGGTGGCATTAAGCTGGGGGTAAACCGCGAGAGAAAAGTACTTTTCATTTTCGTTATCCTCGCAATATATTCCAATAGCGTTGAATTAATGGGTAGCGGAAACGATAAGTACGGTCGCTTTGCCGAATAATATAGTAGTCACGCTCTAAAAGTATTAATACTGTACGTGCCGTTTCTTTATCTTGCGTTTCTGGTTCTGTTCTAAGACGAGTTAATAAATCATCAAATAAAAGTGGTTGATTTGAGCTTGCTAGTATATCAAGCATATTCAGCGCATAACCACGCTGCTCATCTTTATAATAATTATCTATACGTTCCCGGTAATGCTCCATTTTCCAAGGATTGAGCGGGTTTATCAAACAATCATCTATAATTTCAAAAACCTTTGTTGCATCAACCATACTACGCTCCATCTTGAGTTTAAGAACCAGGTGATGAATATAAAAAGGAATGAAATCAACAGCTTGAGCAATTGCGGTAGCAGTATCGAGCAACTTAGAAGTTAATATGTTCTCGCCTTTGAGCAAACAACTGGCTAAATAAATTGCTTGATTTTCGGCTAGTGGAGGTACGTCTACTGTGTACATATCGTTTGTTGGCTCATTACTATACCCTGCTTGTCTTAACGTAGCGACAACATGATGCAACCCAATCGAACCTGTAAACACCATTCTGACATCAGGGTAAGTTTGACGTAACGCGCGCAGTATGTCTAAAACTTCCATTGCTTCTTTGTCGTCCATATTGCCGAGCATATACGGCACTTCATCCCAAAATAAAATTACCTTGCGGTCTTGGTTTTCAACTAAATCCGCAATAGTTTCCGTTAATAAGTTTTTCCAATGAGGGAAATATCCAAACCGTAACCAATCGAGACAATTTGGTATAATTTAGACTTCGCTCTCCGAGTGAGTCAAGGTGGTATCGAACAAACTAAGTTGCTCTCCCTTGAACCCAGCTAACCGATGTTTGGCCGGGTTTTGACTATCTGGAGTCTTGGCAGTTTCCCTCTGCCGTGCCTCTTTAAACTGCTCAGTTCGCCGCAGTAAAATACTTTTCACCGTAGTAAATTTCATATACCGGGTTATTTCCGCATCATCCTTGCGAGCAAGAATGTTCCGAGCAGCGTTAATATCAGATTGCAACACAACCCCGTCGTAGCAGTGAAACGAATCGGCTTTGCGCTCTCCTAGAAGAACACCGTAACGACAATCCGTTTGCGATGTGTAGGCTGCGTTAACAGCCATTGCTTGACCTGACAAACGCACAGAAACTTCTTTTAAAGCGTCTGCTACCAGTCCTTTACACCAACTAGACATTTTGGCAGCAGCTTTGCCTTTTAAACCTTTTTTATCTTTAATTGGCTCAGTTAAATCTTCATAAACAACTATGCCATATTTTAGGAAAATCTGAACTGTTGCAGTAAAAACTAAAGTCTTTAATTGCCCGTCTATTCTTCGTTTTTGGCGAGACATCTTAGAAGAACCAAGATTATTCTTACGGATATTTTCTGCTTTTAAGTGCAGCCCTTTTTTCTCGTATTTTTGAGCAAGATAATGAAGTTTACCACGTTTCCGACCACGTTCAACACGATATTCAACTTCTTTGGTGATAATATTTCCTAATCCCGAACCGTAAAATTCACCATTACTGGTAACATAAACTTCTGTGAATCCTCTATCTATCCCTACTGCTTCAGTACTTCGGTTTGGTAGTACAACTTTTTCTAGTTTTTTGGGGTAGTGAATTTCAACTCGCAAATCTTTACTAATGATGACTCTAATTTCACCCGAAATATCTGGATTACCATGTAAAGGTAATACAAGTCTTTTACCTATGACTAATGTTGCTAGCTCTATACATGAATATTTACCAACTTGTTTGACACGGTACATGTCAGCATTGTAAACAATCTGGTTTCTAACATTTGAATGTCCGCGTACTAAATGCTTTCTAATTATACGATGCAGCCAACGAGCGCGCGTTGTCAGAACGTCAATCCAGAAACGTCTATCCAAAAGGAAGAAGTAATATTTACGCTCTAAAACCGAGTCAGTTTTACGATAAATCTCATCAGATACAGCAGCTTTAATCGCATCTTGATAAGTGTGTATTTCATCGATACACTTATACAAGGTGCGTTCGTACAGCTTTGATGTTAAACCATATCTCGACGGAGGATGGGTAATTCTAAACTGTTTATCTATTTCGTACTTGTTAACACCCCAAGATTCAAGAGAACCATATTTATTCCAAAGCTCGGAACGAAGTATACCACATCGACGTGCAATTTCTTCTAATTGTTCTAAGCAGGCTGGCTCCATGTTATGAGCAATAGCGATACGTGTCACAACAACTGAACCAGCATATTTATTTTTAGTTTCAGTTTTGGAACGCTTACCTTTACTCATTTCTTTAATTTCAACTTTGTTTTTATTTTATCAAATTTATTTTTATTTCTCAACTTATTAAAATATAAATTATTCTAATGTTAAACAGTGATTATTTTGTCAAAAAATAACTACAACAATTCAGAATTCATAACTCACTTTGTACACGTTAATAGTTAGAAAAATGTTAAAAGTATAATTAATTACTCATTTGTGTAAATGTCTGAATTGTTACTGTTTGTACCGATAAATACCATTTTTTAAGTATTAAAACGATAGGCGCCGCAATTTCTGGTAATTTTACACCCATAGCTTCGGCGCCACCTAGCTGCGTTAGTAGTTGACGTGTTCTTCTTGCGGTTCTGCGTAACTTACTTAGATACTCCTGGTTCTGCTTGCATTTTTTTGATGATGCAAGTTTTCCCCATCCTCCGCTCTGCACTTAGCACAAGACTTTGACGCTCTAAAATATCCCAAAAGCTTGAAATTAGGCTATCTCTTCCCACTACATCCGAAGGTGCAACTTGCCCACCAGGATTTGCTTTCATATTTTAAATATATATACGTCAATTTTATTGTACGTTGATTTTAACGTATATTTTAATCTCCTCTACGATAAGCTTCAATTTCTGCGGCTATCTCCTCATCAGTTAATGAATTATTTTGGTGTAATGCTTGTGTTTCTTTCAATAATAAACGTAATTTTTCAGCTAAATTTTCCTTTTCTTGGTCTGACGCTAAAATAATTATCTCTACTCTTTGTCCAGCTTTAAAAGGTATTCCTGACAAAATTATATGATTAGGGTCTTCTACCGTAATGTATTTTTTGTAAGCTTTCATGGAATTTTATTGCATGAAAGCTTCAATTGTATTATGCCACGATTAAATTTTACTGACCTTGACGCTTTCGCCTAATTATTTCAGGCAGTTCGTCAATATTTAATGGTTGCCCATTTGCCCTTACTCGGTCTGACAGTTCGTAGAAAGCGTCGTTGTCTTCACGATGTTCTAGAACATACTTTATTAATTGTTCTGTTGCCATCGAAGCAAAATTCGGTTTATTGTTCATAATGCCTCACATCTCAAAGTTATGGTGGGCAGTGCCCACCTTACGTATTATGTATATTTATATGTCGCTAATTACATAAATTTTCTTTGAGGTTGATTTTATCTATAGCACAGTCAAACAAGTGCAAACTAAATTGTTGTGATAATTCTTCACAAACTTTGACACCACGTATGCTGTTACCACGTTCGTCTAATAAGGGTGAAAACACAGCTATTCCCATTTGACCAGGAACTACGGCAATAATACCGCCACTGACGCCGCTTTTTGCTGGAAGTCCAATTTTATATGCCCATTCTCCAGCAAAGTTGTACATTCCACAGGTGTACATGATGCTCAATATATCTTTTATATAGCGACTATCAACTGCTTGCTCTTTTGTAAGTGGGTTAACACCTTTGTTTGCTAATGCTGCTGCCATGACTGCTAAGTCGCGACAGTTTACCATTACTGCACATTGCTGGAAGTATAAATCTAATGATTCTTCGATTTGTCCATCTATCATGCCAAAGTTGAGCATTAGATGCGCCATTGCTCTGTTACGATGTCCTGTGCTGCGTTCGGATGTGAATACAGATATATCAACAAACACATCTCTACCTACATAATATTGGAACATTTCAAGCAACCTGTTCAAACGTTCGGTGGCGCCAAAACCTTTGATTAAGCTAGTTGTGGCAATGGCGCCTGCGTTTACCATTGGATTGTAAGGTCGCTTTGATTGCTCGTCTAAAATAATTGAGTTAAATGCATCCCCTGTTGGCTCAACTCCAACCCGCTTTAACACATAGTCTCTACCGTGGTCTTGTAACGCAAGTCCATAAACAAACACTTTGGATATTGATTGTATTGTAAACAGATGCTCGAAATCACCGACTTGTAGCACCGAACCATCTACTGTAACGATACAAATACTAAATAAATTAGGGTTTACTTTTGCAAGTTCTGGGATATAATTCGCGACTGTACCAGTCTGTAATGATTTGTATTTGGAATATAAATCATTCAAAAATGAAGATAGCGTTGATGTCGTAAGATGAGTGTTTTTCGTGTCTGTCATTATCAGAAGGTAAAGGGGACAAGCAAAAAGGGGAAAGAAATTAATTTAAAAATCTAATATTCAATTGTCCCATTATTCGAGCATATAATGGTTGCCAATTCTTCTACCAGTTTCAGTCAGCAATGTTCCGCGCTTTTACGTACCGTCACTTTAGTCGCGCGCTGTCCTAAATATTAAAAATATTTTTATTTATATGCATACTTGGTGTCAAAAATCTATCATTGGATACTAACTCTTGAAAGCTGATTACTTTTACTTATATAAATTATACTTAAGTATCAAACTTGCAAGCAATTTTAGTTAGTAAATTTACTGCCGTATACGTATATATACTTAAGTATGCGTGTGTGTACACTTACGTATTTTTTTCTGATTTGTGCTGAGTATAGTGTGTGGTCGTGTCACATACTTAACCAACTTCGACACCAAGTCATTTTAGGGGTGTTACCACCCATCTTGCCAAAATAGTATCAAGGGTGCATTACGTACTGAAGTTTATGAGTGATAGGGATTTGAGAGGTTAGCTTGTTGTTAACTATTGATTAAAAGCGTACTGTTTTAGTTCCTGAAATTTGTGAAGTTTTAAAAAAAATTTTTACATTTTCGTAAAAAAATTGTTACACAACCTAAAGTCTCTTTCTGACTGACTTACACCTTTGTCAAATTTTTTTGAGATTACCAAATTTACCAAAGTTTACGATAAAACCCTGATCCCCAAGTACAAAACTTCGTGTTAGTCTGTTGCAATCACAATCAAAAAGTGAAAGCGGAACGAGTTCGATATGCTCTATTATTTTGCACTCCCATGAGTGCTACCCCAGATGTCAGCCTCTGACACTATCTTATGTCGCTTTAAATTCGGACACAATGAACCATAGATATATATTGACCGTTATTGCTCTGTTTTGTGCTGTCTTCGGCACACCCTCAATTGCTCGAAGTCAAACGAACAACCAAGTGGCTCAGTCAGCAGTTTCACGAACATCATCGGGCGAAGTGATGAAAGTAGGAGAGTATCAAACTCCAACTCAAACGAAGTTAGCTACGGCGAAGGCTACAGAGATTCACACCCATAACGTGGCTGGAAGACAAGCAGCAACGCTTTACATTCGTGATATTCCGGTTTTGACTTTTGTGGGTCAGCTTACTTACATTAGTACAGAAACTAAAGTTGGCGAAATCGCTGGAACTCAATCTACAGGCACTACCGAAAACGAGGTTAATACAGACCCAGTTCAAAGAGCGAGTATAGTAGCTACTCGCATAAACGAGTTAATTCGGCAGAAAGTTGATGCGTCAAAGATTACGGTAAGCTGGCAACAAGCCGTTGATGTAAATACTTCAACTACCCAAAATAAAAGTTTGTCTTCATCTGACTCTAACGGTCGCTACGTCATCAAAGTTGACGGTCGAGAACTTGTAGCGATTGATAACTCTACTCTTGCTCCTGATTCAACTAAGAATCCAAGCCAGGACGCACTCATGGCAACTAACCGTTTACGGAGACTTATCGGAAATGCAGAGCCGATAAACGAAATTGCGAATTTCCCGCTTTCGTTGCCATCACTTTCAATACCCAAGCTGCCTGACTCCATAGTAGAACCAATCAAAATAACGATGCGTGGAATAGCTTCGTTCTATGGCTATGATGGTTCAGGCAATCGTACAGCATCAGGACAACGCTTTAACCCTGAACACATGACCGCTGCTCACCGCAGTTTGCCATTCGGAACACGAGTACGTGTCACCAACACTCGTAATGGTCGTTCAGTAATCGTGCGAATTAATGACCGAGGACCCTTTATTCGTGGTCGAGTTATTGACCTTTCCTACGGTGCTGCCCGTATCATCGGTATGATTGGCAAAGGTTTGGCGCCAGTCAAGATCGAGGTACTTGGAAGATAATTACCGAAACACCGATAAAAAAATTGATGCTGGAAGTAACATAAAACTTTCTTATTACATGCATCAATAAAATTGCAATTTATTTTCAACCGCTTTCACTCAAAACATCGAATCTGTATGCATATAGATTCGACTATCTAGAGACCGTAAATCTACGGTCTCTTTATCGTTTTTTAATTAAATATTTTACTTTACCAAAAGTTTAGTTAAGTCATTTAATTGTGTTGTTTTATCATGTCATTTAATTTTGTTTAAAATTTACATTTTTTTCGACTTGAACCTTAAAACATTGCTTTTCATACCTCTTCATGGGATTTCAGAGATAAACTAACTTAGTTGGGGAACTGATAAAAATAGGGGTATTTTGTGCGCTGTATAACGACAATTGCAGCTTTGCGCTGCTATTTAGAGAAATGCGGCTTAGAACAAGATGATTTGAAACAAGGTGATTTGAACTTGCTCTCTCCGCTACAATTTGAAGTAACTACTTTGCATCAAACAGCTGTTGGTTTGGTGCCGACGATGGGAGCTTTACATCAAGGGCATCTAAGTTTAATTAAGCGGGCGCGATTAGAAAATGCCACTGTAATAGTAAGCATTTTCGTTAACCCCTTACAATTTGGTCCAAAAGAAGATTACCAGCAATATCCTCGGACATTAGACCAAGACCGAGAATTATGTGAGGAGGCAGGAGTTGACGTAATTTTTGCACCAACTCCGGAACAGATGGGAATAACCGAGAAGTATATACAAGAATCAATAATTACACAGGTTATCCCTCCATCTGCTATGATATCTGGCTTGTGTGGTCGTTCCCGGCTTGGTCACTTTCAGGGTGTGACAACAATTGTTACCAAACTTTTTAATTTGGTAAAGCCCGACCGAGCTTATTTCGGTCAAAAAGACGGTCAACAGTTAGCTGTTATTAAAAAGCTGGTTATAGACCTGAACTTGCCGATTGAGATTGTTGCTTGTCCTACGGTACGAGAAGCATCTGGGCTGGCTCGGAGTTCGCGCAACAAATATTTGAGCGAACCGGAAAAAGAACAGGCTGCTATTTTATACCAAAGTTTACAGCTAGCTCAAACAGCATTTAAAGCAGGAAATCGCAACGCCAACGAATTAATTGCTCTAGTTGAGCAATGTTTGGCAAGGGTTAACCCTGTAATAGTGGAATATGTTGAATTGGTTGAACCGACTACTTTAATGCCATTGGAATTTATTCAGGAGGAAGGAATGCTCGCGATCGCTGCTCGTCTTGGTTCTACACGCTTAATCGACAACACGATACTACGCGATCGCAAACCGATTATCGCTATCGATGGTCCTGCCGGCGCTGGAAAATCGACTGTTGCTCGTGCTGTGGCAGCTAATCTCGGTTTAATTTATTTAGATACAGGTGCTATGTATCGAGCAGTTACATGGTTAGTTATTCAGTCAGGTATTTCTATTGACTCGGAGTGTGCTATTGCTGAGTTGGTTAGTCAGTGCGTTATTGAACTGGCGCCCCCGCAAAATCTAAATTCTCCAGTTCAGGTGTACATCAATAATCATGACGTTACCCAAAAAATTAGAACACCTGAAGTAACTGAGAACGTATCAGCAATTGCTGCACAAACTGCCGTTAGGGAAGCACTAGTTAAACAGCAGCAAGTTTGGGGCAAAAAAGGTGGCTTAGTCGCTGAAGGTCGCGATATCGGTACTCAAGTTTTCCCCGATGCTGAAGTCAAAATTTACTTAACTGCATCCGTAGAAGAACGCGCGCGTCGGCGCCTTTCTGACTTTCAAAAGCAAGGTTTACCGCAAATAAACTTAGAGCAACTGGAAAAAGACATCGCCCTTCGCGACACAAAAGACAGTACTCGTAAAATTTCTCCATTGCGGAAAGCACCTGATGCCGTCGAAATTCAAACCGATGGTTTGGACATAAACGATGTCACAGCGAAAATCGTTGATTACTATGAGCAGCGCTTATCGCACCAGTAATTATTCTAATTACAGGAGAAGCTAATTGCCGAATGATTAATACACTGGTGGGTTAGTTAATTCTGGCTCACCATATATAAA
Source organism: Calothrix sp. NIES-4105 (assembly GCF_002368415.1). Lineage (GTDB taxonomy): Bacteria > Cyanobacteriota > Cyanobacteriia > Cyanobacteriales > Nostocaceae > Dulcicalothrix. The sequence continues at coordinate 7,093,173 of NZ_AP018290.1, forward strand.
CATTTATATAGTTATTTTATGTATTCCGCTTTTCATAGTACAATCAAACCATAACTCGATTTCATAGTACTATAGTATTGTATTGATGAAGAATATTTAATATAAAAGCCTTTGATGTTAAAACGGCACAAAGTTGACACCCTTTGACCAATCAAAGTGGTAAAAAGGTTATTATCATCCAATACGTAAGTGTAATTGCATTTTCTTGATGGGGCATCTCAAATGTGGAGCAAAAACAAACAGCCCTAGTATCTGAGGCGCCTAAAATATCAACATAAAATGCACAGCCCAAACTCCTATTGACAAAAGCTCTTAAAGATGAAAGCTTCAGCAAAATTCGACTTTGAAGACGAGAAGTTCAATGCACCACCGTCTCAGGTCATTCCTTGGTGCCAAATGTTAAATCCACGCTACGGCACTGATGGTATGCAAGCCTATGGGTTAGCGGTAAAGCTTGATAATGCCCAAGCTGTAGGCTTTGAACCTGACTCAAACTGGCAGCAAATTAAGCATGAATTTACTTCTGGAGTCGAAACGGTGTATCTAACCACAACTCCAAAAATAGTGATAGTGCGTCGTGGACCGCTGTCGGTTAAAGACCGAGAAACTGGAAACAAGCTTGGCACACTTCGCGATAATTATGATGCATTTTTAGCAGACAAACTCAAATTTAAAACCTTTACCCGCTACCTTGTTTTTTTAGTTGGTGAAAATAAAAAGTTTTTACACGAAACGCCTTTACAATTAACACTTCACGGCGCCGCTGGAGCAAGCTTTAGTAAAACTTACTGTGAATATCAACAGGGAAGACCATCAGGTGGATTTGTAGTTGAACTTGAACGTTCGTATGCGTCTTATCGCAAACAGCCTTTTACTCCCAAAGGAGTTTTATTTCACGCTCACGGCATTTTTTGTCCAATTATTGACTGCGAAGAAAGAGGAATTCAACCGAATACAGTTTTAGTTTCTTCGACAGTAGATTATAAACATCCCACAGTTTCCAATTTAACGCAATTTCTAATCGCCTCCGATTCTCCCGAATCTCAAATTATTCATAAAACATTTGAAGAGTACAAAGAATTTGGGAAAGAACAAGTTCGCTCGCCGGAAAAAGAGAATAATAACAGAATGGCAATGGCAGGAGTTGCAAGTTCTTCTTACGTCTATGCTGATGATGATGAATTTGGGTATCCTCCTTATTAAAATTAGAAGTTAATCCCCCCAACCCCCCGCTCCGGAAGGGGGCTTTAAAACCCTCTTTCCCGCCCTTAATAAGGAAGCTAAAATCCCCTCTTGTTCCCCCCTTATTAAGGCTACGGTGTACACACATCTTTATAACCCTTCTTATATTCCCTCCTTTGTGCCCTTTGTGACCTTTGTGGTTTATGTTTTTAAGGAACCACAAAGACACGCTCGGACACAAAGAAAGAGAAGAAAGGGAAGAAAATTAACTTTCAAAAACTTATGTGTACACCGTAGCCTTATTAAGGGGGGGTAGGGGGGATAAAATTGTTTGTTACATCCGTGGTTAGTAATCCATGTTGTAAAAGTAATAATTTAGGATTTGCGGTCAAAATTGTTAAATTAGTACCGCTAAAATCCGCGTCATGCGTAACTAATTTTAAATTATTTACTCTACATAATTCTGCTAAAACTTGGTCATTAAAATCAGCTTCTCCACCCGCATATTCAGTTAATATTGAGACAATTTCTGCTGACTCAAAGCGGATTTTAGCTGGTTCTGATTTTTCGAGAATTTTACGCGCACGTCGAGCAATTTGTTCAGCAACAGGTTTAAAACTAGAACTGTTACGAAATAATTTAAAATCACCCGGTTTTAATTCGGATGGCAGCTTATTATAAAAGAATCTTGCGTAAGCATTTATAAATTCTGAGAGTACTAGCGCATCTAGAACAATTTGACAGCCGGCGCCACGAATTCGTCGTAAAGCAGAAGTATAAGCGTATCTATACTGCGACGAGATGTGACTCGGAGGGCCATATATATACATCCAAATATTCGCGTCAAACAGTACCCCATCATGGGATTTAAAATGATATGTATCAATGGGGTACACTTGTTTGGTCATATTGCATCTTCACCCATAGCTTGAATAATCGCATTTTTAAATTGCTGCGGATTATTAAGGTAATCTTTCACATCTTGGATGACACATTCAAGGTCTGCTGCATCATCAGGATCGATGTCGGTAAAAGTTAAGTTGCTTTCTATGTGTTCGGAAGAGAAGTTAGTATATAAACGACTAAAAGTTTCAGCCAAAAATGCTGAGGTAATATCTTCGCCACCTCTAAAGGAGAGGTGAACCTTTTTACCCGCTTTTAAAGCTAGGGCTACGTGATCGTAAACCCGCTTTCCGTCTTCACACACTATACAGAATCTATCTCCGAGGATGTCAGTTACGCAAATCGTAACTGTACTTTCGTTTTGAATAGGCAAGGATATGAAGCGATTCATCTTGAAACGGGTGATACCATTTTCAATATCTAATTCTAACTCTATATGCGCTTTAATGCAGGCACATACAATACAACATTGTGAAATAATAATATTATTGAGCCAGCAATTTACGGCGTAGTAAGTCTAATGCTGTACAAGCACTAACATGACGAATTAAACTACGTCCACGTGTGGCGCCAAATTGGTTCTCAAAACTTTGGACTTCTCCATTTGGTGCCGCAAGTCCTATATAAACTAACCCGACTGGTTTTGTCTCAGTGTGTCCTGTTGGCCCAGCAATACCTGTTATACTTATTCCCCAACTTGTCCCTAAACGGTTTTTAACGCCAACTGCCATTTGTTCGGCTACAATTGGGCTGACTGCACCGTACTTATCTAAATCTTCACGCTTAACCCCTAGTAAATTAATTTTTGCCGAGTTGTCGTATGATATTACGCCACCCCAAAAATAATCAGAACTTCCCGACATTTCTGTGAGCATTTGTCCTAACATTCCACCGGTACAAGATTCTGCAACGGAGACGGTATCGTTTCTAGTTCGTAGTAACTCACCGACTACAGAAGCCAGCGTATCATCATCGGCGCCGTAATAATCAAGTCCAGCGATTTCTCTAAGTTGTTTTTCTACAGGGGAAATAATTTCAATAGCAGCAGCATTCGATTCGGCTTTTGCTGCTACTCTTAATTTGACTTCACCTTTCGAGGCATATGGCGCCACTGTTGGGTTAGGTAAATTGAGATAAGAACTAACTTTTTCGGCTAATGCTGATTCTGCAACACCCCAAAATCTTAACATTCGACTGTAAATAATTTCTTTACCCCAACCTTGAGTTTTGAGGTATGGTACAGCAGTTTCTCGCCACATTCGCTGCATTTCATACGGAACACCAGGAAAAGTCAGAATGTGAACACCTGGTTTGGGTTGCCATATAATACCAGGTGCCGTTCCTGTTGGGTTAGGTAAAATATCGGCACCAGTAGGAATTAAAGCTTGCTTACGGTTACTGGGTGTCATTACCCGATTACGAGCAGCATATTTATTCGTGATGTCAGAAATTATATCAGCCCGTTCAATTAGTGGGGCGCCAAAATAATGTGCAATTGTCTCGCACGTCAAATCATCAGGTGTAGGTCCTAAACCACCTGTAAATATTAAAATTTGCGAACGAGAACAGGCAATTTCAATTGCACTAAGCAAACGTTCAGTATTATCACCGACGACAGTTTGATAATAATGAGGAATGCCAAGTGTTGCTAGTTCTTGAGCAATAAATTGAGAATTACTATTAAGAATATCACCTAGTAATAGCTCAGTACCAACACAAATAATTTCTGCACTCATTTGATTAAGTAGGGTGTGTGACGCTGCTAGAAAACTTAGACTTTATTGTAAGATTGTCAGCAGCGTCACGCACCTTACTCACGAGAAATTTTTATTTATAATTTTTGATTCTTAACTCCTGGTGTTGGTGCGTGAAGGCTACCAGATTACTCGCTTCGTTGTGAGAGTGTTAATGACCTTCACGCACCCTACTAACGAATGGCACTTACTTAACGATTTATGGTGCGGTCCGCGCACTTTAATTTTTCGTTACACTGCTTGACTGTAATGGCGCCGATCGCACCCTACCCAATTTTGTGTTGGCGCTGATTAAGCTTAAGTAAGCAACATTCCACCCTACTCACTCCTAACTTTCGATCTTCTCCAGACTTTCCAAGAAGTATAACTGAGTAACGATGTTGCAGCACAGGCAAAAACGGCGCCACTGGGAATTCCAATAATTGCCATTGCCAAACTACCAACCCACAATGTTAGGGAGTAAATAAATAAAACTGCCCATCGATGGGATAGTCCAGCGTTGAGTAAGCGATGGTGTAAATGACGTTTGTCGGCGCTAAAAGGTGATTTGCGCATGAGTAAACGCGCGAGAATTACGGCGGACATATCAAAAATGGGTACAGCTAGAATTACATACGGTAACAACACTGCAGTTACAGCAGGAATTTTGACTAGACCAATAATACTAACGGCTGCAAGAGTAAAACCCATGAAATATGAGCCACCGTCGCCCATAAAAATCTGAGCAGGATTAAAATTATATCTTAAAAACCCTAGTGAAGCTCCAGCTAGTGCAGCAGCAATCAATGCAGCAGCAGGTTGCTTCATATATAACGAAACAACAAGTAGTACAACAGCGGCTATTCCCGATACACCTGCTGCTAGTCCATCTAATCCATCAATCCAGTTAATCGCGTTTACCATCCCTGTTAACCAAATTACCGTGATTGGTAAACTTAGCCACCCAAGCTGGACAATACCAAACATCGGAATCGTAACAAAATCTATACTTACGCCTGCTTTCCAGACACCTGCTGCTACAATTACTTGTAATACTAAACGTAAAAATGCTGACAAATTTAATAAATCATCTGCAAACCCAATTGAGAAAAAGCCTATTCCTCCTAAAATCACACCAATAACTTGCCATTCTTTGTCAGGAGGTAAATTTCCAAATCCACCTAACCACCATACAAGGATTAATGACATCATCGCGCCTACGAAGATGCTCACACCTCCGAGACGTACCATTGGACGCTGATGAACTTTTCGTTCTCCAGGCTTATCAAGTCTTCCGCTTTTTATACCTATATTTCTAACATCTGGTATAGTCCAAAGAACAACCACTGCAGCAACAAGAAAAGCAATCAGATGATATATCTGGGCAAGCATTAGTATATTTCACCTGTAATATATACAACGTAAAGCAATTGAATTTTATTCTAGATACCCTCTTAACTTTATATATACTATGTTTTAAAAGCTAATCAGTATTAAGTCTTTTTATCTAGGTAATTTTAATTTAAACATTATAAAAACTTTATATATAAATGTAATTATTACAACAAAAACCAAAAAACCAATTGTAGAGACAGAGACGCGATAAAATCGCGTCTCTACAATTTACCCTATACTAAAGCAGGCACAGGGATTTGAATATGTGGGTATAGTGGGAAGCGTGCGCATAAATTAGCAACTCGGCGCCGACAATCATCAGCTACAGTATTGGATGATGGATTAGTTAAACAGTCAGCAATAATATTTGCTATTTCAACAAATTCTGTTGTTCCCATTCCACGTGTAGTCATTGCTGGTGAACCTAATCGTAAACCACTAGTTACAAACGGTGACTCTGGGTCAAATGGGACAGTATTTTTGTTCGCAGTAATATTTACAGTACTAACAAGTTGGTCTGCTTGTTTTCCTGTCATGCCCACACTGCGTAAATCTACGAGCATTAAATGATTATCTGTACCATTGGAGACAATCTTTAACCCACGCTGTTGCAATTGGTTAGCCATCGCACGAGCGTTTTCGATAACTTGGGCAGAATAAGTTTTAAATTCGGGTTTGAGAGCTTCGCCGAACGCGACAGCTTTACCAGCAATCACATGTTCTAATGGACCGCCTTGACTACCTGGGAAAACTGATTTATCAAGCTTTTTACCTAGTTCGGCATCGCGGGTCATGATTAAACCACCACGAGGTCCGCGTAAGGTTTTGTGAGTTGTTGTTGTAACAACATCGCAATAACTCACAGGGTTGGGGTGGTGTCCAGTTGCCACCAAGCCAGCGATATGAGCAATATCTGCCAGCAAGTAGGCGCCAACTTCATCCGCAATGCTGCGGAATTGTTCAAAGTCAATAATTCGTGAATATGCAGAATAACCGCAAATAATGAGCTTAGGACGCTCCCTAAGCGCCTGCTCACGGATGGAGTCGAAGTTAAGTTGCTCGGTTTGTTGGTCTACACCATAGTGGGATACTTGAAACCATTTACCTGACACGTTTACTGGTGAACCGTGAGTTAGGTGTCCACCGTGTGACAAGTCCATTCCCATGATTTTGTCACCAGGGGAGAGCAATGTTAAAAATACCGCAAAGTTTGCAGAGGCGCCAGAGTGAGGTTGAACGTTAGCATGTGCGGCGCCGAATAATTCTTTAACGCGGTCGATAGCTAGCTGTTCGATTTTATCAACATACTCACAGCCACCGTAGTAACGTTTGCCAGGTAAACCTTCAGCGTATTTGTTCGTTAGTACCGAACCTTGAGCAGCAAGTACCGCAGCCGAAGTAAAGTTCTCACTTGCGATTAATTCTAAATGGTCACGTTGACGTTGAAGTTCGTCACTAATTAACTCCGCAACCGCTGGGTCGGAAGTTGCAAGAAAATCAGAATTTGTCTTAGTCATAGCCTAAAAATAGAGTATGTAGCTATTGTAAGCCTCAGAAGCCCTGTAAACTTCACAGCGATTCGTGGCTCCAACAATTGCGTAAACTATAATAACGTTCTTTTACATCGAAGTGTCTTTGCTTGCGTCGTAAAATCGCAAAAGCATTTAGTACGTAGTAGCGCTGTCTTCGCAAAAGGATTTATTAATTTCTGTATTACTTACGACAAAAAAGTTGGATTTTAAAAATATCCAACATAAAATACTATCAGAAATAATTTTTATCATAGAATTACAAACAGTAATTCATGTGTTATAACGAATACTACTAATTCTTACTGGGTAAGAATCAAAGATGTTTAGAGCAAAAATTTATTCTAGGTATAAACAGCGATTTTTAAGGTAGATGTGTCTAAGAGCGCGTATATTTACGATATTTTAAATAGGGGGGATGGGATGTTAGCAGCAATTTTGACAGAAAACCAAGTTCTTGCAACTGGACAAGTTTGTCAGTCATGTATGCTCGCGGATGCAAGCGGTCAACCACGTTGGCGTGAAGGACACTTGTACTGTGGTCGAGCTGTCGCTAAAGTTACAACAGAACAGCCCGAACAGTATCAATGTGTTATGGGGTTTCGCATCGTCAAAATCGAGTAACTTACGGATAGGCGATACACCTACCGATTCTAAAAATCTAGGAAAATCTAGTTTTCCCTGATCCAAGTCCACGGTATAACTTACAAAGACCAAAATGGAAGCGCTACATGCGTAGACTTGGAAGCAGCCCGACTTTCACTTTTTACGGTTACTGCAAGGGCAACAACCTTAACCTCCATTCCCCAGTTAGATTTGCTGAAATAATCGTGCCGTAACTTGATTATGGCAGCAGTCTTTGTGATTTTATTTAATTCCAAACAAATGTTCCATACGTGTTTTCTTGAATTCACTCCAAGATAAGCGTTTATGGATACATTTATATTATAACACACGTTGCAATATATTCTTTTCCGAAATTTTAAGAGATTATATTTTTTATAACCTAATAAAACTTAGGATTTTGAACAACAGTAAACAACCCTATGGGATAATATTGGATTATTCTAAGCGTGTTCCAGGGGAAACTATTTTTGTCCGAGTTACCTTATCATCAGTAACAGTGTAATATATTGGCTCGTATGTTGGTTGTATTACAACTGGTTGAACAACTGGCTGAACACCTAACTCTATAACTGATTGAACAACTGGGCTTGTAACTGGTTCTGTGATTGCGTAAAATAAATTCTCGTATTGATTTAAGGCATTATCGAACGAGTAGTTCTCCACTGCATACTTTCGACTGTTGTAGCCAAGTGAGTTTACAACTTCCGGCGCCGAGTATAATTTTAATATAGTTTCGGCTAATGAGTTAGGGTCTTCGGGAGGAACAACAATACCACCACGACTTTGAGTAATTGCCTTTGCCGCTGTACCTGTATCGGGGACTGATGCAACAATAGCGCGTCCACTAGCTAGCGCAACCTGAATTTTAGATGGCATGTTGAACGAAATTACATTCTTCTTCTGTACTACCAAGCTAACATCAGCGGCAGCCAGCATTATTGGTAACTTTTCACGCTTTTGAAATGGCAACAGCATCACGTTGTTGGCGCCTACTTTATCACATTCTCGCTGCAACCTAAGTAAACCTTTAGCTTCACCAACAATCACAAATACGATATCTTCGATGTGACGCAACTTGCTTGCAGCTAGTACGACAGTCTCTAAACCCTGAGTTAAAGCAATATTCCCTGAGTACATCACCACAAACTTACCATCAAGGTTGTGGGTAGAACGGAATTCATTATTTACTTTCGACAAAGGACGAATAAAATCAATATCAACCCAGTTAGGGATTTTAATCATTTTGCTGGCTGCAACGCCTTTTTGCAACAAATTATCAATGAATCCATCAGCAATAACACTGATTTTTGTCGCCGTGTGGTAAGCAAATTTTTCTAGAGTCTGAAAAACTTTGATTAAAAATTTATTCTTGAGCAAGCCAACATGAATTGCTGCGTCTGGGAGAATATCTTGAAGGTTTAAAATAACTGGGCAACGATTCCACCATCCCAACAGTGCTGCAGGTACACAGCAGGGTAACGATGGAGAAGTTGTTAATATAACATCCGGGCGCCAGCCAGATAATGCAGGAACAAAGCTGGTTAGTGCAAAACTAGCATCAAGCAGAATACGATCAAGTAGGTTTGGTTGAGGACGTATCCAAACAAAACTGCGCTGAATTTTGACCCCGTTCTTCTCTTCCGTAACAAAAAATTTACCACGATACTCTTCATAAATTTGACGCTGAGGGTAATTAGGCATTGCTGTAACTACACGCACCTCGTGTCCACGCTTAACTAACCCTTCTGCTAGCTCGGTCATTAATGGCGCTATACCAATGGGTTCTGGGTGATAGTTGTAAGAGTAAATTAAAATTCGCATAAATATAGTAAGTTTGAACAGCCCTGGTTGGTTTAAAGACAAGATTTGCTTTTGGCATCCCTTGCCTAAAAAGCAATGGTTACTAATAATTTTCTCTTCAGAGTTTATTAACGTCAGTTTTTTTTCCTTGAAGATTGAGTAAACTTTGATTCACTTCTTTACATAGTGCGTAATACTTTTTTTACTAGTGTTAATCAATTTTATGTTTACCAAGACAAATTTTTCTCAGTATATACCCCTGCTTTTAAACAAGAGACTATTTACTTAGTCTACATATACAAGCAATTTACTGTGTATTCCTCGACTTAATCTCAATATTTATTGTTTAAATTAGTAATTGCAAATTGCAAATCCAATTGAAATTACTGGTATTAACCGAGACAACTTTAATAAATACCTATATTAACAAACTAAAATAACTTTAAAGTTTCTCCGTAGATAAAAAGCCTAAAAAAACCCGGTTTATTTGAAAAACCGGGTTTGAAATGATGATTTTGAAGCAAACTAGACGGCGCCGCTGTTTTTCTTGAATAAAATTGTGATGGTCTTGAAAATTAACTTGAGGTCGTATAACAAAGTCCAGTTCTTTTGGTACTGCAAATCAAGACGAATTACATCCTCAAAAGTGCGTATAGTAGAGCGACCCGAAACCTGCCACTCTCCGGTCATCCCTGGTTTTACATCTAAACGTTGCCATTCTGGTACTTCATAGCGCGCGACTTCATCGGGTGTAGGAGGTCTAGTGCCAACCAAACTCATTTCGCCTTTGAGTACGTTCAAAAATTGCGGTAGTTCGTCAAGGGAAGTTCGTCGCAGAAAGCGTCCGACTCTCGTAACGCGCGGGTCGTTATCAATTTTAAAAAATGCACCTTGAACTTGGTTTTGCTTAAGTAGTTCTGCTTTTTTTGCTTCTGCATCGACGCACATCGAACGAAATTTCCACATCCGAAAATGTTTACCCATCCAACCACAGCGCGTTTGAGCAAACAAAATCGGACCTGGGTCATCGATTTGGATTGCAATTATAATTGGAATTGCCAAGAGCGCTGTAATTAACAAGCCAACTATAGCTCCGACTATATCAATAAAGCGCTTCATCCAAGACTTAACTGAAGGATGAGTTGTGGGTAGGTTCTCTTCCAACTGGTCTAAATGCGCTGCGGGTTCACTCTCATATTCGATTGGGAAAACCTTATCTAACCCGGTCAAATTTAATACAGCCATTACCTGTGGTGTGACATTCCGCAACGTCATTGAGATACCTTGCTGTTGAGCAATTTTGAAATTACTCACTAAAGCACCTAACCCACTACTATCCATAAAAGTAGTATTGTCAAAGGCAATAATAATTTGTTTCAATACGTTATTTTTTTGGGTTATGTCTTGGCAGGTTTGCTTGAATGCTATGGCTTCAAGTACGCTCAACTTCGCGGGAACCTGAACTACTGCCGTGTCCTCTTGGTACTTAACAGGAAAATCTGCCTCTGTAGGTTGGCTAGTCATGAAATTTTACAATGAACCTTACTGTAATTACGTATATCAATCAACATATTTATGTTTGGTTTAATACCACTACTAATATCTTATCATAAGTGTAAATACTGGATAACTAGCAATAATCACGCTTTATAAACGTACTCTGTATTTAGCTTTTAGCTTTAACTCTAGTTTTTTAACTGTGGTGTCTCCTGTACTAATCGGAACATGTTCAAGCTGGAAAGAAAAATCAAAGGTAAGGAGTATATTAAGCTGCATCTTTAGTCATTTTAGTCACTTATATTTTTGATATATCTATAACATGACCACAAAAACAACTGCCACAGCTACTACAACGACCGCACGCTTAGTTGAGGTATTTTCTGCCATCCAAGGGGAAGGACTAAACGTTGGAACTCGTCAGATTTTTATCCGGTTCGCACTTTGTGACCTGCGCTGTCACTTTTGCGACAGTTCCAACACATGGAATGCACCAAACGTATGTAGAATTGAACGCTTCCCTGGTTCACGCGACTTTGAAGTATATTCAAACCCAGTAACATTATCTATGTTACTTCAATGGGTTGAGCGACAAAATATACCTCACCTACACGATAGCATTAGCCTAACAGGTGGCGAACCGCTTCTTCACGCTTCTTTCCTCGTCGAGTTTTTACCCCAAGTTCGTAGTGCAACTCAATTACCTATATATTTAGAGACTGGTGGACATCGAAGCGAACAACTCGCAATGGTTTTACCGTATCTTGACTCAGTAGGTATGGATTTTAAACTTGAAAGCGTCAGCGGTGAAAAGCGCTTCGTCGAACACGCGCGCTTTTTACAGCTTTGTGATGATTCACAAGTGGAGGTTTTTGTCAAGATTATTATTTCGGCTTCAACGGATGTTGTCGAGTTGGAGCAAGCAGCGCAAATAATCGCAAAAATAAATCGATCAATTCCGATATTTTTGCAACCTGTAACACCGTTAGTATCACCAATACATGCCGAGAAAGCGATAATTGCACCATCTCCCGACCAAGTTTTGAGATGGCAAGCTGATATGAAGCGAATAGTCAAACATGTGCGAGTAGTTCCTCAAACCCATAAGATGTTAAACCAGTTGTAGTCCGTAATTGGCTATATCGACCGAATTTTTCATATTGTAGAGACTTTCTCGCCTAGTCTCTACAGCTTTACAGTATTTTCAAAACTACAGCACAGTTTATTAATTTAGTTTGGGAAAAAATATAAATTGATTGAATAAAGACAATATTGTATGTCACGTAGGTGATATTTTTAAGTCCCTACGTGATTATTTTTTGATGTGGGTGTCGGTCAGGCTGTCCGGCCGTGAGCCTACATGTCATCATCGGCGCCTCTAGATTTGCCACGGACTTTGTTGGCACTACGTTTTAGTGCAGAAAGGCGGGCTTCATATTTAGAGCGTTCACGCTTACTGTTTGTGGTATCAATCAAAGTTTTCAACGCACTACCAAGACTTTTATAAGCGTTGGGGAGAGTATAACCGAAGCGTTGGGCAAGTCCAATTGCCTTTTCATCAGCTTCAATTAGTTCACGCGCGATTTTTTCACCACTATTTTTTTGATAAAGGCGCCATCCAGAAACACCGCACAATGCTAAAGCGAGGATTAATAATAATCCGTCTTGTACCCAAAGTTCACCAACAGCACCACCCAAACCGATCGCGAGTGCAGCCATTTCCCAACCATCTTTGGGAATAGTATCATTTTGAACGCGAGCGACTTCATGCCAGAATAACAAGTTGCGCTGGTCGATAGCGAGAGAATCCCATTTCACCAAATCGATTTGAATTTCAACTTGGTCTTTACCAATTTCTTCGCATCTAACAAGGGGTGGATTGACTTCTGTCGTTCCTTCGACCGTGACCCAGCTTTGTAATTCAGGCGGCAATAAACCTTTCAATCGACGTAATTCGCTCATTTCTGCCTTAGCAGAAGAGGTTGCATAGGATGCCATATATCCAGCCCCGGAATCTTTCAGTACAATAGCGTATCACTTTGGAGTATAGCGATTTTACAATCAATTTAGCTTGAGGCGCCAGTAAAACTTATCTACAGTTGGCTTGAATCTCGCCAGTTGATTGGGTAGTATCGCCCTATGCCACAGTTCATCAAAAAATTAAAATATATATAGGTAGGTTTATAAAATAACTATTTTTAACTGTGACAGTATCTGGTAAAGTTTTACCGCTCGTAAAAGACCCGGAACGCTTAGAAAACCGACTTAAGGAAATTCCCCCACAACCTGGGGTATATTTTATGCGTGATGCCAGTGACCGCATCATGTATATCGGTAAGTCTCGCAAGCTGCGGTCTCGGGTTCGTTCGTATTTTCGTGACTCGCAGCGTCTGACCGAACGCATTGCGACGATGGTTAAGCAGGTAACTGATATTGAGTTTATTGTCACCGATACAGAAACCGAAGCACTTGCACTGGAAGCAAACTTAATTAAGCAGCATCTGCCTTATTTTAATGTTCTGCTTAAAGATGACAAAAAGTATCCATACGTTTGTATTACGTGGTCAGAAGATTATCCGCGTATTTTTATCACGCGCAAGCGACAGCTTGGTAAGGGAAAAGATAAGTTTTACGGGCCTTATACTGATTCACGGTTGTTGAGAGAAATATTACGCATTTGCAAGCGTATTTTTCCATTACGTCAGCGTCCACAACCGTTATTTAAAGACCGTCCTTGTTTGAATTACGATTTAGGTCGCTGTCCTGGGGTATGTCAAAAACTAGAGACTCCCGAAGAGTATCGTAAGACAGTACAAAAAGTCGCGATGGTGTTTCAAGGACGTGGGCAAGAGTTGGTAGATATATTAACTGAGGCGATGTGTAAGCAGGCAGAAGCGTTAAACTTTGAGTCTGCCGCGCGTTATCGTGACCAGATAAATGGTTTAAAGTCGCTGACAGCAGACCAAAAAGTATCGCTTCCCGATGATACTGTATCGCGCGATGCGATTGCTTTGGCAAAAGATGATAATCACGCTTGTATTCAATTATTCCAGATTCGTGCCGGTCAACTTGTTGGGCGCCTAGCATTTGTTGCAGACGCAAGTGCAGAACCAGGAGCTATATTAGAGCGGGTATTAGAAGAACATTATCAAACTGCTGATGATGTAGAAATTCCTTCCGAAATAATAGTACAGCATGAGTTGCCTGATAGCGATATTTTGGCTGCGGCTTTGGGACAACGTAGAGGTCGTAAAGTTACTATTGTGGCGCCGCAACGTCAACTCAAAGCAGAATTGCTCGAAATGGTAGAGCGCAATGCTCAGTACGAGTTAGAGCGAATGCAAAAATTAGGTGACCGTAACTCGGAGGCAATGCAAGATTTAGCGGCAATAGTTGACTTACCCGACTTACCCCACCGCATCGAAGGCTATGATATTTCCCATATTCAAGGTTCTAATGCAGTTGCTTCGCAGGTAGTATTTATCGATGGTTTGCCTGCTAAACAGCATTACCGTCATTACAAAATCAAAAATCCCACAGTTACAGCAGGTCACTCAGATGACTTTGCCTCACTTGCGGAAGTTATACAGCGACGATTTCGTAAATTTATTGAAGACCCACAATTACAGCGCTTGGGAAACCCTGATTTTCCTGATTTGGTAATGATTGATGGTGGTAAAGGACAACTTTCTGCAGTTGTCGCTGTTTTAGAAGAAATGAATTTAATGGAAGACGTGCGCGTTATTAGTTTAGCGAAAAAGCGTGAAGAAATATTTTTACCAGGCGCCAGTTTACCAGTAGAAACAGACTCTGAACAACCAGGAGTGCAACTTTTAAGACGCTTACGTGATGAAGCACACCGTTTTGCTGTTACCTTCCACCGTCAACAGCGTAGTGATAAATTGAAGCGGTCGCGTTTGGATGAAATACCAGGTTTAGGAAGTCACCGTCAAAAACAACTTTTGGCTCACTTTCGCTCAGTTGATTATATTCGATTAGCAACACCCGCACAACTTGGCGAAGTTTCAGGTATCGGTCCGCGTTTAGCTCAAGAAATTTACGATTACTTTCACCCATCAAATTGATGCGTTGCATTTGATAATAAAGCTTGACAAAAGAAATTATGGGTAATTGACAGTTGGAAAATTCCACTCTCGATTACCCATTACCGATTACCCATTACCCATTACCAATTACTACCTTAGCAAATCTCTCAAAGACTGTTAATGTCTAACATTGGAATTTTTGATTAAATTTTCTTACAAAATAATATTTACTCTCATAATTCACTAAATATTAATTAATTATTAAGTTTTGTATAGAAATTTTATTTATCAACTACACCTGGATAAAGCGCGTTTTTGCAAAGTTTGTTATAAATTTCTGTACTTAATATTACAGTATCCTAGCTTTGTAAAGCAATTGAGTTCTAACTTGTAAAGTATTGAAGATTTCAGTACGCTGTTCAAGTTAGAACCTATTTTTTCGTGTGAAAACAGCACACTTTCGTCTCGTAAACAACTAGATAAAATTGGTAAAAAGTAAATTTAGATACAAAATTTTAGTATTTTTTTTTACTAACGTCATCTGACGATAGTATTTTATGATAGCTGGCGCCGATTGAAAAGAGGTTGCTCTCAAGGGTTAGGCAATGGGGATCATCGTAAAATTGGATAGAACACAGGTAAAAATAATTAGCTAATATGTCTGAAGTTATATAGGCAATTATAATTTTATTGAGCATAATAGAAAAACATATTGATAAGTTTTACATTCATGTAGGTATCAGGATGCTAAAAGCACGCTGATTATGTATTTATGTAAAGCGACTTGTGCTATGAGTGACTTTTTTCAATGCGACAGCGGAAGAAAGTGATTTGACTGGGTGGTTAGGTAAATTGCTTGACTCATTTATTGAGAAGTAATCCTATCAACTTAGTAAATTTGTTAAATTTGACTGAAAATAATTAAAACTCGATAAATTTCATCTAACGCACGAATCTCGCTTAATTTACGTAATAACCGCTAATTGCGTACCTGAAAACTACTTGATTTATAAAACTTTAACAAGCGCGTAAACTATTATAAAAAGGGGCTTTAAAGTGCAAATTATACAAAAAGTACGCTGTCCTAACTGCGGTTGTGAAGGAGAAAGACATTATATTTCTGAAAGTCAAATACAAAGGACACAGTGTCCTGCTTGTGATTACTTAATGATTATGTGTACTCGTACTGGCAGAGTTATAGAAGCTTATGCGCCAGGAATTCCTTTACATAAATAAATAAAATTAAGAAATCGGGTTTGACATTGCTTTCCCGGTTTCTTTATATATCCCCAAAGAGGGAGTGCGTTTCTTTCAAAGGCAAGATGTAAGCTTTTACGTAATCAATCATCATGACTAACAGTTAGACCAGTGCGGGAGCGTAAATGCAGCGCATAAAGCTTTGCAGGTAATTGAACGTGATGAGCAAAATAACTACACAAAACAAAAGAGCCTCGTTACCGATAGCGGTTTTTCTTTCAGCTTTACTAGCAGCACCAGTGTTACATGGTTGTGGTGGTGGTTCGCGAGAAACATCTGCTCCTCCTGTAAATGACACAGTAGGTAGACAGGTAAATGATTCAACGGGTGCGAACCAACCACAGAAAAAACAAGGACTTTCGACTCGCAATAAAGTATTAATTACCTTAGCAGGCGCCGCTGCGGCTTACTATATCTACAACAAGTATAAAAATTCTAAAGGCACTGGTGAAAAGGGACAATATTATATTTCTAAAAATGGGCGAGTTTATTACCGTGATGCTCAAGGTCGTCCTGTATGGGTAACACCACCATCTCAGGGTATTCAAGTACCAGCGGAAGAGGCACAAAGGTACCGTGATTTTCAAGGATACGACGGGCGCACTACAGGACGTGATTTAAGAGAACTGGCGCCACAAGGGGCTGCGTTTTAGCCCAAGTTTTTAAAACAAGTTTTACAAGGAGAAGAATTATGGTAGGCGATTTTTTCCGCAAAGCGAAAGATTTTTTAGCAAGCGGTGTTGATAGCGACCAGGATGAAGAACGGGAATACCGTGATAATGTTCGTCCAGCAAGTGAAGACCCGTATGGTGACCCTGCCGACCAATATGGTAGAGCAGGTTATGGAGAGTATGGAGATGCTCGTCCAGCGAGTGAAGACCCGTATGGCGACCCTGCCGACCAATATGGTAGAGCGGGTTACGGACAATATGGAGATGTTCGTCCAGCGAGTGAAGATCCGTATGGCGACCCTGCTGATCAGTATGGCAGTGCAGGTTATGGACAATATGGAGACGTTCGTCCAGCGAGTGAAGACCCATATGGCGACCCTGCTGATCAGTATGGCAGTGCAGGTTATGGACAATATGGAGACGTTCGCCCAGCAAGTGAAGACCCATATGGCGACCCTGCTGATCAGTATGGCAGTGCAGGTTATGGACAATATGGAGATATTCGCCGAGCAAGCGAAGACCCATATGGCGATCCTGCGGATGAAGAAGGTTATCGGTAGTAAGCAGTAATTAAAATTACATTCAGGACGGGCAAGGATGCCCATCCCACAAGATTTTTGTTCAGAAGCCTTAAAAAGCTAATTTATCCTCTAGGAATTTCGCGCCATTTAGATTTTCCTAGAGGATATATTTTTGAAAGCTAATTTATCCTCTAGGAATTTTATATATGAGTCTTGTGGAACAGGCATCCGAAGCTGTTATATCCAATTGCCAATTTATTTAATCTTTAATACATCTTTCACTTTGTCAATATTCTGACGTACAGAAGTAGCGGAAATACGCAAACTATCTAACTCCACGTCAGTTAAATTCAACTCGATAACTTTCTCAATTCCCCCGCAACCTAAACGACATGGTACACCGACAAATAAATCATTCAGCCCATATTCCCCTTGCATAAGTGCTGATACGGGTAACATTCGTGAGTGGTTACGCAGTATAGTTTCTATCATCGCACAAGTTGCCGAAGCAGGTGCAAAGAAGGCGCCGCCAGTTTGGATGGAATCAACTATTTCTGCTCCACCTCTACAAGTGCGGTTTACTAAACGCTCAATAGTTTCCGCGTTCATTAGCTCTGTAATTGGAATACCGTTAACTGTAGAGTAACGCGGCAAAGGTAACATCGAATCGCCATGACTTCCCAAAACCATCGCGCTGACATCTAGAGGTGAAATACCTAATTCCATCGCAATATAAGTTTCAAAGCGGGCTGAGTCTAATACACCAGCCATTCCCATAATTCTATCTCTTGATAAACCAATCGCTTGCCAAACTAAATATGTCATTACGTCCAAAGGATTTGTAACAACGATAAAAATAGCTTGTGGAGAGTGAGCAATTGCGTTTGTGGCAGCTTCTATAACTATTTCGGCATTTTTTTGCAGCAAATCATCACGACTCATACCGGGTTTACGCGGAAAACCTGCTGCAATTACTACTATTTCTGAGCCAAATATATCAGCGTAATCGTTGGTACCAATAATTCTGCGGGTGTGATTTTCCAGAGCGCGCGCTTCCATCAAATCGAGCGCGATTCCTTGCGGCATTTTTGGAATAATATCAAGCAACACCACATCAGCAAGGTTTTTCTCAACGATTCTTTGAGCAAGCGTACTACCTACTCGACCAGCGCCAATAATACTAACGCGCGGTGAATGACACAGAATCGGGAAAGAAGATTCAGACAGCATAATCGAGATTCCGAGTCTTTACCTTCCCTTATCCTATATCCTTCCAGGTGTTCTTGTTAAGGGTTTTTACGTAAATAAGCCTTAATTTGCACCAACCAAGACTTTTTGCTCACTTGCCCGCGTTATCAATACACCGCGCATTCCAACAGCCTTGGCGCCATAATAATCATCATTTTTGCTATCACCAACGTGCCAAGCTTCCTCTGCCGGACAATTGTGCTTTGCCAATGCGACACCAAATATTTTGGCTTCAGGTTTTGCGGCACCGACCTGAGTGGAAATGGTTATCGAATCAAAATAATCTCGTAGTTCCAAAGCTTGTAGCACCGAGAAAATACGCGAGTCAAAATTAGATATTATACCTAGCTCTATTCCTTTTTGGCGCCAACTTTTTAAAGCTGGGATAACATCAGGGTAAACAAACCAGGGTGACTCGGTACCAAAGTGGATATACAGTTCACTAAAGAATGTATCAAAATCTGTAAATTTTTGTAAGGCGCCTGCTAAATCAAATGTTTGGCGTGCGACAGCTTGCCACCATTCAAACTCGTGCTGGGGTATATCTTGAACTTCCGCATCTGGGAATGTGGGTTCGGGTGCAGCTTTAAAGCTTTGATAGAATGCTTGATTTAAAGCGGACGGTGATACGTGGACTCCAAACTCTCCAGCTATTTGGCTATATACTTCACCAACGCTGCCTTTGACAGAGAATAAGGTACCAACAGCATCGAGAAATAAAACTCTCGGTTTCGGCATATAAAGTTTTTTTCTTATGGTCAGAGTAAATACTGATTATTATATTTCGGCTTGCCCAAGAAATAAACTAATTTAACTCTTAAATAAGTATTTACACGCGAATTTAAGATAAAACCGTAGGATTATAAAGAAGATGTAAAAAACAACCACTTATCTAAGGGCATTTTCTTGCAACAGCATATCAAACCAATGCTGATCCGTGTCTGACAACGCAGGCACAGGGTCATTAGTATAATCGATAACTAAATCATAGCTCGCGCGGTCATATACATCATGTAATATAGTTTGTAAATCAAATATAGGTTCTTCCGAAGTATCACGTAAAGGCAATAGAAAAGATGGTATTGGGTTTTGAAGATTAAAAGCGTATAAATCAGCCTTTGGACGGAAATCACTGCGACTTACTAATATACGATAATTACTTTGAATATCATTTTGAAGAATCGCCATTGGTTTACCGTTACGTAATAAATCAATTTCAACTAAGTTACTTAAACTGCCTAGCACTCGTAATCGTTTTTTGTTATAAGCTTGGCGCCCATCCCCGGCACGTTTATTTTTAGGGGATAATACCTCAATTACTGTTACAACTTCTCTTGTTGCCACATCCCGCACTTCCAAGTAAGTTTCTTTTACTGTCTCTGGCATTGGAATAGTAACAGTAAGCGCAGTAGCAGGAGGAGAAGCAACAGCAATATTTTCTGTTTCCTGATTATTAGCCGTTTGATGCTTTTGCACTGCTACATCAGCAACACCAACTAAAAGAGAATCTCCATCAGTTGTTTGATACACTCGCTGTTCAATCGCAACTCGATATTTAGGTCGTAATATCGGGTTTAGCTTTTGAGAAATCGACGATATTAAAAGATTATGAAATTCTGACCATAATGCTGGATTCTCCAAGTAAGGATTCATGCCAGGAAAAGGTGATGGCATAGTAATAGCTTTATTAAGAGGTCAATGGGGGTCTGTCCCCCTTGCGCGCGCCGAGCGTGTACACACAAGTCTCTCTTTCTTCTCTTTCTTTGTGTCCTTTGTGACGAGCGTGGTTCTTTAAAGAGGTAAACCACTTTGAACACAAAGGGCACAAAGGGGGGAAAAGAAGGGGTTATTAAAGATGTGTGTACACCGTAGCCTTATCAAGGGGGGTAGGGGGGATCAAGAAAGCACTTCAATAATAGGACGCGCGAGCCAATTAAAACCAACTTTCAACTGGTGGTCTAATGTAGGCATTCGATATAAATAAGCCGCGCGACGGGCAATAGTAGCAAGTGGTCCTGAGAGTTTAATACCTAACCCTGTAAGGGTGGCATTATTAACACCCAACGTCATCATTTCACCTAATGGCTGATAACGGAAAGGCAGTAATGGACGGTTCGTTAAACTTGCCCAAATATTCCAAGCAGTATAATCAGCTTGTTGGAGAGCTGACTGAGCAGTACCTGGTACTCTTTGTCCAAGAGCATCATGACATTCAGCTAAGTCACCTAATGCGAAAATATCAGGATAGTCAGGCGCCTGTAAAGTTGATTCAACAATAATTTGACCGCGTTGATTTTGCTTTAAAGGAAGACTACGAACTACAGGAGCAACCCTTGTACCTACTGTCCAAATTACTAAATCGACGGGGATAGTATCAACTTGATTTTTATATTCAAGGCTAATGCTATCTTGGTTAATAGACTCTACCTTGGTATCAAGGTCAAGAAATACTCCATGTTTTTCTAAAGCTTTTTGTGCTGCTTCGCGGTTAAATTCAGGAGAAGTGCGTAAAATTTGGTCGCTAACTTCAACTAAGCGAAATCTACCTCTCGCCTGTAGTCTATCAGATAATTTACATGCTAACTCCACACCGCTATAACCGGCGCCAATAATAGCGATACGAATTTTATCTTTATCAGATTCTTCTAAAATACGTAAACGTTCTTCAAGACGATATGCATCACTTACACTACGAAATGGATACGCATAGGAAGTTGCTCCCTGTACCATATCAAGCGGAGTTTCACCACCTAAAGCCAAAACTAAACGGTCACATTTAATTTCGGGGCCATCATGTAAGTGAACACTCTTCGAGTCAACATTAATTCCTGCTACAGCAGCTTGGCAGAAACGTACACCTGTATTTTGCAGTAGTTCAGCAAAAGGTGGGGCAATTTCCCAAGTTTGTAACTCTCCGGTCAAAAGTTCGTACAATAACGGAGAGAAAAGAAAACGGTCGCTTTGATCAACAAGGATAATTTCAGGCTTTTGGCTATTATCCCAAGGTAACTGGCTGAGACGTAAAGCGGTATAAAGACCGCCAAATCCTCCACCTAGTATACAAATTCGTGCAGATTGTTGAGACATTTGTTAAATGTGGTGTTAGGGGCGCGTGCGGGGTACTACTATTAAGTGTACTTATTTATCCCTATCAATAGCCATCAACCAGCAATCTCGATACTCACCTTCATGTAATTCGTGTTTGGGCAGCAGTTTTACCTTAACGAACCCACATTTAGAGTAGCAATGAATAGCGCGCGTGTTCCAGGTTTCTGGGTCTACAACAATTCTTCGCGCGCCGAGTTCATCAAATAGGTAGTTGACAACCTTTGATATAACTTTGCTACCAATACCTTGATTCCAATACTGAGTTTCGCCAATAAACAAATCTATCGCGTACACACCGTTCGTTTCTTCCAAGTTGTAGGTTTCTCTATCCGCTTGTGTCAGTTGATCTAAGGCACAATATTGTAAGTAGCCGATAGGCTGATTATGGTAATAAAAAAAGCAAGCGACTTCAGCCTCTTCACCACAAACGATTGATTGATAATCTTCAATAATCCGTTCAAGTGGAAAAGAGTTATCTCGACCTTCATAAAATTCCAAAACCTTCTGATCAGTTAACCACTTTGCCATTAACTCATAGTCATGCAAATTATCTTGCATGAGACGAATCGAAATTTCGTCAGTTTTTAGCAGCATAATAACAATCACATCACGCTCAAAAAACTATTTTAACGAAAAAATGATTCTTCTTTTCTGCTTTTAATCTCTAAACTCAGCAATTACCTCAATTTTCCCAACAATATGAGTATTAAAATTCTCTAAATCCCGACTCGGGTATCCAATACTCTTGGTGTCGCGAACCACCTACAGTTTGTACGGTGTATCTTTGTAAAAAATTACTTTTAACTCGAAAGCGCGTCACATATCCTACAATTAAGGAAGAGAGTTAAGTAGCCATCCTTTCTTAGTCAGGATGTGGGTAGCTAGAAACTTATCAATTTCAGCTATACCCCAGGCAATAGCTTCCTCCTTACTACTAGCCCAATGGTGTCCTAAGCAGGCAAGTCAAAATTTGTCATAATATTACAGTGAACAATTCTAATTTAAGATAAACAGTATTTTAATCTAGTAGTCCATGTCAAAAGTTTTGGTGGGTTGATTAGCAACGGATACAACGGATGTAACGGATGATTTATTTGTTATAAACATAAAGCCTTCTCTGGAAAATTTATTTACAACGTGTATGACATAATTTGTTTTGCTGGTATCTTGGCGGGCACCCAATTCGGCACCTGGTTAATTTTCCGCTTAGGATATATTTGTATCTGACTTATCCTCGCTTGAATTACGCGCCTTGGTTAATTTTCCGCTTAGGATATATTTATATCTAATTTATCCTCGCTAGAATTAGGCGCCTTGGTTGATTCGGGTAATGAAAGTTAATCAGTAATTCCTAGTTCTTCTGAAACGATTTAAATATAGTAAGTATCGACGCTTTAAACAGTTGTGATTTGGGTTAGATGCTTCAATATACGAAGTACATCATATAACTCATTTCCTGGATTACGCACTTCAAATATTTTAGAGGTTCCATATTGAATAACTTCACCCTTAACTAATTTAATAAAAATGAAACTTCCCCCTGTAGTAATCATACCGAAGCTAGGTTGATCTGGGTAGGGATTACCTAACATATAGGCTAAAAGTTGTGCGAGTCCTTTTTCAATAGAAAACTCTGCTTGTTTAGACTCAATAATCATAGCCCATAGTTGGTCTTTTAGTACTAAAGTATCTATTTTACCCTTGATAACTATTCCTTCGTCTTCACCCGTAATGTCTATTTGTTCTTCAGCTTTGATATAAAAAGGTGTTAAAAAAAAATCTCCAATAAAAAGTATTGGGTCAACAATAGCTATTCGGACAACACTTTCTAGTAGAGGTGGATAATTTAAAAGATTAAAATAACCCGCTTTTACTTTATCTAAAAGTTGTTTATCTAAATCTGTAGTTTCTGGTAAATTGTCTTGCCATTCGCGAAAAAATTGGTCATCTAAGACTAATTGGATACCGTAGATATTGATTAAGTAGCGTAAATCAATATCTTTAGCTTGTTTTGCTTGAGTCATAATTATATATTTGTTTTAAAGGTACAATTTATTATTTGTACAAAATTATTGTAATCCAAATTAATCCAAAAAATCAAAAATTAGTTTACCGCTAACTGTCTAACTTATCCTCGCTTTAATTTTGTGTCTTAACAGAATTTTCTAGAGAACATGTTTTTGCTTGAACTACTCAATGGCAGTTAATATCGCAAAGCGCTTCCACATAAGTAACAAACTATAAAAATGTATAAAAATTACATTAATTATACGCATTCATTTTATAAAACAGCGGTTTTTTTGCGATAAATACGTAAATTTAACTACAATAAGTAACATTGTTGACCTTTTCCTAGAGGATATATTTGTAGCTGATTTATCCTCTAGGAATTTGGCGCCTTGGTTAATTTTCCGCTTAGGATATAAATTATGATTTACAATCGTATGCGGGTATGAACATAAACGTAAGAAATAAAAAACAATAAACTACCAACTCACATAACCTTGTAATTTTTGCAACTTACTGTTACTTAATCCTTTCACCCGTTCTAAGTCTTTCAATGAAGTAAATAGCTTTTGCTGCCGCGCGTCAATAATTCGCTGTGCTGTTTTTTTACCTATACCAGGAAGTGCTTCGAGTTCGGCAAGAGTTGCTGTATTTAAGTTGACTTGTAAAGCTTTATTTTCTATTGTTGATGGTAAGTCTATTTTTGGACATTGTTTTTGCTCTTGTTTGATTTTTTGCTGAATTCGTTGTGGTAGTCCTGGTTGTGATTTTTGATATAGTCTTTCAAATTCGCGCGTGTAATGAGCAGCAATAACGGGGTTTTGAATTACTAAAAGTGTTTCGTCATTACCAGTATTAGCTGCTTCTGACCAGTTATGCGAACCTGTAATAACTGTTTGATTATCGATAACACCAAATTTATGGTGCAGTAAGTCACCATGAGGTAGTGAGGGTATAGCAACAGTAGTGAGAGGTTGGCGCCAAGGTTTATTATCGACTTCGTATTTACATTTGTCGCTAAGTGCAAAACCCATCATGTCTAATGCTTCGCTGTAAGAACGATATGCAAAGCTTTTTTCAATTAACGCACGAATACTAACCTTTTGTTGATGGCGCCCTTCAAGAATATTAGCAAGTCGCTGGTCGGAAAAGACAAACAGCGCCATATCTACAGATTTTGTTGCTGTTGATAAAGTTGTATGAATTAAACCGTTGCTGCTATTTATCCAGGGTTGAGTTGGGGAAGTCGGTGAAAAGTGAATTGTAACTGTACTATCACCTAATTTAATTGTTCTTGGCGCCCGTATAGGTTTTTTAAGTCCAAATTTTTTATTATTGCTCGCTCCCCACATTAGATTAAACTCTTCTGTAAATAGCGTGGCAATTTCGGGACTGTCAATTTTTAACAAGTTATTGGCATTTCCCAAAGTATCAGGTTTTGCATAGTCACCATGAACATCTGAAAGAGTAAAGTTAGCGGATGTGACAATTACAAAGCGGTTATCGACGACAACAAATTTATGATGCATCAAGTCACTACCCCGACTGTTATCAGATGTATCATCACGTCTTGTGACTTTTGCCTTGTCTAGAATAGCTAACGCATCACGTTGCTCAATCTCATTCGCATCTAACTTACCATCTTGATTAATATCAATAAAGCTACGGTACTCTTTATATTTTTGACTTTCCCTTGGTTTGAGCTTTTTAACTTCTTGCGGTAATAAACTACTTAAAGGACGATTGTAGGTATTTTCTATAATTAACCTTACCTTAACTCCAGCTTTATGCTTTTCGGCTATTGCTTGAGCTATCTTGGGTAAGCGTAATTCTTGAATTGCAATATCAATTTGAGACTCGGCGCCCTTTATTGTATCAACTATTTGTTTTTCTAAATCATCTCCAAGCCGCTCTTTATTTCTATAAGCTTCTTGATATTTTGAAGTTTGGGAATGGTTCAAATAAACTTGAATTAACGGGTCTTGTGGTAAAGGTAGTAAAGTTTTTTGCTCAGTCGCTTTTTGCTGGCAACCATTCTGGCAACCAGTAAGAATGAGTATTAAAGAATAAAATGTATATTTTTTAATAAAGGTGAGATTCACAGTTACTTGATGCAAATGGGTGAACAAAGTTATATTTCCCAAAATTACGTATCAAGTAACATACAGATTCCCGACTTCTTAAAGAGGTCGGGAATCTAAAAACCAGCTAGTCAAGTTTTATCCTACAAGTAGATGTAATTTACTGACTGCAAAATTAACAACGTTATGAGTGATGGGGAGACTGTCAACCACCATACCCAAACAAAGTACCATCATGTAAGAAATCGAATAGAGGAACAATCCTTTGGCTGTTGGTTTGTCTTCTGGATTTTGCAGTAATTTCCAAGCTTTGTGTATAAATATACCGCCTAACACAACTGCGACTGCACCATAAATAAATCCCGTCTGATGCAGGGGATAAATCAGTAGGAGACTTGCCAATACTGTTATTAAGGTGTACCACCAAATTTGCTGTACAGTAGCTTTGGCGCCTGCAACTACTGGCAGCATTGGAATACCAACTTTTGCGTAATCATCCCGAATCATTAACGCCAATGCCCAGAAATGGGGAGGTGTCCAAACGAAGACGATACCAAAAATTAACCATGCAGCCCAGCTAAGGGTTCCTGTCACTGCTGCCCAACCAACTAAAGCCGGAATTGCACCAGCGGCGCCACCAATTACAATGTTTTGGGTGCTATGACGCTTGAGAAGGTGCGTATAAATCAATACGTAAAAAACAATGCCTGACATTGCCAAGAGTGCAGCAAGCACATTGGCAAAAACTGATAAAAGGGTGAACGAAAGAACCGCGAGTACAGCGGCAAAAATTAAAGCATCGCGCGATTGAACTTTGCCCGAAGGTAAGGGGCGATGGCGCGTGCGCTCCATATCATAATCAATATCCCGGTCGTAGACACAATTGATAGTTTGGGCACTAGCAGCCGCGAGAGTACCACCAGCTAGAGTTACTAACAACAGTAATGGATCTACTTGTCCTTTGGCGGCAATCCACATGCTGCCAGAAGTTGTGATTAATAGTAATGGGATAATACGGGGTTTAGTGAGCAAATAGTAGCTCTGAACCACTTGTAGAAAAGTTTGGTGGTGTCTCGAGACATTAGTCTCAATCATCTTGGCACTAGTTCCTTATTTATAAAATAACTGAGAAGTTAGCAGTTAGGAGTTAATAGTTAGGAGTAATCTGTTCAGTTTGTTTGTTTGTGTTTGTATCACGAATTCCTAAAACTGTGAACACTACTAAAGTACCTAGCAATGTGGCGCCAACACAGGAGTGTAATACTGTGAGTGGTTCGACTTGAAGATGTAGTCTAAATGTTGCGACTCCTAACAAAATTTGGAGAATAAGCAACCCACCTGCAAGAGACGCTAGTTTTCGTAAAGCTGGGTGTAATGCTGGAGTTCTGAATGCCATTACAACTAACGACACAATTGCCACCGTTGGCGGGATCAAGCCAAAAATGTGACTATACATGACACCGCAGAGTTGGTATCCTGCAAAACATTGGTGAAGTGCCCAACGTGACCCAACAACTGCACCTAACAAACTTTGAACATACACGCTGATTGCAGCAGTTAAACCTACCCAAGGTAACTTGCCGGCGGTTCCAGTTCCCTGATAAGGTGTCAGGGCTGTACCTATGATTAGCAGAGTTATGAAAAATAATAATGCCGTTCCCAAGTGTGCCGTTACAATGTCAAACCGTAACAATTGAGTAACTGTTAGACCACCCAATACACCTTGGAAAATAATCAGGAATAAAGCGAATGTTGATGCAATTGGTAGCCAACCTGGAAGGTGGCGCCGTTTCCACCAGCTTAAAACCACAAGTGCAATTGCGCTTAAACCAATCAGTGCAGCATCCAATCGATGAAACCACTCCAAGAAGACTTGAAGATTCATTTGTTTTGCTGGAACAAGTTCACCGTAGCACAGAGGCCAGTCCGGACAAGCGAGTCCAGCATTCATTACACGAGTGGCACTGCCAATCGCGATTAAAATTAGTGTGGCGATAGAAATCTTCCAGACCAAGCGACGAATTCGCTCTTGTGGTTGAGGTTCTGCCGCAATGTTTTGTTGTTCTAGGACAAACTCGCTCATGAATGATACCTTTTGCCCGCTCCAAAGTAAACTATACTAACCGAACGCCATTTATTTAGTAACGAACGGACACTTTGTAAATCAAGCATATTAATCTGGGAACGGATGCTCGAATCGTGTCTTGCTTATCTACACCCTAGCTTATAGATTTCGGGTTGGAGATAAACTTTTACTCTTTGCTACGCTCTCAGCCTAAAGATAACCTGGGGAGACTTGCCAAAAGCTTGTCCGATTTCTTAGCTTATAAGCAGTATACTTAAGCGTCATTATTCTAATTCCTGCGTCTTTTTGCTCAAATATACATCTATCATCAGGTGTAATAACGTTTTCACATATTTGACAATTGAACTAAACCCAAAAAAATTAATAATAATTTCACCTTCTCTTACTCCATGTCGTATACGCTGGATTACCGTAGAAGAGTGAGCAGTTCGTTCCAAAAGTAGTAAGTCGGAGAGCGTAAATCCACCGTGAAAATTCCAAGTTCAATCTGGACTTTACTTATTGGCATCCTGCTGACGCTTGTCAGCCTTTGGTACGGTCAAAATCATGGCTTGTTACCAACGCCTGCTAGTAGTGAAGCCTTTCTGATAGACGGTTTGTTCAACACAATGATGACCGTCTCTGTAGGTATCTTCGTTCTTGTTGAAGGTATTTTAATTTACAGCGCTTTTAAATATCGCCGTAAAGCCGGAGATAATACAGACGGCGCCCCAGTACACGGCAACGTCCCGTTAGAAATCCTGTGGACTGCGATTCCAGCAATTATTGTTATTGGTATATCTGTATACAGCTTTGAAGTGTACAACGACATTGGGGGTTTTGATCCCCATGCGGCACATGCGTCGTCAATGTCCCCGGAAGCAATGAAAATGCCGGGAGCGGCAATTGCGGCAACGTTAAATGATACTCCACCTACTGACCAACCTAACCGCAACCAGGAACAGTCAGATAAGGCAATGCAAGACCGAGCAACTGCTGCTGTACGCAATGCCGACCAAATTCCACAGAAAAATGATGCTCCAGGTATGGGGATCACTTCTCCAAGATTGGGCGCCACTCCTGATCAAGAAGGAAAAGCGCCCGATTTAGTAATTAACGTAACGGGGTTACAATACGCCTTTATTTTTACCTACCCAGAAGCAGGTGTAACTTCAGGTGAACTCCACGTTCCTATTGGACGCGAGGTTGAGTTAAACATGAGTGCCAACGATGTTATCCATGCTTTTTGGGTACCAGAGTTTCGCCTTAAGCAAGACATAATTCCTGGTCGCCAAACCGAAGTTCGCTTTACTCCTCAGAAAGTAGGCGATTATCCTTTAATTTGTGCTGAGTTATGTGGACCATACCACGGCGCCATGCATACGACTGTTGTCGTCCAATCCCAGCAAGACTACGACAACTGGATACAAGAGCAATTAGTTGCTAGTCGAGAAACGCTCAATCAAGCAGTTGCGATGAATACGAACTCTAAATCAGTTTCGGATTTCTTGGCGCCTTACACCCATCAAATGGGAATTGAAGCAAGCGAAGTATTAGATCAAATCCATCATTAGTATTTGTTCGTAGTAGCGCGGAGGGCGCTTCATAATCAGTAGCTTTTAAAGCACTAAAGTGCTACTACGCACTAAATTAATTTTTCTTATGACACAAGCACAAATCCAAGAAAAGGCTAATATTCCAGCCAGGATAGACGAACCAGGCATTCGCAAATGGTGGGAATTTTTCACCTTTAGCACCGACCATAAAGTTATTGGTATCCAGTACATTGTTACCAGCTTTATCTTTTACTGTATCGGCGGGGTAATGGCTGACTTAGTTCGCACCGAACTGCGAACTCCCGAAAGCGATTTTGTCAGTCCAGAACTGTATAACAGCTTATTCACGCTGCACGCCACAATCATGATTTTCTTGTGGATTGTGCCAGTAGGCGCCGGATTTGCCAATTATTTAATACCTCTAATGATTGGGGCGAAAGATATGGCATTTCCTCGACTCAACGCTGTTGCATTTTGGATGATTCCTATAGGCGGTTTGCTACTAGTTAGTAGTTTAGCTGTGGGGGATGCACCGGATGCAGGCTGGACTTCATACCCTCCACTGTCACTTGTTACAGGACAAGTGGGTGAGGGAATATGGATTATGAGCTTGCTGATATTAGGAACATCGTCAATTTTGGGGGCGATTAATTTTATAGTGACGCTGCTCAAAATGCGTATACCGGGAATGGGGTTTCACCAAATGCCATTATTTTGCTGGGCAATGCTCGCAACTTCGGCACTGGTACTAGTTTCCACCCCGGTATTAGCAGCAGGTTTAATATTACTGTCGTTTGACTTATTTGCCGGAACGACATTCTTTAACCCAACGGGTGGTGGCGACCCAGTAGTTTACCAGCACATGTTTTGGTTCTACTCGCACCCAGCCGTATACATTATGATTTTGCCCTTCTTTGGGGGCATTTCTGAAATTATCCCTACCCACTCGCGTAAGCCGATATTTGGTTACAAAGCAATTGCCTATTCAAGTTTGGCTATTAGCTTCCTTGGGTTAATTGTTTGGGCGCACCACATGTTTACCAGCGGTATCCCAGGCTGGTTGCGGATGTTTTTCATGATTACCACCATGATTATCGCCGTACCTACTGGTATCAAAATATTTAGCTGGTTAGCAACAATGTGGGGTGGTAAGATTCGCCTCAACACTCCAATGCTATTTGCAATGGGGTTTGTTGGAACATTCGTTATTGGTGGTATCAGTGGTGTAATGCTTGCGGCAGTGCCATTTGATATTCACGTACACGATACATACTTTGTTGTCGCTCACCTTCATTACGTGTTATTTGGTGGTAGCGTTCTCGGCATTTTCGCAGGAATTTATCACTGGTTCCCTAAAATGACCGGGCGGATGTTCAACGAGTTTTGGGGTAAAGTTCACTTTGCTCTTACAATTATTGGCTTGAACATGGCATTCTTACCCATGCACAAACTTGGTTTGATGGGTATGAACCGTCGTATTGCTCAGTACGACCCCAAATTTACAACGCTAAACGAAATTTGTACTTACGGTGCGTACCTACTTGCGATTTCAACCTTCCCCTTCATCATTAATATGGCGTGGAGTTGGTTGTATGGCAAAAAAGCAGGCAATAATCCTTGGCAAAGTCTCACCCTAGAGTGGATGACAACTTCGCCACCAGCAATTGAGAATTTTGAAGGAATTCCTGTATTAGCAACTGGACCCTACGACTACGGTTTAGAAAATGCTCAGTACGGCGTACCTATGGAAACCGATGACCCACTGACATCGGCAAGTACTAACTCTGTATTGCGCGCGAACCCTGACGAACCATATCCGTCAATAGCAGCAAAAACTGACGAACGATAAATAAAGTAAGGTGGCATAGCCACCACATAATTAGTAAGGTGGCTATGCCACACCTACAACATAATTCTTGTCCTTTAAATAATTAATCTTCATGCAAAGTCAAATTGTTGACCCAGCAAAAACAGAGTTAAATCATCACCACGCAGCAACTGCCGAAGCGCACCACGAGGAACACCCAGACCATCGGATGTTTGGGCTTGTTTTCTTCCTAATTGCTGAAGGTATGATTTTCATGGGTTTGTTCGGCGCCTATCTTGCCTTTAGGTCTGTGCTACCAGTTTTTCCACCTGAAGGAACCCCCGAACTTGAGTTACTGCTACCTGGTATTAACACCGTTAACCTGATAGCTAGTAGCTTTGTTATCCATAATGCTGACTCCGCAATTAAGAAAAACGACGTTCGCGGAATGCAATTGTGGTTTGGTATTACTGCGCTAATGGGAATCACATTCTTATTTGGTCAGGTATATGAATATACCCACCTAGAATTTGGTTTAACAACAAACTTATTTGCTAGCGCATTTTACGTATTAACTGGGTTTCACGGATTACACGTAACTATTGGTGTAATTGCAATTCTGGCTGTATTATGGCGTTCTCGCAAACCAGGTCATTACAGCGACCAACATCATTTCGGTATCGAAGCGGCTGAATTATATTGGCACTTCGTTGACGTGATTTGGATTATATTATTCGGTTTGCTGTATATTCTCTAGTTGGTGCGTGACGCTACAAGTTCTATCATGGAAAGTGAAATTTTTTCGTAGCGTCACGCACCCTACACGAGTAATTGATACTTTTCTTGCGCGAGACGATATAACGGGCGCCAAACTAATCTATTAGTCAAAACAACTAAAATAGACATTACAGCAGTTGCAGCTAATAAAAGCGGATATTTACCAGTTGCTGAAGCTTGAGAAATAATTGAACCTAAACCGGGAGTAGTAATAGTTTGTCCTTGAAACTGTACATACTCGCGCTCCTATGCTAGCATTCCATGCGCCACCGACTGCTGTAATAATGCCTGTGACTAAATATGGAAAAATACCAGGTAGTATTACAGTTCGCCAGCGTTGGATAGTTTTAAGCTTATAGACAGTGGCAGCTTCAAATAGTTCTGAGGGAATAGCTTGGGCGCCGGCGATAACATTGAATAAGATGTACCACATTGTTCCCAGCATCATTAAAGCTACCGAACCAATCTTTAATCCACCACCAATACGAATTAGAAATAAAAGCAACACAGGAAATAAAGCTGTTGCAGGTACAGAAGCGGCAATTTGAACAATTGGCTGTAGTAGTTGCGCTAATTTTGGGTTACAACCAATTGTTACACCTACTGGTATTGTCCATAACAAAGACAAAATTAGAGCAGTAAATACTCGCAGCGATGTCCAAATGGCGCCAAGTATAACAGATTGCCAATCAGAAAAATTTAACAACCGCAACATTAAGAAAGCTTCCCAAGTTCCCCAAAGCACAATAAAACTTAGCCCACTAACAAATAACCAATTAACCCACTGACTTATAGGAGAATTAGAAGTAGGTGTAGACGCTTTTGGTGATTCGTTGCGCTCTGGACGCGATAAAGTCTTTGTTAAAGGTTTCCAAATTCTTTCGCTAATTACTCTCAAAGTTGGCGACCTTCTTATAAAATCTAAAACAGCGGAAGTCGGAACATTTTCTGACTCAACGGTTTCGTATTTAAATTTTTCTGCCCAAGTAATTAACGGGCGCCAGATAAAATAATCTGTAGCAATAATAACTCCAATCAGAACTATTAAACCCCAAGTTAAAGCGACAAAATTACCTTTGTCAGCTGCTGCACCTAAATAAGCACCTAAACCTGGAAGACGGAAGTTTTTATCTCCGAGCGTTAAAGATTCAATTGCAATTAGAAAAAACCAACCACCAGCAACCGACATAACGCTATTCCATACCAAACCAATGGCGCCACTAGGTAGTTCTAAAGTCCAAAACCGTTGCCAACCGCTTAAACCGTAAACGCGCGCAGCTTCTTTTAACTCACTAGGAATACCCTGTAAAGACTGGTAAAAACTGAACACCATGTTCCAAGCCATACCAGTAAAAATCATCAAAATTGCTGCTAATTCAATCCCAATTCGCTGACCTGGAAATAAAGCAATCAAAGCTAAAACTACCCCAGGTGCTATTGATAATACAGGAATTGATTGAAGTACATCTAAAAGCGGTATTAAAATCTTAGCTGCCGATTTATAACGGTAAGCGCTATAAGCATAAACTAAAGTGAATACCAACGAACAAAAGTAAGCAATCCCCATCCTAATCAAAGTTTGGAGTGTATAACTTGGTAGAACACTTAAAGAAGTATCGACTTGAAACGTTGAATTGTAGGCACCTGTAAAGTTAGTGGCTGTACGAACAATGGCAAAAATCAAAGTTATGATTGACAAAATCAACAATACATCTTGCCAAGTCCAATTCAACCTACCTACAGCTTGGTTAGCAGGAGTTAAAGGTCTAGTCATAATTTTGTAGGGTGGAATGGCACTTACTTAAGCATCCGCTCCAAGGTAAAAGTATTGGTATGATAGGCTTGCACGCTCTGGTGATGGCGATTTACACGGTCGGCGCCTACATCAATACCAATACGTATCAACTACACATCAACATAAATTAATTTATAACTGGTGAACAACAATTTATCACTTTCTCAAATCTAACTATAATAAATACACAATCTTAATTAATACTTCAATACTATTTAATACTTCCTAATAAAACCGGAGGGCGCGCTCTGTAAATCGCGCATTTAGGGCGGGCGCCTACATCAATACCAATACAATATCAACTACGTATTAACGTCAATTAAATTAATTTCTAGGTAGTGAACAACAATTTATCACTTTCTTAAACCTAACTATCAATTACAAAATCTCAATTAATACTTTAATACTATTTAATACTTCCTAACAAAACCGGAGGGCGCGTTATTAAACCGCGCCGACCGTCGGCGCCTACAACACTATATTTCATCATACTACATGCGTGCTACAAATAAGTTCACTTTGTTTTATATAAGAATTTTTGCTCCGGAAATGGTGCGTGCAATATGAGAAAATAAGCATGTAAAAAATCTCCAAGTCAAGGTAAAAAAGTGAACTGAAAAGCAAGGTTAAATAGAGACCTGCTTAATTTCACTTCATTCTGTGACTTGGAGAAATAATCAAAAAACGATTATATCTAGTATGCCTAATTGTGTAGAAATTCTCAAGGAAAAATTTAGTCGTTCTCTGGGAATACCCTGGCAAGGAATCTTATCAGCATCAACAATTGAAGAAGTTCTGTTGTCATCAACTATCTCAGAAGCCGAATTGTCATCACAGACCAAAAAACGTCGTAACCGTTTTTTCAATCCGATTGTTACGCTTTGGGCTTTTTTATACCAAGTACTTGACGAAGATAAAAGTTGTAGCAATGCAGTTAGTAAAATAGTTGCATGGTTAGCAGCAAGTAATATGAAAACACCTTCATCAAATACAGGGGGTTATACGAAAGCAAAACAAAGATTATCAGAAAACTTCTTAAAAAATTTATTTCAAAAAACAGGAGATAATCTTGAATTAAAGGCACAATTACAAGATTTATGGTGTGGTCGTCATGTAAAAATGATGGACGGTTCAAGTGTTTTAATGCCAGATACACCAGCGAATCAATCATGTTATCCACAACACTCAAATCAATCACTCGGATGCGGTTTTCCAATTGCTAAACTAATGGTTATGTTTAGCTTGGTAACGGGAGCTGCGATGGGAGTTTTGATAGAAGCTTTCAATACAAGTGAAATAGTTATGGCTCGACAAATGTATTATTTATTATCACCACAAGATATTGCTCTTGCAGATAGAGCTTTTGGTACTTATGTCGATTTAGCGCTTGTTAAAGCAAGACTTGCAGATGCTGTGTTTCGTTGTCACCATAGTCGTAAAACTGACTTCAAACGCGGAAAACGTTTAAGCGAAAATGATTATTTAGTTACTTGGTACAAGCCGAAAACCCGTCCTCGACATATGAGTGTTGTTGAATTTAATTGCTTACCAGATAGTTTGATAGTTCGTCAAGTCCGCTTTCAGGTCTCTCAATCAGGTTTTCGTACTAAAGAAATTATAGTAGTAACTACTTTGTTAGATAACAAAATTTATACTCTTCAAAAAATTGCACATTTATATCGTTGGAGATGGCAAGTTGAAATTGATATTCGACATGTAAAAACTACTTTAAAAATGGAAATGCTTCGAGGTAAAACTCCCGATATGGTTCGTAAATAAATTGTTGTACACTTAATGGCTTACAATTTATTACGTGCGATAATGTGGGAGGCTGCCGATACTAATGATGTTTCAAAGCGCCTTATTTCTTTACAAACCTCTCGTCAATATTTGAAGAGCTTTATTACTGCACTTCTAAATGCTGGAAAGAGAAAGTCTCAATTTTTATATAAAACTATGCTTGATAAAATTGTACAAAAGCTACTTCCAGAACGTAGCGACCGTACTGAGCCAAGAGTTATAAAACGTAGAAAAAAATCATATCCTCTTATGACCAAACCAAGAAATGCGACCAAACCTCAAATTGCTGCATAAAGTACATTAATACAAACATCTTTTTACTTCTTTTTGTGATAATTGTATGACATTTTTATTTCCTAGGCAGACGTAATCAACTATAACAGGATTCAGAAATATAAATTGCTTAAAAGCTAATTTTTAAAGCTTTTACAGCAACAATTTTACATCCTGAGTGTTTGATTTTACCTACTTCTCTACAAACTTGTATTCTTAAATATAGTTTTACAGGCGCCGCCCTAAATGCGCGATTTAATAACGCGCCCTCCGGTTTTATTAGTAAGTATTAGATAGTATTTAAATATTAATTGAGATTTTTTAATTGATAGTTAGATTTAGGAAAGTGATAAATTGTTGTTCACCACTTATAAATGAATCGAATTCACGTTGATGTATAGTTGATACGTATTAGTATTGATCTAGGCGCCGCCCTAAATGCGCGATTTACAGAGCGCGCCCTCCGGTTTTGTTAGGAAGTATTAAATCGTATTGAAGTATTAATTGAGATTTTGTAATTGTTAGTTAGATTTAAAAAAGTGATAAATTGTTGTTCACCACCTATAAATTAATTTAATTCACGTTGATGTGTAGTTGATATGTATTGGTATTGATGTAGGCGCCGACCGTGTGAATCGCCACGCATCAGAGCGCGCAGCCTACCAAACCAATACGTTCACCTCGCGAGCGGACGCTTAAGTAAGTGCCATTCCACCCTACACTTGAATGTTGCTTACTTAAGCATTTGGAGGCGCCAACAAAAAATTGGGTAGGGTGCGATCTGCGCTATTACAGTCAAGCAGTGTAACAAGAAATTAAAATGCGCGAACCGCACCATCCATCGTTAAGTAAGTGCCATTCCACCCTACACTTGGGATAGGCAGAACACGCGCTCTTTCATTCGATTGGAAGCTCGTGGTGCATTCCGGTCAGTTAACGCGGCGCCTTTAATTACATCACGTCGGTTTGAAGAAGTCATTGCCTTGTCCTCAATTCACTATAAAATCAGCGATTACGAAGCAGCTATTCACCAAAACAGTAAAATTTTGCTCTTTAACCCTTAACCTTATTTGTCTATCACAAAACCTCTTCCTCTGTGCCCTCCGCGTCTCTGTGGTAAAAAAAACAATTACCGCCCTCTGTACGCGCAAACACCCCAGGAGCAACACCCACAGTCCGTTTAAAAGCTTTGGCGAAATGTGTCTGGTGATAAAATCCCGTCTGTAAAGCAATATTAGGTATGTGAAACTAGATATTGTTCAATTCAATTTGCGCGCGCTAGTTAAGTGATTGTATGAGCCAAAAATGCACAATTATCTATGAAGAATCCCCTGAGAATGCATTTACAGAGGTTATTCAGCAGGGAATTAATAAGTTTAACCAACTTAAGGCTGGTAATTATAACTATAAAAAGCTGTGTCTCTCACTGCGAGATTCTGAACAAAAAATAGTTGGCGGATTGGTTGGGGAAACTTATTGGGAATGCTTTTATATTGAGTTGTTTTGGATTAATGAGTCTTATCGCAAAGAAGGATATGGAAGTATTATTCTGCAAATGGCTGAAGATGAAGCTCGTAGTAGAGGTGTAAAACAAGTTTATCTCAATACTTTTACTTTTCAGGCGCCTGATTTTTACCAAAATCTTGGTTATCGAGTATTTGGTGAATTACCAAATTTCCCACCTGGTCATAAGTGTTATTTCTTAAGCAAGAACTTATAAATGCTTTCAGTTGGCTCCTACACGCGGGCAGGATGCCCGCTCCACAATCTGTTCCACAATATAAATATATTACATTTACTGGTATCAATACTTGCCAATGGCTATGGGGGGTGTCATAATGTAGGGGTCAAGTGCAGTAGGGGTATAAGCAACTAGGGGTGGCACCCCTTGAAGACAGGTAAAGACAGGCAAAGAATGCTGCATAGCGTCTTAATTTATAAATGATACCGTGATATACACTGAACTTCAACGGTGCATAGGTGTTAAGTTCAGTGTATTCACGTATTCACTTTAGTTTTATAACTGCTCATAATATCAACCATAGCAATTCGGTGAAAGCCGATGCGTGAATTCCTCCCTGACAAGTCGAAAAGCCTATCTGAATATGGGCAAAATCTAAGTTAGAGAGAAAAATCTGATGGGTAAAGCTCAGGAAATTAAAGGTAAAAAGTTAGTAAATTTCCTTACCTATATTTTTTTGGCTATCTCGTGCAAAGTTTTTCTTGACCTTATTTTTTGCCCTTTTTTGACTATCTGTGTTACTAGGAAATAAGGTTTGAGCAATCGTAGCGGTAATAGCACTACAAAAAGATTAGATTTTAGAAAGGATTCAAAATATGCAAAATAATGATTTTAACGCTTTGGGTAATGGAAGCGTCAATGGTAATGGCAATGGAAATGGAAATGGTAAGTCGAAGGTGCCATCACCAG
Organism: Calothrix sp. NIES-4105; assembly: GCF_002368415.1. Taxonomy (GTDB): domain Bacteria; phylum Cyanobacteriota; class Cyanobacteriia; order Cyanobacteriales; family Nostocaceae; genus Dulcicalothrix. Next base: position 7,131,282 of record NZ_AP018290.1, read on the forward strand.
AAAATCCTAATAATATGCCATCTTTGAGCATGGGTGAGTCGCGCGGAACAGGTGAAATGATATCTGCTACTATGAATGCTGACTCTTATAGTGCGATGCAAAAAGTGCTTGTAGAGTTACGAGTCTCTAGAACACAAGGTGTACTTGGTGTATCTGAGAATGTCGGCGCCAGCATTGAAAGCTTTCGGCTCGATACCGCATATGAACCAGTTCCAGTTGCTGCACCTGGCAACCTTGTTGCAAGTCTTATGGCTGCTAATGAAGAGACTTATATCATTCGCGGTGAAGTCGAAGAACGTAGAATTGCTGAACTTGAAGCTCAACCCAGTGTTGTCAAGGTTTACAAAGATACCCCTATCGCACCCTTTAATCCATCAGTTTTGGAAAAGACTACCTATGATTTAGTCAAACCGATGGATGGTAAAGGCAACTGTCCTGTTGGTACTTGTGACTGTTCACCTACTACACCAAAAGGCACAATTGCTTCGGTTGCTTCTTATTTTGGTGTAGACCAAATTTGGGCTGCTGGATTTAGAGGTCAAGGTATTGTAGTTGGTGTCGTTGATGGTGGTATTACTGCGGAAGGGCGCCCAGTTGATCCATTTGAAGGTATTCGTCGTATTCCAAATGTGATTGGTGGGCCTGCACAAGATTGGGGAACCAAAGCGCGTTCGTGGGGCGAACATGGTAACATGTGTGCTACAGATATTCTTGGAATGGCGCCGGAAGCTAAGTTATATGACTGTCGTATTGCTGGTGGTGACTCGATATCTAACGCACTATCTGTATTTCAATGGGCAATTAACCAGCATCGTACTGATGGTACACCACATATTCTTTCTAATAGCTGGGGTATTTATCAGAAAAGCTGGGATGAATTTTACGCTACCAACTCAGACCACCCTTTCACTCGTAAGGTTGTAGAAGCAATTAACGAAGGAATTATTATACTGTTTGCAGCAGGTAATTGTGGCGGTACTTGTCCAGCAGACCGTTGCGGTGGTGATAGTGGTTCTGGTAAAAGTATTTGGGGTGCTAATGGACATCCGCTAGTAATGACAGTCGGCGCCGTAAATAAAGACGAACAATTCGTTGGTTACAGTAGCCAAGGTCCAGCAGCACTCGACCCTAACAAACCTGATTTCTGTTCAGTCACTCACTTCCGAGGTTATTTTGGCAGCGATAACGGTACTTCAGCGGCTTGTCCAATTGCTGCAGGTGTGGCAGCATTATTCACACAAGCAAAACCAGGTATGACCCAAGAGGAAATGAAAAACCTCTTCAAGCAGACTGCAAAGAATATTGGTGAACCTGGTTTTGACCAAAATACTGGTGCAGGTATAATTCAACCTAAAGTTGCTTTTGATAAATTAAATCTCCAATTGCCTCGTTGGAGCGAGTGGGAAAGCTTAGGTGGAAATGCATTCTCGGCGCCTGCTGCTGTGGCAAGTGGCGAAAAACATCTTAATATCTTTGCTATCGGTGGTGATAGTGCCGTGTACGAAAAAACATGGGATGGTACGACTTGGAGCGAATGGGAAAGTCTCAGTGGGTTTGCAATATCGGCGCCTACAGCAATATCATCAGCACCATTACGCATTAATACATTCACTATTGGTCAAAAACGCCAAGTACAACGTTTATCTTGCAGCAATACAGATTGGGGCGCCTGTGAATGGGAAAATCTAGGTGGTTTTTGTAAGCATGGTATTGCAGCCTCAACTTGGGGCACACGTCAGGATGTCTTCACTGTCGGTGCAGATAACGCCGTTTACCAAATGACTTGGAATGGTAATGGTTGGAGTAACTGGACAAATTTAGGTGGGTTTGCACTATCGGCGCCTACAGCAGTATCTTGGGGCGAAAATAGAATTGACCTATTTATACGCAGTGGCGACCATGCTATCTACCATAAATACTGGAACGGTCAAGTATGGAGTGATTGGGTATCTTTAGGTGGTTTATGGCTGTATGCACCTAGTGTAACTTCATGGGGCGCCAACCGTTTAGATGTCTTCGCAGTTGGTACAGATAACGCAGTCTACCGCAAATACTCAGATGGCGTAACTTGGAGTTCCTGGGAAAATATCGGTGGTACAGCTATCTCGGCGCCTGCCTCAACATCACAAGGAAAGAATAAACTTGATGTATTTATAGTCGGTGGCAATAACGCTGTTTATAAAAAGTCACTCTCGTAATCAAAGTTTGTTGCTGTTCATGACTTAATTGAACACCTCAATATCGTTTATTTCATATACCTTGACTTGACTAGAATTTATACGTGATGCATAAACGCGACACCCTAAAAAGTGTCGCGCTTTTTTGTGACGCAATAAGGTAAATTGCCCTAAACCAAATAAGTAAAAACCCTTGTGGAACGGGCATCACTGACCGTATAGTACAAAAGTTACTTATCTAATGGCTCATTAAACTCAATTTCATCACGTTTAATAGTCACATCATACTTACCAAAGAAATTCTGCCCTAAAAGACCAGTTTCTTCTTTTGAATCAATAATAGCTACCTCCAGATTATCTACCTTTGCTCCCCCAACTTCGATGGACTTGACAAAGCCAATTGGAAATTTTTCGACTTTACCACTTGCCATGATAAAGTAACCTTCCCTGACTGGCTCGACGTTTAAATCCGAAGCCATCTTTTTATTGATACTAGTTTTACTCGCGCCAGTATCTACAAGCATTTCTTGTTCCTGGGCGCCATTAAAAGTTACATCAATGATTGGGCATCCACCATCTCGGCGTTTAATCCTTGCTGGGCCATCTTTACGTGGATAATGAATAATTAAAATAGCCAAAAGAACCGCGACGGCAAACTCCATTTTAAATCCTCCGCGAAAATACTTGTGTTTAACTGTGTAAAAGACTTAACTTTTAACACAAGTTCTTACTGAAGGATTCCGGATTTTAGGCTTAAAATTGATAGCGAATTTCCCCTTTAACCGTATTATCACTAAAGTCATTCTGTCCAATGACAGCTTCGTAGTCTATTGCTCCAGCAACGTTGCGTGAAAATAATACTTGTACTCCTGCACCTAATCTAAAGCGGTCGCGGTCTGGTTCTAGAGTTTGCGAACGCATGGGAATACCAGGTTGAGTTACCAGTTCTGAGGTAATAGTACGACTATCGTTACCAAACTCATGTTCATAACTCGCGCGCACATTCGGGATAACTTTACTATCTTTACCTGCATCGATAGTAACTGAAGCGATTGCGCCAACACTCATTACAAACGAGTCAACTTGCTGGTCATTAACTTTCATATTCAAACTATCGGCGCCTTTTTCGGTATAGCCATCTATACTAACCCGGTTATAACGTAAACCAACAGTCGGACCATAAGCAACGTTCTGTGATTTTGCCACATAACCGCTGTTGACATTTACAGAAAACTGACTCCCACTCGGTTTAGCAACAGCAGTACGGTTATCAAAATTGGTTGTGCGCTTGATGTCATAGTCATTATCACCATACCCTAAAACTCCATTGACGTAGAAATTATCTCCAATGTAATTGCTGTAAAGCGATATAGCATAACCATCAATATCAATACTGCCTCGGTTTTGTTTTAAGTCTGTATCGTTGCTTGTGTAACCTAAAGCCAAACCTACAGCAAGATTATCTGCAACATGATAATCAACACCAGCAGTTACACCCGATGTTGTAAAGTCATAACCTGGATATTTGCTTGATGATTCTCTGTCTCCAAAATTGACATCACCATTAATAAATACTCCCACACGGTTTTTATCACCTGGTGTTGCAGGTGTAGTGCGTAAAGCTTGCAAACGCGCGTCGATAAGTTGTGTTTGTCTGCGTGCAAAGTTCAAACCAACTTCACCTTGAGGAACAAAAGCAGACGGAGCATTAATGACAGAAGCAGCATACTGCGCGATTATCTCATGTGCCTTCGTAGTAGGATGAAGCTCATCCCAGAATAAATATTGGTTTGGATTTGAACATAACGTACCCGCAGCTCGATTCAAGCAAGGTTGAGAAACGTTCGTCAATCCAAATCTGTCTGGCTTTGCCGTAACTTCTGTAAATACAGCATTGACATCCAACGGAATGATATTAATGTCTTTGCGACTTCTAGCTATTGTCCCCAATGCAATATTTAAATTTCGATTATGCTGAATAGTCAAGTTCGTGCTTGTACTCGCAGTCCCCAACGCTTGCTCTTGAGGTGTACTGCCTAATGTAGGCAAATTCGCCACGATTATATTACGGGCGCCTTTATCGATTAGAGTATTGACCGCAGTCGATATATTATTTACTACAACTTGTGAATCAGTAGCTCGTAATATAGACGGTTGAGCCAAGTAATCATTGGCACCAATTGATATGGCAAACAGCGCATTTGGGTCAACGGCGCCTTGTGATGAAACAAACTGATTGATTTGAAACGGCAAGGATGGGAACTGGGCGTTAAGTAAAGGATTCAAAGCGTTTAAATTACCAGAAGTCGAACCACCAACAGCATAGTTAATACTCGAAGCTGGAACGATTTTAAGTTGAGAACCCAAAATTTCAGCCCACACAGGACCATTAGAGAAACGTCCTTGAAAATATGGTGGAGTCGTAGGAACTTGGTTTCCTGTCAATCTGTACAAATTGCCATTGTCTACTAAACTGTCGCCAAAGATGAAATATTGATTATATTGTTGTGCCAAAGCTTTTAACGGTGATAATACTGAAGCGCTCAACAATAAAGCAGTAATAAATATTTTTCTCATTGTAATTACTTAATATTTAATTGTTTGTGTACTATAAATTACTCTCAATTTTTATAATATGCAAGTGTTGATAACTACTTTAATATCCCAGCTACGTAAGTATTTGGTAAAGATTTAATGTAGATTTGGCGCCTTTAATATAGTTGCTATACGTACAGAGTTAAGCTGAATAGATTAGAATCACGGCTCGTTAAAATTGTCCTCAGCAAAATTACTCATAAAATTGTAAATTTTTGTGAATATTTCTCTGGCTGGATACGAAAAATTACGTAATTTGGTAAAAGTTAACTAATAAGACTTTAAAAACATTACAAACTACCCAACTCAATGAAAACGAGCCTTATAAAAATAATCACAATATTTTCAGTATCATTGGGAGGAATAGGGTTAGTAGGGGGAGGATTTTTTCTCTCGCGCGCGCTGGATAAAAGCGAGGCAAACCAAATAGTTAAAGATACAGGGCGTTATCAAGAAGTACGCTCAAAGCTATGGTTAAATCAAGCACAGATAAAACATTTTCCTACTCAAATACCTGTTGACGCTACAGGGGTCCGCTTTGTTTACTCACCTGGGTACATGCAAGGGGGTAACGTGTTGCAATTACGAATGAAACAGCCACAATCTAAAATAGCCACTTTAGCAACGCAATATCGTCAAGCTGCCAAATATAAATTCAGAGGTGGTAACACAAACGAGCATATCAACAAGCCTAATGGCGTACCTACCACATTTTTCCACACCAGCGACGACACCACTGATAATACATTTCCCTTTGAATATGAAATCTTGGTATTAGGCGCCGACGATAAGGGTCGCAAAGATTTTCAATGGAACCACGGAGACAGTTACGGCGTCGCCATCAACCCCCAAGCATCCGAAATAATATATTGGGCAGAAGCATGGTAGGGGCGGGTTAACAGATACGCTTGTAATAAACGAAAATACTTGTAAACCCGCCCCTAAATTTGGATATAAATCAAAATCAAAATGTAAAGGCGCCATATGTAGAGACGCGCAAGCGAAGCTTCTCAGTTATCCGGAGAATATCCACTTATGGTAGAAAAATTTATCTGCGGTACACTACCCTTCGGGAAAACTACCCTGCGGGAAAACTGCGTTTACGTTTACGTGAACGCGTCTCTACAAAGATTTGAAAATAAACTATTACGCAATTCTACATTTTATCCCTTAACAAAGGCGTATTTATAGCGCTAAAAATTCTTTTTCCTAAATAGTCCAGCAAGCTGTTGGACTATTTTTAGGTCTTGTTAAAACTTAATCACAGACAATTGTGCAGCAACCTGCTGCACAAATTATTTAGTCTTATAACTCTATGGAGATTTAATATAGATTGCACTATATATATTCTTATAAAAAATCAACAGGTAATTGGAGACATTTCGGCTGCGTTTTAACCCGCATAGGGTTGAAAACCAATATGCTAATAGTGTAAGTCCTCTTATAGAGGACTGAGTTATAAATATTCTTACATTCCATTAAAATGGAATTGCGTTATCAGCATGAGTATTTTCAATCTCATGCGGGTATATATAGTGTTGCAATCAACTGTCAAGCATCAGAAATAGTATATTGGGCAGAGGCATAGTAAATCAATTTTATATTTCAGATTTACTCTACCTCATCAACAACTTACCTTGACTAACTGCTGCTGCAATGGCGCCAGAATTGGCTGTAAAAACCTTAATCCCAGGCACAGTAACATAATCACCATCATCAGTAATTACCTGCGTAACTCCAGCTTTGTCCATTGCTTCTAGTATCAGCAAGTCATAACCGTCAAGCAATTGAGTTTGAAATCTCGTTAACGCAGCATTACTCGTATCTTCACTAACCATAATATCAGTGCATACTCCAGTGGATATTACTTGACTCCAAGCTGCTTGGACTTCCGCTACAACTTTTGCTCTCTCTGCTGGAAAGTTGTGGCGGTATTCTTTAGGTCTTATTGCTGGGGAAAATATTTTATTTTCCGTTTGCTCGATATTATGTGCTAATTCTGCAAGGGAAAGACCGCAGTATAAAAGTAACGATTCAGCAGCAATGGCGTTCGCTACATAAGAAGGGTAATCAGTAATCTGATAGGGGCGAGAATTTGTACTGGCATTAGTGTAGGTTTGCCAGTACCAAACATTTGTATCTATTAAAAAGATATCTTCTTTTTTTGGATAATCAGATCGAATATCGACTATCTCAGCCTGAACTATGTAATTAACTGGCATTAAAGGGTATTAGCTTGCTCGCTGATAACTTGGTCTACTCTATTACGAAAATCTGGGTCTGAGTAATACCGCTTTGAATTTTCAATCACCAACTTGAGTATTTGCTTACCAACTTGGTTGAGGTTAGACACCTTTAAAAGACGATTGAGGTTTTCCGGTTCGATATCTCTCAGCAGTTGCCCAATTGCGAAGTTGAAGAAGGGAGAAGCAAAAATTTTTACTCCAGCAAAGTCAAGCTCTACAGGTTGATCTGCTAATAGTTCTGGATGAACAAGCTCATACACCTTTTGACCATCGCCAGGTGTAATACAGTTTTTGCCTACTAAATTCAGAATTTCGTGTCTCATGGTTTTGTTTCCTCTCCCTTAAAACAACGGCTCATCATCGGCTTCAAAGCCCAAGGCGTAATACGACTCGTCGCACAGGAGTGTGATGTTTACCAGTGTTCCTCCAAAAAAAGTTTGTTTAATTTCGTAAACTTCTTGTTCCTTATCTATTGTCGCACATCCATCATGACTTAAAATTTGAAGTTTTCCCTTATTTATATGAACAAATTTTTTTAAATAGTCAAGACCGATACCGCCCGTTACATTTCCAGTTCTAGTAGTTGTACCTTTTTGGAAAGCCCATTGCAATGCTTGCTCTGCTGGCAAGTTAGGGATTTTACGAAAATCACGTACATTATCGGGGATTCCCACGCCAAAATCAACCACAGTCAGTTTCAGTTCGCGTAGCTTCGGATAGTACTGCCCACAGCTAAACACACCAATATCTGTTTGCCCATGCTCAAAAGCGTTTGCATAAATCTCCCAAGTAGTCCCAACAATCAAAGCTCTCAGATAATCACTTATATGAACCCAGTTTCTACCAAGCCACTGTTCGGCTAAATAGTGAATTAAACCATCTCTATCTTGAGATAGGTCTTCTCTATAAGGGATGGAATTACCTTGCCAAGGTTCATCAGCACCATTAAATGCGTAAAGAAAGCCGTTTTGCTTAAGGTTCATGCAAACGTGCCTTTTTACTGTATCCCAGTCAAATATGACTTTACCGCCTCGTGACTCGATGAGCCGAGCTAGGCCACCTAAAAATGCAACAGCATTCTGTCTCAAAAAGTGACACTTAGAGAAATCAAATATTACTTCCTTTGCATTTCCTGGGACTTGCTGCCATAGTTGGAACAAACAGTCAAAGTCTTTTGGCTTGTCATTAATAGTGGGAACTTTTAGGATAAGGCTCACAACGATGACTGTTGGTAAAAAGGCTAAAAAACTGTGAAAGCTATATAGTGGAAGCTAACCCACACAAGACTACCATGTAAAAATATCAACTATTTAACTCATTTTGTAAAAAATATTTTAAGAGTTTATACTCATAAAGCACCACAAGCTCACTAACAACTTCCAACTGGGTATGAACTCATGCCACGCATTTTTGACAACATCGACTTACAACTGTTGCCTACTTTACGAGACACGCTCAAAGTTTCGTACCGCGCGGATTTTTGCGTTGGTTACTTTAACCTCAGAGGATGGCGTAAACTTGACGATTTAATCGAGCAGTATATAGGTGGGGAAACTTCTTGTTGTCGTTTATTGGTGGGAATGCAGGGTTTACCTAGTGATGAGGTACATACAGCATTTACCCTTGGTAGTGGTGAAGGGCGCCTTGATAATAGTACTATTATTCGCTTCAAAAAAAAGATAGCGGCTGAGTTTAAAGACCAGCTTACCATCGGGGCGCCGACAAATGAAGATGAAGCGGGGTTACGTCGTTTAAGTCACCAACTGAAAACAAAGAAAGTAGTTATCAAGCTGTTTTTAGCTCATCCCCTCCACGCTAAGTTATACCTCGTTCACCGTAATGACCCTAATAGCCCCATAGTTGGATTTTTGGGTAGTAGTAATTTAACTTTAGCAGGACTGAGAAAACAAGGGGAATTAAATGTTGATGTTTTAGACCATGACGCTTGTAATAAACTGCAAAAATGGTTTGATGACCGTTGGAAAGATTACGGCTGTATTGATATTTCTAAAGAGCTTGCAGAAATAATTGATAATAGTTGGGCTAGGGAAGAGTTAATAGCTCCTTATCATATTTACTTAAAAATTGCTTACCATTTATCTCATGAAGCAATTGCTGGTTTATCAGAATTTAGGATTCCTAACGAGTTTAATAATCTATTTGATTTTCAAAAAGCAGCAGTTCAACTAGCCGCGCGTCATGTTACTAGACGTGGTGGTGTGCTGGTAGGGGATGTTGTCGGGTTGGGAAAAACTTTGGTGGGAACTGCGCTGGCTAAGATATTACAAGAAGATTGTTTTTTAGAAACGCTGATTATTTGCCCTAAAAACTTAGTATCAATGTGGCAAGAATATGTTGATAATTATCGATTATATGCCAAAGTGATGCCAATTAGTAACGTGCAAAACCAGCTACCAGAATTACGGCGTTACAGAGTTGTATTAATCGACGAAAGTCATAATTTACGTAATCGTGATGGTAAAAGATATAGAGCTATAGCAGAATATATTGGCGCCAACGAAAGCAAATGTATATTACTTTCCGCAACACCTTACAATAAAACTTATCTTGACCTTTCTGCTCAACTACGGCTATTTGTTCCCGAAGACCAAGATTTAGGTTTTAGACCAGAAGCTTTAATAAACGAACTAGGTGGTGGTTCGTTAGGAGAATTAGAATTTATCAGAAAACATCAATGTTCTGTTAAATCTCTGGCTGCATTTGAGAAAAGCGAACATACCGATGACTGGCGAGAGTTAATGAAACGTTATATGGTGCGGCGAACACGTTCGTTTATTAAAGATAACTATGCTCACACTGATGATACAGGACGTAAATATTTAGAATTTGCCGACAAAACATGCTCATATTTCCCAGACCGTATACCCCGTACTATTAAATTTACTTTAGAAGCTGACAATGACTCTTATTCTCGCCTTTATTCTGAAGCCGTAGTCGAAGTAATTAACCAGTTAAATTTGCCACGTTATGGACTCGGAAATTATGTAACTACTAAATCAAAAGCTATTACAGAGTCAGAACAACGTCAGCTTAATGGCTTATTTCGAGGTGGGCGCCGACTAATGGGTTTTTCCCGGACTAATTTATTTAAACGGTTAGAAAGTAGCGGGTTTGCTTTTATTCAATCAATTCAACGCCATATTTTACGGAATTTTATATATTTATATGCTTTAGAAAACAACTTTGATATTCCCATTGGAACTCAAGACGCTGATTTATTAGATACTCGTAACAGTGATGAAGATTCAGATTCAATCGTAGCAAGTTTATTTGATATTGAAGAAGACCTCTCCCCCCTACCCCCCTCTCCTATAGAGGAGAGGGGGGAGTACATTAGCTCCCCTCTTTTTCTAGGAGAGGGGTTGGGGGAGAGGTTTTCAATAGAGAAGGGTTTGCGTAAAAAAGCTGAGTTTATTTATCAAGAGTATGTGACTCGTTATCAAAAGCGTTTTAAGTGGTTACGTTCAACGTTGTTTGATGTCAAAAAGCTAAAAAAGGATTTACTAGCCGATGCTAAAGCGTTAATTAGTGTACTGCAAGAAATTGGAGAATGGAAACCAAACCAAGATGATAAAATAGATGCTTTGGTCAAACTTTTAGCAGAAACTCATCCAAACGAAAAAGTATTGATTTTTACACAATTTGCTGACTCAGTACGCTACATTACAGATAATTTGCAGGCAAGAAATATTACTAACGTCGCAGGAGTAACAGGACAAGCAAAAGACCCTACGGGATTAACAGGAAGGTTCAGCCCAATAAGTAATGGAAAGCGTGATAAAGTATCATATAATGACGAATTACGTATTTTAATAGCCACCGATGTTTTGAGTGAAGGTCATAATTTACAAGATTGTGCGATTATAGTAAATTGGGATTTGCCTTGGGCTATTATTAGACTAATTCAAAGAGCAGGACGTGTTGACCGAATAGGGCAAAATGCCGAAAAAATTCTTTGTTATTCTTTTCTACCAGCAGAGGGTGTAGAACGTATTATTAATTTACGCTTAAGACTCAAACAAAGACTACAAGAAAATGCCGAAGTTGTCGGAACTGATGAAACATTTTTTGAGGATGACGAGACGCAGGTAATTGTTGATTTATATAATGAAAAATCAGGAATTTTGGATGGCGAAGAAGATACAGAAGTAGATTTAACATCAGAAGCTTTTCAAATATGGAAAAAAGCCACAGATGAAAATCAAGCATTAAAAAAGATAATTGAAGAAATGCCCAACGTAGTATATTCCACCCGCGCGCATATTCCCCAAACTACGCAGCCAGAGGGCGTGTTAATGTACATGAAGACTACTGAAGGGAATGATTCTTTAATCTACATTGACAGAGAAGGAAATAGCGTTACTCAATCGCAACTAGCTGTGTTAAAAATGGCAGCTTGTGATGAAAATACTCCAGCAATACCTAGAGATAAACAGCATCACCAACTAGTTAAAACAGGCGCCGAACTTTTAGCAGAAGAAGAAAAAAACATGGGTGGTCAGTTAGGAAGACCATCAGGCGCCAGATTCCGCAGTTACGAAAGATTAAAAAGTTACGTCCAAGAAATGAAGGGTACTATATTTGTCACCGAAGAACTACTAAAAGCAATAGATGATATATATCGTTACCCGTTAAGACAATCTGCAATTGATACATTAAATCGCCAATTAAGAAGCGGCATTAGCAACCAACAATTAGCAGAGTTAGTAGTAGCCTTACGGATGGATGACCGTTTGTGCATCGTCAGCGAAGAAATAGAAAAGCGCGAACCTCAAATTATTTGTTCGTTAGGATTATTTGAGGAAAAGTAAAATTGATCCCCCCAACAGAGCGCGTGGAAGGGGGGCTAATAATTCCTCTTGTTCCCCCCTTACCAAGCTACAGTGTATACACAAGTTTCTAAAACAAAATTTTCTTTTCTTTCTTCTCTTCCTTTGTGTCCTTTGTGCCCTTTGTGGTTCCTTAAATAGATAAACCACTTTGACACACTCGTACACGAAGAGGGGAAAAGAAGAGGGTTATGAAAGATGTGTGTATACCGTAGCCTCCGGAGCGGGGGGTTAGGGGGGATTTTTTAAAGCTAATGGTTAGCAGCTTTTGTGAGCGCATAACTATATATAAATATAAAATGCCGTTAAAATCAGTTATAGGACAGGCGAGACACTTATCCTACACAACATATATTTAAACTCTGCTCAAGGATTAATTATTCACCTAAAGACTTTTCTATTGCTCTACGAATATACCTTTGGTAGGGTATACCCTCTTTTTTAGAAACAGTTTTAACTTTTTCTAATAATTCTTCAGAAATACGAATGTTTACATTTTTGTCTTTAGGTTTGAATTCAAAACTTACAGGTTTGAAGTTATCTTCATGAAGATATTCGGATAAGTCTTGCTCTAGCAAGTTTTCTGCGTCTTCATCAGTCATCATTTTAGGTAAGATTTTCTTCATATTTTTGTACTTCTTTATCTCTCATATATCTGGCACTGATTGGTCTAATAAATATTTCGCCTTCTTTGTCACGAAAGGTAAATGCTACGAAAATATATTTTCCCTTTCTAGATTTCCCTATCGCAATAAATCTTTCTTCAGACTGAGAATGTTTTAAATCTGGGCTTATCAAAACTTGGCTCAGAAATAAAGTCTCAATTTCTTCTATTGACACTCCATGCTTCTGACACTTTTGTAAATTCCCATCATCCCAGTCAAAACCAGATATTTGTTTATCCATTGATCTTAATACTTGTATATACAAATGTCAATATACCTTTCATTGACGTTTGTATATACAAATGTCATAATAATTTATCTTATCAAAGAGCCACTATTTAGCATAAATACTTAAATCATGTTGTTAAATTTGTAACAAATCGAACTTGCCGATCCATCTGACATCGGCTATTTTACGTAGAGCGTTGATTTGCGTAAGTAATTTCCGCGCGTTACTCAAACATATGCTGACTATAGATTAGAGGGTTTAACATCGGCGCAAAATTTCAAAATCATTTTTATACACTCAAATCTTATCCGGAAGTCGGCTGTTGAAATTAGTATAGCGACTTATACTCAGTATTTACAAGTAAGCAAAATAACTGAGCCGGAGAAGGTGCCATAAGGGTTATTACAGAAACAGTATTATCGCTCCAAGACTTAGGTCTATGGGCAAATTTTTTAATGCTAATGCTGATTAATTTCTACAAAAAATTCTATTGTTATCGGACAGGGTAGGTATATCATGGCACTCAATTTCCAGCGCACACGGGATTTGCTATATAACTTTCAATTCGAGGACTTATTTATAGAGGAGTTAGGTTGGTCACAACCAACACGTACAAAAGCAGTGCAGGTGGAAATTGACGAGAAAATTTATAACTATAAATGTATCGCTGAGGTATCGGGTGTAGCTGTTTTTGAAGTTACATCAGATGATGGCGCCATTCCTGAAGCGAAAGTTCGTACTGCCATTCATCATCAAGTTACTCAATTAAAAGCCGAAAACCTACTCATTTTCATTGATGTAACACGTACTCGCAGTCTTTGGTATTGGGTAAAGCGAGAAGGTAGAGACGCGAATATTCGCGTCTCCACACGTGACCATTTATATGTAAAAGGGCAACCTGGCGATTTATTCTTAAGTAAGTTGGGTGCTTTAGTAATTGATATTACTGAACTTGAAGATGATAGCTTATCAGTTGTCAAGATTGCCCATAGACTGCAAAAAGCTTTTGATGTCGAACGAGTCACAAAACAATTTTATAAAGACTTTCAAGAAGAACATAAGCAGTTTTTGGGTTACGTTAAAGGAATTAATAACGAAAATGATAGACGTTGGTATACTTCTGTTATCTTAAACCGTTTGATGTTTGTTTACTTCCTCCAACGTAAAGGCTTTATTGATAAATGTGATAATAAACCAAATGGTGATTTAGAATATCTACAAAATAAATTAGAGTCAAGCAAACAGCGCGGTAAAGATTTATTCTACAGTGATTTTCTCAAAGTCTTATTTTTTGAATCCTTTGCTAAACCAGAAATTGACCGTGACCCCTCTGTACAGGCATTAGTCGGGAATATTAAGTATTTAAATGGTGGATTATTTTTAAAGCATCGCATCGAGCAAGAGTATAATATCAAAATAGCTGATGAAGCGTTTCAAAAAGTTTTAGACTTATTTGCGCGCTACTCTTGGAATTTAGACGACACCCCAGAAGGTAAAGACGATGAAATTAACCCTGACGTTCTAGGGTACATATTTGAAAAATATATTAACCAGAAAGCATTTGGCGCCTACTATACTCGGCCGCAAATAACCGAGTATCTTTGTGATAGAACAATTCACAAGTTAATTGTAGACCGTGTTAACGATGCAATTTCAGACAAGTATAAATCATTTGAAGATATTAACGATTTATTCCTAAAATTGGATGCTAATATCTGCCGTTTACTGTTTAATGATATTCTCCCCAACTTATCGATTTTAGATATCGCTTGCGGAAGTGGCGCCTTTCTTATTGCCGCAATGAAAACCCTAATTCAAGTTTACAGTGCAGTGATTGGTACTATTAAACTAATGGGTGATGCGAACTTAAAGATAGAAATCAAACAACTCGAACAAAAACATCAATCACTACCATATTATATCAAAAAACGTATCGTCACAGATAACCTCTATGGTGTAGACATCATGGAGGAAGCAACAGAAATCGCAAAACTACGTTTATTCTTAGCTTTAGTATCTTCTGCCCATGATGTAAACGAATTAGAACCACTACCTAATATTGACTTTAATATAATGGCAGGTAATTCGCTGATCGGATTAATCAAAGTCGATGAAACTGCCTTTGACACCGTGGGAAATTCTAAACAAGGTAATCTTTTACAGTCTTTAGCCGCAAACCAGTACAAAGTTATTCTAGAAGACAAAAATCAGTCAATTGAATTGTACAAGAAACACGCATTTATTCCCGGTGAGGAAAAATTAGCTACTGGTGATGAAGGAACTCATCAAGACGCAAGATTGTTAAACCTGCGTAAACACATCGAAAACCTAAATAAAAAATCACAAGAAAAGTTAAATTCTTTGCTGTTGGATGAATTTAGTCAAAAACTGGGTATTAAATACGAGGAAGTTCAATTAACTGGCAAACCTAAGAAGCGTATATTGAAAATAGATGATATTGCAGCTTTAAAACCTTTTCACTGGGGCTATCACTTTGATAAAGTTTTAGAACGGGGTGGTTTTGACGCAATTATCACAAATCCCCCTTGGGAAATATTCAAACCACAAGCAAAAGAGTTCTTCGCCCAGCATAATGATTTAGTAACAAAGAACAAAATGGATATCAAAGCTTTTGAAAAAGAGCAGAATCTACTTTTAAAAAATCCTGAGATTGCAGATGCTTGGCTAGAGTATCAGAGTCAATATCCTTATGTTAGTGCTTACTATCGTTCAGCAGAGCAATACAAAAATCAGATTTCTATCGTTAACGGCAAGAAAGCAGGGACAGATATTAATCTCTACAAGCTTTTCCTAGAACAGTGTTTTAACCTTTTACGTCCAAGCGGTGAGTGTGGAATTGTAATTCCTAGTGGTATATATACTGACCTAGGCGCCAAGCAACTGCGAGAAATGTTGTTTAATCAAACAAGCCTTACAGGTTTATTTTGCCTTGAAAATCGTAGAGAAGTATTTGAGGGTGTTCATCGTAGTTTTAAAATTGTTATCCTTACCTTTGCAAAAGGTGGAACAACAACTAAATTTCCATCTGCTTTTATGCGCCATGATGTACAAGAACTTCAAAGATTTCCTAGTAATGGTAGTTTGTCGATTACTATTGATATGGTACGGAAACTATCACCTGATTCTCTGTCAGTGATGGAGTTTAAGAACAATATAGATGTTCACATCGCTGAGAAAATGCTCAAGTTCCCCTTGCTAGGGGAAAAGATAGATGACAAGTGGAACTTACGTTTAACTCGTGAATTTGACATGACTAACGATAGTCATTTATTCAAGCAGCAACTAGCAAAGGGAAGATTTCCACTTTATGAAGGTAAGATGGTTCATCAATTTACCCATAAATTTGCTCCCCCAAGATACTGGGTAGATGAGCAGGAAGCGAGGAAAGTTATATTAGGAAAAAATGGCAATGATAAAGCTCAGAAGTTAGATTATCAAAGTTACCGTTTAGGCTTTAGAGCTATAGCCAGGAATACAGATGCAAGAACACTTATTGTTGGTGCTATACCAAAGAACGTCTTCTGTGGTAATTCAGTCTTGGTTTCCTCAGAACTAGCTCAAATATCAAGTACTGAAATAGTTGTTGCTCAAGCTATTTTTAATTCATTTGTACTTGATTTTTCTGCTCGGCAAATGGTATCGGCTAACATAAATATGTTTTACATTTACCAATTACCTGTTCCACGTCTAACAGAAGGTGCCCCCTACTTCAGCGAAATAGTAGAACGCGCGGCAAAACTCATCTGCACTACTCCTGAATTTGATGAACTCGCGCAGGAAGTTGGACTAGGTTCCCATGCAAACGGCGCCACCGATGAAAGCGAAAGAGCAAAGCTCCGGGCGGAACTTGACGGAATGATAGCTCACCTCTACGGTTTAACCGAAGAAGAATTTGAATATATCCTCAGCACCTTCCCCATTGTTCCAGAACAAGTCAAACAAGATGCCTTAGCTGCATATCGAACATTGGCGCCTATATCTGGAGATACTGAAGTTGTTGCATTAATAGAACAAGGAGAGAATGACCTAATCGAATTTAAATCTACCGCGCGTTGGAATTTGCGAGACAACAAGCAAGATAAAGCAATGGAACATGAAATATTTAAAACTGTTGCAGCATTCTTAAATACCAATGGCGGAAATTTATTGATTGGAATTGATGACGATGGCAAACCTCTTGGTTTAGATAATGATTATCAAACTTTCAAAAAGAAGAACAATGACGGTTATATGCTGTTTTTGAACAATGACCTGTTATTAAGGGAGATAGGACAACAATTTGGTAGTCACTTCCGCATCACTTTTCATCAAGTAAGTGGGAAAGATGTATGTCGCCTTGCTGTCCAACCATCACTAAGCCCTGTTTGGATAAAGATGAAAGATAAAAATGGTAAGGAAGAGGAGATTTTCTATATCCGCAGTAATAACTCAAGCGTTAAGCTCTCACCGAAAAAGGCTGCAGAGTATATTAATATGAAAAAATATTCTTAGGTGATTTTAATCTGACATTTTGAGCCATATGTCAAATGTACCTCTAGAAAAAATTAAAAATACTGATGAGGCAGAATACAGTCCTGTCCCACCAAAGCGCTCAAAACTGGTAACGCGCGCGTGCCCAGTTCGTAGGGGGCGGTAAACCTCTACCATATCCAATGGATGAAGAATGAAGATACAGCCTTTCTGGGTGCAAGTAAATGAAGCAACACTTAGGCAAGGTGATCACTAAACACGTAGCACAACTGTAACCAAAAGCATCCTTGGATTGACATCTCCCCATAACTAAAGTTAGGGGATTCACTAGGAATTTCTGCCGTATTTCCTAATGTTCCGTTTGTCGCCAGAACGATATTCATCCAAATCAAACAATGTTAACTGGATTACCGTCTGGTCATAGGCATGGTTTCTAACCTCAACCAATGAAGATTGATAACTGTTAGACGTAACTTTCCCATCGTCCACGGGTAGAGTCTTATTATTTTTAGGGAAGACTAATCCACTACGTTTCGCGATTGTGCGAGACGCCTTTGTGTCGGCATGTTCGGTATAGCTACATTGAGTACACACGAACTTTTCACCGTCACGATTGCTTTTATCGGTGTGTCCGCAAGCCGGACATTCCTGACTTGAATGCTTGGGATTAACTAAAATTACTGGCTTACCCGACTTTACCGCTAACCATGTAATCTTATCAAATAAATCACCCCAGCCGCAATCAAGAATTACTTTATTTAAACCAGTTTTACGACTGGCACCATTTTTTTGATATCCCCCAAATCCATCGTGTTTTGGCTTGGCACGTTTAACCATGTTTTTGATATTTAAGTCTTCACGTGCAATCACATCAGCAGTGTTCACTATGTTGGATGCTGCTTGCCAATTATAACCATCACGTTGTTGGGATATCTTGTGGTGAGTAAGTGCTAATTTTTCAATTGCTTTTCTCTTATTATTTGACCCCTTGACCTTCCGATTTACCGCACGTTGACGCATTGCTAATCTACGTGCAACTCTACTATTAGTCGCTGGTCTTATATTTTCAATAAAAGAACCATCACTCTTTGCAACAAATTTATTTATGCCAACATCAATTCCTACTACCGACTTGGCTTGTTCAACAGGTTTTAGTTCTGGTATAACATAAGGAATATTAACCAACATGGATATATACCAATAGCCACCCGAACGCTTAATAGTACAAGTTCTTATTTCCTTAATATTATTTAAATCACGACTGTTGTGGAATTTTACATTACCAATACCAGGTAAATACGCAACGGCGTAATTATCTCTGATTGAATTTAATGTAACTCGACCTGGTTTATATTCAAATGAGTTTAACACTCGCAGGTAATTGGGAAACCCACGACCATGTTTAAAGAAGTTGGTAAATGCGGTATCAAGGTTAGCAAGGTTACGTTGCAAAACATCTGAATCAATATCACCAAAGTTTTGACGATCATGACGTAGTTGTGTTGTTACTTTAGATTGAATACCAGATGCGCTATCCCATGCTTTTACACTTGGTTTAATTACTGCACCAGTTTTAGCATCTACTTTTTCTTTTGTTACTTTAATTCCGATTTTTAAGTCATTGGGAATTATACCATGTTTAATGACTGGACAAGTTAGTGGACAACATGAACCATATTCATTATGTGTTTCAATGTCACACCAACTGCCCCATGCATAAACAATTGGTTCAGTAATATTTTGATTGTTTGTATTGTACCCTAATTCTCTTTCCCGCAGTGCATAATTACGATGTTTACGTAGCGTAATCAACCACTGAGACATTTGGTTTTGTTGAGTAGTGGTTGGCTTGAGCTTAAAATTCCATCGCACTTGCACTTTAGCACTCTCCTTAATATTTAATATTTTCTTTTTATTATGTACTAACAAAGATGATTTTCACAATATATTTTCACAAATATTAATATTAAGTAGTTATGAAAAGTTAAAAAATATCTCATGAGTTGGAAAAAAATAATTATTGTATATATAGAATTATGTTTAACATTAATAATGTGTTTGCTATCGACCGCCCGTTTAACTGCGATTAAAATCGCACATGCAGGTTTCCTCCCCATGCGTAAACGCAGGGGCTTCCACCATGCAGCTTTTCGGTGAAGATTCTCAAGAATGGGTTTCGCGAACTCGACAGGAAGCTTCGGAGCATAGAACGGCGCTACAAAACAAGCATTTGAAAACACGAAGTAAGTAGGTGGGTGGAAAAATTTATAACTATGTCATCACAAGTGGAACGGAGTGAAACGAAGCAATTGCAAGCACTTTGGGAGTTTTACATTTCGTTACATAGTTCTGTTTATTTGAGTCTACCTACTTAGCACCCGTTGATATGGCGCCCGTGCAGTCCATTTATACCCCTAACCCAAATGTGATTTAAAATAGGGCTGAAGTAGATCAATAGAATAGAGGTTTAAATGACAGATCAACAGTTAGCATCCAACTATCCAATTAGCAATTTGACAGTGGCTGAATTAGAAACTTTAATTACCAAGATTGTTCAGAAAGTGATTAGAGAGGAAAATAGCCACAAAAAAGCAGGAGAAGAAATAGTACAGCTTGACAGACCAAATGATTCTCTCCAAGATCAAAAGCCTCGTCCCTATGGACTGTGGCGGGGTCAAGTACATATGTCTGACGATTTTGATGTGCTACCTGAATCAATAGCAGCAGCTTTTGCAGGTGAAATGGAATGAAATTGTTACTTGATACCCACGTTTTGATTTGGTATTTAGCAGACGATCCAAAGTTACCCTCTGCAATTCGAGACTTAATAGTCGATCCGCACAATCATGTTTTTGTGAGTGTAGCAACCGTTTGGGAAATTGCAATTAAAAAGGCGTTGGGTAAGTTAAGTTCTCCAGATAACCTACCTGAAGTTTTAGTGGCGTGCGCTTTTGAGGTGCTACAAATTAATATATTTCATGCGTTGGAAGCAGGTGCTTTGCCACGTCACCATGATGACCCATTCGACCGTATGTTAGTCGCACAAGCTATATTAGAGGGTTTAACCTTAGCTACAAGCGATTCAAGAATACCTGCATATAATATTTCAATTTTAACTGTGTAGCTATTTAAAGGGCAGGCTGTCGTCCGGCTTATCCTACGTGACACATCGGTTATTGTGGAAGCTAAAGACTTTAATGATGGTTATATACTGTGAAAATATGTTACTTACTACATCTTTTACCGATTCAAAGACTATAAACTCATCAACACTTATAGTTTTTGATGGTGCTTAAGTCATTGTAAACCTTGATATGGTGGGCACTGCCCACCTTACAGATACCTAGATTTTTATTTTGCTGATTCAAAGACTTGTTTAGCTGTTAATCTAAGATTTGGAAAAGTTGTTGAAATTAGCGTATCTTCATTTCGGTATAATTGCCTTTGATACTCATCCTGATTTAAAGTACAAATTGTAATTGTTGGTTGTTTCTGTTTACCTATGTATTCTCTTCCCCCAATGCCAAGGTAATCTACAATCCAATACTCAACTACACCTAGCATTGCATAGTCTTCAACTTTACGCGCGTAATCATTCTGCCAGTTGGTACTTACAACTTCTACAACAAATTTGATTGTGCTTCCCAGCGTAATTACAGGTTCTTTTTGCCACAACGGTTCATTTGATAAATTATTGCTATCTAATACAACCACGTCAGGGCGAAAAGCTGTGTCTACTCCCAGAAGCTGAATGAGACATCGATGTGGAATAAAATAATCTGGATACTGTTGGTCTATCACCACATTAAGTTTTCGCCCAATAAAAGCTATAACCTGTTCATGTGGCCCGGTCGGTTCCATGTCAATTAATTCTGCATCGATTAGCTCGTAACGCTCGTTATCACCGTATTGTTTAATAAACTCATTAATAGTTATAATTTTTGGTGCTGCTTGAGTCATTGTTAAAATTCCTTTAAATAACTAAGCACTTTATATCCTACTTAATAAGTATAGAGCATTTGCGATACTAACACCCAAGACTAAAAGGGAAAAATTAGGCTTTAATCTCCTCACTAGGTTGAATATTTTTTGGAGAATAAGAAACAAAAGTTTTAGCACTTTTTTTTTCTTGTTCTTTTATATTGTGGTAAATTGCCCACAGGTCGTAATTAAATTTAGCCGCATGGGCTTCTCGCACTTGTCTTACTTCTTGCACAATAGAGTCTTCTTGCATTACTTTACATCTCCAAAAGTTCTTCTGGTGTACAAATAGTAACTGGTTCATAACCGCTTAAACGACAAACACGTTCAACCTGCCTACGAATGACCGCGTTTGCAATATGCTTACAATTCCAGGTTAATAGATAATCTATCCCGTTTGTGACTGCAATCGCAATATGTAGCGCATCCTCAGCAGCTTTTTTAGGTAGTATCCCTGTTTCAATCATTTTTTGTGCTAGTGATACCGCTTCTTCTGTAGTTTCAAGCAATTCTACCTCAGACAATGCTTTAAGCCTTTCTTGGGCTGCAATTGTATCTCCAGCACTAGCTTCTTGAATAACTAGTTGCGACGCAACAAGGTTAAATGCTTCTCTTCGATTTTCCCACCAGTCTCGGGTAGTTTGTTGATGTCCTGCGATAACAACGTCACGGTTAGGACGGGAAGTTAAATAACTAATTACCGAAGTTTCTATATAAACTTTGGCTTTCATGAGACAACTTATTAATTATTTTGCTTGAACAAATGTACTAAATTTTAATAAATATACATCTTTAAACTCTACTAGTGGTCTGTTTAAAACGATGTAGAGACAAGGGTTTAATCGCGTCTCTACAACAATTGGCGAATATCTAAAATTTTCTTGTGGGGTAGGTTTGGAACGGGCTTTCTCTGCCCATTCCACAATCTAATGGCAATTTCAGAATGTAATGACAATTCCACAATTTAGTCACACATCCTTATTGTCTGTTTCGTTTGTCAATCTCTTTTACTATTCCATCAGATGGCATCGACGTGCCACCAGGTGATGACATTGTAGTAGTATTCATTGACGGGTCAATCGGTGTACCGTGTAGACGTGGGTCAACTTGTGGAGGTTGAGGTTCTGGACCAAGTGGTTGTGGGTTTTCAATATACTCAAATTCGCCTTTTCCATCCATTGAAGGACCTTTTGCCCAGCGACCTTCTGCACTGTCTGTTCCTTCAGAATGATTCCAGAATTGGTAAGCATATTCGCGTTTTTCCAATTCTAATGGGAAGGAACTTGGGACTGGTGCGTCTTCTAGTCCATCTGACTTCAAGTCTTCAAGTGCTGCTAACCATTGGTTTTGGTGCATTGTATCGCGCGCAATCATAAACGACAGTGTGTCTTTTACACCTGGGTCGTCAGACATTTCATACATTCGCACCGCTTGTAAGCGCCCTTGTGATTCCGCATGAAGGTTCGAGCGGAAGTCAGCCATTAAGTTACCACTGGCTATGATGAATCGACCGTTCCAAGGATAACCAACGCTATCTGCTGCTGTTGCACCTAATCCTGAAACAATTAAATGTTGTGGATTCATTGCCATTGCTTCCGCCATGATTACATCGCGCGGATTTGTGCCACCCATTACGGCGCCAACAACTGGGTCGCTTGCTCCTTCTTCTTGCACCTTGATAGGCGCCTTATCAAGAAGATGAGCAATCATTGTTGCGAGCATTTCGATGTGACCAATTTCTTCAGTACCGATATCAAGTAACATATCGCGATACTTAGCTGGGCCGCGACAGTTAAACCCTTGGAATAAATACTGCATCATCACAGTCATTTCTCCAAAAGTCCCACCAATGAGTTCCTGAACCTTCTTTGCATAAACTGCATCTGGCTTTGTGGGCGGCTTAAAATACTGAAGTTTCTTGGTGTGGTAAAACATTTACGTTCCCTTCCGAATTAAGTTGATTTCATGTGCCTTACCCTTCTAGTACACTCATGATTAGCCTCTAGTGCTTCATTCTTCAGCCAGATATGAGAAATTCTTTTATTTAAGCCTTTATACGGAAGTTGATTAAGTTCTTTAGCCTAAAATACTAATCCCCCTGGAGGACTGTCACCCTCTTTTCACTTTCATCTAATCAGTGTTATGAATCATTAGTAAATTAATATACCTAATTTACTTGTATACTTACTAGCAAGCTGTTCTGGTCATGAAATATCATTCGCTACTGTGGTCTGTGACGTTCTGTTTTTTACTAGCAGTTACGTTTTATCCACTATTTCCCTTCGTGTCACGCTCGATGCATCAATACCGAATTAGATACTGGCAACCTATTTCTATTTTGGTAAACTTGGCGCCGCTATTTTTGATTAAAATGAATTTTTAATTTGTATGGTGGGCAGTGCCCACCTTACGATTAGTATTTTATGTTGATTATAGTAGTTGGACTTTGTATTCCATAACGACTGACACCAGATACAGCAACTGTGTCAACATTAATGTCTGTTAATGGATATGAGTTTTGATTAGCTGGTAAGATATTTGTCTTCCATTCGTTTCCTGTTTTTGTTTGTAATACCCATGATGATACTGGTTGTTTACCTGTTGCTGTCCAAGTAAGTTGAGTAATATTGGTAAGAGCGTTTTTCTGAGTATTCACTATTGGCTTAGTAGGGGCTATATTGTTTAGCCAGGGTGATGCTGGTACTAATGCTGGAGTTACATAGCTTTTCTGCAATAATAAATCTGAAAGTCCTGAACGGT
The DNA here is from genome assembly GCF_002368415.1 of Calothrix sp. NIES-4105. Taxonomy (GTDB): domain Bacteria; phylum Cyanobacteriota; class Cyanobacteriia; order Cyanobacteriales; family Nostocaceae; genus Dulcicalothrix. The sequence goes on from NZ_AP018290.1 coordinate 7,155,276, forward strand.
TTTGCATCAACGGTTTCATACTGAAGTGTATGTTACCACTGGCGCCAAGTATACCGCGCGTGCTTTTGATTTGATAAACTATTTCGTTAGGATTCCAGTTTTGATCCTCTTGGTTTCCAACTCTACTAGTGTAAACTGATGCCCAAAGATGGCGGTTTTTAATGTTTTGGCTCTGCCACCAGTGCAATAGTACTGGATAGCTTTGCGCTGTTTGTTCAATTTTCCAATATAGCTGTGGGGAAAAATAATCTAACCAACCCTCTGTCAACCATTTTCTAGAGTCAGCATATATTTCTTCATAAGGGTTAAAACCCCCATTTTTGGATATCTGTGCAGGATATCCAGGTTTCCAAACACCAAAAGGACTAATACCGACTTTTACCCAAGGTTTAGCGGTTTTAACACTTTGATATAGTCTTTGAACAAATGTATTAATATTATCTCGGCGCCAGTCGTTGCGATTTAGTTTACCTCCGGAACGTAGATACTTTGAATAACTGATTTCATCAGGAAATTCTATATTTTGCTTCTTAGAGTTTCGTTCCGGATAAGGATAAAAATAATCATCAATAGTTATACCATCTACATCATAACGGTTGACCACATCCATCATGACTTTTAACGAGTAGTCTTGAACCTCCTTTTCTCCTGGGTCTAACCACATATATTTACCATATTTTCTAACTAAATCTGGACGTGTTTTAGTTATATGGTTCGGAGAAACGGGTGATTTTGATTGAACATGACTCGCGCGGTAAGGGTTAAACCAAACATGTAATTCTAAACCGCGTTTGCGAGCTTCTGTTATCGCAAATTCCAGAGGGTCATAATATGGTAGCGGTGCTTGCCCCATTTTACCCGTGAGAAACTCTGACCAAGGTTCGTATGGTGATGCGTATAAAGCATCAGCCATTGGACGGATTTGAAAAACTATTGCATTGAGCTTTAATTGTACGGCTCTATCTAAAATAGCAATCAGTTCGGCTTTTTGTTGGTCTGTACTGAGTCCAGATCGAGAGGGAAAGTCAATATTTGCTACACTAGCAACCCATACACCCCGAAATTCTCTTGTTGGAAGTGGGGGAGTAATATTTTGTACTGGGGTTGCTGGTTGAACTTGTTTTAACTGGGGTTGAGGTTGCTGAGATTGAGCTGGCAAGGTAGCTGCCAGAAGAAACAATCCGCTTAAAATAGTGGCTTTGATATTCACAAAATTTTCAGTTTAAAATACACGCACGGGCGAGATACAAATAGACGCCCATCTGAAGACAGATGTGCCACGGATACACATAATGATTTTGACAAATTTATTACTTGATAAACATAAATGACAAAAATCACATCAAATACTAAACGTCTTGTTTCGCTAGATGTATTTCGAGGAATTGCAATAGCTTCAATGATACTGGTGAATAATCCGGGTAGCTGGAAGTATATTTACCCTCCGCTTGAACATGCACCTTGGCATGGTTGTACCCCTACAGATTTGGTATTTCCCTTTTTTCTGTTTATTGTAGGTGTGGCGATGGCTTTTTCTTTTGCCAAGTATACTGATGAGAATCGCCCCGATAGTAAGGTTTATTGGCGTATTCTCCGTCGTGGTTTATTATTGTTCGGTTTTGGTTTATTATTGGCGATTTTCTCACCTTTGTTAGATTTAATTTTAAAAGGGGCGCCTATCGATTTTGGTAAGCTAAGAATTATGGGTGTATTACAGCGCATTAGTTTAGCTTACGTGCTGGCTAGCTTCGCTGTCTTGAATTTGAAGCGGCGCCAACTGTGGGTACTCTCAGGATTTATATTAATTGGCTACTGGGCAGCAATGCAATTAATTCCAGTTCCTGGTTACGGTGCAGGAAATCTAACACCAGAGGGAAATTTAGGAGGTTATATAGATAGATTGATTTTAGGGACACATCTATATAAAGGAGGCCCCTTTGATCCAGAAGGGTTATTTAGTACATTACCTGCTGTAGTCACAGTCTTATTTGGATACTTTACAGGTGCATGGTTACGTATTCAACAAGTAAAAAGCCGTACTAGTGTTAATCTTGCTATTTTTGGTTTAATCTCTATTCTTATTGGACACTTCTGGGGATTAATCTTCCCAATTAATAAACAGCTATGGACTAGTTCTTATGTAGTCTATACCGCTGGATGGGCATTACTATTATTAGCGTTGTGCTATGAATTAATCGAAGTTCGAGGTTTAAAGCGTTTGGGTTTCCCTTTGGAAGTAATGGGGTTAAACGCAATTTTTCTATTCGTTGGTTCAGGTTTGTTCGCTAGGGTACTCAATAAAACCCAAATTGGAGTCGGAGAAAAGGCGCCATCTACATCCGCTTGGATTTATGAAAACTTATTTGCCTCTTGGGCAGGAGCATTAAACGGTTCTTTATTCTTTGCCATCACAATGGTCTTATTTTGGTGGGTAATTCTTTACGCTATGTATCGGCGCCGTTGGTTCCTAAAACTCTAGGCAACGGATTATGAACGGATGTAACGGATAATTAGTTTTTAAGAACAAGATTTTGTTTATCACCAATAACTCATCCGTTACATCCGTTACATCCGTTGCCAAATTACCGTGCCATCAAAGACTGACGCAACCAATAACTAACCGTCCCAAGCACAACCAGGAAAAACACAGGTACAAACCAAACTCCCCAGCTAAAACTCTGTGAAGTTGCCAAACTGTACATTAAACACTCCATAAAAGCAAATATCCATATCAACTCTACTTTTAACCAGTTCAACATTGATAGCGCAATTGCATACTGGCGCCGCACGTTGTTTTCATTAATTGGAACAAGGTAGTTAAACTTGTGCGGTTCATTATTTAAATAAGTTAAAAACCCGTAAAAAAACAAAGCTAAACCGGGCAACATCCATAATATCCGCTTACTGCCCCAAGCATTCGGGCGCCCATCAAACCCAAAATGCACTGGTATAGTATCAGGCAATACAAACCACCCATAGATAGCAATTACAAATAATGCTACTAGTCCAGCAATCGCTATCTCGTTAACTCGCCTATCCTGGTTTGATTGAGGAATCGACAGAACCGGACGCTGGTAACTCATAATACTTCCCCCATTCAGCCGCTGAATTATTTTTAACTTACCTCTGTTACGGAAACACTAATAGCAATCTTTACTCTCTTTTACAAAACCATTTTGTATTATATTGTAATATAAAAATACATAACATCAACTCTTGTGGAGCGGGCATCCCTGCCCGCCTTAAACATCTAAAATATATGGACAACGCGCGTTTAGTAAAAATCAGCAAATACCTTAGCAAGCACCTACGACACCAGCCAGAAAGAATAGGCATAGAACTTTCCCCTAATGGCTGGGTAAAAGTAGAACAATTATTAGCAGCTTGCAAAAAACATCAATTTCCCATCAGCAAACAAGAACTAGAAGAAGTAGTAGCAAATAACGATAAACAACGCTACTCATTTGATGAAACAGGCGCCTTAATTCGTGCCAACCAAGGACACAGCGTTGAAATTGATTTACAATTAGAACCACAAGTCCCTCCCGATATTCTTTATCATGGTACCGGACATAAATCTGTGGATTTAATATTAGAACACGGACTTTTAAAAATGTCTCGTCACCATGTACATTTATCAGCAGATATTGAAACCGCTTCAAAAGTAGGCAAAAGACACGGCAAACCAGTAATATTTATAGTTGATGCAGCAAAAATGCACTTACACGGAATTAACTTTTACTGCTCAGATAACGGTGTGTGGTTAGTTGATAGCGTGGCGCCGGAGTATTTGAAAAAGGAGTAGTATCGGGTGGCAGCGACTTGGCGATGAGCGTCCGAAGCGTCCATCCCTAAAATATCGGGTGGAGTTGGGACAATCAGCAAATCGCATCCCCGTGCGAGCGCTCCTCAATCTCGACATCATTGGGACGAGCAGGCGTATCGAAGATTATGTACTCGAACGAGTGCTGGCGCATTAACGAAAGCAGCTTCTTTTTCGCCGCTTTCCCTAGAATGGTAAACCACCAGGTCTTGCCCTTATCGCCAAACGATTGGGGTCAGCGTCGATAACCAAGGTGGCGCCGTCTGAACAAAATAATAATGCTCCCGGCAGATAGCAGAAGTTGTTTTGCCACTCCACCTTTGAAGGAACTCAGAGAGATGATAGGCATAGCTCTCCGAAACGAAACATGGAAGCATCATACTCCTAAGAGGGTAGTATATTACCTGAATGTATGGAAATTCGGGTACCCAAAGAAATCAAATTTTTGTACAGTTTCTCCTTACCCCATCAGCATTTCGTTTGCAAGGGTAGCGTTGGGACTTGCCTAGGTAAAGTTGTATATAAGTGATATTGGAAGCGCGCGCATCTCAAATCAAGTACTTGAACGCGCGCTGCGACCACTTTTTGTGCCATGTTGCCACACAAACACCTATGGGTCAGTTCAGTAATCGCTACGATACTTAAGTCGGAAAAAATATTGCATTAAACTTCTTCGCTTCAGAAGTTTTGTACATAAGGGATGCTCTTGACAGCAATATTTAACTTTAAGTTGTTTTTACATTTCCCCTTTTATCGCCTACTTTATTAGAATTGGCTTCATATTTGTGCTTCTAATAATTCAGTGAATCCTTGGGTACACAAAACTTAAAATAGCGCTTACATTTATCTTAATCAAAGATATCTCCTGGCATAAAAGCTGTTGTACGCACCTTACAGCCTTGACATATGAAGACGTTCAACTTGTAAATAACAGGGCCATCTACGTTCGTATGTATAAAGAATTTTCGATAGCAACTGAAAAGTATCTCTATAAAACAGTCAGAGAGAGCGACTGCCCGACATTTGAGAAAATATTGTTGAAGCCAAGGGTAAATTTAAGGTTTCCGGGCTGACAAAATATTTTGAGTAATCTGCGCTCTCCTTGAACAACAATTATCACTCTTTTTCAGGATAATAGTATTAAGCTATGCGTCAAGAGGTTTAATAGCGCATAAAAAACTGGAAATAGAGAGGGTAACTAACATGACATCAAGTGAATCGAATAATAGCGATGTATTTGAGGTAGATGGTTTTCATCTAGTCATTGGGGAACCAAATCTTATAGTATTACCCATCCCGGATAATCGCTCAGATTCCAATACCTCTGTAGAAATTAATGTTTACTTTATAAACAATACACCAAACTCTTTTCGCCTTAGCCCCGATGAAACATTAATTCTAGAGCTTTTGGCATCAGATGGTGAAGCACTGCAAGCACAATTAACTCCAGGTGATGCTGACATTCAATTAAATACCACTCCTGTAGAAAGTTGGGGACTTAAATTGAGGCGTTTGATATCAAATTTAACCCGTTTTCCCAAGCAGAACGAAACAAGTAAAGTTGATACTCGCTTAATTGAGCCTGGGGGAGGTATAAATATACCTTTAGCAATAAAACTACTTTGGTTTGATAACAAGCTTCAGCTTCAAATCCGCAACAATTCTAGCTACTTACAAGTAGTTTTTAGAATTAATAAATGTTGGTCTTTTGATAATCTCCGACAAGGAGCATATCAGTTTCGGTTTGTATGGGGTAGTCCCAGCAACGGTGAATTTGCCTTAGAACCACAAACGAGGGGAGGAATAAGAGCAGCACAATTGGTAACTCAATTCGTAAATCTCAGCCTAATAGAATCTGTGGGAAATGACGACAATGCAGTAGAAGTAGAAGGTATCCGCTTTGAAACTTTACTGCCGGAACGTACTTTGATATTACCTGAGAAAAAACGCGGTATTGATACTCGTTTACAAATAGGAATTCTCATTACCAATAATACGCGTATCCCTGTCCGCTTCAGTTTTTTTAGTACTTTAATTCCTCAACTTATAGAAGCAAATGGACAGCAATTAAAGAGATGGTATTCCCGCACAGGTACTAAAAGACCATTATTATCTGATTTTCCGTTTGTAATGCCTGGAGAATGCATAACCCTCTTCCCATATGCCTCAATATTTTGGCAAAAGGGTGAAGTGTTTACTCTTAGCATCGATGCTGGGGATGGAGGCTTTTGGAATTTTGAAGTTTCCAAAGTAAGTAACTATCAAATTCAGTTTATCTACAAAAATAAATCTATAACACAAAAAATTTATGACCGAGAAAACATGAATATGAGCTTAATAGAAGGTCTTTGGATAGGGATGGTGTATACACCTAAAATAAAGTTTTACTTAATCCAGTATTAAACAGAAACGAAAATGATATAAAAATAGCCATTTATCAGCCCTTCGGGCAAGGCAGAGGGCAGAAGGGAAGAAACAGTTTCAGGTATGCCTTTTTGCCTAGCCCATCTGGGTTTAAGACCCCGCCCCTACGAGCGGTCTTTAATCAGGTGGGGTAGAATCCCCATCTGATTACCTTCTGCCCTCTGCCTCCATACTTCTGCCTTTGAAGAAGGCAGAAAAATACTATTTCATAACAAGTTAAAACTAACCAAACTTACAATCATGTTATCACGCCTACACTCTCTTATTTTCTTAGCAACGACTCTGCTTGTCGCGCTACAAAGTCAATCAAGTTTTGCTGTCAAAGTTAATAACCCCTACGGAAGACCCGCAATCAAGTATTTTGAAGACCCTATAACACAAACAGCAGGTCACGTACAGCTACAGGCATGGCCTTTCTATGACCCTCGGTCTGTTTTAAACTTCGGAGAAGTCGTAGAGATTAAACCAGGAGGTACAGATAAATTAGTAAGCCTACTCGAATATAGTTTTCGCCAGCCTGAATGGAAATTTGTACGTTTAGGTGGCTTAGAAGGTATCTTTAATATAACAGATTATACCCCTTGCACTCCTGTGTTTGGGGATTTGTGTGGAGGGTATCTAGATGGGACTGGAGGAGTAGGGGCTTCTTTCAAAATTGACTATACACCACTGGGAAATGACCCTAGAGGAAAAAACGTGCATTGGATTCAACGAGTTATACACAATTATGAAATAGTTGAATTTGATTTTATCGATAAGCCTATTTGGCAGATATGGAATCCTTACTACGATACAAGTGCAACTGCAGGACCAAACTACTTCATGGATGCTCCATATTATGCTCCTCCAGATAAAAACATCTATTTCTATGCTGAAACCTATTTAGTCGAGGAAGTAAAAAATCCTACAACCCAGCAGAAGACAGTTAATATTTATGATGGAGTTCGGTGGGGTTGGGAATATAAACGAGCAAACGTATTCAAAAAGTTTTCAGATAGTCTATCTGCTGGTTATGAAAGAGATACATTTCAGCTAAAAGAACTTTCTCCAGGCGCAAAATACTATGCCTACATCAACAACGATTTACCTGGTAATCAATGTAACCCAAATACATTCCTAGAAGGATATGGCGAAAATGGGGCTTGGTACTATGACAACGACAATAGTCATTTAGGAGATGGTTTTGCTTCTGCATTTACAGGTATTGTCCCAAGTGATGGGACTATTGACTTAAATGTTCGTGCTGCTAATCCTGGTCGTCGTGGAGAGGATAGAGGCAATTATGAGCTTAGTGTTATGGTGTTTGACGACGGAGATTTACCATTTTCTGCTGGTGGTAGCGGAGGGGGTGGCGTAAGTAGAGAACGCCCAGGTGGAACTCAACAAAATCCAATCCTTCCCAATGAAAGAGAAGGCAACTGGCAAGTATTCCGAAACGTTCCAGGATGTCGCTGGTATGACCCACACACGCCTTATGGATTTGAATTCCAAGCACTTGATAACACTTTATTCAGTGAAATACTTGACTTTCCTATTGGTCCAGATAATCGGTTTACTGTCTCAGTTGGGGATAACATACTTGGTGAATTTGGTCCCGGACAAAACGTAGACTTTGTTTCTTTATTTGGTTCTGGTGTTTCCAATTTCAAAATCACTGGCATAGATTCCTTATTTGGTTCAACAGAAGAAACTGCTTTCCCTATTCAGCTAGCATTTAACGACCGTGTAGGTAGTTTTAAAATGCGCCCATTTTCTAAGGAAAGTTCTCCTGCTCAGTCTGTACCTGAATCAACATCTGCATTAGGACTGCTAGCACTCGGCGCATGGGGTATAGTGAAAGCGCTGAAAATCCGCTTTAACAAATAATCGTGAACTACATCTACACTGTCTTATTTTCTCTCAGCATTATTCTCATCAACCCATTTGGTACAATGCGTGGGGAAATTTGGACGCAACCAAAAGTATTCTCCATTCTCCTTATCTGCATACTCAACTCACTCAATTTGTGGGAAGAACGCAAAAACCTCAAGCTTCCCCAAAGTTGGAAAGTCACCAAATTGCTGTGGGAAATATTCTTAGGAATTGGGCTAATCTCAACTCTTATTAGTCCCTACCCAATACGTTCGCTACTTGGTCAAGAGCAGATGGGAGATGGCTTACTTTATTGGTTGCTTATCGCAATTTTCACCCTCAGCAATGCCTTACTGCTGAGGGTTTATCCAGAACTAGCGCGCGCTCAACTTACTGGTTTAGTTATTGGTGGCGCCGTTCTTGCTATTAGTATATTTTCCCAGGTGATAAACTGGCGCCTCGATTATACTGCCACCAGTGGACAATTAATTCAAAGTAACATCCTTGCTTCGACCATCTTCCGAGGACACCAACCAATTGGGTTGTATTCGCATCGCGGTCATGCATCGTTTGTACTTGCAGCAGTTGCAATTATTACACTGGTAGGTTGGCAATGGAAATGGATAAATGCACGCTTGGCAGCAATTGCAGGCATTCTGATTATCCCAGCACTGCTACTTACTCAAACGAGGGCAGGATTATTAGCTTTAATGGTAGCAATCGTTTACCTACTTGGACGTAAGCATTATAAGTTTGTAATCCCTGCTGCCCTGGCATGTCTCTTAGTAATTGGTATTAGCACTACTACCCGACAAATTGATAATTTACCCCTGATTAAACAAATCACGTCCGACCGAGTACATTTATGGCAAGTAGCAAACCGTGGTATTCAAAAACACCCTTTACTTGGTTGGGGTATGAACGGGTTTGGCGCCGCTTACCCGGAAGTACAATATCGCAAAAAGCTAGAAAAAATTATTCGCTTAGGTGACTTTACTTTTGACTACAAGCACAAGGACGGACGTATTTTAACAGCACAGCTACCCACTGTTAAGGCACACAATCTAATATTGGATACAACATTATCAGTAGGTTTACTAGGACTAATCCCCTACCTCGCACTGTTAGGATTATGTTTGGTACAAATCATCAACTCGCCTTATCGGGGTATTGAGGCAGTGGCAATTACATACCTTGCCTATACCTTTACCTGGTTTGAATGTGCCCAGTTTTCGCACATTGCTTGGTGGGCGCTTAGTTTCTTTGGTATGTCTAGTATCCATGAAAAAGTCACTTCTTAAAAACGCTACTATTATCAGTGGGTTGTGTTTGCTACTAGGCAGTACGCAATCTGATTCAGAGTCGCAATGGACTAGTGCGATGGAAACCGACTTTCAGCAGCGTTCAAAGGAAGTAATCACAAAACTAGCCCTTAGCAATTACGGCACGACATCATTTGAAAGCGAGAAAAAATCTTACCCCAAGGCAATGATTGACTTTCTCGCAGGAAATAGACAAAAAGCCGGAGCGTTCCTACAATCCGAAGATGCTGATGCCCAAAGCCACAGCCATACATTGGGTATAGACTTTTATTCAAGCTTTACTCTTAAAGGGCAAGTCCGTAAATACTTTTATTTTGGTAAATATCTTGACCCAGCATACAAAGAGCGTATGAAGCAGGCAATGAAAATTTTTACCGAATTTGACCCGTTAGATAAATATTTCCCCCAACCACGCAAGTTTTGGGCAAATTCAATCGATAATTGTAATACCTGGGTTGATTGTCGTAATACTGATAACCTCAAAGCAATGCGAGAAGTTGCAGTATATTTATTTGCAGAAGAAACTGGGAATGAAGAAACGCGCAAGCTATATAAAAAACGTATTATTCAAAATGTCCGTACCCTTTACCAAATTGGTCAAGGTGAATGGGATTCAGAAAATTATCTAGGACACGCGGTTACTACATACGTAAATCTATATGATTTTGCTAAAGACAAAGAAGTAAAATCAATAGCTAAAGCTGCACTCGATTGGTATTTTACATCCGGCGCCGTTAAATATTGGCGGGGTGCATTCGGTGGACCATCCAAACGCGATTATAGCCAAGGAAACTGTACCTGGTGTTCGCTTGCTACACACGAATTAGGATTGTACTTTGGCGATTCACCCATTGGAGATTCTAACCCTTCCCCCGATAGTGTACACTTAATTACCAGTAGCTACCGTCCACCTGCTGCGGTTGTCGCATTAGCAAGAAAACAATTCGCCAAGCCATTAGAATTACTCAATTCCAAACCAACATATGAAAACTGGAAACCGGGAGGTGATAGCAAACCCCAGTTCCACGAAACCCTTTATTTTGGTAATACCTTCCAGTTGGGTACATTAGCACAAGGTTCGGGTGGTGATTGGAATGGCTTTAAGATGATGGCTTATAACAAGCAGCGAGGAGTTGATTATTTCATTGCTGCCACTGGCAACGACCCGACCCAAATATCAAGCAGTTCCATCGGTGGTGACAATGTTGCCCAGTACCGCAATCTGGTAATCTGGTTAAATGGTAAACCAAGAGCGCCGTTTCAATTCTTCTTACCCAAGTCGGTAAAATTAGAAACCAGCAATGGCATAACATTTATTCAATATGAAAAAACCTGGTTGGCGCTAACACCAATTAATCTAAAAGTTTCGGGTATTAATACGAATTCAACCGAAAAAATTAAACAGCGCTACCCAAACGACCAAATTGTAACTGCAACAGGCACAAGTCCAACAATAAATGGATTTGCGCTCGAAGTTGGGGAACAGGAAACCCACAAGAGTTGGGAGCAGTTTAAACAGTCTGTATTGTCGCGCGGAGGCTTAAATTTAAACCAAATTAGTGATGGAATAGTTTCGTACCAGGGAGTTGGAGGAAAAGTCAAACTCCAATATCAAGATAAAGACTTACCCAAAGTATGGAGAAACGGACAATTCCACGACTGGCGCCACCATTACAAAGTTTACCAAAATGCAACGGCAACCAAAACCCCAATTTATCAGGGATGGAAGGAAGGCAAGCTAATTGTTGAAACTGGTGGGTATCAGTTCCAAACCCAACCTTAAATGTATGTAAGAGCGATAACTCTCGTTACACCGCTAAAAACTAGAGACGTTGAATACTATGTATTATTTATTGCCTCTACTGAAAACAAAGGAATTTTTTTGAATATTATTCGGTTACACAGTATGATTTTTCCTTGACTGCAAAGTTAATCAGAGTGTTTTGTTGACTTTGCGATTGATTTGATTGGCAGACACCAACTCAGTAATCATGCAAAAAATCCTTTGTTTTACTACCGCGCTGTCTTGTAGCTTACTCGCACTTGTAAGTGGATGCTCCTCTAACTCAGATGGTAATGCATCTAACAGCTTAAATAGTGCTGTTAATGCAGTGGCGCCAATCAAAAAGCCTATACCCTTAATTGTCGCACCGGATAACCCCGACCCAGCGACAACCGCTAAAGTTGAGCAATATCTAAAATCTATATCACCACTTGGTTCAAATCAGCAAACTCACGGAGTTTGGATGCAATCAGGTGATAAGCTTTTAGCAAATCATCAAGGTACCGTCCCAATTACCGCAGCTTCCATATCTAAAGTAGCCACAACGCTAGCAACGTTAAAGACTTTCGGACCAGACCATGTATTTGTTACGCAAATTGGTACAAATGGAACTATTGAAAATGGAGTTTTGAAGGGTGACTTGATAGTACAGGGAGGTCAAGACCCGTTTTTTGTATGGGAAGAAGCTATTGCTTTAGGTAATACCCTTAACCAAATGGGTATTAAGCGAATTACTGGTAATTTAGTACTGGTAGATAATTTCTATATGAACTTTAGCCGTGACCCAGCTACTGTAGGAAGATTATTCCAAACTGGTTTAAATAGTCGCCTTTGGAATCGTCAAGTTAATAATATATACGCAACACTGCCACCAGGTACCGTAAAACCCCAAGTTGTTATGGGAGGCAAAGTCAAAACCCTGCCATCAGTTCCCCCAGAATTTAAATTATTAGTACGTCATAACTCTTATCCCGTTGCTGAATTGCTTAAAAAAATGAACAATTACAGTAATAACGCAATGGCAGAAATGTTTGCTGATGCAGTTGGTGGCGCCTCTGTTGTATCACAAAAAGCAGCAGAAGCAGCATCCGTACCTCCAAACGAGATTTATCTTATCAACGGTTCAGGGTTAACCTACGAAAACAAAATCTCTCCACGCGCGGCAGTAGGAATGTTCCGAGCGATAGAAAAATATCTCCAAGAACGCAACATGACAGTAGCAGATGTATTTACAGTCACAGGACAAGACAAAGGAGTTTTAGAACAGCGAAAAATTCCAAAATTCTCCGTAGTCAAATCAGGTAGCTTAGATACAGTCAGCGCATTAGTAGGAGCATTACCAACGCAAAATCAAGGAACAGTATGGTTTGCAATAATGAACAAAAACGGTGATTTAGTTAAATACCGCAAAGAGCAAGACACATTTCTTACCAAGAAAACAACAGAATGGGGTGTAGCCACAGCCTCACCAACTGAACTGGCGCCAAGTCCCGCGCGCAAAGACAAAATATCCAGCAGCGAAATAATCAGCGTACAACCACAACAACAGTAAAGGCACGCTAACCCAAAGTCCAGTAAGCGCACGCTAACCCAAAGTCCAGTAAGCGCACGCTAACCCAAAGTCCAGTAAGCGCACGCTAACCCAAAGTCCAGTAAGGGCAGGTTAACCCAAGTCTAAACTCAAAACAGACAAATCAATAAACCTGCCCTCCCCCACAAACGCGCAAGTCACCTAAACCCGCTCTAAAATAGAAGTAAGAAATGTATGAATTTAGATAAAGTAATTTATGAAAGTAAAAATATCTAACTTAGGAGTCGTAGAGCAAGCAGAGATTAATTTAAAACCATTGACAATATTTGTTGGCGCCAACAGTACAGGTAAAACATGGACAGCTTATGCTTTAGCGTCAATATTTGGTCAGTACGGACTTGACAGATATATAAAAGCATATAACAATAATCTAACTCAAACCAAATACAAATTATTAGAAGATGCTGTAGAAAATTTTATACAATTAGGTAACACTCAAATAGATTTAATAGAGTTAACCAAAAATTATGGCGATAAATACATCAATGATGTTTCTAGTCAGGCGCCTAATTGGATAGCAGAATTTTTAAATACAGATAGAGCCGACTTCCGAAACTTAAAATTAAATATAGATATATCAGAATCTCAAAATGAAATAATTAATAGAGTTAAAAATTATTCTTTAGACAAACATATCTCCTTTGGCTCCCAGTTCACTGTAAAAATCATAAAGCAGCAAGGATAAAATGATATTTACTTCTTCATTATTTATGAGGGAAATTCTAAAAAAATTCCTAAAGTTTTAGACAAAATTTTTAAATATATATTTTTTGAGACAATTTTTGATATAATCCATAAATGCTTGTATTCGTATATTTATATATTTCCAGCAGAGAGAACAGCTTATACAGGTTTTCCTTTGACTATTAATGCAAAAGAAGTAAAACTTAATATAGAAAAGTTAATTCAAGAAATTGAGCAAGAAGACTCATTATTAGACACCAAAGCCAATATTAATCAAGAAAAAACCTTAATGAAACTGATTAAGCTTCGGGAATTATTAGATGAAAAAGTAGATACAACTAATAAAGGTAATAAACCAATAATCAAAGGAAGTGCCGCTATCCAAAGTTTAGTATAAATCATAGCAAAAGCCTATACTGTAGAAGATACAAATAGAAAACAACAAGCACAAGAAAACCCAACAATTCAACATTATATAGACTCGGCACAAATATTAGAACAAAATATACTGTATGGTAATGTTAAAATTGATTCATCGAAATCGCAGAATGAAATAGTATTCCAGTCTTCAAATGGCGCCAATCTTGAAATGCAGGTTTCTTCTTCAATGGTTAAAGAACTGACACCGCTACTTTTATGCTTGAGATACTTAGCAGAACCAAACAATTTACTTATTATAGATGAGCCTGAGATGAATTTACATCCCGAAGCTCAAGTACAAATAATTGAATTTTTGGCAATGTTAGTCAACGCTGGCTTAAATATTCTAATTACAACTCACAGTCCTTATATCATTGACCATTTGAGTAATTTGATGAAAGCTGCTAAGTCCGATGACAAACAAAGCCTCAAAAATAAATTTTACCTAGAAGATACACAAGCTTTTATTTCTCAAGAAAATGTTTCTGTCTATTTATTCGAGGATGGTACTACAAAAAATATACTGTCAGAAAACGGTTATATAGACTGGCGAACTTTTGGAGACGTTTCAGAATACATATCTCACGTATTTATGTGATAGATATGTGAGGAGCAAATATATAAGTTATGCCATTCAACACATTATTATTATCGGGATGCTTACTACCTGGTGAAACAAGCTTTGGAGAAAGTGGAGGCAAAGTAAGAATACAACCTAAAAGTGGAGAAACTCTACTATTTTTCTCTATTGACGACCAGTCTAACTCTAATTGTGGATTTCGTCAGGTTTTAGGTATTAATCAAGAAAACATGTAAATTTGTGACTTGATTATATTTTATGCAAACACTAATGATAAAATAATCTGCTTTGTCGAATTAAAAGGTAGTGACTTAAAAACCGCAGTTCAACAAGTCATTAATACTTATGAGAGTTTTAAAAGATATTTAGTAAATTCTAAACAAAAGAGTAACTTTATTAACTTTACAGCAAAAGCGTACATTAAATTTGGCGGTTCTGTACCGCAAGAACTTGATAAGTATAAAAAAGAGTTAAATAAAGTATTTGGAGAACATAACTTTGATTTAAGTAGAAATGAAGATTTAGGCGATTTTATTAGAGGTGTTACACAGCAACCTAAAGGTAAACGAAAAAATAGATAAAAAGTATCCAACAGCGAAATAATCAGCGTACAACCACAATAACCGTAAGGGCGGGTTAACCCAAGTCTAAACTAAAAACAGACAAATCAGTAAACCCGCCCCCACAAACAGACAAATCAGTAAACCCGCCCCCACAAACAGACAAATCAGTAAACCAACCCCCACAAACAGACAAATCAGTAAACCCACCCTAAAATATAAGTAAAAATCTTGTTGGGGATTCAATTTATGGCCACCCTAGGTGAACTGGAATTACCAGATAACTTGTATGAACGTCTACAGGAACTGGCAGAAGCTGATAATCGCTCGGTAGAAGCTCAAGCAATTGCAATACTACAAAATGTTATATTCAACAGAATGCAGCACTCAGAAGACAAGAGGCGCCAAGATGTACTACAAATTATAGAGGACATCCGTATTCGTCGTGAAAATCGCAATTCGGATATTAAATGGCTTGACAGTACAGAATTGATTAGAGAAGACCGCGATAGATGATGACTACTTTTAAATGTCTGGTAGATGTAAGTCTTGATTTTTGCCGCTTTACGGTTTCAGTAGTATAAAGCGTGGCGCCTATATTTACTATTCAATGAAGCAAAATTTCTTTTTTTCGCATGAAAATAAGGACAGTTGCTCTAAACCTGAGCTAAACTGGAAAAAAACTGCTGGAGGACGGACTGCAACCGCCCTCGATAGCAGAGGAACGCTAATGTGTAAGTTATCATGATGTCTCTGAAAAAATCTTCCGGGTAAATCCTGAAGTATTTAACAAAGATATCAGTACTATTCAGTAGTTTTACAGTGGTAATGATAACTGATATAGTATTATTTTTTGAGGTATTGTCGGTGATCAAGCTTCTATAGTGCATCTGGGTCTATGCCCAAGCTGCGAAGTTTCTCACATTTTAGAATTGGATTTTTATTGAATGCGGTAGAGACGCGAAATTTACCTGCGGTACACTCCGCTCTGCGCGTCTCTACATTACATTATTATATTTACTTGTACGCATGTTCTAACTTAATTTATCTATGATGCATTGGGCGATGCGTTGCGCGGCGCCTGCGGAACCCATTCTTCTTAGACCATTTTTAGCAATTACGTGTAGTTTGTCAGGATAAGCGAAGAAGTTTTGCACTTGCTGACCTATGTTGGCTGCTTGTTCAACCAAGATTATTGAATCACCTAGTAGACGACTTTGGGCTTCCGCAAATCCTGGGGTAAATTGCGGGCCTTCACCTGGTATTATAAATGCTGGCTTGCCTAAACCGATAAATTGCTCTGTTGCTGTTCCTGCCATTGCTATTGCCATATCTCCCATATGCAGGCAGTCGTTATAAGCGTTTTGTGTCAAAACTAGATGGGCATTTTTTTGCTTAAAAGTCAAGGCGTTAGTATCAGAAAATTTCAAAGGTAGTTCTTCTAGTGAAATACGGCGCCAGCCTTGTGAAATTAGAGTAGTAGAAAGAATATTACAATCGAGACTCCCAGCAATGGCGCCTAAAAGTACCAAGCTTTTAGAAGTATGTGTAGTTGGAGCGTACATTGTTTCCAACAGCGAAGAAACACCAATCATGATTTTTTCCCAGTTTGCATATGCTTCGGGAGCGCGCGAACCGGGTAATAATGTCACAATTAAGGGTCGAATTATTTCTTTATGTTCTGCGTCAATACTATAAGAACGGTATGTAGGGAACGACGGTTCTAGTCCATCCATCATTGGGTTCCCCAAGTCAAATGCTCTTACATTCATTTTTTGCAAAATTTCTGTTGTTAATGAATCTCTAGGGAACACTGCTT
Source organism: Calothrix sp. NIES-4105 (assembly GCF_002368415.1). Lineage (GTDB taxonomy): Bacteria > Cyanobacteriota > Cyanobacteriia > Cyanobacteriales > Nostocaceae > Dulcicalothrix. Next base: position 7,172,133 of record NZ_AP018290.1, read on the forward strand.
TACACCGGCGCCGAGTCATTAACCAGCGCTCCCACGGATGGTAAATTGAACCTGAAAAGTTTTCCCAGTAGGCGCCTTTATTGGTTCTCTTTAATAATCCAACTTCTGAGCGCACGTAATATTCAGATTTTGCTGTTCCTACAAACGCATAATTGGCGCCGCTAATAAACCCAAATAGTAAAGGAACAATATCACCCACTGCTAAAACAGCACTTTTCTTGCCTAAAGCGTTTTGTTCTTTCACCCATTGCTTAGTAGCCTTAATTTGATTAAGCGTAAGCTGTATCAAACCTCCTTTGACATCGCGGACTAACTGCTTCGAGTCCATATATAAGAACCCACCACTGGGCATTGCCTGTACAGAACCAATAAAGGGGATATCGAGTTTTTTATAAGCATGTCCTTCCCCTGCTAAAGGCAACACAAAGATTTGCGGTGCATTTTCTAACTCTAAAAGTGAATGTAAAATCTTAGTCGCGACTATATCCTCGCCGTGACCGTTGCTTAATACCAGTAACTGTAGCTGTGTCATATTTTAATAATCACTTAAGAAGTAGGGAGTAGAAAGTGGTGTATGTATTGGAACATTTAGCACTACTTAACTGTCTAGTTGGGTTAAGAGGAGAAATGGGGAGGACAAGCATTTTCTTGGTGCTGGAAGTTAGTATTATCCCCATTGCTTTACCTCGCTACAACTAACTCCCAGTTAAATCAGGCAAATTTTATGCGAGTTTCTTCGGCTGCGATTTTAACACTCGCCAGTGTTTCTACTGGCAATTTTTCTGAAAAAGCAATTGCTGTTCCTACTAACTTCAAGGCGCCTACAACTACAAATAATGTAGTAGTACCAACAATTGAAAGTACGGAGGCGCGAGTTGACACAATTGCTCAACCGGAGACTGGCGATTCCCCCCAATTCTCCCAGAATACTGGTAGTGTGCAAAGTAGTACCAATAACAATTCAACTGTAGTTATTAAAACCAAGGTTGCTTATTCAGTAAAAGCACCCGTCCCAATTCCTGTTCCTTCTGTACAGGCAACTCAAACAAAACAACCCGTCCCAATTCCTGTTCCTTCTATACAGGCAACTCAAACAAAAGCACCCGTCCCAATTCCTGTTCCTTCTGTACAGGCACAAAAAAAACCCGTCCAAATTCCCGTTCCTTCTATACAGGCACAAACAAAACAACCCGTTCCAATTTCTGTTCCCTCTGTCAGAACTAGTTCAACTGCACCTGTACCTACTGTTAAACCAACTCCAATACAACCAGTACAAGCACCTATTAAAGAAGACCCAAATCTGGTAGTACCTGCTGTTGATGTACAAATAGTTGGCGCCACTCAAGAATTACAAGATATTATTCGCCAAACTATTAAAACTAAAGTTGGGGGAGACACAAGTGTTGCTCTTTCTCAGAAAGATGTAACAGCAATACTAGACACAAAATTATTTAGCAGCGCGCGTGTTAACACTAGTAATACACCCAATGGCTTAAGAGTAGTCTACCAAGTACAGCCTTTGGTTGTACGGTCTATACAGTTATCCGGTGCCAAAGCTTTAACATATCAAGTTGCCCTTCAATCATTCAAAGAACAAATCAATAAAGATATTAGTCCGTCAACTTTAAAACAAACGGTACAAAAAATAAACCAGTGGTACAAAGACAATAATTACAGTCTTGCGCGCGTTATCTCGATTCAACCTAACCAACTAGGTATTCTAACAGTTAATGTTGCCGAAGGGGTTGTCGGTGATGTCAAGTTTAAATTTGTAAATGATAACGGTGAAACAGTTGATAGTAAGGGAAAACCCGTAACTGGACGTACAAAAACAGACTTCATCGCTAAACAATTAAAGTTGAAGCCAGGTGATGTATTTAAAGATGATATTATCCGTCAAGACGTAATGCGGTTATATGGCTTGGGTTTATTTGAAAGCGTCAATGTAACACTTGATGGTGATGCGACAAAAACCGATGTCGTTTACTTAGTCAAAGAAACAGGCGCGCGTTCGGTAAATTTAGGAGGTAGCTATAACGCTGACCAAGGTATTATAGGTACCGTGAACTACCAAGACAAAAACGTTGGCGGTATAAATGATACTTTAAGTGCAAATCTTCAAGTCGCGCGTCGCGATTTACAGTTTGATAGTACCTTTAACAGTCCTTACCGCATCACAGACCCTAACCGTATTGGCTACACCATCAACGCTTTCCGCAAAAATGGAATTTCAGACATCTTAAATGGTGATGTCAAATTAGCTAACGGTGACAGAATTCGCGAAGGTAAAGTTGGTGGTAGCATAAGTTTCCAACGTCCTATTGATGATTGGAATGCTTCACTAGGGTTTAACTACGAGCGCGTTACTACACGCGACCGTGATGGCAAAATTACTCCTAATGACGAACTCGGTAATCCTTTAACAGCAAGTGGAACAGGTATTGATGACCTGGCAACTGTTTCATTAACAGCTACAAAAGACCGTCGCGACAATCCTCTCAACCCCACCAACGGTTCTATTCTCAGAGTCAGCACTGAACAATCAGTTCCTTTAGGTAACGGCAATATCTCAATGAACAAACTTCAAGCTACTTACAGCCAATTTGTTCCCGTCCAACTTTATAAAAGTAAGCAACCTCAAGTTTTTGCCGTTAATCTCCAAGCAGGTACAGTTTTAGGTACCTTGCCTCCATATGAAGCATTTGCATTAGGTGGTCCTAGCTCCGTGCGTGGATATGATGCTGGTAACGTCGGTACTGGTCGTAGTTATGTACTTGCCTCTGCCGAATATCGTTTTCCAATTATCCAAGCTTTGGGTGGTGTAGTTTTTGCTGATTATGCTTCTGATTTAGGTTCAGGAGATTCTGTGATTGGGAACCCAGCAGGAGTACGCGGTAAACCCGGAACTGGCTTTGGTTACGGCGCCGGCGTTCGATTTGACTCTCCTTTAGGTTTGCTGCGCGCGGACTACGGCATCAACGACCAAGGTGAAAGTCGTCTCCACTTTGGAATTGGACAAAGGTTTTAAGTATAAAAAATGGTCAATTTACCCACCACATCTATAATTAAATAGATTTGATTATTAGAGAACGTGCGGAGCGCGCTGTTATGACAGGTAAAGATAAAGGACAGGGATTTGGCTTCGGTTTGGGTAAAATGAAGGAACTGGCAGATGCTTTCAAAAAAGCACAGCAAGTTCAAGAAGGCGCCAAGAAGCTCCAAGATGAGTTGGAAGCAATGGAAATTCAAGGCGAAGCTGGTGGTGGTATGGTTCGCGTAGTTGTTAGCGGCAACCAAGAACCTAAGCGAGTTGAAATTTCTCCTAACGCTTTAAATGAAGGAGCAGATGTACTTTCTGACCTAGTTACTGCTGCGATGAAAGACGCTTACAACAAGTCCACAACAACAATGCGTGAGCGGATGGAAGAATTGACTAGCGGACTGGAACTACCAGGATTTTAGTCAGATTAGATTGTCAAATCAGATATCCGACTTTTTGAAAAAGTCGGGTATCTATAAGTCTAAAAATTAACTATTAACTCTTATCAAGATTTAATGACATACAAACTGTTATTTGTTTGCCTTGGTAACATTTGTCGCTCTCCATCAGCGGAAAACATCATGAACCATTTGATTAATGAGAATGGTTTAAGTCATAGCATTGTATGTGATTCGGCAGGTACTTCAAGCTACCATATCGGCAGCCCTCCTGACCGCAGGATGAGTGCTGCTGCACTACAAAAATTAGGCTTTAAACTTCAAGGTCGAGCTAGACAGTTTTCTAAGTCTGATTTTGAAGACTTTGACTTGATTCTCGCTATGGACAAAGATAATTATGCGGATATTCTAGCTCTCGATACAACTGCAAAATATCAGCACAAAGTCAAATTGATGTGCGATTTTTGTGAGCGTCACACCCTTAGAGAAGTACCTGACCCTTATTATGGTGGCGCCGAAGGATTTAACCAGGTGATTGATTTACTTGTTGATGCCTGTTCCGGTTTGCTAAACCACGTGAAAGCTTATTTGTAGGTTGGCTTCGCTTTTCGAGAACCCAACGAGCGTCAAAATATTGGTCAAAATGTTGGGTTCATGGGCGCCTCCACCCAACCTACAGTTATCGTAATTATAAATTTTTTACTATATTACGAAATGTAACTTAAACTTCACAAAAATTATTAATTTAATATTTTCTTTATAAATATGCTCAAAGAGAGTTAACAACAGATAATAGTGTCATAGTATGAAATGTAGAAGTACTATTCATTAAACAGTGGTAACTCGTAGTGCTTATAAGGTCGAATTTGTAAGTCGGGGTTTAGAGTCCATGCCCTTGACAATTCTTGTTGTGGATGATGATTTGGGCACTCGTTTATCTATCAGTGATTATCTTGAACTGTCTGGCTACTCGGTGATTGCTGCTCTGGATGGCGAAGAGGCTCTAACAATGGTGGAGCGCTACCATCCCGACTTAATAGTAACTGACATAGTGATGCCACGAATGAATGGCTACGAACTCGTTCGTCGAGTGCGTCAGCAACCAATGTTCCGTTTATTACCTGTAATTTTACTTACAGCCCGAACTAAAACTCAAGAACGAATCTTAGGTTATCAATCAGGATGCGATTTGTACTTACCCAAACCATTTGAACTTGAAGAGTTAGCTGCTGCAATTCGTAATCTTTTGGAGCGTTCGCAAATTATTCAGTCAGAATATCGTCTTTCACATAGCGAGGAGTTATATAATTCAAACCAAAACCCACCTATAGAGAAACCAAAAGTTTTTGAACCTCTAAGTAATCGAGAGCAAGAAGTGCTTAGATTAATCAGTGACGGACTTTCTAACATCGAAATGGGTGATAAGCTCCACCTTAGCCCACGTACTATTGAGAAATACGTTAGTAGTTTACTTCGGAAAACGGCAACTAGTAACCGCGCGCAGCTTGTGCGTTTTGCAATCAAACACGGTCTTATAGAGTGATGAGTGGAAAGTGCTGAGTGCTGAGTATAGTTAGGAGTATTGAGTTAGAAGTTAGAAGTTAGAAGTTAGAACTCAGCACTCATTACTCAGAACTCAGCACTCAGCACTCAGCACTCAGAACTCAGAACTCAGCACTCAGCACTCAGAACTCAGCACTCAGCACTCAGCACTCATAACTCCTCATTATGCGATTTGAAAATTGCCAATCATTTTTACTTCTGGTTCTAATGCAATTGACCAGTGTTCTTTAACGTTGTGCTGGATGTGACGAATTAGGTTAAAAATATCACACGCGCTGGCGCCACCACAGTTAATAATAAAGTTGGCGTGACGCGGTGCAACTTGCGCTTTACCAATTTGGAAGCCCTTTAAACCTGTTTGCTCAATTAACCAGCCGGCTGAATATGGTTTGGGGTTGCGAAAAACGCTACCACAACTAGGTTTATCGTAGGGTTGTGTACTTAAGCGATGTTCTTTATGTTGCCTTGTAGTAGCGAGAACAACTGCTGGGTCGGCGCCACTTTGAAGTTGGAAGGTTGCCTGAGTAATAATATTATTGCTACCTTGAAGTTTAGATGTACGGTAAGCGTAACCCAAATCCTGACTTGTAAAAGTTCTGAGAGTACCATCAGAACAAAGCACTTCAGCACTTACAAAGATATCTGCGATACAACCATTGTGGGCGCCAGCGTTCATAACAACTGCACCGCCCACTGTTCCCGGAATACCTACTGCCCACTCAAATCCTTGGAAACCAAGCTCTGCTGCTTCCCAAGCTAAACCAGGAATAGCTTCACCTGTAGCAACTGTTACTAAACCGGTTTCGGGGTTAAAATTGCTATAACGTAAATGGCGAGTACCAATTACTAAACCTGGAATACCACAATCACTTACTAACAAGTTAGAACCAGCACCTAAAACTGTTATTGGCAATGAGTGAGAGTGAGCATACCGAATACTCGCTTCAAGGGCAGTAATATCACGAGGTGCTACATACCATTCTGCTGGACCACCAACACGGTAAGATGTGTAACCAGCAAGTGACACTTCTGGTCGAATCACACAATCAGTTCCAGGTAGATAAATCACTTTTTTATCAACTTGAGCCGTTTTATTACGAACGCTTGTTTTTTCGCTGTTGCAGACATAAGTATCTACTGAAAAAATTGTCATATTTACCTTCTTAGAAAATTTTTGAAGCTGTAAGTTCCGTGAATATACGCTTGCTCTGTTTGAATGCGCGATAGAGATTTATTAATTTTAATAATCCTAGTAATCAGAAGCGATAAGCCAGAAAATTTGTTCCTTAAAAGTAATATTCAAGGCAGAGAATCTGCATATTTACTCAATATCTACTTAAATTTTCTGGCATCATCAAAATCTGACTAAATAGCTTGCGATGTTGCTTGTACGGGCTGTCGCATAGCGGTGATAATTTCAGGAATTACTTGGTTAAGATTTCCTGCTCCTAGGAATAGCGCCAAATCTCCAGGGCGTAAAGTCAGTAGCAAATACTCGTATATAGAATCCAAAGTTGGCTGATAGTTAACGTGCGAGTTGTATTTACTAATTTCGTCCGCTAAAAGATCGCCGCTAATTTGTCCTAAATTTGGCTCGCCTGCGCTATATATTTCAGTAATTACCGTTAAATCAGCGTGAGCAAAGCTTTGAGCAAATTCATCTAAGAAGGCAAGTGTACGACTATAACGATGTGGTTGGAAAATTGCTACTACTCTTTGTTCAGGACGTGCCTGCAAACGTGCGGCTGCTAGGGTAGCCCGAATTTCGCTAGGGTGATGAGCATAATCATCTATAAAGGTGATACCATCTACTTCACCTCGGAACTCAAATCGGCGCCTAGCACCTTCAAACGTTGCTAAACCTTTGGCTATTTCACCAAATTCTAAGCCTAAAATTCGACCGACAGCTACTGCTGCTAAAGCATTGCTAAGATTGTGACGAGACAATAAACGTAAGTTCAACACACCCAAAGCTTTGCCACGTTCCCAAACAAGCGCTCTCGAACCATCCGCGCGATAGTCTACATCAGTTACATAATAATCGGCGCCTGTATCGGGAAAAAGACTATAAGTTACATTTGGTTTGATACGGTCACGCACCGTCTCACAGTCGATACAACCAATTAAAACTTCACAACTATCAGCAAAGGTTTGGAAAGTATTAACTACTTGCTCTAAAGAATCATAGTGGTCTGGGTGATCAAGTTCTATATTAGTAATAATACCTATATAAGGTGCATGTTTTACCAATGAACCATCCGACTCATCGGCTTCTGCTACTAAATAACGACTTTCTCCAAGTCGAGCATTACCTTCCCAAGCTTTCACTTCACCACCAACTAATATAGTTGGGTCAAGACTTGCTTCAAGCAGCATGTAACCAATCATGCTACTAGTTGTAGTTTTTCCGTGAGTTCCGGCAACAGCAATACTCTCATATTCAGAGATTAGTGCAGCAAGCACATCTGAACGATGGAAAATTGGGCAGCCCTTTTCGATTGCTGCTTTATATTCCAAATTACTTGTATTAATTGCCGTTGAGCATATTACTTGCGGCAGATGCTGATTATCTGTACTCGATACAGAGTTTATTTCCTGTGGTTGGAAAAATTCAAGATTACTTGCTTCTTGTTTACTAAATATATGGGCGCCAATAGCTTCTAATTTATGTGTCATGTGATTAGGACGTAAATCCGAACCAGACACAGGCAAGTGACGCTTTGCTAGCACATAAGCAAGTGCAGACATTCCGATTCCGCCAATACCAATAAAATGGAAAGGTCTTCCGCTAAAATCTACTGCTTTCTTCATTACAGAACTCCTCTTACACCACACCACACTAAAAGTACAAATAACACGGGTATCATAACAGGTCTTTCAAAGTTACCGAAATAGCGCCTGTATCACTTTCAACACGTTGTGCATCAAAAATACATCCTCTCTAACATCTAGTTTATTGAGAACGATTTTACATGCATTCTTCATGTTTTTCTCTAACTAAATTAATAATATGTTTATTCTGAAATTTTCAACACTATCGGGAAACATATAAGTGTAAATGCTTTCTCCATTCATATAGTTGATTTTTCGACATACAACTTGCGCTCCGTACCACAGTTAATAGTTCTGGACAATCAATAGTAACCGAAGTCGTTTAGATTGACCATCCCACGAGACGAGCATCACTTCCCCTCTACATACATATACTCGTTATAATTGGCAAAGCCGCATTATTTATATTCTTTTATCGAGCCTCTATCAAATATGGATTATATAGAGATATAAGCATAAAGACATAAGCATAAATAAAATTAGCTTTACACTTCTATATATTATGTAGTAACTCTTGATACCTCCTGTAAAGAGCGCGTATGGATACTTAGGTAACTGCACCTCTCAGAGGTTTGCACTCGTTCAAAAGTGGTAACAAAAAACATAGCTTTTGAATGCCCATTAGCAGTGTTCTATTTGTCTGTTATTCCCAAGTGGTGAGAATATAACTTAGAAACCGGTCAGTACGCAAGCAAATAACGCAACAACTACACAAATAAGTTACAATGTCCTCGCGCTTGCCTAAGATGATTAATTGCTTACATCTTTAGACCGACCTACGTCAAGTATATAGGGCTACATTAACTATAAATAGTTTGATAGAACTTCTGGAATGTTACAGACCTCTTATATCTTTGGGATGAATTATATTTTTTTTTAAGATTTAGCGCTTAATAGTTATAAATACTCCCCCTTTGCGGTATGATTGTGGTCATAAGTAGCATTTTTTAGGCATAAATACAGAGGGCAAGACGCTGTGATTAGAGTTGCAATCAATGGTTTCGGTCGAATTGGGCGGAACTTTGCGCGTTGTTGGGTAGGTCGAGAAAACAGCAACATCGAACTTGTTGCGATTAACGATACGTCTGACCCAAAAACCAATGCACACCTTCTCAGGTATGACACAATGCTTGGGAAATTAAAGGGTGCTGATATTTCCGCTGATGACAACTCGATTATCATTAATGGAAAAACAGTCAAGTGTGTATCAGACCGCAACCCAGAAAACTTGCCCTGGAAAGAATGGGGAATTGATCTTATTATCGAAGCGACGGGTGTTTTCACAGCTAAAGAAGGCGCAATGAAGCACGTCAATGCTGGTGCTAAGAAGGTTCTAATTACTGCCCCTGGCAAAAACGAAGATGGTACATTTGTAATAGGTGTTAATCACCATGATTACGACCATAATAAGCATCATATTATCAGTAACGCCAGCTGTACTACTAACTGTCTGGCGCCAATTGCGAAAGTGTTGAATGAAAAATTCGGCATTATTAAAGGCACGATGACGACCACCCACAGTTATACAGGGGATCAACGTTTGCTTGATGCTTCACACCGTGACCTCAGAAGAGCGCGCGCTGCAGCTATGAATATCGTACCAACTTCAACTGGTGCGGCAAAAGCAGTAGCATTAGTATTGCCAGACTTGAAAGGAAAACTAAACGGTGTAGCACTACGTGTTCCTACTCCTAATGTTTCAATGGTTGACTTTGTAGTTCAAGTCGAAAAGCGTACTATCACTGAGGAAGTTAACGAAGCTCTTAAGCACGCTTCTGAAAATGAGTTGAAAGGCATTCTTGCGTACAGCGACTTACCCTTAGTATCCTCTGACTACCAAGGTACCGATGAATCTTCCATTATTGACGCTAACCTGACGATGGTTATGGGTAGCGACATGGTAAAAGTCATGGCTTGGTACGATAACGAGTGGGGTTATAGCCAGCGCGTTCTCGACTTAGCAGAATTAGTTGCAGCGAAATGGCAGTAATCAAGTTAAAAGTGCTGAGTGCTGAGTGCTGAGTAAAAACTCAGCACTCAGCACTCAGCACTCTAGAAGTGTTGAAATCCCCGGTCAAGTGTGAGAACTTGGTCGGGTATTTTTTCGCTGTTATCATGTACTACGACTTGTAAATTAGATGTAATTGTTCCGATTACTGCTGTCCCAGGAATTTCTTGAACTAATCGAAGGGCGCCATATAAAGGTAAACATAATACTAATTCAAAATCTTCTCCGCCATATAATGTATATTCAATAGCTTGTGCTTTGTCTAGCCAGCTTTTAAAAACTTGGGGAATTGGGATTTTTTGCCACTCGATTAAGGCGCCGACATTACTAGCACGGCAAATTTGTAAAATAGCATCAGCTAACCCGTCACTACTATCCATTCCAGATACAGTAGATTTATTTACTATTTTCTCTATAATTGGTAAAATATCAAGCCTTGGTTGAGGACGTTGGTGAGCTTTTATTAAAGTTTGTTTTTCGACTTCGCTCAAATATTGCCCGACTTCTGGGTGCAGCAACAATTCTAAACCCGCACGTGAGGCGCCATGAACACCTGTAACAACAATTGCATCGCCTACAGATGCTGTATGGCGCCGAATAATATTTTGGGGATGTGCTTGTCCAAATGCAGTAATAGAAATAGTTGTAACAGGCGCCCGTACTAAATCGCCACCAACTATCAAAGCACTATACTTTTGTAAACATTCGCTCATTCCACAATACAAACGCTCTACCCAATCTACTTCGATATCACCCGGCAACCCTAAACCAACTGTAATACCTAATGGAGAGGCGCCCATTGCCGCTAAATCAGATAAATTCGCAGCAACCGCGCGCCAACCAGCATCTTCAGGTGATGTAGTAATTTCACTAAAATGAACCTTATCAACTAATACATCAGTTGTAACTACTAAAGATTTATCAGGTTCCGTTATTAATACAGCAGCATCATCGCCAATCACATCTGGTGGACAAAACCGCTGTAAAATTTTTAAAAGACCTTGTTCCCCAATATCACGTACTTTCATGTTTTAAACGTAGTAGGGTGGGCATTGCCCACCATACCAAATTTTTCTAAACTTTCTTGATTTTCAAACTTTGCAAATAAGCTTGAGGGTTATCGGGGTCAAATTTAATACCATCAAAGAAAGTTTCTATCCCGCGAGACGAAGTTTTAGGAATTTCTGCATCAGCAACACCCAAAGATTTTGCAACTTGGCGCCATAAATCTTCTCGGTTGCATGAATTAACAATCTTTTTGATGTCGGTATCGGATGGAATTTTACCCCAGCGAATGTTTTCAGTGAGAAACCAGGTATCATGACTTTTGAATGGGAAAGAGATAGAAGTTCCCTCACTCGACCAAAATTTAATTGCTAGAGATGGATTTTCCACAACACGACCATCACCATAATCAAATTTACCTTTAACTCGACTTTCAATGTCAGATACTGATGCATTGACATAATTTTTTTCTGCCAGAATTCTACACAACTCATCTTTATTTTCTGGCTTGTCGCACCATTGTTGAGCTTCCATAACACCAGCAAGTACAGCTTTTACCGCTTCTGGATTTTTGTCTACCCAATCTGCTCGCATCGTAAATACTTTTTCTGGATGGTTTTTCCAAATTTCTCCAGATGTTACTGCCGTAAAACCGATTTTTTGGTTAACAATGCGCGCGTTCCAAGGGTCAGTAGCACAAAAAATGTCCATTGTACCCTGTTTCATGCTACTTACAACTTGCGAGGGAGGAATAACAACAATAGAAGCGTCATCTTCTGCATTAATACCACCAGCAGCTAACCAGTAACGTAACCACAAATCAATAGAACTCCGAGGAAATGTAATCGCGCATTTAATTTTGCTACCTCTACTTTTTGCTTGAGCAAAGACATTTCTTAATGGTGAACTGTCTAAATTAACTCCGAGTTTCTGATATTGACTAACAACGGAAATTGCGACACCATGAGTATTCATCCGTGCCAAGATATACATAGGAATTTTTTGGTTTCCTTTAGTAATCTTACCTTCAGAAATTAATTCAGGAATAGGACTTTGGAAGTGTCCACCATCAATTCCACCTCCGCTAGAACCAATTTCCACATTATCACGTAATGCAGACCAAGAAGCTTGTTTAGCAACTTCAACATTTTTGGCGCCGTGTTTAGCAAAAAAACCCTTTTCCTTAGCTATTATCAAAGGCGCACTATCCACTACAGGTAAAAACCCTAATTTAATATTTGTATTTGACCCACTTGAGCTTCTAGGAGTTGTAGCTGTCGTGCTAGAACTTGGATTATTTGTACATCCATGCAGCGCTAAACTCGTTAAAGTACTTGCTGTTGCTGTCAATAAAAACTGGCGCCGAGACAAGTTAGTATGTAGAGCCATAAAATCCCCGTTATTTATTTATAGCGAATATTTGACCAATGTAGAGACGTAACATGTTACGTCTCTACAGTAAAATTATTTTGTTTGAGTAAATCAAAACTGCAATAACCACACACTTACACAACTTTGCAGCGCGGTAAACACAGATTATTTACGAAAATAGCAAACAGACAAGTGCAAGACGTGTATAGAAATGCTATACAAATACTTACACTCTCAAAGATTTATCAAACGAACACAATAAAAGTAGCGGAAATAGATTCAACTTCTAAATAAATTCAATAAAATGCATACAATAACCATAGTGTTAATTGCTAGTACTTAATTATCAAACAGTAAAAGCTAGGAACACTGAATAATTAAAAACGATGCATTCTTAATTGTTCAATTTCCTCTCAAAGCTGACGAAGTTAGCTGACGGGCTAGAGTTGAGAGATACTCTCCTGTACAAGGTTCGCCCCAATTTTAAGGTTCCTCCGCTCCTTCCCTTGCCGCACGTTACTTTCTTTTAATTAAGTAATCTGTGCAAAGTTCTGGATTAAGCTGACTGTTATTGCAAATAAATTTAACATTGTTGTCCACTACTGGCAACAGATGAACCTAAATAATTGATTATACTTACAGTAAATTATTTTGATGAATAATAAACATGTTTAAATTTACGACGCTGTGTTGCCGGGAACCGGATTTTTCAATCTGGCAAATTGTAAAAACGTATTTTGTAGAGACGCTTGGGTATCGCGTCTCTACATTATTAATTATGCAACTGGTTCTACTAAATTTTCTAAACCATCAATAACTTTTGCTGACTCAATTTTGTCACCAGCTTTGAGTTGGTCTAAAACTTCTTTGCCTTCGGTGACATATCCAAAAATGGCATAGCGACCATCCAACAAATTGCGTCCAGCAGGTGTTAATTCGGGTTCAAATAGAAAGAAGAAAATTTGTGACGAACCACCATTGACATTGCGTTCCGGACGTGCTAAAGCTAAGGCGCCGAACGATGAAAAAGGCAATACAGGCATATCAGTATAACGACCAGATTCTTCTAAAGTAACACCGTAAGTAGGCGCCTTATCACCTTCTACCAATACTTCAAAAGGAACCGCGCGGTACTTATTAGTTTTAGGGTCAATAAAACCATCAGCATCTTTAGGTTTACCAGTTTGAAGAACATATGATTCTTCGGAACGTGTAAATTCTAAACCATCGTAAAAACCGCGTTGAACTAAGTCAACAAAGTTACCAGCAGTAATTGGTGCGCTGAAACCGTCAACTTCAACCGTCATGTCACCTTTATTCGTCTTAACCGCTATCTTCGCGCGACCTTTGAGTTGAGGAAGATTACTATATTGGCTCGGAACTTCGTAAGGGAACGCTTTGACCATCGTTTCTTCTAAATCCCCCACTAAATCTAGAACTTGCTCGCGTTCGATGCGAACTTTCTCTTTATCCTTTGTTTCTGCGACAGTACGGAGTGACTCTATTTTTGTCTTAATTTCCCCAATTAACTGCTGTGCTTCAGCTTGACGGGAAGCAGGAACCGAAGCGAGAATTTTATCAGGTCTATCAATAACGCGCGATGCTTTCTTTAAATCGTTATTGACTGCACCCCAACGTTTATTTGCACGTAGCTGGTTAGAGATATCTTCTATACTTTTTTGCAATTCACGCACGGGTTTATTGTCGATAGGCAGTGCGTAACGTAACAACGCTTTGCCGTCAGTGATGGCATTCCCGGCTGGTAGTGCAGCATAACTAGGGGGAGTCCACCCAGTAGTAATACCTAAAATTAGAGTTAGCGACAGCACTAATTTTAGGCTTTTCTTCAGTTTGGTTTTTAATAAATCGAACATGGATACTCAAACGCAGCATTAATTGTTTTCACCGGGTGTTACCCATAAACAATCTTCCCATAGTAAAGTCCAATAAGAGGTTGAGATTGGCTCATTTTTACCTCCTAATCTGATTGCGCTTAAGTTTTTATCGAGAATTTGGGTTTAAAACCCCGTCCTAAAAGGACGGCTTCTCAAGGTGTGTGTATATATTTTTTAAGAATTTCAATCGGCGCTCCACCCACAGAAGAAGCAAAATAGCTAGGACTTCCATTGCAGCATCTTTACCATATGGTTTTTTAAAACCAGCTTTCCCATACATACGACTAGATACGCCTTTTAGAGAATTAACTATTTGAGAAACTGAAAGCTTTGGAGGGTATTCAATTAAAGCATGAACATGGTCAGCTTCGCCATTAAATTCAAGTATTTGAAAGTCCATTTTTCTAGCAACATCTTTGAATGATTCTTCAATCACCGCAAGGCTTGATTGTGTAAATACAGACCTACGGTACGCGCGTCACGCAGACCAAGTGCATTTTTAGGTCAGATACGCTATGCCTTTCTTTGCGTAAACTGCTTGTCAAAATCTACAGACCCATATATACTAAGTGCAACAGACCAAGTATAGCATGTTTGAGAAAGGAGTGATTTAATTGGGAAAAGCCAAAAAAGATAAAAAGGATAAACCCTTAATGGGTGTCCAACAAAACCTTATATACTGCGATACTGACACAAAAGCAATATTGACTTTTCTGTGTGAACAGTCAAATAGTCTATATAACTGTGGAATATACTGGGCACGTCAAATATTCTTCGTGCGATTCGTTTCTGGGCAAAATCGCGGATATCTCAAGATATCAGGTATAACCTAGACAGCAAAATACAATATTCGATATTGTACGCTGAACTTTCAGTACGATGCAGGTGAAAGTCCTGCCAGCAAGGTTCATGCTGACTCCCTATCTGCCCACGCCGAGTGAACTCGGAATTTCACAGAGCGAAGCTGGGAACAGGGCACAATCAGACGACTGTTACGAGTTGACACTGGTGCTAACGGGGAGCCTCCACGATGAAACAGAGCCTAGAAAAGCATCCTAATTTGGAGCAGGGCGTAACAAAAAAATCCCTGACTTAATCAGAGCAAAATCGCATCTCATGTGAAGAAGATAGAGATAAGAACCGCGAATCTGATGGGTGAATTGGCTACATCTAAAGGGGCAAAACAATCGATTGAGGGAACGAATAAAAACGACATAATGGTCTTAAGAAGGTCGAATCTTGAGTAGGTAGGACGAGCTACGGAAACCCTTTATGGCGGGTAGGATGCAACGTAATTGTTGCAAGGTATTCAGAAAATAACTATCAGAGTGAGAGCATGATTAGGCACAGCCACAAGGTTAGTGAATCTTGGAAAAATCTAAACTGGAAGAAATTTCGGAAAGATTTATTTCGCCTACAAAGACGGTTATTCAAAGCCATTGAAACAGGAAACAAGCGGAAAGCTTTGCTCCTTCAAAAGCTGATTCTGAAATCTCGTGCAGCTAGATTGTTAGCGATTCGTCAAGTAACTCAGCTTAACGCTGGCAAAAAAACGGCAGGAATCGACGCTAAAAAGCTATTATCTCCTACAGAACGCTTTGCATTAGAAAATGTGTTAGGGAAATACGCACTCAATTGGAAACATCAAGGATTACGTGAAATACCAATTCCAAAAAAAGATGGCTCCACTAGAATGCTTAAAATACCAACTATCGCGGATAGAGCGTGGCAATGTCTAGCAAAATTCGCACTAGAACCAGCACACGAAGCAACCTTCCACCAGCACAGTTATGGCTTTAGACCCGGACGTTCAGCACATGATGCTCAACAACAAGTGTTTATTAGCATTAACGCCAAGGCTAATGGAATAAATAAGAGAGTAATAGAACTAGATATTGAAAAGTGCGTGCGCCGTGACAGTTAATACGGTATCCCCAACCCAAAGTTGGGAGAGAATAAGGAGATAGTCTCTAGGTCAACCAACTAACCTGGAGTCGAAAGACAAAGGGGACAACAGCATGTTGGTAAAGCCGGGAATAGAGAGAAGGCGTTAAAACTATTGTTCGGCAAGACCTGTGTGACACGGTGAAAGTTAAACTACTTGAAGCCCAATTCTGACGGTATACTCGATTGCCTATTCCTACAACGCCTAAAAGGAATAATCGTTTGTGTGTAGTTTTAAGCATTTGAACTATACAACTCCTTCAAACGAAGTCAGCCACCGATGAGATGGCTTAAGGAATGAATGGGACACCTAAATCACACTGATACGTACCAAGTTAATAAAGCGCGGGATGACCTACGGGGGGCGACCCCTATGGTTACAGAGTTCCCATAGTAGTCCGAGGACGGGAAAGCCGCCCACATGGCGAAGGGGAACAGGTATTCCAAAACACTTGTATCGAGAGGTACGCGAGATGCGAAACGCCGAAACGGTTTTAAGTGTAATTCGAGACAGAGGTTATCGTGGTTTACCTCTGGATGATATCTACAGGCAACTTTTCAACCCTAACCTGTACCTTCTCGCGTATAGTCGTATCTACAAAAATGATGGGGCAATGACGCAAGGAGTTACATCAGAGACTGTTGATGGGATGTCCATTAAAAAGATTGAAGACCTCATAGAGGATATTCGCTATGAACGTTTTCAATGGACACCAGTACGACGAATTAATATCCCTAAGAAAAATGGGAAAACCCGACCTTTAGGTATTCCTACTTGGAATGATAAATTGGTTCAGGAAGTAATACGTTTAATATTAGAAGCGTATTACGAACCCCAATTTTCTAACAGCAGTCACGGTTTTAGACCCAAGCGCGGATGCCACACGGCATTAACAATAATAGACCGCACTTGGCAAGGAACTAAATGGTTTATCGAAGGAGATATTCGTGGGTGTTTTGACAATATAGACCATAAAATCTTAATGTCAATCCTACGCGAGAAAATTCAAGATAACCGCTTCCTAAGATTAATTGAAAACTTGCTTAAAGCAGGTTACTGCGAGCAATGGAAATATTTTTCTACCCTTAGCGGAACGCCGCAAGGCTCGATTTTATCACCCATACTCGCAAATATCTATCTTGATAAATTAGACAAATTTATCGAGCAGATACTCATCCCAGAGTATACACGCGGCAAATGTCGGGCAGAAAATCCAGAGTACTCAAAACTTGTAAAACTAGCCTGGTACTACAGGAAAAACGGACAATTTGAGAAAGCGCGTCAACTGGAAATTAAATACCAGCACATGCCATCCAAAGACGTTCGCGACCCGGAATACAGAAGGCTAAATTACGTCCGTTATGCTGATGATTTTCTACTTGGTTTTATTGGTTCATTCACTGAAGCAGAAGCAATTAAGGAAAAAGTCAAGATATTTCTAGCCGAAAAACTTCAGTTGGAATTGTCGCCAGAAAAGACCTTAATTACTAACGCTAGGAATGAAGCAGCAAAATTTTTGGGGTACGAAATATTAGTCCAATATTCCGATGATAAGCATACCAATGGTAAACGCTCAATTAACGGAATTGTTGCACTAAGAATACCAGCCAAAGTTATAGAAGAAAAGTGTACCTTATATATGAGGAATGGTAAACCCATTCATCGTCCTGAATTAATAAATGATGATGATTTTTCTATCATCAACATTTTTCAATCAGAGTTTAGAGGGTACGTACAATTCTATAGCCTTGCTCAAAATATTGCATGGCTCCGAAAACTACAATGGGTTATGTCAACCTCATTGATGAAAACCCTTGCCTGTAAACATAAGACAAGCGTGAATAAAATTTGCGCTCGTTATATTAAGACGGTAAAACTTCCACAAGGTTTAAGAAAGTGTGTTGAAATAACCGTCCCAGTTGAGGGAAAGAAACCCTTGGTAGCTCGCTTCGGAGGAATACAATTAAAACGTAACCTAAAAGCAACCATAGAAGACTTATCAACACAAAGAAAACCCGCACCTAGAAATGAATTAATCAAGCGGCTTCTCGCGGATGAATGTGAAATCTGTGGGGCAAAAGGCAACATTGAAGTTCACCATATTCGCGCCCTTAAAGACCTCAAAATTAAGGGTAGAAAGGATTTACCGCAATGGATGCAAATTATGTCCGCACGTAAAAGGAAAACTCTCATGGTCTGCTCTCAATGCCACGACGCAATACATGCAGGTAAACCAACAGGTAAACGAGTTCCGTAAATAAGAATACTGGAGAGCCGTGTACCTGGAAACTTGTAAGCACGGTTCGGAGGGGGCTAGTTAGAAAAGGAACCAAATAAACGGAAACCTCGTTAGCTAGCTACCCACTTTCGATAGGATTTCACACTCAACCATAATGGACAACCTTATAGCTCCAAAGAGCTTGAAATTAGGGATATTCAGATGTTTAAAATCTGGAACAAATCCGGAATTTCCAGAACAAGGAACCCCACAAGGTGGAGTAGTAAGCCCCCTATTAGCCAACATAGCACTAAACGGTATCGAAAGTATTCACAAATACCATCGGTCTGAAAGCGAAAAGGTCAAACAAAAAATAACCAAAAATACGCCAGAAGATAAAATAGCATACGCCTCAGTACGCTACGCTGACGATATGGTAATCTTTTTAAGACCTCAAGATAACGCTGAAGAAATACTGAAACAAATCGACGAATTCCTAGCAAGCAGGGGGATGAAGGTAAGTGAAAAGAAGACAAAAATAACCGCCACGATAAATGGATTCGATTTCCTAGGATGGAACTTCAAAATCAAACCCAATGGTAAATATTTATGTGTACCAGCAGAGGACAACTTTGAGAAGTTTCGGAAAAAAGTAAAATCCATAGTAAACTGTTCCAATTACGGAGCCAAAGAGAAGGCTAAAAAGCTATCACCAATAGTCCGAGGATGGAGAAATTATCACAAATATTGTGATATGTCTGGGTCAAAATTCTCCCTCTGGTTTATAAGCCACAAAGCATTTGCGGTATTTAACAAAGAGAAAAAATTAGACCGATATACATCCAAAGAACTAACGGAAAAAGCATTTCCCTCAGTTTCATACTCACTAGCAGGACATATTAAAGTCAAAGGAAACAAATCGCCATTTGACGGAGATATAACCTACTGGAGTGAAAGAAATAGCAAACTATACGATGGGGAAACCGCCAAAGTTCTCAAAAAGCAAAGTAACACATGTGCAGCTTGTGGGATGAAATTTACATGTGATGAACGAGTACATTTACACCACATAGACGGTAATCACAACAATTGGAAGAAGAACAACCTCGCTGCTGTTCATGAATCCTGTCACGATTACATCCACATCGGCAAAAGCGCAAGCTAAGAATATCGAAAGCTGGGTGCGGGGAAACCTGCACGCCCAGATTGAACAGAGAGGTGCCCCGGATAATACCGGGCATCGACTCTAACAAAACTGGCAGAATAATTTCTAAGTTTGACCCAGTATATGAAGTAGGAAGTAACGTCCACTTCTCAGCGATGCCTAGTGTACCAGCACAGCAGACATTGTTAAGTGTGTCAGAAGCATTTAAATCTTTTAAAGAACTACGTAGTTTGTTTTTTAAAAAAGAATTAAATCAAAAGCCGAAAGCACCCCTATACAGAAAGTCTGGAGGAATGTACAAAGTTACATACTCAAACATGGGTGCTGGAAAACCAACATTGTTAGAAAATGGATTACTTCGCTTCCCTCTAGGTAATCAAATCAATCGATGGTTTAAGGTAAAAGAATTTTTCTTACCCTTTCCAACTAACCTTGATTTTAAAAAGATTAAGGAAATTACAATTTTACCCAAGAATGGCGAATTTTACTTGGAATGCAATTATGAAGTAGAACCTGTATCTGTCAAGCTAGATATAAATCAAGCTTTATCCATAGACCTTGGGACGAGTGCTAACTTAATGGCTTGTGTCGATACATGTGGCAACTCTTTTTTAGTTGATTCTAGACATGCAAAATCAATGAATCAACTCTACAACAAACGAGTAGCTAAACATAAAGAAGGAAAACCACTTATCTACTGGGATAATTTTCTAGATAAAATTACCCGCAAGCGTAATCATCAGATGCGCGACATGGTTAATAAAGCCGCGCGCATGGCTATAAATCATTGTCTTACTCACGGATTGGGAACAATAGTAGTAGGATGGAATGAAGGCATTAAAGATGGTGCTGACATGGGGAAAAAATCCAATCAGCAATTCGTTCAAATGCCTTTATGTAAGCTAAAAGAAAGAATTAAACAACTGTGTGAAGTTTACGGTATACGTTACGTTGAAACGGAAGAAGCAAACACTTCTTGCGCCTCATATTTAGATGGAGACTCCCTGCCTGAACATGGTAAAAAGCCGTCGATGTGGAAAGCATCTGGTAAGAGAACTAAACGTGGTTTGTACCGCACACAAAATGGTAGTTTAATTAATGCTGATGTTCAAGCAGCAGCTAATATTTTACGCAAAGTATCGATGAACTTAAGCATTGACTTAAGTAGAATCAGTAGACGGTGCTTGACCACCGTTTCTAGAATTCGTATTTGGGAGCCAGTGCGTTGCGGGGGTTTCCCCCGTTGTAGCAACTGGCGTGCGACCAAATCATTTTCTACGAAAAAGAATCCTCGTCCCTTATAGGGCGAGGTTCGTCAAGGCATTGATATATTTTACAAGTTATAGTAAAATTATATTATTATAATTTTTTCGAGAGTGAGAATATAAAACTATTTTGCTCACTTACTAGCTTTACTATGGTTGCCGTTCAATTTCAAACATATACTGTAGAAGAGTTTTATGCGCTGGACTTGCCTGAAGGTCAGGAATATGAGCTTGTAAACGGAATTGTTACACCAATGGCTGAACCTTCAGGAGAACACGAAAATCTTAGGTCTGAACTACTTGTAGAATTGCGATTGGAAAGCAGACGCTCACAACTTGGGTTATTAGTACATCCTAAACCTGTGCTACAGTTGGGAACAAGAGACACCCGCAAACCTGACTTAATCGCAATTGACCGAGACTCCTGGAATCAACAAACTTCAAGCGAAGCTGTATTAAAAGAACCTCCAAGTGTTGTAATTGAGATTGTTAGCACAAATTGGGAAGAAGATTATCGTAATAAACCTCTCTGGTATGCTGCTTTTGGGGTAAGTGAGTTATGGATTGTTGACCCTTTGTTTACTATTGCTCGTTATCCCAAACGCAAAAATCCTAAGATTGAGGAACCTACTATTTCTATTGGGCAACTTGTCCCCTCACGCAGCATTTTAATTGAACAGGAATACGAATTTGAAAGTTTTACAGGCAAAGATTGTATTAAGTCACGGTTTTTTCCAAATTTAAATTTAACTGTAGAGCAAATTATCGCATTCGGCGCCGGAATTTAGTTAGAAACCGGATTTATATTTAATACCTTCGCCAAAATAAAGAGGGCCTTCTGCAGTAGAGTTATGTTTACCAGACTACAACTCAAACACGCTAAAGATTGCCCATGCCAAATATATTAGCACTATTGGAATGCCTACAGCGACACACAACAAGAACAACTTTAAGACGGTGGAGTCAAATTTTGAGTGACCCTATTTAACAGAAGTTAGTAATTATTTATACATTGATACTAAATACTACCACTTATTCAAGACTTTTTGTATCGTTGCTTGGGACTCCGGGGTTTGTCGGGGTATTGCATTTGGACTAATCCGGCTAATCGGGCAGGTAATAGATAGTTTTTACGGAAAGTGGGTTTGTGGGAGAGTTTGAGCCGTGCCATTAGCTCTTGGACGCTGCGGTATTGGTCGTCCATAATACTTAGTAGCTGTTGAACTTGGTCGCTAACTTGGTCGCTAACTTGGTCGGTGCTGTTCTGGATGAGGGTGTCGTGGATGATGTCGAGCATAAACTCGATGAATTTTGTGATATCGGCGGCGCGGTCGGCATCTTCTAAGACTTGGTAGTAGCGGTTTTGTTGGTCTTTAATGAGGCTTTCGATAGGGAGAAGGTAAAACAGAGAGTTCCACTGTCCGAGGATGAGGGTTTGCCACAGGCGCCCCATGCGACCGTTACCGTCGATGAAGGGGTGGATAAATTCGAGTTCGTAATGGAAGACACTGCTTTTGATTAGGGCATGGTCAGGTGACGCTTTGAGCCAGTCGAAAAGGTCAGGCATTAGATTGGGAACTAGTTTAGCGCTCGGAGCGATATGAACGATTTGTTCGCCTTTATGGATGCCAACTTGACTTTTACGAAATTTTCCGGCTTCGGTGAGAATGTCGCTGGTAAGCAGGTAGTGAGCTTCTTTGAAGTGGTGGATGGAGGTTGGGTCGAGAGTGGGGAGGGCAACGGTTGCACGGATGGCTCCTTGGACTTCGGCAATTTCGCGAGTGTTGCCAAGGACTCGTTTGCCTTCCAGAATAGCGGTAATTTGGTCGAGGGAGAGGCTGTTGCCCTCAATGGCGAGAGTGCTTTGAATAGTACGAATGCGGTTTTGTTTACGAAGTTGAGGAGAGGGCTGTCCTTGGAGGGTGCTTAGTCGCCCTAGTTGTTCGGCTATCGCGCTTATTTGATTGATGATGCGGGCACTAATGCTAAAAGGCGGTTGATAGGACATTGAGACAAGGTGACACCTTAGAGTCGTTATTACTATTTTATCATTCAATACCTTCGCCAAAATAAAGATGGCCTTCTGTAGTAGAGTTATTGTTTACCACAACTAGCGTGAATATACGAGAACATCCTGTCGTAACGATGAAAGCGAGTATCTTTCGCAAAACTAATAAATATAAAACAAGTTGAGTTGTAAATTCTTATCCCCCCAAATTATCGCTATGTTGCGGGAATCAACTGGGCTACAATCTTAGCTGAACTCATTACCCCAGGTATCCCCGCACCAGGATGAGTTCCGGCGCCAACAAAATACAAATTAGATATATCCTCACTTTGGTTGTGTGGACGAAAGTAAGCAGATTGAAATAAAGTAGGTTCAATTGAAAACGCGCTTCCCAAGTAGCTGTTGAGGTCGAAGCGAAAATGTAACGGGTCTATATAGTGTTCTGTAACAATATGCTGCGATAAATCTGGTAAATATTTTTCTTCTAGATATTTAATTATCCTATCGCGGAAGGGTTTTGCCGTTGTCTTCCAATCGACATTGCCACCTAAGTGAGGTACTGGCGCCAGTACCACCCATAGCAAACCAAATACCAAAAGCCTGTTCAAGCTTATGAATCATCGCATAAATTGAAGTACTTTGAAACGGGTTGCCACCAATTAATAACGGATGAAAACTAAACACTTGTCGTAGTCGCTCGTCTTGAATATATTGATTTACAAACCCAGCTACCGATTTAAAAGATTGTAACTCTACCATATCAGGCGCCACTTTCACCATATCAGTAATACTACCGAATGGCTTAGTCATTAAAGGTAAACCCTTATTAAAAACAGCTTGACTAGCTTTATAGAAACGTTCGTAACCAACAACATCATTCGGGTTAAACGCACGAATTTGTTCAATTAGATAATCAGCGTCGTTATTATAATGAAAGACAGAACCATCTTCAAAGCGAATATTATAAAACGGGTTGAGTTGTACAAGCTTGACGTAATTTTCCATCGGTTTACCCGACACATCAAACAGTTACTTAATTAACCACGGCGCCGTAATAATAGTAGGGCCACCATCAAACTTAAATCCCAAAAGCTCATAAACATAAGCACGTCCCCCCAACTTATCACGTTTATCAATCAACGTAACTTGGTGTCCACTTGCTTGTAAACGTATCGCTGTGGCTATTCCACCAAAATCGGCGCCTATTACTACAATATTCATTGACTACTTGTACCTACACCTTGATTCAATTCGCGTTAAATCCTACCTTTTATTTGGTCACTACCCAGTGAATGCCCTTCTACTGAAACTTTTGCTTAAGATTAAGGAGGTTTTTATACCTGGATTTAGCAACGCCACTATTTTTGCTATTATTGTATAGGTGGCAGCCTGTATTCCATATATATAACATGCTATGAATATATCTTTAACACCAGAACAGGAGCAGTTTGTCCAATCAACACTCAACAGAGGCAGGTACTCTTCTGCTTCTGATGTAGTTCGTGCTGCTTTAAAGCTTTTAGAAGAACGCGAAATCGAGCGTTTGCAGCGATTAGAGGAACTCCGCAAGGAAATCGCCATTGGAATTGAACATTCAGATCGTGGTGACGTATTTGATGGAGAAGAGGTATTGAGGGAACTACGTTCGGAAATTCAGCAGGCTCCGTAGGGTTAATAATGGGCAAATATATTTTAAGTGGTGTTGCAAAACAAGATTTGAAGTTCCATATCTTATAAACTAGAAATGCCGACTGAAAACTGGAAATTATTAATTAAATGTCTAGAAAAACATCAAGATACAAATTTATATGAGAAACCACGACTTTATAACAGAACTCTTTCTATATTTTTCGACCCTGCAGTAGTCACTAGGAGTGACTATAGAACAATTGAACGTAATGGGAAACGATGCCTCCGTATTACAATTTACGCAAAATATTTCAACTTTATACCGGAAGTATACTGGTTGCCAGAAGCCGGATTACCAATAGAAGTAAAAATAGCTAATCAGAATATTGAATCTTTTGGTTTTTGTGGCGCCAATAAACTCTATCCGGTTAATGAAGCACGGCTAATGTATTGGTCGAGTGAGTATAGTGCTAAAACTTTTTACCCCACTGACACATTAGAACACCAAGTAGGGAATCAAGCTGTAAGACGGGTAATGCTTGCTTTTGAAAAACTAGAGAACGTCACTACCCAAGGTCGAGATTAGGTTACTTTTTTGTAAGTCCTCAAGGAAAGGTGATATATTGTTTGTTTCAGTAATAATAAACAAATGCTCTACTGCACGAGTTATTGCGACGTAGAAAAGACGACGTTCTTGTATTTCCCTAGCAGCTTGGCGATTGAAAGCTAACAATAATATCTGTTCGGGTGCAACACCACAATGTTTCTGTAAAAATAAAGCTCGGTTGACCAAGGTGAAAGTTTTGCCACTACCAGCCCGTGCTACTACTTGTATATGACCATCAACGGCGCCAATTGCTGTTGCTTGTTCAATGTCGGCAGTAGAGTTTAAGTGTTGCTTTAACCAGGATTGTATATAATTACATTTTTCAGCTTGATATTCGCTTAATGATATATGTTCTGTACATTTAGATTGGTAAAAGTTATCAGCATTGAAAAAGTTTTGTTCAAAAGTTTCTTTTATATTTTTGAGTAAAGCCTGTTTTTCTGCTTTCCGTTTCTCTACTTTCTGCTTCTGCTTATTTGCCTCCAATATTTGTGCTTTCTGTCTTTCAGCTTCTTGCTTTTCTGCTTTTCTTCTTTCGGCTTCTTGTATTTCAAAAGCTTGTCTTTCGGCTGCAATTTTTTCTAATCTTGCCTTTTCTATATCCTGTAGTATATCTAAAGATTTAAAAATTTCTTCATAACTAATTGATGGAGATATTTCAGAAAACTCTTTAATAAATTTATCTTTTTTATAATTAACAACTTCTTTATACTTGAGGTGATCATTTTGAAAACTAAAATCCACACGTATTTCTAAAGTTCTTGGATTCCATGCCGAAAATCTTCCTTTTCTTTTTTGTGAGATATGGGTAACTCTTCTTCCAATAAGGAGTTGCCAAAGGCAACAATTGTCACCAATATGTCGTACAAAAGTTTGAATATTGTTAATTTCTAAATTCCTAGTTTTTATGATTTGCTTTTCTTCTTGCTTAATTTGTATGAGTTCTGCAATTTCTTCATATAAAAGAGGTGGGTATATGTTCTTCAAATCATTTGCACTATAAATTTCACGTGTAAAATTTTCTTGACATTTAAAATTGTTTATTTTTTTACTTGTTAACTCTAAACCTATCTGTAAACCTAGAGGATTTACTAAGTATACTTTTCCTTCTCTTCCATCAGCATGTACAACATTTCTTCCAAGGAGAAGCCTCCACGGTGTAATATTATTACTAGTAACTTGGATAAAACTTTGAATGTTGTCAATCTGCAAACTACTATTCATAAGTGCCTGACTCTCGCTTAAATTGTTTTAGCGGTTTCAAAACCCATATTCTTAGTGTTCCCACAGACGGAGTAAAAATAACACCGACTACAACCCAATTTGTCTATCTACCTATCTGTTTTTCGTTGACAACCTTTTAATTACACCCTAGCTAAAAGGATTTTTGAAAAATTAAGGGAAGTATAAAACGTCGTATAGTTGACGTATTAAGTCCAGCAAAAGTATACTGGTTGCCAAAATTAAACGACTAACACTTAGTATTAATCTTTAGAAAGAATAATGTCGGCTACAATCTTAGCTGAACTGATTACTCCAGGAATTCCGGCGCCTGGATGTGTACCAGCACCAACAAAATATAAATTAGATATATCTTCACTTTGATTATGGGGACGGAAGTAAGCAGATTGAAACAAAGTAGGTTCAATTGAAAAAGCGCTTCCCAAATAGCTGTTAAGGTCTGAGCTAAAATGTAACGGGTCTATATAATGTTCTGTAACAATATGCTGCGATAAATCAGGTAAATATTTTTCTTCGAGATATTTAATTATTCTATCGCGGAAAGGTTTTGCCATAGTCTTCCAATCTAGATTGCCACCTAAATGAGGTACTGGCGCCAATACATAAAAACAATCACAACCTGCTGGCGCCAGCGAAGTATCAGTAGCTGTAGGTCGATGTAAGTATAGCGAAAAATCATCAGGTAAATATTTTCGCGTAAAGATATCTTCAATCCAATCTTGATAGCGCTTACCCATGAGAATTTCATGATGTGCCATATGTTCATATTGGCGATTAGTTCCAAAGTACAGCACAAACAAAGACATTGAATAGCGTAAGCTTTTAATTCTCTTATCGCTCCATTTCCTACGGTAAGAAGCTGGTATCAAATTTAAATATGTAAATGCGACATCAGCATTACTAACAACTGCTTCGGCGCCGATATAGCCATGATTATTTGTATTTATCCCAGTCGCGCGCTTTGTTTTAGCATCAATAACTATTTCTGTAACTTCAGTATTAAGTAAAATTTTACCGCCTATATCTATAAACAACCGTCGCAAACCCTCAACCAAGGCGCCAGTACCACCCATAGCAAACCAAATACCAAAAGCTTGCTCAAGCTTATGAATCATCGCATAAATTGAAGTACTTTGAAACGGGTTACCACCAATTAATAGGGGGTGAAAACTAAACACTTGTCGTAGTCGCTCGTCTTGAATATATTGATTAACAAACCCTGCTACCGATTTAAAAGATTGTAACTCCACCATATCAGGCGCCACTTTCATCATATCAGTAATATTACCGAAAGGCTTAGTCATTAAAGGCAAACCCTTATTAAAAACAGCTTGACTAGCTTGATAGAAACGTTCGTAACCAACAACATCATTCGGGTTAAACGCGCGAATTTGTTCAATTAGATAATCAGCGTCGTTATTATAGTGAAAAACAGAGCCATCTTCAAAGCGAATATTATAAAACGGGTTGAGTTGTACAAGCTTAACGTAATTTTCCATCGGTTTACCCGACACCTCAAACAGTTCCTTAATTAACCACGGCGCCGTAATAATAGTAGGGCCACCATCAAACTTAAATCCCTCTAGCTCATAAACATAAGCACGTCCCCCCAACTTATCACGTTTATCAATCAACGTAACTTGGTGTCCACCTGCTTGTAAACGTATCGCTGTGGCTATTCCACCAAAACCGGCGCCTATCACTACAATATTCATTGACTACTTGTACCTACGTTAAACCCCTCTCCAAACCTCTCCCCGACACGGGGAGAGGCTTTAAAAAGCTTATTATATCGTTTCCCTTCGCCTCTAGAATATAGAAGAGCGAATGGTAGGTACGACCAGTCTACTTCCAGCTAAAGAAGTATTAGATAAACACGCTAGACCGCGATTTTTTCATTTCCTGTTGCCAAAACCTATACTTTAGTACAAGACAACTATATAATCTCAAATTGAAGGTGTTTTGGGTGATGAGAACTATGAGGCAAGTTATAAAGCAAGTTAAAGAGCGTAACAAAATTGACCTCTACTCCTCTAATGTAAAATATCAGCTTTGGAGATTAGATAATGATGAGTATAAAAAATTATCAGAAAACAGCATTGATATTAAAGATGATGACAGCTTCCACAAACAAATAAATTGGTTCGGACAAAAACCAGTAAAACAACTTAACTTAGCAGAACTTTTTACCACTTTAGAATGGTTGTTTGGAAAAAGCAGTGATTTATTTGATTATTATAAAGGTTCTTTCGATTTCCCTCTATTAATAGTATTAGAGAAGGAAATGGATACTTTCTTTTACGGCATGGATATTTTTGACAGTAAAGGCTACGTAATATTTCGGTTATTCAAAATTTTGAATAACAATGAATCGAAGAATAAAAAATTGCATCAACCAGTATATGAATTAGAATTTTCACGCCAAGAACGCAATCACTTCTTGAATCTCTTCTACGGGTATCTTATTGGATGCTTTCACGTTCTACAGTATGTGACTCCAATTCAGCCATTTCTGAAAACTATTGAAGCAAGCTGGATAACTTATGGTTATAAAGAAAACAAATATTTTGAAACAGGATATGACAGTGAGGAAGCCTATAACACAGCAGTAGAATCCTTTGAGGAGGTTTATGGTAGCATATATGAGCAAACAGATATAGATGCTTTATTACTAAATATAACAAGTTAGGTAAACTCTGTATGAGAAATTTTAATGCAGCGCTCGATTAGAATATTGGCGCCTTCTTTTTTGGACTTGTGTTTAATCTAAACCCGGAATTACTTCGCGCAATAGATTATGCGCTACACTGAAGAGCATCGTCATCAATAGGCGCCTGGGTTTTTATGGCTCGTTGGTTCAACATTTCAGGTCCTTGTGAACCTGACATTCACTATATGTTACCCCCCACCGTTCGGTTGCCAAACTTAGAGCGGTTGATTATTCAACGCAGCTATTTCGTCATCCACGCACCACGTCAAACGGGTAAAACGACAGCAATGTTAGCGCTAGCCAAGCAGCTAACTCAAAGTGGACGTTATACAGCAGCGTTGGTGTCAGTGGAACTCGGCGCCCCTTTCAGCCATGACCCAGTGATGGCAGAAATAACTATTCTTGACTCATGGCAAGCCAGCACAAAATTTGATTTACCTGATGATTTGCGTCCTCCATCCTCTTGGGGTACTGCACAGCCAGGGCGAAGAATTCAAGGAGCTTTGCAAGCTTGGTCGCAAGCATCGCCTCGACCATTAGTATTGTTTATTGACGAAATCGATTCATTAACAGACGACACTTTACTTACTATTCTCCGACAATTGCGGGATGGCTTTCGCGGTCGTCCGACAAATTTTCCCGTAAGTGTTGGTTTAATAGGTTTACGAGATGTGCGAGATTATAAAATTGCTTCTGGTGGTAGCGAGAGGTTAAATACAGCAAGTCCATTTAATATAAAAGACCGCTCTTTGACAATGAGGGATTTCAACGCGGATGAGGTGGCACAATTATATCAACAGCATACTTCGGATACGGGACAAGCTTTTACCGACGAAGCGGTACAAATGGCTTATGATTTAACTCTTGGACAACCTTGGTTAGTAAATGCCTTAGCGAAAGAAATTGTTGAAGAATTAGTCACAGATACATCTGTAACAATTACAGTAGAACATATAAATAAAGCAAAAGAAATACTAATTTTACGTAAAGATACTCACCTGGATTCGCTTGCGAAAATACTTACCGAAACAAGAGTAAAAGCAATAATTGAACCAATGCTGGCAGGTTTAGAACTAGGAAACGTGCCTATTGACGATATCCAATTTGTTATAGACTTAGGTTTATGTAAAATGAACCCGCAAGGAGGATTAGTAATTGCTAACCCGATTTACCGTGAAGTTTTACCACGAGAATTAATGGGTACAGCAATGGCAAGCTTGCCTACTATTGCACCGACTTGGTTAACCCAGTCAGGCGAATTAGATGTTGATATTTTATTAGAAGCATTTATTGACTTTTGGCGCCAACATGGAGAACCTTTACTTGGCACGACATCATACCATGAAATTGCACCCCACATCGTATTAATGTCTTTTTTGCATCGCGTTGTAAATGGTGGTGGAACCTTAGAACGGGAATATGCAATTGGCTCTGGTCGTATGGATTTGTGTTTAAAATATAAAAAAGTCACACTCGGAATTGAAATCAAAGTTTGGAGAGATAAAGTTAAAGACCCGGAAGAGCAAGGGTTAAAGCAATTAGAAAGTTATTTAGAAAGAGTAAAAGCAGATTATGGTTGGTTGTTTGTTTTTGACAGACGCAAAAACGCACCTGCTTTTCTCGACCGCTTGGAAACTAAAACTGTAACGACAAAAAAAGGACGTTCTGTAGTTGTTATAAGGGCTTAATATGCGCGCGCTTTTAATTGTTTTGGGCTTACAAAACTCTCTACAGTGAAATTAAGGCAAACTTTTCCTCGATAGCTATTTGTTCATTTTTTCAAAAAAATCTGTTTCGTATGTGATATTTATTCAAATACAGGGGAAAATGCCTTGGTTAAAAGTACTACAGCGAATTTACAATATGCGCTACACTGGAGTGCATTGTTGTTAATCTGGCTCTGTTGTCATGGCTCGCTGGTTCAACATCTCAGGTCCGTGTAACCCCAACAAACACTACATGCTACCAGCGACCACAAGGTTGCCTAATTTAGCGCGGTTAATTGAACAAGAAAGCTATTTTGTCATCCACGCACCACGTCAAACGGGTAAAACTACAGCAATGTTGGCGCTAGCCAAGCAGTTAACTCAAAGCGGACGTTATACAGCAGCGTTGGTGTCAGTGGAACTCGGCGCCCCTTTCAGCCATGACCCAGCGATGGCAGAAATAACTATTCTTGACTCATGGCAAGCTAGCACAAAATTTGATTTACCTGATGATTTGCGCCCGCCATCGTCTTGGGGTACTGCACAGCCAGGGCGAAGAATTCAAGGAGCTTTGCAAGCTTGGGCACAAGCATCTTCTCGACCATTAGTATTGTTTATTGACGAAATCGATTCATTAACAGACGACACTTTAATTACTATTCTGCGACAATTGCGAGATGGCTTTCGCGGTCGTCCGACAAATTTTCCCGTAAGTGTTGGTTTAATAGGTTTACGAGATGTACAAGATTATAAAGTAGCTTCCGGCGGTAGCGAGAGGTTAAATACAGCGAGTCCATTTAATATAAAAGACCGCTCTTTGACAATGAGGGATTTTAACGAGGATGAGGTAGGACAATTATACCAGCAGCATACTTCGGATAAGGGACAAGCTTTTACCGACGAAGCCGTACAAATGGCTTATAATTTAACTCTTGGACAACCTTGGTTAGTAAATGCCTTAGCGAAAGAAATTGTTGAAGAATTAGCCACAGATACATCCGTAACAATTACAGTAGAACATATTAATAAAGCAAAAGAAATACTAATTTCACGTAAAGATACTCACCTGGATTCGCTTGCGAAAATACTTACCGAAACAAGAGTAAAAGCAATAATTGAACCAATGCTGGCAGGTTTAGAACTAGGAAACGTGCCTATTGACGATATTCAATTTGTTATAGACTTAGGTTTATGCAAAATGAACCCGCAAGGAGGATTGGTAATTGCTAACCCGATTTACCGTGAAGTTTTACCACGAGAATTAATAGGTACAGCAATGGCAAGCTTGCCTACTATTGCACCGACTTGGTTAACTTCTGATGGCGAATTAGATGTTGATATTTTATTAGAAGCATTTATTGACTTTTGGCGCCAGCATGGAGAACCTTTACTTGGCACTACATCATACCATGAAATCGCACCCCACATTGTATTAATGTCATTTTTGCATCGCGTTGTAAATGGTGGCGGAACCTTAGAGCGGGAATATGCAATTGGCTCTGGTCGTATGGATTTGTGCTTAAAATATAAAAAAGTAACGCTCGGAATTGAAATCAAAGTTTGGCGAGATAAAGTTAAAGACCCAGAAGAGCAAGGGTTAAAGCAATTAGAAGCTTATTTAGAAAGAGTAAAAGCAGATTATGGTTGGTTGTTTGTTTTTGACAGACGCAAAAACGCACCTGCTTTTCTCGACCGCTTGAAAACTAAAACTGTAACCACAAAGAAAGGACGTTCTGTAGTTGTTATAAGGGCTTAAGATATGAGTATCGAGAACAATCACAAATTATTCTCCTAAAAATCCTGATTTATTTCCCAATCATCCGGAGAAATAGCAGGTTCATTAGGGTCTGCTAAATAAGCATATGGTCGCATTTCTCTAAGAGGATTAACTGGAAACTCGGCTTTAGTTTCCGAGTTGCTAATATAACCAAACTTTTCTTGTACACAGTCTCTCAAGATAGATGAAGCTAGTTCTTCAACAGACGTTTTCTTTAAAGCAGCAGCTTTAATTAGAGATTCTTGAGTTGCTTGACTAACGTAAATATTAATACCAATCATAATGAAACTATTTGAATTTTTTATATTATACTAGATATCATTAGCACAAGTTATAAATGCATATTAGGGGAAATTATGCTAGAATTTTCCGAGTCTACTGATTAATTTAGTATATTATTTGTCAAATGTTAAAAATACTTTTAGCTCTCTTTCTATGTATCCTCTAAGCTCATCTTCATTATATTTTAGTTCATTAATTTTACCAGTAGAAGTCAGTTTAAGTCTTACCTCTTCAAGTTCATCTTTATGAACAAAGTAGTTACCGTCTAAGTTCTCCCAATCTAACTCATCCATAAATAAAAAACATGCTACTTTCTTGGAGTACTGTAGTAACCTTTTTTTATCTTCATCGCTGAATTGTTCTTGTTGTAAAAATAGTTCTATTGCATTAACTCGTATGTATTTACATAGAAAGTGTATATCTATATAAATAACCTGCATCAAAAATTTCAATACCAAATGGTTTTGGTCTTGGATTCAATTGAGACATAGCTTTTAACCACTCAGTATCCGACATTTTAGTCCATAGAGAAGGAGTTGATAGAATAAAACCAATTACATAGTCAAGAGGATATTTTGTTTGACAAGCTAACATTTCTCCAATATCATACTTTTTTAGTTTATTTATAAACTGACTAAAGTGAGGTATTCCGAAGAAATAATCGCCTTCTGAATCGTATATCTCCTTTAAAAGATTCACCATATCTTGTTTATTATTCATTATGGCAAATGTATATTTTTACTTGAAAAATTAATAATTAACGCAAGGGACTTGCGTTCCACAAGATGTTACACAAAGTGTTGCACAAGATAAATATATTAAATTAATTTTTGGAAATTGCTTAATTTGGCAAATTTACCATTTCGCGAACGTTACCATGTACGCCACCTACACCTTGATTAAATTCACGGTCTTGTTTATGAACTTTCATTAATAACCCGTTCTCAGGCGCCATCACAATTAAACCTTTGGCATTTATAGGCTTTTCTGTAATTAATTGCAAACGATAACGCATTAGCAGCATTGCTAAAACAATCTTAATTTCCATTATCGCAAATCCGGCGCCGATACAAATGCGTGACCCTGCACTAAAAGGATTATACTCATACATCGTTGGTTGAATTGTTTCCCAACGTTGAGGATTAAACCGTTCTGGTTCAGGATAAATTTCTGGCATGTGGTGAGTTTGATAAATACTGACAAATACTTCTGTCCCTACAGGTAATTCATATCCACCTAAAGTAGTTGGTTGTGAGGTAACGCGACCGTTCCAAGGTATTGCTGTTAACACGCGCATACTCTCTTTAACAACGCGGTCTAATAAAGGTAATTTCTGTAACTGCTCAACGGTTGGCGCCGAACCAAGCAATACGTTATCGAGTTCATCGAGTAAGTCAGCAGCAATAGAAGGATATTGTGAAAGTAAAAATAGTATCCAAGCTATGACGTTTGTACTACTATCATGCCCAGCAGCAAAAATAGCTGTTACGTGTCCGAGTAATTCGTCTTCGGTTAAAGTTAAACCACTATCTGCATCTTTAGCTCGAACGAGCATTGAAATAATATCACCACCGTCAACACTGCTTGCATATCTTTCACGGATAATAGAACGCATCTCGTCATCGAGTGCCAGCATTGCGTTAAGCAAGTTATGGTAAGGTAAACCAGGAAAATCTATTGGTAATACTACAGATGCAGGATTTGTTAATTGTGTGCCGAATTGTTGTAATAGCCTAATTAAGTTCCCACTGTCTTCATTAACGTCTTTACCGAAAAGGGTTTTTGTAGCAATACTCATCGTCAGGCGCCGCATTACTTCAACTATATTTACGACCTCACCAACTTTCAACTGTGAAAGGGAAGATTCAGCGATTTTAACCATATCATTACGGTAAGATTCAATACGTGATTTGTGAAAAGCGGGCATTAAAAGCTGCCGATGTTGACGATGTGAATCATTATTGACCCCAAATAAACCAACCAAGAAACGACTAAAAGGTTCTGTACGTTCAGAGTCATCACGCCTACGGTAAAAGCTACCAATGAGAGGGCATTTATGATAAACATCGTGCTGACTCGTAACTTCACGGACAATATCTGGTCCATAAGCGACTACAGTACCAGGACAATTCGCGTAAGGTGAGTAAATATTGGTACCCCCACCCTGAGCTAAAGAAACAACTGAACCGTAAGTTTTAAATAATTGACTCGATACGCTCACAGAGTCACTAACAAAATTTAAAGATTGGACAATGCGGCCATACACCGGAGCAACACGGGGACCAGGTACTGTTAATTTTGGTTTGGTAATTGTAATCATTATAAAATTTATTCTACTAAATCGACCATTGCACGAACATTTCCACTTATACCACCTACACCTCGATAAAATTCACGGTCTTGTTTGCACACTCGCATTGATATTCCATTTTCGGCACATAAAACTATGAGTCCTTTTGCGTCAACTTTTTGTGGTAGTAACTCTAAACGGTAACGCATTAATAGCATTGCCAAAATAATCTTGATTTCCATCATTGCAAAACTGGCGCCGATACAAACGCGCGAGCCTGCACTAAAAGGATTATATTCGTAAATACTCGGCTGAATTTGCTCCCAACGCTGAGGTATGAAACGCTTCGGTTCGGAATATATTTCAGGGACGCGGTTAGTATGATAAATGCTGACAAAAACTTCTGTACCTTTAGGCAAATCATAACCACTTAATGTAGTGTCTTGGGAAGTAACGCGACCATTCCAAGGAAGAGGGGATAGTACCCGCATACTTTCTTTGATAACGCGCTCTAATAAAGGTAACTGCTGTAATTGTTCTATAGTAGGCGCCTCACCATGCAACACGCTATCAAGTTCATCAAGTAAGTCAGCAGCAACTTGCGGATGTTGAGAAAGTAAAAATAATGTCCAAGTTAATGTATTTGCACTTGTATCATGCCCAGCAGCATAAAGAACACCAAGATGTCCAAGTAACTCATCATCAGTTAGTGTTATTCCACTTTCAGCATCTCTAGCTTGGATCAGCATAGATAGAACATCACCATTATCAATACCAGTTTCACGTTTTTGCCCAATAATAGCTCGCATTCTGGCATCGAGTTCAGCCATGTTATTAAGCAGGTTATGGTAAGGAAAACCTGGAATATCATAAGGTAGTCCCAGAACTGCTGGACTGGCAAAGTTACCAAAAACTTCTTTTAGTAAGTTGGTAAAGCTGTCACCATCTTTGCTAAAATCTCGCCCGAATAAAGTTTTAGTGGCAATACGCATAGTCAGGCGCCGCATAAACTCAAGAATATCTACAACCTCACCAACCTGTAATTTTTCAAGTTCAGATTGAGTAATTTCCACCATCTCGTCGCGGTAAGCTTCGATACGTTGACGATGAAAAGCTGGCATTAAAAGTTGTCGATGTTGACGATGTTCGGCGCCATTAACACCAAATAACCCAACCAGAAAATGTCTGAAAGGTTGAGTGCGTGCTGAGTCGTTCCGCTTGCGGTAAATATGTCCACTTAAAGGACATTTGTGGTAGATATCATGTTGAGAAGTCACTTCACGAACAATATCGGCGCCGTAACCTAACACCGTACCAGGACAGTTTGGATATGGTGAGTAGACGTTGGTACCACCACCAAGAGCTAAACTAACAACCGAACCATATTTATCAAACAACTGACTCGACAACTTAATAGAGTCGCCAACAAAGTTTAAGACCTGGGTTATATGTCCAAACAGTGGAGACACGCGCGGCCCAGGTACTGTTATTTTCCGTTCTATAGTTTTTGCACTCATAATAAATATTTTACAATTTTGAGGAGTTATAACAAACGGCGCCTGTGCAGTAGTTTACGTTTTTTACCTTATTAGAGACAGAGTACACAGAGTAAGAGGGATGAACCACAAAGACACGCTCGTACACAAAGGAAGAGAAAGAGAGAGAATTCCCCAAAACTAACAATATGACCGACTTGTGATGTGTATATTCTTCGGCGCCGGATTTCAATATCTGTCTTCTAAGTATGGAACATTTAGTAAATGTATTTAAAGTTGGGTATAAAATCTCAACATAACTAGGATAAAAGTATACGAAATCATCTGAATGGAAGTTGTAGTTAAAGTTATACTTTCACCCTATGTATAAAAATGCAGTGCTTAACCTTGGATAGCAAGACATCATTATATGGCTGGCGCCAGTTGAGTGTTATTGCTTGTGTGTTGGCAAGTGCCTTACTAGCATCTTGCGGAAAATAAATTCTTGAATCGAACATTTGGAAATAAATTTTATAATTTTATTATGACTATATTTTGTAATTTATATTACTTACTTTTCAGACTTGGACTATTAATTACAATGATTTAAACTAGATAAAAACAATTAATGTAACGGATACAACTGGATGTTTAACCGTTATATCCGCTGTATTATTAATTACATGTTGGTGATTATTTTATGAAGGGCAGGCAGTTAGCTATCCTACGGGATAATTCATTTTTTGATTACCCTTATATAATTAGCCGCAACGTTCAACGTTTTCTACTTCTGGTAATCTACCCGCGCGATACTGTGTAACCCGTTTGCCATCTGTTTCAAAGACGATGCGGTAATTTTTATACTTTGATTCTTTTGGAGTGAAAGTCAGGTAATGTCCACCTTTGATGTATTTATGGGGTGTTACTGTAATTTGTCCCGGATAAAATGATTTGATGCGGGTTTCGGTATCACCTATTTTGGCACCGCTTACTGTTTGAATTTTGGTGTTTTTAACTACATCAACCCTAGAAATAAGCCCATCGGTAAGCATAAACTCAACACCAGTAGGCACCTTTTCTGGTTTAACGTAAAAACAGCCTTTACTTTCAATCGGCGCCCCTGATAATGATACTAAGCGGGTTCCAGTAGCTGACTGGGCTTTCTTAACAGTCATACCGACTTTAGCACCCCCAAATCCATCAGCGAACACTTTTGACGCTTGTGTTAATTGTGCCATTGCTGCACCAGCTACAACTGAAGAGACTGTCATTATTACTGTGGCGCCTGCTAAAATTCTTGTCGTATTCATGTATTGAATAAAAATATACTTAGATTATATTTACATTATCGGTATATATAATTCCAGAAAAAGCGGCATCAATTAGAGTACTCATGTTATTTATGTATAAAATTTTACATTAATTTTAATTCGTTCCTTAACGAGGCGCCAAAATTCCGCTTAGGATAAATTCGATTTATATATATCCTCGCTTGTAAATCTCAATCAAGCGCCAAAATTCCGCTTAGGATAAATTCGACTTATACATATCCTCGCTTGTAAATCTCAATCAAGCGCCAAAATTCCGCTTAGGATAAATTCGATTTATATATATCCTCGCTTGTAAATCTCAATCAGGTGCCAAAATTTCCGGGTAAGCCAAAAATAACTAAAAACCCTATAGGCATATTAAGTTAAAAAATATACAGCTTAACCTCTTGTGGGATGGGCATCGCAAGCCCCGTCCCTTCTAAATACACATTATTTTGTTACATATTCACTGCCGCATTAAATCAGCAAAGCGTTTTAAAATACCAGCAACTAAGTACAAATCATTTTGGCGCCGTTGCAGCGTTAGTAAATCTGAAAATCCATACTCTGCTGTAGGTTGAGCTAACAACTTTATAAACCGAAACTCAGTACCATTAGTAACAAGACCAAACGTAGGACGTTCAGGAGTAGGAGTTAACATCATATAAGTCAAAGCTTGAGGAATTGCTTGTTTTAATGAAAATCCTGCTTCTTTTGACTCAATTACCAATATCCATAACTGTTCTTGTAAAACCAAAATATCGATTCTTCCTCGCACCTCCTCATTATTCTGCTCTAAACTGATTTTTACTGGCACCTCTGTACGAATGCGAAATGGAGGACTATAAAAACCAGCTATCGACAGTAGTGGAGACATAACCACTAACTTAACAACTTCCTCCGATACTGGATATTCACTAAGATAAAGAAAATTTGCTTTATGTTGGTCAAGTGTCTGTTTTTCTGTGTCGGTAAGCTCTGGTAAATTTCCTTGCCATTCTAGAAAGAAAGAGTCATCTTGATTTTCTCGCAAGCTGAATTTTGTTTTGACTTCATGTAAAGTTAGCTCGCTAGCTTGGACTACTTGCAACATAATCAATATTTCATTAATTGTATCAATATTAATTCAAATATACCTCGATTATGAATAAAAAATCAAAATTGTGTAAGAAGTTGGAAATATTTGCATTTCTTAATAATTAGCTACAACCTTCTACATATTCGACTTCTGGTAATTTACCCACGTGGTATTGTCTTTTGAGAATTTTGATTAATTTACCATCACGGCGCCATAATCTAATAGTGGCATCATCACTCGCAGAAGCAATAAGACCATCAGGAGTATTTATAGTTTGAAATTTGATATCATTTTTGAGAATCAAAGAAACCGGGTGTTTTCGTGGCTGAACACAACAATCATCAACATTGAATCAAAAGAACCCGGCTATGAGCGGCAAATAAATGAAAAAAAGATAAAATCAAGCTATAATCACTATGCATGTAAGTAATTATGCTTATCAGCACCAACTATACTATATGTTTCCTAGCATTCGATAGGACATACATTATGCAATCACAAAAAAACCCCTTTTCATCTATGTAAGGCAAGTTAATCGTTACTACAGGTTTTGATACAAAAATAAATCAAGTCTTCTAATGCTATAAATATCCTCTAATCAGCTTATGATCAAAGTATACTAAATTATATTAGCAATTAGATTTATTGAGCCATTGACACAGAGATACAAGTTTTTAGGCTCTTACTTAATTTCAGTTTATTTTGATAAAGATAATCATTATTAAGTTTTCCCGTGGTTTTGAGATTGTAGCGGATGTTCTTGAGCTTCTTCAAAATAAAACTGCGTTGTTTGAAAATCTATTTTTTTAGATTCATACTCCGCTTGGTGTTCTAATAAACTTACATTTTGCGGTGAATTTTGCTCTGCTATATCAGCATCTTGTTTTTGTATAAATGCTAGAGCTTTGTCAAAAACTAATGACAACGTATCATATCTTAACTTGACGTGCGTAACATCATATTGCTTGAGTAGCAACAATGCTCCTATCGATAGAACACTAAGTATTGAAAGACTAACGACTTTTTTCGTGTTTTCAGATAAATTTTTTTTTGCAAAGAGTGAGACTAAAGTTGACAGCCAAGATTTATAAATAACTTGCTCCTTACTAATCAAACCTACTTCTACCGCTATATATTCATCTACCACAAGGAGTAAATTATTTAACTCCTCATCAATCGTGGCTAACTCCAAAATTTCTTCTAGCTGATGAAGCTCATCATCAGATGGCTCTTCGATACTCATCAATAAGTAGTATTTCTCAGCCAATTGTTGCAGTTGCGGATTTAGATTCATAAAACTTCTTACCTTTATACTTGATCGCTTAGAAATGTAAGTATTCATGCTTTTCAACCTATCGTGTAACTCCCTATTCATAACTCAACCAAATCTTATAAAAATTGAAAACCTTATTGAATCCATCGAGGGGTTTAACCCCCTATCAACTTATCGTATAGGTATAGTGCCAGTTAAGCGCAAAAGTGTGACACAAATCATTGAAATTTTTGAAACTTAGTAAAACATTGATAATTAATGATTTTGCATGTAGTAAGTTGATGATTTTTATAAGATACAAATCAATTTAATACAGTTTTTGTGGTATCAGGACAACTTGTCATGAAAAGATTCACCACAAGGAGAGGGAGGATTTCCTTCTAAATGTACACCTTTA
The DNA here is from genome assembly GCF_002368415.1 of Calothrix sp. NIES-4105. Classification (GTDB taxonomy): domain Bacteria; phylum Cyanobacteriota; class Cyanobacteriia; order Cyanobacteriales; family Nostocaceae; genus Dulcicalothrix. The sequence goes on from NZ_AP018290.1 coordinate 7,212,622, forward strand.
CTAAAAGTACATTCTTGCGCCATTCGGGGCATAGAAAGTCCATCATAAGAGTGTATTCTTATAAGCGCAAGAGAGAAACTTTCTACTCGCGCTCTTTTAAGTCACATTTTGTACTTAAGAGATACTAATAGTTAGTCAAGAAAATAGCTCAGTCATTACTTAGTAATTTTTATAACTACGGTAATTTCTACGGATAATTAAGGGGTTTGGAGCAAGCAGGGTTACTTTACTGGGTAAGTCGGCGCTAAAAAACCAAATTATGTGAAGATATATAAATACTGAGTATTGCATCTACGTGAGGTCACAAACATATGGGCGCCTGTTTAAGATTATTTTTAAGTGAACAAGACCAAACCTTATTAAAACTTAGAGCTGCGGAGCTTGTGAAGGTTAAAGACCATGCAGAAGTAATAAGGTTAAATATACATGGATGGTATGTAAAAAAAATATCTGCTGATTTCAGATGTATTGCCCAAAAGACAAGAGAAGTATTACATCGATGGCAAAGGTAAGGAATGTTACGGCGCCATCGAGTTACTAAGTCAAGGGAGGAAAACAGGGCTTGTATATTTTCTTTCTGCCTAAATTTCGTTCTAAAATGAATCCGATTGAATTGGAATGGCAACATCTTAAAAACGATGCACTCGTAGGAAAGATGTTTGATGATGAATTAGAATTTTCCGCTTGCCGTAATTGATGGTGTTCAAGCTTTCCTGAGAAAGAGGAAATTACAGTACGAACGTGTAAAATTTTACTAAACATGCTTATTCTTAACTTTTCGTCATGTAGTATTAATTTTGGCGCCGACACCCCTTAAAACATTTTATTCAGTTCGAGTGCTACTAAAGTGAAGTGAGCTTCTGGTTTTTCAAAACCTCTAGGGTAAGTTGGTAACAAATTTCGTCCCAATTTATATAGATGAGCAAAACGTATGGGTAATCTTATACCAGATAAAGAACAGTCAAAATTAGAAGAAATACTCCAATCAAGAAGCTTGAAAATTTACGTGAGAAATAGATTGTATGTGATGAAAATGAATAATTTGCTTACTGAAGATGATGTGATTGGCTATGTTTGTATGGAATTTATAAAAGCTTATAACTCTGGAAAATCTATCAACTCTCCCCTGGCTTGGTCTAAAGTAGTTAGTGAAAAATATATTCAATCTCAAAGAAACAAAACTAGTCGTTCTGAACCGACTGAATTAGTAACTATTGAATTTTTAGCAAAGAATCAAGAAAGCCAAGTTAGTTATGAAGAAACAGAACTAAACTATAAAATTAAACAGTTAAAATTTACCACGCAGGAAATAATAAAGTGGCGTTTTTACCAAAATCTTAGTTGGGAAGAAATTGCTAATTTGCTATCTCAGCAAGAGGCTAAGGAAGTAGATGCTGCTACTGCTCGCAAACGTGGTGAAAGAGCATTGAACGAACTACGTAACCTATATATAGATAAGCCTTAGTTTTAATATTGCTGCGTAAAGACATTGATTCAAAATTTGATAATTTATATGGTTTGAAAATTACCTAGTTATACTTAATCTAATCATTAGAAGCGAGAAACCGGGTTTGTTGACGCTCAGAAACCCGGTTTTTTAGGGGTAAGTTTAAAACTCGGCGTTCTCCGGTGTTCTTGGGAACGGTATGACATCGCGAATGTTACTCATTCCCGTCATAAATTGCACGACTCTTTCAAACCCTAAACCAAAGCCGGCATGGGGAACCGTGCCAAACTTCCGTAAATCAAGATACCACCATAAATCTTCTTCCTTCATTCCTTGCGCTGCCATTCTTCGTTGCAACACATCTAATCTTTCTTCCCGCTGTGAACCACCAATAATTTCCCCAATTTTTGGCGCCACTATATCCATTGCCGATACAGTCTTTTCATCTTCATCTAAGCGCATATAAAACGCTTTGATTTGGGCAGGGTAATTAGTGATAATTGTTGGCTTTTTGAATAGCTGCTCACACAAGTAACGCTCGTGTTCTGACTGTAAATCTGTACCCCAACTGACTGGATACTCAAATTGTGCATCGGCTTTTTCGACGGCTGTTTCTAATAGCTTGACTGCTTCAGTATATGTAATGCGCTCAAACTGATTATTAATTATATTTTCTGCCGTTGCTAATACAGTATTATCTATACGCTCGTTAAAAAATTGCATATCTTCTGGGCATGTTTCCATTACATACTTGAAGATATGTTTCAAAAATGCCTCGGCTAAGTCCATGTCCTCTTTAAGATCACAAAACGCCATTTCTGGCTCAACCATCCAAAACTCTGCTAGGTGACGCGAAGTGTTGGAGTTTTCCGCGCGGAATGTTGGTCCAAAAGTGTAGACGTTGCTAAATGCCATCGCCATCACTTCGGCTTCGAGTTGTCCGCTTACAGTCAGGTATGTTGGTCTAGCAAAGAAATCTTTACTGTAATCTATGGCGCCTTCTTTAGTATGAGGTATTTTGTTTAAATCAAAACTAGTAACGCTAAACATTTCCCCGGCGCCTTCGCAGTCGCTAGCTGTGATAATAGGAGTATGTACCCACAAAAAACCACGTTCTTGAAAAAATTGATGAATTGCTCTAGCTACTGCATTACGAACACGGAACACGGCGCCGAATGAGTTGGTACGTGCGCGTAAATGTCCGATGGTTCGCAAAAACTCAAACGAGTGACGTTTCTTTTGTAGGGGATAAACTTCTGGGTCAGCATCACCGTACACCTGAACTGACTCGGCTTTAACTTCAATACGCTGCCCTTTTCCCTGTGATGCTACTACTACACCATCAACCTCTACCGAGGCGCCTGTATTAACTTGTTTAATAATTTCGCTATAGTTCGGTACAGTCTCATTAATGACGACTTGTAAAGAAGCCATTGAAGAACCATCGTTCACCTCAATAAAAGCAAAACCCTTGAGTTCGCGCTTTGTACGTACCCAACCTTGTACTTTTACTGTTTCCGATGGCTGTCCGCTACGTAATATTTCCGCAATCCGTCTTTCTATCATATGTGTAAGTATGTCCCAATTTACGAAGCAAATGACTTTAATAACCAGCCTATAATAACGCCCAATCCACTGAAGCGGACAATTTGCCAAAACGGGTCTTTAAAAGAGCGCCAGTTCAATAAGCGACTTTCTAAGTTTATGGACAATACTTCTAACTGTTGCTCAATATGCTTTAACTCCGCTTTCATTTCTGGTAACTTGCTCATGTGGAGGGACGAGCGGCGCCATTTCAGCTCATCTTGAAGAATATAATCATTCTCAACTTGTTCGTAACGTTGTTTAAGCGCAACTAATGCACTCTCAACATCATAGAGTCCTTGCTCAAATTCCTTGACCTGGGAATCTTCACCCGATGGTTCATTCTGTTTTTTCGACGGCTTCATGGATAGGTTGTAAACTAAAATGAAATATAAATCCGGTTATATTACAACATTAAGCTTTAGTCATTACCTACCCACCACTCGCGAGACGCGACATGTCTCGTCTCTACACTACTATGCTTCAAACTAAACAATTACAAGAATTTAGCGACGTAGAACTGGCACAAGCACTTTTAGAAAGACTTGGTATTTCTCCAAACGACTGGCACAGACTCAAATCTAATCGTAAAGCGCGCGCAAGCGAACAAATTGCCGCCGCATTAGTATATTTACTGAAAGACGAAAAAGAAGAAGCACAACAAAGGCTACAACAAGCTATTGGCTGGCTCGACCGCTCGATCTCGGCGCCACCCTGCCCAACACACGGAACAAAATAAGTTATGAGTGCTGAGTGCTGAGTGCTGAGTAGTAACTCAGAACTCAGCACTCAGCACGAGCGTACGAGCGCACTATTTTCTTAAAAGTCGTGGTCGTGTTTCCATTTGCTTGCAAAGGCGTAATTCTGTGCCTTTTCGGTTCCATTCAACTTGGTCAAAAATTTGATGGAGAATGCATAAACCTCGACCACTTTCTGCTTCGTCCGGGGGTAGATATTCTGTGGGATCAGTATCACTACTTAAATCAGGTGATGTCTCAAACGGGTCAGTGTTCAGGTTGCCCGGAGCAGACTTAACGTCAAAACCTCCACCTTGATCGGATATTACCCACCAGTATTGATTATCAATAAGTGAAAAACGAACTATAACTTTTTTACTAGGGTCTAGATTATTACCATGTTTAGCGGCATTGACTAGGGCTTCTTGAAGTCCTAATCGTAATTCGGCTTGCATTTTCGCGGGAATCTCTGCCAGGAGCAAATCTAATATAGGACAGAGATATAGAGTTGAGGCGAAACTTATCGTTCCCCAATTACGTCCAACAGGACGGAGCGAGATAGTAATCACAAGGAAACCCCGTAGCTAGAGTTCTGTCTTCTAGACATCAGTTTGCGTTACACAGCCACCCTGATTTTAATAAGACGGTCGCAATGTCAAACTTGCGTCTTTTAAACTAAATTTTGAAAATAGCTAGGGAGCAAAGTCTCTCCTTATTGAATATTAATGTGCTGCAATTCACTATATCACGCCCGTAAGTACTTATATTTAATTGCGCGCATTTTGAGCGATTAAATATTATATTACAGGTTGGTAAAAGCAAGTTTATATGCTTTTCTTGTTGACCAGCAGAAGTACATTTGAATGGAACGGCTTCCGTTCCGAGCAATTGCTTTACTGTCAACTGGTTAATCGATTTATAGTTATTGACAACCTCATTCATATTCTTGAGTGACGATGCAACTTCAATTTCTTTAATTAAAAGGAATTATATTTTTAGCTTAATTCAATTTTAGCATTTTTACTATGCGTTAGACTACAAATTTGAAATTCGGACTTGTTGGAAAATTCAGGAACTGCTATCGTGCTAACTGTGATAACACAAGATATGCAGCAGTTTCCACATGTGCTGTTTGAGGAAAGAAATCAGCAGGAGTGACGCGCGTTAACGTATATACTCCATCTTGACAGAGTAATTTTAAGTCACGTGCCAAAGTGGCAACTTTACAGCTAACGTAAACAATACGTTTTGGTTTGAATTTAAGCAAAGCATCAATAACGCTCTTGTCACAACCTTTGCGGGGTGGGTCAAGAACAACGATATCTGGTTTTACATCCATCGATGGAAGTAATTTCTCAACAGTTCCAGCATGAAACTTGACGTTATCAACACCATTGCGTTCAGCATTAGAACGCGCAATTTCTACCGCTTCCTGTTGAACCTCTATACCAATTGCTTGACCAACGGACGTAGCGAGTGGAAGAGTTAGAGTGCCAATTCCACAATAAGCATCGAGTAAAGTTTCTTTACCTTTTAGACCCAATTCCATCTTAATCTGATGTACTAACGCTTCTGCTGTTTCGGTGTAAACCTGAAAAAACGTGTCGGGACGTACTTGAAATTCAAGTGAAAGAAATTCTTCTCGCAAGAAATTTCTACCAGCAATTAGACGAGTTTCTCGTCCAAAAATGGCATTAGTACGCTCGCAATTTAGGTTTAACATCACTCCTACAACTGGGGGTGTGCTGTCTAACCACTCTTGCGCTACTGTTGCGATTCCTGGTATATTCTCATGATTTATCACTAAAGTGATTAATATTTCTCCTGTACGGCGCCCAATACGCAAGCCAATATGGCGAATTAACCCAGTATGCAGCTTTTCATCATAAGGTTGCCAGCCCTTCAACTGTATGTCACGCTTGACTCTTGCCAACAGCGGGTTTAAACGCTCATCCTGTATAGGGCACTGATTTATATTGACGATTTGATGGCTATTTTTTTGGTAGTAACCAGCGACAAAATTACCCTTCGCATTAGTTCCTACCGGATAAGTAGCCTTATTGCGATACCCAAGCTCAGTCGAATGCAGCACCTCATCAACACGTGGTTCCACAAAACCTCCAATACGTTCCAAAGCCTGAACAACTTGATTACGTTTTGCTACAAGTTGATATTGATAATCAATATGCTGCCACTGACACCCGCCACATTTATCAGCGACAATACAACTCGGTCGAACCCGATGAATTGACGGTTTTAAGATTTCCTTTAGAATTGCGTGCCCAAATTTCGGTTTAACAAAAACTAAACGCGCGGTAATTACGTCACCTGGTACTGTGTCAGGCACAAACACCACCCTACCCATCGCGCGTCCGACCCCATCCCCATCATCATTAAGGTCGGTAATTTCGAGTTCGATTAACTCACCTTGCTGCCAATTAGTCATATAAATACCTACTGCCTCTTACTTTTACAAGTGGACAACCGTATAATTTCAATATGCACAAGTGTTAAGCCCTTCACTTGTGTACTCAAGACTCGTTAAACTAGCTAATAATATTTCATGCTGCATTAATCATGACTGTAGTAAGCCAAGTTATTCTCAAAGCCGACGACGAACTGCGTTACCCTAGCAGTGGCGAACTCAAAAGTATCAAAGACTTTTTGACAACAGGTACTATTCGGGTACGCATTGTCTCTACCCTCTCTGAAAACGAAAAGAAGATAGTTCAAGAGGCAACTAAGCAGCTATGGCGTAAGCGTCCTGATTTTATCTCTCCTGGAGGTAATGCTTATGGACAACGCGAGCGCGCTCAATGTATCCGCGATTTTGGCTGGTACTTACGTCTTGTTACTTACGGTGTTCTTGCTGGTGACATCGGGCCAATTGAAAAAATTGGTATCATCGGCGCCCGCGAAATGTACAATTCGTTAGGCGTACCCCTACCTGGAATGGTAGAAGCGATTAGCAGTCTCAAAACTGCCTCACTTGATTTACTCACTGCCGAAGATGCGCTTGTAGCAGCACCTTACTTTGATTACATCATTCAGGGAATGTCATAATCAAACGTCTTCGTACTTTGAACGGCGCCGTTCTAAGTCGTGCGAAGTGCAAAAATATCTCGGTACCGCTTTGATATAAATCATCAATTAAGATTGTAACTCCCCACACCTTGTTGTTTCCTCGGCAGTCATGTCGAATTACCAACAAGGTGTGGGGAAATTTTATGTACAAAAAAATTACAAAACAAAAAACCGACAGTCTTGTTCAAAGGCTGTCGGCGCTTAGTGTGTTCCCTATTAATGACTCGGCTAGAGTTCAGTTATCCTTATTATGCCTATCTTCCCTCGATTGCGATACGATTTTAATCATTAATGCTGGTGATACGCATCACAACCAGGCACGATTTAACTGTGGTTATAAATCCAGGTCACTTGCCACGCGCACATAAACAAAAAACCGACAGTCTCGTTCAAAGGCTGTCGGCGCTTAGTGTGTTCCCTATTAATGACTCGGCTAGAGTTCAGTATCCTTATTATGCCTATTTTTCTCTAATTATGGTGCGATTTTAATCATATAAGTTTGTGATTAGCATCACACCCCAAGCAAAGCGTCAGCTATTTAACCATAAAACAAAAAACCGACAGTCTTGTAAAAGGCTGTCGGCGCTTAGTGTGTTCCCTATTAATGACTCGGCTAGAGTTCAGTTATCCTTATTATTCCAGCGATACAAGGATTGGAAGACGATCTTAATCATATGTCGATGTGATTCTCGTCACAACATCTCACCAATCGATCTGTATGACGGCTTAAGTACGCGCGGAGCCTCACTATATATTCTGTTTTACCCTCTATAAACCGTAATATTATGCTCTGTACGAGAAAAAAATCAGTATATGCATATAAAGTTATTTGGGACTGTAAGCACCATTACAATCTTTATAAGCTATATCAATACTTTATATTATAACTTATTATACTTTAATAAACTTTTTTTAGTTGATAACCAAAAAATAAATATATAGTATTTAGGTTCTAGTAATTCAGTGCGATAAACTTAAGTTAGTTGCAAATAAGTTTGCGGCACCCGAACATGAACATTATGATGGTGTAAGTAAATGACAGCCGACGTATTCAAGCAAAATACTCTTCTCGAAGCTGCATATAAGCACTTAAACCAGCTTTCTTATGAAAAACTGCAATTAGCCGTTGCGCTTCTGTCCCATTTGCAAGTAGCTTCGGAAGATGAACTATCAAAGCTATTAAATATACCTGGCTTTGCAGCAGCGCTACACAAAACTGAAAATCAAGAGCTTGAAAATAGTAACTCAACTCAGATTGCTGACTCAGAAGAAGTATGGGAAGCTTATTTAGAGATTGAAAAGCAGTGGGAGGAGGTTTTTTATCGCCTTGCCGACTCCTAGATTTTTATTATATTCACAAGTATTAATAATTCATCAACGTCAAATAGAGCGATTTGGTGGTAGTGATGGTGTTAGAGATGAAGGCTTACTTGAGTCGGCTTTAGCTCAACCCCAAACTACGTTCGGTGGCGAGCTACTTCATCCGACAATTGTTGAACAAGCCGCAGCTTATCTTTTCCATTTATCCATGAACCATCCCTTTATAGATGGAAATAAACGTACTGCTTTCGCAGTAATGCTTACTTTTTGAAAATTAAATAATTACCGTTTAAATCTTTCTCAAGATGAAGCCTATTTCTTAAAGCTTAATAGTAGATGATTACTAATGAAATATTTTCCGTTTTCAATTTCAAGTTTGCTTGTGACAGTTTATAAGCTGTCACTCATGACTTAACAGTTAGATATGTCTGTTTTATCAGGAATTTGTCCAATAAATACCAAAATATCTTTATTAGATATTCCATCATAAATGCTCAGAAATCGGTACAATATTGCTCTGTCCCTATGGTGCATTACCAACATGACTCTCTCCTCACAGCCTCCCTTTTCTCCCCAAGAAATCGCAGCTGAAGGCATTAAACCTGAAGAATACCAATCTATCGTTAACAGACTAGGGCGCCATCCTAACAAAGCTGAGTTGGGTATGTTTGGTGTAATGTGGTCGGAACACTGCTGCTATAAAAATTCTCGACCTTTATTAAAGCAGTTTCCAACTACTGGTAAACGCATTCTCGTTGGCCCTGGTGAGAATGCCGGCGTTGTAGATATAGGCAATGGTTTACAACTAGCATTTAAAATCGAATCACATAACCACCCTTCTGCTGTCGAACCATTTCAAGGCGCCGCTACAGGAGTTGGTGGTATACTTAGAGATATTTTTACAATGGGTGCGCGTCCCATTGCTGTATTAAATTCGCTGCGATTCGGTTCCCTAGATGATTCTAGAACTCAAAGATTATTTCAAGGTGTAGTTGCTGGTATAAGTCACTACGGTAATAGTGTTGGGGTACCCACTGTTGGTGGAGAAGTTTATTTTGACCCTGCTTATTCTGGCAACCCTTTAGTTAATGTAATGGCACTAGGCTTAATGGAAACACCATCCATCGTTAAATCCGGCGCCTCTGGAATTGGCAACCCTGTATTATATGTTGGTTCGACAACTGGACGCGATGGTATGGGAGGCGCCAGTTTTGCGAGTGCCGAACTTAGTGATGAGTCAATGGACGACCGTCCGGCTGTACAGGTAGGCGACCCATTTTTAGAAAAATCTTTAATTGAAGCTTGTTTAGAAGCATTTAAAACAGGTGCCGTAGTTGCTGCCCAAGATATGGGAGCAGCAGGTATTACTTGTTCAACTGCCGAAATGGCGGCAAAAGGTGGAGTGGGTATCGAGTTTGATTTAGATAAAATACCTGTGCGAGAAACGGGAATGGTAGCGTATGAATATCTACTTTCCGAGTCGCAAGAACGAATGTTGTTTGTAGCACACAAAGGACGCGAACAAGAGTTAATCGATATTTTCCATCGTTGGGGACTTCATGCAGTTGTAGCAGGTACTGTAATTGAAGAACCTATAGTCAAGATTTTGTTTAAGGGAGAAATTGCTGCCCTTATACCTGCTTCGGCACTGGCAGAGAATACACCTTTATATGAGCGCGAGTTACTTACTGAACCACCCGAATACGCGCGCAAAGCTTGGGAATGGACACCTGACAAATTACCCGACTGTAGTATAGACGGTATTGAAGTAAATGGTAAGAAGCTTAGTTGGAATGATGTTTTACTAACTTTACTCGATACACCAACAATCGCATCAAAACGTTGGGTTTACCGTCAATATGACCATCAAGTCCAGAATAATACAGTTATGCTCCCTGGTGGCGCCGATGCTGCAATTTTAAGATTACGTCCCCTAGAAAACAACGAAAACTTAATCCAAAATCAAATCCAAAATCAAAAATCGGGTGTTGCTGCAACTGTTGACTGCAATCCACGTTACGTTTATCTTGACCCCTATGAAGGCGCCAAGGCAGTTGTTGCAGAAGCCGCGCGTAATCTTAGCTGTGTAGGCGCCGAACCTTTGGCAGTGACAGATAACTTAAATTTTGGTAGTCCAGAAAAACCCATAGGTTACTGGCAGTTAGCACAAGCTTGTCGTGGTTTGGCAGAAGGTTGTCGCGAACTTGATACTCCTGTTACGGGTGGAAATGTTTCTTTGTATAATGAAACGCTTGATTCTCAGGGTAATCCTCAAGCTATATATCCAACGCCTGTAGTTGGAATGGTGGGTGCAATTAGTGATTTAAATAAGATTTGCGGTCAAGCTTGGCTTGAAGCAGGTGATTTAATTTACTTATTAGGAATACAAGTAAAATCTCAAACCGAACTCGGAGCATCCGAATATTTAGCAACAATTCATAATACGATTGCAGGCAAACCGCCACGTATCGATTTTGATTTAGAGCGTCGAGTTCAAAAAGTTTGCCGTGAAGGAATTTACCAAAATTGGATACGTTCAGCGCATGACTGTGCGGAAGGTGGTTTAACTGTAGCACTTGCCGAGTGTTGTATCGCTAGTAAAAGAGGCGCCACCGTCGAACTAGCATCAAACGATATAGTTAACCAACGTCTTGATGAATTGCTGTTTGGTGAAAGTGGCGCCAGAATAGTAGTTTCTGTTCCACCAGTACTACAACAACAATGGGAATCATACTTAAATAAAAATCTAACCAATTACTGGCAAAAATTGGGCAAGGTCGGTAATTTCGACACGGACTTACAGGTTACAACATCTGATAACCACACTTTAATCAGAGTTACGATTGAAGAAATTAGCTCAAACTTTCTTAACGCCATCGAACGAAGACTCTCTATTTAGTGCTGAGTGGAAAGTGCTGAGTGCTGAGTAGAGATGCGATTAATCGCGTCTGTACAGTCGGGAGTTAGGAGTTAAAACTCATAACTCAGCACTCAGCACTCATAACTTTTGACTAATTTTAAGGTACTGTTTTAATGGATGGTTAAGAAATATTTAATTTTTCTTCCAACCTACTATCTAACAGAATATTTTTCCATTTTTCTTGGTTTTTCTAGTTCTTTGTGAACTGGAAAATTAACCATCCTTGTGACTGACCGACATCTTATCATCAGGAGCATATAAGCGCATGATTCCCAATCATCCCCTCACTTCGGATTGTGATCAATCTACTTCGGAGGATAGCAACTATCATGAACGACCCGACAAGCCGGAAGAAGCTTGTGGTGTTTTTGGCATTTACGCACCCGATGAGGATGTTGCCAAGCTGACTTATTTCGGATTGTACGCGCTACAACACCGAGGTCAAGAATCAGCGGGTATTGCTACGTTTGAAGGTGATACAGTGAACTTACACAAAGACATGGGTTTAGTTTCCCAAGTCTTTAACGAATCAATTTTAAGCGAATTGCCTGGTACGATTGGTGTCGGTCATACGCGCTATTCAACTACAGGTTCTAGTCGTAAAGTTAATGCCCAACCTGCTGTTGTAGATACACGTTTAGGTAAATTAGCTTTGGCACATAATGGCAATTTAGTCAACACTGTAAAATTGCGCGATGAGCTTGTAAGAGACAATATTAACTTGGTAACGACGACTGACTCCGAGATGATAGCTTATGCAATCGCGCAGGAGGTAGGCGCCGGATTGGATTGGTTGGATGGCGCCATTAAAGCATTTCATCGTTGTGAAGGTGCATTTAGTTTAGTTGTAGGTACACCAGTAGGAATAATGGGTGTGCGTGACCCAAATGGTATTCGTCCGCTTGTAATTGGTACGATTGGCTCTCATCCAGTTCGCTACGTTTTATCGTCAGAAACTTGTGGTTTAGATATTATTGGCGCCGATTATTTGCGCGATGTTGAACCGGGTGAGGTGGTATGGATTACTGAGGCAGGATTAGCATCATACCATTGGAGCAAAAAGCCGCAAAGAAAGCTATGCGTGTTTGAGATGATTTACTTTGCTCGTCCTGATAGCTTGATGCACAACGAGACATTATATAGCTACCGGATGCGCTTAGGAAGGCGACTCGCTACTGAATCTCCTGTTGATGCGGATATTGTATTTGGTGTACCAGATTCGGGAATACCTGCTGCAATTGGTTACTCCCAAGAATCAGGAGTTAAATATGCTGAGGGATTAATTAAAAACCGCTACGTTGGACGCACGTTTATTCAACCAACGCAAGCAATGCGCGAGTCAGGAATCAAAATGAAACTCAACCCACTCAAAGATGTTTTGGTTGGCAAAAGGGTGATAATTATTGATGACTCGATTGTCCGGGGTACAACTAGCCGTAAACTAGTAAAAGCTTTGCGTGATGCTGGCGCCATCGAAGTGCATATGCGAATTTCCTCACCTCCAGTTACCCACCCTTGTTTCTACGGTATAGATACAGACACTCAAGACCAGCTAATTGCCGCACGTTTATCTGTAGAAGAAATTAGCAAGCAACTAGGAGTAGATAGTCTTGCCTACCTCAGTTGGGAAGGAATGCTCGAAGAAACCCAAGAAGACACTAACAGTTTTTGTTCAGCATGTTTCACAGGTAATTATCCTGTAGCTATACCTGAACAAGTGAAGCGTACCAAGTTAGTGCTGGAAAAAGTGACAGTGTAATAGCAAATTACTGAATATCAATACCTTTCCCAATTTTCGTAGAGACGCTCCGGAGCGTCTCTACAACGTCTATATATAAGAAATATGCTGAACATTCTAAAAACAACAAGAGCATGTCAATTATGCACTGCAAAATTGAAACGCTCTTGAAGCGACAATAAATTTTTATTATCAAAAACGGCCCAAGTATTTTTACCTGAACCATTGTTCAAACTAGATTTCTATCTGTAAGCGATTGTTCAAATAAGCTTCAATCAGAAATTCTAATATCTGTTGTTACGGAAGTTGCCTCTACGGTCGCCGCCAAATGAGCCTTTGTTGTCTTCTCTAGGTTTAGCTTTATTAACCTTGAGATCGCGTCCCATCCATTCAGCGCCATCAAGGGCATCGATAGCAGCAGCTTCTTCTTCATCTGAACTCATTTCTACAAAACCAAAACCACGAAGGCGCCCGGTTTCACGGTCGGTGGGTAATTGGATTCGCTTTACAGTTCCATACTCTTTGAAGACAGCATTTAGGCTTTCTTCTGTAACCTGATAGGATAGGTTACCTACGTAAATTGACATTTATCTTTCTCCGAAACTAATAACGTATAGAGATTTAGATTTCGGAGAAAAGTCCGTGAATAGTGAAAACAAACGTGGTCGTCCGAATTAAGTCTCGTCTAACACTATAGCACAATTTTCCAATGTCCAAATCAAACTGGGCAAAATATCTTTTTGATACCAAGCTTCAAATACTCAGTTTCGTTGCAAAAACTCTATATTAGGTATCAAAGGGTCTGAAACTATACCTACACCAATAAAACCCCAACGTTTGAGGATGTCTGGAACTTGACTGTTAGGAATCATCTCAATTCCCAAGCGGCTGGCGTATTCTTCTGCGTGGGTATTGAGATAGCTTAAAGCGTCGTATTGTTCCTTGAATAACAGCAAATAACTTGATTCGTTTTCATAAGGACGTGCGCCTAAGTATTTACCGTCGGTTTTAGAACGCATTATGTAATAAAAGTCGAGTGACATAGTTTAGTGCTGAGTAGAAAGTGCTGAGTGCTGAGTAGAATAGTTAGGAGGCGCGGAGTTAGGAGGCGCGGAGTTAAAACTCAGCACTCAGCACTCAGCACTCATAACTAATTGAGGTCTTCGAGTTTGATGCGTGGGTCTGCGGCTTTAAGCATTAAGTCGGCAATTAAGTTGCCTAAGATTAATAAAACGGCGCCCATAACCAAGCTTGCCATTAATAAATATAAATCTTGGGCTTGTAATGCTTGTAGTGTTAATCTACCTAAACCTGGCCAGTTGAAGAAAAATTCGGCAATAAAGGCGCCATTCAATAAAGAAGCTAGCTCAAACCCTAAAAGCGTAATTAGCGGGTTGATCGCATTGCGAAGCGCATGAACGTAGATAACGCGGTTTTCTGGCAAACCTTTCGCGCGCGCTGTTTGGATATAATCTTGACGCAGTACATCGAGTAGTTCACCACGAGTGATGCGTTGTAACCCGGCAAAGCTGGTAACGCTCAATGCAATAGTCGGTAGAAACATGTGCCAAACAATGTCAATGAATTTACCAAATATATTTAATTCATCGTGGTAAATACTTGTCATACCTCCTACAGGAAACAAAGGAGCGGTGATTTGAGCAAATATTAATAGTAGAAGTGCAGTCACAAAACTAGGAAAACCTTGTCCTGCATAACTAACTACCTGTAAAATTCGGTCAGCAGCACGATTTTGCTTCACAGCAGCAAAAATACCTAGAGGAATCGCAATTGCCCAAGTCACAATAAGTGAGGAAATCGCTAAATACAGCGTTGCTGGCACTCGTTCCCATAACAGCGATGATACTGAACGCTGGTAGACAAAGCTTTGTCCAAAGTCCCCCCTTGTTAAGATTCGTTGCAGCCACAAGAAAAATTGCTCAAACCATGATTTATCTAGACCAAACTGCCGTTTTAACTCCGCAATTCGTTCTGGCGATATTTTTGGATTTTGCCGCAGTGTATCAAGATAATCACCTGGCGCCAGTTGAATAATGATAAAAGATAATGCAGATGCAAAAAATAAAGTGAATAGCGCTTGCGTCACACGCTTAACGATATAAATAAAAGTATCGCTTGTTATAAATCTTATTAATGAATCTTTCCCCGATTCCCAAGAAGCCCTGCTTGCAGTCATAATTATTAGTTAAGAGTTATGAGTTAGTCGGGGCGGGTTTACCAAAATTTCCGGTTATTTACCAGGATATAAGTAAACCCGCCCGTACAAAAGAGGCGCGTCGGGGCGGGTTTACCAAAATTTCCGGTTATTTACCAGGATATAGGTAAACCTGCCCGTACAAAAGAGGCGCGTTAAATTAGCCACTGTTATTTAAAATCAATTTAGTACTGAGCTAGCGAGATAATCGGTACATTAGGTAAAGACGCTCGCCCGTTCAAATCCTGTAGCTCGATGATAAACCCAAATCCAACAAGATTGCAGCCACACAACTGTAGTAGTTTTGCTGTAGCAGCAGCAGTACCACCTGTTGCGATTAAATCGTCTACGATTAAAATTCTGCTCCCTGGTTGGATAGCATCCTGATGAATCTCCAAACAGTCAGTACCATATTCTAATTGGTATTCGATCGAGTGGACGGCACTTGGCAACTTTCCTCTTTTGCGTACCGGGATAAAACCAGCACCGAGTACGTATGCTAAAGGAGTACCAAAAATAAATCCTCGTGATTCCATTCCAACCACGTAATCGACTGTTAAGTTGGCTTCAATACATTTTTCCTTGAGTAAATCAATAGTGTACTGTAGCCCTTTAGCGTCACTCAGTAATGTAGTAATATCACGAAATACGATACCTGGTTTAGGAAAATCCGGAATGTTACGAATTAACGATTTTAAATCCATACAATATATTGAATAAGATCAGTTGATATGGGTGCCTGTCGTTTGGATATACAGCAACGTATAAAGCGCGCGTCGTACATTATAACGATGCTCGACCGTTTTGTAGCAAACTGTGACACAAAGCAGCGCATTGACGATTAACTCAATCTACACGAAGCTAGGATGGAACTATACGATGCGTAAGCATTAAACAGGAATCATTATGATTCAAAATTTAATATAGTCAAAGCGTAAGATGTAATAAACAACGTGGGTAAACTATGTAATCAAAACATATATTTCAGTATACGGAAACCTTTGAATCGAACAAGTAACTAATGTATATATCAGACAGTGCCGCGCCATGCGTCGCTTTCCAATTGCGTACTAAAAAGCGCAATATATCTTTAATTCGTTTTATGTAGTCATATGCAGCCTCGTAATGGTATCTATAATGAATGTCTCAGCTATAACGCCTTATAACAATAATTCAATGCCGTCGTCGCTTCCGATGATTTTGGACACTTTACCAGAACCAGCGATTGAGGGGCAAGATTGCCCCCGTCGAACTCGGTTGCAAATCGACTTGATTTTACTCGCAATTGAAGCTTTAGAGTTAGGTGGCTCTGAGGCAATTTTGGCTTTTGCTGAAGAATTAGACCTTAAGGGTATTATTAAAGACCGAGTAAACTTGTGGCGAATGCGTAGCAGTAATCCAATGCGAAGAGCGCATATACGCCGCCCTTTAACTATTATGGAAGCAAAAGCCTTGGTAGTTATTGCCTGTTACATCGCACGTCGCTTAACAGTTTCTATTCGCCAGTTGCTAATGATATACCAGCAAATGAGCGATAAGCAAATACCACTCGAACAAAATCTTCGCTTATCTAACTACTTAGAAAGGTTCCGCGCGCATTTTAAAAGCCGCATGAATCCCCGTCGTTCAAGTGTACTAGCTATTACTAGCGACGAAAAACTCGATGAGCTAGCGATTGATTTGTTGGGCAAATTATTATTTTGTACGGGAACTGCTGGAATGCAGCGGTTTTGGATTAGTCTTTTTGACGGTGAAGTGAATTAAAATTATGAATATTCAAAGAAAATATAGTTTACCAAATTGCACTTTGCTTCTGGAAGGTTTGAGCGATGCATCGAAAGCTACGCATTTTCAGGAGATGCGTCCAGAACTATCTATATTAGTTAATGCGGAATGCTATTTATCTGGCTTAAAGCAACCTTTAGTTGGTGGGCGTGAATTTTTTGAAGGCTTAGTACGTGTAGTTAGCGGTTACGCACAACAGTTCTTAAGTAATGTACCAAACCCGCTGGTACAAAATCAAGATACTGATATAGTGCAGTTGCACAAAATTGATAACAATCGTCACAAATTAATTGTAATTTCAGAAACTGTTCAAGCTTTTGATTCGATTAATTCTGATGTTAAAATGCCTGTAGAAATCGAACTTAACACAGTACAATTGTTTGATTTAGTAGAAGCAGTAGATCAATTTTTTGCAGATAGCCAAACTTTACCAGAATTAACTCTTGCCCTTCAGTCATCTCGACGTTCTGGTGGCGCCTCTGAGGGGGTAGTGAAGCAGGTTGTACCAGCAACAGTAGGGTTATCGAGTTTAGCAGCAGCAGCACTTGCGTTTAGCTTAATTCCAACCCCTCAACCAAGAGTAGTGCAACCAACAGCTCAAAAAGATTCTAGTAGCCTAACGAACACGACACCAAATGTTGCAACTCCGGTTGGAGAAACTGCTACACCAGTGGTAACTGAAGCTGCTGTTGTTCCGACACCAGGTTTAACAGCAACACCAACTCCAACTATAGATACTTTGACCGGAACTCCTACACCTACACCAACAGTTGCAAGTACTCCGGGTACACCTCAAGATATTGAGGCACTTTTAAAGACAGTTCCTGAAATTACTGACCCATCACAACTACGAGCATTAAATCGCCAAGTATACAACCAAATTAACCCAGCCTGGGCAAACCGAGGCGCCTTGAATGAAGATGTAGTTTTTCGTGTTGGTGTAGCAGCAGATGGTGCGATTATTGGCTATAAACCAGTTAATAAAAATTCAAATGACGCAGTAAGTCAAACACCTTTGCCTAATTTGCTTTATAACCCTGCGACAAGAAGTTCAGCGACAAATGAACCAATAGCTCAGTTCCGAGTCGTATTTAGAAAGCAAGGTGCATTAGAAGTAAGTCCTTGGCTAGGTTATTCTAAAACTCCACAAGTCGTTGGCGAAAAAATTAAAGATCCCAATCAACTCAAAGAATTAAATACAAAGTTATACGATACGATTCGTAATAGTTGGGGTGGAACGCCTACCTTCAACACTGATTTGAAATATCGAGTTGCAATTAATCAAGATGGTGTAATTGCTGACTACGAACCGCTCAATAAAGGTGCTTTCGACTTTTACCGAGAAACTCCTCTGCCTAAAATTTTTAACGAAATCTACGGTTCTAACGTTGCTCCACCGAATACCAAGCAACCGCTAGCTCACTATGAAGTCATATTCAAACCCAGTGGTCAGTTAGAAATTCAACCTTGGCAAGGGTATCAATAGTTAGGGTCAGGAGTCAGGGGTCAGGGGTCAGGAGTCAGGGGTTATGAGTTTAACTTGGTGCCTCCTGACTGCTGAATTCTGAATTCTGACTCTACTTAACAATTCGTCCCATATAATTTCCCCACAGTTGTGCAGCTTGAGCGCTGCTTCCAGATGTGGGTTTAATTTCGTCGTTGCCAAGCCAGATACCTGTGGCTAGGCGCCGACCTGGGATAAAACCAATAAACCAAAGGTCTACGTTTTTATCGGTAGTACCAGTTTTGCCTGCTTCTCCAAAACCAATTGCGGCGCCTCTTCCTGTACCGTTTGTAATTACACCCCTAAGTAACTCTGTCATTGTGGAAGCTACGCTTTTTGACAAAACACGCTTGTTAGCTTCTAGGTCTTGGTCGTAGGAATAAATAACCCGACAGGTTTTTAAATCATTACGGTCACGACAATCACTACTGTCTAAAATCCGACTAATTGCATGGGGACGATTCCATAAACCATTGTTACCAATGGCGCCGAATGCCCCTGTCATTTCTAACACATTTACAACACTTTGCCCCAGAATTAAACCTGGTACAGGGTCAAGGGGTGAGCGTACTCCCATTTTTTTTGCTTCTTTGACAACATTATCTAGCCCAACATCCTGTGCGACTCTCAAGGCAATAGGGTTTTCTGATAGCGCAAGTCCTGTTGCAAGACTTAAACTTCCACCAGCACCCGACCGACAAGGTTTATACAAAAAACCTTGCCAACGTAGAGCATCACAGGAATAAGACTTTTCCGGCGAAATCCCCTTTTCAATAGCTGCTGTGTAAGCGAAGACTTTGAAAGTTGAGCCGGGTTGACGTTTTGCTTGAAAGGCACGGTTGAATTGACTACGACGATAGTCAGTACCACCAACCATTGCTAAAATTGCGCCAGTGCTGGTATCTATTGTCACCAATGAACCCTGTGAAAATCCATAAGTCGAGCCATCTGTACGCACTGAATTACGCAGTGCTGTTTCGGCTTGGGTTTGAATTGACGGGTCAAGCTGCGTCTCAACAATAAAGTTACCTTCTCGTGCTAAGTCTGCCCCCAATATTGTTTCAAGTTCGGAAAAAACGTAATCGTAAAAATATGGAGCTATTGTTTTTGCTTGCTGTTCGCAAACTTTAGGACTTATTTCTACGGGTGAACGGCGAGCGCGGTTATATTCTTCTAGCTTGATTTTGCCCATATCGAGCATACGCCGCAAGACACGGTTACGATATTCGATTGTTCGGAATTTTCTATCTCCGGCGCCGCAGTAATCGAATCGATTTGGTGCTGGTAAAATTGCGACTAGCATCGACGCTTCTGCTAAAGTTAGTTCTTTTGCCGATTTTTCAAAGTAGAATTTGGATGCATCCTCAAAACCAGAAGTATTGGCGCCTAAGAAAACTCGGTTGAGATAAGTGAGCAAAATATCGTTTTTGCTGTAAAAAGTCTCTAATTTGAGCGATACAACAGCTTCACGAAACTTACGACCAACTGAGTCTTGCGTGCCAACGTAATCGCGGAACAAACTACGCGCCACCTGCTGTGTTACAGTCGAAGCGCCCTGCTGAACATCGCCACTACGAGTATTAATAAATATTGCCCGTATAACTCCTAATGGGTCAACACCTGGATGCCAATAATAACGGCTATCTTCCGAAGCGACGACGGCATTTGGTAGGTAAGGGCCGAAGTCATCCAACTGCTTGAGGTCAACGTGAGCGGTGGTTCGCGTTTCGCGCAATGGTGTAATACCGTCGCGTGCTGTGATTACAATTGGTGAACGTGTGGCGCCAGGAAGTGGACGAACTGAAAACTTAAACCACTCAACACCAATAGTTAAAGCAACTAAACCAGCACAGGCGCCAACTCCATAAGCTGTCCATGTGGCTGCTTTAACTATCAAAGGTGGTGGGTCAACATATTGTAAACGCACCGAAGCTGCAAGTTCCGGCGGTCCCAGCGTCAAGACATCACCGTGACGTAACTCTAGCTCGCTAACACGACGTTTACCCCGATAAATACCATTTGTAGAATTTTCATCTTTGATCACAAATACTGGGCGCCGTTGACTAGAGTCGCGCGACAGCGATAAATGTATTTGACTGACCACTGGGTTGCGAACAACAATATCGGAGGATTTAGAACTGCGACCAAGCATATAGCGGTCGCCTAGCAACGGATATACTTCCGCTTGAGATGCCCCCGCATCTTGCACCCAGAGTTCCGGAACTCTGGCTTTTGGCTTGAGTGCTAATTTGGAAAAATCGACTCGAGCTTGAATTGTTTGAACTGCTTGCGTCAACTGACCAAGCACAGTCTGCGGTTTTTGAGGAGGTTGGGGGGTCATCTGCTATTCACACCACGGTTATTAATTAAAATTTGACTTTATTTACATGCGATGCTAGCTATTCCACCATTGTAATCACAAGCCTAACAAGACGCTGGTTATACAGAATTGTTTCCAATTTAAGTGATACTAAATTAATATACATTAACAAAATTCAATAACTAAATTCATTTTGTAAATAATTTTACATATTTCTCAAAACTAAATATACTGTTATTGACTGTTTGATTGATTTAACTGAATACTCTATATTATTGTCTATATCTAAGTTATATTCTTTAAGACAAATAGAAATTGTTTTCATATTCGTATTAGTATACTCTTGTAGTCAAATAGAATTAATGATATAAATTTTACCTCATTATCATGCCTCAACACGCAAAAAATAGTGAAACTACATATTTTGGCTAGAGATACATCTATATTAAGGCAGATTTTCTAAATAACATTGTTTGATTAAATGGGCGGAGTATGTGTTGAGGTGTTGAGGTTAAGTAATATGAAGGGAAAATTCCTGACCCTGGTAGGCACAGCCTTCGGTTTGGCGCTATCTTGTAACGTAGCTGCCGCTCAATCGACAAAGTTTCCAGAATTGATGCAGGCGCAAGCGGAAAAACAGTCTAAGCCATCAACAGTTGAATCAGCAGCTCCAAAAGACCTTCCCCCTGATGTAATGGAGATTTTGTGCAGAAATTTCCCATTGAATTCACGTTGTCAGGGTGGTGCAAATGCGAACACAACGGGTGGAAGTGGCAGTGGTTCATCCGAAAAAACTCCTGGTATAACTGGTAGTCCTACAGGTGGTAGCACTCCGGTTAATCCATCTACAACACCAAGTACTACAGAGGGTGGTTCATCAACCCCAGGTACTGGTAGCAGCGCACCAAGCGATACTAACCCAACAGGCGCGCCAAGTCCAAGCGGCACAGTTAACCCTGTTGAACCTGGTATTAATACAACGCCTGGTTCTACAACGCCTGGTTCTACAACGCCTGGGTCAACCCAACCTTCTAATGAATCTGGTACTGGTAGCAGCGCACCAAGCGATACCAACCCAACAGGTGCCCCAAGTCCTGAAGGTACAGTTAACCCCGTTGAACCTGGTACTAATAAGCCTGGAACATCAGGTGGCAGTAATCAACAAATCGTTCCAGTTACGCCATTACCTGGAAGCAGCAATGAAACCCCTGGTACATTAACTCCAGGTAATACTACGGATACCCCTTCCGTACCATCTTCTGGTACGTTAAGAGAAACCGCACCTTTAAATACAATTCCTGGCGCCCCTGGCAGCACAGATGGAAATTCAAGCGGCAGTACTAGCGAACCATTAAAAACACCTACTACAGAAACGCCCAGCAGCACAACTGAGCCGCTCAAAACCCCAACATCTGGAACTCCAAATAATTTGACTTTACCTGGAAACACTTCACCCGAAGTAACTCCTGGTTCTGGTTCTCAAGTAGCACCAAGTGGTGTTAAAAATTAGCTTGAGAAACATTCTTTAGACGATAGCTCAAAATTACAGAATCCCGGTTTCTTTCGAGTTACCGGGATTCTGGTTTTTAATTTTTATTTTGTTTCTATTACTGCCTGGGATTAGAACTTGGGGTTTTTTGAAAACTGCCATATAGCAGGCAAGCAATACCAACATTAATAAACACGTCAGCTAGATTGAATACAGGAAAGTTAATAAGGCGAAAATCTAGAAAATCAACTACATAGCCTAATACAAATCGGTCGATTCCATTACCCATTGCTCCACCAAGGATAAACCCATATCCAAGTCTGTCCCAAAAACTTAATTCTGGCCCAAACAACGCTAACGCCATCAATGCCACACTAACACCCAACGATAGCCACCGTAACCACTCTACTTGCCCAGCTAATATGCTAAATGCGGCGCCGTAGTTACGAACATAAGTAAAATGGAATACTCCAGCGATTAAAGGTTGTGTTTGCTGGAGTTGAAAAGTTTGTAATATCCAGTATTTCGTCAACTGGTCTAAGAAAAACGCAGTTAGGGCAGCTATCCAGAAATTGCGATTTTTTAAGTGCATTACTTGGAGGAATTAGGAAGGAACTTATTAATCCTCTCTAGTAAAACATTAAATGTCGTAGTATGAACGCGATGACACTGACAGCACAAACTACAGTAAGCTGTCCGGGTAGCGCATACCAAGAATATTTTAAGATTGCTTGTGTCAATGTTTGTGCTTCTGTGCCTTTCCACTGGAGTATATAGCCAAGCGCGAGATAAATAATGCCGCAAAGGTGAACTGTAAACAAGCCACACAGACAGCTAAATGCAAGAGTTTCAAGTCGTGGTCTAGCTTTAAATGCAATCAAACCACAAATCCACGCTCCTGGGATAAACCCAAGTAAGTATCCAAACTGTAATAGCTTGATATAACCAATACCACCACCATCTGAGAATACTGGCAGTAAAGTTAAACCCATTACTAAATAAGCAATTTGCGCTAAGGCGCCAGCATTTTTACCACCCAAACATCCAACGAGTAGTACTCCACCAATTTGATAGGTTACACCTAGAGAAAAAGTCTGGATTCCATGCTGACCCCAACCCCAAGGTAGGGTGGTGACATACGCTTCGACGAAGGTACCCCCCATCGTCAGCAGTAAGCCAATCATTGACCATAATAATTGATTGGACGCAGCTAGCATTCTATTTAAGGAAATTCCGCGAGACGCTCTGTGCAATATCAATATATATAAGCAAAATTCTGATGTTAATTATTGCTTAATTTTTACTCCGATTTGAGAGGTATGTCAGGTTCCCACAAAATTTATCATCAAATTGATACAAAAATTTATATAAGATATGATTAAAAGGCTAAAAATTGTATAAACCGAATAATTACTCAGTCAGTATGTGTATTTATTAACTTACGCATTCGTTATAATACTGAAGTGAAAACAACTATCTGCTGGCGCCAAGCATGAGATAGTAGCGTGCGTCCAATTAAGCTTTGTATTGACGTTTTGCTTGTATTCAAGTCATGATACTGAGAATCGATTATTGTTTCATAGTTAACATAAAATTTTTCGATGGTTATTGTTTCCTTTAACCTTGTCTTAAGATACGCACGATATCGTTAGCACTGTAACCCCATATTACAATTGCCAGACCATGCTTTGTTTTAACCGTGTCAATATTCGCAAAAGCATAACAGGCGTAGTTCCTGCGTTAGCTTTATCCTTGAGTTTGGCTGCTTGTGGTGGAGATCAAGCCGCAAATAATACTGCAACTCCTGGTGCAGAAGCATCACCCGGCGCCGTCAAAGACGCAACTGCTTCGGCTCCTGGTAAATTAGACCTTGGTGGTAATGTTGCACTAACGGGTGCAGGCGCCTCATTCCCTGCTCCTTTGTACCTAACATGGTTCCAAACCCTAAATCAAAAGTATCCCAACTTACAAATCAACTATCAATCAGTTGGTAGCGGCGCCGGTGTTGAGCAGTTCACCAAAGGTACTGTAGACTTCAGCGCTAGCGACGTAGCAATGAAAGATGAAGAAATCGCAAAAGTACCTGCTGATAAAGGAGTTCTGCTTCTACCAATGACTGCTGGTAGTATTGTACTAGCTTATAACTTGCCTGATGCTCCTGACTTAAAGTTATCGCGCACTGTTTATACAGATATATTGTTGGGTAAAATCAAGACTTGGAATGACCCTGCAATTGCAAAAGATAACGCAGGTGCCAAGTTACCTAACACACCAATAACAGTTGTATATCGTTCCGACGGTAGTGGTACTACAGGTGTATTTACCAAGCACCTGAGCGCAATTAGTCCAGAGTGGAAAAACAAAGTTGGTGAAGGTAAGTCTGTAAAATGGCCTGTAGGTATTGGTGGTAAAGGAAACGAAGGTGTAACCGCGCAAGTTGGACAAACAGCAGGTTCAATTGGTTACGTTGAGTATGGTTATGCCAAGCAAAACAACCTGAAGTTTGCATCACTGCAAAATAAAGCTGGTCAATTTGTTACACCTAATGAGCAATCAGGCGCTAAAACTTTAGAATCAGTCACATTACCCGATAACTTACGCGCGTTTATTTCTGACCCAGAAGGTGCTGATTCTTATCCAATTGTTACTTATACCTGGCTTTTAGCTTACAAGAAGTATGCTGACCCTGCAAAAGCTAAAGCTATAGAAGCAATGATTGAATATGGATTAACTGAAGGTCAAAAGGCAGCTACAGAACTAGGTTACATTCCTTTACCTGCAAATGTAGTCCAAAAAGTTGCAGCAGCAGCAGACCCAATTAGTGCTGAATACAAGATTAGTGTTGGTGGTGCTGGTGGTAGCACAGCTACTAAGCCATAGTTTGTAAAGTAGCTCATTGAAGAATTAAGTAAAAGTTAGTGGTTAATTACTAACTCTTAACTTCTAACTTTTTTGTTTGCTCCCACATTTATTTAGCGTAAGATGGGTGAATTTATTCATGAGTAGTTTAGCTCAAGGTAGTCAAGCTTCGGAAAAATCACGTTCAGAGGTTGACAGAAACCTTGATCGTGGTTTTATTTGGACAACTAAAATTTTTGCAATTGCAATTGCTGCCATATTAATATGGATATCGATTCAGGTAGCACTGCAAGCGTGGCCTGCTATCCAAAAATTCGGCGCTGGTTTTTTAATACAAACTGACTGGAACCCAGTAGTTAATAATTATGGCGTATTGCCACAGGTTTACGGTACACTCGTAAGTTCTTTTATTGGGCTGTTAATATCTGTACCACTTGGTGTTGGTGCAGCAATTCTTCTATCCGAAGACTTTTTACCAGCAAATGTCCGATTAGTACTAGTGTTCATGGTAGAACTGCTAGCGGCAATTCCTAGCGTAGTTTATGGAGTTTGGGGACTTTTCGTTTTAGTCCCTTTGTTAACGGGTATTGGGAAAGGGCTGAATGCGACGCTAGGGTTTATACCACTTTTTAGCACCACTCCAACAGGTCCAAACATGCTGGTTGCGGGAATTATCCTAGCAATCATGACTCTGCCAATTATTACAGCAATTTCGCGCGATGCTCTCAACTCGGTTCATCCTAGCTTACGACAAGCGGCTTTAGGATTAGGCGCCACACGTTGGGAAACAATATTGCAAGTTCTCGTACCTGCTGCTTTTTCCGGAATAGTCAGTGCAATAATGCTGGCACTTGGTCGAGCAATGGGTGAGACAATGGCAGTAACAATGTTGATTGGTAACTCGAATACTATCAGCCCTTCGTTATTCTCACCAGCAAACACAATTTCTTCTCTACTTGCAAACCAATTTGCTGAAGCTAGTGGTTTACAAGTTGGTGCTTTGATGTACGCAGCGTTAGTGTTGTTTTTCTTAACGCTTGTAGTCAACATCTTGGCAGAAATAATTGTGATGCGAGTTAAACGAATATAGTAAGCCTCATAGTGGTGAGTAAAATATGCCTTCTAATTTGTCAGATCATTCGCACGACTATACGATGGGTAGCTTAGTGCGCTCCCCTTCTGCTCCCAGGACGTTATTTAATTCAATCATGACTGGCATAGCGTTTTTTTGCGGTGCCGTCGCGATTTTTACCTTGGCAGCAGTACTTTCTTACATATTGTTTCGAGGTTTCGGTAGTATAAGCCCTAGAGTATTTACCGAGTTACCACCGTTACCATTCGGACCATCACAGGGAGGTTTTGGTAACGCCATTTTGGGAACTATTATCATGGTAGTAATAGGCGCTTTGATTAGTATCCCAGTTGGAGTTCTAGCTGCGATTTATTTAACAGAGTTTAGTTCTGGTCAGTTAGCTCGATGGATACGATTTGCTACAAACATTTTAAGCGGAGTGCCTTCAATCATCGCAGGTGTATTTGCTTACGGTGTAGTAGTTCTGACCTTAAATAAATTAGGCTGGGGTTCTTATTCAGCAGTTGGTGGTGGGTTTGCACTGTCAATTTTGATGCTACCAATTATCGTCAGAACTACTGATGAATCATTACAATTAGTATCCAACGACTTACGGCAAGCTGCTGTAGGTATTGGCGCCACTAAATTCCAAACAGTTGCATCAGTAGTTCTGCCAGCAGCAGTACCAGCAATTGTTACGGGTGCAACTTTGGCAGTCGCTCGTGCGGCAGGTGAAACAGCACCTTTATTATTCACAGCTCTATTTTCATCTGGTTGGCCTTCATTAACGCCTCAAGGACTACTTCAACCCACAGCTTCTTTAGCTGTTTTGGTTTATAACTACGCGATTTCTCCTTATGAAAAGTGGAAATCACTAGCCTGGGCGGCATCTTTAATTCTGGTGCTAATGGTTTTGATAGCCAGTATCATTGCTCGCTTTGCAACCAGACGTAAAGCTTACTAAAACCAGACAAAAAGGGGATATTAAGAATTTTGCAAATCTCTTTTTAGCGGTCAAATACACTTTCATCACACGCAACTTGAAATTTATGGCTACTAATACTCGTACAGCCAATGATACAGATACAGTTCTTAGAACTGAAGGATTAAACGTTTACTACGGTAACTTTTTAGCAGTTAAAAATGTTTGGCTTGATGTCCCTAGAAACCAGGCTGTAGCATTTATTGGTCCCTCTGGTTGCGGTAAAAGTACAATTTTAAGATGTTACAACCGTCTTAATGATTTAATCGAAAGTTTTCGGGCTGAAGGTAATGTCATTTATCAAGGACATAATTTATATGCTCCCAATATTGACCCAGTAGAAATACGTAGAAGAATTGGAATGGTTTTCCAGCGTCCAAACCCATTCATCAAATCTATTTATGACAATATTGCTTGGGGTGCCAAAATTAATGGCTTCAAAGGCAACATGGATCAATTAGTCGAAAGTAGCCTTAGAAAGGCTGCATTATGGGATGAAGTCAAAGATAAACTTCGTCAAAGCGGTTTGTCGCTATCTGGTGGACAACAGCAACGTCTGTGTATTGCACGCGCAATTGCAGTTCAACCTGATGTTATCCTAATGGATGAGCCATGTTCGGCGCTTGACCCAATTTCGACATTGCGCGTTGAAGAACTCATCCACGAATTAAAAGAGCAATATACGATTATTATCGTTACCCACAACATGCAGCAAGCATCGCGCGTTGCTGATAAAACAGCCTTTTTCAACGTTCAAACTTCTGAAAAAGGTGGTCGTACAGGTTACTTAGTCGAATTTGACCAGACCGAGAGAATCTTCCAAGACCCTCAACAAGAAGCAACTAAAGAATATATCAGTGGTAAATTCGGTTAACTTTTGATTGCGAAGAACGCAAAATGAATCACAAATTTCAATCCTAGGTATACTTACCTGGGATTTTGTTTTGTTTGTGGAGAAATGTGGCAACGGATGTAACGAATGTAACATATAGTCCTATACATATTTACTGATAAAAATATGGATATAGTTCATCTTCGCTTATATATTTAGTTGCTTGCCTAAAAATATTGTTTGTTCCAAGCGTGGTGAATAATTTTTTTACTCTGCATCTTGAATTAGTTCAGTAATTTTAGCAATAATATTTTCTGCTAGTTTCAAGGCAAATTCTACTTCTTTCTGTAAATTGAATATCTTATCATCATAATCAGATTTATTTCGATATTCACGTAATCGTCTTAAGTCATTTCCTATTTCAATTAGTTTTTTATTTTTGGCATTATTATATCTAAACTCATCAGCCACATATTGATGCTCATTAACATCACCTGTTCTTACTTTTGAGAGTCTTGGGTCATGTAAAACATCTCGTAAATAATTTCTAGATATGCAAAATGCTGAATAATATGCTCTGCTTATACAAGAACGTAGTTTTGCCTCTGATACCTGTGGTTTAGAATTACTTGCTAATTCATCAGAACTAGCAGCGTTTACATTAGCTAGTTCTTGTGCTAAATGGAAATACTCACGCCAATCAAACTTCATCAAATTCAATATTAATATCTAAATCATTACCTGTTGTAGCTACTTTATCAAGCCACCAATTATTATCAAGTATCTTTATTTTGTTGAATGCTTCATCAGCATCCAGTTTGGTGTGAATATCAATTACTAACTTTCGCCATCCCACGATTTCCGGGTCAAACGCAACTTTTAATGATAATCTCTCTTCTGGGAAGACTTGTTTAATTTTATCATGTGCTTCAAGTAACAAATACTCTAGATTACTATTTTTATCTAGATAATTAACTACATCCGGCTCATTACTAAAGGTATATATTTTCTCAAGGAGAGATAGATTTGCCAGCTTTTCTAAAGTCATTTTTAAAATAATTTTCAGCCTGCAATACTATAATAACTCAAAAGTTATTCACTTAATGTAGTCAATATAGAGGTGCCACCAGAAGCAGTCGCGCTCTGCTGAAAGCCCTACAAGCACGTAAACGTGACTATAGTCATGGATAGTTTAAAACTTTTGACACATACAGTCATCAGCGCTTAACGTATATGATAGATATTAAAAACAGGTAGGCGCCAAACGCATTGCGGTTGCACCTGTAATTTGAATCTATGCAGCCAATATACTAATTTGGCAAAATCCTACGTATAATAAAATACAAATTTTGTATTTTTTATAACATAGATTGAATTTTCCTTATTTTTATATATATTATATACGGAAAAGATTAATATGACATTAGACACATCAAAGGCTGTAGAAAATGCGGCTTTTTTACCAGACAAACCAGAGAAAAAGAAAAAGCGTAAAATCAGTTGGCTGCCTTGGGTACTAATTTTAGGGCTTTTAGGTGGAATTGGTTATGCGGTTTATCGTCAAGTAGTGATTGTTCCTGCTATTGAAGCTAAGAATAAGGTTGTAACGCAACCTGTAGAAAGGAGAACTTTGCCGATAAAGGTTTCGGCGAATGGAACCATTAAGCCTCAACGATCGATTAATATTAGTCCTAAGCAGTCGGGTGTTCTTAAAGCACTGCTTGTAAAAGAAGGTGATACCGTTAAGCAGGGGCAGATTATTGCTCGTATGGATGATTCCAATTTGCTTGGACAACTTACTCAAGCGAAAGGACAGTTAGCGCAGCAGGAATCTAATCTACAAAAGTTAATAGCAGGAAATCGTCCTCAAGATATTGCTTCTGCACAAGCTGCACTGGATGAAGCTCAAGCAAATTTACAAAAAGCTATTACAGGCAATAGACCTCAAGATATTGGTCAAGCACAAGCGCGTTTACAACAGGCTACAGCCAATTTAACTAAAGCTGAAGATAATTTACGTCGTAATCAAGAGCTTTACAATTCGGGAGCTATTTCGCTTCAAGTATTAAACCAAAGTCTTGCAGATAGAAACAGCGCGCGAGCTGCTGTTACGGAAGCACAACAAGCATTGGCATTACAAAAAGCTGGTTCACGTACAGAAGATATAGAGACTGCACGCGCGCAAGTTAGACAGAGGCAGCAAGCTGCTTCATTGTTAAAAGCGGGAACTCGACTTGAAGAGATAGAAGCAGCGCGCGCTCAAGTACAATCTGCGCGTGGTTCGCTGCAAACTATCCAAACTCAAATTAATGACACAATACTTCGGGCGCCTTTTGATGGTGTTGTAACGCAAAAGTATTCTGACCCTGGCGCCTTTGTAACACCAACAACTTCAGGTAGTGCTGTATCTAGCGCAACTTCTTCTTCTGTTGTGTCTCTAGCTTCGACAAATGAGCTTGTAGCAAATGTAGCTGAGGTAAATATTAGTAAAATTAAACTTGGTCAAAAAGTACTCATAACAGCAGATGCTCACCCAGGTGTAGTTTTTGAGGGTAAAGTTAGTCAAATTGCTGCTCAAGCTACAGTCGAGCAAAACGTTACTAGTTTCCAAGTTAAAGCAACAATTGTTTCTGATAATAAAAATCTATTGCGTTCAGGAATGAATGTAACGGCAGATTTTCAAGTTGGTCAATTAGAAGATGCTCTTGTAGTGCCGACAGCAGCAGTTGTACGCCGACAAAGAAGTACAGGTGTATATGTTGCTGGTAAAGACAATAAACCAGTATTTACTCGCATTGAAACGGGTGTAACAGTTAATAGATATACAGAAGTTAAATCTGGATTGAAAGGAAACGAAAGGATATTACTAAGCTTTCCACCAGGGGAAAGACCTCAATCTACACCACGCGGGGGAGTATTTCCTGGTGCTGGTGGTGGTTCTGGTGGTGCTAGTGGTGGTGGTTCGAGACGTGGCGCCCCGTTGTAAGTTATTTATACTTAATTCTAAATATTACATATGGTTAAGTCTTATCCTAAAAAGGATTATAAGTACAACAATCTTAAACACAAAAATAACCGCTCATTGTCAGTGTCGGAAATCATCTCAATGGCGATTGAAACGCTATGGAGTAACAAATTACGCACTGGTTTAACGATGCTAGGTGTAATTATTGGTATAGCCTCGGTTATTGCGATTACTTCTGTTGGTCAAGGTGTACAAAAAGGAACTGAGCAACAAATTCAATCACTAGGTCCCGATGTTCTTTCGGTGTTTTCTGGTTCCGCAAGAAGTGGAAGTGTTCGTCAGGGAACAGGAAGTAGTAGTACATTAACATGGGATGATGCTTTGGCAATTGCTGAACAGGCGCCGTCTGCACAAGCTGTATCTGCCTACCTACAAAGAAATGCACAAGTCGTTTATGAAGGTCAAAATAACTCAACACCAGTTTACGGAACAGATTTAAACTATCCAATAGTTAGAGATGTTAAAATTAAAAACGGCAGATATTTTAGCCAAGAAGAACTTGATACTGCATCATTAGTTGCTGTAATTGGTCCAACAATTGAGAGTAATTTATTTAATCGTAGTGACCCAATAGGAAAACGAATTAGAATTCGAGGTGAAGCTTTTGAAGTCATTGGTGTAACAGAGCCAAAAGGTTCACAGGGAGGAATGGACAGAGATGAAGTTATTTTTATCCCCCTAACTACCATGTCAGCAAGGTTAGTTGGTAACAACGCTTTATCAGGAGTTTCTGTAAACGGCATTTTAATTAAAGCGGGAGACCAATTAGACGCAGTTCAGTTTCAAGTTACTAATCTCTTACGCTTACGTCATAATATCTATCCACCCCAAGAAGATGATTTTCGCATTGTCAACCAAGCCGATATTATTAGTACGTTTACCAATATAGTTGGTTTATTTACAGTCATGGTAGTGGCAATTGCTGGAATATCATTAGTCGTTGGAGGAATTGGAATTGCCAATATCATGTTAGTTTCCGTTGTGGAACGAACGCGCGAAATCGGAATTCGTAAAGCAGTAGGTGCCACAAATTCAGCAATCCTCAATCAATTTTTAACCGAAGCAATCGTAATTTCCACGCTTGGAGGAGGAATTGGAATTGGCAGCGGTATTTTAATTGCCTTTATTGCCGCAAATATTTTCAAGTTTCCCTTTGTTATTTCTATATTATCAGTCATTGCTGGGCTAGCACTCTCGCTATCTGTAGGTTTAGTAGCTGGAGTAATTCCCGCGCGTAACGCTGCTAAATTAGACCCCATCACCGCCCTGCGAAGTGATTAACTCCGCGCCGACTGTACGGGCGGGTTTATCTATATCCTAGTAAATAATCGAAAATTTACGTGAACCCGCCCCTACGTTAATTTAAATTTAAAATTATGATTTACATGGAATCGATTACTAAAACTTATCGCTTGGGAGAGATGAGTGTTCCCATCCTTAAGGGAATTGAGCTTTTTATTGATGAAGGTGAATATGTTGCAATAATGGGCGCCTCTGGTTCAGGAAAATCTACGTTAATGAATATTATCGGGTGTCTTGACCGTCCGACATCTGGACACTATATATTAGAGGGTAGAAACCTGACAACTTACGACGATGACGAATTAGCGTATATACGTAATCAAAGAATTGGTTTTGTATTCCAACAATTTAACTTGCTGGCGCGCGCTACTGCTTTAGATAATGTGATGTTACCAATGGTTTATGCCAACGTATCAAAAACACAACGGCGCCAAAGAGCATTACAAGCATTACAAAAAGTCGGTTTATCAGAACGTGTAAATAACCGTCCTAGTCAACTATCAGGGGGACAACAACAACGGGTAGCTATTGCGCGCGCGTTAGTGAACCGACCAGCATTAGTTTTGGCAGACGAACCAACAGGAGCGTTAGACACAGAAACATCCCAAGAAGTAATGAATTTGCTCTCGGAACTTAACGAGCAAGGCATTACAATTGTAATTGTGACTCATGAACCAGATATAGCCGCTCAAACAAAACGTATTATTCGAGTTCAAGACGGTTTAATTTTAAATTAACTAACGAAAAACATCATAGTAGTGAATAAGTGGCGCCTGTGGACAGCTTCCTGCTTCGCTTCGCAATCAAAAATCTGCTATAATATATTTATTTAATTGTGAGGTAATATATGATTGATAAAGAAGTTACAGGAACTATAAATAAAGATGGCTTTGTTACTTTTGATGAGGAAGTAGAAATAACTGAGCCTCAAAATGTTACTATCATTTTCAGAGCAACTAATCAAGATAGTAAACCTGCGAAGTTCAAGACTCAACAGGAATTAACAGATAAAATCATTCAGGGTTTACATGAAGCTATTACAGGTAAAACAGTTCCGCTATCAGCGTTATGGGATGAAGTAGATGCAGACTGATGATAAGCCTGTCAAGGTAGTACTTACTGAGTTGTTCTTAAAAAATCTTAAAGATTTAGCCAAATCCTATCGTTCTGTTAGGAAAGATATATTACCCTTAATTAATAAATTGAGCGATGGTGAAATAGTAGGCGACCGCTTAAAAGGATTCGACTATGAAATATACAAAGTAAGGGTAAAAAATAGCGATAATTAGAAGGGTGCTAGTGGTGGATACAGAGTTATTTACTATGTTAAAACAACTGACTGTATTATTCTAACTAATATTTATTCAAAATCAGACTACGAAAATATAGATGATAGCTTAATAGAAAAGTCGATCCAAGGATATCTAGAAAAAGAAAGTCATAGTCACCTGTCAGACAACAACAACGAATAGCTATCGTGTGTGCGGAGCGTAAACTGATCAGCATTAGTTTTGGTAGACGAACTAACAAGAACATTAGATATAAAAACATCCTAAGAAGTAATGAATTTGCTCTCGGAACTCAACGAGCAAGGTATTACGATTGTAATTGTGACTCATGAATCAGATATAGCCGCTCAAACCAAACGAATAGTTTGAGTTCAAGACGGCTTAATTTCAAATTGATTAGCGGAAAATATTAGGTAGCAAATACGTGGCGCCTACAAACAAAACGTAAAAAGCAAAACCGAAAAACAAAGTGTTCAAAACGGTAGCTACATAGCCTAAGCACATTAGTAAACCGTCAGACTCAATGGTTGCAACTGCTAATAGCAACATTCCGACAGCCGGAATCATATTTGTAGCAGGAGGATACGGCGACATTAGTAATATTGCTAACCAAGTCAAGCATATGCCATTCAGGCGCCAAGTTAAATCATTATCGGCAACCTTCTCAAAACGTGGACGAGAAATCTTTTCTAAGACTTTAGTCACACGCTGTAAATTTTGCAGCAGTGCTTGGGCAAAACGTTTAGGAAATTGAAAAGTAGCAATTTTTCTTGGAAGCCACGGTGTACGCCTTCCCAAAGCCATTTGCCCTGCCATCAACAAGCAAGCAACACCGAGAGGAGTGCTTAACCCTGGTGGCATAGGTAATAAAAATGGTAGTACTAATAATGCAATCACTAAGCTAAAGCCCCGTTCTGAGGTTTCTGAGATAATGTCACCCAAGGTTAGAGGTTTATCAGCTAAATGTTGCAATAATGTCTTGATATCTTGAGAAAATCTCAGGTGCATAACACTTCAGGGTAAATGGATATCGGTAAAATTATTCTTACCAAACTTTACTCTAATCCATACCTAAAGTTTGTATCCGCACATTTTGGCATTAATATTTAATTTATTTTCTGACAGCAAAATTAGCAATCTTTATGAATCATATGTACTACCTACGCCAGAGCCGGGAATTAATATGTATTATAAATGACATTTAAAAGGGATTATAGTAATCAAATTTTGTTTGTCCACGGCTTGCAATGACTGATTCAAGACATTCTTCGCTCATCATCACCTTCGCATTTCCCAATCGTTTTTAAATGTTCTAATAATGACCGTCGTGTGGAATTTATTTGAGTGTTTGTTTTAGATTTTAATGCTTTGCTTTGTTCTCGTGCTTGATTATCTTTTGTTTTCAAATAACGTAAAAAATTTAAAGTTTCAGCTAGTACCGTTCTTACATCAGCAGGCGGGTGAGGACACCCACCCCACAATTCCAGGTTAATTCAATAAACTGTTTGTCAAAGCAATATTATCTACAATGGTGTTGGCGCCGTTAGAATTACGATTAATCTCATATATAGATGGTAATAAATGCTGATTTAAAGCCATTGCTTGCAGGCAACTATTTATACTTGAAGTTGCTTGATTATATAATGTAATTTTCTGCTCAACAACATCCAATAAACGTTGATTTTGAGCGATTTTCTCTGTTGCTTCTTGCTCTAACGTCTGCTCTAAATAACTACGCGCGCTGGCGTACTGTTGTAATATTACGTCAGCTTGCTTGTCTGCTAACGGTAAAAGTTGGTTTTTGAGAGTTTGGTTAATTGTTTGACGGAAGGTTTTACGGATAGTACTGGATACTTTTGGTTCAAAGTCTAATTTTAATAGTTGTCGAATTTCTGGTTCTGCGTCTATCATGCTTTCGCTGTCGTAACCAAGCGAGGTTTGCTGTAATGTTTTGCGAAAGTGGTTGATAGAAAAAGTGCCTTCTTCGTAGAATTTTGGACTTTCGCGTACAAAACGGTCGCATTCAACGCTTGCAGCATTGATTAAAGCTAGAGTAATTTCTTTCTCAAGTAATTTAAGTTCTGTCTCTATACCGCTGTCGTTACCTAGTAAGCGGTACAATTGACGATAGTAGTCTGATGTATTAATACGCGCGCTTAAGCGTCTGAAGTAGTTACTTATTAATCCTAAAGTAGATTGAACTAACACGTCTTCGAGTTGATTTGCCAGATAATAAAAAGCTTCTACTAGAATAGCTAATAGCGGCGCCGTTGCATTGCGAGGATGGCTAATAGTCGCGCGTCGATATGCGTCTGCAACAGAAAATGATTCTAATAACTCATCTAAACGTTGAATCATTTTTGCTTGAAGCTGTCGAAAATCAGATTCAAAAGCATCGCACTCATTATTAATTGTACTATTTACTTCTTGAATAACATGAGAACGCAGTGCATTGCCAATTTCTTGCAACTCACGGTTAAGACGCTGTAACTCGTGATTTTTCATCGCTTCAATTTCGCGGGGTTGACTGTATAACTCACGCTGCACAGTTTGATAATGATTCTTAAGTTGAATACAAACAGTTTCTAAATCATCAGCAATATTTTTGAATAGTTGTGGACGTTTTTCTTCGTTGAGATAACGAGTGATGGCGCCTCTAAATTCTTCTATTCCACTATCCTGAATTAATTGTTCGATTAACTCGCTGCCGCATTCACCTAAAATTCGGGTATAGTTTTGGTTGGGTGTTTCATATCCGTTTACCGATATGCGAAACTGAGTTGGAGACAATTTGCCAGAATTCACACAGTAATTATTAAAAGCATAAACAAACTGTGGTGTTTCTTCTTTACCATTCAACCCTTTGACGCTTTCAGCAAAAACTGTATCTAAACCGTATCTATCACTGGCACCACTTTGTCGAATCAAGCTACCATAAAAGCCTAGCAAACCACTTGTTTTATAAACTCTGGTACTTTCACGAAACTGTACATTCAGTAAACTTTCAAGTCGTTGCCGCAACTGGGCATTATACCAAGTTTCATCAATCCGGTTAAAAACATAAAATACTCTATCACGTATCCCAGGATTATTAGCGATTGTTTCTATAAGCTGGGTTTCTTCCTTCGTCATTTCACCTGCTGCCGCAGATTTTAAAACACATACCACTGCTGACGTATCAGGATGCTGAATTTTAGCGTAAGCTAAAGCTGCATCACGGGCAACAGGTGCATCTATACCAGGTGTATCTATAATGACGTTACCATCTTGCAGCAAAGGATGATAACAGTAATATTCAATTCGCTTTAATACCGCGCTGTTACTACCTCTGCGCGCGTAAAGGGCAGCTTCTTGGAGTGTTGTAAAATTGAACTCTTCCATCGAATAGGTGGCATTGTCGAGAGTATTAATTCGTTGCCTGTTTGCAATATACCCTTCTAATAATAAAATTAAAGCCTTAGCTTGCTTTGCTAACTCTGATTTCGTTTCGCCACCTTCTTTTTCAATAATTGCTTTACAACCTTGCTGCAATAAATCAACTACTTCAGCTTTATTTATATTGGTAACGTTGGCAAAACCTAATTGCTGACATATTGAAATAGCTTGTTCGCTAACTTCTGCTTCACTCAAAAACGTCAACACCACTCGTTCTCTATCAGGTTGGGCGTACTCAATCTTACATTCTGTTCCCGTCGCGTGTCCTTCTGCACTATATAATAGTTCACGTCCGAGCAGTGCATTGATTAGCATCGACTTACCTGCACTAAAGGCGCCTGCAAACACAATTTCAAACTTTGGCGAAATCGCTTTACCCAAAGAAGTTTGGACAGGAGTAATATCGCACGTGCGTAAAGCAGACTCTTGGTGCAGAAGTTCTAAAATACCATCTACTTGTGCTTTAAGGTTCTGACACTGCAACGGGGACTGTGACATGGTAGACACTTTACTAGTTACTATGCTTACATTTTAGAAATGGCTGTATTTAATATGGCTCAGTATTATTACAGAGAAAGCTTAAAGAATTAGACAATAGATAACATCGCATTGCCATTAACTTGTAGCACGGGCGTCTCGCCTGTGCAGTGACATAAGTAAAGATTATTACCACAGAGGCACAGAGAACACAGAGAGAGTATATCAAATCAAAGTAGTTTAGGCGCCTGTTTTGTGCGTAACAGATATAATTCTATGAGCAGTATTGGAGAAGCTTGAGAAAACCCTATATAGCAATATGAAACTTTGATTGTAGAAAATTATACGATTTCGTCAGGATTGATTCCTAGCTGGCGCAATTTTTCCGCAAGTTCTTCCACTCTTTTTTGAGCTTTGATAGCTTCTTGTTTAGCTTCGACAGCTTCTTGTTTAGCTAACTGTGCTTTCTCTTCACCAAAAAGAATTAATTCTCCCTCAAGGGTGAACCATCGTAACCATAACCTATCAATACCTCGAAATGCTCCTTCCCATAACCCCAAACTTAAACCTAATTCTGGCATATCAAGGCGCCCGTCGCTGTTAAAATTTATAGCTTCATAATGACCACCAACGAGTATATACGGCTTAACCTCGTTAATATAGTAAATAAATACTATATAGTAGGGGACTCGCAAAATATGTTCATACACTTTGTACCATAGGGGGTGGTTCTTATCATAGTAAAGATTGAGGTCAGCAGCGCTGTAAACTAGATCACGATTCCAGTTTGTCGGCTGAAAAGTTAAACGTAAAAGTAAAGGTTGGAAATAATGGAAATCGTCTGGCAAACCTGGTTCAAGAGGGTTCTCACTAGGTAAATCATACATTGTTGGTAGGGTTAAGTGAGGAGGGAGAGGTGGGTCTGATTGAGGAATATAGTTAAAAACGGAAGTCATAGTAATAAGCTCAAATAATAGTAAGTATAAAATTGGCAACGGATGCAACGGATGAGTGTTACAAATAGTGATTTTTAAGGGTGTCTTAAAAACGCCTTTTCAGCCTATTGGCTACTGTTCTCTATTGGTATATTTTTTACTTGTGCATCCGCTTGGCGCCTAGCAATTTGCATCAATAACCGTAGTGCTTCGTTGACAGACTCAGCAGTCGGAAATGCCTTTGCTACATCTGGTTCAAGCAATACAAGATTAGTTCCAGCTTTGTAGCGTTCTGCGTATTTTCCCTTAATACCCCCTGTCATTTTAGAGAAGTCGTATTCAGGAAGTAATTCATCTTCCAACTCGTTTTCATTCTCATAAAGCATAAAACCTCCGACGAGTATCTTGTTGCTTCCCGTGCGCTGATTATCCGGATACGTTCACCTCGGTCAGTGTGGGATATCACAAGTAAGCGACCATATCTAGATAATCCAATAGTAACGTATCGCTTTCCCTTATTGAATGATTAAGGTCTGGAAAAGTAGTTGATCAAGCATCACCAAACACTGTTGCTGCTTCCTGAAACGAAACACCATGCTTAACCTCATTTTTCTCTGCTTTATCAGGATTCTATTCAAATTCTATGCAGAAAGTTAATTTTTGTTGTTTTTACCTGTTTAAAGGTTCCCGCAAACCTCTAACAACTGCTTCTTTGTAAAGCATTCGCTTTAAGTAATAGATTTTCGTGGGTTACTTGCATCAATGCTAGGAGTTCCGAATGTTCTGTATCCTTAAGTGTCCCAGCTTGTTGATTGTATAGTAATTCGCTTAATCTTTGGTCTTGAGAGGGCGCCATCTGTAATTCTGTAAGCGCAATCACTTTTTCATCAGGTAAAGAGTTAATAGAGAAATTTTCTAGGTTTTTAGTAGGTGCTTCTTTAGGAGTTATAGGAAGAAGAGAGAGTGTAATTGCTTGCGTTAAAACATCTGCTATGTCGCGATTAGTTAATTGAGCTAGATGTTTGGCTTTATCATAAACCGACGATGGCAGGTTAAGAGTAATTTGAGTATCCATATGGTTTTGTATGGTTTCACAGTCTTAAGGTTGTTGAAGGCAGTAACACGATTATTCCATATTACCGTTTTCTCTATAAATGTAAGGCGCCGTTTCTGACTCTCGTATTATTTATTACAACCACTGATTTTTAATAACTTAGATTGTTTTGCTGCGCTTAAAAGCTCAGATAATGTTTGAGCAGCTTCGTGTGCATCATAGGTCAACCACACAAATGCATCGGTAGATGCTAACTGTTGGAGTAGTAGCTTTTTTGACTCTAATTTTAATTCAGTCATACAAGAATAGAACAGGCTGTTATACAATCCTGATTTTATTTTAAATCATGCCGAGGCGCTTTTGTTTGGCTTTACGCAACGCTTCAAACATTTAAATGAAACTTGGAATATTTAAATTAGAAGCAGATACATGGCGCCAAGTAGTGTAAATAAGTCGTGTTATAAGCCGCAACTAACAAAGCGTTAAAACTAATGTTCGAGCAATAAATATAAACTTATACCTTAAATAATGCTTCTAATTTACTTTACTTAATGCCTGAATTGCAGTAAATAACTGTTTTGGACACTTTTCACCCATTACCTCACGATAAGTTACCTCAAACAGGTATTCTCCCAAGATTTTGTAGATTTTTCCTAACTGCCTAACTGTACTTCCGTGTTTGTCGGTATCGTATACATCTTCAAAAACATTCAAGGCTTTGACAAAAGAAGAAATTGCCTGCTCAAAGCGTTCTTGCTGCTTTGCTATTAAGCCTAAGTTGTAATAATCATCGGCTGCTTGAAACTCACCACGTACTCCCACTGGTAGCGATTTTTGCAACTGTTCTTTTAACTGCTTCACTTGTTGGGCAGCTTTTTTCGCTTCGGCAGCATCTAAAAATCGTTCCATAGTATCGAGCGCGCGGAAGCTGTAATCGTAGTCAAACACATCATTATTATGCTTGATTTCGTTGCGGATATTACGTAATTCCTCTACCCAGCTACGTTCTCTATTATCAAGCTTATTGCGTTCGTAAAAAGCTTCCCAGTGCTTCTGCAATAACTTGATTACTGCTGCGGGGTCATTCCATTTGAGATCGGCGCCGTCAAAATAGTAATGCTCCAAACTCCGTTGAGCATTCTGCAACCAGTTTGAGCCGTACTTATCCTCCATTTTACGGCTAATAAACGGTTTAAGCGCTGGAGGAAGAATTTCTTCAAGCGCTCTATCGACTAACTGTTTATTAGATTTGCGCGCGCTCTGACTCATTAGTCTGCATCTCCTGGGAACCCAAAGCTGGTATCTTTCCTATTATGAGCATTTTTTGTAACTTCGGTTCCCAAAAGCTAAATTTTTATATATGTATTTAAAATTACATTTTATCTAAGCGTGTATGAGAATCTGTGGTGTTTATTGTATTATGGGACGGGCAAGGATGCCCATCCCACAAGATGGATGCTCATCTTACAAGATGGTTAATTGAATTTTTGGAGATACAGCAAATTTCAGATACGTGAGGTACATAAATAATGCCCAAACCTTTTTAGAGACGCGACATGTCGCGTCTCTACATGTACCGCATGTACACAAAATACGCTGTATTTAAGCTGACTCGCTAATAATAGCTTGTAACAGTGCATTAATTTTTTCTGATTTTGATTCTTTGCCATACTTTTCCTCAAAAAGTTGAATTTCTGCTTCATACTCTTCTGAAGTTTCACAGTCTAACTCAAAATATTCGTTGTCTTTGTACCCGTACAAAACCAAACTCGAATCAATTCTTTTTAAAAATGGTTGAGCAGGATTAATATCTTTGAAAATATGGAAGTGACTGATTAGAGAACCGTAAAAGTAGCTAAAAAAATAATTAATTTCATGTCGCGAAAACTCATCCTCAAATGGTTTTTGTGTGTTATTGTAATCTTTAGCTTCTAGACCATCCTGTATAATTTTGTACAGCCTAAAAGAAACAGAGCCTCTATGGTCACTTATATTCATTAAGTAAAAAAAACTTTGTTCATGTTTTTTTATAACGAGTAATACGGGAAAGCTGAATGAACCTTTGTGATGGTCAAAAGCATTACCGCTTTTACCAAATATTGATTCTAGCGTTACAAAAACTTCTGCTAAATTTAATTTATTTCTTTTATCATTTTCAGAACGAAAAAGCAAGTGGTAGAACCAAAAATCTGGGTCTTCAATTGGTAAGCTATTATCTCTAAGTAAGTCATATTCTGAATCGTCTAGCCTGAAAAGGTCATACTTTATACCTTTGCATTCCAGGTCTATCTTACTTCGTTCTTTTATTTGCCTAACTACTTGCATCATAAATTGTACTTAACCTAAGCAATATCATTTCAGCTTACATCTTGCACCTTCTCAATAATGGTAAGGTGGGCAGTGCCCACCCTACGTAAGAATAAGCATTTTATTCTCAATAAGCTGATGGTGCAAGATGTGATTCAGTACAATAATACTGTAAGTTGCCTGATGATGGAGATAGAATTGTGGAAATTCTCCGCATCCGGGAAAAATCTGAAGCTATGAAGTGGTTAACTGAATTTGGCAGGAGGGAGGAATGAGACAAGTACCCATCGATGAAGTAAAAAACGATTTGTCCGGCTATTTACAAGTTGCCGAAAAAGAGAGTGTAATTATTACTCGTGATGGACAACCAGTCGGAATTTTGATTGGTTTGGAGGATGCAGAAGATTTATGGGAAGATTTACTGGTGCGCTCCCCAGGCTTTGAAGCAGAAATTGCTCAGGCTCGTCAAAGTTTGAAACAAGGTAAGGGAATTAGCATTGAGGAACTAAGAGCTAAGTATACAGATTAAATAATATTAAGATAATTTGACTTATCTTACTTTATTTAAAATCTTGTGGGGTGGGCATCCTTGCCCGCGCTTATATTATTGTAATTG
Organism: Calothrix sp. NIES-4105; assembly: GCF_002368415.1. GTDB lineage: Bacteria > Cyanobacteriota > Cyanobacteriia > Cyanobacteriales > Nostocaceae > Dulcicalothrix. The sequence continues at coordinate 7,254,950 of NZ_AP018290.1, forward strand.
TTACCTTCATATGTCGAAATGCTCCTTGCCATAACCTCAGAGAATTATGACTCCAACTCCCACCACCCAACACCTTTCTCCGGAAGCGATTAATCTGCTGGTCAACGAATTGCCTGATTATATAAAAGCTGCGCTCTTGAAAAAGTCTGCCGAACTTGAATGCTCGTTGGAAGCTACAATCGAAATGGCAATATCCAGCTTTTTAGATGAAGAAGCGTTTAGCTTTGAGGATTGTTTAGTTGCGAGGGCGCCTGAAAGATAAGGATAAATAGGTTTGGTGTAATTGAGAATCATTCACAATTGAGAGTTGGTGCGTGACGCTTGTAAGGTGCGTGAAAGCAGTTTATTATTTCATTTCCTTGCAGATTGTAATAGCTTTCACACACCCTACGGTTGAATGGCACTTACTTAAGCTAAAAAACTTTATTTATGTTGGGTTCCGCAAAGCCTCCACCCAACCTACGATTTTTAGGTAGGTGCCATTGCAGGTTACAGTTGTTATTGTTGCGTTCATATGGAAGGGCGCCGTATTCTCATTTAAGCACCCTACGATAATATATCTGATGGCGCCTGAAACAAAACCCACAGCAACGGTTCCGGTAATTGATTATCATTCCTCACCAGAAGCATCTAATTTGGTGCTACCAAAACCTGCTATTCATCAGATTACTTGTAAGGATTGGCATTTTGAAATACAGCGTCAACCTGCCCATGATACTGGTGAACACCGTCATAATATGAATTTGGTAACGATGGTGACATCAAAAACACCTATTAATCAATCTATTGATGGGCAAACGCAACGGAATTTAGTTGGTGATAATAATTTATTTATTCTTCCTGCGGGTTTACTGCATCACTGTAAATGGCGCCAAGATATAGAGTTTATGTGTATGGGACTTGACGCACATGTATTTATACGGGTGGGGCAAGAATTAGTTAATCCCGACCGAATCGAATTGATACCTCATTTTGCTACGGTCGAAGACCCGCTAATTCAAGGTATTTTGCTTACTATTAAAGATGAGTTGATTACTTCTGGAATTGGCAGTAATTTGTTTATCGACCAACTCAAAGCGACATTAGTAACTCATATTTTACGTAAATACGGGGTTCGTAAGGTACAGATTGCGACTTATGCGGATGGTTTGCCGCGTCACAAGCTTAACCATGTATTAGATTACATTGAAGCAAACCTTAATAATAGTCTTGGGTTAGAAGAACTAGCGCAACAAGTGGGAATGAGTCAATTTTACTTTAGCCGATTGTTTAAGCAGTCGTTAGGCATTACGCCGCACCAGTATGTAATTCAGCAACGAGTTGAACAAGCAAAACTTCTACTTCAAAAAGGAGAACTTGGTTTAGCGGAAATTGCCCTAGAGTGTGGGTTTGCCAATCAAGGACATTTTAACCGACATTTCAAACACCTTACAGGCGCCACTCCCAAAGAAATAGCAAGAACGTATAAAAACGGCAAAAATATATAAGACTTGCAGCCCGTGCGAGCGCTATTCTAAGCACAGTCAAGGCAATGCTGTGTTTGTGTCATCCTATGAAAGCAATTCAGGTTCATCAATTTGGCAACTTTGAAGCGATTAAACTTGAGGAAATTGCTGATAAGTCACCGCAACCAGGTCAGGTAATAGTGCGGGTTTATGCAGCAGGTGTTAATCCCGCAGATTGGTATGTTGTCAACGGTTTGTTTCAAATACCACCTGCACTACCTGTTACACCTGGATTTGAAGCAGCAGGTGAAATTATAGCAGTGCATGAATCGGTAACAAACTTGAAACCAGGCACCAGGGTTTTAGTTGCTTTACCTTATTTAACAAATGATACTGCTCAATTTGGTGCTTTTGCGGAGCAATTACAGATTCCTGCTGCAAATGTCGTTCCTATACCCGATGGTATTGATTATATTAAAGCCGCAGCAATTCCCGTTGTTTACGGTACAGCTTATATTGCTTTAAAAAATCGCGCGCAACTACAACCGGGTGAAACACTTCTAGTTACAGGAGGTACTGGAGGTACTGGTTCAGCAGCAATTCAAATTGGCAAACTTTTAGGCGCCAAGGTAATTGCAACAGCAAGTGGTTCAGAGAAGCTACAAAAGATAAAGGAACTAGGCGCCGATTATGCTATAGATTACAAGCAAGAAAATGTCGCAGAACGTTTAAAAGAAATTACTGAAGGCAAAGGTGTAAATGTTGCGTTTGAAACCGTTGGTGGAGACTTGTTTGACGCAGTTTTGCAATCAATGAGTTGGGAAGGTCGTTTATTACCGATTGGGATGGCGAGTGGTATTATTCCCGAAGTTAGCACAATGAAAATTTTGGCTGGTAACTTTTCGATTATCGGTACAGATTTTGCTGCGTACACCGTGCGTCATATCGATTTAGTTCGAGAAGCTTTAACAGAAATATTAAATTGGCATCATGATGGAAAGCTTCAAGGAGCAACTGTGAAAACAATCCCATTAGAACAAGCAGCAGAAACATTTGAACTAGTACATACTGGTAAAGCAGGCAGCAAAGTTGTATTAACAGTGTAAAGAATCCCCCCACTACCCCCCTTAATAAGGATACTGCTAGCGAATAGGGGTTCAGACCCCTCATTTTACACAAAATGGTGGGTAGAGACGCGATTAATCGCGTCTCTACGAGGGTCTGGAATGACGCAAAATCGTGGGTATGATGGGCGCCACCCTCGAATCGCCAGCAGTATCCTTAATAAGGGGGGAACAAGAGTAGACAGAAATCTTAGCCTTCTTTGTAAGAAAATTAATACCATTCTTAGCCCCCCCTTATTAAGGGGGGGTTGGGGGGGATCAACAATATCGGATGCAAACATGGAAAAATGGAAGAATTGTCCATGAACGCTATTTCTACGACCCTAGTAGTTTTCAAGGTCTTGCCAAAGAAATCAACCAAATGCATTAAATACAAATGAAAGCTTACCAAATTCAAGACGCTTCAGGTATTGATGGCTTAAAGCTGGTGGAACTTCCAGAACCATCGCCCAGTTTTGGTCAAATTTTAATCAAAGTTCAAGCAACCTCGCTTAATTATCGCGATACTGCAGTAATTGCAGGCGCCTATCCCAATCAAAAACTACCAGTAATTCCTCTATCTGATGGTGCGGGTGAAGTTGTAGCGGTAGGTGAAGGTGTTACGCGCGTTAAAGTTGGTGATAGAGTTGCAGGTTGTTTTTTTCAAGATTGGGTTGCGGGCAAGCTAGACAGGCAAAAAATTCTATCAGCTTTGGGTGGTTCTATTGATGGGATGTTAGCTGAGTACGTTGTCTTAAATCAAGATGGAGTAGTTATATTACCTGAACATTTTTCTTATGAAGATGGCGCCACCCTTCCTTGTGCTGCTGTTACTGCATGGCAAGCATTAGTAACAAGAGGTGGAATAGCTGCGGGAGAGACGGTACTATTGCTAGGTACAGGTGGTGTTTCGATTTTTGCACTGCAATTTGCCCGCATTGCTGGCGCCAAAATTATTATTACATCCAGCAGCGACGAAAAATTAGAACGTGCGAAAGAAATGGGTGCCGCTGAAACTATTAATTATAAAACTTATCCAAACTGGCATGAAAAAGTTCGTGAATTTACTCAACTTGAAGGTGTAGACCAAGTTATTGAAGTTGGTGGTGCTGGAACATTAGATAAATCATTACGTGCTGTTCGCGTTGGTGGTCGCGTTAGCTTAATTGGTGTTTTAGCTGGTACTGGTGGAAATGTTAATCATACTAATATTCTTTTGAAAAGTATCGATGTGCAAGGAATTTATGTTGGCAGCCGAGAAATGTTTGAAGCAATGAATCGAGCTATTACGCTACACCAAATTCGTCCTGTTATTGATAAAGTTTTTCCATTCAACGATGCACCCGAAGCTTATCGTCATCTACAAAGCGGCGCCCACTTTGGTAAAGTTGTAATTAAATTTTAGATATTAGGATTACCGTCTATGACAATTGGTGAAGAAGCCTTTGCACTTTTTAAGCGCGCGGTTGAAACAGGAGAATATCAACCAATGTTAGATGCAATGGTTGAAGATTACAAGTTTGTTTATCCTGTTCCCGGTTCCTTTCATGGTGAAAACCGAGGACGCGATGTATTTGCAAATTATTTACAAACAACCGCAGCTAACTTACGCCCAACCCTTGAACTTTATCGTACAACACATTTAGGTAACATCACGATATTTGAATTTAACGTTAGTGGCACGTTAAACGAGCAATCTTTTCAAACAAGCGTTGCTCAAGTATATGAGGAAAAAGACGGCTTTCTTATTGGTCATCAAGAATATATAGGTGACTTGGCGCCTTTTATGGCGATGGCTGATAAGAGTAAAAGTTAATTGTTGGAGAAAATCAAAATGCAATTTTTAGTTATAGCTAAGGTTATTGAAGGCGTTCCAATGGACAAAGTATTACCTTTGGTTCAAGCAGAAGCAGCGAAAGTATGGGAATATTATGCAGCAGATATGGTTCGTAGTATTTCTTACATCGCTGATAATAGTGGCGCCGTTTTACTTTGGGAGGCGCCAAGCTTGGAAGCAGTAACCGAAATGGTTGCTCAATTACCAATGGTGCAAGAAGGTGTTTTAAAAGCTGATATTACACCATTGAAACCTTACACAGGTACAGAATCATTGTTCGCAAAATAAATCTTTATCTCTTGTGTATCTCTTGTGTATCTCTTGTGGAATGGGCATCCTTGCCCGTTCCTAACACAAACATCTTGCATGAGGCGCTCCGGGATGCCCGCTCCACAAGAACAAGAAACTGCCCCACAAGAAAATATCCTATTTCAAATAAAACAAAAAATACAATGAAAGCAGTACAAGTTCACCAATTCGGCGCCCCAGAAGTTCTTAAAGTCGAAGAAATTCTACACCAACACCAAACGCTGGACAAGTATTAATTAGGGTTCATGCAGCAGGTGTTAGTCCACTCGATACTTATGTGCGCGAACAAAGTCATGGCGCCCCAATACCATCCTTACCATATATTCCTGGTTTTGAAGCAGCAGGTGTAATTGAAGCTGTAGGTGAAGGTGTCACCAAGTTTAAAGCGGGCGACCGTGTTTATGCAAATACTTTTTTAGGAGCATATGCAGAATTAATCGTGCATGATGCTGAATCGGTTTATCATTTACCTAATAATATTTCGTTTGCACAAGCTACTGCTGCTGTCAATTCTTATCCCACAGCTTATTACGCACTGTTTAATCTAGCTAAAGCTAAACCTGGAGAAACTGTATTTGTACATGGCGCGGCTTGGTGCAGTTGGTAGTGCCGCTGTACAAATAGCGCACGCTTATGGTTTAAAAGTAGTTGGAAGTGCAGGAAGTGAGCAGGGGTTAGAATTAATAGAGAAAGAAGGCGCCCACTTTACAGTTAATCATCGCGAACGAGGCTATTTAGATAAAGCGTTAGAATTCACAGGTGGTAAAGGCTTTGATGTAATTTTAGAAATGAACGCTACGAAAAAGTTAGCAGACGATGTTAACTTAATTGCACCATTTGCTCGTATTATTATCATTGGTGGAACGGATGGTGCAGTAAATCTAGACCCTACACGATTGCTTTGGAAAGGCGCCAGTATTATAGGTTTATATATTGGACTTGCAACTCCACAAGAATCAGCACAAATACATGCTGCAATATACGCAGGACTGGAAAACGGCACATTACGTCCAGCAGTAGCACAAGAATTTGCACTATCCGAAGTCGCTAAATCTCATGAAGCAGTTAGGCAAGCAAGCAGTTCAGGAAAAGTTGTATTGAAATTTTAAACATTATGCCATTGAAGTTAAACAAATAACTATCTTCTGCGGCTTTTTTTGTTGGATAGCTTGGCTTTAGTGCCTCGAATAACGATTAGCAAAGGAATTAAAGCAAAAAGTAAACTAGGTAGAACTGCTAAAGAAGATGAAGATATAGCAACACCTAAGAGCAAAAAAAATAAACCTCCGAACAATGCCCAGCCTGTCAAAAGCACCCACAAGGGCATGGCGCCAGTAGACATACCTCTCATTGCTCTACCTTCGCTATAAATTTCTCCTATCGGGTCATAAGCAGAAGGAATTTTTTCTACATAAGTAGAACTTTGTTCGGCAGGAATATCCACAGAAACCTTATCTTCGGGCTTTCTGTAATCGCTAAAAAAATCCTGATTGTCGTTATTATTGCTCATATATGTACCAAGCGGTAAATTACTCACCCTACTAATTATTCTCAACAGCTAAATACATCATTAATGAGAATGATTTCGGAAACTCACGCTCATAGTACATTAGCCCTCAACAAAAAGTATTATCTGTAATTCAAGCTTTTCTCCGATGTACGAGAGCGCGCGGAATTCCTATTATGAACTCATGAAGGCAAGCAGCCCAGACGCTGCAAGGTTTCAAATCTAACTGACTATACTTGAGGATAAGACAATGAATAACGAAATTAATGCAGTAGAACTATCCAATGACGAACTTGATACTGTAGCTGGTGGTTTGGCAATTACTTTAGGTGACGTTGGTGGTTTTGCATCTGATGCATCAAACAGCTATTCACTAAAACAACTCCAAGTTGGTCAACAAACATTCGCTGGTTCCACTGGTAGCGGTACAGCTTCTGTAGCTAATTTAACAGACATCTTTAGCAACGCTGGTCAAGCTATCGCTGTTAAATAATCTCTATTTATAAGTCTCTTAAAACCACATTCTTTTATAACTTTACACGGTGCTAGTAATTTAATATTGGCGCCGTTTATTCAATATTTTGACATTAGGCACATATTTTTCAACAAGAAGGGAATAATTGAGGTGTGGTAACTGTTGATAAATGACAGTGGATAGCTCTATAATATATAAGTGTCTGGCAGCACCAGTTTCAGAAAAAGGAACATAAATATATGAATATTCAACTTGTTGAATCTTTAGCTAATGCAATTAAAGCTTTGTCTACTGAAGAACGGGAGTTATTAAACCAAAAATTAACACATCAATCTAATTGGCAAAACTTACGAACAAAAATTTTAGCTGATGCTCAAGCTGTTCAGCAAAGACGTAATGGTCAAGCCTCTGAGCCAGATATTGACCAAATTATTCATCAGATGCGAGAAGAGCGAGATGAGGAATTATTATCAGGTTTATCCCACAGTCAAGAACAAGTATGACCAGGCAAATTATTTGTGTAGATGCTAATTTTATAGTTAAATTAATTAACAATCCTTCAGAAACCTCACCTCATTTAAAATTGTGGAATAATTGGGAGCAAAACCAGACTCAGATTATTGCTCCAACTCTCTTATGTTACGAAGTTACAAATGTATTTCATCGAATGCAACTGGCTAAACAGTTATTGATTACAGAAGCTCAGAAATTTCTCAATAATGCTCTGAGTTTATCCATTCAATTTTACGGTGATCAGCAACTTCATCAACAAGCCTGGGAAATTGCACAACAATTTAATCTCTCAGCTACTTATGATGCTCATTACTTGGCATTAGCTCAAAGATTTCAGGCTTCATTTTACACAGCTGATAAACGCCTATTTAACAAAGTTCATTCTGCTTTGCCTTGGGTCTATTTAGTGGAATAATTGTGTTGAAAAACAGTTGAAAAATATTATTACGCCATTTGAAGTCCAATATCCAAAGTTCCTGCGTAGCCATTTTGAGCAGGAGTCAGCTTGAGTAACATTTGGGCGCCACCATCATTAAATATTCCGTCTTGAGCATTGTTTCCCGTGCGCTGTCCCTTGCTCACATAAGGCGCCTTTGTATACACCTGGTCGGAAATTGAGTCATCAAAGTATAGCTGTGATGTAAACTCATGACCCTGACCTGATGTTGCATTAGTGCGAACTTTTACATGTATATGCACAGTTCTGCCTGGATACCAACCAGGATAAATGGTTGTAAAATTAGCAGTTCCATCGGCATCTGTTACTTGATAACCGCGTAGGTACTTTTTGCCAGATGTATTAAAACTTCGGTCTTGCACGTCCGAATAAACCCCTAGTGCGTCACAGTGCCAAATATCTACAATTGCATTTTCTAAGGGTACACATCCATTACTGCCGACTTGAGAAATTTTTAGTGTTAATTGGAGTGGTACGCCTTCTTTTACTGTACCGTCTGTTGGGTCGGAGCGAATATCCGAGCGGTTGAGCTTCTCATCTACGAAATATGGTCCTTCGGTTTGCTCTGGACTCACGATACACGCGGGTGCGCTAGCGAGTTTGGTTCCTGATGCTGGAACGTTTGAACTAAATTGTGCCTGCGCGGAGCCAAACTTTCTACCTGTGCATCCAATTACAAGTATTGCTGTTCCGGCTGCCCGAAGTAGAGTAAGTGCTTGTCTTCGACTTAATAGATGATAATTTTTTTTCATATATTTGAGGTAATGGTTATAATCCCCCTAACCCCCCGATGATTTGGGGGGACAGACTCAAAGTCCGGTTATAGGGGGGAGTTTTTTTAGCTTAACAACTGAGTTAGGAATGTTTTAAAGGTTTATTTGCACTGTTACACTAATAATTAGCTCCTTTTTATGACTTTGTTGCTAAATACAGGTAAATATTCAGGTAAATATTGAGCTATTTTGCTTTTTTTGGGGCTTTGCCTGGAGGCTGAGGAGGAATGCCAAGGGCTTCTATCAATTTTTGTTCAGTTACACCTAGTTTTGCTGCTGCGGCTTTAAAATCTGGACGAGGACGGCGCCCCGAACGCTCTGAAGGATTAGGAGGATTCGCAGGTACTCCCAAGGCATCTTTTAATTTTGCTTCGCTGACTCCTAGCTTAGTTGCTGCTGCAGCAAAATCTGGACGACGAGGGCGCCCGTTTCTATCAGATGCATTTGCAGGTACTCCCAAAGCTTCTTTTAATTGTGCTGGGCGTGGACTCCCAGCTTAGTTGCTGCTGCTGCAAAATCTGGACGAGGAGGACGCTGGCTTCGGTCTGAAGGATTTGGCGGATTTGCTGGTACTCCCAATGCTGCTTTTAATTGTGCTGGGCGTGGACTCCCAACTTTGTTGCAGCAGCAGCAAAATCAATTTTGGGGCGTTTGCGCTGTCCGTCCGGTCGCTCGTTAGATGGTTGTGACGCCTGTGCAATTTGATTGACAGGTTTAGCGTTTGCTTGATTTAGTGAAATAAAACCAACTGAGCCGACCAGAACGGGAATTGCTGTGAGAAGTAATAATTGTACTTTACGGATATTCATCTGTCTTGGGATATATTGTTTACATTTATGATTTAACTGACCCAAAATTACAGTTCGCCCTCCTTCTAAATTACAGTTTTGTAATTTAAGCTAGTAGTAGTCCGTGTCATTAATTTTGGTAGGTACGTAGTAGCGCGGAGAGTGCAAAAAGTAAGGTGGGCACTGCCCACCATACCGTCGGCGCCGTTAATTATGAGGTAAGGTGTTCATATTTCTGATTAAAGAAGCTAAAAATGACAGCCTACCCAGTTTCTGAATTACATTTTTGTTATTTGAAATTCTTCACTGTAATACTCTCAAAATTCGTGCTAATGTTATTTAAGCGATTGCTTAATTAATTTGAAAGTCTATGAATAGCACACAATCGTTGGAATTAGCTGGTGTACCTGTCCGTGGTGCGTCCCCCTGCTGATCCCAACAAACCAGCGCGCTTGATTGTACTTTGGCATGGGTTTGGAGTTCCCAACAGCGAGGAAATGTTAGCTGAAGTTTTGCCATTAGAAAATGTACAAGCGTGGAAAGCGTATCTTGGGCTGCCTCTATTTGGAAAGCGTTTACCTAATGGAGGACTGGAAGAAATTATGCGGCGCCAGCTATCGGCAGAGCGTTCTGCAACTGTTGCTTCCTGTTATAGAACAAGCGATGCAGGAATTACCTAAGATTGTTCAGGCATTGCAATTACGCTATGGAATTTCCGAAAAAGAAGGTATTGGATTGTTTGGTTTTTCGGCTGGTGGAATTGCTGCTTTACTGACCTTAATAGAAAGTTCTCTTACTATTAAAGCTTGTGTGCTAGCTGGAGTAACGAAAGATTTAGAATCGGCAGTAAATACATATGAGCGCGCGACGAAACAATATTATTCAGTATTAAAAGAGCAATTTCCTTGGATGAGTGAAAATGATATCCCGTACAATTGGAGTGATGCTTCACTTGCTGCTAGGCACCGTTTAAACTTTGTGGCTCGCACTGCAATACTTATTCAGCGTCAACCAATACCTGCGGTTTTGTTTGTTCACGGTGTACAAGATGAAGCGTATGCTGTCACCGATATAGAAGAACTATATCACATTATGATACAGTACTATGAACAAGCCCATCAGCCAGAGCGTTTATTTATGAAAACTTTTGCTCATTTGGGACATCAGCTTGACCTAGAAGCTGCTAAAAATTCTCCCGGCATACAGCATGATTTGACCCAATTGCAACAATTTGTGACGAAATGGTTTAGCGAACACTTAAGTTAAGCTTTAAATTTTAGATATTAAGTTTTAGGTCGAAGGCAGAAGTACAAGGGCGCTAAAATCTAAATACGTGATTACTCATTTATCTATCCGAATCACCTGATACTTTTACCAAAGGTAATTGTCATGACGTTACGTGAACTTGAAGAGCAAGCAATGAGGTTATCTACTGAGGAGCGCTTACAATTGATTAATGCATTAACGCGCTCACTTCAACCAAAACCTCAGTCAATGGTTAAGCCTAAAGGTCTAGCCGCGAGCTTAATTGGCATTGCGAAAACCGAGACGGCGCCACCTACAGATGAAGAAGTAAAAGCTATGCTAGATGAAAGGTTAGTGCAAAAGTACTACTAAATGCGAGTTTTATTTGATACGAATGTCTTGCTAGATGCTTTGCTGACACGGGAACCTTTTGCTGCGGATGCTGCTTTTTTGTTCTTAGCAGTTGAATCAGGTCAGATAGAGGGATTTATATCAGCGACTACTATTACAGATGTACATTATCTGGTTGGGCGCCAGACGAAGAGCGCAGAAATTGCCATTACCGCAGTGACTCGATTATTGACGTTGATGGAAATTTGTGCAGTGGATCGTGGAGTGCTGGAGCAGTCGTTGTTGCTGGGTCTAACCGATTTTGAGGATGCTGTGCAGGTAAGTTGTGCAATTCAGACGGGTTTAGATGCCATTGTGACTCGTGACGTTGCGGGATTTACAGGTGCCCCAATTTCTGTTCTGTCACCTGGGGAACTTAAAAATAGGTTAATAAGCTAAAAACTTAATTAGGACAATTAACATCACGCCATTTGAAGCCCGATGATTTGACTAATAGGTTTAGCGTTTGCTTGGTTGATACATCTACAAATGCCAATGCATTGGGTGCAACTTTAGTACTAGGGTGCCAGGAAGTTTTAGCTGCTTACGATGCAGCTTATTTGGAGTTGGCGCTGCGGTTGCGGTTGCCACTGGCAACTCTTGATACTCGGTTAGCAGAAGCTGCTACGAGGTGTGGTGTAGATTTGGTTATTATGGATCAGAAAAACCCATAGAAGTTGCTCGCGTATTTATTTAAAAGAATTTTTGCTTCTCTTCTTCTATACCTGATAGTTCTACAGCCTCTTGCAGCAAGGAATTAATTTCTCCTTGTTGACAATCGAATACTGAGTACCCTTCAGTTAAATCGGCGGGTTCTCGATAAAAAAGTACAACTACTGGTAAAGATTGAATATGTTGGGTAAAGTGTGAGATAAATTGAACGTTTTCGATTCCGAGTATTGAGGCAATTTCTTGAGCGTCGGGTGGGGGATTTAAATCTCTGAAACATCTCAAGACAAATTCTTCGATAATATCGTACTTTCTTTCTGTTTCTTTGGGTAAATACAATACCTCGCTAGAATAAGCACCTAATATTTCTTTGCCTGCCAAAGCTTCGCGGTGATTGTCTGTGATTGTTGTTTTAATCCATAAATGCATTGGCTTGTGAATGTCCTTCATGATTTTTAGCAATGTTTAATATGTGTTTATATATTGGACTAGCTTCGCTTTTTAATTCTGTGTAGTTATGGGAGGAACCAGTTATAATTAGTAATTTTCTGCCTCTACTCATCGCTACATTAATACGCTCTGGGGTCTGTAGAAACTCGCTTGGCAATACTCCAGGCTTGTTCAAGACAAGGCTTACAAACATGATATCTTTTTCCATGCCTTGAAATTCGTCTACTGTTCCAATGGTAAGTGTGACGTTTGGGGGTAAGTCAATATTTTTTTGGTTACATAAGCTTTTAATCAGGTTTGTTTGAGCTTTATATACAGAGGTAATACCAACTTCTATTATTTTAGATGAATTTCTCTTATGAACGAAGCTTTTCTTCATTTTCATGAGAATTGAAATTATCAATTCTGCTTCGCTAGGGTTTTGCCGACCTGTTCCAATTTGCTGATGATACCAATCGCTGTCATCTAATGGTAAGTCAACCCACATTAAATGATGTTTACTAGTTAACAATTTGGGAATTGTAATTCTGTGCGCGCGTTCGCTGTCTTGCTTTTTATAGCCAATTATGAGTTGATTTCCATAAAACGGGTTAATTGCTGACATAATTTGCGAGTGCATACGATATTGCTTTATTAGCATTAAGGTTCGAGAAGCGTTTATCTTGTCTAAATACTCATATCGCTCTTTGAATAAAGATGTAGTTAATTGCTTTTGTAACTCAACAGCATCTACCCCTAAAGATTGAGCAGCTTCAATAAAACAAGATTCTTCTCCAAATATAGGTGGTAGCTGTTTGTAGTCTCCGACTAAAACAATTTTTTTGCCTAGTAAGCAAGGAACTAATAGCTCGGTCGGTGTTGCTTTAGATACTTCGTCAACAATGACAGCATTAAATTCTGAAAAGCGGTTCAAAAAACTTTTTTTGCCTGTGTGTATACAAGTGGCGCCTACAACATTAGCATGTTTTAAGAAAAGTTCATATAGTTGATCACTAATTTCTATATTGCCCGTGCGAATTCGAGCAATCCAATCTTCTTTGATTTTAATTTTAGTTTCTAGTCTTTTAGCTTCGGTTTCACCACCGACAGACGATAACCAAGGTTCTCTTTCCAAGTTTAAAAATTCTAAATCAGGGATAGGTTTATCGAAGAATCCGGGTACAGATTTTTGAGTTCGTAGCTCTTCCCATATGCGATGACCTAATTTATATTTATCATCTTTAAATTTGATATGAGCCATTATCTTATCATATTCTTTGTTTAACGAGTTCGCTTGTTCTGAAGCTGACTGCTCACTCAGTGCAGATTCATTCTGTGAAGATAAGTTTGCGTCATATACAGATGATAATGTATGTTGAAAGGGTTGAATAATCTTGTTTTCAGCAAAAGGAATAAACTCTTCTATAAATGCAGCCATAGAAATAAGATTTTCATTAACTTTCATCAACTCTTCAATTTCCAGATTATCTTCAACTTCTATTAAATCTATAGTTTGAATATAAGGGTCAAATACTTTAGAAAATGCTTCTTTAAAATATTCTGCCTCATCAAACCACGATTGAGCGTCTTCTAATAAAGTTTTGTAATGACCTTTTTCATTTTTAACTTTGGTTACTTCTTGGTCGTATTGAGTACTAAGCTCTGTGACTTTAGCTTCTGCAATTTGTAATTCAGAATTATACTCATCGTATATTTTTATTGCCAGGCTAGAGTTTTTTGCGTGATAAAAGTGATTAGCGTCAATAGATAGATTCTCAATAGAGCTTTTCAATTGTTCTTTGGCACGGTGTAATACAGGTTTATAAAGGCGCCCAACAATAAATAATGCAGATAATCTTTTGAGATTGATAAATTTATTATATATATATTCATATTGATTAATTCGGTTTGGTAACAAATTTATTTCTGCTTCTTCCCATGAACGAATTAACTGAACAACATTTATTTTGCGTCTCCATATTTTAAAAGCATCAAAAAAAATAGTTATAAAGTTAATGATTGTAGTATTAGTAGGTTTTTTTGGTGTAATCAAGTTTATAAATCTACTTAATCTATCAGATATACTAGTATAGCTAGAACTGAAAGAAACTACTTCTGATGATTCATCTGTAATTCCCTGGTCAAGTAGATGTTTGAGCTTCTGTACAATATTTTGCTGCTTTTCTATCTCTGGACGTATTTTTGCAATCTTGTCTCTTATCTCTTGTGTACGTTTTAAAGAATCCTGTTGATTTGAAATATTTGATCTAATTTCTTCATATAATAAAATAAAATCTTTTTTCAACTGAACAATATAGCCATCCGGCTTAATGTCTAAAATTAGTTGCTTAATTTCAGTTGCTATTTCCCATAGATTAGATTTAGTTTTATTCAAATTTTGAGCAATTTTAGGAATTTGGAGTTGAGTTAATAATTGCTGTAATTCATGATTGAACTCATAAGTAAATTGATGAGTTTGCAATTCTTCGATAAGTGCTTTTATACCCTGCTCAATCTTTACTGTCGCTAAATATTTCTTTTTTAATTCAAGTGCCGTTTTATGATATTGGTCAGCCATTGATTTTTTATTTTCAGTTGCAGCTAGTAATTTAATTCTTTGTTGCTGCCAGTCAGCCCATTCAAAAATCTTTTCCCAATGATTAACAAATAAGTCTACTAGAGAAGCCTTTTTTTGAAGCTCCGGCAAATTTCTGTCACATTCTTCTGCTACAGACCTTAACCATCTTATGACTGCGTTTTTTTCAAAAAATTCTAGAGCGTCTTTACTAATCTTTGTGCTTTCACCTACCCTCACAGCAAGTATGCTTGGATGCTTTGGCAATTTTGATAATACATTATCTACTGCTGAGTTCGACTGGCAGGATATAAGAATTTTTCCACCTTGAAGAGCTATTAGACAACAATACACGAAATTAACAGTTGATTTTCCTGTCCCTGGTGGCCCTTGTAATAAAAAAAAGTCTGGTGAAGCTTGAATCATTTTTATCGCTAGCCTCTGGTGTTCGTTAAGATTGTCTATATTTGGACATTTCTCTAAAGGTTTTGGCACCATTGATGCTGCTGGAAGTGTTAGCTCTTCATTATGACCAAAAAGAATTGTCAAAAGACCAGGTAGACGATTAGCTTTTTCTTGCAAACGTTTAATGGCATCTTTTTGTATACGAATTGGATACAAGTCACCAATTAGAGGATTAGTAATGATTCCGCTGATGGAATTGAGTTCTATATGTTCTTCACTTAATAAAACTTTAAGAGTATGTGTTTGTAGATTAAGTGATTCAAATTTAGCTGATATTTGCTTAAAATCTGCAAAATCTATCTCTTGCTTTATTTCGATGAGAAATTTTTCTGATGTTCGTAATTCAGATTGCTTTTCTATGATTTTAGGTGGTAAACATCCAATTACGGCGCCAGTATCATCTGTTAACAAGAAAAGGCTATCGCTTCGATAATGCTGCTGATAAAATTTTTTGAAAGAGAGACTATGAGAAACTGTGGATATAACCTGATGCTTTTTTGGCTGCTTGATAGTATATAAGTTTATACTATCGCCTTGACGACACTGCTTAATAGTTTTTAATATATCTGCTGAAACAAATGGAGCAAGAGTTAAATGTATGTACTTTGAATTATCACTGTCAGTTCGAGAAGAAACAAAAGCGATTTGAAACTGTTTTTTTTCAATTAATCGTTCACATGCATCCAGATAACTTACCCAAAATTTTAGTCGGTTGGCTTTTATGGTCATAATCAACTATCCCTATCGATACACCCTGCAAGGCGCCTTATTACATCTGTGTAAAATTTTTTGTATACCAATCCTATATCGAAGAGTGAAAATCGCTCTTAGCCCAGATACCCGACTTTAACTAGCATGAAGTCGGGTATATGAATCACATCTTCATAAATGATTTATGACTGCTATATTTTGTCTATATTAAATTTTATTTTTTATGGTTTTTCTAAAGTTGTCATCAGTATTATTACTTATGTCATATTTAGGCTTTCTCCTATTATATCTTGCACTTTGTTCTACCTCAAGATATTAGTGATTTTGGTTTGAACTTAAGGCGCCTGCTAAAATGAAAACAATTACAGCAGCATTGCACTAAACCTATGACAAGTGTAGTAATCAAGCCTTCAACTTGGCTAACATGGGGGATTCGAGTTGAGAGAATTAACAATCTCAACCTATTTAAGTTCACCGAAGAACTGGGGTTGCGTATGCAAGAACTTCTTGATAAGAAAAAAGCCGACTTATTGACACCAGAAGAAGCTGCTGAATTAGAGGCAATAGGCGAATTAGATACCATATTTAGTTACATTAACGCAATAAACGCATCACAGTCGTGACAGCGCGTGCGCCAGTATAGATTCATTTTTGATTCGTTATCGTCAGCTATTAAATCAAAATTACATATAAATTCCATTGAATTTCAATACTTTTTCAATTGATAATCAATGCATGACGATTTCATAATAGAGCTTGAAATGAGAAAGCGGCTATGCGTTAGATGGCTAGATACAGTATGATAAATGACTTAATTGTTACCAATGGAAGCTTGGGAACCCAATCAACCAATACAAAACGGAAGATTCATTATTCAAAAAGTGCTTGGAGGTGGGGGCTTTGGTGTTACCTATAGTGCAACTGAATACCCTAGCGGTAAATTAGTTGTTATTAAAACCCTAAAACCCGAACAGCAAAGTCAACCAGATTTTAACAGACGACAGCTAAACTTTGTCAATGAAGGAATGCGTTTAGCCAAATGCAATCACCCGCATATTGTCAAAGCGCGCGAATTTATCGACGAAGATGGACTTTTGGGGATGGTAATGGAATATGTTGATGGTTCGGATTTGGCATTTTACCTTAAATTCCGAGGAAAATTAAAGGAAACAGAAGCTTTATCTTACATTGACCAGGTTGGAAAAGCTTTGGAGTATGTCCACCAACAAGGATTATTCCATTTGGATGTCAAGCCCAATAATATCCTGTTACGCCGTGGTACAAAAGAAGCCGTACTAATTGATTTTGGCTTGGCACAGGAATTTACAACTGGTCAAGTAGGAATAGCAAGTGGTGGCACAGTAGGTTATGCACCTATTGAACAACATGAAGGACAAGGCTTACTTGGTGATTATACTGATGTTTATGCTTTAGCTGCAACACTGTATACTTTACTAACAGATATAGTACCTGTTCAAGCGAGTTTTAGGAGGGTTGAACAATTACCGGCGCCAAAGCAATATAATCACAGAATTAGTAGCTATGTTAATGATGCTATTGTCAAGGGAATGGCATTGGAACCTCAAGATAGACCGCAAACTGTGCGGGAGTTTAGAGAGTTACTGGGTGTTATAACTGGCGCCAAATCAGTTACAAATGTTAACGAAATAAAAATCAATAGTTTTAACGCTCCTAAAGTTGTAACACCAGTCCAAAGTGAACCAAATGTTAATTATGCTGAATTAGAGAGTTTGTTAAAAACCCATAACTTGAGACAAGCAGATCGTGAAACCTATCAACTGATGCTTCAAGCAGTTGAGCGTCAGACACAAGGTTGGATGAAAAGTCAGGAATTAAAGAACTTTCCTTGTACCGTTCTGAACAAGATTGACGAACTATGGAAATTGTACAGTAATGATAGATTTGGCTTTAGTGTTCAGCAGTGCATCTGGCGTAATATTAGTATTTCTTCTGGTAATCTTGCAACTTTTTATATGTTTTGTGAGCAAGTGGGCTGGCGAAGCAATAATGAATGGTTGAAGTATGATAACTTTACTTTTAGCTTAGACGCTCAAAAAGGTCACCTTCCTTCATTTGGATATGGTGTTCAGCCCTTCCATGAATGGCAACCTAGCTGGCAGGATTTTTTAGAACGCACTACTCTTTGTCTATCGCAATAGGTATTCATAAAAATTAGTTTGAAGAGAAAGTAATCTAGTAGTTGCGCGCGCTCGCAAACTAATTATCTTGTGTATCAACGGTTCGATGTTGTTTGGGTTTTTAGAAATAGTTTTACTGGCTATGGTGCCGAATAATTAGTTAACTCCAATTCTTTATTATTAGGAAGATACCGTATCACCATGAAAACCAATTTATTTTTCGGTAGGCTGGTAACAACTTCAATAGCTTTAAGTAGCATTTTTATCATGAGTCAGCCTAATAATTCTGAGAATTACCGATTAGCAACTACTTCAATAGAACACACTTCAAATCTACAGTCTAGTCAGGCTCAAAATAAAGCTTTATTATTACAAGCTAGCGTCAATCAGCCTGTAACAACTCCAGGAATATCTCTAGGTTGGGTAGGCAGTATTTTCTTATTAGCATCTGGAGCTATTGCCTATACCACAATAGCAAAAAAAGGAATTGTGGTAATTAAAAATGATGAAGTTGGAATTGTGATCAAGAAATTTAACCTTAATCCCTTTTCCCCAAAACTTCAGGCAGGTCAAATAATAGCTTTGCAAGGAGAAGCTGGTTCCCAAGCAAAAGTACTTGTCCCTGGTTCGCATTGGGGTTATTTTCCTCAAATGTATACTGTTCGCAAGGAGAAAGTAATTCAAATTCTCCCAGATGAAATTGGACTAGTTGTAGCTAAAGATGGTGCTAATATACCATCGGGTCAACATTTCGGCAAGCCTGTTGAATGTAAAGACTTTCAGGATGCGGTTGCATTTATTAAAAATGGTGGTCAGAAGGGTAAGCAGCTAGCAATCCTACAATCTGGCACTTACCGAATTAACACTGAACTTTTTGAAATTACCAAGAAGCCAGCGATTCATATTTCTCCAGACGAAATTGGACTAGTTGTTGCCAAAGATGGTGCGAATATACCATCGGGACAACAGGGACAACTTTTCGGCAAGCCTGTTGAATGCAATGACTTTCAGGATGCAGGTGCGTTTATTAATAATGGCGGTCAGAAGGGCAAGCAGCTAGCAATCCTACAATCTGGTACTTACCGAATTAATACTGAACTTTTTGAAATTACTAAGAAGCCATCGATAAATATTCCCCCAGACAAAATTGGGCTAGTCGTTGCTAACGATGGCGCCACTATGCCGTTAGGACAACAGTTCGGGAAAGTAGTAGATTGCAATGACTTTCAGGATGCTCATGCATTTATTCAAAATGGAGGTCAGAAGGGTAAGCAGCTAGCAATCCTAAAACCTGGTGAGTACGAGATTAACACCGATTTATTTACCGTTTACCTTGATTCAGTAATTAATATTCCTCAAGGAGAAATTGGATTAGTCGTTGCTAATGATGGCGCCAACAAACCAGAACAACAACAACTCGGTAAAGTTGTAGATTGCAATAATTTTCAGGATGCCCATGCGTTTATTCAAAATGGCGGTCAAAAGGGTAGACAATTAGCAATTCTCACATCTGGAATTTACCAGATTAATACTGATTTGTTTACTGTAATTACTAGTGCTAATGCTACCCAGTATGGCATGAAGCCTCATGATTTACAGGTATATACTATCGAAGCTGAAAAAATAGGTATTGTCACCACTTACGATGGTATCCCAATTCAATCTGATGAAATTGCTGGGGCGCCTGTTGCAGGTCATGACAACTTCCAAAATGGGCAAAAATTTATTGATGGAAACGGAAGCAGAGGTTTACAAGAAGAGATTTTGCCATCAGGGTCATGGAACATAAATCCTTGGTTTGCAAGGGTTGAGCAGGTAGAACTGACTGATGTTCCCGTTGGATCAGTTGGGGTTGTTATCTCCCAAGTTGGTAAATATTCTGAGAATAAGGATGGTGTTGTCGAACCTGGATATAGAGGAGTTTGGAATAAACCCCTTCGTCCTGGTAAGCACGTAATTAACACAAAAGTCATGGATGTGGAGATGGTGCCAACTCAACCGATAACATTAGACTGGTCGAACAAAGAAAAGCCATTTACAAACTACGATTCAAGTTTGAATGCGATAAAACTTTGCTCACTAGATGGTTCTTTTCATTTTCATGTAGAAGTAACGCAGGTTATTCGCGTACCAGAAGAAAAGGCGCCTACAATGATTTACCGTGTTGGTAAGAAAGATAGTAATTCGGCAAACAGTTCTATAAAAGCCTTAATTGTTAAAGTACTACAGCCAGCAGTTGAAAATTACTTCCGTGACTCTGCCCAAAATTCAGAAGCGCTAGACTTTCTTGAGCAACGTAATGACCAAGGAAGGCAAGCACATGACTTTATTAAATCAGCGCTCAAGGATTATGGTGTTGAAGCAGAAAAAACTTTAATTGGTGAGATTGACTTGCCGGATGATTTGCAACAGATTTTAACGGAGCGCAAAATTGCTTCAGAACAGCGCAAAACCATAGACGAGCAAAGCAAGACAGAAAAAGTACGTCAAGAACTTGCGCGCGAGATAGCGGAGACTGAAATTCAAGAAGATTTAATCAAAGCTCAAAAATCTGTAGAGATTGCTGAACGTGAAGCTATAGCACAAAGATACAGAAATGATGTTGAAATAGAACGAGTTCGAGAACTACGTCAAATAGAATTAATAGCTCTAGCGAACACTATTGATGTTATTGGTCGTGATGGTTGGGTAGATATTGAAAAACTGAAGGAGTTAGTCAAACTTAAACTTCCAGAAGTCTGGGTTAGCAATTCTCAGGATGGAGGTTCTGGATTAATCGATGCAGTAATGCCTCAAGTGTTACGAACTCTCAAAACTAGTACTATTGTTTCAAGTGACGTATCAACACAAACAAATAATACATTATCGACTTCATCTAGTTCCAATAATAGTTTACCTTTCTCACATCAAGTTAATAAAGCATTAGAGACTTCATCGCTATCAACGGTACTTCCTGAAGATTAAAGCTTATTATTTTGCCATGCCAGCCAAAATTACCCTTACTGTCACCCAAGGCAAACTCCAAGGACGACAATTTATTTTTGACTCCCGCACTAGCTGTATTCTTGGTCGAAATGCAGATTGTAATCCAAAATTGCCTGATGATGAAGACCATCGCGCGATTTCCCGCTACCATTGTTTACTAGATATAAATCCCCCCGCTATCCGGGTGCGAGATTTTGGTAGTAGAAATGGCACTTACGTTAATAGCAAAAAAATTGGACAGCGGCAAGTCGAACAAACTCCAGAAGAAGGCGCCAAGCTACAATTTCCTGAACACGACTTACAAGATGGAGACGAAATCAAACTGGGTAACACTATTATCCAAGTTGGTATTGAACAAATTGGTATTGAAAGTGACCCATTGCATATAAGTATTACCAACTTTTTTCCAAGCACTATTGATGCAGACAATACCTCAAAACAGCAACCAACACAACCGCTAAATTTTTTGAACAAGATTAAAGGCTTGTTAAAATTAGCTGAAAGTGGCGCCGATAACCTAATTGCAATTCGAGGTTATCAAATTGTTAAACTGCTAGGAAAAGGTGGATTTGGGGAGGTTTATTTAGCACGACACAATCAATCGGGTAAATATGTCGCACTGAAGATGATGTTACCATCTGTAGCTGCTGTTGGTGAGCAAGCTTGTAAAATGTTTCTCAGGGAGACGGAAAACACTAAGGCTTTACGCCATCCCAATGTAATAGAACTAATAGATTATGGATACTCTGAAAACATTTTCTTTTTCACAATGGAGTATTGTAAGTGTGGTAATGTATTTGATTTCATGCAGCAACAGGGTGAACCACTATCTGTTGATATAGCGTTGGCGATTACTCTACAAATTCTCGATGGTTTGGAATATACCCACAACGCCGAAATTCCTTATGTCAAACTTGATGGTGGTGGGTTTGGTAAAGGTAGAGGTTTAGTTCACCGTGACCTTAAACCTAATAATATCTTCCTGGACTGGGTTGATGTTGATCAAAAATTTGTTGCCAAAGTCGGAGATTATGGCTTATCTAAAGCATTCGATATAGCAGGTTTGAGCGGTCAAACGCTCTCTGGTACTAAAGCTGGTACTCCATTTTTTATGCCTCGACAGCAAGTACTTAACTTTAAATACACCCAACCAGATGTAGATATTTGGGCTACTGCTGCTTGTCTGTATTATATGCTCACTGCAAATTTTCCCCGCAATTTCACAGGCGCCGATCCATTTTTAGCAGTGTTGCAAAATGACCCAGTGCCAATTAGAGCGCGAAATGCATCAATTCCACAACCTTTAGCAGAGGTAATTGATTTAGCGTTGGTGGAGAAGCCAGAAATTCACTTTAAAACAGCGATGGAGTTTAAGCAGGCGTTACTCTCGGTGTATTGTAATATATATAAAAGTTAATAACTAATCCAACAATTTCACCTTTAAAGTATAACCTTGTCTCCCTTCGGTTTTGAGAAATTCAGGTTCACCAGAATCTGACTCCACCTTTCTACGAATTTCCCAAACTAGATGAGTCAGGTCATTATTACTGCGCTCAAAACTATCATCGTAAATCGCTTTTATTAACTCTTCACTACTGCACAGCGCTACAAGATTATTCACATGATTTTTGTTAGCCATATAATCAATAAGCTTTTTCGCTTGCGGGCGCAGGTTTACAGTCTCCCTATTACCATTTACCCGCCAGAGTCTTTGCTGACTAACACTATAAGCTAAATAAACATGCTGAAATTGCTCAACCGCGTCAGTTATAAAATTTTCAATATTTATGAAAGTTAGCTTCCAAAACACAGGATTCTCTGGTTCTAAAAGATTATCCAGAATCTCAATTATATCATTATGTTTCAAACACAATCTACCATCTCTACGCACATCGATTTTTTCGCCTTCTCCTCGTTTGATAAAAGTTCCATTTGCACTTGGTCTTTCATCCACTACCCACCAGCAATTATCATGATATTCAAGGACACAATGTTGTCGCGAAATTGTTCTTTTGGGGTTAGGAAGCACAATATCGTTATGAGGATCACGTCCTAATGTTAGGCGCTCCTTTTCTATTCTTATAGTATAGCTATCGCCTTGTGGTGGCTGAATTTCTAGCGAAGGATAACCTGAATACATGATTAGCTCCTAAATTAATAGAATACTTGTATTAGTTCTTGCAGGCGTAAGAGTATATATTTGTTTGTATCATAACTGATCCCCCCTAGCCCCCCGCGTGTCAGGGGGGAACAAGAGTTCTCCTCTTAGCCCCCCTTATCAAGCTACGGTGTACACACATCTTCTTATCCTTCTTGTATTTCCTCTTTGTGTACGAGCGTGTCAAAGTGGTTTATCCCTTTAATGAACCACTGCATGTCACTGCATGTCACAAAGAAAGAAAGGAAAGTTAAGGTTTATTTCGTACTTAAACAACTTTGAAGGATTTGTGTGTACACGGTAGCCTTATCAAGGGGGGTTGGGGGGATCAACAGCGACGCCGTAGTATATCTAATTCCTAATTGTTGTAAGGTTTCCTCGTTTACTTTTGTTGTGTCTCCGGTTTCTGTGTTTCTAAACAATGCTGCGAAGGCGCCTGCTCCTAAACCTGACTGAGGAAACATTCTGTAGCATGGCATCGTAGTTAAGTGTGACTGGTAGTCTTTTAAATGACTAACTTCGACTAGTTCATAAGTCGGGAATTTTTGTAGTAGCCATTCGCATACTTGTTCGTTTTCTTCGGGTGAGTAGGTGCAGGTTGTATATGCAAGATAACCTTGTGGCGCCACAATTTGTGCAGAGTTGGCGATAATACGTTTTTGGCGGTTGGCGTTTTTGTTAATATTGGTCGGATGGAAGCACCCTGGTACTTTTTCTCCTTTAGCAAGTAAAGATTGTCCGGAACATGGTGCATCGACTATTACTAAGTCACTTGATTTTGATATCGCTTCAGCAAAAATACTCGAATCACGATTTAATACAGCTACAGGAGTAACTTGACAGCGTTTGAAATTAGAAATTAACATTCCCAAACGTTTACCAATCACTTCGTTGGCAATTAGTAACTTCGGTTGCAGAACTCTCCAGGCAAAGATGCTTTTTCCTCCTGGCGCCGCACACATATCAAATATCAAGTTAATTGGTTGATGAATTGCCAAAAAAATAGACGCGGCAAATACCGATGAAAAATCTAAACAGTAAAAATATCCTTGTTGGTGTAAAGGATGTTGACCTGGCTTTTGATTTAATTCTAACCTGTCTACAAAATCTGGTTGCCAATCAACAGGTTTCACTACACTCAAGTTAAAGTCACTTGGCTTATCTCGACACCAGAGAATGCTAGGGTTATACACCTGCGGATTAATTAAAGCATTAATAAATTCTTCTTGCTGCTGAGTATCTTGATACAGGCGCCGTGATAGTTTGAGTAATAAATTAGATATTTCCATAATAATATGTGTAAAAGCTATATAGATATTCGACCAACAATTAAACTGTCACATCATAACAAACCGTTAATAAACATAGCATCATACTAAAAAATACTATTTGCCCGCAATACTCGTCATGTTACTAGATAATTTTCGCGCAAAATTACGCAAGGAAGCACAACTATGGCGCGATGCTGGCATAATTAACGATGTACAGTACCAGCAACTTACCCAGTACAATCAAGCTAATCTAGAAGAGCCTGTAGTACTCCAACGCAACGCTAAAACTGCAACTGCTCTGTTAAGCATACTTATTGTTACTGTTGCAATTACTTTTTTCGCTGCGACCGAGCAAGCACTAACGCGAGAAATCAAAGTTTTGCTGCTACTCAGTTTATTGGCTGCATCAAATATTACTGGATTTTACTTGTGGCAGCAACCGATTAAAGCACAGTTAGAAGGCACAAAACCAGTAAGAAGGAAGCATACACTGGGACAGAGTTTACTGATTCTTAGCGCACTGCTGTTAGGTGTAAACTTATCTGTGGTAGCGCAATTGTTCCACATCAATCAGGCAAATTACGAATTGTTACTGTTGTGGGGTGCAGGTGTCACTCTAATGGCATACAGCTATAAAGAGCAGAAGCTGGCAATTTTTGGACTAGTTATTGTACTAGTTAGTTATCTGACTTCCTTAAGTGAACTGCCATATCTCAATGATGTTAGCTGGTCAGTAATTATAGTAGAACACATGCCTCTGTTACTGTGGGTTGTGTTTGTACCACTGGCTATTTGGTGTAGGTCGCGCATTAGTTTTACTTTAACTGCAATTGCATTTACTCTAACCTTGCTGCTTAATATCAAGCCGCTACAATATCTCAACGCAACAAATAATTTTTCGTACTTAGCTGCGTTTGCCTTCATACTCCCACCTGCTTTGCTGTGGAGTTATGATGATTTACTATTTCCCAAAGTTAGTAAACGTTACTTTCAACAAGTCGCGCGTAATCTTGCTTTGATATGTTTGTGGATATTTTTTTACATACTAGGATTTAAAAGCTACTGGCAGGCGCCTTCTTTAACACTTTCACATATAAACCCAGTAAACCTAGAGCTTCATACTTCTATCATCATTGATATTGCCTTTCTAAGTCTAATTGCGGTGATTCAATGGCTATTTATGATACAGCAAAAATTCAGTTGGAATAATCTAATAATTTTAACTGGGATTGCTATATGCGGATTGGCACCGTTTTTTTATTACCTCAATATTGATGTACCCAGTGCCCCAACTATACTATTCAACGCTCTTTTTATTATATTTGCCCTACTCTTAATACGTCATGCCCTTCACACACGCGAACATAAAGAATTTTGGGGTGGCATTTTAATGCTGACGCTATTAATCGTAACTCGAATGTACGAGTACCAAACCGACTTACTACTAGCAAGCTTAATATTAACACTCTATTCAATTGCGGTGATAGGAACAGTTGTCGTGGTTCGTCAGAGATGAAAACATCACAAAATATCTCACAAAATATCTATTTAAAACCAAAAGAGCGCCTATATATTTGTTTAATCTTGCAATTGTGTACCATTATCATATTACTCGTGCCTACTTTATATACACGTTACACAGGTAAAACAGTTATTTTACAAACAAGACCAACAGACCCTTACGATACACTACGCGGTTACTACGTCGCATTAGAATATGATATATCGCGCGTAGAGACATTAAAAAAATTACCTGGCTGGAATGACTTGGTACGGCAATATCCCGGTATTAATTCCCAATATTACCCAGTAGCAGAAAAAACTAATTTATATGTCATTTTACATAGTGAAACTATAAATCAACCTTGGCGCCCGTTACGAGTTACAACAACTTTACCTGCAACATTACCAGAAAACCAAGTTGCACTGAGAGGTCGCTATGAATATGGTTCCATAGTTTACGGACTAGAAAAATATTATATGCCCGAAGTTCAAGCCGATTTTGGCAATCAAGATATTTTTCAAACTCGTCAAATTCGACTTGGACAACCTAAGCGTATCCTACTGCTCTTCAAAATTGATTCACAAGGCAATCCGGCGCCGTTAGAGATGCAAGTAACCGATACATCTATGAATGGGAGGATTCACAGGTATCGGTTTTAGTTAAAAGTGCTGAGTGCTGAGTGCTGAGTAAGAGTTAGGAGGCGCGTCGGGGCGGGTTTACCAAAATTTCCGGTTGTTTACCAGGATGTAGGTAAACCCGCCCGTACAAGAGGCGCGGAGTTAGGAGTTGAATACTCAGCACTCAGCACTTTCTACTCAGCACTCTCTACTCAGCACTTTCTACTCAGCACTCAATTGGTATTTACTTTTTAGTAAGGCGCCAACACCAACTGCTGCGAGTGCGCTAAGGGGAATATTTGATTCTGGTATTTTTCGTTTTGGTTCTTCTGGTTTTTTAATGTAGTATTCGTAGACTACTTCTACTTTGGCTGCTGCTAAGGTATTAAATATTTGAGCTAGGTTTCCTGCTCCTGTACCAGAAGACTTTGCAACTGCGGTAACTGGTAGTGTCAATGTATCTGAACCGATGAACAAATCAAAATCACTTGTTAATAAAGTTGATGCTGTTTTGCTGTTGGATAAGTTATTGTAAGTGGCGCCTGATGCTCCGGTGAAATCTAATGTTTCATCATCTGCGGCAAATGACTGTGCAATTGATGCAGTAGGGAGCGTTGTTAATAAAACGCTTTTATCTGGTTTGAGTAAGCTAACTTCAGCAGCTAAATTAGCTGTGACATCGGCAGGTTGTGCATCTAGGTTTTCTAGCCGAATTGAACCTTGGACTTCTGAACCTAATTGCACAAACACTTTTTTTAATTCGCCTAAATTCGGGTCAAATTTGGGTAAAGTAACGAATTTATCAAAGTTTGTTTTCTGAATATCAACATAACTTTCGTATTTTGCAGTAGTTAACGTTGCGGCTTGTGTAGTTATAGGCGCCGCAAAAGCAACCACAACTGCTGCCGCTAACTGTATAGAATGGCGATGCATTATTAGTATTCCCTTATGATTGACTTTTTACTTTTCTTAGCGATATACCCTTTGCTAAGAGATTAATAGTAATTACCATATTTAAGCAATATCACTTACAGTATCTTGATTGAATCTTTATTAATAGATTTATTCAATATTTATGACTATGATTTTTACCGGAGGACAATATTTTTTTTATAAATAATTTATTGAATTTTCATAAACTTACTGTAAAACTAGCTATCCCACAATTAAATTAATTTTTAATTTCAAATTTATGTAATTAATCTATATAACTTTATACTTGATATATAAAGTTTTTACAATTGCAAAGTGAGCATAACAATGCGAGCAAAAATAGCGTCCACTCGCTAATTTATGCCCAATTGGCTTCTCTTAATACTGCTGTTTTATATTTCTGCTTAAAACTAACTTTTAACTTTTGCTGATTTGTGCAAGCGCTTCAAAATATACATAGAACCAAGAGTACAAAACAGCGAACCTAGCCCATAAGTTGGTTCAGGTACGCTTTTCGGAATCTGGGAAACAGGTGTCAACAAAAACGCTCGGACTAAGGGTTGGGAGTTAAAAATGCCTGAACCTACAATTTGACCTTTATTATTAATAGCTGATGCCGATCCGAGTTTCCAACCAGAATTAGGGTCAATTAGAGTGTTGAGGTCTGTTACCGTGCCGTTTTCCCACAATAGCGCGCGAAAATCAGAAAATGTGTAGCCCACAATTTGACCATTGTTATTGATATCAGAAGCATAACTATTGGGGTAACCATCAAGACTAGCAAGCTGTTGTAGACCTTTAGCGCTATCCCACAAAAAGGCACGAGAACCATTATTATCAACGCTTGAAACACCTACTACCTGACCATTATCGTTAATGCTGTTGGCTTGGCTAAGGAATGTACCAAAGCTACCTAAATTTTGAGGACGAGTGTTACCATCCCATAAAACCGCGCGAACACTACGGTCATTAGATGCAAAACCCACTACCTGCCCGTTGTTATTGATTGCTTGGGCGCCGCTATTATTGTATTCGTTGAGCAGACCTAGATTTTGTAAACCCGACGCGCTATCCCATAAAAACGGCTGAATTCTGCTGTTGTTTTCCGAACGTCCTACTACCTGACCTTTATTGTTAATTGCATTAGCAGTACTGGAATTATCACCGGGGAGAGTGCCGAGATTTTGTAGACCATTAACGCTATCCCATATAAACGCACTTCTATTAATACCTACTCCTGGTGAGTAAACGCCTACTACCTGACCATTATTATTGATACTATTAGCTGAACTGGTATCAATTCCACTCGTGTCAAGGTTCCTAATTCCGTTAATGCTATCCCAGAGGAAAGCTCGATTATCACCCCTGTTTGTTGTGCTTGCTGTTCCTACTACTTGACCACTATCATTAATGTCAGAAGCTGAACTAGTAATCCCGCCAAGAGTACCTATGTCAGTAACCGAATACATTATTGCTGCATTACTCGGCTTTGAATTTATTAAACCTACTACAAAACAGGTTGTTAGTATATGATAAAAATTTATCGACTTGGCAAAGCTAATAAAATTACTTAAAAATAAGTGCTTTATTAGTTCTTGTCTGGGTTTACTTGTAATGCAACATGCAGTCTTGATTTTTAACAAGCAACACCTCCTATATTCCTATATATTTACAGTACTTTTATTGGTGGATAATTTTATATAAATACTGAGTAAAGCGCATCTACAATTAGATATAGGAATTCTAAATTCTTTTTGAAAAAATATAGTATCTTTCTGGTGGCTTATGCCAACCTACGTAGGATTTAGAAAATCAAATACGAATCCTATAGAATTCAAAATTGAGCATAAAATTTGGAAAAACTTATATATCACGTTTATTTCTTGAGGATGAGGATTTATGCCTAGCTGGAGCGATACGCTAAAAGGTAGCTAACAATACCAAAAAAGTTATTATTCTATCAAGAGGCTAAAAATGGTGGATTTAGAAGAGATTAGAGAGGATAAACCAATTTATGCTTTACGCGGAGCTTCTGATGTGCATATTGGTACTGTAGATAAGGTCGAAGGTGGTAAGTATATTAAACTTACTAAAACTAGCGCTGCTGATGGACAGCATCATTGGTTCCCTATTGACTGGGTGAGAGCAGTCGATGAGCGCGCGGTGTATTTGAATAAGACTGTTGATGAGGTTTCGGAACAGTTGATGAATGAACAACCTGTATAAATAGTGCTGAGTAGAAAGTGCTGAGTGCTGAGTGGAAGTTAGGAGTTAGGAGTTATGAGTTAGGAGTTAATAGTTGAATACTTATTACATGGCACTCAGCACTCAGCACTCAGCACTCAGCACTCAGCACTCATTACTGATTATTCGATTTTGAGGTTGAATGGTAAACGTGCGTATACGTTGAGTGGGTCGTTGAAATTTTGCAAAACTTGAATTTCTTGCTGTAGTTTTTGCAATTCTGAATTTAGGAGATGTTTGGGGTCAGGTTTTGTATTGTTTATACCCAAAGCGGTTTGGACTTCATCAGCCGCGCGACTGAAAAAGCGCTCTTCAAAGGTACCACGTTTGGGATATTCTTGTAGTTTCCAATTCTCTCCTAACTTTGCTATTTCGGCTGCATGTCCGATAGCTGCATCTAAACCACCTATTTCATCAATTAAGCCAATGTCTTTTGCAGCAGTTCCCGACCATACCCGACCTTGGGCAATTTCTGCGACTTTTTCTTGGGGTAATTTGCGTCCTTTGGAAACTTTATTTAGGAACAAGTTATAAATACGGTTAACGCTGCGCTGATACACTGCTAATTCTTCGGGTGATTTGGGACGTGCGACTGTTTGGTTATCTGCGTATTTGCCAGTTTTGACTGCATCCCAAGTAATACCGTTATCATTGGCAAGTTTCTGGAAGTTCATTAGCAACCCAAATACACCGATAGAACCTGTAATTGTATTTGGTTCGGCAAAAATTCGGTTGGAATCAGTTGCTATCCAGTAACCACCGGATGCAGCAACGTCACCCATTGATACAATAACGGGTATATTGCTTTCACGAGTTAATTTTACCTCGCGTTGAATTACTTCGGCAGCAGTAGCACTACCACCAGGGCTATTAATACGCAGTACTACAGCTTTAATATTTTTATCATTACGAATTTTATTAAAAATTCTTGCGTATCGAGTTCCACCAACCTGCCCACTCTCACCTTGTCCGTCTACTATCTCACCCTCTGCGTAAACTACGGCAATTTTATTTCCTGTAGCAGCACTTTCAGTAGGCTTTTTATCAGTAGCTTCAGCGTAGTCAGAGAGACTAATCTGTTTAAATGTTCTATCTTCGCGTTTTGCGTCGGTTAAGGTTTTGAGTTCATCAACTACTTCGTCTTGGTAAGCTACTTTATCTACTAAACTTAACTTTTTCGCATCTGCTGCTTCCAGTATTGGCTGAGTATCAGCAATATTCTGCAACTTCGTAGCGTCAATTTTACGACTTCCTCCTACCGAACTTCGCCATTCGCTCCACACATCATCTAATAGTTTCTGTGTTTGTTCGCGGTTTTCGGGACTTAGTTTATTGAGTACATACGGTTCAACCGCACCCTTAAATTTGCCAACCCGCACTACTTGTACACCGATACCATATTTTTGAAAGGCGCCTGAGAGAAACATTGGTTGTGAACTAAACCCGTTAACTTCCATTGCTCCCAAAGGATTTACTACTACAGTATCAGCAACTGAACTTACATAGTACTCACGTTCGCTCCATTCCATGCCGTATGCGATGACTTTTTTACCCGTCGCGCGGAATTTTTCTAAAGCTTGTCGAACTTCCTTAAGTGTGGCAAATCCTGCCGCACTCGACGCTCCTGCTCCTTTGGTTCCATCAAGATAAATACCAACAATTCGCTTATCGGTTCGCGCTTTGTCTATAGCATCTAAAACGTTTCGCAAAGTCATGCGTTGTTCTTCTGAACCTGAGAGAACTTCTTGAAACACTTCACTCGAACTGGGTGCAGCATCGGTTATGTTCATCGATAAGTCGAATACTAAAACCGACTTGTCCTTAACTACCGGGGAAACATCGCTTGATGCTGCCGCAAATAGCAGTACCAAAAGACCTGTGGCGCCGACCCCGCAAAATATAAATAGCCCCAGCAAGCTTCCAATTACGCTAGCAAATGTTTGTTTGATAAAATTACGCATTACAGTCCACTTTCAATTGTCAATAGTTAACAGTCAATCGTTATTAGTCATTCGGAATTAGTTGCTAGCAAATGACAAATGACAAAAACTAGTGACTATTGATACACCGAAGCCAATGGCTAAAGATTTTTATCGTTACTATTACTTATTCTAAACGTTGCAAACTTCTTGAAGACCGAAGGGAAGCCAAAGTGGTGTTACCAGTACAGAATAGCACTGTTGTGATTTCGGCGATTAAAACAGATGCTAAATCGTAAACAGCCGCTTCTGAATCTGCTGCCGCGCGTAAAAATGGCATTGCTAACCCAGCAAGGGAAGCTCCCAATGCAATTGCTTTAGCTACATCCAAACCATCGCGCAGTCCTCCCGATGCTATTAATGGTATATCAGGAGCAACCGCTTTGATACTAGTTATAC
Source organism: Calothrix sp. NIES-4105 (assembly GCF_002368415.1). Taxonomy (GTDB): domain Bacteria; phylum Cyanobacteriota; class Cyanobacteriia; order Cyanobacteriales; family Nostocaceae; genus Dulcicalothrix. Next base: position 7,286,890 of record NZ_AP018290.1, read on the forward strand.
ATTCTGCTGTTGGCAAACCCCAATCAGCAAAAGTTCTACCTAGGCGCCGCTGCAAAACTGTCTCCGCGCGTTCACCTTCGACTTTTGCCCAAGAAGTGCCTCCTGCTCCTGCGACATCAATAACTTTAACTCCGGCAGCAATTAGCTTTTGTGCCATTTCTTGAGAAATACCGTTACCTACTTCTTTTGCTATTACTGGAACTGTGATTTTTGAACACAATATATTTATTTTGTCAAGCAAACCTTTAAAATTTTTATCACCGCGCGGTTGGATGCACTCTTGCAAAGGGTTGAGGTGCAAAATTAGTGCATCAGCTTCAAGCATGTCCACAATTTGTAGACATTGGTCTAAGCCGTATTTATAGTTAAGCTGAACGGCGCCTAAGTTAGCAAACAGCAGTGCATCTGGTGCGTGTTTACGAATTGCGAAGGTATCAACGACTTGGGGTTTTTCCACAGCAACACGTTGTGAACCTACACCCATTGCAATTTTACAGTTTTGTGCGACTTGGGCAAGACGATGATTGATGATACCGGCTTCTTCGGTACCCCCGGTCATTGAGGAAATGAGTAGAGGTGCGTCCAGTGTCTTGCCTAGAAACGTTTGACTAAGATCAATTTCATCGCAGTCGATTTCTGGCAAGCAGCAGTGAGTAAAGCGGTACTTCTCGAATCCTGAAGTAGTTTGTCGAAACTGGACATCCTCTTCTAAACAGATACGGATGTGGTCAGCTTTACGCGATTGTGTTTGTGCCGAGATATTTACAGGAACGTTCACGAGTTTAAAGTCAAATATAAAGTGTGCCGTTTTTCGTTAAATATAGTATAGTTACTCACACATCCTCTGAAAATGGCAACAAAATTAGCTGACGTACACAACCTACTTTCAGACTTGATTAAGCGTTACTCTCCGCGCGTCGATTATTTAATGATTCGTTTTGAAGAAGCTCTTGGGACAGATATTGTATTGCGTGGTGACAAAGTAGAAACTCTCAGCGAAGGAATTTCAATTGGTGGACATGTTCGTGCATGTTACAAAGGTGGTTGGGGTTTAAGTAGTTTTAACCGGATTGATACAATTACAGAACGCATTGAAGAAGCTATTACTGCCGCGCGGATGATAGGGGATGAGGAAACTATACTGGCGCCAATTAAGCCAGTACGAGCAAGTTGTAATTTACCATTAACAGGAACCGATCCGCGAAAAATTCCTTTAGCTAAAAAAAAAGAATTGTGTGATTTTTATACAGACCTGCTTAAGAGTGTAGATGGTCGCATTACTACAACCTCGGTTCGCTACGCTGACAGCGCGCAGAAAGTAATGATTGCTACCAGTGAAGGAACATTCATCGAACAATCGTGGGTTGACATGGAAATGCGTTTCGCTGCAACTGCAAGAAATGGTGAGACTGTACAAACTGGACGTGAGACAACAGGTTCACGTAAAGCGTTTGAAGATTTAGTTCATTTGGACGACCAAGTTAAAAGTGCTGCGACCCGCGCGGTTAATGCATTATCTTTACCACCAGTCAAGGGTAATACTTATACAGTAGTTATTGACCCCATATTAACAGGCTTATTCGTTCACGAAGCTTTTGGGCATCTTAGCGAAGCCGATATGGCATATGAAAACCCTGATTTACTCGAAGTTATGACAATTGGGCGCCGTTTTGGCAATGAAGAATTACAAATTTTTGACGGTGCGGCGCCAGCAGGACATAGAGGTAGTTATTTTTATGATGATGAGGGAGTACCTGCAACAACTACACAATTAATCAAAGATGGTGTGTTAGTAGGAAGATTACATTCACGGGAAACTGCTGGTAAATTAGACGAGGCGCCCACAGGTAACGCCAGATGTTTAAATTATCACTATGCTCCTATTGTGCGGATGACAAATACTTGGATTGAACGTGGCAAAATACCTGTTGAAGATTTATTTAGTGATATTAAAGAGGGAGTATACGCGCGAAACTGGTTAGGTGGAATGACCAATGGTGAAATGTTTACATTTAGCGCTGGGGAAGCATGGATGATTCGTAATGGTAAAATCGCCGAACCAGTTAAAGATGTTACGTTATCGGGGAATGTGTTTCAAACATTGGAAGATATTGAAGGTATTGGTGATGATTTTTATTGGGATGAGTCTGGGGGATGTGGCAAAGGTGGACAAAACGGTTTACCCGTAGGTTGCGGTGGCCCAAGTTTAAGGATTAAAGATGTAGTAGTAGGTGGTGAAGCTGTTTGATCCCCCTAACCCCCCAATGATTTGGGGGGAACAAGACGAGCATTAAAATCTCTTTATTAAAGCAAAAAATACCTTTTTTTTAGCCCCGCTTATTAAGGGCGGATCAAGTAGTGTATAATACAAAAATATAATTTTTCTGGCTCCTAGCTAGCACTAATCAGTATCTTCGAGCTATAACAGTTCTTAAGTTTCTTTATAAATATCCTCATCATCTTCAATTTCATCAGATTCCTCTTCGTCCTCCTCATCAGAGTCAAGCGAATCTCGAACTTCTGCAAATAACTCATCTGATTCAGAAGCTTCTTTGATCTGCTCATTAATAAAATCAACTTCAGGTAATATCACATGAAAATCTTTTCTCCAAGTGGAAATTAAAGCTTCATTCCAATTAACCTCATTACTTACATCTTCTTTTGTACGTTTGATCAATTCTCTTACGCCATCAGAAGAATTGGACAATATCATTTTAACAAGTTCTATACATTTCTCATATCCAGAGCCTGTAGTTATCATGGTAAGGTTTTCATTCGGTCGCACAAGAACATTAGACCAATGAGGTTGATCTCGGTTGAAAAAACCGTCTTTATCCATTTTTGTAATACTATGCGATATAGCATCAAGAGTTCCTTGAATTCGATACTCGGCGTTGATTCTAAGCAAGAACCTTGAAACAGCGAAAAAAAGTATTTTTTGTCCCAGAACAGTATATAAAATGTTCGAGTTTCGTAATTCTTTTATGCTTAATTTTTGACTTGCAGTTAATCGAGGTTGCTCCGGTTGGATAGGAATATTTATATTTACGTAACTAATCTGTGACACCCAATCTTTGAATGGCTGAAGTTCAGTAAAAAACCATTTCAGTAAGGTTTTTGTACCTATTTCAGAAAGTCTAGGATGAGACTCATAATAAGTTTTCAGACCAATATCACGCTCAGTTTGTGAGTTAAACACTTTTTTTAAAGCTTGCTTGGAATAATCTTTCAATAGTTCACTAGTGCATTGGCTAACTAAATCTAGAGTCGTTAAGTAAGGCTCTGATTGAGTTAAGCTTCTTGATTTTGAAGACCATTTAACAAATCTATCTTCAAGCACTCCCTCCTCTAAGAGCTTTCTAGGAATCAATGCTACTATTTTACTGTCATCAAGCAATAGCTGAGTTTGTTTATCGATTGATTTTGCAGTCTTGTTTATAACTGTAAAGATATTGCGAGTTGCTTTGATTATCTCATCTCTTACAGTTTCGGTTAAGTCTGGATAACCAACCCTGCCAAAATTTCCGAATACTAAATAAACGACTGGGATGTCAAATTTTTCAGAAAAATCGTAATTTTCTGTTTTTTCTTGAGTGGTTAAATTTTCTTTTCCAGTATGAACATACCAATGTTTTTTTAATGCAAGCAACCTATGTTGACCATCGATTACAATTCTAGCTACATTTTTATATAACTTTAAATTAACCCATTTTTCTACAGTTTTTCCTTGACTACTAACTTCAGAGAAATCCCAAAACTCTCTTTGGTCATTTGAGTTAGGTAAAAGGACTACTACAATTGAATTAAAAAAGCGAATTCCTCCCTGCGCTAGGTAAGAAAATATTTCTGTATTTGCTCTGTTTTCATCTAGTTTTCTCTGAACTCGTTCAGAAAAACTCCAACTGCCTTGAATTTCATCAGCAAACCTAATATTTTCAACTGCATCACTTTGGTCAAGAGTTGTTATGAAGTATCTAACCTCGCCAAACTTACCGCTAATTGCTTTATATTCAATAGTCTCTGGAGACTGATTATCTAATTCCATTTTCTAACTCCTCTGTGTATTAAACTTAGGCTGACATAATTGAATTAATAGACTTTCCAACTCTCTAGAAATATTTTTTGGGCAAGGAAAACAAATAAATAAAAATTCATCACTAGGTCTTGAACTTCCATACTTTGAGAAAAAACCATCGTCTCGCTCCAAATGCTGAATAAATCTATCTCTTAAGTTGTTTGCAGTGCCAATATAATCTGGACGTTGGAAAATACTACATGAGATTAGAAGATTTTTTAAGATTCTTCGTTCTTTAGGCTGAGAAACAGCTTTGATAAATTGATCCATTTTTTGAGACAAACCAACTGACTCACCACAAGTATCAACAATAAACTTACTTCTATTATCTTCCTCAGAAAATTTTGTTTTAAATACTGTATTTTTTATGCGAGCATCTATGTAATCAGACAAGTTGCTTTCTAAAAAATCAAACGCATGATAAATGGCATAAATACCTGCCTTTTCAGGAAGAACATCTGTTGCAGAGATGGTTGCTGTTACTACGATGAAATTATCAAAAAACTTGTCGTGAACTGTTTCTTCCATAAATATAAATTCTAAAAAGTTTAGGTCAGAAAACTCAGTTTCGGAATTTTTAAATTATTAGGTCACTCTATCGAAAAAGCAAAATTGTATTTTAAAGGAATAGCATAAAGTCAGAAGAATTAAAAATACGTTGAACTCCCTTTAAGACTTAAGTATAAATTATAACATAAAGTTTTATCTTACTCAATCACATTTTGCAAAAAGCCGACAGCAAAACGCTTGTCCTTGTAGGGAAAAATTTCTCCTTTTTGCCAAGCTAAATGGCAAGACTGACAACGATACTAGTTAAATCCGGGAATAGGGATGATTCTTAATATTGCCCTTACAGAAAATATCACACACTGGTATTGTTTAGCTAGTTACTTAAAATAAAAAGTGGCACCTGTTGGTATTGTAAAAGAGCGCGTCTGACATCAAAGATAGTAGAGACGTGATTTATTATATTATCACTGGCGCCTCAATACCCATACTGTTAAAATTATAGTAATTATTTATACTATAGTTACACTATGATTAAGCATTTAATGATTGCTTTGAGTCTGACAGCACTAACTGGCTTATCTCCAGCTACTAGCACCAACCAAACCAATCTTTTGGCTAGAACAAACTTACTGACTCAGTATACAACTGGCGAAACTCCATTAATTTCCCACAAGAAAGCAAAGCTGGGTGACATTAGTTTATCAATGACTGAAGTACAAGTTCGTAAAATTCTGGGCAAACCTAAAAGTGTCAAAAATGAGGATAGTCCTGCGGTTGGTAAGCTTCGCTATTTACAATATCAGGATATCTATGTAGGTTTGGTTGAGGATGTGAACAAACCTAATAGCTTTTCGGTGTATAGATTTTCTACAAGAAGCCGTAAATATACTACGCCAGATAGTATACGTGTAGGAGATAATCGCGCGAAAGTCATTAAAGTCTACGGTCAGGTATCTCCACAACAGGAAGGTCGGAAAACTTATTTTAGTTACCAAATAGATTTAAAAGATATTCCAGCTGCTTTGATTTTTGAAATCGAAGCTGGTCGAGTGACAGAGATTAGCTGTATCGAACAGTTAACTTAATATACTAGTACTTTAGGCAAGGAGGGAAGCTAAAATTTTAGATATTAGGAGTTATTGAGCGTTACAAAACATTAAAAATTAATTTTTGGCTGAAAATAGTGTATGACGCATCTTGAAAGCAAAGCCACGACGAAACCGCAAGTCTTTATAAGTTATGCTAATGCAGACCATCCGTGTAGTTGATGGGACTGAATTAAAACGGCTTCTTTTACAAAACACTGATTTGGTATCGAAATATTTAAACACGTAGAGACGTGATTAATCACGTCTCTACATCACGTCTCTACAAATTTTATTTGGATAAATTATGCGGGGTTTGTTTGCATTCTCTTCTGAAGTAAGTTGATGACAGAAGCTTTTTCTAAGATTCCAAGTAGTACACCGTTATCACGAATTACAGCAAGTGCGGATAACTTTTGTTGTTCAAGTAGTTGTACTACGTCTAACAATGATTTATCAGATTGTACAGTGGTGGATGCTTCGATTGGTCGCATTACTTCGCTGATTTGCGTTTCTGACCATAATGCAGTAGGTACCGCGCGCAAGCTATCTACTGATACTGCTCCTAATAATTCTCCCTCGGCACCTGTCACTAAGAACCTGCGATATTGACCGTTTAATATTTGCTCGTCGGCAAACTCTCTTAAGCTCAGATTAGCATTAACTATTGGGCTATCTGGAGTAACTGCATCTGCTGCTGTCAAACCTGTGAGTTGTTGTTGTAAGGTTGCAACTCTTGAAGCATTACCAGCGTTTTGCAATAAGAAGTAACCTATCAACAAGTTCCAAGAATTAGCAAAACTGCCAAACAGGAGTAGGGGAATTAAACCAGAGGCAATTGCTACCCAACCAAAGATTTGTCCAACTCGACCAGCAAAAACTACACCTTTATAAGGATTGCCTGTAATTTTCCAAACGATAGCTTTTAATATATTTCCACCATCAAGTGGCAAGCCAGGTATTAAGTTAAATAATGCTAATGATAAGTTAACAGTAGCTAGCACCGCAAGAATTGCTGCAAATGGACCAGTTGCAGAGGCGCCAAAACCAATAACTGTAAATATACTAAATAGTAATAAACTAACTAAAGGACCCGCAATAGCTACCCAGAAAGCGGATGCTGGCGTTTTTGATTCTTTTTCTAAAGAAGCTAAACCACCAAATATAAAAAGCGTGATAGACTTTACATCAATACTTTGGCTCAGGGCAACAAAGCTATGTCCCAATTCATGAGCGAGGACAGAGGCAAATAGTAACAGTGCTGTCATCAATCCTAATAGTGTTGCCACTCCGGAGCCTAAGTAAGGAAATTGTGCTGCTAGTCCACTACCATAGCTCCAAGTTACCAGTCCTAAGATCAAAAACCAGGATGGATGGATGTAAAAAGGAATGTTAAAGAGGTTGCCAACCCGAATTGTTCCATTCATGGCGTGTACCTTTGATTTAGACGTTGAGAGGTTTACTTTTAACCCCTTGATGTCTTTATAGTAACGAATTGTTAAGCAATTTTAATCTTTATAACGGTAGTAGTGTCCGTCCGTTCAGGTGTGGTTTTACCTAAACTACTCTTGTGGGGGTACTCTTGTGGAGTGGGCATCCTTGCCCGCCCCTTTAAATTGAAATAGGACGGGCAGGACGGGCGGGGACGCCCGTTCCACAAGACAAACAAAGATAGAATTTAAGTATGAGTACATTAATAATTAATTATATGAAAGTTTTAGGGTTAGTCCTGCCTGCCTTGTTTTTGCTGACAACTCCTGCTGTCGCTGTTGAATATCAGGGACAGAATATTGATGGTAAAGTGCTGAATGCCAAAGCTTACTATTATGCGACTGGTGGAGTTTATGATGTTCAAGTACGTTTTGATAAAAGACGCGCGATAATTTACTTTTCAGATGGAAATCAAGCAATTATACAGCTACATCAGAAGGTTATTACTGACTCTAAAGTTATTGAAGGTTTTGGGAGATTAGGACAATATCCTGTAAATGAAGTATTCAGTGTTGGATTAATACCTGATAATGAATGGGCAGGTAGTGGTCTGCAACCGTCAAATCCACTTGAAGGGTTGTGGAGAATTACCTTAGAAAATTTATAATTTATAGCGATATTATAATTATTTGTGAAAGAAAATATAATGTTCTATCCAGGTGAGGTTTTAATAGCTACCTTTGATGTCCGTCTAATTATCCTTTCAATAGCGATTGCAATAGTTGGTTCTTGTATTGCTTTAGATATAGCTGAACAAATTTTCATTGCTTCAGGACGTGCGCGCGTTTGGTGGCTGTTAGGTGGTGCTACTACTTTGGGAATTAGTATCTGGGTAATGCATTTTACGGCCATTCTGTCATATAAACTGCCGATACGAGTCGATTACAATTACACAACCGTAATGATTTCAATGGTTGTAGCTATTGTCGGTTCGGGGATTGGATTTTATCTGATTACTCGCTCCTCAACAGTGAAATGGCTAATGTTATTTGCTGGCAGCATTTTCATTGGTGGTGCGGTTATCGGTATGCACTTTACTGCAATGTCAGCGCTCTTAGTTCCAGTTCAACAGTTGCACGACCTAAAGTTATTTATTTTGAGTGGTTTAGTATCAATTGGTATATCCTTCGCTGCATTGTCGCTAACATTCTACAAACAGGTAAGAATACCTTTGAATGTGCAGAAAGTTGGCAGTACTTTGTTAATGGGAGTTGCGATTTGTGGAATGCATTATATTGCAATTGCAGGTGTTAGGTTCCGCGCGGTAGATTTTTTGAAGATGCCTAAGATGCCTCCCGTGGATAACACACCATTGGTAATTGCCATTAGTATTGCAGCTTTAATTACCTTAATATTAGCAGAGCTATCTGCATTTTTTGGTCGGCGTTTAAGTGCTGAGGTGGCAAAAACAGAAGTTTTGCGGCAAAGCGAAGAAAAGCTGGAATTACTGGTTAAACAGCGCACCGCAGAATTAGAGATGGCATTGTCAGCTGCTTCTTCAGCAAACGAAGCCAAAACACAATTTTTAGCTAACATGAATCACGAACTGCGGACACCGTTAAATGGGATTATTGGGTTTTCGAGCATCCTTTTAGAGCAAACTTTTGGTGTATTGAACGAGAAACAGCAACAATATATAAACGTAATATATGAATGTGGATATCAGCAGTTAAACTTGATTAACGACTTGCTTGATATAGCCAAAATTGAAGCGGGAAAAGAAGAATTAGAAATCGTTACTTTATCAGTAGAAGAAATTTGTCATATATGTATTTCGGTTGTGAGCGAGGAAGCATCAAAACGTGGGTTGCAATTATTATTAGATATTTCGCCAGAAATAACGACTTGCAACGCTGATGGGCGCCGTTTGAAGCAGATTTTATTAAACTTGCTTTCAAATGCTCTTAAGTTTACTGAATCTGGTTCTGTGACTTTAAAAGTTGACAGTGAGGCAGGATTTATTAAATTTGCTGTTATCGATACTGGTATTGGCATTTCCCAGGAAGAAGGAGAAAAGCTGTTTGAACTATTTCAGCAATTTGGTAGCAGTTTTAGGAAACGGCAAGGCACAGGGTTGGGGTTGGCTGTGTCGAGGAATTTAGCCCGACTACATGGAGGCGATATTATACTTAGGTCGGAGGTAGGGCGCGGTAGTTGCTTTACTTTATTATTACCATTGTAATTGATCCCCCCGTTTTGTGCGGGGGGATTTAAACACAACTTTAATTTATAGAGACAAGAGGCTGAAACGCTTGTAATAAAATACCTAAAATTTTATCAACCTGATTAATATAATATTCAACAGAATCTATATAAACAGTTGTTTCTTCGATAAATAAAAATTTCCAATTAGTCCCGCTAGTAACAGACCCATAAATTCGCTTGATCTCGTTCCCTTTAGCTTGATTGAATAATTGTGCTGCAACCATTGCCGCAACACATTGACCAAGACCTCCAATAATATCTTCTTTTTTCGCTTCAAAAATAAACATTACAGGCGCCGTAATAAAGAGTTGTTCACGTGACCCACTGAGGATATAATCACAAAAGCCTTGTAGACCTTTTGTTGCATCAACATTAAATTCCTTCCCGGAAAAGAATGATATCTTATTGCTTAATAACTTTCTTAATTCAACCAAAATTGGCGCAATCATCAACTCAGAACGAGCTTTTTCAGTACCTACTGAAGTTGCTAAAGGAACATAGTCAGCCAATATTATTTTTAAAATTTCTGATGGTGGAACTGGACTAACATCACTAAATAAATTTCCAGTTTCATCAAGTGTTAAATTAAAGCTGCTTTGTGCCTTGGAAAGAGTAAAATCGCTGTATGCCATTTTTCTACCTTTATTTATGACTTCTACAAGAAACGGCGCCCTTTAAATAAGCAGCACTCAATATTCGCTCTATCTATTTTTACATACATCCATCATTCGTTAGAAGAAAAGTAACTTTTGGCTCACTAATATAACCACTAATATAACTATGTGTGTCAGGAGAAAGAAGTTGAGAAAGCTTAGAGTATTTATTAGCTTGCTAGTTGCTTGTGTAATTGCTGTGTCATATTACACACCCTCTAATGCGGCAAGAGATAATAGAAATTTGCCGACATCGGTTACTAGCATCGGTCGTATTGAACAAGTTGCGGCATTTACGGGGCCAATGCCAACGGGAGTTAAGTTACAACACAAATAATCGCCTGTATACTGTGCTATGCTTACCCCTAACAATTTATCCACTAGGGCAATACTAGGAAATGTACAGTAAACAACAATCTAGCAGTAAGCAAGCTGATGTCAGGATAGGTACCGATAGAGGCATACTACGATTACAGTTTAGTAAACGTGTATCAGAGCAGTTCTATCACAAACCTCAAAAATACTTTGGTCTAGGTGGTAGGGTAGACTCACCTGATAACCGTAGTTGGGCTGAGGGTATAGCTAGAGATATTCAAACCGATATTGATTATAGGAATGGTGAGAACTTTGATATCACCCTTCAGAAGTACTTGGAGATTAGACCGAGTAAGGTGGTTGAGTTACCCGGTAGTAAACAGGTACCTACACTAGGTGAGTTATGGGGTGAGTTTGTGCAATGGAAGGTGGATAATAAGCAGATAGGCGAAGTTACGAAGATAGGTTCATACGACAATAACTACACTTATTTACTAAATAACTTCTCAGCAAAACAGCTAACTGAAGCGCTATCTCATGATTTAATAAATGATTTGACCGCTAGGACTGCTAACCATGTATCGGTCAAAAAATTACTTAGGTTGCTATCAGCAATGAGTGTTAGAGCTATTAGTCAAGGTAAGCTACATCATAACTACTTTTTTGACGTTGCTAAAAACTATAACCCACCTAAAAAAAGCAACCAGTTAGCAGAAGAAGAAGATTATAGGGCGTATAGCATAGAAGAGAGAGATATTATAATTAAAGCTTTTTATGCATCGACTAAGCGTAGCCATAGACATATAGCTGAGTTGGTAGAGTTTCTGTTCCTAACTGGTATGCGACCTAGCGAAGCGTTCGCGCTTAGGTGGAAACATATTGATTTTGATAGAGGTTGGATAAAGATACAAACCAATTACAGTTCACTCACAAGGAAGGAAACAGGCAAGACTAAGACCAATGTAGTAAGGATATTTAGGTTAAAAGGGCAAGTCAAATTACTTGATTTACTCAATAGGATTAAAGGTGATGAAAAAGCAGATGATTTAATTTTTACGACAGTTACGGGTAAAAGATACTCTTTAGGTAGAATGTTCGATGCATGGACTGCAAGCGATAGCTCAAGGGATGGCAAGGAGTACTATTATTTGGGTGTAGTTAAGCAATTAGCGGAGCAAGGGTTAATTAGTTGCTACCTAACACCCTATTCGACACGTCACACCTTTATATCAATACAGGCTAATGCTGGAACCGACCTAGGATTATTAGCTGACACTTGTGGTAACTCGGTCAATATAATAATGAAGCACTACTTACAGCCTGATAAAGAGCGCATGTTATCAAATATTTAAATAAAGGTTAGGCATTAGGTGATAAATACCTATACGCCTCTATGCATTAGTTATGGAAAAATGTTTAACAAATTGTTTAACTTTTTTACTACTACTAACTCTACCTAAGCATATAAGAGTCAATAGTTAGCTCAAGTTGATTGCTACACAGTTATACAAAGTTGGGGTCTAAGTCGATGGAGGCGTTGAACTGTTAACTGTTGAGGTGTTACCGTTCTTTAATTCACGCTCAATCTCCTGTTCTACTGCGCGAGTCAACAAAAATGCAGCTAGGTTAGATGGCGGTCTACCTTGCTCTGTAGCCTTATCGACTATCCATTGATAAATTTTTGGTAGTACCACGACGTTGAACCGCTGTTTACTAGGCATTTCGTTGATTTAACACACTTCACACTAATACTACACCAAACGTTCCGATAGTTGACAAGAGAACGTTATACGTGTTAAGAACATCAATAACGTTTAGAACGTTCCTAGTGTATGACAGAGGTACAAGTACAAAACAACGGGGTCAAACCCCTAACAAAGCAGAAGCGTAGCCGCGTGCTACCCTCTCTATCTTTGACTTCTAACGCTAGTGAGATGAGTGATGCGACTTACACCTGTAAGGTTGATAACTCACCCAGTAGTTGGGATGCACTACCCATTAACGCTACCTTCTCCCTATCGGCTGATGGTTCGTACCCAAAGTTAAAGATACATAAATCAAAAGCTTGCGACTTACGTACAGGTGAGTCAATCGGTGTGGGGGGTGGCAGATGCTATCGAGTGTTCTTCTAAAACAATAAGTATAGGAGTAATTAGCTACTACCCCTACACCTAATCAAATCAATTAAATCACGTGCAATTGTGGCAGAAAGTGAAGCATAAAGCAACCTATATCAGTTGAGTAAATAAGTTAAACAAATTGTTTAACTATTTTCGACAAGTAATAAACAGGCTAATACTAATAGTTAGGTGAGTAGAAATGACTGAATTAAATCAACAACTTTATCAAGTTAGTTTAAACGTGTTGACTGAGGCTGGTGTACCCGAACCATTAGCTGATGCAGCTAGCAGAATCGTAGCTACTGATGACCCCAATCAACCTAATCTAGGTAGGAGTGATGCTGATATCCAAGTATGTCAAACAGTAGCTTATATCTATAACGCAGTACAGAGGCTAGCCGATTAATGAAGGATGCTACCCCATTATTCCTAGGGGTAGCTCTAATCGCTACCCTATCTTTTTACCAGTGGCAACACAACAACGAATTAAGTAAATGTAGAGCCGAATATCAGGGTTTTAAGGATGGTGTAATGTATGGAAAATAAGAACTTAAATAGAGTCAATTTTGTAGAGATGCCCTTACCATCACTACAACAGTTTGATAGGTTTTTAGGTTGGATGGTAGGTAGGGTTTTATTTAGTTCGTGGATGTTTACCCTATGGTCAATTAAAAGTACAGCGAGGCTAATAGTTAACATCACAGAGCAGTGCGAACGCGCTACACATCAGCTTTTAAAGGTTTACGAACAGTTACCCCACATGGGTACAATAGCACCACAAACTATAGATACCACCGCTACTCTACTAACAGGTGAACCGGAGAACATAGTCACTAATTTGACTGATGCAATTGAGGGTAAGCACCTAATAATAGTTGGTGATACTGGTACGGGCAAAAGCATGATTGCTCAATACTTAGCCTATGCCGTAGGTGGTAACGTTAAAGTCTATGACCCCGATGCTTCGCCTGATGAATGGGTGGGTTTAAATGTAGTTGGTAGGAGGGGCAACTTTGAGGCTATTAATGATGAGATGAATAATGATTTAGCTGAGTTAGAGAGGCGTATTGATTTAAGGGGTGAGTTAGGTGATAAGGCATTAGCTGGATTAGATACTGTGTTAATAGCCGAGGAGTTCCCACTACTAAGAGATTCGGTTGAGGTAGCCTCTGATTGGTTCCTTAAACATGGGCGTAGGGGTAGGAAACCTAAACAATTTATCATCGCATTATCTCAGGATGATACTGTTAAGAGCTTTGGCATCGAAGGCGAGGGTGGTGTTAGGAAGGGCTTTAAGATGCTTAGGTTAGGTAAGTTCGGGGTTACGCACGCCAAACAGTTGAAGGATGCCCAGATTGAGCAGTGGTTAAAGTCGGGTAGGTACAGGTGTATGTTGGATGATTACCCTTGTCAGCTACCAGATTTAAGTAGTTTTAAAATGTTTACACCAAGGTTAGCCACCCCTACCCCTAACCAGGCTGCAACCACGCCAGAACCGGAGTTACCAACGGTGGATGATACCCTGAAAAAAGCCGCCAAAGCCTGTCTAGAAGCGGGTATGAGTGAATCTAAGGTGATTAAGGAGGTTCTAGGTTATCAGGGTGCAAATTATCAACAGGGTAAGGAGGTACTCTTGACTATCATTAAAAAGCACAACAAACCTTAAGGATTATCCATACGAAAAATACACCCGTAGCACTCGCGTAGCACTTCGTAAACTTTATAGGTTTTAGTAATCGCGGGTAGCTACCAGAGGGGTGTAGGTAGTAACGTTGAACTAACCGCTAGCGCTACCTGAAGTAAAGTTGATTTTTCGCTAACGCATTTTTATCATGTCGGCAATAGCATCTAGGGGGTTTATATAATACTAAAATGTTTAACAAAATGTTTAAGTTTTTTGCCAATTAGATATAGCTGCAAGCATCTATGATTTATACTCAATAAAGCTTGTGATGTATTTGAGGTTATAGTTTTGGGTTAGTTTCAGGACTCATTGATTAAACCGTAGAGATGAGTTTAGGCTCCGATAGAAATTTTTGCGTGGCTAGCAATCAACTGTATAAAAAAGCGGTTGATTTCACAGAAAAAAAAAAGTACCGTAGTACCAATACAGGTACCACGGCTTAGTTTTCTTAAAACAAGGATTTTATTTTAGTATGAACACGACGCTTTTAAAACAACCTCACGGAACAAATTTAGATTTAACTACTCGCTACAGTAGCATAACCCTCTTACCATTAAATAGTACTGATTTATACGATTTGACTGTAAAACGCGGTCTAGACCCCAACTGGGTGGTAGCGAACGTTAGACGGATAAGTAAAGCTGATGCTAGTGAGCTATTAGGCTATCCAGCACCATCGGGCGGATTATTGATAATGAGTGCTGACGGTAGCTTCCAGTTTAAGCCAGATGAACCCTGGATTAATGAGGAGACGGGGAAGGTAGTCAAGTACTTAACGATGAGCGCTAAGAAGGGTGATTACGGTGCTATATTGCCAATCAATCCAGTTAAGGAGGATGACTACTGGAGTGATGACGCGAAGCTTTTAGCGGCTTGTAGGATTGTAAACGGACGTAAGCGCATAGGCATTACTGAAGGTGGTTTTAAGGCTCAACGTGGATGCTCTATCGGTATACCTTACATCGGTATATTAGGTGTCACTATGGGCATGACTGGTAGTAAAAATGGTACCGTATTACGTTATTTACTTGAGTCAATTAAGCGTCCAATTAGGTTGGGTATAGACGTAGTTATTACTTTTGATGCCGATTTAGCTAAGAATGAGAATGTACAAAGGGCACTACGTAAGCTAGCTAACGAAATGTACAAAGACATTGATGCTATTAAGAGTGACTCTAGAGTATACTTAGTCAAATTACCTCTTGGTGGACTTACAGGTATGGACGAAAGTATTAAGGGGATGGATGATTTCATCAAGGCTCATGGTGCTGATGAGTTCTACAATTTATTTGATAATGCCGAGTTAATAGAGAGGCTAGAGACTAACTTAGAAAAGACGACTAGCTTAAGTCAGATAAAAAAACCAATACCTTTAGGGAAGGCGTTAGCTGAGAAATACAAGGGTAATTACCTCTACCATGCACAACAACAAATGTGGAGGAAGTACAACGGTAAAATATGGGAGATGATATCAGGTGATGTGTTTGAGTCTGAGGTATTTAACGACTTGGATAAAATAACTAATCTGGAGACTGAAGCACAAATTAACGGTGCTAAGAGGGCACTCAAAAACATATTGATTGAGAGGGAATGGGTACAGCTAAACCAACAGGAGAATATAGCTTTTAATAATGGTATCTACAATTTAGTTAAACAAAATCTTAAAGATTTTGAACCAGGTGATAGACTATTAAGCCATTTGCCTTATGACTACGAAAAAGTAGAAATTAAAGGTAGCGTAATTGATGCTTTACGTGAATACTGTCCAGAGCATTATGAGACTTACAAGAGGATTAAAAACGGCAATGAGCGAGGAATATGGGAACTGTTAGCTATCATTAACGCTATCATTACAGGCTTATTTCAAGAGAACCAAAAGTTCCTTTATATAGAAGGTGAACCAGCTACAGGTAAAGGGACTTACGTTGATATGTTAATGGAAATAGTAGGTAGAGATAACAAGTACTCAACAGAGGTTAGAAATCTAGGTAATTTAAATACACGTGCTGAGTTGATTGATAAAAAACTACTAATCTGTCCAGACGAACGCAAAAAAGTACTTGTTGATGACGTACTTAAAATAGTTGCATCGGATTATATAGAATGCAAGCGTTTATATAGCCAGCCATTTAGCTTACCATTTAAGGGGGCACTCGTAGTGGTAGCTAATAATTATATATTTAATGGTGATGCAACAGGTATCGATAGACGGATAAAAAAAGTTAACTTCCTTAACCCTGTACCAGCTAGTCAGAGGTCAGAAAATTATAAGCAATTACTCAAGACTGAAATACCTAAATTAGTAAGCATAGCGCTGCAATTAGACCCCAGTGAGGTGGATGCATTCATTAAAGCTGATGATAATGAAGTGCCAAATAAATTTAGCGTAGAAGGTTGGTTAGAGCTAATTAAAACTGATAGCGTAGCTAAATTTATTGATGAGCGAGTCAGGAGAGTTGAGGGTGCTAAGTTTAAAACTCGTATAGGTAGGGTTACATCAAAGACAACTAGCTTTGATACCACTAAAATCGTAGAGGCTTTTGCTGATTTCTGTCAGGTAAATGATTTGTATCCAGGTAAGTTCGATGAGGTTGCTGATAGGTTCATTGAAATCACTGCTGGTTATTTAGGTTGGGATGTCATTAAGGATAGAGACAGTCAAGGTAACTTCATTGGCGGCGAGGTTAGGTTACGTGATAACCACATCGATTACGATGTCCCTACCCATAGTGAGTTATTTGAAATAGGTTTGTTGAATAAGTCTACACAGTCTACACAGTCCATACAGGATAAGGATTACAGGTCTACACAAGGGTCTACACAAGGTGTACATGATGTAGACCTTACACCTACACAACAGTATGTAGATGAACCTATAGAACCTACACTTACAAAGCAGCCTAATGTAGACCTCAAGTCTACACAGTGTAGACCTAATGTAGACCCTAATGTAGACCTCAAACCCTTACCAGATAAGGATAATGTAGACTATGTAGACCTAAATGAGTCAAACCTAAATAATTCAATAAAGGGGGGTGCTAGCTCAATAAGTAGTAAGGGGCTAAATGTTGGCTCAATAGTCAAGTGTAAGGATAAGCGCTATCCAGAGATATATAGAGTCGTTGGTGGTGGTAATGGCAAGTGGCAGTGCGAACCGATTAGCCTAACTCGTAAGCTTACCAATGCCGACTCTCAAACATTCACTACTAACCAATTGGAACTCTACGAGATGCCCTTCTGAGGATAAGGCGCCGTCTATTAAGGCTAGGTTAACTATTTAGTGTTGAGTAGGTTAAGTCAATTAGCTGGTGGTTGTACACTCATCACGCTGTACAACCACTACACGGCTCAATGAAGCTAAGTTAATCAAGGGTAGATGCGTACTACTAATGGTTGCTGTAAGTGTGTACCTAAAAATCACTAAATGTAGCTGAGAGTACCTTGCATCCCACTATACACTACCTCTATTTATCTGTTACACTTAATTCATTGTATATGTATAGGGTACAACAATGACTGAGATAGCTAGGAAACGAGGTAGACCACAAGGCATTCCGAGAGAGGGTGGTTACGGTACTGGGGTAAAAACTAAGGTTGTGAGAGTCCCTGAAGCGGTGGCTGATAACATCAAGGAGATTCTAAGTAGCTTTGAACAAATTAAGGTGTTAGTCGATAGTTGGGGTGAGGCTATCAATGAGGCTACTACTAAATCAAGTGTAGGTAAGCCATCGCCACGATATGACCAGGCTATAAAGCTATTGGAGGAGTTAAGGGGCTATTTGGGGTAGTAGGTTGTAGCGTAGTTATAGGGGCATCCCTTGCCCCTACGTGCCACTGTACAGCTAAATATTTGAGTGATTAGCTAGATGTTGTAGGTGTGAGGCTAATTTAGTTAGCTAGCTAGCGTCTTTATATTGAGTAAAATAGGTGAAAATTAGTTGGTGTAGGGGTTATATGCTTTGGCTTATATTGCTTATGGAAAAATGTTTAACAAAATGTTTAACAAATATTAGAAAGTAATCTACCCCTAAACACCCCTCGATGGAGCCTGACCCGATTGGAGGCAACCAACCGACCTAAGCTACCTGACCTTAAAACAGCACAAAAACTTATCGAATTTACCTTCACCTATCAATTTACACTTAAGTTTGAGCTATAACCCTTACTGTGCATAGCTAGGGGTTATTATCTACTAACAGTAACCCCACTACGACCCTAACAATAACCCCTGTTTGTAGGCATTTTCACCTAACAGTAAGTATTTATCACCAAAATAGCGGTATACTAGCCACATATACCCCACTAGAAGGGCTTAGAACGGTCGGTGAGGGGTCAGTTACTATTTTTGAACTATATTTAATAGGTTAATGGCTGGAAGTGTTGATATAACGTAGTTGTGTTAACTCCAACGGGAGTTACTGTTACAAGAAGTGGTCGTATCTTTGTCAACTTTCCTCGTTGGGGTGATAAAGTCGATTTTACAGTCGCAGAAGTAAAAAATGGTCGCGCTGTCGCTTATCCAAATTTAGAAATTAATCGACCTAACACTAGTGACCAATCAAAATCTTTCGTTTCTGTACAAAGTGTTGTCGTCGATCCGCAAGACCGTCTCTGGATTTTGGATACTGGAAGTATCGAATTTAAGCCTACTTCCTACGGTAGACCTAAGCTCATTGGCGTTGACCTCAAACAAAACCGTATCTTCAAAACTATCTTATTTCCTCAAGAAGTCGCTTTACCCACCACATATTTAAACGATATCCGGTTTGACTTGCGACGAGGTACTGGCGGAATGGCTTTTATTACCGACTCATCCGACCTTGGTCCGAATGGCATTATTGTTGTTGACTTAGCTAGCGGTAAAAGCTGGCGCCGACTTAATGACCATCCCTCAACTAAAGCCGAACCTAATTTTTTACCTAGCGTTGAAGGCCAACCACTAATGAGCAAACTACCGAATCAACCACCTAGTTATATTACTCCCTTCCCACTCAAAGAATACTGATTTGGAATTAACCACAAAGGACACAAAGGGCACAAAGGAAGAAGGAAGATAGGTAATCTTATGCCGGGAAGGGAGTAAAATAGGCGCCGATGGTATTGCGATTAGTGCAGATGGTAAACGTCTATTTTATTGCCCTCTAGCTAGCCGTAACCTTTACAGTGTCAGCGTTGATGCATTAGCAAATCCACAAACAAGTGATGCACAAGTTGCACAAACAGTAGTTTCGCACGGTGATAAAGGTGGAGGTTCTGACGGACTAGAATCAGATTCACAAAACCGAATTTATCTAACAAACTACGAGCATAACGCTATTTACCGTCGTAACGAGAACGGAATGATTGAAACTCTTATTCATGACCCGCGCGCGCTTTGGCCTGATACAATGTCAGTAGCAAGAGACGGTTATCTTTACTTCATCGCGAATCAATTACATCGTCAACCTAGATACCACCAAGGCAAAGACTTACGTCAAAAACCTTACAGCCTATTCCGAACTCGAATTAACGCCCAACCAGTTTCTTTAGTAGGAACTTCCAAATAAAAAACATCAAAACCTTTTCTCCATCCCACAAAAAAACATGTTTCTGGCGCAACCTAAAATAATCTCAGCACACCAACTTTCTCATCATTATTTAAATTCTCAATATCATCGTAGTGACTTCGTAAAATAGCTTCAATATCCGCTGTTTTACAGTTACCCCGTCTAATCCAAATAATTTTGGGTGGAAAACCTTGTAGCAAACATAGCTCACTGAAATCTGCATCCTTGGTAACAATTAAAAAACCTTCTTGTCGCGCGTATTGCCAAACCTCAGTATCTGGAGCTTTATCAAGACCCAAGCGGTAAAGATGGTTGGAGTCAGTCAGGGTAAAGGTCTTGCAGACGATTCACCAAAATAGGGGACAAATGATGGTCGAAAAGTAACTTCACGTTTTCACAATCATCGACGTTTTTTCTCGGTCAGCTGCATAACTGAGGCAAGCACGAATATCATCCTCAGTTAAGTACGGAAAATCCTCAAGAATTTCTTGGTGAGACATTCCTGCCGCAAGATATTCTAGAACGTCGTAAACTGTAATCCTCATCCCTCGAATACAAGGTTTACCACCACGCTTACCTGGCTCAATAGTTATGATGTCTCGGTAACTCATGCTTTCACCTCATATGGGCTATATAACGATTTTAATCCTAATCTATACATTTGATGCATGAGACGAAAGATTATTAACTATTATCTCCATTTAACTCAACGCCAAATATATATAGGTAAATTTGAATTAGTTTTAGTGTAAACTATAGGATGTTGCGCCTAATGAGTTCAATATGTATGATTTTGGCGCGATTTGACGCACGAATATGTGCTGCTAGCAACTGTAACCAGACCCTAACAGTGGCTATGGCGTATCATTGTTGAAGCAGCATAATTCAAATTGATGCAGCCAGAACAAAAGTGCAACTGACATCCAAAAGCCGAAAATCAGAACAATATGCCTGACTTACTCAGCAACTTCCTTTCAACTGCCTTTATTCCCCACGGGCATTGTTATCTCTGGAAGCCCGGTTTAGTTTGGCTACATTTAACTTCAGATGTATTGACCGCGATGGCTTATTACTTAGTCGCCATCGCAATTGTTTACTTTAGAAATGAGCGCAAAGACCTTCCAGCCGAAACTGTGACGCTCCTCACTGGGTACTTTTTTGTCTTTGCTTTGTGTGGTAGCACCCATTTAATGGGAGTTGTGACGCTCTGGTATCCCATTTATTGGTTTTCAGGGTTACTAAAAGCCCTTAATGCTCTATGGTCAGCCTATGCGTTCACCTTTTTATTAATTCCTTTAATTCCAGTTGCTCTGGATGCACCAAGTCCAGCCCAGCTAGCGATCACGAACCAGGAATTGGAAGATAGCCGAAACCGCATCCAATTGATCAATGTGGAACTGGAGCAACGAGTGCAGCAACGCACAGCACAACTGGAAGCGTCCAATCGCGCCAAAGATGAATTTTTAATCCGCGAACAAGTCGTCCGAACTGAGGCTGAGGCAGCTAATCGCGCGAAGGACGAGTTTCTCTCGGTTCTCTCTCATGAATTGAGAACACCGCTCAATGCCATCTTGGGGTGGTCGCAAATTTTACGGAAACAACATCTGAGTCAGGATAGAGCAGCGCGTGCTTTGGAGACGATCGAGCGGAACGCTAAATCTCAAGCAAAGATCATCGAAGACATTCTAGATATCTCTCGCATTATAACAGGCAAGCTACGTTTGCAAGTCCAACCAGTAAATTTAGTTACAATAATTGAGGCAGCCATTGAGTCTGTGCGGTTGGCGGCTGAGGCAAAGTCAATTCACATTAAAAGTGTCTTGGATTCTTCAAATAATCACATATCTGGTGATGCCGACCGTTTACAGCAAGTCATTTGGAACCTGCTTTCAAACGCCATTAAGTTCACGCCTCAAGGAGGGCAATTACAAGTTCGCTTGGAGTGCGTTAATTCCCATGTCGAAATTATAGTTAGCGATACAGGAGTTGGCATCAGCCCAGATTTTCTACCTTATGTGTTTGATCGCTTTCGCCAACACGACAGTACCAGCACTCGAAGTTATGGTGGACTAGGTTTGGGGTTAGCAATTGTTCGTCAGCTAGTTGAATTACATGGCGGCACAGTAAGCGTGGCGAGTCCAGGAATAGGACAGGGGGCAACCTTTATTATAAAGCTGCCCGTCATGATTACCCACGAAACATCGAGTCAGCCAGAGGCATTAGACTTGAGCGCCCCTGCTGATAATAATATTGATGCGGCGCCTAGCTTGGAAGGCTTACAAATATTAATTGTGGAGGACGAGGTAGATTCGCTAGAATTGCTAAGTACAATTTTGCAAGGCTATGGCGCTCAAGTTATTCCCACTGCCTCTGTTAGTGAGGCATTGGAAATCATCGAAAACGCTACAGATCAAAGCTTAGATGTTTTAGTGAGCGATATTGGGATGCCGAATGAGGATGGCTACTCACTAATTCGGAAACTGCGGCAACTTGAAGCACAGCGTGGCGGTTGGATGCCAGCCGTTGCACTAACGGCGTATGCAAAGAGTGACGATCGCAGGCAGGCTCTATTAGCAGGCTTTCAAATGCATCTTGCAAAACCCGTAGAACCAGCGGAGTTAGCAACGGTGATTGCCAGTTTGACAGGACGAACATCAAAGTGAAATTGAATTGAGCCGGCGTTGGAGGCGCCGAACAATGTGGAGCGTTGCTAATTGGTTGTACATATGATCTTAAAAAATGTTCATCTAGTATTACTGAATACCAACAACGACTAAAACATTTAATTTCAATTTTTACTACAACGTTTTAGAATGTTTTGTTTAAACATACGCTAAACTAGGTGAACTTTGGCTATTAGGATTAAACTTATCTAATTTGATATATTCTCTATATAAATCAATAATTTTCATCTCAAATAGACGATATTCAATATATTGCCTAATTTCTTTATCAACAATACAATTAATTGAACCGTCTGGATTAATCTCATTATATTGTCGATTTCATTTGGCGATTGGATAACCGCTACAACTGCCGTAAAATTTACATTTGCTACAAGTTTCTTGAATTGTCTCTTCTGTACGCCATTTTGTTTCATCAGCCCTGTTTACTAGTTTACTATCCCAATTTTTGGAATAGTAAACAGGGTTTTAATAGTTAAGCTTACGAATCCTGCTGTTCCAAGTGCTGGCGATGTAGCTCTGGGAAATTATCCAAATCCGCTAAACTTTTCGGCGCCGGGTATACTTTAGGGTTTAAGGGACGGAATTTTTCTAAGTAAATCGAAACTGCTTCGTCATCTTCCCTATGCTCAAGAATATATTGACGAAATTCGGAGCGGGTCATTGTCGCGAAATTAGGCTTGCTCATATAAATATCCAATTTCCATCAGGGTAAATTATGATTTCTATTTCTTGTCCTGCTAGGACGTACACATCGTCTGTACGCCTGTCAAGAGTCCCTAAATTTAGCGGTACATACATTTTAGTCAATCTTGCTGTCAAAATGAAATACGTATCTAGCTGCTCTCTTGTTGGCATCCTTAACCACACCCCTCACTAATTCATTAACCAAAATTATTTTATTGCTCGTTGTGACCCTACGGCAAAGGTGACTAGGGTTATCAGCAGGCGAGAGCTAGCAACATACGAGAAAGTTCGGCGCCGCTTTTCTACTGCTAATATTAAAAATACATACACCAAACAACACAAATACAACCAATGGCAACTCAAAAAGTCACGGTTGAACTCCCATTAGCGATTTTTGAGCAATTTACTCGTATTGCCTCAGCAACTCAGCAATCCATAGAAGTCTTAGTAGCCCAAAGTATTGCTAGCAACTTACCTCCCACACCTGATAATGCTCCAGTAGAAATGCAGGTTGAACTGTTGCAAATGCAAACCTTGAGTGGTGCAGAATTACTTTCTATTGCTCAAAGTCAAATTCCTACAGAACAGCAACAACGGCACTTAGAATTATTAGAGAAAAATCAAACGGATGGTGAACTTACGCTTGCTGAACGCCAAGAACTAAATGACTTAAGGATAGCAGCCGACCGCTTGATGCTGCAAAAAGCCTATGCTTGGTCGGTTCTGCGCTGGCGAGGACATAGAGTACTTAATTATTAATTATTAAAAACCCGTTTGTTACATCATAGTTAAGAGTTTTAACTAACAAACGCAAATAGACTTTATTTATCTCCACACCCAAGAAGCTTAGGCGATGTCTCTAGACCAAACTCAGTTTGTATAAGATGTAAAATTTTATTACTTTTTTCGGGAACAGCAAAACTCATAAGGGTATTGAGAGCATTTGCGTTTATTTTTGCGTTTAGGTAAGTGAAGATTCGTGCATTGGATGAGTCTGTTGAATACTCCGCAATAAAACATTTGTATCAACCAAATAGCTCATAGCATTTCATCTTCTCTGGTGTAGATGTTTTCACGACTAATTGCCTCGTCTGAAAGAGGCGCCGCCTTTACTTGGGAGTGGTTCCTTGCCCAATTTACAAATCTTTCTGCTCGTTCTTTCGGTGACAATGTTAGAAGTGTGGGTTGTGGTGATGTACTTAGTAAGCTTTCGACTAAAGTTTTCAACAGTGCTTCAACAGATGTTCCCTGAGCAGCGGCTTGAGCCATCAAGCGTGATTCAATTTCAGGTTCAAGTTCAAGTACGATAGCCATAATTTAAGTACCAAACAATTAAATACAATCAAAATTTATAAAAATTAACCAACTTAATAACGTTCATTGTAAACAACATGACTCATCTACGCTTGGTTGAATGTTGTTTTATCCAAGTCCGAAATTCTCGAATCATTGCAATTTCACCTATACTGAGGCTTGCTGCTAAAAATCGTGGGATTTCTGTTGTTAATGGTAAATTTATAAAAGTGGGGGAATCATTACATGGAATATACTTACTTCCTTGTAATTGATATATTAACATTGTGGGTTCATCGTAACGCCAGACTTCGGTTACTCCCAATGCCTGATAAATAGATAACCTATCAACCTCGGAACTAGTGTAATCTACCTCAAGAACGCTCATCTGGTGGTGGGTCTATTGTTAAATCAAGAGTTTGTTTCGCGCGCATTATTGGTTCGTTCTTGATGTAAAAACCTGAATCTGGTTCTACACCTCGCTGTAAATTTTTACGTTTACAAGTCGTTGAACCGATACTTTTAATATTAAGGTCAAGTTCTTCTGCTAGTGTATCTATTAACTTTTCAATTAATCTTTTATTATGCTCATGGGGCATCAACGGAGTCATAATTTCTAGCGTTCCCTGGTCGTATGCAACGCGCGTGACACGATTATCTCCCATTTCGGCGAGTATTGCTTCAAAGGTTTCCCAAGATATATTCGGTAATATTACCCGTTGCGAAGTCGGCGCCGTTGTTGCCACCATAGGTTTCAACTTTACTGAATACTATCAAGCATAACTTAATAAAAGCGTTTTGCGCCCAAATCATAACTTCAAGATTGCCAATAAACCTCAAAAAATCATTTTTTAGGCTAAAACACATAAAAAACTATGATTATCATGCATATAATACATAAATATTTAATGTAGCAATTTAAACATATGCCTACTTTCACGAATAGCAGAAATAACGTCAGTGTTCACTCGGCGCCGAAACTAGAACGAAGCTTGAGTGGTTTGGAAACAGGCAGTTTTGGTCTGAGTGGTTTGCTAATTTGGTTAGGAACGGCATCAAGTATACATTTTTCACTGGGTGGAAGAGAAATATGGGTATGGTTGCCTGCTACAATTGTATCAGTATTGCTGAATTTATATGTGTATCGTTTGGGAAAGCTGTATCCCGATGTAGCAGGTGGCACTCCAAACTATATTACTCGCTTATTGAAAAAATATCCGAGGGGCGCCCGTTATACTGCAATTGGTTATTTCATGGGGTGGGTATCAATACCTCCAATGAATGCAATTGTTTTGAGCGACTTAATCCAAGTTCAACTATCCGAACTGCATATTTATTGTCCGGAGAATATCTTACGAGTTATATTCACAATTATTCCGTTTCTACTGGCGTTTAGCGGTATTCGTTCTTTAAGCATCCTGCATTTATTTTTTGTTTTACCTGCTGTTGGTTTTTTAGTAGTTTTCTGCGTTCAGGGTTTAGGATGGTTGGCTTTATCTCCAGCAAGTCCTGGTTTTTTGCCTGCACCAGAAATATTGCAACCAACCTCGCTCTCTGTGACTGATTGGGCAAAATGGTATTTCATTGCTATTTATGCAGCTTATGCAGGTGAAACATCCTCCTCGTTTATTGCCGAGAGCAAAAACACTACGACAACTTTACAGTTTCTTAAGTTAGCAGCATTTTTAATGCCAATTGTTCATATCGGTGGTTCTTGGCTGCTGATACGTTTAGCTAATGATACTACCCTCGGAGATAGTACTTTTTTGAATTTGTCAAGGGTGGCTTCCTATTTTTGGGGTAATTCAGCTTCGACGCTAGTAACATTTTTGATTGTGAGTGGAGTTTTATTAAGTTCAGTTACAGCAGTCTCCAATAGTCCGCGAATTTTATATCAGCTAGCTATCGATGATCATTTGTCTCCTGTTTTTGAAGTTGTGACTCGTCGCGGTACATTTGTGCCTAGTCTCATCTTCACTTTTGTAATAGCTTTAATTTGTTTGTTTTGGGGAGATGTTTCGCACCTCGTTATGGTGACTGGTACTAGCTACGTCGTTTCAATGATGGCAATTCATTTGGGTAGTTGGTTACAACGTGGGAAACTAGAGGCTTTTTTACCTTGGTTCTCGCTCTTATTATTCGTAGTTGAAGGGTGGGTTTTGGTTGTTGGTGGTACGCAATGGAGTTGGGGGGACTTAATAATAGGCTTGTTGCTACCATTCATGATTATTATCTTTGATAGAATCGTGCGTCGCTATCCCAAAGGAATATTCTGCAGTAACTGGTGGTTGCGAAGAGAGAAGTTAGATTACAATCCTGGTAAAAATTTATTGGCAGTTCAAGTTATAATTCTACTTTTCTTTGTTTGCGGTAGTTTTATTACTGCATGGGTAGCTCAGGATTATTTAGAGAGCAAATTTAGTAGAGCAAGC
Source organism: Calothrix sp. NIES-4105 (assembly GCF_002368415.1). GTDB lineage: Bacteria > Cyanobacteriota > Cyanobacteriia > Cyanobacteriales > Nostocaceae > Dulcicalothrix. The sequence goes on from NZ_AP018290.1 coordinate 7,313,670, forward strand.
GATAATTTACTTATATTACTTACGATTACAATTGCATTTATATGCGTGACTATTGCAAGTTGGACAAGTTTACAGCAAGTCGCTGCAATTGACGAAGCTCGTAAAAATGCTGAAAGACGGTTGATTGCCGCTCTCGATACTGTTCCTGATACTATTTTACTCGTTGATGAAAACGGTATTATTAACCAAGCAAATCCTGCTGTAGAATTACTTTTTGGTTTGGACAACTATGATTTGTTAGGGAAAAAAATAAGCCAGTTTATACCAGAATTTTTAGAAAGTCCTGCTTCATGGCGCCACGGGGAATATGAATTATTAAATAATCAATATATACGCTATATAGAAGTAACGGTTTCTCAGCGTTCAAAGGATTTTTTAAACGAATATATAGTAATTTTACGTGATATTTCCGAACGGAAACAAGCATTGAATAAACAAGCAGAACTAGCTGAAATGGCAACAGCGCAAGCACAACAGTTAGAAGCAACTTTGCAAGATTTACAAAAAACCCAAAGTCAACTAATTCAAACTGAGAAAATGTCTTCACTCGGTCAACTAGTTGCTGGTGTTGCTCACGAAATTAACAACCCTGTTAGCTTTATCTATGGAAATTTACCAGTTCTTAATGACTATTTTCAAGATTTATTAGAATTAGTTAAACTTTATCAAGAAGAATATCCTATATTAGGTCAGAAGATTGAAGCTCAAATTAATGATATTGATTTTGAATTTTTGAGAGAAGATTTACCCAAAAGTCTTAAGTCTTTAAAAGTCGGCGCCGAGAGAATTAGAGAGATAGTATTAAATTTACGTAATTTTTCGCGATTAGATGAAGCGGAAATGAAACCAGTAAATATCCATGAAGGAATTGATAGTACTTTATTAATTTTACAAAGTCGGCTAAAACACCAAGGTAATAACCCAGAAATTCAGATAATTAAAAAATATGGAAAAATACCGGAATGTGAATGTTATGCAGGACAACTAAATCAGGTATTTATGAATATTCTAAGTAATGCCATTGATGCTTTGAGAATGCCAGAAAATAAAATTACTCACCCTCAGATTGTTATTCAAACTAAGATTCAGAAAAAGGATAAAATTATTATTAGTATTAAAGATAATGGTATTGGAATGAGTGAAGAAGTAAAAGCAAAACTATTTGACCCCTTTTTCACAACTAAACCTATAGGAAAAGGTACTGGTTTAGGATTATCAATTAGCTATCAAATTATTGTCGATAAACATAAAGGATATATTGAATGTATTTCTTCTCCCGGAGCAGGTAGTGAGTTTGTAATCGAAATCCCGATTTCTCAAAGTAGTATAAGTCTTGCAAGTTAATTTTTAGATACAATAGGCTGAAACGCTTGCAATAAGATACCTAAAATTTTCTCGACCTGATTAATATAATATTCTACAGAATCTATGTAAACAGTTGTTTCTTCTAGAAATAAAAACTTCCAGTTAGTGCCGGTAGTAACAGAACCATAAATTCGCTTGACTTCATTTGCTTTAGCTTGATTGAATAATTGTGCTGCAATCATTGCCGCAACACATTGACCAAGACCTGCATTAATATCTTCTTTTTTCGCCTCAAAAATAAACATTACAGGTGCCGAAATAAAAAGTTGTTCACGTGACCCACTAAGAATATAATCGCAAAATCCTTGTAACCCTTTTGTCGCATCAACATTAAATTCATTACCAGAAAACAATGATATCTTATTGCTTAATAACTTTTTTAAGTCAGCCAAAATTGGCGCAATTAAAAACTCAGAACGAGCTTTTTCAGTTCCTATGGAAGTTGCTAAAGGAATATAGTCACTTAATATGAGCTTTAAGGTTTCTGATGGCGAAACTGGACTAACATCATTAAATAAATCTCCAGTTTCATCAAGTGTTAAATTAAAGCTGCTTTGTGCCTTAGAAAGAGTAAAATCGCTATATGCCATTTTTCTACCTATATAAGCTATACAACGATTTTAATCCTAATCTGCTGATTTGATGCATTCAAAGCGCGCGTATCCTGAAGGCTGCTGTTGAGTGCTTTACCCGCTACGGGTTCAAGCGCACAGTCAGATTAGCGTTAATCTATAAAGCCTTCACACAAATGACGGTCTTTCTGGTTGACCTCAACGTTTGTCCGTAAGTAATCCCGCACCTGATTACAAGCATATTCTAGAGGATTAAGGGCGCCAATTTTCTGTAAATCCCACATAATAAGTGTGAATAACGTATTTTTGTACAAATGCCGCTAACTGTCATATTTCTGTGTGCTGGAGAGAATGTTCTTGGTTTGAGCTAATATTCATTATCAACTTACACAACTTTTGAGTTAGAAATGGTTGTCCAGAAGTCCAAGCTAATATTTCTGCCATTGCTGCAGTAGGGTTACTGACTTTACCTTCTAATCCTTTAAATAATGGTTGTGCTTCTGATAATTTAAACCCGTGTAATTCTATCGCTGTACCAATATTAAAGGGTGTGCGTTGCTTATCTTGACTAATATATACTAATTTGTTACATGGTCGCTCTTCTCAAGAATCACATGATTTTCGCATCTTTTGTCTTAAATTTCGCAGCAATTGGTCAAGGAGGTTCTTCTGGAAGTAATTTTACTTCAGGTAAGGGTTTCGGAAATTTTTCTGATGATACAGTTCGAGTTTATCGTGTAGAGAGTGAAAGAAATGCGAGGATCTTAATTAATGAAATAGGAGAGGTTGTCATCCAAGGTGACGATGTATTATTTTTGAACTTTGGGCAAAGGGCAAGGGCAGACGAGTTTTGGCAAAGAAGGCTATTACAGTACCCAGATACTCCTTCACAAATCAAATCCTTTGAAGTTCCTAAATCTTATGTTGATGAATTACGTGCCATAGCAGTTAAAGAGCGTAGCTCACGTAGAATTAGTACTAATCGCGACAAACCGATAATGGTTGACATAAAGAAGGCGCCTGACCAGTATGGTCTTCGTACTAAAGAACACATTGATAGGCTCCGAAGTGTAATTATCCAAGGTACTGGCATAATAGAGCTATAACTGCCTATATATCATGATTATAAAGTAGTAGCAAAGGTTGTAAATATGAAACCAGCTTCGGAGTTACGGCATTTATTTACTGCACCAGACCCAGAAGATAAAGTAGAAGGTGCTGGACTAATTTTATTTAATGTTCACTGCCCAGGAAATGCCCATCAAGTTCTCCAAAATTGTAGAGAGGTATTAGCAGTGGTTCTTAGTCAATATGAAAAAAACTGGCCATCAGATGATGAGTGGCTCTCGTTGTTACCAAAATGGTTTGTTGAACGTTGTGTTCCAGAAATGACAGTAGAGGAGGAAGAGGAAAATTTGGCTAGGTGGAAAACACTTTCTAGAGAAGAACAAATACGTGAAACAGAAGAAGAACTTTGGTCTGTGATGGATTGGATAAGTTGGTTTTCACCTAGTGACAAAAGATATTGGTTCTGGTGGGACGCTTTTGTAAAAGAGGCAAATCTTTTACTTGTAGCTATTGAGGTAGTAGATATTCCTTTTCCGTCAGGTTCTCTTGAATGGTTATTGCGAGCATCAGGTGCAATTAAAATTGAAGAAGCAAATTATACCTTTACGCGCACAGGATACCAAGACAACCAAGTAGGTGTATAATAGCAAACCTCAATGAAAATTGGAGATAGGGAATAGAAGTGTGTATATACAGCTTCCTTTAGAGGCGCACGTGTTATGCAGCGTCTCTAGCGCGGTTCGTTTCATAAATTTAAATTTTTACTAAAGCTATATAAATGTGTTTTAGCTTGATACTTGATACTTGATAAGTAGATGTTAAGATGTTGGGTTACGCTTACGCGGCAACCCAACCTACGGAAATTTATGTTAAATCATCTAGTTGAAAATACTGCATGAGTTTAACACTGTGAGAAATATAGATTTACATAAATAAACTTATTCTCACGTTGCGTTTAGGAATCTAGACATGTTGTTTCGTTTTAAAACTCTTATTCTTGGTAGTTTAGTGCTTTCACTTAGCTACTGTGTTAACTATAATAATCTATTACTACCCGGTGCCTTAGCTCAAACAGTGGCGCCATCAACTAACTCAGATACAGATAAACTTTTCCAACAAGGGTTGCAGCAATACCGACTTGGGCAATATCCGCAAGCGCTATCTACCTATCTACGGGTATTAGAAAATTACAAACAACTGAATGATCAAACTAAAATTGCCCAAACGCTCAATAATATAGGTGAAGTATATTTAGCGTTAGACCAATATGATAAAGCGTTAGAAGTTTTGCAACCTGCTTTGAATACTCGTCGGCAATTAAAAGATAAAGCGGGAGAGGGAGAGACGTTAGATAACATTGGTTGGGTTTACTATAATAAAGAGCAATATGATGAAGCTTTAAAAGTCTTGCAGCAAGCGTTAGCTATTCGTCAGTCGGTGAAAGATAAAGCGGGGGAAGCTAAAACTACTAGTCGTATTGCGAATGTTTACGTTTTTGGTTCAAACCAACCAAAACAAGCTTTAACACTTCTAACACGCGCGTTACAGATACAACAAGATATCGGAGATAAATATCAAGCTGGTATTACCTTAGCTGGATTTATTACAGCTTATCGCAAATTAGGAGATTACCCGCGCGCTTTAGAATCTGCACAACGTGTTTTGTCTTGGAACCGTGAGTTAAAGAACCGTGCAGGTGAAGGTAGAACTCTGGCTACAATCGGTTCTATATATGTGTTACAAAATAAACAAGACCAAGCACTGCAATTTTTTAATCAAGCATTACCGATAATTAAAGAATCTGAGATGCGCGCGCTCGAATCTCAAATTCTGATGCTGACAGGATATATTTATTACTCGCAAAATAAATTTGACACTGCTATAGAGTTTCAGCAGCAAGCTTTAGTGATAACACGACAGTATCAACTACGTCTTCGCGAGATTGAAGTGTTAGAGTCTTTAATATACTCTTATCAAACAAGGGTTTTAGATTATAGCGCTAAAGGATTAACTTCTCAGGCAAAGGCAGATTTATCCAAGCTGGTCGAGTTATCGCAGTCAGCTATAACTCTAGCGAGAGAATTAAAAAAACCTGATTCGGAATCTAATGCTTTAGGCGCCCTTGGTTTAGCATATAAAGAGTTAGGAGAACAGGATAAAGCTATCACTATTTTAGAGCAAGCGGTAGATATCGCACGTAAAAACCGCTCACTTGATAAAGAATCATCAGCTCTGAGTCGTCTTGCTAATATTTATATATTACAAAACAACAATCGCAAGCTGACAGAAATTAATTTACGACAAGTCGAAATAAGCCGAGAACAAAATGATGCGCGCGGCTTGGGATATAATTTACTGAGTCTTGGTAGTAATTATAATGTAGTTGGTTTATATCCAAAAGCAATTGAAACATTCCAAGAAGTTTTAGCAGTAATACCAAAAATTGACACTCGCAAGCTACCCCCTTCTTTACAAGGTTCTGCTGAACAATTAGAGTTTAATGCTTTAAAAGGTTTAAGTCTGACTTATCAGAACTTGGGAGAATATGACAAAGCTTTGGAATTTGCGCAGCAAGCATTAAAACGCGCGCAATCTTTCAGGAAGGCAAATTTTGAAGCCGATGCACTTATTCGGTTAGCTTCTTTATACAGCATTAGTTACAAAAATTATTCAAAATCTGTAGAACTTAGTCAGCAAGCTTTAACTATTGCAAAGCAAATCAAAGAAGCTAGTCTTGAAGTAGACGCATTAGCCAACCTGAGTGATGCTTACATTAAACAAGGAAAATTAAGCGAAGCAATAGAGTCAGCAAATCTAATTTTAGCGAGTGCAAAAGAAAAGGAAAATCCTAATTTTGAAAATACAGCCTTAGATATATTGTTTAAGATTTACAATCAACAAGGCAATTATCAAAAAGCTGCTGCAACTGCACAAAGTAGATTAGTGGTAGCAAGAAAGGCAAAAATTCGTTACTATGAAATGGCTGCCTTGTGGGATGTGACTCAAAGTTATATATCTTTAGGAAATACAACTAAAGCTTTAGAGACTGCAAATCAATCATTAAGTATTGCACAAGAATCAAAAACTCCTGGTAATGAAGCTCTTGCCTTATTATTTCTCGCGCGCGTTTATCAAAACCAAGGACAATACGAACAAGCAATACAACCAGTACAAAAGTCTTTAGAATTATCGCGGAATATTAAAAACTTCATTGGAGAAGTATCTGCATCATCTACACTTAGTGATATTTATACAGCACTAGGTGATTTTCAAAAAGTTGCTCAGTTAACTGAACCAGCTATTGCACTCGCACGTAAAACTAACAACCGTACAGGTGAAGCTGAATTATTAATTAATGCAGGTAACGCTTATCGTGTATTCGGTAATTATCCGACATCGAAGAATTATATAGAACAAGCGTTGAAGATAGCAAGAGAACTCAAAAGTCCACAGCTTGAAGCAAGTGCTTTAAATTATCTCGGTTACTATTACAGCGCGCTGAATGATTATCAGCAAGCTTTAAGTTTCACACAGCAAAGCTTAAAAATTGCTCAAACACTTAAAAGTCCACCTGCTTTAATATCTCCTCAATTCAACTTGGGTGATATTTATATTAGTTTAGGAGATTATAACAAAGCCAGAGAATATTATCAGCAAGCTTTAACAACAGCACAACAACTCAAAAACCGCTTTAGCGAAAGTAATGCTTTATTAAGTATTGCTGCTATTCACTTTGCTCAAGGTTCGGGCGCCAAGACTGTAGAGTTATCTCAACAAGCTTTAAAAATTTCTCAATCAATAAAATACCCGCTTTTAGAAGCTTTTGCTCATCGAATGCTTAGTATTGGGTATGGACAGTCGGGTAATGATAGCGGAGCAATGCAAGAAGCGCAGGCATTTTTAACTTTTACTCAAAAAACTCAAAACCCTGTTTGGCAAAAATCAGCAAACGCTCTTTTAGGAGACTTACATCAAAAATTTGGGCGCCCACAAAATGCAATATCATCATACCAGGCAGCATTAGCCATTAAAACAGATATCACAAGTAGTGACTGGGGTATTTATGCGGGTTTAGGTAAATCATACGTAGCATTAAATCAACCCAATGAGGCAATTAAACATTACCGTCAAGCTATTAACCAGATAGAAAGCGTGCGTCGTAATATTCAAGGACTACCACAAGAACTCCAATCATCTTATTTACTGGCAACGATAGATTTTGATAAAGTTAAAAGGGCTGATATTTACCGTCAATACGCCGACTTATTACTCAAACAGGGACGTACCGCAGAAGCGCAACAGGTATTAGAGCTACTCAAATATCAAGAAGTTCAAGATTATTTACGCGCGGGGTCATCTGTTGATAGCAGTGCGAAAAATCAAATTATTGCACTTGGCAAAGAACTCAACGACTTAGAAACCATTCCGCGCGACAAACGTAGTAGTACCCAGCAGCAGCGAATTATCGAACTGCGGAAAACCCAAGAAAAGCTTCTTCAAGAATATGGAGAATTTTTTAAAAATCCAGAAGTGACAAAACGTATCGAAGAACTACGTCAAATTACTGGTGGAGAAAACTTTGACCCGCAAAAGCAAGCAAGACGTTTACAAGATAATCTCAAGCGTTTGCAACAAGATGCAGTAATTGTTTATCCTTTAGTTCTACCAGACAGGTTAGAACTAGTATTAGTCACACCTTATACTTCTTTAGTTCACCGTACAGTTAAAATTTCCGAAGCAGAACTCAATAAAACCATCGAAGATTTCCGAAAAGATTTACAAAGTCCAGGTAGTGATGCCAAAGTTAACGCCAATAAACTATATCAATTATTAATTCAACCACTTGAAAACGACTTAGCACAAGCAAAAACCAAAACTATCATCTTTGCACCCGATGGCAAATTACGCTATGTTCCTTTGGCAGCTTTATACGACGGTAAACAATGGTTAGTTGAGCGCTTCGGTATAAATAATATCACCGCACTCAGCTTAATGGACTTGAATACAAAACCCCAAGCCAAAAAACAAGTTTTGACTGCTGCGTTTACAGATACTAATCGTAGCGTTACTGTACCATTAGGTGGCGCCAAAGAAACATTTAGAGGATTAAAATATGCAGCAAAAGAAGTAGATGGTATTGCTGCAGAAATTCCGGGAAGCACTAAACTAGTAAACAACCAATTCAACCAAGACATCGTTTACCAAATGAACGATTATTCGATAGTACACTTAGCCACCCATGCTGCATTTGTCGATGGCAAACCTGAAGATTCTGTGATTTTATTAGGTAATGGGCAATATGTAACATTACGTGACGTAAAATCTTGGAATTTACCGAATGTTGATTTAATTGTACTGAGTGCTTGCGAAACTGGGTTAGGTGGTTTTGGTGACGGTAAGGAAATTCTGGGTTTTGGTTATCGAATGCAAGAAATAGGCGCCAAAGCTGCTATTGCTTCATTATGGCAAGTCGATGACCCTAGCACTGCACAATTAATGCAGCAATTCTACCAAAATTTAGATGGAAAGGCGCCCATCACTAAAGCCGAAGCATTGCGACAAGCACAGCTAAGTATGTTGAATGGTAAACAAAATCAACAGAGTTCAGATAAACGCGGTTTGGAAATAATACCACCAAATAACCCAGGCAAAAAAGTTAATGTAGGGTATGCACATCCTTATTATTGGGCGCCGTTTATTTTAATTGGAAATGGCCTTTAGCAACGGATGTAACGGATGTAACGGATGGTTGATTAGTTTTTTCTTGTGGAACAGCCTTCCAGGCTGTTATTCTGCCAGTAACTATAAATACTAAAAACAACTATTTTCACCATAAAAGTACTTAATTCATGCATCTTTTTTTACTTATGCATTTTCCTTAGTAATAAATAATGAGTTTATCACTATCTTCAGTTAGGTATAATTTCATTGATATTTCAAAGCTTTTGACACACTTGGAACGATTTTTAGCCTGTGAATACTTGTATAAAATTTATATATCAATTTAGTTCATTTTCTAAATTATTTCGTGCGTATTGTTTAAATGCAAAATTAATCCTTTAATGGAAAAACATTTGCACTACCCACGGAATTGATTTATGAGTAATAAAAAGACTAATAAAAATACGACTACTCAACTTAGAAAAAAGCGCGTGGATAATGATTCACCTTGGAAGGAAATCCTCGAAACATATTTTGCTCAAGCAATGATGTTTTTCTTTCCTGAAACTGCGAGTATTATCGACTGGAGTCGTAAGTATGAGTTTTTAGATAAGGAGTTCCAGCAAATTTCTCGTAAAGCCAAACAAGGTAAGCGATATGCAGATAAATTAGTCAAAGTATGGGGGCATAAAGGGGAAGAATTGTGGTTACTGATACATATTGAGATTCAAGCCAAGCCTGAAAAGGGCTTTGAAATACGTATGTTTACGTATAACTTCCGAATTTTTGACAAGTTTGGCAAACCAGCAATTAGTTTGGCGATATTGTGTGATAACAGTAAAGACTGGCGCCCAAAAGGTTTCAGCTTCACTTACCCAGGTACAAGCCTAGATTTTCAATTTGGAAGCAATAAGCTTTTAGATTACAAGGATAAATGGTCAGAACTCGAAGCCAGCGATAACGTGTTTGCTCACGTAGTAATGGCACACCTGAAAATGCAGGAAACACAAAGGAAGCCCAAACAGCGTAAAGAGTCGAAGTTTAGTTTGATACGTAAGCTGTACGAAAAAGGACTTGACGAACAGGATATTCGTAACCTATATAGATTTATAGACTGGGTTATGATCTTACCAGAGAAGCTGGAAAACGAGTTTTGGAAAGAGTTAAAACAGTTTGAGGAGGAACAAACAATGCCTTATCTTACCACAGGTGAACGGATTGGTTACAGGCTTGGCAAACAAGAAGGTGAACAAGGGCTGATTTTACGGCAACTGTCACGACGATGTGGAGAATTATCGCCCGAAGTGCGCGCACGTATTGAGTCTATGAGTTCAACACAGTTAGAAGCACTTGGCGAAGCGTTGTTAGATTTTACTGGTATTGATGATTTAAACAACTGGTTACAACAAAATTAAATCAAATTTGTGTATAAGTGCGGGCTTAGAGCAAATATTGCAAAAGTTACAGATTCCCCCTAAGCCTGCTACTTAAAAGCTTCTATATTTTATTCGTCAGCTAACTCTTGTTGAATTAGCTGTTTCATTATTTTTCTTTGCTTTTTATGATTATCTGATTTTAAAATACTTCCAGCTTTACATTTATCGCTCTTAAATCGCATACTCGCTTCTACTAGGGAAGACCCTTGTTTTATCATCAATCCATTATATGGGCAAGAATCGTATCCGCAATTATGTTTTGAATACTGCCCAAAATTTCTATGCTTGATTTTTTTGTCTTTCAGTATTTTTTCTTGATTAACACGGATGTCTTCCCAGATTTTAGATTCGTCTGCAATTGTCAGATTTTCTCCAAGTATTTTTAAGGATAAATATGTGTCAGGGTCTTTCAACTGTAAAAAATCAAAAGATTTTTGAAATTGTTTATTAGCATAATCTCTGATTTCCAGCTTCTGATTTAAATCTAGCTTTTTAGTTTCAACGAGAGAGCGAAACAATGCTAACGTATTAAAATCTGAAAACTTTTTATAATTATCTATTATGTGTATATATTCAGTGTAAGTAAGAGAATTAAATTTTTGTCCTATTTTCATATTGTGGTATAATTATCCATCATTAAAAGTTAATTTATAAATTAAATATTAAGACTTGTAGGTTGGCTTCGCTTCGCGGAAGCCAACACCAACATCATGTTGGGTTCCTTTAGCCTCCACCCAACCTACATAATTAATTATATATTTCATTCTAATTTCATCTTTGAAAGGCAGACTGGATATTACAGACAGTAATAACCGAACATAGGCTTGACTCTCTAGCTAACTGGAGAGTTGATAATAGGTACATGCTCCCGTATTAAATGAATTTTATTATTTATGCAAACTAATTCCTTGAAAACAGGCTTGGTAGCGTTTAGTCTTACGATAATTGCTTCAACAGCAGGATTATTAACTGCTTGTTCCACTACTGCATCTCAAAATCAGGTTCAATCAAATAATTCCACTGCAACCGAAGCTACCGATAAGCAAGGTGGTATGAATCACGATGGTATGAATCACGATGGTATGCATCATCATGGTGGAATGAATCATAGCATGGATTTGGGTCCAGCCGATGCAAATTATGATTTACGGTTTATTGACTCGATGATTCCACACCATGAAGGCGCCGTAATAATGGCAAAGGACGCGCTGCAAAAATCGAAGCGTCCAGAAATTAAAAAGCTGGCAAACGATATTATAAAGGCTCAAAATAAAGAAATTGCCCAACTAAAGCAGTGGCGCCAAGCTTGGTATCCTTCTTCTGGTAATAAACTTGTAGCTTACGATGCAAAGCTGAAGAAAACTGTTGATATGACATCTGAGCAAATGCAAGCGATGATGATGAAAATGGACTTGGGTGTAGCTGATAACGAGTTTGACTTGCGCTTTATCGATGCGATGATTCCTCACCATGAAGGCGCCTTGACAATGGCAAAAGATGCAGCAAGTAAGTCCAAGCGTCCAGAAATCAAAAAACTTGCTCAGGATATTATTTCCTCGCAGCAGACAGAAATTAGTCAAATGAAACAATGGCGCCTCCCGCTTGGTATAAAAAGTAGGCAATAATACAAAGTATTCTTTAACGGGAGTAAATATTATCGAATTTTGATGCAATTACCAACTGTTTCAAAAGTAAATCTACTGGTGTCAAATAATATATTGCATTACGCAGGCTACAGCTTATAACGTTTTGACTGTGTTCGATTTGACCGGACTGACGTGATTGTTTAACGATTTTAGAAGTTCGCTTGATTCGATAAAACTCATATAATTTTAATGCTTCTTGTAAAGTTGAACTTTTCTCAAGAGAAGATGCCAAAATAATCGCATCTTCTATCGCTTGACCTGCACCTTGATTCATGTCAGGTGTCATTGGATGTGCTGCGTCTCCAAGTAAAGTTACACGCTGGCTACTCCATGTACTCAGAGGTTCAGCATCGTAAACTAAAGTATGCAAAATAGCCTTATCGCAAGTGCTATTAATGATATCGGGTATTGGCGAACACCAATTTTGATAACGCTTGAGTGAGGCTTGCGGTGATGTGATTACTTGATTTTCAGGCGCCAAATATGTCGCATACCAGGACAGGTTTCCATCACCTGTATGTGTACAACCGAAACGTGTACCACGACCCAGTACAGATAAATAAGTGCCATTAGTCAGTTTTGCAGCAGAGCAAAGTCCACGCCAAGCTGTGTAGCGATACTGTATTTTGGCGTGGGGAAACAATTGTCGTCGTATAGATGAACGAATTCCATCGGCGCCAATTAGTAAATCTCCCTCAACTTCTTGACCATTTTCTAAAGTCAGTACAACCTGTTTTTTTGTTTCCGTGTAACAAGACGCTGCATTTCCCAAATGCAATCCAGATTCACCAAATACTTCTAGAAGCAATGCATGTAAACGACTTCTGTTTAAAGTCACAACACAACCGCCAGTTCTTGCTTCTAAAGTTTCTAAAGGAATTTCTTTTAATGTTTTTCCAAGCCAAGTTTTCATTTGCACCCGACGAATTACACTTCCTGCCTGGATTACGGACTCTGCCAAGCCAATATGACTCAACGCAAATAACGCATTAGGTGCAAGTGCAAGTCCCCAACCGATGGGTGATAAATTAAAAGCAATTTCTATGATTTCGACTTCAAAGCCAAGTCTTCGTAAAGCAATTCCTGCGCTTAACCCACCAATTCCAGCACCTGCAATTATAATCTTTCTCAATTTCATGGGCGCCTAATACCATTTCTATATAAAGATACGCTTTATTTTTCTTACCTTATTCATAGGTTTTTCGAGGTTTTTAAATCAATAATCCTATGAAATACTATGATTTATAGTTACTGCTGATAACCCCAAACTATCCTCTCTTCCTTTGTGCCCTACCCTACCATAAGCGGATATCCTTCGGATAACGGGAAAACCTCCGGTTTACGTGACATGCAGTGGTTTATTAAAGGAGTAAACCACAAAGACACAAAGGACACAAAGAGAGAATATAAGAAGGATAAAAAGATGTGTGTACACCGTAGCTTTATTAAGGGGGGGCAGGGGGGGATTTAATTATTTGCAGCTTCATGCTCAATTTATAGTATTAGTATGTTCGCAATAACTCATATTGACAACTCGCATTTTCAGAGCAAACTTAATGCCGCAATCCGAACGCACAAAACCCCGTAAACTACCCCAACAGGAACGCTCGAAGGAAACTGTAGAAGCTATATTGATTGCAACTACTCACATTTTGGTTGAGTCTGGGCATGAAAGTACTAACACAAATAAAATTGCAGAGCGTGCTGGAGTGAGTATTGGCTCGCTTTACCAATACTTTCCAAGTAAGGAAGCAATTATCGCTGCGCTGATTGAACGTCATGCTGATTCAATGACTTGCATGATTGAAGCAAAACTTTTAGATAAACAAGAGGCGCCATTAGAAGTTGCTTTACGTGAACTAGTTAAGGTTTGTATATCTGCTCACACAGTTAACCCGAAACTACACCAGGTTTTAATTAAACAAGTTCCGCGCGTTGGACAACTGGAAAAACTAAATGACGTTGAGAAACGAGTTCAAGCTTTAATTCGGAGTTATCTTGAGACTCAACGTAATCAAATCCAACCTCAAAACCTAGATTTGGCTGCATTTATGCTCGCTCATTCGCTTGAATCTTTAATTCATGCTGCTGCCGCAGAACCAAGTTTGGCAGTCAATGAAGAATTTGAACAAGAACTTACGGCAATCTTGCTATGTTACCTTACATGTGGCTTGTAATCGAGACTTAGGTGCAGCAAGTAAGTCCAAGCACCCAGAAATTAAAAAACTTGCCCAGGATATTATTTCCTCGCAGCAAGCAGAAATTAGTCAAATGAAACAATGGCGTCTCCCGCTTGGTATAAAAAGTAAGCTATAGCAATTTATTAAGAATCCCCCTAATTTCGGGGGATAAATTCTACTCTTCATCATCTTCTTTTTTAAATTCATCTATAACCAAATTAATTTCCTCTGTCTGTTTGCCTCATATCCAAAGTAGGGATAAATTTCATCCTAATTTCATATCTATCTGCAAAGCTGTAAAGTAAGTGGTGCGGGTTTCCCAACCAAGCACCCTAATAACCAAAGGACACTGCATAGCGCGATGGGACTCTCTAACCGTAACCAACCACAAAAAGCAATTCATCGTCTTTCTGGCACGCTCATAAATTTGGTATTACTGGCAAGTCCAGCAGTTGTTTTGGCACATGGTGGACATGGGAACGAATTTAAAAGCGGGGGTGATACAAAACCTAGTTCAGTACAAGTTGATGCCCAAACAGCTAACCGACTAGGTATTAAAACTGAGTTGGTCAAGCGTCAACCATTAGCGGTAGGAATAAAAGCTACCGGACAAATTGAAACTTTACCCAGTCAAAAAGTAGAAGTTACTACTCCAATAACTGGCGCCAAAGTGGTTGAGTTATTGGTGGAACCCGGCGCCACAGTTACAAAAGGTCAACCCGTTGCTGTGGTAACAAGTCCAGATTTAGTAACATTGCGCGTTGAATCTCAAGAAAAACGTGCAGATGCAACAGCTTCATTACAACAAGCACAAACAGATTTAAAATTAGCTCAACAAAATTATCAACGCTATGTGCAAATAGCTAATGCTGAAATTGCTACTGCACAAAGTCAAGTCTTATTTGCTACTGAAAAATATAATAAAGATAAACAGTTAGCAGATGCAGGCGCCTTGCCGAGTCGCAATGCATTAGAATCTCAAACTCAATTAGCAGAAGCGCGCGCTAAACTCACCACAGCTAATAACAGACGCGATGTTATTGAAGCCGAAGCTCAAATGAAACGCGCGCAATCAGCTTTACAAGTAGCGCAAGAGCATTTACGTCTAAGTGATAGCACTTACAATACGAGACTGCAACAAATTGGCAATGCTCCCAACTCTAAAGGTTTGGTAACGGTGACGGCGCCTATATCAGGCAGAGTTATTGACCGTGAAGTTACCATCGGTCAAACTTTTAATGATGCAGGTGGCAAATTAATGACCATTAGCAATGATAGTAGAGTGTTTGCCACAGCCAATATTTATGAGAAAGATTTAGGAAAAATCAAAGTCGGTCAAAGAATAGGAGCGAAAGTTGCGAGTTCACCTAACACTACCTTTTCTGGCAGAATATCGCGGGTTGGGGCATTGGTATCTGGGGAAACGCGAGTAGTACCAGTACAAGCTGAGATTGAAAACGCTAGTGGACAACTCAAACCGGGAATGTTTGCCGAACTAGAAATTCTCACAAATAAAACTAGCACACCTATTACCGCAATTCCTACAACTGCTGTAGTTGATGCAAACGGTAAAAAACTTGTCTATATACAAAATGGCAATGCATACCAAGCTACCGAAGTTACTTTAGGGCAAACATCCGGTGACATGGTAGAAATCAAAAGCGGTTTGTTTGATGGTGATGTAATAGTTACACAACGGGCGCCGCAACTCTATGCACAATCTTTACGAGGTGGTACAACAGACGAACATTCCCACCCAGAAGAGACTCAAGTTAAAAATAACAACTTGCCAATACCTTTATGGCTATTAGGGGTTGGTGGGATAGGAGTAAGTGGCGCCGCTTTTGCTGCAGGTAGTTTTTGGTCGAGTCGTCGAACGCGCGAAGAGTTAGTTGCAGTACGTAGTGCTGGTGAAGAGGTTTTAAAATTTGATAGTGAAGTTTATATAGATAACCACAAGCATCCAAGTTTATCTAGGACAGGAGTGCAGGTTAAGAAGCATGATAATAACGAAACTCAATAAGCAGGGGGTAAGAACTGTGTTTCATACCGCGAGCTTGAAATCTGCTAGCATAAAATTCAGTGCAAATTTGATGCATAAAACTTAAGTAGTAGTAATTTGAGGTGGCAGAGAAAATAATCCATTAGAATCAGGCTTAAATTCTATTTCCTGGATAATGGCATCAACATTCAATGCACCGTAGATATGGGGGAAGACCCATCTCTCTTCCTGCCCAACCCTCTCAAACAAAACTTTAGCTTCAACCTTGTCAAGGTCTATACAGAGCAACAGCAGATCGGACTGACCTTTAAATAAATAGTTAGCGACTTCAACAACTGTTTCCAAAGTAGAGCAATGTATGAACCCTTCTGAATAAAGTGACTCTGGTGCATAAATCTTTGCCTCCTTAGTATTTCTCCATGCTTCTTTCCTAATAATGTGAAAAATTGTTGACATATTTGACCTTTGATGGTGTCTAAAATTTAACCTAAAACAGCATATCAGCATAGTTATGCTATAAAGCCTATCAAATCAAAATTTCATCGTAATTTCATTACCACCTGGAAAACTATAAATAGGCGCCGCGCGTGATTTTCTGGTTACAAGTGCCAAATTACAAAAATCTAAAATGCTTAGTAACATTGTCAGGTGGGTGATTGACAGACGCTGGCTCGTCGTTTTAGCTACGGTTATTGTTTCATTATGGACATTTTACGTCATTCCTCAAATGCCGTTAGATGTACTACCACCTTTTGCACCACCACAAGTTGAAATTCAAACCGAAGCACCAGGACTGGCGCCGGAAGAAGTAGAATCTTTAGTTACTTTACCAATTGAAAGCGCAATTAATGGTACACCAGGAGTCACGGCAGTTCGCTCATCAAGTGCGGCGGGAATTTCTGCGGTCAGGGTAATATTTAATTGGGGTACAGAAATTTATCAAGCACGTCAACTAGTTACCGAACGACTACAACAAGCTACAAGCAAACTACCACCAGGAGTAGAAACACCGCAAATTTCCCCCACCACTTCACCTGTCGGTTTAGTCGTCCAATATGCTTTTACCATCGAAGAAAATAACAAATCGAGCAATAATACACTCAGCACTCAGAACTCAGCACTCAGCACTTCTTTAATGGAAATTAGGCGAATTGTTGATTGGCAAGTTACAAATCGTCTTTTAGCTGTTCCGGGTGTAAGTCAGGTATTAGTTTTTGGTGGTGATACTCGACAATATCAGGTATTAGTTGACCCGACGAAGTTGGCAGCTTTTAATGTTTCTTTAGAGCAAGTTACTAATGCTACAAAAGCCGCAAATGTTAACGCACCTGGTGGTTATTTAATTACGCCAGATACAGAAAAGTTAATTCGTGGGATTGGACGAATTGAATCTATAGAAGATTTAAAAAAATCAACTATCACTTCACGTAATGGTGTACCTGTTAGATTAGAAGATGTCGCTGATGTACAAATTGGAGGCGCCATTAAACGCGGTGATGGTAGTTTTAATGGCAAACCAGCTATTATTTTGATGGTTAATAAGCAGCCACTTGCTGATACTCCTACTGTATCGCGCGCGGTAGAAGCGGCAATGCAAGAAATTAAAGCTGGTTTACCCAGAGAAATCAAAGTAACTACGACATTTCGCCAAGATAGTTATATAGAATCTTCTGTGAATAACGTTCGTTCATCGTTAGTTCAAGGTAGTATTATTGCAGCAGTAATTCTAATTCCTTTCCTCATGAATTGGCGTACTCTGACAGTATGTTTATTAGATTTTTTCTTAACATTACTGTTCGGATTATTAGCGCTTTCATGGTTGGGTATTGGACTCAATACTATGACTTTAGGTGGTTTGGCAGTAGCAATTGGTACGGCAATTGATGATGCTATTGTTTACGGTGAAAATACTTATAGACGATTGCGCGAAAATAAAACTTCTGCTGAACCATTACCACCGTTAGAGATTATTTTTGAAGGTTCTGAGGAAGTAAGAGAATCTTTAATTGGCGCCACAATTATTGGGATTATTGTTTTCTCACCAATTTTTACCTTACCTGGTGTGGAAGGAAGAATTTTTACACCGATGGGTATTTCTTACCTAGTGATAGTAGTAATTTCTAGTTTAGAATCGCTTCTAGTTTCCCCAGCTTTATGTGCAATTTTATTACCTAACGTTAAGGTGACGAAGCGAGAACCCTGGTTAGCAAGATTATGTAAGTCTATTTATAATAGCTGTTTAAATTTCTCTTTCCGTAATTCATTATTAATTATTGGTATTGCATTATTTTTAACGGTAGCTTCCATTGCAATTATTCCTTCTTTTGGTAGAGCGTTTTTGCCAGAGTTTCAAGAGCAAACAATGGTAAATACTTTAAGCTTATATCCTGGTGTATCTCTAGAAGCAACTACAAAAGCTGGCTATGTAGTAGAAGAAGCATTGAAAAATGACCGTAGATTTAAGTTTATTCAAACACGTTCGGGACGCGCGGCGGGAGATGCAGATGCAGCAGGTGTTAATTTGGCACATGTGGATATTGAACTTAGTTCAGAAGGGATGAAAAACCGCTCGAAAACTTTGGAAAAATTGCGTCAAGAGTTTAATAAAATACCAGGTGCGGCGCCAAACGTTGGCGGATTTATTTCTCACCGGATGGATGAAGTGTTATCTGGGGTGCGAAGTGCTATAGCTGTGAAAATCTTTGGCTCCGACTTAGCAGAACTTCGGAAAATAGGGGAACAAGTAGAAGCACAAATGAAAACTGTTGATGGAGTTGTAGATTTACTGCTTGAACCTCAAATTCCTGTACCACAAATTCAAATCAAGTTTGACAGAGATGCAGCTAGTCGCTACGGTTTTTCTGTTGGAGATATTTCCAGCATTATTGAAACTGCGCTCAACGGTCAGGTAGTCTCTCAAGTTTTAGAAAATCAACAATCTTTTGACCTAGTAGTATGGTTGAAACCAGAAGCACGGCAAAACTTAGAAACGATTCGGAATTTATTAATCGATACCCCACAGGGAAGTAAAATTCCTCTAGGCAATGTCGCCATAATTGATAATGGTACTGGACCCAACACAATCAATCGTGAAAACGTTTCGCGCTTAATTGTAGTTTCAGCAAATGCGAAAGGTCGAGATTTACGCTCGATTGTTAACGAAATTGAAACTAAAGTCAAACGCAATGTCCAAGTTCCTACGGGTTATTTTATTCAGTATGCTGGTCAGTTTGAAGCAGAAGAGCGCGCGACTCAGAATATTCTTGTTTACAGTATCATTGCCTTTGTCGCAATCACAGTACTCATGTATCTTTCGGTTAAATCTATCCCTTCTACTATCATGATAATGATTAATTTACCAATTGGTTTGGTAGGGGGTGTAATTGCAGTAGCGTTAACTGGAGGAGTTATATCGGTTGCGTCTTTGGTTGGTTTTGTTTCTTTATTTGGGGTCGCAACTCGTAACGGTTTGTTATTGGTAGATAATTATAATAGTAAGTATGCCGAAGGAATGGCGTTGAAGGATATTATAGTTAAAGGGTCAATGGAACGACTTAATGCAATTTTGATGACGGCTTTAACTTCCGCTTTGGGTTTGGCGCCAATGGTACTACAAGGTGGACCAGGACAAGAACTTTTACAACCACTTTCTATAGTTGTCTTTGGTGGGTTGTTTACTTCAACAGCAATAACTTTGGTGGTTTTACCTGCACTATATGCAAAGTTTGGTAAATATCTATTTCCAAAGAAAATAAAGGAAGTTAAAGAGGAGCAGTTTTTGATGCATATGTAGCTAATTTCTTTTTTTACCACAGAGGCACAGAGAACGCAGAGGAAAAATGAACTACAAAGGGACAAAGGACACAAAGAAAGAATATACGTAAAACTTATGATGTGAAACAATAGTGCGACCTGTCATTAATTCTAGGGAGTTGCTGCCACCCCCTCTCTGTGCCCTCTGCGTCTGGAGTGGTAAATATTGAAACCTTG
The DNA here is from genome assembly GCF_002368415.1 of Calothrix sp. NIES-4105. Lineage (GTDB taxonomy): Bacteria > Cyanobacteriota > Cyanobacteriia > Cyanobacteriales > Nostocaceae > Dulcicalothrix. Next base: position 7,333,590 of record NZ_AP018290.1, read on the forward strand.
TATAAACAGAATTAATACGGTTTCGACAAGGCAGTTTTTATGAATACTTTAAGAAAGTCATAAATTTCATCTTGATTTCATTTTGGTTTGAGATATTAGATATAACACTAAACCTATGCGCGAGTAGTCCGGATTGAAACATATTTTACCCAATTAATAATTGATGGGGAGTCAGTTAATGAAATTATTTAAATTAGGCTTTGTGGTTTTAGCGAGTGCAGGATTATTTTTAGGCGCCTGTAGCAACCAAGCTTCAGATAGCAGCAGTACAAATAGTAGTACCCCAGAAACTATATCAAAAACAGAAACTGTAGCAAATAACAAGAAAAATAGTGACCATTCTCAGAGCAGTAAAGGAGGTCAAGTTGTCGAAACTGGAAAATATCACTTGGAGTTAGTACCTGAAAAAGAAGATGGTGCAACTCACTTAGATTTATATTTATTAAGTGGGGATAAACACGAAGCTGTTCCCAATGCCAAAGTTACGGCTGATATTCAGGCGCCAGATGGAAAACAAAAGACTGTCCCCCTAACCTATGATGCTAAAGGTAAACACTATGCTGCAAAGTTAGATAAAGGCGCCGCTGGGCAATATCAAGTCAGAGTTAATGCGGATATTAGCGGTGAAAAAGTTAACGGTCGGTTTAATTTTAATCAGTAAATAGAGTCATATCCAACAAGATTCCCGACAACTTCTGTGAAGTCGGGAATCTGAGTGTTTAGAAGACTCTCTAACTCTTGTTTAAACATCAGAAGCTCTTGAATTTGCTTATTAATTGCTACCACTTTATCTTGCAGTCTAGCTTTTATATGGTCGCAAGGCAAATCACCTTGGTCATGAACTGATAACAAATCTTTAATTTCTGATAAACTTAACCCAAGACTTTGCGCGCGTTTGATAAAATGTAGGCGAGATAAAACATCAGAGTCAAACAATCTAAACCCGCCTTCAGTTCTACCCAATGCTTAGTATTTGGAAATAAGTCGGGCGCCAACTGAAACACGAATCTTAATAATTATTATGTAGAGTATTGGCACTACAAATAAGCTCAATAAAGTTGAAATAAGCATTCCCCCAAAAACAGCCGTCCCTAATGAAAGTCGGCTAGATGAACCAGCACCTGTAGCAACAAGGAGCGGGTAACTTCCTAATAAATTGGAAACAGTTGTCATTAAAATAGGGCGTAATCTTGCTTGTGCGGCTTGTACAACTGCTTTTGTAATAGAAAGACCTTCTTCTCGTAGCTGGTTAGCAAATTCTACAATCAAAATCGAATTTTTGCTGGCTAATCCAATCAGCATAACTAGACCAACTTGACAGTATACATCGTTGTATAAACCTCGTAGTGATTGAGCAATTAAAGCTCCTAACACTGCTAAGGGAACAGCAAGCATAATAATCAACGGGTCAATAAAGTTATTGTATTGCGCTGCTAACACCAAAAATACAAAAAATACTCCTAGACCAAAAATAATTGGCACCCGACCAGTAGATTCAAGTTCTTCTAATGAAATACCCGACCATTCAAACCCAAAATTCGCTGGCAAAATATCAGATGCAAGTTTTTCCATTGCTTGAATTGCTTGACCGGAACTAAAACCAGGAGCGGTTGCTCCATTAATTTCAATCGAGCGGTACAGATTATAATGATTTATTGTTTGTGCCCCAGTTGTTGATTTAATTGTTACAACGTTACTAAGAGGAATCATGTTGCCAGTTCTTGAGCGTACATACAAACGGCCGACATCTTTTGGGTTGGAGCGAAATTGTGAGTCTGCTTGCACATAAACGCGGTAAGTTCGACCGAATTCATTAAAATCATTTACATAGCGCGAGCCGATAAAAGTCTGTAGTGTACTAAAAATTTCATTGATAGGAATCTGCAACGCTTCAGCTTTGTTTCTATCTACTTCTATCGTTAACTGGGGAGCGTTGGTAGTATAAGTACTAAAAACACCTTGCAATCCCGGAGTTTTATTGGCGCGACTAACTAGCTCGTTCTTAATTTTATCGAGTGCATCAATATCTCGATTGCTTTGCTGGCTTCGGTCTTGTAGTTGAAACACGAAACCCCCTACGCTACCAAGACTCTGAATAGTTGGAGGATTAACTGCAAGAACAGGCGCCTCCGGAATTCCCATTAGCGGCGCCCGAACTCGATTGAGAATTGCGGATACGGATTGCTCTGGCTTTTGCCGTTCTGACCATGATTTGAGTGGAGTCATAATCAAACCGCGATTGGGAGTGTTACCGCTAAAACTAACTCCCCCAATTGCAAAAACACCTTCAATCTCAGGAACGTTGAGCAATTCTTTTTCAGCTTTAGTAACTACTTGGCGAGTGTAGTTTAACGAAACACCGTCCTGTGCCTGAATCAAGTTGACAAAATACCCCTGGTCTTCCTCCGGTAAAAATGCTTGTGGAACACGCAAATACAGCCAGCCTGTAACCACTAATGACATGGTAAACAACATTAATACAAAAGCTTTAAATCGAATCAGCTTACTCAGCGCGCGCGAATATACTTGAACAGTCCAATTCAAACCGTTATTGATAAGAGTAAAAATCCAGTTCAGCCACTTAGAAGGCACCTGTTGTCCTCGACGTAGCAGCATAGCTGATAAAGCGGGACTGAGAGTAATTGCATTAAAAGTCGAAAGCGTAATTGAAAATGCAATCGTGAGTGCAAACTGTTTGTAGAGTTGTCCAGTTGTCCCTGGAAAAAATGCAACTGGAACAAATACTGCCATCAATACAAGCGACGTTGCAATTACGGCGCCAAATAATTCATGCATGGCTTCAGAAGCAGCTTGACGGGGAGTAATATTTTTTTCCTCAAGCAAGCGAATTACATCTTCAACAATAATGATTGCATCGTCAACAACTATTCCCCCTGCTAGTGTTAAACCAAATAAAGTTAAGCTGTTAAGCGAAAAATTAAACACTTTCACAAATGCAAAAGTACCAATTAGAGAAATGGGAATTGCAATAGCGGGAACAATAGTAGTACGCCAATCTTGCAAGAAAACGAAAATCACTGCAACAACTAACACTATCGATTCAATTAGGGTTTTGACTACTTCCCGGAAAGATGCCTCAACAAATCTTGAAGAATCATAAGGAATTTCATAAGTTAACCCTGGCGGGAAACTAGAAGCAAGTCGCGCCATTTCTGCCTTCGCTGCTGATGCAATTTCTAGAGCGTTACTGCCAGGAATTTGAATAATTTGATAGCCCACAGAAATTTTGCCATTGTAGCGAGCAAATGTACTGTAATTTTCTGCTCCCAGTTCTGCTCGTCCAACATCTTTGATTTTAATTAACGTTCCGTCGTCTCCAGACTTGAGGATAATATTCTCAAACTCCTTAGCTTCTCGTAGTCTTCCATCAGCTTGCAAGTCGATTTGAAACATTTGCCCATCGGAAGTAGGTGGTTGTCCAATAGCACCAATACCTAACTGCAAATTTTGTTGATTGAGGGCATTAACTACATCCTGAGCCATTAAATTGCGGCTAGCAAGACGATTTGGGTCAAGCCAGATTCGCATTGCATAACGACGTTCTCCAAAGGATAAAATATTTCCTACTCCTTTGATACGTCTGAGCGAATCTAATACATACAAATCAGCATAATTACTAATGAACGTATCATCGTAACGGTCATCTGGGCTATACAACGCCATTGCTAAAACAATCCCGCTCGATTGTTTTGTTATAGCAACTCCTGTTTGGCGTACAACTTCGGGTAACTTAGGTTCTGCTAGCAAGACGCGATTTTGTACGTTTGAAGCAGCGACATCGATATTATACCCCTGCTCAAAAGTAACTGTAATTGTGCTGGTACCGTCATTGCTACTGGTCGAATTCATATATCTCATACCTTCGACCCCATTTATTTGTCGTTCTAAAACCGATGTCACGGTTTCTTCAACAACTTGGGCACTAGCTCCGACATAATTAGCAGTCACATTTATTTGGACGGGACTAATATCTGGATACTGCTCTACAGGTAGTGTGGGAATGCTGATTAGCCCCAATACTAGAATTATTAACGAGCAGACAATTGCAAAAACAGGTCGTTTGATGAAGAAATTCGCAAACATAACCGCAAAACACAATAAATACTAATAATCAATTGCTCTTCTCATCGGGAATAATCGGCGCCGCATCCCTCAAACCGACTAAACCAGTAAGAATGATTTGTTCTCCGGGCTGTAACCCTTTAATAACCTCGTATTGATTGCCTTCAATACTGCCTAGTTCAACAGGTTTTTGCCGAGCTACAAACTGATTTTGGGCAGACTGCGATTTGGAAACTACAAATACAAATGCCTCTTTTGCTAAACGAGTTACAGCAGTTGTAGGAATGCGAACTCCGGGACGCTCATCTAAAATCACACGCGCGCGAACGAATTGGTCAGTTCGCAGTCGAGATTGAGAATTATCAAAAAGTGCTTTTACAAGTACCGATTGTGTCTGATTCGCTGTATTAGGTGCAATAAAAAATACCCGGCTACTACCTAGCTTACGCCCTTGACCATCTATTAATTCAACTAAACTTCCCAACCGCAATCTAGTAACCTGTTCTGCTGGAACAGAGATATTAACCTCTAATAAACTGTTTTCAGAAACAGTGATTAACTGGGTAGATGTATCAACAAAGTCACCTACCTTTACAGGAATATTGCCGACAATACCATCGAACGGCGCCTTAATTGTATAAAACTGAAGCTGTGCTGCTTGTTCCTTGACATTTGCACGAGCTTGATTAGCTAATCTTTGGTTTTTAACAATTGTTGCTTTCGCCGACTCGACTTCAGCCTGCGCTCTTGCGATCGTAGCTTGCTGGGCTGCAATATCAGCATCAGTCTCAGCAAGCTTGGCTTTGGCCGCTTCCAAACCATTCCGTCTTTGCTCGACTATTTGCAAACTAGTAGCACCTTCTTTATACAACTGGTTGAAACGCTGATACTCGCTTTGATTGAGTTTGAGATCAGATTGAAATGAGACTCGACGAGCTTGTAATGCTCTAAGTGTAGCTGTTGCATTTTTTGCTTCGGCTTGAGCGCTTGCTACTTCCGCTTGGGCTGTTTTTAGATCAGCTTGAGTAGATTCAAAAGCTGCAATTCGGCTATCTACAGATGCTTTTTGCTGAAGAGCATCAACTTTTAATATCGAGGCGCCTGTTTTAACCGTATCTCCTGCCCGTACAAATATCTCAGAAACCTGACCTTGAATTCTTGGTCGCAAGCTGACAGAACGACGAGACTCAAGAAAAGCTACAAATTCTGCACTTTCCTTTATTGTGGTAGCTTGCACAACTGCAACTTTTACCCTTGTTGCTGGAGGTTGAACCGCTGTTGAAGATGACTGCTTACTTGGCGCTAAAAACCACCAGTATCCAACACCAGAACCAACCAAAAGTAAGGCTAATATTCCCCAGAACCAGGGTGCAGACTTTGGTGCGCTTTTATTGCCATTTAAAAATCGATCAAAAGATTCCATAACTCACCAACAACCCATGTGATCTAAAACCAATTACTGCACGTTAACCCAAAAATCAGCAGTGAGAATTTCGCCGTTACGCTTAAACTGTCCCCAAAGTTTATATTTTCCAGGTTCAGGAAAAGCGGTTATAAAATGGACTTCTCCAGGAGGAGTACCTTTCATTGCGTGGTTATGAATGTAATCAGAAGAAGTCAGCGATGATGATTGCTTGACAATAACTAAGTGCCCAAGTTCACCTAAATAAGGCTGTAAATCTTTAATCGGTTGATTGTTTTTAGCATCTTGCAAGTTAAAAACTAGGTGAACTTCTTCATCAGCTTTAACTGGTTGAGATAAATTAAAATTGACCTTTGTATTGCCAATATTTTTGCTACTAGTTGTATCAACCTGCGTTGGCACTGTAGAAGTTTGGCCAGGAACTTGCGCTTTTAAAACAGAAACTTCTTGAGGTTTACCTGCTGGCTTATAATCAGTAAACAGTGTATAATTTCCAGGTTGAGGAAAAGCTGTTTTGATTTCAAAACGTCCATTCCCCTTATAAGTGGGATGAATATGATTGAAAAACTGCAAGTCATCGCTGACGACAATTAAATGCATTAACTCTTCATGGCTAATGTCAAAATTAGAAATTGCTTTCCCACTCTTATCCTTGACATCAATCACCAAATTTACAGGATTTTTGGGAGTCAGCGAACCGTCAATACTTAAATTGGCAGCAGCATTTGCAGCTTTTGAATTTTGAGAATTACCATGTCCACCATGATTATCATGTCCGCTATGTCCTTGCTGCGAGTTTTCCTTTGATGCAATAGAATCGCGCGTTTCATGACCCGCATGGTGATTTGAATTATTATTGGCATCATCAACAGTGGATGCAGAAGCTTGTGTTTGAGTGGAAGGCTCTGATTTAATTTGAGAAGCACAACCTTGAGTGATCGCCAATGTTGAAGTGACAGCAATTGCAGCCAAAATTATTTTCATAGTTAATTAGTGATTTAGTAATTATTGTGGCGCCAGGTGAACAGCTAGTTAAAAACGCGCGTTTGATCCCCCCAACCCCCCAACAGAGCGCAGGTGACTTTAAATCTTGTTCCCCCCTTCCACACGCTTCGGCTTCGGGGGGATCAAAATCGCATAAAGTAACTTAAAAAGATTTGTGTGTACAGACTGTATATTACGCGCGGTTCATAACCAGCAACAGCAATTGCTTGTCTGATTATGCTTTCTGAGACATTAGTTTCTACGCTCTTCAGCTTGGCCTTTGTATCTGCTTGTACTGTGGCAGTTCTATCAACTTCTTTAATTGCGTTGGTAATAGTGTTCGCGCTCTTCTGAACAAGCCATCGAAGGTATAGTTAGTTGTAACGTCATAATCTTTAATCCCTCGTAAATATCAATCTAGAATCATGTTAAATTCTCCATCTAGGTGGAGAGTCAAGAGGTTATTGCTCAATTATCGGACAAATTTTGTTTTCAAACTGTTCAGGAGTTTTTTCCCAACCTGACAGTAGTTCTTCTAACTCCGACTTGAAAATAAATAACTGCTTGATTTGCTCTTCTATCGCAGCTAGCTTATCCTGCAATCTAAGTTTAATGTGTTCGCATGGTAAATTACCATCGTCGTGAATATTCAAAAACTCTTTAATTTCTAAAAGAGTTAATCCTAAACTCTGCGCGCGCTTAATAAAACTTAAACGTTCGATAACCTCTAAGTCGAACAATCTAAACCCACCTTCAGTTCGACCGGAAGCTTTGAGTAAACCTAACTCTTCATAGTAGCGAATGGTTTTAATTGGTATACCACTTTCCTTGGCTATTGTACCAATTTGCAGTAATTTTTCTTGGGCTAACATAACGCACCTTACCTCGTGTACCATATAATATTAAACTCTCCAGTGAGCTGGAGAGTCAAGGCATAACATGATTATCTGGTGACTCCTTATTTTACTTCCACCACACCGCGAAACATGTTCATCCCACAAGCAAAGGTATATTGACCTGGTTTAGAGGGTGTAAACTCGATTGGGGTGGTTTGATTAAGTTGTAAATCCTGGGCAATATGAAAATCAGGAAAAACAACTTGTTCTAAACAACTGCTGGGATCGCGACGTAGAAAGTTAAGACGGACTTTTTGACCTGCATTTACCACTACTCGACTTGGTTCGTAACCACCATCCACGGTTATCGTAAGTTCTTGAACACCATTGCGGGATGCAGCTTTTTGAGATAATGGTTTACTTAGAAGAAACCACCATATATTTAAACCAATTAACCCTAAACCGGAAACTGTGACTGCACCTTTTACCCACAGCGGTTGTTCAATACGTTGGAACTCTGTCTGTTTTGAATTTTCGGTGTGTGGCATTGAGTGAATATCTTGTGCTACTGTTCTTTCTGACACAGCACCAGTTAACAATCCCAAGCTGGCAATACTGCCAATAAGTAATTTTTTACCTAATTTAATCAACATTTTTCACCTTCTTATGCAATTACCCTCGGTTTAAAATTACGCAGACGCAGTGCATTTGTTAACACTGAAACTGAACTAAATGCCATCGCGGCGCCTGCAATAATGGGATTAAGCAACCAACCAAATAACGGGAAGAGAATACCGGCAGCAATGGGAATACCTGCAACGTTGTAAACGAAGGCAAAGAATAAATTTTGGCGAATGTTACGAATTGTTGCGTGGCTAAGTTGAATTGCTGTGACAACACCTTGTAAATCACCAGATATAAGAGTAATATCACTGGCTGCAATTGCGACATCAGTCCCCGTTCCAATTGCGATACCTACATCAGCTTGTGCTAAAGCTGGTGCATCATTAATACCATCTCCCACCATCGCAACGATATTTCCTTTTTTCTGCAATGATTGAACAGTTGCAGCTTTTTGATCAGGACGAACTTCTGCTAAAACTTTATCTATACCAACTTCACGCGCGATAGTTTCAGCAGTTCTTATGTTGTCTCCTGTCAGCATTACGACTTCTAAACCCAGTTTTTGCAATGCTTTCACTGCTTTTTTGGAAGTGGGTTTTACTGCGTCGGCAATCGCCATCAACCCTTCAATTTTACCGTCTACTGCAATGTAAATCGCTGTTTTACCGAGATATTCAAAGCGTTCTTTGGATGGTATCAAGTTTTGGGTGTTGATATTTAGTTCGTCCATCCAGCGTTGTGTACCAATTTGTACCAATTCGTTGTGAATGATACTTTGTACACCACTACCTGCGATAGCTTCAAAATTTTCGACATTTATCGTTTCGACATTTTGGGTTTGGGCGTATCTAACAACTGCTTCTGCTAACGGATGTTCTGAATTACGTTCAACAGATGCAGCGAGTTGGAGTAATTTGATTTCGTTACCGTTTGCCGTACCTCTAACCGTAACAAAATCAGTCACAGTCGGTTTACCTTGGGTGATAGTTCCAGTTTTATCTAGTACTATAGTTTTAATTTTGTGCGCTAGTTCCAAACTATCGGCACCTTTAATCAAGATACCATTTTCGGCACCTTTGCCTGTTCCTACCATTACTGATGTGGGAGTAGCCAAACCTAGCGCGCAAGGACAAGCGATAATTAAAACTCCTACTGTGGTAATCAAAGCAAGGGTGAGATTACCCATGATATTAAACCAAATAATGAAAGTCAGGAGTGCGATTGCAATTACCGCAGGTACGAAAAACCCAGTTACAGAGTCTGCTAATCTTTGGATCGGCGCCTTGCTACCTTGAGCCTGTTGCACAAGCTGGACAATCTGCGCCAACACTGTATCTTTCCCTACTCGCGTTGCTCGAAACTTAAAGCTGCCAGTTTTGTTAATGGTGGCGCCAATTACTTCATCACCTCGTTGTTTTTTGACAGCTACACTTTCTCCTGTCACCATAGATTCATCAATAGTCGATGTACCATCAACTACTTCACCATCAACAGGAATTTTCTCACCGGGACGAACTAAGATTACATCCCCTATTTGTACCTCTTCAATTGGAATATCTATTTCTTGTCCGTTACGAATTAAACGCGCGGTTTTTGCTTGCAAACCGATCAGTTTACGGATAGCAACACCTGTTTCTTTTTTCGCACGGCTTTCTAACAACTTACCTAATAATATCAAGGCGATAATAACAGAGGAAGCTTCATAATATACATCTGGTCTAAGACCCTGAGAGATAAAAAAGCTGGGAAAAAAGGTAGGGAACAGCGAATAAATAAATGCTGTACTCGTTCCCAATGCGACAAGAGTATCCATAGTTGCCGCATGGCGTTTAAAAGCTTTCCACGCATTCCGATAAAAAGATAAACCGCACCAAAATTGGATAGGAATTGTTAGCACTAGTTGCAACCAAGGGTTATGTAACCACATGGGGATAAAAGGTATATGCAACCCAGTCATCATTGGTATAGAACCAATGACGATAATGGTACTAAGAATACTTGAAACAACTACTTTGCGAGTTAGTTCATTAGTTTCTCTTGATAATCTACGCTTTTCGGCTTCATCTTGTTGTGCTGTAGGGTTTTGTTCTTGCAATGGTCTTGCTGAATAACCAGCTTCATCCACAGCTTTTAGGATAGCTGTTACATTTGTTTTTTGAGGGTCATATAAAACTATTGCTAGTTCGGCACCAAAATTGACAATACACTCCGAAACACCATTTACAGAACTAATTGCCCCTTCAACGCTTCGCGCGCAAGAAGCGCAACTCATACCGCCTAGTTTTAAAGTCGTGTTCTCCATCTCTTGCCCCATTAAACTCTTGTAGGATAAGTATCTTGTGGGATAAGTATCTTGTGGGGTGGGCAGGAAAGCCCGCCCTCATATAACCCATATCACGCAACCGAGTAACCAGCAGTTGTAATAGCCTGTTTAACTTCCACTTCAGATGCTTGAGTTTCAACATTGACTAATTTTGTTTTCGGGTCAGTTTGAACATCAGCAGTAGGGTCAATAGCTTTTATTGCCTCTGTAATAGTGGCGCCGCAAGCACCACAAGCCATGTCCGGTACTTTTAGTTGAAGTGTCATGTCAATCACCCTTTTAATAACTAATCCTATTTTGAATTCTCCCGTCCACTGGAGAGTCAAGGGGGTAAATAAAAATTTTTACCAGTCATTTCATCCTGATTTCATCAAACCCTGTCAAGCTATTCTTTAGGAGCAACCAAACTTTAACTACTTAATTTGATATGCGGGTGTTGCTAGTCGAAGATGAGCCAGATTTAGGAGCTGCTATCAAACGCACTCTCAACCAGCATAAGTACTTGGTTGATTGGGTAATAGATGGTACAGATGCATGGGAATATTTAGAAAATAGCTCGGCAGAATATACAGTGGCGATTTTAGATTGGATGCTTCCAGGAATTACTGGTATAGAATTGTGTAAAAGATTACGCTTAAAACAAAACTCTCTACCTGTGTTGATGCTAACAGCTAAGGATAGGATGGAAGATAAGATTGCTGGTTTGGATGCAGGCGCCGATGATTACTTAGTCAAACCGTTTGGGATGGGAGAATTACTGGCAAGGTTACGAGCATTACAGCGTCGCTCTCCTCTATTTCAACCCCCAAAGCTTACTGTTGGTAATTTAACTTTAGATTATGCCAATAATTCAGTTGCTAGTAGTGACGCAACAGGTAATCAACAGGTAATACCTCTGACTAATAAAGAATTCCAAATTTTGGAATATCTGATGAAGCATCAAAACCAAATTGTTACTACCGAACAAATTCGCTCGGCAGTATGGGAAGTGAGCGCAGAAGCGGGTAGTAATGTGGTTGCGGCACAAATACGTTTATTGCGTCGTAAACTATTAAATAGCGACTGTGCCAACCCTATTGAAACTTTACACGGTATGGGATATCGGCTTAATTCCAGTCATGAATCAAAATAGATTGTTCCGACTAACCCGCATTCGTTTAGCTGCGTATTATGCTCTTGTGATGGGTTTAATTTTAAGTTTATGTGCTTTTGGTTTTTACAGAGCAGTGTTTCATGCTCATGTAGTAGCTTTAGACAATGAAATCGAGTCAATCGCTGGAACTATACATGATACTATTGAACCAAAATTACCAACACCTGGACGTTTAGAACCTGTTGTACAGCAGTTATTTCCAAATTTCAGTATTTGCATAGGCGCCAACTGTATTCAACAGCAACCAGATACTAAACGCCATGTTGTTGGTGCTTTTGACAAAAGTAATTACTATATTCGTTTTTTTGATATTTCTGGGCGTTTGATAGCTACAGCGGGTAATTACCCAGAAGGAATATCTGGTAATTTTAATCAAAAAACTTGGCAATTTGTTAAAGATAAACAAGGTAATGAATTTCATCAAATGACGATGCATTTACACACTCGATATAATGGTGATTGGGGTTACTTGCAAATCGGACGAAGTTTAGAAGAATTTAATCATTATCTTGATAGTGTAAAACTAGTTTTAATATTAGGTTTGCCGATAGCGATGGGTACAATTGCTGCCGCTAGCTGGTGGTTATCTGGATTAGCAATGCAGCCTATTTATCAATCTTACAGGCAAATTCAACAGTTTACAGCCGATGCTGCACATGAATTGCGAACTCCTTTAGCTGCTACAGGCGCCACTGTAGAGTCAGCGCTGTTATCGCCACAATTAGATGCAGAAGAAACGCGCGATATTTTGCAAACTATCCACCGTCAAAATCAGCGACTGACAACTTTAGTTGTTGATTTACTAATGTTAGTGCGTTTAGAGAAGCAGCCTCTTAAACAACTTAAACAACAGGAACAATGCTGCTTAAATGATATTGTTAGCGATTTAATTGAAGAATTTGAAGCAATGGCAACTGCCGCAGGAATAACATTAACGTCTGTGCTGACATCTGTAAAGTCCGCGCATCAACGGTTAAATATTATTGGCAACACCGACCAGCTTTATCGTTTGTTTTCTAATTTAATTGTAAATGCAATTCAATACACACCAACTGGAGGAGAGGTAACAGTATTCTTAAATAAAAGCGACTCTTATGCTATAATTAAAGTTCAGGATACAGGTATTGGTATTCCACTTGAGGAAATTCCTCACATTTTTGATCGCTTTTACCGTCTTTCGAGTGATCGTTCTCGCAGCACTGGTGGTTCAGGATTAGGTTTAGCTATTGTAAGCGCAATAGTTAGTGTACATAAAGGAAAGTTAAATGTAGAAAGTGAATTGGGTAAAGGTAGCACTTTTACAATTCAACTACCTTTAGACGCCACTAGCTTCAAGAACAAAAGTTCTATTTCTTTATTCAAAGGGTTGTATTACAGGTTGCGTAAACCTAGATAAAATCGTTTTTCTTTGCCATCATCGAAGCAATTTATGGCGTTATTGCCAATTCTCTCGCATTGCTTACAGATCTGACTTTTCACGTTATGTGGAAAAACATACGAAAAACCTAACCCCCAACCCAAGCGTGAAAAGTCAGGCTTACAAATGCAGGCCATAATTTCGGCATTCCGGTTAGATGACAAAAATACTTGCAGTTTTTTCTATTTCTATCCCAAAACTGCATAAATTGATTTTGCTTACCCTGTTAAGAACAAAGAACGAAAGCTTATTAATGCTTAACTTCTGTTCTGTAAATAAAGTAAGTGTTTATTTACACAATCAGATTTTTGCTGATGCATAAGTTTTAGACTTATTCATAGAGGATTAGATTATGAACAAACGACTGATCAATAGTGCTGTATACGCTCTTGCTGCTATGCTTTTAATTCCTGTCAGTTATGCCAGTGCCAATGATGACAACGGTGTATTTCCTCATATTGACGGTAATTCCCAGTTTCCTCAAACAAGAGTTAGCAATGTCAGACACACTTTTGAAGTACACATTCCTAAGAATAGTAAATCAGTTTCCCACATTTTTATTCAAGTTCCCGAAGTTGTTAAATGGAGTAGTAAAGCTAAAAATGTAGTTGTAAATGGAAACGGTAAAAAAGTTAATGCGAATGTAACTATTCATGAAAAAACTATTACACTTGCTTTTGCCGAACCAGTTGTACCGGACACACATTTATCAATCGATATAAATAATGTCAGACGAGTTACTCTTGGTAATGGTTCGGTATACCGCTTATCTACTAAATTTGAAAGCAGTGAAATAACTATGCCTATTGGTGTAGTAAGATTTCGCATTCAGGGATAACCAAAGATTGCTTAATGAAACAACTCAAGTTAGTTTGAATATTGTTAAGCAACTTGTTAACTGAAATCAACCGCTTTAAATTTGTTTGAACAACATTTTTTCAAACACCTGACATACAAGAGTTTGAAATCGTTGCTGGTGTTTTATTAGGATAAATTCTCTGACTATTTCATGTTTATAAGATGAATCTTTACCCATTGTCAGTTGTATTGGACGTAATACGCCAAGTTGAACCTCTTTTTTTACCATTAACTCGGAAAGAGCAGTGGCGCCAACTCCATTTTCAACTGCGGCTTTTACCATTTCGCCACTACTGAATTCTAAAATTGAATTTAGTTTGCTTGTTTCTATTCCCCATTGTTGTAATGCTTGCTCAAATCTTTGTCGTGTTCCAGAACCAATTTCTCGCATTACCCAATCTGTTGTAGTGAGTTCTTCTAAAGAAATAAAATCACGCTCATACCAAGGGTGGGTTTTTCCTACTACTATGACTAAACAATCATTTCCGACTATCTTCTTCTCTAAACTACATGTATCCGAGGGTTGAACTTCCCCCTCTACCAAACCCAAATCAAACGACCCAGAAATTGTACCAGCAATAATTACTTCGGTATTGCCAAGAGTACAATTAACTTGGATACCGGGATATTGACGTTTAAATTCACTAATAAAGTCAGGTAGCCAATAATTACCAATAGTTAGACTAGCTCCTAACCTTAATTCTCCTCGTTGCAAGTTGTTTAATTCGCGCAAACCCCGTTCAGCCAAAGCTACCTGGTCTAAAATCTTCTGGGCTTCGACTTGTAATAGTTGTCCTGCTGAGGTAATCTCTATATGGCGGTTAATACGATGGAAAAGTTTCACCCCATATTCTTCCTCTAATCCCTGAATTGCTCCACTTACCGCTGGTTGACTAATATAAAGTGCTTCCGACGCGCGCGTAAAGTGCATATGTTCTGCCACGGCTAGAAAAATCTTTAATTGGTCTAGTGTCATTTTTGCCATTGAGCGGATATCCATAGGGAGAACGAGCGTACAAGCTTCACACAGCAATTTAATATACCCATTTATTTTCAATAATAAAAGGTTTTTACACAAAAAATATCATTCGTTGGCGCCACTTCCTGAATATTTAAAAGCACTAAAAAAAGATAGATATGCCGTAGATTATTTGATGTATAAGAGCGAAATGAGCGTGAATCACTTTAGGTTATCGTTTTGATAACTAAACAATATTGCCTATAGTCTGAAAATTGATTACGGTTAAATCAGTTGTTAAATGAAAATAAAAACATTCATTAGCAATGAAATAGTTTTTACTTGAAAAAATAGTTTTTTTAGGCATTATGATATTGTATTTACTATTAGGCGTATTTGCCGGAGCATTGAGTGGATTAATCGGAATTGGTGGTGGAGTAATTATTACACCTGCCTTAATTTTTTGGTTTGGCTTTTCTCAGCATCAAGCGCAAGGCACTACATTAGCTTTATTAGTTCCCCCGATTGGAATTTTAGCTGCTTGGACTTATTATCAGCAGGGATATGTAGATTTAAAAATAGCTTCACTCATTTGTTTAGGTTTCTTTTTCGGTGGGTTTATTGGCGCCAAGCTTGCCACAAATGTACCTAACTATTGGTTAGAGAAAATATTTGGCTTTGCACTAATGGTAATTTCTCTAAAAATGATTTTTAGTCAAAAAGCCAAAGTTAAAATTTTTAATTAAGAAATATTTTCTATGCCTTTGAGGCATTTACTCCGAAGTCATCTAGCTGTTTGGTATGATACCAACCCTAACAGCAATAGACGCAGCCTTACCCAAACTCTCAGGAGTCAAAGAAAAAATTGCTTTTGCACAAGAAAGATTTGCAGTTAAAAAATCTTTATAGACTAATGTATAAAATAATACAATAATTACTAGTAATTTGAACAAATAAGCTAACCAACCATAATTTTACAAAATGCCAGCAGTAAGGACGCGAAGCTCAATATTTCGCGTCTCTTACCATTTTTCAGTGACAGGTACAAGTAAATTTATCGCTACAGACGGTATATAACTGGACACGGTATGAAATATATGATACTTTCATATAACCAGGTTAAGAACTCATTAAAGCTTAATTATTAATCGGTTATTTTAAGACCATAATAATTTAAGCATTTAATAAGACATCCATCGATATGAATTTAAAATTGCATCTGCTCCCAAAATTTTACTTGCAAAGGGAGATTTCTATGAAAAAGGCAGAAAATGACATTGATGTAGAAAAGCTGCTTGCAGAGAGTTTAATCAAAGCAGGTCTTATCAACGAAAAGCAATTATGGTCTGTAGATAAGCAGCAGCAGATAAGCTCAAAAAGTCTCGAAACCATTCTAGTTGAACAAGGCTGGGTTAAACCGCAAACAATTACCTATTTTAAAGAAAATTTAAAAGACAGCTTCGAGCAACAGACAGCTAAGGAGCTTAACAATGTCACTATTAATCTTTCTGCTAAACGTGTTTTCAGAATTCTTTTAACCATCATATGTTTTCTTACATCCGTTAGTTTGATTGGACAGTTAAGCCAGCGGTATCTTCCTGACTTCTTTTTGCGTGATGGTTTCGCTAGGATATTTAATCTCGATGGAGAACAGAACATACCCGCTGTGTACTCAGCACTGGCATTACTCTCTTGCTCAATCATTTTAAGTTTCATCACTTACATTAAAAAGAATCGACATGATTCGTACACTCCTTACTGGAGAGGATTATCAATTGTGTTCGCTTTTCTGTCTTTCGATGAATTAGCTAGTCTGCATGAAAGCATAATGTACCCAGTACGGGCAGCTCTTAAAACTGATGGATTTTTGTATTTTGCTTGGGTTATTCCCGGAAGCATTGGTGTATTAATCTTTTTACTAGTATTTTTGAAATTTATTACCAATCTGACTACGAAGACCAGAAATATATTTTTAATAGCTGGTACAACTTACATTGCTGGCGCTATAGGTTGTGAAATGGTAGGGGGTTACATTGTTAGCGTGTATACACGGCAGTCTATCTTTTATGTATTTGAGTTTACTTTAGAAGAGTTTTTAGAACAGTTAGGAGTAGCTATCTTTATATATGGACTTTTATCATACATTGGTTTTTATGCTAAAGACGCATTTTTAAAAATTAAAATACCCCATAAAAACAGAATTGACGTAATTAGCATATAAAACTGTGTGGCGCTACGAAAAAATTTCAACATAGCAATCAAATTTGTAGGTTGGGTTATGCTGCGAGCTAACCCACCTACACATTAGTTTTAACTTTTATATCAAATACTGCTTTTATGCTTGCTCATTCGCTCAAATCTTTAATTCACGCTGCTGCCGCAGAACCAGATTTTTCAGTTGAGGTGAGAGCATATAATTTGTAGTAATCACTTACACTGCTAAAAATACTAAATTTGCTTATTTTGTATTAATGCTTTGTTTTGGACTATTAGCATCTTGTAATTTTCGTTTTTGGAGAAAATTTGACATGAAAGGTATTTCAAACAATAAGTAGAAAGGATAAGCGAAGAGTAGTGATGCGATTGTACCTAACACATAAGATGCAGTAGCAAATACATCAGCAGATAATTGTAAGTTGAATAAGCTGTAACGAACTAATGAAAGTATTGGCCCATGAGTTAGATATAAACTATAGGAAATAGTCCCTTACTAAAGTGATATCTATCTAGTAGTCTGTGTGATTAATTTTGTCAGGTTAGTAGGGTGTGGAGGGCGCCGTTACAATCTTCAATAAAACGAAAAATCATGTGCGCTCTCCGCACCACCGAGAATGCCGATGCGATCAGGCTACAAGTCTTTTCATGAAGAGTGGAATTTTTCCGCTCAGGTCACACACCCTACCATACCGTAAGACAGGCGCCAACATAAAATGTCTCTAACTCCTCTCTCTGTGTACTCTGCGTCTCTGTGGTAAAAATCCTTACTATCAAAACTTATGACATAAACCACTAGGTAGATGTAACAATGTATCGTTTATGCGTTCACATGCGACGTGTCGCTTGTAGAGTTAATTTGTTCGTTCGCTTGCCTACTCTTGATAACTCTTGCTGGTACACCTACTGCTACTGAATAAGCAGGAATATTTTTTGTGACTACTGAACCGGCGCCGATAACGCTTCCTCTTCCGATAGTCACTCCCTATGCGAACTGTTACTCCATGTCCAAGCCAACAATCATCTTCAATGACAATTCCTTTGCGAGTAACACCTTGCAATGCGATGTCTATAGTCAGGTCTGAAAAGATATGATTGTTAGCATATATACCAGACTTTGCGGCAATCATGCAGGACTTACCAATTCTGATGTGTCCAGGCCCTGCAAGAGAAACATAAGGTCCGAGAAGTACACCTTTATCAATCAAGATGTGAGTATACCCAAGGTGTAATCTAAATGTAACTATGTGAATATAGACCCATTAAACCACATTTTTTAGTTACAACTTTTAGATGTCAACCTTCCCAACTATTAAGTTAGATATCCCGAATAGCAATTATCAACTTGAAAAGAAAACATGTCAATAAAGCTACATCGGTTATGAGTATCTTATAACTTTGCTTGATATTGCAATTACTAAGGTGGAGTTTCGCCTACTTCAGCCATTTCGTTGAAGTTTACCATTGGCGCAAACACGTAAGCACTGCCGCGATTTCGATGGCGGCTCTGCTGTATGTAGTTTTCAGAGGCTGTAGATATAATCATAGCAATCACGGTAGGTCAGACCTTTGAGCTACCTTTTTGCCCTTGAATCTGAATTTACATTTATTCCTAAAATTAAGACTACCACAAGCTTTTTAAAGGAGGTATAAATTACTCAGAAAATTTATAAGGTTTTCATAAAATTATGATTCACCGCTAATCGGTTACACTTTGTTGGTATCAGTTTTACGTAAGTTGGACAAGAATAACAATAAATCTGCGTAAATAGACGTAAAATCATGTGTAAAATCTTTAAATTAAACTTGATATGAAGGCGCCAAATAGTTTACTGATAAAGATATTCCACCTTTTCTATTGCAGTTGGAGTTCCAGCAAAAGTTGTTAAAGCCAGCAAAGGTGCTGGCACAGCTTAAATTTTACTAAGCGTTAATTAGCTCTTTCGATCCGCGCTTTTTAATGACCCGTGCGGGGATACCTACCGCAACCGAGAAGGGAGGAATATCTTTTGTAACTACTGAATTAGCACCAATAACGCAACCTTTACCGATAGTAACCCCATCTAACACCTTGACTCCAGAACCTAGCCAGCAGTCATCCTCAATTACAATTCCCTGACGAGTAACACCTTGTTCTCTTATCGGCAATTCCAAATCGGTAAAATTATGATTATTTGCGAATATTCCTGACTGCGCTGCAATTAAACAATTTTGACCTATTTTTATATTTCCAGGCCCAGCAATAGAACTACCTGGTCCAATAAAAGTATTTTGACCGATGTGAATAAACGTGCCATCTAGCGCTCCTATATCAACGTTACGCTCAATAACAACTCCATTTTCTAGACAAATTTTATTGTTGCTGTATCCTCTTCCATCTATATAAACACCTTTAAAAATATATACACCACTCCCAATTTCAATAGAACTAGCTCCAGAGAATTCAACATTGTCTTGAATAAAAACTGAGCGACCTATCCGCGCAAAGATAGCACGATATAAAATATTTCGTAACTTAACACCGAAGAAAATTGTGGGGATATTACCAACAAGCGTCATTAATAAAAGCTCTTTAAAACGTTGCGATTTTGAAATAATTTGAAACTTCATAACAATATCCTCTTAAAAAATTAAAATTTTTGTCCAACTACATTTTTCATTGCAGATTAAGATCGTGATACTCCTTGAATAGATATCACATACAGGTATTATTTAAATCCTGAGTTTTCATTCATGTTAAAAACCTCTCCCCCAACCCCTCTCCTAAGAGGAGAGGGGAGTGTATCTTTTTCTCTCTTCCCTTATAGGGAAGGGGGTTAGGTTTTACGTATAAGATATTGCGTGTAAGGCAAAAAAACTACTTACTTACAGCAAGATGTAATTTATTGATTTTATCGTATTATTCTTAACGATGAAGCGCGCGTTTACGGTGGAGTGTCACCAACTTCAGCCATGACGTTAAAGTCTACCATCGGAGCAAACAAGTAAATTCTTCCGCGATTACTGTAACGGCTAAAAAGCAGCCTACTTGTAGATTGTGTAGATTGTGCCGTTATAACCATGATGGGATATGCTCGGTTTGTTTGGAGTCTATCAACAAAAGCAAACGTATTACCTTTCTATTAAAGAATAAAATTCTAA
The DNA here is from genome assembly GCF_002368415.1 of Calothrix sp. NIES-4105. Taxonomy (GTDB): domain Bacteria; phylum Cyanobacteriota; class Cyanobacteriia; order Cyanobacteriales; family Nostocaceae; genus Dulcicalothrix. The sequence goes on from NZ_AP018290.1 coordinate 7,353,604, forward strand.
AACAAATTTAAAGTAGTTATATAATTTTTTTGTATAAATGTGAATTTTATGTAAAGCTATTGCTTCAAGTAACTTTTTGCGTTATTTAGTGATGGACAACCGGGACACCTATCCTACGGTATCATTATCAAATAAAATTTTATCTACTTGTTTTAAAAGCGTTTCCAAGTTTTGTGAATTATCTAATACTACGTCTGCACGCGCGATTTTTTCGGCAATTGGCATTTGACTTTTAATTCTGGCTTGTGCTTGCTCTAAAGTTAAATTATTGCGTTGCATTAATCTTTGTACTTGCTGTGACTCCGAACAGCTTACAACCCATATTTCCGTCGTCAAGTCAGTCATTTCCACTTCAAACAACAAAGGAATAACCAATACTAATATATTACTAGGAGATACAGCTATTTCTTGATTAAATCTTTCTTTTACATAGGGATGAATTAAACTTTCAACCCAAAGACGTTTTTCCAAGTTCGTAAATATAATTTCGCCTAATTTAGTACGGTTTAATTCACCTGAAGCTAGTAAGATATTTTGATGACTGTAGCGCTGTGCAATTTGAGTTAGGATAGGTGAACCAACACCAACTGCATCGCGCGCGTACATATCAGCATCTAAGATAGGTAATTTATAAGTACCTGCCAAATAATTCGCTACAGTGCTTTTGCCTGTAGCGATACCACCTGTTAATCCAATAATACGTTTCATTAAGGTAGGGTGCGTGAAGGCTATAACAATCTTAAAACGAAGCTAGTTATTTAGTAGGCTTCACGCACCTTACAAAGGCGCCGAGTTTATACTCCATTCAACCAATGCTTGTTTCAATCCAGGTAAAGTGTATTCAATAGCTTCAACATCTACATGTCCGATAAGTATACGACAACTTTTTGAAGTTTGTGGACCTATCGAGGCAATACAAACACCCTCTAAATAATTATCGATGGAATTGTCGCCGAATATCTGTTTTGCCAATTGACAGAAAAATTGCACTGTTTTGGAACTAGCAAACGTAATGATATCTACGGTTCCACTTTGTAGTGCTAATTCTGCCGAAGGGGGGATGCTTTCAGGACAACATGACTGGTAAGCACTAACTTCGATGACTTCTGCACCCTTTGCACTTAATTCTTTGACTAAGACTTCACGTCCACCGCTTTCAACGCGCGGAAATAAAATCTTTTTATTTGTAAGTTCTTCTGGAAAATTTTCAATCAGTGAGTCTGCAACGAAATTAGGGGGAATATAATCCGCGCGTAAACCTCGTACTTGTAAACATTGAGACGTTTTTTCTCCAACAACAGCAATTTTTACACCCTTCAAAGAACGCGCGTCGTAACTAAGAGCGAATAATCTCTCAAAGAAATATTCTACTCCGTTGGTGGAAGTCAGGATTAGCCAATCAAAGCTAGATATATTAGCTATTGCATTATCTAACCCAGACCAAGATGAAGGTTGACAAATTTCAAGTGCTGGCATTTCAATAACATTGGCACCACAGTCAATCAGCATTTGGGCAAATTGACTTGATTGTCCTGCTGCACGTGTTACTAAAATAGTTTTACCAGCAAGAGGAAGGGTGTGTTGTACTACTGTTGGAGTAGGAGAGATGTTGGTAGGCATAAATTGGTGAGTGCTATTTACCTATCAGAGAATCATCCGGTCTTATATTGTCTACTTGAAGATACTTTTTGAGTTCGACTACTTCACCAATTGTAATAACTGCTGGTGAAAGTGAAATATTAGCTGTGATTTCAAGGATTGTTTCGAGTGTTCCTATCCAAATTTGCTGTTGTGGTGTACCACAATAACGTATCACGGCAATAGGGGTTACGCGCGACTTTCCATATTTTATTAATCGATATACTATTTCTGGTAAATTTCTTCCACCCATTAGCACAACTAGCGTTTCAATTGCCGCTAATGCTTCCCAATTAAGTGCATCAGGTTCATGCGCTGTAAAAACAGCAAAACACCGACTCAGTACCGGGTCGGTCAAAGGAATGCCTGCTAAAGTCGGCGCCGCTAGTGCGGAAGAAAGACCTGGTATTATTTCAAACTCACAGCCAGCAGTTTTTAATGCTTCAATTTCAGAAGTACAACGCCCAAAAATAAAAGGGTCACCTGATTTCAAGCGCACAACTTGTTTTCCCTGCTGACAATATTGTACTAATAACTCGTTAATAGAAGCTTGTGGTGTACTTGGCTTTCCTCCACGCTTACCAACATCAACCTTCAAACAATCTGATGGTACCAACTCTAAAACTCTTGGATCAACAAGCGCATCATAAATTAGTACTTGAGTACTTTGCAAAACTTTATAAGCTTTTACTGTGAGATATGCTACATCTCCTGGTCCGGCGCCGACAAGATAGACTTTACCCATTTTGGATTTTACTGGGGGGGCGGGTTTACAAGTATTGTAAAACTGTTTTGAATTTCTCGTTAACCCGCCCTTACTATGGGGCGGGTTTACAGGTATTGTAAAACTGTTTTGATTCTCGTTAACCCGCCCTTACTATGGGGCGGGTTTACAGGTATTGTAAAACTGTTTTGATTCTCGTTAACCCGCCCTTACTATGGGGCGGGTCTAGCCAATCTGTGGGATAAGGTCAAGTTCAGTATATCTACTAGTGCTGTTTATAAAGTTTTATATTATAACTTTGAAATGTGTTTGCGTTACCTCGGTTTAATAAAACTATTATCAGGTTTGCATTTATTATGACGAATCATACTTGATATTGCTAACTTTCCAAGCGCTTGAATTGGGAGTAGAGGTAAATTCATTCTTCGAATCAATAAGTGGCAGGTATATTGGTATGTTGGCAAAACGAATGAATTTTTCTATAGTATATAAACGCTGTAAAGTCATAGCAATAAATCATGCTGATAAAAGCTATTTTATTGAGTATTTGAGAGATGTTGAGACGAAAAGTGTAGAGTATTGTTGGTGTCGTGCTAATCAAGCTTTAAAGATGGGAAGCGTAATTGATGGGTATTTATGTCCGACTGAAAGTTTTGATTGCTTACCTACTCTTATTGTTGGTGAATGTAATTCTATAATACCTTCTATTCGTAGTATTGCTTTGATGAGTAGATAGATTGGCAACGGATAACAACGGATGTAACGGATGTAACGGATGTATTAGATAAATTATCCATTACATCTGTTATATCCGTTGCAAATATTAACCAAATTCTAATTGCTGTGAGTTACCATCATCTTCAAAGCTTTGTTTGCCAAAACCTACTACTTCAACAATGATTTTACGTTTGGGAGGCGCCCCCAAAAGTCCCTGTCTTTGAGCAATATCTACAATAACTCGTTCTGCTTCAGTAGATACACTTATCTTTGTTGTTAAATAAATATCTTTTTGATATTTAAAGCTGTTTCCATCGTCTTCGTAAAGTATGTATTCACTGCTACCAGGGAAAATTCGCAGTTGTAATTCATTTATAGGATGTTCATCAACGTATTGCGTTACTGGTTGCATGGGAATAACTGCCCCTGCACGCGCGTACAATGGCATTCGCTCTAATGGTGCATGTGCCAAAATATGGGTGGCGCCTTCTAATTTTTCTCCTGTCCACCAATCAAACCAAGTGCCATCAGGTAAGTATACAGCGCGATGCTCTACTCCCGGTCGATATATTGGCGCCGCCATTAAGTTAGAACCTAGCAATACTTGGTCTGATAGCGTGTAGGTTTTCACGTCGTTGGGATATTCATAAACTAATGGTCGTAAAATAGGTGCCCCAGTTGTAGATGCTTCCCAAAATAAGGTGTAAAAGAAAGGCATTAACTGATAGCGCAAATTAATATACTCACGACAAATATCTTCTACCCTTTGCCCAAATACCCACGGTTCATGACGTGCGGTACTCATTGCTGAATGCGCGCGCATCAATGGATACAGCATCCCAATTTGCATCCAACGCGCGAATAGTTCTGCGGTCGCATTACCTGCAAATCCACCAATATCACATCCAACAAATGCTACCCCCGAAAGCCCCATATTACAAAGCATTGGTAATGACATTTCCAGGTGTTCCCACTGTGACTGATTATCCCCCATCCATACACTCGAATAGCGCTGTACCCCTGCAAATCCTGAACGTGTCAACACAAACGAACGCTCGTTAGGACGATGTTTGATTAAACCCTCTGCGCTAGCTTTCGCCATACTCAAACCATACAGGTTATGAACTTCTGCATGAGTTGCATTATTTTCTCCCCCTTGTGGTGCATTGAGGGGAAACCATATATGAATACCACCATCACCGAATGGTCGGTCATTAATTGCTGGTTCGTTCATATCATTCCAAATACCAGCAATACCAATATCGGTGAGAGATTTATGTAAGTCACCCCACCATTTTTGAACTTCCGCGCGCAGAAAGTCAGGAAATACAGATTTATCAGGCCACACATAGCCATGAAATAATCTACCATCAGCTTGACGGACAAAGTAATCGTTTTTAATACCTTCGTCAAAAACGTGGTAGTTAGCTTCAGGTTCGTATTTTACTCCTGGGTCAATAATAGTTACAGCTTTAAAGCCATTTTGTTTCAAGTCACTAATTAGTTTTTCAGGGTTAGAAAACCGCGCGGGACTCCAAGTGAATACCCGAAAACCTCGCATGTAGTCAATATCAAGGTGGATAACATCGCAAGGGATGCGACGAGTTCTAAATTCTTGTGCGAGTGTACGTACTATTTCTTCAGACTCATAACTCCATCTACATTGGTGATAGCCGATTGACCATTTTGGTGGTAAAGGCATTCTTCCTGTAAGTTGGGTGTATGTATCGAGAATTTGCGCTGGTTTGGGACCATATATAATGTAATAGTCTAATTCCCCACCGCGCGTTTCCATTTTCCATACACCTGGTTGTTCGGCGCCGATATCAAACTGACTCCAAAAAGTGGTATTAAAGAAAATGCCGTATGCAAGATTTGGGCGCAGCGCTATAAAAAATGGAATCGCATGGTACATTTCATCAGTGAGCGAACCATAGTCTAAAGCGTCTGTAGTCCAGTTTGTCTTAACTTCGCTACGTTTATCCAGTAACCCTGTACGTTCACCAAACCCATAAAAATGTTCCTGGGCTTCAATACACTTCCATCCTGCAACGGCGCCAAGTCGGAAGCCCATATTAGTCTCAGCATCTTTGGCAAATGGGCGCCCTTCAAAGTCAAAGCAAGTTATTCGACTAGTTGATTTATCTATATATATATGTATTAGGTCTGTTTGTATTTGGACTTCTGCATCTGTATCGTGTACCTGGAATGAACATGGCGCCCATTCAAGATCATCGCGCGTGACTGCCCAACTTGGACGCGATGCAAAGTCACCATGTGGCGCCAAACGAACTCTAACTAAATTAGGCGCCAGTATAGTAATGGAAAACTTAGATTCTCCGCACTCAAAAATAATAGTTCTATCGTATTGCTTCCAAGCTTGAACTTGACCAATTTTCGTCCAAGGCTGGTCAGTGGTAGGCAGTTTACCAAAATATTGGGGCATAAATGAGCGTGCTGGGTAGAGAGTGCTGAGTGCTTTGTTTTTAATACCATAAGCAAATTAAAAAATTCGATACCTCTAAAGATTGATGTAATTGAAATACATGCTAAAAACTTATCTATCTTAAGAACTTTGACATGCACTCAAAATTCTTGTGGAACAGGCATCCCTGCCTGTTTATTTTTAATAGGTTATAAAATATACTTATTATTTACGGTAATTACTCGCCTTCCTTGGCGCCGCATCCTTCCAAGCAATTCTCGCATAAATTTACAATTATCGTCCGATAGTTCCAATGATAATAAATCTTCTATCTTAACTATGTATTCTGCTTCCCAAGTTTCGATAGTATAAGAATATTCTCCGACATGGGTAACGGCGCCCCAACATCCGCTCTTACCTCGTAACTCAGGATTATCCTTGGGGATAAGAATACATATTTCTCCTTCACGATAAGGGTTTGCGATAAGGGTTTGGTACTTTCGTTCGTTCGCGAATCCTTTCAACGATGTCTTGAGCAGTAAAGAAATTTTCACCCCTCACAATCCGTTTATTTCCTAGCCCCCTCCCCACACGCGGGTTGGGGGTGGAGTTCTCTTATCGCTCAAGATATTTCTTGATACAGTGAACAGAACCTAAATTCTGAGCAAAGGGATGAAAATCAGCTAACTCGTGAACCTCAAAACCTAATCCTTCCCAAATGCGTTTATTCTCAGCATCCACCGCAGCTAAATCAGCCCAAGCTCCATGTCCATAGGTTGGTAGCCAAACATGATTTCCATCACATTTATCAATTTGTACCAAGCAGTTATTAGCTGTAGCAAAATACCAACTACGGTACTTAATGTCAGGAAAATCTACATAAGTTAATGGTAATGGATTGCGGATAACTTCAAAGCCCAAACCTTCGAGCTTCGACGCAACATCATCAAAAATTTCTGCCATTGCATGAAAAGAAGGCGAACGCTCAAGAATTTTGTCTGCTTCTGTGGGAGAACCAACTACTAAACGATATTTACCCGATTCATTGCGACCTGCTAAAGAAATAAACATGTCAATGTGGAATATTGGCTGTTTATCGCCAGTTCCTAGGTAAATTTCTTCTGTCCATTCTTCCCCATTAATAATAATTGGTCGAGTTTCATACTGAGGAACAGGTAAATCTGTACCGATATAAAAAAGCTTGCGCTTGGGGTCAAATGTCTGAGAATATAAATCTTTAATAAAAGCGTCTATCTCTACATCTTCAGGAACGATAATATTTCCATACTGCTCAATCACATTCTTCGTGTTTTCAGGATAATCAGTGCCAATGAAAATAAAATTATCTCCAATTAGCAAATTTCCTCCCTGAAAGTACAGTGGAGATTGGATACTTTGTACGTGAGTTGCATCTGCGACTAACTCCGCAATTGCAGAATCACCGACTCTTGTAAAAGTGAATGGTTCAACCAAAAAAGTGGTTTTGCTCTTATTTGCTGCGTCTTGGACTGCAACATATGGATCTTCTGCCCAAACAAGGAAATTCAAAAATTCTGGTGCTTCAACAATTGTTGCACGACTATATGCTTTTGCCTCATGGAGAGATGCTTTCAAATCATTGCTAACACTAGGGTGGGTAAGAATTGTAAATTTAGTAGTTTTAGGTAACTTAATAAATAAATTCTCATATACTTGTTTGTAGCTATACTCTCCATCTGCGTAAGCTGGATAACATAAAAGAATATGCTTTATTGAACCGTGTGCAGAAGAAACAATTCTTGGCTCAGAAGGACCAGGTTTGATAGCTCTTGTCTTTGATTCAATCTTTTCGGCATCTAGTTCTTGAATATTCAACTTTGGTCTATTACGACGCTTTAAGCTTTTTGGTAATGGTAAAGGATTTTGACGTAATTGATTTTCCTGTGTCATAAAATAAACCTCTAGATTTAGAGCTTGGTAACGTTCTGTATATAGATACATGTACCCAAAATCAGCTTATGCAGTTTTCCAACTATAAGTACATTGAGGAGTCAGCTAGATATTTAAGTAAGGCGCCGAGTGATATCATGTCCGGGAGCGTAACCAGAATAAAATCGTTGTAGAGACGCGATTAATCGCGTCTCTACGTAATGTGGTAATTATGGGTAATCAGCCGGACATGATATGAGTGTAATATTATTTTTGCTGCTTTATCAAAGGCGCCGTAGATGAACAAGATTTGTAAAAATAATTACACTTTGTCCTGAAATAGGTGCCTGTTCCCAAAGCGAGAAATCAGGTACCTGCATACTCCTATTTAAAGAACTGCTTCCCAAACTGGCGCCATTCATTAATAATGGATAAATATTTCTACAATTTCGCTCATACTCTCGCACTTGAGTTTGGGTTTATCTAACGAGAGGAGAATTGCTCTACAGTAGCTCGAACCTTGCTTGGAAAAAGCGGAGATATTTCGGCTCGTAAATCATCTTGAGTCCGCGCAGGCGATCGCGATTGTAATAGACATCCTCAACTGCTTCGGCGGTAAGATCCATGTGAGCCTGGGTATATACACGACGTGGAATAGTCAGGCGCACTAGTTCTAAGTTTGGATAATAGTGGTCGCCAGTTTCTTTGTTGCGCCCTGCTGAGACGATACCGCGTTCCATTGCTCGAATGCCTGCCTCTAGGTAAAGTTCCGCTGCCAGACGTTGTGCGGGAAAATGGTCTTGAGAGATATGCGGGAAGAAAGTTTTAGCATCTAAATAGACTGCATGACCGCCAATCGGCACAACAATGGGAATATCCCGATCCTTGAGCTTAGTTCCAAGATATTCTACCTGCCTCACACGGGCACGAATATGATCGTCTTGAACTGATTCTTCAATACCCCGTGCCATAGCTTCCATATCCCGTCCAGCCATACCGCCATAAGTATGCAAACCCTCATAAATTACAACTAGATTACTTGCTTCTTCGTATAAGGCGGGGTCATTGAGAGATAGCCAACCACCGATATTGACTAATGCATCTTTCTTCCCGCTCATGGTGCAACCATCGGTATAGGAGCAAAATTCACGCAAGATGCTAGCGGTCGCTTGCTTGAAATATTTTTCCTCCCGCTGCTGGATAAAGTAGGCATTTTCCACAGCACGGGTCGCATCTAAAATAATCCGAATACCATGAATTTGGGCTATCTGGCGTACCGCCTGTAAGTTTGCCATTGAAATCGGCTGTCCACCTGCCATATTCACAGTTGCTGCAATGCTGATGTAGGGAATGCGTTCTGCACCAACTTGCTCAATTAGGTCTGCGAGCTGCCGCAGGTCTACATTACCTTTGAACGGGTGCAGCGATGCCGGGTCGTGGGCTTCGTCGATAATCACATCTACAAATGTGCCTCCTGCCAACTCCTGATGCAGCCGTGTTGTAGTGAAATACATATTACCTGGGATGTAATCACCTGGTTTGATGAGTATTTGAGAAAGAATATTTTCGGCACCCCGTCCTTGGTGGGTAGGAACAACATAGCGATAGCCGTAATAATTCTGGACTGCTTTTTCTAAATTATAAAAGTTTTTGCTACCTGCGTAGGCTTCATCCCCCAGCATCATTCCTGCCCATTGGTAATCGCTCATGGCACTTGTACCGCTATCGGTTAGCAAGTCTATGTAGACATCTTCAGAACGCAGTAAAAAAGTATTGTAACCTGCAAAGGCGATCGCTTGTTCGCGTTCAGTGCGAGTTGTAGTTTTTAATGGCTCGACTACCTTGATTTTATATGGCTCTGCCCAAGAGCGACGACTGTATGGGCGCAGGTGTATGTCGTCAGTCATAAATTGTTCCTCCTTGAGCGCAATGCTTTAAAAAGCATTCATATTTATCTGAATAATTTTAAGGAGCGTGGTTTATAGCGGGGCGTAATGATTCTCAAAAATATATTCATACTTTTGATGATAATGGGAAATTTACCCAAAAAGCTTTAATATCGTACTGATAATAATGTTTGCTGATTACATAGTAGCATTTATTACAAATATTACTCAGTTATTTACCAAAACCTGAACTAGTACAAAAAGCAGTTCAACTTCTTAGAACTGAAGATTATACACCTAAAACAGATGCGATTGAATTTATTATTCACGTGATGTCTAATGAGGGTCACATAATTACAGAACTTGATACTGAGACTAAAAATTGGATTTGCTACAAACCTGTATTCTTCTATACTGAACAAAACTTAGCAGTATTACCAAACAGGCGCCTGTTATTCCTTTCAAATCAAGATACACCGCGCGTTCGCACTTGGATAGAAAAATTCTCTTCTTCTCGTAAAATGCATCTCTCACCACATACTCAGCACTATATGATGCTGCCACGTAATTTGTTCTACACTGGGTTAACGCGCGCGAAAAAACTTGCTATTGTTGTTGGCGCCGAAAAGGCAATAAATCTGGCTATAAACTCCAACCGACAAATGGAGCGACATACAAAGTTAAAGCATAGAGCTTTATGCTATTGGTATTTTTATTAACATAGTTGACAAAAGCAAACGAAGTTGATAAGGTGACTTGCTTTGAATAATATACTTCTTGAATATAGATGGCGCCGTATCCAATTCTTTAAATATTGGATACTTAAATACTTAGATACTTAAACACTTAAATGTCCACATGCATATCTCAGGCGCCACTAGTTTAACCTTCTCGCTCAAAAGTCACACGAGCGCGCACTCGCCATTGATGAACAAGATTTGTAACAATAAGTATATACGTAGTTATATTTACCATCACAGCATCTAAATATTTAAATACTTGAGTACAATACTTGAGTACGTTATAGAGATTAGTACCCAGTTTAGGCACAGTTTGTCAAGAATTACGTCAAATATCCTACGGCTAAATTACTGTATTAGTATTCCTAATGCAGGGATTTTACGTGCGTATGAAATATACTAACTAAATTTATTTGGTACTTGACAATCATGATAAATCTGGTCTGGAAAAAAAGTATAGGAAGTAACATATCTTTCGTTAACTTAGCATTTAACTGGATGCTATTGTTCGTCACAAATATCAAAAAGCGCCTGCTACCGTTGTTATTTTTGCTCTCATTTACAGCAGTACTAATACTTCAAAGCTTTTCCCTACCTAGTATTGCCCAACTACCTCCCCAAAATCGGCAAGAAATTCGTGGTGTGTGGCTCAGTAGTAATGATTTAAATGTTTTTCGCTCTGGCGCTAAGGTACAGTCCGCCATGCGCCAACTGCAAGAACTGAACTTTAATACTGTTTATCCTGTAGTTTGGAACGATGGTTATACAAAATACCCCAGTGCTGTTCTCCAAAAAAAAGGTATCCCCTTTTTCTTTAGAGGTGCGGAAGGACAAGATGTGTTTGCAGATATTATCGCCCAAGCGCGCAGCCAAGGGTTACTAGCTATACCCTGGTTTGAATTTGGTTTTATGGTTCCCCTGACTTCCGAACTTGCATCAGCACATCCTGATTGGCTAACACAAAAGCGGGATGGAACTCAAACTTCAATTAGTGCAGCAGGAGAAGTTGCATGGTTGAATCCATTTCATCCGGAGGTGCAGAGTTTTATCACCGAACTCATAGCGGAAATCATGACCAAATACAATCCCGATGGTATTCAATTTGACGACCACATGAGTTTGCCTGTAGATTTCGGTTACGACAAGTATACTATTAATCTTTATACTCAAGAAACTGGCAACGCTCCCCCACCAAATCCCCAAGCTCAAGCCTGGATAAAATGGCGTGCTGATAAAATTACTGCCTTTATGGTAGACCTTTACCAAAGCGTAAAAGCAATAAAACCAAATGCGATTGTCTCTGTTTCTCCTAATTACTACGATTTTGCCTACAAGTTTCATCTGCAAGATTGGCTAAACTGGGTGCGATTGGGTATTGTTGACGAGTTAGTCATGCAGGTTTATCGTGACGATTTAAACAGCTTTACCAGTAAAATTACTCGCCCAGAAGTTTTAGAAAGTCAACAAAGTATTCCCGTTGGTATCGGCATTATGGCTGGATTGCGGGGTCGTCTGGTGACAATCGCCCAAATTCAATCCCAAGTACAAGCAGCGCAACAACGAGGTTTGGGTGTTGCTTTTTTCTACTACGAGAGTCTTTGGGATATCGCCCCAGAACCAGCCCAGCAGCGACAGTCAGTATATGCAGCGCTTTTTCCTACTTCCAGACGGCGTGATGTATCTCAAATTACACCTCGCCAACCAACTTTTAGAACCGTCTCTTTACCTTTATTTACCAGACCTAGCGCAGGAACACGAGCGCGCGGTTATTTTCTGGAATTATCGAGTGCAGGTGGCGCCCCAAAACGTATTTTATTAGATACAGGCTCATCAGGACTGCGAGTGCCCAGAGAATTTTTAGGTAATGCTCCCATACGCCGAACAGGGCAAACTATCAGGGAGACATTAAGTGATGGTACTATTTTAGAAGGTGAATTAGTTTACGCTCCGATTCGCTTTGGTTTAATTCCCACAACAGAACCCGTACCTGTACAAATTGTGACTAGTCGCCAATGTACCGCACAAAGACCTAACTGTTCCGCTAAAAGCGCTAGTCCTTTCTCCGGTATTATTGGAGTCAACTATTTTGAAAAATCCCTTCCTTACAACCCGTTAAGAAAGTTACCAGGGAATTTAAGTAATGGATTTATTGTCACTGGTAATAGTAACAGTAACGGTAGTCTGACTCTAGGTTTAACAAGTGAAAATCAAGCAGGTTTTAAAATGGCTGCTTGGACTAAACAACCTGCAATTAATGGTGTCGAAGGTGACAGATGGGACTCTCGACTGGGGGGAGTTTGCGTAACTATCGCTCTTAATGCAACAAAAATCCCTTGTAATGCCAGAATGATTGTTGATACTGCAACTATTAATGGCTCGATAGAAGTTAAGTCAGCAGCCACAATTGGTAAACTAAAAGCAGGAGTATTAGGTGCAGCAAATGCCTTAAGGTTAGCAATTAATGACGTTTTTGATTACAGCTTAACACGACAGAACCGCGATGGTTTTAATCGCTGGAGTTTAAGTATATCGCCGCAATTAGAATTTCCGGTATTTGTTAATACTGGTATTGGCTTTTTTGATAGATTTGACGTACTCTTTGACCCCGTGAATGGGAGACAGGGTTTCCGTCCTCGGAGTCAATCAACGCCCATTAATCCCTCTTCTGTCACTCTCCGAATTGAAGACGGATTAAGCAGAAAAACACTTGAAGATTCAAATACTTACTATTCAATCAAAGATAGTACTTCAAGAATGTACTGGGGTTAATGGTTTAGTCCGGCGCTCCATTGCTTGTAGTACAGAACGTTCAATATCATCTATATTATCGATGCTATTCAGGCGCCGCAGAGAAAGACCATTGCCTATTATTTATTAATGTATTAATCGGCGCCGCTTCGACTACTAAATATCATTGATACAAATAATACTTACCAAAAAATAAAATACGTGCAGCACGCTGTATCAAGTTATAATGTAAATTGCTTAAAAAATCAACGCTCTATATTTTTACAAATAGTTGATTTAATCTTAAGGGTTGTAATTATTTCTGATCTTGGCGTAGGAACACTCAGCTATTCTCCAAGATTTGAACGGTATCTTGAACTCATACCTAAGAACTTTAAATTTATGTCTCTGGTGATTATTACTTTAATATTTTTATTGGTAATGGATAGCGTGTTTGCTTCATCCGCGCGGCTTGTTTATAAATGCTCTTAATTTAATATAATGTAATATTGAAATCCGCCTAGCCCCCCGCGTGGAAGGGAGGGTTGGGGGGATCAACTCAGTGTCTCAAATATATTTTTATATGTTTAAACTAAGCCGAGTGATTGTAACATGGCTTGTATTATTACTAAGTCTAATTGGACTATTTTTAAGCGCTTGGATTTTGATCCCTGCTCCGACAATGCCACTATTAGTATTATCAGTCGGCGCCCGTGAAGTTTGTCCGTGGTTGCTCATCGGTAATATTATTACGTTAATTACAGCATGGTTTTTGCTTCGTCGCTCTTTTAGGCGCCTTGCTTTAATTGCTAGTTTGGTAGGGTTGCTAATTTGCGGATGGGAACTAATAAGCATCCAACCAGCACAAGCACAAATGGAAAACGAGATTCAACAACAGTTAGGTAAAGATTATTTAACTAAAATTCCTGTTGAAGCAAAAACGAATTTGCGAAGTACACCTTTTAGTTTCGCTGATTCATTTCTGGGTATTAATAAGGGTAAAACTCGTCATCTAGAAGATGTTCCCTTTACAACACAGAGGGGTATTGATTTAAATATGGAAATTTACCAACCTCCTGAAAAAGGTATTTACCCAGCACTTGTAGTTATTTATGGTGGTGCATGGAGAAGTGGTAGTCCCAAAACTTATCTAGAGTTCAATCAATATATGGCAGCGCGCGGATACACTGTGTTTGCTATCGACTATCGTCATGCACCACGCTATCGTTACCCTGTACAGTTAGAAGATGTAGTCGCTAGCTTGGGTTTTATTCGCCAAAACGCAGCTAAATATGAAGCTGATCCCGAACGGGTAGTATTATTCGGACGTTCTTCAGGCGCCCATTTGGCAATGTTAGCAGCATACAAAAGTAATGCATTACCAGTTCGAGGAGTAATTAGCTATTACGGGCCAGTCAATCTAACTGAAGGATATAACGATCCTCCACATCCAGACCCTATTAATACCCGTGCGGTATTAGAAGATTTTCTTGGAGGTTCACCGCAACAGCTACCATCAGAGTATCAAGTGGCTTCACCTATAAATTATGTAAAGGATAAAGTGGCGCCGACTTTACTGATATATGGTAGTCAAGACCATGTGGTGGAAGCGAAATATGGAAGGCAAATATATCAAGGGTTACGAAAAGAAGGCAATACGGCAGTTTTACTAGAGATTCCTTGGGCAGAACATGGATTTGATGCTGTTTTTAATGGAGTGAGCAATCAGTTGGCTTTGTATTATACTGAAAGATTTTTGGCTTGGGCTGCTTTGATTGGCAACTGATTATGAGCCGAATGGCACTATTGGGAGCATAATAAAACGAACTTTCACTAATTGCCCAGCGGCACGGAAGACAGGAATTTTACTCATGTTACTCTAGTAAATACCAGCAGGTAAAATTCTACATTAAATTGCCGCATTAAAGTTCTAAATTATACACGAAGACTCGTAGTTATAAAAGTGAAAAATCGAATTATTTTTACGCAAGTCTTAATCGTGTTGTCTGCATGGATCAGGCATTGCTGCCCAGTATTTTTGTAAATTTGACAACGAGGCGTTGTCAAAGACAATTAAAAATAGCAGCTAAACAGGCTTCACCAAAACCCCCGAACCCTCAATTTTAACCGCGTAAGTTGCCAAGGGTTCTGTGGCAGGTCCATTTAACACCTTACCGTCAGCTGCAAATGCTGATTTGTGACAGGGACACAAAAATTTATTTTCTGTTGCCTTCCAATCGACCTTACAACCTTTATGAGTACAAGTAGGATTGACAGCAACAAGATTTTTTATTTTTGATGTACCTACGACCAAAACTGTACCCACTGGTGACTTTTCATTTAGTAGCTGACCATTTTTATCTAATTCGGCTACTGTACCAATATTCTGCCAGTCTTTTGATGTTGTAGTTGTAGTGGTTGTTGATTTCTCAGAACTGCAAGCTGCAAGCGCAAGTGGAAGAGAAGAAGCTATCCCACCAACACCAAACAAAGTTATAAAATCACGACGATTCATAAAAACGTTAAATTTATTTAATTTGAACTGTGATTACTTTTACTATAGAGGCGCCATAGTAGACTTATGCATACTAAAATGGTCGTGTGGAAAATTGAGAAGCCCGAAGCACGCGGAGCGCACAGGTGTCAGCGTGGGCAAGTAAAAATTATATAGAAGCGAAAGGATTGTGCGCGTCCAAAACACACCCGTAACTATATTCCCCCAAAGGCAACTCAATTATAAACTCAGTTCCTTCTCCCACGACAGAATTACAACTAATTTTACCCCCATGAGTTTCCTCCACAATTTGACGAGCGATCGCCAGTCCCAATCCCGTTCTTTTTCTAACACCTTTGGTTGTAAATAGATGTTCAAAAATCTTGACTTTTACAGCCTCAGATATTCCACAACTGTTATCTTGAATGCGAATTACAGCCACATTCAAATCCGGTAAAAAATCTGTTGTAACTTTAATATATTTAGGATTTTGAGTTAACTCTTGAAACGAGTATTTTTGACATTCACCATCAATCGCATCAATAGTGTTCGCCAAAATATTTATAAAAACCTGATTTAATTGTCCCAAAAAGCATTTGATGCGCGGTAATTGTCCGTAATTTTTGATTACTTTAATTTCCGGACGTAGTTCACATACTTTGAGACGATATTTCAAAATCAACAAAGTACTATCAATTCCTTCATGAATATTACAAGCAACTTTTTCTGATGTATCTGACCGAGAAAAAGTACGCAAACTATTGCTAATATCTGTGATGCGTTTTGTTGCACCTTTCATTGAAGTAATTAATTTTAGTAAATCTTCGCTCAGAAAATCTAATTCAATTTTACAAATTAATAACCTTAGTAAACATTTTCAAACTAAATCCGATACGCTTGTGGCTCTCAAAGATATCAATATGGAAATCGAGCAAGGCGAATTTATCTGTGTCGTTGGCGCCTCTGGTTCGGGTAAATCTACGCTACTTTGTCAAATTGCTGGACTGGATAGTCCCACAACGGGAGAAGTCCGTATTAATGGCAAACGCATCACGGCGCCTGGTCCAGATCGCGGTATGGTATTTCAGCACTACACACTTTATCCCTGGATAAACGTACCTCACCGGAATGCACCTTCTTTTGGCTTGGGTAAGGTCGTCAGTGACGAACCGGAGCAAAAATAGGCAGAACACGCGCTCTTTCATTCGATTGGAAGCTCGTGGTGCATTCCGGTCAGGTAAGGAAGCAGTTGCTGTGTAGTTTATATACTTTTTAAATTCAGTAATAGAATCTGAATCCTACCTGCTGTGAGCAAAGTTAGATGGGTCTTGGTCTCGTCGATGCCTAGTGGGAATAGGGGCTGGCTGACTATCACCTACAAGGCAGGCGGTTTTTTCCAGGGATTCCCTTAATCGCTTGGCTGCGTAAATGGACATGTCTCGTGGTACATTAATGCGGTCGCGTAAATATCGTAGAGCGACATCAGAACCTGATGGAGGTACACAATCAAAGCCTGTCATCATGTGTGTTAAAGCACAACGCAAAGCTTCATCAAACAATTTATCATCGGCAGGGTTGACTCGGATAATATTGATGCGGTGTTCGATAGTTCGTTGAAGAGCTTCCATACGGGAGTTCTCAGGTTCTGGATAACTAACATCTGGTAACCCAAACCAAGGACCATTATCCACCCGCGCTTTATTAAGAAGCATTTGAGGTTCGCCATTTTCCCAACAACCCCCCATTTGAGGCGGTAAATCATGTACGTGGGTGTGAAAGTCGCTCTGGGTGCCGCAGTAAGTCGGTCGGCTTTCCATTGCTGCAAACCATGCGTTTAAGCGAGGGTTTTCCTCCCGCAGAGAGTAACCTTTATAGTAGTAAAGGCTCGCATTCATCCGTTCAACATAAGGTGTAAAGATGACATCGACGACACCGAAGCTATCTAAAAAGTAAGGTCCTCTTGTGCGACCGAGAGCCTCCTCGACTTTAGCCACCACTCCTAAAAATTGTTCTCGGTTGCGTTGTTCTTGTTGGAAGGAAATCGCTCTTGAGCAAAGCCAAGCGCACCAGGCTCTAAATAAAAGTCGTTCTAATTGACGTAGAGGCAGGACTGTGGGATCTTCCATTCCTTGGCTCAATCGACCAAAAGTCTTTTCCAAAGCGATTAAAATATCATCGCTTTCCTTAATAATCCGACCGTCTAGCTCAATTGCAGGGAGCATTCCTGATGGTACCTTACGTTTATACCAACTTTCTTTTTCCCCATAGCAGAACATTGTCACTTTTTCAACGCGGTAGGGGATCTGTTTTTCCTCTAGCCATAACCAAACTTTTTGACAGTAAGGGCACCAGGCGTGGTTATCGCGATACAGAGTTACCCGCACATTCTTATCGGGCTGCCCAAACAAGCGCAACTTGGCTCTAGCGTTGGTCTGCCCATTAACGGTATCGACTTTATAGTCTGTGAGGGTTTCTAGTTCTTGCCAGCTTAGGGGTGCGGTAGTCATAAAGTGAGTTGCTTCCGGGCAATACGAGCGGATTTTTCTTGACTCTACAATATTTTCAACCACACCACAAAATCCCAAAAAAAGAACGTAGTTACATGCTGAAAAAATAGAAGTATAACTTTGCCTGCATTGAATTGGAAGCATAAGCACGTAAAAACGGCAATCTTATCCTCCCACTGACAATACTAAACTAAACTGTTTAGTTTGCCCCTGGTGACAGCTTTGCTATATTTGCCGCAAACAGTAATACTACTTACAGATACTTAGGTATTTAAGTATCTAGATACTTGTAAAGTATGGGCACCTAATATTAAATTACTATAGTACTATTTACACGCTTGTAAACATTCCTTATTAGCGCGCGTGATACATCCATCTGTAACGGCTGGGACAGCCGTTCCACAAGAGTGTAAATTACAGTTAGTTTAATTGATTATAGGTAAAGTTATTTGTGATGCTGAATTTCCACCATTAGTTACAGTCAAAGTAATAATCTCAGCATTTATTGACCGCTGTTTACTAATTTCTTCACCTGTTCCGGCGTTCATTGTATAAGCTGGGAAGCAAGCTGCACTTATACTTAATCTTAATGCATTACCTTGAGCTATCCGCGCGCAAGTCGGTTGTAAGTTAATTTTTCTAACCTGAAGACTGGCGCCATTTAAACAATTTAAATAACCTTGTGTGATGTTATATACACGTCCATCAGGATAAACTTCTGAAAGTATTGCAGATAAATCAAAGCTTGGTTTGTCAGCAAAACAGTAAATTTCAACTATGATGTTACCTGTAATATGTAAGTTTTCTGTAAGAGATTCGGTTGTATAAGTCAAAACATCCGCGCGACTATCGATGTGTGACCTATCAAACATACCTGCTGGAATTCCTGCATGACCACCTAATGATGGAACTGGGCGCCAGGGGTCATGGACAATGATATCATTTTGGGTTTCTGATTCTTGATTTTCTATTAATCTACCATCGTCTTCTTGAATGCTGGCGAGTCCGTTACTTGACAAAAAGTATGATTTATTTTGTGATGAAGGGAATTTAGAGAAGTTCTGCCAGATATTACTCCCCATTTCAAATAACCAAACTGAAGGCAAATTTAATAAACCTGTATCTTGACCTTTTAAATATTGGTCAAACCAAGCTACCTGCATTTTATCTACTGGACTAATGGCATTTACACCAAAGTCAACGACGCCTATTTTTCGTCCCCAAGGTATATGTGCCCACGGTCCTACTAGTAACTGCTGACGGTGTTGGCTGCGCGCGACAATATCTTGATATAAATTTAATGTGCCTCGCAAGTAAGTATCAAACCACCCACCGATATGAAACATTGGTAAATCTACATCTTGAAGGTGGGTTTTGGGTGAAAGTTCTTGCCAGTAAGTATCTGATTCTTTACGTGTTACCCAATCATGATAATAAGAATCTACGGCGTAAAATTTTAAAACTTCTGGATAATTAGTCAATGCATCGTGTAAAGGTAAATTGCGTGCGGCGCTTGATAATGCTTGGTAGGCGCGTTCAACTTTCTCTTTACGCGAGGTTTCTGCTGCTAATTGAATAGCCCAGGCAAGATTGGTTTGTAAACAAAAGGCGCCGCCTTCATACGCCCAATCGTTGTATAAATCATAGCCAATCATTGCCGGACAAATTGCCTTGAGAGCAGGTGGTTTTGAGACGGCTGCATATAATTGTGTCATTCCTTGGTAGGAAAACCCATACATGCCAACGTTGCCATTGCTACCTAATAATTTGGCAGCCCAGTTGACAGAATCTTCACCGTCATTAATTTCATGGGCAAATAACTGAAACTTGCCCTCAGAAGTACCCCGTCCCCGTACATCCTGAATAACTACAATGTAGCCGTGTGCAGCGTACCAACTGGGATGTGCGTAGACAACTGTCGATGCAATAGCGCGTCCATAAGGTTGACGCATTAAGAGTACTGGAAATTCACCATCCACATCGGGACGGTAAATATCAGCATCTAAACGAACTCCATCGCGCGTGTAGGTGCAAATTGTTTGTTTTGGACTAACAGGTAACATCATGGAGGAAAGGGGAAGGGTTATCAGCAAGATGAACCCTTCCCATTTTTCCCTATTTTTGGGTAATTTGATTTTGTAATTGTCTTAGTGTTTGATACATATCGGGTAGTCGCTTTAATATTGCTGACACTTTCAAAAACTGTTTGTATGGCATTGCTGGATTACCACAGACTGTTTCACCAGCAGGAACATCACCATGAATTCCGGCTTTTGCTGCTACTACGGCGCCATCTCCAATTTTAACTTCGTTGGCAACTCCTGTTTGTCCTGCTAAAATAACGCGGTTGCCGACTTCTACACCTCCAGCCATTCCTGTTTGTCCTGCTATCGCGCAACCAAAACCAACTTTGCAACCGTGACCTATTTGTACTAAATTGTCAATTATTGTACTGCGACCAATACGGGTTTCACCGACAGCAGGACGGTCAATTGCTGAGTTACAGCCCACTTCAACGTTATCTTCTAAAATAGTACAGCCGGATTGTTCCATTTTAAACCAACCTGTTGCAGTCGGTACATACCCAAACCCTTCGGCACCAATAACTACACCACTATGAATTACACAATTAGCACCGATTTGGGAACGTTCGTGAATTGTGCAGTTTGCGTGTAGTACTGTATTATTACCAATTTTAACATCAGGATATATAACGACGTTGGGATGAATACACACTTCGTCGCCAATTTCTACATTCGGCTGAATTACTACATGGGCGCCAATGTAGACATTATTACCAATTTTTGCAGTCGGGTCAATTACAGCACTTGGATGTATCGAGGCTTGAGGGCGCCAAGCTTGATAAAATAATTTTATCGTTTGGGCAAACATTAATCGTGGTTCAGAGGCTGCAATCCAGACTATCCCACGCTCAGAAGCTTGTGTCTGTAAGGTTTCATCATGAGGTAGAATCAAAGCACTAGCTAGAGTTTTACCTACCATCGCAGCAAATTTGGCGCCCTCAATATAGCTCAGGGTGCCAGTGACTGCCTCCGAAACCGCAGCAACTCCTTTGATATCAGGATTATGGTCTTTATTCGAGGTCAAACTATTTGTAACGGCGCCTAACCCTAGTTTTTCAATAATTTCGCTAAATTTCATAATATATGGATGATTACCTGGTAAATGTAGGGTCGCCCGAAGGCAACCCTACAACAAGTTATTTATTGTATTAGTTAAATTACGTTTACCACTAGACTATTATTTAACTAACTGAGTTCCAATAATGCTGCAAAGCGCAAAGACCACGCCACAAAACTTATAATTAATTAAAAAATACTAATCATTAAAATATGCCAGTTTACGTGTATTGGGGTGAAGATGACTTTGCCTTGGAAAAAGCTGTCGTGGAACTGCGCGACAAAACCGTTGACCCACTCTGGACTAGTTTTAATTACACTGTCCTTACTCCTGAACAACCTAACGCCATTATTGACGGTCTAAACGAGGCGATGACACCACCTTTTGGCGCCGGTAATCGTTTAGTATGGGTTGCCAATACTACTATATGTACTCAGTGCCCTGATAATGTGTTGTCTGAATTGCAACGAACACTAAGTGCAATTCCTGAAACTTCGTATTTATTGTTAACTTTTCCTAACAAACCTGATGAACGTTTGAAGTCAACAAAATTACTGAAGCAATTCGCTACAGTTAAATCGTTTGCACTGATTTCACCGTGGGATACAGAAGCGTTGGTAAGGGCTGTAAAGGAAGCTGCTCGTAAGGTTGGAGTCACAATTACAGCAAACGCAGCAGATGTGCTAGCTTCATCTGTAGGGAACGATACACGACTCTTATATAATGAGTTAGAGAAAATACGGCTTTATTCTCTAGGTAGCAACTTTTCGCAAGATGAAGATGTCGTTTTGTCTTTAGTTAGAAATACAACTCAAAATAGCCTGCAATTAGCAGCAGCAATTAGAACAGGGGACACAGCAAAAGCATTAACTTTAGTTAGTACACTTCTTGCAGCTTCTGAACCTAGTTTGAAGATTGTAGCTACGCTAATCGGTCAATTCCGTACCTGGCTATGCGTCAAAGTGATGGCACAAAGTGGTGAACGAAATCCACAAGACATTGCTAAAGCTTGTGATATCGGTAATCCAAAACGAATTTATTTTTTACAACAAGAAGTAAAATCACTGCCTGTTGAGCGACTCGTTTCTACTTTACCCTTACTCCTTGAATTAGAAGTAAGTTTAAAGCAAGGCGCCGCAGAATTACCAACATTCCAAACCAAAGTCATTGAACTTTGTCAATTGTGTCAAGCTACTTGAACATTTGATTAAATTTAAATTTGTATAGGTATCTGTGGAACTTCTAGTTCGTAAAATTATTCATTGTGATTAACACAAACGTACTGTAATTATTTCTCACATACTTTATGTTGAAATTACACTATCCCCTATTAAAACAACCAAAGGCTCGAATGCTACGTCAGTCTGTAATTTTAAGTAGCTTGACCGCTGTAACTATATTTGCTAGTACACTTTTACCTAGTACAAAAGCATACGCTCAAAATCCACCAGTTAGCGCTACAGAAATAGTTAATTACGCTAAATCAGTTTTAGCAATGGAACTACCAAGGCTGCAAGCATTAGAAGAAATTAAACAAATGATGGGAGGTGAAGTTCCCAAGATTGTTTGTAATGACCCAAATAGCTTTAATGCGCTCCCAGGTAGGGCAAGAAATATTGCAGTTAACTACTGTAATAATTCACAAAAAATTGTTGAAAATAATGGTTTAAGTATTGACCGTTTTAATGAAATGACAGTACTCGTACAAAAGAATGAAGGCTTGCAACAGCAAATTTATAACCAGTTAATAATACTACAAAAGAAACCTGATAAATAACATATTAAATTGTCCTAAAATAATTTTTTTGCTCCCATTCCACATGTAGAGACGCGATTGAATCGCGTCTACAAACCAATTGCCTAAGTTTTTTGATTATCTGACTTAAAACGACCTGAAAAAAAGTCACGCTTCTGTAGATGCTTTGTATTACGTCCGGTTACACGCTCGCGCCACATCCTGAAGCTCGAAGCTTTCATTTCACGACGCATTAATTCAATTACTTGCTTTTCTTGCAAACCGAACTGTATCTCTATCGCTTCAAAGGGTGTTCGGTCTTCCCATGCCATTTCAACTACACGGTTTATAGTTTCGGAATCTAATTCTGGTATCATATGAGCATCAAGTACAGCAGTTTGATTAAGTTATGTTAACTATTATAACTTTAGCAAATTTGCTGTATAATCTGCCTTTGGTATGTAGTTGTTGCTCTAGCCCTATAAATATTTTATACCTTTCGCGCTCTCCGCGCTACTACGTACCTATCAAAATTAATCACGTAGACTAGTAGATTTGATGTCGATGATGTTGATTGCTTGACTCTGGTCTATAGAATTATCCGAAATATAAGTTTATAGTGTTGTATTTAAATTATACGTAAGTAGGATAAATTAATTTTGATCCCAAGTGTCACAATTAATCATTCAAATAACTATTGATGAAAAATATGCTGACTATAAATGAAAATGATAACAAGTGTATCGAAAAATTTATATTCCAACAACCAAAAGTTAATGAATCTAAGTGCCACGAAGGTTTTTGGAATAATGTCTTAGATGGATTGCAAGATAGTATTCTAATTTTCTCTGAGTTTGGAGAACTGATTCACGCTAATTCCAATGCGTACAATATTTATCGCATGGGCAAGAGTGAAAATGCAAAAATATTATTAGATTTTATACGCAGCTTGTGTAAATCGTTAATTGAATATAGCTTATATGAGAATAAGTTAGTTATCTCAGATGAAATAGTGCTAAATAGCTCAGAAGTATTTCGTGTCAGGGTGCGGTGGCTAGATATGAATAAATATGACTTTCGATATTTGCTAGTCACTATTGAGAATCGTTACGAATCAATCAAAAATGTAGCTATTGCGGAAGCAAAAAAATTTGAGTTGACGCAGCGAGAGACAGAGATTTGGTGTCTCTATCGGGCAAACTCAACTTACAAGCAAATTAGTGAAAAGCTTTACATAAGTTTAAATACGGTTAAGAAGCATATGAAAAATATTCATGCTAAACGGCAATGGCAACGGATGTAACGGATATAACGGGTATAACGGATATAGCTGTTTGTGATAACAAAGGTTTGTCCTCTAAAATCAACCATCCGTTACATCCGTTCATAATCCGTTGCCAGTATATTTTCAAAACTTAAAATATACTGAGTATGTACTCAAGTTCATTTGATGATGAACAGAGAAATTACCAAAAAAGTGTAATGTCTAAAACTTAATCAAGACAAGGTTTTCAGTACTTGTACTTGAGAAATTAGACAAATTGTAATGGTAAAGAAAAATTACTATTATGCTCACATAGATAAGGTGGTGATAATCTAATAATAGAAGCTAATAAAGAGAGCTTCCCTGGCAGATAAAACAGCTAAGGTTAGTAGTAAAAGAGGTAAGACGCTGTTGAATACACAATCTGTCTCGTCCGCAAAAATAACAACACCCACTTTGTACACATGATATTTCCTCATGATAGCACCACAGGGGGCGCTGTAGCTTACGCCATGCGTAGCACATCCCTGGCTAGAATGAACGTATTAGAGGAAATCAATGGAGTTAATGCTGGGTGTTGTTGTTTTTTGTAGAGAATGGGTATAAGTATAGAAGGTGTTAAAAGTAGCGCGTTATGTCGATTATTGCTCTCAGGGCGTGGTATCTTCAAGATTATGAGCCAATTCCAGAGTTGGAAAAGCGTCCCTGTGATATTCGCCTTAGTAAAAAGAGCCTTTTAAAATCAGGT
The DNA here is from genome assembly GCF_002368415.1 of Calothrix sp. NIES-4105. Classification (GTDB taxonomy): domain Bacteria; phylum Cyanobacteriota; class Cyanobacteriia; order Cyanobacteriales; family Nostocaceae; genus Dulcicalothrix. Next base: position 7,378,258 of record NZ_AP018290.1, read on the forward strand.
TTACGAGCTGATTTTTTGGACGAGATTGAAGATGTGAAGAAGTCCACCTGGTTTGGTCGCTACCTCGAAGGTGAGAATATTGAGTTTTATATCGAAGGTAGTGGCGGGTATGTAGTCGCTAATATTGATTTGATTAGCCATGAAATTTATTTTACGAAGCAAACGTTGCTATCGCAGTTGGAACCAGTAATATTTTTGTGTCACCAAACCGAGTATCCGACTGCGAGTGAAGCATTACGCGATGCTTTGCAGCAAAGTCTTGAAAAATTAAATAAAAAATCGCGCGTTCCTTTGACTTTAGCTGAATCTTACCGTTCTAAGGAAGCTCCCCTACGTCTTAACCGGACTATGATGCGAAAAATTCGCAGAAGTTTACTATTTATTGCCGATATTACCCCCATTGCTCGCTTTGATGCAGAGGCGCCTGTATTGATTCCAAGTCCAAATGTTAGTATCGAAACTGGTTATGCAATAACTTCTAAGCGAACTGAGCAAATTCTACTAGCTAACATGCAGCGCGAGGATTTACCAGGTCAATTTCCTTTCGACTTACCAAATACGCAAATTCTGCAATTTAAAGACAGCAAAGAATTGAACAAAATACTTACCGACACGCTGCTCACACAACTCGCGCGATTTAGGCTATTTTAGCTTAATTTAAAATAAATACGCATTAACAAGTTCAACTGATTTGATTTCTGGAATACCTTGGCGCAATTTGAGTTGTAAATCTATACTAAGATAGATTTTTTCTATAAAAGTCTATATCAAACTATATATAAAGCAAACATATATCCAAAAACATATGCCATAAAGGATTGGGCAAAAAATGTATATATGTATTGCTAACGATAAAAGTAAATAAGTAAAGTAGATTACTTAGCATTGCTAACCGCACTTGCGTTATTGGTGCTGCTCGTGTTTATGTTACTAAAATGTGGTAAAAACTATTAATATCTACTGATACGTTATTATACATGGTAAATTGTTTAAAACCTACATTTCAGCGTTCGCATGTCATAAATATAACGATTAAACTAGTTTATCTAGACAATCTTAATTTCAAGAAGCGAAACTAAAAACATTTTTAAAGTCAAATAGGTCAGATATTTAATAAATATTAAAATAGCAAATATGTTTGAAAAAAATCAAGATTATCTGTTAAAATATAAATAAAATAAACAACTGTAGGTCGAGCAGTTATAATATGGGAAAGTCGTTGTTAAGTGAGTTAACACATCGTTCTTATTCAAAAATTAAAACTCAATCAGGGACACGCACTCTACAATTAAGAGTTGGAATTGAAGCGCGCATTGATTATCACCCATTCCTAGACGATTGGGGTGATAGATACCAATCAATAATGCGTACAGCATTAAATGCATTACAAAACGGGCAATCAGAGAATGACATTGAAAAAAGTTTTCAATCTAGATTTGATATTGATTGGGCATGGGCTGACTCAGTAGCAAGCGATGCCAAAGGTAGATTTGACCAATTAACTACTGCGCGCGCTTTAAGAATAAAGGCACTAGATGACGATATCAATGCAGGTTGGAAGTCAGTTGCCTCGACAATTGAATTAATGTCACAACAATTAGCAAACCCAACACTATTGAATATGAAAGGGTTTGCAAAACGGTTAATGGGATTAGAATCAAAAGTAAATAGGCTTGAACTAAAAGGCGTAGAGAAAGAAGAATTAAAAAAAGCAACCAGGTTACATATATGTTTTGGTAGCGCCAAATTATTTAATGCCCAGTATCATTTAGAAGAGAATGGTTATTCGTCTCATTATGAATGGCGTGTAGACTGGGAGAAAAAACGTGGTGGAAACTTCTACAGTGTTGGTAAAGGTTCTGTTTCGGGCAACAATCCTGTTGCCAAAATATTTTATATTTCAGACGACATATTTAATATTGTATTCACCGTTCCCAGATATTTACGTGGTGATTATGGTGATACAGTAAGTCTTGAATTTGAGGTATCAGGACAACGTAAACACAATTTACTTTATGCGTTAGAATCAGGAAAACCAGTAACAGTTCAATGTTTTAGACGCGAACATAAACAAGACAAATGGTATATTCATTTAACCACTTATGTTCAAGATGTTCCGACTGTTTCTAGTAGAAATAATGGATGCATAGGAATTGATTTAAACGCCGAAACGATTGATGTAATTTATATTAAACGTGATGGCAACCCCGAAAGATGTCGCAATGCTATAAGTTTCCCTATTCCAACAGGAACCACTGGACAGAAAGAAGCACAACTTCGAGATATTGTATGTGAAATTATTAAATTAGCGGAAATATATCAATGCCCTATTGCCTGTGAGAATCTGGATTTTTCAACTAAGAAGAATCAATTAAGGCATAGTGGCAGTAAAGAATATAATCGAATACTATCAGGATTTATATATGATAAATTTCGTTCTTATCTTGTTGTTAGGGCAGAAAAATATGGAATCTTGATATTATTTAAATCCCCATTTATGACCAGTATCATAGGAATGATAAAGTATATGGGGAAATATGGATTAAATAGTGGTAGTTCCGCTGCTATGGTAATTGCACGTCGTGCTATGGGTTTTCGAGAGTATATCCCCCAGCAATGGTTAAAAACACTTACTGCGTTTTTCCGACCAGAGGATTGGCATGACGCAGGATTTGCGGGAGGATGGCGAAGGATTTCGGCATGGCTGAAAAAATTTTGTATCCGCAGACCGCAATTGTTTGAACTCGATATCGTACTTCGGTTCTTATTAGATTCCTTAGTATCCGAATCGCAGAAAAAGACCCACGGAGCGCGAAAGCCGGGAGGTAGAGATAAGTCTGCGGGTAGGAGAAAGGGAAAGGTTAATCCTACTGTTGGTCAAGTACCACTTGAACGAGAACAAGCAAGGGCTACAAATATAGGGGCAGTCACCGTGGCTCCGTAACTGATGATGGTAATGATTCTATAAGTTATTATCAGTTTTTATCAGGTTTTTTAGTAGGTGTGTGCGTGTATACTGTGTGCGAGCTTCGGAGCAACGATTGATGCGATTAATCACAAGCGATAGCTACACTGGGTATTTGGTACGGCGGTTGCTGGTGGCTGCTGTAGTAGTTCCACTCGTTCTAGGATGGTGGATTTTACAAGGACTACGCGCGGGAGTTTTTGATGCAGCGTTTGCGCTAACACTGTATGCAATTGTTTTAGTTGTTATTTTCACTTTAATGATTTGGCGCAGTGCAGCGAGTGTTGAGAAACTGAGTCGTCAGCGAGACTGGGTACAAGCAGCATTGAACGCGAATGAAGAAAAACTTCAAAGCTTTTTTGAATCGAATGTAATTGGAATTTTATTTGGTGATATCTACGGTAACGTTAGTCTTGCTAATGATGAATTTTTGCGGATGATTGATTATTCGCGCGAAGATTTAAAAGCTCTGAGAATTCGTTGGGTTGATATTACACCACCCGAATATCTAAATTTGGAAACAGAGCGCATTGCCGAAGCTAAAAAGTACGGAATTTGCAAACCGTATGAAAAAGAGCTAATTCGTAAGGATGGTTCTCGTATTCCGATTTTGGTTGGTTATACGTTGACGGGGACAAAACGCGAAGAGTTAGTAGCTTTTATTCTTGATTTGAGCGAACGTAAACAGGTTGAGGCTGCATTGAAAAAAAGCGAAGAACGTTTTCGTTTAGCGGTAGATAATATTCCTGATACGTTTGTTATCTATGACGCGCAAAGACGGTTAGAGTTTGTGAATGCTGCGGCATTACGAATGACAAATAAGTCAAACGAAGAAGTTCTTGGAAAAACCGACGAAGAAATTTTTCCTTCCTCCGTTACAGATACTTATTTGAATGCGCTGGTACAAGCACAACAAACTCGTACTACACAAATTACAGAAGCAACAGCAACTCTTCCTAACAGTGGAACATTCACCACGTTGATAAAATATGTGCCAATTTTGAAAGAAAATGGCGAGCTTCATCAAATTCTAGCTATTAATAATGATATTACTGCGAGTAAACAAGTTGAAATCACGCTTCGTAATCAGCAAAACTGGCTTGAATATTTACTCAATTTAATGCCGGCGCCGCTGCTTTTAATTGAACCAAGAACAGCAAAAGTCATCTTTGCTAACCGCGCAGCTGATGAAATAGCTGGTGGTAAATTTCCTCTAGGTAAACCAGCCGAAGAATATCATACAGTTTATTATTGTACCGATGCGACAGGACAGCGTATTCCAGATGAACAAATGCCAGGTGTACGAGTGGCGCACGGTGAACGTTTAGATGGTATTGAGATAGACTGGCATAACCCAAATGGTAATATTCGCTCATTACTGATATTTGCTGATACATTAAGCGAAATGTATGGTCATCCTGCTACTTGCGTGTTGATGTTCCAAGATATTAGCAAGCTCAAAGAAGTAGAAAAAGCTTTATCGCTAGGTTATAAGCGGCTCCAATTGCTTTTTGGAACTGCGAGTGATTTACTATCGAGCCAGAAACCCATTGCACTTTTAGACAGTGTTTTCCACAAGCTATCAGAACAAATAGGTTTAGATTGTTACTTTAATTATTTAGCTGATGAACCAAAACAAAAGTTACATTTAGCTTCGTATACTGGTGTTTCAGAAGCAGTAGCAGCAAATATTAGCGTATTACATTTTAATCAAGCGGTATGTGGAAGTGTTGCTGCAGAGCGTCAACTTATTGCAATAGAGGATGTACAGAATTCTTGCGACCCTAAAACTGAGTTGATTCGAGCTTTAGAAATAACAGCATTTGCTAGTTATCCACTTATTGCTCAGGGGCAATTATATGGAACGTTAGGTTTTGGCAGTCGTACACGTATTAAATTTAGCCAAAATGAAATTGGCATGATGCAAGCAGTGTGTGACTTAATTGCTATCGCGATTGAACGTTCACGTTTACTTGGTTCGTTGCAGCAGCAAACTGACCAACTGCGCGACACAAACCGGATGAAAGACGAGTTTTTAGCTATTTTATCGCATGAATTACGCTCACCTCTAAATTCAATATTAGGCTGGTCACAGTTACTAATTGGGCGCCCAAATCTCGACGATGCGAAAAAATCGCAGGCATTAGAAACAATCGAACGTAATGCGCGCGCTCAAAAGCAACTAATCGAAGACTTACTTGATATTTCGCGTATCATCCGTGGTAAATTACGACTCAACGTTGCACCGTGTAATCTCGTACCAATTGTCGAAGCAGCCATCGAAACAGTACGTATTGCTGCGGAAGCTAAACAAATAGAAGTAATATTTACAATTCAGGACTCAAGCTGGCAAGCTAGTCAAAAAGTAATCTCACAAGATAAAGACGAAGCAAGACAAAGCTCAATTTTTAACCCTAAACTTTTCGTCAAAGCTGATGCGGAACGTTTACAGCAAGTAACTTGGAATTTGCTCTCCAACGCAATTAAATTTACGGGAGTTGGTGGACAAGTCGAAATCAAATTAATCAAATTATCAGAAGTTAATAGTGACACTTACTGCGGCGCCATAGATCAAGTTCTAATTCAAGTCAAAGATAACGGTATTGGTATTGAACCTGATTTTATCCCTTATGTGTTCGACCGTTTTCGGCAAGCAGATAGTTCGAGTACAAGAACACATGGTGGTTTAGGTTTAGGTTTGGCAATAGTTAAACATTTAGTCGAACTTCACGGTGGCAGTGTCGCAGTTGAAAGTCAAGGAGTTGCAAAAGGCGCCACATTCACAGTTAAACTACCACTATTAACTAACGAGCATATTAACTCTAATCTCCATACAATACCCTCTTCAAATACACCTTCTCCTGCTTTAACGTTCTTACCCTCACTCGAAGGAGTACGTGTGTTAGTCGTTGATGATGAAGCAGACACCCGTAACTTTGTAGTAACCGTTCTCGAACAATCTTATGCACAAGTACAAGCTGCAGCTTCCGTTCAAGAAGCACTTGAATTAATATCTAACTACAAACCTGATGTAATAGTCAGTGATATTGGAATGCCGGGTGAAGATGGATACTCGCTAATCCGTAAAATCCGAAATCTACCATCAGATGCTGGAGGAAACATACCTGCCGCAGCGCTTACCGCTTACGCTCGTGCATCAGACCGACTACGAGCAATTCGAGAAGGTTTTCAATTACACTTACCAAAACCAATTGAAGCAGCAGAATTAACTACCGTCGTTGCTTCTTTAGTAGGAAGAACATGATTTTTTTGTACGGTGGCTTAAGCCACCATACTCTCTAATTATTTTATTGTCTAAAATAATACTCTTCTTCCGCTCTTTTGTCGCTGAACAAACCTAATAATGGACCAAGGATGGCGCCGAATAAGAAACCACCTGCGTGTGCCCAATATGCAACACCACCGCTTTCCATACCTATATTAGTAGTTGTTTCAAGACTCGCAACACCATAAAATCCCTGTTGAAGGAACCAGAAGCCCAAAAAGAAATATGCAGGCACTCTAAAAGTAGGGAAAAATATACCTAAAGGCACAACACCAAGAATTTCAGCTTGTGGAAAACGCAAAATATAGGCGCCCATTACTCCAGCAATGGCACCGCTTGCTCCTAAGTTCGGAATATTTGAATTTTGGGCAAAATACCACTGTGTCAGCGATGCCAAAACACCACATGCTAAGTAAAAAATTAAATACTTAACATGACCGAGCTTATCCTCGACATTATTACCAAAAATCCATAGAAACAGCATATTTCCACCCAAGTGCAATATACCCCCGTGTAGAAATTGAGCAGTTATCAAGGTTGTCCACTCAGGTATTGGCTGATTTATTGCAACTCCACCAAAACTCAAACTTAACTCGCGCGGAACAACCGCAAACACATGCATAAACCCATCTAAGTACTGAGGAGGCAGACTCGACTCATATATAAAAGCGAAAACATTAATCGCAATCAGCCCAAAAGTCACATATGGGGTGATTGTCGTCGGATTATTATCACGAATTGGAACCACAAACGTTTTTCCTTAACTTTAAGCAACCAGCCTCACATTACTCAATTTTGAAAACGCGCGCTTCTTTCTCTAGGTTCAATTGCCAGGTAGATAATTTAACCAACTGTAGGTTGGGTGGAGGCGCCTTGGTTCCCAACACATACACCACTAATAAAATATAAACAGCGGACACAGATATTACAGAAATGTAGCATGTTGGGTTTTAGGCGCCTACCCTTTTTGATGCATTATTATGTAAAGTTATTGCATTCTATATAAATAATTACCACAGAGACACAGAGGGCACGGAGGAAAGAGGAATGAACCACAAAGAACACGCTCGTACACAAAGGAAGAATTATTAAGATATACTCCTCATAATTCAAAACTATTAGCTGTATCTTCTCTGTGTCCTCTGTGTCTCTGTGGTAAACAGTAACAGTAAGTAAGCATTGCTAACATACAAATTAGTTTTGCGAAAATATTATCAACTCACTTAAACGCTTTAATATACTTAATACCTGTTGTAATTCACTTTCTTTCTCTATTGATAAAGCATAAGAACGAGCATATTTTGGTTGCCCTTGATTAATAAGTTTTATAAAGACAAACTCTCTGCCGTTTACAAGTAAACCAAAAGTCGGCTGTTCGACATTGGGAGTATCAAGCATATAAGCTAATGCTTGAGGTAATGCGGTTATTACATCAAATTTGGTACTTTTTGATTCGATGACTAAAACCCAAAGGCGCCTTTGTATAACTAGAACATCTATATTACCTTTAACTGTAACACCTTCATCTTCAGCAGAAATCTGAATAGAAGTTTCTGTTTCTATCTCATAAGGAGCTTGATATAAACCTGCTAAATCTAGCAATCGAGACAATACTACCATCTTCACGGCTTCTTCTGACATCGGGCGCCGTTTTGTTAAATTTAAGTAATTGCTCTTAATTCGTTCTAAAGATGTTTTTTCTTCGTCGGTCAGTAATGGTAAGTTTTCTATCCATTCTGTGAAAAAGCCAGTATCTGTGACTAATTCTAAGCCAAATTTTTCTTCCAAATCGTAAAGACTAATATCGCGCGCTTGGATTGTTTGTATCATAATTACTGTAAAATAAATAATACATATGTATTGTATTTGATCTTTTATTAAAACTTCACACGTAGTTGCCCTGTAAAGGAGTTACTGTTATAGGCACTTGTACCAGTATCTTGATTACGGACGTTGGATAAGTTATAACCCAGGTCTGTTTCTATATTAGGTGAGAGCTTTACCGTACAGCGAGCTTGATATGTATTGGCATTGTCAAATTCTCCTTTGAGTCTCTGTCTTCCGAGGTTAGCAGCAAGCCGACATCTTAAGAATTTAGATATATTTCCTTCCCAACCCGCTTCGGCATTGTAGACTAAGAAATCTTGGGGAGAAAAATAGCCGCTTTTGCGCTCGAAATCATCTGCGTAGTTCCAAGTAAACAAGTTTGCTGCTACAAAAAACTGTCCAAACTTCCGCTCTAGTCTACTGAAAGACTGCACCTCGGAGTTACCATCGTTGTAATTACCTAAGCGCAATGACGAAAATAAACTAGTGTTACGGTCAATTTGCCAGTATAAATCGGGTCCATAGCGCCAAGCTGTAATTTGATTTTCTAAAGTTCGAGCATTGAATTTGTATGGCGCCTGTTCTAAGTTAGCTGATAGTACGAAAGCCGATAGTAGTTTGCCATCGGGTGAAACTTTTGTGCGTGTAATAGGTGTCTCTGCCTTGACATTAAAATTAATAGCTGGAGTTAGACGGTCAAAAATGTCTACCCCTGCTGCTGTTTGCAGTGTTACTTCGCCAATTTTTCCTTGCCATCCGAGTTGTAGGGGTATGTTGGTAATTGATTTTACACTGCGTTGCTCAAAGTAATTTACACCTGTTTTGAATTTAATCTTATTGCCATTGTTTAATCTAAATTCAGCCGTTGGTTCGATAAATAAATTTTGTTGACCAAAGTTATCTGTTTCGTTACGGTAGTCTGTTTGGATATTTTTCAACACTCCAAACGGTTTTAATTGTTCGGGAGGTGTTGGCGATGTTGTATTTTTTGGTCGTAATGGTGCTTTTGGTTGTAAACCAGGATTGAAGTTTTCGGGCGCCGCCAGTAATTTAGTTTCACATAAGGTTAAAATACCCATGCTGCTTACCACTGCTAATAGTAGCCGTAGATATATATAAATAGAATTCGTGTAAAAACCACAATGCGCGACAGAGAGATTAGGTCTAAAAGTGCTTGTCATTAGTTATTAATACTTAATACAAATGTATAAATAAAATTGTGAGTGATTACTTTAAGGTTTGGGCTTGACTTATAATTCCCAAATAATTCTCAAAATCTCATCTCAGATTCCCGACTCTTAAAGAAGTCGGGAATCTAGATTTTCAGTGAAATTACCGTAACGGTTTGATGTCAAATATTGCTATTACTTGAAATGATTTTGTAGACTTCGGATGAAAAAAAGACATCAGGATGAAAGCACCACTACCATTAGACGAGGCACAGAGGATCGAAGCTCTTTTAGAATATAAAATCCTTGATACTCCATCTGAAGCGGCTTTTGATGATATTACCCGTATCGCTTCGTATATTTGTGGAACTCCGATTGCTCTAATCAGTTTAGTGGATAGCGATCGCCAGTGGTTTAAATCCAAAGTTGGTATAGAAGTCTCAGAAACACACCGCGATGTTGCCTTTTGCGCTCACGCTATTTTACAAACTGACGTTTTTATTATCCCTGATGCCACATCCGACGAACGGTTTGCCGAAAATCCACTGGTAACATCAAACCCCAATATCCGATTTTATGCTGGTGTCCCAATAATAAATCCGGAGGGTCACGCTATCGGGACACTTTGCACTATAGATTATATACCGCGCGAATTGACTTCTGAACAAATCGAAGCGTTACGAGCATTAGGGCGCCAAGTTATTAAGCAACTAGAAATGCGCCGTAATTTAGCTTCTTTGGAACTAGCAAATAATCAAGGTCAGCAAGCAAAAAGGGTACGCAAGAGGTTTTTTAAAAGGATTGGTTGCGGGTTTGGGGTCGCATCGGCAATTTTAATTTTGATTGGAATGGTTTCGTACCATAATACCCAGGTTTTGATTAATACTTATAATCAGGTCAGAAAAAGTCAAGATAAAATTAATTCTCTGCAAGAACTGTTTTCTGCAATTAATGACGCTGAAACTGGGCAACGTGGTTACATCCTGACTGGGCAAAAAGCTTACCTGGAACCGTATCAAACAGCACAAGTAACTATTGAGCAAGAAATAAAAGAACTTAAGGGTTTAGTAACAAATAGTCGCTACCAGAAAAAGCAAATCAAAACTTTAGAGCCTCTGATTAAAGCAAAACTAGCAGAACTCAAACAGACAATTGAATTACGCCAAAACCAAGGATTTGATGCAGCGTTGCAAGTGATTCAAACGAATCAGGGAAAAAACCTGATGGATGACATCCGTAAGCTTATACTCAAGATGGAGAATGAACAAAGACAAGAGCTTAATAAGGAGTCCCAAGCAGCATTTCGCAGTGTGCGTAAATCATTTTTGACACTCTTCATCTCTATCAGCCTAAGTTTTATTATCATTTTAACACTTTATTATTTTATCTACCGTGAAATTACTGAGCGTCAGAGTGCAGAAAAATCACTAAATCAAGAACGCAATTTTATCTCAGCAGTTCTGGATACAACTAGTGCCTTAGTTGTAGTTCTCAATTCGACTGGGCAAATTGTTCGTTTTAATCAAGCTTGCGAGCTAACAACTGGTTACTCATTCGATGAAGTTAGAGGCAGGTATTTCTGGAATATTTTCTTGCTTCCTGAAGAAGTAGAACCAGTTAAAGCAGTTTTTACACAGATACAGAGTGGACAAATTGTCAAAGAATATGAAAACTACTGGGTAACAAAAGATGGTAGTAAACGCTTAATTGCATGGTCAAATACCATTTTGAAAGATTATGAAGGTGCGATAGAATACATTATTGGTACTGGGGTTGATATTACTGCTCTTAGACGAGATGAACAGCATCTAGCAGCACAACATTCTACCACGCGCGTGTTAGCAGATTCCTCTACCATTGCCGAAGCGACTCCAAGAATTCTTTCTTCAATTTGTGAAAGTTTAGAATGGGATTTGGCGGAAATTTGGATGGTGGACGCAGACACAAATGTTTTACGTTGCCATGATATTTGGCATAAAGAATGTATTGACGTGCAAGAATTTAAAGCCATAACCAGAGAAATGACATTTGCACCCCAGATTGGGCTACCTGGTTCTGTCTGGGCTAATAATGAAACTGTATGGTTTACTAACGTTGTTGATAATCCAAAGTTTTTGAGAGGAAAAATTGCCGCCGAAGTTGGATTGCATGGAGCTTTTGGTTTTCCTATTCGTAGTGGTAATAACGTTTTAGGTGTAATTACCTGCTTTAATCATCAAACTCAGCAACCAGACTCAGATTTAGTAAAGATGCTGATTTCTTTAGGTGAACAAATAGGGCAATTTATCGAGCGCAGACAAGCCAAAGAGAAACTCGAACAATTGCTAAAAGCGGAAAGGGAGCAGCGACAAGAATTAGAAGAAGCTCGTCGTCAAGCGGAGTTAGCTTCTCAAACTAAAAGCGCTTTTTTAGCTAACATGAGTCATGAAATTCGCACCCCGATGAATGCAGTATTAGGGATGACTGGACTTTTATTAGAAACTGCTCTTACACCAGAACAGCGAGATTTTGTTGAAACAGTTCGCGTTAGTGGAGACGCGCTGTTAACCCTAATCAATGAAATATTGGATTTATCTAAACTTGAAGCTGGCGAAATGACTTTAGAAACTTTAGATTTTAACTTGTCCACCTGTGTGGAAGAAGTGTTAGACCTACTGGCGCCTACTGCTCACCAAAAAGGGTTAGAGATTGCCGCTTTAATTTATCGTAATGTTCCGATTTACCTCAAAGGGGATGTTAGTCGCTTACGGCAAATTCTCATGAATTTGGTTGGAAACGCCATCAAATTCACTAGTACTGGAGAAGTGATAGTACGGGCAGATGTAAAAGAGCTTTCTTCCAATACAGTTACAATTCATTTTAGCGTTACAGACACTGGCCTTGGCATTACCTTAGAAGACCAAAGTAAACTGTTTACGCCATTTACCCAAGTAGATGCTTCCACCACCCGTAAGTATGGTGGTACTGGTTTAGGATTAGCTATTTGCAAACAACTTATTACCTTAATGTCAGGAGAAATTGGAGTAGAAAGTCAATTGGGGAAAGGTTCAACGTTTTGGTTTGATGTGAGTTTCGCATTGGCAAAAGAACCTATTTCGACGAAAAGCGCTCAAAAGCTTCCTAGTAATCTACGTTTATTAGTGGTAGATGACAACGCTACAAATCGCAAAATTGTTTACCATCAAGCAACCCGTTGGGGAATGTTTGTAGATCAAGCATCAAGTGCAGTAGAAGCACTTGAAGCAATGTTGAATGCACGCGCGCGCTCTTTACCTTATGATATCGCCTTAATTGACATGCAAATGCCAGAAATAGACGGTATTACTTTAGGAGAACAAATTAAGGGAAATTCTGCCATTGCTAAAGTACCCTTGATAATGCTCACCTCTACTTCGCAGCGTGATGAAGTGCAAAAAGCGCTCAAAACTGGATTTGCAGCTTATTTAGTTAAACCCATCAAACCATCTCGACTACTCGATACAATAATGAGCATTTTAGAAACTATGTCAGGAGACAGAATTCAGGAGTTAGGAGAGAAAATTCAGGAGTTAGGAGAAATAAGTCAAAATTTGGAAATGAAAAATACACAAAATAACCCCAACCTCCTGACTCCTGACCCTACCAAACCCAAATTAAGAATTCTACTAACCGAAGATAACTTAGTTAATCAAAAAGTCGCCTTAAAAATACTTGGAAGTCTCGGTTATAAAGCTGATGTTGCTGCTAATGGTCAAGAAGCGTTGGATTTATTAGAGAAAATTCCTTATGATTTGATATTGATGGACTGCCAAATGCCAATTCTTGATGGTTTAGATGCCACAAGAGAAATTCATCGTTGGCAAGAAAGCAAATTTCTTAATCATCGGCGCCCTATAATCATTGCTATGACTGCTAATGCAATGAAAGAAGACAAACAAATGTGTTTGGATGTCGGGATGGACGACTATATAAGCAAGCCAGTATCAAAAGACAAGTTAGCAGCGTCATTAGAACATTGGGAGAACTTTATATTTACCAAACAAACAGATACTGTTAATGATTCACTGGAGTTATCAATTGATTGGGAACACTTACATCAGCTTTCAGAAAATAACCCCGAATTTGAATTAGAACTATTGCAAATCTTTGTTGAAGATACTCAACCTCGTTTAGAAGCAGTGAAACTAGCAATTGAACTTTTAGACTTTGAGCAAGTTTCAAGGCAAGCTCATCACCTGAAAGGCGCCAGTGCTAACGTCGGCGCCACAGTCATGCAAAAAGCCGCAGAAAAACTAGAACAATTAGCTCAAAAAAACGAGCGTCGAGGTACTGCTGATTTAATTCTAGATTTAGAGGCATTTGTCAATCGTATTCAAACATTTTTAATTAAAACTCCTAACTCCTAAGTACGGGCGGGTTTATTTATATCCTAGTAAATAATGGAAAATTTAGGTGAACCCGCCCCTACTTACATTTTTACTAATAAATAAACAATAACGATTATCTGCTGTGCGCTCATAGCTCAATTTATCTGCTATTGCTGACATAATTCTTAAACCCCTTCCGCGTTCTTGTTCGTTTTCCTCAAATTCGCATGTTTCCTGTAATTTCTTTTCTAAGTCAAAGAATTGACCTTGTGACCAAATACGAATTTGTATTTCTTGACTTGACCTGATAGCTTCAATTTCAACTAAAGTTTCTGGTGGCAAATTTTTATGAGCATGTTCTACAATATTTGTAAACCCTTCTATTAGAAGAGTTTGACATTTCCACCAGATTTCTGGTTCCGGAATAGGAGGTTGATTTATCTGTTCAAACCATGACAATACCTCGGATGATGCAGTCAGGTCTGTATTAACTTGTAAATTAATTGTTTGTACCACTTTTTCAAAGATGAAATAATTGTTAAAGAGTATAGACTATAATTAAATAACGTTGAGATTATTTATTAAACCTGTATTGAATTAGGTGTATTTCATGTTTAAAATCCTGATTATTGATGATGACCCGATTGTACGCGCGGCGTTAAAAAGAACACTTCAAAACCAAGGTTATGATGTTAGTGTTGCTAGTAACGGGGAAGAAGGAATCGTACTAGCAAAGCAGTTACATCCAGCTTTAATTATCTGCGACTGGGTGATGTCAAACTTAGATGGACTAGAAGTTTGTCGCTTTCTTAAAGCAGATTCAGAGATGACAACTACTTTTTTCATTCTTCTAACTGCTAAAGGAGCAGCTAAGGGTGAGGAAGAAGATAGAATTCGCGGTCTTGATGCTGGTGCAGACGAATTTATTTCTAAACCAATCGAGATGAACGAATTAAAAGCACGAGTACGAGCAGGGTTAAGGTTACATCAGCTAAATCAGGATTTACATAACCAAAAACAAGCTTTAGAAGTATTAAATCAGGATTTGCAAACCCAAAAGCAAATTTTAGAAGCAGAATTAGCCGAAGCTGCAGATTATGTGAAATCGCTTTTACCCTCACCACTTGTTGGAACAGTAACTACAGAAGCTTTATTTATTCCTTCAACACAGCTAGGGGGTGATTGTTTCGACTATTACTGGCTCGATGATGAAAATTTAGTTATCTATTTATTAGACGTGTCAGGACATGGGGTAGGTTCAGCCCTACTATCTGTATCCGTGCTTAACGTCTTGCGTTCGCAGTCTCTCCCTAATACTAACTTTTTTCAGCCTAGCGAAGTTTTGAAAGCACTTAATAATGCTTTTCAGATGAGCAATCACGGTGATAAATACTTCACAATTTGGTATGGAGTTTATAACCGTCAAAAAAATAAATTAACTTACGCTAGTGCTGGACATCCACAAGCTATACTTCTATCTCATACATCTACAAATAAAATCCAAGTTCAACAGCTAGGTTCTTTAGATTTACCAATTGGCTTTGTACCTAATATTGAATTTGAGAATGCAGCCTTTGATATTGAAGAAAACAGCACTTTATACATCTTTAGTGATGGCGCCTACGAAATTAACCAGCCAGACGGTACAATTTGGGGTATTAACGCTTTCATTGATTATCTCATCAGCTATAGTCATAAAGAAACGCGCGATTTAAAACAAATCTTGGCGCATATCATGAAATTAAATAACAAACCTAATTTGGATGATGATTTGTCTTTACTTCAAATTATGCTCAAAATCAAGTAAATTATTGTACAGCCAGTACTTGGCGATGAAATTCATCTTGGTCAATGAAAATTTGAAAAAGTCTATCCATTTTAGTTAGTTCAAACAGCATTCTAACTTGGTCGCTGACGGAGCATATAAATAGTTTGCCGTTGGCATTTCGCACCATTTGCATTGATGATACTAAAGCCCCTAAACCAGAACTGTCAATAAACTTGACATCTTTTAAATCAATCAATACAATTTCTACTCCATTAGCTACAATATCACTAACTTCACGGCGAAGTTGATTTCCTCTAATTCCATCTAAAATTCCAGAAGGTTCAAGTACTTTAACGCTAGTATTCATAGTTTTGTATATTGCGATTTTGATTGCTACTGATACATTGCTATTTTGGCACTGACTTAATAAAAATGGCAATATTTACATGTGTAAATTTTGCAATATTGCCCCTCTCCTTGTAGGTTCCTTTCTTTGGGAGAGAGGTATTTTTAAGTCACATTAATTTAAAACTAGTTTTTTACTATTAGACAAAGCAGTAAAGTAACTAGCATCAACACATTGACGGGAAATTTCAAAAGCTTCAAAATAGCCATCTTTTTGACCTAATTCTCGTGCCCAAAAACGAGAGAGAACGAGTATAGCATCGAGTTGCATAAATGCTTTTGATTGCTCAGATTCATAACAGCCAATAGCAGCAATTTTTTCTTCAATGACAGAGGTAATATCGACAAAAAAGTTTGGCTCAAACCCACGTAGAAAAACGGGTGGCGCCGAATACCACAAAGGAATATTCTTACGAGTAGCAACATTGGAAACAGCAATAGCACACACTTCATGATCCCTATGACCATATTTTTCTGGCTGTGGTGCATGAGTGATAATCAAATCTGGCTGGTAAAGCTTAATAGCTTCTTCAGTCACTTTGATTACTGCTTGTGTAGAAAAATTACACTCTTCAAAAGCATAAAAATCGTAAGTCGCACCAATAATTTTACCAGCAGCCTCAGCTTCTTGGTGACGTGTACCCTTAACTGACGAACTAGAAAGACTACCATCAGTCAAAATTAAACAGCGAACGTTCCATCCTGCTTTAGACATTAAAGTAAGAGTACCAGCAGCAGGTAACACTTCATCGTCAGCATGAGAATAAATTGTCAAAACAGTTCGTTGAGCAAAGTTGTTATCTGGATAAGTGTTCATAGGGGTCAGGGGTCAGGAGGTAGGAGCTAGGGGGTCAGGAGCTAGGGGTCAGGGGTCAGGAGCTAGGGGTCAGGGGTCAGGAGCTAGGGGTCAGGAGGTAGAAATTTTATGATTTTGAATCCTCTCCTGAATTGTGTCTCCTGAATTGTGTTTAAGCAGTTTTCGGAGGTTGCCAGACAGCCGCGCGGATAATGGCAGACAAAAGGAATAAGTTATAAATTGCCCAAGCACTGTTAAGCAGGTGAACCCAAGGTTCGTTTAAATTACCAGTGGCAAAGCGAATTAGAGTCCACAATATTCCCAGAATGGTGAGGGTAAAGACAATCAATTGAGGTACAATTAAGCGCAGGTAAATCCCAGATTGTCGCTGTTTGGGGGTTACTTGGAATTTGAGCGCTTGCCCTGAAAATACGCTCCATACAGCTTGAATTAAAAGAGGAAATAATGCAATTGCATACTGTTCGGAACGCCAAACCTCACTAGCAGGAATACCCCAAGTAGCTGCAATAAAAGTCAAGCGGTTAACAATAAAAGCTGGGAAAAAGTGGATGGCAAAATCAGAACCGTAGCTTTTTACTGGCACTATTTCCGTGAAAAAATAGATAATTGGGCAGGAAATAAATATAAGAGTAGAAAAACCAGAAAAGTAGCTATACATCGTTTTGAAATAATGCAAACGCTGCCAAAAAGATAGCCCTGGTTTGGAAAGTGGATTTTCTCGCAATAACACTTGGATAGTACCTTGCGCCCAACGTAGTCGCTGTTTCAAAGTAGAACTTAAATCATCAGGCGCCAAACCTTGCGCCAAACATTCATTGTGGTAAACTGATTTCCAGCCAGCACTATGTAGACGCATAGCTGTATTCATATCTTCTGTAATACTATTGCTGGATACACCCCCAACTAAATCAAACTCATCTAAACGTTTTGCATCTTTGGCATATTCATCAGAAAAATTTTGTAGCCCAACGCTAACTAATGCCTCACGTCTCAATGCTGCATTTGTTCCTGTATAAAAAGCGGCATTCATGCCATCTTTACCTTGTTGCAGGGGTCCATAGAATAAATTTGCTTGATGTCCAAATGGATCGCCCGCAGGAAGGTTATAAAAATCCTGGCGAGTTTGAACAAAAGCAATGCGATTTGACTCATATTTTCCTGCAAGAACATTGTAGGTATAGAAATATGGTAAGACTCGCTTGAGAAATTGTGGCTTAGGAATATGATCGGCATCTAAAGTAACAATAAACTCTCCTGATGTTTCTCCTGAAAAAATTGCGTAATTGATATTACCTGCTTTCGCATGATGGGGTACGCCAGGTGTTTTAGGACGAGCAATATAACGAAAGCGCGCGATTTCGGCTAATTCATGTTCTTTTTGACGAATAGCTTCTTCTAATTTATGCCGTTCATCGATTAAGCGACGTGAAATTGTATTTGGCTCTAAATTGCTTTTGGCTTGACCAGGTGATAACCAAACAAGCAACTTTTGCATACCCTCCAACAATTCTGCCGCTTTTTTATCTGGTGTTTGAACTTGACCGGATGATAAGTCTAAGAGCCACTGTTCAGATGCTTGAGAATTCAGCGTTAGACTTTCTAATTGCTTTAGTCGCTCGAACAAACTAGAAAGTTCTGCATCAATACAATTGCTTTCCTGTTGTAATTGTGGTGACTGCAAATCCTCTATACAGAGTTTTTCCGTCATCGCGCGCGTATCAGCAGAATTACCATCATCCAGCACGTAAACCCGTAGCTTTGTCGTTGGGTAATCCATTGCTAGAGCGGCTTTAGCTGTTTGTTCGACAATGGACGGCGCCTCATTGTAACAGGTAATAAACACATCAACAGTAGGATAATCCGAGCTAGGAATAGCTGGTGTTAGCTGGTCGAGTGACTTAACTTGTCGGACAAGTGGGCGCCATAGACCAATTACAAACATTACGCCGCCAAAATAGCTGTAAATCTCAGCTAGTATCAAGGGAATAGACAGCCACAACGCATCAAAGTTAATCGAATGAGTGAGACGCCATTGTAAATACCAGGCGCCAAAAATTAGATTTATCTCTGCCAGGTAGCGAAACAGCAGCGTTCTTTCTTTCAGCCTTGAGCGGCTGTTACCTCGGAAAGTCGATGAATTAGCTGAATTTTGAGCAATAGGAATAGAAGTCATGTTAAAACCAACCAAAATAAAATTACATAAAATAAAAAATTATTTATTCTCCCTCCTGAATTCTCCCTCCTGAATTCTTATCAACTAACGGGCGCCTACCTCTTGCTTGATAAAGTAAACTCTCTAGAATAATTGCATTGGTATTGACATCAACTGATTTATTCACTCCTATTTTTCGATTTTCATATAGCCCTGAAAAATAACCGCGTTTTTCATCGGTTAAATTTTGAACAGAGTCTCGAAGTTTTTTTGCATAAGAATCATTCGGCATAAGAGCATACCAAGAAAATGCTGCTTTCGTGCTGAGGAACCGAAATTGAGGATAGGCTTTTCCTCTAGTATTCACAGCTTGCCAAGGTTCGTCATTAGCATAAATACTGTAATATAGAAAATAAGGTACACGGTAAGCGAGAATCTTCATTCACAGCAGTTAAAATGCCTGTACGCTCAAACCTCTGTGCTTGCACTTTTAAAATATTTTCAACTTGAGGTTTAATTGCATTCGTCCAACCTAATTCCAAACCCCATAGCATATAAGGGTCATTTGTCAAGTAGTTGGTAGCCCCAGAATTTTTGAAATTGGTATTCCCAAGTTCAATCGATTACTAACGAACGTGGCTCGCTTATTAACCTGAAAGTGAAACAGTCGGAACTATAGGTAATGTTGAATTGACGCTTAATATATCAATAGATTATCTAGGTATTTGTAGGGTGGGCACTGCCCACCTTACTTGGTATTAATTCTCTTCTACTTATTTCGTATTTGCCCGTATTTCTGATTGGTTATTGTTACTTGAAACCCAGTAACTTCCAAAGGTATCGGAAACTAACTTGGCTTTTTGCGTGGCAGTATAGGGCAAACCTCGACCTGAATCTTTTTTCTTTGCTGCTTGCCACCAAGGAGAGTTCATTGCAGTAATTGGACGAATTAGCGGTTGTCGATTTGTAAGGCTATATAGTAAGGATTGCAAAATCATACTGTTGGTGCTGCTAGTAAAACCAATTGCTGTTTTACCAGTTTTTTCATAATAGCCCTCATAAAAACCTAATACTGGATTATAAAGGTCAATTGTTGCGTGCGCTAATTCTTGAGCGTATTTATCCTCTGGTAATAAAGCACGATAAGCAGAAGCTACTGCGGTACTTACTAATCGTTCATTTGATAAAGATTGACCATCATCACCTAAAGTTACCCAAGCTGTACCTTGTCCAGTAATTGTGCTGTGGACAATGTACGGTTTGCGGTCAATTAAAGTAGTTGCTGAAGCAGTAAAAATACCCGTGCGTTTATAACGTTCGGCTTGAGCTTGGAGAATTGGCAGCGCAAGCGCGCGCATCTGCGGATCAAGACCAAATTCCAATCCATAAAGTAAAAACGGATTACTAACGGTATATTTATTTACTTTAGAGTTAGTATCTGAGCGACGGCGCCCAATTGGCACTTTCAAGCCTTCTACCAAAGTAGTTTGATATTCACCCCCAACGGCAGAGCCTTCAACATCAAAACCCCACAATTGAAAAGCGCGCGCTGCATACTCTTCGTAACCCAAGCGAATTTCCGGGTTTATACGGCTAAGTAGGCGCCCAGAATTATCTTTTGTAACAACGGCACTCGAAAGAATACCATCTCGCACAACCCGCAAATATGACCACTCTAAAACGACTTTATCGACTGCCTCGGTGTACTCTGGATAATTGCTCTTTAAGTTATAAAGCGCTGCTAACATCCGTCCAACATCTAAAGATGACCAACCATTACCTTCGGGAACTGGATTACCAGCATAATCGATTGGTTGTAGCGTTCGCGTATCATAACCCCGACTTGGTAATTCATTAGCATATAGTGGTAGTTTTCTGACGGCGCCTAAAAGATGGCGAGTACGTTGGTCAAATTCAAGAGCGGAAATAATATCAAGCGAACGCGCGGCATTTAGTGCTGCCAAATAATCTCCCAATCCCCACAAAGTGGCGCCTTTAAAATCACTGCGGTCGTTGACTAATCCACTTTTTGAATGATAATTTGCTTGAAAGTAACGCCATGCTGCCTCTGCATAACGCCGTTCAACTATACTCAACGGTCGAGTTAGCTTAATTTTAGACGTTGGGTCTTGGCTGCTAACTGGAGGTATAGGCGCCACACTTACCTCTGTAATTTTAGGAGTGGTGATAACATCAGTAGGAGGATTTGCGATTGATGTTGTACTTGATGTTGCTGTTGGAGACTGAGAACCAGAAGCAATTAAAGGACGATTTCCTCTAGCTTTGTAGTACAAAATCTCTAAGATTAGCCCATTAGTATTACCAGTCAAAGCTTTATTCGGTTGCTTTGTTTCCTCATAAATACCAGCATAGTAACCGCTATCATCAGGACTTTTGAGGTCTTTGACAGCATCAAAAAGTTTTTGAGCATAAGCATTATCCGGGTAAAGATAACGCCAGCCAAAAGCAGCTTTTGTACTAACGCTGCGTAACTGCGGGTAAGGCTGGTTGTTGTCAGTGATAGTTGCCCACTTCTCACCGTTAGCGTAAATAGTGTTATAGAGAAAATAAGGTTCTTTGTCGATATTGTCTTCTGTTACCGCAGTTAGCTGACCAGTGCTATCATGGCGCCGCTTTTGCACATCCAACACCCTCGCAGCATAATCAGCCAACTCACCTTTTAAACCAAACTCAATTCCATCTAAAATATATGACTCGCTAACAACGTAATTATTTGCGTTAGTGCTTTTGAAGTCACGGGTATCAACTGGAATTTGCACACCATTAATTTCAACAAACTTAAACGGTTGCAAATCAATTGCCTTGGGTGCTTTAAATCCCCAAAGTTCATATCCCCTAGCAGCATATTCCTCGTAACCAAGTCTTCCTTCTTGTACTAGTAACGTTTTGTTATCCGGTAAAACAGTGGCGCCATATAATTGTTCATCTTTAACTGAGCGCGCGACTTGCCACTTTTTCACAATTCCCTCTAACCAATCCTTATATTGAGGATGACAAGTACGAATCACATCAAATGCAGCTAGCATCCGACCAATATCCAAAGCCGACCAACCAATACCGCGTTCAATAGCTTTGTTTCCGTAATCCACCATCTCTCCGGTGGCTGCGTTGTAAACTTTATTTGGTAAAGCATCATCAAATAGTTTCAGGCTACCAAGGTTAGTTAAAAACTTATTGAGTCGAGCGTCAAAGTCAGCTTGGTCAGTTAAATTTAGCTCGCGCGCGGCATGTAGCGCCATCAAGTAATTACCCATATCCCAAAGTGTGCCAGAAGGATAACCACCAGTCGAATTAGTAAATCCAGTTGCAGGTTGATAATTTTTAACAAAATACTGCCAAGCCGCGCGAGCATAGTTTTGTTCTTCTGGTGTCAATGGGGCTGTAATATTACTACAAGCAGCACTCGAAGTTTGAGACAACACTGGCGTTGGGATATAAAACCAAAATTGTATAAGTATTCCAACAAGGAACAATGCAACCCATCTCAAGATTTTTTTGTGTTGAAAGCGTTTGTGAATCATTGATTTTAGAACAATTTAGTTGGGGGGGTTAGAATTGAGAATTCAGGAGGTGCAGAGTTAACGGTTGGGGTTAGAATTGAGAATTTAGGAGGTGCAGAGTTAACGGTTGGGGTTAGAATTGAGAATTCAGGAGGTGCAGAGTTAACGGTTGGAGTCTAAATTCTGCCTCCTAAATTCTGCCTCCTGAATTCTGCCTCCTAAATTCTGCCTCCTGAATTCTGCCTCCTGAATTCTGCCGTTAGGGTTTAGAGGTTGGGGATTGGGGATTAGGATCCAATAAAGAAGCACGGTAAGCATCTAGTAACTTACTGACTTGTTCGAGTAGAGACATTAATTCTGTACTATCGCCATATTCAAGGTCTTTCGCCAAAATTAGGTAATAGCGACACTCTTCTAAAGAACCTTGGGCAATATTCATAAACCGGGCTTTATCTGGTCTAGTTTTTTTCTTAAAGCCTTCAGCGATGTTTGCTGCAACCGAAATAGCAGCTCGCCTATATTGAGAAGTTAATCCATACGTCTCTTTTTTTGGAAAGTTCTCACTAAAACGGTATGTGGACAAAACAAATTGATGTGCTTTTTGCCAAACAATCAAATCTTGAAAAGTTTTAGCTGGTGATCTATTCATTTCCTAAACTCCTGTCTCTTATTTCTTATCTTTTGCCTGTTTCCTGTCTGTTATCTCTTATCTGTCTCCTCTCTTTTATTCCTATCTCCTCTCTCCTATCTCCTGACCGCTCACCCCTGTCTCCTGACCGCTCACCCCTGTCTCCTGACCGCTCACCCCAGCCCAAATAACAAGCGGTTGTCCCACTTTCTTGTAGAGCAAGCTTTGCAGAATTACACCGTTATTGTTGGCAGTCAAAGCTTTATTTGGCTCGCGCAAAGACTCGTAATAGCCGTTGTACCAGCCTTTTTCAGATTTTAGGTTTGTATAAACAAAATCGGATAAAGCGCGCGTGTAATCAGTGTTATAAAGCACGTGCCAGCCAATCGCAGCTTTGGCACTAAGAAAGCGTAAATTATTGTATTTTTCTCCGGTGTCGGTAATAGTAGCCCACGGTTGTCCGTTGACAAACAAGCTGCTGTAAACAAAATAAGGAGCGCGGTCAAGATTATCTTCGGTGACAGCAGTTAATAGTTTTGTCGCTTGATAACGAGCTTGTTGAGCAGCTAAAATTCTGTCTGCATAAGCCTTGGGCAAAGCTTGAAATCCAGTTTCTATGCCATCGAGAATATATGGTTCCGAAAGAACATAGTTATTTGCACCAGAGTTTTTAGAGTCACGTTTGTCATAGGGAACTCCCTGTCCGTAAAGATTGACAAATGCGGTGTTAGATTGATAATCCAGAGCTTGTTTTACATCTAACCCCCATAGCTTCAGACCATATGCAGCATAATTTTCATAGCCCAGGCGCCCTTCTTGGTTGTACTGTTCTTTACCGTTAACGACGGCAGTACCGTACATTTGCCCTTTTTCAGTTAAACGGTCTACTTGCCAGTGCCTCCATACAGCTTTAACGCGCGCTCGCATTTGGGGATATTTTGTTTCAACAATCTTTAACCAGATTGCCATACGTCCCAAATCTAGCGCTGACCAACCTATTTCTTCTCGTTTGTCTAATTGACCGTAATTAACAGGGGTAAGAGTTTTACTGTTGTAGACCTTATTGGGCAATTCATCTTTATATAAAGGCATCGATGCTAAAGTCTTTAGCATTGTCCTCATCTTGGTATTAAACTCTGTTGCTGGGATGATATTTAGTTCTTTGGCACTTACTAAAGCTGCAATTGCAGCTGCTTGATCCCACATTGTCACAGAGGTAAAGCCATCAACGGAATTAACTAAGCCAGTTTCTTCGTTCCAATTGCGCTGAAAATATGACCAAGCTTGATACGCAATTGCTGTTTCTTCTGTTGTTAGTTTTCCAACCCCAGAAGCAATATAAGGAGTTGTAGTTGCAACAGAAGTAGTAATTGGTGTTCCTTGCAAGCTTACAGATTCATTATCCAGTTTTGCAACGATTTGTGCTTGATTTTTCCTTCGGATAACTTCGTTAACGCTTTTTTTGCCAACGGAAGTAGTTGTGTTTGATAGTGAAGGTTTTTGTGCAGAAGTCAAAGAAAGTTGCTTCGACCATGAGTTCAAAAGCACAATTGTAACAACTGCAGTCACAACTCCTCCCACAGAAGCTAGTATAGACCAACTTTTTGGTGGCGGTTCAAAATCAGAATTCATAGTTAGTTATTTAAAGCTTCATTTACAAACTTTAGTTTTCCCTGCTTTGAGAGCTAACTAACATGTTGAGCGAAAACTGATCTTTATCTACCTATAGGTAATTTTAACTATAATTTTTAACTGATAATCATTACTACACTGTCAGTATTTAACATTTTGCCGCCAAACAATTTTATTTGCGTGATACTATGCAAGCATCTCGAACGCGGGTAATGACTTTGTATAATTTCATGTTTGTTTGGTTAAATATTATTACATGTACTTGACTAGATAAGTTGATTTCGGCTTTGATTTGTTCGATTAGTTCTGCGTCAGGTTGGTAATTGGCGCCTGTTCCTCGAACAAAGCGACGAATGATACCAAGTACATATAAAGGTTTATCTGGAAATATTTTTATTTGTTTTCTAACTAGATACGCTTTACTTACAGATAAGTAATTCGATAGCTGTTCGCTAATTTGTAGCGCTTCAACTGGTGGTAAGTTGTGGCTCAGAAATTTATCGGTGTGTTTGATATGCTGACGTTCGAGTTTGAATAGTTTGAATGATTGTTGATATTGTTTTAGAAGTAGTAAGTATTTATTCGCTTGTTCAGGTTGCGAACAGCGCAGGTAGAAACCATACAGTATTTCGCAGCTAGGTATTACTAACTCAGAGTCAAGGTCTATTGCTTTGTTTAAATAGTCAATACCCCTACCATCATAGTTTTGCAATAATATTTTTCCTAACTCATAATTTGCTTTTGCATGGTCAGGTTCGTTAGCGAGCAATGATTCAAATAAAGGAATTGCAGCTTCAATAGATTGAAACTTAGATGTTAAAACCGCTCGCATTAAAGCTTGTTCTGGAGTTAGAGTATGTCTATACGCTTTTGCCTCTAATGCTGTTAAGTTCTGCCGTTGATATACTAGTTTAAGGTGCAACATCCGCCAAGATGAACCAAATTCTCGCTTCCATTGTTCATCTAAATATGCAGCAAAACTATATAATGTGTCACCAAAAAAATACTCTGCTGCTGTTTCCTCAATATATCCTGGTAGTTTATTTGTATTGTCAGGGTTAATAAGATATCCCATTGCTTCAAGACGTTCTAATAAACAGGGATGAGTATCATCATTATTAGTTATTTGGGATAAAGCTAACCCTAGCCATCTAACTGCATGATGAGTCTCAATATCTGTCCTTAAAGCTTGTAATAGTTTTGTAATTGTACCATTCGGCGCCGAATCGCTATATATGGCTTTTTCATAAATATTTTTCCAGAACACTTCGCGTAAAAACGAATTATGTATATAAATATTAATTAATTCTTCGGCTGAAGTTTCAATGCCACATATTTCAACCGAACGTCTATCTGCTTCATATTCCTGCGCGCGTGCAAGTGCAAAAGAGTAAGCGTTAAAGTAAGGCTCATACCACTGGAAAAAAGACTTAAATAAAAATAAATCACCATTATGAGCTAGTTGATCCCAAGTTCGTCGCACTCGATATACCCATCCAGAAAAGCGACTATGGTTTCCTGATAAATGTGCTAACTCATGAGCTATTGTCGAGCGAAACTGTTCAACGCTCAATGATTGTAGTAACGGCAACCCTAACAATAAGTAATTTTGCTGCCATCCAAGAAAACCTAAGCGCGGTATTTGTAGAACACCTGCATTGTGTTCACTTGTTAACAATATATGATGGATTCGAGGCGCCTTTAATATTTTCGTAATTTCATCAATAATAGCAAAGAGTTCCGGTAGCTGCTGACGGTATACTTCCAAACCTTTTGGACGCTGAAACTTTACCCAAAATAATCGAATAATTCCAATCGCTAAAATAATAATTAAATAATCAATATGTTTAACTAAGTAGTCTGATTGCGTTGACACAACTAAACTTCTTAACCCCCATATTCCGCCGCACATTAATAAGAATACAAATCCAATGTAAGCATAGCCTAGTAATGCCAACAAAAAAACGCGCAACCTGTAGTAAGAAGGGTTTTGCCTTGCATACTTCTCTATTTTTTGAACTATAACGTCAAATTGCTCCCGCTGTTGAATGTTCATTTACTTTCTATCTTCTTCTTTGTAAGTCGTATAGTACTTTTTCTAAATACCAACGTTCTAGTTTACCTGGATTTTTTCTTTTAGCGAGTGCAATTAGTCTCTCTGCTGTATCTTGTGATACAATTTTCAATAACTTTTGCCGTAGTGGCGCACATTCAACATCAACACGCATCTGTTGAACAAGCGCATTAATCTGATGACGATATGTATATATAAGTAGTCCCCAGCCAATAAGAATAATTAATCCAACCGACCAAGTAAGCATTTTTAGCACCCAATAACACGCTGTAAATAGAAACTGGGCTTCTTGTTGGGAATTCTCTTTAAGAAGCTCGGTTTTTTCTAAGTATATAAATATAATGATTCACTATTATTGAATCAAAATTATTAAGTATACGTGTATAATTTGACTTTCAATATGAAGAGTACGTATAGATAGTTCGGATAAAAACAATCCTGGTAACTTTTTTTACGAAACCGCGATTCTGTATTTATATCGTTGGATAACGATTGATTATGATGTGAATACGGCATTACTATTTGCTTTACCGCTATTTGATACTGAATGTAACCGAAATGGTTCTTATGGTACTGGATAGTCAGCTTGAGTAAATGTCTCGCGAATCGCTTTATTGGTGTCGAAGTATACTTGCCAGTAGTGGTCATTATGGCAATGAGGACGCACTGCTAGGATTGAACCAGCTGACTCGAACGTGAGAATGTTGAGTGCGAAATACCTTGCGTAAAAGTCTTGATGCAAAGTCAATCAGCTTTTGACCTACTAGTAGTCTGTGTCATAAAATTTGGGGAGTTGGTGCCTGTCGTTACCGTATGGTAGGGTGTGTGACGCTACGAAAAAACTCCACTCTTCATGGAAAAGACTTATAGCGTCACGCACGACCATGACGAATGTCGGTGCTAGTAAGCTGATTAATTTTTCTATCAATTGAAGATAGTAATAGCTTTGACGCATCCTACTATACCAATTTGATTGATATCCATAGATACGAATCTCATGATGTCTTTATTAAGACAATACATAAAATTTGTCAGATTAACAAAAAATTACTTAATATTTTTGGAAATTTAAATATTAAAATAATATTAAATAAAATTTCCAATAATATTAAATAAATATAAAATTTTGTTTGTAAAGTTTTTGCGCTTTCTAATGACTTTGTGCAGTGAAGTACTAGTACCTAGGTTATAAAGATGCGATACTTCAAAAAAGTTATTTCACCTAAACATGGAAGTCAAACTTTTTGGTCTGCCTGCAGAAAAAGGTAGATGGTTATTTATACCCCTTGGTTTAACAGTCCTATTATGTCTGGGTACGGTGTATTCGTGGAGTATCTTTAGAAAACCTCTTGAAAAATTACTTAATATTGGCGCCACAGAAAGTTTATTGCCTTTCACTGTGCTGTTGGTAGTGTTTGCAGTATTAATGCCGATTACAGGATTTTACATCAACCGCTTTGGCGCGCGCTTAATCACCGCAGTTGGAGGAGTAATTACCGGGTTAGGTTACATTCTCTCTAGTTTTGAAGGCAATATAACTACGCTTACTTTTACATACGGTGTGATTGCTGGTATTGGAGTTGGGATTGTATATGGTGTACCGTTAGCGGTAGTAGCTAAATGGTTTCCTGATAAGAAGGGTTTGGCTGTTGGGTTAACTGTAATTGGGTTTGGTTTGTCTCCGTTAATTACAGCACCTTTAGCTAAATCATTAATTGACTCAAATGGTGTTAGACAAACCTTTATTATTTTAGGTATTGCTTTCACTATAATTATTCTTGCTATTTCAACTCTTTTACAAACACCACCCACAGGTTGGAAACTCCAAGGTTTTCACGCAGCAACAAAAACATCAACAGGTACAGTTAATGAAAGAGTACCAATGCTACAATCTGGCTCATTCTATGGGTTATGGTTGTGCTATGCAATTGGTTCTTTTGCTGGACTTGCTGCAATTGGTATTGCTAGTCCCCTTGCACAGGAAATTGTCAAGCTTGATGCGGCAACTGCTGCTTCTCTAGTATCTTTGTTTGCTATATTTAACGGCGCCGGTAGACCTTTCTTTGGTTGGTTTACTGACCGCTTTACTGCTAAATATGGAGCGATATTAGCTTTTGTACTAATTTTAATCGCTTCTATTATGATGTTAAAAGTTGGGCAGGGTGATGCTTTAACTTATAAACTCGCGTTTGCGCTGTTTTATTTTTCATTAGGAGGATGGCTGGCAATTGCACCTACTTCCACGTTAACTCTGTTTAATCCTGAAAGCTATGCCAAAAATTACGGTATCGTGTTTACCGCGTATGGAGTCGGCGCCCTTGGTGGGACTTTACTTGCTGGTAGAATTAGAGATATTTTTGGTAGCTATACTGCTTTCTTTTACCCGACTGCAGGTTTGGCAATTTTAGGAATTGTGCTTGCTTTATTTACACTTAAACGTAGCCCAATTGTTACGGCAAAAGAGGCTGAACGAATAGGTTCTTAGTTAGAAAGATTTTGAAAAAGCAAAAAGCGCTTGGACGTGTGACCGTGTTTCCACTCCAAGCGCTTTCTGTTTTCAACTTACTCCTCACACACTCCTAAACTATATCCCTAGTTATTCAATATGGCAAGTCTTTTAGAAAACTTTTTGGATAGGCGCCGCTTATCGCCTCTGGATAACGATATCAGGATAGCCTTGCAGTACTACAACGAACTGCTCAATCCCAATATCAAGATTAGCTATCGCCGGAGCATCCTTAAAAATAGCCATTCTCTTTGCAGGAGTCTGACAATGAAAATATAAAGTTTTGTTCTTGGGGTCAAACCGTAGCTGACAAACACCCCAGAAAGGAAAGCGATGCGCCCAAAATTGACAAATTAAATGAATGTAACTCATGCCTTACAGCTACTCAATACATTTGTGTAGATTTGTGAATCTTAATTATTAGTGCAATCTTGTATGGAAACCATAAGAAAGCGCTAGGCTTTTGATTAAGGCTAACGCTAGAAAATATGGTGCAAAAGTGATAAAATTCCAAACTCCGGGTCTTTATGTAAAGTGACCCGTTTGAGTGCAGAGTTTTTTACTAGTTTTTAGATTCGCATGATTATGCGCCTATTCTATCTAACTTTAATACTTTTTTCAGAATTCGGAACTTTATGTAGCGATATTACGTGTGAATGAAAAGCAAAAAGCGCTTGGACGTGTGACCGTGTTTCCACTCCAAGCGCTTTCTGTTCTCAACTTACTCCTCACACACAAATATATAATAGTATGTTTCTCAAATAAAACAAGTAATGCAGGTGACACTTTGCTAACTGTACACTCGAAACTGTCGTTTGAGCAAAATACTGAACAAATAAAATACAAAAAGCGCCTGGACGTGTGACCGTGTTTCCACTCCAGACGCTTTATGTATTTTCAACTTACTCCTCACACACTCCTATAGATTACTCTGGTTTTTTTCAAAGCGCAAGTGTTGGAGGTGACAGTTTTTAAAGTGGTTATGTTGGGGCGGGTACGTAGTAGCGCTTCAGCGCCAAAAGTATTAAAAATAGCACTAGGGCTAAAGCCCAACTACGTACCTATTAAATTTAGTGCATGAAATGCCTAATTCCTGTAAAGACCATTATCAAACCTAGTTCGTTTGCGGCTAGTATCGAATCTTCGTCGCGCATACTGCCACCTGGTTGGACAATGGCTTTAATTCCTTTTGAAGCTGCAGTACGTACTGAGTCATCGAACGGAAAAAAGGCATCGCTGGCAAGGAAGGCATCTAGTGCGCCATCTGAAGCTTGTTCGAGGGCAATTTTTACAGAACCAA
Organism: Calothrix sp. NIES-4105; assembly: GCF_002368415.1. Classification (GTDB taxonomy): domain Bacteria; phylum Cyanobacteriota; class Cyanobacteriia; order Cyanobacteriales; family Nostocaceae; genus Dulcicalothrix. Next base: position 7,408,654 of record NZ_AP018290.1, read on the forward strand.
CGCGGTTCATTTGTCCGGCGCCAATACCAAGGGTAGTATAATCGCGCGTTACGACGATGGCGTTTGATTTAACGTGTTTACAAACTTTCCAGGCAAATAATAATTCTGCAAGTTCAGAAGAAGATGGTTTTTTCTCGGTGACAACATTCCATTTACTTGTATCAGCAACAATATCATCGGCGCCTTGAACAAGAAAGCCACCTGCAACAGCTTTGATAGTTTGTTTCGGCCCAGTTACTAAGTCGGGTAATATTAATACTCTGACATTTGCTTTTTTTGCCAATATCTCTTGTGCTTCGCTATCACATCCTGGTGCAACTACACATTCGAGGAATATCTTTGTTAACTCGGTAGCTGTTGCTGCATCTATTGGTTGATTAAGTGCTACAATTCCACCAAACGCGGATACTGCATCTGCGTTATAAGCTTTTGTATAAGCTTCGTGTATTGTATTTCCAATCGCTGTACCACAAGGATTGGTATGCTTAATGATTGTAGCAGCGGGTTTGTCGGTGAATTCAGCAATAATTTTACGCGCGGCTTCTAAATCAACCAAATTATTGTAGCTAAGTTCCTTTCCTTGAAGTTTATTTGCTGCTGCCCATCCAGTTGCAGTGCTACCAGTTTGATACCACCCAGCTTGTTGATGTGGGTTTTCTCCGTAGCGTAAAGCTTGAATTTGTTTGCCAGAAATACTGTACTGTTGTGGTAATGCTGTCTCAGTTGCAGTCAAACTACCAAGATACTGAGATATTGCTTGGTCATAACTAGAAGTGTGCAAAAATCCTTTCAACGCGCACTTAGTACGAAATTCTAACGATGCGGCGCCATTATTTCGTAATTCTTGTAAATACTCATTATATTGAGCAGGGTCACATAATACAGTTAAATGAGCAAAGTTTTTGGAAGCTGCTCTTAACATCGCAGGACCACCAATATCAATTTGTTCTACAGCCTGTGCTAAACTCACACCCGGTTTAGATATAGTCTCATCAAAAGGATAAAGATTTACTACAACCAAATCAATTGGACGAATTTGATTTTCTTCCAAGTCTGTTACATCTTGGGGAATGTCACGACGTGCTAATATTCCACCGTGAATGCGTGGATGCAGCGTTTTAACTCGTCCACCTAAAATTTCCGGTGAACCTGTATAATCTGCAACTTTCGTAACTGGTAAACCTGCATCCTTTAAAGCCTTAGCGGTACCTCCACTGCTAACTATATCAAAGCCAAATTCTTCTACTAAACTTTTTGCCAGTTCAATTAAACCTGTTTTATTAGATACACTCAGCAGTGCTAGAGGCGCCATAATTCCCAAGCTTCCTTTCTCAAATTCAATTAGGAGCAAAAAACTATTTTACAGACCCTCTGCGCTCTCTGTGCCTCTGTGGTGATTAATCTTTTTACCACAGAGACACTCTTGACACAGAGAGGAATGATAATTAATTTTGTGACAACAGCTTTTTTTGTTGATTTTTGGCACCGTTTACAATTATTTCGTTTGTTGCTTTCGTGCTTTGGCAACAGCCATCATCATCCCAATCGTCACCAGGGTTATGAGTGCGGTTACAAACCTTAACATTCTCTTTAGCTTTAGTGTTGTCGTTAGACATGGCTAAATATCACCTACCATTGTAGAAGCACATGCTAAGTATAAACCCTGATGGCAACAATCGGCAATTAGCGGCAATTAGCGGCAATATTGGCAACGGATGACTCAACGGATGTAACGGATGAGTTACTTAGCTATCCGTTACATCCCTTCGGGTTCGCCACTTTGGCGGGACGGAAACCGACACCGCGCTCGTGGACTCACCGTTGTATTCGTTGCAATAGTTTGGTATCCAATAGAAAATTAGTACTAAAGTAGAACAGCGCAATTAATATAATCGCAGGTAATGTCACCGCTAATAAATCTCCCGTTTTGTCACCTGATACTTCTATTGCAACAGTAAGCAAAATAGCTGTCATCCCGTTTTGATGACCAAACATAATTTTGAGTTTGTTTGCCATCGAGTCTTTTAAAAACAGTACAGCTACTAGTACTTGTGCAACGAAAAACATGGAAAATGCTAAAATACCACCTGATAGCCAATCTAAACTAATATTGGTGCATAAAAGACCAATCACCACAACGCTAAAGTAAAAAATGGCAGAAATTAATGGTTCTAGTCTTTCTGGTGAAAATGGTCTAAGGAAAAATCCGACGAATGCAGGTAAAAGGAACGAACCTGATATAACGCTATAAATCATCACAATTACTAGACAAATAGCTTCAATTGTTGTCTTTACACTGTTACGCAGTAAATTGACCTGTCTGTTGTCTTGATATAATTTGTACGAGTAATAAGCTAATCCACAGCTAAGAATATCAGTCGCAATTTTTACTAAGTATTGATTGATATTAGAATCCTGAAAAATGATTACAGGTAGAAAAACATAAAAGGCAAACAATACAGTAACAGGGTCATCGAAACTAGACCATGCTCGCAAAATAGTTTCAGATTTTCGGCTAACTTGGACTGTTTGAAGTGATTTCGACGCAGCAATTGGGTCTATTTGGGCAATTACTGTTGCACATAGGTATGCGATAGGCGCCACTTTTGGGCAACACAAAGCCAGAACAAAACCGGGTAAAATAATTTTGACTGGAACACCTATACAGATAACTTTAATGACGGAACCTAAACAGCTTTTTAACAAACTTGTATCAATACTTAAAACATTGATATATAGCCCTAATATAATGGCAATATTCATCAATATTTGTAAATAGGGAATGCTAGCAACATCTATATTGAGTGTAGTTCCTAGCCAATAAGATGCTAATCCTAAAATTGCCGAGATAATGCTTAATCGTAATAGCATTATTAATATACCAGCTTCAACATTTTAAATCCTACCATTGTTTTGGTTGTATATAAAATTCCCCCTCTTAGTTCTCCCCGCGATTTCGTGGGGCTAGGGGGAATTTATCACATCTAAACACTTAATAAATGCGCGGGTATTTTATCTGTAGGCAGTAGCAAATTATCGATTATTTCTTCGCGTAATTCTTTAGAAGAATAACTTTCTCCAGAAATACACTCTAATAACAGATAGTTGGCATAAATATATTTTTCTAAAAGTTTGACATCTTCAATATCAAGGTCAACTTTATAACCAACATCGAGATACTTTATCATCGCTTGTCGCAAATCTTCTGCCCAGTTTTGCCATTGTAAAGCGGTAGCGTTACTCGATGGATAGCGAAGTTCTAAGTCGGTTAATGCTTCAACTAAATTAGCCTGGTTTAGTTCTTTAGCTTTTTCAATTGAAACAGCTAACTTTTCCCTGATATCAACCTCAATGTTTTCACTAATCTTCAAACGTTCGCGCGTGAAAACGCTCGATTTGTAAAGACTTGTGTATTCGTTGCGCGTAACGTCGTTTGACATATCCACAGCTAATGCGTGAATAGCAGCTAACCGAGAAATTAGCAAATTTCTGGGTTGTGGAGGAGTCAACTCACCGCGTTTAACATTAAAGTTTCTGATCTCAGTTGCAAATTTGGCAAAAGTCGAACGGTCGATTTGAATATAACGACTAATATATAAATCCACATCTAAGTCAATTGCCAGATAGTAAGCTCTCCATCCACTAGAATCAATATTTGATGCATTTGTCATTCGCTTCAACCAACTCAGCATATTTTGCAAAGCTGGGTTATCTTTGACGATATCGTTAACACATCTAAATATGAGTTTAAGGTACTCATCTGCATTGCTTAAGCGCTCTGTAATTAGTATAAATACTTCTCGCCATTGCTTAACTGTTAAGTTTTGCTCGACAAAGTTTTTTAAAAAATCAGATTCGCGGTTTTCAACTATATATTCAGCAGCAAAATATTCCTGAAAAGTCAAGTGCGAAAACGAATATATATTTTTAGCTTGCTGAATTAACAACCCATAATTAGCTTCGATTATTTTTAAAGTCTCTTGTGGGTCTAGCTCCGAAGTAATATTTTGCATGAACTGAGAAATTTGCTTTTCTAATTCTCGTTGATGCCATAATACTTTCGGGGGTTCATAACCAAATCCGCGATAAGCAATTTCACTAAACAAATTAATCTTACGTTTTCGTGATAAATTAAAGCTGGTTCGACGCTCGATTCGACGGCTGGCATCCCATCTTCTCAATAAAGTATCTACTGCATCTTCATATATTGCGTATCGATTTCCGGCAAAATCATAAGTGTCTTCAAAAGTCAAGCATAAAATGGTTAGCAATAATGGGTTTGTTGCTAACTCTCTAACCGCATGATTTTCTTCGAGCTTCTTAATAAAAGTGTCACCTATATCATCTTCACCCCTTTCTCGAAACCAATTATGAGCAAACTCTTCAATCTCCGCGCGCTCAAAGTCAGCTATTTCAACTTCGGTAAAGTCATTAAAGACGTAATCAGAAGCAGCAGGACGACAAGTGATTATAAAGCGGTTATCAGGAAATGCATCAATGAAAGCTTCAATATCTCTATAAATATCATAATTATTGCCTTTGACCTCATCTAAACCATCGAGCATGATTAAACATTGCCCGTTTTCTAATAAATTACGAACCTTATTTTCACTATTTGGTATACGTTCAACAAATTCTTTGATTACGACATTTGTTAAACTATTCGCAAAATTGCCAGAATTTTCTTCATCAAAAATATCTCGCAACCGAATAAAAATTGGTACTATATCTAATGAAGCTTCTGTAGCAAAATTCATCGCTAAATACTTTAAAAATGTTGTTTTACCTGCGCCTGGTTTACCTAATATCATCAGTCGGCGATAACGCATCACTGCATCGATTGCAGCAATATGCGTTTCATGACCAGCAAATGGAAATCTTTTCAGGTTTTGATTGTCTTCTGGTAATGTATCTGTATCAAGTAAACAACTGATAGTTTGCTGGCGCCGTCCGACAATATCCTTTAGTATTTGAAATCTTACATAAATATTATTTATCAATACTGGTTCATTCATGTCCAATATTCTCATTGTGCTGCACTTTCGGTACAAGTGCTTCCAGTAAGGGACTAGCCAATCTGTAACTGCTTCTTTTGGAGCTAGTTGTCTAACAGCTTCTTGATAAGAAGGCTGGTCTAACAATACATAGCACAAATAGTTAAGATTTTTTTCCTGCATCTTCGGTGGTACAGCAGCATTAAAAAAAGCGCGAATAGTTCTATCCGCAATTAAATTTTCAGTCGAGCTATCAAATTCTTCTTTAAAGGCATTATTTAATCTATTAATTAGAGAGCTAGGCGAACTACCAAACTTTTCTGAGTACGCTTGTTTTAACAGTTGAAAAATTTCCTGATCAACTGGAATCGCTGCCATTACTTTATCCTCTAGTTTTAACATAATCATTGTTCCTCTAATATAAACCTACTAACGGACATGAATTAATACACTTTTCATACCAAACGCGCTCTGAAAGCTATTATTTAACTATATTCACCCAATGTGAGCATTCGCCGTAGCTTTGCATAAAAAATAAACGTCTATAAAAAAAGTTATAATGTAAATTCATATGTCATCTACCAAACGATTAATATATATTCAAGAAAATCAAGTTGTTATATATTCAGTCTAATCTATTATTTTAGTCAAAAACAGTATCAAAATTACACAATGCCGCTGACTGCCGAAGAATGCCGAAGAATGCCAAAAATGTCAAAGAAAGCAACTAAATAAGCTATTTTAAATAAATTTTAGAAGTTAGTATCACTATTTTTCTGTATCTGAATTACAAAAATAAATTGCTATATTAAATACATCTACAAGTCCGACTTTTCACGTTATGTGGAAAACCTAACCCCCTAACCCCCTTCCCTTATAGGGAAGGGGGAATAGGATTTACCCCCTCTTTTTCTCCCCTCTTAGGCGCTGTGTACACACATTTTTATAATCCTTCTTATATTCCCCCCTTTGTGCCCTTTGTGACCCTTGTGGTTTATCTCTTTAAGGAACCACAAAGACACAAAGGACACGAAGAAAGAGAAGAAAGGTAGCTTTCAAAAACTTGTGTGTACACGGTAGCCTCTTAGGTTCCGGGGTTGGGGGAGAGGTTTTTATTTTCTCTGAATGTAGTATAAGTAATTGGTGCATAAAGATGTGAAGTAAAGATGTATAAGATATTAGTTAACCGTGAAAACGATGAACAACCAGGAAAACATTGGCGCCATTCCATGTGGTTGGCAATTGGAACGCACGCTTCTAGGACACAATGGGTTGATTAGTAGAGTCGAATGGGCGCCGAATGGTACTCTGTTGGCTTCACCGTCGTTTGACCGTACCATCAAGCTTTGGCATGTAGATACTGGTGAATGCATCCACACGCTAAAAGGTCACTCAGGACGAGTATGGGCAGTAGCTTGGTCACCAGATAGTAAATTTATCGCTTCTGGGTCAATTGACAATACTGTACGGTTGTGGCAAACAGATACAGGGGAACTAATACACACGTTTGATACACCTAGCGGTAGCTGCTTCAATATGGCATGGTCCCCCGATGGAGAGTTAATAGCCGCTGGTGGAATTGGAGACAATTGGTCGATAATTATTGGACATTTCAAAACGCAAAAAAGCCAAATTCTTGAAGGACATACCGGACAAGTAAATAGTGTCGGTTGGGCGCCGGATGGAAAGACATTGGCATCGGTATCTCACGATACTACGATTCGTTTATGGGATAGAGAAACCCTTGAACTTAAAAGAATCCTGACAGGACATTCGGCAGATGTTCATAGCGTTAATTGGGCGCCGGATGGAAAAATGCTTGCTACAGCTTCGCTTGATAACACAATTCGTCTGTGGAATCCTCAAACAGGGCAAACAATATTTGTATTAGAAGGACATACAGCATCAGTTAATTGTGTCGAGTTTTCTTATGATGGCAAATTTTTGGCTTCTAAATCCTCGGATGGTACAGTACGTTTGTGGCGATGCGATACATGGGAAATAGTGACAATATTGCCAGAGGAGACTTTTAGATATTTGCCATTTGGCTTATCTTTTCACCCAAAAGAACCAAGATTGGCAACTTTGGGAGAAGCTGACATTGCAGTTCGTGTTTGGAAACTCGACTCCGAAGCTTTATTAAGTCAGTCTCCAGCTAACCCCTCAGATTTATATCGAAATGCCAAGGTGGTTTTGGTTGGTGAAAGCGGTGTCGGCAAATCAGGGTTAAGTTTAGTGCTGACAAGTAAAGAGTTTCGTGCTACCGAATCTACTCACGGTCGCTATGTTTGGACTTTTGATAAAAAGGAACTTATAGAAAGCGACAACCGCAAAGAATTACGAGAAATATTATTGTGGGACTTAGCTGGACAACCTGGTTATCGGCTGATTCATCAGTTGTATCTTAATGAATTGGCAGTAGCGTTAATTGTTTGTGATGCCCGTAGCGAAACAGACCCTTTTGCCGGAGTATACTATTGGAACCGCGCGCTGCGGCAAGCAGAAAAATTACAGGGAGATTCGGCGCCTTCTTTGAAAAAGTTTTTAGTCACTGCCCGTGCCGACCGAGGTAGCGTCAGCGTTAGCAAAGTACGTATCGAAGCATTAGTTAAAGAACTTGGGTTTGATGGGCATTTTGAAACTAGCGCCAAAGAAGGGTGGAATATAAAAGAATTAGCGCAAGCGATTTGTCAAGCTGTTGATTGGGAACATTTACCAAAAGTCATCTCTACAGAATTATTTCAGCGAATCAAGGTTTTTTTGATTCAAGAAAAAAAAGCGCAACGGCTATTATCTCCAGTCGATGATTTATACCGTTCGTTCGTACAGACAAGCGATGAAAACAATTCCATACAAGCACGCGAAGAGTTTGAAACTTGTATTCGGCTTGTTGAGTCGCGCGATTTAATTCGTAGACTCAGTTTTGGTAATTTAATATTACTACAGCCAGAATTATTAGATGCTTATGCCTCAGCAATTATTAACGCTGCTAAAGATGAACCAGAAGGTTTAGGATATATAGCTGAGGAAGATGTGCTTGTTGGTCGGTTCCGGATGCCAAAAGATGAGCGCATTCCTGATAAACAACAGGAAAAATTACTTTTAATTGCCACAGTCGAGGAATTATTTGCTCGTGAAATTGCTTTACGAGTGCAAACAGACACAGGGCCTTTGTTAGTATTTCCTTCCCAAATGACGCGCGAATGGCCAGAGGCGCCTGACCCTGAAGGCAAAGCTATAATTTTTGAATTTGAGGGCGCAGTTGTAAGCATTTATACGACTTTAACAGTACGTTTATCTAGAAGCACTTTCTTCAAATGCCAGGAATTGTGGAAGAATGCCGCTATTTTCGAGGCACAAGTCGGTGGCAACTGCGGAATTTGGTTGAAACATATTGGTAACATTGACGAAGGAAAAGCCGAATTAACGCTTTTCTTTAAACCACAAGCCAGCGAACAAACACGATTACAATTTGAAGAGTACGTACATACCCACTTGAAGCGGCGTGCTTTACCTGAAACTATTAAATATAGACGCATTTTTGTATGTACTGAATGTGATACTCCAGTGAATGAATTGTATGTTACACGCAGACGAGAACGTGGATTTGACTGGATTAATTGCAGCGTCTGCGATAACACGGTTTCGTTAATCGACATTACCGACAGATCAAAAGTAGCAAGCACTGAAATACCTCAACTCATTCCGCAAATGGATAAAGCTGCAGATAAAATGCGTGAGATTGAGACGGCAACTTCTATAATTAAGGGCAAAGAAGCAACAAATGATTTTGATGTATTTTTGTCTCACAATAGTAAAGACAAACCCTTTGTTGAAGAAATAGCCAACCATCTGCGACAGCGTGGTTTAAATCCTTGGCTAGATAAAGAAGAAATTCCTCCAGGCAAATCATTTCAAGATTATATAATGGATGGAATTACGCAATCAAAATCTGCGGCTTTTTTTATTGGCTTAAATGGTTTAGGGGATTGGCAACAAGAAGAATTACGAATTTTAAATAACCGACGAGTCAAAAAACATGTCTCTCTAATTCCCGTTTTATTGCCCGGTATCACTTATATACCAGACCAGCCTAGTATATTATTATTTCTTAGCGAGTTAAACTGGGTACGTTTTTCTGAAGACGTTAATGAATCAGAACCTTTAGAACAACTTATAGAGGGAATTAAAGGTTTGCACAAAGAATAAACAGTCGATATTCATATCAATTATTGTGGGATTTAGGAGGATAGTGATACCCGTAGCGAAACAAGATTAAATTGGTCAGGGTTTTTGAGAATAAATGCATCCGAATCTTTAATTAAGTCGCCTTTACACTGAATTGGCAAGCGTTCTTGATAGGCTTTGACGGCAAGAATATAATCGTGATCAGCGAGTTCGATATGGATAGAACGAAGTTTATCGATAACAACACCAAGAAGCGTGATTTGGAAACGAGAATTGTTTGCATTGGGGGTATCAATATGAGTAACAACACCCTGAATAGTGGTATTAGGTGAATTTGTTATCAAATCACCTATTATATCAAGCTGTGACCGATTCTCCGCATTTTCCAAAATATTTATAATTTCTGACATGCGAAGAGGATAGTCATCGAAATCTTGGTCTACAGGCAACTGAATTTTGAGCTTGTCCTCCCAGTAGCTAGCGCGCGTCCAAATAGAGACTTTATTAGGTATTCTCGACCGTTCTTGCCAACCTGTTTTTTGTAAATAGGCTTCAAGCTCCAGTGGTTGAAGATGACTAAGAACATCGATGTCAGAAATAATTGCTTTCATAATGTTCCTCCTAATGTTATTTGTTGCATAAGGCTTTTTAATGTATCTACTGTAAATAAGTTTTCACGAGGAATATAAACAGTAACGCTTTCAGTATTTGTCGTTTCTGCTTGTCCGCGTAAAGATATCCAGTAAGCACAACGTCTCATACAAAGTTCAGTTTCTGATTTATTAATCCATTCCTCCAATAACTCAGGAATTAAAACAACTACTAAAATTCGAGGTACAACGGTTTTTTTCTTTCTTAACTCATTATAATTCTTTATTTTCAAAGGATACCTAACAGCGTTCTAAACTTAAAACATCAAGCGACGTTGATTTAACCTGTAAGTCTAACTGAGGTTCGTAAAGTGTATCATTAGCTACCGTACCAGTAATTGAAATATCAATACCACTTACGTCCAAGACTCTTGAGGATTTTTGGAATGAGTAGCCCGCTGTAGATGCAACAGCATAAATATGAGCATAACTATATTCTTCTTTTTGGAGGTTAATGTCCACAAGCGCTTGTCGTTTAATTATATATTTACCCAAGTCTAAGTTACTTTACCTTTTATCTAGGCGCAAACAAAATAATTATTTTTGGGCTATTACCAGGAAAACAAGCTAAAGCATTAATATTGAACTAGTAAAGAGTATAAATTAAAAATAATATGCCTAAACACGACGCACCGAGATTAAAGAAAATATCTGTCAACTTGCCTTTTGGTATTGGTGGAACAGAATGGGAACCTGATGTTAGCGAAGCAAAAGCTGCTTGGGCATTATATGTTGAACTAGTTACCCGCATTGCTATTCAGCCTTTAAGTATTGAGCAAGACCAGGGTTTACTTCGGGAAGCGCTTACTTCTTTACACAGCTTGTTCGCGACCACACGTCAAATTCTCCGTGAAGCTGGCCCCAGTATCGGCGCCTCAAAACAGTCAGTAGGCGCCATTGCCATTGCCGTACTCAACCGAGGTTTACGTCCTTTCTTATCAAAATGGCATCCTTTATTACAAGCTTGGGAAGCGCAGCGTGCGTTAGAGGTAAATCCTGTAGAACACGAGCGTAGCTGGGAAAAAGAAGAACAATTACGTTCGGAGTTAGAATTGCTCAGACAAGATTTAGAGCAATATGCTATTGCATTGTCTTTAATTGCAGGTGTTGATTATTACCAGTAATAGCTTGCAGTTATGGACGGGCAGGGATGCCCATTCCACAAGACTATGCATAAGACTATACAATTCTTCCTTTGTGTCCTTTGTGTCTAAGAAAGCGGGAAATCCTCCGGATTATGTGGTTAATTCCTATGCACCTCTGTTTTCTCCATGCCTCTGTGGTAAAAAAAATAAATTAGGTTAAATTAGTGTTCTTATAGCCACACGCTTCGACATTGTAAATAAATGAATAAATACATAGAGCCATTAGAAGAATATAACGGTAAAGACCAAGCAATATTTTTAGCAGGGGGAATAAGTAATTGCCCTGATTGGCAGGCAGAAATGGTAGAGTTACTCAAACCTTCTTCTTGGACAATATTAAATCCTCGGCGCCACAATTTCCCGATTCACGACCCCGACGCTTCCCTAAAACAAATTGAGTGGGAACACAAACACCTGCGACTCGCGCATACAATACTATTTTGGTTCCCCGAAGAAAGTATATGTCCAATTGCACTTTATGAATTAGGCGCCTGGTCAATGACTCATAAACCCTTATTTATTGGAATGCATCCAAATTACCCAAGAAGGCAAGACGTAGAAATTCAAACCAAATTAGTACGTCCTGAAATCAAAATTGTTTATTCTTTAGAAGAGTTAGCACAGCAAGTATTATAAGCACTGAAGTTCTTGGTACGGGTAAATAAATGACACTAGAATCTATAACCATTCCACCTCAAACAAATAAAACTCCCACGCATCAAATTATTATGCTGCATGGATGGGGCGCCAATGCTCAAGATTTAGCAACACTTTTACCTTATCTCAATTTATCCGATTACCAATTTATCTTTCCCAATGCACCATTTCTTTATCCATATTCCCCTAGTGGTAGAGCTTGGTACGACTTAAGGTCAGAGAATATGTATAAAGGATTACCAGAAGGTAGGGAAATATTAACACAGTGGATACTTTCTTTAGAGGGAAGTACTGAAGTGCCATTATCGAAGACAATTTTGGGTGGGTTTTCACAAGGGGGTGCGATGACTTTGGACGTTGGCTTAAAATTGCCTGTTGCTGGTTTGGTGTCAATGGGTGGTTACTGGCATGATATTACGAATAGTGATAATGATAATAAGGACTTTTTCGCGGCGCCGACTTTGATAATGCACGGTAAGCAGGACTCCGTAGTACCACTAAGTGCGGCAATAAGAGCGTGCGAAGCTATAAAAGCATTAGGTGTAGAGGTCCAATATGAAGAGTTTGATGCCGAACATGAAATCAATATTGAAATGTTAGAGGTACTACGGAACTTCATTTTAAAAACACTTCCGCCATCATAGTTACAGAATTTTTACATAATCGCGTAGAAATCCGGACAAAATTCACGAAAATCACGTCTAGTAGTGAGTATTATATATTGGGTGGGTTAATTAACGTAACCAACCGTTTCCTGATTGCAAATGCAGAAAACTGGGAGGGGCAAGCATAATGAACACTTTAAGCATTTCTAAAAATCAAATTGCTACCATGACTGCACAAGATGTGGAAACGCTAGCAACACGTCTTGAACAGGATAACTATGGTAATGCTTTTGAGGGGTTGAACGATTGGCACTTATTACGCGCTGTTGCGTTTCAGCGTCCTGAACTCGTTGAGTCCTACGTCCACCTTTTAGATTTAGAACCTTACGACGAAGCGTAAATTAAAAGTTATGAGTTATGAGTGCTGAGTGCTGAGTTATCAGTTAAACTTCTAACTTCTAACTCCTAACTCCTAACTCCTAACTTAAATACTATGCGAGTTCTGATTGGTGTTGGTGGTGGTATTGCTGCTTACAAAGTTTGCGAAGTTGTTTCTACGCTTTTTAAACAAGGTGTAGAAGTAAGAGTTATCCTTACTAACTCAGCGCAGCAGTTCGTAACACCATTAACTTTCGCAACGCTATCACGTCACCGCGCGTATACCGATAATGATTTTTGGGATAATAACCCGCGTCCCCTGCACATTGAGTTAGGAGAATGGGCAGATATTTTTTTGATAGCACCTCTAACTGCCAACACGTTAGCTAAGTTAGCTCAGGGAATGGCAGATAATTTACTTACCAACACTGTACTTGCTTCCAAGTGTCCTATATTATTGGCGCCTGCCATGAACACTGATATGTGGGAGCAACTTGCTGTACAGCGTAATTGGCAGCTTCTACTTAATGACCCACGTTACCATACTATGGATACTGCCGAAGGGTTATTAGCTTGTGACCGAGTTGGTAAGGGTCGGATGGCAGAACCAAAAGAAATTGTCTGTTACATTCAATCTTTGTTACATACGTCTGGCAAACGTGACTTAGCAGGAAAAAATATTTTAGTTAGTGCGGGTGGTACCCGTGAGTTTCTTGACCCTGTAAGATTTATTGGTAATCCCTCAACTGGAAAAATGGGGTTAAGTTTGGCTGTTGCTGCTTTACATCGAGGCGCCAATGTTACGCTTGTGCATGGTGTAACTTCTTTACAAGTGCCATCAGAAATAAAAGCAATACCTATTGTGACAGCAGAAGAAATGCGCCAAGCGATGCTGCAAGAATTACCTAATTATGATGTAATAATTATGTCCGCCGCAGTCGCTGATGTAAAACCGCGCGATTACAGTACCGAGAAATTACCTAAAAAAGCACTAAAAGAATATTTAGCTTTGGCGCCAGTGCCTGATATTATTTCTGAGTTAGCACAGCGCAAACAACCGCATCAGAAGTTAATTGGATTTGCAGCACAAACAGGAGATATTATAACTCCAGCATTAGATAAATTACATCGTAAAAACCTAGACGCCCTGATCGCAAACCCAGTAGACAAGCAAGATAGAGGATTTGGGAGCGATAATAATGAGGCTATATATATAGATAGAGATAACAAACTAGAAATTCCAGCGTGTTCTAAATTACAAATGGCCCATCATATATTTGATATAATTAATCATTATCTAATTCATCAAAGTTAACTTCAAACGTCTGTCCCTCCACTGTGACTCGATCACCCTGAGCTAATTGCCGCTTACGTCGAGTTTCAAGTTCTCCATTAACTTCAACTTCACCACCTTGAATCATCAATTTGGCTTGTCCTCCTGTCGCTGCTATACCCATTAACTTTAGAAATTGGTCAAGTTTAATCATAATTCCTGCTTATTTATCATTTACTAAAATAACTCTTTTCTCTGTCTCTCTGTGTCTAATAAGGTAAAAATGGCAACGAATACAACGGATGTAACGGATAAGTTATTCATTAAAAATAAAATTTAGTTCAATCTAGTTAAATATAGTTAAAGCATATTTATTTAAAATCACCCATCCGTTACATCCGCTTATCATCCGTTGCCAACTTTATTTATACCATTAGACATACCGCCTTCTCAGATAAACCTGACTTCTTAAACAAGTCGGGTTCCTTAATATTCAGCCATTTGTAAGATGTGATGACTTACATAGTTAATATATCTTCTTAAATAGAACAATAATAAAATAATCTTGTAAATTTAAAAAATATATTATCGTGAATATTTATCAGAATCTCGGATTGTTAAAAAAACTTTTTCTTTGCCTGCTGTCAGTCAGCTTAATTACAGCTTGCGAGTCAATAAAGGCAATGGAAACGATACCGCAGCAAAGAATTGTTTACGGCGATAGTTCTGGTAAATTAGAAGACCAAGGTATATCACGTAGTTACTACATGTATACACCAAAGTCTTATAACCCTAGTCGTCCAATGCCTTTAGTTCTAGTATTTCATGGTGATGGTGGCAGCGGAAAGTCCATAAGTGATGTTTCTAAATTTAATGAGAAAGCAGAACAACAAGGTTTTATTGCTGTTTATCCGGATGGCATTCACCATCGCTGGCACTTGGGAAAAAATAATCCAAACAATATCGATGATATTAGTTTTGTAGATAATTTGATTAGTCATCTACAACAAGTTAGAAATATTGATTCTTCAAGAATTTACGCAACTGGTTTCTCTAGGGGTGGAATCTTAACTCAAGCGTTAGCGTGTACTCTCCCTGACAAATTTGCTGCTTTCGCTTCTGTCGCTGGTTCTCTTCCAGTCAGCTTTGAACACCAATGTCAACCGCAATCACCTGTATCAATGTTAATGATTAACGGTACAAACGACCATTCGGTACTTTATCAAGGTGATAAACCAAATCAAAAAGGCGCCTTAGCTTCAATTCCAGAAGTTACAGATTTTTGGCGATACCAAAACGGTTGTCGTAAAAATGACAAAGATAATAATAATTCTATACAAACCTATTTTTACTCAGGTTGTAACTCTGGTTCAGAAGTTGTACAGTTAGCTGTAGTTAATGGTGGACATATTTGGTATGGTGGCGCCTCAAACGATGAAAGCATAAATAAGTTTAACCAAAAGTTAGGTTTCAACTCAACTCAAGAAATTTGGAATTTCTTTGAACGCCACAGCTTGTAATATTAACTAATAATTTTAATCTCAGAAAGCTGGTTTATTACCACGTCGGCACCTTTCACATGGTCAGGTTTATTTATCCAGGTAATGCCAATACACCCAGCAGCATCTGCATTTTTAGCCATCTGCATATCACCCATAGAGTCACCCACCATCAAAGTAGCACTGCTTTTAACTCCAAGTTGTTCACAAGCTTGTAAAAATAGTCTAGGGTCAGGTTTACCAACACCTGTGTCTACACCCATAGAAAGTTGAATATATTTACCTAACTCGTGAGCTTCTACAAATTGAAGCACCTCTTTAGTTGATGCTGCTGAAAGAATACCTAGTTTTACACCCGCTTGCGATAAACTTTCTAGTACTTCTAAACTACCAGGAAATAAGGGTGATACAGCTTGTCCTGTGTTTATATATCGATCAGCTTCATCTAACGAAGAACGCGCGATGGCAACAGACTCATGCCAACTTCTGCCCGTTTCGGCAATATAAGCTGCTGCGGCAATTTCAGTATCGCGTCTAGAAGCAACAGCAATTAATCCTGCTGGGTCAAGGGTATTGTTATTAACGCCAAATGCCATTAACAATGGTTCCCCAGTACCAGGGATTTGTGCGTCGATAACACGCGCGCACCGTTTTGCGAGCAATAGTAGATGTGACTCCGAGTCTTCTAACGTACCGTTTTTGTCAAATAAGACTGCCTGGATATTACTAAAGATTTTTTCTCTACATCTGATATCAACCACGTTTGCCTCCTTTTGCAGTATGAACCTGGTAGTAGTAGAATATTACAACCACCAACAGACCAAATTCTTTAGTTAGATTATTGATTGATGGCAAAGTCTCAGCTATCTTAACTAGAAGTGCTGAATATTATAAATTAAGTACATTAGTTTTATTTTCTGTAAAAAGCCTGTGAATTCTGATATCGCTAAAGAAATTGAATCAACAGAAGTTGAAGACCTTGATGTCGTCGAAGAACAACAAGGTAAAATTTGGGGAAATTTAGAAGATTACTTACGAAGATTTTCTAAACTTGTTGAAAATGTTACAGAATCATCAAATTTGGCTGAGGGGGACTCACCTTCTGAACTGGCGCCAATTTATGCCAGTCAAATTGCACAAGCGCTGAGTATTACCGAAAGCAACGCGCATATCTGGAGAAAACGATGGCTCAATTTAGGTTGGATCGAACCAAGTCCAGACAAAAAGAGGGGTTGTTACCAAGTTACAGAATCCGGGCGCCTGAAACTTAAAGATTGGGCAGAACAAGCTGCATTGAACACAAGTAAAGAATTGTGGCTAACTATTCCCCGCAGTAACCCGAAAAAAGCAGCAGAACTTTTAGTTAAGTATATAGATACAGAACAACTCAAAGAAATTTATCAACTCGTGGGAGAATCGCTTAATTCCTAAATTTAAGATTCCCTTAAGATTCCCGACTTCTTTAAGAAGTCGGCAATCTGATTTTAACCCGCAGGTAAATAAACACTAAAAGTACTGCCTTTACCCAATTCAGAAGCGACCTCAATTTTGCCACCGTGGGTTTCAATGATGCGACGCGATAAGTGTAACCCTAAACCGCTACCCGCGCGCTTGTGTTTTCCTTGTCGAAATCGTTCAAAAAGATATGGTTGGTCTTCTTCTGCAATGCCGTAACCAGTATCTGATACTTCCAATACTACCCATTCAGATGTAGTGTCGGGTGATGGATTCTTAGATGTGCTTTTATAAAGGTGAACATCAATACTACCAACGTCTGTAAATTTGATCGCATTGCCAATCAAATTACCAACTACTCGTCGTAGTTCCAAACGGTCACCAATAACATTCAGTGTATTGTTATATTCTGGCTCTGTGCCAGTATCTATTTTTATAGTCAGATTTTTTTCTTGCGCGAGTGTATTAAGTTCTTGTACAACTTCTTGAACAATTTCGAGGAGATTATAGCTTTCAAACCTCATTGTCTTTTGACCTGCCTCAAAGCGTGAGACTTCGAGAAGGGTGTTTACCATTTCCAATAAGTTATGGTTGCTGCGAAGCATTGCACTCACTGCTTGTTTCATTTCATCCGATGTTGGACAAAATATATCTTGTAGAAATAAATTTAGCATCCGGTCGGCTGCAACAAGCGGAGTTCGCAAATCATGAGTTAACCGTGATACAAAATCTTCGCGCGCACGTGCCATTGCCCGCTGTGCGTCTAAACTATGCTTCAAACGTAACAAAGACCTAACCCTTGCCATCAACTCATCTTGGTCGAATGGTTTACGAATAAAATCATCGGCGCCAGCATCAAGTCCCTCAACAACACTAGCATCGTTAAACGCAGTCAGCAGCAAAATTGGAATGTAAGGTACTGAACTGCTACGAACTCGACGTGTAACTTCGTAACCATCCATCAATGGCATCATCACGTCAAGTAATATTAAATCTGGCGGTGATTCTTCAATATATTTAAGCGCAGCAGCACCGTCGGCAGCTAAGTCAATCTCGTAACCCTCTACTTCTAAAATCGTTTGAAGCAAAATTAGGTTATCAGGAGTGTCATCAACAGCGAGGATGCGGTCTTTAGTTATCTCATCTGAAAGCATAATTTATCACTTTAGCTTTTAACAAAAAATAATATTTTTTAATATTGCCTTATTTTTAGGTGTAAATGTAGCGTCGCGTCCTCTATCAAACGACTTAAGCTTCCGGGTTTTATCCTCTATCTGAGGGACTGGACAAAATATCTTGCTTTGTGGAGATGCTTTTATTTATAACAAAGTTATTCATTAATTGACCCTCCAAGGCACTACCGTTACCGACTTGACGCGGTATTTCGACACGAAATGTAGTACCTAACCCCAATCTACTTTCGACTTCGATAGTACCAGACATCATATTAACCAGTGCTTTGACAATCGCCAAACCTAGACCTGTGCCAGGATATTCACGATTAATTTCTTGGTCAAGTTGTCGAAACACTTCAAATATTTTATTTGTTTCGTTACTAGCGATACCAATACCTGTATCACGAACCGAAATTGTAATTTTGTTTTCACTTCGAGACTCAATATCAATATATACTCCCCCAGCTTTTGTAAACTTAATTGCGTTGGAAAGTAAATTTGCCAATATTTGTTTGACTCGAAGCGGGTCGCTGTAAACAATTGAGTTGTCTAGTTTATTCGTAACTTCTAGCGACAGCTTTTTCATCGAAGCTTGCGCCATCATTTCTCCAACTGTACTATTAACTACTGTTGATATATCATATATTTGGGGCTTTAATTCGAGTTGTCCTGATTCAATTTTAGAAAAATCTAGCACTTCGTTAAGCAACCCTAACAAATGCTTACCATTACTGAGAATGCGTTCAACCATATCACGTTGAGAATTAGAGAGTGAGCCATATTTAGGACGTAATAAAAATTGCGAAAACCCAATAATTGCATTCATTGGAGTCCGCAACTCATGCGAAATTGTCGCCAGAAACTTTGATTTGAGTTGTGATGCTTCTAAAAGTTTAACGTTTTGCTGCTGAATTTGCTGTCGCTGTTGTTCTAATTCTTTATTTTTCTCTACTAATATTTTGTTACTTTCGCGTAACTGTTGCATTGCTTGTTCTGCTTGCATTTCAGCACGATAAACTCGAATTGCATTTCGCAACACCTGCGCTAACGTTTCTGATGACACTCTGGATTTAGAAAGATAATCGTTCGCGCCTGCTTTCATCAACTCAACTGCAACTAACTCATCACTTTGTCCTGTCAGCACAACCAATGGTACCTTGATATTTGCCTCACGCAGTTGAGAAATTAAAGTCAAACCATCTCCATCTGGTAAGCGATAGTCAAGAAAAATACAGTCGTATGAATGAGCATGAGCTTTTATAATTGCCTCAGAGCAAGTATTGGCCTCTGACAAAGATATTAGTACACCTGCTTGTGTCAGCGCACGGTGTACTGTCATCCGATCAACTTCATCATCATCTACGACTAGTATTTTTAGCGTTTCTTCCATCGCAATTCGCTTAATTCAGTTGAGATTAATAAATTAATCGTTACTTATGGCATTTCGCATAGCATCCAGTAACTGTTTAATGTAGCCATTAGTTGAATAAAACTAGCAAAAGTAACTGGTTTTAGAAGATAACCGGCTATATTCAAGTCATACGCTTCTACTCGGTCTTTGTCTTGATTTGAAGTTGTCATCACCACTACTGGTGTTGCCCGTAACTGGGGGTCAGACCGCAACGAGTGCAAAAATTCAATCCCGCCCATTTTGGGCATATTTAAATCGAGTAATACCAGGCGCCTTTCAGGAGGCATCTTTGTATCGCTAGTACCTCTGAGGACTTCAAGAGCTTCATAGCCATTACTCGCCGTAAAAATTGGATTGCGAATATTTGCTTTCTTAAACGCTCGTCTTACATTCATGACATCAACTTCGTCATCCTCCACAAGTAGTATATTTAGAATTTGTTCTGCCATGCTCACTAACTCAAAATAGTATTATTCTGCTTTTGGTAAATAATATAAGCAAACACTGATACAAAGCCATTTACTCTTCAACTCACTACATTACCATAGCCTTAACACATATACTTACTTACAGTACATTTTATACACTGTTATATAATTTACATATAACTTAACGTAATTTAATTATAAATTAATTCTCGTTATTTTGCCTTGGGACATCAGCCAGACCTAATTTAAGTAATTACACGCACAGTTTATCAAAATAATATACATAGGGATGATAAATTTCGGATTGGTAAGCGACTGCCAAGGGAATAACTCAAAAAACCTTCCACATAATAGATGTATAAAAACTAAATCATAATATAAGGCGCCGATAACAAGGTAGACTCGGCTATAAAGACTAAAGATAGGTCAAATTATTACTCTGAAGAAAGAGATATAATATTGAATCATAATTATGGACTATACTACCATATACCTACAGCTAGACTTGGATTATCGAGAGTAGCAATAGTGTTATAAGCCCGTTATTTCTCTTGGTGGATGCTTTACAAGCAGAATATCATCTATCTTAAGGATTGAAAAATCATAGAAGTAATAAGGGCAAAAATTAGTTTCTAGCTGATGTCATTAAATTAGAGAGAGTATAAAATGAGCGAAATAAGTATAGTTTTAATCGAAGACCATGACTTAACCCGTATGGGGTTAAAAGCTGCACTTCAGTCAAACAGCGCGCTTCAAGTCATTGGCGAAGCTGGTAACGCCACGAAAGGTTTAAAATTGTTAGAGACAGCAAAACCTGACGTAGCGGTTGTTGATATTGGTTTGCCCGATATGGACGGTATTGAGCTAACGCGCAGATTTCGCTCGTTTCAAAATGAAACCGGAGATACTGCAACAAAAATTCTAGTATTAACGATGAATCATAGCGAAGATACTGTATTAGCAGCCTTTGCAGCTGGTGCAGACTCTTACTACATGAAAGATACTAGCATTGATAAATTAACCGAAGCAATTCAAGCAACTTATTCAGGTAATTCATGGATAGACCCAGCAATTGCAAACGTCGTGTTGCGGCAAATGCGTCATGTAATACCTGAAAACGACGCGCCCAGTCAAACAAAGACAGTAAAGATTGAGGCACTTGATAGTGAGTATGAGCAAGTGTTAGAAACTTATCCACTAACACAGCGCGAACTAGAGATATTAGAGTTGATTGTTGCTGGATGTAGTAACGGGCAGATTGCAGAAAAGCTCTACATTACTGTAGGTACAGTTAAAACCCACGTTCGCAACATTCTCAATAAACTCTGCGCTGATGACCGTACACAAGCTGCAGTACGCGCGTTACGTTCTGGTTTAGTAGCATAGATGTTATCTTGGTGCGAGATTTACTAAAAGCTTCATATAACATCTTATTTTGCTATTGATAATAAACAAATTTCTTTCACTACCAGTTAACTCTTGTCTTTCTTGTGGAACGCAAGTCCTCTTGCGTTTTAGTCATTTTATAGGAAGGTACGTAGTAGGGCTTCAGCCCTCTAAATTATAGGAAGGTACGTAGTAAGGCTTCAGCCCTCTAAATTATTTTTAATTTTTTTGCGCTGAAGCGCTACTACGTACACACACTACAAGGATTATACCAATTTGTTTATTCACATCGACCTACTCAATCTTCCCAAAAGCTTGTTAGCATTTATCACTCTCGATAGACGACTTCTAAGTTTACTATTGATACTATAAAAACAGTTAGAGAGACACAAGAAATTAGAGGAAAAAAGATATGAACCTTTTAGCATGGATTGTCTTAGGAATAATTGCTGGTGCGATTGCTAAAGCTATTTACCCAGGTCGTCAAGGTGGTGGTATCTTAGCTACTATGATTTTAGGTATAGTCGGTGCATTTTTAGGAGGTAGCTTATTTACCTTCTTCAACACGGGAACGCTAGCGTTAACAGGAACAACATTCAGCATTCCTGGTTTATTCGTAGCAGTAATAGGTGCCTTAATTGCAATCTTCCTTTGGGGTTTATTTACTCGTAGCAGTGCAGTGTAATAATTTGTAGAATTAGCTGTAATAAAATATAAGTAGGAATTGGTTCCCGGATGGGAAAGAAGCACTCATTGACAAAAGGTAATACTATATTAGGGTACAACTTAAACCGTTGTGCCCATAATTTTATCTGCAACTAAAATTTATAGCATGGTAAAACAATCTCAAAAAATATGGTCGAATGAACTAAATGATATTATCCGAGGCGCCTGCGGAGGGTTTCTGTTTGGTATTCCGCTGCTTTACACAATGGAAGTATGGTGGATAGGGTCGTTAGCACAACCACGAATGATATTAGTAGCACTTGGCGTAACTTTTTTTGTGGTTTACCTACTCAACCGTACCGAAGGCTTCCGCTCGTACTCAAAAAATAATCGACCATATGAAGCTGTTATAGATACAGTCGAAGCAATGGCTGTTGGCATAATATCCGCGACATTTATGCTAATACTGCTGCGCGAGTTAACATTTGATAACTTTTTAAAAGAGTCAGTCGGAAAAATAGTGTATGAAAGCGTTCCATTTACGCTTGGTGTCGCATTATCGAACCAGTTTTTAGCAGGAAGTAAGAAAAGTACTTCTGATGAACAAAATAATCAATCAAATAATCAAGATGATTTACATGCAACTTTAAGTGACATTGGTGGAACACTAATAGGCGCTACTATTATCGCATTTAATATAGCACCAACCGATGAAATACCAATGTTAGCAGCGGCAGCTTCACCTAATTGGTTATTAGCGGTTATTGCCACATCTTTATTATTAACTTATGCGATAGTATTTGAAGCTGGATTTTCCAACCAGCAAAAACGCTTTCGTCAACGCGGAATTTTTCAGCGACCATTGAGTGAAACAATTATGGCTTACTTAGTTTCATTGATAGCTAGTATGTTTATGCTGTGGTTTTTCCAGAAGTTAACTTTTAGTGACCCTTGGACAATGTGGTTAGACCATGCATTGTTATTAGGATTACCAGCAAGCGTTGGTGGTGCAGCAGGTAGGTTAGCTATATGAATCAAGCTCAAGAATTTAATGATAACAAAAAGGAACAACCAAAACGCACAGTTGCCGAGTGGATAACCTTCGGCGCCGCAACATGTATTTTATCAGGAATTATCGGTTTAGTTATATATACAGGAGCTACAGATAAACAGCAGGCGCCAATACTTACAGTTCAGACTAAGCAAGCGACTCGTGAAGTAAATGGAAAATATTATATACCATTTGAAATAACAAACGACGGTGATAAAACCGCCGAATCTGTACAAATATTAGCTGAATTAAAAATAAATAATCAAGTTGAAGAAACTGGAGAACAGCAAATAGACTTTTTATCCAGTAAAGAAAAAGAAGAAGGCGCCTTTATTTTTGATACCGACCCACGTAAAGGTCAGTTGAAGATACGAGTTGCAAGTTATAAATTACCTTAACTTCCTCTGTGAACTCTGTGTTTTTTGTGGTAATATTTTTTACCACAGAGACGCAGAGGCACAGAGACAAGAGGTGTTATGCATTGGTTTTAGCTTTTGACCAAACACCATTTTCGTCTTCATCAAATTTTTGATGAACTGCTTCCCATGCTGCTTGTTCAGCTTGCGAAAGGTCGTTACTTTCTTTCATTGCTACAGTGTAGCTTTGCATGAAAGTGTTTTGTGCTTCTTCTGATAAATGACTGCGAACTTCTGGCGCCAAATCTTCGATGCTGTTGCAGTCACCTTTGCAAGCACGGGGTAAAGCTTTTTCCATTGTGTGAACTTCTTCACCACCAGCACTTTCAATCAAAAGTTGGTATTCACCCGAACGGTCAGCAGGTACTTCTGCCATTACTAAAAAGTCACCTGCTTCTAAGCGAGTTTGGTAAATGGCAGCTTTATCTTCAGGCATTCCCAAAGTTACTAACGCTGATACTAAACCTGCACCTGCACTACCAGCAATGGCGCCGCTTGCAGCACCTAGTAAAACTGCACCAATGGGGCCTGCTGCAACAACAGTACCCAAAAATGGAATAAATAAAACACCTACACCCGTTAGTAAGCCTAACAGCGAACCGAAAAACGAACCGAATAAGGCGCCTTGTCGTAAACCACCCAGAATAATATCGCGCTTTGTAATAAAACCAGCAATCCGGGTTTCAGACTGGAAATTTCTTCCCATTACCGAAATATGGTCTTTAGGTACACCTCGGTCAAATAACCGTTGTAGTACATCATTTACCTGCTTCTGGTCTTTAAAAACGGCAGAGATAGTGCGTTCAGCTTGGTATTGTTCTGACACTAGAAAACTCCTTTTTGGTAATATGCACCGTGTATTGAAAAATAATTCAAATCAAAAACGTTAATCAAAAAAATATAAGGGCGCAAATAAAATAATTGCGCCCTTAGAGATTCCCCTACCTACAGCCCCTATGAAAATTATTTACTCGCTCGATAGGTAGTTACGCGCCCTAGAAACCTTTAAGATGCGTTGCTTGCGTTGAAATTACACGTTAGCAGGAGTTTTCATTACTTGGTTAACTTGACTGCCATCTGGTTGAAGTGATTGTCCTTCGATGAATGAACGCAACATCCAAGCCATTTCTTCGTGTCCTTCCATCAAACCAGTTAAAAAGTCAGCAGTACCTTCATCATGGAAGTTTTCGCTGCACTGGTCGATGTGTTCACGCAACCCGCGAATAATTTGTTCGTGGTCATCTACCAAGCGCGCGACCATTTCGGTTGCAACAGGAATATCGCCTGGGTCTTCTTTGAGAGTTGCGATTTTCAAAAATCCTTCCATCGTACCTACAGGATAGCCACCTAAAGTACGAACACGTTCTGCAATTGAATCAATAGTTTCAGTCAATGCTTGGTATTGTTCTTCCCAAAGCTGGTGCAGTGTGCGGAACTGGGGACCAACTACATCCCAGTGGAATTTTTTGGTTTTAACCAACAATAGATAAGAGTTTGCCAAATCTTCGTTTAGTAGCTTGGCTACACCATTACGTTGCTCTTCGCTTAATCCAATGTTAAGTTTACGCATGTTTTCTTTGTTCCTTAGCTTTCCTGTCTCTAGATTCGCTCATCAGAGCAGTAAACAACATCAACCAAAGGTAATATTATGAATTATGAAGCAATATCTTACGGCACAAAAAAATCTTGATAGCTTCTAGGCCATCAAGATTATTTACAACAGCAATTCTTACTACGTGGTACAGTTAAATTGGCGTTTCAAACACCGTTCTCTGACCATTAATACTTACTTTTTACCAGTCACCTTACCAAGCAAATTATTGATTTCATCTTCAACAGAAACTGCTTCTTGGGAATTTTCAGGACGCTTCATCTGATCAATATCGGCGGTTCCCTGAACTTCGTTTAGACCACCTTCGTTCGTGCGGTTTTGGGTCTGTTCTAAATTTGGATTACCAGGTGCATATCTTGAAACTTCGTCAGTTAATTTTTGAGTTTCTAGTAACTGTGTTTCACCTTCTCTGACATCGCTTTGATAGCTTTCAATCGCAAACGCAGGAACCGCATTTGTCAAAAAGATGAAAGCACAGGTAAAAACGATAACGATAGTACGTACAAAATTCTTCATCATCAAACTACTCTCTAGATAAAAAAAAGGCAGAAATACTAAAACTACAGTGTTGTTGCAGTATTAAATATTATCAGTAATTTACTAAAAAATTTACTTGCAACAATATAGAAAATTTAATCAATAAATTTCTAAAACTTCGTTGACTGTAGTTTACTCAAAGTAAGCCTAATATTCTTTTACTAATTATTTGTTAAAGTATGAATCAATCTGCGGAATGAGATTGATTTATCTATAGTTAGAACAGGGTCGCTCTTCCGATAGAGAATACAAATGTAATGGCGCCAGCAGAAATTGTTGTAAAGACGCTTCGGTAAAGACCGTATTAATCCGGTCTCTACACTTGACGTAGAAAATTAATACTAGCATAAACTTTTTGAAAACCAACAGACTCATACAACCGCAAGGCGCCATTCGGGTTATCTGCATCAACCCCAAGACGCGCGGTATCCACGCCAGCTTGTTTCAAGCGATGTAAACCGGATAGTAACATTGCTCTACCTAACCCTATTTTCCGATAGCCACGTCGAACACCTAAAATACCAACATGACCTTCGTTACGTCCTGTACGCGCGTTGCTTTCAAGATTGATGTAACAGTAACATTGTGCTACAAAAGAATTATCTGCTGTTACAGCAAGTAAATCTAAATCGTTTCGATATGAAGATTCTTTAAGCCAGTGTTTGAGCATTTCAACCGTTATTGGATGAAAATTCCAATGGTCAATAAAAGAATTATTATATAAATTAACCCAAGCTTTTATATCTTGTTCACCGTTCATAAACCGCAAAGCAAACCCATCTGAAAAATACGCTTCGGGTATTGGTTCATTTAGATTACGCTCCATTCTAAAAAAATAACGGTCGGTTGTAAAACCATTATTTTCTAAAAGTTTAATACGCTCGGTTTGAGTAGAACGGGCGCCAGTTCGTAGTTTTACGGGGAAATTACGTTCTATTTTAACTTCGCGCATTCGTATATCAGCCCATTCAATAATCTCTGTTTCTAAACCTTTACCGCGCGCTGCCGGATGAACATACATACTCAAATAACCATCGATTACTTCCGATGGCTCAGTAATCCATAAATCTCCAAAGCCAATTAATATACCATTCTCATCTTCCCACAACTGCAAATCCCGTGCTTTATCAACCGAAGGCATATCAAATTCTTCACGCAGTTCTTGAACGGATGTGCCATCATCCAATCTATCAACATCGTTACAGGCGTTGATAAGATTCGCAATTGCTGGTAAATCTTCATCACCCCGTAAAGGGCGCCTCGTTATAGCACGCATAAATATTTTCCTCGCTTTGCATACTACTTAAATACTACAAAAATCTTTTGAAGTTTCCAGAAATGCAAAAAAAAGGAGCAGAAATTTGTCAAATTGACTTATTTCTACTCGTTGAATAAATTAATTAATAATTTTGGAAACAACGCCGGCGCCGATAGTGCGACCACCTTCACGGATAGCAAACCGCATACCATCTTCAACGGCAATAGGTTCAAGTAGAGATACTGTCATTTGAACTCTATCACCAGGCATAACCATTTGTGCTGCATTACCATCATCAGCAGTAAAAGCTTCGACAGTACCAGTTACATCTGTGGTGCGTACAAAGAACTGCGGACGGTATCCAGCAAAGAAAGGAGTTTTACGACCACCTTCTTTTTCAGTAAGTACATAAACGGACGATTCCATCTTGGTATGTGGTGTAATTGAACCAGGTTTAGCAATTACCATTCCCCGTTCAACTTCATGTTTTTGCACACCTCGCAGTAATAAACCTACTTGGTCACCTGCTATAGCTTCATCAAGTGTTTGCTTGAACATTTCCACACCCGTAACTGTAGCAGTGCGAGTAGTGGCGCCTATTAATTCGACAGTTTCGCCAACCTTAATTTTGCCGCGTTCAACCCGACCACTAGCAACCGTACCACGTCCAGTAATTGTAAACACGTCTTCAACTGCGAGTAAGAAAGGTTTATCAACTTCTCGTTCTGGTGTAGTGATATAAGAATCTACAGCGTCCATCAAGCTATAAATTTTATCAACCCACTCATCCTGACCGCGTATAGTTTTTGGGTTAGCAGTCATTTTTTCGAGCGCTAATAAACCTGAACCTGGAACGATAGGAATTTCATCACCAGGAAAATTATATTCACTCAGTAATTCCCGAACTTCTAATTCAACTAGTTCAAGAAGTTCTGGGTCATCAACCATATCTTCCTTGTTAAGAAAAACTACTAACTTCGGTACACCAACTTGCCTAGCTAACAAAATATGCTCGCGCGTTTGGGGCATCGGACCATCAGCAGCAGATACTACCAATATTGCCCCATCCATTTGCGCGGCGCCTGTAATCATGTTTTTTACATAATCAGCATGACCTGGGCAGTCTACATGGGCATAATGGCGTGATGCTGTTTCATACTCGACATGAGCAGTATTAATTGTAATACCACGCTGCTTTTCTTCAGGCGCCGAGTCAATTTGGTCATATCCCGTAGGCTTAGACCAACCAAGCGCAGCCAAAGTCATTGTAATAGCCGCCGTTAACGTAGTTTTACCGTGGTCAACATGACCAATAGTGCCAATGTTTACATGGGGTTTTGTCCGAATAAACGATTCGCGCGCCATGCATTTGTTACTCCTTTTAGTTTTATTTAGGTTAATGGGTGGTAAAGGTGTCGAACCTTTCTGGTGCTGGTTAAAAGCCAGCTGCATAACCGCTCTGCCAACCACCCAGAATATTTGTATTTATCTTGTGGAGCAGGCATCCTTGCCTGCCCGTAGAACTATGTATTTTCCTTTGTGACCTTTGTGTTCTTTGTGGTTCAAAAAAATAAACCACTCTCGTCACAAAGGGCACAAAGAAAGAAAAGTAAAGTAGTGTATACAAGGAAGGTGGAAGAGTCGAACTTCTACAGTATCTCTACTGCACTCTGGTACTCCAAACCAGTCGCCGTCCACACAGCAGCACCTTCCAAATAAAATCTAAATCTTTAGCCCCTCTAGGTAGAGTCGAACTACCCATCCAACTGTCGGAAAGTCGGCGCCAAATCCCTTGGTAGAGGGATTGTTTTGTTGATAAACGGAAGATAGAGGCATCGAACCCCCAGGTGTTGCCCTGCTCCAGCTTTCGAGACTGGTTGCCCTCCCATGAGCAGTATCTTCCATATACGTCTACCAGGCAGGTACTGCCCCTGCTACAACCGCGTTATCGGCACAGCGCGTCACTATTTCCGCCTCTGGTAGATTAAGGAAGATGGAGGAGTCGAACCCCTACGACATCCCTGCCGTACTCTGGTGTTCAAAGCCAGTTGCTCTCCCATGAGCAGCATCTTCCGTGTAATGGGCGCCAAACGGGGCTTGAACCCGTTAATTACTTGCTTCACAAACAAGTGCCTCGACCGCTTCGGCTTTTGGCGCCATATGGAGTCAAGGGAACTCGAATCCCTAACCTCTAGTTTGCAAGACTAGCGCTCTAGCCAGTTGAGCTATGACCCCGTGATATTGTTGGGGGCGGGTTTAGATGAATTTTCGATTTGGTTGTAGGATATCTGTTAACCCGCCCTTACTATCCTTGCCAGTTCCACACAGCTTGTTTTCCTGTGAGTTCTGGTAGGTAGATTCCGTCTAACTTGTTGGGACGGACATATTTAACTAGAAAGTCAACTTTCCACACACGTTCGTGACTTTTACCTGGATTTATTAATGTGTTTCTTTCAACCCGCCATATTGCACCTTCAACAGGGTCAACGGCGCCGTGTCCAGAAATTTGAATTGCTTCTAAAGCTTGTTCGATAGTGAAAGGATTTCCGGTATGTAATAAACGTGGTTGAATAAAACCGTAATCTTTTATACGTTCAGTTACTTCTGCAAGAGTCGCTCTTTGCTTACCTTGCATTATGTCAAATGCAACAAAAGGCTCGTGTGGCAAGTTATATCTAGTACCATGAGCTTGTGCTAACCATTCGCCACATAATCGTTCCCCATCTTTGAGAACAGCTAAAAATCTGTCTTCTTGTTTATGTACCCATTTGGCAAATAACCAATGCTGTTCAAAAGGTGATGTATCAGCTAAATAACCTGCGCGAGTTAGGGAATAAATCTTGCCATCAATGCGTGCGATACCAACATTAGAGCCATCAAGCTTTTCTTGAACAATAATAGTGTCATGCTTATCGCGCGCTTTCTCGGTAGAGATACGGTTTTGACCTTCGTTACACTTATAATCACTAGGACCCATGCGAGAACCAGGCAAGTGTGGGATATGACCGTAGTTTTTAGTTCCTAGAGGCTTTCGTTGTAATTCCATTCATTTTTGTTTTCCTCAAATATAGTACATGAAAGCAGGAGTAGTAGGACTTAAACCTACAACCGTCCGGGTAGAAGCCGGATGCTCTATTCATTAAGCTATACTCCCACGTGAGAGCGGATAACGAGCATCGAACTCGTACCAAGAGTTTGGAAGACTCACATGCTGCCGTTACACCATATCCGCATACTTAAAATATTTGGTTAAATTGTTCAAATGTTTCTTGTTGTTTGCTGGAGTCAAAAACTGAAAAAACTACATGTTTGAATCTGCCCCAAAATAGATTATTAGTTAACAATAAATCAGCAAACATTTGGGCAACCATTGCAGGTTCATTTCTAAATACACCACATCCCCAGGCGCCTAACACCAAAGCATCACAACCGTTATAAGCTGCTAAACTCAGTAACTTAGCACCACGAACTCGAAGAACTTCAGGTATTTTATCAACATCCTCTGGTTGATTTTTCTTAACTTCTCCAGCATTAGACGCCGGACTAGTAATAAAATCAACTACATAAGGTTGTTCGTCAAGCGTTCCCTCATCATCTTTAAAAACTGGACAATCAGGAGAATAAATCATTCTATCGGTGTACAACAGTGATTTATTACTGCGATGATAATCATAATGTTCAGTGTACTTGAAAAGGCTTTTGTAAAGTCCGCTACTACGTGCTAAACTTTCTTCTTGTGCTTGGGCGCCTTTAATGAATCCACCTCCAGGGTTTTTAGCAGAAGCAAAATTGAGAACACCAATTTTTTGATATTTTTGGCTTCGTGCAAGACGTTTTGCTCCCATCAAAGTTGTTTCATTCCTGACTTCAAATTCAGTATTTAAGAATTGAGGAGCAGTAGAAAGAACTTTTTGCTGAATTTCCAAGAGATGATCAGGGTTGTAGCATTTTGTGTTACTTAAACAGGATGCTAGTTCTCGCGTAATATCTACTTGATTACCATTATCTAGAACGTAATAACCAGCTTCAAGAATTGAAAGTGTGTTTTGAGCTATTGCAGTTCGTTTCATTTTCGCTGTGTAAAATTGTGCTGACCACTCAGCCAGGTGGGAAATCTCATGGCTTTATGGCGCCATTAACCAGAAACCTGGATTTTATCGAACTTTGTAGTTTGAGCGCGTGAACTTTAAGAAGTTAATCTTTAAGCATTGAGGTTTAAGCTATAAGCGTTAACCGTTAAGCTTTAAAGTTACATTCATGTACGGCTTATCAGTCCGTGACAGATTTACAGTCTGCAAATCCATAAATTGAGAGATTTTCGAGTGACCAGCGTTTATCCATTTTAATCGGGAATTTCTATATTAGTTCTGGCATTGCTGATGGAAAGGACTCTATCCACACTTGACTTAAAATCTTCAATAAATTCTTGTCTGCGCTCGATTTCTCTGGCTATATTAGTTGGGTCAAGCAGTTCCACACCTTCGCGTGCCATAAAGCTATCCGTTAAAGCTTGGTATTGCTCTGAATTAACAGCTTCGTTTTTACCCAAAACTTCTAGTGCTAGCTTATCAAGTCTTTCTTTAACCTTTGCCTGCGCTTTCTCATACTGGTTACGAGTTTGGTTGTAAGCTGACTGCATAGTCGCAAGAACATTTTCATAGTAAGCAATGAAATTTTTCATTTCTATCGCTTCTGCGACAGTCATCTCTTGTGCAGCAACAGTAACGCGCGTTGAAGCATTAGCAAGTACAATTGCTCTTTTAATCAGGCGCCTGCGTTCAATAAGTGCATTCACCCTTTGTAAAACTGCCCTTGCATTAACTTCGTATTCTTCTCTGCTTCTAAAGCCAGTTGGAATTTTACCAACCTCGACGACTGTAATTAAGGCGCCGTTTTGTAAAGCTGTAGTAGCTGAATCAATACGTTTTTGTAATAGTGTTAACTCTGCCAAAGCATCAGTCACCGTAATTACAGCCATTGATTTTAAACACCTCCTTGATATTGCCTTTATAATTGTGGCGCAATAATTTTTAGAATGACGAAACTTTAATGAGCTGGAGAGGGAAGTTGAATCCCTAACCTTCCGATTACAAGTCGGATGCTCTGCCGATTGAGCTACACCAGCATATATTTTGGTCACGGGGGCAAGAATTGCGCTTGCTGATTTCCAGGGTATGAACCTGGCGAGCCACTGTTGCTCCATCCCCGCATATCACCAAATACCCCTGGTTGAATTTGAATCAACATCCTCCTCGTTTTAAGCGAAGCGCCTCTTACCAATTGGGCTACAGGGGCAAAAAGTTTATAAACAATAAATCAATTCGGACAATAACCTCCTTTGTATCTATCTGTTTTTAAATACCCCTGGTTGAATTTGAATCAACATCCTCTTCGGTCTAAGCGAAGCGCCTCTTTCCAGTTGGGCTACAGGGGCAAAAACTTTATAAAAAACAATTTGATTTAGACAATAATCTCCTTTATATTTCTATGTATTTTCAAATACCCCTGGTTGAACTTGAATCAACATCCTCCTATTTTTGAGATAGGCACCTCTTACCAATTGGGCTACAGGGGCAAAGTCGGGATGACAGGGATCGAACCTATGACA
The DNA here is from genome assembly GCF_002368415.1 of Calothrix sp. NIES-4105. GTDB lineage: Bacteria > Cyanobacteriota > Cyanobacteriia > Cyanobacteriales > Nostocaceae > Dulcicalothrix. The sequence continues at coordinate 7,441,046 of NZ_AP018290.1, forward strand.
TCTTGCTCCCAAACCAAGCGCGCTACCAACTGCGCTACACCCCGTTTGTACTTTTTTTGGTTACAGTGGAGAGCCGAATTACACCAGCCTTCTCACTAATGCCCCTGACAGAACTCGAATCTGTATCCTCTTCATTTAAGTGAAGCGCCTCTTAGCAATTGGGCTACAGGGGCTAGATTGTAAAATTTTTAGTATCTAAAAAATCTAAAGTTTGGAATATTGTTTCTTTGCCCAATAACCTCTTGGGGGTTTCTCTATTCCGTAAGATTTACACCATTTCTCTATTGCTTTATCGCTCACGCCTAATTCCTTACTTAATTCTCTGGTTGATTTTTCCCAAATTAATTTTTCTAATTCTTCTTTTGACGGTCTTATTACTTTTCTAGATGCTAGCTGAGAGCATTTTTGAGAACAATAAGTATCTTGACACTTAGTAAGTAATATTTTTTTACATTGTAAACATTTACTGTGTTCTTTAGAACTAATAAAAACCTTTCTCTCATTTTGTAAGCTGATTTTTTTTATTTTGATGATTCTATTTTTGCTAGATACTCCTAGCATTCTGGTTCTACCAGTATGACCTTTTGAACCACAATAGTTTTGAGTTTGACTATGACAATTTGGACAAAGAAATCTTAAATTGTGATGTCTATTGTCTTTCCAATTACCATTAATGTGGTCAACATGTAATGTAATGTTATTACCTAACCAAGTATCTTGGATAGAACAAATAGGATTTTCACACTTATATTCTCGCCCGAATTCAATAAGTGCCCTTCTTAATTTGTAAGGTGTCTCTCTATGAGTTTTATCCTTATGTAAAATCAAAATTTCTTCCCAACTTCTTTTAGGCGTTCCTCCTTTGTGATTTTCACCTTGATTTGCGGCTTTACCTAGAAAATGCGATGTATCTATACCATATTCTTTAATTTTTTTAGATACATATACATGTAGATTTCCTGATTGAGGTTTCCCAAGCTTTCTTAAAACTTCTGCAACGGACACAGATTCTTTTACTAAAGCTTCTAATAGCTCTTTGGTATATTTCATCATATAATGTGAATACACAGTTTAAGCATAATAGCTGAGTATTCACATAAAAATCAAGCATATTAGGTTATGAAACCGCTTGGAGAAGATTTAAATAGTACATATGCTTACCAAAACATTGCATGGTAAGTCTGCAACTGTTAAAACCTAATCTGCCCCGCTAGGCCTTGAACCCAGAACGCCTCTGTCAAAAAGAGGTGTGTTGCCAATTACACCACAGGGCAATAGATCGATGCCGAAATTAGGTTTGAACTAACCTCTCCATGATTCAGAGTCATGGCGACTTACCTAATCGTCCATCCGGCAGTCCCCAAGTTGGTCTTGAACCAACGACCTCTCGCTTTATAACGCGAGCGCTCTAACCTATCTGAGCTACTGGAGAATAATAAATAGCTGCCTCGACAGGTATCGAACCTGCAACCCTCGCGTTAACAGCGCGCCGCTCTGCCATTGAGCTACGAGGCAACAAAGCCCCCCAAATCGGGATCGAACCGATGACCTTCTGTGCTTCAAACAGACGCTACTACCATCTGAGCTATCGGGGGAATTTAGGAGGAGAGATGGGAATTACCGCCGTGGACTGGTTTTATTTAACTCGTCGAATCAGCCACTCTACCATCCCTCCTATGTAATGAGCGCGCAAGGGTTTGAACCTTGACTCTTCAGTTTCGTAGACTGATGTGTTATCCAGTTACACTACGCGCTCATATTGTATGGGCGGGTTTACAGATATCTTGAAAATGAATTGGAAATCTTGGTTAACCCGCCCTTACATATGGGCATTGATTAGGAGAGAGAGGGATTTGAACCCTCGGTAGATATTACTACCTACTTCCCCTTAGCAAGAGGACGCTTTTTAACCACTCAGCCACCTCTCCAGAGTGGGTCGGGAAAGAATTGAACTTTCAACGCAAACGCGACTGTTTTACAGACAGCTGCCCACACCAATAGGCGAGCCGACCCATGATAGACATGAAGTGTAGATGAGGCTTGAACTCACTAATCACATGCTTGAAAGGCATGTCGCTCGACCACTTCGCGTTCTACACCAAATTCAACATGTCTACTGAATTTCTACTCTGTGGTTCTTTAAGAAGTTGTTTTATCTTCTTTTAAAAGGCGCCCTGAGTAGAACGCAGCGACTAAGGTTTGAACTTAGATTCTTCGGTTTTGGAGACCGACGTGTTCGCCAATTACACCATCGCTGCATATTTAGCAGTGGCAGGATTTAAACCTGCATACTTCCACTTATGAGATGGGTACCTTATCGATTAGGTTACACTGCCATAATTCACTAAGGCTGAGGTGAGGTTTGAACTCACGATTTCCGGTTTTGCAGACCGGCGCCTTAATCCACTTGGCTACTCAGCCATAAATAAGCGCTAATAGGAATTGAAACCCGCATATAAAGGCTTGAAAGACCGACTTAGCAATTAGTCGATAGCGCTACATTTATTGAATGGAGCCAGGATGAGGGGACTTGAACCCCTAACATTTCCGCAGACAACGGAACGCTCTAGCCAATTGAGCTACATCCCGAAAATTTTGAGAAAACTGTGCCTAATTTGTTTGATTTTGAGATATTTAGATTTAGGTTTTTACAACATCTAAAATCTAAAATCTAATATCAAATCAGGCACAATTGTTTTTGGTGTCGCCCATTTAATATTCGTCTTATTCAGTTTTCAAGGTTCAGTAAAATTACTTTTAACGAATTGAAATCTTTAAACTTTTAAGAAAACATCCGACGCTCGTAGTAGTAAGCCCGTTGCGCGTTGCGAATATATTCTTTTGTTTGGTTTTGTGCAAACTTTGAACTTCTATCAGTTCTTGCCTCGGTTTCAGATGATTTGGAATTACGAGGCTTTCGTTTGTCTGGGGATACTGGTTTTGACCAGCGCGCGTGTGCTACTTGTATGTAGAACATTTGCTTTTCCTCCTTTGAGGCGTTGTCCTTTACCTCACTACATAAATGCTACATTAATGCTACAAAAGGTGTCAAGGGGTTTTGGAAAATTTTTTTGTTCTGCTTGAAAACAAAGCGGGAACTGGATTTTGGTCATGTATTATGCTTGTAGCTAAAAAAATTCGTTTATGATTAGCTTGAATTTGGGGAAGTAGTGTGAAAAATATGTTTGTGCGAAAGGGTAAAGATGTTTTGGGATCTCCCCAACCCCCCTTGATAAGTGGGGCTAGTTCTGATCAACAGCGGGGGTTAATTTTAGGATTGATAACTATATGTATGTGTATTACGGCATGTAGTAGTAGCTCTACAACAGAGTTCTCCCAAAAACAGGCGCCCGACAGTCAAGTTTTAGCCGCGAACAGTACAACAAAACAGGCGCCATTACGCAAACCGCAAAATCTAAGTTTTCTTGCTCCTGCACAACTCCAGGGAAAAACAGTATATAAATCGGAAGTTCCTAACAACGAAAAAGTTATAGCTTTGACATTCGATGATGGTCCTTGGAAAGACACCACACAGCAAATGCTAGATATACTCAAGCAAAACAATATAAAAGCTACATTTTTTTGGGTAGGAACATCGATTCAAGAAAACCCAGACATGGCTAAAAAGGTTGTGGCAGATGGACATGCGATTGGTAATCACACATGGCACCACTGGTATAAACAGATGGATACAGCCACAGCAAAAAGCGAAATAGATAAAACTGTAGATTTAATTTACAAAACCACAGGGGTAAAAACTACATTGTTTCGTCCACCCGGTGGTTACTTAAACAACGGGTTAGCAGCTTATGCTAAAAGTCAAAATTACGCTGTAGTAATGTGGTCACAAACCTCCGCTGATACCGACCCAAAAGCCAAATATGAAGTTTTTGTAAAGAATGTACTGCGAGATGCCAAACCAGGTTCCATTGTGCTTATGCATGATGGTGGAGGTGATAGGCGCCGGACAGTACAAGCGTTGCCAAAAATTATTAGCGGGTTAAGAGAAAAAGGCTATAGATTTGTCACCGTCCCAGAAATTTTAGAAATGGACAAAAAGAGTTGAAAGTGCTGAGTGCTGAGTGCTGAGTGTTGAGTAAGAAAACTCCTAACTCATAACTCATAACTCATAACTCATAACTCTTAACTCCTAACTCTTAACTCCTAACTCCTAACTTTCAACTCAGCACTCAGCACTCAGCACTCAGCACTCAGCACTAATACAGGCTTGAGCTTCTTGCCAGAGTTTGTGAAGGAAGAACTCGATGCGGTCGCTTATCGTGGTAACAAAGACACCAGTTGCTTCGTCGCAAGTGCTGGACATCCATGAACCGCGTAGCGTTACTTCTAAATATTCCGCGTCGCAAACAGAGACGGTAATGATTTCTTTGTCGCTGTATTTGGTTTGAGCTTTTAGCACCTCTACTCCCGGTAAATCAACAGGAAGCAAAAATGATGCGGTGCTGGGTTCGACGCAGAGACTTTGACCCGCGCGAAGTGATAAAAGCACGCGCGTTTGTATCCAGTCCTCAATAGACTGAGTGATACGTTCAAGGTGAAAGCCAGTTTCCGTGTACGTTAATTTCAGCATTATCCATGCGCTCCTGTTACTCCAGGCTTTTAGGTGTATCCATCCAAAACTTTTCGGCAAAAGCAACTGTTGGATGGATTGGTGCTTTTAACTTGTAACGTAGATACATTCCTGCTTCTGTAAGTGTTTTGTCTCCCTTCTTAGAGTTACATCTCTCACATGCAGTTACTACGTTATCCCATGTATGTAAACCACCTCGCGACCGAGGAATTACGTGGTCTAAGGTTAAATGTTTGCTGCTACCGCAATATTGACAAGTGTGATGGTCGCGTTTTAAAACTTCTCGACGATTTACTGGTGGAACTTTCCAGGTTCTCTCTGAAGAAGCAATTTTTAAGCGAATGTGTTTTGGTACGTGAAGTACTAAGCTCGGAGAGTGAACCATCCAACCAACTTCAGGAAGCATATCCAGAGGTTCCGCTTTTTCTGTCACCAGCAACACAATCGCGCGTTTAATATTGACGCGACATAGTGGTAGGTAGTTTTGCGAAAATACTACCACTGATTGTTCTAACACTTGCCTAAACGGGTTTGTCACAGCTTGACTCCTCATAAAATTAACCCCCACTTCTCCTTTATTCGGTGAAGCGGGGGTTAAAGGTTGACTTGATTGTCTCTTTCCCTATATCGGTACAGCACTTTTATTCCTGTACCTCCCGCTTCTGTTGTTCGGTTTTGACCCTAGATTCAAAACTAGATTTATAGCTTTATCCAACACTTGACTAAATATGCTAATTCGGGCATATCCATAATCTCGATTACTATCTGTGATCTGTTCTAAATATCTATGGGATGTGCCCATAAATAAATACTCCACCTCCACACACCATGATTCCCAATATAGAAGGGAGCCACTGCCGCGCGTTGAAGTAGAGTTTGGGAAAAAAGTAATCACAGAAGATTTCACCTATTGAACATTCCTATAAACATACTACACTTGTAATACTATCCTGTCTATACTTTTAAGGAGAAAATGATGCATACTATCGCTCGCACCCCAACCACCGATATGGAAGTTACCAGCATCCGTTTAGAGCGAGAACTCAAAGAGAAGCTCAAAGACCTATCTGGTAATCAGGGATATCAGGCGCTTATTCGGGACATTTTATGGAATTTCGTCCAGCAAAAATCCGGTGAGTGGAAACCGAGATTTTCGCGTACTGATATACGAGCCAGCATTGCCGCTACGGCACAGCAAGAAGAACGCTGCGTACTCACAGGTCAACTTATTCAACCACAACAACCTATGCTGCTGGGCTTGACGAGAAATGGCGAAATGGTACCCCTCAGTGCCGAGAGTTTAGCCGACTAACTACCGTTCTACCGCGCGCCGTCAAAAGCGGGCACCTATGTACCGCTTTTGATTGCACGCCTACTTTTTTATACTAAAAAATAATATTTAATTTAAGTTAATATTAGTTAACTAAATGTTTTTTTGGTCAATTTTGATCTAATCTTTATAACTCCAAGACTAATATGCTTTTATTCAAATAGAGGGTTAAACACCTCTTGACATTTAAAAGTCTTCGATTGTGCAAGTTAAGTACAATGTCATAGAAAAGGAGTAAGCCTATACGGTAATCACACTTAAATGATTTTTAAAATTAAAGTAAATATTCTCCCCATGCAGAGTGTAAACCCTGAATCGAGTAAATACCGATTGAGGTATATTAGCTTTACTCTCACTGTCGATAATCCTTCGACAATTACTAGCTAAAACAATGTAATAAATATTATCAGTACAGAGGTGATGTCTCTCAGTGTTAATGCGGATATATTTCTTAGACTACTCGTCTGAAATATAGCAAAATTACGGTTTGTGTTGAGTTTTAGAAAGGATATTCTAGGGAGCAAGTAGGTAGGTTAATTCGTGAAACCTCTATCAAGACTCTTATTTTATGCCTAGCTTTTCTTCATAAAGTGTCGTCTTATATCTTTAATGCGCGTGACCCGAAGCGTTTATGATATTTTGTCATCTTGAAAAAAAGGGGCTATAACAGGTGAGAGAAACTTTTGATACGCTCAAAGGGTTATCGGGGTGCAAAAAGCGATATAGGCTGAACCAGATGTCAGGAGGGTAGATAGTAAAACAATGGGTTCGATATTTAATAGCGCACCAGGGATGAAAAAGCGTTTTTCGTCGCCATTACCAGATTTAGATGAAGTAGATCGAACAAGTAATTACCCGTATACAAAGCTGATGCAGCAAGCTGTTCCGCCAGTTCACCATCTGGCACAACAAATAAATCAAATTGTGGCCCTACGCGCGTCTGGATTCGACGTGACGGGACAAGAACTAACACCGTCAACTGTCTCACCTGTTTTGGAGACGCTGCATTTGATTGCTCAAGTGCTAGGAGTTGCATTTGATGTAGATTGCTGCTTAGTAACGGTGATGGCTGAAGGGACAGAGCCAGTTAGCAACAGTTGGTTCAAAGAAGACCCTGAACAGTTAGGTACATATTCTTCGCAGATGGAGCAGGTAAATTTGCCTGTTATTGATTGTGCCGAGACATTGACAATATCCGATATTTCGACTATAGAGAAAAGTTTGATAGCCGGATTTCAAAATTTACATCTAAACATCAAAACCGTTTTGGCTATTCCTACAAAGTTTGGTGGTCAAAATAACGGTGTAATTACGCTAGTCAAGTTACAGCCATACGAATGGACTGAAAGTTCTAAGCAGACGCTTAAAGAACTTGCCCCTTCATGCGCTATTGCATTTTCGCTTCTTCTTCAACAGCTCGTTATTGCTTCGCAGCATCAATACGTCCAAACCTGTGCCCAACATCAAAGTCTAATTAAACAATTATCTATACTAGGTCGCAGCAACTTAGAATTAAACCAGACTCTTCAGCTAGCTATTACCTCGACTGCCGAAGCGCTTCAAGTTGACCGTGCTTTATTAATATTACTTAAGTATACAGACCCTTTATTTCGGATTCGACTCAAAAAACAAATTCCCAACGCGAAAGCGACTGTAAATTCTAAATGGCTCAACGAACCTGCCGAGCTTAATCACACACAAGCTGGTAACGAAGATTTCATGACATCCGACTGTGGATTATGCCAGCGTATATTTACTGATTCTGGTAAACCTATTATTATTAAAGATATTGCTGAACACGCTGAAATTAAAACGGCGGCGCCGTTATTTGAAGTATATAAGTTGCCAGCTATATTAATGATGCCTTTGGAAAGTCAAGGCAGAATATTAGGGTTTGTGGTACTTCAACAAGCTGTACCGCGCTCTTGGGTTGCCGCAGAAATAAATATAGTTGAAATGGTTTGCGCGCAACTAAGCAACTCTATCATCCAATCACAAACATTGCGACAAGTTCAAACGCTAGTTGACGAGCGTACAGCACAACTACAGCGAAGCTTGGAAGTGCAAGCCAAATTGTACGAAAAAACACGGCAGTATGTTCAACAGTTACGCGAACTCAACGAACTCAAAGACGAATTTTTGAGTAACATGAGCGATAGGCTGCGTTATCCCCTTACCAATATGCGGATGGCAATGCGTAACTTGCGACGACCGGAAATTAAACCCGAACGTCAAGCAATGTATCTTGATATTCTTGAACAAGAATGTGATAAAGAAATTAACTTAATTAATGACTTACTCACACTCCAGAAGTTAGATACACATTCGGAGCGTCCGCAGTTAGAGAATATAGATTTAAATAGTCGAATTCAAGATTTAGTCAGCCCGTTTGAGAAAAAACTGGCTGAAAAAGGTATAAATATCATCATTGAATTACCCAAAAAGCCACTCACGCTCTTAACTGGAATCGAAAGCTTTGACCGCATTATTCTGGAATTGCTCACCAACACTGTTAAATATTCACAACCCGACACTACAGTGACTTTAAAAGTTACCCAAGACGTTAAAGAGGGAATTGACCGGGTTATTATAGAAATTACGAACATCGGACGTGGCATCTCAGAAGAAGAAGCTACTTACATTTTCGACAAATTCCGTCGCGGTAAAGGACGATGGACTCCTGGTACTGGTCTTGGACTAGCGCTCGTCAAGTCCTTGGTGCAGCACTTAAATGGCGATATTGCTGTCACTAGCAATCAAATTGAGGGTTCTGACATGAGCGAAATTCGATTTACTCTCAATCTGCCTCAGTTTTCCGATGAAATTAACTCATAACGCTCCCACTGTGACTCAACAATACAACACAACATCTGAATCAGATATCTCTGACCCACAACAAAACGATATGGCGCCATCTCCTGAGTTGGAAGCCATAGAGGTAGTCATCGATAAAATTGCCGAGCGCAGGCGCCAAATAACTGCTGCGGTTGAAATTAAAAGACCACGAGAAATCGTTTGGAATGTTTTGACTAATTACGAAGCACTACCTGAATTTATTCCAAGTTTACATTCGAGTCAGCGACTCCAACACCCGCAGGGAGGTATTCGTGTCGAACAAGTTGGTCGAGAGCGGTTGTTAAAATTAAACTTCAGCGCGCGCGTTGTCCTCGACTTATTCGAGTCTTACCCCAAAGAAATTAATTTCCAAATGGTTGAGGGTGATTTTAAAGAATATTCCGGTAGCTGGCAACTACAACCATGTACCAATAAAGAATCAACTACAAATCTTTGCTATACCCTCAACGTTCATCCCAAACGCTTAATGCCCGTAGGTATTATTGAACAACGCCTCAGCAGCGGTTTAAAAGTCAATTTACTTGCTATCAAAAAACACGTCGAATCTCTATAACAACATAAATCATAAATGTAGAGACGCGATATATCGCGTCTCATATAAATACAAACAAGACGCGAAGTTTCGCGTCTCTACATATATTTTGTATATACCCCCAGGGGAATTCGAATCCCCGTTACCTCCGTGAAAGGGAGGTGTCCTAGGCCTCTAGACGATGGGGGCGCATTGGACTCAACAATATCTAAAATAGCGGTTTTCACAAAACATGTCAATACTTTTGGACAAAAAAAGTTTTGCAAGGCAATATAGTAGGGATACTCGTAAACTAATTATACAAAAGCCTGATAACAGCTAGCACATTTATCAAAATGAACATTGTTACAGGGTTTCCACAGCTGAACAGTGTAAGTATCGTAAGATAGTTAACTACATATGGAAGTAAATCTAAATTTAGTTAAGAAATTTGGGTGTAATATTCGCCTTTGTTAAGTATAGTAACTACTACTCTTTACATCGGATGCTATAAACCTTCACTCAAAATCTACAACATGGAAGCATCTCTTGATATCACCCTTCAAATGGTGATTGCTGTAATTGCTGGAATTGGCGCCCAGGTATTGGCTACTTACCTGAAAGTACCAAGCATCGTGTTTTTACTGTTGTTTGGTATTTTATTAGGCTCGGATGTAGGGGGCGCCTTACATCCGCATGTTCTCGGTATCGGGTTAGAAGTCATTGTTAGCTTGGCAACAGCAATCATCTTGTTTGAAGGTGGGCTGAACCTTGATTTGCGTGAATTGGGAAAAGTCTCTTTGACGCTGCAATTACTAGTTACTCTAGGAACTCTCATTACACTCCTAGGTGGAACTCTTGCGGCTCATTGGCTCGGTGAGTTCCCTTGGGCTATAGCATTTCTATATGCTTCTGTGATTGTAGTCACAGGCCCTACAGTAATAAGTCCTCTACTCAAACAAATCAACGTTGATAAACAAGTTGCCACGCTACTCGAAGGTGAAGGAGTTCTAATTGACCCTGTAGGAGCGATTTTGGCTTTCGTCGTTCTCGATACAATTTTAGATGGCGAAGCTGACCCGAAAATTGCTGTTATTGGTTTATTCGTGCGTCTCTCTATTGGAGCTTTAATTGGCGCCCTCGGTGGCTATTTGATGAGCTTAATTTTTAAACACGCAAATTCTTTATCTTATGAGCTTAAAAATCTTGTCGTTCTCGCTGTTCTATGGGGATTATTTGTTCTAGCACAAACTATCCGTACTGAATCGGGAGTTATGACTACAGTTGTTGCTGGCGCCGTCTTTGCAAATTCATCTGTACCCGAAGACCGTTTATTACGACGCTTCAAAGGACAACTGACGATTTTGAGCGTATCAGTTTTATTTATATTGCTCGCTGCTGACTTATCTCTAAAAAGCGTATTTGCCCTAGGTTGGGGTAGTTTATTTACAGTTTTGGTACTAATGTTCGTAGTAAGACCGATTAATATTCTTTTCTGTACGTGGAATAGTGACCTGAACTGGCGCCAAAAAATCTTTTTAAGTTGGATAGCACCAAGAGGAATTGTTTGTGCGTCGGTAGCTTCACTGTTTGGAATTTCTTTGACGCAGCATGGTATTAACGGTGGTGAAGCAATTAAAGCGCTGGTATTTTTGACAATTATTATGACTGTGGTTTGCCAAGGGTTAACTGCTGGATGGGTAGCAAACTTGCTGCAAATTACTTCCAAAGAAGCGAAAGGAGCAGTAATTGTTGGTTGTAATCCTCTCAGCTTGCTAATTGCCCGTTTATTCCAGCAACGAGGTGAGAAAATTGTCATGATTGATACTGACCCGGCGTCATGTCAAGCTGCTGAAGCTGAGAATTTACCAGTTATTGCTAGCAGTGCGCTTGATACTGGCGTGTTAGAAGAGGCTGGCTTGAGTTCTGTCGGTACTTTCTTAGCAATGACCAACAACGGTGAAGTTAATTATGTCTTGGCACAACGTGCGGCAGAGGAATTTAACCCACCAAGAGTTTTAGCTGTTTTCCCACGTCCAGCACAAACAAACGGTGGAGCTAACCAAAAAGTCAACCAAGCTTTTATTCCGGAATTAACGATCAAAAACTGGAACGAGTACCTTAACGATGGACAGGTCAAGTTAGGAAAAACAACTTTGACTGAAGTTGATTTTACCAGCCAGCAAATACATTTACAGGCATTAATTAGAACAGGTGAATTAGTCCCATTATTATTTGAGCGTGATGAGAATTTACAGGTAATACCCGCAGCACAAGAATGGGAAATTGGGGATAGAATTATTTATTTATTGCATGACCCAAGACCAAATTTACTCAGAAGATTGTCAGATGCCAAGCAGTCCAACCGTTTGGCACTAACTAATCTCCCAGAAGTTGAGGAAGTACCATTAGCAAGGTTAGCTCAACTTTCTGCAACAAATGAAACCGTTGGACGGTAGAGACTAACCATGTAACGTCTTTACATGGTTAGTCTTTGCTCAACCCCAAAATTAACCCGCGATGGCGCCTTCCTTCTCTGATGATTGTGGTTGTAATTCTTTCGCTTGATTAGTATTTTCTGTGTACATTTCTTTTTCTTGTTTCAGAACACCAACTAGATGCACAAGAGCGAATATGAGAGCAGCAACTGAAACAATATAGCTATGTATAGTATATAGATGCTGTATGGTAACGCTATCTATAGCACCCCCACCAGTTAAAATATCGCGCAGTAGATGACCGACAAAGGGTATTGATTCAATAGTGCCGAGTTCAATATTAAAGCGCCAGTAACCATCTTGAGTCCAGCTTAATACCATAGCTGTCCAATCGAGTCCAATCGCAGCTAACGTTAAGAAAATTCCGCTAACCCAAGCAATTAACCAACTCTTGCGGAACTGTCGGCTCAAAAACATAACTACAATTTGAACTAAACCCACAATAATCATTCCATTGCCAGAAATATTATGTGCTTTATGGAACAACCACCCATATCCAACTTCTGTATTTATTCTTGCAAGCGAAGTATATGCTGCTCCAGCACCAGGCTCATAGTAGAAAGATAATAAAATTCCTGTACTGGCGCCGATAAAAAATAAGGTAAGAATTACTACGGATAAGATAGTCGTGAATCGCCGTAAAGTTTTGTCGTATTGGGTTTGGTACATAACAGCTCGTCCTTGCCTCTGGTAGTTTGTATACTTTTATTACATTTTAACTAAGAAATGTTAAGCTATGCCATGATTCGTTCACAAAAAGCAGTAGTACAATTAAGGAGGCAAAGACATGCCAAAAGATATAGTGGCGCCATGCACTCAATATGCTGGTAGGATAAAATAAATGATGAGTAATGCGATATTGAGTTTAATATTGGTCAAACCTATGCAAGATGTAACTGTGTACACATAAGTAGCTATTGACACAATTAATTACGAGGAAACTCTTATTATAGACTTTCGTCTAATATGTATATCAGATGTATAACGAGCAAGAATTGGTGTTTAATTGCGACGAAAGTATATGTAGCAAATAGAATTTAAATAAAATAATTTGGAAATGTGATTTATAAATCAGAAAGTAGTGAGTATAATGCACATTATTAAAAATATAAAGTATCGTTGAAGATTTAATGCCTTTGCCCTGTTATAGCTTGTTCAAAAGGAAGTTATGATTTGTAGAGGTACGTAACGAGCGCGATATTTAACTTTAAACAATAGAATTGCGAATCTATATATACTTTATCTGAGTGAGTGAAAACAGCTATGTCTTACGCATCCTTTCTAAGAAATGTACCAGAAATACTAAGCCAGCCAACTGGAATTGCTGCTATCGCATCGCTAGGTATTCACGGTGCTATCGCCTTTATACTACCGTTGATGCCAGTTGAATCTTCCAAAACGGTGACGAAGCAAACAACTACTACTAAGGCGCCAGTTGGGTTGTCTGAATTAAGCAGCAGCGAGCAAAGTCGTATTCCTCAACCAACTACTCAACCTGGAATTCAATCACAACTTCCACCATTACCAACTCAAATTGCAGGACTTCCATCACAGCAACAGCTTCCTCCAACTATTGGTGGCGCCTCAACACTCTTACCTCCTACACCTCCTACTGGTTCTATTGGTTCGCTTGTACCGTCAACTGGATCTAATAGTACGTTGGCGCCTTTAGAAAAAGCTTCTGGTTTTAGCATTACAGGACTGCCAAGAGGAGGTAATTCCGTACAGCAATTCCGGAATAATATAAGGAACGCTTCGAGATATAACTCAACACCGACAATAAGTTCTGGAGTAACACCAGAAATTTCGTTGGGCACGAATCGCAATTTTAATAATGACCTTGGATATAATAGACAACAAATTAACTCGTCGCGTGCTGATAGATTAGCATCTTTGCCAAGTACGGGACCAATGAACGTGCCTGTAAATCCGCCATCATTGTCAACAGGTGACATGGTAACTCCACCAATTGGTGATACAAGCAGCAATTACAATAACTTGAATAATTTGAATTCCGTACCAGAAAACAATAATAGAGTTGAACCAGGCAGATATATTGCTCCTGTAGACCGTTTGCAGGCAGTAGGTAACAGTAACTTTCAAGTTGCAACTGGTGTTATGCCATTACCAACTTATCAGCCACAACCTGGTAGTGCGTTAGATAATTTAAATAAACCAAGTGGAAGCACTACCGAAGGTATCGAAAACAATCAAAATACTCAGCAAAACACGTCGAACGCGCTTGATGACGCAAAACTATTTGCGAGTTTCAAAAACGAATATCCACAAGGAGAGCTTCGGGCGCCGATCAATTTAACAATGAATCCAACCCAGCTTGATACGAATGTGAAGGCTTCGTTGATAATGGATGGAGAAGGTAAAATTGCTGACTTAAAACTATTAGGTGATGCCGCAAAGCTTCCATTTCCCAAACAGCAAGCAATCAAAGAACGCTTACAGCAGTATTTTAAAGAAAATCCAACTTCTACAAATGGCAAGGGTGCGCTTTTTAGCTTCCAAATTACGCCATCAACTATAACTCAATCAGGTAACACTGGGTCAGGAGCGCTACAGAATCAAACATCTGGGCAATCAGCTTCAGCAACAAATGACATTATGAGCCGTTTATCAGGCTCGCAATCAAATCGCAACCAAACTCAAAAAACCGTTCAGGAGGCGCCTAGCGTTAGCACAAGCGCAGTTAATAGCCCGATTAATAATACCAATAAAACTCCTAATTCGACCCAAGCACCAGTATTACCTCCAACACTACCTGGACCTTTAAAGCCTGTAAATACTTTGCCACAGGGACAAGTTATTTTGCCTTCTTTACCTCAACAAAAACCAATTTCTTCTTCTAATGGTTTACCCCAAACACTCCGTAATGTTGAAGTGGCGCCTCAAGTAGTTCCGACTAAACCAGCTAGTGAGCAAACCACTACAACATCCCAATCATCGAGAAATACTTTAGTTTCTAAGTTACGTAGCACTCAACCATCCGAGTCGAATAGTGAAATGTCTCTTGTTGAGAAATTGCGTAAAGTTAGACAAGAGCGCGAAAAGGTCAATCAGGAAAATACTAATCCATAAGTTAAACTGTATTAGAGACGCGCTTTTTGAGGCGCGTCTTTAATATTTTATACATTAATACACTTCAAGAATTACGAATTTTCCTGCCATCCTTGTTCAGCTTTTTGAAACACGTAAGCAGTAACTTCTAAAATTTCTTGCTCACTTAATTTGTTTTTAAAAGCTGGCATAGCACCTTTGCCGTTCTTTACTTGATGAATAATTGCCTCTATTGAATCAGTATTATAATTATCCAAGTATTGAGACAACGCTTCTTTAGATAAAGTCTTATTTGCTATTAATATATTGCCACCACCCAAATGACAAGAAGAACAATTATTTGTAAAAATTTTTGCTCCGTTATCAATATCGGCTAGTGCTGGATACGGAAAGGCGAACCCAAGCACTATTATTACCAATAGTATTTTAAGAATTATTTTCAATACCAATCTCCTATCAACTAGCTTACAACTCAAAGCACACGACTTTAACTATTCTAGAGTTGCAGCAAATTTTTGCGGGAGTTGTATAAAACATTTTCAATAATAATTGAGTGTAAACTGTAGTAAACCCTACATAAAATTTAAGGTAGTGAGTTTACCCCCTTATGCTATAAAACTTGAAGTCGCATAAATACTTGGAGATAAACTCACCACCTTGATGCAAGGTGCGTGACACTATAAAGTTATTAGCTTCGTTTTAAAATTGCTAGTGGCGTCACACACCCTACTTGGTATTTAACGTCAACACCCGTATATTAAGATTATCCTTCAACAGTAATTTTACCAACCATACCAGCGCCACGGTGAGGTTCACAGTAAAAAGTGTAGTCACCAGCAGGAGCATCTGCAGGGAAAGTTGTTTCAGTTGACTGACCAGGACTCATCATTAATTGCTTGTGCGATAATGCTTTTGCAAAATCGGCACTTTTTGCGGCATTTTTGGTAGCATCGAACACAACGTTATGGGGAGGCACTTTATTATTGACCCATTTAATTGTGTCACCAGGTTTAATTGTCACCTTAGCTGGCTCAAACGCGAGCATACCTTTGTCGCTACCTAATTTAATCGTAACAGTTTCAGCCGAAGCGCTAGGTGCAAAAACAACAAAGCTGCTTACAACCAAAAATAATGTCACTACTACTAAACCAAAGCGTCGCATTTTTGCTGCTATAGACTTCATGGTTATCTCCTGAGAAGTTATTTTATTCATAATTCTCTTATTTTACGACTAAATACGACAGCTTGTCATATTTAATTTTATCACCTTAATATTATGAATATATATAGCTAATCGTTCTAATGATAAGTTTTACAAATATTCTATTTAATATTTGAGATTAAAAAAGCAGGGGTGCCAATAGAAGAAATCAATCGCAAAACCCTCTGCTGTCAAGTTACTTATTTATGAAAATAGAGCGAAGCAGTATTTAGTAGTAAATTTTACCACCGCCCCACTGTGAACCAACAATCTTAGGTTGCAGGAGAATATATCCAGCAATAGCTTCCAAGTCTTTGTCGGTTAGGTTCCGCATTTCAGTAAAGATATCAGCACTCTTAGTACTGGGGTGTAACTCGGAGATTTCTTCTTCTCCATCGTAGGTAGTGGGGTTCTTCATATAATCCACTAAGCCAGCAATGTTATTACGGTTGGGTGTTGCTCCTGCCAAAGCTTCTGGTTCTAAACCAACGTTCTGGTTAGTTTTAGTAACACCACCAGCGTGGCATTGGGCACAAGCGTACTGAAATAAACGTTTGCCTTCTTTTATTTGTTTAAGACTGAGAACTGTATTATCTCCCGCATCATTAGCAGCTACGGTACGAACATCTTTAGACAATTCTACCGCACTCGCACTGCTGATAACAAATTGGAACGTAAGGAACACAGTTGCTACAAATATGCCAATAAATCTTTTTAACATCTTTCCCCTTAAAGATTTCGACGCTCAACACAGCTAAGTAATCTGTATGACTCAATCTCAATAAAGCTAGTAGCCTTCCATTAGCAGGAGCAGCCTAAAGTTACTTTGGCGCCGACCAAGAAACACGAATGGTTTTTTGAACAATTGCAAAACCCATAACTGCTTATGCCAACAGGTAGAGATTGAGCTACTTTTATACAAATATCATGAAGAGAGTGCAAATGATTAAAAGTGCTGAGTAATGAGTGAGTCGTGCTGAGTAGAAATAGCCTACTCAGAACTCAGCACTCAGCACTTTCTACTTATCCTTTGCCGCCTGTAAATGTGACACCTTGAATGAAGTAGCGGTTGAAGAAGGCATAAATACACAGTGCGGGTAGAGTGAATACCATTGAGGCTGCCATAATATAGTTCCAGTAACTTATGTATTGACCTTTAAAGGTATTTAGACCTAGAGGCAATGTAAACATTTCTGGATTAAATAGAATAACCACGGGCAGCAAGAAATTATTCCAGCTACCCATGAATACAAATATTGTCTGTGCTGCTAGTGCGGGTTTGGCGAGTGGTAGTACTATTCTCCGAAAAATACCAAATTGAGTTAACCCATCTAGGGCACCTGCTTCTTCGAGTTCTTTAGGAAAATTAACAAAAAACTGCCGCATCATAAAGATAAATGTGGCATTAACCATACTTGGAACTATCATTCCTTGATAGGAATTTAGCCAACCGATAGCTTTTAAGATTAGAAAAGTCGGGATGAGCGTTACTTGTGCGGGTACTGCCAGTACTGCTAAAATGAGCAAAAACCAAAATTGTTTACCAGCAAAGTTTAGTCTTGCTAATGCATAGCCTGCCATTGTGTTGAACAGCAAGTTTAAGATTGTGACGCTGACTGCAATAAATATGCTGTTAAAGAGCCAACGAAAGAACAAGGGCTGCTGGAAGAATATTTGCCTATAATTATCAAGGGTAAAGTTTTTAGGTAAAAAATTCGCTTCACCGCTGCTAATTTCCGCAAGCGTTTTAAACGAAGCAGAAAGTGCCCACAAAAAAGGTATCAGCGTAATAACTGCATAAAGTGTCAGCACTGCGTATAGCAGTATTTTCCAAATTGAGATTTTTTGATTATCCATTGCTTGTAGGGTGCGTGAAAGCAGTTTATTATTTCATTTCCTTGCAGATTCTAATAGCGCAGATCGCACCCTACGCTTTTTCTCCAAAGAAGCGACGTTGAATCAAAGTGGTAATGATAATTACAATAGCAAGTAAAAATGCGATAGCGGCGCCGTAACCCATTTGTAAGTAGCGGAACACTGATTGGTATACAAGTAATACGACGGTGAGTGTTGCGTTGTTGGGTCCTCCAGTACCATTAGAGAAAATATAAGATTGGTCAAATAATTGAAATGTACCAATTATTCCCATTGCCAGGACAAAAAACGTTACTGGACGCAGAATCGGAACTGTGATATTTATAAACTTTTGCCAACCATTGGCGCCATCGAGTTCGGCAGCTTCGTAGAGTGACTGTGGTATATCTTGCAATGCTGCCAAATAAATTACCATGAAAAATGGCGCCGTTGACCAGATATTCATCAACATAATACCTTTAAGAGCAACAGCGGGGTCGCCTAACCAGTTGTAAGTAGGCAGTCCAAGAAACGCTAGAATGTTATTTAGTAATCCATTAGTGTTATATATCCACATGAATATAAGCGTCAGCACCGCAGAAGAAGTAACAGTTGGCAGAAAATAAAGAATTCGCCACCAATTTTTTCCACGAATGCCCGAATTAAGCGTTACAGCTAAAATCAAAGCCAAAGTCGTCTGTAATGGCACAACTATAATGACGTACTCAAGCGTATTTCGCAGTGCCGTCCATACCCTTTCATCACTACGTAAATTTGCGAAATTCTCTAAACCTGTAAACCGATACTCAATACCCCCTAATAGTCGAACTTTGTGCAACGACAGGAACACAGCGAAAAGAATAGGCAATACAACGAAAACCCCTAACACGCTTATTGTCGGCGCCATAAATATATAGCCCGCTCTGTTTTCCGAAAGATACCACCCAGCATTTCCATGCTGTCTTCTTAACTCAACCACTACATAACCTCCGCTCTATCACACTTCATAATGACCATCGTTTTTACAATATACAAAATATATATTTTACTTCTTTAGATAGAGGAATTTAGGCTTAGTTTAAGAAAATGGCTTTAAAAAAGCATAACTCTTAATTAAGTCTTCATTTACTTATAAGTTGAAGCCTAAATTTACAATAAATATTCTATGTATTAAAAATCACACACATTTTTGATATTAACTATTTACAATTTAACCCATCGCTTGAATAAGTAATGTAGAGGCGCTTAAGTATCGCGTCTTTACGTATCATTATTAACGTGAAATTATATCTCTACGTGAATATGCGCGCTTCAGCAAAATAAATGTCAAGCCAATCGAAAGATAATTAATTGCTATCGCTCCTCATAATTCTATAGGCTGTGTTCATAAACACGGATGTGGACTAAATTATACTTTGTATGGCTAATTTCTATCAGCCTTTATCGTCAATTTCTAAATACGTTTCTCGAATAATTTGTAAGAGTGCATTTCTATTACCAGCAACTCTAACTGTCTTGAGCATTGGAGTAAAAATACAACCAGCTTTCTCGGCTTCATTAAATGTAGTAGCTGATGGTCTTAATAATGTCCGAGGTTTAAACTTTGCTCCAGACGGTAGTTTATATATTACCGAGTCAGGTGTTGGAGGTTCGGGGCGATGTATTCCAGGGCCTTCTTTAGAAGGTTTGCTATCATGTGCTGGTACAAGTGGCGCCGTTACGCGCGTGAAAGATGGTAAACAAGAGCTAGTACTTACAGGATTACCATCAATTGCGTTAAGACCGACTGGTGATACAGGTACAGGTCCACAAGATATTCAATTTGATGAGAAAGGAAATGCTTATCTTTTGATTGGTTACGCTGGTAATCCAACTATTCGCGATTTCCCAGAAAACTCCCCTAGTTGGGGGCAACTTTACAAAGTAGACCTGAACACAGGTTCGTTCAAAAGCATTGCCGACTTTGGAAAATACGAATTGGCAAATAATGCTGATGGGGAAGATACCCTTGATGTGAGTGGTGAAATTGCTAGCAACCCTTACGCTTTTACGATTAAGGATAATACAGCTTATGTTGTTGATGCGGCGGCAAACAACATTTTAAGTGTAGGACTCGATGGTAGTAACTTAAAGTCGTTCGTAGTACTTCCTAAGCAAACAATAACGAATCCTGTTTTTCCGACTCCTGCACCAGGACAGGTACTACCCCCAGATGCACCACCACCAGGTCAAATTCCCAATGCACTAAATATTCAATCAGTTCCTACAGGTGTTGTTGTTGGGCCTGATGGTGCATTATATGTTAGTGAATTTACAGGTTTTCCTTTCCCTGAAGGTAAAGCACGTATTTTTCGAGTAGGTTTAGATGGCGCCACAACTGTATATGCTGACGGTTTTACACAACTGGCAGATTTAGAGTTTGATAAACAAGGCAATTTATATGCTTTACAATATGGCAATGCACCACAATGGAAAGGTGTTAGTGATGCTTCGCTAATCCAAATTGCTCCAGATGGCAAAAGAACTGTACTAGCCAGTGGTAATGGACTAGAGACAGCAACTGCACTTACCATTGGTTCTGATGGTGCTGTTTATATAGCAAACAAAGGCGATAGAGCTTCAGTTGGTCAAGTTATACGGATTGACACAAAAGTTAAAGTAAATGAACCAAGTACAGTAATCGCCACATCTGTATTGAGTGTTTTAGGATTAAGTTTGTTTTACAGCCGTAAACGCAAACAACATATTAGTGGTTTATGTCATTAATTTTGTTGGTATATATATTTACCACAGAGACTTCTAAGGCACAGAGAGAAGAGTTACTTAAATTTTAAATAGGCGCCTACCTACCAAAACTAATGACATGAAGCATTTGTGGTCTATGTCATAAGTTTTGGGTGGTAGAGAAATTAGCAACGGATGTTGGAACGGATGTAACGGATAGGTAATTTTAAATAACCAGACCTTGTTTTTAACAAATAATTCAGGAGTGACACCGTTAAAATCCGTTGCTAACCAACATCCCAAAATTAATGACATGAAGCATTTGTGGTCTATGTCATAAGTTTTGGTGTGATATTTTTTTTACCTTATTAGACACAGAGTAAACAGAGATAAGAGAGTTCGCCATCAAGGCGCCTACACCCCAAAATTAATAACATCAATCACTAATCCAGCACTTGAATTAACTTATTAGCTTGAGTTTGCGCGCGTTGCATTGCCTGGACTAAAGGTTGTTCACCAAGTAACGCGCTAATAAACTGATTGTCAAAATTATTCATAATCGCAGCAGGATATTTACCTACTTGCCAAGGTATACCGTAATTCACACCTGCTACTAATGAAGACCGTAAACTATCTTGGTCATAGCCTAAATTAACAGCTACAGATTTACGAGTGGGTAAAGCAAAACCTGTACCAGTCCATTTCTGCATTCCTTCTTTTCCTGTTAGGTATTTAATTAACTCCCAAGCTTCGGGTTTGTGTTTACTTTTTTTATTCATTACGTAAGCAACAGTAAAAAGCATTGTACTGCGTTGACCATTAATAGTAGGTATTTCTGCTGTGGCAAAATTTAGTTTGGGATATGTTTCCCTCAAATAAGGAATTGCCCAGTTACCTTCAATGACCATTGCTGCTTTACCTTGACCGAACATTTCGCTTCCCGAATTTGTGCCAACATCAGATTTTTGGGCAGACGAACGTTCGTTTCTGTATTGGTCTACAACTGATTGTAAACCTTGTAAACGAGATTGCGAAGCAAATGCCGCGCGACTTTCACGGTCAACAACTTCACCACCGTAAGCTTTGATTTGATAAACTTGTCGAGCTAATTCTGGATTTTCACCAAAACCGTATTGGTCAATTCTACCGTCTTTATTTTTATCAATAGTTAGTTTTTTCGCGTATGCGCGTAGTTCTTCCCAAGTTTGGGGAGGATTTTCTAGACCAGCATTGGCATAAGCTTGTTTGTTATAAAACAGTGCTAGCGTCGAATAATCTTTGGGTAAACCATAAGTACGATTTTTATATTTAAACGTGTTAAGTAAAGTTGGTTCAAAGTCTGCTATGTCAAATTCGGGTTTAATATAACCATCCAGAGGTTCTAGCACATCTTGACTCATTAGAAAAGGCGCCTCAAGTGCATCTAGATAAAAGACATCGGGAGCAGCGTCACCAACCAAACGGGTTTTCATCACATCCATGTACTGGTCAGCAATTTGCTCATATTTAACTTTAATAATAGGATGTTGTGCTTCAAAGTCGCGCAAAACACCCGTTAAAAGCTTTTGTTCAGCAGGAGAAGCTCCCCAACCGCTGAGTTTTATGGTAGTCACGCTGGGTACGTTTTGTGTTGTTAGTACAGGTAAAGTTTGACACCCTACCATGCTGATTGCAATTGCAACTACTAATCCAAGAAAGTTGAACACGCTTTTTCTCATAATAGCCGGATACAAAGACTATTTATTAACTACATATAACTTGGAGAGAGCTAGAAGAATTGTCTGGCATTGTAAAATTTTATTGAGAAGTTAAAGATTTTGAAGCAAAAGATGTATCTGTAATTTTTGTTCTTGATAGTAAAGTTATAGCACTAATACTAAAGAGATACGTGAAGATATATTCACTAAGAATGAAGATTTATAGAGAAATGCAAGTTATTATTACGATAATTTGCCACTTCGCGTAGCACAGAGCGAAAGTTTCGACCAGTACAAATTAATACCTAAGCACCACCTCCAAATAGCCAATGAACTCCATTCAGCTCGAAATCCCTGCTTTGGACAGACCGGATGCATCCGCAAGTTCCGTTATTGACTTGGAAGTTACAACCAATCAAAATTTCATAAGTCAAATTACAACTCAAAATCTTAAAATACCTAAAGATAAAGTTCGCACCTCTCTGTATGCTTCTACGGTGGATGCTGTTTTTGCAACAATCTTCTCAATCACAACTAGCGGGATTTTACTAAGTAATTTTTTAGTAGAATTGGGAGCTAACGCTGTAGCTTTCGGAATGCTAACGTCGATACCGATGTTAGTAAATTTAATTCAACCACTAGGCGCCTACCTTAGTGAGCAGACAACGAGTCGTTTTCGTTATTCAATGTGGATATACGGAACTTCGCGTTTGTTGTGGGTATTGCTAGCAGTAGGAGTTTTCATGGCTTATGGGGGTTTAATTGATTCACATCAACTTGTCAATTTAACTCTATTTATAGTATTAGCAACAAGCTTGCTTGGAGGACTAGGAGGCGCCTCTTGGTTGAGTTGGCTAGCTATGATTGTTCCTAGGCGCCTTCGAGGCAGATACTTTGGTATTCGTAATAGTGTAGCAAGTTTAACTAACTTGATTTGTGTTCCATTCGTGGGGGTTATAGTATCGAATTGGTGTGGTGGAACGCTACAAGGATACGGTATTGTATTGGCAATTGGGATTTTATTTGGTTTTATCAGCCTTGCATGTCAGTGTTTCAAAGTAGATATTAATCCGCAAGAACAAAATTGGGTAGCAGCAAGAGGAACAGCGTCACAAGAAGAAACTGGTAATACAGTAACTAATACTGCTCAACCTGTATTTTCAGCTTTGAGTATTTTTAAAGACTCAAACTTCTTGACTTTCTTGCTGTACTTTGGCTCATGGATGTTTGCTGTTAATTTGAGTATGCCGTTTTTCAACCTTTACATGTTAGATACACTGGCATTAGATGTAAGCTGGGTGACATTGTATGGTAGTATTCAGGCTGGTGCAAATCTTTTATTCATGGTGCTTTGGGGACGTTTGGCAGACCGATTTGGAAATCGTCCAATCATTGCTTCAGTCGGAATTTTAGTTGCAATAACACCTTTATTGTGGTTAGGAATAGGTACTCATAATATAGATTTATGGTTATGGCTACCGCTTTTACATATCCTTACTGGTGGAACTTGGGCAGCAATTGATTTGTGTAATAATAACTTACAGCTAGGAGTGGCACCAATACGCAACCAATCAAGTTATTTTGCTATTGCCGCTGCTGTTGCAGGCGCCTGTGGTGCTTTAGGTACTACAATAGGTGGTTTTGTTGTACAAAATAATATTTTTGGTGGTTTACCAGGTTTGTTTCTTCTTTCCTGTGTTTTCCGACTGGTTGCTTTAATTCCGGTTGTGTTTGTGAATGAACCTCGAAGAAAATCTTTGTTTGAATTTATTCAAGAGGTTCGCCGTAGCATAAGTATCTCTGCTGTACTATAAAGTATTTTTATTTACCATAACTACGTAGATAACACAGAGAAGAGAAAAACTAAGGATTTAGTAACTCTAAATCTTTTGTAAAATTTTTAACTTATAAAACGAACCGCAAAGTACGCTGCATGACACAAAGGAAGAAAGTATTTGACATATCCTCTAGGAATTAGGGTAGCATTATGAATTTTCCTAGAGGATATATTTATATCTGATTTATCCTCTAGGAATTAGGGATTTTCCTAGAGGATATATTTATATCTGATTTATCCTAACTCCTAAGAAACCGGGCTTCTTTACGAAACATTAAGGGTTTCTAGCAATATTTTTCGCTCTTAAGCCCGGTTTCTAGACAGGCGTGCATTCCGGTGAGCCTAGCGGAATTTTGTAGAGGTCTGTAAACAATATTTGTCGAGTCAGATTACTTAGTTCAAGTGTATCAAAATCTAAAAGTCTTAATTCTTTGAAACCTGCACCAATTAAAGTTCCAGCTAAGATAACACGCATCAACTTGAAAACTTCAGTCGGTGTGCCCCGCACGCTATGCGTTCGAGGCTCAACACCTAAACCTTAATTAAATTTTTGCAGCTACCTGTTTTCTCGAATTCATTAATATTACCAAGCGTTGTCTCGGCAATATTGCGAAGTGCTTCTTCCGTAAAAAATGCTTGGTGTCCAGTTATTAGCACATTGGGAAAAGTGGTTAGACGTAGAAAAACGTCGTCTTGGATAATGGTGTCTGATAAATCCTCGAAGAATAAATCTGATTCCTTTTCATACACATCTAAACCTAGAGAACCGATTTTACCCGACTTTAACCCCCTAGTTACGGCTTTGGCATTAATCAAGGCGCCTCGACTAGTATTAATCAACATTACCCCAGGTTTCATTTGTTCAATTGCATCAGCATTGATAAGGTGATGTGTTTCAGGGGTAAGCGGACAATGCAACGAAATAATATCAGATTTGCTAAAAATTTCTGATAATTCAACGTATTTAACACCCAGCGCTTCAACTTCAGGATTTTGGTAAACATCATAAACTAATAACTTACACCCAAACCCTTGGAGTATTTGAGTAACAATGGCACCTATCCTACCTGTTCCAATAATACCAACAGTGCGCCCATGTAAATTAAACCCCATTAAGCCATCTAAAGAAAAATTACCTTCTCTAACACGGTTGTACGCGCGGTAAAGCTTACGATTCAGCGTTAATATCATCGCAATTGTATATTCCGCCACAGCTTCAGGTGAATACGCAGGAACACGCACTACAGAAAGACCAAATTCGGCAGCAGCTTTTAAATCAACATTGTTAAAACCAGCACATCTAAGAGCAACTAACTTAGTTCCGCACGAAGCAAGAACTTTAAGAGTAGCAGCGTCAACTTGGTCATTCACGAAAATACAAACTGCAGGAAAATCTGCTGCAAGAACAGCTGTATCTTTATTTAGATGAGGGTCAAAGAATACTAAATCATGTTGCTTGCCTAAATTAGCAGCTTCGAGAAATTGACGATCGAATGCTTTAGTACTAAATACTGCGACTTTCATAAACACCTGATTGCTTGATAACGTATCTAGTCTCAGCTTTATAATAGCCTTATAATATCCAACCAAATGTACTGATTAAGCATTAAGCTTTAGGAGAATTACTAATATGACACTCTTCCTCTCTTCCTTTGTGCCCTTTGTGCCTTTGTGGTTAATCATATAAACATAATTTTCACTAATTAATCAAAAATACCATAGTCAGTAGATAACAAGGTAAAAATTATGTCATTTGAGTCATACAGAAACATCGCTCAAGTTTTACAGGAATTTAATATTACTTCATCTGAAGCCAACTTTATTGTAGAAACTAAAATTGATCTTCGAGAAACTTTTAGAGAAGAATTGAACTTTTCGCTACGAGAGTTTACTTTTGAAGACTCAGAATATGCAATCTGTGAAACTGTGGTTTTTCCAATATTAAGAGAAGTATACCGTAATTACCGAGATAATTTTACACTATGGAGCCATAAAAGCCTTACATATGATATAAATCTTACTGGAATACCTGATTATATCCTCGCGAAGAAATCTCCATTAGGAAAAGAAGTTTTTGATAAACCCTTTTTAATTGCCGTTGAAGCTAAACGTGATGATTTTATAAAAGGGTGGGGACAGTGTTTAGCAGAAATGGTAGCAATTCAAAAAATTAATCAAAACTTGGAGCAAGATATATATGGCATTGTATCCAACGGGCAATTTTGGCAGTTTGGTAAATTAAAGGGCAATATTTACACCAGAGAAATAAAATCATACACACTATCTGATGTAGATAAATTATTGGCAGCGCTTAACTATATTTTTATGGAATGCCAGCGCACGCTTGATTTATTTAACTGCAAACTCGCTTAAATCTTCGTCTGACATACACTTAACTCAATCGTAGGGTGGGCATTGCCCACCTTACTCTCTAACATTAAACAGCGTTTTAAAACGGCACTTTATCCATTATAAAAGTATCTTCTGTACTTCGTGAATAAGAAGGCGCCTGATTTTTTCCGGCATCAACATTTACCTTTGTATTCACCAACATTAACTCATCTTGCTGTTGCCAAATAGTAAAGATTTCCTCCCTTCCATCATTAAGAGTTGCTAAATCAACTTGATAAACTCCCGAAGCTCGCTTTAATTTTAAGCCTAACAAATTTAATAGACGACTAAGAATCTTGATCGTTGGAACTTGGTCGGTATCTTTAACTAAATTAATACCCAGAACTCGCTTGATATGCTGACTACACTGCAAAACTGTATTTTTGAGTCTTAACAAATCCGTTTCATCTTCTATAAAACTACGTCCTGACTCTAAAAATTGCTGCATACCTAACGCGCGTAACGCTTCGACTTTTAATGTATAAGTCTTTAAATCGGGTAAAAATACTTTGCCATCACCCGATAATAACTGTTGGTACCATTCCTGTTTGTCTTTGAGTCTAAAAAATTCGCTTTCGTGCGTGAGATGATAGTGTATTAACAATTGAGCATAATACCCTTGGTCATCTCGCATCTTAAGTTCTGGTGTTACAGCGATACCATATCTTTGTCGAAGCGTATATTTACTAATTTGATGACGTTCTTGTTCGCTAAGTGAATGTTTGGCTGAGATTTTCTCGTACTCTACATAATCTATATCCTTCGCATTCGCAACAGCATTGGCGCCAACTACTTGATTTTGGCGTTTAATTTTCTTTATACTACAGCTAATTTCTTGTGCTTTCTGACGACTTTGGCGCCAGTATGAATGAACTTTGACGATTTCTAACATCAACCTACGACGAGTTGGCAAGTCTTCGGGGTCTGTAGCTAAAAATGCATGACGTAAATCGCGGATAATATTTTGATGTACAGCATTACTGCGTAACCATATTTGATGACCGTCTGCAATTAAACCTTCTTTCATCGATTGTCGAAACATACAAATCGAAGCATTGACGCGCGCGGACAGTTTTGCCCAAGTTCGCAAATGTACTGGGTCATATACTAACGGTAAGTCTACATCGACATGATGTAATGGACTCAGCAAAGCTAAATTTTCTTTTTGGTTTTCCTGATACCACTGCGATAATAATCGATAATTAGTACTACCACTACCAATTAATCCAATTCCTCGTTTCGCACACCATACTGTACGTGGTACTGAGTCACGAACGCGCGCTAATGCTTGTCGTGCTTCTGAGTCAGGAATTACACCTTGAAAAATTCCATAAACACGGTCAAAGTGGTGAACGTCGATACTAACACCTGTCCCTAAACTAGGTGTCACGAACACCAAATCATAATCTGTAACTTTCTGATTGATTTGGGCAACAAAATCTACTGCTGCATGTCCAGGAGTATTAGTAGTACTACTGCTAATTACTAATGATTTTAAAGATATTTTATATGAACGCTCTAAACGTTCTTTTAAATAACGCTCGATAGTTTCACAACTATATCGTCCTGCACGACTATCGGTAGTAACATAACATTTACGTCCAGCTATTAAATCTAGTTCAAGCTGTTGAATCAACGGAGTGGGGTTAGGAGAATCGTAAAATGATATATCCCACCCTTTCTCAGGTTGCCATTCATTTTCCACCACCCAAGGAGTTATTTCTATTCCTGCTAACTGCTGTATATACTCCAGGGAGATATCTGATAAATCTGCATCTTGGGCAATTACTAAACCACCTGTTGTTAGGACAGTGTTAATAAGTTCCTGGAATGCTTTAAGAAGTTTGACCCGCTTATCTTTACAAGTAGTACTATGAAGCAAGTGTGACAAAGACTGTTCAACTTCGTCTAATATTATTATTCCCCCTGACCAGTCCACTGGGTTAAGTTTCCAAATAGAGTCAACACACAATCCTATAGAGTGATGAGTGCTGAGTGAGTCGTGCTGAGTGCTGAGTGTTGGCTGTGCTGAGGAGCTACTGTCGTGGGCGGCTTCGCCGACTTGAGGCAAGTGGCGTTGCTTAGTTGTGTATTCTCCGAATCCCCAGTCGATACCGATTTTGTCACAAAGGAATTTTCCTAGTTGGATTCGATGGGTTATTAGTAAAATGGGTCGATTATTAATTTTGGCGGATTCAATTACTTTTTGTAGCGAAGTAGTTTTTCCTGTCCCTTTCGCTGATTTAACACCAACTAATCCAGAGTCTGGAAAGCTTAATTCACCTAAATAACGACGGTTAACGGTCAGTGCAGCACTCACTGTTAATTGAGTATGAGGTTTCGTTTGAGCTAAATATGTTTCTAAATCTAAGCTAGTACCATAAACAGTATCAACTGCATCGGCGCCTGCATTCACTATAAATTCATCAACACCTTTTTCTTTTCCCGGTAATTTCATCACTTGAACTGCACAGTTTTGTGATTGAAACAATAAACCAAGTTGAGAAATTGCATTATCAACCGCTGCTATTTTACGAGCTTCCGTCTCAAAATCAAAACAAATATAAAATTGGCGCCTGACTGTAATCGTGAAAGCTGCTAAATCTGGTATAAGTTGCCGACTAATCACTTTACCAAATTCATTCTTAGTAACGCGATAACCGCTAGTAATTCCAGGTATCGCAATAGCAACATAACCTAGCGATAATAACGCAGCAGCTTTCTTTACTCCCTCACAAATAATAACTGGTATGTAGCTCTCAATAACCCATTTCCAAAATCCTTCAGCTTCACCGTTCTGATTAATATGTATATTCGCAGGTAAATCTATACCATAACGTTCACAAACTTTCTGCCACACAGGCAATGTTACACGTAAACAAAATACGCGCGTTGCAGTTCCTGGTGGATGCTCATACTTAATACATTTACCCTTCTGATTAAGTCGGGGTTCATTTGGCTTAAAACATCCCCACTCCATCGCTTCCCAATGATTCAAAGGGTCAAGTCCTGAACACCACCAACCCCCAGAACTCACATGTGCGTAACGCTGCAACCAGCTATTTCTGACCATACCCGTGTTAGTACGAGGAACCTGCTCAGAAATCAACAAGTAATCATAGGCGCCGTTATCTTGAAGTGAACTGAAATTTAAACTCGCAATGTCATAATCAATACCACTACCTCGAACTAACTCTTCAGAATGCTGTGGATGCAGATAGTAGCGATACATGTTTATTGCCTAACTTCAATGCTTCATACGATGCAAACAACTTAACACGCATCCAGTTTTTTGAATATAGGTACTAAGTAAAGACTCTAGGGTAATCTAAATTATAATGTTATATAAAATACATCGTTTATTTTTCCCTGCTTTGCTCCCTGCAAACTTAGCGTTCAATCAATAAGTATGTATTGTAATATTTATCATCTCATAAATTTTGTAAATCAGTAAATTCTCCAAAACTCAACCTTTCTCCTTAATAGTTTACATACGGAAAAAGAAACATTAAATAAATATAACAATCACGCTTGCTGCCAAACAGTTATAACTATATTGGTACCATTGTTTTTTAGGAGATTCAATAATATGCTTATAAACTTGTAAAATGATTAAGATTTAAAAATTTTTTGTAGATAAAAATAAATCTAATGGCTAAAGACAAACTCCATAACGCTGTTGAAGCTGCACTTATTAAAGATGGATGGATAGATATTAAGCCTTTTACGCTCAAATATGAAGATACTGACCTACTTTTAGATATAATTGCGGATAAACTTATCAGCGCTGATAAACAAGGCTTAAAAATCGCAGTTGAAGTTAAAAGCTTCGGAAATCCAAGCGTAACTTACGATTTTCACGGCTGCAATCGGTCAATATTTACATTATCGTATGGCACTTGACCATTTAGGTATTAATCGCATTCCTTATCTTGCAATTCCTGAAACCATTTATACAAATTTTTTTACTCAGCCTTTTTTTAGAGATAGCCTTTCGCTACACCGTGTTAACCTATTTACTATCGATATCTTTCAGCAGGAGATTGTTCGATGGGACCCCAATCCTACACTTCCTTAAATGAACCGAATGAAATGGTTGCTACCCAGTATCAGCAAGCAATCATTGATAGTTTGTTAGAATCGATTCCCACAAACGTAATTCCAGATACCTTACAAATTGTACCTGTATTTGACCTGCAATCGAATCGTTATCAACTTCTTTGTCAAGGTTGGACTTCTGGGGAAAAACGAGTTTTCCATCCAGTTATTCATATTGAGATTATTAATGGCAAAGTTTGGATTCAGCATAATCAAACCGACGTAGATATTGGGGAAGAACTCTCAAATCGCGGTATCCCAAAATCTCAAATGGTTTTAGGGTTACATCCTCCTTCAATTAGGGAACTTAATCCAATCTATGACCCTGGCGCCGACGAACTGGATAACGGCGCCATCAAGTCAGCGATTTATTAAGTTTATATTCGTTAATTTGTTAAGTTGTTTGGAATTAAGTAACACTAGTTGACGATGTTGGGTTACGTGCGCGAAGAGCCAACCTACCGGACATAAAAAAGAAAACTAAATTTGTGTTGAATGCGAAGCGCGAATTCGCCTGAACATTGTTAGTTTGCCAGCTACAGCAAAAGTTCCTAGTACTGCCAAACCCCATACTGAACTAGCTTCCGGGATTCGAGTGCTTTGAGTGTTATCTATATCTAACACTTGAACACGACCTTGGAAGAAATCGCCGACATAAAGCTTGTCACCTTTGAGGCTTGTACCACCCGTCCAGTTAAACTTACCTGGTTCAAGGTCGAGCGGGTTGCCGTAGGGGGAAGAACTGTCTAACGCTGGAGGTGGTACGACTTCACCAGATGCATTTTTGGCAGGTTGACCATATGCTGTGAGGAAATTACCGTTTTTGTCAAATACCTGAACGCGGCTATTTATAGAGTCAGCCACATAGATATTATCATTCTCGTCTACTTCAATACCAATTGGCTGATTAAACTCTCCAGGTTCATTGCCAAGTTTTCCAAAGCTCAATAGAGACTTACCTTCTGGATCAAGTACCTGAACGCGGTTGTTAAACTGGTCAGCTACATATATATTTCCTGTATTGGGAGATATTCTTACGCCTGCTGGCCCTTGCAACTGACCTGCCTCAGTCCCTGAGCTACCAATGCTACCGACTATCTCGCCATTTGGATTAAATTTAATGATTCGGTCATTGCTGAAATCCCCTACATAGACATTATTATCTTGATCAAACGTCACACCAGATGGTCCAAAAAATAACCTACCTTCTTTAAGACCGCCAAATTGACCTTGACCAATTGAGTTCAGATAATTACCTTGGCTATCGAACACATTAACGCGGTTGTTATTAACATCACCTACATATAGATTTCCAGTCTTAGAAGAGAATTCAAGCGTTGACGGCTCGTTGAACTGTCCGGCGCCACTGCCTGTACTACCAATTCCTTTGATATAGTTGCCAGAACTATCGAATACATCCACTCGGTCGGCGCCACGACCACCACTGATAAAAATATTCCCAGTTCCTGATTGCACGGTTATGCCTTGAGGAACAGCAAGTGTTCCAGGCGCCCCTGGAATTTCACCATTGGCTAAATCAGCAGGTCTGCCAATACTCGTGTTGTATGTTAAGCTTACCGCTCCTGCTTGGGTCGCTGCTGCCAAAACAAAGTATCCTGTACTGGCAATCGCTATTGATAAATTTTTTAATGCTTTCATCTGGTGGAACTCCTAATTATTTAAATTATTTAATTCTGATGACGTTCTTTAAACGCGCATGAAAACAACTGTGCAATTGCACCGCACTTTCGGGCGCATAGTCGCTGCATATTTTAGCCGAAATTAGTATTAATCTTGTCCGCAACATGTACTCAACTAGAGCGTTTTCTCGCACTATAAAGCAACATGCTTCGATTGCTGAAACTTGTAAACTTGTTGTTTGTTACTCTATTAGTAACTATAAGTTATCTGGTAATAATGTAAAGTAGGTACTTTCAAGTAACCAAGTCACCTTCTATTAACTACTTATGTCTAATAAATCTACAAGTTGTCCCATAACTGCGCTGACAAACCTGCTGATTGGCCCCTGGACACTATATATTCTTTGGATTTTGCGTTCTAAAGGGCCTACTCGTTTTGGTGCTTTAAAACGTCAGATTGAAGGAATATCGTCAAAAGTTCTCACAGAGAAACTACGAATGCTTGAGGAAGCAGAGGTCATTTACCGCGTTTATGAACCAACAATTCCACCTCAAGTTACTTATGGTTTAACAGAACGCGCGCAAGATTTAATCATAGTCTTAGACCAACTCGAAGCGGTTGCTCATAAATGGTATGCACAAGAGCAAAGTATTAAGCAATGAACGAATGCTGCCATTTCTATTAGAAATTGCTACTTAGCAATTAATGATAAGCGTAATTGAAAGTATTCCAATTTAAAATAAATTGACAGTTCTTAGAGGCGCCCGTTGATAGTATGTCTATTTTTTCCAAAATTTGTTCAATAAATACCAAAAAATTGTCTATTAAGTATTCCCACGTATGTGATAGTATTCCTTTAACAATTTTATATAGTAGTCCCAATAATGAGTACTCTTCGACCCCAAATTTGCGTCTCCCTGATTGGTTTCGCACTCTTAAGCGCCTTTCATGCCACTCCTGCGTTGGGAGCTATTCTAACTAGACAAGAATTTTCGGGCGATTTTACGTTAGTTGATGTTAGCCCTTTCCTTACGAACATTTTGCCAAAAAAGAGCGAATATTCAGGAAAAGTGGCTTACTCAGAGGACGGGACTCTAAGTGATTGGCAGCTTGTAGTCAACGAGTTAAATCTGAATTTGAACTCAGACTCTACTTTAGGCGCCAACTTAACCCCAAACGTCAATTTCGAGCTTTCTTCTGGGTCAAATTGGAATTTAGTGATTGATTTTGGCATCGCTTTTGATGCCCCTAGATATACCTTAGAAAGAACTGGCTCGTCCATAACCTTGACGGGTGAATCGGGACTGGCTGGAGGATACATTTATACAGACCCCTCTGCCAATATTACCCTGAGTTCTTCCAAGACATCGGTGAGCGAACCTACTTCCCTACTAGGCCTACTGTTTGGAACCGCTGGGATTGCCTTTAGAAAGACTAGTAAGACTAAAGCCTAAACACACGCTCTACAATCGCTTCTACGGAACAACCGCACCGGAAATAATATTGTTGCCACAATTACTATTGCCTTTATAAGTTAATAATGTTTTAATAATATTAAGAAACGTAAAGTAAATACGCTCATTAAAAAACGCCCCCAGTGGTGGTTCACTGAAGGCGTTAAATATCCAGGTGTGGAGACGCTACACAGCGTCTCTATTTCAATTAACCATTAATAGCTGGTGCCGCAAGTGCTACAGGAGTAGCTTCACCGCTAGCAAGGTCAAGAGGGAAGTTGTGAGCGTTACGCTCGTGCATTACTTCCATACCTAGGTTAGCGCGATTGATTACGTCTGCCCAAGTATTGATTACGCGACCTTCGCTATCAAGTACTGATTGGTTAAAGTTGAAACCGTTCAAGTTGAATGCCATTGTGGAAATACCCAATGCAGTCAACCAGATACATACAACAGGCCAAGCACCTAAGAAGAAGTGCAACGAACGGCTGTTGTTGAATGAAGCGTATTGGAATATCAAACGACCGAAGTAACCGTGTGCTGCAACGATGTTGTAGGTTTCTTCTTCTTGACCAAACTTGTAACCGTAGTTCAAGCTTTCGGTTTCGCTGGTTTCACGAACCAAGGAAGATGTTACCAATGAACCGTGCATTGCACAGAATAAGCTACCACCGAATACACCTGCTACACCTAACTGGTGGAAGGGGTGCATTAAGATGTTGTGTTCTGCTTGGAATACCAACATGAAGTTGAATGTTCCAGAAATACCCAAAGGCATACCATCAGAGAATGAACCTTGACCGATAGGGTAAATCAAGAATACTGCAGCTGCTGATGCCAAAGGAGCAGAGTAAGCAACGCAAATCCAAGGACGCATACCTAAGCGGTAAGATAATTCCCACTGACGACCTAGGTAGCCGAAGCAACCGATCAAAAAGTGGAATATTACCAACTGGTAAGGACCACCGTTGTACAACCACTCATCTAAGGAAGCTGCTTCCCAGATTGGGTAGAAGTGCAAACCGATAGCGTTTGAAGAAGGTACAACGGCGCCGGAAATAATATTGTTTCCGTAAATCAATGAACCAGCTACTGGCTCACGGATACCGTCGATGTCAACTGGAGGTGCTGCTACAAATGCAATGATGAAGCAGATGGTTGCTGACAACAGTGTAGGAATCATAATTACACCGAACCAACCTACATAGAGGCGATTTTCAGTGCTGGTGATCCACTGGCAGAACCGTTCCCATACGCTAGCGCTTTCGCGGCGTCGTAAAGTTGCAGTCATGTTCTTATTAGTGCGATATGTGTATTTACGTTAGGTAAAGTTAATTTACCTGTAATATCAACTTTATATGAATTCACTTAATAAGAGTATGTACTCAGTATTTAATTTTCTAATATATGTGATTAGATTTATTTATATTAAAACTTGACCTATTGTTCGATAGGTCTAAATTTATTGTGCCAGTGAAGTAACTTAAACCTTTGCGAGGAAAGCTTTTTAAAGGTTTTGCTGGTTTGGCAATATGAAGTTATGTAAACAGCATATTAAGCGTTTTGAGACATCACTTAATATAACTACATGCCAGTTTACATAACTTATCTCATTTTTGTCAACATTGTTTACCCTTATTGTGGAATGGGCGTCGAGGCCGTTCTATATTTATTAAAAACAACGGGCAAGGATTAGAGTTCCACAAGGATAGAGTTAGTAGTCGAAGTAGATGAATGGTAAGCTGCCCTGCGGCGCCAGTAGCCAAACTATGTAGAAACACAATGGCACGAATAGGAGTTTAAGGTGCCAGTTGAATTCGAGTTTGAGATGACGTTTGAAAAAATACACTATTGCCATGCTTAGAAATACAGCACTTAGTAAAAGCATTACTTGGAACTGACTGATTTTTAATGCTTCAATGTATACGAGTTGTGAAAATTGAGCGTCTGCAGTACGTCCCCAAAGTCGCTTTGCTGCTTCTGTGGAGTCGCGCAGGTCAGGTAAGCGGAACCATATCCATGATGTAAATACCATTAATTGCGTTACAAACCATGCCACAATAACACCTATTGGTGATTGCCAAAAATGTTCGAGAAATTCGATACGGTTGCTAAGTTTATCAACAAGTCGATGCACTACTAAAGCTAAACCGTGCCAGAACCCCCACACAATAAACCCTAATGCGGCGCCGTGCCAAATACCGCATACAACCATGACTGTTACCAAGTTGACACATGTACGTTCCAAAGAGACGCGCGAACCACCGAGAGGAAAATATAGATAATTTCGCAACCAGTCTCCTAAAGTCATATGCCAACGGCGCCAAAAATCAGCAATACTTGTACTGAAGTATGGTGAGTCAAAGTTTTCAGGCAACACTAACCCAAACAACATCGCACTCCCGCGAGCAATATCTACATAACCGCTAAAGTCTAAATACAACTGCAAACCATAAGCAAATGTTGCTAACCATATATCTGTACTCCCTGCACGTTGGAGGTTGCCAAAGCAAATATCTACAAAAATTCCGATGTTATCTGCAAATAATCCTTTTTTAACGGCGCCACGAGCTATCAACCATAATGCTTCAGAAATTATATTCGCAGTTGGCAATGAGGCTTTAAATTGATTTGCAAGTTTATGAAAGCGCGTGATTGGACCTGAAGTAACTTTAAAAAATAATAACTTGTAGGTAGCGAATTTAATTAAATCGTTTGTTGCAGGGGCGCCACGATAAACATCTACCAAGTAAGCAATGCACTCGAATACAAAGTAAGATATGCCAAGTGGCGCTAGTAGTTTAAATGTATCTAAACCAAAGCCTTTAATTGTAGCTTCGGGCAAGGCAAACTTTAAAAAAGGAATTAGGTACTTAAAACCAAATAGCAAAAATATATTTAGAACTATACCTAGCCATACTAAACTTAAACGGCGCCGATTCCAATCAGCTTGAGCATACTGCCACTCATTATTAGACATATGCCAATCTTGAGTGTGTTCTCCTGGTGAAGTGTTTTGCCCAATTTCAAGACCCAGGCGGTAGTTAATATAAATTAGTACTAGTAACAGTGGTAAATACTGAGGCTGATAAGAATAATAAAAAACTACGCTAGCAGCTAGAAGTACGCATAAACGCACTTTTTCCTGTCTAACCGACCAGTAAACACCAAGAACACCTAGTAAAAACAATCCGTATAATATCGAAATTAAACTCATTTTTTATTTTTTACACTCCTAACTCCTGTACGGGCGGGTTTATTTATATCCTGGTATATAAGGGAAATTTTGGTTAACCCGCCCCTGCGTACGGGCGGGTTTATTTATATCCTGGTATATAAGGGAAATTTTGGTTAACCCGCCCCTGCGTACGGGCGGGTTTATTTATATCCTGGTATATAAGGGAAAATCTTGGTTAGCCCGCCCTTACTTTTTATTCGTCCAGGGTATCATAGGGTCTTTGGCAAGTTTATTAGACACTTCGTAGGCGCCGTAGCGGTTGAGGTGACTAGGGTCT
Source organism: Calothrix sp. NIES-4105 (assembly GCF_002368415.1). GTDB lineage: Bacteria > Cyanobacteriota > Cyanobacteriia > Cyanobacteriales > Nostocaceae > Dulcicalothrix. The sequence goes on from NZ_AP018290.1 coordinate 7,478,313, forward strand.
GAGAAAAAGTCGTTGTTTTGAGGGAAAAGTACTCCTAAGTCGCGGAATACAAAGTGAGAACGTTCGGAAGCTGTTTGTATCATGTACTGCTGGAATAATTGCTCAAACTGTGTACGAGCGGGGTCTAAATATTCACTTGTTAGTGGCATATTGACAAATACTAAAGATATTTTTTGAGACTGAGTAAACTTTAATATCTCTTGAAGTGCCAAATCTTGATCTCCTCCAAGTAGAAATCCTTTATAGTCGTTGTCGTAGCTACCGCTAACTTTTGGATGTTTTTGATAATAAACGTTTGGGTCAAAACGTGTTGATAGTGGTAAAAAGCCATCAAAATCAACTGATTGTACTGTTTCTTCTGCCTCGTTGGGATTTCCTGTATTTGATTTTGATACTTTATTTTTATCTACACCTGTCAAAGCATCTAACTTGGTGCCAAATAGTGCTTTGAGTTGCTCACGATTTTGGTAAGCTCCTGATAAATAACCTAATCTTTCATTCAACCAATCGTTAGCTGCTTGATAGCTGTTTTGTTGCTGGTCGTTTGAATTGGCTTTAGGTAAGGATGCTTGTGTACTATCTGTATCACCACGGGCAATTGATTTTTCGATGGCTTGTTTATAACCTGGGGAAGCTGCTATTGAGCGGAAAGTAGTGTCCTCACGTCCGCTGTTGAAAGCACGGGCGCCGTCTGCCCAGATAATTAGTTTAGGCAGTTCTTGAGGTTCGAGAACTTTACGCAAAATAAAGTTAACGACTTGAGCAGTGGCGCCGTTTATACCGAAGTTAAACACGTCTAAATTGCGATAGCTTTGAGTTGCTAACGCTTTGGAAAGCGCAACTGGGTCGATACCTCGTAAGGCGCGCGATGAACCAATAATTAAAATATCTGGTGGTTTGCCGTTATTTTTTTGTAATCGTTGTCGATATAACGCTAATTGCTCATCTAGTTGACGAGCGTTAAAACTAGGCGATTGTGTGCGCGCGGCAAGTAGAATGGCCGTTGCAGTTCCTGATTCTTTTGGGTTAATTTCATTACCTGTTGTTTGCGTAAATGCTGAAGCGTTAAATGTCTGATTATCTTTTTGATTGGCTTTTAGTGTAGTGTCAGCAGTAAACGATGCCGATGCTTCTTTATCTTTATCTTGATTGGGGGTTTGAGGATTTTGACTTGTACTTGCTGTGGGTATGGGCTGCCGCGAAACTTGATTTAATACCCAATCGGTTTGTAGCGTTAATAACAACCCAACTGTTCCCCAAACTAATGCCACTAAACGAAGCTGCGCTTTGTGTTGTGTCGCTTGTGGATTGTCTTTGTCTTGAAATAATTGTGTGGCAAGTAAAAGCTTTCTCGCCGTTGTTCCCCAGTTTTGCACTACTTGCTTAACAAAAGTTTGGACTTCTTCAGATGTTAAGTCTTGACGCAGTACTGGTTCATCGGGCGGTGGTAATAGTTCGCGAACATACGTAGAAGTCGCGGCAAATTCTGGTGGTGGTTCTGGGACATACCGTTGTCTCGGCACTAAGTCTACACCGTAGTGCCATGATGCTTCTTTATTCCCTGCACGGCGCCCATAAACGCGCACTCCTGATGTATGTGGTATTTTAAGTTGTCGTAGTAATTTGATAACGCTTGTTGCTACTTGTTTGCGGTTCGGGCAAACTGGCGCATCGCACATCACGTGCATTAAGTCTCCTTTTCGCAGCAATAGCACTCTAGTACCACCTGTCTTGAGGCGCCAATCTAGGTCAGGATTTAATAAGCGTTCAAGTAAGAAAACAATTGCGGGTTCATCTCCTAAACTACCAAGTTCGATAGCGGGTATTAATAAAGCAGGGTATTCTTTAGCAGGAAGCGATAGCCAATCTATCCAAGCGGGTTCTACGTCAGTGTTAACTTGCCCATATACAGTAGCAGCGACTATTCCTTGTGGAGCAATATTATTTAAGATGGCGCCGACTTCTTTCATGCATAAACCACGTCTAGGCGCCTTTGTGTCTTGAGTTTCAGTAGGAGTACAAAAAACGTGAAGCGTTGATTCCTGAAGCGAGACAGTAACTTTGATTTTATCAACTAATTTTTCGTTTAAATACATTGCTATTGCTTGCACATCTCCCCAACGTGCCCAATCTTTGAGCATCACGTCAGTTGGAGTTAAATCAATCCGCAACATCCAGTCAGGTTTTTGTTCTCCTTGGACGTGGGAAACAATAACAGCATCTTGATAATCGACAAGCTTGAGGTAACGTAACTTTTGGGCAACCGTTTCAGCAATTAATGAAGGGTCTGGAGCATAACTCGATTTACAAAGTACCCACAAACGATTTTGATTATCTTGACCAAGATTTTTGGCTTTGACGCGAACACCAATACCAAAACCGCTAAGAGTTTCGCTTAAATACCTAGCAATCGCTTCTAGGTCGCCTTTCTTCGCTAAACTCTCATTCGAGACAATTATGGCAGTTTGACTACCCACTTCTTGAAGCAAGCGCGCGTCAACTTGTTCAATATGACGGTCAAGTTGATTCAAAAACACCCGGTGACACCATTCGGGTCGCTTTAATGCTTTTTTTCTACCGTAGACGAATACTTGGTATATTGATGGTTGTTCGTTATTATCGTTGCTTTTTAACGCTTCTAGGTCTGTTTGCTGTAGTGCTTTAAGTAAATCTGATAAAGTTTGCCACCTTGAGGGACACTCAACGGCTTCACATAAAATATGTAAGTCATTTCCCTGCAACCGGACTTTCACCCCTAGAGTGTTGATACCAGTTGCTTGACTCACCCACTGCACTATTGTTTTTTGACGGTCTGGTAGTACTGTTTTCATGGAAGCTTAGGGGTAGTAGATAGTGGTATTTTTAGGGCTACTGGTTAGAAGCTATTGTTGGCAGCAGATAGGGACGGTAACTAAGGATGTTAACTGGGGGCTATTAACAACGACTGATTATTTGTAAACTAGAACGATAGAATTATGACATCCTGACAGCGTTTTTCAAGTTGGCTCTTGCTGCCTCTGGGTAGTTCAGGTCGTTTTTTTCCATTTATCCTACAACAACTTAAATTAAACATAATGTCGAATAATCGCTCAAATTCCGATAGCCACGGATTAAACCTAGGTTTATTGATTCCTCAATCTATCCTCCTCCAAGTTGGAACAGTTTCGGTCATCATGCTGGTTTTAGCACAAAAAACAGCAACTGATGCTTTTACTGCACTTGGACAAGCGTCAGAAGAACTCCTACGAGGTGAGCGTTTACCTATCCTCGACTTTCCAAATCAAACGAATCAAAGCACTAATCGAAATTAATTCTGTAACAAATATTACATTTAAATTATAGGAATTTGCGGTACTTTTCCTACCCATATTTCTCTAAATACCCAATAATTAAAAAGTCATCGGCTCTACTACGTGCATGATATGAGTTCCGTTTTATACTCTTCCACCGAAGCTGCTAATAACTACCCTGCGTCCGATTTATTTTTGCGCCATCGTCTCCAAGTCATGGAGGAGTTATGGGAAACCGTACTGCGTCAAGAGTGTGGTCAGGAGATGGTGGATTTGTTGCGGCAGTTACGCGATTTATGTTCACCAGAAGGACAAGCGACTCAAGACCAAGCAACCGAAGTTTTTAAGTTGATCGAGCAACTTAGTATTAACGAAGCCATCCGCGCGGCACGAGCATTTGCCCTGTACTTTCAGTTGATTAACATCATTGAGCAGGACTACGAGCAAAGGCAGCAGATGACTCGGTACGAGGTAGAACCAACAGAATCAGTTGAGGATACCTTGCCTACTATCGTTCAAGATAACGTTGAGGGACTTCCTGTTAATAGTGGACTTGGTGCGGATTTACTAACCAAAAGCTGGCGCACTAGTGCGTCAAATAAACAGAGAGGTACATTTGCTGCACTATTCCCTGAGTTATTTAAGCTCAATGTACCACCACAGCAGATTCAACGATTAATAACACAGTTAGATGTGCAATTGGTGTTCACAGCGCACCCTACAGAAATTGTTCGCCATACGATTCGCGGTAAACAGCGTCGAGTTGTTCAGTTATTGCAAGAACTTGATGCTCTAGAAAAGCGTTTTGGAGGCGCCGCAGTTCCTCAGCGATGGGAAGTAGAGGAATTACGGTTACAATTAATCGAAGAAATACGTTTATGGTGGCGTACTGATGAGTTACACCAGTTCAAACCATCCGTATTAGATGAAGTTGACTACGCACTACACTACTTCCAAGAAGTTTTATTCGATGGTATTCCTCAGTTATACCGTCGGTTCAAACAAACTTTACATGCAACGTATCGTTGGTTAGAACCGCCAAGTAAAAACTTTTGTAAATTTGGTTCGTGGGTTGGTGGTGATAGAGACGGAAACCCATCCGTAACACCTGCTATTACTTGGGAAACAGCTTGTTACCAACGCAATATAGTCCTGAAAAAATATATTGACTCTATAAAGGAACTGCGCGAATTGTTAAGCGTTTCGATGCAGTGGAGTGATGTATTACCTGATTTACTCGAATCATTGGAACTTGAACAGTCGCAGATGAGCCAAGTTTACGATGAACTCGCTTTGCGGTATCGTCAAGAACCATATCGCCTGAAGTTATCGTATATTCTCAAACGATTAGAAAATACGCTTTCACGTAACTCAGCGCTACAAAAAGGCGAAAGCATTAAAGATGTCTCTACTCCTGCATATGGGTCTGGAGAAGATTTTTTAGCAGAACTGCGATTAATTCAAAGCAACCTTAGCGAAACTGGTTTAACTTCCCAACTTCTCGAAAACCTCATTTGTCAAGTTGAAATTTTCGGCTTTAATTTAACAAAAATAGATATTCGCCAAGAATCTTCGTGTCACAGTGATGCACTTAACGAGATTCTCGAATATATGGGTATTCATTCTAAACCCTATAATGAGCTTTCTGAAGCCGAACGTGTTGAGTGGTTAACTAGCGAACTCAAAACTCGGCGCCCATTAATTTCTGCTGAGTTACCATTCTCTGAAAAAACTAATGACGTTATCGAAACGTTGCGTATTGTCAGAGCATTGCAGCAAGAGTTTGGCTATAACATGTGCCAAACCTACATAATTAGCATGTGTCGCGAAGTAAGTGACGTGCTGGAAGTATTGCTATTTGCGAAAGAAGCAGGACTTTATGACCCAGGAACCGCAGTTGGAACAATTCAAGTAGTTCCTTTATTTGAAACTGTCGAAGATTTATTGCGGTCGCGCGCTGTAATGCAGCAGTTATTCGAGTTGCCTTTATACCGTGCTTTACTTGCTGGTGGGTATGCAGTAATGGAGCATAAAGAATCATTGGCACCCTCTTTATTCTCTCCTCCTTCGCCGCCATTACCTCCCTCTCCTGAGTCCCCACCTCCTTTAACTCCTAACCTTCAAGAAGTGATGTTGGGATACTCAGATAGCAATAAAGACTCAGGTTTCTTAAGTAGTAATTGGGAAATTCACAAAGCCCAAAAAAGTCTACAAGAAATAGCTGAGAAATATGGTGTAAATTTACGCATATTTCATGGTCGTGGTGGGTCAGTAGGTCGCGGCGGTGGTCCAGCATACGAAGCTATTTTGGCGCAACCAGGACATAGTATAAACGGACGTATTAAAATTACAGAGCAAGGTGAGGTATTAGCATCAAAGTATTCGTTACGCGAGTTAGCTTTGTATAACTTAGAAACAATAACCACTGCTGTTATCCAAGCCAGCTTACTAAAAACAGGGTTTGATGATATCGAACCTTGGAACGAGATAATGGAAGAATTAGCAGCTCGTTCACGTAGCCACTACCGTGCGTTGATTTACGAAGAACCCGATTTTATCGACTTCTTCCATTCATGTACACCCATTGAAGAAATTAGCCAGTTACAAATTAGTTCGCGTCCCGCACGGCGCCCATCTGGTAAAAAAGACTTAACATCTTTACGCGCGATACCGTGGGTATTTAGCTGGACACAAACTCGGTTTTTGTTGCCTTCATGGTATGGAGTTGGAACTGCACTTCAGGAATTTCTCAACGAAGAACCTACTGAACACATGAAACTGCTGCAATATTTCTACATGAAATGGCCTTTCTTCAAAATGGTTATTTCTAAAGCGGAAATGACGCTAGCAAAAGTAGACCTACTAATGGCACAACATTACGTCAAAGAATTATCGCATCCAGACGACCGCGCGAGATTTAATAAAGTATTCGAGCAAATAGCCAAAGAATACTATCTTACCCGTGACTTTGTACTACAAATCACCGGACACAAAAACCTCCTTGATGGCGACCCAGTTTTACAACGCTCCGTTCAGTTACGCAATGGTACAATTGTTCCGCTAGGATTTCTTCAAGTATCTTTACTAAAGCGTTTACGTCAAACCAAAAACATTGCAACATCGGGTGTTATCCACTCGCGCTACAGTAAAGGTGAACTATTACGCGGCGCCTTGCTTACCATCAATGGGATTGCAGCAGGTATGAGAAATACTGGCTAAACCCTGTCCAAATGTATCTTATAGCTTTTTGTAACAACATCTTGTGGAACAGGCATAGAAAGCCTGTTCCTTATTAATGTATAGTACAGGATGGTACAGGACGGGCGAGGACGCCCATTCCACAAGACTTATGCTAGAAAACAATGACTAAAAACCGTGTGCTAATTTGCACTTTTTTAGCTTTAACATCAGGATTTTTCGCAGGTTTTGCAGGTTGGCAAATCTCGATGAATCTTAAGAGCCAAAAGTGCCAAAATCAAGTTTGGGGAGTAAGAGAAATATGCACCGCAGCAATTGCTCCTGGCGCCATCTGGTCAGGAAGTACAACAGGTTTATGGACAGGCACAATTTTAGGTGCCTTTGCTGGTGGGTTAGTAACTAAAAAGAAGTAGTTCTAATCCCCATAATCGCCATAAATTGATTGTGCCTCTAAATCAGCTAGACTTGTCCATTCCGAAGTGCTGGTGTCGAAACAGTACCACACCCCATCTTTGGCGCGATAACAAAAAAGCGAACGACTGCCAGCACTAAAATCATCGGTCAAGTAGTATAAAACACCACGAAACGGAAAAGTTTTGCGACTAAGCCGTTTAGCAACTGCTTGGTTTGGACATTCGACAACAAATACAGGCTTTTCATCAAGATGCGTTAACGAAAAAAAACACATCCGTAAAATCGCCCGCAACCAACTTTCCGAACTATCGAAATAACTATCAATAATTTTATTGGTCAGAGCTTGCTCCAGCAAACGATTTTTGATATCTGGAACATCTATGTCCGACATAGCATTACCTTACCTTAGCAACACATGATGGTGCTTAGGTTAAACCATAAAACCCCTTACTGGCAAGTATGTTCATCAAAATTAGGTTCCGAAGCCAAACTTATAAACAAGGCGCCTATCTTGGTAAAATTTACAATGCACGATGATACAAAAAAGCCATGTCAGTTGAAACCAACCAAGCAAACCAGGATACCAAGGGTGCTGATGCCATCGATGAAGCAATCGCACGGGGGATTGATTTTGATGGAACTCCCATCCCCGAAGCTAAATTAGACTTGTATAACAAAGTCATGGGACTCGAAGCAAACCGTCAGCGCAGCGGTGTATCTAACACCATGCGTTCGCGTATCGTTCGCATTGGTGCCAAGCATATTCCTCAAGCTGAACTCAACGAAATGCTAAGAGGCGCCGACTTTGCTGAACTCAAAGAGAAAGAAGTTGCTTTTTATTACAGTAAGTAGAAAGTGCTAAGTAAAGATAGAAGTAGAAAGTGCTGAGTGCTGAGTGCTGAGTAAAGATAGAAGTAGAAAGTGCTAAGTGCTGAATGCTGAGTAAAGATAGAAGTAGAAAGTGCCTAATGCTGAATAAAGCTAGAAGTATAAATATCAAGCACTCAGCACTCAGCACTCAGCACTCATTACTGTTTCCAAAAATCACTAACTGCATATCCCAAATCAGCTAGCATGTGTCGCAGCAAAGGTAAACTCAACCCAATAACATTACTGTGACAACCTTCAATTTTCTCTACAAATACACTTCCCTTACCTTCCAAAGCAAAGGCGCCTGCACAATTTAGAGGCTCACCTGTTGCCACGTAAGTTTTTATTTCTGAATCACTTGCGTTTGCAAAGTAAACTTTTGTTAATTGAGACTTGACAATCATTCTACTTTGTGAAGTATCAATCAAAACGTGACCAGTTAACAAGTCACCAATTTTACCCCGCATTTCATGCCAGCGAGAAATAGCTTCAAGAGAATTAGCTGGTTTACCATGAATTTGACCGTTTACAGCTAAAACCGAATCACAACCCATAACTACAGCTTCTTTATAGGAAGGAGCGATTCTTTCAGCTTTACGCTGGGCAAGTATCTGCACTAATAATACTGGGTCGCGCGACTGCACTTGTGATTCGTCAAAATGACTTATAGCAACTACTGGTTCAATACCAATAGTCTGTAATAAACGACGACGCGCGGGGGAAGCAGAAGCAAGTACAAATTGTGGAACACCCATAAATTTCTACTACTGGCAATTAGGCAATTACTTTGTACTTCCTAAATTTAATAAACTTTGAACGAATTAATTGAATCTTCAATCAAACGCTTGACTCTCGACCAACGTCTTTCTGTAACTGAAGCATTGAAGGTAAATAACTTACCACGACTAACAGTCACATTCGCAAGGTTATGGCGTTTTTGATTATTGGGGAGCTTGATTAAATATTCAAACTTATAATACAACTTGCCGTCAACTTCCCTTTGAGCATCATCAATTAATTCAGCTTCACGACCAGAACCTTCGGGAGCAAGTGCATTTTTACCAAGTTTATATCCAACTTCTCCGGGTGTTCCCAGTTCGGCAAGTGTCTTATTATCAGGAACAGGACTTATAACTACAGAGATATTTTCAGAAGGCTCGATAATATCGTGGAACACTACAACTGGACCATTCGCAACTTTGACTTGCACCCAGCCATTCGGATATAAGAACTCATAACCGTCAGTAGTATCTGTGAAATTCTTCAGCCCAGCCGCCGCCGCAATATCCGAATAGCTCAAACTAAAGCTAAAAACCAATAGTACAATCAATCCAAGACGTTTCCACATTTATTTTCAATCCTTAAGGCTGGCAGTAACAATATATCTCAACAATATATTTTGTAATATTTCGTTTATATTTTCTCATAAGATTACATAGTATGCGGGAAACGAGCGAGAATGCGCGTCCTCTTTAGGGAAGCAACCCAAGCCGTTTTTACAGCTTAAGGATTTGATTTATCCGTGGTATGGGTCTTGAATGTAATGTCTAACAGGTGTGTTCAACATGCCGAAGTTGTTAATAACTGCACCCTAAAAATACGAGTGAGTGTTCTGGAGGTGAACTGTACTATACCAAGCCGCGCGCGTCTACTTCTATATGCCAAAGCGTGAAAAACAAGAATCAGAACCAACGCTAGAAGGCACACTACAACAAGCGGGACACTTGTCTAAAATCGAACGGCTTGATTTACAAAGCAGGACTTAAGCGTTAATCGAAGCGATTGATAACGAAGAAGACGAAGAACATGTACACGATGATTCACGTCCGCTTGGGCGGTTCTCGTAGTGGTGCCAGAATCGAATGGAAAATCATAAATAGCAATATTCTGGCACTTTCGCAGTTGTTACTAGTATTCCATGTCATTAATTTTGATAGGTACGTAGTAGCGTTGTCTTCGCCAAAGTTGATATAAAAATGCAGAGGGCTAGAGCAACAACTACGTACCTAACTCCCCAGAATTAATGACACAGACCACTAGATTGGTTGGGCGCCGTTCCAGGTGATGAACAGATGGCAATATCAGGGTAGTGGTAAATCAATAGTAGAGCTTTGCTTCTATCGACAACTTAATAAACTAACTGTATTTATCTGGATGTTTACACGATAGCTTCACCATGATTAACCTTGACTACCTTGTTCCTTTCAATTCTGCTTAAACAAATTTCCAACTCTTAAACATTGCTGCTTGACCACACTTGCGGTTATTTTCATCTAAGACGTTCCAGACCAGCACGTTTTGTATGTAAAATCTTTGCCCTTTACTAGAAATGCGGACACCTGAGTAATTTTTAATAAAACCTTTACTAGAAGCCTCGTTCAAAAAACTTCGTCTAGCTGTTCTTTCCATTTCTTCAGCTGTCTCTCGTCCAGGCAGTTGTATAAAGTCTTCCCAACTTAACTCCCATAATTCCAACGCTTTCTTGTTGCCGTAGTTAAGAATCGGGTCAGATTCTATACCTTGTGAAACTACTACAAACGGCGCCTCAAATAATGCTTGTGCTTGTTGTTCTGGTGTTGTACTCAGGTCTAGTAACGACTCCTTTGTCCAATGTTTATAACTGTGAAGTAAGCATTGGGTATAGTAAATGATTGCATTCTTTTGCCAAGGCTTTTGCAGAGTATAAGTCATAAAGGGGAATTAATCGATGTTAAAAATTTAATAACATACTTACGAATATTTACGCAACCAGTATAATCCGTCTCGGTGGCATAATCAGTCTTGAGGACTAGAAGCCAAGCCACGCAATCTGTACAAGGGCAGATATTAATGATAAAAACGGGTTAAAACGTAAGAATCAAAAGTAATTTTATAATTTTTTAATCATAGATTTTAATTATAATAATCATAAGCAAAAAATTCGTTTTTCCAAGCCTCAAATCTAATAGGGTTGATATTTCTTCGGGCGTAGGAATACAAAATTGAAGATTTCACTTGAACAGGTGCCAATTTTTATAAATACCCCCGTTGTGTACTTTGTCATTTTGCATTTGAGCCATTGGAGTTTGGCACATCTTCTTCATCAAGCGTGACTATTAAGGAACTATGTCATATACAACATATGAAACGCGCTGGTTTATTGCTGGTACCATCCCTGCTAACTTTGAAACCTGGTTTAAGCAAAATTGCCTAGCTGACTCATCGCAACCAGAACAACGTAGTGATATTTATTTATACGCACCGAATAATGATTTTGTTGGTATTAAATTAAGGCAAGGGCGCCTAGAAATTAAATGGCGCCTCGAAGAATTAGGCACTATGCAATTTGGTAACTCAGTCGCGGGTAAAGTTGAAAAATGGAGCAAATGGATGTGTACTGATTCTACAGGAGAAGCATTTCTACCTAATCAAGTGGAAAACAGTTCTACATGGATAAGCGTTAATAAAATTCGTTATTCGCAGTGTTACCAAATTAGATTTGGCATAGTTCCGCAGCAATTAAGTAACAGTGTAAATTTAGATAAGATTGAAAATCACTGTAATGTTGAACTTACACTGTTGCAATCCAACAATAACACTTGGTGGAGTGTAGCACTTGAAGCGAATTTCATCGATAGTTTACGTGCGACAGCTAATTATTTATTTACTAATTATAAAAATATTGAACTATTAGAAAAAGATTCATTTGCTTATCCTAGTTGGTTAGGAAGATGTTAAAATTACTTGTTACATGGCTTGCTAATTTTGTCGTTCAACGCGCGCAACAACTTGGGCTTTAACTAGCTCCTGAACCAATCTTTGTGCTTGGTGTTTATAAAGTGGGCATGGTAAAGTTTGCGGTAATTGACTGATCACACTTCTAGCGGTTGCCATATCACAACCTGAAATTCGGGTAATTACTGCGGCGCCATTAAATACGGCATCGTTGGTAAGAGTTCTCTCAATTTGTATGAACCAATTTTTCTTGTCGATAATACCGCGTTCGACTTTATTGATTTTATAAAGCTCGTTGGCTAACCTTTGAGCTTGATGCTTGTAAAGTTCAACTGGTAAGGTTTGCGGTAATAGGTTCATTAGTTTTTCGGCAATAGCAATATTACAACCCGAAATATGGCTAATTATTTCAGCACCTTTGGAAACTGCTTCTGGTGAAGAAACTTTCTCGACTTGCAACAACCAATTTTTTCGGTTGAGAACTCCATGCTCAACGCATCTTAACTTTTGAATACTTCCGACAATTATCAATTTATTTTGCCAATTTAGATTTTCAGTAATTTCGATTGCATTTACAACGGCGCCAAACTCTTTGAGTAACGCTATACAAGATTGCCCCAAGTTACCAAGTCCGCAAACCAAGAACAAATGGCTATTAGACGCTCCATCCTGCTGCATAGTTTATTTGTTGTTTATTTGATGACTGAATTTATTGATGCAAACAGCAGTGTGTACTTAGTAAAAATTAGCTCATATATACAATGGTAATCACTGGATATTTTTTCGTCGTTATCTTGAAAATGAAATTTGGCGCCAATCTCACAATAACCTTGGTCAAATTTTAAAACTTATGCCATTATGGCAAAGGTAAAATCCTATGCTCGTAAATAAATATACTTAAGATTTATTACGAAAAGGGCGGAGTGAATATTGTAGTACTCGTTGTTTGTTTAAACAGGAGAATTAAATGCCTTTAAAGAATTATGGTGTACTCAAAGGTAAAGTAATTGACCGTAAACTAGGTGAAGGACAAACACCGCATTACCAAGTATTACTTAGCGATGGAGATACTAAGTATCGTATTGCCATCAACGTTAAATCAAAACAGGCGCCCTCAGAGTTGTTTTATTATCTAGACGAAAACTTCAAACATCCAATAGTAAATGGATTAGTTAAGTTAGATAATGGTTTTCATGAACTCGCGCGCAAACCAGGTGGACTTGCTTTGGACTTCATTCGAGGCAACTTGTTTGATACAACGCAAATGAAACCTTTACCATACAACGTTCCTGGCCCAGACAACGACTTAAACGAGTTAATCGAACTATATATCGAGCGAGCATTAGAAAGCGAAGACGCTGCAATATACGCTTTTGGAGAAAGATGGGGTCCAGAAACCGACGTTAAAGACAAATATTTTGGTTTCCTTCCTGGTAACGGTATTCACGATATTCATATGAACCAGGGGAATGACGGTAAATTTCAACGCGATAATGGAGTTTGGCAAGATGGAGCATTGTTAATACACTATCCATCGCGTTCTTCATGGGTAGGAATTTTTCTAGCTTTCCAATCGCAATCGTTCCATACTGATGATACAACCGGAAACCGTATCGATACGGTAATACCAGAAACTACCGCAGCAATTCGTATTGTTGCAGCAATGGTTAACCCTATTGGTAAAGACGTAAATCAAGAAACCGTTACATTACTTAATACTTCACCTGAACCAGTTGATTTAACGGGATGGGCAATAGCTGACAAGTTGAAATCAAAATTCCCGCTCACTGGCACTATCAATCCAGGTGAAGTTTTAAAAGTGGCTTTGAATAAAAAAATCAACCTTGACAATGAAGGTGGTATTATTACTCTTCTCAATAACGGTGGTTTAAAAATAGACGGTGTTTCTTACACCAAGGAAGACGCTAGTAAAGAAGGTTGGACAGTCGTTTTTTAGTGCGCTCGTAGAAAGTGCTGAGTGAGTCGTGAGTCGTGAGTCGTGAGTCGTGAGTCGTGCTGAGTTATGTAGGTTGGGTGAAGCAGAGCGCGGAACTCAACACTCCAAATCAACATATTTTTGATATTTTTGTCCACCATTGGTGGACATTTTTGTACAAAAACGGCTTATTCCTGATTAATAAAGTATCTTATATAACCTAAATACTTCAAATTCAGTAATAATATTGAGTAAAAACCGCCTTTTTATATTGCGCGTAAGTATAACTTTTAACCAACTGATTTTTGATTTTAAGTTCAAATTGATAGTATTTACATATTATATTTTATTTTAGGCGCTTAAAAATTGTGTTATTTAAAGTGTTGGGTTGCGCGCTCCGCTCCACCCAACCTACATAACTACGTAACTCAGCACGACTCACGACTCACGACTCACTCAGCACTTTTTACTCTTTAATTTGTAGTACAACGAGTGTCATGTCGTCGATGTTTTGTTTATCGGCGCCAATAAAGTCGTGTACTTTATCAAACATGTAATCTAGTATTTCTTGGGGTTCGCTGTAAATGCGGCAGGCTGTGTTAAGTGCTGAAATCAGGTTCTCTTCGTCGAATCTATCACCACTTGCTGAAGCTGCATCAGTTAAACCGTCTGTATAATAAATTACAACGTCTCCAGGTTCTAACTGTGCTTGACCGTCTTCATATTGGCTGTTGGCATCTAAACCAATTAACATCCCAAGTGTATCTAAACGAGTTATTGTCCTGGTTGCAGCGTGCCACCATAATGGTGGGTTGTGGGCTGCATTACTGTAATATAAAGTTCGTGTCTGTGGGTCAAACTCTGAATAAAAAAGGGTGACAAATCGATTCGAGTTCTCTAAATCGGCATACATGACGCGATTTAAATTTTGTAAAATTCGTTTGGGTGGATGACCGTGTAATACCTCACCTCGTAACATTCCCCGCATCATTGTCATGATTAACCCAGCAGGAACTCCTTTACCCATTACGTCACCAACTACTAAACCCCAGCGTCCACTATTATCAAGTACTGAAGTATTATTCTCCAGCACTGAAGTACTAGTGACGTGATTTTTGCCTTCTTGTTGAATTTGGTTATGATTAGTAGGGATAAAGTCGTAGTAATCTCCACCTACACGGTTTGCTGGTTTACACCGCGCGGCTAAAGCTAAACCTGGAATTTTTGGACACTGACGGGGTAGTAGGCGCCTTTGAATTTCGGCGCCAATTTCAAGTTCTTGGTCTAAACGTTCTTTTTTCCGCAGTTCAACACCTAATTCATCGTTTTCAATAGCGACTGCGGTTTGGTCGGCAACTAAACGAACCAACTTTTGACGTGTTTCAGTCCAAGTGTAGTCAGGGTCACGACTTAAAACATACAACCATCCTCGTTCATTATGTTTTACGAGTATTGCGGTACCAAATATTTGTACATCAGGACCCAAATAACGATGCATTTGGTCATCTAACATGCCTGTAGTCATTGTTAACGGTACGGCATTTGTTAATAAAGTAATTTGGCTGCTAGCTGTTTCGAGCGCTTTACGAATATTTTTACGCTGAAGACTATCTTGCCAGTGCAGTTGCTCTAACCGCACTTGCCCATTTGGTTTGTAGAGAAATAAAGCACTACCATCAGCGTCAGTGACTCGCGTTGCCATCAGCGGAATTAACTCTAAAAACTGATTTAAATTATTAAAGCTTCTAAGGGCAAATCCCAACGAACTCAGCAAGTCTTGAATTTTATTTTGCTCGCGATGCAGCCGTGCCACAAGTTCTTTCAGCGCTACCACTGGAGTGACATCAGTCGTAGTGCTGGTATTGCTGTTAGTGGGTTGAGATGGTGGTTGAGGCACAGGTAATTTATTATCGTTAAAACATAAGACTTAGTATTGCTACACCATATTGAGGCAAAGCTTGTAATTTTAGCAAGCGTATTATGACGTAGGATAAAAATTTTATAAGTATTTCATTATTTGATTTAATTCCTTAATACTTTACAGCAATATTCATACACTTTTTTAGTAATTTTTACTTAATTACATTTAATTGTAATAGCAGTAATTTCTACTACGTACTGAAGTTTTTAATCCTCTCATAACCTAATAAATACATCATGTATCGAAAGATAGACAGTTATAAACACTTACATACTTATTCAACATCATAGGTATTCTGACAAAGGGGTTAGAGGTCTAGGGGGGTAAAAGAACTTTTATGATAACAAACCTTGCCTTACTTATAGGCATAGGAATATTGGCATACGCACTATCTTATAAATGAGATAATGGCGCCCCGATGCCTAAATTTTCAGGATGCAACTGATGATAGCAGTGTTCGCGCGTTTTTAAATAATTAGTTTAAAGCAGTTTTGAATTTTAAGATATTCTTGACTGAAAACTTAATTAATCGCGGTGTGTGCTGTTACATCTCAGTTACTAAGTAAAGCTTCGACAAATTCGTAGCTAGAGAAAGGACGAAGGTCTTCTATTCCTTCACCGGCGCCGATAAATCGAATTGGTAGACCCAACTGCTTTACAACAGCGAGTGCGACACCACCTTTGGCAGTACCATCGAGTTTGGTTAAAACTACACCACTCAACTGGGCAGCTTCAGAAAATACCTCAGCTTGCCGCAAACCATTCTGACCTAACGTTGCATCAAGCACCAACAGTGATTCTACTTTAGCTTTCGGGGCTTTTTTATCGATAATGCGGCGGACTTTACTGAGTTCTTCCATCAAGTTTTTCTTATTTTGCAAGCGTCCTGCGGTATCTACTAGCAGCAACTCGGTCGAGCGCGCGTTTGCTGCTGCTATTGCGTCAAACACCACTGCTGCAGGGTCTGTATTTTTACCAGGATTCGATATGACTTCGACATTACTGCGTGTACCCCAGACTTTTACCTGTTCGACAGCAGCAGCGCGGAAAGTATCGGCGGCGCCAATCAAAGTACGGTAGCCTGATTTTTGGGATAAATGAGCAAGTTTACCAATTGTTGTAGTTTTACCGGCGCCGTTAACACCAGTTATGAGCCAAATATTAAGAATGTCTTTTTCTGGAGCAAAGACAGTTTTTTGAGATTTTTGCATTGGAGCTTCAAGCATATCTTTAAGAATTGTCTTCAGATATGCAATAGCAGCATCAGCGGGAAGCGCTTCTGAGCGTAACTTAGTTTGTAAAGCATCAATAATATAATCAGTTGCTTCAACACCAACATCAGCCTGTAAAAGCAGCGCTTCGATTTCTGTCACCGCAGCTTGATTTAGCGGTCCTTTGCCAACAATTGCTTTTAACTGGTTAACTATATTACGACGAGTTTTACTCAAACCCCGTCGCAGCTTTTTGAGCCAATTAATTTCTTCTACTGATACATCTTCGGGGCGCCGACCTTGTGCAGCGAGTACTTCTGCCGACCACACAAACCCTTCATCGAACTCCAAATCTGAATCTAAGTAGGATGTTTCCTCTATTTCATCCTCCGAAACCTCACCATCATTCGTATCAGATACTACATTAGTAATTTCTGTTTCTGGTGCAGGAACATCAATCGCATTTTGCATTAACCTTTCTTGTCTAGCTTTTCGTTCGGCTGCTGCTCGTTCAATAAAAGATAAATTTGCAGCTGCATTTTGCGATGCCCCATCATTTACTTCCGCCACTACTACAGTAGATTCCACAGTATCATCTGTATTTTCAGCAACAGTGTTAATGACAGTCGCCGTCTCAGTAACAACTTCTTCAATATTGGATGCTTCAACAGGCGCCTTTTGGGCAGATAACTCGTTACCCGACTCAACAGTTGAAGTTTCTTCTGGAGTATCCTGCTGTTTTTGCTGAATATTTTTGTACGCAGCCTTAGCAAAAGCTAGCAGGTCAGATGCAGCAGGTGTAGTATCAGTTGAAGGCGCCGCATTCGATGAAGGAGCTTCGACTTGCTGCTCAATTTTTGATTCTTCCTGAGAAGGAGTATTAGAGGATTCGTTGTGTTGACGACGGAACCAGTTAAAAGCCATTGTTATCCAAGAAATAAAGGATTACGAAAATAATTTTAACAATTTCGCGGAATTCCCCATCCGCCATGCGGTGAGGATGGTGCTTCGCACAAAAGTAAAAGGTTCGATACCTTTTACTTTTGTAATTTCTTTTCAAGTGAGCGCACAAACTCTCGAATTACTTCACTTTGCTGGCGCGTTGTTTGCCTACAATAAGCTTTGAGTATTGCTTTTTCTTCTTCTGTAATCCGAATTGTTAGTGATGAATTGGGACTAGCCATGTTGACGTGTAATGCTAATTGCATTACAATAATAACACTGAACCACGAAAACTGAAGATAGAAGGTTGTGTCAAGAAATACCTTTGGCACGTAAAATCTTCAAGGATTTACGCTCTTCTTTCGTATATGCGTACAGGGAGAGGGTTTTGAGACGGGGTAATTGCCCCGTTGAGAGTGGAATGCGCTCGCGACACCGATTCTAGTAACCCCAAGGCGGTATAAGCAGCAACAACCCGGTAACGGATACTGAGAGCGTGTTGGCGACGGGATTCAAGTAAAGGTACGACAGTGAGCAAGTCTTGCTGTACGACTATTAGGTGCGACTGAACCCGCACAGTAAGCTAGAAACCCTATCCGCTTAGGCGGTGGGGTGGTTCATATAAGTATATACAACCTAAAAAATTTATTATAAGTAGGTTGGGTGCAACCCAACCAACAATTCGCGAACAAAGACGAAAAAATCATCCGTTACATCCGTTGTATCCGTTGCAAACCAAGTTCAGTTTTTCTTTCAGTAACTCGGCGTAAAACCCCATTAATAAACCTGTGTCCATCAGCTTCGCTATAGCGTTTAGCCAATTCGACAGCTTCATTAATTGCCATACGCTCATCAAGCTTCAGAAAAAGCATTTCAGCTACAGCGATACGTAAGATATCACGGTCAATTTGAGCAAGACGATTGACTTGCCAGTCAACTAATGCCTGAGAAATTTCTTCATCGATAAGAGTTTGATTCTCATTCACAGTCCGAACAATTTCAATAGCATACCGTGCGACATCTTTGTCTTGGTTTGCGAGTTGAATTAATTCGGGGAACTCAAGTGCTGCACCTAGCTGGTTAATTGCTTTTTGTGCATGAGAAACAGCTTCTTTAAGCATTGTACGCGCGGTGTTCAAATCACCAGCGCGCGTTTCGCTAGTGAGTAGACGGTCATTACTGCGCTGCAATTCACCAGATGCGCTACTGAGAGTATCTTGAACTTCTGAGCGAAGGGTACGAACTGCCGCAAGTACCAGTTTAGGTAACTGGTCTTCAGTCAACTTTTTGGGATTTGCGGGCAACTGACTCAAGCTTAAAAGAGCCAGTTCACGCGCGATTTGACGAGGTTTACGCTCTTGCATATCTTAGATTTTCCCGGTATAGGGATATGAATGGATTTGTCTTTCCTGCGGAACACTACGTGAACGACTTCGGAATAGATTTTGGATTTTAGATTAATTAAATATAGAAACCGGGTTTCTTGGGGAAATCCGGTTTCTGCGTCTAATTAAACTTCTTCCAGTGGTATTATTTGACGTTTTTCGGAAGAAGAAACTTCGACTTTATGTGCCATTACCAGTGGGGGTGCAGACGTATTCGGGGCAACTATACCGCCTGAGACTATAATTTTGAATGCATCTTCGATTGATATTGATAGATTAACGACTTCATCTTCAGGCACTACAGCATACCATCCTGTAGTCGGGTTTGGGGTGGTAGGCACAAAAACACTTAGCACTTTATGCGGCATTTGCGCTTGGATTTCGCTACTAATGGCGCCTGTTACAAATCCGACTGACCAAACACCACGTCTTGGATACTCTACCAATACAACTCGCCGAAACTTACCATTGGAATCTTTGAGTAAAGTTTCAAGAAGTTGCTTAAGGGTCTTATAAACCTGTCCAGCCAAAGGAATCGCTTGTACTATCTGCTCACCAACATCAAGCAACCAACGTCCAGCGATGTTACGTGCCATTAACCCAATTAAAAGGATACTTAGTAGCGGCACTGCAAAACCGACTAAAATATTAAGTAAGTTGACTAAAATCGGGTGTAGTCCATCAAAAGGATTAAGTTGCTTAGGTACTCGTGTAAGAAAGTCAATTACCCAGTTAGCAATGGTAATCGTCAGCCAGATTGTAGTTGCCAGAGGTATTACAACCAGCAACCCAGCAATCAAGTCATTCTTTAAATCCTGCTTTAAGCGTTCGATTACCAATCCCCGATTCTCCTTGTTTAGGCTAATAGAACTTTTTTTATTAGTGGTACTCATATAACCAACGCGCGTCAATCGATAATCTAGACACGCTGCTCATGTTCTTAGAGATGCCTAGAAACCCTGTTATATAATTCACTACTGAAGGTACAGCAGTTATCTCTACTACGCCAATATTTTTAACCTTGTAACTGAATGTTGCAAGTTTTAATATTTATTCTAATATTACCGTGCCAAATTAAATTCTGCCGGAATGCTCAACTTCTGAAGCTGGTAGAGGTACGCTTATAGCTATCTTTGGACACTGGGGGCGCCTGTCATTCTGAAAAAGATAAGAATTTTTGAGTTAAATATTAATTTATATTACACAAATGTGTAACAACCATCTTGTAGAACAGGCATCCGAGGCTGTTCCTAATCCAAGTATTATTACCTACCACTTGTAATTTTTTTGTTTACCCCACTCTAACCAAGCTTTATAGCTGCATCCGAAGATTACTGCCGTAAAAGTTGTCGAGTAAACAACCTATTATTCTATGTCATTAATTTTGGTAAGTTGGCGCCTACCGTAGGTGCGGCAAAAGCCACCATACAACACCCCAAAATTAATGACACAAACCAGTATTATTCTATGTCATTAATTTTGGTGGGTTGATTAGCAACGGATACAACGGATGTAACGGATGATTTATTTGTTATAAACAAAGCTTAATTGTCTAAAATAACCTATCCGCTACATCCGCTTATCATCCGTTGCCAATTTCGCTACTACCCAAAACTTATGACACAGACCACTAGTGGTCCATGTCATTAATTCTGAGATGTAGAGACGCGAAATTTCGCGTCTCTACAAGGGTTTGATTTTTACGCAACACCCCAAATTTTATGACATGAACCACTAGTTTAAAATTATAGGTTGGGTTTATGTTGGGTGACGTTTGCGCCTCCACCCAACCTACGGTTATTTGGCGACTTCGAGGGTTTTGGTGTCTAGCTCGGCAGGCGCCATGTTTTTAATTTCCCAGACTTTGAGTAAAATTAGATATTCGTAGAAAGCTTGTAATGTACACCAAGCGAAGCCCGCGCGTCCATCCAGGAAGCCACCGAGTAAAAAATACATATAAATAAAACGAATAATTGGGCGCCCAGGTAAGCGTAATGATAAATCTTTGAGCGCGCGTCTACGTTCGACTTCAGATTGACCGAGAAATAGATCTCGCCATTTAACGCTTCCGTGTTGGAGTTGGTTTACTGTTTCTCTCGCTTCGTCGGTAGAATAGCGGTTGTGTTTATCAATCCAACGGCTTAATCCTTTGCCGGAAGTATAATGTGGGTAAGTTTCTTTCAAAAAACTTGTGGCGCCGTCACATACTTCGCGTTCGGTATGACCATAATCACTAAACCAAACTTTACCATGACGGAATAATCGCAGTTGGTAGCGCGGGTATTGGGTACTGCGACGAATCCACGTATTCATAAACATGACTCGTTCCGCTACATAGTAACCTATATATTGTGAATTAGAGTTGCTTGCTGCAATACATTCGGCGAATAATTCTGGAGTCATGCGCTCATCGGCTTCGAGTATATATACCCATTCATATTTAGGCTGTATATTTTCGAGCATCCAAGTTCGCTGGCGCCCGTGGCTTTCAAAAGCGTGTTCAACAACGCGCGCAGGGTAACGATTAGCAATTTCGACTGTACGGTCACTACTACACGAATCCACGACGATAATATCATCCGAAAGCATTGCAGACTCTATACAAGCAGCAATATCTAACTCTTCGTTATAAGTCAATATGTAAATGGATATCATTATTATTTATAGTCAAAATACTTATTTTATTGTATCAAATAGAACTAAAAAGTGATGAGTATTGAGTGCTGAGTGCTGAGTTTTTTTAGCTCTTCGTAAGGTGCGTGACGCTACTAGATAATTAGCTTCGTCGTAAGATTTTTATAGCGTCACGTACCCTACCTCCTAACTTTACTCAGCACTTCCTAGTCAGCACTTTCTACTCAGCACTTCTAGCGTGCGGTAGCTTTCTTCGCGGAACCTTGCCCCATACCCATGCTTCTCATACCAGTCCAACCGATGATGATGTAACCGATGGAAAGTAATAAGCTGCTCATACCAATACGTAAACCAGATTTCCAAGCTTGGTCTTTTGCTTGTTTTTCAGCATTTTCTTTTTGCTGACGGATTTGAAGCTTTTGTTGGTCTGCTAATCTTTGAGGGTCGCTTTGTGAAGCAATGAATTCATCAAGTGCTTTGGGATCGGTCTTAGCTTTTTTAAGCACATCTTTTACAGCAGGGGGAATACTTGGATTTTCCTGCGCTTGCTTAAATTTCTGGTCGTCTTTAATAATGTCGGTTAATTGCGCTTTGGTTTGAGCTTTTTGCTTTTCGAGTTCAGCTTTAACTTGGTCGTTGCCTAACTGAGCTTGAACTTGGGTTAATTGGTTTTGGAGTCGGTTTTCTTGCTGTTCTGCTTGTCTGCCAATTTGCTCGACGGTTTGCGCGCTAGCTTGACGAACGTTGTTTAAGTGCAAGGGAAAAATCAGCAAAAATATCAAGCCCAAAATGCTTGATAAAATAAATGCGGGTAGTCTCAAGTCAAAACCACCAAACCTTTCTTCACCTTCAAAGCTATCTGCCCAATAGCCAGCAATCAATAATCCCAAACCCACCATAGGCACAATACCTCGGTCTACC
This sequence comes from Calothrix sp. NIES-4105, assembly GCF_002368415.1. Lineage (GTDB taxonomy): Bacteria > Cyanobacteriota > Cyanobacteriia > Cyanobacteriales > Nostocaceae > Dulcicalothrix. The sequence continues at coordinate 7,500,749 of NZ_AP018290.1, forward strand.
AAGGCAGTTGCCAAACCTATTTGCCAACCTCTATCGGTTGGCTGGAAAGGAAAAAGCAAAATTATAAAGTCTATTAAGAAAGACAAAAGTAGGATAATTCCCCCTACCTTGAGGGTTCGCGAAGCTGTCGCGGCAGCAAAACTGTTAATCATAGGTTCTCGTGTGGGTAATACAAGTGATTGCTTAAACTTAAAGTTACTGGAATATTGTTCCCCTTACCTTATCTGTTCTTTACAACCACAGCAACAAATTTATAGATAGTTATAATTTTTTACATCTTTTTCAGAACTACACTACGCTAGCATCTGCTTTTTACAGTGTCTATAGGAAAATTACAGTATTTAAATATACCTGTTCTTCCATATCGGTAGATCTTCGGGACGGTCAACATCAGCAAGAGGCGCCAGGTAGGCTTGATATAGTCCTAAACTTTGGGCAATATCTATAGTCTGCTTACCGACTTGGGAGGTTCCCCAATTTATATTTTTGAATAATTCAGGGATTAAACGCCGTAACCCGATTAAATAATAGCCTCCATCAAGGGCTGGTCCCAGCACCAAATCAACTTCATTGAGATGTGCAAACGCCGTTGTTAAGATTTGGGCATTGATACCAGGACAATCACTACCGATAATAATAGTTTTAGTTTCGGCGCCACGTTGAAAAGAATCATTAAAAGCGCGCGCCATTCGCTCACCCAAATCACCTTCTCCCTGTGGCTGATATATGAAATTAGAACCTAACCAGGCTTGCATTAATTCTAAATTACCGCCAGTGAAACGCACTTCGATAGAAACGGACAACGGTATAACTTTAGACAAAGTATGCTCAGTCATTTCACGATGAAGATTTGCCGCACCTTGGGCGCCGAGTGTTGGAATTAACCGAGTTTTTGTCCGGTTTGGTTCTGGGTAACGAGTAAAGAGTATTAAATGTTGCATAAATGAGTGAAAAGTGCTGAGTGCTGAGTACTGAGTGCTGAGTGAAAAGTGCTGAGTGCTGAGTGCTGAGTTGTTATTTATAACTTTTAACTCATAACTCCTAACTTTTAACTCCTAACTCCGCACCTCCTAACTATACTCAGCACTCAGCACTTTCAACTCAGCACTACTTAATAGCAGTATCTGCCATTTTCGTCAGGTTCATCCTGTTCTTTACCAGTACGCATGGCGCCTAAAATGGTAGAGACAAAGACACAACGCTTGATTTTACCGCCATATTTGGTAGATAGCGTAACTCTGCCTAATGGTGGATTTACAGTACCTCGAAAATCGAATACAGTTCTACGTACACCATTATGACGTTGCAATGTCGTTTCGGTATCTAGGACAATATTAGCTTCGAGTTGATTCCACTGTGCTTGTGTTGGACTAACTGTAGTTGGATGAACAGCCCATTTAACTAGTTCATCTTCAACTTTGAAACTTGCTTGATATTTAATTTTATCCTTCTGTGCTTGGCTTTGAGCATTACGCAATGCCAAATATACTTGGTCAGTTGCAGCACCAAGGCGCCGTGCTTCGATAAAAGCAAGCCAAGAAGGAGCAGCAATTGCGGCTAATATACCAACAATAAAAACCACAACCAATGTTTCCAGTAATGTAAAACCACTACTGTTGGAGATGCGATATCTTTTCGACATTATAGGGTGGCAAATGCATTCAGAGTATTTACAAGCGGTAAATGCACCCTATAATTTGCACTCTTCAAAAATTAAAATTTATAACGGTAAATGCACCCACACTCTTCACATCGCGCGTTCCGGAACTGCTCATTATTTATTTGCACAAAAAAGTTTGGAAACTACGTTGCTTCCAATAAATGCGAACATGTCATTAAAGGGAGTAGAGGCGCCATCATTTCTCTACATTATCTAGACAATATTATTTAGTTAAGTGGTAGAAGCTACTACTAATTCTGTCTTAGCTTGTCAGCGCTAATAATTAGATGATCAAATGATTTTTTGCTAATGATTTGTCATGTAAGTTCAACAAGCAATGGTCAGAACTGTAGCATAATATTCATTTTAGTCACGCACATTATTAAACTGATACCGCGAAAAAACGGAATTAAATCGTCCGGAAGGCAGATGTCTGTACCGAATTTATGAAATATTGGGAGAGAATCTCGGTATATTTACTAATATTGGATTGATCCCCCAACCCCCCGCGTGGAAGGCTACCGTGTACACATAAGTCTCTTTTTTTTCTTTCTTCTCTTTCTTTGTGTCCTTTGTGCCTTTGTGGTTTTTTAAAGAGATAAACCACAAAGAACACAAAGGGCACAAAGGGGGGAAAAAAGAGGGTGATTAAAGATGTGTGTACACCGTAGGCGTGGAAGGGGGGCTAAGAATGATTTTCAAATTTATATATTTTTGTGGGGATGGACATATTCTTGTGGGGTGGGCATCCTTGCCCGCCCTACAGGGCACAGTTTTAAGGAGCAACTTCTATCCTTTGCAGCTATTTATATACTCGAATAAGTTGTGCCGTTAATGTTTCAATAGAAGAAATTGCTTCATCTATTCGTGTCTAACACATAGTGAAGTCTTGATTTTCTGTACATACAACAATACCAGCATAGTCAGGTTGTTTCGTATGCAGTTTAATAAAATCATATCTATTAAGTGTTACAACAGCACGTTGAATACTTGTTGCAAATGCAAGAACTTCATTATCGGGAATTCATTGGTTAGCTTTGCCTGCTTCGTGTCCTAAAGTGCGAAGGGTGAGGACACTTTCTCGTGGAAAATGTTCATCTGTGTATAAACGTGCCATTAATTATACTTCCTTATGCTTTGCAATTGCTGCTTCAATCTCGTCTGTGTGTGCTTGAGCGTAAGACCAAGCATTTGCGCGCGTCAATAGCTGATAAACCTGGATAATTATCTAAAATTTTGGCTTCGCTTAAACCTGAGCGCTGATAACTAACTAGTAACCAAACAGGAATACGAGTTTGTCTAATACAAGCATCACCACCCATGACACCCAGAGTTTTGTTAATTCCTTGCCAAGTGTTAGCCAAACTTTGCGATAATAGTTGAATGACCTCAGCTTTTTCTGCTGGTGTTAACGAGAGCAGTTGAGATTTTAATTCTGTAAAAGTCATTTGTTCTGTTTACTTTGCATTCAGAATCTGTATATAGAGTCAACTACATTCTAGCTGACTTATGACTTAAAGAGTTGCTAAACTTTCAATAAAATGAGTTGTTTCAATACAGAAAACGACGAAATAGCTTCTTTACAAAGGCGCCCGCAATTATAAGGCAATCTCTAATATTTCTCGATTCTCTAGAGAATAGTAAGCAACACTGTTATCAGTAACTCGAAGCACTTTGGCCATTCTTTTGGTTTTTGTATTAAAATCAGGGTGCTTTAATATAGCCCGCAGAGAAGATGAAATCTCCCGTGCCCGACGATCAGGAAAAGTAAAGCAAATAACGCAGAAATTGTTGTCAATTTCTACTTTGCGCCAAAAGTCACGTTCGTTAATCGTAACAAATGTTGGTTGGGATTGTTGCCGCAATAACATTGGAATTGCGTCGTCCTTAATAATAGTGTCGGGACGGAGATCAGTAATAAAGCAAACATTACCTCGATACCATGCGGAAATCAATTCTTCAAGATCGCGCCCCAAAAGCTGTTCATCGAGTACAATCATGCTGCTGGTTCTAGAGTTGGTAAACTCTCAAGAAACTGATTTGTTACAATCCATCCAGCTTCAGCAATAGCTTCTTTACAAACGCGCCCGCGAAATCCCTGTACAATCGTATCAATGTTCTCTCCAGCAGCGAGTCGTTCGAGTACGCCAGTAATTTCAATGCGCGTATATTTGAAAGTTGGTCGTTCTCCACAAACTCCTACTGCTCGCACAACGTACTTTCCCAGAGGTTGATAGCAATAACTTTCTCCATTTACGACTTCTGTTACCAGCGTTCGCATAGCTTATCCAAGAATAACTACATTATTCTAACATAATTAGTGCCTTAAATATAGGACAAGGATTAGAGAAAGGCTATCCCACAGAAAAGGTTATTAATTTAATTTTTTAAAAGATGATTATCAAGGTGCCTTCTTCAACTACTAACCGTCAATAAATTTCCAAATATGAGCTTAGAAGGAATTAAAGCTATGCTTGATCTAACGGATGATATCGAAAACACAGCCTATTACAAAAGCATCATTAAAAAGACTTTATTGAATGCTGCACAGAAATTACTGGAGGAAGGAGACAGTCCGATCGCGAGTTGCTAGGGTATTCAATTTAGATATCGAAGAAGTAAGAAAGTTAGCAGAAAAACAGGGTTAACTTACTTAACTTACATCTTGCACCTTGACTTTATTGAGAATCAAAGAGCGCGTGTTCTGCTTATTTTTACGTAGGTGCGGCATAGCCAACTTACCCTCCCAATCGAAGGTGCAAGATATGAGCCTCCGACTGGCGGCTTTCGCCACCCGTTACTTATTGTAGAGAAACTTTTATAATAGAATTACCCTGGCAGCTAAAGCCGAATTAACGCTCTTTGTTCTTAAGCCTGCGCGCGGAGCGTGGTTCTGGACTCTTATGGTTACTATATTGGTGAAGTAACTATTGTTACTATCCCGGTCAGAAGATTATCTTAATAAAACCAGTCCAGGTCAGGGATTATCACTGCTTCGGTTCTAGGGTAAATATTGACTCTAGGTAATTTTATTATGCCTAAAAATTTTGCCAAAGTGTAAATCTTAACCATTTTTAGTGTTTCCAGCTTCTACAGGTGGTGGAAAAAGTTTCTCAGAAGTTAAGGCTCGTAGTTGTGACGCGCGCTTCGTACTTAAGTAATAAAAATAACAATTCTAATTTAGTCCTCTGTGAGAGGACTTTTGCTATTAGCATAGGGGTTTACAACACGCACAGCGGGTAATGTACCAACCAACCATCCGTTACATCCGCTCCATCCGTTGCAAATAGCCATTCTTCCACGCGCCTGCACATTGATTTCCGTAAGCATGTTTGTTAAAGAATACAATATTCTGGGTTGTAAGCTCTAAGATGGGGTGGTATTAGTCCTAAAACAATGTTCGATTTTGGAATACCTACAAATGCTAATTCTTCACCAATCTCAATATCTGTTTTATTTATTTGAATCCAAACTTTATCTTCAATAATATCAAGATGAAGAATAGGATTAAAAATGTGTTTCGACCCGTTCCAGCCTATTCGCAATAGTTGATAACGGTCGCTATGAGTATCAAAAATAGTTACAGTTTGAATTTGAGAATTATCTTCTGGAATATCAGCGTGGGCGGAAAGGACTTCCATAATTAGCTTACGATATATTTCTTTTATAGGCGCCTCGACTTGATTACGAGAATCCTCAACGGTTGGATTTATTACTGTTCTGGATTGGGTATCCATTGTACCTCCTGTGTTGTATCATTCACAATTAATAAGTTTACTTGATTTTCGGTAATACTAGCTTGAAAAAATGATTGGTTTAACTCTTGTTCGTAAACAGACAAGGGTACTGCAAGATAGAGAATACGTCCTAGATTTTGATACCTAATAATCATCCTATAATGAATATACTGACCAATGGCTTGATGGAAAGCGTAAACAATACTGGCCGCAACAAAACTTTTTACTTCAACTGCTATACTAAGCGTGCCTTTTTGCGCTGTCAGGAATTTATCGGCACTCAAGTCAACTTCTAAATTTGTTTCATTAAAATTAAGCTTGAGAGGTTTAATATTAAGCCATCCGTCTTGTATTAGTGCTGTTTCAACTGTTTTATAAAAGAGGTCTTTAGCAGGCATTTTTAATTATTGTATTACACTCTATGATAATTTACTATATTTTTGCGTAAATTATCACAGTTGTTTAAATAGTTTAAATATAATTATATACAACATTGTATAGAGCCAATTCTCACACTCTATTGCTTCTTGCTTTCTCATTTGGGTTAGATAGTAATCCTATCACCCCAGAGTCTATAAACACAATCATTGTTTTGAATATAACTTTTGTCCAGAAGGTCTTTCTGCGTCAATTATCTTTTTGAATTCTTCAAATAATTCTCGTCTTTGCTGCGCTTCTTCCTTTGGCATATTTCGATGAAGCTCAATACGTTTGGCAAGGAGTTCTAAAGGACGCTGGTTTCGCTTCAATTGCTCTTGATCATATACTATTGTATCGCGCGCTTGTACTCCTGTTTGATTTGATTGTAGTAATTGCTCAAGGGCATGGGCATCTGAAGCTTCAATATTTATAGGTGTAGAGTAACCTTCTAAAATAAGGTCATAACTGCCATTATCTGTATTTGTAAGCGGTATTAGAGCTACAAAACGAGAAGTATCCAAGACTTTGCCGCTAGGTAATTTTGCAATTGTGTTCATCTATATTATTTTGTTCGTATCTATTATTTATAGATTCTAACATAATGCTTAATTATAAAAAATTTACATATTATTGAACTTAGCTGTCACCAGGAATACTAAAACAGCCACTCGTAATATTGCGGTTCTTTACCCTGACTTTTCACGTTATGTGGAAAACCTGTTAAAATTGTTAAAATAGAATCCCCGCTCGCCTGTGCGACGCGGAGTGTTCAAACATGCAAGATATAACGTGCTACGCTTTACTTTGATTAACGGCGCCCACAACCACAAACGTAGGTTAGCAATGCTTTCGCCTAACCCAACCATCCGTTACATCCGTTCTATCCGTTGCAAATAGCCATTCTTCCACAAATAAAAAGGACTAACCAAACTACTTACAAACAACTGCATTTCACAAGCAGCTACCAACTCAGTCTGAACCCGGCGCCGATATTTAATAAGATGAGTTACGATTTTGCGTAGGTCATTCATCATGTAAGCTAAACAAGCGATTGGTCTTAATTGCGGTTTGATATTAACCATTCTTGTTACGTATCTACTTAGACCGATACCGCGAAAGAAAGGAATTAAGTACTCTTTTTGCAGGCGCCAGTGTGGGATTTGATGGTGTATTTCCATAGCTGGGTTGTACCAAATCTCCCATCCGGCTTTTTGGATATAAGAGAGCATTTCAGTATCTTCACCAGTAAGCATGTTGCCGTTGGCTCTACCTGTGAGGATTGGGTTTTCTGGTATGTCCATCCAAGCTTGTTTACGAACTACTAGTCCTGCTGATGGTGGCAGTATTTTTTTACTTGGTTCGTAAAGTAAGGGTATATCACCACGTTCTGTAATGGCTAGAAATGGTGTGATACGTTTAAAGTTTGGTGGTGGTTCAGTTTCCCAAGCTGGATGTATTTGACTTGCATAGGCGCCACATTTGGGATGCTCTTTACTAAATCTATATGCTTGATATACCCAGTCTGGTTCTGGATAGTTATCGTCGTCAAGGAAACCTATGAGTTGACCGATGGCTTCACATACTGCACGAGATCGCGCGTGTGCGGCGCCTTGTTTTGTTTCGAGGCAGTATTTGAGTGGGAAGGGGTGGCGCCAGTTCTTTTGATATTCTTGGACTATTTTGGCTGTGTCGTCTGTGCTGTTATTGTCAACTACTATGATTTCCCAGGTGATGTGTTCTGTGTTGATTTGGTTTTGTAGGAGTTGGATGAGAGAGGGAAGGCGATGGGCGCCGTTGTAGGTGGGAATGGCGATGGTTAGGTTTATACTTTGGGTCATATTGTTAAATATTTTAAAAATATTGAATAGAAATATTCAGCAAACTTGTATTTTTTCTTTCGTTTTAGCTTTATTTAGTAAAAGAGTAGATAAATACGTTGGGAAAAACAAGATTATGGCAATTTTGGCGCTAAGTTTAAATATAAAACGTAATCTCTGATTTTTTTGAGGTTCATTTATAATATAATTCCAAAGGAAACGCGATGCCACTAAGGCTTTGTGACGGTTATAAGGTTTTTGCAAAGCTTTGCAAGTCAAGTATTTATAAAGGTTTGCTAGACTTGCACTTAAATTTATTTTATTTACTGGCGATTTTAGCTGGTAAGCTTTTTCAAGTACTTGCAGGCAAGCTTTTTCTTGTCTGGCAAGATTTGAAGATTGTGATTTAGGACTGATTCGATATAATATTTGTACTTTTGGCACAGCTACAAAATTATACTTAGCTGCTAATCTTAACCACATTTCCCAATCTTGACCTGCGTTTAAAGATTCATCAAACCCGCCTAATTCAATTAAAGCTTCTTTACGAATTAATGGATTGGAACCATTTTCTAAAAAATTAGTTAGTAATAATTCCTCGTAAACATTTCCATTTACGGCAATATGTGTACCAGAAACCACAAATTGATCATTTTCATCTATATAATCAGTCCAGCTATAACTGACTGTAGCTTCAGGATTATCTTGCAAAGCTTTGATCTGACTTTGTAGCTTATCGTTAGTCCATATATCATCGGCATCTATAAAACTAACAAATTCTCCTACAGCATAGGAAAGTCCACGATTACGGCTAACGTTTGCACCTGCATTTGAATAAGTAAATAATTTTATACGAGAGTCGTGAATATTTGAAATAATATCTAAGGTTGAGTCATTTGAGCCATCATTAATTATGATTAATTCAAAATTATGAAAAGATTGGTTTAAAATTGATTCAACTGTTATTTTTATAGTTTTTTCACTATTGTATGTAGGTATGATAACAGAAATAATTGGTACATTCATAATATTTTACAAATAATTGCAGATGACTTGAAAAACTATAAATTCTAATCTATGTTTTTGTAATAACGTTTTAATGTATATAGAGGGCTTAACATACTACCTAAGTAAAACTCCATCTCAAAAATCAAGATTACATTATTTTTTAGCTGATTTTTATATTTAATGAAATGTTGTAATAATCTACGAAAATTACCTAGAAAGGTTCTTACCATAATAAGTGGGTGCTGCAATTTGTTTGCATTGATTAAACGAAGTTGGCAGATACATAAACCACAACCACGAGCTAAAGATTTTAAATAATCCAATTCAAAGCGCCATTTTGGTATTTGATGATATGTATGCATGGCAGGGTTATACCAAATTTGCCAACCTGCATTGTGAATGTAAAGCAACGGCTCATAGTCGTCACCCTGTACTAGTAATCCTGGTAATTTCCCAGTTAATTTAGGTTGAGATGGAACGTGGTCGCACCATACTTGTTTACGAATAACTAGTGCTGCGGCAGGAGGCAATTTTAAATTATCGGCATCAAACAAAAGGGGTTTATCTCCATGTTCTCTAATTGCAAGAAAAGCTTGAATTCTTTCAAATTCTTCAGGTGGTTTAACCTCGTAATTTCCATGAATTTGACTGCTCCAGGCGCCTGCTTGTGGATAATCATCTGCAAATTTATAAGCTTGTACAAGCCAATCTGGTGCTGGTAAGTTATCATCATCTAAGAAAGCTACTAACTTTCCTTTTGCTTCATTAACAGCAGTTAGTCTTGCAAATGCTGCTCCCTGCTTTAGTTCAAGAATATATTTCAAAGAAAACTTGTGATACCACTTTTCCTGATAATTTTTGATTAATTCGTGTGTATTATCATTGCTATTATTATCGACAATAATTATTTCCCAATTAATATCCTCAACTCCAGTTTGTTTCAAAAGCCTTTCTATAAGCTCAGGTAAGCGGCTTGCACCGTTATAAGTAGGAATCGCAACAGTAATGTCAAGCGTAGAATCAAGGTTGGTATGCATAGTTTAGTATATTAGTTAACAATATAAACAATATTATTAAATCATAGGTTTGAAAATAGTAGCTTTGCTACAAGTATTAGTAATATTGACATTAAAATAAAACTGTACCTGATATTTTAAGTTTGCTCTCTAAGTACAGTTTATGCTTCAGTATTTTCATTGAATATTTATAACTTCATTGATACATTTCGATTTTTTATGGTTGTATTGTTTCTTGGCACCTTCCATCTTTATCTGTTCGTAGCCCTCCAAGTAAACTATCGACAATCACACACCTTTTAACGTCGCTAGCTTCTGCATTATTACTAGCTTTAGGTACTGCTAATGCGACAATTAGAGGTGTATCAGTATTATTACCGTTTGTTTTTTTTGCCAAAACGCCCATGTAATCAAAGGAAATCTCTAATGGAGCCGCCGCAGTACTTTGAGTCGCGAAAGACACTTGGTCTTGCTTTGTATTCCTTGCAGAAAGATTTGTTCCAAGAACTACTTGTTCAGGTTTTACACCTATTTCACTACCAAGGTTACGCCATACTGGAGCCGAACCACTACGATGGACAGCTATTTTTGCGACACCACTATCAGTTGTGAAACTAACGCTGTAACTAAGCTTTGTTTTTTTGGCTTCTCTTTGTGCTTCTTGTATAGCTGCTAAAACAACATCATTAGCTTTATTTACACGCTGTCTATTAGTAAAGGCAAGCCAACCAGGAGCTGCGATTGCTGAAAGTACTCCAATAATAACCACAACAACCAGCATTTCTATAAGAGTAAAACCTTCATGATGTTGCTTCTGTTCACATGAAATGGAACATGTCTTTTTACATAAATGTTTAATTCCCCTATTATTATTGATAGATTGCAGTAACATTAAACTTAGTTTACTCATGATACCTCGCTGTTAATTAATATTAATTTTATTGGCATTTACCGAGTAAATAAGTAACTGCGTCCTTCTACACGGGTGCTAACAGTTGGAAAATAAGTTTTATTATTCTCACTGTAATTCACATTATTATTTTGTACACGAGCAAGCGCATTACCTCTTAAAAATACTTGTGCAGTAGTATTAAGTGTTTTTTTAGTTTCAATGCAAGCATAAAAACCAGTCATACTAGTTGGCGCCACAGTTGACCACGTAGTATCAGTTGTATTCGCTGGACATGTTGCAGGAGGTGCATTGGTGGTGGTTTGGTCTATAAAGTCAACTAAAACATCAGCTCTTTGATCGTATGCTGTTGAAGTTGCCATCCATCGATTCATCTTTTCTCGTAAATTGCTACCTGCTATGGTTAAGTCAAAGCGTTTAAATCCTGGGTTGGGACATCTACCACTAATATACTTCTCGTTAGGATAGTCGGTACAGGTGACACCACCAACACTCTGTACACCATCACTAACTTCAAACCTAGCGATTCTAGCAGCTTTAGACCAGGGTGAAATATCATCTTTTATCAGATAGTAAGCAACTAAGGAATAGACAAAAGTATCATCTACTCTATCCGTAGCAGTACTGTTTGGAACTGTTATTGCATCTTCTAATAACTTTCGCTTCCAGAAAACAAGAATTGGTTCACATTTATTCGCATCACTACAATTAGCAGCAGCTGCCTTTCTTGGCGGTATTTGGTTTTTAATTCCAGAAAGGCTAGGGCTGGTATTAGAGTCTCTGGTTAATCCATCAGCATCATAAATGTATATTGCCTGTTCCAAATCGCGAGATATATAGTCTATTGCTGTTTGAATTTCTTGTTCAGAAGTTGCTTTTGCTTGTTCCCTTCGATCAGTATCCAAAACGTTAATCATAAATCCCAGCAGCGGGGTAATTATAAGAGCAGCCATAATCATGGCTACTAGCAATTCAATAAGAGTAAAACCTTTATTTTGCTGAACCTTTCGAGAGTTCCTTAATTGGCTGCTGAGAAGATACTTGAGTACACTTACCATACTGCGCTCTTCCCTCTAATTGTACAAACAAAATTTTTAACTATTACAATTCTTATTTTCTGCTCTTCCAAGGCGCCTACACAAAGCTTCAAACGTAGTGTTTTTAGTGGCTATATCAGTAGTCATTTCTACAAGTGGCGCTTTTTTTTGACCTAATCCGCCAGTGAAGGTTTGTTGTTTTATATTTTGAGTACCAGTACTAGCAAGTAATGCTCCAGAACCGTCGAAGGCATCTTTGCGATACACTCTAATTGCAAGACGATAACCTTCATTTGGAGTACTACTATTAACTTTGATTTGTGCTGCTTGAATAAAGAATTGATTATTTGCTGCATCACAATCAGTGTCTGTAGGCAATTTCAGCTTGCCATCACTATGGTAACAATATAAACTACTCTTACCAGTTGGATTAACTGGAGCGGGCATGTTTGTAGTGTTAACCAAATAATCAGCTTGTTTGTCAGCAACCGAGACTTTTCGAGGGTCAGCTCCAGTGGATGCTGATAAACTGATTGGTGTAATGCTATCAAGAGATATTGTTTGAGATTGAACAGCATCAATAAAAGTTTTAGCTGCTTGAGTTGCTAGTTCAATTCGCCTCGCTTGAACTCGAGTCGCTGTTGCCAACACAAGTACAGGTGCGATAGCTGCTAGCAAAATAGCAGCAACAATAATTGCCATTAAAGACTCAATGATAGTGAAGCCAGATTCACCAGAAGATGGCGTTGCTTGCAAGTATTTGCGTTTTACCATTATTATTAACCTGCTTTTCAATATTCAACTAAGGTGTACAGTTTTGCGGACGTTGGCTTGCATCAACAGCAGGCTCACTATTCGCAGCTTGTTCCGCACATAATAGTGTTTTTACCCAAAGGTCATCTCGACCGACTTCCCGCAAGAACTCGTCTGGTAAGTCATCGGGTATTTTGACTAATTTTTGGGCAAACAAGTCTGGCGCCTGGGAAAGTAGTCCTACATCATAACCCCACTGTCTTCCCGGAGCTATGTAGAAGGGAGCTCTACCTTGGTTACCTGCTATTTGATATCGATCCGCCAATAATGCTCGAAATGGCCCACTTGCGTAAGCACTCCGCTTAATTTGAATTAACGAACCGCTAATTCTTGCCTTAATAGCGTCACCCACACCGCCAGTTGGGTTCCAATTTTCTAAAAAGCGTACAAAGTTGTGCAAACCACCGTTGTCTTCTGTTGGACGAGCTGGGGTATCTCCACCAGCAGCAGCTACATTAAACGTGGTTTCGACTGCTGGTTGTAACCAGTTGGCAGTTGAATTATTTGGAGGACCCACTATATCCGTACTGTAACTGCTGGGATCACCAAAAGGAGCATTAAATTGTAAAACAGGTACTAATATTGGGTTATTCCTTGTGCCTGCTGTCAAAGTATTAGCAAGTAATAAACGATCAGTCCTTTCACCTGCACCTGTACCAGCAGGGTCAAATGAACTAGTATTATCATTTGTTGGATTATTAGAGTCTTTGGTTGTTCTGAACCATAGAGCATTGGTCGCTAATCGAGGAAAACCAGTACCATCATAGGGATATTCTCGTATCTTGCCATCCCCATCAATCCCTAAAGGAACCGGTAGTAGGTTGCTTCCAGTTCCAGTAAGAACTAATTGACCCGCATCTGCGACTGGTGTACTAAGTCGTTTAAAAGCAACTCTACGAGGAAAATTTCGATATATAGCCGCAGCTGGACTAGCTGTAGTACCGGATTCTAAAGTTGACACATTTACAGTGCCATCAGTCTGTATTTCCCATGATTTCTTTCGGCTGGAGGTATTAGAGATGTTCGTTGGGTGAAGTTTCACATACCAATCATCATCTCCACATGCTGAAATTGGTAATTTTGGACAAACTTCCATCAAGTATTCGTTAAACTGATTGGTGGCTCCAGCCCGTCGTTGCACTGGTGTCACAAAGTTATTGACATACGAACTACCTTGGAAGGTTTGCGATTGAATGGTTAAGCTAGGCTCTAAATCTTTGGGATACCCATCACTACCATACCATTCAAAGTTTGTTACGTAGGAATTATAGAGAAAACCGTTTTGTCTGAAAGTATTAATCGATGTTTGGTTTCCTAAATTATTGTTGAGGTCGTAGTCTCCTTCGTTACGGAATCCTTCTCTAAAATTGCTAGAAAGCAAAGTTATTGCATCTGACAGTACACTAGCAGGGCGCCATTCATCACCAGTTGTACAATTAGGCAACCTAGGGTCATCCTTACGACATGCAAATTGAGGATTAAGGTTATTTGCTGCGCGACTATAGAAGTTACCCCAATCATCTTGAAGTGCTGTTGTAAACTCTTGTTGAGTATGACGATTAAAATTACCTTTGATGTAAACTGGCAAGTTTGAAGCAAGAATAAACCCTTTTTCTACGTCTCTGTAGTTTGAATCACGCCAAATTTTATCGCCGTTAATAAGCATGATGGCGTTTGGACGACGAGTTGGGTCAAGTTTGAAATCTACAGGGCTTTCTCGCTTCTGTGCTTCATCTTTCTGAACATTTGTACCTGTCGTTGGTCTAGCTGCACTCAAATCCAGAAGCGCATCATCACGAGTCGCATAGATAATGCCACTATTAGGAACTAAATACTCTTGTCCATTTGTTGCGTCGCCTATTGTTTTACGACGCAGCAAGTCTACATCTAAAACTGTTGCACGAATTTCAAGTGGTTGTCTTTGATCTATTGATAAATCGTAGTTTGCTATGTTTGGTACGTTTGCTCCTTCATTCACGTTTGTAAATGTCTCTAATACATCAGCGGTTGCTGAATTGTCTGCATGAATAGCTTTGATTTGCCTTGCATCCAGAAAAGCTCTTTCCATTATTGCGCCGTGAGGAATCGCATTTTCGGTAACGCTTATACTACCATCTAGAATTTGTAAGGAGCAAATAGCTGCGTCAATAGCAGATTTATCTGCAAGAGTTCGACTATCGGCGGCAGTGGCAAGTGCATTTTTAAGGGGTTCATTTACCCAGCGACCATTCGGATATTTCAGTTGAGCTTGATAGTCAAGGACTGCTTGATAATTGCTAATACTCCTTGTTGGAGGCCCGTAAACAACACCATTGTTAGAATTACCAGGATTTGTGTCTGCGGTAATGTTAGTTAATCCTGTGAGATTTCGATTTGCACTAGCTCCTAAATTAGTATCCCTTAAGCTAACGTCTGGAAGATCTGTTCTATTTCTAACTGTAGTGCTGTTGGTTGGGTCATAATAGCTACTTACACATGCAATTGGTGTAGGATTTGTTGCGACGTAGCCTTCCTTTTTATAGTGATAAACAGCTGTTGCTCGCATCCGCAAGTAGGGCGTATTGTCTTCTATTGCTGTTCTTACTGCTGGATCTGTTTCGGTTGCGGGAGCAAATTGAACATAAGAATATTTAGTACCTACGCTAGTCGCATTGACTGCTGTCGCTGACGGAACAGGCATCATATCAGACCAGATTTTATTTGTTACACCTTGTGCTGCTGTAAACTGCGCGCTAGTACTACTTAATGTTAAAGAACTAGGCAAATAAATTCCGGCGCCTGTGACTACTCGTAAACCACCAAAAGAGTCTTGAGGGTTAGCTGGTACTTTAGCGGCTGCTAATTCCCAGTCTTTATCTCGCTCGATAGCTCCTAAATCAGCTAATTGTTCAATTCGTGTGCGACGTGTACGAGTTCCATCACCACTATGCCATTTAAAACCGTTTATATTTTGGGTATCTTGCGGAGCAGTACTTACAAATTTATTTTTGTTGCTATCCCACCAAACTTCAGGCAGATTGTTACCAACCAAAGCTCTGTCACCCAGATTCTGCTCTTTACCTTCTAACTCTATTTGCAACTTTGTTGGTTCAGTTGCTGGTGGAAACAGTTTATCTGTACCATCTAGCCTTAACTCTAGCTTTGTGTAATTAGTACCAACGGTTTTTCCATCAGTGGGGTTAGTAGGAAAAACCCAAGCATCTATTGGACGCAGTGAATCGCCACTTCCTTCTAATGGGCTAGTCGTTGCATATGATCCTAATGCGTCAGCATTAAAGCCAACTTCTGCATAAGGTACACGACGAGTACGCCTTCTAAAATAACGCTCTAACTGTTGCTGTCGAATTTGCTGTTCATCTTCTGTTGTTAAAGTGACACCTGAAAGCTTATTTCTTTCGTTTGTTATACCAATTGTTACTTCCTGTGGGTCAGTAGTAGTAGCATTAGCCATTTGGGCATTGACTAGGCGAGTAATACGTTGTACATAAGCAAGGCTATTGTAAGCTATGTCTCTAGGTGCTGCACTAACTGACTTATTGTCTTTAATATTGTATGTGCCTGATGTTTCTGGATCAATTCCCTTGCCTTTAAACAAATGCACTACAGTCGGGCCCAAATCACCATCATCGGTAAAACCACCACCACCTAAGTTGCCACCAACAATTATTTTACTGTTGTCATCTTCGTAGAAGCAGGAATTTTTACTACTGACTTGGTATAAGGTAACAGGAACACTATTTACCCCACCAGTAATAAAGTTACTGTTAGTAATTATTCGTCCATTCAAGTTGATAGCAGTACCAGGCGCCAATGCAATATCGTCTTCGTAGACAACAGCATTATTAACTAGAGGAAGTTGTACACGGTCTTGTTGGTACTCAATTGCAGAAAACCCTTTATTACCTTTATGTGGTTCGTAATTCCCGGTTACAGTACTATCAGTAATTGGAACAGTTGCAGTGTAAACATAAAAGCTCTTTTTCAACTTACCGCCTTGATTAAACCAGCCAGTACTGCCAACCAAGCTAGCACTTGTACCAATGAGATCTTTACAACTCTGACTGACATTACCACCAATCATGGGTGGTGTTCGCGCTTCTAAAGGACTTCGACCACGAGTATATTGACCATTTTGAACCGGAGGATTTTTAAAGTAAATTCCATACAAAGTATAGCTGTCAAATTTACCATTGTTATCAGTATCAACAGGATACCTCCATGCTGATCTAATTTGATCACCGTTATAAGAAACTTTTAATGAAATTTCATCACCAAAGGTATATTGATTTATTTTTTCAGTACCTGTTAAAGCACTCTCCAAAGCTGTATCTGTTGGTGTTGCGCGCGGTAGTTCAGAATCTTGAAATAATTTATTTAGTTTGGCTCTAGCTCTGTCTATAGCAGGAGTTGCTGCCTGTATAACTGCTTCGTTTACTCTGACATTACTTGCAGTTTTTGAGCGTTCAAACGATCGAAACACAATCGCTACACTAAGTAGCACAACTACTATCGAAACCATTGCTACTGTAGGCAATACAAAACCCGCGTTTGCTGACCTACGTTTTCTTTTTGCAAGAATAAAAGTACGTAACAGCAGCAATAACAGCTTTTTCAGTTTGGCAATAGAAGCACAAATAATTTTATAAAATTTTCGGATAGTCTTGGCCGACTTGCGATTTCGAGACATAGCCCCTTTCCTGTTCAGTAGATGAATGCAATTTTCTCAAAAAAGTTTTTGTAGTAATGCAGTAACGTTTGCTAAACAATTAAACAGACTAATCAATACTTGCTAATTAAAACAAGACTTATGACACTGCTATTTATTTCATGGAATCAAATAAAAACAGAACGTCAAACTTTTGTAGTATTTTAGTGTTTATGAAAAATCTTCCGCATAATGAAGATTTTATTCAGTATTAATAAATTTATAGTCTAGAGAGAATAATAACGCCATAACTTCACATAAACTTTGTAAAAAATAAATATTGTGCAAGGCTACTTTATGAAGAAGCTGCTATGAGAATAGACTTATATTACCCACTTAGAAGCAAAAACATATCATTTGGTAAAGAAAATCATTCTAGACAACAGGGAAGTTTAGTAATTATGATTATCATTGTTTGCTTTCGATTAACCGAAGTTCAGGCAGGTGCGATATCCTACATTGCATATCTCTAGGCGCCACAGCAATAATTATAAAAATAAGCTCTTGCCTCTGCTAGTGAAGATTTTCATAAATTTGCTTTAACTCTGTTGCTTGTTCAATAACTGTGCGAATATGTCTAATCCCTTGGCGTAACTGGTTCAATAGTTCTGCATTATAAGCTAGTTTAGTTAATGCTTCACTCCAAGCTTTAGGGTCTGACGCTGGAACCAACCAGCCATCAACACCATGCCTTACCAGTTCAGCAATACCACCTAAATTGGAACCGATTACAGGTACGCCAACACTATGACTCTCCAAAACCACTAGCGGTCCTGTTTCTAACCATTGGGAAGGCACAGCCAGTAAATCATAATTGGCTAATACTGATGGGAGTTCTTCTCTTGTTAAGTATTTTTCGATACGAATTCGAGTATCATTATTAATAATTTGCATAACATGTTTGCGGTAGCGCTCATCTTGATTAATGGCATGAATTGCTAATTCAATATTAATTTCAGAAGGCAAATTTTTAATTGCTTGAACTAAAATATCTATACCTTTAGATACATCCCACCTTCCTAAATAAGCTACTTTTAAAACATTTTTTTTACTAGTATTCAAGGTACATATACTTTGACTATTTATTAATATATTTGAAGTAGCGTATGAAATACCATGTCTACAAAGAATGAGTTTTTCTTTAGGTACCCCATTAATTAAAAAGGCTTTATAAAGCCAATCACACACAACTATAATGCGGTCAGTATATTTTACCATTTCGCGTAAACTATGCTGACGCGCAGCAACATAAGCAGGCACAACTAGAGGACGAATAAATCGACCTTTTACTTCATTAGCAGAAGCCGGAAGGTAGGCACTGACAGGCAGAGGAAGGCGACTTATAACAGGCATGGGAAGTATACTCAAATTTTTCAGTATGTTACTAGGTATCTTTCTGCTCAAACTATCAGTACAGCGTGAACAACGCACAACATCAATTTTGCCATCACAAGCTTCTTGCCCATCTAACATCAACGTGGTTCGCTGGCAAATAGGTATGGGGTAGTGTACTGTTACTACCGTAGTCATACCTAATTGTTTTGCAAAGCGTAAATGAGGCAAACCACAAGTAGCTTCCCAATGATGCTGGTGGTATACGTCCGCATTTTGACTCGATAGCCATTCAGCAAAATATTTAAAGCCTTGATGAGGAAATTGCCCATGATTTGGTTCTGGTTTCGGTTTAGAAGGTACAGGATATCTGTAAACTTCTACACCGCCAAGATCATAAATATTTTCGCTATGTACCTCTGTTTGTGCTGCTGCTATTTTTATTTCGATACCTTGGTATTGTAACTGCGGTATTAACTCGCTTAAATTTACTTGAATACCTCCACATTTATCTGGAAAATAACGAGCAAGGGCTTGAATGGCTTTCATGATATATAGTTCTTAAGGTAAATACGAGCGTTTACTTACAGTTATCAGACTGTACTTCTATATAATTCCCTGCTAGCGAACCCAAATCAATGTTAATTGAATTAAAAATAAGAAATATTTGACCTGTCAACCTAATAACTCACTCATGAGACGCTTGGCGCCTTCAACAGCAACTTTCCAATTTAACCGTGCTAGATACTGTTCAAAAGATGACAGCGCTGATTCTATATAATTATCATAGTTTGTCATCAGTAAATGCACGTATTCAGATTACTCAGAAATATTGGAGGAGAGCAAAAAAGCTTTCCAATTAAGGTCATCTTGAATAATAGTAGCAATACCACCAACCGAAGTAGCGCAGCTTGGAACTCCAAACGAATTAGCTTCTGCAAATACATGTGGAGTACAATCAGCTTGAGTAGGTAAAATTCAAAAGTGTACTTCAGTAAATAATTTATTAAATTCTTCTATACCCTGCGGTTTCGACTTATCGAAAAATTCAATGACTTTAACTGTGGCAGGTAAAGGTTCATCAACTTGAGGCTAGCATCCAACAACTATCAACTCTGTCTCCAACCCATTCTCATTTAACTCTTTAGCTACCGCAAGTGCAGTATCACCTCCCCTCAATGCTTCTGGTTCCTGCTGTGAGCGTGAGAGTGTGTAACATAGAATTTACATCCTTTCGCTTCAATTGTTCGCACATTAAGTAAATTATTACCCCCCTAACCCAAAATAAAAGGATTGGGGGATCAAATTTATTGAGCGTCCAACCAAGGTTGTAAATCAGCAAAAGAATTAAAATCTAATAAATCCTCAGTCAACCTTCGGAGAGTAGCTAAGGGTAAACCTGAAATTCGCGCGCGCATCTCTTCAGATACTTCCTGCCCAAATCTTTTTTTCAAAAGGCGAAAGATACCATCAGCAGCTTCCTTCTCTCGCCCTTGCTCTATAGCTTCTTGAAAAACTCGTGTTTCTTCTAGTGTAATGCCTAACATAGTATCTATATCCTTTCGACTCAGTTGTTGAAATTTGTAAGCCATTATTGATGTTACTATCTCAATTATGGCACCACTCAAGCGCGTGTCAGGGGGGAACAAGAAAGGAAACAAATCTTACTTAGCCTCACTCATATGTAAACAATTCTATAAAACTTGCACCTTTTTAACAGCAACAAAATCACCTACTGTAGCTGAACGAAACCATAAATCAGTATCTTGAGCGTTAGAAAGCGAACCATCAATACCATAAGTTTTAATTGCCGTTTGTGCCGCCCAATCCGATTGATGAGCATAGTTTTTAGAAACTAACAGTTCGCTCATTGCGGTAATAATCTTTTTTAAATATATGCCTGTATAAACTCCACTTTGCTTTTGTTAGCAATTTATATTTTTTAGCAAGGGCGCCAATATAATTGATTGAAACATCTTGCGGACGTTAATTGCTGCGCTATGTAATTACCTGCTGCACAAAGCCCCTAAAGGTTTTTTGACCATGATGTTTTGTCTAAAACATTATATTCAGTAATATAAGCAAGTTATATCATTGTTGCTAAATAATATAAGTACAAAATGTCCCAAGCGAGTGCCGGATAACGTTGTTAGCTGCCTGCAAACTCAATTACAGAAACGACGGGCGCCACTGTTAAAATTTTACCCTTATTAAAAGCCCCCGCAGGGCGTATCGAGGGCTTGAGAAAATCAAACTTATTGAGCGTCCAACCAAGGTTGTAAATCGGCTAAAGAAGTAAAATCTAATAAATCCTCAGTCAACTTTCGCAGAGCAGGTAAGGGTAAACTCTCTATTTGCGCGCGCACGGATTTAGATAAGTCTTGCCCAAACCTTTTCTTCAAAAGACGGAAGATACCATCAGCAGCTTCCTGCTCTCGTCCTTCTTCTCTTCCTTCTTCTTTAGCTTCTTGATAAACTCGTGTTTCCTTCAGTGTTATGCCCAACATAGTATCTATATCCTTTCGACTTAATTGTTCAAACTTGCTGACCATTATCGACGTTACCATCTCAATTATGGCGCCACTCAATGGTTCCGGTTCTTGCTGTGAGCGTGAGAGCAAATATTTCGCTTCCACTGGTGCCGTTTTTTCGCTTTTGGTAGTCAGAACCATTAATGCCACCCATATCGGGAGTTTGCGTATATCCCCTAGTTTATTCAAATATACTCGATGTATTTTCCCGCTCTTGAAATACATCTGATGTGCGTCAAGGTCACTTTGCTCTACCCCCTTTGATGGGTAAATTACAACAGCTTGCCAGTCACTGAATTTTTCACGGTTGCGGTAGAAGTATAAGGTAGCTTCAGAAACCAACCTTTCATACAACATCTCGTCTTTCTGAAATTGGGCTTCACAAAAATAGACAATTCCACGGTCTTCGCCCTCCGGTGGCAAGAATATACCATCAATTTCAAACTTTGACTCTTTAACTGCGACACACTCAAAGCTGTAAGCGTCCGCATTTGCTGGTGGTGTCTTGAGTAATTGAAACAGTACAGATGGATATTGTTGGAAAAGCTTGTAAAATATTGAGTCTCGCTTCATCCTTCACCCTGGTAACAATATTTTTTGTGTGACGATACAAAAGCCAAAGTCAAGCTATCCAAGCACTTCATCGCTTTTGCAGTAATAATATACTATTAATATTTTGCACGCTAAGTAGTTATGACAGAATTTGTACTGGCACTAACAAAACTTGGTATTGACCTGAAGTATGCTTATAAGCTTCAAAATCTCCCTTCCACGTTGGATACACACAGGAGATTCAATAATATAAGTACAAAATGTCCCAAGCGGGCGCCGGATATTGTTATTGTTCCCAAGTGGATGCCCCCAAGTAGTGTTATTCTTCCCAAATAGGCGCCGGATAATATCATTCTTGCCAAATGGGCGCCGGATAATGGTTGTCATATGTAAAAGACCTAACCCCCTTCCCTTCAAGGCAAATAGAACAAATTTACTCCCCTCTCCTCGTAGGTTCCGGGGTTGGGGGAGAGGTTCTTAACAAGCATGAAAAATCAAGTTTACCCTCGCCTCTAACCAAGGTTTTAAATCAGCCAAAGAACTAAAATCTAATATATCCTCACTCAACTTTCGAGAGTTGGCAACGGTAAACTCGCTATTTGCGCGCGCAAGCCAAATCCGCAATTGAGGTAAAATCTAACTGCGCTTCAATTAAATCTTCCAACGTATCTTTAGAAAGACCTTGAATACGTTCCTGCTGACTTTGACCCAAGTCCCCAAAACGATGTTGAAGTTGGAGCAGAACCAAATATGCAGCTTGCTGTTGCATACCTAGTTTCCTACCTTCTTCTATACCTATTTTAAAACCTTCTTTAAAACCTTCTCTCCAACCCTGTTCATAACCTTTTTGCATCTAGCTAGTTTGAATTTCCATAACTTTATGTGATTTGGGTTTGTAGTTGTGTATTAATGGGTGGGTTTACAATAATTATCCGGCGGTAATGGGAATTATTGTACTAACCCGCCCTTAGTTTAAACGCGCGCGAGCCAGTTCTTTAAATCCGTAATTGAATTAAAATTTAACTGCGCTTTGATTAAATCTTCTAAGCGTTTCCTAGAAAGACCTTGAATACGTTCCTGCTGACTTTGACTTAAGTCCCCGAAACGAGATTGAAGTAGGAGCAGAGCTAGCGATGCAGCTTCCTCTTGCTTACCTAGTTCTTTACCTAGTTGCGTGCCTTCTTCCCTACCTATTTCTTTACCTATTTCTATACCTTCTTCCCTACCCTTCTCTAAACCTTCTTCCCTACCCTTCTCTAAACCTTTTTCCATCCAGCTAGTAACAATTTCCATAACTTGCTCCTTCTGTTTTGGTTCTATCGTAGCAATTTGTGAATTAAACACTTCTTCTTCCTCTGTATTCAGTTTAAGGTAAGTATCGATAAATACGGAGATTTGTTCGACTAACGCAGAATTTAAGCCCAACGAGGCAAGTAACTGTAATGATATTAGCTTTACAGTTGGACGTTCATTAGCATCCATCTGCATTTTCGACATCAAAGCACTTGCAACAGGGTTTTGTATGTTCGCAAAGTCTTGCCAGTTGAGTTGATTTAACTGAACTACTTCATAATCAAACTGTATGACACTCTTGCCTCTTACACTGATGTTGAAAGACGATGGTTGTTTAGTCATCGGTACATCATGAGAGAAGATGATAATTGGCAATATTGGTACCCCATTCAGCTTATACAAATCAGCATAGTAACAAAACATACGTTCGCCCAAGTCTTTTGGGATATACGACTGATGCTCGATGTGTATAATAAATAGCGTTTGCTCATTTTGATATTTAGCTTGAACTAATATATCTACAATCTTTTTCTCACCTTTCCTCAAATCTGTAAGTATCTCCTGTGGTAAAAATGTTATAGAGTCTTTATCCAAAACACTACTGATATCTGGAAAAAATAACTCAATAAACTCAGGAAAGAAATTTTGGATTAACTTTTTAAACAAGCCATCGTGGTCAATCATGTACTAAATTCAAATTTTTGTGCAACCTGTATAGTACGCAATTATTAAACACATAATATTGAATATACAAATTATTTTATTAAGTCTTAATAATCATAATTATCTATGCAGCGCGCGTATATGTAAAGGCGCCCTAACCAACAATTTTCACCATAAATATCTGTCTCCAACCAAATAAGTGGGTTAGGTTAATAATTGTGAGTATAAACATATACGTAATTTAAAGTTTTCACCATGTCAGGCGCCATTAGTTGTGTTGTAAAGGCGCATAATCAATTCTTCGCGTTACAGTATCAACAACTGGACACTCTGTAGTACGATACTCACTTTTACTTCCTCTTCGTCCACGGCTACGTACAATTACGATTCGATGTAACTCTTTTATAAATACTTCTGTAATGGGTGCCTGTGCATCTGCAAATTCTTCAACTCTATCAAGCGCGCGCCAATAATTACGAACTTCTTGCTCTGCATCACTTCCAGTGCGGTCACTGCGAGAAGACAGCCCGTCTTACCTCAGCATCATCCAAAGGGTTCCCTTCAATTCGAGTCGAACTACGTGTACTTTTTTGTACAGCATCATGACGCAACTGCAAAGCACTATCAGGTGGAAGAGGTAATACTTCAACAACAGCGCGCGCTGCTTCAATAGTTCCTAGATGTTTTACTAATGCGTCACAATAATTAAAGCGTGGTTCAAAAACCATAAATTTACCATTATTATTCACGCCTATGCCTATTATCTACAAGCATATGTCACACTGCTGCTTTTTCAATAACAAGAGGTTGATATTGAAGACCATCAAACAGGCGCCCTTCATTTTTTATATCAAAAGTCATCTCACACATTAAACGATATTGAAACGGTGTAGAGGGTGCGTTTACATGTTCTACCCTTATTTCTACACGCGATTTTTGTTTTATTTGTTCAATAACTTCTGCAAATAAATATCTTGGACAATAACCGACTATATAATGGTCTTGGGTGCTAACGCTCAAAGCTTCAAAATTATAAGGGTTTTGAAACTCGTGAGCTAAGAATAATTTTTCTCTATCTTGTAATTGATTAATTCGCTCAATAGAACATAATGGTAAATCTTGCAGTCCTTGTAATGGAAAGTAAAAATGATACAATCCATCTTCAGCGCGTTCAGGCAAAGGAAAGACAGTTAATGTATCTGTTTGTCGTTGTCCACCACTACGGGCTAATATAGTAAATGGATTACTTTCATTTTCAGAAAGGTTTAACCGCTGCATAAAACTAGAATAATCAGGACGCGCGCGCGACATCAAGCGATTAGTAAATACCGCAAACAAATAAGTTGATGTATATACTTCACCAAAGCGTGGAAATGAATTCAAAGGGCTAAAAGCGCATTTTTCTTTCGCTTCTTGGGCGCCATGCGTATAAACAAACTCGTATTTTTCTTCCTTACAAGTTAATCGACCAATAGAAAACCAGAAGCGACGAGTTGAGTCTTGCCAAGCTAAAAATAGTGTTTTTGGTGTTTTCAAGGTAGTTACTCTCTCAAATTAAGTAGTTTACTTTTATTAATTGTAAGAATTTTTTGGGCAAAGTCAGCGGCAATAGGTGATACCGCTTTTATGTGAAGCTGCATATTATTTGACCCCGCCAGCACCCTAGAAGGGTGTGGCTGATACAACAAAGCCCACCTGCGTGGGCTAGTCTTTTTAGCCCACGCAGGTGGGCTTAGTATCAATAGCCCCAGGCTTCTAGCCGAATGGCACGAAGAAAAGGCAGAGGGCAGAGGGCAGAGGGCACTTATGATGCAGAAACTATAGGTTTTAGGTTTTAAGTTTATTAATACTCGCGACCATAATTTTCTGCATTTCTTCAACTTCATTGAGTATGGGAATAAACAGTTTACTTTCTACAAGCTTCACTCTTTGAGCAATAATAAGCTGTGTGTCCAACTCGCGCAGCGAACCTAAAGCAATATGGAGATTCAGGTATGTATTCATTTTTGCTACGTCTAGCGTATCCTTCTGCAATATTTGAAGCAACGGAAACTGCTGAACGCCTTATCTGGCGGGTTAATCCATAGAGTTCCCAATCAGGAAATTTGCTTGTAAAAAGGTAACAATTAACTGCGATATATCAACGCTTCTATTCCAAATAAACTGCTCTTTATAGCTCATAATTAAACAGGCAGGTTTGAAGTTATAAGTTTGAAGTACCTATAACTTATCACTACTAGTTGCTTCCAAATATTATTTAATATTAAGAAGTGCAATTAAACAGGAATAAAATTATACAGTCATAAGTTTTTTGCGTGCCAATTTTCTTGGCTCTTGCATGTAAGGAAAAGCTTTTGGGCGGCGTTTAACTTTTCTAGGTTCAACCCTTCCTGGGCGTGATGGCACAAGTTTATGAATAATAATTTTGAGCAATGAGCAGTATATTTTTGGAATTTTAGTGTTACTAGCCTTTGATAAATCTTTGATAAAATTATTAAAGTGATTGCGAGTTCCTTGTAAAGATAATCTTAACGGCGGTACACCGTAAGCGTTGCCAGCTTCCCACATTAGGCTTCGTAATAAATTATAAGCAAGGAAATAAGCATAGATTTCTTTACGTACCATTTCTGGGGTTTTACTTCTCAATATATCCATACAAGCGTGAAGTTTTTAAATGTTTTAAATTTACTTCTACATTCCAACGCTGATGATAAAGTTTTATTAATTCATAAGTTGGGAATTGTTTGACATCAAGCAAAGTTGTAACTATAGTAACCTGTTTTGTTCGGAATCCAGGCACATTAACATTGTCAGAAATTTCTCTAACAGTTATTGTTTTTGGTAGTGAAGCGAATTGTTCTTTTGTTAAACCTTTTGGGCAGCTTTTAGGCTTATGCCAGCTGACG
This sequence comes from Calothrix sp. NIES-4105, assembly GCF_002368415.1. GTDB lineage: Bacteria > Cyanobacteriota > Cyanobacteriia > Cyanobacteriales > Nostocaceae > Dulcicalothrix. The sequence continues at coordinate 7,527,149 of NZ_AP018290.1, forward strand.
ATTCGGTCTTGGCTATTATTAACATAGATAGTTTCCATATTTTTAAGGTGTTGATTATTTTTTCTAATTACAGCATCACAACCAATGTTTTTAATCCAGTAAAAATCAGCATATGAGCAAAAGCGCAAAGTGGGCGGTGTCGGCTTCCGTCCCGCCCAACTTTGTAAGAGAAGCTCTATCTCCTAAAAGAACATCTTCTGGGTTTAAAAAATCATATAATAAACGTGCAAGTTTAACATCTCCAACGTTTAGTACATCAATTAAACAAGACACTAATGCACCTGTCGCTAGGCTAAAAATTACCGCTATTTTTGCTATTGGAAATCCACATCCTTCTTTTTGACTACTTGATTGAGGGTAGCACAATTGATTTTCCTCAGTATCTGCCATTGTGACTGTCGAAGTATCAATAATCTTGACATAGCGACCGCACCATAGTTGCTCTAGAGTGCATTTTTCTTCTAATTTTTCTCCACTCATTAACAATAATTTTTGTAATAATTTTTCTGGCAACCTTAAACGTGCTTGGCAATAGCGCAAAGTGGGCGGTGTCAGTTTCCGTCCCGCCCAACTTTGTAAGAGATGCACTTGTGTCCGTTGAAGGTAACTCTACATTTTCTGTTGATAGCCAAGCTATAACTCTAGAAACAGCATTATGGCAACTTTTCTCTGCATCTAGTACCTGTGTTCACGAAGTGTCTCCGAAGGAGAATAAAAAAGCCCATATTGTTACTATTGGGTGAAATCTTGCCACGGGGAGTACTCCCTGTGGCAAAGTTTCACGTCAAATATACGACGAGAATATTTAATTTTTAATTCGTCAATTGTTTGCTGAATTACTGATTGAGGCAATAGTTCTCTGAAAGGCAATCCTACACTTTGAGTAAACTTTTGCTTGATGATTTCAACTCGATTCGGTATCTTAGAAGTAAGCATTTTAAAATTCTCTTGTACTTAGTATCAATGTTACTAAATACAAGAGATTTTTTCTACCATAACCTGTTTCGTTGATTTGATTACATTCTTAATGCCGCAAAGCCTGACTCAAAGGCTCCCGCTAGAAATATGTAATACGTATGCTGTGGAAACCTATGTATCATAGGCTTTCTAGCTATATCTTATTTATTTTTCTTCTACCTCCTTCTGCCCTCTGCCTCCTGCCCTCTGCCTTTTTTTCGTGCCATTCGGCTTCTAGCCTGCGGGCGGTATGTCGATATTAATGGATTATTTCTATGCAGCTTCACATTAAATTGGTATGAGATGCGTTCACTTGTAATTAAAGAAAAAATGTGTTTTATATTATCTTCAGAAATCTTTTCAAGCTGCGTTAACCAAATATTAGCTGCATCTGGATAACTAATATCGGATTTGCTAATCAAAGCTAGAATAACTTTTAAAATAACGCAAAAAGAACTTGCAGCATTATGTGACCGTACAGAAGAGCAAATTAAATATGAGTGAAGATAAAGATTATCAAAATGCAAGTTTTGTAGATTTTATAGCAGTTGCAGATGCTTTAGGTGTTGAGATTAATCAAAGTCAATTTATTGCAAAAATAGACGATTTTTATATTGAACGTTTAATGGCTATACGGCAATCTGAAAATGTAAGTATTCCTTAAAAGCATCATAATGATAATAAATACGCAAAAAACATCAAATTTCATACTTAAGCAAATGTTAATATTCTAGGCATCCTCGTATAAATACGTAGTAATTATGTCTACCACCAATAAGTTATCGCTTGCAGTTTTCAGCATTGCTTGTATTGTCTTTGGTACAGCCAATGTTGCTGGTGCTGCAACAACAAAATTAACTTTTGATGAATTGGGTTCTCCTACACCTGTTGATAATTTGACAGTAAAAGGGGTTACGTTTGATTTTAAAATAGATGGTGTTGACTCAAACGAGGCAATGTATAATGCATCTTTTCCACCACAATTACCAAGCAATTTATTAGCTAATCTTCAACAACCATCGTTACAGGGTAATGCTCAAGGTATTTTATCTCTAGATTTTGCTGCACCAGTAGAAGCGCTAGAGTTTGCCGTCGGCATAGACGCTATTCAACCTTTGGCGCCTGGTTTTGTTGTAGAACTTTTAGACCAAGCATTAAATTCTTTGGAAACTATACCAGTTAATACAGCACCGTTAGCCATTTTATCTGAAGGACTATTTAAATATAGTGGAGTTCCAATCAAGAAGGCTATTGTGAGCTTTAATAGTGAATCTTCTTTAAACCCAAATAATCCGCGATTCTCTCTTGATAACCTTACCTATACCAATACCACAGTACCTGAACCATCTTCACTGATTGCCTTACTAGCTAGTAGTGCAATTAGTGCATGTTTATATCGAGTACGTAAACAGCAAAAAGTTGTTTAGCTCACCAGAATGCACCAGTGGTTTGTTGCAAAATCATAACCTTAAATAATTATTTCTACGTAGGGTGGGCAATGCCCACCTTACTTATATCGACTACGTAAACAGCAGCAAAAACTTGTTTATGCGAAAAAAAAATATATAAATAGGGACATGATAATATCATGTCCCTATGAAATGCAATATATAAGACAACCGCGTTTTGCGATTACTATATGCGCGCGGTTTAGAAATGGTTTAGGTTGATACCAGCTTCTTTTGCCATTGCTGCTAAACCCTTGACTTCGATAGTCTTGAGAGCTTTGGTGGAAATCTTTAGTTTCACAAAACGGTTCCCTTCTGCCCACCAAAGACGCTTTGTTTGCAAGTTAGCTTGTTGCAAACGCTTGGTACGACGGTGTGAGTGCGAAAGTGCATAACCGTTATTTGCTTTTTTACCAGTTAATTGACAGCGACGAGCCATTTTATTTATTCTCCGATATTTTTAGTCACAATCCCTTATTGTACAAGTGCGCTCGTAGAAAGTGCGCTCGTAAAGTGCGCTCGTAGAAAGTGCTGAGTGCTGAGTAGTTACTCCTAACTCTTAAACTCAGCACTCAGAACTCAGCACTTTTAACTCTTAAAGTCAGCACTCAGTACTCAGCACTTTTAACTACTTCGTTGCTTGTTCAGTCAACTTAGTTAGTACATCGTTGGAGCGTTCGACAAAAGATTTCATACCTTCTGCGTCAAAACCTTTTTGCGACATTAGTGCCAAGTCATAAACGTGTTGGCATATCATGTTCGCTAGGTGTCCGGTTGGGGACTCTCCTCCACCCTGAATAATACTGCCTTGGCTCAATGTTGCCAAGTTTTGAATTAATGGGTGTGCTGTGTTTACTACCAAAACATGCTCTTCGGGGAATTCTACAGCTTGTTGCTGCATCATTGCGTTCATCTCACGCAGGCGCCGCAATATCTCAGGTAATAATACCATTGCTGGAGGTGTGCCCTGTGGATTATCTGATTTTAAGGATTCTGTACGGATATTCAACTTGGGTTTGTTGATCGCTTTCTCGAACAGTTCCTTGATAACTTCGCTCTTCGTTTTGTTTGTGGTGGGGTCTACTATTTCTGCTGGTTTTTCTTTATCTAGGAGTGTGTTATCAAGTTCTGAGTCTACGCGCGTAAATTTAACGTCGTTGTATTCCCGCTCTAAGAAGTTGATAAAGTGAGTGTCAATAAAGGAGTCCATATATAGGACTTCCAATCCTTGACTCTTGTGTAATTCTACGTATGTTGCTTGTGATGCTTCGTCTGTACAGTAGAACACCCGATTCTCGTGACGCTCTTTGTTACGTTCCAAATACTCTTTAATATTGGTATAAGGTAACTTGGCGCCTGCATTAACATCTTGCCAAGCATCACTATCATCAGTTTGTACTTGTACAGTTGGAGTATCTTGGCTTGGTTGATAAGTTGTGCGGAAAACAATTATATCTTCAACTTGCTTCTTAAATTTCTCATCGTTGAGGGCGCCGAACTTAACAAAAGTACCCAAGTCTTTCCATGCACCTACATACTGTTCACGGTTATCACGGTAAAGCTCTTTAAGTCTATCACCAACCTTTTTGGCAATATAATCACCAATCTTCTTAACGGTTCTATCACCTTGCAGCGAACTACGTGACACGTTCAGCGGAATATCTGTACTATCAACAACACCACGCATGGGTAGTAAGAACTGCGGAATAATTTCCTCAACGTTATCGCTGACAAATACCTGGTTACAGAACAGCTTAATTTGTCCCTTGGTAACATCTACATCAGGACGCAGTTTCGGAAAATACAAAATCCCATTGATAATAAATGGGTAATCTGTATTCAAATGCACCCAAAGTAAAGGTTCTTCTTGGAACGGATACAGGTATCGATAAAACTCTAAATAGTCTTCCTTACTTAGATTACTTGATGATTCACGCCAAGGCGCCTTTTGTCTATTAAGCACCTCACCATCAAGTTTGATGGCAACTGGCATAAAGTCACAGTAGGTTTTAACCAGAGTCTTAACGCGCGCTTCTTCGAGAAATTCGAGTTCCTCCTCCATCAAATGCAGCGTAATAGTAGTACCACGAGTAGTACGTGTAGAATCTTCCAGGGTGAAATTTGGCGAACCGTCACAACTCCAATGTACTCCAGAGGCGCCGTCTCTATATGACAAAGTATCGATTTCTACTTGGTTTGCTACCATAAACGAGGAGTAGAAGCCCAAACCAAAGTGACCGATAATAGGCTGGTTAGAGTCACCCTTATACTTCTGGATAAATTCTTCAGCGCTAGAAAAAGCTACCTGGTTGATATACTTCTTAATCTCATCAGCCGTCATCCCAATCCCATTATCGGTAATTGAGAGCGTTTTTTTATCTTTATCGATAGCAACAACGATTTCAGGTTCACCAATATCTCCTGAATACTCACCCGCGCGTGATACCATACTGAGCTTCTGGATAGCATCCACAGCGTTTGACACAAGTTCCCGAAAGAAGATTTGATGGTCAGAGTAAAGCGACTTCTTAATAATCGGGAATATATTCTCGGTATGAATACTGATAGTACCTTGCTCTAGCATAATTCCTGTGTGTGAAAGACTAATAAATTTTAATGGGTTTTATGGGGAATAGCTCGATAGACCTATTCCTAACAACATTTCCATAATGGATTGTAAGCGCAACTGTAGCCAGATGGCTCCTAACTACTAAGTACTGTTTGCCGATAAACCCAAATTCGGTTTTCCCTACCCTCCCTCACAGAAACCAGGTTTCCCCATCACTGAATATAACAATCTTGATATTTAGCAAAGGAAAGTTGGTTTCTTATTACAATCCAGAGGGACAAACAAAGCTGGTTTTTTATTACAATCCAGAGAGACGGGCAAGGATGCCCATCCGCAATCCGTTTTAATTGTAGTCAATATCTATTTAGTAGATATATACTAAAAAATTGAGTATTTATGAGTAAATATATAATTTTTAAGGCAGAGGATGCTTCTAGCGAACAATGGAAAAGTATGCTATTAGCACATACTGGAGCATGTACTGACATTCTTGCCGAGCATTACGATTCTTCAACACTTCCTCTACCCGCACCTGGTTATAGGTTAAGAGAGTTTCACAAAATCGAACAATTCGTTGACCCAAATTTTCCTGGCGCCAGTACTCATAGTAGAATCGGTGATTGGGAAGTTACAAAAGTTGAGGAATATCCATCAGAATTGCCTATAAATGAATTTGAAACAATAATTATTTGCTACTGCCGTTATTTACCCGTCAATACTCCACTTGAACCACTACCTAAAATTCAAACTACGCACAAATTACAGCAAGTGTAACCAAAACTGGGGTCTATTTAAAATTTGTTAATGGTGCGTTAGTGCTAAAAAAAACTACATCTAAAATTAGAGATTATTGTAGTAGTGACGCACCCTACCCTTAACTACCTGCACAAAAACCAGGCTTCCCTCGGAGCGCTCATACAACAATATCGATATTTACCAAAGAAAACCTACTTTCTCTTATTGTTTAGGCGCCTGAATGCTGGTTCAGAACGGAGATAACAACAGATGGTAGCAACACTGAAATCAAAAATTGAGGGAATTAAAACCCTGCGTGCTATCCGGTGAGCAAACCCATATTTCTGGCAGTGGTGGCGGTCAAAAGTTAGATAATAGAGCAAATACTAAGCAAGGAATATTGGCGCCGCATGGATTCGCACGTTTGATATTAATAATCGAGGTTATGGATAATATCAATGCCAAACTGGTAGCGGTGTAATATTAGTGCAAAAATAAAAAGGCGCCTATCGATGAACGATATTTGGCGCCGTCAATATCAGCAACACTGGTACCAGCAGCTTCAACATTAGTAAAATCACCAAGGAGTACACATATCGAGTCAACTGTTTTGAGAATACGCAGCGTAACTTCCGTAGCGATACCCAGTGGTGGTGAGCAAACCCATATTTTCGACAGTGGTGGTGGTCAAAAGTTCGCAGAAGAACTTCAAGCACCTTTACTAGGACAAGTTCCAATTGACCCGCGCGTTTGTGCTGGTGGGGATGCAGGAGAACCCCTGACACGCGCTGAACCTAATTCTACTGTCGGTATGTTTACGCAGATTAAAACTCCACTAAATGCTACATTTTCTCCCTCTGTATGAGTAATTGGCTAATGAATCCCTTAACTGACATCGAATTTGCCTCCTATAGCTCTTGGCAAGCTTTTGAGCAGATTGATTACTTTGGCTGGATTATACGCTTCGCCAACGGATATACAAAGCGTGCTAATTCTGTGAATGCACTTACTCCAAGTAATGCAAATTTACCTGCAGTGATTCAGCATTGCGAGTCTTTTTATAGAGAGCGAAGACAACCAACCATTTTTAGACTTTTATCATTTGTTGATGACCCATCATTAGACTCTTATCTTGCTGATATAGGCTATAAATATCTTGACCCATCGCTTGTACTTTATCAAAAGCTAGATTCTAGCCATAATCAACCGCTATCTTTAATTGCTGTTGAGCAGAAATTGTGGCTGCATACCTACTGTAGTATTGCAGGAATTGATTTACGTACTCAGGAAAATCATGTAAAAATCCTTAGCCAAGTCCCTAAACAATCTCTATTTGCTATTCTTGAAGAAAACGGTCAGCCCATAGCTTGCGGCATGGGTGTTATTTTTAATAATTATTTTGGAATTTTTGATATAATTACTCAGCAGCAATCTCGCAACAAAGGATATGGAGCGAGATTAATAACGAATATGCTTTCATGGGCTTGGATCGCTGGAGCGCAAGATGCATATGTTCAGGTTGTGGCTGCAAATGCTCCAGCTGTACGTCTTTATGAAAAATTAGGATATCGCCGTCTATATAACTACTGGTATCGTATTCAGAGTAGTATACTGTAAAGCTGCGAATTAGGTTATTTGTAGCGGCTTGCAATTATAAATCTGCAATCTCTCGGTAATTGGAAGGTCAAATAATTTATAATACGAAGTGTTCATCACTTATCCCCATTTTTAATTTCTGCAATTGTTTTTCTAAGCATCTGTTCTGTTTCTTCAAGTGCAGCTAATTTTTTTAGTGTTTCCTCTTTTCTTCGCAATATTTTGTTTAAGTATTTCTCAAAACAACTTCCGTCTATTACTGATTGAAGTCTAGCATCATACTCCTCCTCTGAAAAAGGTGTACCTGCTATTGCTGTTAGACCAAGTTCATTTAATTCTTTCCATTTTTCTAACTCTTCGGGTGTTAGTTCGTTTTTATCTGACGTTTGTGTCATTGTGCTGTTCCTCTTATACGTAGTTGGTTTTGTACAAATAATCGCGCTGCTTCCTTGCTTAAAATCATCTCTCTATCAAAATCAGGGTTTGGCTGAAAGCCAATCTTTTCATAAAAACTTCTTGCTCTGTCAATTGTTAATAATTTTGTAACTCCTTCAATATTAGTGTTTATTACTTCAAGAATTATATCTGCCATTAACCAAGTTGCCGCTCCTTTTATTGTTTTGGAAAATGTAACTCCCTCCAAACAGTTCCAAGGAGGTGTGGTAAATGGGTCAACAGATAAATACTCTCTTTGTTCTATATCAGGATATATTACTCCGTACTGCCTCGATACTATTGCACCTGCTTGTAGACCGCTTTCATCCCTTACTCCTCTAAACAAAGATGCCTCATCTGAATCTATCACACTATCTACTAGGAATTCAACTTTACTAACACAATCTCCACATTTTGTTCCCCTTATTCTACTTCTGTCTCCTTCAAAAAACTCGTTAATATACTGTAGTTAAATCGTTATCCAACTGATTAATTCGTTTTGGGTTGCTTGGTCTGCACCAATAACATAACTAAATTTATTTATTATGAAATCATTCATCTTTAAGCATCACTTTATTCTGCCATCTTACTGACAATTATTAGTTATAGTTCCTTTGTTAGTCAATTACGTTCATGTTGATTTTTGTATCAAAATTTGTATCAAATGATGACATTATGTTTTTAGTGCGTTATCTACACCAAACTTGAATAACATTGTTTAATTTCATTGTTGAGCTATACTAAATTTAATAAATGAATGGTATTAGCTCAGACAAGGCGCCTAGCTAAGTTTTGAGGTAAAATTAGGAGTCTGAAAAGCTAAAAACACGCTTAGAAGTACAAAAAATTACTTAAATCCTCCAATACATAGTTCTTCAAACTTAGCTTGTAAGTCTTTCTCAGTGGCGCCGCAATAGTAATATTTTTTCTCTAGTAAGTTTGCTAGGTAATATCCATGCTGTCCACCATTAATGCGAAATAATTCGATAAATACATCTTTTTTACTTGTCCCAAAAAATGCTTCTATATCTAAAGTTTTCAGATTAAGGGTAGGTAAAGTTGTCAGATTACAAAATAGGGTTGGACGTTCAAAAGCCCAACCTACTTTACCATTCCGGATTTCATGTTTGATTTGGGCGCCAACACAGAGGATATACAAGCGTCATAATGTCACAGCATCTTTGTTTACTAAGCTTTAACTGCTGGTAAGTGAACAGTATCGCTTTTGTCAACTTCTAAAGTCTTGTCTCGTTTCAAAAACTCATCTAAAAGTTGGAAAAAGTATGTAAAAGCTTCTTTTTCGTCTACTGAGTAGAGCAAAATAATTTTATCCCAAGAATTAACTGTTTTTACATCGAATTTTTGTTGTAGCCACGGTTGGAAATTTTTATAAAAGTCGCTTTCACTCTCTTGATTTTCTAATCTCATTTCTCGACGAGCAAATTGGTAGCCCACTAAAAACATTCTTAGAGAAGTTATTGAGGCAGTACCCAAATACATTCCAGGTCTTTGCTTAATTTTTTCTAGCAATTCGTATAATTTACTCATATTGTCTCCTTGTTGTAGTTCTATAATCTTTAAAATTTTTCAATTATTTCTATTTCAAACTCGTCGCTAAAGGAGTGAAAATCTCTAATCCAATCTTCTCTAGGCATTCCCATTTTTGATAAATTGTCAAAAACTTTTCCCCTAACTTCAACCCCGTAATGAATACCATTTCTGGTTATTGATTCTCCGATACCACGTTGCTCTAAACGTTCACTAAGAACAAAATCTTCATCATCATACTTTGTTTCTAACTTCAGAAGAGTTCCATTAATACCATAACTCTTGAACCATTGTACAATTGCCATAGCACACTTGTCACACTCAAGCAGTTTAAATCTACCAATAATATCTCCAAGCCGTTGGTAAATCTCTCCGTCGGTAAAGCCTATTATTTCTTCGTCACTCATATTTTAATGCTAACTTTGAATTTAAGCATTTAAATATAATAAAATTTATTGAGAGGAAATTTACTGTTTTTCTATAATTTTTGACTTGTATTGTCTTTAAGCTTCTGATTTCAGTGCGTTTTAACGCGCTTGCGCTATTAGCCTTGGAATTAATTCCAAGGATATTTTAATGTGTTGATGTTGAATTAGGACGGGCAAGGATGCCCGTTCCACAAGAGTTGCAGTTCAATTAAGCTTAGGCTTCTGAGGTTGTTTCTATTAATTGGACGGTTGTTGGAGTTATGGTAACTTTGGCAGGCGCCTTTTTACCAAAAGACAAACCGTGTTCTGATTTGTCGATAACAACGGTGTCTCCTGGGACAAAGGTGTTTTCGAGAATTTTGGTTGCTAGAGTGTTTTCGACTTCTCTTTGTATCGCGCGTTTTATTGGTCTGGCGCCATATGTTGGGTCATAACCTACTTCTACTAAATACTCGCAAGCTTTTGGAGATATTTCTAAGCTGATTTTTTGGTCTGCGAGTAAGTTTTCAACTCGTTTGAGTTGAATTCTAATAATTTGACCCATTTCGCTACGGCTGAGAGGATGGAAGATAATCAAGTCATCGACGCGGTTGACAAATTCGGGACGGAAGTGTGTTCTCAGTGATTCTAGTACACGGTTTTGCATTTTTTCATACTGATTATCGTCCCCGGAGATATCTAAGATATGTTCGCTACCGATGTTACTGGTCATAATAATGACGGTGTTACGAAAGTCTACGGCACGTCCTTGGGAGTCTGTAATTCTACCGTCATCAAGTACTTGTAGCAGTATATTAAATACGTCTGGATGCGCTTTTTCGACTTCATCTAAAAGTACTACCGAGTAAGGACGGCGCCGTATTGCTTCGGAAAGTTGTCCTCCTTCTTCGTAACCAACATACCCTGGAGGCGCGCCGACGAGTCGAGATACTGAGTGTTTTTCCATATACTCGGACATATCAAGACGCACTATTGCATCGTCGGAGTCAAACATAAACTGTGCTAAAGCGCGCGCTAACTCAGTTTTTCCTACACCAGTTGGTCCCATAAATAAGAACGAACCAATAGGACGGTTGGGGTCTTTCATTCCTGCACGCGCGCGACGTATGGCAGCAGATACTTTTTCGACTGCTTCACTTTGTCCCACTACACGCAGGTGCAAGTGACTTTCGAGTTGTAGAAGTTTTTGCCGTTCTGACTCTAATAAACGGTTTACAGGAATACCTGTCCACTTGGCAACTATTTCGGCAATGTCAGCTTCGGTAACTTGCTCGCGTAGTAACGTCGAACCTTCGGTTTGCAAGTCTATTAATTGAGTTTCCTTTGCTTCGCGTTCGCGCTGCACTCCTTCTAACTTGCCATATTTTAACTGCGCTGCTTTATTCAAATCATACGCGCGTTCGGCTTGCTCAATTTGTACCCGCAGCTTTTCTTCTTCTTGCTTTAAGGCACTTATTGCTTCTAATATATTTTTCTCACCTTGCCATTGGTCATTTAATTCGTGCTGTTTTTCAGTCAAGCTAGAAATTTCTGACTCAATACGCTGTAATCTTTCTCTGGTTTCTTTGGTTGCTTTTTCTTCCCCTGCTAAGGAAAGCTTTTCCATTTCCAACTGCATTAACCGTCTGTCAATGGTTTCTAACTCAGATGGTTTGGAAGTGATTTCCATTTTCAATTGTGCGGCAGCTTCGTCAACTAAGTCAATAGCTTTATCTGGTAAGAAGCGGTCGGAAATGTAACGCGCGGATAATGTGGCAGCAGCAACTAATGCACTGTCAGATATTTTAACGTTATGGTGAACTTCGTAACGTTCTTTCAAACCACGCAAAATTGAAATTGTATTTTCAACAGTAGGTTGGTCTACATAAACCTGTTGAAAACGTCTTTCTAACGCAGCGTCTTTCTCTATATATTTACGGTACTCATCCAAAGTACTGGCGCCGATACACCGTAATTCGCCACGTGCTAACATTGGCTTGAGTAAGTTTCCGGCATCCATCGAACCTTGTTGCCCAGAACCTGCACCAACAACGGTATGTAGCTCATCAATAAATAAAACTATTTGCCCGTTCGACTCAGTAACTTCACGTAAAACTGCTTTTAAACGGTCTTCAAATTCACCTCTATACTTGGCGCCTGCAATTAAACTACCAATATCCAGCGAAATTAACTGACGGTTTTTTAAAGACTCAGGAACATCACCATTAACTATCCGCTGTGCTAAAGCTTCGGCAATAGCAGTCTTACCAACCCCAGGTTCACCAATTAATACAGGATTATTTTTACTGCGTCGTGATAATACTTGAATAACTCGACGAATTTCATCATCACGTCCAATTACAGGGTCAAGTTTCCCAGCTTTTGCAGCTTCCGTCAAATCACGTCCAAACTTTTGTAGCGCTTCGTAACGAGACTCTGGGTTTTGGTCGGTGACTTTTTGACTACCACGTACCGTTTTAATTGTAGCCTCTAACTTCGCTACATCTAAATCAACATTTTTGAGAACTTTTCTACCAATACGCTCATCATCAACAAAACCCAAGAGCATATGCTCCACAGAAATAAACGAATCTTTCATCCGTACCCGTGCTTCTTCTGCACGGTCGAGCATCGTGTCTAAACTGCGACCTAAATACAACTGTTCGCCACGAGCAACTTTTGGCTGACGACGCGCGTAATCTTCGAGTTGTTGTAGCATTTTAGTAGAATCGGCGCCTGCACGATTAATTAAACGCGCGGCTAAACCGTTATCTTGTTGTAAGGCAGCAATAATTAAATGCTCAACATCCAACTGCTGCTGTTGGTAAGCACGAACGATATCCTGCGACTTAACAATAACGTCCCAAGCTTTATCAGTAAATTTATCAGGGTCTGTAGGCTGCATTTTAAATAGTTATGAGTTAATAGGTAGGGTGTGTGACGCAACTGAATAACCAGCTTCGTTTTGAAATGCCTAGTAGCGTCACGCACCGGCGTATGTTTGTGTCACACCACCAGATAATTAGCTTCCTTTTGAAATGCTTGGTAGCGTCACGCACCGGCACACGTTAGAAGTTTTAATTTTTGACTATAATCTATACTCGCATTTTGGCGCCTTTTCAGTAAGGCTTCATCATGCTAAAAGCGTAAGCGTCAATGCCAACTTTATTGTAGACTAGTACAATAAGCTAGCTGTTTGACCATAAAAGATTATGACATGTTAAGAGATGTTGATTTGTTTAATACTAAATATTCATTTTAACTCTTAACTCTTAAAATGGTACGGTGCGTGAAAGCGGTTTCATATTTCATTTGATTGAAGACGGTATGGTGAAATGTTGCTTACTTAAGCATTTGGAGGCGCCAACAAAAAATTGGGACGTTTCGGGATTGTTGGTGGCGCCAGGTTAAAATGAAAATACTGTTCTAAGGGTACTTTGCCAAATTGTGCCGTTATCTTTGTCGTTGTCGGGGTTGGTGACGACAGTAAATATGGGAGTTACGCTGACGCTATCGCTGAGTCTAAGGTTGTAAAATGCCTCGAAGTTGGTTTGAGTTGCGTTTCCTAAGTCACCTGTTACAAAAGGTTGACCAACTGCTACTCCAGCAAGGGTTCCCGGTATCACGAGATTACGCTGTTGTAAACCAACTGACCAACTAAAAGGATGTGCGTCTAAATTACGGTTGATAGCGTTGTTAAATCCTTCGTAGCTTCCGTATCCAACTCTTCCAAAAAATCCAGTATTTAGATTCAGTCGATACTCGGCATTAACACCAACAGCGTTGATATCAGTATCGTTAACTTGAGCGTTAGTATATTGTAATTTTAATTTTAGCTGATTGCTGGGAGCATATTCAACTTCTACGCTCGCTTGGCGCCTATCTCCCCCTATCCCTTGACTTGGTTGATCAGAAGAAGCTGCTATATAAAGACCGCGCGCTGCAAATTTACTATATGAAGGGTTCCATGCTACGGCAACACCTGCACCTGATGCACGGTCAATTTGATTTTGGACGATAAGCGGATTATTTAAAAATATACCGGAACTAAAATCAAGTCCTTCATCGTTGGCATAAGAGTTTTTATCAATAAAATCGCGTGGCGCCATTTTTGCACCTACTGTCACCGCTAAGTCATCCTGGGGACGAAACGTGTAATACAGGCGCCTTAATTTCAAATTTGACTCATAATCACTATAATCAAGTCCACCTGCATTCGCAAATAAACCTACACTACCTAATAAATTAAACCCTTCCCGCTGTTCGGCTCCTACAGCATCACCACCGTTGTTACCTGACTCTAACTGCGTAAACAGTACATCTCTTTGATTGAAACTTGTTATTAAATTCAAACGAGTACGCAAAACAATAGTACTATTGGCACTGCTTCCTCCTGTAATGGCAGCAATTTGTTGCCCAGAGAGTTTAGTTGTCGTCGAAAATTGATTTGCTTCGAGTTCGGCAGCTTTATACTCAGTCGTGTCAATACGCTCCCTAACTTGGCTTAATACAGAAGCATACTCTTTTTGCAGGCGCCGAACAGTAATCGCATCTTGCCGAACATATTGATCACCTATAGCTGTTCCGAGTATTCCTTCAATTTTATCAAGAGTTGCCGCCAGTGCTGCTGCAAACTCATACCGCGTCATTGGTTTATTGCCGCGAAATGTTTTGTCAGGATATGCCGATAAAATACCGTAACGTTCCATCAACGACTTTAACGCAGTATACGCCCAATCAGTTGGTTTAACGTCCGAAAGGTCGTTCACC